>NZ_BBXC01000012.1:39139-112082 GCF_001570525.1 Herbidospora sakaeratensis
TGTTTCCGGCCAATCGGGTGCGGGTTTCCGGCCGGGTGCGGGCCAGCCGGGTGCGGGCCAGCCGCGTTCGGGCGCGCCGGATTCGGGCCGGTCTGGTTCTGGGCAGCCGAGGTCCCAGTTGCCGCAGCCGATTGTGATCAGTCCCACTCGCCGGGTCTGGCGGGCCGGGGCGCCCGGGGGGCGGTTGGTGCCGCGGTGGAAGCGGCGGCCGACGCCCGACGCCTGGTCGATCTTGCACGGGCATCGGCGGGAGGTCGTGGCGCTGGCGCTGCTCGGGCTGGCGGCGCTGCTGGTGCCCTTCAGGTTCCCGACCGTGCTGATCTTTCCGGTGCCGGCGATCGTGTGGGCCGTCGGGGCGGTCGTCACGTTGTCGTGTCAGGGGTGGAACATGCCCGACCGGCTGGCCGGTCTGGGGGCGCCCGCGCTGGCCTGGATATTCGGGGGCGGCATCCTCGCGCTGACCGGGCCCGAGCGGACCTCCGTCGAAGGGCTGCTAGCGCGCTTCAACGAGGTCGCCGGCATCGCGTTCATCATCGGCACCGCCGCCGGGCTGACGTGGCTGCTCTACCGTCTGTTCGACCCACCCGTCTCCACACACGCCCGGCGGTAGCAGGCCGAGCGCCAGCCTGATCCAGGCCGACACGAAGCGGTCGGTGGCCACCCGGCCGGGGGCCTCTCCGGTGGTGTACTCGATCAGCCGGAAGTTGATGATCGAGCCGCCCAGCACCGAGCCGACCCCGGCCCAGTCGACCTGGGCGTCGAGGTATTCGGGCTGGCAGGCGAACCACTCGGTGAGCGCGTCGAACATGGGCTGCAGCAGGCCTGCCGTGACCACCGCGACCAAATCGGGGAACTGCGACAGGTCGCGGAAGAAGACCTGGGCGAGCCGGCGTTCCTCGTCCATCTTGTCGAGCCCCGCGTGGCACATCGCGGCCAGCCGGACCTCGATCGGCTCGGTCTGGGCGACGTCGAGCGTGATCTCGTTGCGCGACGCCCGGTCGGCGACGGCGGCCGCGAGGACCTCGTACTTGGACTTGAAGTGCCGGTAGAGGCCCCCGGCGCCGGGCGACAGGCCGGCGGCGGCCTCTATCTCGGCCACCGAGGTCGCGTTGTAGCCGCGCTCGGCGAACAGCCGTAGCGCCTCCTCGATGATGCGACCCCGTGTGCTCATCTGTACCTCCCGCGAGGGACAGCGTAGACCGCCCAGCTTTAAAAGGAAGATCCACTTCGCGGCGGATCGCGCACTTTGGCATCCTTGATCCGTGCACAGCATGGGGATCAACGTCGGTTTCGACCTCGACCTGACGCTCGCCGACACTCGCGCGGCGATCGCGGCCGTCTACGAGGCGATGCTGCCCTCGCTCCACACCCCCATCGACGTCGCGATCGCGGTGTCGCGGATCGGCTGGCCGCTGGAAGACGAGCTGGCCCAGTGGTTGCCGGCCGACGAGATCCCGGCCGCCGTGGCGCTCTACCGCTCGCTCTATCCGGTCATCGCGCTGCCCGCCACCGTGGCCATGCCGGGCGCCCACGAGGCGCTGGCGGCCGTCCGCGCCGCCGGGGGCCGGATCATCGTGGTCACCGGGAAGAACCCGCGTGACGCCCGGCGCACGGTCGACGCGCTCGGGCTCGACGTCGACGAGATCGCCGGGTCGGTCTTCGGCGCCGACAAGGGCGCCGCCATCGCCGCGTTCGGGGCGGCGGTCTACGTGGGCGACCACGTGGCCGACGTCGAGGCGGCCCGAGCGGGCGGGGCGATCAGCGTGGCCGTCGCGACGGGCGGCTGCACCCCCGCGCAACTGGCCGAGCGGGGCGCCGACGTGGTCGTCGCCGACCTCACCGAGTTCGTGTCCTGGTACACCGCCCGGACGTCGATTCCCGCGTAATTTGACGGGCTTTCGGCGGTCACCCGGGAGCCTTAGTGGGCATAACCTACATCCATTCCCTTCCACGACAGTTTGAACGAGGTCACTCCTGTGCCCAGCGGCAAGGTCAAGTGGTACGACGAAACCAAGGGTTTCGGTTTCCTCACCCGCGACGACGGCGGTGAGGTCTTCGTGCATTCATCCGCGCTGCCCAAAGGCGTGGAAGCCCTCAAGCCCGGCCAGAAAGTCGAGTTCGGGGTCGCCGAGGGGCGGCGCGGCCAGCAGGCGCTGTCCGTCAGGGTGCTGGAGCAGCCCCCGACCCTGGCGAAGGCGCCGCGTCCGAAGGGGAAGCGCAAAAAGCCCGACGAAATGGTCGTCATCGTCGAAGACCTGATCAAACTGCTCGACGAACTGTCGACCTCGTCCTACCAGAAGGGCAAACTCCCCGAACCCGTGCACGCGAAGAAGGTCGCCACCGTGATTCGCGCAATTGCGGACGACATTGACGCCTAAAACGGATTTGTCAGAGGTTTCGTGTCCCCTGCGGCCGGTGGCTGAGCCACCGGCCGCAGGGGCACGGTGACCGCGGTCGACATGCTCATGACCTTCCGCTGACGG
Organism: Herbidospora sakaeratensis; assembly: GCF_001570525.1. Classification (GTDB taxonomy): domain Bacteria; phylum Actinomycetota; class Actinomycetes; order Streptosporangiales; family Streptosporangiaceae; genus Herbidospora; species Herbidospora sakaeratensis. The sequence continues at coordinate 41,623 of NZ_BBXC01000012.1, forward strand.
CGGGTGACCAGCAACCAGACCAGCGAGACCGCCAGCAGGGTCGCCATCACCGCCAGCCCGGCCGTGCCCTGCGCGAACAGCGACAACATCAGGCCGATCAGGCCGCCGAACACCCAGGCGATCTGGAGCAGCGCCTCGACCACCCCGAAGGTCGACGACCTGACCTCCTCGCCGATCTCCCGCTGCACGATCGCGTCGAGCGCGAGCTTGCCCAGCCCCTGCGCGAACGCGCCGATGAGGGCGACCGCGACGGCCGTCCAGAGACTGAAGAAGAACGTCGCCACGAGCGTGGTGAGCGTGGTCAGCGCCAGCGTCGACAACACGATCAGGTGCGGCGGATAGGACTTCACCCACGACGCCACGGCCGCGCCGAACAGGCCGCCGCCCCCGGCCGCCGCCGCGAGCAGGCCCAGCGTGATCTCGGGGGCCAGCCCCGGCAGGTGCTTGTCCTGGACGAGGAACAGCAGGAAGAAGACCAGGAACCCGGCCTGGATGCGGATGGCCGCGTTGGCCCGCATCGACTCGGCCACGATCGGCCCGACGTTCAGCAGGGCCCGCACGCCCGGCGGCTTCGCCGACTCCTCCTCGTCGGGGGAGTCGACGTGACGGGGCAGCCTTATCGACACCACCCCGGCCACCAGGAACAGCACCATGGCGATCCGGAGCACCCATTCGGCGCCCAGCCAGGCCACCAGGCCCGCCCCGAGCCCGGCCGCGCCGCCCGCCGCGACCAGCGCGAACAGGGCCACCCGGGCGTTGGCGGTGACCAGCCCTATGTCGGCCGGCAACACACTCGGCATGATCGCCGCCCGGGACACGTTGTAGGCCTTCGAGAGCACCAGCACCGCCAGGGCGGCCGGGAAGAGCGAGAGCGTGTCGCCGTAGACGACGCTGGAGGCCATGCCCCAGCAGAGCAGGCCGCGGGCGAACAGGGTGCCGGCGATGACGTAGCGGCGGCCCGACCGGAAACGGTCGAGCACCGGGCCGACGAAGGGCGCGACGACGGTGAACGGCACCATCGTCACCAGCAGATAGAGGGCCACCTGGCCGCGCGCCTGCCCGACGGGCATGCCGAAGAACAGGGCGCCCGCCAGCGAGACCGTGATGAACGCGTCGCCCGCGCTGTGGACGGCGGTGACCTCGATGAGACGGCCGAGGCCGGTCCGGTCGGCGCCCTTCGCGTGGGTCAGCCGCCGGCTGGCCCGCCCGACGCTGCCGGCGGCCCGTCCGACGCTGCCCGCGCCGCGGCCGATCGAGCGGCCGGTCCGGGCGCTCGCGGACATGATCGCGCGGCCCGCGTCACGGACCTTGCCCCAGGCACCCGCCACCCCATCCGCTCCTCTCGTGTCGAATTTCCAGTCTTACCGACGTACTCGGGTGCTGTCCGCTCCCGAGGAGGGTGAAAATCGCTCCTCAGGTAGGTGAAAATGGAGTGTGAGCCGTACCCGCGTGAGAACCCCCGCCGCTGACCAGGCCTGCGCCGCCGCCGTCGACCTGGCTCGTTCGGCGGCCGAGGAGATCGCCAGGCCGGGCGAGGTCGGCGAACACCTGGGGTTCGACGCGGAGGGTGACCGGGTGGTCACCCACTATTTCGCCTGCCTCGATCGAGCATACGAGGGCTGGCGCTGGGCGATCACAGTGGCCCGTGCTTCGCGTGCGAAGGCCGTCACCGTCAGTGAGACCGTGTTGCTGCCCGGCAAGGGCGCCCTGCTGGCGCCGACCTGGGTGCCGTGGAGCCGCCGTCTGCGCCCCGGCGACCTGGGCCCCGGCGACCTGCTGCCGGCCGAGGCCGACGACGACCGGCTCGCGCCCGGCTTCACGGCCGAGGCCGAGGCCGACGACGAGACCGACCACCAGATGCTCTTCGAATACGGCCTTGGGCGGGCCCGGGTGTTGTCGGCGATCGGCCGCGACCTCGCTGTCAACCGCTGGCACAGCGGCGAGTCGGGCCCCGACTCACCGCTCGCGACGGCGGCCCCCGCCCAGTGCTCCACCTGCGGTTTCTACTGGCCCCTCGCCGGCGCGCTGCGCCTGGGCTTCGGGGTGTGCGCCAACGAGTTCGCCCCCGACGACGGTAAGGTCGTCGCCGCCGACCACGGCTGCGGCGCCCACTCCGAGGCGGCCCCCGCGCCGTCGGCGGCGGGCGAGGCTCCACAGCCGATCCTCGACGACCTGGGCTACGACCCCATGCCGGAAGGCTGACCTCCCTTCACTCCCGGAAGCGTGTGATGAACGACTTCTTCGGCACCACCCGCATGCGTGAAAACGTCCTCGCCGCCTGGACGGCCTCGCCCGCCCGGTTCCGCGAGGACGCCAATGCCGAGGAGGATTTCGCCCTCGGCGGCTACCGCGACCGCCTGATCGTCGAACTGGCCCAGAACGCCGCCGACGCCGCGCTGCGCGCCGGGGTGCCCGGCCGGTTGCGGCTGACCCTGCGCGAGGGCGTGCTCGAGGCCGCCAACACCGGCGGGCCGCTCGACGCCGCCGGGGTCGAGGGCCTGTCGACGCTCCGGGTCTCCGGCAAGCGCGACGAGGCCGGCGCGGCCGGACGGTTCGGCGTCGGCTTCGCGGCCGTCGTGTCGGTCAGCGACGAGCCGGCCGTCGCCTCCCGGGCGACCGGCGGGGTGCGCTGGTCGCGGGCGCTGACGACCGAGCTGGTCGCCGCGGTCCCCGAGCTGGAGAACGAGCTGGCCGGGCGTGAGGGCCACGTGCCGCTGCTGCGGCTGCCGTTCCCGGCCGAGCTGACGGTGCCCGAGGGCTTCGACTCGGTCGTCCGGCTGCCGCTGCGCAACGCCGCCGCCGAAGACGCCGTCCGGCGCATGCTCGAGGAGACCAGCCCGGCGCTGCCGCTGGTCATGCCCGCGCTGTCGGCGATCGACATCGAGGTCGACGGCGTCTGGCGCAGCGTCACCGCCGCCGGGTGGCACGTCGTCGAGGCGTCGGGCGAGTTCACGCCCGAGCAGGTGGGCGACCTGTTCGCCGACCGGCCGACCGAAGAACGGGCCCGTCCGTTCTGGCAGGTGCGGTGGGCCGTGCCGATCGCCGGGGCCGTCGCCCACGGCCAGGCCCGTGCGTGGGGCGACCAGGCCCGGCGCGACGGCGAGGCGCTGCCGCTGCCGAAAGACGTGCCGTCGTCAGTGCACGCGCCGACGCCCTCCGACGAGCCGCTCGACCTGCCCGCTCTGCTGATCGCCACGTTCCCGCTGGCCACCGACCGGCGTCACGTCGCGTCCGGGCCGCTGACCGACTTCCTGGTGCGGCGTTCGGCCGAGGTCTACTGCGACCTGCTGCGGTCGTTGCCGCGCACTCCCCGGCTGCTCGACCTGGTGCCGCAGGTGCTGGCCAAGGGCGAGCTCGACGCGGCGATCCGGGGCGAGATCCTCTCCCTGCTGCCCGACCTGCCGCTGCTGCCCGCCATCTCGGCCCCCGAGGAGCCCGCCGAGCGCTACGCCGAGGTCGTCAACGCCCGGCGCGCGGCCGACGGGCTGGCGCCGCTCTCCTTCGCCGACGACGAGGAACTGGTCATCGCCGGGCGCGACGCCCGGGTGGTGGCCGGGCCCGGCGAGTTCCTGACCATGATCGCCGACATGGTGCCCGGCCTGCTCCCGGCCGGGTGGCCGGTGCGCCACCACGCGCTGCCGGGCCTGGGCATCCGCAGGGTCGAGCTGGCCGACGTGATCGACATGCTCACCGGCGACGCCGTGCGCGACCGCGAGCCCGCCTGGTGGCGGGCGCTCTACCAGGTGCTCCCGGCCGACGACCTCGAAGCGGTCGGGGCCGTGGCGGTGCCGCTGGCCGACGGCCGGCTGGTGCGGGGCGCCCGGGGCACGCTGCTCCTGACCGACGGCGAGAAGGCGCTCGACGCGGCGCTGCTGGCGCCCCTGGGCCTGCGCATCGTCCACCACGACGCCGCCCACCCGCTGCTGCTGCGGCTGGGGGCGGCCGAGGCGACGCCGCGGACCGTCCTCGACGACCCGCTCACCCACGCCGCCGTCACCGAGTCGGCCGGGTCGGCCGACCCCGAGCCGGTCGCGCAGGCGGTGCTGGCCCTGGTCGACGCGGCCGGGCTGACCGCCGGTGAGGCGCCCTGGCTGGCCGCGCTGGCCCTGCGCGGGGCCGACGGCGAGGTCTACGCCGCCGGCGACCTGCTGCTCGAAGGCGGCGACCTGGCCAAGCTGATCGACCAGGAGGCCCCGTTCGCGGCGCCCGACCTGGTGGAGAAGTTCGGCTCCCGGGTGCTGGCGGCGGCCGGCGTGCTCGACGGGTTCGCCGTGGTCAACGACGCCGACGTGGTGCTCGACCCCGACGACTGCGACCACGACCTCGACCGTGAGGACGAGTGGCTCGACGCGATCCTCGACCTGCTGCCCGAGCTCGACGTGCCGCCCGTGGCGCGCGAGTTCACCGCCGTCCGCGACCTCGAATACGTCGCCGACTGGGCCGCCGCGCTGCCGCTGCTGGCCCGGCCGCCGCTGCGCGCCGCCCTGCAGCCGATGCGGGTCTTCGCGGCCGGCGAGGTCCACGAGGTGCCCTCCTACACCGGCTGGTGGCTGGCCCACCACCCCGTGATCGACGGGAAGCCGCCGACCTCCCTGCGGCTGCCGTCGGCCGACCCCCTGCTCTTCGGCCTGTACGCCGACGCGCCCCCCGTCGCCGACGAGTCGGCCCTCACGATGATCGGGGTGCGGTCGACCCTGGCCGACCTGCTCGCCTCCCACGGCGGCCCCGAGGAGCTCCTCGACCTGATGGCCGACCCCGGGCGGCCCGTCGACCGGGCCCAGCTGCGGGCCCTCTGGAAGGCGCTGGCCGAGGTCGGCCCCGAACGGGTGAGCCCCCCGGCGGCGGTCCGGGCGGTGCAGGACGGCGAGATCGTGGTCGCCGACGTCGACGGCGAGCTCGAACCGGTCGTCGTCGAGGCGCCCGACCTGCTCGCCCTGGTGGCCGACCGGCCGCTGGTGCTGGTCGGGTTCGACCAGGCCGAGGCGCTGTCGGAAGTGCTCGACCTGCCGCTCGTCGGCGAGGTCGTCACCGGCGACGTCACCTCGTCGGGCGCGGAGACCCCGGTTCCCCCGCAGGTGCGCAGGCTGCTGCCGGGGGCGCCCAGTTCGTACATGAAGCATGAGGAGCTGCTCGTCGACGGCAGGCCGGTGCCGTGGCGGTTCTTCGAGGGCCGGGTGCACGCGTCCGGCGTCGAGGGGCTGGCGCGCGGGCTCGCGTGGTCGGCCGGGCAGTGGGGCGACCGGCTCGCGGTCGAGGCGCTGCTGCGCGATCCCGGCCGGGTGCCGCTGCTGCTGGCCGAGGCCGACCTCGACGGCTGAAACACTGCCAGGGTGGAACGTCACCTGATCAGTCACCTCGCGCACACCGACCACCCCATCGCCGCTCCGGTGAGCGGTCAGACGATCACGCGCATCCTGCGCCGGGCCAAGCTCGGCGCCCAGCCGCGCGTGCTCGACCTCGGCTGCGGCCATGGCGTCTGGACGCTCCGCGCCCTCGCCATGCACGAAGACGCCACCGCCGACGCGGTCGACGTGCACCGCGAGGGCCTGGAGTCGTGCCGGATCATGGCCGAGCGCCAGGGCCTCGACCACCAGCTCACCCTGCACCACACGTCGGCCGCCGACTATGAGAACGGCCTCTACGACCTGGTCATGTGCGTCGGCGCGACGCACGCCTACGGCGGCCTGGTCGAGACCGCCAACGCGGTCAAGAAGCACCTCAAGCCGGGCGGCCTGGCGCTGATCGGCGAGGGTTTCTGGGAGGTGCCCCCGAACGCCGAGACGCTCATCACGCTGGGCGCAGAACCGGGGGAGTACGCCGACCTGGCCGGCACCGTCGAGCGCGCCGAGAGCGCGGGCTACGCGACGGTCTACGCCTACACCAGCGAACTGTCGGAGTGGGACGACTACGAGTGGTCGTGGACCGGCAGCCTGCTGCGGTGGGCGGCCGACCACCCGGGCCCCGACGGCGACACGGCGCGGGCGGCGGCGCTGGCCCACCGCGACATGTGGCTCAAGGGCTACCGGGGGGTGCTGGGTTTCGTGACGCTTCTGCTGAAGCGGACGAACTGATCTTCCGGTCGCGTCGGCGGACGAACCAGAGCCCGAAGAACCCCATGCCGATCCCGGCCACGCAGGTCCACGAATACCAGCTCTGGTCGGGGCGGACGATCAGCAGGACGATGAGGGCGATCGCCCACAGGACGATGCCGACCGTGATCGTCGCGGAGTCGTTGGTCTTGAGGGGCTCTGGATCGGGCCGCCGCTGCTGGGTCACCCTGTCACCTTAAATCCGGCAGGTCACAAGTGGCCCATGTGAGATTCGACGCGGGTCGCGTACGAAACCGCAACGAAAAAGTCACGTCGGCGACCTGGGTCTTTTCCCTGGTGGTAAGGGGTGTCACTCTGCGCGGGTGAGTGACGTCAAAACCCCCCAAAGCAGTAGTTTCCTCGACACGTATTTCAAGATCTCGGCTCGGGGCTCGTCGGTCGGCGCGGAGGTTCGTGGTGGTCTGGCCACGTTCTTCACGATGGCCTACATCGTCGTGCTCAACCCGATCATCCTGGGCTTCGTCCAGGACAAGGACGGGCAGTTCCTCGGCGACGGGTCGGCTCCCAACCTGTCGTTGATCGCCGTCGCGACGGCGCTGGTGGCCGGCCTGCTGACCATTCTGATGGGCGTGGTGGCGAACGTGCCCTTCGCCCTGGCGGCGGGCCTGGGCCTCAACGCGTTCGTCGCCTACGGCATCGCCTCCCAGGTCTCCTGGGAGGACGCCATGGGCCTGGTCGTCCTCGAAGGTCTGGTCATCCTGGTGCTGGTGCTGACCGGGTTCCGGACGGCCGTCTTCCACGCCATCCCGGCGAGCCTGAAGACCGCGATCTCGGTGGGCATCGGCCTGTTCATCGCGCTCATCGGCTTCGTGGACGCCGGATTCGTGCGCAAGACGGCCGCCCCGGCGCCGCCCCTGGAGCTGGGCATCGGCGGCGGGCTGACGTCGTGGCCGATCCTGGTGTTCGTGGTCGGCCTGCTCGTCACCGCCCTGCTGGTGGCCCGCAAGGTGAAGGGCGCGATCCTGATCGGCATCGTCGGCGCGACGATCTTCGCGATCGTCGTCCAGGCGATCGGGAACATCCCGAAGCAGCAGGACGGTGACGTGATCACCCCGGGAGGCTGGGGCCTGAACCAGCCGGCCCTGCCGTCGTTCGACCAGATCTTCGCGCTGCCCGACTTCTCGCTGATCGGCCAGTTCAGCCTGTTCGGCGCGTTCACCAAGCTCTCGGTCGTGCTGGCCGTGCTGCTGGTGTTCACGCTGCTGATCACCGACTTCTTCGACACCATGGGCACCGTCGTCGGCGTCGGCAAGCAGGCCGGCCTCGTGGCGGCCGACGGCACGCTGCCGAAGACCAAGGAGATCCTCCTGGTCGACTCGATCGCGGCCGCCGCCGGCGGCGCGGCGTCGGTGTCGTCGAACACGACCTACATCGAGTCGGCCTCGGGCGTCGGCGAGGGCGCGCGGACCGGGCTCGCCTCGGTGGTCACCGGTCTGCTGTTCCTCGCGTCGATGTTCCTCGCGCCGCTGGTCAACATCATCCCGTACGAGGCCGCGGCGCCCGCGCTGGTGGTGGTCGGCTTCCTGATGATGACCTCGATCCGGGAGATCGACTTCACCGACCTGGAGATCGCGATCCCGGCGTTCTTCACGATCGTGCTGATGCCGTTCACCTACTCGATCGCCAACGGCATCGGGGCCGGGTTCATCACGTACGTGCTGATCAAGGCGGTGAAGGGCAAGGCGTCCGAGGTGCACCCGCTCATGTGGCTGGTGGCGGTGCTGTTCACGATCTACTTCGCGCTCGGCCCGATCAAGATCCTCTTCGGCTTCTGAAACTTTCAACTATTTGCCGATAGATTGCCGGATCTCCGCAGGACCACCCGCGTCGCACGGCTGGTGCATTGACCGTATTTTGCGGCCAATTCTAGCCTTCCGTGCGACACGGGAGTTACCGAAAGGTTTCGGAACAGGAGATCCAGTGCGTACCTCTAAATGGCGATCTCTGATGGCGGCGGCCCTCGCCCTCGCCTCGGCCGCCGCGACAGTGCTCGTCGCCACGCCGGCCTCGGCCAGCGCGGCGCTGCGTGTGCACGCCCAGGCGCGCGGCAAGTTCATCGGCACCGCGCTGGCGACCTCGCCCCTGGCCAACGAGACGGCCTACCGGAACATCGCCGGGAGCGAGTTCAACCAGATCACGGCCGAGAACGCGATGAAGTGGAGTGACACCGAGCCGAACGACAACCAGTACACGTTCGGCGGCGCCGACCAGATCGTCAACTTCGCCACGGCGAACAACCAGCAGGTGCACGGCCACACCCTCGTCTGGCACAGCCAGACGCCGGGCTGGGTCCAGGGCCTGTCGGCCACCAACATGCGCGCCGCGATGAACGAGCACATCGCGACGGTCGTGGGCCGCTACGCCAACAACCCCGCGGTCGTCTCGTGGGACGTGGTGAACGAGGTCTTCGAGGAGAACGGCAGCTTCCGCTCGTCGTTCTGGTACAACACGCTGGGCTCCAGCTTCATCGCCGACGCCTTCCGCGCGGCGCGGCAGGCCGACCCCGACGCCCGCCTGTGCATCAACGACTACAACGTCGAGGGCATCAACGCCAAGAGCACCGCGATGTACAACCTGGTCCAGCAGCTCCGGTCGCAGAACGTGCCGGTCGACTGCGTCGGCTTCCAGGCCCACCTCTCCACCCAGTACGGCTTCCCGAGCGATCTCCAGCAGAACATGCAGCGGTTCGCCGCCCTCGGCGTGCAGGTCAGGATCACCGAGCTCGACGTCCGCATCCAGGGGTCGCGCACCTCGGCCAAGGACACCCAGCAGGCGACCTACTACAGCAACGTGGTGAACGCCTGTCTCGCCATCACGGCCTGCGCCGGCGTGACCATCTGGGGCTTCACCGACAAGTACTCGTGGGTCCCGGACACCTTCCCGGGTGAGGGCTTCGCGCTGATCTACGACAACAACTACTCGCAGAAGCCGTCGTACACGGCGGTCCACAACGCCCTCGACAACGGCAGCCCGAGCGACACCACCGCACCGACGACACCGGGCGCCCCGACCGCGTCCAGCGTCACCTCGTCGGGCGCCAGCCTGTCGTGGACGGCCTCGACCGACTCGGGCGGCTCCGGTCTGGCCGGGTACAACGTCTACAACTCCTCCGGTACGCAGCTCGCGACGTCCACCACCAACTCGGTGACCCTGACCGGGTTGTCGGCCAACACGGCCTACACGGTCTACGTCCGGGCGCGTGACGGCGCGGGCAACCTCTCGGGGAACTCGACCTCGGTCACCTTCACCACCACGGGCGGCAGCAGCGACACCACCGCCCCCACCACCCCCGGCACGCCCACGGCATCCAGCATCACCTCGTCGGGCGCCAGCCTGTCGTGGACCGCGTCGACCGACTCGGGCGGCTCGGGCCTGGCCGGGTACAACGTCTACAACTCCTCCGGTACGCAGCTCGCGACGTCCACGACGAACTCGGTGACCCTGACCGGGTTGTCGGCCTCGACGGCGTACACGGTCTACGTCCGGGCGCGTGACGGCGCGGGCAACCTGTCGGGGAACTCGACCTCGGTGACCTTCACCACCACGGGCGGCACCTCCGGCGGCTGCTCGGCCACCGGCACCATCCAGACCCAGTGGGGCGGCGGCTACGTCGTCCAGCCGGTGACCGTGACCAACGGCAGCTCCGCCCGCACCTCGTGGACGGTGACCTTCACCCTGCCCTCCGGCCACACCCTCGTCGGCTCCTGGAACGCCACCCTCACGGTGTCCGGGAACACGGTGACGGCCCGCAACGCCAACTACAACGGCAACCTCGGCGCCGGCGCGAGCACGACGTTCGGCTTCCAGGTGGCGCGTCCCAGCAGCGACACCTCGACGGCGTCGGGTTACACCTGCGCCTGATTCTTGACCCGGGCACGGCCTCCTTCGGGGGCCGTGTCCGGCCTTTTCGGGGAAGGTATCCCTGAGCAGGAATGCCAAGGTGTGCCATATAGTTAGCAAAGGTAATGACTCATGCTAACGAATCCTCAGAACACGGATCCGGCTGCGAACCTGCGCAGCGACGCCGGTCTGGCGTCCGCGCTGCGCGTGTCGCTGGCCCGGCTGACCCGTCGCCTGCGCAAGCAGGCCGTGGGTCACATCCTGACGCCCACGCAGCTCGCGGCCCTGGCCGCCGTCGAGCGGCACACCACGATGACCCCCGGCGAACTGGCCGAGCACGAGAAGGTGCAGCCGCCTTCGATGACCAGGGTGGTCACCCATCTGGAGGAACGCGGCCTGCTGGCCCGCTCTCCCCATCCCACCGACCGTCGTCAGGTGACCCTGTCGGTCACCCCGGCGGGCGCCTCCCTGCTGAAGGAGGAGCGCCGCCGCAAGGAGGCCTGGCTGGCCCAGCGCCTCGGCGAGCTGACACCCGAGGAGAAGGCGATCCTGCGCAAGGCCGCCCCCATCCTCGAAAAGCTCTCCCAAATGTGAGAAGGCTGCGCACCGCGGCCGATCTGGCGAAGTGGACGGGTGCTGGGGCGGTTCGGGAGCCCGGCCCAGCCTCGGCCGACGGCGCCGCCGGCATGTTCCGGTCATTGCGGAACTTCAACTACCGGTTGTTCCTCTCCGGCAGCGTGGTCTCCAACGTCGGCACCTGGATGCAGCGCACCGCCCAGGACTGGCTCGTGCTGAGCCTGACCGGAGGGTCGGGCACGGCGCTCGGCATCACGGTGGCGCTGCAGTTCCTGCCGATCATGTTGTTCGGGATGTGGGGCGGCGTGCTGGCCGACCGGTTCCCGAAACGGCGGCTGCTGATGACCGCGCAGTCGCTGATGGCGGCGCTCGCGCTGGCCATGGGCGTGCTGACCGTCACCGGCCACGCCGAGGTCTGGCACGTCTACGTCATGGCCTTCACCCTCGGGCTGCTGGCCTGCGTCGAGGTGCCCACCCGGCAGTCGTTCGTGGTCGAGATGGTCGGCCGCGACGACCTGTCCAACGCCATCGCCCTCAACAGCTCCTCGTTCAACCTGGCCCGCGTGGTCGGCCCGGCCGTCGCCGGGCTCCTGATCAACTGGCTGGGCGGCACCGGCCCGCTGTTCCTGGTCAACGCCCTCACCTTCGCCTTCACCATCGGCGGCATGCTGCTGATGCGGACGGCCGAACTGCGCACCCCCGAGCCGGTCAAGCGCGGCAAGGGGCAGGCCAGGGAAGGCGTGCGCTACGTGATCGGCAAGCCCGATCTGCTGCTGCCGGTGCTCATGGTCGGCTTCGTCGCGGTCTTCGCGCAGAGCTTCACCACGTCGATCGCGCTCATGGCGACCGAGGTGTTCGACGCGGGGGCGTCGGCGTTCGGGATCGGCAGCAGCGCGTTCGCCGTCGGGGCCGTCGTGGGCGCCCTGCTGGCGGCCCGGCGGGTCACCCCGTCGCGGCGGATGATGGTCGCCGCCGGCGTCGCCTTCGGGGCCGCCCAGATCGCGGCGGCGGTCACGCCGGCGTACTGGGCCTTCCTGATCGTGCTCGTCCCGGCCGGGCTGGCCATGATCACCGTGCAGACCATGGCGAACTCGACTCTCCAGCTCGGGGCCTCCAGCGAGATGCGCGGACGGGTGATGGGGATCTACGTCCTGGTCTTCACCGCCGGCGCCCCGATCGGCGCCCCGCTGATCGGCTGGATCGCCGAACTGGCCGGTCCCCGCGTCGGGATCATGGTCTCCGGCCTGCTCAGCCTGACCGGCGTGGCGCTGGCCGTATTGATCACCCGGCTGGTCGCGGCCCGCAAGGCCGTGGCCCTGAACCCGGCCGCGGCGTCGGTCGCGGTCTGAGGATGGTCAGCGGCACCCCATGGGCTTGGCTAGGCTCGACGCCGTGGACCGTCCCCGCCGCTGGCTGCTGCCGACCGTGCTCGGCCTGCTGATGCTGCTCGTCGTCGTGGGCGCGCTGGTTCAATAGCCGCCTGTTTGATGGCCGCGCCCTGGGCGCGGCGGCCGGGGCCTGTTTGATGGCCGCGCCTCCGGCGCGGCGGCCGGGGCGCTCAGACCCGACGCTTTCCCTCGTCGCTCCGGTTCGCTGCGCTCTCCTGCGCTCCTCAGTCCAAGCGTCGGCGCGCCCCGGCGGCGGGAGGACTTCACCGGCGGAGCGGTGGCCGAAAGACGGACCTGAGGCGCCGGAAACCGGACCTGCAAGAACAGGGCGCCCGGCTCGCAAGACCGGGAGCCGGGGCCGCACGATCAGGGCCGGAACCGGAGGGGTGGGGAGCCGGGCTCGAATGACCCGGAGAAGTCCGGTGCGGCGGGTGGCCGCACCGGACTTTCTTCACCAGGCGTAGGCCTCGGGGGCGGTGCCGCCCGGGCCGGGGAAGATCTCGTCGATGCGGGCCAGGGCCTTGTCGTCGAACTTGATCTCCAGGGCGCGCAGGGAGCCGTTGAGCTGGTCGGCGGTGCGCGGGCCGATGATCGGGGCCGTGACGGCCTTCTGGTGGAGGAGCCAGGCGAGGCCCGCGTTGGCGGGGTCTTCGCCCAGGTCGTCGCAGAACGCCTCCCACTGCTCGATCTGGGGGCGGACCTTCTCGAGGTTCTGGAGCATGTCCTCGGTGGCGCTGCGGCCCTTGTCGATCTTCCGCAGGACGCCGCCGAGCAGGCCGCCGGCCAGGGGGCTCCACGGGATGACGCCCAGCCCGTAGTCCTCACACGCCGGGAGGACCTCCAGCTCGACCGAGCGCTCCAGCAGGTGGTACTTCGACTGCTCGCTCACCAGGCCGAGGAAGTTGCGGCGGCGGGCGGTCTCCTGGGCCTTGGCGATGTGCCAGCCCGCGAAGTTCGACGAGCCGACGTACAGGATCTTGCCCTGCTGGCGCAGGACCTCCATGGCCTCCCAGAACTCCTCGAACGGGGTGTTCCGGTCGACGTGGTGAGCCTGGTAGACGTCGATGTAGTCGGTCTGCAGGCGCTTCAGCGAGGCGTCGCAGGCGCGGCGGATGTTCAGCGCCGAGAGGAAGGTCTCGTTGGGCCAGTCGCCCATCGAGCCGTAGAGCTTGGTGGCGATGACGGTCTTCTCCCGACGCCCACCGCCCTTGGCGAACCACCGGCCGATGATCTGCTCGGTGACGCCCTCGCCCTTCACCCATCCGTAGACGTTGGCGGTGTCGAAGAAGTTGATGCCCAGCTCATGGGCGCGATCCATGATCGCGAAGGAGTCCTCCTCCGACGTCTGCGGGCCGAAGTTCATCGTGCCCAGGCAGAGCTTGCTGACCTTGAGTCCGGTACGACCGAGCTGCGCGTAGTCCATGCTTCCACCATAGGAACCTGGAGTGGACTCCAGGCCAGCCCTCACGCCAGCCGCCGCGCCGGAGGCGCGGCCATCCAACAGGGCGCGGCCATCGGACAGGGCAGGATGTTCCCATGGGGTGGACATGTCGGGGAATCGGGCTGGCCTTGCTGGTCGTGGTCCTGTGGGCGGTTCCGGCGCAGGCCGACGACGACGAGTTGTTCCGGTTCGCCGATCCCCGGATCACCGAGTCGAGCGGCCTCGCCGTCTCGCCGACGCATCCCGGGATCGTCTACACCCACAACGACAGTGACGCCGGGGCCGTCTTCTACGCCGTCGACTCCGCGACGGGGCGGACCAAGGCGGCGTACACGATCGAGAACGCCGAGGCCCGCGATTGGGAGGGCATGGCGGCCTACCGTGACTCGTCGGGGCGCGGGGTGTTGTTCTTCGGCGACATCGGCGACAACCTCGACGGGGCGTGGTCGGACATCTCGGTCTACAAGGTGACCGAGCCGGCCCGGCTGCGCAGTGGCACCGTCTCGGCGGTGCGGTATCGCTTCCGGTACGCCGACCAGGCGCGGAACGCCGAAGGTCTCATGGTCGACCCTCGGACCGGTCGTGTCTACGTGGTGACCAAGGAGTTCGACGGGCTCGTCTACGCGGCGCCCAGGCAGCTGCGGACCGATCGGGTGAACGTGCTGAAGAAGGTGGGGTCGGCGCCGACCATGGCGACCGACGCGGCGTTCGCGCCGGACGGGTCGAGTTTCGTGATCCGGACCTACTTCTCGGCGACCCTCTACCGGAAGATCGACGAGGAGATCTCGGGGGTGGGCATGCCCATGTTGCGGCAGGCGGAGTCGATCACCTACACGGCCGACGGGAAGGCGCTGCTGACCGGGTCGGAGGGGGCGCGCAGCCCGGTCGTGCGGGTTCCGCTGCCGGAGGGCGCCATGCCCAGCCCGTCGCCCACGCCGGAGGTCTCCGAGGCGGCCGAGCCGAGCCCGGCGGCGGCTGAGCCGGTGTCCGCCGAGTCGCAGGGGCCGAACACCGGGCTCATGATCGCTCTGTGGCTCGGGGTGGCCGTGGGGGCGGTCGGGATCATCGTCGGGATCGCGCGTTGGGCCGGGCGCTGAGCTTGCGATTTGAGTGCTTTTGTCAGCCACATACCGGGATACTCACCGCGAATTGAGTAGGTGCTCCATAGCGCCCACATGGGGTTGAGCGGGATGGTTCCCGTATGCACTCCGCCGGCTCTCCTGCCTGCCCCGACTGCGGTGTCCCACTGGACGGGTCACCTCGCCGCTGTCCCGCCTGCGAGCTTCCGCTCCACGGCCCGATCGCGGCGGAGTTGTGGCAGCTCGACCTCGCTCTGAACGATCTACGGGGGCGCGAGGCCCGGCTGCTGGGCAGGAGGACGGAGCTGCTCACCGCGCTCCGCGCCGCCGGAGAGCACCAGCCCACCGGCGCCTGGGCCGGGGGAGCCCAAGCGCCGGTGAGCGGCCCATCCGAGCAGGAGGCGGCGAGCGCAGGGCAGCGGACGGGCGCCCAGGGACAGCCTGGGTGGCAGCAGGGCGGGGGCGGTTTCCATGGTCCCGTCGCGCCGAAGCGGGAGATGTCGCCCTCCGCTGTCCGGAATCTGCTGCTCGGGCTCGGCGGGTTGCTGCTCGTCGTGGCCGCGTTCGTGTTCACGATCGTCAGCTGGGGTTCCGTCGGGATCGGGGGGCGGGCGGCGATTCTGGTCGGGTTCACCGCCTTCGCCTTCGCGGCGCCCTTCCTGCTGGTCAGGCGGAACCTCAAGGCGACCGCCGAGACCGTCGCCATCCTCGGGCTGGCGTTGTTCCTGCTCGACGGCTACGCCGCCTACCAGGTCTGGTTCGAGCCCGACGTCG
Organism: Herbidospora sakaeratensis; assembly: GCF_001570525.1. GTDB lineage: Bacteria > Actinomycetota > Actinomycetes > Streptosporangiales > Streptosporangiaceae > Herbidospora > Herbidospora sakaeratensis. Next base: position 56,831 of record NZ_BBXC01000012.1, read on the forward strand.
ACGCGCTGGCGTACACGGCGGTGCTGATCGCGCTGGCGGCGGGGGTGTTCGCCCTCTACGGCGGGTACGCCCGGTTGTCGTTGCCGGTCCCGGTCGCCATCGGGCTCGCGCAGTTCCCGCTCATCATTTCCATCGCCGACGAGACCGTCGCGCACGCCGCCGGGGCGCTGGTGCTCACCGCCGCGTTCGACCTCGTCGTCTGGACGCTGACCCGCCGGAAGACCGCCCTGATCGGGCTGCTCGTCACCTGGGTCGTCGGCGTCTACATCGCGTTCTTCCAGTCGACGGCCTACCCCGACGACCTGGCGAAGGGGGTCGTCTACGGCGTCATCCTCGCCGTGGCCGCCGTCGAGGCCGCTTTCCTGGCCCGCAGGGCGACCAGGTTCCCGCTGGTCCCGATCATCGGGGGCGTCGTCGCGGGGGTGTTCGCGGTGCGGGCGCCGGTCGCGGCGGTCGTGCCGTTCGAGTGGGTCGTCCTGGTCGCGCCGGTCGCGGCGGGGGTGTTCGCGCTGGTGTTGCGGGGGCGGGCGCGCACGACCGCGCTGGTCGTGGGGGCGGTGGCGTCGATCGGCGTGCTGGCGCCGGTCCTCATCGTGGTGCGGGGGCCGCTCGACTGGGGGCACGGTGTCTGGTCGGCGAGCTGGGGCGCGGGGGCGGGCGACTACCTGAGCCGGTCGCCGTGGGTGCCGGGGGTGCCCGACCTGCTGCTGCTCGGGCTGATCACGGTCGCGCTGGCGCTGGTGGTGAAGCAGAAGGTCGTCGCGGTGCTCGCGGGGGCGCTGGCGGTCGCGTTCGTGCCGCCGGTGTTCGACCTGCCCTACCCCGTGATGATCGCAGTGCTGCTGGCGCTGACCGCCGGGATCGCGGCGGTGCGGCAGCCGGCGTTCGCCCGGCTCGCCCTCGGCGTCGGCGTGGTGGCCGTGGTGTGGGGGCTGGTCAGCGAGACGGCGACGCTCGTGGTGCTGGCCGCGCTCGTGGTGATCGCGGCGGGGGTGGCGGTCCGGGACGAGAAGTCGCGGACGTGGGCGGCGAACGTCGCGGTCGTGCACGCCGGCGGGTTCGTGGCGGCGGCCTGGCTGGCGGCCGATCTCCAGCCCCGGTTCCTCACGTTCGTGCTGCTCGCGGTGGCCGCCGCGGCCGCGCCCTGGCGGCGGACCGAGATCGGGGCCGGGGTGGCCGGGCTGGCGGGGCTGGCGGTCGTCCAGGACCTGAGGATGTTCAGTCTCGCGGCCGCCGCCGCCGGGGTGATCGCGACCGGGGTGGCGCTGCGCAAGGATCGCGGGAAGGTCGGCTACCTGGCCACCGCGCTGCTGCTGACGGCCTCGTGGTCGCGGCTGGTCGCCGAGGACGTCACCCTCGTCGAGGCCTACACCGCGCCGTTCTCGGCCGTGTTGCTGGTGTTCGGCTGGTGGAAGGCGCGGACCGGGTCGTCGTGGCGGGCCTACGGCGCGGGGTTGACCTTCACGCTGCTGCCGAGCCTGTTCGTGCTCTACGACCAGCCCGAAGGATGGGTCAGGCCGCTGGCGCTCGGGATCGTGGCGCTGGGAGTGCTGGTGGTCGGGGCGCTGCGGCGGCTGCAGGCGCCCGCCGTGCTCGGCGGGTTCACGCTCGCGGCGGTGACCGTGCACGAGATCGCGCCCTGGGTGGCCGACCTGGTGCTCCTGGTGCCCCGGTGGGTGCCGATGGCCGTGGGCGGGCTGCTGTTGCTGCTGGTCGGGGCGACGTACGAGAGCCGGATCCGCGACGTCAAGCGGGTCGGCGCGGCGATCCGGGGTCTGCGGTGAATCGTGTCTTTTAGGCAGATTCCCGGCGGAAGACGCTGTCGGCCTTCGGCCGTCAGCGTCTTCCTTCGACGAACTCCTCGCCCCTGAGCGCGCGTTCGACCAGGGCGATCGACTCGGCGAGGGCGACGAGCCGGGGGCCCTCCCGGCGGTAGACCTCCAGGACCGCCTCGACCACGTGGGGCGGCAGGTGCTCCTTCAGGTCGACGGCCGCGTCGCGGTAGCCCGCCCGCGCGCCCTCGACCTGGGCGCGCACGGTGTGGCCGGCCATGCGGGCCAGCGCGAGCGGATGGCGGCGCAGCACCCCGTAGGCGCGGTAGTCGGGCGGCACCGCGTCGAGCAGCCAGTTGACGGCCGACGTCTGCCAGTCGGGGCTGCCCGGTGGGCGTACTTCGGGTGGCCATCCCGGTGGAACGTACACGTGTTCGATATTATCGAAGGCATGAAGATCGGGGTGGTCGGCGCCGGCATCCTCGGGCTCGCGGTGGCGCGCGAGCTGACCTCCCGGGGCGCCGAGGTGACCGTGCTCGAGAAGGAAGACCGCGTCGCCGCCCACCAGACCGGGCACAACAGCGGGGTCGTGCACGCCGGGATCTACTACCGGCCGGGGTCGTTGAAGGCGCGGTTGTGCCGCGAAGGGGTCGCGCTGCTGCGCGACTACTGCCGGGAGCACCGGCTGCCCTACGACGAGATCGGCAAGCTGGTGATCGCCTCGACGAGGGCCGAGCGGGCGGGGCTGCGCGAGATCGCGGCCAGGGCGCGCGCGAACGGCGTACCGGACATCACCGAGCTCGACGCCCTCGGCCTGCGCGAGATCGAACCCCATGCGGTCGGCGTCGCCGCCGTCCATTCTCCCCGCACCGCCGTCGCCGACTTTCCCGCCGTCGCCCGGCATCTCGCCGCATCCTTGGATGTACGGCTCTCGCACCCCGTGCCGGCCGTCCACGAGTCGGCCACGGGTGTGGCGGCGGGCGGCCTGCGCTTCGACCGCCTGGTGGTCTGCGCCGGCCTGGGCACCGACGCCCTGGCGGGCCGGGGAGAGGTGCGCGTCGTCCCGTTCCGCGGCGAGTACTTCCGCCTGACCGGCCACGCGAAAGCCCTGGTCAAGGGCCTCATCTATCCCGTTCCCGACCCGCGTTACCCCTTCCTCGGCGTCCACCTCACCCGACGGATCGACGGCGAGGTGCTGGTCGGGCCCAACGCGATCATGGCACTGGCGCTCGAAGGCTACTCGTGGCGCGACGTGCGGCTGGGCGAGCTGGCCCGCATCCTCGCCTGGCCCGGCACCCGCAGGATGGCCCGCCGCCACTGGCTGACCGGCCTGCGCGAACTGAACGGCTCGCTGCGGCCGTCGGCGTTCCTCAAGGCGGCCCGCCGCTACGTGCCCGCGCTCACCGGGGGCGACCTGGTCAGGGCGGGCAGCGGGGTGCGGGCCCAGGCGGTCGGCCGCGACGGCGCGCTGATCGACGACTTCGCCATCGACCGCCACGGGCGGGTCCTGATCGTGCGCAACGCGCCCTCTCCGGCGGCGACGTCGAGCTTCGCCATCGCCCGGCATGTGGCTGATTTGACGGCAACCTTAAGCGATTCTTCATAAAGTGCTCAGGTACGCCCCCCATCGTCCGAGAAGATGCTCATGGTGACTCCCGAAGCCCGACTGCTGATCGTCGAAGACGAGCCGAACATCCTCGAACTGCTGGCCGCGAGCCTGCGGTACGCCGGCTTCGAGGTCAGCACCGCGTCCAGCGGCACCGAGGGAGTCGCCGCGGCCACCCGTCACCGGCCCGACCTGATCGTGCTCGACGTGATGCTGCCCGACATGGACGGCTTCGACGTCGTCCGGCGGCTGCGCGGCGGCGGCACCTTCACCCCCGTCGTCTTCCTGACCGCCCGCGACGCCACCGAAGACAAGATCCGCGGCCTGACGCTGGGCGGCGACGACTACGTCACCAAGCCGTTCTCGCTCGAAGAGGTCATCGCCCGCATCCGGGCCGTGCTGCGCCGCACCGCCGGCGACCCGACCGCGCCGCCGCCCCGGCTGACCTTCGCCGACATCGAGCTCGACGAGGAGTCCCACGAGGTCTGGCGGTCGGGCAACCCGGTGCCGCTGTCGCCGACCGAGTTCAAGCTGCTGCGCTACTTCATGGCCAACGCCGGGCGGGTGCTCTCGAAGGCGCAGATCCTCGACCACGTGTGGGACTACGACTTCCGGGGCGACGCCGGGATCGTCGAGTCCTACGTGTCGGTGCTCCGGCGCAAGATCGACAGCCGGTCGGCGCCGAGGTTGATCCACACCCTGCGCGGTGTCGGCTACGTGATGCGAACCTCGGCCTGACGACATGAGCCGGGTGTCGCTGCGTACGAAGCTGATCGCGGCGATGCTCGCCCTGGTCGCCTGGACCCTGCTGGTGATCGGCGCGGCCAGCGTCTCCCTCTTACGCAGCTACCTGATCGACCGCGTCGACGAGCAGGTGGCCAAGCTCAGCGTCCAGACGCTCGCGCGGCTCGCGCACAGCGGCGACCTGACCTATTCGATGCAGCGGCTGCCGCCCGAGGGCCTGGTGCAGGTCGTCGAGGCCGACGGCACGGTCGGCCCGACGGCGGCCGGCGAATCGGTGGTCGGCGGCCCGAGCCCGGCCGACCTGCCGCCCCCGGGCGAGATCGCGACCCGGTCGGCCGACGGCGTGTCGTGGCGGGTCAAGACCGTGCCGCTGGCGAGCGACCGCACCCTGGTCACGGCCATCGCGCTCGGCGGGGTCACCCAGATCACGAGCCGGCTGGGCCTGATCGTCATCCTGGGCGGCGCGGTGGTGCTGGCGCTGGCGGGCGCGATCGGGATCCTGCTGGTCCGGCGCAGCCTGCGCCCGCTGGCCGAGATCGAGCGCACGGCCGGATCGATCGCCGCCGGCAACATGAGCAGCCGCATCCCCGACCGCGACCCGCGTACCGAGGTCGGCCGGCTGGCCCGGTCGCTGAACGGCATGCTCGCCCAGATCGAGAAGGCCTTCGACGACCGGTCGCGCTCGGAGGCGGCGGCCCGGGAGTCGGAGGAGCGCATGCGCCGGTTCGTCGCCGACGCGTCCCACGAACTCCGCACTCCGCTGACCTCCATCCGCGGGTACGCCGAATTCCACCGTCAGGCCCCGCAGACCGACGTGACGCGGCTGATGCGGCGCATCGAGAGCGAGGCCGAACGGATGAGCCTCCTCGTCGAAGACCTGCTCCTGCTCGCCCGCCTCGACCAGCAGCGCCCCCTCGCCTCGAAGCCGGTCGACCTGCTGGCCATCGCGGGCGACGCCGTCCAGGACGCGCGCATCCTGTCGCCCGGCCGGGCGATCTCCCTGGCGGTCGAGGGCACGACCGCGCCGATCGTGTCGGGCGACGAGGTGCGGTTACGGCAGGTCGTCGGCAACCTGATGTCCAACGCCCTGGCCCATACGCCCGATGGGGTGCCGGTGATGGTGACCGTCGGCGCGGCCGGGACCGAGGCGTTCGTCGAGGTCGCCGACAAGGGGCCCGGGATGACCGCCGACGAGGCGGCGCGCGTCTTCGAACGTTTCTACCGCGCCGACCCGGCCCGCACCCACGACGAGTCGTCGGGCGCCGGGCTGGGGTTGTCGATCGTGTCGTCGCTGGTGAAGGCCCATGGAGGGACCGTGACCCTGGAGACGTCGCCGGGGGCGGGCGCGGCGTTCCGCGTGGTGTTGCGCCTGGAGCCGGAGCAGGACTAGAGGCCGGGGAAACCCTCGTCGGGGAAGCCGCCTTCGGGGGTGCCCGGAAGCGCCACCTGCTCGCCCTCGGTCAGGCCGCCGGTGATCTCCACCGTGGTGTCGCTGCGCACGCCCGTGGTGACCTTACGCTTCGCGCCGCCGGGCAGGGTGACCGTGTCGTTCTGGACGGCCCTGGCCGGGACGTAGACGACATTGGGTGATTCGCCCGTGACGACCTGGACGGTCGCGGACTGGCCGAGGAGGAGGCCGGCGGGCTGGTCGTCGAACGAGATGGTGACGCCGTAGCGGACCAGCCGGTCGGTCGTGGTGGCCATGGGGTCGATGTGCGAGACCGTGCCCTGGTAGGCGCCCTCGGCCAGGGTGATGACGGCCTGCTGGCCGGTTTTCAGGGTGCCGATGTCCGACTGGGTGAACAGGGCCTTGACCTGGAGGTCGGTCAGGTCGCCGAGGCTGACGAAGGCCCCCTCGGTGTAGGGGTCGCCCGCGACGCCGCCGACCTGGAGGACGGTGCCGGCCGAGGGGGCCTTGATGACGACGCCTTTCAGGGCGTCCCTGGCGGCGGTCAGGTCGTTCTCGGCCTTGGTGACGGCGGCTTCTGCTTCGGCCTCGGTCATCTGCGGGCCGCCGCCTTGCTGTTGCTGCGGGAGGCGGGCGCCGCCGCCTTGGGGGCGCTGCTGCTCCTGCTGCGGAGGCTGCTGGTCGCAGGATGGGCTCGGGCTCGGGGTCGGCGTCGGAGAAGGCGAAGGCGAAGGCGACGACGACGGCGATGGGGACGGCTCGGTCGCGGGGTCGAGGTGGACTTCCGCTTCCCCCTGCCGCCACGGCTTCTCCGATGGCACCGGAGACTTGGTGAACGACACCGCAGCGGCACGGATGCCGCTGGGCGAGCTCGACGGCTTCGCCCTGGCTGTAGGTGACGGCTTGCCGTTCGTGGGCGGGCAGTTCGTTTGGGGCTGTCGGCTGGGGGGCGCGGAGGAGCCGCCCGTCGCGCCCGAGCCGTCGACCGTGTCGAGTCGTTCCTCCGCCGCGGCCAGGGCGGCCTTCGCCGCGGCGTAGTCCTCGCGGGCGATCGTGTCGTCGATCCGGGCCAGCAGGTCGCCCTTGCGGACCTGGTCGCCGATCTTGACGTACACCTTCTCGACCGTCCCGGCCGTCGAGAAGGCCAGGTCGTGGATGCCGTCGTCCACGGTGTTCCCGGCGGCGGCGGCGACCGAGGTCACGTCGCCGCGGGCGGCGGCGACGAGTTCCACGTCAGGCAGGGCCGGCGGGTCCTCCGAGAGCAGGATCACGCCGGTGGTCGCCAGGGCGGCGGCGGCCAGGGCCAGGCCGCCGGCGCGGAGCCGGGTACGAGTCATGGCTCGTCATCCTGGTGACCGCGTGTCATGTTCCGCTGAGCCGAAACTGCGAGTTGCCTGTGGACCCTTGACAGGAAACGTTCAGGACCGGCAGAGGGCGCTCCAAACCTGGACCGGCAGTGTCCATCCCTGTGAAGTTGTCGACGAAGCGCAGAGCGCTGATCCTGAACGCCTCGCTGGGGGTGCTGCTGCTCGGCGGGGCCGGGGCGGCCTGGGCGTCCCTCGGGGGCGGGGGCGAGCCGGCGGCGTCGGGGAACGTGCTGACCACCAGGGTCACCCGCGGCACGGTCGAGGCGGCCGTGACCGCGTCGGGGGCCGTGGAGAGCTCCCGGGCCCGTTCGTTGAATTTCGCCACCCAGGGCACCGTCGCGTCCGTCTCCGTCGAACCCGGCGAGAAGGTGAAGAAGGGCCAGGTGCTGGCCCGCCTCGACGACGCGAGCGCCCGCGAGGGCGTGGACGCCGCCAAGGCGAGCCTCGACGCCGCCGAGGACGGCGACACCGACAGCGCCTCCGGCTACTCCCAGTACGTCGCCGCGAAGAACGCCTACCAGGCCGCGAAGCGCACCCTCGCCGGGACCGTGATCAAGGCCCCGTTCGCCGGGACCGTCACGGCGGTCGGCGGCACGGCCGGCGGGCCCTCGCAGGTCCAGGAGGGCGGCTTCGTCGACGTCGCCGACCCCGCCAGGCTCCAGATCGTCGGGAACTTCACCGAGTCGGACGTGACCAGGCTGAAGGTCGGCCTGGCGGCCCAGATCACCTTCGACGCGATCCCGGGCGTGACCGCCACGGGCGAGGTCGTGCTCATCGGGGCGCAGCCCCAGACGGAGGACAACGTGGTGTCGTATGCGGCCACGATCGCCCTGACCGACCTCCCCGACCAGGTCAGGCTCGGGCAGACGGCGTCGGTCAGCGTGGTGGTCGACCGGGCCGACGACGTGCTGACGCTGCCATCGGCGGTGATCACCACGGCCGGCGGGCGCAGCACGGTGACCGTGCTGGAGGACGGGCGGCAGACGGTGCGGGTCGTCGAGACCGGGGTGAAGGGCACGACGGGCACCGAGATCGTCTCGGGCCTCCAGGAGGGCGACCAGGTGGTGCGGCCGGTCGTCGCGCCGACCGGCCAGACCGGCGGGTTCCTCCGCGGCGGGTTCGGTGGGCGGCCATGAGCCTGGTGCTGGACGTACGGGACGCCACGAAGGTCTACGGCGCGGGCGAGACGGCGGTGCACGCCCTGCGCGGGGTGTCGCTCCAGGTCGAGCCCGGCGACTACGTGGCGATCATGGGGGCCTCCGGCTCCGGCAAGTCGACCCTGATGAACATCATCGGCTGCCTCGACGTGCCGACCGCCGGGCGGTTCCACCTCGACGGCGTGGACGTCGGCGCGCTCGACGACCGGCGGCAGGCGGTGGTGCGCAACCGGAAGATCGGGTTCGTCTTCCAGTCGTTCAACCTGATCCCGCGCATGACCGCCCTGATGAACGTCGAGCTGCCGCTCGCCTACGGCGGGGTCAAGCCGGCCGAACGCCGCCGCCGGGCGCTGGCCGCGCTCGACCTGGTGGGCCTGGCCGACCGGGTCGGCCACCAGCCGAACGAGCTCAGCGGCGGCCAGCAGCAGCGGGTCGCCATCGCCCGCGCGCTGGTCAACGCCCCCGCCCTGCTGCTGGCCGACGAGCCGACCGGCGCGCTCGACAGCACCTCCACCTTGGACGTGCTGGGCATCTTCGACCGGTTGTCGGCGACGGGCCGCACGATCGTCGTCATCACCCACGAGGCCGACGTCGCCGAGCACGCCAAGCGGGTGGTCCGGCTGCGCGACGGACGCGTCATCGAGGACACCCGGCTCGCCCCCGTCGACGGCCTGCCGCCCCGGCTCGGGGAGGCGACCGCGTGAGCGCCGTCGAGATCGTCCGGTTCGCCGTCCGGGGGCTGGCGGCCAACAAGATGCGCTCCGCGCTCACCACGCTCGGCATCCTGATCGGGGTCGCCGCGGTGATCCTGCTGGTCGCGGTCGGCGAGGGTTCCTCGCAGTCGATCCAGCGCAACATCCAGCAACTCGGCGCGAACACGCTCACGGTCAGCTCCTCGACCGGCGGCGGTGGCGGGGGCTTCCGGATGGCCCGACCGCAGGAGGACAGCGGGCCGCGCACCCAGGCCAGGCCGCTGACCGTGGACGACGCCAGGGCGCTCGCCGACAAGGCGGCCGCGCCCCACGTGGCCTCGGTGTCGCCGGTGGTCTCGGCGAACGCGCAGGCGGCGACGTACGACGGGGCCTCCCACCCGATCCAGCAGGTGATCGGCACCTACCCGAGCTACTTCGAAGCCTCCAACAAGCCCGTCGCCAAGGGCGCCTACTTCTTCAACGACGACGTGCTGGCCGCCCGCAAGGTCGTCGTCATCGGGCAGACCGTGGCCGAGAACCTGTTCGGCCCGATCGACCCGGTCGGGAAGCAGATCACCGTCACCGGGGTGCCGTTCACCGTCGTCGGGGTGCTGAAGGAGGCCGGGTCGGCCGGCGGGTTCCAGGACGCCGACGACGTCGCCATCGCGCCGCTGACCTCGGTGCAGCAGAGCCTCACCGGGTTCGGGCCGCTCGGCCAGATCCTCGTCAAGGCCGGGTCGGCCGCCGACGTGGCCGCCGCCCAGGCCGAGATCACCTCGGTGCTCGACCAGCGGCACGGCGTCGGCGGCACGGTGGCGGCCGACTACCAGATCCTCAACCAGGCCACCCTCCAGGAGACCGTCAGCGCCGCCACCTCGACGTTCACGGTCCTGCTCGCGGCCGTCGCGGCGATCAGCCTGCTGGTCGGCGGCATCGGGATCACCAACATCATGCTGGTCACGGTCACCGAACGGACCCGCGAGATCGGCATCCGCAAGGCCATCGGCGCGCCACGCGGCGCGATCCTCGGCCAGTTCCTCGTCGAGGCGACCCTGCTGAGCCTCGTCGGCGGCCTGCTCGGGGTCGCCATCGCGGTCGTCGGCGCGCAGTTCACCATCGCCGGCATCACGCCCGTCGTGGTGCCGAGCTCGGTCGTGCTGGCGCTCGGCGTCTCGGTCGCCATCGGGTTGTTCTTCGGCAGTTACCCCGCCAACCGCGCCGCCCGGCTGCGGCCGATCGAAGCCCTGCGCTTCGAGTAGCTTCGAGTTAAGGAGTCACGGTGCCCAGGCGTATGTCCGCCGACGAACTGCTGGAGACCTCGCCGTTCCGCGGCGAGCTCACCGAGGAGCTGACCGCCCGCCCCAAGCGGGCGAAACTCCCCAGACTGACCCTGTTCCTGGCCGCCGGGGTGATGCTGGTGGCCGGGATCCTCATCGGGATCCAGGCCCAGAAGACCTTCGGCGCCACCGACGACCGGACGGCGATGATCGGCCAGCTGATGGCTAACCGAGGTGGTCAGCTGGGCGGTCAGCCGGGTGGTCAGCTGGGCGGCCAGGGCACGGTCGGTACCGTCAAGCTGGTCGACGGCGACAAGGTCTACGTCGAGGGCGCCGACGGCACCACCACGGTCGTCACCACCAGTGACGACACCGAAGTACGAATCTCCAAAGAGGGCAAACCGTCGGATCTCAAGCCGGGCGCGTCGGTCGTCGTCCAGGGCGAGCGAGACGCCGACGGGAACGTCGCGGCCACCAGCGTGACCGAGGGCGGTGGCGTGCCGAGAATGCGAGCGAACCAATGAGTGAGGCCAGGCTCCTGATCGTCGACGACGAACCGAACATCCGGGAGCTGCTGTCGACCAGCCTCCGCTACGCCGGATTCGAGGTGATCACGGCGTCCGACGGCAGGGAGGCGGTCGAGGCCGCCGAACGATTCCGGCCCGACCTGATGATCCTCGACGTCATGCTCCCCGACATGGACGGCATCGCCGTCGCCACCCGCCTCCGCGCAGCCGGACGGCGGGTTCCGGTCGTCTTCCTGACCGCCCGCCAGGCGCACGACGACAAGCTCGCCGGCCTGGCCCTCGGCGACGACTACGTCACCAAGCCCTTCTCCCTCGACGAGGTGCTGGCCCGCATCCGGGCCGTGCTGCGCCGGGCCGGGGCCGCCGACCCCGCGCCGATGCGGCTGCGGGTGGCCGACCTGGAGATGGACGAGGACGCCCACCAGGTCTGGCGGTCGGGCCGCCCGGTGCGGTTGTCGCCGACGGAGTTCAAGTTGCTGCACTACTTCATGGTCAACCAGGGCCGGGTGCTCTCGAAGGCGCAGATCCTCGACCACGTCTGGCGCTACGACTTCGGCGGCGACCGGAACGTGGTCGAGTCGTACGTGTCGTACCTGCGCAAGAAGATCGACACCCGCGACCCAAAACTGATCCACACCCTGCGCGGCGTCGGCTACGTGCTGCGCGCGCCCCGCCGATGAGGCGGGTGCCGCTCTGGGCGCGGCTGGTGGCCGGGACGCTCGTCCTGGTCGCCCTCGCGATCACCCTCACCGGCGTGTTCGCGGTCCGGCTGCTGCGCGGCTACCTGGTCGACCGCATCGACCAGCAGCTGATCGCGGCCGGGCTGCCGCTGCGCGAGGTGACCCTCAAGCCGCCGCTGTCGCAACTCGTCAAACCCCGGCCGCAGCGGCTGCCGGGCCTGTTCCACGTGCTCATCCTCGACGCCGACGGCAAGGTGGCCGACCAGATCGCCACGTCGACCACGCCGGAGGAGCCGGTGCTGGCCGGCCTCGACCACACGAGGGTGGCGGCCCTGTCGGGACACCCCTTCACCGTCGAATCGGTCGACGGGACCGGCCCCGAGTGGCGGGTCGTGGCCGTGCCCACCCCCGACGGGCGCAGCCGGGTGGTGGCGGTCAGCCTGGGCGACATCGAGCACACCGTCTCCCGGCTGACCCTCATCGTGGCCGGGGTCGGCGCGGCCGTGCTGCTCGCGCTCGGGCTCGCCTGCCATTGGCTGGTACGCCGCAGCCTGCGTCCCCTCGGGGAGATCGAGCACACCGCCGCCGCCATCGCCGGGGGCGACCTGTCCCAGCGGGTGCCCGAACAACCCCGCAGCACCGAGATGGGCCGTCTCGGCGGCGCGATCAACGGCATGCTGCACCAGATCGAGCTGGCCTTCCGCGCCCGCGAGCAGTCGGAGACGGCCGCCCGGCGGTCGGCCGCCGAGGCGCGCGGCTCGGAGGAGCGCATGCGCCGCTTCGTCGCCGACGCCTCCCACGAGCTGCGCACCCCGCTGACCTCCATCAGGGGCTTCGCCGAGCTCTACCGCCAGGAGGCCGACCCGGACACCGAGAAGCTGATGGGCCGCATCGAGGGCGAGGCCGCCCGCATGGGCGTCCTGGTCGACGACCTGCTCCTGCTCGCCCGCCTCGACCAGCAGCGCCCCCTCGAACGCGAACCGGTCGACGTGCTCAGCCTGGCCGCCGGGGAGGTGCTCGACGCCCGGCTCCTGGCTCCGGAGCGCGAGATCGATCTGGTACGTCTGGACGACTCCGACGACCCCCTGATGATCGTCGGCGACGAGGCCCGGTTGCGGCAGGTCCTCGGCAACCTGGTGGGCAACGTGCTCAAGCACACCCCCGAGGGCACGGGCTTCACCGTGGCGGTCGGCGCGGCCTCGTCCGGAGTGGTGATCGAGGTCGCCGACGAGGGGCCGGGGCTGCGCTGCCCCGAGCGGGTCTTCGAGCGTTTCTACCGCGACGACCCGTCCCGCAGCCGGGGAGCCCGGAAGGGCGGGGCCGGGCTCGGCTTGTCGATCGCGGCGGCCCTGGTGGAGGCGCACGGGGGCCGGATCCGGGCGGCCAACGGCGAGCGGGGCGCGGTGTTCCGGGTGGAGCTGCCGGCGGGGTTGCCAGCATCCTCACAGGAGTGACTCAACGGCCTCATATTCCGGGGCTCTTCGATGGATCCCGTGCAGAAGACCGCCTTCGCCGCCCTGACCGCGGCCCTGCTCCTGTCCCTGACCGCCTGCGGCGGGGGAGGCGGGTCGACCACCGCGGCTCCCGCGCCCTCGGGCGGACCGGCCGACCGCACCGCCTTGGCCGAGTGCCTCAAAGAGCACGGAGTGGCCTTGCCCGAAGGCGGCTTCAACGGCGGCCGGACTTCGGGCGCACCCTTCGGCGGCGGCCGATCGAGCGACGGCCAGCCGCGCGACTGGCCCTCGGGCGCGCCTGCCGGTGGCGGCCGATGGGGCGACGGCCGGCCAGGCGAACGGCCCTCGGGCGCGCCTTCTGGTGATGGCCGATCAGGCGGGCGGCCGTCGGGTTTTCCGTCCATGGATGACAAGACGCGGGAGGCCCTTCAGGCCTGCGGCGGCAGGCGGGTCGACGACTCGGCCCTCAACGCGTTCCGCACCTGCATGAAGGACAACGGCGCGGAGGTGACGAGCTTCCGGGACGTGAACCGGGACGACCCGGCGATCAAGAAGGCCCTGGAGAAGTGCCGTCCTCTGATGCCGTCCACCTCATAGGGCTTTGCGGTGAATTGGCGCATCCGCCACGTTGCGCACGCTTCTTTGAGGGAAGTCGGACCATATGTCCGATGGGTTGGCGACCGCGCTGAAGAGCCTGCGTGCGCAGCTCGGCCGTGACCTGTTCCCGCTCGCCATCGGGAACGTCGAGGCCGACCGCCACGCCCAGAAGGAGCTGGCCGGGCAGCTCGACGACTACCTCATCCCGCGCCTGGCCGCCATCGACGCGCCTCTGCTGGCCGTCGTCGGCGGCTCCACCGGGGCCGGCAAGTCGACGTTGGTCAACTCCCTCGTCCAGGACGACGTCACCGCCCCTGGCGTGCTCCGCCCGACGACGCTGGCCCCGACCCTGGTGGCCTCCGCGGCCGACGGGCCCTGGTTCACGTCCATGAACGTGTTGCCGGGCCTGCCGCGCTCGACCGGCGACGGCCAGCCGGGCACCCTCAAGATCGTCACGTCGCCGCAGGTCAAGCCCGGTCTGGCGCTGCTCGACGCGCCCGACATCGACTCGGTGGTCACCGCCAACCGCGAGCTCGCCGCCCAGCTGCTCGCTGCCGCCGACCTCTGGTTGTTCGTCACGACCGCCAGCCGGTACGCCGACGAGGTCCCCTGGGGCTTCCTGCGCATCGCGAGCGAACGCAGCACCGCCATGGCGGTGATCCTCCAGCGGGTGCCCGAGGAGGCCCGCGTGCCGGTCGCCGCCGACCTGCGCCGCCTGCTCAAGGAGAACGGCCTGGCGGGCACGCCCCTGTTCGAGGTGCCGGAACTGCCGCTGCCGAGCGAACGCGCCCGGCTGCCCGAGACGGCGGTCCGGCCGATCAAACAGTGGCTCGACGGCCTCTCGGCCGACCACGAGGCCCGCGCCGACGTCGTCCGCCGGACCCTGTCGGGCGCGCTCGACAGCCTGGCCGTGCGGGTCCCGGCCCTGGCCGAGGCGGCCGACCGGCAGCTGCTCGGCGCGAACGAGCTGCGCGGCCTGGTCGAGAAGGGCTACGACGTCGGCATGGCCGACTTCGACGAGGCCATGCGCGACGGCACCCTGCTGCGCGGCGAGGTGCTGAACCGCTGGCAGGACTTCGTCGGCACCGGCGACCTCATGCGCTCCCTGGAGACCCGGGTCGGCTGGGTGCGCGACAAGCTGGTGGCCGCCTTCACCGGGCGTCCGGCCCCCGACAAACGGCTCAGGGTCGCCCTGGAGAGCGGCGTCGAGTCGCTGATCAGGGCCACCGCCGACGGGTCGGCCGAACGCGCCGTGGACGCGTGGCTCTCCACTCCGCAGGGGCGTGACCTGCTGGAACGTACCGGAATCGAAGCCGCCGGGAAGCTCGGCCGGGTGTCCGCCGACCTGCCGACCAAGGCCGCCAAGGCGGTCCGCGACTGGCAGGGTTACGTGCTCGACCTCGTCCGCGACGAGGGCGCCGACAAGCGCAGCATGGCCAGGGCCGCCTCGTTCGGGGTGAACGGCCTGGGCCTGCTGATCATGCTGACGGTGTTCGCGTCCACGGGCGGCCTGACCGGCATCGAGATCGGCGTCGCCGGCGGCACCACGGTCCTCAGCCAGAAGCTCCTGGAAGCGGTCTTCGGCGACCAGGCGGTCCGCCGCCTCACCGACGCCGCCCGCGCCAACCTCCGCCAGCGGGTCAGGGATCTGTTCGACGACGAGGCCGGGCGCTTCCACGTCCTGCTCGCCGGCATGGAGTCGACCGACACCCACGCCCTGCGGGCCGCCGCCGAGGCCGTCGAACGCCGCAAGAGCGACATTCCAGGCGGTGCCGCGTGAGGCTCCTGCGGCGCCGCTCCCACATTTCCCTGGACGACCGCCTCAAGGCCCTCGGCGCCGCCGCCGACCTGGCCGACGGCCGGGTGGCCCGGGAACCGGTCGACCACGCCCGCGCCGTCGTCGCCCGGGCCGGCGCCCGCGCGGGCCTGTCGGTCGACCACACGGCGGTCGCCCTGGCGGGAGCCACCGGCAGCGGCAAGTCGTCGTTGTTCAACGTGCTGGCCGGCGGCGACGTCGCCACGGTCGGGGTGACCCGCCCCACCACCTCCAAGGCCCAGGGCGCCCTCTGGTCGCCGGAGGGCTCGGGCCCGCTGCTCGACTGGCTCGACGTGCCCACCCGGCACGTCGTGCACTCCGACGACCTGGCCGGGCTGATCCTCCTCGACCTGCCCGACCACGACAGCATCGAGCTCTCCCACCGCCTGGAGGTCGACCGCCTGGTCGCCGTCGTCGACCAGCTCGTCTGGGTCATGGACCCCCAGAAGTACGCCGACGCCGCCATCCACGAGCGCTACCTGCGCCCCCTGGCCAGGCACGCCGACGTGACCCTCGTGGTCCTCAATCAGATCGACCGCCTCCCGCCGCACGCCATCCGCCGCTGCCTCGACGACCTGCGCCGCCTGCTGGCCGAAGACGGCCTTCGCGACGTGCCGATCCTGCCCGTGTCGACGGTGACGGGAGAGGGCGTACAAGAGCTGAAAGACCTGCTCACCGAACTGGTCAGCCGTCGCCACGCGTGGTCGTCGCGGCTGGAGGCCGACACGGCCGGCGCCGCCGACCACCTGATCGCCGCCTCCGGCGGCCTGCCCGCGTCGGACCCGCGCACCCCCGACCACGACGCCCTCGATGAGGCCCTGGCCGAAGCGGCCGGGGTGCCCCTGGTGGTCCGGGCCGTCGCGAAGGCCCACCGGCACCGCGCCGTGGCGGCGATGGGCTGGCCGGTGACCCGCTGGCTGCGCCGTTTCCGCCCCGACCCCCTGCGCCGCCTGCACCTCCAGCGCCCCACGACGGGCCGCACCTCCCTGCCCCAGGCGTCGGCCATCCAGACCTCCCAGATGGACGCGGCCGTCAGAGCCGTCGGCCTGGAAGCGGCCGAGGGCGTCCCGGAACCCTGGGCCGCCGCCATCCGCCGCTCAGCCCGCGAACACCACGAGGGCCTGGCCGACGCCCTCGACCAGGCGGTCGGCCGCAGCGACCTCGGCATGGAACGCCGCCCGTTGTGGTGGCGCGCCGTGAACGCCCTCCAATGGCTGCTGTTCGCGACGCTGCTGGCGGGCCTGGGCTGGCTGGTGGTCCTTTACGTGCTGGGCTTCCTGCAACTGCCGAGCCTCTACACACCGACGGCCGGAGACGTGCCGTGGCCGACGACGCTGCTGGTGGGCGCGGCGGTCATCGGGGTGGTGGTGGCCCTGCTGACCCGAGGGCTGGCCTGGATCGGCAGCAGGCGGAAGGCCCGGAAGTCGGCCAGGGTGCTGCGCCAGAACATCTCCGACGTGGCCGACCGAATGGTCATCACCCCGATCGACCACGAACAGACCCGCTACGCCACCTTCGTCCAGCAGGCCAAGACGGCGAGCAGCTAATTCTGGCGAACTTAGCAGCTAATTAGCTGCTAATCTGAGCAGAATTAGCAGCTAGCGGGCGGAGGTCCCGGTGCGTATTCCCCAGCCGCCTCCACCGCTGTCGCCGATCCTGGCCTCCCTTCAGGGGGATCGTCTCGTCGAGGTGATGCGCCACGGCATGTCGATCGCAGGTGAGCGATACCTGCCCTGGGACGAGTTCCGCTGGCGTCCGGTCCCCGAAGGGCTCACCCTCGAGGAGTGGTGGGCGGCCACGAAGATCGCCCGCTCGGTGGTCCGGCGGCGGTTGCCGTTGCGATTCCAGGACGACGTCCCTTTCGGCTACGCCCTGCCCGACGAGGTGCTGCGCGGCATCGAGAACGTGGCCAAGCAGACCAGCGGCCGAATCGGGGTCCCCGAGCCGGTCACCCACGACGCGCCGACCCGCGACCAGTACGTCGTCAACTCGCTCATCGAAGAGGCCATCACCTCCTCCCAGCTCGAGGGCGCCTCGACGACCTACCAGGTCGCGAAACACATGTTGCGGACCGGACGCAACCCCCGCACCCGCGACGAGCTGATGATCCTCAACAACTACCTGGCCATGCGCCGCGTGGGCGAGCTGAGGGAGGAACGCCTCACACCGGCGCTGATCGCCGAGATCCACCGCATCGTCACCGAAGGCACTCTCGACGACCCCGCCACGGCCGGCCGCCTGCAGCTGCCCGGTGAAGAACGGGTCGTCGTCATGGACATGGAGGGAAACGTCCTGCACGCCCCGCCGCCGGCGGAACAACTGCCGGAGCGGATGGAGGCGCTCTGCGCCTTCGCCAACGGAGAGAGCGGCGCCTCCTACGTGCCGCCGGTCGTCCGCGCCATCGTCGTGCACTTCATGTTGTCCTTCGACCACCCGTTCGTCGACGGCAACGGCCGCACCGCCCGCGTGCTCTTCTACTGGTCGATGCTGAACCAGGACTACTGGCTGACCGAGTTCCTGTCGATCTCCCGCCTGATCAAGCAGAAACAGGCCCAATACGGCCGCAGCTTCCTGCACTGCGAACAGGACGAGGGCGACCTCACCTACTTCATCGACGCCCAACTCGGCATCATCAGCCAGGCCATCACCGACCTGCACGACTACCTCGACCGCAAGGTCGGCCAGACGCGCAATCTCCAGCGGGCCGTGTCCGCGCTCGCCGGTCACCTCAACCATCGCCAGATCGCGCTCCTCCAGAACGCGATCAAGAAGTCCGACGCCCGCTACACCGTCCGGTCGCACTCACGGAGTCACAACATCACCGTGCAGACCGCGCGCACCGACCTGCAGGCCCTGGAAACCAGGGGCCTGCTCACCAGGGTTCCCGAAGGCCGGGGCTTCGCGTGGCTGCCGGTCGGCGACCTCCGCAAAGTCCTCGGTCTCGCCGGCTAGGCCCGGTCGCGCGACCGGTCGAGGTCGCCCAGTGGGTCGGGCACCGCCTGGCCGCGTTCGATCGACCTCGGCAGCGAATCGGCCTCCGCCTCCGCCTTGGCCTCCGCCGCGGCCGCCTCCGCCTCGCGCACCGCCTCAGAACCGGCCGGACGGTCGCGGTCGGGCTGCTCCCTGGTCGCCGCCGACTGCGGCAGCGCCTCGGTGAACGCCTTCGACACGCCCTGGAGCGCCGACGTCACCTCCGACGGGATCACCCAGAACGTGTTGCCCGGGCCGGACGCGAGCTGCGGCAACATCTGGAGGTACTGGTAGGCCAGCAGCTTCGGGTCGGGGTCGTTGCGGTGCACGGCCTGGAAGACCTCGTCGATCGCCTGCGACTGGCCCTCGGCCTTGAGGATCTGGCTGGTGCGCTCACCTTCGGCGCGCAGGATGGCGCTCTGCTTCTCGCCCTCGGCCGTGAGGATCTGCGACTGCCGCAGGCCCTCGGCGGTCAGGATGGCCGCGCGCTTGTCGCGTTCGGCGCGCATCTGCTTCTCCATCGCCTCCTTGATGGTCTTGGGAGGGTCGATGGCCTTGATCTCCACCCGGTTGACCCGGATGCCCCACTTGCCGGTCGCCTCGTCGAGCACGCCCCGCAGCTGGCTGTTGATGGTGTCTCTGCTGGTCAGCGTCTTCTCCAGGTCCATGCCGCCGACCACGTTGCGCAACGTCGTCACGGTCAGCTGCTCGACGCCCTGGATGAAGTTCGCTATCTCGTACGCCGCCGCGCGCGGGTCGGTCACCTGGAAGTACAGGACCGTGTCGATGTCGACGACCAGGTTGTCCTCGGTGATCACCGGCTGCGGCTTGAAGCTGACGACCTGTTCACGCAGGTCTATGAGCGGCCGCACCCGGTCGATGTAGGGGATCACGAAGTTCAGGCCGGGATCGAGGGTGCGGCTGTAGCGGCCCAGGCGCTCGACGTTGGCGGCGCGCGCCTGAGGGACGATCCGCACCGTCCGGAAGACGGTGACGACCGCGAACATCGCGACCAGGATCAGGATGACGAGCAGCGCGACTTCCATGGTCACTCCCGAGGGTAGACAAGCGCGGTGGCGCCCTCGATCTCGAACACGTCGACGGTGGCGCCGACCGGGATGACGAGGGTCTCGTCATAGGCGCGGGCCGACCATTCCTCGCCGCCGATCTTGACCCGGCCGCCTCGGCCGGTGACCTCGTGGGTCACGTACGCCGACTTGCCGACCAGGGCCGAGACGCCGAACCTCTGGGCGGGGGCCTGCTTCAGGTGCCGCATCGCCAGGGGGCGCAGGCCGAGCAGGCCGCCGCCGGACGCCAGGACGAACACGAGCAGTTGCAGGCCGGGCGGCAGCCCTATCGCGGCCACGCCCGCCGTCAGCAGGGCCGCGACCGAGATGATGCCCATGGCGGCGGTGAGCGTGAAGAGCTCCGCGACTCCCAGAGCCGCCGCCAGGATCAACCACACGATCCACGAGTCCATTGCACCGCCCTATCTATAGGGGGTTCCTCATATCAACCTACCCGTCAGGGAGCCAGAGCGCTGCCCGCCTTCCATGCGTTCCAGGCAAGTTGCCAGAATCCCCACCCGTTGGCCGGTTCGAGTGGTCTGTCCGTTCCGACGATGACCACCGGGTCGCCCCGCAGGGAGTTGTCGAAGAACCACTTCGCCTGGTCGGGGCGGGCGTTGACGCAGCCGTGGCTGACGTTCAGCCGGCCCTGGGCCCAGGTGTTGTCCTTGGCGTGGACGTACTCGCCGCTGTTGGAGATGCGGACGGCGTGGTCGATCATCAGGTCGTAGTACTCGGGGTCGCCCGGTTTGCGCCGGGGGGAGACCATGCGGACCTTCTCCTTCTTCTCCATCGTCAGGTGGACGCCGCTGGTCGTGGTGTATTCCCTGGTGGTGGCCATGCCGGCGCTGATCGCCATCTCCTGGGCGAGCACGCCGTCGCGGTGCACGGTCATGCGGTGGTTGGCGGTGTCGATGTGACTGCTCATGTGGCGGCCGATGACGAAGTTGGCCGAGGGGTCGGTGGTGCCGTACACACCTGGAGCGAAGCGCAGGCCCGTGAGGTGGGCGGTGAACCTGACCCGGGTGCCGGGTTGCCAGTGGTGGCGGGGGCGCCAGACGGCCTGGGTGTCGGAGAACCAGTGCCAGCCGCCCTCGACGGGGCGGTCGGGCACGACCTCGAAGACGCGCTCGACGGCCGCGCGGTCGGGGACGGGCACCTTGAACTCGACCACGATCGGCATGCCGACGCCGACGGTCTCGCCGGGCAGCGGGTCGACCTTGGGGGGTGTGGCGGGGGTGGCCGTGAGGGTGCGGAAACGGCCGCTGACGCGGCGGTCGGTGGTGACGGCGGTGACGAGGTGGTCGGCGCCGGGGCGCAGCGACCACGACGAGCGCCATTCGGTGCGGTCGCGGCTGTAGGCGCCGGGGACCGGGAGGCCGGCCGCGGTCACGGTGACCGACCTCAGCGTGCCGCCGAGCGCCCTGATCGTCAGGCCCCGGTCGGGGACCGCCCGCTTCTCGCCCAGGGCGGGGGAGATCGCGACGCCGACGGGCGTCAGGGCGGTCACGGGAGAGCAGGAGACGAGCGTGGTCAGGGCCGTGAGCAGGCAGAAGAGGCGCGGCACCGCGCCAACGCTACCGAACGGTAGCGGGCAGGATGCGCCCGGTTACCTCCCCGAGGGACAGCCCTGACGGGGTCGTGGCGGTGATGGTGACCGTGTCGCCGTCTTCGAGGAACGACTGGCCGCTCTTCATCGGCCGGGTGCCGTTCCAGGTGAGCTCGATGAACGATCCGGGGGAGTCCTCGCCCGAGACGGTGCCGCTGGCGTAGAGGTCGCCGGTGCGCAACGACGCGCCGTTGACGGTCAGGTGGGCGAGCATCTGGTCGGGGGTCCAGTACATGTCGCGGTAGGGCGGGGTGGAGACGACCTCGTCGTTCAGCCGCACTTCGAGGGCGAGGTCGAGGCCCCATTCGGCGTTGCGGCGCAGGTAGTCGAGCGGCGCGGGGTCCTGCTCGCGGCCGCCGACGCGGGCGTGGTCGAGGGCGTCGAGGGGGGTCACCCAGGCGGAGATCGAGGTGGCGAACGACTTGCCGAGGAAGGGGCCGAGGGGGACGTACTCCCAGGCCTGGATGTCACGGGCGCTCCAGTCGTTGACCAGCACGACCCCGAAGACGTGCTCGTCGAACGCGCCCGCCCGCTGGCACAACTCGGTGCCGGCGCCGACCACGAAGCCGACTTCGGCCTCGATGTCGAGCTTGGCCGACGGGCCGAACGACGGCCGCTGGCCGCAGGGGCGGCGGATGTCGGTGCCCGAGACGACGACCGTGCCGGCCCGCCCGTGGTAGCCGACGGGCAGGTGCCGCCAGTTGGGCTTCAGCGGCTCCTCGTCGGGGCGGAACATGCGGCCCAGGTTGGAGGCGTGTTCGAGGGAGGCGTAGAAGTCGACGTAGTCGGCCACGTCGATGGGGAGGTGGAGCCGTACCCGGTCGAGGGGGATCAGGTGCCCGGCGCCGCGGTCGTCGGCGAGCAGGTCCTGGACGCGGCCCCGGGTGGCCCGCCACGCGCCGCGCCCGCGGGCCATGAACGGGTTGAGGTTCGGTTCCCGGAACACGTCGTCGCCGAGCAGGGGCGCCAGGTCGACGACCTGGTCGCCGTAGCGCACCCCGACGCGGGGCGGCCCGCCGTCGACGGAGAAGACGCCGTAGGGGAGGTTGTCGAGCCCGAAACTCACGCGTCTTCTCCGATCAGGCCGAGTTCCCGCAGGTCATTGAGGGGTTGGGAGGTGCTGCAGGAGCCGTAGGAGACGAAGGTCTCCCGGGTTCTCACCGCTTCTCCGTCCGGTACGGCCACCGCCTGACGCGCCAGCCGATCCGCGTCGGTCGAGGCCAGCACCGGCAGCGGGTCACCCCCGTGGAGGGCGGCGTGGGTGGCGAGCAGCAGGTTGAGGAACCCGTGCCGCCAGACGCCCAGCGCGGGGTCGTAGTGCCGGACGGCGTGGTGCAGCCCGGCGGTCGCCTTGAACGGGATGCCGCTTCGGGCGCAGAACGTGATGAAGCGGGCGACCTCCTCGGGGGAGGGGAACGCCTCCCGGGTGAGCCCGCCGCACCTGATCTTGAACCCGGCCCCGGTCGAGGGATGCGGATGCGCGACGGCGTCGAGCCCGTCGAGCTCGTCGGCGGTCACCTCGACGAACAACCGGGCGTCGGACCGGGGCACCGGCTTGCCCAGCCGCACCTCGATGAGATCGACCTCCGGCAGCTCGACCGCGGGATCGTCCACGATCACCCCGATCTTCTCCGGCCGGGGCGTGGTGATCTCGTGGAGGCGGCTGGCCAGGCACAGGAACCGGTGGGTGAGCACCCGGCTGCCGGCGGCCCGGTCGTCGTCGTGGCGGGCCAGCGCCTCGGCCATCGGCAACGAGGTCGGCGGGAACAGCCCCGCGTCGTCGACGAGGGCGGAAAACAGCGGGCTCACCGGGCCCAGGTCCAGGCGTAGTCGCCGTCTTCGCAGGCCAGCGCGCCGGGCCCGAGGTCGAGCGGCCGGAACGTGTCGACCATCACGGCCAGCTCGGAGGTCTGCGTGGCCCCCGAGGCGATGATCGCCTCGACCGCGCCGGGCTGCGGCCCGTGGGTGAACCCGGCCGGGTGCAGTGACACCGACCCGACGTCGATGCCCGAGCCGGCCCGCGCCGAGTAGTCGCCGCCGACGTAGAACATGAACTCGTCGGAGTCGACGTTGTGGTGGTTGTACGGGATCGGCACCGCCTCGGGATGGAAGTCGAGCGGCCGGGGGCAGAACGAGCACACCACGAAGCCCGGCCCCTCGAACGTCTGGTGCACGGGCGGCGGCGCGTGGGTCTTCTTCACCACGGGCTCGAAGTCGGCGATGTTGAACACGTACGGGTAGAGGCACCCGTCCCAGCCGACCACGTCGAACGGGTGGTTGCGGTAGGTGAGCCGGGTGAGGCCGCCACGGGTGCGGACCAGGACCGGGACGTCCTCCCCTTCGACGATCAGCGGCTCGGTCGGCGCGCGAAGATCGCGTTCGGAGTAGGGGGCGTGCTCCAGGAACTGGCCGAACTGGGAGAGGTAGCGTTTCGGCGGCCGGATGTGGCCCGACGCCTCGATCGTGAGGGCCTCGACGGGGCCGGAGGGCACCCAGCGGTGGATGGTCCCGGTCGGGATGACGACGTAGTCGCCCTCGCCGACGTCGAGCGCCCCGTAGGCCGACTCGAACCGGGCCCGCCCCGACTTGACGTAGACGCACTCGTCGCCCATCGAGTTGCGGTAGAGCTCGCTGGGCCGGTCGGTGGCGGCGTAGCCGAGCCGGACGTCGCCGTTGCCCGCCAGCAGCCGCCGCCCCGAGACGAGGTCGCCCTCGGGGGCGAGGTCCTGCGTGCGGAAGTGGCGCGGTGACAGCGGCAGGTTGGGTTCGAGGGCGCGGTAGCCGTTCTGCACGGCCTCGGCCTTGGTGATGGCCGTGGGGGCGTAGCGGTGGTAGAGCAGCGAGGCGTCGGAGGAGAAGCCCTCCTCGCCCATCAGCTCTTCGGCGTAGAGCCCGCCGTCCGGACGGCGGAACTGGACGTGACGTTTCCGGGGAACCTCTCCCACGGTGCGATAGTGCGGCATCGTCGCCTCCCTGTACGCATACCGGACGCTGACGTCCACTATACGTCAAGCGCCTCCCCGAGCTCCTTGGCGGCCTCCGACACGAGCGGCCCCGCGACCGAGACGTCGAGATCGCCGAACGAGATGATCCCGACCGACGCCTCCAGCCACTCGAGCCCCGTGATCGGCGCGGCCACCCCGCGGGCTCCCTCCTGAAGCTGCCCCTCGGTGGCCTGAACACGCGGCTTGCCCTCCCGCAAGGAGAGGATGGCCAGCCCCGCGGCCCCCTTCGACAGCGGATGACGGGATCCTGCCCGGTAGGCGACGTGGAGATTCGTCCACGACGGCTCGACCACCGCGATGGCCAGCCCCTCGCCGCCCTCGGCCACGGTCAGGTGGGCGGTCGCCCCCGACGCCTCCGCCAGCCGCCGCAGCGCCGGCACGGCCGTCGCCATCAGCAACGGCTGGACCGCCTGGGCCAGCTTGACCACCCCGAACCCGAGCAGCACCCGCCCGGCGGCGTCGCGCCGCGCGAACCCCTCGTTCTGCAACGAGGCGATCAGCCGGTAGACGACGGGCCGGCTGACGGCCAGCGCGGCGGCCAGCTCCGTCGGGGTCATCCCGGTGGGGGTCTCCGCGAGGAGACGGAGCAGTCTCAGCCCGCGCTCAAGGGTCTGTGCCGACTCAACAGCCATGGGGACGATTATGAAACGGTGCAGAACGTGATTGTGGTGGGCGCGGGGATCTGGGGTGCGTCACTGGCCCTCCGGCTGGCGGAGTCGGGCCGCCGGGTGACCCTCATCGAGCGCCTCGACGGAGACGACCCCCGCCGGGCCAGCGCCGGGGAGACCCGCCTGGTGCGCTCGGCCCACGGGACGTCGGAGTTCTATTCGCGGATGGCCTGGGAGTCGACCCGCGAGTGGCTGGCCCTCAACGAGCGGACGGGCGAGCAGATCTTCCTGCCACAGGGGGTGATGTGGTTCGGCCGCGAGGCCGACGGCTGGGAACTGCGCAGCGCCGAGGTCCTGAGAACCCTCGGCATCCCCTGCACGTTGCTCGACCCCGCCGAAGCGGCGAGGTTCTACCCCGAGATGCGCCACGACGACCTGGCCACGGTCCTCTACGAACCGGAGGCGGGCGTGGTCAGGGCCCGGCGCGCGACCGAGGTGACGACCGGCCTGGCCCAGGACGCCGGGGTGACCCTGCTCAGGGGCACGGCCAGGCCCGCCGGGCGCGGGGTCGTCGTCGACGGCGAGCGCCTGACCGCCGACCAGGTCGTCTGGGCCTGCGGGGCCTGGTTGCCCGGCCTGTTCGAGGGCCTGCCGATCACGGTCACCCGCCAGGACACCACCCACTTCGCCGCCGGCTGGACCGGCGTGCCCGCGTTCTGCGACTACAGCGGCTCCGCCTACGGCCACGGCGACGTCGGCGGCCACGGCATGAAGATCACCAGCGACGTCGAGGGGGAACCCGGCTTCGACCCGGACTCGCCGCGCGGCGAGATCCTGGCCGCGAGCGAGCAACGGGCCCGCGACTACCTGGCCCGCCGGTTCCCCTCGCTGGCCGAGGTCCCGCTGGGCCTCACCCAGGTCTGCCAGTACGCCCTCACCCCCGACGGCGAGTGGGTCATCGCCGAGGTCGACGACGGCGTCTGGGTGCTGGGCGGCGACAGCGGCCACGGCTTCAAGCACGCGCCGGTCCTGGCGTCGTACGTGACCTCGGTCCTGAACGGCGAGGCGGCGATCGATCCCCGGTTCGGCCTCCACCCGAGGGAAAACGCGCGCGGCCTGCGGACCAGCGGCGAGACGTGATCTACTGCCCGGCATGGCGGATTTCGGGGCGACCGAGGAGATCGCGGTCGAAGGGGACAGGTCCGGCCGGGCGGCGTCGCTGCTCGGCAGGATCGTCGTGGCCGTGCTGGCCGCGGCGGTCCTGACCGCGTCGGCGGCCCCCGTCGCGCCCGCGATCTCGCCCGGCCTGGAGGGGGCGACCCCCATGGAGGCCCCGGAGGTCGACCTGGTCTGCGAGGGCGGCTGTCCGGCCGGTGACGGCGGCCAGCTGGGCGACGGGACCTCGCCCTTCCCCCGGGGCTACCGGGAGGAGGACCAGGAGTGCGCGGGCGAGGGCTGCGCCGTCGCTCCGCAGGACGCCGTCGACAAGTAGGAGATTTCCTACGTATAGTGTCTGACATGCACATCTTGTCAGGCGAGGAACGGGTGTTCGCCGCGTTGGCCAGCCCCGTCCGCCGGGAGGTGCTGCGGCTCCTGCGCGACGCGGGCCCGCAGCCGGTCACCGATCTCGCCGCCCACTTCGACATGGCCCGCCCGAGCTTCTCCGAACACCTGCGCGTGCTGCGCGAGGCCGGTCTGGTCAGCGAGTCCCGCGCCGGCCGTCAGCGGCTCTACCGCCTGGAGGGCGCGGCGCTCTACGAGGTCCAGGAATGGCTCAACCCGTTCGAACGCTTCTGGCGCGACCGGCTCACCGCGATCGGCGGCGTGCTCGACTCCCTGGACGGTGACGAGTCGTGAACGACGATCTGACCACGATCAAGGTCGACCAGTTCCTGGCGCATCCGCCCGCGAAGGTGTGGCGGGTGCTCACCGAGCCCGACCTGATCGCCAAGTGGCTCATGCCCGGCGACTTCCGGCTGGAGGTCGGCCACCGCTACACCATGGAGACCCGCGCCATCCCGGCCACCGGCTTCTCGGGGCTGGTGCGGGCCGAGGTGCTGGCCTTCGAACCCCTGCGCATGCTGCGCATCGGCTGGGACGACGCCGCCGCACCCGGGAAGACCGGCTGGACCATCACCTGGACGCTGGTCGCGGAGGGCCGGGGCACCCGCCTCTTCCTCACCCACGAGGGCTTCGACCCCGACGACCCGCTGCAGACGCAGGCCCGGACCATCATGGGCGGCGGCTGGCGCGGCATGGTCACCCGCCGCCTCGGAGAGATCCTCGCCGACCTCGACTGATCGCGGGCATGAAGAAGCCGGGGTGAACGATCGCCCGCACCCCGGCCGAGTCGTCGCTCTGCGCCTAGCGGGAGGACTCCAGCCAGTTGCCGAACTCCGACAGGTTGATCAGGCCGTCGCCGTCGCCGTCGACCTTGGCGATCACCGCGGCGGCGCCCGCCTCACCGAGGGGCTGGCCGAGCAGATCCGCCAGGCGGGTCAGCTCCTCGGCCGAGATGAGGCCGTCGCCATCGGCGTCGACGAGGGCGAAGGTGGGAGCGTACTCGCTCATGATTTCCTCCTCAGATACGCGATCAGCACCCTAGCGGGATATCTCTTCCCAAGAGCGGCGTAGCCTCGCATTCATGACGCGGATCCTCGTTGTCGACGATGAGCCCCAGCTGCTGCGCGCGCTGCGGATCAACCTGGCGGCCCGCGAGTACGACGTGGCCGTGGCGGCCGACGGCGCCGCCGCGCTGCGCCTGGCCGCCGACTGGCACCCCGACCTGGTCGTGCTGGACCTCGGCCTGCCCGACCTTGACGGGGTCGAGGTCATCCACGGCCTGCGCGGCTGGACGAAGGTGCCGATCATCGTGCTGTCGGGCCGGTCGGGCAGCCTCGACAAGGTCGGCGCCCTCGACGCGGGCGCCGACGACTACGTGACCAAGCCCTTCGGCATCGACGAGCTCCTGGCCCGCATCCGCGCGGTCACCCGCCGCAGCGCCTCGGCCGGCGCCGAACCGGTGACGGTGAAGATCGGCGACCACGTGGTCGACCTGTCCGACAAGACCATCTCGGGCGGGGTGCGGCTCACGCCCACCGAGTGGCACCTCCTGGAGATCCTGGTCCGCAACCCCGGCAAGCTGATCAGCCAGCGCCAACTGCTGACCGAGGTGTGGGGCCCGGCCTACCTCAAGGAGACCCACTACCTGCGCCAGTACTTCGCCCAGCTCCGCCGCAAGCTGGAGTCCGACCCCGCCCACCCGATCCACCTGGTCACCGAACCGGGCATGGGCTACCGCTTCCAGCCGTAGACACCGCCGGAGCGCCCGCGCCCGGCCGGTTGCCAGGTCCCGCGACCGTGCCGCTTGTGGTCATCCGGCAGTGCAAAGCCCGGCCGCGCCCAGGGGGGTAGGCGCGACCGGGCTTCGTAGCACCTCGCGGGGCCGTTCCCGGGGCGGGTCCGCGAGGGGGTCAGCCGGCCGTGCAGGTGGGCACGGGGGCGGTGTTGGTGCCGTTCCAGGAGCCGAGGAAGCCGAAGGTGGCGGTGGCGCCCGCGCCCAGGCTGCCGTTGTAGACGGCGTTGCGGACCGTCACCTGGCCGCCCGACTGGGTGTGGGAGCCGTTCCAGAGCTGGGTGATCTGCTGGCCGTTGGCGAAGGTCCACCGGACCGTCCACGCGGTGATCGCCGTGTTGCCCGCCTTGACGACGACCTCGCCCTGGAAGCCGCCGCCCCACTGGCCGCCCGGCGTGTAGGTCGCCGTGCATCCGCCGGGCTGCGGCGAGGGCGACGGCGAGGGCGACGGAGAAGGCGAGGGCGACGGAGAAGGGGTCGGTGACGGCGTGGGAGTGGGGGTGGGGGACGGGGTGGTGCCGTTGATGGCGGCGGTCAGGGCCGGGTACCAGGCGTTGGCCATCTTCTGGTCGCCCGCCGCGTTCGGGTGCACGCCGTCGTAGGTGTCGGCGGCGGTGCTGAAGTTCGTCCACTGGTCGACGACCACGATCGGGGACTGGGCCGTGGTGCGGGCGGCGGCCCAGGCGGGGATCGCGTTGTTCAGGTTGACCGTGCGCTGAGCGCACTCGCCGCAGGTCGACGGGTTCATCGGAATGATCTTGGCGACCAGGATCTTCATCGCGGGGTTCTTGGCCCGCATCTGGGTGACCAGGGTCGAGTAGGCGTCGAGGATCTGCTGGGTCGAGCGGTTGCTCCAGACGTCGTTGGTGCCGAAGTGCATGAGCACGATGTCGGGGCTGGTGGCGTTCAGCCAGCCGACGAGCTGGTTCTGCGCCGCCACGTTGGTCACCAGGTAGCCGCCGTGGCCCTCGTTGTCGCCGTCGTAACTGAAACCGCAGCCCTGCGGGCCGAGCGTGCCGACCATGTCGACGGAGGTGTAACCCGTCTGCTGGAGGCGTTGCCACAACAGGGCCCGCCAGCAGCCGGGAGAACCGGTGATCGAGTCGCCCAGGGGCATGATCCGCACCGTGGCCGCCTCGGCGGGCCGCGTGACGAAGAACGCGGCGAGCAGCACCAGAGCCGCCACCAGGGCGCTCATCTTCGACGTCTTCACGGGCGGATGGTAAGAAGACGAACCGGTCAGCTCCTAGAAACTTCTTCTGACCCGGGGCTCTGACCTGGGGCGACGTATGTACGTTTCAGATCAGGGCCGTCAACTCGCCCACGGAGGAGGAGCCCGGCGGGCGCGACGCATGGGCCGCGTGGTTCGCCTCACGCTGGAGCATGGCGTTCACCGGGGTCGCCACCCCGTGGAGGCGGCCGAGCAGCACGATCTCGCCGTTGAGATAGTCGGCCTCGATCGTGCCGCTGCCCTTGGCCAGGCTCTGCCACGACGATCCGCCGGGCCGGGGCACACCCTCGATCTCGCCGTGCTCGACCAGGCGCCCGCGCCGGGCGCGTTCCTCCTCGGGGGTGGTCACCTCGACGCCGGCGGCGGCCAGCGCCGCGAGGCCCTCCTCGCGGGCCCGCCGGGCCAGGTCGAGCCCGGCGGGGTCGGGGCCGACCAGGGCTTCGACGGCGTTGCCGAGGTTGCCGAGGAGCTTGCCGTACTTCCAGCGCATGATCGCGGGGTCGGCCCAGGAGGCGAAGCCGCTGCGGTCGAGGTCGGCGGCGATCGTCTCGGACAGTTTGTCCACACCCTGTGGATAACGTCCGACGGGCAGCATGCCGGAGGCGGGGGTGCCGTAGGCGACGATCGTGCCGGGCTCCAGGTGCAGGGCGGGCATCCAGACCAGCATCCCGTAGACGTCGGCGAACAACCGCAGGGCGAGGCGCTCGTTCTCGACGGCGTTCTGCGCGCAGACCACCGGCAGGCCGTCGGCGTGCGGGGCCCACGCCGAAAGGGCCGCCGCGGTGTCCTGGGTCTTGGTCGCGACGACCAGCACGTCGCCCTCGCGCAGCTCCAGGTCGGCCGGGCCGCCCACGGCCGGGATCCGAAGTGTTTCCGATCCGTTGGGAGTGACGAAACGCAGCCCGGTTGAGCGCAGCGCGGCCAGATGAGACCCTCGGGCGGACAATACGACGTCGTGGCCGGACTGGTGGAGACGGGCGCCGATGGTGCCCCCGATGCCGCCGGCCCCGATGATGATGTAGCGCATAGGCCCGATTCTGCCCGGCTTTACAGTCACGGAGGGTTCTGTCACCGTGACCGTGGAACGTTGACTTCGGCGGATTTCGGGTCACCCAATATGCTGCCCAAACGAAACCGCGGACCGCACGGAAGGAAGGCTCATGTACAAGGAGTTCGCGATCGAGGTCGTGGTCTGGCTGATCCCGGTCGTCATCCTGCTGGGCCTCGCCTGGCTGGTCACCGCGACCGCCTAGGTCCGACCGACCAGGCCCTAGCGCAACTCCAGCGCGAAGTCGCCCGCCGGGCAGCCCGAGAGCCGCCATCCGCCGGGCACCTGCCGGAAGGCCACGCTGGAGATGCCCGAGGTCGTCACCGACGGGCGGGCCGGGCCGGGCGCCCAGACGTCGAGATCGCACCGTCCGGTCCCCTTGGTTCCGGTCAGCCGCAGGTGGCGACGCTCCGGATCCGACCACAACGAGGCGAGACGGCCCGGCACCGCCCTCGGGTAGGCCCTGCTCACCACGTTGCTCACGGAGCGTGACGGTCCCCTTTCCGTGCCGGTCGCGCAGTCGACGGTCACCAGGTTCCCCGCGGTGACCGGGTCGGCGCCGGCCAGGTGCGGGTCGCCGCACCCCTGCTTCCAGACCCAGAAGGCGCCGCCGATCATGGCGCTGTCCTCGGCTTTCGCGTACGCCGCCAGCCGCCCCCCGCCCCACGCGCTGGTCCACAGCGGGGTGCCGTAGCGGTCGGCCATCCGGGCCGACAGGGCGACCGCGCGGGCCGGGTCGATCGGCAGGTCGGCGGGCTTGACGGCCAGCACGAGGCGGGGGTCGGCGGCGAAGCCGGGCCAGGGCGCCCACAGCGGGCCGGGCTCGAAGAAGATCAGGTGCCGGTGGCCGCCCGCCGCGCGTTCGGCCTCCCTGATGGCGGCGACGGCGCGGGCGTAGAAGCGGCCGAGCGCGGCCGAGGAGGTCAGCGGCGGGGTCTCGCCGAGGCCGGGGCTGTTCATCAGGTCGAACCCGGCGACGGCGGTCGAGCCGGCGAACTCCCGGGCCAGCCGTCCCCAGGTCGCGACCAGCCGGGTCTGCACGCCGCCGCGGTCGGCGTAGAAGTCGCCGAAGGCCCGGTTGACCACGGGGGCCAGCTCCTTCACCAGGAACTGGCAACGTCTGCTGCCGTCGAACGGGGTGGCCCAGCCGGGCGCGCCGTCCCAGCCGATCATGGGGGTGGTACCGGTCGGGCAGGTGGAGCCCATCGGGGCGACGACGCCCCGGCCCCAGGCGTCCTGGTGCAGGTCGATCACGGTGACCATGTCGTTGGCGGCGGCCTGGTCGACGGCCCGGCGGATGCGGGCGACGTAGCCGGCGTCGAAGGCGCCGGGTGTGGGTTCGAGCAGCGACCACGAGACGGCCAGCCGGACCACCGAGAAGCCCATCGCGGCCATCTGGCGGAAGTCGGCGTCGGTGAGGGGGCGCACGGTCTCCTTGGTCGCGTCGCCGCTCCAGTAGTCGACGAGCTGGTTCACCCCGACCCCGCGTAACAGCACCTGGCGGCCCTGGCCGTCGGTGATGGCCCGGTCGGGCAGCGCGTTTGC
The DNA here is from genome assembly GCF_001570525.1 of Herbidospora sakaeratensis. Classification (GTDB taxonomy): domain Bacteria; phylum Actinomycetota; class Actinomycetes; order Streptosporangiales; family Streptosporangiaceae; genus Herbidospora; species Herbidospora sakaeratensis. The sequence goes on from NZ_BBXC01000012.1 coordinate 88,366, forward strand.
CTCCGGCGCCAGCGTCATCGCCAGGGCCAGGACGGGCACGGCCGCCTTCCTCCGCCCGGGCAGCAGGATGGTGGCCGTGGCGGCGAACAGCCCGATCACCGCGCCGTAGGAGGCCCCCACCGCCAGCCTGATCAACAGGGCGAACAGCGGCCAGGGGTCGCCCGAGAGGGCGTCGGCGGGTCCGTACGCGAACAGGGCCGCGACACTCTGGGCGAAGCCCAGGAAGAGCCCGCCGCAGAGGCACGCGAGCCAGCACCCGACGAACCGGCCGGGCCCCGCGGCCAACCGCGCCGAGGCGAGGTGGACGACGGCGAGGAACACCGCGAGGCCGACCAGCCCGCCGACGACCCCGGCCCCGGCGGTCGGCGCGAAGAACCACCACCCGCCCCCGAACGCGTATCCGACGGGCGAGTGCGTCCACCACCCGGGCCCGAGCACGATCAGCCCGCCGACACCCGCGAACGCCGTCATCACCGTGAACTCGGGCGCCGGCCGCCCCCACGCCCGGCGGGTGCGGCGTGTCACGATCCAAGCCGGGATCGCGGCGGGCCAGCAGAGGACGCCCAGGTAGACGCCGGTGAAGCCGGCGGCCCAGGCGGTGGTGAACGGTCCTTCGCCCAGCGGAACGGTCCCGAGGAAACGCCCGGTGACGGCGGCCAGCACCAGCAGGCCCCAGGCGGCCAGGAAGCCCCGCCGCAGCAGGTAGGAGCCGCCGAAGAAGGCGGTCACGGTCAGCACGGCCTCGGCCCGGCCGGGGGCGAGCAGCCCCGTCGGGTCGGCGAGGTCCAAGGTCAGGAGCAACCCGGCGAGCACGGCGGACCCGGCGCCTGCGGCGCGGAGCGCGGTGGGGTCCACGGCGGCATGACGGGGCACCCCGTGATCCAACCAGCCCCACATGCCTCTCGACTAGGGGTGTTCTCGCTGGTCAGATTTCCCCATATCACCTTAAATAGCTCCAAATTGGTATCGACCCCGGTATTTCGGTCAGGTGCCTACAAAAGTGTCACTCCACTGCAATCTTGATCATCATCATTTGATCATGTGATACTGCGCCGGTGATGCCGAAGGTACGGCAAAACATCACAGATACGACATATCACTAGTGAAGTGAAAGATCGGGAGGTAACCGGCACTCAACAGGCCGTCGAAACCGGTCACCGTTCCCGTCACGTACGCACGATCTCTTGGACCGTTCAAGCGCCCCTCCGCCGGGGGTGCTGACTGTGCTGCGCAAATCCTTCACTGTGGGGAGCACCCGAGAAATGTCCGTCGAGACACCCGCGAGACCCGCCCGACCCCCACGCAACCTGCCGTTACGCCGGCTGCTGCCCATGGTCGTCAAAGCCCCGCTCGAAGGTCTGACCGACGTGGCCAGAGCCGCCCGGGGGGAGATCGTCCGGCTGGACGTCGGGCCGTTCCGGCCCTACCTGCTGAGCCACCCCGACCACCTCCAGCACGCGCTGCGCGCCGACTGGACCAGCTACCTGCGCAAGGGCATGTTCTGGAAGCCCGTCGAGCGGCTGCTCGGCGACAGCGTCATCGGCGACGGGCCCGGCTGGGCCGCCAGCCGCAAGGTGCTCCAGCCGCTCTTCACCGCCCGCTACGTGGCCTCGCTCACCGACGACATGGCCGCCACGATCGACCGGGGCCTCGACGAGCTCACCCCGGACGTGCCGATCGACGCCATGGAGGAGATGAACCGCATCGTCACCCGGGCGGTCGTCTCGGTGTTCTTCGGCGACCGGATCTCCCCGCGCGAGGCCGAGGTCCTCGGGGCGGCGTACACGACCGCGAACACCGCGCTGCCCTTCCGCATCGCGCTGCCGTTCGTGCCCGACCGGGTGCCGCTGCCGGGCGACCGGAGGTTTATGGAAGCGCGGCAGACCATCGACGACGTGATCTACCCGCTGATCCGGCAGGCCCGCAAGGAGAGGAGCGACGGGCCCGACATCATCTCGGCGCTCGTCCGCGCTCGCGACGACGAGGGTCGCGAGCTCACCGAGCTCAACCTCCGCGACGACCTGGCCAGCATCTACGGGGCCGCCACCGAGACCGCCGCGGTCGCGCTGACCTGGTTGTGGCCGATCCTGCACGACCACCCCGACGTGGCGGCCCGGCTCTACGCGGAGATCGACGAGGTCACCGGTGATGGGCCGGTCGGCGCGGACACGCTGCCGAGGCTGCGCTACCTGGACACGGTGCTGCGCGAGACGATGCGCCTCTACCCGGCCGGCTGGGCCATGCCGCGCATGGTGACCAGAACCCACGAGATCGGCGGGGTCACCCTCAAGGCCGGGTCGCAGGTGCTCATCAGCCCGTACATCACCCATCGCCTGGACGAGTTCTGGCCCGACCCGCTGACCTTCGACCCCACCCGGTTCGAGGGCGACCGGGAGAAGCGGCACCGCTACTCCTACCTGCCGTTCGGGGCCGGGCCGCACCTGTGCCTCGGGCAGCACCTGTTCTTCATCGAGGCGCCGCTGCTGATCGCCGGGCTGCTGAAGCGGTTCCGGCCCGAGCTGGTCACCGAGGCGCCGTTCCCGGTGCAGCCCGCGGGCACGCTGCGCAGCCGCAAGAAGATCGAGATGATCCTGCGCCGGGTGACCACGTGATCGACGCACACACCGCCGGCCGGGTGAGCGGGCTGGCGGCGGCTTCCGCGCGCGATCTGACCGCCCGCGCCGCCGCTCATCCCGATCTGTTCCCGGCCAGGCCGTTCGACGCGACCCTGTTCACCGCCGTCTCGCTGGCCAACGCGTTCGGCTCGCCCGACGCGACCGTGGCCGAGCTCCGGGTGGCCAACCGGCTGTCCCTGTGGATCTTCGCGGTCGACTGGCTGATCGACCACCGGGCGACGGAGCTCGCCGAGGTCGACACGATCGTCGAGGAGTGCCTGAGCGGCGTGCCCAAGAGCCCGCTGACGGCCTTCCTCGGCGAGATCCGCGACGAGGTGGCCGACACCCAGGGGTTGTTCGAGGCCGAACTGGCCCGGATGCTGCACGCCATGCGCCGCGAGTTCGCCTGGAAGGCGGCCGGCGAGCTGCCGACGCTGGAGGTCTACCTCGGCAACGCGGCCAACTTCGGCTCGACGTTCGTCAACGTCGCCCACTGGACCAGGAACGGGGTGGCCGGCGTGGCCGACCTGCTCCCGGCCAGCGACGAGGTGCAGAAGGTGCTGCGCCTGCTGAACGACCTGGCCACCCACCACCGCGACGTGAGCTGGGGCGACCTGAACGCGCTGATGCTCGGCCCGACCCCCGACGAGGTGCGCGCCCGCGTCGAGAGCCTGGTCGGGGCCGCGAGGAAGCTCATCGGCGACGGCCCCCAGGCCGGCTACCTGGGCCGCCAGATCGGCTACAGCTCCGGCTTCTACGGCGTCGCCGACTACTGGGGGAGCCGGTGACCGCCGACGAACTCGTCCGCGACCTGATGTCGCGGCCGTGGGGCGACGTGTCGACGTCGGTCTACGAGACCGGCCGCCTGGTCACCCTCGCGCCCTGGCTGGTGGGGCACGCCGAACGCGTCGAGTACCTGTGCGCCGGGCAGCGCCCCGACGGCGGCTGGGGCGCGCCCGACGGTTATGACCTGGTGCCCACCCTGTCGGCGACCGAAGCCCTGCTGTCCGCCGTCGACCGGGGTGATCCGGCGCCGCGCCGGGGCGATCCGAAGGCCGCCGCGCGGCGGGGGCTGGCCGCGCTGGCCCGCCTGCTGGGCGACGAACCGTGGCGGCCGCTGCCCGACATGCCGGCGATCGAGCTGATCGTGCCGCACCTGATCGGCCTGATCAACGTGCGTCTCGGCGACCCGGGCCTGCCGATCCCGCCCGGCATGAGCACGGCCCCGCTCCGCCGAATTCGCGGCTGGTTGAAATCGGGTGCGCAAGTTCCAGAGAAATTGCTTCATGCACTGGAAATAGCGGGAGATTCCGCGACTTTTGCGCAAACAGGACTTACTTCTATTGGTACGGTCGGAGCTTCCCCCGCCGCGACGGCCGCCTACCTCGGCCACCGGGGGCTGCTGGCCCCGGGCAACCCGGCCCGCCTGCACCTCGAAGCGGTCGTCCGGCGGTTCGGCGGGCCGGTCCCGGTGGGCCTGCCGATCACCGTCTTCGAGCGCGGCTGGGTGCTGAGCACCCTGGTCAGAGCCGGTGTACGGGTCGACCCGCCGGCCGAGATGCTGGCCGACCTGGTGGCCGCCATCGGCCCGGCGGGCAGCCCGGCCGGCACCGGCCTGCCGCCCGACTGCGACACCACCTCGGTGGCCCTCTACGCCCTCGGGCTGCTCGGCATCCCGTACGACCCCGAGTGCCTGCTGGCCTACGAACTCGACACCCACTTCTGCACCTGGAAGAGCGAGGAAGGGGCCTCCATCAGCACGAACGCTCATGTGCTCGACGCGCTGGGCCAATACCTGAAGCTGGCGCCGGAGGCCCGCCGCTACCGCCCCCCGATGGAGAAGGCCGCCGCCTGGCTCGTCGCGAAACAGCTGCCCGACGGCTCGTGGCGGGACCGCTGGCACGCCAGCCCCCTCTATGCCACCGCCTGCGCCGCCCTGGCCCTGCGCGAGTATGGCGGCCCGGCCGCCGAGGAGAGCGTCGAAAGGGCGCTGACCTGGACGGTCGCCACCCAGCGGGACGACGGATCGTGGGGCAGGTGGGCCGGCACGCCCGAGGAGACGGCGTACGCGTTGCAGATCTTACTGCTCGTCGGAGGGCTCCGGCACCGCGAGGCGGTGGCCCGCGGGCACGCCTTTCTGACCGATGAGGACGACATGTCGGAATGGCCGCCGCTGTGGCATGACAAGGACCTGTACCTGCCCGTTTCCATCGTCAGAGCGGCCATGATCGCGGCGCGTCATCTTACGCGACGGAATGCAGCGGCCTATCTTCAGATATGAGCACATAAAGGGACACGTGTTGAGTGTGTTTCCCGGCATTGCTAAGGTTCCCCGGGGCGCTTGCGGCTTGCGCCCCGGAAATCCCCGCTAAGCGGTGACGAGTTAGTAATCGCCGGGAAACGTCCCAGGGTGGTTGATATGCGCTTCCGCAATTCCCGAGTGCGCACCAAGGTGGTGGCACTGCTGCTGTCCCTCGCGGCCCTTTGGGGGTTCGCGGCCTGGGTCACGCTCCGGGAAGGCGTCAACCTCCTGTTCGTGAACACCTTCGACCAGGGTGTCGCGCAACCAAGTGACGGGCTCGTGCTGGCACTCCAGGACGAACGGCGCGCGTCGGTCGTGCAGCTCGCCGGCCGCCGCCCGCTGGCCGACATGTCCGGGCTGCGGGCCAAGACCGACCAGACCAGGGCCCACTTCGAGAGCCTGGCCAAGGGCGACGACGTCAAGTTCGCCTCCAGCCCCGACACGACCAAGCGCCTCGACGAGCTGTTCGGCCTGCTGTCGGGCCTGTCCGACATCCGCAAGGCGGTCGACCAGGGCCGGATCAACCGCGACCAGGCCGCCGACGGCTACACCAAGGTGCTCGACGCCATCTTCCGCACGTATTTCTCCGTCGCGACCCTCGACGACGACGAAATCGCGAAGGACGCTCGCACTTACATCAGTCTCCAGCGCGCACGTGAAGTTCTTTCGCAAGAGGACGCGCTGCTCGCGGGCGCGATCGCGGCCGGCCGATTCGGCGCCGCCGAACACGCGAAATTCGTGCAGATCGTCGGGGCCCAGCGTTTCCACACGGCCGAGCAGGTCAGCGAATTGCGGCCGGTCGACCGGGCCTACTTCGACACGCTGCTCGAGAGCGACGCGTTCACCCGGCTGCGCCAGGTCGAGAACGCCGTGATGGAGCGCGGCCGGACCCTGGAGGCGCCGCCCGTCACCGCCGACCAGTGGCAGCAGACCACCTCGGTCGCCCTCGGCCGGATGATGGACGAGGTCCTCGCGGGCGGCGACCGGGTGGTCGAGCGGGCCACCCCGGTCGCGCTGGGCGTCATCGTCCGGCTCGTGCTGGCCGGCGGCCTCGGCCTGGTGGCCGTCATCGCGTCGGTCATCCTGTCGATCACCACCGCCCGGCGGCTGGTCGCCCAGCTGGAGAAGCTCCGCGACGCCGCCCACCAGCTCGCCGACGAGCGGCTGCCCGGCGTCGTCGAACGGCTCGCCCACGGCGAGAAGGTCGACGTCGCCAAGGAGGCGCCGCCCCTGGAGTTCGGCGGCGACGTCATCGGCCAGGTGGGCCAGGCGTTCAACGCCGTGCAGGAGACCGCGATCCGGACCGCCGTCGAGGAGGCCGAGCTCCGGCAGTCGATCCGCGACATCCTGCTCAGCCTGGCCCGGCGCACCCAGTCGCTCGTGCACCGCCAGCTCACCCTGCTCGACGTCATGGAGCGCCGCGAGACCGACGCCGAGGAGCTGCGGGACCTGTTCCGGGTCGACCACCTGGCCACCCGCATGCGCCGCAACGCCGAGAACCTCATCGTCCTGTCGGGCGCGAGCCCGGCCCGCGCCTGGCGGCGCGCGGTCCCGATGGTCGACGTGGTGCGCGGCGCGCTCGCCGAGGTCGAGGACTACACCCGCGTGACGATCATGCCGATGGGCCAGGTCGACCTGACCGGCCGGGCGGTCGGCGACGTCATCCACCTGCTCGCCGAGGTGATCGAGAACGCCGTGTCGTTCTCGCCGCCCTACACGGTCGTGCAGGTCGGCGGCCACCCGGTCGCCAGCGGCTACGCCATCGAGATCGAGGACCGGGGTCTCGGGATGACCGAGGAGGACCTCGCCGAGGCCAACGCCCGCATCCTGAACCCGCCGGAGTTCAACCTGTCGAGCACCGCCCGGCTCGGCCTCTACGTGGTCAGCCGCCTGGCCGAACGCCACGGCATCCGGGTCTCGCTCAAGAGTTCGCCCTACGGCGGCACGACCGCCGTCGTACTGCTGCCGAGCGAGCTGGTCATCGACGACCGGCCCGCCGACATCCCCCCGGCCGAGCAGTTGCCCGAGGCCCTCCCGAGACTGGCCGAGGTCACGATGCTCGCCGCGCCCGTGGCGCAGCTCACCCAGCGCCGCCCAGAGCCCGAGCAGGACACCCCTGTCGCTCCGCGCGTCCCGGAGGCCACCGTGACCGAGTTCACCCCGTCTGGTCTGCCTTTCCGCGTTCCCCAGGCGAGCATCGCCCCGTCGCTCCGTGACGTGGTCGACGACCTCGCCGAACCGGAGGACGAGGACGACGACCGGTCACCTGAAGAGATCATGCGCATCATGGGCTCGTTCCAGTCGGGCACCCGGCGGGGCCGGTCCGATGCGGCCCGCAAACTCCAACAGAACGAAGGGGACGATCGGTGACCGCCGCCGACCTCGCCTGGCTCCTCGACGACCTGGTCAGCAACGTCCGGGAGGTGCGGCACGGCATCGTGCTCTCCTCCGACGGGCTGCTGCTCGCGAGCTCACGGGACCTGGAGATATCCAGCGCAGAGCACCTGTCGGCGGTGGCCGCCGGGGTGCAGTCGCTGGCCCGCGGCGTGAGCGAACGCTTCGAGGGCGGAGCCGTCCGGCAGACCATCATCGAGATGCGGTCGGCCTACCTGGTGGTCACCGTCGCCGGCCACGGCGCCTGCCTGGCGGTGCTCTGCGAGGAGGACGCCGACGTCGGCCTCGTCGCCTACGAGATGGCGATGCTCGTCGTCCGCGTCGGGCAGTACCTGACGTCTCCCGCACGGTCGGTGTCGTCTTCTACGGGCAGGAGCGACCCGTGAACCCAGACGAGCAGCTGTACGACGAGCAGGTCGTCCGTCCCTACGTCATCTCGCGCGGCCGCACCGAGGCCCGCGCGAACCTCGACCTGATCTCCCTGGCGGTGGCCATCAGGCAGCCGACCGGGCTGGAGGTCGGGCTCGACCCCGAGCACCTGGCGATCGTGCGGCTCTGCCGCCGGCCGCTGTCGGTGGCCGAGATCGCCGCCGCCCTCGACCTGCCCGCGGGCACGGTCCGGGTGCTGCTCGGCGACCTGCTCGACTCGGGCTTCGTGGCGGTCCAGGACCCGCAGCCCGAGGTGGACGTACTCGACGAGCGAATGTATAGGGCGGTGCTCGATGGCCTCCGTGCCCTCTGACAAGGTCCGCATGCCCACCCCCGTGAAGCTGCTCATCGCGGGCGGCTTCGGGGTGGGCAAGACGACGATGGTCGGCGCGGTCTCCGAGATCAAGCCGCTGCGGACCGAAGAGGTGCTGACCGACCGCAGCGTCGGCGTCGACGACCTGTCGGGCGTCGAGCGGAAGACCACCACCACGGTGGCCATGGACTTCGGCCGGATCAGCGTCGGCGACGACTACGTGCTCTACCTGTTCGGCACCCCCGGCCAGGAGCGGTTCTGGTTCGTCTGGGACGAACTGGCCAGGGGCGCCCTGGGCGCCGTCGTGCTCGCCGACACCCGCCGTCTCTCCGACTGCTTCCCGTCGGTCGACTACTTCGAGCGGCGCGGCACCCCGTTCGTGGTCGCGGTCAACTGCTTCGAGGGCGCCCCCGTCTACGACCTGGCCGAGGTGAAGATGGCGCTCAGCCTGCCGGCGGACATCCCGGTGCTGCTGTGCGACGCCCGCCGCCGCGCCTCCGGCAAGGAGGTGCTGATCACCCTCGTCCAGCACGCCTACAGCAGGCGGCCGGTCGCCAAGGTCTGAGACACCGCCTCCTGGATGCGCCGCCGGACGGCAGCCTGTTCGTCGCGTTCGGTGACCACCTCGACCACCCACAGGCCGGTGCTGGGCTGCATCTCGTTCACGCCGTTGACGCGCGCGTACGGGATCTGCGCCATCGCGGCGACGTCGCGGGCGCTGACGCCGTGGGGCGTGCCGAAGAGGCGCTCGAACTCCGGCCGCCCGGCCGGTTCGAGGGTGGAGAAGATGCCGCCGCCGTCGTTGTTGACGACCACGATCGTCAGGTCGGGCCGGGGCTCCTGCGGGCCCATGACCAGGCCGTTCTGGTCGTGGATGAGCGACAGGTCGCCGATCAGGGCGTAGGAGGGGCCGTCGTGGGCCAGCGCCGCGCCGATCGCCGACGACACCAGGCCGTCGATGCCGGACGCGCCCCGGTTGGCCAGGATCCGCACGCCGTCGCGCGGCCGCATGGCCAGGTCGAGGTCGCGGATCGGCATGCTCGACCCGGCGAACAACAACGCGTTCTGCGGCAGCGCCGCGACCAGGTCGCGGGCCAGCCTCGGCTCGCTCAGCGGAGTGGCGTCGAGCAGCAGGTCGATCGCGTCGCGGGCGCGCTTCTCGGCCTCGTGCCAGGTGGCCGTCCACTCGGTCGGGCCGGTCGTCTCGCCGGGGCGCACCGACGGCACGACCGCCATCGCGGTGCGGGTCGGGTCGGGGTGGCGGGCGGCCCGCGAGACCACGACGTGGCGTTCGGCCGACCGGACGTAGGCCAGCGCCGCGCGTGACAGCCCCACCCGGCCGGAGGTGACGACCAGGCCGGGCCGGAACACCCGGGCGAAGGCCGGATCGCCGAGCAGGCTGCGGTAGGTCGAGACGGCCGACGGGCCGCTGCGGTGGCCGCTCGTGGGCTCGGCCAGGATCGGCCAGCCGGTGGACTCGGCCAGGCCCTCCCAATCGTCGTCTTCGGCGCCGTCGCCGAGCACGATGACGCCGCGCTCCTCGGCCGGCAGCTCGAAGGCGTCGGCGGAGATCGAGGGCGGCGTCATCGACGTCCACGGACGGCGGTCGGCGCGGCCCTCCAGCAGCTTGTCGGCGTCGCCCGACGGGATCAGCGGGTCGCGGAAGGCCAGGTTGAGGTGGACCGGGCCCGGGTCGGGATGGAGCATGGCCGACCACGCCCGGTCGATCGTGGTCCGCCAGTAGGGCATCTGGCCCGGTTCGGCCGCGCCCATCTCGCAGAACCAGCGCACGTGGCCGCCGTAGAGCTTGATCTGGTCGATCGTCTGGTTGGCCCCCGTCGCCCGCAGCTCCGGCGGCCGGTCGGCCGTCAGCACCAGCAGCGGGACGCCCGACTCGGCGGCCTCGACCACGGCGGGCAGGTAGTTGGCGGCGGCGGTGCCGGACGTACAGACGAGAGCGACCGGGCGGCCCGACCGCCGGGCCAGGCCCAGCGCCAGGAACGCGGCCGAGCGTTCGTCGACCCGGACGTGCAGCCGCACGTGCTCGTTGTTGTGGAAGGCCAGCGCGAGCGCCGTCGAGCGCGAGCCGGGGGAGACGACGACCTCGGCCAGCCCGCAGCGGGCCAGTTCGTCGACGACCACCCCGGCCAGCGCGGTGGAGCCGTTCCCGCTCAGAAGTGCCATGGGAACGGGCTCCAATCGGGTGAACGTTTCTCGAGGAACGAGTCGCGGCCCTCGGCCGCCTCGTCGGTCATGTACGCCAGCCGCGTCGCCTCCCCGGCGAACACCTGCTGGCCGACGAGGCCGTCGTCGATGAGGTTGAACGCGTACTTCAGCATGCGCTGCGCCGTCGGGCTCTTGGCGTTGATCTTGCGGGCCCATTCGAGGGCGACGACCTCGAGCTCCTCGTGGGGCACCACCGCGTTGACCATGCCCATCCGGTGGGCGGCCTCGGCGTCGTAGGTGTCGCCCAAGAAGAAGATCTCGCGGGCGAACTTCTGGCCCACCTGGCGGGCCAGGTAGGCGCTGCCGAAGCCGCCGTCGAAGCTGGCGACGTCGGCGTCGGTCTGCTTGAACCGGGCGTGCTCACGGCTGGCGAGGGTCAGGTCGGCCACGACGTGGAGGCTGTGGCCGCCGCCCGCCGCCCAGCCCGGCACCACGCAGATGACGACCTTGCCCATGAAGCGGATCTGCCGCTGCACCTCCAGGATGTGGAGGCGGCCGGTGGCCGGGGTGCCGTCGGCGTACTGGTAGCCGTCTTTGCCCCGGATGCGCTGGTCGCCGCCGGAGCAGAAGGCCCAGCCGCCGTCGCGCGGCGAGGGCCCGTTGCCGGTCAGCAGCACACACCCGACGTCGACCTGCTGCCGGGCGTGGTCGAACGCCTGGAAGAGCTCGTCGACCGTCTGCGGGCGGAACGCGTTGCGCACCTCGGGACGGTTGAAGGCGATCCGAACCGTGCCCTGGTCAACCGCGCGGTGGTAGGTAATGTCGGCGAAGTCGAAGCCCTCGACGGGGCGCCACGCCTTCTCGTCGAACAGTTCAGAAACCATGCTGTCTCACTTTACGCAAGTGGGTTCGGCGAACAGATCCCGGATGGCGCCGAGCTTCGCCTCGGTCTCGTGCCACTCCGAGGCCGGGTTCGAGTCGCCGACGATGCCGCATCCGGCGAACAGCCGCAGGTCGGGCCCCTTCACCTCGGCGCACCGCAACGCGATGCACCATTCGCCGTCGCCGCGCGCGTCCTGCCAGCCGACCGGGCCGGCGTAGCGGCCCCGGTCGAGGTTCTCCAGTTCGCGCAGCAGCGACAGGGCCTCCCGGAACGGGGTGCCGCAGACGGCGGCGGTCGGGTGGAGCCGCGAGGCGAGGGTGAGCGCGTCGACGTTGTGGCTGAGCGTGCCGCTGATGCGGGTCGCCAGGTGGGTGACGTTGGCCAGTTGCAGTTCGTGCGGTTCGTGGACGTCGAGCTGCGAGCAGTGGGCCCGCAGCACGTCCTCGGCGGAGTCGGCGGCGAGTTCGTGCTCGACCGCGGTCTTCTCGGTGCCCAGGCCGATCGCCCCGCCGGGCCAGTCGGTGCCGGCCAGCACCAGCGACTTCACCATCCGCCCGAACCGGCCGGTCAACAGCTCCGGGGAGGCGCCGACGAGGCCGTCGACGGCGAACGTCCAGCAGCCGGGGAACCGGTCGTGCAGCCGCGAGACCGCCGTACGCGGGTCGAACGGCCCGCCGAGCAGCCCCCGCACGTCTCTGGCCAGCACGACCTTGTGCAGCCGCCCGGCCCTGATGTCCTCGACCGCCCGGGAGACCTGCTTGTGGAAACGTTCCTCGGCGTCGGGCTCGGCCAGCCACCGCACGTTCGGCAGCGGGTCCGGGACCGTTCCATCGGGATGGCAGGGGTCGCCCACGGTCGTCATCCAGGAGGCGCCGCCGCGCCGGGCGATCAGCACCTGCGGGATGACGAAGACCGACCGGCCGGGCCCGTGGTCGAAGGTGAAGCTGCCGAACGCGACCGGCCCCGAACCGGGCAGGCCCACGCGGTCGTCGACGTTGCGCCGCGCCAGCCACTGCCGGAACCAGCGGCGGGCGTGCTCGAACCGGCCGGGCCCGCTCACCTCGAACCGGGCCGCGACGCCCCATCCGGCCATGCCCTCGTCGCCGTGCAGCCAGAGCAGGCTGTCGGCGAACGGCGCGGCGCCGATGAGCGGGCCGGGGTCCTGGATCGGGACCGTCCGCACCAGCTCCATCAGGTCTCCTCTGGCCGGCGCGCCAGCACCGAGTGGACGGTGAAGGACACCGCGCGGAACCCCGGGTCGGCCATGACGCTCCGCACCTCGTCGAGCTGGTCCTTCGTCAGGCCGGTGGCCAGGAAGTGGTCTTCGAGGTGGAAGCTGTTGCTGGTGAGCAGCTCCAGGCCGGGCGACTTCGGCCCCCACACCTCCACGTGGCACCACGGGTCGATCTGGGCGAACCCGGCCCCGGCGATCTCCTGCGCGGCCGAGCGCCCCCACGTCGGGTCGCTGCCGACGCCGACGAGCACCGAGGCCATGGCGCGCAGGAACGTCTCGTAGAGCTCGCGCGAGCCGTGGTCGGGGGCCAGCAGGGCCGGCCAGTGGGTGACGTCGATCTCGTCGATCTGCAGCCAGCCGCCCGGCCGCAGCGCCTCGCGCAGCCGCGCCAGCACCGCCGCCCGCTCGGGCAGGTGGCTCAGCACCAGCCGGGCGTGGACGAGGTCGAACGCGGCCGGCGGCAGCGGGTCGCGCACGATGTCGTGCCGGGTGACGGTCAGGCCGTCGTGGGCCGGGATGAGGCCCGGCTTGATGTCGGTGGCGAACACGTGGCCGCGGGGCGCGACCCGGTCGGCCAGCCAGCGGGCGACGCTGCCGCCGCCCGCCCCGATCTCCAGGCAGTTCCAGCCGTCGCCGACGCCCGTCTGGGCGAGCCGGCCGAAGGTCAGCGGGTCGAGCAGGTCGGCCAGGCAGCGGTGCTGGTCGGCCGAGTGGTCTCCGTCGTTGTCGAACACATATTGATGCGCGAGCACATGCGTCACTGGATTTCCCCCCCGGGAAAAACAAGCAGTCCGGTTCCGCATGCTAGGGCGTGATTACTTCAGGACATCGGCAGACACTCAGAGTGATGCGCCGTTCCGGAACACGGCGGCGGTTTCGCGCAGGGCGGTGTGATCGGTCGTCGGGTCGCCGCGCACCGCGAGCAGGTCGGCGTCGAAGCCCGGCGCGATCCGCCCCTTCCGGTCGCCGATCCGGCACACCTTCGCGGCGTCGGAGGTGAAGGCGCGCAGGATCTGCACCGGCGTCATCCCGGCCGTGGTCAGCATCTCGCCGCCGTGGGTGAGGATGCCGTGGGGCTTGGGCGGGCCGATGCCCGAGTCGCTGCCGCCGACGATGGTGACGCCCGAGGCGTACAGCAGGCGCAGGCTGTGGCCGAGCTTCGGGATCAGCGCGGCGATCCTGGGCGGTGGCACCACCCCCGGCCGGACGCCGACGGTCAGCGAGGCGGCGACGCCGTTCGCGGCCATGGCCGCCATGACCGCCGGGTCGGGCACGACGTCGTCGTGGGTCAGGAAGGTGACGTGCTCGACCGAGTCGAACCCGGCCGCGACCGCCGCCGCGATGCCCGGCCCGCCGTGGGCGTGCCCGGCGATGGGTAAGCCGTGGCGGTGGGCCTCGTCGGCGGCCGCGTCGATCTCGGCCTGGCTGAACTGGTTGAGGTGGGAGTGGGTGCCGGGGGTCATCTCGCCGCCCGTGATCATCATCTTGATCGCGTGCGCGCCCTTCTCGGCCCGTTCCCGTACGGCCGCGCGTACGCCCTCGACCCCCTCGGCCTCGCCCCCGAGCCACCAGCAGTGCCCCTTCACCGAGGTGATCGGGGCGCCGGCGCTGAGGATCTCCGGCCCGTCGGGCATGTCTCCGGCCAGCTTGAGGGCCAGGTAGCCGCGGTCGCCCAGGTCGCGGACCGTGGTGACCCCGGCGGCCAGCTGCCGGCGGGCGTGGGCGCGCATCCGGTCGTACAGGCCCTCGCGGTCGAGCGCGGCCACCGGGTCGGGGGAGGCGTCGAAGGCGAGGTGGACGTGGGTGTCGACGAGACCGGGCAGCAGGGTGACGTCGCCCAGGTCGCGGACGTCGCCGTGCTCCGGCGCGTCGTCGAGCAGCTCGACGACCCTGCCGCCGGAGACGACGACGGCCCGCTTGTCGGTCAGGTCGCGGCCGTCGAAGACACGCCGCGCGCGAATGATGAGCATGGCCCGAATATCCGCCGGTTTTCGGGCTTTCGCATGAGTATGGGGCTACTCAGTGATGGGAATCCGCAACGAGACCGAGCCGCGCAGGTCGAGCCAGGCGTCCTTCGGCCCGCGTACGAGGGTCAGCACGACCTCCTCGCACCCCGGGCAGCGGGCGACCAGACCGGGCTGGGGCCCGTAGACGCGCAGCTCGGCCAGCGCGCCGCGCCGGCCGCAGCCCGCGCAGGTGCCCTGCGCCGTGGTGACGTCGAGGGTGAAGATCTCGCTCAGCGGCCCGGCGAGGGCGTTGCCGTCCTGGTAGTCCAGGTGCTCCATGGTCAGCCTCCGGTGGGTCCGAAACGCTCGGTCTTGATCTTGGCCGGGTCGTGGCCCAGGTCGATCAGCAGGTCGGCCGTGGCCTCGACGAAGCCCGTCGGCCCGCAGACGAAGACGTCGGGGGCGGTCTCCGGCGGCCAGCCGTAGGCGACCAGGTCGGCCGCCCGGATCCGCCCGGCGGCGCGGCCCGCGTCGGGCGGGGCGGTCCGGGTGTAGAGGTAGGCCACCTCGACCCCGGCGGTCACCTTCTCCAGCTCCCGCGCGTAGAACAGCTGGCCGGGGTCGCGCAGCGAGTAGAGCAGCCGGAACGGGGTGTCGGACTTCCCCCGGGAGCGGATCATCGCCATCAGCGGCACGATGCCCGACCCGCCGCCGATCAGCAGCACCGGCGGGGAGGAGTGGGGACGCCACACGAACCAGCCGCCCACGGGGCCGCGCAGCTCGATCTGGTCGCCTGCCGCCAGCACCTCGGTCAGGTAGGGCGACACCTCTCCGTCGCCGACCTGCTGGACGGTGAGCTCGACACGCTCGCCGTCGACGCCGTTGGCGACCGAGTAGCTGCGCTGGGCGCTGTAGCCGTCGTCGGCGGTGAGCTTCACGTCGACGTGCTGGCCGGGGAGGTGGCCGGGCCAGCCGGGCACGTCGAGGACCAGCGTCCGGGCCGTCGGGGTCTCCTGGCGGATCTCGGTGACCGTCGCCACCCGCCAGGTCAGCCGCTTAATCACCCTGATACCGCTGCTCGCGCCACGGGTCGCCGTAGTTGTGGTAGCCCGCCGTCTCCCAGAAGCCCGGCCAGTCTTCGTTGAGCAGCCGGATGCCCTTGATCCACTTGGCCGACTTCCACAGGTAGAGGTGCGGCACCAGCAGCCGGGCCGGGCCGCCGTGGGCGGGGGCCAGCTCCTCGCCGTCGTACTCGTAGACGATCCACGCCTTGCCGTCGAGCAGGTCCTCCAGCGGCAGGTTGGTCGTGTAGCCGCCGTAGCTGTAGGCCAGGGCGTACTCGGCGGCCGACTCGACGTCCTCCATCAGGACGTCGAGGCTGACGCCCCGCCACTCGGTGCCGAACTTCGACCACTTGGTCACGCAGTGCAGGTCGACGGTCGGGGTCTCCTGGGGCAGGGCCAGGAACTCCTGCCACGACCAGCGGTGCACCTCGCCCTCGGCGGTGTCGATGGCGAACTCCCACCGGTCGAGGGGGACCCGCGGCGTGGGTCCGGCCGACAGGACCGGGAAGTCGTGGACCAGGTACTGGCCCGGCGGGAGCTTCTCGTCGTGGTCTCTCGGGCGGCCCTGGAAGGCGCGCGAAATGATCCCCATAACTGGCGTCCTACCCCTTTTGCAGGAGGTTGTTGAGCTCACCATAGGGGAGCCCCGAGGCGATCGAGGTGTACGTGCCCCCGCCCAGCAGCTCCTCGGTCGCGGCCTTGGCCACGGCGTAGGCGGCCGAGGCGACCGACGAGCCCAGGCTGACCCGGGCCACGCCGACCTCGGCGAACGCGCGCACCGGCGGCGCGCCCGGCCCGAGCAGCATGTTCACCGGCGCGTCGATCTCCTTGACGAGCTGGGCGGCCAGCCCGGGGTCGCGCACGCCCGGGACGAAGATCCCGGTCGCGCCCGCCTCCAGGAACGCCGACGCCCGCCGCAGCGTCTCGGCCAGGTCGTCGCCGCCCCTGAGGTAGTGGTCGATGCGGGCGTTGATGTAGAGCGGGACGCCGAAGTCGTCGGCGGCCTGCCGGGCGGCGGCCAGCCGGGAGGCCTGGTCGGCGAGGCCGCGCGGGCCGTCTTCGAGGTTGACGCCCACGGCGCCCGCTTCGAGGATGCGGGTGACCGTCACGGCCACCTCGTCGGGCGTCGCGCCGAAGCCGCCCTCGATGTCGGCGGTGACCGGCAGCCCGACCACGTCGGTGACCCGGCGCACCGCCTCGGCGGCGCGGTCGCGGCCGAGGTGGTCGCCGTCGGGCACGCCCAGGCTCCAGGCCACGCCCGCGCTGGTGGTGGCGACCGCCTTGGCCCCGGCGGCCTCGGTCAGCAGGGCGCTGGCGACGTCCCAGGCGTTGGGCAGCAGCAGGGGGTCGCCGGGGACGTGCAGCGACCGGAAAATACGGGCTTTCTCGGTGAGAGACGACATGAGGGCCAGTAGATCAGGTTCCCAGCATCTCCTGTGAGACGTACCAGAGCCGCATCGCCAGCTCCGGGTCGACCGCGTAGGGTGCGTAGCCGCGCCTCGGGCCGGTGCCCGGGTAGGGCTCGGCCTCGTTGCAGTCCTCGAAGTAGCGGCCGGTGACCCCGTCGAGCAGCGGCGAGGTCGCCACCAGGACGCTGGTCGCGGCGCCCTGCGGGATGGTCTTGCCCGCCGGGCGGCCGGTGTTGTCGAGGAGGTTCTGGAAGCCCTCTTCGGTGAAGTAGCGCTGGATGCGGGTGCGGATCACCCCGGGCATCACCGCGTTCACCATGATCCCGTCGCCCGCCCAGCGCCCGGCCGCGCCGACCGCGAACAGCGCGTTGGCGGTCTTCGACTGGCCGTACGCCTCCATCGGGTCGTACTCGCGGCGCAGGTAGTTGATGTCGTCGAAGACGACCGGCGAACGCAGGTTCGCCACCGAGCTGAGCACCACCACGCGCGCGCCCGGCCGCATGGCCAGCGCCTCGTGCAGGCCCGTGGTCAGCGTGAAGTGACCGAGGTGGTTGGTGGCGAACTGCAACTCCCAGCCCTCGGGGGTCCGGGTCAGCGGGGGCGCGGAGATGCCCGCGTTGTTCACCAGGATGTCGAGCGGCCCGGCCCACCCGGCGACGAAGTCGCGGACCGAGGTCTGGTCGGAGAGGTCCAGGTGGGCGATGGCGACCTTGCCGCCGATCTCCTCGGCGGCGCGGATGCCGGCGTCGACGTCGCGGACCGCCAGCATGACCTCGGCGCCCGCGTCGGCCAGCACCCGCGCCGTCTCCAGGCCGATGCCGGAGTTGGCGCCGGTGACGATGGCGCGCTTGCCGCCGAGGTCGATGCCTTCGATGACCTCACTCGCCGTGGAATCTGCCCCAAAAGGCGTTTTAACGGTCATAACTCCGAAAGTAGCGAGCTCGCCGTCAACGCCCGGTCAAGGCAGGGGCACGGCCACCGGTTCCCGCTGACCCTCCCAGGTCAGCCAGATCACCGACGGGTGCCGGGCCGCCGGGCGCAGCAGGAACTGCCAGCTCGACCCCGGCCCGATCGCCACCTGCGACGGCAGGTCGCCGAGGCCCGGCCCGGCCTTGCGCCAGTCGGCGGTCACCGACAGGGCGCGGTCGGTGCCGGTGTTGGTCAGCCAGCACAACGACTGGGTGCCGCGCACCCGTGCGATGCGCCACGCCACCGGGGGCGGGCCCGGTTCGTCGAGGGTGCGCCGGTTCACCCACAGGCCGACCATGCTCAGGCCGAGCCCGCCGACCCCGACCGCCGCGCCGAGGGCGAGGTCTCCGCTCGTCAATGCGTTCACACGGCCGACATTAGGAAGGTGTGAGACGGCGAGCCGGTCGAGTGGCGAGACCCTTACTGCTACCTGGCCTTATGCAGATGGCACAGAACGGCTGTTTCATCGCAGAAAGGTCATCATTTAACCTAGGGGCAAAGTAGGAATCGAAGGGAGATGCCGTGCGGTCACTGATCTTGCTCGGGCTCGTCGGGTTCGCGGCCCAACTCGTCGACGGCAGCCTGGGCATGGCCTACGGCGTCACCTCGACGACCCTGCTGCTGGCCGTCGGCGTCAACGCCGCGGCGGCGTCGGCGACCGTGCACCTGGCGGAGATCGGCACCACCCTCGCCTCGGGTGTGGCGCACTGGCGGTTCAACAACATCGACTGGAAGGTCGTCGCGAAGATCGGCATCCCGGGCGCCGTCGGCGCGTTCGCGGGCGCCACCTTCCTGTCGAACCTCTCGACCGAGTCGGCCGCGCCGATCATGTCGCTGATCCTGCTGACCCTCGGTCTCTACATCCTGATCCGCTTCACCGCCTTCGGCCTGCCCAAGAAGAACCTCGGCAAGCCCATGCGCAAACGTTTCCTCGCGCCGCTCGGCCTGCTGGCCGGGTTCGTCGACGCGACCGGCGGTGGCGGCTGGGGCCCGGTGGGCACCCCCGCGATCCTGGCCAGCGGCCGGATGGAGCCGCGCAAGGTCATCGGCTCGATCGACGCCAGCGAGTTCCTCGTGGCCGTCGCCGCCTCGCTCGGCTTCCTGTTCGGCATCGGCTCGGAGAACATCGACTTCGCCTGGGTCGGCGTGTTGCTGCTCGGCGGCGTCATCGCCGCGCCGATCGCCGCCTTCATCGTGCGCTACGTCGCGCCGCGCATCCTCGGCTCCGCCGTCGGCGGCCTGATCATCCTCACCAACGTGCGCACTCTCCTGCGCAGTGACTGGATCGCCGCCTCCAGCGCGGTCCAGACGGTCGTGTACGTCGTCCTCGCGCTCGTCTGGGTGGGAGCGATCGTCTACTCGGTCGGCGAGCACCGCAAGACGAAGGCCGCCGAAGCCGAACTGACCCCGGCGGCCTGACGCCTAAGCGGTCACCCTCTGCACGACGCGGTCGACCACCAGCATCACCACCATCGTCAGCCCGGCCAGCGGGAACAGCACGCCCAGCACGGCGAGCAGGGCCACCACACCCCACGTGGTGCGCCCGTTCGCCGGGCGGCGGGGCGCGCCGACCGAGCCCTTCGGCCGCCGCTTCCACCACATCCACACGCCGGTCACGATCAGCCCGATCAGCGCCAGGCACGCCCCGAGCATCACCAGCAGGTTGACGACGCCGTAACGACGGCCCTCGTGGATCGCGATGCCCAGTTCGACGGCCTTGGCCAGGGTGCCGTACTCGTGCCAGCCGTAGTCGGTGAGGATCTTGCCGCTGTACTGGTCGACGTGCAGGGTCTGCCCGGCCGACGGGTCGCGGTAGTGGTCGGTGACGACCGTGTAGACGCCGGTCGGCTCACTGGGCAGCAGCATCTTCAGGTCGCACTGGCCGGGCGGGCAGTCGCGGATCGCCGGACGGGCCGCCGCCAGCGCCGCCTCCAGCGCGATCGCGCCCGGCTGGAGCACGCCGCCGCCACCGCCGTGGTGCGCCTCCGACTCCGGCACGGGCAGGTTCTCGGCCGCCCACGGCACCTTGGCGTCGGGGTGGTGCGACAGGTCGCCGCTGAGCGTGGAGGTCGAGGTCACCTCGGGGTAGCCGGAGTCGAAGTAGGCCTGGGCCTTGTTCACGTAGTCGCCCCAGAAGCCCGACCAGGGCAGGCCCGACAACACCAGGAACACGATCGCCACGCCGGCCCCCACGCCGGTCCACATGTGCAGGCGGCGTAGTGATCCGCGGGTCCGCTTCTTGGGGGCGGCGCGTTTGCGGGTCGTCCACCACATGTAGGTGCCGGTCGCGATCAGGATCAGCGACCAGCAGGCGGCCGTCTCCACGATCCGGTCGCCGACCACCCCGGCCATCAGCTCGCCGTGGATCTTGCGCACCGCCGCCATGAACGTGCCGGCGTCGTCGACCACGCCCAGGACCTTGCCGTCGCCCGGGTTGACGTAGACGGAGATCCCGTCGGCGAACGGGCCCGGGTCGGCGCCCTGGAAGATGATCCTGGTCGACCGGTCGGGGCCCGAGGGCGGAATCACCGCCCTGATGGCGACGCCCGGCTTGACGGCCTGGGCGGCGGCGACCTGGTCGGCGAGCGGCACCGGGTTCGCGACGGCGGCCACCTCCCGCACGTCACGCTGCGACCACGCCTCGAAGGGCTGCTTGAACAGGTAGATGGAGCCGGTCACGGCCATCACGAACAGGATCGGGGCGACGAACACCCCGGCGTAGAAGTGCCACCGCCACAGCAGGCGGTAGTTGTGTGTTGACGCTCTGGGGTCGGCTTCGGGCGTCGTCGGACGCACGTCGATGGAAGTCATGATTTTCTCCGGGGTGAGAGGTCGACGGGTTCAGCGGGCGGGCTGAACCGGTGGACCTCTCCGCCGGACGACCGAAGCGAGGAGACGCCCGTCGGGCACGGCCACGGCCACGCCGCGGAACACCACGGCCCCGACGGCCGGGATCCTGGGCCGCGCCAGCACGAGGAGCCGGGCCACCAGGAGGTGCAGCAGCTCCGTCAGGGCGCTCTCGCCCCGCGACAACCAGGCCGCCGAGAGCATCGCGACCACGCCGTGGGCGACGGCCATGCCGAGCGCGGCCGCCGCGCCGCCGGTGTGGTGGTCGGCCGGCGGGGTCACCGCTCCCAGGGCGAAGAGGTGGTGCATGCCGTACTGGAACAGGAAGCAGAAGGCGAGCAGGACCGGGCCGGAGAGGCGGCGGCGGGCCAGCGCGAACGCGACGCAGCCGGTCGCGAAGGCGGCCGCGCCGACGAGCGGGAGGCGGACCGGGGAACCGCCGGCGAGCAGGTGCATGGCCAGGGACGCGAGCACGCAGACGACGGCGAACAGCGCCGCGCGTGCGACACGTAAGCCGGGCCCGCCGATGTCCACGACCGCAATGCTCCCAGAAAGAATCAGAGAGGCAAGGGCCTCAAGCGCTCATGACCGGAGATACGCGACAGACGCCCCGGCCGTTCGATTACCGGCACATCCGGTGATAGGTGATCGTTGACCGAACACGGACGGTTGCCCTCCGTAGTAACCCGAAGTCACACTCTTGGCGTGAGTTCGTGATCTTCACCTCAAGGTCGCTCGTTCGGCCTATTTCCACCGCCACTTTGGCGCTGTTCATAGCCGGGATGGCCGGTTCGACCGCCGCTCTCGCGGACCCGGCGGAGAAGAACCCCTCTGACCTCCGGTCGCAGGTCAGCCGTGCGACCGTGTCGGCCGAGCCTGCCATGCCCGGCACGTCGGCCAAGGCCGTGAAAACGGCTAAACCGGTCAAACTCAACCGGTACCAGCAGGCGGTCGCCAACCGTCTCCGCAAGGAGACCCGGGTCCACCCGGTCCGCAAGCAGTCGCAGCCCGCATCGTTGCTGCTCAATGAAACCTTCACCGGCGCGACCGCCGCCCCGCCGCCCGGCGTCTCCGCCACCGGGCCGTGCAACCAAGAGACGCAGCAGACCCCGCCGGTCCCCACCCCCGGCGTGATCCCCGGTTGCCTGCAGCTGACCGACAACGACAACTACCGCGTCGGCGGCGTCGTCTACGACCGACCACCACACTCGGCCCCGTGGGTACGCCGGTCGCGTCGATGACCTGCACCGGTGAGCACACGATCACCCACCGCGGACGCGACCGGTCACGACACCTTCACCACGACGGCGACCGCGACCTCGATCACCGGCCCGATCAGCTCGAAGTCGTAGTCGGCCACGGTCCCGATCAGGCAGCTCACCTCGATGCTGGACATCGCCGAGACCGTCACGCCCGACCCGGCGAAGGCCGGTCAGAAGGTGACCTACACCATCACGGCCACCAACACCGGCGGCGTCGCGCTGAGCCCGGCCACGCTGAACGACGACCTGTCGAAGGTGCTGGACAAGGCGGCGTACAACAACGACCTGACCGCGACGGTCGGCACCGCCTCGATCGCCGGCACCATGCAGAACTGGGCGGGCAACCTGCCGGTCAACGCGCAGGCGAAGATCACCTTCTCGGTGACGACGCACCTCGACTCGGGCGGCCAGACGCTTCACCTCCTCGACCGCCGGGGCCGACTGCGTCGTGACCCCCACGCAGGAGTTCTCGATCCAGCGCCGCGCCGGCCGGGCCGCCCCGCTGCCGTGCGGGCGGTCGGTGCCGATCTCGCCCGACCCGCAGTCGCTGACCACCACGGTCACCAACCCGCGCCCGCCGACCAACCCGTTCAAGGCGGGTGACACGGTCGACTTCGGCTTCACCGTCACCCACGGCGGCATCGGCACGGTCGCCGGCGTCAAGATCAACGACCCGGACGTCACCGACGTCGTCTGCCCGAGCACCACGCTCGGCCCGGAGGGCACCCCGTCGGCGACGACGACCTGCACCGGTTCGCACGTCATCCAGCCGAACGAGACGCTGACCGGCACCTTCACCACGAAGGCGACGGCCATCGGCGCCTACAACGGCGTCACGGAGACCTCGAACCAGACGACGACCTCGGTCCCGGTCGCCGTCGAGACGCCGCACCTGACGATCGCCGAGACCGCCTCGGCCAAGACGGTCGACGTCGGCGGCACGCTCACCTACACCATCACGGTGACCAACACCGGCAAGCTGCCGATCGCGCCGGCGAGTATCACCGACAACCTGTCGAACGTGCTGAACAACGCCTCCTACAACAACGACGTCACGGCCACGCACGGCACGGCCGCGGTCAACGGAAACACGCTGACCTGGTCGATCTCGAACCTGGCGCCGCCACGATCACCGGCACCACCCTCGACTGGGAGGGCTCGCTCGCGAACGACGTGAACGTCGTCATAACCTTCCAGATCAGGGCGGACGGCGACGCCGGCGGCCGCAACCTGGTAGACGAGATCAGCACCACCATCGCCGACACCGTCTGCCTGCCCGGCCAGAGCGCCGCGCCGTGCACCGTGACCGTCGGCGTCAGCCGCACCCTCCCGCCCCGCCCGCCGCACCACCATCACCACTGCAAGTGGGGCTGGGACTGGAAGAAGAAGCACTGCCACCGGCCCCGGCCGCACAAGCCGGTGAAGCCTGGCCGATCGAGCCGGTCGCCCACGAGGGCGAGGAGGAGCTCGACGAGGGCCGTGACCACCACAAGGGCCGCCACCACCATCACGACAAATGGCACCACAAGCACCACCACCACAAGCACCACCACCACAAGTGGCACCACCACAAGTGGCACCACCACGGTCATCACCACCACGGCAAGTGGCACCACCGCCACCACCACCGCGGTTGGGCCCAGTGGGGCTGGAAGAACCACCACAAGCCCCACAAGTTCGTGAAGTATGCCAAGAAGGTCAAGGTCAAGGCCAGGAAGACGTGGGCCTGCCGCACCATGACCGCCGAGGCGACGTGCGCCCCGATGGGCGACGGCACCAGCCAGTACGTCCCGGGCCTGGGCACCCTCGCGGTCGCCCGACTGGCCCTCTGACCGAATAACGAGAAAGGTCGCCCGAGTCCTCTCCGGACGACGCGGGCGACCC
>NZ_BBXC01000012.1:112695-188656 GCF_001570525.1 Herbidospora sakaeratensis
AGCTTCGCCTGGTCGGCCCTACGGCGCGGGCACCCGCCGATGCGGCGCGTCGTTCCAGATCAGCGGCTCTTTCCGGCACGGCTGCCTGGCCCGGCGCGAACTCAGCGGAAGGCCGCCGCGTTCTCGGCAACCCAGTCGGCGAAGGTGCGGGCCGGGTGGCCCGTCACCTCCTCCACCGTCGGCAGGACCGTGCGGCCCTGGATCGGCGGGTCGGTGCGGACCTGGAGCATGAAGGCGACGTCCTCCGCGCCGAAGCCCCACGACGTCCAGACCGCGACCATCTCGTCGGCGGTCAGTTCCTCGAAGCGGATCTCGCGGTCGAGCACCTTCGACAACACCGCCACCTTCTCCGGGGCGGTCAGCGCCTCGGGGCCGGTGAGCCAGTACTCCCTGCCCTGGTGGCCGTCCTCCGTCAGGGCGCGGGCGGCGACGTCGGCGATGTCCGACTCGTGGATCATCGAGCTCGGCATGGTGGCGAAGCCGTCGCGGACCACGCCGTCCGCTTTGATCGAGTCGGCCCATTCCAGCACGTTCGACATGAACTCGACCGGGGCCAGGCAGGTCGGGCGCAGGCCCGCCGCGCGGAGGGCCTGTTCCAGCGGGTCGGCGGTGAGGGAGCCCTGCAGCAGGGTCACCCGGGTCAGGCCGCGGGCCGCCTCGGCGATGGCGGCCGGGTCGCCCGCGAAGGTGATGAGGTGGGCCGCCGTCACGCCGTCGAAGAGGCCCGAGGGGTTCGCCAGGTCGCCCTGCACGACGTCCACCCCTTCCGGCAGGGCCGCCCGCGCGGGGTCGCGGGTGAGCGCGACGACCTCGTGGCCCTCCGCGAGGAGCCGGTTCACCAGGGGGCGGCCGACGTTGCCGGTGGCGCCCGTCACCAGGATGCGTGTCATGCCGCCGACCCTAGGAACCCATGCGGTCAGTTCGTGACCTCAGATCGACTCGGCCCGCCCTTTGCGCCAGTAGCCCATGAACGCCACCGCCTTCCGGTCGAGCCCGCGCTCGCCGACCAGGTGCCGCCGCAGCGTCTTGACCACCGCGGCCTCCCCGGCCAGCCACACGGAACAGGCCGCCGGGGGCGTCTCGGGGATCTCCCACAGGATGTCCTCGTCGACGTCGACGTCCTCCACCTGCGCAGGGGCGGCCGGCGGGATGAGCCGCGCCGCCGCCGCCCTGACCTCGTCGATCAGCAGCGAGCCGTGGACGGCGCCGTTCCTCGGCAGCCAGGTGACCCGCATCCCGGCGGGCGCGGTCTCCTTCTGTACGTCCGCCGTCTCCGGCACCTCCAGCAGCGCCTCGCCGGTGGTGTCCGGAGGGAGCTGCTCCAGGATCCTGGTGATCGCCGGGACCGCCGTCTCGTCGCCCGCGAGCAGCAGGTTGCCGCCGTCGGCGGGCAGCTTGAACTCCAGCCCGCCGTAGGGGCCGCCGTGCCGGGAGTCGGGCCCCCACAGGGCGCACCGGTCGTCCTCCTGGACGTCGGCGGCCCACCGCGCGGCCGGGCCGAGGTGGCCGTCGTCGGCGTGCAGGACGACGTCGACGTCCACCTCCGCGACCGAGGGGCGGACGGCGCGCACGGTGTAGGTCCTGATCGGGTTCTTCTGGTCGTCGGGCAGGGCGCAGTAGCGGGCGTACCAGTCGGGGCCGTCGGGGAACAGCAGCGTGCCGTACTCGGGGATCGGGACGACCAGTTTGATGCGCTGGTCGTAGCCGGGGTCGGCGAAGTGCGCCAGGTCGTCGCCGGTGAAGGTGACGCGCAGGAACGCCGGGCTCAGCCGTTCGACGCGGCGGACGCGCACCTGGAAGACGTGCCACGGGTCGTGCATGTCAGGACTCCTGTCCCGCTCGTGACCGCCACAGCAGCCAGACGAAATACGGTGTGCCGAGCATGGCCGTGACCAGCCCGGCGGGGATCTGGGCGGGGGCGATGACCGTCCGGCCCAGGGTGTCGGCGAGGCTGACCAGCAGCGCGCCCAGCAGGGCGGCGACCGGCAGCACCCGGGTGTGCCTGCCGCCCACGAGCGCGCGGGCGGCGTGCGGGGCGACGAGCCCGACGAAGCCGACCACGCCGATCGCCGAGACGGCGGTCGCGGTCAGCAGCACCGCGCCCGCCAGGGCGGTGAGGCGGGCCGGTTCGACCGGCACCCCCAGGATGCGCGGGGTGTGCTCGTCGAGCGAGAGCAGGTCGAGCTCCCGGCGCTGCGCGACCGCCAGCGGCGTCACGATCGCCAGGGCGATCGCCACCGGCAGCAGTTGCAGCGGGACGCGGCCATAGGTCGAGCCGGACAACCAGGTCAGCGCCATGGCGGTGTTCCAGGGGTCGGTCTCCACGATGATCAGCACGGTCAGCGCCGTGCCGGCCGAGGCGACCGCGAAGCCCATCAGCACCAGCCGGTCGGAGCTCAGCCCGCCCTTCCACGCCAGGCCGTAGACCAGCGCGAACGACACCAGCGCGCCGAGCCCGGCGGCGCCGGTGACGGCCCACAACCCGGCCGCCGGGGCGAACGAGATGATCGAGATCGCGCCGACGCCCGCGCCCGAGGTGATGCCGAGCACGCTCGGCTCGGCCAGCGGGTTGCGGCAGACGGCCTGGATGATCGTGCCGGCCACCGCGAGCGCGGCCCCGGCGAGCACCGCTGCCAGCACCCGGGGATACCGCTGGTCGAGCACGAACGTGATGCCCATGCCGGTGCGCCCCTGCAACCACAACCCCACGTCGCCGGTCCGCAGGAAGGTGTCGCCGAGGAGCATGCCGAGCACGACGGCCCCGGCGAGCAGGACCGTACCGCAGGCCAGGAAGAGGGTGAAGACGGCGCGCGACCGGTGGGCGGCGGCCCGGATGCCGGGCGGACGGCGGGCCGGCCCGCCGTCGCGGTGCCGCCGCGCCAGGTAGACCATGACCGCCGCGCCGACCAGCGCCGTCACGACGCCGGGCGGCACGTCGACCCCCGACTGGCCGCCGAACAGTGCCCGCAGCGACACGTCGGCGGCCAGCACCACCAGCACTCCGGCCAGGCCGGAGAGTGGGACCAGGGTCCGGTGGGCCAGCAGGCCGGGCGACCACCGCCCGGCCAGCCGGACGACCACCGGCGCGCACAACCCGACGAACCCGACCGGCCCGGCGATCACCACGGCAGCCGTGGCCAGCAGCACGGCGAGCAGGGTCACTCCGAACCGCAACCGGCGCACGTTCACGCCGAGCACGGTCGCGCCCTCGTCGCCGAGGCCGAGCACGTCGAGCCGGGGCCCGACGAGGACCCCGGCGGCCAGCGCGACGACGATGATCGGCCCGACCTGCGTGACGACCGACAGGTCCTTCTGCGTCAGCGCGCCCGAACCCCAGGCGTACAGGCCCGTCGTCTCCTGCTGGAACAGGATCATCATCAGGTTCGTCAGCGCGGTGAACGCCAGCGCGGCGGCCGATCCGGCCAGGATCAGCCGGGTGGTGCCGCTGCGCCCGCCCGCCGACACGGCCATGACGAGCCCGGCCGCCGCGAGGCCGCCGAGGAAGGCCAGCCCGCCCGACGGCAGGGTCGGCAGGTTGACGCCCAGCGCGGCGGCGGCCACCACGGCGAGGTAGGCGCCGGAGGAGACAGCCAGGGTGTCGGGTGAGGCGAGCGGGTTGCGCGAGATCGACTGGAGCAGCGCCCCGGAGGCGCCGAGCGCCAGCCCGACCGCGACCGCGGCCAGCAGGCGCGGCAGCCGGGAGGCCAGCAGCACGCGCATGGCCTCGTCGCCGGTGTCGAGCAGGTCGAACAGGCCGACCGACGAGGTGCCCTGGGTGAGGTGCACCGCCGCGACCACGACGATCGCGGCGACGGCGGCGGCGAAGACGCCCGCCACCCCGAGTCGCGGGGCGGCGGGGGTCACGACGGTGGTGGTCAAGCCGTGTAGGCCTTCACGAGCGCGTCGGCGTACTGGGCCACCGAGAGGGGGCCGCCGAACGTCCAGATGCCGTTGGGCAACTTGGTGACCTGGCCGCTCTTGACGAAGGGCAGGGAGGTCCAGATCGCGTTGTTCTTCAGGTCGTCGGCGAAGACGTCGAGGCCGTCGCTGGCGTTGTAGAAGAAGCGGATCTTCTCGTCCTTCAGCGGGCTCAGGCCCTCG
The DNA here is from genome assembly GCF_001570525.1 of Herbidospora sakaeratensis. GTDB lineage: Bacteria > Actinomycetota > Actinomycetes > Streptosporangiales > Streptosporangiaceae > Herbidospora > Herbidospora sakaeratensis. The sequence continues at coordinate 116,797 of NZ_BBXC01000012.1, forward strand.
ACGTCGGTGGTGCCCAGGCCCCAGTCGGGGTCGACCTCGCCGGTCCAGGCGTTGCGCAGGCCGATGGCCTCGGCGGTCTCGGCGACCAGGGCGCCCTTGCCGAACATCCGGATCGACACGCTGCCGCCCTCGGACCAGCCGTCGGCCATCGCGAACGCGCTGCCGGCGTGCCCGGCGGCCTCGAGGGCCGACTTCGCGGCGGCGAACTTCGTGTCCATGTCGGCGAGCAGCCGGTCGGCCTCGGCCTCCTTGCCGACGGCGGTCGCGATCATCTTCAGGTCGGCGCGCATGCGGCCGAGGTTGTCGGTGGCCGAGGAACCCTTGGGCACCAGCACCGGGACGAACTTCTCCAGCTGCGCCACCAGCGGGCTGTTGGCCGCGGCCTCCATCACGATCAGGTCGGGCTGCAGGGCCACGATCGAGTCGACGCTCGGCTCGCCCCGGGTGCCGACGTCCTTGACCGACGGGTCGAGCGGCGCGGCGGTCACCCAGGTGGCGTATCCCTTGACGTCGGCCGCGCCGACCGGCATCACGCCGAGGCCGACGAGCATCTCGATCTCGCCCCACTCCAGGCCGACCACGCGGGTGGCGGGCTTGGCCAGCGTGACCTCGCGGCCGAGGCCGTCGGTGACGGTGATCGCCTGGGCCTGGCTCTCGGAGGCGGTGGGGGCGGGGGCTGCGGCGGGCTCGGTCGTGCCGCACGCGCCCAATCCCAGGACGGCGGCGATGAGGAGCGCGGTGCGCAGGGGCTTCATTGAACGTCTTCCTTAAATGGTGCTTCTCGAATGACGGCCGACCGGACGGGTCCGGATCGTCGCGCCGTCGTGGGTCACTTCGACCCGGATGCCGTAGGCCTCGGTGAGAAGGGCCTCGGTGAGGACCTCGGCGGGGGAGCCGACGGCCTTGATCCGGCCGCCGTGCAGCAGCACGACCTCGTCGGCGAGGGCGGCGGCCTGGTCGAGGTCGTGCAGCACGACGCCGATGGCGACGTCGTGGTGGTCGGCCAGATCGCGGACCAGGTCGAGCAGTTCGACCTGGTAGCGCAGGTCGAGGAAGGTCGTGGGCTCGTCGAGCAGCAGCACGCCGGTCTGCTGCGCCAGGCAGGTGGCCAGCCAGACCCGCTGGAGTTCGCCGCCGGACAGTTCGTCGGCGGGGCGGTCGGCCATCGTGGTCGTCCCGGTCAGGTCCATGGCCCGCGCCACCGCCGCCGCGCCCTCGGCGTCGCCGGCGCGCCAGCGGCCCCGGTGGGGATGGCGGCCGTACGCCACCACGTCCCGCACCAGCACGCCCGAAGGCGTCGGCCGTGACTGGGAGAGCAGGGTGACCTTCCTGGCGAACTCGCGGGGGGCGAGGTCGAAGACCGAGGTGTCGTCGCCGAGCCGTACGGAACCGGAAACGGGCTCGTGGAGCCGGGCCAGCGCGCGCAGCAGGGTCGACTTGCCGCTGCCGTTGGGGCCGACGAGCGCGGTCACCCGGCCGGGGCGCAGCACGATCCCGGCGTCGTGGACGACGGGAGCGCCTTGGTAAGCGAGGGACAGGCCGGAGCCGCGCAACGCGAGAGTTTCGGTCACGTGGACTTAGGTTAGGCTAACCTTCGCCAACCTTCAATATCGGGTAAAAAGGACACCCCCGTTAGAACCCCACCCCTGGTGGCAGACTCCCCGCCATGGAGCGCCACGAGTCCGACGGATTCCTGATCATCCCGTTCGCCTCCGCCGAGGCGTTCGAAGACTGGCTGGAGAAGAACCACGCCCACGAGCCCGGCCTGTGGCTGAAGTTCGCGAAGAAGGGGCGCGGGATCCCGACGATCACCTTCGAGGAGGCCCTGGAGAGCTCGTCGTGTTACGGCTGGGTCGACTCGAAGATGTACCGCTACGACGACGACTACTACATCCTCCGCTACCAGCCGAGGAAGAAGACCTCCAAGTGGTCGCCGCGCAACAGCGACCTGGCCCAGCGGCTCATCGACGAGGGCCGGATGCGCCCCGCCGGGCAGGCCCAGGTCGACCAGGCCAAGGCCGACGGCCGCTGGTCGGGCACCAAGGGCTGACCCGGCTCGGCGGCCCTCATCGGATCGCGGTGAGCACGCAGTCGCCGCAGATGCCGCCCACCCGGTAGTGGAGACAGCACGACCGGCGGACGCCCCGCCGGTCGAGCGTGCCGGTCAGCGGCCCGTCGTTCAGGTACTCGCGCCGCAGTTCCTCGGCCTTGGACGCCTGCCACGGCCGCGCCCGGGAGAACGCGCCCACCGCGCCCGTCAGCGCCGAGGCCGCGTTGCCGTAGAGGACCTTGGGCGACACCCACGGCAGCGCCGCCACCAGCGGTTCGAGGGCGAACCTCGGCCCTTCGCGCAGCTCCGGCACCCGCACCCCGTCGTCGTCCCAGCACGCCTCGGCCAGGTCGATCGAGATGCCGTGGGCGGCCCGGAGGGCGACGTACGGGGACCACAACCGCGCCAGCGCCCCCTGGAACAGGATGGACGCCGCCGCCCTGCGGTCGAGGGTGAGCAGCCGTTTCGCCGTCGCGTCGATCACCGCGTCGTCGGCCAGCCGCTCCACGAGCGGGACCCCGCCGCCGACGCCGAGCGCGAAGAACGCGTTCACCCCGGCCACGTCGGCGACGGCGGCCTCGATGGTCGTCATTCCGCCGATTATCGGTCAGATGTAGGTGACCGTGCAGGGCACTCCGTTGAGCGTGATGCCGGTCGGGTTCGTGTAGGTCCCGGTGAACGTGGCCACGAAGCCGAGGGCCGCCGAGGTGGTTCCCGGGGCGATCGACGTGGCCCAGACGGGGTTGGCCGCCTGGAGGCTCGGGGGCGTCTGGGTCCAGGTGGCCGACCACCCGGAGCTCATCGTCTCGTTCCCGGCGAAGACGATCTGCAGCAGCCAGGGCGAGAAGGCAGACGTGCCGGTGTTCTCGATGGTGATGGACGTGACGAAGCCGCCGGTCCAGACGGTGGCGTCGTAGGTGACGTCGCAGGAGTACGACATCGCGTGGGCGGGAGCGGAGGTGCCGAGCACGAGTGCGGCGGCGACGGCGAGGGCGGTCAGGATCCTCATGCGCGGATGGTCTGCCGAGGACCGTTCCCGGTCAACGAAACAGCACGTCACCGCAGCTCAGCGCGATGAATCTTTCACATGCCAGGGCCGGTCGGGCCGGGTCGGCGTGGCAGTGCCGGCCACCCGCACGGCGTAGAGGTGGTCGCCGACGACGCCGAGGTAGTCGTGGCCGGTCAGGTGGCACCAGGCTGGCAGGTCGATGGGCGCGGCCGGGTCGGTCGCGCGCAGGTGCACGACCGCCCCCGGGTCGAGCGACTCGACGAGCCCGCGCAACTCGATCAGGAGCAGCACGCAGCGGCGGTCGCCGCCGTCGAGCACCACCGGTTCGTTGGCCATGGGACAAGTCTCCCCCAACCAGGTCAAGCGAGGGGGTGGCGGGATCGGGCCTTAGTCCGTACATGAACGGGATTTTCGGTAGCAAAACGGGGCAAATGCCGTATTGCTAGCGTGGCCCGGGTCCAGTCGATGTCAGGGGGGACGATATGGGCAAGGTCACCGTCGGCCGGGAGAACAGCGACACGATCGACATCCACTTCGAAGACCACGGCTCCGGACGGCCGGTCGTGCTGATCCACGGCTACCCGCTCAACGGCGCGTCCTGGGAGAAGCAGCAGCGCGTGCTGCTCGACGCCGGCTTCCGGGTGATCACCTACGACCGGCGCGGCTGGGGCAAGTCGAGCCAGCCGACCCAGGGCCACGACTACGACACCTTCGCCCACGACCTCAAGATCCTCCTCGACCACCTCGACCTGCCCGAAGTCGACCTCGTCGGCTTCTCGATGGGCACCGGGGAGGTCACCCGCTACCTGGCCAGATACGGCAACGCCCGGATCCGCCGCGCGGTCCTGCTGGGCGCGATCCCGCCGTTCCTGCTCAAGACGGCCGACAACCCCGAAGGCGTCGACCGGTCGGTCTTCGACGGCATCAAGGAGGCGGTCGTGCACGACCGCCCCGCCTACTTCCGGAAGTTCCTGGACGACTTCTTCAACGTCGACATGTACGAGGGCACCCGCATCAGCCGGGAGGCCTACCAGAACTGCTTCATCGCGGCCTGCCTGGGGAGTTCGTACTCGGCGTACAAGTGCGTCGACTCCTGGCTGGAGGACTTCCGCGACGACCTGCCGAAGATCGACGTGCCGGTCCTGCTGGTCCACGGCGACCAGGACCGCATCCTGCCCTACGCCAGCACGGCCGCCCGCCTGCCCGGCCTGATCAAGGACCTGACCTTCGTCACCGTCGAGGGCGGCCCCCACAACATCGGCTGGACGCACGCCGAAGAGGTCAACAAGGAGCTGCTGGACTTCCTGGAGCGCTAGGGCTTGCAGCCGCCCGCAAGGCGGGCCCAAGAGGGCCGCCCGACGCTTGGCCTCATGAGCTCACGCCTGTTCAGAGGACTCGCCGCGGCGGCCCTCCTCGTGTCCGCGGTCTTACCCGCGAGCCCCGCGTACGCGGCCCCCGCCCCGTATGTGCGGATCATCCTCGACTCGATCGTCGCCCACTCGACCCAGGAGGGCGGCTGGGACGAGATCAGACTCAAGGTCAAGGGGCCGGGGATCGTCCCGCTCTTCAGCCGCACGGTCCAGATCTGGCCGGCCAACGAGTGGTATCCGCCGGTGGGCATCAGGACCGGCGTCTGCTACAGCCCCGACGACGTCGCCTGCCCACCGGGGATGCCGGTCCAGACGAACGGCGGCGGCACCCCGAACCGTCCGGCGTTCCCCGCCAACGGCGGGCTCGCCCACATCGACCTGTGGGAGATCGACGACTTCGACCCCGACGACCTGATCCTGGGCGGCTCGGTCCTGCTGACCCCGAGAGAGGGCTTCTCCCGCCAGACGATCCGCATGCGAACCGGCGACGCCGACTACGAGGTCACCTTCACCATCGCCCCGAGCGAGACCCCGCTCTGAGGTCTCCTGACGGTGTGGAACGCCTCGGGACGGCTCCGGCGCCGCCCCGAGGCGGGTCTGTGTGGTGTGGTCACGCGGCGGCGTGGGGGGCCGGTCGGGCGGCGGCCGCCTGGGGGTCGACGACGATGCCCGGCACGCCGATGTCCCTGAGGAGGGCGCGCAGGGCCGGTTCGCAGAGCCTGATCCAGGGCTGGTCCTCGCCGAGCACGAGCGCGAGCCGGACCGGAGAGGTGAAGGCCACCGCCGTGCGGGCTCCCTCGGGGGTGCGGAACACCCGGAGAGCGTCGGCGCAGCCGGTCTTCCGGACCGGCACGAATAGCGGCACGTCCATCGTCGTTTTCCCTTCCACGTTCACGGCATCGACGTTAGGGGCCGGAGAAAGGCCGTGAGGCTTTCCCTACGGCGATCCGACGGGTCCGCCGCCGATGCTGACGCCGTTTTGACGCGTAGTCATCGCGTCAACAGGGCGTAGGAATGGCATCAATACGGCCCGGCGGGGTCCCTCTCGCTTGTTGAATATGAGCGAAAGGGGGCGGGAGAATGGTTTCTCGGCGCACCACGTCATTGGAGTTGCTGATTCCGGGCGCGGCCGTGCTGGCGGTCGGGGCGGTGGTCGTGGTGGCCGTGGCCGTCCCCGACGTGTCGGAACGGGTCGCGGCCATGGCCGGGCTGACGGCGGCGATCGGGCTGGCCGTGCGGCGGCCGGTGGCCGCCGGGGCGGCCGGGGTGATCGGCTGGTTCCTGACGACGGGGTTCCTGGTGAACGGGCTCGGCGAGCTGACGTTCACGACGGCCGACTGGTCGCGGCTGGGCCTGCTGACCGGGGCCGGGCTGGTGGGGGCGGCGATGCGGCTGCCGATGCCGCTGCGGGCGTCCGGACGGGTTCCCGTCGTCACTGCATATCGGCCTATCAGCCGATTTGCGCACCATAAGACTTTGTCCTGAATTAGCGTTCGCCGGGGCTGGCGTCAGAATCCATGCGGGTATTTTCCGGGCCGGACACCTCAATGGTGTTCGGTCATTTTGGAATTACAACTCATATGGAAGTGCATATGCACCCACGTGCCAACAAATGGAGTATGGGGCTGACGGGCGTACTCGCCGCCGCCCTGGTCACCTTCTCCGGGGCGGCCGCCTCGGCGCAGGTCAACCCCATCGACCCCCCCGTCCAGCCGGCCCCGGCCGCCAAGAACATCCCGGGCACGGCCGGCGCCGAGAAGTCGGCCAAGAAACCCGCCCGCGCCGCCGCCAAGAAGGCCGTCGCCATCTGGGGCGCCGCCCCGGCGACCTCGTCAGCCAAGAACGACGACCCGGTCCCGCCCGCCAAGCCCGCCAAGCCCGGGGTCCCGGCCGCGCAGACCAAGCCCGCCAAGCCCGCCGCTCCGGCCGCGCAGGCCAAGCCCGCCGCTCCGGCCGCGCAGGCCAAGCCCGCCGCTCCGGCCGCGCAGGCCAAGCCCGCCGCTCCGGCCGCGCAGGCCAAGCCCGCCGCTCCGGTTGCTCCGGCCAAGCCTGCGGCACTGCTCGTGCAGGCCAAGTCGGCCGCTCCGGTTGCACCCGCTGCTTCGGCCGAGCTCGCTCCCGCCAAGGCGGCTGTTCCGGCCAAGCCCGCGGCTGCGAAGCCTGCCGCCGCTGCCAAGCCTGCGGCTCCGGTCAGCGCGGCCGCGCCGGTCGAGCCTGCGGCTTCGGCCAAGGCGGCGGCTCCGGTCGAGCCTGCCGCCCCGGTCGAGGCTGCTGTTTCGGCTGAGGCTGCCGCTCCGGCGTCTGTTGAGGCTGCGGCGGTGGACGCCGTCGCCGTTCGGGCCGCGCTGGCCGAGAAGGTCGCCGCCAAGCGGGCCGAGGCGCTGCAGCGGGCCGCTGCCAAGCGGGCCGAGATGATGCAGAAGGCCGCTGCCAAGCGGGCCGCCATGATGCAGAGGCTGGCCGAGATGCGCGCCACCGCCGCGATCAAGGCCGCGCTGGTCGCGAAGGGCGCCGCTCCGATGGCGACGCTCGACGACCCGGCTGCCAAGGCCGCAGCTGAGAAGGCCGCCGCCCCGGCTCCGGTCGCGGAGGAGGCTAGTGCGCAGGGGCAGGGTGCGGCGCTGCTCGCCGGGGCCGCCGCCGCCACGCCGGCCGCCGTCGCGCTGACCGAGGCGGCCAAGGCCGAGGCGCAGCGCGCGGGGACTGCCGACCACCCGTGTTGCAAGGGTCCGCGCGGTCCGCGTGGCCCGATGGGTCCGGCCGGCCCTCCCGGACCGCCCGGGTTCCCCGGTGTTCCCGGCCCGATGGGTCCGCTGGGCGCGACCGGTCCGACCGGTCGGACCGGTCCGGCGGGTCCCGCTGGTCTGGCCGGTCCCGAGGGGGCGGTCGGTCCGGCCGGGGCGCCGGGGCTGAACGGTGAGGCGGGCCTGAACGGCGTCTCGGGTTACGAGGTCGTCGACGGGCTGCCCGTCACCTGCCAGCCGTTCGCCCAGTGCACCGCTCAGGTCGCCTGCCCGCTCGGCAAGCGTTCCGTCGGCGGCGGCTACTCGCTGGATCCGATCGGCCAGCCCGTGCTGAGCTCGGTCCCGGCCGCGTCGGGTCTCTCGTGGAGCGTGACCGTGTTCAACGGCGCCCTGCTGCCGCTGGTGACGGTCCCGCGGACGGTCTGCGTCTCCGCCCTCTAGGTCGGTCCGCCAGGACGAAACGCCGTCCCGCCTGGTGCGGGACGGCGTTTCGCCGTCTAACGGCCGACGTCGCGCCGCATCAGGTCGGCGGTCTCCTCGCGCCGGACGATCAGCCGCGCCGACCCGCTCCGCACGGCGACCACCGGAGGGCGGCACGTCAGGTTGTACGACGACCCCATCGCATGGTGGTAGGCCCCGGTCACCCGCACGACCACCAGGTCGCCGGGCCGGGCGTCACCGGCGGGCACGTCCTCGGCGATCACGTCGCCGGCCTCGCAGTGCCGCCCGACGATCGTCGCCGGCTCCCCGGAGCGGCCGGGCACCGAGACCGAGTACCGCGCGCCGTACAGCGCTGGCCGGGGGTTGTCGCTCATCCCGCCGTCGACCGCGACGAAGGTCCGGCCGCCCTGCCGCTTGACCGAGATCACCCGGTAGAGGGTCACGCCGGCGGCGGCCACGATGGCCCGGCCGGGCTCGACCACCAGCCGGGGTTCGGGCAGCCGCAGGTGGCGGCAGCGTTCGGCGATCACCTTGGGCACGGCGGCGCCGAAGTGCCCGAGGTCGAGGCCGTGTTCGTCGTCGAGGTAGGCGACGCCGTGGCCGCCGCCGAGGTCGAGTTCGGGCAGCGTGGTCGCGAACCGCTCCCGGACCATGGCCAGCTGGTCGACCATGATCTTGGCCGCCGCCTCGAACGGCGCGACCGAGGTGATCTGCGACCCGATGTGGCAGTGCAGCCCGGCCAGCCGCAACTCGGGCTGGCTCAGCACCCGCGCCACGGCGTCGGGGAGCTCGGCCAGCGGGATGCCGAACTTCTGCCCCTCGGAGCCGGTGCGGATCGCCGCGTGGCCCCCGGCGTCGATGCCGGGCGTGACCCGCAGGTAGACGTCCTGCCGCAGGGCGACGGGCACCAGCGCGGCCAGCCGGTGGATCTCGGCCACGTTGTCGATGACGACGCGCCCGACCCCGACGGCGTCGCGCAGTTCGGCGGGGGTCTTGGCGTTGCCGTGGAAGATGATCCGGGACGCGGGGAACCCGACCGACCGGGCGAGCGTGAGCTCTCCGCCGGAGCAGACGTCCAGGGAGAGCCCTTCTTCGGCCACCCACGACGCCATGGCCTGCGTGAGGAACGCCTTCCCGGCGTAGGCCACCGTCGCCGACGGCAACGCGGCGAGGTAGTCGCGGCAGCGGGCCCGGACGGCGTCCTCGTCCACGACGTACGCGGGGGTCCCGAATCGACGGGCGATATCAGCCAAATCCATAAATCGACACTAAGCACCCATAAAGCGATAAATGGGGATCTATATGTGGTCCTCGCGCCTTTCCTACGCCGTATTGACGGGGTCGTAACTGCCCACGCTCCACACGTGCCCTTCGGGGTCGCGGATCGTGTAGCCCCGGCCGCCGTAGTCCTCCGACCGCAGCTCCCGGATCACCTCCACGCCGGCCGCCTTCGCGATCTCGTACAGGGCGTCGATCTCCAGGTCGTCGACCACGACGTAGACGCTCGCGGGGCCGGTCACCACGTCGAGCCCGTGGCCGACGGAGCCCAGCATGACCATGCCGGTCCCCCGGCTGAGCTGGGCGTGGACGACCACGCCGTCGTCGGAGCGGTAGACCTCCGGCGAGGTGAACCCCAGCACGGCGGTCAGCCACGCGAGGGCCTTGTCGGCGTCGTGATAGCGGATCGTCGGAATCACTGTCATGGCGTACTTTTGCCCGCAAAGTCGTATGGACCTACCCCGGCCGGGCAAGGGGCGTGCGTATGGCGCTCTTCGACCGCCTCCACGACGCCCTGCGCGCCCACGTCGACGGCCAGGTCCGGTTCGACCGGGGGACCAGGGCGGCCTATTCGACCGACGCCTCCAACTATCGCGAGGTGCCGATCGGCGTGGTCGTACCGAGAACGATCGAGGACGCCGCCCTGGCGGTGGAGATCTGCGCCGACCACGACGTGCCCGTGGTGTCGCGGGGCGGCGGCACCAGCCTGGCCGGCCAGTGCTGCAACACCGCCGTGGTCGTCGACTGGTCGACGTACTGCACCCGGTTCCGGCAGCAGGACGACGGCTCCGTCGTCACCGAACCGGGCGCGGTCGTCGACGACCTCACCGCCGGCGGCCTGATGTTCGGCCCGAGACCGGCCACCCACAACCACTGCACCATCGGCGGCATGATCGGCAACGACGCCTGCGGCGCGACCGCGCAGGCGTACGGGAAGACCTCGGACAACGTCCACGACCTGGAGGTGCTCACCTACGAGGGCGCCCGTTTCTGGACCTCCGACCCGCCCGAGACGCTGCGCGCGGCCGTCGACGCCATCGCCGACGACCACGGCGACGCCGTCAGGGCCCGGTTTCCCAAGATCCCCCGCAGGGTCTCCGGCTACGGCCTCGACGCCCTGCTCCCCGAGAACGGCCGCGACCTGGCCAAGGCCCTGGTCGGCTCGGAGTCGACCCTGGTCACCGTGCTCCGCGCCCGGCTGAAGATGGTGCCCCGGCCGAGGGCGGGAGCGGCGGCGATCCTGGGCTTCCGCGACGTCTTCGAGGCCGCCGACGCCGCCCCGTCGATCGCGCCCTACGAACCGATCGCCCTGGAGGGCATGGACGACCGCCTGATCGGCCACGAACGTGCCCGCCGCCTCAACCTGGCCGCCATCGACCGGCTGCCGAAGGGCGGCGGCTGGCTGGTCGTCCAGTTCGGCGCCGACACCCCGGAGGAGGCCGCCGGCCTGGCCCGCGCGATGGCGGCCGACCTGGGCGTGCGGCCGGTGATCACGAACGACGTCGCCTCCGTGGCCGCCATCCGCGAGGCGGCCGTCGGGGCCACCGCGGGCGACGCCTGGCCCGGCTGGGAGGACTCGGCCGTGCCGCCGGAACGCCTCGGCGAGTACCTTCGCGACCTGCGACGGCTCCAGGAGGACCACGGCTACGGCGCGTCGTCCCTCTACGGCCACTTCGGCCACGGCTGCGTGCACACCCGGATGCCGTTCCGCCGCGACGACTACCGCGCCTTCGTCGAGGAGGCCGCCGACCTGGTCGTCTCCTACGGCGGCTCGTTCTCCGGCGAGCACGGCGACGGCCTGGCCAGGGGCGAGTTGTGGCCGAGGATGTTCGGCGACGAGGTCATGGCGGCGTTCATCCGCTTCAAGCGGCTGTTCGACCCCCGCAACCGGATGAACCCCGGCCGCCTGATCGACCCTGACCGGCTCGACGACCACCTGACCACCCGCCCGCCCGAGGCGGCGACCGTCTTCGCCTTCCGCGACGGCTTCGCCGCCGAGACGTTGGCCTGCGCCGGGGTCGGGGAGTGCCGCCGCGACACCGGCGGCGTGATGTGCCCGAGCTTCCGCGTCACCCGCGACGAGCAGCACTCCACCCGGGGCAGGGCCCGGCTGCTGGCCGAGATGCTCCGGGGCGAGGTGATCACCGGCGGCTGGCGGTCGGAGGAGGTCAGGGACGCCCTCGACCTGTGCCTGGCGTGCAAGGGATGCCGCTCCGACTGCCCCGTCCACGTCGACATGGCCACCTACAAGGCCGAGTTCCTGCACCACCACTACCAGGGCCGGATCCGCCCGTTGTCCCACTACGCCCTCGGCTGGCTCCCGCTGTGGGCGCGCTTCCCGCTGCTGCTGCGCGTCCCGAGGGTGCCCGGCCTGACGACCGAGCGCCCGCTGCCACGCCCGGCCCGGGTCCGCTTCAGCGACACCTTCCGGGCGCCGAAGCGCGGCCCGGAGGTGCTGCTGCTCCCCGACACCTTCACCGACAACTTCACCCCCCGGGTCGCGGTCGCCGCGACCCGGGTGCTCTCCCAGGCCGGTTTCTCGGTACGCGTCCCGCGCGCCCCCATCTGCTGCGGTCTCACCTGGATCTCCACCGGCCAGCTCGGCGTGGCCCGGCGGGTGCTGCGCAGAACCGCCCGCGTCCTGCGCGACGACCTCGACGCCGGCCTCCCGTTCGTCGGCCTCGAACCCTCCTGTACGGCCGTCCTCCGGTCGGACGCCCCCGAACTCCTCCCCGGCGACCCCGACATCAGACGGCTGGCCCACCGCACCAGGACCCTGGCCGAACTCCTCGACGACCACGACGTCGACCCGCCGCACCTCCCCGGGCGGGTCGTCACCCAGCCGCACTGCCACCAGCACGCGATCATGGGCGCCGACGCCGACCTCCGCGTCCTGCGCCGGACCGGCGCCGACGTCACCCAGCTCGACGCGGGCTGCTGCGGCCTGGCCGGGAACTTCGGCTTCGAGCCCGGCCACCACGACCTGGCGATGGCCGTCGGCGAACAGGCCCTCTTCCCGGCCCTCCGCGCGTCCGCAGGCGCCCGGGTCCTGGCCGACGGCTTCAGCTGCCGCACCCAGATCGAGCACGGCACCGGGATCCACGCCCTCCATCTGGCCGAGTTCCTGGCGTCTCAACCTTCCGGCCCCCGGCGGAGTCCATAGGACGATGCACGACGCGGAGGGGTTCCGGAAATTCGTGGCCGTACGCGGCCGCGCGTTGTCGCGTGCCGCCTATCTGCTCACCGGCGACCACGAGAAGGCCGAGGACCTCATGCAGGAGACCCTGGCCAAGGCGGCCGCCAAGTGGCGGCGGATCTCGGCCGCGGACGACCCCGAGGCCTACCTGAAGACGATGATGATCAACCAGTTACGGACCTGGCACCGCCCCCGCAGCCTGGTCTTCTTCCCGACCTCCCAGCCCCCGGAAACGGGCGCGCCCCCGCCCGACACCGAGCTGAAGATCGTGCTCCGGCACGCCCTGACCACCCTCACGGCCAAACAGCGCATCGTCCTCTACCTGCGCTTCTACGAAGACCTGCCCGAGGCGCAGATCGCCGCCCGGCTCGGCTGCTCGGTCGGCACGGTCAAACGGCACACGCACGACGCCCTGAAGCGGCTGCGGAAGGCAGGCATCCATGAACCCGCGTGAGGCCTATCTCGACCTGGCCGACGACGCCCGCGACTACGGCGACCCCGACCGCGCCATCGAGACCGCCGGACGCCGCAGGGCGGCCCGCTGGAGCGCCGTGGCCGTCGCGGTCACCGTGCTCGTCCTGTTCACGTGGCTGCGCCCCGAGCCGGAACCGGCGCCCGTCCTCCGCGAGCCGCCGCCGCATGCCGGCGCGCGGGCCCACTCCCTCTACTCCGTCTGCCGCACCGGCTGCCCGACCGTGTTGCGGCTGACCGACGGCCGCGAGACCGAGATCGTGTCCGGGGTCGAGACGGTCAACCCGCCCGGCAACCACACCATCTCGCCGGACGGCCGCTGGCTCGGCCTTCCCGACGACGGGGGCGGCTACCGGCTGAACGACCTGCTCGGCGGCCCCGACCTCCAACTGCCCGCCGAACTGGGCGGCGTCTACGGCCCATGGGTGTGGGCGGCCGACTCCAGCCGGATCATCCTGGCCAACCACCGGGACGGCGACGTCTTCCACTACCTCGACGTCGACCTGCGCACCGGCCAGGTGACCCGTCCGGTCGTCCCGGAGGGAACCGAGATCGTCGGCCTGACCGGCGGCGGTGAGCTGATCCTCCAGCCGCCCCAGAAGGTCACCGACCAGCTCACCCTGACCGTCGCCGGGCGGCCGGTCGTCTTCCGCGCCCAGACCGGCCGGTTCGCCGACGACGACCACGGCCTGTGGATCCAGTCGCGGGGCGAGCGGCTCTACCTGCACGAATACGGCGAGCAGGCCGTCGTCCGGCTGCTCAGCCCCGAGGGGCGGGCCGACGCCTATCTCCGCATTCCGGAGGGCCGCTTCGCGGTGGGCCCGACCGCGACCGGATACGTCGTGGTCGAGCCCGGAAACCAGGCGCAGCGCCTCTACGAGATCGGCCAGGAGGAGAGGCTCCTCGGCGAGTACCCGCCGGAGGCCGCCGTCGTCATCCCCGGCCTGGCCCGCCACTAGGCCAGCCGCGCCACCGCCTCGGGGGTGAGCGCGGCCAGGTCGGCCAGCACCAGCGACGCCCCGGCCAGCGCGTCGTCGTCGGGCGGGTAGGCCGCCTGCGGCACCGCGACCACGATCAGCCCGGCCGCGGCGGCCGACCGCAGGCCGTTGCTGGAGTCCTCCACCGCGACGCACCGCTCGGGCGTCACGCCGAGCCGCTCGACGACGGCCAGATAGACGTCGGGGGCGGGCTTGCCGCGCTTCATGGTCTCGGTGGAGATCGCCACCCGGACGTCCACGTCGAGGGCGGCCAGTACGGTGTCGATCAGCACGGCGGGCGAGGAGCTGGCCACCCCGATCGGCCACTGGTCGGCGATGGCGCGCATGGTCGCCGAGGCGTGCGGCAGCAGGGGCAGGTGGTCGCGGTAGCGCTCGGCCATGCGCTCGATCACCGTCGCGGCGGTCTCGTCGGGGGAGAGCCAGACGCCGAGCTCCCCGGTCAGGTAGTCGGCCCACTCGGGGGTGCTCATGCCCATCAGGCGCTTCTGGGTGTCGGGCATCCAGGTGCCGCCGAACTCGGCGACGACGCCCCGGCGGACCTCTTCCCAGACGGGCTCGGAGTCGATGACGACCCCGTCGAGGTCGAAAACCACTGCTTCGATCATGCGTACAGCCTGACACGGAAAAGGGGGCCGCCCCGAAGGACGGCCCCCTTCCCCACCTGGTTACGGCAGGGCGTCGATCACGGCGTCGCGCCAGTCGTAGTTCATCCAGTCGTAGTTCGCCCACATGCCGCCGGTGACGTCGGCGAGCTCGGTGTCGGCCAGCTCCTGGGCGGTGCTCTCGAAGTCGTTCATGACAACCCCCTCTTTCTCGATCCGTGAACCTTGCGAAACCAAGGTCCCATTGGGCACTTGGGGCTCACTTGAGCGCTTCTACAAGCCGCTCCAAGCCGGTTACGGCAGGGCCATCATGACCGCGTCGCGCCAGTCGTAGTTCATCCAGTCGTAGTTCGCCCACATGCCACCGGTGACCTCGGCGAGCTCCTCGTCGCCGAGGTGCTGTGCGGTGGACTCGAAGTCGTTCATGCTGAACCCTTCCGTTCGCTTCGTGAACCTTGCGCCTCGAAGAGTTCCAGCACCCGCTGGTACGCGGCTCGGCCGCGAATCCCAGCCGGATACAAGTCGGGGCCGTCCCCGCAAGAGGACGGCCCCGCGTTTCACCCCGTGGTTACGGCAGCGCCTCGATCACCGCGTCGCGCCAGTCGTAGTTCGCCCAGTCGTAGTTCCAGGGCAGACCGCCGGTGACCTCGGCGAGCTCGGTCTCGGTGAGCTCGTTCGCGGTGTTCTCGAAGTTGTTCATCACAACCCCCTTCGTTCGTGAACCTTGCGACTCAAGAGTCGCAAGGCACGCTTGGTGGGATCTTGGTACTTCTTGGGGTGTTTTCTTGGTGGGCCACCAGCCGGGCGTAGTGGCCGTCGAGTTCCACCAGCTCGTCGTGGGTGCCCTGCTCCACCACGCGGCCGTCGTCGATGACGGCGATCAGGTCGGCGTCGCGGACGGTGCTCAGCCGGTGGGCGATCACGATGCGGGTCTGGGTCAGCGCCGCGAGGTTGCGCTCGATGGCGGCCTCGGTGACGGTGTCGAGGTGGCTGGTGGCCTCGTCGAACAGCAGCACCTTGGGCCGCCCGAGCACCGCCCTGGCCAGCGCCAGCCGTTGCCGCTGCCCACCCGACAGGCCCATGCCCTCCGACAGGTTGGTCTCGTAGCCCATGGGCATCGCCATGATCTCGTCGTGGACGCAGGCCGTCTTCGCCGCCCGCACGATCTCCTGCGGCGTGGCCCCCGGCCGGCCCAGGGCGATGTTCTCCCTGATGGTGCCGGTGAACAGGTGGGCCTCCTGGGTGACCACCCCGAAGTGCCGCCGCAGGGACGAGCGCTGGAGGGCCTCCATCCGCACGCCGTCGTAGCTGACGGCGCCGAAGGTGGGTTCGTACAGGCCGACCATGACGCGGGCGAGGGTGCTCTTGCCCGAGCCGCTGCCGCCGACCAGGGCGATCTTCTGGCCGCGGCCGATGGCGAGCGAGACCTTCCACAGGATCCACGGGGCGTTGGGGGCGTGCCGGAAGGAGACGTCGCGCAGCTCGATCCGGCCGCGCAGGTGGCCCACCTGGACCTCGCCGTAGGGCTCGGGGGTGAACTCCAGGATGTCGGCCAGCCGTTCGAGGTGGGTGCCCGCCTCCTGGAGGATGCGGACCGTGCCGACCAGCGACAGGATCGGCGTCAGCGCCGCGCCCGCCAGGGCGACCAGCGTCAGCGTCTGGCCGAGGGAACGGCCGTTCAGCACCTCCCAGCCGCCGGTCCAGAGCAGCGCCGCCGGGGCGGCCAGCCGCATGCTGTCGAGGACCGAGGTGACCAGGTTCTCCATCCGGCCCTGCCGCGCGTCGGCCTTCAGCTGGTCGAGGAACAGCTGCGACCAGCGGCTCAGCGCGGCGTCCTCGATGGCCCCGGCCTTGAGGATCTCCACCCCCTTGATGGCCTCCATGAGCTGCCCCTGCGTCTGGACCTGCGCCGACAACGCCGCCAGGTTCAGGTCGGCCCGCCGCCGCCGGGTGACCAGCAGCAGCACGGCCTGCACCGCCGCCAGCGCGAGCAGGCAGAGCCCCAGCGGCGCCGACGACAGCAGCACGATCGTCACGTAGCCGACCGCGAGCGGCCCGTCGAGCAGGGCCGTGGTGATCGGCCCCGAGATGAGCTGCCGCAACCGGCCCACGCTGGCGCTGCGCTGGGCCAGGTCTCCCGAGCCCCGGGTGGCGAAGTAGCGGTAGGGGAGGCGGAACAGGTGGGCGACCACCTCCGACGACAGCAGCCGGTCGGCCCGCAGCCGCAGCTTGAGCACGGTCGCCGCGCGCAGGTAGGTGAGCCCGAGGTGGACGACGCCCGCCACCGCCAGCGCCACCCCCAGTGAGACCAGCAGTGCGGAGTCCCTGGTCGGGAGCACCCCGTCGACCAGGATGCCCGAGAACGTCTGCACCCCCAGCCCGAGGACCTGCAGCAGCAGCGACGCCAGCAGGATGCGCGCGATGAGGCCCTTCTGCAACGCGGTCCGGGCGAGCGGGCCGACCCAGGTCCGGCGGACCCGTTTCCGGCGCTCGAACGTCTCGCCGGGCTCGAAGGTGAGCAGCACCCCCGAGTAGCCCTCGGCGAACTCCTCCCGGGTCAGCCGGCGGCGGCCGATCGCCGGGTCGACGACGTCGACGTGGCGGGCGTTCTGCCGTTCGACGACCACGAAGTGGTTGCGCCGCCAGTGGGCCACCGCCGGGAGGGGCGCGTCGGTGACGGTCTCGGCCTTGTACGCGGTCGCGGTGAGCCCGTAGCCGCGCGCCGCCTTGACGATCGCCAGCGCCGAGAGGCCGTCGCGGCCGACCCCGCACTGCTCGGACACCTCGCGGACCCCGGTGTGGCGGCCGTGGTGGCTCAGCACCATGGCCAGGCAGGCGGCCCCGCATTCGGCCAGGCCCGACTGGAGCCGGACCGGTACTCTCACGTTCACTTCGGGATCGTGGCAGCGCCGACTTGGGCCTCACTTGTCCATGATTTGAGGACCCGGCGAAACCGCCGGGTCCTCAGGGAACGGGCCGATCAGGCGAAGGCGTCGAGCGTGGCCTCGCAGAAGGCCTTCAGGTCATCCGGCATGCGGCTGGTGACCAGGGTCGACGGCCCTTCGGCGCAGACCACGACCTCCTTGTCCTGCCAGGTCGCCCCGGCGTTGCGCAGGTCGGTCTGGAGGCTCGGCCACGAGGTCATCACGCGGCCCCGTACGACGTCGGCCTCGATCAGCGTCCACGGCGCGTGACAGATCGCCGCGACCGGCTTGCCCTGGTCGAAGAACTCACGCACGAACCTGACCGCCTTCGGATTCATCCGCAGGAAGTCGGGGTTGGCGACCCCGCCGGGCAGCACCAGTCCGTCGAAGTCGGCCGCCTGGGCCTGGCCGACGGTGGCGTCGATCGGGAACCTGTCTCCCTTGTCGAGGTGGTCGAACGCCTGGATCTCCCCTTCCTTCGTGGAGATCAGCTTGGGCGTCCCACCGGCGTCCTTGATCGCCTTCCAGGGTTCGGTGAGCTCCACCTGCTCGACGCCCGCCGGTGCGGCGAGGAAGGCTATCGTCTTGCCTTCGAGCATGTCAGTCTCCCCTCTGAGCGGTGCGGACTCTTCCCCTGCCCAGTCTTTACGCGGCCAACCGGAACGACTGGGCGGCCGTGCCGTTGCAGGCGTACTGGACCAGCTGCACCGAGTTGGCGGTCGAGGCGGCCGGGACGTCCAGGCACTTGCCGCTGTTGCGGTTGACGAAGTGGTAGTAGCCGCCGCCCTCGGCGACCGGGAGCCACTGCTGGTTGTTGCCGCCGCCGTAGGTCCAGGTCTGGATGGGGGCGTTGTCGGCGACGGAGACGTTGGTCACGTCGAGGGCCTGGGCCGGGTTGCCCTGGCCGGAGATCCGGTAGTAGCCGCCGCTGGTCGGGGTGAACTGGTAGCGCTGGGCGGCGGTGCCGTTGCAGGTGTACTGCTGGATCGCGGTGCCGCTGACCGTGCCGGCCGCGCGGGCGTCGACGCACTTGGCGCTGTTCTCGTTCACGACCGTGTACCAGGTCGTGGGGGAGATGGTGTCGGTGGGCGGCGGGGTGGTGCCGCCCTCGCCGGCCAGCCAGCGGATGCCCTGGATGAGCCACTGGTTCTGCTGGGCGCTGGCGAAGGTCGAGGAGGTGCGGGTGTTGGTGGAGTAGTTCATGCCGTTGTGGCCGAAGTTGGTGTAGAGCATCTTGTACTTCGTGTTCGTCCACATGATCGGGTAGAACCCGCTGCGCCACTGCTGGTTGGGGTCGGTGCCGACCGGGAAGCTGCCGGCGTCGATCGAGGCCAGGATGCTGATGTCGGGGTTCTGCCGCAGGTCGCGGCTCCACGAGTACCACTCGCTGACCGACGACTGGATGGTGGCGGGCAACCCGGCGGTCGACGGGTGGTTACGGTTCTCGATCCTCAGCGTCTCGGCCGTCGGGAACCAGGTGTTGGTGGCGAACGCCCCCGACCCGAGGAAGGTGTTGTAGTACCAGCTCCAGGAGTTGGGGTCGGTGGTGAAGGCGCTGACGTGGAAGCCCAGCCAGGCCCCGCCGTTGTTCATGTAGTTCTGGAACGCCTGCCGCTGGCTGGCCGGCGGGGCGTCGTCGAGGAACATGACGACCTTGTACTGCGAGATCGTCGAGGAGCTCAGCCGCGACCAGTCGGTCGTCGCCTCCCAGGTGAACCCGTTCTGGGCCGCCGCCGAGGGGAACCACTCCTTGGCGTCCTTGGTGAAGTCGATGTGGGCGGCGTCCCACGTGCCGTTGTAGAAGGCGAGCACCTTGAATGGGGCGGCCTGCGCGGGCGGGGCGAGCACGGCGATCAGGACGAGGCCGAATAAGGCGGCGAACAGACGTTTCACGGGTTACCTGCCCTCGAACGGTGTTTTTTCTTAAGAAAGTTTCCTAATAAATGACCGGGTCTGTCAATGATCTCGAAAATTGCACGTCATGCATCGATGCATATCGTGCAACTTAACGGGGTAGGCCGACGACATGACGACCGCAGCACAGACCCCGACGGAACTCCGCCGCCTGCTGCCCCGCGACCTGGTGGAGCGCGGCGGCTGCCCGTTCGACCCACCCGCCGGGCTGACCGCGCGCCGCGGCCAGGCCCCGGTCCAGCCGCTCCGGCTCGCCAACGGCGCCGAGGCGTGGCTGGTCACCGGCCTCGAAGAGGCCCGCGCCGTGCTGGCCGACACCCGCTTCAGCTCCGACCGCGTCCGCCACCCCGACGCCGCCTCCGGCGCGGAGCCGCGCCAGGTCGAGACCCGCGACGACGGCATGTTCGTGTTCATGGACCCGCCCGAGCACACCACGCTCCGCAAGCTGCTCACCGGCCAGTTCACCGTCCGGCGGATGCGCGCCCTGGAGGAGCGCGTCCGGGAGATCGCGGTCGGCCACATCGAGGCGATGAAGGCCGCCGGGACCGAGGCCGACCTGGTGCCCGCCTACGCGCTGCCGATCCCGTCGCTGGTCATCTGCGAGCTGCTCGGCGTCGACTACGCCGACCGCGACCGGTTCCAGCGCAACACCGCCGTCGCCCTCGACTCCGCCGCCTCCACCGACGAGCGGGCACGGGCGGGGCTGGAGCTCTACACGTTCATGGGGGAGCTGATCGCCGCCAAGCGGGCCGCGCCGGGCGACGACCTCGTGTCGGGCCTGCTCGACCTGCCCGACAACCAGCTCGTCGACATCGCGCTGGTGCTGCTCGGCGCGGGCCACGAGACCACCGCCAACATGCTCGCGCTGGGCACGTTCGCGCTGCTGGAGAACCCCGGCGAGCTGGCGCGGCTGCGCGCCGAGCCCGAGCTGCTCGACACCGCGATCGAGGAGCTGCTGCGGTACCTGTCGATCATCCAGATGGGGGTCAGCCGGGTCGCGACCGAAGACCTGACAATAGGTGACGTGACCATCCCCGCCGGCGCCACCGTGATCATCGCCACGCCCGAGGCCAACCGTGACCCGGCCCACTGGGACCAGCCCGACCGCCTCGACGTGAGCCGCCCCCGCGTCTCCCACCTGGCCTTCGGCCACGGCGTCCACCAGTGCCTCGGCCAGCAGCTGGCCCGGGTGGAGATGAAGGTCGGCCTGGGCGAGCTGATCACGCGGCTGCCCGGCCTGCGCCTGGCCGTGCCGGCCGACGAGGTGCCGCTGCGTGCGGAGATGCTCGTCTACGGCGTGCACTCCCTGCCGGTGACCTGGTCATGACCGTGGTCGGCCGGCGGGAGCGCAAGAAGCTGGCGACCAGGGCCGCCCTGCGCGACGCGGCCCTGCGGCTGGCCCTGCGCCACGGTGTCGAACACGTGACCGTGGAGCAGATCGCCGCCGAGACCGACATCGCGGTACGCACCTTCTTCAACTACTTCTCCAGCAAGGAGGAGGCGATGGTCGCGGCCGTGGCCGCCGAGGCCGACGCCCTGATCGCCGCGTTCCGCGACCGCCCCCGCGAGGAACCCGTCTTACGGGCGCTCCGCGAGGCGGTCGCCCGCGTGATCGCCGTCAGCGACACCGACGCGCTGCGGCTGATCGTCCGGGCCCCCTCGTTGCTGCCGCAGCGGCTGGCCGTCTACGCCACCCGCGAGAAGGCGCTGGCCGAGGCCATCGCCGACCGGCTCGGGCTGTCGCCCGACGATCTCTACCCGGCGGTCTGCGCGGCCACGGCGCTGACCGCCATGCGGGTGGTCCTGGAGCGATGGCTCGACCGGCCCGCCGACCACGCCGCCCTGCGCGAACAGACCGAAGAGGTCATCGGCCTGCTGGCCGCCGGCCTGGAAAGGGGACTGCCGTGAAAGTCACCGTCGACCACGAGCGGTGCTGCTCGTCGGGGCAGTGCGCGCTGATCGCCCCCGAGGTGTTCGACCAGAACGAGCACGACGGCGCCGTCGTGCTCCTCCAGCCCGAACCGGCACCCGGCCTGCACGCCGCCGTCGAGGACGCCGCCGACCACTGCCCCTGCTCGGCGATCAGCCTGAGCTAGCCGTCCGACCTGGCAGAGCGCTCGGCGACGAGCTGGAAGACCCGTTTGAACTCCGCGTACGCCTCCTCGCCGACCGCGCGGGCGTGTTCGGCCTCCATCTCGACGAGCACGGCGTCCGACTTCTCCATGTGGTCGAGGCCCAGGTCGGTGGGCACGACCAGCTTGGCCCGGCGGTCGGCGGGGTCGGGGCGGCGTTCGACGTACCCGAGCGCGACCAGTTCGTCGACCAGGGTGCCGATCACCTGTTTGTGCTGGCCCGACTGCGCGGCCAGGTCGGAGGCCCGGCTGCCCTCGGCGTCGAGGTAGGCCAGCACGGCTCCGTGGCGGGGCCTGACCTGGGCGTGGCCCATCGCCGACAGCCGCGTGAAGAGCTCCTTCTGCAGGCTGAACAGCGTGCGGCCCGACAGGATGCCCAGGTCGGGCCGCTCCCGTTTGCGCTCACTCCGTCGCACTGCCGGCCTCCGATTTAGTCACCATTTTTGACTGTCACTTTTTCTTACTATATTGTCGTGGACGACTTCGAATCGCATGGAAGAGGGGACCTCGCGATGACCATTCTGATCACCGGCGCCACCGGCACCGTCTCCGGTGAGGTGCTGCGCTCGCTCCAGGGGGCCGACGACCTGCGGGTGCTGGTGCGCGACCCGGCCAAGGCGCCGTCGGGGGCCGAGGCGGTGGCCGGCGACCTGCACCACCCCGAGACGCTGGAGCCGGCGTTCAAGGGCGTCGACACGGTATGGCTGCTCACCGCCATGGGAGCCGACGCCACCCACGCCAGCAGCAACGCGTTGTGGGCGGCCCGGCAGGCGGGGGTGCGCCACGTCGTGCGCATGTCGGCCATCGGCGCGGGGCACGACGCCCCGACCCGCAACGGCCGGCTGCACGCCCTGTCGGACCTCGAACTCGCGGCCTCCGGCCTCGGCTGGACGATCGTCCGCCCGGCGTACTTCATGCAGAACATTCTCGGCTCGGTCAACGGCGGCACCTTCTACGGGGCGCCGGGCGAGGGCCGGATCGGCATGATCGACGTGCGGGACATCGCCGACTTCGCCGCCGCCGTGATCCGCGACCCCGCGCCCCACCACGGGCAGACCTACACCATCACCGGGCCCGAGTCGGTCCGGCTGCGCGACCTGACCGGCACGCTGGCCGAGGTGGCGGGCGGCCCGCTCGACTTCCAGCCGGTACGCCCCGACGACGCCTACCCCGTGCTGGTGAACGCCGGCATGCGGGAGTGGGACGCGGCCGTCACGACGGAGTACCTGAAGGCGTACGACGCGGGCTGGGGCGACTACACCACGCCCACGTTCACCGCCGTGACCGGGCGGCCGGGCCGGACCTTCGCCGAGTTCGCGCGCGACTACGCCGACCGCATCGGCGGCTGACCGTCGCGCGGCGCGACCAGCCCCGACTCGTAGGCGAGGACGACCAGCTGGGCCCGGTCGCGGGCGTGGAGCTTGGTCATGGCCCGGTTGACATGGGTCTTGGCGGTCAGCGGGGTGATCGCCATCCGCTGGGCGAGTTCGTCGTTCGACAGGCCCCGCGCGACCCAGACGACGGCCTCGCGCTCCCGGTTGGTCAGCTCCGCGAGCGCGGCGGCGTCGATCCGGCGCGGCCGGCTGACGAAGCCGTCGATCAGTCTGCGGGTGATCGAGGGGGCCAGCAGCGCGTCACCCCGGGCGGCGACGCGCACGGCGTGCAGGAAGTCCTCCGGCACGACGTCCTTGACGAGGAAGCCGGCCGCGCCGGCCCGCAACGCGTCGAAGACGTGCTCGTCGAGGCCGTAGTTGGTGAGGATCACGACGTGCACGCCCGCCAGGGCCGGATCGGCGGCGATGCGCCGGGTCGCCTCGATGCCGTCCATGACCGGCATCTGCACGTCGACCAGGGCGATGTCCGGCACCAGCTCCCTGACCAGCGCGACCCCGGCCAGCCCGTCACCGGCCTCGCCGACGACCTCGATGTCGTCCTCGAGGTCGAGCAGGGCCCGGAACCCGCCGCGCAGCAGCGGCTGGTCGTCGACCAGCACGACCCGGATCACGACGTCTCGTCCACGGGCAGCTCGGCCTCGACGGTGAAGCCGCCCTCGCCGCGCGGCTCGGCCCGAAGCCGCCCGCCGAGCGCCGTGACGCGCTCGCGCATGCCGAGCAGTCCGACGCCCGGCACCGGCGCGACGCCGGGCCTCGCCCGGCCGTCGTCGTCGACCTGGACGACCAGCGCGCCGGGCCGGTAGTCGATGCGCACCGACGCCGTCGCCGCGGCGGCGTGCCGGGCGACGTTGGTGAGCGACTCCTGGACGATCCGGTAGGCGGTCCGGCCGACCGCCGCCGGCACGTCAGCCCGCGGCCCCTCGATCGTCAGCCGCGCGTCGAGGCCCGTCGTGCGCGCGCGTTCCACCAGTTCCGGTACGTCGTCGAGCCCGCGCGGCGGGGTCTTCCCGTCGTCGCGCAGCGCCTCCAGCGTCGCGCGCAGTTCCCGGGCGGCCTCACGACCGGCCTCCCGGATCACCAGCAGCGACTCGGGCACCGGCTCGCCGCGTTTGCGGGCGACGTGCACGGCCACCTCGGCCTGGAGCTTGATGACGGAGATCTGGTGGGTGAGCGAGTCGTGCAACTCCCGCGCGATGTGCAGCCGCTCCTGGTCGGCCCGCCGCCGCGCGGTCTCCTCCCGGGTCCGCTCGGCCTCGTCGGCCCGCCGCTCCGCCTGCCGCAGCGCCTCGCCCGCGGCCCCCGCCGCGACCAGCCAGGCCAGCTCCAGCGCGCCCCTGGCCTGGGCGAACGCCTCACCCGTGTCATGGAGCCCCGAGGCCAGCGCCGCGAGGGGGAGCGCGGCCAGCATCAGCACACTGGCCACCACGGTGACGACGCGTCGCCCGGCCCGGACGGCGGCGTACACGGCGAACAGGAAGGCGACGGCGGGCACGTCGAACCCGGCCGCCTGGTAGGCGACCGCGCACGCCCCCGTGACGACCAGCACGGCGACCGGCGCCCGGCGGCGCACGGCCAGCGCCAGCCCGCCCACGGCCAGCGGCACGTAACCGGCGGCCACCGGCCCCGGCTCAGCGAGACCGGTGACGAGCAGCGCCGCCGCGACGCAGACGGCGATCGCCCCGTCGATGAGCGCGGCCCGCCGTGTCTTCATGCGCGCACCCTAACCCGAGGGCCGCCGCGGGCGACTCCTGCCGGCGGAGGATCGGCCGGCTACCGCGGACGCGGTATGCCCGGGCCTGCGGACGGCGGACGACACCGGCCGGACCGGCGGACATCATCGGCCTCATGTCGATTCGAATCGTTCTCGCCCTGAACGCGGCGCCCGTCTACGGCTGGACCACACCGCGAGGCTGGGCGACCGTCGCCGCGCTCGTGGCCCTGGCCGGCGCGGTCTACGGCGGGCTGGCCCTGTTCCGCTTCGTCCGGCGGCGGGCCGTCATCGCCCTGACGGCGGGGGCCGCCGGGCTCGCCGGGGGCGGGTGGGTGGTGGCCGTCGCCGAGGGCGGTCCCGGCAGCGGCTCGGGCATCGTCGGCGGGCTGGCGGCGCTGGTGTTCGGGCTCGTGGCGCTGGCGCTGGGCGGCATGGCGCTGAAGCGGTCCTGAGTGTCAACTTCTCCGCTAATGGGCGCGTCATACCTTTATGGGCATATCGCTGCGTGTCACCGCCACCGCCGTCGCCTTGCTCGTCGCCGCCGAACCGGCGGCCGCCCACGCTGTGGCGGCGGCCGGTGACTGGAAGGTCGTGCGCGCCGACCGCCGCGACTCCTACGACGCGGTGACGGTGACCCCCGGGGGAGCCGTCTGGGTCGCCGGCATCCGAAGCGGCAAGCCGCTGCTGCTCAAAGGCCGTTCCACGGTCAAGCCGGTGACCGGCCCCGGCTTCCGGGTGAAGAAGCTGGCCTCGGCGTCCGACACCCGGGTCTGGGCCTTCGGCACGTCGAAGTACGCGCGATGGGACGGCAAACGCTGGCAGGTCAAGCCGTGGAACCACGGCCGGGTCGACCGGGCCTTCTCCATCGGCGCGAACCTGTGGGTGATCGAGAACGCCACCACCTTCCCCACGCCGGCCCGGTCGACGCTGCGCCGCCTCACCGGGTCGACCTGGCGCAAGGTCACCACCCCGATCGTGGTCAAAGGACTCGACGGCAAGTGGGCGGCGGGCTCCGCCAAGGGCAAGGCGGCGCTGGCCCGCTGGACCGGCACGGCCTGGCGCGCGGTCGCGCTGCCGGCGCTGCCGTCCGTGCACAAGGGCCAGTTGTCGGAGCTGACCGACGTCGCCGTCGACGGCGAGACCGGCCGGGTGATGGCCGTGGGCTGGGCCGCCTGGCCGTGCGGGAAGGCCGCCTTCTGCGGAGAGACCCTGCTGCTGACCGGTTATCTCGGCGACTTCGCCTACCAGGCCCGCCCCGAGTCGGGTGTGCGGCCGCGCGCCCAGGCCGAACCCGACGGCCGGGGCGGGGCCTGGATCGTCCTGTCCGGGAACCGCTACCTGCACATCGGGCCCGAGAGCGTCGAGACGGGCGCCTTCCCGTCGAACCAGCCCGTCCGCGACCTCGCGAACCTGCTGGGCAGCCGCTCCGTCTGGGCGGTCGGCGGGACGGCGATCCAGGCGACCCGCTGATCCGTCGTTTCCGTACAAGACGGCCGTCATGGGCGCCTCCTAGCATGGGCGTGGCTCCAGCACCCGTACTGAGGAGAACAGCACATGCGTGAGTTGGTCTACACCGGGTTCGTCTCGCTCGACGGCGTCGTCGACTCCCCGGGCGGACCCAGCGAAGGCCACCGCAGCGGCGGCTGGGTGGTCAAGGACATCGAGTTCCTGCCCGAGGCGTTCGCGCTCAAGGGCGAGGAGCTCGCCGACACGACGGCGCTGCTGTTCGGCCGCCACAGCTACGAGGCCTTCGCGCCGGTCTGGCGCGACTCCGACGACCACGCCGACTACAAGGACCTGCCCAAGTACGTCGTCTCCTCGACGCTGTCGGAAGACGCCCTCGTCGACGGGTGGGGCGAGACGACCATCCTGCGCTCGACCGAGGACGTCGCCGAGCTCAAGAAGACCGACGGCGGCGGGATCTTCATCCACGGCAGCGCCGACCTCGCCCGCCGTCTCGGGGAAGCGGGCCTGATCGACCGCTACAACCTGCTCGTCTTCCCCGTGCTGCTCGGGGCGGGGAAGGGCCTGTTCAGCCGGGCCGACAAGGACAAGCAGACGCTGCGCCTGCGCGAGTCCGAGGCCTACCCGAACGGCGTGCTCAAGGTGATCTACGACGTCGTCGGCTGATCGAGCCGCAGCGCGATCGCGCCGCCTTCGCCCTCGCGCAGTTGCCGCACCGTCCGCCCGACGTAACGCCGCAGGGCGCGGGCGAGGTGCGGCTCGTCGAAGTAGTCGAGCTTGCCGACGACGTCGGCGACCGGCGTGCCGGCGGCCAGCAGCATCGAGGCCGTGCGCACCCGTTCGATCTGCCGCACGGCCCCCTGGGTGAACCCGGTCGCCGCGCGGAACCGGCGCTCGACCGTGCGTCCCGACACGTCGGGGAGGGCACCGCGGCGGACCTCGGCGACGAGCGGGTCGCGCACCACGGCCCCGGCCCGCACCAGGCGTTCGACCAGCGCCTCGGCGTCGTCGGGACCGGGGGTCTCCCAGCGCAGGCCGTCGAGCCGGAAGGTGCGGTGCGTCGTGTCGGCCAGTTCGAGACCCCCGTCGACCAGTTCCGGGGTGGGCACGACCCGGAGCGAGGTGCCCACCGCGAACTCGATGCCGACGAAGGCCGCGCCCTCGGGCACCGGCGCGGTGCCGGTCGCGGTCTCGGGGCCGGTGACGCTCGCGTACGCCGTGCCCTCGCGCTCGTAGAACACCAGTCCCCAGCACGCCGTCGCCACCGAGGTCATCTCCGTGACGCTCTCGCTCGTGCACGTCCAGACGGAGTCGACCCAGGGCGAGTCGGACGCGCGCGTCTCGAACCGCAGGTTCACGGGAGAAGAATAGGCGCTTATGTCTGCGGAGGCCGAGCGACGCGGGTGTCGCCCGGCCCCCGCGCTTTCGCTACAACGTCACTTCACGACCTCGATGGTCTTCGACGTCGTGATCGGGGCGAGCGAGCCGTCGTCGGTGTACGCGCGCATGGAGTCGTTGGTGACCGACACGGTGACCGTGCCGGCGTTCAACGCGGTGAGCGTGCGCGTCCTCGGGTCGAGGATCGCGACCTTGCCCGCTTCCTGGGCCGCCTCGACCGCTCCCTCGCCGTTGCCGATCGCCAGGGTGTCCGAGCCGCCCCAGCCGACCGACATCGGGTACCGCAGCGGCACCACGCGCGAGCCGGTCGCCACGCCCTGCGGCTGCACGACGCTGCCGGAGAGCTCGGCCGTCTCGCCCACCTGCACCGACGCGGGCGCGTCGAGCGTGATCGACTGCGCGAACGCCCGCACCTGGGCCTCGATCCACTGCTCGTCCGCGTTCTGCCGCGAATCCACCGACCAGTTGACCCAGCCGGTGAAACCGCCTCGGTCGGGCGTCCCGTAGGGGTCCTTGCCGGACGACGGGAGCACGACGTACGGGACGCCCTCGACGCGGTTGACGTTGACGATCTGGGCGTGCGAGCCGATCATCGCGGCGCCCTTGCCGGTGGCGTCGCGGAAGTCGCCGAGCATCTTCTTGATCAGCGCCACCTCGTCGCGGTCGCCGAGCTGGCTCGACTTGGTGTCGGCCGGGTCGTCCACCGGGTGGTGGGCGAACACCAGCACGTTGTGCACCGACAGGTCGGACCGGGCCTCGTCGAGCGCCCGCCGCACCATCGGCAGCTGGTCCCAGGCCGTCGAGCGCAACGACCCGATCGAGCTGGCGAGCATGATGAAGCGGGTGCCCTTGTGGTCGAACGTCCGGTAGGGCCGGCCGAACTCCTCGGTGAAGTTCGTCAGGTCCGACTGGACGTTGTTGAGCCCGTACGACTCGTGGTTGCCCGGCACGTAGTAGCAGGGCACCTTCCCGGACTTCGGGTCGGGCGTGCTGGTGGCGGGCGGCTCCTGGCCGACCGGCACGAGGTCGCAGCCGGCGTCGGTGAGCACCTGGCGGGCCAGCGCGAGGTCCTGCGGCAGGCCGCGGTCGGTGATGTCGCCGTTGAGCACGATCAGATCGGGGTTGGTGGCCCTGATCCGCCGGACGGCGGCCGTCGCCACCTGGGTCAGCCCGGGGTTGTCGGCGGTGAACTGCACGTCCGAGAGCGTGGCGAACCGCCAGGTCTTGTTGCTCTGGATCAGCGTGCCGTCGTCGGAGATCAGCGGGTCGGCCTTCAGGGCCGGCTGCGCGGGCAGGTCGATCGAGGTCGGGATGTCGGCCTCGATGCGGTCGAGCACGAACGTGCCCGGCTTCTGCTGGCTGACGTTGGTGTTGATGCCCTGGAAGCTGTTGATCGTGATCGGGAACACCGTGTTGGCGGGCAGCGTGAAGTTGGCGTACTGCCACTCGGTGCTCGGGACCAGACCGGTGCCGTAGATGCCGGTGCTCTTGCCGTTGGCGTCGTAGTAGAGGAAGTAGGTCAGGCCGCTCGGCACGTTGATGCTCGACTTGATCCGCATGCGCAGCCGCAGCGGCTGGCCGGGCACCGCGACCCGCTGCGCCGCCGACAGCGCGCCGACGCCGACGTTGCGCATCGCGTTGAAGTCGATGCGCAGCCCGTCGGGGTCGGCCGAGATCTTTGTGGCCGTGGTGCTGATGTCCCGCCAGCGGGTGAGCACGTTGTCGTCGAAGTCGTAGACGGTCTGCGTCCGCACGCCGATCGTGATCGGCAGCTGCACCGACCGCCCGGCGGCCGAGACCGTCAGGATCGTGGCCGCGTCGGCCTTCGGGGTGATCCTCAGTCTGCCGTCCACCGGCTTGATGTCGACCACATCGTGGTCGTAGTCGAGGTCGAGGTCCCGGGGGTCGATCGGGGCCGTGTACCCCTGGTCGTCCCGGCCGGTCACCGCGACGGACACCGCCGCGCTGGCGGTGTCGGCCAGGGCCAGCCGCTGCGACGACAACTCGAGGCGGTCGAGCGGGTTCAGGACGGTGATCCGCGCCCGCCCCGCCTCACGGCCGACGTGCGCCTCGACTTTTAGCACGCCGTAGGGCTTGGTGATCTTCGCCGGAGCCGTGACGGTCCCGTTCTCGACCGAGGCCCCCGGCGCCGCCCATCCGACGGACGCCGGATCGACCGTCACCGGGGTCTGGTGGTCGTCCACCCCCTGAGCGACGAGCGCGCGGCGCAGCCCCGGGAACACCCGCAGGTCCCCGTCGGCAGTGGCCGACCCGGCGGCGGGCCTGACGATGATCTCGTGCGCCTTGCCGTCGCCCTTGGCGACGAACACGCCCACACCGTTGGTGTTGCCGCGCTCCCCGCCGTCCGAGGGGGTGTTGCGGATGCTCACCTTCTCGTCGCCGAGCGCCCGCGCGACCATCTCGCTCGACCCGCCGCTGTCGAGGATGACCGCGGTCTCCACACCCTGCGCGACCATGTCCCGCGCGACCTTGTCGATCGCGACCCCGCCGTTGCCGGTCCCGCCCGGCCCGTTCCACTGCCCGAGCACGAGGGTGCGCCCCCCGTCCTTGAACCCGAAGGAGGTGCGCGGAGAGATCGCGGTGCTGTTCAGATTGGCCCGCGGCCTGCCGCCGGACACGATGATCCCCTCGCCGGTGCCACCGTGCCCGAGCGCGAACCGCATGCTCCTGGCGACCGGATCGGCGAGCTCCCAGCTCAGCGTCACCGGGTCCCCCGGCCGCAACGCGCGAATCGCCGCCGCTGCGGCGTCCCGCCCGACGAGGTAGAACCCGTCGTCGGGGATGACCCCCGACCCGGCGGGAGCACTCGGCGTGACCGAGACCACCTTGTCATCACGGACCAGCACCTCGGCGACGTCACCGTCCACCCCGATGAAAGGCCGATTGCGGCTGTACGTCCCCCAAGCGGAGGTGAACGCCACCATGCCGCCGGCCGGAACGGGGTGCGGCTCGGGGTTGGCCGCGTTGACCGTCAGCACCTTGTAGGGCGTGCCGGCCAGATTCGCGGAGGCGTTGACGGTGACGTTGACGAGCTGGGCGAGGCCGTCCATGCTGACGCCGACGTGCGGCTGAATCGCCGCGGCCTCCGGACCACCCAGGTTGGTGGTCTTGCGCAACTTCCCGTTCTGGATCTCGGCGCCATGGGCGGCGGTGGAGTTGCCCAGGTCGTAGAAGTCACCGTTGACCGCGGCGACGGCCCCGGCCTTGTCGGCCGCGACGGTGAGCGGCCCGCCAGAGGCCACGGGGCCGGCGGTCAGCAGGTCGGTGGTGACCGCGCTGTTGGACAGGTCGACGGTCAGGAAACGGGCGTTGTACCAGCCCTTCTGATCGACGGCCTGGATGTGCCGCAGGTCGATGCCCGGGCCGATCTTCTCAATCGTGTTGATCAGAGGGATGCCGCCGGTGACGGGTTCCGTGTCGGCGTGGGCTGCGGCTGGGAGGAGGGCCAGCGTGGTCATCGCGGCGAGTGCCAGCAGTAATGGCCTCGTGGCCTGACGGTTCAGGATCATCAAAACCTCGGCTCAAAGTAGGCGGAGACGCCTGTGCCACACCCTGATGATCAAGGGTGCGGGGGAGATCAAAACGGTCACCTTGGACTCGGGGGTGACGCGACTGGGAGCAGGTGATGAAGTCGGACGAAATAGGCGGATCGGGGCTGGTGTCCGACCTGAAATGTCACCGCCGCGTGTGCGAGATGGTTCCCAGGCGGCTCGCGGGTCCGGGGCCACAGAGGCAGGCGGCCCAAGCTGATGAGGCTCCGGCACTGCCGGCTGCCAACGGCGCCAAAGGCAGTGCGGGGCAGATCTCAGGCGGCTTGTCGCCATTCACCCATGAACAGCGCGAACCATCGGCGACTCTCCACGACCACCAGCTTCTATCAAGAGCGTATTCGGCGCCGCCCCGCTGATTGAAGCGCGAGGGCGGGGGATGTCACCGTCACACCCGACCGTGAGTCAATTTCCGTAGTCCGACGGTTCGTTCTCGTGAGAAATAGCCGATGAAAAACGGTGCCTACCGATAGCATTTCGCCAAATAACGATAAAGGGATGGCGATGAACCCTCGTGACATCGGGCTTGGACGGTTGAAAAGTGTCGCCGACGCCGCCGGGCGGATCGTCGCCGATGCCGTAAGCGATGCCCAGGAGAAAGTGCGGCAGTCCGCCGAAGAGGTGATGGCGAAGGTCGCAGAAGTGAAGGGCGGCCTGTCGTCGCGGCCGTCCGCCGATTCCGCCGACTTGTCCGAGCTCGGCGACGACGCGAAGCTGCTCTATTGCCGGGTGCTGGTGAGCCTGGCCCTGGTCGACTCCCTTCTCGATCCTCGCGAAATCGCGAATCTGTACCTGTTCGCATCGACGATCGGTCTCGACGCCGAAGCACGATCGGCGTTGCGTAGCCAGATCACCGGGGCCCAGCGCGACGCGGCGAGCGGCGCCGGGGTCCTCGACGCCACGGTGGAGCTGTCCAGGCAGCTGCACGACCTCCTTGAGGCGGATCAACGTGAGCCGGTGTTCACGGTGCTGGTGCGCGATCTGGTCCGGATCTCACGTGCCGACAGGCATACCGCGGAGGTCGAGCGTGAACGGATCGTGCAGGTCGCGCAGCTCGTGTTCGCCGAGTCCGCGGAGAAGGTCGTACAGGCGACCGAGCAGCTGGTGATCACCGAAGAGGAGTTCGCCGCCGGCCGGATCACGACCGGCCAGCTGGAGGAGACCACCAAGGACATCGCCGCCAAGGCGGCCGCGTTCGGCGTCCCGATCGCCGCGATCAGCCTCGCCGGCAGCGTCTCCGGCCTCGGGGGAGCGGGAATCACCTCCGGCC
The DNA here is from genome assembly GCF_001570525.1 of Herbidospora sakaeratensis. Taxonomy (GTDB): domain Bacteria; phylum Actinomycetota; class Actinomycetes; order Streptosporangiales; family Streptosporangiaceae; genus Herbidospora; species Herbidospora sakaeratensis. The sequence goes on from NZ_BBXC01000012.1 coordinate 148,732, forward strand.
TGGCGGCCCTGGGATTCGGCGGTCTGCTGGGCTTGAGCGCGATGGTCACCGGAATCGGCACGGTGGTGATTCTCGGAGTCGCAGTCCATCAGGGCACGCGTTACCTGCTGTCCACCAACGAGCGTGAACGAGAAAAACGACGCGAGCACCTGATCCAGCACGTCATCAAGAATCACCAGCAGGCAATGGCCGAGCTCACCGACGACATCGCGGGGCTCGCTCACCGAATGGAGACCCAGCTCACCCAGACCACGAGGAACGAAGAGCGACTCGCCGCACTCAAGGCCGAGTTGGCCGCATTCCAGTTGGCTTTGGTGAATCTGCAGACCAGTAACGAGGCCTTCGAACGGCGGGAGCCGTTACGTGCCGGGTGACCAGCTTTCGCCTGCCGCCGCGGTCGTGGCCTACCAGGCGGTCACCCTGACCGAACTGCATGTCCTGTTCGATCAGGTGGAATTCGACTTCAAAGATGTCCTCGAACGTGAACACCGTGTCAGTGACACCCTCGACACGGTCGAATCGGAATTCGACGCGGTGCGTCTCCGTCTTCAGGCGCTGGGCGCCTTCATACCTGCTCCAGAGCCTTTCCCGATCGCGAAGGTCGAGACACCGAGTACCCCCCGCTACTCCGTGCCCGTCGTTCCGGCCGACGGTGACTTCGATCAGCTGGTCAGGCTCGCCGAGGCTCGCTTGAATCTGCTGGGCGTCGATCTCACCCGAGATCCGCTCCAGCAGGTGCTTCCCTCCGGCCAGGTGGCTCAGAGCCTGCGCCACTACGCCGCGGAACACGGCGACATCAGCTGGGATGAGACCGACTGGACGGTCGTCCTGCTCGCCGGCGCCCTCGCGACCTTCCTCGACGTCGTCCTCGTCAGAATTCCCCGCGATTCCACCTTCCTGGGCAAGGAGTACTCGGGGTCACCCCTCACCAAATGGCTCCAGGACCGCGACCGCGCAAAAGACGTCCACGAGCATTTCTTCAAGGGGTTCGAGAAACTGGCCAAGGCGCCCTACGACGCCCCCACCACGAAGGCCACAGGGGGACTGGTCAGCGGCATGCGACCGGCTACTCATCGGCTGCAGAGCCTCGGCCACGACCCGGCCCTGGGTTTCCTCTTCGGCGTGGCGGATCTCATGCGCGGCACCGGGACCTACATCGACAAGGCGGGAAAACTGGTCCAGGTTGCGACGAACCAATCCCCGGTCGACCTGATCAGCGCTTTCATCACGCAGGTACGCCATTTGCTCTCGGACGTCTACACCCCGGCCGGCCTGCAGCCGCCGCTGTTCAGCCTGCTTCAACTCGGCCAGATCGGCTCCCCGTTCGCGCTGGGCCCTTCAGGCGTCAAGGTGCCCTGGACCGACGTGGCCCGTTACATGTACACGAACGGCTACGACCTGCGCCATTTCTTCACGATGGGCATCACCCCCGGCGTCGTGTCCGCGGTCATCCGCGGATACTGGCTTCTCAAGAGTTATGCCACCGGCGGCACCGCGGAGCAGCGGAAGCTGGAGCACGCCAAACTCACCTCCATGCTGCTCCTCGGGCACACCATCGCCACTTCGGGCACGCTCCTCAAGACCGGGCTCCTGTTCGGCATGAACCCGGCGGCTCTCAACTACAACCAGATTCTCGCCATGGCGCCCGCCACCATCGCCTGGTTCAGGGAAGCCGTCGCCCGCGACGAACGAATCAATCAGGCGCTGGACAAGGAATGGGAATCGCTCCTGGCCGTATCGGAGCGACGCACCTGACGACCGCTCCATGGGCCACGTCCAGGGCCAGGATCGACATCTGCTTGGTGTGTCGACATCACCTCGCGCGGGATAGTCGGCTTGGAGCGGCCTGGTCGCCGAGGCGCTGCATCGGGCCGGGTGGGTGGTCTTCCAGCTCGATCGTGGCCGTCACTATACGAATGCCGCCTACGCCCAGTCAGCTGAGCGGTGTTCAGTCGGCCGCCGAGGCTGGCGCTGAATCATCGCAGTCCTTAACCACGATGACGGACGGTCATCGCCGGCGGCCACGGACCGCCGCCCGCAGACGAAGGCTGCTACAACCTGCGGCGGGTTCGCGGCCTGACCACCGCACCATCGGCGTCCGTCGAATTAACACTTCTCGTGTCAGCGAAACCCCGACTGATTCGAGGCGACATGCGAAAAGTCCTGAGCCATCTCGGCCCTGCGACGCTCCTGGCAGGAGGCGCGGCCCTCGCGCTGCCCACGGCGGCGAACGCCGCCTCCTGCGGTCAGCGCACCGACGTCTACAGCAACATCGGCACGTACTACCCCTTCTCCTACACGGGCCGGCAGGTCGGGCTCAAGAACGGAACCCAGCGGAAGCCGCACCTTCGCCACGGCGACCAACGTCCGCAGGGGAGACGTGCTGGTCCAGCAAGACCTTCACCGTGAGGTGGGTGACGACGGCACAGGTGTCCGGTTCCACGTACATAACCTGCTCAGGAACCTTCAGCGGCAGCGGGACCACCTACATACAGACCCCGTCGATCGAGAACTGGCACGTGCCGATCCGCGCGTGCGTCTACCCCGTCGAGAGCGGCTACTACTGCCACGACCGCGACCGGGCCGCCACGACCGCCGGTGGCGGCCCACGGCTTCGAACGTGGAGGGCTTAAATCCGACCGTCGGCGATCCCTCGCGCAGGAAGCGTTCGCCACCTGCCGAGCAGCAGGACAACCCGGGTGACCTCGCGGCCGACCTCATCGCCGTGGCATGACCTGGCCAGGCATCGGGAAAGGCCGCCCGGGGCGGTGCGGGCGGCCCTGGTTCCAGGTCAGATCGCGGTGACCTCGAGCTTGACCTCGTACGAGTACCACGTCGAGTTCGTACCGCTGATGAACTGCGTCGGCAGCACCAGCGACTGCCCCACCGGCAGCCCCGCGCAGTCGCCCCCATCGGCGGTGGCCGAGCCGAGCGAGGTCCCCCAGCCGGGAGACGGCAGCGTCACCTCGCGCAGCGTGAACGACACCGACCCCCCCACCGAGGTGATCACCGAGCTCGGGTTCTCGAAGGAGGCCGGGTACTTCGTGTCACCCGTCACCATCTTCACGTGGTTGTAGTTGACCGTCGGGTACAGGTTGCCCCCGACCGAGAAGCGGAGCTCGTCCCTGCCGTCCGACTCGTCCACGTTGTTGGCGTAGATGGAGTAGAGCTCCACGCGGCAGGGAACGGCGGCGTAGGCCGGAGCCGCGACCGCGACCGGCGCCACCACGGCGGCGCTAAGGGCGAGGACGCCGATGAGCTTTCGCATGATTGGTCCCTCCTTGGGACTGCACGCCCACGACCGTCGCGGGCGCCGCCCCAGGCTGCGGCGACCACCGTGAGCACACCGTTAAGGCCCAGCTACGCGTACTTTTACGCATGGACCGCCGGGACGGCCGGACGTACGCTCCAGCTGTCATGGGGGACCAACTCACACTTCTGTTGCTCGGCCCTCCGTACCTGGCGATCGGGGAGACGCCTGTCGCGGTCCGGTCGGCCAAGAGCCGGGCACTGCTCTGTTACCTGGCCGCCGCGCCAGGCCCGAGGCCGAGAGCCGAACTCGCGGGGTTGTTATGGGGTGAACGCCCCGACGCGCATGCCCGCGGCAGCCTCCGGCTGGCACTGTCGGAGTTGCGCAAGGAGGTCGGCGGCTGGCTCGACATCACCCGCGAGCACGTGGCCTTCCGCGCCGACCCGGCCTGCTACGTCGACCACGACAAACTGGCCCAAGCCACCACCATCGGCGAAGCCCTGCCCCTGTGGCGCGGCGAGTTCTTAGACGGCGTCTCTTTCATCGACGCCCCGGCCTTCACCGGGTGGCTCACCGCCGAACGCCTGCGGGTCCGCGCCCTTTTCCGAGACCTTCTTGTACGTCAGGCGGGCCCCGCCCACGAGATCGTCAGACTGGCCAGACTGCTGAGCGAGCTGGACCAGTACGACGAGGAAGTACACCGCCTCCTCATCTCCGCGCTGGCGGAGACGGGCAACCGCGCCGCCGCCCTGCTCGCCTACACGGACCTGCGCGACCGCCTGTCCGCCGACCTGGGCGTGGAGCCCTCCGCCGAGACCCGCGCCGTCCGCGAGACCCTGGGCCCCCAGCGAAAGGTCGCCGCCCCGCCCATCCCCAGCACGCCGCTCGTGGGACGGAAAGCCGAAGTAGACCAGGTGGCAGCGCTACTGAAACGGGAACGGATCGTCACGCTGCTGGGCCCGGGAGGGGTGGGCAAGACCCGCCTGGCCCTCGCCGCCGCGGCCCGCGTACCGGGCGCGGCGTTCGTGACCTTCGCCGGCGTCGGCCCGGAAGCGGCGGTCACCACGGTGGCCCGGCGGCTGGGAATGGACCTGTCGTCACCGCGTCCCGCCAGGGAGATCCTGTTCGAAACCCTCGCCGACCGATGCCTCCTGCTGGTGCTGGACAACCTTGAGCACCTGCCGGACTTCGACCTGGTGATCGGCGAACTCCTGGCTGCCTGTCCCGACGTGCGCGTCCTGGCCACCAGCAGACGCCGCCTGACCCTGCCGACCCCCACCGTGGTGGTCGAGGGCCTGACCGCCCCCGCGGCCGAAGAGCTCTTCGCCGTCAGAGCACGCGCCGTGCAGCCGACTTTCGACCCTGGACGCGACTCCGCGCTGGTAGCCGGAATCTGCGCCGCCACCCGAGGATTGCCACTGGCGATAGAACTGGCGGCCAGCCTGCTGCGTGCCCTGTCCTGCGCCGACCTGGCCGACCATCTCGACGCCGGCCTGCTGGGCGCCGACTGCCCCGCCCCCCGACCACGGCACGCCACCATGCGCCGCGTGTTCGAGACGTCCTGGACGCTGCTCACCGAGGAAGCCCGCCGCGTGTTGCCGATCCTGTCGGTCTTCGGCGGCGGCTTCACCCTGGAGGCCGCACTGGACGTCGCCGAGACCACCCCCGAGGTGCTGGTCCACCTGGTCGACCACAGCATGATCACCTTCCAGCCACCGGCCCGCTACCTTATACACCCCCTCATCCAGGCGTTCGCAGCCCAGCACCTGAAAGCCGAGCCCCCCGCGCGCCTGCGTCACGCACACCACTTCACCACCCTGCTCGACGCCCACGCCCAAGGCCTCCACGACGCGACCGACGAGCAGACCCCCCTCCTGTTGGGCGCAGAGCTGGACAACATCCGCCTGGCCTGGACCCACGCCCCCGACCCCGCCTTCCTCGACCTCTACTGGACGCTCTGCCTGCGGCTCGGCCTGTACGAGGAGTCGGCGGCGACAGTGGAGGACAACCTGGAACCGTTGACCCCAGAAGCGCGAGCCCGCCGGCTGCGCATGGCAGCGGTCAGCTACTACCAGCTGGCCAAGGAACGCCGCGCCCTGCGCCTGGCCGAGGAGGCACTGGAAGCACTGGGGCGGCCACTGCCGTCGGGGTGGCGGCGAGCGGTCGTACAGAGAATCGGGCAGTTGTGCTCACCCACGCGACGGGACCCGCGCGAGGCCGAAGCGGCGCAGGCCCTGTCGATGATCGCCATGTTCGCCTACTACCGGCAGGACCTCCCCACAATGGTGTCGGCGACGCTGCTGCAGCTCAACGCCGTGGACCGGGCGGGCGTCCCAGAGCTACGAGCGGAGGCCTACGCGAACGTCGCCACCGCCGTGCGAACCGCCGGCCGCTCGCACCTGGCCGGCCGCTACGCGAAACGAGCCGACGCCGCGCTGGCCAAGCTCCCCCTTGCCCACGTCAGCGAGGCGGCGAACCGGGCACGGCTCGCACGCGGCATCGACCAGCTGGCGTGCGGGGCGTTGGAAGCGGCGTGGCGTTCGTTCACGGAAGCCCGGGCGCGGACCCTGGAACCGAGGCTGGCGGAGGTCTGCACGGGCCTGCTCGCGGAGACCTCGGTGTGGCGAGGCGAGTTCGGCCGGGCCGCGGAGCTGTTCGTGGTGACGGGCGAACTGTCCGCCCGCCGGGTGGGCGGCGACGACATCGGCCGCTACTGGTGCCTGACGGGGCAGGCGGAGGCGCTGCTGCGCATGGACGGGGTGCCGACCGGGCGGATCCGGGAGGTGCTCACGGCCGCGCAGGCCGCAACGGATCGACGCCGGGCGCTTGAGCAGGCGTTCGGGCTACGGAACGGGCCGATCGTCGAGGTGATCCAGCGGATGCGGTTGCTGACGGGGTTCGCCCGGACTGACCTGCGTGATCGACGGCCCGAGTGTGCTGCGGAGGCTGTGCCGGAGATTGTGGGGTTGGCGGGGAAGCTGCCTTCGGCGCAGCCGGGCATGCTGGAGTGCTGGTCGGGGTTGGCCGAGTTGTTGTGGGAGCTGCGCTGGGCTGATCCTGTCGTGGTGCGGACGGTGCTTCGGGGGATGCGCGGTTATGTGGGGCGTTACCCGGGTGCGGCGGCGCGGCTGGGGTGGGGGCAAGTGCTCTTACGGGGTACGGCGGGTATGGCCGTGCGGGAGACTCGCCGGGAGGCGATGCGGGCGGCGGATCGGCTGGGGGTCGCCTACGACATTCGCCGAGCTGCGGAGGCGGCCGGCGGGGTGGTGTCTACGTAATGCTGACGTTCTCGATGAGGACTTCGCCTTGGGGGCGTCGGAGACGACGGTTTTCGAGCGGTGCTGGCGTTCACCCGCCGACTCTCAAGCTGCTCAGCTGCGCGATAGAGGCCGACGTTGACGAAAGACATGAACGGCTTCCTCGGGCGTGGACCTCGCAGGGATGACACTGTGTCGGCTCGTAGTGGTCAAGCCACCGGATGGCTCCATACGCAGGGTCACCTTGGCGCGGGCGACCCCACCTGGCGTTCAAGACGTCGTATTCGCCTGCTCAGCGCCGGTTGGCTCAGGTGAAGTCGACTTGGCGGCATGCTGATGAAGCTTTCGTCGGTCAATACGAAATCCAACCCATAGGCGCCCCGGGCTCCGGAAACCGATTACCGACTGCAACGCCCGTACAGCAGCCTGGAACTTTTCTGATCAACCACAACTGCCGGCCAGCCCATCTGCCAGATCACATGACCCTGCCGGCGCCGAGCGCTCCGTCCGCAGAGCTCAAGCGCCAGGCGCGTATCCGAACCCAAACGATCAGTTGACGTGCTCCAATTTCATGTCCATCATAATGGACATGAAAGAGGAAGGCGCCCGGCCCTACCGGATGGTCGCGCGGGCCGAGGCGGCGGCCGAGACCGGCGAGCGCATCATGGCGGCTGCCCTTTCCCTCTACATGGAGTACTGGCTGGACGAGATCACCCTGGAGCGGGTGGCGGAGCGGGCGGGGGTGTCGGTCAAGACGTTGATGCGTCGGTACGGCAACCGGGACGGCCTGCTGACAGCGGCCGGCGAGACGATCTCCGCCAGCATCGCCGGACACCGGTTCGAAGCCCCGGTCGGCGATGTCGACGCCGCCGTACAGAACCTGATGACCCATTACGAGCGGTGGGGTCGGATGGCGCTGCGCAATCTGGTCCAGGCACAACGTTCGCCGTGGATCGCGGCGGGCGTCGAGGCGGCCAGAGATGAACATCGGCGCTGGGTGGAGCTGGCCTTCGCCCCGTTTCTCGCCCAGCGCCGTGGCACCGGCCGTGAGTTGCTGCTCGCGCAACTGTTCACGGTCACCGACCTGGCGGTCTGGCAGGTCCTGCGTAACGACCTCGGCCTATCCCCGACGCGTACCGGGGAGGCTATCCGCGGCCTCGTAGAAGGCGTCCTGGCAAGGGACAACCTCCAGTGACCAAGTTCCTGTTCTACCTCACGCCTCAGACGGGACACCTGTTCCCGCTGATCCCCACCTGGCAAGACCTGATCAGCCGAGGGCATCAGGTGGCGGTGCGGTGCCAGCCACAGCACGTCCAACTACTGACCGGGCTCGGCGTGGCCGCCAGCCCGGTCGCCTCATCGATCGTCGCCCGGGAGCAGGACGACTGGAAGGCGCGCAACCCGATCGCAGCCGCCCGTCTCTCGATGCGCACGTTCCTCGACCGGGCCGCACTGGAGGTGGCCGACCTGCGTCAGGCACTACGCGACGAATCCCCTGACGTGGTCGTCGTGGACGCGCTGTCGTGGGGCGCCGGAGCCACCGCCGAGACCTCCGGCCTGCCATGGGCATGGGTGGCGCCCTGGCCGATCGGCATCGCGTCGCGAGATCTGCCACCCCCGGGACTCGGGCTGGCCCCCCAAACCGGTCTCCTGGGCACGCTCCGCGACGCCGCCGTCGGCCTGGTCTCGCGAGGGTTCTGGCGACCCGTACTGACCGAACTCAACGATCTGCGCGACAGCCTCGACCTTTCCGCCGTCGCCAGCATGACCGAGTTATGGTCTGCGCGTGCACCGCTGACCGTCGTCTATGGCGCCGAACCGCTGGAGTACCCCCGCTCAGACTGGCCTTCGACCGTGACGCTGGTCGGCCCCGGCGTATGGTCGCCGCCCGCGTCGCCACCTGATTGGCTGAGCGAGATCACCGCGCCACTGATCCTCGTGACCTGCTCCACTGAACGACAGGCCGATGACGTGCTGGCCACGACCGCTCTCCGAGCATTCGCCGACCAGGCCGTCTTCGTCGTGGTGACCACCGCTGCGGCCGGCACGATGCGCGGCGAGGTACCCCGCAACGCACGACTGGAACGTTTCATCCCGCACGGGACGCTACTGCCCCGCGCGGCCTGTGTGGTTTGCCCTGGCGGAATGGGGATCGTTCACGCAGCGGTACTGGCCGGCGTGCCTGTGTGCACCGTGCCGTTCGGCAGAGACCAGCCGGAAGTGGCCCGCCGGGTGGAGATCGCCGGCGTCGGCACCAGACTGCCTGCCCAGCGGCTGAACCCGCACAGGTTACGCCAAGCCGTCCATGCGGCCATGGGCATGCGAGAGCGGACCGCCCAGGTGGGCCGGCAACTAGGCGCTGCCGCCAGCGCGGCCAACGCCGCGAACGCTTTTGAAAGACTGCACGTCAGAAACTAGAGACGATGACTCAGGACGATCCCTCATCAGGCGCGAAGCGTGCTCATTCTCCACCGGCGCGGAAACACCGGGTTGTACGGGGGATGACAGGCGCGGCATAGCGAGAACCCGCCGTGGACGGAACGACGGTTGGGCTCGTATCCGTGCCGTTTCGCACGAAGGCATGTGCGCGCCCAGCAGATCAGCCTCGTGATTCCCTGAGACGCGGCTTGTCCGACAAAGCTCGAGCGTGGCTGGGGGCACAGCCGCGAAACGACGCCGGGACCCCCGGCTGAGCCCGCACCACCCTTCCAACCGGCTCGCGGAAGGCTCTATGCCGGCAAGGAAAGCGCAGATGATCGGCTTACCTTGATGGCGGATGCTCCCTCGCCGGATCATGGAGGGGGGCGGCGATATTGTTGACGTCTCCCGTGCAAATCGCGGTCACGCAGGCGCCCACACTTCCAGGCTCTAGCCGCCTTGTACGACGAATTCCCGGAAGCGCTGACAGTTGACGCCCGGACCCAGGCCAACGTTGAAGGTGCGGACGCCGTTTACGTAACGGCGGCGGTCAGGGGGCACCGCCCCGGCGCCGGCGAACAACCCGAATGACGACTTATCTTCATCCTTTGGGTGGACATCGGGCAGACCAGTCGTAAACGATCACTGTCAGCCGCACGCGTCCGGACAACGAAAGAAGCCCGCGCCCCTGCGAAGCAGCAGGTCACGGGCTGTTTCAAGGGTGCCCCCGGTAGGAATCGAACCTACGACACCAGGTTTAGGAAACAGAGCTGCTTTCGATAGAAAGCATGCTCTTGAATTGCAGAAACGCAAGCTCTCCGGTTACTGGACATGCCTCATGGGTAGGGATTGGGATCGGCGCCCGAGAACAGCTTGGATCGGCGTGGCCGCCGAGTGAGAGGAACTGCCATTCCTCCACCGCTCCTCAGTAGTCTCTGAGCCGGTCAAGCGAGCAGCAGTCAATACCTATGGATCATGCTTCAGGCGACTGTCGAGGATGAGTCCTCGGTGGGGGCCTCGCCGGGTCGTTCGACGAGCTTGCCATGACAAAGGTTGCGCTGGTGCGGACCAGGGTGACCAGATGGAGCGTTGACCGCGCCAGCGGGCCTGAGTCGCCTCGATTAGCTTTGAAGGCCATGGCTGGCTCGGCTGCGCGTGACCCAGGCCCTTTTGCGACCCCTGTGGCGGCGCTCCGTGACCGCGCTGCGCGCCGCGAACACGGCGCTGCCGAGGTGCCGGTCGCCGACGGGACGCCGCCGCACCCGACCCCTCTGCATCCCGACTGGCGAAGCGGCCACAACGCTCTATACGGGCGCCGCGGCGGAGGTTCTCGAGACGCTGGTCGGCAATCGGTCCTAGGGCCTGTACGGAGTTGAGATCAGAGGGATTCGCGTGCGGGTGATCTGTGGGTCCTGATAGGTCATCGCCATGGCGCGTGGAGACCTCAACGACGCAGAGTGGTCCCTGATCGAGCCTCACCTGCCCTTGGGTGAGCGGGGCCCGATCCCGGATCTGCGGCATCAGTTCAATGCCGTGATGTGGCGGTTCCGGACGGGCAGTCCATGGCGGGACCTGCCGGTGGAATACGGGCCGTGGTCCACCACCTATGACCGATTCCAGTCCTGGGCCAAGGCAGGTGTCTTCGAAGACCTGATACAGGCGATGATCGCCGAGACCGCCGCTCGCGGGCAGGTCGATCTGGGACTGATCAGTGTGGACTCCACGACCGTCCGGGCCCATCAGCACGCCGCCGGAATGGTCTTGGACGGCGAGCTGGCCGCAGCTCTGGCCGAGGCCCTCGACCAGGAAAAGGGGCTACGCCAAAGGCGAATCACCCGGCCAGAGGTAGCCGGCCCGGTAGTGCAGGAGCGCCGGGCCGCGCGACGATGGTTACGGCTGCGGCACGGCATCCGGCTGAAGCTTGCCGCACTGGGACGCTCGCGAGGCGGGCTCACCAGCAAGATCCACCTGCTGGCCGATCGGCGATGCCGGCCGCTGTCCTTCGTTCTCACTCCAGGTCAGGCCGGAGACAGCCTGCGGTTCCGCGCAGTGCTGTCAAAGATCAAAGTTCGACTTCCGATCGGGCGTCCACGCACCCGGCCCGAGGCGCTGGCCGCCGACAGGGCCTACTCCTCACGCGGCAACCGCGCCCACTTACGTGAGCGCGGCATCAGAGCCGTCATCCCAGAGAAGAAGGACCAAGCCTCCACCGTAAGAACCGCGGCTCACGCGGCGGCTGCCCCATCAGCCACGACCCCATCCTTTACCAGCAGCGCAACACCGCCGAACGCTGCATCAACCAGATCAAACAATGGCGCGGCCTGGCCTTCCGCTCCGACAAGACCCCGGGAAGCTATCTGGCTGGGCTCTATCTACGCGGTGCTCTCCTGTGGGCCCGAAGCCTTCAGCTCAGCTGAAGATCCGAAGTCCGTACACGCCCTAGAGCCCCCTCGCCCTCCACAGTCCGACGGCGCTTGGTGTCCTGTGGAGTTACATCCCGTGGAAGACACCAAGCGAACAGAACGCCGGCGCTCGGGTGTGGTCGTCTGATCTGCACGTGCGGTACGCCGACGAGGCGGGGCCACACTGGGGCTCGATGTCATCTCGCCGTGTGTTGACGATGTCAATGCATTTATGACTTGGGTAGCTTGGTCATCTCGTGTACGGTTGCGGTCATGGATGCCGATTCTCGTACTCCTGCCTCCGCTCTGGTCTCGGCTGCGGAGATCGCGAGAGCGGCTGGTGTGACCCGAGCTGCAGTCTCCAACTGGCGCAAGCGATACCCCGACTTTCCACGGCCGGTCGGCGGCTCCGTGCGCAATGCCCTTTTCGCCCCCGACGAGGTCGAGACCTGGCTGGAACAGCATCGGAAAGGCTCCGACGTTTCTGAGGAGGTGCTCCTTTGGCAGTTGCTGCGTGGCTCCTACAGAGACGACATGGTGCGCGGCCTCACGGACATCTGCCGAATGTTTATCTCTGGGTGCTCCGAGATGCCGGATCCCGAAATCGCGGAAGTCGCCTACAGCCTGGCCGGGCAGAGTTCACCCGCCGAGGTCGTCGCGGCGCTCACCGAGCGGTTCGTCGACTCCTCAAGCCGTGTCGGGTCGGAACAAGTGTCGACGCGGCGCCTGGTCCGGGCGGTCGGCGAGTTCGCCGGACCAGTGGATGGCACGGTTTTCGACCCCACCTGCGGAATTGGTTCCCTGCTCCTCGGGCTTGTGACAGACACCAGCGTCACGCTGGCTGGGCAGGAGATCAACCTGTCGGTCGCGCGGCTCGCCGAAGCGCGTGCGGAGCTCGCCGGACATCGAGATGTGACGATCAGGGTGGGCGACTCCCTTCGCGATGATCGCTGGCCCGGGCTCCGGGCGGATCTCGTCGTCTGCGATCCGCCGATGAACCTGCCCGACTGGGGCCGCGATGATCTCCTACTGGACACCCGATGGGAACTCGGCCTTCCCACACGCGGTGAGAGCGAACTGGCGTGGTTGCAGCACTGCTACGCGCACGCCGAGCCCGGCGGCAAGGTGATCATGGTGATGCCCGCGTCCGTCGCCTACCGCAAGGCGGGACGCCGAATCCGGGCCGAGCTGGTGCGGCGTGGCATCCTCACCCAGATCGTGGCGCTGCCCCCAGGTATGGCCGTCTCCCATGCCCAGCCCGTACATCTGTGGATGCTGACCCGGCCGTCCGCTCACGAGGGCGTGACCACAGCAGTCCGCATGGTCGATCTGACCGCCAACGATCCCGACGAATCGTTCGAGCCAGAGCCACACCAGGTCGAGGATGTGCCCTTGATCGATCTGCTCGACGAGGCCGTTGATCTCACTCCCGCCCACCACATTGCCAAGCGAACCACTGATCATCTGGCCGAGTACCTGGCCGTACGAGAGACACTGCTCAGCGGGCTTCGGCAGTTGTCGGACACCCTGCCGCCCCTCGCCTTGGGTCCGGGGTCCCTCGACGGAGCCGCGGTCCGCATCGCCGACCTCGCCCGAGCCAAGCTCGTCGAAGTCTCCGACGCGGGGGTGACCTCCACCACCGATCAGCTCGATACCGACTACCTGCGGGGCTTCGCGGCGAGCACGGCCAACGCCCGCCGCTCCACCAGTTCCAGCGGTAGCTACCGTGTCGACACGAGGATCGCGCGTGTCCCCCAGATGGAGATCGCCGACCAGCGGCACTACGGAGACGCCTTCCGGAGCCTCGACGAGTTCGAACGGCGCGTGCGGGAGCTGACGTCGCTGAGTGAACAGGCGATTGCCCTCGCTCGTGACGGGCTCACCAGCGGGACCCTACGGCCGGATCAGCTGGGGACGAAGGGGCTGGGTGCCCCGCTCCACGAGACGTAGAGCGCCTCGCGGGCCCGCGTGCAGGCGACGAAGAGCACGCACCGTTCGCGGAGTAAGTCGCTGTCATGCTGAAGCCGGTCCACCTCCGGCGGGGTGATCTCCTTCGCAAAAGGCACGGCTCGCGCCGTCACCCCGGCCACCGCAACGCATCGGAACTCCAGCCCCTTCATCGCGTGCATCGTGGCCAGTCGCACGCCGTCGGCCATCGCGTGGGGATGTTCCTTGACCTTGACCACCGGAATGCCCGCACCGGCCAGCCGATCGGCGGCCTTGTCCAGCACGATGTTGAACCGGCTGGAGACCGCGATCTCCCGAGCCGGGATCCCCTGGTCCATCCACGCCTTGATCCGCTCCACCACTGCGGACACCTCCTCCTGTTCCGTCGGGTGTCCGGTGGCGACGGGGTGGCTGCCGCGCAGAAGTGAGCGGTAGCCGGCGAGGCTGTCCCCACCTTCTCCCGAGAGATCCTCCACCGGTGAGTCCGCCATCACCCCCGCCGCCCACGCGAGGATCTCCGCAGTGCTCCGGTAGTTGACGCGGAGCCGGTTGCTCCGGCCGGTGACGTGAATTCCCACCGTGCCCAGCGACACCTTCGAGTCGTAGATGCGCTGGTGCGGGTCGCCGACGATGAACATGTCATCGGGCCCTTCGAGGACGGCCGCCCGGAGCACCCGCCACTGAGCCGGGTGCAAGTCCTGTGCTTCGTCGACGACGACATGGTCGTACCCGTGCGAGCGCGGACTGTGACCGTCTACCAGTGAGGCGGCCTCATGGCAGACCTGCAGGTGAGTACAGTCACCGGTCCTGCGCAGGTCGTCCAAAAAGATCCGGACGGCCTGCCAGACCTGTTCCCGCTGGCGCGGACCGAGCGCCGAGCCGCGTCCTCGACGGCTCACGGACTGGTACTCCTCCAACGTCTCCACGCGGTGGGCCAGGATCACATGACGGTACTCCTGGACCAGGAAGTGCTCGGTCCACGGCAGATCCTGCCGAGCGATGATCTTCCGCCAGCGCTGCCGTTCGTCGGCGTCGTTGATCAGATTCCGCACGCCTCCGCCCAGCTCATGGACGATCCGGTAGGCGAACGCGTTGACAGTGGTGACGTCGGCCCGGGCGAGTAGCTCGTCGTCGTCATCGAGAAGTAACGCGAGGTTCTCCCGCAGTGACGCCGCCAGGGCGTTGGTGTACGTGGTGAGCAGCACGCGGGTGTCCGGGGAGCGCGAGAGCAGGTGCTTGACCCGGTGCAGTGCGACCACGGTCTTGCCGGTCCCCGGCCCGCCGGTCACCTGGGCGGGCCCGTTGAACGAGGGCCGGTAGGCGACCCGGCGCTGCGACGGATGCAGGAAGATCCGCCATGCCGTGAACGGCTTGTCCAGCACGTCGGCCAGTTCGTCCGGTCCGGTGACTAGAGTGATGCGGCCTGCCGTGTTGACGATCGCCATTTCCAGACTCGGTTCGCCGACATGGTCGACCATGGGGCGCCGTTCGGCGACCACGTCACGATAGACCTCCTCAGGGGTGAAGCCCTCGGCGAGATACTGCAGGACTTCGAATTGGTCCTCCGGAAGCAGCGTCGCAAAGGCCTCCAGCTGCGTTTGGTCGATGATGGTCCTGACGGCGCGTCGCACCTGGTCGTCGATGCCGAGGTCGCGCAGCACCGTGTCGGAGTGCTTGGCGAACAGCAACGCGGGAGCCTCGGAGGCGGCCTTCTCCAACGCGGGGGTGAGCTGCTCGATCGCCACGACGTTGCGAACTTCGACGGCGAGCGTCGCCGTGTTGACGGTGATGCGGCGTTTCTTCGCCCAGTCGTAGGCCGCGTCGTGCGGCAGGATGATCAGAAGAAGGAAGACCTCGCTGCCGTCGTCGGGGGCCACCACGACGCCGCGCCAGAAGTCGGTGATCCTGACGGTGCGGATCCGCGAGTCCTTCGCCTGCGCCACCGATTCCAGGTGTACGCCCTTCTTGCCATGTAGCTGGTGGATGGTGAGCTGCTGGAATCGTGCCATCACCTTGCGCACGCCGGCTTTGACGTCCTTTTCGAGGGCGTCGTAGCTTTCCCAGAAGGTGCTGGCGAAGGCGAGCTGTGGCACGGCGAACCTCCAGGCGAGGGGACTGATGATCATATGCCGAGCTTCAGGGCCAATGCCCCGATTTCGTCAAGCAGTGCGTCGGGGGGGCGGGCCAGGTCGAGCGCATGCTGATGAATGGTGATGCCCGCGTGCCGCACCCGGTGGGCGGTGTGCTCGGCCTCGCCCTTGGCGTAGACGAGGTGGCCGTCTGACAGGTTGAGCGCGGTGCAGTAGGCGAGCATCTGGTAGAGGTCGGCGTCGGGGAAACCGTCAGGTTTTTCGGCCTTGTACTTCGCGTCGGCCACCACGGCCGGGGTGCCGTCTTCGGTGTAACGCACGAAGTCGGGAATGATCCGGATCGCACCACCCTCGTCGAGGTGGTGACCTGCCTGCAGAACGCAGGGGCCGGTGCTGATCTCACGCAGCGCGGTCGTCACGAAGTCCTCGAAGACCTTCGCCATGTCGAAGAGGAAGCCGCTGACGGTGAACTCTCCGGGCAGGTGGTCGACGGAGCTGCCGCGCAGTAACAGCTCGGCCAGCCGAAGCGCATGGTGGTAGCGGGCGTTGAGCCGGCTGGGCCTCCAAGCGGGTAACCGTTGACCGCGTCCGATCGGCGTGACGTCGCCCAGGCGGAGCCGGAGTCTCAGCAGGCCGCCACGCACATCGTGATCGACCCCCGGCAACCGGCGGAGCCGCTCGACCGTGGTTCGCAGCAGCCGGTTCTCCACGATGTCGGTCGTGTACTCGTCATGCGCGATCTCCAGCGGGATCATCCGGCCGTGATACCGGCGGATCTGCTCCGCCTCGCGGATACGTCCCCGCACCACGAGAGCCGTCTCATCCGTTGCCCGGTAGCCCTGCAGCAACCCCTGCCGCAGAGCCGTGTCCGCCTGCCGGGCGAAGAGCCGGGCGAGCACCGGCAGCAGGTCCGTGGCCTCACCGAGCTGTACCTCGTCGGCCCGCCAGCCTTTGGGATCGAGGCTGTAGCCGAGGAGGAAGAGCAGTCGGCTGATAGGCAGCTTGGGGGCGATGTGCAGGGCGATCGTCTGCCCGTCGGGCGCGATGACCGTGGCCGCACCGATCTTCCGTCGGGCCTTCAGCCGCCACTGACCGGGATGCCACGGATCGGGTGTGGCTTCGACGAGACCGGAGGCTGCCAGAGCCTGGCCGACGGCGGCGGGCAGCGCCACCGAGCGTGCCGGACCGCGTTCCCTCAGCTCGATCGGAGTCACGACGACTCGATCGCAGCCCGCAGCGCTTTCAGGCCATAACGTTGCTCGACGTCGACGCCCTCGCCGTAGTGATGTTCCTCGAGTAGTGGCAGGATCTTCGTGCGCCAGGCACGCTCCAGTCCTCCCTCGCGGTAGACACCCTTCTTCATCAGGTACGACGGCCCGATCCGGAAGTCCGCGTCCACGATGCGCCGATTGAGTATGTCGAGCAGGTCGGCCGGTTCGCGATCGTGTTCCTCCCGTTCTAGCCATCGGCGCAGAAGGCCACGGGTCGGCTCGATCCTCGGTGACAGTTCGACGAAGGAGAAGCGGCGGCGCATGGCGGCGTCCACGAGCGCGATCGAACGGTCGGCGGTGTTCATGGTGCCGATGACGAACAGGTTCGGCGGCAGGGCGAAGTCGTCTCCCGAGTACGTGAGCCGCACCGACTTGTTGCGGTATTCCAGCAGAAAGTACAACTCGCCAAAGACCTTCGCCAGGTTGGCCCGGTTGATCTCGTCGACGATGAGGAAGTGCGGGACGTGCCGGTTGCCCTCACGGGAGGCCAGATCGGCCAGCTCACGCAGGGGCCCCGCTGTGAGCCGGAAGGCGACCTGCCGGGTCTCCGGGTCCTCCTTCGGCCGGAAGCCCTCGAAGAAGTCCTCGTAGGCGTAGGACGGATGGAACTGAACCAGTTTGACCTGTTCAGGGCCGCCACCGAGGAATTCCGCCAGCTTGAGCGCCAGGAAGGTCTTGCCCGTGCCGGGCGGGCCGTACAGCACCAGCTGACGGTCGTCCCACAGTAGGTCGCGCACTTCACGTAGCCACTCCACGTCGTGGATCAGCAGGTCGTCGGCCAGTTCCTTGGTCGGCTCCGGCAGCTCCAGCTCCCGCCGGGCGACGATCGCGGGGATCTCTCCGGTCGAGTCGCCGTCCAGCCCCTCGGCCTCGTCGAGCAGTTCCTCGTCACTGCGCCCGAGGCCGACGAGCAGGGCTTCGACGGAGGTGAGGTCCACGACGTCGTCTTGGGTGGAGAGCTTCTGCTGGAGCTCCTCAGGCAGTTCCTCGTACGTGTAGCCGATGCTCTGCCACTCCACCGGCCGCCGCAGGTTGGACCGGTTCGCATCGGAGGTGACCTGCTCGACGTCGCCGGTGACCTCTCCGACATGGAGCAGGCCGTTGGAGATCGTGCAGACCGTATCGCCCGGCTTCATCCGGGACAGGAAGATGTGGAACTCGTCGACCAGCCGTGACCGCTCGCTGTAGGGACGGGACGCGTAGTCCTCCTCGACGAACCCGCGCAACTGGTCTTTGGTCATGCCCTGCGAAACGCCCTCGCGCAGGCGGCTCGCGGCGAGACTCACGCGCTGCTCGGGCAGCCAGAGGCGCTGAACGAGGTTGACCCCGGCGACATTGGAACCACGGATCAGCCAGGCACGGCTGGGGCCTGCGACAGCTGTCTGCAGGTAGTCGCCGAGGGGATGGCCGCCGGCGCTCTTCCATTCCGTCCAGCCGTTGGAGCTACGGCCAAGCAGGATCTCGGCTGCGGCCGAAGGGGAGTTGTAGATGATGTCCTCGGCCGTCTCCAGATAGCCGGGCCAGCTTGCCGACTGAACGATCTTGCCCGCAGCGATCTGGTGTTCACGCAAGTCGTTGGAGGAAGGCATCCGCGTTGGAAAAGACGGCACCACTTCTGGCCGGACCGGTGATCCTGCCAGTACCAGGAATTTCTGGCTGCCGTTGGTTCCCTTTTCGTCCAGTAACCGCCCGCGGCCTGAGGGGCCGCCGTGCGGTAGGCGGATGTGGAACTCGGGATACTCGGTGGACATCAAGTCACTCCGTTACCGGTACGACCGGCGTCAGCGGGATGGCGGGGGCCGTGGCCGGGCGGTGGGAACAGCGTGGAGGTGTAGTTCTCGCCGTCGACGAGTGGGGTGTCGAGGCTGACACCTGCGGGGGCCATGCGGTTGTATTCGGCGAGGACGAGGTCCTTGGTGCGGTAGGTACCGTATTTGGCGATCTCGTTGTTCTTCAGTCCACCGGTCTCGGATTGGAATGTCTCGAGGATGTAGTCGACGTCGTCGCGGGCGATCCCATAGAGGTGGAAGAAGTAGGCGTCCAGCTCGGCGCGGATCATTGTACGGCGCTGCACGTCCCACTCGAAGGGAGCGCCGGAATCGCCGAGGTCGCGCGCGAGTCCAACCAGGTCATGGGCAGTGTAAACAAGCTCGAGCACTCTCGGGATGATGAATGGAATGTGGGGAGCGAAGTTATCGGGAGTGGGAACGGGGAGTTGCTTCCAGACCATCAGCGCCAGGTGGATGCCGCCGACTTTCTGTCGTGCCACGAAATCGAAGACCAGGGAACTCTGGGCAGCGATAAGCGCCCCCACGAGTGGAGGCGGTACATGAGGGAACATCAGCGGGAACGTGTGGATGACGGCCGTACGCGGAATGAAGGCTGGAATGGCGGTCCGCTCGTTGGTCGACGATGTTACATCGCACCAGCCGCATAGCCAGCTCCGTTCCCACTTCACATCATTCAGTCGCGGAGAGATACCTGGAACCTTAAGTTCCTTATCCTTTCTTCGAACTGGGATCCAATCGCGCTGGTCTATCCAGTTGAGTGAAACGACAGATCGTCCTGCATCCTTAAGGCTGTCGGTGTCCAAGTAGCGGGGCTGGTTTTGGCGATTTACTGCCGTTTCGCTCTTGACTACGTCTGCGGCGCGATGGTTGAAGAAGTCGACCATTTTCGCTTCGTACAGCGGAAGCATCTTTCCTTCGCCGCGAACAAAGACATTCTTCTGGAGTTCCCAACCTTCCGCCTCCAGTTCCTCCCGCGTGCGCAAGAGATCGCCATCGTTGGCGTTCCGGAAGAGATATTTAAATTCTATCGGCCATGGGTTGCCACCACCCAAGGATTCATTGCTCAGTACTGGCAGGCGTCGGTAGATCGCGAGCGTGAGGTCGGCGTCTCGCCGTGTGCGGAAGATCGGAAGTGATCCGGTGTTGGGGCTGATGGTGGCGATCTCCTCGGGGCTGAGGGCGAAGGCGCGTTCAGCGTCGTCAAGATCGGCCGAATCTTCTAGGAAGAAGGCGAACTTCGCCGCTGGTTCCCGTAGACCGCTTCCCATCAGTGAAAGCAGGCAGAACTTGTAGCGAGAGTCTACTCCGAGGAAGAGTTTCTTGCGGTTCTCGAAATCATAGAGGAGGGAAATGGCGCCGCGGCGGGTCAGATCGCCAAACAGATGCTGTGCACCCGCGCTCGTTGCGATAGCGGTCGGAATGATGCAGCCGAAGCGACCGTCCGGGGCGACGATGGTGGAGAAATGCTCGGCGAAGAGCTGATCCACCTGTAGTTTGGTAACGCCGCCAGTCGTGAGTCCTTTCGCGCACAGTGGAAAGACGCCGGAGCTGCTCGCGAACAGTGATGTGGACTTCAGCTTGCGCCGCTCGGCTTGATACCGCATCCCCGCCTCGGGGTTTTCCTTCTCCCAAGCCGCGATACGTCTGCCTCGCGCCGCGCCGGCAATTTCGGCGATTGACGGCTCAATGACGCTGAAGTATTTTTTGTCCTCGAATTCCAATCTGTCCCAGGGCGGGTTGCCGAGCACGCAGGAGAAGCCACCCGACCAGCCGGTTGCCAGGTCCACGGCCTTGCCGGAGTCACCCTCCGGGACATGGAAGATGTCGGGAAACGCCAGGTGCCAGTGGAAGAACCGGTACTCGTCACGTAGTCGCACGATTTCGTCGCGGATCTCTAGCGAAGGGGCATCAGCCTCTGGATCTTGGAGAGAGCGGAAGACGTCGTGTGTGATTGCGGGTGGGGCGTCCTTGGTTTTTCGCCACATGAAAGCCGCGCACCAGGCGTCGGCGAGGTGTCGGGCGTTGATGTAGTCGAGAGATGACTCCCAGTCCTGGTAGTCGGCCTCTTGCCGATGGACCTGCATCAACGTGTTATCCGGCGCATTGGCGATGGCCCGGAGGCCAGGGACGAATGCGGTGTTGGCTACTTTCGTCGTCGTCGATCGGTTGAACAGTCCGCTCCAGCCAGCGCGCTCCCGCTCGTTCTCATTCTGAAGCAATGCCGCGAACTTGATGTCGTCGCCGTCGACCGCCTTGAACGCCTTACTGGGGATGCCGTCACGCATCAGCGCCGGCGTGGCTCCGATCAGCCCGTTGCCCAGCTTGATGTGGGCGTCCAGGAAACCCAGAGCCTTGCCCGGCTCGATCGCCTCCAGCCAGAGCGACACCTTGGCGAGCTCGACGGCCATCGGGTTGAGGTCGACCCCGTACACACACCTGTTGACGACCTCCCGCAGGGCTCGACGGACCGCGTCGAACGTCGGTTCGGGGTTGCCTTCCCGCACGGCGGCGATCCGCTTGGCGATCCGGCGAGCGGCGGCGACCAGGAAGTGCCCGGAACCACAGGCGGGGTCGCAGACGGTCAGCGACAGCAACTCGGCGACGATGTGTGCGGCCGGATCCGGCTTCCCCGCCTCCGACGCCTTGATCTCGCCCCGTTTCTGTGCGTCGTCGATGACCGGGTCGAGTGTGGAGTCGAGCAGGGTCTCGATGAGTGAGCTAGGCGTGTAGTAGGAGCCGGTCTTCTTACGGTCGTTACCTAGCCGGTTGACCAGCTCGAAGGTGCGGTCGACGGCGCTGTGCTTGGGG
Organism: Herbidospora sakaeratensis; assembly: GCF_001570525.1. Lineage (GTDB taxonomy): Bacteria > Actinomycetota > Actinomycetes > Streptosporangiales > Streptosporangiaceae > Herbidospora > Herbidospora sakaeratensis. The sequence continues at coordinate 169,965 of NZ_BBXC01000012.1, forward strand.
ACCAGCTCCAGAAGTGACTCGTAGATCGAACCGAGTTCCTCCGAGCCCATGTTGCGGTAGTCCACCTGTCGCCAACGGCTTGAGCCGACGTCTCTTACACGTGCGAGGTGCCGGACCGCCTCCAGCAGAGAGGCGTTGGCCAGCGACGCTCCCCGCAGCAGGAGATCGGACGCCGTGTCGTCGAAGAGCCCACCCAGACCCGGCAGTCCCAGCTCGGGGCGGCCGTTTTCGTCGGCCAGGGCGTCGAGGACGATCCGCAGTGCCTGATAGAGGTCGGTGTGCGAGGTGCCGCGTCGGCGCAGGGCGTGCTGACGAAGCCGTGCGGAGGAGAAGTAGTCGGCATAGCGCCTGCGGGTTTCCTCATCTATGCGCGGTGGGTGGAGCACGTCGCGGTCCTCGGCCACGAAGAGGAAGATCAACCGGTAGACCATCCGCAACAGGGCGGCGTGGAAAGTGGTGACGTCCAGGTCGGCGCGGAGCTTGTCGTTGGCCGGGTGCTTGAGGAATCCGGTGCCGAGCGAGGTGATGGCCTTCTGGACACCGTCGCGGTGGCTGTCCAGGGCACGAGTGCCGGAGGCGATCGCATCGACCCGCCACTTCTCCAGCCAGCACGCCGAGGGCGCCTCGCCCTCTTCAAGCTTGAAGCGTGAGTAGTGCAGCAGTCGGTAGAGCAGCACGAACTCGCTGAAGAGCTCGCCGTCGAAGATCGCCTCCAGGTCGAACTCGACATAGGACGCGGTGGCCAGGGCGCTGGAGTCCCGCAGCAGCCGAAGGCTGCGGCCGTTGGTGACGACACCCCACAGGTGTGCCTCGGTCCGGTTCAGCAGCTCCTGGACCAGGGACTGCGGCGGGACGGCGTTCGCGCCACGCTTGTCCAGGCCGGCGTTCCAGGCGACCAGGTGGATGGGGACGTGGTTCCACCGATGACTGATCACGAAGGTCTTGCCGCCGTCGTCGGACGGCAGCCCAGAACCGCCGACGGACGTGAGGTCACCGAAACCGAGCTCGGCGAAGAGCGGCGCCAGCCACTGGTTGGTCGCCAGGCCCGTCGGGTCAGCAGGGACCGCGGCCTCGGGGGCGACCGGCAGCTTGCCGCGCAGTTCTTTCCAGACCGACTTGAGATAGTCCCAGTGTCGTTCGGCGTCGTCGCGCACCGAGCGGGAGCCGATCACCTTGTAGTCGGCCGGCTTGGAACCGATGACGTCCTTGCCCTCGGAGATGCGCAGCAGCATGTCCGCGGGGAGCAGCCCGCCGACGGTGTGGACGGCGGAGAAGACCTGGTTGCGGGTGACGGCGGACATCAGGCGGCCCCTCCGGCGGGCAGATAGACATAGGCGCCGAGGATGTCGGCGGATTCTTGCACGGTGACGTCCAGACCTCGGACGATCTCGCCTGAGGCGCTGCGAACCCGGCGGTGGGATTCGCGGAGCTCGGCTTCGAGTTCTTTGCCGTAGACGCCCAGATGATCGGAGGTCGCCTGCAGGCCGTCGAGCACACGGGCCATGGTGCGCTCACCGAAGGCCCGGTCGGTGTTGTCGTCGGCGGTCGCCTCGACAAGGCCGAGCGCCTCTTCGTCCGACAGCCAGACGGCGTTCGCCGGAGCACCCTGGAATGCCAGCAGCCGCGCGTCCTCGGCGACGATCTGCCGCTCGCCCGATCGTGAGGGCAGCGTGAGGTGGAAGCGGTAGCGGACCAGAAGCAAGGTGGTGCGCGTGTGCACTGCATTGGTACGGATGACACCACAGCGCTTGGCCAGACGCCTCTCGGTTCCCACCTTCTCCAATGCGGTGTTGAGCACGTATCCGGCGAGGGCCCCGACGACGGGATCGGTGCGGACCAGGGCCACCTCACCGCGTGCCACCGCGGCCGTGGTCCGGAACGAGATCGGGCGACCCGCTTCGACGGCGTCGCCGCCGACGACCGGTGCGAGCGCGTCGCGGAGCCCCGCGGGGGTCCCGGTCACGTCGACGGTGAAATCGCCCGAGCCGCTCTCTCGCAGCACGCCGTCGAGCGCGGGCAACGCCTGCCGCACGAAATCCCGGACCTCGTCACCCCGGCCCAAAGTGTCGCGGATGGCGGCGACCTCGCGGGCCACCTCTTCGGGGTGGATGGAGCGTTGGGCGAAACGGGAGCGGGAGCTGCGCTCACGTTCGGCGGCCGAGTTCCAGTCGGACTCGAGAACGGTGGCCTTGCGGTCGATCTCCTCCATGTCGAAGAGCGCATCCTGGTTGGGCCGCTGGCTCCGCATGAGGATCCACTCGACGATCGCGTCGGTCACCCCGGTGGAGGCCGCGTCGGGCACGGAGACGGAGATGCCGAGGTCCTTGCGGATCTGCCGGTGCTTGCGGATGAGCACCTCGAGGACCTTGCCGTCGATGCCGTTGTCGTTGCCGTAGAGGGTGATGACCTTGACGGTGTCCTTGTTCTGGCCGTAGCGGTCGACGCGGCCCTCGCGCTGGTCGTGGCGCGTCGGGTTCCAGGCCAGGTCGTAGTGGACGACCGCGTCGAAGTGGTGCTGAAGGTTGACACCTTCCGACAGGCAGTCGGTGGCGATGAGGACGCGACGGGCCGCCGCGTCGGTGCCGGCTTCCTCGGCCAGTTCCGCGATGCGCTGGAGTCGCTGCTGCGGGGAGAGCGTGCCGGTCACCGCGCGGACGACGGTCTTCTTACCGAGCTTGCCGTCGAGATGTTCGGCGACGTACTCGGCGGTCGGGATGTAGCGGCAGAAGACGATCGGATGGTAGCCGTCGGCGATCAACGACTTGAGGTGTTTGACCAGGGCGGCCAGCTTCAGATCCTGCGTCTGGCCTTCCAGGGCTTCGGCACGGTCGGCGAGCTCCGCCAGTCGTACACCTGCATCGTCGATCTCGGCACCCGGGGCGACGTCGAGCCCTTCCATGACGTCGCTGTCGGCGCCGTCGCCGGTGAGCGGCGCACCGAGCTTGTCGGCCTCCTCGGCGGTGGCGGCCAGCGCGGCGGCCGAGCGGGTGCGCAGGGTCTGGGCGGCGGCGCGCGGGGAGGAGACCAGGGAACGGAGCAGGGCGATCGCCGACCACCAGGCGATCCTGGCCTCCCGCTTGCCGCGGTCACCGGCGGCACTGACCCGCTCGCCGGCATAGGCGATCGCGTCGTCCAGGAGGGCGCGGTAGGAGGGCGAGAGCCGGTAGGTCTCGTCTTTGAAGAATCGGTCGGAAGGGAAGGCGGTGTCCTCGGCCAGGGAGTCGTCGGCCAGGCCGTCGCTCACGGTCAGGAACTGCCGTACATCTGCCCTCTTACGCTGGACGAAGTGCTGGGCGAGCAATCGGCGGTCTGAGTCAAGGTCGAGCTCGACGCGAGCCAGCTCCGGCTTGACCAGGCCGAGGAGGTTGCGGAAGGCGCTCTCCTTGCCGCTGTGCGGGGTCGCGGTGACCAGCAGCAGATGCCGCTCCGGTTCCGCGGCCACCCGCTGCAGCAGTTCGTAGCGGAGCTGGTTCTGGGCCGAGGTGGCGTCGTCGGCTGCGACGCAGGTGTGCGCCTCGTCCACGATCACCAGATCGGGACAGTGCCGGACGAAGTCATCGCGGTGGCGGGTGGACTTGATGAAGTCGGTGGAGACGATCACATGCGGGTGCCGGTCGAAGAGTGACTGACCGAGGTCGAGTCCGCGCTCCAGTCTGGAGACGGTGGAGGCCAGAACCAGTTCGGCGTCGATGCCGAACTTGGTGCGCAGCTCCTCCTGCCACTGCTCGGCCAGGGCGGGAGAGCAGAGCACGGCCAGGCGATCGGCGCTGCCCTGCGCGAGGAGTTCGGCGGCGATGAGACCGGCCTCGACGGTCTTGCCGATACCGACGTCGTCGGAGATCAACATGCGCACGGTTCTCTGACGCAGTGCCATCATCAGCGGAACGAGCTGGTAGGCACGGGGTTCGACCGCGATCCCGGCCAGCGATCGGAACGGTCCCGCCCCGGAGCGGAATCCGATGCGCAACGCGGCGCGAAGCAGACCGGCGTCGTGCTGGTTGCCCAGATCCGTGGGCGAAGGCGGGGCGAACTGGGCGCTGCCTACCGTCTCGAAAGCCGGGAAGACGGCCGCGATGTCATCGTCGGCGCCGCCCAGCGGACGCAGCACCAGCATGTCGGGGGCACTCTCGGGGAGCACGACCCAATCCCGGCCGCGGGCGGACACCAACGAACCGGGGGAGTAGGTGGGCATCAGGAGTTTCCTCGTGTCGTCGCGGTTCCGAAGTAGCGCTCATTCTGCGCCACGATGGCTGCCCAGTCAGCGTTGTGGGGGAAGCGGACCACGTCCCAGCCGCCGTCGTAGAGGCGGTCTTCGGCCTCGGCATCCCGCTCGGCGACCACCGAGTCGTCGTGGACCGGGCCGTCGACGAAGACCGCGACCTTGACTCCGGGGAGCCGGTAGACGTAGTCGGGTCTGGCCAGTGCCTCGGTGATGAAGGTCTGCGCTTCGTCGGGCAGGCGCAGACCCCGCGTCTTCAGCCAGATGACGAAGTCGCCTTCGAGGCTGCTGTCCGCCTGCCCTTTCAGCCGTTCCATCTGCTCGGTACGGCTTTCGCCCCGCCCCGTCGTGGTCGCCTCGCCCCTGGCGAAGCGCAGCAACAGGTCGCGGATCGAGTGGCGATCGATCACAGCGTGGTTCGGCTGGTTTCCGTACGTGAGCAGGCATTCGTAGCATCCACGTGCGCACGGCCGATCAGGGTGGGCGCCACCTAGGTCGGTGCCGTCCGGCGCAAAATGGCAGATAGCCAAGGCCTCCTCGGCGGCGCTGGCCAGTGCTTCTCGCTCTGACTGCATGAGGCGCAGCACGCCGGCGCCCCCCTCGGCGGCCTCGGTGAACAGCATGCGGTTCCTGGGGCCGTCGTTCGGAGGCAGGAGCTCACTGTTCAGCTCGGAGTCCTCCAGCTCGAAGGCGGCTTCGATGCCGCGCTCCAGCGCGTACATGAGGGACAGCGCGACAGGTTCGGGCAGCGGTTCATCCAACTTCAGGACCAGGATGTTACGGGTGTCCTGGACGTAGGGGATGACCCGCTTGCGCTGCCGCTTCTCGTTGCCATCGGCGTCGACGACAGGCATCTCGCTGGAATCGCCAGAGGACTCGGACGCCTCGCGCTCGTTCAGCCAGCGGCCGTCGGCGGGGTCGAGCCAGAAACCGTCAGGTTCGTTCTCCTTGGCGCGCAACCGTCCGAGGTTGGAGATGCGGACGGTGGCGGAGTCCCCGAACGACAGGGTCCCGAGTTGTCCTGCCGCGTCGGCCACGATCGCGTCCCGGCGGCCGGACCGCAGACCGTGGTCGTTGAACTGGTAGGAGGTGACCAGCCGGAAACCGGCCCGGCGCCGCTCCTCCTCGTCGGAGGAGATCCGCTCCCGGCGTCGTGTGAAGACGGTGTGCAGCTGAAGCAGGCCGCGCGTGGGCGCGGGAAGCGGTTCCCGGCACATCTGGCATCGGTCGCTGCGTTCGCTGACGTCGTGGTGGTAGCCGCAGGAGACGCATCGCTGCGCGTCGGAGGTGACCAGATCTCCCGAGGAGTCGGGCGGCAACTGGATGCGCTCGACCTGGTAACGGGAGCCCTCGTGATAGATGAGCGCGCCGGGACCGAACTCGCGGATGGCCAGGAACCGGGGCCTCTGAAGGTAGTCGCCCTCGCCGAAACGGCGTCCGACGGTGGGGATGTAGGCGGCGAGCGGCAGTCGCGGGAACGAATAGCCGGGCAGGAACCCTTCGCTGGCCAGGTAACGGTAGGGATTGAAGTCCGAAAGCACCGACTTGCTGTCGACGCTCTCGTTCTTGAGCAGGTCGAGCTGGGTCTCGGCCTGCTTGCGGCGGCCTTCGGCGATCTTGCGGTCGCGTTCGGTGAGTGTGTGGTCGAGCCGGCGCCGATTCTGCTCGGCCTGATCCACGAGGGCGGCGCGGAACAGGTCCCGCCAGCGGTCGAAGGCCTGGTCGAACGTCTCCGGTGCCCGGCGGACCTGTTCCTCGATCCACTGCTCGTCCCACCACGTGGTGTCGGCGAACGTGGTCAGCACTCCGCTGAACACGCGGTGGGCGGCCGCGACGGCCTTTCGCTGCGCGTCCTGGTCATGTACGTCGGCGTCGACGCCGGAGTGCAGGCGCAGTTTCGGATTGGGCCGCCGGACGTTCTCGTCATAGCTGAGGTCGATGATGCCCGGAATGGTGTTGCCCAGTTTGAGCTGCGACTCGGCCAGCCAGATGGCCTGGACATGGGATCGGACCAGGTCCTCGTTGGCCAGATCGAGCCGGGGCGGTGCGACCGCCCCGGAGACCATCCGCTCGGAGCGGCGGAAGTAGTACTGGTCATGGCTGTTGCCGGTGGCGCAGTAGGTCGTCACCAGTGCGGGCTGGCCGGATCGGCCCGCGCGGCCGCTGCGCTGGGCGTAGTTGGCCGGTGTGGGCGGCACGTTCCGCATCATCACGGCGTTGAGGTCGGAGATGTCGACGCCCAATTCCATCGTGGGGGAGCAATAGAGCAGTTTCAGCTCTGCCTCGCGGAAAGCGTCCTCGCGCCGCGTCCGCTCTTCGGGGGAGACCTGGGCGGTGTGCTCCCGGGCGGTCAGGCCTGCCAGTGCGGTGGCGGTGTCGCGATAGAGGTCACGGAAGAAGACGTTGACCCGCGGGCCCTCGCCACTGGCGTAGGTCCGGGTCAGCGGGTCGTGACCACCGGTCTCCCCGGTCCCGGCCCGCCAGATGAGGCCGCCGGCGGCGACACGGTATCCGGTGATGACGGGACCGGTGGGCCGACGGACACGGCCAGACCGCTGTGGCGCACCCGCGATCTTCGTCACCAGATGGGCTGTGGAGAGCACTTCCAGGAGATTCACGATGATCTGCTGAGCGTCTTCGGTGGTCAGCTCTGGGAAGTGCACTCGCCTCAGGTACTTGCCGAACTTGCCGCGGCCGGAGAGGAACAGCCCGGAGCGGTCGATACCAGGCCGGGAGCTCTGCGCATAGGCGGTGCCGACCTTCGGCTTGTCGCCGATCGCCAGTCGCCACGGGTCGATGAGTCGTTCCTCGCTCGCCCGCTGGAGGATGTCGAAGTCCTCCCGGAAATACTCGACGTCGATGGCCAGGGCCCGGCGCATCTCGTTCAGCAGAGTCCGCATGATCTCGGCGCGGCGTCCGGGTTCGGCCGCGCGCAGTGCCAGGTGAGCCTTCGCCCAACGCTGCTCGTTGTCGGCGATCCAGTCGAGGTCGGTGTAGTCGATGACCAGGAGACCGGTCTGCTCGAGGTTCGGCATGGTGACCCGCCAGCCGCGCTCCAGGTCCAGGTAGAGACGGAAGGCGATGACGTCACGCAGCGTCTTGGCGGCTCTGGCCGTCAGCGACGGAGGCAGGTCGTCGCCTGCGGCGTAGTCGGCCACGCTCAGCCCGAGCGCCTGAGACACCTGGGAGGCCAGATCCTCGTGCCGGATGCCCTCCGCGCCCGCTGCCCTGGCAGCGTGATAGAGCGCGCTGCGGAGCTGAGTGATCTGCACGAAGTCGTTGAAGTGACCGGCCTGAAGGGAGGCGTCCTGCCGGTTGTCGACGAAGGTCAGGAGCTTGCGAGCCTCCTTCTTCAACGTCTCGGCCGGAGCCTCCTTGAGTGAACGGACGATCGAGGCAGAGATCAGCGACGTCGCGGAGGACCGGCCTTCCTGGTCGAGCCGGGCCAGCTTGGCGAAGTCCTTACCGCGCGTCTGCTCGTAACTCACCCCGCAGTTCAGGCAGAACAGGAACGGTGAGGGGATGAAGGCCGCCTTCAGCTCGCTGCGACCCTCGACGCCATACGGATCGACGGTGACGGAGCGCGGCACCCTCACCCGGTAGGAGTCGCGTACGACCTCCCCACCTTGCTCGTCGAACTCGAGCCAGGACTCCGGCAGCCGACGGTCGGCGATCGCCTGCTCCACGGTGGAGGGCCACGGCCGGGAGGAGTCGATGTAGAGGTAGCCGTCTCCGGCTCGGCCGCCTGTGGCGGCGGTTTCCGGGCGGGTGCCGTACACGACGGTGCCGTCCTTCTCGTTTCGCCAGACCGTCAGATATTCCTGACCGCACTCGCGGCAGAAGGCCAGCGGCAGCAGGATCTTGCTGTCAGAACCCGGCTGGTACAGCTGGTAGTCGCGGGTCAGATGGCGCTCGGTCTCGTTCTCCAGGGTGACGTAGACGGTGTCGCCCTTGGAAAGAAACTGGTGCAGGCGGAAGGCGAAGAGTGGCCGGTCGGTGACCGAGTGCCTGGCCTCCGAGCCCGCCTTGAGCGTGGCGCGGACCGCTTGGGCGCATGTCTCCGCGTCCACACCGCTCGCCATGGAGAGTTCCGCCGCCGCCTCCTCGATCTTGGCGGGTTTCTGCCGGACCAGCCGGTCTTCTTCGTCGGTGGTCAGGCCGAAGCGGGTCTCGATCCAGCGGGCCAGCGGATCCGTGATGAGGTCGTCATAGGCGCGGGGCGCCGACGGAGCCATCAGACGCTCGGCTGGCACCGTGTCCGGCGGCTCCTCCATGGCTCGTACGAGGGTCTCGCCGATCACATTCGCGGAGCTGACCGGAGTGCCGAAGAGTGTGGTCGCAACGTTTGCGACCGCCTCGCGGCGAGTCTCTCCCGTGCCTTCGGTGGACATGGTGGCCGACGTGCCGATGCACTGCAGCCTCTCGGCGCGGCATGCCTCCCGAACACGGCGGATGAGCAGGGCGACGTCGGCACCCTGGCGCCCCCGGTAGGTGTGCAGCTCGTCAAAGACCAGGAACTCCAGCCCTTCGGCCATTTTGATGAGTGATCGGCGGTCGTCGGGACGCGTGAGCATCAGTTCCAGCATCACGTAGTTCGTGAGCAGGATGTCCGGCGGATTGTCGCGGATCTCCTTGCGGCGCGCGTCGTCTTCCTGGCCCGTATAGCGGGCGAACGTGACCCGCTCACGGCCGGGGCCGTATCCGCGTACCAGGAACTTGTTCAGCTCCTCGAGCTGGCTGTTGGCCAGGGCGTTCATCGGGTAGACGATGATTGCGCGCACCCGCTTGCGCGGCTTTGGGCCTTCTGATTCGCGGTCTTTGAGTACCTTGTCGACGATTGGCACGATGTATGACAGTGACTTGCCTGAACCGGTGCCCGTCGTCAGCACATAAGATCCGCCTGACTGGGCGGTCCTGACGGCTTCGAGCTGGTGCTGGTGGAGCGTGAGCGGACGGCCGTCACAGACCGTGCCGCCCTTGGTCTTGCCGACCTGGAAGATGCGCGCGCACTCCGGATGGAGGACGCCGTCCTGGACGGCCTCGAGAACAGTGCCGCCCGACTTGAAGAACGGGTTCAGCGACAGCCACGGGTCGGGCCACTGGGACTTGGCATCCAGGTCGTCCTCGACGAAGGCCTTGATCCGGTCGTCGCGGATGATCGTGCCGCTTTCGGTGAACGCCCGGTAGTCCTTGATCAGCTGCTGGTGCACCCCGAAGACGTCCATGCCGGCGCTCGTGGGCCGCGACGCAGGAGGAGCCGATTCCTCGACAGGGGCCTCGGCTAGGCCCCGCACGGGATCGAAGCCGTCCCATCCGGTGATCCGGATATTTTCCGTGGCGAAGGGACGCAACGCCTCACGCACGGTGACAGCGTCCTCGGGCCGAGTGGCAGGGTCTTTGGCGAGCAGGCGTTCGACGAGGCGAACCAGGCCGTCAGGTACGTCCGACCGGATCAGTTTGATCGGGGCCGGTGACTCGTTCAGATGCTTCTCGCCGAGCTCGTGGTGGTTCTCACTGTGGAAGGGAGGCGTCCCTGTCAGCAACTCGAACAGGACGCATCCCAGGGCGTAGAGATCGGCTGCCTGCGTGACGTTCGAGCCGCGGAACTGCTCGGGTGCCATGTAGCGAGCCGTGCCGACGGTCATCCCCGTGCTGGTCAGCCGGCCACCTTCGAGGTCGTCGGCGATGCGGCCCATCCCGAAGTCGAGGACCTTGACGATGCCACCGCGAAGCAGCATGGCGTTGGAGGGCTTGAGGTCACGGTGGATCACGCCCATGGCGTGTGCGGCGGACAGGGCGTCGGCCATCTGAGCGCCGAGCGCGGCCACCCACGCTATGGGGAGCTGCGGATTTTCGGAGATGAGATCGCCCAGCGGCTCGCCGTCAAGCAGTTCCATAGCGAGGTAGGGCAGGCCCGAAGCGGTATCGACACCGCCCGCGATCGTGCGGGGCAAGTTCGCGTGGTTGAGCCTGCGCATGATGCGCACTTCGCGCTCGAAACGCTGAACGGCCTTGGGATCAAGGCTTGCACGACCATGCAGGATCTGCTTGACCGCGACCAGGCGTTCGCCCACTGAACCCGCCTGAAGGTCCTCGGCGCGGTGTACCTCGCCCATGTTCCCCTTGCCGATGGGCGCCACGAGGCGGAATCGGCCCGCCACCACGTCCAGGTTCACAGGAAATCCTCGCTCTTATCGCACGCTGGCCGACAGGCTTCTCGCTGTGCACACCAGTTGAGCCCTACTGCCCGATAGAGTACACGTGAGGCAATAAGTTTGATATATGATTTGCGTTGACTTCGTTAACAGAAGCCCTGCGGAGTCGCAGTCATCTGCGTGAGGCGATCTCGACTGGGCTCGCTGTGGGCTCGCGATGACCAGTCTCTATGAGCAAGAACATCCCGCTACTCAGACTCAGGGGGCCATCCATGACCGAGCCGAAGAATCGCGCCCTGACAGGTCCGGGCGCGGTCGCCGACTGGCAGCCACGCCTGCCGTGAGCAAGCGGAAGCGCCGGACACTGTCGAAGTCGTCCGACTATCTCGACGCGCTCGCGACGACGCTGCGAGATCTCGGCGGGGCGACGACCATCCCGCATGAACTCACACAGAACGCCGACGACGCGGGGAACGCCACCACCGTGAAATTCACGGTCACCGAAGACGCCCTCACAGTATGGAACGACGGCGACTTCACCGACTGCGGCGAGGATGGCGACAACTGCCCCTGGCCGAAGCGATGTGACCTGCACGCCTTCCGCCGGTTCGCCGGACGCACCAAGGCAGGGGACGCAGCGACGACCGGAGCGTTCGGGGTCGGCTTCACCTCGGTCTACCAGATCACGGATTCGCCCGAGCTTCTGTACGGCGATGAGCACTGGATCCTTGACGAGGCCGCTCAGGAGGGCCAGCGTCTCCGATCATGTGACGGGCGATGCGTCAGGGCACACGGAGAGCCGGGCACGACGTTCGTTCTGCCCTGGGCCCGTGCCGCCAGTCTGCTCCGGGAGAAACTCGAAGTCCCGCAGGTGACCGACGAGACGATCGCGGAACTCGAGATGGCGCTGGTCGACGGCTCCCACGCCATGGTGCTGTTTCTGCGCCATGTGACCGCTATCGAGCTCGAAACGTCGCGGGGCAGGTCCCGCATCGTGCGCGAGGACGTGGACGACGGGCTAATCGTGCGCGACGCGGCGTCCAGCACGCGGTGGATCATCATCCACTCGGGCTTCCCGGCGGCTGCCCGCCCGCTGGTGGTCCATGCGGCTGGCCTCATCAATCCGGAGCGATCCGCGACGGTCACCGTCGCGGTGCCGGTCGATCAGGGTCTCAAATCCGGCGTGCTTTACGCGACGCTGCCGACTCAGACCCCCAGCGGACTGCCCGCCCACGTCAACGCCTCGTTCTTCCCCAGCACTGACCGGAAGAGCGTTCGCTTCGAGTCCTCCGGGTCGCACCCCGACTGGAACCGGGCAGCCGTCTCCGCGGCCGCACGGGGCGTGGCGGAGGAAGCGGGCAGGCTCGCCGACCAACTCGGCGTGCCGGCGTTCTGGGAGTTCCTGGGAGGCATCAAGGACCTGTCCACCCGAGCAGGCACCGATCAGCCGAACCATGCCGCGACGTATCTCGGCGACCTGCGTCGGGTGATCCCGGGCCTTCTCGTCGTCGACACGATCGCCGGCCACCGCGCGCGCCCGGAAGACGTGTTGTTACCGGCCGACGCCGACCTTTACGAGTCAGTCGGAGCACTGGTCAAGATCGGTCTGCCGGTGGTCGCCCGGCATCTGCGCCGCCGCCTGTACACGAACAGCGTGTACACGGACTTTGGAATAAAGCTGCTGGCCGGCCGGGATGTCATCGGGCGGCTCCGTTCCGAAGGCATCACCGAGGCGTTCGATCCATCGGACGGCCCGCTGAACCGCGATGAACTGATCCAGATCCTCGACGCGCTCGAACGCCTGCCGGGGAAGGTGGCAAACATCGACGGCATCGGGGAGGCGGCGATTGTTCCGTGCCGCAACGGCATGGTCGCGCCGCCGTCTCGGGTGGTGTGGCCGGCATCGGACGAAGACAGCACGCTGTTCGAGCTCCTGGTCGAGGATCTGCTGATCGCGGACGTGGAGACGATCGAGACGCACTGCCCTGGGCTCAAGGAAGCATGTCAGCCACTGGACGTGGCGCATGCCGCGCGCATCCTGGAGCACCTCGACACCGACGTGCTCGGTGCGCTTTCCGACCACCTCCTTGAGTGGCTGAACCGGAACAGTGCGGGGATCACTCCCGCCGTACGTTCGAAGATCGCCGCGCTTCCGATCTTCCCGACCGCCTCCGGGTTTGAGCCCTTGACCATGCTGTCGCTCCCCAACGACTTCCGTGACCCGATTGGGGTCGCGAGCCTGGTGGCCGAAACGGCGGCACTTGACTATCGGAAACTCCTTCACGAGCTCGGCGCGCGACCGCTCGATGTCGTCGAGTACATCCAACTGCACGCCCTCCCGGCAGCGCGGGCGCAGCGGATCTCCATGAGCCAGGCCAGCGAACTTCTCAGGCTCATCGCGGTCCACCAGCATGAGCTCGCCGGACTCAGGCAGAGCCTCGCGTCGGCCGCGATCGTGCCCTGCACCGATCAGCGGCTCCATCCCGCGACGGACGCGCACCTGCCGTCTCGGGAAATATCGATATTGGCGCCGGAACTGCCTGTCGCACTCGTCAGCGGCGTGGTGCCCGGCGTCCTCGACTGGCTTGGCGTGCAGAAGACACCTTCCGACCAGGCCCTCGCCATCGCGATCCAGAGGCTTGAGGACGCGGACGAAGATTTGGAAGCCTCAGTGGCCGAGGCGGTGCTGCGGACTCTCCAGGTACGTGGCGACCTGTCGGCTGGCCCACCCGACTTCCTGACCACGCGACGGTGGCTCCCTCTCAAACGAGGCGGACGTGCCAAACCCGGCGAGGTGTTACCCACCAACGCCCGCCATCTGTACGGCACTAAAGGCAAGGAACTCGGCCTGTCCGCGGCCCTCCAGATCCGCTACTTCACTCAACTGACCTGGCTCGGCATGCCGCCGACTCCTCCGGTCGGGACGGTCGTGGCGCATCTCCTCCACTGCGTGGAAACCGCGAGCGAGATGAACCCGGACGTCTACCGGGTGCTGAGCACCCACGCCGACCACCTCGCGGTGAGGGGCCTGCGCGGTGCCCGCTGTGTTCACGTCGGCCGGGGACGCTTCGTCACACCCGCGACCGCGTTCTGGCAGCAGTCGCCATTCGGCAGGTGGGGCACGACGCTGCCCGAAGCCTGGCTTTCGTTCAAGCCTTTCTTCGACGCCGTCGGCGTGAAGGTCGAACCCGGACCGGTCGAGATCGCGGCCGTACTGCGATCGATCCTTGACGACTACGGCACGGACCCGGTCGACCAGGAGGGAATGGAGGCTATCGACGGCTGCTGGAGCCGACTGTCCGAGCACCTAGAGCATGCCGAGGCCGGTCGCGTCCTACCGACGCTGGGGCATACACGCTCAACCCTTGATCCGCGCGGGATCCTGACCCGTCCGGACCATCTGTTATTCGAGGACAGCCGGGCGCTGCACCAGCGTTTCCCGCAGCTCGCCCACAATGTGATCCCCCGTGTTCACGGCATCTGGCCGGCCCTGGCCGAAGCCGGAGTGCGGCGGGTCGAAGAACTCATCGAAGCCAGGCTGGTTGATGTCGACGCACGGGCCGACACCGAGCTCCGCGGCAGGATCGCCGACCGTCTAAGCGCGCTTCGGCGGGTGTTCGACGACGAGCTGCTCCTCGACCAGCTGCGGGGACTCACGATCCTGCGTGCGCCCCAGCTCCAGGTCTCCTATCGCGCCGAACTCTTCGGCCACGCGTACGAGATCGGCCCTGAGGGCGCCGACGCGATCTGGCTGCCCGACGAGGGCCATCTACTGTCCGCCGACGGGGCGTCGGATCGCGCCCTCGCCCGGGAACTCGCCCGTGCCATCGCGCCCGACGACGACCCTGGTCCCCTGGCCATGCGGCTTGAGCCCATCCTGCGTGCGGCCTCTCCCGACGAGGCGCATCGCGCGCTCGACGACTTCGGTATCGCGAGACTTCAGTCGATCGAACACGAAGCCTCGTGGAGCCCCACGGCAGATGTCGGTGACGACGCACCGATGGACGCCGAGCGCCCATCTGACGTCGCCGCAGACGGCGACGGCGAAGCAACCGAGCCGGATGGAGACGGAGAACCTAGCAACAAGAAGAAGAACCGCCGCGGTACGCGTGCTGGTGGTGGCGGCGTTGGTGGCGGCAACGTAACCGGCGAGCGAAACCGCAGGGGTGGTAGACCGGAAACCCGGATCAGGCGGCAGACTCGTCTGCGCTCCTACGTAGTGGATACCGACGAGGACGAGGGCGATCGCGGGACCGTCGGCGACGAGGCGCCAGACCAGTCTCCGATCGACAGGACCGGCGTTGCGCGCGTCATGGAATATGAGCGTGAACGCGGCCGTCATCCCCGTGAAATGGCCCACGGCAACCCGGGCTTCGACGTCGAATCATACGATGAGCGCGGCGAATTGGAGAGACGGATCGAGGTCAAGTCGACGGGCGGTCAATGGTCCGTCGCCGGCGTCATGCTGTCGCGCCGCCAGCATGAGCAGGCGGTCGAGGACGGAGATCTGTTCTGGCTCTACGTCGTGGAGAACGCGCAGGACGAAGAATTCAAGATCTACCGCATACAGAAGCCCGCGAGCCGGATTGACTATTTCGGATTTGACGGCGGCTGGAAGGACGCGGCCGAACCGGACTTCGAGCATCCCTCATCTCGCCGGTCAAGCGGCGGAAGAAATTCGTGACGTCTGGACACCACATCGCGTGGTGTCCACTCGGACGGGAGCGGTGATCTGTTGACCGCTGCCCCGATCTTGTAGCCTTTCCGCACTCTCAGGCCTTCCAAGGCGGGTGTCGATGACGGACAAGCGTAAGGTCCAGACCGCAGTGCTCAGCTCGCCCGAATCGCACGAGCCGATCCTGATGCCGTTCGAGCGGGTTGACGCGATCCTCCTGCGGTCGAAATACAGCGCGAAACGATTCTTCTGCGGCGTGTGGCTCGGCGGTTGCGGGCGAGAGCTCTACACCCGTATCGGGTCCTCGCGGGTGCCCCATTTCGCCCATCACCCCGAAGGTTCCGACCTGCCCATCACCTGTAAGCGCGCTAGCAACGACGAGGCGAGCGCGGATCACCTCTACATTCGGCGCGCGCTCGTGGAATGGCTGAAGAGGCACGGCCATCGAGTCAAAGCGGTGATGCTGGAGGGGACGGTGCCCCGCCAGGGAGGGACCTGCACGGGCATGACGATCACGACCACCGCGGGTCTGCTGATCGCTGTTGCCCTCCGCGACGATCTACGCAGGGATCCGCAGCGCTATTGGCCTCGACGCGACGATGAGCATCGACGGGGACGTAAGAGAGTCGAGTGGCTGTTCGGCCCACACGTCACCCTCGCCAAGCAGATGATCAAGCGGACGGGCCACGCCTTCACGGTGGACTGCCGGAACGATGGGCTTCATCGAACCGTTCAGATCGGGCTCAAAGTGGGCGGCAAGATTCCGCTGTACGCCGATCTCGCCGACTGCAAGCTCGACGAAAAGGGGCACCTGTGGACCCCTCCGCTAGCCGAGTTGCTCCGCCAGAAAAACTCGCAGGACGCCGACGCGGTCGTGACGACGCCGCCTCCGGCGATCGAGCGTCAAACGGAGATGGCGGTCACCGGCTTCCCGCTGAGCGTGAGTCTCCTGACCGTGGTGCCCAGGGTCGCGGAGGGCCGGGTCATTGAGGCCGAGATCTCCTGCCCGGTCGCCGCCCTTCCGGCCGACGTCGTTCGGGTGAGGCTCCCCCAGGCGGCGATTGGAGTGAGCGTCGGACGGCCTTACCAGGTCGTGGCCCCGGCGTTGGTCGTCGCGGAGAGCCACTCCGGCGGGCGCGACCTCACATGGACGATCCACGCTCAAGATCTGTCACCCCTGTTCCACGACGAACCTGAGGTGAAGGCCGTCGAAAAGCAGAAACCCCAGCCGTCGGCCTGGGATAGGGCAACGGTCATGATCACGGAACTGAGGCGGGCGCGGCTCGCCCTCGACCGTGCGGCATCGGCGAGAGTCCGGGCGGCGTTGCAGGAACTCATCCCCGAGCTCACTCCACGGCAGCAGATACAGGCCAAGAAGCAGATGAGCATGTACGGGGGGGCTTACGGGCCGCAGGTGACTCCGAAGCTGGCGAAGAAACCCCCGACTGATGTCAGCAGGACCGGCTCATCGAAGAAGGAAAAGAAGACCCTACAGGAGGTGCACAGAAATCAGGCGTCCATCCTGTTCGAGATGATTAAGCGTGCTGATGCCCAAGGCAAGCACCGGGAGGCCAAGGAACTGCGCGAAGCCCTGAGTCGCTTCTTGGCAGGACTGCCGGAGGGCGAATACCAGGAACAACTCGACCAGCTTGCGCGGTACAGAGGGCAATTGCCCGGTGACGGCCGGAGAAGAGGTGGTAGTAATCAACCACCTGGGCCGGTACCGGAAATTCGCTGGTCAGACCGGAAAGGTGGTTGATTCCACCGCTGCCTGCGACTGTGAGTATGTCTGGCAACATCGATGCACAGGGAACTCGGAGTAACTGTGGGAAATTAGCCCGCCAAGGTCAAAATCAAAGTCAAAAATGGCAGGGATGAATGGGTGGAGACCCTACAGTGAGCCTTTTTCATCCTCTGGCGAGTCGGTGGTTTTGAAGGACCGCGATGGCTTTGACCAGGTGGCCTGCCTTGGACGGGCTGTACCGTAACCGCTACAGGATGCGCCAGCTCTTGAGCTGGGCGTTCGCGCGTTCTCCCGGTCCGCGGAGCCGGGCGTGGGAGCGGTTGGCCCGCTTCTGCATCCCGGGTTTGTTCTTGCCCTTGTACGAGTGATCACGGCCTCGGTGCCGATGCCTTGGTAGGCCTTGTCGGCCAGGGTGAGGATCCCGGCTACGTCCAGATGGCGGGGATGCCCCAGATCCGGGCGGCGGTCAGGTCATGCGTTTTCCCCGGCAACGTTCCCGAGGTCCAGATGACGGCGCAGTTGGGTCCCGCGATGACCTGCACGTTCATCCCGTGCGTGCGGTGCTTCATCGAGTAGTACGGCTGGTCGGCCTTGACCCGGTCGGCGCAGATGAGGGTGCCGTCCAGGATCAGGTGCCGCAGTCCGTCCTTGCGGGCCTTGCGCAGGGTGGTGGCGAGCTTGGGCGAGCGTGCCGACAGCAGCTGCACGACCTCGGCCACATACCGCCAGGCAGTCGCCACCGACACCCCGAAACCGGCTGCCAACTGGGCGAACGTTTCACCTTAGCGGAGGTGGACCAGCACAAGAAGAGCTTGACTGCCCGGCTGAGCGCCCGCCACGCCGACCCGATCGCCTTACAAATGCCATCGGATGATCCCGGCCACGTAGTTCAGCGTTGAACACGACAAATCGACCGCAGCGCTAGAAAAACACTCGAAGCTCCTGGTGGTGGCGGATTTAGTTGTGGTGATCAACCCGTCTACCAGGGGCTTCACTATGTTATCGGTGTACTCCAGCATCGCGATCATGCTGTGACCGGAAGCTCGCCACAGGGGATGAAAAAGGCTCACTGCTGCGCTACCTCTCGCCTGCCCGTGGCTCTCGCTGATTCGTCTTATAAGTCTTATTCGCCCGTGGTGAAGCTCTACAGAATGACAACGCTAATATCGAATGCGTGTTCGATAGATGGTTTTGCCGGTCGTCGCTTCTTGTGTGGCGGTGACACGGATACGGGGAGATGACAGAAGAACTTGAACGTCGGGTCGGCTGAGGTGCCTGTCGTCCCGAAACCGGTGCTCGTGTCTCGCGGCCGGATCGAAAGCGTCCTCGACGGCTGATCGTCGGCTAGCGAGATCGACTCCGGCTCATGCCGGGGCCTTCATGTTCTCGCCATCTGACCTGCGGAAAAGCCCCGGATTCATTCCGGGCATGTTTCGGAACCACCGATGACCGGCTGTCTGAGGCCCCACCAAACGAGAGACCACCCACCGCGCCGTCGGAGATCCCTGCGGCCGAGTTTCAGCAGGTCAGACGGAGATGATCAGGTGCCCCCGGTAGGAATCGAACCTACGACACCAGGTTTAGGAAACCTGTGCTCTATCCCCTGAGCTACGGGAGCCGACCCCCCAAGCCTAGCGAAACCACAGCCCCCCGCGCGCCACCCACCACACCCCAAATCCCCCCCGCCCAAAGGTAAAGCCAAGACAACCACCCCCCCGCCAGGAGAGGGAGGTGATGAGCTCACCCCCGTGAACCGAGGACGCCGACCCGGCAGCCGCGCACTCCGCCCCGTGGTCCTGCTCGCCGCCCTGCTGGCCCCAGCCGTACTGGCTTTAGGCTTATTCGTCGCCGAACTGACCGAATTCGGCGTCCCCCCGTACCTGCGCGCCAAGCCGGCCC
>NZ_BBXC01000012.1:188990-252447 GCF_001570525.1 Herbidospora sakaeratensis
CCCCGGTCCTCATGGCCCCCACCCAGCTGCCCCGCCCGGCCACCCCGGACCGCCTCTACGAAGGCCGCATCCCCGCCCCAGCAAAGAAGCACCGCCCCAAGCCCGCGCAGCCCCCCATCCAGGCAGCAGCAGCAGACACCACCACAGCTCAAAAGCAAGAGCCCAGAACCACCCCGACAAGACAAGCCACCCCCCCAAGGCCGCACCCGAGACCAGTCAGTAGGCAGCCCTGCCCCGACGAATGGACCGACACGTGGCTCTGGGAGATGTGCCAGGAGGAAGCGCGCAAGCCGGCCTGAAAACCTCGCGCCAACCCATGCGAACGGTCCACAAGGCACACATGGAACAAGACACGCCAATCGGTATGTAACGGCTCCTACGACTCGGCCACGACCACGCATCCTGCTGTAGTAACGTGCGTCCCTGACCGAGGTCACGAATTCGCAAACGGAGGAGTCGAGCGTGCGATCAGCGGGACTGGTCGCGGCCGTCATGCTGGTGCTCTCAATGGCTGCGCCAGCACAGGCCGCGCCGGCACGGACCTCGCCGGCGCAGCAGACCACTCCGAAGAAAGATCCGGCCACGCTGACCGAGCTCCGGCGGGATGCCGAGGAGGCGGCCAAGGGGATCGAGGCCGCCACGAAGGCGCTCGTCGCGCGGCAGAAGGAGTTCGACTCCTCCAACAAGCAGCTCGAGGCCAAGCTCACCCAGCTTCGCGCCGCCGACCAGGAGCTCGCGAAGATCCGGCAGCCGCTGTCCGACCTGATCGAGGTCATGTACCAGAATCCGGCCAGCCGGAACATGGCGTCCATGCTGACCAGCTCGAACGGCGAGGCGTCGCTGCGGGCGATGAGCGACGCCAACCAGCTGATCGCCGGGCGCAACATCGTGGTCGTCGACGCCACCCGCCTCTTTCAGGACCGCGAGCAGCTCGCCGCGGAGGCGCAGGAACTGAGGGCCACCAAGCTCCTCCAAGAGGCCCAGCTCACGTTCGAGATCGACACGCTGCGCAAGCAGTCGCAGAAGACGGTCAAATCCCTCACCACCGCGCTCGCCAAACTCGGCGTGAAGCGCGGCGGTGGCGCGTGCGACCCGACGCGGGTCGTGCTCGCGGAGGAGTACGCCAACGGCCTGCTGCCCACGAACGTGCTCTGCCCGCTGCCCTTCAAGGGTGAGGAACTCCGCGCCGACGCCGCGATCGCCTTCGCCGACCTCAACCTGGCGTACAAGAAACGCTTCGGCCAGCCCCTCTGCGTCGTCGACAGCTACCGCAGCCTCCGCGACCAGCAGATCGTCTACTACCAGCGCCCCGGCCTCGCGGCCATCCCCGGCCGCAGCAACCACGGCCTCGGCCTGGCGATCGACTTCTGCGGCCCGATCCGCGTGTACAAATCAACCGAATTCGTCTGGCTCGAACAGAACGGCAAGAGATTCGGCTGGATCCACCCCGACTGGGCCTACGTGAGCCCCTTCGAACCCTGGCACTGGGAATACGACCCCAAGATCGGCTCCCTGCTCTAAAAACCTTTCTCCGTTACGGCTCCGCCCACCCCGGCCCCGCCCGCTGTCGGGCCAAAGCGCCGTCCCCGGCGCCAACCGGCCGCGCCAACCCCGCCCCGCAACGCCGTGAACCGCCCCAGAACCGGGCGTCTAGCGTGGATGAATGGTGATCGACAACCGTGCCCCGGCCTGCGCCCGAGCCAGCGAGGTGGCCTGACCAGTCGTCGTGGCCAACACGAGCAACCCACCCTCCTCCGACTGCGCCCTGGTCAACACGGTCACCCGCTCGGCCGCGGTCTCCGCATGCGTCTCATAAGCGGCCAGAACATCGATCACATCCCCGGCCGTTACGAGCCCGGCCGCATCGGCATCCTCAACCCGCACCGGCGTGGCCACCACTCCGCGCGCATCCGAGCCGAGCAACCCACCTCCAAGCAACCGGGCATCGGTGAGCACCTCCCCTCGCCGTGCAGGCGCGGTCAACACCCTCCCAACCACGGCGGATCCGGCCGCCAGATACCCGTCAGGCAACACCGACGAAGGCACCCGAACCGTCGAGACATCCCCGGCCGCAAGACGCCCGCCAGAAAGATCGCGCTCCGCCACGAGCACGGCCACACCAGACGGAGACCGTACAGAAACCAGAACCCCGGCCACCGCCAGCCCGAGCAGAACAGCCGAGATCACCCGCCGCCGCCGGGCAAGCACACGAGCCCACCGCGCCGACACCACAAGCCGCATGACAGAACTCCAGGCAAAGAGAAGAAGCAGCACTCGACGCCGAGCACGCTCCACAGAAACGGACCGCCCGCCACCGCAGGCCGAACACCAAAGAACAAGGTCAGGCACAATCACGCCGAACCTGTCCCGGGGGGTAGATGGCGGCAACACATGTCGTCAATCAGGTGAGACCCGCCCAGGGGAAGGCGGTAAGCCATCGATCACACAGGACCTGCCGTGGATGACGGTGACTGAGCCATCGGCTTGCAGGGCCCGCCAGCGGAAGTCGGTGGCCGAGCAGATCGCCCAGGACCGACCCCGGGACGTGGTGGATGAGTCATCGACCAAGGTCAGGCACAATCACGCCGAACCTGTCCCGGGGGGGTAGATGGCGGCAACGCATGTCGTCAATCAGGTGAGACCCGCCCAGGGGAAGGCGGTAAGCCATCGATCACACAGGACCTGCCGTGGATGACGGTGACTGAGCCATCGGCTTGCAGGGCCCGCCAGCGGAAGTCGGTGGCCGAGCAGATCGCCCAGGACCGACCCCGGGGACGTGGTGGATGAGTCATCGACCATGGAGAAGCTGCCCCGGGAAGGCCGTGGCTGAGCCGTCGATCTTCTGGGACCGGCCGTGGAAGGTGGCGGCTGAGTCTGTGGGAAGGCCGTGGCCGAGCCATTGATCACCTAGGACCCACCCGGAAGACGGCGGCCAGGTCATCGATTACGCAGGACATCCACCCAGGGGAGGCGGCGGCCAGGTCATCGATTACGCAGGACATCCACCCAGGGGAGGCGGCGGCCAAGTCATCGATTACGCAGGACCGGCCCCGTGGAGGCGGTGGCTGGGCCATCGATCGCGCAGGGTCCGCACAGGGGAAGGCGGTGACAAGGCAAGTCATCGATCAGGCAGGACCTCGCTCCTCAAGGTGGTCGCTGACTCATCGATCACCTAGGACCCACCTTGGGAAGGCGGCGGCTGATTTGATCAAGGGAAACCCGCCGCCCGCCCACACCGCCGATCAGGGCAGTTCGAACGGCAGCTTGATCCCGTCCAGCGCGTCCCCGCAAGCACAAGCCCGCTCTTCGGGAAGCGCCTCCACGACCCGCCCCACCAGCGTCCGCATCCGCTCCACGTTCGCCGCGAAGAAGGCCATCACCTCTTCATGGGTGACCCCTTCGCCGGCCTCGACCCCCGCGTCGTGGTCCGTCACCAGCGACATCGACGTGTAGCAGAGGGCCAGTTCCCGAGCCAGCACCGACTCGGGGAACCCCGTCATGCCGACGATCGAGCACCCCATGCTCGCGAACCACTTCGACTCGGCCCGGGTCGAGAACCGGGGGCCCTCGATCACCACCAGGGTGCCGCCGTCGGACACGTCCCAGCCCGAGGCGCTCGCGACCGACACGGCGGCGGTCCGACCGTCAGGGCAGTAGGGGTCGGCGAAGGAGACATGGACGGCGCCGCCCGCGTCGTAGAAGGTCTGGACGCGGCCGGAGGTGCGGTCGATGAGCTGGTCGGGGACGACCAGGGCGCCGGGGCCGAGTTCGGCGCGGAGGGAGCCGACGGCGCTGGGGGCCAGCACCTGGCGCACGCCGAGGGAACGCAGCGCCCACAGGTTGGCCCGGTAGGGGATGCGGTGGGGCGGGAAGCCGTGGTCCCGTCCGTGGCGGGGGATGAAGGCGACGGTCCGGCCGCCGATGCGCCCGACCGTCACCTTGTCGCTGGGAGTCCCGTAGGGGGTCGCGACATCGATCTCCTCGGCGTCGTCGAGCAGGGAGTAGAACCCTGAACCGCCGATGACACCGACGTCTGCACGATTGACCATGGCGCCGACACTAGCGCCCCCGGCCCGACCCGGTGAGGCCCTATACGCCTTCCTGTGGACAACCCGCTTCGTCGCAGGTCAGGCCGCTGGAGTGCTCGCAGGGGCCGGGCTCGCGGGGGTGCTCGTCTCGGCCGGCTTGCTCTCGGTGGCCGGCTTGGACGCCGACGTCGAGGTCGTGGACGACGACGTGGACGAGCGGTTGTCGGTCCGGTAGAAGCCGGAGCCCTTGAACACGATGCCCACCGCGTTGAAGACCTTGCGGAGGCGGCCCTGGCACGCGGGGCACTCGGTCAGGGCGTCGTCGGTGAACTTCTGGACGACTTCGAGCTGCTCACCACAATTGGTGCAGGCGTACTGGTAGGTGGGCACGCGGTCCTCCTCAGTGACTTGGCACTCGACCCAAGTGACTGCTAAATGATAAGGCAATCGGCAAGCTGCAACGTTGCCGTGGGGGAGTTTAGTCCCCTGTCTCCCCATACCAACCTGCGAGTTTGCCTCTGCGAGAGACCGCGCGCAGGCGCTTTTCGACGGTGCGGCGCTGGGCGGCCGTGGTCACGACGAGCAGCTGGTCGTCGCGGCGCAGGCGGGTGCTGGCGTCGGGGACGAACGAGTGGCCGTCCCTGACGACCATGGTGACGGCGGCGTCGGAGGGCAGGCGGAGCTCGAAGACCTCGACGCCGTGCAGCTTGGAGGCGGGCGGGATCCGCACCTGGAGCAGGTCGGCGTTCAGCTCCTCCAGCGGGGCGGCCTCGACGTCGAGGTCGCGGGCCTCGCCGTCGTTCGACAGGCCCAGCACGCGGGCCAGGAACGGCAGGGTGGGGCCCTGGATCAGGGTGAAGACCACCACGATCACGAAGACCTCGTTGAACAGCTCCTTGGCGCCGGGCACCCCGGCCGCCCAGGGGATGGTCGCCAGCACGATGGGGACCGCGCCGCGCAGCCCGGCCCACGACAGGAAGACCTGTTCTCGCCAGCTGACCCGGTCGACGCGCGTCACCCGTACCGCGAAGGACGACAGGACCACCGAGATCGGGCGGGCCAGCAGCACCAGTGCCAGGCCGGCGACCAGGCCGGGGATGATCTGGCCCGGCAGCTCGCCGGGGCTGACGAGGAGGCCGAGGATGACGAAAAGGCCGATCTGGGCCAGCCAGGCCGCCCCTTCGGCGAAGCCTCTCGTCGCGGCCCGGTGGGGGAGCTGGCTGTTGCCGATGATGAGCGCGGCGAGATAGACCGACAGGAAGCCGGAGGCGTGCAGCAGGACCGCGCCGCTGTAGGCGATGAACGACACCGCCAGGACCGCGATCGGATAGAGGCCCGAGGCGGGCAGCGCGACCCGGCGCAGCGCGTAGGCGGAGATCGGGCCCACGGCGCAGCCGACCGCCGCGCCCGCGGCCAGTTCCCACAGGGCGGTGCCCAGAACGT
Organism: Herbidospora sakaeratensis; assembly: GCF_001570525.1. Lineage (GTDB taxonomy): Bacteria > Actinomycetota > Actinomycetes > Streptosporangiales > Streptosporangiaceae > Herbidospora > Herbidospora sakaeratensis. The sequence continues at coordinate 194,462 of NZ_BBXC01000012.1, forward strand.
TCCACCCCGACGGCATGGGCGCGCTGACCTGGCTCAGCATCACGACGACGATCACCGTGGGGGCGTCGTTGAAGCCCGACTCGGCCTCCAGGGTGCCGGCCAGGCGGGGCGGCAGCGGGAGTCGGCGCAACACGCTGAAGACCGCCGCGGCGTCGGTCGAGGCGAGGATCGCGCCCAGCAGCATGGCCATGCGCCAGTCCATGCCGAGGAAGCCGAACACGGCCAGGGCCAGCACGATGATGCTGATCGCGACGCCCAGCGTCGCCAGCACCATCGCTGTCGGCACGGCCTTGCGCACGTGTTCCCAATTGGTGGTCAGGCCGCCTTCGGCCAGAATGATCGCGAGCGCGATCAGGCCGATCTGCTTGGCCAGTTCGGCGTCCTCGAAGTGGATGCCGAGGCCCGACTCGCCGAGGGCGACGCCCAGGGCGAGGTAGAGGAGCAGTGAGGGCAGACCGGTGCGGTGGGCGACTCTGACCGACACCACGGCCGCCAGGACGATCACGGCGGACAGGAGGAGCCATCCGTCGATGTCCAGGCGCACCAGGTCCCCTTTCGTGATTTATGTAGATTCTTTCACAGGAATAACACGGATCCCGGACGGCAACGCCGCGTACCTGACACGCTGATCATGCGGTTCGGCGGGCACGCCCGGACGCAGTTCCCCCTCGTTGAGGAGGGCCACGGTCGGGACGTTCGGGCCCACTCTCGCCAGGGCTCGGTCGTAGGAGCCGCCGCCTCGCCCCAGGCGTACACCCGAATGAGGATCGACGGCGAGCGCCGGCACGATGACCAGCGCGGCGGTTCTGATCGTGTCGACGCCGCGCCTGGTGTCGACCGGTTCCATGATCCCGTGGCGGCCGGGCGCGAGGGTGTCGGGACCGTCGTAGACGGCCCAGTCGAGGTCGTCGTCGTCGCGCAGCACCGGCAGGATCACGGTCGCGCCGTGTTTCCACAGGGCGAAGATCAGGCCCTCGGTGGCGGGTTCGGTTCCGGTCGACCAATAACAGGCGACGAGGCCGGCCATCTGGACCCATGGCTGGTCAAGCAGGGTCTCGCGGACCCGGCGAGCGCTCTCACGGCGATCGTCGGCGTCCATGATGGAACGTTCACGCAGAATTTCACGCCTCAGCTCGAACTTGTCCAAAGAGCCCTCCACTAGCCTTCATCCATGGGTGCTGACTTCGACTCCGTAACCAAAGCCGTTGTCCCCGCCGCCGGTCTCGGGACGCGATTCCTGCCCGCGACCAAGGCCACTCCGAAGGAGATGCTGCCGATCGTCGACAAACCGGCGATCCAGTATGTCGTCGAGGAGGCAGTCTCCGCGGGGCTGCTCGACGTGCTGATGGTCACCGGGCGCAACAAACGATCGATTGAAGACCACTTCGACGTGGCCGCGGAGCTGGAGGGCGCCCTCAGGGCGAAGGGCGACGAGAAGCGCCTCTCGCAGATTCAGGAACCCGTCGACCTTGCGACCATGCACTACGTCCGCCAGGGCGAGCCGAAGGGCCTCGGCCACGCCGTGCTCTGCGCCAAGCAGCACGTCGGCCACGAGCCGTTCGCCTGCCTCCTCGGCGACGACATCATCGACCCCAACGACCCGCTGCTCAAGCGCATGATCGAGGTCCGCCAGCAGCGCGGCGGCAGCGTCATCGCGCTGATGGAGGTGCCCGAGGAGCAGGTCAGCCAGTACGGCTGCGCCGCCATCGAGGCGACCGACGAGGACGACGTCGTGCGGATCACCGACCTGGTGGAGAAGCCCCCGAAAGAGGAGGCGCCGTCCAACTGGGCCATCATCGGGCGATACGTGATCGACCCGGCCGTCTTCGAGGTGCTGGAGAAGACCCCGCCCGGCCGCGGCGGCGAGATCCAGCTCACCGACGCGCTGCGCACGCTCGCGTCGAGCACCCCCGAGGAGGGCGGCCCGGTCTACGGCGTGTTGTTCCGGGGCCGCCGCTTCGACACCGGAGACAAGCTGCAGTACCTGCAGACCGTGGTGGAGTTCGCGGCGCGGCGGCAGGACCTCGCGCCCGAGTTCCTGCCCTGGCTGCGAGAATTCCTGGATGAGGCACAGCCCTAGCGATCTCAAACCGGTCGATCGGCACCTCGCCGACATCCTGGCGACCGTCCGCCCTCTCGCGCCGCTCGAGCTCGATCTCGAACGGGCGCTGGGGGCGGTGCTCGCCGAAGACGTGACCGCGCCGGTCGACCTGCCGCCCTTCGACAACTCGGCGATGGACGGCTACGCGGTGGTCGCCGCCGACCTCGCCGGCGCGCCGGTCACGCTGCCGGTGACCGAGGACGTCGCGGCGGGGGACCCGTCGGTGCACGCGATCGGGCCGGGCCTCACCGCACGCATCATGACCGGGGCGCCGCTGCCGGCGGGCGCCGACGCGGTCGTGCCGGTCGAGTACACCGACGGCGGCACCGCCCGCGTGGTTGTCCACAAGCCGGTCGAGCGCGGCAACGCGATCCGCCGCGCGGGCGAGGATGTGCGCGTGGGAGACGTGGTCCTGGCCGCGGGCGCGCGCATCGGCGCGGCCCAGATCGGCATCCTGGCCGGGGTCGGGCGGCGGCGCGTGCTGGTGCGGCCGGTGCCCCGGGTGGCCGTGCTCTCGACCGGCGCCGAACTCGCCGAGCCCGGCACCCCGCTCGGCTACGGCCAGATCTGGGAGTCCAACAGCTTCATGCTGGCCGCCGCGGTCCGCGAGGCCGGCGGCGAGGCGTTCCGTGTGGGCTCGGTGACCGACGACCCGCGCGTCTTCATGGAGACCCTCGACGCGCAGCTCGTCCGGGCCGACGCCGTGATCACCAGCGGCGGCGTCTCGATGGGCGCCTACGAGCCGGTGAAAGAGGGCCTGAGCCCGCTCGGCACGGTCAGGTTCGAGAAGGTCGCCATGCAACCCGGCATGCCCCAGGGCTTCGGCGTGGTCGGCGACGACCAGATCCCGATCTTCACCCTGCCGGGCAACCCCGTCTCGTCGTATGTCTCCTTCGTCCTGTTCGTGCGCCCGGCCCTCCGGCAGTTGCAGGGCCTGCCGGTCACGCCGCCGGCGTCCGTGCGGGCCGTGTGCACCGACCGGCTGCGCTCACCCCAGGGCCGCCGCTCCTACCTGCGCGCCGTGCTGGCCGGCGACCGGGTCACCCCCGCGCGCGGCCAGGGCTCCCACCAGCTCGCCGCGCTGGCCGCCGCCGACGCGCTGATCGTCGTGCCCGAAGACGTGACCGAGGTCCCGGAAGGGACGACTGTTGAGGTGATCCCGCTGTGAATCTCACCCATCTCGACGAATCGGGCCAGGCCCGCATGGTCGACGTGTCAGAAAAGCCCGTTTCTGCCCGTACGTCCACCGCCTCCGGTCGTGTGCTGCTGTCCGAGGAGGCCGTGGCGATCCTGAGGTCGGGCGACACCCCGAAGGGCGACGCGCTCGGGGTGGCCCGCATCGCCGGGATCATGGGCGCCAAGAAGACGCCCGACCTGATCCCGCTCTGCCACCCCATCGCCCTGCACGGGGTGAAGGTGGAGCTCACGGTGGTGGACGAAGGCGTCGAGATCAGGGCCGTCGTCAAGACGGCCGACAAGACGGGCGTCGAGATGGAGGCCCTCACCGCCGTGACCGTGGCCGCCCTCGGCCTGATCGACATGATCAAGGCCGTCGACCCCGCCGCCGTCATCACCGACGTGCGGGTCGAGGAGAAGACCGGCGGCAAGACCGGCGACTGGCGGCGGCCGTGATCCGCGCCCTGGTCGTCACCGCCTCCAACCGCGCCGCCGAGGGGGTGTACGAAGACCGTTCCGGCCGCGTCCTCCGTGCCCTCCTGGAGGAGCACGGCTGCACCGTCGACGGCCCCGTGGTGGTCCGCGACGGTGAACCGGTGTATGAAGCGTTGGTGAAGGGGCTCGAGTCGGCGTACCAGGTCATCGTCACCACCGGCGGGACCGGGCTGACCCCCACCGACCTGACCCCCGAGATGACCCGGCGCGTCCTCGACCGGGAGATCCCCGGCATCGCCGAGGCGATCAGGCAGGTCAACCGGGAGAAGGTGCCCACCTCGGTGCTCTCGCGCGGCCTGTCGGGCCAGGCGGGCTCGACCCTGGTCGTCAACCTGCCCGGCTCGACCGGCGGCGTACGCGACGGAATGGCCGTCCTGGGCCCCATCCTCGGACACGTGGTCGACCAGATCCGCGGCGGTGACCATCGCGTCTGATGGCGCGATTCGGTGAACAAGAGGGATGATTGACAAGTGGATCGACTTCGCGGCTGGCCCGCGACCCTGGCGGAGGGCCCAGTAGGCCTCCGGCCGCTCCGGCTCCGCGACGTGCGCGTCTGGCGGGAGACCCGCCTGCGCAACGCCGACTGGCTGCGCCCCTGGGAACCCAGCAATCCCGAGACGCCCCTGTTCCGCACCGGCCTCAGCCCCTACGTCTCCATGGTCGGCACCCTCCGCCGCGAGGCCAGACAGGGCCTGGCCCTGCCGTGGGTCGTGACGTACAACGGCGCCTTCGCCGGCCAGCTCACCGTCGGCGCGATCGTCTGGGGCTCGGCCCGCTCCGCCCAGGTCGGCTACTGGGTCGACGGCGCCCTCGCCGGCCAGGGCATCACCCCCACCGCCCTGGCCATGGCCGTCGACCACTGCTTCTTCACCACCGGCCTCCACCGCCTCGAAGCCAACATCCGCCCCGAGAACCACGCCAGCCGCCGAGTCGTCGAGAAACTCGGCTTCCGCGAGGAGGGCGTACGCCGACGGCAACTTCACATCGACGGAGCGTGGCGAGACCACATCTGCTATGCGCTGACCGTGGAGGACGTGCCGAGAGGCCTGCTCGTCCAGTGGCGCCGCGCCCGAGACTCGTCGGCCGCACGTCACGGCGAGTCCCCGTAGGAGACAACAGCTTCGACGATCTCGCGACACACCGGACCGAATGCTCGTCAATCAGTGACACGCCGCCTTACGGTGCGTGACGTGAGCATGCAGGCGGGCGGAGACCGGGAGGAGAGCAGCCGATGAGCAGCGTCCTCCTATATCTGGCCATCGTCGCAATGTGGCTCGGCGTCCTCGTTCCGATGTGGCTACGCCGCGACCGCTATGTCCTAATGGACGAAGACAAGGACAACACCGAGGGCGACACCTTGATCGAAACCCCCGATCAAGCGACGCCCTCACCCGCGACTTCGGAAACGCCGGAAGAGGAGGCCTCGGTGTCCGAACCCGCAGCCGCCTCCTCCGACCCCCAGTTCGCCACCAACCGCCGCCGGGCCCGCATCCGGGTTCGCCGCCGGCGCACCCTGCTGTGGTGCATGGCCATGGTGCTCGTTTCCTCCGTCGCCGCCTTCCTCGGCGCGGTGCCGTGGTGGGGCGTTGTGCCGGCCGCCCTTCTGCTCGGGCTGTACGTGACGTTGTTGCGGGTGGCGTCCAAGCTGGAACACGAACAGCAGGACCTGGCGGCCCGCGTCCGGGCCGACCGAGTACGGCGGGCCCGGCAGGAGGCCCGGCGAGTGGCCGCGGCGGCGCTCGAGGCCGAGATCATCGAGCTGGAGAAGAAACGCGGCGGCGTGTTCGACCAGTACGCGGATCACCGGCGAGCGGTGGGGGACTAGGGCGCGGATGGCGCGAAGGGGTGCTGGAGTTTGGTAGCCTAGATCTCGTTCACGGGGCTATAGCGCAGTCCGGTAGCGCACTTCGTTCGCATCGAAGGGGTCTGGGGTTCAAATCCCCATAGCTCCACTCTCGGGACGGCTCGTGGTTGACACCCCTTCGGGGTGGCTGCCACGGGCCGTTCCTCGTTTACCCCGGGGGGCGACCCCCGGACCCCCGATACGAGAGGGCTTCGCCCCCTCGCGCTCCCCCTGGCCGCTATCGCGCCCCTGCGTCGCTTCGCTCCGGGTCGCTGCGCTCCTGGCGAAGGGCTCCGCCCCTCGCGCTCCCTGGACAGGCCTCGCTTCGCTCGGGTGGAGCTCGCTTCGCTCGAATGATGGCTTCCAAGCCGCGCCGCAGAGCGGCTGACGTGCCGTTCGAAGCTTCCGAGTGACTAACTGAGTGACTACGCCCGGGGAGATGGATGCGATGTCTTGCTCTGCGAGCTTTCGAACCAAACCGTGGGGCATCGCTGCGAATGGCGGAGAAGGGGCTGCCTGCGCATCGGGCGATGGAACGACTGGGCTGGCCGTATCGTGGCCGGCACTGGTTATGACCTTCTTCACGGGTTCAAGCCGCCGCCCTGCGGGCGTCGGCGGCGCGGGGCGGGGCATGCGCCCTCTTCGGGCCGACCCGTCCTCGTCACTTTCCCGCGCCCGATTCAGGGACGGCGGCTTTGATCGCGTAGCCGGGTGAGAACCAGCTCCGGGCGGAACTACGGCGGCATGTCGAGATTGGCTCGCCTCTTAAGCCGTTTTGTCCATGCCTCGACGCCATCTCTGAACAGGGCTTCTTCGGCCTCATCAATAGATGAGAATTCCATGATTTGCTGTAGCGTGAAATTATTTTCCGCTCTTCGAGTGCGGCTTTTGGCCCTGAGTACTTCGCGTGCGAGTGTTCCAAGGAAGATATCGAACGTTGAGACTATAGAAGTCAGCAGCGCCCTTCGGGGCAATTCATTCTTTGGTGCGTCACGTGATACCGAGTACTTCACCCTTCCTGAGGCCGAGAACCAGAATCAGGACGTACGCCGCGTATAGAAGGTCTCCTACGTCGCGAGCGTTCTCCAGGAATCGGCGTGCTTCCGCCACGCTCCACGGTTTTGCCTTTCGCCTCTACGGGTCCGTGGGATACGAAGCCCTGCGGCCACGTTCTTAGAACCCAGATCGTCCGCTGCGCGGAATCGCCAGGGCATCGCGAACGGTGCGCCCTGAGGAAATCCCCTCACAGGAAGGCAGACCAGGGCGGACGGGCCGGATGCCGCTACCTGCAGAGGTCCCGCCAGTTCAGGGGGAACGGCATCGGTAGCGCAGCCGCTACCGGTAGTGGGTCTGCCGCTCCACGATCGCCCTCCTGTAGACGGTCCGCCGGCGGGGGGTGTGGGGGTCCCACGTGGGAGGCCCCGGGGAGGGGGTGTGGGGTTCTCGGCACGGAAAACCGGGGGTAGGACCCCCACGACCCGCACAGAGATGCCGTTTCGGCTGGCGTGGGCCGTTGTGGGGGTCCCACGTGGAACCCCCACGGGCACCGACCACCTGTGGGACCCCACGTGGGCCAAAGCCTTACGCGAGGTCGAAAACGGACACGCGAAAGGCAAGATCGTCATTACCGCGTGAGCCTATTGTGGGACGTATGCCGTTATGGGGAAGACGTCTGCTGGTCGCCCTGGCGATCTACACCGCCGCGATCGGTTTTTACCTCTGGTCGCCGTACGGTGACTTCTTCGGCGACGGGGTGTTGATCGTGCTGGCGCCACTCGTGCTCGGCATGATCCTCGGCGCCGCCGCGCGACTGCCGAACTGGTGGCCCGTCGGGTGGGCGGCGTTCCCCGCCGGCGCCTTCCTGCTGTTCGGCCTGTGGGGCTGGCTGGAAATCCTCGGCATCGGGTTTCTCCCGGCGCCCATCATGATCGCCGTGCCGGCGGCCGGCTACGCGATGGTGTCGTGGCTCGCTTCACCCGGGTTCACCTGGCCGAAAGTCGGCGCGGGGGTGCTCGCCCTCGCCACGATCGTGCCGGTCTTCCTGAACGCCTGACCGACGTCTCCGAGGCGAGCTCGGCGGACATTCCGGGCGTCCAGTGCCGTCCCGACACCGGCGCAGAAGTCGAGGCCGTGATCTCGCCGGAGTTGCCCGGCTTCGAGTTGCTGGGCGGCCTGTGCGGCCCGGTGCTGCTTGAGGGCGGTGGCCGCCTGGTCGGAGAGTTCCCGTGAACGCCGTGACTTGAGGGTCTTCGTTCCACCTCCAACGCGATCGGCACGCCACACGTAGATGGCGAACCGCTTGTGAGTGAACCCCGCTTCAAGGAGCTGCTCGGCATGGGCCTCGGCGCGGGCATGCCAATACGACGGCATCACCGATCGTCGGCGCAGGGAGCATTCCTCACCGAACACGCCATCACCCGCCAGGCCCGGCGCGTCGCGGCAAAAGGCTAAATATCGCCAACATCCAGGCGGGGGGCGATTCCCAACTGCCGTCCGTATTCGCCCCTGCGTGCCACATTGCACGGGTTTACCAAACGCGCACTTTTCGGCGAACAATGCGTAGCTGGGGCCGGGGGTTGATGCGGATAGAACGGTATCTGCCTAATCGGAAGTCTCGGGTCAATCGTGCGGCGTTACCGACCGCCGCCTCTGGTCGTGTCCAGTTTCCACGCCTTCCGAGGGGATCGAACCATGGTCATTAGTAGGAGGACGCGTGTCCGCGCTGTACACCGATATAAGCCCTCTCCTCATACTCGCCGTCGCTGTGGCTGTCCTGCTGACGCGCCGGTCCCGCGGCCGGCCCTGGCCGCTCAGGTTGCTTTTGGTCACCGGTGCGGGCCTGTGGATAGCCGGCGTCGGGGGGTCGATGTGGATGATGGGCGACGCGATCGCCGAACGGGTGCCTGACCGTCGAGAAGCCCGAGTCCATCCGTGTGTCGGGAAAACGCCCAGGACCTTCGACGTCTCCCTGATCAACGTGCCGCTGTTCCTCAACCGCTTCGGTGACGTTGTGCCGGAGGGGCGTATGTACGTCCTGAACCAGAACATCGCGGCGGTACGCGCCAACTACGCGCACGCCGCGGACCCGGCCAGAGCGGATGAGACGGATCTGATCGAGCCGTTGGCCCTGCGGGCCAACCGGGGCGACTGTATCGAGGTGCGGTTCACCAACCGGCTCAACGAGCCGGCGCCGCCCCTGAACAAGTACGTGCGCAACGCCGCGATCTTCACACTGCCGGGCGAGATCCTGAAGCCGCCCGGCACGGTGACGCGCATCCCGCGGCAGTTCGCTCCCGCTCTCACCGTTCCGGACAACGACTTCGACCCGGCGAAGGCCCCGAACGCCTCCATGCACTTCGACGGCCTCGTCTACGACGTCAAGGACTCGGACGGCACCGTCGTCGGAAACAACCCCGACTCCACCGCCGGGCCCGGCCAGACCATCACCTACCGCCTCTTCGCCAACACCGAGGGGGAGTTCCAGTTCAAGGACGGAGCGGACTTCACCTCCCAGCAGACCCGGCCGGTGGACGCCAACGGCGATGTGCGCTTCATCGGCTCACACGCTTTCGGGGCGTTCGGCGCGTTCGTCATCGAGGCACCCGGGGCGACCTGGGTGGACTCCCGCACCGGCCAGCCACTGGCTTCGGGGACCCGGGCCATCATCGAGCGGCCGGACGGCGTGGACTTCCGGGAGCACGTGCTGTTCATGCACGATGAGGTGGAAGCGGAGCCGGGCATCCTCACCCGCTTCTGCCGCAGCCGAGCCGAGATGATGGCGGCCGGCAGCGAGTGCGTGAAGCCCACGAGATACCAGCTCAAACTGCTGACCCAGGGCACGCTCCCCGGCCTCGGCGGTGGCGATGCGGACGCCCTGGTGCAGGGCGAGACTCCGATCAAGCTTGAGTGGTTCGCCTTCAACTACCGCTCCGAGCTCGGGGCCAACCGCGAGGAGGTGGGTTGTCCGGCAGCCAGGCGCAACGCTCAGGGATTCAACGCGGAGCGCTGCATCGGTGAGGAGACTTCACTCTCCTCGTGGGCATACGGCGACCCCGGCGGTGGGGATCTGGTGTACGCGAACTACCGCGGCGAGCCGACCCAGGTGCGGCTGCTGCACCCCGCCGAGTTCGAAACCCATACCTTCCACTGGCACGTCAACCGCTGGATGTTCGACCCGGCGGACGAGGGCGGCATCGACCAGATCAGCAAGCCCACCCATCGGACGAGGACGACCAACATCCTCGACGTGCAGTCGGTATCCCCGGGTAGCCACTACGGCCTGATCGTCCAGGGCGGCGCGGGGTCGGCGAGAAACGGCAAACCCGCGACCTTCGGCGACATCATCTTCCACTGCCACCTCTATCCGCACTTCGCCAGCGGCATGTGGGGCCTCAACCGCACCCTGGACAAGCTGGCGGACGGAGCGCAGAAGAACCCGGACGGCACGCCCGTGCCGCGGCTGGAGCCGCTGGCGGACCACGACTACCGGCTGAATGTCCCCGGTGTCAATCCACCTCCTTCGCCCGCTCCGGCCACACCCGGCTTTCCGTTCTTCATCCCGGGGAAGTTCGGCTTCAAGGCGCCGAAGCCGCCGCTCGGGGTCGCCGAGCGATCGGCAAACGGAGTCTTCCCGCCGACCTTCCTGGAAAGGAGAGCGGCCGACCCGGGCGCGCAAGTGCCGGGGGGCTTCTTCCAAAACCCGTGCCCCGCTGGCCGCCCCACCAAGACGTACAACGTCGCGGCCATCCAGATCCGGCAGATGTACAACCCGGAGCTGAAGTGGACCAACCCACAGGCACGCGTCTACGTGTCGCAGTCTGACAAACACGCGGTGCGGGCCGGCCGAAAACCGGAGCCCTTCGCGCCCATCCTCAACGTCGGCGATTGCGTGGTCTACAAACTGACCAACGAGCTGCCCCGGAGGTTTGGCGGCAACGTCTTCGACCATGCGCAGGAGACCAACGAGGTCGGCATCCACCAGCACATGGTGCAGTTCGACGTGCTGACGTCGGACGGAGCCTCCAATGGGTGGAACTACGACCAGGGCGCCCAACCGGGCCAGACGATCATCTACCGCGACTTCGTGCACGAGAACACGGCGACGAACTCATTCCACGACCACTTCTTCCCGAACGTCCATCAGAAGAACGGGCTCTTTGGCGGCTCCACCATCCACCCGGCCGGGTGTGTGCCGGTACTGCCGAACAAGCCCAGGTTCGAAGCGTTCCGGGCGCCTATCGGGACCATCTTCGACCTGCACTGCAAGCCTGCGGTCGATATCAACGGCCTGCGCACCGACGGCCGTGACTACCGCAACTTCTCCCTCTTCATCGAGGACCATGTGCCGCTGTTCCAGCCGCCCAAGAGAGGAGACAGGTTCGTCACCAAATTCGGGGTGCCGATCTTCCCGGCCAAGTTCCCGTCGAGCAACGACGACCAGGGCGGCATGGGGGTCAACTACCGGCTGGAGCCGTTCGAGGCCCGTAGGGACGCCGACCCGGCGAAGCTGTTCGACTCGAGGGTCCATGGGGATCCGTTCACGCCGATCCTCAAGGCGTACCGGGGTGACCCGGTGAAGGTCCGGCTCTTCCAGCTCTCTCAGGAGGAGTCACACGGATTCAACCTCGACCGGTTCCGGTGGAGATTCGAGCCCCGGGACCCTGAATCGAACGTCATCTCGGCGCAGCACATCGGCATGCTCGAATATTTCGACGTGTCCATCCCGCCGGATGAACTGCCGTCGAGATCGCCGGACATGATGAAGATGGACTTCCAGTACAACTACGCCGGTGCCGATGACTGGTTCCTCGGAGCCTGGGGGCCGCTGCGACTCTTCTCGTGCTCCAATCCGATGCGCGGGAAGAGACCGATCGCGGAGTTGCCGGACTTCCCGCGGAACACCTGCACGCACGACGAGAGGCCGTCCAGTCGGACGCCGGAGAGGTGGCATGGCTGGCCGAGCACCATGACAAGCTGCCCGACCGGTACGGCCCGGACCTTCGACATCGTCGCCATGAACAGGGACATCACCTACAACAAGGCCGGCGATCACGATCCGCACGGTCTGATGTACGCGCTGGCGGCCGACGAGCAGGCGCTGCGGGCCGGCCTGAAGCAGCCCGAACCACTGGTGATCCGCGCGAACGCGGGCGACTGCCTGAAGATCAACTTCACCAACAAGCTCGACCCGAGGAAGATGAGACCGCACTGCCACGAAGCGCTGGAACCGGGGCAGCTCGGATTCAAGGAGGAGGAGCTGCGCTTCCCGCAGTGCATTGACCAGCCGCCCAAAAACGAGCACAACATCCCGGGCTTCAAGCCCTTTCCGGTGAGTGCGAAGGCGTCGATCAGCGCTCAACTCGTCCAGTCGACGCCACCTCAGGCGGTGGCACCCGGGCGGAGCACGCAGTACTACTGGGAGCTGCCCCGGGACGTCACCGGAATGGCGCTGCTGCGGGACCTCGCCGACGTGCAGAACCATCTGCACCACGGCCTGTATGGGGCGCTGATCATCGAGCCGCCCGGCTCCGACTTCCGGGACCCGGTGACCGGTCTACCGCTGAGCAGCGGCACCAGCGCACTGATCACCCACCCGACGCAGCCGGACTTCCGGGAGAACATCGTCCTGATGAACAGCGACCTGGCACTGTTCCGCAAAAACGGTCAGCCCGTGCCGGACAACCTCGACCTGGTGCTCCAGCCGAGCCGGGAGGTCGACGATCCGGAGGACCAGGGAGAGCTCTCCATCAACTACCGCAACGAACCCTGGTCACACCGGTACGCCGTGGACCAGAACATCACCAACATCTTCAGTTCCCAGGTGCACGGCGACCCGGCGACGCCGCTGTTCCAGGCGTACATCGGTGACAAGACGGTCTTCCGGGTCGGGCAGGCCGTCGGCAACCCACGCTCCACGAGCTTCGCCCTGCACGGCCACACCTGGCGCCGTTCACCCAATGACCCGCAGTCCCAGATCGCGGCCACCCAGGGCCAGTTCAACCCGGGCGTCACCTACAACATCGTTCTCGACCCGAGGGTCACCGGTGGGGCCGGCGGGTTCCGCGCCACACCGGGCGACTACCTCTACCGCTCGTCCACGCTGCCCCGTCATCTCATCGGTGGACAGTGGGGGTTGTTCCGGGTGAACTCCACCGTCCGGCCGGACCTGACGCCGATCAACGAGACTCCGTTGCGGATGCCGGCACCCGCCGACCCGCAGGAGCCCATCGCGCGACTCGGCGCGATGGCTCAGAGCGGCCGGGCCAGTCACGGGCGGAGGGCGCGGTGAGCCTGATGAGCAAGCTCAAGTCGCCGGACGAGACGCGCGACAGGCCGGCACCGTCACGCCGGCAGGCCGGGCCCGGCGGACGCCGTCCGCGGAAATCCACCGGGCTGAGCCCGTTCGGCCACGGTTTGGTCCTCGGAGTCTGCGTCGGGATGACGTCCGCCCTGATCATTGGGGTGGTCGGCTTCCTCGTCACCTGGCCGACGGGGGCGGCACCCACGGTCGCCGCTCCGGCAGCCGACGGGCAACCGGCGGCGGACCGGGGAGCTCAAGCGGCGACGGGAGCCAAGGAGCAGCCTGCGGCGTCGATCGATGTGACCGCCGCCCACCTCGGTGAGCTGCAGGTGCGGATCGAGGCCCGGGTGAGTACGCCCGGCTCCTACAACCCGATCACCAAGGGGCAGGTCGTGGCCTATACGGACATGGTCTCCATGCCGATGGCCCATCGGCAGGGGCCCATCGTCATGACCGAGGTGTCCGGGCAACCCGGCACTTATCAGGCGGTCACGCGGGTGCCGATGGTCGGGGAGTACAACGTCACCGTCGAGATTCAGCAGCCGATGGCGTCCCGGGCCGACAAGCGGGTTGACGTGCAGGGGGTAAGCAAGGGCTGAAGCCCATACCGCAGCAGTGGCCGGCTCCGCTCGGAGTCGGCCACGGCGCCATCAGTAGGGGGCGCTGCAGAAGCGGTGGCGGTTACCTGAGGGGCCCGCGCTTGAGCGCGGGCCCCTTTCGTGGTTCGTGGTGGTCGCGGGCGGGCGCACGTCCGGCGGATGCGTTGGCGGTTCTCGGTCACCGTCGTCAACGCGCCGGGCCAGCGCGATGACCCGGGCGTCACCCTCATCGTGGGTGGGGTGGGGCTGGCCGTCCTGGGGGTCGCGCTCATCGTCCTCGTGCTGCGGATGCTGCTCGTCCAGGATCGTGACATCACCCTCGAAGATCGACGCGTTCAGGGCGATGGGGGTCACCACGGACCGCTCCGGCGACCTGCCGTCCGCCGATGCCGGCGCGTGGCGACTCGTCGTGGTGAAGAAGCGGCCGGTGGAAATCGGTGGCCGCGCCGCGATCGGGGACCGCCTGTGGGCGGTGTCGGTTTCCTATGCTGAAATGGTGACTATCCGTGTTCGTGTGGGCCGACCCGCTCACTCTCCGCAGCCGAAGTGGGGGCCTTGGTGAACGCCCACGTGAGGCTGGCTGCGTCGATCACCCCGGCCGTCGCCGTGCTGGCGCTCGTCGCCGTCTGGGGGCGGGGGCTGCCCGCGATCGTCGAAGTCGTGGTGGTGTTGCTGCTGGCCGGGTGTGTGCTGGCCGCCGTCCACCACGCCGAGGTGGTCGCGCATCGGGTGGGGGAGCCGTTCGGGTCGCTGATCCTGGCGGTCGCGGTCACCGTCATCGAGGTCGGGTTGATCGTCACGCTGATGATCTCGGGCGGTCCGGGGGTGGCCACGCTGGCCCGCGACACCGTCTTCGCCGCGGTGATGATCACCTGCAACGGCATCGTCGGCCTGTCGCTGCTGGTCTCGGCGCTGAAGCGGGGGACCGCGCCGTTCAGGGCCGAGGGGACCGCCGGGGCGCTGGCCACCGTCATCACGCTGGCGACGTTGTCGCTGGTGCTGCCGACGTTCACGACCAGCAACCCCGGGCCCGAGTTCTCGGGGCCGCAGCTCGTCTTCGCCGCCGTGGTGTCCTTCGGGCTGTACGTCCTGTTCGTCTTCGTCCAGAGCGTCCGGCATCGGGACTACTTCGTGCCCGAGGGCGACGACGACTTCCACCCCTACGTCCCATCTGGGAAGACCGCCCTGACCAGTCTCGGGCTGCTGGTCCTGGCGCTGGTCGCGGTCGTCGGGCTGGCGAAGGTCGAGTCGAAGAGCATCGAGGACGCCGTCTTCGCCGCCGGGCTGCCCCCGTCGGTGGTCGGGGTGGTCATCGCGCTGCTGGTGCTGCTGCCCGAGACCCTCGCGGCCGCCCGCAACGCGCGGCGCGACCGCACGCAGATCAGCTTCAACCTCGCGCTCGGGTCGGCCATGGCCAGCATCGGGCTGACCATCCCGACGATCGCGGTGGCCTCGATCTGGCTCTCCGGGCCGCTCATGCTCGGGCTGGGCGCGGTGCACATCGTGCTGCTGATGCTCACCGCCGTCGTCAGCACGCTGACCGTCCTGCTGGGGCGGGCGACGCTGCTGCAGGCGGGGGTGCACCTCGCGCTGTGCGGCAGCTACCTGTTCCTGGCCGCGGTGCCCTGAGCGGTCAGCGCAGGGCGTCCATGTCGATGACGGTCACCGTGTCGCCCTGCCGGTAGTAGGTCGCCCGGTCGCCGAGCACCAGGCTCGGGACGCCGCCGCTCGGGCCGGGATGGAGCATGATGTGCCCGGCCTTACCGCTGGCCAGGTCGTAGAGGGCCGAGCCGCGTTCGCCGTTCGGGTCGGGCTGGAGGAGGTGGACGACGTGCCAGCCCCACAGCCGGGCCGACGGCCGGCCGGGGAACGGCCGGGCGGCCGTGCCGTCGCGCCGCCACGCCTCCAGCAGGTCGGCGCACCATTCGGGGCCGCAGCCGAACCAGACCGTCCGCTCGGGCGGCACGGACGCCGTCGGCCGGGAACCGTCGCGGAGGTTGAGCAGTTCGTCGCGTCCCCGGCTCGCCCACGGCCACTCCATCAGGACGTATCCCGTCGAGCCCGGCACCTCGCTGACGCCGCCCCCGGACAGCGGGACCTGCTGGACGGGCGAGTCGACCGTCGACCAGACCACCATGCCGTTGGCGATGCCGAGCCCGGTGAGCGACGACGGCGACGGCTCCAGGGCGGCCAGCCTCAGGGGTTCGCCGCCGGTCAGCGGCACCGACCACAGGGCGCCCCCGCTCCACCAGACGGCGTGCCCCTGGCCCGCGATCAGATTCGTCGTGTACGCGTTCACGGTCGCCAGCACGCTGAAGGCGCGGCGCGTCAGGTCGTACAGGAGGATCGTCTCCTGCTCGCCCTTGCCGACGACCAGGTCGCCGACGACGTCGGCGGGGGTGAACGCGAGCCCGCCGGGGCCGTCGGCCGGAATCTGGTGGACGGCCTGCGGCCACACCTGCTCGATCGGGGCGGCGGGCGGGGCGGCGTACGGCCCGGCGGGTGCGGGCCGGTCGGCGAGGCCGCGTACCGCGAACATGATGCCGCTCGCCACGACGACGAGGCAGACCGCGACGGCGACCGGCGCGAGCCAGCGCAGTGAGAACGACCGGTGGGGCGGCGGCACGGGATGGGTGTGGCCGTCGTCGGCTACGGTGGCGGCCTTCGCGGCGAAGGCGTCTTTCAGCAGGTCTTCGATGTCGCTCATCCCGGCGCCCTCAGCTCCCGTTCGAGGCGGTTCAGCGCCCGCATGACAGTCGAGCGGACCGTGCTCTGGCGCAGGCCGGTCACGTCCGCGATCTCGGCGTCGGACAGGTCGAGGTAGTAGCGCAGCACCAGCGTCTCCCGCTGCCGGGCGGGCAGCCGGGTCACCGCGGTCAGGACCTCCTGGCGGGTCTCGCCCAGCAGCGCGGCGGCCTCGGCCGACTCGGCCGGGACCAGCGCCGCGGGCGGTTTGTGCAGGGCCACCCTGCGGCGGCGTAACGCCGAACGCGCCCCGTTGAGCACGCTCGATCGCACATAGGCCAGGGTCAGCACGTCGGGCCGGCGGCCGTGCAGCCGGGCGAACACGTCCTGGACGATGTCTTCGGCGGTCTCCCGGTCGCCCACCAGCAGCAGGGCCAGCCGGATGAGTTCGAGCCGGTTCTCCCGATAGAGGGTGACGAGAACATCGCCCGACTCCTGGAGCATGTCACCCGTCATGTCTATAGAACGCCCGGCCCCCCGCATCCGCTGCGCGGGGCCGGTGACTCATTTCAGCCGAGCCCCGCGTACTGCCGGGGCCGCAGGGCCTGGGTGCGCAGCGCCGACAGCGCCGCCGCCTGACCGACCGGGGTGAGCTGCCAGGTCGACCGCCAGTCACACGACACGCGCAGGTCGAGCGCGTCGAGGCGGCGCTGGAACTCGCCCATCGGGCCGCCCAGGTCGCGGGCGCTCACCTGCGCGCCGGCGGCCGAGCGCCAGCCCTCGCCGTTGACCACCTCGGCGACGCGTTCGCACAGGTCGGGATAGCTGTACGCGGCCCCGTCGGCCAGCAGCATCAGCGCCGACTCGCGGATGGACACCTCGAAGTCGTGCTCGCCCTTGGCCGGGGTCAGCAGGGTCGCCGTGACGGCGGTCCACAGGACGTCGGGGTTGTCGGCCAGCTTGCGGCCGGCCGAGGTCAGCACGAGTTTGCGGCCGGTCCGCCGGACCGCCTTCAGCTCGCCCATCACGATCTCGCGCAGCATCGTCAGGGTCGGCACGTCGGCCTCGCCCCGCACGGTTCCCGACGTCAGCGTGTCCCAGCCGAACAGCTCGACCGACTCGATCACCAGGGCGCGGGCGACGTTGAACTTCTGGGTCAGCGGCACCCCGCCGGTCTCGGCCCAGTCGAGCAGCCACCACAACGAGGCCAGATGGGGCTCGTCGGGCGCCGGGACGGGCGCGTGCAGCCGCACCTCGAACGGCTGGGCGAGCTCCCGCCGGGGACGGCCCCGGCCGAGCACCCACCGGTTGAGGCGTTCGCCGTGCACGCGGTGGAGCCAGCAGTCGCCGCCGAGCTCGGGGCGCGGGCTGGTCAGCCAGCGCCGGGTGAGGTCGAGGCGGCCCTTCAGGAACGCCTTCGCGCCGGGTTGCGGCAACTCGCCCGACACCAGGGCCAGTTCGAGGGCGGCCGCGCAGGCCACGTGGGCGCCCAGTTCCTCCGGACCCATGATGGAGCTCCAACTGAGCTCCGGGACGTCCGGAGGGAGCACTCCGGTCGCCTCCACGGCGTCCTGGTAGGCGGCGGTGCCGGCCTCCTCGCCGTCACGGGCGTAGACGCGCAGGATGCGGGTGGTCGTGGGCGAGTCGCAGAGGGCGGCATAACGCTCCATGCCGCCCAGCTCGAACAGGCGCCCGAGGGCGCGGGCGATCCCGTGGCGGTCGCCCGTCACCTTGATCGGAAGGGCGTACCAGAGGAACTCGCAGACGTCGAGCTGGCTGATCGTCTCAAGGGCCTCGCCGCCGGTGAGCCACTCCACGGCGACACGAGCCGAGTCGGCGACATCCGGCTCGGCTCGCTCCAGCTCGGCGAGGAGGGCCGCCACGTCAGGTGCGGGCATGACCCGCAGTCTGCCGTATGGCACCCACCGTTGACGACGACCGAGAGACACTCGGGACCACCCCCCTAGTGACTCACGATACGGACCGCCCCGCCAGAGGTCAGATCCAGCCCTTCTTGAACAGCATCCGGTCATACCAGTCCTGGTACGGCAGCAGCTCCGCCGACAACACCGGATAGAGCCACCAGAAGTTCAGCAGCGACAGCAGGGCGAACACGCCGACCGCGATGGCGCCGGCGCGCCGCCGCTGCAGCGGAGCCGACGCCGGGCCGATCAACAGGCCCGCCGCCAGCGCGATGCCCAGGATCATGAAGGGCACCATCGGGATGGCGTAGAAGAGGAACATCGTGCGGTTGTCGGCCCAGGCGAAGTAGAACCAGGGCAACCAGCCCGCCGCGTAGCCCAGCAGGACCGCCCCGGCCCGCCAGTCGCGGGTGGCGACGTACCAGGCGATCATGGCGATGAGGGCGGCGAGACCGGCGTACCAGATGATCGGGGTGCCGGTGCCGAGCACGGCCCACGAGCAGCTGTCGGCGCCGCAGCCCGAGGGCGACTCGTAGAAGAACGCCACCGGGCGGGTGAGCAGCGGCCACTGCCACGGTTGCGACTGGTAGGGGTGGGTGGTCTCCAGGCCGGTGTGGAACGACAGGATCTGGGTCTGGTAGTCGATCCACGATCTGACCGAGCTGAACACGAAGTTCTGCCAGCCGCCCGAGGTGGCCTCGGCCCAGTTGCGGCCGTAGCCGCGGTCGCCCGCGAACCAGCCGACGAACGAGACGGCGTACACGACCAGGGACGTGATCGCCACCCAGGCGAAGGCGAGCGGCACGTCGAGCTTCAGCGTCGCCAGCAGCGGGCGGCGCAGCCCGACCGCGCGGCGGGCGCCCAGGTCCCACAGGACGGTCATGATCCCGAACGCGGCGATGAACAGGATGCCGGTCCACTTGGTGGCCAGCGCGGCACCCAGGCACAACCCGGCGGCCAGCCGCCACGGACGCAGGCCCAACCGGGGGCCCAGGTCGCTGATGGGGGAGTTCTCGTACCAGTCGGCCAGCCGTTCGCGGGACTTGTCGCGGTCGACGACCAGGCAGGCGAACCCGGCCAGCAGCCAGAACATCAGGAAGATGTCGAGCAGGGCGGTGCGCGACAGAACGAAGTGCAGGCCGTCGACGGCGAGCAGGAAGCCGGCCAGGCAGCCCAGCACGGTCGAGCGGGTCATCCGGCGGGCCAGCCGGGCCAGCAGGAAGATCGAGATCGTGCCGACCAGCGCGGCGGCGAACCGCCAGCCGAACGGGTTCAGCCCGAACATCCACTCGCCGAGGGCGATCATCCACTTGCCGAGTGGCGGGTGGACGACGTAGGAGCCGCAGTCGGCGACGTTCTGACAGACCTTGAAGATGTTGTCGTCGCCGCGCAACATCGCCTGGTTGGCGGCGTCGCCGTCGAGGAACTGGGTCTCCACGCCGTACTTCAGCGTCGACCAGGCGTCCTTGGCGTAGTAGGTCTCGTCGAAGACCACCGCCTTGGGCACCTCAAGGCGGTCGAACCGCAGGAATCCGCCGAACAGGGCGATGAGCGCGGGGCCGAGCCAGGCCCACAACCCGTCACCCGGCATCGGCGGCAGCAGCCGCTCGCGTACCGAGAGCACGCGCTCCTCCGGGTCGGGCTGTTCGGGCGCCTTGTCAGCGAAATCTGTCACGGCCACGGCGACACACTACTGGCGACACGCCGTCACGAACACGACGTACACCCCGATTCCTGACGCCATCGCGCGTCGGCACCCGGACGGACGGACCGCCGGGAGCGCGGCCTCTGAATTCACCGCCACGCCGGGAAATGCGGCGAAACGCGGAACGCCGCAGCGCGCCGACGCCTGGACTGACGGAGCGCCGGGAGCGCAGCGACCAGAGCGGAGGAGGGAAGGCGTCGGGTAGGAGCGCGAGGACCGCCGTGCCGGAGGCGCGGCAGTGAGACAGGTACCTGAAGCTTTCATACTTGGGGGGTGACGGACTACGGAATCCTCGTGCTGGCCGGGGCCCCCATCGGGCAGCCGGGCGACGCCTCGCCGCGGTTGCGGGCCGCCCTGGAGAGCGCCGACGTGATCGCCGCCGAGGACACCCGGCGGCTGCGCCGCCTGGCCGCCGACCTCGAAGCCGAGATCACCGGCCGGATCGTCTCCTACTACGACCAGAACGAGGCCGCCCGCGCCCGCGAGCTGCTCGGCCACCTGCTCGACGGGCAGAAGGTGCTGGTCATCACCGACGCGGGCATGCCGGGCGTGTCCGACCCCGGCTACCGGCTGACCCGGCTCGCGGTCGAGGCCGGGGTGCGGGTGACCGCCCTCGCGGGCCCGTCGGCCGTGACCACGGCGCTGGCGATCTCGGGGCTGGCCAGCGACCGCTTCTGCTTCGAGGGGTTCCTGCCCCGCAAGGCCGGTGACCGGAGCCGGCGGCTGGAGAAGCTGGCCGACGAGGAGCGCACGATGGTGTTCTTCGAGGCGCCGCACCGGCTGGAGGCCGCGCTGCTGGCGATGGCCGAGGCCTTCGGCGCCGACCGTGCGGCGGCCGTGTGCCGGGAGCTGACGAAGACCTATGAAGAGGTGCGGCGCGGCGGTCTGGCCGAACTCGCCGCCTGGGCCCCCGAGGCCAAGGGCGAGATCACGATCGTGGTGGCCGGCGCGGTCCCCCGGGAGGTCTCGGTGGACGACCTGCTCGGCGAGGTCGCCCGGCTGGAGGCGACCGGGGTCACCCGCAAGCAGGCCATCGCCGACGTGGCCCGCGACGCGGGCGTCTCGAAGCGAGACCTCTACAACGCGGTGCACTCCGGCTAGGACACGACCGGTTCGGCCGCCACCGGCTCTTCGGCGCGTTTCCTGGTGAAGCGCACCTGCCGCAGCGCGATGGCCGCCGCCAGGCAGGCCAGCGGCACGGCCGGGAGCAGATAGCGGTAGTCGAACTCGGCGGTGGCCGCCGGGGCCAGCACGAGACCGGCCGCCCCGAGGAACGGCAGCAACACCGGGCCGCCCAGTGTGCGCCAGCGCTGCACCACGCCCACCAGCCCGGCCAGCAGCAGCAGGCCCAGGATCGTGCCCGGGAGCCGCACCACCGACTGGTAGCTCATCATGAACGTCGAGAAGGGGGCGACCTTGACAGTGGCGGCCTCGCCGTTCTCGTAGCGGGTGGCGTCGCCGTTGGTGGTGCCCCGGTAGGAGCTCCACTGGGGGAGCTTCGTGGTGGTGTTGTTGCTGAACTCGTAGAGGCCGAAGGTCTTGTTGTCGGGGAAGACCGGGCGGCCCCACTGGAAGGCGCGGAAGAAGTCCTTGGCGACGGCGGCCAGGTAGTCGAGCGGCTGGGCGGTGATCGCGCGTTTGGCGAACTCGCTGGCGATCTGGTTGGTCTCGGCGTCGAACTTGCGGCCCGCGCCGAAGACGTGGAGCTGGTTCTCGTTGTCCCACCAGAGATAGGCCTGCGCCGACTTCTCGCGCTCGGCCACCGGCGTGTTGATGCACAGCAGCGCCAGGTCGAGGTCTTCGCGCGGGTCGAGGCCCATCTTGTCGCAGTCGGCGAACAGGGCGGTGCGCATGTAGAGGATCACGCCGTCGCTCTGGGTCATCGCGAAAGGGCCGTTGACCGCCTTGAACCAGCCCATGTAGCCGATGACCGGGATCACGCAGGCCACCAGCATGGCCACGATCGGCTTCCAGCCGACCCGCTTGATCAGCATGAACGCCACCACGAGCGCCAGGATCGGCAGGCCGATGCTGCGGGTCAGCGCGGTCAGCGCGAGCAGCCCGCCGACCGCCGCGCCGACCTTCCAGGTCATCGACCGGTGCCAGAGCACCAGCACGATCACCCCGGTCACCAGCAGGGTGAACATGGCGTCGCTCATGATCAGCTGCTCGAGCTGGATCTGGTAGGCGTCGAACAGCACCGGCACCGTGGCCAGGGTGGCGGCCCACCCGGCCATGGCGAACCTTTTGACCAGCAGCGCGTAGATCAGCCCGGCCGTCGCCAGGCCCATCAGGTGTTGCGTGAGGACAACGAGGCCGAAGCTGTGAAAGGGTCGCAGGAGCAGCAGCCAGAAGGCGTAGCCATCCGGTCTGATCGGGTGGGGCCTCGGGTGGAGCGCGACCGACACGTAGTCGTAGGAGTCGTTGAACCACATCGCCGGGCCGAAGCCGAGCATCGTGACGAGCCGCAGAAGCGCGCCGACCGCGAGCGCGGCGGCGAACCAGCGATGATTGCGCAGCGTGACGACGAGACGCTCCTTCCAGGTGACCTGGGGGGCGCCTGTGACGGCGGGTTCCGCGACCGCGACCATGGTTACAGAATGCCAGGGGTTTTCGGGACTTGACCCGCCCCCCTTGGGGCAGACGGCATCATGGTCTGACTAATGACCGGCGATCACAGGTGTAAACGGCAGGGGTAACGAACGTGGAACTGACAGTGGTCATGCCGTGCCTCAACGAGGCGGAGACCGTGGAGGTGTGCGTGACGAAGGCCCTGGCCTGCATGCGCGAGCACGGGATCGACGGCGAGGTGGTGATCGCCGACAACGGCAGCACCGACGGCTCGCAGCAGCTCGCCCGCGACGCCGGCGCCCGGGTCGTGCACATCGACCAGAAGGGCTACGGCAACGCCCTCATCGGCGGCATCCGCGCCGCCCGCGGCAAGTACGTGATCATGGGCGACGCCGACGACTCCTACGACTTCACCAACTTGATGCCGTTCGTCGAGGAGCTGCGCAAGGGCGGCGAGCTCGTCATGGGCAACCGCTTCAAGGGCGGCATCGCCCCCGGCGCCATGCCCCCGCTCCACCGCTACCTAGGCAACCCGGTGTTGTCGTTCGTGGGCCGCCTGTTCTTCCCGAGCGCCATCCAGGACTTCCACTGCGGGCTGCGCGGCTTCCGCCGTGACTCGATCCTCAAGCTGGGCCTGCAGACCGGCGGCATGGAGTTCGCCTCCGAGATGGTCGTGAAGGCCACCCTCCAGGGCCTCGACGTGCGCGAGGTGCCGACCACGCTGGCCCCCGACGGCCGCTCCCGCCCGCCGCACCTGCGCTCCTGGCGCGACGGCTGGCGCCACCTGCGCTTCCTGCTCCTCTACAGCCCCCGCTGGTTGTTCTTCATCCCGGGCCTGGCCCTGATGATCTTCGGCTTGATCGTCGGCACGGCGCTGACCTTCGGCCCGGTCTACATCGGCCAGCTCGCCTTCGACGTCGACACCCTCGTGGGCGCCTCGGCGATGGTGGTGATCGGCTTCCAAGCGGTGCTGTTCGCCCTGTTCACCAAGGTGTACGCCGCCGAGGAGGGCTTCCTGCCCGAGTCGCCGCGGATCAGGAAACTGATCGACATCGTCACCCTCGAACGCGGCCTCATCATCGGCGGCCTGCTGGCCCTGGCCGGTCTGGTCGGCCTGGTGGCCTCGCTGGCCCACTGGGGCGGCAAGGGCTTCGGCGAGCTGATCCCGGCCGAGTCGCTGCGTCTGGTCGTGCCGTCGGCGACCGCCTTCATCATGAGCTTCCAGACGATCTTCGCCTCGCTCTTCATCTCGATCCTGGGCATCCGCCGCTCGCGTGAGACCCCGGCCGACATCGCCGCCTCCGCCGCCGAGGAGGCCGCCGAGGCGGTGAATAAGCAGCCGACGCTGTAGTCGGATGCCTCTAGGCTTGGATGCATGTCTCAGCACATCTTGACCGCCGTCGCGTGGCCCTATGCCAACGGGCCACGCCACATCGGGCACGTCTCCGGGTTCGGCGTGCCGTCCGACGTCTTCAGCCGCTACCAGCGGATGGCGGGCAACAAGGTGCTGATGGTGTCCGGCACCGACGAGCACGGCACGCCGATCCAGGTCCAGGCCGACAAGGAAGGCGTCTCCGCCCGGGAGCTCGCCGACCGTTACAACCGGGTCATCGCCGAAGACCTGACGGCCCTCGGTCTCTCCTACGACCTGTTCACCCGGACCACCACGCTCAACCACTACGCCGTCGCCCAGGAGATCTTCCTCGGGCTGCACAAGAACGGCTACATCTTCCCCAAGACCACGATGGGCGCGGTCTCCCCGTCCACCGGGCGCACCCTGCCCGACCGCTACATCGAGGGCACCTGCCCGATCTGCGGTTACGACGGCGCGCGGGGCGACCAGTGCGACAACTGCGGCAACCAGCTCGACCCGATAGACCTGATCAACCCCAAGTCGAAGATCAACGGCGAGACGCCGAAGTTCATCGAGACCGAGCACTTCATGCTCGACCTGCCGGCCTTCGCCGACGCGCTCGGCACCTGGTTGCAGGGCAAGCAGGGCGAGTGGCGGCCCAACGTGCTGAAGTTCTCGCTCAACCTGCTGGGCGACCTGCAGCCGCGCGCGATCAGCCGTGACCTCGACTGGGGCGTGCCGATCCCGCTCGACGGGTGGAGCGACCGCAACGACAAGCGTCTCTACGTCTGGTTCGACGCGGTCATCGGCTACCTGAGCGCCTCGGTCGAGTGGGCCCGCCGGTCGGGCGACCCCGACGCGTGGCGGGCCTGGTGGCAGAACCCCGACGCCCGGGGTTACTACTTCATGGGCAAGGACAACATCGTCTTCCACTCCGAGATCTGGCCGGCGATGTTGCTCGGCTACAACGGAGAGGGCGCCCGGGGCGGTGCGGCCGGGTCGCTGGGGCGGCTCGACCTGCCCTCCGAGGTGGTGTCGAGCGAGTTCCTGACCATGGAGGGGCGCAAGTTCTCCTCCTCGCGGTCGGTCGTCATCTACGTCCGCGACTTCCTGGAGCGCTACTCGGCCGACGCGCTGCGCTACTACATCGCGGTCGCCGGCCCCGAGAACCAGGACACCGACTTCACCTGGTCGGAGTTCCTCAACCGCAACAACGGCGAGCTCGTCGCGGCGTGGGGCAACCTGGTCAACCGGTCGATCTCGATGGCGTCCAAGAACTTCGGCACGATCCCCGACGCGGTCGACCTGACCGACGCCGACCGGGCACTCCTGGCGCGGTCGAAGTCGGCCTTCCCGGCGGTCGGCGCGGAGCTCGGGCGGTCGCGGTTCAAGAACGCGGTCACCGAGGCGTTCGACGTGGTCCGCGACGCCAACCGCTACCTGGCCGAGCAGGAGCCCTGGAAGATCAAGGACGACCCGGTCCGCCAGGGCAGCATCCTCCACGTGGCGCTCCAGGTCGTCGACGACGCCAAGACGCTGCTCACCCCGTTCCTGCCGAACTCGTCCAACAAGATCCACGAGATGCTCGGCGGCCAGGGCGTCTGGTCCGGCATGCCGGAGATCCGCGAGGTCGACGAGCAGGGCGGCCGCTCCTACCCGGTGATCACCGGTGACTACAACGGCGCGGCGAAGTGGGAGCACACGCCGATCCAGTCGGGCACTCCGCTGGCCGCGCCGAAGCCGCTGTTCGCCAAGCTCGACGCGAAGATCGTCGACGAAGAACTGGCCAGACTGGAAAACTGATGTCCGTTCCGCTCCCCGAGGCGCTCGGCGCCGAGGTGTTCGACAGTCACTGCCACCTCGACATCATGGTCGGGGAGCGCAAGGCGTCGTCCGGCGATCCCGTCGCCCTGGCCGCCCAGGCGGCCGGGGCGAGCGTCGACCGCATCCTCGACGAGGCCCGGTCGGTCGGGGTGAGCCGCCTGGTCACGATCGGCTACGACCTGCGCTCCTCCGAGTGGGGCGCCGAGATCGCCCGTGACCACGAGGGCGTCTACGCCGGCGTGGCGATCCACCCCAACGAGGCCCACGCGGCCACCCCCGAGGTGCTCGACCGCATCGAGGCGCTGGCCCGGCTCGACCACGTGCGGGCCGTCGGCGAGACCGGCCTCGACTTCTACCGCGACTGGGCGTCCAAGGACGATCAGCACGCCTCGTTCCGGGCGCACATCGAGATCGCCAAGCGCACCGGCAAGGCGCTGGTGATCCACGACCGCGACGCCCACGACGCCGTCCTCGACGTGCTCTCCGACCAAGGCGCTCCCGACGTCGTCGTCTTCCACAGTTATTCGGGCGACGCCGAGATGGCCAAGCGGTGCGTCGAGGCGGGTTACTACCTGTCGTTCTCGGGCCCGGTCACCTACAAGAACGCCGCCTACCTGCGGGAGGCCGCGAAGGTCGCCCCGGCCGAGCTGATCCTGGTCGAGACCGACGCGCCCTATCTGCCGCCGACGCCCCACCGGGGCAAGCCCAACGCGCCCTACCTGATCCCGCTGACCCTGCGCTGCCTCGCGGAGGTGAAGGGCACGACGCCGGAGGCGCTCGCGGAGATCATCAATGTGAACGGTCCGCGCGTTTTCGGTGATTGGTAATGGGATGTCACGGTACGGTGTGAGTTGACCATGGCGCTTCCGGAAGGACGCATCCGTGTATTCCCCGACGTTGGAGAGCCCCGCGCGCGACACGGGCAGCCAATTGTCGGGCTGGGAACATCCGGTCGAGAAACCCGCTGAGACGCCGTCGCGATTGCGGGCGCTGGTCCGTCCGTGGCTGGCCGTGGTGTGCGCCGCCGCGCTGGGGGCCTCGGTCGGCGTGGTCACCGGGGTCGGGCTGGCCCGCGAGATCACCCTCGACGTCGACGGAAAACTGACCACCCACCGGTCGTTCGCGGCCGACGTGCGCGGCGTGCTGAAGGCCGCCGGGGTGCCCTACGAGAAGGGCGACATGGTCTCGCCCCCGCCGGCGGCCGAGATCGGCGACGACATGACGATCGTGGTCAGGCACGCCCGGCCGCTGACGCTCACCCTCGACGGCACCTCCAGCACCCATCTGACCACGGCTCTCAACGTCCAGGACGCGCTCGAAGAGCTCAAGATGAACCCCAACAAGCTGCAGTTGTCGACGACCCGGCTGCGGCAGATCCCGGTCGAGGGGTTCCAGCTGAACGCGCGGTCGCACCGCAAGGTGACGATCGTGGCCGGCAGCATGCGCATCGAGACCACGACGATCGGCCGGACCGTCGAAGAGGTCCTGGAGGAGGCGGGCGTCGAACTCGGCGAGGGCGACAAGGTGTCGCCCGGCCTGTCGACCTTCCCGCCCGAGGACACGGTGATCCGGGTGACCCCCGGCCTGCCGCCCCACACGATCCCGATCTCGGCCGACGTGGCCGCGCTGAACTGGGACGCCCTGGCGCGGTGCGTGTCGGGCCCCGGCGGGCTCTACGGGTTCGGGCTGAAGATGTGGCGCGCGGTCGGCGGGGAGAAGCGGCCGACTGACTGGCCGAAGGCCGAGCAGACCTACCGGGCCCAGCTGCTCTACCAGCGGTTGGCCGGCGACTGGAAACGCGCCTGGCCGGAGTGCGGCGACCGCCTCTGAGCCCCTAGTCGACGGCATGGCCGTAGTCGACCGAGCCGGTCGGCGCCGGGGTCGCCGCCGAGGTGAAGACCGCGCCGACGCCGTTGCGGTCGGGCGCGCCGATCAGCAGCCCCGACGCCCCGTCGGCCGCCAGTGCCCAGCCGTACCGCTGGCCCGGCTGGGGCGGGACCGGCAGCGCGGTCACCCGTCCGTCGACCGTGCTGGTGTGGACGCCGCCCGTCGCCCCCTTCGTGTAGGGGTGGCCCATGGCGAGCCGCCCGTCGCCGGTGAACGCCAGGGCCCAGCCGAGGCCCGTCGTGCCCGGCACGGTGACGGCCCTGACGGGTTCGAGGTCGGCCCACAGCTGCACCATCCCGGCGTCGCGCGGCCCGGCGAGGGGCGCGCCTGCGGCCAGGTAGTCGGTGCCGCCTATCCGGGTGGCGGCCAGCGTCCAGCCGAAGCGGTTGCCTTTCTCTTCCGGCACGTCCTTGGTCGCCTGCCCGAGGTCCCATTTCCTGGTCGTGTAGGGCGCCCCCGACAACACGTCCCGGATGACGACGACGGTCCCCGCGTCGACGATGCCGCTGGCGACCTGCACGCCGGTGCCGTCGTTGTCCTCGTAGGGCACGCCGACCGCCAGGTCGGGCCGGGCCGGGTCGCCGTGGAAGGCCAGCGACCAGCCCCACATGTCGCCGACCTCGCCGTTGCCGATCATGCCGTCGGACTCCTGGTTCAGCCGCACCCGCCCCTGCGGCGAGAGCAGGTGGACGGCCCCGGCGTCGGTCAGCGGGTCGTCGGCGTGCGGTTCGCCGACGGCCAGCACCGCGCCGCCCGGCAGGTCGGCCGCCGCGAGCGACCAGCCGAAGTGGGCGTCCTTCTCCGGGTCCTCAGCGGTCACGGTCCGCACGCCGCCCGCGCCGAACACGTAGACCGCGCCCTCGTCGCCGGCCCCGGCGTAGGGGGCGCCGACGACGACGTCGAGGCAGCGGTCGCCGTCGACGTGGGCGGTGGCCACGGCCCAGCCGAAGCCGGTGCCGGTCTCGCCGCCGGGGGCCTTGAGGGTCCGGCCGCCGAAGGTGACGGTCTCGGCGAAGGGGTCGCCGACGGCGTGGGCCGTGTCCGCGCAGGACGCGGCGGTGGCCGTACCGGACGGGAAGAGGGCGGCGCCGAGCACGAGGGCGGCGAGCAGCCGGGTCACAGGGCCACCTCCAGGCCGCCGCCGAACTGGAGCCGGGCGGGGACGCGGTCGTCGGGGAGGTCGAACACGAGCATGCCGTCGGAGCGGCCGCCGGGCCGCAGCCCGCTGGGCAGCGGCGTGGAGAGGCGGTGGGCCTGGTAGGTGGTGCCCGCGTCGTCGAGCAGCACCGGCGTGGCCGCGATCGAGACCAGTTCGCCGCCGGTGTTGACCATGCTCCACGGGATCACGCAGAACGCGCCCCGCGCCGCCGCGACCCCCTCGAAGTCACGCAGGCCGCAGCGCGGGTCCTTGGTGACGACCAGGTCGACGCCGAACCCGGCCCCGACGGTGATCCGCCGGCCGACGTCGCCGTCGGCGGCCTCCTGCGCGGCGATCTGCACGGCGGTGCGCGGTTCGTTGTCACCCGACACGACCAGCACCCCGACGCTGACCACGAAGGCGACGAAGATCACCACGGCCGCGATGAGCCACCGGTCGGACCGGGATCGGGGTGGCTTGATCGGTGGCGCGACCGTGGTGTCCGGCTCGGCGACCGGCTCCGCCGCCTGGGCGGGTTCTGGGAGGCTCTGCTGGAGGGTCCGGTTCAGCTCCTCCACGGGCACCAGAGGCTCGGCCTGCCGGACCTCGGGGTCGCGCGCCGAGACCGTCGGCAGGGCGCCGCCGACCAGGGCGATCAGCAGGTCCTGGGCGGTCGGGCGGCGGGTCGGGTCGGGGTCGGTGGCCAGGCGGACCAGCTCGTTCAGCGGCTCGGGGAGCGCGCCCAGGTCGGGGCGGCTGTTCAGGACGCGGGCCGCCAGGGTCACCATGTTGCCCTGGCCGTAGGGGTGGCGGCCGGTGCCGGCGTAGGCCACCAGGCAGCCCCAGGCGAAGACGTCGGTCCACGGGCTGACCGGCTCGCCGCGCACCTGCTCGGGCGCCCACCAGCCGGGGCTGCCGAGGAGCTCCCCGGCCTGGGTGAAGTCGTGGGAGGCGTCGAGCGCGCGGGCGATGCCGAAGTCGATCACACGCGGGCCCGACAACGACAGGATCACGTTGGCCGGCTTCAGGTCGCGGTGCACCAGGCCCGCCACGTGGATGGCCGCCAGCGCCGCCGCCACGCCCAGGGCCACGCCGTGGAGCGGTCCGGGTTCGAGCGGGCCCTCCTGGGCGATCTGCCGGTTGAGCGGGGTGCCGGCGATGTACTCGGTCACCATGTAGGGCCGTCCGTCGGCGGTGTTGCCGTTGTCGAGCACCTGCGCGGTGCAGAACGAGGCCACCTTGCGGGCGTTCTCGACCTCGCCGTGGAAACGGGCCGCGAAGGCGTCGTCGGCGAGCTGGGAGCGGACCACTTTGAGCGCGACCAGGCGGCCCTCGGTGACGGCCAGGTAGACCGTGCCCATGCCGCCCTCGCCCAGGCGGCCCAGAAGCCGGTAGGTCCCGATCGTGGCGGGATCGTCGGGGCGGAGCGGCTCGGCGCCGGTCGGTTCCATCTGAGGGCTCTCCTAGGGCCTGTGCGCGTTCATGGGGGATTCGGGGCAATCGCCAGCATGGATTGCCTGCGGGGGTCGCGAACAGGTAAATCGACGCGTTCGCATGCCCGACACTGGTTGCATGAGTCTGCTCGGGCCCGTCGAGGTGCGCACGCTAGCCGAGAAGTTGAACATCCGGCCCACCAAGAAGCTCGGGCAGAACTTCGTGATCGACGGCGGCACCGTCCGCAAGATCGTCAGGGTCGCCGAGGTGGCGGCCGACGACGTGGTCATCGAGGTCGGGCCGGGGCTCGGGTCGCTGACGCTGGCGTTGTTGTCGGAGGTCGCCGAGGTCGTCGCGGTCGAGATCGATCCGGTGCTGGCGCGGCAGCTCCCCGAGACGGTCACGGTCATGCTTCCTGACTACGCCGACCGGCTGCGGGTCGTCCAGGCCGACGCCTTGCGCATCGTTCCGG
The DNA here is from genome assembly GCF_001570525.1 of Herbidospora sakaeratensis. Classification (GTDB taxonomy): domain Bacteria; phylum Actinomycetota; class Actinomycetes; order Streptosporangiales; family Streptosporangiaceae; genus Herbidospora; species Herbidospora sakaeratensis. Next base: position 224,968 of record NZ_BBXC01000012.1, read on the forward strand.
ATGACCTGCCGAGCCGCCCGACCGCGCTGGTCGCCAACCTGCCCTACAACGTGTCGGTCCCGGTCGTGCTGCACCTGCTGCAGATCCTGCCCGAGCTGCGCCGGGGCCTGGTGATGGTGCAGTCGGAGGTCGCCGACCGGCTGGCCGCCCGTCCCGGCTCCCGCGTCTACGGGGTGCCGTCGGTCAAGGCCGCCTGGTACGCCGACGTCCGCCGCGCGGGCCCGGTCGGGCGCAACGTCTTCTGGCCGGCCCCCAACGTCGACTCCGGCCTGGTCTCTCTTGTACGACGTGAGCCTCCGGCGACCACCGCCACCAGAGAAGAGGTGTTCGCCGCGATCGACGCCGCGTTCGCCCAGCGGCGCAAGACCCTGCGCGCCGCCCTGGCGGGCTGGGCGGGCTCCCCGGTGCTGGCCGAGGAGGCGCTGGTGAAGGCGGGCGTCGACCCGCAGGCCCGGGGCGAACAGCTCGACGTGGCCGACTTCGCCCGGATCGCCGAACACCGCCGCTAGGCTCCCGTCACGTGATTACCGTGCGTGTGCCCGCCAAGGTCAATCTTCAGCTCTCCGTCGGCCCCATCCGCGACGACGGCTTTCACGACCTCGTCAACGTCTTCCAGGCCGTCTCCCTGTTCGACGAGGTCACCGCGTCGGAGTCAGACCGGGTCGAGGTCGTCTGTGACCACGCCGACGTGCCGCTCGGGGCCGACAACCTGGCCGCCCGGGCCGCCCACGCGCTCGCGCCCGGCCGGGGCGTCCGGCTGGAGATCAAGAAGACCATCCCCGTCGCGGGCGGCATGGCCGGGGGCAGCGCCGACGCCGCCGCCGCGCTCGTCGCGTGCGACGCCCTGTGGAACCTCGGCAAGACCCGCGAAGAACTGATGGAGATCGGCGGCACGCTCGGCAGCGACGTGCCGTTCGCGCTGCTCGGCGGCACCGCCGTCGGCACCGGCAAGGGCGAGGTCCTGACGCCGATGGAGGTCTCGGGCGTCTTCCACTGGGTGTTCGCGCTGGCCGACGGCGGCCTGTCGACGCCGCAGGTCTACGGCGAGTGCGACCGCATCAGGGAGGCCACCGGCGAACACGCCGCCTGGCCGGTTCTGAGCGACGCGCTGACCGAGGCCCTGGCGAACGGCGACGCCGCGGCGCTCGGGCCCGCGCTCGTCAACGACCTCCAGCCCGCCGCCATCATGTTGCGCCGCTCCCTCCACCGCACCCTCGACGAAGGACGCGAGCTGGGCGCCCTCGGCGCGCTCGTGTCGGGCTCCGGGCCGACCTGCGCGTTCCTGGCCGCCGACGAGATGCACGCGCGGGAACTGGCCGTCGCGCTCACCAGTTGCCGTGAGGCGGTCGTCGCCTCCGGACCCGTGCCGGGAGCCGCGATCGTCTAGATAGGCTTGGCGGGCGATGAATCTGGTCAATCTCGAATCCGTCTCCCATGCCTTCGGCCCGAAGGCGCTGCTCACCGGGGTGTCGCTCGGGGTCGAAGCGGGCGAGCGCATCGGTGTCGTCGGGCGTAACGGTGGCGGCAAGACCACCCTCGTCTCGATCATCGCCGGTGAGCTCACCCCCGACAGCGGGCGGGTCACCCACACGCGCAACCTGCGCGTCGGGGTGCTCGCCCAGCGCGACCTCTTCGACCCCGACGCGCCGATCCGCGACATCGTGCTCGGCGAGAAGGCCGAACACGAGTGGGCCGGCGACGCCCAGGTCCGCGAGATCCTCGCCAACCTGCTCGGCGACCTCGACCTGTCGGCCCACGCGGGCGCCCTGTCCGGCGGCGAACGCCGCCGCACGGCGCTGGCGAAGCTGCTCATCGGCGACCACGACCTGATCGTGCTCGACGAGCCCACCAACCACCTCGACATCGAGGCCATCGCCTGGCTCGCCGGCCACCTGTCGGCGCGCAAGTCGGCCCTCCTCGTCGTCACCCACGACCGCTGGTTCCTCGACGCCGTCTCGACCCGCACCTGGGAGGTCGTCGACGGTTCCGTCGAGCGCTACGAGGGCGGCTACGCCGCGTTCGTGCTGGCCAAGGCCGAACGGGCGCGCATCGCCCAGGCGGCCGAAGACCGGCGGCAGAACCTCATGCGGAAAGAGATCGCCTGGTTGCGGCGCGGCCCGCCCGCCCGCACGTCCAAGCCGAAGTTCCGCATCAACGCCGCCGAGGCGCTCATCGCCGACGTGCCGCCGGCCCGCGAGACCGTCGAACTGCTCAGGTTCGCGACCGCGCGCCTCGGCAAGACGGTGTACGACCTGGAGAATGTCACCCTCCACGCCGGTGGCCCGAACACGGGCCCGCTCGTGCTCGACCACTGCACCTGGCAGTTCGGCCCCGGCGACCGCATCGGCCTGATCGGCGTCAACGGCTCGGGCAAGTCGACCGTGCTGCGCCTGCTGTCGGGCACGGTCACGCCCGACGAGGGGAAGCTGGTCCAGGGCCGCACGGTCAAGCTGGCCCACCTGTCGCAGGAGCTCGCCGAGCTCGACCCCACCCGGCGCGTGCTGGAGACGGTCGAGGAGATCCGCAAGTACATCACCGTCGGCAAGAAGGAATGGACCGCCTCCCAGCTGCTCGAACGCCTCGGCTTCAAGGGCGAGGCGCAGTGGAAGGTCGTCGGCGACCTGTCGGGCGGCGAGCGGCGGCGGCTCCAGCTGCTGCGGCTCATCATGGACGAACCCAACGTCCTGCTGCTCGACGAGCCGACCAACGACCTCGACATCGAGACGCTGACCGAGCTCGAAGACCTGCTCGACGGCTGGCCAGGCACCCTCGTCGTGGTCAGCCACGACCGCTACTTCCTGGAGCGGGTCTCCGACCGCACGGTCGCGCTGCTGGGCGACGGCCGGTTGTCGATGTTGCCCGGCGGGGTCGACGAATACCTGGAGCGCCGCGCCGCCGGCACGGCCCTGTCGGCCCGTGCGGCCTCAGCGGAGCCCGTGGCGGTCGTCGCGGAGCCCGCGGAGAAGAAGGTCTCCCAGAAGGAGCTGCGGGAGCTGCAGAAGGAACTGAGCCGGCTGGAGCGGCAGCTCGACAAGTTGTCGGAGCGCGAGGCGAAGGTGCACGCGCAGATGGCCGAGGCGGCCAGCGACTTCGAGAAGCTCGGGAAGCTCGACGCCGAGCTGCGCGACCTCGGGGCCCAGAAGGAGACCACCGAGCTCGAGTGGATGGAGCTCGCGGAGCGCATCGGCGAGTAGGCGGAAATCAGAAGGAGCCCGGTTGGCCGACCGGGCTCCTTCTTTCAGCTTCAGATGACTTGGGGCACCTTCCGAGTCATCTCAGCACTACGAGTTGGTGGAAGATCAGACGATCTTGCCGGACCAGAGAGCCGCCGCCACCTTGTAGACGCCGTAGGTCTCACCGTCGAAGTACGGGGAAACCGAGGTGTCGTAACGGTTGTTCTTGTCGGTGTCAGCGACACCGATGGTCACACCGTTCAGGTAGCCGAGGCGACGGGCGCTCTTGTACTGCGCCAGCCACGACGAACCGAGCGAGCCCTCGCCCGTGAAGGACGACTTGACCCCGATGATCTCCTCAGCCTTGATGTCCGAGGCCTTGGCCGCGAACGTCTTGCCGTAGGTCCACTTCAGGGTGTGCCCGGTGAAGGCGTGGTTGCCGTCCGGGTGCTTGCCGCTCGGGTAGCCGAAGACGTAGACCGACTGGCCGACCTTCTGGTTGTACGCCAGACCCTGGCCACCGACGTTGTCACCGAGGCGACCGACGTCCTTGAGGCCGATCGACAGGACGATGCCCTTGACCTTGTAGTCCAGGTCGTAGTTGATCCAGAAGGTCCGCTTGAAGTACTTCCACGAACCGCTGATCTTCTTCGAGTAGACGTAGGTGCTGTCGTTCAGCCAGTAGTCGTCACCGTCGTCCTGCACGCCCTGCGGCGCGCGGAACTCGGCCTGGCTGATCGCGGTCTCGTTGAACCCGGTGCCCGGCTTGTACGACGGACCCTGGGGGTTCGTGGCGTTGCCGTAGTTGGCAGCCTTGAACGTGCTCCACTTGACGTCGACCTTCTTGCTCTCCGGCGAGCCGACCGGAACGATCTTCCAGTGGTCGATGTACTCGATGATCTCGAGCTTGGAGTAGCCGGTCTCCTTCTTCGCCTCCAGCTCAGCCTTGGCCTTCTCGGCCAGGGCCTTGGTGGGGTAAGGCTTGGAGACCCAGTCGACGTCGGTGCCGCCGGCGACGGGGAGCACACCGTTGTACACGTTCACGAACGCGTAGTTGCGGTCGCCGTCCTCGTAGACGTCGAAGTCGTAGTGCGTGAAGGCCTGCTTGCCGACGTAGATGCCCCACGGGGTCTTGCCCTGGTAGTAACCGGGGATGAAGACCCACTTGTCGAGGGTGGCCTTGTTGGACGCCGTGTCGTAGACACAGTGACCAGCGGTGGCGACGAGGTTCTTGTAGCTGCTCTGGAGCGAGGTGCCGGTGCACCAGTGCGGCTTGCCGTCAGCGCCGATGAAGAACACCTTGCCCGAGGTCTTGGGCAGGTTGACGTTCTTCGAGACGCTGGTGGTCTTCTTCTCGTCACCGATGGCCGGAACGATGCCGGGCTTGGTGTCGGCGGTGGGGCCACCGGTCGACACGTGCTTGCCGACGACCTGAGTCTCGACGTTGTAAGGCGTGGCGCCGATCAGGTTGGCCTTCATCTCGCCGTACCAGAAGGCAGCGACCTGCTGGGCAGCGAGGTTGGTGTTGGCCAGGCTGTCGGAGGCGACGTCGCCAGCAGCCTGCGCCGGAGCGGCCACGACCGCGGAGGCAAGCAGCCCCGCGCTCAGACCGCCCAGAATGAGCGTGCGCTTCATGTGGAACTCCCAGGTCTGTCGTGGGACGTCACTTGCGCCCCATGCGTCAGGAAAGGAACGTTCAAGAAGCTATAAGACGGAAAGGGGGTGTGAAAGCAAAAAGACCAACAGCCGGGGGCGGCTGGGATGGGGAAAGTTGCTGTAAACCTGTGGGGTTCCTGTGAAGATTCCGTTATTTCCGCTGATCGCGGGGCATGTCGATCTGTCACTCCATGGATCGATCCAGCTCAGGCGTGTGACGTAAATCACACTGCTCTGAAGGGAACCGGATCGTGGGTTGAGACCGTCTTAGTCCGTCACGACTACGCAGTGTCGGACGTGTCGAACGGAACGAGAAGGGTGCGCAGCAGCCCGGAGAGATCTTGCTGCTGCTGCCGGCCGAGGGCCGCGAGCAGGTCTTGTTCCCGCCTGAGCAGGTCGGCGAAGGCTGAGTCGACGCGTTCGAGCCCCTTGACGGTCAGCCGCACCAGCACGCCGCGCCGGTCGTCGGGATCGGGGTTGCGGGTGACGAGCCCGGCGGCGGCCAGGCGGTCGATGCGGTTGGTCATGGTCCCGGACGTCACCAGAGTGGCCCGTAGCAGCGAACCCGGGCTCATCTCGTAGGGGGAGCCGGCCCGGCGCAGGGCCGTGAGGACATCGAACTCCCAGGGCTCCAGCCCGTGCTCGGCGAAGGCGGCCCGCCTGGCCCGCTCCAGATGACGGCTCAGCCGCGACACGCGGCTCAGCACCTGGAGAGGCGTCACGTCGAGGTCGGGGCGCTCCTGCCGCCAGGCCGCGACGAGCCGGTCGACTTCATCCTCGGCTGAGCTCATGGATGACGAGTCTAGCTTTTCTTGACGTCAAGACATCTCTCTTGATATCAAGTATCTTTATGTCGAGAGAAATGCCGCAGCGCGCCGATGTCCGTACTGACGGAGATGAGCGCGAGGACCGCCGTGCCGGAGGCGCGGCGATGACACAGTGGGATCCTGCTGTCTACGGGCGCTACGCCGACGAGCGTTCGCGGCCCTTCTATGAGCTCACCGGGCGGATCAGGGCCGAAGATCCTGCTCACGTCGTCGATCTGGGGTGCGGCACCGGTGACCTGACCGTGTCGTTGACCACCCGCTGGCCCGACGCGCGGGTTCACGGGGTCGACTCCTCGCCCGAGATGATCGCCAAGGCGCCCGAGGGCGCCACGTTCGAGGTCGCCGACGTGCGTGACTGGCGGCCGGCCGAGCCGGTCGACGTGATCGTGTCGAACGCGCTGCTCCAGTGGGTGCCCGAGCACCGGGAACTGCTCGTGCGGTGGGCGCGGGAGCTGAACCCGGGCGGGTGGTTAGCCTTCCAGGTGCCGGGGAACTTCGCCGCGCCCAGTCACCAGGTCGTGCGGGAGCTCTGCCAGAGCGCCGAGTGGGCCGCCGAACTGGCCGACCTCGCCTGGCGCGACCCGGTCGACTCGGCCGCCGGCTATCTGGAGCTGCTGGCGGGCGAGGGCCTGACCGTGGACGCCTGGGAGACCACCTACATCCACGTGCTCCAGGGCGACGACGCGGTGCTGCGCTGGGTCACCGGCACGGCGCTGCGGCCCATGCTGACCCGCCTCGGCCCCGAGCGCCGCGAACGGTTCCTCGCCGACGCCGGCCGGGCGCTCGCCGAGGCCTATCCGCGCCGCGCCTACGGAACTCCGTTCGAGTTTCGCCGCATATTCACCGTGGCGCACAAATGATCACCGGCATTCACCACGTGCAACTCGCCGCCCCGCCCGGCCGTGAGGACGATTTGCGGGCCTTCTACTCCGGCCGCCTCGGCATGATCGAGATCCCCAAGCCGCCCGATTTGGCCGGACGGGGCGGGGTTTGGTTCCGCAGCGGCGGGGCCGAGCTGCACCTTGGGGTCGAGGAGGGCTTCCGGGCCGCGAGGAAGGCCCATCCCGCCCTGCTGGTCGACGATCTCGATGAGGTGCTCGCGCAATTTCCCCAATCGGAGCTCGACCGGAAAATCCCTGGATATGTGCGGCTATACGTCCATGATCCGGTTGGAAATCGTCTAGAACTTCTCCAGCCCGTGTCTCGATAGGCGATTTGTTCACCTTCAGGTGGCATCATGGCCGCAATTCGGCCGTGTCACGTTTACCTGGAGGTGCTGGTGGCGATCGAGATCGAGGACAAGTTCGATGTCCCAGACGAGTTCGTGGTGCCGGATCTGCTCGGCGTCAAAGGCGTCGAAGCGGAGTCCGGGCCCAAATCCCACCAGCTCGTGGCCGTCTACTTCGACACCCCCGATCTGCGGCTCGCCACCCGAGGCATCACCCTGCGGCGGCGGCGCGGCGGCGACGACTCCGGCTGGCACCTGAAGCTGCCCAAGGCCGCCGGGGTGCGGCAGGAGATCCAGCTGCCGCTCACCCGCAGCGCCAAGATCGTGCCGCCCGAGCTGGCCGCCCAGGTGCTCGTCTACACGCGCGGCCACGCGCTCGTGCCGGTCGCCGAGCTGGCCACGAAGCGGTCGGTGACCCGGCTGCTCGACGGCGACGAGCAGGTGCTGGCCGAGGTCGCCGACGACCGCGTCAAGGGCACCGTCTACGGTGAGCCGCCGCGGATCGAGCGGTGGCGGGAGGTCGAGGTCGAGCTCGTCAAGGGCGACGAGGCGCTGCTGAAGCGGGTGGGCAAGCGGGTGCTCAAGGCGGGGGCTGCCACCGGCGGCTCCGCCAACAAACTGGGGCGGCTGCTGGGCGAAGCCGTACAGAAACTGCCGCAGTCGCCGGCCGAGGGGACGGTCGGCGCCGCGGTGTTCGCCTACCTGCGGAGCCAGACCGACGCGCTGATCGCGCAGGACGGCCGGGTGCGGCGGCAGGAGGAGGACGCCGTGCACAAGGCGCGCGTGGCGTGCCGGCGGATGCGCAGCGCGTTCCGGGCCTTCTCCTCGATCGTCACCGAGTCGGACGCGCTCCAGGAGGAGCTGCGCTGGCTCGGCGAGGTGCTCGGCGAGGTGCGCGACCTGGAGGTCATCCAGGCCCGCTTCGGCAAGGAGCTCGACGGGCTCGACGACCACCTGATCGTCGGGCCGGTCCGGGCGCGGCTGCTCGACGACCTGAAGCTCCAGGAGCAGGAGGGCTACGAGCGGGCCCGCGAGGCCATGAACGGCGAACGCTACTTCGCCCTGCTCGACGCGCTCGACGAGCCCTACGTCTTCACCGGCCGGGCCACCCGCGAGGCCGGGCCCGCGCTGGCCAAGATCGTGGCCAAGGAGTGGAAGCGGGTCCACAAGAAGCACGACATCGCCCAGGCCATGGACGACCCGCACGAGCGTGAGATCGCCATGCACGACGTGCGCAAGGCGGCCAAGCGCGCCCGCTACACCGCCGAGGCGGCCGGGATGGGCGACGAGGCCGCCCGCGCCGAGGCGATCCAGGAGGCCCTGGGCACCTACCAGGACGGCGTGGTGGCCCAGGAGACCCTGGAGAAGGAGGCCGCCAAGGCCCGCGCGGCCGGCGAGGACACCTTCACCTACGGCGTGCTGGCCGGCCTGGAGCGCGCCGCCGCCGAACGCGCCCGCGACAAGTTCCCGAAGCTCTGGAACAAGCTCACGTGACGTAACGGTCGACGCTGACCAGTTCGCCCTCCGCGTGGTGGAGGACGGCGAACCCGCCCTTTCGTAGATGGGTGTCGCCGATCCGCCCCTCGCAGAGGGCGCCCAGCAGGTCGGGCAGGACCTTGCCGTGGCTGCAGACCGCGGTCGGTTCGGTCAGCTTGCGGACCAGCCGCAGGGTGTCCTTGGCGTCGTAGCCGGGCTCGGAGAGCAGCTTCTCCTTGCGGATCGACAGGCCCGCGGCGGTGGCGTAGGGCTTGAGGGTCTGGGTGCACCGGCGGCTCGGCGAGCTGACCAGGTTGCCCGGGGCGTAGGCGGCCAGGGCCGCGGCGACCACCTCGGCCTGGGCCAGGCCGTCGGCGTCGAGCGGACGCCGGTCGTCGTGGCCCTTCCAGTCGGAGCGGCTGCCCGCCAGCCCGTGCCTGACCAGGATCAGCGGCACCGTCACCAGCGGGGCCGCCGTCAGCGCCCGCAGCAGGCCCGCGTCCCACTCGTAGGTGAGCCGGTCGCGGGCCTCGGCCAGTGACATCCAGACGACCTCGTCGACCTCGTCGACCGCCGTCAGGTCGTTCTCGGCGCTGACCCGCGCGGCCCAGTAGTCGACCCGCTTGAGGCGGCCGTCCTTCAGATAGTGGACGGGCGGCAGCGAGCGGCCCAGCACGACCGACAGGCCGGTCTCCTCCCGGACCTCGCGCAGCGCCCCGGCGATGACGTGCTCGCCCGCCTTGAGCTTGCCCTTGGGGAACGACCAGTCGTCGTACTTGGGCCGGTGTACGAGCGCGACCTCGGGGGAGGTCTCGTCGCCGCGCCAGATCACGGCGCCGGCGGCGTGGATCACGTCGGTCATTTGCCGTCGTCCACGGTCCGCCAGCGTCGCGTGCCGATGAGATGTTGCTGCAGATCGGCGCCGCCGTTTTGGCGAAGCCAACGGCCATCTGAGGTGAGCCACCATGTGTCCGTCCCGTCGGAGAACGCGCGGTCGAGCAGGTCGGCGATGTAGGACCGGTGTTGTGCTCCGGTCACCTTCACCAGGGCCTCCACCCTTCGGTCGAGGTTGCGTCGCATCAGGTCGGCGCTGCCGATCCACATCTCGGGCCGCCGTCCGCCGCCGAACTCGTAGATGCGGGAGTGCTCCAGGAAGCGCCCAAGAAGGCTTCTGACCCTGATCGTCTCGGACAAACCCGGCACGCCCGGCCGGAGGGTGCAGATGCCGCGCACCCACAGGTCGATGGGCACGCCGGCCTGCGAGGCCCGGTAGAGGGCGTCGATCACGGGTTCGTCGACGAGCGAGTTGGTCTTGATCCGGATGCGGGCCGCGCGGCCCGCCTTGTGGTGGGCGATCTCCCGGTCGATGCGGGCCAGCAGGCCGTGCCGCAGCGAGTGGGGCGCGACCAGCAGCCGCCGGTAGGCCGAGTGGTTGGAGTAGCCGGTGAGGTGCATGAACAGGTCGGTGACGTCCTCGCCGACGAGCGGGTCGGAGGTGAGCAGGCCGAAGTCCTCGTACATGCGGGCGGTCTTCGGGTTGTAGTTGCCGGTGCCGATGTGGCAGTAGCGGCGCAGTTCGCCGTTCTGTTCCTGGCGCACGACCAGGGCCAGCTTGCAGTGGGTCTTCAGGCCGAGCACGCCGTAGACGACGTGGCAGCCGGCCTTCTCCAGTTTCCTGGCCCACGAGATGTTGGCGTGCTCGTCGAACCTGGCCTTGATCTCGACCACCACGACGACCTGCTTGCCCGCCTCGGCCGCGTCGATCAGGGAGTCCACGATCGGCGAGTTGCCGGAGGTCCGGTAGAGCGTCTGCTTGATCGCCAGCACCGCCGGGTCGGCCGCCGCCTGCTCGATGAACCGGCCCACGCTGGTGGAGAAGCTGTCGTAGGGGTGGTGCAGCAGGATGTCCTTCTCGCGCAGCATCGAGAAGATGTCGTCGTCGGCGTGGATCACCTCAGACGGCACGAACGGCCGGTAGCTGAGCTCGCCCCGGTTGTGGGTCGGCCCCAGGTCGGCGATCGTGTGCAGGCCCGACAGGTCGAGCGGGCCGGGCACCCGGTAGATCTCGTGGTCGTGGACGCCCAGCTCCTCGACCAGCAGGTCGAGCACCTCGGGCGTGATGGTGTCCTCGACCTCGATGCGGACCGGCGAGCCGAACCGGCGGCGGCGCAGTTCGCGTTCGAGGGCCTGCATCAGGTTCTCGGTGACGTCCTCGTCGACGTCGAGGTCCTCGTTGCGGGTGACCCGGAAGACGTGGTTCTGGACGATCTCCATGCCCTTGAACAACTGGCCGAGGTGGGCCGCGATGACGTCCTCAAGAGGCACGAACCGGTCTTTGGCCACCTTCACGAACCGGGGCAGCTGCGGGGGCACCTTCACCCGCGCGAAGACCGTGTTGCCGTTGACGGGGTTGCGGACCGTGACCGCCAGGTTCAGCGACAACCCCGAGATGTTGGGAAACGGGTGGGCCGGGTCGACGGCCAGCGGCGTCAGCACCGGCCGGATCCGCTCCCGGAACAACTTCCGCATCACCGTGCGCTCGTCGCGCCCGAGGTCGGCCCAGCGCACGATCTCGATGCCCTCGGCCACCAGCTCGGGCACGATCGCCTTGTGGAAGAGCGCCGCGTGGCGCTGCACGAGGACGTTGGCGATCCCGTTGATACGCTCCAGCTCTTCGCTGGGTTTCAGCCCGCTCTGCGCCCTGAGCAGGAGTCCGGTGGCCATCCGCCGTTTCAGGCCCGCGACCCGCACCATGAAGAACTCGTCGAGGTTGCTCGCGAAGATCGCCAGGAACCGCACCCGTTCGAGAAGGGGGAGCTGGGGATCTTCGGCCAGTTCGAGCACACGTTCGTTGAACTGAAGCCAGCTCTCCTCTCGGTTGAGGAATCGCTCGTGAGGGAGGGGAAGCTCCTCCGGGGAGATGGGCACGGAAATTTCGGCGGACATGTCCTGAATATGCCCGAGTTTGTTGAACGACGTGTTAACTTCCCCGCAACGAAATCGCCAGTCTCAGGCCTCGGTCTCCCGGGCACGTGCGAGCTTCTCGTTCTCCCTGGCCTCGCGGGCGCGGACCTTCTCCTGCTCCCTCCGGAGCTTCTCGGCCTCCTTGGCCTCACGCTCGCGCGACTTCTCGGCCTCGCGCCAGAGTTTCTCCTGCTCCTTGCGCTGCCGGCTGAGCTCTTTGGGGTCGGTCAGCGGGCCGGGCGGCAGCGGCGGCGCCAGCACCAGCCCACGGGAGGCGTTGGTCAGCGCCGGGACCGGGTCGAGGTCGCTCAGCCCGTTCCAGCACAGGTTCACCAGGTGGGCGGCGACCGCCTCGCGGCTGGGCTTGCGCACGTCGAGCCACCACTGGCCGGTGAGGGCGACCATGCCGACGAGCATCTGGGCGTACATGGGGGCGTTCTTGGGGTCGTAGCCCCGGCCGGCGAACTCGTCGGCCAGCACGTCTTCGACCTGGCTGGCGATGTCGCTGATCAGGCTCGCGAAGGTGCCGGTGCCGGACGCCGCGTGGGAGTCGCGGACCAGGATCCGGAAGCCCTCGCTGCTCTCCTCGATGTACTGGAGCAGCGCCAGGGCGGCCCGCTCCAGCTTCACTCGCGCGTGGGTCGCCGACAGCGCCTGGGTGACGAGGACCAGCAGGCGCTGCATCTCGCGGTCGATGACCACGGCGTAGATGCCTTCCTTGCCGCCGAAGTGCTCGTACACGACGGGCTTCGACACGCTGGCGTGTGCGGCGATCTCCTCCACCGAAGTGCCGTCGAAGCCCTTCTCCGCGAAGAGGGAGCGACCGATCTGGATCAGCTGCTCGCGCCGTTCCGCGCCCGTCATTCGCCTGCGGGATCTGGATTCGGTCACGGCACCATAATGGCGGGCCGTGAGAGTGACGGCACAGGCACGCCCTCACACGGCCCTCGGTATGGGCTAGGCAATGCGCTTCGCCGCCAGCCGCTCGGGATTGGGCCACCGCACGTCATAGGCCCAGCCGAAGCGCTCGAAGATCTTGATCAGGCCGGCGCTCAGATCGATCTGACCTTTCAGCACACCATGCCGCGCGCAGGTCGGGTCGGAGTGGTGGAGGTTGTGCCACGACTCGCCGAAGGAGGGCAGCGCCAGCCACCAGACGTTGCGGGACTTGTCCCGCGACTCGAACGCCTCGTCGCCGAAGACGTGGCAGATCGAGTTGATCGCCCAGGTGACGTGGTGGAGCAGGCCGATGCGGACCAGGGTGCCCCAGAAGAAGGCCGTCGCGGCGCCCTGCCACGACCAGGTGATCAGACCGCCGAGGATGCCCGGCAGCACCAGCGAGGTGATCGCCAGCACCGGGAACATCTTGTGGAACTTCACGATGTCGGGGTCTTTGACCAGGTCGGGGGCGTACTTCTCGCGGTTGGCGCGCTCGGCTTCGAACAACCAGCCCATGTGGGCGTACAGGAGGCCCTTGGTGACCGCCCAGAACGAGGTGCCGAAGCGCCACGGCGAGTGGGGGTCGCCCTCCTTGTCGGAGAACTTGTGGTGCTTGCGGTGGGTGGCGACCCAGTCGAGGACCGACATCTCCAGCGACATGCTGCCCGCGACGCCCAGCGCGATCTTCAGCCCCCGCTTGGCCTTGAAGGAGCCGTGGGTGAAGTAGCGGTGCAGGCCCACCGTCACACCGAGACCGGTGAACATGTAGAAGACGAACGCGATGATGACGTCGACCCAGCTCAACCAGCCCCAGGCCCAGGCCACCGGCACCGCGAGCGCCAGTGCCACCAGGGGCAGGCCCACCACGACCCCGAAGGTGATGATCTCGGGAGTGGTCTTCCTCTCGGGGTCCATGTCAGGTTTGGGCTGCTTGGGCCCCGGGCGCTCCGAGACTACGGTCATGAAGTACCTCACGATCTGTGGTAGGTAGAGCCGGTTACGCCACCGTAACCTACGCCATCGTAAGTTAGGAAGTCCTAAGTCGAGAATGGGGAGAAGGTGTATCGTGGGCGGCCATCTCATGGCGCGAAACTGTCTTGCCGACAAAGCCCCTGGTCTGCTATGGCGTGGCACGTTCCGGAAGTGACGCTTAACCACCATCCTTTCCGTGGGTGTGCCCGGTAAGCTTGGGGGCGATCCGGCGTTGGGTAATTGGCAGCCCGCCAACCTTTGGAGTTGGTTTGTCCTGGTTCGAGTCCAGGCGCCGGAACCAATTTGCGTCTCAGGTAAGCTCACGTTGTCGAGCGGGTGACCGTGCGGCATCCGTCAGCTGACCGTTTCGTTCGCGGATCCGAGGGAGCTCCCACAGTGAGTGCGCCGCGCCCGGCCGCCGTCATCGTCCTCGCCGCCGGTGAGGGCACCCGGATGAAGTCCGCCACCCCCAAGGTCCTCCACGAGGTCTGCGGCCGCACGCTCGTCGGCCACATGCTCCACGCCTCCCGGGAACTCGGGCCCGAGCGGCTGATCGTGGTGGTGGGACACGCCCGGGAGCAGGTCTCGGCCCATCTGTCGGCCGACTTCCCCGACGTGACGCCGGTCGTCCAGGAACAGCAGAACGGCACCGGCCACGCCGTCCGGATGGTGCTCGAGAACGTCGGCGTGATCGAGGGAACGGTCCTGGTCGTGTACGGCGACACGCCCCTCCTGCGCGGATCGACGCTGGCCGGCCTGCTCGGCGAACACTCCGCCAGGGGCAACGCGGTCACCGTGCTCACGGCCCACGTGCCCGACCCGACCGGCTACGGCCGCATCGTCCGCGGCGACGACGGCGCGGTGCTCGCGATCGTCGAGCACAAGGACGCCACGCCCGAGCAGCTGGCGATCGACGAGATGAACTCCGGCGTCTACGCCTTCGACGGCGCCCTCCTGGCCGATGCCGTCAAGCGCGTGTCGACCGCCAACTCCCAGGGCGAGGAGTACCTGACCGACGTGTTGTCGATCCTCCGCGAGGACGGCCACCGCGTCGGCGCCCACGTCGCCGCCGACCACGTCGAGGTCGAGGGCGTCAACAACAAGGCCCAGCTCGCGTTCGTCCGGCGGGTCCTCAACGACCGCATCCTCCACGAGCACATGATCAACGGCGTGACGATCGTCGATCCGGCCTCGACCTGGATCGACGCCGATGTCAGGCTGGAAGCCGACGCCGTCGTCCATCCGAACACCCAGCTGCACGGAGTCTGCACGGTCGGCACGGGGGCGGAGATCGGCCCCGGGTGCACGTTGACCGACACCGTCGTCGGCGCGGACGCCGTCGTCCGCAACGCCGTCTGCGACTCGGCCGAGATCGGCCCCGGCGCGTCGGTGGGCCCCTTCGCCTACCTGCGCCCGGGCACCCGGCTGGGCGCGAAGGGCAAGATCGGAACCTACGTCGAGACCAAGAACGCCGTCATCGGCGCCGGCTCCAAGGTGCCTCACCTGAGCTACGTCGGCGACGCGACGATCGGCGAGGGCGCCAACATCGGCGCCGCGACCGTCTTCGTCAACTACGACGGAGTAGACAAGCACCACACCACCGTGGGCGACCACGCCCGCGTGGGCAGCGACACCATGCTCGTCGCGCCGCTGACGATCGGCGAGGGGGCCTACACGGCCGCCGGCTCGGTGATCGTCAACGACGTCCCCCCCGGCGCGATGGCCGTGGCACGCGGCCGCCAGCGCAACGTCGAGGGCTGGGTGATCCGCCGCAGGTCCGGCACCAAGTCGGCCGAGGCGGCCCAGCGGGCCCTCGAAGAAGGTTCATAACAGTTCAAGGCGCGGGTAGACCCGCGTATCACTCGGTTTCCCCGGGGCCAGGAGGAGCAAGTCGCATGAGCGGGATCCAGACCATGGGCCAGAAGAACCTGATGTTCTTCTCGGGCCGGGCATACCCACAGCTTGCCGAGGAGGTCGCGCGCAACCTGGGGGTGGAGATCACCCCGACCTCCCTGCGTGACTTCGCCAACGGAGAGATCTACGTCCGCTACCTCGAATCGGTCCGGGGCTGCGACGCGTTCGTGATCCAGAGCCACACGGCTCCCATCAACCAGTGGATCATGGAACAGTTGATCATGGTGGACGCCCTGAAGCGGGCCTCGGCCAAACGCGTGACGGTCATCATGCCCTTCTTCGGGTACGCCCGGCAGGACAAGAAGGGCCGCGGCCGCGAACCCATCACGGCCCGGCTGATGGCCGACCTGTTCAAGCAGGCCGGCGCCGACCGGCTGATGTCGATCGACCTGCACACCTCGCAGATCCAGGGCTTCTTCGACGGCCCGGTCGACCACCTGTTCGCCATGCCGATCCTGATCGACTACCTCCGCGACAAGATCGACCCGGCGACGACCACGATCGTCTCGCCCGACACCGGCCGCGTGCGGCTGGCCGAGCGGTGGTCCGACGCCCTGGGCACTCCGGTGGCGTTCATCCACAAGCGGCGCGACCTCGACGTGGCGAACCAGGTGAAGGTGAACGAGGTCGTCGGCAAGGTGCGCGGCCGCACCTGCGTGCTCATCGACGACATGATCGACACGGGCGGGTCGATCTGCAAGGCGGCCGACGCGCTCTATGACCACGGGGCGACCAACGTGATCGTGGCGGCGACGCACGCGGTGTTCTCCGACCCGGCTGTCGATCGGCTGAAGAACTCGGCGATCTCCGAGGTCATCGTGACGAACACGCTGCCGATCTCGGAGGAGCAGCGCTTCGACAAGCTGACGGTGTTGTCGATCGCCCCGCTGATCGCGCGAGCGATCACCGAGGTGTTCACCGACGGGTCGGTGACGAGCCTGTTCGAGGGCGACTCGTAGACCTTTGGTTCTGACGGGCCGATCGGTGACTCACCGGTCGGCCTGCTTGTCTTCATGCGGGATGCCAAGTGATCGATTCGGAGAAATCTGTCGGCTCTGTCCGTAGGATGACCTGGGTTATCAGTAGATTGGCAGGATTCGATGACAGATCCCGGACGGCCACAGGACGTCGTTGAGGAACACTTCCTTGACAAACCGCTGGACGTCGAGGCCGAAGTTGACGACGGCGGTCAGGAGCAAGGTCTCCCCTGGCAGCCCGATGACATCAGGGTGAGCTCGCGGAATTTCTCACTGCGAAACGTTCTGGACATGATCGACGATGAGGAGTTGGAGCTCGCCCCCGACTTTCAGCGAAATCAGGTCTGGAAGCTCCCGCAGAAGTCGGGCCTCATCGAGTCTA
Source organism: Herbidospora sakaeratensis (assembly GCF_001570525.1). Taxonomy (GTDB): domain Bacteria; phylum Actinomycetota; class Actinomycetes; order Streptosporangiales; family Streptosporangiaceae; genus Herbidospora; species Herbidospora sakaeratensis. Next base: position 241,476 of record NZ_BBXC01000012.1, read on the forward strand.
TTCTTCTCCAGATACCTCTTCCCGCCTTCTACTTTGCCCAGGACAAAGACGGAAGAATGAAGGTCATCGACGGCCTTCAGCGGCTGTCGACAGCTTATGGGTTCGCCCGTGAAGAGCAGTTCGCGCTCGGCCATCTCGAATACCTCGACCTGTCCGGACAGCGATATTCCCAGCTTTCTCCGGTGTGGCGGCGGCGGTTCAACCAGACTCAGCTTGTGGTGCATGTCATCGACCCGCAGACTCCGGCACAGGTTAGATATGACATCTTCAAGCGCATCAACACCGGCGGCACGCCACTCAATGCCCAGGAGATCCGTCACTGCCTAACGAGCAACCGCTGTCGAGAGTTCCTCAAGCGATGTGCCGCCAGCGCCGAATTCCTCGAGGCCGTGGGGTCAAGCTTCCGTGACCACGTCCGAATGGCTGATCGTGAACTCGTTCTTCGGTTCTGTGCTTTCTCGGTGATCGGCCTTCAAGCTTATCAGGGGGCAATGGACCCTTTCCTGGACGAAGCTGCGGCCCTGATAGACGATCCGGCTAAGCTTTCCGACGAACAGCTTTCCGGTCTCGAAGAGGAATTTCGTCGCACCATGGTTCTGGCGGTGCAGGCGTTCGGTGGCCGAGCCTTCCGCAAAAGCCCCAGCTCGCCGCTCAACCGGCCCATGTTCGAGAGTCTGGCGGTTACGCTTGCCAAATCCTCCGATCGGGGGATTGCGCTCGATTTCCCTCAAATGGCGAGCCGTCTCCACAGACTGATCTCCAGTGACCGTGACTATTACGAGGCCATCAGCTCGTCGACGGGGAGCAGGTACAAAGTCGCCTACCGTTTCGCGAAGGCGGTAGAAGTGGTGCTCGGGGGATGATCACGAAACTCGGGATCCGGAACTTCAAACGCTTTCTCACCCTCTCTCTGCGGCTGCGACCGCTGACGGTACTCACCGGGCTCAACGGCGCGGGTAAAAGCACGCTGGTCCAGTCGTTGCTGCTTGCCCGGCAGGCCGCTTACCGGACCGAACTCGACGTGGTTGCTCTCAACGGTGTTCTCGGTCTCGCGCTGGGCGAGGCCGAAGACGTCTTCCACCCTGAAGCGGAGGAGTCGGCCCAGATAGAAGTCTTGCTCGAAACCGATGACGCTCTGCCGGTGACGTTCGGCTTCCGGTCGTCGGGCGGGCGTGCACTGAACCTCGCCGTGGCCGAACCCCGCCCTGACGGGCCCGCCATCCTGAAAGGCCACGGCACGGCATTCACGTACCTCTGCGCCGAGCGGCTCGGTCCGCGCGACCAACTGGAGGTCACCGCAGAGGACGTCGCACACCTGGGGGTCGGAGAGAAGGGGCAGTTCTGCGGTCAACTCCTCGCCGTCCACGAAAATCAGGAGGTTCGGCCGTCGCTGCGGCATCCCCGTACCGCCGAGCATGGCGTGACCACCGTGCGGGCGCAGGTCGAAGACTGGGCCAGCGACATCATCCGGCCGGTCCGTATCACCGCTCAGTGGCCGCCGGGGATCGCCGCCAGCGTCATCCGCTTCTCCGAACCAGGTTCGCTGCTGGATGGAATCCGCCCGCCGAACATGGGGTTCGGGGTGTCCTACGCGCTACCCGTCATCGTCGCCGGACTGCTGGCCACGGAGAGGGCCATATTCATCGTCGAGAATCCCGAGGCCCATCTCCACCCCGCCGGCCAGAGCAGAATCGGGCGGTTCCTGGGCAGACTCGCCGGTAGCGGGGTACAAGTCATCGTGGAAACCCATAGTGACCATGTGCTGAACGGGATAAGGCTGGCGGCTGCCGATGATCAGACCGTCTCTCCCTCGGATGTCATCGTCCACTATTTCGACGGGGAAGGTCTGGTCACCATTGAGATGACCGAGCGCGGCAGCCTCTCGAGTTGGCCCAGTGGCTTCTTTGACCAGCTCGAAAACGACCTGGGAGGATTGGCTCGTGCGCAGCGACGCCGATGACGCGCCGAGATTCGTTGTGGACGAGACCAGCTTTGATTTCCACGGTGTCGTCGGCGCGAGAATCACTGATTCTTTGGACCGTTTCAACGAGACATTTGCCCGTTTACGCAAAGATGGCCACACGCCCGCGAAGCCCCCCTACTTCGAGAACACACTGTGTGAATCCGAGACGGAGCTGTTCGAATACCTCGCTTCCGAGTCCGGTGCAGAAGTCGACCGGGATGTGAAATTTCGCTTCTACAGCCTGATTCAGAAGTGCTCCGAATGGGATGACTCTATCCCGTTGGCCGATCAGGTGGCGGTCGCCGGAGCGGAGCCACGAGAGGCCTGGTCGATCGCTTACGCAACGACGATGGCCGTCCGTGATCGTGGCGTCGCATGTCTGGCGCTGGACCTGTGCGACCGAGCCGGTCTGTTACCCGTCCGGGTCGGCTCTGCGCAGATAACAATCTATTTTCTTTCCGGCTGTGAAGAAATCCCCGGTTACTGGCGCACTCTCTTCGCATTGGAGAACGTCGCCGAAGCGGACTTCTTCGTTCTGGCGGCCCAGGCGTTCCCGCGTCTTGTATTTCATGAAAGCCTGACCTTTCGCCGATTCCAGGGTGACTACCGCGACCTGCGAGAGCCGGTCGTCGTCCACCTGTCCGTCCTCAACGATCTATTCCTCGATGTCTATGCGGCTCACAAGGCCAACCCTCGGGCCGTACGGATGGCTCTGGCCGAGCAGGGTTGCGAGGGCGTTTCGCCAGACAGCCCAAAAACTCACGCCAACAGCGCGGCCATGCGCCGCCGAGACGTTGAGTACGCCGGTCGGACCTACCGCTGTGAATGGCATATGAAGATCCGTCCGAACGTCGAACGCATTCATTTCGCGTTCGGGGGAGATCTGGGCGATCGAATCCTGGTCGGCGTTTTCGTCGACCACCTGCCGACCTGAGGCATGGGAGATCTCCGGTACGCTAGGAGGAGTGCCTGTAACGCCTTCCGCTAGGGCGGGTGAGGGGTGGCGCTAAATCCGAATCGAGATCCCTAGGAGATCGTCGTGTCCGAAGTCAAGATCGCTTCCGAGCTGCGTGACCAGTTCGGCAAGGGCGCCGCTCGCAAGATCCGCCGCGCCAACCAGGTGCCCGTCGTCCTCTACGGCCACGGCACCGAGCCGCGTCACCTCACCATGCCCGGGCACGACCTGCTCCTCGCGCTCCGCACGCCCAACGTCCTCATCCGCATCGAGGGCGCGGTCAACGAGCTCGCTCTGCCCAAGGGCGTGCAGCGTGACCCGATCAAGGGCTTCCTGGAGCACGTCGACCTGATCCTCGTCCGCCGGGGCGAGAAGGTCACCGTCGAACTGCCGGTCACCACCACCGGTGACGTCGTCAACGGCGCCATCCTCGACCAGCAGCTCGTCGCCGTCTCGGTCGAGGCCGAGGCGACCAACATCCCGAGCGGCGTCGAGATCGACGTCGACGGCAAGGACGTCGGCTTCACCGTCAACGCCGGTGACCTCGACCTGCCGAAGGGCACCACCCTCGCGGTCGAGCCCGACACGCTCGTGCTCCACGTCATCGCCGCGCCGACGGTCGAGCTGCCCGAAGAGGGCGAGGCCGCCGAGGCGCCCGCCGCCGAGGCCGGCGACGAGGCCGCCGAGGGCGAGCCGGCCGCTGCCGCCGAATAAGGCGTTTCTGTAAGGTCCCCCACAGGGAGATCCTGTGGGGGACCTTTCCGTGTGAGGAGACATGCAGTGGACCGCTGGCTGATCGCCGGGCTGGGCAATCCCGGGCCCGAGTACGCCGGGAACCGGCACAACGCGGGCTTCATGGTGGCCGACGAACTGGCCGCGCGGGCCGGCGGGCGGTTCAAGGCCCACCGGTCGCGCGCGGAGGTGCTCGAAGGGCGGCTGGCCGGGGTGCCGGTGGTGCTGGCGAAGCCCATGACGTACATGAATCTGTCGGGCGGGCCGGTGAAGGCGCTGGCCGACTTCTACAAGACCGGGCTGAACCTCATCGTCGTCCACGACGAGCTCGACGTGCCCTACGGCGCGTTGCGCGCCAAGAAGGGCGGCGGCGACAACGGGCACAACGGGCTGAAGTCGATCACCAAGGCGATGACCCCCGAATACCTGCGGTTGCGGTTCGGGATCGGGCGGCCGCCGGGGCGCATGGACACCGCCGTCTACGTGCTGAAGGACTTCGCCACCGTCGAGCGCAAGGACCTGCCGTTCCTGGTCGACCGGGCGGCCGACATGGTCGAGGCGCTGATGGTCGACGGGCTCGAATCGACCCAGAACAAGTTCCACGCCGCCGACCTCAACCCGGTCAAGCCGCCTCGGTAGCCCATTCGGGCGTCCACGTGCCCGTTCCCTGCTTCACGGCGCCCAGATGCTCGCGCAGGTCGCCGAGCGCGGCGTGCGGGTTGCCGCGCCGCCAGATCAGCGAGTGGGGGTAGACCGGGGTCGGGTCGTGTACGGCAATACGACGCAACCCCTGCTCGGAGGGCCAGACCAGCCGGGTCAGCTCGCCCACGAAGGTGGCCAGCGACGGCGACCCGGCGAGCGTGTCGAGCAGCGGGTCGGTGCCGAAGCCGGGCCCGGTGACCTCGATGGTCAGCCCGAACGCGGCGGCAAGGGTCTCATAGTAGGCGGCCCACTCGGTCCCGGCGACGATGCCCGGCATCCAGATCAGGTGCCCGGCCAGGTCGGCCGGGGTGACCGCCGTGGCGTCGGCGAGCGGGTGGCCGGGCCCGGTGAGCAGCTGGACGGGCTCGTCGAACACCCGGACGGCCCCGATGTCACCCGGCAGCCGCGACCGGTCGACGGCGCGGAACGACGCGTCGATCGAGCCCGAGGCGAGCGCCTCGACGGCCGCGCCGGCGTCGAAGAGGGTGACGACGTCGAGCTCGACCTCGGGACGGGCGCGATGGAACCCGCCCAGCACCGACGCGGGCGCGAGCCGCCGCCCGATCACGTCGACCCGCAGCGGACGGCGGCCGGGGCGCACGCTGGCGAGCGCCCGTTCCTCCACTCTGAGCAGGTCGCGGGCGTGGGGGAGGAACGCCTGCCCGTCGACGGTGAGCCGGGCGCCCCGCGCGGTCCGGGTGAACAGCCGCACGCCGAGCGTGCGCTCCAGCGTGGCGATGCGCTTGGACACGGCCTGCTGGGTGATCGAGAGGTCGTCGGCGGCGTCCTGGAAACGGCCCGCGTCGACGACCGCCACGAAGCTGCGCACGACGTCCAGATCCACCCCGGCAGGGTAGCGGCCACAACGTTTCGTTGTGCGGCCCGGGATCGATAGTTGTTTGAGCCGGTTCGTGCCGACCCGCTTCGATGCTCACCGTGGATCGGCGATTCGGGTGGGTGTGGGCGGCGTACGCGGTGAGCGCCTATGGCACGTGGCTGGGGTTCGGGGCGTTTCCGCTGATCGCGGTGCTGGTGCTCGACGTCGGCCCGGCGCAGGTGTCGGCGTTGTCGGCGGCCGGTCTGGCCGTGGGGGCGGTGGCCGCGGTGCCGCTCGGGCCGTGGGTGGAGTTCCGGGGCAAGCGGCAGGTGATGGTCGCGGCCGACCTGGTCCGGTTCGCGGCCCTGGTGAGCGTGCCCGCCGCCTATGCCCTCGGCTGGTTGGGCTTCGGTCAGCTCGTGGTGGTCTCGGTCGTCGCCGCGGCGGCGAAGATCGCCTTCAACGCCGCCGCCGGCGCGTACCTGAAGGGCCTGCTCTCCCCGCCCGACCTCCTCGTCGCCAACGGGCGGCTGGAGTCGACGATGTGGTCGGCGAGCGTGGTCGGCCCGCCGCTCGGCGGGGCCGCGATCGGCGTGTTCGGGCCGGTGGTCACGGTGCTGGCCGACGCGGTCAGTTATCTGGTGTCGGCGCTCTGCGTGCGCGCGATCGGCGGCGGCGAGCCGCCCCCCGCGCCGCGCCCGGAACGGTCACGGCCCGGCGACCTGCTCGACGGGTGGCGCGAGATCCTGGCCCATCGGGCGCTGCGGCGGCTGTTCTGCACCACGGTCCTGTTCAACGGCCTGCTGCTGGCCACCGAACCGCTGCTCGCGGTCCTGCTGCTCGACCGGCTGGGCTTCACCCCGTGGCAGTACGGGCTGGTCTTCGCGCTCCCGTGCCTGGGCGGCCTGGCCGGGGCGAGGCTGGCGCGCCCGCTGGCGGCCCGGTTCGGCCAGGGCAGGGTGCTGCGCGTCGCGGGCATGGCGCGGACGTGCTGGCCGGTGTGGCTGGCGTTCGTCCAGCCGGGCGTGCCGGGGATCGTGCTGGTGATCGTCGTGCAGTTCGGGCTGGTGTTCTGCTGCGCGGTGTTCGGGCCGCTGCTGGCGACGTACCGGCTGGAACGCATCGCCCCCGACCGGGTGGCCCGCACCCTGACGGCCTGGTCGGTCACCGGAAGCCTCGCCATCGCGGCCCTGACGGCGATCTGGGGCCTGCTCGCCGCCGCCATCGGCCCCCGCGAGGCCATCGCCGCAGCCGGGGTGCTCATCCTGTTCACCGGCTTGTCAGGGAAGCCCTGACGCACTAATTTGTCAGGACACCCCTGACGAAGTGGAGCGTCTCATGACTGTGGAAGCCCGCATCCGGTGTTCCTTCTGCGGCAAACCCGACACCGAGGTCGAACGAATCGTGGCCGGTCCGGGCGTCTACATCTGCGACCAATGCGTCGGCCTGGCCGTCACGGTCATCGAACAGAGCGCCGCCCTAGCGGAAGAAGGCGATCCGAAGCCGAAGCTCCCGATGTGGAGCTCCCTGTCCGACGAGGAGATGCTCAACCACATCCCCCGGGTCTCCGCCCACATCGACGCCACGGAGGCGGACCTGGTGGCCTGGGTCCGCGAACTCAGAAGGCGCGGCACCACCTGGACCAAGATCGGGGAGTCGCTCGGCATCACCCGCCAATCAGCCTGGGAGCGCTTCTCCGGCGAGGAGTGACGCCGGAACCCGCCCTTCTGAGGCCGGGGCGATCACGATCCGCCCCCGGCCCTGACCCACAGGGCGTGTATCTCCCGGACGAGGAGCTCGGGCGCCTCCACGGGCACCATGTGCCCGCTGCCCTCGGCCCACACGTGCCGGCCTCGGGGAAGCGCACGGGCCAGCCGCCGGTGGCTGCCGGTGATCTGCGCCCGCATCGCGCCCGCGGTCGCGGAGATGACCGTGACGGGGACATCGGGCAGGGAGAAGTCGTCACTCACCTGGCGTAATTTCCGGAAACCGTCGGCCAGGCAGCGTGCCTCGGCCCGGTGGGCGCGGAGGGCCGCCGGGGTGAACTCCTCATCGCGCACCTCGGCGAGCATCTCGGGCGGGAAGCGCCCGTACAGGCGGCGTCCGGCCAGTGCTCCCATGAGGCCGAGCCTGGTCAGCGGGGCGGTGAGGAGGTTGCTCACCGCCCCGGCCACGGCCAGGGCCCGGCTGTAGTAGAGATCGCAGTCTTCGGCGGCCTGATCCACCAGCACCAGCCCCGCCACCAGGTCGGGACGCCGGTAGGCGAGCAGGCGGCAGATCGGTCCACCGAGGCTGTGCCCGACCAGGACGAACGGCCCGCCGCCGACCGCCCCGAGCAGGTCTTCCAGATCGTCGACGATCCGCTCCAGGCAGCGTGGCGCGGTGTCAGGCTCGCTGCGGCCGAATCCGGCCCGGTCGTAGGCCAGTGTGCCGGTGTATCGGGCCACCTGTCCTTGGACGAGGCCCCAGATCACGCGGGACCCGTTGCCCCCGGACTCGAACACGACCCGAGGCCGGCCGCTGCCCAGGGAGACATGGTGCAGCCTGCGACCGTCGCGGGTGAGGGCATGTCCCGAATCACCGAAAGCGCTGCTCGCGTCCACGGTCCGAGTGTGTCAGCCACGCCAGACGTTCCACCACGTCTACTCATGCGGTGCCCGAGCGCGCCGGCGTCTGGACTGAGGAGCGCAGGAGAGCGAAGCGAACCGGAGCGACGAGGGAAGACGCCGGCTGAAAGCGCTCGGGCCCGCGCGTGCGGAGCACGCGCAATCTACACAGCGCTCGGGCCCGCGCGTGCGGAGCACGCGCAATCGACACAGCGCGCAGTCACACCCGCCATTCCATGATGTTCTGGAACAACTCCGCCTGTTCGATCGCGTCGTCGAGGGCGTGATGTGAGTGCGGATGCGTGGAACGTAGCTCTTTCGGCATCTGTCGTTTCGACGACCAGGTGAGGGGAACACCCGCTTTCGCGGCATACAAGGTCTTGATGTCGAGCGCCCTGGAATGCCCGAACGGCGAATCCCCCGCGAAATTGATGAAGTACCAGTACATCCACATCCAGTCGAACGACAACGGAAACGCGACCATCACCGGAGTCGTCCCGTCGCACACCTTTCGCACCCATGCCGCCGCCGACTCCATCGCCTCTTTGGGGTCGCGGCCCTCACGAAGCAGCAGGTCACGGTCGAGGCCGCTGACCTCCAGGGCTGACGGCACGAATTCGTCGCTGATCGGCCGCAGTTCCGCGTAAAAGGTGGTCAGGGTCGGATCGTGCCGGGTGAACTCGCGCCCGAGCCGCCGGCCCGCGACCGTCATCCCGAAACTCACCATGGAATATGGGCCGGGAATGGGGCCGTCCGCCTCGATGTCGACGGAAATGTACGTCTCGGCTTTCACTGAATTCTCCCAGGAGCTGGCGCTAGCATTCCTGCGGTCGGTAAACGTTCGGTAAAGGGGGCTTGTGGGTGACAGTCGTCGACCGGCCGAGAACGGCCGTGAAGCGCATGGGTCCCGGGTGGGCGGCGCGATATCGGGCCACGGTGATCTTCTCCGACATTCTGTGCGCCCTTCTCGCCGGTGGTCTGGCGGTCGTCGTCCGGTTCGGTGAGGTTACTCCCTACGTCGAGCCTTACGCACTGTCAAGCGCGGCGTTGCCGCTGTTGTGGGTCGTCGTCGTGGGGCTGAGCCGGGCGTACGAGCCGCGCTTCGCGGGGGTCGGGTCGGAGGAGTTCCGGCGGGTGGCGCGGGCGGGGGTGATGCTGACGGCCGCCGTCGCCGTGGTGGCGTACGTGACCAAGATCGACGTCGCCCGCGGTTACGTTATCATCGCGTTACCAGTGATGACCCTTTTAACACTGCTGGCCCGATATGCCCTGCGGCGCAATCTGCACCGCAAGCGGACGAAGCTCCAGTGCATGCGGCGGGTCATCGCGGTGGGCCACCAGGGGTCGGTCGCCGACCTCGTGCGGCTGCTGCAGAAGGAGCGCTACCACGGCATGCACATCGTCGGGGCCTGCCTGCCCGACGACCGCGCCTGCGCCGGCTCCGAAGGGGTGGGCGTGCCGGTGCTGGGCGGGTTCTCCGACGTGCCCCTCGTGGTGGCCCAGGCCCAGGCCGACACGGTCGCGGTGCTCGCCTGTCCCGAGCTCGACGGCTCGGCGCTGCGGCGGCTCGCGTGGCGGCTGGAGAAGTCGCGCACCGATCTGGTGGTGGCGCCGGCGTTGATGGAGGTCGCGGGGCCGCGTACGACGATCCGGCCGGTGGCGGGCATGCCGCTGCTGCACGTCGAGCACCCCGAGCTGGCCGGCGGGCGGCGGCTCGTCAAGAACGTCTTCGACCGCGTCGTCGCGGGGCTCGGCCTGCTGCTGGTCTCCCCGTTGTTCCTGCTCATCGCGGTCGCCGTGCGGGCGACCAGCCCGGGGCCGGCGTTCTTCCGGCAGACCCGCGTCGGCAAGGACGGCCGCACGTTCACCATCGTCAAGTTCCGCACGATGGGGGTCGACGCCGAGAACCGCAAGGTCGAGCTGGCCAGTGACCGCGACGGCGTGCTGTTCAAGATCAGGCACGATCCCCGCGTCACCCGCGTCGGGGCCTTCCTGCGCCGCCACTCGCTCGACGAGCTGCCCCAGCTCGTGAACGTGGTCAAGGGCGACATGTCCCTCGTCGGCCCCCGTCCGCCGCTGCCCGAGGAGGTCGCCCGCTACGGCGACGACGTCCGGAGACGACTGCTCGTCAGACCGGGCATGACCGGGTTGTGGCAGGTCAGCGGCCGATCGGATCTGTCGTGGGAGGAAGCTGTACGGTTGGACCTGCGCTACATGGAAAACTGGTCACTCACCCTCGACCTCCAGATCATGTGGAAGACGTGGTCGGCCGTGGCACGCGGATCGGGAGCCTACTAACCAGTGATGACGATCAGAGACGATCATTCGCTCGCCGGAGACCTCGCGACGGAGGCGGGTGAGAAACTGCTCCGCCTGCGCGCCCAATACGGGTTCGACGACGCCAAGGCGCTGAAGGACGCGGGCGACCGCTCGTCCCACGACTTCCTCGTCGAATCGCTCGGACGGCTGCGCCCGAGCGACCACATCCTGTCCGAGGAGGGCGAGCGCACCAACCCGGCGCGGCTGTCGGCCAACCGGGTCTGGATCGTCGACCCGCTCGACGGCACCCGCGAGTTCTCCGAGGCCGGCCGCACCGACTGGGCCGTCCACGTGGCGTTGTGGGAGGAGGGCCGGCTCGCCGCCGGGGCCATCGCGCTCCCGGCCCAGGGCGCGACGCTGACCACCGCCAACCCGCCGAAGCTGCCGGCCGGCAACGGCCAGCGCCCCCGGATCGCGGTGTCCCGCACCCGCCCGCCCGAGTTCGTGCAGAAGCTCGCCTACCTGGTCGGGGCCGATCTCGTCCCCATCGGCAGCGCCGGCGCGAAGATCGCCGCCGTGCTGACCGGTCAGGTCGAGGCATACGTCCACGCGGGTGGGCAGTATGAATGGGACTCGGCCGCCCCGGTGGCCGTGGCGCTGGCGGCCGGCGCCCACGCGAGCCGGATCGACGGGTCGGAACTGATCTACAACCAGGCCGACCCCTCGTTGCCGGATATCCTGGTTTCCCTACCGGACTTGGCGCCGACGCTGCTCGCCGGGATCCGTGATCTTCACCAGTAACCCATAAGGAACCGTTTTGCTTCAGCATGACTACACGACGTCACAGCTTGACGTCCTCGAAGCCGAGGCGATCCACATCATGCGTGAGGTCGCGGCCGAGTTCGAGCGGCCCTGTCTGCTCTTCTCCGGCGGCAAGG
>NZ_BBXC01000012.1:252575-503031 GCF_001570525.1 Herbidospora sakaeratensis
GAGCTGGGGGCGCGGCTGGTGGTGGCGTCCGTACAGGACTCGATCGACGCCGGCCGCGTGGTCGAGGAGACCGGGCGGCGCGCCTCGCGCAACCGGCTCCAGACCACCACCCTCCTCGACGCGATCGAGGAGCACGAGTTCGACGCCGTGTTCGGCGGCGCGCGCCGCGACGAGGAGAAGGCCCGCGCCAAGGAGCGGGTGTTCTCCTTCCGCGACGACTTCGGCCAGTGGGACCCGAAGAACCAGCGTCCCGAGCTCTGGAACCTCTACAACGCGAAGATCCGCAAGGGTGAGCACATCCGGGTCTTCCCGCTGTCCAACTGGACCGAGCTCGACGTGTGGGACTACATCCGCCGCGAGGGCATCGAGATCCCGTCGATCTACTTCGCGCACACCCGCAGCGTCTTCGAGCGCGACGGCATGCTGCTGCCCGACGCCGACGTGGTGCAGCGCGGCGACGACGAGCCGCTGTTCGAGTCGATGGTGCGTTACCGCACGGTCGGCGACATGACCTGCACCGGCGCCGTCTCGTCGAGCGCGGCCACGGTCGACGAGATCATCGCCGAGATCGCCGCCACCCGGATCACCGAGCGCGGCGCGACCCGCGCCGACGACCGCGCGTCCGAGGCCGCCATGGAGGACCGCAAGAAGGAAGGCTACTTCTAATGGACATCCTTCGTTTCGCGACGGCGGGCAGTGTCGACGACGGGAAGTCCACCCTGATCGGCCGCCTCCTGTTCGACTCCAAGGCGATCTTCGAAGACCAGCTCGAAGCGGTCGAGCGCACCAGCCGCGACCGGGGCACCGAATACACCGACCTGTCGCTGCTGACCGACGGCCTGCGCGCCGAGCGCGAGCAGGGCATCACGATCGACGTGGCCTACCGCTACTTCGCCACGCCGAAGCGGAAGTTCATCATCGCCGACACCCCGGGCCACATCCAGTACACCCGGAACATGGTGACCGGCGCCTCGACCGCCGACCTGGCCATCATCCTGATCGACGCGCGCAAGGGCGTGCTGGAGCAGTCGCGCCGCCACGCGTTCCTGACGACGCTGCTGCGGGTGCCCCACCTGGTGCTCGCGGTCAACAAGATGGACCTGGTCGACTACTCCGAGGAGCGGTTCGAGGAGATCCGTGAGGAGTTCACTCAGTTCGCGTCGAAGCTGAACGCGAGCGACCTGACCTTCATCCCGATCTCCGCGCTCCACGGCGACAACGTGGTCTCGCGTTCCGAGAGCATGCCCTGGTACCAGGGCCCGTCGCTGCTCCACCACCTGGAGCACGTGCACATCGCCTCCGACCGCAACCTGGTCGACGTGCGCTTCCCGGTCCAGTACGTCATCCGCCCCCACAAGACCGAGTTCCACGACTACCGGGGTTACGCCGGTCAGGTCGCGGGCGGCGTGCTGAAGCCGGGCGACGACGTCATGCACCTGCCGTCGGGCCTGACCACGAAGATCGCCTCGATCGACACCTTCGACGGCCCGGTCACCGAGGCGTTCCCGCCCATGTCGGTGACCCTGCGCCTCGAAGACGACATCGACATCTCACGTGGCGACATGATCTGCCGGCCGAACAACCAGCCGCAGGTCGCGCAGGAGGTCGACGCGATGATCTGCTGGATGGCCGACACCGTCAAGCTCAGCCCCCGGGCCAAGCTGACCATCAAGCACACCACCCGCACCGCCCGCGCGCTGGTGAAAGACCTCCACTACCGGCTCGACGTCAACACCCTCCACCGCGACGAGACCGCCACGAGCCTGTCGCTCAACGAGATCGGCCGGGTGTCGCTGCGCATCACCCAGCCGCTGTTCGTCGACGACTACGCCCGCAACCGGCAGACCGGCGGGTTCATCCTCATCGACGAGGCCACCAACGGCACCGTCGGCGCGGGCATGATCCTCTAAACCCGGGCCTAGGTAGATCCTTGGCCGTTCGGTGAACGCTTAGTTACTCTCCGCTGTAGCGTCAGCACGTTCCGTATCCACTTCGGGGGTCGTGCACGTGTCTGACGCTCAGCCGATGATCTTTGTTGGAGGGCTGGGGCGCAGCGGGACGACGCTGCTGGAGCGCCTTCTCGGGGAGCTTCCCGGTGTCGCGCCGCTCGGCGAGGTCGTCCATCTGTGGCACCGGGGGGTGCGCGCCAACGAGCCGTGCGGTTGCGGGCGGCCGTTCGCGCAGTGCCGCTTCTGGCACGAGGTCGGCGACCGCGCCTTCGGGGGCTGGCGGCCGGCCAAGGCCGACCGGCTGCTCGAACTGCGCCACAAGGTCGACCGCACCCGCCGCGTGCCGGTGTTCGTGCTGGGCCTGATCAGCCGAGAGGCCCAGCTGACCGAGTACGTCGCCGCGTATCACCGCATCTACGCGGCGGCGGCCGAGGTCGTGCGCGGCCAGGTCGTCATCGACTCGAGCAAGCACGCCTCGCTGGCCTACTGCCTGTCGGCCATCCTCGACCTGACGGTCGTCCACGTCGTGCGCGATCCGCGCGCGGTGGCCGCGTCGTGGCGGCGCAAGGTCGCGCGGCCGGAAGACGGCCGGCCGATGGCCCGGTGGTCGCCCGTGCGCACCGCCGTCCACTGGTTCGTGCAGAACCTCGCCTACGAGGTGCTGCGCGGCAAGGGCGTGCCCATCGTCCGGGTCCACTACGAAGACCTCGTCGAACAGCCAGCCGACACGCTGCGCGTGCTGGCCGGCAAGCTCGGGCTGCCCGCCGACCACGAGGCGCTCGCCTTCATCACGGGCCGCACCGCCCGGCTGGGCGTCGCCCACACCGTCTCGGGCAACCCGATGCGCTTCCACGTCGGCCGTGTGCGCTTCCGCGACCGGCGCCCCGACCTGCCCTTCCCCCATCGCTGGGCGGTCACGGCGCTGACTCTCCCCCTTCTTCTCTGGTACGGCTACCGCCTCAATTACTGAACTCCCGATCGGAGGCCAACGATGACCTCGACCGTCGGCGTCGTCATCCCCACCCGTGGTGACCGTCCCCTGCGAGCGACGATCGATGGCGTGCTCGCCAACCGCCCGGCCGCCGTCGTGGTCGTCGTCGACGGGGCGCCGTTAGATTCGGTCGACGACGACCGCGTGAAGGTGCTGCCCAACTGCCTCAGCCCGGGGCTGCCGGGGGCGCGCAACACCGGCACGGCGGCGCTCGACACCGATCTGGTGGCCTTCTGCGACGACGACGACGTGTGGCTGCCCGGCAAACTCGACGCCCAGGTCGACCTGCTCCGGCGTACCGGGGCCGAGTTCGCCAGCTGCGGCATCGAGGTCGAATACGGCTCGCGCCGGGTCACCCGGCTGGCCGGGGCCGACGAGATCACCGCCGCCGACCTGACCCGGTCGCGGATGGTGATGGTGCACGCGTCCACCTACCTCTTCCGGCGCGGCGCGTTGTGGGTCGACGAGAGCGCGCCGGCCGGCCAGAACGAAGACTGGGACCTGGCCCTGCGCGCCGCCAAGCGCCGGCCGATCGTGCACGTCGACCGGCCGCTCGTGCGGGTGCGGTGGGGCCGGTCCCACTACGCGACCCGCTGGGCCGACCGCATCAGCGGCCTCGAATGGATGCTGGCCCGCCATCCCGAGATCGCCGACGACGCCCGGGGCGCCGCCCGCGTCTACGGGCAGCTGGCCTTCCACCACGCCGCGCTTGGGCGGCGCAAGGAGGCCCGGCGGTTCGCCCGGCTCGCCTTCCACTCGCGGCACCGGGAGCCCCGGGCGGCGCTGGCGCTGGCCGTGGCGGCCGGGCTCGTCTCCGCGCCGGCCGTGTTGAGCGCGCTGCATACCCGCGGCCACGGAATCTGATGCGCACGCGTATCGTCGCGCCGCCCAAACGGCGGCGCGTCTCCGTGGGAGGGGTGGTCGTCGACCGGCTGACCGAGATCGAGGTGGTCGACCGGGTGATCGGGGCGATCCGGCGTGGGTCGGGCGGGCACCTGGTGACGCCCAACGTCGACATCTGCCGGGCGTGCGCGCGCGACCCCGCGCTGCGCGCCCTGGTGCTGCGGGCCACCATCGCGGTCGCCGACGGGATGCCGCTGGTGTGGGCGGCCCGGCTGCTCGGCAAACCGGTGCCGGCCCGGATCACCGGGGCCGACCTGATCTGGTCGCTCTCGGAGGCGGCCGCCTTCTACCGGGTGCCCATCTACCTGCTGGGCGGGCCGCCCGGGGTGGGCGACCGGGCCGCCCGCGCGCTGTGCGAGCGGTATCCCGGGTTGCCGATCGCCGGGGTCGACGCGCCGCCGTGGGGGTTCGAGGAGGACGCCGAGCAGTTCGCCGCCATGCGCGACGCGTTGACGTCGGCGCGTCCGTTGCTGGTGTTCGTCGGGCTCGGCTTCCCCAAGCAGGAACTGCTGATCGAGCGGCTGCGGGGCGACCTGCCCGAGACGTGGTTCGTCGGCTGCGGGTCGGCCATCGCGTTCGCCGGGGGCGCCGTGGTGCGCGCGCCGGTCTGGATGCGCGACCGCGGGCTGGAGTGGCTGTTCCGGCTGCTCAGCGAGCCGACGCGGCTGGCCAGGCGCTATCTCGTCGACGACCTGCCGTTCGCGGTGCGGTTGCTGACGGTGTGCGCGGTGCGGCGGCTCTTCACCTGAGGGTCAGCCGGCTGACCCTCTCGGCGTCGGCGGCGGACAGGCGCGACCTGGCCGCCGCCGTTCTGCTGTCGGTGGGGCGGAAGGCCGTCTTCGAGACGCCCCGCCAGGCGAAGCCCGCGTCCTGGGCCGGGCCGGTGCACGAGCGGGTGATCGTGGCGGCCGAGCGGTCGGTCCAGGGGATGCCGCACCATTCGTACAGGCTGCGGAAAACGAAGTGCGGATCGGCGGCCAGCGCCTCGTAGGAGACCACCCGGATGTTGGGGTGGCGCATCTGGAGCACCGACTCGTGGGCCGCCTTCCAGAGGGCGGCCACTTTCTCCAGCCGGTCCCGGGTGTCGGCCAGCTTCGCCACGTGCGGGTGGTCGCGCAGCAGGAGCGGCTGACGCAGCAGGTCGCGGGGGTGCACGGTCCAGCCGAGATGGTCCCAGCTGCCGGCGAACGTGACCGGGTCGCGGACCAGGATGATCACTCGGCAGTCGAGCCGGTCGGCGAACCACTCGGCCGACCAGAGCGCGAACGGGTCGTCGAGGAGGGCCCTGCGGCCGGTCAGGCGGCCGTGGGTGAACGCCGTCGCGTATTTCAGGTAGCGGGCCGGGGACGGCGGCCAGGGGAGTTCGGCGTGCCAGCGGAACCGCAGGCGCAGCGTGTCGTGAAACGGCTTGAGCCAGGCCGCCTCGTTGTCGCGGCAGATGTACTGGAACCGGTGCTCGACCCGCGCGTTCAGCACGCCTCTATATGGGCGTTCGGGGTTGAGCGGCTCGTTGACGTAGACGAGCTCGCCCGAGGCGCAGAGCATACGACCGGCCCACGAGGTGCCGCTGCGGGGCAGTCCGGTGACGAGGATCATGCCGTCGCCCTGGCGAGCTGGGTGAGCGGCAGCAGGTTCTTCACGAGCACCCCTCCCGCCCAGCCGAGCGCCGCGCCGAACGCGCCGTAGGCCGGGACCAGCACCAGATCGAGCCCGACCGTGACGGCCAGCGCGGCGGCGACGTTGCCGAGGCTGGCCCGGGTCCGCCCCGAGGCGATCATGACGATGTCGGCCATCCCGCACGCGGAGGCGACCATCATCGTGAGGGCCAGCACGATCGCGACGTCGGCCGCGTGTTCGTAGCCGTCCCCGAAGACACGCAGGATCTGCGGCGCGAAGACGGCGTAGCCGATCCAGAGAGGCCAGGTCAGGGCCATCTGGGTGCGCGCCGCCCGCCGATGGAGGGCCCGCGCCGCAGCCGGCTCTCCCTGGGCGAACTTCCTGACCAGCTCCGCCTGTACGCCCTGCGCCAGCCCCTGCCCGACGAGCTGCCCGACCACCTTGAAGCGCGTCGCGGCGACATAGAACGCGGCCTCGGCGGGCCCGGCCAGCAGCGCGACGATCACGACGTCGAGCCGCTGGAACACGGCCTGCAACGCGGCGGCGAGCGACCGGGGCGTGGTGTAGGCCCAGAACTCACGCCACGACACCCGGGTGCCGGTACCCCGCAGCCTGAGGGTGGCGATGATCGTCACCGGAACCGCCGGGATTCCCCACGCGAGGATCAGCCAGGGGGCCGACAGCCCGGTGGCCAGCGCGCCACCCACGAGAAGAACCTGGCTGACCGGTTGCACCAGCCCACTGAGCAGCAGCGTCTCCCGCATGCCTCCGGTGCCGCGGGTGGCGGCCACCAGAACATCGGCCACCACGACGAAGGGCAACACGAGGGCGAGCGCGGGCTCGGTGCCAGTAAGGATGACGGAGGTGACAAGCGCTCCGGCGACTACGGGAATCAGCGCCACCGCCAGGAGCGGCCGGGCTGCCGTTGTCCGGAAATTTCCGGATGACTCCCTGTCTGGAGGTGATGCGGGCAGCCCGCCGCCGGTTGTGCACTCAGCAGCGAAGAGGCCGCCGACCGTCTCGTTGGTTGCAGGGCGTTGGTCTGTGGGTTGGCGGACAGCGATGGCAGCGGGTCGATCCCGGTCGCCGACCCCGGCACTGCGGACCCCGGCACTGCGGACCCCGGCACTGCGGACCCCGGCACCGTCGGCCTCGGCAGCGAGCGGCTCTTCGGATGGTCGGCGGGCGCGGAAGTAAATCAGGCCGTTGCCCGTGTCGAGGCGCAGGACCCCTGCCAGCATCAGCCCCAGCGTCGTCGTGGTGAAGAACACGCCCGCCTCCGCCGGGGGCAGCGCACGGGTGACCAGCAGGGTGACGGCGAACTGGGCGGCCGCGGTGGTGCCGGCTCCCGCCAGGCCCGCCAGCGACCTCAGGCCCGCCAGCGACCTCAGGCCCGCCAGCGACCTCAGGCCCGCCAGCGACCTCAGTCCCGCCGGCGACCTCAGACGCGCCATGAAGGGGTCGCGTCGAGCCACGACAGCAGCAGGGCGTCCCACGGCAGGAAGTGCTCCGACAGGCGGGTGCGCAGAGCGCGGGGGATCGGGGCGTGGGGGCGGGCGTTGTGGCGGTCGAAGACGGGGTCGGCCATCGGGGGGAGGCCGAGGAACGACAGCAGGTCGTCGTAGACGGGCATCGGGTCGGCGAAGAAGCGGCCGCTGTCGATGACCTTGACGCGGTCGCGGGCGATCACCGGTTCGAGGCGGGCGAGTTGTTCGGCGTAGCGGCCCCGGGCCAGGTAGGCGTGGTGGCGGTGGGCGTGGCTCGACGACAGCGGGGCCGCGCACAACCGGGCGCTCTCCCCGGCCAGGCGCTCGGGCTCCAGGTCGACCGCGCGGGCGAACGACGGCTCCGACTCGAAACCCCGGGCCAGCTCGTGGGCGTGGGCGGAGACGGCGCGTTCGACCGGATCCCGGACCAGCACGATCAGCTTCACGTCCGGCAGGTCCCAGGCGATGCGGGGGCCGGCCAGCGGGTGGAACAGGTAGTAGGGCGACGACTCGAACGCCAGCAGGCCCGGCCGCCGCAGCGGGAAGTGGGCCCGATACCAGGCCAGGCCACGCCCGTAGGCCATGTCGAAGTAGTGCACGCCCTTGCGCAGCACCGGCTTGGCCACCATCGGGTGTTGCGACAACGCCCGGTAGAGGGAGGTCGTGCCGCACCGCTGCGCGCCCACGATGAGGAACGACGGGAGCATGCGGGCGCCCCCGGTGAGCCGCCCCGCCGTGATCGATACGGCGTGGGCGGTCGTCTTCAGCGCCTTCACGTCAGGGGTTCCAGCCCGTCGACGGCGGGGTTCAGCCACTTCGCGGGCGACCCGAGCGGCTCGTGGCCGGCGGCGCGGTGGCGTTCGGCCAGCGTCATCAGGTAGGCGGCGGCGGTCACGCGGGCCTCTTCGAAGGAGAGCCCGTAGGGTTCCAGCAGCCGGCCCGACTGCGCGACGCACGCCTTGGCCGCCGACGCGGGGCGCATCCGGCGCAGGGCCGTCTGGAAGAAGTAGTGCAGCGTGTCGAAGCCCGGCGGCACGCCGGTGCCGAACCGCTCCCAGTCCCAGACCAGCAGCCGGTCGCCCATCGGGGCGACGTTCCACGGCGAGAAGTCGCCGTGCCAGGCGCCCTTGCCGAGCGCGGCGATCTCCTTGGCGGCGGCCGCGAGCAGGTCGGCCGACGGCCGGCCCTTCGTGACCGGCAGCGGCGTCAGGACCAGCACGTCGAGGTCGCGCCACACCCCGTGGTGCATGACCTTGGGCGCGACGACGACGTCGAACGGGTGGCGGGCGATGGCCCGCAGCGTGTCGGTCTCGTGGCGGATCAGGTCTCTGGTGTGCGGCTGGTCGCCGATCTTCACGAAGGCCAGCAGGCCGGTGTCGTCGTGCAGCTCCAGGACGGGTTTGCGGTTCGCGCGGCGGGCCGGGCGCACGTGCAGCGTGGCCCTGACCCGGCGGCCGAGCACGTCGCCGAGGTGCGTTTCGATCGTGTCGGGCCCGTCGGGGACCAGCACCCGCCCGCCGACATGCCAGGGCGCGCGGGGCACCAGCCGCCGGGGGACGAGCCGGCTCGGCACCAGAGTCCGGGCCGAAGAAGTGGTGGACGGCGGGAACAGCAAGGAGATCACCTCATCCAGGTAGCGCAGACGTATGCGGAAGTCCTTCACGTCGCGTTCCGCCACAGGACCGCGAACGAGATCAGATAGAGGGTCAGGGCACTGACGAGGCCGTCGTAAATGAACATGTAGAAGAGGACGAGGAGCATGACCAGGCTCCCCGCCTGCCCGATCGGCGACCGATCATGCCAGTGCCGCCTGACCGCCCCCGCGAAGAAGGCGACGTACAGGGCCGCCCCGGTGAAACCCTGGGTGATGAGCAGCAACCAGAGCTGCCCGTCGGAGCCCAGGGGAGGGTGCCCGCACGACCGGCACCAGTCGGTGCGGCCGGTGGTGATCGTGCGGTGGTTCCCGAACGCGTTGCGGGTGTTGCCGTAGCCGATGACCGGCGAGGTGGCGGCGACCTCGACCGTGGTGGCGACGGTGAAGGCGCGGATGTCGTTGGAGTGGGGCCGGTCGACCCGCGCCGCCACGACCTGGCCCAGCGGCGAGAACACGAACGCCGCCGCGGTGGCGGCCGCGAGGGTCAGCAGGCCCGCCCGGTTCCGGTTCCTGACGATCAGGTACGCCAGCCCGATGGCGATGGCCGCCCACAGTCCCCGGTTGAGGGAGTGCACGATCGGCACCGCCGCGATGAGGACCGCGACCACCGCGACCGCTCGACGGGCGGGCCCTCCGTAGACCCACCAGCCGACGACGAACCAGACCAGCAGGATCGAGGCGTTGCCGCCCCAGGCGTTGGCCCACTCGAACGGCGCCTCCGGCCGTGGGGCCGGGTGGCCCAGCACGTACTGGATCTGCGCGGCCGTCGGGTGGACGAGGTTGGTGACGAAGGCGTGGTCGGGCAGCAGGTGCTCCATCGGCGCGGTGAACTCGAACTCCGGCGCGAGGATGCCCAGCAGGCCACCGGCGACGGTGGTGAGGAAGAGCACGCCCAGCATCCTGACCAGGGCGAGCTGGGGCAGCTCCTCCTTGGTGAGGTTGCCCAGATAGAGCACGACGACGAGCAGCGCGACGTAGACGGTGAGCCGCATGGCCCACCCGACGACCCGCCCCATGCCGAACTCGCCGTACGTCCCGGCGGGCGTGGCGTCGAGCATGACCGCGCTGATGAGGTAACCGACGATGAGCAGCGCCCACAGTCCCATACCGCGCGGGATCCTGATCGGCCGCCGTAACCAGAGCACGACGGCCATGGGCACGGCGACCACCACGATGGACAACCCGCCGAACCCGAGGGCCCACCAGAGGGGGTAACCCACGAGGAACGCCGCGATCGGCCACGCGGCGGGTGCGAGTCGCCCCGTCGTTCCCCAGGTCACAGCAGATCTCGGCGCTGTTGCGGGATGTCGACCGTCGGGGGCTGCTGCGAGCGCAGCGCGTCGACCGCCAGCGTGCCGGGGGCGCCCGCCGGGTCGACGGCGACCACGCCCAGGACGTCGACGCCCCGGCGCTTCAGCGACTTGGCCGAGCGGATGACCCACGGCGCGCGGATCCGGCCCAGCGCCACGGCCAGCACGGCCGCGTCGGTCGGCCCGGCCGTGACCAGCAGGACGCCGCCGCCCGGCGGGAAGCCCTCCTCCAGCGTCCAGGCCACGTGGGCCGGTTCGACCCCCAGGCCCTCGACCAGCACGCTCCGGTGCCCGGCCGCCGTCACCACGGCGGCGAACTCCTCGCCCTGGGGAAGCAGGGCGAGGTTGGTCAGCCGTTCGACGTCGGCCGGGGTTCGGAGGCGGAGGTCGGAGCGGTCGCGGGCGAAGGCCGCTCCCACGCCGAGCAGGATGCCGGCGAAGAGGCCGCCGCCCACGTACAGGGCGGGGCGCGGTTCGCTGGCCGTCTCCGGCGGAGACGCGGGGGTGATCACGGTCCCGGGGGTGACCGCGGTGGTCTTCAGCACGTCGTACCGGAGAGTGAGCGCGGTCGCCTGGCGGGTCAGCACGGTCTGCTGGTGGGCGGCCAGGGCACGTTGCGGGCTGCCCTTCGGGTGCCGCGACATCGTCACGAGCGCGGTGCCGAGCTGGCTGTTGACCAGTCGGAGCTTGGCCAGGATCGCCCGCCTCTGCTCGGTCAGCAGCGCCTCGGCCGCCGCCAGGCGGTTGGCCAGGTAGGCGTCGGCGAACGCCTGCGCGCCCCGGGCGGCCCCGGCGGCGTCGGGCCAGGTGAACGAAATCCGAAGAATTCCCGAATTGGGCGGCACATCAACGGAAACCTGCCCCCGAAGGTCTTCCGGGGCGCCTCCAATAACACGTGACGCATTCGTCGCGACCACGGACGATTGTGCGATCTGCGCCTCGGTGTCGAGATTGAGAGCTTCGCGCTGCCGGGCGGTCACCACGTTCTGCGGCTCGCCGAGCCCGGTCGGGGCCACCTGCACCTCGGCCACCCCGAGGTAGGCCGTCGGGGCCTGCCACAGCAGGGCGACGCCGCCTGCCACGCCCAGGAACAGGCAGGTCAAGGCGATGATCCAGCGACGGCGGAACACGGAGCCGTACTCCGCGAGATCCCGGCTGTGCGGCGGTGGCAGGCTCATGTCGGTCTCCGATGGGGGTGAAGCGACTACGAACCCTAGCCGGGTGCGGTGATTACCCCGGTGCTAATTACAGAATTTCTGCTGGCGAATCACGGAACAATAACGGCGATTCGCCGGACATGTCGGAGCTGCGTTCTGCAAAAGGAGGCCACATGTTCTCCCCCGGCAGTGGAAAGGTGAATCCATGCGCTGGGCGATGACGGTGGTCGTGGTGATGGTGGCGGGCTGCTCCCTGGCTTCGGGGGCCGCCGAGCGGAAGGTCCCCAAAGCGGAGCCGCCGATCGCCGCGCCCTGCGCCGTCACCGGCGTGCTGATCCCCACCTGCGGCGCCTGGTGGGGCATCGCGCCCGAGGTCTTCACCGGCCGGGGCCCCGTGCGCGGCCTGCAGCGGGCCGAGCAGCGCATGGGCCGCCGCGCCGACATCCTGCACGTCTACCACCGCGCCGGCGAGCTCTTCCCGACCGACGAGGAGCGCGCGCTCGCGAAAGACCGGCTGCTGCTGGTCAACTGGAAGCCGTCACTGCGTCACACCTGGGCCGAGATCGCGTCTGGCGCGCTCGACCGGCGCATCGACAAGCTGGCCGCGCACATCTCGGCCACCTTCCCGCAGCGGTTCTTCCTGACGATCCACCACGAACCGGAGAACGACGTCCGGCCTGTCGAGGGCATGGCCGCCGACGACTACGCCGCGATGTTCCGCCACGTCGTGCTGCGCCTGCGGCAGAAGGGCGTCACCAACGCGGTCACCGTGATGACCTACATGGGCGCGCCCAACTGGTCGTCGGCGTCGTGGTTCGAACGGCTCTACCCGGGCGACGCGGTGGTCGACTGGATCGGCGTCGACCCCTACGCCGACGACCGCGTCACCGACTTCGCCTCGCTCGTCGACAAGCGCCGCCCCGACCACCCCGGCTGGCCGGGCTTCTACCGCTGGGCCCAGTCGCGCTTCCCGGCCAAGCCGATCATGGTCGCCGAGTGGGGGGTCTTCGAGCGGCCCGGCGTCAAGGCCGCCTTCTTCGACTCGGTACGCCGCCAGATAGCCGCCTACCCCCAGATCAAGGCCCTGGTCTACTTCGACTCCCCGTGGGCGCCCCGGGGCGACACGCGGTTCGACACCACGCCCGACGCCGCCGAGGCGTTCCGGCGGCTCGGGAACTCGCCCTACCTGACCCAGCCGCCGGTCGTCAGGGCGTTCATCACCAGCGAGACCGCCCGCTCGACCGGCAGGCCGGTGGTGTCGATCTCCAAATCGGCGTCGTCGGGCTCCTCGTAGGGGGCCGAGACGCCGGTGAAGTCGGAGATCAGCCCGGCGCGGGCCTTGGCGTAGAGGCCCTTGCGGTCGCGGCGCTCGCACTCCTCGACGGGGGTGGAGATCCACACCAGCAGGAAGTCGGCGCCGACCTCCTCGGCCATCTCGCGGGCCTCCTCGCGGGTGTGGGCGTGCGGCGCGATCGGCGCGCAGATGGCCAGGCCGCCGTGCCGGGCGACCTCCGCGGCGACGAAGCCGATCCGGCGGATGTTCAGCTCGCGGTCTTCGGCCGAGAAGCCCAGCCCCTTCGACAACAACCGCCTGACCACGTCGCCGTCGAGGTAGGTGACCGTCCGGCCGCCCTTCTCCAGCAGCGCGTCGCGCACCCCCCGCGCCACGGTCGACTTGCCCGACCCGGAGAGCCCGGTGAAGAACACGACCAGGCCGCGCCGGTGCGGCGGCCCGGGGATGCGGACCGGGGCCGGACCGGCGTAGTGCTCGGTCGCGCCGTAGTTGCGGGCGACGTGCTCGCGCAGTTCCAGGTCGATCTCGACGTCCTCGCGCGGCGCCAGCGGGACCGCCACCACCTGCGAGCCGGGCAGTTCGGCCTGCGCCTTCAGCGCGGCCCGCACCACCGCCGGCCCGGCCTCGCCGAACACCAGCGGCATCAGCAGGACCGTCGCCTCCAGCTCCTCGGCCGTGGCGGCGACGTCGGCCAGCGCCGGCCCGTCGAGCGGCCCGCGCATCGTGACCGCCAGCACCTCGCCCTCGGCCTTCACCTCGTCGGGAGTACGGCGCAGCCGCGCGAACGGCCCGTAGACGGGCGCGCCCAGCGCCTCGACCGGACCCGCCGCGTGGTGCCCGTCGCGCTCGGTCACGGTCAGCACCGCCAGCGCGGCCCCCTCGGGATCGGTGAGGGTGACCTTGTCGCCGACGGCGATCTCGTCGGGCAGTGCGATCGTGATGGGGTCGGGCCACGGGGCGCCGTCGGCGAGCGTGCCCGTCTCCTCGACGGAGGTGGCGTCGGCCTTCCCGAGGAAACCGGTCAGCGGCGCGAACGCTCCCGAGAGAAGCAGTTCGAGGTCGGCCAGTTCGCGGGCGTCGGGGGTCCAGTCGGTCATGGTGGTCGATTTCCGATCTCGGCAGGCATAGGAGGAGCCGTACGGCGGCGTCTTGAAGGCTGACACATTCTCCAGGAGGTGACCGTGGACTCGGCGGCAGAACTGCGTTTCCGCGAATTCGTGGCCGCGAGATCCCCTGCCCTGATGGGCCTGGCCTATCTGCTGACGGCCGGCGACCAGCACGCGGCCGAGGATCTGGTGCAGTCGTCCCTGGTCAGAGCCCTGGGGAAGTGGACGCAGGTCGAAGACCCCGAAGCCTACGTGAAGCGGGTCATGTACCACCAGCACGTCAGCCTGTGGCGAAGGGCCTGGCGAAGACACGAGACCACCGTCGCCGACCTCCCCGAGAGGGGCGCCGACGACGCCACCCGCACGGTCGAGTTACGCCTGGCCCTGCGCGAGGCGCTGGCCACCCTCACCCGGCGGCAGCGCGCCATGCTCGTGCTCCGCTACTACGAGGACCTGCCCGAAGAGGAGATCGCCCGCGTCATGGGCTGCTCGATCGGCACGGTCCGCAGCACCACCCACCGATCACTGGCCAAGCTGCGCTCCCAGGACCTGAAGGAGCTGACCCGATGAACGAGGACACCCTGATCGAGGAGACCCTCCGCGAGTGGGCGCACGAGGCCCGCGTCCCCGCCGACCTGGCCGGCCGTGCCCTTCGGGCGCACGCGCGCCGGCGGTTCGGCCGCGCGGGGATGGGCGCGGCCCTGCTCGCCGCGATCATCGGGTTCGTGACGCTGGTCCCCGCCGCCTCACCGGGCGGCCCGACGACCGTGGAGGACCCGGCCCCGCCGCGGGTCAGCGTCGACACCGTCAACAACCCGCCGCGGACGCTGGTGGCGGCGGGGCCGTGGGCGATCGGTTCCTACTACACGACGAAGTTCGTGCCCGCGAGGGAGGGCACCGAGACCCTGCGCTACACCTGGTGGGTCTACTCCTCGGGTCAGGGCCGCTACGTCCGGACCGACTGGCAGTGGGTCGACGTCTACCCCGGGATGCGGCACGCCGCCGTGCTGGAGGGCGAACTGCCGACGACGAGCGTGGCGGTCTACGACCTGGTCACCATGTTGCCCATCCGGCGGTTCACGCTGGAGATGGGAGCGGCCGCCGTCTACTGGTCGCCCGACGGCGGCAAACTCGTCGCCACCGTCTACACGGGCCCGCCCGACGAGGTCCCGGCACGGGCCGACGTCAACTGGCCGGCCCCGTCACGGGGCGGTTTCATGACGATCGACGTCGCCACCGAGACGTCCACCTGGACGCCCGCCGTCGACACCGGGTTGTTCCGGCGCCGGTCCGATTTCCGCTTCGACGCGGACGACACCCGGGTCTGGGCCTACGACGAGCCGGTCGCCACCAGACTGGGGAACCCGGACGTCGGCGAGATCGTCGACATCCGCCCCTACTCGGGGCCCCCGCTGCGGCCGAGCAACTCGCCGCCCCCTCGCGTCCGCGCCTACTACGGGGTCCAGGGCGGCCTGCCCGAAGAGAGGGAGGGCCCGATGGTCGACGAATGGGGCCGCACCCCCGAAGGCGACCTGGTGTCGGGCGGCTCGGTCGTGCCTCCCGAGGTGGCCGCGCGGCTGCCCGACGTGGCCGCCGCCGCCCGGCTACGTCTGCTGGCCTGGGTCGACGACGACCATGTGATCGGCATCGGATGTGCCGACGCGTGCGCGAGAGAGGTCGACAACACCATGTTCATGATCAGTCTTGATGGCAGGGAACGGGTGCAACTCACCTTCCGTGAGTCGCAGCACCCGTTCACCCCGGTCCTGGTGCGCCGCTAGATGATCCGCGCGAAGTGGTTCTTCGGCCGCCGCACGATCAGCGTCACCTCGTCGTAGACGGGGTCGAGCTTGCCGCGCGACAGCGCCGCCACCACCCGGCACACCGTCTCGACCAGCTTGCCGCGGGGGCCGAGACGGGCCGGGCCGGTGGTGTCGCCCCGGTCTTCGGCGATCATCAGGCCGCGCATCAGGCAGTAGGCCCGCAGGCCCTCCCGCGAGCAGACCGGTTCGTAGACGGCCGGCAGCGTCTCGCCGAACCGGCCGCGCAGCCAGCCGGGCAGGATCCGGTCGACGAAGCCGTAGGCCGACTCGCGGTCGCGGACCCGGATGAGCAGCAGCCCGCCGGGGCGCAGCGCGCCGACCATGCGGTCGAGGATCAGCTCGGCGTACTGGACGCGTTCGAGCAGGAACTCCACGCAGACGACGTCGAAGCCCCGCGGCGTCATGGGCACCGAGCGGAGGTCGCCCAGGGCGTAGACGTGCAGATCGGGGCGTTCGACGGTGTGCGCGCGAAGGGCGGGCCGATCCTCATCGACCCCGGTAACCCGGCAGTCGACACCGCCGAGTTCCAGCGGTTCGCCCCGGCCACAGCCGGCCACCAGGACGTCGAGCGGCTTCCCGGGCGTCTCCGCCGCGCGTTCGCCGATGATTTTTCCGAAAGACGACATGTCACAAAGCGTAGTCATCCGCTCACCGAATCAGGTCGCATCATGGGCGAGTCGCGAGCGCAGTAGCCTTGTGAGGTACCCCGGTCCCGATCAGGTTCCGGGTCGTCCGCGTGCCGTCGATTCGTCCGGCAGGCGGCTGTAGTAACTCACGTGGGGGCCCGCGGCATGACACTTTCCGGACTTCTCGACCTCGTCGCAGCGCAGCCAGAGCTGGCCGAGGCGCTCGGCCAGGAGGTGACCGGCGCCGATCTGATCGCGCCGACCGCTCTGCGGCCGTTCGGGGTCGCCGCCGTCGCGCGCACCCGTCCGGTGCTCGCCGTGACCGCCACTGGGCGCGAGGCCGAAGACCTGGCCACCGCGCTGACGAGCCTGCTGCCCGAGTCGCAGGTGGCCGTCTTCCCGGCCTGGGAGACCCTGCCGCACGAGCGCCTGTCGCCGCGCAGCGACACGGTGGGCCAGCGGCTCGCCGTCCTGCGGCGGCTCGCCCACCCCGTCGCGGGCGACGCGACCGCGGGGCCGCTGCGGGTCGTGGTCGCGCCGGTCCGCGCGATCCTGCAGCCCATCGTGGCGGGCCTGGGCGATCTTGAGCCGGTACGCCTGCGCCCCGGCGACGACGCCGACCTCGAAGACGTGGTCGTCCGGCTGGTCGAGAACGGCTACCACCGGGTCGACATGGTGGAGAAGCGCGGCGAAGTCGCCGTCCGGGGCGGCCTGCTCGACGTGTTCCCGCCCACCGAGGAGCACCCGCTGCGGCTGGAGTTCTGGGGCGACACCGTCGAGGAGATCCGCTGGTTCAAGGTCGCCGACCAGCGTTCCCTCGAAGTGGCCGAGGGCGGCCTGTTCGCCGCGCCGTGCCGCGAGCTGCTGCTCACCGCCGAGGTCCGCGAGCGCGCCCGCGAGCTGGCCGAACGCCACCCGGCGCTGTCGGAGATCCTGGGGTCGCTGGCCGAGGGCGTGCCCGTCGAGGGCATGGAGGCGTTCGCGCCCGTGCTGGCCGGCGACATGGACCTGCTGATCGACCACCTGCCGCTGCGCGCGGGGGTGTTCGTCTGCGACCCCGAGCGCATCCGGGGCCGGGCGGTCGAGCTCGTGCGCACCAGTCAGGAGTTCCTGGAGGCGTCGTGGATCACCGCCGCCGCCGGGGGAGAGGCCCCGATCGACCTCGACGCCGCCGCCTTCCGCACCCTCGACGAGGTGCGCGAGCACGCCGGTGAGCTGGGCCAGCCCTGGTGGTCGATCGCGCCCTTCGGCGACGGCCTCGACCTGGGGGCCCACGACGTGGAGGCGTACCGGGGAGACACCCAGCGGGCCCTCGGCGACATCAAGGGCTGGCTCGGGGCCGGGCGTTCGGTCGTGCTGATGAGCGAGGGCCACGGGCCCGCCGAGCGCATGGTCGAGCTGCTCAAGGGGGTCGACGTCGCCGCCCGGCTGGTCCGGTCGATCGACGAGCCGCCGGGCCGCGACGTCGTGCAGGTCACCACCGGCCGGCTGGAGCACGGGTTCGTGACCGGCGGCCTGGCCGTGCTGACCCACCTCGACCTGGTGGGGCAGAAGGCGTCCACCAAGGACATGCGGCGGCTGCCGAGCCGGCGCCGGAACATGGTCGACCCGCTCCAGCTCAAGATCGGCGACCACGTCGTCCACGAGCAGCACGGCGTCGGCCGCTACATCGAGATGGTCCAGCGCACCGTCCAGGGCGCGACCCGCGAATACCTCGTCATCGAGTACGCCAAGGGCGACCGCCTCTACGTCCCGACCGACCAGCTCGACGAGGTCACCCGCTACGTCGGCGGCGAGTCGCCGACCCTCAACCGCATGGGCGGGGCCGACTGGGCCAAGGCCAAGACCCGCGCCAAGAAGGCCGTCAAGGAGATCGCGGGCGAGCTGATCCGCCTCTACTCCGCCCGCATGGCCTCCCCGGGCCACGCCTTCGCCGCCGACTCTCCCTGGCAGCGCGAGATGGAGGACGCCTTCCCCTACGCCGAGACCGGCGACCAGCTCGAAGCCATCGACGAGGTCAAGCGCGACATGGAGCGCGCCGTCCCGATGGACCGGCTGATCTGCGGCGACGTCGGCTACGGCAAGACCGAGATCGCCGTCAGGGCGGCCTTCAAGGCGGTCCAGGACGGCAAGCAGGTCGCCGTGCTGGTGCCGACCACCCTGCTCGTCCAGCAGCACCTGTCGACCTTCGGCGAGCGGTTCGCCAACTTCCCGGTGACCGTGCGGCCGATCTCCCGCTTTCAATCCGACGGCGAGGTGAAGGACACCCTCGAAGGGCTCAAGGCCGGCGGCATCGACGTCGTCATCGGCACCCACCGGCTGTTCTCGCCCGAGGTCAGGTTCAAGGACCTCGGGCTGATCATCGTCGACGAGGAGCAGCGGTTCGGCGTCGAGCACAAGGAGGCCATGAAGCACCTGCGCACCCAGGTCGACGTGCTGGCCATGTCGGCCACGCCGATCCCGCGCACCCTGGAGATGGGCCTGACCGGCATCCGCGAGATGTCGACCATCCTCACCCCGCCCGAGGAGCGCCACCCCATCCTGACCTTCGTCGGGCCCTACGACGAGAAGCAGATCGCCGCCGCGATCCGGCGCGAGCTGATGCGCGACGGCCAGGTGTTCTTCGTGCACAACCGGGTGCGCAGCATCGACAAGGTCGCCGCCCGCCTCCACGAGCTGGTGCCCGAGGCGCGGGTGGCGGTCGCCCACGGCCAGATGAACGAGCAGCAGCTCGAGAAGATCATGGTGGGCTTCTGGGAGCGCGACTTCGACGTGCTCGTCTCGACCACGATCGTCGAGTCGGGCCTCGACGTGCCCAACGCCAACACCCTGATCGTCGACCGGGCCGACAACTACGGCCTCTCGCAGCTCCACCAGCTGCGCGGCCGCGTCGGCCGGGGCCGCGAGCGCGGCTACGCCTACTTCCTCTACCCGCCGGAGAACCCGCTCACCGAGACCGCCCACGAGCGCCTCGCCACGATCGCCCAGCACACCGAGATGGGCGCGGGCATGTACGTCGCCATGAAGGACCTGGAGATCCGGGGCGCCGGCAACATCCTGGGCGCCGAGCAGTCGGGCCACATCCAGGGCGTGGGCTTCGACCTCTACGTGCGGATGATGGCGGAGGCCGTACAGGAACAGAAGAACAAGCTCTCCGGCGAGACGGTCACCGAGCAGCCCGACGTCAAGGTCGAGCTCCCGATCAACGCGCACATCCCGCACGACTACGTCACCAGCGAGCGGCTGCGGCTGGAGGCCTACAAGCGGATCGCCGCGATCGGCAGCGAGGAAGACATCACGGCCGTCCGCGACGAGCTCACCGACCGCTACGGCCGCCCGCCGCAGGAGGTCGACAACCTGCTCGAAGTGGCCCGGTTCCGGATCAGGGCCCGCAAGGCGGGGCTGACCGACGTCCAGCTGATGGGCGCCAACATCAAGTTCGCCCCGGTGACCCTGCGCGACTCCCAGCAGGTGCGGCTCCAGCGGCTCTACCCGAAGGCCCTGCTCAAGCAGGCCACCGAGACCCTTCTGGTGCCGGTGCCGAAGACCAAGCCGATCGGCGGGCAGCCGCTGCGCGACCTCGACCTCCTCCGCTGGTGCGGAGACCTGGTCGAGGCGCTCTTCCTGGAGCCCAACCGAGTAAAGTAGGCGCGCCGAACAGTCAGGGACCTGGAGGGTCGTCCGTGAAGCTCAAACTGGCCGCCGTGGCCGTCGCCGCAGGGCTGGCGCTGACCGCGTGCAGCGGGCCGATCGAGGCCGGTTCCGCCGCCACGGTCGGCGACCGCCGCATCACCATCGCCACGCTCGACGAGAACGTGACGGAGTACCAGAAGGCGCTGGAGGCCGCGAAGATCGCGCCCGACCAGCTCCAGCAGCTTCCCGGCACGGTGACCCAGGCGGTGCTGCTCCAGCTCGTCAACGTCAGCCAGTTCAGCCAGCTCGAAGAGCGCAACGGCATCACGGTCTCCGAGGGCGAGGTCGACGCCTTCTACGCCGCCAACAACGGCCAGGCCGCCGTCGACCAGATCCTCCTGCAGCGCGGCGTGTCCCCGACGCTGGCCCGCGACTGGCTCAAGGTCTCCATCGGCTCGGAGAAGCTGGCCGCCAAGCTCGGCGGCGGCACCGGCGAGCAGCAGATGGCCGCCGGCCAGCAGAAGATCAACGAGCTGGCGGGCCAGATCCAGGTCAACTTCAGCCCGCGCTACGGCGCCTTCGACCCGGCCCAGGGCTGGTTGCCGAGCGACCGCTTCGGCACCGCGCCGGCCGCCAACGGCGCCGCTGCGGGCTGACGTGCCGCTGATCGTCGTCACCTCCTCGCCCCGGGTCGCCCCCGGGATCCTCAGCGCTCCCGCGTGGGAGGCCCTGCGGGCGGGGAAGGTCTTCACCGGTTCCGCCGACCATCCGCTGCTGCCGTTCGTGCCGGGCGCGGAGATCCGCGACGACCCGGCGGCCATCGCCCGCGAGGCGGTCACCACGACGCTGGTCTGGCTCGCGGCGCAGGACGGCGACGAGGCGTTCTTCCGCGCCGTCGGCCACGCGGCGCTGGCGCTGCCCGACCCGCCCGAGATCGAGGTCGTGCCCGGCTCCTACGACCTGCCCGGCGCGCGCCTGCTCGACATGGTCGCCGTGATGGACCGGCTGCGCCGCGAGTGCCCCTGGGACGGCCGGCAGACCCACGAGTCGCTGATCCCCTACCTGGTCGAGGAGTCCTACGAGGTCGTCGAGACGATCGAGATCGGCGACCTGGCCGGCCTCCGCGAGGAGCTCGGCGACCTGCTGTTCCAGGTGGTCTTCCACGCCCGGCTCGCGCAGGAGCGCGGCGACGAGGGCTGGGACGTCGACGACGTCGCCGACGCGATCGTGGCCAAGCTGGTCCGGCGCCACCCCCACGTCTTCGCCGACGTGAGCGTCGACGGCGCCGAGACGGTGGCGGCCAACTGGGAAGAGATCAAGAAGGCCGAACGCGCGGCCAAGGGCGAGCCCGAGTCGGCGCTGTCGGGCGTCCCGATGGGTCAGCCGGCCGTGTCGCTGGCGGCCCAGCTGCTGCGCCGCGCCTCCCGGGCGGGCGCCCCCGCCGAACTGGCCGAGGGCCCCGAATCCGCAGGTCAGCGCCTCTTCGATCTGGTGCGCGAGATCCAGGACTCCGGAGCCGACCCCGAGGCGGTGCTGCGGCAGGCGGCCCGCGGCTACCGGGCCAGGGTCGAGGCGTGGGAGCGGAACTCCGTCTCGGATGGTGGACAGATGGGCGTTACCGGCGAGTAGGCGTCGATAGGCTCTTGTCGCAAACTGTCTTTCGACATTTAGGAGTGCTTCGTGGCTTCCATCGAGGCCGTTCACGCCCGCGAGATCCTCGATTCGCGGGGTAACCCGACTGTCGAGGTCGAAGTCCTGCTCGAAGACGGCAGCACCGGCCGGGCCGCCGTCCCGAGCGGCGCCTCCACCGGGCAGTTCGAGGCGGTCGAGCTCCGTGACGGCGGCTCCCGCTACAAGGGCAAGGGCGTCGAGAAGGCGGTCCTGGCCGTCACCGACGAGATCCAGGACGAGATCCTCGGCATCGACGCCGAAGAGCAGCGCATCATCGACCAGGTCATGATCGACCTCGACGGCACGCCCAACAAGGCCCGCCTCGGCGCCAACGCCATCCTCGGCGTCTCGCTCGCCGTCGCCAAGGCCGCGGCCGAGTCGTCCGACCTGCAGCTGTTCCGCTACGTCGGCGGCCCCAACGCCCACGTGCTGCCGGTCCCGATGATGAACATCCTCAACGGCGGCGCCCACGCCGACTCCAACGTCGACATCCAGGAGTTCATGATCGCGCCGATCGGCGCCGAGACGTTCTCCGAGGCCGTCCGCATCGGCGCCGAGACCTACCACTCGCTCAAGTCGGTGCTCAAGGAGCGCGGCTACGCCACGGGCCTGGGCGACGAGGGCGGCTTCGCCCCCAACCTGCCCAGCAACCGCGACGCCCTCGACCTGATCCTGGTCGCGATCGAGAAGGCCGGCTTCACCCCCGGCACCGACATCGCGCTCGCCCTCGACGTGGCCGCCACCGAGTTCCACAACTCCGGCGTCTACACCATCGACGGCAAGGGCCTGTCGGCCGAGGAGCTCGCCGCCTACTACGAAGACCTGGTCCGCAACTACCCGCTGGTCTCGATCGAAGACCCCTTCGACGAGGAGGACTGGGCGGGCTGGAAGACCCTGACCGACTCCGTCGGCGGCAAGGTCCAGATCGTCGGCGACGACCTGTTCGTCACCAACCCCGAGCGGCTCCAGCGCGGCATCGACACCGCCACCGCCAACGCCCTGCTGGTCAAGGTCAACCAGATCGGCACCCTGACCGAGACCCTCGACGCCGTCGACCTGGCCCACCGCAGCGGCTACCGCTGCATGATGAGCCACCGCTCCGGCGAGACCGAGGACGTCACCATCGCCGACCTGGCGGTCGCCGTCAACGCCGGCCAGATCAAGACCGGCGCCCCGGCCCGCTCCGACCGCGTCGCCAAGTACAACCAGCTCCTGCGCATCGAAGAACTTCTCGACGACGCCGCCCGCTACGCGGGTCGCAAGGCGTTCCCGCGCTTCCAGGGCTAGGTTTTACCGGTGAGGCCCGCGTCCCCATCGGGCGCGGGCCCTACCGAAAGCGGGGTTCAGATGGCGAAACGACCGCAGCTCACCGGCCGGGCCGCGATCCTCGCGGTCGTGGTCTGCGCGATCGCGATGAGCCTGGCCTATCCCGTGCGTGAATTCCTCGCCCAGCGGCGGCAGATCACGCAACTGGAGCAGCAGCAGGCCAAGGCCCTGGCCGACCTGCGCTCGCTCGAAGAGGAACGCAAACGACTCGAAGACCCCGAATACATCAAGCGCGAGGCCCGCGAGAAGCTGCACTTCTGCGAGCCCGGCGCCCACTGCTACGGGGTGCTCGACGACGGAACGAAGACATCCGCCTCGGCCGGACAGCGCAAGGCCGCCGTCTCGCCGTGGTACATCTCGCTCTGGCAGTCGGTCGAATCGGCCGACCGGGGCGAAGGCAAGAAAATGGGGGGATAGGTGTCCGGGGTCAGTCCAGACGACCTGGCGGCGGTAGAGGCCCAGCTGGGCCGCCCGCCCCGCGGCGTGCGCGCGATCGCCCACCGATGCCCGTGCGGCCTGCCCGACGTGGTCGAGACCTCCCCCCGCCTCCCCGACGGCACCCCGTTCCCCACGACCTTCTACCTGACCTGCCCCCGAGCGGCCTCGGCCATCGGCACCCTGGAGGGCGGCGGCGTCATGAAGGACATGCGCGACCGCCTGGCCGCCGACCCGGAACTGGCGGCCCGCTACCAGGCGGCCCACGACGACTACCTGGCCCGCCGCGACAAGGCCGCCGCCGAAGACGGCCTGGAGCCGCTCCCCCGGGGCACCCAGACGGCGGGCGGCATGCCCGACCGCGTCAAGTGCCTCCACGCGCTGGTCGGCCACGAACTGGCCGCCCCCGGCACCAACCCGTTCGGCCGTGAGGCCCTCGACGCGCTCCCGGAGTGGTGGGCCGACGGCCCCTGCGTCTGCTGAGCGCTCGCCGGGCCGTGCGGCTCCGCTCCGGCTGAGGTCTTCTCTTTCCGTTACGGCTCCGCCCACCCCGGCACCGCCCGCCGTCGACCGATCGGACCCGTCTCCGGCGCCGGCCGCCCGCTCCGGCTCCCGCCGCAACGGGTCGTCCGGGGCGATCGCCGGTGGCCCGGTGGTTTGGCCGCATATGCTGGCGGGCCTGATCGCCGGTGCTGATGAGGTGGGTTGAGTAGTGACGCGTGTGGCCGCCATCGACTGTGGGACCAACTCGGTCCGGTTGCTCATCGCCGACGTCGAGGGTGACACGCTCACCGACGTCGTGCGGCGGATGGAGATCGTCCGGCTCGGGCAGGGCGTCGACAAGACCGGGATGCTCGCCCCCGAGGCCCTGGAGCGCACCTTCGCCGCCATGCGCGGCTACGCCGCCGAGATCCTCGACGAGGGCGCGGTGAAGACCCGGGTCGTCGCGACCTCCGCCACCCGCGACGCCGGCAACCGCGACGTCTTCGTCGACGGCGTGACCGCCATCTTCGGCGTGGAGCCCGAAGTCGTGACCGGTGACGCGGAGGCCACCCTCTCCTTCAACGGGGCCGTAAGGGGCATTTCCGACCCGGCGGGGCCCTATCTGGTCGTGGACATCGGCGGCGGCTCGACCGAGTTCGTGGTCGGCTCGACGGCGGTCAAGGGCGCCCTGTCGATGGACATCGGCTGCGTCCGGCTGACCGAACGCCACGACGGCGACTTCGCCGCCATGCGCGCCGACGTCGACGCCGCCCTGGCCGTGGTCGCCAACGCGGTCCCGGTCGCCGACGCACGCACGCTCGTCGGCCTGGCCGGTTCGGTGACGACCGTCGCCGGGATCGCCCTCGGCCTGCCCCACTACGACTCCGAGCGCATCCACCACTCGCGCATCTCGGCCGCCGACGTCCACGAGGTGACCGAACGGCTGCTCACGATGACCCGCGAGGAACGCGCCGCGATCCCGGTGATGCACCCGGGCCGGGTCGACGTGATCTGCGCGGGCGCGCTCATCCTCGACCGGATCGTGCGCGACTTCGGTTTCACCGAGGTGGTCGTGAGCGAGCACGACATCCTCGACGGCATCGCCTGGTCGATCGCCTAGCAGTAGGTCCTGTCCTCGGCCAGATAGGTCGAGCGCTTCTTGACCACGCCCGACCGTCCGGTGAGCACCTGGCCGGGTGTCAGCGCCGTCACCTCCTCGACGGTGAACGTGGTCGGCTCGAATGCCCCGTCGCCGCCTTCGTACGAGGGGTAGACGGTGTACTGCACGCCCGCCGACAACGTGGGATCGCCGGATTCGAGCCGCCACGACGGGCCCGGTGACGCGACCTCGAACGGGACCGTTTCGGCGGGAACCGAGACCAGGCGGAATCGGGCCTGGTCTCGCCAGGTCGTGTCGTCCTCCCAGACGCCGAGGTCGACGTACATCGTCGAGGGCCGTCCACACCACGTGACCAGCACCGCCGGGCCGGTTGTGCCGTGGTAGACGGCCGAATCTCCGTCGATCCTGGCCATGCAGCCGGTCGTCGCCGCGAGGAGCAGCAGCACGACCACGATCCGTCGGGGCATCGGCTCGCCCTATGCGTTCAGCCGGACCGGCAACGAGAACAGGCCGCGCATGATGTTGCTCGGCCACCAGACCAGGTCGTCGGTCGCCAGCTCCAGGTCGGGGAACCGCCGGAGCACCCCGCCGATCGCGACCTCGCCCTCGATCTTGGCCAGCGCCGCCCCCACGCAGTAGTGGGGCCCCCGCCCGAACGCCAGGTGGGGCTCGTCGATCCGGCCGGGACGGAACGCGTCGGGGTCGTCGAACGCCTCGGGGTCGCGGTTGGCCGCCAGCAGCGACACCAGGATCGGCTCGCCCGGCAACATCTCCTGGCCGCCGATCACGACCGGCTCGGTCGGGAAGCGCCACGTCGCGTTGCGCACCGGGCCGTCGTAGCGCAGCATCTCGTCGATCACGTCGGGCAGCGTCGACGGGTCCTTCTTCAGGGCGGCGAACTGGCCGGGATTGCGTAACAGGGCCAGCAGGCCGTTGCCGATCAGGGCGACCGTCGTCTCGTGGCCGGCGATCAGCAGCAGGAACGCCGTCGAGGTCAGCTCGTCGGCGCTGATGTCGGGCCGCCGCACCAGCTCGGTCAGCAGGTCGTCGCCCGGGTGGGTGCGCTTGTGGGCCACCAGGTCGCCCAGGAAACGCTCCATGCCGTCGGTCGCCGCCGCGATCTGGTCGAGCTCGGAGGCGGCGGCCGAGTCGATCACCGAGGCCAGGTGGTGGAAGGCGGCCCGCTCCGACTCGGGCACGCCCAGCAGGTCGCAGATGATCGCGATCGGCAGCGGATAGGCCAGGTCGGCGATCAGGTCGGCCTCGTCCTTGGCGGCCATCACCGCGAGCAGGCCCTCGGTCAGGTCTTCGGCCCTGGCCCGCAGCCGGGCCACCCTCCGGGGCGTGAACGCCGCGCTGACCAGGCGGCGCAGCCGGGGGTGGTCGGGGGAGTCGGCGTTCAGCATGTGCCGGGCCAGCGACGAGCGGTGGTCGAGCGGGAGACCGAGCTGCGCCCGGAACCATTCGGGGGAGCCCAGCGCCGGGTCTTTCGCCAGCGCCGGATGGGTCAGCGCGGTCACCGCGTCGGCGTAACGCGTGATCAGCCAGGTCTCGCAGCCGGGCAACGGCACCTTGGTCACCGGGGCGTTGCGGCGCAGCCAGTCGTAGGCCGGGTAGGGGTCGGCGTCGAAGGCGGGCCCGAAAAGGGGAGGGAGGGACACGGCGTTTTCCTTCCCCGCCGCCTCCGCTGGCACGCTTGGGGCCATGAGTTTCGTACCTCCCGGCACCGGCTGGCCGGACGACCCGGCCACGCTCTCGACCCCCGTCGCGACCACGCCGGCGGAGGTGGCCGACCTGGCCGCGCACAGCCCGTCGATCGGCGAACTGACCGCCCGCCAGTCGGTCTGCCGCGCCTGCCCCCGGCTGGTGGCCTGGCGGGAGGAGGTGGCCGACGTGAAACGCAGGGCGTACCAGAACGAGACCTACTGGGGACGCCCCATCGCCGGCTGGGGCGACGACGATCCGAAGGTCCTGATCGTGGGCCTGGCCCCGGCCGCCCACGGCGGCAACCGCACCGGCCGCATCTTCACCGGCGACCGCAGCGGCGACTGGCTCTTCGCCTCCCTCTACCGCACGGGCCTGGCCGCCCAGCCGACGAGCGTGCACGCGGGCGACGGCCAGCGCCTGATCGGGGCCCGCATGGTCGCCGCCGTCCGCTGCGCGCCCCCCGCCAACAAGCCGACCCCGCAGGAGCGCGACACCTGCTTCCCGTGGTTGCTCCAGGAGCTCCGTTCTGTCCGCCCCCGCGTCGTGGTGGCCCTGGGGGGTTTCGCCTGGCAGGCGATCTGGCCGGCGCTGAAGGCGGCCGGTTACGGCCTGCCGAGCCCCCGCCCTGCGTTCGGCCACGGGGTGGAGGTGCCCCTGACCCCACCGACCCCGGCCGACGGGGAGACGACGTTGATCGGCTGCTACCACCCAAGCCAGCAGAACACCTTCACCGGCCGAGTGACGGAAGCGATGCTGGACGCGATCTTCACCCGCGCCGCCGGCCTGTGAGAGGCCCTGACGGCCCCGGAGGAGCTTCGCCCGGCATTCGGCGCTCCGCGCCGGATATTTCCGGCTATGTGCCACCCACCGAGTCGGGTCGTCTCGGTTGGTGAACGCGGGCGCCGGCGGCCTCTGAGCGCCCCTGCGTTCTCCCAGGTCACCGGGCTTGTGAATTGCTTCACATGTGTGAAGTCGGTCACGTTCGAAAATTTGGGCAAAGTTCGCACGTCAAGTCGTACCGAAAATTCCTGATCTGGAAAGTTCGGTCAAGTTCCCTTGGGAAGGGATTGGCTTCGCATGGTGTTGTTCAGGTAGCTTGTGAATGCTTTCACAAGCGATCGGCACACACGAAGGGCATCCGTGATGGACCGCACGTCGAAGCACATCGTCATCGTTGGCGGTGGATACGTGGGCATGTACACCGGCCTGCGGCTCCAGCGCACCCTCCGTCGCGAACTGCGGAACGGCTCGGTCCGCATCACGCTCATCGACCCGCAGTCCTACATGACCTACCAGCCGTTCCTGCCGGAGGCGGCGGCGGGGAGCATCTCGCCGCGGCACGTCGTCGCGCCGCTGCGCCGGGTGCTGCCGAAGATCCGGATCCTCAACGGCAAGGTCGCCAAGGTCAACCACGAGCAGCGGGAGCTGACGTTCGAGCCGATCGTGGGCGAGCCCCGCGAGATCGGCTACGACGTCGTGGTCATGGCGGCCGGGTCGGTCTCGCGCACGCTGCCGATCCCGGGGCTCGCCGACGCGGCCATCGGGTTCAAGTCGGTCGGCGAGGCCATCGCGCTGCGCAACCGGGTGCTGGCCCTGCTCGACCGGGCCGAGTCGGCCGACGACGAGGACGTGCGGCGCCGGGCGCTCACCTTCGTCGTGGTCGGCGGCGGGTTCGCCGGGATCGAGGCGCTGGCCGAGCTCCAGGACATGACCGACGACGCCATCTCCTACTACCCGTCGATCAAGAAGAGCGACCTGCGGTGGGTGCTGATCGAGGCGACCGACCGCATCCTGCCCGAGGTCGGGCCCGAGATGGGCACCTGGACCGCCGAGCAGCTGCGCGAGCGCGGCATCGAGCTGAAGATGTCGACCCGGCTGAACTCGGTCGTCGGCGGGCAGGTCGAGACCAGCGACGGCGACTCCTTCGAGGCGGCGACCGTCGTGTGGACGGCCGGCGTGAAGGCCGCCCCGATCGTGCTCTCGGGCGACCTCCCGCTCGACGAGCGCGGCCGCATCAAGACGACCACCCAGCTCACCGTCAGCGGCGTCGAGGGCGCCTTCGCGGCCGGCGACGTGGCGGGCGTGCCCGACCTCACCCACCCGGGGGAGTACTGCGCGCCCAACGCCCAGCACGCCGTCCGCCAGGCCAAGGTCCTCGGCGACAACGTCACCGCCTACCTGCGCGGCCGTCCGCTCAAGGACTACAAGCACAAGTACGTCGGCTCGGTCGCCGGACTGGGCCTGCACAAGGGCGTCGCGAACGTCTACGGAGTCAAGCTGCGCGGCTGGCCC
The DNA here is from genome assembly GCF_001570525.1 of Herbidospora sakaeratensis. GTDB lineage: Bacteria > Actinomycetota > Actinomycetes > Streptosporangiales > Streptosporangiaceae > Herbidospora > Herbidospora sakaeratensis. The sequence continues at coordinate 281,160 of NZ_BBXC01000012.1, forward strand.
GCGTGGTTCATGCACCGGACCTACCACCTGTCGCGGGTGCCGACCACCAACCGGAAGGTCCGCGTCATGGCCGACTGGACCCTCTCGTTGTTCTTCCGCCGGGAGACGGTCTCGCTCGGTGAGATCGAGCACCCCCGCGACCAGTTCAGAGCCGCTGCCGCCGGGTAACCCCGGCATCTCCCTTTGTTAACGGCCCGCGCCTACCATCAGGCGCGGGCCGTTATCACATTGCAAGGCGAGAAGGGAACGGGGATGGTTGTTTCATCCCGTTTCGCTGGCCATTCTCCCTGCTACTGTATTGCCGCCCAGTTTGATGGATCGTACGGGGGATGCGGCGTAAGGTCTCACCAGTTACAGTTGTGCGCTCCGTGACGTATGATCGCGGCGCCCCCGTAGCCCAATGGCAGAGGCAAGCCCCTTAAAAGGGCTTTAGTGCGGGTTCGAGTCCCGCCGGGGGCACCGTTTGGTGGCGTAATTCGGCCCGTGACCAGCAGAAATGCGGTCGCGGGCCGTTGTGATTCCAGGGTGGCCGTTTCGGGGTGCCCGAACTGACCTGCGACGATGATCGTCGGGGGGTCGGGACCCGCCCGTCGCGGGGGCCCGTCAGCGCTCCCGTCAAGCCTCGGAACCCCGTCGCGCACGCCGGATCCGGGCGCCGGGACCGCCGCCTCGGCGGGGTCCTGTCAGGGTGGCCGGTGGAGACGCGCGGGCGGGCTCGGCCCCGGTCGCCCGTCGGGCCTTGCCTTGAGGGGAGAATCCCATTCCGTGCCCGAATGTCGGGCTCTCCCTTTTGGCCAGTGGCGGAAAGACCGAGAGCCCTACTAGGGGCCGCCGGATAATTGCTGATCAGGAATTGCCGGGTTGTGACGGGTTGGCGCACCCTATTTAGCGAGAGCCCCAGCGGCCCGCTTTTGTCGGCAGGTGGAGGAATGGCATTCGTCCGCACACGGCGACTTTTCCGGCCGGGCGCCAGACTGCTCAGTCTGACCGGTTGGGACACATTTATTCGTGCTGTATTGCTGATGCAATTCGGGAGACCTGGCAGTGTGTCGGCGAACACCGGTTTCCGCAGGTGAGAGGTGGTCTGGGCCGGGCTGTGGCGATCTTGCCGACCATTCGCGACGGCCTGGGAAAAGGGGCGGTGGCGGGTGCCCGCCGGTTCGGTTCCACGAAATGGGTAAAGTTTCCGTCAAGCCCTCCGGGAACCGTCAGGTAACACCAGTCACTTTGGTGACCGGCCCTTTCTTGGCCGATAGTTGCCAGGTTCCGTTCAGGTAGCGGCGGCCAGGGCCGATCTCACCGCCTCGGGCAGGTCGGGTGAGTCGACCGCGTCGACCTCGTCGCGGTTCCAGTGGCGGGCCGCGACCAGCTTCGCCATCGGCTCGGCCAGCCCGTCGCCCACCAGGCAGCAGACGGCCCTGGGCAGCAGCAGGTCGTGGGAGGCGGCCAGCCGCAGGAACGCCGCCGCGGCCTCCGTAGACTCGTCCGCGACGATGCCGAGCCACCACAACGCCCGCCGGGCGTCCTGCCACGACAGGTCGCGGGTGACCGTGCCGATGAGGCCCGGCCGCGCCGCCGCGACCTCCGCCAGCAACCGGGCGGCGACCAGGACGGGCCGCAGCGGTTCGCCCATCACCCACCCGGGCACCAGCCCGCCCCGAAGCCGGTCGCCCGGCTCGACCACCTTCCGGAGGATCTCCGGCCGCCCTCCCACCAGCAACTCCACCACGACGTCGGCCTGCTTCCCGGCCGACAGGGGCACCGCGTGGGGCCGGGCCGCCAGCCGGGCCCGGTCGACGACGTCGAAGACGGGCCCGGTGAGATCCGGCGCCTCGTCGGGCTCCTCGCCGCCGAACTCGTCGACGGCCAGCGCGTAACAGAGGCCGAGGTCGCCGGGGTCGCCCACCCGGATCACGGGGCCGAACGGGGCCTCCAGCCCGCCGGGACGCCGCGCCTCGGCGATCAACCGGATCGGTCTTCTGCCGTGGTGCTCGCGGAGCTCGGCCAGCAGGAGCGGCACGTCGTCGCGCAGGTCGGCCTCGTCGACCAGGATCAGGGCCGGCCGCCCGGCCGCCGCCAGCTGCCTGATCAGGCCCCGGCTCGGCCCGGGCGCGAGCCGGCCGCACACCCACTCGTGCTCCCGGCTCCGCGCGAACTCGATCATCAGCCGCGACTTGCCGACGCCCGGCGGGCCCGCCACCACCATCAGCGGATCGGCGGCGGGATCGTCGAGCCACGCGCCGAGCCGGGCCGTCTCCTCCTCCCGGCCGACGAAGGGCACCGGGCAGGAGACCGGGTCGACGAGCGACCTGCCGAACCGGGGCGTCTCCCGCAGCGGCAGGAGCGGGATCACCTGCTTCGGCGGCACCGGGCGCGGGGCGTGCCGTGACGGACGCCGCCCTCGCCACCAGATGCCGAACACCACCACACAGGCGCCCGACCCGACCGTGAACCATCCCTCAACCCAGTCGCCCTCCAGGAACCCCCCGAGAGTCCCCTTCAGGGCGAGCACGCCCGCGATGAAGGCCCACCCGAACCAGTCGCGGCCCCGTAATCTCACACCTGATCATCACCCCGGCGGGCCCGTCTTGGATAGGTGACCAGGCGCCACACGTACTCGACCGGTCCCTGCCGGAAGCGCCGCAGCCACAGGGTCGACCACACCCACTGCACGGCCACGACGCCCCCCGCGATGGCCAGCACCGTGCCCGTCGACCAGCTCTCGGCCGTGCCGCCGACCAGGGGCCGCAGCGCCAGCACGAGCAGCGTGGCCGTCAGGTAGTTGGTCAGCGCCATCCGGCCGAGGGGGGCGAACAGGGCGTACAGGAACCCCCGGAGGGGGCTGCGCAGCAGCACCAGGAACAGGCAGACGTAGACGACGGCGGTGGCCAGCCCGGCGGCCGTGAACCACTGGGCGTCGGACGTCTGCAGCCGCCCCAGCACGACGGCCGGCACCAGCGCCGCCCCGCCGACGATCGCCGGAACCTTCGCGGACGAGCCGAGCCGGTCGGCCACCCCGTAGCGGACCAGCGCCGACCCGAGCAGGAACAGGCCGGGGACCACCAGGATCCCGCCGCCGGAGAACAACGCCAGGCCCAGCGCCACCGCCGACAGCACCGCGACCGCCCGGCGGGGCAACCACGTCGACGGCAGCAGCACGACCAGCCCGGCGACGGCGTAGATCGCCAGAATGTCGCCGTCCCAGAACAGTCGATGGACCAGACCGAGCACGAGCAGCGCAAGCAGCCGCCGCGCCAGCACGACGCGCGTGCCGGCCGACTCGTAGAGGAGCCAGAAGCCCATGCCGAACAGCAGTGAGAAGATGGGGAAGAAGCGGTGGTCGACCAGCAGCCCGAGCCACAGGTCGGCCGTGGTGGGCGGCGCGCCGTCGGGCGGCAGCAGCCCGACCGTGGTGGCGATGGGCCTGACGTTGGCGACGAGGATCCCGCAGAGCGCGAAGCCGCGGACGACGTCGAGAGCCACGATGCGTGGCCGGGGGGAAAGCCGTGACATGACGCTGAAGTCTGGTCACGCGGCCGGCCCGGAACCTGACCCGAACGGCCAGATCGAGTTGGCCCGGTTCGTCCTTTCGGCCGACCTGCCGCGAGTCGGCGAGAAATGATCTTGTTGGCGATGATCGCGGCGTATCGTGGCTCGGAACACGGTACGGCGATTGGACGGGTGGAACATGGACACTCTTCACGGATCTTCCCCCTTTCCCCCTATCGCGGATTACGGCTTCCTCTCCGACTGCGAAGTGACCGCACTGGTCGCCAGCAGCGGCAACATCGAATGGCTCTGCCTGCCACGGCTCGACTCCCCGTCGGTTTTCGGCGCGGTGCTCGACCGGGGCGCGGGGCGGTTCCGGCTGGGCCCGGCCGACACGTTCGTGCCGGCCGCCCGCCGATATCTCCCGGGCACGATGGTGCTGGAGACCTCCTGGGGCACCCCCCAGGGCTGGATCATCGTCAGGGACGTCCTGCTCATGGGCCCCTGGCACCACGAGAACGAGCTCTCCCACACCCACCGGAGGGCGCCCACCGACTACGACAGCGACCACGTCCTGCTCCGGACGGTCCGCTGCGTGTCGGGGGAACTGCAGATCACACTGGACTGCGAACCGGTCCTCGACTACGGCCGTAAGCCCGTGAACTGGTCATACACCGGCAGGGGTTACCACCAGGGACTGGCGACCGCAGAGGGCAGTGACCTCAGGCTGAGGCTCACCACCGACATGCGGCTGGGTTTCGAGGCGGGCCGCGCGATGGCCCGGACCCTCATCAAAGAAGGGGAGACGCGCTTCGTCGCGCTCTCCTGGACCGAGCACGAACCCCCGTACACCTTCGAGGACGCGTACAAGCGGCTCGTCTGGACCGCCCACCACTGGCAGCACTGGCTGGCCCGCGGCGACATCCCCGACCACCCCTGGCGCGGCTACCTGGAGCGCAGCGCGCTCACCCTGAAGGGGCTCACGTTCGCCCCGACGGGCGCGCTGGTCGCGGCGGCGACGACCTCGTTGCCGGAGACCCCGGGCGGCGAGCGCAACTGGGACTACCGCTACTCCTGGGTGCGCGACTCGACGTTCGCGCTCTGGGGCCTCTACACGCTCGGCTTCGACTGGGAGGCCGACGACTTCTTCTGGTTCATCGCCGACGTGGCCGAGCGCGACGAGGAACTCCAGATCATGTACGGCGTCGACGGCGAACGCGACCTGACCGAGCGCATCCTCGACCACCTGGAGGGCTACGAGGGCGCCAAACCCGTGCGCATCGGCAACGGCGCGTTCGATCACCGGCAGAACGACGTCTGGGGCGCGGTCCTCGACTCGTTCTACATCCACATCAAGTCGCGCGACCGGCTCGACGACCGGATCTGGCCGATCCTGGTCCGTCAGGTCGAGGCCGCGATGAAGCACTGGCGCGAGACCGACCGGGGCATCTGGGAGGTGCGCGGCGAGCCGCAGCACTTCACCTCCTCCAAGGTCATGTGCTGGGTGGCCATGGACCGGGGCGCGCGGCTGGCCGAACTGCGCGGCGAGCCCGAGCTGGCCGAGACGTGGCAGGCGGTCGCCGACGAGATCAAGGACGACATCTGCACCAACGGCGTCAGCGAGAACGGCATCTTCCGGCAGCACTACGGCACCGACGCGCTCGACGCGTCGCTGCTGCTGATCCCGCTGGTGCGGTTCCTGCCGGCCGACGACCCGAGGGTGCGGGCGACCGTGCTGGCCATCGCCGACGACCTGACGGTCGACGACCTGGTGCTGCGTTACCGCACCAAGGAGACCGACGACGGCCTGGCGGGCGAAGAAGGCACCTTCACGATCTGCTCGTTCTGGCTGGTCAGCGCTCTGGCGGAGATCGGGGAGCTGCAGCGGGCCCGGCGGTTGTGCGAGAAGCTGCTGTCGTTCGCGAGCTCGCTCGGCCTCTACGCGGAGGAGATCGACCCGGTCAGCGGCCGGCAACTGGGGAACTTCCCGCAGGCGTTCACCCACCTGGCCCTGATCAACGCGATCATTCACATCATCCGTGCCGAAAACCATCATCAGCACCCCGGAACTTCCGCGCCGGATCACTCGTTGAGGAGGCGGTGAGAACCATCCCTTGGTCTTGCGGGGTCAGTGACTCCACGGGACCATGGCGAGATAGCTGATCATTGAAACCGCATCGTGGAGGCACGGTGGAGAGCAGAAACCCGATTTTCAGTCGGCGTGGCCCGGTCGGCCAAGGACAGTGGTCGGGGCCGACGCCGAGCCCCCAGCACCTGCAGGACATGTACAACCAGCCGTCCTACGCGCCGCCCACCCCCGTGGGCCGCACGTTGACGATGGACGACGTGGTCATGAAGGGCTTCATCGTCCTCGGCACGCTCATCGCGTCCGCGGGCGTGGCGTGGATCATGAAAGTGGGCATGGGCGTCGCCATCGTCGCCGTCATCGCCGCTTTCATCCTCGGCCTGGTCATCACGTTCAAGCAGAGCACCAACCCGGCGCTGATCCTCGGCTACGCGGTGCTCGAGGGCGTCGCGCTCGGTGCTATCAGCCGGGTGTTCGAGACCTACGTCAGCAGCGGCATCGTGCTCCAGGCCATCGTGGGCACCATGATGGCGGTGCTCGGCGTGCTGGCGGTCTACGCGCTGAACATCTTCCGGCCCACGCCGAAGTTCACGAAGTTCGTGATCGGCGCCGCCATCGCGGCGGTGGGCCTGATCCTGGTCAACCTGATCGTCGGCATCTGGGTGCCCGGCGGTCTGGGCCTGCGTGACGGCGGCCCGCTGGCCATCGCGTTCAGCGTCGGCATGATCCTGCTGGGCATGTTCTTCCTGCTGCTCGACTTCGACGAGATCAACTACGCGGTCCAGAACGGCGCTCCCGAGCGCACGTCCTGGCTGCTCGTCTTCGGGCTGATGCTCAGCATCGTCTGGATCTACCTCGAGGTCCTGCGGCTGCTGTCGTACTTCTCCGGCGACGACTGATCGAACGACGGAAAGCACGCCCCCGGCTGCCGGCCGGGGGCGTTTTTCGTTGTACGACAAGGAACAAAAGATCAACAATTCGTAACGAAGAGATGTCTGTTGGGTCTTGTCAAGCCCCTGGCCGTGAGGCAGTGTCGACTCAAAGAGCCTTATCCGTGGAGGTGCTTATGTCGTTGAACCACTCACCGGAGACCCAAACAAAGCTCATCGCCCGCGTCCCCACGATCACCGGACGCGAACTCCCCGAGTGGTTTCAAGCCATCGACAACGGTCCGTCGTTCTCTCGCTGCGACGAGCGTGCCAACTGGCTCGCCGACGAACACGGGCTGACCCACGGCTACGCCGCCGCCATCGTGCTGGAGCACGAGCGACGCCGACGCGGCCACATTTTCTAAGCGATCTTTCTCGACAGGCGCCCGCGCCCCCTCCGGCGCGGGCGCATCATTGTGTCCATGGACATCAGCAAGGCCCTGGAGTTCGTCCGGGCCAACCACCGCGCGGTTCTGATCACCCGCCACCCCGACGGCCGCATCCAGTCGTCGCCCGTCACGGTCGGAGTCGACGCCGATGACCACGTCGTGATCAGCAGCCGCGAGAGCGCCGTCAAGACCCGGAACGTGCGGCACACCCCCGAGGTCGTGCTCACGGTCATGACCGACGCGTTCTACGGCCAGTGGCTCCAGTTGGAGGGCACGGCCGACGTGGTCTCGCTGCCCGAGGCGATGGAGCCGCTGGTCGACTACTACCGAGGCATCAGCGGCGAACACCCCGACTGGGACGACTACCGCGCCGCGATGGAGCGGGACCGGCGAGTGATCATGCGCGTAACCGTCACCAAGGCCGGTCCCGACTTCCACGGTTAGGAGAGCCGCTCCACGACCATCGCCATGCCCTGGCCGCCGCCGACGCACATCGTCTCCAGGCCGATGGTCTTGTCGTGGAAACGCAGGCTGTTCAGCAGCGTCGAGGTGATGCGCGCCCCGGTCATCCCGAAGGGGTGGCCGACGGCGATGGCGCCGCCGTTCACGTTGAGCCGGTCGAGGTCGATCCCGAGGTCCTGGTACGACGGGATCACCTGGGCCGCGAACGCCTCGTTGATCTCCACCAGGTCGACGTCGCCGATCGCCATGCCGGCCTTGGCCAGCGCCTTCTTCGACGCCTCGACCGGGCCCAGGCCCATGATCTCGGGCGACAGGCCGGTGACGCCGGTCGACACGATCCGGGCCAGCGGGGTGATGCCGAGCTGGGCGGCCTTGACGTCACTCATGATCACCACGGCGGCGGCGCCGTCGTTGAGCGGGCAGCAGTTGCCCGCGGTGACCGTGCCGTCGGGGCGGAAGACCGGCTTGAGCTGCGAGACCGCCTCGTAGGTGGTGCCCGCGCGGGGGCCGTCGTCCTTGCTGACGACGGTGCCGTCGGGCAGCGTGACCGGCGTGATGTCGGTCTCCCAGAAGCCGTTGGCCAGCGCCTTCTCGGCCAGGTTCTGCGACCGCACACCGAACTCGTCCTGCTCGCGGCGGCTGACGCCCCGGGAGGAGGCGACGTTCTCGGCGGTCTGGCCCATCGCCATGTAGATGTCGGGCACGTTCCCGTCGTCGCGGGGGTCGTGCCACGGGGGCGTGCCGCCCGCGGCGGCGGCCTCGGTGCGCGCCTTGGCGTCGAGGAAGCGGGAGTTGCGGGTGTCGGGCCACGAGTCGGCGGCGCCCTTGACGAACCGCGACACGCACTCGACGCCGGCCGAGACGAACACGTCGCCCTCGCCCGCCTTGATCGCGTGGAACGCCATGCGGGTCGTCTGGAGCGAGGAGGAGCAGTAGCGGTTGACGGTGGTGCCCGGCACCCCGTCGAGCCCGAGCAGCACGGTCACCACCCGGGCCAGGTTGAAGCCCTGCTCACCGGCCGGCTGGCCGGTGCCGAGCAGCAGGTCGTCGATCTCGTGCGGGTCGAGCTGCGGCACCTTCGCCAGCGCCGCCGTGACCATCTGGACGGTCAGGTCGTCGGCGCGGATCTCCTTGAGCGATCCCTTGTTGGCGCGGCCGATGGGGGAGCGGGCGGTCGCGACGATGACTGCCTCAGGCATGGGGGCTCTCCAGTGTGACGGCGGACCTCTCCCCGGAGGCTACTACCTGGTATTCCAGAAATCGGCGGCAGGGTGCCAGAAAACAGAACTTTGTACTGGTGCACAACTCAGCCGTACATGCCGGGCAGGGTCGTGGTGGCGTCCTTGACGCCGTGGAGGGCGCCCTTCTCGTCGCGCCACAGGCGCCAGCCGTTCTGGGCGCCGGTGAACCAGGCCGGCGGGGCGCCCGCGTCGCTGGTGCGCTTGCCGGTGGCCAGGTCGAACTCGCAGAGCGAGGCGACGGAGTAGAACCCGGCGGCGGCCTTGCCCAGCGGCTGCGGGTCGGTCACGCAGAACGACCAGCTGCGGATGCCCTTGACCTGGGTGGCCTGGCCGCTCGACAGGTCGAAGGCCGAGCCGGGCGCGTTGTGCTTGAGGAAGCCGAGCGTGTTCATCGCCTGCGGGAACGCCAGCCACCAGCCCGAACCGGGCACCTGGGTGGCGGTGATCTGCCCCATCACCCGGCCGCTCTGCCCGTCGAGCCGGGCGAACCCGCCGTAGGTGCCCTGGCCGTCGACCGGCCGCACCACCGGCGACACCGCCGGGTTGCCGCTCGGGTAGACCCGCACCACCGACGGCCGCACCCAGTCGATCACCCCGTCGGCCAGCCGGATCGAGAACATGCCGAACGTGGAGGTCTTCCCGCTCTTCGGGTGCGTGTACGGGGCGATGTAGCCCACCAGCCGGTCGCCCGACACCCCGAACGCCCAGCCGCCCGACAGGTCGACCCCGTTCCCGAGGGCCGCCTGCACCGGCTGCTGCCACAGGGGGGTGCCGTCCTTCAGCGAGTAGGCCTCCACGACCGGGTCGGCCGCCAGGCGCAGGATGACGACGTGCTTGTCGTCGGACCACTCGACCTCGGCGATGCCGGGCATCTTCCACACGACCTTGCCGGTCTTCGGGTCGAGCACGATCATGCGCGCGTTGGCCAGGGCGGTGTGCTCCGACATGCAGACGTACGCGCCGCACCGCTGCGGCCCGAACGTCGAGTGGACCGGCCGGGTCCAGAGCTGCTTGCCGGTACGCGCGTCGCGCGCGATCAGCGTCGCGTTCCAGCGGCCCTGCTTGGCCGGGTCGAGGGCGACCACGACCCCCTGGCCGGGGGCGGTCTCGACGGTGGCGGGGGCCTGCACCCCCATGCCGGGCAGCCGCCCGGCCATCGTCGCGGGCTGGGCCCAGAGCTTCTTCCCGCTGGTCAGCTCGACGGCCACGGTCTCCAGGTTCCCGTCGGCCCGCATCGACGTCAGAGCCGCCACCCCGGCTCCCGTGGTGGTCCGGCTGACCATGTTGACCTGGGTGTTGTGCCAGGTCGGGAACGTGGCGGGGGCGATGGCGGCGTCACTGCCCGAGCAGGCGGCCAGGGCTCCACAGGTGAGCAGGGCGAGCGCGAGGGCATGGGGCCGTATCAAGATTCACTCCTCCAGGGGGTGACGGCCCGGACGCCGAGGGTGACCGGATCTAGGTGTGCGGAGACACCGCGTCACGCCTGCGGCGGAGCAGCATGGCCCACCGTCCGTGGGGACCGACCGCCCGGCCTGCGACGCGGGTCGCGGTGACCTCGGTTCCGGGTTCCTCAACGGCCATCGCCGCCAGAAGGTATTGCGAGCCTTCGACGCGCTCGGGGGAGGGCTCTGGCCACAGGTCGAGCGCGGCGCATACAGAAGGTAGCACTGTGTAAGCGGCCTGTAGGTAGCCTCGGGCACTTGGATGGAATCGATCGGGTCCGAACATTTCTGCCGGATTTGTCATGAACGACGGTCCGAGCAGGTCGGCGAAGCTGACCGTGCGCCCGCCCGCCTCGATCACCGCGATCGTCTGCGCCGCGGCGAGCTGACGGCTCCACCGGCGCGTCACCCAGCGCAACGGCTGGGCGATCGGCCGGACCGTGCCGAGATCGGGGCAGGTGCCCACGACCACCTGCGCGCCCGACTCGCGCAGCCGCCTGACGGCGTCCTGGAGGTGGCGGACCGCCGTGGCCGGGCGGGTCTGGGTGGTGACGTCGTTGGCGCCGATGAAGATGACCGCCAGGTCGGGAGCGGCGTCGAGAGCCCGGTCGACCTGGGCGTCGAGGTCGCGGGAGATCGCGCCCGACCGGCCGACGACGGTCAGCCGGACCGGCCGCTCGGCCAGCGCGGCCAGGCCGAGGGCCAGGTTCACGCCCGGGGTGTCCTTCGGATCGGTCATGCCGAGGCCGACCGAGGTCGAGTCGCCGAGCACCACCATGGAGATCGGCTCGCCGGCCCGGTCGCCGTAGAGGCCGTCGGCGTACGGGCCGTCCTCGGAGACCGGGCGGCCGACGAGCCGGCGGGCGAGCACGCCCTCGGCCAGCAGGAGCGCGTAGGTCGCCGCGCCGAGGGCGGTCACGCCGCCCCCGCCCAGCGCCGCCGCCGTCGCGATGCGCCTGGCGGCCCGCGCCGCACCCGGAGTCCAGATCACCGGCCCAACCCCCTATACGGTGTGAGGTGAAAACTAGCCGAGCCCCGGCCACCCTCTCCGGGCTGCGGCAGCCGTCCGGCCGACAAAGCTTCGGCAAAGAACGCAAGGTGGTTCTCGCGGTGCGCGTACACGACTCGCTGATCGAGCTGATGGGGAACACCCCGCTCGTGAGGCTCCGCAAGGTGACGGCGGGCGCGCCGGCGCAGGTGCTGGCGAAGGTCGAATACTTCAACCCCGGCGGGTCGGTCAAAGACCGCATCGCGCTGCGCATGGTCGAGGCGGCCGAGCGCAGTGGCGCGCTCAAGCCGGGCGGCACGATCGTCGAGCCGACCTCGGGCAACACCGGGGTGGGTCTGGCCATCGTGGCGCAGGAGAAGGGCTACAAGTGCCTATTCGTCTGCCCCGACAAGGTCGCCAACGACAAGATCGCCGTGCTGCGCGCCTACGGCGCCGAGGTCGTGGTCTGCCCGACCGCCGTCTCGCCCGACCACCCCGACTCCTACTACTCGGTCTCCGACCGCCTCGCGCGCGAGGTGCCGAACGCCTGGAAGCCCGACCAGTACAGCAACCCCGAGAACCCGGCCAGCCACTACCACTCGACCGGCCCGGAGATCTGGGAGCAGACCGAGGGCCGCATCACCCACTTCGTGGCGGGCGTCGGCACCGGCGGCACGATCAGCGGCACCGGCAGGTACCTCAAGGAGGTCTCGAACGGCCGCGTGAAGATCATCGGCGCCGACCCCGAGGGCTCGGTCTACTCGGGCGGCACCGGCCGTCCCTACCTGGTCGAGGGCGTCGGCGAGGACATCTGGCCGGCCACCTACGACACCACGATCTGCGACGAGATCATCGCGGTCTCCGACCGCGACTCGTTCGGCATGACCCGGCGGCTGGCCCGTGAGGAGGCGCTGCTGGTCGGCGGCTCGTGCGGGATGGCCACGGTCGCGGCGGTCCGGGTGGCCCGCAACGCCGGCCCCGACGACGTCGTGGTGGTGCTGCTGCCCGACAGCGGGCGCGGCTACCTGTCGAAGATCTTCAACGACGAGTGGATGGCCGACTACGGCTTCCTGTCCACGGCGGCCGACGAGCACGCCGTCGGCGAGGTGCTCGTGCGCAAGGGCGGGGTGCTGCCCCAGTTCGTCCACGTGCACCCCCACGAGACCGTGTCCACGGCGATCGCGATCATGCGCGAGTACGGCGTCTCCCAGCTCCCCGTCATGAAGGAGGAGCCGCCGGTCATGGCCGCCGAGGTGGTCGGCTCGATCGTCGAGCGCGACCTGCTCGACGGCCTCTACCGGGGCAAGGTGCACGCCGACGACCCGCTGGGCGACCACATGTCGGCCCCGCTGCCGATGGTCGGCTCGGGCGAGGCGGTGGCCCGCGCCATCGAGGCGCTGGAGAAGGCCGACGCCGCGGTCGTGCTCGAAGACGGCAAGCCCGCCGGCCTCGTCACCAGGCAGGACCTGCTCGCCTTCCTATCGGGCCGGTAGGGGGACCACCGCGGCCACCTCCCACAGGTGCCCGGCCACCGGGCCGGCGATGAGGTGGCCGCCCATCGTCTCCACCCGTTCGGCCATGCCCACCAGGCCGAAGCCGCCGCCGAGCCGCGACAGCCGAGGGTCGGCGGCCGACAGGGGGTTGGCGACGCGCAGCCGCACCGAGTCGTCGAAGGTGGTGAGCCGCACCTCCACCCACGGCGTGTGCGGGGCGTGGCGGCGGATGTTGGTGAGCGACTCGGTCAGCACCCGGTGCAGCGTGGTCAGCACCTCCGGGGCCAGCGTCAGCGACGAGACGCCCGGCCCGAGGTCGAAGGTGGCGGCCGGGGAGAACTGGCCGACCATGGTGCGCAGGTCGTCGAGGGTGACGCCGACGTTGCGGGTGGCGTGGTCGTCGGCCCGGAGCACGCCGACCAGCCGCCGCATCGAGGCCAGGGCCTCGCTGCCCGCTCCGGCGATGGCGTCGAGCGCCGGGAGCACCGCCTCGGGGTGGGTCTCGCCGACCGTCCGGGCCGCCTGGGCCTGGACGACGATGCCGGTGATGTGGTGGGCGACCAGGTCGTGCAGCTCCCGGGCGAGTTCGAGGCGCTCGCCCCGCCTGACCCGCTCCTCGCCGACCTTGCGGCGCTCCTGCTGGACGCGCAGATACCCGCCGATCCCCGCGCCGGCCCCCCACCCGAGCAGGTAGACGATCGTGGCCGCCTGCGTGGCGGCGCTCGCGTAGCCGTCGGCCGGCCCCTCGAACCGCAGGGACGGCATGCTGAGCAGCACGACCAGGATCCCGGCCGCGAGGACGACGGCGTTCCTGATCGGCTCCACCCGCCGCAGCACGGTGATCGTCAGCACCATGAACGCGCCCGCCTCGGTGAACCCCACCGCCCGCAGGTCGGGCTCGCCGCCCACGATCGTCGACAACGACAACGACGCCGCGATCAGTCCCACCGTCACCAGCAGGGTGCGCCGTTTGCGCAGCAGCACCGCCAGGATGCCGGCGCCGCCGCCGACGAAGCAGACGACCGCCCCCGCGCTGCTCGCCGGCGCCGTCACCAGGATGGTGTCGAACACCCAGAGCAGGCCGAGCAGGCCCAGCAGCGCTATCTCGCCGACCCGTTGCGTCCAGGTGCTCAGTCGTTCCCACACGACCGCAGAGGCTACGACGAAAGGGGTAGACCGGACATCGGCCGATCGGCCGACCCCGGCACGGCGAACCGTTCCCATGGGCGAGATGAAGATGAATGTCCGTCTTGTTCCATTGAGAGTGGAGGTGGTCACCGTGACCGTGATCGCAATCGCCCTGGTGGCGTTAGGCCTGGTGCTCGTCGGTGTGCTGGCGCTCGCCGACCCCGTCCTGCTCTCTCGCTTCGAGGAGTCGGACTTCGGCACGAAGGAAAAGCAGAAGGCGGCCTAGCCGATACGCTCGACACCATGACTGAAGGCTTCGAAACCCTGGCCATCCACGCCGGACAGGAACCCGACTCGCTGACCGGGGCCGTGGTGCCGCCCATCTACGCCGTCTCGACGTACAAGCAGGACGGCGTGGGCGGACTGCGGGGCGGATACGAGTACAGCCGCTCGGCGAACCCGACCAGGACCGCCCTTGAGTCGTGCCTGGCCGCCCTCGAAGGCGGCGTGCGCGGGCTGGCGTTCGCCTCGGGCCTGGCCGCCGAAGACACCCTGCTCCGCACGGTCTGCCGGCCCGGCGACCACGTGATCATCCCCGACGACGCCTACGGCGGCACCTACCGGCTGTTCGCCAAGGTGCTGGAGCGCTGGGGGTTGGCCTACGACCCGGTCCCGCTCGGCGACGCCGCGGCGGTGCGCGCCGCGATGCGGCCGGAGACCAAGGTCATCTGGGTCGAGACCCCCACCAACCCGCTGCTCGGCATCGCCGACATCGAGCGGCTGGCGTCCATCGCCCACGACGGCGGCGCGCTGCTCGTGGTCGACAACACCTTCGCCTCGCCCTACCTGCAGCAGCCGCTGGCGCTGGGGGCCGACGTGGTCGTCCACTCGACGACCAAGTACGTCGGCGGCCACTCCGACGTCATCGGCGGCGCGCTGGTCGCCCGCGACGTCGCCCTGGGCGAGGAGCTCACCTACCACCAGAACGCCATGGGCGCGGTGGCCGGTCCGTTCGACGCGTGGCTCACCCTGCGCGGGGTGAAGACCCTCGGGGTGCGCATGGACCGCCACTGCGACAACGCCGAGCGGGTCGTCGACCTGCTGCTCTCCCACCCGAAGGTGATCGAGGTGTTCTACCCGGGCATCGAGCGCCACCCCGGTCACGAGGTCGCGGCCAAGCAGATGAAGCGCTTCGGCGGCATGGTGTCGTTCCGCGTCGCGGGCGGCGAGCAGGCGGCCGTCGACGTGTGCGACCGGGCCCGGCTGTTCACCCTCGGCGAGTCGCTCGGCGGGGTCGAGTCGCTGATCGAGCACCCCGGCCGGATGACCCACGCGAGCGCGGCGGGCTCGCCGCTGGAGGTTCCGGCCGACCTGGTGCGTCTGTCGGTGGGCATCGAGACCGTCGGAGACCTCCTCGACGACCTCTCGCAGGCCCTCGGCTGACCTGTCCTACGGGTTGAAGAAGACCATCAGGACGAGGATCACCAGCCAGATCAGGGCGACGATGCCGCCCAGTGCGGCGATCTTGGCGGTCTGGACCCGCCCGTCGTCCGACGGGTCGTCGTTCTCCAGAGCCGCGATCGCCTTCTTCGTGTCGCGGTCGATGATGACGAGCATCACGGCCGCGACTATGAACAGCGTCATGGATACGGTCAGGTAGACCTCTCCCAGGTTGCTGCCCCCGAGCAGCAGACCGAAGAGGAACACACCCAGGGTCAGCAGGCCGAAGACCCGCCCCATCCGCTTCAGGTAGTGCAGGACGTTCAGGTCCTGCTTGCGGATGTAGCGCGGGATCGAGCTCGTGACGACGGTCAGCGGGCCGATCGTGAAGATGGCGAAGGCGATGTGCAGCCAGAGCAGCAGCTTGTCGAGGAACGACATGCGCCGAAGGCTATCGCGATCACGCCTCACACCGTCAGGGTGTCGTCGACCTTCGCGCATGTCGGGCAGGCCTGCTCGGGGTGGATCACACACGCCGTGTGGTCCACGTTGAGTCCGAGCATGCGCCGCGACAACGACGACAGGGCGCTCTGGGGGCTGAGGGTGAGGCTGCGCCGGCGGTCCTCCCGCTTGATGCTGTGCACCAGGAGGGCGAAGCCCGCCAGGGCGCCGAAGGCGAGCAGGAGTGAGACGACGAGGATGAAACTGGACAACATGTGCGCGACTCCAATCGCTGCGGTGCCTCGCACGTTATGAGGTCGCGGAGTCGCTCGGTTGTGAGGCGCCGGACAGGGTGATCTCACCTGGTGTTAGACCGATATCACCCTTCGTCCACTATGACCGCCGGCGTGCCCGCAGGAAGTCGCTGACCACGTACTCACCGAGTTTGTCGACGTTGGGGGCGAACACCCGGCCGCCGTTGCGGCGGGCGACCTCGTCGACGAAGGCCCTCAGCCGTTCGTCGGCGGCCAGCATGAAGACGTTCAGCGTGGCCCGGCGGCGGGTCATCTTGTCGACCTCGGCCAACGTGAGTTCGAGGGTCTCCTTCGAGGGGGGCCACTCGAACTGCGGGGTGCCGTCGCGCATCAGGTGGGCGGTCGGCTCGCCGTCGGTCACGACCAGCACGACCGGCTCGAAGTCGGGGTGGCGGTCGAGGTGGCGGCCCGCGATCAGCAGCGCGTGGTGCAGGTTGGTGCCCTGGACCATGTCCCATTCGAGCCCGGCCAGCTCGTCGGGCTGCAGCACCCGGGCGTAGTTGGAGAAGCCGATGATCTGCACCGCGTCCTGCGGGAACTTCGAGGCCACCAGGGCCTGGAGGGCCAGCGCGGTCTGCTTGGCCGCCGCCCAGGTGCCGCGCAGCGCCATCGAATAGGACAGGTCGACCAGCAGGCAGACGGCCGCGGCCGAGCGCCTTTCGGTTTCGGCCACCTCGAAATCGTCGACGGTCAGGGTCACCGGCGCGCCGCCGCCCCTGCGCACCCCGTTGATCACCGTGCGGACGACGTCGATCGGCTGCTCGTCGCCGAAGCGCCAGGGCCGGGTCGAGCCGGTCAGCTCCCCGGCCGCGCCGGCGTCGTGCTGGTCGTGGTCGCCCCGGCGGGTGCTCTCCAGCGAGTTGAAGACCCGGCGCAGCGCGGTTTCGCCCAGGCGGCGCACCGCTTTGGGGGTGAGCTCCAGCTTGCCCCGGTTGCGGCGCAGGTAGCCCTGCTGCTCCAGCTCGCGCTCGATCTGCTTGAGTGCCTGCAGGTCGTCGACGGCCGACCGGCCGAGCGCCCGGCGGATCGCCTCCTCGTCGACGTCGGACAGGCGCGCGCCCGGGTAGTCCTGGCGCAACGACGACTCCAGGTCGTTGAGGTCGGCGAGTTCCTGCAGGGCGCTGACCGAGTCGCCCATGCTCATCGGCGACTCGCCGCTGACCCGCTCGGCGGAGTTCCAGGCGAGGTCGGGGCGGCGGGCGTACAGGGAGTCGCCGAGGCGGCGCATCTGGTCGGCCAGGCCGCTGTCCTGGAGGGTCTGGTCCATCAGGCTCGCCAGCTCGGCGCGCTGCTGCGGGGTCATCGAGGCCAGCATGCGCTGGGCGGCGGCGGCCCGGCGGGCCAGCTGGTCGACCAGCTCCTCCAGGTTGCGCGGGTTCTCGGGGAACAGGTCCCCGTAGTCGCGCATGAAGTCGTCGAAGTCCTGCTGGGTGTGCTCGCCCCGGGCGTCGCGGTCGAGCATCTCGTTCAGGGCGGCCATCATCTGCCTGACCCGCTCCATCGCGGCCGGGTCGGGGTTGGCCAGCGCGTCGCGCATGCCCTTGAACTGGCTGTCGAGCACTTCGCGCCGCAGCAGGTCGCGCAGCTCCTCGAACGACCGGCGCGCCTGCGGCGAACGCCAGTCGTATTCCGACAGCTCCTGTACGGCCCTCGCGGTGTCGCCCGGCAGGTTGTCGAGCTGGGCCTCGCGGAAGCGGGCGTCGTCGGACGGGTCGGGGAACAACTCGGTGCGCTCCTGGTCGAGGGCGCGGTCGAGCAGCTCCCTGGCCTGCTCCAGGATCCCGTCGAGCCGGGTGTTCTGCCGCAGGTCGCGGCGGCGCTTGCGGACCTGCCGCAGCAGCTCCTCCAGGCCGCGCCGGCCCGGCGCGTTGGGCAGCCCTCGTTTCAGCAGGTCACGCAGGGCGTCGAGGGGGGTCGAGCCCGACAGGATGGCGTCGCCCATCTCGTCGAGGGCGCCCCTGACGTCGTAGGGCGGCGCCAGGGGGTCGGGGCCGTCCTGGTATTCGCCGTACCGGTAGGAGGTCACGTGCGGTAGACCGCGGCGCCCGCGATGTCGTCCTTCGACAGGCGGCGCATCAGGTAGAGGCCCTCAAGGGCGAACTCCAGCGCGGCGGCGGCGTGGCCCGGCGATTCGTCGCCCTCGCCCATGCCGATCCGCGACATGATCTTGGCCAGGCCCTCGACGCGGCCGATGCGGCGCAGCAGCTCGGTGGCGCCGACCAGCTCGCCCGACTCGATCTGGGCGCCCTGGGCGAACTTGTCGAGCAGCGGCGCGAGGTCGGCGCCGCCCAGGGTGCCGCGGAAGGTCTCGGCGGTGGCCCGCCGGAGCAGGTGCGCGAGCACCTCGATCTCCCGGCCCTCCTCGCTGACCTCGAACTCGACCTTGCCGCGCAGCGTGTGGACGATGCCCGGCAGGTCGCAGACCCGCGCCACCGGCAGGTCCTCACCGGTCAGGGCGGCCCGCCGCACGGCCGAGGCGGCGGCGGTCTCGGCGGCGGCGATCGAGAACCGGGCCGACACGCCCGAGCGGGTGTCGACGGCGGACGACTCGCGCACCAGCCGGGTGAACCGGGCGATGATCTCGACCAGGTGGTCGGGCACGTCGGCGCCGATGTCGCCCATGGCCTCCTGGCGGATCAGGACCAGCTCGTCGTCGACCGACCTCGGGTAGTGGGTGCGCACCTCGGCCCCGAACCGGTCTTTCAGCGGCGTGATGATCCGGCCCCGGTTGGTGTAGTCCTCGGGGTTGGCGGAGGCGATCAGCAGGACGTCGAGCGGCAGGCGCAGGTTGTAGCCGCGGACCTGGATGTCGCGCTCCTCCAGCACGTTGAGCAGCGCGACCTGGATGCGCTCGGCCAGGTCGGGCAGCTCGTTGACGGAGAAGACGCCCCGGTTGGTGCGGGGGACGAGGCCGTAGTGGACGGTCTCGGGGTCGCCCAGCGTGCGGCCTTCGGCGATCTTGATGGGGTCGACGTCGCCGATCAGGTCGCCGACCGAGGTGTCGGGGGTGGCGAGCTTCTCGCCGTAACGTTCGCTGCGGTGCTTCCAGGCGACGACGATCTCGTCGTCGGCGAGCGCGCGGCAGCGTCCGCAGACGGGCGCGTAGGGGTGGTCGTTGATCTCGCAACCCGCGATGACCGGCGTCCACTCGTCGAGCAGCCCGACGACCGTGCGGATCAGCCGGGTCTTGCCCTGACCGCGCTCGCCGAGGAGCACGATGTCGTGCCCGGCGATCAGCGCGCGTTCGAGATAGGGCAGCACGGAGTCGTCGAACCCGACGATGCCCGGGAACCTCGGCTCACCGGCACGCAGCCTGGCCAGCAGGTTCTCGCGGATCTCGGCTTTGACTGACCGGTGGACATGTCCGCTCTCGCGCAGTTCGCGCAGAGTGCTCAATGTCGGAGCAGGTGCTGGCGATTTGTGCACGGGATCGAGACTACGTCGCGATCGGAGTTCCGGCATCCCAATGCGTGTCTAAGAAAGAGTTCTGGCGCGAGCCACAGCCGGCCTTCGGCCGTCCGCGTCTCGCTTCGGATCTTGACCATCGCGTGACGATCCGTACGCGTCGGCAACGTGCTACTGGGGAGAAACGGGGCATGAAGCCTATGCAAGGCAACTACCCGAGATAGCACGACTTGTCGGTAAAGAGGGGGCGAGACGATGGCGGTAATCACCAGCCGGTTCGCCGACGGTCTCGCCGTCGGGCCCAATCTCGTGGAGAGTGCCGAATCGGCCATCCGGCAGGCCGTCGAAGGTCTCTCCGGCCCCGCCGACCTGGTCTGCTTCTTCATCTGCGGGGAGGACCCCGACGACGTCGCCCGGGCCGGGCAGCGGGCGATGGCGCTGGTCCCCGACGCCGCGGTGATCGGGTGCAGCGCCACCGGCGTGATCGGCGACGCGCAGGGGGTCGAGCTGACCCCGGCGGTGTCGGCGTGGGCCGCCAGCCTGGGCGAGGCGCGGGTGACCACCTTCGCGCTGGAGTCCTTGCGGGCCGATGACCGGTTCGTGGTGATCGGCCTGCCGGAACGTGACCCCGACGACCGGGTGGCGATCATGCTCGCCGACCCCTACAGCTTTCCGACCGACGCCTTCATCGAGCACTCCGGCGAGGTGCTGGGCAACCTGCCGATCATCGGCGGCCTGGCCAACGGGCTGCGCGGGCGCGGCTCGGTCCGCCTGTTCGCCGACGGCGAGGTGTACACCGAGGGCGCGATCGGGGTGCTGCTGAGCGGCCCCGTCCAGATCAGCACCGTGGTCAGCCAGGGGTGCCGCCCGATCGGCCCGACGATGATCGTGACGGCGGCCGAGGAGAACCTGCTGCTAGAACTCGCCGGCCAGCCCGCGCTGGCCCGGCTGGAGGACATCGTCAGCTCCCTCGACGAGGACGACCGCGAACTCGTCGCCAGCGGCCTGCAGATCGGCGTGGCCATGGACGAGTACGCCGAACGGCACGAGCGCGGCGACTTCCTGATCCGGGGCGTGCTGGGCATCGACCCCGAACGCGAGGCCGTGGCCATCGGCGACGTCGTGGAGGTCGGCCGTACAGTGCGCTTCCAGGTCCGCGACGCCGAGACGGCCGACGAGGACCTCTACGAACTGCTCGACGCCCACATCGAGTCGGGCGGCCGGGTCGACGGCGCGCTGCTGTTCTCCTGCAACGGCCGGGGCTCGGCGATGTTCGGCACCCCCGACCACGACGCCCTCGCGCTGCGCGACACCCTCGGCCCCATCGGGATCGCCGGGTTCTTCGCCGCCGGAGAGGTCGGGCCGGTGGGCGGAGTGAACCACGTACACGGATTCACGGCTTCCGTCCTGGTCTTCTCGTCGTCGTCGTGAGACAGTCGGCGCCGTGGCGGTTCTGGCGATCGACATCGGCGGCACGAAGTGCGCGGTCGGCCTGACCGACGCGTCGGGAGACCTGCTGACCTCGGACGTGGCGCCCACCTCGCCCGGCGGCGACGCCGAGACCGTGTGGCGGGCGTTGTGGTCGCTGATCGAGACCACGGTCGGCGCCGAGACGGTCGAGGGCGTCGGCGTGGGCTGTGGCGGCCCGATGACCTGGCCCGACGGCGTGGTCGCCCCCCTCAACCTGCCCGGCTGGCGCGACGGCTTCCCGGTGGTGGCCCGGCTCCGCGAGCGGTTCCCCGGCGTGCCGGTCCGCATCCACAACGACGCCATCGCGCTGGCGGCGGCCGAACACTGGAAGGGCGCCGGCCGGGGCGTCGACGACATGATCGGCATGGTCGTCTCGACGGGCGTCGGCGGCGGCCTCATCCTGGGCGGCCGCCTGATCAACGGCGGCACCGGCAACGCCGGGCACATCGGCCACGTGGTCGTCGACCCGGCGGGCCCGCCCTGCGGCTGCGGCGGCAACGGCTGCCTCGAAGCGATCGCCCGGGGCCCGGCCCTGGCCGGGTGGGCCGTCGACCGGGGCTGGGTGCCCGGCACCCCCGCCGCCGGCCCCGTCGACCCCGAACTCTCCGAGCGGGAGGCCGCGGCCCTCTACCGCGAGAACGCCAGGGCCACCGGCCGCCAGCTGGCCGCCGACGCGGCGGCGGGCGACCAGATCGCGGTGGCGGCGATGAACCGGGCGGGCTGGGCGCTCGGCCTGGCCATCGCCTCGGCGACCCACCTGTGCGACGTCGACCTGGTGACCATCGGCGGCGGCCTGTCGCAGTCGGGGCCGCTGCTCTTCGAGCCCTTGGACGAGGCGCTGCGCACCCACGCCCGGATGGAGTTCGCGTCGCGGGTGCGGGTCGTGCCGGCTTCGCTGGGGCAGGAGGCCGGGCTGATCGGCGCGGCGGCGCTGATCCTGGGCGGTGACCGCTACTGGTCACCCGGGAATATTCCCGGTTCGCGCACGGCTTGAGGCGTTCATGGAGTGGACTGCGCTGGCGGGGATCGCCGTCGTCTCGCTCGGGATGGTGCTGACTCCCGGACCGAACATGATCTATCTCGCCTCGCGGGCGATCTCGCAGGGGCGCAGGGCCGGGTTCGTCTCCCTGCTGGGGACGTTCGTCGGGTTCGTCGTCTACCTGATCGCCACCTGCCTGGGCCTGACCGCGATCTTCGCGCTGGTGCCGGCGGCGTACACGGCGATCAAGCTCGCGGGCGCGGCCTACCTGCTCTATCTCGCCTGGAAGATCGTCAAGCCCGGCGGGCAGGCGGTCTTCGCCGCCAAGGAGCTGCCGCAGGACTCCAACGGGCGGCTGTTCACCATGGGGCTGGTCACCAACCTGCTCAACCCGAAGGCCGCCATCCTCTACATGTCGCTGCTGCCGCAGTTCATCGAGCCCGCCCACGGCCACGTGATCCTGCAGAGTTTCGTGCTGGGCGGCGTCCAGATCAGCATCAGCATGCTCGTCAACGGGCTCATCGTCGTGGGCGCGGGCGGGCTGGCCGCCTACCTGTCGACCCGGCCGGCCGCGGTGAAGATCCAGCGCTACGTGACCGGGACCGTCCTCGGGGGCTTCGCGGTGCACCTGGCCGCCGACCGGTCCAAGGCCGTGCTCGCCACACCGTAGTGGCAGGATTGCGCGCATGGTTGTCCCGCAGGTCACGTACGACGACGTGCTCGCCGCCCGTGAACTTCTCAAGGGCGTGATCGCCCACACCCCGGTCGTGCACTCACGGGTGTTGTCCGAGACGATCGGCGGGCCGGTCTACCTGAAGGCCGAGAACCTCCAGCGGGCCGGGTCGTTCAAGGTGCGCGGCGCCTACGTCCGCATCGCCCGGCTGACCGAGGAGGAGCGGGCCCGGGGCGTCGTCGCGGCCAGCGCGGGCAACCACGCCCAGGGGGTGGCCTTCGGTTCGGGGCTGCTGGGGGCCAAGTCGACCGTCTACATGCCCGAGGGCGCGCCGCTGCCCAAGGTCGAGGCGACCCGGGGCTACGGCGCCGAGGTCATCTTCGCCGGGCACACCGTCGACCACGCCCTGCAGGCCGCCCGCCGCCACGCCGACGAGACCGGCGCGGTCTTCATCCACCCCTTCGACCACCCCGACGTCATCGCCGGTCAGGCCACGATCGGGCTGGAGATCATCGAACAGCTCCCCGAGACGGGCACCATCGTGGTCGCCATCGGCGGCGGGGGCCTCGCGGCCGGGGTGGCCCTGGCGGCCAAGCATCTGCGTCCGGGTGTACGGGTGGTCGGCGTCCAGGCCGAACGCGCCGCGGCCTATCCCGAGTCGCTCGCGGCCGGCCACCCGGTGATGGTCGAACCGCAGTTCACGATGGCCGACGGGATCGCCGTCGGGCGGCCGGGCGACCTGCCGTTCGAGATGATCCACTACCTGGTCGACCAGGTGGTGACCGTCTCGGAGGAGTCGCTCTCGCGTGCCCTGCTGCTCTGCCTCGAACGCGGCAAGATGGTCGTCGAGCCGGCGGGCGCCGCCGGGGTGGCGGCCCTGCTCGACAAGCCCCACGCCTTCGAGCCCCCGGTCGTCGCGGTGTTGTCGGGCGGCAACATCGACCCGCTGCTGCTGGCCCGGGTGCTGCGCCACGGCCTCGCCGCCGCCGGGCGTTACCTGGCCTTCCGCATCCGCCTGGCCGACCGGCCCGGCGCGCTGGCCGCCCTGCTCAGGAGGCTGGCCGAGCTCAAGGCCAACGTGCTCGACGTCGTGCACGAAAGGGTGGGGGCCCGGCTCCACCTCGACGAGGCCGAGGTGCTGCTCCAGCTGGAGACCCGCGGCCCCGACCACTGCGACGACGTGCTGGCCGCCCTCAGGCGGGACGGCTACAAGCTCATATTCTCGTGAGCGGGGCCGGGCGGCCCTTGTCGAAGAGCCACTGGCCGAAGAGCTCGCCGAGCCGCTGACCGGAGACCCGCTCGGCCAGGGCGGTGAACTGGCCGGTCGTGGCGTTGCCGTGGCGGTGGTCGCTCGCCCACTGACGAATGATTCTGAAGAAGGCGTCGTCGCCGACCGTGGTGCGCAGGGCGTGGAGGGCCATCGCGCCCCGGATGTAGACCGAGTTGTTGAACAGGTCGCTCTTCTGCGCCACCCCGGGCGGATAGTTCCACATCGGGTCGGTGGTGTTGGCGTAGTGGCGGTCGAAGGTCTGCTGGGCGGTCGCCTGGCCCCGGTGTTCGGCCCACAACCACTCGGCGTAGGTCGCGAAGCCCTCGTTGAGCCACAGGTCCTTCCAGCGGGAGATGCTCACGCTGTCGCCGAACCACTGGTGGGCCAGCTCGTGGGAGATGATGCCCTCGTCGGGCTCGAAGCCGCCGTAGATCGGCTTGGTCTGGTTCTCGAGCGCGTAGCCCGACGCGAAGTCGTCGACGATCCCGCCGGTCGACTTGAACGGGTAGGGCCCGAAGATCGTGGTCCAGTAGTCGGTGATGCGCCCCGACACCTCGAAGAGCCGGTCGAGCTGGCTCTGGTAGCGCGGGTCGACGGCCGCGTAGACGGGGATGCCGCCTTCGGAGGCGCCGGTCTTCACCAGGAACTTCCCGGTCGTCATGGTCGCCAGGTAGCTCACCATCGGGTGGGTCTCGCGCCAGACGAACGTGGTCTTCCCGCCCGCCGACGCCGGCTGGCCGGCCAGCTCGCCGTTGGCGATGGCGGTCACGCCGTCGGGCACGGTCAGCCGGAACTCGTAGGTCGCCTTGTCGGCCGGGTGGTCGTTGCCCGGGAACCAGGTCTTGGCGCCGTTGGGCTCGGCGGCCACGAACGAGCCGTCGCCGGTGGGCACGAAGCCGTAGGTGCCGAGGTTGGGGGAGTTGCGGACCGGCTGCGGCTCGCCCCGGTAGGTCACCGAGGTCCGGAACGTCGAGCCCTTGGACAGGTCGGCCGTGACGGTCATCTCGTCGCCGGACCGGGTGAACGCCGCCGGCAGCCCGCCGACCGTGACCGCGCTGACGGTGAAGCCGTGGAGGTCGAGGTTGAAGCTCGACAGGTCCTCGGTCGCGGTCGCGTCGATGGTCGCGGTGCCCGACAACCGCCGGGTCGCGGGGTCGTAGCCCAGGGCCAGGGTGTAGTGGCCGACGTCGTAGCCGCCGTTGCCGTCGGTGGGGAAGTCGTCGTCGCCGATCCCGGACGCGCCCGCCGTGCCGGACCGGACGACCGACCGGTCGGACGCCCCCGACGGCGAACAACTCGCGAGTGTGACGACGATGAGCGCGCCTGACAGCGCCCTGGCCAACCGCATGGGTGCCCCTCCCCGAACCGACCCTGCCGGGACACCTTATGCGAGGTCGCGGACACGTTCAGGCATCCACGACCAGGGTTGATGCCGCTTTGTCGTGCAACGCCTGCTTTCTGCGGTCGAACAAAATCCAGACCAGGTCGACGAAGCCGAGACAGCAGGTGGCCGTGAGGACGACGTACACGATCGACCGCAGCGCCGCCTGGCCGACGCCGATCCGGCCGCCGTCCTCCCGGGCCACCCGCATGCGGAGGATCTTCTTGCCCGGGGTCTGGCCGTTCCAGAAGGCGTGGAAGAGCCAGTAGTAGAGGAACCCGATCAGGAAGCCCCAGAACCAGTGGGTGACCTGCTCGCCGTGCCAGGTGCTGGTGCGCTCGTCGTAGACGGCCGACCACGACTCGTAGGTGAACGGCGAGGAGACGAGGCCGACGATGACGGCGTCCACGACGCCCGCGAGAAGTCGCCGCCACCGGCCGGCGAGGGGTTGGCCGGCCGGTGGCGGGGCGCCGTGTCCGGGCGTCCCGTACGGAGGACGCCCGCCCGGCGCGGGCGGCGGTGTCCAGGGCTGGGACGGGTCCTGGCCCGGCAGATCACCCGGCGGCGGTGTCGGAGAAGCCATGCCGAGGTGATCACCTGTCGCGGACCAGGACAAATCCGCCGCGAAGTAAAGATCTACAGGTTGCCGCGCAGCTCCTGCTCGCGCTCGATCGCCTCGAACAGGGCCTTGAAGTTGCCCTTGCCGAAGCCGAGCGAGCCGTGCCGCTCGATGAACTCGAAGAACACCGTCGGGCGGTCCTGCACGGTCTTGGTGAAGATCTGCAGCAGGTAGCCGTCCTCGTCGCGGTCGACCAGGATGCGCCGCTTCTTCAGCTCCTCGACCGGGACGCGCACGTTGCCGATGCGCTCACGCAGCTCGGGGTCGTCGTAGTAGGAGTCGGGCGTCTCCAGGAACTCCACCCCGGCGGCGCGCATGCGGTCGACGGTGTCGAGGATGTCGTTGGTGGCCAGCGCGATGTGCTGCACGCCGGGACCGCCGTAGAACTCCAGGTACTCGTCGATCTGCGACTTCTTCTTCGCCAGGGCCGGCTCGTTCAGCGGGAACTTGACCTTGCGGGTGCCGTCGGCCACCACCTTCGACATCAGCGCCGAGTACTCGGTCGCGATGTCGTCGCCGATGAACTCGGCCATCCGGGTGAAGCCCATGACCCGCTCGTAGAACTCGACCCACTCCTCCATGTGCTCCACGTTGCCGACGCAGTGGTCGATCGCCTGGAACATGCGCTTGCCGGGCTCCACGATCGGCTTCGCCGCGACGTAACCGGGCAGGTAGGGGCCGGTGTAGTTCGACCGGTCGACCAGGGTGTGCCGGGTCTCGCCATAGGTGGCGATGGCCGCGAGCACCACCTTGCCGAACTCGTCCTCAATCACATAGGGCTCCGCCAGGCCCGTGGCGCCCTGGGCCAGCGCGTGCGCGTACGCCGCGTCGACGTCGGGCACGTCGATGGCCAGGTCGATCACGCCGTCGCTGTGCGCGGCCACATGGCGGGCGAGGTCGGAGCCGGGCCTGACCGCCCCCCGGAACTCGAACCGGGCGCCGCCCGACTTGAGCGCATAGGCGACCTCGTCGCGGCTGCCGGTCTCCGGCCCCTTGTACGCGATCAGGGTCATGCCGTAGGCCGTCGAGTAGTAGTGGGCGGCCTGCTTCGCGTTGCCTACCGCGAACACGACCGCGTCCATGCCGTGGACAGGGAACACGTCATCGCTCATGGGGCCCACTCTGTTCTTCAGTGTCCAACCTGTGCAACTGTGTCCGGAAGCAGTGGACAATGTGTCTAGTGGACGGCGGATCGGGAAGAGCAATGTTGTGAGCGTTGACCAGCTGGATATCCGACTTGTGGCATTGCTGAATGAGGAACCCAGAATCGGGGTACTCGAGTGCAGCCGCCGCCTCAACGTCGCCCGGGGCACCGTCCAGGCCCGGCTCGACCGGCTGGTCGCGCGCGGGGTGATCATCGGTTTCGGCCCCGAGATCGACCCGGCCGCCCTCGGCTACGATGTCACGGCGTTCGTGACGCTCCAGATCCGGCAGGTGTCCGGCCACGAGCCGCTGGCCGACCGGCTCGGCCGCATCCCCGAGGTGCTCGAAGTCCACACGATCACCGGCAGCGGCGACATGCTGTGCCGTATCGTCGCCCGTAGCAACGCCGATCTCCAGCGGGTCATCGACCTGATCGTCGATCTCCACGGGGTCATGCGCACCGAATCGGTGATCGCACTGGACACACCCGTCCCTTACCGCACACTTCCGCTGGTCAGGGCGGCACAGCGCTAAGTGCACGGAGCATCACGACGTATCGTTTACGGTGATGGTTCATCGTCGGCCGGGGGGTGCGCGTGGGGATCGGCAGGAAGATCGCGGGTTTGTGGCCGCGACGGAGGTTCCTGCGCATCGCCCTCATCGGCTTCGGCGCCGCCGCCGTGGCCGCGATCGGCGCCTTCGCGGTGATCTGGGTGCTCACCCCCATCCCCGACACGACCCAAGAACTGGCCACCGCCCAGGGCTCGGTCATCTACTACCGCGACGGGAAGACCGTCCTGGCCAACCGGGGCGTCGACCGTAAGAACGTGCCGCTGTCGGCGGTGCCGAAAGCGGTCAGGGAAGCCGTCATCGCCGCCGAGAACCGCACCTTCTACCAGGATCAGGGAGTTTCTCTCTCCGGTACGGCCAGGGCGATGTGGTCGACCCTCACGGGCAACCAGATCCAGGGCGGCTCGACGATCACCCAGCAGCTGGTCCGCAACTACTACAGCGGCCTCAGCCAGGAACGGTCCATCATGCGCAAGCTCAAGGAGATCATGATCTCCCTGAAGGTGGATCGATCCAAGTCGAAAGACTGGGTGCTGGAGCAGTACCTCAACACGATCTACTTCGGCCGGGGCGCCCACGGCATCCAGGCCGCGGCCCAGGCCTACTTCCGGGTCGACGTCGGCAAGCTGACCCCAGCCCAGGGCGCCTACCTGGCGGCGGTGATCCAGCAGCCGTCCAACTTCGCCAACCCGACCGGCGCCATGCTCACCGCCGCGCAGGCCCGCTGGAAGTCGGTCGTCGACGGCATGGTCAAGATCAACGCCATCACCGCCGGGCAGGCCGCCCAGATGACCTTCCCCGAGCTGAAGAAGCAGAAGAAGCCGCTGTCGTCGTCGGGCCAGAACGGCTACATGATGGCCCAGGTGGTCGGCGAGCTGAACCGCATGGGCTACAGCGACGAGGACATCTTCCAAGACGGGCTCAAGGTCACCACGACCTTCGACAAGAAGCTGATGGCCGCCGCCTCCGACGCCGTCACCGACGTGCTGCCCGAGGGCACCCCGAAGAAGGTCCGCGCGGGCCTGGCCGCCGTCGACCCCGGCAACGGCGAGGTGGTCGCCTTCTACGGCGGCCGCGACTACGACGAGAGCGAGTGGAACAGCGCCTTCGACGCCAAGGTCCAGGCCGGCTCGACCTTCAAGGCCTACGCCCTGGCCGCCGCCCTGCAGGACGGGGTGCCGCTGACCCAGCGCTACTACGGCAACTCGCCCATGTACGTCAACGGCGCCGCCATCCCCAACTCCGGCGGCTCCTCCTACGGGTCGGTCAACCTGGTGCAGGCCACCCAGTACTCGGTGAACACCGCCTTCGTCGACCTCGGCCAGCAGATCGGCCTCGACAAGATCGCCGCCGCCGCCGAGGCGGCCGGCATCCCCGCCGAACAGCTCGCCCAGCACCGCAAGGCCGCCACCTTCCCGCTGGGGGTGGCGTCGGTGAGCGCCGTCCAGCAGGCCGGCGCCTACGCGACGTTCGCTTCGGGGGGCGTCCACCACGACCCCCACGTGATCAGGTCGGTGACCGACGGGAGCGGCAAGACCCGCAAGACCGACACCACCGGCCGCCGCGTCTTCACCGAGGACACCGCCGCCGACGCCACCTTCGCGATGGAACAGGTTGTCACCTCGGGCACCGGCACCGGTGCCCGCCTCTACGACCGCCCGGTGGCCGGCAAGACCGGCACCACCGACGCCTCGGCCGCCGTCTGGTTCAACGGCTTCACCCCGCAGTTGTCGGTGGCGGTCGACATGTTCCGCGACGACAACCTGCCGGTGACCATCCCCGGCTACGGCGAGCTCTACGGCGGCACCCTCCCGGCCCAGATCTGGAAGGCGTTCATGACGACCGCCATGGAGGGGAAGCCGGTCAAGGAGTTCCCCGACCCGGTGACCTACTACCGCTGGGACAACGACTACTACCGCCCCACCGACGACGAGGAACGGGAGTTCTCCTCCGGCGAGCCCAGCCCCGACCCGAGCCCGACGGCCGGGGGCGACGACGGGAACACCCCGCCGCCCGGCGACGACGGCGGCCAGCCCGAGGTCACCCCGCCGCCGTCAGACGGCGGCGGCCCCGACGGTGAGCCCCCGGTAACCGAGGAGCCCGACAACCAGCAGCCCGACCTGCCCGACGAGAACACCCCGCCCGACGTGCCGGTCGGCACCCGCTAGTTCGCCAGCTCGGCCCTGAGCGCGGCTTCGGTGGTGACCGGCAGGCGGCAGGCGAAGTTGCGGCAGACGTAAGCGGCGGGCTCGCCGTCGACGAGGGTGCGGCCCGCCATCAGCGGGACGTCGCCCTCGCCCAGCGCGACGACCAGGCCCGGCGCGCCCGACATGAGCGCGGCGCGGTGCAGCGCCTTGACGCGGTCGTCGGAGAGGTCGCCCGTGACGGCCACCTCGACCGGCCCGGCCAGGGCAGCCGCCGCGACGGCCAGCCCCCACCCGGCGAACCGGGCGTAGCGGTCGGCCAGTGTGGAGACGGGCCCGAGCGCGGCCTCGGCCGCCTCGCGGTGCCGGGCCGAACCCGACAAGGCGGCGTAGGACAGCAGCGCCCCGGCCGCCGCGAACTGCCCCGAGGGCGTCGCGTTGTCGGTCGGATCCTGCGGCCGCTGGAAGAGGCGCTCGCCGTCGTCGGCGGTGTCGAAGAAGCCGCCCGCGCCGTCGGGGAACCGGTCGAGCAGCGTGCCGAGCAGGGCCTCGGCCCGCCGATACCAGTGGACGTCGCCGGTGATGCCGTAGAGGGTGAGGAAGCCCTCGGCGACGTCGGCGTAGTCTTCGAGTACCCCGGCGTTGCCGCCAGCCTGCCCGTCACGGGAGGTGCGCAGCAGCCGCCCGTCACGGAGGTGGACCTCGTCGAGCAGCCGGGCCGCCCGCGTCGCCGCCTCGACCAGGGCCGGACGGTCGAACAGCGCGCCCGTCTCGGCGAGCGCGGCGATGGCCAGCCCGTTCCAGGCCGCGACCACCTTGTCGTCGCGCCCGGGCCGCACCCGCAGCTCCCGCGCCGTCCGCAACCGCGCCCGGATCGACTCGTAACGCTCCTGGTCGTCGGGGTCGGCGAGCAGCTGGAGCACCGAGGTGCCGTGCTCGAAGGTCCCGGTGACCTCGAACAACTCCGCCGCCCAGGCGGCGTCGGCCTGCCCGAGGACCTCCTGGAGCTGGTCGGGCGTCCAGACGTAGAAACGCCCCTCCTCGCCCTCGCTGTCGGCGTCGAGCGCCGAGGCGAAGCCGCCTTCGGGGGTGCGCAGCTCGGCGATCATCCACGCGGCCGTCTCGAGGGCGATGCGCCGGGCCAGCGGAGAGCCGGTGTCACGCCACCAGTGGGCGTAGACGCGCAGCAGCAGGGCGTTGTCGTAGAGCATCTTCTCGAAGTGGGGCACCACCCACGACGCGTCGACGCTGTAGCGGGCGAACCCACCGGCCAGCTGGTCGTAGAGGCCGCCGCGGGCCATGGCCTCCAGGGTGGTGTCGGCCATGGCGCGGGCGTCGGGAGTGCGTACCCGCAGCAGGAACTCCAGCACCATCGACGGCGGGAACTTCGGCGCCCCCCCGAACCCCCCGCGCTCGGCGTCGAACCCCTCCCGCAGGCTCGCCACCGCCGCCTCCAGCGTCTCGGCCGTCGGCGACGGCCCCGAAGGAAGGGCCGCGCGCTCGTTGAGCGCCTCGACGACCTTGCCGCCCTGGTCGAGCACGGCCTCCCTGTCGGTCGTCCAGGCTTCGTGCACGCCCATCAGCAACCGCTGGAAGCCCGCGCGCGGGAAGTAGGTGCCGGCGTAGAAGGGGTGGCCGTCGGGGGTGGCGAAGACGGTCATCGGCCAGCCGCCCTGCCCGGTCATGGCCTGCGTGGCGGCCATGTAGACGGCGTCGACGTCGGGCCGTTCCTCCCGGTCGACCTTGATGTTGACGAACCGGGCGTTCATGATCGCCGCGGTGCCCTTGTCCTCGAAGGACTCGTGGGCCATGACGTGGCACCAGTGGCAGGCGGAGTAGCCGACGGAGATGAGGAGGGGGACGTCGCGGCGTCTGGCCTCGGCGAAGGCGTCTGGGCCCCATTCGAACCAGTCGACGGGGTTGTCGGCATGCTGCAACAGGTAGGGGCTCGTGGCCCCGGCCAGCCGGTTCATACGGTCAAGCCTAGGTGAGCGGAATGATCCCCTAGGCAGTCGACGTCGGCAGGTTGAACACCTGGTCGAGGGCCGTCACCTCGAAGAGGTGGGCGATGTACGGCGTCATCCCCACGAACCGCATCTCCGCCGGATGCTCCTCCGCCGCGTGATAAAGGTGGATCAACGTCGCCAGCCCGGACGAGTCGATGAACGTCACCCCCGTCAGGTCGACTTCCAGCACTCTCAGGCCGCTGCTCATCAGTGTCGGCGTCATGGCGGCCAGGTCGGCCGACGTCGTGTAGTCGAAGTCGCCCGACAGGGTCAGCCGGGTGGTGTCGGGCTCCGGATTCTCGATCTCAATCAGGAAAGGCGCGGTTTCCATCAGGCTCCATCTGCGGCGAGCGTGCCCTCCGCCAGAAGGTGGCGGGCGCGCGGGAAATCATGCAGTTCGTCGTGGAGGAGGCGCAGGGCCAGCGCCACCGACCGGGACGGCACGCCGCGGGCGTGCAGGAGGTCGCAGGTCCACGTGACGAAGTCGGTGAACAGTCTCGTGTCGTCGATGTAGAGGGCGGCGGAGAGGAAGTCGGCGATGTGCGCGAGGTCGTCGGCGGTGTGGTCGACCTGGGCCTGGGTGTAGTCGCGCATCGGCGGGAAGCGGCGGGGGAGTTCGGCCATCACGCCGGCGAGGATCTCTCCCCGGCGTTTGACGAACAGCGTGTACTCCTCGTCGGCCAGGTGGGCCAGGGTCGCGCCGGGGGTGGGGAACGACGGGAGCCTGCCCTCTTCGAGCAGGTCGGCCGCCGCGTCGGCGGTGGGGGCCCAGCCGTCGGCGCCGAGTTTGACGGCGAAGCGGCCGTCGGCGCCGAAGCCTGAGCCGCCCGCGAGGACCGGGATGCCGACGGCCTGGCAGGCGGTCAGGGTCGCGTGGGCGCGCGGGAGCCTCGTGGGGAGGGCGCAGCCGATCGCGACGGCGTCGGGGCCGGTCTGGTGCAGGTGGGTGATCAGATGGGGGCCCGGTACGTTGGCCCCGAGGAAGTCGACGTGCCAGCCGCGCAACCGCAGGACCTCGGCCAGCAGGCGGGTCGGCAGGGCGTGGTATTCACCGTCGGTGCAGGCCACGGTGATGCGGCTGCGGGTCGGACGGGGGCGCACGGCGGTGGCGATGGCGGCCACGGCCCGTTCGCTGATCGCGGTGGCGCCGTGTTCGCGGGCCACCGACCAGGTGCCGTCGGCCCACAGTTCGCCGACCCGGCGCTGCGCCGGGGCGATCACGTCGAGGAGCAGTGACTCGGCCGGCACGCCCTCGTCGAGCAGGCCGAGCACGAGGTCGATCGCGCCGAACTCGTCGGCCGAGCCGACCTTCTCCAGGTATGCGTCGACGACGCCGACCACGACGCTCATCGTGACCGCCGGATGGCGAGCAGGGCGCGGTCGTCGAAGACTCCTCCCGCCAGCCAGTCGCTGTTCAACTGCTCCAGACGCTCCACGACGGCGGTCGCGGGCATGCCGGCGCAGGTGGCCAGGGCGGTCTTGAGCCGGGAGGGGCCGTACATCTCACGGCCGGTGGGGCCGCCGAACGCCTCGGTGATGCCGTCGCTGTAGAGGAGCAGCAGGTCGCCGGGCGCCAGCTCGACCGAGACCGTGCGCAGGCTGATCGCGCCCGACTTGATCGCGCCGAGGAGGGTGCCCCGGGCATCGACCTCCTCGACCACGCCGTCGGCGCGCAGCAGCAGCGGCGCCGGGTGGCCGGCCACGGCCAGGTCGATCACGCCTTCGCCGGGGTGGATCGCCCCCAGCACCAGCGTCACGTGGGAACGCGGCGTGTAGGAGCTCAGCAGGGCCTTGTTGATCAGGTGCATGAGCTGCTCGGGGTCGCGTTCGAGCAGCAGCAGCGCACGCAGGCTGTGGCGGACCTGACCGGCCAGCACGGCCGCGCGCGGGCCCTTGCCGCACACGTCGCCGAGGGTCACCAGCGGGCCGTCGGGCGTGGGCAGCACGTCGTAGAAGTCGCCGCCGATCAGGGCGGTCTGCTGGGCGGCGCGCAGTGAACCGGCCAGTTCAAGGCCGTCGACCGCGGGCAGCGGCGGCGGCCGCAGGTCGCCCGCGAGGATCGCGTTGGTCGCGCTCTGCTCCTGGTAGAGCACCGCGGCCGAGATCGCCGCGCCGGCGCGGGCGGCGAACACCCGCACCAGCGTCTCGGTCTCGTCGTCGAAACCGGCGCCGCCTTCACGGCGGGCCAGCACCAGCGCGCCGGCGGGCACGCCGTTGCCGGGCAGCGGGGTCACCAGCAGGTGGCCGACGGGCCCGAAACCGGCCGGCAGCAGCCACTCGGGCGCCTGGTTCGGGTCGAGCCAGCGGCTGGGCACCGGCGGGAAGCCCGCCAGCGCCTCGGCCAGGCCCGGCACCTGGTCGGCGTGGGCGACCGGCATGTCGCCCTCTTCGAGGCCCGCCTCGGAGGACCGCAACCAGGCGGTGCGCCGCAGGCCCCCCGGCGGCAGCACGACCATCGCCGCGTCGGCCAGCAGACCGGTCGCGAGCTCGGCGGTGGCGCGGGCGCACCGGCGGGTGTTGAGCGAGGCCGACAGCCGGCGGCCGGCCTCGACGAGGAACTGGGCGCGCTCGCGCTCGGCCCGCAGGGCGTCGGCCCGCGCGGTCTCGTTGGTGACGTCGCGCAGATACCAGGCCTGGTGGACGATGCCGAAGATCTCCCGGCGGACCCGCAGCAGCCGGTCGCCCAGCGCCGTCTCGTAGGTCTCCCCGGGTTCGCGGCCGCGGTCGAGCAGGCTGGTCACCTCGCCCGGGATCATCTCCCTGGCGGCGGCGTTGACCAGCACGACGGCGCCGTCGGCGTCGCACAGGACGACTCCGTCGGCGGCCGCTTCCACTATCGCCCGCAGCACCTCTGTCGAGGGCGCATGCGTTACCGAATCCATCACCGGCCCTTTCGCGCGAGGATCGCTCAACTTTACCCGCACGGGTCATCCACGACGCGTGCCAGCGATATTGCCCCTAAAGACAGCAATCATGCAGGTTGTGAATTGACCGGCGGGTGCCGGGTAGTTAGCGTGCGACGAGCTAGCACAGGGGGACGGAGTGAACACCGACCAGCATCTCCGGTGGGCGATCACCACCGACCTGATCGGCCTGCGCGGCCGGGTGTCCGGCGTGGCCACCGAGGCAGGTCTGCGTGGCCACCGACTGAACGACCTGGTCACGGCGGTCAACGAGGCCGTGATCAACGTACTGGAACACGGCGGCGGCGATGGCCTCGTCGAGATCTGGTACGACGCCGACGGCATCACCGTCGAGGTGACCGACTCGGCCGGCACCCTCAAGCCGCAGGACATCCACCGCAGCCGCCCCTCGTCGAGCACGCCGCGCGGCTTCGGCCTGTGGCTGATGGGCCAGCTGTGCGACGAGTTCAGCATCTCCCAGATGGTCGGCCGATCCCGCATCCGGCTGCGGATGACCCTTGCCCAGTCACCCCGCTAGCCGCGTCCGACCGGCGGGCGTAGGCTCACGACACGTGAGCGAGCGAGCCGTCAGGCACACGAGCCGGAAGCACCTGCCGACGGAGGAGACCGCGTGAGCGTCGATCTGGACTTCGCGGCTCGTCACGCGGGCCGGCCCGCGCGCGAACTGACCCGCCGCGACGTCGCCCGCGCCCTGCTGGCCGTGCCCTCGGGGCAGGCCCTGGTGTCGCTGCCCGAGCTGCGCCGCGATCTGATGGCGGCCGGCAACCCGCTCACGGTCGTGTTCTGGGAGTCGGCCAAGTCGACCCTGACCCGCATCGAGTCGGGCGTGGCCACCGTCGGCGACGTCCAGCGCTGGCTAGAGTCGACCGGCACCGAGCCGATCCTGCTGACCCGCAGCTACTTCGTCTGGCCCGACGAGAGCGAGCGCGGCCCGGTGGCCACCGAGATGTACGGCCGCCTCGTCGCCCACCTGGAGGAGCTCGTCGAGGCGGGGGTGATCGACCCCGACGCGCTCGCCCAGGGCGACGTGACCTCGCGGCAGGCGTACGAGGAGCTGCAGGAGCGCTGGCTCACGGCCGGGCTGCCCGACGGGCGGGTGCCGGGCGTCTCGGTGAGCGAGGAGCAGGACGCCGAGCTCTACGCCGCCTGGGACGAAGAGGAGGCCTACGCCCTCCAGGAGCTCAGAAGGGCCCTCGACGACCTGCCCGAGCCGCCCTTCCCGGCAGGCGACCTGAAGGCGGCGGCCGACCGGCTGCGGCGCTCGCTGGTCTCTCCCGGGTTCCCCGGCAACGTGCTGCGGGCCTGCGCCGGCCTCGACGAAGACCGGCTGCCCGACGCCGACGAAGACCTGTGGTTGCGGGTGGCGGCGGGCATCGCCGCGCCCATCTCCGACCTGCCCGACGAGGAAGACGCCGCCCGGTTCTTCGACCTCGACGGCGAGCTCAGCCACGAAGACTCGGTGCTGGCCTCGTTGTGCGCGATCCACCACGCCGACTGGCTGGCCGCGATCGTCGCGCTGACCCGCTACGGCCCCGGGGTGCTGGCCTCTCCCGAGCGCATCGCCCGGTTCATCGCCGACTCGGAAGACCTGGTGAGCGAGCCCGACGACCCCGAGGAGCTCGAGGCGACCGAGATGTTGTTCACCTCGGTCACCCCGTTGTGGGCCCATCTCGGGATCGTCGACAAGGCCGAGGTGCTCACGCCGCTCGGCTGGTGGGGCCTGCCCAAGGCCCTCGAACGCGCCTGGTCAGGCGACTAGGTCGGCGTATTCGGGGTGGCGGTCGATGTAGCCCTTGATGAACGGGCACATCGGCACCACCTCGAGGCCCCGCTCGCGGGCCGAGTCGAGCACCGCGCGGGCCAGCTTCGAGCCGAGCCCCTTGCCCTCGTGGGCCGGATCGATCTCGGTGTGCACGAACACGATCCGGCCGGGCCGAGGCAGGCGGTATTTCACGAAGCCGGCGACCGCGCCGTCGACGCTGATCTCGAAGCGTTCGGTCTCGGCGTTGTCGGCGACGTCAGTCA
The DNA here is from genome assembly GCF_001570525.1 of Herbidospora sakaeratensis. Taxonomy (GTDB): domain Bacteria; phylum Actinomycetota; class Actinomycetes; order Streptosporangiales; family Streptosporangiaceae; genus Herbidospora; species Herbidospora sakaeratensis. Next base: position 317,611 of record NZ_BBXC01000012.1, read on the forward strand.
CTTTTGGACCCCTCGTGGGGCACCTCGATCTTCGCGATCTGCCGGTTCATCGACTTGATCAGGAAGAACAGGGCCACACCGATGGAGGCGACGACGATGAACCCCAGCAGGCCGGGGCCGATTGCCGTCGGGTCGGTGGCGGGAGTGGCGATCGAAATCACGGTATGCAGTCTACGAGCAGGGGGCGGCGCCGGTTCCGGCGGGGACCTGGATGCCGGTGAACAGGTCGTCCTCCGGGAGGGTCACGTCGACCAGTGAACGGGCCAGGTGGTAGTCCTCCGTCGGCCAGACCTCCTGCTGGATCTCGCGCGGGCAGGCGAACCAGAAGCCGTCGGGGTCGACCTGGGTGGCGTGGGCCATCAGGGCGCGGTCGCGGGTCTCGAAGTAGTCGCCGCAGGGGATGCGGGTGGTGACCTCCCACTTCTGCGGGCGGTCCTCCCAGCGGGCGATCCAGTCGGCGTAGGGGGAGCCCAGGCCGCGGCTGGTCATGGCCTCGTGGAGGGTCTCGAACCGCGCCTTGGTGAAGCCCGAGTGGAAGTACATCTTGAGCGGCTGCCACGGCTCGCCGGTGCCCGGGTAGCGGTCGGGGTCGCCCGCCGCGTCGAAGGCCTCCACCGACACCCGGTTGGTCTTGATGTGGTCGGGGTGCGGGTAGCCGCCGTCGTCGTCGTAGGTGAGGATCACATGGGGGCGGAACTCGCGGACAGCGGCCACGAGCGGCGCCGACGCCACCTCGATGGGCTGCAGGGCGAAGCAGCCCTCGGGCAGCGGCTCGTTCTCGTCTTCGGGCAGGCCCGAGTCGACGAAGCCCAGGAACCGCTGGTCCACGCCGAGGATCTCCCTCGCGCGCTCCATCTCCAGGCGGCGGACCTCGCCCATGTTCTCGAGGATGTCGGGCCGGTCCATCTTGGGGTTCAGGATCGAACCGCGTTCCCCGCCGGTACAGGTCACGACGAGGACCTCGACGCCCTCGGCGGCGTACCGGGCCATCGTCGCGGCGCCCTTGCTCGACTCGTCGTCGGGGTGCGCGTGCACGGCCATCAGCCTCAGCGCGTTCGTCACGGCTCTCCTTGTCACAGCATCCAATAGCGTTGGTGAGAATTGTCTCGGACAACGCCGGGACCTCGCAGGGAGATTCCTTTCATGTCGGCACCAGCTCCGCGCCCGATCCTGGGCACCCCCGACGAGTTCCCGCCCAGGCCGCCCATGGGGCGCAGCCGGTTCGTCGTGTACGCCGTCATGGCCGTCGTCGTCGCGGTCGTGGCCGGCGGATGGGGTTACGTGATCCTGTCGGCGCGGGGCAACCCGGAGGTGCGGGCCGACGTCATGACCTTCGACACCAGCCGCCCCGATTCCGCGGAGATCACCTTCATGGTGCACAAGCCCGACGACCGCGCGGCGACGTGCCGTCTGCGCGCCGTCGACGTCCATCACGTCGAGGTCGGCACCCGGGAGATCACCATTCCCCCGGGCGACGGTGACGTCACCCTCACCGAACAGGTGAGGATCAACGCGCAAGCCACAAGCGTAGATGTTCAGGGCTGCTCCCTCGTATAGACTGGAATCTTTGGGGAAGCGTTCGAAGGCGTTAACTTGTTAGCCCTTCGATTCACCTAGGGAAGCAAGGAGAACCCGCGTGGCCGTCTCCCACAACGAGAACGTCACCTGGCTGACGCAGGAGGCGTACGACCGCCTCAAAGAGGAGTACGACCGCCTTTCTGGCCCGGGTCGGATCGAGATCGCCAAGAAGATCGAGGCCGCCCGCGAGGAGGGCGACCTGAAGGAGAACGGCGGCTACCACGCCGCCAAGGACGAACAGGGCAAGATGGAGGCCCGGATCTTCCACCTCCGGCAGATCCTCGACACCGCGAAGGTGGGCGAGGCGCCCCGCACCGAGGGTGTGGTGGGTCCCGGCATGACGGTGACGATCCGGTTCGAGGGTGACGACGAAGAGGTCACCTTCCTGCTCGCCTCCCGCGAGGAGAGCGGTTCGCCGATCGACGTCTACTCGCCGAAGTCGCCGCTGGGGGCTGCGATCAACGGCAAGAAGATCGGCGAGAAGGCCAGCTACACCATGCCCAACGGTCGCTCGATCACCGTCGAGGTGCTGGAGGCGGTTCCCTACATCGGGAGCTGACGCGTTCGTCTGACATCGAATCCGCCGGAGAAACGAGCTCCGGCGGATTTTGACTTCTCGGGCCTCATTGGGCACAGTCGTGGAACGGGACAGCCCGATGAACGTCTTCGGAGGGAGTGGTGGCGTGCCCCTGCGGGTCGGAGGCTTCCTCCACGAAGCCCGTCAGGATCTCGCGTTCCGCCCCCGGCTGCGCCGCCCCCACCTCGCCCGGCGGGCGATCCCCGTCATCGGGGTCGCGCTCGCGGTGGTGCTGATCACCGACTTACTCGTGCTCGCCGGGCTCGACGGGGTGCAGGAACGGGCCGCCCTCGATCTGCCCCGCCCGCCCGCCGCCGGCGACTACGTCGCGGCCAGCGGTCAGGTCCCCTCCAACGCGGTCGCCCCCCTGGGCAAACTGGCCCGCCCCCACCTCTTCGTCGTCGCCCCCGCGGCGCTCAAGCCCGAGCAGGTCGACGAGGTCCGCCGTCAGAAGGGCGTGAAGGCGGTCGAGCTCGCCGACGCCGCCGACGTGAACCTGGGCGGCTGGCGGGTGCCGACCATGGGCGTCGACCCCTCGACGTTCCGCCGGTTCACCCCGAAGAAGACCGCCTCCTCCGATGAGCTCTGGACCAACGTGGCCGCCGGCGACGTCGTGGTCTCCTACGAGTTCGGCAAGGAGGGCGGCCTCAAGCTGGGCGGCGACGTGCGCAGCCCCGGGGCCGCCCTGCGGGTGGGCGCCTACGCGACGGTCGGCATGGGGTCGATCCACGCCGTGGTCTCCCGCGACACCGCGACCCGGCTCGGGCTGCCCCACGGCAACGCCATGGTGGTGAGCGCGCCCAGCGTCGACTCCGCCAAGCTGCGCAAGGCGCTGCTGAAGGTGCTGCCGGGCAGCCAGATCGCCACGATCAACCCGGTCGTGGTCGCGCCGCCGCGCCAGCACATCACCCAGCCCCGGCAGGTCGTGCAGTGGCCGGCCTCGGCGTTCATGACCAGCCCGCAGACCCAGACCGCGCTCCAGGCGGCCGTCTCGAAGCTCGGCAGCCGTTATGTCTGGGGCGCCGAGGGGCCCGACACGTTCGACTGCTCCGGCCTGGTGCAGTGGGCCTTCGCCCAGGCCGGCATCAAGATGCCGCGGGTGACCAACCAGCAGTGGGCGACCGGGCCGCAGGTCTCGCTCGCCCAGGCCCAGCCGGGCGACCTGTTGTTCTGGCGCAGCGACCCGACCAACCCGGGCTACATCTCCCACGTGGCCATCTACTGGGGCGACGGGAAGATGCTCCACTCGCCGCGCACCGGCGACGTCGTGAAGATCGCCCCGATCAACATGCGCAACCTCGCCGGAGTGGTGCGGGTCAGCCCTCAGGTCGCGGCGCAGGTTCGATAGGCAGGCCGGTCTCCAGCAGGGCGAAGGCCTCGTCGACCATGTCGGCGAACGGGATGTCCTCCTCGGCGGTCGCCCAGGTCTGCAGCACGGGGATGATCGTGCCCATGACCGCGCCGATGAGCACGCGTACCGGGAACGAGGCGGGGTCGGCGCCGGTCCGGGCGGCGACGCCCTCGGCGAGCAGGTCCATCGTGTCGAGCATGTTCTGGAAGATCCGGGCCCTGATCGCCGGTACGCCCATCTGGAGGCGGGCGCGGGCCCGGATCTCGGCCAGTTCCTGGTCGGGGATGCCCCGCATGGCCTCGCCGAAGGCGTTGCGCAGGGCCCTGAGCGGGGGCACCTCCGGCGGCTGGGCGGTCAGGCGTTCGACCAGCAGCGGGTCGTAGTCGTCCTGGACGACGATGTCTTCCTTGGTGGGGAAGTAGCGGAACAGGGTGCTGGGCGACACCTCGGCGGCCTCGGCGATCTGCTCGATCGTGGTCGCGTCGTAGCCCTGCTCGGCGAACAACCGCAGGGCGTGTTCCTGGATCGTCCGCCGAGTCTTCTCCTTCTTGCGTTCACGCAGTCCCGGCGAGTTCATGGGTCGATTCTCCCGCCGGTTCCGCGGGAGCGGAACGCATGAACGTCACGATCAGCAGCGCGGCGAGGGCCATCAGGCCGCCGCAGGCCCACAACACGGCGTCCATGGCGTCGGCGAAGGCCGCGCGGCCGGCGTCGGCCCAGCCCGGCACACGCACCGCCGTCGCCACCGAGTCGCGCACCGGGGCGGGGGCGGCCGGGGGGAGCGCGTGGACGTACACGGAGGAGAGCAGGCTGCCCAGCCCGGCCACCCCGAACGCGCCGCCGGTCTGGCGGAGGGCCTGCAGGACGCCGTTGCCCATGCCGGTGCGGTCGGGCGGGAGGAGGGCGAGCAGGCCGTCCATGGCCGGGACCATGGTCAGGCCCACGCCGGCCCCGGCGAGGGCGAGCCAGGTCGCGGTGTACGGATAGTCGCCCGGCAGCACCGCCCCCGCCATCAGCCCGGCCGCCAGCAGGAGCAGGCCGGCGGCCATGATGACCCGCAGGCTCAGCCGCCTGATCAGGCGTTCGCCGGCCAGGCCGCCCGCCATCAGCCCGGCGACCATGGGCACGATGCGCAGCCCGGTGCCCATCGCGTCGAAGCCCTGGACGGCCTGGAGGTAGAGCGGCGCGACGAACAGCACGCCCATCATGCCGAGCGAGACCACGGTCGCGCCGAGGGCGCCCCAGACGAAGGTGCGGTCGCGGAACAGCCCCAGGTCCATCATCGGGGCCTGGGCGCGGGCCTCCACGCGTACGAAGAGAAAGAGGAGGAGGACCCCGGCGGCGATCGGCCCGAGCACCAGGGGAGAGCCCCAGCCCCGCACCGGCGCCTCGATGACGCCGAAGACCAGCGCGGCGAGGCCGGTCACCGACAGCAGGGTGCCGGGGACGTCGGCGGCCTTCTTCTGCGGATTGCGCGACTCCGGCACCAGGACCACCACCGCGACCAGCGCGATCACCACGGCGGGCAGGTTGATCAGGAAGATCGAGCCCCACCAGAAGTGGTCGAGCAGGTAGCCGCCGACGATCGGGCCGAGCGGCAGGCCCACGGCCATGCCGGCGGTGAAGACGGCGATCGCCCTGGCCCGCTCGGCGGGCGGGAAGATCGTCGGCAGGATCGACGTCGACAGCGGCGTGATCAGGGCCGCGCCCGCGCCCATGAGCGCCCGCCCGGCGATCAGCCACCCGGTCGAGTCGGCCAGCATCGCCATGGCCGACGCGACCCCGAACGCCACCAGCCCCGCGACCAGCAGCTTCTTGCGGCCGAACCGGTCGCCGAAGACCCCGGCGGGCAGCAGCAGGGCGGCGAACACGACGAGGTAGGCGTCGACGATCCACTGGAGTTCACCGGTGGTCGCGCCGAGGTCGACGGCGAGGGTGGGCAGCGCGACGTTGAGCACGGTCGCGTCGAGCCCGATCACGAGGACGGAGAGAACCAGGGCTGCGAGAGCCATGTACGGCCGAAGGCCGGGCTTGGCTCGAGTCTGGAACCTGCCGGAAGACAGGGACCACCATCTGGAAGCGAGACGCTGGCGGCCGGAGGCCGACTGTGGCTCGCGTTCGGGAATCTGCCTAAAGGAAGTCGCCATAATTTGATAGTAGCTCTCAAAAAGTAGTTACTGTCAATATCGGCCTGCGTCGTAAGCAACGATGTAATGTTGATTACATGAGTGCAGAAGCCGAGTGGTTCGCCCACCGCCTCCCCGAGACCTGGTTCACCGAGCGCCCCGAGGTCGTCGTCGACCGCGAGGAGATCACCGTCATCGGCGCGCTTCCCCCGCTGACCGTGACCGAGGGTCTGCCCGACCCCGAGCGGGCCGCCGCCGAGGAGGGCTACGTCGAGCGCTTCCGCGAGGAGACCCGCGAGCGCCGCATCGAGATCGCCCGCCAGGCCGAGCACCGCTTCCGCCGGAAGGTCTCCTGGGGGGTGCAGATCGGCGGCGACGTCGTGATGTTCACCACACTCTCCGTCCCGGTCATGACCCGGCTGCGGCAGGGCGAACGGCAGGTGCTCGACACGCTCGTCGCCGCCGGGGTCGCGCGCAGCCGCTCCGACGCCCTCGCCTGGTGTGTGCGCCTGGTCGGCCGCCACACCGACACCTGGCTCGCTGACCTGCGCGATGCCCTTCAGGCGGTCGACCGCGTGCGGGCCGCGGGCCCCGGCGGAGTGGACTGAACCAATTCGTCGAATGGTCTAAACCATTCATTATGGCCTATACCAATGTTTAGTCGGGTATCTACGGGAAAGAGGGTGGCCGCACAATTTGAAATGGTTCGTCAGGGGTAAGCTCCTCCCATCATCCACTCGCTGACCAGCGGTTGTGGTGGCGAATACGCACTGGTCCACACCAATTGGATTTAGTGGGTAATCGTCGCGGATGATGAATTGGCCCTGACGTACATTAAGGAGCCGACCTCGTGTCCGTGTCAGTACAGGTGTCGCATCCGACCACTCATGCCGCGCTGGCCGCCTGGGTCAGCGAGATCGCGGAACTCACCGAGCCCGACCGGATCGAATGGTGCGACGGGTCCGAGGCCGAATGGACCCGGCTCACCAACCTGCTGGTCGAACAGGGCACCCTGACCCGCCTGAAGGCCCGGCCGAACAGCTTCCACGCCGCCTCCGACCCCTCCGACGTCGCCCGCGTCGAAGACCGCACGTTCATCTGCTCCGAGCACGAGAAGGACGCCGGGCCCACCAACAACTGGATCGCTCCCGGGGAGATGCGTCGCACCTTCGGCAAGCTGTTCAAGGGCTCGATGCGGGGCCGGACCATGTACGTGGTCCCGTTCTGCATGGGCCCCCTGGGCGGCCCGATCTCCCAGCTGGGCGTGGAGATCACCGACTCGGCCTACGTGGCCGTCTCGATGCGCGTGATGACCCGCATGGGCGACGACGCCCTGCGCCTCATCGAGGAGCGCGGCGACTTCGTGAAGTGCGTGCACTCCGTCGGCGCCCCGCTCGAACGCGGTGAGCGCGACGTCGCCTGGCCGTGCAGCGAGACCAAGTACATCAGCCACTTCCCGGAGACCCGCGAGATCTGGTCGTACGGCTCCGGCTACGGCGGCAACGCCCTGCTCGGCAAGAAGTGCTACGCCCTGCGGATCGCCAGCACGATGGCCCGCGACGAGGGCTGGCTGGCCGAGCACATGCTGATCCTCAAGCTCACCCCGCCCAGCGGCGAGACCCGCTACATCGCGGCCGCCTTCCCGTCGGCGTGCGGCAAGACCAACCTGGCTATGCTGCAGCCGACCATCCCGGGCTGGAAGGTCGAGACGATCGGCGACGACATCGCCTGGATGCGGTTCGGCGACGACGGCCGCCTCTACGCGATCAACCCCGAGGCGGGCTTCTTCGGGGTCGCGCCCGGCACCGGCCAGACCACCAACGCCAACGCGATCAAGACGTTGTGGGGCAACAGCGTCTTCACCAACGTCGCCCTGACCGACGACGGCGACGTCTGGTGGGAGGGCCTCACCGACGAGCCACCCGCCCACCTGACCGACTGGCGCGGGAACTCCTGGACGCCCGACTCCGGCGAACTCGCCGCCCACCCGAACGCCCGGTTCACCACGCCGGCCCACCAGTGCCCGACGATCGCCCGCGAGTGGCAGGACCCGAAGGGCGTGCCGATCTCGGCGATCCTCTTCGGCGGCCGGCGCGCGACGGCCGTCCCGCTGGTCACCGAGGCCCGCAGCTGGCGGCACGGCGTGTTCATGGGCGCCAACGTGGCCTCCGAGAAGACGGCGGCCGCCGAGGGGACGGTCGGCGAACTGCGCCACGACCCGTTCGCGATGTTGCCGTTCTGCGGCTACAACATGGGCGACTACTTCGCCCACTGGCTGGAGGTCGGCGAGACCAAGGGCGCCCGGCTGCCCCGGATCTACTACGTGAACTGGTTCCGCAAGGACGCCGCCGGCCGCTTCGTGTGGCCCGGCTTCGGCGAGAACAGCCGGGTCCTGAAGTGGATCGTCGAACGCCTCAACGGCCAGGCCGAGGCGGTCGACACCCCGATCGGACGCCTGCCCGTCAAGATCGACACCGAGGGCCTCGACATCGCCGAGGACGACATGGAGCTGCTGCTCACCGTCGACCGCGACGTCTGGCGCCGGGAGGCCGCCCTGATCCCGGCCCACTTCGAGACCTTCGGCGACCACCTGCCCGAGGGGCTCTGGGAGGAGTACCGCACCCTGGTCGACCGCCTGGGTTGACCCACCGAGCAGGAGTCCCGCCAACGACGTCGGGCCTCCCCCATTACGAACGGCCCGCGCCGCCACGGCGGCGCGGGCCGTCTCGTGCTTGGGAGGGAGACGATCGCCCGCATTTAGGCTGATGCGCGAACCGCAGCCCCCATGGGATCGTCTAATCGGTTGAACTCTCCCTCGGAGTCGTCCCCTGGAGGCGGCATGGGCTCCCTTTTGCTCTTCATCCTCGCGTCCGTCGCGTCCGTCGTGGTCTTCCGTCAGGCGGGACGGGTGAAGAAGGAACAGCGCCGGGTCAAAGCCGGCGGCTACCATCCCGCGGGCCCCCTCGACCCCTACTCGCTGGCCTTTCTCGCCGGCGGCCCGCGCCGGGTGGTGAACACGGCGGTCGCCGTGCTCGTGTCCCAGGGGCGGGTGCGCATCTCCCGCGACGGGACCGTCACGGCGGTGCGGGGCATCGCCGGGGCGCCCGCCGAGCGGATCGAGCAGGAGGTGCTCGATCTGGCGGCCGGGACCAACGGGCGGTCGCTGGCCGACGTCCGGCGGACCGCCGCCGTGGGCCCGGCCGTGACGGGCATCGACTACGGGCTGCGCGGCCAGGGCCTCGTGGTGGCCGAGTCGGCGCTCACGCTGGCCCGGCGGGCCAACTCCAAGTTGCGCTGGATGGTGGCCATCCCAGGACTGTTCGTGCCGGTCAGCATCGTGACGATGGTGCTGGGCTGGTTCGACGCCCTGGTCTGGAACGTGCTGACGCTGGTGATCTCGACGCTGACGTGGATCATCGCGCTGGCGATCTCGTCCGGGCACGCCAAGGAGAACCGCAGCGTGCTGACCGACGCCGGGCACGCCGCGCTCAAGTCAGCCATGGCGCGCTACCCGCGCACCCGTGAACTCGCCTACGCCCACAACAGCGGCAACGACAGCACCCTCGCCCTCTACGGCATCGCCATCTACACCGGGCCGGGCCACGCCGAACTCCAGAACGGCAGCGGGTGCGGGGCCGGGGCGTGCGGCGGGCCGTCCGGCTCCGACTCCGGGTGGGGTTCGGGCTCCGACTTCGGCGGCGGCGACTTCGGCGGCGGCGGTGGGGGCGACTCCGGTGGCGGGTCGAGCTGCGGCGGTGGTGGTTGCGGCGGAGGCTGCGGTGGCGGCAGCTGACCGGCTCGGGGTCGGCATCGGCTGGCGGTCGGAAATCGACCTGACCGTCGAGCACCTGCCCGGGGTCGAGTTCACCGAGGTCATCGCCGAGACGGTCAACCCCGGCCGGGTGCCCGAATCGTTGCGGGTGCTGCGCGCCCGGGGCGTCCCGGTGATCCCCCACGGGGTGGCGCTCGGCCTCGGCGGAGCCGAACGGCCCGACCAGTCCCGGCTCGACCATCTGGCCGCCGCCGCCCAGGCCCTCGGGTCTCCGCTGGTGTCCGAGCATCTCGCGTACGTCCGCTCGGGCGACCTCGAAGCCGGGCACCTGCTGCCGGTGCCGCGCACCCGCGACGCGCTGGCCGTGATCGTGGAGAACGTGCGGATCGCCCTCGACTGCCTGCCGGTGCCGCTGGCCCTGGAGAACGTCGCGGCCCTGTTCGGCTGGCCCGGCGACGAGCTGACCGAGGCCCAGTTCCTCGGCGAGCTGGTCGAGCGGACCGGGGTGAAGCTGCTGATCGACGTGGCCAACCTCTACACCAACCAGGTCAACCTGGGCCTCGACGCGGTCAAGGCCCTCGACGCGCTGCCGCTCGAACACGTCGCCTACGTCCACGTCGCCGGCGGCCACGGCCACGGCGACGTGTGGCACGACACCCACACGGCCTCCCCGCCGGAGGAGGTCCTCGACCTGCTGGCCGAACTCTGCGCCCGGCACCGGCCCCCGGGCGCCCTGCTCGAATGGGACGCCGACTATCCGAGCGACGCCGATCTGTCGGCCGAACTCGACCGCATCAGGGCGGCGATGGGCCGTGGCTGAGCGAAACAGGCGGCCGGGCGGAGCCGTAACGGAGCGGACGAATGCATGACCCCCGCGCCCGGCTCGCCGAGCAGCAGAGAGCCCTGCTGTCGGCCCTGGTCGCCGGGGCCGCGCCGCCCGAGGGGTTCGACGCCGAGCGGCTGCGGATCCAGGCCGGAAGCCTGATCGCCAAGCGGCGGGGGCTGGTCGCGGTGGCCCGGCCCGAGGTGGTCGAGGCGCTCGGGGGCGCCTTCGCCCGGGAGTTCCACGCCTACGCTTCCGGTCGGCCGAAACCCCAGGGCGGCTCGCGGGCCGACGCGGCGGCGTTCGCCGACTGGTTGCGAGGCCGCGGGCTCCTCGATTTGGAGCCCCAGCAAAAGAGACACTGGTGGCGTCTCACCTCAAAAAGGGATCAATCACGGTAGAACCGGTTTGCGGGGGTCCGCCCGGGATACCCTCTGTGGCGTGGGTGGACTACGGTGCGTTGATGGGTCGTACCTGACGGTTGATCCCGTGGCATGCCGCGACAGCGCCGGGGTGCCCTACGAGGTCACGCTGGAGTTGTTCCGCGACGGCGTGGCCTACGGCTCGGTCGGGGAGCGCTGCGGCTGGTTCCTGGCCCGCCTGGCCCGGTCGGTGGCCGAGGCCCGGGAGTGCCAGCTCGCCTGGAGCGATCCCGACGACCGGTTTCCCGGAGAGGCCGACGAGGCGGAGCTGTTCGGGTTCCGCTACCGGAGCCGCACCGACGTCGTGGGCGGCGGGGAGCTGCGCTGCCAGCTGCGGCTCATCCCCGTCTGGGTGCCCGGCCGGGGTTCGACCGGCCGCTGGCGGCTGACCCGGCGGGCCTGTGTCGAGGCGTGGGGCGCTCCGGGCGTCGGGCTGCGCGCGGTGGTCACTTCCGGAGAACTCCTGATGTTCCTGATGTCTCTCGTGACAGAAGCAGAAGTCCGGCTTGGCGCCCAATATGGGATGGAACGTAACAGCTCCCTCATTTCGGGAGCGGGGATGGCATCTCGCCCCCGATAATTGCTTGACCATGTCTGTCATGCGACAGCGGGCTCAGGCGAATCACCGGGGGAGTCATGGACCTGCGCGATCTTGTTTACAAGGTGTACGAACGCAGGCTCGAACGAAAGCTCACCTCGATCCAGGCCCCCCGCCACGTCGGCGTGATCGTCGACGGCAACCGCCGCTGGGCCCGCTCGAACGGCCATGAGGACGTCCGCCACGGCCACCAGAAGGGCGCCGACAAGATCTCCGAGCTCCTCGTGTGGTGCAAGGAGGCCGGCGTCGAATACGTCACCCTGTGGCTCCTGTCGACCGACAACCTCTCGCGGGACAAGAAGGAGCTCGAACCGCTCCTCCAGGTGATCGAGAACCTGGTCGACGACCTGGTCGAGCAGGGGTGGCACGTCAAGCCCATGGGATCGCTGGACCTGCTGCCCGATCACACGGCCCATGTCCTGAAAAATGCGAAAGAGGCAACATCACACCGGCCTGGGCTGATTGTGAACGTGGCCGTTGGGTATGGAGGAAGACGTGAGATCGCTGATGCGGTGCGCTCCCTCCTCCAGGAGCACGCCAGCAAGGGGGCGAGCATCGAAGACCTCGTGGAGGTCCTCGATGTGGAGCACATCGCTGAGCATCTCTACACGCGCGGCCTGCCCGATCCGGATCTTGTCATCCGGACCTCGGGAGAGCAGCGACTCTCCGGATTCCTGCTGTGGCAGAGTGCCCACTCCGAGTTCTACTTCTGCGAGGCCTACTGGCCCGATTTCCGCAGAGTGGACTTTCTGCGCGCACTCCGCGCCTACGCCGCGCGTAACCGTCGGTACGGCTCCTGAAACGGCACGTGAACACCCCCTTTCGGACAGGATTGGAGCGTTGGCGCGGGGGGATTCAGGACGTACCGTAAGACGTGAGCATCCACGCTCACCTCGGGAGAGGGCCCGTTCTTGCGTCTTGATGACTTCGCAGGTGGGGCCGGTTCCCGGCACCGCCGTGAAGGCGTCCGGGCCCGGTCCGTTCACCACCAGTCAAGGCAGGGCGCCGACCCCCGGCGCCCGGGGGAGAACGCGTGGCATTGTCCAACCCGTCCATGTCCGGTCACTCGTCTGGCACCTCCCGGCGCACGTACATCCTGGACACCTCTGTCCTGCTCGCCGACCCGGCCGCGATGAGCCGGTTCGACGAACATGAAGTGGTGCTCCCCGTTGTCGTGATCACAGAGCTGGAAGGTAAGCGGCACCATCCCGAACTGGGATACTTCGCCCGCAAAGCCCTGCGATTCCTGGACGATCTGCGTGTCCAGCACGGCCGTCTCGACGAGCCGATCCCGATGGGTGAGGGAACCATCAGGGTCGAGCTCAACCACAGCGACCCGTCCGGCCTGCCGGCCGGGTTCCGGCTGGGCGACAACGACACGCGCATCCTCACCGTCGCGCAGAACCTGGCGTCCGAGGGCTACGACGTCGTGCTGGTCTCCAAAGACCTGCCGATGCGCATCAAGGCCGCCTCGATCGGCCTGGCCGCCGAGGAATACCGAGCAGAGCTGGTCGCCGAGTCCGATGAGAGCTGGACCGGCATGGACGAGCTCCAGGTCACCACGGAAGACGTGGAGGCGCTCTTCGAACACGGCTCGACCGAGCTCGAAGAGGCCCGCGACCTGCCGACCCACACGGGTCTGCGGCTGCTGACCAGCAAGGGTTCCGCGCTCGGCAGGGTGCTCCCGGACAAGTCGGTGCGCCTGGTGCGCGGCGACCGCGAGGTGTTCGGCCTCCACGGCCGCAGCGCCGAGCAGCGCATCGCGCTCGACCTGCTGATGGACCCGGAGATCGGGATCGTCTCGCTGGGCGGCCGGGCCGGCACCGGCAAGTCGGCGCTGGCGCTCTGCGCCGGTCTCGAGGCCGTGCTCGAACGCCGGCAGCACCGCAAGGTCATCGTCTTCCGCCCGCTCTACGCGGTCGGCGGCCAGGACCTCGGCTACCTGCCCGGCACCGAGAACGAGAAGATGGGCCCGTGGGCCCAGGCCGTCTACGACACCCTGGGCGCGGTGACCACGCCCGAGGTGATCGAGGAGGTCCTCGACCGGGGCATGCTGGAAGTGCTGCCGCTGACCCACATCCGCGGCCGGTCGCTCCACGACGCGTTCGTGATCGTCGACGAGGCGCAGTCGCTGGAACGCGGCGTGCTGCTGACGGTGTTGTCCCGCATCGGCGCCAACTCGCGGGTCGTGCTGACCCACGACATCGCCCAGCGCGACAACCTGCGGGTCGGCCGCCACGACGGCGTGGTCGCCGTGGTCGAGAAGCTGAAGGGCCACCCGCTCTTCGCCCACGTCACCCTGACGCGTTCGGAACGCTCCCCGATCGCCGCCCTGGTGACCGAGATGCTCGAAGACATCACCCCGTAGGACTAACGGGGAAGTTGCCGGCCCGGGGCCGCGAGGTGCCAGAAATCGCGGCAGGTGTGCTCACCGTAGGACACCGGGCCGGTGACGTCGGTCCTGGTGATCGTGACGGCCCAGATGTCCTGCCGCTGCCGCATGGCGGTGCAGGTCATCTGGGCCTGCGCCGTCTTGGTGACCGGCCGTCCGCCGTTGACGAACAGCGACAACCGGAAGCCGTCGGCGTTGTCGGGGTCGTTGCGGACCGTGCCGAAGCGGGTGAGCTGGCTGGTCTGCCACGACAGGCCGGTGAGCTGGGTGGTGAGGCCGGCGGTCGAGCGGGCGCCCGCCTCGAACAGGGCGGCCATCACGTTGTCCATCGAGTGTGAGGCGACCGCGACGCTGCTGGGCTCCAGCTTGCCGTCACGCAGCAGGTAGACCGTCGCGACGGCCGCCTTGGGGCTGATCACCGGCGGCGGGCCGCCGTCCTGGACGCCCGTCGGGGTGACCCCGCACGCGGCGACCAGCATCAGGACTGGGAGCAGTTTCCTCATGGGCGCGGTATCCACAACGTGAACTGGGTGCCGGGGTCGGCGAGCTTGACGGTGATCGTGCCGCGGTGGAGTTCGGCGTTGGCCTTGGCGATCGACAGGCCGAGGCCGCTGCCGCCCGAGCGGGCCCGGTTGGCGCCGGTCTTGAAGAAGCGGTCGAAGACGTGCGGCAGGTCCTCGCGGGGGATGCCGGCGCCGTGGTCCCTGACGCGGACCTCCAGGCCGCTGGGCAGCACCTTGGCGGTCACCGTCACCGGACGTTCGCCGTGCTTGAGGGCGTTGCCGACCAGGTTGGCGACGATCACGTCGAAGCGGCGCGGGTCGAGCTGGTAGGTCAGGCCCTCGGGCACCCGCAGGGTCACCTGGTCGGTCCAGCCGCGGATCTCCAGGCACTCGGTCAGCTCGTCGCCGACGTCGACGGTCTCGCGCCGGAGCACGGCCGCGCCGGAGTCGAAGCGGCTGACCTCGATCAGGTCGTCGACCAGCGAGCGCAGCCGCTCGATCTCGGCGACCACCAGGTGGACCGCCTGCCCGGCGTCGGGCGGCAGGCGTTCGGCCTCGTCGGAGAGCATGTCGGTGACGGCGGTCATGGTGGTCAGCGGGGTGCGCAGCTCGTGGGAGACGTCGGCGACGAACCGCCGCGACATGGCCTCCAGCGTCGAGAGCTCCTGGACGGTCTGCTCCAGCGCCTGCGCCGTCTCGTTGAACGTGGCGGTGAGCTCGGCCAGTTCGTCGCGGCCGTGGACCGGGAGCCGGGTGTCGAGCTTGCCGGCGCCCAGGGCGCGGGCGGCCTCGCCGAGGCGGCGTACCGGGAGAAGGACCTGGCGGGCCGACAGCAGCGCGACGGTGAGCGCGATGACCAGGGTGAGCGAGCCGGCCTGGAGCAGGGCGGCGCGCAGGTTGGCGAGCACCCGGTCGACGTCGGTCATGGAGACGAACACGAAGATCGACATGCCGGTGGAGCGGACCGCGCCGCTGCCGGTCTGGCGTTTGACGTCGGTGCCGACCACGAGGGTCGGCTGGTCGGCGATGGTCATGGTCCGGTAGGCGATCCGGGTGCGCGCGGCGGCCCGCAGGTCGTCGGGGATGTCGGCCGGGGTGACCAGCGCGCTCTCGGAGAACCTGGGGGGTTCCTGGCCGTACTCGACGATCACCTGGCGGTCGGGGCCGCTGAGGCTGGCGACGAGGTTGCTGAGGTCGTCGTCGGTGACCGAGGCGTCGTTGGGCCACAGCAGGTCGCTGGTGCCGATGGGGAGGGTCAGCCGGTCCATGGTGTCGCGGACGTCGTCGATCGCGCTCGACTCGGCCCGCCGCAGCAGCTCGCCCCGGACGATCTGGTAGCCGATCCCGGCGACCATGAACGAGGCCGTCACCGCCACGACCGTGAAGGTGACGACGAGCCGCTTGCGCAGACTGCTCACGTAAGGCTCACGGGCCGCTGAAGCGGTAGCCGAACCCCCGCACCGTGTGGATGTAGACGGGGTCGCCCGGGGTGGGCTCGATCTTGGCCCGGATGCGCTGCACGCACGCGTCGACGAGCCGGGAGTCGGCCACGTGGGTGTGGTCCCACACCGAGCGCAGCAGGTAGCGCCGGTTGAGCACCTGGCCGGGGTGGCGCACGAGTTCGAGCAGCAGCCGCAGCTCGGTCGGGGTGAGGTGGACCTCGCGGCCGTCGAGGGTGACCTTGAGCGCGCCGCGGTCGATCATCAGGTCGCCGAAGGTGATCCGGTCGGTGGACGCCGACTCCATGCGGCGCAGGATCGCCCGGATGCGGGCGTCGAGCACGCGCGGCTCGACCGGCTTGACCACGTAGTCGTCGGCGCCGGCCTCCAGGCCGACCACCACGTCGAGGTCGTCGCCCAGCGCGGTCAGCAGGATGATCGGCAGCGAGTCGAGTTTGCGGATGCGCCGGCAGACCTCCACGCCGTCGATCCCGGGCAGCATCACGTCGAGGATGACGATCTCGGGCCGCCGCGCGCGGATGTGCTCCAGGGCCTCCTCGCCCGTGCCGAACGCGGTGATCGAGTGACCCTGGCGGGCGAGCGCGAGCTCCAGTCCGGTCCGGACCGAAGGGTCGTCTTCTACGAGGAGGATGCCTGCCATCCGGTCATTATGCGGCCTTACCGGACCGGAAGAAGCTGGCATAAGGCGACGAAATCGGGTGTGAGCAAAATCACAACAGCGAAGAAAGTGCTTGTTAGACCCCTTTGTCTAAAGAAGTGGTCAAGCGGGTTTCGCGAATCGGTTGCGGACCACCCACCCCCGCACGGCAAGCTCATAGGTCGTGAGTTCTGGTCAGCCTGTCAGGGAACGCCGCCCCGGGGCCCGTCGTGCCCGCCGGTCCGCGTCGCCGACGACACCCCCGCCGCCGCCGTCCCAGCCGAGGCTGTCGGAAGAGCCTCCGCCGCCCCCGAAACGGCCCAAGGGGCCGTTGTTCACCCCCAAGCGCCTGGTGATCACCGGCGTGACGGTCGCTCTGATCGCCGGGTTCACCACCTTCCTGGTCCGCACCGCGATCGACAACGCCAACCAGCCGAAGACGCCGATCGACATCCTCGGGTTCAACCCCGACATCATCGGCAACGACCCCCGGATCGACGCGCTCAAGGCCGACGCCGCCTCGGCGATGCAGGAGGAGAAGCTCGCCAGCGGCCGTGAGGGCCGCAAGCCCTTCGGTCCCGACGACAGCGTCGAGATCCCGAAGGAGGCGCCCGGCGGCGGCGGTTTCCTGCCGGCCGACTTCCCGCCCGGCTCCTCGCCCGACCCCGGCTCCAACAAGGCCCTCGGCAAGCAGATGAACGCCGCCATGGGCTGGGAGGGCGAGTGGGGCTGCCTGGAGAAGTTGTGGGACAAGGAGAGCCACTGGAACGAGCGGGCGATGAACCGCTACTCCGGGGCCTACGGCATCCCGCAGTCGCTGCCCGGCAGCAAGATGGCCAGCGCGGGCTCCGACTGGCAGACCAACCCGGCCACCCAGATCAAGTGGGGTCTGGGCTACATCAAGGGCCGTTACGGCTCACCTTGTGGCGCCTGGGGGCACAGCCAGCGGGTGGGCTGGTACTAGGTAAGGAATGGCCATCCTTCGGCAAGGCTGATCAGCGCCTTGGCGCATCCCCCGCACGCTGGGGGGATGCGCCAAGGGCTGAAAGTCTCCGTCGCGGTCCCTGTCGGAAATGCCGGGCCCGCCAGCGACTCGTTCGACGCGTGCGTGCGCTCGCTGCTGGAGCTCCCGCCGGACGAGTACGAAGTGATCTTCGCCGACGACGGGTCGACCGACGGGACCCGTAAGCGCCTCGACGCCCTCGCGGCCACGCGGTCGAACGTGCGGGTGCTGCACCTCGACCGCACCGGCGATCCGGCCCGGGGCCGCAACGCCGCGTTGTCGGTGGCGCTGGGCGAGTTCGTGTTCCTGATGAACGCGCACGACCGGCTGGAGCCGGGCGCGCTGCAGCGGCTGTTCGAGCGGGCCAAGGAGACCGAGGCCGACGTGCTGGTCGGGCGGCTGAGCGGCGACGGGCCCGTCGCCGCCGCGTTCACCCGCGACCGCGACCGGGCCGACCTGCTCCGCGACCGGCTGCTCACCGCCGTGACCGCGCACAAGCTGTTCCGGCGCGAGTTCCTGGAGACCCACCAGCTCCGCTTCGCCGACCGCGCGCTGTCGGAGCAGGCGTTCGTGTTGCGGGCCTACCTGTCGGCGAAGGTGATCGCGGTCGCGGCCGGGCACGTGGTCTGCCACGTCGCGCCGACAGGCGAGGCCGAGCCGGGGGACTGGGACCTCGTCGCCGGGCTGAGCGCGATCATGGACATCGTCGAGGCCCAGACCGAGCCGGGCGGGCAGCGCGACCGCATCGCCGCCCACTTCTTCCGCAGCGTCGCCCTGCGCCGCCTCGGCCCGCCGTTCCTCGGCCTGCCGGCCGAGCGTCAGGAGCTCCTGTACGGCCACCTCAAGGCCATCACCGCCGCCCGGTTCCCCGAGACCCTCGACACCCATCTGCCGGTCCACCTGAGGGCCAGGGCGGCGTTGTTGCGTACCGGGGACACCAAGGGGATCGTCGACCTGGCCGCCGCGGCCCAGGGGACCCGGCTCGACGCCGAGCTGGGCGACCTGCGCTGGGAGGGCCACGTGTTGTCGCTCGCCCTGACGGCCGAGCTGGTCGCCGCCGACGGCACGCCCATGGTGTTCGCGGCCGACGGCGACCGGGTCTGGTGGGTGCCGCCGTCGCGGGTCGACCGGCTCGACCCCGCCCTGCGCGAGATCACCGACGCGGCCGAGGAGGTGCGGATGGAGGTGTACGTCCGCCACTCCGAGACCGGCGAGATGCACTTCCTGCCGGTCACCGGCGAGCTGCGGCGGTTGCCCGTCGAGGGCGGCGTGCGGCTGCGCGCCTCCGGCGACGCCCGGTTCGACGTCGGCACCGCCGCCTTCGGCCGCCCGCTCGACCCGGGCGTGTGGGAGGTGCACGTGCGCATGCGCGGCGTGAACCCGGCCCGGACCCGGGTCATGCGTCCCGACCGGGGGGTCACCTCGGCCGGGATGATGGCCGAGTTCCCCCGGCGGCTCGTGGTGCCGTGCTGGTCGGACAAGGGCGAGCTGAGCGTCTGCGTCGAACCCCGCTCGTTCGCCGAGTCGATCGCGCTGGTCTCCCAGGCGGCCACGGTCTCGGCGCACGACGGCGCGGTGTTCGTGTCGGTCCCGGTGCCCTACGTGCCGCCCAACGGTGGCCCGTCGGCGGAACTGGTGCTGCGCCGGGTCGGCGGCAAGACGGTCGTGGCGCCCGCCCTGATCGAGCCGGGCGAGCCGGGCAAGTTCGCCGGTCAGCTCATCGCCAAGCTGCCCGCCGGGCGCGGTGGCCTCACCCGGGGGGTCTGGCGGCCCAAGCTGCGCATGGACGGCAGCCTCGTCGACCTCCGCTTCGCGGTCGAGACGCAGCGCGGCAGGGCGGTCGTGCGGACGCTGGAGACCCCGCGCCCGCCCACCGGCTGGAAGCGCATGACCGACTCGCTCAAGCGGCGTTACGGAATGCTCTAACCCAGGTGCTTGCGGAGCGCCTCGCGGAACTCCTCGGGCTTCTCGATGTGCGGGCTGTGGCCGCAGTCGTCGATGACGACCTCGGTGTGGTTCCCGTACGCCTCCAGGAACGCCCTGGTCTGGCCGATCATCGGCTGGGCCGGGATGCCAGGGGAGCCGGGGATCGCGCCGAGGGCGCCCAGGTGGGCCAGGTCGAACAGCGAGGCGTCCGAGACGATCACGTCGTCGGCGCCGCGCAGCCACAGGATCGGCGGCTTCGGGTCGACGCCGCTCAGGTCGATGCGGAAGTGCGCGGGCGACAGGGTGTTCAGCACGCCCCGGGTGCCGGGCCCGACACCGGGCCAGTTGTCCGAGGGGGCCGCGTCGCCCGGGTAGTGGTCGTCGCCGATGCGGGTGGTCAGCATCGAGGCGACCCAGCGCTCCTCGCCGGGCACGGGGTTCTTCACGTACGTCGTGCGGAAGACCCGCAACGGTGTCACCGGGCCGTCGCCGGTGTCGCCGTTGGCCAGGGCCGAGACGAAGTCGGGGTTGGCGCCGCCGGCGCCGCTGCCCGCGTGGTCGGCGTGGGTGACCGTGCCCGCGACGTCGTGGGTGCCGCCGAAGCCGTACGGCGAGACCGGGTTGACCAGCGTCACGCTCGCCACGACCGACGGGCGGTCCATGAGCGCCTGGAGCACCACGCCGCCGCCCAGGCTCCAGCCGACCAGGTGCACCCGGTCGATCTCCAGCGCGTCGAGCAGCGCCAGCACATCGTCGCTGTAGTCGCGCACCCCGCGCGAGGCGTCGACCGGCTCGGGGTCGGTGTCGCCGAAGCCGCGCAGGTCGACCGCGAGCGGCCGGTGGGTGGCGGCGAACGCCGTGAGGGTGTCCTCCCAGAAGGCGCCGGACGACACATTGCCGTGCACGAACAGCACCGCTTCGCCCTCGGCGCCGGGCACCGACCGGACGTTCTGCGTCAACCTCGCGGTGCTGATTCGTTCCATGTTCATGCTCACAACCTAGGGAGTGACGCCCATCACAACCATGGGCGTACCGCACATATCACCGGCCGCCCGGATGGCGGAAGGCGCTACCGAGCCGCAGCGCGAGCTGGATCTCCAGCGCCCGCTCCGGCTCCTGCCAGTCGTCGCCGAGCAGCCGCCTGATCCGGTCGAGCCGCTGGGTGACCGTGTTGACGTGGATGTGCAGGGCCTCGGCGGTCCTGGTCAGCTGCCCGCCGCAGGCGAAGTAGGCGACCAGGGTCTGGACGAGCTGGGTGCCCTTCTTCTCGTCGTAGTCGCCGACCGCCCCGATCGTGCCGTGCACGAACCCCGCCACGTCGCGTCCCTCGCCGATCACCAGGCCGACGAAGCCGAGTTCGGCCGCGCCCGCGCCGTCGCCCGCCCGGCCGAGCGCCAGCAGGGCCGCCGCGCACCGGCGGGCCTCCTCGTAGGCGGCGGCCACGTCGGACCCCGCCTGCGCCGCGCCCGCGGTGGCCGGCCGGCCCAGGCTGGCCGACAGTTCGGCGGCCACCCGTTTGGCCGTCACGCCCGGTTTGTCGCCCGGGAGCAGCAGCACCACCTCGTCGCCGCGCGCGGTCGCCAGGCCGCCCGTGAGGGCCGCCTCCGACGACGCCCAGAACGCGGCCCGCTCCCGCTGCCCGTCGTGGCTGACGGTCACCAGCACGTGGGGCTCACCCAGGTCGACGCCCAGGCGGCGGGCCCGCTCGGGCAGCCCGGCCAGGTCGGGCCGGGCGATCAGGTCGTCGAGCAGCTCGCCGCGCACCCGGCCCTCGGCGTCGGCCACGCTGCGGCGGAACAGCAGCAGCAGCGCGGTCACCAGGGCGGCCCGCTCCAGGATGCGCCGGTCGGTGTCGGCCACCGGCCCGGCCGTGCGCAGCACCAGCGTGCACAGCGGCGCGCTCTCCGAGCCGCCCACGTCGACCGAGGCGATCAGGTTCCGGCCGCGCTCCACCGACCGGCCCAGCGCCCGGGAGGCCCGCGCGGCGTCGGGCACGGCCGGGTCGACGTCGCCCGGATCGCCCACCAGGGGCTCGCCGGCGCCGTCGAGCACGGTCAGCTTGCCGCCGATGACCTCGGTGACCACCGCCGCGACGTCCTCGACCCCGCCGCCCCGCAGCACCAGGCCGGTCATCCGGTCGTGCGCGTCGGCGGCCCGCTCGATGGCCGTGGAGTGGTTGCGGATCAGCCGGTTGGCCTCGCTCAGCTCGGTCAGCGCGGCCCGGGTCTCCTCCAGCAGCCGCGCGGTGTCGATGGCGACCGAGGCGTGCGCGGCCAGCGACGACAACAACGCGATCTCCTCCCGCGCGAACGGCCGCGCGCCCCGGTCGGCCGCGAACAACACGCCGATGACCTGGCCGCCCAGCCGCAGCGGCACGCCCAGGATCGCCACCAGGCCCTCTTCGGTGACGGCGTCGTCGATCGGGATCGTGTGCCGGAACCGTTCGTCGGCGAAGTAGTCGGAGGTCGCGTATCCCTCGCCCGTCTGGGCCACCAGGCCGCCGAGGCCGGCGCCGAGAGGGAGGCGTACGGAACGGAACCGGGCGGTGATCACGCCGTCGGTGACCCGCATGTACGTGTCGCCCTGCTCGGCGTCGTTGAGCGTCAGGTAGGCCACGTCGGTGCCGAGCAGCCCGCGCGCCCGGCGCACGATGGCGGCCAGGACGGCGTCGATGTCACGCAGGCCCGCGAGGTCCTTGGCGGTGTCGAACAGCGCCGACAACTCCGCCTCGCGGCGGGCCCGGCGGCGCATCACGGCCCTGATCCGCAGCGCGGCGACCTTCTCGCGCTCCAGCTCCTCCAGCGTGGCCGGGTCGGCGCCGGCCGCCCGCGCCTGCAGCACCGGCCCCTCGAACTCGACGGCCGAGGCCTCCCTGGCCAGCAGTTCCAGGAAGACGTTCATCTATCGCGCGCTCCAGCCTCCGTCGAGTG
Organism: Herbidospora sakaeratensis; assembly: GCF_001570525.1. Taxonomy (GTDB): domain Bacteria; phylum Actinomycetota; class Actinomycetes; order Streptosporangiales; family Streptosporangiaceae; genus Herbidospora; species Herbidospora sakaeratensis. The sequence continues at coordinate 339,709 of NZ_BBXC01000012.1, forward strand.
GAATGGACACCCCCGTGATGAACGATCCCGCAGGGCCGCACAGATAGGCGACCATCTCGGCCACCTCTTCGGGTTCGACCAGCCGTTTGATCGCGGCCGGTTGCAACATGATGCGCTCGACGACCTCTTCGGGCGAGATCCGGTGCGCCTCCGCCTGCGCGGCGATCTGGTTCTCGACGAGCGGCGTGCGCACGTAGGCCGGGCAGACACAGGTCGAGGTGATCCCGTAGGGCGCCCCTTCGAGGGCGATCACCTTCGACAGCCCTTCGAGGGCGTGCTTGGCCGTCACGTAGGCCACCTTGAACGGCGAGGCCCGCAGCCCGTGCACCGAGGAGATGTTCACCACCCGGCCGAACCGGTTCTCCTTCATGGACGACATCGCCGCGCGCACCAGCCGGAAGGGCGCCTCCACCTGCACCGACAGGAGACGGGAGAAGACCTCCGGCGGGAACTCCTCGATGGGTGCGACGTGCTGGAACCCGGCGTTGTTGACGATCACGTCGGCCCGGGCCGCGTGCTCGATGAGCGGCCCGTCCTCGTAGGCGGCCGGATCGGCCAGGTCGGCCGTGACCGCGACGCCTCCGATCATGGCCGCGGTCTCGGCCGCCTCGTGTTCCCGCAGGTCGGCGACGACCACGTGGGCCCCCGCCGCCGCCAGCCTGATCGCGCACGCCCGTCCGATGCCGCTGCCCGCGCCCGTCACCAGGGCCGTCCGCCCGGCGAGGTCTTTCGTCATGTGACCCGAATCTACGGGGTGGGTTCCCCGCCGCCCATGTGGGGATCCGACATAACGGCCTTTTCGGGTATGTGCCCGGTCATGGGGAGCACGTCGAGGAGGTCGTCCAGCTGTTCCTCGGTGAGCGTGCCATTGGCGACGTGCCCTCGCTGGACGACGACCTCCCGGATGGTCTTCCGCTCCTGGAGCGCCTGCTTCGCGATGCGGGCGGCCTCCTCGTAGCCGACGTACCGGTTCAGCGGGGTGACGATCGAGGGGGACGACTCGGCGTACTCCCGCAGCCGGTCGGCGTTGGCCGTGACGCCGCGCACGCAGCGGTCGGCCAGCAGCCGCGACACGTTCCCGAGCAGCCTGATCGACTCCAGCAGGTTCCGCGCGATCACCGGCATCTGCACGTTCAGCTCGAACGAGCCCGACGCCCCCGCCATGGTGATCGTCGCGTCGTTCCCGACGACCTGCGCGGCGACCATCGTCACCGCCTCGGGCACGACCGGGTTGACCTTCCCCGGCATGATCGACGACCCCGGCTGGAGGTCGGGCAGGTTGAGCTCGCCCAGCCCCGTCCGCGGCCCCGACCCCATCCACCGCAGGTCATTGGCGATCTTGTTGAGCGAGACCGCGATCGTCTTCAGCACCCCCGACGCCTCGACGAGGGCGTCACGCGCCCCCTGGGCCTCGAAGTGGTTCCTGGCCTCGGTGAACGGCAGGCCGGTGGCGCGGGAGATCTCCGCGATCACCTTCCCGGCCCACTCGCGGTCGGGGGTGTTGACGCCGGTGCCGACGGCGGTCCCGCCCAGCGGCAACTCGGCCACCCTCGGGAGGGCCGACTGCAGCCGCTCGATGCCGAGCTCGATCTGGGCGGCGTACCCGCCGAACTCCTGGCCGAGGGTGACCGGGGTGGCGTCCATGAGATGGGTCCGTCCCGACTTCACCACCTCGGCGAACTCGACGGACTTCGACTCCAGCGCGGTGGCCAGATGTTCCAGCGCCGGGGTGAGGTTCCTCGTCAGCTCGATCACGGCGGCGACGTGGATGGAGGAGGGGAACACGTCGTTGGACGACTGCGCGGCGTTGACGTGGTCGTTCGGGTGCACCGCCCGCCCCAGCCGCTCCTCGGCCAGCGTCGCGATCACCTCGTTGGCGTTCATGTTCGACGAGGTGCCCGAGCCGGTCTGGAAGACGTCGACCGGGAAGTGCTCGTCCCACTTGTTCGCGGCCACCTCACCGGCCGCCTCGGCGATCACCGCCGCCATGTCGGCCTCCAGCAGGCCGTAGGAGGCGTTCACCACGGCCGCGGCGGCCTTGACCGTGCCCAGCGCGGAGATGTGCGCCGGCTCCAGCCCCCGGCCGGAGACCGGGAAGTTCTCCACCGCACGCTGCGTCTGCGCCCGCCACTTGGCGAGATCGGGGACCTCGACCTCGCCCATGGAGTCATGCTCGATGCGCGTCATACCCCCAGTCTGTCCTCAGACGGGCGGATGATTCAGCCGGGGTGCCGCTGGAACCGGAACGAGGCGAAAACGGCGTCCCGCTGCTTCTTGGACTTGGCCCACTGCGCTTCGGGAACCGCGTAGTAGATCGCGAACGCCCCTTCGTCGGGCACGTCGACCCACCGGGCCACGACGTGGACCAGCCCGGTCTTGCCCTCGTAGGCGTACTCCCACTCGGCCGTGTCGGCCCCCTTGTAAGGGGAGGTCTCCAGCGGCGCGATCCGGATGAGCTCGTAGCCGTCATAGGGCTGCTTCGCCTCGGCGGCCTCGATCGACTTCAGCAGATCGGTGGTGATCTGAACCCTGGCCACCCGGATGGTGGCCTTGCCCTTGGCCGAGAAGGAGACCTGGGTTCCCTTCTCTGTACGGATGAAGCCCGCCGGAACGTCGATGGTGTACCCCTCGCCCTGCTGCCGCTCGGTGCCCTTGGCGGCAGCCGGGGCCGGAGGCTCCGGCGGGTAGGTGGCCGCAGTGGGGCTGGGCGGGATGATCCGCCCGGCGGTCCTGACCGGCGCGGCCGAGTTGGCCCCGAACGCCGAGACGGCCACGACGGCCAGCGCCACGAACGCGACGAACGCCAGCACCAGCAGCAGGACCAGCCGGCCCTTGCCCTTCGGCTTGGTGGCCGGAGGGGGCGGGGTGCGCTGCATCGAGAAGATGTCGGTGCCCAGACCCCGGGGGACGGCCTGGGTGACGTTGGGATCGGGCTCGGGGTAGGGCTGGGCGTGGGGGAAGCCGGGGCCCGGGGGAGGTTGCGGCGGCGGGTAGTTGGCGGGCGGCGGAGCCCAGTGCTGCTGCGGGGGTTGTGGCGGGTGGGGCGGCAACGGGAGGGCCGAGGGGGGAGTGGCGTCGGTGTCGACGTCGAGACGACGGGCGCCGGGGTCGGGCGGGTAGACGCGCCTGCCGGGGAGCTGGCCTTGGACGACGGTGACGTCGTCGGCCAGACCGGCGGGGTCGGATTTGACGACGACGACGGTCTGGTCATCGGAGACGGCGGGCCGGCGGAAACGAGTGGCATCGGGATCCTCGAAGTCCGCGGACCCAGGCCCACCAACGCCGGAGCCACCCACGCCGGAGCCACCGACGCCGGGACCGCCAGCACCTCGGCCTGCGGCACTGGGACCTGCGATGCCCGGACCTGCGGCGCGTGGGCTGCCTGCGCCTGGCGCACCTGCGACCGGTCCACCTGCACCCGGGCCACTTCCGCCGGTGCCACCTGCTCCAGGGTGGGCATTTGCTGAATCCGGCCAACCGGCAGGACCCTGACTATCTGCTGCGCCTGGCCCATGTGGGGAACCCGGAGCGCCGGAGGGGCGCGAGCTCACGAAGCCGGATACCGAAACATCGGGACCTGCCCACGTGGGGTGAACGTCTGCGGCGAAGTCGCTTGGGACTCCGCCTGCTGGTGGGGCTCCGGCTCCAGATCCGGAAATTTCGGCATCTGGGGTGGCCGTGTGGCCGCCTGATCCCCAACCCGGCTGGCCAGAGCCCGGCCCCGCAGAACCCGGAGCGCCAGCACCCGGTCCGCCAGCACCCGGTCCGCCAGCACCCGGTCCACCAGCACCCGGTCCACCAGAACCTGGAGCGTCAGAGCCCGGGGCGCCCAAACTTGGGCCGCCGGAACCGGGAGCGCCGGAGACGGGTGCGATCGAGCCAAGGCCGCCCGACTCCCGACTGCCGGAACCAGGGCCACCGGAACCAGGGCCACCAGCTACCGAAATTTCGGGATCTGGGGTCGGCGCGCCACGTTCCTGCGCCCGTCCGCCACGTCCCGAGGGAGTGCCCGCGTCGCCTGCTCCCGCGCCTGGCCTTCCCCCGTCCACGTCATATGGCGTGATCCCGAGATGGCTGCCGCCGGGACCCGGAGTCGCCGGGCCGGCAGGCCGGGGTGCCCCTGGATGCCCGCCGCCCGGAGTCGCGCCTCCCCGTCCGGAAACCTCGGAAGCGGGTGTGGGCGTCGTCGTCCGGTTCGGGTCTGGCGGGGCCGCAGCGCTGCCCAGCACCGGCCGGGGGACGCCGAACGGGCGGTCGACGCTCGGGTCGCGGCCGCTGTCTCCGTAGGGCGAGACCGCGTCGGGGGCGAAGGCCCCGCCGGTCGGCCTGGGGGCGGCCGTCGTCGGGAACTGGGTCATCGTCGGGGTGTCGGCGACGGCGCGGAGCAGGACTGAGGCGCGTTCGGCCGTGATGCGCTTCGTGTGGTCCTTCTCCAGCATCGCCTCCAGGACCGGCCGCAGCTGGCCGGCGTTCCTGGGCGGGTCGCACACCTCGGTCATCAGGGCGGCCAGGGTCTCGGCGATCGAGCGGCGTTCGTACGCCGGCCGGGCCTCCACCGCGAAATAGAGGGTCGCGCCCAACGACCACAGGTCGGATTCCGGCCCGGTGTAGTCGCCCCGGGCCCGCTCGGGGGCCGTGTAGCCGGGAGAGCCGATGACCATGCCGGTCTGGGTCAGGGCCGAGTCGCCGCGGGACTTGGCGATGCCGAAGTCGGTCAGGACCACCCGCCCCGAGTGGGTGATCAGCACGTTGCTCGGCTTCACGTCGCGGTGCAGGATGTCGGACGCGTGGGCGGCGCGCAGGGCGCCCAGCAGGTCGGCGCCGATCTCGGCGACCAGGCGGGGCGGGAGCGGGCCGTCCTCGTCCACGACCTGTTCGAGGGAGCGGCCCTCGACGAGTTCCATGATGATCCACGGCACGCCGCCGACCTCGATGGCGTCGAAGATCGTCGCGACGGAGGGGTGGTGGACGCGCGCGGCGGCGCGGCCTTCGCGGATCATGCGTTCGCGGAGTTCGGTGCGCTGCTCCTGGGTCAGCCCGGGATCCTGGCGGATCTCCTTGACCGCCACGTCACGCCCCAGCGTCCGGTCGACGGCACGCCAGACGGTGCCCATCGTGCCGCGCCCGAGGGGAGATATCAGTTCGTAGCGCTCGGCCAGCAGCCTGCTCTGCATGACTAGAAAGATAGCGTCCTAGGCCTTGAGGAACGCTTTAGGTTCACTTGCGAAATTTCTTCGGCCAGAACCGCCGGGGCAGCACTATCCGGACGAAGTTCCAGAAGCTCCGGGTCAGCGGGCCGATGGGTGCGTCGTAGGTGGCCGGCTTCCGGTGTGAGCCTTCGGCCGGCCGGCGTCGCTGCGCCGGGACGGGCACCGCCTGGAACTCCCCGGTCGGGTGGGGCTCGCGGGGGAAGACGTGGGGGCTCTGCGGCCTCGGGACGGCCGGGCGGTTGTCGGCCCGGTGCTAGCCCCGATGGGGCGGCTTGCGGACGGGCGGCGGTGCGAACGCGGGCGGCGGCGACGGCCTGACCGGGGGCCGGTGCACCGCGATGGGCTCCTCGGCCGTGCCGCCCGCGGCGATCCTGGCCAGCATCAACGCGGCCCGCACGCCGTCGAGCCGGACCGCCGGGTCGATCTGCAGCAGGCCGCGGAGCACGGGGGCCAGCGCGCCGGCGTTGTCCATCGGTATGGGGGCGCCGCTCGTGAGGGCGGCCAGCGCGGCGGCGGCGGTGCGGCGGCCGTGGAGGCCCCGGCCTTCGACGGCGGTGTAGAGGGTGGCCCCGAGCGACCACAGATCGGCGGCGGGGGACGCCTTGTCACCCAGGACGCGCTCGGGCGCGATGTAACCGGCGGAGCCCAGGACGATGCCCGCCTGGGTAATGGAAACGTCACCTTCGAGTGCGGCCAGTCCGAAGTCGGTGAGCACCGCCCGGTCGTCGGTGACGAGCACGTTGCTGGGCTTCACGTCGCGGTGGAGGATGCCCTTCGCGTGGACGGCGCGCAGCGCGCCGAGCACCTGCCGGCCGATCTCGGCGACCCTGATGGGGTGTTGCGGGCCCTGGGCTTTGACCAGCTCTTCGAGCGACTGGGCCTTCAGCAGCTCCATGACGATCCACGGGCGGTCGTCTTCGGTGACGACGTCGTAGACGGTGATCACCGAGGGGTGGGCGACCATCGCGGTGGCCCGGCCTTCGCGTTCGGTGCGGGCGCACAGCTCGGCCCGCAGTTCCTCGTCGAGGACGAGGGGCAGCCGCACCTCCTTGACCGCCACATCGCGGTCGAGAAGCTCGTCACGCGCACGCCACACCGTGCCCATGCCGCCGCGGCCTACCGGCTGGAGGAGCCGGTAGCGCGCGGCTAACTGGTATCCGGACGGCGCACGCATGGGTGGCAGCTTACCGATTTGTGTACGAGTGCCTGTAGAGACCGGGCCGATTCGTTGTCGAGAACTTTTGTCAAACTCGGTCAGGTTCGGCGTCCGATGGACAGAATCGGCCCAGTTGTGTCGGTGAAGAAGTCGTTGCCCTTGTCGTCCACCACGATGAAGGCCGGGAAGTCGACCACGTCGATCTTCCAGACCGCTTCCATGCCGAGTTCCGGATATTCCAGGACTTCGACCTTCTTGATGCAGTCTTGCGCGAGCCGCGCCGCCGGGCCGCCGATCGAGCCCAGGTAGAACCCGCCGTAGGACGCGCAGGCGTCGGTGACCTGCTTCGACCGGTTGCCCTTGGCCAGCATGACCATCGAGCCGCCGGCCGCCTGGAACCGCTCGACGTAGGAGTCCATGCGCCCGGCGGTCGTGGGGCCGAAGGAGCCGGAGGCGTAGCCCTCGGGGGTCTTCGCCGGTCCGGCGTAGTAGACGGCGTGGTCCTTGAGGTATTGGGGCATCTCACCGCCGGCGTCGAGGAGCTCGCCGATCTTGGCGTGGGCGATGTCGCGGGCCACGACCAGCGGGCCGGTCAGCGACAGACGGGTCTTCACCGGGTATTTCGACAACTCGGCCAGGACCTCGGACATCGGCCGGTTGAGGTCGACGCTCACGACGTCGCCGCCGAGGTGCGCGTCGGTGGTGTCGGGCAGGAACCGCGCCGGGTCGGTCTCGAGCTGCTCCAGGAAGACGCCCTCGGCGGTGATCTTGGCCAGGGCCTGCCGGTCGGCCGAGCACGAGACCGCGATGGCGACCGGGCACGACGCGCCGTGGCGGGGCAGCCGGATCACGCGCACGTCGTGGCAGAAGTACTTGCCGCCGAACTGGGCGCCGATGCCGAGCTTCTGGGTGAGCTCGAAGACCTTCTGCTCCATCTCGAGGTCGCGGAAGCCGTGGCCCTCGGGCGAACCCTCGGTCGGCAGCGCGTCGAGGTAGCGGGCGCTGGCGTACTTGGCGGTCTTCAGGGCGAACTCGGCGGAGGTGCCCCCCACGACGACGGCCAGATGGTAGGGCGGGCAGGCGGCGGTGCCGAGAGAACGGATCTTCTCTTCGAGGAACGCCAGCATGCGCTTCTCGTTGAGGACCGCCTTGGTCTCCTGGTAGAGGAACGACTTGTTGGCCGACCCGCCGCCCTTGGCCATGAACAGCAGCTTGTAGGCGTCGTCGCCCTCGGCGTAGAGCTCGATCTGGGCGGGCAGGTTGGAGCCGGTGTTCTTCTCCTCCCACATGGTGATCGGGGCCATCTGGGAGTAGCGCAGGTTCAGTTTCGTGTACGCGTCGTAGACGCCCCGCGAGATGTGCTCGGCGTCGCGGCCGTCGGTGAGCACGTGGCGGCCGCGTTTGCCCATCACGATCGCGGTGCCGGTGTCCTGGCACATGGGGAGCACGCCGCCGGCCGAGATCGACGCGTTCTTCAGCAGGTCGAGGGCGACGAACCGGTCGTTGCCGCTCGACTCGGGGTCGTCGACGATCTTGCGGAGCTGGGCCAGGTGGGAGGCGCGCAGGTAGTGGGAGATGTCGTGGATCGCGGTCTCGGTCAGCAACCGCAGCGCCTCGGGCTCGACCTCGAGGAACCGCCGCCCGGCGGCCTCGACGACCCGGACCCCTTCGGAGGTGATCAGCCGGTATTCCGTCTCATCGGCCCCCAGGGGGAGGAGGTCGGTGTAGCTGAACTCGGGCATGGGGTCGAGCCTCCGTTGATCACGCCGGTGTGAGTCTGCAAAGACTGTACGGCAACCGCCCGACACCCCCGCCCGAAGGGACAAATAGTGAGAAACTAGACATTAGACCTGAACGCGGGAGGAATCATGGCCATCATCGCGCTGGGCATCATCGGTGTCGTCGTGATCGTGGGCGCCCTGGTCTTCATGCTGATCCGGTCCGTCCGGAAGAACATGGACGACCCGCACCCGCACTGGCCGATCGGGTAGCAGCCCGACCACGATGCCGCCCACGACGATCGCGGCGCCGGCCAGTTCGGCGCCCGAGGGCAGGCCCAGCCCGATGAGGGTCCCGGTCGTGATCGCGCCGACCGGGATCACGCCGGCGAACAACCCGGCCCGGCCGGGCCCCAGTCGCGGGAGAGCGGTGTACCAGAGGAAGAACGCGCCACACGTCACCACCGAGGCGAGATAGGCGAAGCCCAGCGCCTCGGGGACCGTCGGCACGCGCAGGAACGCCGCGCCGTCGACGGCCAGCCCCGTCACGGCCAGCAGCGGCACGGCCAGCGCCACCGACCAGGCCGTCACCCCCACCGCCCCCAGTTTCGGCAGCAGCGGCAGCGCCAGCAGCGAGAAGCAGACCTCGCAGGCGACCGCCCCCAGCGCCCAGAGCAGCGAGTCGACCCCGCCCCCGCCGAGCCCGGTCGCCAGCAGCGCCCCGGCCACCACGATCCCCGCAGCCACGACCAGCCGGGGTCTGGGCCTGCGTGTGGTCACCACCGCCATCACCAGGGGCACCGTCGCCAGCATGGTCCCCACGAGCGCCGGTCCGGCTCCCCTGGTCGACTCGACCACGCAGACGTTGAACAGCACCAGGCCGGTCAGCGCGAGTGCGACCAGGAGCCCGAAATCCTTTACCGTGAGGTGGGCCACGGTCCTGGAACTCGTCTTCATGATCACGAACATGATCAGGGCGGCGACGGCGTAACGCACCGTTTGCCCGCCGTAGAGGGGATAGTCCTTGATCAGGTCACTCACCGCGGCGAGAGTGCCCACCAGGAACATCGCCCCCGCCGCCGCGGCCACCGTCGTGCCTCTGCTCATGACGATGGATGCTAGGAATGAAATGGTTCACAGAATCAGTCCAATCCCTCCGGTAAAACGAGGACCAATCGTTGGCCGACCTGCATCTCTCCCTTGACCGCCAGGCCGGCGGTCTCGCCCGCCAGGTGGCCGGCGAACTCCGCGAGGCGGTGCGAACCGGCCGGCTGCCCGCGGGCACCCGGCTCCCGGCGAGCCGTGATCTGGCGCGGGATCTGGCGGTCTCGCGGGGGGTGGTCGTCGAGGCGTACGAGCAGCTCGTCGCCGAGGGCTTCCTGGAGTCGCGGATCGGGGCCGGGACCACCGTGGCGGCCGTCACGATCGAGGAACCGGCCTCACCGGCCGACGCGGCGGGGGAGTTCGGCGGCCGGCCGACCTCGCCCGACCTGGGGGCCTTCCCCCGGCAGGCGTGGAGCGCCTCCTACCGCCACGTGCTGGCCACGCTGCCGCACGACGCGCTCGACTACGGCGATCCCGGCGGCGTGCCCGAGCTGCGCGGCGAGCTCGCGGCCTACCTGCGGCGGGTCCGGGCGGCGCGGGCCGAGCCCGAGAACGTCGTGGTGGTCACCGGGGTGGCGCAGGGGTTGTCGCTGGTCGTCCAGGCGCTCGGGCCGTTGCGGCTGGCCACCGAGCTGCCCACCAGCGAGCGGCAGACGCCGCTGCTCCGCAGGGCGGGGGCCGAGCTGGTCGGGATCCCGGTCGACGACGAGGGCATCGACGTCGCCGAACTGGCCCGCAGCGGCGCCACCGCGGTGCTGCTGACCCCGGCCCACCACTATCCGACCGGGGTGGTGTTGTCGCCGCGCCGCCGGGCCGAGCTGATCTCCTGGGCCGCCCGGACCGGCGCGACCGTGCTCGAGGACGACTACGACGCCGAGTTCCGGTTCGACCGCGAACCCGTCGGCTGCCTCCAGGGGCTCGCCCCCGGCCGGGTGGTGCTGGCCGGGAGCGTCAGCAAGGCCCTCGCGCCGGGCCTGCGGCTGGGCTGGCTGGTCGCGCCCGCCTCGCTCGCCGCCGAGTTGCGGAAGTTCCGGGGTGAGTTCGACCTGGGGTCACCGGTGCTCGACCAGTACACCCTCGCCCACTTCATCGCCACCGGCGCCTACGACCGCCACCTGCGGCGGATGCGGCGCGAATACCGCGCCCGCCGCGACGCCCTGGTGGGCGCGCTGGCCGAGCGGTTCCCCGAGGTGAAGGTCTGCGGCATCTCGGCCGGGCTGCACCTGTTCGCCGAACTGCCGCCCGACTGGGACGCCCGCGCGTTCGCCGCCCAGGCGGTCGCCGCCGGTCTGGCCGCCGAGCCGGTCGACGGCCCGGCGGTGGTCATCGGTTTCGCCCGGTGGCCCGGCCATCGGCTCGCGGGAGCCGTACGGGAGATGCGAAGCCCCTAGCCAGCACCACGATGCCGCCGGCCAGGATCAGCGGCGCGAGGAAGGCGGCCTGGAACCCGGCGGCGTCGCCGATGCCGCCGACCAGCGCGGCCCCGACGATGAAGCCGACGTAGTTGAACATGTTGACCCGGGCGATGGCCACCCCGGTCCCGGCCGGGTCGAGCCGCCCGGCCGCCGAGAACGACTGCGGCGCGACCACCGACAACCCGACCCCGGTCAGCGCGAACCCGGCGATCGCCGCCGCCTCGTTGGGCGCGACCACGATCAGCAGGAAGCCCAGCGCCGCGACCAGCCCGCCGGCCCGCACGATCGTGGCGGGCCCGAACCGGCTGACCGCCGCGTCGCCGCCCACCCGGACGATGAAGGTCGTCGCCTGGTAGGCGCCCAGCGCCCACGGGGCCAGCCACGCCTCGGCGGCGAGCGCCTGGTCGAAGTAGACCGACCCGAAGTTCGACACCGACGCGTCGCCGACGTAGAGGAACGCCATCGCCAGGCACAGCGGCAGGATCGGCCGCCACGGGATCGTGACCGGGCCGGTGTCCACGGCCGTCTCGACGTGCTCCTCGGCCGGGCCGAACAACCACCGGTTGGCGGCCAGCGAGATCACCGCGGCCGGGATCATCACGACCGTGAACGCCGGCCCCAGGTCGAGGCCGAGCCCCGCCGCGTTCGACGCCCACGCGGCCCCGATCACCGCCGCCAGGCTCCACAACGCGTGGAACCCCGTCATGACCGGCCGGGCGTAGCGCCGCTCGACGGCGGTGCCCTGCATGTTCATCCCGGCGTCGACCCCGCCCAGGCCCAGCCCGAACAGCACCAGCGCCGCCACCAGGACCGGCACGCTCGCCGCCCACCCGCTGAACGCGACGGCGGCGCAGGCGAGCGGCTGGACGTACAGGAGCATGAACCGGCTGCCCCACCGGGCCGCCACCTGGCCCGCGACGACGCTGCCCACGCCCGCGATGACCGGCACGACCAGCAGGAGGAGGGTCAGCTGGCCGTCGTCGAGGCCGTGTTTGCGCTGCAGCGCCGCGACCTGGGTGAGCAGCGTCGAGAACGTGAGGCCCTGCACGAAGAACACCGCGAACGTGGCGAGGCGGGCCTGCCGGTCACGAGGCACGAGAGCCTCCGAACATGAGGGTGAGACGCGGGCGGCCGGAGGCCGACCGTGGCTCGCGCCAGGAATCTGCCCAAATGAACAGGGCTCATATTTCGCTCAGGCTAGGGGCGGGCCTGCTCCAGGTCAACAATCTCCCGGACGGTGGCCGCGAAGGCGATCAGGATGATCACCGCCGAGACCGGCAGCAGGTCGAGGTTGAACGCGGGAAGCACGCTGGCCACCAGCACGGCGACCGGGATCCAGAAGGGAATCCGGCGCTGGCTCGCGAGGTGGGTCATGATCGCGAACAGGGCGAGGTAGAACAGCGGCGGACCGGCCTGCCGCACGAGCAGGTCCAGGCCCGGGGTGTCGTAGACCCGGCCGAACAGGTCGCTCATCTCCGCCCGGTCGGCGGCCATGAAGCCCACCACGAGGTCGATGACGAACTGCGCCGCGAAGGCGAGCAGCCCGGCGAAGCCCACGACGGTGAAGCCGGTGAAGGTGTGCCGGTCGAGCTGGATCAGCACCACGCCGTAGAGGCCGAGGGCGACCAGGAAGGCGATGTGGCCGGTGGTCCAGCCGAGGCCGGGACCGTGCTCGCTCAGCAGGCGGATCACCCCGTAGACGAGGGTGAGCAGAGGCGCGCCGATGAAGGCGATGCGGGGATTCATGGGTTCAGCGTCGCCCCCGTGGACGCCGCCGTAATCGGCGGAAAGGCCGATCCGGGACCTCCTCCGTGCGGCGGAGATCCCGGAGCGGCGACTAGGGGTTCACCCCGGGTACCGCCGCCAGGTCGACGATCACCAGACGGCCGCCCTTCACGTAGGTCAGCGCTTTCATGCGGTAGTCGAGCACCGGGTTGTCCTCGGCGGCCAGGTCGATGGTCCGTCCGGTGGCCAGGTCGATCAGACCCCTGCCCGGGGTGCGCGGGAGCACGAAGCGGTCGAGAGCGGGCGGGTCGGCCAGGAACATCTGCGGCACCGCCCTGACCCGGGTGCCGTCGCGCAGTCCGACCCGGTCGCGGGACATGCACCAGGTCACCGAACACTGGGCGGGGGCGCTCCAGCCCGAGGTGGTGCGCCGCTCGCCCGTCAGGGCGTTGAGGATCTCGCCGTTGACGATGGCGGGCTTCTTCTGGCGGAACGGCGGGGTGCCGACCCACGGCCATTGCAGCATGTGCATGCCCTCGGTGCCCTTGACCAGCCTCGGGACGCCGCCCGAGAGCGGCACCTCGTAGACGCCGCCGGTGCCGCCCGGCGACCAGATGACCTTGCCGTCGGCGATCGTGTGGTCGAGCGGGGAGCCGGGGGCCTCGGCCACCACCCGCTGCCGGCCGCCGGTCACGGGCGCGGCGAAGAACGTGGTGGTCATCTTCCCCTTGACCTTCCGGGACGTCCACCAGACGAGCTGACCCTCCCCGACGGCGGCCGACCAGAAGTTGATCACACTGCCCTTGGGCGTCGACACCGCGACCAGGCGCTTCGGCCGCCCGGTGGCCAGGTCGAGGGACCACAACCCGTCGGTGCGGTCGCGCTCACCCGTGCGGATGAGCGCGTGACCCCGGTCGATCATGGCCACGACGTCGTAACGGCGGCCGTCCGGCATCAGCAGGGGCACCGAGTGGGACGCCTTCTCGATGTCGGGGCGCGGGGCGGGGCCACCGCCGGGGGAGGTGACGATCACGCCCGTCCCCACGAGCGCGCCCGTCGTCACGAACGCCGCCAGCGCCTTCCACCAGCGCCGGGGACGGCGGGCCCGCACTCGTGCCATCAGGTCGGGCGGGGCGGTCGGGGCGCGGTCGGCCAGGAGCCGGAGGCCGGACTCCAGGCGCTGTTCGAAGTCGTCGCGCATCAGACCCTCCTGAACCCGTCGGACTTCAGCTGCCCGCGCAGCCGCGCCAGCGCGCGGAACGCCTGGCTGCGCACGGTGCCCCGCGAGACGCCGAGTGTGGCGGCGATCTCCTCGTCGGTCAGGCCCGTGTAGTAGCGCAGCACGATCACCGCCCGCTGCCGCCGGGGCAGCGCGGCCAGCGCGTCGCCGAGGTCGGAGGTCTCGTCGTAGACCGGCGGCGTGCCCCGGTCGGGCGGTTCGGCGGTCGGGCGCTCCCGGCTGCGCAGCCGCCACTGGCGCAGGTGGAGGCGGGTCATGGTGGTGCGCACGTAGCGTTCGGGGTCGTCCTTGCGCTGGACCCGGTGCCAGGAGGCGCGTAATCGGGCCAGCGCCTCTTGGACGAGGTCGGCGGCGTCGTGCGGGTCGCCGGACAGGACGTAGCCGAAGCGCAGCAGCGCGTCGGCCCGCCCGTCGGCGAACTTCTCGAACTGGTCGTCTTCCCGCATGTCCCTTAGAGCGCGTCAGGGCCGGAGCCGTTGCATGTCCGGGTCAGTCCCTGGTGGGGATCGGCCGGGCGCGCCGTAATCTCAAGGGGTGAGTAGCGACTTCCGCGAATGGATCGCCGCCCTGGTCACCCCCAGGGAAGCCCAGTCGGGCCCCCGGCCCGAGGAGCTGCGGGCCTCCGACGCCGACCGTGAGCACGTCATCGCCGTGCTCACCGAGGCCGCCGCCGACGGGCGGTTGTCCCGCCTCGAACACGAGGAACGCGTCGACGCCGCCTACCGCTCCCAGACGCTCGGGCAGCTCACGACGCTCACCCGGGATCTGCTGCCGCCCGACCAGCAGCCGTTCGCCCTGCACAGCCGGCCCGTCGCGGCCGTCTTCCGCAACGAGTCGCGCGGCGGCCGGTGGGTGGTGCCCTCGACCGTGCCGGTCAGCTCGATCGGCGGCAAGGTCGACCTCGACCTGCGCGAGGCGCTGCTCCAGTCGCGCCGGATCGTCGTGCAGCTGGCCGTCGTGGCCGGCACGGTCAACATGACCGTGCCCGAGGGGGTGCGCATCGTGGTCGCGTCCGGGGCCCGGATCAACCAGTTCAAGGACCAGACGCGGGCACCCGCCGACCCCGACTGCCCGGTCATCGAACTGGCCGGGTACGTCTGGGGCGGACGGGTGATCGCCAAGTCGCCGAAGCCGCCCAAGAAGGGCCGCCGGCGTTAGAGGGCGGTGTCGAAGTTGATCGCGCTGTAGGCGCCCAGCTTCCAGAGCTGGTGCTCGCTCTCGATCCGCCTTATGGTGCCCGACCGGCCGCGCATGACCAGTGAGTGGGTGTGCGCCACGCCGCCCCTGTTGCGCAGGCCGCCCTGGTAGCGCACCCCGTTCATCAGCTCGCCGTCGGTCACGCCGGTGGCGGCGAAGAACACGTCGTCGGAGCTCACCAGGTCGTCGGTGGTGAGCACCCGGTTCAGGTCGAGGCCCGCGTCGAGGGCGCGCTGACGCTCGGCGTCGTCCTGGGGCCACAACTTGCCCTGGATGACGCCGCCCAGGCACTTCATCGCGCAGGCCGCGACGGTGCCCTCGGGGGTGCCGCCGACGCCGAGCATCAGGTCGACGCCGGTGCCCGGCTGGGCGGCCATGATCGCGCCCGCGACGTCGCCGTCGGTGATGAACTTGATGCGCGCGCCGGTCTCCCGGATCTCCCGCACGATCGTCTCGTGCCGGGGGCGGTCGAGGATGACCACGGTCACGTCGGACGCCTTGCCGCCCTTCGCCTTGGCCACCGCGGCCACGTTGTGGGCCACCGGCGCCTCGATGTCGACCACGCCGGCCGCCTCGGCGCCCGTGACGAGCTTCTCCATGTAGAAGACGGCGCTGGAGTCGTACATCGACCCCCGGGGGCTCACCGCGATCACCGAGATGGCGTTGTTCATGCCCAGGGCGCACAACCGGGTGCCGTCGATCGGGTCGACCGCCACGTCGCACTCGGCGCCGGTGCCGTCGCCGACCTCCTCGCCGTTGAACAACATCGGGGCCTGGTCCTTCTCGCCCTCGCCGATCACCACCTTGCCGCGCATCGACACCGTGTTGATCAACTGCCGCATCGCGCTGACCGCCGCCCCGTCGGCGCCGTTCTTGTCACCGCGGCCGACCCAGCGGGCGCTGGCCATCGCCGCCGCCTCGGTAACCCTGACCAGTTCGAGGGCCAGGTTGCGGTCGGGCGCGTGGCGGTCGGTGGCAAGCGGCGGCGGTACGGACTGGTCTGAGTTCATCGTGTCTCCTCGAGGTATGACACTGCCTTACCCGGTATCGCCCGTTGATTCTGCGTGAGTCGTGCCACACCACCCGGCTCCATCGATAATCTCGCCTGCATGAGCGGCGACAACATCAAGGAGACCGGCCGGGGCACCTCGGAAAGAGGCGCGGCGACCCGGGTCGCCCTTCTCGACGCCGCCCGCGACGTGTTCATCACCCAAGGGTTCGCCGAGGCCGGGGTCACCGAGGTGGTCCAGCGGGCCGGGGCCAGCGTCGGCAGCCTCTACCACCACTTCTCCGGCAAGGCCGACCTCTACCGGGCGCTGTTCGACGAGTTCCAGGATCGGCAGGCACAGCGCACCAAGACCGCCGTCCACGACGCCCGGACCGAGGGCGAGACCGAGCCGATGAAGCTCTTCCTGGCCGGGGCGCGGGCCTACCTCGACGGCTGCGTGCAGGAACGCGACCTGGCGGCGCTGTTCCTGCGCGGCGACGGGCCGCCCGGCTTCGAGGTCGTCATCCGCGAGCGGCTGCGCACCTGGGCCCGCCGCAACGCCTCGCTCTTCGAGCACGAAGACGCGCTGGTGGTGGTGATCACCGGGGCGCTGGCGGCGGTCGTCCAGGAACTGACGCTCTCGGCCGACCTCGACGCGGCCCGGCTGATGGCCGATCAGGCCCTCGGCATCATCGGCCGGATCAGGAACCCCTGACCCGAGCCGGTAGTCTCGGGGACGTGCGCCGATTCACCCAGGGCCTCTACGGCTACGCCTTCGCGCTGCTCGTCTGCTTCGCCGGCGTCGGCCTGTTCCTGCTGATCACGCCGCAGAGCCGGACCGAGCACATCCCGCGCGTCGACTTCGCCATCGACGCCGACAACGCCGCCCGCGCGGCCGGGTTCCCGGTCGCGGTGCCCGAGCCGGTGCTGGCGAACTGGGTGCCGACCAGCTCCCGGCTGACCAACACCAAGGGCGTGGTGACCTGGCGGCTGGGCTTCGCCACCGGCAAGCGCATGCACGCCATGCTGGCCCAGAGCAACGAACAGCCCACGACCGGCTTCGCCAACCGCCTGGCCAACACCGAGACCTCGATCGGCACCGAGGTGATCAAGGGCACGACCTGGGAGAAGCGCTTCCGCGAAGACAAGAACCAGCGGTCGCTGGTCCGCGTCGCCGACGGCCGCACCGTGGTCGTCACCGGCTCGGCCGACTGGCCGGAGCTGGGCGCGCTCGCGGCCAGCCTGGTCGAGCGGGACGTCTAGAACGGGGCCTCGTCGGAGGCGGGTTCGGGGCGGCGTTCGGCCATCGCGGCGGCCAGCTTGACCCGGGCGCCCTGGAGCCAGTTCTCGCAAATCGCGGCCAGCTTCTCGCCGCGCTCCCACAGTTCGATCGACTGCTCCAGGGTCAGGCCGCCCGCTTCCAGGCGGCGCACCACCTCGGTCAGCTCCTCGCGCGCCTTCTCGTAGGACGGCGTCTTCTCGTCAGCCACGCTGCCCACCCTAAAGGCCGGTGACCTCGACCCCGACCCGATCGTCGGGGAACCGGACCGTGAGCGCCTCGCCCTCGGTCAGGTCGGCGGCCTTCCTGACCACCTCGCCCGAGGGCTTCTGCACGATCGCGTAGCCCCGTTCGAGGGTCGCGGCGGGCGAGAGGGCCACCAGCCGGGCTCTGAGGTGCTCCAGGCCGTCGGAGCTGCGGTGGAGGGAGTGGTCGAGCACCCGCCGGGCCCGGTCGCGCAGCTGGTCGACCTGCTCGGCGCGGCGGTCGATCTCGCGTACGGGATCGGCCAGCGACGGCCGCGAGCGCACCGCGTGCACCCACGCGAGCTCCCGCTCCAGCCAGCCCCCCATGACGCGCCTGCCCCGGTCGCGCAGCTGGTGGACCAGCGCGAGCTGCTCGCCCACGTCGGGCACCACCTTCTTGGCGGCGTCGGTGGGGGTGGACGCCCGCAGGTCGGCCACCAGGTCGAGCAGCGGCGAGTCCTGCTCGTGGCCGATCGCGCTCACCACCGGCGTGCGGCACGCCGCGACCGCCCTGACCAGCGACTCGTCGGAGAACGGCAGCAGGTCTTCGAGCGATCCGCCGCCCCGGGCCACGATGATCACGTCGACCTCGCGGTCGGCGTCGAGCCGGTGCAGCGCGTCGGTCACCTCGGCGACCGCCAGCCCGCCCTGCACCGCCACCTGCTCGACCTTGAACCGGACGGCCGGCCACCGGCGCCGCGCGTTCTCCAGCACGTCGCGCTCGGCCGCCGAGTCGCGCCCGCAGACCAGCCCGACCGTTCCGGGGAGGAACGGCAGCCGGCGCTTGCGGTCGTTGTTGAACAGCCCTTCGGCCGCCAGCACCTGCCGCAGCCGCTCCAGCCGGGCCAGCAGCTCGCCGACGCCGACGGGCCGGATCTCCATGGCGGTGAACGCGAACGACCCCCGGTTGACCCAGAAGTCGGCCTTGACGTGCACCACCACCCGCGCGCCGTCGACCGGGCGCGGGAGGCTCGACTCGTAGACGTTGCGGGCGCAGGTCACCCGCGCCGACACGTTGGCGACCGGGTCGCGCAGGGTCATGAACACCGTGCCGCCCCGGGCGGTCAGCTCGGTGATCTGGCCTTCGACCCAGACCGTGCCGAGCTTCCCGATCCACTGGGCGACCATCTGCAGCACCGACCTGACGGGCAGGGGCGCCTCGGGGGAGGTCTTCGCGCTCACCTGCTCAGCTTTCCAGCTTGGCCAGCCGGTTCTCGAACATCCGCAGCACCTCCGGGCGCGCCGTGCTCGCCTTCTCGTAGTCGATCCAGCTCTGGATCTCCTCCTTCGACCGGCCGCGCATGCGCGCCCGGAGGGAGGCGAAGGTCAGGTCGGCGTAGCCGGGGATGGGCTCGGCCGGCAGGTCCCCGGCCGGGGGCTCCTCGGCGTGACCGGGGACGACCTCGGGCACGGCCGTGTCGGTGACCGGCTCGCCGGGGGTCTTCTTCGCGGGCTTGGGCGCCGGCGGGATCTTCGACGGGACGGCCGGCTCGGAGGCCAGCGCGGGGTCGGAGGAGGGCTCGGTGGTCTTCTGCCCCTGCGGCTCGGCGGCGACGGGGGTGGGCTCCTCCTCCTGCTTCTCCTTGGCCTTCTCGGTCGCCTCGGGGGTGGCGGCCGGGGTGGTCGCCTCGTGGTCGGCGGTCTCGGCGACCTTCTCCTCGGTCTTGTCCTCTGTCTTGTCCTCGGTCTTCGCGGTCTTCTCGGGGTCAGCGGGGGCCGGGTCGGTCGCCGCGTGGGGGAGCGGTGTGGCTTCGCTCACAGGGGTCTCCTCTGCCTTCGCGCCCGAGGCGACCAGGCGGTCGCCCTTGGGAGCGCTACCCCCGGGCTGGAAGATCACCGGTTCGGGCTTGTCGGCCTTGGCCGGGCGGGGCGCGAAGATGACCGGTTCGCGGCGGGGCTTGTCGTCGCCCTCGACCACGATGTCGGAGACCGACTTCACGCCGGGGCGGGAGGGGTCGGTGTGGGGCTCCTCGGCCGGGGCGTTGCCGGTGACCCGCTTCAGGGTGGTGCGGACCCGGTCACCGAGCAGGAGGGCCTGACCCACGCCGCTCAGCGCTCCCTGGAGCGCCATCATGGGCAGGTCTTTCACCTTCTGTGTTATCTCGTCACGGTTGTTATATGCCTCGCGAATGGGCTTCGTGATCGTTCGCAAGAGGGACATGGGCAGCTCCCAGGAGATATTCCGTTGATGTCGCAGTCTGGCAAGACTGGCGCGGGCGGAGGTCAAGCCACTGCAGACCATCCACGTAGCATGAGACCATGACGTCACAGACCCCCGCGACCATTACAGATCGCCGTCGTGTCCTGGTGGCGAAGCCGCGCGGTTACTGCGCCGGCGTCGACCGGGCGGTGGAGGCCGTGGAGCGGGCATTGGCGCAGTACGGCGCGCCGATCTACGTCCGTAAGCAGATCGTCCACAACACCTTCGTCGTCAAGACCCTCGAAGAGCGCGGCGCGATCTTCGTCGACGAGACCGAAGAGGTCCCCGAAGGGGCCATCGTCGTGTTCTCGGCCCACGGAGTCTCCCCGGCCGTCCACCAGGAGGCCGCCCAGCGCAGCCTGAAGACCATCGACGCCACCTGCCCGCTGGTCACCAAGGTCCACAACGAGGCCAAGCGCTTCGCCGCGCAAGACTACGACATCCTGCTGATCGGCCACGAGGGCCACGAGGAGGTCGAGGGCACGGCCGGCGAGGCGCCCGACCACGTCCGCCTGGTCGACGGCCTCGAAGGCGTCGAGACCGTCGAGGTGCGCGACCCGTCGAGGGTCGTGTGGTTGTCGCAGACCACCCTGTCGGTCGACGAGACCACCGAGACGGTCACCCGGCTCAAGAACCGCTTCCCGAACCTGATCGACCCGCCCAGCGACGACATCTGCTACGCGACGTCCAACCGCCAGACGGCGGTCAAGGAGATCGCCGCCGAGGCGCAGCTGGTGATCGTGGTGGGGTCGTCGAACTCGTCCAACTCCAAGCGGCTGGTCGAGGTGGCCCTCGACTACGGCGCCGACGCCTCCTACCTCGTCGACGACGCCACGTTCGTCGACCCGGCCTGGCTCGACGGCGTCACCACGGTCGGCGTCACGAGCGGCGCGTCGGTGCCCGAGATCCTCGTCGAGGGCGTGCTGGCCAAGCTGGCCGCCCACGGCTTCGGCGACGTCGAGGAGATCGAGTCGGTCACCGAGAAGATGCGCTTCGCGCTGCCCCACGAGCTCCGCAAGGACCTGCGGGCCTGACGCGCCGCCCCCGGGCCGGTCAGGCCTGGGGGCGCTCTTCCTTCGCGGTGCCGTAGACCTTGGGCTCGAAGTAGCCCTCTGGCTCGGCGTCGAACTCCTCTTTGCTCTTCCGGGGCGCCGGGACCCGGGTCTTCATGTCCTCACGGGTCGCCCGCACACTCTGCGGCAAGCCCCGATACCAGGCCAGGCCCAGGGCCAGCGCCGATCCGGCGAACAACCACGGCGCGGCGGCCGACAGGGTGGTGAACATGCCCAGGCCCAGCGACTGCAGGGCCGAGTCGGCGCTCAGCGCGCTCAGGATCTCCACGATCAGGGCCGCCACGAAGAAGACCAGGGGCGGCGACACCACCAGGACCAGCAGGTCGCGGGGGTTCACCAGCCAGACCGCCGCCAGCACCCCCACGAGGAAGAACGGCCCCGGGAGGGTGAACTGTCCGAGCAGACAGACGAAGAACAACAACGTGATGGCGCCGCGCGCGGTCACCTTCATCTCTCCGGCCCCCCTCCCTGGTGGCTCAAGCTACCGTCATATCCGGTGTCGTCCCCGACGAGTTCGGGCATCGACAACGACCGGGGCGACTCCTCGACCGGCTGCGGGGCCGGCAAAGGGGTCTCGACCAGGCCGAGGTCGGTCATCTTGCGGGCGCTCACCAGCACGCGGCTCTCGAGAGAGCCGACCGTCCGGTTGTACGCCGCCACGGCCCGTGCCAGCGATCTTCCCAGACCGTCGACCTGACGGCCGAGACTGCCGAGCCGGTCGTACAACTCCTTGCCGAGGTCGAACACGGCCTTGGCGTTCTCGCTCAGCGCCGCCTGCTGCCAGGCGTAGCTCGCGGTGCGCAACATCGTGATCAGCGTGGTGGGGGTGGCGATGTGCACCCGGCGGTTCATCGCGTACTCGAGCAGCGCGGGGTCGCGCTCCAGCGCCGGGGCCAGGAACGCCTCGCCCGGGATGAACAGCACCATGAACTCGGGCGCGGGGCTGAACGCCTGCCAGTAGGTCTTGGCGGCCAGCCGGTCGACGTGGTCGCGCAGGTGGCGGGCGTGCGCGTCGAGCCGGGCGCCGGCCAGGTCGGGGTCGCCCGCCTCCGACGCCTCCAGGTAGGCCGCCAGCGACACCTTCGAGTCGACGACGATGTTCTTGCCGCCGCTCAACCTGACGATCATGTCGGGCCTGACCGGCCCGTCGGGGGTCGTCGCGGTGACCTGCTCGTCGAAGTCGCAGAACCGGGCCATGCCGGCGATCTCGGCCACCCGGCGCAGCTGCAGCTCGCCCCACCGTCCGCGCGCCTCGGGCCGCCGCAGCGCCCGCACCAGCGCGGAGGTCTGCGACTTGAGCTGCTCGGAGCTGAGCCGGACGAACTCCATCTGCTGGGCGAGCTCGGCGCGGGCCACCCGCGCCCCCGACTCGCTCTCGCGCAGCTGCTCCTCGACCTTGGCGAGGGTCTCGCGTAACGGCCCGACGAGGTTCTCGACGGCCTCGCGGCGCAGGTCGAGGTCGCCGGCCGCCTCGGCCCGGGTCGTGTTCAGCCGGTTCTCGGCGAGTTCGAGGAAACGCAGGTTGTTGACGTCGAGGGCGCGGGCCGACAGGGCCTGGAACCGCTCGGCGAGCTGCTCCTCGACGTACACCACCTTCTCTTCGGCCGCCCGGGCGCGCGCTTCGGCGTCGGCGAGCTTGACGGCGGCCTCGGCGTTCGCGCCCGCCGATCGGGCGCGCCCGACGACGAACCCGATGGCGAGCCCGGCCGCCAGGCCCACCAGCAGTTGGAGAGCGAGAGCCAGGACATCCACGTCCTGGATGATCCCAGGCTTTTCCCGGCAGAAGAGGGAGGCTCGCCCTCCGCATACCCCGCCACGACCCAGAGTTTGCCTGCGACGGGGTTTGACGAGCGGCGTACCGGATTCCAATAGACTCGAATTCCGTGAGCCTGAGCATCGGGATCGTCGGCCTCCCCAACGTCGGCAAGAGCACCCTCTTCAACGCGCTGACCAAGAGCGCCAACGCCCTCGCGGCCAACTATCCGTTCGCCACGATCGAGCCCAACGTGGGCATCGTGGGCGTGCCCGACGACCGGCTCGCCAAGCTCGCCGAGATCTACGACTCGGCGAAGATCCTGCCCGCCAAGGTCGAGTTCGTCGACATCGCCGGCCTGGTGAAGGGCGCCTCCGAGGGCCAGGGCCGGGGCAACCAGTTCCTCGCCAACATCCGCGAGACCGACGCGATCTGCCAGGTCATCCGGGTGTTCACCGACCCCGACGTGACCCACGTCGACGGCGGCGTCGAGCCCGGCCGCGACATCGAGACGATCAACACCGAGCTGATCCTCGCCGACCTGCAGACCATCGAGAAGGCGATCCCGCGGCTCCAGAAGGAGGCCCGCACCAACAAGGACCGCAAGGCCACCCTGGAGGCCGCCGAGGCCGCGATGAAGGTCCTCGACGGCGGCACCACGCTCTACGCCGCCGGCACCGACCTCACCGACCTGCGCGAGCTCCACCTGCTGACGGCCAAGCCGTTCCTCTACGTCTTCAACCTCGACGCCGACGAACTCGTCGACGAGGAGCTGCGCGCCCGCCTGTCGGCCATCGTGGCGCCCGCCGAGGCCGTCTTCCTCGACGCGAAGATCGAGTCGGAGCTCGTCGAGCTCTCCGACGAGGAGGCGCTGGAGCTGCTCCAGTCGGTCGGCCAGTCGGAGTCGGGCCTGTCGCAGCTCGCCCGCGTCGGCTTCGAGACCCTGGGCCTGCAGACCTACCTGACGGCCGGCCCGAAGGAGACCCGGGCCTGGACCATCAAGAAGGGCGCCACCGCCCCCGAGGCCGCCGGCGTCATCCACACCGACTTCCAGCGCGGCTTCATCAAGGCCGAGGTCATCTCCTTCGCCGACCTGATGGAGGCCGGCTCGGTCGCCGCCGCCCGCGCGGTCGGCAAGGCCCGCATCGAGGGCAAGGACTACGTGATGCGCGACGGCGACGTCGTGGAGTTCCGCTTCAACGTCTGAAAATCCTTTTCTTCCGTTACGCCTCCGGAGTGGCCAGCCACTCGTCGAAGGTCTGGGCGCCACGAGGTCCGGGGCCTGTCGGGAGCAGGCCCCCGGCACTCATCCCGCCGGGGAGATAGACGGGGAGCACCGGCCGCCTGCGCGCACCGCCCGCCGCGATGAGCCGGCGGGCCATGTCGGGCAGCGACTCGACCCGCGGCCCGGCGAGCTCCGGGGCCATCCCCCGCGGCGCTCCGAGCGCGAGGTCCGCGAGCGCCTCGCCCACCTCGTGGGCGGCGACGGGCTGCACCCGCCCGGTCGGCACCACCGCGACCGGGCCCGGGATCCCGCTGAGGAACTGGCCCGCGAACTCGTGGAACTGGGTGGCCCGCAGGATCGTCCACGGCACCGCGCCCTCCCGCACGATCTCCTCCTGCCGTAGCTTCCCGGCGTAGTAGCCCAGCCTGACCCGGTCGACCCCCACGATCGACAACGTCACGAGGTGCCGCACGCCGGCCCGTTCCGCCGCCGCGGCGAGGGTGCGGCCGGTCCTCTCGAAGAAGGTCACCGCCGCCTTCCTGCTCGCCGTGTCGATGTTGGCGACGTCGACGACCGTCTCGGCCCCGAGGAGGGCCGCGTCGAGCCCCGCTCCGCTCGCCAGGTCGACGCCGGTCGCCCGCGAGAGCACGGCGGGTTCGTACCCCCGCGCCCGCAGGGCCTCCACGACGTGCCGTCCGACCACTCCGGTGCCACCCGCGACCGCGATCCTCATCGGCCTCTCCTCTCGGTGCGTTCGGAGGGGGTGACGAGGAGCGGGCCGTCTTCGTGACATGGGCCGCCCGTGACAAGGCTCACAGCGTGTCGTGTCACGAACGACCCCGGCCGGGATGTCGCTCCGTGCATGACTTCAACCGCCAAATGGCTGCGCGCCGGGGTGCTCGCCCTGGCCGCGCTGCAGACCCTCGTCTCGGTCTGGCAGTACGCGTTCACCCGCTCGTTCTTCGACGACTTCCCGACGGTGCGCCTCGATCCGCCGTACAACGAGCACCTGCTCTCCGACGTCGGCGGGCTCGGGCTCGCGCTGGCCGCCATGCTGATCTACGCCGCCGCCGTGATGGAGCGCAGGGTGGTCCTGCTGGCCCTGACCGGCTACGTGATCTACGCGGGCACGCACTTCCTCTTCCACGTCAGGCACTTCGACCACTTCTCGCTGCGCGACGCCATCGGGGTCGGGACCGGGCTCGGCCTGGAGTGGGCGCTCGCCCTGGTCCTGCTGTACGTCGCCTGGCGACACCACCGCGCGTCCTAGCAGCGCCGCTCGGCGGCCTCGGCCACTAAGATGATCACGCGGCGGATTCTCTCCACTACGAGTGCGGGATGCCGGACTGAGTGTCAGAGCCGTTTGGTTACCTCCTGATGGCTCGCGGGTTACATTTTGCCACGGTGGCCTGCGCAAACGTCGTTATGTAGTCATCCATGCCGGTACGGGCACTCTCGGTGTCATGCACACTCGGTTTGGCCGGTTACGGCGATGCCTGCAGCATGGGCGTGGCTTTCCTGGAACAATTGGCGAGGCCGCTAAGGTGATTACTTCAACATGGATAACCGGATCGAGAGTAAGACGACACCGCGCCAGCCGGGGGGATCGGCGCGAGCGGAGGCGTGATGGCTCGCAGGTCAACCGTCCAGCAGGATCCTCGGATCGCTGGCGACCCAGAGTCATACCCTCCTACGGATCCGCCGTTGCCTGAGCGGGAGCCGATGCGGCGCAGGGGATGGAGCGGCGGCGGGGGCCGCTGGCTCGTCTGGACCGGCCGGGCCGTGCTCTGGGCGCTCATCGTGGTGATCGTCGTCAACGGGGTCAGGGCGCCGTTCGAGCGTTTCACGTCGAATCAGGGCGCCACCGGCGCACCGTCCGCACCGGCCGATTCCGGTTTCCCGGTGCAGCAGGGCGCGGCGTTCGCGAATCAGTTCGCCGCCGTTTATCTGAATTTCGACGCCACGAATCCAGAACAGCGCGACACCCGGCTCACCGATTTTCTCGCCGACGGCGTCGAAAGGCGATTCGGCTGGAATGGGTTCGGCCGCATGGCGGCCGGCGCCATTCAATTCCATTCGATCGAGGTCACCGACGCGAACAACGCGCGGGTGCAGGTCAGTTTCCAGTCGGGCGCGCGGCGCTGGCTGCTGTCGGTGCCGATCTACCAGGCCGACGGCCGGTTCGTCGTGTCCGGGCTGCCCGCCCTGCTGCCCTCCGGGGGCGCGGCCGGGTTGCCGGCCATCGCGGGCCCCGACCGCGACGCCAACCTCGAAGACCAGCTGCGCCAGACGCTCGAAGGCTTCTTCCGGGCCTACGCCTCCGGCAACGCCGCCGAGCTGAAGCTCTACGCCGCCGACGGGGCGACGATCGAGGGCCTCGGCGGGCAGTTCACCTTGGCCCAGCTCAACAGCGTGGTCGCGCCGCTCGGCGGGGAGACGGGCCGCGATGTCACCGTGTCGGTCACCTGGTCCATCACGGCGGCCGACGCCGCCGCGGTGCCGACCGCCGACCCAGCCGATCCGGCCGCGCAGCCCGCGCTGCTGGAGCAGGCCTACCAGCTCACCATGGAGAAGCAGGGCGACAAGTGGCTCGTCCGGCAGGTCCAGGGCGCGAGCCGGTCCGTGGGGTAGCGCATGAACGACCACGAAGTCGCTGATCCACACCCCCGGGAGGGCGAGAATTGATTCTCCAAACGATTGTCGAGACCGTGACCGCGCTCGCGCCGTCCCCCGCGCCGGGGACCGGCACCGGGCTCAACACCGAAGGCCTGGCCGAGTTCCTGCGCCGTTTCTTCGCGCCGTTGTTCTTGGTGATCGTGTCGGTCGTGGCGCTGTTCTTCCTCTTCACCAGGGAGATCACGCGGTTCGTCCAGTTCATCATCCTGGCGATCGCCATCGGTGTGATCTTCTATGTGCCGAACATCATCGAGGTGACGGCCAAGGCGATCGCGGGGGCGCTCGGCATCCAGTGACCTTGGCACGTTGCGGAGAGGAGGATTCGGGTGGATCTGCCTACATACACCAATATCTGGCGAATTGAGAAGCGGCTTTACAAGCTTTACGATCTCCGGCTGCCCATGCCGCTGCCCATCGTCTGGATCGGTGTCTTCGTCGGCGTCTCCGCCTTCTGGTGGGTCCTCCTCCAAGTGGTCGGTTTGCCCTTCGACGCGCCCTGGCATGTGATCTATCTGGTTCCGCCCGGGATCGTTACATGGTTGTCGACGCGTCCCGTGATCGAGGGCAAACGCCTGACCGAACTGCTCCAGTCGCAGACCCGCTACTTCTCCGAGCCCAAGACGTGGTGCCGCCTCGCGCCCTCGGGCGAGCCCGACGTGATCGACTTCCAGGCCAAGGTCTGGCGGGCGAGCACCGAGCGGGTCCGGGTCAAGAAGCCCAAGCGCGCCCCCGAGCCCCAGCGCGCGACCGTCCGCCCGGCGGTGGCCGCCGCCGCCGCGGCCGCCGCGCCGGTGGTCGAGGAGATCCCGGTACGCGTGAAGCCCCCGCTGACCACCACGGCCACGGCCCACGCGGCTCCCGAACCCGTCCGCCGGTTGATCGGCCACCCGGACGACAAGCAGACGGCCCTTCCCGAGGGCCGCCGCCCGGCGACGTTCGGCCAGCCCCCGCGCCTGATCCGCCCGGTGGGAGAACCCCCGGCCGACCCGGCGAAGGACCGCTCCCGCCCCCTCGCCGCCACCCCCCTCCGCCCGGCCCTCCTCGCCCACCCCTCCGACCAGCCCACGACCCCCGAAGCCCCCGAGTCCCCGACCCGCCCGCTCCGCCGGCCCGAGCCCCAGGTGGGCGAGACGCCTCCGCGCCCGCTTCAGCGGCCCGAGACCCCGGAGCGCGAGACGCGCCCACTCAGGCGGCCCGAGACCCCCGCGCGCGGGGAGACCGGGTCCCGGTCGCAGGGTCTCACCGTGCCGATGCGCCTGGTTCCCGGCGGCCCGGCCCGGCCGGGAGACGCCGGCGTGCCCACGCCCGCCGAGACCGGCCCCAAGCGGCAGGACTCCGACGTGGCCGCGCACACGGCGGCCGAAGCCCCGGCCCGTCCGGCGGAAGGCGGCGCCAAGCCGCAGACGCCCGAGGTGCCCGAGGTACCCGCCAAGCATCGGGCCGAGGAGTCTGCCCGCGCGCCGCGGGTCTCCGACGTGCCCGTGTGGCCGGTTCCCGACCACGAGGCACAGCCCGCTTCTGGTTCCGGGGCAGAGGGCGGGCCGACACCGCCTGCCGAAGTTCCCGCGCCCTCGCCCGCAGAGGCCGATGCCCCGGTTTCGCCGCAGTTCTCGTGGTCGCCGGTGGCCGAGGCCGAGCCTGTCGCAGCCGCCGGGCCTGACTCCGCCGAATCGGGCGCTGCCCAGTCCGTACAGGAAGAGGGCACGGCGCGGGTGGCCCGCCACTCCGGGGGTGAGGTCGCCGACGAGGAGTCCGCTTCGGCTCACGTGGGCAGGCATGCCGCGGCCGTGCCTCCCGCACGGGTGGAGCCGGAGCCCGCCGACGAGCCGGCCGAGGAGATCTCGTCGCCGCCGATACGGCCCGATGCGTTGCGGAGACTGCGGAGGCTGGCGGCGTCCGCCGACTCCGCCGTCGAGCCCGAGGCGCCCGCGCCCGCGGTCGACTGGCAGAAGGAGCGGCTCCGCAAGGGGCAGCCGCCGGCGCCGTTCATCCCGGCGGAGCGGGGGTCGGAGGCCACGTGGCGGCGGGTGTCGCAGGTCGTCGCCGGGTCCGACGGCGACAACGACGAAGACCGTGCCCGCACGACCATCAGCGGCAGCCGCCGCATCGTCGTGCTGGGCTGCACCGGCGGGGCGGGGCAGACGACGACCACGCTGCTCCTGGGGCACTCGCTGGCCCGCCTCAGGGAGGACGGGGTCGTCGTGGTCGACGCCAACTCCGGGGGCGACGGGCTCACCGGGCGCATCACGCCCGAGACGCCCGAGACGCTCAGCTCGTTCCTGACGGCGGTCGACGGCGTCGGCACCCGCGTGCGCGACTACACGACCCGGACCGACTCCGGGCTCGACGTGCTCGCCGCCGACGTCGACCCCGGGGCCGAGCAGCGTATCGGCGATCGGGGCTGGTTCTCTGACCAGCGCATTGCCCGGGCGATGCGGCTGCTCGACCAGCAGTACCGGATCATCCTGATGGACCCGGCCGCCGCGCTCGCGGCGCGGCTGCTGCCCTACGCCGACCAGCTCGTGCTGGTCGCGCCGGCCAGCGCCGACGCCCCCGACTCGGTCGCCATGACCTACGACTGGCTCGACGGGCACGGCTGCGCCGATCTGCGGCGCAGGGCCGTCGTGGTCATCAACGGCGTGTCGCGAAGGAGCATGGCCGATGTCGAGCGGGCCGAGACGGTCGCGCGCGGAAGGTGCAGGGCGATCGTGAGGGTCCCATGGGAAGACGAGCTGGCCGAACCCGGACAAGTCGACCTCGATGACCTTCGCAGCGGCGGCCGCAGGGCGTACGTTGCCCTTGCCGGGGTTGTCGCGAGCGGATTGACCACGGCGAGAGGGGAGAGCTTCGTTGGCTAGGGCGTCGCGGGCGCGCAGTCGCCTGGCGGTCCGGTACTTCGACGACCGGATCCTCCTCACCGACTCCGCTGCCTGGGCCTACTTCCGGTTGCCCACGGTCAGCTACGAGTTCATCACTCCCGAGGAGCGCGAGGCGCTCGCGAACAACATCACGATCGCGCTGGCCGCGATCCGGATGACCGACGCCGAGGTGCACCTGCGGGTGGCCCACCGCACCTACCCGGCGGCCGAGTGGGCGATGGCCCTCAACGCCACCTCCGACGAGGGGCCGGGCTGGCGCGACTACCTCGAGGAGATGTACCGCCACGTCTGGGCCAAGGACTTCTGGTCCAAGGAGGTCTACCTCGGGGTGCGGCTCGGGCCGCGCGGCGCGCAACTCGGCGAGGGCGTGCTGGCGCAGCTGTTCGGCTTCTACCAGAAGACCGAGAAGAACCTCGGGCTCGACGACGACCACGTGCCGGAGAAGGAGGTCGCGAAGTGGACCGACGCGGCCGAGCGGCTCGGCCGCGCGCTCGCCTCCGGTTCGCTGTACGCGCGGCACGCCACCTCCGTCGAGGTCGCCTGGTTGTTCCAGCACGCCGCGACCGGCGCGCTCGGCGACCCGCCGGCGTCGGCGTCGAAGCGGCGCAAGTGGGGGCGCGGCGAGATCGAGGCCCTCGTCGAGGGGCAGATCCACAACGGCCGGTCGCTGCTGCGGATCGAGCAGCCCGGCGGCGACTCCTACGTCGCCCACCTGTCGTTCGCCCGGTTCCCCGACCTGATGCCGTTCCCCGACGGCGAGCCCTGGATGCACTTCGGCGACCAGCTCCCGTTCCCGGTCGAGATCTCCTCCCGGATGCGGCTCATCCCGCCCGTACGCGCCTCCCGCGACGTCGCCAGGAAGCTGGCCCACGCGCGCGACATGGACATCCACATCCGCGAGGCGGGCGCCGAGGCGCCGCTGGCGCTGGCCGAGCAGATCGACGCCGCCCGCATGCTCGAACACGGCATCACGAAGGAGCGCCTGCCGTTCGTCTACGGCTGGCACCGCATGAGCGTGAGCGCGCCGACCGAGGAGATGTGCGTCCAGCGGGTCGAGGCGGTCATCGAGCACTACCGCGACATGGGCATCGACGTCGTCAACTCGACCGGCGACCAGTTCTCGTTGTTCTGCGAGGCGCTGCCGGGCGAGAAGGTCAGGGTGAACGCCTACGCCCAGCGGCAGCCGCTGCGCACCATCGCGGGCGGCATGGCGACCGCCACGGTCGACCTGGGCGACCGGGCCGACGAGGCGGGGTGGCTGGGGCCGTACATCGGGGAGACGCTGGGGCGGGCACGCTCCATCGTGCACTTCGACCCGCTGGTGGCGGCGACCAAGAACCGGCCGACGGCCATCGCGATCACCGGTGAGCCCGGCGGCGGCAAGACCACGCTGGCGCTGCTGCTCATCTACCAGATGGCGCTGCGCGGGGTCACCGTCGCGGTCATCGACCCGAAGGGCGACGCCGAGTCGCTGGTGCAGCTGCTGCGGCGGCGCGGACGGCAGGCCCGCACGATCCCCCTCGGGTCGGCCGCGCCGGGGCTGCTCGACCCGTTCTCGTTCGGCGACGACCTGGCCGCCAAGAAGACGATGGCCACCGAGACGCTGCGGCTGCTGCTGCCGCGCATGTCGGAGGAGCGCGAGTCGGCCATGGTGCAGGCCGTCGCGGCCGTCGCCAACGAGCCCGACCCCTCGCTCGGGAAGGTGATCGACCACCTCGACCGGTCGGAGGACGCCGCGTCCAAGAACCTGGGCGCCGTGTTGCGGTCGATGTCTGAAATGCACCTTGCCCGGCTGTGCTTCGACCCCTCCGGCGGCGACCAGATCGACACCGAGGGCTGGACCACCGTGTTCACCCTGGGCGGTCTCACGCTGCCCGACGCGGCGACCGGGCGCGACGACTACTCCTACGAGCAGCGGCTGTCGGTCGCCCTGCTCTACCTGGTCTCGCAGTTCGCCCGGCGGCTGATGAACGGGCTCGACAGACGTACCCCCAAAGCGATCTTCCTCGACGAGGCGTGGGCGATCACGTCCACGCCCGAGGGCGCCAAGCTGGTGCCCGAGGTGTCCCGCATGGGACGGTCGCGCAACACCGCACTCGTGCTGGTGTCCCAGAACGCGGGTGACCTGCTGAACGAGCAGGTCACCAACTGCCTTTCCTCGGTGTTCGCCTTCCGCTCGACCGAACGGGTCGAGGTGGAGCACGTACTGGAGCTCCTGGGAGTCGATCCGAACGAGGAACACAAGGGCGTGCTGCGCTCGCTGCGCAACGGCGAGTGCGTCTTCCGCGACCTCGACGGTCGGGCGGGCCGGATCGGCGTCGACCTGATCTCCGAGGAGCTGCTGCGCTGGCTCGACACCAATCCGACGCACGCCAAGCCGGATGAGGTCGAGCAGGACAAGGTGGGTTCGGGTCGTTCGGGGGTCGCGCGGGAGGTGCGCTCGTGAAACGCAGGGTCGCCCTGCTCATGCTGGTGTTCGTCACGTTCTTCGTGGCGTCGCCGGTCATCGTCGGGTCGTCGGTGGCACACGCCGACGGGATCTGTGACATGTCCGCCGCCCTCGCGCCGGAGGTGGTGGGCTCGGGCGTCGACGGGCTCGTCAAACCCCCGCCGCCCGATGTGGGCGACACCGGCGCCGCCGCCGGCGCCGGTCTCGGAGCGGGCGCCGGTACGTCGGTCAAGGCGCCCGAAGTGGCCCCGATGACCAACTACGAGACCTACGGCATGTCGGGCCAGTTCTGGCACACCTACGAGCTCGGCTGCTCCGACGTCGCGGCCGTCATCGGCAACGCCTGGGCCAACGCGATCTTCTCGTGGGCCAAGGCGGTCGACCGGCTGACCATCACGACGTACGAGGCCGCCGCGACCGAAGGTCCGCTGCTGCCCATCAAGAACGTCGTCGACGACATCGTCACCAACCTGGCCGACGCGATGTACTGGCCGTTCCTGCGGCCGATCGTGATCATCGCGGCGATCTGGCTGGCCTGGTACGGCCTGCTCCGCAAACGCGCCACCACGACCGCCGAGGCGGTCATCTGGATGGTCGTCGCGGTCACGGTCGCGACCTGGTTCTTCAGCCGTCCGCAAGACCTGACCGGCGTCGGCAAGACCATCACCGACAAGACGACCGAGATCGTCAACTCGGCCTTCGCCGGCCTGCCCGGCGCGGGCGGCGCGTCCTGCCTGCCGCCCCCCGCGACCACCCCGGCCGCCGCCGACGCCGCCACTCCGGCCACCCCGGCGGCCGCCCCGCCGGTCACCGGCGGCGGCTACGGGCAGCCGGGCACGCCGGGCGTGGCGCAGAACGCCGACGCGCTCTGGTCGACCCTGGTCTGCAAGCCGTGGCTGATGGGCATGTTCGGCACCGCCGACGCGGGCTCGCCGATCGTGACGCAGTTCGGCGAGAAGGCCCTTTCGCTGCAGGCCCTCACCCAGGCCGAGCAGGCGGCCCGGCAGTCGCCCGGCGGCGACGCCCACCAGCGGGCCTGGGAGGAGCAGATCGCCGAGCCGCTGCGCGCCAGCCCGTCGTTCTACCTGCTCCAGGGCAAAGACTGGACCAGCCGTCTCGGCGTGGCGATCGGGGCGTTCATCGCGGCCATGGTCGCCGGGTTGCTGATCTTCCTGGTGGCGGTCTCGCTGCTGGTGCTGAAGGTCGGCTTCCTGTTGTTGCTGATCATGGGGCCGATCTTCCTGCTGATCGGCGTCCATCCCGGCACCGGGCGCATCATCGCGATGCGCTGGGTGGAGATGCTCGTCGGCACGCTGCTGAGACAGGCCGTGCTCGCCCTCGTGCTGGGCGTGCTGGTCTACGGCTACGCCCTGATCATCTCCACGCCGCTGCCGTGGGGCATGCAGATCATGTTCATGGCGCTGCTGACGCTGGCGGTGTTCTTCTACCGCAGGCCGTTCCAGCACCTGTTCTCCTCGCTCAGCGGCTCCACCTTCACCACCCGCGTGCTCGGCGAGGCCGCCACGGCCCCGACGCTGCAGCGGGCCGCCGGGGCGCTGCCGCCGGTCGCCGCGGCCCGGGTGGGCCGCTGGGGGCTGCGCAAGGCCGAGCCGATGCTCAACGCCGCCGTCGCCGGCGCGTCCGGTGGCGCGGCCGGAGCCGCGCAGACGGCCGCCGGGGTCGCCCAGGGCAAGGTCCGGGGCGAGGA
This sequence comes from Herbidospora sakaeratensis, assembly GCF_001570525.1. GTDB lineage: Bacteria > Actinomycetota > Actinomycetes > Streptosporangiales > Streptosporangiaceae > Herbidospora > Herbidospora sakaeratensis. The sequence goes on from NZ_BBXC01000012.1 coordinate 372,949, forward strand.
ACGGGTCGGTGTGCGCGCCAACGGCCAGCCCGCGCCGCTGGAGAACCCGGAGCAGGCGGCCCGGCGCAAGACCGGGGTGCCCGCGCCCCGGACCGGCGCGGCCCCGCCGCTCAACCTGAGCCGTCCGCCGGCCACGACCCGCCCGCCCGCGCCCGCACCGGCCGCTCCCGCCCGCGCCTCGTCGGGCGGTGGAGGCGGTGGCGGAGGCGGCGGTGGCGGCGGCTGGTTCAGCGGCCGTTCGGGCGGCTGGGCCTCGCGGCCCTCGGCGTCTCGCGGATCGGGGGGCGGCATCCTCGGCGGCGGGTTCTTCGGCGGCGGCGGACGGTCGTCGTCGGGTTCGTCGTCGCGCCGGTCGGCGTCGCCTCCGCAGCGGCCCCGCCCCGAGCCGACCCGCGCGCCCCGGGCCGAGTCGTCCCGGCCGGCCGAGCGGCCCGGCCGCTCGTCCGACGCGCCGCCGTTGTGGTTGCCGGGCCGGTCCGACAGCGGTCGCGGTGGCAGTGGCGGCAGCGGGGGTGGCAGCGGTGACGGCGCCGCGCCGTTCTGGCTGCGGCCCCGCGACAAGGACTGATCATGAACGACGGCCGGAGGAAGGGCCTGTTCGTCGCGGCCGTGGTCGTGCTGGCGGTGCTCGGGATCTACTTAACGACGCTGGGCGACGGCAGCGGCGAGGTCGGCACGGCCGATCCCGCCGCACCGGGAGCCACGCGCACGGTCACCGCGCCGCCGGTGGCCGTGCCGAGCCAGGTGGCGACCACGCCGTCGGCCGACTTCGACGTCTACTCCTACCTGCCGCTGTCGCGCGACCAGCTCGGCGCGGCGGCCGACCTGGCCCGCCGGTTCACCGCCGCGTACGGCACCTACAGCCACGACGACGCCGTGGGCCGGGCCGACCGGCTCAAGGCGTTCACCACGGTCGAGTTCGGCGACGACCTCACCCGTACGGTCACCTCCCCGGCCGCCGTCGAGCACGACACGGCCGACCAGATCGTGTCGAAGGGGACGGCTCGCCTGAAGTCGATCCGCGACATGTCGGCCAACTCGGTCGTCGTGGTCGTCGAGGGCACCGCCGAGATCACCGCGCTGAGCGGGGCCAAGGAGCAGATCGAGGACTACGCGGTCACCGTCGTCCAGGTCGGCGCCGACTGGCGGGTCTACGACCTGCAGCTGGCCGGCAGCGGCCAGGACGGGGACGTCACCCCGTGACCACGACCCGGCTCGCGAACTGGAAGTGGCTGGCCGGGCTGCTGGCGGTCATCGTGCCGCTGACCATGTTCGGCGCGATCGTGCTGATGACGCCGCTGCCCAACATCATGATGGGCGGCGGCTCGGCGGCCTGCGAGGTCGACACCTCCGACCTGTCGGAGACCGCGCAGGAGGACATCCCGCCGGAGATGCTGGAGCTCTACAAGCGGCACGGCGAGGCGATCGGCGTGCAGTGGAACGTGCTGGCCGCCGTCGGCAAACGCGAGACCGACCACGGCCGGTCGGAACTGCCCGGCGTGCAGAGCGGCACCAACTACGCGGGCGCGGCCGGGCCGATGCAGTTCCTCATCAGCACGTGGGGCGGCAAGGCGCGCATCCCGATCCCGTCGGAGTTCAACGGCTACGCCTCCGACGGCGACGACGACGGCGTCGCCGACGTCTACAACCCCGCCGACGCCATCCTGGGCGCCGCCAAGATGCTCAAGCGCAACGGCGCGCCCGACGACCTGCGCAAGGCCCTGTTCGTCTACAACCGCGCCAACTGGTACGTCGACCAGGTGCTGGAGATCGCCGCCAAGTACGCCCAGTCGGGCTCGGTCGACGTGCCGCCGGAGGCCAACCCGGCCTGTGAGGTGGCCTACGACGCGCCGAACGCGGTGGTCGACAAGATCCTCGACTACGCCCTCGCGCAGCGCGGCAAACCCTATGTCTGGGGCGGCACCGGGCCCGACGGCTACGACTGCTCGGGGATCATCTACATGGCGTACCGGAACGCGGGCCTGAACATCCCCCGCACCACCTTCGGGCAGTGGCCGTTCGGGGTGCGCATCGACGCGGGCGAGGAGCAGGCGGGGGACCTGGTGTTCTTCAACTCCGGTCCCGGCACGTCGGCCGACAACCCCGGCCACGTGGGCATGATCGTGTCGCCGGGCAAGATGGTCGAGGCGCGCTGCACGCTCTGCGGGCCTATCAAGGTGACCACCTACCGCGACCGCGGGGCCATCGTCGGGTTCACGCGCCCGCTGCAGAATCCCGATGTGCTGGAGCAGCTGAAGCGTCAGGCCCTAACCTAGGCAGGCATGACACAGGTCGTCGTAGGGGCCGCGATCATCGCGGACGGCCGTCTGCTGAGCGCTCAGCGGGCCGAACCGCCGGAACTGCGCGGCGGGTGGGAGTTTCCCGGCGGGAAGGTCGATCCGGGGGAGAGCGACCTCGACGCGCTCGTGCGCGAGTGCGAGGAGGAGCTCGGGGTCACGGTCGAGCCGGGCAAGAAGGTCGGCGGCGACTGGCCGCTCAGCAACGGCTACGTGTTGCGGATCTGGCTCTCGACCATCGTGTGCGGGCGCACGCCGGAGGCGCGGGAACACCTCGCCCTGCAGTGGCTGGAGCCGTTCGAGTTCGAGTCGGTGCCGTGGTTGCCCGCCGATCTGCCGATCGTCCGGGAGGTCCAAGATCTGCTCAAGGAGGGTTGAGTCCCCCCTCTTCGTGCCATAACGATTACTGAGAGTAATCGGGGGAGGGATTCTGGTGGTCGCTGGACGTGTGGTGTCCCTGGTCGGGGCCGGAATCCTGGCGCTGTCGGCCACACCGGCCGTGGCCTCGGAGGATCCCGGGCGGTGGATGAGAACGGGCGACGTCTGGCGGTTCCGCCTGGCGGCCCCCTGTGGTCACGCGGCGTGTTCGACGCCCGATGAGTCGACCGCGCCGGGGTGGCGCTGCCCGGTCCAAACGAGCCCCGTCCAGACGAGCCCCGACCAGACCATGACGGGCCCGGGCCTGTTCGTGGAGGCGCCGGCCGCGATGCGGCTGAACCTCGACACGGCCGAGCTGGCCCGCCGGGTGGCCGTCGTGTGCGCCCGCCTGAGCGCGCTGCCGCCCGGGAAGCTGAGCGCGCTCGCGTCGACGGGCGAACTGGCCGACGGCGTGACCCAGTCGGCCGAGTCGGCCGCCGTGGTCGACGCCGAGGCCCGCGCCCTGGCGGGGCAGTTCGCCGAGGAGGCCGCCCGGGTGACCGCCCAGAGCCACTCCGTCTCCCTGGCGGAGAGCCAGGCGTTCGAGAGCATGGTCGCGCCGCCGATGCAGCCCTTCGAGGGGTACGCCTCCCCGGCGGAGGCGCCGGTCTACGTTCCGGCCGACCCCTCGATCCGCGAGACCGCGTCGCGGCCCCGCACCCGGCAGGCCGAGGGCCGGCACCGGCCGAAGGCCCGGGACGCCGAAGCCCATGGACGCCAGAAGGCCCGCGGCGAGAAGCGGAACCGGCCCCGGGTCCGCGAGGCCGAGATGCAGAGCCGGCCCGAGATGCACGGCGGGTTCGAGCAGGGCCCGCCTCAGATGGGTGGCGGCTTCGAGCAGGGCCCGCCTCAGATGGGTGGCGGCTTCGAGCAGGGCCCGCCTCAGATGGGTGGCGGCTTCGAGCAGGGTCCGCCCGAGATGCGCGGGCGCGGCGAGCAGGGTCCGCCGCAGCTTCCCGGTGGGATGGAGCACGGGCCGAAGGGGCCGCAGCTGGTCGAGCCCATGGCGCAGCCGCAGGCCATGCCGGGCGTTCCGATGCCCGAGATGCCCGGTGGTGTCAACCCTGGTCAGAGCCCGCTCGTCGACGGTGCGCCGGGCCCGCAGCCGAACCTGCCCCCGGCGCCTCCGTCCGGTCAGGAGGTCCAGGTCGCCCCTGGTCAGGTGGCGATCGGTGAACCGCAGGCCCCGGGTGCTCCGGGCGTGCAGGCGGAGGTGCCGCAGCCGATGCCGAACGCGGCGCCCGCGCCCATGCCGGGCGACCTGATGCAGGAGCCGTTGTCAGGAGCGTTGTCGAATCTGCCGCCGCTGCCGCAGCTGCCGCCGGGCGGGCCGCTGCCGCCCGGGATGGTCGAGGGGGGCACGCCCCCGGAGCTGCTCATGCCGATGGCGACGCCCACGCCGAGCGGTCCGCCGCTGACCCGGTCGCTGAACAACACGCAGGCGATCGCGCAGGAGGACTCGGCGTTGGAGCTCGTCAAGGGCTGGCCCGGCGTGGTGGCCGCGATCGCGGCCCTGATCGCGGTGCTGGCGCTGCAGATGCGGCTCGGACGGCGCAAGGTCGTTTCCGACCCGCAATCAAAGTGAGGTTTGCCGTTACTTTGCCGGACTAGTATTTGTTTGACGTACGGAGTCAGGCAAAAGCGGCGGAGGAACCCGGTGGTCGGTCGAGCGCCCAGGAGAGCCGCGGCGGTGCTCGCCGCGGTGGTCGGTTCGCTCGGCGTCGCCGTGATGGTGGCCGCCGGCGCGAGCGCGGCCAACCCGGTCGATCCCTGCGATGTGAACCAGTCGTGCGACACGGTGACCACGACGGTGACCATGACGCCGTCGCCGACCCCGTCGGAGGCCGTGGTCACCGTCACCCAGACGGTCACCCCGACGCCGACGAAGAAGCCGACGACCCCGTCGGCGCAGCAGACGCAGGAGCAGGAGCCGACGCAGCAGCAGCCGGTCCCGACGGTGACGCAGGAGCAGCCGGTCGCGCCGCCCACCAACGACGTCCCGCCGCCGACGAACGAGACGGCGCCGACCGAGCCCAGCGAGCCGGAGCCCGGCGTCACCCTGGCCCCGGCCGACCCGCCGGCGAGCACCCCGCCGTCCACGGGCATGAACCAGCCGGTGCCCGAGGCGGCCCAGGTGGAGATCCGCAACGCGACGCCCTACTTCGACGAGGTCACGCTCAGCCGCAAACTGGCCGTCCCGGCCGCGGTGCTGGTGCTGCTGGCGCTGCTCGCCTGGCTGATCTTCGAGGGCCGGCTGCGCCGCCTGGCCCACGCGGCGGCGGTCCGCAGGGCGGGTCCGCAGATGCCGCCGAACATGGCGATGATGCCCTACCCGGGTTACCCGATGCAGCCCTACGGCCCCCAGCCCTACGCGCACCCCTATGCGCAACCGCCCTACGCGCAGCCCTACCCGCCGCAGCAGCCGCCGCCGCAGCAGGTCGTCAACTACGTGCCGGTGCCCTATCCGATGCCGTTCCCGACGCCGGCCGCGCCGCCGCAGGACTACACGCAGCCCTACGTCTACCAGCAGCAGCCCCCGTCGACGCCGCCGCCGGCGCCCGCGCCGCCGTCGCCGACCTACGCCAAGGGTTACGTCCTCGAGAGCTCCAACCACCCGCCGGACGACGACCTGAAGCGCTGAGCCGGATCAGAAAACAGCCCTCCGATCGGAGGGCTGTTTTTTTGTGCGCAGGATGCGTGGACGTGCAACACGCGGCTTCAAAGCGCGCAAGAAAGCGAGAGCGTTACGAAACTATTTCGCAGGGCTCTTGTGGAACGGGGCACGGGCGACCTACTGTCACCTCACCCTCAGGTGTTCACCCCCCGACAGAAACGAGCACGAGATGTCACGAAAAGTGGCGTTGGCGGCGGTCACCGCCGCCGCCGTGGGCTTAAGCCTGGTGGTGGCCGGCCCAGCGGCGGCCCATCAGACGGCGACCCCGACCGCGGTCACGCGGGCCGCGCTCGACCCGTCACTGGTGGCGGGCCGCGGCGCGAACGTCCCGTTCGTCGAGCAGGAGGCCGAGAACGCGGCCACCAACGGCGTCGTGATCGGCCCCGACAGGAACGCGTACACGCTCCCGGCCGAGGCGTCGGGCCGCAAGGCGGTCAAGCTGACCCCCGGGCAGTGGGTGGAGTTCACCCTGCCGAAGGCCGCCAACGCCGTCACCGTTCGCTACAGCGTGCCCGACGCCCCGAACGGCGGTGGCATCACCGCTCCGCTGAACCTGACCGTCAACGGCGGCAACAAGAAGACCCTGACGCTGACCAGCCAGTTCGCGTGGCTCTACAACCAGTATCCGTTCACCAACGACCCGAACGCCGGGCTGCTGCACCCCGACTGGTGGATCACCGAGTGCCAGTGCGTGCCGGCCGCGACCAGCCCTGCGCCCGAGATCACCAAGCCGTTCCGGCCGATGCACTTCTACGACGAGCAGCGGCTCCTGCTCGGCAAGACGTACAAGGCCGGTGACAAGGTCAGGCTCACCGCCCCGGCGAACAGCAACGCCGCCTGGACGGTCATCGACCTGCTCGACTCCGAGGTCGTCGGCGCTCCGCACGTGCGGGTGCTGGCCGCCAACGTGCTGCTGTTCGGGGCCGACCCGACCGGCCGCAAGGACTCGGCCCCGGCCATCGAGAAGGCCATCGCGTTCGCCAAGCGCGGCAACCTGAAGGTCTACATTCCGCCGGGCACCTACCAGGTCAACCGCCACATCATCGTCGACGACGTGACGATCGAGGGCGCGGGCTCCTGGTACACGATCATCAAGGGCAAGGAGGTCGCGCTGCCGACCCCCGCCCCCGACGGCTCGGTGCACACCGGCGTCGGCTTCTACGGCAAGGACGCCGCCGAGGGCGGCAGCCGCAACGTGCACCTGTCGGGCTTCACCATCGAGGGCGACGTACGGGAACGCATCGACACCGACCAGGTCAACGGCATCGGCGGCGCGATGAGCGACTCGACGATCAAGGGCCTGTACATCCGGCACACCAAGGTCGGCCTCTGGTTCGACGGCCCGATGGACAACATCAAGGTGACCGACAACGTCATCGTCGACCAGATCGCCGACGCCCTGAACTTCCACGGCGGCGTGACCAACTCGGTCGTGGCCAACAACTTCATCCGCAACACGGGTGACGACGGCCTGGCCATGTGGTCGGAGAAGAACCCCAACGTCGGCAACGTCTTCGACCGCAACACCGTGCAGACCCCGACGCTCGCCAACGGCATCGCGATTTACGGCGGCAAGGACAACGTCGTCTCGAACAACCTGGTGGCCGACCCGCTGCGGGAGGGCTCCGGCCTGCACGCCGGTTCCCGCTTCGGCGCCGAGCCCTTCACCGGCACGCTGAAGTTCACCGACAACACCACCGTCCGGGCCGGCGCGTTCGACCTGAACTGGCGCATCGGCCTCGGCTCGATCTGGTTCTACGCCCTCGACCGCTCGATCGAGAACGACATCCAGGTCACCGGCGACCACTACCTCGACAGCACCTACAACGCGATCATGATGGTGAGCGAGTGGGGCGTGAAGGACCTCTACTCGATCACCGGCGTGAAGTTCAAGAACGTCCGGATCGACGGCACCGGCACGTCGGTGCTGAGCGCCCGCGTCAAGGGCGGCGCGTCGTTCGAGAACGTCGACGCCCGCAACGTCGGGGCCGTCGGCATCAACAACTGCGGCTCGTTCGGCTTCCCGCCCACGGGTTCGGAGTTCTCCGTGACCGACCTGGGCGGCAACGACGGCGGCGGCACCACCGGGCCGTGGGCGGGCTCCTGGCAGCTGCCCAACACCATCACGTGTGACGACCGCCCGCCGGTCGTGGCGCCCCCGGCGCCGTCTCCCTGGTAGGACAACCCGAAGGCCGGCCCGCTGATCGGGCCGGCCTTTCCTATGGGACGAGGGAGAGCGTGTCCGGCAGCGCGCCGGGGTCGGCGGCGACCACGCCGGAGAACCGGGCGGGCGCGAGATGCGCGGCCGTCGCGGCGACCACCTCCTCGGTCGTCACCGTCTCCAAGCGGCGGGTGAAGCCGAACAGCAGCAGCGGGTCCACCGAGCGGCCGGCCAGGTCGGCCAGCCCGTTGGCGAGGGCGGCACGGGAGGCCAGCCGGGTCGCGGCCGAGCCGAGGGCGTAGGCGCGGGCGGCGCGCACCTCGGCCTCGGTGGGCGGGTGTGTCGTGGTCAGGCGGTGGAGCTCCGCGCCCATCACCTCCAGGGCGGCTGAGGTGGTCGCGGCGGAGGTGTCGGCCTCGACGGCGAACAGCGGGCGGCCGGGGTGCAGGTCGAAGTAGGACATGATCCCGTACACGTAGCCGTTGTCCTCGCGCAGGCTTCTGGCCAGCCGCGAGGAGAGGTAGCCGCCCGTGATGTTGCTCGCGACGAAGAGGGCGGGATAGCGCTCGTCGTGAACCGCCACGGCGGGCGCGCGGAGTCTGATCCGGGACTGCGGGGCGCCCGGCTGGGAGAGCGCGGCCAGCCGGCCGGTCCCGATCTCGGGGAGGGGCGGAAGCGGGGCGCCGGGGCTCGGCCGCCAGCCGCCCAGGGCCTTCTCCGCCAGTTCCGCCAGCCGCTCGGGGTCCTCGGGGGCGAGGATGATCAGGACCGCGCCCCGCGCGCTGAAGGGACGGTGTGCGTTGGTGACGGCGGCCACCTCGTCCGGCGTGGGGACGGGGTGGCTGACCGGATGGTCGCCGAACAGGTGGCGGGCCAGCGCGGCCCGGGTCGCGAGGTCGGGGTGGGCCCCGAGCACCCGGAGTTGCGATCCCAGCTGGCCGCGCGCGATCGCGAGGTCGCCGGCCGCCCCCTCGACCACGTCGGCGAGGGCGGTCAGCAGGAGGTCGAGGTCGGTGAGGGCGGCGGAGGCGCTGACCGCCACCCGGTGCACGTCGCCCATGGCGCTCAGCTCCACCCCGTCACCCGCGTCCCGGCTCAGCGTCAGACCGGTGGACAGCAGCATCGAGGCGGCCAGGTCGGCGGCCGTGTGACAGGGCGCGGGCAGGTGCAGGCGGGCCTCCACCATCGGCATGAGGCCGTGCTGGAGCGCGAGGATGCGCAGGCCGTTGGCCAGCGTGCGGTCGACGAGTCCGTTCATCGGGCCGCTCCCGGAGTGATCGTCAACAGGGCGCGCGAGTCGGCCCGGAGCATGGCCGCGGCCTTCGCCGCGTCCTCCGGCGTCACGGCCGCGCACAGGCCGGGCAGCAGGTCGACCGTGCCGGCGTCGCCGAAGAGGACCTCGAAGCGGCCCAGCGCGCGGACCCGCTGGGCGGGTTCGTCCATGGCGCGGTGGTGGGTGTTGGTCCAGCTCGTGCGGCGGCGGGCGAGCTCCTCCAGGGTGGGGCCGAAGCGGGCGATCGACTCCAGTTCGGCGTCGACGGCCGCCAGCACCCGCTCGGCGGGCAGTTCCCGAGGGTGGATGGCGGTGAGGATCCACATGTCGGGGTCGCGGGCGTCGAGCAGGTCGAACAGGCCCATCCGCGCCGAGAACGTCACGGTGTGCCCGGTTTCCGCCCGCAGCCGCTCCCGCAGCCGGGGGCGGCTGCCCCCGGTCAGCGCATGAGCCACGGCGGCGAACGCGAAGTGCGGGCCGAAACCGGCCGCCGGGTCGGGCACCCGGTGGCCGATCGCGAAGGCGGGCAGCGGGGCCATCGGGTCGACGTGTTCGCCCTCCACCCGGCCTGCGGGCTCCGGCTCCCATCGGGTCGCCCGCGCCGGGACCGGGGCCGCCGGGAGCTCCCCGAACGTGCGGTGCACGACGTCCAGCACCTGGTCGGTCCGGACGGCCCCGGTCACGGTGAGCACCGCGTTGCCGGGGCCGTAGTGACGGGTGAAGAAGTCGGCGCACTCGTCCACGGTGACGTTCAGCAGCGCCTCGTAGTCGCCGTAGCCGTCATGGGCGTTGGCGAAGTCGCGGAAGAGCACGGGCGACAGGCGCGGCCAGGGAAAACCGCCGTACGGCTTGCGGAGTTTGCCGAGGATCTCTTCGCGGATCACCTCGGTCTGGGCCCTGACGGCGCGTGCGGTGATCTTCGGGGCGCGCATGCGGGCGGCCTCCACGGCGATCACCTGGTCGACCGCCTCGGCGGGCACGACCGTGTAGAAGTCGGTGTAGTCCTGCCGGGTCGACGCGTTGCAGAAGCCGCCGATGCTCTCCACCTGCTGGAAGTGGTCGCCGTCCCGATCCTGGGCGCCCTGGAACATCAGGTGTTCGAACAGATGGGCCAGCCCTGACCGGTCCTCGGTCTCGGCGCGGAACCCGACGTCGTAGTGCACGGCCACGCTCGCGACCGGCGCCGAGTGGTACTCCTCGACGACCACCCGGAGGCCGTTGGGCAGGGTCAGCCTCTTCATCGGACGCTCGTCTCCCGCAATAGGCGCCCGCCGGCCGCCGCGTCGACGACCTCCGCCAGGACGGTCAGGGAGCCGTCCAGCGTCTCGTGCCAGCCCACGTACGCGGAGAAGTCGTGGGTGTGGGTGAGGAACCGTAGCAGGGCCACCCTGCCGACCGCGGCACGGTCGAGTGGCGCGGGGTAGGCGTCGAGCAGGCCGTGGATGAGGGCGTCGTAGTCGTCGCGGCCGAGCGGGCCCGGGGCGCCGACGTGACCGAACTCCACGAACTCGCCGACGAGCCAGCCCAGGTCGAACTCGGGCGGACCGGCCGCCAGCTCCTCACCGATCAGCAGCACGCCGTCCTCCACGGGCAGCAGGATGCCGCTGCCGGGGGCGCCGTGCAGCAGCACCCGGCGTTCACCGCCGATGGCGCACCAGCTCTCCACCAGCTCCAGCCGCTCCCGGCCGAGCACCGCACGGGCCCGGCGGTGCAGCTCGGCCGCGCCGCGCGGCCCCTGGCCACCGCGCAACCAGCCCAGAAGCCTCCGTACGCCCGTCGGCACGTCCGGCAGCGCCGCGTCCGGCACCGGCACGGCGTGCAGCCCGGCGAGGGTCCTGGCGGTCTCCGCCAGTGTGTCTCCGGCCAGTTCGCGCAGGCCGGGCACCTCTCCCGTCAGCCCGAGGAACATGCCCGCGAGCGACCGGAACCGCCTGACCCGGTAGGTCACCCCGTCCTCCACCGACTCGGGCAGGATGAGCGCGACCCGGCCCGGGGGCACCGACGCGACGGCCGCGCGCAGCAGGGGATCGGGGGCCTGGATGGCGCGCCCCCGGTCGGCTCCGGGGCGCCTGGTCCACAGATAGGTTCCGTCGTCGTCCAGGGTGATCGTGGTGCGCAGGTATCCCGTGGCGTACGACGCGACGATCTCGCTCATCGCAGCGCCTCCATCCGTTCGATCAGGTGGGGTAGCGGGGGCGGCGACAAGGCCGTCCACTCCCGCGTGTGCGCGCTCAGCCCGGCGATGGGGTCGCCGACGACCACGTTGGGCCGGGCGTCCAGCGCGGCGCGGTTGGCGCGATAGGCGTGCGACTCACCGGCGCCCGGTGGCAGGGCCGGGCCGATGCCGATCAGGGCTTTGGTGGTCTGGAGCGCCAGCAGCACGGGGGTGTCGGCCAGCCCGCCCGCGAACCTGCTCAGGAAGTTGTACGTCGCCGGGTAGACCAGCACGGTGTCCGGCCAGGTGGCGTAGTGGACGTGCGGCGAGCCGGGCGCCGGGTCGTCCGGCCAGGCGTCGAGCGGCACGTCCCGGTTCAGCAGCGCGGCCAGCGAGTGCCGGGTGACGAACCGCTCGGCGCTCCGCGTGACCACGGCCTGGATCTCCAGCTTCGGATACGAGAGCTGCAACCAGTTCAGCCAGTAAGGGGCGAACGTGGCGTTGAGCGAGCCGGTGATCATGACCAGCAGGCGTTCGGACGTGAACTCGGGCGCTCTCGCGGCGGAGGGGTCAGACATCGGCGTCCTCCAGCGCGGTGAGGATCTCCCCGGCGTCGGCCAGGCCGGCCTTGAGGCCCTCGACCGCGCCGATCCCGCCGGTGTTGACGACGATCTCGTCCACGCCGGCCTCGCGGTAGGCCCGCAGCCGCGCCACGACCTCGTCGAGCGTGCCGTAGGCGTACACCCCCGCGTCGACCATCGCCCGGGCGCCCGCGACGGGATCCGACGCGTCGGCGGGCACCCCGGCCCTGCGGAGCATGTCGGTGTAGTGCTGCGACCCCAGATGGCCGCGTGCCACGGAGAGCAGCAGCCGGACGGGGTCGCGCCCGGGGCCGTCGAGGCCGGCGTGCACCACAGTGGCCACCCGGGGCGTCCTGCGCCCCGCCGCGCCCTCGGCCAGCGCCGGGATCAGCGTGTCCCTGACGTAGGCGGGCGGCGTCATCCAGGTGACGGCCACGTCGGCCACGCCTCCCGCGGCCCGCGCCATCCCCGGCCGGAGCACGCCCAGGCCGACCTCGACGGTCGGATGGTTCATCGGCGGCAGTGTGCCCGAGGCGGTGCACGCCTCGCAGACGTGCCCGGACACCCCCTTGCCAAGGAGGCCGCGCACCGCCGCGGCGTAGCCGGCGCCGGCGGTGGCGGGCCTCGCGTAGGGCTTTCCGCGCAGGGCTTCCACCATCTCGGGCGTGGCCGCGCCATACCCGGCGACCACCGGCCGCCCGGTGAGCAGGGCGACGCTGCGGGCCTGGGCCGCCGCCTCCATCGGATGGCGCAGCGGCATCAGCGTCACGCCGAGGCCGGCCGGCACCCGCAGTCCCCGCCCCGCCAGATAGGCGAACACCTGATGCGACTCGACCCCGAAGGACTGGCCCAGCCAGAGGCGGCCGGCCCGCCCCCGGTTCACCAGGTCGGCGAAGGGCACGACCTGCTCGGGATGAGAGGGTTGGAGCGGGAACATCACCGCGTGGGACATCGATCAACTCCGTGGGTGGACAGAAGCCGGCGGTGTCACGGGCAATTCGAGTGCCCGTGACACCGCCTTCTCACGCCGCGGTCAGGCGGCAGGACGGACTAGCAGTCCAGGGCGTAGGTGAAGCTGGCCACGCTGATGGTGGTGATGGTGGTGACGGTGATGGTCGGCAGCATCTCGGGAGAGTCGAACTCACCCGACGCGGCGACCTCGGCGAGCGAGGTGTAGGCGTCGGCGCCTTCCATGAGCAGTTCGGCGGACATGGGTACTCCTTCTGGTTCGGTTTTCGGTTTCCCCGCAGGCCGGCGGCCCCGGGAGCTGGCGCGTGCCGTGGATCAGCACTCGAGGATGATGGTGGAGCTGAAGAACGTGGTGATGCTGATCGTGATCGGCGTCGCCTCAGGCGATTCGGCCGGCTCGGTCGTCGCGACCTCGGCGAGCGAGGTGTAGGCGTCGGCGCCTTCCATCAGCGATTCGGCGGACATGCGATGTCTCCTCTCGGTTGGGGCGGCCGCCCGCGTTCAGCAGCCGCCCTGAAGGGTGAGCGTGCAGATGCTCCAGATGATCGTGTCGATGAGCCGCTCGGGAGCTTCGATCTCGGCGGCCGTCGCGACCTCGGCGAGCGAGGTGTACGCGTCGGCGCCCTCCATCAGGAGTTCGGTGGACATATCGGTCAGCAGCTCCAGTAGTAGGTGCCCATCACCGACACGCCGTAGCTGACGCCGGTGAGGAACGAGACGACCGGCGTCGCCTCGGGACTGTCGGATTCGGTGGCCGTCGCGACCTCGGCGAGCGAGGTGTACGCGCCGGCGCCCTCCATGAGGAGTTCAGCGGACATGGTGGCGTTCCTTGGGTGGAAGAGGACCGGTTCAGCAGCTGAAGGCCATGGTCGTGGTGATGCTGACGGCGGCCCCGGTGAAGAAGGAGATCGCCGGGGTGACCTCGGGAGTCTCGGCCTCGGCCGTCGCCGCGATCTCGGCGAGCGAGGTGTACGCTCCCGCGCCCTCCATCAGGAGGTCGGTGTGCATGGATGTCACCTCCTCTCGCACCCTCGTCGTCCCGGCCCCGGGTCAGGGACCGGTGGTCTCGAAGGGGAGCGCCGGCGAGCCGGTGTTCCGGTGCGGGGCGCCGGGGACGATCCCGGCTTCGCGCAGGGCGTGCTCGACCGCCTGCTCCCGGTCGCCGCCGCGCTCGGCGTGCGCCAGCAGCCCGGCGGCGACGGCCCGCGACCGGTGTTCGCCGAAGCTCAGCCCGCGCATGCCCGGCCGGTCGTCGCGGGGTTCCCAGGCCCACCCGACACCGGTCCCGAGCGGTGCGACGAACGCCGACACGTCCTCCCGCGTCAGACCGGTCGCCACGGCGGCCCCGGCCACGTCGGGTACCGCATGCCAGGCCCGCTCGCCCAGGTAGACGACGATGGCGTCACGGCGGGGATAGAGATCACGGGCGGAGAGCACCTTGGCCCGGTAGGGAAGCCGCGACTCCTCCAACCGGGCGAGCACGGCCTCCCAGAGCGGGGGAGCCGCTTCCGCCACGGCCACGCCCACGTAGAGCCGCACGTGCCCGGCCGACTGGGCACCGCCGCCCGTGGCGCCGTTCACGAACAGGAATCCGGGCGAGGCCGCCGGGAGCACCGCGGGAAGGTCGACACGGCGGGACGGGCCGATCTCCTCGCCGAGGCGGTCCTCGGGGATCCGCACCCGCACGCCGCCGAGCCTGACCACACCGGGCATCCCCTCCTCGGCGCGGGCGACCACGGTGGACGACCGGTGCGGGACCACCGCGCGCAGGTCCTGCTCGAACGGCGGGTCCCTGAGCGTCCGGGGCCTGGGCCCGTCCTGGGCGGCCCGGCCCGCGTGGAAGACGTCGTAGAGCGCGCCGGCCAGCGCCGAGCGCAGACCCTTGGGACTCTCCGCGGTGACCTCACGGTCGTCCACCGTCGCGGAGGTGAGGCCGGGGGCGACGCGCACCCGGTCGAGTAACGACTTCACCGGTTCTCTCCAATGCCCAGGGTGGTGGTGAAGGCGGCGGGGTCGAGCAGGACTCTGCGCCCGACCCCCGCGGCGGCCCGTTCGAGCGGGGTCAGCCGGGCCCTCTCATAGCCGGCGGCGAGCACCCGGTCGAACAGGTGCCATCCGGCGAACCCGGCCGTGCGCGCCGCCAGTTCACCGTCTTCGTGCGCGGTCGGCCGGGCCTCCAGGTAACCCGTCCAGAACGCCTCGATGTACGGACGCAAGCTCTCGAACCTGCGGGCGCCGTTGGCCACCACCTCGCGGTCGCTCGCCCCGTCCTCCCGCCCGGCCATGCCGAGCACGCCCCGGTAGAGCCACTCGCCCACGAAACCGCCCAGGTCCCGGGCCGCGTCGCCGACCCGGCTCTCCTCCCAGTCGACCAGGTACAGCCGGTCGTCGTGGATCAGGAACTGGTCGAGCCGCAGGTCGCCGTGGATGAGCACGCGTGGCGCGGCCTGCTGCCTGTCGGCGAGTCCCCTGATCGCCTCGACCACCTCGGCGTCGTTGTGCAGGATCGCCCAGGCCTCTAGCTCGGCGCCGCTGGCGAGCAGGTACATCTCCATCGGCAGCGCCGTCAGCGCCGTCAACGGCGGCAGCGGCGGTTCCGAGTCGTCCTCGGCCACCACGCCGGGTGGCGTCAGGGTGTGCAGGGCGCCCAGCTGGAGGCCCGCCGACCGGGCCAGCTCCCAGCTGAACCCCTCACCGGCCACATCGGACACGCTCTCCGCGTCCTCCAGCAGGCTGAACGCGACCAGGGCGTTCGTCTCGTCGTGGCCCAGAAACCGGGGGACGGTCACGACCGGATGCACGTTGAACAACTCGCCCATGGCGGCGATCCGGGTCATCCGGCGGCGGACGTCGGCTTCGCCGCCGCCCACCCGCTTGACGAACACCGGCTGACCCGTGCTGGTCACGCCCGCCCACGAGTCGTTGCGCCCCCGGAAGGCGGAGACCTCGCCCTGCCGCAGGACACCCTGGCCGAGCCCGGTGAGGAACGCGGCGACCTCGGGAACCCGGTCCAGCGGCACCGGCGCGAAGGTCATCCGTCTCTGGCCCGTTTCTGTCTGCATCGTGTTCCCCGCCCCCTGTGGATCGGCGATTCCCGACCGACGCCGAGCCTGCCCAGGGGGCCTTGTGCGCCGGTTGTGGATCACTGGCCCATGGGTGGCAGACAACTGCAACCGCACGTCGGGGGCATGAAAAAAGCCGGCCTGGACGCTCCAGACCGGCTCTTTCCCGTACGCGCTAACGGCGGAAGATCTTGTTCCCCAGCCACACCAGCGGGTCGTACTTCCGGTCGACCACGCGCTCCTTCATCGGGATCAGCGCGTTGTCGGTGATCTTGATGTGCTCGGGGCACACCTCCGTACAACACTTGGTGATGTTGCAGTAGCCCAGGCCGTGGTCCTCCTGCGCGGAGTCCTTGCGGTCGGCCACGTCGTAGGGGTGCATGTCGAGCTCGGCGATCCGCATGAGGAAACGCGGCCCCGCGAAGTGGGTCTTGTTCTCCTCGTGGTCGCGGATCACGTGGCAGACGTTGTTGCACATGAAGCACTCGATGCACTTGCGGAACTCCTGCGAGCGTTCCACGTCGATCTGCTGCATGCGGTACTCGCCCGGCTTCACGTCCTTCGGCGGCGTGAACGACGGGATCTCGCGGGCCTTCTGGTAGTTGTACGACACGTCGGTGACCAGGTCCTTGATGACCGGGAAGGTGCGCATCGGGGTGACCGTGATGGTCTCGTCCTCGGTGAAGGTCGACATGCGGGTCATGCAGCCCAGACGCGGCTTGCCGTTGATCTCCATCGAGCACGAGCCGCACTTGCCGGCCTTGCAGTTCCAGCGCACCGCCAGGTCGGGGGCCTGGGTGGCCTGCAGGCGGTGGATGACGTCGAGGACGACCTCGCCCTCGTTGACCTCGACCGTGAAGTCCTCCAGGCGGCCTTCTCCGCCCTCGCCGCGCCAGACGCGGAACTTGCCCTTGTAACTCATGACAACTCCTTGGCCGCGGCGTCGTACTCCGCGAGTTCGTCCTCGGTGAGGTACTTCGACAACTCGGCCCGGTCGAACAGGGTGATCAGGTCGTCGCGCATGGAGACCTGGGTCTTCTCGACGACCTGGACCTCGGAGCCGTCGGGCTTGGCCGAGCAGACCAGCAGCTTGCGCCGCCACTCCGGCTCCATCGCCGGGTAGTCGTCGCGGGTGTGGCCGCCCCGGCTCTCCTGGCGCAGCAGCGCGGCCTTGGCCACGCACTCGCTGACCAGCAGCATGTTGCGCAGGTCGAGAGCGAGGTGCCAGCCCGGGTTGTAGACCTTGCCGCCGGGGGCGGTCGTGTTGGTCGCCCGCTCCTTCAGCTTCTCGACGACCTGGAGGGCCTCGGCGACCTCGGTCTCCTTGCGGATGATGCCGACCAGCTCGTTCATCGTGCGCTGGAGCTCGTGGTGGACCTCGTAGGGGTTCTCGCCGCCCTGGCGCTCCAGCGGGGCCAGCGCCTCGGCGTGGGCCTCCTCGACGCCGGTCACCTGCGGGCGCCTCGCGCCCAGCGAGTCGACGTACGCCGCCGCGCCCGCGCCCGCCCGGCGGCCGAAGACCAGCAGGTCGGACAGGGAGTTGCCGCCCAGGCGGTTGGAGCCGTGCATGCCGCCCGACACCTCGCCGGCCGCGAACAGGCCCGGCACCGAGGCCGCGCCCGTGTCGGCGTCGACCTCGACGCCGCCCATGACGTAGTGGCACGTCGGGCCGACCTGCATCGGCTCGGCGGTGATGTCGACGTCGGCCAGCTCCTTGAACTGGTGGTGCATCGACGGCAGCCGCTTGATGATCTCAGCCGCGGGGAGCCGGGAGGAGACGTCCAGGAAGACCCCGCCCTGGGGGGAGCCACGACCGGCCTTCACCTCGGCGTTGATCGCGCGGGCGACCTCGTCGCGCGGCAGCAGCTCCGGAGGGCGGCGGTTGTTGGCCTGGTCGGTGTACCAGCGGTCGCCCTCCTCCTCGGAGGTGGCGTACTTGTCCTTGAAGACGTCCGGGATGTAGTCGAACATGAACCGGCGGCCCTCGGAGTTGCGCAGCACCCCGCCGTCGCCGCGGACCGACTCGGTCACCAGGATGCCCCGCACCGACGGCGGCCAGACCATGCCGGTCGGGTGGAACTGGATGAACTCCATGTTGATCAGCTGGGCGCCCGCGAGCAGCGCCAGCGCGTGGCCGTCGCCCGTGTACTCCCAGGAGTTCGAGGTGACCACGAACGACTTGCCGATGCCGCCGGTGGCCAGGACCACGGCCGGGGCGTCGAAGACCATGAACTTGCCGGTCTCGCGCCAGTAGGCGAACGCGCCGGAGATGGCGTCGCCGTCCTTCAGCAGGCGGGTGACGGTGCACTCGGCGAAGACCTTGATGTACGCCTCGTAGTCGCCGTGGACCTCGAAGTCCTCCTGCTGGAGGGCCACCACGCGCTGCTGGAGGGTGCGGATCATCTCCAGGCCGGTGCGGTCGCCGACGTGCGCCAGGCGCGGGTACTCGTGCCCGCCGAAGTTGCGCTGGCTGATCTTGCCGTCTTTGGTGCGGTCGAACAGCGCGCCCCACGCCTCGAGCTCCCAGACCCGGTCGGGAGCCTCCTTCGCGTGCAGCTCGGCCATCCGCCAGTTGTTCAGGAACTTGCCGCCCCGCATGGTGTCGCGGAAGTGGACCATCCAGTTGTCGTCGGAGTTGACGTTGCCCATCGCCGCCGCCGCGCCGCCCTCGGCCATGACGGTGTGGGCCTTGCCGAAGAGCGACTTGCAGATGATCGCGGTGCGCTTGCCCTGCTGACGTGCCTCGATCGCCGCCCGGAGCCCGGCTCCGCCGGCTCCGATGACGACGACGTCGTATTCGTGACGTTCCACGGTGAACAGTCCTTACGCGAACGGGAAGGTGATGACGCCCTTGGCCACCATGCGGACGTAGAAGTCGGCGATCATCACCGAGAACAGCGACGCCCACGCCAGCTGCATGTGCTTGGCGTTGAGCTTGGAGACGAAGGTCCAGGCCCGGTAGCGCAGCGGGTGCTTCGAGAAGTGGTTCAGCCGCCCGGCGGTGATGTGCCGGCACGAGTGGCACGACAGCGTGTACAGCACGATCAGGGCGGCGTTGACCAGCAGGATCCAGGTGCCCAGGCCCGCCGGCTTGTGGATCAGCGCGAGGATCGCGTCGTAGCTCAGGATCGCGCCGATCAGGATCGCGCCGTAGAAGAAGTAGCGGTGGACGTTCTGGATGACCAGCGGAAGGCGGGTCTCGCCGGTGTACTTCTTGTGGGGCTCGCCGACGGCGCAGGCGGGCGGGCTCAGCCAGAACGACCGGTAGTACGACTTCCGATAGTAGTAACACGTGAACCGGAAGCCGGCCGGCAGGCCCAGGATGATCAGACCGGGCGGCAACGTGAACCAGTCGCCGATCGGGGCCCAGCCGAACAACCGGGCGCCCTCCGGGCACGCCGTCGTCAGACACGGCGACGAGAAGGGCGCGATATAGGGCTCGACGAAGTAACTCTTGTCGAAGATCGCCCAGAAACCGTAGATCAAGAAGAAGGTGAGACCGGCGAACGTGAGCGCCGGCGCGAGCCACCATCGGTCGGTGCGGAGCGTGCGCACCTTGAGCTGAGCGCGTTGTTTTCTGGCCGGGCTCTCGGCCGTCTGCTGGGTCATCGGAGACCTTCCACCGGAACTGACCGCGTGACGCCGTGTTGGGCGGCTCGCGCCGAACCGCCGCGTCGCCACGCCGTATTGGTGGGGGCTACGTTACGACCATGTCATAGATACGTGTGAGGAGGGTCACTGACTTCTGGCCTGTGATTCCTGTCACGTTTCTTGATCATGACCCCCTGGCGGAGTTTCCCGGGAGCTTCACGACAGTCACGAAGAAATCATCGATCTGTCGTACTACCCGGATGAACTGGTCGAAATCCACCGGCTTGGAGACGTACGCGTTGGCGTGCAGCTTGTAGCTCCGCACGATGTCCTCCTCGGCCTCCGACGTGGTCAGCACCACCACGGGGATCGAGCGCAGCTCCGGGTCGGCCTTGATCTCCTCCAGCACCTCCCGGCCGTCCTTACGCGGCAGGTTCAGGTCGAGCAGGATCAGGTCGGGGCGGGCCGAACCGGCGTACTCGCCCTCGTGGCGGAGGAAGCGCATCGCCTGCTCGCCGTCGTTGACGATGTGGAGCTTGTTGCGCACCTTGTTCAGCTCGAAGGCCTCCTGGGTGAGCAGCACGTCGCCCGGGTCGTCCTCGACCAGGAGCACGTCGATCCAGCGCAGCTCATTCATCAGTGGCCTCCAGAGTGAAGCGGAACGTGGTGCCCTTGTGATCGGGGCTCTCTTCGAGCCAGATCCGGCCACCGTGATATTCGACGATCTTCCGGCACAGCGCCAGCCCGATGCCCGTCCCGGGATAGACGTCCCGGGGGTGCAGGCGCTGGAAGATCAGGAAGATGCGGTCGGCGTACTTGGCGTCGACGCCGATGCCGTTGTCGGAACAGGCGAACTCCCACATTCCGTCTTTGCGCTCGGCGGTGACGACGATCTGGGGGGGCTCCTCCGACCGGAACTTGATCGCGTTGCCGACCAGGTTCTGGAAGAGCTGGGTGAGCAGCAGCTTGTTGCCGCTGACCATCGGCAGGTCGTCGTGGACGACCGTGGCGCCGGTGTCCTCGATGCGGACGGTCAGGTTGTCGAGCGCGGTCTGCAGCGCGTCGGCCGTCGAGGTCGGCACCCGGTCGCCGGTGACCCGGCCGACCCGGCTGAAGTCGAGCAGGTCGTTGATCAGCAGCTGCATGCGCTTGGCGCCGTCGACGGCGAACTTGATGTACTGCTTGGCCCGGTCGTCGAGCTGGTCGCCGTAACGCTGCTCCAGCATCTGGCTGAAGCTAGAGACCTTGCGCAGGGGCTCCTGGAGGTCGTGGCTGGCGACGTACGCGAACTGCTCCAGCTCGCTGTTCGACCGCTTGAGCTCGGCGGCCTGGTCGGCCAGGGCCTGCTGGGCGCGCTGGGTGGCCCGCCACTCGCGCAGCACCCGGCGGCGCATCGCGTCGACGTGGCCCGACAACTCGGCCATCTCGGCCGGGCGGGCCACGTTGAGCTCGTTGTCGAAGTCGCCCGCGGCGACCTTGCGGACCTGCGCCTGCAGCGCGGCCACGGGCCGCAGGACGACGTAGCGCACCAGCAGGGTGAAGGCGATCGCGGCCAGCAGCAGGACGGCGGCGAGGGTGCCGAGCGCGGCGTAGAAGACGTCCCAGCCCCGCTCCAGGCGGGTGGCGGCGTCGCCGTGCAGCAGGGTCAGGTGCCCCTGCTGGGCGGCCAGCGCGCCGCGCACCGCACCGAACGCCTCGTTGTTCACCGACGCCAGGTTGGAAGCGGTGTCCTTGCCCGTCTGGGGCACCTGCCGGACGATCTCCTGGGCGTAGACCCTGCGCCAGTTCTCGATCGCGGCGAACAGGCGGTCGCTGTCGTCTCTGACCTCGGGGGCCCTCGGCAGCAGCGCCTCCAGTTTGGCCTTGGCGGTCGCCGTCGCCTTCTCGGCGGTGTCGTAGTCCTGGAGGTAGAACGCCTCGTTGGTGCGGCCGTAGCCGCGCATGGCGCTCTCCTCGTTGGAGACCGACGTCGACGTCTCCAGGGTGTGGAGCACGAGCGGGTCGATCACCTCGATGAGCGTGGCCCGCGCCTCGCGGGTGTCGTTCATCGTCGTGAGGGTGAACGCGATCGACGCCGCGAACAGCAGCGTCACGATCGCGCCGACGAGCAGGAACCAGCGGCCCGCCGGGAGCCGGCCCAGCCCGCGCGGCGGCTTGGGCGGGGCGAGCGGACTGATGGTCCTGCTCATATCACCTCCGGGAGAGCGCGACGGCCGCGAGGTCATCGGTCAGCGCGTCGGCGTGCATGGTCTTGACCTGTTCGATCAGCTGGTCGAGGAAGACGCCGCCCTGCTCGCGGACCAGCCGGATCAGCCCTTCGGTGCCCAGCAGGTCGCGGCCGTCGCCCACGGTGGCCTCGATCAGCCCGTCGGTGTAGAAGAGGAGCGACCAGGGCTCGCCCAGGGTGATGTCGACCGGCACCCACTCCATGTCGGGGAAGATCCCGAGCGGCGGGCCCGAGGGGATCTCGGTGACCACCTCGACGTCGTCACCGAGGATAACCACGGGCGGCGGGTGCCCGACCACGTAGAGCCGGGCCGAGTCGAGGCCGGGGCTGATCGTCGCGGTGACGAGCGTGGTGAAGATCTCGGGGGAGCCGCGCTCCAGCCGCAGCACCGAGTCCATCGTCCGCAGCACGCCGTTGCCGTCGAGCCCGGCCAGGGTCAGGGTCCGCCACGCGATGCGCAGGGCCGCGCCCAGCGCGGCCTCGTCGGGGCCGTGCCCGCAGACGTCGCCGACCAGGACGTGGATCGCCCCGTCGCCGGTCTGGATGGTGTCCCAGAAGTCGCCCGCGAGCAGGCCGGCCTGGCGGCCGGGCAGGTAGGTCGACTGGTGGACCAGGTCGTCGGTGTGCAGGATCGGCGTCGGCAGCAGCCCGTGTTCGAGCCGGGCGGTCTCCTCGCGGATCAGGCGCTGCTCGACCAGTTCGCGTTCGGCGATGTCGCCGCGCTTGCGCTCCATGGCGTAGCGGATCGCCCGGGCCAGCAGGCCGCCGTCGACGTCCTGCTTGATCAGATAGTCTTCGGCGCCGGCGGCGACCGCGTCGATGGCGATCTGCACGTCGTTGAGGCCGGTCAGCACGACCACGGCCGTGTCGGGCGCCATCGCGGTCACCTGGCGCACGGCGTCGAGACCCATCGCGTCGGGCAGCGACAGGTCGACGAGGACGCAGCTCACCTCGGCGGTGAACCGGTCGCGTCCCTCGGCGAGGCTGCGGGCCCAGATGATCTTCGGCGGCTTCTGCGCGTCGGCCAGCAGCTCCTCGACAAGGAAAGCGTCCTCGGCGTCGTCCTCGATCAGGAGGATGGTGACGAGGTCGGGCAGACCATGGGAGAGAGCGGGCACGAAGGCCTCTTTCCAGAGGAGGGCACCCCAAATAGTAGCGACAGGCTACTAGTGCTGGGGGAGCGCTTCGACGCCTTCTGGGAGCGTGCCCTCGCGGGTCGCCTCGTCGAGGAACCCCAGCAGAACCGCCCTGAACGCCTGGGCCGCCCGGGTCGGCTCAACATCCTTGCGGTGCGCCAGCGCAACGGTTCTGCGCAGGCCCGGCAGCAGGGGGGCGCCCACCAGGCCGGGCCGTCCGTCGAGCACCATCGAGGGCACCACGGCCACTCCGAGCCCGGCTTCGACGAACCGGAGGACGGCGTCCATCTCGCCGCCCTCGACGGCGAACCGGGGTTCGAACCCGGCCTGCCGGCACGCGTTCAGGGTGGCCTCGCGCAGGTCGTACCCGCGCCGGAACATCACCAGCGGACGGCGGCGCAGCTCGTCGATGCGCACGTGAGGCCGGCGCGGGGCCAGGTGGGCGGGGGCGGCCACAACGAGGTGCTCCCGGAGGATCTCCTCGGTCACCAGCGACGGGTCGTCGCTCTGCAGCGGCAGGATGATCAGCGACAGGTCGAGCTGCCCCCGGGCCAGCGCCCGCACCAGGTCTCGCGAGCCGCCCTCCTCGACCTGGATCTCCACCCCCGGATAGTCGTGATGGAACCGGGCCAGCGCGTCAGCCAGCAGCCCCGCGCAGAGCGACGGCGTGGCCCCGAGCCTGACCCGGCCGCGCCGCAGCCCGGCGAGCTCGGCGACCTCGCGCCGGGCGGTCTCGGCGTCGGCCAGCATGCGCCGCGCCAGCGGCAGCAGGGCCTCCCCTGCGGGGGTGAGCGTCACGTTGCCGCGCGCCCGGCTGAACAGGGGCGCGCCGAGGTCGGTCTCCAGGGTCTTGATCTGCTTGCTCAGCGACGGCTGGGCCACCCGCATCCGCTCGGCCGCGTGGGTGAAGTGACGCGTCTCCGCCACCGCCACGAAGTAGGCGAGCTGCTGCAACTGCACAGCTCATCACTGTACGGCTGTGACATTCGTCGCACGGGATCACCCTGGCCCGAAGGTCTTCCGCGCCAGGCCAGAGCACATAGCCAGGGGCTATCGAAACCAGAACCGCGATGACTTGGACGCCTTTTGTGCAGGTACTTAGCGTTTCGAGCGTGACTGCCACCATCGACCGGGGCAAGGCCACCGAACCGGTCACCCAGATACCCTCACGGCCCCGGCGATCCCGGCGCCGGGTCTCGTCGAACTCTCTCAAGGCCGTCATGGCCGTGTCGGGCGCGGTCCTGGTCTTCTTCCTGGTCGCCCACATGGCCGGCAACCTGAAGATCTTCGCCGGCGCCGAGTCGTTCAACGGCTACGCCGCCTGGCTGCGCGAGGTCGGCTACCCGCTGCTGCCGCACCGGGGCCTGCTGACCATCCTCGAAGCCGGCCTGGTCGTCGCCATCGCGGCCCACATGTACTCGGCGATCGTGCTGGCCCGCCGGGCGGCGCACGCCCGCCCGGTCAAGTACGCCGCCCGCGTGAAGTCCCGCGCCAACGGCTACGCCACCCGCACCATGCGCTGGGGCGGCGTGATCATCTTCTTCTTCGTGATCTACCACCTGCTCGACATGACCTTCGGCGTGGCCAACCCCGAGGGCCACGACGCGACCCCGTTCGCCCGGATGGTGGCCGGGTTCGAGCCGGCCCGGTGGTACATCACGGTGTTCTACGTGATCTCGGTGGTCATGGTGGGCCTGCACCTGCGGCACGGCCTGTGGAGCGCCCTGCAGACCCTCGGCCTGGCCCGGCGCTACCCCGTGCTGAAGATCTCGGCCGCCCTCGTCAGCGCGGTCCTGACGATCGGTTTCCTGGTCGTCCCGCTGGCCATCACGTTCGGAGTCGTGCGATGAACTACCGCGAAGGTGCGCCGATCAAGGACACCAAGGCGCCCGAGGGCCCGATCGAGGACCGCTGGGAGAAGCGCAAGTTCTCGGCGCGCCTGGTCAACCCGGCCAACAAGCGCAAGATCAACGTCATCGTGGTCGGCACCGGCCTCGCGGGCGGCTCGGCCGCCGCGACCCTGGGCGAGCTGGGCTACAAGGTCAAGTCGTTCTGCTACCAGGACTCGCCCCGCCGGGCCCACTCGATCGCCGCGCAGGGCGGCATCAACGCGGCCAAGAACTACCGGGGCGACGGCGACTCGATCTACCGCCTCTTCTACGACACCGTGAAGGGCGGCGACTTCCGCGCCCGCGAGTCGAACGTCTACCGCCTGGCCCAGGTGTCGGTGAACATCATCGACCAGGCCGTGGCCCAGGGCGTGCCGTTCGCCCGCGAGTACGGCGGCCTCCTCGACACCCGCTCCTTCGGCGGCGCCCAGGTGTCGCGCACCTTCTACGCGCGCGGCCAGACGGGCCAGCAGCTGCTCCTGGGCGCCTACTCGGCGCTGGAGCGGCAGATCGCGGCCGGGACCGTCGAGATGCACACCCGCCACGAGATGCTCGAACTGATCATCTCCGACGGCCGGGCGCGCGGCGTCGTGGTGCGCGACATGGTCACCGGCGAGGTCGAGACCCACCTGGCCGACGCGGTCGTGCTGGCCACCGGCGGCTACGGCAACGTCTTCTTCCTGTCGACCAACGCCAAGGGCTGCAACACCACGGCGATCTGGCGGGCCCACCAGAAGGGGGCCGTGTTCGCCAACCCGTGCTACACGCAGATCCACCCGACCTGCATCCCGGTCTCCGGCGAGTACCAGTCGAAGCTGACGCTGATGTCGGAGTCGCTGCGCAACGACGGCCGCGTCTGGGTGCCGCTCAAGGGCGGCGACCCCCGTCCGGTCGCGGAGATCCCCGAGGACGAGCGCGACTACTACCTGGAGCGCATCTACCCGGCGTTCGGCAACCTGGTGCCGCGCGACATCGCCTCCCGCGCCGCCAAGAACGTCTGCGACGAGGGCCGCGGCGTCGGGCCGGGCGGCCTGGGCGTCTACCTCGACTTCGCCGACGCCATCAAGCGGCTCGGCCGCGACGCCGTGGAGAAGAAGTACGGCAACCTCTTCGAGATGTACGAGCGCATCACCGGCGAGGACCCGTACACCCAGCCGATGCGCATCTACCCGGCCGTCCACTACACGATGGGCGGGCTGTGGGTCGACTACGACCTCCAGTCGTCCGTGCCCGGCCTGTTCGTGATCGGCGAGGCCAACTTCTCCGACCACGGCGCCAACCGCCTCGGCGCCTCGGCGCTGATGCAGGGCCTGGCCGACGGCTACTTCGTGCTGCCGACGACGATCGGCGACTACCTCGCCGACGCGCACACGTTCGACGCCATCGACGACCAGCAGGTCGCCGAGGCCGAGATCGCGGTGAAGAACCGGATCGAGAAGCTGCTGTCGGTGAACGGCACCCGCACCGCCGACTCCTTCCACCGCGAGCTCGGCAAGCTCATGTGGGACTACTGCGGCATGGAGCGCACCGAGGAGGGCCTGCGCAAGGCCCTGGAGCGCATCCCCGAGCTGCGCGCCGAGTTCTGGCGCGACGTCAAGGTCAGCGGCGTCAACGAGGAGCTCAACCAGGCCCTCGAACGCGCCGGCCGGGTGGCCGACTTCTTCGACCTGGCCGAGCTCATGTGCCTGGACGCCCTGCACCGCACCGAGTCGTGCGGCGGCCACTTCCGGGCCGAGTCGCAGGACGCCGACGGCGAGGCCCTGCGCGACGACGAGCACTTCGCCTACGTCGCCGCCTGGGAATCGACCCCCGACGGCCCGGTCCTGCACAAGGAAGACCTCGAGTACGAGTACGTGAAGATGACCCAGCGGAGCTACAAGTGAACCTCACCCTGAAGGTCTGGCGGCAGAGCGGCCCCGACGACGACGGGCGGCTGGTGCGCTACGAGATCGAGGACGTCTCCCCGGACATGTCGTTCCTGGAGATGCTCGACGTGCTCAACGAGGGGCTCATCCTGGCGGGCGACGACCCGGTCGCGTTCGACCACGACTGCCGCGAGGGCATCTGCGGCATGTGCTCGATGATGATCGACGGCGTCGCGCACGGCCCGCAGAAGAACACCACCACCTGCCAGCTGCACATGCGCCACTACAACGACGGCGACACCATCGTCATCGAGCCGTGGCGGGCCCGCCCGTTCCCCGTGGTGAAGGACCTGGTCGTCGACCGGTCGGCGTTCGACCGCATCATCCAGGCGGGCGGCTTCATCTCGGTCCCGGCCGGTTCTGCCCCGGACGCCCACGCGATGCCGGTCCCCAAGGCCGACGCCGACGACGCGTTCGACGCGGCGACCTGCATCGGCTGCGGCGCGTGCGTCGCCGCCTGCCCGAACGGCTCGGCCTCGCTGTTCACCGCCGCCA
Source organism: Herbidospora sakaeratensis (assembly GCF_001570525.1). GTDB lineage: Bacteria > Actinomycetota > Actinomycetes > Streptosporangiales > Streptosporangiaceae > Herbidospora > Herbidospora sakaeratensis. The sequence goes on from NZ_BBXC01000012.1 coordinate 399,801, forward strand.
AGATCACCCACCTGGGCCTGCTCCCGCAGGGCCAGCCCGAGCGGGGCTCCCGGGCCCGCGCCATGGTCGAGCAGATGGACGAGGAGGGCTTCGGCGGCTGCACCAACACCGGCGAATGCACCGCGGTATGCCCGAAGGGCATTCCTCTCGACACGATCGCTCGCATGAACGCCGACTACCTGAGAGCATCCCGCAAGTCTGGGTAGGGACAGGGACGCTCGATCCCCCGCCAAGGTCCAAATGGCCGGTCTTTGGCGGGGGATCGTGCTTCATCTGGCCGGGCTGCTCAGTTCCTGGACGAGCGCCTCGCGGACCCGTACCGGGGAGATGCCCGACTCGACGATGATCTGCATGCCCAGGCCCTCGCCCTCGCGGATGACGCCCAGCAGGACGTGCCCGTCGGTGATGGCCTTGTGCTTGAGGGCGATGGCCTCGCGCAGCGACAACTCCAGCGTCTTCTTCGCGCGCGGGCCGAAGGGGATGTGCTTGCCGCTGCGCAGGTGGCCCCGGTGGTCGCGGACCGGTTCGCGGTCGAGGGCGCCGGGCCCGAAGGCCTCCTCGACCTTCTCCCTGATGGCGTCGAGGTCGATGCCGATCGTGCTGAGCAGTTCGGCGTCGAGCTCGGGCCCCCGCCGCCCGCCGGGCTGGTTGAGGATGTCGCGCAGCCGGGCCTCGGCGCCTCCGTGGTCGAGGCCCGTCAGGACGCGGGCGGCCAGCGACTCCGGGTCCTGGAGCATGCCCAGGAGGAGGTGTTCGGTGCCGATGCGCGGATGGTTCAGGCGCCGGGCCTCCACCTGTGCGGCGGTGACCACCCGGCGGGCGTCGTCGGTGAATCGTTCGAACATCGTCAGTCTCCCCGTCTGAGCAGGCCGCGCCCGCCCGCGTACTTCTTGTGGACGGCCTGTCTGGTGACGTCGAGGTGGACGGCGATGTCCTGCCACGACCAGCCCTGTTCGCGGGCGTTCTCGACCTGGAGGGCCTCCAGGCGGTCGACGAGGATCCGCAGCGCCCTCACGGCCCGCAGACCGATCGAGGGATCACGGCTGCTCGCGTCGGAGGCGAGCTGCGCTGTCTCGTTCATGGTGTCAATGTAGGTTGACGCCACCCTTCATGTCAACCCGCGTTGACGTAAATGGCTGGACGGCTGTTCAGCGAGGTTGCCAGGCTGGCAGGATGCGCGCTCTTCCGGCCGGCGATCCCGGCCAACCAGACACGCGCGGGCCCGGCAGATACCTCTGGTGGATGGCTCGCGAACAGGGCCTGCCCATGTGGCTCGGCATCACCTACGCAATCCTGTGGTGGACCACCCAGGCCCTCATCCCGGCGGTGATCGGGTTCGGCGTCGACGCGCTGATCGGCAGGGACACCGGCGAGCTCGCGCGCTGGTCGGCGGTGCTCTTCGGGCTCGGCGCGGCGCAGGCCCTCACCGGCGTGCTGCGGCACCGCTGCGCCGTCTACACCTGGATCTCCTCCGCCTACACCACCGTCCAGCTGACCAGCCGCCAGGCCACCCGCCTCGGCGCGACCCTGCCCAAGCGCCTGTCGACCGGTGAGGTGGTGAGCGTCGGCAACTCCGACATCGCCCACATCGGCAACGCGATGGACATCATCCTGCGGGGCGCGGGCGCGGCCGTGGCCGTCGTCGTGGTGAGCGTCATCATGGTGTCGGCGTCGTTGCCGCTCGGCCTGCTCGTGGTGATCGGGGTGCCGCTGATGGCGCTGGCGATCAGCCCGCTGCTGCGGCCGCTGCACCGCAGGCAGCACGCCCATCGCGACCTCCAGGGCGACCTCGCCACCCGGGCCGGCGACATCGTCGCGGGGCTGCGTGTGCTGCGCGGCATCGGCGGCGAGCAGGTGTTCGCCGACCGCTACCGGGCCGAGTCGCAGCGCACCCGCGCGGCGGGCGTGCGGGTCGCCTCGGTCGAGTCGCTGCTCGAAGGCGCGCAGGTGCTGCTGCCGGGTCTGCTGATCGCCTGCGTGACCTGGCTGGGCGCGCGCTTCGCGCTCGCGGGCGACCTGTCGGCGGGCGAGCTCGTCTCCTTCTACGGGTACGCCGTCTTCCTGATCGCCCCGCTGCGCACGCTCACCGAGGCCGCCGACAAGCTGACCAAGGGCGTCGTCGCGTCCAAGCGGGTCGTGCGCATCCTGTCGCTGGAGCCCGAGATCACCGGCGGCGCCGGCGCGGTCCGCCACGGCGACCTGCGTGACGAGGAGTCGGGGGTCGTGCTCCGCGAGGGATCGGTCACCGCGCTCGCCGCGGCCACGCCCGAGGAGGCGAGCGCCATCGCCGACCGCCTCGGCCGCTACTCCGACGGCCGGGTGACGCTCGGCGGCGTGCCGCTGGCCGACCTGTCCGTTGCGGCGGTGCGCGAGCACATCCTGGTCGCCGACAACGCCGCCGCGCTGTTCGCCGGGGTGCTCCGCGAGGAGCTCGACGTCCGGGGCCGCGGCGACGTCGAGGCGGCCGTGCACGCCGCCTGCGCCGACGACATCGTCGACGCGCTGCCCGACGGCCTGGACACCCACGTGGCCGAGGCCGGGCGGGAGTTCTCCGGCGGCCAGCAGCAGCGGCTCCGGCTCGCGCGGGCGCTGACCGCCGACCCGGAGATCCTGATCCTGGTCGAGCCGACCAGCGCCGTCGACGCCCACACCGAGGCCCGCATCGCCGAACGCCTCGCCAAGGCCCGCGCCGGGCGGGCCACCCTGGTCGTCACCACGAGCCCGCTCGTGCTCGACCGGGCCGACCACGTCTTCTACGTGGAAGACGGCCGGACGGCCGCCGAGGGCACCCACCGCGAGCTGCTGACCGCCAGCACCGCCTACCGCGCCACCGTCACCCGAGGGGAGGACCGATGAGCCGCCAGATCCTGCCGGTCGCCGACAAGGCGCAGGTGCGCGCCTACGCCCGGCGTCTGATGGTCAAGTATCCGAAGCAGCTGTCGCTCGCGCTGGCCCTCCACGGACTGGCCGCGCTCACCGGCCTGGCCGGCCCGGCCCTGCTGGGCGGTCTCGTGCAGGCGGTCGCCGACGGCGAGCACGACGCGAACGTCGACACGATCGCGCTGGCCATCGCCGGCTTCGTGATCGCCCAGGGCATCTTGACCCGGTTCGCCGTGTACGCGTCCTCGCGGCTCGGCGAGAAGGTACTCGCCGAGCTGCGCCAGGAGTTCGTCGACCGAGTGCTCGCGCTGCCGCTCTCCACGGTCGAGCGGGCCGGGTCGGGCGACCTGATCACCCGGACCTCCCGCGACGTCGACTCGTTGTCGCGGACCGTCCGGCACGCCGTGCCGGAGATCCTGATCGCGCTGGTCACCGGCGTGTTCATGATCGGCGCGCTGTTCGTAATCGGCCCGCTGATGCTCTTGCCGTCGCTGCTGGCGGCGCCGCTGCTGTGGATCTCCACCCGGTGGTACCTGAACCGGTCGGGCCCCGCCTACCTGCGGGAGGGCGCGGCGTACGCCAACCTCACCGAGGGCCTCGCGCAGACCGTCGAGGGCGCCCGGACCGTCGAGGCCCTGGGCCTGGCCGACCGGCGGCGCGACCGGACCGACGACGACATCCGGGAGTCCTACGCCGCCGAGCGCTACTCGCTGAGCCTGCGGACCGTCTGGTTCCCGTCGGTCGAGATGGGCTACGTGATCCCGGTCGTCGCCACCCTGTTCATCGGCGGCCTGTTCTACACGCAGGGCTGGGTCACGCTGTTCCAGGTCACCGCGGGCACACTCTACGTCCAGCAGCTCGTCGACCCGCTCGACCGGTTGTTGTCGTGGATCGACGAGCTCCAGGTCGGCAGCGCCTCGATGGCCCGACTCCTGGGCGTCGCCAACGTGCCCGACGACCGGGCCCCGTCCGGGGCGAGCCCCGACGGCGACGCGATCAGGGCCGAGGACGTGCGGTACGCCTACCGCGAAGGACACGACGTCCTGCACGGCATCGACCTCGACGTGCGGCCGGGCGAACGGCTGGCCATGGTCGGGCCGTCGGGCGCCGGCAAGTCGACCCTCGGGCGGCTGCTGGCCGGCATCCACGGCCCCCGGACCGGCGCGGTCACCGTCGGCGGCGCGTCGCTGATCGAGCTGCCGCTCGGCGAGCTGCGCGGCCAGGTCGCCCTGGTCACGCAGGAACACCACGTGTTCAAGGGGACGCTGCGCGACAACGTCCTCATCGGCCGTCCCGAGGCCGATGACGACGCCGTGCGGCGGGCCCTGGAAGCCGTCGACGCCTGGGAGTGGGCCGAGAAGCTGGGCCTGGACGCCGAGGTCGGCTCGGGCGGCGTCAGCGTCTCACCGGCGCAGGCGCAGCAGCTCGCGCTGGCGCGGCTGGTGCTGGCCGACCCGCACACGCTGGTGCTCGACGAGGCGACCTCGCTGATCGACCCCCGCCAGGCCCGCCACCTGGAGCGGTCGCTGGCGGCGGTCCTCGACGGGCGCACCGTGATCGCCATCGCGCACCGTCTCTACACGGCCCACGACGCCGACCGGGTGGCCGTCGTCGAGGACGGCCGGATCAGCGAACTCGGCTCTCACGAGGAACTGGTCGAGGCCGGCGGCCCCTACGCGGCCCTGTGGGAGAGCTGGCGGCGCTAAGCGAGGGCTCGGCGGAGGAACTCCACCTGGAGCAGCAGGAGGTTCTCGGCCACGACCTCCTGCGGCGTCATGTGAGTGACGCCCGACAGCGGCAGCACGGTGTGCGGCCGCCCGGCGGCCAGCAGCGCCGACGACAACCGCAGCGTGTGGGCGGCCACCACGTTGTCGTCGGCCAGGCCGTGGATCAGCATGAGCGGGCGCTCCAGCTTCTCGGCGTCGGCCGCCAGCAGCGAGGAGTGCTCGTAGTGGCCCTCCGACGGGTGGCCCAGATAACGCTCGGTGTACGCCGTGTCGTAGAGCCGCCAGTCGGTCACCGGCGCGCCCGCGATGGCGGCGTGGAACACGTCGGGCCGCCGCAGCACCGCCAGCGCCGCCAGGTAGCCGCCGAACGACCAGCCCCGGATCGCGACCTTGGTCAGGTCGAGGTCGGGGTGGGGCATCGACTGGAGCACCTCGACCTGGTCGTCGAGCGTGATCGTGAAGTCGTGGTGCACCTCGCGCTCGAAGGCCGGGCCGCGGCCGGGCGTGCCGCGCCCGTCGGAGACGATGACCGCGAAGCCCTGCTCGGCCCACCACTGGGGCTCCAGGAACATCCGGTGGGAGTGCAGCACCCGCTGGGCGTGCGGCCCGCCGTAGGGGTCCATCAGGACGGGCAGCTTGGCCGACCCCTCGACGTGCCACGACGGCAGCAGGACGGCCGTGGAGAGCTCGCGGGAGCCCGCCCGCGACAGGGAGACGCGCAGGTCGAGACCGGGCCTCTCGGCCACGCTGGCGATCGGCGCCGAGCTGCCGTCGAGCCGGATCACCCGCACCGACACGCCCTCGTGGTCGAGCGACTGCGCCACCACGACGGTCACGCCGCCGCTGCGGCGGCCGGTGAACACGCCCGCGTCGGTCGAGAGGGGGCTGAGGGTGCCCTGGGCGTAGGACCACAACTGGACCTGCGCCGGGTCGCCGCCGCTCGCGGTGAACAGCACGACGTTGTCGTCGACGTCGACCACGCTGCGGACCTGCAACGACGGCGGCGTCACGGGGTCGGCGCCGACGTACAGCCGCCGGCCGCCGTCGGCGTCGGCGACCCAGACCACCGCGCCGTCGGCGGTGTGCGCCGGGACGCCCGGAGCCGCCTCGACCCACGCGTCGTCGACGTCCTCCCTGATCAGGGTGGTGCCGCCGGTCGTCGGGTCGACCGAGAGCAGGCGCAGCGACCGCTGGTCGCGGGCCAGCGTCACGATGAGCGGGCCGAAGGCGTCCCAGGAGGCGGTGACCAGGTATTCGTGCTCGAACGGCACCTCGGTGCGGATCCCGTCGAGCCCGACGATGTAGAGGTTGACCCGCGCGTTGGCGGTGCCGGCGGCCGGATAGGCGATGGCGACCGGGTCGTTGCCGGGGTTGGCGGGGTCGGCGATGTGCCAGATCTGCACCGGCGAGTCGTCGACCCGGGCGACCAGCAGCGCCGAGGCGTCGGGCGACCACCAGTAGCCGCGCATCCGGTCGAGCTCCTCGGAGGCGATGAACTCGGCCAGGCCCCAGGTCGCGCCGTCTTCGCCGGCCACCTCGAAGTCGGAGCCGGTCTCCAGGTCCTGCACGCGCAGGCGGCCGCCGCTGACGTAGGCGACCTTGCCGCCGTCGGGGGACAGGCGCGGGTCGATGACCCCTCCCGGGGTCTTCAGCCAGCGGATCTCGCCGGCCTCCCAGACGTACAGGGCGCCGGAAAGGGTGAAGACGATCCGGTGCCCCGCGTAGGAGAACCCGACCACGCCGCCGGCCGACTCGCGGGCGCGCTCACGCCGGGCCCGCTCCTCCGGCGGCAGCTCCTCCTCGGCCGCGCCCAGGATCAGCGGGTCGACGAGCAGCCGCTCCTCGCCCGAGGCGACGTCGAGTTCCCACAGGCAGGTCACGGGGTCGGTGCCCGACTTGGTCCGCTGGAAGATCACCTTGTCACCGGAGGGGGTGAGGGTGAATCCGCGCGGCACCCCGAGCGTGAACCGGCGGGTCCGGGCATGCAGGCGAGGGAAGCTCTCAGTCATAGCCCCTTATAGTGCCAGCATGCCCGACCGACGCCTCCTCCTCGTGCACGCCCATCCCGACGACGAGACGATCGGCACCGGCGCCACGATGGCCCGCTACGCCGCCGAGGGCGCCCACGTGACCCTCGTCACCTGCACCCGCGGCGAGGAGGGCGAGATCATCCCCTCGACCCTGGCCCATCTGGGCCCCGACGACCTGGGCGCCTACCGCGGGCGGGAACTGGCGGCGGCCTGCCGGGCGCTCGGCGTCGACGACCACCGTTTCCTCGGCTACCGCGACAGCGGCATGATCGGCGCGCCCTCGAACGACGACCCCCGCTGCTTCTGGCGGGCCGACGTCGACGAGGCCGCCGACCGGCTGCTGGCGATCATCGAGGAGGTGCGCCCCCAGGTGATCGTCACCTACGACGAGAACGGCCTCTACGGCCACCCCGACCACATCCAGGCCCACCGTGTGGCCTGGCGGGCGTTCGAGCGGGCCGGCACGGTCGCGAAGTTCTACCAGACCGCCCAGTTGCGCTCCGAGATGCTCGAAGCGGCGGCCCGGATGGAGATCTTCCGGCCAGAAGACGTCGACGCCCTCGGCTACGGCCGCGAGACGGTCACCACCTCGATCGACGCCCGCGCCTACCTCGATGCCAAACTCGACGCCCTGCGCGCCCACGGCACCCAGATCACCGTCGACGCCCCCCGCTTCGCGTTGTCGAACGGGGTCGGCCAGGAGGCCCGGGGCGTCGAACACTTCGTACGCAAAGCGGGACCCACCGTAGCGGGTTGCGAGGACGACCTGTTCGCCGGCATCGGCTAGCCTCGCCCCATGATGGTGAACGCCGCTCCCGAGACCGCCGAACACGACGACGGTCCGAGCGGCGCCGAGCCCGCCGTCACCGGCGCCGCCTACGGCGTGCTCCTCATGCTCGGCCTGGTCGTGGGGGTCGTCGGCGCCTTCGAGCACGAGTGGTACCTGTTCGGCACCCTCCCCATCGGGGGAGTGCTGGCGGTGCTGGTGCTGTTCGCGATCCCCTACACGATGGGCCGCCTGATGCGCACCCGCCTGGCCGCCGGGGTGGTGGCCGTCGGCTGGGTGATCCCCTCGATGATCCTGGCGGGCCCGCGCCCCGAGGGCGACCTGGCCATCGCCGCGACCCTGGGCGGATACATCTACCTCTACGGCGGTCTGGTGGCCGTCGCCCTGGCCGTCGTGCTCGTCCCGTCAACGGGAGGCTCCTGGCTGCTCAGGCAGAACATCCACATAAGGTAGCGAGCGTGCTCGCCGACAGGGATCTTTACCGGAAGGTGGCCGGTCGTTTCGCGACCGGGATCGTCATCGTCACGACCGTCGACCCGTCGGGCGCCGACCACGCGATGACGGTCAACTCCTTCGCGTCGGTGTCGCTCGACCCCCTGCTGGCCCTGTTCTGCGCTGAGAAGATCGCCCGCTTCCACGACACGGTGGCCGGGGCGGGCGTGTGGGGCGTCTCGGTCCTCGGCGAGGACGACGAGGAGGTCTCGCGCTACCTGGCCAAACGCGGCCGCCCGCTGGAGGGCCAGCTGACCGGGTTCCCCCACCACCGGGGCACGCTGGGCGTCGCGCTGCTCGACCGCGCCATCGCCACCCTGGAGTGCCGGACCGTCGCCGTCCACGACGCGGGCGACCACTCGATCGTCGTCGGCGGCGTCGAGGCCGTGGCGACCCCGCGCGACGCCGCGCCGCTGATCTACCACCGGGGGCACTACTCGTTCCTGGCCCAGTGAGCGCATGATGTGCTGATGGGGCCGTACTTCCGCTTCCGCCGCGCCGTCAACTGGATCAACCTCTCGACCCCGCTGGGCCTGCTGATCGCCCGCATCGGCGGGGCGACCCTGCACCAGGGCGAGCTCGGTCTGCTCTACGCCCACGGCTACCGCCTGTCGTTCCCGATCGCCGGGGCCTTCACGGTCGGGAACGTGGTCCTCACCAAGCACCCCCACGGCTACCTGACCGGCCGGCTCCTGTTGCACGAATCCCGCCACGCCAGCCAGTACGCCGCCTGCGTCGGCCTGCCGATGCTCCCGCTCTACGTGGTGTCGGTGCTGGTGTCGGTGCTGACGTGCGGGAACCCGGCGACGTACAACCCGTTCGAGCGCCTGGCCGACCTCGACGACGGCGGCTACGCGAGGGTGCCCCCGTGGTGGCGCCGGCGCGGCCGATCACGCGGCGACTGATCAGCTGAACAGCAGGACCCGGGCTCCGTGGTCGCCGCCCTTCTGAACCAGCTTGGCATCGCAGGTGACCAGCGGCAGTTCGAGCGCCTCGGCCAGCACGATGTGGGCGGCGTCATAGGGGGTGAAGTTGTGGCGCAGTTCCCAGATCCGGTCGATGAACCCCGACACCGGTTGCAGATGGATCCACGTCTCCGCGTAGAGCTGCCTGCTCTCTTCGGCGGTCGCCGGGTCGAGCCTGCCGCCCAGCACCAGCCCGCGCAGGACGGAGGTGAACTCCAGCTCCAGCAGGTGGGGTGCGTGCAGGTCGCCGGATTCTAGCGGCCGATCTCGATCGAGAGGTCGAGGGCCAGGATGTGGTCGGCGTGCAGGAAGGTCTCGAACTTCGAGCCCGGGGCCACCTCGCCGTCGTCCTCCAGGTCGCGGAGGACACGCAGCGCCCCCGGCGTGTCGAGGTCGTCGGCGAACGCCTCGGTCAGGGCGTCGGCCCGGTCTTTCGCGATCGGGAGACTGGGCTGTTCGGCCCACTCGGCCACCTTCCGCCGCCAGCGGCCGACGGTGTCGGCGGCCTCGCGGAGGGCGTCGGCGGTGATGGTCGCCGCGTCGCGGTAGCGGTGCTCCATGAGCGCCAGGCGCAGCGCCAGCGGGTCGGCGGGCGGCGGCGCGTCGAGGGTGGCGGCGCTCCGGGCGCGGTGCCGGACGACCCCGTCGTCGACCGTCTCGTCGCCGTCGCCGAGGTAGAGGTCGACGCGGCCGCCCAGGAGGCGCAGCGCGCCCGCCATCCCGTCGGGGACGTGCTCGGCCGGGCGCACGTTCAGCGGCGTCAGGTCGCCGCCGAGGCTCCGGCAGGCGAGCACTCTGACGCCCGACCGTTCGAGCACCCGCCGGATCAGGTCGGCGTGGACCTGCCCCGGCAGGCCGGCGGAGGTGTAGGCGCGCAGCGCGCGTGAGCCGGGGGGCAGGAGCGGCTCCACGAGCCGGTGACGGGTGTCATAGAGCCGCAACATGCGTCCGACATTACTTGAGGGTCACCTTCGTCGACCCGACGAGGAAGTTGATGCCGACCGGCTTAGCGCCTCTCGGCCGGGTGGAGAACTTGAGCGTGACGCTGCGGCCGGGGGCCAGGCTGTTGATCGCGCACTTGACGGTGGTCGCGGTGCGCTTGCACGCCTTCGGCGCGTAGGTGAGGCGGTTGTTGCCGAAGACCTTGCCCGAGATGTTGATCTTCGTGGCGAGCTTGGCGCCGGTGTTGGAGAGCTTGAGGACGTACTGCGACCGGCTCTTCGCGCCCCCGGAGATCAGCAGCCGCACCGGCGGGTCGGCCAGCGCGTGTAACTGCGACAACGTGCCGTTGAAGGCGTCGGAACCGCCGGCGTGGTCGGCCTTCTCGGCCTTCTGCCAGAACGTCCACTTGCTCCACGCGGCCGGCAGCTCGCCCGGGTCGGCGCCCCAGCGGGCGATCCAGAGCGGGTTCTTGGCGAACTTCTTGGTGTCGCCCGTGCAGGTCTTCCACCAGGAGGTCGTCGTGTAGATGATCGCGTCGCGCTTCGTCCACGCCTTGTAGCGGGACAGCCAGTCGCCGATCCACTTGACCATCGCGGCCTGGTCGAGGCCGTAGCAGCTGTTCAGGCCGTTGCGGTTGTTGTAGGGGTTGTCCTCGACGTCGAGCACCCCCGGCAGCGTGCGCCCGTCGGCGGTCCAGTTGCCGCCGTTGCGGACGAAGAAGTCGGCCTGTTCCTTGCCGCCCGACTCGTGCGGCTGGGCGAAGTGGTAGGCGCCCCGGTACATGCCCTCGGTCAGGGCGCCGGAGAACTGGGTGCCGAACCTCGGGCTCTTGTAGTTGGGACCTTCGGTGGCGTGCACGAAGACGAACTCCGCGCCCTTGCCCTTGACCTCGGTCCAGTCGACGTCACCGGTCCAGTTGCTGACGTCGGCCCCCATCACGGTCGTCGTCGCGACCAGTAACAAAGCGGCGTACATTCATGATCCTTCCCCGTGCGGAGAACGATCGTCCCACAAACCTTCTTTACAGATAGAGAAGAATGTCGCGATCTCCGCGTTCTCTCAGCCTTCCGAGCACATCGTCCTTGCCCGCGCCGTCGGGCATGCCGATGCGGGCGCCGATGAGCCGCAGGCCCTCGGCCTCGGAGGCGACGGGGGCGGTGTATCCGATCAGGTGGAGGGCCTTGTTGAGCGGCGGCAGCCCGGCCGCGCCCTGCGGCAGGAACCGGGTCAGCAACTCGCCGCCGTCGGAGACGGTCAGGAAGACGTGGTCGCCCTCGCCGGCGTTGTACTCGGCCAGGATCGGGCGGATCGAGCCCATCGTCGGCTGGTTGTGCCACGAGATCACCACCTCCCCCTGCGGGGTCGAGGCGGTGAGCTGGCCGCCGGGCGCCATGCCGAGGTGGGCCGCGAACCCGGTCGGCAGCGGGGAACCCGAGCCGCGCAGGTGCTCGGCGTTGACGTCGACCCGGTGCCACCAGCGGCCGTCGCGGCTGCGGAAGCAGCGGCGGGTCATCGACACGTCGCGGCGCGGTTGGTAGTCGGCCGGTTCGGCGCCCGCGACCCTGATCCAGCCGCGCTGGGTGCGCTCGAACCCGGGGCCGCCGGCGTAGGCGCGCACCGAGCTCTCGCTCACCTCGTAACGCGAGGTCAGCGACGCCACGATCGTGTTGACCGACGCCTCGCCGCCGGCCTTCTCGATCTCGCGGGCGATCATTTCGCGGATGCCGAGGTACTCCTCGCCGCCCCATCGCGCCAGGCCGTACTTGTTGCGGTCGAGCCGCAGGAAACGGTCGTCGGCGGTGAGCTGATTGCGGATGCCGACCAGGCTGTAGTCTTCGCCGATCCGGTTCTGGATCTCCTCGGGCGTGAGCGGGGTGCCCGCCACGGCCAGGACGGCCTCGGCCTTGTCGTTCACGCTCCTCGGCCACGGCACGACGTGGCCTTCGAGCAGCCGCAGCTGCGGCACCGCGCCGAGCCAGCGCTCCCCGACGTCCTCCCGGACGCCGAGCTGCGCCACCATGCCGACCGCCTCACCCAGCGGCACCGGCCCGTCGGTGAACAACTGCCGCGTCTTCTCCCGCAGCTCGTCGGCGCCGCCGGCCACCAGCCACCCGTCGACCTGGTCGTAGCCGGTCAGTAACGTGCGGACGAACCGCCAGGCCGGGATGCCCAGCGTGGCCAGCTCGGTGCGGTGCCAGGGCACCGCCGCCATGAGGTCGTCGGCCGGGACCGCCGAGCCCAGCCGGGTGCGCAACCACGTGAGGTGGGCGGTCAGCGGGGTGGCCTCCTGGCCGCGCAGCCAGTTGTCGACGTGGTCGCGCAGGTCGCGCTCGATCTGCCGGATGCGCTCGCGGGTGACCGAGAACCGCTGCGCCAGTTCGTCGAGGGTGGCGCGGTGCTCGGCGTAGAGCCGGTCGCGGGCGATGGCGCGCTGCCGGTCGTCGAGCCGCTGGAACAGCTCGTCGATGATCTCGGGCAGCGGCCGTTCGGGCACCGCGGGCGGCACGCTCGCCAGCGGGTTGAGCGGCTCGGTGTCCATGAGCCGGTCGAGCACCCCGGCGAACAGCAGCCGCACGCTGTCGCGGCTGCCCGGCGTGCGCTGGCTCTCGGCCGGTGCGGTGAACCGCAGCAGCGGCATGATGTCGCCGAGGATCAGGTGTCCCCAGCAGGCGGACGTGAGATCGGCCAGTTTGGCCGCGATCTGGGCCGGCCCGACCGTGGCGCAGGCGCGGTCGATCGGGAGCGCCTGCCACCACGAGTTCGGGAGGCCGGGATCGCTGGCGATCGGCTCCACCTGGCTGGGCGCGGTCCAGCGCAGGGGGGGCACGATGTCGCTCAGGCTCAAATTCATGCAGGTCCAACCGGCAAGGGGAATATATCCGCAGTTCAGATTAGGGGATCAGGCGGGAAGGAAGGGACTCGCGCGACCGGAGTAGGACACGTAGAGCAACTCGTTCGCCCGCGTGCACGCGACATAGAGCAACCCCCGTTCTCGCTGCAGGTCGTGCGCTCGTGCCATCGGATCTTCGGCGTGGGGCGTGAGCGCGTCGGGCGCCGGGATGATCCCCTCTGCGACACCTATCACGGCCACCCGCCGGAACTCCAGCCCCTTCATACCGTGCAGCATCGTGACTTTCACCTCGATGCCCGCGTCGCGCAGGGCGGCACGGGCGGTCCGGACGATCTCGACCGTGCGGGCCGTCACGGCGATCTCCTCGGGGGCGACGCCGTCGGCCAGCCAGTCGCTCACGTGGGCGACCAGGCCGCCGATCTCGGCGTCCGGGGAGACGTACTCGCGCACCAGCGGGCGCGGGCCGTGGACGGTGGAGCGGTAGCCGTACATCTCGGCCGCGCCCTCGACCAGGCCGTCGACCGGGCCGCCGCCGCGCAGCCGGACGCCGAACGACAGGATCTCGTGCGGCAGCCGGTAGGAGATCTTCAGGTGGAACCGGCGGACCGGGATGCCCATGCCGGCCAGGGCCGCGCGGGTGTCGAACATGCGCTGGTGGGGGTCGCCCACGATGAACATGTCGTTCGGGCCCGGTGGCACCGCGGCCCGAAGCAACCGCCACTGCGCGGGGTGCAGGTCCTGCGCTTCGTCGATCACCACGTGTTTGTACGGCTCCCGCCGAGGCGCGTCGCTCTCGAGCACGTCGGTCGTGCGCCCCAGCAACTCGGCGCCCTCGGAGGCCAGCTGGAGGAGAGTACGCCGCCCCGACTCCCGGAGACGGCCCTCGACGTGCTCCACCGCCCGCCACACGCTGGTGCGGATGTCGGCGTTGAGCTGCACGCCCCGGCCGGGCCGTTCGGCCGCCAGGTACTCCTCCAGCGTGCGCAGGTTCTGGGAGAGGATCACCTGCTCCCACTCGCGCAGCAGGAACGCCGCGCCGAAGCGGCTGCCGGCCGCCTCCTCCCACAACTTGGTGACGTCGCCGACCAGCGTGGGGGCCTTGCCCTCGTGGGCGGCGACGATGCGGTGGGCCAGCCGGTCGACGTTGGTGACCTCGACCCGCTTGCGCACGACCTCGTCGTCGATGATCAGGTCGAGCTTGGCCGACAACTCGTTGGCGAGCACCTGGGAGAAGGTGGTCAGCAGGATCGGCCCGCTGTTCTCCTTGGCCAGGTGGGCCGCCCGGTGCAGCGAGATCACCGTCTTGCCGGTGCCGGCGCCGCCGGTGACCAGCACGGGCCGGTCGTAGACGGGCCAGTTGGCGTAGGTGTACTGCGGGGCGTAGAGGAAGGTGCACCAGTGGGGCTTGGTCAGCACCCGGTCGAGCTCGACCCGGTCGGCGGCGAAGGCGGCCTGTCCGGGCGAGCGCTGCAGCGCCGCCTCCAGGTCGTCGAGGTCGAGGTTCTCGGCGGTGGTGACCCGGCAGCCGTCGAGTTCGCGCCAGGCCTCGGCCAGCGAGCCGCCGCGGGCCAGGACCGCCAGGGGGGCGTACTGGCTCTCGGGCAGCAGGGGCTCGACGGCGGCCAGGTGGGCGTCGGTGGCCATCATCCGGACCATCGGCAGCAGCAGTTCCTGGTCGATGCCGATGTCGATGAGGTCGGTCTCGCAGATGTGCCCGTAGAGGCGCTTCTCCGACCCGGCCGCCGACCGGCGGAGGGCGGGCTCGACGCGGGCCAGGGCTTCGGCGTCCCAGACCTCGATGACGCCGATCGCGGAGTTCACGGTGAAGCGGTGCCGTTGCGCGTAGGTGTAGGCCTCGGCGTCGGGCAGGACCGTGACGAGCCAGTAGACGTCTCGCTGGCGGACGGCCACCGCCCGGTGCCGGTCGGCCAGGCGTAACGTCGTCACGCGGGGGTCGCGCGCGTTCCGCACCCGCTCGGGCACGGGGCCGGCGGGCGAGTTGTGCAGGAACCGTCTGACGGACACCACGGCGTCCCGCCGCACCGGGCGGGCCAGTGCGGCGAGTTCCTGAGTGAAGTCCAGGGAGACGGCGAGGCGGGGCATGGGGGCCTAACCCAGCAGGGACAGCAGGTCTCTGTCCCCACGTTCTCGGAGGCGGGCCCGCAGTTCGTCGGGCGGGGTCGGGCCGGTCAGGCCGATGCGTGTGGCGATGACGCGGTCGGCCTGGTCGGAGTTTCCGCCGGGGGCCGTGTAGCCGACCAGGCGCAGCGCCCGCGCGATCGTGTCGCCGGAGCTGGCGGCGGGGAGATGGCGGACCCTGAGCATGCCCTCGTCGGAGAGGGTGAGAAAGATGTGGCTGCCCTCCTTGGCCGCGACCTCGCTGAGGATGCGGCCGAGCGAGTCGATGGCGGGGGACTCCCGCCAGGTCATCGTGACGTCTCCGGCGGCGCTGCGCACCGTTCTTTCGCCACCCGGCGACAACCCCAGGTAGAGGGCGAAGCCCTCCGGGAGGCCGACCGACGTCCCGGCCAGGTGGCCGGCGTCGACGTCGACCCGCAACCACCAGCGCCCGTCGGGCTGCCGGAAGCAGCGCTGCGTCTGCGACACGTCGGCCGGGGCGGGTGGCGGGGGGACGGGAGCAGCGGGAGCGGGCGCCGCGCCGTTGGGACTCTGTATCCGCAACTGCGGGACGTTCTCCAGCCACTCCTTGGCGACCTCGGGGTGGATGCCGAGGGAGGAGACGAGTTCGAGGGCCCGCGACACGGTCGGCGGGCGGTCGGCGTTCACGATCAGGCCGCGGGTGCGTTCGTGCAGCTCGGCCAGGTCGCCCTGGACGACCCAGTCGCCGGAGACCTGGTAGCCGGGCAGTGTGGCCAGCACGAACTGCCAGGCCAGCACGTCGAGCGAGGGCAGCTCGCGGGTGTGCCACTCGGCCGCGTTGACCAGCCGCGACTTGGGGGCGGCCACGCCGAGGAGGTCGGTCAGGTTGAGCAGGTAGCCGCGGTAGCGGGCGGCGGGCGGCGAGGCGAGCCACTCCTTGAGCCGGGAGCGCAGCGTGTTCTCGGTCGCCTCCAGGAGGCCCGAGGGCACGCCGAGCAGCTTGGAGAGCGACTCGGGCGAGGTCGGGGAGTCGGTGAAGATCCGGTTCTGCGCGACCATCCAGCTCTGGTCGTCGAGCGAGGCGAAGACCCGGTCGATCACCTCGGGGAAGTCGGGGTCGTCGTCCTCACCCGTGAGCCGGGGCTGCGGCACGACCGGCACGACCGGCACGACCGGGACCGCCGGGGCGACGGGCGGCGCCGTGGGCGGGTCGTCGGCCTCTTTCTGCTCCTCGGCCTGCGCCTTGGGCTGGAACGGCGCCCGGAAGGGCGACTTCAGCGCGGCCCGGGTCTCGTAGGGTTCCTCGGCGGGCGCCTCGGGCTCGGGTTCCACCGGCGCCTTGGACGGCGCCTCGGTGGCCGCCAGCTTGGCCAGCACCGCCGAATAGAGGGCCGCCAGCAGCGGCCGGGCCTTCACGAACGGCTGCTCCGTCAGCTCCCGGCCGGTCAGCGCCAGCAGGCCGGGCCACGACCCGGCCCGGTCGAGCGCGATGCCCACCTGGGGGTCGTCGGCGTCGTCGGGGTCGAGCACGTGCAGGGCGGGCAGCACGTCGCCCACCGCCGCGGCCGGCCACTGCTCCAGGGTCAGATCGGTCAGCAACTCGGCGAGCGCGTCGACCCCGAAGGCGGGCAGCACCCGGCCCATGGGGAGCGAACGCCACCACGCGTCGGGTAATCCGGCCCGGCCGGTCAGGATGGGGGCAGCATCACTCCAGCGCAGCGGTGGCACGAGGTCACTCAGGCAGAAGTTCATCGCTATCCCCATCACTTCCGTAAGACCAGACCATAGTCTGGCAAATCCCCTGCCGTGGCGGGAGTTTCATCCGTGACGAACAGCCACAAACGATGGTGTCACCCTTCAGTGGCGCACCGCTGCGAAACGCAGTCTCACGTAGTCGGCCATCCAGCCGGAGTCGTTGCGGAGGGCCGGGGCGGCGAGTTCGTTCACCCGCCGGAGCAGCGGCTCGACGGTCGCCGGGGGCACGCCGTCGAGGAGCGACCCGGCGAACATCCGCACCCAGTCGGCCGCGCCGTTGGGGCACTCGTCGAGCGGGGTCGGCCGGTCGAAGTGCTCCAGGATGCGCAGGGTGAACCCGGCGCGTTCCAAACGGACGGCGTACTCGGCCGGGCTGGGGAAGAACCAGGGGAGTTCGGGCTCGCGCAGGCCGTGCTCGCGCCAGGCGGTCAGCATGGCCGAGGTGAGGGCGGCGCAGTTGCCGGCCCCGCCGAGCTCGGCCACGAACCGGCCGCCGGGACGCAGCGCGTCGCGGACCGAGTCGATGACCGCGTCGGGGTCGCGGCTCATCCAGTGGAGGGCCGCGTTGGAGAAGACCGCGTCGAAGGGCTGGGCGACGGTGAAGTCGTGACCGTCGCCGACCGTGAAGTCGAGCCGGGGGAACTGCGCGATGGCCGTCTCGATCATCGCCTGCGAGCCGTCGATGCCCAGCACGTAGGCCCCGCGGAGGGCGATCTCGCCGCTCAGCACGCCCGTGCCGCAGC
The DNA here is from genome assembly GCF_001570525.1 of Herbidospora sakaeratensis. Taxonomy (GTDB): domain Bacteria; phylum Actinomycetota; class Actinomycetes; order Streptosporangiales; family Streptosporangiaceae; genus Herbidospora; species Herbidospora sakaeratensis. Next base: position 417,073 of record NZ_BBXC01000012.1, read on the forward strand.
CCAGGTCGAGCACGCGCTCGCCCGGCTGCGGGTCGAGCAGCTCCACGAGGGGAGCGCCCTGCGCCGAGACGTAGCCGAAGGAGCTGTCGTAGGCGCGAGCGTTCCACCTCATGAGCGTCGGTGTGTCATATCGCAAGATGGCTCACTTCCACGGTTGTCCGCATAGAGTACGCCAGCCGTGGAATCAGTGTTTTTCAGCTCATTTGCTGAGACCAGTGTTTCTGGAGATACACCTTGGCCTCGTCCTGCTGCGGGATGGTCATGAAGACCGGCGTCCCGTTCGCCTTCGGCAACTTCCCGGCCGCCTCGTTGTCGAGGGTGCTCTTCATCTGCATGGCCTCCATCCGCGAGGGCCGCGCGTAGCCCCTGAGCAGGATGTTCTGGCCCTCGTCGGAGAACAGGAACTCGGTCCAGAGCCGGGCCGCCGCCGGGTGGGGCGCGCTCGCGCTGATCGCCTGCACGTAGGGCGCGGCCAGGATCGACCCCGCCGGGATGGTCACCTGCCAGTTGGCCGCGTTGGCGGCCGAGCGGGCGGCGTTCAGGTAGTCCCAGTCGAGCACCGCGGCGGCCTGCTCGGGCGCGGCGGCGACCGCCCCGGCCTTCTTCAGCGCCGCGAAGGCCTGCACGCCCCTGCGGGCGTCGAACTTGGCGCCCTGCGCCGACGACTGCATCGAGGCCGCCATCACGCCGTTGAAGCCGCTCGCGTTCTTCAGCGGGTCGCCCGCGAGCGCGACCGTGGTCCCGGCCGGGCGGCCGACGGGCTTGAGGAGTTCGGCGTACGACGCCGGCGCCTTCATCTTGCGCGGGTCGTAGCCGATCGACATGTAGCCGCCGTAGCCGGCGTACCAGGTGCCGTTGGCGGCCTTGACCTCGTCGGGGACGTCGGTCCAGCCGGTCACCTGGTAGGGGGCGAACTTGGCGGCGTTGGCCAGGGCCACGTCGATGCTGAGGTCGAACACGTCGGGCTTCTGGGCCGTGGCGACGGCGTCGATCTGCTGCTGGCTGTTGGCCGCCGGGTTGAGCGACTCGATCTGGATGCCGTACTTGTCGGCGAAGACGTCCATCAGCTCGCCGTGGTTGACCCATTCGCGGGGCAGCCCGACGACGGTCAGTCTGCCCTCCTTCTGGGCGGCCTCGACCAGCCGGTCGAAGTTGCCGAAGCCCGCCTGGAGGCTGGCGCCCTTCACGTTGACCGGCGGGAGGGCCTTGGTCTCGCCGCTTTGGGACGAACAGGCCGCCAGGGCCAGCAGGGCCGCCAGCGCGGGAGTGGTCACGAGTCTGGTCACGGATCGAATGCTTGGCGGCGGGTCGCGCCGGGTCGAGACGGCACGCCTCAGCCTGGGACGACCTTTGCCGCCGCCATGACCTTTTCTGGGAACTCCACGAGCGTGCCGTCGCGTTTGCGCACCGCGAGCACGCCGTCCTCCCAGGACTCCAGCACGCCCACGACGTCGCGGAAGCCCTCGGGCAGCGCCCTGCGGACGGTGACCCGCCTGCCGACGTCGGCCGGCGTGATGGTCACCTTGAGCTGGAAGGCCATGACATTGGCCCCTCCTGTTCCGGCCACCTGACAGTCACCGCAATACTAGGACGGAGCAACCTGCGGCCCATGTCGTGCCGGAAAGAAGGAGCTAGAGGTGACCTACGTCATCGCGCAGCCTTGCGTGGACGTCCTGGACAAGGCGTGCATCGAAGAGTGCCCTGTCGACTGCATCTACGAGGGCGAGCGCATGCTCTACATCCACCCCGACGAGTGCGTCGACTGTGGGGCGTGCGAGCCGGTCTGCCCGGTCGAGGCCATCTTCTACGAAGACGACCTGCCCGAGCAGTGGAAAGACTTCTACAAGGCCAACGTTGACTTCTTCGAGGACCTGGGTTCGCCCGGCGGCGCCTCGAAGGTTGGCAAGATCGAGAAGGACCACCCGATCGTGGCCGCGCTGCCGCCGCAGGCGGAAGACCACTGACGCGCTGACCCTGGAGAGTCGTTCGTGATCGCCCTGCCCGACTTCCCGTGGGACAGCCTCGCCTCGTACAAGACGACGGCCGAGGCTCATCCCGACGGCATCGCCGACCTGTCGGTCGGCACCCCCGTCGACCCGGTTCCCGAAGTCGTGCGCAGGGCGCTCGCCGACGCCGCCGACAGCCCGGGTTATCCGCTCACCTACGGCACCGCCCGGTTGCGCGAGGCAGCGGCGGGCTGGCTGGCCCGCCGCCACGGCGTGACGGCCGACCCGGCCGGCGTGCTGCCCACCATCGGTTCGAAGGAACTGGTCGCCTGGTTGCCGACCCTGCTCGGCGTCGGCCCCGGCGACAAGGTGATCTTCCCCGAGCTGGCCTACCCGACCTACGACGTGGGCGCCCGGCTGGCCGGGGCCGAGCCCTTCCCGACCGACGGCCTGCTCTCGCTCGGCCCCGAGCGGGTGCCCCTGGTCTGGGTCAACTCGCCGAGCAACCCCACCGGGAAGGTGCTCCCGGCCGAACACCTGGCCAAGGTGGTCGCCTGGGCCCGCGAACGCGGCGCGGTCGTCGCCTCCGACGAGTGCTACATCGAGCTCGGCTGGGAGAAGCGCCCCGTCTCGATCCTCCACCCCGACGTGTCGGGCGGCTCCCACGAGGGGCTGCTGGCCGTCCACTCCCTCTCCAAGCGCTCCAACCTGGCGGGCTACCGCGCCGCCTTCGTGGCCGGCGACCCGGTCCTGGTGAAGCGCCTGCTCGAGATCCGCAAGCACGCCGGCATGATCGTGCCCGAGCCGGTCCAGGCCGCCATGACGGCCGCCCTCGACGACGACGCCCACGCCGACGAGCAGCGCGAGCGCTACTCGGCCCGGCGCACCGCCCTGCGGGCCGCGCTGGAATCGGTCGGCTGGCGGGTCGACCACTCCGAGGCCGGGCTCTACCTGTGGGCCACCGACGGCACCGGCTGCTGGGACCAGGTCGCGCGGCTGGCCAAACTCGGCGTGCTGGTCGCGCCCGGCAGCTTCTACGGCACGGCCGGAGAGAGCCACATCCGGGTCGCGATCACCGCCACAGACGAAAGAATCGCCGCAGCGGTCGCACGCCTCACAACCGCCTAGCGACCCGTCCGCATACGGGCGGATATGGCGCGTTTGTGTTGATAGGATCGCGCGCCATGACGACAGCGGTGGTGCTCGGTCTGTGCCTCGCGGCGGTGGCCGTCGTGCTGGTCGCCTATTTCGTCACCGCCCGCCGCGACGGGCGGGGCCAGGGCCGCACGGCAGTCGAGGTCGAAGCCGACTTCTACCATGAATTCGACTATTTCGACCCCCGCACCATCCAGGTCGGCGACACCGCCACCGTGGAGGGCTCCCGGTTCAAGGCCATCGGCGCCCTCCACCTGATGCGGCAGGGCGACGAGTGGACCGAGCACCTGCTCGACGACGGCAGCCGCCGCGTCCACTGGCTCTCGGTCCAGGAGCGGCCCGAGGGCCTCGAGGTCATGTTGTGGACGCCGGTCCAGGCCCAGGGCATGGTCCCGGCCAAGAGCATGCTGATCATGGAGGGCGTCGAGTTCTTCCCGGGCGACCGGGGCACCGTCGCCTACCGGGCCGAGGGCATGACCGGCCTGCCCGAGCGCGGCCTGCTCGACTTCGCCGACTACCGCGCCCACGACGGACGCCTGCTGTCGTTCCAGCGCGTCCAGGGCGGCCAGTGGGTCGCGTCGTACGCCTCCCCGCTGACCCCCGGCTCGATCCAGGTCGACCGCAAGCCCTAGCCCTGGCGCACCGGCTGCCATCCGTCCTGACCGGCCGAGGCGGTCCAGACGAACCCGTCGTGCACCACCTGGCGCAGCCCGTAGACCGGGGCGTGGGTGACGAACCAGGCGGCCTTCAGCCAGTCTTCCCGCGAGGCGCCCCTGGCGCGGGTGAACTCCTTCTTGGCGGCGGCGTCCTGCGGCGGGGGCGGCGACTCCTTCGGCGGATACCAGCAGTGCACCGCCCGGGGCTGGTCGCCGCGGAAGGCGGTGGCCAGGATCTCGGCGCTGCGCCGGTGGTCGGCGTAGGCGCCGCCGTCGGCCGACCGCTGCACGGCCTGGGCGGCGTCGTGGAGGTCCATGTCGAGGTAGCCGTCGACCTTCTCCAGGGCGGCGAAGAAGCGGCGGGTGGAGTAGACCGGGTCCATGATCTGTTTGACCGTGCCCCAGCCCTGGGAGGGCCGCTGCTGGAAGATGCCGACCGAGTCGCGGTCGCCGAAGGCGATGTTGGTCATCTTCGACTCCTGGATCGCCGTGATGTAGGCGATCTCCAGCGCCTGCTTGGGCAGCTTGCGCCGGGCCGCGACGGCGGCGATCGTGGCGGCCACCTGCGACTGCTCCAGGTCGAGGTCGAGGGTGCCCATCGGGACGGTGATCGTGCAGCCCTCGCCCAGCACGAATGGCTCGGCCTTCTTCATCAGCTGGTAGCCGGCGAAGAAGATCGCTCCCGCCAGGACGACCACGATGGCCACGATGGTCAGTGCTGTTCTGGAGGGACGCCGCGTCACAGCCCAAGAACCTACCTTCTCGCAGCGCTGCCGTAGGCTCGGCAGACATGCGACTTGATCAGGACGTGAGGACGTTGACCGCCGATCTGGTGGACGTCCGGTCGGAGAGCGGCGACGAGAAGGCCCTGGCCGACGAGATCGAGGAGGCGCTGCGGCGGTTGCCCCACCTGACCGTCGACCGCCACGGCAACAACGTGGTGGCGCGCACCTCCCTCGGCCGGGCCGAGCGGGTCGTCGTGGCGGGCCACCTCGACACCGTGCCGATCGCGGGCAACGTGCCGAGCCGGGTCGAGGGCGGCCGCCTGATCGGCTGCGGCGGCACCGACATGAAGGCCGGTGTGGCCGTCCAGCTGAAACTGGCCCTGCTCGACGCGCCCAACCGCGACCTGACCCTCGTCTTCTACGACCTGGAGGAGGTCGAGGCGGCCCGCAACGGCCTCGGCGTGCTGGTGCGCGAACGCCCCGACTGGGTGCGGGGCGACTTCGCCGTGCTGATGGAGCCGACCGACGGCGTGATCGAGGGCGGCTGCCAGGGCACCATCCGGGCCGAGATCGTCTCCCGGGGTGTACGCGCCCACAGCGCCCGCAGCTGGCTGGGGTTCAACGCGATCCACGGCGCGGCCCAGATCCTCAACCGCCTGGCCGCCTACGAGCCCCGTCGGCCCGTGGTCGACGGCCTGGAATACCACGAGGGCCTCAACGCGGTGCTGATCCGCGGCGGCCACGCCGGGAACGTCATCCCCGACGAGTGCGTGGTGACGGTCAACTACCGCTTCGCCCCCGACCTCACCGAGGAGCAGGCGCAGAACCACCTGCGCGAGGTCTTCGACGGCTTCGAGGTGACGATCGCCGACTCGGCCCCCGGGGCCCGGCCCGGCCTCGACCACCCGGTCGCGGCGGCATTCACGGAAGTGGTCGGCGGCGAACCCCGCGCGAAGGTCGCATGGACCGATGTGGCCCGTTTCTCCGCACTTGGAGTTCCAGCTGTGAACTACGGACCGGGCGATCCCGCGATGGCCCACAAAGTCGACGAATACGTCGAACTCGACAAGATCGTCGAGGCCGAGCGGGTCATGACAGCCTGGTTGACCTGAGGCTTCTACCCGTAGAAAGAAGAAAGTGGCTTTCCTCGCCGGCCATTTGGCGGGGAAAGCCACTTTCCGTCCCGAGCAGCACCCTCGACTGTTAGACGGGGCCGAAGCGAAATCCGGTTCCACGGTTCCGTGTGGATTCTCAAGATTTTTTCCACGGCCATCCTGAGGGGCTAGCGTGGCGTCCCATGAACACGATTCGCCGTGAACGTCGCCAGGGCCCGCAGCTGCTCCGAGGCGAGATGGTGCCCGACTCCACCCACGACCAGCGCCTGCTCGACCGGCGCGGCCCGGCCGACTGGCTGCACATGGACCCCTGGCGGGTGCTGCGCATCCAGGCCGAGTTCGTCGAGGGCTTCGGCTCCCTGGCCGAGCTCCCGCCGTCGGTCACCGTCTTCGGCTCGGCCCGCACCAAGCCCGACTCGCCCGACTACGAGCTCGGCGTCCGCCTCGGGGCCGCGCTCGCCGACGCCGGCTACGGCGTCATCACCGGCGGCGGCCCCGGCTGCATGGAGGCCGCCAACAAGGGCGCGGTGGAGGCCGGCGGCATCTCGGTGGGCCTCGGCATCGAGCTCCCGCACGAACAGTCGATGAACGAATACGTCAACCTGGGCGTCGAGTTCCGCTACTTCTTCGTCCGCAAGACCATGTTCGTCAAGTACTCGTGCGGCTTCGTCACCCTCCCGGGCGGCTTCGGCACGCTCGACGAGCTGTTCGAGGCGCTGACGCTCGTCCAGACCCGGAAGGTCACCTCGTTCCCGGTGATCCTGATGGGCTCCTCGTTCTGGGGCCCGATGGTCGACTGGATCAAGTCGTCGCTGCTGGGCGAGGGCAAGATCTCCCCGCAGGACGTCGACCTGATCAGGGTCACCGACGACGTCGACGAGGCGGTGCGCATCATCGTGGAGGCCGACCGCCGCCGCGAGGAGGAGGCGAGCCTCGTGGGAGACGCCCAATAATGTACGTCTGCGTTTTCTGCGCCTCCTCCCAGAAGATCGACCCCAAGTACTTCCGGCTGGCCGCCGACGTGGGCGCCGAGCTCGCCCGGCGCGGCCACCACCTCGTCAGCGGGGGCGCGATCGTCTCGTGCATGGGCGAGGTCGCCCGCGCGGCCAGGGCCGGCGGCGCCCAGACGATCGGCGTGATCCCCCAGGTCCTGGTGGACATCGAGATCGCCGACACCGACTCCACCGAACTGGTCGTCACGACCGGCATGCGCGAGCGCAAAGGGATCATGGACGCCCGCTCCGACGCCTTCCTGGTCCTTCCGGGCGGCATCGGCACGATGGAGGAACTCTTCGAGATCTGGACCGCCCGGGCCCTGGGCATCCACCAGCGCCCGTTGGTCCTGCTCGACCCGTGGGGCCTCTACACCCCTCTGAAAGACCTCGTCGAGGGCATGTACGACCAGGGTTTCACCCGCCCCGACGTCTTCGACGGCATCGCCTGGGCCACGACCGTCGAAGAGGCCTTCGACCTCCTGGAACAGCCCACGCCCCGGATCACCCCCGGAGTCGACGAGGCGTGACCTGCCTAGGCCAGCCCGCGCCGGGCCAGGGCCGGCGGCCTGCGCCCGGCGATGGCCTCGGCCATGGCGACCGCCTGCCCGATCGCCTCGGCGTGGGCCGGGTCGGCCACGAGGAACTGGGCCGGGCCGCGCCAGGCGGCCAGGGCGGCCACGGCGATGGCCTCGTCGAGGTCGGCCGGCAGCTCGATGGTCTCTGTCGCCATGTCCTCGATGCTCTCACGCCCGGCACATGTGGCACGATTCGTATGTGCTGGTCGTACTCGTTCTCGCCGCGCTCGCGGTCGTGGGCTGCGTGGTCTGGGTCTCCATGGGCCAGGGCGGGGCGATGGCGGAGTTCCCGCCCGACGTGCCGCCGCTGGAGCTCCCCGACGCCGCCCAGGTGACCGCCGTCGACCTGGTGACCGTGCAGTTCCCGGTCGGCCTGGTCGGCTACCACACCGGTTCCGTCGACGAGACCCTCCAGCGGGCCGCGACCGCCATCCGCGACCGCGACACCCGCATCGCCGTGCTGGAGCAGAAGGTGGCCGAGCTGATGGCGAGCCGCCTCCAGGCCAAGTCGCTCGATTCGGAAGAGGCATGGTAGAGATCGTCCGCTGCGCCTGGGCCACCAGCGACCCGCTCTACCTCGACTACCACGACCACGAGTGGGGCCGCCCGGTCCACGGCGACGACAGGGTCTACGAACGCGTCACCCTGGAGGCGTTCCAGTCGGGCCTGTCGTGGATCACCATCCTGCGCAAGCGGGAGAACTTCCGCCGCGCCTTCGACGGCTTCGTGATCGAGAAGGTGGCGGCCTACACCGAGAAGGACGTCGACCGCCTGATGGCCGACGCCGGGATCGTCCGCAACCGGGCCAAGGTCGACGCCGCCATCGCCAACGCCCGCGCCGCCCTCGACCTCCCCGAGGGCCTCTCAGCCCTGGTCTGGACGTACGCCGAGCCCGACTCCCCGGTGCGCAGGACGATGGCCGAGATCCCCTCGTCCACGGTCAACTCCCAGGCGCTGGCCAAGGAGCTCAAGAAGAAGGGCTTCCGGTTCGTCGGCCCCACCACCGCCTACGCCCTGATGCAGGCGATCGGCCTGGTCAACGACCACATCGAAGGCTGCGTGGCTAGGACGTGAGGGTCCGCTCCACGAACGCCGCCGCCTTCGGCATCAGCCGCGACGCCTCCTGCTCGAAATAGGCCCGCGCCTTGTCGCCCGGCCACCCCGAGGGCAGCAGCGCCGCCGGGAGCCCCGGGTCGCGGAACAGGAAGTTGCGCCAGGTGTGCACCAGGCGCGACCTGACCGCGAAGACCAGGTCGTCGGGGGCGTCGTCGGGCAGCCCGTCGATCAGGGGCCGGGCCCCCGCGAGCCACTCCTCGTAGGCCCGTCCGATCGCGTCGAGATCCCAGGCCCGGGCCAGCAGGTCGACCGGATCGCCGTCGAGCACCGCCTCGAACCGGTCGGCGTGCAGGTCGAGCTGGTCGAGCTCGGCCGAGGCGCGGGGGCCGATCCAGGTGGTCTCCGAGAGGGGGGCGTACCCGAGGAAGGACAGGTGGGCCCGCAGCCGCTCGCGCCGGGTGCGGTCGCGCACGGGTTCGATCACCAGCAGGTGCCAGCGGCCCGGCCAGGTGATCGTGCCGCCCCGGTAGACCCGGGCGGCCGCCTCGTCGAGACGTCGCACACATTTCGGCGTGGCCGCGTAGCCCGGGCCGTGGGGCAGCCGGACCGGATCGAGCCACCCCTGCCGGACCATCCGGGAGATCGCCGTCCGGACGGCGGGCGCGGCGATCTCCAGCGGCGCCAGCAGCCGGACCAGGGCGGCCACCGACGCCTGGCCTCCCCGGCTGCGCAGATGGTCGCCGTAGAGGTCGAAAAGCGCGGCTCGGGCGTTCATCCCACCCAGTGTGGAGTCAGGAAGTTCCGCCGACAATCCATGGGCCGACCGCTTTGATCCTCAACCGAGTCCTCTCCCGTTACCTTTTTGAACCCGGAGGCGGGATAATAGGACATCACAGAAGACGTGAATGCGCCGGCCACCCTTCATTGGACGGCCGACAACGCGGGAAGGGATACACGCATGGCGGCGATGAAGCCGCGGACTGGTGACGGTCCGCTGGAAGTCACCAAGGAAGGCCGGGGCATCGTCATGCGGGTCCCGCTCGAAGGTGGCGGCCGGCTTGTCGTCGAGCTATCGGCGGACGAGGCCAGCGCCCTCGGTGACGCGCTGAAGAACGTGGTCGGCTGACTACAGCCGGATATCGAGCGACGTCGGCCCCGCCGCGGTCTTCCGCGCCGGGGCCGCATCCTTTTCCTTGACGTGGAGAGACCGTGCCTATTGAGACCACCGTGACCACCGTGGCCCATGCGGACGGCGACGCCGAGTTCCTCGCCGTCCCGTTCGGCCCCGACCTGGCCCCCGACGTCGAGCTGCCGGTCTCCGTCCCGGCTCTGCTCGCGCACTACGAGGCCAAGGGCGAGCCCGGAGAGGTCGTCGAGATACCCGTCGCCGCCGCCGACGGCGTGCGCCGTGTTCTCCTGTACGGCACCGGCCCGGCTCCGGCCGATCTCCGCAAGGCGGGCGCCGCCCTGGCCGGCCGCGTCAACGGCCGCGAGCGGCTCACCATCGTCGCCCCCGCCGAGGGCGACGTGGCCGAACTGGTCGCCGGGGCCCTCCTGGGCACCTACACCTACAAGCTGGGCGAGCCGAAGACCACACCGGTCCACGAGATCGTCCTGTCGGGCGCCGACGCCGCCGCGGTCGCCCGCGGCGAGGCGGTGGCCAAGGCCACCAGCGACGCCCGCGACCTGACCAACACCCCCGCCTCGATCAAGTCCCCGGCCTGGCTGGCCGAGCAGGCGGTCGCGCTGGCGGGCGAGGGCGTCGAGGTCACCGTCGACACCGAGCTGGTCGGCTTCGGCGGCATCCGCGCGGTCGGCCAGGGCTCGGTCAACCCGCCCTGCCTGATCACGATGACCTACGCCCCCAAGGGCGCCACCCGCCACGTCGTGCTGGTCGGCAAGGGCATCACCTTCGACAGCGGCGGCCTGTCGCTGAAGCCGTCGGCGTCCATGAAGGAGATGAAGACCGACATGGCCGGCGGCGCGGCCGTGATCGCCGTCCTGTCGGCCCTGGCGGCCTTCGACGTGCCGGTCAAGGTCACCGGCCTGATCGCCTGCGCCGAGAACGCCTTCGGCGGCAACGCCCAGCGCCCCAGCGACGTGATCACCCAGTACGGCGGCCGGACCGTCGAGGTGCTCAACACCGACGCCGAGGGCCGCCTGGTGATGGCCGACGCGATGGCCTACGCCGACCGCCACCTCGACCCCGACGTGCTGATCGACATCGCGACGCTCACCGGCGCCGCCAAGGTCGCCCTGGGCACCGGCTTCGGCGCCCTCTACGCCACCGACGACGCCCTGGCCGCCGGCCTGCTGGCCTCGGCCGCCCGCAGCGGCGACCGGCTGTGGCGGATGCCGCTGATCGACGACTACCGGACCGCGCTCGACTCCGACGTCGCCGACCTCGCCAACGTCGACAAGAAGGGCGGCCTGGGAGCCGGGTCGGTGCAGGCCGCCCTGTTCCTCCAGGAGTTCACCGGCGGACGGCCCTGGGCCCACCTCGACATCGCGGGCCCGGCCCGCAACGAGAAGGGCAGCACCGGATTCGGCGTCAGGCTGCTGCTCGACTGGCTCAGTTCGTCAGCTTGACCGCGGCGAGCAGGCCGTCGCCCAGCGGCAGCATGAGCGGACGCAGCCGCTCGTCGTTCTTGACCAGACGGCCGACCTCGCGGACGGCGACCGATTCGGGGTCGCGCTGCGTGGGGTCGGCCACCCGGTCGTGCCACAGGGCGTTGTCGAAGGCCACGATCCCGCCGGGCCGCAGCAGCCGCAGCGCCTCGCTCAGATAGTCGCCGTATTCCTGCTTGGCGGCGTCGCAGAAGACCAGGTCGTAGCCGCCGTCGGCCAGCCGGGGCAGCACGTCGAGGGCGCGCCCCACGATCAGCCGGGTGCGCCCGCTGGCGAAGCCCGCCTCGGAGAAGGTCTGCCGGGCCAGCCGCTGGTGCTCCGGCTCGACGTCGACGCTGGTCAGCGTGCCGTCAGAACGCATTCCCCGCAGCAGCCACAGGCCCGAGACACCGCAGCCGGTGCCGATCTCGACCACCGACCGCGCGTTGACCGCGGTCGCCAGGAAGCAGAGCGCGGCGCCCCCGCCGGGCAGGATGGGCGGGGCGCCCACCTCCTCGCCGCGCTGTCGCGCGTTGCGCAGGACGTCGTCCTCCGGGACGAAGTCCTCCGCATGGGCCAGGCTCGCCGTGTTCATGGTTGGCAAGCGTAGGGGAGTACGCCCCGATCGGGAACTCACGCCGCAACGGGGACGTTGCAGCTTTGAACGGTCTTTGTTCAGGTCGTTCGCCGCTGGTACGCAGGAAGGGGCGAAACCAGGCACTATGGCTGTAGCAACGGTCCTGGAGAGAGGATTGCCGGTGGACGATCACGACCACCAGGCGGGTGCTGAGGCGTCCACCTGGACACCTCCCACCTGGGAGGAGGTCGTCAGAAACCACTCGGCACGGGTATACCGGCTCGCCTACCGGCTGACCGGCAACATCCACGACGCCGAAGACCTGACCCAAGAGGTCTTCGTCCGGGTGTTCCGCTCTTTGTCCAGCTACCAGCCGGGCACGTTCGAGGGCTGGTTGCACCGCATCACCACCAACCTGTTCCTCGACGGCGCCCGCCGCAAGCAGCGGATCAGGTTCGAGGGGCTGGCCGACGACGCCGCCGAGCGCATGCACGGCCGCGAGCCGTCCCCCGAGCGGGCCTACGACGACAACCACCTCGACGCCGACATCCAGGCCGCGCTCGACGCGCTGGCCCCGGAGTTCCGGGCCGCGGTGGTGCTCTGCGACATCGAGGGCCTCTCCTATGAGGAGATCGCGGCGACGCTGGGCGTCAAGCTCGGCACCGTCCGCAGCCGCATCCACCGGGCGCGCGCGCAGCTGCGTGACGCGCTCGATCACCGTGCGCCGCGCGGTGACCAGCTTCCCCCTTCATCGTTCACCCGGGAGGGAGCATGACGCATCTTGGTGAGCGCGTTTCCGCGCTGATCGACGGCGAGCTCGCGCACCACGAGCGCGAGCGCGCCCTCGCCCATCTGACGTTCTGCGCCGACTGCCGCGACGAGGTCGACGGGATGCGGGCGCTGAAGAGCCGCCTGCGGTCGCTCGACCCGCCCGCGATGCCGGCCGATCTGACGATGTCGTTGCTGCGGCTGGGCGACATGGGCCCGCCGTCCCGCCCGCTGCCGAGTCAGCCGCCCCGGCAGCTGCCCGGCCCCTACAGCATCGCGCCCGCCGACACCCGCCCGGCCCGCCGTCCTTTTGGCGCGACCGGCCCCGGCCGTAGCCCCCGCCGCCGCGCGGCCGGTTACGTCGCGGTCGGGGTGGCCTCGGCGGCGGTCGCGCTCGGGTCGCTCTTCCTGGTCAACGGCGAACCTCGCCCTGCCCCCGCGCCCGAGATGATGTTCCCCCCGCAGGTCACCGCGTCGCCCCACGGCCGGTTGCCGGGTGCTCCGTCGCCCGGTCCCTCGCCCAAGCTTGTTCCTTGACGCGACTAACCGGCACCACGTCTGGGCAGTGAGACGGCATACGATCTGGCGTGACACGGGTCGTATGCCTTCCTCATGAGATGGGGTGGCGGCCCCGCCACGACCGCTGGGAGTGACTGCACCGATGACCGACGACACGCGTGACGACGACGCGTACGGGCGGCCTGAGTTCTATCCGGTGGGCGAGTGGGGCGAGGAAGACGATCCCCGCCGGCCCCAGCAGCAGGGAGCGGCCCATCCGCCGCCCCCGCTTCCCGGCGGAGAGCCGACGCAGACCTATTTCCCGCCGCCTCCGCCGCCCAACGCCTACGGCATGGGCCAGGGGTGGGCGCCGCCGCCCGGCGGCATGCCCGATCTTCCCCGGCGGGAGCGCCGTTCCGGCCCCCGGACCGGCACCCTGGCCGCCCTGGGCCTCGTGATCGCGCTGGTGGCCGGCGGTGCGGCGTCGTGCGGGACCTACCTGTTGACCCGGCCGACCGCCGGCATCGACCCCGGCTACGCGATCCCGACCCCGGCGGCCGCGCCGACCGGGCGGGCGCCCGAGTCGATCGCGGGGGTGGCCGCCAAGGTGCTGCCCAGCGTGGTCTCGCTCGAGGTGCAGGGCAGCGGGCAGGCGGGCACCGGCTCCGGGTTCCTGATCCGGGGCGGCTACATCGTCACCAACAACCACGTCGTGGCGGCCGCGGCGCGGTCGGGCGGGGCGATCCGCATCCGGTTCGCCAACCGCGAGTCGACCACCGCGCAGATCGTGGGGCGCGACCCCAACTCCGACATCGCCGTGGTGAAGCCCGACGAGACCTTCGGCTCGCCCGAGGTGGCGCTCGGCAACTCCGACTCCATGGTGGTCGGCGACCCGGTGATCGCGATTGGCTCGCCGCTCGGCCTGACCGGCACGGTCACCACCGGCATCATCAGCTCGCTCAACCGGCCCGTCGAGGCCGGCGGTGAGAGCGGGCGCGACTCGGCGCTGATCAACGCCATCCAGACCGACGCGGCGATCAACCCCGGCAACTCGGGCGGCCCGCTGGTCAACGGCCGGGGCGAGGTCATCGGCGTCAACTCGGCCATCGCGACCATAGGAGCCGGGCAGCAGCTGGGCGGGCAGCAGTCGGGCAGCATCGGCCTCGGCTTCGCCATCCCCGTCAACCAGGTACGCCGGATCGCCGAGGAGCTCATCTCGACCGGCTCGGCCCGCACGTCCCGGATCGGGATCACGATCGACCAGAACTACCAGGGTCAGGGGGTCCGCATCGCCGACGCCCCCGACCGGGGGGTGCCGCCGATCACCCCGCAGGGGCCCGCCGACAAGGCCGGGCTGCGGGCGGGCGACGTGATCCTCGAGGTCGACGGGCAGCCGATCAGCGACAGCCGCGAGCTGATCGTCACGATCCGCAGCAAGACGCCGGGCGACCGGGTCCCGTTCAAATACAGCAGGGCGGGCGCCGAGCGAACAGTTGATGTCGTGATCGGGGCGGCGCCGGCTCCGTCGGCCCAGCCCTCGTGAGCACGCCTGCCCGGGTACTAGTCTGATTCACGACGGTTCGGGCAGGGCAAGGGAGATCTACGGTGTTCGGACTCGGCTGGGCGGAGATCCTGGCGCTTGTAGTGATCGCGTTGCTCGTCTTCGGGCCGGAGAAGCTGCCGGGGGTCGCCTCGCAGGCGGGCCGGACTCTCCGGCAGATCCGGCAGATGGCCAACAACGCCCGAACCGACCTCGAGGCCAACCTCGGGCCGGAGTTCAAGAACTTCGACCCGACCGACCTCAACCCCAAGAACTTCGTCCGCAAGCACCTGCTCGACGACGTCGAGAAAGACTGGAACGCCACCCCGGAGGAGACGGCCGCGGCCGACCCGCCGCCCCCTCCGGTGACGGTCGAGCTGACGGCGGGGGAGATCCCGCCCTACGACAACGAGGCGACCTGAGCCCAGACGAAAAGGCCCGCTCCCGGAGGAGCGGGCCTTTCGTTTTGTACGGACGCGGCCGGTCGCGGCGGATACGGCGCGGACCGGAGGCGGCGGGCGGCTGCCGGGGTGGGCGGAGCCGTAACGGAGAAGAAGGACTTAGCGGCCGGCGGGGCTGATGTCGAGCTTCATGCCCTTCAGGCCGCCCCTCTTCTTGCTGAGGCCCGCCGCGATGCGGCGGAGTTCGGCGGCGGCCGGGGCGTCGGGGTCGGTGAGGACGAGGGGCTTGCCCTCGTCGCCGCCCTCGCGGAGGCGGGTGTCGATGGGGATCTGGCCCAGCAGCGGCACGCGGGAGCCCAGGGTGCGGGTCAGGGCGTCGGCGACGGTCTGGCCGCCGCCCTCGCCGAAGACCGAGATGCGCTCGTCGCAGTGGGGGCAGGGCAGCCAGGACATGTTCTCGATGACGCCGGCGATCTGCTGGTGGGTCTGGGCGGCGATCGAGCCCGCGCGCTCGGCGACCTCGGCGGCGGCCTGCTGCGGGGTGGTGACCACGAGGATCTCCGCGCTCGGCATGCGCTGGGCGACCGAGATCGCGATGTCGCCGGTGCCCGGCGGCAGGTCCATCAGCAGGACGTCGAGGTCACCCCAGAACACGTCGGCGAGGAACTGGTGGAGCGCCCGGTCGAGCATGGGGCCGCGCCAGACCACCGCGCTGTTGCCCTCGGGCTTGAACATGCCGACCGAGATGACCTTGATGTCGTGGGCCACCGGCGGCATGATCATGTCTTCGACCTTGGTCGGCTTCTCGCCGACGCCCAGCATGCGCGGGATGCTGTGGCCGTAGATGTCGGCGTCGACCACGCCGACCTTGAGGCCGGAGGAGGCCATGGCGGCGGCCAGGTTGACCGTCACCGACGACTTGCCGACGCCGCCCTTGCCGCTGGCGACCGCGAAGACACGGGTCAGCGAGCCGGGCTGGGCGAACGGGATCTCCTTCTCGGGGCCCCGGTTGCCGCGCAGTTTCGTTTGCAGAGTTTTACGTTGCTCGGCGCTCATCACGTCCATTTCGACGGAGACGCGCGTGACGCCGTCGATCTTGGAGACGGCGGCGGTGATGTCGCGGGTGATGGTGTCCTTCATCGGACAGCCGGAAACCGTCAGGTAGACGCCTACGCGCACCAGCCCATCGGGGGCGATGTCGATGCTCTTGACCATGTCGAGCTCGGTGATCGGCCGGCGGATCTCGGGGTCGTTGACCGTCGCCAGGGCCGCGGTCACCACTTCTGGGGTCGGTGCCATGTAGTCATGCTACGAACTGGCGACCTGTCATACGAATCGAGGTCGCGCCTCTAGGATGACGCGGGTGAGTCCGACAAGTCCGCCTGTCCTGTCGGCGGAACAAATCGAGGTCTGGCGCACCATGCAACGTGCCCAGATGCGGATCACCCGGAGCATCGAATCCGACCTCCTGGAGTCCCACGATCTGGCCATGGCCTCGTACGACGTGCTGCTCCAACTGTCCGAGTCGCCCTACCAGCGGCTGCGGATGAACGACCTCGCCGACCGGGTGCTGCTGTCGCGCAGCGGGCTGACCCGGCTGATCGACCGGCTGCAACGCGACGGCCTGGTCGAACGGCAGGCCTGCCCGAGCGATGCGCGCGGCCTCTACGCCGTGCTCACCGACAAGGGTTCGGCCCTGCTCGACGAGGCCACTCCGACCTACCTGCGCGGTGTGCGGGCCCAGTTCGTCGAACGGCTGAGCCGGGCCGAGCTAGGGCAGTGTGCCGCCCTTGCCGTCAAGCTGGTCGACTAGCCACTCGGCCTCGGCCTTGATGAAGTCGCGCGTGGCGACCTCACCCAGGGCGATGCGCAGCGCGGCGATCTCCCGGGTCAGATATTCGAGCTCGGCCCGGTTCTGCTCCGCCGCGTGGCGGTCCTGCTCGCCCTGGACCCGGTCGCGGTCGTCCTGGCGGTTCTGCGCGAGCAGGATCAGCGGGGCGGCGTACGACGCCTGGAGCGAGAGCATCAGGGTCAGGAAGATGAACGGGTAGGGGTCGAATCTCAGCGGGCTCAGGGTGTTCCAGGCGACCCAGAGGATCACGAAGGCGGTCATGTAGACGAGGAACCTGGCCGTGCCCAGGAAGCGGGCGAACTTCTCCGACCACTTGCCGAACGCCTCGGGGTCGTACCGGATGGGCAGTTGCCTGCGCAGTTCGCGGGGCTGGTCGAGCCGGCCTTCAGTCATGTCGCTCCCGCCAGTCTTCGGGCAGCAGGTGGTCGAGGACGTCGTCGACGGTCACCGCGCCGATCAGGCGGCCGTCCTCGTCGATCACCGGGGCCGCCACCAGGTTGTAGGTGGCCAGGTAGGAGGCCACCTCGGGGAGGGAGAACTCGGGCCTGATCGGGTCGACGCTGTCGTCGACGAGTGAGCCGAGCAGGGCGTAGCTCGGCTCGCGGAGCAGCCGCTGGATGTGCGCGATGCCGAGGTAGCGGCCGCTGGGGGTCTCGGTGGGCGGGCGGGTCACGAAGACCTGGGCGGCGATCGACGGGGGCTGCTCGCGGGTGCGCAGCCGGGCCAGCGCCTCGGCCACCGTGGCGTTGGGGGGCAGGACGACGGGCTCGGTGGTCATCATGCCGCCGGCGGTGTCCTCCGCGTAGCCGAGGAGGCGGCGTACCGGATCGGCCTCTTCGGGGATCATCAGGGCCAGCAGGCTCTCGGCCTGCTCGGGCGGGAGCTCCTGGAGCAGGTCGGCGGCGTCGTCGGGGCCCATGTGCTCCAGGACGTCGGCGGCCCGCTCGGCGTCGAGGTCGCCCAGGATGGCGACCTGGTCGCGTTCGGGCAGCTCTTCCAGGACGTCGGCCAGCCGGTCGTCGTTGAGGGCGGCGGCGACCTCGGCCATGCGCTTGCCGGGGAGCTCCTGGAGCACGCCGGCCAGGTCGGCGGGGCGCATGGCGTCGAAGGCGGCCAGCAGGCTCTGCGCGCCCTGGTCCTTCTGCGCCACCTCGAAGCCGCTGACCTGGCCCCAGTCGACGACCGTGGTCTCGCCCCGGCGGCGGGTGCCGCGCCGGAAGGCGACCTTGGTGATCATCCAGTCGGGCGGGCTGGGTTGCTCCATGGCCAGGTCGAGCACGGTGCCGGGCTCGTCGTCGACGGTGATCTCCAGGTCGAGCAGCTCGCCGATCGCGAGGGTCTCGGATTCGCGCTGCTCGAAGCGGCGCAAATTGAGGCGTCCGGTGAAGATGACCGCCCCGGCCTCGACCGAGATCACCCGGGTGATCGGCAGGAACACCCGGCGGCGCGGCTGGACCTCCACGACGTAGCCGTGGACGCGCGGGGGCAGCGGGCCGCGCAGCGCGACGACCACGTCCCGGACCCGGCCGATCTTGTCACCGGCGGGATCGAACACCGCGAGCCCGGCCAGCCGGGCCACGAAGATCCGCTCCACCTTGGCAGGTTATGGGGATGCCCCGGTCCGGGCGGATATGACAGGATCAAAGTAGGTCAACGGTAGTTACAGGGAAGAGTCATGATCCGGTCAGTCAGCCTTGGAATCGCGGCCGTGTCCGCCGTGTGCTTCGGGTTCTCCGGACCCATGGCGAAGTACCTGAACGCCGCCGGGCTCGCCCCCCTGGAGTCGGTGTGGGTGCGCATGGCCGGGGCCGGGCTGCTGCTCCTGGCCGCGCTGGCGCTGCTGCGGCCCGCCGCGCTGCGTATCCCCCGCTCCCAGTGGCTCTTCTTCGGGGTGTACGCCCTGGTCGCCGTCGCCGGGGTGCAGGCCCTGTACTTCCTGGCCATCCAGCGGCTGCCCGTCGGCGTGACCCTGCTGATCGAGTACACCTCGCCGGTCCTGGTCGTGCTCTGGGTGCGGTTCGTCCGCCGGGTCAGGCTGCCGGTGGCGGCCTACATCGGCGCGGTGATCGCGGTGGCCGGGCTGGCGGTCGTGGTCGAGGTCTGGGACGGCCTGCGGCTCGACGCCCTCGGGCTGGTGCTGGCCCTGCTGGCGGCGGCATGTTGCGCCGGCTACTTCCTGATGAGCGACAACCTGCACGTCGACCCGCTGGGCCTGGTGGCCTGGGGCATGATCGGCGCGGCGGTCGTGCTGCTGCCGTTCGCCCAGCCGTGGTCGATCGAGTGGGCGGTCTTCGGCGACGTCGTGACCGTGGCGGGCAACACCCTGCCCGTCGCCGGGGCGGCCGGATGGCTGATCCTGGTGGCGACGGTGGTGGCGTACATCGCGGGCGTGACGGCGGTGCGGCGGTTGTCGGCGGCGGTGGGGGCGACGGTGGCCTCGCTGGAGGTCATCACCGGCGCGCTGATCGCCTACTTCCTGCTGGGGGAGGCGCTGGGCGCCTTCCAGATCGTCGGTGGCGCGGTGGTGCTGCTCGGCGCGCTGCTGGCCCAGACGGCGACGGTACGGCGGGCTCCCGCGGAGGCGCCCGCCGCACGCGAGCCGGTTCTCAATCCGTCGGCCTGAGCCGGATCACCGACGAGCGTTTGGCCCACCGGGCGGGCAGCCCGGCCGCGTCGGGGGCGTTCAGCCGTTCCTTGGCGAGGGCGGCCACCACCTCGGGGCTGGTCGTCTGGTCGACGACCTCGACCGCCGCCGGGAAGCGGACGAGCTGGGCGCCGTTGTCCTTGCTCCGGAGCACGACCTCGATCTCGTGCTGGGCGGTGAGGCCGGGGAGGTTCTGCTCCCCGCCCCCGACCACCATGTAGATGGCGTCGTCATGCCAGACGTGCCAGGCCAGTCGGGTGCCCTGAGGCAGCACCACCCACAACACGCTCGACCGCTTCGCGGCGTCTTCGATCAACGCGAGGCTCATGACCGCCAGCTTTGCACAGGTCAATTCGCCTGTCAGGAGGTGAAAATCTCCCTGAGCTTCCAGGCCGCGGGCAGCAGCCCGGCGGCGACGAGGACCTTGAGCCCGTCGCCGATCAGGAAGGGCACGACGCCCTTCTCGATCGCGGTCGCCAGGCTCATGTCGGCGGCCACGGCCAGCCACGGCACCCCGACCAGGTAGATCAGCACGGTGCCGACGACCATCGTGACGACGGTCCGGCCGACCGTACGGTCACCGCCCCGCCCGGCCAGCGCGCCGACGACCGAGGCGGCCAGGAAGAAGCCCACGACATAGCCGAGCGTGGCGTCGCCGGCGGCGGTGAACCACGGCACGCCCGCCAGGCCCGCGAGCAGGTAGAGGGCCATGCCGGCGGCGGCCCTGTAGAGGCCCAGGGTGGCTCCGGAGAGCAGCACGGCGAAGGTCTGCAGGGTCACCGGCACGGGGCTGCCCGGCACCGGGAACGCCACCTGGGCGGCCAGACCGGTCAGCGCGGCGGCGCCGACGACGAGCGCGACGTCACGGAGGATCGTGCCGGGGATGAGGTCGGAGAGGACCGCGGGGCGGTTCGCGGCGACGGCTCGGGACATTGTCTGTCTCCTTGAAGAAGAGGCATTACCTCCTTATTAATCACATAGATCACCTCCTGATCCCTTATGACGTCCGACACAACGTCCGCCGACGGGCTTTGTAGGGTTGGGCCCATGCGCGCGCGACGTACGTGTCTGGCGGTACCCGGGAGCAGCCCGAGGTTCCTGGAGAAGGCCCAAGGGCTGCCCGCCGACGAGGTCTTCCTCGACCTGGAGGACTCGGTGGCCCCGCTGGCCAAGGAGTCGGCTCGGGCCAACGTCGTGTCCTTCCTGAAGGAGGGCGACTGGGGGGCCAAGACCGTCGTCGTGCGGGTCAACGACCTGTCGACCTCGTGGACCTACCGCGACGTCATCGAGGTGGTCGAGGGCGCGGGCGACCGGCTCCACTGCCTGATGCTGCCCAAGGTCGAGGACGCCTCCCACGTGCGGTGGCTCGACGTGCTGCTGACGCAGGTCGAGAAGGCCGTCGGGCTGCCCGTCGGCGCCATCGGGATCGAGGCGCAGATCGAGAGCGCCCGGGGGCTGGTCAACGTCGACGAGATCGCGCGGGCGTCGCCCCGGGTCGAGACGCTGGTCTTCGGGCCGGCCGACTTCATGGCGTCGATCGGCATGCGCACTCTCGTGGTGGGGGAGCAGCCGCCCGGCTACCCCGAGGGCGACGCCTACCACTACATCCTGATGCGCATCCTCATGGCGGCCCGGGCCCACGGCCTCCAGGCCATCGACGGGCCCTACCTCCAGATCAAGGACGTCGACGGCTTCCGCCGCGTCGCGGCGCGGGCGGCGGCGCTGGGCTTCGACGGCAAGTGGGTGCTGCACCCCGGCCAGATCGACGCCGGGAACGAGGTCTTCTCGCCCGCCCAGGACGACTACGACCACGCCGAGCTCATCCTCGACGCCTACGACTACTACACGACGGTCGAGCGGCGCGGCGCGGTCATGCTCGGCGACGAGATGATCGACGAGGCGTCGCGCAAGATGGCGCTGGTGGTGGCGGCCAAGGGCCGCGCCGCAGGGCTCGCCCGGACGAAGGCGTTCGAGCGGCCTTAAGCGAGACGCGGACGGCCGAAGGCCGGCTGCGTCTCGCGTGGTGAATCTGCCGTGGAGACAGGTCAGAACTGGACGCCGATCGTGGTGAAGAACCAGAACGACGAGGTCAGCCAGAGGCCGATCAGCAGGGTGAACAGCAGGCCGCCGGCGACCGGCAGCGTCCAGCCGGGCAGGCCGCGCTTGGGCAGCGACAACATCTTGGTGACGAACACGCCGTAGAAGACGCAGCCGAAGATCGAGTGGAACATGACGCGCGGGTCGTCGTAGCGCGCGCCCACCGAGTAGAGGCAGTGGAAGGCGACCGGCACGGTGGCCAGGAACGCCAGGCGGCCCGACCAGCGGTGCACCGGGCCGGGCCAGGAACCCCGCACGGGGATCTTGCCCCAGATGGCGAACGCCGAGAACACCTGCACGATCGCCAGCAGCGCGGCGACCGTGGTCAGCCAGACCTTCATGGCCAGCGGGCCGGAGAAGCCGGCCAGGCCGTAGGCGAAACCGGTCGGGGGGTGCAGTTCGCCGTACACGCCGAGGGCGGCGGCGACCAGGCCGCCCGCGAGCACGGGGATGACGAGGACGGCGACGGCGCCACGGTTCTGTGGGGCGACTTGGGTGTGAGACATCTCAGGCTCTCAAGCGTTCGGGGGCGGCGGGGATCAGGAGGCGGGCGCCAGGAAGGCGTCGATGAACTGGTCGGGGTCCTGGGGGGTGAGCGGGATGCCGTACCACTCCTGGACGCCGCCGTCGAAGGCGGCGGCGGGCTCGCCGGAGTTCTCGCCGAGCATGATGCGGCCGACCGACTGGCCGTTGGGGAGCTTGATCCAGCCGCCGACGACACGGGCGCCGCGGACCTGGGCGGTGGCGCGGTAGAGGCCCGAGGGCTTCTTCACGGTGGCGGCCGAGAAGCGCCAGCTCTTGTTCTTCCACTCGATGCGGCCCTGCGCCTTGCCGCCGCGCAGGGCGGCCGTGACCAGGGTGTCCTTGCCTTCGAGGGTGATCGTGTTGTCGGCGGCGGTGCCCCGCAGCCACGCCTCGATCTTGCCGTCGCAGAAGTAGCCGACGACCTTGCCCTTCCTGATCGAGATCGCGATCAGGCCGCCGTTCTGGTCGACGACGCCGGCGTAGTCGGCCTTCTTCGGGGTGGGGTCCTCCTCCTGCTCGGGGGCGGCCACCTCTTCGGGTTCCTGGGTCGCGTCGGGGGTGGCCTCTTCCTGGGCCTCGGGGGTCTCTTCGGGCGTGGCCAGCGGGTCGGCCCCGGCCCCGGCCGCCGCCGGGACGGCCGCGGTCTCCTGGATCTGGGGCGAGGCGGTCGCGCTGGCCACCGTCAGGCCCGCGGTCATCACCACTCCGACGGCCAATGTGTAAATGGGTCCTAGCCGGCTCATGTTCCGTCTCTCCTGGGTTTGTTTCCTGCCCCAGAGTGAATCGCGGCGGGCCGCGTCTGTCTGTGGACTAATGCGCACTCGTCTGGGATGAGAATGGGGGCGTGATCCAGCAGCCATCGCTCACGTCGTGGATCGTCCCGCCGCCTCCGGGTCTGCGGTACGACCAGCTCGCGCGCACCCCGGTCCACCGGTGGTGGCGGCCTCTGCTCGGGACCCTGCTGATCGTGGTCGTCTACGTCGCGCTGACGGCGGCGCTCGGTCTGGTCGCGATGCTCCTCATCGCCGTGTCGGGGGCCTCGCCGATGGGCTTGTCCCCCGGCCGGATCCTGTTCGAGGACCCGGTGCTCGACCTCGCGTTCCAGCTCGTGGCGATCGCGATCCTGATTCCGCTGGTGCTGGGGGCGGCCTGGCTGGTGCAACGACGTCCACCCGGGACCCTTTCCTCGGTGGCGGGACGGCTGCGGTGGCGGTGGCTCCTGCGGTGCGTTCCATTGGCGATCCTCGCGGTGGTGCTGGGGGAGGTCGCCCAGAGCCTGGTCCTGCTGGCGACGGGGGTTTCTCCCGGATACGGCTGGGCGGGCTGGTCGGATCTGCTGGTGCCGTTGCTCGTCGTCCTTCTCCTCGTGCCCATGCAGGCGGCTGCAGAGGAGTACGCGTTCCGGGGCTGGGTGGTTCAGGCTTTCGGCGCCTATTTGCGCAATCCCTGGTGGGGGATCGTCATCTCGTCGGCCGTCTTCGCGGCGTTCCACGGGTACACCGACTTCGGAATCGCCTACACGTTCGGGTTCGGCGTGCTGATGGGATGGGTGTCGATCCGCACCGGCGGGCTTGAGGCCGCCATCGCGCTGCACGCGGTGAACAATGTGGGGGCGTTCGGGATCGCGGCGGTGGCGGGGGAGCTCGGGTCGGCGCTGGAGCAGGGTTCCCTGCCGTGGCAGACCCTGGTGGGGACGATTGTGCAATTTGGCGTTTTTGGGGTTGGTGTCGTGGTTTTGGCTCGTAAGTCGGGAATTTCGGTGGAGGGCGGATAAATCTCACTAGAGAGGAGGTGATCGTGGGTTGCGGGAGGGGTATCAGAGGGATTGCGTCCCTCCCAGACATATGTGGAACGGTCCTGATAGAGGAGGTAAGTGGCCGTGCCCCCCGAAGACGAGGAGCAGCCGGATGTGCCCCCGAAGCTCCACCACTCGCCACCGGGCCCTGCCACGACCCCTGAGGAGAGTCCCCGCCCGCGCACCTCACCCTGGGCCCTGCCCCCCTTCGCCGCGCCGACGCCGGAAGACCCTCCGGTCCGCGGCCGCCGTCCCTACGACGCCGACGAGCCGGAACCCCGGCCGGGCGACCTAGAGACGACTCAGCCCCGGCGGGCGATCGGGTCGTTACCGTTCGAGGCCCTGGGCGAGCGGCGTCACGGGCCGATCGGGCCACGGCCGGGCGAGCCTCAGGACCAGGTGATCTGGCCCCTGGGCAAATCCCCGTTACCCGTGCCGCCCGCGCCTGCCTCCGAGGGCGAGCCTGAGCGGCCCAGAGACGTGGCGGCAGTCGAGGGGCTGGGCGGCTCGCGGAACGCTGATCCTCATGGCGAGACCGACAAGCCGCGGGCCGACTCCTATGGCGAGGCCGGTCGGTCTGTCGGCGCGGTCGAGGGGCTGGGCGGGTCGCGAGGTGCTGATCCCTATGGCGACGTCGATCGGGCGCGAGGCGTGGATCCCTATGGTGAGGCCGGGCGGGCGCTGCCTGCGGTCGCCGGGCTGGGTGGGGCGGCTCACGATGATCTGTTGAATGATCCGCTCGGCTCGCGGGGGAACGCCGGGTCATCGGGGGGTGGAGCGGCTCTGCCGCCCGGGGTCGAGCCCATGTATCCCGTCGATCCCGCCATTCGCAGTGAAGAGGCCACGCCCGAGGGGATCTATCCGCCCGATCCCGCGCTGCGGCAGAGCCGGCCGTCTGATTTTCCGCCTCGGCATCATCGGCCCTACTCCACCCCTCAGCGGCCCGACGACGACGAGCGCGGCGGGCCCAGGGAGTATCCCGACAAGCTGGTCGCCTCCGGGCCGCCACGGGAGCACGGGATCCGGGTCCGGCCGGCCATCGCGGCGGAGCCGGAGTTCGTCCCGGAGCCGGAGTTCGGGCCGGGGAGGCGGGAGAAGGACGTACCGGCGGCGGTGCCCGCTGTTCGGAAGGCGTCGCCTGAGCGGATCGGGAAGCCGCCCGGGGGGCGGCCGTTGCGGCCCGACGTGCTGGCCACGCTGGGGCCGCCCCGGGGCGGCAAGCACGGGCGCAGAGGGGTGCGGGCGCAGCGGCGGCGGCCGAGGATCGGGTTGCCGTTGCTGGTCATCGTGGCGGTCATCACGGCCGCGGCGTTCGGGTTGTTCGTGGTGCGGTGGGCGACCGCGCCGGCCACGTCGGGGATCCGGCTCGCGGTCGGCGACGGGCAGTCGGGCGACTCGGCGTTCCAGGCGCCGGGGTTGCCCGGCAACGGATCGCGGCAGGTGCTGACGTCGGTCGCGTCGTCGGGGTCGACGATCGTGGCGGTCGGCACCGACACCACCAGCGCCATCGCGCGGCCCCTGTTCATCGTCTCGGTCAACGACGGCAAGGACTGGACCCTCGGCGAGGTCAACGGGCCGCCCGGCTACGAGGCCGCGCCGGGGTCGCCCGGCCGGGTCGTCGGCAGCGGCGGGAAGTGGCTCGCCGTCAGCACCGACCCCGCCGGGCCCGAGGGCCGGGGCATGTGGACGTCGCCCGACGGCCAGGCGTGGGCGGCGGTCGACCCGGCCCGGCTCGGGATGTTCCTCGAATCCGACCGGGTGACCGATCTGGCCCGGACCGCCACCGGGTTCGTCGCCGTCGGCAGCACCATGCAGGCCGACGGCACGCCGGGCGCGGTCGCCTGGACCTCCGCCGACGGCCAGGCGTGGACGCGGGTCGACACCCCGCGGATCGGCACGCCCGACATGATCCGCACCGTCAAGGCGGTCGTGGCCAAGGGAGACAAGGTCGTCGCCCTGGCCGAACCGGGGGCCGGCACCGCGACCGTGATCCTGCGATCGGACGACGGGGGGCGGTCGTGGCTGCGTACAGCGACGGCGCTGCCCGACATCAGGCCCGAGACGGGCGCGCTGGCCGCGTCGGGTGACGGCTTCGTGCTGGTGCCGACCGGGCAGCGGTTCTCCGGTCCGGGTGTACGGGTGCACTGCTCGCCCGAAGGCCAGAACTGGACCGCCTGCGGGACCATCGGGCCGCTCAGCCCGGCCGGGAGCGGCGTGCGCGGGCTGGCCGCCTCGGGGGCGGGCCTGGCCGCCGTCGTGGAGTCGGCCTGGGAGGAGTACGCCCTCTTCACCAGCGACGACGGCCGCGACTGGCGCAAACGGGCCGACCTCGGTCTCATCCCGGGGACGCTGCGCGGGCTGACCATCACCGACAGCGGGCGCCTGGTCGCCGGTGGCGACAAACGCGGCGCCGGCGACGTGGAGAACCTGCCGGTCCTGATGACGGCCGAGAAGGGCAAGGCCGCGCGGGCCGTGCCGCTGGAGAGCGTGCCGGGGCTGAACCGGCTGGCCCGCAACACCTCGGGCGTGCTGGCGGCCGGGGGCGCGTTCGTCGCGGTCGGCTCGGCCAACGGCGACGCGGGCATCTGGACCAGCGGGAACAACGGCGCCAACTGGCGGGCGATCAACTCCCAGTGGCTCGGCGGGTCGGGCCGGCAGGCGCTCTCCGACGTCGCCCACGGCCCCAAGGGCTGGCTCGCCGTCGGCAGCACGATGGCCGACCTGCTGGTGACCAAGCCGCTGCTCGTGGTGTCGTCCGACGGAAAGGGCTGGCGGCCGGGGCCCGAGATGACCGCGCCCGAGGGCCACTACTACCTGGCGCCCCAGACGGTCGCCGCCGGGCCCAAGGGCTACGTGCTGGCCGGCGAAGACCAGACCGGCGCCGGGATCGGCCCGGCGCTCTGGTTCACCGGCGACCTCAAGAAGTTCACCCGCGTGGGCGAACTGCCCGCAGGGGCGGCCGAGGTGCGCATCCACGACGTGGCCGCGACCGACGACGGCTTCGTGGCCATCGGCGGGACCGGCCGGTCGGAGCGGGAGAACGGGGTCGTCTGGGTCTCCGCCGACGGGCTGAAGTGGGAGGCCAAGAACCGCGTCCTGCCCGACGACGCCCAGTCGGCCGGGCTGCGCCACATCGTCGCCCACGACGGAAAGCTGGTCGCGACCGGGACCGCCCTGACCGACGACGGCACCCGGCCCTTCTCGGCGGTGAGCGGCGACGGCGGCGACAGCTGGGAGTTCGCCTGGTTGCCCGCCGAGGCGCCGGCCGTGGTCCTCGACCTGACGGCCAGCGAGCGCGGCATCGTCGCCGTGGGCGCTCATGGCACCGGCAGCGAGGTCGACAGCTCGGTGTGGGCGTCGGAGGACGGGCTGGTGTGGGTCCGGCACGGGCTCGTCGAAGACGGGCTCGGCGGCGCGGGCGCCCAGTGGCTGGGGGCGGTGACGATCTCGGGCCAGCGGGTGATCGCGGTCGGCCGCTCGACGACGAGCAAGACCGACAACATCACCATCTGGCGCAGCACCCTGTCCTCGGGAGACGCGTGACGGCCCATCAGCAGCCCGTTGCCGGCGCATGAGCCGTCGAGGCGCGGCCGAGGTGCGGCCCCCACGCGTGTCACCGGCTTGCGGGTGGAGATCCCGTCTGGCCGGACGGCCCTTCGGTTCAGGTGACCGGGAGGTCGTTCAGGAAGTCGAGGAGGCCGTTCGTCAGCGGGAGACGTACAAGATCATCGTCGGTGGCCCAGACGGCCGCCGCCGCGTCGTCGCCCGGTTTCAGGTCGCCGCCGGTCACGTGGGCGTGGTAGTCGAAGATGTCGTAGAAGCCGACCACGATCGTTCCCGCCAGGGCGCCCACCTGGATCTCCAGGCCGGTCTCCTCCCTGATCTCGCGGCGGAGGGCCTCGGCGTCGGTCTCGCCCTCTTCGACGCGGCCGCCGGGCAGGGACCACAGGCCCTCCGACGGCGGGTGGCCACGCTGGATGAGCAGGAGGCGACCCTCGGTGTCGCGGATGATCGCCCCAACGCAGCGCATAACGCCAAGATTACGGCTAAAAGCCCCGGGGAGCCTTGACGGGTCCCGGGCATCGGAGCACGGTGAGTAACTGTGAGAGCCGCGCCCACCTGTCCCCGGTGCTTCGGCCCGCTGAGCGAACCCAATGTCTGGTCGAGCGCCTGGCGGTGCCTGGTGCACGGCGAGGTGCTGCCGCATCGCTCCCATCGGCCCGGCGCGGCCGCCGTCGAACTGGTCAAGGGCTCGGCGGTGCCCGCCTGGGTGCCGTGGCCGCTGCCCGCCGGATGGCTGGTGACCGGGTTCGCCGAGGCGGGCGACCGGGCCGCCGTGGTCGCGGTCTCGGGGCCCTCGCTCAGCTACGGGCCCGCCGACATGCTGATCATCTCGGAGGAGCCGGGGGTCGGACTCGGATCCGCCTACGCCGGCCTTCCTGGGCCCGACCCCGGTGACATCGTCACCGACGTGCCTCTCAGCAAGATCGAGGTCAACGGGCACTCCATCCCGCTCTGGGTGGTGACCGAGGGCGTGCCGGGAGACAGGGCCGTGTACGTCGGCGAGGCCGCCGGGTGCTGGCTCTGGACCGTCGCCTGGCCCGCCGAGGCCGGGAACCTGATCACTCTGATGCAGCTCGCGCTGGCCGATCTCCGCGATCTGGAGTGGGACGTGCCGTTCGGGGCGTTCTCTCCACGTCTGACGGGGGAAGGCGCGGCGGGAACGGGCTAGAGTGCTGTTCGTGACAGCGCGTATCGAGCGAGTGGTGACCTCGGGGGTCGTCGAGATCGACGACGTCGAGCACAAGGTTGAGAACAACACCTGGATCGTGGGTGACGACGACGAGGTCATCGTCATCGACCCCGCGCGCGACGCGGAGAAGATCCTGGAGAAGGTGGGCGAGCGGCAGGTCCTCGCCGTCATCTGCACCCACGGGCTGCCCGACCACGTCGGCGGCGCCATCGAGGTGGCCGCCCGCGACGAGGCCGTGATCGCCCTGAGCCCCAAAGACAAGCGTCTGTGGCGGCAGACCTGGGAAGACACCTGGCCCGACATCGAGATGGAGGACGAGGGCCTGTTCGCCGTCGCCGACACCGAACTCGAGGTCATGAACACCCCGGGCGTGACCGCGGGCGGCGTGTCGCTGCTGGCCGAGTCGCTGGGCGTGGTGTTCACCGGCAAGACCCTGCTGGCCGACGGCCCGGGCAAGCTCGGCGGCGAATACCCGGCCCTGGCCGACCAGCTCACCTCGATCGGCGAGCGGCTCTTCACCCTTCCCGGTGACACCCGGGTGCTCCCCGCCCACGGCGAGGAGACCACGATCGGCGACCTGGAGCCCCTGTTCGACCGGTGGCTCTCCGGTTCGCTGACCGCCGACCCCGAGGAGCAGCAGCAGGAGGGCCCGCTGACCGACGGCACCCGCGTGTCGGGCATCCGCCTCAACGCCAACGACGACTGAGCGCGGTGGAGCAGCTCCCCCTGGAAGGAATGCCGCGGCGGCTCTTCTCGTGTACGCCGTCGCGGCTCAACTCCTGGCTCGACTGCCGCCGGCGTTACCGGTTCACCTACCTCGACCGCCCCGCGCCCCAGAAGGGCCCGCCGTGGGCGCACAACAGCGTGGGCGCGTCGGTCCACAACGCGCTGGCGGCGTGGTGGCGGGAGCCCTACGAACGCCGCACCCCGCTGTCGGCCGCGATCCTGGTCTCCAACGGCTGGATCACCGAGGGCTTCCGCGACGCGGAGCAGTCGCTGAAATGGCGTGACCGGGCCCGCGAGATGGTCTCGGGTTACACCGCCACCCTCGACCCCTCCGACGAGCCGGTCGGCGTGGAGCGCACCGTCGCGACCCGCACCTCGGTGATGGCCCTCTCGGGCCGCATCGACCGCCTCGACCGGCGCGGCGACGAACTGGTCGTGGTCGACTACAAGACCGGCCGCCGCCCGTTGACCAGCGACGACGCACGTGGGTCCCTGGCCCTGGCGGTCTACGCCGTCGCGGCGAGCCGGGTGTTACGCCGGCCCTGCCACCGGGTGGAGCTCCACCACCTGCCGACCGGCGAGGTCGTCGAGTGGGAGCACACCGACGAGTCGCTGGCCCGCCACCTGTCGCGGGCCGACCAGATCGCGGCCGAGGCGCAGGAGGCCGACGAGGCCTACCGCGCGGGCGAGGCGACCGATGAAACGTTCGCGCCGTCGCCGGGCGTGCTGTGCTCGTGGTGCGACTTCCGCAAACACTGCCCGGAGGGTCAGGCCGCCGCCCCCGACAAGGAACCCTGGGACGGGCTGGCCCCCATCTAGAGCAGGCGCTAACGGGACAGCATCGTGCTCTCGGCCGTGTTCCAGAAGCGGGTCAGGGCCGCCGCCGTCGTCTCCGGGGCCTCGACCGCGGGGGAATGGACCGCCCCCGGCACCACGACGCATTCGCAGTCGAGCCGGTCGGCCATCTCGGCCTGCAGGCGGGGCGGCCAGCCGTCGTCGTGCTCCCCGTAGAGGACCAGGGTCGCCAGGCCCGATTCGGCCAGTTCGTCGACGCGGTCGTCGGCGTCGAGGACCGCCCGGCCCATGGACTCCAGCCCCACCAGGGAGTTGGCGAACAGGCGGCGGCGGAGGAAGGCCACGATCTCCTCGGGGACCCCGGCGCGCAGCGCGTCGGGTTCCATCTTCTCGGTCCACATGGCTTCGAGGCCGAGCTCGGGCATCTTCGCCAGCATGCGCCGGCCGGCCGCCTCGCGGGCGCCGACCATGCCGGCCGGGCCGGAGCTCATGAGGGTGTACGACGCCAGTTTGCCGGTGCCGTCGAGCACCGTCTCGCGGGTGACGAGGCCGCCGAACGAGTGGCCCAGCAGGTGGACGGGCTCTCCGCCGCCCACGACGGCCACCAGGGAGTCGACGTCGCGGCCCAGGGCCGCGCAGGTGTAGGCGGCGGGGTCGTCGGGGCCCGGCGTCTCGAACTGGCCGCGCAGATCGATGGCCACCACGCGGCGGCCCGCCTGGGCCAGGGTCTGCAGCACCGAGAGGAAGTCTTCCTTGCTGCCCGTGTAGCCGGGCACCAGCAGGGCCGGCCACCGGTCGGGCAGCCCGCTGCCGGGCAGGGCCTCAAGGGCGGCGAACACCCCTTCAGGGGTTTCGATCCGCTTCGGGCTCACTCCGGGTGGCAGGTCCAGGAATCTCGGCGTACTCACGTGAAGCCACGATACTGAAACCCGCAGGGCGCCGCAGATGAGCAGCGGAGCCCTGCGGTGTCAGGGCTAGTTCCGGCGCGGACGCGGGCGGTTGCCGCCGGAGCCGGAGTGACGGCCGTTGCCGCGCGCGGCCTTGCGCTCGGTGGCGGCCGAGGGCGCGGGCAGGTCGTCTTCGGTGGCCAGGTCGGGCGAACGGAAGACGATCGCGAACGGGCTGGCCGGGATGATCTTCTCGGGTTCGGCCGGCCGGGTGGTCTCCATGGGAGTCACCTCCACCTCTTCCTCAACTTCGTGAATCTCATCGTGAATCGGATCGAGGATGTCGCCCTCGAAGAGGGCGGGTGCCTCGGGAACCTCGGGGACCTCGACGACCTTGTCGGCCTCGACGACGTCGGCGATGGTCTCGGTGACCGTCTCGGCGACCGTCTCGGTGACATCGTCGGACGTGCGGCCGCCACGGGTGCGACGGCGGTTGCGGGCCGGGCGCTCCCTGCGCTCGTCCTTCTCCCTGTCGCGGTCCTTGTCGCGGTCACGGTCCTTGTCGCGGCGGCTGCGGGTGCGGCCGGTCTCGCCGAGGTCTTCGATCTCCTCGGCGTCGAGGCCGGCCCGCGAGCGGTTGGCGCGCGGCAGCACGCCCTTGGTGCCCGGCGGGATGCGCAGCTCTTCGAGCAGGTGGGGCGAGCTGGAGTAGGACTCGGCCGGCTCGGGGTTGCCGAGGCCCAGCGCGTTGTTGATGACCTTCCAGCGGGTCATCTCGGTCCACTCCATGAACGTCACCGCGACGCCGGTGCGACCGGCCCGGCCGGTCCGGCCGATGCGGTGGACGTAGGTCTTCTCGTCCTGCGGCAGGTCGTAGTTGACCACGTGGGTGACGTCGTCGATGTCGATGCCGCGGGCCGCCACGTCGGTGGCCACCAGCACGTCGATCTTGCCGTTGCGGAACGCCCGCAGGGCCTGCTCGCGCTGGCCCTGGCCGAGGTCGCCGTGGACGGCCGCCGCCGCGAACCCGCGGTCGCGCAACTGCTCGTGGACCATGTCGCAGGCCCGTTTGGTCTCGCAGAAGACCATCGTGAGGCCCCGGCCCTCGGCCTGCAGCAGCCGGGACAGGATCTCGATCTTGTCCATCCGGTGGGTGCGGTAGACGAACTGGGTGACCTGCGAGGGGGCGTCGTTCTCCGCCTCGGTGGTCTCCGCGCGCACGTGGATCGGACGGGTCAGGTAGCGCCGCGACAGGGCCACGATCTCGCCCGGCATGGTGGCCGAGAAGAGCATGGTCTGCCGCTGTTCCGGCACCAGCTTGATGATGCGTTCGATGTCGGGCAGGAAGCCCAGGTCGAGCATCCGGTCGGCCTCGTCGAGCACCATCATGGTGATCTGGCTGAGGTCGAGGTGCTTCTGCTTGATCAGGTCGAGCATCCGGCCCGGGGTGCCGACGATCACGTCGACCCCGCTCTTGAGCGCCTCGACCTGCGGCTCGTAGGCGCGCCCGCCGTAGACGGTCAGGATGCGGGAGCCGAGCTTCCCGGCGGCCAGGACCAAGTCTTCGGTCACCTGGAGAGCCAGCTCACGGGTCGGGACCAGAACGAGGCCCCGGGGCTTCTTGCGGTTCTTGCGTGGCTTCCCGACGGACTGGAGCATCGCGACGCCGAAGGCGTAGGTCTTGCCGGTGCCGGTGCGGGCCTGGCCGATGACATCCTGGCCGGACAGCGCGAGGGGGAGAGCCATCTCCTGAATCGGGAAAGGTGAGACGATGCCCTCGGTCTCCAGGGCATCGGCGATCTCTGGGATGACACCCAGGTCTCGGAACGTCGTAATCGTCGCCTGCCTCAGTCGTGTGGCGAAGGCGGTTTCGTGACCAAACGGGCTCGCGTGCCGGGTCCTTACGAAAGGCGCCTTCGACGTCGTACGCGACCGCGCGCAGCCAAACTCTCTGGGGGTTACCGGGAACAGATACCCCGGATCAACACAGTGCGGTCGCACTTCTCACCGAGCAGTCTACTCGATACCACAGCTGCTAACCGATTTGCGGCGTGTTTCGCATGTTTCTTCGAGAGACCCTGCCCCTACGCTGCTGCCATGACCATTTCCCGGCCCGGTGTCGTCGACCTTCTGGGCGTGCTCGCCTACGCCGAGCTCACCGCGTTCCTCCGGATGGCGCAGGACGCCTCCGTGCTGGCCCCCTCGCTGACCGACAGGGCCGCGCTCGGCGACGTGGCGGCCACCGAATACGGCCACTTCCGGCTGGTGCGCGACCGGATCGCCGATCTCGGCGCCGACCCGGAGGAGGCGATGGCCCCGTTCGCCGACGCCCTCGACGCCTGGCACGAGCAGACCCAGCCGGGCGACTGGTACGAGGCCCTGGTGAAGGCCTACGTCGGCACCGGCCTGGCCGGCGACTTCTACCGGGTGGCCGCCCGCCGGGTCGACGAGGAGACCCAGAAAC
The DNA here is from genome assembly GCF_001570525.1 of Herbidospora sakaeratensis. Classification (GTDB taxonomy): domain Bacteria; phylum Actinomycetota; class Actinomycetes; order Streptosporangiales; family Streptosporangiaceae; genus Herbidospora; species Herbidospora sakaeratensis. The sequence continues at coordinate 450,225 of NZ_BBXC01000012.1, forward strand.
TGGTCGACCAGGCGCTGGCCGACGAGGCGCGCTCGGAACTGGTCGTCGAACGCGTCAGGAAGGCGCTGGCGGAGGATCCGCGCCTGGGCGGCCGGCTGGCCCTGTGGGCGCGGCGGCTGGTCGGCGAGGCGCTGAGCCAGGCCCACCGGGTCGCCACGGCCCGGCCGGAACTGGCCGAACTGCTCGTCGACGGCGACGACCTGGCCGCCATCGGACGCATGTTCGCCCAGCTGACAGAGGAGCACGGCAAGCGGATGTCGGCGCTCGGGCTCACTCCCGGGGGCTGAATCAGGCGTCCCAGAGTAATGATCGAGAGGCGTGAAGGCGCCATTGGGTTGTACCGTGCGAGTTATGAGGGCCTCGCGCCGCTACGGCAGTTCCTTGACAAGATGTGGACCGAACCGATGGGCCTCCCGCGCGGTGTTGCGCCGGGCGAGCTCAGGATGCCCGACCATCAGCAGACGCAGGGACGACGCACACATCCCACGCAGACGTCCGCCGGGCTGTATCCACGGTCCCCGTTAGAAGCCAATGGGCGCCGCCGTCCAAAAGCGGCGCCCGAAGGCGTTCATCTAGAGAGTGCCGCCGAACCCGACCGAACGGCTGGCTCCCTCGCCGATCTCGATGAAGCCGAGCGCCGCTACGGGCACGATCACCCGGTTTCCCTTGACGTCGGTGATGGAGAAGACGCCGCGGTCGGCCGCGAGCGCGTTGCGGATCTCCGCCTCGATCTCCTCGACGGTGAGGTCGGTCTCGACGACGAGTTCACGGTGCACCGACTGCACGCCGATCTTGATTTCCATCTGGGCCCCTTTCGAGAGGGTTCCATCGTGGCCCCCGGAATCGCCGCGGCAGAGCCCTGATCGCGGCGGGCGTAAACCGGCTAGGTCGTGCGGGGGAAACCGCCGATGCCGCGCCAGGCGAGACGGGCGATGAGCCCGGCCGCGGCGTCTTTCGGGATCGCGCCGCCGCTGGTCAGCCAGTAGCGGGCGCTGACCTCGGCCATGCCGACGAGCCCGACGCCGAGCAGGTGGGCGTCTTCGCTGGAGCAGCCGGTGTCCTCCTGGATCACCTCGGCGATCGCGTCGGCGCTCTGCCGCAGCGAGCGTTCCATGCGCTCGCGCACGGCCGCGACGTTGCGCAGGTCGCTCTCGAAGACCAGGCGGAAGGCCTCGCCCTGGCTGGAGACGAAGTCGAAGAACGCGCCGATGGCGGCCTGGACACGCTGCTTGTTGTCGGTCGTGGAGGCCAGCGCCTCCTTGCAGCGCGAGACCATGTCGTCGACGTGGACGTCGAGCAGCGCCAGGTAGAGCTCGAGCTTGCCCGGGAAGTGCTGGTAGAGCACCGGCTTGCTGACGCCGGCCCGCTCGGCGATCTCGTCCATGGCGGCGGCGTGGTAGCCGTTCTCGACGAAGACCTCTTGGGCGGCGCTGAGCAGCTGGCGACGGCGGGCGAGCCGGGGCAGCCGGGTGCCCCGGGGCTTGGCGTCCGGGGTAGCGGTCACGGCCTCTCCTTGCACGCGGGCTTCATCGATCGGGTTTCCTGGCGGGGGCCACCATCCTACGGCTGGGCCACCAGGTCAGCGATAGTCGTCCTCGTCGTCGGCGTATGTCCGGTTCTGGTCGGTGGCGTCCGCCGGGTCGGCCTCCAGGGGCAGATCTTCCGGCCAGGGGTTTTCTTCGGGTTCGTCGTCGAGGGGGCGGTTCTGCTCGGCGACGTCGGCCTCGGTGGCCTCGCTGGTGGCTTCGCTTCCGCTCTCGGACATGGCGTCCTCCTCTCGGCCCACACTACGGGAACAGGTCTCCGGACGCCTCGACCCGTGCCAGCACATCGGACGTGGTGAACCTGAGCTGGTCGGGGTGGTCGCAGCCGGCCACTTCTTCCCAGGTCAGCGGGGTGGAGACGGTCGGATGCGGGTTGGCGCGCATCGAGTAGACGGCGACGGTGGTCTTGGCCGGGTTGTTCTGGCTCCAGTCGATGAACACCTTCCCCGGGCGTTCGCGTCTAGCCATCACGGCGGTGACGAAGTCGTGCCGGCGGGCCAGCCGTTCGGCGATCGCCCTGGCGAACTCCGAGGTGCTCACCTCCGAGGTCCACGGCACGTGGAGCTGCATGCCCTTGTTGCCGCTGGTCTTGGCGAAGCAGTCGAGGCCCTCGCCGGCCAGGGTGTCGCGCAGCAGCAGCGCCACCTCGCAGCACTCGACGATCGTCGCCGGGGCCCCCGGGTCGAGGTCGAAGACCAGCAGGTCGGGCGGCAGCGGGTCGCCGTCGGGGGAGACCCGCCACATGGGCACGTGCAGTTCCAGGGCGGCCAGGTTGGCGTAGTAGACCAGAGTCGGCAGGTCGTCGACGATCGCGAAGTCGATGGTCTCGCGGTCCTTGGTGCTGCCGGGGACGGGCAGACGTACACGGCGGACCCACGACGGCGTGTGGGCGGGCGCGTTCTTCTCGAAGAAGAAGGCCCCGCCGACGCCGTTCGGGTAGCGCTTCACGGTGAGCGGGCGCCCGCGCAGATGGGGGAGCAGGACCGGCGCGATCCGGGTGTAGTAGTCGATCACCTCGGCCTTGGTGAACCCGGCCTCCGGGTAGAGGGTCTTGCCGAGGTTGGTCAGCACCAGGTCACGGCCCTCGACCTGGACGGGCACCTTCTTCACAACCGCACCTCCGCCGGGATCTTGTCCGGCCGCAGGCCGCGCCAGGCGGGGGCGCGCAGGCGTCCCTCGGTGGTCTGGTTGGCGTAGGCGACCTCGCCGACGATCTCGGGGCGCACCCAGCGCGCGTCTCTGGCGATCTCCCGGGGCAGTTCTCTCGTGTACGCGCTGCGCGGGATCTCCAGCGGTGCGAGCAACGCGTGAAGCTCGTCGAGGGCGGCGTCGCTGAACCCCGTGCCGACATGACCCAGGAAGACGAAGCCGTCGGGGCCGAAGGCCCCCATCAGCAGCGACCCGATGCCGCCCGATCTGCGGCCCTTGCCCGGCCGCCAGCCGCCGATGACGACCTCGCGTTCGGTCACGTTCTTCACCTTGACCCACCAGGGTGACCGGGTGCCCGGTCGGTACCGCGAGTCGACGTGCTTGGCCACCACCCCTTCGAGCCCCTGCTCGACGGTGGCCGCCACCACGTCGGGGTGGCAGGGAAAGGTGGGCGCGACCGTGATGCCGAGCGACTCCAGCAGCGCCCGCCGTTCGTGGTAGGGCCGGTCGAGCAGCGCCTCGCCGTCGAGGGCGAGCAGATCGAAGGGCATGTACGTCACCGGCACTGCCCGCAGCAGCCCGTGGGCGCCCGGGTCGCCGACGTGCATGCGCCGCTGGATCAGCTCGAACGAGGGTTTCCCGTCGTGGTCGAACGCGACGACCTCCCCGTCGAGCACGACCGAGCGGCCGGGCACCTCCAGGCCGGCGACCTCGGGATAACGCCCGGTGACCTCGACGCCCCTGCGGCCGAACAGCCGGGGCGAGCCCTCCAGGTAGGCGAGCACCCGGATGCCGTCCCACTTGACCTCGAGCACGTAATGGGCGCCGTCCGACGGCAGCGGGCCGGGGACGGCGAGCATCGGTTCGACCGGGTATGGCAGTGCCACAGGGGGTATGTGCCCATTAGGTAAGTCATCTGAATCCCGACATGGCGGTATTCGAACACAGAGACGAGAATGTGGCTATGCGCAGCATCTGGAAGGGCGCCATCTCGTTCGGCCTGGTGACGATCCCCGTGAAGCTCTACTCGGCGACCGAGCAGAAGGACGTCTCCTTCCACCAGGTGCACCGTGAGGACGGCGGCCGGATCAGATACAAGCGCGTGTGCACCGTCGACGGCGAAGAGGTCGCCTACGCCGACATCGCCAAGGGCTACGAACTGCCCACCGGCGACATGGTGGTGCTGACCGACGACGACTTCGCCGACCTGCCGCTGTCGAGCTCCCGCCGCATCGACGTCCTCCAGTTCACCCCGGTGGAGCAGATCGACCCCATCTACTTCGCCAAGTCCTACTTCCTGGAGCCCGACGCCCAGGGCGCGAAGCCCTACGTGCTGCTGCGCGACGCGCTGGAGCGGTCGGGCCAGGTCGCGATCGTGAAGGTCGCGCTGCGTCAGCGCGAGTCGCTGGCCACCCTGCGGGTACGCGACGGGATCTTCGTCCTGGAGACGATGCTCTGGCCCGACGAGGTGCGCACCGCCGACTTCCCGTTCCTCGACGAGGACATCGACCTGCGCCCGCAGGAGCTCAAGATGGCCGAGTCGCTGATCGAGACGATGGTGGGCGACTTCGACCCGGGCGAGTACAAGGACGCGTACAGAGAGGCGCTCCAGGAGGTCATCGACGCCAAGGTGGCCGGGCGCGAGGTGATCCAGGCCGAGGCGCCGGCCGAGGCGGGCCCCGCCGTCGATCTCATGGCCGCCCTGCGGGCCAGCGTCGACGCCGCGAAGCGCGAACGCGAGGGCGTCCAGAAGAAGAAGGCGGAGCCCAAGAAGAAGACCCGCAAGACCGCCTAGTAGCGCTCACTGAGCAGCAGGTCGAGCTCGAACTTGTTGCCTCGCCTCAGATAGCCGGCCTGGGTGTAGCCCACGCGGCCGTTGCCGACGCCGACGACCCGGCGCCACGTGTTCTCCTCGCCGAAGAGCCGGCAGCTGCCGGTGATGAAGTCGCCGAGGTTGTAGAGGTCGTCAATGATCTTGCTCTTGACGTCGGGCGCCGTGTGGACGGGGGCCGCCGCGTTGAACATGCTCTTGGCCCCCCTCATGAGCTGATACGAGCAGACCTCCGCGTTCGCGGGGGCCGCCGCCGCGGTCACGAGGGTGCCGGAGGCCAGGGCCGCCGCGACGGCGATACCAGTCAGACGGGTTATCATCATCACTCCTAGTAATCATCGTGATCCTTTCGGTGATAACCCTGTGTGACCAAACGAAACGTGCCGCGATGACCGGAGTCATCGCGGCACGATCGTCGCTGGGATCTCAGAAGACCACTCAGGTCATTCCGTGATCAGGTCCTGCTAGTTGCGGTGCCAGCGGTACTGCTTGTGGAGGTGCCAGCCCTCCGTGAAGCCGCTGCGCGGGCTCCAGCGGTGACGCTTGAAGTGCGACTTGACCTTGTGGAAGTGGTGGCCGCCGTGGAAGCCGTGGCCCCAGCTGCCGCCGTCGCCGCCCCAGTCGCCGCCGCCGTCGCCGTCCCAGCCGCCGCCCCAGCCGCCACCGCCGTGGTGGTGGTGGCCGCGGACCGGGTGGCACTTACCGATGGTGTAACCACCGGAGTGCAGGTAGCCGACGATCCGGCTGCGGTGCCACGGGCGGTGGTAGACCCGCACGTAGTGACGGAAGCGGCCCGCCGGGAAGGCGCCGTGGTGCAGCTTCGGGTCCGCGTGGTGCGAGCCGTGCCGCACCTTGAAGACGCAGGTGTGGTTGTGGAAGTGGTGGTGACCGTGGTGACCGTGGTGCCCGTGGCCCCAGTCGTCACCCGACCACTCGTGGCCACCGCCGTCGGCGGCGGCGGGAGTCGCGATGGCGAGGACGGCGCCGCCGCCGACGAGGGCGGCGGTAGCCAGGGTGCTGGCGAGCTTCTTGAGCTGCATCAATTACTCCTTGTGATTGGCTGGTGCCTGATCGTGTTATGTCCTCACTCTGCGTGACAAAACGGGCAGTATCCGGCTTTTGCGGTCACTTAGCGTAGCCATGGAGTACGATGGGGTGGATTGTCCGTAAACGGCGGGAGGACGTGGCGTGACAAGCCCGATTTCTGCGGAGATTCCGGGCCCGGTGCCCGACTGGCCGAGCGACCGGGTCGATCTTGGCGATCTGCGGCTCAATTACCGATTTACGCCTGACGGGCCCCGGGAGAAGGCCGTGATGATCCACGGCCTGGCGGGCTCGGCGACCAACTGGACCGACCTCTCTGACCTGCTCAAAGACCAGGTGCGCACGTTCGCGCCCGACCTGCCCGGCGCCGGGTGGTCACCCGAGCCCGAAGACCGCGACTACTCGGTGTCCGCGCACGCGCGGGCCATGGTGCGGTTCATCGAGTGGGCAGGCGGGCCGGTCCACCTGTTCGGCAACTCGCTGGGCGGGGCGGTGTCCGTACGGGTGGCCGCGTGGCGTCCCGATCTGGTGAAGTCGCTGACGCTGGTCTCGCCGGCCCTGCCCGACCTGCTGCCGCGGGTGGGCCCGGCCCGGGTGGCGCTGTCGGCGGTGCCCGGCGTGGCCGAGTTCGTGGTCCGGCACATGTCGGTGACGGTGCCGCCGGAGAAGCGCATCCAGGCGACCATCTCCATGTGTTACGGCGACCTCGACTGCGTCCACCCCGACCGGCTGGCCGCCGCCGTCAAGGAGTTGCGCCGCCGCGACGACCTGCCCTACTCCGCCTCGGCCATGATCGGTTCGGCCCGGGGCATCGTGCGCGAGTACTTCCGGCCCGACCTCTGGCGTGAGGCGGCCCGGGTCGAGGCCCCCACCCTGGTCATCCACGGGCGCCGCGACCGCATCGTCGACGCGCGCATGGCCTCCCGCGCCTCGCGCGCCTTCCGGGACGTGCGCATCGTGACGCTGCCCTGGGCGGGCCACGTGGCCCAGATGGAGTCGCCTCAGATCGTCGCCCGCGAGGCCGGAGCGCTGATTCGGGAATGCGCGGACGCGCCGGTTAGGTTGTGATGTGGAGCGCGCCCCTCCGGGGGCGCGAGCCTTACCCTCGAACGCCCTGAAACGGGAGTGGAACTGTGTCGTTGCCACCGCTGGTCGAGCCGGCCCCCGAGCTCACCGTCGACGAGGTGCGCCGCTACTCGCGCCACCTGATCATCCCCGACGTCGGGATGACCGGGCAGAAGCGGCTGAAGAACGCCAAGGTCCTGTGTGTGGGCGCCGGCGGTCTCGGTTCCCCGGCCCTGATGTATCTGGCCGCGGCGGGCGTGGGCACGCTCGGCATCATCGACTTCGACGTCGTCGACGAGTCGAACCTGCAGCGTCAGATCATCCACGGCCAGTCCGACGTCGGCCGCCTCAAGGCCGAGTCGGCCGCGGCGACCGTGCGCGAGATCAACCCGCTCGTCAACGTGGTGATCCACAACGTGGCCCTCACCACCGACAACGTGATGGACGTCTTCTCGGGCTACGACCTGATCGTCGACGGCACCGACAACTTCGCCACCCGCTACATGGTGAACGACGCGGCCGTGCTGCTCGGCAAGCCCTACGTGTGGGGCTCGATCTACCGCTTCGACGGCCAGGCCAGCGTCTTCTGGGCCGAGCACGGTCCCTGCTACCGCTGCCTCTACCCGGAGCCCCCGCCCCCCGGCATGGTGCCCTCGTGCGCCGAGGGCGGCGTGCTCGGTGTGCTCTGCGCCTCGATCGGCTCGATCCAGGTCAACGAGGCCATCAAGCTGCTGACCGGCATCGGCGACCCGCTGGTGGGCCGTCTGATGATCTACGACGCGCTCGAGATGAAGTACCGCGACGTGAAGGTCCGCAAGGACCCCGAGTGCGTGTTGTGCGGCAAGAACCCGACGGTCACCGCGCTGCTCGACGACTACGAGGCGTTCTGCGGCGTCGTGTCCGACGAGGCCCAGCAGGCCGCGCAGGGCTCGACCATCACCGCGCTGGAGCTCAAGAAGTGGCAGGACGACGGCGAGAACATCTACCTCGTCGACGTCCGCGAGCAGGGCGAGTACGAGATCGTCAACATCCCCGGCGCGACCCTGATCCCCAAGGGCGAGTTCCTCAACGGCTCGGCCCTGGAGAAGATGCCGCAGGACAAGAAGATCGTCCTGCACTGCAAGTCGGGCGCGCGCTCGGCCGAGGTGCTCGCGGTGCTGAAGAGCGCCGGGTTCTCCGACGCCGTCCACGTCGGCGGAGGCGTGCTGAGCTGGGTCAAGACGGTAGACCCGTCTCAGCCGACTTACTGATACGACCCATCTGGGCCGGTTACAGTCGGTCCGTGACGGAAAGACGCAGTTGGCCGGCGCTCGTCGTGGCGTCGGCCCTCACCGTGAGCTGCGCGGTCGTCGCGGGGGTGGGGGTCAGTTCGGCGATGACCGAGCTGACCCGTGGCCCCACCAAGCAGGAACGCCGCGCCGCCGCCGCCGAGGAACTGGCCCGCCGCTGGCGCACCTGGCCGGCCGGCAAGATCTTCCCCGAGCGGCTCGGCTACACCTCCGAGCAGGGCGGCCGTGAGGTCGCCCGCCGGGTCGGCATCGGCCCCGAGACCGACTGCGCGCGGGCCGTCGACGCCGCGCTGCGCACCGCGATGGACGACGCCGGCTGCCGGGGCCTCATCCGCGCCACCTATCTCGACGCCGTCGAGGGCGTCGTGGTCACCATCGGGGTGGCCGCCTTCCGCGACGCCGCCGCCGTGATGGCCGCCACCACCGCGCTGCCCCGCGAACACCGCCCCTCTCCGGGCCTGCGGCCCCTGACGTTCGCCAAGACCGCCACCGAGCGGTTCACCGCCGCCGGCCGCCAGTACGGCACCTACCACCGGGCCGGGCCCTATCTCGTGATGGTCACCGCCGGGCAGGCCGACGGCCGCCCCGCCAAGGCCCTCGACCGCCCGATGACCTCGATGTTCACCTTCACCGACGAGCTCTCGGAGCAGATCGCCCGCGGCCTGGTCGCGCCCGAGCCCGCGACCTGCGAGTCGGAGGGCTTCCTGTGCTGATCCGGGCCCTCGCGGCGGCGCTCCCGCTGCTCCTCCTGTCCGTCCCGGCCTACGCCGACGGCGTGCGGGGCGGCCAGACCGGCACGCTCGGCATGATCGGCATCAACCAGGCCTGGCGCGAGACCAAGGGCGACGGCGTCCTGGTGGCCGTGCTCGACTCGGGCGTCGACCCCGACCACCGCGACCTCGCGGGGTCGGTCAGGGTGGGCCGCGACTTCACCAAGGGCGCCAACCCGGCCGGCGTGCGGCCCCAGCGGCTGCACGGGACGTACATGGCCTCGCTGGTCGCCGGGCACGGCCACGGGCCCGGCGGGCGCGACGGCGTGATCGGGGTCGCCCCGGAGGCCGAGATCCTGTCGGTCCGGGTGATCCTGGAGGACGACGAACCCGGCTTCAAGAAGTTCAACATGGACGAGCGCTACGAGAGCGTGATGGCCAAGGGCATTCGGTACGCCGTCGAAGAGGGCGCCGACGTGATCAACCTGTCGATCGCCAAGGGCGCCGCGACGGAGGACGACCGGGCGGCGGTGGCGTACGCGATCTCCCGGAACGTGGTGCTGGTCGCGGCGGCCGGGAACGACGGCGCCGAGGACGCCGGGGGCCACTACTCCTACCCGGCCTCGCTGCCCGGGGTGATCTCGGTCGCGGCGGTGACCGGAACGATGCAACGGGCCTTCTTCTCCACCCGCAACGCCTCGGTGATGCTGGCCGCGCCGGGGGTCGACATCCTCGGGGCCGGGCCCGGCGACGAATACTGGGTCGGCCGGGGCACGTCCCAGGCGACGGCGCTGGTGTCCGGGGTGGCCGCCTTGATAAAGGCGAAATATCCGAAGATGTCGCCCGCGTTGGTGGCCCAGGCCCTCGCCGGCTCGGCCGTCGCCCCCAAGGGCGCCGGCTACAACACCGGCACCGGCTTCGGCGTCGTCAACGCCGGCCGCGCGCTGACCGCGGCGGCCCGGCTCGCCGGGCATAGACCGACCGCTTCGGGGAAGGAGGCCCACGATCCCGACCGCCCCTTCTCCGCCGCCTCCCCGCAGCCGATCGCCATGGTGAAACGCGACCGCCGGATGATCACCTTCTACGGCGCGGCGGGCGTCGCCGGGCTCCTCGGCGCAGGTGGCAGCGTCGCCGTGATCGTCGTCTGCGCCCGCCGCGCGCGGCGCAGGGAGGCTTCACCAGAAATCGCCACCTAGGAGACCTCTACCGAATCGTTGGCGTATGGAGTCTTCGGCGTAACATTGAGGAATGTCGCCACAGCAGCCGCGAGCCCAGCGAACGCGGGTGCGCGCATGGCCGGCCACACGTGGGCGCGCGGCGGCGGTCCAGGAGGCCAAGGAGCGGCGGGAGCTCGAGAAGGGCGTCCGCCGCCGCGGCATCGTCACGAGCCTGCTGACGGCCGCGGTGCTGGTGGCGGCCGTCAACGCGGTGATCGCCGGGGTGGGCATCGTCCAGGAGACCCGGTCCCGGCCCCTGACCGGCCAGGAACGCGCCGACTACGTGAAAGAGGACGTCGCGCGCCGCTGGCACGACTGGCCGGCCTCGATGGTCTTCCCCGACGAGCTCGAATACGTCGGCCTGGCCCGCTCGCAGCAGTTCGCCCGCCGGGTCGGCATCGCCCCCGAGATCCCCTGCTGGGCGGGGGTCGACCGCTCGGTCGCCTCGGTCTTCCGCGAGGTGTCGTGCCGGTCGCTGCTCCGGGCGACCTACGTCGACCAGTCGGGCGCGTTCGCGATCACCATCGGCGTGGCCGTCATGGCCGACGAGGACGCCCGCACCGCCGCCGCCGCGAAACTGCCGATCGACGACCGGGTCGGGGTGCGGCCGGTGGCCTTCCCGGGCACCGTGACCGACCTGTTCGGCGCGGCCCAGCGGCAGCGCTCGGGCTGGGTCGGGGTGGGGCCGTACATCGTCTTCTACACCGCCGGGTACACCGACGGACGCACCCGTGACGCGATCCCGCAGGAGGAGCTGTTGCACAGCGAGCTGTGGCCGACCGCGCAGGCCCTCGGCGGCCGGGTGGCCCGGTCGCTGGGCGAGGAGCCCGAGGTGCCGCGCTGCACCCAGGGGAACGAGTGCTGAGGGCGGCCGCCCTGGCGGCGGCCGCGCTGCTGGCCGTCGCGGCGGCCCCGCCCCCGCTCGACGACCTCGGCGTCGACGCCGCCTGGGCCGAGACCAAGGGCGCCGGGGTGACGGTGGCGCTGCTCCACGACCGCGTCGGCGAGCCGGCCGGGCTGAAGGGCCGCGTCGTCCAGGCCCCCGACATGACAGGAACGTTCTTCGAGGGCGACGAGATGCGCACCAACGACTACTCGACCGTCCTGGCCGGGCTGGTCGCGGGGAACGGGACCGGCGGCGGCCCCCAGGGCACCGCGCCCGAGGCCACCGTGTTGTCGGTGCCGATCACCTCGATGCCCCTCGAAGGCGGTCTGGTCGACCCCGAGGGCGCCCAGGGCACCCCGCTCGACAGCCCGATCGCCCGCGGCGTGCGCTACGCCGTCAACCACGGCGCCCAGGTGATCGTGGTCCCGATGGGCATCTTCGGCGTCGGCCGGGTCGAGCGCGACGCCGTGGCCTACGCCCTCCAGCGCGACGTGGTGATCGTCTCGGGGGCGGGCGACATCGGCCAGTGGCCCTCGTCCACCACCAACGGCACCTCCTACTGGCAGTTCCCGGCGGGCTTCCCCGGCGTGATCGGGGTGGCCGCCGTCGACGACGCGGGTGTGCGCGCCCCCGCGAGCTCCGACAACCTCTCGGTGCTGGTCGCCGCCCCGGGCGTGCGCATCCCGGCGGGTCAGACCGGCGGGCGGCCCTTGGCGGTGAACGGCACCCAGGCGGCCAGCGCCCTCGTGGGAGGGGTGGCCGCCCTGATCCGGGCCGAACACCCCCGGTTGCCCGCTGAACTGGTCGCCCGGTCGGTGTCCGACTCGGCCGGGCCCCACCCCGGCAACGGCTACGACGACAAGGTCGGCTTCGGCGTGGTGAACGCGGGCAAGGCGCTGGCCCGCGCGGGAGAGCTGGCGAAATACCAGGAAGAGGTGCCGGTGGGCGGCGACCTCCACTTCGGCGGGGGGCCGAAGTCGGCCGGTCCGCAACCGCCCGGCCCCGACCCGCTCCGCTTGTGGGTGTACGGTGCGGGCGCGGTGGTGAGCCTGGCCGCCTTCGGCCTTCTCGCCGGGCTGCTGGCCCGCAGACGGAGATGACGACTTAGAGGGAAACTTGCCCTTTCTCATCACAACAAGGGGCAAAGGTTCGCTATCGTCGCGCCTCATGGGTTACGAGCTGCGCGTCGAGCGTGAATCACCGCTCGCCTACGCCGAACTCGTCCGCGCGTTGTCGGGCCATTCCGACCTCGAGGTGCGCGGATCGGCCGAGGCGGGAGAGGTCGTCGCGCGGCATGGCGACGACGGCCACCGGGTCGCCGAGTGGTCGGGCCGGCTGTTCGGCTCGCCCGAATCCGACTGGCACCTCGCCCACCTGGCGCGCGTCGCCGAGCTGCTGGGCGGACGGCTGGTCGGCGAGGACGGCGAGGTCTACGGCGTCCGCGACGGCATTCTGGAACAGGGCGACGTCGAGTTCGGCAAGGTGGAGGACCTCCTCTACGCCGGACCGACAAGCTGGAGCCAATGAACGATCACCCGCCGCCGTTCGCCGACCGGGTCCTCGACCTGGTCGAACGGATCCCGCCCGGGAGGGTCATGTCGTACGGCGACGTGGCCGAATATCTCGGTGAGGGCGGGCCCCGGCAAGTGGGGCGGGTGATGGCCACCTGGGGCGGCGCCGTCCCGTGGTGGCGCGTGATCAGAACCGATGGGAGCCCGCCGCCGGGCCTGGAGGCCGAATGTCTCCGCAGGTGGCGTACGGAAGGAACACCGGTGAAAGGGGAACGCGCATTGATGCGTGAGGCACGATGGGACGGAATCCCCCTTTAACCGGCATTACCATTTCTGAAACACCGGTCATCCGAAGGGTGGTGCCCCCTTATGACACCCGCTCGCCAGGGCGATTCCGTCGCCGATCGACTGCGGGCTGTCCAGGAGCTCTATGACAGGGGCGAGCCACTCGACGCCCTCGTGGAGCTCATCCGCGCGGAGGGTCTGAGCAGCGCCGAACGCGCCCGGCTCGACGCCGAGGTGCTGGCCGGTTGCCTGGGCGCCCGGCTCGACGCCGCCGCCAAGCGCGGCCCCGCCCGCAGGGCCCAGGCCATCGAGGTGCTGCGCCCCTATCTCGCCACCGTCGACCCGAAGGTCAAGCGCGACCTGCCGGTCGGCCGGCGGGTGGCCTTCCACCTGGTCGAGACCGCCGACACCAAGACACTCGCCGACGGCGACGCGCTGGCCAAGCTGGCCGCCGCGGCCGCCGAGCCGTCCCGCCGCGTCCGCAAGGGCCTGCGCTGGTACGCCGACCTCCCCGTCGAGGTCCCCGACCAGTCGCTGCTGCGGCTGCGTCCCGCCGACATGGTGCCCGTCACCCGGATCGACGACATCACCTGGGAGGGCGGCAAGCTCCGCATCACCGGCCACGCCTACCTGGCGGGCCTGTCGGTGCGGTCGCGGCGCTTCAACCGGGCGACGGTCGTCCTGCGCGGTCCGCGCTGGTTGCCGCCGGTCACCCTCAGGACCACCCGGGTCTTCCGGCCCGAGGCCACCCACGACGCCCGCGAACCCGGCTGCAACTACGACTGGGCCGGCTTCCAGGCCGAGCTCAACCCGTTCTCGCTGCGCTGGCGGGCGGGCGTGCGGGCGATGGTCCGCGGCGCCAAGCGGATGATCAAGCGCCGGCACACCGTCCAGGACACCACCACCTGGCGGGCCGAGATCGTGATCTGGTCGCGCGCCGCCCGCGCCAAGGGCGTGCTGCGCGGCCCGTCGATCGGCCGGGTCGAGCGGCCCGCCGGACGCCGGACCCGCGACCGCTGGTGGGTGCGGCCCGTCTGGACGTCCGACAAGGCGCTCCAGGTCGTGCTCCAGCCCACCCGGGCTGAGCTGACCGGGGTCAAGATCGACGGCGAGACGGTCGAGCTGACCGGCTTCCTGCCCGGACGCGCTGTCGACAAGGGCAAGGCCCGCGTCGGCGGCCACCGCATGCCGGCCGAGTTCACCCCCGCCGAGGGCGGCAGCGTCTTCTCGCTCTCGCTGGGCGTGCAGACCCTGCTGACCGCCGACGCGCGGCGGCTCTGGGTCGAGCCGAAGGGCGACCCGGCGGCCTCGGTCATGCTGGAGGGCACTCCGGAGACCCGGCTGCTGCTGGGCGACCGCGAGATCACCGTCCAGGGCGACCGGCGCGACCGCGTGGTCATCTCCGGCCACAAGGTGCTGCCCGTCATCAAGGCGATGGCCTGGCACGACGGCGCCCTCAAGCTCAGCGGCGAATACCCGGCCGAGGCCGGCGAGCGCGACCTGGTGCTGCGGCACCGGGGCGGGCTGACCTACCGGGTGCCGCTGCGCCGCGAGGGCACCGCCTTCGAGGTGGAGTTCGCGCCCGGCGCGATGCCCCGCTTCGGCGACACCACCCCGCTGGTCGAGGGCACCTGGACGATGTCGGTCGCCCCGCCCGGCAAGTACGGCCCAGCGATGGTGCCCGTCCGGGTCGACCACGCCGCCCTCGACACCATCGACGAGGAGCAGCGCACGGTCGGCGGCCGGGTCTACCGGTTCGTGGCCACCCGCTACGACGTGCCCGTCCTGGTGGCGGCCGAGGAGCGGCCCGGCGACGAGCGCAGCGCGGCCGGGGTGTGGGCGCTCAGCCGCACGTTCTACCCGGCCGAGAAGGCCAAGCCGATCCGCCAGGCCACCGTCTACGCCTCCTTCGACGGCCGGTCCTACTCCGACAACCCGCGCGCCATCTACGAGGAGCGGCTGCGCCGGGGCGACGAGGGCGAGCACATCTGGGTCGTGCGCGACGGCGCGTTCACGCCGCCGGGCTCGGCCGAGCTGGGCCTCGGCGAGGGCATCGTGCCGACGGTGGTCCGCGAGGGCAGCCGGGAGCACTACGAGGCCCTGGCCCGCGCCCGCTACATCGTGGCCAACCAGTTCCTGCCGCCGTGGTTCCGGGCCCGCGACGACCAGGTCTACGTCCAGACCTGGCACGGCACCCCGGTCAAGCACATCGGCCGCGACCTGCCCCACATGCGGCGCGAGCCGCGTCCGCCGGTGTACGCCCGGCAGACCACCGAGGTCCGCCAGTGGGACCTGCTGATCTCCCAGTCGCCGTGGGCGTCGGGCGTGCTGCGCAAGGCGTTCGGCTACGAGGGCGAGCTGCTGGAGTGCGGCAACCCGCGCAACGACGTGCTGTTCCACCGCGACGCGCTGGCCCCGGCCATCCGCCGCCGGCTGGGCGTCCCGGAGGGGAAGCGGGTCGTCCTGTACGCGCCCACCTTCCGCGACTGGGACCGCCGCAACGCGGCCGTCAAGCTCGACCTGGCCGACGCGCAGCGGGCGCTGGGCGACGACCACGTGGTTCTGGTCCGCGGGCACATGATGCAGGCGTTCCCGCACGTCCAGTCGCTGGGCGGGTTCGCGATCGACGTCACGACCTACCCCGACATGGCCGACCTGCTGGTCATCGCCGACGTGCTGGTCACCGACTACTCGTCGTCGATGTTCGACTTCGTCGCGACCGGACGGCCGATCGTGTTGTTCACGCCCGACATCGACAAGTACAAGAACAGCCGGGGCCTCTACCTCGACCTGGAGGCCCAGCGGCCCGGCCCGCGCCTGGCCAGCTCGGCCGAGGTGGTCGAGGTGCTGCGCACCATCGACTCGGTGTCGGTCCGGCTCGCCGACCGCTACGCGGCCTTCGCCCGCACGTACGCCCCGCACGACTCCGGTAAGGCCACCGCCCGCCTGGTCGACCACGTCTTCACCGGCTAGCCGTGTCTGCCTGCCCCGCCTCCCGGCGGGGCGGGCACCTGTTCGCCTGCCCCGCCTTCGGCGGGGCGGGCTCGGGCGCCTTCAGTCCGTGTCTTCCCTCGTCGCTCCGGTTCGCTTCGCTCTCCTGCGCTCCTCAGTCCAGACACGGACGCGCCCGAGCGGGCACCATATGGGTTATGTGGCGTCGGCTTTTCGTGGGGCTGGTGATGGTGGTGACAGCGTGTGGCCAGGAGACACCTGAAGTGGGGGCTCCTCTGCCGTTGGTGCCTCTTCCGGCGTCGGTGACCCGGCTGGAGCAGAGCTTCACCCTCGAACCCGGCGACACGGTCGCCTCGGCCGAGCCGTCGGTCGGGGCTTTGCTCGTCGCCGGGCTGAAAGCCGACACCGGTCTCGAACTGTCGACCGGCCCCCGGGGCCGCGTCAGGCTCGACCTCGACGCGCCCCAGGCCGGCGCCGAGGGGTACGAGCTCACCGTCGGGGCCGACGGCGCCCGCATCAGCGCGGCGACGCCCGAGGGCCTGTTCCGGGGCGCGCAGACCTTCCGGCAGCTGGCCCGCGAGCGCGAGGTGCCCGGCGTGCGGGTCAGCGACCGGCCCCGTTACGCCTGGCGCGGCGCGATGCTCGACGTCGCCCGCCACTTCCGCCCGGTCGCCGACGTCAAGCGGTTCGTCGACCTGATGGCGGCGTACAAGCTGAACGTGCTGCACCTGCACCTGACCGACGACCAGGGCTGGCGCATCGCCGTGCCCGGCTGGCCCAAGCTGACCACGGTCGGCGCGTCGACCGAGGTGGGCGGCGGGCCGGGCGGCTTCTACACGGCCGCCGACTACCGCGAGATCGTCCGGTACGCCCAGGAACGTTTCGTCCGCGTCGTGCCCGAGGTCGACGTGCCCGGCCACACCAACGCCGCCCTGGCCGCCCATCCGGAGCTCACCTGCGACGGGGTGGCGCCCGAACCGTACACGGGCGTCAAGGTCGGTTTCTCGGCCCTGTGCCCCGGCAGACCCGAGACGGCCCGGTTCCTGAACGACGTGCTGAAGGAGCTCGCCGCGCTGACCCCCGGCCACCACCTGCACATCGGCGGCGACGAGGTCGAGAAGCTGAGCGAGCGCGAGTACGCCCAGATCGTCGAGCTCGCGTCCAAGGCGGTGACCGCCAACGGCAAGGAGGTCGTCGGCTGGCAGGAGGCCGGCGCGACCGTGCTGCCCCCGAACTCGCTGGTGCAGTACTGGCAGACCAACGGCGGGCCCGAAGACGTCGAACGCGCGGTGGCCCAGGGCGCGAGGGTCATCATGTCCCCGGCCAGCCGGGTCTACCTCGACATGAAGTACGACGACGCCACCCGGATCGGCCAGACCTGGGCCGGCACCACCGAGGTCGACGACGCCTACGACTGGGACCCGGCGACCCTGATCGACGGGATCGGGGAGGAGAAGATCGAGGGCGTCGAGATGGCCCTGTGGACCGAGACCGTCGTCACCATGAACGACGTCGAGCTGCTGACCTTCCCGCGCCTGCCGGCCATCGCCGAGGTCGCCTGGACCCCGCAGGCGCAACGTTCGTTCGACGCGTTCGCGGCCCGCCTGGCCCCGATGGCGACCGTCTGGGACCGATGGGGGGTCGACTACCACCGTTCGCCGCGCATCAGCTGGCCGTGACGTGTTGACCTCGTCTCGCGGCGGGTGAGACGTTCCTGCTTCACCATCGGCCGCCCGCACGAGACAACGCTCGTCCGGGTCCTCTGCCGACTCCACAGGCGTTTTGCCTGTCCGCCAGCCCGGCGGCCAAGATGTTCCTCGCGGCGTTCACGTCGCGATCGTGGGAGACGCCGCAGTCGCAGGTCCAGGTGCGGACCCGCAACGGGAGCTTCGGCCGGACGGCTCCACATGCGCTGCAGAGCTTGGAGCTAGGCAACCAGCGATCGGTCACGAGGAGCTCGCGCCCGTATCTCCCTGAGCTGCCGCCAGCTCGCGTCGCTGATGGCCCGAGCCAGCGGGCGGTTTTTCACCAGATTGCGCACGGTGAGGTCTTCCACGGCGATCACTTGGTTCTCGCGGATCAGCCGGGTCGAGAGTTTGTGCAGGAAGTCGCGGCGACGGTCACTCGTTCGTGCGGTCAACCGGGCGACCTTCGACCGCGCCTTGGCCCGATTCGCCGACCCCTCCGACTTCCTGGCCAGGGCTCGACGGGCTCGGGCCGGCCTGCGGGCGTCCGAACGTTCGAACTTCGGGTTGTCGATCTCGTCGCCGTTGGACAACGTGGCCAGAGTCGTGACTCCCATGTCCACGCCCACCGTGGCCGGCACGGGCGCCAGGGGAGTGATCTCCTCCTCTACCAGGATGCAGACGAACCAGCGACCGGCCGAGTCCTTCGAGACGGTCACCGTCGACGGCTGGGCGTCGTCGGGCAGTGGGCGCGACCAGACGATGGCCAGCGGGGCGTCCATCTTGGCCAGTGTCAGGGTGCCGTTCCGCCAGCGGAAGGCCGAGCGGGTGTACTCGGCCGTCAGCCGTGATCTCTTGCGGGACTTGTAAGCGGGGTAACCCGCCCGCCTATCGAAGAAGTTCGCGAATGCCGGCTGGAGATGCCGCAGCGCCTGCTGGAGCGGGACGGATGAGACCTCCCTGAGGAACGACAACTCCGGGGACCTCTTCCAGGCCGTGAGGGCCGCCGAGGAATCCGCGTAGGAGACCTTCCGGCCCTCTGATCGGTAGGCGCGGGTCCTCTCGTCGAGAGCTTTGTTGTAGACGAGCCGCACGCAACCGAAGGTGCGGATAAACTCCTCGGCCTGTCCCGAGGTCGGGTAGAAACGGTACTTGTATGTCCGCTTCACCCTCCGCCCCATGGTTAACGTTATAACCCAACGTCCGCACGCTTGTCGTGCGTTTGTTCGAAAGTTTTGTCGAGAGGGACCCGATGAACTACCGGCTGGTGCGGCGCGGGGGCGTGGGGCGCGGGCCCGGTCCCGTGCTCGACGAGCATCAGCGGGCTGTGGTGGCCCATGAGAGCGGACCGCTGCTGGTGCTGGCGGGCCCCGGGGCCGGGAAGACGACCACCATAGTCGAGAGCGTCGTCGACCGGGTCGAATCGCACGGCGTCGACCCCGAGCGCATCCTGGTCCTCACCTTCAGCCGCCGGGCCGCCGGAGACCTGCGGGACCGCGTCACCGCCCGGTTGCGCCGCACCACTCGCACCCCCCTGGCGCTGACCTTCCACAGCTACGCCTACGCCCTGCTGCGCCGCGAGGCCCTGGAGGCGGGCCAGCCGCCGCCGCGCCTGCTGACCGGCCCCGAGCAGCTGCTCGAAGTCCGCCGCCTGCTGCACGGCGAGCTCGAAGACGGCGCCACGCGGTGGCCCGAGGCGATGCGCGAGTGGCTCAAGACGCGGGGCTTCGCCGAGGAGGTCCGCGACTTCCTGGCCCGCGCCCGGGAACGCGGCCTCGACGGGCCCGCGCTCGTCGAGCTCGGCCACACCCACGGCCGGTCCGACTGGGTGGCGGTGGGCCGGTTCGCGGCCCGCTACCAGGAGCGTTTCGACCTCGACCCGGTCTGGACGCTCGACTACGCCGAGCTGATCAGGGAGGCGGCCGCGCTGCTGGCCGACGGTCCGGTCAGAGACCGCGAGCGGGCCGCCTACGACGTCGTGTTCGTCGACGAATACCAAGACACCGACCCGGCGCAGGAGGACCTGCTGCGCGGGCTGGCCGGCGACGGGCGCGACCTGGTCGTGGTCGGCGACCCCGACCAGGCCATCTACGGGTTCCGCGGCGCCGAGGTCCGCAACATCCTCGACTTCCCCGAACGTTTCCGGACCGCCGCCGACGGGCCCGCGCCGATCGTGGCGCTGCGCACCTGCCGCCGCAGCGGCGAAGACCTGCTGGCCGCCTCGCGCCGGATCGCGAACCGGCTGCCGGTGCCGCCCGGCTGGCGCGACACCTCCCACCGCGACCTGCACGCCGTCGACGGGCTGGAGCCGGGCGAGGTCCGCGTCGTGATCGCCGACAGCGTGTCGCAGGAGGCCGCCGTGGTCGCCGACACGCTGCGCCGGGCCCACCTGCTCGACGGCGTGCCGTGGCAGCGCATGGCCGTGCTGGTGCGCAGCGCGACCCGGCAGGTGCCGATGCTCCGGCGGGCCCTGCACACCGCCGGGGTGCCGGTGGTCGTCACCGGCGACGAGGGGCCGCTGATCACCGAACCGGGCGTGCGCCCGCTGATCCTGCTGCTCAAGGCGGCGGCCCGGCCCGAGTCGCTCGACGTCGCCACAGCCGAGGAGCTGCTCACCGGCCCGCTGGGGGGCACCGACATGATCGGCGTCCGCCGTCTCCGGCGCGGCCTGCGCATCGCCGAGCACGAGGCGGGCATCGTGCCGCCCCGGTCGAGCGACGAGCTCATCGTGGCCGCGGTGCAGGCCCCCAACGAGCTCACCCTGCTCGAACCCCACGTCGCCGCGCCCGCGCAGCGGCTGGCCAACCTGCTGGCCACGGCGCGGCAGACGGTGGCCAAGGAGCTCACCGCGGAAGACGCCCTGTGGGAGGTCTGGAAGGCCAGCGGCCTGTCGGAGCGCTGGACCCATTCGAGCCTCGGCGGCGGCGCGCGCGGCGGCCAGGCCGACCGCGACCTCGACGCGGTGGTGAACCTGTTCGACTACGCCGCCAAGTTCGTCGACCGGCTGCCGCAGGCCGGCGTCGAGGTGTTCGTCGACGACCTGATGGCCCAGGAGATCCCGGCCGACTCGCTGGCCGCCCAGGCGCCCGACGGCGAGGCGGTGCGCATCCTGACCGCCCACCGGGCCAAGGGCCTCGAATGGGACGTCGTGGTGGCCGCCGGCGTGCAGGAGGGCGTCTGGCCCGACCTGCGGGTGCGCGGCTCGCTGCTCGGGGTCGAGTCGCTGGTCGAGGTCGCGGGCGGGATCGCGCTCGACGGCACCGAGGCCGAGAAGTACGCGCTCGGCGCCAAGATGCTGGCCGAGGAGCGGCGGTTGTTCTACGTCGCCGCCACCCGGCCGCGCGCCCGGCTGGTCGTGACGGCGGTCGGCGGCGAGGACGCCGACGAGCGCCCCTCGCGCTTCCTCAACGAACTCGTCCCCGGCGGCCTGGAGAACGCGACCGTCGACGACCGGGCCCGCTGGCTCAGCATGCCCGCGCTGGTCGCCGACCTGCGCGCGGCCGTCTGCGACCCGACCCGCCCCGAGCCGATGCGCCGCGCCGCCGCCCGCCACCTGGCCCGGCTCGCCGACGAGGGCGTGCCGGGGGCCGACCCGTCGTCGTGGTACGCCCTCACCGAGATCTCCGACGACCGCCCGCTCGCCTGGCCCGAGGGTGTCGTGCAGATCTCGCCGTCGGCGGTCGAGAAGTTCACCAAGTGCGGCCTGCGGTGGGTGCTGGAGACCGCGGTCGGCACCGGCGGCGAGAGCGTGCCCCAGGTCTTCGGCAACGTCATCCACGCCATCGCCGTGCTCGCGGCCGAGGAGCACACCACCGACGAGCTGGCCAAACGCCTCGACGACGTGTGGGACGACCTCGACTTCGGCGGGATCTGGTTCAACCGCAAGCAGCGCCACGTGGCCGAGAAGATGGTCGACCGTTTCCTCACCTGGCACCGCGAGAACCCGCGCGAGCTGGTCGGCTTCGAGGAGTCGTTCACCCAGGTCGTCTCCGACGGGATCGTCATCAAGGGCCGGGTCGACCGGGTCGAGCGCGACGGCGACAACCGGGCCGTGATCATCGACATCAAGACCGGCACCGCCAAGCCGCGCGACGACGAGCTCGACCGCCACCCGCAGCTCGGCGTCTACCAGCTCGCGACCGTCCTGGGCGCGTTCGAGCGCCACGGCATGACCGAACCCGGGGGAGCCGCGCTGCTCCAGGTCGGCAAGGCCGCCGGGACCGGCCCGCTGGCCAAGGAGCAGTCGCAGATCCCTCTCGCCGACGACGTGAATCCCGAGTGGGCGCAGGACCTGGTCACCACGGTCGCCGCCGGCATGTCGGCCAACCTGTTCGTCGCCAAGGTCAACGACGGGTGCCGCACCTGCGCGGCCCGGTTCTCGTGCCCGGTGAACGACGGCGGGGGCCAGGTGTGCTGACCCCGTTCGACCTGGCGGCCACGCTGGCTGTGCCGCCGCCCACGCACGAGCAGGCCGGGGTGATCTCCGCCGACCTCGGGCCGATGGTCGTCATCGCCGGGGCCGGGTCGGGCAAGTCCGAGACCATGGCCGGGCGGGTCGTCTGGCTGGTCGCCAACGGGTTCGCCAAACCCGAGCAGATCCTCGGCCTCACCTTCACCCGCAAGGCGGCGGCCGAGCTGGCCGAACGTGTGCACAAGCGGCTGACGACGCTGGCCGAGAAGACCGAGACCCCGATGGACCTGGAGGTGGAGCCGACGATCTCCACCTACCACGCCTACGCCGCCCGCCTGGTCACCGACCACGCCCTCCGCGAGGCCATGGAGCCCACGATGCGGCTGGTCACCCCGGCCGTCGCCTGGCAGATGGCGGCCCGCGTCGTCGGCCAGTACGACGGCCCGATGGACCAGATCGACCTCGGCCCGCCGAGCGTCACCGCCGCCGTGCTCGACCTGGCCGGGGAGATGGCCGAGCACCTGGCCACCGCCGACGAGGTGCGCGACCACGGCCGGCGCTGGTCCGAGCGGCTGGCGCTGCTGCCGGGCCGGGTCACCAACGCCCAGCGCAGGCCGGTGCAGGTGCACGCCGTGCGGGAGCAGCTGCTGCCGCTCGTGGAGGCGTACCAGAAGCTCAAGCGGGCCCGTGAGGTGATCGACTACGGCGACCAGATGGCGCTGGCCGCCCAGATCGCCTCCCGGCACGAGGAGGTCGGCGAGATCGAGCGCGCCCGGTTCACCGTGGTGCTGCTCGACGAATACCAGGACACCAGCCACGCGCAGCTGGTGCTGCTGCGGTCGCTCTTCGGCGGCGGGCATCCCGTCACGGCCGTCGGCGACCCGTGCCAGTCGATCTACGGCTGGCGGGGGGCCTCGGCGGGCAACCTGTCGCGGTTCCCGCACGACTTCCCGACCGCGCAGGGCGAGCCGGCGCCGGTCCGGCAGTTGTCGGTCAGCTTCCGCAACGGCGAGCGGGTGCTCGACGTCGCCGCCCGCATCCAGACCGACCTGCGCCGCGAGAGCGCCGAGGTGCCGGTGCTGACGCCGGGGGAGAACCGGGCCGACCGGGGCCGGGTGGTGTGCGCCTACCACGCCACGGCCCACGACGAGGCCGAGTGGATCGCGGAGGGCGTACAGAAGCAACTGGGCCTGGAGCTCGCGCCCGACGGGCTTCCGTGGGGCGAGGGCGAGCGGAGCAAGCCCCGGCAGGGCCCGGCCCTGCAGCCGGGCGACGTGGCGATCCTGGCCCGCAAACGCTCGCAGTTCCCCACGCTCCGCAAGGCGCTGGAGGCGCGCGGCATCCCGGTCGAGGTGGTCGGGCTCGGCGGGCTCCTCACCGTGCCCGAGGTGGCCGACATCGTCTCCACCCTCCGGGTCATGTACGACCCCACCGCCGGCGACGCCCTGATCAGACTGCTGGCCGGGCCCCGCTGGCGCATCGGCCCCGCCGACCTGAAGCAACTCGGCGACCAGGCCAGGGAGCTCAACCGCGAGCGCGACGAACGCGGCGGACGCCCCAGCGACCCCCTAGACCAGGTCGTCGCCGACCTGGAGGCCGAACGCGGCAGCATCATCGACGCCCTCGACGAGCTGCCCGACCGCCCCGACTGGCTCGACCCCTACTCCCCGCTGGCCCGCGAGCGGCTGCCGAAGCTCGCCGAGGAACTGCGGCTGCTGCGCTCCCACGCCGGGTTGCCGCTGCCCGACCTGATCTCCGAGGTGGAGCGCCGGACCGGCCTCGACGTCGAGGTGGCCGCACGCGGCGGCAGCCCGCTGGCCGCCCGCGCCGACCTCGACGCCTTCCTCGACGCGGCGGCCCGCTTCGCCGGCGACGCCGAAGACCCGACGCTCGGCGCGTTCCTCGCCTACCTCAAGGCGGCCGAGACCGAGGAGTTCGGCCTCGAAGGCGGCCGGGTCGGCGAGACCAACAGCGTCAAGCTGATGACCGTGCACGCCTCCAAGGGCCTCGAATGGCCCGTCGTGGTCGTGCCCGGCCTGTCGGAGGTCACCACGGCGGCCGGCAGGCTGGCCCGGGGCAGCGTCTTCCCGGCCACGCCGGTCACCAACTCGCGCTGGACCGACAACCCGCGCAAACTGCCCTACGCGCTGCGGGGCGACGCCCGCGACCTGCCCGCCCTCGAAGGGCTGACCAAGGAGGAACTGGCCGACTTCGACGCCGCCAGCCGGGAACGCGACCTGCGCGAGGAGCGCCGCCTGGCCTACGTGGCGGTGACCCGGGCCCACTACCTGCTGATCGCCTCGGGCTACCGGTGGGGCAGCGCGTCGCGTCCGCTGGAGCCGTCGCGGTTCCTGCTGGAGGTCCGCGACCAGGCGTCGTCGGTCGCCGTCTGGACCGAGGACGACGCCGTGGAGAACCCGCTGCTGGCCGAGCCTGCCGAGGCGGCCTGGCCGTCCGTGGCGGTCCGCGACGGCATCGCCGAAGGCGCCAGGTTCGTCCGGGAGGCCCTCGACGGGCTCGACGACGAGGGTGTCGGCGAGGTGCGCCAGTGGGAGCAGGAGCGGATGCAGTCGTGGGCCCGCGACACCACGCTGCTGCTGCGCGAGCGCGACCGGCGGCGCGAGGGCAACCTCGTCGAGCTGCCGCTGCGCCTGTCGGTCTCGTCGCTGGTCTCCCTGGCCAAGGACCCGTCGGCCTACGCCCGCGAGGTACGCCGCCCGCTGCCCCACAAGCCCGCCCCCTTGGCCCGGCGGGGCACCTCGTTCCACCGCTGGCTGGAGACGAGATGGGGCCAGCAGCGGCTCATCGACGAACTCGACCTGCCCGGCGCGGCCGACGACCTCAACGAGGCCGACGAGCAGCTGCGCGTGCTGCAGGCCCGGTTCGAGGAGAGCGAGTGGGCCGAGCGCACCCCGATCGACCTGGAGGTGCCGTTCGAGACCGTCATCGCCGACCGGCTGGTGCGCGGCCGCATGGACGCCGTGTTCCCCTGGAACGACGGCTACGTCGTGGTCGACTGGAAGACCGGCAACCGGCCGCGCGGCTCGGCCGCCGCCCGCATCCAGGCCATCCAGCTGGCCGCCTACCGGCTGGCCTGGGCGAAGCTGGCCGAGGTGCCGCTGACCCGCGTCAGCGCGGCCTTCCACTACGTGCTGGAGAACCGCACCGTCAGGCCGGTCGACCTCATGGACCTCGACGACCTGACGGCGCTGATCTACGGCATCCCCGAGACGTAGTGGAACTCCGGCTTCGGGTGCATCAGGAAGTCGTGGTGGGAGATGTTGTACGCGTAGGCCCCGGCCATCGCGAAGGCGACGACGTCTCCCGGGCTCAGCGCCGCTCTGACCCGGCGGGCGAACACGTCCTTCGGGGTGCAGAGTTGCCCGACGAGCGTGACCTCCTCTTCGGGGCCGCCTGATCCGAAGACGGTGAAGGGCTGGTCGTGGCCCTTCGTGACGGGCGTGCGGAGGTGGTGGGTGCCGCCGGTGAGGACGGCGAACAGCTCGCCGTGCACGCGCTTCACGTCGAGCACCTTCGCCAGGTACCAGCCGCAGTAGGCGGTCATGGCCCGGCCGGGCTCGATCCTCAAGATGTCGCGCCCGAGTCCGCGCAGCCCTTCACCGTAGGACTCCCAGTCGAAGGTGCGGCCGGGGTCGGCGTAGTCGACGGCCATTCCGCCGCCCACGCACACCTCTTCGCCCGGCAGGGCGTGGTCGATGATCGTCTTAGCCAGGCTCGTCAGGGCGGGCGCGTCGAGCCCGCTGGCGAGGTGCGCGTGGACGCCCGCGATCCGGGCGTTCCCCGGTTTCTCGCGGCACGCCGCCACCATCTCCGGGTCCATCCCGAACGGCCCGCTCATCGTCAGCGCAGCGCCGTCGACCTCCGCCTTCAGGTTCAGCCGCAGCAGCACGTCCCCCCGGAGCAGATCGAGCTCCCGGGGGCTCTCGACGTGGAACCGGTAGGGCCTGCGCGTCAGGTCGGCGGCGGTCTTGCCCGGCCCGCCGAACGCCAGCCGCCTGCCCGGGAACAGCGCCGAGACGTGGTCGAACTCGCCGCCCGACGACACCTCGAACCCGTCGACATGGGGCGCCAGCGTGCGCAGGATCGCCGGGTCGGGGTTGGCCTTCACCGCGTAGTAGAGCTCGACCCCTTCGGTCGCCGCCCGGATCCGGGCCGCGTGGGCGTCGAGCGCCGCCAGGTCGTAGACGTAGGCCGGCACGTCGCCCAGACGCCCGGCGATCTCCTCGATCATGCGACCACCAGCGGGTTCGCGACCGGCACGTAGGTCGCGGCCCGGTCGGCCCGCCGCTCCCACCGCACGGTCAGGTTGGCCTTGGCGGGCAGCGGCGCCCCCGACATCAGCCGGACCAGCGGCTCGGGCCACCCGATCGAGTCACCGTAGGCGCCGATCACCTCGGCGGCCACCCGCCACAACGTCTCCAGCGGCGCGCCGACCGAGGCCGCGATCTCGGCCAGATGGTTCACGACCAGGCAGTAGACCACCCGGTCCCAGCCCTTCTCCGGCGTGTACGTCATCGCCCGCGCCACCTCCTCGCGCACCCCGGCCAGGTCGTGCCCGACCAGCTTCGTGCCCTCCAGGTCGCGGAACACCGCTTGCGCCGGCCGCCCGGCGGCGTCGAGCCCGACCAGCACGTTCTGGAGATGCGGTTCGAGCACCACTCCGTGCGTCAGGAAGGCCTCCAGCACCGGCAGCGCGACCACCTCGACGTACGAGCGCCACCACCCGACCGGGTCGTCGCCCCCGAGGTCGCGCAGCGCCAGCGCCCCCGCCAGCACCGGCGTGACGTCGGGCCCGCACCGGCCGCGCGGGCTGCACCGCACCAGCACGCCGAGCCCTTCGAACAACTCCCGGCCCAGGTCGACGGTCCGGTAGCCGGGCTCGGGCAACCACCGGGTGCCCGGGAATCGCTCGGTGAGTGCGGCGAAGACCGGGGCCAGCCGCCGCGACAACTCGACCCCGCCCGCCAGCTCGTACCAGGCGTTCTTGCGCACGCAGTTGGTGATCCGCACGTCGAGGGAGAACTTCAGGCACTTGTCGAGCAGGGGGTCGTAGACGGTGCGCACCGACGAGGTCGGCAGCACGTCGTGCTGGGCCGGGCCGAGGTCGATCAGCCGGTCGCCGTCGACGGGGGGCCGGATCAGCTCGTACTGCCACGGGTGCACCGGCAGCAGCCGGTAGCCCGGCGGCACGTCCGCCGGGAGGCCGTCGAGGGCGCTCACGTCGCCCTCCTCGACGACCAGGTCCTCGCGCACCGCCAGCAGCCGCAGCGGGAACCGGGCGTACGCCTCGGGCGCGTACGCCAGCCAGTCGCCCCGGGCCGCCTCGCGGGCCTTGGGCGCGGGATGGAACGCATGCCCGAACACGAGGTCCTGCTCCGAGGCCAGCCACTCGTCCCGGGGCGGCTTGCCCTGGGCGCGGGCCGCCAGCAGCCGCTCGACGACCTCCCGGCTCCCGGCCACCTGCGCCGCGAACTCCCCGTTCACCCCGGGCAGCTCGCGCGCGACCAGGGCGACCAGGTCGTCGGAGGTCAGCGGCTCCCAGGCGGTGCCGGTCAGGCGCTCGGGCTCGGCGATGCGCAGGGCGGCGCCCCCGCTCGTCCTCGCCCGCAACCACACCCCGCCGACCCGCACCATCGTGTGGGGCCCGGCCGGGAACGCCTGGCCGGGCAGTTCGCGGATGCAGCACCGGAGGAGGGCCGCGACGGTGGCGTGCTCCGCGACGTTCACGTACATGGGCCAGAAGACCCCTTTCGCAGATAGTTCGGGCCGCTGGTCCCGTAGAACTTGTTGATGTCCTTCGCGCCGCTCCTGGCCTTGGAGACGAGGCTCCCGGCGGTGACCATGCTCTTGCCGACCAGCCGGGCGGCCTCCAGCGTGCGGTTGCGCAGCAGCCGGGCCATCGGGTGGTCGCCGTGCTCGTCGAGGGCCTGCGCCAGGGCGGCCCGCACCAGGTCGGGCCGGAGCGTCACCGCGGCGGCGGCCAGGTGGAGGGTGATCGTCACGAACACGTCGGCCAGCGCGTGCGGATCGCCGGTCAGCATGCGCTCGTCGGCGAAGCCGGGCGCCGCGATCCCGGCCGCCGCCAGGTGGTCGGGGGAGGCCAGCAGCCCGTCGTTGTCCTTGACCAGCAGCCGCATCGGCCCGTCGCCGAAGACCAGCGCGAGGTTCTGCTGGTGCGCCTCCAGCGCGACGCCGTAGCGGACGAAGAGCGTGACGTTCCAGGTCAGCAGCGCCCGCAGGTAGTCGGTGAGCAGCGCCTCGGCGTCGCCCCGGTAGTGGCGGCCGGCCAGCGCGTCGAGCACGCCGGGCGCGTTCAGCGCGGCCACCGAGACGATCTCGCCCTCGGGCAGCCGCCGCGCCATCCAGGCCAGGAACTCGTTGCCCGAGTGGGCGAACTCCTGCTCCCCGGCGAGCCGGACGGGCAGGCCGGGCTGCCGGTCGAGCACCTCGTGCAGCAGCCGCTCGGCCCGCGCGCCGTCGTCGAGCACGCCCGGTTTGATCGACCGCCGGTTGCGCACCCCGAGCGTCGCCGTGGCGAGCGGCATCTTCAGGTGGGTACGCGGTGACACCTCGACCGTGCGCATCGACAACGTGGGGCGTACCGGAAGGAAGTCGAGCGGCGCGACCACGGCGTTCACCTGCGGCAACGACAGCGGGTGCACCGGGAACAGGCGGTGGGTCGCGGCCAGGCCGGCCGGCAGGCCGACCGCGGCGAACGACGGGAAGAACTCCGGGACCGGCCCGGTCCCCGGCACGGCCGCCCAGCGCAACGTGAAGCGCGGCGCGAACTCGGGCGCGTAGGCGAGCAACTGCTCCTCGGTCAGGCCGTGGCGGCAGCGGGCGGTCGGATAGACCGGATGGTCGCTGAACGCGGCCAGCACCTCGTAGCCGATCGGGCCCAGCTCGGGCAGCCGGTCCTCGACCGAGGCGCGGTGGCGGTCGAGCAGCTCCAGGCCGGTCAGCGTCTGGCGGCACTCCTCGCGGAAGGCGGCCACCCCTTCGGCGTCGGCCGGGTCGGCGATCCTGGCCAGCGTCGCCAGCACCTCGCGCAGCCGCACGGTCTCGCCGGGGGCCACGGTGAAGTCCTGGAAGAGCCCTTCGAGGCCGCCCGAGGGGAACCCCGGGGCCAGCCGCACCCGCCGCGAGGCCGACAGCGGCACGTACGCGCCCGCCTTGTCCCAGCTCAGCCGGCCGGCCAGGCCGCCGACGTCCTCTCTGATCAGGGCGTTGAGCACCCGCGCCGCCAGGTAGCCGTCGCGGCCCACCCGCACCGCCGTGGCGCTGGTCACGCGACCACCCACGGGTGGGCGTCCAGGAAGACCTTCGCGGCCGTGTCGACGGCCTCGCGGGTGGGGCCGACGGCCCGCAGCAACGCCAGGTAGTCGCGGTTGGTGTGGGTCACCACGACCGGCTGCCCGGCCTCCTTGAGCGGCAGGTGCCAGAGCCGCACGTCCTCGTGGGCTCCGGTGAGCTCCTTCGGCGCCTTCACGATCGTGCCCGGCCGGGTGGCCAGCACGCTGATCGCCGCCGCGTGCCCGCCCGGCCGGGGCGCCTGCGGCGCCGGTTCGCCCGCGTGCACCCGCAGGATCCACTCGAACAGCGGCACGTCGAGGTGGTCGGCCAGCAGCAGGTCGCAGTTGTCGCCGATGACCCGGTAGTTGACCTCGACGACACGCGGCCCCTTCTCGGTCAGCACGTATTCGGTGTGACAGGCCCCGAATCCGACCCCGAGTGTCGCCAGCTGGGCGAGCACCTCCTCGGACCCGGGGAGGCCGGGCGACCAGTCGAGGCGTTCCTCCACGAAGTGGGGCAGCGGCCCCAGCGTGGTCTGGAACCCGCCCAGCACCCTGGTCGTGACGCCGTCGCCGAGGGTCTCCAGGGTCATCAGGGGCCCTTCGAGATACTCCTCCGCGACCAGCACCGCCCCCGGGCGGCGTGTCCAGACGTCCCGCGCCGCCGCGCCGAGGTCGTCCCTGACCAGGACGACGTCCTCGCTGGCCACCCCCTCGCGCGGCTTCACCACGACGGGGTAGCCGACGTCGGGCAGCGGCTCGCCGGGCACCACCCGGGCCGAGCGCACGTCGCCGAGCGCACGCCGGGTGAGCGCCTTGTTCTTGGTCGTGAGACAGGCCCGCCAGTCCTTGCCGGGCAGGCCGAAGTAGTCGGCGGCCAGGGCGGTCTCGACCTGGAGGTGGTCGGAGTTGGAGAAGATCACGTCGGGCCGGTGGTGGCGCGCGATCACGTCGACGACGGTTTTCGGGTCGCGTACGTCGGCCGGGATCGTCTCGTGGCCGGGATAACCCTCCGGTTGATCGGTCAGGATGGTGACCTCCCACCCGAGGGCCTTCGCGGCGGGCAGGAAACCCCGCGTGACCGAGTCGGTGGGGTTGAGCGTGGTGAGGTACAGCCGCAAGTGCATCCCCTGAGGTAAGGCTTACCTAACCTCTAGAACCTTACTGGGGAACGGGCGGCCGCGTGGGCCGATGAAAGAATATCCCCGTGGACATCACCGAGGGACTCCTGGGGCCCCTGCTACTCAGCCGCAGCACCATCGACCGTTCCGCCCAGCTCCGCCACGACCCCGACTGGCTCGACCGGGTCTGGCACGACCCGTCCACACGCGTCCTCGTCATCAGCGACGGCCAGACCATGGTCAAACGATCGGGCGACGAGGCCGAGATCGTCCTGCTGACCCCCGCCGAGGCCCCCGAGGGCCAGCGCCACCTGCTCGGCGTCGCCGACGGCGTGGCCTACTTCTCCGTCTCCGCCAAACTTCCTGACGACGCCGACTCCGCCGGCCTGCGCGAGGCCGGTTCGATCCTGAGCGACCGCGACGCCGGCCTGTTCACCTACGCCGTGGCACTGGAGTCGTGGCACGCCACCCACCGCTTCTGCCCCCAGTGCGGCGCCGAGACCGCCGTCACCCAGGGCGGCCACGTGCGCGTCTGCCCCAACGACGGCTCCCAGCACTTCCCCCGCGTCGACCCCGCCGTCATCATGCTGATCCGCGACCCCGACGACCGCATCCTGCTCGCCCGCGGCCCCCAGTGGCCCGAGGGCCGCATGTCGGTTCTGGCGGGCTTCGTCGAACCCGGCGAGTCCCTGGAGGCGGCCCTGGCCAGGGAGGTCTTCGAAGAGGTCGGTGTACGGGTTTCCGACCCCCGCTACCTCGGCAGCCAGCCCTGGCCCTTCCCCCGCAGCCTCATGCTGGGCTTCTTCGCCCGCGCCCTCACCAGCGACCTGACCCTCGACCCGAAGGAGATCGCCGAGGCCCGCTGGTTCACCCGGGAGGAGCTGCGCGTGGCCATCATGACCGGCGAACTGCGCGTCCCGCCCCCGGTCTCGATCGCCCGCAGACTCATCGAGACCTGGTACGGATCGGCCATCGACGACCAGGGATCGTGGGGCCGCTGACCCGGGTCATCCTCCGATGGCGCGGGCCAGCAGCATGCCGCAGGCTCCGGCCCCCAGGCCGCCCGCGATGCTGACCACCACGTTCGCGGCCGCCGCCAGCCGGGCGCCGTCCTCGGCCAGGCGCAGCGTCTCGTAGCTGAAGGTCGAATACGTCGTCAGCGCGCCGCAGAAGCCCGTCCCGGCCAGGGCCGTGAACGTGTGGTCGGCCGGCAGCGTGACCAGGAAGCCGAGCAGGGCCGAGCCCGTCAGGTTGACCCCGAACGTCCCCCACGGGAACACGCCGTCGTGCTTCGACTGGATCAGCCGGTCGGTCAGGTAGCGCAGGGGAGCGCCGATCGCCGCCCCCGCCGCCACGAGCAGGGCGGTCAGCAAGCCCGTCACCGGGGCCGCCCGCCGTAGTGGCGGACCTCGACCTCGTCCACCATGACCAGGCCCTCGCCGATCAGCCCGTCGAGCTCCGGCAGGAACGCGCGTACCCGCTCGGGCTCGTCGACGATGACGATCGCCACCGGCAGGTCGTCCGACAACGACAGCAGGCGGGTGGTGTGGATGTGGTTGGAGGCGCCGTAGCCCTCGATGCCGCGGAAGACGCTGGCCCCGGCCAGCCCGGCGGCGTGGGCGCGGTGCACGATCTCGTGGTAGAGCGGCCGGTGATGACTGGTGTCGGTCTCGCCGACGAAGATGGTCAGCCGCAGCGCGGGTGTCATGTGCGCCTCCCCAGTCGCCGGGCCCCCGCCCGGGTGGCGGCCGTGCCGGCCCACACGGCGGCCAGCGCCAGCAGCGGCGTCACCACCAGGTAGACCAGCGCCGACCGGGGCACGCCGCCCGCGACCAGCAGGCCGATGTCCGCGATGTAGGTGGAGAACGTGGTGTAGCCGCCCAGCACCCCGACCCCCAGAAGGGGGCGTACCCAGGTGGGAGCGGCCCAGATCTCGGTGATGGCCACCATCAGCACGCCGATCAGCAGGCATCCGGTGACGTTGATGAACAGGGTCGTCCACGGGAACCCGGGGGCGCTCGGGAAGAGCACCCCCAGCCCGTAGCGGACGAGAGATCCCGCGACCCCTCCGGCCGAGATCGCGAGGAGGATTCGGACGGGCATCGGTTCCTCCTACCGGTGAAGGTAGGGACCGTCGGCAGAGATCTGCGGTTACCCGGATGGGGCGGTGGGCCCCACCACCGCTCAGAACCCCACTATATCGACTGGCCCATCGTCGCCAGGCGACGCTTGACCTCGATCACCGAAGGGTTGGTCGCCGCGCTGCCGTCGGGGAACACGACGGTCGGGACCACGCGGTTGCCCTTGTTGACACTCTCGACGAACGACGCCGCCTGGGGGTCGGCCTCGACGTCGACCTCCTCATAAGCGATGCCTTCGCGGGTCAGCTGGCTCTTGAGCCGCTTGCAGGGCCCACACCACGAAGCGGTGTATACCGTGAGCGCCATTGTCGTCCCTTTCTGTCGGCAGTCATTGCCAACACGACGGATGGTGCTCATCTTCCCATCTAGTACGCGAGATGTCCGATCACCCACGCCTGGATCGTCTCGGCGACGCCGGGCTCCCGGAACAGGGGCGAGCTGTGGTAGCGGCCGGGGTAGGACCGGACCGACATGTCGACGCCGTAGACGGCGAGCGACTCGCGCAGCAGCTCGCTCTGGTAGGGCGGCACGAACTCGCGGGCCGAGTGGACGCTGAGCATCGGCGCGTCGCCGTAGGAGGCGTGGAACGGCACCTCCATGCTCGACCAGATCCGGGGGCACTTGTTGGGGCCGCAGCCCCCGGCCAGGGCCACCGCCGCCTGGCGCAGCTTGCGCTGCTCGTGGGTGGCGCCGTGGCCGCCGTCAGAGTAGGCGGTCAGCGGGGAGATCACCGGCGAGACGCCGACGACGGCCCGTAACCCGGGCTGCCCGTCGCCGTAGGTGCCCACCGACGCCGCGATGTGCCCGCCGGCCGAGAAGCCGATGATCGCGTAGCGGTTGGGGTCGAGGCCGAACTCCGAGGCCATGCGCCGGGTGGTCGCGATGGCCTCAAGGGCGTCGTCGCGCTGCGCCGGCCACCGCGCGTCGCCGGAGAGCCGGTAGTTGACGTTGACCACGACGTAGCCGAGGTCGAAGTAGCTGCGGGTGACGGCCTTCATGTACGCCTTGTCGCCGCCCGACCACCAGCCGCCGTGGATCATGAACACGACCGGGCGGATCAGCGGGTCGTTGGCGCGCCAGTAGACGTCCATGCGCTGCTTCACGTGGCGGCCGTACTTCACGAGCGTCTTGCGCTCCTGCACCGGCGGCGGCGTGGACGACGTGGTCGGCGAAGGCGAGGAGACCGGCGTCGGCGAGGCCGTGGCGGCCGGCTGCGGGCTGACGGCGTGCGCCCCCGCGCTCATGGGAGCGCAGAGGACGGCGGCGAGTGCGAGCGCACCGGCGACGGCCGCTTTCTTCAAGGGTCTGAAACCTCCCCGCGCGGCCCCCGTCGTGCCCTCCGGGGACGCTCCCTCTTTGCCTTCGGCGACCCGGCTCTTGAGACGCGCTTGGCCGGGTGCTGGAAGGATGATGCCAGCAGATCACCCGCCGCGCACGTTGGAGGCCGCATTTGGACGTCCTTTCGGGCCTCGATCCCGAACAGCGGGCGGTGGCCGAAACGCTGCGGGGTCCGGTGTGCGTGCTGGCCGGAGCAGGTACCGGCAAGACTCGGGCGATCACCCACAGAATCGCCCATGCGGTACGAACCGGTATCGCCGACGCGCCGAGCGTGCTCGCTGTGACGTTCACCACCCGGGCCGCCGGAGAGCTCCGCCACCGGCTGCGCGAACTGGGCGCCCCGGGCGTGCAGGCCCGTACCTTCCACGCCGCCGCGCTGCGCCAGCTCACCTACTTCTGGCCGCGCGTCATCGGCGGCGACGCCCCCCAGGTGATCGAGTCGAAGCTGCCGCTGCTGGTCGAGGCGGCCCGCATGCTGCGCCGCAACCCCGACCGCGCCGAACTCCGCGATGTCGCCAGTGAGATCGAGTGGGCCAAGGTCACCCAGCACGCGCCCGAGGACTATCCGGCCGCCGCCCTGAAGGCCCGCCGCACCCCGCCGATCCCGGCCGACGACGTCGCCCGCCTCTTCGACCAGTACGAGAAGCTGCGCCGCGCCCGCCACCTGGTCGACTTCGAGACCATCCTCGAACTCACCGCGGCCGTGATGACCGAGCACCGCGAGGTCGCCAACCAGATCCGGTCGCAGTACCGCTACTTCGTGGTCGACGAATACCAGGACGTCAACCCGCTCCAGAAGCTGCTGCTCGACACCTGGCTCGGCGGCCGCGACGACGTCTGCGTCGTCGGCGACCCCAACCAGACGATCTACAGCTTCACCGGCGCCAGCCCCCACTTCCTGACGAGCTTCGGCGTCGAACACCCGGGCGCGGCGGTGGTGAAGCTGGTCCGCGACTACCGCTCGACCCCCGAGGTCGTCACCCTGGCCAACCGGGTGATGGCCCGCAGCCCCCACCGGCTGGAGCTGGTCGCCCAGCGCGAGCGGGGCCCCGAGCCGGTCTTCACCGAATACGACGACGAGCCCGCCGAGGCCATGGGCGTGGCGCTCCGGGTCAAGAAGCTGATGGCCGACGGGGTGCCGACCAGGGAGATCGCGGTCCTGTTCCGGGTGAACGCCCAGTCGGAGGCGTACGAACAGGCCTTCACCCAGGCCGGCGTGCCCTATCTGCTGCGCGGCGCCGAGCGTTTCTTCGAACGTCCCGAGGTGCGCCAGGCGGTCGTGCTGCTGCGCGGCGCGGCCCGTTCCGCCAACGACGAGGAGCCGCTGGCGCCGGCCGTCCACGCGATCCTGGCCGGCATCGGCCTGACCCCCGAGCGGCCCGGCGGCGGCGCCGCCCGCGCCAAGTGGGAGTCGCTGAACGCCATCGCCGAACTCGCCGAAGACCTGGCCGCCAAGGGCGGCGACCTGCCCGCGTTCGTCGCCGACCTCGAACGCCGCGCCGCCGAGCAGCACGCCCCGCCGGTCGAGGGCGTCACCCTGGCCTCGCTCCACGCCGCCAAGGGCCTCGAATGGGACGCCGTCTTCCTGATCGGCCTCACCGAGGGCATGCTCCCGATCGTGTACGCCGAGACTCCCGACCAGATCGAGGAGGAACGCCGCCTCCTCTATGTGGGCATCACCCGGGCCCGCGTCCACCTCAACCTGTCGTGGGCGCTGGCCCGCTCCCCGGGCGGCCGGAGGTCGCGCCGCCCGTCGCGTTTCGTGGAGTCGCTGGCCGGCACGCCGGCGACCCAGCCCTCCTTCCCCTCCCCGCAGCCCGCCCGCCGCAGCGTCGCCGCCCCCGCGACCTGCCGGATCTGCGCCCGCACGCTGGCCACCGGCCCCGAGCAGAAGCTCGGCCGCTGCGCGACCTGCCCCGCCGAGTACGACGAGGCGCTGCTGGAGGAACTGAAGGCGTGGCGCGCCGAGGCGGCCAAAGAGGCCAAGGTGCCGAGCTACGTCGTCTTCACCGACGTCACCCTGCAGGCCATCGCCGAACGCGCCCCCGCGACCGAGGAGGCCCTCCTCGCCATAGCCGGGATCGGCCGCGTCAAACTGGAGCGATACGGTCAAGCCGTACTCTCCCTCGTCCGACGCCGTCTGGAGGCCTCGTGAACTCCGCCCTCAAGGAGTTGCTCGACCTGCTCGACCTGGAGCAGATCGAACTCGACATCTTCCGCGGCCGCAGTCCCGAGGAGCGCATCCAGCGGGTCTTCGGCGGCCAGGTCGCCGCCCAGGCCCTCATGGCGGCGGCCCGCACGGTCGGCGCCGAACGCCAGGTCCACTCGCTGCACGCCTACTTCATCCGGCCGGGCGACCCGGCGATCCCGATCGTCTACACGGTCGACCGCGTGCGCGACGGCCGCTCGTTCAGCACCCGCCGGGTGGTCGCCGTCCAGCACGGCAAGGTCATCTTCACCATGTCGGCCTCCTTCCACATCGAGGAGGAGGGCGTGCACCACCAGGCGGCGGTGATGCCCGACGTACCGAGCCCCGAAAGCCTGGCCCCCCTCCAGGACCGGCTGCGCAAACTCATCGGCGACGACCCCGAGTGGTCGGGCTGGTTGTCGCGCCCCCGCCCCCTCGACGCCCGCTACGTCACCCCGCTGACGTGGGAGGCCAACCGCGACCCGAGCCTGATCGGCCCGGAGAACCAGGTCTGGTTCCGCTACGACGCCGACCTGCCCGACGACCCGCTGCTCCATGTCGTGCTGGCCGCCTACGCCTCCGATTACACCCTCGTCGACACGGTGCTGCTCGCCCACGGCCTGGCGTGGGGCCCGTCGAACATCTCCGGCGCCTCTCTCGACCACGCGATGTGGTTCCACCGCAGGTTCCGCGCCGACGACTGGATCCTGTACGCGCAGGAATCCCCCTGGTCCGGTGGCGCCCGCGGCCTCGCCCAGGGGCAGATGTTCACCGCGTCCGGAGAGCTGGCCGTGTCGGTCGTCCAGGAGTGCCTCATCCGGGTTGGCTGAACCCGGAAAATTTCTGTGTAATCGCAGGTCGAAAATGTGTTGCCCACTCGGCAGGTTGCCGTTTAGGGTCATGCACATGCGAGTCGGACGCTACTGTCCGGCCCCCCGAGAAAGTCACCAGGAGGTGAGCCCAGTGCTGAGCATCAGAATCTCGACCGCCACGCCGTGGCTCACCGTCGCATGCCCTGCCACCGATGCCGCCGCTTATGGCCCGCAGGCCAAACTGCGCGTCGATGGCGCCTTCGCGCCGAACCAGCTAGTCCGGCGTATGCGTATCGAGCAGACCAGCCACACCACCACCGGTGGAGTGGGGCGTCCGCGTCCTGCCTGGAGTAGACCAGTCACAACCTGACCGGTCAGTCAGCCTCCAGGCCGCGGATCCCCACATCGGATCCGCGGCCTTCGTGTTTTTCCCGGCCCGTATCCCCCCACTGCAGAGGACAACGACCAACCCGATTCACAAAGAGGTGACGCAGATGGCGGCCCCGGTCATGGACCTGATCGAAGCCGAGATCCCCTGTCGTACCGACCCCGACCTCTGGTTCGCCGAGTCTCCCGAAGACGTCGAGTTCGCCAAGGCGCTCTGCGGCGGCTGCCCCATCAGGGAGACCTGCCTGGCCCGGGCCCTCGAGCGTGAGGAGCCCTGGGGCGTCTGGGGCGGCGAGCTGATCCTGCGAGGCACCGTGGTTCCGCGCAAGCGGCCCCGTGGTCGTCCCCGCAAGACCCCGCTCCCGCTCTGACGAACGACCGACAGACAACCCGACCCGAAGACCTGCAGAAAAGAGAAGTGCGATGACCTTCCACACCTCCACCGCGCCACATCTGTTCCAGGAACTGGTAGATGAGCGAATACGAGGGCTCCAGCGGGAAGCCGCGGAGCACCGCCTCGCCAGCCGGGTGGCCAACGCGAACAAAGCCCGCGAGCGGGCCGCCCGCGCCACCGCCGCCCTCCAGGCGGCACTGTCGAGGCTCTAACGGCCACTTGTAGAAAAAGGCCCGGGTGTACCACTACACACCCGGGCCTTTCTGCATGCTGCTGGCCATGACCGACTTCCTCGCCACCACCCGGGCGGCCTACGACACCGTCGCCGCCGACTACGCCCGCGACATCCCGGAGCGTTACCACTCCAGCCCGCTGGCCCACGCGATGATCCCGGTCTTCGCCGAACTGGTGACCGCCGGGGGAGGCGGCCCGGTGGCGGACGTCGGCTGCGGCCCCGGCCACGTGACCGCCCACCTGTCCACGCTGGGCGTGACCGCGTTCGGCGTCGACGTGTCACCGGAGATGATCGCTCTCGCCCGGGCGGCCCACCCGGACCTGCGTTTCGAGGTGGGCACGATGAACGCCCTCACCGCCGCCGACGCGACGCTGGCGGGCGTGGTGGCCAACTACTCCATCATCCACACCCCGCCCGAGGCCCTCCCCGCGACCTTCGCGGAATTCCACCGCGTGCTCGCCCCCGGCGGCCACCTGTTGCTCGGCTTCCGGGCCTACGACGACGCCACCCGCCTGGGCGAACTCTTCGACCACTCGGTGACCCCGGCCCACCGCTATTCCCCCGACCGCATCGCGGCCTTACTCGGCGAGGTGGGCCTGACCGAAGTGGCCAGGCTGACCATCGCCCCCGGCGAGGACGCCAAACGGGGCTTCCCGCAGGCGTACCTCATCGCCCGCCGCCCGATCGAGGTCCCGGACGACCACGTCTCGGCGCGATGATCACTACCGGATCAGGAGGCGGTGGCCGGTTGTTCGTTGTCGTCGGCGAAGCCGGGGACCCAGGTCAGGACCTCGTCGCGGAAGCGGGCCGTCGTGCCCAGCTGGCACAGGACGCCCACGCCCGCCGCGTGGACCCGGTGGATCAGCACGTAGGTCGCCGGCAGGTTGAGGTGGCGGACCACGTTCGTCGGGCGGAGGTCGGTCGCGCTGGCCGCCTGGGCCTGGAGCCACTCCCGGCTGAAGCTGAACTCCTCGACCTGGGTCGGTTCCACGTAGGGGGCCAGGAACGCCCGCAACGCCTCGACGTCGATCTCGATGTGGGGGCGGATGAAGCCCTCGGCCCGCAGGCCGTCGACGACCGTGGACATGTCGCCCTGGTTGAACAGGCGCACCAGGCGGCCGAACACCGGAGGGTAGCCCTCGGGCAGCCGGTTGACCGCGCCGAAGTCGAGCACGCCCAGACGGCCGTCGGGCAACATGCGGAAGTTGCCGGGGTGCGGGTCGGCGTGCAGCATGCCCACGCGGGCGGGGGAGCTGAACAGGAACCGGGTCAGCAGCAGACCGGCGCGGTCGCGCTGCTCCTGGTCGCCGTCGGTGATCACCTTCGACAGGGGAATGCCGTCGATCCACTCGGTCACCAGGACGTGCTCGTTGGCGGCGATCACGTCGGGGACGCGGAAGTCGGGGTCGTCCTTGAAGGCGACCGCGAACGCGTGTTGCGCCTCGGCCTCCAGGAAGTAGTCGAGCTCCTCGACCACCCGGTCTTTCAGCTCGGCCAGCACGGCCTTGACGTCGAGGCCCGGCAGCAGCGCCCCGAACAGCTTGCCCAGCCGGGCGAGCTGGTTGAAGTCGGAGATCAGCGCCTTGCCCGCGCCCGGATACTGGATCTTCACGGCGACCTCGCGGCCGTCGTGCCAGACCGCCCGGTGGACCTGCCCGATCGAGGCGGCGGCGGCCGGCCGGTCGTCGAAGGACAGGAAGTTCTCCCGCCAGTCGTCGCCCAGTTCCTCGCCGAGCACCCGGTGCACCGTCGCGGCGGGCAGCGGGGGCGCGGCGTCCTGAAGTCTGGTCAGGGTGGCCCGGTAGGGGCCGGCGATCTCGGTCGGCAGCGCCGCCTCGAAGATCGACAACGCCTGCCCGAGCTTCATCGCCCCGCCCTTGAGCTCACCGAGGATCTTGAAAATCTGCGCCGCGGTACGCTCCTGGATCTCCTGGGCGACGATTTCCGCGGACTTTCCGCCGATCCGTTTCCCCAGGCCGAGAGCGGTGCGCCCGGCGAACCCCAGGGGCAGGGCCGCCAGTTTCGCCGAGCGCGTCACGGCGTTGCGCGGAAGGTCACTCACGCGACCATTGTTAGCCCAGCCTGGTCGTTTCGACTACAACGGCATCGGGGATGACGCGGCCACACCCGGCGCCGCCACTGTAAATCGGGCAGGATTTCGGCCGTTCCGACGGCGTCGACCGCACGTCTGTCGAGGAAGGCGAGCGCCTGCCCGGCGGCCTGACCCGCGACCAGGCCCGAGGTGATGGTGTCGCATCCCGACTGCCCCCTGATGGCGGCCCGGACCGTCGGCCAGCCCGGATCGCGGTCGCGCCGGGTCAGCTCGATGCACGCCAGGCACGGCGACTGCCCCGGCACGACCAGCGGCCCGACGGTCCCGCACCCCTCGGCGCACGTCGCGAGCAGATGGGGGATGCCCAGCGTGGTGAGATCGTGGGCCAGCAGCGGATCGGGCGCGCCGGTGGGAGCCAGCACGACCAGGTCGGGCCCGGCCGCGCCGTCCATGAGCCCGGCGGCGGCGCGGCCCGCCCAGGCCGTGACGCTCGGCGCGACCGAGGCGGCCACCGCCACCGCGCCCTCCTCGCGGGGTTTGCCCACGTGCGCCCAGCCGAGCCCGCCCGGCACCACGTCTTCGGCTCGCGCGCACTCGGGATCGAGCACGCAGATCCGCCCGACCCCGGCGGCCGCGAGCAGCACGGCCACACGCGCCCCTATGCGCCCGGCGCCGTAAATCCGGACATAAGACCTTCTTCTGCCTTCAAAGGCCGTCAGGCCGCCGTCCAGGGCCGGAGGAGAGGACTTCTGCCCGGAGGCCGTCTCGGGCAGTTCGTAGACCGTGGGCGGGAGCGACAGCGCCTCCAGGTCGGGCCTGAGCCGGTCGCGTTCCTCGCGGCTGAGGGTGGTGAGCGGGGCCGGCCCCGAGACGTCGTCGAGCAGCCCCCGCCCGGCGAGGAGTTCGACGATGCGTGTGGCGACCGTCTCGTCGGCGCGGGAGTCGGCGATGGCCTGCGCCAGCGTCCTGGTTCCGTCGAGGCTCGCCACGAAGCGCCGCCCCCGTTCGTCGAGGCCGGTCAGCAGCACGGCCCGCGCGGGGTGCAGCCCGAACTGCAGCGTCTCCTCGTCGCGCGTCGCCACTCCGACGGCGGGTTTCACCCGCGGCCGGCTGGCCATACCCAAGGGTTGTGTCATGGCCCGGAAACTGTCACACGCCGCGAGCCGCCCGAGCCGCTTTCCCGCCGCCTGTGGATAACCCGCCGACGGCTCGGCCTCGAATTTCGCCGACTCAGGATTCAATGATCAATAACGACGTCGAGGAGATATTGATCATTTCGCCGTCGTCGCCCGGTGTGCGCCGCCCCTGGGGGTGCGTCCGCACAGGTCAGGGCCACCCTGGTCCGCCGTCGCAGGTTTTACTTTTGCGCCGCCGCCCATATCCATTCGTTGTCCCGCAATCAGGAAACCTGCCGCACATCGGCCTTCCCGGGCGCTCTCACCTGGTCTCCTTCGGGATGCCACTGGGGCCGGTGTGCCGGTTTAACGTGCGGGAAACGTTGATTGACCAGCGGGAACGTCGGTGACCCCCTGTGGAATTCCGCGCGTGTCGAGTACCGTGCATATGTGCCCCCCGAGACAGTCGAGGTTCGTCGGAGCGCACGACGGCGGCGA
This sequence comes from Herbidospora sakaeratensis, assembly GCF_001570525.1. GTDB lineage: Bacteria > Actinomycetota > Actinomycetes > Streptosporangiales > Streptosporangiaceae > Herbidospora > Herbidospora sakaeratensis. The sequence continues at coordinate 491,399 of NZ_BBXC01000012.1, forward strand.
ACCGTTTCCGCGTACCGCGATGGAGACAAGACCATCGTGCTGCTGCCTGCCGGTCTGAGCACGACCGACGAGGAGCAGTGGGTACGCCGCATGCTCGAACGCCTGGCGGCGAAGGAGCAGCGTAAAAGACCCAGTGACGACGACCTGCTCGATCGCGCCCGGGAACTGTCGGCCCGCTACCTCGACGGACGGGCCGCGCCATCGAGTGTGCGCTGGGTCGAGAACCAGCTCCACCGATGGGGGTCGTGCACTCCAGATCATGGCACGATCCGATTGTCGGCCAGACTCCGGGGGATGCCCGCGTGGGTCGTAGACTACGTGATCATGCATGAGCTGGTGCACCTGCTGGTGCCGAGCCACGGCCCCCGGTTCTGGGCGCTGGTCGAACGTTACCCCAAGGCCGAACGCGCGCGCGGATTCCTCGAGGGATTCTCCATGGCCGCGAGCGGCACCCCGGAGGAATGTTGACCGAACGGCTGGTGGCCGTCCTGGTGACCCCGTCGTGCGGTGACGCCGCGCCACCGGGGGTCGGCCGCGAGGAGTTCCTCCGTGCCGTGGCCGAGGACACGTACGAGATGGTCGCGGGCCTCGACCTGGTGACCCCGGTGATCCTATCGGTTGGAGTCCCAGATTTGGAGGAGATCGCCTGGCCGGGCACGCCGGTGATCTCCGTCGACTCCGTGAGCCGGGCCTTCGCCGCGCTGCCGCCGGCCGACCAGGCCGTGGTGGTCTGCGGTGACGCGCCCGATCTGCCGCCGCTGCTGATCGGGAAGTTGTTCCGCGAGCTCGGCCGCGCCGAGATCGCCGTCTGCCCGGCCGACAACGGGGGAGCGGTCGCGGTCGCCGCCCATCTGCCGTTCCCCGAGTGGGCGACCCTCGACGTCGACCACCCCGAGGTCGTCAAGGCGCTGCGCGCGCAGGCCCCCGGGCCCCGCAAGGTCGCCACCGGGCCGGGCTGGCACCGCCTGCGCACACCCGGCGACCTCGCCCGCCTCGACCCGGGCCTGGAAGGGTGGGACTCCACCCGGGCGTTGGTGATGGCGTGAACCGCGACGACCTCGTCCGGCTGCGCAAGGTCCGCGACCTGATGGACCGCGACTACGCCAGCCCCCTCGACGTGCCCGCCCTGGCCCAGGCCGCCCTCATGTCACCCGGCCACTTCTCCCGCAGCTTCCGGGCGGCCTACGGCGAGACGCCGTACAGCTACCTGATGACCCGCCGCATCGAGCGCGCCAAGGCGCTGCTCCGCAACGGCGACCTGTCGGTCACCGACGTCTGCTTCGCGGTCGGCTGTACGTCGCTCGGCTCCTTCAGCACCCGCTTCACCGAGCTGGTCGGCGAGAGCCCCAGCGCCTACCGCGCCCGCTCCCACGACGAGGCCGCCGCCATCCCCGCCTGCATCGCGAAGATCCACACCAGACCGGTCAGGAACGGAGAAGCCAACGCCGCCGGTCGCCCTCTAGCGTGAGAAGCATGGACATCAAACTGCACACCTGCTTCCTCGCGGTCGACGACCACGACACCGCGCTCGCCTTCTACCGCGACGTGCTCGGCATGGAGGTCCGCAACGACGTCTCCTACGAGGGCATGCGCTGGGTGACCGTCGGCTCCCCCTCGCAGCCCGAGGTCGAGATCGTGCTCGAACCGCCGCTGGCCGACCCCAACGCCTCGGCGGAGGACAAGGAGACCATGTCCGAGCTGCTGGCCAAGGGCCTGCTGCGCGGCCTGATCTTCAGCACGGACGACTGCGACGCCACCTTCGAGAAGATCGCCGAAGCGGGCGCCGAAGTCCTCCAGGAGCCGATCGACCAGTTCTACGGCGTCCGCGACTGCGCCTTCCGCGACCCGTCGGGCAACATGCTGCGGTTCAACCAGCCGCTGAAGAAGGAAGCCTGAGCACGGTGAAGAGCGCCCGGTGGTCGGTGCCGGCGACGTCGTGGACGCGCGCGTGCGCGACCGCCACCCGGGGGTCGACCAGCACGTGGTCGATGGTGATGAGGGGCGGCAGCCGCCGTCCGGCCGCCCAGGTCGTGATCAGGCCCTTGCCCGTGGCGTCGGCGGCGTCGACCCACCCGTGACCCAGCACCGCGCGGAACTCCGCGTGGTCGAACGTGGCGTTGTAGTCGCCCGCCAGGACGCGGATCGTGCCGGCCTCGGGCCGGGGCAGTGACCGCAACCCGTCGCGCCACAACCCCAGGTCACGCCCCAGCGGGGCCACCGTGTGCACGTCGGCCAGCTCGACCGGCGGACCGCCGGGAACCTCGATCCGCACGTACGGCATCCGGTGCCCGTCGCCCGGCGCGAAGGGCGCCAGCGGGGTCACCGGGAGGCGCGAGTAGATCCCCGAGCCCGCCGCGCTCCAGTGCGGCTCCAGATGGGTGTACGGCATCAGGGACCCCAGCCCCGCCGCGGCCAGCCCGTCGACCGCCCGGGGACTCAGTTCCTGCACCGAGATGACATCGGGGCGCGCGGAACGTACCAGAGCCATGAGAGAAGAGACGTCGGCGCGCCCGAAGCGCATGTTGACCGACAGTACCCGGAGCGACGGCCCGTCGGCCGGGGGCTGCGCCGAGGGCAGCGCCCGCGGCAGCACCACGAACGACAAGGCGACGACCGACGCCAGCGAGAGCGCGGCGGCCCGCGGGGCCCGCGCCAGCACGGCGACCAGGACCGCCACGACCGCCCCGAGAACCGCATAGGGCGTGCCCGTGGACAGGAGGGTCCCGAAGCCGGTGAGCTCCGTCCCGGTCAGCCGGAAGACCGTCCAGACCACGCTGATCCCGGCCAGCAGCCAGGCGAACGCCCGCCGCTTGCGCCCCGGGGAAGGGGCGGGCGGGCGGATCTCCCCGCCGACCTCGACGCCTACCTGAGTGTCCACCCGGGCCACCCTAATCAGCGGTGCGCAGGGCAGGGGTAAGTCAGTTGTGAAGATCGTGTGCGAGCATCGCGCGGGCCCTGCGCGCGAGCCGGCGGGTGGCCAGGTCGCTCGGCTCGGGGATGTCGTCGACCGGGAACCACTCGAGCGCCAGCGACTCCTCGCTGATCACCTTCTCGGCCCCGGGCGGCGCCACCGCGCCGAACTCCACGTCGAGATGCCAGCACTGCGGCGGGTGACACCACACCTCGTGCCGGTCGAGCGCCAGCGGGCCGGGCAGCAGGGTCAGGCCGGGGATGCCCGACTCCTCGACCGCCTCCCGCAGCGCCACATCGGGCAGCGTCAGGTCGCCGGGCTCGCAGTGGCCGCCCATCGGCAACCACAGTTTCGCCTTCGGGTGGTGGGTGAGCAGCACCTTCGCGCCGTCGTGGGACAACACCGCCGTCGTGGCGGTCAGATGCCCAGGTACGCACGAACGCCACATGCCGTCGTTGTGTTCGGCCAGATGGCGCAGGAAGTCGAGACGCAGCGCCTCTTCGTCGGGGGTCGGGCCGGTCCAGGCCGCGAGCAGCGCCGCGGCTTCGTCGCGCAGGGTCACTTGTCTTCGTCGTCGTTTTCTTCGAGGAACTTGAGCAGGCCGAGGTCGAAGTCCTCCTTGCCGGCCACGAACGCCTCGGGGTTGTCGAGGTCGTCGGAGGTCGGCATGAGGTCGGGGTGGCCCCACACCGCGTCGCGCTCGTCGACGCCGCGCGCGTCGCCCAGCGCCTTCCACAACGCCGCCGCCTCGCGCAGCCGCCGGGGCCGCAACTCCAGGCCGACCAGCGTCGAGAAGGTGAGCTCGGCCGGTCCGCCCGAGGCCCGGCGGCGCCGGACCGTCTCGCCCAGCGCGCCCGCCGACGGCAGCTTGCCCGCCGCCGCGGCGTCGACGACCGTGGCGACCCAGCCCTCGACCAGCGCGAGCGTGGTCTCCAGGCGGGCCAGGGCGGCCTTCTGCCGCTCGGTCTCGGCGGGCTTGAGCAGGTCGCCGCCAGAAAGGATCTCCTGGAGCCGCGACGGGTCGTTGATGTCGAGCCCCTGGAGTTTGTCCTGCAGGGCCGAGACGTCGACGGTGATGCCGCGGGCGTATTCCTCGATCGCCCCGAGCAGGTGTGACTTCAGCCACGGCACGTGCTGGAACAGCCGGTGGTGGGCCGCCTCACGCAGCGCCAGGTAGAGGCGGATCTCCTCGGCGGGCAGTTCGAGCCCCTGGCTGAACGCCGCGATCCCGCCGGGCAGCAGCGCGGCGGTGTCGGACAGCGGCAGGCCGATGTCGCTGGTGCCGATGACCTCGCGGGCGAGGGTGCCGAGGGCCTGGCCGATCTGCTGACCGACCATCATGCCGCCCATCTGCTTCAGCATGCCCATCAGCGGCCCCGCCATGGCCTGCGCCTCGGCCGGGAGCCCGGCGGCGCCGAGGCTGCCGCCCATGGTCTCGACCATCTTGGCGGCCACCGGGTCGCACAGCTGGCCCCAGATCGGCGCGGTCTTCTCGATCCATTCGGACCGGCTCCACGCCTGCGGGTTCGACACGCCGCTCGGCAACGACGTGGCCTCGTTGAGCCACAGGTCGGCCAGGTTCAGCGCGTCGACGACCTGACGTCGCTCCCCTTCCATCACGCTGGGATCACCGCCGTCGGCGACCACGGCGTGGCGGGCGATGTTCTTCGCCATCTCCCAGTTCACCGGGCCGGAGCCGGGTGGGGCCGAGAGCATGTCGGCGAACTGGCGCATCGCCTGGGCCATCTGCTCGGGGTTGCCGAACATGGCGAACGGGTTCTCGTTAGGATCGTTTTCGCGACCTGGCAGGTCAGTCACCGCGCCACCTCGTGCAGGATGGAGGAGTCCACATCCGCCACGTTATCCGTCGTGGGGCGTGTCAGCGCAAAGTGAGGACCGCGTGCCAGTCTCGAAACGCCATCGTCCGCCCGTCGTCGCCGTCACCGGCGCGGCCTCGGGAGTAGGCAGGGCGTTCCTGTCGAAAGTCGCCTCGTCTGCGGATTTCCGCCGTGTGGTGGCGATCGACGCGCAACGCGGCGACGTCACCGACGTGACCTGGCGGGTGCTCGACATCCGCGATCCGCTCTTGGCGAACCGGATCTCCGACGTCGACGTGCTGGTCCATCTGGCGGGCGACTTCTCGCTCGACGGCGACCCCGCCGAACGCCGGGCCTACAACCTGCGGGCCGCCCAGACCGTCCTGACCGCCTCGGCCGCCGCCCGGGTGCGCCGGGTCGTGCTGGTCACCAGCGCCATGGTGTACGGCGCCGACGCCGACAACCCCGTCCCGCTGCCCGAAGACGCCCCCGTGGCGGCCGAACCCGACACCGGGGTCGTGGGCGACCACCTCGAGATCGAGTCGCTGGTCCGCCGCTCGCTGCGGGCCCACCCCGGCCTGGAGGTCGTGGTGCTGCGCCCGGCAGCCCTGGTCGGGCCCGAGGTCGACACCGTGGTCACCCGCCACTTCGAGGCCCCGCGGCTGCTCGTGGTCAAGGGCTGCCTGCCCCGCTGGCAGTTCTGCCACGTCGACGACCTGGTCTCGGCCCTCGAACTGGCCGCCCTCGGCCACGTCAACGGCGTGGTCGCGGTGGGCTCCGAGGGCTGGCTGGAGATGGAGCAGGCCGAGGAGGTCTCCGGCGTGCGTCGCTTCGAGCTCCCGGCGGGCCTGACCTTCTCCACCGCCCAGCGCCTCCACCGCCTGGGCATCACCCCGGCCCCGGCCACCGACCTCCACTACGTCGTCTACCCCTGGGTGGTCGACTGCGCGACCCTGCGGAACGCGGGCTGGAAGCCGGCCTGGACGAACGAGGCCGCCCTGCGCGAGCTGATGACCTACCGCGAGGGCAAGCACGCCGTCGTCGGCCGCCGCCTGTCCGGCAAGGACGCCACCCTGACCGCCGCCGGCGCCACCGTCGCGGTGATCGGCACGGCCGCGATCGTCCGCGCGGCCCGGCGGAAGAAGAAGATTTAAAAGATTTAGACTCGTCGGGTGGACGTCATCCGCCTCCTGGCCATCCGCGAGACCCCGCTCTCCGTCGACGAGGTGGTCGCCGCCGTCGGCGACCACGCGGCCGGGGGCACCACGCTCTTCATCGGCACCGTCCGCGACCTCGACGAGGGCCGCGACGTCGAGCTGCTGTCCTACTCGGCCCACCCGAGCGCCGAGGCGGAGCTCCGGCGGGTGGCCGAGAAGGTGGCCGCCGACTTCCCGGTGACCGCGCTGGCGGCCGTCCACCGGGTCGGCGACCTGGAGCTCGGCGACATCGCGGTGATCGTCGCGGTGGCCTGCCCCCACCGGGGCGAGGCGTTCGCCGCGTCCCGGCGGCTGATCGACGACCTCAAGCACGAGGTGCCGATCTGGAAGAACCAGCGCTTCGCCGACGGATCGGCCGAGTGGGTCGGCGCCTGTTAGCCGCTCCTTATCGGCGAGCCCTTAGAGTTCAGGCATGTCCCGACGTGCCCTCACCCTGCTCGTGGCGGGTTTCCTCACACTCGCGCTGGCTGTGGGCGGCGCGATGCTCCCCGTCCCCTACGTCGTGCTGTCACCCGGCCCGACCGAGAACACGATCGGCGACGTGAAGGGCAAGCCGGTGATCACCGTCACCGGCCACCAGGTCTATCCCACGAGCGGCATGCTCAGCATGGTCACCGTCGCCTACCAGGGCGGCCCCGGCAACCGCATCGGCCTGCTGACCGCGCTGCGCGGCTGGCTCGACGACACCATCGCGGTCGTGCCGGAAGAGACGATCTTCCCCAGGGAGCAGACCGTCGAGGAGGTCGAAGAGGAGAACAGCGCCGAGATGGCCACCTCCCAGGAGACCTCCACCGCCGCCGCCCTGCGCGAGCTCAAGATCGCCTACCAGAACGTGGTCGAGGTCGCCACCACCGACAAGGGCTCGCCGGCCGAGGGCAAACTGCTGCCCGGCGACGTGATCACCACCGTCGACGGCGCTCCGGCCACCGACATGGAGACCGTGGCCTCCCTGGTCCGCAAGCACACCCCCGGCCAGGACGTCACCTTCGGCGTCGACCGCAAGAACGCCAAGCAGGACGTCACGGTCAAGACCGTGAAGGGCCCCAACGGCCAGGCGATCGTCGGCGTGCGCATGGGGATGTCGTACAAGTTCCCCTTCACCGTCAACATCAGCGTCGGCGACGTCGGCGGCCCGAGCGCGGGCCTGATGTTCTCCCTGGGCATCTACGACAAGCTCACCCCCGGCCCGCTGACCGGCGGCAAGGCCATCGCCGGCACCGGCACGATGGACGGCGAGGGCAACGTCGGGGCCATCGGCGGCATCGAGCAGAAGATGGTCGGCGCGAAGAAGGCCGGCGCGACGGTGTTCCTGACGCCCTCGGCGAACTGCCCGGCCGCCGCCGCGGCCGTGCCGGCCGGATTGCGCCTGGTCAAGGTCGACACTCTGAACGGCGCCATCAAGGCGATCGACGCGATTCGCACCGGATCGGGATCCGTCCCCGCCTGCACTTCCTGAACACTTTCCTGAGGGGATTCTGGAAGCGCAGCACTGCCGAACGCGGTGTAGGTTGCCAGGCACAGACCGTTTGTGCTTTTGACCAAAGGGGTTTGGCGTTGAGCTTCCGGAGCCCCGGAGCCGGTCGGGCGATGCGCGTGCCCCGCCGGCCCCGCCTGCTCATTCCCGTGGGAATCGCGATCGTCGCGGTCGTGATCGTCCTCTACATCTTCGCCGGTTTCTACACCGACTATCTCTGGTACGACTCGGTGAAATTCAGCTCGGTCTTCTCGACCATGCTGATCACCCAGATCCTGTTGTTCATCGTCGGCGCCGCCCTGATGGTCGGCATCGTCGGCGGCAACATGGCGCTGGCGTTCCGGGTTCGTCCCATGTTCGGCCCCGGCATGTTCGGCAACGCCCAGGGCGCCGACCGCTACCGCCTGGCCATCGACCCGCACCGGAAGATCATCTTCCTGATCGGCATGGCGATCCTCGCCCTGTTCGCCGGGTCGTCGACCTCGGGCCAGTGGAAGACCTGGCTGCTGTTCCAGAACGCCACGCCGTTCGGCAAGGTCGACGCCGAGTTCGGCATGGACCTGTCGTTCTTCACGTTCACCTATCCGTTCCTGCGGATGGTGCTGAACTTCCTGTTCATCGCGGTCGTCCTGTCGGCCATCGCGGCGGCGCTGGTCCACTACCTCTACGGCGGCTTCCGCGTCCAGACCCCGGGAGGCGTGCACGCCTCCCGCGGCGCGCGGGCCCACCTGTCGGTGCTGCTGGGCGTGTTCGTGCTGCTGAAGGCCGTGGCCTACTGGCTCGACCGGTTCGGCCTGGTCTTCTCCGACCGGGGCAAGGTCTACGGCGCCTCGTTCACCGACGTCAACGCGGTGCTCCCGGCCAAGACCATCCTCGCGTTCATCGCGCTGATCTGCGCCGCGTTGTTCTTCGCGGGGGTCGTGCGGGCCGGCGGCATGCTGCCGGGCGTCGCGCTCGGCCTGCTCGTGCTGTCGGCGGTCCTGATCGGCGGCGTCTACCCGGCGCTCGTCGAGCAGTTCCAGGTCAAGCCGAACCAGCAGGCCAAGGAGCGCGACTACATCGACCGCAACATCAAGGCGACGCGAGCCGCCTACGGGGTCGACAACGCGACGGTCACCCAATACGGCGCCGAGACCGAGGCCAAGCCCGAGGTGCTCCAGGCCGAGTCGTCGGCGATCCCGGGCCTGCGCCTGCTCGACCCGACCGTGCTCAGCCCGACCTACCAGCAGCTGCAGCAGATCCGCGGCTACTACCAGTTCCCCGAGCAGCTCGACATCGACCGCTACAAGAACCCGGCCACCGGCAAGATCCAGGACACGGTCGTGGCGGTCCGCGAGATGGGCGCCCCGCCCAGCGCGCAGAGCAACTGGATCAACGACCACCTCGTCTACACCCACGGCTTCGGCTTCGTCGCCGCCCCGGGAAGCGCGGTCGACGGCAGCGGCGTGCCCAGCTTCAACGAGAAGGACATCCCGCCCACCCAGGCCCTCGGCAAGTACGAGCCCCGGATCTACTTCGGCGAGAACTCGCCCGAATACTCGATCGTCGGCGGCCCGCAGGGCAGCAACCCGGTCGAGCTCGACTACCCCGAGCAGAGCACCAGCGGCCAGAAGAACAACACCTACGCCGGCACCGGCGGCGTCCCGGTCGGCGGGATCTTCACCCGGTTCCTCTACGCCCTGAAGTACGGCGAGACGAACCTGCTGCTGAACTCCAGCATCAACGCCGACTCGAAGATCATGTACATCCGTAAGCCGATCGAGCGCATCCAGGCGGTCGCCCCGTTCCTGACGCTCGACCGCGACCCCTACCCGGCCATCGTCGACGGCCGGATCAAGTGGATCGTGGACGCCTACACCACGTCCGACGCCTACCCCTACTCCGAGCCCCACAGCCTGGAGAGCCTCACGACCGACGTGACCTCCTCGCTCCAGCCCGGCGTGCCGCAGGTGCCGCGCGACAACATCAACTACATCCGCAACTCGGTGAAGGCCACCGTCGACGCCTACGACGGCACGGTGACCCTCTACGCGTGGGACGACACCGACCCCGTGCTGAAGACCTGGCAGAAGGCCTTCGGCACCATCGTCAAGCCCGCCTCCGACATCTCGCCGGAGCTCCGTGAGCACCTGCGCTACCCGGCCGACCTGTTCAAGGCCCAGCGCGAGATCCTCACGCAGTACCACGTGACCGACCCCGACTCGTTCTTCGGCGGCCAGGACTTCTGGAAGGTCCCGGAGGACCCGGCGACCAAGAAGAGCAAGCAGCCGCCCTACTACGTGACCATGAAGATGCCGGGCGTCACCCAGGAGAAGTTCTCCCTGACGACCACGTTCGTCCCGAACAACCGGCAGAACATGGCCGCGTTCATGGCGGTCGACGCCACGGCCGACGCGAAGAACGCCAAGCTGGAGATCCTCCAGCTGCCGAGCACGACGACGATCCAGGGTCCGCCCCAGGCGCAGAACACGTTCCTGACCGACCCGACCGTCTCCGCGCAGCTCAACATCCTGAGAGGCAGCGGCGGCGCGACCGACGTCATCTTCGGCAACCTGCTCACTCTCCCGTTCGGCGGCGGCCTGCTCTACGTGGAGCCGGTCTACATCCAGCCGAAGGACGAGGCGGCCGGCCGCTTCCCAACCCTGCAGAAGGTGCTGGTCCTCTACGGCCAGCGCGTCGGCTTCGGCGACGACCTGGAGACCGCGCTGAAGCAGGTCTTCGGCGAGGCGGGCACGGCCCAACCGGCCGAGCAGAACGAGGAACAGACCCAGCCGACGCAGAACGAGCAAGCCGAGACCCCCGCGCAGCAGGCGTCGGTCTCCACGGCCCTCGGCAAGGCGCAGAAGGCCTACGAGGACGCCCAGGCGGCCCTGTCGGCCAACCCGCCCAATTGGCAGGCCTACGGCACTGCCCAGGCGGCGCTGAAGGCCGCCCTCGACGAGCTGGCCGCCGCCCAGGGCGCGGCGAACCCGGCCCCGTCAGCGAGCCCGTCACCGACCCCGGCGGCGTCCGGATCGGCGACGCCGACACCCACGCCGACACCCTCGACACCACCGCAAGCGCCCTGATCGCAGCATTCGGTTTGCCGCATCACCCCGCGCCGGATAGTCTTAAGACACACCGACGCGGGGTGGAGCAGCTCGGTAGCTCGCTGGGCTCATAACCCAGAGGTCGCAGGTTCAAATCCTGTCCCCGCTACTCTGTCAAAAGGCCCGGAGATCACTCTCCGGGCCTTTTGATTTGCGTTAGCCGACGTTCATGGATAGTGTTCTTACATACCGACGCGGGGTGGAGCAGCTCGGTAGCTCGCTGGGCTCATAACCCAGAGGTCGCAGGTTCAAATCCTGTCCCCGCTACCAAGAAAGTGGCCCGGTTCCGGTTCTGGAACCGGGCCACTTTGTTTTCTCCCGTGTACGGGATGCGTTTCCCGGCGCAAATGCTCTGAAGTGGAATTCGAGCTGGTCGAATCGGGAATTTGCGAAATTTCCGTGGGGCTGGCCTGAGTCAGTGGGCGAGGATCGCGACAGGAGCCGGCGTCAGCGGCCGACTGGGCGCGGGTTCGCGGTGTGACGCTCACCACGTCGATTGCCTGACGGTGGTGCATTTGGGGGCATGCGTGGCGAGCTGCGCTGCATGAGGCCCTCCTACCGGTACGACGGATCGCGGACTCGGCTGATCGAGGGCGGTTCGTTTCGGCAAAGCACCTGGAGGGTCGGACCGCCATGCGGGCAGGGCGCGTCAGCCCCCGCGCGATGTACTCGTCCTCGCCGAAACGTCGTCAGCATCATGAGTCGAGCTGACCCGTCCTAGTGCGGAGCGTGAAGTGTCGGACCGCCTGTGACGACTTGTCCCGATGGGGCGTGGAGAGTCGCGCTGCCCGAGGCGGCTTGTTCGGGTGGGACTCGTAGTCGAGCGAGCTGCTCGAGAGGAGTCGTTCCGCTGGGGCATGTGGCGTCGGATCGCCCCAGACCGACTCTGTCTCGTGCGGTGCGTGGGGACTCGGGTCGCTTGCAGAGTCAAGCCGACCAAGAGGGCTCGTTCAGGTATGGCTCGTGAGGAGTCGAGCTGCCCGAGGTGGATGGTTCCGGTGCGCCTGGTACAGAGTCAGGTCGCCCGAATCGTTCCGGTGAGGCGGGTGGGGAGTCGGGTCGCCAGAGATGGTTCGTTGCGGTGGGTTCCGGGAGCGGCCGGTTGGCGCCGGGTGGCGGGCGGGC
>NZ_BBXC01000013.1 GCF_001570525.1 Herbidospora sakaeratensis
GTTCTAAGAAGCCCATCCGGTCCCGCGCCCGTAGCCGCCCGCCAGACTCCCGATTGAGGGCCGCACAGGACCAGCTCCCGTGGCGGTCGTGCCGGCGGGCTGCCACAACATCGACGTGGCTCCCGCTACTGGGAGACCGACCAGTAGTAGTTGGAGCTGTTGCCGTCGTCGTTCAGGACGAGGAACTCGTTCAGCGTGGTGCCGAACGGCTTGAGGGCGCGCCTGGTGGTGTAGGAGACGAACTTGGCGGTGCGCCAGTCGCCGCTGCGTTCGGGTTCGGCCCGCCACAGGAACTCATCGCCGTTGCTGCAGGTCTTGACGACGGCCGTGGGCAGTGCCCAGGCGACGCCTCCGGGCACGGCGCACTTGTTGGACTTGGAGTTGCGCATGCGGAACCAGATGTAGCCGTTCCGCGCCTGCACGTCCTCGAAGTACCACTCGTTGGCCGGCGGGGTCACGCCGCCGGTCCATGCCTGGAGGCGGCAGGGGACGGCGTCCGTGCACCCCGGAGCTGACCAAAACTCGTGGATGAGGTAGCCGCGAGTGCCGAGGTTCGCGATCACGTGTTGGCGGCCGTCCACGAACGGGGGATAGGCGCCGGGCTGGGCGGATTCGCGATCGAGGGCATGAGCGAGTCGTGCCACCTCGCCGGGAGCGGCATCGGCCGGCGCGGAGAGGAGCAGAGCGGAGCCGGCAAGCAGGAGCGTTGTCAGGCCGGCGGGCAGCGCGGTCCTGATGCGTAGTGAATTCATGGGTGGTTCCTTTTCTCGGAAGGGCGGGACTTGTCCGAATTGGCGGCCATCGCGTGTCGTGGTCATCGATAGCCCGTCAGTCCCGGCGGTCATGGGAATCTCTCGGCAGGCACGCCCGAGATCTAGGCACCGGGTGTGTCTTCCGCGCATCCCCATGGATATGACTCTGTGCTGTTGAATAACTGCTGAGAGTCATATCAGTCGCACGGCAATCCTCTTCCTGGTCCCCGCACGAATCACTTAACTTGGTGTCTTGATCGCGCAATGCTTTCGTTTGTTGTGCGCAAATCAGGGAGCATCTTCGCCCTGGGAGAGGCGCAAAGCTAATTCCCGCCCTCTGCCGAACATCGCTCCCAGCAACACCGGCTCCGGCAAGCCCGCTTAAGGCCCTATCGACCATGCGGCCCGGCCGAACGTGCTCACGCTCGCCCCTACGGGGTCACCTGCGGTGATTCCGCCGCCCCTTATGGGTGGTCCCCCCACCCGTGGCTGCCGAACTGGCTGAGACGCCCTGTGATGTCCCGAATCCCGTACAGGCGCGACACAAGCTGCGTCACCGGCACCGTGGGAAGCCGCGCGAACTCATCCAGCCCGCGATGTTTACCGGCCGGGTCCTAATCATCGGTGGCAGATGCCGCCGCCACCGCCACGACCCGGGCATGACACTTCAGCTCAGGGCATCGCCGCGACGCCTCCGGCCAGCAGGCCCGGCACGTCGGCGGGGAATTGGTGTCCCCGCAATCCAGCGGTGAATACGACATCTTGTGAAAAACACTCTGGGTCAGAATCCACGGAATACCAGCTTGCTGCGACCCGCCGCCTCCCCGCAGACCTGACACAGCTTCTTGGTCATACAGCGCCACTGCCGAACAGCATCGACCAGTCGCCACATCGGATCCCCTTGCCGGAGGTCTTCACCCGCGTCCGCAGCACGCCGTTCACCACATCAGACCGGCGACCAACCGGCGCATAAGTCCGGCCCGAGTACACGCACCTGATCGGATCGCAGACCAGTTCCTTAGATCTCGCCAGCACGTATGGGACCGCCACGCCGCCGTATCTCCTCATCCTCTGATCACATGGAAATTCCGTGAAAAGGCGGGGCAGGGAGCGCGCCGGAGGCGTGCGCGGGGGACACACGCGACAGCCCACCTCTTCGGGTCCCGCTGCAAGTACCCGAGAGGGAAGGCCACCGGCCCGGCCCATTCCGCAGACCAGAACCACGACTCCAACGACGTCGGCCCACACTCTGGGACCAGTTCCGCTGCCGCGAACACGTCCGAGGCGACCCCGACCGCGCCATGGCGCGCCCCCACGAAATACAGCCCACTCCCAACCGACGCGGCGGCTGGGGCGAACATGCTGGACCTCGTCTCTTCGGGACGCGGCCGGTCGTCCCGACCCGGGTCGGGACGACCGGCCTGTGGTGTCCGAGTCAGACGCCGATGTTGGCCTGCGGGCCCGCGTACGTGCTCACCAGGCCGGGCACCTGGGAGGCCGGGTCGAGCGTGTAGGAGTAGAACGAGCTCGGCGTGAAGGCCGACCCGCCCGTCTCCTGCTGGCCCGAGCAGCCCGAGCAGACGCTGCCCGACTGGCGGAGCTGGGCGGCGTCGTCGCGGTAGTAGGGGTCCTTCACGTTCTGGAAGTAGCTGTTCTCCAGGACCATCTTCGTCGCGCCCCGGGCGTAGTTGCCGTAGCCGGTGATGTTCTGCAGGTAGTTGTTGTAGAGGTGCGCGTAGGCGACGTTGTCGGTCGACGGGTTGCGGGAGGCGTTGTCGCGCAGCCAGTTGTGGTGGATGGTCATGCGCGCGGTGACGTTGGAGGTCCAGCCGATGCCGAACGCCTTGCGGCTCTCGGCGATGACGTTCCACGACACGGTCAGGTTGGTGGTGTCCTCGCGGCTGTCGATCAGGCCGTCGTTCATGCGGGTGATGTGGTTGTGGTCGATCCAGACGTTGCGGGCGCCGTCCATCTGGATGCCGTCGTAGTCGTAGGTGTCGTCGCCCGGGTCGTCCTCGGGCATGAGGGTGTCGCGGATGGTCAGGTTGCGGATGATGACGTTCGAGACGCCGTCGAGGAAGAAGCCGCCGCCGACGACGGAGCCGTTCCGGCCGACGCCGACGATGGTCTTGTTCGAGGCGACCCGGATCTCGTTGCCCCTGGGTGAGGCGGTGAGGGTGGCGTTGACCCTGATGACGTGGGGCTGGCTCGCGGTGGCGTACCGGACGAGATCGGCGTAGGTCGTCACGGTCACGGTCGTGCCTCCGGCGCCGCCGGTGGTGCCGCCGGTCGCGGCGAAGCCGTCGGGGGAGTCCGACCAGGTCCGGCCGCCGGAGGGGCCGTTGAAGGTCCACTGCATCCGGGCGACGTCGGAGCAGGACTCCTGGACGATCGGGTTGTTCCCGGCCGTCGAGCCGCCCTGGTTGCTGACGCACTGGCCGGTGGCGACGTTGCGGACGATGAACTTGCCGGGGGCCGCCGTGGAGGCGGTGAAGGTCCACTGCTGGTTGGGCTTGGTGCCGTCGCCGCACCCCCACTGCTGGAGCTGGGCGGTGGTGGGGGCGTCCAGGCAGCGGGTGCTGGCGCCGTTGACCAGGTTGAACACGCTTCCCTGCGGCACCGCCCTCCACTGGTGGGCGGTGCTGGTGGCCACGCACGCCACCTGGGTGGCCAGGCCGCCGTTGGCGGTGCCCGCGACGGTGAGGCACTTGCCGCTGGAGGCCGAGGCCAGGGTGTAGACGCCGTTCGCGACAGGGGCAGCGGCCTGGGCCGGAAGGGCGGTCACGCCGAGCAGGAGCGCGGCGACGAGCAGTGATCGTTTCATCGGTACGTGCCCTCTCAGAAGACGGGGTTCCAGCCGTCGGATCCGGCCAGGTAACGCTGCGGGGTGTAGTCGGCGGCCTGGGAATCGCTGAGCTGCGGCCGGTTGGAGCCGGTCCCGGCGCCGGAACCGGTGTTGCGGTATTCGCGGAAGCGCGCGTTCTGCCAGGTGTTGCCCGACATGTCGGTCCACGGTTGCGCGGTGCGGATCGTCGCGCTCAGCGTCGACTCGCGGTAGAGCACCTGCGCGTCGGGCCGCCACGGACGGCCGAGTTGCGTGGTGTTGTTCGTCGCCCCGGTGATGCGGGAGCGGTAGAAGAGGAAGCCGTAGGTCTTGGTCGCCGCCGTGCTGGCGGCGGTGATCGGGCCGCCGGTGGTGCGCTTCTCGTGGATGTCGCAGGCGTCGAACACGATGGTGCCACCGCCGAAGATGAAGTCGACGGTGCCCTCGACGTAGGAGTTCTTCACGTAGGCCCGCGCCGAGTCGTTGACCAGCAGCGTGTCCTGGTCGCCGAGCACCCGCACCCCGGTCAGGAGGGTGCGGTCGCCGTCGAGGCGCAGGGCCACGGCCTGGGCTCCGCTGGGCACGGAGCTCTCGTCGAGGTCGTTGGAGAAGGTCAGGTTGGTCGCGACGGCGTCCCGGCCGGAGATCTGGGCGGTGAAACTGCCCGAGGTGCCGTGGGTGTACGCCGAGCGGTTGTTCACGATCACCGTCGCCGACGGCGAGGACCCCAGCCCCTGGAGCGTCACGTAGGGCTTGTTAAGCGTGACGATCTCCCGGTAGGTGCCGGCCTTGATGGTGATCACCCGGCGCGTGGTGTTGTTCGAGGGCACGGCGTCGATCGCGGCCTGGACGGTCCGGTACTGCCCGGTCCCGTCGGCCGCCACGACCGCCGTCCCGCCGGCCGAGATCTGGTTGAACGTCCACTGCATGCGCGCGACGTCGGAGCAGGCCTCCTGGACGATCGGGTTGTTCCCGGCCGTCGAGCCGCCCTGGTTGCTGACGCACTGGCCGGTGGCGACGTTGCGGACCAGGAACTTGCCGGAAGCGGCGGTCGAGGCGGTGAAGGTCCACTGCTGGTTCGGTTTGGTGCCGTCGCCGCAACCCCACTGCTGGAGCTGGGCGGTCGTGGGGGCGTCCAGGCAGCGGGTGCCGGCGCCGTTGACCAGGTTGAAGCCGCCGCTCTGCGCCACCGCCTTCCACTGGTGGGCCGTGCTCGTGGCGGCGCAGGCGACCTGGGTGGCCAGGCCGCCGTTGGCGGTGCCCGCGACGGTCAGGCACTTGCCGCTGGAGGCCGACGCCAGGGTGTAGACGCCGTTCGCGGCCGGGGTGGCCGCCTGCGCCGGTGTTTGCGTTAACACAATCGGCAAGGCCAGGACCGCGAGCATTGACGCTCTGATCCTGGCCTTGAGGTGCGTGGGCATTGAGCCCTCCTCACGATGGGAGCGTTCGTGGCGCCCGCACCGTAAGATCCCTGAGAAAGTTTGTCAATCATCCAAACTAATCGCAGAGATCACCCGTGAAACGTTCACCCTGACGCCTTGACCTCGAGCAGCCCGACCGACGCCGTTCCGCTCTGCAGGGCGACCCGCAGCCGGGTCGTGGTGACGGGGGAGAAGACGGCCCGGTTGTAGGAGTCGGCCACGACGGGATAGGTCGCCGGGACGTCCACGTAGGACGACCCGTTCCACCACTGGAGTTTCCACGAGGCGGGCAGGTCGATGCCCTGGCCGTCGTCGAAGAAGTACACGTCCGCCGACCGCAGGGTCTGCGCCGAGGGCCAGGTCAGCTCGGCCCACTGGGCGCCGGTGTTCGGCCAGGCGCCCCAGCGCGGGTTGACGGTGTCGTTCGAGCCCGGCGGGTCGATCCCGTCGTTGATCGCGGCCACCGACTCCCAGGCCGAGGTGAAGGAGGCGCTCGGCGTCGCGCTCCGGGCGAGGTTGCCCGACGAGGCGCCGCCGGTCTGGATGGTGAACGTGCGGGTGACCGGGGTGCTGCGGGAGTCGTAGTCCCGGAGCTGCACGGTGAACTGCGAGGTCCCGTTGGCGGTCGGCGTGCCGGAGACGGTCCCGGTGAACCGGTCGAGGGTCAGCCCGGCGGGGAGCGCGCCGCCGGTGACCGTCCAGTCGTAGAACGGGACCCCGCCCCGGGCGGCGAGCCGCTGCGAGTACGCCGTGCCCGCGGTCGCCGAAGGCAGCGTCGTCGTGGTGATCGACGGAGCCAGGAACGGCGTCAGGTTGCGGTTGAGGCGCCAGCCCGCGTTCTCCGCGATGAGCAGCGCCAGCTTGGTCAGCGTCCAGCGCCGGGTCGGGAACGCGTGCGTCCAGCCGCCGCTCTGGCCGCTGATGCGATCCCAGTACTGCTGGGTTCCCGGGACGTGGTAGCTGGAGTCGAGCGGCACCCGGATGCCCTGGTAGGCCTCGACCTCCGCGTCGACGCCGCCCGACTGCACGTAGGAGCGCATGCCGGCCCAGTCGCTGTGGTAGGCGACGGCGTGCCCGTATTCGTGCATGACCAGGCCGTACACGTCGAGGACCGAACCGGTGATCGTGGTGCGCCACCAGTCCTCGTCGGCGAGGGAGGTGAAGAGCTGCTTGCCCGCCTCGTCGTACTCGAAGATCATCGCCGTCGAGCGGTGCAGCGGCCCCGGGACCTGCTGGCCGCCGCGGGTGGCGTAGCGGCCGTTCCTGGCCGGGTAGCCCGTCGAGTAGGGCGTCTGGATGCCCCGGAAGAACACGTAGTGGCCGGTGAACGCGCGGTCGTTGGTCACGTTGACCGTGTTCTGCCAGTCGTTGCCCGGCAGGTGGTTGGGCTCGGCCCCGGCCGCGACCGTGTCGAAGGGCGTCAGCTCGAAGTAGCGGAACCAGTCCTTCACCGCCTCCTCGGCCGCCGTCCGGAACGCGGTGTTGGTGAAGTAGCCGGTGATGGTGTCGAACCGGTAGTCGAAGGTGATCGGGATCGACGGTTCGAGCGTGGTCTTCTCGTCCTGCTGCACCCGGATCGGCATCGTCTGCGTGTACGTCGCCCCTCCGGCGTCCCGGATCGTCAGCCGGAACGTGTGGGTCTCGTCCTGCCCGGCGCCCCGTTTCGACTGGATGCCCAGCCGGAACGTGCGCTGCTCCGAGGCGCCGGAGAACGTCAGCGTCTTGGTCGCGCCGGTCGCGGTGAGCTGGCTCGGCAGATCCATCATGAACCGGGAGGTGCCCTCGGCCTTGAGGTCGACGGTGATGGGGAACCGCACGTCGCTCGGCGGCCGGACCGTGAAGGTCAGCGCGGGGTTGGCGACGTGCCCCTGCCAGTCGACGAGCTGGATGCCGTAGGAGTTGATCGTGCGCCCGAACATGTCGACGACCGTGGCCGTCGGCGCGGCGTGCGATGCGGTGGGGACGGCGATGAACGCGATGAGGAGAGTAGCGGTCAGGGCTAATCGTCTCACTGTGGATCCCTTCTGATGGAAAACCTTTTCGTCCACCTTTCGCCGGAACCTTACGCCCCAGTTAAGATCACCGAAAGCGTTTTCGTGAACGTATCTCCGCTGAGGAGGTGGAGCACGCTCCACCCTGAGTGGGCGGCGGGCCGGATGGTTGGGCCGACCGGCCGAACCTAGCCTCGGAGCATGAATTCGATCACGAAGACCGTGGCCGTCACCGCGGCGGCCGGACTCATTCTCGCGACCCTCCCGCTGCCCTCCTCCGCCTCCGCCTCCGACGACCGGCGGGGCCGGATCGTGTCGGCCGAGCGGCTGGACACGCTCTCCCCGAAGCAGGTGAGCAACAAGCTCAAGGGCGACGCCGGCGGTCCCTGGGACACCGGCAGGGTCAGGTACGGGGTGGAGACCTACCGGCTGGTCTATCGCACCCTCGACGCCAAGGGCGGCTGGACGACCGCCAGCGGTCTGGTGGCCTTACCCCGCAACGGCGACCGCCGCCTGAGAACCGTGTCGTTCACCCACGGCACCGAACTGTTCAAGGGTGACGCGCCCTCGACCGCCAAGGAGGTGTGGGGCACGGCGCCGGCGCTGACCTACGCGTCGGCCGGGATGGCCGCCGTCGCCCCCGACTACCTGGGGCTGGGCAGGGGACCCGGCCCGCATCCGTGGATGGACGTGCCGTCGGAGACGACCGCCTCGCTCGACATGCTGCGCGCGGCCCGCAGCTTCGCCGCGAGGTCGGGCCGCAGCCTGGAGCGAAAGGTGCTGGTCACGGGCTTCTCGCAGGGCGCCTCGGCGGCGCTCGGGCTGGCCCGCTCCCTGCAGGCCGGCGCCGACCCCTGGTTCGGGCTCGGCGCCGTCGCCCCGGTCAGCGGCGGCTACGCCTTCCGCGCCGCCGAACTGCCCGCCCTGCTGAAGGGCGAGACGAACCCGAAGGCGGGCGTCGTCTACGCGGCCCTGACCTTCGTCGCCTTCAACCGGCTCCACCACCTGTACGACTCGCCGGGCGAGGTCTTCCGCGCCCCCTACGACAAGCGCGTCGAAGGGCTGCTCGACGGCACCCACACGGGCATGGAGGTCGTCATGGGCACCCCGGACACCGTCGACGAGCTGCTCACCCCGCGCGGCCGGGACGCCCTCGCCGGCCCGACCGGCGGGCTGGCCGCCGCCCTGCGCGTCGCCGACTCGGTCTGCTCGTGGACGCCGAAGGTCCCGATCCGGCTCTACCTGGCCCAGGCCGACGAGCAGGCCGTGAACGCCAACAGCCACCGCTGCCGGGCCGACCTGCGCGCCCACGGGGTGGACGCCCCGCTGATCGACCTCGGCACCCCTGACTACGGCGGCTCCCGCCACCTCGGTTCCCACCAGAAGGCCACGGCGTCGGTGGTGCGCTGGTTCGCCTCCCTCGCCTGACCCGCGCGAAGGTCGTGCCGTGGCGCCGCCGGACGGCCTCGCCGAACGGCGCCGCGCGCCTCCCGGTCAGTACGGGTAGTGCACCGGCAGGTCGGTCGTCGTCAGCCAGCGGCGGGTGGTGAACTCCTCCAGGTTGTCGTCGCCGCCCGACCGGCCGCCGAGCCCCGACTGGCCGATCCCGCCGAACGGCACGCCCGCCTCGTCCTGCGGGGTGGCGTCGTTGACGTGCGCCATGCCGCCGCGCAGCCGCCGCGCCACCGACAGGCCGCGCCGCAGGTCGGCCGTCACGACCGAGTTGACCAGGCCGTATTCGGTGTCGTTGACGACCCGGATCGCCTCCTCCTCGTCGGCCACGACCAGCACCGGCGCGACCGGGGCGAAGATCTCCTCCCGCCAGAGCCGGGTGCCGGTGCCGACCGAGGTCACCACGGCGGGCCGGAAGAACGGGGCCTCGCCGGGACCGCCGGTGAGCACGGTCGCCCCGGCCGCGACGGCCTCCGAGAGCAGCTCCGCCGCCCGGGCGAACTGCCGCTCGTTGATCATCGGGCCGAGGCCGACCGGCTCGGTGAACGGGTCGCCGACCTTGATCGCCGCCGCCCGCCGCGTCAGCTCGGCGACGTACGCCTCCGCGATGCCGGCCTGGACGACGTGCCGTCCGGCCGTGATGCAGGTCTGGCCCTGGTAGTGGAAGCTCGACCAGGCGCCGATCATGGCCGCCTGCTCCAGGTCGGCGTCGTCGAGCACGATCAGGGCGTTGTTGCCGCCCAGCTCCAGCGACACCTTCTTCAGCAGCCCGCCCGCCTGGGCGGCGATGGCACGGCCGACCGCGGTCGAGCCGGTGAAGTGCACCATCGCGGTGTCCGGATGGGTGACCAGGCGTTCGCCGACCTCGGGGCCGCCCTGCACGACCCGCAGCACGTCGCCGTCGAACAGCTCGGCGAACAACGCGCCGCCGCTCAGCGGGGTCTCCGGAGACGGCTTCAGCACCACCGTGTTGCCCAGGGCGAGCGCCGGCGCGACCACCCGCATGCCGAGGACCAGCGGGAAGTTCCACGGCGTGATCGCGGCGACCACGCCGAGGGGCAGGCGTTCGGCCAGGCTGAACCGGCCCGCGTGGTTGGACGGCAGGACCTCGCCGACCGGCCGGGCGGCCAGCGCGGCGGCGGCGTGCAGCTCGCCGATCGCGGCGCCGATCTCGTAGTCGGCCTTGCCGGGGATGCAGCCGGTCTCGCGCACGATCAGGTCGCGCACCTCCGCCGCCCGCGCCTCCAGCCGCGCGGCGGCGGTCCGCAACACGGCGGCGCGTTCGGTGTACGGCAGCCCGGCCCAGCCGGGCTGGGCGGCGGCGGCCCGGCCGACCGCGGCGTCGACGTCGGAGACCGTCGACTCGGTGACCGAGCCGAGGGATTCGCCGGTCGATTTGTCCCTTGAATTCATGTCTGCTCCTCAGGTTGGAGACGCCGGGCGAGCGCGACCGCGCCGGTGACAGGGGGTTCGCTCAGGAGATGCACGGTCAGCCCCGGATGGTCGCGGGCGACCGCCTCACGGAAGGCGGAGAAGAGGTCGGGCTGGCCCGTCATGACGCCGCCCGCCGCGACGACGTCGGTGACCCCCGCGCCCCGGGCGGCCAGCACCCCGACCAGGTACGCCAGGCTTTCTGCGCCCGCCACGATGACCGCGCGGGCGTCGGCCGACCCTCGGGCGGCGGCGGCGAACACGGCCGGGGCCCTGGGCGCCCAGTGCTCGGCCGTCGGCAGGTCGTTGACGCTGCGGGCCAGCCCGACCGCGTCGGGCACCCCGAACGCCTCGACCAGCAGCGCCAGCAGCACGTCGCCGCCGTCGCCGGTGTCGTTCCTGGTCAGTGCGGCCCGCACGGCCTCCCTGACCAGGGCGGGCGCGCTGCCCTCGTCGCCGATGACCCAGCCCCAGCCGCCGGCGAACATCAGCCCGCCGCCGGGCCGCACCGCGACGGCGATCGAGCCGGTGCCGGAGATGACGCCGATGCCCGACGTCAGCCCGGCCGCCGGGACCAGCAGCGCCGCGTCGTTGGTGACCGCGGCCGGGACCCCGGCCGCCGCCGACAACGCGTGCGACAACTCGGCGCAGTGGTGCTCGTCGTCGCAACCCTGCGCGCCCACGGCGACCGCCGCGAGCGCGGCGCCCGCCGGGAGGTGCCGCTCGACCAGGCCGATGATCCACCGGGCCGCCTCGTCGACGGGGGTGGCCGACCACGTGTCGGTCGGGTCGACCACGTCGGCCAGGACGCGGCCGTCGGGGGTCTCGAACCGCAGGTGGGTCTTGGTGCCGCCGATGTCCAGCCCGGCCAGGACCGTCACAGCCACAGTCACAGGGCCGCCCCGACCTTGGTGTCGGCGTTGTCGAAGACGAACTCCTCGATGTCGACGCCGGCGTCCTCGGCCGTGCGGGCGACGAGCGCCTGGAGCACGAACGCCTCCAGCACCGCCCGCTGGTTCGGTGACACCGACGGCAGCCGGACCACCTGCAGCGCCGGGCCGGGCGCGACGTCGGCCGAGGTCACCAGGATGACCGGGTGGTCGGCGGCGGCCAGGGTGTGGGCCAGGGTGAGCTCGCGGTCGTCGCCGAACAGCACGTGCACGGTGTCGCCCGCCGACTCCATCGCGCCGTGCAGGTACTGGCGGGTGCTCATCGCCGCCGAGGGCAGCCGGACCGTCTCGCGGAACAGCAGCGCCCCGGCTTCCGCGGAACCGGCCGACGGCCCGCCGCCGACGAAGTCGCCGGCCTTCGCGGTGGCGAACGGCGTCGCCAGCGTGCCCGCCCGTCCGGCCAGCTCGGCCTCCAGGGTGTCGACGTGGCCGGGCAACCGCGCCCAGGAGGGGTCGACGGTCCCGCCGTCCCACGCTTCGGCGATCATCCCGAGGGCCACGACGGTCGCGGTGTAGCCGATCGTCGAGGCGTAGCTGTCGGGGATGCCGCCCAGCGACAGGGCGTGGCCCGCCAGGTCGGAGATGGGGGAGGGGGCGGCGTTGGTGACGGCGTACCGCAGATCGGGGTCGACGGTGCCGAGCACGGCCAGCGTCTCGGCGCTGCGCCCGCTCTGCGACACCGCGACCAGCGGGTGCCCGCTGCGCGGGAACGGCAGCGGATGGTCGCCCGCGCTGAGCCGCCAGGAGTGCACGCCCCGGCTGCGCAGCGTCCACACCGGCGCGCACGCGGCGGCGTGGCTGGCCCCGATGGCGACGAAGATCGGGCCATCTCCCCGGAACCAGCCCTCGGCCTGCCGGACCGTGACGTCCCTGCTCAGCCGCTCGATCGCGGTCCGCAGCGCGGCGGCCTGACCGGCCCGCGCGGACGCGAAGGAGATGTGACCTTCTTTCGGCGTTGACATGCTTTCCCCAGATATCGATGAGTCACGAATGGCAGTGCGTGGCGCCGCCGGACGCCGGGATGTCCAGCGTCGGGTTGCGGCCGAAGAAGCCGGATGGCTTGAGCTTGAAGCCGGTGGTGTCCACCGGCATGACCGGCCAGTCCTCCGGGCGCGGGAAGTGCGTCATGCCGAAGGTGTGCCAGAGCACGATCGGCGCGCCGTCGATGTCGCGGTCGGCGGCGACCCAGGCGGGCATGCCCGCCCCGCCCGGGTGCTGGTTGACCAGGTCGCCGGCCGGATAGAGCTCGGCGGGGTCGTAGGCGGTGACCCACAGGTGGCCGGCGGCGAAGACGGCCCGGCCGTACAGGTCGGACTCGGTGTCGGCCAGCAGCACCGGCATGCCCTCGGGGTGCAGCACGTAGGCGACGTCCTTGCCCAGCCGGTTGCGGACCTCGGGGTTGCCGACGCGCCAGACCCGGCCGCTCCGGCCGTCGGCCAGGCGGGGGGCGTCGCTCTCCCTGCGCAGGCGGGTGACCCGCTGGGTGATGCCGGTGCCGGTCGGGTTCTCCGGGCCGCGCGGCACGGCGACCGCGTCGATCTCCTCGACGTAGTTGGCGGGGCCGTCGACGGCCATCTCCAGGCGGGCGCTGAACAGGTGCTGGTGGTGCGGGGCGCCCAGGCCGGGGGCGACCTCGGTGGCGTAGGCGTAGTCGCCGCCGGGGTTCGGGTGGCCCGAGGTGAACACGACGCCGGTGGCCTTGACCTCCAGCTCGATCGTGCCGTCGAGGTAGAGGTACCAGTAGAAGCCGTAGTCGTAGTTGCCGACGGTGACGAAGAAGGAGATCACCAGGCGGCGGTTGCGGCGCACCTCGCTCGAATTGGTGAAGTGGCTGGTGTGCTTCCAGAGCACCCCGGCGTCCTCTTCGTGGATGCAGATCGCCTGGGGGATCACGCGCGGGTTGCCCGCGTTGTCGGCGACCACGGCGTCCAGATAGGTGATCTCGCCGAGGCAGTCGCAGCCGAGCTTGAGGGAGTTGGCGAAGTTGCCGAGCAGGTACTCGCCGCCGTCGAAGAAGGTCTGGAACCAGCGCTGGGGGCTCGGGTCGGCGTACGGGACGACCATCTCGGCGATCGAGGCCCGGTCGACGACCTTCCGGTCGTTGATCGACAGGTCGCGCAGCACCAGGCCCTCGCGCGAGTCGAAGCAGACCTGGACCTTCCAGCCGAGCCAGTCGAGCACCTGGTCGTCGTCGATGGTGAAGCTGGGGCCGTGCGGCTGGGTGATCTCGATCGGCTTCAGGCCCTCCCTCGCCGGTCCGGCGAAGGACGGAAGGTGGAAGTTGCCGTCCTCCTGCGGCACGTCCAGAACCGCGCTGTCGAGCACCTCGACGACCGTCTTGGCGATGACGTCCACGTAGGCGACGACGCCGTCGACCGGGTGGGCCCATGGCAGGTCGTGCTCGTCCTTCTGCAGGAAGGTCAGGGTGCGCTGGAGGCGGCGGCCCCGCTCGTCCTCTGTCATCGCCCGGCCCGCCGACAGCGGTTGCACACGCAGTTTCGACAGGTCGGTCAGGCCGCGCCGGCGCATCGCCTCAAGCCAGCGCCCGTCGGCCTGCACGATGGCCTCGACCATCGCGAACTCCAGCATGATGACCGGCACCTGGCCGTCGACCGCCGGGTCGAGCTCCACCGCCGAGACCAGGGCGGCGTCACCCGGGCGCACCACCACGTCGTGGGAGCGGCCGTCGGCCATGTCGACGAGCATCGCCCGCAACTCGCGCGGCCCGGCCGGCTCGCGCTTGTCCTGCTCCTTCAGGCCCAGGTACGACACGTGGGTCGTCTCGTTCAGCAGGCCCTCGCGGACGAGGATCTCGCGCGCCGCCGATATCTCCTCGGCGCGGAGTGTGCTGTGTTCCCTCACGATGACTCCTCTCATGACCAGATTAGTACCAAAGTGTGTACCACGCCATACCAATAGAGGCGTGGCGATACCGAATGGCTTGATTCGGGTGACCGTTAATGCCGGACGACCTGCCTGTTCATGCCGTCAGCTACCGGTTTGTCGGGATATCCGACCGGGCTAAACCAGGACTCATCTGGTCTTCTGTGGTTTGCGTACCGGAGGGTGGTTCCGCGATAATGCGAACGTGAACGCCCCGACGTCGACGTCGATCCACGCCGATCACCCCGAGCCGCTGTGGATCCAGGCGGTGAACCTGATCAAAGAACAGCTCGGCACCGGCGTGCTGAAGCCGGGCGGCCGGCTGCCCCCCGAGCGGGAGTTGTGCGAGCGGCTCGGCATCAGCCGGGTGACGCTGCGCAAGGCGCTGCGCACCCTGGTCGAAGAGGGCATCCTCAGCCCCTCCCACGGCCGGGGCTGGTACGTTGCGCCGAGCGCCGGAGCGCCCGCCCGCGAGTGGCCCAACAGCCTCGAGTCGTTCACCGAGACCGCCCGCCAGATGGGCCTGACGCCCAGCTCCACCGTGCTGCGCCACGAGGTGGTGCCGGCCAACCTCGACGAGGCCGAGCAGTTGTCCATCGCGCCCGGCACCCCGCTGTTCGTGCTGGAGCGGGTGCGCCTGCTCAACGGCGTGCCGACCGCGCTCGACCTGACCCAGGTCCCGGCCGAGCTGGTGCCCGGCTTCGCCGAGCTCGACTTCACCGGCGGCTCCCTCTACGAGCAGATCGCCTCCGTCGGCCTCCACCCGGCCCGCGCCAACGCCACCATCGAGGCCCGCGAGTCCGACGACCACCTCGCCGGCCACCTCCAGCTGGAGGTCGGCAAGCCGGTGCTGGTGATGCGCCAGCTCGTCTACAGCGCCAGCGACACCCCGCTGTTCGCCTCGACGGTCTGCTACCGCGGCGACCGCTACCGGCTGCGCACCAGCTTCCAGCGCTGAGGCGTTCACTTGCCGATGCCCGCGCTCAGGCCCTGGATGAACTGCCGCGAGAAGACCACGAACAGCACGATCAGCGGCACCGCGCCCAGCGTGAGCGCGCCGAGCAGCGCCGGGTAGTCGTTCAGGAACTGCCCCACGAACTGCTGCACGCCGAGCGTCACCGTCTGGTTCTCCTTGCTCGGCGCGAGGATGAGCGGGAACCACAGGTCGTTCCAGATCGGCAACATCGTCACCGACGCCACCGCCGCCAGGCCCGGCCGCACCATCGGCAGCGTGATCGACAGCGTGCGCAGCTCGCCCGCGCCGTCGATGCGCGCGGCCTCCTTGATCGCGCCCGGCACCGCCTTGAAGTACGTCATGAGCAGCGCGATAGCCAGCGGCAGGCTCATCGCCGTGTAGACCAGGATCAGCGCGACCAGCGTGTCCATGAGCTGCCACGAGATCATCGTCTTGATGATCGGCACGGTGCCCAGGCGGATCGGCAACATGATGCCCAGCACGAAGAACCCGCCCACGAGCGGCGCGAACCGCACCTTGTACTCGGTGAGCGCGAAGGCCGCCAGCGTCGCCAGCACCAGCGTGGCGACCGTGGCCCCGACCGTGACGATGAGGCTGTTGCCGTAGTTGGTGACGAACTGCCCGCGCGTGAACACCCGCTCGTAGCCGCCGAGGCTGAAGGTGTCGGCGTTCGGCAGCGCGAACGGCTGGCCGAAGATGCCCTGCGTGGTCTTGAACGAGTTGACCACGATCACCAGGATGGGCGCGACCGCGAGCAGCGCGAAGAAGATCAGCAGCGCGTGCGTCACGAGCGACCCGGCGCGGTCTCGGTTGTTTCTCACAGTTCGTAACTCCTGAGACGGCGGTGCAGCAGCCCGAAGTAGGCGGCGGTGACGACCAGGATGATCAGGAAGATCACGCTGGCCACCGTCGCGCCCAGGTCGAGGTCGGAGAGTTGCCCGCTCGATCCGAAGAAGGTGCGGTAGAACAGCGTGCCGAGGATGTCGGTGCTGTAGTTGGGCCCGGGGGCCGAGCCGTTCAGGGCGAAGACCAGGTCGAACCCGTTGAAGGTCCAGATGTACGTCAGGATCGCGATCAGCCCGAACTGCGGCGCGATCAGCGGGAACTTCACCCGCCAGAACGTCGACCAGGCGCCCGATCCCTCGACCCGGGCGGCCTCCAGCACGTCGTTGGGCACGGCCAGCAGGGCGGCGTACAGGAAGATCATGGGGATGCCGACGTACTGCCAGACCGACATCAGCGAGATGGTCGGCAGCGCGGTGCGCTCGTCGCCGAGCAGCGGGAAGTCGACCAGGCCCCACAGCGGGTTGATGATGAGCCGCCACACGAAGCCGACGATGACCACCGACAACGTGGTCGGGATGAACAACAACGTCCGGTAGAGGCCCGTCGACCGGCGCAGCCTGCCGGAGGTGAGCAGCGCGGCCAGCAGCAGGCCGAGCGGCACCTCCACGAGCAGGTGGATGGCGAAGAACTCCAGGTTGTTGGTCAGCGCGTTCCAGAAACGCTCGCTGGTCGTCGGGTTGGTGAACAGGTAGACGTAGTTCTCCAGGCCGACGAACCTGGCGACGCCCGAGTCGGTGTCGTACAGGCTGTACCAGATGGAGTTCACCAGCGGGAGCGCCGCGAACACCACGTAGACCGCGAGCGCGGGCAGGGTGAACACGAGGAAGTAGCGGTAGTGGGCCCGGTTCAAGACGTGCCTTTCGGATCGCAGAAGGGTGCCGGGCCCCGAGGGAGGGGGCCCGGCACGGTTCTCACTGCTGTGGCGTGTACCAGCTGGCCAGGCCCTTCTGGAGTTCCTCGGTCGCCTGCCGCGTGCTGAGGTCCTCGTTGAGCATGAGCTGGAGCACCCGCCACACCTCGTCGTCGAACGGGGGAGTGCCGGCGCTGAGGCGGTCGAGGCCGAGGCGCGGGGTGAGCTGCGCGCCGTTCTTCAGGTCGGCGAACGCCTGCGCGAGCGGGTTGGTGTACGTCACGGGCTGCTTGGCCATCGAGAAGAAGCCGGGCAGCTTGTTGACGTACAGCTCAAGGAACTCGGGGGTGGCGGTCCAGGCGAGGAACTCCTCGGCGGCGGCCTTGTTCTTGCTGGCCGCGCTGATGCCGATCGCCATGTCGGGCATCTCCTGGAGGTAACGCTGACCGCCCGCGACGTCGGCCGGCGGGCCGAAGACGCCCACGTTGAGGCCGTCGACGGCGACCTGGTTGATGTTCCACGAGCCGTCGGGCAGGATCGCCGCCTTGCCGAGCGTGAACAGCTGCGTCATGTCGGGGTACTTCAGGCTCTCGAAGCCCTTGGGCAGGTAGGGCTTCCACGCGGCGAACGCGTCGAAGGCCTTCTGGAACTCGGGGTCGGTGACCTTCTTGGTGCCCTTGATGAGGCCCTGCCGGCCCTCCTCGCCCTTCCAGTAGACCGGGCCGATGCTGTAGAGGCCGTTGTACGCCAGCTGCCACGACTCCGACGAGCCGACCGCGAGCGGCGTGTACTTGCCGTTGTCCTTGATCTTCTTGAGCACCGCCAGGAACTCGTCCTGGGTGGTCGGCACCTGGAGGCCGAGCTCGGCGAAGATGTCCTTGTTGTAGTAGAAGCCGGCCAGCACGGCGGCCGTGGGCAGGCAGTAGCGGCTGCCGGCGTCGTCCGACCACGGGTCGAGCGCGAGCGGCTCGAACGAGTCGAGCATCGGCTTGCCGTCGAGCTTCTCGAAGTAGCCCTTCTTGATCCACGAGCGGTTCACGTCGTAGGGCCGGCAGGTGATGAGGTCGGGGCCGGTGCCGCCGTCCACCTGCGACTGGATCGCCGCGTTGTACTCGTTGGTGTTGGTGGCCGCGAACTTCACGTCGATGTCCGGGTGGGACTTCTCGAAGGCGGGGAGGATCTCGTCCTCCCACATCGCCAGGTCCTCGGTCCGCCAGCTGCCCAGGGTCAGCACCGTCTTCTCGCCGGCGGCGGCCGGGGCGGTACCGCCGCCGGTGGTCACGGGTGTCGCCGACGGCGCACAGGCCGAGGTCAGGACGGCAGCCGCCACCGCGACCAACGCAACGGATGCACGTATTGCATGCATGGGCTTGCCTCTCGCTTCGTTTGATGCGGAAGCGTACACAGACGACCTGGGTGGTAACAAGAGGTATTGCTTTGGTTTACGGTGATGCTACCTTTCGAACCACGGCGTGCCCTTTGCCGCCTGGAACCGCGTCCGGAGGACCAGATGATCGGTGTCGGCCTGCTCGGTGCAGGGTTTATCGGCGAGTGTTACGCCGACGCACTCGACGACGTGAAGGGTGCGGAGCTCGTCGCGCACTACTCCCGATCCCCCGAGAGGGCCGCCGCTTTCGCCGCCCGACCGGGACGCAACACGAGACCACACGAGACCATGAAGGCGCTCTGCGAGGACCCGGCCGTCGACCTCGTCGTCGTCGCCCTGCCGAACGAGGTGCACCTGGAGGCGGTGCGGCAGGTGGCCGCCGCCGGCAAGGGCGTCGTGTGCACCAAGCCGCTCGCGCGCACCGGCCCCGAGGCCGAGGAGATCCTCAAGGTGGTGACCGAGGCCGGCGTCTGGCACGGCTACGCCGAGAGCTCGGTCTTCTCGCCCAACATCGCCAAGGCCCACGAGATCGTCGAGGCCGGCGGCATCGGCGACGTGCTCTGGATGCGCGCCCGCGAGGGCCACTCCGGCCCGCACGCCCCCCACTTCTGGGACGCCGAGACCGCGGGCGGCGGCGCGCTGCTCGACATGGGCTGCCACACGGTCGAGTCGGCCCGGCACTTCTTCGGCAAGGACAACCCGGTCGTCGAGGTCTTCGCCTGGGGCGCGACGCTGGCCCACCGGGACAAGACCACCGGCGAGGACACCGCCATCGCGCTGCTGAAGTTCGCCGGCGGCCA
The DNA here is from genome assembly GCF_001570525.1 of Herbidospora sakaeratensis. Taxonomy (GTDB): domain Bacteria; phylum Actinomycetota; class Actinomycetes; order Streptosporangiales; family Streptosporangiaceae; genus Herbidospora; species Herbidospora sakaeratensis. Next base: position 18,564 of record NZ_BBXC01000013.1, read on the forward strand.
GGTCGCCTCGATCGAGTCGTCGTGGGTGGAGAAGGGCGGCATGCAGCTGCGGCACGAGTTCGTCGGCAGCGCCGGCCGCCTGGTCACCGACACCGCCTCGACGCCCGTATGGGGCTTCATCACCCAGCCCGTCGGCTACCTGGTGGAGAAGGCCGACGCGGACACCGGCTGGGTCTACCCGGTGCCGGAGGAGACCCGGGCGTACGGCTTCTCGCAGCAGATGCGGCACTTCGTCGACCGGTTCGCCGCCGGGGAGACGCCGCTGGAGACCTTCGACGACGGCGTGGTGGTCAACCGGATCATCGACGCCTGCTACCTGTCGATGAAGACGGGCCGCTGGGAGCCGGTTCAGCACAGGCCCTAGGGTGCCTGCATGTCCGAAATGCCGTCACGGGTGGAACTGTCCCCCTTCACCGTCGCCGACCAGGACGAGTTCTGCTCGCTCGTCGCGGCGAGCGCCGAGCTCCACCATCCGTGGATGCAGCTGCCCGCCACCCCCGAGGCGTTCCACGCCTGGATGACCCGCTTCGCCGACGGCGCCAACCTCGGCTTCCTGATCCGGGTCAGGGAGACCGGCGCCGCCGTCGGCGTGGTCAACGTCAACTCGATCATCCGAGGGCGCTACCAGGGCGCGTCCATCGGCTACGCGGCGTTCGCGCCGTCGGCCGGACGCGGGTACATGACCGAGGGCCTCACCCTCACCCTGCGGCACGCCTTCGGGGAACTGCGGCTGCACCGGCTGGAGGCCAACATCCAGCCGGGCAACGCGGCGTCGCTGGCGCTGGTCCGGCGGCTGGGTTTCCGGTACGAGGGCCTGTCGCCCGACTACCTCTACATCGACGGCGCCTGGCGCGACCACGAACGCTGGGCGATCACCGCACCGGCCCCGTGGACCCCCGACTCGACGCTGCCCGAGGTCTAGGGCGTCATTTGAAATATCACAACGCTTTCTGCGTGATGTTAACTGCCGTGCGCGCCGGTCCGGAAATCGCGTGCGAAAAAAAGTGACGACGGCAAATTGAAATGGCGTCGACCGCGGCTCACACTCAGGGTCAAGGAGGCCTGACCCCTCATTTCTTGGAGCCGCAATGGACCGAGCCGTAATCGGAATGCACAAGCGCCGGAAATCGATGTTCCGGCGCGTCGCGTCCGCCACCGTCGCCATGCTCTCCGTGGCGTTCCTCGCCGCGCCGCCCGTCGCCGCGGCCACGCTGCCGACGCCGAAGGACCTGACCGCGTACCTCGACCTGGAATGCTTCAAGACCAGCCAGTACCAGCCGCCGGCCACCGTGCTCACGCTCCGGCACCTGAACCCGGTGTTGTCGAACCTGCCGATCGAGACCGTCACGCTCGGCCCGCGTGAGCAGCTCTGCGTCCCGGTCGCCAAGAACAACCAGGTGCCGCCGTCGCCGGCGCTCGACTTCCTCCGCTTCATCGACCTGTCGTGCTACCGGATCTCGGGCGTCACCGTGAACACCGGGTTGGTCCTAAGCCACCTCAACCCGCTGTTCCAGACCTACCCGCGCACCCAGATCACGATGACCAGCCCGCAGCAGCTCTGCGTGCCGGTGGTCAAGAACAACGCGGTCCCGCCCGCCGACATCCTGCGGCTGGTCCGGCACATCGACCTGAAGTGCTACGGCATCACGCCGAACACCTCGCTGAACACGCAGCTCGGCCTGCGCCAGCTCAACCCCGTGCTGGTGCCGATCATCCCGAACCACGCCGCCGTGGTCGGCTTCGCCCGCCAGCTCTGCGTGCCGGTGCAGAAGGCCGGTGACACCATTCCCGCCGACGTCCTGAACATCATCCGCTGGATCGACCTGGAGAAGTTCGACCTGAGCGTGGCCGCCACGCCCCAGGTCGGGCTGACCCTGCGGCACATCAACCCCGTCCTGGCCAATCTCCCGGCCGAACAGGCCGTGCTGACCGGCGCCAGCCAGCTGGCCCTGCCGGTCGCCAAGAACGGCGCCTTCCCGCCGGGCTGAACCTTTTGAGAAAGCGGAGCCCTTTTCCCGTGAAAGGGCTCCGCTGTTTCTCCGGCAATTGCCGGCGATGAATTACCGCGCCCGGGCGAGCAGCAGGAGGAGGAATCCGGCGACGGCCATCGCCGTGCGGACGAGATGGAGGTTCCACCATTCCGTCCGGGCCCGCGCCCAATCGACCGGCAGCAGGTCGGGATTCCACGAGTCGGCCAGCCGGTTCAGCGCGTCGAGCCGCGTCACCGTGAGCACGATCACCGCGACGACCAGAACCGCCGCGCCGGCGCTCAGCCAGAACCCCGGCCCGCCGCGCGCGTAGCCCAGCACGCACGTCGCCACCAGCAGCGCCAGGCACGTCAGCAGCAGCACCGGCATGGACCGCCCGTAGTCGGCGTTCAGCCCCTGCCAGTAGCGCACGTAGTCGGGGCCCGGCAGCGACCGCAACGACGGCGCGAGCGCGGTGAACACGAGCCCGCCGGCGAACACCCCCAGCAGGGCCGTCGCCCCGGTCCGGACGGCTTCGAACATCGGCACCCCCATAATCGACTGGAAGCGCACCATTTCATTTGAATCGATTAAAGTCAATGTGTGGGTGACCGTCATGAACCAGAAGCGCCGGTACGTCAGCGGCGTCCGCCAGGAGAACGCGCGCGCCACCAGGGAGCGCATCGCCGCGGCGGCCCGGACCCTCATGCTCGAACGCGGCTACGCCGCCACGACCATGGCCGACGTCGCGCGGGCGGCGGGCGTGGTGGTGCAGACGCTCTACACCTCCAGCCCGGGCGGCAAGCCGGGCCTGGCCAAACTGGTCTGGGATGTCACCCTGGCCGGCGACGCCGAGCCGGTGCCGCAGAGCGAACGCCCCCAGGTCCGGGCGATCATCGCCGAACCCGACCCGGTGAAGAAGCTGGCCGCCTACGCGGCGATGGCCGTCGAGATCTACGAGCGGGTCGGTCCCGTCCACCGCGTCCTGCGCGCCGCGGCCTCCGCCGACGCCGGCCTGGCCGACCTGCTGGCCGCCACCGAACGGCAGCGCCTCACCGGCAGCCACGGCCCGGCGGCCCACCTGAAGGAGGCCGGTGCGCTGCGCGAGGGCCTGACCGTCGAGCGGGCCGCCGCCCACCTCTACGCGCTGACCTCCCTGGAGGTGTTCGAGCACCTGACGGAGGTCGCCGGCTGGACGCCGGAGGAATGCCGCGACTGGCTGGCCCGCGTGCTTCGCGACACCCTCCTGGCCTGACGCCTAGACTGCGGCCGTGATCACGACTCCTGCCGTCCGGCTGGCCCACGGCGCCGACATGCCGCGAATCGGCCTGGGCACCTGGCCCATGAACGACGCCCAGGCCGAACGCGCCGTCGCCACCGCGATCGAGGCCGGTTACCGGCTCATCGACACGGCCGAGGCCTACGGCAACGAGGTCGGCGTCGGCCGGGGCATCAAGGCGGCGGGCGTCGCCCGCGAGGACCTGTTCGTCACCACCAAGTTCGACCGCCACTGGCACGGCCGCGACCTGGTCCCGCAGGCGTACGACGCCAGTCTCGACCGCCTCGGCCTCGACTACGCCGACCTGCTGCTCATCCACTGGCCCAACCCGGGCCTCGACCGCTACGTCGCCGCCTACGAGGGCCTCGTCGACCTGCTGCAGGACGGCCGCCTCAGGGCGATCGGCACCTCGAACTTCAAGCCGGCCCACCTCGACCGCGTCATCACCGAGACCGGCGTGGTGCCCGACGTCAACCAGATCCAGCTCAGCCCCGCGGTCACCCGCGACGAGGCCCGCGCCTACCACCGGGCCCACGGCATCGTGACCGAGTCGTGGTCGCCGCTGGGCGGGCAGGGCGCCGACGTCCTGGGCCAGCCGGTGATCGGGGCCATCGCCGAGGAGATCGGCCGGTCGCCGGCGCAGGTGATCCTCCGCTGGAACCTGGAGCTGGGCCTGGTCGCCATTCCGAAGTCGGCCGACCCCGACCGTCTCCGCGAGAACCTCGCGGTCTTCGACTTCGCCCTCACCCCGGAGCAGGTCGCCGCGATCAGCGCCCTCGACCAGGGCGAGTCGGCGGCCGTCGACTCCGACGCGTTCGGCCACTGACCACGCGCGGCTACGTCGCGGGCGGGAGCGCCGCCGCGACGCAGTCGAGGACGCGCCGCAGCCCGTGCCGGAACTGGTCGTCGCGGCTGAGGTGGGGGCGGCGCGCCTCCATCACGATCTTGGTGAAGATCGGGTGGTCCCCGCTCTTCACCAGGCGGTCGACGTGCGCGTGGTTGCGCGCCATCCACTCCGGCTCGCTCAGCCCGCTGCGGCGCAGCTCCTCGGCCGCGCCGATCTCCTCGCGGACGGCGCCCTCGACGTAGCCGTTGAGCAGGCCCACTAGGCCGAGGTTCTCGTCGATGGGGACGTGCGGGTCGAGCACGCCCATCAGCCGTTCGATCAGCCGCAGCTGGTTGGGGCCCAGGCCGGGGAGTGAGCGCGGCACGGCGGCGATCCACGGGTGCCGCCGCCACATGGCCCGCAGCTCGTCGGCGTAGCGGGTCAGGTCGGCCCGCCAGTCGCCCGAGGGCACGCCCGTGAGGTCGATCTCGCCCGTCAGCCGGTCGGCCATCAGCTCGATCAGGTCGTCGCGGCTCGGGACGTACCGGTAGAGGGACATCGCGCCCGCGCCGATCTCGGCGGCGATGCGCCGCATGGTGGCGGCCTCCAGCCCCTCGGCGTCGGCGATCCGGATCGCCGCCTCGGTGATCCGGGCACGGCTGTAGACCGGTTTCGGTCCCCGGGCGGGGCGCTCGGGCGACGTCCAGATGCTCATTGCGTACATCGTACTCGGTGACCTAGCCTGGCCCGCAAATGCGTACGACGTACTCAGTGGAGGGGTCATGGCTGATCCGATCGTGGTCGCCGAAGGGCTGCGCAAGTCCTTCGGCGACGTCCGGGCGCTGCGGGGGCTGGATCTGAACGTCCGGGAGGGAACGGTCTGCGGGGTGCTCGGGCCCAACGGCGCGGGGAAGACGACGGCGGTGCGCGTCTTCGCGACCCTGGCCGTGCCCGACGCGGGGCACGCGCGCGTCGCCGGGCACGACGTCGTCCGGGCGGCCGGGGAGGTGCGCGCCCGGATCGGGCTCGCGGGCCAGCGCGCCGCCGTCGACGAGAAGCTCACCGGGCGCGGCAACCTGCGCATGTTCGGGCGGTTGTCCCACCTGTCCCGGCGCGAGGCGCACCGGCGGGCCGACGAGCTGCTCGACCGCTTCGGCCTGGCGGAGGCCGCCGACCGGCGGGTGGCCGGCTACTCCGGCGGCCTGCGCCGCCGCCTCGACCTGATCGCCAGCCTCGTCCGCCGCCCCCAGGTGCTCTTCCTGGACGAACCCACCACCGGCCTCGACCCGCGCAGCCGGGGCGAGATCTGGGACGCCGTGCGCGAACTCGTGGCCGACGGCACGACCGTGCTGCTCACCACGCAGTACCTCGACGAGGCCGACCGGCTGGCCGACGACGTCGTCGTCGTCGACCACGGGCGGGTGATCGCCACCGGCACCCCCGACGAGCTGAAGGCCACGATCGGCGACCGCCTCGACGTCGTCGTCGACGACCCCGCCGACCTGCCCCGGGCGGCGGCCGTGCTGACCCGGCTGGCGGGCGCCGAGCCCAGGGCCACCGGCGACGACCGGCTCAGCGTCGCCCTCCCGGGCGGCCTGCGACCGGCCGGGATCGTGCGCGAACTCGACCGGGCCGGGGTCGACGCCGCCGACGTGCGTTTGCGCCGTCCCACCCTCGACGAGGTGTTCCTGCGCCTCACCGACCGGACGGAGGCGGCCCGATGACCCGCCTGCGGTGGGCGCTCGCCGACGGGCTGACCCTGGTCGGCCGCGAGCTCGGCCGGTTGCGGCGCGACCCCGGCGAACTCGTCGCGGCGCTGCTGTTCCCGGCCGTCATGGTGGTGCTGTTCGGCTACGTCTTCGGCAGCGCGATCGGGGTGCCGGGCGGCGGCGACTACCGCGAGTACCTGATGCCCGGCCTGTTCGCCATGGTCACCTTCTCCTCGCTGATGGGGGTGCTGACCCGCACCGCCGCCGACGCCTCGCGCGGGGTGATGGACCGGTTCCGCTCGATGCCGATGGCCCGATCGGCGGTGCCGTTCGGGCAGACCGGCGCCGACGTGCTGATCGGGCTGCTGATGCTGGCCGTCATGGCGGGCGCGGGCCTGCTGGCCGGCTGGCGGCCGCACCTCGGGCCGGTCGCCACGGTCCAGGCGTTCGCGCTGATGGCCGTGCTGCGCTACGCCCTCGGCTGGGCCGGCGTCTACGCGGGCCTGGTGGTCCGGGACGAGCGGGTCGCCGACGCGCTGGTGCCACTGGCCCTGCCGGTCACGATGGTGTCGAACGCGTTCGTGCCGACCGGCGGCATGCCGGGCTGGTTGCGCCTGCTGGCCGACTGGAACCCGGTGAGCGCGCTCACCGCCGCCGCGCGGGAGCTGTTCGGCAACCCGGGCGCGCCGGGCCCCGACGCGGCGTGGCCGCTCGCACACCCGGTGGCCGCCGTCCTGCTCTGGTCGGCCGCGCTGCTCGCGATCTTCGTCCCGCTGTCGCTGAGAGCGCTCTCGCTCTGACCTGCACCGGGAGAGATTAACGCCCGGGTAATCAGTCAGAAACATTGACGAGCGGCGTTTCGGGCACTAGTTTCCGCGCAGAGAGCGCTCTCTGCGTTAGTGGAGAGAAGCGGTCCCCTCAGACCTCACCCCCCAACGCACACCGCCAGGTCGTCCCCCACGGAGGAAGAATGGACCAGCCCATCGGGGCTCAGTTACCCGGCACCTCGCCGCCCGGCCGCCGCCCCGCGTCGCGGTCGCTCGTGGTCAGCGTCGTGCTGGCGATGATCGCCGCGATGCTCGCGTTCGTGGCCAGCACGCCCGCCGCGCAGGCGGGCACGGTCGGCGCCGGATCGTACGCCGACACGCTGCCCGCCGGTCGCGCGCTGCCGTCCGGCTGCGGATCCCTGTCGACCAACCCGCGTCTCTACGTCACCGCCAACGCCCCCGCCGGCGCGGTCCCCACCAACGACTGGTGGTCGTCGCTGCTCTGGAAGCGGTTCGACTGCGCCTACAGCGAGCCGCTGCACGCGCACCCGACCTCCTACGACACCTTCGCCGGCGGGCTCGGCTTCTCGTACAACACCACCGCCACGATCACCGGCACCGCGACCGGCGTGGGCGAGTACCACTACCCGTACGTGCAGAACATCCTGGTCGGCGTCACCGGCCTGAACTCCCCGGACACGAAGGTGGACGGCTGGACCGACTGGACGGTCTCCCCGTACTGGAGCGACGGCACCCGGACCCTTCGTGCCACCATCGGTCACGGCCTGCCCTTCGCCTACTTCACCAAGACCGGCGGCAACGCCCAGATCACCACCAGCGGCACGCCGACCGTGTGGTCGAACAGCGGCGGGACCATCGGGTTCACCGTCAACGGCAAGGACTACCTGGGCTTCGCCCCCAGCGGCTCGACCTGGACGGTCAGCGGCACCAGCATCACCTCGACGCTGAACGGCCAGAACTACTTCTCGGTCGCCGTCCTGCCGACCACGCCGTCGACCCCGGCCGCCACCCGCACCAGCCTGGCGAACACCTACGCGCAGTACGCCCACGCGCACGTGACCGGCACCCGGGTGTCCTACTCGTACAACCCCGGGAACGCGAACGTCAGCACCACGTACACCTTCACCACCACGGCCCGTGAGGGCGGCGCGAGCGGCACCGTCATCGCGCTCTACCCGCACCAGTGGAACTACCTGACCGGTTCCACCCCGCTGGCCGAGACCTACGTGTCGGCGCGTGGCCAGATGAAGGTCGTCACCGGCGGCTCGTTCAGCACGACGATGAAGTTCCAGGGCGTGCTGCCCGAGATCCCGGCGGTCGCCGACAACTCCGGCGGCGACCTGACCACCATCACCAACTACCTGAACGCCGAGCTGGGCGACCCCACGGCGGGCCTCGGCGACGACACCTACTGGACCGGCAAGGGCCTGGGCCGGGCGGCGCGCATCGCCGAGATCGCCGACCAGCTCAACCTGACCTCGGTCCGCGACTCGGCGCTCAACCGGATCAGGACCCGGCTCAACGACTGGTTCACCGCCAGCTCCGGCAAGACCAGCCGCGTCTTCTACTACAACCAGGCCTGGGGCACCCTGCTCGGCTACCCGGCCTCCTACGGCTCCGACCTGGAGCTGAACGACCACCACTTCCACTACGGCTACTACATCGCCGCCGCGGCGACGCTGGCCAAGTTCGACCCGACCTGGGCGACCAACGCGCAGTACGGCGGCATGGTCGACCTGCTGATCCGGGACGCCAACAACTACGACCGCAACGACACCCGCTTCCCCTACCTGCGTGACTTCGACATCTACGCGGGCCACGACTGGGCGGCCGGGCACGGCGCGTTCGGCTCCGGCAACAACCAGGAGTCGTCGTCGGAGGGCATGAACTTCGCCAACGCCCTGATCCAGTGGGGGCAGGCGACCGGCAACACCGCCGTCCGCGACGCCGGCGTGTTCATCTACGCCACCCAGAGCGCGGCGATCCAGGAGTACTGGTTCGACGTGCGCAACCAGAACTTCCCGGCGGCCTTCGGCCACAACACGGTCGGCATGGTCTGGGGCTCCGGCGGCGCGTACGCCACCTGGTTCAGCGGCGAGCCCGAGATGATCCAGGGCATCAACATGCTGCCGATCACCGGCGGCCACTTCTACCTCGGCGAGTGGCCCTCGAACGTCCTGATCAACTACAACGAGCTGGTCACCAACAACGGCGGCCCGCCGACGGTCTGGCAGGACATCATCCAGGAGTTCCGGGCCCTCGCCGACGGACCGGCCGCGCTGGCGGCCTTCCAGGCCAACCCGAACTTCACCTCGGAGGAGGGCGAGAGCAAGGCGCACACCTTCCACTGGCTGCGCAACCTCGCCTCACTCGGCACGGTCGACACGACGGTCACCGCCAACCACCCGCTGGCGAAGGTGTTCGTCAAGAACGGGACGCGCACCTACGTCGCCTCCAACATCACGAGCTCCCCGCTCACGGTGACCTTCTCCAACGGCACGACGCTGACCGCGCCGGCCGGCAAGACCGTCACCTCGGGCCTGTTCACCTGGAGCGGCGGCAACGCGTCCGGCGGCGGCACCTCGTCGCCCAGCCCGTCGCCGTCCCCGTCGCCCTCGCCGAGTCCGTGCGCCACGAACCTGCTCTCGCAGGGCCGTCCGGCCACCTCGTCGAGCGTCGAGGCCGCCTACACCGCCGGCCTGGCGGTCGACGGCAACGCGGCCACCCGCTGGGCCAGCGCGTTCAGCGACCCGCAGTGGATCCAGGTCGACCTCGGCTCGACGCAGAACATCTCGCGGGTGCAGCTGAACTGGGAGGCGGCCTACGGGCGGTCGTACCAGATCCAGACCTCCGCCAACGGGACGACCTGGACCGACATCTACACCACCACCACCGGTGACGGCGGCACGGACAACCTGACCGTGTCGGGGACGGGCCGATACGTGCGGGTCTACGGCACGGCGCGCGGCACCGCCTGGGGCTACTCGCTGTGGGAGTTCCAGGTGTACGGGGGCGGCTGCCCGACCAGCCCGTCGCCCAGCCCCTCACCCTCACCGGGCGGCCCGTTCTCCGCCAACCGCTACCCGCAGTCGAACGGCACCCTGCCGGGGACGACGGGCGCGGCCGGCGCGGTCACGCTGGCGGCGGCCAACGGCAACCGCGACGGCGTGCCGACCAACGCCGCCGTCTACACCGCGACCGGCCTGACCGCGACGTACGGCGGCGCGGCCACCACGTTCGACGTGTTCGTGGACGCCGGGACCAACGTCGGCAACGCCACCCAGGTCAGGGTCTCCTACGACCTGACCGGCAACGGCAGCTGGGACCGGGTGGAGACCTACACCTACTTCGCCACCGACCCGGTGGCCGGGTATGAGCACTACACCCAGGCGGCCGGCGTGAAGAGCGCCACCGGTGCGCTCGGCAACCTGGCGAACGGCTCGGTGCGGGTCGAGATCTGGAGCGCGATCGGCTCCACCACGACCAACGTCGGGATCGGCAACCAGACCGTCGTCAGGCTGCCCTTCGCGTAATCCCATGACGGCGGCGGTCCGCACGTGCGGACCGCCGCCGTCCCTCTTGTCAGATCCCCCGTCCTGGCTTATCTCTTAGGAAAGTTTCTTTTTATTTTCGGAGAGGAAGCCTAGTGAGAAGACGTGCTCTTCGGATGGGGATCATCGCGCTCGGCCTGACCGCCGTCACCCTCACCGCCACGCCCGCCCACGCCGGCGTCGTCGGCTACTACTCCAGCAGCACCGCGTGCGAGGCCGCCGGGCAGCGCGGTCTCGGCGGTGTCTGGCCCTGGTACAGCTGCTACCCGTCGGGCAGCGTCTGGGCCCTCTGGGCGCCCGGCTTCTAGCGCCCGGGACCGGGGGCCGTCTCTCCGGGGGAGAGACGGCCTTCGGGAACCTTTGCCTTCGGCGCCGAGAAAGCGGACATTTCGGTGGGAACCTCTCTCCTTGATCGGAGAAACCCACACCGGGAGACCGCTGATGCTGAGTAAGGCCCGTTTGCCGCTGGTCGTCCCGCTGGGGGTCGGCGCCGTCATGGTCGGCGTCACCGCGCTGGGCGTGCTGAAGCCCGGACAGAGCGGCGTGCCCGCCGGCGCCGTCATCAAGAACGTGCAGGGCCAGACGGTCGGCTCGCTCCAGATCGAGGACGCCGGAAACGGCAAGTCGAAGGTCACGGTCGGCGTGACGAACCTGCCGGCCGGCTACCACGGCTTCCACGTGCACGCCAAGGGCGTCTGCGACCCCGAGTCGAAGGACCCGGCCACCGGCAGCCCCTTCTTCAGCGCGGGCGGCCACTTCGACCTCGGCTCCCATTCGCACGACCACCACACGGGAGACCTGCCCAACCTGCTGGTCGGCGCCGACGGCACCGGCACCGCCTCGGCGGTGACCGACCGCTTCCAGGTGGCCCAGCTGTTCGACGTGGACGGCAGCTCCATCATGATCCACGCCCTGGCCGACAACCACGCGAACATCCCCGACCGCTACCAGAACCAGACGGGCCAGAAGGGCCCCGACGCCGAGACCCTGAAAGCGGGCGACTCGGGCGGCCGCATCGCCTGCGGCGTGATCGCCAAGGGTTAGGTGTTCCGACCGGAGCGGCATCACCCGCGTCGGCCGCCCGGACGGCCTTCGGCCAAGGAGAACCGCTGCTAAAGAAAAAGCCCTTCCGGTCGAGCCGGAAGGGCTTTTCGCGCGTCAGGTCAGACGCAGATGGCGTAGACCTTGAGCGTGGCGCTCTTCTTGTGTTCGAGCGTGACCCGAACCGCCCAGCCGGTGGTGTTGCCGTTGATGACGGGCTTGTTCATGGACACGTTCTTGACGTTGTCGGTCCCGGAGGCGATCTCATAGCCGCCGCCGACGACCTTCTTGCCCGCGTCGCACCAGGTCAAGGTGATGTCCGAGCTGCTTTCGACCGTTTTCTCGGTGCCGGTCTTGATGACCGGCGTGACGCCGGCGGACGTGCCGTCCTTGCCGTCCTTGCCGTCGGCGCCGTTGCGGCCGTCGGCGCCCTTCGCGCCCGCCGGGCCGGCCGGGCCCGCGGGGCCGGTCTCGCCCTTCTCGCCCTTCGCGCCGGCCGGGCCGGTCGCACCCGTCTCACCCTTCGGGCCCTGCGGGCCGGCGGGGCCGGTCTCGCCCTTGACGCCCTGCGGTCCGGCCGCGCCGGTCTGACCCTTGGGACCCTGCGGGCCGGTCTGGCCCTTCGGGCCCTGGGGGCCGGTCGCGCCGGTCATGCCCTGGAGGCCCGCCGGGCCCTGTGCGCCCTGACCGCCCCAGGTGACCTTCGTCTCGGTCGCGCGGCACTTCGTGGTCGCGTTGACGATGCGCGCGTACCGGGTCTTCTTGTTGACACAGGCGTAGATGACGGTGTCAGCAGCCGAAGAAGCGGTCGCCATGCTTCCGACGGCGAAAATCGAACCCGCGAGTGCGCCGACGGTCAAAATCCCGATCGTGCGTCCGCCCGGCAACCTGATAGCCACTGAAATTCCTTCCGTGAAAAAACACGTCCTCCGTTTCTGCAGAGGATCGTGTGGTTGACGGTTCAACTGTGGGCTCGGTTCACCGCGCGAATATCACGGCTCGATATCGACCGCTACCATTCAGTAGGTGTTCACTTACGAGAAAGTCGGACCATTTGTCAGCCGTCCGATAAAGTAAGCCGACTGGACGTTCCGTCCAGCTTGGACATAGAGTCCACGCCATGGACGACGACTCCCGGGTGCGGACGTGGGCGCCGGTGTGCCAGGCCGTCGCGGCGCTGCTCGGCCCGTACGCCGAAGTGGTCCTGCACGACCCCGGCACCGACCGGATCCTGGCCGTCTGGAACCCGATGAGCGCCCGCGGCCCCGGCGATCCGTCGTCGCTGGGAGAGCTGGACAGCCTGGACCCCACCGCCCCCGACGTGTTCGGGCCCTACGAGAAGCTGCTCGCCGACGGCCGCCGCCTGTCGTCGGTCAGCGCGATCCTGCGCGACGCCGACGGCCGGGCGTCGGTCGTGGTGTGCGTCAACCTCGACCGCGGCCCGCTTGAGCAGGCCGCGGCCGTGTTGTCCGCCTTCGGCGCGCCGACCGTCGCGCGGCCGGAGCCGCTGTTCGAGCACGACTGGAGCGAGCGCGTCCAGCACGTCGTCGGGTCCTACGTACGCGAGTGCGGCCGCCCGGTGGAGCGGCTGACCCGCGCCGACCGCCTCGCCGTGCTGGCCCGGCTGGAGGAGGCCAAGGTGTTCGCGGTGCGCCGCGCCGCCCCGGTCGTCGCCGGGGCGCTGCGGGTCTCCCGATCCACCCTCTACGGCCTGCTGGCCGAGCTCAGAGCACCGAACCCGAAGGACCACGCATGACCCGGCTGCCCGACTTCCGACTCGAGACGTACTTCTCCCGGTGGGAGTTCACCGCACGTCACCACCTCACCGCCTCCGACGCCCAGAGCATGTCGCTGCGCGACCTGCTGGCGCTGGCCGGCGACGACGACCGGGCCGCGTTCGAGAACCTGTCCCTCGGCTACACCACCACCTACGGCGACCCGGCCCTGCGCGAGGCCGTCGCGGGAACCTACGACCGGGTCGACGCCGCCGACGTCCTCTGCTTCGCGGGCGCGGAAGAGGCCCTCTACCTGGCGATGAACGTGCTGCTCGACGCCGGCGACCACGCCGTGGTGGTGACCCCGAACTACCAGGCGGCCGAGACCGTGCCGCTGGCGTTGTGCGAGGTCACCGGCGTGGCCCTGGACCCCGGCGACGACTGGGCCCTGGACCTCGACCGGATCAGGGCGGCGATCAGGCCGAACACCCGGGTCGTGTCGGTCAACTTCCCCAACAACCCCACCGGCAAGGTCGTCTCCGCCGGCGACTTCGCCGAACTGGCCCGGATCTGCGACGAGCACGGCGTGTACCTGTTCAGCGACGAGGTCTACCGGGGTCTCGAACGCGACCCCGCCCGCACCCTGCCGCAGGCCGCCGACCTGTCGGAGCGGGCCCTGTCGCTGAACGTGACGTCGAAGGCGCTGGGCCTGCCGGGCCTGCGGATCGGCTGGCTGGCCTGCCGCGACCGCGACCTGCTCGGGCGGCTGGAGCGGGCCAAGCACTACACCACCATCTGCAACTCCGCGCCCAGCGAGGTGCTGGCCCGGATCGCGCTCAAGGCCCGTGACACGATCCTGGCCCGCAACCGGGCCCTGATCGCCCGCAACGTGCCGGTCTTCGACACGTTCTTCGCCGAGTTCCCCGACCTCTTCGAGTGGCGCGCGCCCGACGGCGGCTGCGTCGCCTACCCCCGCTACCTCGGGCCCGACGGCGTCGAGGAGTTCTGCGCCCGCCTCGTGGCCGAGGCCGGCGTCCTGCTGCTGCCCGCGAGCATCTACCGGTCGGAGCTCACGCCTGCGCCCGCCGACCGGTTCCGCGTCGGCGTCGGCCGCGCCGCCCCTGAAGAGGGCCTCGGGGCCTTCCGCGCCTGGCTCAGGCGAGGGAGGTGACCAGCCGGCCCAGGGTCTCGGCCAGTTCGGTCCGGCCGGTGACGGTCCGGTCGCCCTCGTTCCGGTACAGGCCGAGCCGTTCGGCGTCGTAGAGCTCGGCCAGTTCCGCCGCGATCCGCGGCGGCAGCCCCGCGTCCACCATCGCCCCGGCCCACCCCTCCCGGGGAATGGTGACGACCTGGAGCGGACGGCCGAGCGCGGCCGACAGCTCCTCGGCGACCTGGCGCTCGGTGTAACGAGGGCCTTCGAGATTGACGATCTCGCCGCCCGGGGCGGGGGAGAGCAGCACGTCGGCGGTCAGGACGCCGATGTCGCGGGTGGCCACCATGGTGACGGGCACGTCGGCCGAGTCGGCGAACACCGGGTAGACGCCCTGGCCGAGCACCGCGCCGAGCAGCATCTCGGCCTTCTCCTGGAAGTGCCACGACCGGATGGCCGTCACCCGCGTGCCGGTCGCCCGCACCACGTTCTCCAGGTGGTGCAGCCAGCGGATCGGCCCGGTGCCCTCGGCCAGCTCGGCCCCGATCGACGACAACACCACCACGTGCGGGACCCCGCTGTCGGCCACCGCCCCCGCGATGGCGTCGCCCAGCGCCCGGTGGGCGGCGTCGGGGTCGGCCGCCGTCAGATCGGTCGGCAGCAGCACGAACGCGCCCGCGCACCCGCGGAACGCCTCGGCCAGCGCCGCGCGGTCGCCCAGGTCGGCCACGGCCACCTGCGCGCCCGCCGCCGCCCAGTCGGCCCCCTTGGCCGCGTCGCGGACCACCGCCCGCACCGCCTCTCCTCTGCCCAGCAGCTCCCGCGCCGCCACGCCGCCGACGTGGCCGGTCACTCCGGTGATCGCGTACATCGTGGTTACCTCCGTCTTGGTCTTCGTGTACGACCAAGTACATCCGGCAACGGTGAGACGATCCATGTTCGTCTGACTCGATTCCATGTCTGTACGTCTACGCTGGGCCCATGGACCCCCTAGCCGACCTCCTCGACGGCGTCCGCGCGCGCAGCGCGGCCTTCTGCCGGGCGATCCTCGAGCCGCCGTGGGCGCTGCGCATCGCCGACGAGGCCCGGCTCGCCCTGGCCACCACGCTGCGCGGCCACGCCTGGATCGTCCCCGACCACGGCGAGCCGATGTTGCTGTCCGCCGGCGACGTGGCCATCGTCAAGGGCCCGAACCACTACACCGTCGGCGACGACCCGGCCACCCCGCCCGACATCGTCGTCCTCCCCGGCAACCGGCTGACCACCCTCGACCTCACCGACGTCACCGACCAGATGCGTCTGGGGCCGCGCACCAGCGGCCGTTCCGCCGAGGGCTCGGCGGTCGTGGCCAGCGGCACCTACCAGGTCAGCGGCGAGGTCAGCGACCGGCTGCTGAACGCCCTGCCGGAGATCGTGCTGGTGCCGAAGTCGAGCACGCCCTCGCCGGTCATGGAGCTGCTGGCCCACGAGGTCGACAACGAGGGCCCCGGACAGGGCGTCGTCCTCGACCGGCTGCTCGACCTGGCCCTCATCGCGACGCTGCGCGCCTGGTTCGCCCGCCCCGAGGCCCACGCCCCCGGCTGGTACGCCGCGCAGAGCGACCCCGTGATCGGCCCGGCGCTGCGGCTCATCCACGACGACCCCGCCCACCCGTGGACGGTGGCCTCCATGGCCGAGAAGGTCGGCGCGTCGAGGGCCGCGTTCGCCCGCCGGTTCGCCGTCCTGGTGGGGGAGCCGCCGCTGACGTACCTGACGGGCTGGCGCATCGCGCTCGCCGCCGACCTGCTGCGCTCGTCCGACACGACGATCGACTCGGTGGCCCGGCGGGTCGGCTACGCCAACGCGTTCGCGCTGAGCGTCGCGTTCAAACGGGTCCGGGGCGTGTCTCCCAGCGGCCACCGGGCCCGGAGCGGCGCGGTCAGCAAC
Source organism: Herbidospora sakaeratensis (assembly GCF_001570525.1). Lineage (GTDB taxonomy): Bacteria > Actinomycetota > Actinomycetes > Streptosporangiales > Streptosporangiaceae > Herbidospora > Herbidospora sakaeratensis. Next base: position 34,516 of record NZ_BBXC01000013.1, read on the forward strand.
TGAGGGAGACCGTCGTCCGCGGCCGGCCCGAGCCGGGGTGGAGCGCTATGGGGAACCTTCGCCCGTCGCCCACCCGGATCTCCAGCGAGTCCGGCCCCGTAAACGTGACCGAGTCGAACCCGTCCCCAGGGACGTCGTCGTTGAAGCAGCCGAGATCCCGCGTGGCCACGCCAGGGCCGCGAGAGCGGCCGCGCAGAGCGCGGAAGCCGACAACACGCGTGAGCGGCCGGACATCGTGGCTCCCATCGGTGAGGCGTCGTCAAGATCATGACGGTGCCGCCGTGCCGTGGCCAGGCGGTGCACGAGATCTCGACAGAGCCCCTACAAGCTCTGCCGCCGGCGGAACGCCCTGACCTTGGCGCGGTTGCCGCATTCGGACATGCCGCACCACTGCCGGTTCTCCGCTCGCGAGGCGTCGACGTACAGGCGGGTGCACTCGGTGTTGGCGCAGCGCTTGACGCGGCCGGGGCCGGGGACCGGGGCGGCCAGCAGGTCGAGCAGGTCGGCGGCGAGGGTGGCCAGCAGCTCGCCGACGGTGCCCGACCGGCGGGTGCTTCCGTCCGGCCGCAGGGTGGGGACGAGCGCCGGGCGTCTGGCGTGGTCGTTCAGGAGGGTCACGTCGTCCTGGTCCGGCCGGCGTCCGTCGAGGCGGGCCGACGCCGTGCGGTAGACGGCCTCCCGCAGGTCGATCGCGGTGGCGAGGTCGGATTCGCCGAACGGGGGCACGACGTCGAGCAGTCCGGCGGCCTCCACCCATCTGGACAGGTCGGCGGGCGAGAGCAGCTGCTCCTCCGGCGCGTCGCCGTGCCGCCACTTGCGGGTGCCGGCGAAGTCGAGGGAGCGGCGGCCGCTCACGAACACGAACCCCATGTAACCATCTTGACAGGTTACGGAAGCGACGTGCAATCGTGTAACCATGCAAGACGGTTACATGCCTGTGGCGATCACCGGCGAGGACTTCCTCTTCTTCGCCGATCGTGCGGTCGGCGGGATGAGCACGATCCTCGGCGAGCTCGGCGACGAGCTGGCCAACACCCGGCCCGCCCTGCCCGGGGCCAACACCCCGTTCGCGCTGCTCACGCACTGCCTCGGCGTGATGGAGTACTGGGGCGGCCACCTCGTCGCCGGACGCCCCGTGCGGCGCGACCGGCAGGCGGAGTTCCACGCGGCCGGCCCGGTCGCCCTCCTGCGGGACGGGGCCGCCCGCGCGCTGGAGGTGCTCCGTGACGACGTGCGGGCCTCCCGGCCGGGGGCGCCCCTGCACGCCGAACCGGACCCCGGCGCGCTCGGCCCGCGCCGGGAACTCACCCGTGACTCGGCCCTCCAGCACCTCTACGAGGAACTGGCCCAGCATCACGGCCAGATGGAGATCATGCGGGACTGCCTGCTCGCGGCGCGTCGCCCGGCCGATCCGGTCGAGGCGCCGATCGGATGGTTGCGGGCGAAACACGGCGTCAAGTGGCACCGCCCCGGACCGTCGTTGCTGCCCGCCTGGGTGGCCGACATGGACTTCCCGCTCGCGCCCGTGATCGCCGAGGCCATCGGGGCCGCCCTCGACCGGGGCGACCTCGGCTACCCCGACTGGGACGGCCACCCGCTGGCCGGGGCGTTCGCCGAACGTATGCGCCGGCGTCACGGCTGGCGGCCCGACCCGGGTCACGTCCGGGGCGTCACCGACCTCATCCAGAGCCTTCAGCTGACCCTGACGCTCCTCACCGAGCCGGGGGACGGCGTGGTGGCCTTCACGCCCAACTACCCGCCGTTCCTGCGCACCCTGGAGTCGATGCGCCGCCCGCTCGTCGCGGCCCCGCTGGAACCCGGTCCCGGCGGGGGCTGGACCTGGGACCACGACCTGCTGGAGCACCGGGTACGCGCCGGGCGCGCCCGGATCCTGCTGCTGGTCAACCCCCACAACCCCACCGGCAAGGTCTTCACCGCCGGCGAACTGCGGCGCGTCGCCGACCTGGCCGAACGCCACGACCTGATCGTGATCAGCGATGAGATCCACGCCGACCTCGTCCACGCCCCGCACCGCCACACCCCGTTCGCCGCCCTCGACGCGGGCACGGCCGCCCGCACCGTGACCGTGACGTCGGCGTCCAAGGCGTTCAACATCGCGGGGCTGCGCACCGCGCTCGCCCACGTCGGCCCGGCGGTGCTGCGCACCGCCTGGGACGCCCAGCCGCCCGACCTGTACGGCGCCACCAACGTCCTCGGCGTGGAGGCCACCCGTGCCGCCTGGGCGCACGGCGACGCGTGGCTGGCCGCCGTCACCGCCCACCTGACCCGGCAGCGCGACCACCTCGCCGAGCGTGTCGCCGCCATGCCGGGCCTGGACCTGCTCGTCCCGGAGGCCGGCTACCTGGCCTGGCTCGACTGCCGCGACGCCGGGCTCGGCGAGGAGGCCGCCGACTGGTTCCGCCGGAACGCGGGCGTCGAGCTCAGCGCCGGGAGCGAGTTCGGCTCCGGCGCGGTGGGCTCCGTCGCAGGGTCGCGAGCCCGGCTGAACTTCGCCACCACCCGGGAGGTCCTCGACCTGATCCTCGACCGGATGGCGGGCGCCCTGGCTGAGTGAAACGGATTCCGACCCCCAGAAGCCCACCTTTCGGCCAGTGGGTGACCATGAGCGGAAGGGTCGGTGAATTGGGGCGGCGGAGGTTGCCGGGGCCGAAGCGACCGCAGCAGTGTTGGGAAACGACCGCCATTCCCCCCATGACGGAAGTGCCCCCCGTGCGCCTGTTCGCCCTGCTCGCCGCCCTCGTCGTCACGTTCCTCGCCGCGGCTCCGGCGCAGGCGCACGTCCGCGCCACCTCGGTCGCCGTCGACCTGCGGGGGCACGGCGAAGAGGTGGCGGCGGTCGTCGACGTCGAGTACGACGTCCTGGGGCGGCTGCTGAGTCTCGACGGGGTGGTGAGCCCGGACGCGGACGGCGGGGTCGCCGAGGTGCCCGCCGGGGTGCGGCGCGACTCGCTCGACGCGCACGCGGCCGAGGTGGCCGCCTACATCGGCGGGGCGTTGCGGCTGAGCCGCAGTTCGATCGGGTGCGCCGCCCAGGAGGGCGGGCGCGTCGAGCTGACCGACTCGGGAGCGGTGCGGGTCGGGCTCGCCTACGCGTGCCCGGCGTCCGGCGCGCTCACCGTGCGCAGCGACGTCTTCGACGCCGCCGACGGGCTCGTCGACGACGTCCGCACGACCGTGGCCTACGACGTGGACGGGATCCGGGGTTCGGCCCTGCTCGACCTGGCCCGCACCAGCGTGACGGCCGGGCACGCCGACCCGCTCGGGGAGATCCCGGGGTTCGTGCTGCTCGGCGCGGAGCACCTGCTGTTCGGGCTCGACCACGTGCTGTTCCTGCTGGCCCTGCTGCTGGGCGCGAAGCGGCTGCGCGACGTCGTCGAGGTCGCCACCGCCTTCACCGTCGCCCACTCGGTGACCCTCGTGCTGGCCGCGATCGGCTGGGTCAGCGTGCCCGGGTGGATCGTCGAGCCGCTCATCGCGCTCTCGATCGCGTTCGTGGCGCTCGACAACCTGCTCTCGCCCCGGACGGGCCACCGGCTGCCCGTCGTGTTCGGCTTCGGGCTGCTGCACGGGCTCGGGTTCGCGGGCTCCCTGAGCGTCGACGGGCCGGCGTCGTTGCCGATGCTGGTCAACCTGGTGTCCTTCAACGTCGGCATCGAGATCGCCCAGCTCGCGCTCATCGCGCTGGCCTTCCCGGCGCTGGTGTTCCTGCGCAGGGCCGCGACCGGGCCGGTCGCCGCCCGCGCCCTCATGCTCGGCACCGTCGGGGCGGCTGTCGCCGTCGCGGGTGCCGGTCTCATCTGGTTCGTCGAGCGTTCCCCGCTCCTCACCTGAAGGATCACGAATTGTCCGCGTTAACCGGGACACGCGCGCGCATGCGCGCCGTCCTGTACACCGTCACGCTGGCGCTCGCCGTCAGTGTCGTGGCGGGTCCGCTCACCACATATGCCGCGAACGCCATCGACCCGCCCGAGGCGATCGTCACGGGCGTCGTGTACGCCGACGCCAACGGCGACGGCCGCCGCGACGCCGGTGAGGCCGGTCTGGCCCGCGTGCGCGTGTCCGACGGCACGGTCTCCACCACGACCGCCGCCGACGGCTCCTACTCCCTGACGATCTCCACCGACCGCCGCAAGACCGACATCGTGTGGGCCACCCAGCCCCGCGGCTACCGGTTCGGCCTCGACCAGTACAAGGAGCCGAGGTTCTGGGCGAACCTCGGCGAGCTGGCCGACGACGCCACGCCGACCGCGGACTTCGCGCTCGTGCGCGACGAGCTCTCCGACGGCGACACCTTCTCCTGGGCCAACATCGCCGACCCGCACGTCAACGCGCAGCTGCCCGACCAGATCCGCGAGATCAACTCCACCGGCACCGACCTGCGCTTCATCGCGGTCAGCGGCGACCTCACCAACGACGCCAGCCAGGGGCAGTTCGACACCTACCGCCGGGGCACCCAGCAGTCGGCCGTCGGCGTGTGGCCGGCTGTCGGCAACCACGAGTACGCCGGGGGTTCGGCGTACGCGGACCGGATCGACAACTACCGCAGGAACGTCGGTCCGGAGTGGTACTCGTTCAACTACGGCAACCGGCACTTCGTCGTGCTGGAGAACAACGGTTCCGCGCCGTTCGACGAGGAGCTGAACTGGCTCAAGGACGACCTGGCCGCCAACGTGCACGACGGCATCGAGGTGGTCGTGCTGACCCACCAGCCGATGAACGTGCCGTTCGGCTCGCCGTCGACCTACGACGCCTTCGGCGACGTGCTGGAGCAGTACAAGGCGCAGCTGATCCTGGTCGGCCACGAGCACTCCAACCACGTCGAGAACAAGTCGGCGTTCGCCTCGACCGCCAAGCACATCCAGACGGTGTCGAGCTCCTACACGATCGACAACGCGCCCCGCGGCTTCCGCTACATCCACATGGCCGGCCCGGGCTTCGAGAACCCCTTCCGCATGTACGGGGAGAACGAGCGCATCACGATCGTCAACCCCGCCCCCGGTTCGAAGGTCCCGGCCGCCGGCATGCCCGACGTGCAGATCAACGCCTACGACACCGGCGACGAGGTCGTCTCGGCGCGCTTCCAGATCGCGGGCGACAAGAACTGGCGGCCGCTCTACCCGAGCGGCGAGTTCACCTGGCACGGCAACCTGCCCAACAGCCAGCAGACCCCGGGCCCGCACCGCATCGACGTCCAGGTGACCGACGCGGCGGGCAAGGTGTGGACCAAGTCGGCCGAGTTCACCCTCACCGACGAGCCGGAGCTGAAGACGGTCGCCGGTGACGACTGGACCCAGCACCACGGCGACCAGGGCCACACCGGCGTCGCGCCGGCCCAGGAGCCGGGCCGCCGCCTGGCCTGGAGCTTCCGCTCCGAGGGCACCTTCCTGACCGGCTCGCCGGTCATCCACGACGGCGTCGTGTACGCCGGCACCCGCGACGAGAACGGCGACGGCAACAGCCGCATCCACGCCATCCGGCTCAGGAACGGCCGGGAGTTGTGGAACGTCGAGGTGCCGCAGTCGATCCACGGCAGCCTCGCCTTCGGCGACGGCCTGGTCTTCGCGCCGACCCTCGGCTCGGAGTTGTACGCCGTCGACGCCGAGACCGGCGAGCTGCGCTGGAAGGCCGTGCCCGAGCAGGCCCCGGCCCCCAACAACCAGCGCACCTACGGCTACTACTCGCCGGCCGTCTCCGGCCACACGGTGCTCTGGCCCTACCAGACCCGCTTCGGCATCGGCAGCCAGGGCGTGCTGAAGGCGCTCGACACCCGTACCGGAAAGCAGATCTGGGCCTCCCCGATGTCCGGCGCGACCATGAGCGACGGCACGCCCGCCGTCATGGACGGCACCGTGTTCGTCGGCAACGAGACCGCCGACCGCGTGCTCGCCTACGACCTGGCCACCGGCGCCCGCAAGTGGACCGGCACCGAGGCGCTCGGCAGCTGGCAGGACGGCGTGCCGACGGCGGCCGAGGGCAAGGTCTTCATCGGCGCCAACAACGGCATGGTCGCCCGCGACGCCAAGACCGGCGCGACGCTCTGGACCTACCAGAGCCCGCGCTCCTCGCTCGTCTCCAGCGGCTCGACCCCGAGCGCCGCGGCCGTCAGGGACGGCGTCGTCTACATGGGCTTCCCGAGCGGCGCGGTCGTCGCCCTCGACGCCCAGACCGGCAACGTCTTCTGGGAGCGGCTGCTGCCCGGCGACATCTACCACGGCGGCGTCATGTCCAGCCCGGTCGTCGCCGGCGACACCCTCTTCGTCGGCGCCAACAACGGCCGGTTCTACGCCCTGGCCACCGACACCGGCCAGATCCTGTGGAACCACGAGATCGGCACCTGGGTCGGCGCCGGCCCGGCCGTCAGCGGCAACACCGTCGTCGCGGGCGCCTGGGACGGCAACCTGTACGCCTACGTGCCGGGCGGCGAGTCCGCGCCGCGCTGGGCGACGGTCAGCGGCACGGTCACCGACGAGGAGACCGGCGACCCGATCGCCGGCGCGAAGGTCACCGCCGTCGCCGCCGGTCAGGACACCGCGGTGACCAGCACCGACGCCAAGGGCCGTTACACCCTCGGCCTGGCGGCGGCCACCTGGAACGTCACCGCGGCCAAGCGCGGCCTGATCGCCGACGACCGCTCGGCCGTCGGCGTCACCGTCGGCACGACCGGCGACCAGAAGGCCGACCTGAAGCTGATCAAGGTCACCCATCCGGTCGCCGGCAAGTCGACGTACACGCCCGACTACGGCAACGGCAGCACCCGCACCGACTTCGTCGCGGGCAAGGAGTACTACTACCTGGCCAACGACAAGATCCGGGCCTCGATCACCCCGTACACCGCCGCCAACAACGGCGCGGGCGGTCTCGGCCAGGGCCACCTGTCCGACCTGATGCTCAACGACGCCAACGGCGCCGAGACCCTCGACTGGGGCGAGATGCTGCTGCGTCCGAGCCTCACCCCGCCCGACTCGTGGGACCGCCCGAACGACCTGATCGACCTGCCCGACCTGTCGGTCGACGGCGCGGCCGTGGTCGGCAACGGCCAGTACAAGGCCAACCCGGCGATCAAGGCCCAGGTCCGGTACGAGACCCTCCCCGGCGCCCCCATCGTGAAGATGACGGTCAAGCTGACCAACACCGGCACGACGGGCTACCAGGGCTACTTCAACTACATGATCGACCCGGACAGCTCGGTTGACAACGGCCGCATCCCGGGCTTCGCCGGCACCAACCCCGGCCTGAAGACCACCGGCTGGACCGGCAAGTACGTCTACGTCGGCGCCGACGCCGCCACTGCCAACGGCCAGGCCGCGCACGGTCTCGCCTGGGCGCTCGACACCCCGGCCGCCGTCGGCGCGTACGGCTACGTCGAGGGCCTCTACTACGACGCCACGCTGGCCCCCGGTGCGACGAAGCAGTTCAGCTTCTACCACCTGACCGACTACGCGACCAGCGGCGGCGACCCCACCCGGAACATCGCGAAGTGGGCCGGCGAGATCGACCTGCACGACGACACGGTCCCGGACGCCGCCCGCGCGGCCGGCACGGTCACCGCGGGCGGCGACCCCGTCGCGGGCGCCCGCGTCACCCTGGAGAAGGCCGGCGCGGTGGTCGCCACCACCGCCACCGACGCCCAGGGCAAGTACCTCGTGGACGCCCCCGCCGGTCCGTACGACGTCCGGGTGGCCAAGCTGGGCTACCTGACCGCCACCGCCACGGTCACCGTGCCGGCGGAGGGCAACGGCGTCGCCGACGTCTCGCTGAGCCCGGTCACGGTCGAGGCGAGCTACGGCAAGCAGATCGGCTCCGGCCTGGTCGAGGCGGGCGCCGGCGACGTCGTGATCGAGAACGACAAGCTCTCGGTCGCCGTCGCCGACGCCTACAACGACGCGCAGCTCTCCGGCGGCACGCGGGGCAAGCCGGTCGACGTGGCCGTGCGCGGCATGGCCGACCAGTTCGACTGGATCAACCTGCCCTACGTCTCGGCGACCCAGCCGACCGGCGGCAGCGCGTGGGACATCCGGACCGTGGCGGCCACCGACGTCAAGATCGTCCAGGCGACCGGCGACAAGGCCGTCGTCCGGGTGTCCGGCCCGGTCACCGGCTTCACGGGGCTGACGGCGACGACGACGTACACGCTGAAGCCGGGCGACGACTTCGCCACGGTCGCGACGGAGCTGAGCAACGCCGGCGCGACCCCGCTGAACCTGTGGACCGGTGACGCCATGGACCACGACGCGGCCGGCCAGGCCAGCGTCATCCCGGGCGCCGGGGTCGTGGTGCCGGGCACGGCGGCGGCCTACACGCCGACCAAGCCGTACATCGGCATGACCGGCACCGACCCGCAGGTCTTCGGCCTCGTCTACGGCGCCCCGGCGTCGGCCTTCGACGTCTTCGCCGCGGGCAACTGGGTGATGAGCCGGTTCAACGTCGAGGTTCCGGCGGGCGGGTCGTACACCCTGACCCGCAAGCTCGTCGTCACGCCGGGCACCGACGCGGTGGGCATCCTCGACGGGGTCTCCGCGCCGTAACCGCCGTTCACCGGGGCCGGTCCGGAATCCATCCGGGCCGGCCCTCGACGATTCTCCCGGCCAGGGCCGGCAGGTCGGGCGCGACGAAGTCGGGCCGCGGCAGCGCGGCCACCGGCAGCGGCGCGTTGCCCCGCCGGGTGATCAGCCCCGCCGAGAAGCCGGTGCTCTGGGCGCCGACGCTGTCCCAGACGTGGCAGGTGACCATGAGGCAGGCCGACGGCGGCACGCCGAGGCCCTCGGTCACCAGGCGGTAGACCCGCGGGGCCGGCTTGTAGGCGCGGGCGGCCTCGACGGTGAACGCGCGCTCGAAGTAGGACGCCAGCCCCGCGTGCTCCAGCGGGCTCGGCGCGTCAGCGGCGGCCGGCGAATTGGTCAGGGTGACCAGCCGGAAACCCGCCTCCCGCAGCCGGGCCAGGCCGGGCTCGACGTCGGGGTGGGCGGGCATGGTCCGCATCGCCTCCTTGACGTCGGCGACGTCGTGCGGGGTGATCTCGACGCCGTGGACGTCGGCCAGCATCCCGAGCACCCCTTGTCCGAGGGTGAAGAAGTCGGTCCACCGGCCGGACAACGTGGCCGTCATCGAGTACGTGATCAGCTGGCCGAACCATTCCCGGACGACCCGGGCGTCGCCGAAGATCCTCTCGAAGAGCGGGTTCATCGACTCGATGTCGATCAGGGTCTCGTTGACGTCGAACACCAGCACGCGGTCCATCCTTCGGACCTCCCCGCTAACCGGGCTGGTCAGACGTCTCCAGGGCACGCCGCAGGGCAGCGCCGAGTTCGGCGTTCTGCCGCTGGGACACCCGGGCCGACAGGATCGCCTGGGAGCCGTGGAAGGTGCCCGGCCACTGGTGCAGTTCGACCGAGACGCCCGACTGGAGGAGGCGCACCGCGTAGGCGAGGCCCTCGTCGCGCAGCGGGTCGAACTCGGCCGTGGCGATGTAGGCGGGCGGCAGGCCCGACAGGTCGGCGGCGCGGGAGGGGGCGGCGTACGGGGTCGCGGGGGCGGAGCCGAGGTTGGCCCGCCAGATGAGGGCCAGGTTCTCCGCGTCGAGCCGGGGGGTGCGGGTGAAGGCCCGCGCCGACCAGGTGTGCCTGCGGTCGTCGAGCATCGGCTGGTTGAGGAGCTGGAAGCGGATCGGCGGGCCGTCCTCGTCGCGGGCCCGCAGCGTCATGGCCGCCGCGAGGCCGCCGCCCGCGCTCATGCCGCCGACGGCGATCAGATCCGGGTCGACGCCGAGGTCGGCGGCGTGCTCGGCGAGCCAGCACAACACGGTGTAGGCGTCGTCGAGGGCGGCCGGGAACACGTGCTCGGGCGCGAGGCGGAAGCCGACCGAGACGACCAGCGCGCCCGACGCCTCGGCGAGCCGGGCCGCCGAGGGGTGCTCGGTGTCGAGGTCGCCCACGATGCCCCCGCCGCCGTGCAGCCAGACGACCGCGCCCCGCGTGTCCCTCGGCCGGTACACGCGCACCGGCACGGGCACGGCGGCGTCGGTCACCTCCAGGGCCGAGGTGTCCGGGGCGGGCAGGGAGGCGACCAGCGCGGCGGTCATCGTGCGTTCGGCCACCGGGTCGGCGTAGTTCGGCCGGGGGATCAGCGGGACGAACGGGTCGAGTTCGGGATCCATGGCGGCCATCCTCCCGGCCGCCGCGCCCGGGATCATCCGCCATCCGTCGCGTGGGCGGGCCGGAATCCGCGCCGTACTGCGGGCTTTTATCCTCGGGGCATGGAGGCACTCGCCGTACGCCTGTCGCACCTGGATTCCCAGGCCGAGGGGGCGATCAGGGTCGTCATGTTCTACGACACGCTGATGCGCCGCCGGGTCGACCTCCCGGCCCTGGCCCGCGCCTCGGCGGGCCTGGCCGAGTGCGTGGCCGGCATCCGGCTCCACGACGGCGGGCGGGTGATCCGGTTCGCGCCCGACGGCGGCCGGGCGCGGGCCCCGGCCCCGCCGCCGTCCACGGTCACGCCGATCTCCCTCGACGACGAGGAGATCGGCGCGGTCTGGCTGGAACGCCCCGGCCCGCCCGGCCCGCTCGACGAACTCCTGCTCGACCGCCTCGCCCTCGCCGCCGCGTCGGTCGTCGAGCGTTACGGCCCGGCCCGCACCACCATGGCCGACCCCGCCCTCGTCGAACTTGTGATCAGCGAGGACGCCGACGAGGCGGCCAGGGCGAGGGCGCTGCGCCTCCTGGGCTTCGCCCCCGGCCCGCCGGTCGCCGTCGCCGCCGTCGTCTCACCGGCTCCGCTCGACCGGGTCGCGCGCCTGGTCTGCCCGGCCGGTCTGGTGAAGGCCGCGCCCCTCCGCGACGTGGGCGTGCTGCTGGCCGCCGCCGTCGACCCGGCGCGATTCCCGGCCGGTTCACGGGCGGGCCTCGGCCGGTCCTGGCGGGAGGCGCGGACCGCCCTGCGCTTCACGACCCCGGGGGAACCCGTCATCCGGTACGCCGATCTCGGCGCGCTGGCCCTGCTGGCCGACGTACCGCCGGAGATCGCCCGCGCCAACGCCGACGTGGCCGCGCTCGCCCGCCTGGCCGACCACCCCGACGACCTCAGGACCCTGGACGCCTACTGCTCGACCGGCTCCCTGCGCGGCGCGGCCGAGCTCCTGCACCTGCACCACAGCAGCGTCGCCCGCCGCCTCGGCCAGCTCGGCGGGGTGCTCGGCATCGACCTGGCCGAACCCGGCGGGCGGACGCGGGTCAAGATCGCGCTCACCGTGCGGCGGCTGCTCGACGGGTAGGGCAATCCGGCCTGGTCAGCCCGTAGTAGGACATTGCGGCGACGAGCAGGCCCAGGCCCCAGAACGTGTAGCCGAACATCTCCATCGACACCTTCCACACCGGGGCCTCGGCAAGACCGCCCCTGCCGAGGAGCCATGCCGTCATCCCGGCCACGCCGAAGTAGCCGGCCAGGCCCGCGCCGACGAACAGGGCGGGCCCGAGCACGAGCCATCGCGGCACCGGACGTCCGGCAAGCGGACCCACCCAGCGCGGCCAGATCCGGCCGAACCGGTGGACCAACGCCAGCGGCAGGAGGGTGCCGGCCACGATCAGCAGGGCGATGAAGATCTCGAACGGCGAACCGGACGTGAACGGCAGCGGCCTGCCCGCCGCGACGGAGTCGACGACCAGCGCGGTCACCCGGACGGCGCACCCCCCGATCGCGACGTAGGCGGCGAGGTAGGCCCATCGCGGCGCCGGGTCGGTGCGCCGCTCCGGCGAACGCCCGTGGACCCGCCCGCAGTGCACGCAGGCCCGCCGCACCCTGCGCTGCTCGCCGACCGCACCCGCGAGCGTCAGCACGCCCGCCGCCGCCCCGGCCGCACGGGTCAGCAGGGCTCCCCAGTGGTCGACCTGACCGAAGAGCATGGTGGCCAGACTGATGACGAGCATGTACGAATAGACGATCAGCCCGGCCCCGGCCACCCACGCCACCGCCACCAGCGCCCACCGCGCGGGCGCGCCCCAGCGGTCGGCGATGCCGGCGGCGATCACCCAGCACACCGCCGCGGCCGTGAAGGCGAGCGCCACCGCGACCTGCCGGCCGGGCGAGAACGACTCCTCGGGAGGGGCGAAGCGGGACCCCGGGTCCAGCAACCACCACACGTGGGCCGCCCCATAGAGCGAGCACCACACCACCGCGATGCGGGGCCACTCGCCCGGCCCGCCTAAATCATCGGCTCTCATCCGAACTCCTCACCCCGTGACGCGACGAGTGTGCTCGGTCGGAGCTGTGATCCCGCTGAGCGGCGCTGAGAGCCCACTCAGCTGCGACGGGGCAGATGGGCGGAGAACACCACGTCGACCCGACGACGGAATGGCCGGGAAAACCACGTCGGCCTGACGAAGGCTGGGCGGGGAACATCACGTCGACCTGACGAAGGCTGGGCGGGGAACATCACGTCGACCTGACGAAGGCTGGGCGGGAATGGCACGTCGACCTGATCAAGGCTGGGGCGGCGAAGATCCCGTCGACCTGACGAAGGAGGAGCGGGGAAGACCTGCGCCGACGGTTTCGGCCCCAGGGCAGAGTCGGACATGCGGGCTCGCCGGGCCCGAGCCTCATTCCGCTGGACGGCTCACGGCGGGGGCGGTCTCCAAGCGCCAGACCTGCCGCAGGATGACGGCCAGGCACACCAGTTCCACGGCGGCCAGAAGCAGGTAGTGCGGTTTCGCCGATCCGCCGCCGATGATGAACGCCGCCGTCAGCGGGGCGGCCACCAGGGTGACCCGCCGCATCATCGCCGGTCGCGACACCCGCGACAACACCACCATCACGATCGGGATCTCGACCATGACCGCCGACCCCACCAGGAGCAACGGGGTGACGGGCACGCCCCCGGCATGCCCCGCCATGAGCCCTCGCAGGAATTCGCCGTCCAGGAAACTGAGCACATCCGCGTAGATCATGGTGAACAGGACGACGATCCACAGGGTGGAAAGTCTCGCTCGCACGTCACTCATGGCGGCCTCCGCGCCTCTTCTGGATCGTGGTCATGGGGACAGGCTGGCGCGACGAGCCGGCGCGGCGCTTCGGCCGAAGGGTGGCGGTGCGGCATCGACTTTGGTCGCATTCCGCTGGACCGAGGGCCGACGTAGCCTTTGATCGTGACGACCCCGGGACGCTCCAGGCGCGACTGGGCGGCCGATGTGGCGTTGTTCCTGCTGGCCATCGCCCTCACGGCGCTCGGCCTGGTGGAGAGCCTCGGCCAGGATCCCGCGCCGGTGCCGTTCGCCGTCGACGCCGTCCTCGGCGGGCTGAGCTGCCTGGGAGTGTGGTCGCGGAGGAGCCGGCCGGTCGGGTTCGCGGTGGTCGCGGTGGCGGTCAGCGTCTACTCGATGTCGGCCGCCGGGGTGGCGCTGATCGCGGTGTTCACCGTCGCGGCGCACCGGCGACCGGCGGTGGTCGGACCGATCGTGGCCGGGTGTGCGCTGGTGCCGTTTTTGACGCCGCTGGTCCGGCCGGACGTCCCGGTCCTGCCCTGGTGGCAGATCCTGCTCGGTTTCGCCTGCGTCGCCGCCGTGCTCGCCTGGGGCATGTTCGTGGGAGCCCGGCGGCAGTCCCTGCGTGAACGGGCCCGGCGGGTCGAATCGGAGCGGGAACTGCACCTCGCCCAGGTCCGCCAGTCCGAGCGTGACCAGATCGCCCGGGAGATGCACGACGTGCTCGCCCACCGGTTGTCCCTGCTCAGCCTGCACGCCGGGGCGCTGGAGCTGCGTACCGACGCCGCGCCCGAGGAGGTCGCGCGGGCCGCCGGGGTGATCCGCGACAGCGCGCACCGGGCGCTGGAGGAGTTGCGCGAGGTCATCGGCATGCTCCGGGCCGGCCTCGACCGGCCGGAGGAGGGGCGGCCGGAGCAGCCTCAGCCCACCCTGGCCGACCTCTCCGAACTGGTCGATCAGTCCCGCCGCGCCGGTATGCGAGTGCTGCTCGACTGCCAGGTGGGGGAGCCGCCCGCGGCGATCGGGAGGGGCGCGTACCGGATCGTCCAGGAAGGGCTCACCAACGCCCGCAAGCACGGCCGCGACGGCCAGGTGTCGGTGGCCGTCGGCGGCGCGGCGGGGGAGGGGCTCACGGTCGAGGTGCGCAACCCGGCCGGCGCGGCCGACGCCGGGATCCCGGGCGGCGGCAGCGGCCTGATCGGCCTGGCCGAGCGGGCCGGTCTGGCCGGTGGACGGCTGGAGTACGGCCCGACCGCCGCAGGTGAGTTCCGGTTGCGGGCCTGGTTGCCGTGGCCGGGGTGAACGACGTGATCCGGGTCCTCATCGTGGACGACGATCCGCTGGTGCGAGCCGGCCTGGTCATGATCATCGGCGCTTCGCCCGAGCTGAGCGTGGTGGGCGAGGCGGCCGGTGGAGCCGAGGTGCCCGCCGCGGTGGAGTCCTGCCGCCCGGACGTGGTGCTGATGGACATCCGCATGCCCGTGCTCGACGGCCTGGCCGCCACCGAGCTGCTGCGTGCCCGGCCCGACCCGCCCGAGGTCGTCGTGCTGACCACCTTCGACGCCGACGAGTACGTGCTGCGCGCCCTGCGCGCCGGGGCGAGCGGCTTCCTGCTCAAGCACACCCCGCCCGCCGACATCCTGCGCGCGATCGTCCGGGTGGCGGCCGGGGAGCCCATCCTGTCGCCGACGGTGACCCGTCAGTTGATCGCCCACGTCGCCGACACGGGCGCCGCCGCCCGGCGGCAGCACGCCGTCCGCGTGCTGGGCCTGCTCAGCCGACGCGAACGGGAGGTGGCCGTCGCCGTGGGCCGGGGCGGGTCCAACGCCGAGATCAGCGGCGAGTTGTTCATGAGCGTCGCGACCGTGAAGGCCCACATCTCCCACATTCTCGACAAACTCGACCTCAACAACCGCACCCAGATCGCCCTGCTGGCCCACGACGCCGGCCTGACCGGCTAGCCGACCGGGATGTCCAGCACCACCGCGTGGCCGCCCGATTCGTCGATCAGGTGCTCCTCCAGCGCCGGTCCCGCCACCGTCAGCCCGTGGCGGCCGATCCAGGTGAACAGGTCGTGGCCCGCCCGCACCACGCCCTCCGCCGTGGGCAGCACCGCCCTGACCACCTGGCGGACCGGAAGGGTCAGCGTCTCGCCGCCCTGGTCGGCCACGGCGGCGGAGAAGGGCCCGTCGAGCCAGGTCAGCAGGGTCCCCGAACACTGTCCGGCCAGCTCGGAGGGGTGGCTCGCCGTCAACCGGCGCACCTTCAGGCGGCGGGCCCCGGCGGTCGCGGGCCGGGGGACGACCGTCAGGGGGTCGGCCAGGTAGTGCTCCGCCTCGGCGGCCGTGGCGGTCAGGGCGGCGAGGTCGGCGCGGAGACGGTCGAGGGTCTCGGCGACGGCCCGGCGGGTCTCGGTCTCGGGGGCGTCGAGCAGGTCGGCGATGTGGCGCAGGGGCAGGCCGAGGCGTTGCAGGGCGCGGATGCGTTCGAGGCGGGAGAGCTCGGCCACGCCGTACCAGCGGTAGCCGGTGAGGTGGTCGACGGCGGCGGGCCTGAGCAGGCCGGTTCTGTCGTAGTGGCGCAGGGTGCGTTCGGACACCCCCGCCATGCGGGCCAGTCGCCCGATTCGCCACATGCTTGACCTTGTCCGTGCGTCAGGGTTCTACGGTCCCGGCATGACCGACCTGTCCAGGCTCGCCGGAGTCCTGCTGCTGTCCTCGTTCACCGCCATGGTCGCCGGAGTCGCGGTGGCCGCGCCATCGGGGTTGACCCTGAATCCCGCCGATCTCGACGCCACACTCCGGGCCGTGCACGACCTGACCGGCCTGCATCTCGCCTCGCTGGCCCTCGACCTGCTCGGGTGGCTGGCGCTGACCGCCGCCGGGCTCGCCGTGGCCGGGCTGCCGGGCGGCCTGCTGGCCGCCGCCGGGCTGGCGGGGCTGCTGCACGACGCGGGCAACCTCGCGGTCACCCAGCTCACCGATGATCCCGGGGCGGCGCTGCCCGTCCTGCTCACCGCCAAGTGGGCGGTCAACCTCGCGGGGTTGTTGTGGGTCGCCGCGACCGTCGCCGGTGCGGCGCTGCTCCCGCTGCCCCGGTGGTCGCGGGTCGCGGGCGCGCTCGCGGCCCTGTCGGGCCTGGCCGCCGTCGTCCTTCCCTGGACGACCGGGCTCGCGGGCCCCTCGGCCGCGCTGGAGCAGGCGGGCTACGCCCTGCACCTGCCCGTCATGCTCTGGTACGTCTTCCTCGGACTCCGCCTGGTGAAATAGTCGGATCGTCCAGCCCATCTCACGGTTCCACCATTCCGGCCACGCTCAGAGCACCCATAGTTTCTTCCTCACCCGCGTTCATCTGTCTAGTGAGGCGGTCCGCCCCCAACGGACGGCCCGCCGCTGACCTGGACTTATGCTCGGCCGTGGCCTGAGGCGAAGCAGCGATGGAGAAGGTGTGAGCGACGAGACGAATGGCACCCGCGCCCTGATCGGGATCACCGGCGAGGGCGTGCGGCTGACCGTGAGCCGAGGTGCGGCGACGGTCGTGGACGGGGTCGCGCTCGGCTTCTCCCTGGGCGGCACCCGGCTGGGCGTGGCCCCGGAGCAGGTGGGCGTCACCGAGCGGGTGGTGCGCGACCGGTTCACGCTCCGATCGGGCAAGGCGACCGGCCCGCACGACTACGAGCACCACGAGACCGTGCACACCTTCCGCGAGGAGGGCGTGGTCTGGCAGGCGATCCTGCGCACCGGCCCCCACGGAGTGGCCGTGCGCTACGCGCTGCCGCTCCTCGACGGCGTCGCCGAGATCACCGCCGACCACACCGCCGTGCCGCTGCCCGCCGGATCGCGGAACTGGGTGCTCGACTACCAGACCTGGTACGAGACCCCGCGCTACGGCGCCGACACCGCCGACCTGGCGGAGGGCGCCTACGGCCTGCCGTTCCTCACCCGCCTCGGCCCCGACCTGCACCTGCTGATCACCGAGTCGGGCATCGACGGCCGGTTCTCCGGCGCGCACGTGCGCTGGGACGGCGTCCTGCGCGTCACCCTCGCCGACGCGGCCGTCGAGGTCGCCCGGGGCCCGGTGACCCCGTGGCGGGTGCTCCTCGTCGGCAGCCCGGCCGAGCTGGTCTCCTCGTTGTTCGTCGAGGAACTGGCCCCGGCCGCCGCGCCCGAACTGGCGGCGGCCGACTGGGTGCGGCCGGGCCGGGCGGCCTGGTCGTGGTGGTCGGACTTCTACTCCGGCGCGCAGCTCGCCAAGCAGCGGCACTTCGTGGACGTCGCCGCCGACCTGGGCTGGGAGCACCTGCTCATCGACTGCGGCTGGGAGGAGACCTGGGTCCCGGAGATCGTCGCGTACGCGAGCCTGCGGGGTGTCCAGGTGCACCTGTGGACCATCTGGCGTGACCTCAACAGCCCCGAAGACCTGCGCAGACTCGCACTCTGGCGGTCGTGGGGGGTGGCCGGGATCAAGGTCGACTTCATGGAGTCGGAGTCGAAGGACCGCTACCGCTGGTACGACACGATCCTCACCGAGTCGGCCCGGCTCGGCCTCATGGTCAACTTCCACGGCTCGGTCATCCCGCGCGGCTGGGCCCGCACCTTCCCCCAGGTCATCGGCTACGAGGCCATCAGGGGCGCCGAATACTACGTGTTCTTCGAGAACCAGGCCCTGACCGCCGCCCACAACGTCATCCAGCCCTTCACCCGCAACGTCGTGGGGGCCATGGACGCCACCCCGGTCGCCTTCGGGGCGGCCGGCCGGACCACCGGCGACGGCCACGAACTGGGCCTCGCGGTGGCCTTCGAGTGCGGCATCACCCACTTCGCCGACCACGTCGACGCCTACACCGCCCGCCCGGCCGCCGCCCGGTTCCTGGCGGAACTCGCCCCGAGCTGGGACGAGACCGTGCTGCTGGCGGGCGACCCCGACAGCCACGCGGTCATCGCGCGCCGGTCGGGCGACCGCTGGTTCGTCGGCGGCGTCGCCACCGGCGAGGCCCGCACGATCCACGTGCCCCTCGACGACATCGCCGGGCCGGACGCCCAGGTGTGGATCGTCGGAGACGACCTCACCGAGACCACGGCCACCGGCTCCTTCGACGTCGAGATCGCCCGCGACGGCGGGTTCGCCGCCGTCGTCGCCCCGGCCGGCGCCGACCTCTTCCGCGCCCGCCCCCGGCCCCGCCTGACCCCGCCGGAGGCCGCCCCGATCGCCGAACTCGGCGCCGACGGCACCGCTACTCTCGTCACCGACCCGGACGCCCGGTTGCGGCTGCCCCCGGGCTGGACCGCCGAGCGGCGTACCGGAACGGAATGGCTGGTCCGGGCACATGGCCTGCTCCCCGGGCGGCTCGGCGTGGTCACCGTCGAACGCGACGGCGACGACGGCGTCCCGGTCGTCGCGCACACCCGCGTGATCAGCCCGCTGACCGAGGGCGGGCACGCCCTCTCCGACCTGCCCATGATCGCCTTCACCAACGCCGACGGCCCGGTCGAGCGCGACATGTCCAACGGCGGCGGCAACCCCCGCGACGGCGGCCCGCTGCGGGTGGCCGGGCGGGAGTTCGCCCGCGGCCTCGGCACCGCGCCGCCCTCGGAGGCGCGTTTCCATCTCGGCGGCTGCGCCCACCGGCTCACCGGCGCCGTCGGCGTCGACGACGAGTCGGCCGGCGACGCCCGGGTCGCGGTGCTCGCCGACGGCCGGGAGATCTTCACCGCCGACGTCACCGCCGGTCGGCCGGTCATCCCCTTCGACCTGGACGTCTCGGGCGTCCGCACGCTCGTCCTGCGCGGTTCGGGAGACGACTCCGCGCACGTCGACTGGGTCGACCCCATCGTCCACGTCAACCAGCCCCCCAGCACGAACTGAAGAGGTACGACATGAGACACACCTGGACGGCCGCCCTGGCCGTGGCGGCGACCCTCCTCACCGCCTGTTCCAGCGGATCCACGGGCGGATCCACGGGCGAGGCCGCCCCGGCGGGCGAGAAGGTCACGCTCACCTACGCCAACTGGAGCGAGGACCAGGCCCCCGCGATGGAGCAGATCGCCACCGAGTTCCAGAAGGAGAACCCGAACATCACGGTCAAGGTGCAGACCCTGCCCTGGCCCGAGTACTGGTCGACCCTCCAGGTCGGCGCGGCGGGCGGCACGGCCCCGGACGCGTTCTGGATGCTCGCCGACCACTTCCGCGAGTACGCCAAGGGCGGCGCGCTGATCGACCTGTCGGACACGGTGAAGACCGCAGGCATCGACATGACGGCCTACCCCAAGGCCGTCTCCGACTCCTACACGTACGAGGGCAAGATCTTCGCCCTGCCGAAGGACTTCGACACCAACGGCATCTGGTACAACAAGGCGCTGTTCGACGCGGCGGGCGTCACGTACCCCGACGACACGTGGGGCTGGCAGCAGGTGCAGGACGCCGCCAAGAAGCTGACCGACCCGGCCAAGGGCGTGTGGGGCATCGCCGCCCCGATCGACGCGCAGGGCGGCTACTACAACACGATCCTCCAGGCGGGCGGCGGCATCATCAAGCCGGGCGGCACGGCCTCCGACTTCGCCGGGCCCGAGGCGGTCGCCGGGCTGAAGTTCTGGACCGACCTGCAGAAGGCCGGCGTCTCGCCGACGCTCAAGCAGCTCTCCGACACCGAGGCGGTGTCGATGTTCGAGAGCCAGAAGGTCGCCATGTACTTCTCCGGCGCCTACTGGGCGCTGCGTTTCCACAAGAACGCCGACCTGAAGGGCAAGGTCGACGTCGCCCCGCTGCCGCAGGGCGTCAAGCGCGCCACCGTCACCAGCGGCATCGGCAACGCCGGGTACGCCGGCAGCAAGCACCCCGAGGAGCTGAAGAAGTTCCTGGTCTTCCTCGGCGGCGCCAAGGCGGCCGAGATCCAGGCGGCCACCGGCACCGTGCTCCCGGCCTACAAGGGCACCCAGCAGCCGTGGCTCGACTCGATGCCGGAGTTCAAGCTCCAGGTGTTCATCGACGCCATCGACTACAGCGTGCCGCTGCCGGTCGCCGGCAACACCGCCGAGTGGCAGGGCCTGGCCGCCCAGTACCTGGCCCCGGCCTGGGACGGCGTCAAGCCCGTCGAAGAGGCGGCCAAGGAGTACCAGGCCGCGGTCGACGAGGTGCTCGCCAAGCAATGACGTCCTCAGCGAAGAGCGCGAACAGGCCGGGCGTGGGGTGGGCGCTGCTGTTCGTCGCGCCCGCCACCGTCGGCCTGGTCGCGCTCTACCTCTGGCCGTTCCTGTCGACGTTCGTCAAGAGCTTCCAGGACGTCCCGGCGTTCGGGCCCGCCACGTACACGGGCCTGGACAACTACGCCGAACTCGCCGGCGACGGCGAGGTGTGGCAGGCGTTCGGGAACTCGGCGCTGTACACCGTGCTCGTGCTGCTCGGCATCCCGCTGGCGGTGGTGCTGGCCGCGCTGATCGAGCAGGTGAGCCGGGGGCGCTCGGTCTACCGGGTGTTGTTCTTCCTGCCGGTGGTGACGCTGCCGGTGGCGGTCGGCATGGTCTGGCGCTTCATCTACAACGGCGACTTCGGGCTGCTCAACTACGTGCTGTCGTGGTTCGGCGTCGACGGCCACTACTGGGTCGCCGACCCCCGGTTCACCATCTACGCCTTCGCCGCCGTCGGCGTCTGGATGGGCCTGGGCATCAACCTGATCATCCTCGGCGCGGGCCTGCAGGCGATCCCGAAGGCCGTGTACGAGGCGTCGGCGCTCGACGGCGCGGGCCGGGTGCGGCAGTTCTTCCACATCACCGTGCCGCTGCTGAGCCCGAGCATCTTCTTCGTGACGATCCTCACCGTGATCGCCGCGCTCCAGATGTTCGACCTGATCTTCATCATGCTGCGCAGCGTGAACAACACCGCGCTGGCCGACTCCAAGACGATCGTCTACCTGTTCTACGAGAAGGCGTTCGTGCAGTTCCAGCAGGGCTACGGGGCGGCCATCGCGATCGTGCTGCTGATCGTGATCATGATCGCGACGGCGCTCCAGTTCCGGCTCCAGAGATCGTGGGTGTTCTATGGGTGAGCGCCGCACGTGGCCGATCCACCTGCTGCTGATCGTCGCATCGGTGATCATGGTGGTGCCGTTCGCCTGGCAGATCCTCACCGTCTTCAAGACGACGCCCGAGGTGGCCCGGATCCCGCCGACGGTCCTGCCGGAGGAGTTCAGCCTCCACGCCTTCGAGACGTTCTTCTCGACGGTGCCGTTCTGGTCGATGTTCGCCGTCTCCACGGGCTCGCTCGTGCTGCGCGTCGTCGGCCAGGTCGCGGTGGCCGCGCTGGCGGGATACGCCTTCGCGCGGCTGCCGTTCCCCGGCCGGAACGTGCTGTTCGGGCTGTTCGTCGCGATGCTGATGGTGCCGAGCCAGCTCTTCCTGATCGGCCAGTACGGCCTGATCCGCGACTTCGGCCTGCTCGACACCCTGCCGGCCCTGGCGATCCCCGGCATGTTCTCGGCGTTCGGGACCTTCCTGATGCGCCAGGCGTTCCTGAACATGCCGGCCGACTTCGAGGAGGCGGCCCGCCTCGACGGGGCCAACCCCTTCCAGGTCTTCTGGTACGTCATGCTCCCGATGGCCAAGCCGACGCTGGCCGCGCTGACCGTGCTGACCGGCCTCTACTCGTGGAACGACCTGCTCTGGCCGCTGATCGTCTCGCCATCGGGGGAGAACCGGCCGCTGCCGGTCGGCCTGGCCGGTCTCCAGGGCCAGTTCGGCACCGACTACCCGACACTGATGGCCGGCGCGCTCGTCTGCTCGATCCCGCTCGTGCTCGTCTTCCTGCTGCTGCAGCGCCAGTTCTTCCGGGGCATCGCCAGCAGCGGACTCAAAGGATAGGAATGATGAACCCGATCCACCTGCGCGCGGGCGGCACCAGCGTGGTCGTCGCCGTCGACGGCGGACGGCTGCCGCGCGTCCTGCACTGGGGCCCCGATCTGGGCGACCTCGGGCCCGGCGCGCTGGCCGACCTCCAGCGGGCGGCGCTCCCGGCCGTCGGCGACAGCGCCGTCACCTACCCGCAGCCCGTCCCGGTGCTGCCGCAGCTCCACGAGGGCTGGCTCGGCCGCCCCGGGCTCGTCGGGGACTCTGACGGGCGGCGCTGGGCGCCCTGGTTCCGCGAGGCCGCGTACACGGTCGAGGGCACGACGCTGCGTTCGGCGGCCCGCGACCCCGAGTTCGGGCTCGCGCTCGACGTCGAGATCGAGGTGCTGCCCGGCAGCGGGCTGGTGCGGCAGCGCGCCCGGGTGGTGAACGAGGGGGCGGAGCCGTACCGGATCGGGTCTCTGGAGCTGGCGCTGCCGGTGCCGCCGGAGGCGACCGAGATCCTCGACCTGACCGGGCGCTGGGCGCTGGAGCGGGTGCCGCAACGGCGGCCGTTCCAGGTCGGCGAGCAGGTGCGCGCCTCGCGCGGCGGCAAGCCGGGGCTGGAGCACACCCTGCTGCTGGCGGCCGGGGAGCGCGGCTTCGGGTTCCGGCGGGGGCTCGTGTGGGCCACCCACCTGGCGTGGAGCGGCAACCAGGTGCTCGCCGCCGAGCTGACCCCGGCCGGCACCCGCCACCTGGCGGCCGGTGAGACGCTGCTGCCGGGCGAGGTCGTGCTCGGCCCCGGGGAGTCGTTCCAGAGCCGCTGGCAGTACGGGTCGTGGGGCGACGGCCTCGACGAGCTGGCCGGGCGCTTCCACCGCCACCTGCGGACAACGCCCCGGCCGCCCCGGCCCGTGGTGCTGAACACGTGGGAGGCCGTCTACTTCCGGCACGACCTCGACACCCTGGTCGCGCTGGCCGAACGCGGCGCGGAAGTCGGCGCCGAGCGGTTCGTGCTCGACGACGGCTGGTTCCTCGGCCGCCGCGACGACACCACCTCGCTGGGCGACTGGACGGTAGACCCCGAGGTGTGGCCCTCGGGGCTCGGACCGCTGGCCGCGCGGGTGCGCGAGCTCGGCATGGACTTCGGGCTCTGGTTCGAGCCCGAGATGGTCAACCTCGACTCCGACCTGGCCCGGCGGCACCCCGACTGGGTGTTCCAGGCCGGTCACGGCCCCGGCCTGCCCTCCCGCCACCAGCACGTGCTGGACCTCGGCCACCCCGACGCCTACGCCCACGTGTTCGAGCGGATGAGCGGGCTGGTGGCGGCGCTGGAGATCGCGTACATCAAGTGGGACCACAACCGCTACCTGCTCGACGCGGGCGAGCGGCCGGGCGTGCGCCGGCAGGTCGAGCAGGTCTACCGGCTGATGGCCGAGCTCAAGGCCGCCCATCCCGGGCTGGAGATCGAGTCGTGCGCCAGCGGCGGCGGCCGGGTCGACCTCGGCGTGCTGGAGTTCGCCGACCGGATCTGGCCCAGCGACTGCAACGACCCGCACGAGCGGCTGGAGATCCAGCGCTGGACCGGGTTGCTGGTGCCGCCGGAGATGCAGGGCACCCACATCGGCGCGGCCGAGTCGCACACCACCCACCGCGTGCACCCTCTCGACTACCGCGCCGAGAAGGCGTTGTGGGGGCACCTCGGCGTCGAGGTCGACCTGCTCACCGCCGACGCGGCGACCCTCGCCGCGCTGACCGCCTGGGTCGCCTTCCACAAGGAGCACCGCGCCCTGCTGCACTCGGGCGACGTCGTGCACGCCGACCTGCCCGACCCGGCCTTCCGGCTGGAGGGCGTGGTGGCGGCCGACCGCTCGGCGGCCCTCTACGCGTTCAGCGTGGTCGACCGGCCCGCCGTCTGGCCGCCCGGCCGCATCGCCTTCCCCGGCCTGGACGCCGACCGCGTCTACCGGGTCGAGGCGGTGTATCCCGGCCAGACGCCCGGCGGGGTGCTGCCGCCGTGGCAGCACACCGGGGTCACCCTGCCCGGCCGGGCGCTGCGGGTGGAGGCCCCGTCGCTGGACGTCGACCGCTCGGTGCTCTTCCGCGTCGTCGCGGTCTGAGCCGGGCTCAGCCCTTGGCTCGGTTGCGGTATTCGGTCGGGCTGGTCTCGTGCAGGCGGCGGAAGTGGCGGGAGAAGTAGAACGGGTCGGTGTAGCCGACCTCGCGGGCGATGTCGGCGACGGTGGCGTCGGTGGTGTCGAGCAGGTTGCGGGCCTGGGCCATGCGCAACGTGGTGTGGTGCGCCAGCACCCCGCCGCCGGTGGCCCGGCGGAACAGCGCCGACAGGTGGGAGGGAGAGACGCCCACCAGCGCGGCCAGCTCGGCGACCCGGACGGTGGTGTCGAGGCGTTCGGCCAGGTAGGCCATCGCGCGCTGGAGCGGGTCGCCCGGCACCGGCATCACCCGGTCGAGCACGATCTGGGTGAGCAGCTTCCAGGCGGCCCCGGCCGCGCCGGTCAGCGCGGCGGGGGAGTGGTCGCGCTCCATGATCGTGACGATCTCGTCGAGCAGCGCCACCGCCCGGTCGAGCCGCCGGATCGACACCACCGGCCGCGACGGCCCGGCACCGATCTCCTCCAGCAGCTCGGCGAGGTCGGTGCCGCGCAGGTGGCACCACCAGATCGTCCAGGGTGCCTCCGCCGACGCGCCGTAGGCGTGCGGCACGCCGCGCGGGATCACCAGGGCCGCGTTCGACCCGACCCGGTAGTGGACGCCGCCCACGGTCGCCCATCCGAGGCCCCCGGCGCACAGGATGAACACCGCCTCCTCGATCCCGTTGGGCCGCCTCATCAGGTGATCTGTGGCCACGGGGTAGTAGCCGGTGTCGGTGACCATGAGCCGCCGGGTGACCGGCCGGGTGCTCGCCTCGGCCACCACCCGGCGCGGCACGACGGTCAGCCGCTGGTTGCGGAACCCCTCCTGGATCGGCATGCGCCCAGTATGGCGGATCGTCCAGGTGCAGACGTGAAACAGACATTGGATTGGAAAGAGAACACTTGTTGACTAAAGGCATGGGACGCGGATTGTTGTCGGAGAAGGTCGCCGTGGTGACCGGGGCGGCGTCGGGCATCGGCGCGGCGGTGGTGGACCGGTTCCTGGCCGAGGACGCCCAGGTGATCGCCGTCGACGTGGCCGGGCAGGCCGCCCGGCCGGGCCTGGTGCCGGTCACCGGCGACGTGGCCGACGTCGCCACCTGGCGGCGGGTCGCCGATCTCGCCCGCGCGGAGTTCGGCCGCCTCGACGTGCTGCACAGCAACGCCAGCACCTCGGTCGGCGCGCCCGCCCACGAACTGGCCGAGGCCGACTGGGACCGCCAGCTCGCGGTCAACCTGAAGGCCGCCTACCTGGCCGTGCACACGTGCGCCGGCCTGCTGCGGGAGAGCGGGGGAGCCGTGGTGCTCACCTCCTCGGTGCATGCGGTGGTGGGCCTGCCCGGCCACCCGGCCTACGCCGCCGCCAAGGGCGGCCTGGTCTCGCTCGGCCGCCAGCTCGCCGTCGAGTACGGCCCGGCGGTGCGGGTGAACACCGTGCTGCCCGGCCCGATCCTGACCGCCGCCTGGGAGGGCGTCGGCGAGGAGGACCGCCGGCGCAGCGTCGCCGCCACCGTGGCCGCCCGGTTCGGCCGCCCCGACGAGGTGGCCGCCGCCGTCACCTTCCTGGCCAGCGCGGAGAGCTCGTACATCACCGGGACCACGCTGGTCGTCGACGGCGGCTGGACCGCGGTGAAGGACTCGGCGTGAAGATCACCAGGATCGAGACCTTCCTCGTGCCGCCCCGCTGGTTGTTCTGCCGGGTGGAGACCGACGCCGGCGTGGTCGGCTGGGGCGAGCCGGTCGTCGAGGGACGGGCCGAGGCGGTGCGGGCGGCCGTCCACGTGCTGGCCGAGTATCTGACCGGCCGCGACCCGCTGCGCGTCGAGGACCACTGGCAGGTCATGGCCACCGGCGGCTTCTACCGGGGCGGCCCGGTGCTCTCCAGCGCCCTGGCCGGGCTCGACCAGGCGCTCTGGGACATCGCGGGCAAGACCTACGGCGTGCCCGTGCACGCCCTGCTCGGCGGGCACGTCCGCGACCGCGCCCGCGTCTACGCCTGGACCGGCGGCGACGAGCCCGGCGAACTCGCCGACGGCATCGCCGCCCGCGTCGAGGCCGGCTTCACCGCCGTCAAGATCAACGCCTCTGGACGCATGCCCGCGCTCGCCGGTCCCGCCGCCGTGGCGGGCGTCGTCGACCGGATCGCGCTGGCCCGCGAGGTGCTCGGCCCCGATCGCGACCTGGCGGTCGACTTCCACGGCCGGATCGGCGCGGCCGACGCCCGCCGGATCCTGCCGCTCATCGCGCAGTTCCAGCCGATGTTCGCCGAGGAGCCCGTGCTGCCCGACCGGCCGCACCTGCTGCCCGGCGTGGTGGCCTGCTCGGGCGTCCCGGTGGCGGTCGGGGAGCGGCTCTACTCGCGCTGGGACTTCCGTCCGGTGCTGGAGGCCGGCGTCGCCGTGGTGCAGCCCGACCTGTCGCACGCGGGCGGCATCTCCGAGACCCGGCGCATCGCCGCGCTCGCCGAGGTGTGGGACGCCCGGCTGGCCCCGCACTGCCCGCTCGGCCCGCTGGCCCTGGCCGCGAGCCTCCAGGTGGCCTTCGCCGCCCCCAACTTCCTCATCCAGGAGCAGTCGATCGGCATCCACTACAACGAGGGGGCCGACCTGCTCGACTACGTCACCGACCCCGAGGTGTTCCGCTTCACCGACGGGTACGTCGCCCGCCCCCTCGGGCCCGGCCTCGGCGTGGAGATCGACGAGGCCGAGGTCAGGCGGGTCGACAAGGCCGGCCACGCCTGGCGCAACCCCGTCTGGCGGCACGAGGACGGCGCGGTGGCCGAATGGTGATCCCGCTCTCGGCCCGCTTCGACCTCGCCCTGGGCGGTCGCTGGACGTCGTTGTCCGGCGGCGGCCGGGAATGGTTGTGGTCCCGCCCCGACCCCGCCCGCGACCTGGTTCTCCCCGGCGGGGCGTTCGTGGACGTCGGCGGCCTGGAGGAGTGCGTGCCGACGGTCCGGGGCCGGCCCGACCACGGCGACGCCTGGAGCCGCCCCTGGACCGGCACCCCCGCCCGCGCGACGGTGAAGTGCGACGGGTTCGAGCTGACCCGCGAGGTCGGCGAGGAGGCCGGGGCGGTGGTGGCCGTCTACCGGTTGTCGGCCGACCCGGGATTCCGCTTCGTCTGGTCGGCGCACGCCCTGCTCGACCTCAGCGAGCAGGCCCGGCTGATCGCGCCGCCCGGCACGCCGCTGCGCGTCTACCCGGAGGCCGCGCCCGTGCTCGACACGGCCTGGCCCCCCGGCGCGCCCTACCTGGAGGGCCGCTGGCCCGACCCGTTCGGCCTCGGCCTCGACCGGCTCGGCCCTCCGGACGGCTCGGCGGCCGGGGCGGTGCTGCGCTGCGCGTCGGTGCGCGTGCAGGACGGGGCCGACGTGCTGGGCCTGCGCGTGGAAGCGCCGCCCGGGGTGCCGGTGGGCACCGCGTTGTGGCGCAACCTGGGCGGCTTCCCCGAGGGCGCCCCGTATCGGAGCATCGGCGTCGAACCCATGCTGGGCACGGTCTTCGACGTGACGGAGGCCGGCCCGGACGACACGGCGGAAGTGCCCGCGTCGGGGGAAGTGACGTGGCGGCTCGTCATGACGGCGGAACGGATGTGGTGATGACCTTTCTCTCTGACCTGACCGAGCACCGCCTGCTGGCGATCGTGCGCGGACCCGACCGCGCGGCGGCGCTGACCACGGTGCTCACCCTCGCCGAAGAGGGCGTGCGGCTGACCGAGGTGTCCCTGGTCACCGCCGGGGCCCTGGAGGTGATCCGCGACGCGCGGGCCGCCCTCGGGCCCGGCGCGCATCTCGGCGCGGGCACCGTCGTCACCGCCGACGACGCCCGGCGGGCGGCCGAAGCGGGGGCGTCCTTCCTGGTCACCCCGGCGGTCAGCGAGGCCGTCGGGGCCGGGGCCGAACTGGGGCTGCCGGTGCTGGCGGGGGCGCTCACCCCGACCGAGGTCGTCGCCGCCCGCGCCGCCGGGGCCGCCGCGATCAAGTTGTTCCCCGCCTCGCTCTGCGGGGTGCGGCACCTGCGGGCGCTGCGGGACCCCTTCCCGGACGTGCCCTTCGTCCCGGTCGGCGGCGTCGGACCGGCGGAGGCGGTCGGCTACCTGGCGGCCGGGGCGGTCGCGGTCGGCGTCGGTTCCCCGCTCGTGGGCGACGCGGCGGCGGGCGGCGACCTCGACGCCCTGAAGGCGCGGGTCCACGAGTTCAGGGAGCTCCTGTGACCGTCGTGACCTTCGGGGAGACGATGGCCGCCCTGCGGGCCGACGGCCCGATCCGGCTCGGCGGCGGCATGCGGTTGTCGGTCGCGGGCGCGGAGTCGAACGTCGCCATCGGCCTGGCCCGGCTGGGCCACCCGGTGCGCTGGGCCGGGCTGGTGGGCGACGACGAGACGGGCGAACTCGTGCTGCGCACCCTGCGCGCCGAAGGCGTCGACCTGGCGCACGCCCGCACCGACCGCAGGGGCCCCACCGGCCTGGTGCTGTTCGAACGCCGGGTCGGCGAACTCATCCGGGTCATTTACCACCGGGCGGGCTCGGCGGCCTCGTTCCTGTCGCCGGCCGACGTGCTGCCCGCGCTCGACCCGCCGCCCGCGTTGCTGCACGTCACGGGCGTCACCCCGGCTCTCGGCCCAGGCCCGGCCGAGGCGGTGCGTGCCGCCGTCGCCTCCGGCGTCCCGGTCTGCCTGGACGTCAACCACCGCGCCCGCCTGTGGGATCGCGCCACGGCCGCCGCGACGCTGCGCCCGCTGGCCTCCTCGCTCACGGTCGTCATCGCCTCCGACGACGAGCTCGACCTCATCGCCCCCGCCGCCGCGACCACGGAGGCCGACCGGGTGGCCGCGCTGCTCGACGCGGGGGTGCGCGACGTCGTCGTCAAACGCGGCGCCGACGGCGCGACCGGCCACACCGCGACGGAGACCGTGCACACCCCGGCCCGGCGGGTCCGGGTCGCCGACGTGGTCGGCGCGGGTGACGCGTTCGTCGCGGGGTACCTGTCGGGGATGCTCGACGACCTCGACCTGACCGGCCGGCTCGGCCGGGCGGTCACCGTCGGCGCGTTCGCCGTCGCCTCCGCCGGCGACTGGGAGGGCCTGCCCACCCGGGCCGAACTGCCCCTGCTCGACACCCTGCCCGGATCCGTCATCCGATGAGGAGAACCATGGACGTCTGGTCCGCCGCCGGCTGCGAACTCGGCGAGGGCGCCCGCTGGGTCGACGGGCGGCTGGTCTTCGTCGACATCCTGGCCGGCCGGCTGCTCACCGTCTCGGCCGACGAGCCGGGCCCGGCCGGGGAACTGTTCCGGCTCGACGTGCCGCTCGGGGCCGTCGCCCCCGTCCGCGGCCACCCCGGCGTGTG
This sequence comes from Herbidospora sakaeratensis, assembly GCF_001570525.1. Taxonomy (GTDB): domain Bacteria; phylum Actinomycetota; class Actinomycetes; order Streptosporangiales; family Streptosporangiaceae; genus Herbidospora; species Herbidospora sakaeratensis. The sequence goes on from NZ_BBXC01000013.1 coordinate 63,829, forward strand.
GCTGGCCGCCGCGGGCCAGGGCTTCGCCCTGCTCGACGAGCACGACGGCTCGGTGACGTGGCTCGGCCGTCCCGCGCCGCCGACCTCCCGGATGAACGACGCGGTCTGCGACCCGGCCGGCCGCATGTGGGCCGGGGCGATGCCCTACGACTCCACACCCGGCGCGGGCGTCCTCTACCGGGTCGGCCCCGACCTGGCGGTCACCGTCGTCCGCACCGGCCTGACCATCCCCAACGGCCCCGCCTTCACCGCCGACGGCCGCACGATGTACCTGGCCGACAGCGCCGAGGGCCGCATCGACCGGCACGACGTCGACCCGTCGACCGGCGACCTGGGCGCCCCTTCCGTCTTCGCCACCATCGACGAGGGCGGCCCCGACGGCCTGACCGTCGACGCCGACGACCACCTGTGGGCGGCCGTCTGGGGCGGCTCCCAGGTCCGCCGCTACACCCCGGAGGGGAAGCTCGACCGGGTGGTCGACGTGCCGACCCCCCAGCCCACGAGCGTCTGCCTGACCGACGGCCGCCTGTTCGTCACCTCGGCCGCCCTGGGCCTGACCTCAGGACCGCCGGCCGGCGCCCTCTTCGCCGCCGGCGGCATGCCCCCCGGCCGCCCGGCGGCCCCGTTCGTACGAGATCGGTAGGCGCATCGACCGATCGTGGATTTCCGATTTACTGTCACGATTTCCTGCTGATCCGTTCATCTGCCGTACATCGCAGGGCACGCGTGCCCCGGTTGTATGCGCGCTTAGGAGCAAGCGTCCATCGGGGGTGCCTTGCGAAAGACGACGGAGAAACCACGTGCCCGTATCCCGGAGCAGGACGTTCACCCGATTAAGAAGAAGAGGCAGGGTTTTGACGGCTCTGCTGGTCACCCTGTCACTGCTGCTTCAGGTCGGCTTCCAACCCGTCGCGCAGGCCGCGACGACCCGGGTCACGCTGGAGATCCCGCTTCCCGAGGGGGTGGACCGGGCCGAGGTCGCGTCCTGGGTGAACGACATCAACGGACGTAACGACCTGCTCAGCGACACGATCAGGGAGATGTCCGCGGAGCACCCGGTGGACCTGCCGGACGCCGTCCTCGATCCGCCTGATTTCGACGGCACCCTCACGATGACGGCCACCAGCCTGACACTCACGGTCGAGTCGGAGGTGAGCGCCAGCGAACTGGGGTGGTGGCAGCGGGCGCTGCTGTCCGCCCTCGCTTTCGCCGCGGGCGTCCTCCTCCGGCTGGCATGTGTGCTGACCCTCAACTCCACGGGTGTGGGAGCGGTCGTCTCCGCACCCGCCTGCGCCTTCCTGAGCACCGTCTTCAGCAACGTGGTCAACGCGGCGATCGTGTGGGCCGACGCCGGGGGGAAGGTGGACGACGACTACTGGAAGCGAGTGATGATCACCGCCGTGATGAACGGCCTGGCCCAAGCCGCCTGGGAGTCGTGGCTCGGACCGTTCTCCAAGGGAACCACGTGGAGTGAGGCCTTCACGAAGATCGGCAAGTTCTTCAGGGACGCCGCGAACTGGTTCAAGAGCTGGCCCAGGCTCTCGGCCCTGTTCTCCATGTTCGGCGGCTCGACGGGCGCCAGCACGGGCAACTCCATCAACCTGGGTCTCTGGAACGAGGCCATCCGGCGCGGCTGGGTGATCCGGACGACCCTGCGGGTCATGCCGCTCGGTGACTCCATCACCCACGGCGTCGGCGGCACCCCCGGCGGGGTCGGCTACCGGGCCCGCCTGTGGGACCTGTTGCAGGACGACACGGACTCACTCGATTTCGTCGGCTCGGTCGACTCCGGCCAGGGGCACCTCCCGGACACCGACCACGAGGGGCATCCTCGCTGGTGGGTCAGCCAGATCGACGCTCTGGCGGCCGAATGCAACATCGCCCGCTACCGGCCCAACGTCGTCGTCCTCCACATCGGCACCAACGACCTGACCAACGGCCAGGACCACAGTACGACGCTCAACCGCCTCAGCAGTCTGATCGACAACGTCCACGACGTCGCGCCGCTCACCACGATCATCGTCTCCAGCCTCGTGCCGTCGACGATCCCGGCGACCAACTCGCGGATCGACCTGTTCAACGCCTATCTTCCGCAGGCCGTCACCACCTGGCGGGCCGAGGGCAAGCGGGTCCGGCTGGCCAGACCCATCCTCACCACGGCCGACCTGACCGACACGCTGCACCCCAACAACAACGGCTATCGCAAGATGGCGGACAGCTACCACAACGCGATCAAAGCGGCCATGGAGGAAGGGCTGGTCATGCCCGCGCTCCCCGGCGACAACCGGCCGTGCACCCCGGCCTCGGGCAATCCGACGCCGGAGCCTCCCCCCGGTTCCGGTCCGGCCGGCTGGAACTACGTCGGAAAGATCGCCTCGGTCTCCGGTGCGAGCCGGGCGCAGGTGCGGTTCGCCGACCTGAACGGCGACGGCCGCGACGACTACCTCCTGGTCGGCGACCAGGGCCAGGTCAGGGCCTGGCTCAACGACCGCGCGGGGCAGGGCGGCGGCTGGCACTACGCCGGCGAGGTCGCCTCGGGCGCCGCGTCGCGTGACCGGGTCAGGTTCGCCGACATCGACGGCAACGGGCGCGACGACTACCTGTCCGTCGGTGACGGCGGCGAGGTGTCGGCGTGGCTGAACGTCGGCACCGGCAACGCGGTGAGCTGGGCGTCCAAGGGCGTGGTCGCCACCGGGGTCGGCGCGACCCGCGACCAGGTGCGGTTCGCCGACGTCGACGTCGACGGCCGCGACGACTACCTCGTCGTCGACGGGCAGGGCAGGGTGCGCGCCTGGCTGAACGGCTACACCGCCGCCGGTGGGGCGTGGACGTCACGGGGCGAGATCGCGTCGGGGGTCGGCGCCAGTGGCAGCCAGGTGCGCTTCCACGACCTCGACGGTGACGGCGACGACGACTATTCGGTGTTCGACGCCTCGGGGTACGTCCGGGCGTGGCTGAACAACGTCGGTGGCGCCCGGCCGTGGATCTACCAGGGCGCCGTCGTCGGCGGCGCGGGCGTCGGTCCCGCGGGACTGCTCATGGCCGACATCGACGGAAACGGCCGCGACGACTTCCTGACCGTCGACGACGCCGGTGAGGTCGCCGCCTGGCTGAACGACCGCTGGGGCCGTCCCGACCCGTGGGACTACCAGGGACAGATCGCCTCCACCGACGCGCCCCGCCAGGAGGTCCGCTTCGCCGACCTCAACGGCGACGGGCGTGACGACTACCTCCTGGTCAAGGACAACGGCCGGGTGCAGGCCTGGCTGAACGTCCGGGAGGGCGACGGGGTCGGCTGGAACTACCGGGGCGACGTCGCCTCCGGATCGGGCCCGCGGGACCACATCCGCTTCGCCGACCTGAACGGCGACAACCGCGACGACTACCTGGTGGTCGGTGACCAGGGCCAGGTCAACGCCTGGTTCAACACCGGCACCGGTGACGCGATCGCCTGGACCAGCAGGGGCCGGCTCGCCTCGGGCTCCGCCCCCCGCGGCCAGATCAGGTTCGCGGACGTCGACGGCGACAACCGCGACGACTACCTCGTGGTCGACGACGCGGGCAGGGTCCGGATGTGGCGCAACACCGGCGACGCCACCGGCGTCACCTGGGTCAGCCAGGGCGAGATCGCCTCCGGGGTCGGCGCATCGGGTCTCACGGTGACCTTCGCCGACGTCAACGGTGACCGCCGCGACGACTACCTGGTCTTTGGCGACGGCGGCCAGATCCGCGCCTGGATCAACAACCGGGGCGGATCCGGCTCGGCCTGGACGGCCGTCGGCGAGATCGCCTCGGGTGTCGGCGTGGCCCGCGCGAACGTCACCCTGGCCGAGATCAACAGTGACCGCAGGGCCGACTATCTCGCCCACGACAGCCTGGGCGGGGTGAAGGCCTGGTTCAACAACGGTCCGGACGGTTCGACCGGACCGACCAACCCCATGGCCGACGACCCTCAGCCGCCCCCTCCGGACGGCCTGCCGCTCTGCGTCGCCAACCGATGCTGGTGACCTGACCGGCGACGGCTCCGCCGGAAGCCTTCCGGCGGAGCCGTCCGGGCTCAGATCGTGACCGCGCCGTCCGAGGCCGAGCCCACGGTCGCCACGTACTTCGCCAGCACCCCCCGCTCGACCGGCCGCTCCGGCCGGGTCCACGCCTGGGCGCGGGCCTCCAGTTCGGCCGCGTCCACGCGCAGGTCCAGGACCCGCGCCGCCGAGTCGATCACGACGACGTCCCCGTCCTGGACGAGCGCCAGCGGGCCGCCCCGATACGCCTCCGGGGCCACGTGCCCGATGACCAGGCCGTGGGAGACGCCGGAGAATCGCCCGTCGGTCACCAGGGCGACGTCCACGCCCTGACCCACCAGCGCTCCGGTGATCGAGAGCATCTCGCGCATGCCCGGGCCGCCCGCCGGGCCTTCGTACCGGACGATGACCACGTCGCCGTCCACGATGCGGCGTTCCTGGATGGCCGCGAAGCAGGCCTCCTCGCCGTCGAACACCCGGGCCGGGCCGGTGAACACGAAGTCGGGCCTGCCGCCCAGCTTCAGCACGCAGCCGTCCGGGGCCAGCGAGCCGCGCAGGACGGCCAGCGCCCCCGGGCCCTTCACCGGGTCGGCCACCGTCTTCACGACCCGCTGGCCCGGGGCCTCCTCGGCCTGTTCGGCCACGTCGGCGAGGGTGCGGCCGTCGACCAGGATGACGTCCTCGCGGAGCAGGCCCGCGTCCAGCAGGCGGCGGACGACCAGGGACGTGCCGCCCGCGCGCCACAGGTCGGCGGCGGTGTGGGGACCGGCCGGCTTCACGCCGGCGACGATCGGGATCTGGTGGCAGATGCGGTCGACGTCGTCGATCTCCAGCGGGATCCCGGCCTCGCGGGCGATGGCGAGCAGGTGCAGGACCGAGTTGGTCGAGCCGCCCATCGCGGCGACCGAGACGATCGCGTTGTGCAGCGACGCCTCGGTGATCACCCGGGACGGGCGGGCGTCGCGGGCCAGCGCGTCCATGACGATCTCGCCGATCCGGGTCGCGGCCTCGTTCTTCGACGGGGCCACGGCCGGGATGTCGCTCACGCCGAAGGGCGACAGGCCGAGGAAGTCGCAGATGGCGCCCATCGTGTTCGCCGTGTACTGCGCGGCGCAGGTGCCGGCTCCCGGGCAGGCGTGCCGGGCCAGGTCGTCGACGTCGTCCTGGGTGAGCTTGCCGACGCTGCGTTCGCCGAGGGCCTCCCACATGTCCTGGATCGTCACGTCGCGGTCGCGCCAGCGGCCGGGCATCATGCTGCCGCTGTAGAGGATCACCGACGGCACGTCGAGGCGGCTCAGGGCCATGATCGCGGCGGGCGCGGTCTTGTCGCAGCCGACGATCGCCACGATCGCGTCGAACTGGTGGGCGCGGCCCATCAGCTCGATCGAGTCGGCGATGACCTCGCGGCTGACCAGCGAGGCGCGCATGCCGGGGGTGCCCATCGTGAGGTTGTCGGAGACCGCGATGGTGTTGAACTCCATCGGGGTGCCGCCCGCCCGGCGCACCCCTTCGGCGACGTGGGCGGCCAGTTCGCGGTGGGTGAGGTTGCACGGCATGGTGCCGGTCCACGTGGAGGCGATGCCGACCGTGGGGCGGCGCATGTCCTCGTCGGTCCAGCCCATCGCGTAGAGGTGCGAGCGCGCCGGGGCGCGGTCGGGGTCGGTCGCGATGCTCATGCGGTCTCCCTGGTGGTGGCGACGGGCAGGCCGAGGCTCAGCAGCCGCGTGGCGTTGCCCGCGAAGATCAGTTCCCGGTCGCGGGCCGACAGGTTGAGTTCGTCGACGATCCTGACCTGCTCTTCCGCGTACTTCCTGATGTATCCCCACGGGAAGTCGCACGAGTCGGTGCCGAACAGGATGCGCTCGGGGCCGAAGGTCTCGACGAACTTCCGGAACAGGGCCTTCTGGTCGAGGTCGTAGGGCACCCAGCGGGTCCACTCGTGGTTGCTGGAGCTGTCGACGTGGACGTTGGCGTTCGACCAGCCCAGGCGCAGCAGTTCGGCCGGGTAACCGCAGCCGAAGTGGGCGACCACGAAATTCACGGTGGGGAAGGCCTTGGCGACGTCGTGCAGGGCCAGCGGGTCCATGTTGGGGGCCCAGCCGAGCCCGCCGCCGCCGTTGACCGGCCCGAAGTGCAGCACGACGGGCAGCGCGTGCTCCTCGACGACCTCCCACACCGGCCAGAGCGACCGGTCGGCCAGCGGCACCGTCACCCAGGGCGCGATGACCTTGTAGCCGCGCAGCCCGATCTCCACGGCCCGGCGCAGTTCGGCGGCGGCCCCCGGCGAGCAGGGCTGGTGGTTGGCGAAGCCCACGAAGCGGTCGGGGTGGGCGGCGACGACCGAGGCCAGGCGGTCGTTGCCGCCGCCGGACATGAAGACCACCCGCTCCAGGCCGAAGTCGTCGGCCTCGGCGCGCCAGGCGGCGGCCAGGTCTTCGGTCGTGCGCGTCTCGGGCGCCGTCGGCGGCAGGCTGCGCGCCCTGCGGACCCGTTCGGCGTACCGGGCGGAGTTCTCCCGGAGCACCTCCAGCTTGGCGGGGCCGCAGACGTGCTCGTATTCGGTGTCGAGGCGGTCCTGGGTGGGTTCGTCGCCGGGGAAGTGGCAGTGGAAGTCGATGATCACTTGAATCGCACCGTGTTCCGCAGCAGTCCGACGCCCTCGACCTCGCACTCGACCACGTCGCCGTCCGTCAGCCACAACTGCGGGGTGCGGCCCATGCCGACGCCGTGCGGGGTGCCGGTGGCGATGACGTCGCCCGGGTTCAGGGTCAGGTACGCCGACAGGTAGGCGATGATCTGCGGGATCTGGAAGATCATCTCGCTGGTGCGGCTGTCCTGGACGACCTCCCCGTTGACCCGGGCCGAGATGGCCAGATCGTGGGGGTCGGCGATCTCGTCGGCGGTGACGATCCACGGCCCGAGCGGGCAGAACCCGTCGAAGTTCTTGCCCCGGAACCACTGCCCGTCGGCGAACTGCGCGTCGCGGGCGGACACGTCGTCGGCGACGGTGTAGCCGAAGACCCCGTCGGGCCCGATGACGACGGCGAGCTCGGCTTCCCAGTCGAGCTGCCCCGTGCTCCCTTCCGGCACGACGACGTCGGCGTGGGGGCCGGTCAGCGTGTGGGCGGTCTTCACGAAGGCCAGCACCGAAGAGGGGGTGTCGAGCCCGGTCTCCCGGATGTGGTCGGCGTAGTTGAGGCCGATACAGATGATCTTCTCCGGGTGGGCGACCGGGCTGAGCAACTCCACCCCGGCCAGCGGAAGGGCCGGTCCGTTCGGCGTGAACGGCCCCCCGGAGGCGATCAGATCACGGACGGCGTCGGCCATGTAGGCCGTGGACTCCTCGGCCACGGGGGCGACGACGTCCCCGTCGACGAGCCCGGCGAAGACCCGGCCGTCGGGCGTGCGGTAGCGGGCGATGCGCATAAAAAACTCCAATCCCGAAATAACGGGATAAAACGGGCAAACAGGAAGCTGAGGGTGCCTAAACGACGGCGATAAGAGCCGCCGAAAGGGGATTGCTCAGGGGACGGGCTCGGGCAACACGTGGGCGGTGTGCTGAGGCGGCGCGGTCGGGTGACGGGGCCCGGCGAGGTGCCGGGGCGAGGTGCTGAGGCGGTGTGGTCGGGTGCCGTGTCCCGAGAGGTGCTCGGGCAACGTGCCCAGACGAGGTGTTCGGAGAGGTGCTCACGCGAGGTGTTCCGGCCTGCTGCTCCCGCGGCGCGCTCAGCGATCCTTGGTCACGGGGCTCAGGCGAAGGCGGGGAGGAAACGTTTCTGTTCGGCGATCAAGGCGTCGGTGAGTTCGGCGGCGGCTGACGGGTCGGTGACCGCGCCGTCGGCGATCATCGCCTCTACCGCCAGGTCGCGGGAGCCGGTCATGGCCGCCTCCACCGCCAGGTAGACCGAGGTCAGGCGGCGCGCGAGGATCGCGGTCAGGGGGGCCGACAGGTCCGGCACCGACACCGGGCGCAGGCCCCGCGCCGTCGCCACGCCGGGGATCTCCAGCGCGGCGTCGTCGGGCAGGCCGGGGACCGCGCCCCGGTTCGGCACGTTGACCGAGAACATCGCGCGCTGGTCGAGTTCGATCGAGCGGATGATGGCGATCAGTTGTTCCTGTTCGCCCGTCGAGCGGTCGAAGACGGTCTCGTCGAGCGGGGCCTCCCCGAGGGCCTGGGCGCGCATGCCCTGGTAGCGGTTCTCGCCCCACTCCAGGATCTCCGGCACGGAGAAGGCGTCCACGCCGAGGGTCTTGCCGTAGTAGGAGCCGCCGGCCCAGCGCTCGGGGAAGAACTCCAGCACGTGGCGGTCGTTGGCGGCCGGGTAGGCGCCGTACCGCTGGAAGATCTCCCAGGAGAACGGGTTGTGCCAGGCCTTGCCGTTCTCCCAGATGGAGCCGATGTCCTGCGGCTCGGGCGCGACGGCCAGTTCGCGGGCCACCTTCTCGCGCACGCCCGGCCAGGCGTCGGCGCCGTTGTGGCGGAAGTCGTAGATGAAGGTCAGGTGGTTGATGCCGGCGTACAGGGTGGAGGTCTCCTCGAAGGGGAGACCGGCGAAGGCGGCCAGTTCGCGCTGCACGTGGTGCATGCCGTGGCACAGGCCGACGACCTCGACCCCGGCGTAGCGGGTCATCGCGTACACGTTGGCGGTCATCGGGTTGCTGTAGTTGAAGAAGAACGCCCCGGGCGCGAGCGCCTTGACGTCATGGGCGATCTCCACCATGACCGGCACGGTGCGCAGCAGCCGGGAGACGCCTCCGGGCATCACCGAGTCGCCGACCGGCTGGTAGATCCCGTGCCGGATGCAGACGTCGTGGTCGGCCTGCCAGGCGGGCCGGCCGCCGACGCCGACGCAGGTCACGACGTAGTCGGCGCCGGGCAGCAACTCCCGGCGGTCCGTCGAGGAGCGCACGGTGATGCGGTCGCCCGCGCCCCTGGCCTCGACCATCAGCCCGGCCAGGCGGGCCGCCACGGCCAGGGCCTCCTCGTTGACGTCCACGAGGCGGATCTCCCACGCCCCGAGGTCGTCGGCCGAGATCAGGTCGGCCAGCAGGCCGCGGGTGAAGACGGCCGAACCTGCTCCGATCAGGACCAGGACCTTCATGGTGCTCCTATCTCAGGTGGAAAGGACGGTGACGCCCGCGCCTTCGAGCGCGGTCACCGCCTCGACCGGCGCGGCCGTGTCGGTCACGACCGTGTCGATGCGCGACAGCGGCGCGATGCGCACGGCGCTGCGCTGGGTGAACTTGCTGTGGTCGGCGAGCACGACGAGCCGCGTGGCCGCCGCGATCATGTTGCGGTCGGTCTCGGCCTCGGCCAGGTGCGCGCCGAGCATCCCGTACGCCGGATCGAAGCCGTAGGCGCTGAAGAAGCCGACGTCGATGTGCACGTCGTTGAGGGCCTGCGTGGTCAGGTGGCCGAGCAGCGACAACTCGGCGTTGCGCATCAGGCCGCCCAGCACGAGCACCTGCGTGGTCTCCGAGGCGATGCCGATGGCGTACGCGATGGCGACCGAGTTGGTCACCACGGTGACGTCGGGCACCGCGACGAGATGGGGCACCATCTGGGCCGTCGTCGAGCCGCCGGTCAGCAGCACCGCGCTGCCGGGGGTGACCATCTGGGCCGCCGCGGCGGCGATGCGGCGTTTCTCGTCGAGGTTGCGGATGGAGCGTTCGATCATCGGCGTCTCGGCGACCTCGGGGCCGCCGTCGACGGCGACCGCGCCGCCGTGGACCCGGCGCAGCAGGCCGCGTTCGTCCATCTCGTCGAGGTCGCGGCGCACCGTGGAGACGCTCACGTTCAGCAGCGCCGCGAGGTCGTCCACGCTCACCGACCCTCGGCTGCGCACGTGGGAGAGCAGTTCGCTCCGGCGCCTCTCGCTCAGCATCAGTAGCCGGCCTTTCTGTCCACAAGATTCAGCAGGGGGCGGCCCTCGACCAGCCGCCGCAGATTCTCGGTGAACAGAACGCGGACATGATCGTGGTAGCCGGGCGCGAATCCTGCCACGTGCGGAGTGATCAGGACATTGCTTTCCGACCAGAAAGGACTGTTTTCCGGCAGCGGTTCCTCGGCGAACACGTCGGAGACGAGATAGCCGACCTGTCCGCTTCTGAGGGCGGCCAGCAGCGCGTCCTCGTCGACGACCCCGCCCCGCGCCCCGTTGATGACCACGGCGCCCGGTTTGAGCTGCGCGAACGCGTCGGCGTCCAGGAGATGGTGGGTCTCGTCGGTGTGCGGGACGGTCAGCACCAGGTAGTCGGAGCGGGCCAGCAGGCCGGGCAGGCCGTCGGGCCCGACGACCTCGGCGGGGGTCTCGTCGGCGACCTCGCTGAAACGTTCGCCGGCCCGGACCCCGCCCCGGCGCATGCCGATGACGTTCATGCCGAAGGCGTGCGCGAGGCGGCCGATCTCCTGGCCGATCCGGCCGTAGCCGACGATGCCCACGGTCGAGCCGGGGACCATGCGCGGCATCAGCCGGTTCCACCGGTAGTCGAGGTCGGGCCAGTGGCCGAGGCCGATGATGTGGGGCAGGTGGTGGGCGTGGGCGAGGATCATCATCAGCACCCACTCGGCCAGCGGCTTGGGGGAGACGCCGCCGATGGTGGTGACGTCGACCTCGCTGTCCCACAGGTCGGTGCCCTTCACATGGTCGCAGCCGCTGGTGTCGAGCTGCACCCAGCGCAACCTCGGCGCGGCGCCGCGCCGGGGGAAGGCGGTGTTGGTGTAGAGCACGTCGGTCTCGGCCAGCAGGGCGGCCGGGATCTCCTCGGCGCCGCGCGCCAGGTGCTTGCGCACCCGGACGCCGGGCACCGTCACGGCCGCCAGCCAGTCGTCGTCGAAGTCGAGGGTCACCAGCACGTTGATCATCGGGGTCGTCCTCACTTGATGCCCGATCGGGCCATGCCTTCGACGAAGTGCCGCTGGAACAGGGCGAATACGATGATCATCGGGATCATCGACAGCAGTGACATCGCCATCAGCGAGCCGTAGTCCTGGCCGTACTGGTTCTTCAGGAACAGCAGGCCGACCTGGAGGGTGTAGCTCTCCGGGTCCTTCAGCACGATGAGCGGCCAGGCGAACTCGTTCCACCGCCACATGAACGTGAAGATCACCAGCACCGCGATCAGCGGACGGCACAGCGGCAGCACCACCGTGCGGAAGATGCGCCACTGGCTCGACCCGTCGCACTGCGCGGCCTCGATCAGCTCGTCGGGGATCGCCATCATGAACTGCCGGGCCATGAACAACCCGAACGCCTCGGCCAGCCGGGGCACGATGACGCCCCAGTCGCTGCCGATCAGCCCGAAGTCCACCACCAGGTGGAACTGCGGCACCATCACGACCTGCACCGGCACCATCAGCGTGCTGATGATGAGGATGAACAGCACGTTCCGGCCGGGGAAGCGCAGCTTGGCGAAGGCGTAGCCGGCCATCAGGTTGATGACCACGGTCAGCACGACGGCCACGACCGCGATGAAGACCGAGTTCACCGCCCACATGCCGTAGGGGAACTTGCTCAGCGGGTCGGTCAGGTTCTCCCACCGCACGCTCGTCGGCCACAGGTGCAGCCCGGGGCCGCGCATGTCGGCCGACGACGAGATCGCGGTGACGACCATCCAGTAGACCGGGAACAACATCGCGACCGCCCCGGTGATCGCGAAGGCCAGGCGATAGCGCGTCATGCGACGTCCCTCCGCTTGTTCACACGCCACTGGACGATCGTCATGACCAGGACGATGAGGTAGAGCACGACGCCGATGGCCGAGGCGTAACCCTGCTGCCGCTGCTCGAACCCGGCGGAGTAGGCGTAGGTGACGAGCATGGTGGTCGAGTTGCCGGGGCCGCCGCCGGTCATGACGTACACGATGTCGAAGACCTGGAAGCTGTTGATGATGCCGATCACGATCAGGAAGAACGTGGTCGGGCCGAGTTGCGGGATCGTGATGCGGCGCAGCGTCGCCCAGCGGGAGGCACCGTCGCAGCGGGCCGCCTCGAACACCTCGCGCGGGATGCCCTGGAGGGCGGCGAGGTAGACGACCATGTTGAAGCCGAGGCCGATCCACAGGCTGATGGCCACCAGCGACAACAACGCCGGCACGCCCTCCGACTGCCACGGCACCGGGCCGAGCCCGACGACGTCGAGGATGCGGTTGACCAGGCCGATGTCCTCGTTGAACAACCACGCGCCGATGAGCGCGCTGCTCACGCCGGAGATGACCGCGGGCAGGTAGTAGATCGCCCGGATCAGCCCCCGGGCGGGCATGCGCCTGTTGAGCAGCAGCGCCGCCGCCAGGCCCGCGACCAGGCACAGCGGCACCGAGATCGCGGTGTAGAGGGCGGTGTTCCACAACGCCGTCCAGAAGATCTTGTCGCTCAGGATCTCCTGGTAGTTCTGCAGCCCCACCCATTTGGCGAGACCGAAACCGCGGGTCTGCTGGAGGCTGATCCAGAAGACCTGGATCAGCGGCCAGAACATGAAGACCGCGAAGACGGCCACCGCCGGTGCGGCGAACGCCAGGCCGGTCAGCGCCTCGCGCGCCCGCCGCGTCCGGACCGTTGCCATCGGGCCTCCTTCAGGCGGACAGCGCCTTCTCGATGGCGGTGCCGATCGCGCCGACGGTGTCGTCGGCGGACTGGCCGCCGGTGAAGTAGCCCTCCAGGTTCTGCACCAGCGCGTCGTTCACGCCGGAGAAGCCCGGCAGGGTGACGAACTGGACCAGGTCGGCGGGCATGGTGGTGGCCTGCTGCTGGAAGACCGGCATCAGGTCGGGGGAGACGGCGTAGTTCAGCTTCGCGCCGGCCAGGTCCTTGCGGGCCGGGAGCACCGTCGTCTGCTCGCAGAACAACTGCATGTTGGCCGGCTCGGCGAGGAACTTCGCGAACGCGGCGGCGGCCTCGGGGGCCTTGCTCTGCGTGGTCACCGCGACCGCGTTGCCGCCGAGGTCGGAGGCGGCGCCGCCGGGACCCTTGGGCAGGAAGGTCGCGCCGATCTCGATGCCCTTGGCGGTCTTGTTGATGTCGGGCAGCAGGAAGTCGCCGACGAACGCCATCGAGATCTTGCCGGAGCCGAACACGAGGTCGGGGCTGTTGGCCGTCTTGACCATCATGTTCTTCGGCATCAGGCCCTTGTCGTAGAACGACTTGGTGAACTCCAGGGTCTGGCGGGCCTGCGGCGAGTCGAACACGACGCTCTTGCCGTCGGGGCCCAGGGCCTTGCCGCCCGCCTGCCAGAGCCAGTTGAACCAGCGGTAGGCGCCGTACTGCTGCCAGTTGACGCCGAAGGCGGCGGTCGCGCCGGTGCCGGCGGCGTTGAGTTTCTCGGCGACCTCCAGGAACTGCTCCCAGGTCCAGGCGGTGTCGAGGGTGGTCGGCACGTCGGTGATGCCGGCCTTCTCGAAGTGCGCCTTGTTGTAGAGGATCGCGCTCGTGTCGGTGTGGTGCGGGACGCCGTAGGGCTTGCCCTCGTACTGCACGCCGGCCCACAGGGCGTCGATGAACTGGCCTGAGTCGGCGCCGACCGTCGCCGACAGGTCGGCCAGCACGCCCTGCGAGCTGTAGATGCCGATGTCGTTGTAGGTGACGCGGAACAGGTCGGGGCCCTGGCCCGACTGCAGCCGGGCGTCGAGGGTGGTGCGCATCTGGTCGTACGGAAGCTGCTCGACCTTCACCTTCACGCCCGCGTTGGCCTTCTCGAAGGCGCGGGCGATGGTGTTGAAGGCGGCCATCTCGGCGTCCGAACCCCAGACGGAGAACGTCAGGTCACCGGTCGCGGCGCCGGCGCTCGCGGCGGCGGCGGGGGCGCTGGTGCCGGCGTCACCGCCGCCACAGGCGGCGAGGGCGCTCATCGCGGCGGCGCCCGCGGCGGTCATGCCGGCCGCTCGGAGGAATTGGCGGCGGTTGAAATTCATGGGGGGCCTCCCTTGGCTCCGGCCTGGTGTGCAGTTCCTATCAACTTCACGCAGAAAACGTCAATACATCTCAAAATGGTCGCTTGACAGTCACGACGGCCGTCTCTACGGTCCTGGGATGACAGATCTGCTCGTTTTTGAGAGTTTTGAGGGGGCGGCGTGCACGGTCAGGCGGGGCGGTCACCCCACGGGCGGGTCACGCCGAGCACCGCGTCGTCTCCGCTCTCGATGAGCGCGAGGGCGGCGGCGGAGACCTCTTCGGGGGTGTGCCACCGGCCGCTCGGATGCCAGCCGAGGATCAGCCGCGGCCGTCCGGGCAGCGGGGGCCGCGGCCCGTCCGGTGCGGCGTACGCGCTGGTCAGCACCTGGACGACCCGGTCGGCGCGGGCGTCGATGACGTCCCAGGCGGCCTGGTCGCCGAACGGCAGGTACGCCAGCGCCAGGTCGAATCGACGGTCGCCCAGGGCCGTCACGAAACTGGGCACATTTGTAACGTCTGCTAGCACTATGTCGCCAATGTCTGAAGTGCGATGTTTGTTGCGCGAAACGATAGAAACGCCCATCCCTCTGGCGGCCAGGCCGACCACGGCCGGAGCCAGGATCCCCGTTCCTCCGACGACCAGGACGTGACCTGACATGGATTTCGACCTCCTCGTGGCAGGGGAGCTGAACGCCGACGTCGTCGTCGAGTGCGGCGACGTGCAGCCGACGTTCGGGCAGGTCGAGGAGATCGTGGAGGACGCCACGATCGTCCTCGGCAGCTCCGGCGCGATCACCGCCTGCGGGGCGGCCCGGCTCGGCGCCCGCGTCGCCATGGCCGGGGTGGTCGGCGACGACTGGCTCGGGGACTTCGTGCTCGACCGGCTGGCCGAGCGCGGGGTCGACACACGCTACTGCCTGCGCAGACCTGGTCGCCGCACCGGGATGACGGTGGTGCTCGGGGCGCGCGGCGACCGCGCGATGCTGACCTTCCCGGGCGAGATCGGCCGGTTGTCGGCCGCCGACGTGCCCGCCGAGGCGCTCGCCGCCGCGCGGCACCTCCACGTCAGCTCCTACTTCCTCCAGTACGACCTGTGGGCCGGCCTGCCCGCCCTGGTGAAGGAGTTCGCCGGGACGACGTCGGTCGACCCCAACTGGGACCCGTCGCGCTCCTTCGACCACGGGCTGCCCGCGCTGCTGCCGCACCTCGACTACCTGCTCCCCAACGAGCAGGAGGCCGAGCACGTCGCGCGCGCCAACGGCGGCCCGCTCACCTGCGGGCTGGTGGTGAAACGCGGCGGCGACGGCGCCACCCTTAATCTGCCCGACGGCACCGCGCTCGGCGTGGACGCCCCCGCGATCACCCCGGTCGACACGACCGGCGCGGGCGACTCCTTCGACGCCGGGTTCCTGGCCACCCTCCTGCGCGGCGGCACCCACGCCGAAGCGCTGCGCGTCGCCTCCGCCTGCGGCGCCCTCTCGACCCAGGGGCTCGGCGGCACCGCCGCGCAGCCCACCCTCCCCGAGGCGCTCGAACTCGCGGGCAGCCTCACCGTCCACGATCTCCAGGAGACCCAGAAGTGACCGCAACGACCGCCCCCGAGCTGGCCCGGCGTACGCAGGCCGAAGTGGAGTCCCAGCCGGACACCTGGCGTCGCGCCATCGACCTGGCCGCCGCGACCGGCGTGCTGCCCGGCGCCGGCGCGAACGTGCTCGGCGTCGGCTGCGGCACCTCCTATTACATCCTCGACGCCTATGCCCGCCGCCGGCAGCGGCTCGGCCAGGGCCGCACCCGCGCCGCCATCGCCACCGAACTCGACGACGACGACGCCTACGACGCGGCCATCCTGCTGTCGCGGTCGGGCACCACCAGCGACCTGGTCAAGGTCGCCCGCGACCTGTCGCGGCGCACCCGCACGATCGCGATCACCGGCACCCCCGGCTCACCGATCACCGAGGCCGTGCACGAGACGATCGTGATGGACTTCGCCGACGAGCACTCGGTCGTGCAGACCCGCTACGCCACCTCCGCGCTGACCCTGCTGCGCGCCTCCATCGGCGACGACGTGTCCGGCCTGCCCGGCCTGGCCCGCGCCGCGCTGGCCGAGCCGCTCGCCGCCGACCCGGCCGACTTCGACCACGTCGTCTTCCTCGGCACGGGCTGGGCGCGCGGCCTGGCCGAGGAGGCCGCCCTCAAGCTGCGCGAGTCGGCCCGGTTGTGGACGGAGTCGTACGCGAGCCTCGAATACCGGCACGGCCCGATCGCCTGCGCCTCGCCGCGCAGCCTCGTGTGGGCGCTCGGCCCGCTGCCCGCCGATGTGGTCGAGGCGGTGCACGCGACCGGCGCCACGCTCCGCGTCGCCACCGACGACCCGCAGGCCGAACTGGTCCGGGTGCACCGCCTGGCCGTCGCGTACGCGCGGTACCGGGGGCTGGAGTGCGACAGCCCCGAGCACCTGTCCCGTTCGGTCGTCGTGGAGTAGCCGTGCCGTTCGTCCAGTACGCCACCGCCGCCCCCGTCCCCGACGACCTGTCCGACCGGCTCGCCCGCACGGTCGCCGACGCCCTGGACCTGCCGCCCGGCGCGGTCGTCGCGCAACGGCTGGCCGCCCTCGACGGCGCCGGCGTCACGGCCGTCGTGCGCGGGCGGCTCCGCGACCCCGGGCTGATGCGCGCGGCCGTCGGCCGGGCGGCGGCGCTGCTCAGCGCCGACCTGGGCGTCGACCCCGACTACGTGTTCGTCTCGTGGCCCGATCCGGGGGTCGTCGGGTGATCCTCACCGTGACGCTCAACCCCGCCTACGACGTCACCTACCGCCTGGCCTCCCTGCGGCCGGGCGCCACCAACCGGGTCGGCGAGGTGGCGGTGCGCGCGGGCGGCAAGGGCCTGAACGTCGCCCGCGTCCTGCTGGCGCTCGGCCACGAGGTGACGGCGCTGGGGCTGGCCGACGCCCGGTTCGGCGCGTCGGCCGGCCTGCCGGCCGCGTTCACCCCGATCGCCGGGGAGACCCGCCGCACCACGGCGGTCGTCGCCGACGAGGTGACCATGCTCAACGAGCCCGGCCCGGTGATCTCGGCGGGGGAGTGGGCCGCCTTCCAGGCCGGCTTCCGGTCGTGGTTGCCGCGCGCCTCCGCCGTGGTGATGTCCGGCAGCCTGCCGCCCGGCGTCCCCGGCGACGCCTACGCGGTGCTGGCCGCGCTCGCGGGCGACGTGCCGACGATCGTGGACGCCGAGGGCGACGCCCTCGTCCACGCGCTGGCCGCCCGCCCCCACGTCGTGAAGCCCAACGCCGACGAGCTGAGCCGCACCTTCGGCGCGGCGACCTCGGTCCGCGACGGCGCGATGCGGCTGCGCGAACTCGGCGCCCGCGCCGCCGTCGTCTCCGACGGCCCCCGCGGCCTGCACGCCGACACCGCCGACGGCCTGTGGCGGGCGGTGCCGCCGTTCGCCGAGGGCAACCCGACCGGCGCGGGCGACGCCGCCGTCGCGGCCATCGCCATGGGCGTGGTCGCCCGGTGGGACTGGGCCGAGACGCTCCAGCACGCCGCCGCCCTGTCGGCCGCCGCCGTCAGATCACCCCTGGCCGGGCAGGCCGACCACGCCGCCTACCGGGCCAACCTCACCGTCGTCACCATGGAACCACTGGAGCGAGAGTGCTGACCCCCACCGCCGAGATCGTCTCCGCCGCCTACGCCGCCGGCCGGGGGGTCGGCGCGTTCAACGTGATCCAGGTCGAGCACGCCCAGGGCATCGTGGCCGGGGCCGAGGAGGCCGGCCTGCCGGTGATCCTCCAGGTCAGCGAGAACACCGTCGACTACCACGGCGGCCTGGCCGCCATCGGCGCGGCCTGCCTGGCCGTCGCCCGCGAGGCGTCGGTGCCGGTCGCGGTCCACCTCGACCACGCCACCCGGGGCGACCTCGTCGACCGGGCCGTGGAGCTGGGCTTCGGCTCGGTCATGTTCGACGCGTCGGCCTTGCCTTATGAGGAGAACGTGGCCGCCACCGCCGAGGTGGTGCGCCGGACCGGCGTCTTCGTGGAGGCCGAGCTGGGGGAGGTGGGGGGCAAGGACGGCGTGCACGCGCCCGGGGTTCGCACCGACCCGGCCGAGGCCGCCGCCTACGTCGCCACCACGGGCGTGCACGCCCTCGCGGTCGCCGTCGGCACCTCCCACGCGATGCTCACCCGCGACGCCGCGCTCGACTTCGGCCTGATCGCCGAACTGCGTGCGGCGGTGCCGGTGCCGCTGGTGCTGCACGGCTCCTCCGGCGTCGCCGACGACGGGCTCACCGAGGCCGTCGCGGCGGGCATGTGCAAAATCAACATCGCCACCCACCTGAACAAGGCGTTCACCGCCGAGGTCCGGCGGGTGCTGACCACCTCGGCGACCGTGGACCCGCGCGCGTACCTGCGGCCCGCCCGGACGGCCGTCGGAGCGCAGGTCGCCCATCTGCTGCGTGTCCTCCACCAAGGAGTCCTCTCATGAGCCTCACCCCGCACCCCGACCCCGGGGCGATCCTCGCCGAGAACGAGCGGCGTGCCCTGGAACGGGAGGGCATCCCGATGTTCCTCGCGCTGGAGGACCTGCGCGGCCCGGCACGACCGGCCGGCGACCGCGCCGAGGGCCCGGCCCTGGCCGACCTGACCGGCCGCTACGCCATGGCGGTCCGCCCCGAAGCGGCCGACGACGACCTCGCGGCCCTGGCGTCGGTGGTCACCGTCGTGGCCCGCGTCCACTTCTTCCCCACCGAGGACTGAGATGGCCTTCGCCGACTACCGCACCGCCCTCGAAGAGGGCCGTTACCTGCGGGTCGTCAACTACCACAACACCCCGTCGTCGACCGCCGGCCAGCTCCGCGAGGAGCTCACCGCCTACGGCGAGGCGTTCGCGAGCGTCACCGTGGCCGACCTCGACCACTTCTACGCCACCGGCGAGTGGCGCCTCGACCGGCCCGGCTTCATCCCGGTCTTCTACGAGGGCTACCGCAACAACCACACGGTCGCCGCCCCGATCTGCGACGACCTGGGCCTCACCGCGTGGTTCCCGATCATCACCAGGTTCGTCGACTGCCCGCCCGACGAGCAGCGCGCCTTCGCCGACGCCCACGACATCGACCTGGTGGAGGAGGAACTGTCCTACGACCGCCTGGCCCTGACGTGGGACGAGGTGGCCGAGCTCGGCGAGCGCCACGTGGTGGTCCCGCACACCGGCAGCCATGCACCGATCGGCGCGATCGTCACGGCCGCCGACGTGGAACGCGAACTGGTGGAGCCGCGCCGCCGCATCCAGGAGGTGACCGGCCAGGAGGCGGTCGCCAACGTCTACCTGTACGGCACCCCGTTCGGCACCAGCGACTTCCAGGACCGGGCGGTGCTGGACGCGGGCTACCGCTACCAGATCAGCAACACGATGATCCAGCGCATCGCCTGACCCCTAGGCGGCGGTCAGGCCCCCGTCGACGGCGAGGGCGGCCCCGGTGATGAAGGGCGCCTCGTCGCTCAGCAGGAACGCCGTGAACGCGGCGATCTCCTCGGGCCGCCCCACCCGTCCGACGGGATGCATCGCGCCGCCCGCCCGCAGCGCCGGGATCTGGTGCTTGAGGCCGTAGAAGACGCTGCTGAGGTTGAGGGCCATCTCGGCGTGCCAGGCGCCGGCGTCCAGGCCGGTCACCGGGCCGATGGCGGTGGCGGCGCCGACGTTGTTGAACACGCCGTCGAGGCGGCCGTACCGGCTCACCGCCTGCCGGATCAGCTCCGCCATCTCGGCCTCCACCGTCACGTCGGCGGACACGAACGCGGCCTCTCCTCCCTCGGCCCGGATCCCGGCCACCAGCGCGTCGCCGGCCTCCTTGCCGCGGGCGGCCAGGACGACCTTCGCGCCCTCGGCGGCGAGCCGCTCGGCGGTGGCGCGGCCCATGCCGGAGGTGGCGCCGGTGACCAGAACTACTTTGTCGGTGAAACGTGCGGACACGCTGACTCCCAGCTCAAAGACGGTTCCTGATGTATACCGAGACCTTCGCACCACGTTTCGAACCCCGCAAGAAGGCACTTCGCCATGACCAGGTATCGCCGGGAGAACCGCCCGGATCGGAACCTGGTATCAGCCGTATACTGCGGACCATGTCGCAGCCGGACACCCGCCTCGCCCTGGTCCGCGACGTGCTCGAACGCATCGGCGACAAGTGGTCGGTGGTGGTCATCTGCCAGCTCGACGACACCACCCGGCGCTTCAACGAGCTCAGCCGGATGAGCAGCCCCATCACCAAACGTATGCTCAGCGCGACGTTGCAGGGCCTGGAGCGCGACGGCCTGGTGACCAGGACCGTCTACGACACCAAGCCCCCACGCGTCGACTACGCCCTGACCCCGCGCGGGATCAGCCTGCTCCAGGTGGTCCGGGCGCTGGCCGGCTGGGCGGAGGACAACGCGGCGGGCATCCTGGAGTCGCGCTCGGGCTTCGACGCCCGCTGACGCTATTCGGGCCAGGCCGAGTTCTCGATGACCTCGACGAAGTCGCCGCGTACGAACCCCGGCACGAAGTGGGCCAGCACGTCGGCCTTCACGTTGCCGAACGTCGTGTCGGGCCGGTCCTTGATCCCGTCGGTGAACGCGGCCAGGATGCGCTTCTTGAAGTCGGGCCGGGGATGGGCCGCCACCACCGCCGCGCGCTGTTCGTCGGAGACGGCGTGGTAGCCGATGCCCAGCACGTCGAGCTCCACCCCCCGGGTGACCAGCGCGATCTCGGGCGCCATGCGCAGCGGGATCTCCGGTGTGGTGTGCAGGGCGATGGCCGTCCACACCAGGTCGGCCTCGCCGCCGGCGATCCCGTGGGCGGCGAGGAACCGCCGCGCCTCGTCGGCGCCGTCGATCTCGAACCGCTGGTCGGTACGCCGGAACCGGCCGGTCAGGCCGAGGTCGTGGAACATCGCGCCGACGTACAGGAGCTCGGGGTCGAAGGGCAGGCCCTCCGCGCGCCCGCGTAGTGATCCCCACAGGAACACCCGCCGGGAATGGTCGAACAGCAGTGGCGACGCCGCCTCCCTGACCAGCTCGGTCGCCTCCCGCGCGAGAGGGCTGTCGGGGATGCGCACACCCGCGATGGCCTCGCTCATGGTCTTCTCCTTTCTCGGTACGACTCCAGGATTCTCCGTGTGCCTAGACTGGGGCCATGTCCTTTCTGACAGATGAACCACAGATTCAGACATGAAGGTCGGCTTCGTGGTGTTCGACGGGGTGACCATGCTCGACGTCAGCGGCCCCGCCGAGGTCCTGCACCAGGCCGGTCTGGCCGGTCACCCCTACGAGCTGGTCCTGATCTCCGCGTCCGGCGGCCAGGTCACCACCTCGACCGGCCTGCCGCTGAGCGGCGTGGTGACGGCGGCCGAGGCCGGGCCGGTCGACACGGCGATCGTGGCGGGTGGTGATCTCCTGGCCGAGTGGCCCCTGGACGCCGATCTGCTCGCGACGGCCCGCGCGGTGACCGCCGGGGCCGCCCGGGTCGCCTCGGTGTGCACCGGCGCGTTCGTGCTGGCCGAGCTCGGCCTGCTCGACGGGCGGCGGGCCGCCACGCACTGGCGGCACGCCGGCCTGCTGGCCCGCCGTCATCCCCGGGTGCGGGTCGAGCCCGACGCGATCCACGTCAGGGACGGGCGGTTCGTCACCTCGGCGGGCATCAGCGCGGGCATCGACCTGACGCTGGCCCTGGTCGAAGACGACCACGGGGCCGAGGCGGCCCGCCGGATCGCCCGGGAGCTGGTCGTCTTCCTGCGGCGGCCCGGCGGGCAGTCGCAGTTCTCGGCGGCGGCCGCGCCGCCCGCGCGCCACGACGTGCTGCGGGTGCTGATCGACTCCGTGCTGGCCGACCCGGCCGGCGATCACGGCCTGCCGGCGATGGCCGCCGCGGCGGCCGTCAGCACCCGGCACCTGACGCGGCTCTTCCGCACCGAGCTGGGCACCACCCCGGCGCGCTGGGTCGAGCGGGTCCGGCTCGAACACGCCCAGCGGCTCCTCCTCGACGGGCACGGCGTCACCGCGGCGGCCCGCGACAGCGGGCTCGGCAGCGACGAGACCCTGCGCCGCGTCTTCGACCGCCACCTCGGCATCACGCCCACCGCCTACCGGCAGCGCTTCGCCACCACGACGGGTGGTACCGTTCAGATAAATGGATGACTTATCCGTTTATTGAACACGGAGGGGCACATGACGAAGACGGCTCTGGTCACGGCCGGCACGGGTGGCATCGGCCTGGAGACCGCCCTGGGCCTGGCCGCCGCCGGGTACGCGGTCACCGTGGTCGGGCGCGACCCCGGCCGGGGCGCCCGCGCGGTCGGCCTGATCGACGCCACCCGGCCGGTTCACCCGGCCCGGTTCCGGCGGGCCGACCTCGGTTCGCTCGACCAGGTCCGCGCGCTGGCCCGCGACGTCGCCGCGTCGGGGGAGCCGCTGACGGTGCTGGTCAACAACGTCGGGGCGATGTTCGCCGACCGGGCCGACCTCGACGGCGTCGAGGCGTCGTTCGTGGTCAACCACCTGTCGCCCTACCTGCTGACCGAACTGCTGCTGCCCGCGCTCACCGCCGGGGCGCCGAGCCGGATCGTGAACGTGACCTCCGGCGCGGTCCGGGCCGCGAAGCGGCGGTTCGACGCCGTCGAGCCGCCGGGCGGCTACTACGGCTTCCACTGGTACGGCCGCGCCAAGCTCGCCAACCTGGCCTACACTCTCGATCTGGCGAAGCGGCTCGACGGCACCGGCGTCTCGGTCTTCGCCGCCGATCCCGGAGGGGCCGCGACCGACATGACCGACGGAACCATGACCGACCCGAAGATCGTCTCGCCGCCCCTGCGGGTGGTGTGGCCGCTGGTCCGGCGCACGTTCGCCCGCAGCACCTCGGGCCCGGCGTCCAGCGCGGCCCGCTCGTCGATCACCGCCGCCACCGACCCGGCGCTCACCGGCCACACCGGCCTCGTCATCGGCCCCTCGGCCCGCCCGGTCGCCCCGATCCGCGCCGCGACCGACCCCCGCGTCGCGGCGGCAGTCGGCCTGCTCAGCCGGACCCACGCGCCCGTGGCATGACGACCACCCCGCTGCGCAAGGACGCCGCCCGCAACTGGGAACGGATCGTCGCCACCGCCCGCGACCTGGTCGACCAGGGCGTGCCCCTGCAGCTCAACGACGTCGCCCACCGGGCCGGTGTCGGGGTCGCCACGGTCTACCGCCACTTCGCCACCCCCGAGGCGCTGCTGGAGACCGTCGCCACACCCTGCCTCGAAGACCTGGTCGCGCACGGCGAGCAGGCCCTCACCGAGCCCGACCCCTGGCGGGCGCTGGAGGGTTTCCTGTTCCGCGTCGTCGAGGCGCAGGTCACCGACGCCGCCCTGCCCCCGGTCGCCGCCGCGGCCGCCGACGCCCTGCCGCGCACCACCGAACTGAAGACGTCGCTCGCGACGGCCGGCACCGCGCTGCTCGACCGGGCGCACGCCGCGGGAGTCGTGCGCGCCGACCTCACCGCCGCCGACGTCGTGCCGCTCATGTGCGGGGTGGCCCACGCGGTGGCCGTGCGCGGGGGCGGCCCCGGCGACCGGATCGACACCGCCCGCCGCTTCCTCGCCACCCTGCTCGACGGCGTTCAGACCTGAAGGTGGCGCAGGACCGCCAGGACCCGGCGGTGGTCGTGGTCCGACGGCGGCAGGCCGAGTTTGGCGAAGATCTGGCTGACGTGCTTCTCGACCGACCCGTACGACAGGAACAGCGCGCCCGCGATGGCGGTGTTCGACCGGCCCTGCGCCATCAGGGCCAGCACGTCGCGTTCCCTGGCGGTGAGGGCGGCCAGGGCCTCCGCGCGTTGCCCGGCGCCCATGATCTGGGTGACGACCTCCGGGTCGAGGACGGTTTCCCCGGCGGCGATCCGGTCGAGCGCCGACAGGAAGTCGCGGACGTCGGCGACCCGCTCCTTCAGCAGGTATCCCACGCCGTCCGCCCCGTCGGCGAGCAACCGGGCGGCGTAGCGCGTCTCGACGTACTGGGAGAACACCAGCACGCCCACGCCCGGATGGTCGCGGCGGATCCGGATCGCGGCCCGCAGGCCCTCGTCGGTGAACGTCGGCGGCATGCGCACGTCGACCACGGCGACGTCGGGCCGGTGTTCGGCCACGGCGGCCCGGAGCGCCTCCCCGTCGCCCACGGCGGCCACCACGTCCCGGCCCCGGGCGGCGAGCAGCATCCGCAGGCCGTCTCTGAGCATCGCCGCGTCCTCGGCGATCACGATGCGCATACGCCGTCCTTCACAGGTGGAGGGGGATGGTCACGGTGATCACGGTAGGTCCTCCTTGAGGGCTGTGGACGTCCATCGCGCCGTCGACCGCGCCGACCCGGTCGGCCAGGCCGCGCAGGCCCGACCCGGCGCCGGAGGCCGCCCCGCCGGCGCCCTCGTCGCGGACGACCAGAGTCAGCCGGCCGTCACCGCCCCGCACGTCGACGGCGGCGTGCCGGGCGCCGCTGTGCCGCACGACGTTGGCCAGCAGCTCGGTCGCGCAGAAGTAGGCGACGACCTCGATGGAGGCGTCGGGCCGCTCCGGCAGGTCGGCGTGCAGCCGGACCGGGATCGGGGTGCGGGCGGCGAGGGTGGCCAGGGCGGTCTCGAGCCCCTGGTCGAGGGCGGGCGGGAGGATGCCCCGGATCAGGTCGCGCAGTTCGGCCACCGTCTCCTTCGCGTCGCGGTGCGCGCCGTCGACCAGGGCGCGGGCGCGTTCGAGGTGGTCGGGACGGTGGCCGAGTTCGAGCTCCTCCCGGGCCAGGCCCAGGCTCATGGCCAGGGTCACCAGGCGGGCGGACGTCCCGTCGTGCAGGTCGCGTTCGACCTGGCGGAGCCGGGCGACGGCGTCGTCCACCGCGAACGCCCGCGCCCGCTCCAGCCGGCGGATCCGCGCCTCGCTCGCGGACGGGCCCAGCAGCGTCCGGGCGAGCAGCCGTTCGGGCGACAGTGCCAGGCGCAGGCCCCGGGGGGCCAGGAACAGCAGCGCCAGACCGGCCGGGCTGAGCAGCGCCGCGCTCGGCCAGCCTTCGGGCACGAGCCGCCACACGGGGGAGACGAGCAGGACCAGGCCGCCTCCCCACAGGCCGGCGGCGGTGGCGAGGGCGAGGGCGGCGGCGGGCAGCCGGATCAGGGCGTGGGCGACGGCCCGCCATCCCGTCGCGTCGACGAGCGCCGCGCCGACCCACCGGAACAGGCCCTTGCCGGGCCGGAAGGGCGCGGGATCGGTCGTCCGCGCGCCGATGAGCGCACCGGCCAGCCGGCGGTTGACCGTGCCGAGGCCGCGGGCCGCCACCAGGCTCAGGGCCAGCATCGGCACGCCGATGAGGTTGACCGTCGTGAGGACGCTCAGCAGCACCACGACGAGATGGACCAGCCCGATCCCTGCCATCAGAGGAAGGATCAGCGTGTACGCGAGCTCGCGGGCCGCGGTGACCGGCACGCCCCTCCTGCCTGACGGACACCGGTGGAGGACGTCCGGAAAAGGTCCGGAGGACGTCCTCGTGGTGCCGTCGGATCCGCGCCGACAGAGTGATCACCATGATGACAACGAAACGGCGGCGGCGACACGCCGCGCTGCTCGTCGCCCTGACGGCGGCCGCACTGACGGTGACGGCCCCGGCGGCGGCCCGGGAGCCGCTCTGGCGTGACTGCGCCGGCCGGGACCTGCCGGCCGACGCGCGGTGCGCGGCGATCCGGGTGCCCGTCGACTGGGCCGACCCCGGCGGGCCGGAGATCACGCTCGACGTGGCCCGATTACCCGCCACCGAGCCCGCGCGGCGGATCGGCGGCGTGCTGGGCATCCCCGGCGGCCCCGGGGTCAAGGGCATCGACGACCTGGCGCGTGCCGCCGCCGACCTCATCGAACTGCGGCGCAGGTTCGACCTCGTCGCCTACGACCCCCGCACCAGCGTGTGGCTCGACCGGCTGCCCCCGGCCTGCCTGCGGCCCGCGACCACGTTGTCCGAACCGGCGGGCCGGACGCAGTACCGGACCCTGGCCGCCGCGATGGCCGACGGCTTCGCCGCCTGCCGCGAGGCCGACCCGACCGGGCTGTTCGCCACCATGGACTCCCTGTCCGTCGCCAGGGACATGGACACGATCCGCCGTCTCCTCGGCGAGGAGCGGCTGAGCTTCATGGCCAACTCCTACGGCGGGGTGGCCGCCGCCGCGTACGCCCGCCTGTTCCCCACGCGCATCCGGGCGATGTACCTGGACGGCACGCCCGACCAGACCGGCGGCTGGCCCGCCCAGACGCTGGGCACCCTGCCGGTCATGGAGGAGACCTTCACCCGGTTCGCCGCCTGGTGCGCGGCCACCCCCGCCTGCGCGCTGCACGGGCAGGACGTCGAAGCCGTCTGGCGCGAGCTCACCCGCAGCGCCGACCGCAGGCCGATCCCGGTGACGTCCGCCCACTTCGGCGCGGGCGAGCTGACCGGATGGCACCTGCGGAGCCTCGGCTTCACCGCCGACCCCGGCCCGGCGAACACGCGGTGGGCGGCCTTCGCCGACGCGGTCGGCAAGGCCCGCAAGGGGGACGGATCCGGCTTCGCCGACGCCGTCCTGGGCAACGCCCGCGCCTGGGCCACCCCCGGCGTGCTGGCCATGACCTGCGGCGACGAGCGAGGCTACACCGGCTGGGCCCAGCTGGCGGAGTTCCGCCGGCAGGCCGTGCGCACGTCGCCGAACTTCGGGGGAGCGGCGTTCGACGCCCTGGGCTGCACCGGCTGGCCGCTGCGCGTCGCCAACCCGTCGCGTCCCCTGCCGGCGCGCGGCCTGCCGCCGTTCCTGGGCGCGGGCAGCACGTGGGGCGACCACGTGTGGACGGAGAGCCTGATCGGCAGGGTCCCCGGATCGGTGACCGTCGCCTACGACGGCCCGGGTCACGCGCTCTACCTGTCGGGGAAGAGGTGCCCGATCCGGCACGCGACCGCCTACCTGACCGACCTGACGCTGCCCCCTCCCGGCACCGTCTGCCCCGCCGAATGAGCGCGGCGCGCTCCTAGAGTGGGCCGCATGGACCTGTTCGCGGGCATCCCCGTCACCGACTACCGGCGGGCCCTGGAGTGGTACGAACGCTTCCTGGGCGCGCCGCCGGCCTTCTTCCCCAACGACGTCGAAGCCGTGTGGGAGCTCGCCGAGCACCGCTACCTCTACGTCGAGCACCTCCCCGAGCGTGCCGGCCACGCCCTGCAGACCCTCTTCGTCGACGACTACGACGCCCGCGTGGCGGCGATCTCCGCGCGCGGCGTCGAGCCCGTCACGCGGGAGACCTACGGCAACGGGGTGCGCAAGGCGACCTACCACGACCCCGACGGCAACGAGATCGGCATCGGCGGCGGTCCGGCCGAGAGCTGACGTCGATCCGCGGCCCGCCCGTTCGACATGGGGGTGCGGGCCGGGAGGCGGCCCGCCGGATGAGGAGGACACGATGCCGAGATACATGCTGATCATGCGGGGGACCGACGAGTCGAACGCCGCCATGATGGCCTCGATCGACGAGGCGATGGCCGCGACCGGCCGGTTCATCGAGGACCTGATGAAGGCCGGGGTGCTCCTCGCGGCCGAGGGCCTGGACGATCCGGCGCGCGGCGTCGTCGTCGACTTCGGCGGCGAGACCCCGGTCGTCACCGACGGCCCGTACGGCGAGACCCGGGAGTTGTTCGGCGGCTACTTCCTGCTCGACGTCGCCACCCAGGAGGAGGCGGTCGGGTGGGCGACGCGGATGCCGGCGGTCCGGGGCTCGAAGATCGAGGTCCGGCGGGTGGCCGAAGAGGACGAGGCGCCCCAGGGCGGCCAGGCCTGATGGCCGACGTCGAGGCGGTCTGGCGGAGCGCGTCGCCCCGGATCGTCGCCGCGCTGACCCGGTTCACCGGCGACTTCGGGCTGGCGGAGGACGCCGCCCAGGAGGCGGTGGCCGAGGCGCTGACGTCGTGGCCGCGCGCCGCTCCGGCCAACCCGGCCGGGTGGCTGATGGCGACGGCCCGGCGGCGGGCGATCGACACGATCCGCCGCCGGGCCGCCCTCCACGACAAGTACGCCCTGCTCGCGGCCGGCGAGGCGACCGAGCCGGAGATCGACCCCGACGCGATCGACGATGACGTCCTGGCGCTGATGTTCGTCAGCTGCCACCCGGTGCTCTCCCGCGAGGCCCGGGTGGCGCTGACCCTGCGCGTGGTCGGCGGCCTGTCCAGCGAGGAGATCGCCCGCGCGTTCCTGGTGCCGGTGCCGACCGTCCAGGCCCGCATCACCCGGGCGAAGAAGACGATCGCGGCGGCCGAGGTGCCGTTCGAACTGCCCGCGCCCGGCGAACGCCGGGAACGGATGGGCGGCGTGCTCAGCGTCCTCTACGTGATCTTCACCGAGGGTTCGACGGCCACCTCGGGCGACCGGCTGCTCCGCCCCGACCTGGCCTTCGAGGCGATCCGGCTGACCCGGATCCTGGCCACGCTGCAGCCCGGCGAGCCGGAGGTGCACGGCCTGCTGGCCCTGTGCGAACTGACCGCCGCCCGTTTCCCCGCCCGCACCACCGCGGCCGGCGCCCCGGTCCTGCTCGAAGACCAGGACCGCCGCCTGTGGGACCCGGCGGCGATCCATCGGGGGCTGACCGCCCTGACCAGAGCCTCGAAACACGGCCTCGGCCCCTACGCCTTGCAGGCCGCGATCGCCGCCGTCCACGCCTCGGCCCCGTCGGTCGAGGCGACCGACTGGCCCCGGATCGTGCTGCTCTACGAGGCCCTCGGCCGGGTCGCGCCCGCGCCGCTGGTCGACCTGAACCGCGCCGTCGCGGTGGCCATGGCCGGCGGCCCCGCCGAGGGCCTGGCGATCGTGGACGGCCTGATCGCCGCCGACCGGCTTTCCGGTTCGCATCTGGTGGCGACCGTGCGCGGCGAACTCCTGGCCCGGCTCGGCCGCTTCCGGAGGCCCGCGCCGAATTGGAGACGGCCGCCCGGCGGTGCGCCAACGAGCGCGAACGCGAGGTCCTGCTCCGCAAGGCGGCACACTTCTCCGACAAGTGTCGGAGAAGTGGTAGTGTCGGGGTATGACCAGAAGCACCGACCCGCGGGCCGTCCGCACCAGGAGACGGCTCGCTCAGGCGTTCACCGACCTGGCCGGGGAGGCCCCCGTCTCGGTCAGTGCGATCGTCGAGCGGGCCGGGCTCAACCGGTCGTCGTTCTACGCCCACTTCGACTCCACCAGCGAGCTCGCTCTCTACGTCCTGGAGCAGGCCCTCATCGAGATCTCCGCCGCCGACCTGCGGGCCCGCACCACCGGTGCGGCCGAGGGCGTCGCGGCCTCGCGGATCGTGGTGGGGCGCATCCTCGACCAGGTCGAAGGTCAGCGGGCCGAGCTCGTCGCGGTCTTCGCGTCGAGCGCCGGAGGGGACGCCCGCGTGCTCTTCGGGGAGCGGATCAGGGCCAACCTGACCGGATATCTCGAGGTCGCCGCCCCCGAGCGGCCGCTCGCCGAGCGCGACACGGCGGCCGTGATGGTCGGCGCGGGGCTGGCGTCGGCGGTGGTCGCGTGGCTGCTCGGCGAGATCGACTGCTCGCGCGACGACCTGCTCGACCTCCTCATCGGGCTGGTGCCCGGCTGGCTCAGCGGATTACCCCGTCCGTCCCGCTGAGACCAGGAATTCCGAGGAGAGAAGAACCATGGATTTGCAGCTGAAGGGCCGCCGCGCCCTCGTCACCGGATCGAGCTCGGGCCTCGGCGAGGCCATCGCCCGGCTGCTCGCGGCCGAAGGAGCCGACGTCGTCGTCCACGGGCGGAACGCCGCCCGGGCCGAGGCGGTCGCCGAGACGATCCGCGCCGACGGCGGCGCCGCCACGACCGTCGTCGGCGACCTCGGCACGGACGAGGGCGCCGATGACGTCGCCAGGTTCGCCGGGCCGGTCGACATTCTCGTCAACAACGCCGGCGTGTACGACCACCAGGGGTGGGGAGACCTGACCTCCGGCGACTGGGCCGACATCTACAACGTGAACGTCATCGCCTCGGCCCGCATGATCAGCCGCCTCGTTCCGGCCATGCGGGCCCGTGGATGGGGGCGGGTGATCCAGATCGGCGGCGGGCTGGCCTCCCAGCCGATGGCCGACGCGCCTCACTACAACGCGACCCTCGCCGCCCGCCACAACCTCGCCACCTCGCTGGCCCGCGCGCTCAAGGGCACCGGCGTGACCTCCAACGTCGTGTCGCCGGGGGCGATCCTCGTCGGCCACGTCCGCGACCTGGTCACGGAGATCGCGCCGGCGCGCGGCTGGACGGGGGAGTGGGCCGACCTCGAACGGGCCGCCTCGGAGGAGTGGGTGCCCAACGACACCGACCGGTTCGGCCGCCCCCACGAGGTCGCCGGGGCCGTCGCCTACCTGTGCGGCGACCAGGCCGGCTACGTCAGCGGCGCGACCCTGCGCGTCGACGGCGGGACCGTCCGCAGCGCGTTCTAGGGCTTGACGGCCACGCCGCCGTACGCCCACGCGTGCCCGCCGCCGGGGATGGGCGACTGGTACTCGTCCTCGTCGGGCCGCCAGGTGACGACTTCGGAGACGCCCGGAGGCACCAGCGTCCAGCCGTCGAAGAAGCTCGTCACCTGCGCGAGGGTGCGGGGCACCATCGCGGCCGGGCCCTTGTCGTAGGGCTTGGTGAACTCGTCCTCCTCCACCTGCGGGGCGAAGTCGAGCGTGATGTGCGACAGCAGCAGGCGGCTGCCGGACGGCACGGCCGCCTTGTAACGCTCGACGAGCTCGCCCGGCTTGTCGCCCTCGGTGATGAAGTGCAGCACCCCGGCCATGATGAGGCCGACCGGCCGGGAGAAGTCGATCACCTCGACGACCCGGGGATGCGTCAGGATGTGGTCGGGGTCGCGCAGGTCGGCCTCGATGACCGTGGTCATGCCCTCCTCGCTGCTGGTCAGCAGCGCCCGCCCGTGCACCAGGACGATCGGGTCGTTGTCGACGTACACCACCCGGGCGGCGGGGTTGGCCGCCTGGGCGATCTCGTGGGTGTTGCCCTGCGTGGGGATGCCGGTGCCGATGTCGAGGAACTGCGTGATGCCCGCCTCGACGGCGAGGTGGCGCACGCCCCGGCTGAGGAAGGCCCGGTGGGCGCGCACGCCCTCGCGGGTGCCCGGAGACAGCTTGACGAGCTGGTCGCCCGCCTCGCGGTCGGCGGCGAAGTGGTCCTTGCCGCCGAGGAGGTAGTCGTAGATGCGGGCGGGGTGAGGGATCGTCGGATCGATCCGGGTGAGCGGCGGAGCGTCACCGGCGGATTCCGCCCTGGGACCGTTGGGGAAACCGGCCATTTACTTCTCCCTCGGTTTTCGCATTATGTGTTAGCGCTCACACGGTAGCCCGTCAGGTGGTGATCCGGTGTGATCGCAGATCAATTTATGGTTGCGGTTGCCAGGTCGGAAACGGTCGGCGGACTTTCTGCCGGACATTCACCCCGCATTCCCGCGAATCCGACGACCGGGCTGATCATCGGCATTCGCGAGTGAGCCGTCAGGCGGTCGTACAGGAGGAGCCGTTGAGCGTGAAGGCCGCCGGCGAGGCGGTGTCGCCCGTGTGGGTCGCCTGGAAGCCGATGTCGATGGCCGCCCCGGCCGCCAGGTTGGCGTTGTGGGCCACGTTGGTGGCGGTCACCGCGCCGCCGGCCGGGTTGTAGACGGCGTTCCATCCACTGGTGACGACCTGACCGGGCGAGAGGATGAAGCGCGGCGCCCAGCCGTTCAGCGCCGTCGACCCGGCGTAGGTGATCTTGATCGCGGCCGTCAGCCCGGTGTTCCAGGCATTCGTCGTGTAGGACACCCGGCAGGCCCCCGTCCCCGGAGTCGGCGACGGACTGGCTGACGGCGACGGACTGGCTGACGAGGACGCGCTGGGGGACGGGGACGGGCTGGGGGACGGGGACGGGGACGGGCTGGGCGACGGGGACGGGCTGGGCGACGGCGAGGGGGTGGGCGAGGTGAACTGGGTGAAGAAGCGCCACACCTCGGCCGGCACCCAGGTCCGCGAGCCGCTGTCACCGGTCGCGCCGTCCTGCGGGGCGGCGATGTGGCCCTCGTCGAACGCCGCCCAGGCGACCGGGTAGCCCGGCTGGCGGCCGGAGCAGGTGGTGACCCGGTGCGACAGGCTGCCCTGGGAGGGCTCCGGCGGGTTCTGCGCCGTGCAGCCGTTGGCGCGGACGAACCGGTCGCGCGGCGTGCGGCCCGGCGAGATCGCCGGCACGTTGTCGCGCAGCCCGTGGACGCCGAGGTAGGCGATCGGCTGCGTGCCACCGCCGCACCCGCTCAGCTGCGCGCCCGACTGCACCGCGACCGCGCGGAAGACGCCGGGCCGCGCGCACGCCAGCGCGTTCGACATCGCGCCGCCGTAGCTGAACCCGACCGCGAACAGCTGGGCGGTGTCGACGCACAGGTCGGACTCGATCCGGTTGATGATCGTGTCGACGAGCGTGACGTCCTCGCCGCCCGAGTCGGCCCATCCGTTGTCGAGTCCCTGGGGCGCGACGAAGATCGCGGTGTTGTCGGCCAGCCGCTGGAGGCCGTAGTGGGACCACACGTCCCGCTGCCCGGTCGCGACGTCGGTGGCGGTGCCGTTCAGCCAGTGGAAGCCGAAGACCAGCCGGTGCTGCCGGGTGTCGTCGTAGTCGTCGGGGACCCGGAGGATGTACGACCGGCTCTTGCCGTTGTGCTGCAGCGAGTAGGCGCCGCTGCGCAGGGTGGGCGCCTTGCCGCACCCGGCGGTCGCGGCCATGACGGCGCCGGGCCGGTCGACGGGGCGGCGGCACCGGCGCTCAGGGCGGCGGGACCCCAGCCCAGGACGGCGAGGCCGGTTCGAGTTCGTGCGCGCACGTGAATTCCTCGGGGGGTGAGGAGTTCCTGGCGGCGCATTTTGCGCTTTCACCAGGAGACATCATGCTGTTATCGCTAACATTCCGATTTCGCGGTCACGGTAGGCAGCGGTCGGCGCGCCTGTCAACAATGGTGTTCCGGCCGATGACGGGCAGGCGTGTCACCGGCGACGCCTCGACCGCCGCCACGGAATGAGGTGAAATTTTCACCTCCGGGCACCAGATCACAGGAGGCACGATGGCGGACACGATGGCGGACATGTGGGAGACGGTTCCCCGGCTGCTCGGCGCGAGCCGCTACCTCGTTCTGGCCACCGCCGACGCGGAGGGGCGGCCGTGGGCGACCCCCGTCTTCTTCGCCGCCCTCGACGAGAACCGGCTGTTCTGGGTGTCGTCCCCCGGCAGCAGGCACTCCCGCAACATCGCCGTGCGCCCCGAGGTGGCCGTCACGGTCTTCGACTCCCACGCGCCCGTGGGCGGCGCCGAGGCGCTCTACCTCGAGGCGACCGCCGGTCCCGCCGACGACCCGGGCGCGGCCGTGGCGGCGCTCAACGCCCGCCTGCCCGAGGGCGGGGAACTCGCCGACGACGACCTCGCGCCGTCGGGCTCCCTGGTGGCCTACCGCGCCGACGTGCGGGCGCACTTCGTGCTGATCCGGGGCGGCGACGCGCGCTTCGACAACGTCACCGACGCACGGCTCCGCGTCGCCCGGCCTGGCGAGTAATGATCACTGCAAATGATCTTCCGGTGCGGCGGGGCTGCTCGGATTCCTCCTGGTCAGGGGCCGCAATGAAGGTATGACGATCATTCGGGGCGCCCGCCGCGTCTCCATGTGGGCCGCCGCGCTGGCCCTGTCCCTGGCCGCCGGAGTCGGGCTGACCGCCGCGCCCGCCGCCGCCGAGATCGCGCCCCTGGGCGCCAACATCTGGACCTGCAAGCCGTCGCCGCTGCGCCCGCGCCCGGTGGTGCTGGTGCACGGCACGTTCGAGAACATGGCGGGCAACTGGGCGACGCTCTCGCCGAAGCTGAAGCTGGCCGGCCACTGCGTCTTCGCGCTCAACTACGGCCCGGGGCCGGTCCACGGCCTCGGGGACATCCCCCAGTCGGCGCAGCAGTTGTCCGACTTCGTCGACAGGGTGCTGGCGGCGACCGGGGCGGCGAAGGTGGACGTCGTCGGCCACTCGCAGGGCGGCATGATGCCCCGCTACTACCTGAAGTTCCTGAACGGCGCGGCCAAGGTCCACCGGCTGATCGGGATCACGCCGTCGAACCACGGCACCGACTCCAACGGGCTGGTCAACCTCGCCCGGCTGCTCGGGCTCAGCCCCGCCATCGCGCTGGTCTGCCAAGCGTGTCACCAGCAGATGGCCGGCTCCGACTTCATGACGGCGCTGAACGAGGGCGGCGACACGGTGCCCGGCGTGCACTACACGGTGATCGCGACGCGGTATGACACGGTGGTCACGCCGTACACGTCGAGCTTCCTCGCCGGCGACTCCGTCAACAACATCCTGCTCCAGGACCGCGCCCCGCTCGACTTCAGCGGGCACGTGGCCGCCAGCTACGACCCGGTGGTGCACCGGATCGTGCTCGACGAACTCGCCATGGTGAACGTTTCAGCACAAGCGTGATCTTGTACGGCCGGGCGGCGCACCCGTAAGAGCAGAAGAAGGGCCCCGCCGAGGCGGACGGCCCGGAACCGCCCGAAACGGGTGCGCCTTGACGCGAATCGGCCCCCTCGTATTAGCTCCGCGCACTGCCGTCCCCGCTGAGCAGGAGCAGCGCGTCACCGAGCATTTGTTAGCGCTATCAGAGAGCGCGGTCTCTTCTCCGACACGGGAGCCGGCCCCCCACCGAACCAACGAGGAGCACCCCCATGCGCCTGCCCTGGCGAACGCGGACCGCGGTCGCGCCGACGGCGTCGTCCCGATCGGCCGTGCGCCGACGCCTCGCGATCCTCTCCCTCCCGATCCTGCTGAGCGCGGCCGGACTGGTGGCCACGCAGCCCGCCCAGGCCGCCGTCGCCTGCCGGGTCGACTACACCGTCACCTCGTCCTGGCCCGGCGGCTTCGGCGCGAACGTCACCATCAACAACCTGGGCGACGCGGTCAACGGCTGGCGGCTGACCTGGACGTTCGGCTCCGGCCAGCAGATCAGCCAGATGTGGAACGCCACGCCGTCCCAGTCGGGCACGTCGGTGACCGCCACCAACGTCAGCTACAACGCGGCGATCCCGTCGGGCGGCAGCACCGCCTTCGGCTTCAACGGCTCGTACACCGGCGGCAACGACCTGCCGACCGCGTTCTCCCTGAACGGCGTGCCCTGCACCGGCACCCCCGGCACCCCGACCCCCACGCCGACCCCGTCCCCGACCCCGACGCCCAGCCCCACGCCCACGCCGTCGCCGAGCCCGACGCCCTCGCCGTCGCCGACGTGCAACCTCCCGTCGACCTACCGGTGGACGTCGACCGGCGCGCTGGCGCAGCCGCGTTCGGGCTGGGTGTCGCTGAAGGACTTCACCGTCGCCCCCTACAACGGGCAGCAGCTCGTCTACGCCACCACCCACGACTTCGGCACCAGCTGGGGCTCGATGAACTTCGGCCTGTTCACCAACTGGTCGCAGATGGCGTCGGCCAGCCAGAACGCCATGTCGTCGGGCACCGTCGCCCCCTCGTTGTTCTACTTCCAGCCGCGCAACATCTGGGTGCTGGCCTACCAGTGGGGCGGCCCGGCGTTCTCGTACCGCACCTCGACCAACCCCACGAACCCCAACGGCTGGTCGTCGCCGCAGACGCTGTTCTCGGGCAGCATCTCCAACTCGGGCACCGGCCCGATCGACCAGGCGCTCATCGGCGACAGCCAGAACATGTACCTGTTCTTCGCCGGTGACAACGGCCGCATCTACCGGGCCAGCATGCCGATCGGCAACTTCCCCGGCAGCTTCGGCGCCAACTACACGACGATCATGACCGACAGCACGAACAACCTGTTCGAGGCGGTGCAGGTCTACAAGCTGGCCGGCCAGCAGCGCTACCTGATGATCGTCGAGGCGATCGGCTCCCAGGGCCGCTACTTCCGCTCCTTCACCGCCACCAGCCTGGGCGGCTCGTGGACCCCGAACGCCACCACCGAGTCGAACCCGTTCGCGGGCAAGGCCAACAGCGGCGCGACCTGGACCAACGACATCAGCCACGGCGAACTGCTCCGCACCAGCGCCGACCAGACCATGACCGTCGACCCCTGCAACCTGCAGCTGCTCTACCAGGGCCGCAGCCCGAGCTCGGGCGGCGACTACGGCCTGCTGCCCTACCGGCCCGGCCTGCTGACCCTCCAGCGCTGACGGCACGACGGCCGCCCGGCGGATCCGCCGGGCGGCTGTCCCGAAACGGACGATCCTGGAATCCTGGACGACGTGACGTTCCGCGACCTGATCCGGGCGGCGCGCCGCGAGCGGCGACCCGATGTGGCGCTCGACCGGTATGCGGAGGCGCTGGCGAGCTGGCCGGAGTCGGCCTCGCCCGACGACGAGTTCGTCGACGCCTGCGTGGCCGCTTCGGGGCTCGCCATCAGCCAGGGCCGGGTCGCGCGGCTGCTCGGCCCGCTGCGCCTGGCCGCCCGGATGGCGCCGCTGGACGAACACGTCCAGGCGGGCCTCATGCGCGCGCTGGCCGCCGCCGACCAGCGGGCGGAGGCCCTCGCGTTGTTCCGGCGGGTGCGCGCCCGCCTGGCCGAGGAGCTCGGCGTCGATCCCGGCCCGGCGCTGCTGGCCGCCCGCCGCACGGTGCTGGGACCCGTGTCCCCTCTGATCGGGCGCGACCGGGAACTCGCGGTGCTGCGCCGGACGCTCGCGGCGGGCACCGGGGTGGTCGTCGTGGAGGGTGAGCCGGGAGTGGGCAAGACCCGGCTGCTCGCCGAAGCCCGCGCTGAGGCCGAGGAGCGGGGCGCGCTGGTCCTGTGGGGGAACTGCCTGGAGGGCGGCGGCGTCCCGTCGATGTGGCCGTGGCCGCACGTGGTGAACGCGGCACTGGAGACGCTCCCGGCCCGGGAACGGGCCGGGTGGCGGGCCGGTGAACTCGGCCGCCTCGTGACGTCCGACCCGGGAGCGGCGGGCTCCCGGCCGGTCGACAGCGGCACCCGGTTCCGCCTGTTCGAGCAGGCGGTCGCCCTGATCGGGCAGGTCGCGGCCCGGCGGCCGGCGGTGCTCGTCGTCGACGACCTCCAGTGGGCCGACGTCGCCTCGCTGGAACTGTTCCGCCATCTGACCGAGTGGCTGCCGCGCGGCGTCGTGGTCGTCGGCGCGCTGCGCGACCGCGCGCCGGCACCCGGTTCGGAGCTGGCCAGGACGCTGGCGTCGGCGAGCCGGTCGGAGGCCCATCGCCGGATCCGGCTGAACCCGTTCGAGCCCGGCGACGTGGCCGAGCTGATCCGTCAGGAGACCGGCCGCGATCCCGATCCCGAGGTCGTCGCGGCCGTGCACGCCCGCACCGCCGGAAACGTGTTCTTCGTCCGGGAGCTCGTGGCGGGGAACCACGTGCTCGGCGACGGGGTGCCGTCGTCGGTGCGCGACGTCGTCCACGACCGGATCGCCGGGCTGCCCGGCGACGCCCTCGACCTGCTGCAGGTGGCCGCGCTCATCGGCCGCGACGCCGACCTGGTGCTGCTGGCGGAGTCCGCGCGGCTGGAGATGACGGCCTGCGTCGCGGGCCTCGAACCGCTGGAGCGCCTCGGCCTGCTCGAACCCCTGCCCGGTCATCCGCACGCGGTCCGCTTCGCGCACGACCTGGTCCGCGAGTCGGTGGCCGACCTCACCCCACGGCGGCGGGTGACCCGGCTGCACCTACAGGTGGCCGACGCGCTGGAGCGCGCGGCCCCCCACGACGACGCCACGGCCGAACGGCTGGCCCATCACCTGCGGGCCGCCGGTCCGCTCGCCGACCCGGCCCGGACGGTGGCCGCGCTGGTCCGCGCCGGACGTCGCGCCGGCGACAAGTCCGCGCTCGACGCCGCCTCCCGGCTGCTGCGCTCGGCGGCCGAGATCGCCCGGACGGCGGGCCTGACCGAAGCCGAGCTGACCGCCCTGGCGATGCTCACCGCCGTCGACGGGATGCGGGCCGGATACGCCGGCTCGGCCCCGGACGTGCTCGAACGCGCCGAGAACCTCGCCCGCGACCTCGGCCGCGAACGCCAGGCCACCGACTTCCTGTTCTGCCGCTGGGCCGCCCACGGCCAGGGGCTCCGGCTCGACCGGTCGGGCCCGCTGGCCTGGCGGC
The DNA here is from genome assembly GCF_001570525.1 of Herbidospora sakaeratensis. Lineage (GTDB taxonomy): Bacteria > Actinomycetota > Actinomycetes > Streptosporangiales > Streptosporangiaceae > Herbidospora > Herbidospora sakaeratensis. The sequence goes on from NZ_BBXC01000013.1 coordinate 101,884, forward strand.
TGCTCGTCCAGGGAGAGGCGTCCGCCGACCCGATCGTGCGCGCCTACGGCCTGCACGCCTGGGGCATCCACCAGTGGGCCGTCGGCGAGATCGGGCAGGCCTACCTCTACCTCACCCGGTCGACCTCGGCCATGCGCGACGACCTGGCGCGCCGCGACGACGACCCGCTCCGGCACGACCTGCAGAGCCTCTCGCCCCTGATGCTCGCGCTGATGACCGGGCTGCGCGGCGACGTCGCGCACGCCCGCGCGATGTTCGACCGCCTGGAGTGCGGCGCGGGCGGCGACCGTTACTCGCTCACGGTCTGGTCCGCGTTCGCGGTCACGCTGGCGGCGCAGGCGGGCGACGTCGAATGGGCGTCGAGCGCGGCCGAACGCGGCATCGCGCTGGACCCCCGGTTCTCCTTCGGCTTCTTCGGCGGCTACCAGCGGCTCGCGCGCTGCTGGGCGCGGGCGATGACCGGCCACCACCCGGCCGCCGCCGCGGAGGAGGCCCAGCTGATCATCGCCGCCACGCTGTCCGACCCGCCGCGCTCGGTGCTGGGCACCTGGTGCGGGCTGCTGGGGGAGATGTGGCTGGCGGCCGACCGGCTCGACGAGGCGGAACGCGCCCTCGACCAGGGCGACCTGGTGCTCGACACCTATGGGGAGCGCGACGGCGAAGGTCTGCTGCTGCTGCTCCGGGCCCGTCTCCTACGCGCGCGCGGCGCACCCATCGCGGAGGTCAGGGCCGCCGCGGACCGGGCCAGGACGCTGGCCGTCGCCCGGGGGGCCGACCTGTTCGCCCACCGCGCCGACCGGCTGATCGCCGATCTGTCGATCATGTGATTCTATTCATGCCTGTTTGTCCGAGCTGCCGAGAAAGGGCCCGATGGTTGACGCCTCCGCTTCCCTGACCGTCCAGGTGCTCGGTCCCCTGCGGGTGTGGCGGGACGGCGTCGAGGTCGACACCGGGCCGCGCCAGCAGACCTACCTGCTCGCCCTGCTGCTGATGCGCGCGGGCCGGCCGGTCAGCTCCGCGGAACTGCTCGACCTGGTCTGGGACGACAACCTGCCGGCGTCGGCGATGAACATCGTGCAGAAGTACGTCGGCACGTTGCGACGGCTGCTCGAACCCGACCTGCCCGCGCGGGCGGCCGGTTCCTACCTCCACCGCCGCAGCGGCGGCTACCGGTTCGACGACGGCCAGGTGGCCCTCGACCTGGCCGACTTCCGCCGTCTTCTCGCCCGCGCCCGCGCCGCCGTGGAAGCGCACCGGTTCGACGACGCGGCCGACGCCTACGAGGAGGCGCTGTCACGCTGGCGCGGGTCGGCGGGCGACGGGCTGCCCGTCAGCGCCGCCGCGTCGTCGCTGTTCGCCTCGGTCAACCGCGAACTGCTCGACGCCTGCGTCGAGGCCGCCCGCGCCACGGTGCCCCGAGGTCACGGCGACCGCATCCTGCAACCGCTGCGCCTGGCCGCCTGGATCGCGCCCCTCGACGAGACGATCCAGGCCACGCTCATGACCACGCTGGCGGCGTCGGGCCGGCAGGCGGAGGCCCTGTCGGTGTTCGACACCGTGCGGGGCCGGCTGGCCGACGAACTGGGCGTCGACCCCGGCCCGGCGCTGCGCGCGGCGCACCGGCAGGTGCTCGGACCGGCCGACACCCCGTCGAGCCCGCCTCCGGAGGCGGCGCCGCGAACCGCGACCGGCGGCCGGGCCGACCGGATCGTGGGCAGGCGGGAGGAGCTCGCCCTCCTCCGCCGGGCCGTCGACGCGGCCACCGCCGGTCGCGCCCGCGTCGTCGTCGTCGAGGGCCCGCCCGGAGTGGGCAAGAGCCGGCTGCTCGCCGAGGCCGGCGGCGAGGCCGCCGCGAACGGCGCCCTCACCTTCTGGGGCCGCTGCCACGACGGGGAGGGCGCCCCGGCGATGTGGCCCTGGGTCCAGATCGCCGAGGCGGTGATCGCCGCGCTCCCCGAGGGCGACCGGGCGCCCTGGACCACCGCGCTCGCCGACCTGCTGCACCCCGCCCGCGAGATCGGAGCCCCGGCCCGGCCGGACGCCGGGGCGCGGTTCCGGTTGTTCGGCGCCGTCGTGGCCCTGTTCGGCGCGGCCGCCGCCCACCGGCCCGTGGTCGTGGTCGTCGACGACCTCCACTGGGCCGACCAGGCCACCCTCCAGCTGTTCGCGCGGCTGGCCGAGTCGCTGCCCGGCCGGAGCGTGCTGATGGGCACCCTGCGCGGCCACGCGCCGACGCCCAGCCCCGACGTGCGGCGCATGCTCGCGGCGGTCGCCCGCCAGGACGGGCACCGGCGCATCGTGCTCGGCCCCCTCGGCCCGCCGGAGGTCGCCGAGCTGGTCCGCCAGGAGACCGGGCGGTCGCCGAGCCCCGGCGTCGCGCGCGACATCCAGGCCCGCACCGAGGGCAACCCGCTGTTCGTCCGCGAGCTCGCCCGGTTCCTGGCCGAGGAGGACCACCTGTCCGACCAGGCGGCGGCCCGGTCGGCCGTCCCGTCGACGGTGCGCGACATCGTCCGCGACCGCACCAGCCGGCTCGACGACGGCGACCGCCGCCTCATCGAGATCGCCGCCCTGATGGGCCGCGACGTCGACGCCCGCCTGCTGGCGGGCGCCTCCGGCCTCGACGTGCCGGTGTGCCTCACCCGCCTGGAGGCCCTCGAAGCGCTCGGCCTGGTCGAGACGGTTTCCGGCGGCCTGGTGGAGTGGCGGTTCGTGCACGACCTGGTCCGCGAGGCGGTGGCCCGCTCGACGTCCCGATCGCGGGCGACCGGCTTCCACCTGCGCATCGCGGCCGCGCTCGCGCGGGCCGGGGAACCGGCCGAACGCCATGCCGAGGCGCTCGCCCACCACCTGTGCCTGGCGGGCCCGCTCGCCGAACCGGAGCGGAAGGTGCGGGCGATCCTCGTCGCGGCCCGCATCGCGGCCCGGCGCTCGGCCTACGCCACCGCGGAGAAGCACCTGGACGTCGCCGTCCGGATCGCCCGCGACGCCGGGCTGCCCGAGCTGGAACTGGCCGCGCTCACCGAACTGACCGCCGTCGCGGGCATCCACGCGGGCTTCGTCGGCGCGGCCATGGACCATCTCGACCGCGCCGAGGAGGTCGCGCGGTCGCTCGGCCGGGAACGGGAGGCCATCGGCTTCCTGTTCTCCCGGTTCCTGGCCCACGCCCAGGGCATCCGCCTCGACGCCGCCGGACGGCTGGCCCGCCGGCTGCTGGACCACGGCCGGCGCTCCGCCGACCCGGTCGTCCAGGCGTCCGGCCACCACGCGTGGGGGGTCCACCAGTGGAGCTCCGGCGACATCACCGCGGCCCGCGAGAACCTGAGCCGCTCCGACTCGCTCCTGCGCGCCGAACGCGACGCCGAGCCGCTGCGGCACCGGCTGCAGATGACGACCCCGGTCATGCTGGCGCTGAACACCGCCCTGAACGGCGACCTGACCGCCGCCCGCCACCTGTTCGACGTGGTGGAACTCGACGCCGGCGACGACCCCTACGCCCTCAGCGTCTGGGGCTCCTTCGCCGTCACCGCCGCGGCCGCCGCCCGCGACCCCGCCTGGGCCCTGCGGGCCGCCCAGCGCACGATCGACGCCGACCCGGGCTTCTCCTTCACCTTCTCCGGCGGCTACCCCCGGCTCGCCCGGCACTGGGCGACCGCCCTGTCCGGCGGCGACCCCGGCGCGGCCGCCACGGAGATGGCGCACATCATCGAGACCACCCTGACCGACCCGCCCCGCTCGAACCTGGCCACCTGGTACGCCCTCCTCGCCGAGATCCGGCTGCAGGCGGGCGACGTCCGCGCCGCCATGACGGCGCTCGACCGGGCCGAGAGGTTCATCGACGCCTACGGCGAACGCTACGCCGAGGGCCTGGTCCTGCTCATCCGCGCCGAGGCGCTGCACGCCGTCGGCGACGCCGCCTCCGCCGCCCGCACCGCGCACCGGGCGCTCACCCTCTCGCGGGAACGCGGCGCCCACCTCTTCGCGGCCCGCGCCGAACGCCTGCTCGCCGAACTCCCGGCGAGCAATTCGAATTATCACGCGCATTGACCTGTGGCAAGACAGTCGATTCTTTCGTTGTCATCCTCCGCGCCCTGTGATGAGTTGGTGGACGGCAAGTCGCTCGGCGCGATTTCGGTCCACCGCACGTGGGGCGTGTTCTCCCAGATGGGGGGCGGTGTGATTCGTCGCGAATCGAATTTCCTACGTCTTCGGCAAGGAGTTCAATTTCGTGTACGACAAAACCCTGACCAAGGTCTACAAGGACCGTGAATACATCTCCACGACGATGGTCCGGCACAACGGCACCGTCGTCGGTTTCGCGCTCGGCGCCGACCGGCGCGTCTACTACAGCGTGCTCAGCCTCGACCAGGCCGACCGGGCGCGCGGCGCGCTCGACGCGGCCTACTGGAACGCCGACCCGGCCGTGCTGGCGTTCCCCGCCGAGATCGTCGACGTGGGGGCCGGGACGCCCCAGGTGGCGGTCATGCCGGTCGTCAAGAAGCTGGGCTCGGCGGAGGTGCCGCCCTCGGAGAAGCTGCTGCCCGGCGAGGAGGACCCGTTCCTGTCCACGACCGCCCGGCTGACCTCCGAGTTCCCCATCCAGGTGGTCTCCGACGGCCGCCACCTGCTGGTGTTCCGCCAGTCGGTGGCGGCGGGCGCGGCCGGATCGGTCTACGAGACGACCACCGGGCGGCTGACCGGCGACGCCTCCGGAGGCAAGACGGCCAAAGTCGACGCCGCGCTGCTGTGCGACCGCTTCGTCCTGGTGGGGGCCGAGCTCAAGCCGGTGGTCGACGTGCGCTACCAGCGCAGCCGCAGCCGGATCCTGCCCGCCTCGGGCGGTGACACGCTGGGCACCCGCGACATGGAGGGCCGGCTGTTCTACGAGCCGACCATGAAGCTCTCGTTCGCCGGACGGCTCACCGGCGGTCTGTTCACCGCGCTGACGCTGCCCACGGCCGTCACCGGGCACACCCGCTGGCAGATCTTCACCGCCGACGCGTCCGGCGCCGTGCACGGCCACAACCTGGAGCAGACCGCCGACGGGCTGTTCGACCCCGCCGGAACCCAGCTGTGGACCAGCCCCGACCCCAAGTACGCCGCCTCCGTTTTGGAACGGTCCCCCGGCATCGACTCGCACACCCGCAAGCTGCTGGTCCCGGTCAAGCCACCGCAGGACCGGGCCGGGACGGCGCTGCGCTTCGACGGCACGGGCGCGCCGGTGATCGCGGGCCCGGACGCCACGGCCGCGCCCGCGGGGGCGTACACGCTGGAGGCCTGGATCAAGCCCGCCGCCGCCACCGGGACCGGGCTGATCATCGGGCGGACCAGGCGCGCCGGCATGGACAGCCCCGTGCACGTGAGCCTCCAGGCCGACGGCAAGCTGCGGTTCGGCCACGGCGCGCAGACCCTGACCTCGACGACGGCCGCGCCGGCGGGCGCCTGGGCGCACGTGGCGGCCGTCTTCGACGGAGCGGCGCTGCGGTTGTACCTGAACGGCGCGGCGGCGGGCACGCTCGCCACGACCGAGACGGTCGAGGTCAGCGCCCGGATCGTGGTCGGCGGACGCGGCCCCGGGCAGACCCCCGCCGACGTGTTCACCGGCCAGATCGACGAGGTGCGGGTCTGGACGATCGCACGCGGCGACTTCACCACCCGGGGCCGGCGGCTGTCGGGCGACGAGACCGGCCTGTACGCCTACTTCCCCCTCGACGAGGGCGCGGGCGTCGACGTCCGCGACCGGAGCGCCAACAGGTTCTCCGGCCGCTTCGAGCCCGGCCCCGTGTGGGCCGACTCCGACGCCCCCGTCCACGACGGCCCCGGCCTCACCCGCCAGTCGTTCACGGTCACCGGCCGCAAGGCCGTCGCCGGCCTGACCGCGACGTTGTACTACCAGCAGCAGTCCTCGGTGACGGGCTACGGCCAGGCGCCGGCGCCCGAGCGCAGGCAGGCGCGCGTGCTGCTGGCCTTCGCCACCTCCGGACCGCCGCCCCAAGGCGAACCGGCCGACCGTTCCTACGTCGCCACCCTCGACTTCGCCGTCTCCAAGGACGGCCGGCTGGCCCGGCTGCCCGGCGTGGTCGACCTGGCCTGGATCGGCACCCCCGACCCGACCAAGGACGCCGAGAGGGTCCGCCAGGCGGAGGACGCGGTGAGCGCGGCGCGCGCCAAGCTCTACACCGACCAGCAGCTCACCGACTGGATGCCGGCCACCCAGTCCCGGCTGAACCAGCTCGGGGAGGAGCTGCACAACGGCGGCGTCTTCAGCATGTACACCCTCAACCGGACCATCGTCGGCCCGGCCAGGAACTCGGGGCGGCAGCGGGAGGCCGAGATCATGGCCGAGGCGGTGCCGCTGACGTACAAGCTCATCCAGCAGCAGGAGGCCTCTCGCCGGCTCGGCGCCGACAAGGCGGCCCTCGACACCGCGCTCAACACCCTGGCCACGCTGACCGGCGCGCAGGCGGGCGCGGCGGAGGCGGTGCTGCCGATGCCGACCCTGCACACCGACCGCTCCGGCCTGACCACCCTCGGCGCGTTGTTGTCCTTCGCCTGGACGGCCGACGCCCCCGCGCTGCTGGACAGCTCGACCGGCCAGGTGGCGCTGTACTTCCGCGGCGGCGCCGGCCAGTACTTCGCCGCCTACTACGCCGCCACGATCGCGCCCGCCGTCAAGCAGTTCACCGTCGCCGACGGCACGTTGCGGTTGTCCGCCCGCGACATGGCGCTGCGCTCGGCCGACTTCGCGGTCAAGGTGACCGCCACCGGGGCGGGCCTGTGCACGGTGGAGGTGAGCCGCGGCACGACCAGGGAGACGTTCCCCTCGGTGCCCGACCGGGCCGACCGGCTGGCCTCGGTGCTGAACGGCACCGCCAACGGAACCGAGCTCGGCACGGTGTTATCGGTCCAGGACACGGTGGTGACGCTGATCGAGCCGCTGGCGACCGCGCTGGCCGCCGGCTCGGCCGTGACGGTCGGCGCCGACAGCCGCACGGCCGAGGCGGCCCCGGCCGGTTCGACGCAGATCACGCTGACCGGCGGCGGCCTGACCGCCGGTACGGGAGCCAAGGTGCGCACCCCCGCCTACGACTACACCAAGGCCACCTGCAGCGCCCCCGGCGTGTCGGTGGCCGCCGGTTCGCTGATCCTCAGCGCGCACCCCCAGAGCGCCACCGCGCCGGTGCCCGCCGGGACCGCCGCCGACGTCAGCCAGCCGCTCGGCCCGCGCTGGCACGGCGACGCCCCCGGCCGGGCGTTCTCCTTCGACCGCGACGCCAAGAACCGGCTGCACCTGGCGAACACCGCCAACATCGCGGCCCTGGCCGCCTCCGGCGACCTGACGCTGGAGGCGTGGATCAGGCCGACCGTGGTCAACAACGGAGACCTGATCCTGGCCACCGACACCGGCCCGACCCGGTACGCCCTGAGCCTGGAGCAGCTCATGAAGGGCGACGGCTCCTTCGCCTACCGGATCGACGCCACCGTCAACGAGCAGAGCGTGCGCAGCGTTGACCTGTTCCCGCCGGGGGAGTGGGCCCACCTGGCCGTCGCGTTCACCCAGGACTGGGCGATGCGGATGGACGGCGGCGGCTACCTGGACGCCGGCGGCCCGGGCGGCCTGGACATCGTGGAGAACCTGACCATCGAGGCGTTCGTGCAGATCGAGTCGGGCGGCAGGCACGGCCTGGTCGGCAAGGGCGTGCTCGGCGACGGCGGTCAGACGGCCGTGCCCTACTGCCTGTACGTCGACCACGACAACCGCCTCGCCTTCGCCTTCGAGGCCGGATCCGGCACGGCCGCGCCCGTCGTGCACAAGTCCACCACGGCCCTGACGACCGGCAGGTTCCACAAGGTCGCCGTCGTGCGCCGCAACCCGACGGGCATCGAGACGGGCGTGGAGATCCGCTTCTACGTCGACGGCGCCGACGCCGGGTCGCACCGCTACAAGGGCGCCAAGCCCGTGGGCAACGACGCGCCCGCCGAGCTGGGCCGCATGGTCGAGGGCAAGACCGTGTCCGGCCTGAAGGGCGTCCTGTCGGAGGTGCGGATCTGGAACGTGGCCAGGGACGCCGACCAGATCGGCGTGCCCATCAGTCCCAAGGCGCAGGGGCTGGTCGCCTGGTGGCGGTTCCCCGAGTCCAAGGGTTCCACCACGCAGGACCTGTGCGGCTCCTACCCCGCCACGCTGCGCGCCGTGACCCGCGTCCGCACCCCCGACCCGGCGGGCAACAGGTTCACCCTCTACCGCAACGGCAGCCCGGTGGCGACGGAGCCGATGACGCGGCCGGCCGTCGCCCGGTCGGTCGCGCCGCGCTCGGTGGTGGGCGAGGGGTTCACCGGCGACCTCGACGAGATCCGGGTCTGGCGGACCGTCCGTACGCAGGAGCAGATCCTCGACAACATGTTCGGCCGGGTCAAGGGCGACCGGCAGCACCTGCTCGCCTACTACCCCTTCGAGGCCGACGACACGACGGCCGGGGCGCCGGTCAAGGACGCCGGGCTGAGCGGCCAGCACCTGACCCAGTCGGCCCCCGGCCCGAAGATCGTGTTGTCCACCGCGCCGATCTCCACCGACGCAGCCCGGATCCGCTCGGCGCTGACCGGAGTCAAGACCCCCTTCCACGGCACGATCGCGACCACCCCGGCCGCCACCGAGTACGGCGACGTGCAGCGGCTCCCGGACGACTCGATCATCGGGGTGCTCAAGCGCGCCTACGGCTACCTCCAGGACGACAAGTCGTGGGTGCTGAGCACCGGCTTCAAGGTCGGCGAACTGGCCACCACCTGGGTCGGCCAGGTGCAGTTCGACCCCCAGCTCATCGGCTACATCGAGGGCGCGCCGCCGGTCCCGTCGGAGAACCTGACCGACGAGAAGAAGGACTACGCGGGCGCCTCGTCGGTCTCCTTCGTGCAGGCCGACAACGTCGTCAACACCATGTCGTCGCAGCGGGACGTCAGCGTCGACGCCGCCATGAAGCTCGCCTTCGACCAGTCGTTCGGCGACGAGGTGTGGGCCGTCGCCGCGCCGCTGGGCGCCGGCACCGCCAAGCCGATCAGCGCGATCAAGCAGGAGTGGGGCTTCTACCTGTCCCTCGACTTCTCCAACAGCTGGAGCGACACCACGGAGGTGTCCCAGGGCGCCAACACCACCCGCGCCAGCAAGGTCACCCTCGCCGGCGGCTGGGAGGACGCCGACGGCGCCAAGCACGTCAACCCCAGCGTCGGACGCCGCTGGGTGCCCGCCAACACCGGCTTCGCCGTCGTGCAGTCGGAGACCGCCGACATGTACGCGCTGCGCCTGACGCACAGCGGCGCCGTCGTCGCCTACCGGATGTTGCCCAGCCCCGACATCCCCCGCGACTGGAACCTGATCCCGTTCCCGATCAACCCCCGCTACACCAAGCAGGGCACCCTGGACGGGATCGTCGGATACCACGAGTACGGCCAGGTCCCCGGCCTGCGTCCCTTCCCCGACCCGCACTTCCCCAACGCCGCCGACGGGGTGAGCGGCGAGTACAGCTACCACCGCCCCGCCGAGGCCTACCGGATCAAGAAGCGCATCCAGCGCGAACAGCAGCAGTTACAGGGCTTCTACGACTCGGTGTCGGTGCAGACCCACACCTGGGACCCCACCCACGGTCAGGCGGCCAAGGTGCTGAACGGCATGACCGGCGGCACCGGCGCCACCACCGAGGCCGGTTCCGGCGGCGACCCCGAGGCCAAACGCGCGGCCACCCGGTCGGCCTCGCGCCGCAACATCGTCAACACGTACGTGTGGACCGCCGCCGGCGGCTTCTTCGCCGAGACGACGGCCACGACCGACCAGGTCACCGAGACCACGTCGGGGGCGTTCTCCTTCAAGTCCACCTTCGGCGGCAACTACGCCGTCAGCTTCGACATCATGGACTTCGGCAACAAGTTCGGCGTGGAGGCGTCCGTCGGCGCCGGATACAGCGTCACCCGCAAGAAGTCCAAGCAGGCCACCCGGACGTTCAGCCTCGACGTGAGCTGCGGGCCCGGCGCCGAGCTGCAGAAGTTCGCGGGCGACAAGCCGCAGTTCGACGCCGAGGGCAAGCCGATCCTGGTGCCCGGCCGGGTCGACGCCTACCGGTTCATGACCCTCTACCTCGACACCACCACCGACAACTTCGAGGACTTCTACGGCAAGGTGATCGACCCCGAGTGGCTCGACCGGGGCGCCGACCCGAACGCGCTGGCGCTCAAGCGCGCCCGGCAGACCGAGACCAAGCCGCCGTGCTGGCGCATCATGCACCGGGTCACGTTCGTCAGCCGGGTGCTCGACACCGGCGTGAGCACCCCGTCGCTGGCCCAGGCGATGGGCTCGCTCGGCATCGCCAGCGACTACGCGCTCATCACCAAGCTCCAACCGCACCTGACCGGTGCGACGAAGGACTTCGCCGCCCTCAACAAGGCGGCCAGGGCCGCGCTGGCGGGCAACTTCGCCCGGCTGGCCCCGTACGCCGACACGATCGTGGGCCGCCTGGCGGCCTACTACAACCTGCAACCGGACGACGCCCCGCTCACCCCCGCGCTGCCCGCCGCGGCGGCGGCCCCCGACGCCAAGCTCACCCTGGGCGCGACGTCGGTCCCCAGGGGCACGAGCCTGACCTTCGCCTACTCCACGCTGCCCGCGACGGTCAGCGCCAAGAACTGGATCGGCCTCTACCCGGCCACCATGACCCCCAAGGACTGCGCGTCCATCGACTGGCGCTACACCCCCGGCGCCGACGGCACCCTCGTGATGCCGATCGACAAACTCCACGGTCCGGGCGCGTACGCGGCGTACTACCTGCACGACGACGGCTACACGGTGCTGGCGGGACCCATCCGCTTCACCGTGACCTGAGGTCTCAGGGCCGCCGTCCGCCCGGCCCGATCCCGGGCGGACGGCGTCTCCCCTGAGGGGGGTCAGGCGCGGGAGCAGGTGCTCCCGTTGAGGGTGAAGCTCGACGGTGCGGACGTGTTGCCGGTGTGGGTGGCTTGGAAGCCGATGTCCACCGAGCCGCCGGCCGGGATCGCGCCGTTGTAGTTCATGTTCCTGGCCGTGACCTGGCCGCTCGTCGGCGAGTAGGTCGCGTTCCAGCCGCCCGTGATGGCCTGCCCCGACGGGAGGGTGAAGACGAGCGACCAGCCGTTGAGCGCGGTGGAGCCGGTGTTGGCGATGGTGATCGCTGCGGTGTAGCCGTTGTTCCACGCGTTGACCGCGTAGCTCACCCGGCAGGGCCCGCCCGGACTCGGCGTCGGGGTGGGCGTCGGCGTCGGGGTCGGCGTGGGGGTCGGGCTCGGAGTGGGCGTGGGGCTCGGGCTGGGGTTCGGGGTCGCCGCGTTCAGGGCGTTGAGAACCGAGGTGTACGCGGCCTTCTTGTTGCCCGAGGAGTCGAACAGCAGCGGGTTCTCACCGGTCCGCCACGAGTCGCTGTCGCGGATGCCCCATACCGTGATGCCGTTGCAGCGGGCCACGTTCATGCACGCGCGGGTCACCCCGGCGAAGACGTTGGCCTGGTTGGAGCCCTGGGCGACGTCGAGTTCGGTGATCTCGACGTCGACGCCCAGGTCGGCGAAGCGCTGGAGGTTGGCCTGGTAGTCGCTGGACAGGGAGCCGCCCAGGTGGGACTGGAAGCCGACGCAGTCGATCGGCACGCCCCGCGACTTGAAGTCGCGCACCATGTTGTAGATGCCGGTGCTCTTGGCGTTGATTCCGTCGGTGTTGTAGTCGTTGTAGCAGAGCTTGGCCCCGGGGTCGGCGGCGCGCGCAGCTCGGAAGGCCGCCTCGATCCAGTCGTTGCCGGTGCGCTGGAGGTTGGAGTCGCGCCGCCCGCCGCTGCCGCCGTCGGCGAACGCCTCGTTGACGACGTCCCAGGAGTGGATCTTGCCCCGGTAGTAGGTGGCAACCCGCGTGACGTGGTTGATCATCGCGCTGCGCAGGTCGGAGCCCTCCATGCCGCGCGCCCAGCTCGGCTGCTGCTGGTGCCAGAGCAGGGCGTGACCGCGGATCTTCATGCCGCGCGAGATCGCGTGGTTGGCGATCCGGTCGCCGTTGCCGAAGCTGAAGCTGTTCCGTGAGGGTTCGGTCGCGTCCCACTTCATCTCGTTCTCGGCGGTGACCTGGTTGAACTCCCGGTTCAGGATGTTCACGTAGGTCGAGTTGCCCATCCGGCCCGCCGCGATGGCCGCGCCGAAGTAGCGGCCCGACTGGGCGGCGGCGGCCCCCAGGGTGTCGGCCGCGGCCGAGGCCGATGGTGGGGTGACCGCCAGGACGCCGGCCCCGAGGGCCGCGGCGACGGTGACGACGAGGGCTCGTCTGACCGAGGGAGCGATGGTCAGGATCGCAGGTGGGAGCATGCCGCTTCCTTGAAAGGGGGGTTCGAAGGCGTGCCCGCGGCTTCGTGTTATCGCAAACATTTCGCCGCGGCGCCCTGACGAGCGGAGTTAATCCGACGGCCCGGCAGAGGTCAACGAGCCGCCGTCCCCGTAGGGGCCCGCCTCTCGTCGTGCCCGCGCGGCGGGCCTGGGCATTCGGCCTGGACGAAGATCGCGACGCGCGACGGAGGCCTGTGAAAATTTCACCGGAATCACCTGTTCGCCAGCTTTGCTTTCGGTGCGAGGTGGCGGTTCTCCCGCCGCACCGCCGGATTGCCGCGCAAGGGAGTGTCCCTGGTCAGTGAAACTTTTCTCGCCAGATTCGATAGTTTTCAGAACAATGTTCCGCCCACATTTGATGGAGCGAACCCCTCTATGCCCGGGGATCAGCGGAAACGAAGCCATGTATCGGCCGAAAACTTACGCGTAAACTTTCCGGTATGACCTCGACCGAGGATGTCCCTCGTGCCCCCTCCGACGCCCTGACCCTCGCCGAGATCGCCGGACTGGCGGGTGTGTCGGTGGCCACCGTCTCCAAGGTCGTCAACGGCCGGTCCGAGGTCGGCTCCGAGACCCGGGCCCTGGTCGAAGGTCTCATCCAGGAACGGGGGCTGCGGCGGCAGCGTCGTCGTATCAAGCCGGCGGGCCTGGTCGAGGTCGTCTTCCACGAACTGGCCGGCGACTACCCGATAGAGATCGTCAAGGGCGTCCGGGCGGCGGCGGAGCACCACGGCGTCAACGTGATCGTCTCCGAGCTGGGCGGACGGCACGTGCCCGGCCAGCGGTGGATCAAGGACGTGCTCGGGCGGCGTCCCGCCGGGCTCATCACGGTGTTCTCCGGCCCGACCGAGGAGCAGCGCCTGCTGCTGGCCACGCGTGACATGCCCCTGGTCGTGCTCGACCCGGCGGGCGACCCCGGCCGCGGGGTGCCGTCGGTCGGGGCGACCAACTGGAGCGGCGGCCTGGAGGCCACCCGCCACCTGCTCGAACTCGGCCATCGCCGGATCGCGATGATCACCGGCCCCGAGTTCGCCTTCTCCGGCCGGGCCCGCCTCGACGGCTACCGCACCGCGCTCGACGCCGCCGGGATCCCGGCCGATCCCGTGCTGATCCGCCGGGGGAACTTCCAGATCGAAGACGGCGTCGTGCACGCCCGCCGCCTGATGGAACTGCCCGACCCCCCGACCGCGATCTTCACCGCCAACGACGGGATGGCCATCGGCGTCTACCGGGCCGCCCACGAGCTCGGCCTGCGTGTCCCCGACGACCTCAGCGTGGTCGGGTTCGACGACATGGCCGCCTGGCGGTGGGCCAATCCGCCCCTCACGACCGTCCGGCAGCCCTTGGCCGAGATGGGGTCGGCGGCCACCGAGATGCTGGTCAAACTAGCCACGGGGGAGCCGCTGCCGCAGCGACGGGTGGAACTGGGCACCGAGCTGATGATCCGGGGCAGCACGGCCGGCCCGGGGCGCTGATTCCTTTCGGGTGTTCACCTGCGTCGACGGGTGAAATTTTCACCGCCTTCTGCGGATTCGCGCAGCGTGCCGCCCGGCCGGGCCGGGTCCTGTTTGACGCTTCTCGTGATGCGGCGTTCGGGTGTGCGGGAACAGCACCCCAGCGACGCCGGAGACGTGATGACGGAAGACCAGAACGAGCCCAGGAGCGGCGGGCTGAGCCGCCGAGCCGTGCTGACCACCATGGGGGCCCTGCCGGTGATCACGGCGGCGTCGGTCGTGGGGGCCTCGGAGGCGGCGGCCGCGACGGCGGTCATCGACCCTGCGACGCAGCGGCAGACGATCCGCGGGTTCGGGGGCATGGCCCACGCCGCGTGGATCGGCGATCTGACGGCGGCGCAGCGGGAGACGGCGTTCGGCACCGGTGAGGGCCGGCTGGGGTTTTCGGTGCTGCGCATCCCCGTGCCGGAGAGCTCGGCCGACTTCAGCCGCGACCTGGCCACCGCCCGGCGCGCGGCCGAACTGGGCGTGCTGGTGTTCGCCTCACCGTGGAACCCGCCCGCCTCGATGATCGAGACCTTCACGCGCGGCAGCCAGACCAACGCCAAACGGCTGCGGTACAACGCCTACGCCGCCTACGCCCAGCACCTGAACGACTTCACCACCCACCTGCGCAACAACGGCGTGAACCTGTACGCCATCTCGGTGCAGAACGAGCCTGACTACGCCCACGACTGGACCTGGTGGACCGCTGCGGAGATGCTGCGTTTCCTGCGCGAGAACGCCGGCTCGATCAGCACCCGGGTCATCGCGCCCGAGTCCTTCCAGTACGTCAAGAGCATGTCCGACCCGATCCTGAACGACGCCACCGCGCTGGCCAACGTCGACGTCATCGGCGCCCACCTGTACGGCACCTCCTACGCCAACTTCCCCTACCCGCTGTTCCAGCAGCGCGGCGCGGGCAAGGAGTTGTGGATGACCGAGGTGTATTACCCCAACAGCAGCGACTCGGCCGACCTATGGCCCCAAGCGCTGGACGTGGGCGAGCACATCCACCGCGCCATGGTCGACGCCGAGTTCCAGATGTACGTCTGGTGGTACATCCGGCGCGGCTACGGCCCCATGCGCGAAGACGGCACGGTCAGCAAACGCGGCGCGATGATGGCCCACTACGCCCGCTTCGTCCGCCCCGGCTCGGTCCGCATCGCCGCCACCGCCACCCCCGCCTCCAACGTCTACGTGTCGGCCTACCGCAACGGCACCACGGTCGTCATCGTGGCCGTCAACAAGAACACCTCAGCGGTCAGCCAGCAGTTCACCATCTCCGGCAGCACCGCCACCAGCGCCTCCTCCTGGGTCACCGACGCCAACCGCACCGTCGCCCCGCAGGGCGCCACGGCCATGACGAACGGCTCCCTGACGGTGTCGCTGCCCGCCCGCAGCATCACCACCTTCGTCACCAACGCGGGCCCCGTCCCATCGCCCACGCCCACGCCGTCTCCCAGCGGCGGGACGGGGCAGTTCCGGGTGGCGTACACGATGAACGCCTGGAACAACGGCTTCACCGCCAACATCAGCATCACCAACACCGGCACCTCACCGGTCAACGGCTGGACGCTGGTCTTCACCCTGCCCTCCGGGCAGACGATCACCTCCGGCTGGAACGCCACCTACTCGCCGACGAGCGGCCAGGTCAGCGCCCGCAATGTCAGCCACAACGCCACGCTCGCCCCCGGCGCGACCATCGACGTCGGCTTCCAGGCCACCCACACCGGCAACACCGCCGAACCGGGGGCGTTCACCCTCAACGGCGTGGCCTGCACCGTGATCTGACTCAGGGCTCCGGTTCCCAGCCCTGGGTGTACGCCGACCCGAACCCCGCTTCACCCAGGGCGGCGTGGCCCCGGAGGGTGAGCTCGCGGACCCGGGGATCGGTGTGGTCGTGGGCGCCCCGCAGCCGGGCGGCGGCGCCCAGCAGCACGGCCGCCTCGTGCGGCCGCCCGCGTGCCTCGGCGAGCGCGGCCGCCTGCACCGCCACCAGTGACAGGACCGGCAGCTCCCCGGTGGCCAGCGCCGCCGCGCACGCCTCGCGCAGGGAATGGTCAGCGCCCGGAAGGTCGCCCTGCGCGAGGCGGAGCGCGGTCCGCGCGGTCGCGGCCGAAGCGCGGGCGGTGTCGCCGGGCGACCCCCGTCCGGCGGCGTCGAGCAGCTCGGCGGCCCGGCCGAGGTCGCCGAGCCGGATGCGCAGGTCGGCCTCGCGGGCGTCGATCAGGGCCGGGAGCTCCGCCGACGACGCGTGCGGCGCGCGGTCCCTGGCGGCGGCGAGCAGCGTGAGCGCCTGGTCGGTGTCGCCGCGCCGCACGTGCAGGTCGATCCAGCGCAGGTCGGCGTAGAGCTGGTCGCCGACGCTGAGCGAGCCGAACTCGGCGGCCAGGCTCCTGGCCTCGCGCAGGTCGGCCAGCGCGCCGTCGAGGTCGTCGTAGCGGCGCAGCTGGGCGCGCATCGGCAGGGTGGCGGCCCGGCCCCAGCGGTCGCCGGCCTCGTGGAAGCGGGCCAGGGCCGCCGCCACGTGGACGCGGGTGCGGTCGAGCGCGCCCGCGTTCTCGGTGAGCTCGGCCAGGAACATGTGGGCCAGGCCGGACAACCACACGTCGTCGCCGTCGGCCAGCCGCGCGAAGGCCGCGAGGGCGGCGTCCTTGTCGTACAGGAACAGCAGGATCGGGCCGAACACGCGGTGGTGGCCGGGCAGTTCCGTGTGGGCGAGCAGCCGGCCGGCCAGGTCCCGCTCATCGCCGACGGTGGTCTCCGGGCGCAGGTCGGCGCGGTTGAGCAGGCAGGCGGCCAGCGCGCAGTCGCGTTCGGGAGTCGGCCCGCCGCCGGGCACCGCGAGGGCCTCTTCCAGCCAGTGGGCGGCGTCGGCGTGGCGGGCGAACATCTGCCAGTACCAGATCAGGCTCAGGGCGAGGGCGAGCGCGCCGGGGGAGTCGTGCGTGGCGCACCGGTGGCGCAGGGCGGCCAGGACGTTGTCGTAGTCGGCGCCGACGGCCTTCATGGCCGCGACCTGGCCGTGTCCGCGCAACTCGGGATCGTGGCGGGCCATCAGCCCGGTGAAGTGGGCGGCGGCCAGGTCGCGGGCGACGCCCAGCTCGCCGGTGTCGGCCAGGCGCTCGGCGCCGTACTCGCGGATGGTCTCCAGCATGCGGTGGCGGCCCGGGGCGAGCTGCAGCAGGGACCGGTCGACCAGGGCGGCGAGCAGGTCGGGCACGTCGGCGGCGGCCACGGCGGTGCCCGCGCACACGGCCGCCGCCGACTCGGCGGTGACGCCGCCGGGCAACACGGAGACCCGCGCCGCGACCGTGCGTTCGGGCTCGTCGAGCAGGTCCCAGCTCCACGCGATGACGGCGCGCAGGGTCCGGTGGCGGGGCGGCGCGGTGCGGCTGCCGGCGGTGAGCAGCCGGAACCGGTCGGAGAGGCCGTCGGCCAGGTCGGGCAGCGCCAACGTGCGCAGCCGGGCGGCGGCCAGTTCGAGGGCGAGCGGCAGGCCGTCGAGGCCGCGCACCAGGCGCACGACGTCGGGCAGCGTGGTCTCGTCGAGGTCGAAGCCGGGGCGCACGGCGGCGGCCCGCTCGGTGAACAGGCGGACCGAGGCGGCCGTCCGGGCCTGCTCGACGCCGTCGCCGGGGCCGGGCAGCGCGAGCTCGGCCAGCGGCAGCAGCGCCTCGCCGTCGACCGCGAGGGGTTCGCGGCTGGTGGCGAGCACCCGCAGCCTGGGGCAGCGGGACAGCAGCGCCACGACCAGGTGCGCCACGGGGTCGATCAGGTGCTCGCAGTTGTCGACCAGCAGCAGGCCGTCTCGGTGGGCCAGCTCGCCGACGAGCACGTCGAGCTCGGCCCGTCTGCGGGCGTCGAACATGGTGCCGCGCAGCCCGATCCCGGCCAGCACGGCCGTGACGATCTCCGCCGGTTCGGTGACGGACGCGAGGTCGGCGAGCCAGACGCGCTGCCCGCGACGGCGGGCGGCCTCCAGCGCGAGCCGGGTCTTGCCCGCGCCGCCGGGGCCGACGACCGTGACCAGGCGTCCGGTGGCGAGCAGGGCGTCGATGCGGGCGAGGTCGTCGTCGCGGCCGACGAAGCTGGTCAGCGGCGCGGGCAGGGCGGCCGGGGCGTCCGGCGCGGGGAGGGGCAGGTCGGCGCGCAGCAGGCGCAGGTGGCGGTCGCGCAGGGCGGTGCCCGGGTCGGCTCCCAGGTCGTCGGCCAGGGCCCGGCGGATGTGCTCGTAGACGGTCAGCGCCTCGGCCTGCCGTCCCTGGGCGGCCAGCGCGTCCATCAGCGCCGCGGCCGCCCGCTCGTGCGTCGGCTGCTCGGCCAGCACGCGGGTCAGCCGGTCGGCGGCCGCCTCGGGCAGCCCCAGGGACGTCTCGGCCTCGGCGAGGTCGGCGACCGCCTCGACCGACAACCGCGCCAGCCGGGTCGCGACGGCGGGCGCGACCTCGGCGACGAGCGCCGGTTCGACGCCCGGACGGTCGCCCCACGACGCCACCGCCTCGGCGAGGGCCGAGCGGGCGGCCTCCGGGTCGCCCGCCCGCAACCGCTCCCGGCCGGTGGCGGCCAGTTGTTCGAAGCGCACCGTGTCGACGTCGGCCGGGTCCACCGCCAGCCGGTAGCCGCCCGGCCCCTGCACGACGACGTCACCGGCCGTGCCGGCGGGGTCGAGGGCGCGGCGCAACCGGGAGACGAGGGTCTGCAGGGCGTGGGCCGGCACGCCCGGCGGCCGTTCGGCCCAGATCGCGTCGATCAGGGCGCCGGGCTCGACCGGCCGTCCACCGGCCAGCGCCAGCCGGACGAACAGGCCGCGCAACCGCGCGCCCGGCACCGGCAGGACGGCCGTGCCGCGGGACGCCCGCAGCGCGCCGAGCAGGGTGACGCGCAGCCGCGCCCTCTCGTCCATCCGCCCATCTTCGCGTGCCGCCGTGTGAGCGCGGTGACCGCCTCGTGCGAGCGACCGGCCCCAGGCTGTGCGGACCGTTTCGAATCACAGGAGGAACCATGTCGAACCGAGCAGCGGGGGCGGCGCTCATCGTCAGCGCGGCCGTCTACTTCACCGCCGAGTTCGTCGCCGCGGCGGCGTGGAGCGACCCGCCCTACAGCTACACGCACCACTTCATCAGCAACCTCGGCGTGCACGGCCCGGTGACCGCGTTCGGGCAGTTCATGTACTCGCCGCTGGCGTGGGTGATGAACACCGGCTTCTTCCTGTTCGGCCTCGCCGCGCTGGCCGGCGTCGTGCTGCTGCGTGGGCTGCCCGGCGTCCGCCGGTGGCCGGCGGTGGCGACGGCGGCGCTGCTGGGGGCCGGGGGCGTCGTGCTGGCGTTCTTCCCGGGATCGGGCGAGGCCGACCTGCACGCGGTGGGCGCCTTCCTGGGCTTCATCGGCGGCAACGTGCTCGCGATCCTCCTCGGCGGCCTGGGCCGCCACCTCGGGTTCTCCCGGAGGCTGGGCCGGGTTCTGGTGGCGGCCGGGGTGCTCGGGCTGGCGTTCCTGGTGGGTTACCTGGCGCTGCTCGAATCGGGCGCGGGCCTGCTCATCGGGCTCGTGGAGCGGGGCGTCGTGTATCCGTTCCTGCTCGGCTTCGTGCTGCTGGGCGCGGCCCTGCGGAAGCGCCCGGTCACGGGGTGATCAGGCCGATCCGGTACGCCAGCACGACCGCCTGCACGCGGTCGCGCAGGTCGAGCTTGGTCAGGATCCGGGACACGTAGGTCTTCACGGTCTCCGGCGTGATGAACAACGCGGCGGCGATCTCGGCGTTGGACAACCCGGCCGCCAGCTGCGTCAGCACCTCCAGCTCGCGGCGCGTCAGGACGTCTGCCACGTGGTGGCCGGGGGCGGCGGGGCGCACCCGTTCGGCGTGGCGGCCGATGAGGGCGCGGGTGACGGCGGGGGCCAGCAGGGAGTCGCCCGCCGCGATCGTGCGCACGCCGCCGACGAGCTCGGCCGGGTGGGCGTCCTTCAGCAGGAAACCGCTGGCCCCCGCGCGCAGGGCCTCGTAGACGTACTGGTCGACGTTGAAGGTGGTGACCACGAGGATCTTCGCGGGGTTCGCCGTGCCGGGCCCGGCCAGGCGGCGGGTGGCCTCGATGCCGTCGACGACGGGCATGCAGACGTCCATCACGATCACGTCGGGGTTCAGCCGCCGGGCGGCCTCCACGGCCGCGCGGCCGTCGGCGGCCTCGCCGACCACCTCCATGTCGGGCTGGGCGTCGAAGATGGTGACGTATCCGGCGCGCACCAGCGCCTGGTCTTCGCACACCAGCAGCCGGATCACGCCTCGCCCCTCGACGGGATCAGCGCCCGGACGGTGAACCCGCCCTCGGGGCCCGTTCCTGCGGTCAGCTCGCCGCCGAGCAACCGCAGCCGTTCGCGCAACCCGGCCAGGCCCCGCCCGCCCGGGGTGTCGGCGGGTGTGCCGGCGGGTGTGGCGGCCGGGCCCTCGGTGGTCACCTCGATCTCGACGTGGCCGTCGCCGTGGCGGACCAGCACGGCGGTCGGGCGGCCGGTCGCGTGCTTGAGCGCGTTGGTGAGCGCCTCCTGGACGACCCGGTAGACGGCCAGCTCGACGTCGGCGCCGCGCGCGAGCGGGCGGCCGTGCTCGGTCAGTTCGACGGGCTGGCCGGACGACCGGGCCTGTGCCACCAGGTCGTCCACGGTGCCGAGGGCCGGTGCGCCGGTGGCCTCCAGGACGCCGAGCAGGGAGCGCAGCTCCGTCAGCGCGCGGCGGCCGGTTCCGCTGATCGCCGTGAGCGACTCGCCGGCCCGGTCGGGCGCGCTCTCCAGCAGGTACTGGGCGGCGTCGGCCTGGACCACCATCGCGGTCACGTGGTGGGTGACCACGTCGTGCAGTTCGCGCGCGATCCGGGTCCGCTCGGCGACCACGGCCACCTCGGCCGACAACCGCCGCCGTTCGGCCTCCTCGGCCCGCCATCGGCGCACGCCCGCTCCGGCCGTCCAGATCACCGCCAGCACCGAATAGAACACGAGGAAGTCGGGCACCCGCTGGGGCGAGCCCAGCAGGTGGAGGACCGCCGCCAGCACGGCGTAGGCGGCGGTCGCCGCGAGCACGGTCGTGCGGCGCAGCCGGGTCTGATGGGCGCCGGCGGCGTAGAGCGCCAGGTAGAGGCCGACCGTGCCGAACGTCGGCGGGCAGGCGAGCGTCTGGTGCAGCGCGAACGCGAGGCCGACGACCGCCAGGCAGGCCCCGGGCCACCGGGTGCGCACGGCCATCGGGACGGTCATCGCCAGGGTCAGCGTCACGGCCAGGGCGTCGGACGGCCGCTTGGGCAGGTCGCCGATCTCGGCCCCGATGCCCGCCACGGTCGGCGTGAACGCCAGCAGCGTGAGGAGCGCGGCGAGCAGACCATCCCTCTTGGCGGACACCCGACGAGCCTAACGGCGCGCGCGGCGCAGCATCGCCGCCGCGATCACCAGGCTCACGACGACCGGGACGACCGAGGCCTCCAGCCCGAACCCGCCGCCGGTCAGCCACTCCGGCCCGGAGACGTGCGCGGTCAGCACCCCCTCGGACGGATGGCCGGAGACGGGGATGCCCAGCAGCGCCTCGGCGGCGTTCCACACGAAGTGCAGCCCCACCACGAACCAGATGGTGCGCCGCCACAGGAACGCGGCCCCCAGCAGCACGCCCGCCTCGACGGCGACGGCCACCGAACTCCACAGTGTGGCCCCCGGGTTGGCCAGGTGCAGGAGGCCGAACGACAACGCGGTGACCGCCAGCGCGACCCGGCCGCCGAACCACTCCTCCAGCGCCTGCAGCGCCAGCCCCCGGAAGAGCAGCTCCTCGGTGACGGCCGCGCCGATCGCCACCGCGACCACTGGCAACACGGCCGAAAGGCCGCGCGACCAGGTGAACGAGTAGCCGCCGAAGACCGTGATCACCAGCACCGAGACGAGGACGAACCCGAGGCCGACCGCTCCGCCGGCCAGCATTTCCCGGCCCGCGCCGTGACGTGCCAGTTCGGGCGCGGGACGCCGGGCCACGTACCGCATCACCGCCCAGTAGACGGCCAGGGCGGCCACCGCCGCCACGACGGCGAGCACCGGCCCGCCGGAGGTGAGCGCCGAGACGCCGCCGACGGTGAGCAGGCCGACCGGGAGCCAGATGAGGGGAGATCGCATGGGCAGCACGGTAGGAACACCGGCCGGGGACACGAATCCCCCGTGAGGCGACCACTTCGGGTAGCTCTCACGGGGGATGCGCCGGACGGTCAGCTCACGCTGAAGTCCTTGAAATCGAACTGGCCGGTGACGTTCGCCGCGTGGGACGTGGCGATGAGCCCCGCGTCCTGCCGTTCGGCGACGCCGGGCAGGGTCACGGTCGCGCCGACCTTCGTCCAGGTGGTGCCGTTCTTGGAGTAGTAGCCGCTGACCTGGGCGCCGGTGCGGACGAGCCGGACCCACACCGGCGCGGTGACGCCCGACGCCCCGCTGAAGGAGTCGAGGTAGCCGTTGCCGTTGGCGTCCCACTGGAAGGCCACCCCGTTGCCGGGGGTGGCGACGACGGCCGCGTAGCCCGGCGAGGACGCCGAACCGGTGACGTCGTTGCGCAGCACGACGCCCGCCTTCGCCCAGGCGTTGGTGTTGTCCATGCGGGTGACCTGCGCGGTGACGGTGGCGGTGGCGCCGGCCGCGTCGTCGCGGTAGATCGCCCCGTACTCGTCGAAGGAGCCGCCGGCGTCCTGCCAGATGTCGGTTCCCGAGGTCATGATGACGAACTCCGACCCGGCCTCGGCGAACTGGCTGGGCACCGAGCCGTGCCCCTTCATCGAGGTGAGCGGGTTCAGCGCCGACACGGTGACCGACCGGGTCAGGCTGAAGCCGGCCTGGTCGGCGCGGCCGGTGACGGTCGCCTTCACGTCCGCCCGGCTGACCGGGGTGGACACCGACTCGGGCGCGGTGACCTGCCACGTCTCGCTGTCGGAGACGCCGGAGTCGAGGCCGTAGCGCACGGGCTTGCCGACGCGCTCGGCCCGCCAGCCGCCGGGCACGGCGAGGGCGACGGCGAACTCCGAGGCCCGGCGCGGGCTGAAGTTCCGCACGGTCACGGTGACCTCCGTCGACTCCCCTGCCCGCAACACGGCCGGAGCCGCCGTGAGCGCCGCGCCGACCGGCGGCCGCTGCGCCTCGGGGGCGCCTCGGTGGTCGCCGGTGGGACCGGCCTGGTAGATCACCCGGCTGGCCTCCAGCGGCAGGGTGGCCTCGGTGACGGTGCGGTTCCCCCGCGCGACGTTGCCGCGCTGGCCGTTGGTGATGCCGGTGATCGCGGAGTTGGTGGCGTAGTTGTCGATCAGGGTGAGGTCGCCGGTCCGGTTGCCGTTCTGGTTGTTGGCGTGCGCCCACTGGGCGGCGGTCCGGACGAACACGTTGCGGCTGGCGCTCAGGTAGCGGGAGCCCTCGTCGAAGTAGAGGCCCAGCTGCCCGCTGCCCTCGCAGTAGTTCTCGTCGATGACGCTGCGCGGCATCGCCGACAGGGTGTAGATGCAGCCCGCGTCGAACATGGTCTGCACGACGTTGCGGACGTGGTTGCCGACGACGCGGACGTCGCTCAGGGTCGTCGGCGTGTCGTAGACGGGCTGGAAGTCGTACAGGCCGCGGTTGACGTACTCGGGGCTGCCGCCCGGGTCGTTGGCGCCCCAGCCGTAGCCGAGCCCGATGCCCGTGTACGGCATGTCCGAGACGTAGTTGTGCTCGATCGACAACCGGGTCACGTAGCTGGCGAAGATCGCGTCCTGGTCGAGGTACTCCAGCGCGGTCGCGTAGACGCGGTTGTCACGGATCGAGATGTCGCTGTTGACCATGCGCGGGTCGGAGGGGTGGTGCGCGTCGGGGCGCACGCCGCCGACCATGATCCCGCCGCCCGCGCTCGCGGTGAACGTGCTCCCGACGACCGACACCTTGTGCGCGCCCAGGCCGACGTCGCTGGCGTGCGCGTTGGCGTCGTTGCCGATGCCGAGCGCGAGGGAGCCGAGGTTGGTGAAGGTGTTGCCGGTGAACACGATGTCCTCGGCGGCCGACACCTGGACGGCCGACGCCGACTGGGCCCAGCCGTTGCGGGAGCCCTCGAAGCCCTTGCAGCCGAACGCGCAGGAGGTGAAGGCGTCGGCGGGCCGGTGCGGCTGGACGCCGCTGATGAACACGCCGGTCTGCTGGTTGGCGTAGCCGTCGGAGGTGCTGGGGTGCAACCACGAGGTGCCGGTGAAGGTCAGGTTCTCGAACCGCAGGTTGCGGGCCGGGGCGTCGTAGGTGCCGCCGACCTGGAGCAGCGACTCCAGGCGGGGCAGCTCGACCCGGGCCTCGGACATGTCCTGGCCGGCCAGGGGCTTGTAGTAGAGCACGCCCGCGGTGGTGTCCAGGTACCACTCGCCGGCCTCGTTCAGGAAGCTCTTGGAGTTGAGCAGCGTGAAGGTCCCGGCGCGCAGCGGCTGCTGGATGGCGTCGTAGCCGTAGGTGTTGTTGTTCCAGGCCGGCTGCTGCATGACGACCGTGGTGCCGGTGATGCTCTCGACGGGCGCGAACCGGTTGGTGAACGACAACATCGCCTGGAACTCGATGCGCTTCTGGTCGGGCAGGCCGGCCAGGTAGGACAACGCGGGGTTGTTGACGGTGAAGCCGTTGGCGTTGAACGTGACGTCGCCGCGGGCGAGGCGCAGCCGCGCCTTCTGGGCGAGCTTGCCGTCGACGTACAGCTGGCGGGTGTCGAAGCCGGTGCCGACGGCGGCCCTGTAGACGCCGGTCGCGGCGTCGTCGAGCTCCCAGCCGGTGACGGGCCTGGCGCCGCTGATCACCGGGTGGGCGTCGCGGGCGGCCGTCCAGGTGACGGTCGCGCCCTCGCCGGGGGAGTCCGCCGCGGTCAGGCGCAGCGGCTCGGTCAGCCGGTGGACTCCGTCGAGGAGCTCGACGGTCACGTTGACGTCGCCCTTGGCGAGGGCGGCGCGGACCCGGCGCTGCGCCTCGCCGAGCGTGGCGAGCGGGTCGTCGCGCCGGCCGTCTCCGTTGTCGTCGGCGCCGGCCGCGCCCGTCGGCGCGACCACGATGGTCTGACTGGAAACGGCTGCCTGGGCCGGGACGCATAACGTCCCGGCGACGAGTGCGGTGGCGAGAGCGGCCGCCAGGGCGGAGAGACGCACGGGAGTTCCCTTCTTCCGGTACGAGGGCACTTGGCCCACCGGGGGAACGTAATTCGTATGACGTCTTACGTCAATAAGGAACTCACAAGCGAGCGGCCACCTCCGTGATGGTCGCGGCCCAGATTCCGGACCCCGGATCGATCACCGCGAAGTGGTCGCCGGGCAGCTCCAGATAGGTGACGTCGTCGCCCGCCGCGCGGGCCGCGGCGGCGTAGCGGCGGTTGAAGTCGATCAGGTCGAGGTCGTCGTCCCCGGCCGTCACGACGAGCTGCGGCACGCCGAGCGGCAGGCGGCGCATCGGGTCGGCGGCGGCGTACACGCCGGGGAGGTCGGCGGACGGGCCGCCGAGGGCGTGCGCGACCGCGCCGGCGCCGACGCGGCGGCGTTCGCCCTCGGCGAGGTCGAGCACCCCGGCCAGGGAGACGGCCAGGGAGATCCGGCCGTCGTCGGCGGCGGCGCGCAGGGCGAGCTGGCCGCCCGCCGAGTGGCCGAAGACCACGATGCGATCGGAGTCCACGGCGGCGAGGCCGGCCGCGACGTCGGCGACGGTGGCCGCCCAGCCGTGCCGGTCGGGGCGGCGGTATTCGAGGTTCCAGGCGGCGTAGCCCCGGGCGGCCAGGTCGATCGCGAGGGCGTCCATCAGGTCGGCGGCCCAGATCGAGCGCCAGTAGCCGCCGTGGATCAGCACCGCCGCCGGCGGGCGGCCGCCGTCGTGTCCCGGCGGCAGGCGCAGGTCGGCCCACTGCTCGTCGCCGGGGCCGTAGGCGATGCGCTCGGCGGGGTGCCGCAGCCGGTGCACGGCGTGCCGGATCGCCCAGGCCAGGCCCCAGAGGCCGCGGCCGTACAGGTGAATGGAGCCGGGGGAGACCGCGACCGGGCCGGCGCCGGCGGGGTCGTACCAGACGACGGGGGCGGGGTGCGGCACCGGTTCGCCCACCGCCACCACGGCGTCTCCCGTGGCGTCGAGCCCGGTGACCACGCGGCCCTCGACGCCCAGCTGCCGGAACTCCGACTCGGCGACGCGCCGGACCAGCTCGGGGTCGGCCCTCAGGCCCGGGGTCAGCGCCACCACGATCACCGGGTCCTCCCGAGGAAACGCAGGGCGTTGCCCGACAGCAGCTTGTCCCGCTGTTCCGCGCCGAGGAAGTCCGCCTCGTGCACGACCCGGCCGGCCGGGCGCTCGCCCAGCGGGTAGGGATAGTCGCTGCCGACCATCACCTGGTCGTCGCCCAGGACGTCCACGAGCAGCCGCAGCGCCGCCGGGTCGAACACGACGCTGTCGACGGAGAAGCGGCCGACGTAGTGGCTCGGCGGATGGGCCGACCGGCCGCGCACCACGTCGCCGCGACGGCGCCAGGCGTTGTCGGCGCGGCCGAGCCAGAACGGGAAGCTGCCGCCGCCGTGCGCGAAGCACAACCGCAGCGTCTCCGGCACCTGGTCGAAGACGCCGCCGAGGACGAGCGCCAGCACCGACAGGTGGGTCTCGGCCGGCATGCCGGTCAGCCAGCGCGCCATCCACCGGTCGAGCCGGGGGCCGCCGGGCATGTCCCACGGGTGCACGAAGACCGGCGCGCCGACCTCCGCGCAGTGCCGCAGGAACATCACGACGCCCGCGTCGTCGAGGTCGCGGTCGCCGACGTGGTTGCCGATCTCGACGCCCGCGTGGCCGTCGGCCAGGCAGCGGTCGAGCTCCGCGCACGCCGCCTCCGGGTCCTGGAGCGGAACCTGGCAGAACGGCACCAGCCGGTCGCTCTTCGCGGTCAGCTCCAGCGTGAGGTCGTTGAAGACACGGGCGACCTTCACGGCCTGGTCGGCCGGGCGGTCGTAGGAGAAGAAGACCGGCGTGGGGGAGACGACCTGCACGTCGACGCCGTCGGCGTCCATGTCGGCCAGGCGGGTGCCGGCGTCCCACGCCTCGGCCCCGATCGGGCGGAACTCGGTCTCGCCCACCATGATCATGGCGGCGCGTTCGGAGTCGACGCGGAGCCAGGGCCAGCCCGTGCCGCCGCACCGGGCGGCCAGGTCGGGCCAGCCCTTCGGCACCAGGTGGGTGTGGACGTCGACGACGGGCCCGGCCATCAGCCCTTGCCCGGGTGGAGCGCGCCGCACGCGGCGCAGGTGCGGGCGGCCTCGTCGGCGTAGAACGCCTGGAAGACCGGCGGCAGGTCCTGGACGATGTCGCGGACCTGGAGCTCGACCTCGTGCAGCAGGTTCCCGCAGTCGGGGCAGTACCACTGGAACCTCTCCAGCGTGCCCTCCTCGCGCACCCGCTCGACCACCATGCCGATCGACCCGGCCTCGGGCCGCTGCGGCGAGTGGGGCACGTTCCCCGGCAGCATCCACATCTCGCCCTCGCGGATGTGCACGGTACGCGGCCCTTCCGGCGTCATGAGGTTGACGTGCATGGTGCCCTTGACCTGGTAGAAGAACTCCTCGTAGGGGTCGACGTGGAAGTCGGTGCGCTGGTTGGGGCCGCCCACGACCTGCACGATGAAGTCCGATCCGCCCGGGAACATCTCCTTGTTGCCGACCGGCGGCTTCAGCAGGTGCTTGTTGCCCTCGATCCAGCCGGGGAAGTTCACCGGCTCGGTGATGTCGGTCATTCGTCGACTCCTTCCGGGAGTAGCGCCACGGCCTGTATCTCGATCAGCAGATGGGGATGGGGGAGCTGGTGCACCGCCACGGTGGTGCGGGCGGGCCCGGTCTCGTCGAAGTACTCCGCGTAGACCTCGTTGTAGCCGCCGAAGTCGTTCATGTTCACCAGGTAGGTCGTCACCTGCACCAGGTCGGCCAGGCCCGCCCCGGCGGAGGCGAGGAGGTCGCCGATGTTCTCGATCACCGCCCGGGTCTGCACCCGGATGTCGAGGGAAGTCGTGCCCATCGCGTCGGCGCTCGCGCCCGCGATGCTGTTGTCCGGACGCCGGCTGGAGGTGCCGGAGACGAAGGCGAACCCCCCGGCGACCTTCAGGTGCGGGAACCGCCCGCGCGGGGTCGCCTTACCGGGAACGATCTTGCCCGCGCTCATGAGTCCGCTCCCGGCGCGATCGGCGTGCCGCTCATTTCGCCGCCTTGAACGAGGCCGTGCCGAGCTTTTCAACCACCGCGCGCACGTGGTCGCCCGGGTTCAGGGGCACCGCCGCCGTGGCGGCCCCGGCCAGCACGATCCAGCCGTCGCGCAGTTCCACGCCGCGGCCCCCCGCCAGGCGGACCGCCGCGTCGAAGGCCCGGCGCGGGTCGCCGAGGATGGCGGCCGTCGAACCCGTCTGGACGACGCGGCCGTTCACCTCCAGCAGCACGCCGAGGTTGCCGAGCCCTTCGGGCACCGGCCGCCAGGGGCCGACGACGAAGCCGGACGCCGAGGTGTTGTCGGCGATCACGTCGGGCAGCGAGAAGTCGAAGCCCTCGAAGCGCGAGTCGATCACCTCCAGCGCCGGGGCGACGGCCTCGACGGCCGAGTGGGTGACCAGGAACGCGACCTCCGGTTCCGCCCGCGCGTGGATCTGCCGCGTGAGGTCGAGCACGCCGCCGTCGGCGATCCGCATGCCGTCGGTCAGGTGGCCCCAGATGACCTCGTCCACGCCGACCTGGGCCATCTTGGCGCGGCTGGTCAGGCCCATCTTCACGCCGGCCAGGCGCTCGCCCCGGGCCAGCCGCCGTTCGACGAGCGCCCGCTGCACGTCGTAGGCCGCCGGCGGGTCGAGACCGGCCGCCGCCGCGAGGCGCGGGATGGCCGTGGCCGTCAGCGCCGCCCGGTCGAGGCGGTCGGCGAGTTCGCTGATCATGGGGTCCCTCCGAGGTCGAGCGCCACGTCGACGATCATGTCCTCCTGGCCGCCGACCATCCGGCGGCGGCCCAGTTCGACCAGGATGGCCCGCACGTCGACGCCGTAGCGGCCGGCGGCGCGTTCGGCGTGCCGCAGGAAGCTGGAGTAGACGCCGGCGTAGCCGAGCGAGAGCGTCTCCCGGTCGACCCGCACGGGCCGGTCCTGCAGCGGCCTGACCAGGTCGTCGGCGGCGTCCATCAGCGCGAACACGTCGCAGCCGTGCGGCCAGCCGTGCAGGTCGGCGACGGCGGCGAACACCTCCAGCGGGGCGTTGCCCGCCCCCGCGCCCATGCCCGCGAGCGAGGCGTCGACCCGGGTGGTGCCGTGCTCGACGGCGACGACGCTGTTGGCGACGCCGAGCGACAGGTTGTGGTGGGCGTGGATGCCGATCTCGGTGCCCTCGTCGAGCACCTGCCGGTAGGCGTCGACCCGGTCGGCGACGTCGCGCATGAGCAGCCGGCCGCCCGAGTCGGTGACGTAGACGCAGTGCGCGCCGTACGACTCCATGAGCTTGGCCTGCCCGGCCAGGGTGGCCGGGTCGGCCATGTGGGACATCATCAGGAACCCGGCCACGTCCATGCCGTTGTCCCTGGCCCAGGCGATGTGCTGGGCTGCGATGTCGGCCTCGGTGCAGTGCGTCGCGACGCGCACGCTGGTGACGCCGAGGTCGCGGGCGGCCTTCAGGTCGGCGATGGTGCCGATGCCGGGCAGCAGCAGCGTGGTGAGCCGGGCCCTGGTCATGACGGAGGCGGCGGCCTCGATCCACTCGGCGTCGGTGGCCGCGCCGTGGCCGTAGTTGACGCTGGAGCCCGCCAGCCCGTCGCCGTGGGCGACCTCGATCGCGTCCACGCCCGCCGCGTCGAGCGCGGCGGCGATCTCGGCGACCTGGGCGGGGGTGTAGCGGTGGGCGACGGCGTGCATGCCGTCGCGCAGGGTCACGTCCTGGACGTAGAGGCGGTTCACCGGGTCACCATCCGTTCGGCCGTGCGCAGCGCGGCGGAGGTCATGATGTCCAGGTTCCCGGCGTATTCGGGCAGGTAGTGGCCCGCGCCGGAGACCTCCAGGAAGACCGACACCTGCAGACCCGTGGGCACCGGGTCGAACTGCACCTCCTGCTTGAGGCGGTAGCCGGGCACGTACTCCCGCACCGAGGCGACCATGTCGGCGACCGAGCGGGCGATCTCCGCGCGGTCGCCGTCGGCGCACAGGCAGTAGACGGTGTCGCGCATGAGCAGCGGGGGTTCCGCCGGGTTCAGCACGATGATCGCCTTGCCGCGTTCGGCGCCGCCGACCACCTCGATCGCCCGGGACGTCGTCTCGGTGAACTCGTCGATGTTGGCGCGGGTGCCCGGCCCGGCCGACCGGGAGGCGATCGAGGCGACGATCTCCCCGTACACGACCGGGGCGACCCTGCCCACGGCGGCCACGATCGGCACGGTGGCCTGGCCGCCGCAGGTGACCATGTTGACGTTGCGCTCGCCGAGGTGCTCGTCGAGGTTGACCGGCGGCACCACGTAGGGGCCGACGGCGGCCGGGGTGAGGTCGACGACGATCTTGCCGTGTGCGCGCAGCACCTCGTCGTTGTGCCGGTGGGCCCCGGCCGAGGTGGCGTCGAAGACCACGTCGACGCCGGCGAACTCCGGCAGCGCGACCAGGCCCTCGACGCCCTTGTCGGTGGTGGCCACGCCCAGGCGCCGCGCGCGTGCCAGGCCGTCGGAGGCCGGATCGATTCCGGCCATCGCGACCATGCGCAGGCTCTTCGATAGGCGCAGCACCTTGATCATCAGATCGGTGCCGATGTTGCCCGACCCGATCACCGCCACTCCGGCGCTCATGCCGCCCCTCCGAAACAGGTCCTGACCGAGCCGAGGCCCGAGATGCGCGCCTCGTAGGCCGCGCCCGGCGTCACCGGCACCATCGGCCCGAGCGCGCCCGAGAGCACCACGTCGCCGGCCCGCAGCGGGCGGCCCGCCGTCGCGAGCGTCCCGGCGAGCCAGGCCACGGCGTG
This sequence comes from Herbidospora sakaeratensis, assembly GCF_001570525.1. GTDB lineage: Bacteria > Actinomycetota > Actinomycetes > Streptosporangiales > Streptosporangiaceae > Herbidospora > Herbidospora sakaeratensis. The sequence continues at coordinate 132,745 of NZ_BBXC01000013.1, forward strand.
CGCGGGGTTGCCCAGGCAGGCCGCGCCCGCGCCGACCGAGACCGGCTCGCCGTCGTGTTCGAGCACCGCGCCGCAGAGCCGCAGGTCCACGTCGGCGATCCGCCGGGGGCTGACGCCGAGCACGAACAGGCCGCTGGAGGCGTTGTCGGCGATGGTGTCGACGATGGAGATGTCCCAGTTCGCCACCCTGCTGCCGACGATCTCGATGGCCGGCAGCAGGTGGTCGGTGGCGCGGACGACGTCCACGACCGTCACCTGCTCGTGCGGCAGGTCGGCGCCGAGGACGAACGCGATCTCCGCCTCGACGCGCGGCTGGAGCACCCGGCCGGGGGCGACCTCCGCGCCGTCGGGCACCGCCATGTCGGCGAACAGCACCCCGAAGTCGGGCTGGAAGACCCCGAGGGCCTTCTGGACGACGGGATTGGTCAGCCCGATCTTCGCGCCGACCGGCCGCCGCCCCTCGGCGGTCCACCGCTCGACCTGCGCCCGCTGCACGGCGTAGGCGGTGGCGACGTCCCCTTCGGGCAGCAGGCCGCCGCGCAGGGGCGGGCACGGCGTGCCGGTGTCGTAGGCGTCGCGCAGGACCTGCGCCGCCCGCTGGATGTCGGTCATGTGAGGTCCACGCAGACGTTGGTGAGCTCCGAATAGAAGGCGAGTGAGTGTACGCCGCCCTCCCGGCCGACCCCCGACGCCTTGACCCCGCCGAACGGGGTGCGCAGGTCGCGCAGGAACCAGGTGTTGACCCAGACGATCCCGGCGTCGAGGCGGGCGCCGGCCCGGTGGGCGCGGCCGACGTCACGGGTCCAGACGGTCGCGGCCAGGCCGTAGGCGCTGTCGTTGGCCAGCGCGAACGCCTCGTCCTCGTCGTCGAACGGGGCGACGTGGCAGACCGGGCCGAAAATCTCCTCCCGGTTGGTGCGGGCGTCCGGCCCGAGGCCGGTGAGCACGGTCGGCCGCACGTACGCGCCGCCGTCGCGCGCGTCGCCGAAGACCGGCACGTCGCCGCCGGCCAGCACGGTCGCGCCCTCGGCGCGGGCCAGGTCGTAGTAGCCGAGCACCTTGTCGCGGTGCCCCCGGGAGATCAGCGGCATCGTGCCGGTCGCCGGGTCGGACGGCCACCCGAAACCCTGCTCGGCGGCCCGCCGGGCGAGCCGTTCGGTGAACTCCTCGAAGACGGGCCGCTGCACGTAGAGCCGTTCGGTGCACAGGCAGACCTGGCCGCCGTTGGTGAAGCTGGAGCGCACCGAGCCCTCGACGGCGGCGTCGAGGTCGGCGTCGGCGAAGACCAGCCCGGCGTTCTTGCCGCCCAGTTCGAACGACACCGCCTTCACCCCGTCGGCCGCGGCCCGCATGATCGTGCTGCCGGTGGCCGACTCCCCGGTGAAGGTGATCGCGTCGACCCCGGGGTGCGTGGTGAGGAACTCGCCCGCCGAATCGGGGCCGAAGCCGTGGACGAGGTTGAACACCCCGTCGGGCACGCCGACCTCGGCCATCACCTCGGCCAGCAGCGTGGCCGAGGCGGGCGTCTCCTCCGACGGCTTGACGACCACCGCGTTCCCGCAGGCCAGCGCGGGCGCGACCTTCCAGGTCAGCAGGAGCAGCGGCAGGTTCCACGGCACGATGACCGCCACCACGCCGACCGGCTTGCGCACCGCGTAGTTGATCGCCCGGCCGCCGGTGACGAACGACTCGGTGGGGGCCGTCGCGGCGATCTCGGCGAAGGCCCGGAAGTTGGCCGCGCCGCGCGGGATGTCCAGCGTCCGGGCCTGGGAGATCGGCTTGCCGGTGTCGGCGACCTCGGCCGTGACCAGGTCGTCGAAGCGCCGGTCGAGCTCGTCGGCGACGGCGTTCAGCAGCGCGGCGCGCTCGCGCACGTCCATGCGCCCCCACGGGCCGCGCATCGCCCGGCGGGCCGCCCGCACGGCCGCGTCGACGGTGTCGCGACCGGCTTCGGCGACCTCGAAGACCGTCTCCCCGGTGACCGGGCTGACCTTGGCGAACGGCTTCCCGTCCGGGACGAACCGGCCGTCGACGAAGTTGCGCAGCAGCCCCGGTTCGCCGGCGGGGCGGCCGGACATCAGGTCCGGCGTCCACAGGGTCATGCGTTCCGCCTCCCTCTCAGGATCGCGCCGCCGATGAGCAGCGCCCCGGCCCCGACGGCCGCGCCGAGCACCCGGTGCTGACGGCGGACCCGCCGCCACACCTGGGCGTAGGGGACGGTCGAGAAGGAGACCAGCTCGTAGCGGGAGACGTAACGGCCGGGCAGGGCCCGCTCCAGCGCGTGCTCCACCTTCTTCTGGAGCTGGAAGACGGGGGAGGCGACCTTGTCGCGCATCTCGACGAAGTTGGCCAGGGCCATCCGGGCGATGGCCTCGGTGTTGTCCCTGCGCCGCTCCTCGTAGAGGGGCAGCGCGCGGGCCCAGTCGCCGCCGGTCTCCTCCAGGCAGCGGTCGAGTTCGACGACGTCCTCGAAGGCGCAGTTGGCGCCCTGGCCGTAGAAGGGCACGATCGCGTGGGCGGCGTCGCCGATCAGGGCGGCGGCGCCGCCGATGTGCCAGGGGGTGCAGCGCACCGTGCCGAGCGGGCCGACGGGGTTGTGGCGGTAGTCCTCGACGAGGGTGGGGGCCAGCTCGATCAGGTCGGGGTAGTGCTCGGCGAAGTGGCGTTCGATCGCCGCCGGGCTGCCGATCGAGGCGAAGCTCGCGGTGCCGCTGGTGGGCCAGAACAGGGTGCAGGTGAACGACCGGTCGGGGTTGGGCAGCGCGATCATCATGGAGGTGCCGCGCGGCCAGATGTGCAGGGCGTCCGGGGCCAGCGCGAACTCGCCGTTCCGGGGCGGGATGCGCAGCTCCTTGTAGCCGTAGTCGAGGAAGTCGAGGCTCTCGGTCAGCCCGGCGTGCGCGAGCAGCTGGGCCCGCACCGCCGACCCCGCGCCGTCGGCCCCGAGCACCACGGCCGCCTTCGTGTGGACGACGCCGCCGGGGGTCTCGTACGTCATCTCGCCCGTGCGCGGGTCGAGGCCGGTCAGCCGGTGGTCGAAGGCGATGCGCACGCCCGGCTGGCCGGCCGCCGCGGTGAGCAGGGCGTTGTTGAGGGCCGAGCGGCTGATCGAGTTGATCGCGCGCTGCCCGTCGTGGCTGTAGGGCTGGAAGTCGAGCTCGCCCCGCACCGGGTGGATGACCCGGCCGCGCATCGGCAGCGCGTCGGCCATGACCTGCTTGTCGAGGCCGACGCGGCGCAGCGCGTCGAGGCCGCGCTCCGACAGGGCGAGGTTGATCGACCGGCCCCGCTCGACCGCGCCGGTCCTGGGGTCGGGACGCCGTTCGTACAGGGCGACCCGCAGGCCGCGCCGGGCCAGGAAACAGGCGAGCAGGCAGCCGGCCAGGCCGGCGCCGACCACCGCGATCTCGTCCGGGTCGCTCATCGGGCCTCCTCGATGACGTGGGCGAGGGCGTCGGCCAGCCGCCAGCAGTCGTGGTAGGTGCAGTACAGGGGGACCGGCGCGGCCCGGACGATGTCGGGCTCCCGGGCGTCGGTGATCACGCCGAACTCGAAACGCAGCCGTTTGGCCAGCTCGTGGGCGCTGCCGCCGCCGATCCGCAGGGAGAGCTGGCTGCCCCTCCGATCGGGGTCGCGCGGGGTGACCACGGTGATCGGGAGCTCGTCGAGCAGCGATTCCAGGTAGCCGGTGAGGCGACGGCTCCGGGCCCGGAGCGCGGTCATGCCGACGCGGTCGAAGATCTCCAGGGAGGTGCGGACCGGGCCCATGGCGTAGATCGGCGGGTTGGAGATCTGCCAGGCGTCGGCCGTCGCCGGGGGACGGGAGACCGGCGCCATCTCGAAGCGGGTGGCCGCTTCGGTGCTCCACCAGCCCTCGAACCGCCGCACGGCCGGGTCGCCGAGGTGCCGCTCGTGCACGAACACGCCGCCGAGCGCGCCCGGCCCCGCGTTCAGGTACTTGTACGAGCACCACGCGGCGAAGTCGGGCCCCCATTCGTGCAGCTCCAGCGGGACGTTCCCGGCGGCGTGCGCCAGATCCCAGCCGACCAGCGCGCCCGCCTCGTGGCCCGCGCGGGTGATCGCCGGGATGTCCATGAGCTCGCCGGTGAGGTAGTTGACCCCGCCGAGCAGCACCAGGGCGACCTCGTGGCCCTCGCGGGCGAGGTAGCCGAGCACGTCGGCGGGGTCGAGCCGGACCACCGTCGCGTCGGGGTCCAGATCGTGGAAGCGGGCCTGGCTGCGGACCGCGTAACCGTCGGACGGGAAGGCGGTGTCCTCGATGACGATCTTCGTCCGGGCGCCGGCGGGCCGGTAGAAGGACACCATCAGCAGGTGCAGGTTGACCGTCAGCGAGTTCATCACCACGGTCTCCTGCGGCAGCGCGCCGACCAGCCGGGCCGCCGTGCCGGTGAGGAGCTCGTGGTAGGGCAACCACGGGCGGGCCGCGTCGAGATGGCCCTCGACGCCGAGCCGGGCCCAGGCGTCCAGGTCGTCGAGCAGGTCGCCCCGGGTCGCCCGGGGCTGCAGGCCCAGGGAGTTGCCGGCCAGGTAGGCGGCCTCGGCGTAGCGGCCGCCGTCGGCCGGGGGGACGTGGAAGAGGTCGCGGTGGCCCGGGTCGGCCAGGTCGCGTTCGAGGGCGTCGGCCTCGGTGAACATCGTCGTACTCCGCTCAGACGAGGGTCCTGGCGGACCAGAGTTCGGGGAAGACCACGCGGGCCATGCTGCGGCGCAGCCAGTTGGCCCCGGCCGAGCCGCCGCTGCCGGCCTTCTCGCCCATGGTCCGCTGCACCGCCTTGAGGTGCTGCCAGCGCCAGTCGCCGAAGCCGTCGGCGAGGCCGGTGAGCGCCTCACCGAGCGACCAGAGGTGGTTGCCGGGGGTGTTCTCCCGGTAGATCTCGACCCAGGCGGCCTCGACGGCCGGATGGCCCTCGTGCTCGACGGTCACGTCACGGTCGAGCAGGTCACCGGGGATGTCGAAGCCCTGCCGGGCCAGCGCCGCGATCACGTCGTCCCACAGGCTGGGGTTGCGCAGGGTCTCCTGGAGGGCGGCGTACACCTCGGGCTGGCGGTGGAAGGGCCGCAACAACGACGCGCTGCGCAGGCCGAGGAGGAACTCCAGGTGCCGGTACATGGCCGACTGGAAGCCCGACGCCTCGCCCAGCTGGTCGCGGAAGCGGTTGAAGTCGGCCGGGGTCATCCAGTCGAGCCCGCGCCAGGCGGCGTTCAGGCCCTCGATGTCGAGGGTGGCCCGCTTCAGCGGGGCCAGCGCGCCCCAGACGTCGTCGTCGCGCAGCAGCCGCTGGGCCTCACGCAGTTCGAAGCAGGTCAGGCCGAAATAGAGCTCCATGATCTGGCTGACCATGAGGAAGGACATCTCGCCGGGGTCCTTGCTGATGGTCTGCTGGAGCGAGTGCAGGGTGTCGGCGTGCACGTACACGTCGTAGGGCAGGCCGTCGGCGAACTCCAGGGTGGGGTTCCCGCCGTTGGCGGCGGCCCTGGCCGCGCGGGTGCTGTTCGTGCTCTCCACAAGACCTCATGCTCCACCAAACGGTCATATACCGAGAAGAAGCACTTAACGGTACGATGCGCCCCTGGCCTGTTGTTTCACGGCCAAACCGCTCAACCGCTTAAAGAACCGAAGGTCGCCATGGACGATATGGATTGGGCGCTGCTGCGCGAGTTGCAGGTCGACGCGCGGTTGTCCTTCAGCGAGTTGTCCCGCCGGGTCCACCTGTCGCCGCCCGCCGTGGCCGAACGGGTGCGGCGGCTGGAGGAGACCGGCGTCATCTCCGGCTACCACGCCCGGGTCGACCTGGCCCGGACCGGCTGGCCGGTGATGGCGATCATCCGGATGTCCTGCTACGGCCCCCGCTGCATGTTGCGCGACCCGTCGGTGGCCGAGTGGCCCGAGGTGCTGGAGATCCACCGCATCACCGGCGACGCCTGCTGCATCCTCAAGGTCGCCGCCGAGACGATGGACGCCTTCGAGCACGTCATCGACCGGCTCGCGCCCTACGGCCAGCCGTCGAGCACGATGGTGTTGTCGACCCCGCTCGCGTGGCACTCGGTCACGCCGCCCCGAACCTCTCCCGCCTGAGAGCGGGCAGCACCGCCGAGCCCAGCAGTTCCACCCCGCGCCGGTCGCTCAGCCCGTGGGGGGTGCCGAACTCGACCCGGCGCACCCCCGCGTCGATCAGCGCCTGGGCCTGCGCGGCGACCTGGTCGGGGGTGCCCGCGAACGCGAACAGGTCGAGCAGGTCGCCGGGGATGAGCCGGCCCGCCTCCGCGTGCCGCTCGGCGTCGACCAGCTCCTTCACCCGGGCCACCAGGTCGGCCGGGATCTCCAGGGTGGGGTCGAGCTCGGCCACGACCGCCAGGTACATGGCCACCTCCGCCCGCGCCCGGGCCCGCGCCGCCGCGCCGTCGGAGTCGACGACGGTGACCGCGCCGAGCACGATCCCGACGTCCTCGGCCGCGCGTCCGGCGGCCTCCGCGCCCGGCCGCAGCCGCTCGCGGATCACCTTCACCATCGCCGGGTTGGCGCTGCCGCCCACCTTGATCTCGTCGGCGATGCGCCCGGCCAGCGCCGCGCCCTTCGCGCCCCACGCGCCGAGCAGCAGCGGCGGGTCGGGGCGGTGCACCGGGTAGCGCAGCGTGGTGCCCGGGGCCAGCCGGAACACCCGGCCCTCGTAACCGGCGGCGTCGCCGCGCAGCAGCCGGTAGACGACCTGCGCCGACTCCTCCAGGGTGGTCAGCGGGCGCGACTGCTCGATGCCGACCGCGCCCAGCCAGGTGCCTCGCGCCAGGCCGAGGTAGGCCCGGCCCTTCGAGGCCAGGTCGAGCGCGGCGATCTGGCCGGCGATCTCGTAGGGGGCCAGGGAGTAGGGGTTGAGGCAGGCCACGCCCAGGCGCACCCGCTCGGTGGCCGCCGCCATCTCCAGCAGCGGGAAGATCGGCGGCTGGAACATCAGGTCGCCGAAGACGGTCAGCACGTCGAAGCCGTGCTCCTCGGCGCTGCGCGCCAGTTCGGCGTAGTCGCCCGCGCCCTTGTCGCTCTGCAGGCCGAGCCCGATCTCCACCCTGTCCATGAGCGGGTCCATGAGCGGGCTCACGTCAGGTCGGCCGAGTTCATCCGCCGCCGGCAGGTGCGCGAGACCTGCATGACCAGGCGTTCCTCCGGGTCGGGGCAGGCGAACTGGGTGTCCTGGGCCAGCCAGTCGCCCGCCGCCAGGTCGCGCTGCTTGGCCGCGAGGAAGGGCAACACGGAGGCCAGGGCGTACACGCAGAAGTGCTGGCCGTCGGGCAGCCTCAGGTGGGCGCTGTTGGTCAGGTCGAAGTGGTCGCCGACGTTCATGCCGCAGACCGACCGGCCCTCGATGCGTTCGACGGTGACCCGGAGGTCGTAGAGCTCCATGTCGGGTTCGCTCATGGTGTCGGGGGGTTTATGGCCAAAACGATCTCCGTATTGGTCGCAGAGTCATTCAGGTAGCGGTGGGGGCGGTTGGAGTCGAGCGTCAGGCTCTCGCCGGCGGCGACGGTGTAGACCGACCGCTCGACCTGGACGGTCAGCATGCCGGAGACCACGTACACGCACTCCAGGGACGGGTGGCTCCACAACTCGTCGCTGGAGACCTCGCCGGGGGCCAGCACGGCGTGCAGCACTTCGAGCTGCCCGTTGCCGGGGGTCAGCCGCTCGTAGCGGATCTGGCCGTTGGGCGCGCCGAGGGTGGAGCGCTCACCGGGCCGGCTGATCCACACCGCGGGCGCGGCCGGGTCCTCGAACAACGAGGCGATGGACGCGCCGAACACCCCCGCCAGGCGGCGCAGGGTCGACAGGCTGGGCTCGGTGACGCCCCGCTCGATCTGACTGAGCAACGTGGGGGAGACGCCGGCCTGCTCGGCCAGGGCCCGCAGGCTCATCCCCCGTTCGGTGCGCAGCTCGTGCAAGCGATCTCCGATCACCCGCGCCGTCCTTCCTACCATCGCAGTGTCACGTGCAGGTTAACTACACGCGTGGGCAGCACCGTAAGGGTGCCGATGTTCGCCGTCAACAGACAGTCGTGAGCAGGTGATCAGCGGTGACGGGTCTTGACGTGGTCCCTGCCCACGGCCTAGCGTGCCCGGTCAACGTGCAGTAAGGCTGCACGAGAGTCATGACATCGCCCCATATGTCTGAGCGGGCCCCCGTAGCCCGGCCTTGGAGTCCCTCATGAAGATCCGCCGGTCTGCCGGTGCGCTCACCGCCGCAGTGGCGCTGAGCCTGCTCACCGCCTGCGGCGGCGGCAACGCCGCCGGCCCGTCCTCGCCCGGCGGGCAGGGCGGCAAGACGCTCGTCATCGACACCGCGTTCCAGCTCAAGACCACCGACCCGGCCCGCATGTACGAGCCGTCGGGGCTGCTGATCGACCAGACGATCTACGACACGCTGCTCACCTTCAAGGGCAGCGACGTGACCAAGCCGGTCCCGGCGCTCGCCGAGTCGTTCACCGCCTCCGACGACGCCAAGACCTTCACGTTCAAGCTGCGCACGGACGCGAAGTTCTCCGACGGCACCCCGGTCACCTCGGCCGACGTCGCCTTCTCGCTCAACCGCGTGAAGAACGTCAAGGGCAACCCGTCGTTCCTGATGGCGGGCCTCACGGTCACCGCGCCCGACGCGACCACCGTCGTGATCGCCAGCGAGGAGCCGAACACCGCCATCCCGTTCATCCTGCCCAACCCCGCGCTGGGGATCGTCAACTCGGCGGTGGCCAAGAAGAACGGCGCCACGGACGCCGAGGACGCCGACAAGACCGACACCGCCGAGGCGTTCTTCAACAAGCAGTCGCAGGGCAGCGGCCCGTACGTCCTGGAGAGCTACAGCACCACCTCGCAGGTCGTGCTGAAGCTGAACGAGAACTACTGGGGCCCCAAGCCCGTGTACTCCCGGGTCGTCGTGCGCAACACGCAGGCCAACGTGCAGCGGCTCAACGTGCAGAAGGGCGAGTCGCAGATCGCGGTGGACCTGTCGCCCGAGCAGGCCAAGAACATGGGCGACCTCCAGGTCGTCAACGGCGCCTCGCCGAACGTGTTCTTCCTGTTCGCCAACGACAACCCGGAGATCTCCAAGATCTCCTCGAACCCGAAGTTCCAGGAGGCCGTGCGCTACGGCGTCGACTACCAGGGACTCGTCGACCTGGCCGGTGAGGGAGCCGTGCAGGCGCCCGGCATCGTCCCGTCGCTCTTCCTCGGCGCGCTCCCGGCCGCCGACGGGATCAAGCGCGACGTCGCCAAGGCCAAGGCCGCGCTGGCCGAGTCGGGCCTGCAGAACCCGACCGTCAAGCTGAACTACCCGAGCGACGTGCAGGTCAACGGGCTCAACTTCGGCGACCTCGCCGCCCGCGTGCAGGCCAACCTCAAGGAGGTCGGCATCAACGTGGAGCTGGCCCCGGCGTCGGTGCAGACCGCGCTGGAGTCCTACCGCGGCGGCACCGAGGAAATGGGCCTGTGGCAGTGGGGCCCGGACTTCCCCGACCCCAGCAACTACCTCAACTTCCTGCCGGGCCAGACCGTGGGCCTGCGCGCCGGATGGGCCGAGGGCGCCGCCCCCGACCTGGAGGAGCTCGGCGGCAAGGCCCGCACCACCGTCGACGACGCCGCCCGCTCGGCGCTGTACGTCGACATCCAGCACAAGATGAACGAGGCCGGCCCGATCATGCCGCTGATCCAGCCGGCCCAGATCCTGGTCGGCGCCAAGTCGGTGCAGAACCTCCAGTCCAACGCCCTCTGGCTGGTCAACGTCCGTGAGCTCGGCTAAGCCGAAAAGCGGTACCCCCGGGGCGGGCCGGCGTCCGGCCCGCCCCGGCGGGGTGCTGCTGCGGTTCCTCGTCCGGCGGCTGGCGGCCGCCCTGCTGCTGTGCGTCGGCATCACACTCGTGGCCTTCACCCTGACCCAGCTGGTCCCGGGCGATCCCGCCGCCGCCAACCTGGGGCAGTCGGCGGTCGACGACCCGGCCGCGGTGGCCGCGTTCCGCGCCAAGTACGGGCTGGACCAGCCCGTCCCGGTGCAGTACCTGACGTACATCGGCAACGTGTTCCAGGGGAACCTGGGCGTCTCGCAGCAGAGCCACCGCCCGGTGGCGGAGGACCTGGCCGAGTTCGTGCCCGCCACCATCGAGCTCGCGCTGTTCGCGATCGTGCTGTCGCTGGTGGTCGGCGTCGCCCTCGGCGTCGTGGCGGCCGTCAACCGCGACCGCTGGCCCGACCAGCTGCTCCGGGTGGTCAGCCTGGGCGGGGTGTCCATGCCCACCTTCTGGGTCGCGCTCGTCGCCTTCTACCTGCTGTCGTTCAAGTTCGACCTGCTCCCGGGCACCGGACGGCTCGATCCGGTGCTGAGCCCGCCGCCGTACACGACCGGCTTCTACTCCGTGGACGCGGCCCTCGCCGGACAGTGGGACGTCATGTGGTCGGCGCTCGGCCACCTGGTGCTGCCCTCGCTCGTGCTGGCCGTCTACACGGTCGGCATGCTGATGCGCTTCAGCCGGGCGTCGGTGCTGGAGATCCTCGGCAACGACTACGTGCGCGCGGCCCGGGCCAAGGGCCTGCCCGAACGGGTGGTCATCGTGCGCCACGTGCTGCGCCCCGCGATGGTCGCGATCATCACCGTGGCCGGCGTCGCCTTCGGCAGCCTGCTGTCGGGCGCGGTGCTGGTGGAGAAGATCTTCTCCTGGCCCGGCGTCGGCCAGTACGCCTACCGCAGCGCCGTCAACCTCGACCTGCCCGGCATCATGGGCGTCAGCATCGTCGTCGCCGGCGTGTACATCCTCATCAACCTGCTCGTCGACCTGCTGTACGGGGTCATCGACCCGAGGATCAGGCTCACATGACGACTGGATCCCGCACCCCGTGGCGGCAACCCCTGGCCCTGGTCGGCGCGGCCTTCGTCGTGTTGTGGGTGCTCGTGGCGGTGCTCGCCCCCGTGCTGGCGCCGTACGGCCCCCTCGACCAGATCGCCGACAAGCTGCTCGAACCCTCGGCGCAGCACCTGTTCGGCACCGACCAGCTCGGCCGCGACGTGCTCAGCCGCGTGATCTACGGCGCGCAGGTGTCGCTGCCGCTGGCGTTCCTGCTGGTGGCGCTGTCGGCGGTCATCGGGTCGGTCGTCGGCGCGGTCGCCGGGTTCTTCGGCGGCTGGGTCGACGGCACCCTGATGCGGCTGGCCGACCTGGTGTTCGCCTTCCCCGGCATCATCCTGGCCATGGCGGTCGCCGCCGCGCTCGGCCCCGAACTGCGCAACGCCGTGCTCGCGGTCGTGGTGGTGTCGTGGCCGTCGTACGCGCGGCTGGTGCGCGGTCTGGTCATGTCGGCCAGGAACGCCGAGTACGTCGCCGCCGGGCGGCTGCTCGGCTCCTCGTCCGTCCGCACGATGATCGTGGACCTGCGGCCGAACGTCGCCGGTCCGGTGCTGGTCATGGCGGCGCTCGACGTCGGCAACGCGGTGCTGCTGCTGTCGGGCCTGTCGTTCCTGGGCCTCGGCGCGCAGCCGCCCATGGCCGAGTGGGGCTCCATGGTCGTGTCGGGAATGGACTACTTCGACCTGTGGTGGTTGTGGCTGTATCCGGGCCTGTCCATCCTCACCGTCGTGCTCGCCTTCAACTTCGTCGGAGACACGCTGCGGGACGCCCTCGATCCGCGCACCGCGCGTGCGATCAGGGGGTGACCGTGGGAACGCTACTCGAGGTCGAGGACCTCACCGTGTGGCTCGCCACCAGGAACGGCCCCCGCAAGGCCGTCGACGGCCTGTCGTTCCGGGTCGACTCCGGCGAGGTGTTCGGCATCGCGGGGGAGAGCGGCAGCGGCAAGACGATGACCGCGATGGCGCTGCTCGGCCTGCTGCCGCACGCCGCCAAGACCAGCGGCCGGGCCGTCTTCGAGGGCCGCGACCTGCTGGCCATGAAGCCGCGCGCGCTGCGCGACGTGCGCGGGCGCAACATCGCGATGGTGTCGCAGGACCCGTCCACGAGCCTGCACCCGATGCTCAGCATCGAGACCCAGGTGACCGAGCACATGCGCCACCACCTGGGGATCGGCAGGTCGGAGGCGCGCGGGCGGGCCGTCGAGCTGCTGTCGACGGTGCGCATCCCCGATCCGGAGCGGGCGCTGAGGGCGCACCCGGCGCAGTTCTCCGGCGGCATGCGCCAGCGCATCGCCATCGCGGTGGCGCTGGCCTGCGAGCCCCGGCTGCTGCTGGCCGACGAGCCGACGACCGCGCTCGACGTCACCGTGCAGGCGGGCATCCTGCGGCTGCTCGACCGGCTGCGGCGCGAGCGCGACCTGGCCGTCGTGGTGATCACCCACGACCTGGGCGTGATGTCGGCCGTGGCCGACCGCATCTGCGTCATGTACGGCGGCCGCACCGCCGAGGTCGGCCCGCGCGAGACCGTGCTGACGCGTCCCCGGCACCCCTACACCCGGGGCCTGCTCGACGCGCTGCCGCACCCGGAGGGCGGCGCGGCCACGCTGCGGCCGATCCCGGGCAGCCCGCCGTCGCTCGGCGCGGTGCCCGGCGGGTGCCCGTTCCACCCGCGCTGCGCGTTCGCCGTCGGCTCCTGCCAGGAGGAACGCCCCGAGCCGGTGCTCATCGGAACCGATCACCGGGTGGCCTGCCCGCCCGACCCGCTGGGAGGCGCCGCGTGAGCGCGCTGCTGGAGGCGACCGGGGTCGCCGTCGAATACCACCGGACGGGCGCGCCGCCGCTGCGCGCCGTCGACCACGCCGACCTGACCCTCGCCCGGGGCGAGATCCTCGGGCTGGTCGGCGAGTCGGGCTGCGGCAAGTCGACCCTGGGCCGCGCGATCGTCGGGCTCCAGGGCACCACGTCCGGGGAGATCCGTTTCGACGGCCGCCCGGTCGCGCCGCTGGGGCTGCGCCGCCGCCCGGCCGCCCTGCGCGGGCTGCAGATGGTCTTCCAGGATCCGTACGCCTCCCTCAACCCCCGCCGCCTGGTGGGCGACCAGGTCGGCGACGGGTTTCTGCTCGGCGGCACGTCCAAGGCGGAGGCCCGCCGCCGGGCCGGGGAACTGCTCGAACGCGTCGGCCTCCCCGCCGACGCGGTGAAGCGGTACCCGCACGAGTTCAGCGGCGGCCAGCGCCAGCGCATCGCCATCGCCCGCACCCTGGCGGCCGGGCCGAGCTGCATCATCGCCGACGAGCCGATCAGCGCGCTCGACGCCTCGGCGCAGGCGTCGGTGGCGAACCTGCTGGTGGAGCTGGTCCGCGAGCTCGACATGGGCCTGGTGTTCATCTCGCACGACCTGTCGGTGGTGCGGCAGATCGCCGACCGCACGGCGGTCATGTACCTGGGGCGGGTCGTCGAGGTCGGGCCGACCCGGCAGGTGTGGTCGGAGCCCGCCCACCCGTACACCAAGGCGCTCATCTCGGCGGTGCCCCGGGCCGACGGCGGGGGTGTGCTGCCGGTCGAGCTGCCGGGAGACGTGCCCGACCCGTCGCGGCCGCCCGGCGGGTGCCGGTTCCATCCGCGTTGCCCGGTGGCGCTGGCGTCGTGCGCGCACGACGACCCGCCGCTGGCGATCCTGCGCGACGGCCGGTCGGCCGCCTGCGTCCTGGCGAAGTGACCAATGGAAGGACATGACGTGCTCGCGGAGCTGACCGAGCGGTTCTGGGCCTGGCGGCTGGCCACCACGCCGCGGACCCGCGACGACATCCCCCGGGTGGTCCGGCCCGCCGGGTGGCGGCCGGAGTGGGACGCCCTCACGGTCGAGGAGGACCGGCGTTTCCTGGCCGGGATCGAGGACGACCTGGCGGCCGTCGCGCCGTCGGACGACCCGGCGGTGGAGGTCCCGCGCCGGCTGCTCGCCTCGGCGACCGCGCGGGTGCGGTGGGAGCTCGACGTCGTGCGGAGCTGGCGGCGCGACCCCTGGTTCTACCTCGACCAGACCGTCGGCCACGTCTACGACGCGCTGCTGCCGCCCGGCCCCTTCGACGCGGCCCGCAGCGCCGACCTGGTCGAGCGGCTGCGCTGGATCCCCGGCACCCTCGACACCGCCCGGGACAACCTCGACGGCGCCGCGACCCGCGAGTTCGCCGAACTCGCCCTGGCCGACAGCCGCGAGGTGGACGACCAGCTCCGGACCGCCGTCGGGCTGCTGCTGCCGCACCTCGACCCGGCCGCCCGCGACGCCGCCGCGAAGGCGGCCGACGCGGCGGCGGAGGCGCTCGCCGAGTGGCGGGCCTGGCTGACCGGGCGGCTGCCGGGCTTGGCCCCGCACCGGCCCGTCGGCGCGGAGGCGTTCGGCTTCTTCCTGCACCGGGTCGCCCTGCTGCCCTGGTCGACCGCCGAGATCCTCGCCCTGGCCGCCCAGGAGCGCGACCGGGCCGAGGCGTTCGAGCTGTTCGAGCGGGCCAGGTCGGGCCCGCCCGAGTGGCCGCCGCCCCCGGAGAGCGCCGAAGCCCAGAGCGCGGCCGAACGGGCCGCCGAGCTGGAGGTGCGCGCCTTCTACGAGGAGCGCGGCCTGCTGTCGCAACCCCCGGAGCTGCGGCACTACCGGAACCTGCCCCGGCCCGACTACCTGGAGCCGCTGCGCTGGCTGGGCGTCAGCGACGACCTCACCGACGAGCACCGGCTCGACCAGGACGGCGTCAGCTACGTCCCGGCGCCGGGCCCCGACCTGCCCTACTTCTACCGGGCCAACGCGGCCGACCCCCGCGCCGGGATCATCCACGAGGGCGTGCACTACCAGCAGCTCGCGCTGACCTGGCGGCACCCCGATCCGGCCCACCGCCGGTTCTACGACTCCGTGCCCAACGAGGGCATCGCCTTCTACAACGAGGAGATGATGCTCCAGGCCGGCCTCTTCGAGGACGCGCCGCTCAGCCGGGCCATCGTCTACAACTTCATGCGGCTGCGCGCGATCCGGGTCGAGGTCGACGTGCGCCTGGCGCTCGGCGAGATCGACATCGACGGCGCGGCCCGCATGCTGCATGAACTCGTGCCGGTCGACCTGGAGACCGCCCGCGAGGAGGCCGCCTTCTTCGCGGCGACGCCGGGCCAGGGGTTGTCGTACCAGGTCGGGAAGGCACAGGTGACCCGCCTGCTGGCCGACGCCGCCCGCCGCGACCGCGACGGCTTCGACCTGCGCGCCTTCCACGACGCGCTCTGGGCCGACGGCAACGTCCCGCTGGCCGTGCGGCGCCTGGACCTGCTGGGCGACGCGGGCGAACTGGAGAAGGCCGACGCGCTGGCCGGTGACATGCGCGCCTTCGCGGCCGAGCTGCTGGACGCCATCACCTCCGGCGACGTCGCCCGCCTCGACCGCCTGTACGCCGACGACATCCGCGTCTGGCACAACTACGACGGCGTCGACCGGGACAAGGTCGAGAGCCTCGACGCGATCCGCCTCATCGACGCCGGCATCGAGGGTTTCCACGCCACCGACGTGCGCGTCGACCCGGTGCCGGGCGGCTACGTGCAGCGCTGCGTCTACCGGGGCCGCGACCGCGAAGGGGGCACCGAGATGGCCGTCGACGCGATGATGCGCGTCGAGGTGCGCGGCGGCCGGGTCACCCGGATCGAGGAGTACACCGACCCGGCGCAGGGCGCGGTCCCGTCGCTCACCCGGATCAAGGACGGCTCGGGCTGGGAGGAGCAGGCCGGCTACTCCCGCGCCGCCCGCGAGGGCGACCTCATCGCGGTGAGCGGCACCACGGCCGACGGCCCGGACGCCTACGCCCAGACCCTCGACGCCCTGCGGCGGGGGATCGCGGCGGTGGAGGCGCTGGGCGGTTCACGGGAGACCGTGTTCCGCACCCGGCTGCTGCTCACCCCCGAGGCCGACTGGGAGCAGGCCGCGCGGGCCCACGCCGAGGTGCTCGGCGACGTGGCCCCCGCCAACAGCACCTACGTCGTCAACGCCCTCATCGGCGCGGGTTTCCTGGTCGAGGTCGAGATCGACGCGAAGGCGGTCCGGGCATGACGTTCTCGCTGCGGGTCAACAACGACCTCGACCTGCCGACCCTGGTCGACCTGGCGCGGCGGGCCGAGAAGCACGGCTTCGACCAGCTGTGGGTCTCCAACGACCTGTTCCTGCGCTCGGCCCCGGTGCTGCTCGGCGTGCTGGCCGCCAAGACCGAGCGCATCAAGCTCGGCGTCGGCATCATGAACCCCTACTCCGTGCACGTCTCGGAGATCGCGATGATGGCCGCCACCATGCGCGAGGCCACCGGCGGCCGGTTCCTGCTCGGGGTGGCCGCCGGGTCGGCCGAGTTCCTCGGCTGGGCCGGGATCGAGCGCCCGCGTCCGCTGTCGCGCACCGCCGAGGCGGTCACCGTGCTGCGCGCCCTGCTCGGCGCGGAGGAGGTCAGGGGCGAGCTGCCCGCGTGGTTCGGCCCGCTGTCGGAGCTGCGCCTGCCGCCGGGCGACCCGGTGCCCGTGTACGTCGGCGCGATGAGCCCCAAGATGCTCCAGATGGCCGGGCGGCTCGCCGACGGCGTGCTGCCGCTGCTCTATCCGCCCGAACACTTCACCACCGCGCGGTCCGAGGTCGCGAAGGGCGCCGAGGAGGCCGGGCGCTCCGTCGACGACCTGGACATCCCGGCCTGCTTCTGGGTCTCCACCGGGGACGACGACGAACAGGCCCGGCTCGCCATGGCCGCCAAGATCGCCTATTACGGGCCGTCGTTCGCGCCGTACCTGCTCAGCCGGGCCGGGCTGGCGGTCGACGACTTCGCCCCGATCACGGCCGTGCTGGAGCGTGAGGGCCTGGACGCCGCCGCGCGGCTGGTCGACGACCGCATGTTGTCGCTCGGCATCACCGGCGGCACGGCCGACGTGGTCGAACGCTGCCGGGCGCTGCGCGCGGCGGGCGCCACCCACCTGTCGTTCGGGCCCCCGCTCGGCCCCGACCTGCGGGAGGCCGTCGAGAAGCTCGGCAGCGAGGTGCTGCCCGAGTTGTCGGAAAGGAACAGCCCTTCATGAACTCGACCGTGCTGACCGGCTGCACGGTGGTCGACGCCCGCGTGCTCGACGGCGTCGCCCCCCTGCGCGACGCGGGGGTCTGGGTGCGCGGCGACCGCATCGCCGCCGTCGGCCCCGCCGCCGACGTCCTGGCCGAGGCCGGGCGGGACCACCCGCGCGTCGACCTCGGCGGCGCGTTCGTGACGCCCGGCCTGGTCAACATGCACACCCACCTGTCCCTGTCGCTGCCCGGCCAGGGCGGCGACGCGGTCAAGGGCCTGAGCCCCCACGACCTGGCCTTCTACATGGCCGACGGCGCCCGCCGCACCCTCATGTGCGGGGTCACCACCGTCCGCTGCGTCGCCGAGAAGGACCACGCCGACTTCGCGCTGCGCCGCGCCATCACCGCGGGCCGCGCGACCGGCCCGCGCCTCTTCACGGCCGGACGGGCGCTGGTCTCCACCGGAGGCCACGGCCACGAGGGCACGGACACCCTGGAGTGCGACGGCCCCGACGGCTTCCGCCGGGGGGTGCGCAGCCAGGTCAAGGCCGGGGCCGACCTGATCAAGGTGATGATCTCCGGCGGCATCGCGGGCGAGCACGAGGACATCGACACCCGCCAGCTCTTCGCCGACGAACTGGCCGCCGTCATCGAGACCGCGCACGCCTGGGGCCGCAAGGTCACCGCCCACGCGGGCCCCGCCCCGGTGATCGCCGAGGCCGTGGAACTCGGCCTCGACTGCGTCGAGCACGGCTACCAGCTCACCCCCGAGGTGGTCGCCGCGATGGCCGCCAGGGGCACCGCTCTGGTGCCGACCCTGCTGGTCACCCGCTGCAAGGCGTTCTTCGACGAACTCGGCGTGCCCGAGTGGATGCAGCGGCGTTCGCTCGGCGCGGGCCCCCGCCACCTGGAGAGCTACGCGATGGCGCTGGCGGCGGGCGTGGACGTGCTGCTCGGCAGCGACATGCCCCCCTTCTGGGACTTCGAGGGCACCAACGCCACCGTCCGCGAGCTGGAGCACATGTCGGACGCCGGCCTCGGCCCCGCCCGCGCCCTCCACGCCGGCACCCTCGGCCCGATCCGCTGGCTCGGCGCCGAGGCCGATCTCGGCACCGTCGAGCCCGGCAGGTACGCCGACCTCGTCGCCATGGACGCCGACCCGCTGGAGTCGGCCTCGGCGTTCCGCGGCGTGCGCTGGGTGATGTCCGGCGGCGAGATCGTCCGCGACGACCGCACCGGACGGGCCGCCCGGTGACCGGCTTCGACGCCGCCACCCGCGGCACCGCCGCCGCCGACGTCGCGGCCGCCATCGACGACATGTACGACGCCTTCCTGGCGGGCGACCGCACCCGCTTCGACAGCCACCTCCACCCCGACGTGACCACCTGGGAGAGCCACCTGCCCGGCCCGCTGCGCACCCGCGCCGAACTCGACGCCTACCGCGCCGAGCGGGACGCCGCCGGAGCACGCCCGTCGCTCGACTCGCTGAGCGCCAGGGAGATGCGCGTGGACGTGTGGGGCGACACCGCCGTGGCCCGGTACGTGCTCGTCGCGGTCGCGCCGGGCGGCCCGCCGGAGCACACCCGGGTCACCGACGTGCTGCGCCGCTCGGCGACGGGCTGGGCCATCGTGCACCACCACGCGGAGCTCGTCCGCGACGATCCGTACGTGATCATGTCGTGACCTGGGATTGTGAGACTTCGCGGGTGAAGCGAGTGATGGCCGTGACGCTGGTGGCCGCGGGCGCCCTGGTGGTGCCCGCGCAGCCGGCGGCGGCGAAAGTCGATCCGATCAGAGCGCTGACGGCGCAGTTCGTGACCGGGAAGGGCGTCAAGCTCAAGACGGTGCTGCAGGTGCGGCCGAAGGGCGGCAAGGGAAGCGTCACCCAGGAACTGGGAGCGATCCAGTTCGGCCCGAAGGGCCCGATCGCCGCCGACCTCAACGAGAAGACGCGCTACGACAAGGGCTTCTTCGACGACGCCGACAACGACGAACGCGGCGTCCGCAAGAGCCTCGAGGCCCCCGGGCGGGTGATCTCCCTGCCGAAGTTCACCTACGTGCAGGGCCCCCGCGCCGGACAGGGCTTGCCCGAGGGCAAGTACTGGGTGCGCAAGCGCCCCCTCCCGCCGGTCCCCGGCGGCGTCATCGTCAACGTGTTCGAGCCGAACACGGTCAAGACGCTGATCGCCAAGGCCGCCTCGACCCGCGGCGGCGTGGTGCGGGGCACCACCACGAGCGCCAAGATGGCCGCGCTCTCCCCGGTGTTCCGCAAGCAGTTCGGCCCCGGCGGCAAGAGCGAGAGCGGCCAGATCTCCACGATCGCGTACGCGTTCACGCTCAGCAAGGAGGGCCTGGTCACCCGCCTCAGCGTCACGATGCGCATGCCCGTCGGCGGGGGCACCGTCGTCGACTACACCTCGGAGACGCGCCTGTACAACTGGGGCACGAAGGTGGCCGTCGTCGCGCCCCGCGCCGAAGCGGTGATCGACGAGAAGGACGTCAAGCGCTGAATCTGAAGACCGCGTCCGAGAACCCCTCGGACGCGGTCCAGACGAGCCTGACCCGGACATGGGTGGCGTTGCGGACGAAGGTCACCTTCCGCCCGCCGTCGGACACGGTGGCCCGCGCCCAGCCGTCGAACTTCCGGGTCAGGTGATGCTCCCACTTCTTGAGGTCGCCGACGGCCACCGCGGCGATGGACTCGGTCGGCGGCTCGCCGTCGGAGCAGTAACGCCCGAAGTTCGCGATCGCCGTGACCGTGCCCTCGTCCTCTTTGAGCCGGATGCTCTGGCAGGGGTCGGTCTCGGTGCCGTAGACGAGACGCGGGTGCGACCACGCGCCGGTCTCCGGGTCGTAGTGCTGCTCGGACAACCCCCGGCCGGCCTCGTACCGCATGGCGACCCGGCGGCCGTCGGGGAGGGTCAACTCCTCCGACGCGGGTTCCGGCAGAGCTTCGGCGGTGGGCGTGGGGGTCGGCGTGGGGCTCGGCCGGGCGACCGGCTCGTCCTGCCCGCAGGCCGCCGCGGACACGAGCAGCGTCAGGCAGATCAGGGCGCCTCGTATCACGCCTTTCAGGCTAACGGTGAATCTTTCAGCCACGGCGGGGGACCGGTCCAGGTCATCGTCCAGGCAAGATCGACCCGCTGGTCGGCGGGACGCCGGGATGCGACTCTCGCGCCATGCGCAAACTGATGGTCTCCGCACTGCTCGCATTCGGCTTCGTGCTGTCCGTGGGCGCCGCGCCCGCGCAGGCGGCCACTCTCCGCAACGTCTACTACTACAACTGGGACTGCAACCGGGTGGGCAACCTCGGCATCACCGAGGGCTGGTGGACGTCCTACCAGTGCGTCCCGGAGCACGGCTACTGGTTCCTCTACGCGTAGCCCGGGACGACGCGGCCGGGCCGCGCACCCGAGCCGGTGCGTGGCCCCGTCGCCCGAGGTCTGATCACGGCTGATCCGCTCCACGAACGCACCCTCCCTGACCAGGCGACCTCCCACGGGCGTGTCGAGACGTCGCGCCACCGCCAATCGAGGCGGGACTGGCGTGCGACCCGCGGGCCGGCTCGTCCGCGCTCAGCCACAGGCCGATGAGCACGCGCGCCACCATCTTCGGCAAGCCCATCCCGACCGCCGTCTCCACGGCCTCGCAATCCACGAGGCCGGCCCCGGGCGAACGGGCCCGGGGCCACAACGCGCCGATCGAACTGCCTGGGGACCTCGATCGTGGGAGCGGCCTTCGGCCAGGCAGGACGCGTCAGTCCATCGCGGGCCGGATGGCCGTTCGATCCTGCTCGGGCATGATTCCTCCTGTGCTCCACGCTCTCCTCGGGCTGGCCGAGAACACGGCGCTACCGCCCCAACTGATCGATCAGCTCATCGCGACTGCGGACCCGGACGTCGCCGAGGCCGTGGCCTGCCGGTCGGATCTCAGCCGTGTGCAGGTGGCCGCGCTGTCACGCTTCGAGGGAGCCGCCGTACGACTCGCCCACGAAGGGCGGCTCACGGCCGACGACGTCGATCCGGTAGCCCGGCCACGTGTCGCACTCGCCCTCCTTGAAGAACGTTCCGGCAGGCCGGAGTGGGCGAGACTGCTCGCTGCCGATCCTCTGGCGGAGACGCGGGAGAAGCTGGCGGCCTGCCCCGGCCTGCCACCCGATGTGCTGCGGACACTCGCCTCCGACCCCGATGTCCGGGTGGTCGCCGAGCTCGCGCTGTGGGCGCCCGCGGACCTGGCCGGCGAGCTTGCGGCGCATCCGCATGCCGATGTCCGTCGTTCGGTGGCGGCCAACGAAAAGACGCCGGCAACGGTACTGGCGTCGTTGCTGACCGGTGAGGGGCTCCCGCCGGCGCGGTCCTGCTTGGTCTGTGATCGAGAACCGGTCCCCTTCGTTCACGATCCGGGCTGCGAACGATCTGACTGCTCACTGCCGCCGGGCGTTTCCTGCGATGGCTCCCATGAGTCGGCTGTGCGGGAAATCCAGCAGATGGCGCTGAGGAACCCGGCTGCCCCGGTCGACGCCGTCGTGGGCTTCGTCAGTCATCCTTCGACTCTGATGCGCGTCGACTTGGCGGCCCGCACCGATCTGCCCGCACACGTGTACGCGCAGCTCGCCGAGGATCCCATCCCGTGGGTGCGCGCGACGCTCGCGGGCAACCCCTCGATCAGGGAGGACCTGATCCGCGCCGTGGCCACCGATCGCGGCCACGACGTCCGGTATCGACTTGCCCACCATCCCGAGCTGCCGCTCGACGTCCTGTCCGACATCGCAGGCGACACCCGGCTCGGCCAGGTGCTCCTGCCGCGCATCGCATCCGCCTCCGTGGCCGAAGTCACGGCACTGGCCGCGTCACCGATCCCGGCGGTTCGCATGCTGCTCGCCCAGCGGCGCGACCTGTCACCCGAAATCCGTGGCGCGTTCGCCGACGATCCCGACGCGAGGGTGGTCAAGTCCGTCGCGCCGCACCCGGGCCTGTCCGAAGCGCAGCTCCGTGCGATGGTCACGCGCCACGGCGCGCGGGTGCTGGCGAAAGTGGCCGTCAACCCGGACGCCACGGCCCCGCTGCTGGAGGACCTCGCTCAGCACCGGCCGCCGGTGCGGAAGGCGTTCCGCGCGATCGCCCGGCATCCCAGCGCCACGGCCACGGCGCTGCTCGCCTGCCTCGACGATCACCAGGCCAGACCCCTGGCCGCCCGCCACCCCGCCCTGCCGCTCTCGGCGATCGTCGAACTACTCCACGACGAAGACTGGCAGGTGGTAGAGGCCGCGGCCGCCAACCCGTCGTTGCCGCTCGCCGCGATGCGAGAGCTGATTCCCTGAGACGCGATCCGCTTGACCGTCGGGTCGATCGACGTCATACGCACCTAGAAGACACGACCGACAGGACCCGGGCATCATGGCCATGCCGCTATTCGCTCCCGCAGCGCCGCCTCCACCCCGGGGATACTGCATGCCGATGACCGAATATGACAGTCCGGCCTCGTTCCGCGGTCAGCTCCAACGGGGACGCGGTGCATCGCACGTCGACCGCCCCCGGCGCGGCCGACGCGGTGTATGAGTGCGTGATCACGGACCCGCGCTGGGACCGACAAGTCGATCAACGTGACGGCTACCTCGCCGGTCTCATCGCTCGGCTCGACCTGCCACTGGCGCCGATTGAACAGCACCTGCTCACGTACGACGGCGAGGACGCCGAACCGGTTGAGCTCGCCTTGCGGGTCCTTGCCCTGCTCCCGATGGCCGGTCGGCTCGACGCGGCGGCCGTGCTGCGCGGATACGCGATCGACGGGCCGCATTGGTCCACGGCACTGGAGGCGATCGGCGACAGCGGCGCGATGACGCTTCCCGCCATCTGGGACGGGCTCGCGGACGACATCATGGCCAACCGCGACGATGCCCAGCTTGCACAGGCGATCTGGTGCGACTCGGAGCCGTGGACGACGTTCGCGCGCTCCCAGCCACGCGTCCGGCGAATCATCGTCGAGCGCAACGCCTCCCGTCCACCCGGACCGGCCAGGCGCGACACCCGACCCGGAATCGTCGCCATCGGCACCGAAGACCTGATCGGGCTCGTCGCCGCCGGCGGCTCCGGGCGGCGGCGGGCGCTGGAGGAACTGGGCAGGCGCGGCGATCGCGTCGTCTTCGACTTCGCCGAGGACCCCGGCCTGCGCAACGCGGCCGGGTGGCTGCCGGGTATCCCACAGGCGCTCCACCACCTCGGGCGAGACGCGCTGCCACGCGCCCGCACGTGGATCGGCAGCGGCGACGACACCCTCGTCGCGTTCGGGGAGCGGGTGGTGGCAGAGGTCGGTGACCGGGGCGATGCGCCGGCGTTGCTGGCCGCGTTGCACCGCACGGTCGCCGCCGGAGAATGGTGCGCCGCCGAGGTTCCCGCACGAGGCCTGGGCCGGTTGGGGATCCAGGAAGCCGCGAGCGAGCTCATGGCCGCGTGGGAAGGCACGCTTCATTCGCTCGCCCGGGAAGCGTTCCTAGACGGGCTTCGGGGATGTGCGCCGCGTGAAGCCGAAGCCCTCGTGGTCGAGGGACTTGACGACTGCGAGCCGACGGTGCGGCGGCGCGCGTGTGAGGCGGCGCCAGACACGGCCGCAGTCCGCTCGCGTCTGCGGGAGTTGACCGCCGACCCCCTGGCAGCCGAGGTCCATGAGGCCGCGAACACGCGACTGCGGGTCCTGGCCGTGCGCGGCATCACCTGACCAGAAGCCGGCAGGACGGCGAGCACCCTGTGGGAGGATGCGGACCCGTGAAGTCAAAGATCGCGGGGATCGGCGTCGCCGTCCTCGCCTCCGTCGTGCTCGTCCCCTTACCCGCCGAGGCCGCCGCCCCCGACCCGGTCGCGGCCGTGAAGCGGCTGCTGGCGCAGAAGCGCACGGCGAAGGTCATCGAATGGGGCACGGTCATGCTGGGCGGCCGGGGCCGCAAGATCAACAGCATGATGCACCTGTTCGACTACCACTTCGAGCGCAAGGGCTGGCTCCAACTGGGGCCGGGCGGCGTGGTCGGCTCCGACCTGACCAGGAAGCTCATGTTCAAGCGCGACGGGACCCTCGCCATCGCCAAGGAGGACGCGGCGGGCGGCGACCTCCAGGCCAGGAGCCTGCTCGCCCAGACCTCCCTCCACCGGTCGGTCACGGCGAACGGCCGCCACTACTCGTCCGGGAAGCTCTACTCCGCGGCGCTGCCGAAGGGCAGGCCGTGGGCCTACCGGGGCAGGGCGGTGAGCGGCGGCGCCTTCACCGACCAGATCGTCAACGTCTTCGAGCCCAGGACGCTGCGGCGCCTGCTGTCCGACACCTACGAGAAGAAGTACATCTCCGGACCGGTCTTCATCGACCCGCTGGGCCGCTCGCAGCAGAACCTCTACTCGTGGCGGGGCAAGCTCACCTTCGACGACCTCTACGCCGTCTCGCCGACCTTCCGGGCGCTCGCCCTGGCCAAGCCCGACGAGTCGTACGGCCCGGCGGAGGTGTGGTGGGACCTGCTGACCGACCGGGCCGGGGTGCCGGTGCGGTTCAACATCATGTGGGACACCGCCTACCAGGGGCACTACTCGTCGAAGGAACGCGCCGAGGGCAGCACGATCACCGACTTCGTCGGCTGGCGGACCGGCCTGCCGGTCAAGCCGCCCCACTCCACGAAGGTGGCGCCGCTGCCGAGCCCGGCGGCCGGGCTGCCCGAGTTCGACGACGTCATGGAGGTCATCCGGGGGCGGCGCCCCCGGTGACGGCGGGGCCCGCCAGGCGTTCGAACGCGCCCGGGCCCTCGTGGGGCTTCGGCGGGGCGTCGAGGTGGCGGGCGCGCAGTTCGTCCATCAGTTCCTCGACGAACGCCGGGCCCCCCTCCCGCATGAGCCGCTGACGGTCGCGCAGTCTCTCGTCGCCCGGCCGCCAGTCGAGGCCCCAGTTCCCGAGGGTGTAGATGATCGGCAACGTCTGGATGCCGGCCTCCGTCAGGCTGTAGCGGGCGCGCTGGCCCCGGGCGGCGGTTCCGCGGGTGAGCAGGCCGGCCTCGACGAGCCGCACCAGGCGGTCGGCGAGGATGTTCGAGGCGATGCCCTCGGCCGAGCCGGTGAGCAGGGCCCGGAAGTGGCGAAGGTCGCCGAACATGACGTCGCGCAGCACCAGCAGCGACCACCGATCTCCGAGCACCTCGACGGCGGCGTTGATCGGACACCCGGACCGTGGGTCCACGATTCCCTCCTTGACAGGCGTTTCGCCGTCCCGATAGTAGTTGCAGAATACAACCACTTGTGGAGAGGGGAAGCCGATGGGGCGGTTCGTCTATGCGATGCAGGTCTCCCTCGACCTGCGGATCGAGCAGGTTCCCGGCGACAACGGCGCCGGTGAGTGGCTGCGGATCCACGAGGAGCTGCACCGCGAGGCCAACGCGCGCACGCGGGCGCTCTCGCTCCTCGTCCACGGCCGCGTCTACTACGAGGTCATGGAGGAGTTCTGGCCGAGGGCGCACGAAGACCCGACTCTGCCCGACTACATGCACGAATACGGCGAGATCTGGACGTCCAAGCCCAAGATCCTGGTCTCCCGCACGCGCCGCAGCGCCGGCCACGACACCCGGATCATCGGCGGCGACGACGCGATCGAGCGGCTCGCCGCCCTGCGGGCCGAGACCGAGGGCGGCATCGGGGTGGGCGGGGCGGCGCTCGCCACCCAGCTGCTCCGGGCGGGGCTGCTCGACGAGCTGCTGCTCTTCACCCACCCCTCGATCCTCGGTTTCGGCCGCACGTTGTTCGACGACTACGACCGGCCGGTCGACCTCGACCTGATCGAGCAGCGGTCGTTCGAGCAGGGCGTCACCCTGCACCACTACGCGGTCGTCGACGCGAAGGAGGCGGGCGCGTGCTGACCCGGGTCGCCGAGGGCGTGCTGGTGCACGAGAGCATGTTCGTGCAGAGCAACGCTGTCGTGGTGCGGGGCCCGGACGGCGTGCTGCTCGTCGACCCGGGGGTGACCGGAGCCGAACTCGGTTGTCTCGTGGACGACCTGGCGGAGCTGGGGCAGACCGTGGTCGCGGGCTTCTCGACCCATCCCCACTGGGACCACGTGCTCTGGGACGCCCGGTTCGGCGACGTCCCCCGCTACGGCACGGCGCGCTGCGCGGCCGCCATCCGGGAGGAGTTGTCGGACGCGGGCGCGAAGGACCGCATCGCCGACCACCTGCTGGAGACCGAGATCGCCGGGCAGGTGCCGCTCGACCTCCTCGGCCTGGTCGCCGGCCTGCCCGCCGGCGCCACGGTGATCCCGTGGGACGGCCCCCGGGTCCGGATCATCGAGCACCAGGCGCACGCCCCCGGCCACGCGGCGCTGCTGATCGAGGACCGTGGTGTCCTGATCGCGGGGGACATGGTGTCCGACGTCCTGATCCCGATGTTCGAGTTCGACGAGGCCGCCGACCCGATCGGCGACTACCTCACCGCGCTGACGCTGCTCGAAGATGTCGCGGACGACGCCCACGTCGTCATCCCCGGCCACGGGTCGGTCGGCGGACCGGGCCAGGCGCGGGCCCGGATCGACCGGGACCGCGCCTACGTGCTCGCGCTGCGGGACGGCCGGGTCCCGGACGACCCCCGGATCGGCCCGGCGGCCAAGCCCGGCTGGGAGTGGGTGGGCGACGTCCACGAAGGGCAGTTCCGGCGGTTCGCCCGTTAGTCGAGCACCTGAACGTGCCCGACCTGGACGACCTCCTCGTCGGCCTGGCCGACGAGCACCAGAGCGGCGGCGGCGACGACCAACGCCGCCACGGCGGCCGCCCACCGGGGCCGGCGTCGTGGACGAAGAGGAGACGGTTCCGGCGGCACACCCAGGTCCAGCCGGGTGCGCACGGTGTTCCACGCCGTGGCCGCCTGTTCGTCCAGGCCGCAACCGAGGACGAACGCGGTGAGCGCCTCCTGGCGGGGGAGCGAGTCGCGTTTGAGCATCCCGGCCGCGGTCGAATAGGGCAGATGGCGGCCGGCCCGCTGCGCGTGCAGCTGGATGTCGCGGTAGCTGCGTCCAGACCAGGTCTTGAGTGTGCGCAACTGGGCCACGAACTCGGCGTCGGTGCGCGCGGCGGCCGGGTCGGGACGGGCTTCTGGGCTCATAACCCGGCAGTACAACGGAGTCGCACGGATCCGCACAAGCCGGAACGGCACATTCGTTGCCCCGGATCCGCGGGATCGGCCAGCGTCGATCACATGATCTCTCCCTGGTTGCCCGCCGCCCTTGCTGGAGTCCTGCTGTCCACCGCTCCCGTCCATCCGCGGATCGAGGCGTTCCTTGACCGGACACTGCCGACCGGCCCCGGCGGCACCGTCGCGGTGGCCCGCCACGGCACGCTCGTGCACTGCGCCGGGTTCGGCCTGGCCGATCGCGAGGCCGGGACGCGGGCCGGATGCGACACCGCCTACGACGTCATGTCGATCACCAAGCAGTTCACCGCCGCCGCGATCATGAAGCTGCAGATGGCGGGCAAGCTGCGCACCACCGACCGGATCTCCGTCCACCTCGGCCGGGTGCCGGCCGACAAGCGGCTCATCACCGTGCGCCACCTGCTGACCCACACCTCGGGGCTGACCGACCTCGGCGACGACTACGACCCGGTCTCCCGCGACACCATGGTGCGGCGTGCTCTGACGTCGCCCCTGCGGTCGGTGCCCGGAACGGAGTTCCACTACTCCAATGTGGGCTACAGCCTGCTGGCCGCCGTCGTCGAGAAGGCGTCCGGCCGGTCGTACGAACAGTTCCTGGCCGAGCGGCTGTTCGCCCCCGCCGGCATGACGAGCACCGGCTACGTGTTGCCCCGCTGGGCGCCGGGCCAGATCGCGGTCGAGTACGACCGCGACGGCGAGAGACGGGGGCGGCCCACCGAGCACCCGTGGGCGGCCGACGGTCCCTACTGGTACCTGCGGGGCAACGGCGGCATGCTCTCCACCGCCCGTGACATGTACCGCTGGCACCGGGCGCTGGAGGGGGACACCATCCTGTCCCGGAAGGCCAAGGCGGAGATGTTCCGGGCGCGGGTGCTCGTCGACCGGACGGCGAAGCTCTACTACGCCTACGGCTGGGGCGTGTTCCCCCGCACCGAGTTCGGCCGGGTCGCCGAGCACGACGGCGGCAACGACTGGTCGTACGGCGACCTCGCCCGTTCCCTCGACAAGGGCGTGATGGTCTTCTGGATCACCAACCACGCCTACCGGCAGGGGAGGTGGAACCTGGAGGAACTCAACGGCGAACTCACGCCGGGGCTCCTCCGCGCGTCCCTGAAATGAGGGTCAGCCGACGCCGATCCGCTGGAGTTCGGGCTCGATCAGGGCCACGACGCGGTCCTGGTCGCGGCCGTAGGGCTGCCCGGTGTACTTCAGGGCCAGCCGGTCGATGATCTCCCACCCCGCCTCGCCGTCGACCCACCCGACGACGCGGCCCCGGATCACGACGGGCTCGAACGGGTTGTCGGCGGGCGCGATCGAGATCGCGAGCCGGGGGTCGCGGCGCAGGTTGCGCGCCTTGCGCACCTCCGGGCCGGTGAAGACGACGACGTGGTCGCCGTGGGTCCCGATGAAGACGGGCACGTTGTGCGGCGAGCCGTCGGGCAGGACCGTGGCGAGGTGGGCGATCGAGACGCCGTCGAGGACGCGGCGGACGTCGGGCTCGATCAGGTGGACGGGTCGGCGCGCCACCACCTCGTCGACCGGCACCGCGTGGGCCGTGATGACCTCGTTCATCTGGCGACATCCTTTCGGGGTTCCTTGAGGAGACTCCGTAACCGTACCAACTTAAGTTCCTTCAGGGAACCCCAAAGGCTAGAATGGGGGCATGCAACGCACCCAGTTCGGCGACATGGCCTGCTCCATCGCGCGCACCCTCGACGTCATCGGCGAACCCTGGTCGCCGCTGATCCTGCGCGACGTCTGGGTCGGCCTGAACCGGTTCGACCAGCTCCAGGCCGACCTCGGGATCTCCCGCAAGGTGCTGACCGAACGGCTCGGCCACCTCGTCGAGCAGGGCGTGCTCGAACGCCACCCCTACGACAACCGGCCACGCTACGAGTACCGCCTGACGGCCAAGGGCGCCGAGCTCGTCGACCTGCTCATGGTCATGACCGCGTGGGGCGACCGGTGGCTCGCCGGCGAGGCGGGCCCGCCGGTGCTCTACCGCCACCACGCGTGCGGTGAGATCAGCGGCGTCGACCTGCGCTGCGCCCACTGCGGCGAGCCGATGCACGCCGGCGACGTCGAGCTCATGCCGGGGCCGGGCGCCCGGTGAACCGGGCGGCGGCGGCTCCGTCGAGGTGGCCGGGCGGCAGCCGCCGTCCGCAGACCACGAGCAGCAGGTCCTGGGCCCGGCCGGTCACCGTCGATCCCGTCCCGAGAGACCAGTCGAGGTCGGTGGCCCGCAGTCGCACGCCGCTGAGATCGGCGCCGAAGAAGGCGATGTTCCTCGGCGCCATGCCGGCGAAGACCATCGCGATCCGGTCGGGCGGCACGATCCGGCCCAGCCCGAGGGCCACGGTGATGTCGAGGCCGTGGATGACGTCGTGCGACAACGCGCCGGTCGCGCCGCCGCCGGGCGGCGTCCAGGGGTGGGCGAGGTTGGCCCGCAGGAGGGCCAGCAGGTCGGCGGCGCTCATCCGGCCCGCGTCGCGGCGGGCCAGCCGGTCGGCCATCGTGTTGAAGCTTCCCCGGGCTCTGACCAGTTCCACCAGCATCCGCCCGGCCGACTGCCGGAACGGCATCGTCGTGTGGGCCACCACCTCCCTGACCCGCCACCCCTCGCACAACGTCGGGGCGTCCCACTGGTCGGGCCGGAGCGCGGCGAGGATCTCGGCCTGCTCGGCGCGCTCCGCGCGCACCGCCGCCCGTACGGTCTCATCGGTCGTCTTCGAATTCGTCACACCGGACATACGGACCGGAGGCCGGGAACTCATCGGTCGCCCGTAAGGTCGACGCATGCTGGAACGTCTGGAGCGGCACCGGACCGAGCTCACCGGCTACTGCTACCGGATGCTGGGGTCCGGCTTCGAGGCCGAGGACGCCGTGCAGGAGACCCTGGTCAAAGCCTGGCGGGCGGTCGAGAGCTACGACGAGCGGCGCGGTCCGCTGCGCGGGTGGCTCTACCGCATCGCCACCAACGTCTGCCTCGACATGCTGCGCAGCGCCCAGCGCCGGGCCCTCGCGATCGACCTCGGCCCGGCTTCGCAGGCGGGCGGTCCGCTGGGGCCGCCGATCGCCGACGAACGGTGGATCCACCCGATCCCCGACGCCCGCGCCCTCCCGGAGACCGGCGACCCCGGCGAGCTGGCGGTACGGCGTGAGACGATCCGCCTGGCGTTCGTCGCCGCCCTCCAGCACCTGCCGGCCCGCCAGCGCGCGGCGCTGATCCTCTGCGACGTCCTGTGCTGGACGGCCAAGGAGACCGCCGACCTGCTCGACACCACCGTGGCCTCGGTCAACAGCGCCCTGCAACGGGCCCGCGCGACCCTCAGGACCAAGGCCCCGGACGAGGCCCGGCCCGACGACGCCGCCCGGCGGGACCTGCTCGACCGCTACTGCGCCGCGTTCGAACGCCACGACGTCGACACGCTGGTGTCCCTGCTGCACGAGGACGTCACGATGTCGATGCCGCCGTTCGCCTGGTGGCTGCGCGGCCGCGACCAGGTCCGCCTGGCCCTGTCCGACCCGGCGGCGTCGTGCGCGGGGGCCCGGTTGTGGCCGGCGGGGGCGAACGGGTCAGCCGCCTTCTGGCAGACCCGCCCGGACGCCGACGGCGTCCATCACCCGTTCGCCCTGGTCGTGCTGGAGGCGGCCGACGGGGCGATCACCGACATCGTCACCTTCCTCGGCGCCGACCGGCTGCTTCCGCTGTTCTTCACCGATGGTTCCTGGCCAGGCCGGCAGGGGTGTCACGGGCGCCGGTGACCGATCCGGCCGGGACGGCCTCGCCGAGCTCCGTCAGCTCGGCGGCGGTGAGGGCGAGGTCCATCGCCGCCGCGTTCTCCTCCAGGTAGCGCCGCCGCTTGGTGCCGGGGATGGCGACCGCGCCCTGGGCGGCGACCCAGGCCAGTGAGATCTGCGCGGGCGTCGCGCCCCGGGCGGCCGCGACGGCGGCGACCCGGTCGACCAGGTGCCGGTTGGCGGTCATGTTCTCCGGGGTGAACCAGGGCAGGGTGCGGCGGGCGTCGTCGGCGTCGAGATCGTCGACCTTGGCGATCGCGCCGCTCAGCAGGCCGCGGCCGATGGGGGAGAAGGCCACCAGGCCGATGCCCAGCTCGTCCAGGACCTTCTTCACGCCGTTGTGCAGCACGTCG
This sequence comes from Herbidospora sakaeratensis, assembly GCF_001570525.1. Lineage (GTDB taxonomy): Bacteria > Actinomycetota > Actinomycetes > Streptosporangiales > Streptosporangiaceae > Herbidospora > Herbidospora sakaeratensis. The sequence continues at coordinate 164,014 of NZ_BBXC01000013.1, forward strand.
GGGGCGAACAGCGACAACTCCGACTGCACCGCCGCGATGGGGTGGGTCGCGTGGGCCCGGCGGATGGTGGCCGGCGCGGCCTCCGACAGGCCCAGGTGGCGCACCTTCCCGGCCGTGACCAGCTCGGCCATCGCGCCGACGGTCTCCTCGATGGGCACGTCGGGGTCGACGCGGTGCAGATAGTAGAGGTCGATCACGTCGACCTCCAGGTGCCGCAGGGAACGTTCCACCGCGCGGCACACGTGGGCGGGGCTGCCGTCCATGACCGCGCCGTTCTCGAAGTCGAGGGCGAACTTGGTGGCGATGGTGATCTCGTCGCGGCGCGCCCCCAGCGCCCTGGCGATCAGCTTCTCGTTCTCGTAGGGGCCGTACGCCTCGGCGGTGTCGATGTGGGTGACCCCGAGGTCGACGGCCCGGTTGAGGGTGGCGATGGCCTCGGCCTCGTCGCGGGCGCCGTAGAAGGCGCTCATGCCCATGGCCCCGAGGCCCTGGCGGGAGACGCGGAGTGCGCCGAGACTGACGTCGTTCATGTGGTGACTGCCTCGTATCTGGAGATCTTCGCTTCGATGGCGCGCAGGTGGCGCTGGGTGCGCCGGACCTCGGCGAGCACGCGTTCCCGGTGCCGGGTCAGCAGCTCCAGGCGCTCCTTCTCGGTGCCCTCACGGCGGCACAGCTCGGCCATGAGCCGGATGTCGGCGATGGACATGCCGGTCTCGCGGAGCATGACCAGGCCGCCGATCCAGGCCAGATCACCCTCGCGGTACCGTCGGCGGCCGCCGGCGTCGCGGGGCGTGGGATCCAGGAGCAGCCCTTCGCGCTCGTAGTAGCGCAGGGCCTCGACGCCGATCCCGGTCGCCCGGGACACCTCGGTGATCGACAGGCCCTGGGGCGGCACCTCCACGGTGACCTCGGGAAGCAGAACCTCGCTCATGCGTCCACAGTGCCACCTGTAGCGCACTACAGGTCAAACGGGCATCCCCGGCCTGATCAGAGCCAGATCGTGGCGAGCCAGACCTCGGCCGCCGCGAGCACGATCAGGGTGACGTTCAGCCCGGTCTCCTTGACCTCGCCACGCGACAGGTGCAGCCCGGTGGCCAGCACCTGGAGCACCGTGAACCCGGCCGCGGCGGCCAGCGCCAGGCCGGGCAGGATCCCGGTGACCGGGGGAAGGACGAGCCCGGCCGCCCCCAGCACCTCCAGGGCGCCGATCGTCCGGACCATCGGCATCGGGACGGTGTCGACCCAGCCCATCATGGGCTGGAGCCGCTCCTTGCTCTGGACGATCTTCTTGCCCCCGGCGTAGAGGTAGAACAGGCCCAGCAGGGCGGCGATGATCCAATAGGCCACGGTCATGGCGCCCATGATGGGGGACCGCCGGATGCCGTACAAAAGGAACATCAGTGTGCGTGGTAACCGGGAGTCGCCGTGTCACAGAACGAGAAGACCTGTCTGATCAGGGGAGACGCCGGCCGGACGGTCCGCGCCATCCTCGACCGCATCGGCAGCAGGTGGACCCTGCTGATCGTCGCGACCCTGCACGGGCGGCGGCTGCGGTTCACCGAGTTGCAGCAGCACATCCCCGGCGTCTCGCAGCGCATGTTGTCGCTCAGCCTGCGCCGGCTGGAACGCGACGGGCTCGTCTCGCGCACCGCCCACGCCGAGGTGCCGCCCCGGGTGGAGTACGAGCTCACGCCGATGGGCCAGACCCTGATCGCCCCGGCGATCACCCTCGCCGAGTGGGCGGCGGAGCACAATCCCGCCATCGAACGCAGCCAGGCGGCCTACGACACCCGCGAGGACTGACCGTTTCGGGCCTGCTCCGTCCGCGGACGCCGGTCAGAGCGGCGGATACGCGTTCCGGACGAGCGTCCCGAAGTAGGACGGCCAGAAGACGCCGTAGGCCGGACCGCCCGGCGTCGCTCCCGACGGCCGGTACGAGCCCATCGGCGGGGCGAACGTGGGGTCGCACCACCGGTTGACGCCGTCGCTCGCGCCGTCCGACTCGCCGGGCGGCCGGGCCCAGATGAAGGCGTCGACCCCGGCTCTGGGCGCGGCGGCGGGGCGTTCGCCGATGCCCGCGTTGAGCTGGTTGCACCAGTTGTAGCGGTTGACGCGCCGGTCGAGCCGCGACTGGTCGACGTAGGTGTTGACGTCGGTGGAGACGCTGACGGCGGTCGGCCGGGCGGTGCCGCCCCAGCCGTTGCGCGAGGTGTCGATCAGCATGCCGATGTCCGCCGGGAGGCCCGCCGCGATGAAGGCGGTGCGCAGGTGGCGCGTGTAGTGGTCCTCGTCGATGTGCGGGTTCCAGTCGACCCACCGGCTCCAGAGCAGCGGCTGCCCGGCGACCAGCTTCCCGGTGTCCGGGAGGAAGACCTCGTCCACCGGGACGTAGTTGGCGACGTTGGTGACGAACCCGTGCACCCCCGGCGTGCCCTCGACGACCTCGGCGAGCACGTCGACCAGCGGCCCGGAGACCTCGGTCCAGCCGGCCACCGACGACCGGCCGGCGTCGAGGTAGACGTACACGTTGGGGACCAGGCCGAGGGTCGTGACGGCCTGCTTCAGACCTGCGACGTACAGGCCCGACGTGCGCGCCTCCACGCACTGGGTCTCCTGCGGCCAGCTGACCATGCTGCCGACGGTCTCCGGCTCGACGAGCGTGACGATCCTGAGCTGGGCGTAGCGCGGGTCGGCCAGGATGGCCGCGATGGGGTCGAGGAACTGGTTCCTGTACGCCGTCACGCCGTCGGCGCTCAGGGGGAACTCCGCCGTGGGCCACCACGACGAACACTCCTTGCCCGGCAGGTCGCTCAGCACGAGCGTCACGACGACGGGGTCGTCGTTCCCCTGCGACAACGCCTGGACGCGCGCCCGCTCCAGATGTTGCCGCAACCCCATGCCGCCCCTGATCGACCCGATCGCCGCCACGGAGTCGAGCCACAGGGCGGTCGGCTGGAACGCGACCTTCCGCATCGCGGCGCCGACCTCCCCGCCCGTGGCGGTGGCGGCGGCCTCGACGTTCGCGACGTACTCGGGGTTCAGGTAGCCGCGTGCGCCGAGGTAGGGATTGTCGACCCGCGACGGACTCGGGGAAGGACTCGGGCTCGGCGAAGGTGACGGGCTCGGACTCGGCGAGGGGCTCGGTGACGGCGGGCCGCCGCAGGTGGTGCCGTTCAGGGTGAAGCGCGTCGGCGCGGGGTTGGCGCCGGTCCAGCTGCCGTTGAAGCCGATGGTCACCGTCGCGCCCGGTGCGATCACCCGGTTGTGCGGCTCGTTCACCGCCTCGACCCGCGCCCCCGACTGGCTCCACCGCGCCGACCAGCCGTGCGTGACCGTCTGCCCGGCGGTGAAGTCGAACCGCAACGTCCAGCCGGTGACCCGATCGCCGGTGTTCTTGATGGTGACGCCGGCGGTGAACCCGCCCGGCCACGAATTCGCCCCGTACGTCACCACGCATCCCGGAGCGGCCCACGCCACCCCCGGCAGCACGACGAACACGAGCAGCACACCGACAAGCACGCGCAGGAGCCTCATGGCATCCCCCAGGACGCGACGACCGACCCCCGAACGTCACCCCAGATGGCCCGCCCCCGGCAACCCGGCCCGGCGAATCCCCAGGTCGGCCCTGAACCTTTCAGGCGTCCTCCCAGGCGATGCGGTGGTCGTACATCCAGTTGAGGGACCCGCGCCTGGCCACCTGCCGCAGCACCACCGGCAGGAAGAGGTCGCGCAGGTAGGCCCCGACCGGGCCGGGCGCCTTGCCGTCGCCGTTGCGTTTGCCCTGGGCGACGATGCGCTCCACCCGCCCCCGGCGCAGCCGTTCGTAGGCGGCGAACGCCTCCGGCGTCTCGTGGTCGCGCAGGCACGTGGCCAGCACGACCGCGTCCTCGATCGCCATCGACGCCCCCTGCCCGGATGACGGTGAGGTCGCGTGGGCGGCGTCGCCGACGATCACCATGTGGGAGTTCGACCAGGTGGGAACCGTCGGCAGGTCGTAGGTGTTCCAGGCCGGCAACACGTGGGGCGTGGCCGCGATGATGTCGCGCATCGGCCCGGCGTCGTCGCGGAACAGCTCGATGAGCGCCGCCGGGGTGACGGCCGCCAGGTCGTCGGCCGTGGGCTCCTTCGGGCTGGCCGGGTTGGCGAACCACCAGACCCCGCCGTCGGGGTGGACGAGATAGCCGAAGAAGCACCGCCGGCCGAAGACGAAGTGGCTGACGCCGGGCCGTCCCGGCACGCGTATGCCTTCGGCGAACCCGCCCGTGTTGAGCAGCCCGAGGTGCCGGGGCCGGGGCGCGCCGGGGTCGATGATCGTCCGGGTCCGCGACCAGAGTCCGTCCGCGCCGACGAGCAGCGCGCCGTCCGCCGTGGTCCCGTCTTCGAACCGGGCCTGTACGCCGCCGCCGGCGACCCCCGCGCCGGTCAGCCGTTTGCCGTACTCGACGGTGACCCCCCGCCGGACCGCCTCGTCGCGGAGCGCCCGGTAGAGGTCGCCCCGCCGGAGAGTGCGGCTCGGTTGCGGGATGACGGCCAGTTCGCGGCCCTTGGCGTTGACCATCACCCCCTCGGGGGTGTCCATGCCGAGATCGGCCACGAGGTCGTGCAGGCCGAGGACCCGCAGCGCCTCCAGCCCGTTCCGCGCCAGGGTCAGGAACGCCCCGACGCCGTCGGAACCCCGGTCGTACGCCTCGAAGAGCCGGACGCCGAGCCCGGCCTTCCGGAGTGCCATGGCCGTGACCGGCCCCGCGATGCCGCCACCGATGATCAACGTTTCCTTGGTCATACTATGACTATACATAAAATGACTAACAAATACGATGGCCGTCATGACATCGCGGCGATCACCTCTGGCGATGGCGGTGCTCTCACTCGTCGTGGAGACGCCCATGCACGCCTACCGGATGCAGCAACTGATCAAGGAGCGCCACAAGGACGACGTCGTCAACGTCGCGCAGCGCAACAGCGTCTACCAGACGATCGACCGCCTGCTCCGCGACGGCCTGATCGCCGTCCAGACGACGACCCGCGACGAGAACCGCCCCGAGCGCACCGTCTACGAACCCACCGCCGCCGGCCGCGACACCCTCAGGGAGTGGATGCGGGCCATGCTCGCCGACCCCAGGCGCGAGTTCCCGGAGTTCCCCGCGGCCCTCGCCTTCCTGCCGGTGCTGACGATCCCCGAGGCCGTCGAGGCGCTGACCGAACGGCTCACCACCCTGGAGACCCGCACGGCCGCCCTCGACGCCGAACTCGCCGACGGGGCGAGCTTCCTGCCCCGGGTGTTCCTGGTGGAGACCGAATACCAGCGTGCGGTGGTGGCGGCCGAGGCCGAATACGTGCGGCGGCTGCTCGCCGACATCGGCACGGGCGACGTCACCTGGTACTGAGGCGGGAGCCCCCGGGTAGGACCAGCTCATGGCACACCAACAGCGGCAACCGGTGATCGTGGTCGGCGCGGGGCTGGCCGGGCTGGCCTGCGCGGTGCGGCTGCGCCGCTCGGGCGTCCCGGTCACCGTGCTGGAGGCCTCCGACGGGGTGGGCGGCCGGATGCGCACCGACGTCGTCGACGGCTTCCGCCTCGACCGGGGCTTCCAGGTGCTGAACACCGGCTACCCCGAGGTGCCCCGCGTGCTGGACGTCGAGGCGCTGCGGCTGCGCGCCTTCAACTCCGGCATGCTGGTCTTCCGCTCCGGCGGCGGCAGGGAGAGGGTCATGCTGCCGTGGAGACATCCGCAGTACGCCCTCACCGGCCTGACCGCCGGCCTCGGCACCCTGGCCGACAAGGCGGTCCTGGCCGCCATGACCACCCGCGACCTGGCCTTCCCCGCCTCGGCGTTGCGCGCGGGGGCCGAGCGCACCGTCCTCGACGAGCTCAGGCACTGGGGCATGTCACCGGTGATGGTCGAGCGGCTGATCCGCCCGTTCCTGGCGGGCGTGCTGCTGGAGCGGGAGCTGGAGACCTCCAGCAGGGTCTTCCACCTGATCTGGCGGTCGTTCGCGCGCGGCACCATCGGCGTGCCGGCATTGGGCATGGGCGAGGCCCCGGCGCAGCTGGCGAGCCGGCTGCCCGACGGGGCCCTGCGCCTGGAGTGCCCGGTGCGGTCGGTCGGCGGCGCGGGCGTGGTCCTGGACGACGGCGCGGAGTTGCCGGCCGCCGCCGTCGTGGTGGCGACCGACCCGGGCGCCGCCGCGACGTTGCTGCCCGACGTGACGGCGCCCGCCATGCGGGCCGTGACCACCTTCTACCACGCGGCCCCCCGGTCCCCGCTCGGGGAGGCCACGCAGGTGATCGACGGCGACGGAGTCCTGGCCGACACGCTGGTCATGACCGACGCGGCCCCCGAGTACAGCGCCACGGGTGAGGCGCTGATCTCCACGTCGGTGCTGGGCGTGCTGGGCGACGACGACGAACCGCGGGTGCGCGACCGCCTGGAGGAGATCTACGGCTCCGAGGTCCGGGGCTGGCGTCACCTGGCGTCCTACCCGATCCCGGAGGCGTTGCCGGCGATGCCGCCGCCCATGCCGTTGCGCCGCCGGGTGCGTCTGAAGGACGGGCTCTACGTCTGCGGCGACCACCGGGACACCGGGTCGATCCAGGGGGCGCTGGTGTCCGGGCGGCGGGCGGCCGACGCGGTTCTGCACGACCTCAGCTGAGGTAGATGGGCACGTGCGTCCACGACGACTGGCCGTGGACGTTGCGGTAGTACTTGATCGCGTGGTTGTAGCGCATGCGCGCCGCTATGTGGCTGGCGGTCGCGTCGCGGCTGAACGACGGGTTGCCCACGATGCCGCCCCACTCGACCAGCGTCTTGGTCCACGACCCCGTGGCGTTGGGCTTCCACCAGAAGTGGACCTCGCCGCTGGGGGACTGGGCGACGATCGACGACGTGGCGCCGTCGTTGGCGAGTTGCGGATCGGCCGCGCCGAGCGTGCCGCCCGGGCTCACCGGGGTCGCCGGCCAGCCGGACGTGCCGTGGACGTTGCGCAGGTAGGTCAGCCCGTTGTTCCAGTCGCGGAAGGCGATGGCGGTGCTCGTGGCGTCCCGGGCGATCGACGGGTCGGACAGGACGCTGCCCGGCTGCGCGACCAGCTCACCCGCCCAGCCGTTCGCGCCGTCGGCCTTCCAGAAGTAGTACATGCTGTTCGCCTCTCCCCGGGCCGCGATCACCGTGGTCGTGCCGTGGCGGGCCATGGAGGGGCTGCCGACGATGAGCACCGGGCTGACCAGCTGGGGGACCCAGACCGGGTTGCCGTGCGTGGCGGTGTAGGAGTACAGCTGGCCCTGGATGTCGACGGCGGTGATGACCGTCTTGGCGCCGTCGCGGACGATGGCGGGAGCGCCGACGACGGTGCCGGGCCCGGCGGCCTGCTGGGCGGTCCACGTCGGGTCGCCGTGCAGGTTCCAGTAGAAGGTCAGGCTGTTGCTCGGCCCCTGGACGGCGATGCCGCTGCCCGCCGCGTCGCGGGCCAGGGCGGGGTCGGAGTAGGCGTTCGGGCCGGGCAGCACTTGCCGGCTCCACGCTCCGACGGGGGAGCCGTTGAGGTTGTAGGCGAAGTGGACGCCGGTGCCCTCGCGGAAGGCCAGCGAGGTGGCGCCGGAGCCCCGGGTCACCGGGACCGGCGGCGCGGCGAGCGCGGGGCTCGCACTAAGGATCACCAGGATCATGGCCAGCAGCAGTCGTCGCACGAGTCCTCCTCGTTGGTGTCAGGGGTTGCGGTAGACGAAGACGGTGATGTTCTCGGTGCCGCCGTTGTCGCCTCGCTGGGGGTCGTTCACCTGGAACTGCAGGCGGCCCGATCGTGAGCCGAGGTAGGTGTAACAGGGGCTGTCGGAGCCGGCGACCCGCCAGCCGGTGCTCCGGGTGTGGCCGTCGTCGAGCCTGGCCGGCCGGTTGGTGACAGTCGTACGGGCCCGGACCATCAGCACGTAGGGGGCGAGCAGGGGAGCGGGCCAGCCGGCTCCGGCGAGGCGGCCCTCATCGCCGTCAGGGTCCTTGGTGGTGCCCCACCAGTCGATGCGCAGGAAGGAGAACGCGTCGGTCTGCGAGGCGACGACGTCTCCGGGGCGGATCGTGCCCACGCCGACCCCGCGTGCGTCCTCTCCGTCCAGGACGGCGCGCAGGGTGAAGTCGGCGGCGTCACCGCCCTCGCACCGGCTGAAGGCGTCGTCGGCGTGGGCGGGCACGGCGGGCAGCAGGCCGCCGAGGACGAGCACGATCGGCAGGGCGGCGGTGAGGATGCGGCGTACGGTCATGGCGGACGCTCCGATGTCGCGTGGTCTGGGCTGACATCGGCAGTCTGCGGTCCGGGGGCGGGTCGCGTCCGGCCGGGAAGCAGAGGCTTCGGGGCGGGAATCCGGGGCCGTCCCGGCGGTTTTCCGCCGGGGTCAGGGGAGCAGGCCCGCCACGTGCGGATCGACGGCGATCTCGCCCCGGTGGACGGCGGCGAGCATCCCGACGACCAGATGCGGCACCGCCAGCCGCTCTTTGAGCAGGTAGCCGACCCCTCCACCGGCGGGCAGCCCGAGCACCCGCCGCACGTACGCGGCGTCGGTGCGGACCGACAGCAGCAGGATGCCGACCGCCGGGTGGGCGGCGCGCACGGCCTCGGCCGTGACCACTCCCTGGTCACCGGGGCCGGGCAGGTCGATGACGACCACGTCGGGCGCGGTGGCCGCCACCACCCGCAGCGCCGCCGCGTGGCCGGCGGCGGAGCCCAGCACCTCCGCGCCTGCCTGGGCGAACAGGTGCCTCAGCGCGGCGAGCAGCTCGGGCGTGCTCTCGACCACGACCACCCTCGCCTGTTCCACACTCTCGATCTTGTACGTGTTCTCAGCCGATGACCCCCCAGGTTTCCACCCCCCGGTGTCAGGTTTTCCCCTGGCTGCGCAGGTAGGCCAGCGTCGCCAGCACCCGCAGGTTGACCCCGCGCCGCCCGGCCTCGCCGGGCATCAGCCCGAGCTTGCCGAACACGGTGCTCAGGTTCTTCTCGACGTTGCTGATCGCGCACGACAACCGCTGGGCGATGGCCAGGTTGGACAACCCGGTCGCCACCAGCGCGAGGATCTCCCGCTCGCGCGGGGTCAGCGTGGCCAGGGGGTCGTCGGAGCGCCGCCGGCTCATCAGCAGCCGCACCACGTAGGGGTCGACGACCAGCTCGCCCCGGGCCACCCGGGTCAGCGCGTCGACGACCACGGCCATCTCGCCGACCTGGCTCTTGGCCAGGAAGCCGACCGCGCGCGGCGGCTCCTCCATCGACAACAACCGCTCGACGTACACCGGGTCGGGGTTGGCCGAGACCGCCAGCAGTCCCACGTCGGGGTAGCGGACGCGGAGCCGCTCGGCCAGGCTCAGGCCCTCGTCGGGCGGCCCGTGCGGGGACAGGCGCAGGTCGATCGTGGCCACGTCGGGGGCGTGCCGGTCGATCAGCTCCATCGCCCGGTCGGCGGTGTGCGCGGCTCCCGGCACGTCGATGCCGTGGTGGGCCAGCGCCTCGACCAGCGCGGCGCACAGGATGCGGTCGTCCTCGACCACGACGACTCTCACGAGGATGTCCCTTCGGGTGGCAGGGGGATGCGGACGGTGAGCCGGGTGCCGGCGTGCGGGCCGCTCTCGATGGCGAGCGTGCCGTCGACGGCGCCCACCCGGGCGGCCAGCCCGCGCAGGCCGGTGCCCGAGGCGTCGGCCCCGCCCACGCCGTCGTCGTCGACGCGCACGACCAGATCGGCCGTCTCGGTGGCGGCGATCACGACGGAGACGCGGGTGGCGGACGCGTGCTTGTAGACGTTGGCCAGGGCCTCGGAGATGACGTAATAGGCGGTCGACTCCACGGTCGGCGGCCATCGGAGCGGCGGGATCGACACGTCGGTGACCACCGGCGACCGGTCGGCCAGCACGCCGATCGCCTGGGCGAGGCCGTACTGTTCCAGGTCGACCGGGTGCAGGCCCTGGGCGAGCGCGCGCAGGGACTCGATCCCGTCGAGCAGCTCGGTCTTCGCCTGCTCCACCAGGGCGGCCGCCTGCGGCGACTGCCCCGCGTCGAGGCGTTCACCCGCCATGCCCAGCCGCAGCAGCGCCGCGAAGAACCGCTGTTGCGTGCCGTCGTGCATGTCGCGGGCGATGCGCTCGCGCTCCTCGAACGTGGCGGCGGTGAGCTGCGAGCGCGACTCGCGCACCTCCTCGTAGAGGCGGGCGTTCTCCAGCGTCAGGCCGGTCAGCGCGACGGCGATCTCCGTGGCCCGATCGCCGGAGGCCACGGCCGGGTCGTGGTCGATGACGCAGAGCAGCCGGTCGCCCCGGTGGATCGGCGTCATCGCCCGGCCCGGACCGGCCGTCTCGGCGGCGGTTCCGCCGGGCCCGGGGAACACCAGCCGCAACGTCGGATCGCCGAGGGTGTCGGCCAGCGCCGCCTGGAGGGCGTCGGCCTGACGCTCCCCGGCCAGCCGCAGCGGCAGCGCCGTCAGCCGGATCTGGTCCGACCACGCCAGCCCCACCCACAGCAGGTAGCCGCCGAGGCTGACGATCGCCGTGCCGCCCACGAGCAGGACGCCGAACATGAGCTGCGAGGCCAGCGGCAGGGACAACGCGCTGGCCAGCGACGGCGCCAGCAGCAGCACCCCGATGAGGGCCAGCGCCCCCCACACCGGCCCGGTACGCCGCCGGCGCGCCCGCAACGAGGTCAGCAGCCGGCGCAGCACGAGCCCGACGCCCACGATCCCGATCACCATGACCAGGTAGCTGCCGAACTTGCCCCACGCGGTGTTGACCTGCGGAAGGTTGAAGTTCCAGGGGTTGGCCGGCCGGTCGGCGAGGTAACGCCCGACCTGCGTGCCGACGGAGGCGGCATAGGCCAGCACGACGTAGACCCGGTCGACCGTGCTGCTCAGGTATCCGGTGGGCACGCTCATCGCGATGTGCCCGAAGACCCCGACGTACAGGTAGGCGAGGCAGAAGCCGGTCACGTAGAGCAGCGGATGCCCGGGCAGCACCCGCAGGAACTGCAGGTAGTAGCTCGCCCCCATGAGCAGCAGCAACAGGCCGAGCCGCGTCCAGCGGGTCCGCGCCCAGACGATCGCCCCGCCGACGATGAACGGCACCCCGAAGGCGTGGTAGGCGGCGTCGAGCCAGACCGGCGGCGCGGGGGTGCGGGGCGGGTCGGACACGCCCCAGGAGACGCCCGTCGTCCAGGCCGCCAGCGCGAGCGCCAGGATCGCGGCCGCCACCGGCACCGCCGAGCGAAGGCCGGTCCGCGACGTCGTGCCCCAACCGCCAAGGTCGATCACCGGGCGCAAGCGTATCCGCGCGGCCGTGCGTTCCGGGGTCGTTGGGCCGATGGGGAGGACCGCAACCCCGTTTTCGGCGAGGGCGCTCCCCGGGGCCTCGGGCGGGCCGGACGGCCCACCCGAGGGAGTGGACTTACGGGGCCGGGTAGTCGGTGATGTACACCGGCGAACCGACCCGGGTCAGGTCGGCCGGGCCGCCCACGCCGTTGACGACGTGGTCGATGATGCCCGCGCTGAGGTTGACGGTCATGATGTGGTGCAGCTTGATGCCCGGGCGGTCCGGGACCTCGAAGCCGTTCTCGGTGTGGATCGACGGGTTGTTCTGGTTGAAGACGTAGACGCCGCCGCCGTAGAGCCGGTGCTTCTGGACGCCGTTGCCGACCTTGTAGCCGGCGTAGCCCTCGACGTCGCCGTTCATCCAGTCGGCCTGCGTCGGCGGGTCGTAGGGCAGCTCGTTCTGGTAGAGGATCGTGGTGCCGTTCTCGCCGTTCCAGATCGTGTTGTAGCGCTGGAAGTGCTCGACGAACAGGCCGGTCGCGGTCACGTTGTCGCCGTTGATGATGGCGCCGTTGCGGCCGTCGTTGGTGTTCCACCGCTCGGTGTCGGTGAAGCCCTCGACCCCGTGGTCGGCGCGCCACACCCAGGTGTGGTCGATGAGCACGTTGTCGGTGTTGACCTCGAGCGCGGTGTTGGTCCGGCCGATGTGGGGTCCGCCGACGCGGAAGTACACGTCCGACAGGGTGGTCGGGTTGTCGGCCGGGTTGTTGCTGCGCTTGTCCTTCTTGCCGACCTTCAGCAGGACCTGCGACTTCTTCAGGCCCGCGTCGATGGTCACACCGGCGAAGATCACGCTCGGGACGTCGGCGATCTCGACCGGGGTCACGGCGTTGACGGCGGTGAGCGTGGCGTGGCCGATGCCGAGGACGACCGTGCCGGCGCGCTTGACGTCGATGGTGCGGTCGACGTCGTACACGCCGGGGGTGAGCAGCAGGTGCTTGCCGGCGGCGAGCGCCTTGTTGATGTCCTTCACCGAGTCGGACGGCTTCGCGACGAAGAAGTCGCTGAGCGGCAGGGTGTGACCGGGGGTCAGCCCGTTCGCCCAGGTGATGCCGCGCGAGTCCTTCTTCGCCGCGGGCACCCGGACCTGGTAGTCGCCCTGGGCGTCCACGAACAGGTAGGGCTTCTCCCGGCTGACGGGGTTGGTCTCGAGCGTGGTGTAGGGCGGGCTCGGGAACGCGGCGTCGTCGGGGGCGCCGACGGTGCCCGCGAACACCTGGTTCCACACGGCGTTCGACCAGCTGGCGACCTCGCTGTCGCGGGTCAGCCACTGCTGCTGCGATCCGTTGACGACGGCCGGCAGCTTGGAGTCGGCGATGAAGCCGCCGCTCGCGTACTGCGGACCGGCGGTGCAGTAGTCCATCAGCGACAGGGTGCCGCCGGTGACGTTGAGCCGGCGCATGGAGACCGCCTGGGAGACGGCCCAGAAGTTCGTCCCGGTACGGCAGCCCTCCGAGCCCTTACCGGTGATGTTGATCGACAGGTTGGAGATGGTGCGCCAGAAGTTGGTCAGCGCGATGCAGTTGGTGGGCGTCAGGCAGCGGTTGTAGACCTCGACCTTGCCGTTGATGACGACGTCGGTGGGCGAGGCGCCGAGGCCGGCGATCTCGGTGTAGTAGCCGACCTTGAAGTGCAGCGGCTGCTCCGCGGACCCGTAGGTGCCCGGCTTGAACAGGTAGGCGTGCCGGGTGGTGCCCATCTCGTTGTCGACCTGGGCGGCGTGGGCGGCGTCCAGGGTCGCCTGGATCGTGCTCTGCGGCATGCCGGGGTCGAAGACGGTGACGTTGGAGCCGAGGTCGGTCACCGGCGCCGCCGCGGTCGCTGCCGGGCCGGTGGTCACGACGGAGGCCGCCAGTAACAGCCCTAATGCGATCAACCTGCCGAGGTACGGCCGGCGGGTGGTCGTCATGGTTCGTTCCTTCCTTGGGGGGCACCACTGATCTTTGAGAGCGCTCTCTCCTAGGTCAAGGGGTTACGGGCAACTAATGTCACGTCTTTTTTCATCTCATGGGAAAATGGGCCCGCGGGCCGGGGGAGCGGTGCTGGAACGTACCTCCAGCCGGGTGGCCAGCTCGACCCGGTCCTCGTCCGGCGCGGCGCCGGAGGCCAGGGTCAGCACCATCTGCGCGGCGGCGGCGCCCATCTTCTTCAGGGGCTGGCGCACGGTGGTCATCGGCGGGTCGGCCCACTGCGCCAGCGGCAGGTCGTCGAACCCGACGACGCTCACGTCCTCCGGGACGCGCAGCCCCGCCCGGTGCGCCGCCTGGTAGACGCCGAGCGCCTGCAGGTCGTTGGCGGCGAAGACGGCGGTCGGCCGATCGGGCCCTGCCAGCAGCGCCGCGCCCTCGGCCCGGCCGCCCTCCACGTACAGCGGGGCGGTGCGCACCAGCCGGGGGTCCTGGGGGACGCCGGCCGCGTCGAGCGCCGCGCGGTAGCCGTCGAGGCGGGCCCGGCAGCACATCAGCGTGCCGGGGCCGGTGACCATGGCGATGCGGCGGTGGCCCAGCTCCAGCAGGTGGCGGGTGGCCGACAGGCCGCCGTTCCAGTTCGTCGCCCCCACGGAGGGCACGCCGTGCTCGGGCTCGCCGCGCGGGTCGAGGGCGACCAGCGGGATCGACCGGCTGGCCAGGCGGTCGCGCTGCCGCTGGGGTATGTCGGCCGAGACCGCGATGACGCCCAGCGGGCGGCGGGCGAGCACCTGGTCGATCCAGCCCGCGTGCGGGGTGCGCCGTCCGCGCATGTCGGTCAGGCCCAGGACCATGCCGTACGACTGGGTGACCTCGTCCATGCCCTGGATCAGTTCCAGCGCCCACAGGCTGTCGAGCGACTCGAAGACGACCTCGACGACCGCGCTCGACTCGGCGGCGTCAGGCCGGCGACGCCAGCCGTGCTCCCTGACCAGGTCCTCGATCCGGCGGCGGGTGCTGCTGGCCACCCCGGGATGACCGTTGATCACCTTGGAGACGGTCGGGGCCGACACGCCGGCCAGCTTGGCGATGTGCGCGAGCGTGACCTCCTGCCGGGGACGGGACTCTGCATGCGGATCGCGGGGGATGGCGGTCACGCCGCGATTCTACGAAGTGCCCGGAAAGCGTCGTGAAATATACAGAATCATTCGCCCGATAAATCGCCATGAGCTGCACGAAACGCTTTCTCTCATCCTGACGGCTGTCCTCTTGCGGCCCGGCGGTCACAAGATGCGAAGCCCATGGGTTGAGAGGACTCCACGTGAACACCTCAGGCCGGATGCGGCTATCGGCGGCGGCACTGGCCGTCGCCCTGGCCGCGGCATCGATCACCGCGATCGTCACCACCGAGACCGCCAACGCGCTGGCCCGCCCGGCGCTCGGCCAGAACATCAAGGTCAACCAGGTCGCCTACGCGCCCACCGCGGCCAAACAGGCGACCGTGATCAGCAGTTCGAGCTCGCCGCTGGCCTGGAGCCTGCTGAACGGCTCCGACCAGGTGGTGGCCAGTGGCACCACCACCGTCTTCGGTTCGGACTCGCCTTCGGGAGACTCCGTCCACAAAATCGACTTCTCCTCGTACACGGGGACCGGGAACAATTTCGTGCTCACCGTGAACAACGAGTCGAGCCACCCCTTCGACATCGGCACGGCCGCCTGGAAGAAACTGCCCTACGACGCGCTGGCGTTCTTCTACCACCAGCGCAGCGGCATCGCGATCACCTCCCAGTACGCCGGCGGCAACCAGTACGCCCGCGCCGCCGGCCACCTGAACGTCGCCCCCAACCAGGGCGACGCCAACGTGCCGTGCCGCACCGACTGCGGCTACCGGCTGGACGTGCGCGGCGGCTGGTACGACGCCGGCGACCACGGCAAGTACGTGGTCAACGGCGGCATGTCGGCCTGGCAGCTGGTCAACGCCTACGAACGGGCCAGGAACGTCGCCGGCGCCGACCCCACCGCCTTCGGCGACGGCACCATGTCGCTGCCCGAGCGCGGCAACGGGGTGCCCGACATCCTCGACGAGGCCCGCTGGGAGATCGACTTCCTGCTGAAGATGCAGGTCCCCGACGGCCGGTCGCTGGCCGGCATGGCCCACCACAAGATGCACGACACGAACTGGACCGGCCTGCCCCTGCTGCCCGCCCAGGACCCCCAGCCCCGCGTGTTGTCGGCCCCGTCCACCGCCGCGACCCTGAACCTGGCGGCCGCCGCCGCCCAGTGCGCCCGGGTGTGGGCCACCATCGACTCCGGCTTCTCCACCCGCTGCCTGACCGCCGCCGAGAAGGCCTACGCGGCGGCCAAGGCCAACCCGTCGCGGTTCGCCCCCACCTCCGACGACGTCGGCGGCGGCTCGTACGCGGACACCAAGGTGAGCGACGAGTTCTACTGGGCCGCCGCGGAGCTGTACACCACGACCGGCAAGCAGACCTACCGCAACGATCTGACCGCCTCCTCCCTGTACTACGGGCGCAGCTTCACCAACGAGGGCGCCCAGTGGTCGGAGGTCGCCAGCCTGGGAGACATCACCCTGGCGCTGGTGCCCAACGGGCTGAGCTCCTCCATCGGCTCGCAGTTGCGCGCCTCCTTCGTCTCGGCGGCCGACGGCCTGCTGAACGTGATGCGCGGCCAGGGTTACCCGGTGCCCTTCCAGCCCAACGGCGGCGGGTACATCTGGGGGTCCAACAACCTGATCCTCAACAACGCGGTGCTGCTGGCCCTGGCCCACGACTTCACCGGCGCCGAGCGCTTCCGCTCCGGGGTGTTCGAGACGATGGCCTACGAGTTCGGCCGCAACCCGCTGGGCTACTCCTACGTCACCGGCTACGGCGACCGGCCCTCCCGCAACGTCCACCACCGGTTCTGGGCCAACCAGCTCGACTCCTCGTTGCCGATCGCGCCTCCCGGTTCGCTGGCGGGCGGCCCCAACAGCGGCCTGCAGGACCCCGTCGCCCAGCAGCGCCTCAGCGGCTGCCGGCCGCAGAAGTGCTACCTGGACGACATCGACGCCTGGTCGGTGAACGAGGTCGCCATCAACTGGAACGCCGTCCTGGCCTGGGTGGGAGCCTGGACGGCCGAGAAGTCCGGCCCCAACACCCCGTCCCCGTCGCCTTCGCCGAGTCCTTCGCCCAGCCCATCTCCGTCGCCCAGCCCGTCTCCGAGCCCGAGTCCGTCACCGTCGCCCAGCCCGTCGCCCAGCTCCGGTAGGGCCTGCGCCGCGACCTACAGCGTCGTCAACCAGTGGCCGACCGGATTCGGGGCCTCCGTCGAGGTGAAGAACACCGGCACCGTCGCGCTGACCGGCTGGACCGTCGCCTGGACCTTCCCCAACGGCCAGACCATCACGCAGTTGTGGAACGGCGCGCACACCGTCAGCGGCTCGGCCGTCACCGTGACGAACCTGTCCTGGAACGGGGCGCTCACCCCCAACGGCGCCGCCTCGTTCGGGTTCAACGGCGCCTGGAGCGGCGCCAACACGAGCCCCACCGCGGTGACCTGCACCGCTCGATAGGCCAAAACGGCGCCGGTGCGGCGGAGTGAGTTCCGCCGCACCGGCGCTCCCGGTCAGTCGATGCCGTGCGCCTCGTCTTCCTCGCGCAGCCGCGCGAGGTGGTGCATGATCGCGGCGGCCTCTCTGCCCCACGTCGTTTCGAGGTCTTCGCCGCAGGCGGCCGCCAGGGTTTCCACCAGGTGCCGGATGACCAGCGTCGAGGCGGTGAACAGGGCGGGCGGGCCCATGCCCAGGGTCGGCCCGGCGATGTCCCGCGTGACGAGGTCGAGGTCGCCGGACAGCCGGCGCAGATCCTCGGGCGTCTTGATCTGCATCTCCAGACTGATCACGCTCAATACGGCAGGCACCTTTTCGGCCACCAGGCCATCGAATCGCCGTCCTTCCTCAGGGGTGAAACCCGTCCAGCCGCTCATCAGGGCCGGATGCCCCACTCGCCGCGGTTCACGCCCTCACGGCGTGGGCTCGGGTCAGTGCCGCGCCGCGAACACGGCCTCGATCTCCGCGAGCACGAGCTCGGGACGTTCCGCCGGCACGTCGTGGGAGGCCCCCTCGGCGGTGACGAGCCGGCGGCCGGGCCCGGCCTGCACGAACGCGGCGGCGGCGTCGCGCCAGCGCTGGGCGTCCACAGGAGAGCCGTCGAACGGGGTCTTCGCCGACACGATGACCGTCGCCGGCACCGAGTCGGGCCAGATGACCTGGTGGAACGCGGCGTGCGCGGCGGCGAAGCCGTCGGCGGTGGCGAGCAGCTGGCGGTTCTCCGGTTTCTCCGGGTCCTTCTTCGCCTCCTCGACGTGGGGCCGGGCGGCGGCCACGAGGCGGGGGATCTCCTCGTCGGTGAAGAACTGCGGCAGGTTGGCGTCCACGAGGACCGCGCCGGAGAGCAACTCCGGGTCGTCCTGGGCGAGGTGGTGGGCGACCTCGCCGCCCTGGGAGTGGGCGACGAGGGTCACGTCGTCGGTGACGCCCAGTTGTTCGAGGCCCGTCTTGAGGTCGCCGACGGCGCTCTCGACCCGCCACGGGCCGGGCACGACGTCGCTCTTGCCGAGACCGGCCCGGTCGTAGGCGATGACGGTCGCGCCGGTGGCGGCGTGCAGCTTCGGGACGAGGTCCGTCCACTGCGCGGCCGACTCGCCGCCGCCCGAATCGAGCACGATCGTGGCGTCGCTGCCCGGGGTGACGTAGAAGGCCAGCCGGTGACCGTCGTTGTCGATCAGATGGAGCTCGGGCCCGGTCTCGCCGCAGGCGGCGACGGTGACGGCGAGCAGGACGAGGGCCGGCAGGGCCCCGTTCACGAAGCGGCGGGGAGACATGCGCCCATCCTTCGGCGGCCATGTCGATCGCGGAATGCGGCATACAGGCGTGTCGGCGGTAGGGCGGGCCCGACCGTGCTTGTGCGCCGCTTCGGTGGGTAGCACGAGCGGTGATCACGTTACGGCTGGTCAAACAGCCGGCACAGGCCGTAGTCCACAAGCGTCGGAACAGGGGACTTTGGCATGCCCGATGAGAACAATCCCGTGACCAGGGCCGTCGACAAGGTGATCGAGGCGGTCACCGACCACTCGGAGAAGGGCGAGATCCCCGGCCGGCCCGGCGTCGAGCCGCCCACGGTCGAAGAGCCCACTGAGCCCCGTGGCCCGCTGCCGCCCAAGCCCGACCAGCACGGCCCCGAGCCGTTCACGCCGACCGGGCAACCCTCGGGTGAGACGACCGGGACGCGGGCGCAGGGCGGGTCGTTCCTGACCACCGCCACCGGCACCCGGGTGCCGGACACCGACCACTCGCTGAAGGCGGGGCCGCGCGGGCCGGTGCTGCTGCGCGACCACCACCTGCGTGAGAAGATCACCCACTTCGACCACGAGCGCATCCCCGAACGCGTCGTGCACGCCCGGGGCGCGGCGGCGCACGGCGTCTTCCGCGGCTACGGCACGGCCTCGAAGATCACCAAAGCGGCGTTCCTGGCCAAGGGTGTCGAGACGCCGGTGTTCGTGCGGTTCTCGACCGTGCTGGGCTCGCGGGGGTCGGCGGACACGGTGCGCGACACCCGGGGCTTCGCGACCAAGTTCTACACCTCCGAGGGCGTCTTCGACCTGGTCGGCAACAACATCCCGGTCTTCTTCATCCAGGACGCGATCAAGTTCCCCGACGTCATCCACGCCGGCAAGCCGCACCCCGACCGGGAGATCCCGCAGGCGCAGAGCGCCCACGACACCTTCTGGGACTTCGTCTCGCTGCACACCGAGGCGACCCACCACACGATGTGGAACATGTCCGATCGGGGCATTCCGAGGTCGTACCGGATGATGGAGGGCTTCGGGGTCCACACGTTCCGGCTGGTGGCGGACGACGGTCAGACCACGCTGGTGAAGTTCCACTGGAAGCCGAAGGCGGGCGTGCACTCCCTGGTGTGGGAGGAGGCCCAGATCGTCAACGGCGTCGACCCCGACTTCCACCGCCGCGATCTCGCCGACGCCATCGAGGCGGGCGCCCATCCCGAGTGGGAGCTGGGCGTCCAGACGTTCCCCGACACCGGCGACCAGACGTTCGAGGGCATCGACCTGCTCGACCCGACCAAGATCGTGCCCGAGGAACTCGCGCCGGTGCAGCCGATCGGCCTGCTGACCCTGAACGCCAACCCGGTCGACTTCTTCGCCGAGACCGAACAGGTCGCCTTCCACGCCGGGCACCTCGTGCCCGGCATCGACGTGACCTACGACCCGCTGCTCGCCGCGCGGTTGTTCTCCTACCTCGACACCCAGATCACCCGGCTCGGCGGGCCGAACTTCGACCAGCTGCCGATCAACCGGCCGCACGCCCCGGTCAACGACATGCTGCGCGACGGCATGCACTAGACCGCCGTGCACACGGGGGTCGCCCCCTACCGGCCCAACTCCCTCGACGGCGGTTGCCCGTTCCACGCGGCCGACGGCTACGTCGAGGTGCCCTTCCCGGTGGAGGCGGGCCCGCGGGGGCGGCTCGCGCCCGCCTCCTACGACGACCACTTCAGCCAGCCCCGGATGTTCTGGCGGAGCATGTCGCCGGTCGAGAAGGAGCACATCGTCGCCGCGTACACCTTCGAGCTGAGCAGGGTGTACGAACAGGCGATCAAGGAGCGGCAGCGGCGCGTGCTGGCCCAGATCGACCCCGTGCTCTGCGAGGAGGTCGCCGCCGGGCTCGGCCTGCCGGCCCCGGCCGCGTCGCTGATCGAAGGACGCCCGGCCAGCCCGGCGTTGTCCCAGGTGGGGGAGGTCTGGCCGACCACCGGGCGGATCATCGGCATCGTGGCGGGTTCGGACCTCGACGCGCTGCGCGCGGTCCGGCGCACGATCCTGGACGACGGCATGGTGCCGCTGGTGATCGCGCCCACGGGCGGCGTGCTGGCGGGCGAAGGGGAGCCGGTGACCGTGCAGCGCACGTTCGCCGCCGCCCGGTCGGTCGAGTTCGACGCCGTTCTGGTCGCCGGAGCCCCGGCGCCGGGAGCCGACGCCCACGGGGCCCGCGACGCCAAGGCCGGGATGAGCGGCCCGGTCGACCCGCGTGTCGTCCTGCTGCTCAACGAGGCGTACCGGCACGGCAAGCCGATCGGCGGCTGGGGCCGGGCCGGCGACGCCTTCGCCGCCGCCTCGATCCCGCCCGGGAGCCCGGGCGTGGTGGTGGGCGTGGAACCCGTCGCGGTGCTCGGCGAGGTGACCGCGCTGCTGGCCCGCCATCGGGTCTGGGACCGGTTCCCCGCCACGCTCGCCTGACGAGCACGCCGGGTCCGGGCGACGTTCCGCCCGGACCCGGCGTCGATCGACTAGGAGATCAGGCCCTGGTCCACCGCTGGGTGGCCTGGCCGTTGCACGAGGCCACGGTCACGGTGGCGGAGTTGCCGGTGCCGGTGACGTTGAGGCACAGGTTGTTGGCGCCGCTGGTCACGGTGCCGTTGGAGTTGAACGTCCACTGCTGGTTGTTGTTGGTGTGGCAGTCCCACAACTGCACGCGGGTGCCCGACCCGGCGTTCGTGGGGGAGTCGAGGCACTTGCCGAGCGTCTGGAGCCGGCCCGAGCCGTAGCTGAAGACCTGGTTCGGGTTGGTGTGGCAGTCGTAGATCTGCAGCAGGGTGCCGTTGGCGCTGGCGCTGTTCGGCGAGTCGACGCAGCGCCCGGCCGCCTCGTTGCGCAGGCGGAAACTGGTCGAGGGGCTCGGCGACGGCGTGGGCGACGGGGTGGCGCTCGGCGACGGCGACGGACTGGGCGACGGGTTGGGGCCGGAGGTGCTCTGGAACTGGGAGAAGAACTTCCAGACCTCGTTCTTGGTCCAGGTCTGCGCGCCGTTCTCGGTGTACGTCCCGTCCACCGGCGCGGGCGTGTGACCGTTGTCGTACGCGGCCCAGACCACCGGATACCCGGCCCGGCAGCCCGAGTAGGCGGTGACGACGTGGCTCCGGCTGCCGGAACCCGGCTCGGGCGGGTTCTGCGCGGTGCACCCGTTGTTGCGGACGAACCTGTCGCGCAGCGACCGTCCCTGCGAGATGTTCAGCACGTTGTCGGTGATGCCGTGCAGCCCCATGTACGCGATGGGCTGGCTGCCGCCGTTGCACCCGCTGAGCTGCGCGCCGGCGAACACCGCGACCGCGCGGAAGACGTTCGCCCGGCTGCACGCCAGGGAGTAGCTCATGCCGCCGCCGTAGCTGAAGCCCATGGCGAACCGCAACGACGGGTCGACGCAGAGGTCGGCCTCGACACGCTGCATGATGTCGTCGAAGAGGGTGACGTCCTCGCCGTTGGAGTTGGCCCACCCGTTGTTGAGGCCCTGCGGCGAGATGAAGATCGCGGTGTTGTTGGCGAGCTGCCGCTGCCCGTAGTAGGACCACGACGACCCGCTGCCGCCGCCGGAGTCGACGTCGTTCATGGTGCCGTTCAGCCAGTGGATGCCGAACATCAGCCGGTAGGGCGTGGTGTTGTTGTAGTTCGCCGGGATCCGCAGAATGAACTGGCGGTTCTTCCCGCTCGACTGGATGGTGTGCGTTCCGCTGGTCAGCGTCGGGGTCTTCCCGCATCCGGAGGTACCGGCCGCGGCGGCGCTGCCGCTGTTCATCGCCAGGTGCGCCGCGAGCAGGACGAGCGACGCGACCAGCGCCATCGCCCCGCGAATGAACCTAGGCTTCGACATTCGCGATTCCCTCCGGCTGTGGGGGCCGGGCCGGCGATAAAGACATCGTTCTGCGTTCCTCTCCATCAGGTGCACCGGAAACGAGGTGGGAGCGCTGAGGTTGCAGCGGAGCACATACGACCTGGTCATGAATGTCAAGCAGCTTGATACGCGGGACCCGCTGGCCAGGGAAGGTTCGGGCCGATCGCGTGAAACTTTCGTGGGTAACAGCCCGATCGTAGGCCGGTGGCGGGTGTCCGCGTCGACCTATGAGCCATCGCCATATGGGACTCTTCGCGTCCATAAGTTTCGGAATAACGCCGATAATTTCATCCGAATGAGATCGACGCGCGGTCGGGGATCGGCACGCTGTTCTCGACCTGGTCGGGGTCGAGACTCCCGGGTCGACCTGGATGATTCCGGCTCCCTTGCGGGGCGCCGCCCGGAGGCGTTCGAGGACCTGCCGGAAGTTCAGGGGCCGCGAGATGGGCGCATCGCCGCCGGGGGAGCGATCGGAACGCAATACACGTTCGTGCCTCATGGCGGGTACGGCGCTCAGGTAACGTCCAGAGACGGGCGACTCGAGGTGGATCATGAAGGTCGTGGTGATCGGGGCGGGGATGGGCGGCCTGGCGCTGGCTCAGGCGTTGTCCCGTGGCGGGATCGAGGTGGTCGTCCACGAACGTGATCGGGCCGTGGAGG
This sequence comes from Herbidospora sakaeratensis, assembly GCF_001570525.1. Taxonomy (GTDB): domain Bacteria; phylum Actinomycetota; class Actinomycetes; order Streptosporangiales; family Streptosporangiaceae; genus Herbidospora; species Herbidospora sakaeratensis. The sequence continues at coordinate 186,662 of NZ_BBXC01000013.1, forward strand.
CCACCGGGGGATACCGGCTCCACCTCGACCACCGGGCCTGCGCCGTGTTGCGCCGCCATCTCGCGCCGAGTCACTATCAGGCGCTGCTCGCCAGCTCGGCCGGGCGGCAGGCGTTCACGCGGTTCGCCATGGCCGACCACCGGATGCGCCTGCTGTTGGGGTGCCGGTAAGAACGTTGTCACACGCCCCAAACCGGGATGATCTTGTTTTGTGACCTGGCTTGTTGATGCTGAGCCGTCATGGCGCGTGCCCCGATGGACATCGATGAACTGGTCGAGCACTGGACGATCCTGGACGAGGAACGTGATCTGATCGCAGGGAAGCGCGGTGCCACCCGCCTCGGCTTCGTGATCTTGCTCAAGTTCTACACCCGGCAGGGCCGGTTTCCGCGCGGGCGCGGGGAATTGAGAGGAAGGAGGAGGTCGAGCACGTGGCCAAGCAGATCAACGTGGCCGCCGCGGACCTTTCCTCCTATGAGTGGTCCGGATCGACGATCGAATACCACCGCAGCCAGATCCGCGCCCACCTCGGATTCCGTACGTGCTCGGCCGCCGATGCCGTGGTGCGGGTTGCCAGGAAGGACTGGACGGTCCCATCGTGCGCATGTGGGTGTCACGCCATGGCAACGCAGTCGACTTCGATGTCGAAATTCCCTGGCCAGGCGGGAACGCAGACGAAGACGCGGGACGGCGGGTCGACGGGGAAGTAGCGCGTGTAAATGGTGTTGACCGCCGCGAACTTCTCGACCGATGTGCAGTACACGGTGCACTTGAGAATCTTGTCCAGCGACGAGCCCGCCGCCTGGAGGCAGAGTTCCATCTGGTTGAGGACGAGTTCGGTCTGCCGCTCGATCGATGCCCCAGCAGCGACCTGTCCGCTGCCCGGGTCGAAAGGTGGGAACCTGGAAACGTAGATCGTGTCGCCGTGCCTGGTCACGGCCGAGGTCGGTGCCTTCCACCGTTCGAGGTAGGTCGACAGCGGCTCGACGCGAATGATTTCCCTGCTGGTCGCCGGTTCTGGGACGTCGTAGGTCTCCAGGACGCGCCGGTCGAGAAGCGGGATGAGCCGGCCGATGACGAGATCGGTGAAATGCGGTGTCGCCTGGTGGACGGCGAACGCCTCACGTGAGGCGTGGCGTTCCAGGATCACGATCTCGTGGTCGTCGTCGAGTTGCCGGTGGGGGATGAAGGAGATGTTGCCGGGTTCTGTTCGCGCGGCCCGGGTGATCTCCTGAAGGAGAGCGAGCGCCTTGTTCTGATTGCCGTTTGCGATCGACAGGCGGGCGATGACTTGCAGTTCGGGCATGGCTTTCCTGTCGCCGCCGCATCGTGGCCTGCGCCGACCACAACCCGACGCCGCGTACCGCGGTGAGCGCGGAGATGATCGCTGGATCCTTCAGCGTGTCCATGGTCTCGACGTCGATGAGCCTGTCCCGACTTGAGGCCTGCCCTCCCGTCATCTGGGCGATCACGCTGCTCGGCGAAACCGGGTCTCCCAGGTCCTGACCGGCAGCGTCGGGGCCTGGGATGTGGGCCGTGTCCCTCTGCGTCGAGGAGGGGCGGTTGTGCCAGTGGAGATCGCCGACGCACCAGGCGCTCGTGACCCGGTGGACCTGGATGGCGTCCAAGGCGCCGAACACCCACGCACGCCGGCCACCCGGGCTCACACGCGGGTTTTACAGGCGGGCTCGGACTCACGATCGGGCCCGGACTCAGGTTCGCGTTCAGGCTCTCGGTCGGGTTCGTGGGCGGATTCATCCTCGGGCTCGCCGTCAGGCTAGCCGGCCGAAGGTACCCCGAAGCGGAGCTTCGCCGCTGCCGTCTACTCCCGGCACGCCTTGCATGCCGCCCTTCGCTCCGCCATGGGCGCACTGCTCTTCACCAGCCACGACCGCGCGCAGCGTCCGGTGCCGCGCATCGGCGCGAGCGGCGGACCGGCCACAGGCTCTCACCGGTGATGCCGAGCGGCTCCCGGCTGGTCGCCAGCACCCGCAGCAGGGGGCAGCGTCTCAGCAGCCGTTCGGCCAGCGCCGCCACCCCGTCGACCAGATGCTCGCAGTTGTCCAGCCGTTCCCGCAGCGGATGCGACGCGGTCAACTCCCGCAGCTCCGGTACGGCCGCCCGATGCCCGCCCTGCCGGAGCTCCGCCTCGATCCGGTCCTCCAGCGCGCCGGCAGCGAGAGCAGTCCCCGTCGGGCCGGACCGCCGAGCGCCACCTCGCTCCCGTTGTCACGCCACGCCCGCGTGTCACCCAGGATCTGGAACCGCACGAAAGCCGCCACCGGCTCGATGGATCGAAGCCATCGATGAACCCCATTGACAACAGTCGTTTCTGGAGATCGATCCCGCGTACATAGGCTGGTTCAACAGCGCGCTGCCAGGAATGCCGTCACATCGGAGGTGGCGTCCGTCATGACCAGTTGCCCAATCCGCTTTGACCCGCTCTCGCCGGAGCAGCTGGCGGATCCGTATCCGCTTTACGCTCGGCTGCGACGTGAGGCCCCGGTCTTCTACTCCGAGGCGCACGGGCTGTGGGTCGTCAGCCGGTACGAGGACGTGCTCGCGGTCGTACGCGACACGGAGACCTTCTCCTCCCAGAACGCGGTCCGTGCCTCCGTACGTCCGCTTCCGCAGCCGGTGCTGGACGTCCTCGCCACGGGCCGGCCCATGGCGCCGACGCTCACCGACAGCGACGGGCAGGTTCACCGCAGGCTCCGCCTGCTGGTCAGCAAGGCGTTCACCCCCAAGCGCGTCGCCGAGCTGGAAGGCCGTATCAGGGAGAACGTCGACGCTCTCATCGACGAGTTCGCCGGCGACGGCCGCGCGGACATCATCGAGAGGTTCGCGTGGAATCTTCCGATGTTCACCCTCACCGACATGCTCGGTATCCCCCGCGACGACATCCCCACCCTGCATCGGTGGAGCGTCAGCTGGTTGCGCATCCTGCAGGCGACCGACGGCGTCGAGGAACTCGTCACCCGCGCGCACGACGTCGTGGCGATGCAGCGGTATTTCATGGACGCGCTTCAATCGCGGGTGGGCAAGGCGGGAGAGGACCTCATGTCGAGCCTGCTGGACGCCCGCGTGGCCGATGGCGAGCCCATCGGGCATGAGGAAGCCATGCGCGTGACGATCAACCTCCTCATCGCCGGACATGTGACCGTCACCCGCAGCATCGGCAATGGTCTCACCACATTGCTGGCGCACTCGGACCAGCTTCAGGCCGTGCTGAACGACCCGGACCTGGTGCCGGCCATGGTGGAGGAGATCCTGCGCTTCGAGTCACCCGCGCAGGGACTTTTCCGTACCGTCCGCAAGGACACCGTGCTCAATGACGTGGCGATCCCGGCCGGCGCTCACCTGATGGTCCACTGGGCGTCGGCCAACCGTGACGAGCGGGTTTTCGGCGGGTCCGACGTCTTCGATGTCACCCGCGACTCCATGGCCACCCACGTCGCCTTCGGAAAGGGAGTCCATGCCTGCCTGGGCGCCCCGCTCGCCCGCCTGCAGTTGAAGATCGCGTTACCCCGGCTGTTCGAGCGGTTGCCGAATCTCCGCATGGCCGCGGGCGAGGACACCGCCGTGCGCGACACCATCTTCTTCGCGCGCGGCTTCAAGAGGCTCGAAATCGAATGGGACGTGAAAGACAGCTGAGCCTATCGATCACAGCGATGACATCCATCGATGACAACCGTTTCCGGTGCTTCCCCGTCGTCGCATAGGTTCACCGCAGGGGCACATTTCTCAGTTCGCCAGGTAAACGCTTCCGGATCATCGGTTGAGCGACCGCTGCACGCACTTCGCTGTACGCACAGAGCGTCACACGCATGCGCTCTGGCAGGTTCTTGGAGAACGCATTGAACAAGCCGAATGATGAAGTCGTCATCGTCACCGGTGGTGCCAAGGGCATCGGCCGCACCTACTGCCACGCTCTCGCCGCCGCCGGTTACCGGGTGGCCGTCGCCGACATCGCCGACCCCTCCGACACCGTCACCGAGATCTTGGACAGCGGTCGCGAGGCCCTCGCGGTCGACGTCGATGTCGCCTCGCCGGAGTCGGCCGAGGCGATGGCCGGGCAGGTGGCCGAGAGGTGGGGCCGCATCGACGGCCTCATCAACAACGCCGCCTACTTCACCGCAGTACGGAAAGCGCCGTTCCACGAACTCACGGCCGAGGAGTGGGAGAAAGCGTTCCGCGTGAACGTTCTCGGCACCTGGCTGTGCTGCAAGGCCGTCTTTCCCGTCATGCGCGAACAGGACTACGGGAAGATCATTAACACGTCCTCGATGGTGGTGGCGACCGCGATGCCGATGTTCCTGCACTACGTCGCGTCGAAGTCGGCGATCGTCGGTCTCACCCGCTCCCTCGCCCACGAGGTGGCGCGGTACGGCATCGCGGTCAACACCATCTCACCGTGCTACGTGCCCCACGACGCCTCGTACGTCGCCAGGCAGGACCACGCCATGGGCACCGCGATCATCAACCAGCGGGCCTTCAAACGCGAGATGAACCAGCACGACCTGGTGGGCACGATGCTCTACCTGATCGGGCACGGCTCGGACTTCGTGACCGGCCAGAACCTCTTCGTCAACGGCGGACGCGCCTTCACCTGAGAGAGGCGTCGTCCGCTGCAGCAGTTTGGGGGAATCGGTGATTGGTCTGACGCGGCGGCACGACTGGTTATGCGACTGCCGGGCATTCGGAAGAGGCGTCGCAGCATGAGAGCCGGGTTCGACGCCACCGGGGAGACCCTTCCCGTCGCGGTGGTGGGCGCGGGCCCGGTCGGCCTGATCACCGCCCTCGGACTGACCCGGTACGACGTGCCGGTGGCCGTCTTCGAGGAAGACGACCGGCTCTCGCTGGACACCAAGGCCGGCACCGTGCTCACCCGCACCCTGGAGGTGCTGCACCGGTACGGGGTGCTGCCCGACGTGCTGCGCGCCTCACTGCGTATCGACGAGATCGGTGAGATCGACCGGGCCACCAACGAACCCACGCTGAGCGTGCGTACGGGAGACCTCACCGAGGACACCCGCTTCCCCTTCGTCGTCAACATCCCCCAGCACCAACTCGAACCGGTCCTGCGTGACCGCCTCGTGGCGCGTGAACTGGCGACCCTGCACATGGCGCACCGGCTGACCACCTTCGAACAACACGCCGACCACGTCGAGTTGACGTTCGACACCCCGGACGGCGAGCGGCACGTCAAGGCCCGCTATCTCCTGGCCTGCGACGGCGGCCGCTCGCGGGTGCGTGAGCGGCTCGGTATCACGGTGGAGGGGCACACGCTCGACGAGCGTTACGTGCTGGTCGACCTCAAGGTGGATCTGGATATCGCCAACCCGCGCGACTACCCCTACCTGGCCTACTTCTCCGACCCTTCCGAGTGGGTGGTCCTGGTCCGGCAGCCGCACTGCTGGCGCTTCCTCCACCCCCTGCCCAAGGAGGCCGCCGAGCCGACGTACGAGGAGTTGCGGGACAAGGCCATCCGGTTCATCGGTGAGGTCGAGGGCATCGAGGTGCTCGGTACCAACCTCTACTCCGTCCACCACCGCGTGGCCGGGCGGTGGCGTACGGGCCGGGTGTTCCTCATGGGCGACGCCGCGCACCTGATCACTCCGATGTGGGCGCTCGGCCTCAACACCGGCGTGCTCGACGCGTGCAACCTGCCGTGGCGGCTCGCCTGGGTGCTGCGCGGCTGGGCGGAGGAGTCGCTGCTGGCCGGCTACGAGGTGGAGCAGGCCCCAGTCGCGATCAAGGGTTCAGGCCAGATGGCCGAAGCGGCCCGCGCCGCCATGAGCCGGCAGGGCGATGCCGTGGGCGGGGCCGTCACGGCGATGACCGACGGCAACTGGGGCAACGCGTTCACGCGCGGTCTGCTCGGGGTCCGCCTCGACGTCGATGGCACCGGCGACTGGTCGATGGTCAGGACCGGTTCGGCCCCGCTGCCGGTACGCACCGGCGACCGCGCTCCCGACCTGCCGCTCTTCGGCCTCGAAGGGCCGGTTCACCTGCACGATCTCACCGCCGAGTCCTTCGTCGCGCTCTACTTCACCGACACCCGGCGACGCCCGCAGGTGCCCGCTCAGGACAGTCCCGCACTGCGGCGTTTCGCGGTCTCCCGCTGGGACGCGCCGCACGACTCAGGGCTGCGTGGGCGAGCCCTGTTCGACCCCGCCGACCGGGTGCGCCGCCGGTTCGGCGTGGGCACCGACACCGTTGTCCTGCTCAGGCCCGACGCGCACGTGGCCGCGATCCTGCCCTTCACTCCCACGTCGGATGAGGACGTCGCCGCGGCCGTTTATCAGCGCATCACCGGATGCGCTCCGATCCGTTTCGAGAAGTTCGAGAAGTTCGGGGAGAAGGCATGACCAGCGCCAAGACCGTGCCCGGCCCCGACGGGCAGCCCGTCGAACTGGGCCCCGTCGGCCAGGAGATCGTTTTCGAGAACGAGCAGGTGCGGGTCTGGGAGATCGAGCTGGAGCCCGGCCGATCGCAGCCGTGGCACCACCACCTCAACCCGTACCTGGTGATCGCCCTGGAGGCGGCGGACAACCGCATCGACTCGATCCACGGGGGTGACCCGCGTCTGGTGCACGAGCCCGTCGGGGGAGTTGTCTACCGCGATCCCGGCGAGATCCACATGCTCACCAACCGTGGCGAGGGCCGCTACCGCTGCCGTCTGGTCGAACTCAAGTGCCTGGGAGAGAACGACAAGGAGGAACAATGAAGGCCACCTGGTTCACCCGCTTCGCCGGGGCCGCCGGCGTCGTGCTCATGGTCGCCGCGTGCGGCGGCGGCGGAGGAGACGACGAAGGTCAAGCCGCCGACACCGTCCGCTATCTGACCTCGTTCAACACTTTTGGTCGCGACGCGTACGCCTATGTGGCGCTGGAGAAGGGCTACTTCAAGGACGCGGGGCTCAACGTCGACATCAAGCCGGGCACCGGCACCGTCGACGCGATGAAGCTGCTGGCCGGTGGCCGGGCCGACTTCGGCATCGGCGACTTCACCGGCACGCTGATCACGATGGCCAAGGAGAAGCTGCCCGTCGTCGCCGTCGGCATGGTGCACCAGAACTCGTTGGCCGCGATCATCGCGCTGGAGGAGGGCGGGATCAGAACGCCGAAGGACCTGGAGGGAAGGACCATCGGCGACCAGCCGGGTTCCACCGTCCAGGTGACCTTCCCGGTTTACGCCAAGGCCGCCGGCGTCGACGCGTCGAAGATCACGTTCGTCCCGGGCGCCCCGCCCGCGTTGCCACAGCTGCTGGCGAGCGGCTCGGTGGACGCGATCGGCCAGTTCGTCGTCGGCCGAGGGCTCATCGAAAAGGCCGCACAGGGGAAGAAAGCCGTCGTCCTCCCGTACGGCGAGGTCCTGCCCGACCTGTACGGCAACGCGTTGCTGACCTCGAACACCATGGCCAGTGAGAAGCCCGAGGTGGTCAAGAGGTTCGCCGCCGCCCTGTTCAAGGGCCTGGAGTACTCCATCGCCAACCCCGAGGAATCCGGCGAGATCCTCAAGAAGTACCAGCCCACCCAGAACGCGGAGGTCGCGGCCGCGGAGGTACGGGCGATGGCTCCCTACGTCACCGCGCAGGGCCAGACGATCGGCGCGGTCAGCAGGGCCAAGGTCGAGGCGAACATCAAGCTTCTCACCGATTCGGGTGCGATCCCGGCCGGAATGACTCCCGAGCAGGTCATCGACCTGTCCCTGACGCCGCAGGGCTAGGCGAGGCGGCATGATCAAGCTCACGCACGTCTCGCACGTCTTCGCCGGACGTCAGGGTGAGGTCCACGCGCTGGACGACATCACCCTTGAGGTGCGCCGCAACGAGCTGGTGACGCTCGTGGGCCGCTCGGGCTGCGGCAAGTCGACCATGTTGCGGATGGTCGCCGGGCTGCTGCGGCCCTCGTCGGGAACGGTCACGGTCGCCGGTGAGCCGGTGGGCAAACCCCGGCAGGATGTCAGCTTCATGTTCCAGCGTGCGGCCCTGCTGCCGTGGCGTACGGTGCTGGACAACGTCCTGCTCCCGGTGGAGATTCTCCGCCTGGACCGGGCGGCCAAGCGCCGGCGGGCACATGAGCTGCTGGAACTCGTCGGTCTCGCCGGTTTCGAGAAGCGGCTGCCGCACGAGTTGTCGGGCGGCATGCAGCAGCGCGCGTCCCTGTGCCGTTCGCTGATCCAGGATCCCCTCGTCCTGCTCATGGACGAGCCCTTCTCCGCGCTCGACGCGCTGACCCGGGAGGAGTTGTCGATAGAGCTGCAACGCATCCGGATGGAGCGGGAGATGACCATCGTCTTCGTCACCCACTCCATCGAGGAGGCGGTGCTGCTCGCCGACCGGGTGGCGGTGCTCAGCCCCCGGCCCGGCCGGCTCCGCAAGATCATCGACGTGGACATCCCACGCCCGCGCACACTCGGGCGCAACGCGTACGCGGACCGAGTCGCCGAGGTCAGCGCCGAACTGCACGAGCTGTTGATGCCGGCGCCGATGGCGCCGGAGGGCGCCGGATGACCGCCGTGCCGCGGACGCGGCGGATCGGCTCCAGGGCGACGCGGCGTCTGGTGGACTGGGGCCTCCCCGTCATCGCCCTGGTCGTCCTGGTCGCCCTGTGGTGGCTGGCCACGATCGTCTTCTCGATCGAGCAGTTCCTGGTGCCCGCGCCGGACGACGTGATCGAGGCCTTCATCGGCCAGTCCGGCTTCCTCTTGGAGCAGACCTGGGTGACCCTGCTGGAGACGGTGCAGGGGTTTGCGGTCGCGGTCGTCGTCGGAATCTCCACGGCGATGTCGATCGCCGGTTCGCGGTTACTTGAGAAGATGATTTATCCGCTGCTGCTCGCGGTGAATGCCGTACCGAAGATTGCGATCGCGCCGATCCTTGTGGTCTGGCTGGGCTTCGGGCCGTTTCCGAAGATCGTCATGGTGTTCCTGCTCTGTTTCTTCCCGATCGTGATCTCAACGGCCACCGGCCTGAAATCCACTCCCGCCGAGCTGACCGAGCTGGTCCGCTCCTACGACGCCAGCCGCCTGCAGGTGTTTGTCAAAGTCCGTTTTCCGTACGCGTTGCCGCAGGTGATGGTGGGTCTCAAGACGGCGATCTCATTGGCGGTCATCGGCGCGGTCATCGCGGAATTCGTCGGTGCCGACGCCGGACTCGGCTTCGTCATCGTGCAGTCGGGCGCGAGCGCGGACACCCCGCTGGCCTTCGCCGCCATGGCCCTGCTCGGCGTCATCAGCATCGTTCTCTTCTACGGTCTGAACGCGCTTGAGAAGGTGATTCTCCCGTGGGCGGAGGAGAATCGTTGAGAAATTAGATGCTGCGAGCCGTGTCGATGAGCCGGCGGCGGAGCCACTGGTGCGCGAGGTCGTCGTTGTCGCGAGGGTTCCAGTACATGGCTTCCTGGATGGCGCTCAGCGACAACGGATATTCCACGATCCGCAGTTGTGCCACGCTGACCAGTTTGAGAGCCAGACGTTCCGGCGCGATGGTGGCCAGCCGGGTTCCGGTGAGCAGGAGCAGCGGCACCGCGAAGCTCTCCGTCGTCAGCTCCACCGGAATGTGCACATTCAGCGCCTCCAGATCCACGTTGGTGATCGGTGAGACGGTTCCCCCGCTGAAGGCGACGTACCGGAGTGCGGTGGCCTGTTCGGGTGTCACCGAATCGCGCACGTCAGGGTGGTTCCGATCGACCACCAGCACGTAGCGATCGGTGAACAGCGGCTCGTGGGGGAAGGGAAGCTTCCGGTCGGCGAGCTTGGTCGGGATGATGACCATGTCGACCGCTCCGGAGCGGAGCTGGTCGGCGAAGTCGGCGTCGACCGGACGCATGCAGATCCGAATGTGCGGCGCCGTACCGGCGATCGATTCCAGCAGCGGGCCCAGGAGCACTATCGTGACGTAATCCGCCGCCATGATCGTGAACGCGGCCTTGTCCTTCGCCGGGTCGAAGCCGGGCGAGCGAAGTAAAACCGCCTCGGCGGCGCTCAGCGCCTCCCGTACCGGCCCGACCAGCGTATCGGCGAGCGGCGTCCGCTGCAGGCTCCGCCCTTCCCGCACCAGCAGCGGATCACCGAAATGTTTGCGCAGTCTCGCCAGCGAGGCGCTCATCGCAGGCTGCCCGACCGACGTCCGCTTGGCCGCCCGCGTGACGTTGCGCTCGGTCAACAGCGCGTCCAGCGCGACGAGCAGGTTGAGGTCGACACTTGCCAGGCTCATGAAGGGCTCCGGCCGCTTATGAGAAAGATCGACAACTCTCCACGACGCTACCACTCCATAAAGCGCGGCGCGCTGCACGTCGTGGGCCGCCTCCCAGCCGCCTGCCGGCGCGGCGGCCCGCGTCAACGCCGTCTCCCCGGGCTTCATCGACACCCCCATCCAGGGCGGCGCCACCCCGGAGCAGCTTTCGCAGCTCCACCCCAACAAGCGCACCGGCACCGTCGACGACATCGCCAGGGGCGTCATCTACCTGGAGGAGTCGCCGCTGGTCACTGGCGAGTTCCTGCACGTCGACGGCGGCCTCATCGCCGGCCGCTGAACTTCGGCGACCGAGCGAAAAGGAGCGGGAACATGGCAGGCGAGAAGAGCGACGAGGAGATCTTCGCGAGCGTCCTCGACACCTGGAAACACGGCATCGACGTGCACGACACCACCGAGATCGGGTCGGCCTTCGCCGAAGACGCCATCTTCCAGGGCGGCCACCCCGACCCCGTGCGAGGACGCGACGCCGTAGTGGCCTACTACGACCCCGAGCCGCTGACCGGGGTCGAGTACGAGATCATCGACGCCCGCCGCTCGGCGGACAATGTGATCGTCGGTTACGCGACCGCGCACTTCGAGTTCCCCGGCCACACTCCGACCGTCCACCGGCACGTGACCATGGTGCTCGAACGCACCGGCCAGCAGTGGCTCATCGGTCATTACCACGTGTCGCTGATCCCGGCCCCGCACTGAGCCGGGCCCGCCGGGCGGTCGTCACGGCCGGGGGATGACCGGGAGCAGGGCCGGGCGTTTGGCCGTCCGGCCGTCGCCGCTCGATCGGCCCCGGATACGGCGGATCCGCCAGGGGCCGAGGAAGGCGGTGCCCCAGCCCATCTCGGCCCCGGTGGGGAGCAGGGCGTTCGGGTGGCGGACCCGGGGAGTTCGTCGGTCCGGGTGAGGTCGCTGCCGGGCACGTCCAAGGCGTGGGCGGCCGCGGCGGCGATGCGTTCGTGGCCCAGGGGAGCGGCGTGGAGCCGGTCGCGGCTCCACAACCTGGCGTCGGTGGAGACAGGGCAGGGGAACGGGGTAGGGGAAGGTGTCCGCCAGGACCGTGCCGTGCCGGCGAGAGGCCTCACGGAGCCGGTCGTCAAGTTGAGGATCTTGGCAGGAAACGCCGGGCAACCGGGCCGCGTTCTTCACGCCGCGTTCTTCACCAGGTGATGTGCCCTTGGCCGTCATCCTCGCGGGTGGCGAGCCGACCGGCGGCTTCTCAGCGCGGCGCGCCAGCGGGGTCGGTGATCGGCAGCCGGACGGCCGTGTTCAGCCTGACCTCGCCGTAGGGGCGGACGTGCTGCCAGAACAGTGGGGTCAGGCCGCGCCGGTCGGCCGGGGTGAGCAGGCCCGCCCACTGCTCGTCGGCCAGGACGTCCTGCAGCATGAGGGTGTTGACGAACACCAGCGCCGCCTGGAGGATCCAGCGCGGTCATCTCCACCTCCTCGCGCCGGTTGGTGGAGATCTCCCCGCCGCGTCCGTAGCAGATGACCGCGTTGGCGCCGTTCCATGCCTCCACCACGTTCAGGCCTTCCTCGATCTGCCGCCGCAGGTCGCGATCGCGCAGGTAGCGGGCCACGAAGACGGTGCGCTGGGCGCGGCCGATCTCCAGCATCGCCTGGTAGGCCGGGTGCGAGGCCGAGCGGGTGAACCGCGACAAGATCGCCTCGGTGGAGGCGGTGCCGGTCCGGATCGCGGTGGCGTACTTGATCACCTGGTCGTCGTTGGTGGCGATCAGGTCCCAGCGCACCGGCCGGGTCAGCGCCGGCGCCACCCGCCCGTACCGGGCAGCGTCCCCCGGCTCGGCCTGGTACAGCCGTACGTGGTTGATCTGCTTGATGCGCGGGAGCAGGTCGACGTTCAGCAGCCGGGTGATGCCGAACCCGATCTCCGACTGGCCGTGGGAGTCGACGTAGTTGCCCTCCACCTTCATGGTGGTGCCGTGCCTGATGGCGCCCTCCACCATGGCGGCCACCTCTGAGGCCGAGGCCTTCAGCGTCTGGGAGTGCACCACCACCGACCCGCGCTCGACGTGCCAGTAGACCAGCACGCCGCGGCCGCCGTAGCGCGAGTGCCACTCGGTGAACAGGTTCTGATCCCAGGCCCGGAAATGGGTGGAGTCGGAGGCCACCGCCGTCGACCCGGCACCCCACAATCCGGCATCGCGCACCGCGAAGGTGGCGTTGGCGATCTCGACCGCGACCATCCGCGCCACCTCCGCGCTCAGATAGCGGCGGCGCACATACCGCAGCTCCTCCTCGGTGTGCGGGTGCGCGCCGGAGGTGACCGACCGGATCCCGCAGTTGGTGCCGTAGGCGTAGATCAGCAGCATCAGACGCTCGGCCAGCACCTGCCCCTCCAGGTGGCCGCCCCCGGTCAGCGAGGCCACCTTCTCCAGGCAGCCGGTCCGCAAGATCGCCTCCTTCAGCACATCGATGAGCGGGACCGCGCTCCACCGGCGGGCGACCTCGTTCTTGATCCGGCGCAGGTTACGCGGCTCGGGGGCGGTTTCGATCGGGGACAGCTTGATCGCGCCGCCCTTCCGGTCGGCGATCTGCACCCACGACAGCGTCGGCAGCATATGGTCGAGCTCGGCCAGGGCGTCGCTCACCTCCTGGCGCAGCGCCCGGCAGAACGCCTCGGATCGCGCGGCTTGCGCAACTCGGCGTAGTGCTCGTCCTCGAGGTCACGCGGCGAGCCGACGCGGACCTTGAGGATGTAGCTCTCCTCCCCGGCACCCCGACGGCACCGTCACCGCCCACTTCGCCGACGGCGGCGCCGAACGGGGCGACCTGCTGGTCGGCGCCGACGGCGTGGGCTCGCGCGTCGCATCGGCGCTGGCCGGACGGCCGACGTCCACCCCGGCCGGGGTGAGCGGCATCGCCGGCCGCACCCCGTTGACCGCCGTCACCCGGCCGCTGGTCCCCGCGCTGCTGACGCCCGGCCCCGCCCTGGCGTTCGGCCCCGGCGGCGTGGGGTTGTTCCTCACCGTCCACGACCCCGAATCGGGCACCGAGGTCGACCCTTCGTCCTGCACCGAGGTCCCGGCGATCATCGAGCCGCCGTCGCTGGTCTGGGGTGTGCTGGCCCCCGACGGGGCCTACCCCGACGGCCCTCGGGAACTCGACGCCACCGCGCTGATCGGCCTCACCGGCGACCTGCTGCGCGGGTGGGACGCGGACGTCCGCGCCCTGGTCGACGCGGCCGATCCCGCTTCGGCAGCCTTCTTCGGCTTCCACGCGGCCGACCCCGACGCCGACTTCACGCCGTGGCCGGCCGGCGCCGTGACCGCGCTGGGCGACGCCGTGCACGCGATGCCGCCCACGGGAGGCATGGCCGCGGCGACGGCGATCCGCGACGCCGACCTGCTCGCGGAGGAACTGGCGCTCGTCCAGGCCGGGACGTCCACGATCCCGCTGGCGGTGCACCGCTACCAGCGACGCATGGCCGCCTACGCGGGGGAGGCCGTGCGCACGTCGCTCCAGCCGTTGCGCTGGATCGAACGGCTCGCCACCCCGGCGGGCACCCGGGCCGCCCGCATCGCGCTCCCGACGCTCGCGGCCGCCGCCCGACTCGGCCGCGCCTTCACCTGGACGGGCGATTGACTTCTCCACGGGATCGCCCCGACGAGCCCCGAGTCGTGCAAGTGGCGGTGGGGGTGGCCACGGTGCCGTTTGCGGTGAATCCGAAGTTTCTGGAGCCGCTGGCGGAGATGGAGCCGTTGGAGGGGGCATTGACCACGGTGACGCCGGAACCGGACACGCTCCGGCGTCCGTTCCACAGGCTCGTGATGGTCTGGCTCCCGGGCCAGGTCCACCGCACGGTCAGCTGGCCGTCGTCGCGATCGTCGCCGTGCACCTGCCCGGGACCGGGGACGGCGAGACCGTGTTCAGGGCGGTGAGGCCGGCTTCTTGTCGCCGCCGCTGAACAGCAGCGGGTTGTCACCCGGCCGCCAGGAGTCCCGGTCGCGCACGCCCCACACCGTGATGCCGGTGCAGCGGGCCACCGCGAGGCAGTCGTCCACCACGGCGGCGTAGGTCTGCGGGGGAGCGCCCTTGCACGTCGACGCCGAGGGCGGCGAATCTGGAGATCGTGGTCCGGAAGTCGGCGTTGTAGAGGCTGCCTCTGGTGAAGTGGGCCGGGAGGCCGACGCAGTCGATCGGCACGCCACGCTGCTTGAAGTCGCGCACCATGGCGTGGACGGCCTGCGTCTTCGATGGCGTAGTCGTTGTAGCAGAGCTTGGCGGCCGGGTCGGCGGCCCGCGCGGTGCGGAAGGCCACCTCGATCCAGTCGTCACCGGTCCGCTGGAAGTTGGAGTCCCGCCGCGCGCCGGAGTCGGCGTAGGCCTCGTTGACGACGTCCCAGGCGTAGATCTTGCCTTGGTAGTGGCCCATGACGCCGTTGAGGTGGTCGATCATCGCCTGCCGCAGGGCACTGCCGGAGAGCGCCTGCAACCAGTTCGGCTGCGCCGCGCGGCCGAGATCCTCGGCGGCAGGCGATCGAGGTGCTACACCGGCGGCTGGTGGATCCGAATCGCTATGGAATGCCTGCTTTGCCCCGCCCAATTCACGCGTTCACCTGGCCCGGTGCGAGAGGGCCTCAGCCGTATCGCTCGACGAGCGCGTTGCCGATCGAGACCAGGTGGTCTCGCACCCCGGGAGGGCCGATCACCTCGAGCCATTCGACCAGTCCGGCCAGCTCGCCGGCCAGCGCGTACTCGTTGTAGCCCCGGATCACGACCTCGATGCGGCCGTCGCTCGTGGGACCTCCCACCTCAAGCCGTCCGCCGAGCATCATCCGGAGCCGGCCTATCCAGTCAGGCGTACACAGCGCCTGAATCTCAAGGGGCGATCGCTTACGGTCGATCTCGTCGGCGATCTCGCGCCAGCTCGCGGCCAGGTCGAAGTCCGCAGGCCGGTGCACGGGATCGCCGGTCGGCTCGGTGGACGAGACGCGGTCGATCCGGAAGGTCCGCCGACCGGTCTCGGTGTGGGAGACGAGGTACCAGGACGGACCTTTGGCGACGATGCCCAGCGGGTGCACGGTCCTCTCGGTTTCGACGCCGGTGCTGTCGACGTAGCCGAGCCGCACCTGAACCCCGCGGATCACCGCGTTCTGGAGTTCGTCGAGGAACCGGGGCGGTCGGGCCTCGAACCGGCCAGACCCCCACCGTCCCGGGTCCATGACCAGCGAGGAGGCTGCCGCTTCGGCCTGCACCCGAAAAGGCTCCGGCAGGGCCTGGACGAGCTTGCGCAGCGCCGCCTTCACGGCCGGCGTCGCAGCCGAAGCCGGTCCGGCCACCAGGAACAGCGCGCGGACCTCACTCTCCGTCAACCCGGATAGATCGGTGCGGGCACCCCCCACGAGACGCCAACCACCGCCTCGGCCCTGCATGGAGTAGACGGGCACCCCGGCCATGGCCAGGGCGTCGAGGTCACGGCGCGCGGTGCGCTCGGAGACCTCCAGCTCTCGGGAGACCTCTGCCGCCGTCACCTGTTCGCGCCGTTGCAGCAGGAGAAGGATGGCCACCAGCCGGTCGGTTCGCACGCCGCCAACGTTGCCACTCAAACCGGTCATGGGGTGACCGGTTTCGGTCGGCAAGATGGCGACCACACCGCAAGGGACCGCCCCTGCGGCAACACAGCGAGGAAACGTGATGTTCGATCCGGCCGATTTCCCCAAACCCACCCTTGTTCCGGTGAACGGGGTGGAACTCGAAGTCTTCGAAGCAGGCCGACAGAATGCGGGGAAACCCATTGTGCTCTGTCACGGCTGGCCGGAGCACGCCTTCTCCTGGCGCCATCAGATGCCCGCCCTAGCGGCAGCGGGCTACCACGTCATCGTTCCGAACCAGCGAGGTTATGGGAACTCATCCCGCCCGACCGAAGTGAGCGAATATGACATCGAACACCTGACGGGTGATCTCATCGCCCTCCTCGATCACTACGGATACGAAGACGCCACTTTCGTCGGCCACGATTGGGGTGCGAACGTCGTCTGGAGCCTGGCCCTGCTGCATCCGAGCCGCGTGAACAAAGTGATCAACCTGAGCCTGCCCTACCAGGAGCGCGGAGAAAAGCCCTGGGTCGAGTTCCTGGAAGAGGTGTTCGGCGGCGACCTCCACCTCGTCCATTTCAATCGACAACCAGGCGTCGCGGACGCCGTGTTCGAAGCCAACACCTTCCAGTTCCTCCGCAACCTCTACCGGAAGAACGAGCCCCCCAGAGAGTTCCGGCCGGGTATGGCGTTGATCGATCTCGCCCGAGCGGAGACGCCCCTCGGCGAGCCCATCATGAGCGACGACGAACTGGCGGTTCTGGTGTCGGCTTTCGAATCGACAGGGTTCACGGGCACCATAAATTGGTACCGAAACCTCGACCGCAACTGGGACTTGCTGGCGGACGTGGACCCGATCATCCGACAGCCCGCACTCATGATCTACGGCGACCGAGATGCTGTCTCGAAGTCTGAACGACTGGCCGAGTTCGTGCCCAATGTGGAAGTGGTCAATCTGGATTGCGGTCACTGGATCCAGCAAGAGGAGCCCGAAGAAGCCAACCAGGCGATTCTCAAATGGCTGGAACAGCAGGACACCATCTAGCGACTCGTGACCCGGTCTGGGCCACCCGACGCGCTTCGCGTTCGGTGGTCAGTGCGTGAATCGCTTCTTCGACCGGGGCTCGATATTTCAGCGTCTGCGTGTGAAGAACGGGTCGGAGGGCATTCCTTCGACCTGTTCGCGTTAGCCCGTCGAAGCCCATCCCGAATAAGCACTGAGAGGCGCCCCCTTCAGTTCCCGGCGCTGAGTGCATCATGAATCATCGAGTCACCGTGGCCCGCTCGGTCGACTCTCCACATCGTGGAACGAAGACGTGATGAACAGCGTCACCTCGATCGCACCTAAGCTCGATCACACTCGGCGCCAACCGCTGTGCCGATGATCCCCAAGCCGGCATCCACCTCCGCCGCTTCTTGCCTCTAAACAGCCTTGGTTGCCACCGCCTGGCCGCCACGTGTAGCCCAGCCACGCGGGTAGGCACGGGCCATCGGCAATGTCGTCAAGGCCGAAAGCGCCGCCGGAACGAGACCATTTGCCGTCGGTGACGTCACCTCCCTTAGGCGCTGAGCATCAGCTCGGTTCGACAGCCCCAGCGGTGGTCGACCGGGGCCAAAGCGGTCAGCCAGTCGGGGCGGTAGACCGACCGCTCCCCGGTGGGCCAGATCGCCAAGCGGATCCAGCGCCGCCCGGGTTGGGCGGTGCTGGAGATCCCGATGGACGGGTTGGCTGGGCGTCATCGCCGACTGGAACCCGCTGTCGTCGACGGCGGCGGCCACGCGGGAGCCGTTCGGCAAGCTCGGCTGGGCCAACGACACCAGGGCAGTCCTGAACGGCGCGGTGGACGCTGCTGCGCCCGGTCGCGCAATCGAGCTGCAGGCGCCGGCGGACCTGCGGGTGACGATGGGCGAGGTGGAGCTCGGCATGACGGAGAATTTTCGCTGAGACTTACTTTGTAAAGGTGTCGGGTCAATGCTAGATAGTTTTTACCTCCAATAAGCCTCAACGACGATGAACGGTTTGCTCCGGGCGGAGCCGGGTGGCCGGAGAAGCTGCTCATGCCGAAGTCACCGTGACTGGTCTCGGTCAGGTAGGCGTCGCTGGGGCATCGTCGGTCGCGTTGTCGGCACCGACCTCCGTGATCGCCCATAGCCCGAGCAGCCTGGCCGATCTGTTCGGCGAGCGCAGTTCGGGCATGCGCAGCACCTCCTGGGCCACGCCGTTCCGCTGCTCCGCTGCTCCGCTGGACCGCCGGAGCCGATGGTCCGTGCTCCGATGGTCCGTGCTCCGATGGTCCGTGCTCCGATGGTCCGTGCTCCGATGGTCCGTGCTCCGAAGGGCCATACGGTCAGAGGGCCTTAAGGGCAGACGGGCCGGGACGGAAATCGGTCGCTTGCGTCTCTCGGCTGGTCCTGGATGCCCCACCCGTGCACAGCATCCCGGGCCCGCCGTTAGGGGGCTCATCGACCAATCCCAGTGTTGCCAGTACTGATGGAGTGCGAACCATCAGCGTCGGCCATTTGTGGCCATAACACGCCAGGCTCGTTGACGATCACTGGGCTTGATCCGGTGTGACGGACATCTGAGATCAGGGGTTCGTCCCCGGAAGGATGTCCATCATGGAGAGCATGGGGAAGAAGAAACGTCCTCGCCGCTCGTTCACGCCGGAGTTCAAGGCCGAAATCGTCGAGCTGTGCCGGCGAGGTGACCGCTCGGTCGGCCAGGTGGCCAAGGATTTCGAACTGACCGAGACCGCGGTGCGGGCCTGGGTCCGCCAGGCCGAGGTCGACGCCGGCAGTCGGGAAGGGCTGACCAGCGCCGAGCGGGAGGAGCTGGCCGCGTTGCGGCGGGAGAACCGCCGGTTGCGCGAGGACTTTGACATCCTCAAGCGGGCCACGGCTTTCTTTGCGAAGGAGACCCGGTGAACGTGGACCCGTTCATCGAGGCGGAGAAGCGCGGCGGACGCAACGTCAAGCGGACGTGTGAGCTGCTGAAGGTCTCCCGCACCGCCTTCTACGCACGCCGCATCGCCGTTCCGGGCCCCCGCGCTGTCCGTGATCAGGAGTTGAGCGGTCGCATCGGCGTCGTCCACCGCGATTCGCGGGGCACCTATGGAGCGCCACGCATCCACGTGGCCCTGCGGCGGGAGGGAGAGCCGTGCGGCCGGCGCCGGGTGGCCCGGCTGATGCGCGTGCTGGGATTACAGGGCAGGCACCGGCACCGCCGGCAGATCACCACGATCCCCGCCCCGGATGCGGGCGGGTGGCCCGACCTGATCGGGCGGGACTTCCATCCCGACGCGGGAGGGATCGACACCCGCCGGTGTGGCGACATCACGTATGTTGCCACCGATGAGGGCTGGTTGTACCTGGCCACGGTCATCGACATCGCCTCCCGGCGGGTGGTCGGCTGGGCCACCGCCGACCATCTGCGCACCGAACTCGTCGCCGACGCCCTGCAGCAGGCGTGGCACACCCGCCGTCCCGCGACGCCGGTGATCTTCCACTCCGACCGCGGCTGCCAGTACACCAGCGCCGCCTACGCTCAGCTGGCACAACGGCTTGATGTCTGGCTGTCGGTCGGCCGGACGGGCCAATGCTGGGACAACGCCCTGGCCGAGTCGTTCTTCGCCACGATCAAGGGCGAACTCCTGGACGAACGCCGATGGCCCACCCGAGCAGCCGCCCCCACAGCGCGATCTTCGAGTTCATCGAGAGCTGGTACAACCTGCGTCGCCTGCACAGCAGGCTCGGCTACGTTAGCCCCGCCGCTTACGAGGAAACTCTCGCGGCCTGACCACCACAACGACGGTGTCCGTCAAAGCGGAACAAGCTCATCACGTTCCCGGTTGTGCTGTGCGCGAAGAGGTCGGGACCTCGGCTCGGTGGCTGTTTATGGTGAGGCATGGCCTCCTCTGTTACGCCGCTGCGGCGACTGAGCGATCGAAGCGAGCCGGAGCCCGCGCGGGAGCCGCTGTGGCGCGAGGCGCTCGGTGAGTGCCTGCGGGAGATCCGCCACGAGCGTGGGGAGAAGCTGGCCGATACCGCGCGCCGTGCCGGGGTATCGCCGCAGTACCTCTCCGAGATGGAGCGGGGCGTCAAGGAGCCGTCGAGCGAGATGATCGCCGCGGTCGCCGGGGCGCTGGAGGTCACGTTGGTCGATCTGACCTTCGCGGTGACCGAGAACCTGCGGGCGGCGCAGGGTGGTGGCGCGTCGGCGGGGGTCACGCTGCTGGCCGCCTAACGCGGCCCCGGCCCCGGCGTTCGCTGCGATCAGTTACGTGCGTTCTCCTCGATGATCTGGTCGAGGAGCCCGTATTCCATCGCCGCCGTCGCGGTGAACACGCGGTCGCGGTCGGTGTCGGCGCGCAGGGTCTCGACGGTCTGGCCGGTGTGACGCGACAGGATGCGCTCGATGTCGGCCCGGACTCGCACGACCTCGTCGGCCTGCAGGATGAGGTCGGGGATCGCGCCGCGTCCCTGGGCGGCCGGCTGGTGCAGGACCACCCGTGCGTGGGGGAGGGCGGCCCGTTTGCCTTCGGCGCCGGCCGCCAGGAGCACCGCGCCCACCGCGATGGCCTGGCCGATGCAGGTGGTGGCGACCTTCGGGCGGATGTAGCGCATCGTGTCGTAGATGGCGAGCATGGCGCTCGGGTCGCCGCCTTCGCAGTTGATGTAGAACTGGATTTCGGCGTCGGGATTGTCGGACTCCAGGAAAATCAGCTGCGCGATGAGCGCGTTCGCGACGCCCGCGTCGATCGCGGTGCCGAGATAGACGATTCGTTCGGTGAGCAGATGTGAATAGACGTCGAGAATACGTTCGCCGCGTGAATTGCGGGCGATGACGTTGGGGATCGTGTAAGTGCTCATCGGGCCGCTCCTTCGGTGACGCCGAAACCGAGCCGATGGGTGGCGAGTGGCGCGATCTCGCCGAAATCGCTGACGATCGAATCGATGAAGCCGTAGTCGAGCGCTTCCTGTGCGGTGTACCAGCGGTCGTGCAGGGAGTCGTCGAAGATGCGCTCCACGGGCTGGCCGGTGTCTTCGGCGATGAGGCCGAGCACCGTGTCGCGGGTGTGCCGCAGGTCGCTGGCCTGCAGTTCGATGTCGACGGCGGTGCCGCCGATTCCGGCCGAGCCTTGGTGCATCAGCACCCGGGCGTGGGGCAGCGCGCGGCGTTTGCCCCGGGCGCCCGAGGAGAGCAGGAACTGGCCGGCGCTGTAGGCGATGCCGAGCACCAGCGTCGACACGTCACACGGAATCAGCCGCATGACGTCACGGATCGCCAGCATCGACGGCACGGAACCACCCGGGGAATGGATCCACAATGCGATGTCGGCCGAGGGATCCTGGGTCGCGAGGGTTATCAATTGCGTGGTGAGAAGAGTGCCGTTGTCGTCGTCGAGAGGGCCGTCGAGAACGAGCGTTCGCTGCTCGTAAAGCCGACGCCGCACATGCACGTCGAACAAAGGGGATTTCGATTCATCGCTCATGCGTCCATCATGTGAGGCCGCCCGCCGCGATATCGACCCGATCCGCCTGCGGCGGATCCGCTCAGAGCAGCGTGGCCTGATCGTTGATGACCTGCGGTGCGCGGACGCGGCAGGCACCGAGCCTGCGCCGGTGTACCGGTATTCCGCCCCGATACCCCGCCGTCATCGTCGCGCAGCTGCACGGCACGGTGGCGGGCACCGTGTGCCAACGCGATCATCGGAACTCGGAACAGGCGCAGGTCAGGAGACGCCCGAGCCGCCTGCGACGCAACCGCGACGACCTATCGAATGAAGCGGACCGCTCGAATGAAGCGGACCGCGCCCACCGCCGCTATCCGAGTAACGCCCATGAGGGCGATGAGGGCCGCACGCACAGCCGCTATCCGGGTGGTGGCCACCAACGCCCATGAGGGCGAAGAAGCCTGAGCCTCGATGATGATGAGCGGCCGAGTGAGTTCGCCGGTGGGCTTGGGAAAACATGGTGTCGGGTGGCGGCTGACGCATGGTCTGCCGCCAGGGACAGAGGCGGTCTGATGTCCAGCGGACACTTGTACGACACCATCGGAACCACCTACACCCTGACACGGCGCACCGACCCGCGTATCGCCCGGCAGATCTGGGCCGCACTCGGCGAGGCGCGGACCGTGCTGAACGTCGGGGCCGGCACTGGTTCCTACGAGCCTCCGGCCCTTGAAGTGACGGCGGTGGAGCCGTCGGCGGTCATGCGGGCCCAGCGCCCAGCCGGTGCGGCGCCGTGCGTCGAGGGAAGCGCGGAGGATCTCCCGTTCGAGGACCGATCGTTCGACGCCGCGATGGCGTTCGCCACAATCGATCACTGGGGGGATCCGATCGCGGGTCTGCGGGAGATGCGGCGGGTCGCCCGCCGGGTGGTCGTGTTCACCTGCGACGCCCGAGCCGCCGACCTGTTCTGGCTGAATCGCGACTACCTGCCGGAGTTCGCCGGCCTGTGGGCAGACCGGCCTTCGCTGAGTGAGCTGGCCGGAGCGATCGGAGCCCGGATCGAACCGGTGCTCGTCCCGTGGGACTGCGCCGACGGTTTCTACCACGCCTTCTGGCGACGCCCCGAGGCATACCTGGACGCGCAGGTCCGCGGCGGCATGTCGATCTGGGCCAGGGTCGGCCCGGAGGCCGAGCGCCGTGTGGTCGACACCCTCCGCGACGACCTCGCCTCCGGCCGATGGGCCGACCGCAACCGCGACCTCTCCGGTCTCGACGCCGCCGAGCTCGGCCTGCGCCTGCTCATCGCCTAGATCACCAGCGGCTCTGCTGCCGGGCTTGACTGGCCACGCCTTTGGAGATCTGCCCCCGGTCGTTCATGATGACCGCCCTCCGCAGCCAGTCGGGCCAGGGATGCCGGTTCGGTCCGTCCGCCGGCGTCGGCACGGTCTGCAGGGACGTCTCGCGGGCCCCGGGGCACTGGGGGAGACGGAGCACGAACCGTGCGCCCCGTTCGCTGTCCTCGATGGTCAGCGTGCCTCCGTGGGCGTGGGCGATCTCCCTGGCGATGGCCAGGCCGAGGCCCGTGCCTCCCGAGTCGCGGTCGCGGGCCGCGTCCAGGCGGGTGAAGCGTTCGAAGACCCGTTCGCGGTCGGCGGTGGCGACGCCGTCTCCGTCGTCCAGGACCTCGAGGACGGCGGTGCCGTCCTCGGCGCGGACGGTGACGGTGATCCGGGAGGTGGCGTGGCGTTCGGCGTTGTCGAGGAGGTTCACCAGCACCCGGGAGATGCGCAGGCGGTCGCAGTCGACGCACACGCCGTCCTCCAGGCGGCGGACGATCGTCGCGCCGTGGGTGCGCTGGTCGAGTTCGGCGGCGGCGAGCACGCCCAGGTCGGTGGGTTCGCCGTTGAGGGGGGCGCCGGCGTCGAGGCGGGCCAGGGCCAGCAGGTCGGTCACGATCGCCTGGAGCCGGTCGACGCCCGCCATGACCTTCGTGGCGACCTGTGACCAGTCGGCGTCCTTGGGGTAGGCGAGGGCTTCGTCCAGGTGGAGGCGCATGGCGGTGATCGGGCTGCGCAGGTCGTGGGAGGCGTCGGAGGTGAAGCGCCGCAGGCGTTCGTAGGCGGCCTCCAGCCGGTCGAGGGTGTCGTTCACCGTCTCGGCCAGGACGGTCACCTCTTCGTAGGTCTTGTAGGCGTCGGGCACGGGGACGCGGCGTTCGAGGTGGGTCGCGGTGATGTCGGCCAGTTGCCGCTGGATCGCGGAGACCGGTTCCACGGCCTTGGAGATGTCGCGGAACACCCAGGCGGTGACCGCCGCCGTCATCAGCAGGGACGTGCCGATCGCCAGCAACACCGCGGTGGTGTTGCCGTACCAGGGGACCGTGGGGGTCGCCACGTAGATGGACCAGATGCCGTCGGGCTGGTCGACGTTGATCGACGTGACGGTGCTGCAGCCGGCCAAGCCCGCCGGGGGACACAAGATCCTGGTGCCGCTCAGTTTGCCGTTCATGGGGTGGAAGGTCGCCATCGGGGGCGCGCCGATCAACTGACTGCTGGCCGCGGCCACTTTGTCCAGGGGATCCAGCACCTGGATCACCTCGTCGTGCTCATGCGGCAGGACGGGAGGCAGGCGCTCCTGCTGGATCAGGGGTTCGACGTCGCCCCAGGCGGACAGGCCCCGTTGCAGAGCGTTGTCACTTTCCTTGCCGCCTACGTACATCAAGAAGAGCAAACTCAGCCCCAGGCACATGAACGTCATGAGTACGCCTGTGGCTACGGTCCTTCGTGCGCGGTACGACGACCGTTTCCATCTTCCCATCGATCCTCCCCTCCCTCCACAGGTCAAGGAACCCCGTTGACCAGCCAAAACTTCCCGATGGCAGGTAAAGCTCGCGCGGAGGGGGAATCGTTTACCGAGCCGGCACTCGCTGGACGACGATGTATTCCGCCACCAGGACGTTGCCCAGGATGGACGCCCACACGGCCGAGGTGTAGATCGCCTCGAACCCGAGCGAAGGCGACAGCTGCAGTCCGAGCAGCAGATAAACGCGCAGGGTGACCGCCGCGAACGTCAGCGCGTAGTTGCGGATCATCCAGATCCGGTGCAGCCGCGCCTCACCCCGGCGGATGCACCGGTAGGCCATCGCGACGGTGTACAACCACGCCGCCACCAGGATGAAGAACGCGACCTGAACCGCGAAGCCGCTGATCGTGATCGCGGCGTTGACGGCGGCCGCGATCGACGCGATCACGACCGAGATCATGTACACCCGGCCGACGACACGGTGCAGTTTGGGCCGGCGGGCGCGGAGGCGGCCGACGAACTGCAGCGGCCCGAGCGCCAGGGCCAGGCCGCCGGGGAGGGCGTGCACCGCCAGTGACAGGTAGTGCAGCGCCACGTCCGGGTTGAGCGGCAGCGGGGCATCGGCGGCGTCCCCGCTCAAGTAGGGCGGCACCGACGCGACGGCGAAGCCGACGGCGGACAGTGCCATCAGGCCCCATGCCGCCCACCGCTTCCGGTGTACGCGGCCAGGCCGTCGGCCATGCGTTGCATGAAGCGAGTCAGGTACCACGTCCAGAAACCACCCAAGAAAGGGATCTTCGGC
Organism: Herbidospora sakaeratensis; assembly: GCF_001570525.1. GTDB lineage: Bacteria > Actinomycetota > Actinomycetes > Streptosporangiales > Streptosporangiaceae > Herbidospora > Herbidospora sakaeratensis. The sequence continues at coordinate 211,531 of NZ_BBXC01000013.1, forward strand.
ACGAAGACCGCAGACCATGTGATGTGCGTGCCCCCGCCGGATGCTGGGGCGAGATCGACGGTCCCCCGGTACGAGCGGAAGGGGCCGCCGAGGTTGTCGTAGACGAACCGCCGGTCGTCGATCAGCTCGACGATCCGCTCGCGGGAGACGCTCCGGCCGGTGCGGAGGATCCTGGTGTCGCCGGCATCCTGCCGGTCGTCGGTGACCAGCGGGGCCAGGTGGCCGCGTGGACCAGCGCCGCGAAGACGGCGTCGGGAGGGGCCTGGGAACGTGCGGTGACGCCATAGGAATAGGGCATGCGCCCCAACGTAGGAGCTGCCGATCTGGCCGGACATGCGGCCGATTGCGGTTGATCGATCAGTTCTTGCGGTACGCGGACGGGCGTACCCCCATCTGGCGCAGGAAGGCCGACGACAACGCGCCCGGGGAGGCGAATCCGCAGCGTGGGGCGATCTGTTCGAGGCTGAGCGGGGTGGTGGTCAGCAACCTGCGGGCCTGCTCGATCCGCAATCGGGTGAGGTGGCGGTGTGGCGTCTCGCCGGTCGCCTCCCGGAAGACCCGGACGAAGTGGTACACGCTCAAGTGCACCTCGGCGGCGATCACGGCCAGCGTCAAGGGGCCTGCGAGACGATCACGCATGATGGCGATGGCCGCTCTGACGGCGGCGTGCTCGGGTCCGGGCAGCCGCGCATGTCCGCCCAGAGTCAGCACATGGGTCGCGAGGAACGCCGCGGCCGACTCCGCGTACAGATCACCGGCGCCCCCGCTGCACGGCAGCGCCCGGAGCAGCTGCTCGACGACCGGATCGCCCGTCCCGACGGCGGCGGCCAGCCCCTCGAAGTCGGGCTCCCGCCCGCCCAGCGCCCCCGCGGCCTCGCGGACCGCCGCCGAGGGGACGTGCACCTGGACGGTCCGCAACCGCGACGTCGACCGGTAGTCGAACGAGGTCGCGCGCCCGGGCACCATGAGCTCCAGGTGCCCCGGGACCCACCGCCGCTCGACGGGCCGGCCGCCCGCGTGCAGCCGGACGTCCGCGTTCCCCGCCACGCACAACACGAGGTGCAGATCGCACACCGCGGGCATGGGGAGCTGCTCCGCCTGGGACGCGTGATCGAAGCTCTGCACCAGCAGCGACCGCCAACCGGCGCCGTCCCAGCTGTTGTACGTGTGCCGCACATAGGCCGCCGTGTCGAACTCGGCATACGACGAGGTGTCGAAGTCAGGCGAATCGAACACATGGCGAGCCTAACCGGCGGCCCGCCGGCTTCTGGAAGGGGTTGCTCGATGCGCTCACGGTGTTACGTTCCGTCGGGAGGTAGTGATGACCGCAGAGATCCGCCCAGGGCCGCTGGGCACGCCGTCCCCCGACTACGCCCGCCGCCGCGAGCACGACCCGATGGGTGTCGCTCCGATGCCGAGCGGCGACCATGTGCCCGTGGCCGTGCGATATGAGGACGTCCGCCTCCTGCTGGCCTCGCCCGCGTCCAGCCGGAACCTGCGGCTGCCGGGGCTGCCCAGGTTCGTCGCCGGCATCGGCATCGACGACGACCCCGACTCCCTGGTCAACCAGGACCCGCCTGAGCACACCCGCTACCGGCGCATCATGCAGGGCGCCTTCACGCCCCGCCAGGTCGAACGGTGGCGGCCGAGGATCGCCGACATCGCCGGCCGGCTCCTCGACGAGATGGACGACGAGTTCGACCTGGTGAACGCGTTCGCGGTGCAGATCCCGTGCCGGGTGATCTGCGAACTGCTCGGCGTGCCGGGGGAGAGGTACGACCAGTTCCTCGCCTGGACCGACATGTTCCTCACCACCTCCACGGCCGACGAGATGGTGCGCTACCGCGGCTACACCGAGTTCATGGCGTACTGCGCCGAATTGGTCGCCGCGCACCGCGCCGACCCCGGCCACGACCTGATCGACCTGCTGGTGGCCGCCCGCGACGAAGGCGACCGGCTGACCGAGGGCGAGCTGGTCAACACGGTCTTCTCCCTCATCACCGCCGGGCACGAGACGACCGCCTCGATGATCGCCAAGGGCGTGTTGCGGCTGCTGCTGCACCCGGCGGCCTGGGCCGAGCTGGCCGCCGATCCGGACCTGACACCGGCCGCGGTCGAGGAGATCCTGCGGTACGACGGCCCTCCGGCCAGCGCGTTCATGCGCCGGATCACGCGGGACCTCGATCTGCCGAGCGGGTGCCCGGTCACGGCGGGCACGGTGGTCCTGCCCGACCTGCTGGCGGCCAACCACGACCCCGACGCGTTCCCCGATCCCGCGACGTTCGACATCCACCGATTCGCCGGGCACACCCCCAACCCCCACGTCGCCTTCGGCTACGGCCCCCACCGCTGCCTGGCCGCCGCCTTGGCCCGGGTCGAGCTGACCGAGGCGATCAGGGCGCTGGTGACGCGGCTGCCCGGTCTGCGGCTGGCCGCGCCTGCGGAGGAGATCTCCTGGACGAACGGGCTGGTGCACCGTCCGGGCCGCCTGATGGTCACCAGCGCTACCAGGTGACGGGCAGGGCGGTCAGCCCGCCGGTGAGGGTCTTCGGGTCGAAGGTCATCTCCTCCACGGGAAGGCCGAGCCGCAGGCCCGGGAACCGCGTGACGAGCTGGGCGAAGACCACGCTCAGCTCGATGCGGGCCAGGGGCGCGCCCATGCAGTAACGCGCGCCGTGGCCGAAGCTCAGGTGCGGCGCGCCGGAGCCGTCGGGGTCGAAGCGCTCGGGCTCCGGGTAGGCGGCCGGGTCGTGGTTGGCCGCGCCGGTGTCCAGCAGGAGCAGGTCGCCGGTCCGCACCTGGACGCCCTCCACGTCGAGGTCGGTGCGGGCGTAGCGCACCAGGCCGCCGCCGCCCAGGCCGAAGCCGCGCAGGATCTCCTCCACCGTGGCGTCGACCCGGCCCGGGTCGGCGGCCAGGGCCTGCCACTCGCCGGGGGTGGACATCATCCACAGGGTGCCCATGCCGATCGCGGTCACCGTGGTCTCGTGGCCGGCGAACAGCAGGGACATGCCCAGCATGGCGGCCTCGTCGTCGCCGACGCCGTCGGTGGCGGCCAGGCAGGAGATCACGTCGGCGTCCGGGTCGCCTTCGGCGCGTTTGCGGGCGACCAGGTCACGGCCGTACAGGAACAGATCGGCCAGACCCTGCTCCGAGCGGGCGCGGTCGGTGACGTCGGCGGCGGCCTGGCTCCAGGCGCGGAAACGGTCGCGGTCGTCGTAGGGCACGCCGAGGAGTTCGCAGATGACGGCGATCGGCAGCGGCAGGGCGAGGGCGGCGTGCAGGTCGGCGGGGGAGCCCGCGGCCTCCATCTCGTCGAGCAGCGTCGTGGTGAGCTCCTCGATGCGGGGACGCAGGGCGCGCATGCGCTTGGGGGAGAAGTGCGGCTGCAGGAGGGCGCGCATGCGGCGGTGGTCGGTCTGCTCGGTGTCGAAGTTCCCGAGCGGGCCGCCGAAGAGGGCCGACTCCCCGCTGCGGGAAGCGCGTTCGGGCTCTGGATGGGCGCGGCCGAGGCGGTCGTCGGCGAGCAGGCGACGTACCTCCTCATAACCGGTGACGAGCCAGGCGGGGTCGCCGACCGCCGTGGTCACCGGGTGGACCGGGCCCTGCGCCTGAAGTTCGCCCAGCTCAGGAGGGCGGCGCAGCGGGCCGTCCGACTGCTGGAACGGAAGCGTGGACATGGGACCCCCGGATAAGTAGACGATCAGTTGTATACTCCGACGTCTAAAAATCTAACTTGTATACTTCGGGGGATACAAGAGGAGTGTCCGAATGGTCGACCAGGCGGCCCCGGTCCGGCGGCTGCGGCGGGCAGAGCGGCGCGAGCAGATCCTCGACGCGGCCACCCGCGCCTTCGCCCGCCACGGGTTCGCCGACACCGGCCTCGACGACGTCGCCGCCGAGGCGGAACTGACGCGGGCCATGCTCTACCGGCACTTCGAGTCCAAGGCCGACCTCTATCGGGCCGTGCTCGACCGCTCGTGCGCGCGCCTCATCGAGACCACCGGTTCCGGCGACTACGACGACCGCGCGATCCCCGCGCTGGTCGAGGCCGCGAGCGGCGACCCCGACGGGTTCCGGTTGTTGTTCCGCCATGCCGCGCGTGAACGCGAGTTCCGCGACCTGACCAGCTTCATGGCCGTCGCCTCGCGCGAACTCGCCCATCGCAACCTGGCCCGCGTCATCCCGGCGGGACCGTGGCTTGAGTGGGCCGCCGACCTGATTCCGGTGCTCACCGTCGAGGCGGTCATCGCCTGGCTCGACGCCGGGCAGCCCGATCCCGGCCAGGCTCCCGAGCGCATCGCCGCAGCGGTGCAGGGCGTCATCGACGCGGCACGGGCGCCGATCAGGTGGCCCGCAGAGTAGGGCCGACCGGGGCGACGACCGGCGGCAGATCGCAGCACATAACGGGTCGGGGCAGGTCGAAAACCTGGGTGGCGACCAGCCCAGCCGGGTGGCGAAGATCTCCCGCAGCGGGTCGGCGGCGGCCTGGTGGGGGACCGCAGTAGCGCCATAAGTCAGGTCAGAGGGAGGGGATCCCTCGCGCTCGCCCGATCACCTGCGCATTGGTCGGAGTCATGCGACATCGGGGCTCAACGCGGTTAGAAATCTACTTTGTAAAGGCGTCGGGACAATACAAAAATTTCAGCTCCCCAAACAACAACCCTCAACCAGGGGAGAGCGGCAGCTCTCCGATGCCGCGTGACCAGGGCCCACAGCGGCGCTGAGATCGCCATGGGCGCCTTCGTTACAGGGCCGGAGGGCGTTGGTCGTGGTCGTTGCCGGCGGGCGACCTGACCGAAGCTGGGATCTCCGCCCCCGTGGATGCGTCAGAATGTCCAGATCTTTCCAGGGCGATGGGGGCAAATCGTGTGGGCTCTCGTGATGGCGGCGGTGCTGGTGGGCGGCGCGGCCGGTGAGGCGCCGGTGTGGCGGTCGGCGTCGCTGGCGCCGAAGGCGGGTCATGACTCTTTCGCCCACGTGGCGGCGGTCGGCGCGAAGGACATCTGGGCGGCGAGCGGGGCGGGCAGCGTTCTGGTGTCCGGGTCCCACGCGGCTCTGCTCGAGCGTTTCGACGGCAGGCGCTGGCGGTCGATGCCCAGGCCGTCGGGGGCGATCACGGCCTTGTCCGCTTCGTCGGCGGGTGACGTGTGGGCGCTCAGTTCTGGCCGGGCGCATCGTTGGGATGGGAAGGGCTGGCGGGTGATGCGGTCGTTCTCGCGGTCGGCTCATGTGCTGCTGGCCGCTGTTCCCGGTGGGGCCTGGTTGTCGGAGCAGGGGAGGCTGAGCCGGTACGACGGCAGGCGCTGGCAGTCTGTTCCGGTTCCGGCCGGTCTTGAGGTCGGGGCGGTGCGTGTGCAGGGGCGGGACGTGTGGGTGCTTGGCCGGTACAAGTCGGGTAAGGCCATTTACGACACGATTCAGGGTGGCAGCCCTGCCGCGTTGCGGTGGAACGGCCGGGCGTTGGTCCGGGTGCCCGTTTCGGCGCCGGCGAAGGTCGGTGTCCAGTTGCAGCTCGATGACGTGGTCGTCGGCAAGGGTGGTGATCTGTGGTTGTCGGGCCGTTCGGTGCTGGACGGCGACCGTCTGCCGGTCCTGCAGCGGCGTGGGTCGAAGTGGACGACCTTGACCCCGCCTGGCACGTCCGCGCCGGGCAATATCGAGCCTGACGGGTTGGGGGGTGTGTGGTTCGATTACGGCCTTGATCAGCCGCTGTGGCGCAGTCGTGCGGGGAAGTGGGTGAAGGTCGCCGCTCCGCAGCCGCCTTCGGGTCGTCGTTGGGGTCTGTTCACGAATTTCGGGGCGGCGGTCACGGTGCATGTTCCGGGGACGACGTTGCTGGTGCGGGCGGGGGCGTCGTCGGTTCCGGCGCCGGGGAACTCCTATGACCCGGAGACGAGTGTGAAGGCGCACGAGTCGGCTGACCGGGTGGTCATGACGGGCCCGTACCGGTGAACGTGACTCCGGTGAGGTCTTCGGAGATGGCCCACAGCCGCTGCTGGACGTCTGCTTCGTAGGATTCCGGGCTGGAGGTGACCGGTCGGGGGTGGCCGATGACCTGGTTGCGGCCGCCGGGGCCGTAGTACTGGCCGCCGAGGGCGGCGGGGTCGGTGGCGGCGCGCAGGGTGGGCAGGGCGCCCATGGCGGGTGTCTGGGTGATGAGTGGTGCGAGCCAGGTGATGGGGAGCCGGAGGGGGGCCGGGACGTTGCGGGCGAGTTCGGTCGCGGAGATGCCGGGGTGGGCGGCGAGTGCGATGGTGGTGCCGTGGGGGGCGAGGCGGCGCTGGAGTTCGTAGGTGAACATCAGGTTGGCCAGTTTGGATTGGCCGTAGGCGGCGATGCGGCTGTATGAGCGTTCCCATTGCAGGTCGTCGAAGTGGATGGCGGCTCGGATGCGGTGGCCGGTGCTGCTGACCGTCACGACGCGTGAGCCGGGTAGGGGCAGCATCAGGTCGAGTAGTAGCCCGGTGAGGGCGAAGTGGCCGAGGTGGTTGGTGCCGAACTGCATTTCGAAGCCGTCGTGGGTGGTCTGTTTGGGGGTGTACATGACGCCGGCGTTGTTGATGAGCAGGTCGATGCGGTCGGTCCGGTTTCGTAGTGCGGCGGCTGCGGCGTGGATGGAGTCGAGCGAGGTGAGGTCGAGGGCTTGGACGGTCACGTCGCCGGTCATGCGGGCTGCGGCTTGGTTGCCTTTTTCGGTGTCGCGTACGGCGAGTATCACGGAGGCGCCGTGTTCGGCGAGGGCTTTGGCGGTCTCGTATCCGAGGCCGGTGTTGGCTCCGGTGACGACGGCGAGTCGTCCGTGTTGGTCGGGGATGTTGGTGGTGGTCCAGTTCTGGGTCATACCGGGACATTAAAATACCTCCGGTACGTTGTCAACGTACCGGAGGTATTTAAGTATGCTGGCGACCGTGACCTTCCAGCGGGCCCGAACCGAGGAACAGCGTGAGATCCGGCGGCGGGCGATCCTCGACGAGGCGTCGGCGATGCTCGACGAGATGCCCGTCGCGGCGGTGAGCCTGAACGAGCTCAGCCGCCGGGTGGGCCTGGCCAAGCCCAACGTGCTGCGTTATTTCGAGTCGCGTGAGGCGGTGCTGCTGGAACTGCTGGACCGTTTCCTGGGGGAGTGGCTGGCGGAACTGGCGGGGGAGCTGGCGGCCGGCGTCCACGACGACCGTCCGATGGCCGAGCGGGCGACGGCGGTGGCCGGGATCCTGAGCAGGTCGCTCTCCCGCCGGGTGGTGTTGTGCGATCTGTTCGGGGCGCAGGGCAGCGTGCTGGAGCACAACGTGTCCGTCGAGGTGGTGGCGCGGTACAAGCGCGGCTCCCTGGCCCGGCTGACGACCATGTCCGGTCTGGTCGGGAGGTGCCTGCCGGAGCTGGGGGAGAACGCGACGCTGTTCTGCCTGCAGACCATGGTGATGGCGGGGGCGCTGTCGGCCTACAGCACGCCCCCGCCGAGCCTGCGGGCGGCTTATGAGGCCGAGCCCGACCTGGCCGGCTTCCACATGGAGCTGGGGGACTCCTTGAGGCTGGCCCTGACCGCGACCCTGTTGGGCGTGCTGCCTCGCGATTGACCCTCAGGGTGCTTGGGGGCCTCCGGCGATGGCGTCGCGGCAGAGCAGGCACCCCTGGTCGGTGCAGCGGGTGATGTCCTGGTCGGCGGCGATGGCGGCCGTCGCGGCGGCCACGGCCTGCCGGGCGGGGTAGGCGCGCCAGAGGGAGGCGCCCACGGTGGCGGTGCGGGCGAAGGGGCGCAGGGCCGGCTCCAGGCGGGGGAAGCCCTCGGAGCAGGAGCCGACCTCCACCGTGCGGATTTCGCCGTCCTCGCCCCGCGCCCATCTGAGGAACAGGCGGCGGCCCGACCGCTGTTCGGCCAGGTGCAATGCCGTCATGCGGTTGAGGCCCACGCCGATGAGCAGGATCGCGCCGTCGCGGTCGGCCAGGTCGCGGACGGGGCCGTACACGTCGTCCGGGCTCTGGGCTGCCATGAGTTCGGCGGCCTGCGGGCCGAGGGCGGCGAAGGAGTTGAGCGGGTGCCTGCCGCGTACGGCGCCGGGCCGCCGGATGAGCGCCGCGGGCAGCATGCCCAGGTGTGGGTTGATGAGACCGCAGTCCACGGTGTAGGCGGGGCCGTCCGGAATCCGGTCGGGCCCGGTGGTGTAGTCGACGCCGTTGCGGGCCGGGCCGGCGGAAACGCGCAGGCTGAACTGGGGCTCGGTGAAGGCGGGCACCACCACGGTGCAGCCGCGCGCGAGCAGCGCGTCCAGGACGGTGTCGGCGTCGACGGGTGTGCCGAACGACCGCAGTGAGGTGTGCAGCATCACGGGGCGGCCGGCGAGGCCGAGGTCGTCGACGGCGGCGGTGAGGTGGCCGGGGTGGATCATGGGGGCCTCCGTTGGGTCAGGCGAGGTGGTCGGCGTCGACGACGTGGCCGCGCAGGAGCTCGTCGAGGGCCCGCCGGGTCGTCATGGTGTCGGGGTGGTCGTCGCCCAGGGTGCGGCCGCGCCGTTCGGCGACCCGCCGGTAGAGGGACTCGGCCTCGTGGAGGCGGTTTTGGCGGGCGATCGTCCAGGCGAGTTCGTGCAGGGTGAGCAGGGTCTGGGGGTGGTCGGTCTCGAGGGTCCGGCGCAGGGTGAGGAGGTCGTGGTACATGGCCTCGGCCTCGGCCCAGTTGCCCTGCTTGGCGGTGATCCAGGCGAGTTCGTGCTGGGTCTGCACGGTCTGCGGGTGATCGCCGCCGAGAATGCGCCGCCGGTCGTGGAGGACGTCCTGGAAGGCGGCGCGGGCCTCGTCGAGGCGGCCCTGCCGGGCGATGGCGAGGGCCAGTTCGTGCCGGGTGGTCAGGGTGAGGCGCGCCTCGGGGCCCAGGTGGCGCAGGCCGTCGGTGAGCGCGTGCCGGTAGCGTTCCTCGGCTTCGGCCCATCGGTCCAGGCAGGTGGCGACCCAGGCGAACTCGTGACGGCTCTCGATGGTCTGGGGGTGGTGGTCGCCGAGCACGCGGCGCCGGATGTCGAGCACCTCTTTGAACATCGTCTCGGCGCGGGCGGGGTCCCCGCCGTCGGCGACCGCCCAGGCGTGGTTGTGCCGGACGTCGAGCACGGCGGGATGCTCCTGTCCCAGGGCGGCGCAGCGGGTCAGGGCGGTCCGGCACAGGATGTCGGCGGCTTTCCCGGCTCCGCTGCAGTTGAAGGCCCCGGACAGGTCGGCGGCGGCGTCCATGAGCAGGGCGAGGTGGTCGAGGTCCACGTGCCCGGCGGCGTTGTCGAGCAGGGCCAGCAGGTGCTGGCCGAGCAGCCGGTAGTGGGGCCAGCGGTCCGGTGACCAGTGGTCGGGCCGGTCCGCGCGGAGCTCCCGCAGCGCGTCGGCGAGCCGTTCGACGGCGGTGTGCCAGAGGTCCGGCCCGTCGATGCGGGCCCGGCCGGCGGCGGTGACGACGGGGTGGAGCGTGATCACGGCGGGTTCCCGCCGGATGAGTCCGACGCCCCGCAGTCCGTCCAGCGCCTCCTTCAGCCCGGTCGTGGGCAGGATGCGCGTGGGGATGGACGTGGAGGCGTAGCAGCTCGCCAGCCGCAGCAGCGTCCGGGCCTGGGGGACGCCGTGGCTGGCCAGGCCGTCGAGGGAGATCTCCGCGGTGCGCGCCACGGCGGTGCCGGGGACTCGTCCGAGGGCGCGGGTGTACGCGGCGAAGGTCGGCCATTGGGCGACCGGCGAACGCAAGTAGGCGCCGGCCAGGGTGAGGGCGAGCGGGAGGCCGTCGAGCCGGTGTGCCAGGGTCTCGGCTTCGGCGTCGTCTCCGGCGTCCGGCGCGAGGTCGCGCAGGACCTGGGCCGCGTCGGCGGTGCTCAGGCGGTCGACCGTGAACGTCCGGGCGGCCTCCCAGTGGCGCGGGTCGGTCTGTCTGCTGGTCACCACGACGAGGCCGCGGTGCGACGCGCGGGCCCAGCCCCGGCCGTCCCGCGCGCCCGCGAGCACCTGGGGATCGTCGGCGTTGTCGAAGACGAGCAGCCATTCCCGGGACGCGTTCTCCAGCAGCCGCCAGAGCCGATCCGGAGCCTCGGCCGCCCCTTTGGCGATCGATTCGACGTCGGTGTGGGATCCGCCCAGGTCACCCGCCACGTCGGCGAGGCCCGCGGAGAAGCCGGCCGGGTCGGCGGCGCAGACCCACCACACGTGCCGCTCGCTTAGCTGCTCGGTGAGGGCGGCGGCGAGCGTGGACTTCCCGGCTCCGCCCGGCCCGGCCAGGACGGCGGGGCCCTCTCCGGGGCGGTGCGCCAGTGCCACCAGCCGCTCCAGCAGGTCGCGGCGGCCGCGCAGTTCGGGCATGGTGCCGTCGAGGGTGTCGTCGAGGGTGTCGTCGAGGGTGTCGTCGAGGGTGTCGTCGACGATGTCGACCTCGCGGTCGATCCACGCCATCAGGTCGTCCAGGCCGCGCCGGACGTCGTAGGGCGGGGCCGCCGCGGCGGTGTGGGCGCGCCGGTAGAGGTCGGCGTAGGTGAGCCGGATCGGCTCGTCGTGGTTCATGGCGAGGGCTCCTCTTCTTCTTCCTCGTCGTCGGTGAAGGACACCAGGTGGCCGACGCCGGCCTTGATCTGCCCGCGGGCCTCCCGCAGGTGCCCGCGTACCGTGCTCGGGGCCAGCCCGAGGTGCTCGGCGACCTGCTGGGTGGTCCACGACTCCCGCCAGAGCAGGCAGGCGACCGTCCGCCGGGTGGGCGGCATCGACTCGATCACCCGCCAGCAGGCCTCCAGTGCGAGGGCGAACGCGACCCGGTCGCCGACGTCGTCGCACGGAGAGTGCGGGTGGGGGAGGTCGTCGGTCAGCGGGCTCACCGCCGGCCTCCTGCACAGGTCGATCGACCGGTACCTGACCGCCTGGCGCAGCCACTTCCTGCGCTGGCCGGGACTGAGCGGGCCGACGTCGTCCCAGGCGCGGCAGACCGCCTCGAAGGCCTTCTGCACGAGATCCGGCGCGTCGCACGCGCGGGCCCAGGGGAGGGAGCAGGCGTATCGATGCAGGTCGTGGGCTTCCTGCCGGAAGAGGTCGGCGACCTGCCGGCGTTGCCGCCGGGTGAGTTCGGGCCGGGGGGTGGAGGGGGCCATGTCATGTCTCCGGCTGCCGTTCGCGCTGGTCGGGGTCGGTTCCCCAGGCCAGGTGGAAGGTCGGTGGCCGCGAGGCGTTCCGCCGGATCGTGATCAGTCCGGCCGGGAGTGTGCGGGTGAGGGCGAGGAGCGTCTGGCGCGCCTGCCATTCGGCGAGCAGTCGCATCGCGGCCCAGGCTGTCAGCGAGCTCGCCACCATCAGTGCGGTCGACTGCCAGGTCAGTACGCCCGCGGCCAGTGCGGTCAGGGCCGCCTCTGCGTCGTGTTTGGGGGAAGTCAGCAGCATCACACCTAAGAGTCGATCGAGCAGGGGTCGGCGTTTGGTCGTCCCGGCGGATTTCCCGGCGGGGGGATTAGGGAGACTGTGGTGGCATGAGCCTCGACGTCGCGCGGATTCGCGCGCTTTATCCCGCCCTTTCTGACGGATACGCCTGGCTGGACGCCGCCGCGGGCACCCAGGCGCCCCGGCCGGTGATCGACGCCGTCGCCGCCGCCTACGCCGAGGGCATCGGCAACACCCATGGCGCCTTCGCGGCCAGCGGTCGGTCGGACGCGATCGTCGTACGGGCGCGGCAGGCCGTGGCGGACCTGGTCGGCGGGGACGCGGGCGGGGTGGTGTTCGGTCCGAACATGACCACGTTGACCTACCGGTTCGCGTACGCGCTGGCGAAGGACTGGGGGCCGGGGGACGAGATCGTGGTGTCCCGGCTCGACCATGACGCCAACGTGCGGCCGTGGGTGCAGGCCGCCGAGCGGGCCGGGGCCACGGTCCGGTGGGCGGCGGTCGAGGTGCCGAGCGGGGAACTGCCGGCCGGGCAGTACGACGACCTGGTGACCGACCGGACGAGGCTGGTCGCGGTCACCGCGGCCAGCAACATCCTGGGCACCATGCCCGACGTGCGGCGCATCACCGACCGGGCCCATGCGGTCGGCGCGCTGACCTACGTCGACGGCGTGCACGCCACCCCGCACACCCCGATCGACATGGTGGCGCTCGGCGCGGACTTCTACGCGACCAGCTCCTACAAGTGGTCCGGCCCGCACGTCGGCGCCGTCGTCGCCCGTCCCGAGCTGCTCGGACGGCTCTGGCCCGACAAGCTCGCCTCCTCGCCGGCCGAGGTGCCCGACCGGTTCGAGACGGGCACGCTGCCGTTCGCCGACCTGGCGGGCGTGGCCGCCGCGGTCGACCATCTGGCCGGGCTCGACCCGGAGGCGACCGGCACCCGGCGCGACCGGGTGCTCGCCTCGATGGCGGCCGTGGAGGCCCACGAGCAGGCCGAGCTCGCCCACCTGCTGAAGGGCCTGTCCGCGCTGCCGGGTGTCGGCCTGGTCGGCTCGCCGCGGCGGCGTACCGCCACCGCGTTCTTCACCGTCGCCGGGCACACCCCCCGGCAGGTGGCCGAACATCTGGCCGCCCGCCAGGTCAACGTGTGGGACGGGCACTGCTACGCCTGGGAGCTCACCCAGGCGTTCGGCATCCGCGACAGCGGGTCCGGCGTACGGGCCGGGCTCGTGCATTACAACGACAGGTCCGACGTCGACCGGCTGCTCGACGCCCTGGGAGACCTGACCGCGTGACGGTTCACCAGTCGCGCTCGTCGATCACCTGGTCGGCGGGCGGGACGGTGACGACCAGGGGACTCCCCAGTCGCGGTGGCTGGTGGGGAACGCCCTGGGCGTTGGTCCAGAGCCATCCGTTGATCGTGTCTTTCTCGCGGCCGAGCGAGGCGGCGCCCCGTGCGCCGAGGGTCACGACGCCGCGGTGGGCGTACCCGCCGGAGGCGGGCTTTCCGGTCGCGTCCCGCAGCAGCGTGCGCAGGATGCGGGTGTCGGACACGTCGATCGGCTGGCGGGTGAAATGGCGCTCATGGGCGGCATCCGGGTTCAGCCGGACCCAGGTCGTGCCGTCGGGGAGCGCCGTGCTCGAAATGCCGGTGGGTGACTCCGCCGACATGGGTGACGTCGTCCCGGTCCATTCCGGCCAGCGAGGCGCGGGCGTCGTTCTCCGGTGAAGGCGGGGGGCCTGAATGACGGGCCCTCAAGTCGACCGATCGGCTCCCCTAATCGACAGACGGTCTTTGTCGGCAATAGGCAGAATTTGTCGGTCATCTCGAATTGTATTCGAGAATGTCAATATATCGATTTGTCAGATAATTTGTTAGCGTCCCCTTCGTGATGTCAATGATCATTTCGGCGCCCCGGAGAAGTCGATCCCTCCTGCGGAGGAGGGCCCTGTCCCTGATGACCGCCGTCGTGACGGTGGCCGGGCCAGCCGCCGTGCCGTCCGCCGCCTCGGCCGATGTGCCGACGCTCGTCGTCGTCCAGGACCTCATGTCGCAGACCACCATCCCCGTCACCTCCAGGAACGACGAGGACTCCCCGGCGTCGTGGCTCGACGAGACGCTCCTGTCGGGCAGCCGGCGCGGTGTGACGGCCCGGAGCTATCTGCGGTTCGACCTGTCCCATCTGCCCGAAGGCGTCATCCGGTCGGCCACGCTGCGGCTCACCGGGCTCGGCGCGCCGGCCTGCGGGCCCGCGGTGGGGGAGGGCGTCCAGGTGCGCCGCGTCACCGGGCCCTGGTCCGGCGACTTCCTGCACTGGGGCAACACGCCCGGTTCGACCGACGAGGACGCCCAGATCGCCGCCAAGGGCGTCACCCCGCAGTGCGCGGTCTACCCCGACACGGTGGAGTGGCCGGTCACCGGCATCGTCAACGCCTGGGCCGGTGGCGCGGAGAACCACGGCCTGGTGCTGCAGTCCCCGGACGAGAGCACCGACGACGGCCTGTGGGCCTTCTCCTCGGGGATCAACCCGCTCGACGTCATCCCCGTGCTCACCGTCACCATGGACGTGCCCTCCGTCCCGTCCACCCGAGCGTCGTCCATCGCGACCCATGAGGACGGCCCCGGCACGTGGGTGGCCGGGCTGACGCCCCGCGTGGAGTCGCAGGTGGTCGACCCCGCCGGCGGCAGCCTGACCGCCGAGTTCGAGGTCGAGCACGACCCCGCCGCCCCCGGTCAGGGCGTCGGGCGGATCTGGACCGCCACTTCCGCCCCGGTGTCCAGCTTCGGAAGGCCGTCGGTGGTCGTGCCCGCGGGGCTGCTCCAGGACGGCTGGCACATCCGCTGGCGGGTCCGCGCCCACAACCTGACGGCGGGCACGGTCTCCGACTGGTCGGCGTGGAACGCAGGCACCGTGGCCGCCGACGTCGCCCAGATCACCGCCCGCCAGGTCGTCCCCTCCTACGAGAGCCAGACCTCCACGGTGAGCATGAGCCTGACCCCCGAACTGCGGGCCACGGTCACCCATCCGCTCCTCGACACGACGCGGGTGGTGTTCCAGATGGAGTACGACCCGGACGCGCCGCTGCAGGGCACCGGCCTGATCTGGGAGAAGACGGTCCTGGACGTCCCCTCCGGCGGCCAGGCGGTGGTGACCCTCCCCGACGGCCTGGCCGACGGCGGCCTGCAGGTCCGCTGGCGGGTGGGCGCGTATGGCGGGCCGTTCCAGTCGGGCTGGTCGGACTGGCGGAAACTCACCCTCGACATGTAACCGGCGGCTGTCGAAGCTTGCCGCCGGCTAAACGGTGACGGAACATGACCGAAATCGAGCCGGGCAAAGTCTTTAAATACGGAACGTGAAATCGGGCGCCTGTCTCGATTCGGAAATCCGTCGAATGACGGCGACACCCAGCGGTGGCGGCTGAACCGAGCCGACGACGGGCGGCACCTGGTGAACGTCGGAACCGGGGAATGCCTCAGCACCGCGGAGCGGACGTCGCGCCGCCCCTCCGGCCGCCCCGGAGGGGCCGCTGTCCTCCGACGGGCCGGTCCCCGGCCGGGAACGGCCGCGAACGCCGTGGCTGCGGCGTGTGATCACGTCTTCGCCGTTGCCGTGGCGTCGTAAGCGCGCTGGTGATCGCGGATTTCGCAGTGATTGCCGGCGGACCAGGCAGCGAGATCCAGAACGATGGACAGCAACGAGGTGCCCAGATCAGTCAGGGAGTACTCGACGCGGGGAGGGACCTCCGCGTAGACGGTGCGGTCGACGAGCCCGCTGCGCTGCAGGTGTTTGAGGGTGAGGGTGAGCATGCGCTGCGAGATTCCGGGGATGTCGGCCGCGAGGGCGGTGTAGCGGATCGGGCCGTCGGCGAGCGTGCCGATGATCAGTACGCTCCATTTGTCGCCGACCAGGTCGAGGACCTGGCGGATGAAGTCGGCGTCCTCGTCCTCCCAGTGGGCGCACGGGCTGGGGATCCGCCGCACGTTGCCGCGCACGTTGGTGCGCTCCGCTCCGATCTTGCCCGCGCTCATGGCCGCCGTCTCTCCTGGTCACGCACATGGATGTGCCTTTTGTACGGGTCTCGATACTAATGCACAGTGGGGCTGCACACATTTTGTAAGTGACCCACGAGGTGCCGCCATGAAGATCGAGATCTGGTCTGACATCGTCTGCCCTTTCTGCGGGCTGATGGACCATCGGCTCCACCAGGCGCTGGAGCGTTTCGAACACGCCGCCGACGTCAACCTGGTCCACCGCTCCTTCCAGCTCCACCCCGGCCTGCCGCGCGAAGGCGTCACTCAGCTCGAACTGCTGCGGATGGCGGGTGTGCCCGAGGTCGCCGGCCAGGTCCTGCGGCCGATCGAGAAACAGGCGGCGGCCGAGGGGCTGACGCCCTATCACGTGCTGGAGCGCACACTCGGGCCCACCGACCTGGCGCACGAACTGCTCGCCCACGCCACCGAGCAGGGGCGGGGCGACGAGGCGTGGACGGCGATGTTCCGCGCCCACTTCGGGCAGGCGCGCAAGCTGTGGACCGAAGGTGAGGTGCTCGGCTTCGCCGCCGAGCTGGGCCTGGACGGTCGGCGGGCCGCCGAGATCCTCGGTGAGCGTCGGTACGAGGCGCAGGTGGCGGCCGACCAGCGTGACGCCGTCCGGCTGGGCGCGCGGGGGGTGCCGTTCCTGGTCATCGACGGCCACCGGCCCATCAGCGGGGCCGTCGGCACCGACCGGCTGCTCGCCGCGATGACCGAGGCGTGGGACGCCGGCCACGCCGATGGGCTCTGCGCTCCGGACGGCTGCGCCGTTCCCGGCCCGCAGATCTCCTGAGCACATCCATCACCGCCATTCAGGAAGCACCACAATGTCCTACCTTCTGCGCATCGACGCCTCCGTCTCCGGCCGCGCCTCCTTCTCCCGGCAGGTCGCCGACACCTTCACCGACGCCTGGGCCGGCGCCGTCGTCCACCGCGACCTCGCGCTCACCCCGGTTCCGCACCTGGACGCCGCGGGCGTCTGCGCCCGGGCCGTCCCCGCCGACCGGCACACCCCCGAGCAGCGGGCGGCGGCGGTCCTGCAGGACGAACTCGTGGAGGAGTTCCTCGGCGCCGGCGCGTACCTGTTCGCCGTCCCGCTGTACAACTACTCGATACCCTCGGTCTTCAAGGCGTGGCTCGACCACATCATGATCGTCGGCAGGACCATCGCCGTGGGTCAGGCCACTCCCACCACCGGGCGCCCGGCCGTCATCGTCTCCGCCCGCGGCGGCGGATACGGGCCCGGCGCCCCGCAGCACGGCAAGGACTTCCTCCTTCCCGCCCTGGAGACCATCCTCGGCGACACCCACCTCTTCGGCCTCGACGTCCGCTCCATCACCGCCGAGCTGACCTATGCGCCGACCATCGAACCGATGCGGCACCTGATACCGCTCCACGAGGCATCCCTGGCCAACGCCCACGACCTGGCTCGCCGCCACGCCGCGGACATGTCCCCGCTGTCCGAGCCCGCACGCCGGTGACCATGCCGAACCTCGCGCGGCGGAAGGTCTCCGTACACGAGATCGTCGTCTGTCGCCAGCCATACCGCCGATCGTCCGGTTGTCGGTGCCGGGATCTATTGTCCCGATCATGACCTCAGCCACCCCCGCCGCCCTCTGGGCGGAGATCACCGACCTGGTCGTCCGCAACCAGGCCGCCACCCTGGCCGATCGCCTGGTCGCGCTCGGCGATGCGGAGCGCGCCGAGATCGGCGCGCGGTTGCCCGGCCTGGTGAAGGAGGTCCGCCGCCGCGTCGCCGAGCAGACCCCGGAACCGGCCGCGTGGGAGGTCGACGGCCTGCTCGACGATCGGGCCGGGGCGCTGGCGCTGGCGCTGGCCGGTGTCGGCTGCATCGGCGGTTCGGCGGCCGCCGTGACGTGGCTGACCAGCCGCGACGTCAACCGCCGCTGGGCCGGCGACCTCGACGTCGCGGCGGTCGTGCGGGTGGCGGCGGCCCGGCCTGAGACGTGGCGGCTCGACGTGGCCGACCGGCTGGCCCGGCGCATCCGCCGTCCCGCCGACCGCATCGCCCCGCTGGCCATCGCGCTGCTCCGCCATTCGGGCGCGACGCCGCCCGACCACGACCCGCTGGTGGCCGCCTGGCTGACCGTGCCGAGTGTGGCCGGCGACCCCCTGACCCCCGTGTTGTTGCCGCGCGTCTTCGACGCCGACGGCGCGGGCCGGGCTCTCCGGGAGGAGAGGCTCGACCCGGAGCCGACCCGCTGGCTGGCGGCCGCCGCCCGCGACCTGCCGAGAGAGCGGGCGCTCGACGGGTGCGTGAGCCGGTTCCTGCGCGGCGGCGACGTCCAGGACCTGCGGTTCTTCGTCCGCCTGCACACGCTGCTCGACCCGACGCCGCAGGAGGCGGCGGCGCGGTCGCGCGACTACCTGCGGCTGCTGCCCTCGGCCCCGGGCCCGGTCGCCGAGCTGGCCGCCGCGCAGGTGCGCAAGGCGCTGCCGCTCGACCACGCCGACCTGGTGGAGGCGGTCGAGGCGCTGACCTTCCGCGCCGAGGCGAAGCTGGCGGCGGTGGGGCTGCGCTGGCTCGACCAGTGCGTGAAGTCCGCCGGCGAGAGCGCCGGTGACCTGCTGCCCGCGCTGACGACCGCCTACGCGCACACGTCGTTCGACGTGCGCAACCGCGCCGCCGACCTGACCCTCAAGCACGCCGGGGCGTTCGCCCCGCACGCCGGGGCGATCCTCGACGCGCTGCCCCACCTGGGCGCCGAGCTGGGCGCCAAGCTCGCGGCGCGGTTCAGCGGAACGGCCCCGGCCGAGGATCGCGCCGAGCGCAGGGAGTTCCCGCCGCTGCCCGACATACCGGAAGTGGGGCGTTTTCCCGAGCCGTCGTTGTCGCCCGACGACGAGGCGGGCTGGGTGGCCGGGGAACGCTGGCTGGCGGCGTTCGTGGCGGCCGTCGCCGGCGACCGGGAGAAGGCGCGGCGCGACGTGAAGCCCTGGCACGACCAGGCGCCCCACTGGTGGCGGTCGACCGAGGCGCGGACCGACCTCGGCGAGTGGCGGTTCGCGCTGGCCGACGAGCTGGCCGAGCCGGGCCCCGGCGGGCCGCCCGACCTGCCGCCGCGCGAACCGAAGACCGTGTGGATCCCGTGCGCCTCGTCCCACGTGGTCCGCCGGGTCACCCGGGGTGAGGCGGCGCCCGAGGTGAGCATGCCGGTCCCGGCGCGTTCGGCCCGGCGGCCCGACTACGTCTTCGCCGACGAGGTGACCCCCCGCACGGTCGTCATCACCTGGACCACCGACGAGGGCCCGGCCGGGGCCCTCGCCACCGAAGAGGGGCGGCCGCTGCCCGTCGTCGACGGCACGGTCAGGGTGGACGCCGGGAAGCACGTCCTGGACGGCCTCGACGCCATCGCCGCCGAGCTCCTGGAGCTCGGCGTGGACCCCCGCCGGGCCGAGGCCATGCGGCGGTCGCGGCCGGTGCCGCCGCCGGGCCCCGGTGAGCCGTGCGTCGCCGTGACGATGTTCCACACGCTGGGCCACCGGCGGGTCCTGGAGCCCGAGCCGCTGTCGCCGTTCGAGGAGTGGCGGCGGCGCCACCGCATGCCCTACCCGGGGGCCGTGGCGCCGCCGCACGAGTTCCTCATCCACCGCCATCTGGAGCTGCTGACCGCGCTCCGGGACGACGCGCTGCCGCCCGTCCTGCTGGCCACGCCCACCTGGCTCGACGGCCACCTCGACCCCGGCGTCCTGGTCACCCGGCTGGAGACCTGCGCGGCCGCCGGAGTGGAACCGCTGCCCGCCGACCTGGCCCAGGCCCTGATGCGGCTGCCCCGGGGCGGCCACCCCGCCGCCGCCGCGCGCGCCGCGGCCCTCGGCTCCGACGCCGCCCGCTCGGTCGCGCGCTGGCTGGCGCGAGGCGGCCTGCCCGACCCGCGGACCGGCGTCACCTGGGAACACCGCTCCGACCGCAAGTGGGTCGAGCTCGGCGACGACGAGCCGGCCGGCTTCACCACGGCCCGGATCGTCCCGGTCCTCACCGCACCGCCCACCGGCCACCCGCTGATCGACGAGATGCTGCTGAAGCCGCGTGACGGCGCCTTCTCCGCGGACTCGGCCGGGTGGTGGTCGGCGATGATGCCCGCCCACCGCGAGGTCGTGTCCGTCCACCTCCTGCCCGCGCTGCTGCGCGGCCGGTGGCTGCGCTGGACGCAGGTCGCCGAACTGCCGGGGCTGGCCATGGCCGACGGGCCGCTGGGCGAGGCCACCGCCGTGCTGGCCGCCGTGATGCTGGCCGACGGCACCTCCGACGTGATCGCGACGGCGCTGCGGCTGGCCGCGAAGGGAGAGCTGCCCGCCGAGTCGATCGGACGGCAGATGGCCCTGGCGATCCGCCGCACGTCCTGGCTGGAGATCCGCCCCGCCATCGCCGCGCTCACCGACCTGGCCGAGCGGGGCGGGCACCACGAGGTGTGGCGCATGCTGCGCGTCCTGCTGCCCGCGCTGCTGCCCCGCGCGGGCGAGCGTGTCACCGTCAGCCACGCCGACCTCGTCGCCTTCGCGGCCGACGTCGCCGGGTGGACCGGCGCGCGGGGGGAGATCCCGCAGATCGCCGAGTACGCCAACAGCGGCCGCACCACCCGGTTCGCCCACGAGTGCCGTCGGCTGCACGCCCAGCTGACCTGAGCCGGGTCAGGGGTCGTCGTCGACGATGTGGCGCATGTAGAGGTCGGGGCGGGCCAGGAATCGGCGCCAGTCGTCGACCAGCGGTAGTTTCGCCCACTCGCCGGTCCGCGCCCCGTGGTCGCCCAGTTCGACGATCTGGGCGCCGGGCAGGGCGGTCAGGATCGGTGAGTGGGTGGCGCAGACGACCTGGCCGCCCTCGCCCGCCACGCGGTGCATCAGCCCGGCCAGGCGCAGGCAGGATTGGAAGGAGAGGGCGGCCTCGGGTTCGTCCAGGAGATAGAGCCCGGGGCCGTCGAGCATGTAGTCGAGGACGGTGACGAAGCCCTCGCCGTGCGACTGGGTGGTGAGGTCGTCCGCCCAGAAGCCCTTTCCCTCTTTGGTGAGGACGCCGCGGGCGAGGTTGACGAGCGTTTCGGCGCGGAAGAAGAACGCGCGCCGTTTCAGGCGGGGGCCGTGCAGGAGGCGTCCGCCGGTGACGGTGAGGTCGGCGTCGAGGACCTCGCCGAGCGGGGTGGCGGGGCCGGTGCCGGCGTATTTCGTGCCGGCCTTGCCGCCTTCGGCGTTGATGCCGCCGACGTCCGCGATCGCCTCCATGAGGGTGGACTTGCCCGATCCGTTGTCGCCGACGAGGAACGTCACGGGGGCGGTCAGCGGCACGCCCCGCTCGGCGAGGTGGCGGACCACGGGCAGGGCGGCGCACCAGCCGTCGGGGAGTCGCCGGGCGCTCAATCGGGTGATCAGCACGGGAGGTCTCTCGTTTGTCGGTGGGGGGATCTATTGTCCCGGCCATGACTTCTGCGACGCAGGCGTACACGTACGCCGCGCCCTCCTCTCTTGTCGACGGCCGGCTCGGGTTGGCGACCTCCGGCGGCCGGGCCCTGACCGGCCCGGCCGTGGCGCCGCGGTTCTTCAGCGGCGTGGTGACCCAGGCGGCGCCCGCCGCGGCGGCGCTGCTCGGGGTGGCCGACGTGGCGCTGGCGCGCTACCACCAGCCGCAGGCGCGCAGCTGGGTGCGCGACCCGGTGGTGACGTGCAACGGCGACCGGTTGCGGTTCGAGTCGTTCTCGGCCTGCGGCGGGGTCTACTCGCGGCTCGACCTGCTGGGCGGCGCGCTCGACGGCGAGGTGTTCGACCGGGGGACCACCAACGTCGACGTGAACGCGCCGCTGCGGGAGGCGCTGGCGCGCGTCGGCGCGCGTGATCCGCTGCACCTGGGGGTCGGGCTCGACGAGCTGGTCGTGACGACGATGGACGGCGCGGTGGTGGAGAAGAAGGTGCCGCTGCCCGAACGCTGGTTGCGCGGCTTCGCCGAGGTGCAGGTCATCGCCTCGCGCATGGACCAGCGCGGCGAGCTGGCGGGCCTGGCGGCGGTGCGGTTCCTGCGCGGGCTGCCGAAGAAGGGCATGGTGTGGGTGACCCCGTCGGGGCGTGACCTGAAGGTCTGCGACCGCGAGGTCGCCGGTTCGGTGCGGCTGGCCGCTCCGAACCGGCTCGGCACCCTCCTGCCGCTCCTGCGCTTCGCGAAGAGCCTTCGGGTGTACGGCCCCGCCGACGCCGCCTCCAGCGCCTGGGAGCTGGAGCTGCCCGGGATGCGCTACACGCTCGTGTTGTCGCCCGAACGCTGGCGCGGCTTCTCCGGCGAAGGCGCGGTCCTCGACGACCTGGCGACCGACGAGGCCGAGAACGACGCCGACGTGGTGGGCATGCTGCTCAACTTCGAGCCCGAGGTCGAGATCGGGCTGCTGGCCGACCGCGCGGGCCTGCCCGCCGACCGGGTGCGGGCCGCGCTGACCCAGCTCGGCGTCGCCGGGCGGGTCGGCTACGACCTGGCCGAGGCCGCCCACTTCCACCGCGAGCTGCCCTACGACAAGGACAACGTGCTCCTGCTCAACCCGCGTCTGGCCAAGGCGCGCACGCTGGTCGAGGCGGGCGCCGTGCGGCTCGAGGGCGAGCTGGCCACCGTCACCACCTCGGGCGGGGCCCGGCGCGTCTCGCTGACCGACGGCTCCTGCACCTGCGAGTGGTGGTGGGACCATCGCGGCTCCCGCGGCCCGTGCAAGCACGTGCTCGCCGCCCGCATCGCCGTCCGCGCCGCCGTGGAGGTCTCCCGGTGAGCCTGCTGGACGAGATCGCGCAGCTGCTCACCGGCCCGTCGATCACCCGGCTGGCCGACCGGCTGGTCACGCTCACCGAGCACGAGCGCGCCGAGCTGGCCGGGCCCCTGCCCGATCTGGTCAGGAGCGTGCGCGACCCGGACGAGCCGCCCGACCCCACCCTGGTGCTGCTGACCGCGGCGGGCGTCGTCACCGGCCCGGCCGCCGCCGTGACGTACATGACCGGCCGCGACGTCACCCGCCGCTGGGCCGCCCCCATCGACGTCGCCCTGGTGTGCCGGGTGGCGGCCACCCGGCCACCGCAGTGGCGGAGCGACGTCGCCGTCCGGCTGGCCCGGCGGATCCGGCGGCCCGGCGACCGCATCGCGCCGCTGGCCGTGGCGCTGCTGCGCGAGTCCGGCGCGACACCGCCCGACCACGACCCGCTGGTCGCCGCCTGGCTCACCGACCCGGGCGTGGACGGCGACCCGCTGACCCCCGTGCTGCTGCCGCGCGTCTTCGACGCCGACGGCGCCGGCCGCGCCCTCCGGGGGGAGAGGCTGGCGCCCGAGCCGACCCACTGGCTGGCCACGGCCGTCCGCGAGCTGCCCCGAGAACGGGCGCTCGACGGGTGCGTCAGCCGGTTCCTGCGCGGCGGCGACGCGCACGACCTGCGGTTCTTCGTCCGCCTCCACACCCTGCTCGACCCGACGCCGCAGGAGGCGGCAGCGCGGTCGCGCGACTACCTGCGGCTGCTGCCCTCGGCCCCGGGCCCGGTCGCCGAGCTGGCCGCCGCGCAGGTGCGCAAAGCGCTGCCGCTCGACCACGCCGACCTGGTGGAGGCGGTCGAGGCGCTGACCTTCCGCGCCGAGGCCAAGCTGGCGGCGGTGGGGCTGCGCTGGACCGACCAGACGATCCGGGCCGCCCCGGAGCGCGCGGGCGATTTCGTCACCGCGCTGACCGTGGCGTACACCCACGGCTCCTTCGACGTGCGCAACCGCGCGGCCGAGCTGACTTTGAAGCACGCCGGCCTGTTCGCGGGTCACGCCGAGGCGTTCCTGGCGGCGATCCCCGCACTGCCCGCCGAGCTCGGCTCCGTGCTGGCGAAGCGGTTCGGCGGGGAGATCCCGGCCGGGGAGGTCGCGGAACACAGGGAGTTCCCGCCGCTCCCGCAGCCGGCGGAGGCGCAACCGTTCCCCGAGCCGTCGATCACGTCCTCCGGCCTCGACGAGTGGGTCCGCTGGGAGTGCTGGCCGGCCGCCTTCGTCGCCGGGATCCACGCCGACCGGGCGGAACTGCGCCGCGTGCTCACGCCCTACGTCCAGCAGCGATCGGGCTACCTGCAGGTCGGCGACCAGCGCACCGACCTCGACGCGTGGCAGGCGACGCTGGCCGCCGAGCTGGTCTCACCCGGGAGCGTGCCGGTGGCGCCGCCGCTCGGGCCGCAGCGGTACTGGGAGGGCGAGAGCCACTCGACGCAGGTGCTCGCCGTGACGCGGGGTGCGCGGATCGCCGCGCCGAGACGGGTGGTCCGGGGCGTCAGCATCAGCTTCGGCGGCCCGGAGCGGGGCCGTTTCCTCGACGACGACGCCCCCGTGCGCTCCATCTCCGTCACGTGGACGAGCGACGAGGGCCCGTCCACGGCCGAGGCCCGGGAGAACGGCGAGCAGATTCCCTGCGCGAACGGCTGGGTGTCCCTCAACGGAGAACCGGTCGTCGGTGTCCCCGAGCCGACGTGGCACCGTTTCGACCACGAAGAAGACCACGAAGAAGACCACGGAGAAGACCACGGAGAAGAGCAGGACGAGGGCCCCGCCGCCGGGGAGGCGATGCCTGACCACGTCCTCGACGGCGTCTACCACCGCATGGCGGAACTCGGTGTCCACCCCGCCCGGATCGAGGCGATGCGCGCGGGCGGCCCGGTGCCCCCGCCCGGCGACGACGAGCCGTGCGTGGCGGTGACGGTGACCTACTTCCCGGCCCGGCGGCGCTCCTTCCAGCCCGACCCGCTGCCCGACGCCGAGGAATGGCGGCGGCAGCACCTGCTTCCCCATCCGACCATGCTCTCCCCGCTCCACGACTTCCTGCTGCACCGCTACGCCGAGATCCTCGACGCCCTGCGCGCCGGCACGCTGCCGCCCGTGCTGCTGGCCACCCCGACCTCGCTGCGCGGCCACCTCGACCCCGCCGTGCTGGTCGACCGCCTGGAGAGCTGCGCCGCCGCGGGCCGCGAGCCGCTGGAAGCCGACCTGGCCCAAGCGCTGCTCCGGCTCCCGAGGGGCAGCCACCCGGCCGAGGCCGCCCGCGCCGCCGCGATCGGCTCGGCCGCCGCCCGGCAGGCCGCCGCCTGGCTGGCCGGGGAGGGCCTGCCCGACCCGGAGTGCGGCGCCGCCCGGCCGAAAGGGGCCGAAGGCGGCGAAGGCCGGCTGACGCCCGTGCTCCGGGCCGCGCCCACCGGCGTCCGGCTCATCGACGACGTGGCGCTGCGGGAGCCGTTCTCGTGGACCGACTACGACAAGGGCGGGGCGATGGCCGCCTGGCCTGCCATGCTGCCGTCCCACCGGGAGGTCGTGGCGGTCAACTTCCTGCCCTTCACCTTCCGCACCTACTGGAGCGGCAACGTGCGCCAGCCGGAGGTCTCCCGGATGGTCGCCGCCGACGGCCCCCTGGGCGACGCGACGGCGCTGATCCTCGCCTACCTGCTCGGCGCGGAGCCGTCCCCGACGATCCCGCTGGTGCTGCGCATGGCCGCGCGCGGCGACCTGCCCGCCGAGACGATGGGAGCGCAGCTCGCGCTGATGATCCGCGGCACCCCGCTGGAGACCCGGCCCGTCATCGGGGCCCTGACCGCCCTGGCCGAGGCGGGCGGCCACCACGAGGTGTGGCGCATGCTGCGGGCGATGCTGCCCGACCTGCTCGGCGAAGGCCGCTGCATCACCGCCCCGCTGGCCGAACTGGTGGCCTTCGCCACCGAGGTCGCCCGATGGACCGGTGCGCGCGGGGAGATCCCGGTCGTCGCCGCGTACGCCAGGAGCCGGCGGACGATCCGCTTCGTCCACGAATGCGGGCGCCTCCACGCCCAGCTCACCGAGGGCCGGGAAAGCCCACCTTCGTAAGTTCCTGGGAGACCTGCCAGATACGCCGGGCCTCCTCGGCGCCGCGCAGGCGCGAGTAGAGGTCCTGCTCGCCGGGAGGGCCGCCCAGGTGCCGGAATCCGCGCGGCCCGTAGAACGCGCCGCGCCGGGCGTCGGGGGAGGTGGCGGCGTACAGGGCCGGGAGTTGCGCGGTGTGCACGGTGCCGGCCAGGACGCCGTAGCCCGACAGCAGGCGGATCAGGCGCGCGCCCATGGTGGCCCTGGCGCGTCCCATTTCGGGGCGGGCGGCCAGCAGGTTCGTCGGGGCGACGCCGGGGTGGGAGAGGTTGCTCGTGATGCCCCAGCCGCCGGCCTGGCTGCGCCGGTCGAGTTCGAGGCCGAAGAGGCCGAAGGCGATCTTCGACTGGCTGTAGGCCCGCATGCCGTCGTAGGAGCGGTCCCAGTTCAGGTCGTCCCAGTTGATGGCCCCCCGGTCCGCCGCGATGCTGACCTGCGAGGTCACGCGCGCCTGGCCGGCGCGCAGCAGCGGCAGCAGGTGGGCCACCAGGGCGACGTGGCCGAGGTGGTTGGTGCCGAACTGGAGCTCGAACCCGTCGGCGGTGGCCTGCCGGTCGGGCGGGGTCATGACGCCGGCGTTGTTGATCAGGATGTGGACGGGCCGGCCCTCCTCCAGCAGGGTCTGGCCGAGGGCGGCGACCGAGGCGAGGGAGGACAGGTCGAGCGTGCGCAGCGACACCTTCGCGTGCGGGGCGCTGCGGCGGATGGCGGCGAGCGCGGCCTCGCCCTTGCCGGGGTTGCGGACGGGCAGCAGCACGTCGGCCCCGGCCGCGGCGAGCCTGGTGGCCAGTCCGAGGCCGATGCCGTCGCTCGCTCCGGTGACGACGGCGCGCTTGCCGGACAGGTCGGGAACGGTGATGTCGATGGGTCGGCGTGGCATGGAGGCACTCCCTGGTCGTGGTGTTCCTCCACCGTCGCAGAAGGCGCGAACGCCATTCAGGGCCCCGCGATCCACTGATCAGGACGTTGAGGGGGACTGACAATCCGTGGATGTCGCCGGGCGCGGGCGGTAGACATGAGCATCGAATCCGGCACGTACGGTGAGGAAGCGCACGCGGTGATCGATCGAATTGGACTGGCGGAGTTCCTCCGGCGCCGCCGGGAGTCGCTGCAACCCGAAGACGTCGGCCTTCCCCGGGGGCGACGCCGCCGGACGAGCGGCCTGCGGCGGGAGGAGGTGGCCGGGTTGTGCCACATGTCGACCGACTACTACGCGCGGCTGGAGCGGGGGCGCGGACCTCACCCGTCCCCGCAGATGATCGCCTCCATCGCGCAGGGGCTGCACCTGTCCCTGGAGGAGCGCGACCACCTGTTCCGGCTCGCCGGGCACACCGCGCCCCCGCAGGGCGCGCACGGCGACCACATCAGCCCCGGCATGCTGCGCATCCTCGACCGCCTGCAGGACACCCCCGCCGAGATCGTCACCGAGCTGGGCGAGACGCTGCGGCAGACCCCGCTGGCCGTCGCGCTCACCGGCGACCTGACCGTGCACACCGGCCCGGCGCGCAGCATCGGCTACCGGTGGTTCACCGACCCCGCCACGCGGGAGCTCTACGCGGCCGGCGACCACGCGTTCCTGACCCGCATGTTCGCCTCGGGCCTGCGCGGCGTCGCCACGCTGCGGGGGCCCGGTTCCCGCGCGGCGCACTACGTCGACCTGCTGCTGGCGCGAAGCGAGGAGTTCCGTGCGGTGTGGAACGACCACGAGGTCGGCATCCGGCCCGACGACGTGAAGAACTTCACCCACCCCGAGGTCGGTGCACTGCAGCTGACCTGCCAGACCCTGCTCGACCCGCACCAGTCCCATCACCTGATCGTCTACACCGCCGTGCCCGGCAGCGAGAGCTACGAGAAGCTGCAGTTGTTGTCCGTCCTGGGCGCGCAGACCCTGCGCTGACTTCAGTCGATGACGCCGTGGTCGCGGGCGTAGACGGCCGCCTGGGTGCGGTCGCGCAGGCCGAGCCGCTGGAGGATGCGCGAGATGTGGTTCTTCACCGTGCCCTCGCTGAGGTAGAGCCGGTCGGCGATCTCCCGGTTCGACGCCCCGGCGGCCACCAGGCGCAGCACGTCGAGCTCCCGCTCCGTCAGCGGCGCCCGCGCCTGCGGGGCGCGGGCGCCGTCGGCCGCCACCAGGCGGGCGGTGACCGCAGGGTCGAGCTGGGCGACCCCGGCGTGCGCGAGCCGCACCGCGGCCGCCAGCTCCCGTACCGGGAGGTCTTTCAGCAGGTAGCCGACGGCCCCCGCGCGCAGGGCCTGCAGGACGTACTCCTCGTCGTCGAAGGTCGTCAGCATGACCACGCGGACCTCCGGCGCGCGGTCGCGGAGCGCGGCCACGGCCCGCACCCCGTCCAGGCGCGGCATGCGCACGTCCATCAGCACGATGTCGGGCCGCAGGGCGGCCGCCCGCTCGACCGCCTCGTGGCCGTCGGCCGCCGTGCCGACCACGGTGACGCCGGGCTGCACGCCGAGCAGCGAGGCGATGGCCTCCCTGATCAGCCCCTGGTCGTCGACGACCAGCACCCGCACCGGCTCGTCGCTCACGGCGCGCCCCTGCGGGGGATGGTGACGGTCAGCCGGGTGCCGCCGCCGGGCGGGCCGGCGATGTCGACCCGGCCGCCGGCGAGCTCGACCCGTTCGCGCATGCCGAGCAGGCCGTACCCCTCGCTCCCCGGCGCGAAGCCCCGTCCGTCGTCGCTGACCACGAGCTCCGCGGCCTGCGGGCCGAGCGACGCGGCGACCGACACGCGGGTGGCGCGGGCGTGCCGCCGGGCGTTGGTGATGCCCTCCTGCGCCGCGCGGTAGAGGGCCCGCAACGCGGCCGGGTCGTGGCCGCCCTCCTCGCCGGAGAACTCCAGGACCACGTCCGCCTGGCCGTCGACCAGGGCCGACAGGGCCTCTTCGAGGTGGAAGGACTCGCGCAGGGTGCGCACCGAGCGCCGCACGTCCTCCAGCGCCCGCCGCGCCGAGCCGTGCGCGTCGGCGACCGCGCGATCGGCCGCCTCGGCGTCGAGGTCGCGGAACGCGGTGGCCTTCTCCAGCAGCACCACGATCGCGGTCAGGTGGTGGCCGAGATCGTCGTGGACGTCCCGGGCCACCCGGTTGCGCTCGGCCGTGGCCGACAGCTCGGCGACCGCCGCCGCCGAGGCGGCCAGTTCCACGCGGGCCCGGCGCTCCTCGGCCGCCACCGCCGCCATGGTCACCGCCAGCACCAGCCCCACGCAGAACATCAGCAGGTCGGAGACCTGCCCGGCGTCGGCGAGCCAGTTGGGGTCGTGCACCGTGCCGGCCACCACGAAGACCACGACGCATGCCACGGCGAGCGCCACGGCGACCGTCCGCCCGAACACGAAGTAGGCCGTGAACGGCACCAGCACGAACAACACCCGCGACAACCCGGCCCCGTCGGCGGAGGCGACGAGCGTGAATAAGCCCACCCGCAGGGCCAGCAGCGGCACCGGGTCGATCCGGTGCTCCCACCGGTCGAGGACGGCCAGCGCCGCCAGCCCCGCCACGAACGGGACGGGCCGGGTGTCCCCGAGCCCGGCCAGCCAGGCGTACAGACCCGCGAGGAGGACCGCGCCGTAGAGCACCGGCGACACCCACGGCACCGGACGGGACAGGGCCATGCCCGAAAGACTACGGTCGGTCCGCATACCGCCGCACCGACAACGACAACCAGATGAGCGTCGCGGCGACCAGGACGTGGAGCAGGCTCGTCAGCACGCTGTCGGGCGACGACGCGGCCAGCGCCAGCGCCGTCAGCGTGACGCCGTATCCGGCGGCGGGCACTTTCGGGAAGACGCCCGCGCGCAGCATCGCCGCCGAGAACAGGATCGTGCCGGCCACGAACACCGCCGTCCCGCCCAGCAGGACGATCTTCGTGGGTCCCCGGAGCAGCTCCCGCGTCACCGCGTCGTCGAGGAAGAAGACGACCACGTTCAGCGCGAGGGCGAGGCCGGCGAAGAGGGTCAGACCGATCATGTTGACGGCGTACGCGACCGCGCCGAACCGCCCGGACACCTCGCTCTGCCGCAGGTGGAAGGCGGTGAGCGCGGGCGGCCCGAAGGCGACCCCGAGCCCGATGACCAGGCTGGTGGCCGTCGTCTCGCCGGTGAACGCCTCGACGGCGCCCGGGACGCCGACCGACAGGCCCATGACGACGCCGCAGACGACGCCGAACCGAAGGAGGGAGGAGGGCATGGGAGAACTCCTTGACCGAAGGGATTCCGACGGTAGGAGCGGTGGTCGGGCCGGATAAGTGCCGCAGGTCATGGTGACGTCACGCCTTCGGCGGCGACGGTCATGTGCCGGACGCGGCGAACGCGGTGACGATCCAGATCGCGGCGTCCAGACGCACCCCGCCGGGACCGGCGTGCTCCGCGAGGGCGGCCCGCAGGTCGCCGAGCGCGGCGTCCCGGCCGGCGTCGGCCACGGCGGCCAGCTGCGCCCGGACGGGCCCGGTGCCGGCCAGGTATTCGGCCGCGTCCGCGACCTCGGCCCCGACGTGGAGCGGCACCCGCACACCATCGAGGTGGACGTGGCCGAACCCGGCCCGCGTCAGCAGCCGCTCGACCACGGCGGGGTCGGACTGGCTGAACATGCTGCGCCCGCGCAGGTCGACGGGGGCGGCGGCGTGGCGCAGGATCGCCGTGCCCGGGACGGTGAGCCAGGGGTTGGCGTCGGGGGGCTGCCAGGTCGCCAGCACCAGCCGCCCGCCGGGGACCAGGCCGCCGGCCATCGCGGTGAAGGCGCGGGCGGGGTCGGTGAAGAACATGGTGCCGAACCGGCTGATCACCACGTCGAACGGGCCGGGCGGCGTGTGGGTCTCCGCGTCGGCGTGCACGAACCGCGCGTTGGCCGGGCCGCCCGACTCCTGACGGGCGCGGGCCACCCGGAGCATGGGCGCCGAGACGTCCAGGCCGGTGGCCGTGCCGCCGGGGGCGACCTGGCGGGCGGCCTGAAGCGTGGTGGCTCCGCAGCCGCAGCCGACGTCCAGCACCCGCTCTCCGGGCCGCAGCCCGGCGGCGGTGAGCAGCGTCTCGCCGACCGAGGCCAGCACCCGGTCGCGCCGGTCGGCGTCGGCGGCCCACCGTTCGCCGTCGTCGTCGTTCCAGATCTGCGCCATGCCCTCACCGTAGTCAGCGCGACGACGGGTGTCGTGACCGCCGGAACCGCACGAACGCCCAGTACGCGAGCGAGGCCACCGCGAACGCGGCGAACAGGCCCAGCATCTCCCGCACGGAGTCCCAGTCGAGCTCGACCGCCTTCTCCGACTCCTTGCCGTACACGATGTGCACGAAGGCGAACAGCGCGACCGCGACGATCACACCCCACACCCGACGGCTCCACCGGGTGAGCTTGTAGCCGTCGAGGAACGGCAGCGGGATCAGGCCGAACAGCACGCTCTGCACGCCCATCACGAAGACGGCGGCGAAGATCGTGTCGGCCCGCAGGACCGCGGGGTCGACGCTCGCGCGCAGCGCCTCGTCGTGCGAGGGGGTCCAGGCCAGCCAGGCGACCAGGCTCAGCGTCAGCGTGGCGACCGCCGCCACGAGCACGGCCCGCGCCCGGTCCTCCTCGGCGCCCCGCTCCTGCGCCGAGACGAAGACGGTGATGATCCCGTACACGTAACCGGGATCGAGCCCCAGCCAGAACGACCCGAGCGCGCAGACGGCGGCCACCGCCAGCCCTCCCGGCAGCACCCGGAACGAGCCCGCGATCCCGGTCGCCCACCGGATGAACACCTCGTTCACGACCGTGTACGTGAGGCAGGTCAGCAGGAACGCCACGAGATACCCCAGAGCGGTGTCGAGGGTCCGGTCGTCCGGCGGCGACACGAGCGTGAGCAGCCCCGCCCCCGCCGCCCCGGCCACCAGGAACTGGACGACGACCGGCACCCGGCCCAGCGCGTCGCGGACGCCCCGCAGCATCCGCGACCGCTCGCCGAGCTCCCTGCTGTGCTCGTAGGCCTTGTTGAAGATCTCGGCGGGGAAGCCGAGCAGCAGCACGATCAGCACGCCGAGCACCAGCGATCCGGCGAGGTGGCCGAGCCGCCACGACACCTCCCCGGGCCCCTGGACCGCCGTCGCGAACGCCGGCCTGACCCACACCTCGGGGATCGTGTACGTCGCCGCGGCCGTGGCCCGCCCGCCGCAGACCAGCGACACCGAATAGACGCCGGCGCCGCGGTCGGGGACGGTGAAGTCGCCTCCGGCCGGCACCTCGCGCAGCCGGGTCAGCGGCCGGTCCTCGTCGTCGAAGCGCAGCCGGAAGGTGGTGCACTCGGCGGGGAAGGCCCTGCCGATCGCGGTCACCAGGGAGCCGGGCGGGCCGACGTTCCTGACCAGCTCCAGCGTGGCGTCGGTCGTCGGAAGCACGTCGTACTGCTCGTGGCTCACCGGCTCGACGGCCCCGGCGCAGCGGGCCGCGACCTCGTGCCGCCCCAGGGGCATGTTCTCCGGGACGGGCAGCTCGGCGTGGAAGACCCCGTCGGCCGGCCACGCGCTCCGGGCGGGCCGGCCCGCCCAGCCGAACCTCACCTCGCCGCAGGCGAAACCGCTCCCGTGGAGGGTGACCCGCTCACCGCGCTCCCCGTGCCCGGCGCCGAGCCGGAGCCTGACCGGGGCCGGACGCGGCGTGGGCCGAGGAGCGTCGCGGGGCGTGACGGCGGTGACGGTGAGCCGCCCCTGGGCGGCGCGCCGTTCATCGGCCGCGCACCACGCGCGGATGGTGCGGGGACCGGGCCCGGCGTCGCGTGGCAGCCGAACGCGGGCCCGGAAGCCGCCGTCGCCGCCGGTGGTCGCCGAGCCCCAGGTGTGCCGCACCTCTCCGGCGGCTCCGGCCCGGTCGCCGCAGTCGAACATCGTTCCCTGGACGACCACCTCCGCGCCCGGCCCGGCGCGCTGCGGCCACACGTCCAGCCGGGGAGTGCGCGGGACCACGTCGAAAGACGCGGTGAGGGGCGTGCCGCCGCAGGTCAGCACGATCTGGCGGGGACCGAAAACGGCGTCGGCGGGCACCGGAACAGACGCGGTGAACGCCCCGCCGGTCACCGTGACGGGCCGGGCCGTCTCCTGGACGCCGTCCCAGGCCAGAGTGGCGTTCGCGCAGGTCAGACGGGTCCCGCGCACCGTCACGAGGCTGCCGGCCGGGCCCTTCGCCGGGGATCGGGCCAGCACGGGCCGCGCCGGCACCTCGACGACGCCCGTCGCCGCTTCCGGCGGCCGGGAGTCGCAGAAGGCGCTGATCCGATGCGTCCCCGGCGCCAGGTCCTCGGGCAGCGTCAGGACGAACGTGCCGTCGGGCCCCGCCGACGTGGGGATCGACCGGGTTCCGCCGATGGTGACGCGCATGGGCCCGGCGTGCGCCCCGGGTCCGGGGCCGCAGGAGAAGCCCGCGCCCGTGATCTGGATCGCCGACCCCGGGTGCGGGGACGGCGCCTGGCCGACGGCGACGACTCCGAGGGGAATGCGCGCGACCTCCTGCGTGCCCTCGGGGCAGTGCGCGACGACGTCGATCACGTGGTGGCCGGCCTCGACCTCCGGCACCGTCAGGGAGGCGGTGAGATCGCCTTTCTCGCCGACCCGGGCGTCGGTGCCCGTGCCCGCCAGCACGAGTCGCACCGCGCAGCGGTAGCCGTCGCCCCTGACGGTCACCGTGGAGCCGCGCATGGCCATGGCGACGTCGGCCGCGGCGGTCACGACGGTGAAGACGCCGCTGTGGTCGCCGAGCTCCTGCCCCAGGCAGCGGATCGTCACCTGGCGCGGCCCGGGGACGGCGTCACCGGGCACGGCGAACCGCACCGAGGAAGGGTCCGACTCCATCGGCTCCACGAAGGCGCCGTCGACCGACACCGAGTAGCCGGCCTCGCATCCACCGGCGGGCTCGGCCCTCACCATGGTGCCCGCGACACCCCACCGGGGTGTGAGCGTCAAGTCGGCCGCCGCCGGCCCGAGCAGGCTCGTCACGACGCCCAGACCGATCACGACCCACGTTCGCATCGGCGGATCCTCCTCCCACACCGCGCCCTTCATGAGTGGGGAGTGCGGGACCGGCCCGGAGATACAGGGGGACGTGAAATCATTCGGCACATGATCATTCGATTACTGAGCACGACGTAGGCCGCCGTGGAACGCGCACGGCAGCTGACCGGCGAGGTGCTTCTGTGCCTCTTCCTGGTCCTCCTGGCCACCGGCGTCTACTCGGCGACGCGGCCCACCCCTGCGATCCTCGACTACGACGGGTCTCTGGAGTCCGTGTACTCGATGGTGAGCTATTACAACGGGCACGAAGGCCTGTCCGCCTACGTGCTGCACGCGGACGTCTCCACGATGTTCCTGGCCGGCTCGGTCGTCTGGGCGCTGCTCGGCCGCTACCGCGAGGGCCCCGCCGTGTTCGCGCTCGGCCTGCTGATGCTCCTCGTCGGCAACACGTGGGTGCACCTGGTCGCCGCGCTGGTCATCGCGGTCATCCTGGTACGCAGCTCGTGGCTGGAGGCCAGAGTCAACCGGCGCACCCCGGGTTACCTGGCCGCGACCCTGGCCTTCACGGCGTTCCTGGTCGTCGTGATCTAGTGTCCTGAGGCGTTAATGCGTTGTCAGTGGGCAGCGAGGTCACATGCCGTTGCCGACAGCAGTACCGATCGTGCTCACTGACGACGAGCGGAAGCAGTTACTCGCCTGGTCCCGGCGCCCTTCCAGCGCTCAGGCCATCGCGTTGCGATCACGAGTGGTGCTCGCCTGCGCGGACGCATCCGGGACCACCAACGGGTCGATCGCCGAAGGCCTGGGGATTTCCCGCGCCACGGTGACCAAATGGCGCAACCGCTTCGCCGCCGATCGGCTCGAGGGGCTGCTGGACGAGCCGCGGCCCGGCCGCCCCCGGACGATCACCGACGCCGAGGTGGAGAAGGTGATCACCACGACCCTGGAGTCCGCCCCCAAGGACGCGACCCATTGGTCGACCCGGTCTCTGGCCGCTCAGGTGGGCTTGTCGCAGACCGCCGTGTCCCGGATCTGGCGGGCTTTCGGGCTCCAGCCGCACCGGCGCGAGGCCTGGAAACTGTCCAAGGATCCGCAGTTCATCGACAAGGTCCGTGACGTGGTGGGCTTATACCTCGACCCGCCTGAGCGCGCCGTCGTGCTCTGTGTGGATGAGAAATCCCAGATCCAGGCCCTGGACCGCACCGCCCCGGTACTGCCGATGCTGCCCGGCACCCCGCAGCGGGCCAGCCACGACTACGTCCGCGCCGGGACCTCCAGCCTGTTCGCCGCGCTGGACCTGGCCACCGGCAAGGTCATCGGCAGCCTGCACGCCCGCCACCGCGCGATCGAGTTCAAGAAGTTCCTGGCCACCCTCGACCGTCAGGTGCCGCCCGATTTGGAGGTGCACGTGGTGCTGGACAACGCCTCCACGCACAAAACCCCGGCCGTCAAACGCTGGCTGGCGGCCCATCCCCGCTTCGTCCTGCACTTCACCCCGACCAGCGCCTCCTGGCTCAACCTGGTCGAACGCTGGTTCGGCGAGCTGACCACCAAGAAACTGCAGCGCGGCACCCACCGCAGCGTCCGCGAACTGAACCAGGACATTCTCGACTGGATCGAGACCTGGAACGACGCCCCGCGACCCTACGTGTGGACCAAGACCGCCGACCAGATCCTCGAATCCATCGCACGCTACTGCAAGCGAATCAACGACTCACGACACTAGGTGTACTTGGTCATGGACTTGGTGACAGTCGGCTGATGGGCGGCCTGCCGCCAAGGGCTGAGTGTGGCCGGGTGGTGTTGTAGTACTCCAGCCAGGGGCCGAGAGCCTGGGTGCGGTGCTGGTTGCTGGCGTAGGGCCGGCGGTAGGCCCATTCGGTGGCCATCGTGCGGTTGAGGCGTTCGGCTTTGCCGTTGGTCCAGGGGCAGTGTGGCCGGGTGAACTTCTGCCGGGCGCCCAGTGCGGCGCAGGCCTGCTGGAAGGCGTAACTGATCCGGTAGTTCTTGGCGTTGTCGGTCATCACCCGCTGAATGCGGGTGATGCCCTGGCTGGCGAGAAAGGCCGCGGCCCGGGTCAGGAAGGCGGCGCAGGTGGTGCCTTTCTCGTCGGTCAGGACTTCGATGTAGGCCAGGCGGGTGTGGTCGTCGATGGCGGTGTGCAGGTAGTCGTAGCCGATGCCGCGGCCACGCGGGGATCCGTCGCGGCCGTGTGCGCGGTGGCCGCCGCCCTCGGGGATGCGGCCGAGTTTCTTGACGTCCAGGTGGATCATGTCGCCGGGCGCGGGATGCTCGTAACGGCGCTCGCCTTTGCGGCTGGCGCGGATCGGTTCGCCGGTCAGCGGGTCACACATCGCCAGCCGGGCGACGCCGTGGCGGCGCAGGATCCAGGTGATCGTCCGGGCCGGCACCCCGGTGGCCACGGTGAGCCGATCGGGTCCGGCCCGCAGGTCGGCGCGGGCCTGGATCACCGCCTGCTCGACCTCTGGCGGGGTGCGGCGCGGGCTGGTGCGGGGCCCGCTGCGCCGTTCCCTCAGTCCTGGCCAGCCTTCCTGCCGGTAGCGGCGGACCCACCGGTGCGCGCATTGTCGGGAGACGCCCAGCTCGGCGGCCACGTGCGCGACCGGGCGGTCGTCGAACACGACACGGCGAACCAGCAGACATCTGCCGTGAAACGTCAACCGGGCATTAGCGTGACCCATCAAGACCTCCGTGCGTGCGTGAAGCGGCTAACTCCACTACGCCCGGAGGTCTTCTCCATGATCAATCGCCGATGGCCATGTGTCACCAAGATCTCGGCCAAGTACGGCTAGCCCGGCGTCATTCGGCGCGGAAGACCCCCTGGACACCGATGAGGTTTCCGCGCCGCGCCCGTCTGTACGTGAGAGAACCCACTGACGAAAGGCCGGCACGATGCGGAAACTGACCTTCGCCATGAACACGACCCTGGACGGCTACATCGCCGCGCCCGGCGGCGACCTCGGCTGGAGCGCGGGGGAGGGACCGGACTCCTCGCCGGGCGCCGAGCTGTTCCGGTTCTGGTCCGACCGGGTGGGGGCGACCGGCCTGTCGCTGTACGGGCGCAAGTTGTGGGAGGCGATGGTCCCCCACTGGCCGACCGCCGACCAGCGGCCCGGCGCCACCCCGGCGGAGATCGAATACGCCCGCCGCTGGCGGGACATGCCCAAAGTGCTGTTCTCCTCGACGATCGGCGCGGTCGACTGGAACACCCGCCTGTGCGCCGGCGACCCGGTCGCGGAGATCACCCGGCTGAAGGCCGAGGACGGCGGCCCGATGGACATCGGCGGCGCGACGCTCGCCGGGGCGGCCATGCGGGCCGGCCTGATCGACGAGTACGTGCTGGTCACCAGGCCGGTCCTGGTGGGCGGCGGCACCCCGTTCTTCACCGCGCTCGACAACTGGGTGAACCTGAACCTCGTCGAGACGCGGACCTTCCCCGGCGGCGTGCTGCTGACCCGCTACGAGACGAGGCGCTGACCGGTCTGATCACAACGTCGCGGGCAGGCCCAGCCATGCCTTGCCGGCGACCTCGAATCCGGTGAGCTCGGCGATCTTCCCGTCGACGACGCGCAGGACCGCGAGGTTCAGCAGGCGGTGTACGGGGTCGCCGGGGGTGCGGACGTACAGCGCGGCGGCGGGCATGCGGTTGACCGTCGTGGCGACGCAGCGCCAGTCGTCGTAGCCGCGCTGGAAGAGCCCCCCGGCGACCCACCCGTCCACCGCGTCCCTGGCCGTGACGTCCACGGCGCCCGAACCCGGCAGCATGACGAAACGCAGGTCCTCGCGCAGCAGCGCCGTCAGCCCGTCGAGGTCGTTGCGCTCATGGGCGTCCATGTACGCCCTCACCACGCCGCGCTCGCCCTCCGACAACTCGTGCGTGGCCGGGGTGCGCCAGTCGAGCCTGCCCTGGGGCAGCTGCTCACGCACCGTCACCCGCGCCCGCTGCAGCGCACTGGTCACCGACGCGACGGTCAGCTCCAGGACGTCGGCGGCCCTGGCCGCCGGCCAGCCCAGGACGTCACGCACGATGAACACCGCCCGCTGCCGGGGCGGCAGATGCTGGACGGCGACGATGAAGGCCAGCTCGATCGTCTCCCGCGCCACCGCCGATTCCTCCGGCAGCATCCGGTCGGGGTAGGGCTGCAGGTAGAGCAGCTCGTCCGGCACGGGTGCGCGGCCGTCGCGCTTCTCCAGGAAGTCCAGGCAGGCGTTGGTCGCGATCCGGTACAACCAGGTCCGCAGCGCGGCGTCGCCCTTGAACGACTCCCGCTTGTGCCACACCCGCAGGA
Source organism: Herbidospora sakaeratensis (assembly GCF_001570525.1). GTDB lineage: Bacteria > Actinomycetota > Actinomycetes > Streptosporangiales > Streptosporangiaceae > Herbidospora > Herbidospora sakaeratensis. The sequence goes on from NZ_BBXC01000013.1 coordinate 249,133, forward strand.
ACGTCTCCTGCGTCAGGTCCTGGGCGTCCTCGTAGTTCGCGGTCATGCGATAGCAGTGGACCTGCAGCTCACGCCGGTAACGCTCGGTGATGAGCGCGAACCGTCCCGCGTCGTCGGAGCGCGCCGCCGCGATGAACGCGGCCTCGTCGCCCGGCAGTCTGGCGTCGGTCATGGTCGTCAATCCTTCCGTAGGTGACCACCAGAACTGACGACGCGACGACGGATTTCTGAGCGGTCCGACGGGGGGTCCCCGTCCACATGAGCGAAGGCGGGCAGGGCGCCCTTGGCGACCAGGGCCATGGCCTGCGCTTTGACGCCGAACATGGCGGCCACGGCCGAGCCCATCTGCTGCGGGCTGCCGTCGAAGGCCTCGTCCAGGGCCCGCAGCAGCGCGCGGTAGGCCCGGTTGAACTCCTCCGACGAGGCCGTCGTCGTGATCGGGTAAACGCCCGCCGGGTCGACCGTGATCGGGTCGCCCGTCGGGCCGGAGTTCGGCGTGTCGCCCCGCTGGTAGCGGCGGCCCGCCTTGAGCTCCAGGAAGCGGTAGTAGTGGGCGACCTCGTCCCGTTCGGGGTGGAAGACGTCCTTGTCGCCGTCCCAGACCTCGTCGCGGGCCATGCCCTCGCCCTGTTCCACGATCTCCTCCAGCGCCGCCAGCCCCGACTCCAGGTCGGTGACCGCGATCAGCCGGCCGGCCGTGTGGCGGAAGTGGCTCGCGCCGATCTGGCGGGAGGGATCGCCGGCGAAGACGGCCTCCTCGCCCAGCCGGGCGCACAACGCGCGCAGGCCCTTCTCGATCGCGGCGTAGAACTGGCCGATCGTCTCGTAACCCTCCGCCCGCGCCGGAGTGCCCTCGGGCGTGGGCGCTTCGAGACGCAGGAAGTTCTCCAGCGCCTCCGGGCCGAACGGCTCCAGCGACAACGTCAGGTTGCCGTGGGGCAGCGTCCGCGGGAACGGCTTCATGTTCTCGGGCGTGTCGAGCCGGGGCCGGCCGCCCACCGCGTTCAGCAGGTTGGCGGCCAGTGTCAGGTGCAGCATCTCCTCCGCGAACACGCTCCCGACCACGTCCACCGCCTCGGGGTTGCGCTCCGGATCGAGCGTGTAGAGCGCGCACAGGTAGGGCGGGAGGGTGGCGTGCTCGAGCTCGACCGCCCACTGCAGGTGCTCTCGCAGATCGTCGAGTGTCTCGGGCGTCCATGCTCCGGACATGTGATCACTTCCCCTGGTCGTTTCGTTGCCGGACGTCAGCCAGGACAGGGGAGAGCCGGGAATTGTGACAGGTGTCAGAGAAGCTGAGGGCGACCACGTGCGTGGTCGCCCTCAGTGACGATCACGTGCCGGGCAGGACCTGGATGGTCTTCGAGGTCGTGATCGGCGCGAGCGAGTCGTCGTCGGTGTAGGCGCGCATCGAGTCGTTGGTCACCGTCACGGTCACCGTGCCGGGGTTCAGCGCGGTGAGGGTCCGGGTCTTCGGGTCGAGGATCGCGACCCTGCCCTTGCGGACCGCCGTGTCGACGGCGTCCTGCCCGCTGCCGATCGCCAGATTGGACGACCCGCTCCAGTCGACCGACATCGGGTAGCGCAGCGGCACCACACGGGTGCCCGCCGACACGCCCGACGGCTGCACGATGCTGCCGGAGAGCTGCGCCGTCTCGTCCACCTTGAGCGAGTCGGGGGTGGTCAGCGTGATCGACTGGGCGAAGGCGCGCACCTCGGCCTCGAGCCACTGCTTGTCCGCGTCCCGCCGCGTGTCGACCGACCAGTTGACCCAGCCGGTGAAACCGCCGCGGTCCGGCGTGCCGTAGGGGTCCTTGCCCGACGACGGCAGCACCATGTACTGCACGCCTTCGAGGCGGTGGACGTCGGCGATCTGGGCGTGGGAGCCGACCATCGCGGTGCCCTTGCCGGTGTCGTCGCGGAAGTCCGTGAGCAGGTTCTCGATGAGCGCGACCTCGTCGCGGTCGCCGAGCTGGCTGGAGTTCGTCTCGGCGGGGTCGTCCACCGGGTGGTGGGCGAAGACCACGACGTTGTGCACCGAGGTGTCCTTCTCGGCGTCGCCGAGCGCCTTCTGCAGCATCGGCAGCTGGTCCCACGCCGTCGAGCGCAGGGACCCGAGCGAGCTGGCGAGCAGGATGAACCGCGTGCCCTTGTGGTCGAACGTCCGGTACGGCCGGCCGAACTCGTTGGTGAAGTTCGTCAGGTCCGACTGGACGTTGTTGAGGCCGTAGGACTCGTGGTTGCCCGGCACGTAGTAACACGGGATCGAGCCGGCGTCCGGGTTCGGCGTGCTGTCCGCCGCCGGCTCCTGGCCGACCGGGATGAGGTCGCACCCGGCGTCGGTGAGCACCTGGCGGGCCAGCGCGAGGTCCTGCGGCAGACCGCGGTCGGTGATGTCACCGTTGAGGACGAGCAGGTCCGGCTCCGTCGTGCGGATCCGCTTGATCGCGGCCGTCGCGACCTGGGTCAGCGCCGGGTTGTCGGCCGTGAACTGCACGTCCGACAGCGTCGCGAACCGCCACGTGCCGGCGCCCTCGGGCAGCGTGCCGTCGTCGGAGATGAGCGGGTCGGGCCGCAGATCGGGCTGGGCGGGCAGGTCGATCGACGTCGGGACGTCGGCCTCGATGCGGTCCAGGACGAACGTGCCCGCCTTCTGCTGGGGGACGCTCGTGTTGATGCCCTGGAAGCCCGAGATCGAGATCGGGAACGGCGTGTTCGCCGGCAGCGTGAACGACGCGTACTGCCAGTCGGCGCTCGCGGCCAGGGCGGAGCCGTAGATGCCGGTGCCCTTGCCGGTCGCGTCGGTGTAGGCCATGTAAGTCAGGCCGTTCGGCACGCTGATGCTCGACTTGATCCGCATCCGCAGGCGCAGCGGCTGGCCGGGCACGGGGACCCGCCGGGCCGCCGACGCGGCCGTGATGCCCACGTTGCGCATCGCGGCGAAGTCGATCTTCAGGCCGTCGGGGTCGGCCGAGAACGTCGTGGCCGCGGTGCTGTTGTTGCGCCAGCGGGCGAGCACGTCGTCGTCGAAGTCGTAGACCGTCTTGGTCTCGACGCCGACCGTGATCGGGAGCTGGACCGACGCGCCGCCGACCGAGACCGTGAGGATCGTGCCCGCGGCGGTGAGCGGGATGATCTTCAGCTTGCCGTCTGCCGACTGGATGTCGACGACGTCGTGGTCGTAGTCGAGCGCGAGGTCCCGCGGGTCGATCGGGGCCGTGTACCCGTGGCCGTCGCGGCCGGTCACGGAGACGGTGACCGCGTTGGCGGGCGTCGCCTCGGCGATCGACAGGCGCTGCGACGACAACTCGACGTTGTCGACCGGGTCGAGGACGGTGACCTTCGCGGGCTGCGCCACGGCGGAACCCACCCGCGCGTCCACGGTGATCCGGCCGTTCGGCTTGGCCGGGGCCACGAGGGTGCCGCCGTCGACGGACGCTCCGCGCGTGGACCACCGCACGGACTCGGAGTCGACGTCCACCGGCGTCTGGTGGTCGTCGACGCCCTCCGCGACGAGCGCGAGGCGCATCCCCGGGAAGACCTTCAGGTCGCCGTCGGCCGACGCCGCACCCGGCGCGGGCTTGATCAGGAGCTCGTGCAGCTTGCCGTCGCCCTTCGCGACGAACACGCCCACGCCGTTCGGGTCGTTGCGCTCGCGGCCGTCGGACGGGACGTTGCGGACGGTCGCCTCCTCCTGGCCGAGCGCGCGGGCGACCATCGTGGTCGAGCCGCCGCCGTCGAGGTTGACCGCGGTCTGCACGCCCATCGCGACGAGGTCGCGCGCCTCCTTGTCGATCCCGACGCCGCCCTTGCCGGTGCCGCCCGGCCCGTCCCAGGTGGCGAGCACGAGCGTGCGGCCGTCGTCCTTGAAGCCGAGCGCGGTGCGCGGGGCGATCGAGGGGTCGAGGCCGGGGACGACCTGGCCGCCGGTGACGACGGTGCCGCCGTGGCCGAGCGCGAACTTCATCGTCTTCGCGGCGTCGTCGGCGAGCGCGTAGCTGAGCGTCACCGGGTCGCCGGGCTGCAGCGCGCGGATCGCGGTCGCCGCGGCGCCGCGCCCGACCAGGGAGAACCCGTCTTCGGGAATGGCCCCCGAGCCCGCGGGACCGTTCGGGGTGACCGACACCACCGAGCCGTTCCGGACCAGCACCTCGGCGATCTGGTCGTTGGCCACGCCCGTCAGGCCGCGGTTGCGGCTGTATTCGCCCCACGCGGAGGTGAACGCGATCAGGCCGTCCGCGGGGACCCCGCCGCCGTTCGCGGCGTTGACGGACAGCACCTTGTGGTCCGCGCCGGCGAAGTTCGCGGCCGCGTCGACCATGAGGTTCACCAGCTGGGCGACGCCGTCCTTGCTGACGCCGACGTGCTGGCGGCCGCCGATGTCGGCGGTCTTCCTGAGCTGCCCGTCAAGGACCTCGCCACCGAGCGCCGCATTGGAGTTCCCGATGTCGAAGAACTCGCCGTTGACGCCCGCGACGGCGCCGGCCTTGTTCGCGGCCACACTGAGCGGCCCACCGGAGGCGACCGGCCCGGCGGTCAGCAAGTCGGTGCTGACCGCCTTGTTCGACAGGTCCACGGTGAGGAACTGCGCGTCGTACCAGCCCTTCTGGTCGACCGCCTTCACGTGCTGTAACTTGATCCCCGGCCCGATCTTCTCGGTCGTGTTGATCAACGGGATTCCGCCGGTGACCGGTTGACCGCCGTCCGCGTACACGGCGGCGGGTGTGACCGCCAGCGTGGTCGCCGCGGCGAGCGCCACCAGCAGGAACTTCGTACGTGGATGGTTCGGGACCATCGATTTCATGGGTACCTCGGGTCACGTGATGACACGGGGGCGACGCCCCCGCTGCGCCCAGTTGGATCAAGGGCACAAGCACCTGATTAAAGAGATCACCGAAGAAGTGCTGGTGACGCCCTCACGAGCAGGCAATGAAGGCTTGCGGAAGAGGCGTCATGTGACATGCCACTGGAGACGACCGCTCGCGAATCGTTTGGAGATCAGGGCCCCCGCTCTGCAATCTTGCTCCGAAGGCGTCGACCCTCTGCTATTCAGCGAGGTGGTCCTGGCACTCGGCATGCCGGAATTGGTAGATCGGGCCGCCCGCGCGAGGGTGCGCGGGCGATGGGTGGGTTTGGGTCTATTTTGCGGGGTATGGCCAGCCCGAACGGGCCGCGCCCTTGATCGTGGATGACGCGGTGAACCTGATCTCGCTCGGCCGGACGGCGCCCACCATGGCGTGCGCATCCGGCGGCGGCTCGTCGGTGTCACAGGCGTCGTTGCCGGATTCACAGTGGTGGACCTGCCTGGCCGGAGCGCCGGCCAGGCAGGCAACCCAAGATTGTCTCCCTGCTGGTGTGCGAGGCATACGCAGAGGAGATCCGATGGAACTGACAGCCACGACGACCATCCGCAAACCCACATCGGAGGTCTACGCCTTCTGGCGTGACCTGGAGAACCTGCCGACCTTCATGGCACATCTCGAGGAGGTCCGCACCACCGGCGACCGGACGAGCCGCTGGGTCGCCGACGCGCCGTTCGGCAAGGACATCGCGTGGAACGCGGAGATCGTCGACGAGACGCCCGGCGAGAAGATCGCCTGGCGGTCGACCGGCGACGCCGACGTGCCGAACGCGGGCACGGTCCGGTTCGTGCGCGCTCCGGACGGCGTGAGCACCGAGGTGCACATCTCTCTGGTGTACGACATCCCAGGCGGCACGATCGGCAAGGCGGTCGCCAAGTACTTCGGCGAGGAGCCCCACCAGCAGCTCGACGACGACCTGCGCAGGCTCAAGCAGGTGATAGAGACCGGCGAGGTGGTCAGGTCGGACGGCGCCCCGTGGGGCAAGCGGGCCCGCGAGGAGTTCCCGCAACGTCCGGCGCAACCGCTGTCGGACGCCGAACTCGCGAAGGGAGCGGACCGATGAGGGCCAACACCTGGGCGGGCCGCAACAAGGTCGAAGTCCGTGACGTGCCGGACCCGAGGATCCTGAACAGGCGCGACGCCATCGTCAAGATCACCTCCACCGCGATCTGCGGCTCGGACCTGCACCTGGTCGACGGCTACGTCCCCACGATGCAGGACGGCGACGTCATGGGCCACGAGTTCATGGGCGAGGTGATCGAGGTCGGCCCGGACGTCCCGCCGGAGCGGCTGCGCGTCGGGGACCGGGTCGTCGTGCCGTTCCCCATCGCCTGCGGGGCGTGCGGCGCCTGCGCCGCCGAGTTGTACTCCTGCTGCGAGAACACCAATCCCAACGCCGGGATCGCGGAGAAGATGTTCGGTCACCCGGTCGCCGGGATCTTCGGCTACTCGCACCTGACCGGCGGCTTCGCGGGCGGTCAGGCGCAGTACGCGCGGGTGCCGTTCGCCGACGTCGGCCCGCTGAAGATCGAGTCGGATCTGGCCGACGAGCAGGTGCTGTTCCTGTCCGACATCCTGCCCACCGGCTACATGGGGGCCGAGATGTGCGACATCCAGCCCAGCGACGTGGTCGCGGTGTGGGGGGCCGGTCCGGTCGGCCAGTTCGCCATGGACAGCGCCCGGGTGCTCGGCGCCGCCAAGGTCATCGCCATCGACAAGGAGCCCTACCGGCTGCAGATGGCCGAACGGGCCGGCCACATCCCGGTCAACTTCGAAGAGGTCGACGTACGGTCCCGGCTGCTCGAACTGACCGGAGGCCGGGGACCGGACAAGTGCATCGACGCCGTCGGCCTGGAGGCCACCCACGGCAGTGCCCACGTCGCCGCCTACGACCGGGTCAAGCAGGCGGTCCGGTCGGAGACCGAGCGTCCGCACGCGCTGCGCCAGGCGATCATGTCGTGCCGCAGCGGCGGCGTGGTCTCGGTGATCGGCGTCTACGGCGGCCTGATGGACAAGTTCCCGGCCGGCGCGTGGATGAACCGGTCGCTGACCCTGCGCACCGGGCAGTGCCACGTGCAGCGCTACATGAAGCCGCTGCTGAAGCGCATCGAGGGCGGGGAACTGGACCCGACTCGGATCATCACCCACAGGCTGCCGCTGGAGGAGGCGGAACACGGCTTCGAGATCTTCAAGAACAAGGAGGACCACTGCGAGAAGGTCGTCCTCAAACCCTGACAGCCAGCCGCATCTGCCCGCCGAGGCCTCGGGATCCACCAACACGATCGCCGACCAACTGGTGCCAGATTCGCCACCCGTGACCACCCGCATCCGTCGAGTGTGAAGCTCTGATCTTCACTTCGGCGGCGAGGTGCTCCGGGAAGCCAACTCGCCAGGCAGCCCGATAGGTAGCCACCGGATCCGCCCGCCGTGCATGGCCGCGACTTCTCCTGAGAGCGCTCTCGGGGCTAGGGTCCAGAGCGCTGTGGCGATGGAGAGCGCAGGTCCCCATGAGCAGGTTGAGGCCGACGATCGAGGATGTCGCACGGGCTGCCGGCGTGTCGCGCGCGACGGCGTCTCGTGTGATCAACAATGCCCCGGGTGCGTCCGGGCAGCTACGCGCCCGGGTTCAGGCGGTGGTGGCAGAGCTGGGTTACCGGCCGGACGAGGCGGCCAGAGCGCTTGCCTCGGGTCGGCGGCGCGCTGTCGACCTCGTCGCGGTGACCTACGGCCCGGGCATCGGCTGGTTGGGTACCCATCCGTACTTCAGCCGTGTGCTGGCGGGGATGATGCCCGTGCTCGAAGGTGTCGGGGCGCAGGTGCGGCTGCACGCCGTGCCCGAAGAGAAGGCCGCCGAAACGATTGATGAGATCGCCGCCGACGCCACCCTCGGGGCCGTGCTGGCCGACATCACCCCGGCGCTGGCGGCGCGGTTCTTCCGCCGGTGCCGCCGGGCCGTCTCAATGGTGCCCACCGACTCATCGGTCCCCAGAATGGAGGCCGACAACGTCGGCGGTGCCTACGCCGCGGTCAAACGGCTCCATGAGCTCGGCCGACGGCGGATCGCGGCCGTGCACGGGCCCGCACTCAACCCGTGCGCCATCGACCGGCGTACCGGATATCTGCGCGCGGTGCGAAGCCTCGGGCTGACGGAGCTGAGCGCCGAGGGCGGCTTCCACCGGGATGGCGGACACCATGCCGCGACCCGTCTGCTCGAAGAGCACCCGGACATCGACGCGATGTTCGTGGCCTGCGATCTGGCGGCCGCCGGAGCCGTCCAGGCCATCACCGCCAGTGGCAGGAGGGTGCCCGGCGACGTGAGCGTCATCGGCTTCGACGACAGCATCGCCGCTGTTTGCGCGAACCCGCCGCTGACCACGATGCGGCTGCCCGTCGAGGAGATGGCGGCGGCCGCGGCCCGCCTGCTGCTGGAGGACAACGTGACACCGGGCCACCGGCGACGCTTCCCGGTCGAGCTCGTCATCCGCGACAGCGCCTGAACCCCCGGGACACGGACATGCACACCTCGGCGCTCCGGCTGACGGTCACCTCGCCCCTGTATCGCGGCGCGACGATCGCACTGTTCCTGTCCGGGCTCGGGTTCTCGGCGGCGGCACCTCAGATCGCGTCGTTCCTGGTCGAGGACCTGGACGCCTCGCTCGCCGCAGCGGGCCTGTTCTACCTGACCAACCTGACCGCGCCGGTGGCCGGCTATCTGGTCGGGGCCCGGTCCGACCGCACCGGCAGGCGCCTGGGCCTCTTCCGGGTCTGCGCCGTCGTGGGATTCGTCGGCTGGTCGGCCATCGCGTTCTCGACGCGGTTGTGGATGCCCTACGTCATCAGCGCCGTCGTGCTCGCGTTCGCCGGCGCGGCCACCTCCCAGCTCTTCGCCGCCGTACACGACGAACTGAAGGCTCACCCCCATCCGAACGGCGACGGCGTGATAGCCGTCGTGCGGATGGCCCTGACCGGCGGCTGGGTGGTCGGTCCGGTCGCAGGAGCCTTTCTCGCCGCGCACACCTCGATGCGGTTCATGCTTTTCGCGACGGCAGTCTGCACCCTTGCCCAGATCCTCCCGCTTGGTGCGCTCAGGACAGTGCCCGCCCCGCCCGCAGCTGACGATTCCGTCCCGCGCGGGCCCGGACTGCGGGCGATGGTGCCACTGCTCGCATTCACCACGTTGTACGTGCTCGTCTACGCGGGGGAGCCGATCAAGTACGCATATCTGCCGATCTACATGAGGGAGCAGCTGGGCTTCCCCGCTGGGCTCAGCGGCGCGATCATCGGGATCCAGCCACTGGTCGAGATCATTCTCATGCCCGTGGCCGTGCTCGCGGCCCGGAAGGTCGGGATGATGCGGCTGATGGTGATCGGCGCGGCCTTCGGGGTCGCCGCCAACGTGTGCTTCGCTTTGGCCGGCACGGCGGCCGGGTTGTTCGCCGGTCAGATCCTCATGGGCGGCGTCTGGGGGATCTTCGCCGCACTCGGGATCATCGTCGCCCAGCGTCTTCTTCCCACGGCCGTCGCCACCGCTTCGGCCATCTTCCTGAGCAGTACCGCTCTGGCCTCGGCCCTGGGCGGAGCCGCCGGAGGCGTCGGAGCGGCCGTCACCGGACTGCCCATGGTGTTCCTCGTCCCGGCGGCACTCGGGCTCTTCGCGGTCCTCGGCCTGACCGTCATGACCGGCTGGACCGGCACCACCAACGTGTCGTTGCGGTGAGGACCGTCGCACACCTCCATCTCCGCGGGGGGCAACGGCATCCGGCTCGCATCCACCAGCCAACCGGTCAAGGAGTGGTGGACGCCTGCGGGCGACAGCAGGTCTCCCGCTTCCTCATCGCGTAGATGAATACGACACAGTCGAGTACGTCATGGTGCCAGGCGTGTTGCACACTGCGACCAGCCGCTACCCGGATTCGGCCGCCTGCCACGCGGTGAGAAGCTCGGCGCTGAGCGCCGCGGGCGCGTCCTCGGCGACGTCGGAGTAGAGCTCGGGCAGGCGCGGGTATCGCCTCGGCCGGCACGCGCTGGTGGTGCGCTTCCAGCCCGGTCAGTGCGGTGTGGACGAGGACGGCATTGGTACTCCTCCAGCACGCTCCCTGTTTACTCTGCGGCGGCGGGAGTCAGCTGGGGCGTACGGACGGCTTTGCGGGCCGGGGCGAGGGCAGCGGCGAGGGCGGCTCCGAGCAGGAGGAGGGTCAGCGCGGAGAAGCTGTGGATGTAGCTGGAGTCGTACGGCAGGCCGGAGGGCTGGAGGTGGCTGGTGACCAGGAGGCTGGTGATCGCGGTTCCGATGGCGCCGCCGACGGAGCGGAGGTTGGCGTTCATGCCGGTCGCGGCGCCGGTCTGCTCGGCAGGTACGCCGCCGACGATGAGGTTGGCCATGGATGAGAAGGCGAGACCGACGCCGAGGCCGAAAACGCCCGCCGCGACGGCGATCTGCCACTGCTGGGTGTGCCACAGGGCGAGGATGGCGCAGGCGACTGCGGCGAAGACGGCCCCCGAGATCAGCAGGCGTCTGGCGTCGACCTTGGGTTCCAGGCGTCCGCTGACCACACCGGCGACGAACATCGCGATCAGCATGGGCGACATGAGCAGTCCGGACGTGGTGACGCTGGCGCCGAATCCGTAGCCGGCGGAGCGGGGCGTCTGTACGAAGCCGGGCAGGAACGACCAGACTGAAGACATGCCTGCGCCGAACAGCAGAGCGGCGGCGTTCGTGGTCCACACGGACCGCACACGCATGATGCGCAGGTCGATCAGCGGGCTGCGGGAGTGGGACTCCGCGAACAGCCACAGGGCGAAGAGCACGACGGCCGCGGCGAACAGCGCGATCACAGCAGCGGAGCTCCAGCCCCACCGGCTGCCGCAGCTGACCGGCAGGAGCAACGCGACCAGCCATCCGGACAGCAGCACCGCGCCGGACCAGCTGACCCGTCCCTTCGCCCGTCGGGGCGACTCGGGGACATGGCGCAGGGCTAGCAGGGCGGTGACGGCGACGATGACGACGGGAAACCAGAACAGCCAGCGGTAGTCGAGCCCGGCCACGATGGGACCGGCAGCGACTATGCCGACGCCGCCGCCTGCGGCGATCACGGCGGACAGGTTGCTGATGCTGCCGCTGACCCTGCCGGGTTCGAACTGGTCGCGGATGATGCCGAAGGACAGTGGGAACACCGCGCCTCCGGCGCCCTGAATGACGCGGGCGATGATCAAGACGCCGACGTTCGGAGCGAGGGCGGCGAGCAGACAGCCGGCGAGGACGGTCAGCAGGACGGCGACGAGGGTGCGCTTCTTGCCGGCCAGGTCGCCGACCCGGCCTATGATCGGGGTGCACACCGAGGCGGACAGCAGGTAGGCCGTCATTACCCAGGTGGCGGTGGATTGGGAGGTGTGCAGTGCGTGTTGGATGGTCGGCAGAGCCGGCGCGATCAGTGACTGCAGCATGGAGAACACGCCCGCCCCGCTCGCGAGGACCGCGAAGATGAGGCGGGTGGACTTGCTGGGCATGGGGTCGTCTCTCCGGGGAAACAGGGGCGTCTTGACGACGGCGCGGGACAGGTCGCGGGTCTCGCGCATGCGGGTGGCACGCCGATACAGCGATCGCGGGGAGCGGTCACGGCCAGGAGGTGGGCCTGCCGACCGCACTGCGGGTGGTTCCGGCCCGGTAGGTCTGCGCCTCTCCGGTCGGCTACGGCTGCCGGAGCCGGGTGATGGACTTGTGCTCGATGTAGCCGGTGAGTCCGACCTTGCCGTACTCGCGGCCGAGGCCGCTGGCCTTGTAGCCGCCGAAGGGGCCGTCGAAGCTGATGGGCGAGCCGTTGAGGGTGATGGTTCCGGTGCGCAGCTTGCGGGCGACGGCCAGGGCGCGCTCGGGGTCAGCGCTCCAGATGCCGCCTGAGAGGCCATATTCGGAGTCGTTGGCGATGCGGACGGCGTCGTCCTCGTCGTCGTAGGCGATGACGGCCAGGACCGGGCCGAAGATCTCCTCCTGGGCGATGCGCATGGAGTTGTCGACGTCGGCGAAGAGGGTCGGGGTGACGTAGTTGCCCTTTTCCAGGCCCTGGGGGACGTGCGGGCCGCCGGTGACCAGGCGGGCGCCCTCCGCTATGCCGATGTTGATGTAGTCGATGACGCGCTGCTGCTGGTCGGGGCGGATCATCGGGCCGATGAAGGTGTCGGGGGCGGAAGGGTCGCCGACCTGCAGCGATTCGACCATGTCCTTGAGCGCGGCGACGACCTCTTCGTGACGCTCGCGGGGGACCAGGATGCGGGTCTGCAGGATGCAGGCCTCGCCGTTGTTGCCGAGGGAGCCGAAGCGCAGGCCCTGTACGGCGGCGTCCAGGTCCGCGTCCTCCAGGATCAGAGCCGCGGACTTGCCGCCCAGCTCCAGGCTGACCCGCTTGAGGTGCTCTCCGGCGATGGAGGCGATGCGCCGGCCGGCACGCGTGGAGCCGGTGAAGGCAATCTTGTCGACGTCCGGGTGGGACACGAGGTACTCGCTGGTCTCGCGGTCGGCGGGAAGGATGCTGAGCACGCCCGCGGGAAGCCCGGCCTCGTGCCACAGGTCCGCCAGCAGCATCATGCTGAGGGAGTTCTCCGGGGAGACCTTCAAAACAACCGTGTTGCCGGCCAGCAGGGCCGGGATCAGCTTGGCGGTGGCGGCGGAGAACGGCGAGTTCCACGGGATGACCGCGGCGACCACGCCGATCGCCTCACGCCGCACGATGGTGTCGAAGGCCACCGACGGGTCGGAGGGTTCGATGACCTCCTCCCAGCCGAACTCCTCGGCCGCCTTGAGGTAAGCGTTGACCTGGCGGGTCAGGAAGAGCTGGCCGACCTTGGTGAACCAGCCGGCCGAGCCGTTCTCGACGGAGATTGCCTCGGCGACCTCGTCGGCGCGGGCGGTGCGCAGGGCGTCGTAGCGCCGGATGATCTCCTGCCGCTCCTCGGGCGTGGTGCGCGGCCAGAGGCCGTGGTCGAAGGCCTCGCGGGCCGCGGCGACGGCCGCGTCCACGTCGGCGGGTGCGGCCTGGGCCACGCGACCCAGCACCGACTGGTCGTGGGGGGAAAGAATGTCGAGCAGCTCCGGGTTGCTGGGGGTTACCCAGGAGCCGCCGATGTAGAGCCTGTCGCGAACAGTCATGTCTGTCGATTTCTTCGTGTGAAACGTGGTGGGTGCGGGGCCCGGGCGGGAGTGCGTCCCGGGCGATGCCGCAGGGGTGGAGGAGACCACCGGAGCGAGCGGGTATCCGCGCTGTCGCCGGGCCCGTGGCCGCGTGCCGTCGGGCAGGCGACCGACGGCACGCGAAGCTGCGGGGTCGTTACGCGGTCTGGTGGTCGGTGGAGCGGCTGGCTTCGGCCCATGTGCCGGCCTCGGCCAGGCGAGCCTTTTCCGCGCTGACGGCGATTTCCAGGGCGTCGCTGCCGAGCAGGAGCCGGCGCGGGGGCTCGGGCGCGTCCACGGCGGCGATGACGGCCCGGGCCATTCGGGCGGGGTCGCCGGGCTCGTTGCCGCTGTAGGCCGCAAACTGCTCCAGCCATGCGCCGACCGTCTGCTGATAGTCAGGAGCGATGGGTCCGGACGGCTTCGCGGCGCCGGCGGCCCAGCCGGTGCGGATACCGCCCGGCTCCACGATGATCACCTTGATGCCGAACGGGGCCACCTCGTTCGCCAGCACCTCGGAGAAGCCTTCGACTCCGAACTTCGCCGTCTGGTAGGCGCTGAGCCCGGGCGTGCCGCCGACCCGGCCGCCGATGGACGAGATTTGCACGATGTGCCCGGACCGCTGGCCACGCAGTACGGGCAGGGCAGCCCGGGTCACGTTGATCACGCCGAACAGGTTCGCCTCGACCTGCGCCCGGAACTCGTCCTCCGGGAAGTCCTCGATCGAACCGCTGGTGGCGTAACCCGCGTTGTTCACAACGACGTCGACGGTGCCGAATCGCTCCACTGCGGCCGCCACCACGCCCCGAGCCTCGGACGGCGACGTGACATCCAGCGCCACGGTTTCCAGCCGCTCCGGATACGTCGCCTTCAGATCAGCCAGAGCCTCCGGCCTGCGGGACGTCACGACGACTCGATCACCGTCCTCAAGAGCCTGAAGAACCAGGGCCCTGCCCAGCCCCTGGGAACCACCAGTGATCAGCCAAGTCCGTGACATGGCGTGCTCCTCTCATCTCGCTTCTTGCCGCCCTCCAGGGCGCAACCCCAATGTAGCCGTTTCCTCGTCAACTGCAACATCGATGTTGCATTAGGCAGATGAGGTGAATCTCACCGTGGGATGATGGCGCTGTAATCACCACTGCTGGTTAGGATCGCCGGACCATGAGAGCCGATGCCGCACGCAACCTGTCCTCCGTCCTCCGCACCGGGGCCCGCCTCCTGGCGGAGGATCCAAGCACGTCGATGGCGGCCATCGCCGCTGCGGCGGGGGTCGACCGCACCACCGTTCATCGCCGCTTCGCGAATCGGGAGGCGCTGCTGCGCGCCGTCTTCCAGGCCAAACTCGACTCGGCCGAGCGGGTGTTGGACGAGGCGCGGCTGACCGAGGCCCCGGTGCCGGTCGCTCTCCACCGCTATCTGGAGGGGATCATCCCGGTCGCCCGCGAGTGGCCCGTCGACACGCGCCGCATGATGCAGAAGGACCCCGAGGCCAGCGCTCGCCGTGAAGCGCAGAGTGCGCGCCTGAGCACCTTCATCCAGCGCGCTTGCGATGAGGGCTACCTGCGCGCCGATATCGATGCGGCCTGGGCACGTGCGGTCCTCGACGCACTCGTCGACAGCATCGCCCACCAGTTCCCCGCAGTGGATCCCCCGCAGGCGGCCGACCTCGTCGCGGACGCCTTCCTGCGCGGCCTCGGCGTGACCTGACCATGCGGGTGAGCCAGCCGCCGGCGCCGTCGGTACCCCGGCCGGCGAGACCATCGCCGTGTCCTGCGGTGCGGACCAGACCCTGCGGGTGTGGATCTTGGGATCGCCGTAGCCGGTCCCCGGGCCGATGCTCGGTGAAGTTCTTTGGTTGGTCGGGTCACGATAGGGCCCATGGCCGGCGGCCGGAACGGCATAAAGGCGTGGCGACGCTACGCCCCGGGCGACGACCACGCATCAGTTCAGACTCATTGAATAGGCGACACCTGAATAGGCGAGGTCGCCAGTGTGACAACCCTCCTGGCCCGGCACGGCGACGGAGCGGGCGTCCTCGCCCGACTCGACACCCACCGACGAGTAGGGCACCGCCGACCTGGGTGGACTCAATCGCGGGTACCTGGTTGCACGAGTCTTCGACGCCGCGAAGCCGGCGCCGTCCCAATCGCGCTCGTCCCACACCCCGGAGCCCTCAAGCGGGCCCATGTCCCTGGCCCAGGCGGCGCTGGGCCTCGCCGCGCATGCTGCACAGGAGGTCGTGATGGTGGGCCGCCCCATCCGCTGGGCCGCATGTCGGGAGACGTCGGGAATGGCGATGGCGGGTCAGGCGCCCGGGGCGATCGCGCAGGCGGAGACGCAGAACCAGACGCCCTCGCGCTTCTGGTACACGTCCGTGTACAGAGCTTCCTTATCCGCTCCGTCGGCGATCATCGTGTACGTCGCCCTGCCGTGGATCAACGCCACATCGCCGAGGATGCGGATCCTGGCTTCGCGCAGAGTCAGATCTCTGAAGGGCCGGGGCTTGGCGATGTATTCGAGGTACTCCTCAAGATTGCGGGTGACACCCGGTGTCTGCACGATGAAATCCTCGGCGAGGAATTCGCTGAAGCGCTTGGCGTCACTGGCCTGGTCTGCATTGACGTAGTCGAGGTTCAGTTGCTCGAGGATCGCCAGATCTTCGACTGACTGCTTGGTGTCGTTCATTTCGCTCCTTTTTCACGCGGTTTGGTTTTCGAGCGGCGGCAACGGCGTGAGTGACTGTTCTGCTCGGTCAGTGTCGGGTGCGTCGCACCGCCTCGCTCCGGCATCGGCCCGACCTGCGGTCGATGCCCCTGTATGCCCTGTCCGCGAGCGCCCACTGAAGGTCTGACCCCATGGATTTCGGGACTATTTAGTCCAGATTATGACACCGAGGCACCGTTGCCAAGTGTGCGCACCCGGCTCTGATCATCTCGGCCTGCGGTGTGCCCCGATCATGGCGGTTACGTCGATCTGAACTGGTAGAGCCCTGTCAGGCAACCCTCCTTCGGCCGCGGTCGGACACTCGAACCTGGCTCGTGAAGTGATGCGTGCCGCTGACCGCTCGCCTGCCGAATCCAGTAGTAGTGTGGACTGTATAGTTCAGGTACCGCTGTCTACGGCCTTCCGGGCCTCATTTCGTCAAGTGGATGGACTGAGCGCTGAGTGGAATCCAAACAGGAGATCCAGATGCTTTATCCAGTCGCCACTTGAATAATGATCTCGCCGCAGTCGCGAGAGATGGTTGGCCCCCGTCTTTGACGGGAGGCGAGGGCATGCCACGTTTTTAGTCAATGGCGATATCGCGGCGCCGATCGACAATGTTCTTGGGACGGCGGCGCGACAGCCCGCCTGGCGATGACCTGCTTTCACGTGTGGCATCCACGACCATAACGATCACGATGCCGGAGCGCGGCTCCAGCCCGGCGACCTTGCTCGCCGCGTGGCCGGTCGCAAGACGATCTCGACACCGGCGGTCGCAAGGATCGCCAGAAAGGAGTGGATCATGCTCGCTCTCCTGGTGGACCACGACGTCCCGGCCGGGTTGCGGCTCGGTGAGACCGCGGATCCCGTCCCCGCGTCCGACGAGGTGCTCGTCGAGGTGCACGCGATCTCGCTCAATCACGGCGAGTTGCGTGGCGCGATCTTGAATCACGGTGAGGTGCGCGGCATCGCCCGGCAATCGGTGGGTTACGTTCCCGGGTGGGACGCCGCGGGTGTGGTGCGCGTCCCCGCGGCCGACGGCTCCGGGCCGCCGGTGGGCAGCCGGGTCGTCACGTTCGGGCCGTCCGGTGCGTGGGCGCGGCTGCGGGCGGTCCCGGCCGCCGAGCTGGCGGTCGTGCCCGAAGAGGTGGACCTCGGAGCGGCCGCGACGCTCCCGGTGGCCGGGGTCACTGCGCTGCGTGCGCTCCGCCGGCTCGGCTTCGTGACGGGGCGGCGGGTTCTCGTCACCGGGGCGTCAGGCGGGGTCGGGCGGTTCGCGGTGCAGCTGGGAGCGGCGGCCGGGGCGCACATGATCGCCTCGGTCGGCAGCGCGGCCCGCAGCGAGGGCCTCGCCGAGCTGGGAGCGGCCGAGGTCGTGGTCGGGCTCGACGGGGTCGAGCCGGGGCTGCACGGCGTGCTCGACAACGTCGGCGGCCCCCAACTCGCCCAGGCGTTCGCCCTCCTCGCCGAGGGCGGGTCGGTGCAGGTGATCGGCGCCACGTCCGGTGAGCCCACCGTGTTCGAGCCGTATGCGACGGTCGGGGAACTGCGCAGCATCCAGTCGTTCCTCATGGGCGCACAGCTGGCCGGGGACCTCGCCATCCTCGTGGGGATGCTCGCCGCGGGCCGCCTCGACCCGCAGATCGGCCGGCGCATGGACTGGAGGGACGTCGCCTGCGCGGTGGAGTCGCTCTTCGCCCGCCAGATCGCGGGCAAGGCCGTGCTCGACGTGAGCTGACCGGTCACGCGAGTCAGTCGGCGCGTTCGCGTGGTGCGCGGTCGGGCACCGCCGCGTGACCCGGGAAGCGACTGTCGATGAGTTCCTTGTACTCGGGGTGGTCGGCGATGTAGTCGGCCACGAAGGCGCAGTAGTTGGTGAGTTTCAGACCCCGCGCCCGCAGGTCGTCCAGGGCGTGTTTGACCAGCCGGGTCGCGATCCCCCGGCCACGGTACTCGGGCTGGATGATCGTGTGGCTGAACGTCACGCGTTGATCGCCTCGCTGCGGGTGGTAGACGATCATGCCGACGACCTGTCCGTCGACGACGGCGTCGTAGGAGCCAGTGTCGCCGTTCTTCTGTACGTCCATCTCGGTTTCTCCTTGTTCATGGGCGAAGTTCATGGGCGAACGCGGACGATGGTCTTGCCCTTCGCCCGCTCGGTCGGGTTGAAGGCCGCGACGGCGTCGTCGAGGGTCGCGACGGTTCCGATGACCGTCCGCAGCCGTCCGTCTCGCACCCTCTGGACGATCTCCTTCAGCTGGACGCGATCAGCCTCGACGACGAAGTCGATCGCCCGTCCGTCGTCGGGCCGCGCTCCGGGCGGGCCGGCGATGGTCACCAGCGTTCCGCCGGCTCGGACCAGACCGGCCGACCGGTTCCCGATGTCTCCGCCGATGACGTCGAACACCAGATCGACCGCACCGGCGTCTTCCAGGGTGTCGTTCTCGAGGTCGACGAACTCGCGCGCGCCGAAATCGAGCGCCGTCCGCCGGTCGGCGGCGCGTCCGGTGCCGATGACGTAGGCGCCCGCCTCACGGGCCAGCTGCGTCACCATCGAGCCGACAGCTCCGGCGGCACCGTGCACGAGGACGCTCTGCCCCGCCTGGACGTCTCCGTGCTCGAACAGTCCCTGCCATGCGGTCAGGCCCGAGATCGGCAGGCTCGCGCCCACCGTGAAGTCGACGTCGCCCGGCAGCGGCGCGAGGTTGCGCGCCTCGACGGCCGCGTACTCCGCCAAGGTGCCGTCGCGGGTCCAGTCGGTGAGGCCGAACACCCGCTGGCCCACCGACAACCCCCTCGTGCCGTAGCCGAGGGCGCTGACCACTCCGGCCAGCTCGTGGCCGGGGATCGACGGTGTCCGGTCACGGCCGAGGCGGTCGGTCCAGGTCGAGGGCCATGTCAACTCCCCGGGAGTGAATCCCGACGCGTGCACCTCGACCAGCACGTCGTTCCCCGCCGCCTCGGGCCGGGGCCTCTCCGCCAGCACCATCCCGGCCGTGCCCGCAGCCTCGTCCATCACCACGATCGCCTTCATCCCACGCCTCCCCGCAACCTGATTTGAGGACTATTTAGTCCAGAAAATGACTATGGAGATGCACGCTATCAGACAGTTGTGCACCGCGACGCCTCACACCTTTGGTGTGCTGGAGTCCAGTTTGATGTGCGTGAACGCGGCCTATCCGTGGAGCAAACTCTCGGCAATGGGTGGACACCAACCATCGAAATGGGACCATATAGTCCATACAGCGCCGTCAGTCAAACACGGTAACCTGAGGTCGTGAGCACGCCGGAGAACGCACAGCCGGGGCAGCGGCTGACGCCACGTGGGGCCGCCACCCGTGCGCGCATCCTGGCGGCCGCTCTAGAGCTGATGTACGTGAAGGGCGTCAACGCGACCACGCTGGACGACGTCCGGGCCGCGAGCAACACCAGCAAATCCCAGTTCTACAACCACTTCCCCGACAAGGAACAACTGGTCCGCGAGGTCGTCGCGGCGCGCGCCGCGCAGATCCTCGAACGTGAACGCGGCAACCTCCAGCGCCTGAAGTCGTTCCGCGGTCTGGTCCGCTGGCGCGATGCGCTCGTGCAGCGAAACGCGTTGCGGAACGGCGCTTACGGCTGCGCGCTCGGCTCAATGGCCAGCGAGCTCGCCGACCAGGACGACCAGGCCCGCGCCACGCTCGCCCGGTCGTTCGTGGAATGGGAAGGGCTGCTCGCGGCGGGCCTGCGGCGGATGCGGGACGGCGGGGTGCTCAGGCTCGACGCCGACCCGGAGAAACTCGCCACGGGTCTCATGGCCGCCCTGCAGGGCGGATACCTCCTCGCGGAGACCGCACAGGACATCAAGCCCATGGAGATCGCCCTCGACATGGCGCTCGACCACGTGAAGTCGTTCCTCACGACGTGACGGCGCGCGCCCGGCCCCGTCGTCGCGTCTCCGTCTCAGGCAGACGCGGCAGTGGCTGCCGCTCCGCGCCGGTACCACAGGCAAGGATCATGGTGGAGGAAGCATCGAATCCGGACCATAGGGTCCTCACCTGGGTGATGGCGCCCTCGGAGACACGATCACAGTCGGCTTCCGGGCCACCCACACCAACGGCGTGCCCCGCGGGTGCACCCTGCCGCCCCGATTCGCCAGGTCAGTCGTGCGTAGAGCCGCCCGTGGCCGATGTGTTCAGTTGCGCGCTCGTCCGGCCGGTGAGCTCCTCGAGGGAGACGTTGTGCCGTGATCCGTCCCGAAGGATTGCCGTGACGCTCTTGACACCGCCACGAGGCGAGGTGTTCTCCCGCTGCTCCGTCATTGGCGCGTCCGGCCACCAGGCCGCGAAGTAACCGCCGGTGACGGTCGCGGTCACGCTGCCTCTCGCCTCCGTGGAGAGTTCCAGACCCATCACGTCGGCGCCGACCCTGCCGGTCACGATGCGCAGGCTTTCCTCATTCGTACTCATGACCGCGCCGAGGGCGGCCCGCGCCGACCCCGTAGGAACCGGCGGAAGCGGTTGTGCGCCGGGCCCCGGCGTGCTGCCCTGCGAGCCGACGAGGTCGCCATCCTGGAGCAGGCAGGTGATCTCAGCCAGGTGCCTGCTGTCGTCGTTGACGTAGACGAGCGTCCATGGCCCCCGCCCCTCCGTCACCACCGGCCGGAAGCCGAGCACCTGCCCGGTTGTGCGCTTGGTGGTGTCTCGGGCGCTGTCGAGGCACTTCTCCTGGGCGTCGGCGGCCCGGTCACCGCTCACCGGGTGCGGCGTCGCGGTCCACGCCGCCATCGCCGAGCCGCCGCCGAACACGCTGGGCAGCAGCAGCGATGCCGCGATGCCGGCGGCCACCCCTGCGCCGGCAGCGGTGAGGCGCCTGGTGGTGAGCAGGCGAGGGCTGCCGGTCGTCGGTGCAGGTGCCTCCATCGGGTCGGTGGCCACCACCCGGGCCAGCAGGGCCCGAGCCTTGGAGTCGACGTCGGTATCCAGGTCAGCGGGGGTGACGGCCGGGTCGAGGTCGCGCAGGGCGTGGTCGAAGGTGTCGTTCATCGCATGCTCCTGGAGTCCACGATGGCGGTTGCCGCGGGCCGGGTCGTAGTGGCGGGGGCCGCGTCGGCGTGGTGGCGCAGGGCACGCCGGGCCCGGGTGAGCCGAAGCCGGAACGCGACGGGAGAAATGCCGAGCACCCGCGCGGCCTGTGGGGCGGTGAGGCCGTCCCACACGGCCAAGGCGAGCGCCTCCTGGTGGCGCGGGCTGAGCCGCCGCCACGCCTGAACGAGGTCGAGCCGGCGTGTCACCGACTCGGGGTCCAGCCCGGCCGCCGCAGCGCCGGTCAGCTGGTTGTCGGCGATGCGAACGGTGAGCGCCTGCCGCCGCTGGTCGGCCCGCAGCCCGTTGCGCAGAGTGCGGTGCGCCACGCCGAACAGCCAGGCCCGTGCCTCCTCCGCCGCCGGCGGCACGTCATCCAAGCGCCGCCAGGCGACGAGGAACACGTCAGCGACCACGTCCTCGGCATGGGAGGGGTGGACGCGACGCTCGACGAAGCGCAACAACGCGGCATACGTCTGCTCGTAGAGGTGGGCGAAGCGCTGGGTGCGCGGCGGCCCGGTGTCGGTGACGTTCATGTCTGGGTCATGTCCGGCAGGCTCCCAGGTGTGTCGCGACCCGACATGACGCTGCCTCCGGCTCGCCGCAGAGCTGACTTCCGGCGGTGCCTGCACCGGACCCTGCGACCTCATCATGACGCCAGGCCCCCGCAGCGCCTTGTCGGCCGTCAGGTGCGGAACGATACGTCAGGGTGCCAGTCGAAGCTCTGGTATCCGCATCGGATGCGAACACGGCACACCTGAAGGAAGAGCTCAGGGTCCGGTCTGGGCCAGCAGGGCGATGAGTTGCAGCGTGCGGTAGACGGCCGGCATGGTGTCGGCGTCGAAGGTGACCGTGCGGCCGGTCCTGGTGATGCCGGGGATGAGGGCGGCCAGGTCCGCCGAGCGCGGCTGGTGCAGGTCGACCTCGACCCGGAGCGGCCCGGAGGCCGGGATCGTCGACACGCGGTCATGGAGTCCGATCGCCTGGCCGGCGGCTGTCCGCAGCCGCTCGCAGGCCTCTTCCGGGTGGAGGGTGTCGGCGGCGTGCTGGCCGAGCCCTCGCTTGACCGGCACGGTGACCGCTCGGGGCACCAGTGCGCTGAACTCCGCGCAGGCGGCCTCGTCTCCGCTGGCCAGGACGACCGGCACGTCGTAGGAGGAGGCGAGCAGGGTGTTGATGCCGATCTCGCCGTGCGAGGCGCCGTCGATGCGGACGTCCAGGATGGCGTCGGTCATGGTGTGGGCCAGGACGGCGCCGCTCGTGCCGGCTCGGGCGTGGTATCCGACGAACATCGCCGCCCGGGTGCCGTCCTGCAGGCCCGCCATCATGCCCAGTTCCCGGGGCTTTCCGCGGATCAGCCGGGCGCGCCGGTCGAGGTCCTCGGGAAGGAGGTTGCGGTAGGGGCCGTGCGCATCGGCCACCCAGACCTCGGCCCGCGGTTCGGTGGTCAGCACCCCATCGACGACGGCGTTGGCCGCCGCCGTCATCAGCCTGCGGCCCCGCTCGTAGTCGTAGCGCTCCGGGTTGATCTCCGCCGGGTGGACGATGCCGGCGATGCCCTCGAGGTCCACCGAGACCAATACCTTCATGGCCATGTGCTGTTCCCGGCTGCTGTCGCCGCATGCACGGCACGGGCCGCTCGCAGATGACAGTCCGTCACGCCGAGGCCGCGCCGCTGCTGGAGTCGGTGGTTTCACCCCATCTGCATTCCTATAGTCCCGATTATGGACTCGCTATCCGGCCGCTACACCGGCGACGTCGCATCCGCGATGGCCGCCGTGCTCGGCTCACGCCTGGTGGGCGTCTACCTGCACGGCTCCGCGGTGCTCGGCGGCTTCGACGCCCGGCGCAGCGACATCGACGTCCTTGTCGTCTGCGAGCACCCCATGACGGCGGACGAGCAGGCGGCAGCCGCGGAACTGCTCAGCGACGACCGCCTGCCCTGCCCCGCTCACGGGCTGGAACTGAGCGTCGTCACCCTCCCGGTCACCCGGCGCCCCACGGCACAACCGCCGTTCGAGCTCCATGTCACGACGGCTCCCGACGGCGCCAAGGTCGTCGATGGTCATGAGCACGGGGGAGATCCGGACCTGGTGCTGCACTTTGCCGTATGCCGCCAGGCTGGGCTCCTCGTCGGTCCCGGCCGCGCCTCGGCCGAGGTGTTCGCTCCAGTCGACCGTGATTTGATCATGGGCCAGCTGGTGCCCGAGTTGCGCTGGGCCGCCGAGCACGCGCCTGGTGAATACGCGGTGCTCAATGCATGTCGTGCCTGGCGGTTCGCAGCGGAGGGCACCCTCGTGTCCAAAATCGACGGTGGGCAGTGGGCGCTCCACCGCCTGTCGACCATGGACCCTGAGTTGGTCCAGTCGGCCCTCGATCACCAGCGAGGCCTGCCCGCTGCCGAGCTCGACCCGCGCGAGGTCACGCGATTCGTTCACCGGATCCTTTCGAGGATCACCGACGCATCGGCATGACGGGGCCTCCGGTTCCGCCGATAGAGCGCAGACGAAGAGGGTGCCGGCTTTCCCTCGTTCAGAGCTGTCGGCGGAGCCAGTCGAGGCCCTCTTCGGCGTGGCCGGTGATGGTGAAGTGGCTGTCGTCCGCGCGGAGCCGGAGTTCGGCGGTGGGGCAGTGGGCCGCCAGCCAGGTCCCGTGAGAGGCGGGGATGACCCGGTCGGCGGTGCCGTGCAGGAGCAGGATGGGGGCGCTGATGGCGCCAGGGTCGCAACCCCAGGCGCGGGTGTAGGAGACGTCGTCGTCGATCTGACCCCAGGGACCGGCGGCCAGCGCCGGCTCGCTCACCTTCCCCAGCCAGCCCCACGGCCCCTCGAAGAAGGCCAGGTCGGCGGCGGTGAACTCGCAGTCGTAGGCGAAGCCCGACTCCTCCAGCGCCGCCCGCACCTCGCGGCCCGCCGCCGCCGTTCCCAGGGCGGCCACCCCCGATGGGATCATCCCGGCGAACCAGTCCAGGCCGTCCGCGCCGTAGGGGGCGATGCCGGCCAGGCTCACCACCGCGCGGACACGATCACCCAGGACGGCGGCGCACCCCAGGGCGTACGTCCCGCCGCCGGAGTACCCCATGACGGCGAACCGGCCGAGGTCGAGCGCGTCCGCGACGGCCGCCGTGTCGGCGGCGACGGAGGCGACGGTGCGTCCCGGCACGACGTCGGACCCGCCGTAGCCGGGCCGATCGAACCCCACCCAGCGCAACCCCAGCCTGTCGGCCGCGGCGAAGAGCGGCTCGGGTGGCGCCCCGAGGCTGGGGGTGCCGTGATGCCACAGAACCGGCAGCATTTGACCCTCCGCCGGGCCGGTGTCGTACACGTGCAGCGTGCGGCCCCCGGCCGCCTCGACGTCCAGCTCGATCATGCCGCGATGGTAGCGACCACCCTCAGGATCGCTGCTTCGAGGAGGCGAACTGTCCCGTGGCGATCAGGATGACGACGAGCGCGAGCGGCGCGATCCAGCCGCTCCAGCCGAGGATGGTCGCCTGCGTGGTGTCGACGTGCTCGCCGGCCTGGGCGAACAGCAGGTAGGTTCCGCCCGCGCCGTTGAACGCGGCGTGCGCGAGCGCCGCGGGCCACACGGAGCCCGATCGCAGCCGCAGCCAGCCGAAGACCGCGCCGACCAGGACGCACATGCCGACCATCGCGGTGAGGCCCAGCCAGCCGGGCGCGTCCGGGTAGTTGTACCCGAGGAGAATGAGCGGGGCGTGCCAGAGGCCCCAGATCACGCCCGAGATGAGCAGGGCCGGGAGGGTGCCGAGCGGCATCAGTTTCGGCAGCAGCCACCCTCGCCACCCGAGTTCCTCCCCGAGGGCCGGGATGAGGTTGATGAACGCCGCCGGCGGGAGTGCGGCGAGCTGGATGGCGACGAGCGCGCCGATCGGGATGGGGACTTCGGCCGCCTGCTCGTCGAGCACCTGCTCGAACGCGGAGAAGTTCACGAAATCGGCGGGGAAGACGCCCAGGAGCGCGCCGACCGGGAGCGCCAGCAGAACGAGCACGATGGACACGAGGATGCCCAGCGCCCCGTAGCCGACCACTCCCCGGACCGGGCGCAACGGCCACAACCCGAGCGTCGACGTCTTCTGCCGCGGCCGCTCCACGAAGAACACGACGATGAGGGCGGCGATCGCGGGGGTCGTCATCGTGGCGACGGCCACGACGGTGAACCAGGGGCTGGCGAGTCCGTCACCGAACCAGAGCGGCAGCGCGAGCAGCCAGGCGAGCCCGAACGCCACGGCGGTGAACACGCCGATGGATCGCAGATCACGGCCGCTCATGCGGGGTCCGCCTTTCGAGGATGTGCAGACCGGCGATGGTGCGGTCGTCGCGGAACACGATCCGGGCCGTGTAGTCGCCCGCCTCCATCGAGAGCGGCGTGTTCGTGATCGTCAGGTCGCCGGCCCGGGTGATCTCCGGCTCGCCGAGCCCCTCGAACGCTCCCGACAATCCGACGATCTGGGCCCACGCGGCCGCGAGCGCGTCCTCCGACAGGCCGTCGCGCATGGCCGGATCGAACTGCTCGGCGACCCGCGTCCACTGCCCGGACGTGAGGTCCTCGATCACCGCGACGGCCAGTTCGGCGACGCCGGGCAGGGGCGTGGTGGTCATGGGTTCTCCCGTCCTCGGGTCGATCGGTTTGCCGTAACGCTGGAACGCCGCCTGCCGGCTCACGCCGAGCGCGTCACCGATGACCTGCCACGTGGCGCCGTTCTGGCGCGCCTGCTGCACGACGGCGCGCACGATGTCATCGGCGGCCGCCTGCATGCCCATGGCGTGCCCGATCGAGCCGGCCCAGTCGTCGCTTCTCGCCAGGACACGTGCGGCGAGGAACGCGTCCATGCGCGCTTTCAACGCCCGCACCGCCTCTGTCAACGTATCTTTCATCTGTAAAGCATAGCTTTACAGATGGACCGCTGCCGTCAGGGGGCGCCGAACTGGTGGTAACCGTTGAGCGTGACATCGGTGCGGGCGGTCATGGACGACGTGCTCCACAGGTCGCTCATCGTCATCAGCCGGGCCTCGGGGGAGTAGGACGCCAGGGTGAGCCGGTTCGCGTCCCGGGAGATCCAGATCGGGAACAGCCAGTTGGGCAGCAGCCGGGTGCGCCGCGCGGCCATGTCGAACAACATCGCCGGGTCCTTGAACTCCGGCACCTTCGAGAAGGCCACATAACGGCCGTCGTCGCTGATCACCAGCTTGGCCATCGAGCCCATCTTGCCGAGCGGGATCTTCGCGGGTGACGATCGTGCCGGCGGCGAGGCTGTAGCAGGCGATGGTCCGGCCGTCTTGGGTGATCGCCAGCGGGCCGTTGCGACCGGGCAGGGCGTCGTCCAGCGCATAGGCCCGCTGATGGTGGCCCACGAACTCCCGGAAGCGACGTCACCTGGGCCACGAAAGGTCGGCGGTCTCACCTGACGTGTTTTCATGATCACTGGCGGTAACGTTCCGATGGAATTGATCTTCGTGAACGGAGCTCGTCTTGATGTCACAACCGCGCACGTCCGCGCTCGCGGCCGCCCTGCTCACCCTCGTGACCGCCTCGGCGGTGTCCGGAGCCGCCTCGGCGCGGCCGGAGACGCACGTCAACGCCGCGCAGTGTGTACGGCAGGGCCAGGCGAACTACCCGGTGAACTACTTCTGGAAGAACGTCATCGGCATGCAGCTGGGCCGGGGCAACGTGGCGGTGACCACCACGCCGTCGTTGTGGGGCGGGGAGATCGCGCCCGGTTCGACGTTCACCCTCCGTCTGGCCCACAGCACCGCCCAGTGGCCTTTGCTGGTGCGCACCTACACCACCACCTGGGACATCTCCTCGCTGCTGGCCAGCGCCGACGTCATCGGCCAGTCGGGGACGGGCAGCATCAGCGGCACCACCCTGACGATCCCGTCGGGCACCAAGACCGACCCCGCCGCGAAGGTCATCACCTTCCGCGTCAAGCCGGGCACCGCCGGGCGGAGCATGACCATCCGCCCGAGCGGCATCAGCAGCGTCATCGCCTTCCCCGGCCAGCTCGGCAACAACACCCCGGCGCCGCCGATCAGGATCGTCACCGGCAACACCATCTCGCCGACCACTGCGGCCGACGACACCGCCGCGACCCTCCAGGACACGGCGGTCACCGTCCCGGTCCTGGCCAACGACACCGGCGCGGGCGCGACGATCACCGCCGTCGGCACGCCCGCCCACGGCACCGCCACGGTCTCCGGCAACGGCATCCTGTACACGCCGCCGGCGGGCCTCAGCGGCACCGACACCTTCACCTACACGATCAGCACCCCGTGCGGGACCAGCACCGCGACCGTCACCGTCGTGGTCGCCTGCGTCACCAACCCGATCGGCCTGGCGAACGGCAGCTTCGAGGACCCGTACGTCGCCTCGGCCCGATGGGACATCCCCGACGCCGCCACCAACCCGGCCGTCGGCTGGCGCACCACCGCCACCGACGGGATGCTGGAGATCTGGCGCAGCGGCTACCAGGGCGTGCCCTCGGCCGACGGTCAGCAGTTCGCCGAGCTCAACGCCACCCAGCCGTCCACGCTCTACCAGGACGTGCCGACCGTGCCCGGCACCGTCATGACGTGGTCGATCTGGCACCGCGGCCGGGCCGGCACCGACGTCATGCACGTGCTGATCGGCGCACCGGGCGCGACCGTGGCCCAGACCCCGGACGGGGCGACCTCGCCCGACATCGCCACCGGCAACACCGCCTGGCGTCAGTACACCGGCACCTACACGGTCCCGGCCGGGCAGACGACGACCCGGTTCTCCTTCCAGGCCGTCTCGTCGGCGGGCGGCGGCGCCTTCGGCAACTTCCTGGACGGCGTGGTCTTCCAGACGCCGCCCTGCAAGCCCATGAAGTAGAACCTCACCGCGGGCCGAGGAAGCCCGACAGCAGTCGCCTGAACGCGTGCGGATGCTCCAGCGCCGGCACGTGCCCGCATCGGCCGAGCACGTGCAGGCGGACATCCGCCAGGTGGTCGAGCAGGGGCAGGGCCGTCTTGAGCGGGGTGACCCGGTCGTTGGCGCCGTGGACGAGCAGCACGGGCGCGCGGATCCCCGCCAGCGTCTCCGCCGAGAGGGTGAGGTCGTCGGACCAGCGGGCCCTCGGGGGAGGGAACAACGACGCGAACGCGGCCGCGCCCGCTTCCATCGCGGCCGCGCGGGCGGCGACGGCCGGCTCGGTGACGAGCGCCTGGTCGAGGACGAGGCGGCTCAACATGTCTCGTGCCCCGGCCGGGCCGGCGGGGGCGGCCCAGATCGCGTCGAGGTCGGGCGAGAGCGGCGCGCCGGGGGCGCCCATCGTCGAGACGGCCACGACGTGGGTGACCTGCCGGGGACGCGCGGCCGCCAGGGCCAGCGCCACGGCGCCGCCCATGGAGTGGCCCACCACGGCGTACTGCTCGGCGCCGAGGGCGTCCATCAGGCCGGCGGCCTGCTCCGTCCACGACCGGAGCCCGCCCCGGGAGCCCGGCGGAAGCGGGGTGCGGCCGAAACCGGCCTGGTCGGGAGCCACGAAGCGCCAGGACGCGCCCAGCGCCTGGGCCGTCGCCGTCCAGGCGCCGGAGCCGGTCGTGCCGGGGCCGGAGCCGTGCAGCATCAGCACCGCGGGGCCGGCGCCCACGTCCATGACATGGACGGGGGATCCGCCGACTGTGACGGTCTCAGGTTCCGTCACAGTCGGCAGGTCCGGTGAGCTCATGCCGACAGGGACTTCGAGAAGACGTCCATCATCGCGCGGCCGAACTGCGGCATGTCCGGCCAGCCGCGGCACGAGACGAGGTTGCCGTCGATGACGTCGGGAGCGTCGATGACCGTCGCGCCCGCGTTCTCCATGTCGCCGGTGATGGGCGGGAAGCAGGCGGTCTTCCGGCCCTTGAGCAGCCCGTACACGGCCGGCACCTGGGCGCCGTGGCAGATCAGCGCGATCGGGAGGTTGCGCGCGAAGAAGTGCTCGGTGATGCGCCGGACGTCGGCGTCGACCCGGATCCACTCGGGGGCGCGGCCCCCGGGGATGATGAGGGCGTCGTAGCGCTCGACGTCGACCTCGGCCCAGGGCACGTCGACCGGCAGCTTGCGGCCGTTCTTCTCCACGTAGGCGTCGGAGTTGGGGTCGAACTCGTGGATGACCAGCTGAACGTCACGCAGCGTCCGTGACGAGACGTCGACGTCCCAGCCCCCCTCCTGCACGCGGTAGTAGGGATACATGGTGTCGAGCTCTTCGGCGGCGTCGCCGGTCAGAAGCAGCGCTCTGGGCACCTACTTCTCCTCGCATTTGGGACGGGTGAAGTGGATCGGATCCAATCCGATCCGGTTGAGTTAGCATTCCTCGACCCGGCCCGCCCGTCAAGCCTTTGCCGCCATTCCGTCCGCGCCGTCGGCCTCGTCGAACAACCGCCGGAACCGCTCGCCGGACCGCAGGATGTGCCGGCGCATGGCGTAGGCGGCGGCGTCGGGGTCGCGCGCGGCGATCGCGTCCAAGACCGCTTCGTGCTCGGCCATGGCCAGGTGCGTGACCTGCGTGTCATGAAGGAGCCGGAACAGGTGCACGTGCGTGTGCAGGCGCGCGAGCGCCTCGCGGATGACCTGGTTCTCCGCGCTCAGCGCGACGAGATCGTGGAAGGCGGCGTCGCGCAGCCCGAAGGCGCCGTAGGCCATGAGCCCGTCGCCGCCCTCCAGCTCCGCCATCTCCTCCAGCATCCGCCGCAGCCCGGCGACCTGCTCGGAAGTGGCGCGTTCTGCGGATCTGCGCGCCGCCGCCGGCTCCAGGAGCAGGCGGAGTTCCAGCATGTCCTCGAACCGGTTCCGGGTGATCTGCGGGGGGATGCGATAGCCGGCATGGGGCACCCGCACGACCAGGCCCTCGGCCTCCATACGGTTCAGCGCGTCTCGGATCGGCGTCTGCGAAACCCCCAGCTCGCGGGCCAGGACGTCGATCGTGACGCGGGAACCAGGTTCGATCCGCAACGACATCAGCTGTCCGAGCAGCGTGTCGTACACCTCGTCGGCGAGCCGGCCGCGCGATCTTCCCGGCGGCTTTGCGCCCGTCGTGGCCCCATGGCGCCGCGCGATCATCACTTCGTCGTCCATCGTGACGTGAGGTCCTTCCTTGCGCCTTCGGGAACCTGTTGACATCGGTCGCCACGCTGAGGGATGCTGACGGCCACCTCGGATCGTATAGGAAAGGTGATGGATGCCACCCATCCTTCACCCAAACGCGGAACCGCCCGCCATCGCTCTCGTGACGCCGGTCTGCGGGTCAGCCCCTGCGACGGCCGGCACGACGCCAGAACCACCCAGCCACTGCTCGGCGAAGCGCGCAGCACGGCTCTAGAGGTCCCCACCCCCCAGAAAGCAGGCAAGAAGATGCGGTATCCGAAGCGAATAGGACGACTGGCGGCGGCCATGCTGGTGGCCACGACCTTGGCGGCGTGCGGCGGCGGGGACGACGGCGGGAACGCGAGCACCCCCAAGGCGCCGGCGGACATCCCGGAGCTCACCAAGGAGCCGCTGACCCTCAGCTTCATCTGGTTCGACTGGCCCCCCGCCAAGGCGCTGGAAGCCTTCGCGAACGCGGAGTACACCAAAGAGCGGTCGAACGTGACCGTCAAGGTCAACGTCGTGCCGAACGCGAACTGGCATGACGCGATGTTCACCCAGTTCGCGGCACGCAAGACCGACTTCGACATCCCGATTCTGGACTCCCAGCACATCGGCGAGGCCGTGACGAACGGCAACATCCTCGACATCACCGACTTCGTCAAGAAGAACATCGACGTCAACGCGTACAACCCGTACCTGCTGGCAGCCTACGGCCAGTTCCCCCAGGCGGAGACCGGGCAGCGCGACGAGAACGCCAGCCTGTACGGACTTCCGCTGCTCGGCGACACCTGGACGATGATCTACCGCAAGGACCTGATCGGCGAGACGCCGCCGGCGACCTGGGACGAGATGATCGCGGCCGCCCAGAAGTGCCAGACGGAGAACCCCGGCGTCAGCGGGCTGGCCTTCCACCAGGCCAACGGCTCCGACGCCGCGGCCGTGACCTACAACACGGTCAACGGCGTCTACGGCGGCAACCTCTGGGACTCCAAGGCGCGCAAGATCGAGGGCGTCATCAACGACGCCGCGGGCCAGGAGGCGATGGACGTCCTGGTCAACAAGATGAAGCCGCTGACCGCCGCGGGCTCCGGCAACTGGTTCATCGACGAGGTCAACGCGGCCGTCGCCCAGGGCAAGGCCTGCATCGCCTTCAACTGGATCGCCGCGAGCGGCGGCCTGCTCGACCCCGAGCAGTCGACGCTCGGCAAGACGCGCGAGGAGATCCTCGGCAAGCTGGGCTTCGCCACCCTGCCCAAGCAGAAGACCGACCTCGTGCCGCTCGGCGGCATGGGCATGCACGTCTCGGCCTACTCCTCCCCGGAGAAGCAGGCGGAGGCGCTGAACTTCATGAAGTGGTTCGAGCAGGCCGACATCCAGAAGAAGTGGGCCGCGGCCGGTGGCGTGCCGGCGCGTACGGACGCCCTGTCGTCGCCCGAGTTCCTCAACGCCGGGCCGTTCAACAAGGTGTACGCCGACTCGGTCTCGCGGATGCGGGACATGTGGAACGTGCCCGAGTACGCGCGTCTCATCGACATCGAGAACACCAACGTGAACGCGGCCCTCAACGGCGCCAAGCCGCCGAAGGACGCGCTGAACGACATCGCCAAGGAGCAGCAGGCCGTGCTCGACTCCGCCGGCAAAAAGGGCGGCGGCGGACTGTGAGTGACCCCGTCTCTCTGACGGACCACCCGGTGCGGGAGGCGTCCTCGACGCCGCCCGCACCGGGGCGGTCCCGCCACCTGAGCGATCGCTGGCTCACGGTGGCCTTCATCTCTCCCGCGTTGCTGCTGTTGCTGGCGATGTCGGTGTTTCCGCTGCTGTGGGCGCTGTACCTGTCGTTCACCGACTACTCGGCCACCCGCGGCGGGCCCGCCACCTTCGTCTGGTTCGAGAACTTCACCGCCATCCTGACGTCGGCGCAGGTCCACCTGAGGGCCTTCACGACGCTGCTGTACGTGGTCGGCGCGGTCACCCTGCAGACCGTGCTGGGCTTCTCCATCGCCTATCTGATCTCGCGGCGGGTGCGCGGGCGGGGCGTGCTCACCACGCTGTTCCTGGTCCCGATGATGCTCTCGCCGGTCGTGGTCGGCCTGTTCTGGCGGTTCATGCTCGACGCGCAGTTCGGCGTGATCAACAGCATGCTCGGCTCGATCGGCCTGGGGCAGGTGGAGTGGCTCACCAAGCAGAACACGGCGCTGATCTCCCTGATCGTGGTCGACACCTGGCAGTGGACGCCGTTCATCATGCTCATCGCACTCGCCGGCCTCACCGCGGTGCCGAAGTACCTGTACGAGGCCGCCTCGATCGACCGGGCGTCGGAGTGGTTCCGGTTCCGCACCATCACCCTTCCGCTGGTGTGGCCGCTGCTCCTCATCGCCGTGTTGTTCAGGGCCATCGAGGCCTTCCGGCTGTTCGACCTCGTCTACATCCTCACCAGCGGAGGTCCGGGGGTCTCCACCGAGACGTTGTCGTTCCACGTCTACAAGGTCGCGTTCCTGGGCTTCAACACCGGGACCGCCTCGGCGTACGGGATCCTCATGGTCCTCATCGTCATCGTCCTCGCGCAGCTCTACATGCGCTACCTGAACAAGCTCAAGGAGGACTGATGGCCGTCTCCGTCGACGAGGCCGTGTCGCCAGGTCCGGTCCGAGATCGCCGGCCTCCGCGTCGCCGCTCCGGCGGCCGGGGCCGCGTCGTGATCGAGGTCGCGGTGCTGGCCGTGCTGGCCGCCGTGATGCTCTTCCCGGTGTTGTGGATGATCGAGACGTCCATCAAGGAGAACCGGGACGTCTACGCGATCCCGGCCAAGTTCTTCGACTTCACGGTCACCCTGGACCACTTCAAGGACGTGTTCGTCGACTCCGGCGGCGGTCCCACGACCTTGTCCGGCTCGTTCCTCAACTCGGTCATCGTCGCCGGCGTCTCCACGGTGCTGGCCACGGTGCTGGGCGTGCCGGCGGCCTGGGCCTACTCGCGTTTCTCCGTGAAGGCCAAGAAGGACCAGCTGTTCTTCATCCTGTCGACCCGGTTCATGCCGCCCGTGGTGGTCGTGATCCCGATCTTCCTCATGTACCGCCAGGTCGGGCTGTTCGACACCAAGCTCGGCCTGATCCTCATCTACACCGCCTTCAACGTCCCGTTCACGATCTGGATGATGAAGGGGTTCGTGGACGAGGTGCCCGCGGAGTACGAGGACGCCGCCATGCTCGACGGCTACACCCGCCTGCAGGCGTTCTGGAAGTTCACCCTTCCCCTGCTCCTGCCCGGCATCGCCGCGACGGCGGTCTTCGCCCTCATCTTCTCGTGGAACGAGTTCGTGTTCGCCATCTTCCTCACCTCCAGCGACGCCGTGCGGACGGCGCCACCCGCCATCGCCGGCCTCATCGGCGGAACCACCGTGGACTGGGGTCTCGTGGCCGCCGCCTCCATCGTGTTCGCCCTTCCCGTGCTCGTCTTCTCCTACCTGGTGCGCAAGCACCTCGTCGCCGGTGTGACGCTCGGGGCGGTGCGACGCTGATGGCGGGCATCGAGGTGACCACCCTGCACAAGCGCTACCCGGACGGAACGGTCGCGGTCGAGCACGTGGACCTGTCCATCGGCGACGGCGAGCTCTTCGTGATGCTCGGCCCTTCGGGCTGCGGCAAGACGACCACGCTGCGGGCCATCGCCGGTCTGGAGCGGCAGACGTCGGGCGACATCCGCATCGGCGACACGCTGGTCAACGACCTGCCGCCGGCCGAGCGCGACATCGCCATGGTGTTCCAGTTCTACGCGCTCTACCCGCACCTGCGGACCCGCGACAACCTGGCCTTCCCCCTGCGGGCCGAGGGCCTGCCCAAGGCGGAGGTCGAGGAGCGGGTCGCCGAGGCCGCCCGGCTCATGCGGCTCGGTCCGCTCCTGGACCGGCGTCCGCACCGGCTGTCCGGCGGTGAGCAGCAGCGCGTCGCGCTCGCCCGCGCCCTGGTGCGGCGGCCGCGCGCCTTCCTCATGGACGAACCCCTCACGAACCTCGACGCGGAACTGCGTGCGGACATGCGCACGGAGATCAAGCACCTGCAGGGGGAACTGGGGACGACGATGGTGTACGTCACCCACGACCAGGTCGAGGCGATGTCGCTCGGCCACCGGATCGCCATCCTCAACAAGGGCCGCGTCGAGCAGATCGGCACGCCGCTGGAGGTCTACGACCGTCCGGCGAGCCTCTTCTGCGCCGCCTTCATCGGCTCCCCGCCGATGAACCTGATCGAGGTGGAACTGGCCGACGGGAAGCTGCGCAGCAAGAGCGGACTGGCCCTCACTCCGCCGCCGAACCTGCCGCTCGACCGTTCGCTGATCGCGGGCGTCCGGCCGGAGGCCCTGGAGGTCACCGAACCGGGGGCGGACGGGTCGGTCCCGGGCCGCGTGGTCTCGGCGGAGTGGCTGGGCGACGAGATCATCTACGTGGTCGACCACGGCGACCAGCGCGACGTACGGGTTCGTATGCCATTGAACGTCCGTTTCGCCGCCGACGCACCGGTCGGGCTGCGGCACACCGGCGGGCCCCCGCCCGTCTACGACGCGAACACGGAAGAGCTGGTGGCCTGATGGGAACCGTGGCAGTGCAGGGGCTGCGCAAGTCCTTCGGCAAGGTCCAGGCCCTCGACGGGGTGACGCTGGACGTGCCGGACGGTTCGTTCTTCGTCGTGCTCGGGCCCTCCGGGGCGGGCAAGACGACGACCCTGCGGGCGATCGCCGGCCTCGAGAAGCTCGACGCCGGGTCGGTGCACCTGGACGGCAAGGACGCGACCGGCGACACCCCGGCCGCACGCGATCTGGCCATGGTCTTCCAGAGCTACGCCCTCTATCCGCGGCTCACGGCGTACGAGAACATCGCCTCACCGCTGCGCGCCCGGCACCGCTCTTCGAGCGAGATCGCCGCCGCCGTCGAGAAGATGTCGAACCTGCTGCACATCGAACGTCTGCTGCAGCGCCGCCCCGCGCAGATGTCGGGTGGTGAGATGCAGCGGGTCGCCCTGGCCCGGGCGCTGGTCCGTCAACCACGCGCGTTCCTCATGGACGAGCCGCTGACCAACCTCGACCTCAAGCTCCGCGTCGAGATGCGCACCGAGCTCACCCGCATCCACCGCAGCCTCGGCGGCACCTTCATCTACGTGACCAACGACCAGGTCGAGGCGCTGTCCATGGCCGACCAGGTCGCGGTCATCAAGGAGGGGCAGGTGCAGCAGGTCGGCACGCCGACCGAGGTGTACGAGCGCCCCGCCAACAAGTGGGTCGCGGGCTTCGTCGGGAGCCCGTCGATCAGCCTGCTCGCCTGCCACGCCGAGGGAGACCGCCTGGTCGGGGCGGACGGCTGGACGCTGCCGCGTCCTCGCTGGACCACGGCCGAAGACGGTCGTCCGCTGCTGCTGGGCCTGCGCGCGGAGGACCTGTCCGTCGAGCGGCGCGGCGACGCGTCGTTGTCGGGTGAGCTCTACGGTCTCGAGCCGCTCGGCGACCGGACGCTGGTCGACGTCCAGATCGGCTCGGAGATCGTCAAGGTCAAGGCCCGGCCCACCGTCACCGGCACGCCGGGTGAGCGGCTGCAGGTCACGGTCGACCTCGACCGGGCGCACCTGTTCGACGCGGGCACCGGGCTGGCGCTGTCCGAGGCCGGAAGGTAACCGCGCGATCACCATGAACTTCACAGGAGCGACCCAATGAGTGACCCCATGAACGCCTTGGCCCCCGAACACCGCCGGCTCCGGATCGGCGACGCCTGGCGCGACGCCGCAAGCGGAGGCGTCTTCGCCGTCGAGGACCCGGCCACCGGCAAGACCATCGCCGAGGTGGCGGACGCCGGCGTCGCCGACGGCCTCGCCGCTCTGGACGCCGCCAGCAAGGCGATGACCGACTGGGCGGCGACCCCGCCGCGAAAGCGGTCGGAGTTGCTGACCGCGACGTACCGTGCGCTGACCGAGCGATCCGAGGAGGTCGCCCGGCTGATCACGCTGGAGATGGGCAAGCCGCTCGCCGAGGCGCGGGGAGAGGTGGCCTACGGCGCCGAGTTCTTCCGCTGGTTCGCCGAGGAGGCGGTGCGCGTCGAGGGGCGCTACAACACCGCTCCCAACGGCGGCTACCGCATCCTCACCGTGCCGAAGCCGGTCGGGCCGTGCGTCTTCGTGACGCCGTGGAACTTCCCGCTGGCCATGGGCGCCCGCAAGATCGCCCCGGCGCTGGCGGCGGGCTGCACGACGATCACCAAGCCGGCCGCCCAGACGCCGCTGACCATGTTGTTCCTGGCCCGCATCATGGAGGAGGTCGGCGTTCCCCCCGGCGTCGTCAACGTGGTGACGACGAAACGTTCCGGCGAGGTGGTCTCGGCGCTGCTGGCCGACCGCCGGACCCGCAAACTGTCGTTCACCGGGTCGACCGAGGTCGGCCGCGTGCTGCTGCGCCAGGCGGCCGACAACGTGCTGCGCACCTCCATGGAACTGGGCGGCAACGCGGCCCTGATCGTGTGCGCCGACGCCGACCTGGACGTCGCCGTCGACGGCGCCATGGTGGCCAAGATGCGCAACATCGGGGAGTCCTGCATCGCGGCCAACCGCATCTACGTCGAGGAGCCGGTGCGCGAGGAGTTCACGGCGCGCTTCGCCGCCCGGATGGGCGCGCTCACGATGGGCCACGGCCTGGACGACGGCGTGACCGTCGGCGCGCTGATCGACGAGCCCTCCGTCGCCAAGATCGACGAACTGGTCACCGAGGCGGTCGGCCGCGGCGCCCGGGTCGTGGTGGGCGGCGAGCGTCCCGACGGCCCCGGCCACTTCTACCCGCCGACGGTCCTGGTGGACGTGCCCGAAGACGCGCGGATCCTGGAGGAGGAGATCTTCGGCCCGGTGGCGCCGATCATCTCGTTCACCTCCGACGCCGAGGTGATCGCCAAGGCCAACGACACCGAGCACGGCCTCGTCGGCTACGTCTTCACCCGCGACCTCCAGCGGGCGCTCCGGTTCACCGAGGGACTGGAGACCGGCATGGTCGGCGTCAACCGAGGTCTCATCTCGGACCCGTCTGCTCCGTTCGGAGGCGTGAAGCAGTCGGGGATCGGCAAGGAGGGGTCCCACGAGGGCATCCTCGAGTACCTCGACGTCACCTACGCGGCGATCGACCTCCCGTGACCGGCCTCCACACCACCGCCGACGTTTCAGAGAGGCCCTGACATGCTTGAGACCGTGCGCGGCCCGCGCCAGCTGATCGTGGGCGAAGGGGTCGCGCAGAACATCCCGCGAGTGGTGGCCGAGTGCGGCTCGCGCGTCCTCATCGTGACCGACCGTGTTCTCGTGGGACAACCGGGCGTGGCCGGGATCGTGGCCGCCGTGCGGGAGAAGGTCGACGTCGTCGGGGTGTTCGCCGACGCGACTCCGGACGTGCCCCTCTCCGACGTCGCCCTGGCCGTCTCGGTCGCCGCGGAGGTGGACGCCGACGTCATCCTCGCCATCGGGGGCGGCACGGTGATCGACCTGGCCAAGATCGTCGGCGTGATCCGCCGCCACGGCGGCACGCCGCGCGACTACTACGGCGAGTCGAGGGTGCCCGGACCGACGATCCCCCTCGTCGCGGTCCCGACGACGTCGGGCACCGGCTCCGAGCTCACGCCCGTCTCGGTGCTGACCGACCCCGACCGCGCACTGAAGGTGGGCGTCTCCAGCGTCCACATCGTGCCCGACTTCGCCATCGTCGACCCCGAACTCACCTACAGCTGCCCCGCGACCGTCAGCGCCCACTCGGGCATCGACGCGTTCTGCCACGCGGTGGAGAGCTACATCGCCCGCCCCCGCCCCCACGGCCCGCGCGACCCGGTGGAGCAGGTCTTCCTCGGCCGCAACCCGATCACCGACCACTACGCGCTCCTGGCCGCGGAACGCATCGCCCGCAGCCTGCCCCACGTCGTCAGGAACGGCGGCGACAAGGAGGCCCGCGCGGACATGTCGTACGGGTCCATGCTGGCCGGCATCGCGTTCTCCCACGCCGGCAACGGGGCGCCGCACGCCCTCCAGTACCCGATCGGCGCGGCCACCCACACGCCGCACGGGCTGGGCGTCGGGCTGCTGCTGCCCTACGCCCTGGACGCGGCCAGAGACGCCATCGACGACCGCTTGGCCATCCTCGCGGGGGTGTGCGGGCTGGACGTGGCCGCCGCGTCGGACGCCGAGGCCGCCGATGCGTTCCTCACCTGGCTGGACGGGCTTCTCGCCGACATCGGCATCCCCACGACCTTGGCGGACATCGGCGTGGCCCGGGGCGACCTTCCCCGCTTCGCGGAGATGGCCGGCGGCGTGACCCGGCTGATCCAGAACCATCCGGGGCCGACCGACACGGCCAGCCTGACGGCGATCCTGGAAGCGGCCTGGACGGGGGACCGGACGCGGCGCGTCCTGACTCCGGAGTAGAGACGTGGCCACCGTCGTCGGCTGACCAGTACTCGATCAGCGTTCACGCCGGGCGGATCAGCGCTGAGCACCCCCCCGGAGTGATCAGCGGCACGCCGCCCGGCGGTCAGCAGCGGCCCTGGTCGCCTCAACCGTCGGCGACGTAGCCGAACGGCTCACCGTGATCGACCGATAGACGGTATTCATCCCGCACGGCCTGAGCCGTCGATCCCATCTGCGGATATATCAGACCTATACCGCTCCTTCGCATGCTTGGCCCCCAACGCGGGACAGGACAGCAGAAGGAGAACGGATGCGTATCAAGAAGATCCTCATGGTGGCCGTGGCGGGCCTCATGCTGTTCACGGGGTTGCCGATCGGACCCGCCTCGGCCGACCTCCGGGGGGTGTACGTGAGCGTCATGAAGGCGCCGGGCGCGGGGAACACCCTGGTGATCGATCTTCCGGTCCCGTTCCAGGGAGACGGGGTGCGGCCCGAGTTGTGGCCCCTGACCGGAGGGGACACGCAGTACTGGGCGATCGTCCGGACCGGCACCACCTCGGACTTCGCGGGCATCTACGAACTGCGCAACTACGGCTCCAAGAGGTGCCTGGACATGGCGATCGACGGGCCGATCGGAAACGGCACCCGGGTGCAGCAATGGCGCTGCAGCGGCGGCAGCAACCAGCGGTGGGTCGCCCGGCCGCAGGTGAACGGGGACCCCTGGGTCAAACTCGTCAACCTGCAGAGCAACCTCTGCCTGGACGCCGTCGGCGCGAGCTACCGCGCGGGGACGAAGTTGCAGGTCTGGCAGTGCGTCGGCGGCTGGAACCAGCGCTTCAACATCAGCTGACCGCCTGAAGGCCCGCTCCTGCTCAGCGTCGGTGAGGTGGCCGGGAGCGGCTGCCGACAACGGCGACGGCGGTAGGCGCGGGCCACAACGCCAAGCGGCGGGCGTCCATGGCGGCGCCCCACCTACCGCTGCCGACCGGCTCGGCTAGGCCACCTTGGACGAAGGCGCGGTCCAGGCCGCCCGGCAGGCGCCGAGGTCACGGGTGGTGAAACCGCGGTTCATCCAGTACGCGATGTTCTTGCCCGTTCCGTTGTAGATGCTGGCCTCCAGACGCCGCATCTGCCCCAGGACGTCCTTCCAGTCGGCCGCGTCCCGGTGGCGCATCGAACGGTAGACGCTCCCGATGAACGCCCCGGACCGGCAGTACTCCTGGAGGGAGTTGCGCCGGATGAGGTCCATCTCGACGGCACGACTCTCGTCCATGTCGAGCAGGGTCGGCTCGATCCCGGCGATCCAGTTGATGTGCCACGTGTACAGGTTGGACATCATCGTGAAGATGTACAGGTCGTCGGGGTTGCGGCTGAGGAGTTTCCGGTCGAGGACGACGACGATCTTCACGCTGTCCGCGCAGTACTGCAGGAACTGGTATTTGTGCCACGGCATCCCGCACGACCGTTTCGGATTCTTGGTCAGCAGGGTCACCACGGGCTTGCGGAACCTCAGACCCGCCTTGGCGAACTGCGCCGTCCACACCCGGTTGAGGCAGGCCACCACGGCGGTGACGTACTTCTTGGCCAGCGCGGCGTCGTCGGTGCGGCTGATGGGCTTCTCCACGCAGGTGGATCGCGGGATGACGCCGCTGTCGTAGAGCTCGTTGCCGGACAGCTTCGGATGGTCGACCGGATCCGCGTGCGCGGGCGCGGCCGTGAAGGTCAGCGTCGTGAGCAAGGCGATGATCAAAGAACGTCTCATGGATCATGAATGTTCGCCGCCGGCCGGGCACCGCGCAACCGCGAAGACGACCGGCTCCGATGCCCGGTGACGTCGAGCCACGGTGGACTTGTGGGTCATCGACGTCCAGGACTCTGCGGGGGAAGCTTCGCCGGTCCAATCCGGCATGGCAATCGTGGGCGGGTACGGGTCTGTGTTCTTGCTGAGGTTCGGGGTGCCGTAATTCCCATCGGTGAACCCGCGGCGAGAAGATTTGCCGGTTCCAAATCCGTACCGCCGCCGTCGGCGGCACGCTGAACAGGCGGCGCCCCCGAGCGCTCCCGAGAAGGTCACGTACACCTCCGGCAGCGCCAGATCAGGGCGGGCGCGGTGACGACCATCACCAATCCTCGTCGCGATTAGGGCTCATTGCTTGCACTCTGGCGGTTCAGTCGAGGTCGTCTCGCGCCTTTTCTTTGCGACATCCGAAGGTTCTGCCGATAAAGGTTGCGGAGGAAATCCGCGCCATGCGGGCGTGCCACTCCATGGCGATATCGAGGGCCTTGAACAATCAAATGCAAGGCCGTCCTCAGGCTGTTCCACGACTGGCCGTTGACAACAAGGTCGGCGGCGCTGAGAACACCGTCCACCGGTGACCGGACTCGCGCTCGACGAGCGACGGCGCCCATCGCCCTGGGCGGCCCACGCCGGCGTCACGATGAACCGTCGATTCGACATACTCGAATGCCGTGACGAATCCGTCGATCAGCCGGGAAATTCTACGAATCGAAACCCTTGACAAGGTGTCTCGCATTTATCAAGGCTGTGATCAGCACTAAATCGAAGAGGATTCGAGTTATTCGAATGGCGATGACGGGAATGGCGGCGACCGCGAGCGCAACGCCCCGCATGGAGTTCTGGGCTCCCTCGACACCTGGACGGCCGTCCTGAGCGGCGACTCGACCGGAAGCACGCCGACGAGTGAACCGAACCAGCGCACATCGGCACCCGTGACGGCCCCGAAGCCCGGAGCGGCACGAACGGACGCCTTGCTCAATGGAAAAGGAAGCACAATGAGAGCAACAACTCGCAATCGCAGACGTCGCTCGGCCGTGGCGGCCCTGAGCGTGGTCGCCCTGGGGGCGTCTCTGCTCTTCGCCCCGACGTCGGCCGCCGCGGACGGGCCCGTGGCCTCGATCCTCTTGGGCGAGGTCAACGAGGAGAACGGCCTGCGCCAGATCGAGCAGGGTGACGGCACGACCGTGCCCGTGACGGTCGGCGGGAAGAGCGCGCGCAAGACCGTGCAGACCACGGCTCCGGCGCAGCACATGTATTTCCAGGTCGACGACGCGGTCGCCTTCAACGGCACGTACGTCGCGTGCCTGCAGGTCGAGTACTTCGACGAGGGCGGTGCCACCTTCCGCGTCCAGTACGACTCGACCAGCAGCGCCTACGGCTCGACGGGTTCGGTGAACCGCACCGGGTCGAACACGTGGAAGACGGCCGGCTTCGAGCTGATGGACGCCCGGTTCGCCAACCGCGAGAACGGCGGCGCCGACTTCCGCGTCGAGGCGGGCACGACCGGGGTGACCTTCCACAGCGTGAAGTTGACGATCGTCGAGGACGACGGCGTGACCCCGCCGTGCGCGGCCGCCGATCCCGACCCGGAACCCACCCCCATCCGCTGGCGGCTGAAGTACGACGAGCCGTTCAACAAGAAGATCCGCACCGAGGCCAGCCCCTGGGTGCTCGACGACTACAGCGACCCGGTCGACGACTACAACGACGACAACGGCGACCTCTACCGCCTTCAGCTCGGCCCCGAGTTCGACGCGTCGATGGCGACCATGCGGACGTACCGGCAGGAGACCGAGTTCGGCAAGGACGGCTGGCTCACGGCGTCCCTCTCCACGCGTGAGAGCGGCGGGCGGGTCGACGACAGCTACACCGACACCACCGAGCGTCCGTCGATCACGACGGAGAAGCTGGACACCGTGGGGGCCGTCGCCAACATCACGGTGCCTCACTACACGGGTGGCGCGATCATCCGCAACACCGAGCCGCTGCCGAAGTACTACCGCATCGAGTACGAGCTGAAGACGCTCGACTTCGGCGGCCTGCGTAACGGCTCGCTCTTCTACGACGGCAAGTACAACGGGTACAAGCTCGGGGAGTGCAAGACCTTCTACCCGTGGGTCAGCAACCCGAACGACATCGACCCGAACGACCCCTGCGCCACCCGCTCGGTGCGCGAGGACAGCAACGAGGCGTACAACGCCTTCCACTTCATGTCGATCCTCGACTTCCCGGCGATGCCCCGGAACCTGGCGATGTACCACTGGCACCGCAAGGTGCTGATGGACCAGTTCAGCCCGGCCCCGTCGCGGAACACCAACGGCTACGACGTCTGCAACTCGCTGACCGGTCAGAAGTACCCCTGGGACACGAGCAACAAGACCACGGTCAACATGCTCTACTTCACCGGTTCGCTCGGCCAGTCGCAGACGTTCGTGACGAGCTGCGACCGCCGGCCGGTCTCCGGTGTGCAGAAGTCGGCCGTGGAACTGCAGC
Source organism: Herbidospora sakaeratensis (assembly GCF_001570525.1). Lineage (GTDB taxonomy): Bacteria > Actinomycetota > Actinomycetes > Streptosporangiales > Streptosporangiaceae > Herbidospora > Herbidospora sakaeratensis. The sequence goes on from NZ_BBXC01000013.1 coordinate 291,732, forward strand.
CCGAGCTGATGCCCCACAAGGACTACGCGTTCGCCATCGAGCGCACCCCGGCGGGTTACACGATGGAGGTCAGCGGCGTCTTCAAGAACGTCGGCAAGCAGACTTACCGGTTCACCCGGGGCTTCATCGACGACGACGCCGGCGTGATCGGGGCGAACGTCCCGATCTTCCACTACAACGTGGACGCCGAGGAGTACGACGGCCAGTTCAACACCTCGCACCGCGCGCAGGGCGCGTTCGGCTCCAAGACGTGGGACAACCAGTGGCCGGCCGGCTCGGCCTACCCCGACTACTTCGTCATCGGTGAGCCGTACACGAACGTCGGCGAGGGTCAGGCCCGCATCGACAACATCCGGCTGTACGTGCCGAAGGATTGACCGACACGGCCGCGCCCCTGGGAACTCGGGGGCGCGGCCCGTCAGGTTCCCGCTCTGATCCCGATCAGCAGCATCTCCAGCAGTCTCCCGATCGCGGCCTCCCGGCTGATCCCGCGCGACCCCCGGACCGACGCGATGGCCGTCATGGCCACCTGTACGTCCCGCGCGGAAACCCCCGCCCGTTCGACCAGCTCCCGCAGCAGCAGGGCGTTCGCCCGCCGGTCGTCCCCGAACGGGTCTCCCGCGTCCTGCGTCCCGAACAGCGCCTGGACCAGCCCCACCGACCGGGCCTGGTGGGCGGCGAAGCGGCGGATGGCCGAGGAAAGGGCCGTCCACGGGTCGGGTTCGGCGTAGGCGGCGCGCATGTCGGCGCGGCAGGCGGCCACGTGGTCGGCCAGGGCGGCGGTGACGAGGTCGGTGCGGGTGGGGAAGTGGCGGTAGATCGTCGCGACGCCGAGCCCCGCCAGGCGGGCGATCTCTCTGGTCGGCACGTCCAGGCCCTCCCGCGCGAAGGCGTCACGGGCGACGGCGACGATGGCGGACCGGTTCGACCGGGCGTCCACCCTCTCTTTCCGAGACACTCCGCCCGGACCTCCTCTCACTTCGTGCTGTTCCGGAACACCTGCTTCGTATCGGTGTTCTACCCCAGCGTCGTCCACGAAGGAGAGGCAACCATGCTGGCAGTGCGGTTCGACCGATTCGGCCCGCCGGACGTGCTGGAGATCGGCGTCGCGCCGGACCCCCGTCCCGGCCCAGGCCAGGTGCGCGTCAGGGTCGAGGCGGCCGGCGTCTCGCCGGTCGACCTGGCGCTGCGCGCGGGAACGTCCCCGGGGAGTAAACACCTCGCGCTGCCGCACATCCCGGGCGTCGACGCCGCCGGAGTGGTGGACGAGGTCGGTCCGGGTGTCGTCGACGTCGCCGCAGGGGACGAGGTGTTCGGCACGGTCGCCCTCGCCGCGCTCGGCGGAGCCACCGCCGAGTACACGATTCTCGACTTCTGGGGACGCAAGCCGGCCCGGATGCCCTGGCACGAGGCGGGCGGGGCGGGTTCCGGGGTGGAGACCGCGACCCGTGCGCTGGACCTGCTCGATGTCCGCGACGGCATGACCCTTCTCGTGCACGGCGCCGCGGGCGGGGTCGGCAGCATCGTCGTGCAGCTGGCCGCCGCGCGGGGCGCCCGGGTGCTGGGAGCGGCGCGGGTGGAGAGCCATGCGTTCCTGGAGTCCCTCGGTGCCCGGCCGGTGAGCCCGGGAGACGTCGCGCAGAGCGTGGACAGGGCGCTCGACGTCGCCGGGGCCGGGGCCCTGGACGACCTCATCGAGATCACCGGCAGCGCCGACCACGTCGTCACCCTGGCCGACTTCGAGGGTCCGGCCAAAGGCGTGCGCCTGTCCATGGGGCGGCCGGCTGGGCAGGCCGACGGCCGTCACGGGCTGGCGCAGGTCGCGGCGCTCGTCGAACGGGGGCTGTTCCGGGTTCCGGTACGCGAGGTCTTCCCGCCCCATGAGGCCGCGGCGGCCCATGCGCTGGCGGCACGGTCTCCCCGGCAGGGGAAGGTGATCATCGACGCCACACGTATTCCCTACTAACCCTATACAAAAAGTAGGTTTAGTAGGCATACTGGCGCCGTTTGCTTCGTTCCCCGCAAGGAGCCACCCGCTATGCGCCGCATCGCTGCTTTATTTGGCGTGCTCACTCTGATCGGCAGTCTCGCCGCCTGCGGGGGAGGTGAGACGACGGCCGACGCCGAGCAACTCCGCGTCGGCTACCAGCGCTTCGGCGGTCAGAGCCTGCTCAAGGCCAGGGGCCTGGCCAAGGACGCCACCTGGTCGTTGTTCGAGAGCGGCCCGGCGCTGACGGAGGCGATCAAGGCGGGCGCGATCGACATCGGCCAGACGGGCGAGGCCCCGCCGATCTTCGCCGCCGCCGGCGGCACCAAGTTCAAGATCATCGCGACCTCGCAGCCGGTGCCGAAGGGCGAGGCCGTGCTGGTCAAGGAGAAGCACGGCTTCACCTCCTTCAAGGACCTCGCGGGCAAGAAGGTCGCGCTCAACAAGGGCTCCAACGTCAACTGGCTGCTGGTCAAGCTCCTCGAAGCCAACGGCATGAAGATCAGCGACATCCAGGTGCAGTACCTCAAGCCGGCCGAGGCGCGCCCCGCCTTCGACAACGACCAGGTCGACGCCTGGATCATCTGGGACCCGTACTTCTCGCTGGCGGAGGCGCCCGGCGTGAAGGTGCTCGCCGACGCCACCGGGCTGGCCAACAACCGGGAGTACCTGCTGGTCTCGCCGGAGGCCCTGGAGAAGAAGCCCGATCTGGTACGCGAGTACCTGAAGGTCTACCGCGAGGTCACCGACTGGGGCATCGCGAACCCGGAGGAGCGCGTCAAACTGCTCGTACCGGAACTGAAGATCCCCGAGGACGTCGCCCGCCGCGCCCTGGACCGCAGCGCCCAGCCGCTGGCCCCGGTGGACGCCACGATCGGCGACGAACTCCAGCAGATCGCCGACGGCTTCGCCGACCTGGACCTCATCCCCGGCAAGGTCGACGTGAAGAGCCTGATCGACTCGAGTTTCGCGGACATCTTGACGTGAAGTTCCGGCCACGGCGGCTGATCACCCCGATCGCCCTCATCGCCGTGTGGGAGGGCGCCGCGCAGGCCGGCGTCCTGTCACCCGACAAGCTGCCCCCGCCGAGCAAGGTCGCCGAGGCGGCCTGGCGCCTGACCCTGGACGGCTCTCTCGGCCTGCACCTGCTGGAGTCGGTGGAGCGGGCCGCCCTGGGACTGCTCATCGGCGGCCTGCTCGGCCTGGTCCTGGGCGCGGTGGCGGGCCTGTTCCGCAACGGCGACGACCTGGTCGACCCGCCCGTGCAGGCGGCCCGCATGCTGCCCCACCTCGGGCTGGTGCCGCTGCTCATCATCTGGGTCGGCATCGGGGAGTCGCTGAAGGTCTCGCTGGTGGCCCTGGGCGCGTTCTTCCCGATCTACCTCAACACCTACGCCGGCATCCGCGACATCGACGAACGCCTGGTCGAGGCCGCCCGCACCTGCGGCCTCACCCAGTTGGAGCGCATCCGCCACGTGGTGCTGCCCGGCGCGATGCCGTCGTTGTTCCTGGGCCTGCGCCTGGCGTTCGCGGCCGGCTGGCTCAGCCTGGTCGTGGGCGAGCAGGTCAACGGCCAGAGCGGCCTGGGCTTCATGATGATGGAGGCCCGCGACTTCAGCCAGACGGAGATCGTCGTCCTCGGCCTGATCGTGTACGCCTCCCTCGGCCTGCTGTCCGACCTGGCCCTGCGTACCGCGGAGAGGAGAACGTTGTCATGGCGTCGCGGCCTGAAGGCGTCGTAACCGCCACCGGCGTGCGCCGCGTCTTCGGCGGCACGACGGTCCTGGACGGCGTCGACCTGCGCATCGAGAAGGGCGAGGTCGTCGCCCTGCTGGGCGAGAGCGGCTCGGGCAAGAGCACGCTGCTGCGCATCCTGGCCGGCCTCGACGAGGAGGCCACCGGCGAGTTCACCACGTCCGGCTCCACGGCCGTGGTCTTCCAGGAGCACCGCCTGCTCCCGTGGAAGCGGGTGGCCGAGAACGTGGCCCTGGGCGTCCGCGGCGGCGACGCCCCCGACCGCACGGCGACCGCGCTGGAGGAGGTCGGCCTGGCCGACCGAGGCCGCGCGTGGCCGTCGGAGTTGTCCGGCGGCCAGAGCCAGCGGGTGGCCTTCGCCCGGGCGCTGGTACGCGAACCCGACCTGCTCCTGCTCGACGAGCCCTTCGGCGCGCTCGACGCCCTGACCAGGCTGAAGATGCAGGCGCTGTTCGGCCGGCTCCGTGCCAGGCACGGCTTCGCGGCCCTGCTGGTGACGCATGACGTGGAGGAGGCGCTGCTCCTGTCGGACCGTCTCCTGGTACTGGACCGGGGACGCATCGCCGAGGAGATCGAGGTGGACCTGGGCCGTCCCCGCGCGGTCGACGTGCCCGGCTTCAACGAACTGCGCCGCCGCCTCTTGGCGCTGCTCCACGTCCCGGCCGATCCGGAGGAGTAGCCCCTCGGGTCAGCGCCGCGCGCAGCTCGGCGAAGGCGGCGACGACGGGCAGAAAGGCACGCAGCAGATCGGCCAACGCGGCGGGGAGCCGGACGGCCGTGTGGAGGACGAGGGTGAGGGCGCCGATGGCCGCCAGGATCGTCGTGGTCATGCCGTCAACCTTCGGGCCGCCGGTGCGTTCGGTGCATCCGGTGGCCCGAAGTCGGGTGAAACGGCCGGTCAGGGTGGCGGTTCGGGGTTAGGCTCCGAACAGCGTCGAATGCCGAGGGGTGATCGTGGTCGACCCCCGGGCCATCCGGACCCGCGCCGATCTGCATACGGCCCTGGAGCAGCTGTTCCACGCGGACGGTCGTTCCTACCTGGCGCTGGCCGGCGCCGCGGGCGTCGGCAACTCGACCCTGCACGGCACGGTCAACGGCACCACCTTCCCCAACTGGCCCACCCTCGCGAAGGTGCTCACCGCATGCGGTGTCCACGCTCAGGCCGGATGGAAACAGGCGCACGCCCGAGCCCGCGCCGATCAGCCCGGCCGGCCGATCCAGGCGGACCTGCCGTTCGCCCCGCCGCTGGATCAGGTGACCGACCCGTTCGAGCACCAACTGGAAGTCCACCGCGCCATCCGGGCCACGACCGGGGCCACCACGGCGTCGGGCGAGCTGCCGCCGCTTCCGGCGTATGTGCCCCGTGCGCACGATCGGGTGCTCGGCGAGGTGGTGGCGCGGGCCGCCGCGGGGAGCAGCCAGATCGCGGTGCTGGTCGGCGGGTCCTCCACCGGCAAGACGCGCGCCTGCTGGGAAGCCCTGCACCCGCTGCGTGCCCAGCCGCCGGAACGCCGGTGGCGGTTGTGGCATCCGATCGATCCCACCCGGCCGGACGCGGCGCTGGCCGACCTGGCGCGGATCGGGCCGTACACCGTGGTGTGGCTGAACGAAGCCCAGTTCTACCTGGCCGACCCGACCCTGGGTGAACGGGTCGGCGCCGGGCTACGGGAACTGCTGCGCGATTCGGCGCGGGCGCCGGTGCTGCTGCTGGCCACGTTGTGGCCCAAGTACTGGGACACGTTGACGACTCGTACCGACCCCGACGTGCACGCGCACGCCCGGGAACTGCTGACCGGGCGCAAGATCAGCGTGGTGGAGCAGTTCACCGCGACCGACCTGCGGGCGATGGCCCAGCAGGCCGATCCCCGCCTGCGGGAAGCCGCCGAGCGCGCCCGCGATGATCGCATCACCCAATACCTGGCCGGGGTGCCCGTCCTCATGGACCGCTACGAGCAGGCCCCGCCCGCCGCCAAGGCACTGATCCATGTCGCGATGGACGCCCGCCGCCTCGGCGCGGGGCCGCACCTGCCGTTGGCGCTGCTGGCTGACGCCGCTCCCGCCTACCTGACCGACACCCAGTGGAACCAGACCGGCGACGACTGGCTGCGACAGGCCCTCGACTACGTCGCCACCCCGTGCAACGGCATCCCCGGCATCCTCACCGCCGTCAAGACCGGCGCTCCCCGCAACCAGCGGCGCCGCCCGGACACCACCGGCGGCGCTGCCGGGCCGCTCTTCCGCCTGGCCGACTACCTCGACCAGCAGGGGCGACGCCACCGTGCCCATCAGATCCCGCCCATCGGCTTCTGGACGGCCGTCGCCGCCCACGCTCACCCCGGTGACCTGAAAGCCCTGGGGGACGCCGCCTGGGCCAGGGGGCTGTACCGGGATGCCGTCCACCTCCACCAGAACGCCACCACTCACGGCGACACCGAAGCAGCCGTCGCCCTGGTCGCCCATCTGCACACCCTGCGACCGGGAGACCGCCGCCCCGCCCACCACGCCGCCGAACATGCCGCACTCGACGACCCGCGGGCCGTGATCCGGTTGTTGAACCAGTTGCGCGACGTGGGAGCGCACGAGCAGGCCGCCGCCTTGCTCGCCCGTGACCCCGCCGCCCACGCCGCCCTCGACAATCCGGGCGTTGTGGCGCAACTTCTGGAGCGGCTGCGGAAACGGGAAACGCACGGGCAGACCGCCGTGCTGGCGGAACGGGCCGCCGCTCACGCCGCTCTCGACCGCCCGGGGGCGGTGGCCCGATTGCTGAAGGCACTGGGCAGGCCGCCGTCACGTGAACATGCCGCCGTGCTGGCCGAACGGGCCGCCGTACACGCCGCACTGGACAACCCCGGTGCCGTCGCCGACCTGCTGGAGCGCCTGCGCAGGATGGGAGCGCACGACCAGGCTTCCCGGCTGGCCGAACGGGCCGCCGCCCACATCGCCCTCGACCGACCAGGCGCCGTGGCAGAGTTCCTTGGTCAACTCCGCAAGATGGGGGCGCACAGGCAAGCCGGCATGCTGCTGGCCCGTGAGCCCGGCGCTCACGCCACCCTCGACGACCTGCGCGCCGTGACGAGACTGCTCGACCGGCTGCGCAAGGACAGAGCAACGCAGGACCAAGCCGCCGTGCTGGCCGAACGGGCTGCCGTGGACGCCCCGCTGGACGACCCAGGCGCCGTCGCCGACCTGCTGGAGCGGCTGAGCAGGATGGGAGCGCACGACCAGGCTTCCCGGCTGGCCGAACGGGCCGCCGCCCACGTCACCCTCGACCATCCAGGCGCCGTGACAGCGCTGCTGAACCGGCTCCGCAAGATGGGCGTGCACGAGCGACTGGCGGCAAACCCTGCGGCCCTGGACGACCCCGGCGCCGTGGCGCGACTGCTGGCTCGGCTGGACAGGATGGGAGCGCAGGAGCAGGTCACCGCGTTGCTGGCCTGTGACCCCGCCGCCAATGTCGCCCTCGACGACCCCGGTGCCGTGGCAGGGCTGCTGAAGCTGCTGGGCGGAATCGGAGCGCACGACCAGGCCGCCGCACTGGCCGACCGGGTGGTCGCCCACATCCTCCTGAACCGACCGCACGATGCGCTGAGGCTGGTGCGGGCGCTGGGGGCGGCGGGGGCCCACGACCAGCTCTTGGAGCTGGCCAAGCGAGCCGCCGCCCAGCCTCAGGACAGCTCGTCCGGGCTGGGGGAGGAGCAACTCGCGGTGGTGCTGACCCGTGAGCCCACCGCCCCCGTTCCCTCGAAAAACGCGGACGCCGTGGCCCTCCTCATGAAGGTGCTGCGGGAGGCGGGCGCGCACGATCAGCTCACTGCGCTGGTCGCACGGCTGCCCGCCGCAGGACGCTTCGCGACGTTCCTCGACGTCGGAGACCACCGGGAACGGTTCAGGTTCGGACGTGAGCCCGACGGAAGCGCCGCCGCGCCGTGGTCGTGGGAAGACCTGGACTGATCCACCCGCGTGGTCGACCGCGCTGCGAGGCTGGTGACCTCGAAGAGCCGAGGCCGCGAATCGTCCTCCGCAGGGGTCCCACGAGTTCGAGGAGGTGAGACGCACCCATAGATGAGGTCCGCGCTTCACAGCCGTTTCTGAGACCGGCCCCCGTGGAGTTATCGGGCGAACTGAGCTACTTGGTATGAGATGTCTATATACGGTCGATATACGGCGTTCTCTTATGTTGGCGATGACTTCTCAACGAGATCGGAGATTGATATGTCACGCCGATGGAGTCGCCTGTTCGCGGCCGTCGCACTGGGGGCCGCCGTCGTGGTGCCCTTGGCGCCTGCCCAGGTCGCCTATGGTGGCGTCTTCGACGGGGACGTCACCAACCGGCTCCCCTCCAGCTACACCGTCAAGGTCGCGACGTTCACTCCGCCGAACTTGCCGGAGACGTGCGTGCTGAACACGGGAGAGAGTGTGCGGTGCCGCACCTACTGGCTGCCGTCCGGCAGGGCGGATGATCAGATCAACGGCACGAACTGGGACACCGATGCGCTGATGGTGGAGTCGAACTACCGGTTGTACAAGATCAACGGCTCGTACATCAACATCCCGGCATTCCGTTGGTACAAGATCCTCAGCGGCGACAACCGGACCTGTGAACTGACGTCGAACGTCCCGGCCTGCTTCCCTCGATGAGGACTCGTCCACACCCAGCCGAGAGAGGGACGCGGGCATCTCGCGATTTCTCACCGCTCCCGCGACGGATTCGTTCCACGAGCGGGAGCATGCCAACGGCCACTCTCCAGACTTGGTCGTCCGGCCGGACACTGGGTGGGGATCGCCCTGCACTGGCCCGACACCGCCCTTGGAAGAGCGGGCGCGCGGTGCGTCCTCAGCGGTTAAGGGTGCCCGTCTCTGGCGAGACGACACGATTCGCAATGTCGGCTTCGAATGGAGAAACGGGCACCAACCAGACTCGGTAAAGGCGGTATGGCCATGAGGCTGAGAGCTGGACGCGTGCGATTTTCATCAGGCCGATAGAAATGGCATGCGTGGGCTCTCGGCACCCAGGCTCAGTGGATCTGGCACCGTGACCGAGGCGGGTGCAGTGATGTCAATGGCCCGGCCGGATCGTGTTCTGGGAGATGGAGAAGAACGCGGGGGCGTGCCGGAGTCGGATCGGGTCACCGACAGTGACGCGCACGCCAGCCGCCCCGCGTCGACGTCAACCCGGTCAGTACGCCGTTCCGCCGGCGCGGCGGCCGGGCGAGCTGGACAGCGAGCTGATGGTGTCGTGCTTGACCCAGCCGCCGGTCGCCGAGCCGTCAGGGCTTCGGTTGATCGACACGCCGTCGGAGTTGGCCTGGCTCGACGTGTAGGTCATCGACTGGACCGTCGCGGCCGCCGAGTCGCGCAGGATCACCTGGTCACCGCTGTTGGACAGGTTGAGGTCACCCGTGCTGGCGGCTACGCCGACCACGCCGCCGGGGATCGCGGAGGCCGCGCCGAACACGGTGATCGCCTTGCCGGGCTGCAGCGTCGTCCCGGCCGCGAACGTGTGCCGCAGCGCCGATGCGTCCCGGACGGTCCAGCCGGCGATGCTGATCGCCGTGCCTCCGGTGTTCACGATCTCGACGGCCTCGCCGGCGGTGCCGCTGCCCGGCTCGTTGGCCAGCACCTCGTTGATCATGACGTTGGCGGGCCCGCCGCCACCGCCGGTGGTGACGGTGACGTTCCTGGTCGTGGTGTGGGTGGCCCCGTCGTCGTCCGTCGCGGTCAGCGAGACCGGGTAGGTTCCGGCCGACGCGTAGGTCACGGCCGGGTTCGCGGCCGTCGAGGTCTGGCCGTTGCCGAAGTTCCAGGCGCGGCTCACGACGGTGCCGTCGGAGTCGGTGCTGCCGTCGGTGAAGGTGCAGCTCAGCGCGGTGCAGGTCGGCGTGAACGACGCCGTGGGCGGCTGGTTCCCGCCGCCACCGCCGATGACGAAGTCGTAGCGGGCGAACACCGGGTAGTGGTCGCTGGTCGTCGAGACGTAGTTCGGGATGTAGGCCTGGGGCTGGAAGGCCTTCGCCGAGCCGGCGACGTACTTCGCCTGCACCTCGTTGGTGGTGAGCTGGTGGTCGATGAAGTCGGGGTAGCCCGCCGTCGACGACACGCCCGCCAGCGACAGGGCCCGCGTCGGGAACGTGTAGCGCGCCGTGTCGCTCACGAAGTTGGCGTAGGGCGAGGCCTTCCCGGACGTGATGGAGGTGTCGACGTCGTCGTTCCAGTCACCGATGACGAAGACGTTCCGGGTGGGATGGGTCGAGTCGAGGTACGACTTGAGCGCCTGCGACGCCGGGTTGCGCAGGTTCCACGCGGCCTGGTCTGACCCGGCCTTGGCGTGCACGACGATGAAGACGAGGTCACGGGTGACACCGTCGAACGTGCCGCGCAACGTGAACTCCACCGGCGGGCGGCCGGCGAAGTTGCTGTTCTGGCCGGTCAGGATGACCTTCGCGCTCACCAGAGTGGCCAGGCTGGACCGCCAGACGAGGGCGACCTTCTGCTCGGCGTTGCTGAAGTCCGAGTAGTACTGCGCGCCGTTCGTCACGATCGGGTCGTTGGCCACGACGCCGGTGTACCCGGGCATGCCGGCCACGAGCGTGTTGAACGCCGAGGTGCTGACGATCTCGGACAGGCCCCACACGTCCATGCCGGCGCCCGCCATGACGTCGCGCACGTTCTGCTGCTGAAGCGCCTCGTTGGCCGGGCCGTTGCCGGTCGAACCGAACCATTCGATGTTCCAGTTGCCGACGTCGAGCTGCGTCGCCGATCCCTGCGACGGAACCGTGGCGGCGTTCGCCGCGGGGGTGCTGGTGAGCGTGGCCAGCGACATGGCGGCGGCCAGGGCCCCCGTGAGCGCGCGGAGCCTGAGTTTCATCGACAGGAGACCTTCCGGGTCGAGGTGCGGGACGGGCCCGCGACCATGCTGACGGCGGGCTCAAGAAAGTGTCATCAGGCGCACACCACGCCTGTGGCAAACATGCGGCCTCGTGATGGTGAACATTCGACAGCCGACTCGATTGAGGTGCGGAACGTCGAATTGATGACAATTCGACGGCCGGAATTCTGTTACTCGCGCCCACCGCCGACGGCCGACATCCCGGACAATGAACAGCTCTTCTCCTGTGGCGGACCGTCCCCATGGTGGGGGAGTGATACGCGCTGCCCGCGATTCTCGTGTGGTCACGACGTCTCCGTAATTCGACGGCGCCGAATCCCCGAGAAAAGACATCTCACACATCACTCATGATTCATGGAATAGCGTTGCGGATATTCAAATCACACGATGGCGTCCTGGCCGCTCGTGCTCCTCGATGTACTCGGCGTCGCTCCGCCATGCGTCACCGCAGGAAGTCGTGCATCGACCGGGTGCGCCGTCCGAGCAGCGGTATCAGACGCCGTCGCCAGGCTGGGTGGGCCAGGAGCGGGACGAATCCGTGCAGGGGTCAAGGGGCCAGCGGGCCGTGTCTCCCACGCGGACGACCCCGGCGCTGACGTCCCCTCGGTCCATGCCCGGCAGTGAACCCCGACCGCCCTCGATCGGCCACCTGTGTGGCGCGCTCACCCGTGAGTCAGCGCCAGGAACTCCGTCCGGCCGAGGAAGAACGCGGCCTGGATGTTCTCGGCCCCCACCCGCCGTTCGAGGTCGGCGGCGCCCGGTCCGGCCGGACCGGCGGGACCGCCCATCGCCACGACGACCTGGGACGCGAGCAGCTCGACCAGCGCCTCGACCAGTCGCGGATCCACGGCGGCGATCAGCTCGGGATGGGCCAGCCGGTGCAGCAGGCCGTGCGCCAGATCCGCGAGGAGCCGGGAACGCCCGTCGGCCGGGACGGTGAACGGGACGTACACGGCGTCGACGGCATGGGAGACGGAGTTCAGGATGACGTGCCGCACCCGTTCCGCCAGGCCCGGATCGTCGATGAGGCCGCGGCGCAGCAGCTCGGGGTCGGCGCCGGTCCGCCGGTGGAGCTCCTCGGCCTGCGCGCCGAGCCCGGCGGGACGTTCGGCGGAGCTCAGCAGCGCAATCGAGAGATTGAAACCGCTGGTCAGCGGGCCGTTGGGGCGCGCCGTCGGGTAGGGGCCGAAACCGGAGGCCAGGAAGTCCTGGACCTGCCCGGCCAGGTCGAGCACCCGGCTCGGATCCTCGGCGGCCAAGGTCACCCCCGGCGGGCGCAGCGCCAGGTCGGCGGCCAGCGGCCGCTCCTCGACGCGCACCTCGGGCCCGGTCGCGGGGATCCGGAGCCGGGCGGGCAGCACCTCCGCCTGCCAGCCGCTCACGGCCAGCACCTCGGCCTCGAACGCCGCTCCGGAGCCCGGTTCGGTGGTCCGGCGGGTGGTGTGCCGCACCAGCCGGGCCAGCGCCGCCGCCCGGTCGAAGCCGGGGCCGGCCTCGGCGGCCCGCCCCCGCAGCAGATAGGCGGCGTGGATCAGCCACGACCGCTCGACCAGCGACATCGCCGCCACCGTCGGCCGGTGGGACACCGTCGGCCCGGCCCCGGCCAGCGCCGACTCCAGGGTCAGGAACGCGTTCTCCGCGCCGTCGCGCAGCAGCTCGTCGAGGCCCGGCTCCGGTCTGGTCGCGCGCTTGCTCTTGGTCAGCGGCACCATCGTGCTCACTTCCGCTTCTTGAGACCGGCCAGGTGCACACCGCCGAGGAAGAAGGCCGCCATGACGTTGTCCATCCCGACGATCCCGGCGATCTGCTGCGCCTTCGCCCCGGCCTCGTCGTAATCGATCTGGAGCAGTCCGTCAGCCGGACTCTCGAACGCGACGCCCGGCCCGAGGATGCTCGCGCAGACCTCCGGATCCCGCTTGGCCGCCGCGACGAGTTCCGTGAAGATGTGCAGGGCGACGAGGTCGGTGAATCCCTCGTGGACGATCTGGTCGTGTTCCACGAACGCGGCCGCCGCCAGCAGGTCGGGGTGGCTGAGCCGGTGCATGAACTCGTGGATCATCGTGCGGGCCAGGCTCCAGCGCGCCGCCGCTGCGGAAAGACTCCCGAGGAAGGCCGGGCAGATGAAGATGAGCCCGGCCTTCCTGTCATGGCGGCCGGTGACCAGGATCAGCCGTCTCACCGACTTCACCAGTGCGGTGTCCTGCAGCATGCCCTTGAGTACCTGGTCGAGGATCAGCCGGTCGCCGGGCCGTCCGGGGTGGTAACCGGCCGTCTCGAAGGGTTTGCCGTGTTTCGCGCTCCAGCCGATGAGCTCGGCCCGGTTGGCCAGCATGCCCAGGACGGCGGCCTCTCCGGTGTCCGCCTCCAGGGTGCTGGCCACCGTCGTGGCGTAGGGGGCCACGGTGAAGAACGGTCCGGTGGGGCTGGCCGACGGGAACGGGCCCACGCTCTCGTAGACGAACCGCTCGACCGCGCCCGCCACCCCGACGACGTCGTTCCAGGCGAGCTGCGTGCGGGTGGGCCATGCCTCCATCACCTGGGCGGCCCGCTCGTTGAGGACCTCGGTGAGAGCGGGGACGAGCGCGTCGGTGAGCTTCTGCTGGTCGACGACGCCGTCCGGCAACTCGGGCTCCGGCCCGTCTTCGCCGTCGACGAAGACGAAAGCCTGGGGAAGCGGGTCCAGGACGACCGCGTAACTCGGATTGCAGAGGTTGTGGACGCGCACCCGCTCCAGATCGGTCAGCCGTCGACGCGCGCTGAGCAGGTGGCAGGACAACCAGCCGCTCGCCCTGATCACGTCGAGCTCGAACCGCCCGGAGTTCCGTGCCATGGCTTGGGGGGACAGGCATCGCCGCACCAGCCGGGGGAACACCAGGCTCCGCTCGAGCCCGGCTTTCTCGGCCTCCTTGAGGTTGACGACGCAGATCGACAGGGCGTCGACCAGCCACTGGGTCTGCGCCGCCGAGAAGCGGAGGAGGATCTCCGGGACGTCGTCCACGTTCTCGAAGTTCAGGAGCTTGGCGGCCCTGTGGATGAACACCTGCTGCTGGTTCGCGTCCATGGCGGAGAGCTTGGCGTGGTCGACCGTCGCGGTCAGGCCGGCCAGGGTGAAGGTCTGGTGGCTCGTGGTCAGCGCGGTGGCCACGGCCGGGCCGGCGGTCGGCTGAATCGCGATGCGGACGGGCTCGGCCATGGTGAGCTTCGAAGCCTTCTTCAGGGGGGCTTCGCCCTTGGTCTTCTCCAGAGGGGCGTCGGGTTCGGGGGTGCCCTCGACGGACTTCCGCCGCTTACCGGGGGACGAACTCGATCTCTTGTGCACGGGTCCTCCTCGGCCGCGTTCCGCGAGGAGGGAACGTTCCACCACGGTGACGTACGGGATCTTGGTCTCATGCTCCAGCATGCGCAGGGGTGGCCAAACTTACTAAAGCGCTACATGTCCGACCCGCGCTCGGCGCGCAGGCCGGCCAGGGCCACCCGGAAGACCCGCTCCCGTTGTTGCTCGTCGACGTATTCGACCGTGCTGATCCCCGAGATCATCCGCAGGACGTCGTCGATCGAGACCTCCCGGCGGGCGGCGCCGGCCTCCTGCGCCCGTTCGAGCAGTGGCCCGGCGGCGGCGCGCATGGCCCGGCGGCCGGCCTGGAAGCCGTCGGTGCTGCGGTTGAGCGCGTCGGCGAAGGCCAGCTTGGTCCCGATGTACTCGACGAAGCGGTGCAGCCAGACGACCAGCGCCTCCCACGGCTCCCGTCCGGCCACGTCGTCGGCGGCCCGGCACAACGCCTCGACCTCTTCGCTGTGCACCTCCTCGACCAGGTCCTCCCTGGTGGGGAAGTTGCGGTAGAGCGTGGCGATGCTCACGCCGGCGCGGCGGGCGACGTCTTCGAGCGAGGTCTGCGCGCCCTTCTCGGCGAACATCTCGCGGCCGGCCGCGACCAGGGCGTCGAAGTTGCGGCGCGCGTCCGCGCGTTTCGGGCGCCGCGACACCAGGCCGTACCCCATGGGACTCGTCCGCCTTCCCGTCTTTGACAAGCGTAGGATCCCTACGGTTAAAGTGTAGGGGTACTATCACTTTACTGGAGGAGAGCACGATGACTCCGTCCACCCCGATCATCGCCCTGGTCACGGGGGCCAACAAAGGACTGGGGCTGGCCACGGCCCGGCAGCTGGCCGGGCGTGGCTGCGCCGTTCTGCTCGGCAGCCGCGACGAGGAGCGCGGCGCCGAAGCGGCCCGCGAACTCGCCGGAGCCGGGCTCGGCGTGCGCCCCCTGCGGATCGACGTCACCGATGACGACTCCGTCGCCGAGGCCGCCGCGTTCGTGGAGCGCGAATACGGCCGCCTGGACGTGCTGGTCAACAACGCCGGCGTGCTCGTGCGCAAACCCGGGACCGAGGTGTCCGCCGCCGATCTGCGTCCGGAGTTCGAGACCAACGTCTTCGGCCTGGTGCGGGTCGTGCACGCGATGTTGCCGCTGCTGCGCCGCCCCCGATCGCCGAGGGTCGTCAACGTCTCCAGCGACTCCGCGACCTTCGCCAACGCCACCAGCCAGGGCTCCATGTTCGCCCGCTCGCACGAGTCGTTCGCCTACTCGGCGACGAAGGCGGCCGTCAACATGCTGACGGTCAAGTACGCCAACGCCTTCCTCGACGACCCCGAACTGAGCCACGTGAAGATCAACGCGGTGACGCCCGGCTACGTCGCGACGGATCTGAACGGCTTCAAGGGCGTGCGCACCACCGAGGAGGGCGCGCGCGCCGCGGTGCACTGGGCCCTGGTCGGCGACGACGGCGAGACGGGCGGTTTCTTCGACGAGAACGGCCGGGTCGCCTGGTGATCCCCATGGGTCACCGGGCCTCCTGCCGCGCCGGCGAATACGAGCAGATCACGCAACCGTTTCCAGACGGTGTCGCACCCTCTGATCACCTCATCCCAACTGCGGGGATGTCGAAGAGCCGACAGATCTCCGGGCATCTTCTGACAAGATTCTGAAACCGCTTCCTGACTAGTGCCCAGGTGAATCAGCCAGGCCGACATGTGGGAGAATCGCGGTGTGGTCGTGACGATCAAAGATGTGGCGAGACTGGCCGGGGTCTCGGTGTCGTCGGTCTCCCGGACACTGGCCGCGCCCGAGAGCGTACGGCCCGGAACGCGCGAGCGGGTCCTGCGGGCCGCGGCCGAGGTCGGATACTCGCCCAACGCGGCGGCGCGGGCACTGACCACCGGCCGGACCTACAACGTCGGTCTCGTCGTCCCCGACCTGGCCAACCCCTTCTTCCCGACCGTGGTCAAGGCCATCCAGTCCCGGGCCAGGGAGTTCGACTACTCGGTCCTCCTGGTCGACACCGACGAAGACCCGACGGCCGAGGTCGAGTTGATCCGCAAGCTGGTCAAGCAGGTCGACGGGTTCCTGTTGTGCGGTCCGCGGGCCCCCGACGAAGACCTCCGCTCGTTCATCGGCGAGACGCCGGTCGTCACGGTGAACCGGCGGGTCGGGCCGATCCCGTCGGTGATCTGCGATCACACCGACGGCGTGCGCCAGGCGGTGGGGCATCTGGCGGCGCTGGGGCACCGCGCGCTGGCCTACGTCGGCGGTCCCCGCGCCTCGACGGTGAACCGCGAGCGCGCGCGGGGGCTGCGCACGATGTGCGCGTCGATGGGCATCGAACTGGTCGACCTCGGGAACGCGACGCCCAACTTCGACGGAGGCGCGGCCGCCGCCGATCTGGTGCTGGCCGCGCCCGTCACCGCGGTCCTCGCCTACAACGACCTGCAGGCGCTCGGGCTGGTGAGCCGGTTCAGGGAACGCGGGGCGTCGGTGCCCGAGCAGATCAGCGTGGTCGGGTTCGACGACATCCCGCTCGCCGGCCAGGTCAGCCCGCGCCTGACCACCATCGCCCAGCGGGGCGACCTGCTGGGCCGGGCGGCGGTCGACCTGCTGCTCGACCTGTTGCAAGACCGCGTCGGTGCGGCCGGTTCGCGCCGGGTCATGCCGACCCAGCTGATCGTGCGGGATTCGACCGGATTGGCGGCCGTCTGACGGCCGTCACACCCCTTCCAGCGTCGCCGCGGCGCCGTGCCGGGTGAGAGCGGTGAGCCACGCGACGATCTGCGCGCGGAGCGGGTCGTCGTGCGCGAGGTCGGCCGGGAACACGGCGCGCAGGCCGAGGAGGGCGTCGACGACCCCGGCGGGGCCCGCTCCGGCGGTGGCGAGCGCCGACCGGATCCGGTCGGCGAGCGGGTCGTCGAGCGGCAGCGGCCGGCCGTCGTCGGCCGTGCCCTGGACGAAACGCATCCAGGCGGCGACCACGAGCGCCGCCCACGGCGTCGTCGCGCCCTGGGCGCGGCGCTCGGCGATGGTCCGCAGGATGCGCGGGGGCAGTTTGTGGCTGCCGTCGGTGGCGACCTGAAGGGTGCGGTGGTGGATCGCCGGGTTGGCGAACCGGTCGAGCACGCGTCGACCGTACGCCGCCGTGTCGACGCCCGCCGGCGGCGTGAGCGTGGGCAGGATCTCCTCGGCCAGGAGACGTTCGGCGAACACCCGGGCGTGGGGGAGGGCCAGCGTCTCGGCGATCGTGGCGCGGCCGGCGAGCGCGCCGAGGTAGGCGAGCGAGGAGTGCAGCCCGTTGAGGGTGCGGAGTTTGAGCTGGTCGTAGGGGCCGGTGTCGGCGGTGAGGACGGCCCCGGCGCGGTCCCAGGCCGGGCGGCCGTGCGGAAAGGCGTCCTCGATGATCCATTGCCGGTACGGCTCGGCCTGCACCGCGGCGAGATCCGCCACCCCGAGCCGGTCGCGGACCAGGGCCAGCGTGCCCGGCGTGACGGCCGGCACGATCCGGTCGACCGTCGTGCTCGGGAAGGTGACGTTGCCGGCGATCCACTCCTGGGCCGGCGTACCGGCCGCGCGGACGGTCCGGCCGACCAGCTCGCCGAGCCGCCTGCCGTTGCCGGGCAGGTTGTCGCAGCTCACGACCGCCAGCGGCCCGGCGTCGGCGCGGGCCCGCGCGAGCAGCCCGAGGGCGAGCAGCCCGGTGACCGTGCGCGGATCGTCGGCCGGGACGTACGCCTTCTCGGTCACCGTCAGCGTCACGACGCGGACGCGCGGGTCGGCGAGCAGCGCGACGACGCCGTCGGGGTCCCCGGCGGCGTGCCGGACGCCGGTGAGCGCCGCCACCACCCTGACGTCGGTGTGGTGCGCGGCCGTCGACGCCACCGCGTACATCAGATCCTGGGCCCGCAGCGCGTCGACGACGGCGCGGGAACGCGGCGCGACGGCGACGATCCCCCAATCGCCGCCGTCTGAGGCCATCGCCTCCTCGGTGTAGACGGCCTGGTGCGCCCGGAAGAAGGCGCCGAGCCCGAGGTGGACGATGCCCGTCCCCGCCGCGCCCGGCTCGATCAGCGGCCGGCATTCGGCGGGCAGTGCGGCCAGGGCGGTTCGCCGGAGCACCGCCCTCGGCCCCGTCATCACCACGACGGAACCGGGGCCGGCGGCCGGTCGAGCCGGAAGACCTTTTTGGGCAGCCGGTAGGCCAGGTCGACGACGGTCTCCGCGGCCTCGTCCATCGGAAGCCGGTGCTCGGCCACGAGCCGGGCGAGGAAGCCGGCGTCGATCCGGCGGGCCACCTCGTGGCGCACCGGGATGGAGCAGAACGCGCGGGTGTCGTCGACGAAGCCGGCGGTGTTGTAGAAGCCGGCGATCTCGGTCACGGTCTCGCGGAAACGGCGCAGCACGTCGGGCGAGTCGAGGAACCACCACGGCGCGCCGAGGTACATGGCCGCGTAGCCGCCGGCCAGCGGGGCCAGCTCGCGGGTGAAGGCGTCCTCGTCGAGCGTGTAGACGACCAGGCGCAGGCGGGGGTCGTTGCCGTGCGCCGACAGCAGCGGCGCCAGGCCGTGCACGTAGTCGGTCGGTTGCGGGATGTCGCCGCCCACGTCGCGGCCGTAGGTGGCGTGCAGCCACCGGTTGTGGTCGCGCACGGCGCCGGGGTGCAGTTGCATGACCAGGCCGTCGTCGATGGACATCCGGGCCGACTCGACGAGCATGTGCGCCCGGAAGGCCTCGGCGCTTTCGGGGTCGCCCCGGCCGCGCAGCGCGGCGGTGAACAGCGCCGCCGCCTCGCTCTCGTCGAGCACGAGGGTCCGGGCGGTCGGGTGGCCGTGGTCGGTGGACGTGGCGCCCGCGGCGATGAACGCCTCCCGGCGTCTGCGCAACGCGGCGAGGTAGCCGCGGTAGGTGCCGGTGTCCTCCCCGGTCATCTCCCCGAGCCTGGCCACGTTGCCGGCCCAGTTCTCGAACTCGGGGTCGACCACGTTGTCGGGCCGGAACGTGGTGATGACCCGGCCGCCCGGCCCGCCCCAGCCGTCGGCGGCCAGTTTGGCGTGCCGGCTCAGATCGTCGAGAGGGGACTCGGTGGTGGCCAGCACCTCGATGCCGAACCGCTCGAACAGCGCCCGGGGGCGGAATTCCGGCTCGGCCAGCCGGGCGGCGATCTGGTCGTACGTCTCGTCGGCGGTGGCGGGGCCGAGGGCGGTGTGCACGCCGAACACGTCCTGCAGCACCCGCTCGGTCCACAACCGGGTCGGCGTGCCGCGGAACAGGCGCCAGTGCTCGGCGACCAGCCGCCAGATCTCCCGTCCGTCGGCCTGCGCCGGGCCGGCGCCGGACGCCCCAGGGCGCGGGGGCACGCCCAGCAGCGCGGGCGCCACCCCCTGGCTCAGCAACATCCGGGTCAGGTAGTGGTCGGGCACGACCAGGAGCCTCGCCGGATCGGGGAAGGGCAGGTCGTCGGCCAGCAGGGACGGATCCACGTGTCCGTGCGGGGAGATGATCGGCTGATCGTGGGCGAGAGCGTACAACTCCTGAGCGATGGCCCGGGTGTACGGGTCGGGCGCGAACAGCAGATGGGGGGAGGACACAGAGCTCCTTGGGCGTCGTGACCCGGCCGTGGGATTTTCACACTGAGCCAATCGTTTCCAGTTTGTCAATCCTGCCTATCCAGCAGGTCAGAGGTGTCAGCTGGCAACACGAACGTCATCTCTTGACAAGATTCCGGAAACGGTTCCAGACTGACCGCACAGTTACCGGGTCCACGTCGAGAGATCGGGAGGGCCCCGTCGTGACGGGGGGCGTCTCCCCGTCCTCTGCGTGCCGCGCTGTCCGGCCAGGTGAACCCACGCACCCCCCAACGGAGAGCAGAGTCATGCGTACGTACAGACACCCGTTCCTCGCGGTGGCAGCCGCCGCGGCCCTGCTGACCGCCGCGTGCGCGCCGCCGGACGGCGGCGCCTTACCGGGTCAGACCGGCGGTCCCGTACCGGAGAAGCCGGCCTCCCCGGTGAACATCAACATCCTCGACGTGGCCGGCAACCTCCAGCTCACCCAGGGGATGATCGAGGAGTTCGCCGAGAAGAACAAGGACGTCGTCTCCCGGGTGACCTTCACCAAGGCCACCTCTCCCGAACTGGTCGGCAAGATCAAGGCCCAGCAGGGAGCCGGCCGGGTCGACATCGACCTGGTCCTGACCGGCGTCGACGGCCTGGCCGCCGGCATCGAGCAGGGGTTGTGGACGCCGCTGCTGCCCGCCCACGCCGACCGGCTGGGCGGCATGAGCGCCTACCAGCCCGGCGCGGCGGCGATGCAGGAGCTCGCCGGCGACCACGGCGTGACCGTCACCTACTACCCGTCCGGGCCGCTGATCGAGTACCTGCCGGCGAACGTGCCCAACCCGCCGGCCAACGCCCAGGAGCTGCTCGACTACGCCAAGGCCAACCCGGGGGCGGTCCAGTACGCCCGCCCGTCGAACTCCGGGCCCGGCCGCACGTTCCTGATGGGCCTGCCGTACCTGCTCGGCGACAACGATCCGAAGGACCCGGTCAACGGCTGGGACAAGACCTGGGCCTACCTGAAGGAACTGAACAAGCACATCACGCTCTACCCGTCCACCACCAGCGAGACGATGAAGAACCTCGCCAACGGGTCGGCGAAGATCATCGTGTCGACCACCGGCTGGGACATCAACCCGCGGGTCCTCGGCACGGTGCCCAAGGAGGCGAAGATCGGCACCCTCGACGGCTTCCACTGGGTCACCGACGCCCACTACGCCGTGGTGCCCAACGGGGTGCCGGCCGACCGGCAGGCCGCCGTGCTCGCCCTGGTGCAGTGGATGCTCACCCCCGGGCAGCAGGCCAAGGCCTACGACAAGGGCTACTTCTACCCCGGGCCGGCGATCAAGGACGTGCCGCTGTCGATGGCGCCGGCCGACAGCCGCCAGGCGATCGAGGAGTTCGGGCGGCCGGAGTACGACCAGCTCATCGCCGGCAACCCGCTGGAGGTGCCGCTGGGATCCAAGGAGCTCGTCGCGGCGTTCGACCGCTGGGACCGCGAGGTCGGCGGGGCCAAGGTGCGGAAATGACGGACGGCGGCCGGTTCGACCGGCTGCGCCTGGACGGGGTGACCCGCCGGTTCGGCGGCAGCGACGCGCTGGCCGGACTCGACCTCACGATCGAGCGGGGTGAGTTCATCACTCTGCTCGGCCCCTCCGGGTGCGGCAAGTCGACCGCCCTGAACTGCCTGGCCGGGCTGCTGCCGCTGACCCGCGGCAGCATCTGGCGCGACGAGACCCGCCTCGACACGCTCCCGCCCGAACAGCGCGGCTTCGGCATGGTGTTCCAGAACTACGCGCTGTTCCCGCACATGTCGGTCCGGAAGAACATCGCCTTCGGGCTGCGGATGCGCAGGGTGGCGCGGGCCGAGGTGCGCCGGCGCACCGAGGAGGCGATCCGGCTGGTGCATCTGGAGGCCCACGCCGACAAGCTGCCCGGCCAGCTCTCCGGCGGCCAGCAGCAGCGGGTGGCGATCGCCCGCGCCGTGGTCGTCGAGCCGTCGCTGGTGCTGATGGACGAGCCGCTGTCCAATCTCGACGCCAAGCTGCGGCTGGAGATGCGTACCGAGATCCGCCGGCTGCACCAGTCGCTCGGCCTCACCACCGTGTACGTCACGCACGACCAGGAAGAGGCGCTGTCCATGTCCGACCGGCTGGTCGTGCTGCGCGCGGGGCGCGTCCAGCAGATCGGCACCCCCGAACAGGTGCACACCCGCCCTGCCAACCGGCACATCGCCGACTTCATGGGCTTCCGCAACCTGCTGCCGGTCCGGGTGGCCGAACAGGCGGGCGACGGCGTGGTCGTGGACGGGGGAGGGCTCCGCCTGACCGGCAGCCCGGTCGGCGGGATCGGCCCGGGTGAGCCGGCGGTCGCCGCCATCCGGCCGGAGGACGTCCGGATCGCCGATCAGCCGGGTGGCGGCGTGGAGGTGACCGTGGAGGTCGTCGAGTACCAGGGGCGGGAACTGAGCGCCGAGGTCCGCACCGGAGACGGCGTTCCGCTGCACCTGCGCACCACCCGGCGGCTGGCTCCCAAGGACCGGATCGAGATCGTCCTCGATCCGGCCCGCCTGCTCGTGTTCCCCGCCGAACCGGACGGTGCGCCGTGACCCCCGTCGCGTTCCGGCACCGGCTGGCCGAACGGGGGATCGACGCGCAACTCCTGCTGCTCGGGCCGGCGGCCGTGTTCGTCGCCGCCCTGTTCGTCTACCCGTTCTGCTACGGCATCGCGGTGTCCCTGCAGCCCGTCGAGGGCGGCCCGTTCGCCGCCTACCAGGCGTTCTTCCGCGACGCCTACCAGCGCGACACCATCGCCACCACCCTGCGGATCGCCCTGCCGGCCGCGTTGCTCAACGTGCTGGCCTCGGTGCCGATCGCCTACCGGATGCGCGGCCGGTTCCGGGGCAAACGGGTGCTGACCACCGTCCTGGTCGTCCCGATCACCCTGGGCACCGTGCTGACGGCCGAGGGCCTGCTGAACTTCCTCGGCCCGACCGGCTGGTTCAACCGCGTCCTGCTCGCCCTGGGCGTGGTCGACGCCCCGGTGACCCTGACCCACAACTACTGGGGCGTGTTCCTGTCGCTGGTCATCACCGGGTTCCCGTTCGCGTTCCTGCTCGTGTCGTCCTACCTGTCGGGCATCGATCCCAGCCTGGAGAAGGCCGGCGCGGTGCTCGGCGCGGGCTGGGCCCAGCGGTTCTTCCGGATCACCCTGCCGCTGCTCGCGCCGGGGCTGGCCACCACGTTCTGCCTGACCTTCGTGCTGGCCTTCAGCGTGTTCCCCTCGGCGATCCTCGTCGGCGATCCGTCCGGCACCACCCGGGTGATCTCCATCGCCGCGTACGAAGCGGCCTACGTGCGCTACGACTACGCCGGCGGCGCCGCCGCGGCGATCATCATGGGCCTGGTCGAGCTCGTGGTCATCGGCGTCGTGCTCGGGCTGCGCAGCCTTCTCTACACCGGTTCGACCGCGGGAGGGAAAGGGTGACGCGCGTGCGGCGACGGATCGTCGCCACCCCGGCGGCCTGGGCGGTGTGGGGCACCGTGACCCTCTTCTTCGTCGGCGTCGCCGGCGTCATCGGCTCCGTCCTGGTCAACTCCTTCGCCACCCGCTGGTTCGACACCTGGTTGCCCCAGGGCTACACCACCGAGTGGTACGGGCAGGCGTGGGAGGAGTTCACCCTTCTCCCGGTTCTCGGCGTCACCCTCGTGGTGTGCCTCCTCGTGGCCGGCGTCTCCGTGCTGGTCGGCGTGCCCGCCGCGTACGTGCTGGCCCGCCGTTCCTTCTACGGCCGCCGCGCCGTCTACCTGATGTTCCTGCTGCCGATCCTGATGCCGCCGATCGCCTACGGCATCCCGCTGGCCACCGTGTTGTACAAGTACGGCTTCGCCGGCCACCTGTCGGGCGTCGTGCTGGCCAACCTGGTGCCGTCCATCCCGTTCGTCATCCTCACCATGACCCCGTTCATCGAGCAGATCGACCCGGCGGTCGAGCGCGCCGCCCGCATGTGCGGCGCCCGCACCCGCCAGGTGTTCGTCCGGATCCTGGCGCCGCTGCTCGTCCCGGGGATCCTCGCCGCGTCGATCCTGGTGGTCGTGCGTACCGTCGGGATGTTCGAGCTGACCTTCCTCACCGCCGGGCCCGACTCGCAGACGCTCGTGGTGGCGCTGTTCTACTCCATGTCCGCCTCGGGCATCCGCGCCCAGCAGTCGGTCGACGCGATGGCCGTCATCTACACGGCGATGATGCTGGTCCTGCTCGTCGTCGCGCTACGGTTCGTCAACCCGACCCAGCTCGTCGCGCGTGTCAAGGAGGATCCGGAGTGAAGATCGAGGACGCCTGTGTGATCGTCACCAGTCCCGGCCGCAACTTCGTCACGCTCAAGATCATCACCGATGAGGGGGTGACCGGCGTCGGCGACGCCACCCTCAACGGCCGCGAACTCGCCGTCGCCGGTTATCTCACCGAGCACGTCGTCCCGGCCCTCATCGGGCGTGACCCCAGCCGCATCGAGGACACCTGGCAGTACCTGTACAAGGGGGCGTACTGGCGGCGCGGCCCGGTCACCATGACGGCCATCGCGGCCGTGGACACCGCCCTGTGGGACATCAAGGGCAAGGTCGCCGGCCTGCCGGTCTACCAGCTGCTCGGCGGCCGGTCGCGGGAGGGCGTCACCGTCTACGGCCACGCCAGCGCCCCCGACACCGAGGCCGTGCTCACCGAGGTCGCCCGGTACGTCGACCTCGGCTACCGGGCGGTCCGGGTGCAGACGGGCGTGCCGGGCCTGCAGACCACCTACGGCGTCGGCAGAGGCCGGATGTTCTACGAACCGGCCGACGCGGCGGTCCCCAGCGAGGCGACCTGGTCCACCGAGCGTTACCTCGCCCACACCCCGTCGGTGTTCGCCCGGGTCAGAGACGAGTTCGGGCCCGGCCTGCGGCTCCTGCACGACGTCCACCACCGGCTGACCCCGATCGAGGCGGCCCGGCTCGGCCGCGACCTGGAGCCTTATCACCTGACGTGGATGGAGGACCCCGTCCCGGCCGAGCTGCAGGAGGGCTTCCGGCTCATCCGGCGGCACACCACCACCCCCATCGCGGTGGGGGAGGTCTTCAACACCATCTTCGACTGCCAGCAGCTGATCACCGAGCAGTTGATCGACTACATCCGCACCACCGTCGTGCACGCGGGCGGCATCACCCACCTGCGGCGCATCTTCGACCTGGCCGCGCTCTACCACGTGCGCAGCGGCTCCCACGGCGCCACCGACCTGTCGCCGGTGTGCATGGCCGCAGCCCTCCACCTGGACGTCAGCATCCCCAACTTCGGCCTGCAGGAGTACATGCGCCACACCGAGGAGACCGACGCGGTGTTCCCGCACGCCTACCGCTTCGAGGACGGGTACCTGCTCCCCTCGGAGACCCCGGGTCTCGGCGTCGACATCGACGAGGATCTGGCGGCGAGGTATCCGTACAAGCCCGCCTCCCTGCCCGTGAACCGGCTGGAGGACGGCACCATGCACAGCTGGTGAAACCCTCAGTGGACCAGGCGGAAGAACGTGCGCACCTCGTCGACGAACGCCTCGGGCTGCTCGAAGGCGGCGAAGTGGCCGCCCCGGTCCAGCTCGTTCCAGTGCCGGATGTCGGTGAAGCGCTTGGCGGCCCACCGGCGGGAGGGACGCGGGTTCTCCTTGGGGAAGATCGAGCATCCCGCCGGCGCCGTCACCACGTCGGTCGTCGGCTCCAGTGCGGCCAGTGCGGCGCCGGGTCGGGGGCGGCATGAGGTGGATGCCCGCCACGTGCTCGGGGTCCTGCCGGCCGATGCTCTGGTTCCCCAGTCGCCGCCCTGGGCGCCGTAGCGGTCGTACCGCAGCCGGGCCATGAGCCCGACCCACGCGGCCGCGATCCGCTCGACGCCCCAGCCGGTGCCGGCCGGCTTGTCGCTGGACCCGTAGCCGGGAAGCGACGGGCATACGACGTGGAACGCGTCGGCCGCGTCGCCGCCGTGGGCCGGCGGGTCGGTCAACGGGCCGATCACCTTCAGGAACTCCACGATCGAGCCCGGCCAGCCGTGCGTGAGGACGAGCGGCAGCGCGTTCTCGTGCGGTGAGCGCACGTGCACGAAATGGACGCCGAGCCCGTCGAGGGTGGTGCGGAACTGCGGCAGCGCGTTCAGCCGCCGCTCCGATATTCCTCGGCCCCGTAGCGGCGCAGTTCCCGCAGGTAGGCGAGCGGGACGCTCTGCGTCGTCCACGGTCTCCTTGCCCCGCCACCTGGTCCGGGCCAGGCAGTCACGCAGAGCGCCCGACTCGGCCTCGGGAACCACCAGGCGGAACGGTCACCAGATGGGACATCATGTGATCCTTTCGATCAGAGACCGGCGTGTCCGCGTATGTATTTGATGAGCATTAATCACATTATTTTGGGCCTTGACGCATTATTTGGCCCCATGCATTCTGTGCAAGGATCCAGCGCGCCCAGGAGGCTCCCTGGTCCCCACCGGCGGGGGAAGAGGCCGGTAATCGCGGCGGACGGCCACCACGCGTGTTCCGTGCGCGCACATTCGATCGCGTCATTCGGTGGCGCGAGCCTGCGCGAAAAGGAAAAGGGGACGGTATGCGCGGGGACAATTCCTTGCCCAATTACGAATTACTCTTCGGCGAACTCGATTTCCGGACGGGGGACGAGGGCCGTTCGGTCACCTCTCCGGCCGCCTACCTGGCCGATCTGCTGCGGCTGCTCGACGAGCAGGTGGGCGAGGGCGTGCTGAGCGACCGGCGGCCCGACATCGCGCGCATCCCGCTCGACTCCGAGCACACCTTCACCGAGACCCCCTACCTCGACATCGTCGTGGAGATCCTGGAGCAGCTCGTCGGGGCGGACCCCTATGAGGACCTGCGGACCCGCGCCCATCCGTTCGACAAGCCGTTCAACCTCGCCTTCGACGAGCTGCGCGAGCACCTGCGCCGGCGCGGGGTGGGCAAGGACGAGGTCGTCCGCCCCTTCACCGGGGACGCGGCCGCGATCTGCCGGGAGTTCCTCGGCCTGGCCCCCGAGGCGGCCGAGGTGATCTTCGTCGCCCGGCCCGATGCGCTGCGCGACCAGCTCGGCCTGGAGCCCGGCGAGGTCCTGGACGACGACCGGTTCGTCCGGGCGGCGGCGCTGTCGGACCTGGAGGTGGAGCAGCTGGGGGTCTCCTCGTTCGTCCGGCGCGGCCAGGACGGCTGGATGGAACGTGCCAACCGGTTCGTGCGGCTGGCGCGGCGGCTGGAGCTGCCCTTCCCGGACCTGGATCTGGTCCTGGTGTCCTGTTGCGACAACCGCCTCGACGCCGACGCGCTCCCGGTGCTCGCGGCCGTGGTCCACCTGGCCCGGACGTTCACCCTGCCGATCACGGTCTCCCTGGCCGCGCCGGTCGACGACCCGGCCGCCCTGGACGGCGTCGCCCCGGCGGAACTGGCGCGGATCCGGGAGCGGTTGCGGGAGGTCGACCCGCAGGGCGGCGACGACAGAGCCGTGCGGCGGGCGGCGCGTTACCTGGCGGCCCTCGGATTGTCGGCCGACGAGTTGTTCGACCTGCTGCGGGTGGTCGAGGCGTCGTTCCCGGTGCCGTTCGCGCTGACGCGGCGGGTCGGGGACGGGCGGCGGGTGCTGGCCGGGCCGGGCGTGCGGGAAGGGTTGTGGCTGGCGCAGGCGCTGCCGCCGCTGGTGGTGTGGATCCGCGCGACCGGGCTGAGCGCCGCCGATCTGGCGGCCTTCGCGGGCGGCCCGTCGGCGGCCGCCGTGCCGCCGCTGGAGGCCGGGGTGGAGGTGCCCGCCACGGTGTTCGCGTCGGCGCGGTTCTCCGAGCGGGCCTCCCGGGCGCTGAAGGACCTGCTCGACGCGGGAGCCTCCCCGTACGAGGCGCTGGTGCGGATGGGCGAGGTGACGGCGGCCGACTTCCCCGGAATCGGGGCGGCGCTGGCCGGGAAGATCTTCACGAACCTGGTGCTGCGGCGGCACCTGACCGCCGAGGGCGACCTGGTGCACGTGCCCCGCGAGCTGGCCACCGACTTCTCCGGCTACCAGGACAAGGTCACCGAACTGCTCCAGCGGGCCGCCGTCTACCCCTCCGATCTGGGCGGGCTGCCGGGGCTGACCGAGAACCAGCGGGCCGAGCTGTACGACAACCTCGTCTTCGCCGGCGTGATCGGCCGTGACGGGGTGGTCGCCGACCCGCTGGGCCGGGTCACCTGCGACCTCACCGCGGTCGAGCGGCCGGTCGTGGACCTGCTGCGGGCGCGGCAGCAGGCGTTCGAGAGCGGGCCGATCCCGGCCGTCTTCCCCGACGACGTGCTGGAGTCGCTGCGGATCAACGGGTACGTCGACGCCGCCGGGAACCACACCCGCAAGAAGGCGACCCTGGCCGACTTCGCCCTGGGCGCCGAATTCGACCACGACCGCCGCGAGATCTTCGACACCCTCCAGGCGCAGCGGGCGGCCTTCCGCGAGCGGACGTGCCGGTTCACGCCGGAGGACTTCGCCTTCGCCGCCGACCCCGTGGCGCTGGCCGGGCTGGCCGATCCCGTCCTGCCGGAGGTGGAGTGGGAGCAGCGGCCCTACCGGCTGGACCTGGAGGCGATCGCCGCGCTCGGCTTCACCGGCGAGGAGAGCGACGCGCTGGTGGCGCTGCTGACCGGGCGGGGCGACCTGGACGGGCGGCTGGCCGTGCCCGCCGACCGGCTGGCGTTCTTCGTGCGGCCGCACAACGTGCTCGCGTTCGACCTGCCCGGCCTGGACGACTACGCCGCCGAGGTGTTCGCGCTGCTCGGCGCGGTGGCGGTGGAGATCTCCGCCGGCACGGCCGAGATCGAGGCGACGCTCGCCGCGGTCGAGTCGGCCCGCCGGGACGCGCTGGCGCAGGCGGCCGAGGCGGAGTTCGGGCCGCTCGCGCCGGCGATCTGCGACGGCATGGGCGTCGACGTCGCGGCGCTCGCCGACCCGGCCGAAGGGCTGCTGCGGCGCAGGGTGAAGGCGTTCGCGCTCTTCGCCGGCAAGCTCGGCATGGGCCCCGACCTGGTCGTGGCGGTGTTCCGCGACCTCGCCCTGACCGGCCGCCACCCGGAGCCGTTCGCGCTGCCCGACGGGGTGACCCGGATCGACGCGCTGCTGGAGAGCTCCGACGGGCACGTCCACGTGTTCTCCGGCGGCACCTGCTGGCGCTACTCCTCGGCCACCCGCGCCCTGGTCGACAGCCGGCCGCTGCCGGGCGGCCTGACCCGGGTCGACGCGGCCTTCACCCGTCCCGACGGCGGCGAATGGCTGGTCGAGGGGGCCCGGACGCTGGTCCGCGCCAAGGGCGGGCAACGCTGGGTGCCCGGCACGCGGACGTGGGGCGCGATCCGCAACGACTTCACCACCGGCGCGGTCGAGGCCGCGCACGTCGACGACGACGGGCGGACCTACCTGTTCTCCGGCGACCAGTACGTCCGCTACTCCTCCACCGACTTCTCCCGCGTCGACGAGGGGTTCCCCCGGCCGGCCGAGGAGTTCGGCGAGCTCCCCGAGACCTCCTTCGACGGCTCCCCGGACCTGCCGGAGGGGCCGCCCGACACCGTCTACTCCGACGAGACCGGCGTCTACGCCCTGATCGGCCGCATGGTCGTCAAGCACGGCCAGAGCCTGGAACAGCGGGACGCCTACGCCGACGACGGCTATCCCGTCCTGATCGCCGACCACTTCCCCGGCGTGCCGGCCGAGTTCGAGATCGGCGTGGACGCCGCCTTCCGCGACGACGACGGCGTGACGCACCTGTTCAAGGACGGCCGCACGGTCGCCCTCGACGGTACCGCCCAGGTCGTCGCCACCACCGGCCGGTGGGGCGTGCACACGCCGCTGACCAAGGTCGACGCCGCGTTCGTGGGTCTCGACGGGTTCACCTACCTGTTCGGCGGCGAGGACTACGTCCGCTACAGCGGGTCGGACTACACCCGCGCCGACCTCGGCTACCCCCGGCCCATCGCGCCCGACTGGGGCGGCCTCACCCGGGTCGGCGCCGCGTTCACCCTCGACGGGAAGACCCACCTGTTCGGCGACCGGTACGTGCGCTTCTCCACCGCCGACTACCGCACCCCGGACACCGACCCGCCGCCGTTCACGTGGTGGAACCTGCCCGACGGGTTCGGCGTCGACGCCGTCTTCACCGACCCCCGCGGCCGCACCCACCTGCTCGGCGGCGGCGGGCAGCGGGTGCACTTCGACGGGCGCGAGCGCTGGTGGTCGGCGCCCGAGCCGCTGTGGGACAGCCTGCCGTTCCAGCAGGTCGACGCCGCCTTCACCGGACGCGACGGCCGCGTCTACGTCTTCTCCGCCGACCGCTACGTCCGGTATTCGGGGGACTTCTCCCAGGTCGACGACGGCTACCCGGCGTCGGTGCCGAACTTCTGGGGCCGCACCCCAGATCTGCTGACCCGCACCGGCCGGGTCGACGCGGCGCTCAACCACGACGGGCACGTCTACCTGTTCTCCGGCGACCAGTTCCGCCGCTACACCGGCGGCGCGGCCGACCCCGGCTACCCGCGCCCGCTGGCGGAGTTCGCCCCCGAGGTGCCGCTGACCCGGGTGGACGCCGTCTACGCCAGCGGCGGCGACCTGTTCCTGGTCGACGGGAGCACCACCCACGTGATCTCCCGCGAGCTCTACCGCGTCCGCGACACCCCAGGCGTCACCTGCGCGTTCGTCGAGGACGGCCGCCTGGTCACCGAGGGCCCGGCCGGCTGGTCGTCGCGGCCCAGGGTGCTGGCCGGGGTGCCGGAGAAGTTCCGCACCGGCCTGGACGCCGTCCTGGACGGCGCCTACCTGTTCAAGGGCGCCGCCTGTTACGACACCCGCGTCGACCAGGAGTTCCCCGTCACCGAGTCGTGGGGCCTGGCCCCCGAACCGGGCGTCGTGGACGCCGGATACGTCAAGGACGGCAGGACCGTGTTGTTCAGCGGGCCCATGTTCACCGACGGCGGGGCGCCGCAGCCGATCGCCGCGCGGTTCGGGCTCGACTCCGTCATGATCGCCTACGTCCACGACAAGCTCACCCACCTGTTCGAGCACCCCGCCGCCGACGGCACGATGCGGCACCTCGTCGTGGAGACCGGGGAGAACGACGTGGCCGACGCCTCCTACTGGGGCGCCGGCCACATCCCCCGCGCGGTCGTGGCGCGGGAGGACACGCTGGTCCTGCTGGACGGCGACACCTACACGCTGCCCGGAGACGGCACCCGGCGGCCGGCCGGCCTGCTCTGGCGGGGTTTCGAGGGCGAACTCACCACGGTCGTCGGCGACCGCTTCTACTTCGGCGAACGCTACCGCGACTACCGCGACGGCGGTTTCGGCCCGCTCACCGAGCCGCGCCCCACCGGGATCGCCACGGTCGACGCCGCCTTCGTCTGGGACGGCGCCGCCTACCTGTTCAGCGGCGACCGCTACGTGCGGTACTCCACCGGCGACCACACCGCCGCCGACCCCGGCTATCCCAAGCCGATCGCCGGCGAACTACGCCGGGAGGAACCCTTCCGGAACCTGCCCGAGTCGTTCGACGACGCGCTGACCACGATCGACGCCGTCCACGCCGACCTGCGCACGGTGACCGTCGTGATGGGCGGCCGCTCGCACGTGGTCGCCACCGAGGCCGTCGCCGCCTACGAGGACCTCGCCGGGGCGGTGCGCCCGCTCGGCGACGTCGTGGACGCCGAACTGGTCGTCGGCGACCGCACCTACCTGCTGTCGGGCCGGTGGTACTCGCGCCGGACCGGCCAGGGAGAGCACGCCGACCCCGGTTACCCGCGCGACATCGCCGACCTGGCCGGCGACCTGGGCGTGCCCGCCTTCCCCGACGCCTTCCTCGACGGCGTGGACGCCGGGTTCGCCGGCGCGGGCGGCATCCACCTGTTCAAGGGCCGCACCCACCTGCGCGCCGACGCCCCGGACACCGGATCGCCGGCGTGGGGCCACGTCGACAGCCGCTTCGACGGGGGCCTGGACGCCGCCTTCACCGGCGAAGACGGCGAACTGTACGTCTTCCGCGCCGGCCAGTACGCCCGCTACTCCGGCGCCGACCTGACGTGGGCCGACCCCGGCTACCCGCGCACCGTCCAGGACGACTGGGGCGACCTGCCGGCCGACTACGAGGAGGGCGTCGACGGCGCGTTCACGCTGCGTGGCAAGACCTACCTCACCCGGGGCGAGGAGTACGTCCGGCTCGGCGACCCCGGCTTCCCCCGCGTGGTGGCCGAGGCGTGGGCCGACGCCGCTGACTACCGGCTCGGCGACCTGCACACCATCGCCCGGTTCACCGTGCTCGACCACGCCACCGGGGGCGCGCTGACCACGGCGCTCACCGAACCCGACAGCGACCCCTACCGAACGATGGCCGCCCTGTTCGGCTGGGATCCGGCGGAGCTGATGTGGGCCGAGCGCACCCTGCGGGCGCCCTCGGCCGTGGAGTTCGTCCTGAAGGCCGCGGAGGTGTTCAGCCTCGCCCGCCGCGTGGGCGTGGCCCCCTCGGCGCTGCCGGCGCTGCGGGGCGAGCGCGACAACGCCGTCCGGCGCGACGCGCTCCTCACCGCCGTCGGCGAGCCGGGCGAGTTGTTCGAGCGGCTGCTCCTGGACGTCGAGATGGGCGGCCAGGGCACCACCTCCCGGGTGCGCGAGGCCATCGCGGCGGTCCAGTTGTACGTGCACCGCCTGCTGCTGGACCTCGAACCGGCCTCCGAGGAGACCAGGGAACGGCTGCGCCGCTGGTGGACGTGGATGCGCAACTACCGCGTCTGGGAGGCCAACCGGAAGGTGTTCCTCTACCCGGAGAACTACCTGCGGCCCGAACTGCGCGACACCAAGACCCCGGCGTTCCGGGAACTGGAGAACGACCTGCTGCGCAGCGGCGTCACCTCGGCGACCGCGCAGCGGGCGTACAAGAGGTACCTGGACGAGTACACCGAGGTGTCCCGCCTGGAGATCACCGGCGGCTACGTCGACGAGAGCGCCGACGGCGCCCGCGACCTGGTGCTGTTCGGCCGGACCCGGACCGAGCCACGCCGCCACTACTACCGGTACGCCACCTTCCGCGACGGTGAGAAGACCTCCGCCGCCTGGGGGCCGTGGCTGAAGGCCGACGTGCGGATGGACGCGGCCCGCGTCCATCCGGTCCGCGCCTTCGACCGCGTCTTCGCGTTCTGGGCGACGGTCGAGACCGTGCCGCCCGACCGTCCCGACACGGCCACGATCGTCACCTCGCAGCAGAGCGAGACCACCCAGACCGTGTCGGCCCCGGCGGCGGCCGCCCGCTGCGTGAAGATCTACTACTCCTTCTGCAACCTCAACCAGGAATGGGTGCCCGCCCAGTTGCTGGCCACCGGGGCGCCCCGCACCGACACGATCGGCGAGGTCACGCTGACCGTGCGGACCGGCACGCTGCCCGATTCCGACCACGCGGCGATCCGGGTGTCGTACACGGCCGTCACCGGCGCCGGGGTGGTCGGCGCCGCGTTCGCACTGGCACCCGAGCTGTACACGGTCGAACTCGACGAGGTGACCGCGCCGCCCCCGATCGCCGGGGACGTCACCGAGATCTTCGACGAGCCGCAGCGGCTCGACCCCGCCTCGGTCGTCTGGTTCAACCGGCCCGTCGGATTCACCGACGGCGCCTGGTTCAGCCTCGACCACAAGGGCGGCAGCGTGCTCTGCCGCCCGATCATGCCCGCCCCCGACGAGACCGTCGCGCTGCCGCTGCGCGGCAACTCCGAGAGCCTGCCGTCCTGGGACCGCGTCCACACCGGCTTCGAGCTGTACGGCCTGCGCTACCTGTTCGACAACACCGACGACGGGAACGGGAACGGCGGCCGGTTCGTCACGATCAGGAACGGCAATTCCCGCGGCGGCGCCCCGCAGCTCATCTCCAGCCGCTGGGGCAGGGTGCGCCCGCCCGCCGGACCCGCGCCGGGCGTGGTGACGGCGACGATCGGCACCCCCGTGGTGCTCCCGACGGCGATCCCGCTCACGGGGCCCGCTCTCCCCGGGGGACACAATCCGCTGGCGCAGGGCGACGGCGGGTCCGACGACGGCGGGGTCGTGATCCCGCCCGTGGTGGCCCCGCCGGCGACCGGCTGGACGTCCGTCGACGCCGCCTGGATCACCAACCGGGTGCTCTACCTCACCAGCGGCACCACGATCGGCGCGTACACGCTCAGCGCGAGTGGTGAACTCGACGAGTACATGGACGCCGGATACCCGAGGGAGATCCCGCGCCCGATCAAGGGCGTGTTCTGGCAGTACGCCTTCACCGGCGACCACTACACGAAGATCTTCGACTGGGACTTCAAGCCGGTCGAGGGGGACTGGGACGGGCTGCCCGAGCGGCTGACCGGGGCGATGGAGACGCCCGACGGCCTCTACCTGTTCATCGAGGGCGACCCGGGCGCCGACGGGACCGGGCCCGGCCAGTACCTGTTCACCCCGGCCGGGGCCGCCGTCCAGCGGCCCTACCGGCTCGGCACGCTCAAGCACGAGATCGTGCGGCTGACCACCTCGACGGCCTACAAGCTGAACCAGCGGCTGCTGGCCGGGGGAGTGGCGGCCCTCCTCGACACCGCCACCCAGGAGACCGACGAACTGCCCGCCTTCGACACCCGGACGTCGGACTCCACGACCATCCGGGTCCGGGAGGAACGCGTCGTCGAGGAGCTGCTGCCCGGCCGCAGCCACCTCGACTTCCACAGCGCCAACGGCGTCTACTACTGGGAGATCTTCTTCCACGCGCCGCTGCTCATCGCGCAGGCGCTCAACACCGCCCAGCGCTTCGACGAGGCCCGGACCTGGTACGAGTACGTCTTCGACCCCACCCGCGCCGACCAGTACTGGCGGTTCCTGCCGTTCCTGGCGGCCGACCCGGGGGCGCTGGCCGAGACGCTGCGCGACCAGGGCGCACCCGGCGAGGTCATCACCCTGCTCGAATCGCTGGTCCCGGTCTTCCAGGGGCTCCAGCCGCTGACCGCGCAGCAGCGCCGCGACCTCCAGGCCCTGGAGGCGCTGCCGCCGAGCGAGGACCTGGCCGTCGCCATGGAACTCGACCGCCAGTACGACCTCACCGGCGACCGCGTGAGCCTGCTCGCCGCCTACCGCGAGGACCCGTTCGACCCGCACACGATCGCCGCGCTGCGCCCGGTCGCCTACCGGCGGGCCGTCGTCATGGCGTACGTCGACAACCTGCTCGACTGGGGCGACACGCTGTTCCGCCGCCACACGATGGAGAGCGTCGACGAGGCCCGCATGTTGTACATCCTGGCCTGGGACCTGCTCGGCCGCCGGCCCGACCAGCCCGGCACGATCCCGGCCGGTGAGGCGGCCACGTTCGAGACCCTGCCGGCGCTGCCCTCGGGCCACGACCTGATGACCGGCCCGCACGCGGGCGTCGCCGACCCCTACTTCCACGTGCCCGCCAACACCGCGCTGTCGGGCTACTGGGACCTGGTCGCCGACCGGCTCACCAAGATCAGGGCCTCGCTCGACATCATGGGCGTCAGCGGTGCGCTGCCGCTGTTCGAGCCGCCGGTCGAACCCTCGGCGCTGGTCCGCGGCGCCGCCCTCGCCGGCGGGGCCGCCCCGGCCGGGGCGCCGCCCGCCGAGGTGCCGCACCAGCGGTTCTCCGTGACGGTGAAACGCGCGCAGGACCTCGCCGAACGGGTCCGCGACCTGGGCGGACGGCTCCTCGACGTGCTCGAGAAGCGCGACGGCGAGGCGTTGGCGCTGCTGCGCGACCGCCAGGAGGGCGCCGTGCTGGAGCTCACCCAGGGCGTCAAGGAGGCCCAGGTCGCCGCGGCCGCCGCGAACCTGCGGGCGCTGCAGGCGAGCCTGGCGGCGGCCGAGGACCGCGTCGCCTACTGGGAGGGCGTCGTCGCCGACGGCCTGTCGGCCCTCCAGGAGGCCCAGCTGGCGATGATGGGCTCGGCGTCGGCCTCGCACGCGGTGGCGGCCGGGCTGAAGATCGGCGCGTCGTTCGCCTTCGGCATGCCGGAGGTCCTCATCGGGCCCTTCATCTTCGGCACGTCCTTCGGCGGCGACGACATGGGCGAGGCGCTGGAGAGCGCGGCCGGGATCGCCGAGTCGTCCGCCGAGAGCCTCAGCGTGATGGGCGAGCTGCTGGGCGTGCGGGCCGAGCACGAACGGGCCGAGGCCGACTGGCGGTTCCAGCGGACCTCCGCCGAGGCCGACGTGACCGAACTCGGCCACCAGGTCGGCGCGGGCCAGGCCCAGCTCCTGGCCGCCCAGCGGGAACTGGACCTGCACCTGGCCGAGTCGGCCGGGCAGGCGGCCGTGTCGGCCTTCCTCGCCGGACGGTTCGCCGGCCACGAGCTCTACCAGTGGATGTCGGGCCGGATGACCGAGTTGTACTTCCAGGCGTACGGGCTGGCCTATGAGATGGCCCGTGCTGCGGAGAAGGCGTGCCAGTTCGAACGCGGCACCGACGTGACGGTGATCCGGCCGACGTACTGGGACGGCCTGCGCGGCGGCCTGCTCGCCGGGGAGGCGCTCCTGGCCGACCTCGACGCCCTCGTGGCCGTGCACGCGCGCGCCGACCGCCGCCGGCTGGAGATCACCCGCCGGGTCTCCCTGCTGGAGCACGACCCGATCGCGCTGCTCACCCTGCGGGAGAGCGGCACGTGCGAGTTGGGGCTGCCCGAAGACCTGTTCGACCGCGACTTCCCCGGCCACTACCTGCGTCAGATCCGCTCGGTCGCGGTGGCCTTCCACGACGGCGAAGGGTCCCCGATCGAGGTCAACGCCACGCTGACCCAGCTCGCCCACAAGACCGTGACGGCCGCCGACCCGAAGGCCGTGCAGTACCTGCTGGACCCGAAGGGCGCGGCCCCGGCGAACCTGCGCGTCGACTGGCGGCCCAGCCAGCGCATCGCCCTGTCGCACGTGCCGGAGGGCGCCGAGAACAACGGCCTGCACGAGATGCGCTACGACGACGACCGCTACCTCCCCTTCGAGGGCACCGGCGCTGTCGGCGCGTGGCGCCTGGAACTGCCGGGTCTGCGCGGCCGGGACCTGCCCGGCGACCTGGCCGACGTCCAGATCACCCTCCGCTACACCGCCGAGCACGGCGGCGACGCCTTCGCCTCGACGGTCCGCGGTCTGCTCCAGCCGGCGCCCGCCGCGATGTACTTCGACGTCCCCGGCGAGTTCCCGGACGAGTGGGAGAGCCTCGGCACCGACCTGGTGCTGCCCCTGACCTCAGCCGACCTGCCGGACCTGGCCGCCCCGATGATCACGGGCCTGTACGCCGTGTACGACGGCGAGGCCCGCCTGTCCCTCGGCGACCTGGCCCTGCCCCACGGCAGGCTCGTCCCGACCCCCGGCCTCGTCCTGACGGGCGGCGGCCTCCGCCTGACCTTGACCGGCGACCGCACGGCCCTGGAGGGCCTGGGCCTCGTCGTCACCTACCGCGCCGGCACGCGCTGACGGGAGCAGGACCGATGAGAAGACAACCCCCGAAGCAGCAGAAGAAGAAGGACGACGGCTTCATCTCAGAAACGATCATCTATTCGACCGAGGACGACTACCCGACGGAGCCCGTCGAGAGGAAGCGGCCGACCGGCTCGAAGGTGATCAAAAAGCCTTCCAAGTCGACATACAAGCGAAAGATCACCGAGCTCGACGACGCTCCCGGCACCGGGACCGGCGATCGGATGACCAGGGCCCAGAAACGCGCGAGCCAGAAGCTCATCAGCACCGACGACCTCATCGAGTCCCCGCCCGCGCCGATCGTCCCGCCCGTGTCGCCCGAACTGCAGCGCACCCGGACCGAGGCCCGGGTGGCGGGGTACACCCTCTTCGCGACAGCCCTGCGGAAAAAGGTGAACTGGGCGGTGAAGATGGCCGCGGCGCTGGGGATCGACGGCGGCCCCAAGAGCCTGCGGCGCTGGCTGGAGCAGGTCGGCGGGCTGCACCCGGCCTCGACCGTCCCGGAGGTGATCGAGGCGCTGGCGTCCGTCGACGCGCCCGTGCCCGCCCGAGCGTGGCAGGAGATCGCGGCGATCCTCGGCCACACCGACGCGACGGCGGAGAAGGTGCTGGCCAGGATCGCCGTCGAACACGCCACCGACGGCGACGCCGACCTCCAGGGGGCGATCGCGGACTTCTGCGCCCAGGCGGGGCTCGATCACGCCGCCTACCTCACGGCGTACGGCCGTCTGGGCGGCCTGAATCTGTTCGGCGCCGCGGCCACCGACAAGGTCACGACCACCCTCGGCACGCCCATCACATCCCGGCTCGGGGACGCCCTGTCGAGCCATCTGAGCAAGCTCCACGGACCCTTCGCCTCGCCCGTGGTCGCCAGAGGCGGGAACAACGACCTCGACAGGCTCGCCTGGGTGCTGGCCAACATGAAGTCCGCCCGCCAGTGTGTCGCCCTGATCACGGTGTTCGGCCAGGAGATACGGCTGTTCGCCAACCAGCCCGACGCGAAACTCGGCGCCGACTTCCTCAAGCTGCTGAACCTCGCCGAGGCCGACGCGCAGGCCGTCACCACCCAGGTCGAGAAGCTGTTCAACGAGTTGGCCGGACAGAAACTCGGGCAACGCAAATCCGAGCGGATCTCGGACGACGTGCTGCACAAGGCCGAGCGGCGGCTGCGCAAGACGATCCGGTTCCTGGGCGCGAACTACGACACCTGGGCCGACCTGCGGGTCAGGGCGCACACGGCGGCGACCTCTGACAAGGTCCACGCCGAGACCCAGGCGGCCGACGTGGTGCTGCGCCACCGCGACAAGGCGCTGGCCGGCGACCTGAGCGACACCGAGGACGGCGACCTCCGATACCGGCAGGACGTCCTGGAGGCGAAACTCGCCGACGGGAAGAGGGCGGAGTTCGGCCGGCTCGTCGCCAACGCCCAGCTCGCCATCGGGATCTCCAAACTGTGCTGCTTCAAATGCTGGCTGATGCTCCTCGCCGCGGGCAAGAAGAGCGTGCAGTTGCCGGCGGCCGGATCCCACGGCAAGGTCTACGGCTGGCCCGCGCCCGCCGTCCTGGCCAAGTCCTCCATCCTGCTGGCCTTCCTCCAGCTCGACACCGGCGCGCTCAAGGACGACGACGAGGAGGTCCTGGCCGCGGCCATCGCGACGAAGAAGGGACGGCAGGAGATCGTGAACGGGATCAGCACCTGGATGTCGACCGCCGGCCTGGAGTCCGACTACCCGTCGAGCGAGGACGAGAAAGACCTCGACCTCAGCCTGTGGCAGTCCTATTACGACGACGTCGAGGAGTTCACCGACCCCGAAGACGAAGAGGAGGACCCGGACCAGGACGAGGACGAGGAACTCTCGGAGGAACTCTCGGAGGCCGAACCGGTCGTCGTCATCGCGCAGAACACCGTGTCCAAGAAAAAGCAGACGCTCAATTCGGGCTGAGGCCGGGCCGGTCAGGCGGACTCGGGCACCACCGCGGCGGGGCCGGTCGGGGCCGGCTCCGTCTCGTGGGGCGCCTTCCGCACGCCCAGCACCGCGATCAGGCTGATCAGCGCCAGGCCGGCGATGAACAGCGCGACCGGGGTGGAGGAGCCGCTGGCGGCATA
This sequence comes from Herbidospora sakaeratensis, assembly GCF_001570525.1. Classification (GTDB taxonomy): domain Bacteria; phylum Actinomycetota; class Actinomycetes; order Streptosporangiales; family Streptosporangiaceae; genus Herbidospora; species Herbidospora sakaeratensis. The sequence continues at coordinate 330,837 of NZ_BBXC01000013.1, forward strand.
GATGGCCGGGAAGGCGGGGGTGGCGGCGCCGGCCACGGTCGCGCCGATGGCGTACGCGACCGAGATGCCGCTGTAGCGGACCTTCAGGTCGAACAACTCGGTGAACAGGCCGCCCTGCGCGCCGGCCATGATGCCCTGGACGATCGCCGCCACCAGGAAGCTGACCAGCGCCAGCCCGGCGTTACCGGTGTTGACCAGGGCGAACATCGGCACCGGCCAGATCACGGCGGTGACCGCGCCGATGACGTAGAGCGTCTTGGCGCCGAAGCGGTCCGACAACCGGGCCGCCACCACGATCGCCACGATCCACACCGACGTGGAGGCCAGCACCAGCGTCAGCAGCGTGTTCCGTTCGAACCCGGCCACCTGCGTGCCGTACGTCAGCATGTAGACGGTGACGGCGTACCCGACGGCGGGCGGGGCGATCGCGGCCAGGCCGGCCAGGACGAGGTTGCGCGGGTGCCGCCGCAGCAGTTCCCTGAACGGCACCCTCTCCACCGCCTTCGCCCGCTTGACCTTCGCGAACGCCTCCGGCTCCGTCAGGCGCACCCGGATCACGAAGCCGACCACGACCAGCACCGCCGACAGCAGGAAGGGGATGCGCCAGCCGTAGGAGAAGAAGTCCTCGTCGGGCAGCCCCGCCACGGCCAGGAACGCCAGGTTCGACAGCAGCACCCCGACCGGCACGCCGAACTGCGCGAAGCTGCCGTAGAAGGCCCGGTTGCGCGGAGTGGCGTTCTCCGTGGAGATCAGCAGCGCGCCGCCCCACTCGCCGGCCACCCCGAAGCCCTGGATCATGCGCAGCGCCACCAGCAGCAACGGCGCCCCGATGCCGATCGCCGCGTACGTCGGCAGCGTGCCGATCAGGAACGTCGCGCCGCCGGTCAGGATCAGGGTGAGCACCAGCATCGACTTGCGGCCGATCCGGTCGCCGAAGTGCCCCACGACGGCCGCGCCGATCGGGCGGACGAGAAAGCCGACCGCGAACGCCGACAGGGAGGCCAGGGTGGCCGCCTCGGGCGAGGAGTCGGTGAAGAACAACCGGGGGAACACCAGCGCGGCGGCGGTGCCGAAGATGAAGTAGTCGTACCACTCGATCGAGGTGCCGATGAAACTGGCCGCGAAGACGCCCTTCATCGACGTCGATCTCTTGGTGCCGTGCTGGGCCATGGGCGTCGCTCCTCAGGACAGGGGGGTGGATGGCGCCGCGACCGGCGGGGCGCCGGAGGGTCCGCCGTCGACGGTGAGGGTGTGCCCGGAGATCCACCGGGCGCGGTCGCTGAGCAGGAAGAGCGCGGCCTGGGCGACGTCCCACGCGGTGCCCTCGGTGCGCAGCCCGGTGGCCTCGCGGCGCGGCCCGCGGCGTTCCTCGGGCATGTTCGCCGCGGCGAACGACCCCCAGATCATGCCGACCCGGACGCAGTTGACCCGGATGCCACGCGGACCCAGCGTGGCGGCCGCCCCGTCGGTCAGGTTCTCCAGCCCGGCCTTGGCCACGGAGTAGACCATCCCGGGGCCCCGGGAGGCCACGGTGACCGAGGAGATGTTCACGATCGCGGCCCCGCGCGGCAGGAGCGGCACGGTGTGCCGCATGACCTGCCAGGCGGAGGTGAGGTTGACCGTCATCAGCGCGGCGAACCGGTCGGGCGTCACGTCGAAGACCCCGGCCGGGTCGCCGGCCGCGACGTTGTTGACGACCGCGTCCAGGCCGCCCAGCCGCTCCCGCACGGCCGAGACGGCGTCGGCGACCTGCCGGTCGTCGGTGACGTCGGCGAGCACGGCCATGGCCGCGCCGCCGTCGCGGTCGATCAGCTTCACGGTGCGCTCGGCGGCCTCCGGGTCCCGGTCGAGCACCGCGACGCGCGCGCCGTGCCCGGCGAGCACCCGGGCGACGGCGTACCCCACGCCCGGGAGCTCGCCCTGCTGGCCCGCCCCGGTGACCAGGGCGGTCCGGCCGTCCATCCACCGCGCCCCGGAGCCGGTGAAGGGATCGTTCAGGGGATCGGAACACGTCAACGGAAGCTCCTTCGGCTGAGACCCGACTATGACGATCGGGGAAGAGGGCGGTCGAGCCGACTTCCGCAGCGTGGAAGTCCGTGTATGGAAAGCGGGTGCGTTTGGGTAGCCTCGGTTAACAGGCGCGTAACTTAGACGGACAGGTGAGCACATGACCGTCCTGACGTCGGCGCAGCGGGTGCTCGCCATCCTGGGGGTCTTCGACACCGAGAACCTGGCGTTGTCCCTCAGCGAGATCAGCCGCCGGACCGGCTTCACGCTCAGCACCACCCATCGGCTGGTGAACGAGCTGCACTGCTGGGGCGCGTTGTCCCGGCACGGCGACGGCAAGTACACCATCGGGCTGCGCATCCTCGAACTGGGCAGCCTCGCGCCCCAGGGCGGCCAGCTGCGCGAGATCGCGCTGCCGTTCCTGCACGACCTCCAGCACGCCACCCGGGCCAACATCCACCTCGGCGTGCCCGAGGGCCACGACGTCATCTACGTCGAGTCGCTGCGGGCGCGCGACACCGTGCCGGTGCCGAGCCGCCTGGGCGGACGCTGGCCCATGCACGCCACCGGGACCGGCCTGGTGCTGCTCGCGCACTCCAGCCAGGAGTTCCAGGAGGAGGTGCTGGCCTCCGACCTGTTCGCGTACACCGTCAACACGCTCACCGACCCCGGCGCGCTGCGGCGCTTCCTCGCCGAGGTGCGCACGTCGGGTGTGGCGATCGTGGAGAGCCAGCTCACCTACGACGTGATGGCGGTCGCCGTGCCGATCCGCGGTCCCCGCGACCGGGTCGTGGCCGCGGTCGGCATCACGCTGCCGAGCGGTTCGGCCTCGCCGCACTCCCTCGTGCCGGCGCTGGCCACCACCGCCCGCAGCATCTCCAGGGCGCTGGGCGCCCCTTCGGCCGCCCACTTCACCGCCCGCGAGGTCAGGCGCGCGCCGAACCGGTGACGCGGGTCAGGCGCGACTTCATCTCGGTACGCTCCAGCGAACCCGGCGGCACCAGCTCGACCGCGGCGCGTACGGTCAGCCGCGACCTGATCAGTTCCTCGATCTCCCGGCGCAGCGCCTCGGGGTCGCAGGGCGCCTCACCCCGCTCGACCTCGACCCGCAGCGGCGGCTCCACCCTCGGCCCGGGGCCGGGCAGCACGATCTGCAGCACGCCGCTGGTGCGCGGATGCAGCGTCTGCACGATGTCGCGGATCGCCGTCGGGAACACGTTCACGCCGAGCACGATCAGCATGTCGTCGGTACGGCCCACACACCGGATCAGCGGCGCGCCGTCCCGCGCCCGGCCGGTCACCAGCACCCGGTCGCGGGTGCGGAAACGCACCAGCGGGCAGCACTCGCGGTCCACCGACGTGTAGACCAGTTCCCCGGACGCGCCCGGTTCGGGGTCGACGGGTTCGCCGCTGTCCGGGTCGATCAGCTCGACCACGACGTGCCGCCCGCCGGTGAAGCGCATGCCGCCCGCGCCGGGCGGCTCGGCGAACAACACCGGCGCCATGTCGGCGTTGCCGAGCCCCTCGGTGACCCGCGCGCCCCACTCCTGCTCGACGTGCCGCTGGAACGCCGGCTCTCCGCCGCCCGGCTCGCCGCCCACGAAGACCTTCCCGACGCCGAACCCGCGCGGGTCGCGTCCCTGCCCGCGCAGGTGTTCGCCCAGGTAGCGGATGTATGAGGGGGTCGCGTGCAGGGCGGTCACGCCGAGGGTCTCCAGCGCGAGCACCGCCTTCTGCGTGGCGCCGGTGCCGATGGGGACCAGGGTGCAGCCGATGCGTTCCAGCGCGTCGCGGATCGGCAGGCCGCCCACGAACAGCGTCAGTCCCGCGCCGTGCAGCACCACGTCCTCGCGCCGGGCGCCCATCGTGACGAAGGCCCGCGCCGTCATCTCCGTCCACGCCTCGGAGTCACGCCTGGTCACGCCGACCCAGCTCGGGCGTCCGGTGGTGCCGGTGGAGGCGTGCACCCGGATCACCTCGGTCATGTCCACACCCGCGTGGCGGCCCAGCGGCGGGGCCTCCTGCTGGGAGTCGCGCAACGTCTGCTTGTCGGTGAACGGGAGTTTGCGCAGGTCGTCCAGGCCCGTGAAGGTCGCGGAGCCGACTCCGTGCGCGGTGAACAGGTCGGCGTAGAACCGCGAGCGCCGGGGCAGCCCGGCCAGGTGCGCGCGGAGCGTCGCGGTGACGGCGTCTCGGTCCTCGTCCGCGACGAAGCCAGCTGTGATCACGTGGGGTCCTTCCTGGGAGGTGGACTCATGATGCCCAGCGGCCGCCGCGGCCCGCGATACGACTTTCACGTCGTGGAAGCCACGTCGATTTCCCTCCCGGGGCTGCTCAGGCTGGCAGGTATGGCAGACACAGTGCGCGCGGCCGTGCAGGCCGCCCCCGGCGTCATCGAGGTGCGCGAGTTCCCCCGGCCGGTCATCGGGCCCGACGACGGCCTGCTGAGGGTGGAGGCCAACGGCGTCTGCGGCAGCGACGTCGAGATCTACCGGGGCCACCTGCGCCCGATGGGGCAGGAGGGCGGCGGGCCGGTGCCGTTCGTGGCCGGGCACGAGCCGATGGGCGTCGTCGAGGAGATCGGCGACCGCGCCTCCGAACGCTGGGGCGTCCGGCCCGGCGACCGGGTGGCCGTGGAGATCATCGTGCCGTGCCACGCCTGCCGCAGGTGCCTGACCGGCCACTACCAGTCCTGCCCGAACCGCAGGCACGCCCACGGCGCCACCGGGATCGACGTCGAGCCGTCACTCTGGGGCGGCCTGGCCGAGTACATGTACCTGTCGCCCGGCAGCATCGTGCACCCGATCGACCCCGCGCTCCCGGCCGAGGTCGCCGCCCTGTTCAACCCGATGGGCGCGGGCGTGCGCTGGGCCTGCCACCTGGGCGGCGTGGGCCTCGGCGACACGGTGCTGGTGCTGGGGGCGGGCCAGCGCGGCCTGTGCTCGGTCGTCGCCGCCCGCGCCGCCGGAGCGGGCGCGATCATCGTCACCGGCCTGGCCTCCGACGCCCGCAAACTCGCCCTGGCCAGGGAGTTCGGCGCCGACCACACGATCGTCGCCGACGAGGAGGACACCGTCGCACGGGTCCGGGAGATCACCGGCGGGGACCTGGCCGACGTCGTGCTGGAACTGACCCCGATGGCGGGCGGCCCGGTCACCGACGCGCTGCTGTCGGCCCGGCACGGCGGCCGGGTGGTGCTGGCCGGCCTGAAGGGCGACCGCGAGATCCCGCTGCGCACCGACCTCATCGTCAACCGCGCGCTCACCGTGGTCGGCGCGTTCGGCGTCGACCACCGCGCCTACCGCGAGGCCGTCGCCCTCATCGAGTCCCGCCGGTACGCGCTGGAGAGGATGCACACACACTCGTTCGGCCTGGAGGAGACGGCGCGGGCCATCGAGACGCTGGGCGGGGACACAACGGCGATCCACGTGTCGGTGCACCCGTGAGCCTCAGTCCAGGACTCCCGAGCGGCGCCACGCCTCGGTTCTCGCCAGTTCGTTGAACGTGAACAGGTGGAACCCGGCCACCACGCCGCCGACGTGCGGCGAGAGCTGGGCGACGAGCCGGTCGGGCCGGTAGCCGCCGGGCAGGAAGAAGCGCGCGGCGAGGTTCTGCTGTTTCCGCAGGAAGCGGGCCGACGGGCCCAGTCCCAGCCCGGCCGAGATCCGGATCAGCCGCTGCCGCGTCACCGCCCCGGGCAGGCCCACCACGACCGGCAGCTCCACGCCGCGTGCCCACGCCAGCGTCGTCCGGGCGTCGAAGCACATCTGGGTGATCACGTGCGTCGCGTACGGGGTCTTCAGCGCCAGCGCCCGATCGATCACGTCCCGGCCGATCGTGCCGTGGCCCTCGGGGTAGCCCGCTATCCCCACGCGCCGGAAGTGGTGTCCCGTCGCGTCCAGCACCTCCAGCAGGGACAACGCGTCGGGGAAGGTCCCCACGGGATGCGGGGCGTCACCGCCGACGACGAAGACGCCGTCGACCCCGGCGTCCTTCAGGCGGGCCACGATGTCGGTCAGTTCCTGTTTGTCGCGGACCAGCCGCGCCGCCAGGTGCGGGGAGACGGTGTACCCGCTGCCCCTCAGCCGCACCGCCAGGTCGAGCGTCGGGCCGAGCCCCTTGGCCTCGGTCGTGGTCACCGTCAACGGCACCGTCGTGGGGACGTGGGTGAGGACGGACTCCTCGGCGTCCCGGAACGGCAGGATCTCGTAACTGATGGCGTGCACCCTGCCGACGTTAAGGAGCGGCTCCGCGCCGGGAACGACGCGGATGACGGCACTTGCGCGCGACAAGTGACGTAGGCGGCCTACGCCTCCTGCGGGTGCGTGGCCAGCGGCTCCACCGTCACGTCCAGCCACGGCCACTGCGGCAGCGAGGCCAGCGCGTCGTGCAGCGCGGTGGCGTCGGGGGCCTCCCACAGGCCGATCACGGCGCGTCTGCCGGGCACCCGCCACAGGCGCCTGAGGGTGCCGTCGGCGCGCAGTTCCCTGGCGCGGGCCCGTTCGGCCTCCTTCAGCCGGGTACGTTCCGCGTCGCTCATGCCGTCCGGGAGACGGGTCTCGAAACGCACCAGGAATTCCATGCGGTCGACGCTAGACCGGCGGCGGAGCCGGCGAATGGGACAAATGACGTAGTGCCCGCCCTGACGAAGCGCGGCATCATAAGGCGTTGTGGACGGCAGACCGCTTTTCGACGCGACCACGCTGCTGGAGCGCCTCCCCGACGGCGTCGCGGTCATCGACGCCGGCGGCCGGTTCGTCCAGGCCAACCCGGCCGCCCGCGCGCTCTGCGGCGACGCCGACCTCGTCGGGGCCGACTCCCCGTTCCCCGCCGGGACCGCCGACGGCGTGGTCGGGTGGGGGGCGGGGCGCGAGTTCGCGTACCAGATGAGGGAACTGACCGGCCGGGAACGGCTGGTGGTCTTCCGCGACGTCACCGAGAGCCGCCGCCACCAGCGGCGGCTGGCGGCCATCGCCAGCGCGGCCGGGCGGGTCGGCGGCGACCCCTCGCTCGGCAGCGTGCTCGACGCGCTGGCCAGGGAGGTGCTGGAGGCGGACGCGCTGGCCAGCGTGCAGATCATGACGGTCAACGCGGCGGGCGCGCGTTTCCAGGTCATGGGCAGCGCCGGGTTCGGGCCCGCCGCCAACTTCTTCGACCTGCTGCTCGACTGCGCCGAGGCCGGGGCCGAGTTACGCATGATCGACGCATTCACCTCGCGGCTGCCGGTCGTGGTGCCCGGCCGGTACGCCGCCGTCATGGCCGACCCGGCCTGGGAGCCGCTGCGCGAGCACATGCGCCACCCCGAATGGGACTGGTTCGCCAGCGTGCCGCTGCTGGTGCGCGGAGAGCCGGTCGGCATCCTCAACGCCTTCTACGCCCCCGGCCAGGAGATCAACGGCACCGCCCTGGACTTCCTGCTGGCGATGGCCGACCAGGCGGCGATGGCGGTGCACTACGCGGCCATGCTGGACCGCGAACGCGAGGTGGCCCGCCGGGAGGAACGCCAGCGGCTGGCCCGCGACCTGCACGACTCCGTGGTGCAGCACGTCTTCTCGATGGGCATGCAGGCCGAGTCGCTCGGCATGACCTCCGGACGGGGGGCGAAGGTCGACTCGGCCTACGTCGTGCGCGTGGCGGGGGAGCTCGGGCAGATCTCCAAGGCGGTGCTCACCGACCTGCGCGTCATGGTGACCGACCTGCATCCGACCCCGTCGGCCGACCAGGGGCTGGCGGCGGCGCTGTTCCTGCTGGCCGAGTCGACGATGGGACGTACCGGACTCGAGGTGGCCGTCACCGTCGACGACCCGCGCCACGACCTCGACGACCTGGAGTCCGAGCTGCGCGAGGACGCCTACCGGGTGATCGCCGAGGCGCTGCACAACAGCGTCAAGCACTCCCGGGGCGGCCGGGTGACGATCACCGCCGGCCTGTCCGGGCGCGGCACCCGCAGGCTGCTGGTCTGCGAGGTCGCCGACGACGGCCGCGGCCTGGACGCCGCGACGGCGGGCGAGGGCGGCTTCGGCATGACCACCATGCGCGAACGCGCCGCCCGCTGGTCGGGACGGCTCACCGTCCGCTCGGAACCGGGCGGGGGAACCTCCGTCCGGCTCGAACTGCCCCTCCCGGCCTCGCTGCCGGCCGAGATACCAGCGCTGAGGATCACATGACGGAGACCATCGGGGTGCTGGTGGTCGACGACCACGCGGTCGTGCGCCGGGGAGTGGTCGCCTACCTGGACGCGCTCGACAACGTCGAGGTCGCGGGGGAGGCCGCCAACGGGCGCGAGGCCCTCGACACCCTGGAGTCGCTGCGGGTACGCCGCCAGCCGCTGCCCAGGGTCGCGCTCATGGACCTGATGATGCCGAAGATGGACGGCGTCGAGGCCACCGCGGAGATCGCCCGCCGTTTCCCCGAGGTGCGCGTCGTCATCCTCACCAGCTTCGGCGAGGTCGAACGCATCCAGGCCGCCCTGGAGAACGGCGCGGCCGGCTACCTCCTCAAGGACGCCGGGCCCTCCGAGGTGGCCGCCGCCATCCACGCCGCCGCCAACGACGACGTCTTCCTCGACACCGCCGTGGCCCGGCGGCTGGCCCAGAAGATGCGCTCCCCGCAGTCCGGCGTGGCCGCGCTGACCAGCCGCGAACGCGACGTGCTGGTGCTCGTCGCGCAGGGGCGCTCCAACCGGGAGATCGCCACCGAGCTGGTCATCAGCGAGCGCACCGCGCGCACCCACGTGAGCAACCTGCTGGGCAAACTCGGGCTGCGCTCGCGCACCCAGGCGGTGCTGGTGGCGATGCGCGAAGGACTGGTGGCCCCGCCGAGCTGACCTACGTCATTGGACGTAGCCGGGCCCCGTCATTAGGGCGATCCCCGGCCGATGCGGGCTGAGTAACGTCCGTGACATGAGCGAAACGCGGGCGTCACGCTCCATCGTCGCCGTCACCGCCCACTCGGGCGACTTCGTCTGGCGGGCCGGCGGCGCGCTGGCGGCGTCGGCCGCGCGGGGCGACGCGGTGAAGGTGATCTGCCTCAGTTTCGGCGAACGCGGCGAGTCGCAGGGCCTGTGGGCGCAGCCCGGCATGGACGTGGAGACGGTCAAACGGGTGCGCCGCGAGGAGGCCGAGGCCGCCGCGGCGGCCCTGGGCGTCGAGGTCGACTTCTACGACCTGGGCGACTACCCGCTGGTGGTGCCGCACGAGGCGACCGAGCGCATCGTCGCCGACCTGCGGGCGGCCCGGCCGGACGTGCTGCTCACCCACGTCGCCGACGATCCGTACAACCGCGACCACAACGTCGCGCACGAGACGACGCTGACCACCCGGATGATCGCGCAGGCCATGGGCCACGACCCGGCGACCCCGCCCATCGGGGCCGCCCAGGTGCTCATGTTCGAGCCGCACCAGCCGGAGATGTGCGGCTTCCGGCCGAACCTGCTGCTGGACGTCACCCCGGTCTTCGACCGCAAACGCAAGGCGATGGAGGCCATGTCCGCCCAGGCGCACCTCGTCGAGTACTACACCGAACTGGGCAGACGGCGCGGGACCCAGGCCCGCCGCAACGGCGCGCCCACGGACGTCGTGCAGGCCGAGGCCTACCAGCGCGTCTTCCCCGTGGTCGGCGGTGAGCTGGGGTGAACCGGCACGTCATCGTCCGCACGAAGGCGCGCCCCGACGCGGCGGCGGTCAAGGTGCTCGCCGAGGCCGGCGTGGCCACCACGCACGAGGCCATGGGCCGCCGCGGGCTGCTCGACCCCGTGCTGCGCCCGATCTATCCCGGTACGCGGATCGCCGGGCGGGCCGTCACCGTGCTCAGCCACCCGGGCGACAACCTGATGATCCACGCCGCGGTCGAGCAGTGCGGCGAGGGCGACATCCTGGCCGTGGCCACCACCTCGCTCTCCCACGACGGCATGTTCGGCGAGCTGTTCGCCACCGCGCTCCAGGCCAGGGGAGTGCTCGGCCTGGTCATCGACGCGGGCGTGCGGGACGTCGCCGAACTCACCGCGACGGCCTTCCCCGCCTGGTCGCGGGCCATCAGCGCGCAGGGCACCGTCAAGGCCAGCCCCGGCTCGGTCAACGTGCCCGTCGTGCTCGCCGGCGCCTGCGTCCGGCCCGGCGACGTGATCGTGGCCGACGACGACGGCGTGCTGGTCGTGCCCCGCGAGGAGGCGCCCGCCGTCGCCGGGGCCGCCACCGTCCGCATGGCGGGCGAGGAGGGCAGACGCGCCCAGTTCCGCGAGGGCGTGCTCGGCCTGGACCTGTACGGCCTGCGCGCCACCCTCGACCGCCTCGGGGTGCGATACATCGACGCCGAAGGAGACCCGCAGTGAGCAGCCTGGAAGACGTCCTGAACGGCGCCGGCACGAGCGTCGCCGAGCATCTCCGCAACCTGCCGACGGGGCCAAACGCCTACCCGGGCGTGCCGCCCGAGTTCACCAACTGGCGGGAGGAGCAGTGGGCCTGGCAGCACACGTGCGTGTTGTTCAACCAGTCGTTCCACATGGCGGAGCTGCTGGTGGAGGGCCCGGACGCGCTGCGGCTGCTGTCGCACCTGGGGGTGAACAGCTTCGCCCGCTTCCCCGTCGACACCGCCAAGCAGTTCGTGCCGTGCACCCCCGACGGCTACGTCATCGGCGACGTCATCCTGTTCCACCTGGCCGAGGACACCTTCAACCTGGTCGGCCGCATCCCCGCGCTCAACTGGGTGACCTTCCACGCCGAGACCGGCGGCTTCGACGTCACGGTCACCCTCGACGACCGCTCGGCGGCCCGGCCCGACCCGTTCGACCGGGTGCACTACCGCTACCAGATCCAGGGCCCCAACGCCGCCAAGGTGATCGAGAAGGCCACCGGCGCGCCCGCGCCCGAGCTGAAGTTCTTCCACATGACGTCCATGACCATCGCCGGCCGCCGGGTGCGGGCGCTGCGGCACGGCATGGCCGGTCAGCCCGGTTACGAGCTGTGGGGCCCGTGGGCGGAGGGCGAGGCCGTGCACGAGGCGCTGGTCGAGGCCGGTCGCGAGCACGGCATGCGCCTGGTCGGCGGCCGGACCTACAGCTCCAACACCCTCGAATCGGGCTGGATCCCCTCGCCCCTCCCGGCGATCTACACCGGCGAGGCGCTCAGGAGCTACCGCCGGTGGTTGCCCGCCACGAGCTACGAGGCCAACGCCAGCATCGGCGGCAGCTTCGTCTCCGCCGACGTCGAGGACTACTACCTCACCCCGTGGGACCTGGGCTACGGCCACATCGTCAAGTTCGACCACGACTTCGTCGGCCGCGAGGCCCTGGAGAAGCTGGCCTCCCGCGAGCACCGCGTCAAGGTCACCCTGGCTTTGGACACGGCCGCGTTCCTGCGCGCCATGGCCACCCAGCTGGAGCACGGCGACCCGGCCAAGTGGTTCGAGTTCCCCTCGGCGGTGTACGCGATGCACCCGTACGACCAGGTGCTCGTCGACGGCGAACCGGCCGGTCTGTCGACCTGGATCGGCTACTCGTGGAACGAGCGCACCATGCTCACCCTGGCCATGGTCGACCCCGCGCACGCCGCGCCCGGCACCGAGGTCACCCTCGTGTGGGGCGAGCCGGACGGCGGCACCCGCAAGCTCACCGTCGAGCCGCACGCCCAGATCGAGGTGGCCGGCGTGGTCAGCCCGGTGCCCTACTCGGAGGTCGCCCGCAGGGCCTACGCCGACGGCGGCTGGCGGCGGGCGCGATGACCGAGATCCCGGAGACCCCCATCCTCGACCGCGCCCACCAGTTGCGCGGCTACCGGATGAACAAGATGGCCATGGGCCTGGGCAACCCGGAGGGGCGGGCGGCGTTCCGCGCCGACGAACGCGCCTACCTCGACCGCTTCGGCCTCACCGAGGAGGAGATCACGGCCGTCATGTCCCGCGACTGGCGCACCATGATCGCCCTGGGCGGCAACCTGTTCCTCATCCTCAAGATCTCCGCGGTCGACCCGGTGCGCATCACCGAGATCGGCGCCCACCAGGTCGGCATGGACCACGAGTCGTTCCTGCGGGACCGGCTCGGGAAGAAGGTGTAGACGTTGGCCACGATCGTCGGCGGCCTGGGCACCTCGCACGTCCCCTCGATCGGCGCCGCCCTGGACAAGGGCCTGCGCGACGCCCCCGAGTGGAAGCCCTTCTTCGACGGCTACCTGCCGGCCCAGGAGTGGGTGCGGGAGCGGCGTCCCGACGTCGCCGTCGTCGTCTTCAACGACCACTTCAACGCCCTGTTCCTGGACCGGGTGCCGACCTTCGCGGTCGGCTGCGCGGCCGAGTACCATCCGGTCGACGAGGGCTGGGGCCCCCGCGCGATCCCGCCGTTCACCGGCGCGGCCGACTTCTCCTGGCACCTGGTCGACCACCTGGTGGAGAACAGGTTCGACCCGGAGATCATCCAGGAGATCCAGGTCGACCACGGCCTCCAGGTGCCGATGGAGCTGTTCTGGGGCCGCCCGTCCGACGCCTGGCCGGTGCGGGTCGTGCCGATCTTCGTGAACGTGCTCCAGTACCCGATCCCGCTCCCGATCCGCCTGTACGAGCTGGGCCGGGCCCTCGGCCGCGCCATCGAGACCTACGACAGCGAGGAGAGGTTCGTCGTGCTGGGCACCGGCGGCCTGTCCCACCAGCTCCAGGGCAGCCGGGCCGGCTTCCTCAACCCGGCCGCCGACCGGCGCTTCCTGGTCGACATCGCCGAGAACCCGGACGAGCTCGCGAACTGGAGCCGCCAGAAGTACGTGGAGACCTTCGGCGGCGAAGGGGCGGAGGTCATCATGTGGCTCGTCATGCGGGGCGCGCTCGACCCCGAGGTGGTGGTCCGGCACCGGCACTACTTCTCCCCGGCGTCGATGACCGGGGCAGGGATGATCGTGCTGGAGAACGCGTGAGCGCCTTCGTGCTCGTCCACGGGGCCTGGCACGGCGGCTGGGTCTGGCAGCGGGTCGCCCCGCTCCTGCGCGCCGCCGGTCACGAGACGCACACCCCGACCCTGACGGGCGTCAGCGACCGCGCCCACCTGCTGAACCCCTCGGTCGGCCTGGGCACCCACGTCGAGGACGTCGTCGCGCTGATCGAGGCCTACGACCTGCGCGACGTCGTGCTCGTCGGCCACAGCTACGCCGGGCAGGTCGTCACCGGCGTGGCCGACCGCGTCGCCGACCGGCTGGCCCGCCGCGTGCACCTCGACGCGTTCGTCGGCGGCGACGGCGAGGCCGCGATCGACCTGCTGCCCGGCACGATCGCCCACCACTACCGCGAGTCGGTGGCCGGTCCCGGCTTCGGCTGGCTCATCCCGGTCCGCGACCTGAGCGTGCTCGGCGTGACCGAGGAGAACGACGTCGGCTGGCTCACCCCCCGGCTCACCCCGCACCCGTGGCTGACCTACACCGAGCCGCTGCGCCTGACCAGAAAGGGCGACCGGGTGCCGGCGACCTTCATCGAGTGCGTCGGCTGGATGCGCGTCTTCACCCCGCAGGCCGAACGGGCCGCCGCACGGGGCTGGCCGGTGTTCGAACTGCCGACCGGCCACGAGGCCATGGTCACCGCCCCAGCGGAGCTGGCCGAACTCCTCCTCCGCGTCGCCGCCGCCTGAACCGGCGGCGACAGGCCCCCCGCGCCAACCGGCGGCGCGGCGCGGGGGGCCGCCCTTCCCCGGGTTCAGCGGCCGAGGCTCCAGGCGCGGAGCGTGCGGTCGCCGGCCGCGCCCGCGACGACGGGGCGGCCGGCGAGTTCGGCGACGGCCACGCCGGCGGTCGGGCCGCCGGGGCCTGAACCGAGTTCGCCGACGACCGCGCCGCTGTCGAGATTCCAGATCCGTACGGTGATCTCGTCGCCGACCGGGTTGTGGGCGACCACCGCGACGGGCACGTCGCCGCGCCGGCCGACGGCGAGGGCGGCGGCGCCTCGGTCATCGGGGCTGCGGTCGCTGAACGCCCACGTCCCTCGGCTTTTCCCGGTGGCCAGGTCGTGGACGCGAAGCGTGGCGTCCAGGTGGGTGGAGACCAGGATGGGGCCGCCGTCCGACGCGCCGCAGGCGAGCAGCTCGATGCCGCCGACGTCGCCGGTGCGGAACGAGTGCGTCAGTTTGCCCGTCGCGAGGCTCCGCACGCGGATGCGTTCCGTGCCGTCACCCGTGACGAGCACGTCATCCTGGCCGAGCCGGCCGAACGCCAGGCCGCTGACGCCCTGGAAGTGGTCGGTGATCGTGGCGCCGATCTGCCTGCCGGTGGCGACGTCGGTGAGGCGTACGACACTGTGCAGGTCACGCAGGCTGTCGTACTTCTCCGAGACGGCCACCGTCCGGCGCCCGGCCCAGACGGCGATCACGGGATCGCCGGCGCGGTGCGCGGCGAGCCGCGTGCCCGCCAGGCTCCACGACCGCATCCCGCCGTCGGCGTGTCCCGTGGTCACGACCGGCGTGCCGCCACTGACGCCGATCGCCACCGAGGTCACCGCGGGGCCCCGGTCGCCGAGCCGGGTGAGCGTGGTGGTGCCGGCGTCCCAGACCAAGGCGATCCCCGTGGAGGTGCCGCAGACGACGGTGGCCCCGGCGGCGGCGACGGCCGTCGGAACACCGTCTCCCTCGGCCAGCGGAACCGGCTCCGTGACCTCCGCGCCGAAGGGAACCGGAGAGGGAGACGCGGATGGGGATGGGGATGGAGACGGGGCCGGGGAGACCTCGCGGACGGGATCTGCGCCTGAGTCACGGAAGACGGCCAGAGCGGAGATCGCCGCCGCGCCCACGGCGGCCACGCCGCCGATCAGGACCCGGCGGCTCAGCTTCCGGGCCGCCTGCGGCACGGTCTCCGCGTCGTCCACCGGGATGCGCGCGGGTTCGGCGGGCCTGATCAGCCGCCGCATCAGATCGGCCGCGGACGGGCGGGCCGCGGGATCCTTGGCGAAGCACGGCCTGAGGGAGTCGGCCAGGTGGGCGGGCACTCCGGAGAGGTCGGGATCCTCGCTGAGGACGGCGTTCACGATGCCGGGAACGGTCTGCCCCCCGAACGCCTGGCGGCCGGTCGCGGCGAACACCATCGTGCCCGCCCAGCTGAAGACGTCGGACGCCGGTGTCACGCGCTCGCCCCTGAACTGTTCGGGCGACATGTAGGCGGGCGTGCCGATCGGCCCCGACACCATCGTGGTCGAGTCCAGCGCCTTCGCGATGCCGAAGTCGATCACGATGGGGCCCTCCGGACCGACCAGCACGTTGCCGGGCTTGAAATCGCGGTGCACGATCCCGGCTTCGTGGATGGCGGCCAGCGCCGTCAGGGTGGAGATGGCGAGCCGATCGAGCGCGCCTCCCGTGCGTGGACCGGCGTCGCGGACGAGCGCCTGGAGGGTGTCCCCGGCGACGTACTCGCTCACGATGTACGGCTGCTCGTCCTGGAGCCCGACGTCGAGCACCGCCGCCGTGCAGAACGCGGCCACCCGGCGCGCCGCCGCCACCTCGCGCAGGAAACCCCTGGCGGCGTCCTTGTCGTGGCTCAGGTGACGGTGCAGCAGCTTGACGGCGACCTGGTGCCCGGCCTCGTCGATCCCCTGGTAGACCACTCCCTGCCCCCCGGAACCGAGCACCCCGACCAGCCGGTAGGCGCCGATTCGCCGGGGGTCTCCCGAGCGGAGCGGGCGGACGTCCGGCATCCCGCTCCCTTCTCGGAATGACTCGGGCGACCCCCACCCTACGACGAGCGTGAACCACCGCCCACCTGACGTTCGAGCACACCGCGGCCGCCCGTCGCAGCCGCTAGGGTCACGCTGGAACGGAGGAAGGCGGGGACAGTATGGCGCGGGTGGGCGCGGTGGTCCTGGGCGTCGTCTCTCCGGTGCTGGTCGCCGTGGCGATGGTGATCTTCGCGGGGCTTCCCCAGGAATGGCGGCTGCCGGTGACGGTCACACCGCTGACCGCGGCGGGACTGACCTTTCCCGCCATCGGCGCGTTCCTGATCGTCCGGCGGCCCGGGCTCAAGCTCGCGTGGCTGATGATCGTGGGCGGGCTCGGCGGCGCGCTCTACGACTTCGGCCAGGCGACGGCGCTGGCGTCGGCGGCGGGCGGCGACCTGGCGACGGCGGGCCGGCTGAGGTTCCTGGCGCTGCTGGGCTGGACGGCGTCCACACTCGCGCTGGAGATCCTGCTGCCGCTCTACTCGCCCGACGGGAGGCTGCCGTCACGGCGCTGGCGGGCCGTGGTGTGGCTGGGTGTGCTGGCGGTCGCCGTCGAGGACGTCCGCGTGGTCGTCCGGCCCGATCCGCCCCTTGCGGGCCATCACCTTCCCGCCGTCATCCCCAACCCGTTCCAGGTTGCCGCGATGGGGCCCTACGACGGGCTGCTCCTGACGGTGGCGTGGACGGGGATATTCGTGGCGATCCCGCTGGCGGCGCTGTCGCTGCTGCTGCGGTTCCGCCGGGCCGATCCGGAGGGGCGGCGGCAGATCGGCTGGCCGCTGTTCGCCTTCGGCGTCTACATCGTGTTCATGCTCCTGTCCGTGGTCGTGCCGGGGCTGTACTGGGTGTCGGTCGTGTGGGCGACGCTGATCCCCGTCGCGCTGGTGTTCTCGGTGCTGCGCCACCGGTTGTACGGCATCGACACCATCGTCAGCCGGACCTTCGTCGCCGGTGGACTGCTGGCCGTGGTCGGCGCGGTCTATTTCGGCGTGGCCGCGGTGTCGAGCCTGCTGGTGTCGGGCGTCGGCGAGACGGCCGGGCTCGTCGCCGCCCTGTTGACGGGGGCGTTCTACCAGCCGTTGCGGCGGGCGCTGCAACGGGCCGTCGACCGCCTGCTCTACGGGCCCGTCGGCGATCCGGGCGTGCTCGCCGAACGGGTGATCCAGGAGGTGCGCCTCGCCGACCCGGCGCAGGCGCTGGCCTCGGTGATCGGCGTGCTGCGCGAAGGGCTCGCCGTCCAGGGGGTGGCGGCGGAGGTGACCGGCACGGCCGGTGTGGTCGTCGGGCAGGTCGGTGACACGCCGCGCGAGGTGCCCCTGATCTGGCACCGTGAACAGGTGGGTCGGCTGCTGGTGGGGCCGCCCACCCCGCGCCGGTTCCCGGCCGCGCACGACGAACGGGTGCTGGCCACCCTGGTTCCGTACGCGGCCGACGTGGCGCACGCGGTGCGGATGTCGGCCGACCTGCAGCGCTCCCGGGAACGCATCCTGGCCACCCAGGAGGAGGAGCGGCGGCGGCTGCGCCGCGACTTGCACGACGGTTTGGGCCAGACGCTCAGCGGGATGGCCATGACCATCTCCATCGCCCGGCACAGCCTGAAGAACTCGCCGGAGGAGACGGACGCGCTGCTCCGCGACCTGCGTTCCGGCATGGACTCCGTGGCCGGCGACATCCGCCAGCTCGTCCACGGGCTGCGCCCGCCGGTCTTGGACGACCTCGGCCTCCTCGCCGCCGTGACGGCGCTCGCCGGGGAGGGCGGCGCCGAAGGCGCGGCCGTGGAGGTGACGGCCGAGGGAGAGCTGACCGGCCTGCCCGCCGCCGTCGAGGTGGCCGTCTACCGGATCACGCAGGAGGCGCTGACCAACGTCCGACGGCACGCGGGGGCCACGCGCGTGCGGGTCGAACTGCGCCGTGAGCCCGGGACGCTGCGCCTGGTCATCGCCGACGACGGCGCGGGGCTCGCGCCGGACCGGCGTCCGGGCGTCGGCCTGCTGTCCATGCGCGAACGGGCCGCGGAGCTGGGCGGCTTCTGCGGCGTCACCGGCAGGCCGGGGGAGGGCACCACCGTGGTGGTCGAGCTGCCCCTTGCCGCGACCGAGGTCACGTAGCCGGGTCAGGCCGTCGTTTCGCGGACGTCCTTCCCCTGCTCGGCGAACGCCTTGAAGTCCTCCATGTGCTGTCGCGACTGCTTGCGGAAGGCGCCGGGCATCAGCAGCGCCACCAGCTTCATCAGGAAGCCGTCGAACCGGTATTCGTTCTCGCACTCCCAGAGCGTCGTCTCCGGGCCGGCCACGGTCAGCCGGTCGCGCACGGCGCTCCACATGCCCGCGCCGACGATCTCGCGCTCGAAGTGGACGACGCCCGGTTCCGGGATCTCCCGCAGGTCCGCCGGTTCCCGGCGGGTGATGGTCTCGACGCACTCCATCGTCCGCCCGCCCATCTGCAACACGACCCGCGACCTGGTGCCAAGTTGCCCGTGCTCCCCGCTCAGCGGTTCGTGCAGCACCAGACCCCGCAACCACATCGGCAGGTGCGCCGGGTCGGCGAGCGACTGTGCCACTCTCTCCCGGGGCAGGGCGATCTCGATGGAGACGGTGTATCGCATGGGCGCATCACTCTCTGTCGGGCGCGTAGAACGCGGTGGTGGCCGCGACCGCGGCGGCGACGTGTTCCGGTTCGCCACCGGCGGCCAGGTGGGCCCGGCCCCAGGCCGCGGCGCTGCGGCGGCTGAACTCGCGTCCTTCGGGCGACTTCCCGAACTCGTCGTGGCCGGCGATCTCACCGTCGGCCAGGAGCCGGGCCAGGGCCAGCAGGGCCAGGTCCCAGCCGACGCCCCCGGCGCCCGGGCCGTAGGTGGGGAAGGAGGGCTCCCCGATGACCGCCGCGTGGATCAGCTCGAGCTCCGTGTCGCCGTCGGGGCCGGGGACCAGCCGCACTTCGACCTCGCTCGTGCCGGGCCAGGCGTCGGCGTCCGGTCCGTAGAGCCAGGACACCTTGAGCAGGCGCGGCGGCTCGCACCGGAGGATGTCGCCGTGCTCGCCGCTGTCCAGCGCGAACGTTCCGCCGGGCCGGAGGTCCCCGGTGACCGTGTTCAGCCAGCGGCGCAGCCGCTCGGGGTCGGTGATGGCGTCCCAGACGTCGTCGATCCCGGCGTCGTACCGACGCCGCAGCTCCACGGTGTACGCCTCGCCGGCGGGCACGCTGCCGGTGCCCATCGCCCGGTGCACGGCGGCCAGTTCGTCGAGCAGGTCTTTCATGTCACGCCTCTGTCGGTGGTTTTCCACGTGTACGCCTGCCCCGGGCCAGCTCGGTCCCCAGCGCGTCGAGGCGGTGGTCCCAGGACCGGCGGAACCGGTCGAGCCACGCGTCGACCTCGCTCAGCGGCGCGGTCTCGACGGCGTAGAACCGCCGAGTGCCCTCAGCCCGCACCGACGCGAACCCGCTGTCGCGCAGCACCCGAAGATGCTGGGACACCGCCGGCTGGGAGATGGCGAACTCGGCCCTGATGACCTCCGTGATCGCCCCGGAGGTCTGCTCGCCGTCGGCGAGCAGTTCCAGAATGCGCCGGCGCACGGGGTCGCCGAGGATGTCGAACGCGTGCACGACGCAGACCATACCGGCCCGTACTTATATAAGTCAATGCTGATACGTTTGGCTTGCATAATGCAAGTCATGAGCGTAACGTCCCAGACGGTTGGACTTTTGATTCACAAGTCAGGTGGAGGAGGATCGCCATGCCGACGCATCCCCTGGACAACGCGATCCACGCCGCGCTGTCCGGACCACACGCCCACCTCGCGGAACGCCGGG
Source organism: Herbidospora sakaeratensis (assembly GCF_001570525.1). Lineage (GTDB taxonomy): Bacteria > Actinomycetota > Actinomycetes > Streptosporangiales > Streptosporangiaceae > Herbidospora > Herbidospora sakaeratensis. The sequence continues at coordinate 350,322 of NZ_BBXC01000013.1, forward strand.
GCAACGCACTGCGCTACCCATCCGACATGTCCCCGTTCATGGCGCTGCCGGACATCCCCGCCGCCGCTGACTGGGCGGACCTCGCCGCCCTGGCGGCCCCCGGGACGAAGGTCACGTTGAGCGGACCCGCCGCCGAACCCCCGGCGGGGTGGCGGGTGGAGGCGCGCGTCCCCCTGCTGCAGTTCGTCGACGACGGCATCGCCGCCGCACCGTACGACGAGGCGGTCCACCTGACCGAGACCGACGTGCCGGACATGCTCGCACTCGCCGAGCTGACCGAACCGGGCCCGTTCCTGAAACGCACCATCGAGATGGGCGCCTACCTGGGCGTCCGCCGGGGCGACCGCCTGGTCGCGATGGCCGGTGAACGCCTGCGCGTCCCGGGGTGGACGGAGATCAGCGCGGTCTGCACCGACCCCGGATGGCGCGGGCGACGGCTGGGCACCCGGCTGCTGCTCGCCGTCGCCGACGGCATCCGGGCACGCGGCGAGACGCCGTTCCTGCACGTGCTGGAGTCCAACGTGAACGCCGTCCGCCTCTACGAGTCCCTGGGCTTCCGGCTCCGCGTCCGCACCGAGAACCGAGTCCTCGCGAGGACCTGAGGAGAACCCCCGTGTCATCCGTGCTCATCACCGGCGCGTCCAGGGGCATCGGCCGCGCCATCGCCCTCGAACTCGCCGGCCGGGGCCACCGCGTCATCGCCACCGCCCGCCGGCCCGAGACCCTGGCCGACCTTCCCGTCGACGAGCGCCTGCGCCTCGACGTCACCGACCAGGACAGCGTCGACGCGGCCGTCGCGGCGGCCGGGGAGATCGACGTGCTGGTGAGCAACGCCGGCGCGACCGTGCGCGCACCCTTGGAGAGCGTGCCGCTCACGGAGGTCGAACGGCTCCTCCGGCTCAACACCCTGGGCGCGCTGCGCGTCACGCAGGCCGTCCTGCCCGCGATGCGGACCCGGGGATCGGGCCGCCTGGTCTTCGTCTCCAGCATCCAGGGGCGCATGGTGCTGCCGATCATCGGCCCGTACGGGGCGAGCAAGTGGGCGCTGGAGGCGATCGCCGAGACCCTGGCCATCGAGGCGGGCCACTTCGGCGTCAAGGTGAGCATCGTCCAGCCGGGCGCGGTCGCCACGGACGGCTCCCAGGGCGGGGCCGCGGCGTTCTTCGCGGAGGACGACCCGTACCTCCCGCTTTACCGCCAGCTCGGCGCGCTGCGCGGTGAGGTGATCACCGCAGGGGAGGTGGCCGCCGTCGTCGCCCACACGATCGAGCGTCCCGACCCGCCGTTGCGGGTGCCCGCGGGCGCCCCCGCCGAACGAGTCCTGAAGGCGCGCAAGGAGGCGCCCGAGAGCGAGCCGTTCCGGCCGGCCGTGCTCGACTGGTAGCCGTGACGTGATCAGAGCTCTCGTGGCGTGAGGAGGCGGCAGCGGCCGGACCGGCAGTCGTCCAGGGCGTGAGCCGCGGCTTCCCGGACTCTCGTCAGGTCGGCGATCCTCCTGTCGATGCGGTCGACCACGTTCTCCAGCCGCCACCGCTCGCTGTCGCAGGTCGCCCCGCCGGTGTCGTGGGCGGTCAGGGCGTCGGCGACCTCGTCGAGGGTGAAGCCGAGTTCCTGGAGCGTCTTGGCCTGCCTGATGCGGTCGACGGCGTCGGGCCCGAAGGCGCGGTATCCCGAGGGCCGGCGGTCGGCCCGGGGGAGCACACCGCGTCGTTCGTAGAACCGGACCGTGTCCACGGTGACGCCCGCCGCACGGGCGACTTCGCCGATCTTCATGGCAGGTGACCTCTTGACTCTGGACTCTGGTCCAGACTTTAGAGTCCGACGGGAGAGCGGACAACCGGCCCAGAAGGAGTTCTCGTGGACGTCCCCCCTGCCGGCACACCCGTGGTGTGCGACATGACCACCGCCCCCGACACCGCGCGGCAGCGGCTGGAGGAGTACCGGCTGCTGTTCGACCGGTCACTCGTCGGCCGTGAACGGATCGGCGCGGCCGTCCGGTTCCGCTTCCGCGCCGAGCCGGGCCTGCGGGAGCGGATCGAGGACCTCGCGGCCCGCGAGAAGGCCTGCTGCGCCTTCTTCGCCTTCGAGGTGACCACCGACGGCGGGCAGATCGTCTGGGACTGCGCGGTCAGCGACGACCCGGCCGCCCGCGCCGTCCTCGACGACCTCTACGACGGCGATCCCGGCAGCCTCCTCCGGCGCCAAGCCGATTGAGCAGGGGGCTACTCAGGCGCGGGACGGGCGGGCGTGCCTACCGTTCGCCACATGCGCACCCTTCTCCGAGTGTTCCTGGTCGCGGTGTTCGGCGCGGGGCTGCTCACGCTGCTCCAGGCGCCGGCCGCCGCCGACCCGTTCGTGACCGTGACCGTCACGATCAAACGCATCACTCTCCTGGCGGGCGACGACTGCGGCGAACCCGACTTCTACAACCGCGTCTGGATCAACGGCGTCTACCACGACAACGAGGACAGCGACTCCCAGGACGAGCTTGAGGGCAACCCCGACATCGCGCCGGACTGGGAGTTCTCCAAGCCCGTCGACGTGGCGACGCTCGCGACCCCCGGCCGCGTCCCGATCAGGATCGAGGTCCACGACGAGGACGGCGGCCTCTGCTTCGGCGGCGAGCACTACGACTCCTCGCCCACCGCCGACCGGTTCTTCGACGGGTACATCGACCTCGCCGGCTGCTCCGTCCACGACCCCAGGCAGACCGCCCAGCCCTATCTCGGCGGCTGCCGCACCCCGATCGTCCAGGCCGGCACCGCCGACGAGCGGGTCAGGCTGACCTTCGAACTGGACGCCAGGGAGCCGGCGAGCGCGCCCGGCCTGAACGTCCGCTGCACCCACACCCCCGTCTGGCCGAAGCCGGGCGAGCCCGTCACGATCGTCGCCACGGCCCTCGACGGGGAGCTCCAGCCGACGATCGTCGCCGACAAGCTGGAGATCTGGGTCAACCTCCAGGCGAACGCCGCGAGCCTCGCCGGAGACCCGCTCCAGTCGAGACACGGCGTCGGCACGCTCACCGAGACCTTCACCCCCAGGGCCGAGATGGCCCCCTTCGCCTACGGCTGCCGCCTGGCCGAGAACGGGGTGACGCTCTTCTCGTCGTGGCACACGGTGGCCGTCGGCGATCCCTTCCCGAACTTCAGCTTCCCCAAGCCCGCCGTGCCGATCAGCTACACCGGCCCCCGGTCCAGCCGCATCGACATCGTCTTCGTGGCCGACAAGGACGAGTACACCGGCCCCGCCGACCCCCGGTTCGTCGCCGACGTGGCGGCCACGATCGAACGGTCGTACTGGGGACTGAAGGAGTATCTGACCCGGCAGGACATGTTCAACTTCTGGTTGCTGCCCGACAACACCGGCTACGCCAGCGACGCCACCGGCGACAAGGACTGCGACCACGAGCTGCCGGTCCTGTGGGACGACGCCTTCGGCTGGGCCGAGGCCGCCGCGATCCTGCACCGCCGCGGCGCCCAGCAGGACTGCGCGCAGCGCTCCGACCGGATCTTCTCCGTGCTCGTCGACCCCGGCAAGCCCCGGATCGCCGCCCACGAGACGGCCCACCAGCCCTTCGGCCTGTCCGACGAATACCCCGAGGGCGGGGCCTTCCCGCAGGACGTCTACCCCAACGTCTACGAGGACTTCGAAGCCTGCGAGGACGACGCCCCGCTGCTTCAGCGGACCGCCGCCGCCTGCCGCAGTTGGGAGAAGGAGCACTGGTACGGCGACCAGGACTGGTGGACGTCCGAACCCAAGCCCGATGACCTGATGTTCGACAACGGCCGGGCCCGCGAGGCCGACATCCGCCGCTTCACATACGTCTTCGAAGGTTGCGAGGCCGCGAAATGCTGAAACGAGCCCACTGGGTCATCGCCGCCGCGGCCGCGCTGATCGTCCTGGTCCCGCTGCGCGCCCAGGGCGAGCCGGACGACCCGTCCACGATCCCGATCCCGCAACTCGACTTCGGCGACCCCGCCAAATCCGTGGTCGCCCGGGTGAGGTTCACCTCCCGGACCGCCGCGACCCTGGAGCGGGTCAAGGTCTCCACGTCGCGGGCGCACACCCACATCGGCGACCCGCCCATACTCCGGCTCGGCCTGACCGACGTGGACGGCCAGGTCGTCGACCGGATCAACACCTGGAGCCCGTTGTGGACGTACCAGGAGGGCGGAGACCACGTCGGCCTGCGGCCGAGCGGCTCGGGCAGCTTCATCGTGCCGTTCTCGCCGGCCCTCTCGACCATGACGGTCACCGACGTCGCGCTGGGCCGGGACGTCCTGACGGTCGACCTCAAGCCGCCGCTCAGGGAGTTCTGCCTGGCCACCCCCGACGACCCCGACTGCCTGGAGGCCGACCTGTCGGTCACCTCGGTGACCCCGGCCGCGCCGCTGTTCGCCGTCATGGGCGAGCCGGTGACGGTGACGGTCGCCTCCGTGGTCGCCAACGCGGGCCCGGACGGGCCGGTCACCGCCGTGGTCCGGCAGGACCTGGCCGTCGGCGCGGGCCTCACCGCCACCGGCGGGACCACCGTGGAGACCGACCTCGCGGCCGGCGCCACCCGGACCCTGACCCGCGGCTACACCGTCACCTGCGACCAGGCGGGCGCCAGGACGATCGACTTCACCACGTCGATCACACCGAAGCGCGCGACGGTCGTCGACCGCGACCCGAGCGCCGACACCAGAACCACCCGGCTGACCGTCGACTGCGCGATCCCGGTGACGATCAACATCAAGCCCGGCAGCGCCGACAACAAGGTCAACCTGAACGGCAACGGGGTCGTGCCGGTCGCCGTCCTGACGACCAGGGCCGGCGAGTACGGCAACCCGATCGCCTTCGACGCCACCCGCATCGAGGCGGCCACCCTGCGGTTCGGGCCACCCGCGACGATCCTGGCCTCCGCGGGGACGCCGGAGGCGCACGGCAGGATCCACGTCGAGAAGTCGGTCGAACCCGACGAGCGCACCGTGGACGCCGACCGGGACGCCGTCACCCACTACCGCTACGACGTCCTGTCGGCCGGCGACACGAGGGCCTGCGTGACCGGCCGCGCCGCCGGGCTCACCTTCCACGGCTGCGACCACGTCGACACGCGGTGAGTGCCGCGCGGATCCTGCTCACGAGGTGCGGCGGCCGGCCAGGCGTACGGCCTCCTCCACCGGTCCGCAGACGTCGCACCGCCAGACCCGCACGGCGCCGTCACCGTGGGCCGTCACGATCTGGCGGCCGTCCGGCCGGAAGGCGGCGCTCTCGACCGTCGCCCCGGCGCCCTCAAACACCACCGGGTCGCCCTGCCCGTCGGCGCGCCACACGCGGGTGGTGCCGTCCTGGCCGGTGCTGACCAGGAGACGCCCGTCGGAGCTGAAGGCGACCGACCAGGCGAAACCGTGGTGCCCGCGCAGCACCAGAGGGTCGCCGCCCCCGAGCGGCCAGACCCGCACGGTGCCGTCGTCGCCGGAGCTGGCCAGGCGGCGGCCGTCGGGACTGAAGGCGACCGACCACACGAGCCCCTCGTGGCCGCGCAGCAGACGGGGCGGGCCGCCGTTCTCCGGCCAGAGGCGGATCACCCCGTCGCGGCCTCCCGTGGCGATCCGGCCGGCGGCGTAGGCGACCGAGCGCAGGTAGTCGCGGTCGGCGTGGCGGGACCAGACGGCTGTGCCGGTCGTCGTGTCCCACAGGCGCACCGTCCCGTCGGTGCCCACGCTGGCCAGGCGGCGGCCGTCGGGGCTGAACGCGACCGACCACACCTCCCGGAGGTGGCCGCGCAACACCATCGGAGGGCCGCCCGCGAGCGGCCGGACGCGGACCGTGCCGTCCTCCTTGGCGCCCGCGACGCGGTCGGCGGTGACGGCCACGTCGAGGGTCTCGCCGCCGTCCTCGCGGAACACCACAGGACCGGGATGGACCCGCACCGCCCCGTCGGCTCCCGCCGTGACCAGGCGTCGGCCGTCGGGCGTGAAGGCGGCCTCCCACACCGCTCCCCGGTGGCCGGGCAGGGTGTGCGGGCCGGTGACGTCCCACAGGCGCAGGCTGCCGTCCTCGCCCGCGCTGGCCACCTGGCCGCCGACCATCGCGACCTGCCACACGGCCCCCCGGTGGCCCCGCAGGACGAGTGGCTCGCCGCCGCCGCCGGGGTTCCAGAGGCGGACCGTGCCGTCGTCGCCCGCGGTGACGAGACGGCCGTCGCCGGTGAAGGCGACGTCCTCGACGGTGCCCCGGTGACCGCGCAGCACGATCGGATCCGCTGACCCCGTCAGCCGCCAGACGCGGGCCGTGCCGTCGATGCCGCCGCTGGCCAGGCGCTCACCCGCAGGGTCGAAGGCCAGGCCCTTCGTCGCCGCCTCGTGGCCGCGGAGGATCTCGGGCTCGCCACCTGCCACCGGCCAGATCCGTACCGTGGCGTCGTGGCCCGAGCTGGCCAGCCGGGTTCCGTCGGGGCTGAAGGCGACGTCGACCGTGGTGCCCTTGTGGCCGCGCAACACCCGCAGTCCGCCGGTACGCAGGTCCCACAGCCGGACCGCGCCGTCGTCGCCGGTGGCCGCCAGGTGGGTGGCGCTCATGGCGATGTTCCACACCCCGCTCGGGTCTCCCTTGAGGACGCGGGCGCCGGTGGGGGCGTACAGATGGATGCTGCCGTCGGCGCGGGCCACGGCCAGGCCGGGCGGACCGAAGACCGGGCTGCGGGCCTCGCCCGGCGGGCCGTCCAGCAGGCGCGGGGGAGTGGGCTCGACCCCGTCTCCCCTCCGGGTCCACAACCGGACGTGGCCGTCGGAGGAGGTGGCGGCGATCGTGTCGTCGTTCACCGCCAGCCCCATCAGCCGGGCGGGGGCGCGCAGGACCAGCGTGCGCCGGTCGTCCACCAGTGCCTGGCGCAGGACGGACTCGGCCTCCGTCGTGGCGGCCGTGGCCATCGCCCGCCGGGCCATTTTCAGCCCTTCGCGCGGGTCGACCCGGAGCTCACTGCGCGCCTCCGCGGCCAGGGCGCGGGAGATCGCCAGGTCTCGCTGCGCCCCGGCCTCGGCGGCCTGGACGAGCGCGCTGGTGGCCAGCAGCACGAGCCCGGCGGCCACACTGAGGACGACGGTCAGCACGCTGCGGCGCCGGCTCTTCTCGCGGTCCCTGGCCGCGGTCAGGAACGCGCGCTCGCGGTCGTTGAGGTCGGCGGTCTCCTCCTGCCAGGCCGCCAGGCGGCCGCCTCGGTAGAGCAGGGCCGGGTCGCGGTCATACCGCTCCCACTCACCGGCGGCCTCGGTCAGCCTGCGGTGCCGCAGCAGGGCCTCCCGGTCGGCCATCAACCAGGAGCGCAGTCTCGGCCAGTGGCTCAGCAGCGCCTCGTGGGCGATCGTCATCGTCTCGGCGTGCGAGGTGACCAGCCGGGCCGCGATCAGCCGGTCGAGCACGTCGCCCGAGCCGGCGAGCTCCGCGCGGGAGGCGTGCCTGCGGGTGTCCTCGGTGCCCTCTCCCAGGGCGGTCAGCCGGAGGAACAACGTTCGCACTTTCGGGCGGTCCCGGAGGGGGAGCGCCTGGTAGATCTGCTCGGCGCTCTGGCCCACGGAGCCGCGCATGCCTCCGGCCGCCTGGTAGCCGGCGAAGGTGAGCAGGTCGCCGCGGCGGCGTCGCCACGTCTCGCGCAGGGCGTGGGAGACGAGCGGGAGCGCTCCGGGCTGGTTCCTGGCGTCCCCGACGACGGCCTCGACGAGCTGGGCCTCCACCCGGCCGCCCGCGGCCTTCGCCGGGCCGACGACGGTCCGGCGCAGCTCGTCGTCGTCCATGGGGCCGATGAGCACCTGCCGGTCCTTCAGCGCGGCGACGAGAGGGGCGTGGTCGGAGATGCGCGCGTAGAAGTCGGCCCGTACGGCCAGCACGACCTTCGGCGCGGCCAGGAGCACGTCGATGAAGCGGCGGCGTTCGTCCTCGTCGGCGCAGAGCGTGAAGATCTCCTCGAACTGGTCGACCACGATCAGGGTGTCCCCGGCGAGCTGGCGTGACGTCAGCCGTACGGAACCGGGGTCGCCCAGCGCGGAGCGCACCGTGCCGGCGGCGAGCCCATGCCGGTCGGCCAGCACGAGCGCGATCGTGTCGAGCGGGTGGGCGCCCGGTGTCAGCACGACGGCGGGCCGCTCCAGGGCCGGCAGCAGGCCCGCGCGCAGCAGCGACGACTTGCCCGAACCCGAGGCGCCGAACACGGCCAGCAGGGGAGCCTCCGCGAGCCGGGCGACCAGCTCGGCCACCAGTCTCTCCCGGCCGAAGAAGAACGCCGCGTGCTCCCGGTCGAAGGGCATCAGGCCCGGATAGGGCGGATCGCCGTCCTCCGAGGGGCCGGGGTCGGCCAGGTCGCGCCAGCGCTCCTCCCACTCGCCGGGGTCGCCGCCGCAGGCGGTGACGTACGCCAGCGTGACCGGCAGGCTCGGCAGCCGGTCACCCGAGGCCGCCGCGGCCAGCGCCGTCACCGAGAAGTGGGCCCGCGCCGACAACGTCCGGTAGCTCGGCCGCCCCGCCTTCTCACGGAGTTTCCGCAGGTCGTCGGCGAACCTGTGTAACGGGGACGCGTCCGGGTCGAGGTCGCGCTCTGGCCGTCCCATCGTGTCCCCCGTTCGTCGGCTACTCGCGCGGGGCCCTCCTCGCACAACCGACGGCCATGACGGCCAGCAGGGCGGTCCCCAGCGCCACACGTGTGGCCGCGAACGCCCCGTCCACGGAGACCACCGCCGCCGGCGGTTCCGCACCGACCAGCGGAGGCCCCCACACGCCCGCTCCCTCGGCCAGCAACGAGGTGCCGGACACCGACAGCGCCGCCGCCGGGAGCTGGTTGGTCGCGTCGAGGACGACCAGCAGCACGACGACGGCGAAACGGGCCGCCGGTGTCGACAACCACATCGCCGCAAGCTGCCCAGAAGCGAGCACCAGGAAACCGCCCGCCAACGGGCCGGCCGCCGTCACGACGGCCACCGTCCCCACCGACGGAGCGTCGAGGCCCATTCTGACCAGCGCGTATCCGGCCAGGACCAGCACCACGGCGGCGTAGACGGCGTATCCGGCCAGGAAGCCGGCCAGCCCGTCGACGGCGGCCCGGCCGCCGCCGAGCTGGGCCAGCCGCCAGGTCCGCCGCAGGCCGGTGACGCCCCAGACCCGTTCCAGCAGCGGGGTCAGCACGAACAGCAGGACCGGCACGCAGACGGCGTACAGGCGGGCCAGGCCCCACGTGCCGAAGTCGGCGCCGATCTCGGTGGCGCCCCCGCCGCCGAAGCCGATCCAGAGGGCCAGGCCGAGGACCGCGCCCGTGAACACCAGCCAGCCGGGGTGCATCCCCCGCAGGTGGAAGGCGAACATCAGCGGCCCCCGGTGATCGCGAGGTAGGCGTCGGTGAGGCTCGGCTCCGCGGGTTCGGCCCGGGGAGTGGCGCGGTCGCCCGTCCACCGGGCCCGGAGCCCGTCGGCGGTGCGGCGCACGGAGGTGACGAGGGGCAGCCCCGACAGGTCGGGCACCTCCGCCGTCCACACGGCCGGGGCGCGCTTGAGCAGCTCGGCGGGTGAGCCGTCGTGGACGACCCGGCCGTCGTCGAGCACCACGACCCGGTCGGCCAGCGCCTCCACGTCGGAGATCACGTGGGTGGAGTAGACGATCAGCTTTCCGCCGGCCGACGTCGCCAGGTGATCGGCGAACCGCAGCCGCTCCCACGGGTCCAGGCCCTGGGTCGGCTCGTCGAGCAGCAGGACCGGGGTGTCGGCGGCGAAGGCGTACACCAGGCCGACCCGCTGCCGGGTGCCGCCGCTCAGCGTGCCCAGCGGCGCGTCGGCGACCGAGGTGAGGCCGAACACCTCCAGCAGCTCCTCGATCGCGGCCTTCCTGCGGCGCAGCCGCAGCAGGTGGCGGATCAGCGTCCGGGCGGAGACGGCCGGGTCGAACCGGGGGTCCTGGGGCAGCAGGGTGGCGGCCTCACGCAGCGCACGCCGCGAACGGCCCAGCTCACGGCCGTTCAGCGCGAGCCCGCCACCGGTCTGGACGGCCAGTCCGGCCAGGATCGACAACAACGTCGACTTGCCCGCGCCGTTCCGGCCGAGCAGGGCCACCACCCCCTCGTGCAGGCCCAGGCTCACCTTCGACAGGGCGGGCCGGGAGTAGATCTTGTCGAGTTCACGCAATTCGATCATCGTTGGCGGCCTCCCGTGAGATCCAGGACAGATGGGCGCAGTCCGCCGGCCGGAATCGGGCCAGCACCGCCGAGGCCACCCCGGCGGCGGCCCACACCATCGGGACGACCGCCCGGTCGTGCGTCCAGCCGGTGAGGGTGGCGTCCACCCCCAGAAAGGCCGCCTCCGGCAGCAGGTACGGCACCGCCACCACCGCGCCGGTGATCCCGGTCGTCACGGCCATCGCGGCCGACGGCGCCGGCGCGAACCGGGTCACGACCACGTTGGCGGCGCAGACCGCGAACACCCCGCCGTTCAGCGCCGGCAGGAACAACGACGGGAACGGCTCCCCGGACACCCCGCCCAGCCCGTACGCCGCCGAGGCGACGGCCGTCAGGCAACCGAGGAGCGGGACCGCCTGGTCCCGCCACCAGCGACCCCGGACGTCGGCCACCGAGGCCAGCCGGTGGTCCACGCCGGCATGGGCGGAGCCGTACGACATGACCATCGCCACGCACACCGGCGCCAGCCAGGCCATGATCCAGTGCGCGCCGAGCGCGGCCGTGGAGACGCCGGGAGGCGGGGAGCCGTACCCGCCGAGTGCCCAGCCGACCGCGAGCGGCAGGACGGAGACGGGGAGGGCGAGCGCGCCCGCGCGGAAACTCCGCACGGGGCGCCCTCCCGTTCGGGACGAGATCATCAGGTGATGACGCAGTGCCGGATGAGCTGGTTCGCCGAGCTGTTCGCGCTCTCCCAGCCGTACGCGTCGACCGTCCACCGGCGGCTGCCGGTGACCCCGCCGTTGTGCGCCTTCTTGGCCACGACGCCTGCCGCGGCCTGGGAGGCCACCACGTAGTTCCGCTGGGCGCCGTCGTACTTCAGGTACCCGTGGATCTTCATGTAGGCGTACCGGTACTGGTTGCCGAACCTGGCCCGGTTCGCGCCGCTTCCACCGAAGTCGACGTTCTCCGAGCCCCAGAGCCGGGTGCAGATGGTGTTCAGGTAGGAGCTGGACCCCCACGCGAGCACGGACGGGGCGCTTCCGAAGAAGACCCCGACCCCCACCATCACCGCGACCAGCTTGGCCGCGCGTCTGACGTGCATCGTGCTGTTCCTCCTCCGCTTGGGTGGCGTACGGAGGACTGGTCTAGCCGGGGCGGGAATTGTCCAGTAAGCACGTGGCCGCGTGGACAAACAAATCCCGGTTCACCTGATCTCGTAGGCCCTGATGACGGTCTCGCTGAAGGCGTTGCCGCCGGTGTCGGCGACCTTCACCCGCAGGGAGGCGAAGCGCCCGCGCGCGGCGGCCGGGTGCCGGGTCTCGGCGGCCCAGGCGTCCTTGCCCGCGGCGTGCACCCGCGTCGACTGCCAGGTGCGGCCGTCGTCATAGGAGATCTCGACGCTCGGTGTGCGCACCTTCAGGGCGGGGGAGCCGTTCTGGCGCTGGAGCCGCAGCGGGATGCGCATCCGGCCGGCCTCGGCGCGGTTGCGGTCGTCCAGCTCTGGGCTGATCTTGACCGACAGCAGCGGCAGCACCTGCCGGGTGCCCGGCTCGGGGGTCTTCGAGCGGAACGTCCACTCGGCGTCCACCCGGGTGGAGAAGCGGGTCATGGCGGCGGCCCGGTCGGCCGTCATGGTGATCCGGTACTGGCTCTCCCCGGCGTCCGCGGGCACCTCGACGGTGCCGGGCAGGTGGTTGGCGGTGAAGATCTCCTTGCCGTCGCGGTGGAGCGTGGCCCGGGGGTTCTGGTACTCGCCGAAGGAGTACCGGCCCGGTACGGCGTCCTCGAACTGGCCGGTGGCGAACTGGAGCAGGTCGCCCTCACGCCACGAGTCGGCGGTGGGGCTCAGCGAGGCGGCGAAGACGCCGGAGTTCCAGCGGTCGGAGCTCTTCTGGCCGGCCCGGAAGGACGTCATCTGGCCGAAGAAGAACTGGTCGATGTTGTCCCAGGCGTCCAGCGCCTTGTACTGGATGAACGACGGGTACCAGGTGGTCTCGCCCGGCGTGTAGTACTCGGTGCGGCGGAACGGCAGCGGGAACGTGGACAACGAGCCGTAGGGCATCCACGCCAGCTCCTTGCCGTACAGGACGGGAAGGGCGAAGTGCTCGCCGTGCTTGCCGTCCTGCTGGGTGGCGTACGTCGAGGTGACCTCGGCGAGGTCCTGGCGGCGCGGCCGGTACCCCGGGTCGGCCGGGATGCCCGGCTCGGCCTTCATCAGGTGGTACCAGTACGGACTGGCGTCATAGCCGTCGCCGTTCGGCTTGGCCCACTGGGTCCACCGGTAGTAGGCGAACTTCTTGCTCGCCATGCGTCCCGACGGGATGGCCTTGACGCCCTCGACGCGGTCGGCGTCGCGGGCGAGGTCGACGTCCACGCCGAAGGGCTGTTTGCCCTCGACGAGCTGGAGCATGCCGACCATGCCCATGGCGAGCCGGGCCGTCGGTTCCTGGGTACGCACGTCCACCGGCCGGGCCGCGCGGGCGTCGGCGGCGATGACGCGGTCGGCGTTCAGGGTGAACTCGGGGTCGGCGGCCATCACGAGCGTGCCGTCGTGGTCGAGCATGAGCGTGACGACCGTGTAGCGGTGCCCCTTGGGCAGCTTGAGCTCCAGGCTGCCGCCGGAGACGTCGAGGTTGGTCTGCTCCTCGGTGTCCAGATCGATCACGCCGGCGAAGGCGACCGAAGCGGGCTTCCGGTCAGAGCCGGTGAAGGTCAGCCTGACCCGCCGCTTCTCCGGTTCGACCCGCATGCCGATGCCGGTACGCACCGACACCCCGTCGCCGGTGGCGATGACGGTGCCGCTGTAGCGCCCGATCGCGGACGCCTTCGAGGTCACCGCCACCTGCGCGGCGCCGTGCGCGGGCACCTCCACCGAGGTGGCGCTGAGCGTGAACGGCGTCGCCGTCGCGCCCTGGCCGTCCTTGGCGACAACGCTCAGGTTCAGCCGCACGGCGGCGTCGCCGTCGTTGCGGTAGGTGAGCGTGCGCTCGGCGGGCGGTACGGGCAGCTCGAAGTCGCCCATGGTCAGCGCCGCAGGCTCGGAGGTGACCTGCTGGGTCACCGCGCGGGCGACGTCCACCCGGCCGGAGCCCTGGACGTAGGCGCCCAGTTCCTCGCCGGGCGCGGTGGAGGCCATGAGGGCGGCCTTGATGTGGTCGGCCTTCCAGTCGGGGTGCAGACCGGCCAGGATCGCCGCCGCGCCCGTCACGTGCGGGGTGGCCATGGACGTGCCGTTCATGGCGGTGTACGAGTCGCTCCCGGCCAGCGCCGCCACGATGCCCACGCCGGGGGCGATCAGGTCGGGCTTGACCGCGCCGTCGTCGACGCGCGGGCCGGTGCTGCTGAAGTCGGCGACGACGTCGGCGTCACGATAGGACGCGCCGACCGACAGGGCCCGGTCGGCGCTGCTCGGCGAGCTGAGCGTCTGCGGTCCCGAGTTCCCGGAGGCGACGACGAACAGCGTGCCGTACTTCTCGGTCAGCGTCTCCACGGCCTGTTCGAGCGGGTCGTCGCCGGGCGCGTCGGGGCTGCCGAGGCTGAGGTTGGCGACCTTCGCGCCGTTCTCCGCCGCCCACGTCATGGCCTCGATGACGCCGGAGTCCGGGCAGTCGCCGCTCTGCCCGCAGACCTTGCCGATCATCAGCTTCGCGCCGGGGGCCACGCCCTTGTGCGTGCCGCCCGAGGCGGCGCCGGAGCCCGCGATGGTCGAGGCGACGTGGGTGCCGTGCCCGTTCAGGTCGCGGACGTCCGGCTCGGAGGTGAAGTTGGCGGTCTTGACGACCAGGCCCTTGAGGTCGGGGTGGTCGGGGTCGTAGCCGCTGTCGAGCACGGCCACGCTGACGTCCTTGCCGGTGTGCCCGGCCGCCCACGCCTGGGGCGCGCCGATGTGCGGCACGCTGACGTCGAGCGACAGCTTGGCCTTGCCGTCCAGCCAGATCTTCTCGGGCGCGGCGGCGGCCCTGGCCTCGGCGGTCAGCGACTTCCACAGGGTGCCCGCCGAGGCGCGGGGCTCACGCTGAGCCATCGCGTTGATCGCGGTCAGCGGGCGTCCGCCGGCGACGCGCAGACCGGAGACGTCGGCGCCGTAGCTGACGATCAGCGGGAGTGCGGGGCTGGCGGCGTCGTCGTACCCGAACGCGGTGAGCTGGGTGACGTTGAACAGCCGGGGGTCGAGCCTGCCCTCGGCCAGCGGGCGCATCGCGTCGACGGGGACGACGCTGAGGCCGTCCTCGCCGCGCCGGTGCACAAAGGTGATCTTCTCCCGGCCGGGGCCGGGCTTGACGTCCAGCCGGGTCTGCTTGTCGGGGAGCGGGCGGAGGGTGACCGTGTCCCCGGTGATGAGGGTGATCGTCTTCGGGGGTACGGGGGCCGCGGCGGGGGTCGCCTGAGCAGGGGCGGCGGCCGCTACCAGCGCTGATAACACAGCGCCGGTGATGAGGGTTCGCTGTAGCACGACCAGATTTCTAACTGTCTGTTAACACTGCTGCCAATGGTGCTCATGTGGCCTATTGCGGCAGCCGCCGGAAGTGGCCAAGATCTTCCCATGCTTGAGGTGCTGGGCATCAGCGTGTTCGACGAGCGGATCTACCGGGCGGTGCTGGCCTCTCCCGGCATCACGGTGCAGGAGCTCGTCGCCAGGAGCGGCGAGAGTTCGGGCCGCATCCAGTCGTCGCTGACGAGACTCCAGGCCAAGGGCCTGATCAACCGGCTGTGGGGCCGCTCGCCCCGCTGGACGGCGACCAGCCCGGGGAGCGCGATCCGTTCTCTCGTCCGCGACCTGCAGGGCGAACTGGACCGGATCACCGACACGGCCGAGGAGCTGGAGACCGCCTTCCGCGCCGTCGGCCAGGATCCCGACGACATCGGCCAGTTCGAGGTGCTGGCCGGCCCCGAGGTGCTCGCCCGGTGGTACCGCCAGGTGCAGCAGGAGGCCAAGGACGAGGTGCTCACCTTCGACCGCCCGCCCTACGTGCTGGACTACCGCAACCCCGTCCAGAGCGACCGCCTGCGCGAC
Source organism: Herbidospora sakaeratensis (assembly GCF_001570525.1). GTDB lineage: Bacteria > Actinomycetota > Actinomycetes > Streptosporangiales > Streptosporangiaceae > Herbidospora > Herbidospora sakaeratensis. The sequence goes on from NZ_BBXC01000013.1 coordinate 365,471, forward strand.
GGCGTCCGCTACCGGACCATCTACGCGCCGGAGGCCTTCCAGCACGAGGGCGCGCTCGACCAGCTGGACGACATGCTCAAGGTGGGCGAGGAGGCGCGGGTGCTGCCCGGCCTGCCGTTCAAGATGGTGCTCGCCGACCAGCGGGTGGCGATCATGCCGCTGCACCTCCACCTGCACCAGCCGTTGAGCCGCAGTGTGCTGATCAGGGGATCCACCATGGTCGTCGCCCTGGTCGAGCTGTTCGAGCGCATGTGGAGCGAAGCGGTGCCGATGTACCCGCAGGCCGCCCCGCCCGCCACCCCGCCCGACTCCGTGCCCGAGCCGACCGGCGACCGCGCGCCGGAGGAGGACGGGGAGCACCCGGACCTCGACCTTGAGGACCGCCGCCTGCTGGCCCTGCTGGCCGCCGGCCTCAAGGACGACGCCATCGCCCGCCAGTTCGGCACCAGCCCGCGCAGCCTCCGCCGCCGGCTGCGCCACCTCTTCGACGAGCTCAACGCCGAGACCCGGTTCCAGGCAGGCGTCCAGGCCCGCCGGCGCGGCCTGGTCTGAGCGGTCGCTCAGGCCGGCCGCGCGATCTCGTCGATGAGAGCGGCCACCGAGGACGCCGTCTTCAGAGGCGGCCGGTTCGACTTCGGCGAGCGGGCCCAGGAGTCGCTGCTCGACGCGCTGCCACCGGTGATCCACGTGCCCGGCGGCACGTCCGCCGCCGGGCCGCCGGCGGCTCCGTCCATTCCCGATCCGCGCCCTGATCGAGCTTCATGTAGCCGCGTTCGGTGTCTGCCTGGACTAGCAATAGGCATCCTGCCCGTGGGCTGGGACCGGGCTTCGCGAGGACATCGACTCTGCGTCTTGCAGAACGCCGAACTTCTCTCACTCGTGCCGATCACGGGCCCACGAGATGCCTGACGTTTCGATCCCACCACGTACACGACAGAAGACCTCACCGTGCTCGGCATGCCGGGGTCTGCTTCTTCGCACGTCAACCCCCGATAACGACAACGATCGACACATCCGACAAAGAATGCCACCAAACCACATTAAAAAGCTTCCAATACCCCGGAATGGTTTGTTTTGCGGCAAATGGGATCAATTTGGATAAATCTGGAAGAACTATGTGTCTAGATTGAGTGGAGATAAGCCGTGAGGGAAGGGCGAGATGGTCAATAGCGCTGGCGAAGACGGCATCGCCGCTCTCACCGTTGCCTTCGAGCGCTTCCTGGCCGGCGAGCCCGTCGAGAGCGCCGTTCGCGACGGCGTGCTGGCGTCATGGCGGCGGTGCCTGCGCGGGGGCATCACGCCCGACCACATATCCATCGTGTTCCACCCGGACATCGACACGGACGGCGAGTTCGTCTTTGCCGCCGTACCTGTGCTCGATCAGCTGGAATCCCAGGTCTCCGGTATCAAGGTGGCGGCGGCTCTCGCCGACGAGCGGGCGAGGATCCTGCGGCTGCGGGCCGGGGAACCGGCGGTCCGCACGTGGCTGGACCGGCTGCCGATCCAGCCCGGCCTCGGGTTCACAGAGGAGGCCGGTGGCACCAACGCGCTCGGCACCGCACTGGCCGAGCGACGTCCGGCGCTCATCCGCGGCAGGGAACACTTCGCCGACGCGCTGCGCACGCTCGCCTGCGCGGCCGCTCCCATCCGCGACCCGATCAGCGGCCGCATCCGCGGCGTCCTCGATCTGGCCTGCCCGGACCGGTACGCCGATCCGGCGATGCTCGCCCTGGTCACGACCGCGGCCAGAAGCATCGAACAACGTCTGCTCGAGCAGAACTCCGAACGGGAACAGGCGTCGCTCCGGGCCTTCCTCCACGCCAGGCGCCGGGCCCGGGGGGCGGGGGTCACGCTGGTGGACAGCGGCTGGCCGGACGACGCTTCCGCCGCCTCAACCGTGTCCGCGGACGACCGGCTTCGTATCCTGGAGAAGGCCGCGGAACTGAGCTCGGCCGAGCACGTGGGCGTCGCGATGGTGCCGCTGTCGCAGGGCCGCACCGCCCTGCTGCTCAGCCGCCCGGATGGCACGCACCGCACCGCGGTCGAGGCCATCGTGGACTGCGGCGCGTCCCGGCACGTGACATCGGTCTCGTGGCCCGGTCACCGGCCACCCGTCCCACCCGTCCCGGCCGCCCCGGACACCGCGACCGACGGGTGGCTGCTCGCCGTGAGCGAGCCCGCCATCGGCCGGCTCGCCCTGCAGGCACGCGCACGACTCAGCCTGCTGTGCGAGGCGGGTTGCCGGATAGGCACCACTCTCGACGTGACCCAGACCGCGAAGGAACTGGCCGAGGTCGCCGTCCCGCGGTTCGCCGACTACGTCGGCGTCGATCTCTCCGACCGCGTGCTGCGCGGAGAGGAGCCCGCCCCCATCTACGCGGGGCTACGCCGGGTCGCCCTCAGGGGCGTCACGAAAGGGTCCTGCCTGTATCAGGCCGGGGCGCTCATCCACCCGCTCCCGTCCACGCCGCAGGCCCGCAGCGTAGCCGCCGAGCAGCCGATACTCGAACTGGTGCTGGCCACCAACCTCGGCTGGATGGCACAGGATCCCGAACGCTGCCAGCGGGTCTGCGCGCACGGCATCCACTCCCTCATCGCGGCGCCGATGCGGACCCGCGGCATCACCCTCGGAATAGTGAACTTCTATCGCTCCGAGGTCAGTGACGCGTTCGAGGAGGACGACCTCTCCCTGGCCGAGGAACTGGTCAACCGCGCGGCGGTGTGCGTCGACAACGCCCGCCGCTACACCCACGAGCACACGATATCCACCGAGCTGGAACAGGCCACCACGTCACTGAGACAGTCGCTCGATCGTCAGCGGCGCTTCACCACCGACGCCTCTCACGAACTGCGCACTCCTCTGGCCGGGCTGCGAGTCCAACTGGAGGAAGCAGGACTCCACCCCGACGAGACCGACCTCGCCGACCTGCTCCGGCACGCGCTGAGCGATGTCGACCGGCTGCAGGCCATCCTCACCGACCTCCTCCTGCTGGCCCGGATCGGCGACGCCCCGTCCACCACCCTGGAGCACGTCGACCTCGTCGAACTCGCCGAAACCGAAACCTCGCGCCGGATCGGCGACCCCCACCCGACCCGACTCGATCTCACCCCCGGTGTGCTGGCCAACGGCGTCCCCATCCAGATCTACCGGGTGCTGAACAACCTGCTCGACAACGCGCAGCGGCACGCCGCCCACGCCGTCGTGGTAGGGGTGCGACGCAGCGACGGCATGGCCGAACTCAGCGTCACCGACGACGGTCCGGGGGTTCCCCCAGCGGAGCGCGAGCACATCTTCCAGCCCTTCACCCGGCTGGACACCGCGCGCAGCCGTGACATCGGCGGCACCGGGCTCGGCCTGGCCATCGCCCGCGACATCGCCCATGCCCACCACGGCACCCTGCGTGTCGAGGACGCGCCTCCGAACGGAGCGCGCTTCGTCCTTCGCCTCCCACTCGCCGACCCATGAAACGGCCGTGGAAAATTGATTACCCTTTGACCGTCAATGAGAATAATGATGCCATTTGTCAATATTATTGAGATACGTGCTTAGTCGGAGGGAGCTTTGGGAGCGAGTCGAATGACAGGCGTCGTGGACTTGGAGCGGTTCCTGGACGGAAAGCTCACAGCGAGCGAAGTACGCACTCCGATCTTGAATTCGTGGCAGCGGTGTCAGGCCGCGGGGCTCACTCCCGACACCGCCCGCCCACGCCAGTTCAACGATCTGGACTTCGACTGCGAGCTGGTGCGCGCGGCCCGGCCCGTGTTCGCGCGGCTGCAGACCGCAGTCGCGGGCACCCCGACGGGCATGTTCCTGGGCGATGCGACGGGCGTGATGTTCCTGCGCAACGTGGGCGAGAAAGCCCAGGCCAGGAACCTGGACGCGGTCGGCGCCGCCCCCGGCTTCAGCTACGCCGAGCCGGACATCGGCACCACCGCCTTCGGCTCGGCGCTGGTGGAACGGCGAACCTGCCGGGTCGTGGGCAACGAACACTTCTCGGCGAACCTCCACGGGCTCACCGCCGTGGCCACACCGATCCGGAACCCGCTCAGCGGGCGCATGGCCGGCGTCATCAGCATCACCTGCCCGGCCGCCAGGGCGAGCAGGGCGATGACGGCCCTGGCCCGGCAGTCGGCCACCGGTGTCGAGCAGCGGCTGCTCGAACTGAGCAGCGAACACGAGCGTGCCCTGATGGAGGAGTTCCTCCGGGCGAAGAGGCTCAGAGCCGGAACCCCCGTACCGGGTTCCGCGCCCGGGGACCTGTGCCACCACGATCGGCTCACCCTGGAGGACGCCGCCGTGCGGCTGGTCGCGCAGGGCAGGGGAGCGGTGGTGGACGTCACCCTCTCCGATGGCCGCATCGCCACGCTCGTGGCCCAGCCGATGAGCGATTCCCCCGGCATCGCGGTAGAGGTCTGGTTCACCGCCGGCTAGCGCCGGGTTCACCGGAACACATCGAAGCGCCGGATCTCCGCCCGATGGCGACGGGCGAGGCCGATCCACGGCCCGTTTCCGCCGTATTCCGGTGGCACGTAGGAGATTCGGTCCGTTCTCCCTGCTTTTCGTCGCTCGCGCCATCGACGCCGCGCAGATCGCATCCCGATCACGCGGATTACGATTGCCTCCCGATCAGAGGAAACAGAATGGCCCGGGAAGGCGATCTTCGTAAAGCACTCGTCTCGCGACGTGTGCTGTTGTTCTGCGGCGCGGGAATCAGCATGGATCCGCCCTCGACCCTTCCCGACTGGCACACGCTCCGGGACGAGACCCTCCGCGCGATCGCGGGTCGTGACCCCTTTCTGGCGCCTCACCTGGAGACTCTCCTCGGCCTCGAAATGCTGGCCGACCCCGCGAAGCACGGGTTGCCACCGGAGGTCGTGGCCTCGGTGCTGAGCGCGGCGACCCCTCGGTATTTCCAGTCGCTCCGATCGCTCGACCACGGATTCGTCAACCACAATCACCGCCTGACGGCCGCCGCGGCGGCGCACGGTCTGGTCCGCCATGTGGTGACCACCAATTTCGACCGGCTGCTGGAGCTCGCCCTCGAAGAAGGGGGCGTGCCGTTCCGGGTATACCGGACCGACGAGGAATTCGGCGCGTACCGCGACGACCCCGGCTTCGTTCACGTATTCAAGATTCACGGTTCTCTCGACATCCCCGAATCGATCATCGCCCGAGTGGAGGACGAGGGACGTGGCCTGGCCGGTCCGAAGGCGGTGGTCCTCCGAGAACTGTTACGGGATTTCCTCTTCGCCTTCTGGGGATACAGCGGAGCCGATCTGAAGGTCGACCTGGACTACCTGCAGATGGTCACGATGGCGCCGCAGGCGCGCGGCTTCGTGTGGAACCAGCACGCGGCCGACGGCTTCCGCGAGCCGGTCAACCCGCACGTCCAGCGACTGGCCGCCCTCTACCGCCGCCGGGGCGTCGTCGGCTGGGGAGTGGTCCCGGCCGCCCTGAACGCGGCGCTCCCCCCGCACGACCGGGTCGACCTCCGGCCGGGCACGGCCGATGAGATCGCCGCGCACCGCCAGGCCCGGACCGCTGAGCTCACGACGTCGCTGGCGGCGTGGGCGTCGGAGTCGCTGTCCGCCGAAGTCGCGCTGCTCGTCTTCGGCCGTCTGCTGCGCAAGGCCGGGGAGGTCCAGTCGTCGGCGAGCTGCTTCCTGAAGCTGTACGAGAGAGGGACGCCAGCCGACGACCTGAGCATCACCACCCGAGCCCTGACCGAACTGGGCGAGCTGTACGCGGAGGCCGGAGAAGGGCTCGTGGCGGACGACTACCTGCAACGCGCCAACGAACTCGCCCGTTCGGCGGGCGACATCGTCACGACCCTCCAGACCGCCGTAACCCGGGGGATCCGGACCGCGCGCAGGGGGCAGCCGATCCCCGCGCTGCTGCGCTACGGGTTCGCCGAGCACCTCACCCGATGGGAAGGCTCCGACACCAGCCGGCGCCAGATCAGCATCGGCCTCGCCGACGTGCTGGTCCAGCTCCAGGCCCCTGAGGCAGCCCTGGAGCGCTACCAGTCAGCCGCCGGAGAGGCGCACGCGGCGGGCGCGAAGGAGGAACTCGCGGAGATCCTCTACCGCATCGGCGTCTTCTACGAGGAGAACGGCGACCCGGCGGCGGCTGCCGTCCACCTCGAAGAGGCGGTGGAGCTGGCGACGTGGCTCGGGTCGCGGTGGAGCCGCGACACCTACCGGCTCCGGCTGGAGTCCCTCACCGGCGCGGCCGGACGCGGCGAGACACTCGACCGCGTGGTGGCCGATTCACTGCGGGTCGGCAACGTCCACATGGAACAGCACGCGCTGGTGGACGCGGTCGCCCTGCGACCCGACGGAGAACACGCTGAGGAGATCCTCGCCGCCGCCGGGGATTACGCCGCCAAATTCGGCGACGCCACTCTCACCGCCAAGGTCCTGATCGCCCGCACGCGCGTCCACACCGGCGGCGAGGCCTCCGCCGATCTCGTGGACGCGATCGAAGGCGCCCTCCTCGGCCACTATGGCCTCGGCTCACCGGAATCGGTGGCCCGGCTGTCCGGGTGGCTGGTCGACACGCAGTGGCCCGACCTGGGTTCGGAAGCCCTCACCTGGCTCGAACGCGCGGTCGCGATCGGCCTCAGGGCGCAGCGGGTCGACCCCGCCCTCATCGACAAACGCGAAGTCGCGAAGGGGCGGCTGGGCAGGGCCGGCTATCCCGCAGACTGGGCTGCCTTCACCGCGGCCCTCACCTCCGCGTGGCCGGGCATGACCGGCGAGCTCGCCGCCGTCGCCCGCGAGTGGAGGGTGTCCACCCGCCGGCTCGGAAAGGCGGGACGACGATTCGCGGGCACCTTCGGGCGCTGCGTCGCGGTCATGCGGAAGATCGCCGTCCGGGCGAAGAAGAGGCGGGAGGCGGGCGACGCGGAAGGAGCTCTCACCGTCCTGCGCGCGCTGCGGGACACCGCGGTGAAGTTCGGCGACCCCCAGCTCGCCGCCACGTTGTCCAACGAGATCGGCCACTGTCTCCTCGACCTGGACCGGCCCGCGGAGGCGGTGGGCGCCTACCTGCACGCCGCCCAGTCCGCCGCGGACGCCTCGGACCTGGCCGAGTCGGTCGACGGTCTCTACAACGCGGGACGCGCCCACGAGGAACTGGCCCGATGGCCGGAGGCGGAGCTGAACTACCAGCTGGCGCACGACCAGCTGCTGGTCCGCCCGGACCTGCGTACTCTGCTGAAGATCACATTGGGCTTGGGTGAGGCGCGCAGACATCTGGGCGACAACGTCCGCGCGAAGGACGCCTTCGGCCAGGCCGAGATCTACGCCCGCGCCCTGCGCGACGAGCAGCTCATCGAGCAGGTCGTGACGCGCCTGGGCAAGGTCTGCTGGGACCTCGGAGAGTTCGAGATCTCGATCCGCTACCGCGAGGAGAGGCGTGGCCTGTGCGAACGCCGTGGCGAGAACGGCGCGGCGACCCTCATCTCCCTCCTGATCGCGAACACCTACCACGAGAAGCTGCGGCGGCCCGGCGATGCCCTGCCGTTCTACCGCCGCGCCCTCGAAGGGACCCCGGATCCAGACGGCACGGTGCGGGAGCGGATGCTGCGCTGCGAGCGCGACCTCGCCGAACGGCCGCCTGAGACGCGGCTCCTCGACCTCCTGCGCCGCCACGACGGCCGGCCCGCCGCGCTGGCCGTCAGGTTGGCGCTCGCCACCGACTTCAACGTCTGGCACTTCGAGCTACGCAGTTTCTGCGCCTGGTACGAACGTGTCTGGGACGGCCGGATCCCGCCGATCGTCGGCGGCGAGCCCCGGATCCCGGTATGGGCCCTGATGGCGATCAAGCAGCTCATCGCCTTCGCACGCGCGGACCGGCTGCGTGGAGAACCATCCGCCGCGATCGCGCTGCTGGACCTGGCGCAGACCTTCGCCGACGCGTTCGACATCCCTCAGGGCGCGTACGCCGTACTGACCGAACGGGCCCGGCAGAGCGGGCCGGAAGACGCCGCCGACCACCTCAGGGAAGCCCGGACGATCAGGTCGGACTTCCGGAAGTGGGCGCGCGATCAGCGGGCCGACGTGGTCGTCACCGGAAACGGCCATGTCATACCGGCGTGGTCCCAGCTCGGCGTTCTCCTGGTGGAACACGGTAAGGGGATCGTCTCGCAGCCGCGGCTGCGTGTGGTGACGACCTTGGTGGAGGCGGCGCAGCTGTACTCGTTCGAGCATCCGCTGTGGCGCGGGCCCAGGCGTTTCCGGCGTACGCGGGGCAAGAGCCGGTGGAAGTCACCCTGACCGCGGTCGCCCTCGCAGGATGGCCCGTTCGGCCGGAGGTCGCATCGTCCGGCCTGGGCCTGACCAGCGAGGCGCGGATGGGGAACGTCTTTCGTCCTGCGTGGACCGCTGATGAGCAGCCGGCGGCGAGCTTTCCGTCGATCTGCCCGGCCATCGTCCGCACCCTAGCCTGAGGCCATGACGAAGAACTGGCCCGACGTCCGCCGATACTTCCTGAGCGACACGGTCGCCCATGTCGCGACCCTCCTGCCCGACGGTGCGCCCCACAGCGTTCCCGTGTGGGTGGGGGTGGAGGGCGACCTGATCGCCTTCTTCTCGCTTGCAGGCTCGCGGAAGGCGCAGAACCTCGAAGCCGACCCCCGCATCGCCCTCTCGGTGACCGGCTCGGACAACCCCCTCGACATGGCCACCGTGCGCGGCCGCGTCGTGCGGCGCATCGAGGGGGACGCGGCGCTGCCGATCGTCGACCGGATCGCCGAGCGATACACCGGTGAGCCGTATGACATCCGCGAGGGTCTGGTGGCCTTTCTCGTACAGCCGGAGGTCTGCTGGGCCCGCGACTACAGCGCCGAGTAGAAGGGACCTCCCGGGGCGAAGGCGTGGTCGGTGAACCGGCGGCCGATGAGCTGATGCGTGGCGGTGTCGGGGTGGAGCGCGTCGGGGAGGGGGTGCTCGGCGGCGTCCGCCTCTCCGTAGAGCGCGGTCCCGTCGAGGTAGTGGAGGTTCGGGTCGTCACCACGCCGCTCGACCAGGGAGGCGAGCGCGTCGCGGATCACGCGGAGCGTGAGACGTCCCAGCTCACGGTCTCCGGGCCGGCCGGTCGCGGTGAAGCGGACCTGGTCGGTGCCCAGCGTCGCCGGGTCCACGGCTCCCGGTCCCGGGGTGTCCTCGTGGATGGGACACAGGATGGGGGAGATCACCAGAAGCGGTGTGTCGGGGTGTCCGTCGCGGATGGTGTCGAGGAAGCCGTGGACGGCGGGGACGAAGGCCCGCAGCCGCATGGCGTCGAGGTTCACGACGTTGATTCCGAGCTTGACGCTGATCAGGTCTGCCGCGGAGTCACGGATGACGCGGGCGGTGAACGGGTCGACCAGCGCGCTGCCGCCGAGGCCGAGGTTGCGCAGTTCGACGCCGGCGCGTCGGGCCGCGACGACGGGCCAGATCTGAGTGGGTCCGCTCGCGTTCGAGCCGTGGCTGATCGAGCTGCCATGGTGAACCCACAACGGGCCCTTCGCGTCGACGGGACGGACGGGCTCGTCCGTCCGCAACTCGACGAGCTCAAGCCCCTCGTTGTGCGGCAGCCAGATCTCGATGTCCTTGTCACCTGGGCCCAGACGCTGGAACGACACCGTCTGGGAGGGACCCGGCCGGAACCGCGTCGCCCCCGTTTCGAGGTCGACCTCCACGAGATCGCCGTCGGCCAGTCGCACCTCCGCGACCAGTTCTCCGTCGACGACGAGATCGATCCCTCCGCGCGGCCGATCCGCGCCCCGATAGGCGACCCGGGTGGGATGCACGACCAGCTCGATCGTCCGCGCCGCGGTCGTGAACACGAGACGGGCGCCGGAGGGCTGCGCCTCCATCATCGACAGCTGCGGATCCGGGAACTGATCGCGCACCCGGCCGGGCAGCCGGTGGAGTCGGACGCCTCGCGGGGTGCGTTCAAGCTCGGCGACGCCCCGGACGAGCCGGTCGTCCACGGCGGTAATGATCATGGTCGTGCTCCTTCGGAGGGCGCGGGCCAGGCCCGCAGAGCGGCGTCGAGGGCGTCGATGATCCGATGCCAGGAGACGGCGGCGGACGGCCGGCTGTGCGCGAAGCCGCCGTTGCGCTCGATGCGGAGATAGCCGTTGACGGTGCTGCCGATGAACCGCACGGCGTGGACGTGCTCGCTCTCCGGCAGCGGATAGCCACGCAGGACCGCGGCGGTGAGGGCGACGATGTCGCGCGCGCCCGCCGACCGGGCCGCTTCCTCACCCACAGGGCGCTGCAACGCGTCCCAACGGCCCGGCGATTCGCGCGCGTAGTCGCGATGCGCGTCGGCCAGCGCCTCAAGGGCTGACCGTCCGGCCCGCCCCGCCACGGCGACCGACACCCGGCTCGCCAGTTCGGTGAGGGCCAGGACCGTCACACCCTCCAGCAACGCGTCGCGGTCCTGCACGTGTGAATACAGGCTGGGGCTCCGCACTCCGAGCCGGCGGGCGACGGCGGACAACGTGACCGAGTCGAATCCCGTCGCGTCCGCAAGGTCGGCGGCCGCCTCGACGATCGAGGCCGCCGTCAAAGGGATTGCCTTCATGTCGTCATGATATGCCTAACACCATTAGGCTATGACCTAAACCCAGTAGGCATCGCCCCACGGTGAAGTTCTTGGTCCACACCCTCGCGGCCGCCTGCCTGGGAGACGTACACCAGAAACTTGGATCAGCCGGGGACGTAGTTGTGGACCTTGACGACCCGGTCGTGGGACATGGTGAAGACACAGGCGGAGTCGGCGCCCGCGCAGGCGCCGGTGATCCAGTCGACTTGGCCGTCGGGGACGGTGATGGTCACTTGGGCGCCGTCGGGGATCGCGAAAGAGCAGGCCACGGCTTCGCCCTGACTCTGCGCGCAGCCGCCCGCGTCGGTTCCGTCGTGGCTGACGGTGACGGCGCCGTAGACCCCGACGACGCGGACGGTGAGCTCGTGGTCGGGCCGGACCATGACCGCTTCCTCCGGGGGTGCGACGGGCGTGTCGACCGGGGTGTCCTCAGATGGGGGCTGCTCGGGCTCCGGCGCCTCGACCGGGGGCTCGACCACGGGCGGCTCCGCCCCGTCCTCGTTCGTCACATCCTCGTCCGCCACGTCGACGTCCGTCGTGTCCTCGATCGGCTCGTTCTGTGCGGGCTCCTCGTTCGGGCGGTCGTCGTGGGGTGGTTCCGCCAGCTGGTCGGGCTGCTCGTCCGGGCCTTCCTCGCGAGGTCGGTGAGCGGTCTGCTTCGTGCCACGGGAGGCGGCGGCCGTGGGCCGGGTCTCCGGGGCGGCGCGAGGCGGAACAGGCCCCGGAGCCGCGCTCTCCGAGGTTGAGGGGAAGGCCGCCTCGTAGATCTGCTGCGGGTGCCCGGTGGCGAAGAGAAAGCCCAGCAGCGCGAGCATCACGAGCCCGGCGGGGAGCTTGGGAACCGGCCGGCGCGGGTCCCGCGAACGGGGGCGGGTGCGGCCTGTCTTCGGAGCAGGCGGTCTGTTCTTGTACGTCGTCCTCGCCGGCATACGCGTTTCCGCCGAGACCAGCCGGAGCCGTTCCTGGATCCGGCGCAGCCCCTCCGGCGTCAGCAGGAAAGGGGAGGCGCGCAGCGCCTGTCGTACCCGCTGGGGTTCGGTCTCCCTGCAGGCGGAGCAGGAGAACATGTGTTTCACCACGAGCTTGAGGTCCGTGGGCGGAATCCGGCCGCCGGCGCTCCGCTCGGCGGCTCGGCCGACGAGGATCGTGAGATCCGGGCACGATCGGGTCGCCAAGTGATCGTGGAAATACACCCTCAGCGCGGCATAGAGCTGTCTGCGCCCTTCGCTGCGTGCCTGGTAGTCGGAGTCGCGGGTCCCGATGACGGTCGTGGCCGTGCCTCCGGGGTGCCAGGAGTCCATGAAGGTCGCCCAGGTGACCATTCTGTTCTTGGCCGGGAGCTCCCGCAGCGCCTTGACCACGATCTCGATCGCGTCGTGGTCGAGCAGGGATTCGACCGGGTCGTGTTCGGGATTCCGGTCCAGGAATTCACCTCGCTCGCCGAGCGGCTCCTGGGTCAGCCGTATTTTGATGCGTTCGGCCAGCAGGGTGTTGCAGATGTTTCTCGCGGCTTCACCGGCGTATGCCGGGAAACTGGCGATGGTCGCGGCTTTTCCGGGCTTCCGGATTGTCCGATAAATGCGCAGCGCGGTCTCGCTCACGGCGTCGTCGACGAGGTCCGTGTCGGATTTCAGAATGATCCGGCACGTCCGGCGGACCACCGCTTCGTGCCGCCGCCAGAGCGTTTCGAATGCCTCCTCGTGCCCCTCGCCGGAGGCGATGATCTCCAGTAGATCGCGATCAGACATGGGCGCCGTCCCTCTCCTCCTCGGCGGGACGAACCCGTCGGCAGGCCGTCATGACCCGGTCAGCCGCCCGCTTGAGCAGCCACCACACGAGCGCGATCACCACCTCCGCCACCAGGGCGGACAGGATCGACCACAGAATCGACGCGATGCCGTTGGCGTCCATCGGCGGTTTCGTCTCCCCTCGGAACCGTGGGGCGTTCTCGCCCCGACGATTCAGACCGGGCGGACTGACGAAATCTAAGGATGGCCGGACAGGGGGGTTCGGTACGAGACGGCAGAACGTACACATCAACATGTTTGTCACATACGGCTAGAGCTGTCGCACGGAAGTGCGGCCGGACACGCTCAGCACGACGTACCCCGAAGAACCCGTACATTCACCCAGAAAACATGGAGTGAAGGGCGGGCAGTTCCTTGCCGGAGGTGCACATCGCACCACCGACGACCACTGGCGATCCGTTTTGTCGAATGGTGATCACTCGACGAGCTCTGGAGAATGGCAGGGTGCTGACCGAAACAGCCTCGGAGGTGGCCGTTCTTCGTATGTCTCGTGCTCCTGACTTCGATCGTCGCCCACACCCTGGTGTTCGACGTTCCGCACTGGCGCAACGCCGAGAAGCCGGCCCGGCTACACGAACGGGTGAGCATGTTGGCGATCGCCGCGACACGCCGAACAGCTTCCCCCTCAGAACTGAATGTGGTCACAGAGAGTTGAGCCGCCCGAGAGGACACTCGTGGTTCACTACCAAGATCAGTTCGGTTGAGCAGCTGTGCTCGTGAACGCAGCCGGTGCGGTAGGCGCGACCGCAGTCGCCAAGGCGACGCGCCGACGTTCGAAGTGGCCGAGGAACTCCTCCCATTCTGGATCGGTAGGTGTGCGGTATTCCTCGCTGTGGCGGGTTGCGCGGCGGCGGGGCGGCGTCAAGGCCTGGTACAACAACGGAACCGGCTCCACCGGTGGGACCAATCCCATGGCCGACGACCCCCAGTCGCCCCCGCCCGACGGGCTGCCCCTGTGTGTCGCCAACCGCTGCTGGTGACCCGGACACCTGAGCGGCTGAGGAGCGTCAAGATGGCCGCTTCTCTGTCACTCGCGCCGATCATGGGCTCGTCCCAGCGCGCCAAGGGCGGCGTTGACCAGAACGGCGGCAGCGCAGAGAGCACCGTCTTGCCCCCGGGAGTGGTGCTCTTGAACGCGCACGTGGATGCCACTGGTTGCCGAAGAACCGGGATTCGGCGGCGCCAAATCCCAAGAAAAAACCATTTCACGATTTTCTTCTAAATCATGGAATGGCGTCGCGGATGAATAACTCTTCAAATCGGCCGATGGCGTGGCGGCAATTCCTCCCGTATGTATACGTTCGGGGATCGTCTCTGAACTGAATACTTCCGTGGGGGAGTCCATGGTGGCTTCGGACGTGAGATCACCACTTTCCGCGGCGCTGACGGTCGTCGTGCCGCTCGCCCTGCTGGCGGTGACACCCGGCCCGGCGACCGCGGCCGCACCGACCAGTGAATCCCTCCCCGCGACCATCGTGGGCACCGAGGGGACGTCACTGTGAGCGGCCTCGGCGGCGATGGAAACGCCGGCCCGGATGGTGACACCGGGTCCGGCGGCGGTGGAAACCGGTGTCAGCAGGTCACCCGGCACAGCGGATGCCGCGCGGTGCCCGACGGAGCGCAAGCCCTGCTCCGCGGCCCGGTTCATCGACCTTGCCGGAGAGTTCGCGGCCGAGCGGGAGACCTTCGCAGGCGGCGACCTGGTCGTGCCGCTGTCGCCGCACATGTTCGAGGACATCGGCCTGTACGTCCGCTACGGGCCGGCCGACTGGGGCCAGGTCGTCCACGACGGGACCATGCTCCGCATCCCGGACCTGCCCGCCGAGGAGCCGACGTTCACCGTCGACGGCGACCGCGAGGCCCTGACCCACGTCGGCCTGATCCTGACGTTCCGCGCGATCCAATCGGAGGCCGGCCTTGAGTTTCAAGCGGAAGCAGAAAAAGGCGAAGGCGAAGCCGAAGAAAGACACACCAACCACGGGAAAGAGCACCACGGAGTCCACGGCCGGTATTCCGAAGAAGTCGGTCACGACGACGACACCCGACAAGAACTCGAAGGGATCGGCCTCGTCGGGCGTGGGTCTGAAGCGGAAGGCGATCGAAGGTACCGGGAAATCATCGGAAGGGGCTCGCAAGAAACGCACGCCCCCTCCGATCGCCACTCCCATCGTGCCCCGGGAACCGAGCGTGGTCGGCCTGACGGTCGGCTACCGCGGGGTCCTCCCGGCCATGAGGGGATCCGGGCGAGGTCCCTTCATCGATGACCTGATCAAGCGACTGACCGGCGTCGAGGACAGGCGCGGCCGCGGGTTCGCGGGCGAGCACTACCTGAAAGATCGCGACGCCGTCGAGTGGCTCATGCGCGCGGTGTGCGTCTACGCGGAGAACGCCGATCTGATGAGAACCGGCGGCCTGAAGATCGACACGGTCGTGCCTCGCCTCATCAAGGCGGCCACGAGCCCGGCCAGGAAGAAGTTCGACGATTCCCGCGACTCGTTCGAGCTGCAGGTCATCCGGGTCGGCGGGTGGGCCGAGGTGCGGTTCCGCGGCCGTCTGGCGGCACCGTCGCCGGAATCGGTGGCGAAGCTTCGTGAGATCTACTTCACGGATCCCATCCCGTCGTCCACGACCACGACCACGACCACATCTACGACCACGACCGTCGCGACCGTCTCCCATATCGGGTCTTTCCATAGGGACGTGCTCGCCGCGCGGTTGCGGATCGATCTCTCCACGCTCGTGGCCGACCATGTCGCACGCTACAAGGACGTCGAGCCACGTTCCATGGTGAACATCAAGGGTGTCGCGGATCTGATCCAGACGTGGATGGCGTCCGACTTCGGCGGCGTCTTCCTGGCGAACCCCGATAGCCCCTACCACACCGGTGTCAGATACTCCGAAAGGCTCGTCAGCAGCGAGAGCAGGGACGTGAGCACGAAAGGGCTGACGGACTGGCTGAGGAACCGCTCGGACATCGTCGGCACCAGGAAGGGCGAGCACGGCGCGTACAAGCTGGCGGGCTACAAGCCCAGCCGGAAGGCCGACCTGCAAGCCCGCGAGGAGATCCTCGCGGACCTTCTCCAGCCCGGAAAGTTCAGAGACGACGTGACCCGGGCGGTCCAGACGACCGGCTGCCACTCGCCCGGCAAGGGGCAGGTCTCGATCACGCCTTTCATCCCGAAGCGCGGGAAATCCAGCTACCTCTGGAGACAGTCCCGCACGTTGATCCACGAGTTCCTGCACTTACTGACACACGAGGAGTTCAGGGCCGTCGCGCACGGCACCGACCACGGGCAGGTCATGATCGAGGGCATCACCGAGGTGCTCACCGCCGAGGTGTTCCGCAGGTTCGCCGATCACGTCAGCAAGGACCCGACTGCCAGACGCATAGTCCTGGGCGACGAACCCTACTCGGCCCCACCGAGCCGTCTGTTCGAGATCGGCTACGAGGACGCGGGAGAGCAGGCAGACGTGATCAGGAAAGAGGTCGGTCTGGACAACATCGAGGCGGCCTACTTCCTCGGGATGACGACTTTCATCGGCGTCACCAGGGAAGGCAAGAGGGGGGAGACCCGATGAGCCTCAGGAAGACCAAACGCGACGCCACGCTGGACGACCGGCTCGCCGGTGAGGACGTCGAGCACGTGTTCCGCACGCTTGAGTCGCAGGTCCGTGGGGGCGACGTCGACCACCCGTCCCGCTGGGTCGACGTGGCGGACGCCGACCCGGCCGAACAGCGGTGGATCCTGCACGGCCTCGACCTGCTGGCCCGCAACGCCGACGGCGCCGGTCCCGAGTTCTCCGGACTGCGGGCGGCCTCCCTGCTCGTCGATCGGGCCCGGGGGCGACGCCACGAGCCGGGTGGGCAGCGCTTCGAGCAGGAGGTCATGTCGGCCAGCGGCTGGCTGGAGGCGGCGCTGCCATCTTCCCTCCCCCTGCCCGGCCCCACCGCGTCGGCCCGGCTGGCAGAGATCTATGGGCGTCCCCCGGTGGTGTTCGACGCGGGCACGTTGGCGGCGTCGGTGTTGCCCGTGCTGAAGGCGGGGCTCGCCGAGGAGGCGCTCTGGTGGGGTTCCCCGGCCGAGCCGGAGGACCTGTCGTGGATGGAGAAGGTGGCCGCGTCCATCCAGCGGTTCGTCCACGAGGAGGGGTCGTCGTTCCCGGCCGCCCACGCGGCCGGTCCGCTGCACGACGGATTCGACTACGCGGCGAGCGTCATCGACGCCGGAGCGGCCGACGACGACGCCGATGCCCGGCTGGCCTTCCTGCGGCGGCGGATCCACCTGGTCGGCCGTGACGCGTCCTCCGGGTACGCGCTGTCCGCGGCCGGATACGACCACGCCCAACCCGGCCATCGGGACCTGCTCGACGACCTGCTCGACGAGTGGCTCGCCGCCGATCGCGAGCTGGACGATCTGATCGGCCTTCTGCTCAGGCATTCCCCGGCCCACGTGGCCGGGGAGCGGGCCCGCGTCCACCTGCCGGCCCACCTTCCCGCCGGGTCGTGGGGGCCGAAGGAGCTGTGGCGTCCCCACCTCTACGCGGTGATGGTCCACGAGTTCGTCCACGTCCTGGCCCACCCCGACTTCACCGAGGCGGTGGAGTCCGTGGCCGACGGCCAGATCCTGGCGGAGGGCGTCGTCGACCTGCTCACCGCCGAGCTCCTGGACGCCTCCCGCACCGACCCCGACCTGGGCGGCCTCGTCCCCGGGGACTACGCGGTCGGCTACGGCGCCTCCGGCCGGGCCGCGATCGAGATCCGGGACCTGGCGGGGGCCGACCAGGTGAAGGCGGCCTTCTACCTCGGTCGCGTCGAGTTCATCGGTCTGGGACCAGAAGAAGGCTGGACATAGCTGTTCCGCAAGAAGAAGACGAATCCGAAGCCGGTGGTCTGTTTGCGGTACGGTCGGCCATGGCCGGTCCCCAGGCCGGGTCACCCTCCATCGCACGTGCCAGAGCATCCGGCCGGCCGCACTGACCCCAGGAAGCGGAGAATGCAGGGATTCACCGTGCGGGCCGCGGCCGATGCCGACATGCCCGCCGTGCGACACGTGGCCGAGAGCTTCGGCCTGCTGACCGGGTGGCCCGCGGCGGGCGACTTCCTCGACGCCGAGCGCGCTTTCGGCACGCTGCTCATCGCGTCGGCCGATGCCCGCGAAACCCACGGCTTCGGCGGCACCCTGCGACGGGGCGCCGTCACCCACCTGGGGGACCTGTTCGTCCTGCGCGGGCACCAGTCCGCCGGGGCAGGGCGGGCGCTGCTGTCGCAGTTGCTCGCCGGTGACGGTCCGAAGGTGACGTTCGCCTCGTCCGACCCCCGTGCGGTAAGTCTCTACGTCCAGTACGGGTTGCGCCCCTGGTGCCCGCTGCTGTATCTGACCGGGCCGGCCGCCGGACTACCCGCGCCACCGGTGGGGGAGACGCGGCCGGAGGACGTCGCCCCGTTGGACGCTCGCGCCGCGGGAGGCGCCCGGCCGGGCACACTCGCCTGGTACGCCGCCATCCCGGGCGTCACACCGTACGCGACCGACCGGGGATACGCCTTCGCGCGCGTGACCGACGGTCAGATCGTGATCGGCCCCGCCGGTGGCGAGACGCCGCAGGACTGCGCGCGAGCCGTGCTCGGCGCCCTCGCCGCGACCACCGGAGGAACGTTCCCCCACGTGGCCCGCATCGCGGTGCCGGGAGTGCATCCGCTCGTACCGGTGCTGATCGGGGCCGGCTGGCGGATCAGCGACATGGACACGTTCATGGCCGACGACGCCGCTCTCGCCATGATCGACCCCGGCCGCTACATCCCCCACCCCGATCTGGGCTGACCCGTTCCGCGCGCTGTCCTGACATACGGCGATCACCTACGATCGCCGTATGTCCACTGTCGACCAGTCGGCGATCGGGAACATCATCGAGCGGTTGTCGTCGTCAGCCGCCGCCCTGAACCGGACCCGGGCTGGTGCGACTCACATTCTGTCCGCGGCCGAACAGATCGTCCGAACCTTTCGGGCGAACGGCAAGCTGATCACCGTCGGCAACGGCGGCAGCGCCGTACAGGCCCAGCATCTCGCGGCGGAATGCGTCGGCCGCTACTCGGCCGAACGAAACGGCCTGCCGGCGATCGCGCTCTCTGCCGACTCGGCCGCGGTCACCGCCATCAGCAACGACTTCGGTTTCGACCTGGTCTTCGCGCGCCAGGTGGAGACCCTGGGCGAGTCCGTGGACACGCTGGTCGCCTTCAGCACGAGTGGCAGGTCGCCCAACGTCATCCGGAGTGTCGAAGCGGCGAAGAAGCGCGGGATGGCGACCATTCTGCTGACCGGCCCCAACCCGGAGGCCGGGCCGGCCGCCGACGTCGTCATCGCGATTCCCGCGGCATCGACCGCCCTGGTCCAGGAGTGTCATCTCGCCGTCGTCCATCTTCTGGTGGAGCTGGTCGAGTCGACGATGTTCGGCCGGGAGAAGCCCCACGTCACACCCAAGATCGCGACCATGGCGGAGCTCCTGCCGCTACGCGAAGGATGGCGGCGGGCGGCACTCACGCTCGTCTGGACCAACGGCTGCTTCGACCTGCTGCACGCCGGTCATGTACGCAGCCTGGCGGAGGCCAGGGCACACGGCGACATCCTGGTCGTCGGCCTGAACAGTGACGAGAGCGTGCGGCGGCTGAAGGGGAGTTCCCGGCCGATCTACCCGCTCGAACACCGGCAGGAGATCCTGGCGGCTCTTTCCAGCGTGGATCACGTGGTCACGATGGACGGGGACGACCCGCGAACCGCTCTGGAGAGCCTGCGGCCAGACGTGCATTTCAAGGGTGGCGACTACCACGACGCGTCCGGCCTCGTCGAGAAGCCGACGACCGACCGGATCGGCGCCCGTGTCGTGTTGGGCCGCCACTGGGCTGAACACGCCACCTCAGGGACGATCGACACCATCGTGGGACGTCACGCTCTGATGTGACCGCGAACGGCGGCCGTGTTCACGTCGGCGACGGCTTCGGCGGCGGCCCGCAGCGCCAGGTCCACCCCCTCGGCCACGTCCATGCCCGCCGCACAGGCCAGCGCCAGGCAGGCGGCCACCGTGTCGCCCGCGCCGATGACCGACCTGACCGCATCGGGCCGGGGCGGGGCGGCCCGATGAGAGCCGCCGTCGGGATCCACCCGCAGAATGCCGTGTTCCCCCTCCGTCACGACCACCGTGGCCCCGCCCAGGATCCCGGACACCCACCTCGCGGCCGCGATGCGCTCGTCCGTGCTCATCAGCCTGCGCCGGATCACCGACTCGAGTTCGCCGAGGTTCGACTTGAACACGGTGCAGCCTTCGAAGTGGCGCAGGTCCGCTGACTTGCTGTCGACGATCGCCGGGATGCCGAGCGCGTGTGCCCGCTTCAGGAGGTTCTTCGCCAGCGACGCGGTCACCACGCCCTTGCGGTAGTCGGAGACGACCAAGGCCGACGCGTCGTCCAGCTCGGCGAGACATGCCAGCAGCAGGTCCCGCTCCACCTGGTCTCCGATCGGCTCCGTCGATTCCGTGTCGACGCGGACGACCGCCGAGTCGCCGTCGTAGACGCGGAGTTTCGTCGTCGTCGGCCGCAGGGGGTCGACGACCAGAACCGGTCGAACGTCGCCCCGCTCCAGGGCGGCGTGCAGGTTCGCGGACGCCTCGTCGTCCCCCACGACGCCGAGATGAACGGCCTGGCCGCCCAGCGAACCGATGTTGGCCGCCACGTTCGCGGCTCCGCCGGGGAAATGCGTCGCCGCGTAGGCCGAGATCACCGTCTGGCCTTCGGTCTCGTGATGGTACGACCGGCGGGATCGGAGGTAGGTGTCGACCATGGCGTCGCCCACGACCACGACACGCTGGAGCCGGAACTCCGCCGGCACGCGAACCATGGCGCCGGCCTTCATCGGGTCTCCCTCATCAGGCCGACGAACGCGTGCAGGACCGCGTCGCGAACGGTGGTGCGCGGCCCCGATCGGCGGAACTCGGCCTTGGTCGTGCACACCGGCCGGTACGGGCTGGTCAGATAGCCGTCCGGGTAGGGGAAGAAGTCGCCGAAACGGTCGCCTTCCTCCGGTTCGGCCGGCCGCAGGAGGATCGTCACCGTGGGCGTGCCCAGATGCACGGCCAGGTGTGACGTGCCGGTGTCCGGGCCGATGTAGCACGCCGCCCCGGCGAACAGCTCGATCAGCTCGCCGAACGACGTGTCGCCCACCAGTGTCCTGAAGCCGGACTCGGCGGGGCTCGTGGCGCGGATCGCGTCCCTGACCTCACCGAGTCTGCCGCGCTCGGCCGGACCACCGACGAAGCAGGGCTCGAAGCCCAGCTCGGCGATCCGGACGGCCAGCGCGGCCCATTCCGCGATCGGCCACTGCCGCGCGGGATCCTTCGCGCCGAAGTTCAGCAGCACGGTCCTGCCGCGAGCTCCGCGTACCGGCCGGTGCCGGTGCACCAGCTCCAGCCCGAGGGCGGCGGCGAAGGCCCGCTGACGTTCGAGGACGTGGGGGACCCGCCGAGGATGATCGCAGCCGGGCGGGGGAAGCTGCTCGCCCGCCCCCAGGTAGGGCGGGCCGGGCTCCACGATGCGCGACATCCGGCCGAGGTAGTGGTCGAAGAGCCAGGGATACCAGCGGAGGTGGCCGAAGGGCAGGCTGCTCACGATCGTGTCGGTCGCGCCGGAGACGTAGACCAGCGCGTCGTCGCGCATCTCCAGCCGATGGTGCATGAAGCAGACGGCCCGCTCGAACCGCATCGTGCGGACGCGGTAACCGACGGCCAGCCGGTATCTCAGGCTGCGGGTGTAGCGGCCCTCGTCGATGAAGAAGGTGGGGATGTCCGCGTAGAGGTTGTCGGAGAGGCAGCGCCAGCTCTCGTCTCCGAGAACCAGGAAGGGGCCCTGGCTCCCGTAGTGCGCCTGAAGCTCGCGCACGAGCGGCAGGCTGACGATGGCGTCACCCAGCCGGTTCACCAGCACGACGAGCGTGCCCGCCCGTCGGCCCCTGACCGGCATGGCCCGGATCAGCGCGTCGACCAGCACGAACACGCACCATCGCCACGGGTGACGGGAAGGCGCCCGGTGGTCCCGCTTGATGATGTTCAGGAGCGCGAACCTCATCGGAACCTGCAGAACCTTCCTTGGTAGACGAAGGCGTCGACGCCGTAGCGCTTGCAGTACTCGTACAGATCGCTGGTCCGGTTGATGAAGCCGCTGCCGTGGTAGTTGAGGGAGGTGTTGCAGAGAACACCCGTCCCCGTCCGGTCGCGGAACCGGGTCAGCAGGCCATGGATCAGGGGGTTCTGGTCGGCCCGCACGGTCTGAACCCGGGTCGTGCCGTCGACGTGCGTGACGGCTTCCAGACCCGGGTCTCGCACGGCCTGGAAATAGAGCATGTGCGGAGACGGCCCTCTCCACACGAAGTGCCGCTCGACGTCCTCCTCCAGGCAGATCGGCGCGATGGGCCGGAAGTCCTCCCGGTTCTTGATCTTGTTGAGCCGCGTCGTCATGTCCCGGCTGAACGGCGCCGCCAGGAGCGACCGGTTACCCAGCGCCCTGGGGCCGATCTCGCATCGGCCGTTCGCCCAGGCCACCACATGGTCACGGGCCAGGAAGTCGGCGACCTCGGCGAGGTCCAGGTCGTGAACCACGACGTCAGGCATGTCGGGTGTGTCGTCGACGAACTCCTGGCCGCGATAGACATCCCACGAGATCTTCGCCTTGCCGGTGAAGTGCCGCATGGCGTCGACCGCCGTGCCGATCGCCGATCCGGTGTCATTGACGCACGGCGGTACGAATACGTCCTCGAAGAGGCCACTGGACCGCCAGGCCGAGTTCCAGTCGCAGTTCAGGCCGCAACCACCGGAGACCAGAAGCGGATATCCCTTGGTGAGATTCGCGCGCGCGAAACGCTCGAACCGGTGGAACAACTCGTCGGAGAAACGCCTCGCCAGCCGCGTGAAGGCCGGCGAACGCAGGCCGATGTCGTGATATCGGGAGTCACGCAGGTCGTCCTTGGCCAGATCGAGGAAGCTCGGATGTTCGAGAAGGGCATCGATGAGATCCCATTCCTCGGCCGTGGGCGTGCCCGATTCCCCATAGCCGCACAGCGCCATGAGCTTTCCCGGGTCGGAGTAGCGAACATGCCCCCGGGGGAGGGCGGATGCGGGGTCCGCCAAGGAGTAGAGAAAGGAGTACTTGTTTCCCGGCGCCTTCATCACCTGGCCGAGATGATGAACATCAAGTTGCGAATCGATTTCATAGAAGTCCCCCAACGCGCCTTCCCAGACCAGCGCATAACAAGGTTCGCCCTGTTCGTACGGCGACATGCCATACGAACTCCAGATGTGCGATAGGGCATGGGTCGACGAGAAGACCCGGATACGCTGACCGAACACCGAGGCCCAGCGGCTCTCGCGATGGTCGCCGCTCACGCCGTCGTAGCCTGCGCCGATCGAATTGTTCGGCGCCAAGGTGGGCTTTCCCCATCCGCTGACGGCGAAGACGTCGGGCATGCGGTCGAGCCGGCCGGCCGCCTCCAGCATGTTGACCGGATTGAAGACCGAGTAGCGCGGAAAACTGTCTTTCTCGGCCTCGTAGGCGAGGACCAGCTCCTGTGAATCGCTGTCAACGATCGCGACCCCACCGTCGTGGTCGGGCTTCATCGAATAGATAAGCATGCTGACCCGCGCACCCATTCCGTCGTCATGAGGAGCTTCGGATGGACGGTCGAACATGTCAAGCCGCGTGGCAGAAGGCGTCGATGCCGGAGTGGGCGGTGACGGTCGCGGGCAGACGACACTACGAACGCCGAATTTCTGTCACTCGCGCCGACACTTCGTGAGCGGAAGCGATGTGCTGTCCATCTGCAATAACGCGCACGACTTGGGCCCCGGAGGTTTCCGGAGCCCAAGTGCGTGTGTCCTACGAGAACGGCGCGCTCATCGGCGACCCGCGTGCAACTGCGTCACCTGCTCCGCACTGAGCTCGTAACCGTACAAACGGAAGTCGTCGATCAGGCCGTCGAACCTTGAGTCACCCCAGCTCGTCCCGCCGATGAAGTTGGCCGTGGTGCTACCGCCCACGCCCACGTCACCGATGCTGATGGTGAAATCAGTACGGGTGGCCTGAAGGACACCATTGAAGTAGATCCTCCCGGTCGAGCCGTTCTGCGTGAACGTCACGTGCGTCCACGCGTTGAGCGGCAGATCTTTGCCCGCTCCTAGCAGGAGCCGTTCCTGTGTGGCCACCCCAGGTGCTTTGAAGGTGGCCCCGAACCCGGTGGTCCCGCCGCTGGTGGCTGACTGAAGCAGGAAGAACGTGTCCGTGCTGCTGCCGATCTGGACCAGCGGCACCCAGTTCGGCAGCGTGTCCGGGCGTGCCCAGAAGGACACGGTGAACTGATTGGTCAGTCCTGCCTCGATGTTGTCGGGCAGCCGGACCTCGTTGCCTGAGGTCGCCGCACCGCCCGGCAGGTTCACCGCGGGACCGTGACGGCCGGCCGTGCTCCACGACGTCGTACCCAGCAACGTCGCCGCCCCGATCGACGACTTCGCGCCGGTGTTCCCGGCGGCGGTGCCCGCGCCCTCGTCGAAGGTGTACCGGACCGAGACACCTTCGTTGTACATCCCCGCGACGTCTGCCGCGGTCAATGTGGAGGTGTACAACCGGACGTCGTCGATCAGACCGTCGAACGCCGCATCGGGATATCCGTTGCGGCCCAGCCAGTTGTCGGCCGTCGGGCCGACTTCGGTCATTCCGACGGTCAGGTCGGTACGCGTCGCGATGACCTGACCGTTGAGGTACAGCGTGCCGATCGGGCCCTGGCGGGTGAAGGCGACGTGGTTCCACTGGTTGGCGACCACGTCCTGCGCCGGGCTGGCGTAGACCCTTTCCTCGGGGCCGGTTTTGCCCTTGAAGGTGACGGCGAGCCCGGTGCTCCCGCTCGCCTGGGTCTGCATCTGGATCTGGTAGTAGCTTCCGGCCGAGCCGAGCCCGTCACCGATGTGGAACAAGCCGGTCCAGTTGTTCTTCACATCGGGGCGCACCCAGAGCGCTGTGGAGAAGTTCGCCGCGCCCTGGAGCAGGTTGTCGGGCAGATCCACGGCGTTGGCAGTGCTGCCACCGGGCAGGTTGACCGCCTTGCCGAGCACACCGTTGGTGGACCAGCCGGTGGTTCCTGTCAGGACGGCGGCCCCGGCCGAGCCCGCCGTACCGGTGTTGGCGACGGTCGTGCCCGTGCCCTCTTCGAACTCGTACCGGATCGGGATACCGGTGGCCGGTGGTGGTGGGTTGTCGCCCACGATCACCAGATCGTCGATCATCAGGCCGCCGGCGGTCCCTCTCAGGGTGAGCACCTGGGAAGCCGTCGCGGCGGTGAAGGTGCCGACGTACGTGCCATGGGCGGCCGTCGACGGCAGGGCTGTCGTGGCGGTCAGTGTCGCGTTCAGGCTGCCGATCGACAGTGTTCCCGTCGCCGCGGCGCTCCCGGACGTTCGGGCGTCGCGGGCGTAACGCAGCGAGATCCGGTAGGTGCTTCCAGGGGTGAGATCGCTGACCGTGCGGCTGATGTTGCCCGAGCCGCCCAGAGCCAGCTGGTATCCCGTGTAGCCGAGGCCACCCTGACCGGTGGCGTTGCCGCGCACCAGCTGGACCTGGCTCGCCACTGCCCAGGGAACCATCCGGGAGTTGCCGGGGGCGACGTCAACGGTGGCTGGGGGGTTGTTGGTACGCCACTCGGCGGGCAGGCGCGGGTACTCGAACTGGTCGACCACCCGCGGGTTCAGCTGGGTCATGATCACCGAGGGGTCGATTTTCACGATCTTCGCGACCGACGGGGTGCCGGTGTTGTCCCAGATGAACAGCATGTAAGAGCCGGGCGGTGCGTAGTTGCCGTTGAGCGGCGCGGTGATGTTCACCGTGCCACCGGACTGGCTGAAGGCGAGGTCCTGGAAATTCTGGTCGTTGTTGAACCCGTGCGTCACGGAACCGTTGCGGACCAGCGTGACCCGGGAGACGGTGCCGGTCGCCGTGATCGGGAAGGTGCCGTTGTAGCCGATCTTCTGTGGTGCGGTGCTGATCACCGGTCGCGGGGCGGCCTGGTTACCGTTGAACAGGTATCCCGGCGAGTAGTACTCCACGTCGGTGTAGTTGCGCGGACCGGGCGTACCGCCGCCGCCGACCATCACGCGGCCGTCGGGCAGAAGCAAGGCCGTGGAGTGATACAGCCGGGCCCGCTCCTGTGGGATGACGACCTCGGTCCAGTTGCCGGTGACCGGGTCCCAGATTTCGGGGTTGGTGACGTATCCGCCATTGCCGTTGTTCTCACGGCCGCCGCCGGTGACCAGCACCCTGCCATCGGGCAGGAGTGTCGAGGTCGCCCAGTGGCGCTGGTACTTCATCGGCTGGGTCGGGGTGACGACCGGGTTGGCCGTGCCGCCGGTGATGTCGACGACGAAGCCGGCGCGAGCGCCATCCGGGCCGCCGCCATTGGCCCACCAGCCGCCGCCGACCTGGAGGATCTTGCCGGGGCGGAACATCGTGGCGGTGGAGGTGGCGCCGACCGGGTTGCCGTTGGCGCCCTGGTTGGCGATGCCCGCCGGCAGGGTGCCACGGAGGGTCAGCTGGCCGGTGCCGTTGTTGCCGGCTGGGTTCAGCTCGTACATCTGCGTGCCAGTGATGTTGAACAACGTTCCGGTCGTCGGGGCGACGAACGCGCGCGGGTACCACCAGCGGTTCTCGTCCGCGCCCGCGTGGTCGGCGCCGCCGTCACCGTAGGCGGCCGGGCTTCTGGCACCGTCGAGCTTCTTCCAGCCCGAGCCCTGTTCCGGGGTGTAGATCTCCGGAGTGAGGACCCCGCGCCCGCCGGGCCCGCCGGTGAGGCTTCCCCCCTGAACGACGACGTCGCCGTTGGGCATCGTGGTGCCCGTCGGGTACCACCGGGGGAAGTTCATGGGCGCCTCGTTCTGCAGCCCGTTGTTGGTGGAGTAGCTCGTGACGCCGATCGCGCCGTCGTTGGGCGCGTTTCCGCCCATGCCGTCGTCGCCGCCGACCGTCATGGTGGAGTGGTCGTGCGGGCTCTGCACCTGCATGGCGCAGAACAGATCGGTGTATGTGGTGTTCGGGAGGATGCCGCTGCGCAGGTTCGCCAGCGTGCGTGGGGTGGCCGGGTCCCAGATGTCGACCTCCATCTGGCCGCCCTGGGTGACCGCGTCGTTGCCGGTCCAGTCGTAAGGCGTGGTGTCGTTCCCCCAGCCGCCGACGCTCCCGAAGGACTGCACCCTGCCGTCGGAGGTCAGCGCCATGTTGATCGGGACCAGCGGCCAAGGCGTCACGCCGCTCCAGGCGCCGGCCTGGTCCTTGACCGGCGGCGAGCAGTCTGCGGCCAGCAGTTTGGCGGCATAGGCCAGACCGTTCTTCATCTGAGCGCGCATGTACGCCTCGGAGTAGGCGGTGCCCTCGTGCCCCATGGAGGTGTACCAGGACCGGCCGGCGTCGATCTGTTGGCACCAGGTGACCGGGTGCATGCTGCCCTGCCGGCCCATGCCGTATGAGGTTTCGTCAGCCTCGATCAGGGTGCGCACCCAAGGAGCCGGGTTGACGACCCAGTCGTACCACTCGTCGCTGCGGGTGATGCTGGCCGTCACGCCCTGCGTGAGCGGATGGCTGGTGTCCTTCACGAACACGCGGCCCGGCCGGACCCCGGGATTCTCCGGGTGACCTTCGGAAACAGCGCCGACGAGGCGGGCGTAGAACGGGTTGACGTCGTGCTCGCTCTCACCGACCGACCATCCGGTGTAGTGCAGGCCCATGAAGCCGCCGCCACCACGGATGTAGCTCTCGAGCGCGGCGCGCTGGGCCGCGTTGAACAGCACACCACCGGTTTGCGCGAAGACCACGGTGTCACGAACCGCGAGGTTGGCGGTGTTGAAAGCCGCCGGGTCCTCGGTCTCCTGGATGTCGACCGGCTGCCCGTACTGGGTGCCGAGCTGGGCGGCCAGGTCGCGCACGGCCTGCCGCGCCTGCACATGGGAGGCGTGGAAATTGGGCTTGTAGAACAGCAGGACGCTGAGCCGCCCGTCATCGTCGGGGGCGGCGAGGGCCGGGGCCGCGGGGGCCACCAGCCCGGCGACGGCCACCAGCACTGCGACGAACGCCGCGGTGGCCCGGCCGGACAGTCGGCCGAAACGAGGGGAGAGGTGGGAGCGGGCAGACCTGAGGGGCACTTTCATAGGGATCCCTTGAGGCTGGCTGGGGGGTGGGGGAGGAGAACGAACCACCCACGGCGCCCTGACGGTATGCCGCATGTAATGCATCGTCAAGAACTACGTCCACCTATATGAATCAGACTTCCTGTCTGTTCGCATATGTGAAACACGTCTATGACGCAAACGGGCCCCAGCCTCGGCCTTGTATGGAGTTCGGGCCTGCCAGGCCCCGCCATCGCTTGATCTGGTTGATGCAGCGTTCGACGCGAGCGGCGATCGGCAGGCTGCCAGATGGCTGATCGCTTCGATGCGCCGACGCAGCCATGGGGAAAAGGCGGAGCGGGTGCGGGTTCGTCTTGGCGGGAGGGCCGGATCAGCCGCTGACCGGGGTGGTTCGTGCCAGGTCGGCGCCCGGCGGGCCAAGGTCCCGCGGCTGGTGGTTGTAGACCGGCTGGGACGGCGAACGCGGAAAGCCACGGGGCAGGTGGCCGTTCCGCGCCGCCGCCGTCCGTGACCGGTAGCGCTCCTGATCGCATCGCGGCGCTAATGGTCCGCCCCGACGCCGCGGGCGTTCCATCACATGATCGTCTGGATGGACGTCGGCCCGCGGGATCGATTCCGGGGGCCTACCTCGCCGGCGACCGGGTTCTCATCGCAGCTCGGCGATGACGGTCTTCAGCTGGGTGTAGTCGTCCAGGCCGAAGGACCCGAGCTCGCGTCCCCACCCCGACTGCTTGAAGCCGCCGCGAGGCAGCGTGACATCATCCGCGTGCCACGTGTTGAGCCACACCGTGCCGGCCCGCAGACGGGCGCCGACGCGGTGCGCCGTGCCGATGTCCCTCGACCAGACACCAGCGGCGAGCCCGTAGACCGTGTTGTTCGCCGCCGCGACCACCTCGTCCTCGGTGTCGAAGGGAAGCGCCGTCACGACTGGGCCGAAGATCTCGTCGGTCTGCACCGCCATCTGCTCGTTCACCGAGGTGATGAGCGTCGGCGACACGAAGAAGCCGCGGTCGCCGACAGCGTCGGCGCTTCCCGCGTTCAAGACGGCGCCTTCCTTGAGCGCGCCACGGACGTAGCCCAGCACCTTCTCGTGCTGCTCCCGGGAGACGAGCGGCCCCATCTGCGAGGCCGAGTCGAAGCCGTCGCCCACTCTGATCGCGCGCGCGGCCGCGGCCACTCCTTCGACGACCTGGTCGAAGACACCACGCTGGACGTAAAGGCGCGACCCGTTGACGCAGCACTGCCCCTCGTTGAAGTAACCACCGAGCACGGCGCCGGCGATGGCGGCGTCGACGTCCGCGTCGTTGAAAACGATGTTGGGAGCCTTGCCGCCGAGCTCAAGGGAGACCTTCTTGAGGTTGCCCGAAGCCGCGGCCGCGATCTTCTTGCCGACTTCGGTGCTGCCGGTGAACGCGACCTTGTCGACACCATGGTGGTCGACCAGCGCGGCCCCGGTGTCCCCGAAGCCGGGCAGGATGTTCACGACACCGGCGGGCACGCCTGCCTCGAGCAGGAGCTCACCGAGGCGCAGCGCCGTCAGCGGCGTCTGCTCGGCCGGCTTGAGGATGACGGTGTTGCCCGCCGTGATGGCCGGGACGATCTTGAAGCAGGCCATCAGCAGGGGGAAGTTCCACGGCACGATGCCCGCGACGACGCCGACCGCCTCGCGGCGGGTGTACGCGTGGAATTCGCGCCCTGGCACGGACATGGGGATGGTCGTGCCCTCCATCTTGGTCGCCCAGCCCGCGAAGTAACGGAAGAGTTCGGCGGAGATGGCCACGTCACCGTCACGGGCCGCTTCGACGCGCTTACCGTTGTCGAGCGCCTCCAGCTGGGCGAACTCGTCGCGATGGGCATCGATGAGATCGCCGATGCGCCACAGCAGATGGGA
Organism: Herbidospora sakaeratensis; assembly: GCF_001570525.1. Classification (GTDB taxonomy): domain Bacteria; phylum Actinomycetota; class Actinomycetes; order Streptosporangiales; family Streptosporangiaceae; genus Herbidospora; species Herbidospora sakaeratensis. The sequence continues at coordinate 394,968 of NZ_BBXC01000013.1, forward strand.
GCGGTCACGCGGGGTCATTCTCGACCACGGGGACGGGGACTCGAACGCCGTGCGAGCGGCCACCACCGCACGATCCACGTCCGCGGCAGACGCCTGCGCGACCTCGACAAGCAACTCCTCGGTCGACGGGTTGATGGTGGCGAACGTTCTACCGTCCTTCGCGTCCACCCATTCGCCGCCGATGAGCAACTGCTTGGGCGAGGAGAGGAACGATCGGACGGCGGGCAGGAGCAGGGAGTTCTCGTGGGACATGACGGCCTTCCATGAACAGGCTGGACTACTTGATGATCGACACTTTCGACCAGTCGAGAGTGAGGGTGACGGCGATGACGATGACGACGCCGTAGAGGATCTGTTCGTAGGCGGACGGCACCCCGACGATCGGCAGCCCGACCCGGAGCAGCGTCACGACCAACGCGCCGGCCAGGCTTCGCCACACGCTGCCGTGACCACCGGTGATGGCGGTGCCGCCGACGACGATTGCCGCGACCGCAGGCAGCAGAAGGTTGTCAGCCATCGTGGGACCGCCGCTGAACTGGCGGGAGACCAGCATGATCGCGGCGAACCCGGCGCCGGCGCCGGAGACGACGAACGCGCCGATCTTGACCAGGTCGACCGGCGTGCCGGCCAGCCGCGCGGCTGATTCGGAGTACCCCGTAGCCGAGATCCAGCTTCGCAGCGGGGTGAGCTTCAGCATCAAGGCGATGAGAGCGACCACGACGAGGGCCATCACGAAGGACATCGGCACGTAGCCGCCGACGTAGAGCTCAAGCCACTTGACCGTCGAGTCGTCCACCACCCGCACGGTGCCGGCGCCGGACACGACGAGGGCGATGGCGGACAGGATGCTCATCCCGCCCAGAGTGACGATGAAGGACGGTATTCGGAGCAGTACGTGCGCCACCCCTTGCACCGCGCCGATGGACGCCGCGGCGAGGATGACCGCGGGTGTGGCCAAGCCACCGAGATGCGGCAGCCAGAGGGCCAGCAGGACGGTCGAAAGCGAGGCCACCGCCGCGATCGACAGATCGATCCCTCCGCAGAGGACGATCAGCGTCGCCGCCGCGGCGAGCACGATGAGAGGCGCGGCGGTACGCGCCACCGCGGTCAGGCTCCGCTGCGTCAGGAAGCCCGGATCGGCGATGGCCAAGGCGACCACAAGCGCCAGCAGGGCGATGAGCGGCATGAATCCGGTGAGCCGCTGCCCCAGACGAGGGCCGCCATCACCGGTTGCGGGCTCTGCGGCCGGCTTCAAGGCAACGGGAGTGCTCATACCATCTCTTTCACAAGGTCCAGAGGGCTCGGCTTGCCGCCGGCCGGGCAGCCGACCTCGGAGACGACCCGTCCGTCATTCATGACAAGGATCCGGTCGGCCATGCCGATGGCCTCCTCGAGGCTGTCGGCCAGCAGCACGGTGGCGACCCCGCTCGCCGCGAGCTCACGCATCAGCCGGTACACCTCCGAGCGGGCACCGATGTCCAGGCCGCGCGTCGGGTGGTCCAGCAGAAGCAGGCGGATATCGCCGCCGACCAGCCAACGGGCCAGGACGACCTTCTGCTGGTTACCGCCGGACAGCCGCTGAATGGGGGTGTCACGACCTGGTGTCCGAATGGACAGCCGGTCAATCCAGCGGTCCACCACGGTGGCCTGTTTCCCGGGTGCCACGAAGGGGCCGGCGCACCGGGCCCGCTGCTTGGCCAGGGTCATGTTCTCGGCCACTGACATCGGACCGACCATGCCTTCCGTCTTGCGTTCGGCCGGAACGTAGCCGATGCCGGCGGCGCATGCGGCGCGCGTACCGGAAATATCGATCTTCTTGCCGTCCATCCAGATCTCGCCGGCGGTGACCGGCTCGGCGCCGAACAGGGCGCGGCAGACGTCCTCCCGGCCGGATCCGTGCACACCCACGATCGCCACGATCTCCCCTGCGGCGACGTCCAGGTTGACGTCCTGAAACGACGTGCCGGACAGCCCGCGTACGGCCAGCCGAGGTTGCCCGGACTCGACGACGGCCGCGGCGTTCTCGTGGTAGTGATCGTCCGACCCGGTAGACCCGATCATCATCCGGTGCAGCTCGCGGGGGACGGCTCCGGCCGCGGCGACCTCGCCGACCGACTGGCCGTTGCGCAGCACCGCCACGCGGTCGCACACCTCCAGCACCTCGTCGAGGCGATGGGAGACGAAGACGACCGAGGCGAATTCGCGCAGACGGCGGATCTGCGCGAACAGGGTCTCGATCTCCTTGGACTCCAATACCGACGTCGGCTCGTCCAGGACGATCACCGGCGGGTGCTGACTCCGCTGCTCGATGCGCAGCACCTTCGCGATCTCGACCATCTGCCGGTCGGCGAAGGAGAGCGCGTCAGTACGGACCAGAGGGTCGATGTTCGAGCCGATCTTGTCGAGCTGCTCCTGGGCCAGGCGGCGCATGGCATCCCAGCGATAGACGCCCCGGCGGACCCCCGGCCCTTCCCCGCCGAGGAGAATGTTCTCCGCCGCGGTCAAGTTCGGCACCAGCGACTGCTCCTGGAACACCATCCCGATGCCGTGATCGGCGGCATCGACGACACTGCGCAGCTTGACCGCTTCGCCGCGGACACGGATCTCACCGGCGTCGGGGACGACCAGGCCGACCAGCGCTTTGAGCAAAGTGGACTTGCCGGCCCCGTTCTCACCGACCAGACCGAGGACTTCGTGCTGGCGGACGACCAGGTCGACGCCGTCAAGAGCCTTCACCCCCGGATAGTGCTTGACGAGGCCGCGGACCTCCAACGCTGGTGTCGAGGCTGGGACGCTCACTTGACCACCTGGTTTCTTCGACGCTGAGGGATGACTGCGGCCGCCACCGCGGCCACGACGATGAGCCCCTCGACACCACCCTGCCAATACGGGCTGACCCCGATCTGCACCAGACCGTTCGTGAGCACCACGACGAGCAGGACGCCCACTGCGGAGTGCAGGACGCCGCCTCGGCCCCCGGTGAGCAGAGTGCCGCCGACGACGGCAGCGGTGATGGCGGAGAAGTCGTATCCACTGCCGGCCTGGACGAGGCCGGCCCCGAGCTGGCTGGTCACCATGACTCCGGCGAGTCCGTAGAAGGCGCCGGCCACGGCGAAGACCGCGACCTTGTAGGGCTTCACCCTGACGCCCGAAAGCGCGAGCACTTCCTCCGCGCCGCCGATCGCGAAGGCGTACCGGCCGAGCCGGGTGTAGCGCTGGAGCAGCCAGCCCACCAGGACGCACGTGGCGGCGATCCAGGTGAGATAGGACAGTCCCAGGAAGCGCTCGATCGCCCAGCCCTTGAGCATGGCGTCGGAGATGTTGGGCTGGACGCCGGCGAACATGAGGGTCGCCACGCCGAGCCCCACGGCCGACACCCCGAGCGTCGCCATGAACGAAGGCACCTTCAGCAGGACCAGGGCGAGCCCGCTCAGGCAGCCAAACGCACAGCCCAGCAAGACGGCAACCCCGATCCCGAGAAGTCCGAGGTCGTTGTCGTTGCGATTGTTGGCCACCAGGAGCGACACCGTCAGAGCGGAGGCGCCCATCACACCGGCGGCCGAGAGGTCGATGGACCCCATCAACAACACGAACGTGATGCCACAGGTGACGACAGCGAGCACCGCGGCGGCGTCGACCATGTTCTGCACGTTCTCGATGCTGCGGAAGCGCGGGCTCAGGACCGCGAACACCAAGAAGGTGACGGCCAGGGCGACCGGTGGACCGGCGTCTCGTAACGACGCGCCTCGCCGGGAGATGCGGCGAGGCGCAGAAACGACCTCGGATGCCGAGGTCACGTCAAGGCCCCAGCCACACGCTTGAAGACGTTGCCGCACTCGAAGTCGGACGGGTTCGTCTTCGGCTGCGCGAAGTCGGCGGCGTTCTCCTTCGTCACGAGGAACTGCTCGGCGAAGAAGGCGCGATTGGCGGCAGGCAGGTCCTTCACCGCCAGCTTGCCGGTGGCCACGCAGAAGCCGATCGCCAGGCCGATCCCGCCTTGCCAGGTGCCGTCACTGGAGACGGTGGCGGTCATCGAGCCGTCCTGTACCGCTTTGACCGCGTCCGGAACGGCGTCGATGCCGACGACCGCCACCTGTCCGGCCCGACCTGCCTGCTGGAGTGCTTCCAGCGCGCCGAGTGCCATGTCGTCGTTGGCGGTCCAGATGCCCTTGACCTTGTCGCCGTGTTTGGTGAGCAGTGTCTGGGTCACCGTCCGCGCCTCGGCCCGCGAGAAGTTGGCGGTCTGCTGATCAAGCAGCTCAACACCGGGATTCTTCTTGAGCGACTCCTGAAGACCGGCGAACCGGTCCTTCGCGGCCGCGGTGTCCAGCACGCCCTGCAGCGCGATGATGCCGCCCTGTCCGCCGATCGCCGTGGCGAGCGCGTCACCGATCTGCCGGCCCGACTCGACGCCGTTGTAGGTGATGTGGCTGATCCACGTCTTGTAGTCGGCCGGCTTCAGGTCGGCCGGCTTGTTCCACTGGGTGACGAGGTAGGCGCCGGCCGTGTCGGCGCCCTTGACGATCGCCGCGGTGTCGGAGTCGCCGTTGGGAAGCACGTTCATGACCAGGCACGTGGTGTCGCCGGCGAGGAGCTGGCTGATCTGCTCCTGCTGCTTGGTGGAGTCGCCGCCATAGGTGAGGCGCTGCTGGGTGAGGCCGACCGTCTTGGCGAATTCATCGCCGCCGGTGAGCCATGAGGCCTCGTAGGGGTTGGACTCGTTACGAACCTGACCGACGAGTTTGACGTCAGCCGGCTTGCAGCCGCCCGCGGCGGCGGAGTCGCCGCCGCCAGCCGCCTGTTCGCTACAGCCGGTCAGGGCGGCCGCGAGCGAGAGACTCAGTAAAATCACGGTGGGGCGAGTAGTGATCTTCACGGGTTGATCCTTGATCTCTTCGGCGCCGGGGGGAGCCGGCGGGGGGCGCGACGGGAAGAGAAACCTGTCGATGGGGGACCGATGCGACAGGTGTTGTCGTATTTTGCGGGTGGGGCAAGCGGGAAGCCGGCGTCAGCGGGCCATCCAGCCTCCGTCGACGACCAGGACATGGCCGTTGACGTAGTCGGCGGCGGCGGAGCTGAGGAAGACAGCCGCCCCGGCGATGTCGGATGCGTCTCCCCAGCGACCAGCGGGGATGCGCTCGACGATGGACCGGGATCGATCCGCGTCCGCGCGCAGCGCAGTCGTGTTGTCAGTGATCATGTAGCCGGGCGCGATGGCGTTGACCTGCACGCCGAGCCGGGCCCACTCGTTGGCCAGAGCCTTGGTGAGGCCGGCGACGCCGTGCTTGCTGGCCGCGTACGACGCCACGCGAATCCCGCCCTGGAAGGACAGCAGGCTGGCGATGTTGACGATCTTTCCCTGCCCGCGTTCGGTCATCGGGCGCCCGAACGCCTGACACAGGAAGAACAGGCCGTTCAAATTCACGTCCAGGACGCGATGCCACGACTCCTGGCTGACGTCCACCGAGTCTTCGCGGTCGATGACGCCGGCGTTGTTGATCAGGATGTCGACCTGACGATCGCGGTTCACCTCCGCGGCCACGCGCCCGATGGCGTCGTGGTCGCTGATGTCGAGGTCCACCACCTCCACCCCACGGCCAAGGTCGGTGACCTGGTCCCGCGTGGCTGCCTGGCTTTCCGGTCTGCCCAGGAGGACCAAGTCGGCCCCGGCCTGTGCGAGCCCCAAAGCGATGGCGCTTCCCAGCCCTCGGCCGGCGCCGGTCACCACAGCGCGGCGGCCGGTCAGATCGAACGGCGATCTCACAGGTCCTCCAGCGCTACCGGGGTGAGATCGGTGTACTGGTTGTTCTCGCCGCCCATGGCCCAGATGAAGGCGTATGAGCCGGTGCCGGCCCCGGAGTGGATCGACCACGGTGGCGAGATGACGGCCTCGCGGTTGCGCACGATGAGGTGACGAGAGGCGCCGGGATGCCCCATCACGTGGAAGACCAGGTCGTTTTCAGCGAGATCGACGTACATGTAGACCTCGGTGCGCCGGTCATGCAGATGCGGCGGGAAGGTGTTCCAGACCGACCCTTCGGCGATGACGGTCACGCCGAACTGGAGTACCGACGTCTGTAGCTCTTGGCCCCAGGCGTACCGGTAGAGGCTGCGTTCGCTCGCGCTTTGCGGCGTGCCCAGCTTGACCGGGTCGATCGCCGAGTGGCTCAGCAACGTCGTGGGGTACACCGCGTGCGCCGGAGCGGACACGAAGTAGAACGCGGCGTCAGGACCGGCGAAGACGACCTTGTTGCCACGGCCGACGAACAGCCCGTCGAGATGGCGGAGTTCGAACTTCTCCCCGTTGACCAGCACATGACCGGGCTGGCCGACGTTGACGATGCCAAGCTCGCGGCCGGCCAGGTGTGACGTCGTGCCGAGGACGTCCCAGGCCGGCAGTTCGAGCTGACGGTCGGCGGGAACCGCTCCGCCGACCACCAGCCGGTCGTCGTGGGTGTACACGGCGTGCACCTCGCCGGGGCGAAACAGACGGTCCACGAGGAAGTTCTTTCGCAGGTCCGCGTTCGTGGCCGTCTCCACGCCGGACGGCGAGGCGGAGTACCTAACCTCGATCAAGTCCTTCTCCTTATGTGAACCAAGTTCCGCTATGTGAACTGAGCGCGACGGTATCTGTGACCCTGATCACGAGTCAAGGGATCGAAGTCAGTCCTTATATGTGAACTGTGGTTTATTGGTATCTGCCGGGTGCATGCACCATGATTTGATTGATCACTTGAGAAGGAGGCCTCGGTGGGCGCGGACAAGACGGTCAACGGCAGCTCTGCCACCTCGCAGGTCAAGTCTGCTGCGCGCGTCCTCGACATCCTGGACGACATCGCAACCCACGGAGAGGGCACCCAGCTGCAGCTGGGCACGCGTCTCGGCATCCCCAAGAGCAGCCTGCACGCGCTCCTGCGCACCATGTGCGCTCGCGGCTGGCTGGACACCGATCAGACGGGCAGCATCTACCGGCTCGGGGTGCACACCCTGACGGTCAGCTCGGCCTATATCGACAGCGATCCGGTCCTGACGCGCGCCGGAGCCGTGATGGACGAGATCGCCGCCGCCACCGAGGAGACGGTGCACCTGGGCCGGCTGGACGGCTCCGAGATCATCTACACGGCGAAGCGCGAGTCCAAGCACCCGTTGCGCATGTACTCGGCTGTCGGCCGCCGGCTTCCCGCCTACAGCACAGCCCTCGGCCGGGCGATGCTCGCGGAGATGCCCGAAGACGTCCGCGATTCGCTGGTCCCGCACCAGATCAAGGCCATCACCACGCAGACGGTTACGGACCGGGACGCCCTGCTGGCGATCATCGACAAGGCCGCCCGGCTCGGGTACGCCGAAGAGAGCGAAGAGTCCTGCCTGGGCGTGCGCTGTTTCGGCGTGGCGCTGCCGTTCTCCCGCCGATCGGTTGACGCGCTGAGCATCGCCGTCCCGATCAGTCGCCTCAAGCAGGGCCAGGAGGACCTCATCATCGAGACTCTGCTGAGTGTGAAGGCTCGCCTGTCGGCGATGAACGACAAGCTGGTCAGCTGACCAGGTCGTGCTCGTTGCCGTACAACGACGCTGGGGCTGACCCTGCCGCGGGTCAGCCCCCTACCGACGCCTGAACGGCGACGTCAGCCCTGGTTCAGCTGGGCCAGCACGCCGGCCCGGCTCGCGTCCTCGCTGGCGAGCACACCTCCGTTGGCCACGTCGTCGGCTGTGATCTCGCTGAACACCATGCGGACATCCTGCCGGCGGGCTCCGAGGATCTCGACGGCGTGGTCGGCTACCGCTCGGGCAAAGGCCTTGCGTTGCTCCAGCGACCGGCCCGCGAGTAGTTCGACGGTGATGTTGGGCATGCGTCCTCCCTCTGACTGGCTGTCCAGCATACGGGCTTCAGTTCACCAATGTGAACGAACGTTACATCGCAGCACATGGAGGCGCAATGCAAGCCCTCGCGAGTTCACATACTTGACATAGGTTCGGCATGTTGGTCGAATCGGGGCGACCCCGGATCGGGCTTCGGCGCGAGGATGCGACATGCGGCGCAATGACATCGGATCTGCTCACGTGGCTCGGACACGGTTGCGGCGCCTCATGTACGCCGGCGCCGCCGCGCTCGTCGTCGTCCTGGTCGGCATCCCGTCTCCGGCAAGCGCCCACGTGACCGTCACGCCTTCCACAACCGCAGCCGGTGCTCACGCCGTGCTCCAGTTCAGCGTCGGGCACGGCTGCGAGAATTCGCCCACCACCAGAATCACCATTCAGCTTCCGGCGCAGATCACCTCGGTGGCCCCCACCCGGACAGCGAGTTGGACGATCGCGAAGCAGACGGAAGTGGTGAGCCCACCGGTCCTGGACGCCCACGGCGACCAGATCGTGCAACGGGTCGCGTCAGTCACGTTCAGTGCGGAGATCCCGCTGCCAGACGGCTACCGCGAGGTCTTCGAACTCGCTGTCACACTGCCCGAGGCCAAGGGCACCAGGCTCGTCTTTCCGACCATTCAAACCTGCGAGCGTGGCGAAGCCGCCTGGACAGAGGTTCCACAAGACGGGCACGACGTCGGAGAGCTCGAGTTGCCCGCTCCGAGCTTCGTCGTCTCCGAACCCGCCGGCGACGCGCACCACCACGCGAGTGCCAGGAACACTCAGGCCACCGCGGGAGGGGACGGCGTCTTGACGTTCGCCGCGCTGACGCTCGGCGTACTCGGCTCGGTCCTCGGCGGCGCGGCGCTCGTTCGACAGCGCCACCTGACATGATCCACCGGCGGGCCGGGCGAATCCGGGCAGCAGTAGTGCTGATCCTGGCCTTCGTCCCCGCGCTGCTGCTCAGCTTCCCTCAGCCGGCGCACGCGCACGCGCACCTCATCAGCACAGACCCGGCACAGGGGGCGGTGCTGCCGACCGCGCCGGGCCGGGTCGTGTTCACCTTCGACGAGGCGGTACGCGGTGTCCCGGGCGGTGTGCAGGTCTTCGGCTCGAAAGGTGAGCTGGTGGCGGCCGAGCCCAACGTCAAGGGCGCCGAGCTCGAAGTCGTTCTCTCAGCACCGCTGGGCGACGGCACGACCGTGATCACCTGGAGGGTCGTCTCCGCGGACGGGCATCCGATCAGCGGAGCCCTCACGTTCTCCGTCGGCGCGCCGACCACGGTCGTCACCCCGCCTTCGACTGGCTCGAGCGCCGTCCCCGAGGTCTCCTGGCCGCTGACGCTGGCCCGTACGGTGGGCTACGTCGGCCTTCTTCTCGCCACCGGACTTGTCGCGTTCGCTGCGATGTTCCTGCCTGCGGAGGCTTACGCCGACCGTGCTCGGCGCCGCATCACCGTCTCGGCGCGTTCCGCCGCGGCCGTCGCCGCCGGAGCCTGGCTCACCGCGGTGCCGATCACCGCACTCTACGTGCTCGGAGGCGGGGCGGGCCTGCTCCTCGAGGGCGCGACATGGTCGTCGGTGCCGCTGACCGAGTACGCCGTCGCCACGACCGTCGCCGGTGGACTCGTGCTGGCTGTGGCACTGCTCGGGCACGGACCGGCGGCGCGACGGCGTCGCCTCGCGGCGGTCGCGGCAGCCTCGATCGCGGCCACGGCTCCCGCCCTGGTGGGGCACACGCGCGCGGCGAGCCCCGAACTGCTCGTCATCGGCGCGGACGCACTGCACCTCCTCGCGGGCAGCATCTGGCTTGGCGGAATCACCGGTCTTGTGCTCACCTTGCCGACCTTCTCGAGCCGGGGCGCTGCCGCGGCCGAGGTGCTCACTCGGTTCTCCACCACGGCCGCCGGCGTCCTCGTGGTTCTGGTCGCCACCGGATCGCTACTCGTGTGGCGAATTCTCGGTTCATGGCCGACGCCGGCCGGTGGCGACTACGGCCGGCTGGTGCTGGCCAAGATCGCCGTAGTGCTGACAGCCCTCGCGATCGCGGCGTGGAACAGATGGTCGCTCCTGCCGCGGCTCAAGCAGGCATCGAACACCGCCAACCGGCAAGGGCTCTCCCAGCAGGTCGTGCGCGCCACCGCGATCGAGGGGACGGTCCTTGCTGCCGCACTGCTTTTGACCGGCGTTCTCGTCGACACGAGCCCCGAAGGAGACTCCGCGCCCGTGAGCGCGCAAGCGGAGTCCACTGCCGACACTCACACCACGACGCTGGGCGACATCACGGTGCAGGCTTCCCTCACCCCCCTCGCCCGCGGTCCCAGCACCCTCACCCTTCGGCTGCGCTCCGCCGCCGGTGAACCTGCCGAGGGTGTGGCTCCGCCGGTGATACGCCTGACCTCCGACACGGCGACGCTGGGCGCTGTCCCGCTGACGCAGGTGTCAGCGGGCTTCTACACCGCGCAGGTCATGCTCCCGGTACCAGGAACGTGGCGGATGCAGGTGTCCCTGCGCGTCAGTCAGTTCACCAATCCCGTGGCGGAGCTGAGGTTCGTCGTCAACGGATGATCGACTTTCGCCTTGAACTCCACCTTGGTGGTGGTCAGCCACGCGCCCGGGCTGGGGGCGGGCCGTCGGCCGGCCATCGCTCCGCGGCAGCCGCGAACGCCTCGGCCGCCGTACCGCCTGGTCAGCGCGGCGACCAGGCGGGCTCATTCCTCGTGGTGGGCCCGGATGATCGCGGCCCGGACGTGGGCTGCGGGTCCCTCACAGGAACGGCCGCACGGTTGCAGGCCTTCGACCCCTCGGCGGCGGGCGTGAGCGCCACGTCCAGGTCGGGGCGCCTCGATGATCCAGAAACCGGCGAGGTACTCCTTGGTCTCGACGAAGGGCCCGTCGGTGACGATCGCCTCCCCGCCCCGGTTGTCGATGACGGTGGCCGCCTCAGGTGAGCCCAGGCCACCGGCCCTTGGCCTGCAGCCGGTCGTTGAACACGTTGATCGAAGCGGTCTCCTCCCGGGTGGCCAGATTTCCCGTGTCGTTTATCACGCCCATCAGGTATCGCACCGGCAATCATCTCCTTCAGCGGCGCTTCGGCCCGGCGCCTTCGGGAATCTCGCCGTGCAGGTGCGGGACGTACACGAGCTTCTGCGTCCTGCCGTCGAGCACGGTCGACTCGACGAGCTCCAGGTCGAGCTCCACCCCGTCGTGGAGGAGCGCCGAGCCGCCGGCGCGGCCCGAGACGGCAGGGAAGACGATGACCTCGAGCCGGTCGACGAGACCGGCGGCGAGCAGGGCACGGTTCAGCGAGATGCTGCCGTGCGAACGCATCGGGACGTCCGTGGTGCGCTTCAGGCGTTCGATCGCCGTCACCGCGTCCTCATCGAACACCGTCGAGTTCCGCCACCCGAGGGGTTCCTTGAGCGTGCTGGAGAACACGATCTTCGGCAGCTCGTTCAGGCTGTCGTAGTAGGGCTCGTCGTACTCCGTCACGAACTGCCGGAACTCCCGGAACGTCGTCGCGCCGAAGACCAGCACCTGGTCCTGGGCGAAGGTGCGCACCCGGTCCTCGACGATCTCGGGGCCTTCCTTGCCCCAGTAACCGGGCCAGCCTCTGGCCATGCCGTAGCCGTCGAGGCTGCAGAAGAAGTCGACGGTGAAGGTGGCGCTCATGGAGCCACTCCCTTTCTCGCCACCCCCGTTGGGCGGCTTCACCTCTTCTACGAAGACGACCGACCCGAGCCGACACCACCTGCGAGAAAATCGGCGACGATCGCGGTCTGGCCGGCGATCAGGTGACCGACGCCGGGCAGCAGCCGGACATCCGCCTCGGGAACGTTGGCGCGCATCCGCCGCGCCGTCTCCGGCCCCTTGATGAGGGCGTCGCGGTCGCCCGCGATGACCAGCACCGGCATCGTCAGACCGGCCTCAGTGAGTTCGGCCATCGGTCGCCCACGGCGCGAAGCGGGGCCGGGGCGCACGTTCCACCGGCCACCAGGCGCGGGATCAGGGATCGCCCGCCCGAGCGCGGCCTCGCTTCTGGCCGGCCACATTCCGGCCATAACGGCCGTCCAGCCATGGGCCACGACCATGCCGAAGAGACCGTGGCCGTGCCCGGCCGTCGCGAACCGGCGTTCCCTGGTAAACGAGGAAGCCCTGGCCCGGCGCAAGAGCAGTTCGACATGGTCAGCGCCGAGAGGAGGGCTCCGTCGACCTCGGCGACGAGCGGCTGCGACGCCTAAGAAATATAGGCTGCTTCCGATTCCCGTCGCCGATTTCGCAGGGTGCAGGGGGCGTTGGTTTGTCTTCGAGATCGCAACGCGTCCGGGCAGCGTTTGTGTCCCCGTTTCCTCTCTTGCTGTTGTCGGGCCTGGTCTACGCGCTCTATTGGTGGGGCGAGTATCCCCGGTCTCCGTCCTATGACGACCTGATGCCGTTTCAGGTTGCTGCCGAGCAACCCGCCGACGGCATCTCAGCCACGCTGACCGGCCGCACTCTCGTGGTCCAGCAGCACACCCGCACCGGTCAGACTCAGCCCTTCTCCGACGATGAACCGGCTTCCGGCTACTTCACCGTCTCCTTCAAGAGCTCCCGGGCCATCCGGCAAACCTTCCGGTTCGCCATGGACGAGCGGTTGACGCCGACCCGCTTCAGCCTTGGCAAACCCTCACGCGAAGGCAGAAGCGAGTCGGCGTTCCTCCCCATCTCCTCTGCCGAGCCGAAACCCGGTGCCGGTCGCAAGCTCACCGCCCGGACGGAGACTGGCAGATCCAACGGCGTCGACGACTTCTCGGTGGTCGTCGTGCCGGTCCACCAGCCGGCCGGCGAGTACATGCTGACCGTCGCGTTCGATTTCCCGGTGAAAACCGTCCGCTATCACCAGCACTGGGGCGATAACAAGATCTTCCTTGAGGTCGAGGATTCGCTGTACGACTTCAGGCAGGAGTATCCGGACCTGGACTTTGTCGACACGCAGAAAAGCGCCGCTCCCGTCGCCAGCGAGATCCGATACCACGAATCCAACAACAGCATCACGCTCTCCGAGCCTGCACCGGACGTCGAGCTGGCGTCTCTCCGCTCCATGCGATGGGTCCGCGACAACGGCGGCATCTCAGTACAGTTCCTGGCCGTCGACAACACCATCACCTTCTGGATGGACCGGATCGCGGACATCGCCATCCTGATCCTGGGCGCGGCCATCGGTATCCTCATCACCCCGAGAGGGCGCGCGCCCTGCCCCCGGGACCGCTCATTTGCAGCAAGTGCGCGAACCCTGATTGCCGACCATGTCACATCCTGAAGGTGATCCTTCGCCCGTCCTGATCACGCCCTGGGACTGACATGTGGTCGCCGGCCGGAGGATCTCCTGCACCCACACCCTGGTTGGTTCGGGCCGCGCCGGGCTGGCCGATGTGGCGGTTATCGCCTAAGCGGCGTCGTACACGTAGCCGGCACTCGCTATTCGTGACAGTGCATCGCCCAAGACTTCAACGCTGGGGCCAAGGAACATCCGCAAATAAGGCAGATGGTTCACCCTGCCACTCAAAGGCCACGGCCAGACGGATCCCAGCATGACTCCTGTTTCCGAAAAACAAGAGCGCCGGAATGCCTCGACGCTCTCGGGCGAACCGGAATATTTCTCCGGGACGGCGAAGAGAGAGTATGACGTACATTCTCCTGCGTGAATTTTGTCGGCAGGATATCCGAGATCCTGCTCAAAGGTTGTTTTGAAGAACTGGCGCTTACGCTTGTATTCCTGTCGCTGTTCGGCCAGGAAGGCGTCTGCCGAGTCCCCGGCCAGCCACCGAGCCATGGCAGCCTGCAGCACACCTCCGTGAGACAAGCTGTGCTGGAGGCGAAAGCCGTTCACGAGAAGATCGAGCACGGGAGGGGAGGCCACCATCAGGCCCAGCCCCCATCCGCTGCAGTGAAACTGCTTACCTAATGACCGAACCGCCAGCCACGGGAGGTCCCGAGCGATGCGTTCATTCTGCACCGCTTGCAGTAGGAGCTGCAGAGACGAGGTGGGCGTGACTCCTTCGTCGTGTACGGCGTAATACGCATCGTCCAGCAGGATCGGGACTTCATATTCTATCGCCAGGGAAACCGCGCCCCTGACGAAAGATGCATCCCAGTTTACGGCAGTTGGATTGTGCTGAGCGTTGAGGATAATGATGCCCGGTCTCACGCGCGTGGATCTGCAGGCGGACACGACCAGCTGTCGAAGGTCGTCGATACTTGGGCGAAACTCCCTCTCGGGAGTCAATGAAACGTACTCTGTGGCGTAGCCCAGCGGCCCGAAGACTCCGGCATAGTCCCAGCTTGGCCCAGCGGCGAAGACGATGGGTTGGCGACCATCGTCGTATCGATTCAGGAGAAGTCGCGCGAAATCGCTCATCGCCTGCCGCGTGCCGTTCCAGGTAATACTCACTTCGTAGGAATCGCCCTCTTCCGCGACTTCATCCAGTCGGTGTTCAGCTCGGATTCGGCGAGAAGCCACTTGGTGGAGCTCCGGGATGCCGTACATTGAAAGATGATACCCGTGGGAGTGGATCTCGGTCGTCTTGAGTTCAGCTGCGAGCCCCGGAGCGATCTCGCTCCATGTTTCACCGATTGCAAGATAGATCGGATGTCCGTACGGCGCGCCATTTCCAATGTACTCGCCCAGTGAGATCACATCTGGATTCGGCATCGGCAGGGAAGGCTTGGCGATAATTCTAGAAAACGGCACATTCATGGGCGCACGGTCCTTCATGTGTTTATCATCACCAGGCAATGGGGTTACATTGACCCGTCTGCCGCATTTTTCAACAAAGTGCTTGTCATCTTGCGAGGCCCGCCTGAGCATGCTCAGGCAGGCGCTGAACGGGATCGCCTTTTTGAGGAAGCTCCCGGGCCACGGTGCAGATGTCGCAATCCATCACCGAACCCGAAGGCCTTTCTCATTCCAGGACGTTCATCCGTGTCGCCATGTACTCGACCTCCGTGGTCAGTACAGTCCGCCGCCCGGCGCGACGGCCTCGACCAGCACCGCGTGCGGGTTGGCGAGGTAGTCGTCGAAGAACGCGCGAGGGGCGTCCGGGGAGACCCTCAACGGGTGCCAGCGGACGTCGGTGTAGCCGGCATCCGCGATCACCTCGCGGTAGGTCCGCTCCGACCAGTACCGCAGGGAGACCGACACGGTCGAGCCGCCGACGGCGACGTTCAGCGTGGCAGGATCGCCGTCCACAGGGTGGAGCGGCCAGTCGAGGGAGAAGCCGTACTTGCCCGGGCTCGGCCCGGACGGGTCCATCGCCGGGTTGGGGATCAGCGTGAGCAGGCGGCCTCCGGGACGCAGGTTGGCCGCCATCGCGTCGCACATGGCCCGCATGTGGTCCAAGTCCACCGCGTAGTGCAGGAGGTAGGTTGCGGCGACCACGTCGAACTCGCCGAGCACGGGCATCCGCGCCGCGTCGTGGACGTGGTAGACGATGCCGCGCGGTTGCTCCTCCTCTGCCGATCGGCCCAGCCGGACCATCTCGGCCGAGGAGTCCACCCCGACCACCTGGCCGGCCCCCAGGTCGGCGAACCGGCGGGTGTAGAAGCCCTCACCGCAGGCGACGTCCAGGACACGCAGGCCGTCGGCCGGGCCGAGCGTGTCGAGCAGGGAGTGGGCCTCGACGAGCGTGCGGAAGGCCGCGAGGTCGGCCTGCTGGTAGGACTCCGCCACTTGGTCGTACTGGTCGACGTGCAGGGTCATGGTGCCTCCGATCCGAACTCTTGCGCCGAGTCTCACGGCGGCCGGAACGCGGGGCCTGAGTAGTCGGTACTCGACCGGAGGATCACCTTCGCGGCGGGCCGGATGTGATGGCGCGGACGCCTTGCGTCCCTCCGGCGGCCGGTTACTCTCGTTGGAGATCTCCTCGACGCGAGGGTCACCATGGCGCCGGCTGAAGAGACCTCAACCGACTATCCCGTTGTCGGACGTGAACGCGAGCTGAGCCAGTTCGCCGCCGTCCTGCGTGACGACGACCTTCACGCGTTCGCCGTCCACGGCCCGGCGGGGGTAGGCAAGTCACGCCTGGCCGAAGAGTGCCTCGCCATGGCCGGGCAGGCCGGTTTCCAGTGCGGCCGGGCCATCGCCCGCCCGTCCCTGAACGCCGTCCCGCTCGGGGCGCTGGCCCACCTGCTCCCCGCGGGCACCGGCCTCGACCCCGTTGGTGACTTCACCCGGGTCGTCGAGACGCTGACCCAGCCGGCCGAGGGCCGGTGGGTGCTGATGGTGGACGACCTGCACTGGCTGGACGCCGCCTCCGCCGTCCTGCTCCGGCAACTCCTGGACGCGGGGGCGGTGAAGCTCGTGGTGACGATCCGCTCCGGAGAGCCGGTCGGCCATGCCGTCGCCACGTTGTGCGGCGGCGATGCCGTCCGACGAGTGGACCTCGCCGAATTCGACCATGACGGCGTCGCGCGGTTCCTGCGGGCCGCCTTGGGCGGCCCGGTGTCCGAACGCGCCGTCCGCGGCATGCACCGCCATTCGGGCGGCAACGCACTCTACCTGCGCGAGCTGCTCCACGGCGGGGTGGCCTCCGGCGCGCTCACCCACGACGGGCAGCTGTGGGACATCCCCCAGGCCGCACCGGCGGCCACGCCTCAACTCGCCGAGCTGGTGCGCGCCCGCCTGGCCGGCACCGGCGACGACGCCCGCACCGCCCTGGAACTGCTGGCCCTGTGCGAACCCGTTTCGCTGGCCGACGTCCAGGCGGTCGCGTCGCTGGAAACCCTGACCGGACTCGAACGTTCCGGCATCGTCAGGACCGGCACCGACGGCCGGCGCCTCTTCCTCGCCTTGGCCCACCCGTTGTACGGCGAGGTGCTGCGCGGCGAGATGCCCGCCGAGCGGCGGACGACGCT
This sequence comes from Herbidospora sakaeratensis, assembly GCF_001570525.1. Classification (GTDB taxonomy): domain Bacteria; phylum Actinomycetota; class Actinomycetes; order Streptosporangiales; family Streptosporangiaceae; genus Herbidospora; species Herbidospora sakaeratensis. The sequence continues at coordinate 411,713 of NZ_BBXC01000013.1, forward strand.
GATGCTGGCCCAGGCCGGCCGCGTGGAGGCCTTCGGCGCCCGGCGCCGCGAGGACGAGCTCCGGGTGGCGGGCTGGCGGCTGGACGCCACGGGAACGGCCGATCCTGACCTGCTCAGGCGGGCCGCCGTGCTGGCGCGGCATGCCAACGACTACCGGCAGATCGTTCAGCTCACCGCCGCTCTGCCCCCGGCCGAGCGCACCCTCCCGATCAAGGTGCTGCGGGCCGAGGGACTGCTCGAGGCCGGTCGCTGGAAGGAGGGCGAGGAGATCCTCTCCGAGGCGTACGCCCACACCGCTACCGACGAGGAGCGGCTCCAAATCGCCTACATGCGGGTGATCAACCTATTGTGGATCGCGGCCCAGCCGGAGACGGCCCTCCAGGTCGTCCGGGAGGCCGAGGCGCGGATCCGGGGTCCGGTCGGCAGACGCCTGCTCAGGATCATCGAAGGCACCGTGCTCGCCGTCTCCGGCGAACCCGGCCGTGCGGCCGGGCTACTCGCCGAGCTGGAGAGGGACCCCGAACATCTGCGCGCCATGAACGCCAACGCCTGGCTGATGGGCGCCTGGGCGTTGCCCGTGGCCCTGGCCCAGCTCGGCCGCTCCCAGGAGGCCGTGGCCTCGGCGAAGCGGCACCACGCCGTCCACCTCCAGGTGAGCGCGCACTCCCCGGTGACCCCGCCCGCCCACCAGCTCATCGCCCTGGTCCTCGCCCTGACGGAGGCTGGAGAGACGGCACGGGCGGTCGAGGCCGGCGCGCACGGCTTCGAGGAGATGATGGGCGCCGCCCGGCAGGACGGCCCGGGCCGCTCCGGCCGCCCGGCGGTCTGGCGCTGCGGCGCGGTCTGGATGGCCACCTTCCTGGGCCGGACGTTCCTGCTGACAGGCCGCCCGGCCTCGGCGCGGCGATGGTTCTCCGAGGCGGCGGCGGTCGCCAGGGCGCACGGGCACATGAAGAGTCTGCACCGGGTCTACACCGGCCTCGCCGCCGCTGCGGCGCAGCTCGGCGAGCTCGACGCCGCCCAGAGCGCCCTGGAGGAGGCCTGGCTCCATCCCCGGAGCGGGTTGATCACCGGCGAGGACGCCCTGGGCACGGCCTGGCACCTGGCCGCCCTGGGGAACCTCGCCGAAGCCCGGGAACTTCTGCTGAAGGCGGCCGGGCAGGCGCGGGCCGCCGGGCACGTCAACGCGGAGGCGTGGTTGCTGACCGACATCGCCCGGCTCGGCGGGGCCCGGGAGGTCGTACGCCGTCTGGAGGAGCTGGCCCACGTGGGCGACGGGAAGCTGATCTGGGTGCGGGTCCGGTTCGTGCGAGCCCTGGCCTCTCGCGATCCCGACGACCTGGTTCTGGTCGCGGCCGGCGCGGAGGCCGTGGGCGCCGACCTGTGGGCGGCCGAGGCCGTGTCGGCCGCCGCGGGCGAGTGGCGCCGCCGGGGTGAGGAACGACGGGCGAATGCCGCCCTCCAGCAGGCGGCCGGGCTCCTGTCGCGATGCGAGGGGAGCCGCACTCCGCTCCTGGTCGTGGCTCCGCGCGCCACGCCGCTGACCGCGCGGCAGGCGGAGATCGCCACCATGGCGGTGTCCGGCCACTCCAGCATGGAGATCGCCCGCGCGCTCTTCCTGTCTGTGCGTACCGTCGAGAACCACCTCAACCAGGTGTATGCGAAACTCGGGGTGGCTGGCCGTCCGGCGCTGGCCGAGGCGCTGCGGAACGACTGAATATCGGCCCACCGGGTCGAACCCCACTCTGCTCCAGGATGCGCGGAGAGTCGGTGAGGTGGGCCACCGTCATGGGCGGTACACCTCCGGGCCGATGTAGACGGTCACTGTGGGCTGATGGGCGTTCTTGAAGCCGGCCCAGCTCTGCGCGGTGGACCGTTCGAGCGGCCGGGTGATGCCCGCGGCCAGGGCCGCACGGTATCCCGCGTCATCGATTCCGGCGTGCCGCATCAGCTCGGACACCCGGTCGGCGGCGACCGCGTCGTTGGGCAGGTTGGGGGACAGCGGCAGGTGCAGGGTGACCTCGTCCACGACCCCGTCCTCACCGCGGAAGGTCACGCAAGTGATCGGGGCCTTTCGGTACGGCCCGGCGTGCCCGAGCACCCGGCCGCAGACGTCCGCCAGCGACCCTCGTTCCCCGTACGACATCAGCGGGTCCACCCGGTCGATCTGGGCGGCGGTCATCCCCTCATGCCGGAAGTAGACCTTGACCCTGCTGTCAGGCGACCCGACGAGGTCGAGGGAGAAGAACACGGGGTGATCCCGGGGATCGGCGAACCCGCCGAAGGCGGTCTCCAGCACCCGCCACGACTTCCTGCGGCCGAGTCGTGTCATGGCCCGCCTGACCAGTTCCGGGGCCGCGCCGTCGCCCTTCACCCGCGGGTTGAAGTACACCTTGTGCATGGGCGTGGTGCGATCCCCCCACACCACGGAGTGCCACAGCGAGAAGGGCGACATCGGCTCCCGGTCCAGGAAGACGTCCTCGATCGCCAGGTAACGGCCGATGGACACCCCTTCCCTGACGGCGAGCGCGCGCACCAGCCGGGCCGCCTCCGCCTGCACCGACCTCGGTGTCGGGTACGCGCCCAGGGGCTCGATGAGGGCGCGGACATTGGCTGTGTCCGGCGTCCAGGCCAGCGAGAACTCGATCGGCATGTGGTCGTTGGCGACGCCGGAGAGATAACGCGGCCCGGTCCCGACGGGCAGGTCGCCCCAGCCCGCCAGCATGCTGGAGAAATCCCGGCTCATCCGGTCGATTCCCGCCCTGCTGTAACCGAGGGCGGTTCCGAATGCGGACAACATGTCCAGGCCGATTCCGGCATAGGTCCTGCCGCCGGTCCGGGTCAACTCCGTCGAATCACTGCCGCGGTGCAGACGAGTCGTCATTCCGCATTCCCTTCGTCCTCCGGGGGAGTCGCCCGGTTCCTTTGGGAATTAACGCCGTCGCATTGGTGCGCCGGCACGAGTAACCGGTACTCAGATACGCCGTGGGGCGGGGCCGATGGAAATGAGTAACGTTTACTCATGCGCCGCCTCGGCGCGAGGCGGATGAAATGGAGCCGGGCGTAACGTCGTCGCGCCGCGACGCCGCGTCAGCCCGGGCGGACGGAGGTGGCCGTGGGGCCGGTGCGATGGCCTCTTGTCGGCCGGGACGAGGAACTCGGCCGCATCAGCCGGGTCCTGCTCGGCAAACGGCCCGGCGGAATCGTCATCTCCGGGCCCCCGGGGGTTGGCAAGTCACGACTCGCCGAAGAGTGCCTGGCCAGGGCGGTACGCAAAGGATGCCGCGGCTCGCGAGCCACGGCGAGCGCGGCGGCGGGTGCGGTTCCGCTGGGCGCGATCGCCCATCTCCTACCCCCCGAGGCCGACCTATCGGACCCCGCTGCCGGCATCGCCGAAGTGGCGGCCTCGCTCTGGGGCGACGGTCTGCCCCCGTGGGTCCTGCTGGTCGACGACCTGAACCTGCTGGACGCGGCCTCGGCCCTGCTGCTGGCGCGGCTGGCGGCGGCGGGCGTCGTACGCCTGATCGGCACCCTGCGGAACGGGGAGGAGGCGGGTGAGGAGGTCCGTTCCCTGGTAGAGGCGGGTGGGATGAGCCATGTCCGGCTGGCCGAGTTCGCCCCCGGACAGGTCGAGGAGATCCTTCGTGCCGCGCTGGGCGGCCCGGCCGACCGGCGTACCCTCAACCGGCTTTACGCCGCCTGCGGCGGGAATGTCCTCTACCTGCGGGAACTGGTCCACAGTGCGCTGGAGTCCGGAGACCTCGCCGGGGACGGCGAGGTCTGGCGGCTGGCCGACGCCTGGGTGCCCGGCGGTTCCCGGCTGACCGAACTCATCGGCGCGCGCCTGGCCGCCGCCGGTCTCGGGAACCGCCCGGCGCTGGAACTGCTGGCGTTGTGTGAGCCGCTGTCCCTCGCCGACGCCGAGGCCTGCGCCTCCCCCCGCGCGCTCCGCGGACTGCGCGAGCTCGGCCTGGTCCGCATCCTGCCTGACGGACACCGTGTGACTGCCGCCCTCGCCCATCCTCTGTACGGCGAGGTGCTGCGTGCCGCCATGCCGGTTCTCGGCCGACGCGCCCTGCTCGTGGATCAGGCCGACCGGGTGGAGGGATACGGAGCCCGCCGCCGGGACGACGCCCTGCACATCGCCACCTGGCGGCTGGCCGCCACCGGAACCGCCGACCCCGCGTTGTTGATCCGGGCCGCCGCCCTCGCCCGCCACGCCAGGGACTACGAACAGGTCACCGCCTTGCTGCGGGCCGTGCCCGCCCCCGCCCACACCGCGCGAAGCCTGCTGCTGCTTGGCGAGTCGTTGTTCGAACTCGGCGACCCTCAGGGCGCGGAACAGACTCTTACCAGGGCAGCTTCGGCCGCCGACGGAGACCGGGAGAAGCTGGAGGTCGCTTTCGCCCGCAGCATGAGCCTGTTCTGGGCCGACGGCCGTACCGACGACGCCTTCACCGTCAACGAGGCCGCCCGCGCCGAAGTGACGGCTCCCGCCGAACGCCGCATGCTGGACGTCAACGAAGGATGGATGCGCACCATCGCGGGAAGTCCCCGGCGCGGCCTGGACCTGCTCCAGCAGGCCGGGCCCGACCCCCGCGCGGCGGCGAACGTCAGCATCTGGTTGATGGGCGCGATGATGCGCCCCGCCGCACTGGCCGCCCTCGGCCACACCGATGAGGCGATCGGCCAGGCCGAGCACGCCTATACCGTGCACGAAGAGCTCGATGACCAGTCGCTGCTCCTGCCTCCCGCCGGTCAGCTCATCTCTCTGGTGCTGGCGTTCACCGAGGCCGGCCGCCTCGCCGAGGCCAGGGAAGTCAGCCATCGTGCCTGGACCCTGCTGGAACGGCGGCCCGACCCGGTCAGCCTGATCTGGCTCTCCTACCACCAGGCTCGCGCCGAATGGCTCGCCGGCCGCGTACGCAGCGCCCGCCGCTGGTTCGCCGAGTCGGCTGGTCAGTCCCGCTCCCACCGCAACTACCGGGCGTTGGCTCTGGCCCTGTCGGGCCTGACCGCGTGCGCCGCCGTCCTGGGGGATCAAACCAGGGCCGAGAGCACCGAGCGGGAGGCCCGCACCTACCGGTCCATGGGCTACCGGGCAGGTGAGGAACGCCTGGGCGGGGCGTGGCTACTGGCCGCCCGGGGCCGCGTCGAGGAGGCCCGCGCCGTCCTCACCGCCGCCGCCCGCATCGCTTCCGCCAGCGGTCACCTCACCTCGGAAGCGCTCCTGCTGACCGACGTGGCCCGGCTGGGCGGGGCCAGGGAGGTGACACCCCGGCTCGCCGAACTGGCCGGGCAGTGCGACGGACGATGGGCCCCGGCCCGTGCCGCCTTGTCCGCCGCCTTGGCGGCCGACGACCCTGAAGCGTTGCTGACCTGCGCTGACGACCTCGAAGCTGTGGGTGCCGACCTGCTCGCCGCCGAAGCGGCCACCATGGCGGCCGTGATCTTCCGCCGCACCGGCCACGCACGCCATGCCGAGGCTGCCACCCAGCGGTCCGCCGCCGCCGCGTCTCGCTGCCAGGGCGCCCGCACTCCGCTGCTGATCATGGGCCACGCCACCGCCGCCCTCACCGTGCGCGAGGCCGAGATCGCCCTGCTGGCCGTCCGCAAGGCCAGTAAGGAGATCGCCGACCTGCTCGGCCTGTCGGTCCGTACGGTCGACAACCACCTCCAGCACGTCTACCAGAAACTCGGCGTGACGGCCCGGCGAGAACTCGCGGCGGCCTTGGGCGTGGATAGGTAGCGCTTACTCATCAATCTCCGGCCGACCGTTCCTAAGGTCGTCGGTGTCCGAGAAAACGCCACCTGTCGAAAGGCCGAAATTGGCCACCGGAAAAGCCTTGTCCCTGGGCGCCATCATGGCCGCCACGATTGTGGCCGTCACCGCGTCCCCCGCCCACGCTTATGTCGAGAAGCACGAATCCCGTTATGTGCCGCCGTACGAGCAGGGCAAATATTTCGATTTTGCCTGCCCCGCGCAGCATCTGGTCCGGGGCCTCGAGCTGCGGAGCACCCCTAACGTCTGGTTCGGGCAGCCGGTCATCTCCACGGACGAAAACACCTTCAAGGTCCCGGCCGCCAACATCGGCCCCGACGCCGGGGCGGTCTTCGCGAACTACTACTGCGTGGAGCCGTCGAAGAACATCACCCGGACCCTCTGGATCCCGCCCTCGATGGTGATCCTCCCCGGCACGGCCGAGCTCACCATCCAGTGCCCGCAGGACTACCCGTTCGTGGAAGCGATCTCGGCCTGGCCCGACGAACAGGACACGGAGGTGAGCTGGGAGGCCGACGAGGACACCAAGCCGAACTCGGTCGAGTTCTCCTTCACCAACCGCCTCCTCCGGTCGGTGCCCGGCAAGGCGTCGATCGCCTGCAAGGAACTGAACCTGCCCTAGGGAGGGACGATGCCCGATGTCGCGGACGTGACCTTCGAGACCCGCAAGTCCGACCACCTGCGCCTGGCACTCGACGAACGCAACGAGGCCACTGGTCTGCACGACCTGGACCTCTATCACCTGACGCACGACAGCCTGCCCGAACTGGACTTCGACGAGATCGGTATCGCCGCCCGCGCCCTGGGCCGGGAATCGCCCACCCCCTTCTACGTCGCCGGCATGACGGCGGGCCACGCCGCCGCCCCCGCGATCAACCGCCGCCTCGCGGAGGGATGCGCGCGGCACGGATGGATCTTCGGCGTCGGCTCCCAGCGGCGGGAACTCGACGACCCCGGCCTCACCGTCGACCGGTGGCGCACGATCCGCGAGGACTTCCCCAACCTGTCGATCGTGGCCAACGTGGGCGCCGCCCAGCTCGCCGAGTCTCCGTCCGAGCGCATCGTGCGCCTGGCCGAGGTTCTGGACGCGCGGGCGATCGCCGTCCACCTCAATCCGTTGCAGGAGTGTCTCCAGCCCGAGGGAACTCCGCGGTTTCGGGGTGTCGTGTCGGCTCTGCGCCGTCTCACCGAGGCATCGGACATCCCGGTCGTGGTCAAGGAGACCGGCTGCGGCTTCGGAGAACGCGCCCTGGGCAAGCTCGCCTCGCTGCCCATCGCCGCAGTTGACCTGAGCGGCCTGGGCGGCACCCACTGGGGCCGCATAGAGGGAGCCCGTGCGGGGGAGTCCGGCGACGCCGTCCGGGCTGAGGCCTCCGTGACGTTCCGCGACTGGGGCGAGCCGACCGCGACCTCGCTCCTGCCGGCCCGCGCCATCCTGCCGCCCGCCATCGAGCTGTGGGCCTCCGGGGGCGTTCGCTCCGGCCTGGACGCGGCAAAGCTCATCGCCCTGGGCGCGTCGCAGGTCGGCTACGCCCGCCCCGCTCTGTCCGCAGCCCTCGCCGGCGCCGACCACCTCGATGCCTGGATGACCCAGCAGGAGTACGAACTGCGGGTCGCCCTCTTTTGCACCGGCTCGGCCACCCCCCGTGCCCTCTACGAGTCCGCCATCCTGCGCGGACCCCACATCACCACCGGAAAGAGAAAGTGACCATGCGCACCCTCAGAAACCTGATCGTCGCCCTCGCCCTGACCGCAGGCCTCGCCGGCACGGCCCAGCCGGCCTCCGCCGACTCGCACACCGGGATCTTTCACCTGAACGCCCAGGAGCAGCGATACGTGACCTGGTCCTGCCCGTCAGACCAGGCGGTCGAGTCCTACTCGATCTCATCGTCGGCCCACGTCTCGCACTGGGGCTTCGAGTGGCGGAACAACCACAACGGCTTCCGGGTGGTCGCCTCCAACGACAGCAACCGCCAGACCGGCCAGATCGCCGCGGACTACATCTGCGTGCCCGCCAGCATCACGATCACCCAGAAGATCACCGTCCCTCCCTCGACCGTCGACGGCGGTCACGCCGGCTCGTTCCTGATCTGCCCCGCCAGCCATCCCCACGTGGGCCGCGCCTGGGCGAGCGTACCGGCGAACGTCACCTACACCATGAGCGTCTACGTCGACGTCAAGCCCGAGCGCGCGCGGTTCCTCCTGCGGAACTCCTCCCTGATCGGGGCCTCGGCGAAGACCTTCGTCGACTGTCGCGTCCACCCCGCCTGAGCCGGAGAACGGGGACCCGGGTGTGCCCGGGCCCCCGTCGCCGTCCTCTGAGCGGTTTACGAGGTCGAGAGGCGGCGGCACCTGAGGCTTCCGTTGAACACGCCTCGCTGCAGGGCCACGTTGTCCACCGTGATGATCACCCCGTCAGGTTCCCCGACCGTATAAAGCTTCCGATAGGAGAACGTCGCCGCCGGCGGAAGCCGATCCTCGCTCACCGCGAGCTCGACGAACTCCGGACGCGATTCCGGGCAGAGCGCCACCACCACTAGGTAAGGATCATTGGGGCCGAGGTCGTGGTTGCCGAGCGGGACGATCGTGCTTGCCGGGCCTTCGTCGACGGCCTCGCAGGTGTACGTGACGCTCATCCACGTCGTCGAGTTCGCCAGGTTCACGATGTCGGCCCCGAACCCGCCGCCGTGCGAGGAACTGGCGGCCGCCCGCCCTTCCCGGCTGATCTGCAGGTTGGGGCCGGCCTGGAAGATCCAGGTGCCGAGCGAGGTGCCCGCCGGGCAGTACCAGTAGTCGCGCGAGGCGTAGTTGGGCCCGATCTGCCTGGTCTGCGACCGCTCCTCCGCCAGGGCGGCCGACGCGCCGCCGATCACCAGCCCTCCGGCGAGGACCAGTGCCGAGACGGCTCGTAAAAACTTCATGAACACACTCCTTTTTGCGCGAGCACCAAGTATTCGATCGGCATTTCGCCATTTCGGGACTTACACTGCGCTTCCCGTTCAAAGGAAAGACGGCCTGCCGGGAGTGGGCATGAGTAGTTCCTACGCATTTACCGAGCGCCCCGAGTCCTCAATTCTCCTGACAGGGGGTACGGCGGCCATGCTCACATCCGAGGGGTCGGCAAAGCACC
>NZ_BBXC01000014.1:0-20840 GCF_001570525.1 Herbidospora sakaeratensis
GCCCCGGCCCGCGCCGCCTGCCACCTGGCCGCGACCGGCCGCGCCACCGCCGTCACCGTCGCCACCCCGGACGGCCCCGCCGCCCCGGGCACGGCCGCCCTGGCCGCCGGGCTGGCCGCCACGGGCGCGGACGTCCTGATGGTCACGGCCCTCCCGGATGGACTTGCGCCCGCGACGGTGATCCACGAGGCCGGGCCCGATCGGGACGCGATCACGCGCCTGCGCGGCCTCGACCCCGGCACGTTCCTGCTGTTCACCACCCTCGACGCGATCCTCGGCGACGCCCCGGACGGCAGCGCCGCCCAGGCGGGCCTGCTCGAAGCCCTGGCCGCCCACGGCGCGACCGTCCTGGCCTGGGGCGACGGTCTCGACGACGACGACCTGCCGGCCGTGCTCGACCTGGCGCTCGACCGCGGGGCGGGCGTGCTGGTCCCGGCGCGGCTGCGCGACCGGATCGGGGACGCCCCCGTCTGGCGGGCCCTGGCCGCGCCCCCGGCCGCCGAGCCGGAAGGCGACGCCGCCGAGGTCACCGAGGCCCTGCGCCGCGAACTGGCCGCGCTGACGCCGGACCAGCAGGAACGCCTGCTGCTCACCCTCGTCCGGGCGCACGTCGCGGCCGTGCTCGGCCAGGCCTCGCCCGAGGCGGTCGAGCCGCGCCGCGCCTTCAGCGACCTCGGGTTCGACTCGATGATCGCCGTCGAACTGCGCAACCGGCTGACCTCGGCGACCGGCCTGAGACTGCCCGCCACGGTCGTCTTCGACTACCCGACCACCGCCGCGGTCGCCGACTACCTGCGGGAACTCCTCGTCCTGGACGGCGCGGACGGCGCCGACGCCGAGGAGGAGCAGCTCCGGCGGGTGCTGGCCACCACCGCGTTGTCCCGGTTCCGCGACGCGGGCATCCTCGACGCCCTGCTGCGGCTGGCCGACCCCGACGGCGGCGCCCCGGACCCCGGCGGCGCGGCCGAGGGCGACATCGACGCGCTCGACGCCGAGAGCCTGGTCCGGATGGCGCTCGATTCCGAAAGTGCTGACTTCTGATGCTTGGCGACGCGTGGAGGTTGTCGAAATGACCATGCCGGCGGACAAGGTCCTCGACGCGCTGCGGGCCTCACTCAAGGAGACGGACCGGCTGCGCCGGCGCAACCGGGAGCTGAGCGCCGCCTCGTGGGCGCCCATCGCGATCGTCGGCATGGGCTGCCGGTTCCCCGGCGGGGTGACCGACCCCGAAAGCCTCTGGGACCTCGTCGCCGACGGGGGCGACGCGATCACCGGCTTCCCCGGCGACCGGGGCTGGGAGGCCGTCGTCGCGGGCACCGAGACGAAGTACGTCCAGACCGGAGGCTTCGTCCACGACGCCCCCATGTTCGACCCCGGCTTCTTCGGCATCAGCCCCCGTGAGGCCCTGGCGATGGACCCGCAGCAGCGCATGCTGCTGGAGGTCACCTGGGAGACCCTCGAACAGGCGGGCCTCGACCCGGCGCGGCTGCGCGGCTCGAAGACCGGCGTCTTCGCGGGCGGCTCCAACTCCGGCTACGGCGTGAGCGTCGCGGGCATCGAGGGCACCGAGGGGTACATGCTCACCGGCGGCCTGACCGCCGTCATCTCCGGGCGCATCGCCTACACGCTGGGCCTGGAGGGGCCCGCCGTGACGGTCGACACGGCCTGCTCGTCGTCCCTGGTCGCGCTCCACCTGGCCTGCCAGTCGCTGCGCGCCGAGGAGTGCACGATGGCGCTGGCCGGCGCGGTGACCGTGCTGGCCAACCCCGACTCCTTCGCCGACTTCGCCGAGCAGGGCGGCCTGGCCGCCGACGGGCGGTGCAAGGCGTTCGCCGGGGCCGCCGACGGCATCGGCTGGAGCGAGGGCGCCGCCATGTTCCTGCTGGAGCGGCTCGACGACGCCCGCCGCAACGGCCACCCGGTGCTCGCCGTGATCCGCGGCAGCGCCGTCAACCAGGACGGCGCCAGCAACGGGTTGTCGGCCCCCAACGGACCCGCCCAGCGGCGGGTCATCAGGGCCGCGTTGTCGAACGCCCGCCTGTCCCCGGCCGACGTGGACGCCGTCGAGGCGCACGGCACCGGCACCGTGCTCGGCGACCCGATCGAGGCCCAGGCGATCCTGGCCACCTACGGGCGCGGCCGCGCCCCGGACCGCCCGCTGTGGCTCGGTTCGGTGAAGTCGAACCTCGGCCACACCGGCGCCGCCGCCGGGGCGGCCGGCGTGATCAAGATGGTGCAGGCGCTGCGGCACCGGGAACTGCCCCGCACCCTGCACGTCGACGAGCCCACCCCCCGCGTCGACTGGTCGGCCGGCGACGTCCGGCTGCTGACCGAGCCGGTGGCGTGGCCCGCCGACGACCGGGTGCGCCGCGCCGGGATCTCGGCGTTCGGCATCAGCGGCACCAACGCCCACGTCGTCATCGAGGAGGCGCCCGCCGAGGAGGCCGCCGCCGCCCCGGGCGAGCCGAAGGTCCTCGACGGCCCGGCGACGGCCTGGCCCGTGTCGGGGCGCACCGCCGCCGCGCTGACCGCGCAGGCCGGCCGGCTGGCCGTGTTCGGCGCGGGGGCGGCGGAGCTCGACCCGGCCGACATCGGCTGGTCGCTGGCCACCACCCGCGCGGCGTTCGAGCACCGCGCCGTCGTCCTGGGCCGCGACCGCGACGCGCTGACCGGCGGCCTGACCGCCCTCACCGCCGGCCTGCCGGCGGCCAACCTGGTCACCGGCGTCGTCCCCGCCGGGGGAGGCGCCGGGCCGGTCGTGTTCGTCTTCCCCGGTCAGGGGGGCCAGTGGGCCGGGATGGGGCGTGAGCTGGCGCAGGCGAGCCCGGTGTTCGCGGCGCGGCTGGCCGAGTGCGCGGAGGCTTTGGCGCCGCACGTGGACTGGGATCTGATGGACGCCGATCTGTCGCGTATCGACGTGGTGCATCCGGCGTTGTGGGCGGTGATGGTGTCGCTGGCGGCCGTCTGGGAGGCGGCGGGTGTGCGACCCGACGCGGTCATCGGGCACAGCCAGGGAGAGATCGCGGCGGCCACCGTGGCGGGGGTGTTGTCCCTGGCCGACGGCGCGAAGGTGGTGGCCCGGCGTGGCCTGGCCATGAGGGCGATGGCCGGAAACGGCGGGGTGTTGTCGCTCGCGGCGTCCCTGGAAGCGGTCGAGGCCCGGTTGTCCGGGCACCCCCGGCTGGCGGTGGCGACGGTCAACGGCCCGGAGGCCGTCACCGTCTCGGGCGCGGTCGACGACCTGCAGGCGCTGGCCGAGGAGTGCGAGCGCGACGGGGTCCGGGCCCGGTTCGTGCCGATGGACTACGCCCCGCACGGCCCCCAGGTCGAGGCCATCCGGGACGAGATCCTGACGGCCCTGGACGGCATCACCCCCGGCCCGGCGGCGATCCCGATGGTCTCCGGGATGACCGCCGACTACCTCGACGGCGAGACGGCCGGGCCCGAGTACTGGTACGCGAGCCTGCGCGCCACCGTCCGGTTCGCCGAGGGCGTCGAGCGGCTCGGCCGCGACGGCCACGGCGTGTTCGTCGAGGTCTCCCCGCACCCGGTGCTCACGACGTCGATCGCCGCCACCCTCGACGGCGCGGTCGTCACCGGCACCCTCCGCCGCGACGACGGCGGCCCGGACCGGCTGCTGACCTCCCTCGCCGAGGCGCACGTGCACGGCGTCGCCGTCGACTGGACCACGGTCCTGCCCACCGGCTCCCCGGTCGGCCTGCCGACCTACGCCTTCCAGCGGCGGCGCTACTGGCCGCCGTCGTTGACCGGCGGCGTCGGCGACCTGCGGTCGGCCGGGCTGAACGCGGTCGGCCACCCCCTGCTCGGCGCCGCCGTCGAACTGGCCGACGGCGACGGCCTGGTGCTGACCGGGCGGCTCTCGCCCCGCGCCCAGCCCTGGCTGGCCGAGCAGACGATCGCCGGGACGCCCCACCTCCCGTCGGCCGTGCTCGTCGAGCTCGCGGTCGTCGCGGGCCACCTCGCCGGCTGCACCCGCATTGACACGCTGGCCCCGGCCGGACCGCTGACCTTCGGCCCCGACGAGGAGATCCAGGTCCAGGTCACCGTCGGCGCGCCGGGCCCCGACGGCCTGCGCGAGGTCGAGATCTTCGCCCGCCCCGCCGAGGGCGGCCCCGAATGGACCCGGCACGCCACCGGCCGTGTCGGCCCGGTCACCCCCGCCGACCCCGGCGACTGGACCCCTTGGCCCCCGCCCGACGCGGAACCGATCCCCGTCGAGGGCCTCTACGAGGCGCTCGCGGAGACCGGGCACGACCTCGGCCCCGCGTTCCACGGCCTGGAGGCGGTGTGGCGGCGCGGCGACGACGTGTTCGCCGAGGTCACCCTGCCCGAGCAGACCGCCACCGGCGCCTTCGGCCTGCACCCGGCCGTCCTGGACACGGTGCTCCAGGCCGCCTGGTTGACCCGCCCCGCCGACGCGGACGCGCGGCCGCACCTGCCCGCCCGCTGGTCGGACGTCTCGGTGTACGCGGCCGGCGCGACCACGGTCCGCGCCCGGCTGCGGCACGGAGCGGACGGCGCGGTGTCGGTGCTGGCGGTCGACGGCGCGGGCAACCCGGTCGTCTCCGCCGGATCGGTGGACCTGCGCCCGGTGGACACCACGGCCGCGCCCGCCCCGAAGGACACGCTGTTCGCCGTCGAGTGGACGCCCGTGCCGGTCTCGGCCGCCCCGGTCGGCCGCTGGGGCGTCGTCGGCGCCGACCCCCTCGGGCTCGCGCCCGCGTTGTCGGGGGCCGGGGCCGACCTCGTGCTCTATCCCGACTTTGCCTCCCTCACCGCCGCCGCCGAGTCGGGCGACCTCGTACCGGAAGTGGTGCTGGCCGGGCTCGACGGGACCGGCCATGACGACCGGGCGAAGGCGGCCAGGGACCTGGCGGCCGGAGCGCTGGAGGTCGCGCGGCACTGGATGGCCGCGCCGCTGCCCGGCAGCCGTCTCGTCGTGGTCACCCGGGGCGCGGTCGCCGCGCTGCCCGGCGAGGACGTCACCGACCTGGGCGCGGCGGCCGTCTGGGGCCTGCTGCGCTCGGCGCAGTCGGAGGACCCGGGCCGTACCGTCCTGGTCGACCTGCCCGCCGAGGCGCTGCCCGTCGGGGTGCTGGCCGGGGCCCTCGGCTCCGCCGAACCGGAGCTGGCGATCCGCGACCAGCGCGCGTACGGACGCCGCCTGGTCCGCCCGGCCGCCGCCACTCCCGCCCCCTTCAGAACCGGCGACCCGGGCACCGTCGTGATCACCGGCGGCACCGGCACGCTGGCAGGCCTGACCGCGCGCCACCTCGCCGCCACCGGCCGGGCCCGCCGCCTGCTCCTGGTCAGCCGCTCCGGCCCGGCCGCCGCCGGGGCCGCCCTGCTGGCCGCCGACCTCGCCGAGTCGGGCGTGGACGCCCGGATCGCGGCGGCCGACGCCGCCGACCGCGAATGCCTGGCCGGGCTGCTGGACGGGGAACGGCTGACCGGCGTCGTGCACGCCGCCGGCGTCATCGACGACGGCGTGATCGCGTCGCTCACCCCCGAACGCGTCGACTTGGTCATGCGGCCCAAGACCGACCCGGCGTGGATCCTGCACGAGCTGACCCGCGACCTCGACCTCGACCTGTTCGTGCTGTTCTCCTCGGCCGCCGCCACCTTCGGCGGGCCCGGACAGGGCAACTACACCGCCGCCAACGCCTTCCTCGACGGCCTGGCCGCCCACCGCCGCGCCGCCGGACTGCCCGGCCTGTCGCTGGCCTGGGGCTCGTGGGTCACCGGCGCCGGCATCGGCCGCACGCTCAGCCACGACCTGCTCGCCCGGGCCACCGGCGGCGGCACCGCCGAACTCGGCGCGGAAGAGGGCCTGGCCCTGCTCGACACGGCCCTGGCCCGCGACGAGGCGCTGCTCGTCCCCTTCCGGCTGGACGTCGCCGGGCTCCGCGCCGCCGCGACCCGGGGCGCGGCCCTGCCGCCGCTGCTGCGCACGCTGGCCGGACCGGCCCGCGCGGGTGTCGCGTCGGCCGTGAACACCGGCGCGGGATCGGGCCCGCTGCACCGGCAGCTGGCGCGGGTGCCGGCCGCCGAGCGGGAGCGGATCCTGACCCGGCTCGTGCACTCCCACGTCGCCGCCGTGCTCGGGCACGACTCCCCGGACGGCGTCGAACCCGGCCGGACCTTCGCCGAACTCGGCTTCGACTCGCTCACCGCCGTCGGGCTGCGCAACCGGCTGAACGAGGCCACCGGCCTGCGGCTGGCCGCCACCCTCGTCTTCGACTACCCGACCCCCGCCGCCCTGTGCCGCCACATCGGCGACCAGCTCGCCGGAGCCGGTCAGCCGGCCGCCCCGGTGACGGCCGCGGTGAGCGGCGACCCGATCGCCGTCGTCGGCATGGGCTGCCGGTTCCCCGGCGGCGTCGACGGCCCGGACGCCCTGTGGCGCATGCTCAGCGAGGGCACGGACACCATCTCCGGGTTCCCCGCCGACCGGGGCTGGGAGGGCTGGGAGGGCATCGGGACGTCGTCCGCGACCGAAGGAGGCTTCGTCGACGGCGCGGGCGACTTCGACGCGGGCTTCTTCCGGATCAGCCCCCGCGAGGCGCTGGCGATGGACCCGCAGCAGCGGCTGCTGCTGGAGACCTCGTGGGAGGCCCTGGAGCACGCGGGCATCGACCCGGCGTCGCTGCGCGGCTCGATGACCGGCGTCTTCGTCGGCGCGGCCGCCTCGGGCTACTCGGCCCTCGGCGCGACCGCCGACGGCGCGGAGGGGCACCTGCTCACCGGCAACATCCCCAGCGTGATCTCGGGCCGGGTGTCGTACACCCTCGGGCTGGAGGGCCCGGCGGTCACGGTGGACACGGCCTGCTCGGCGTCCCTCGTCTCGCTGCACCTGGCCGCCGCCTCGTTGCGCACGGGGGAGTGCTCCCTGGCCCTGGCCGGCGGAGTGATGATCATGGTCGACCCGGCCGAGTTCCTCAGCTTCTCCCTCCAGGGCGCGCTCGCCGCCGACGGGCGCTCGAAGGCGTTCTCCGCCGCCGCCGACGGCATGGCGCTCGGCGAGGGCGCGGGCATGGTCGTGCTGGAGCGGCTCTCGGACGCCCGCCGGAACGGGCACCCCGTGCTGGCGGTGATCGCGGGCAGCGCGATCAACCAGGACGGCGCGTCCAACGGCCTGACCGCTCCCAACGGTCCTTCGCAGCAGCGGGTGATCAGGGCCGCGCTGGCGGGCGCGGGCCTGACGGCCGCCGACGTCGACGCCGTCGAGGCGCACGGCACCGGCACCACCCTCGGCGACCCGATCGAGGCCCAGGCGCTGCTGGCCACCTACGGCCAGGACCGGCCCGAGGGCCGCCCGTTGTGGCTGGGCTCGGTGAAGTCGAACATCGGGCACGCCCAGCAGGCCGCCGGCGTGGCCGGCGTGATGAAGATGGTGCTCGCGCTGCGGCACGCCGAACTGCCCGCCACCCTGCACGCGGCCGAGCCGTCCCCGCACGTCGACTGGTCGGCGGGCGACCTCAAGCTGCTCACCGCGCCGGTGCCCTGGCCGGCCGGCGACCGGCCCCGCCGCGCGGGCGTCTCCTCGTTCGGCATCAGCGGCACCAACGCCCACCTGATCCTCGAAGAGGCCCCCCGTCACGACGAGGCCGCGCCCGCCGGGACCACCCCGGTCCTGCCCGGCGCGACGGCCTGGCTGGTGTCGGCCCGTTCCCCGGAGGGACTGCGGGCCCAGGCCGCCCGGCTGGCCGAAGCCGTGCCCGGCCTCGACCCCGCCGACGTCGGCTGGTCGCTGGCCACCACCCGGACCGCCTTCGAGCACCGCGCCGTGGTCGTCGGCGACGTCGCCGCGGGCCTGCCGGCCCTGGCGGCCGGGCACCCGGCGGCCGAGGTGGTCACCGGCACGGCGGGCGCGGCCGGACCGGTCGTGTTCGTCTTCCCGGGCCAGGGCTCGCAGTGGGCCGGCATGGGCCGTGAGCTGGCCGCTTCGTCTCCGGTGTTCGCCGCCCGAATGGCCGAGTGCCGCGCCGCCCTCGCCCCCTACCTCGACTGGTCGTTCGACGACGACCTCGACCTGGACCGGGTGGACGTCGTCCAGCCCGCGTTGTGGGCGGTCATGGTGTCGCTCGCGGCGGTCTGGCAGGTGGCCGGGGTGACACCCGACGCGGTGGTCGGCCACTCGCAGGGGGAGATCGCCGCCGCCGTGGTCGCCGGAATCCTCTCCCTGGACGACGCCGCCAAGGTCGTGGCGTTGCGCAGCAAGGCGCTGGTGGCCTTGTCGGGCAAGGGCGGCATGCTCTCGATCGCCGAACCGGTCGACGCGGTGAGAGACCGGATCGAAGCGTGGGCCTCCGATCGGGTCGCGGGCGCCGGCCCGGATTCCGCCGGCCTGGTCTCGGGCGGTTGGCATACGTTCGGCCCGGTTTCCATCGCGGCGGTCAACGGCCCGGCGGCGACCGTGCTCTCCGGTGACCCTTCGGCGTTGGCCGAGTTGCTGGCCGCCTGCGAGCGCGACGGCGTCCGGGCCCGGATGTTGCCCGTCGACTACGCCTCCCACGGCCCCCAGGTCGAGGAGTTGCGCGAGGAGATCCTGCGCCTGCTCGACGGGATCAGCCCCCGCCCGGCCGCCGTCCCGATGATCTCGGCGATGACCGGCGAGCCGCTGACCGGCCCCGAGGCCGACGCCGGCTACTGGTACGCGAGCCTGCGCGCGCCCGTCCGGTTCGACGCGGCCACCCGGGCGCTGCGGGAGAGCGGCCACGGCGTCTTCGTCGAGGTGTCGCCCCATCCGGTGCTGACGGCGGCGGTCGCCGACACGCTCGACGAGGGCGCGGTCGTGGCGGGCACGCTGCGCCGCGACGACGGCGGCGCGACCCGCCTGCTGACCTCCCTCGCCGAACTGCACGTCCGGGGCGTCGCCGTCGACTGGCCCACGGTGCTGACCCGCGGATCCCGCGTCGACCTGCCCACCTACGCCTTCCGCCGCCACCGCTACTGGCCCTCGCCCTCGGCGGGGGGCGCCGGGGACCTGCGCTCGGCCGGCCTGAACTCGGTCGGGCACGCCCTGCTGGGCGCGGCCGTCGACCTCGCCGACGGCGACGTCACCGTGGTCACCGGACGGTTGTCGGCACGCGCCCAGCCGTGGCTCGGCGACCACGTCGTGGGCGGCGCCACGTTGTTCCCCGGCACGGGCTTCGTCGAGCTGGCCGTCGTCGCCGGCCACCTGGCCGGCTGCACCCGCGTCGACGAGCTGACCCTGGCCGCCCCGCTGGTGCTGCCCCCCGACGAGGAGGTCCAGGTCCAGGTCACCCTGGGCGGCCCCGGCCCCGACGGCCTGCGCGACCTGGAGATCTTCGCCCGGTCGCAGGACGCCGGCACCCCGTGGACCCGGCACGCCGCCGGACGCGTCGGCCCCGCCGGTCCCGTTCCCTCCGACACCGCCGACTTCGCCGTCTGGCCGCCCGAAGGCGCGGCCCCGCTCGGGGTCGACGGCCTGTACGACGCCCTCGCGGCGGCCGGCCAGGACTTCGGCCCCGCCTTCCGCGGACTGGCCGCCGCCTGGAGCCGGGGCGACGACGTCTTCGCCGAGGCGGCCCTGCCCGACCCCGCCGACGCGACCGCCGCCGCCTTCGGCCTGCACCCGGCCCTGCTCGACGCCGCGCTCCAGGCGGTCTGGCTGACCGCGTCCGGCGAGACCGGCCCGCGCATGCCCTTCGCCTGGTCGGACGTCTCCCTCCACGCCGCCGGGGCGACGACCCTGCGGGCCCGGCTGCGGCGCGACCCGAACGGCGCGGTGTCGCTGCTCGCGGTCGACGGCGCGGGCACGCCCGTGGTCTCCGTCGGATCGCTGGCGCTGCGCCCCGTCGCGGCCGCCGACACCACCCGCGACGTGCTGTTCGGCGTCGAATGGGTGCCGATCCCCCTCACCGGCGACCACGCCGCGACCCCCGGCGTCGTGCTGGCCGAGATCGGCGGAGCCGGCGACCCCGACCAGGGGCGGGCGGCGCGGCGGGTGAGCAACGAGGCCCTGACGCTGGTCCGCGACTGGCTGGCGGGCGACACCGACGGCCGCCTGGTCGTCGTCACCCGGGGCGCGGTCGCCGCCCGGCCCGGGGAGGACGTCACCGACCTGGCCGCCGCGGCGGCGCTCGGGTTGTTGCGGTCGGCGCAGTCGGAGAACCCCGGCCGCCTCGTGCTGGCCGACCTGCCGGTCGGCGACGACGGCTCGATGGACGTGCTGCTCGGCGCGCTCGGCTCGGGCGAACCGGAACTGGCCGTCCGGGACGGGCGTGCGCACGGCCGCCGCCTGGTCCGGCCCGCCGTGTCGGAGCCCGCCGAAACGGCTCCACGAGTGCCCGGGACGGTGCTGGTCACCGGCGGCACCGGCACGCTCGCCGGCCTGACCGCCCGCCACCTCGCCGTCACCGGCCGGGCGCGGCGGCTGCTGCTGGTCAGCCGGTCCGGTCCGGCCGCCGCCGGGGCCGCGCTCGTGGCCGCCGGGGTGGCCGAGGCCGGCGCCGACGCGCACGTGGCCGCCGCCGACGTCACCGACCGGGCCGCCGTGGCGGCACTGACGGCCGGGGAGCGGCTGACCGGCGTCGTCCACACCGCCGGGATCGTCGACGACGGCGTGCTCGGCTCGCTCACCCCCGAGCGGGTCGACGCCGTGATGCGGCCCAAGACCGACGCGGCCTGGTTGCTGCACGAGCTCACCCGGGAGCTCGACCTGGACCTGTTCGTGTTGTTCTCCTCGGCGGCGGCCACGTTCGGCAGCGCCGGCCAGGGCAACTACACCGCCGGCAACGCCTTCCTCGACGGCCTGGCCGCCCACCGCCGCGCCGCCGGGCTGCCCGGCCTGTCGCTGGCCTGGGGCGCCTGGGTCGCCGGGGAGGGCATCGGCCGCAACCTGAGCGCCGGGCTGCTCGCCAGGGCCACCGGCGGGGGCGGCAACGAACTCGGCGCCGACGAGGGCCTGGCCGTCCTCGACCGGGCCCTGGCCCGCGACGACGCCCTGCTCGTGCCGTTCCGGCTCGACGTGGCCGGGCTCCGCGCCGTCGCGGCGCGCGGCGGCGCGCTGCCGCCGCTGCTGCGCGAACTGTCCGGCCCGATCCGCGCGGGCGTGACGGCGGCGGTGAACACCGGCGGCGGGTCGGGCGCGCTGCGCGAGCGGCTGCTCCGTCTGCCCGCGGCCGACCGCGACCGGACCCTCGTCGACCTCGTCCGCACCCACGTCGCCGCCGTGCTCGGGCACGCCTCACCGGACGCGATCGAGCCCGGCCGCGCCTTCGGCGACCTCGGCTTCGACTCGCTCACCGCCGTCGACCTGCGCAACCGGCTGAACGAGGCCACCGGGCTCCGGCTGCCGGCCACCCTGGTGTTCGACTACCCGACCACGGCCGTCCTGGCCGCCCACCTGGCCGCCGAGTTGCTCGGCGTCCTGGTCGAGGACGCCTCCCTCCCGGCCGCCGCCCCGGAACTGGGCGAGCCGATCGCCATCGTCGGCATGGGCTGCCGCTTCCCCGGGGGCGTCCACGACCCCGAGGCGTTGTGGGAACTGCTCTCCGAGGGCCGGGACGCGATCACCCACCTGCCCGGCGACCGGGGCTGGAACCTGGAGGCCCTGTACGACCCCGACCCCGACAAGGCCGGCACCTCCTACGCCCGCTCGGGCGGCTTCCTGCACGACGCGGCCGACTTCGACCCCGGCTTCTTCGGCATCAGCCCCCGCGAGGCCCAGGCGATGGACCCGCAGCAGCGGCTCCTCCTGGAGGTCTCGTGGGAGGCCCTGGAGCGGGCCGGCCTCGACCCGGTCAGCCTGCGGGGCTCGTCCACGGGCGTGTTCGCCGGCGGATCGTCGTGGGGCTACGGCGCGTCGGGCGGCGGCGGTTCCGAGGGGCACCTGATGACCGGCGCCTCGACCAGTGTGATCTCGGGACGGGTCTCGTACACCCTCGGCCTGGAGGGTCCGGCCGTCACCGTCGACACCGCCTGCTCGTCGTCGCTGGTGGCCCTGCACCTGGCCGCGCAGGCGCTGCGGACCGGGGAGTGCTCCCTGGCCCTGGCGGGCGGCGTGACCGTCATGGCGACGCCCGGGGCGCTGGTCGGCTTCTCCCGCCAGCGCGGCCTCGCCCAGGACGGGCGCTGCAAGGCGTTCTCGGCCTCCGCCGACGGCATGGGCATGGCCGAGGGCGCGTCCATGCTGCTGCTGGAGCGCCTGTCGGACGCCCGCCGCAACGGCCACCCTGTGCTGGCCGTCATCCGCGGCAGCGCGGTGAACCAGGACGGCGCCTCGAACGGCCTGACCGCCCCCAACGGCCCCTCGCAGCAGCGGGTGATCCGCGCCGCGCTGGCCAACGCGCGGCTGACCGCGGCCGACGTCGACGCCGTCGAGGCCCACGGCACCGGCACCACACTCGGCGACCCCATCGAGGCCCAGGCCCTCATGGCCGTCTACGGCCGCGACCGGCCGGCCGACCGGCCGGTGTGGCTCGGCTCGGTGAAGTCGAACCTGGCCCACACCCAGGCCGCGGCGGGCGCGGCCGGCGTGATGAAGATGGTGCTGGCCCTCCAGCACGAGGAACTGCCCCGCAGCCTGCACGCGGACGACCCCGCGGGCACCATCGACTGGTCCGCCGGGAACGTCCGGCTCCTGGCCGAGGCGCGGCCATGGCAGGCCGACGGACGCCCCCGGCGGGCCGGCGTCTCCTCGTTCGGCATGAGCGGCACCAACGCCCACGTCATCATCGAGGAGGCCGCCCCGGCCGAGGAGGTCCCGGCCCCGGCCGCCCCGCCGGTGTTGTCGGGCGCCACCGCCTGGCTGATCTCAAGCCGCACGGCCACGGGCCTGACCACCCAGGCAAGCCGCCTGGCCGCCCACCTGACCGACCACGAGGCGAATCGCCCGGCCGACCGTGTGGCGGAGCGCCTGGCTGATCACGGGGCCGAGCACCTGGCCGATCACCTGGCGGACCGTCTGGCCGACCGTGTGGCGGAGCGCCTGGCTGATCACGGGGCCGAGCACCTGGCCGATCACATGGCGGACCGGTTGGCCGACCCGGGCGACGAGGCGGTCGGCGACGTGGCGTGGTCGCTGGCCACCACCCGTTCGGTGTTCGAGCACCGCGCCGTCGTCCTCGGCGGTACCCGGCGGGAACTGCTCTCCGGGCTGGCGGCCGTCGCGGCGGGAGAGCCGTCGGCCTCGGCCGTGACCGGCACCGTGCCGCCCGGCGGCAACGGCGGGCGCGTGGTGTTCGTGTTCCCCGGCCAGGGCTCGCAGTGGGCGGGCATGGGCCGGGAGCTCGCCGCGAGCAGCCCGGTGTTCGCCGCACGGATGGCCGAATGCGGTGCGGCCCTCGCGCCTTATGTCGACTGGTCGCTCGACGATGACCTGGACCTCGACCGGGTCGACGTGGTGCAGCCGGCGTTGTGGGCGGTCATGGTGTCGCTTGCGGCGGTGTGGGAGGCGGCCGGGGTGCGCCCCGACGCGGTGCTCGGGCACTCCCAGGGCGAGATCGCCGCGGCCGTCGTCGCCGGGATCCTCACCCTGGACGACGCGGCCAGAGTGGTGGCCCTCCGCAGCCGCGCGCTGACGGCGTTGTCCGGACGCGGCGGCATGCTCTCGATCGCCGAACCGGCCGACGCGGTCGAGGCCCGGCTGCTCCCGTGGGCCGGCCGGGCCGACGTCGCCGCGGTCAACGGCCCGGACGCGACCGTGGTCTCCGGCGATCCCGCCGCCCTCGACGAGCTCGCCGCCGCCTGCGAGGCGGCCGGGGTGCGGGCCCGGCGGCTCCCCGTCGGCTACGCCTCCCACGGCCCGCAGGTCGAGGAGCTCCGCGACGAGATCCTCACCCTGCTGGCCCCCATCGTCCCCCGGCCCGGCCGGTTGCCGATGACGTCGTCCATGACCGGCGAGATCCTGGAGGGCGCCGAGGCCGACGCCGCGTACTGGTACGCCAGCCTCCGCAACCCCGTCCAGTTCGCCGACGCCGTCCGGGTGCTCGGCGACGCCGGCTACTCCGTCTTCGTCGAGACCTCCCCCCATCCGGTGCTGACCGCCGCCGTCCAGGCCACCCTCGACGAGGCCGAGCCCGACCGGCCGCCGGTCGTCACCGGCACGCTCCGCCGGGACGAGGGCGGCCCCGCCCGCGTGCTGACCGCGCTGGCCGAGGCGCACGCGCACGGCGTCGCCGTCGACTGGCCGAAGGTGCTTCCCGCCAGACGCCGGATCGCCCTGCCGACCTACGCCTTCCAGCACCAGCGCTACTGGTACCGGCCGGTCCTCTCGGGCGCGGGCGACGTCGGCTCGGCCGGGCTCGACCCGGTCGGCCACCCGCTGCTCGGCGCGGCGGTCGAACTCGCCGACGGCGGCGGCCTGGTCGTCACCGGGCGGCTCTCCCTCGCCGACCAGCCCTGGCTCGGCGAGCCCACATCCGCCGCGACCGTGCTCGCCGAACTCGCGATCGTGGCCGGCTACCAGGCCGGCTGTCCCCGGGTCGCCGAGCTCGGCACCGACCGGCCGCTGACGATCGAGCCCGGCGCGCCGCTGCAGGTCCAGGTCGCCGTGGGCGAACCCGACGCCGACGGCGAGCGCACGGTCGAGATCCACGCCCGGCGCGCCCGCTCGGACGACCCCTGGACCCGCCACGCCCACGGCCGCGTCACCCCCGACCGCCCGGCCCCCACGCCCCCGCCCCCCGCGACCTGGCCGCCCGCAGGCGCGGTCCCGCTCGCGGAGTCGGCGTGGCTCGACGGCGACGACCTGCTCGCAGAGGTGACCCTGCCCGAGGAGGCCGAGGTCTACGGCCTGCACCCGGCCCTGCTGGCCGCCGCCCTCGACGCGGTCGCGCTGGCCGGCCCCGGCTGGCCCGCCGCCGGCCCCGCCGACGTCCTCCTGCCGTCCGCCTGGACCGGGACCGCCCTGCACACCGCCGGGGCCACCACCCTGCGCGCCCGCCTGACCCGCCTCGACGGGGAACGACTGGCCCTGACCGCGACCGACGCCACGGGCGGCCCGGCCGTGACCGTGGAGTCGGTGACCCTGCGCCCGGTCCCGCTGGAGACGGTCCGGGCCGCCGCGACCCGCACCCGCGACGCGATGTTCGCCGTCGCCTGGACGCCCGTCCCGGTCCCCGTGGCGGCTTCGGCCGGTCGCTGGGCCGTAGCGGGCGACGACCCGCTCAACCTCGCCGGTTCGCTCGCCGCCGCCGGGGTCGACGTGGAGACCCGCACCGGACTCGACGCCGGACTCGGCACCGGACTCGACGCCGGACTCGGCAACGGACTCGACGGCGGCCTGGGCGCCGACCTGGGCGCCGACCTGGGCGCCGAACTCGACGCGGATCTCGAAGTGGTCCTGGCCTTCGTCGGCGACGCCGGCACCCCCGACGTCAGCCCCGACGCTGACCCCGACGACGACCCCGCCGAGGCGGCCCGCCGCACGACCGCCGAGGTGCTCGATCTGATCCAGCGCTGGCTCGCCCTCGACCTCCCTGACGAGGCCCGGCTGGTCCTCGTCAGCCGTGGCGCCGTGGCGGCCGGGCGTGGCGAGACTGTCACCGATCTGGCCGCCGCCGCGGCGTGGGGCCTGGTGCGCTCCGCGCAGTCGGAGAACCCCGACCGGCTGATCCTCGCCGACCTGCCCGCCGACCCGGCCGAGACCGCCGAGGCGATCGGCGTGCTCGCCGCCGCCATCGGCTCCGGCGAACCCGAACTCGCGATCCGCACCGGACGGGCCCTCGGCCGCCGCCTCGTCCGCGCCGCCCTCCCCGAGGCCGAACCCATTCCCGGGAGCGCCGCAGTCCCCGAGTCGGGGGCCGTCCCGGGGAGCGGAGCAGTCACCGAGTCTGGAGCCGTCCGGGGGAGCGCCGCTGTCCGCGAGACCGGGCTCATTCAGGGGAGCGCCGCTGTCCGCGAGACCGGGCTCATTCAGGGGAGCGCCGCCCTCCCCGAGGCCGCACCCGTCCCGGGCAGCGCCGCCGTCCGCGCCGCCGCGCCCGTCCCGGGGAACGCCGCCCTCCCCGACGCCGCGCCCCTCCCCGCCAGAGCCGCCGCCGGGACCGTGCTCATCACCGGTGGCACCGGCACCCTCGCCGGGCTGGTCGCCCGCCACCTGGCCGTGACCGGTCGCGCCGCCCGGCTGCTGCTCTCGGGCCGCAGCGGCCCGCAGGCCGCAGGGGTCGCCAACCTGGTCGCCGGCCTGGCCGAAGCGGGGGCGGCCGTCCACGTCGTCGCCTGCGACGCCGCCGACCCCCGCGCCCTGGCCGGGCTGCTGGCCGGGGTCCCGGCCGACGTCCCGCTGACCGGTGTCGTGCACACCGCCGGCGTGCTCGACGACGGGGTCGTCGGCTCGCTGACCGCCGACCGGGTCGACGCCGTCATGCGTCCCAAGGCCGACGGCGCCTGGCATCTGCACCGGCTCACCGCCGGCCTCGACCTCGACTTCTTCGCCCTGTTCTCCTCGGCCGCCGCGACGTTCGGCGCGGCCGGGCAGGGCAACTACGCCGCCGGCAACGCCTTCCTCGACGCCCTGGCCGCCCACCGCCGGGCGGCCGGGTTGCCCGGCGTCTCGCTGGCCTGGGGGTTGTGGGCCGACGCCAGCGGCCTGACCGGCCACCTCAGCGCCGGTGACCGCGACCGGATGACCCGGGGCGGCGTCACCGCGATGCCGGCCGAGGAGGCGCTCGCGCTGCTCGACCTCGCGCTCACCCTGGACGACGCCCTGCTCGTCCCGGCCCGGCTCAACGTGGCCGCACTGCGCGCCCAGGTCGCGCAGGCCGGGACCAACGCCATGGTGCCGCCCCTGCTCCGCGTCCTGTCGGGCGGCGCCGACCGGGCGGCCGGTCCGGGCGGTGCGGCCGGAGAGGCGCTCCGTGCCCAGCTGGCCGGGCTGTCGGCGGCCGAGGCTGACCGGGTGCTGACCGACCTGATCCGCGCGCACGCCGCCGCCGTGCTCGGCCACGCCACGGCCGACCAGATGGAGGCGGGCCGCGCGTTCCGCGACGCCGGGTTCGACTCGCTGACCTCCGTCGAGCTGCGCAACCGGCTGACCGCCGCGACCGGCCTGAAACTCCCCGTCACCCTGGTCTTCGACCATCCCGCGCCGCGCGCGCTGGCCGCGTACCTGCGGGCCGAACTCCAGCGACGCGCAGGGGCGCGGCCGGTCGCGCCCGAGCCGCCCGCGGTGGCGGCGGCCCCGGACGAGCCGATCGCGATCGTCGGCATCGGCTGCCGGTTCCCCGGCGGCGCCGACACCCCCGGCCGGTTCTGGGAGCTGCTGAGCGGCGGCGTCGACGCGGTCGCGGGTTTCCCGGCCGACCGGGGCTGGGACGCCGACGCCGTCTACGCCGACGGCTCCGGTGACGCCGCCTCGACCACCCGGCAGGGCGGGTTCCTCTACGACGCCGCCGAGTTCGACCCCGCCTTCTTCGGCATCAGCCCGCGTGAGGCGCTCGCGATGGACCCGCAGCAGCGGCTGCTGCTGCAGACCTCCTGGGAGGCCCTGGAACACGGCGGCATCGACCCGCTGACCCTGCGCGGCAGCGCGACCGGCGTCTTCGCGGGCGGCTACGGCGGCTCCTGGTACGGCATCGGCCAGGAGGGCTACGGCATCACCGGCAGCGCGGGCAGCGTCATCTCCGGCCGGGTGTCCTACGCGCTCGGCCTCGAAGGCCCGGCCGTCACCGTCGACACGGCCTGCTCCTCCTCGCTGGTGGCCATCCACCTGGCCGCCCAGGCGCTCCGCTCGGGCGAGTGCGCGCTCGCGCTGGCCGGCGGCGCGACCGTGATGGCGACGCCGGGCTTGTTCACCGAGTTCTCGCGGCAGGGCGGCCTGGCCGCCGACGGCCGCTGCAAGGCCTTCGGCGCGTCCGCCGACGGCACCGGCTGGGGCGAGGGCGCCGGCATGCTGCTGCTGGAGCGGGTCTCCGACGCCCGCCGCAACGGCCACCGCATCCTGGCGGTGATCCGCGGCAGCGCGGTCAACCAGGACGGCGCGTCCAACGGCCTCACCGCCCCCAACGGGCCCGCGCAGCAGCGGGTGATCAGGGCCGCCCTGGCCAACGCCCGGTTGCGGGCGGGCGACGTCGACGCGGTCGAGGCGCACGGCACCGGCACCGTGCTCGGCGACCCCATCGAGGCGCAGGCCCTGCTCGCCACGTACGGCCAGGACCGGCCGGCCGAACGGCCGGTGTGGCTCGGGTCGGTGAAGTCGAACATCGCCCACACCGGGGCCGCCGCCGGCGTCGCCGGGGTGATCAAGATGGTGCTGGCGCTGCGGCACGAGGAGCTCCCGCGCACCCTGCACGCCGACGAGCCCTCCCCGCACGTCGACTGGACCGCTGGCGCGGCCCGGCTGCTGACCGAGGCCGCGCCCTGGCCGGCGGGGGAGCGCCCGCGCCGGGCCGGGGTGTCGGGCTTCGGGATCAGCGGCACCAACGCCCACGTCGTCGTCGAGGAGGCCCCCGCCGCCCCGGCCGACGTGCCCGCCGACCGGCCCGGGATCCTCAGCGGCGCACCGCAGGCCTGGCCGATCTCGGCCCGCACGCCCGAAGCGCTGGCCGCCCAGGCCCGCCGCCTGGCCGACCTCGGCCCCGACGTCGACCCCGTCGACGTCGG
Source organism: Herbidospora sakaeratensis (assembly GCF_001570525.1). Classification (GTDB taxonomy): domain Bacteria; phylum Actinomycetota; class Actinomycetes; order Streptosporangiales; family Streptosporangiaceae; genus Herbidospora; species Herbidospora sakaeratensis. Next base: position 18,592 of record NZ_BBXC01000014.1, read on the forward strand.
CTGGTCGCTGGCCACCACCCGGTCGGTGTTCGAGCACCGCGCCGTGCTGCTCGGCGCCGACGCCGGGGAGCTGGCGTCGGCCGCGCGGGCGCTGGCGGCGGGCGAACGGTCGTCCGGCGTGCTCACCGGCGAGGCGGGCCGGCCGGCCCGCGTCGGCTTCCTGTTCGCCGGGCAGGGCGCGCAGCGGGCCGGGATGGGCCGCGAGCTGTACGCGGCCAGCCCCGTCTTCGCGGCGGCGTTCGACCGGGTCGCCGACGTGCTGGAGGCCGAACTGGGCCTGGCCGTCCGCGACGTCGTGCTCAGCGCGCCCAACGTCTGCGACATGAACGGCGCCGCCCACCCCGGCGACCCGCTGGAGGCCGCCCTGGCCGACCAGACGCTCTACGCCCAGACCGGGTTGTTCGCGGTCGAGGTCGGCCTGGTCGCCGTCCTGGCGGCGGCGGGCATCGTGCCGCACGCGGTGGCCGGTCACTCGGTCGGCGAGATCGCGGCGGCGTACGCGGCCGGGGTGCTGAGCCTGGAGGACGCCTGCGCGCTGGTCGCGGCCAGGGCCCGGCTGATGCAGGGGCTGCCGCTCGGCGGCGCGATGGCGGCGGTCGAGGCGAGCGAGGACGAGATCGCCGCCGACCTCGGAACCGTGTCGCTGGCGGCGGTGAACGGACCCTCGTCGGTGGTCGTCTCCGGCGACGCGGCGGCGGTCGACGCGGTCGCCGAGCGGTGGCGCGACCGGGGCCGGCGGGTGCGCCGCCTGCGGGTCAGCCACGCCTTCCACTCGTCCCTGATGGACCCGGTCCTGCCGGAACTGGGCGAGACGGCCGCCGGGCTGACCCACCGCGCCCCGGCGGTGCCGTGGGTCGGCGCGCTGACGGGCGAGCAGGTCACCGTCCCGGAGGCCGGATACTGGCCGGCGCAGGCCCGGGAGGCGGTGCGGTTCGCCGACGCGGTGAACACGATGGCCGCGCTGGGCGTCACGGTGTTCGTCGAGATCGGCCCCGACGGCACCCTGTCGGCGATGGGGTCGGCCGCCCTCACCACCCCCGGCGACCACGACTTCGTCCCGGTGCTCCGCCCCCGGACCCCGGCCCCGGCGTCGGTCCTGACCGCGCTCGGCCGCGCCCACGTCCGGGGGGCGGACGTCGACTGGCCCGCCGTCCTGCGCCCCGGGCGGCGCGTCGACCTGCCGACCTACCCCTTCTCCCGCAGACGTTTCTGGGCCGAGCCGATGGCGCTGCCCGCCCCTGCCGGCGACGCGACGGCGGCGGAGAGCGCCTTCTGGGCCGCCGTCGAGCAGGGCGACCTGGCCGGTCTGGCCGGCGCCCTCGAGGTCGACGCGGCCCGGCCGTTCGGCGAGGTGCTGCCGGTGCTGGCCTCGTGGCGGCGGCGCGACCGCGAGGAGTCGGCGGTCGACGACTGGCGCTACCGGATCACCTGGGCGGCCGTGCCCGACCCCGAGCCCGCGCCGCTGCCGGGCGCCTGGCTGATGGTGACCGGCCCCGACGGCCACAGCCTGGCCGAGGAGTGCGTCAAGGCGCTGGCCGCCGCGCGCACCGACGTCACCCTGGTCACGGTCCCCGCCGGAGCGAGCCGGGAGGACCTGGCCGCCGTGCTGCCGGACACCCCGGTCGCGGGCGTGTTGTCCCTGCTGGCACTCGACGAGGCCCCGCTGCCCGGTCACCCCGGCGTGCCGTCGGGCCTGGCCGCGACGGTCGCCCTGGTGCGGGCGCTCGGCCCGGTCGGCGCGCCGATGTGGGTGCTGACGCGCGGCGCGGTCGCGGCCGGGCCGAACGAGACGGTGTCCCGGCCGGTCCAGGCGCAGGCCGTGGGCCTCGGCCGGGTGGCCGGCATGGAGCATCCCGACCGGTGGGGCGGCCTGATCGACCTGCCGGCCGTCCTCGACGACCGCGCCGCGACCCGGCTCGCCGGGGTGCTGGCCGGATGCGGCGAGAACGAGGTGGCGATCCGCGCGACGGGTGTGCTGGGCCGCCGCCTGGTGCGGGCCCGCCGCCCGCTCGCATCGGCCGGCGCGCCGGCGGGCGAGCGGTTCGCCCGGGGCAGCGTGCTGGTCACCGGCGGCACCGGCGCGATCGGCGGGCAGGTGGCCGACTGGCTGGCCGAGCTCGGCGCCGCCCGCGTCGTGCTGACGAGCCGTTCGGGCCCGCAGGCCCCGGGCGTCGCCGAGCGGGCGGCCCGGCTGGCCGGGCACGGTACGGCGGTCGCGGTGCTGGCCGCCGACGTCGCCCGCCGCGACC
>NZ_BBXC01000014.1:21457-352302 GCF_001570525.1 Herbidospora sakaeratensis
CGTCGCGGGCCTGCTCGCCTGGACGGCCGCCGGTGGCCCCGCGCTGACCGGCGTGATGCACACCGCCGGCGTGGTCGACGACGGCGTGCTCGACGGGATGAGCCCGGCCCGGCTGGAGGGCGTGCTGGCGCCCAAGGCGGGCGGGGCCGTCCACCTCGACGAACTGACCGCCCACCTCGACCTGTCGGCCTTCGTGTTGTTCTCCTCGGCCACGGCGACCTTCGGCGGCGCCGGCCAGGGCAACTACTCGGCCGCCAACACCTTCCTCGACGCGCTGGCCGAGAACCGGCGCGGCCGCGGCCTGGCCGGTCTGTCGGTGGCCTGGGGCGTCTGGGCCGGCGGCGGCATGGCCGAGGCCGACGCGGCGGTCCGCCGCCGCGTCGGGCGCGGGCCGCTGCGCGCGATGGACCCCCGGCTCGCGCTGCGGGCGCTGGGCCGCGCGCTGGAGACCGGCGAGGCCGCGCTGAACGTGATGGACATGGACTGGGCCCAGGCCGCCGCCGCGATGGGGGACCTGCGGCACGTGCCGCTGTTCCGCGAGCTGCCCGACGTGCGGGCGTTCGCCCCGGCCGCCGGGGCCGGGCCCGAGCCGGTCGCCCCGGCCGAGCTGATCACCCGGCTGGCCGCCCAGCCCGCCGGGGAGCAGGACCGCATCCTCACCGACCTGGTCAGAGCCGAGGTCGCCGCCGTGCTCGGGCACGACTCCCCGGACTCCGTCGGCGCCGGGCAGGCCTTCCAGGACCTCGGCTTCGACTCCCTCACCGCCGTCGAACTGCGCAACCGGCTGTCCATGGCCACCGCGCAGCGGCTGCCCGCGACCCTGGTCTTCGACTATCCGACCCCCGCCGGGCTGGCCCGGTTCCTCCGGTCGGAGCTCCTCCCGTCGTCCGGCGACGAGAGCCCGGAGGACGCCGAAGAGGCCGAGCTCAGGAAGCTGCTGTCCTCGGTCCCGCTCGCCCTGCTGAAGAGCGCCGGGCTCCTCGACCCGATCCTCGAACTGGCCGGGGCCCCCGCCGCCGCGCCGGAACCGGAGCAGGAGTCCGTGAGCATCCAGGACATGGACGTCGCCGACCTCATCAAGATGGCCCGCGACCGGGCCGACGAGACGGAAACGGGAGCCCACGGTGGCATCTGAGACGGAAGACCTGGTCGCGGCGCTGCGCGGGTCGCTGGTCGACAACGAGCGCCTGCGCCGCCAGAACAAACGCTTCATGGCGTCCCTGCGCGAGCCGATCGCGATCGTCGGGATCGGCTGCCGGTTCCCGGCCGGGGTCCGGAGCCCGGAGGACTTCTGGCAGCTGCTCGTCTCGGGCACCGACGCCGTGACGGGCTTCCCGGCCGACCGGGGCTGGGACACCGCGATGCTCGGCGCGCTCGGGCTCGACGACGGCTCCCCGGCGGCCCAGGGCGGGTTCGTGCACGACGCGGGCGACTTCGACCCGGCGTTCTTCGGCATCTCGCCGCGTGAGGCGCTGGCCATGGACCCGCAGCAGCGGCTGCTGCTGGAGACGTCGTGGGAGGCGCTGGAGCGGGCCGGCATCGAGCCGAGGTCGCTGCGCGGCAGCCGGACCGGCGTCTTCGCGGGCGGCAGCTTCCTCGGGTACGGGACCGGGCTGGAGGGCAGCGGGTCGGAGGGCTACCTGCTGACCGGCACGGCGGCCAGCGTGATCTCGGGCCGGGTGTCGTACACCCTCGGGCTTGAGGGGCCCGCCGTCACGGTGGACACCGCGTGCTCGTCGTCGCTGGTGGCACTGCATCTCGCCGTGCAGTCGCTCCGGTCGGGGGAGTGTTCGCTGGCGCTGGCCGGCGGCGTGACCGTGATGGCGACGCCGGGCTCGTTCATCGGCTTCGCCCTGCAGCAGGGCCTCGCCTCCGACGGGCGCTGCCGGTCGTTCGGCGCGGGGGCCAACGGGACGGGCTGGGGCGAGGGCGCCGCCGTCCTGGTGGTGGAACGCCTGTCGGACGCCCGCAGGAACGGGCACCCGGTGCTGGCCGTGGTGCGGGGCAGCGCGGTGAACCAGGACGGCGCGTCCAACGGCCTGTCGGCCCCCAACGGCCCTTCGCAGCAGCGGGTGATCAGGGCCGCGCTGGCGAGCGCCCAGCTGACGGCGGCCGACGTCGACGTCGTGGAGGCGCACGGCACCGGCACGGTGCTGGGCGACCCGATCGAGGCGCAGGCGCTGCTGGCGACGTACGGGCAGGACCGGCCCGAGGACCGCCCGGTCTGGCTGGGCTCGGTGAAGTCGAACATCGCCCACACCCAGTCGGCGGCGGGCGCGGCCGGGGTGATCAAGATGGTGCTGGCCCTGCGCAACGGCCTGCTCCCGGAGTCCCTGCACGCCGGCGAGCCGTCCCCGCACGTCGACTGGAGCGCGGGCCACGCCCGCCTGCTGACCGAGGCGGTGCCCTGGCCGGCGGGCGCGACCCCGCGCCGGGCCGGGGTGTCGGCGTTCGGCATCAGCGGCACCAACGCGCACGTCGTCATCGAGGAGGCGCCCCCGGCCGGCGAGGCCCCCAAGGAGCCCGCCGACCGCACCCCGGTGCTGACCGGGATCCCGCCCGTCTGGCTGGTCTCCGGCCACACCGAAGCCGCGCTGGCCGCCCAGGCGGGCCGGCTGGCCGCCGTCGCGGGCGGGTCAGACCCGGTGGACGTCGCCTGGTCCCTGGCCACCACCCGCTCCGTGCTCGACCACCGCGCCGTCGTGACGGAGGAACTCCTCGACGGGGTGGCGGCGCTGGCCGCCGGCCGGTCGCACCCCGGCGTGTTCTCGGGGCAGGCCCGTCCGGGCCGCGTGGGTTTCGTCTTCGCCGGTCAGGGCGCCCAGAGGGCGGGCATGAGCGCGGAGTTGTACGCCGCCTCGCCAGTGTTCGCGGAGGTCTACGACCAGGCGATCGGCCTGATCGAGGCCGAATTGGGCGTGCCGATCCGCGACGCCGCCCCCGACGTGGCCGACCAGACCTTGTACGCCCAAACCGGCCTGTTCGCCTTAGAGGTCGGCCTGGTCGCCCTGCTCAAGGCGGCCGGGATCACGCCCGACGTGGTCGCCGGTCACTCGGTGGGCGAGATCGCCGCCGCCCACGCGGCCGGGGTGCTGACCCTGGAGCACGCCTGCCGCCTGGTCGCGGCCAGAGCCCGGCTGATGCAGGACCTCCCGCCCGGCGGCGCGATGGCCGCCATCGAAGCGGGCGAAGACGAGATCGACCTGGAACACGTCTCCCTGGCAGCGGTGAACGGCCCGCGCTCGGTGGTCGTCTCCGGCGACCAGGACGCGGTCGACGCCGTCGTCGAGGAGTGGCGCGCGAAGGGCCGCCGGGTGCGCCGCCTGCGGGTCAGCCACGCCTTCCACTCCGCCCGCATGGACCCGGTCCTCACCGAACTCGGCCAGGTCGCCGCAGGTCTGGCGCACGCCCGGCCGCTCGTGCCGTGGGCCTCGACGTCGTCGGGCGAGCTCGTGACGGCGCCGGAACCCGGCTACTGGCCGGAGCAGGCCCGGGGCGCGGTCCGGTTCGCCGACGCGGTCACCACGATGGCCGGCCTGGGCGTCACGGTCTTCGTCGAGATCGGCCCCGACGGCACCCTGTCGGCCATGGGTTCCCTCACCCAGGACGCCCCCTTCGTCCCGATGCTCAACCCCGCCCTCCCGGCGGGCCGCGCCGTGCTGACCGGGCTGGCCGAGGCCCACGTGAGGGGCGTGGCGGTCGACTGGGCGGCCGTCCTGCCGACCGGGCGGCGCGTCGACCTGCCCACCTACGCCTTCCAGCACCAGCGGTTCTGGCCGGTGCCCGGTCCCGTCGCCGCCGCTCCCGGTTCGGAGACGGAGGCCCGGTTCTGGGCGGCGGTCGAGTGTGGCGACGTGGCGGGGCTGAGCGACGCGCTGATGGTGGACGCCGACCGGCCCTTCGGCGAGGTGCTGCCGGTGCTGGCGTCGTGGCGGCGGCGCGAGCGCGAGGAGGCCCGCGCGTCCGACGTGCGCTACCGCGTCTCCTGGACGCCGGTCGCCGACCCGGAGCCGCCGGTGCCCGACCGGCCCTGGCTCGTGGTGACCGGCCCGACCGGCGCGGGCCTGGCCGACGCCTGCGCCGGGGCGCTGGGCGCGACGGTCGTCGCCGCCGGGGACCTGACCCGGGAGGCGCTGGCGGCCCTGCTGCCCGCCTCCCCGATCGCGGGCGTGTTGTCCCTGCTGGCCCTGGAAGAGGAGCCGCTGCCCGGCCACCCCCGGCTGCCCGCCGGTCTGGCCGGGACGGTGGCCCTGATCCAGGCGCTCGGCGACGCGGGAGCCGGCGCGCCGTTGTGGCTGGCGACCCGCGGCGCGGTGGCCGCCGGACCCGGCGACGCGGTGACGCGCCCCGTCCAGGCGCACGTGCTCGGCGTCGGCCGGGTCGCGGCGATGGAGAACCCCGACCGCTGGGGCGGCCTGGTCGACCTGCCGGAGACGTTCGACGCGCGGACCGGTGCCCGCCTGGCCGGAGTGCTCGCCGGGTGCGGCGAGGACCAGGTCGCCATCCGGGCCGCCGGCGTCCGCGCCCGCAGGCTGGTCCGCGCGCCCCGCACGGCCGGGGAGACGGACGTGCCGGAGCGGCTCGCGCGCGGCACCGTGCTGGTGACCGGCGGGACCGGGGCGCTCGGCGGGCACACCGGAGACTGGCTGGCCGGCCGGGGCGCCGCCCGCGTGGTGTTGCAGAGCCGGTCGGGACCGGAGGCGCGCGGAGCCGCCGGGCTGGCGGCCCGGCTGGCGAGTAAGGGCACGGCCGTGGCCGTCGTGTCCGGTGACGTGGCCCGCAAGGACGACGTCGCCGGGCTGCTCACGTGGATCGCCGCCGACGGACCGGCCCTGTCGGGCGTCGTCCACACGGCGGGCGTGCTCGACGACGGCGTGCTCGACCGGATGACCCCCGGCCGTCTGGAGCGGGTGCTGGCGGCGAAGGCCGCCGGGGCGGCCCACCTCGACGAGCTGACGGCCGGTCTCGACCTGGCCGCGTTCGTGTTGTTCTCCTCGGCGGCGGCCACGTTCGGCGGCGGCGGGCAGGGCAACTACGCCGCGGCCAACGCCTACCTCGACGCGCTGGCGGAGCACCGGCGGGCGCGCGGGCTGGCCGCGACCTCGCTGGCCTGGGGCGCGTGGGCGGGCGGCGGCATGGCCGCGTCCGACGACACCGTCCGGCACCGGGTCGGCAGCGGGCCGACCCGGGCGCTGGACCCCGGCCTGGCCCTCCAGGTGATGGGACAGGCGATCGAGGGCGGCGAGAGCACGCTGACCGTGTCCGACATGGACTGGGCCGCCATCGCCGCCGGGCTCACCGACCCCGGCCAGGCCCCGCTGCTCCGCGACCTGCCCGACGTCCGGGCACTCGTCCCGGCAGGCGCGGCGGCGGCCCGACCGGCGGGCGACCTGGCCGCCCGCCTGACCGGCCGTCCGGCGGCCGAGCAGCACGACGTCATCACCGCCCTGGTCCGGGCCGAGGCGGCGGCCGTGCTGCACCACCCCTCACCGGACACGATCGAGGCCGACCGCGCGTTCGGCGACCTCGGCTTCGACTCGCTGACCGCCGTGGAGTTGCGGAACCGGCTCTCGGCCCTCGCCGGGGTCCGGCTCCCGGCGACCCTGATCTTCGACTACCCGACCCCTGACCGGCTGGCCCGCCACCTCCGCGCCGAACTCCTCGGCGAGGCCGCGGACCGTCCGGCCGCCGCGCCGATCGCCGTGGCCGACGGCGAGCCGATCGCGATCGTCGGCATGGGCTGCCGCCTCCCCGGCGGCGTGAACGGCCCCGACCAGCTCTGGGACCTGCTCGTCTCCGGCGCCGACGCCGTGTCGGGCTTCCCGGCCAACCGGGGCTGGGGCACGGAGACGGGCCGGGGCGGGTTCGTGTACGACGCGGGCGACTTCGACCCGGCGTTCTTCGGCATCTCCCCGCGCGAGGCGCTGGCGATGGACCCCCAGCAGCGCATGTTGCTGGAGGTGTCGTGGGAGGCGCTGGAGCGGGCCGGCATCGAGCCGAGGTCGCTGCGCGGCAGCCAGACCGGCGTCTTCGCCGGCGGCACCCCCACGGGCTACGGCGCCGGGCTGGAGGGCAGCGGCTCGGAGAGCTTCCTGCTCACCGGCACCGCCGGAGCCGTGCTCGCGGGCCGGGTCTCCTACGCCCTCGGCCTGGAAGGCCCCTCCGCGACCGTGGACACGGCGTGTTCGTCGTCGCTGGTGACGCTGCACCTGGCCGCCCAGGCGCTCCGGGCGGGCGAGTGCTCGCTGGCGCTGGCGAGCGGCGTGACCGTGCTGGCCACCCCCGCGCCGTTCGCGGCGTTCGCGCAGCAGCAGGGCCTCGCCTCCGACGGCCGCTGCAAGTCGTTCGGGGCCGGCGCCGACGGCACGGGCTGGGCCGAGGGCGTGGGCGTGCTCGTGCTGGAGCGGCTCTCGGACGCCCGGAGGAACGGCCACCCGGTGCTGGCCCTGGTACGCGGCAGCGCGGTCAACCAGGACGGCGCGTCCAACGGCCTGACCGCCCCCAACGGACCCTCGCAGCAGCGCGTGATCAGGGCCGCGCTGGCCGCCGCCCGCCTGTCGGCCGCCGACGTGGACGTGGTCGAGGCGCACGGCACCGGCACCGTGCTGGGCGACCCGATCGAGGCGCAGGCGCTGCTGGCGACGTACGGGCAGGACCGGCCGAGCGACCGCCCGCTGCTCCTGGGCTCGGTGAAGTCGAACATCGCGCACACCCAGGCCGCGGCGGGGGCCGCCGGGGTCATCAAGATGGTGCTCGCGCTGCGGCACGGCCTGCTCCCGGCCACCCTCCACGCGGGCGAGCCGTCGCCGCACGTCGACTGGGACGCCGGCGACATCCGGCTGCTCACCGAGCCGGAGCCGTGGCCCGAGGGCGAACGCCCGCGCCGGGCCGGCGTGTCGGCGTTCGGCATCAGCGGCACCAACGCCCACGTCATCATCGAGGAACCGCCCCCGGCCGCCGACGCGCCCGCCGCCCCCGCGCGGGTGCCGGTGCTCCCGGCCGGGCCGCCGGTCTGGCTGGTGTCGGCCCGGTCGGCGAAGGGCCTGGCCGCCCAGGCCGGCCGGCTCGCCGCCCACGTCGCCGCCCGGCCGGACCTCGACCCGGCCGACGTGGCCTGGTCGCTGGTCACCACCCGCTCGGCCTTCGAACACCGCGCGGCGGTCCTGGCCGACCACGCGAGCGGCCTCGACTCCGTCGCCACCGGCCGGTCGGCGAGCCGGGTGGTCACGGGCGAGGTCCCGGCGGGCCGCCTGGGCCGGATCGGCTTCGTCTTCGCCGGTCAGGGCGCCCAGAGGGCGGGCATGAGCGCGGAGTTGTACGCCGCCTCGCCGGTGTTCGCGGAGGTCTACGACGAGGCGATCGGCCTGATCGAGGCCGAATTGGGCGTGCCGATCCGGGACGCCGCCGCTGACGTGGCCGACCAGACCTTGTACGCCCAGACCGGCCTGTTCGCACTTGAGGTCGGCCTGGTCGCCCTGCTGAAGGCGGCCGGGATCACGCCCGACGTGGTGGCGGGTCATTCGGTGGGCGAGCTCGCCGCAGCCCACGCGGCCGGGGTGCTGACCTTGGAGGACGCCTGCCGCCTGGTCGCGGCCAGGGCTCGGCTGATGCAGGACCTCCCGCCCGGTGGCGCGATGGCCGCCATCGAGGCGGGCGAAGACGAGATCGACCTGGCGAACGTCTCCCTGGCGGCCGTGAACGGCCCGCGCTCGGTGGTCGTCTCCGGCGACGAGGACGCGGTCGACGCCGTCGTCGACGAGTGGCGCACGAAGGGCCGCCGCGTGCGCCGCCTGCGGGTCAGCCACGCCTTCCACTCCGCCCGCATGGACCCGGTCCTGGCCGAACTCGGCCAGGTCGCGGCCCGGCTGGAGCACGCCCCGCCCGCGCTCACGTGGGTGGGCGCGTTGTCGGGCGAGCAGCTCCCGGCCCCCGACGCCGGATACTGGGCTGCCCAGGCGCGGCGGCCGGTGCGCTTCGCCGACGCCCTCACGACCATGGCCGCCCAGGGCGTCACCGTGTTCGTCGAGATCGGCCCTGACGGCACCCTGTCGGCGATGGGCGGGGCGGTCCTCGACGGGGACGCCCACTTCGTCCCGGTGCTGAACCCGGCCCTCCCGGCCGCCGAGGCGGTGCTCACCGGGCTCGCCAAGGCGTACGTCCGGGGCGTGCGGGTCGACTGGCCCGCCGTCCTCCCGGCCGGGCGGCGGGCCGACCTGCCCACCTACGCCTTCCAGCACCAGTGGTTCTGGCCCGAGCACCCGATGACGGCCGGGCCGCCGGAGACCGGCGGCGGCACGGCGGCCGAGGCCCGCTTCTGGGCCGCGGTCGAGCACGGCGACCTGACCGGCCTGGCCGGGGCGCTCGACGTGGACGCGGGGCGGCCCTTCAGCGAAGTGGTGCCGGTGCTGGCCTCGTGGCGGCGGCGCGACCGCGAGGCGGCGGCGGTCGCCGACTGGCGCTACCGGGTCGCCTGGGAGCCGGTCGCCGATCCCGGGCCCGCCGCGCTGACCGGAACCTGGCTGATCGTGACCGGCGCGGCCGGTCGTGCCCTGGCCGCCCGCTGCGCCCGCGCGCTGACCGGCCGGGGCGCGGACCCGATCGAGGTCGTGGCCGCCGAGGGCGACGCCGACCGGGCGTCGCTGGCCGCGCTGCTCGCCCCGCACCGGACGGTCGCGGTCGCCGGGGTGGTGTCGCTGCTGGCGCTGGAGGACGCGGCGCTGCCGGGCCTCCCCCCGGTCTCGGCCGGGCTGGCCGCCACCCAGGGCCTGATCCAGGTGCTCGGCGACGCGGGCGTGGACGCGCCCCTGTGGGTGCTGACCCGGTCGGCGGTCGCGGCCTGGCCGGGGGACGGCGTGCCCGACCCCGTACAGGCCCAGATCTGGGGGCTCGGACGGGTGGCCGCGCTCGAACACCCCGACCGGTGGGGCGGCCTGGCCGACCTGCCGCCCGAGCCGGCCGAACGGGACCTGGCGCGGCTGGCCGGAATGCTCGCCGAACGCGGAGAGGACCAGGTCGCGATCCGCGGCTCCGGCATCACCGCCCGCCGACTGGTCCGCGACCCCTGGCCGGGCGGCGGAACCCGGTGGGAGCCGCGCGGCACCGTCCTGGTCACCGGCGGCACCGGCGCGATCGGCGGCCGGGTGGCACGCTGGTCGGCCGGTCGTGGCGCGGCGCGCGTCGTGCTGTCGAGCCGGTCCGGCCCGGCGGCCGAGGGCGCGGCCCGGCTCGCCGCCCAGCTGGCGGAGGCCGGGACCCGGGCCGAGGTGATCGCCTGCGACGTCGCCGAACGGACGGAGACGGCCGGGCTGCTGGCCCGGATCGCCGCCGGAGGACCGCCGCTGACCTCGGTCTTCCACACCGCGGGCGGCGAAAGGGGCGGCGCGCTGGAGTCGGGCGGCCACCACGACCTCGCCGCGATGCTGGCCCCCAAGGCCGCCGGGGCGACCCATCTCGACGAGCTCACCACCGGGCTCGACCTCGACGCGTTCGTGTTGTTCTCCTCGATCGCCGCCGTCTGGGGCGGCGGGCACCAGTCGGCGTACGCCGCCGCCAACGCCCACCTCGACGGCCTGGCCGCCAACCGCAGGGCCCGGGGCCTGGCCGCGACCTCGGTCAGCTGGGGCCTGTGGGGCGGCGGCGGGCTCGGCTCGCGCGACGCCGGCACCGGCGCGCAGATGGCCCGGCGCGGCGTCCGGACGATGGACCCCGACCGCGCCGTCGCCGCCCTGGCCGCCGCGCTCGACGCGGGCGACGAACTGGTCACGGTCGCCGACATCGACTGGGACACCTTCGTCCCGGTCTTCACGCTGCGCCGCCCCAGCCCGCTCCTCGGCGCGCTGGCCCGGGAGGTCCCGGCCGGCGTCCCGGCCCCGGCGACCACCCTCGGCCCGCTGGGCGAGCGGCTGGCCGCCGTCCCGGCCGCCGAACAGGACCGGATCCTGACCGAGCTCGTGCTGGCCGAGACCGCCGCCGTCCTCGGCTACGACCCGGCCGAGGCGGCCGAGGTCGTCCAGCCGGGCCGGGCGTTCCGCGACCTCGGCTTCGACTCCCTCGCCGCCGTCGAGCTGCGCGACCGGCTCAACGCGGCCACCGGCCGCAGCCTCCCGGCCACCCTGGTGTTCGACCACCCGAACCCGCAGGAGGCGGTGCGGTTCCTGCGGGCCGAACTGCTCGGCGTCGTGCCGGAGACCCCGGCCGAGGTCACGGCCGCGCCGGCCGACGCCGCCGACCCGGTCGTCGTGGTGGGCCTCGGGTGCCGGTTCCCCGGCGGGGTGCGGCGGCCCGAGGACTTCTGGGACCTGCTGGTCAGCGGCGCCGACGCGGTCGGGGCCTTCCCCGCCGACCGGGGCTGGGGCCTGACGGCGGGCGAGGGCGGTTTCGTGTACGACGCCGCCGGCTTCGACGCCGGGTTCTTCGGCATCAGCCCGCGCGAGGCCCTCGCGATGGACCCCCAGCAGCGCATGCTCCTGGAGACCGCGTGGGAGGCGCTGGAGGACGCCGGGATCGACCCCGAGTCGCTGCGCGGCAGCCGGACGGGCGTCTTCGCCGGGGCGTCCGCCTCGGGCTACGGGCTCGGCGCGGCCGGGGAGGGCACCGAGGGCTTTCTGATGACCGGCAACGCCATGAGCGTGATCTCGGGCCGGGTCTCCTACACGCTCGGCCTGGAGGGGCCCGCCGTCACGGTCGACACGGCGTGCTCGTCGTCGCTGGTGGCGCTGCACCTGGCGGTGCAGTCGCTCCGGTCGGGGGAGTGCTCGCTGGCGCTGGCGGGCGGCGTGGCCGTGATGGCCACCCCCGCCGCGTTCGCGGAGTTCGCCGTCCAGCAGGGGCTGGCCGGAGACGGCCGGTGCAAGTCGTTCGCGGCCGGGGCCGACGGCACCGGCTGGGGCGAGGGCGCCGGCGTGCTGGTGGTCGAACGCCTGTCGGACGCCCGCCGCAACGGCCACCCGGTGCTGGCCGTGGTGCGCGGCAGCGCGGTCAATCAGGACGGCGCGTCCAACGGCCTGACCGCCCCCAACGGACCCTCGCAGCAGCGGGTGATCCGCGCCGCCCTCGCCAACGCCGGGGTGACCGCCGCGGACGTCGACGCGGTCGAGGCGCACGGCACCGGAACCGTGCTGGGCGACCCCATCGAGGCGCAGGCGGTGCTGGCGGCGTACGGACGGGACCGGGACCGGCCGCTCTGGCTCGGCTCGGTGAAGTCGAACATCGCGCACACCCAGGCCGCGGCGGGCGCGGCCGGGGTCATCAAGATGGTGCTGGCCCTGCGGCACGACCTGCTCCCGGCGACGCTGCACGCCGACGTGCCGACCCCGCACGTCGACTGGTCGGCCGGCGACGTCCGGCTGCTCACCGAGCCGGTGGCGTGGAAGGCGAACGGCCGGGCCCGCCGGGCCGGGGTGTCGGCCTTCGGCATCAGCGGCACCAACGCCCACGTGATCATCGAGGAGCCGCCGCCCGCCCCGGAGCCCGCGCCCCGCGAGCCGGCCGACCCCGTGCTGGCCGGCGGACCGGCGGTGTGGCCGTTGTCGGCCCGCACCGCCGACGGCCTGACGGCGCAGGCGGCGCGGCTGGCCGCGCACGTGCGGGCCCGCCCCGACCTCGGCGCCGCCGACCTCGGGTGGTCCCTGGCCACCACCCGATCCGCCTTCGGGCACCGGGCGGTGGCCCTGGGCGGCGACCGGGCCGAACTGCTGGCCGGACTGTCCGCGCTCGAAGCACGCCGGCCGGCCCCGGGCGTCGTCTCCGGCACGCCCTCCGACGCGGGCCGGGTCGGGTTCGTGTTCGCCGGGCAGGGCGCGCAACGGGCCGGGATGGGCCGCGACCTGCACGCCGCCAGCCCCGTGTTCGCCCGCGCCTTCGACCGGGCGTGCGCCCTGCTGGAGGTCATGCTCGGGCTGCCCATCGCCGACGTGGTGCTCGGCCGGGCCGCCGACGACCGGGCCGACCAGACCGTGTACGCCCAGACCGGCCTGTTCGCCGTGCAGACCGGCCTGCTGGCGCTGCTGGCCGACGCCGGGGTCGTCCCCGACGCGGTGGCCGGTCACTCGGTCGGCGAGATCGCCGCCGCGCACGCGGCCGGGGTGCTCACCCTGGAGGACGCCTGCGCGCTGGTGGCCGTCCGGGCCCGGCTGATGCAGGCGCTGCCGACCGGCGGCGCGATGGCCGCCGTCGAGGCGGGCGAGCACGAGATCGACCTGGAGAACGTCTCCCTGGCCGCCGTGAACGGCCCGTCGTCCGTGGTCGTCTCCGGCGACGAGGACGCGGTCGAGGCCGTCGTCGACGAGTGGCGGGCGAAGGGCCGCCGGGTCCGCCGCCTGCGGGTCAGCCACGCCTTCCACTCGGCCCACATGGACCCGATCCTGGCCGAACTGGGCGAGCTCGCCGCCAAGCTGCGGCACGCCGCCCCCTCGGTCCCGTGGATCGGCGCCCTGCACGGCGCCCCGGTCACCGACCCGGGACCGGACTACTGGACCGGCCAGGCCCGCCGGCCGGTGAGGTTCGCCGACGCCGTCGCCGCCATGGCGGAGCGGGGCGTGCGCACCGTCGTCGAGGTCGGCCCCGACGCCACCCTGTCGGCGATGGGCCTGGCCCCCGAGTTCGTCCCCCTCCTGCGCCCCGGCGCCGACGCCCCGGCGAGCGTGACGGCGGCGCTGGCCCGCCTCCACGTGCGCGGCGTCCCGGTCGACTGGACGCGGGTCCGGCCGGCCGCCTCCCGCGTCGACCTGCCCACCTACGCCTTCCGGCGCACCCCCTACTGGCTGCTGCCGCAGCCCGTCACACCGGCGGCGCCGTCGTGGCGCTACCGGGTCGCCTGGACGCCGCTGCCCGAACCCGCGCCCGCCGCGCCCGGCGGGGCCTGGCTCGTGGTGGCCCCCGCGTCGGGGGCGGCCGGCGACCTGGTGGCCGACTGCGTGCACGCCCTGTCGGCGGGCGGCGCCGAGGTGACGGTCGCCGAGGTGGCCGCCGGCGAGCTCGACCGGGCCGCGCTGGCGGCCCGGGGCCTGCCGCCCGGATTGTCCGGAGTGGTCTCGCTGCTGGCCCTCGACGAGACCCCGCTGCCGGGCTCGCCCGTGACCGCCGGTCTGGCCGGCACGCTGGGCCTGGCCCAGGCTTTGGCCGACGCCGGGGTGCGCGTCCCGCTCTGGACGCTCACCCGGGAGAGCCCCCTCCAGGCCCAGGTCTGGGGCCTCGGCCGGGTGATCGCCCTGGAGCACCCCGACCAGTGGGGCGGCCTGGTCGCCCTGCCCGACCGGCTCGACGAACGTGCCGGGGCCCGGCTGCGCGCGGTGCTGGCCGCCCGGGGCGAGGACCAGGTCGCGATCCGCGACGCGGGCCTGCTCGGCCGGCGCATGGTCCCGGCCGGACCGGCCGCCGAGGGCACGCCGTGGCGGCCGCGCGGCACGGTCCTGGTCACCGGCGGCACCGGCTCGATCGGCTCCCGCGTCGCCCGGTGGGCGACCGGCCGCGACGCCCGGCACGTGGTGCTGACCTCCCGCTCCGGCCCGGCCGCGCCGGGCGCGGCGGCCCTCGCCGCCGACCTGGCCGCCCTGGGAACCTCCGTGGACGTGCTGGCCTGCGACGGCGCCGACCGCGCCCAGCTGACCGGTGTGCTCGCCCGCATCCCCGACCTGAGCTCGGTCTTCCACGCGGCCGGCGTCTCCCTCGACCGCCCGGTGCGCGACCTCACCACGGACGACCTGGCCCACGTCCTCGGCCCCAAGGCCGTCGCCGCCTCCCTGCTCGACGAACTGACCGCCGATCTGGACGCCTTCGTCCTCTTCTCCTCGGGTTCGGCGACCTGGGGCAGCGGCCTGCTCGCCGGATACGGGGCCGCCAACGCCCACCTCGACGGCCTGGCGGCCGACCGCCGCGCCCGCGGCCTGGCGGCGACGTCGGTCGCCTGGGGCGTGTGGGGCGGCGACGGCATGGGGGCCGGCGAGGCCGCCGTCCAGATGGCCCGGATGGGCGTCCGGGCGATGGACCCCGACCGGGCGATCGGCCACCTGGCCGAGGCGCTCGACGGCGACGACGGCCTGGTCACGGTCGCGGACATCGACTGGGAGCGGTTCGTCCCTGTCTTCACCCTGCGCCGGCCCAGCCCGCTCGTCGGCGGCGTCCCCGAGGCCGCGCGGGCCCTCCGGGAGACCCCGGCCGCCTCCCGTGACGAAAGCCCGCTGGCCCACCGCCTGGCCGCCGCCCCGCCCGCCGAGCACGACCGGATCCTCGCCGACCTGGTCCGGGCCGAGGCCGCCGCCGTCCTCGGGCACGACTCGCCCGAGGCCGTCGACCCCGACCTCGGCTTCATCGAGCAGGGTTTCCACTCGCTGACCGCGATCGAGTTCCGCGACGCCCTCAACGCGGCGACCGGCCTGCGGCTGCCCGGCTCGCTGGTGTTCGACCACGCCACCCCCGGCCTGCTCGCCCGGCACCTGCGCGCCGAGCTCGCCGTCGCCGCCCCGGCCGCCGAACCGGGCACCTCCCTCAGCGGCCTGTACGCCGAGGCCGCCCGCACCGGCCGGTCGGCCGAGGCGGTGCGGCTGATCACCGGGCTGGCCGCGTTCCGGCCGACCTTCCACGGCCCCGGCGACGCCGGACCGCCGCCCGCCGCGCTGCACGTCGCCCGCGGCCCCGGCGCTCCCGGGCTGGTCTTCCTCACCTCGTTCTTCGGCCGGTCGGGCGTGCGCGAGTACGCCCGCATCGCCGCCGGGTTCCAGGGCGTGCGCGACGTGACCGTGCTCCGGGAACCGGGCTTCCTCGGCGGGGAACCGCTGCCCGCCGACGTCGAGGCGCTCGTCGACGTGCTGGCCGGGCAGCTGCCCGGCGGGCCGTTCGTGCTCGCCGGGCACTCCACCGGTGGCCTGGTCGCCTACGCGCTCGCGACCCGGCTGGAGAAGGCCGGGCGGGCGCCCGAGGGGATCGTGCTGCTGGACACCCCGGCCGTCGGCCCCGACGGCTTCTCCGGCGAGTGGCCCGGCTTCCTCGACACGACGCTGGCGCTGACGGCCGACTACGCCAAGGACGACACCTGGCTCACCGCCACCGTCCACTACCTGTCGCTGCGCTGGCAGGACCTGCCCGCGACCGCGATCCCGATCCTGCACCTGCGGGCCGCCGACACCCCGGACGGGTTCCCGGTCGTCGCCCCGCCGGACGCCGCGTTCTTCACCAGCCCCGCCGTCGTCGCCGACGTGCCGGGCGACCACTTCTCGATGATGGGCGACCACGCGGAATCCACCGCGGAGGCGATCAACCAGTGGCTTACCGACCTGTGAAGGAGCCGTACATGAGCCCTCGTTTACCCGGCCACCGCCTGGCGGTCGTGGGCGGCGGGGTGATGGGAACCAACATCACCGCGCTGGCCCTCGGCCACGGCGTCCCGGTCGTGCTCGTCGACGTCAGTGAGGAGGTGCTGGCCGAGGCCGCCAGGACGGTCGCCTTCAAGCTGCGGCACGCCCAGCTGATGGGCCGTCTGCCGGCCGGGCGCGACGTGCCGAAGCTGGTGACCGGCGTGTCCCTGACGGCCGCGGCCGACGCCACGACCGTGATCGAGGCGGTCACCGAACTGCCGGAGACCAAGACCAAGGTGCTGGCCGAGGTCTCCGCGATCGTCCGGCCCGGCACCCTGCTGATCTCCAACACCTCATGCATCCCGATCGACGAGATGGCGTCCTCGGTGGCCCGTCCGGAGGAGCTCGTCGGGGTGCACTTCATGAACCCGGCGTACATGATCGAGATGGTCGAGGTGATCCGCGGCCCCCGCACCGGCGCGGCCGCCATGACGGCCGTCACCGGGCTGCTCACCGCCCTCGGGCGCACCTGCCTCGTGGTGAACGACGCCCCCGGGTTCGTGATCAACCGGGTGCTGCACCCGCTGATCAACAGCGCGGCCCGGCTGGTGCAGGACGGCGTCGCCCCCGTCGAGGTCGTCGACGGCCTCCTCGAAGGCTGCCTCGGCCACGCGACCGGCCCGCTGCGCACCGCCGACCTGATCGGCCTCGACAACCTCGTCGACTCCCTCAACGTGCTGCACGCGCGCACCGGCGACCCCGGCGCGCGACCCTGCGACCTCCTGCTCGACCTGGTCCGCGCCGGCAAGTTCGGCCGCAAGTCCGGCCAGGGTTTCTACGACTACGCGGAAGTGACGTCATGACCGACCGGACCACCACCCTGACGGCCGAGGACCTCGAGAAGGAACTGGCCGCCTACCTGTCGGAGAAGACCAAGACCGAGGTCGGGCCCGCCGACGACGTCTTCGCCTCCGGCCTGGTCTCCTCGATGTTCGCCATGCAGCTGGTCGTCCACCTGGAGTCGACCTACGACGTCGCGATCATCGGACCCGAGCTGAAGATCGACAACTTCCGCACCGCCCAGGTGATGGCCGCGCTCGTGCTGCGCCTGTCCGACGAGGCCGGCGATGCCTGAGACGGCAGTCCTGGACGACCGGGCCCTGATCGGCGACCTCATCGGCGACCGGGCCGAGGAGTGGGACCTGACCGGCGAACTGCCGGTCGGCCTGCTGCGCGACCTCGGCGCCCGGGGCCTGCTCTGCGCCGAGGTGCCGGAGGCCTTCGGGGGCCTGGGCCTCGACAGCCGGGAGAGCGGCGAGCTGACCGCGTACGTCGGCAGCCTGTGCAGCTCCACCCGCAGCATCATGACCTCGCACGGCATGGCCGCCTGGATGGTGTCCCGCTTCGGCGACCGGGCCCAGCGCAAGGGCTACCTGACCGAGCTGACCAGCGGGCAGCTGGCCGCCGTCGGCTTCAGCGAGCCCGGCGCCGGCAGCGACCTGGGCGCGATGCGCACGGAGATCCGGCGCGACGGCGACGACGTCGTGGTGACCGGCGAGAAGAAGTGGGTGACCGGCGCCCGGTACGCCGACCAGCTCATGATCCTCGGCCGGATGGGGGAGGCGGGCGGCGTGGTCGCCGTCCCGGTGACCGCGCCCGGCGTGGAACTGGTGCCGATCTCCACGCCCGTGCTCGGCTGCCGGGCCGCCGGGCACTGGCACGTCCGGCTGAACGAGGTCCGCCTCCCGGCCGACCACCTGCTCGGCGGCGGCGGCCAGGACCTGTCCATGTTGTTCACCACCGCCCTGGCCTACGGCCGGATCTCGGTCGCCTGGGGCTGCACCGGCATCGTCCGGGCCTGCCTGCGGGCGG
This sequence comes from Herbidospora sakaeratensis, assembly GCF_001570525.1. Classification (GTDB taxonomy): domain Bacteria; phylum Actinomycetota; class Actinomycetes; order Streptosporangiales; family Streptosporangiaceae; genus Herbidospora; species Herbidospora sakaeratensis. The sequence continues at coordinate 38,620 of NZ_BBXC01000014.1, forward strand.
CCACCGAGCACGCCCGCGAGCGCGAGCAGTTCGGCAAGCCGATCGGCGAGCACCAGCTCGTCGCCCGGCACCTCGCCGACCTCCTCGTCGCCGAGCAGGTCGCGACCCGGGTGTGCGAGCACGCCAGCGCGGCCTGGCAGTCGTTCTCGCCCGACATGGTGATCGCGACCGTGCTGGCCAAGCACGTCAGCGCCGGGCACGCCGCCGACGCGGCCGCCACGGCCGTCCAGGTCCTCGGCTCGGCCGGGGCCACCGACGGCCACGTCGTGGCGCGCGCCTACCGCGACGCCAAGCTCATGGAACTCATCGAGGGGAGCAACGAGATCTGCCAGCTCATCCTGGCCGGCCACGCCCTCTCCCAACCACAGGGAACGCGGTCATGACGCTCGTCAAGTGCCTGGTCTGGGACCTCGACAACACCCTCTGGCAGGGCACCCTCCTGGAGGACGGCGACGTCCGCCTGCCCGACGAGGTGCGCGCCGTCATCGTGGAGCTCGACTCCCGCGGCATCCTCCAGTCGGTCGCCAGCAAGAACGACCACGACCTGGCCTGGAAGAAGCTGGAGGAGCTCGGCGTCGCCGAGTACTTCCTCGTCCCGCGCATCGGCTGGGGCCGCAAGTCCGACGCCGTCATGGGCATCGCCAGGGACCTGCAGTTCGCGCTGAGCACCGTCGCCTTCGTCGACGACACCCCGACCGAGCGGGCCGAGGTGAACTACCACGCGCCCGAGGTGCGCTGCTACACCGAGCAGGACGTGCTCTCCCTGATCGGCCTGCCGGAGTTCAGCCCCGAGGTCGTCACCGTGGACGCCCGCCGCCGCCGCGAGATGTACAGGGCCAACGCGCTGCGCACGGAGGAGCAGGAGTCCTTCGACGGTCCCGACGAGGACTTCCTGCGCTCGCTCGACCTGGTGATGGAGATCCGGCGGGCCGACGACGACGACCTGTCGCGGGTCGAGGAGCTCACGCTGCGCACCAGCCAGATGAACGCCACCGGCGTCCACTACCCCGACCGCGTGCTGCGCGGGCTGCTGGCCGACCCCGCCCACGAGGTCCTCACCATCACCCTCACCGACCGGTTCGGCCCGCACGGCGCGGTCGGTGTCCTGCTGCTGGAGCGCCACCCCGGCGTGTGGCGGCTCAAGCTGCTCGCCACCTCCTGCCGGGTGGTCGCCTTCGGCGCCGGGACGGTGCTGCTGAACTGGCTGGTCGACCAGGCCGCCCAGGCCGGCGTGCACCTGGCCGCCGACTTCCGGCCCACCGACCGCAACCGGATGATGGAGATCGCCTACCGCTTCGCCGGTTTCACCCAGGACCCGTGCGTGTGCCTGGCCGGGATCGGCGACCCCGCCGGCGGCGACGTCCAGTGCCTGCACCTGGTCACCGCGCGCCGGGAGGGCCCGGCCACGATGCGGCTCCTCTCACCCGACCTGACCGTGGCGACCTCGATCTGACACCGGCCGCTTCGGCGCGGGACTGTGGAGCACACATGAGCGAGTACGATCAGCTGCCCCTGGCCGTCGTGGGCATGAGCTGCCGCTACCCCGGCGGCGTGCGGTCGCCGGAGGACCTGTGGCAGGTCGCGGTCACCGGGCGCGAGGTCCTCTCGCCGTTCCCCCGCGACCGGGGCTGGGACCTGTCGTCCCTGCGCCACGACCGGGGCGGCTTCCTCGACGACGCGGCCGGGTTCGACCCCGGCTTCTTCGGCATCGGCCCGCGCGAGGCGCTGGCGATGGACCCGCAGCAGCGGGTGCTCCTCGAAGTCGCCTGGGAGGCCGTCGAGCGGGCCGGCCTCGACCCGCTGACCCTGCGCGGGACCCGGACCGGCGTCTTCGTCGGCGGCGAACCGCGCGAGTACGGCCCGCGCCTGTCGGAGGCTCCCGAAGGCGTCGAGGGCCACCTGTTCACCGGCACCGCGACCAGCGTGCTCTCCGGGCGCGTCGCCTACACGCTCGGCCTGCACGGCCCGGCGCTCACCGTCGACACCTCCGCCTCCGGCTCCCTCGTCGCGCTCCACCTGGCCGCCCGCGCCCTGCGCAACGGCGAGTGCTCCCTCGCGCTGGCCGGCGGGGTGTCCGTGATGGCCACCCCGGCGACCTTCACCGCGCTGGGCGCGCTCGGCGTCCTGTCACCCGACGGCCGCTGCCGCCCCTTCTCCGCCGACGCCGACGGCACCGTCTGGTCGGAGGGCGCCGGCGTCGTCGTCCTCGAACGCCTGCCCGACGCCCTGCGCAACGGCCACCGCGTGCTCGCCCTCGTGCGCGGCACCGCGATCAACTCCGACGGCGCGGGCGACGGCCTCACCGCCCCCAACGGCCACGCCCAGGCGGCCGTCATCGCCCAGGCCCTCGCCGACGCGGGCCTGCGGCCGTCCGAGGTGGACGCCGTCGAGGCCCACGGCACCGGCACCCCGCTCGGCGACCGCACCGAGGCCCGCGCCCTGGCCGCCGCCTACGGCGCGGACCGGGAGCACCCGCTGCTGGTCGGTTCCGTGAAGTCCAACATCGGCCACACGCAGGCGGCGGCGGGCGTGGCCGGGTTCATCAAGACCGTGCAGGCCCTGCGGCACGGCGTGCTGCCCGAGACGCTCGGCGTGGGCGACCCGAACGCCCACCTCGACTGGCCCGCGTCCGGGTTGCGGCTGCTCACCGAGACCCGCCCGTGGCCGGAGATGGGCCGCGCCCGCCGCGCGGGCGTCTCGTCGTTCGGCATCAGCGGCGCCAACGCCCACGCCGTTCTGGAACAGGCTCCAGATCCGGTACGAGACCAGGAAGCCGTCCCCGCCGAGGGCCCTTCGGCGTGGCTGGTGTCGGCGCGATCCGAGACGGCCCTTCGTTCGCAGGCCGCCCGACTGGCCGAGTCCGGCGTCGCCGCCTCCGCCGGCCCGGCCGACGTCGCCTGGTCGCTGGCCACCACCCGGACCGCGTTCGACCACCGGGCCGTGATCGTCGGCGCCGGACCCGAGGAGCTGACGGCGGGCCTCGACGCGCTGGCGTCAGGCCGTCCGTCGCCGTCGGTCGTCATGGGACAGGCCGCGCCGACGGGCCGGGTGGTCTTCGTCTTCCCCGGTCAGGGGTCGCAGTGGGCCGGGATGGGCCGCGACCTGGCCGCCGCCTCGCCCGTGTTCGCCGCCCGGCTGGCCGAGTGCGAGCGGGCGCTCTCGCCGCACGTCGACTGGTCGTTGACCGAGGTCCTGGCGGGGGCCGACGGCGCTCCCGGGCTCGACCGCGACGACGTCGTCCAGCCGGTGTTGTGGGCGGTCATGGTCTCCCTGGCCGCCGTCTGGCAGGCCGCGGGCGTCGCCCCCGACGCGGTGCTCGGCCACAGCCAGGGCGAGCTCGCGGCGGCGTGCGTCGCGGGTGTTCTGTCGCTGGACGACGCGGCGAAGGCGACGGCCGTGCGGAGCCGGGCCGTCGCGGCCCTGGCCGGACGCGGCGGCATGTTGTCGATCGCCGAACCCGCCGAGACGGTGGAGGCCCGGCTGGCCGCCCACGGCGACCAGGTCACGGTCGCCGTCGTCAACAGCCCCGGCGCGACCGTGATCAGCGGCGACCCGGCGGCGCTGGCCCGGATCGCCGCCGAGTGCGCCCGCGACGGCGTCCGGACCAAGCCCGTCCCCGTCGCCTACGCCTCCCACAGCCCGCAGGTGGACGAACTCCGCGACGACCTCCTCACCGCCCTCGCCGACCTCGCCCCGGCCCCCGGAACGGTCGCGATGGTCTCGTCGGTCACCGCCGACGTCCTCGACGGCACGACGGCGGACGCCGCCTACTGGTACGAGAACCTGCGCCGCCCGGTGCGCTTCGCCGACGCCGTCGCCGCGCTCGGCCGCACCGGTCACGACGTGTTCGTCGAGGTCTCCCCGCACCCCGTGCTCACCGGCGCGATCACCGCCACCCTCGACGGCGTCCCGGCCCCCGTCGTCGTGGGCACGCTGCGCCGCGACGCCGGAGGCCGCGACCGGTTCCTCGCCTCCCTGGCCGAGGCGCACGTCCGCGGCGTCCCGGTCGACTGGCGGGCGGTTCTGCCGGCCGCCCGCACGGTCGACCTGCCCACCTACGCCTTTGAACACCGCCGGTTCTGGCTCGACCCGGGTCTGGCCCCCCGCCCGGAGCCCCGCCAGGAGCCCCGTCAGGACGCCGCCGCCGAGAGCGGGTTGCGGGAGCGGCTCGCCGGTCTCCCGGCCGTCGGCCAGGTCAGGGCCGTGCTGGACCTGGTCAGGGCGCACGCCGCCGCCGTCCTCGGCCAGTCGTCGCCCGAGGCGGTCCACCCCGCGCGCACGTTCCGGGACGCCGGCTTCGACTCGGCCGCCGGAGTGGAACTGCGGACCCGCCTGAACGCCGCCACCGGCCTGGTGCTGCCGACCACGCTGACCTTCGACCACCCCACCCCGAACGCGCTGACGGCGTTCGTCCGGGCCCGGCTGCTGGGCGCGGCCGAGGGCCCGGTGGTCCCGTCGGCCACCGGATCGGCCACCGGCGAGCCGATCGCGATCGTCGCCATGGGCTGCCGGTTCCCGGGAGGCGTCCACGACCCCGAGAGCTTGTGGGACCTGCTCGACGCGGCCGGCGACGCGATCGGCGACGCCCCGGCCGACCGAGGCTGGGACCTCGACGGCCCCGAGTTCGCCTCCGCCCGGCGCGGCGGCTACCTGCGCGACGCCGCGAGCTTCGACCCGGCCTTCTTCGGCATCAGCCCGCGCGAGGCGCTGGCGATGGACCCGCAGCAGCGCATCCTGCTGGAGATCGCCTGGGAGACCCTGGAGCGCGCCGGCGTGGACGTCCCGGCCCTGCGCGGCTCGGCCACCGGCGTCTTCGTCGGCGCCGCCTCCTCCGGCTACGGCGACGACGGCCCCCCGGAACTGGAGGGACACCTGCGGACCGGCGCCGCGACCAGCGTCCTGTCCGGCCGGGTGGCCTACACGTTCGGTTTCGAGGGCCCGGCGGTGACGGTGGACACGGCCTGCTCGTCGTCCCTGGTCGCGCTCCATCTGGCCGCGCAGGCGCTGCGGTCGGGGGAGTGCTCGCTGGCCCTGGCGGGCGGCGTCACCGTGCACGCCACCCCGTCGTGGCTGACCTGGTTCACCCGCCAGCACGGCCTGTCCTCCGACGGCCGGTGCAAGGCGTTCTCGGCCGCCGCCGACGGCATGGGCATGGCCGAAGGCGCCGGCGTGGTCCTCCTGGAACGCCTGTCCGACGCCCGCCGGAACGGCCACCCGGTCCTGGCCGTGGTGTCCGGCAGCGCCGTCAACCAGGACGGCGCCTCCAACGGCCTGACCGCCCCCAACGGCCCCGCGCAACAGCGCGTCATCCGCTCGGCCCTGGCCGCCGCCCGCCTCACTCCGGGCGACGTCGACGCGGTCGAGGCCCACGGCACCGGCACGACCCTCGGCGACCCGATCGAGGCCCAGGCCCTCCTCGCCACCTACGGCCAGAACCGCGACGCCGAGCGGCCCCTGCTCCTGGGGACGGTGAAGTCGAACATCGGCCACACCCAGTGGGCGGCCGGGGCCGCGGGCATCATCAAGACGGTCCTGTCTTTGAGACACGCACGGTTGCCCCGCACCCTCCACGCCGAGACCCCTTCACCGCACGTGGACTGGTCACCGGGCACGGTCCGCCTGCTGACCGAGCCGCAGGCGTGGCCCGAGACGGACCGCCCCCGCCGCGCGGGTGTGTCGGCCTTCGGCATCAGCGGCACGAACGCCCACGTCATCCTCGAACAGGCCCCCGACGAGTCGGCCCCCGAGAACATGGCCTCTGACGAGGCGGCATCCAGCCACGTGGCATCGGGCAACGCGGTTTCCGGTGATACGGTCGCCGGCGGCCGGGTGGTGCCGTGGATCTTGTCGGCGCGCGATGCCGCCGGGGTGGCCGCGCAGGCACGACGGCTGCGGGAGTACCTCTCGGCCCGGCCGGAGCTCGATCCTGTCGACGTCGCCTGGACACTGGCGAACGTCCGGACCGGGCTGACCGAGCGGGCCGTCGTGGTGGGGGCGGACCGCGACGAACTGCTGGCCGCTCTGGCCGATCCCGTGCCCGTGTCGTCGGGTGGCGTGGCGTTCGTGTTCACCGGTCAGGGTGCGCAGCGGGTCGGCATGGGCCGGGGCCTTTATGAGACCTATCCGGTGTTCGCCGAGGCGTTCGACGTGGTCTGCGCCGAACTGGACAGGCACCTTAGTGGGTCCGTGGCGGCGGTCGTCCACGGAGATGACCCCGATCTGCTCAACCAGACGATGTGGGCCCAAGCCGGGCTTTTCGCCGTCGAGGTGGCGCTGTTCCGCCTGTTGGAGTCGTGGGGCGTCACCCCGTCGGCGCTGGCCGGGCACTCGATCGGCGAGCTCGCCGCCGCCCACGTGGCCGGGGTGTGGTCGCTGGAAGACGCGTGCGCGGTGGTGGCGGCCCGAGGTCGCCTGATGCAGGCGCTTGCGCCGGGCGGGGCGATGCTCTCGATCCGGGCGAGCGAAGCCGAAGTCCGCAAGGCCCTGGTCGAGGGTGTCGACGTCGCGGCCGTCAACGGCCCGGACGCGGTGGTCGTCTCCGGCCCGCTTGATCTGGTGTCCTCGCTCAGGGACCGGTTCGACGACACGCGGCTCCTGCGGGTCTCGCACGCCTTCCACTCGGCCTTGATGGATCCGATGCTGGCCGAATACGCGCAGGTCACCGCCTCGGTGCCCTACAACCCGCCGCGGATCCCGCTGGTCTCCACGGTCACCGGCGAACCGGTGACCGCGACCGACCCGGACTACTGGGTGCGGCAGGTCCGTGAGCCGGTCCGGTTCGCCGACGCCGTCACGGCGATGCGCGAGAGCGGCGTGCGGACCTTCGTCGAGATCGGCCCCGACGCGGTGCTCACCGCCCTCGGCGCGCGTACCGCGGACGCGGACGAGACCTGGCTCGCCGCACTGCGCCGCGACCACGACGAGGAGCGCGCCGTCGTCGCGGCCGTGGGCGGGCTCGCCGTCGACTGGACGCGGTTCTTCGCCGGGACCGGCGCCCGCCGCGTCGACCTGCCCACCTACGCCTTCTCCCGCCGGCGCTACTGGCTCACCCCCCGGCCTGCCGGGCGGCTCCGCGACCTCGGGCTCACCGCCTCCGGGCACCCGCTGCTCGGCGGCGTGGTCGAGTTGCCCGCCGGGGGCGGGCTGGTGCTGACCGGGCGGTTGTCGGTCGCGGCCCAGCCGTGGCTGGCCGATCACGTGGTCGCCGATCGGATCGTCGTCCCGGGAACCGCCCTGGTCGAGATGGCCGTCAGGGCGGGCGACGAGATCGGCTGCGACCGGCTGGCCGAGATGATCATCCAGGTCCCGATGGAGCTGCCCGCCACCCGGGGACTCCAGGTCAGCGTCACGGTCGGCGATCCCGGCGACGACGGGACACGCGACCTGGCCGTCCACTCCCGGCCCGAAGACGACGCCGGCCCCTGGACCGCCCACGCCACCGGCGTGCTGGCCCCCGCCGACGCCGCCGAACCGGCCGTCGCGCGGGAATGGCCGCCGCGCGGCGCGGTCGAGGTGGACCTGACGGACCTCTACCCGGCGCTGGCCCGCACCGGCCTGCCCTACGGCCCCGCCTTCCAGGGCATGCGCCGGGCCTGGCGGCGCGGCGAGGAGATCTTCGCCGAGGTCGCGCTCGGCGACGACGCCGACGTCACCGGTTTCGCCCTCCACCCCGCCCTGTTCGACGCCGCCCTGCACCTGCTCGCCGCCCCCGGCGACGACGCCGCGGAGGGACCGCTGCTGCCGTTCGCGTGGACCGACGCCGTCGTCCACGCCACCGGCGCGGCCGGCGCCCGGGTCACGATCGCCCCTGCCGGCGAGGGCGTGTCACTGACCCTGACCGACGACGACGGCGGCCCGATCGCGGCCGTCGGCTCCCTGCTCCTGCGTCCCCTCCCGGCCGCCTCCGGCTCGGCGGAGAGTCTGTACGAACTGGACTGGATCCCCGCACCCGAGGGCGCCGTGGAACCGGGCCGATGGGCCGTGCTGGGCCCCGACCGGTCGGCCGCCCCGCCGGAGGCGACGGGGTACGACAACGTGGCGGATCTGGTCGCCGCGATCGGCGGCGGCGCCCCCGTACCGGACACGATCCTGTTCCGCCCGGCGCGGCGCGCGTGCACCCGGGCGACGACCCTCGACACGCTGGCGGTGGTCCAGGAGTTCCTGCTCGCCGAGAACCTGTCCGGATCGCGGCTGCTGGTCGCGACCGAACGGGCCGTGGACGCCGGAGCCGTCGACCTCGACGTCACCGCCGCCGGCGTGTGGGGCCTGATCAGGGTCGCCCAGTCGGAACACCCCGGCCGAGTCGTCCTCGTCGACCTCGACGACGACACCGGCCTGCTGACCGCCGCCGCGACGGGCGAACCGCAGGTCGCCGTCCGCGCCGGCCGGCCGCTGACGCCGCGCCTGGCCCGTGTCCGCCCCGGCCTCCTGGTCCCGCGCGGGGACTGGCGGCTGGAGTGCGCCCGGCGCGGCACCTTCGACGACCTCGTCCTGTCGGCCGCCGACCGCCGCGCGTTGGCCCCGGGCGAGGTCAGGGTCGCCCTGCGCGCCGCCGGGGTGAACTTCCGCGACGTCCTCAACGTCCTCGGCATGTATCCCGGCGACCCCGGCCCGCTCGGCCTGGAGGGCGCGGGCGTCGTCACGGAGACCGGGCCCGGCGCCGTCCTGCGACCGGGCGACCGGGTGATGGGCCTGTTCACCGGGGCCTTCGGCCCGGAGGTGGTCACCGACGCCCGCCTGTTGGCCCCCGTCCCGGCCGGATGGACGTTCGCCGAGGCCGCCGCCGCGCCGGTCGTGTTCCTCACCGCCTGGCACGCCCTGGCCGGCCTGGCCGGACTGCGCGCCGGTGAATCCGTGCTCATCCACGCCGCCGCCGGTGGCGTCGGAACGGCCGCCGTGCAGATCGCCCGCCACCTGGGCGCCGAGGTGTTCGGCACGGCCGGCCCGTCGAAGTGGGCGGCGCTGCGCGCGATGGGCCTCGACGACGCCCACCTCGCCTCGTCGCGCACCCTCGATTTCGCCACCCGCTTCCCGGCCGGGATGAAGGTCGTGCTCGACTCGCTGGCGGGGGAGTTCGTGGACGCTTCTCTGCGTCTCGCCGCCGGGCCCGGCCACCGGTTCGTCGAGATCGGCAAGACCGACGTCCGCGACCCCGACCAGGTCGCCCGCGACCACCAGGGCCTCGTCTACCAGGCGTTCGACCTGCTCGACCTCGACCCCGGCGAGATCGCGCGCATGTTCGCCACGTTGTCCGGCCTGTTCGCCGGCGGTGTGCTCACGCCGCCGCCGGTCGCCTGCTGGGACGTGCGCCGGGCCCCCGACGCGTTCCGCCACCTGAGCCAGGCCCGCAACGTCGGCAAGGTCGTGCTGACCATGCCCGCCCCCGCGACGCCGCGCGGCACCACGCTGGTGACCGGCGTCTCCGGCGCGCTGGGCGGCCTGGTCGCCCGTCACCTGGCCCCCGGGAACCTGCTGCTGCTGTCGCGGCGCGGCCCGGCCGCCCCCGGATCGGCCGCCCTGGCCGCCGGGCTCGCCGCGCGCGGCTCCGACGTGCGGCTGGTCGCGGCCGACGCGGCCGACCACGACCAGCTGGCCGGCGTGCTGGCCGACGTGCCGGACCTGCGCGCCGTCGTGCACGCCGCCGGGCTCCTCGACGACGGCGTGATCCACACGCTGACCCCCGGCCGGGCCGACGCCGTCCTGCGGCCCAAGGTCGACGGCGCCTGGAACCTGCACCTGCTGACCAGGCACCTCGACCTCGACCGGTTCGTGCTCTTCTCCTCGGTCGCGGGCCTCTGGGGCAACCCCGGCCAGGCCCCCTACGCCGCCGCCAACACCTTCCTCGACGCGCTGGCCGCGCACCGCCGCCGGGCCGGGCTGCCCGCCACCTCCTTGGCCTGGGGCCCCTGGCAGGCCGGAGGCATGGCCGGCAACCTCACCGACACCGACTGGCAGCGCATGGCCCGCCAGGGCCTCGCCCCCCTCGCCGACGCCGATGGCCTCGCCCTGCTCGACGCCGCCACGCCCCGCGCGGAGGCCGCCCTCGTCGCGGCCCGGCTCGACCTGCGCGCCGCCGCGCTCCCCCCGCTGCTCGCCGGGCTGGCCGCCCCCGCCCGCACCCGGCGCGCCGCCGGGCCGGCGAAGACACAGGGCGGCTTCGCCGGAGGCACGGACGCCGTCCACGAACTGGTCCTGACCCAGGCCGCGCTCGTCCTGGGCATGCCCGGCCCCGAAGCGGTGGAGGCCACCCGGTCGTTCAAGGACCTCGGCGTCGACTCGCTGACGGCGGTCGAACTGCGCAACCGGCTGAACGCCGCCACCACCCTGCGCCTGCCCGCGGGCGTCGTCTTCGACCACCCGACCCCGGCCCTGCTGGCCGCCCACCTCGACGCCGCCCTGCGGGGCACGACGCCCGCCCCCGTCGCGGCCGCCGCGCCCCGGGCGCAGGCCGGCGACCCGATCGTCATCGTCGGGATCGGCTGCCGGTTCCCGGGAGGGGCCGACTCGCCCGGCCGCTTCTGGGATCTGGTCTCCTCGGGCGCCGACGCCGTCTCGGCGTTCCCCGCCGACCGAGGCCCGTCGTGGGAGGGCGTCTTCGAGACCTCGCCGCACACGCGGAGCGGAGCCTTCCTGTACGACGCGGGCGACTTCGACGCACGATTCTTCGGCGTCTCCCCGCGTGAGGCGCTGGCCATGGACCCGCAACAGCGGCTCCTATTGGAGACCTCCTGGGAGGCCCTGGAGCACGCCGGCATCGACCCGACCTCGTTGCACGGCACCGCGACCGGCGTCTTCGCCGGCTTGATCTACCACGACTACGGCACCGGCGCGGTGTTGCCCGACGAGGTCCACGGCTACGTGAGCACGGGCCGATCCGGCGGCGTCGCCTCCGGCCGGGTGGCCTACGCCCTCGGGCTGGAAGGCCCCGCGATGACGATCGACACGGCGTGCTCGTCGTCGCTGGTGGCGCTGCACCTGGCCGTCCAGGCGCTGCGGTCGGGGGAGTGCTCGCTGGCCCTGGCCGGGGGCGTCACCGTGATGGCCACGCCGGGCACGTTCCTGGAGTTCGCCCGCCAGCGCGGGCTGGCCGCCGACGGCCGCTGCAAGGCGTACGCGGAGGCGGCCGACGGCACCGGCTGGGGTGAGGGCGTCGGCGTCCTGGTCGTCGAACGGCTGTCGGACGCCCGCACGAACGGCCACCGGGTGCTGGCCGTGGTGGCCGGGACGGCCGTGAACCAGGACGGCGCGTCGAACGGCCTGACCGCCCCCAACGGCCCCTCCCAGCAGCGCGTCATCCGGACCGCCCTGGCCGACGCGGGCCTGTCGGCGACCGAGGTGGACGTGGTCGAGGGCCACGGCACCGGCACCCGGCTCGGCGACCCGATCGAGGCTGAGGCGCTGCTCGCGACCTACGGCCAGGACCGGGAGCACGCCGTGCTCCTGGGATCGGTGAAGTCGAACATCGGGCACACCCAGGCGGCGGCCGGAGTGGCGGGCGTCATCAAGATGGTGCAGGCCATGGCGCACGGCGTGGTCCCGCCGACGCTGCACGTGGACGCCCCCTCCTCCCACGTGGAGTGGGGGTCGGGCGCGGTCCGGCCGGTGACGGAGACGACGCCGTGGCCCGAGACCGGCCGCCCGCGCCGCGCGGGCGTGTCGTCGTTCGGCTTCTCCGGCACCAACGCGCACGTCGTCCTGGAACAGGCCCCGGCAGACGACGCCGAACGCCCCGCCAAGAACACCACCCCCGTCGTCGTGTGGCCCGTCTCGGCGCGGAACGCCGATGGTGTGGCCCGGCAGGCGGCCCGGTTGCGTGACTTCCTGATCGAGCGCCCCGGCCTCGACCCGGCCGACGTCGGCTGGTCGCTGGCCACGACCCGCGCCCACCTCGGCCACCGCGCCGCGATCGTGGGCGCCGACCGAGACGAACTCCTCGCCGGCCTGGCCGACGTGACGTCGATCAGCGCAGGTCAGCCGGGCAGGCTCGCGTTCGTCTTCACCGGTCAGGGTGCGCAGCGGGTGGGCATGGGCCGGGGCCTGTATGAGGCGTATCCGGTGTTCGCGGAGGCGTTCGACGCCGTCTGCGAGAAGCTGGGCGGTTCGGCGATCGACGACGCCGACCTGCTGAACCAGACGATGTGGGCGCAATCGGGACTGTTCGCGGTCGAGGTGGCCCTGTTCCGCCTGCTGGAGTCGTGGGGCGTGACCCCGTCGGTGGTGGCCGGTCACTCGATCGGTGAGCTGGCCGCCGCACATGTGGCCGGGGTCTGGTCCCTGGAAGACGCCTGTGCGGTCGTGGCGGCGCGTGGCCGGTTGATGCAGGCGCTCCCGCCCGGCGGTGGGATGTTGTCGATCCGGGCGAGCGAAGCCGAAGTCCGCAAGGCTCTGATCGACGGCGTGGACATCGCGGCGGTCAACGGCCCGGACGCGGTCGTCGTCTCGGGCCCGATCGACCTCGTGTCCGCGCTGAGGGACCGGTTCGAGAACACCAGGCTGCTGCGGGTCTCGCACGCCTTCCACTCGGCTCTGATGGACCCGATGCTGGCCGAATACGCGCAGGTCACGGCCTCGGTTTCCTACGCGCCGCCGCGTATCCCGCTGGTCTCCACGGTGACCGGGGAATTGGTGGCCGCGACCGACCCGGACTACTGGGTGCGGCAGGTCCGCGAACCGGTCCGCTTCGCCGACGCCGTCGCGACGATGCGCGACAGCGGAGTGCGGACCTTCGTCGAGATCGGCCCCGACGCGGTGCTCACCGCCCTCGCCGACGACGACTGGATCCCCGCCCAGCGCCGCGACCGCGACGACGCGACCACCCTCGTCTCGGCGGTCGCCCAGCTGCACGCGCGGGGCGCGGCCGTCGACTGGGCCCGCTTCTACGACGGCGCGGCCCGCGTCGACCTGCCCACCTATGCGTTCACCCGCGAGCGCTACTGGCTCGACGCCGACACCGGCCTGGCCGGGGCCGCCCACCCGCTGCTCGGCGCGAGCATCACCCTGGCCGAGGGCGGCGTGATGCTGACCGGCCGGTTGTCGGCGAGGTCGCAACCGTGGCTGGCCGATCACGTCGTCGCCGGGCGCGTCGTCGTGCCGGGCGCGGCCCTGGTCGAGATGGCCGTCCGCGCGGGCGACGAGACGGGCGCGACCCGCCTCGCCGAACTCGTCATCGAGACGCCCCTGGTCCTGCCGCCGGACGGCGGCGTCCGCGTCCAGGTCACGGCCGCCGACGGCGCGGTGGCGATCTACTCCCAGCCCGAGAAGCCGGGCGCCGGCCCGTGGACCCGGCACGCCACCGGTGTCCTGGCCCCGGCGGAGCCGCAGACGGCGGCGACCGGCCTCACCCGCTGGCCGCCGGAGGGGGCCGTCGAGGAGGACGTCCACGACCTCTACCCGGCGCTCGCCACGACCGGCCTCGCCTACGGTCCGGCGTTCCGGGCCGTCCGCCGGGCCTGGCGGCGCGGCGACGAGGTCTTCGCCGAGGTCGCCCTCCCCGACGACGTCCAGGTCGCCGGGTACGCCGTCCACCCGGCCCTCCTGGACGCCTGCCTGCACCTGAAGGGCCGCCCCGGCCAGGCGGAGAGCAGCCCTCTGCTCCCGTTCGCCTGGACGGACGTCGTCGTGCACGCCACCCACGCCGACACGGTCCGGGTCCGGCTGGCCCCGGCCGGAGAGGGCGACGGCCTGTCGGTCACCGTGGCCGACGCGGCGGGCGCGCCGGTCGTCTCCGTCGGCTCCCTGGTCCTGCGCGCCCTCCCGGCCGCCGGGTTCGGCGACGAGACGAGCGCCGACGCGGAGGCGCTGTACGAGGTCGCCTGGGTTCCGGCCGCCCTTCCCGACACCGATCCGGCCGCCCCCTGGGCCGTCCTGACGGGAGACGGGGGAGACCTCGACCTGCCCGACTTGAATGGGAAAAATCCGGAAATCGTGGTGCTGCCTGTCGTCCACGCCCCGGAAGGCGACGACCCGGCGGAGGCGGCGCGGAAGCTGGCCGCCTCGACCCTCGGCGTCGTCCACGACTGGCTGGCCGACGAGCGCCACGCCGGGGCGCGGCTCCTGGTCGTCACCCGCCGGGCCGTCGACGCCGGTCCCGGCGCGGCCCCCGATCCCGCCCTGGCCGGCGTCCACGGGCTGATCCGGGTGGCGATGGCGGAGAACCCCGGCCGGTTCGTGCTGGCCGACGTCGACGAGCTGACCGGCGTGCGGGAGCTGCTGGCCGCCGGGGTGGGCTCCGGCGAGCCGGAGTTCGCGATTCGCCAGGGGGAGGTCCGGGTGCCCCGGCTCGTCCGCCCGGCCGCCGCCCTGCCGGTCCCCGCCGGCCCGTGGCGGCTCGGCTTCACCGGGCGCGGCACCCTGGAGCACCTGGCCCTGGTGCCCGCCGACGTTCCCTCGCCGGGGCCTGGCGAGGTCAGGGTCGCCGTCCGGGCGGCGGGGGTGAACTTCCGCGACGTGCTCAACGTGCTCGGCATGTATCCGGGCGACGCCGGAGTCCCGGGCCTCGAAGGCGCGGGCATCGTGCTGGAGACCGGGCCCGGCGTGACCGGCCTGCGGCCGGGCGACCACGTGATGGGCCTGTTCACCGGGGCCTTCGGCCCGGAGGCGGTCACCGACGCGCGGCTGCTGGCCCCCGTCCCGGCGGGCTGGAGCCCAGCCGAGGCGGCCGCCGCGCCGGTGGTCTTCCTCACCGCCTACCACGCGCTGGTCGAGCTGGCCGGGCTCCGCTCCGGCGAGACCGTCCTGATCCACGCCGCCGCCGGTGGCGTCGGCATCGCCGCCGTGCAGCTCGCCCGCTACCTGGGGGCCGAGGTGTTTGGCACCGCCAGCCCGTCGAAGTGGCCGGTGTTGCGGGAGCTCGGGCTGCCGGAGACGCACGTGGCGTCGTCCCGGACACTCGACTTCGAGGACGCCTTCCGGGCCGCGACCGGCGGGGCCGGCATCGACGTGGTTCTCGACTCCCTGGCCGGGCCGTTCGTGGACGCCTCCCTGCGGCTGGCCGCCGGTCCCGGCGGCCGGTTCGTGGAGATGGGCAAGACCGACGTCCGCGACCCCGAGCAGGTCGCCGCCGACCACGACGGGCTCGCCTACCGGGCCTTCGACCTGTTCGGCGCCGACCCCGACCGCATCGCCGCCATGTTCGGCGTGTTGTCGGAGCTGTTCGCCCACGGGGTGCTGAAGCCGCCGCCGGTGGCGTGCTGGGACGTGCGCCGCGCGCCGGAGGCGTTCCGGCACCTCAGCCAGGCGCGCAACGTCGGCAAGGTCGTGCTGACCATGCCCGCCCCCGCCGATCCGGCCGGGACGGTGCTGGTCACCGGCGCGCCCGGGGCGCTCGGCACGCTGGTCGCCCGGCACCTCGCCGGTCGCCGGGGGGTCCGGTCGCTCGTGCTGCTGTCGCGGCGCGGCCCGCAGGCCCCCGGCGTGGCCGCGCTGGCCGCCGACCTGGCCGGGCTGGGCGCGACGGTCCGCATCGCCGCCGGCGACGTCGCCGACCGCGACGGGCTGGCCGCCGTCGTCGCGGGCGCCGCCGGCCTGCGCGGGATGGTGCACGCGGCCGGGTTCCTGGACGACGGCGTGCTCGGCTCCCTGACCCCCGCCCGCGTCGACGCGGTCATGCGCCCCAAGGTCGACGGCGCATGGCATCTGCACGAACTCACCGAGCACCTCGACCTCGACCTGTTCGTGCTGTTCTCCTCGATCGCCGGAATCCAGGGCAACCCGGGCCAGGGCGGCTACGCCGCGGCCAACACCTTCCTCGACGCGCTGGCCGCCTGCCGCCGCGCCCGCGGCCTGCCCGCCGTGTCCCTCGCCTGGGGCCCGTGGCAGGAGGGCATGACCGCCGGGCTCGGCCAAGCGGACTGGGACCGGCTCGCCCGCTCGGGCACCCTGCCGCTGACCCGCGACGAGGGCCTCGCGCTGCTCGACGCCGCCGGCACGGCCGGGAGGTCGCTGCTGGTGCCGGTCCGCCTCGACCCGGCGGCCTTGGCGGAGTCGGGCGACGTCGCCCCGCTGCTCTCGGCCGTGGTCCGCCGCGCGGGCCGCCGCAGGGCGGGCGCAGCCCCCGCCGCCGGTCCCGGCAACGCGCTGGCCGAACTGCTCGCCGCGATGCCGGAGACCGAACGCGAGACGGCGATGCTCGACCTGATCCAGGCCCAGGCCGCTTTGGTGCTGGGCCTGCCCGGGAGCGAGGCGGTGCACGCGGGCGACACGTTCAGGGAACTGGGCGTCGACTCGCTGACCGCGCTGGAGCTGCGCAACCGGCTCAACACCGTCACCGGCCTGCGGTTGCCCGCCACGCTCCTGTTCGACTACCCGACCCCGGTGACGCTCGCCGGGCACATCCGGGCCGAACTCCTGGGCGACGGCGGCGCGGCCGTCGTGCCGGACACCCGCGTCAGGGTCGCCTCGGCCGAAGACGAGCTGGTGATCGTCGGCATCGGCTGCCGGTTCCCCGGCGGCGCGACCTCCCCGGCGCGGTTCTGGCGGCTGCTCGCCGACGGCACCGACACGGTGGCCGGCTTCCCCCGCGATCGGGGCCCGCAGTGGGCCGAGGTCTTCGACGCCGATCCGGACGCCATCGGCCGGAGCTACGCCCGCGAGGGCGCGTTCCTCGACGGCGCGGCCGACTTCGACGCCCCCTTCTTCGGCATCTCCCCGCGTGAGGCCCTGGCCATGGACCCGCAGCAACGTCTGCTGCTGGAGACGTCCTGGGAGGCCCTGGAGGACGCCGGCATCGACCCGGTCTCCCTGCACGGAAGCGAGACCGGCGTCTTCACCGGCCTGATCTACCACGACTACGGCGTCGGCGGCGGAACCCCCGGCGAGGTCGAGGGTTACGTCAGCACCGGCACCTCCGGGGGCGTCGCCTCGGGCCGGGTGGCGTACACGCTCGGGCTGGAGGGCCCGGCGGTCACGATCGACACGGCGTGTTCGTCGTCGCTGGTGGCGCTGCACCTGGCCGCGCAGGCGCTGCGGTCGGGGGAGTGCTCGCTGGCGCTGGCCGGCGGCGTGACCGTGATGGCGACCCCGGGCACCTTCGTGGAGTTCTCCCGCCAGCGCGGCCTGGCCGCCGACGGCCGGTGCAAGGCGTACGCGGACGCCGCCGACGGGACCGGCTGGGGCGAGGGCGTCGGCGTGCTCGTCCTGGAGAGGGCGTCGGACGCCCGCCGCAATGGCCACCGTGTGCTGGCCGTCCTCCGGGGCAGCGCCGTCAACCAGGACGGCGCGTCCAACGGCCTGACCGCCCCCAACGGCCCCTCCCAGCAGCGCGTCATCCGGGCGGCCCTGGCGAACGCGGGCCTGTCGGCGGCCGAGGTGGACGTGGTCGAGGGCCACGGCACCGGCACCCGATTGGGCGACCCGATCGAGGCGCACGCCCTTCTCGCCACCTACGGCCAGGACCGGGAGCATCCCGTGCTGCTCGGGTCGGTGAAGTCGAACATCGGGCACACCCAGGCGGCGGCCGGAGTGGCGGGCGTCATCAAGATGGTGCAGGCCATGGCGCACGGCGTCGTCCCGGCGACCCTGCACGTCGACGCGCCCTCCTCCCACGTCGGATGGGAGTCGGGTGCGGTCCGGCTGGTGACCGAGGCCACGCCGTGGCCCGAGACCGGCCGCCCCCGCCGGGCCGCCGTCTCGTCGTTCGGCTTCTCCGGCACGAACGCCCACGTCATCATCGAACAGGCCCCCGCCGCCGAGGAGCCCGCGCCCGCCGTCGCGCTGCCGGCCGTGCCGTGGCTGATCTCCGCCCGCAGCCGGGCCGGGCTGGCCGCCCAGGCCGCCCGCCTGGCCGACTTCGTGTCGGAGCGGCCCGGCCTCGACCCGGCCGACGTCGGCTGGTCGCTGGCGACGACCCGCTCGGGGCTCTCGCACCGCGCCGTCGTCGTCGGCGGCGCTCGCGGCGACCTCCTGGCCACCCTGTCTGACCTGGCCGGTTCACTCGCCGACGAGACCGCGCCCCCGCCCGGGGCCGTGGCCGGCGTGGTGGGCGGCGTCGGCAAGGTCGGCTTCGTCTTCACCGGCCAGGGCGCGCAGCGGATCGGCATGGGCCGCGGCCTCTACGAGGCGTATCCGGTGTTCGCCGACGCCTTCGACGCCGTCTGCGCGGGCCTGGACGACCACCTCGACGGCTCCGTGGCGGCGGTCGTGCACGGGAACGACCCCGATCTGCTCAACCAGACGATGTGGGCGCAGGCCGGGCTGTTCGCCGTCGAGGTCGCGCTGTTCCGGCTGCTGGAGTCGTGGAAGGTGACCCCCGCCGTCGTCGCCGGGCACTCGATCGGCGAACTCGCCGCCGCCCACGTGGCCGGGGTCTGGTCGCTGCCCGACGCGTGCGCGATCGTGGCCGCGCGCGGCCGCCTGATGCAGGCGCTCCCGGCCGGTGGCGGCATGGTGGCGATCCGGGCGAGCGAAGCCGAGGTCCGCGAGGCTCTTATCGACGGCGTCGACATCGCGGCCGTCAACGCCCCCGACGCCGTGGTCGTCTCGGGCCCCGCCGAGGCGGTCTCCCAGGTTCGGGAGCGCTTCGAGCGGGTCCGCGACCTGAAGGTCTCGCACGCCTTCCACTCGGCCCTCATGGAACCGATGCTGGCCGAGTTCGCGCAGGTTACCGCCTCCGTCGGGTACGACGTCCCGCGGTTCCCCCTCGTCTCCACCCTCACCGGGGCGGCGGTCACCGGCGAGGTCCTCGACCCCGATTACTGGGTGCGGCAGGTGCGCGAACCGGTCAGGTTCGCCGACGCCGTCGCCACGCTCCGCGAGACCGGCGTGCGCACGTTCGTCGAGATCGGCCCCGACGGCGTGTTGTCGGCCCTCGGCGGCCACGACGACGAGGTCTGGGTCCCGGCGCTGCACCGTAGCCGCGACGACGCGCCGAACCTGGTCGCCGCCGCCGCGCAGGTGCACGTCCGGGGCGGCGTCGTCGACTGGACCCGGGTCCACGAGGGCGGCGGCCGCCGGGTCGACCTGCCGACCTACGCGTTCACCTGCCAGCCCTACTGGCTCACCCCCGCCCCGGCCGACGCCGGCGGGCGCGGCTTCGCCTCCTCCGGCCACCCGCTGCTGGGCGCCGCCCTCGACCTGCCGGGCGGCGGCGGCCTCGTCATGACCGGACGGCTCTCGGCAGCCGCCCAGCCGTGGCTGGCCGACCACGTCGTGGCGGGCCGGATGGTGGTGCCCGGGGCGGCGCTGGCCGAGATGGCGGTCCGGGCCGGCGACGAGACCGGCTGCCCCCGGCTCGCCGAACTGGTCGTGCGGACGCCGATCGTGCTCTCCCGCGACGACGTGCTCCGCGTCCAGGTCACCGTGGCCGCGCCCGGCCCCGACGGCGACCGGGAGCTCACGATCCACACCCGCCCCGAGGACGACCCCGGCTCCTGGACCACGCACGCCGAGGGGGTGCTCACGCCGAGGACCGGCGAGACCCCCGGCCTGGGCGAGTGGCCGCCGCCGCGGGCGACCGAGGAGGACGTGACCGGCCTCTATCCCACCCTGGCCGCCTCGGGCCTGGTCTACGGCCCGCAGTTCCAGGGCGTGCGGCGGCTCTGGCGGCGCGACTCGGAGATCTTCGCCGAGGTCGCCCTGGCCGACGGCGCGAACGTCGCCGGGTTCGGCCTGCACCCGGCCCTGCTCGACGCCGCCCTCCACCCCCTGGGCGCGGCGGGCGGCCCCGCGCCGAAGTTGCCGTTCGCCTGGACCGACGTCGAGGTGCACGCCACCGGCGCGACCTCGGCCCGGGTCCGGCTCGCCCCGGCCGGTGAGGGCGTGTCGGTGACTTTGGCCGACGAGACCGGCGCCCTCGTGGCCAGTGTCGGATCGCTCGTCCTGCGCGAACCGCCCGCCGGAGAAGCGGCCCCGGACGCGCTGTTCGAGCTCGACTGGGTCGTCGCACGCGGCGCGGCCCCCGAGGCGGAGCCCGACCTGAGCGGCTGGACGCTGCTCGGCGACGGCCTCGACCTGCCCGGCGCGACCCCCGGCCCCGAAGCGCACACCACGATCCTGCCCTGCGGGTTCGACGGCGGGACGGTCCGGGACGTGACGGTCGGCGTGCACGCGGCACTGCGCTCGTGGCTGGCCGCCGACCACCCCGACGGGTCCCGGCTGGTGCTGGTCACCCGGCGGGCCGTGGACGCGGGAGCCGTGCCGCTCGACCTCGCGGCGTCCGGCGTCTGGGGTCTGGGCCGCGTGGCCGCCGCCGAGAACCCCGGCCGGATCGTCCTGGTCGACCTCGAGTCGGAGACCGGCGCGGCCGCCGCCCTGCACGCGGCGCTCGCCACCGGCGAACCGCAGGTCGCCGTCCGGGCCGGGCAGGTCCTGGCGCCGAGGCTCGCCCGCGCGACCACCGGCCTCACGACGGCCGCGCCGAACTGGCGGCTCGACTGCACCGGCCGGGGCACCCTGGAGCACCTCGCCCTGGTGCCCGCCGACGTCCGCCCGCCGGGGCCGGGCGAGGTTCGGGTCGCGCTCCGGGCGGCCGGGGTGAACTTCCGCGACGTGCTCAACGTGCTCGGCATGTATCCGGGCGACCCCGGGCTGATGGGCCTGGAGGGCGCGGGCGTCGTGCTCGACGTCGGTGAGGGGGTGACCCGCCTGCGGCCGGGCGACCGCGTCATGGGCCTGTTCACCGGGGCCTTCGGCCCGGAGGCGGTCACCGACGCCCGGCTGCTGGTCCCGGTCCCGGCCGGCTGGACGACGGCCCAGGCCGCCGCTGCGCCGGTCGTCTACCTGACCGCCTGGTACGCCCTCGTGGTGCTGGCCGGGCTGCGGCGCGGCGAGTCGGCGCTGATCCACGCGGCGGCGGGCGGGGTCGGCCTCGCCGCCGTCCAGGTCGCCCGCCACCTGGGGGCCGAGGTCTTCGGCACCGCCAGCCCGGCGAAGTGGCCGGTGCTGCGGGAACTCGGGCTGCCGGAGACCCACGTGGCCTCCTCCCGCACCCTCGACTTCGAAGCGGCCTTCCCGCCGGTGGACGTCGTCCTCGACTCCCTGGCCGGGGAGTTCGTCGACGCCTCGCTCCGGCTCGCCGCAGGTCCGGGCGGCCGGTTCGTCGAGATGGGCAAGACCGACGTCCGCGACCCCGCGCAGGTCGCCGCCGACCACGACGGTCTCTCCTACCAGGCGTTCGACCTGCTCGACTGCGAGCCGGAACTGATCGCGGGCATGTTCGCGGCCTTGGCCGACCTGTTCGCCGCCGGGGTGCTGACGCCGCCGCCGGTGGCGTGCTGGGACGTGCGCCGCGCCCCGGAGGCGTTCCGCCACCTGAGCCAGGCCCGCAACGTCGGCAAGGTCGTGCTCACCTTCCCGGCCGCCCTCCGGGGCGGGGCCGTGCTGGTGACCGGCGGGACCGGCGCGCTGGGCGGGCTCGTGGCCCGGCGGCTGGCCGACCGGGCCGACCTGCTCGTGCTGCTCTCCCGGCGCGGCCCCGCCTCTCCCGGCGCGGCGCGGCTGGCCGCCGGCCTCGCCGAGTCCGGCGTCGAGGTCAGGGCCGTCGCGGGCGACGCCGCCGACCGCTCCGGGCTCGCCGCCCTGGTGGATTCTTTCGGTACGACTCCGCTGCGCGGCGTCGTGCACGCCGCCGGAGTCCTCGATGACGCCGTCGTCGGCTCGCTCACCCCGTCCACGATCGAATCGGTGCTGCGCCCCAAGGTCGACGGCGCCCGGAACCTGCACGACCTCACGGCGGGCCTGGACCTCGACCTGTTCGTGTTGTTCTCCTCGATCGCCGGCGTCTGGGGCAACCCGGGCCAGGGGAACTACGCCGCCGCCAACACCGCCCTCGACGCCCTGGCCGCCCACCGGCGGCGCGCCGGGCTGGCGGCCGCCTCGCTGGCCTGGGGGCCGTGGGAGCTCGACGAAGGCGGCATGGCCGGCGCCCTCTCGGACGCCGACCGCCGCCGCCTCGCAAGCCGGGGATTCGTCCCGCTGACCGCCGCCGACGGCCTGGCCCTGTTCGACGCGGCGACGCGGACGTCCAGAGCACTGCTGGTCCCGGCCCGCCTCGACCGCGCGGCCCTGCGCGCGCACGGCGGCGCGGGACTGCCGCCGGTCGCCGCCGACCTCGTCGCGGCCCGGGTGCCGAACGCGGCGCGGCGGGCGGCCGGCACGTCCGACGCCGGTTCGAAGGGCATGGCCGCACGGCTGGCGTCCCTCGGCCCCGACGACCGCGAGAAGGCGATCGGCGAACTGGTGCTCACCCAGGCGGCCCTCGTGCTCGGACTGCCCGGCGCCGAGGCCGTGGAGACCGCCCGGTCGTTCCGCGAGCTCGGCTTCGACTCGCTGACGGCGGTCGAACTGCGCAACCGGCTCGGCACGGCGACCGGCCTGCGGCTCGGCGCGGCCGTGGTCTTCGACCACCCGACCCCCGGCGCGCTGACCGCCCACCTCAGCCGTCAGCTGGACGGCTCGGCCGCCGGGGAGAACGGCGTCCTGGCCGCCTTCTCCGGGCTGGAGAAGGTCGAGTCGGCGCTGGCCCGGATCCTCCAGGACGACACCGCCCGGAGCCGCGTGACGGCGCGCGTCCAGAACCTGCTCGCCGCGCTGCGCCCCGGCGAGACCACCGAGGAGGTCTCGGTCGCCGACCGCATCGACGCGGCGGGCGACGACGACATCTTCGACTTCATCGACAACGAGCTCGGCGTCTAACGGGGAAGGTCCGGCGGAACATGGCGAACGAGGAGAAGCTTCGTGACTACCTCAAGCGGGTCACCACCGACCTGCACCAGACGCGCGCCCGCCTGCGCGAACTGGAGGAGGAGCGGCTCGAACCGATGGCCGTCGTCGGCATGGCCTGCCGGTTCCCCGGCGGGGTGGCCTCACCCGGCGACTTCTGGACGCTGCTGATCGCGGGCGCCGACACCGTCGCGCCCTTCCCCGCCGACCGCGGCGCCGAATGGGCGACCGTGTACGACGCCGACCCCGACGCGATCGGCCGGAGCTACGCCCGCGAGGGCGCGTTCCTCGACGGCGCGGCCGACTTCGACGCCCCCTTCTTCGGCGTCTCCCCGCGTGAGGCGCTGGCCATGGACCCGCAGCAGCGCTTGTTGCTGGAGACGTCGTGGGAGGCCCTGGAGCACGCCGGCATCGACCCGACGTCGTTGCACGGCACCGCCACGGGCGTGTTCGCCGGGCTGATCTACCACGACTACGCGGCCGGCGGCGTGGGCGACGTGGAGGGATACGTCAGCACCGGCATCTCGGGCGGCGTCGCGTCGGGCCGGGTGGCGTACACCCTCGGGCTGGAGGGCCCGGCGGTCACCGTGGACACCGCCTGCTCCTCATCGCTGGTGGCGCTGCACCTGGCCGCCCAGGCGCTGCGCTCGGGGGAGTGCTCGCTGGCGCTGGCGGGTGGCGTGACCGTGATGGCCCGGCCGGGCACCTTCGTGGAGTTCTCCCGGCAACGCGGCCTGGCCGCCGACGGCCGCTGCAAGGCGTATGCCGACGCGGCCGACGGGACCGGCTGGGGCGAGGGCGTGGGCGTCCTGGTCCTGGAGAAGCTCTCGGACGCCCGCCGCAACGGCCACCGCATCCTGGCCCTGGTGCGCGGCAGCGCCGTCAACCAGGACGGCGCGTCCAACGGCCTGACCGCCCCCAACGGCCCCTCCCAGCAGCGGGTCATCGAGTCGGCGCTGGCCGGGGCCGGGTTGTCGGCGGGCGAGGTGGACGTGGTCGAGGGCCACGGCACCGGCACCCGGCTGGGCGACCCGATCGAGGCCGAAGCCCTGCTCGCCACCTACGGGCAGGAGCGTGACCACCCGGTGCTGCTCGGGTCGGTGAAGTCGAACATCGGGCACACCCAGGCGGCGGCCGGGGTGGCGGGCGTCATCAAGATGATCCAGTCGATGGCCCATGGGGTGGTCCCGGCGACCCTGCACGTGGACGCGCCCTCCTCCCACGTGGACTGGAAGGCGGGCGCCGTCGACCTGGTGACGGAGGCGACGCCCTGGCCGCGGACCGGCCGGCCGCGCCGTGCCGGTGTGTCGTCGTTCGGTTTCTCCGGGACGAACGCGCACGTCATCCTCGAACAGGCCCCCGCCGAGGAGCCCGCGCCGGGTGTCACGCTTCCGGTGGTGCCCTGGCTGATCTCCGCTCGCAGCCGTGACGGTCTGGCCGCCCAGGCCGCCCGCCTGGCCGACTTCGTGTCGGCCCGCCCCGACCTGAACCCGGCCGACGTCGGCCGGTCGCTGGCGGAGTCGCGGTCGAGCCTGTCCCACCGGGCCTTCGTCGTCGGCACGAACCGGCACGAACTCCTCGCCGGCCTGGCCGACATGACCCCAACCGGCGTCGGCCAGCCGGGCAAGCTCGCGTTCGTCTTCACCGGTCAGGGTGCGCAGCGGGTGGGCATGGGCCGGGGCCTCTACCAGGCATATCCGGTGTTCGCGGAGGCGTTCGACGAGGTCTGCGAGAGGCTGGGCGGTTCGGCGATCGACGACCCCGAGCTGCTGAACCAGACGATGTGGGCGCAATCGGGCCTGTTCGCGGTCGAGGTGGCCCTGTTCCGCCTGCTGGAGTCGTGGGGCGTCACTCCGTCGATGGTGGCCGGTCACTCGATCGGTGAGCTGGCCGCCGCACATGTGGCCGGGGTGTGGTCGCTGGAAGACGCCTGCACGGTCGTGGCGGCGCGTGGCCGGTTGATGCAGGCGCTCCCGTCGGGTGGCGGCATGTTGTCGATCCGGGCGAGCGAAGCCGAAGTCCGCCAGGCCCTGATCGACGGCGTGGACATCGCGGCGGTCAACGGCCCCGACGCGGTCGTCGTCTCGGGCCCGATCGATCTGGTGTCCGCGCTGAGGGACCGGTTCGAGAACACCAGGCTGCTGCGGGTCTCGCACGCCTTCCACTCGGCCTTGATGGACCCGATGCTGGCCGAATTCGCGCAGGTCACCGCCTCGGTGTCCTACAACCCGCCGCGTATTCCGCTGGTCTCCACGGTGACCGGGGAACCGGTGACGGCGACCGACCCGGACTACTGGGTGCGTCAGGTCCGTGAGCCGGTCCGGTTCGCCGACGCCGTCGCCACGATGCGCGAGAGCGGCGTGCGGACCTTCGTCGAGATCGGCCCCGACGCGGTGCTCACCGCCCTGGAAGACGACTCCTGGATTCCCGCGCAGCGCCGCGACCGCGACGACGCGACCACCCTGGTCACCACCGTCGCGCGGCTGCACACCCGGGGGGCGGCGGTCGACTGGGCACGGTTCTTCGACGGCGCGGCCCGCGTCGACCTGCCCACCTACACGTTCACCCGCGAGCGCTACTGGCTCGACCCCGCCGCCGGGAAGGCCGACGTCACCGGCATGGGCCAGTCGGCCGCCGGGCACCCGCTGCTCGGCGCGACCGTCAGCCTCGCGGCGGGCGGCGGGCTGATGCTCACCGGACGTCTCGGCGTGGACACCCAGCCCTGGCTGGCCGACCACACGGTGGCCGGGCGGGTGATCGTCCCGGGGACGGCGCTGGTCGAGATGGCGATCCGGGCGGGCGACGAGATCGGCGCGGCCCGGCTGGCCGAACTGGTCGTGGAGTCGCCGCTGGTGCTGCCCGCCACGTCCGGCGTCCGGGTCCAGGTCGTCGTCACCGCACTGGACGCGGGCCGCGGCGAGGTCGCCGTCTACTCCCAGGCCGAAGACGACGACGTCACCGGCGGCTGGACCCGGCACGCCGCCGGCGTCCTCGAACCGGCCGACCACGAACGGGCCGACTTCCCCTCCTGGCCGCCCGAGGGCGCGGCGCCGATCCCGCTCGACGGCTTCTACGCCACCCTGGCCGACGCCGGACTCGCCTACGGCCCCGCGTTCCAGGGCGTCCGCGCCCTGTGGCGGCGCGGCGAGGAGATCTTCGCCGAGGTCGCCCTGCCCGACGGCGTGACCGTCACCGGGTTCGGCCTGCACCCGGCGCTCCTGGACGCCGCCCTCCACGGCCTCGCCGCCGGCCGCGCCGAGACCACGCCGCTGGTGCCGTTCGCCTGGACCGACGTGGTCGTGCACGCCACCGGAGCCGCCGCCGCCCGGGTCCGCATCGCCCCCGCCCCGGCAGGGGTGACGGTCACCCTCGCCGACGAGTCGGGCGAACCGATCGCCTCGGTGGCGTCGTTGTCGCTGCAACCCCTGCGGACCGGCCCGGCGACCGACACGGCGCTGGTGCGCGACTCCCTGTTCGGCCTCGACTGGGTGCCGGCCACTCCCGTCGGCGAGAGCGACGAGACGCCATGGGCCGTGATCGGGCCGGAGATCCCCGGCGACCTGGCCGCGCTGCGGACCGACGGCGGCGTCCCCGCCACCACGGTCGTGTGTCCCCGTCCGGCCGGTGCCGGGCCGGAGGCGGCCCGGGCCCTCGCCGTCGAGGTGCAGGGCGTGATCCAGGAGTGGCTCGCCGCCGGGGACCTCGCCGGAGCCCGGCTGCTGGTGGTCACCGAGAACGCCGGGCTGGACGTGTGGTCGTCGCCGGTGACCGGCCTGGTGCGGGCCGCCGCGGCGGAGCACCCCGGCAGGCTGATCCTGGCTGACGTCGACGACCTCACCACCGCCGGACCGCTGCTGCGCGCGGGCGTGACCTTGGGCGAACCCGAGTTCGCCGTCCGCGCCGGGCGGCTGCTGGTCCCGCGCCTGGCCCGACCCGGGGGCGACCTGGTCGTTCCCGACGGCGGCTGGCGGCTGGACTTCACCGGGCGCGGCACGCTGGAGAACCTGACCCTGACGAGTGCCGACAGCGCGGTGTTGAAGGCGGGCGAGGTGCGGGTCGGGCTGCGGGCCGGTGGGGTGAACTTCCGGGATGTCCTCAATGTGCTGGGCATGTATCCCGGCGACGCAGGCAAGTTGGGCCTCGAAGGCGTGGGTGTCGTTTTGGAGACCGGGCCCGAGGTCACCTCCTACAAGCCCGGTGACCTGGTGATGGGCCTCTTCAAGGGCGCCTTCGGTCCGGAGGCGGTGACGGACCAGCGTTTGCTCGCCCGGGTCCCTGACGGCTGGACTTTGGCCGAGGCGGCGGCCGCCCCGGTGGTGTTCCTGACCGCCTATCACGCCCTGGTGGAGCTGGCGGAGCTGCGGCGCGGAGAGTCGATTCTGATCCACGCCGCCGCCGGCGGTGTCGGCATCGCGGCGGTGCAACTGGCCCGCCATCTGGGCGCGGAGGTGTTCGGCACCGCCAGCCCGTCGAAGTGGCCGGTCCTGCATGAACTGGGTCTGCCCGAGACGCATGTCGCGTCGTCGCGCACCCTGGATTTCGAGTCCGTGTTCCCTTCCGTGGACGTCGTGCTCGATTCGTTGGCGGGGGAGTTCGTCGACGCCTCGTTGAGGCTGGCCGCCGGTGGCCGGTTCATCGAGATGGGCAAAGCCGACATCCGCGACGCCGAGCAGGTCGCCCGCGACCACGACGGCCTGCAGTACCAGGCGTTCGACCTGCTCGAACTCGATCCCGATCGCATCGGCCGGATGCTGACCGTGCTGACGGATCTCTTCGCGCGTGAAGTGCTGACCCCCTTGCCGGTGGCGTGCTGGGATGTGCGCCGAGCTCCGGAGGCGTTCCGGCACCTCAGCCAGGCCCGCAACGTCGGCAAGGTCGTGCTGACCATGCCGGCGCGCGACAGGCGCGGGACTGTTCTGGTGACCGGGGCCTCGGGCGCGCTGGGCGGTCTGGTCGCCCGTCACCTGACCGCCGACCGTCTCGTGCTGCTCTCCCGCCGGGGGCCCGCTGGCACAGGGGCACTGGCCGCCGATCTCGCCTCCCGGGGAGTCGACGTCGAGGTGTACGCGGTAGACGTCGCCGACCGCGACGCGCTCGCCGCCGTGGTCGCCGGGATCCCGGACCTGCGGGGCGTCGTCCACGCCGCCGGAATCGTGGACGACGGCCTGATCGCATCGCTCACGCCCGCCCGGACCGACGCGGTGTTGCGAGCGAAGATCGACGGCGCCTGGCACCTCCACGAACTGACCCGGCACCTCGACCTCGACCGGTTCGTGCTCTTCTCCTCGATCGCCGGCATCTGGGGCAACCCCGGCCAGGCCGCCTACGCGGCGGCCAACACCTTCCTGGACGCCCTGGCCGCCCACCGCCGGAGCGAGGGCCTGCCCGCGGTCTCCCTGGCCTGGGGACCCTGGACCGGCGGCATGACCGGCCACCTCACCCCGGCCGACTGGCAGCGCATGGCCGCCCAGGGGCTGCGGCCGCTCTCCGACGCCGACGGCCTGGCCCTGTTCGACGCCGCGACGGACGTGCCCAGAGCCCTGCTGGTCCCGGCCCGGTTCGACCGGGCGAGCCTGCGTCGCCGGGGATCACCGCTGCTCTCCGCTCTGGTCCCGGCCGCCGCCTCGCGCCGCACGGCAGGATCGGTCACCGCCGGCGCCGGCCTCGCCGAGCGGGAAGAGACCCTGAGGGAGACGGTCCTCACCCAGGCCGCCGTCGTCCTCGGCATGTCCGGGCCGGCCTCGATGGACCCCGGCCGGTCGTTCCGCGAGCTCGGCTTCGACTCGCTGACCGCCGTCGAACTGCGCAACCGGCTCGCCGACACGACCGGCCTGCGGCTCCCGGCCACGCTCGTCTTCGACTACCCGACCCCGTCGGCGCTGGTCGCCCACCTCCGCACCGAACTGCTCGGCGGCGCCGCCCCCGTGCCGGCCCCCACCCAGCGGACCGAAGCCCAGACCGACGATCCGGTGGTGATCGTGGGCATCGGCTGCCGGTTCCCCGGCGGCGTCGGCTCGGCCGACGAGTTCTGGGACCTGCTCTCCTCGGAGACCGACGCCGTGACCGGCTTCCCCCGCGACCGGGGGCCCGCCTGGGAGGGCGTCGTCGACCCCGACCCGGCCGCGCCCGGCAAGAGCTACGCCGGAACCGGCGGGTTCCTGCACGACGCCGGGGCGTTCGACGCCCCGTTCTTCGGCGTCTCCCCGCGTGAGGCGCTGGCCATGGACCCGCAGCAGCGGCTCCTGCTGGAGACCTCGTGGGAGGCCCTGGAGGACGCCGGCATCGACGCCACCGGCCTGCACGGCAGCCAGACCGGCGTCTTCACCGGCCTGATCTACCACGACTACAGCACCGGCGGCCCGGTCCCCGAAGAGGTGGAGGGCTACGTCAGCACCGGCAACTCGGGCGGCGTCGCGTCGGGCCGGGTCGCCTACGCGCTGGGCCTCGAAGGCCCCGCGATGACCGTCGACACGGCCTGCTCGTCGTCGCTGGTCGCCCTGCACCTGGCCGTGCGGGCACTCCGCGCGGGGGAGTGCTCCCTGGCCCTGGCCGGTGGGGCGACCGTCATGGCGACCCCGAACACCTTCGTGGAGTTCTCCCGCCAACGCGGCCTCGCCGCCGACGGCCGGTGCAAGGCGTACGCGGACGCCGCCGACGGGACGGGCTGGGGCGAGGGCGTCGGCGTCCTGGTCCTGGAACGACTCTCGGACGCCCGCGCCAACCGCCACCGGGTGCTCGCCGTGGTGCGCGGCACGGCCGTCAACCAAGACGGCGCGTCCAACGGTCTGACCGCCCCCAACGGCCCTTCGCAACAACGGGTGATCCGCACCGCCCTGGCCGACGCCGGCCTGTCGGCGGCCGAGGTCGACGTCGTCGAGGGCCACGGCACCGGCACCCGGCTCGGCGACCCGATCGAGGCGCACGCCCTCCTCGCCACCTACGGCCAGGACCGCGAGCATCCCGTGATGCTCGGGTCGGTGAAGTCGAACATCGGCCACACCCAGGCGGCGGCCGGAGTGGCGGGCGTCATCAAGATGATCCAGTCGATGGCCCGTGGCGTGGTCCCCGCGACGTTGCACGTGGACGCCCCCTCCTCCCAGGTCGACTGGGACTCGGGCGCGATGACGCTGGTCACCGGCGCGACGGCCTGGCCCGAGACCGGCCGCCCTCGCCGCGCGGGCGTGTCGTCGTTCGGCTTCTCCGGCACGAACGCCCACGTCATCCTTGAACAGCCGCCGGTCGAGGAGCCCGCGCCCGGTGTCGTCCTTCCGGCCGTGCCCTGGCTGATCTCCGCCCGTAGCCGCGACGGTCTGGCCGCCCAGGCCGCCCGCCTGACCGAGTTCGTGTCGGCGCGGCCCGACCTGGACCCGGCCGACGTCGGATGGTCCCTGGCGACGACCCGTTCCAGACTCTCTCACCAGGCCGTCGTCGTCGGAGGCGACCGCAGCGAACTCCTCGCCGGGCTGGCCGACGTCACTTCGGTGAGCACCGGCCCCTCGGGCAAGGTCGGCTTCGTGTTCACCGGCCAGGGCGCGCAGCGGGTCGGCATGGGCCGGGGCCTGTATGAGGCGTATCCGGTGTTCGCCGACGCTTTCGACGCCGTCTGCGCCCGTCTGGACGATCACCTCGACGGTTCCGTGGCGGCGGTCGTGCACGGGAACGACCCCGATCTGCTCAACCAGACGATGTGGGCGCAATCGGGACTTTTCGCCGTCGAGGTGGCCCTGTTCCGCCTGCTGGAGTCGTGGGGCGTCACCCCGTCGATGGTCGCCGGTCACTCGATCGGCGAACTCGCCGCCGCGCATGTCGCCGGGGTCTGGTCGCTCGAAAACGCATGTGCCGTCGTGGCCGCCCGAGGCCGGTTGATGCAGGCGCTCCCGCCAGGCGGGGCGATGCTCTCGATCCGGGCGAGCGAAGCCGAAGTCCGCAAGGCGCTGATCGACGGCGTCGACATCGCGGCGGTCAACGGCCCGGACGCGGTGGTCGTCTCCGGCCCCGCAAACCTGGTGTCCTCGCTGAGGGACCGGTTCGAGAACACCCGGCTGCTGCGCGTCTCGCACGCCTTCCACTCGGCTCTGATGGACCCGATGCTGGCCGAATACGCGAAGGTCACCGCCTCGGTGTCCGACAAGCAGCCGCGTATCCCGCTAATCTCCACGGTCACCGGCGAACCGGTGACGGCGACCGACCCGGACTACTGGGTGCGGCAGGTCCGCGAGCCGGTCCGCTTCGCCGACGCCGTCGCCACGATGCGCGACAGCGGCGTCAGGACCTTCGTCGAGATCGGCCCCGACGCGGTGCTCACCGCACTGGCCGCGGACGACAGCTGGATCCCCGCCCAGCGCCGGAATCGCGACGAGGCCCGGACCCTCGTCTCGGCGGTCGGCCGTGTGCACGCCCGTGGCGGCGACGTCGACTGGGCCCGCTTCTTCCCGGGTGCGAACCGGGTCGGCCTGCCCACCTACGCCTTCGACCGGCGGCACTACTGGCTGAACGCCGCCGGGACCCACGGCGACGCCGCCGGCCTGGGCCTCGAACCGTCCCGGCACCCGCTGCTGGGCGCGGCCGTGAACCTGCCGGCCAGCGGCGGCCTCGTGCTCACCGGCAGATTGTCCCTGAGCGCCCACCCGTGGCTGGCCGACCACGTCGTGGCCGGCAGGGTCGTGGTGCCGGGCACGGCCCTCGTGGAGATGGCGATCCGCGCCGGAGACGCGACGGGCCGGCCCCGGCTCGCCGAACTGGTCATCGAGGCCCCGCTGGTCGTGCCGCCCGAGGGCGGCGTCCGCGTCCAGGTCACGGCCGACGACGGCGCGGTGGCCGTCTACTCCCAGCCGGACCACGACGACCCATCGGGTGCCTGGACCCGCCACGCCACCGGCCTCCTCGACGTGGCCGACCCGTCGGAAACCCGTCTGACTCCGTGGCCCCCGGAAGGGGCGGCGGCCCAGGACGTCGACGCCTGCTACCCCGCACTGGCCGCCGCCGGACTGGACTACGGCCCGCTCTTCCGGGGAGTCAAGACCCTCTGGCGGCGCGGCGACGAGGTCTTCGCCGAGATCGCCCTCGCCGACGACGTCCAGGTCGCCGGGTTCGCCCTGCACCCGGCCCTGCTCGACGCCGCCCTCCACCCCATCTCCGCCACCCGCGCGGCCGAGGGCCCGTTGTTGCCGTTCGCCTGGACCGACGTCGTCGTGCACGCGACCGGAGCCCGCGCCGCCCGGGTCCGGCTGGCCCCCAGCGGAGACGGGGTGTCGCTGACCCTGGCCGACGAGAGCGGCGCGCCGATCGCGACGGTCGGCGCACTGGCCCTTCGTCCCCTCCCGGCGGCCCAGGCGGTCACCGTCGCCGACGAGGCGCTGTTCACCCTCGACTGGGTGCCCCCGCGCGCCACCGAGCCCGTGCACACGCCGGTCACCGTCATCGCCTGCCCTGCGTCCGGAGGCGGCGACGTCGCCGAGGAGGCCCGTGCGGCGGCCGCCCGCCTGCTCGGCGTCGTGCGGGAGTGGCTGGCGGCCGAGAACCCGGGCCGCCTGGTCGTGGTGACCGAACGCGCGGTCGACACCGGCTCCGGCGGGCTCCTCGTCGACGTGACCGGCGCGGCCGTCTGGGGACTGGTCCGCGCCGCCGCCGCCGAGAACCCCGGCCGCCTCGCCCTCGTCGACCTCGACGTCCCCCTGTCGGCGGACGGCGCGCAGGAACTGGTGCGGGCGGCGGCGGCCGCCGGCGAGAGCCAGATCGCCGTTCGCGGAGGCCGCCCGCTGGTGCCGCGCCTGGCCCGTCCCGATAAGGCTCTGGCCCTGCCCAGCGGCAGTTGGCGGCTGGACTTCACCGAGCGCGGCACCCTGGAGAACCTGACCCTGACGAGTGCCGACAACGCGGTGTTGAAGGCCGGGGAGGTGCGGGTCGGGCTGCGAGCCGGCGGGGTCAACTTCCGGGATGTCCTGAACGTGCTGGGCATGTACCCCGGCGACGCGGGCCAGTTGGGCCTCGAAGGCGCGGGTGTCGTGCTGGAGACCGGACCTGAGGTGACGGCCTACAAGCCCGGTGACCTGGTGATGGGCCTGTTCTCGGGTGCCTTCGGTCCGGAGGCGGTGACGGATCAGCGTTTGCTCGCCCGAGTCCCCGACGGCTGGACTTTGGCCGAGGCGGCGGCCGCCCCGGTGGTGTTCCTGACCGCGTATCACGCGCTGGTCGAACTGGCCGACCTGCGACCCCGCGAATCCGTCCTCATTCACGCCGCCGCCGGTGGTGTCGGCATCGCGGCGGTGCAACTGGCCCGCCACCTGGGCGCCGAGGTGTTCGGCACCGCGAGCCCGTCGAAATGGCCGGTCCTGCGCGAACTCGGCCTGCCCGAGACCCACGTCGCGTCGTCGCGCACCCTGGATTTCGAGACCGCGTTCCCTTCCGTGGACGTCGTGCTCGATTCGTTGGCGGGGGAGTTCGTCGACGCCTCGCTGAGGCTGGCTGCCGGTGGCCGATTCATCGAGATGG
The DNA here is from genome assembly GCF_001570525.1 of Herbidospora sakaeratensis. Classification (GTDB taxonomy): domain Bacteria; phylum Actinomycetota; class Actinomycetes; order Streptosporangiales; family Streptosporangiaceae; genus Herbidospora; species Herbidospora sakaeratensis. The sequence goes on from NZ_BBXC01000014.1 coordinate 71,764, forward strand.
GCAAAGCCGACATCCGCGACGCCGAGCAGGTCGCCCGCGACCACGACGGCCTGCAGTACCAGGCGTTCGACCTGCTCGAACTCGACCCCGATCGCATCGGCCGCATGCTCGCTGTGCTGACGGAGCTGTTCGCCCGGAAGGTGCTGACGCCCCTCCCGGTCGCCTGCTGGGATGTGCGCCGAGCTCCGGAGGCGTTCCGGCACCTCAGCCAGGCCCGCAACGTCGGCAAGGTCGTGCTGACCATGCCGACCCGCGACCAGGGCGGCACCGTTCTGGTGACCGGAGCATCGGGTGCCCTGGGCGGTCTGGTCGCCCGTCACCTGACCGCCGACCGTCTCGTGCTGCTCTCCCGCCAGGGACCCGTCGGCACCGGCGCGCTCGCTGCCCAGCTCGCCACTCAGGGAGTCGACGTCGAGGTGTGCGCCGTGGACGTCGCCGACCGCGACCCGCTCGCCGCCGTGGTCGCCGGGATCCCGGACCTGCGGGGTGTCGTCCACGCCGCCGGAATCCTCGACGACGGCCTGATCGCATCGCTCACCCCCACGGCGCTGGACGCCGTCATGCGCCCCAAGGTCGACGGCGCCTGGCACCTCCACGAACTGACCCGGCACCTCGACCTCGACCGGTTCGTGCTCTTCTCCTCGATCGCCGGGATCTGGGGCAACCCCGGCCAGTCGGCCTACGCGGCGGCCAACACCTTCCTGGACGCCCTGGCCGCCCACCGCCGCAACGAGGGCCTGCCCGCGGTCTCCCTGGCCTGGGGACCCTGGACCGGCGGCATGACCGGCCACCTCACCCCGGCCGACTGGCAGCGCATGGCCGCCCAGGGCTTGCGCCCCCTCTCCGACGCTGACGGCCTCGCCCTGCTCGACGCCGCCGCCCACCTGCCCACGGCCCTGGCGGTCCCGGCCCGGCTCGACCCGGCCGTGTTCCGCCGCCGGGACGGCGACGTGCCCGCGCTCATGTCCGGCCTGGTCACCCGCACCACCACCCGCCGCACCGCAGGGCCCGTCGCCACGAGCGGTCTGGCCGGCCTCCCGGCGGCCGAACGCGAGGAGGCCGTCAGAGAGCTGGTAATGGCCCAGGCGGCGGTCGTGCTCGGCATGTCCGGGACGGCCTCGATGGACCCCGGCCGCTCGTTCCGTGAGCTGGGTTTCGACTCGCTGACCGCCGTCGAACTGCGCAACCGGCTCGGCGAGGCGACCGGCCTGCGACTCCCCGCCACGCTCGTCTTCGACCATCCGACGCCGTCCGCGCTGGTCGCCCACGTCCTCACCGAACTGGGCGGCCCGATCGCCGACCCGTTGCTTTCGGGCGTGCCGAGGGCGGTGGACGCCGACGACCCGGTGGTGATCGTCGGCATGGGCTGCCGGTTCCCGGGCGGCGTCTCCTCCGCCGCCGAGTTCTGGACCCTGCTCGCCGCCGGCGCCGACACCGTGTCGGGCTTCCCTGCCGACCGGGGCCCGGAGTGGGGGAGCGTCTTCGACGCCGACCCGGAGGCGGTCGGCCGGAGCTACGCCCGCGAGGGCGCGTTCCTCGACGGCGCGGCCGACTTCGACGCCCCCTTCTTCGGTGTCTCCCCGCGTGAGGCGCTGGCCATGGACCCGCAACAACGGCTCCTGCTGGAGACCTCGTGGGAGGCCCTGGAGCACGCCGGCATCGACGCCACCGGCCTGCACGGCAGCCAGACCGGCGTCTTCACCGGCCTGATCTACCACGACTACAGCACCGGCGGCCCCGTCCCCGGCGACGTCGAAGGGTATGTGAGCACCGGCATGTCCGGCGGCGTGGCCTCGGGCCGGGTCGCCTACGCGCTGGGTCTGGAGGGCCCGGCGATGACCGTCGACACGGCGTGTTCGTCGTCGCTGGTGGCGCTGCACCTGGCCGTGCGGGCGCTGCGGTCGGGCGAGTGCTCCCTGGCGCTCGCCGGGGGAGTCACGGTGATGGCCACCCCCGGCATCTTCGTCGACTTCTCCCGCCAGCGCGGCCTCGCCGCCGACGGCCGCTGCAAGGCGTATGCCGACGCGGCCGACGGCACCGGCTGGGGCGAGGGCGTCGGCGTCCTGGTCGTCGAACGGCTCTCCGACGCCCGCGCCAACGGCCACCGGGTGCTGGCCGTGGTGCGCGGCACGGCCGTGAACCAGGACGGCGCGTCCAACGGCCTGACCGCCCCCAACGGCCCTTCGCAGCAGCGCGTCATCCGGACCGCCCTGGCCGACGCGGGCCTGTCGGCGGCCGAGGTCGACGTCGTCGAGGGCCACGGCACCGGGACCCGGCTCGGCGACCCGATCGAGGCCCAGGCCCTGCTCGCCACCTACGGCCAGGATCGGGAGCACCCGGTGCTGCTCGGGTCGGTGAAGTCGAACATCGGCCACACCCAGGCCGCCGCGGGCGTCGCCGGCATCATCAAGATGGTCCAGGCCATGAACCACGGCGTCGTCCCGGCGACCCTGCACGTGGACGCGCCCTCGTCGCAGGTCGACTGGGAGTCGGGCGCGGTCACCCTGGTCACCGGCACGACGGACTGGCCGGACACCGGCCGCCCCCGCCGCGCGGGCGTGTCGTCGTTTGGCTTCTCCGGCACGAACGCCCACGTCATCCTTGAACAGGCGCCCGCCGAGGAGCCTGCCCCCGGTGCCGCCCTGCCGGCCGTGCCGTGGCTGATCTCGGCCAAGACCGAGGCCGGGCTGACCGCCCAGGCCCGGCGGCTGCACGACTTCCTGACCGAGCGGCCCGACCTCGACCCGGCCGACGTCGGCCGTTCACTGGCCACGACCCGCACCCACCTCGGCCACCGCGCCGCGATCGTGGGCGCCGACCGGGACGAACTGCTCGCCGGCCTCGCCGACCCGAGGCCGGTGAGCACGGGCGACCCGGGCAAGCTCGCCTTCGTCTTCACCGGCCAGGGCGCGCAGCGGGTCGGCATGGGCCGCGGTCTCTACCAGGCATATCCGGTGTTCGCGGCGGCGTTCGACGAGATCTGCGAGAGGCTGGGCGGTTCCGCGATCGACGACCCCGACCTGCTGAACCAGACCAGGTGGGCGCAGTCAGGACTGTTCGCCGTCGAAGTCGCCCTGTTCCGCCTGCTGGAATCGTGGGGCGTCACCCCCTCGATGGTGGCCGGTCACTCGATCGGCGAACTCGCCGCCGCCCATGTAGCCGGAGTGTGGTCGCTCGAAGACGCCTGCACGGTCGTGGCCGCCCGAGGCCGCTTGATGCAGGCGCTCCCGCCCGGCGGGGCGATGCTCTCCATCCGCGCGACCGAAGCCGAAGTCCGCGCGGCGCTGATCGACGGCGTCGACGTCGCGGCCGTCAACGGACCGGACGCCGTGGTCGTCTCCGGCCCGCTCGACCTGGTGTCCTCGCTCAAAGACCGGTTCGAGAACACGCGCCTCCTGCGCGTCTCGCACGCCTTCCACTCGGCCCTGATGGACCCGATGCTGGCCGAATACGCCCAGGTCACCGCCTCGGTGTCCTACGCGCCACCGCGGATCCCGCTGGTCTCCACGGTCACCGGCGAACCGGTGACCGCGACCGACCCCGACTACTGGGTGCGCCAGGTCCGCGAGCCGGTCCGGTTCGCCGACGCGGTCACGACGATGCGCCGCAGCGGCGTGAAGACGTTCATGGAGATCGGCCCCGACGCGGTGCTCACCGCCCTGGCAGACGACTCCTGGATCCCCGCCCAGCGCCGCGACCGCGACGACGCGCCCGCCCTGGTCTCGGCGGTCGCCGAGCTGCACGCCCGGGGCGGCGACGTCGACTGGGCCGGGTTCTTCCAGGGCGCGAACCGGGTCGACCTGCCCACCTACGCCTTCACCCGCGAGCGCTACTGGCTGCGCGGCACCCGCGCCCCGGCCGACCCGGCCGAGCTCGGCCTGTCGACCGCCGGGCATCCGCTGCTCGGCGCGGCCGTCGACCTGCCCGGCGACGGCGGCCTGGTGCTCACCGGCCGGTTGTCCCTGGACGCCCAGCCCTGGCTCGCCGACCACACGGCCGCCGGACGGGTCGTCGTCCCGGAGACGGCCCTGATCGAGATGGCCCTCCGGGCCGGTGACGAGACGGGACACGCCCGCCTGGGCGAACTCCACGTCCACACCCCGCCGGTCGTGCCCGGCTCCGGCCCCCTCCAGCTGAGGGTCGTCGTCGCCCCGCCCGACGACGACGGCCGCCGGGACCTGACCGTGCACTCCCGCCCGGAGAACGGCTCCTGGACGCACAACGCCACCGCCGTCCTCACCTCCGCCACCGCCGAACCCGACGACGCCGACGGGGAGTGGCCGCCGCCCGGCGCGCGACCGCAGCCCGACCCGGCCGACCGGCGCGTCCGGGCCGTGTGGCGGCGCGGACCGGAACTCTTCGCCGAGCTCACCCTCGACGCCGACGTCACCGGCTTCGCCCTGCACCCCGCCCTCCTCGACGCCGTCCTGCCCCTGACCGGGACGGCCGGCGACCCGCCGATGCTCGCGTCCACCTGGACCGACGTCGTCGTGCACGCCACCGGAGCCGCCGACGTGCGGGCCCGGCTGACGCCCGTGCCGGGCGTCGACGCGGTCTCGGTGACCCTCTCCGACGCGACCGGCCGGCCGGTGGCCATCGTGGGATCGGTGCACCGCCGCCCGCTCACCGAGGCCGAACTGCCCGCCGCGACCGCCGACGCGCTGTTCGAACTCGACTGGATCCCGGCCGCCCCCGGCGTGCGGGGCGGGCCCGTCCCCGACACGGTCGTCGTGGACGTCCGGCCGCCCGAGGGCCCGGCCGACGCCGCGGCCAGGGCGGCGGCGCGGGACACGCTGGCCACGTTGCGCGAGCGGCTGGCCGCACCGGCGATGGCCGGAACCCGGCTGGTCGTGCTCACCCACCGGGCCGTCGCGACCGGGCCGGAACCGGTCGACGTCGCCGGCGCGGCGGTGTGGGGGCTGGTCAGGGTGGCGCAGTCGGAGTACCCCGGCCGGATCGTGCTGCTCGACGTGGACACGCCGGAGGCCGCCGACCAGGCGGTCCCGGCCGCCGTGAGCTCGGGCGAGGCCCAGCTCGCGGTCCGGGACGGCCGTCTCCTGGTCCCGCGCCTGGTCCCGTCCACCCCCGCCGCGACCGCACCGGCCGCACGCCCGACCGGAACCCTGCTGATCACGGGCGCCTCCGGGGCCCTCGGCGCGCTGGTCGCCCGGGGCCTTGCGGCCGAACGGATCGAGCTGCTCTCCCGGCGCGGACCCGGGGCGGCGGGAGTGGCGGCCGTCGCCGCCGACGTCGCCGGACGGGGGGTGACCGTGCGGGTCACCGCCTGCGACGCCGCCGACCGCGCCGGCCTGGCCGCCGTGCTCGCGGGCATCCCGGCCGGTACGCCGCTGCGCCGCGTGGTCCACGCCGCGGGCGTCCTGGACGACGGCATCGTCGAGTCGCTCACCCCCGACCGGGTCGACGCCGTGTTGCGCCCGAAGGTCGACGGGGCGTGGAACCTCCACGAGCTGACCCGCGACCTCGACGCGTTCGTGGTGTTCTCCTCGCTGGCCGGGATCTGGGGCAACCCCGGCCAGGCCGCCTACGCCGCCGCCAACACCTTCCTCGACGCCCTGGCCGCCCACCGCCGCTCCCTCGGCCTGGCCGCCACCTCGCTGGCCTGGGGCCCGTGGCGGCTCGACGGGCAGGGCATGGCCGACCGCATCGACGACGCCGACCGGCGTCGCATGGCCCGCACCGGCCTGCGGCCCATCACCGGCCCCGACGGCCTCGCCCAGCTCGACGCGCTGCTCGCCCGCGCCCCGGAAGGCCGCCCGGCGCTGCTGGTCCCCGTCCACCTCGACCTCGGCGCCCTGCGCCGCCACAACGGCGCCGGCCTGCCGCCGGTGTTGTCGGGCCTGACCGGGGTCCGGACGGCCCGAAGGACGGCCGGCCCGGCCGCGCCCGAGCGGAACGAGGCGGCCCGCCTGGCCGCGCTGCCCGCGCCCGCCCGCGAACGCGCCGTGCGGGAGCTGGTCAGGGCGCAGGCCGCGCAGGTGCTCGGGCTGCCGGGCGCGGACGACGTCCACGCCGAGAAGTCGTTCCTCGACCTGGGCCTGACCTCGCTGACCGCCCTGGAGCTGCGCAACCGGCTCAGCGGCGTCGCCGGGCTGACCCTGCCGGCCAGCGTGATCTTCGACTACCCGACGCCGGGCGCGCTCGCCGGATACCTGTGCGCGAACGTCGCCCCGGCCGGGACGGCGCCCGTCCTCGACGGCCTCGACCGGCTGGCCGCCCAGCTCGCCGAGGTCGGCCCCGACGGCGACCGGCGGGCCGAGATCGTCATCCGCCTGGAGGGCCTGCTCGCCGACTTCCGGTCCAAGACCAGCGACAACGCCGCCGCCTACCGGGAGCTCTCGACGGCCGGCGACGACGAGATGTTCGCCCTGATCGACCGCGAACTGGGCATCTGACGGAGAAACGACAAGAGCGGCCGGGGTCGGACCCCGGCCGCTCTTGTCGTGTGCGGGTCAGACCTCGGCGACCTCGCGGGCGATCACCGCCACGTTCGCCACGGTGGGCTCCGCGATGACCCGCCCCAGCCGGTTCATGAACTCGGCCTCCGCCGCCGGGGGCAGCACCTCCCGGCACACGCCGGCCAGCATGTTGAGCAGCGCGACCGAGTCGCCGCCGAGGTGGTGGAAGTCCGCGTGCGGGTCGATGCGGTCGGCCTCGACGCCCAGCACCCGCGCCCACACCTCGCCGACCTCGCGTTCGAGCCGGTCGCCGCCGTCGGCCGACGCCGGGCCTGAACCGGTCGCGGGACCGGCGAAGGGGTCGGGCAGGGCGCGCACGTCGACCTTGCCGCTGATGCCGTAGGGGATCTCGTCGACGACGAAGACGGCGGCCGGGACCATGTAGGACGGCAACCGGTCGGCCGCGTGCGCCGTCAGGTCGGCGACCGCCACCCCGGTCCGGCTCAGGACGTAGCCGCACAACGCCTTCGACCCGCCCGCCCGGGTGCGGGCCACCACGACGGCGCGGTCGACCGCCGGGTGCTCCTCCAGGACGGCCGCCACCTCGGCGGGCTCGACCCGGTGGCCGCGGATCTTGAGCTGGTCGTCGATCCGGCCGAGGAACTCCAGCCCGCCGTCCGGCAGCCGCCGGGCCAGGTCGCCGGTCCGGTACGTCCGGGTGCCGTCGACCAGGCGGGGGAACCGCTCCTCGTCGAGGTCGGGCCGGCCCAGGTAGCCCCGGGCCAGCTGCACGCCGGCCAGGTACATCTCGCCGACCTCGCCCTCGGCGACGAACCGGCGGGTCGGGTCGAGCAGGTGGACCTGCGTGTTGCGGGCCGGCACGCCGATCGGGACGGTGCTGCGGCCGCCGTCGCGCGCCGGGTCGAAGGTGTGCGCGGTGCAGCCGATGGTGGCCTCGGTGGGGCCGTACTCGTTGATGACGCGGCAGCCGGGCCCGAACATCTCCTGGGCGCGGGCGGCGACCTCGACCCGGAGCTGCTCGCCGACCACCACGATGCTGCGGAACCCGGTGGGCGCGATCTCCAGGCGGCCGATCAGCTCCAGGTGGGAGGGGGTGAGGTTGAGCATGGTCGCGCCCGACTCCATCAGCAGCCGCCGCAGCGTCAGGTGGTTGGGCTGGTCGCGGACCAGCACCACGCCGCCGCCGGTGATCAGCGGCATGAAGATGGACGTCCCCGACACGTCGAACGACAACGACGTCAGCAGGGGCAGTCGCGTGTCGGCGTCGACCCCGAACTCCTCGACGCCCCAGTGGAGGTAGTTGAGCAGGCTGCCGTGCTCGATCTGCACGCCCTTGGGCTTGCCGGTGGAGCCGGAGGTGTAGAGCACGTACGCCAGGTCGTCGGCGGCCGTCTCCGGGTCGGGGGCCCCGTCGGGCGTCGCGGTGACGGCGTCGTCGAGGTCGAGCACGGCGCAACCGGCCGGGAAGGCGTCGCGGGCGTCGTGCGGGGCCTGTGCCAGGCAGTGCTTGACCCCCGCGTCCGAGAGCAGGTCGGCCAGCCGCGAGTCGGGGTGCAGCACGTCGAGCGGCAGATAGGCGGCCCCGGCCCGCAGGATGCCCCAGATGGCGGCCACCGCGGCCGGGGTGCGTTCGGCGAGCACCCCGACGACGTCGCCGCGACCGGCGCCCCGGGCGCGCAGCCCGGTCGCCACCGCGTCGGCCCGCCGGCTCAGCTCGGCGTAGCTCATCGTGCCCTCCGGCCACGACAGCGCCAGCGCGTCGGGGGTCAGCTCGGCCTGGCGGCGGAACAGCTCCAGGAGGGACGCCGTGGAGGAGGGCCGCCAGGTGTCGTTGGCGGCGGGGTAGCGGTCGGCCTGGGGCGACAGCGCCTCGACGAGCCGGTCGAGCAGGTCGTCCATGCGCTCGGCCGCGCCCGGCACGTCGCGCCACGTCGCCACGAGCTCGGTGCGGCCGGCCGTCTCGACGACGTCGAGGCTCACCGGCGCGCCCGAGACCAGCGACCCCAGCGTGTACATCGCCTCGGCCCGGAACCCGCCGGCGCTGTAGTCGGCCAGGTCGACGAAGCCCAGGCTGGTGACGATGCCCGAGGCCAGGTAGCGGTGCCTCTTGGCGGCCGACGCCTCGTACCGGGTGAAGATCTCGCGCACGATCGTGCGGGGCAGCCGGCGCATCGCCGGGCTGGTGCGGCTGAGCAGCTCCCGGTTTTCCGCCAGGCCGGTCAGCAGCGCCTGGTGGACCTCCTCCCAGTCGCCGTCGGGCTCGACGGTCAGCGGGAGGATCTGCGACAACCAGGCGGTCGAGCGCAGCTCGGGCCGGTGGCGGCGCAGGTCGACCGAGATCAGGAACCGGCCCGGGACCGGCGGGTCGGCCGACGCGGCGACGGCCGCGACCACCCGGGCGGTGGGGGCGGCGCAGACGCCGTCGACGCTGCGCCGGCGCCAGATCAGCCCGTGCCGACCGGGCGGGACCGGCGCCATCGAGGTGGCGTGCACCAGGTCCTTCTCGCCGGGCGGGATCGGCGGCAGGCCGGTGGGCCGCAGGTGCCGGAGGAAGTCGTCGCTGTTCCAGTCGGAGGTCGCGCCGACCGGGTCGACGCCGCGCAGCACCCGGAAGACGTCGGCGATCCACAACAGCAGGCCGCGGGCGTCGGTGACGCCGTGGAAGGCGCGGAAGACCAGCGTCGTCGGCCGGACCCGGCGGCCGGGCACGAGCAGGACCTCGCAGGTCGGGCCGCCGTCGTAGAGCGCCGTCTGCAGGGCGGGCTCCGACAGCAGGTCGTGGCCCGGATCGACGTCCAGGACCCGCACCTCGGGAGCGACGCCGCTGTCGACCCAGCGCCGCCCCTTCTGCCGCAGCCGCATGCCGGGGCAGGCCTCCGAGGCCGCCTCGACCGCGTGGACGAGGGCCTCGACGCCCAGGTCGCCGTCGCCTTCGAAGACGTGCTGGATGACGTTGGGCCCCATGCCGAGATAGAGCCATTCGATCGGGGACATGAGCCGTGAGTACGGCGTGGCCAAGGGTTTCACCGAATGCTCCTGTTCGCCGGTGCAGGGCGATCGCGACGAGGTGAGAAAGGCGTCGGTTCGTCGTGATGGAGCCATTGTTCGGCCGCCGCGGAAGTCGTCGCATCGCGGGAAATGAATTGCCGTGAAAGCGAATTCCGAAAAACCCTAACAGCCGCTCTGAGCTGCGACAAGTGAGCGATCAACTGCTGCACGGGTGCAGTTGAACGCCGCTTTCCCAGCTATATCATCCCCTCGGCTCATTGTGGCCTGTGCGCCATTTCGAAGGGACATCATGACGACACGGAAGGGCCTATTGCGGAGGGTCGCTCCGGCGGCGATGGCGGTCGTGGTCGCCGCGTGCTCCAGTTCGACCGCCGCCACCGGCGGGGCGCTGACGAGTGGGCGGGGCGGGCACCACGCGACCACCTCCCTCCCGCCCGACGCGCTGCCGCTGCGGGCCGGTGAGCAGTTCCTCACCCTCCCCATGGAGAAGCCCTACATCCCGATGCCGCCCAGCGGCGGCACCGACGAGTACCGCTGCCTGCTGATCGACCCCGGCCTGCTCAAGCCGGCCTACCTGACGGGCAGCCAGTTCGCGCCCTCGAACACCGAGATCGCCCACCACGCCAACATCTACGTGGTCGCCCCCGCGAACGCGGCCAAGGCCCAGGCGAAGGACGCCGCGAGCCCCGGCCAGGGCTGGACCTGCTTCGGCGCCGACGGCCTGGACACCCAGCCGCCCTCGGCCTGGGTCGACACCTGGACGCCCGGCGCCAGGGAGACCCTGCTCGACGGGAACCTCGGCTACCGGATCGAACCCGGCAGCCTGGTCATCCTCCAGATCCACTACAACCTGCTCGCCACCGACGGGAAGCCGGGCGCGTTCGACCAGTCCAGCGTCCGGTTGCGGCTGACCGAGGGCGACGCCGGCACCAAGGCGCTGACGGCCGTCCCGCTGATGGCGCCGATCGAACTGCCCTGCGCCCCCGACGAGTCGGGCCCCCTGTGCGACCGCGAGGCCTCGCTGGCCGACGTCGCCAAGCGGTTCGGCCCCGAGGTCGCCGGCACCGAGACGCAGCTGGTGCGGGCGTGCAACGGCGGCACCCCGGTCCCGGGCGACACCCAGCGGTGCGACACCCCGATCCCGACCGAGATGACCATCTACGCCGGGCGCGGCCACATGCACCTGCTGGGCCGCTCGATCAAGGTCGAGCTCAACCCCGGCACCCCCGGCGCGCAGGTCCTCCTGGACGTCCCGGAGTTCGACTTCGACGACCAGCAGCACGTGCCGCTGCCCGCGCCGGTGCAGGTCAGGCCGGGCGACACGGTCCGCATCACCTGCACCCACGACGCCGCGCTGCGCACCGTGCTCCCGGCCCTGAAGAAGCTCCCGCCACGCTACGTCGTCTACGGCGACGGCACCAGCGACGAGATGTGCATCGGGCTGATGACCGTTTCGATGCCCTGAGACGACGAGAAGGCGCTCCCGGTCGGCGGATCGGGAGCGCCTTTCGTTTCTCCGCAGGTCAGGAGCGGTGGCACGTCACGATGGCGTTGCGCAGCTCATAACCCATCAGCTCGTCGGTCCAGCACAGGTCGGGCCGCCGCGCCAGCCGGATGCCCGGCACCCGCAGGAGCCGGTCGAGGAAGACCCGCGTCTCGTTGAGGGCCACCTGCGCCCCGGGGCAGCGGTGGCTGCCGTCGCCGAAGCTGAGGTAGGAGCCGGCCGTCTTCACCCGCCGGGCCCGGTCGGGGTCGAGGGTGTACGGGCACGCGCCGACGCTCGCCTCGTCGAGGTTGGCGGCCCGGATGTCCAGCACCAGGCTCTCCCCGCTGGTCACCGAGCCCGAGTCGGTCACCGTGTCGGCGGTGACCCGGCGGGCGATCATGTTGACCACCGGGTCGAGCCGCATGATCTCCTCCAGGATGGCGATCTGGTCGGTGTCGTCGGAGTCGAGGAACCTCTGGCGCAGCGCGGCGTCGTCGAACAGGTGCCAGGCCGCCATCACGACGAACTCCCGCGTCGTGATCATCCCGGCGACGGCGTAGGTCATGCACTCGACGAGGATCGCCTTCTCCGGGTAGCCCTCGTCGAGCAGGTGCGAGATGACGTCCTCGCGCCGCCGCGCCCTGCGGGCCTCGATGGCCGGCCGCACGTCGTTCAGCAGGAACCTCAGGCCGTGGAAGGTGGCGGCCAGCTGCCCGAAGGGACGCCGCCAGCGGCTCATCAGCGGCAGGCGCAGGCCGATGAGGTTCTTCTCGATCCGCTCGGCCATCGCGGCCTGGTCGCTCTCGGTCAGCCCGACGATGTCGGCGGCGACGGTCACCGCGAGCTCGAAGCTCATCCGGTCGAGCCGGCCCTCGCCGCGCTCCCGCAACCGGGCGAGCAGGCCGTCGGTGGCCTCCTCCATGACCGTGCGATAGCGGGTGCTGATGGCCTTGGGGGTGAAGAACCGGACGATCGCCTGCCGCTTGCGCTTGTGCGGCTCGCCGTCCAGGAAGAACACCGAGGTGTACGCCGGGTCGCCGGTCACCTCGCCGGTGGCCCCGGCGCCCGACTGCCGGGTGGCGTTGCCCCGCAGCAGCTCGCGGGCGAAGGCCAGGCTGCCGACGACGCGGGTGTCGGGACCGATGGTGATGCGCTCGGCCGCCAGGGCGGCCGACTTGCGGTCGTCGCGAGTGCTCGGAGCGGTCATTGTCTACGTCCAATCAGGATGCGGGAACGACGGCAGCCGGGGTCGGCACGACCCCGGCTGCCGGTGGATCAGGGGTTACCGGACGGTGGCCGCCGCGAGGGCGCCGCTGAAGCCGGCGACCGGCGGGGCCGCCGACTTGGCCGCCGGGGCGGCCGGGTTCGGCAGGGGAGCGGCCGGGCACTTGAGGTCGGAGGTGTTACCGGCCACGCGGGCCGGCAGGGTGCCGTTGAGCAGGTACTCGACGATCGACCGGCCGGGGGAGCACGACTCCGGCGTGGCCGTCTCGGCGGGGGTGGGGCCGCTCTCGACCAGCACCGCCTTCGGGAACAGCTTGCGGACGGCGAGGCTGCCCTCGTAGGTGGAGCTCGGGTCGATGGTCCGGTCGAGCACCATCAGCACCGACGGGGTCTTGGGCCCGCCGACGGCGGCCGGCCGCTGCGGCGGCACGCTCCACGACTGGCACGAGGCGACGAACCACATGTCGGCCCAGGCCGCGAACGGCACCTTCCGGTAGTCGCGCTCGGTGACGCGCAGCCAGGTGTCCCAGTCCCTCGGCCACGGGGCGTCGGTGCACATGGTCGCCAGCGCCATGGCCTGGTTGTTGTCGGTGACCGTGGGGTAGTTGGCGTCGTACACCTGCTTCAGGAGCGCGGTGTCGCCGGTGTTCACGACCGCCGAGAAGAGCGTGGCCAGCTCCTGCCAGTGGTTGGTGTTGTACGCCAGCAGGAAGACGTCGGTCCACACCGCCGGGCCGAAGACGCCCCCCGCCGGCTTCTTGGCGAGCTTGGCCAGCGTGTCGTAGTACTTCTTCCTGACCGCGGCCTCGGTGGTGCCGAGATGGTAGATCGAGTCGTGCTTGGCCGTCCACGCCGAGAACGCCGCGAGGTTCTGGTCGAGCGGGTAGTTCTGGTTGAGGTTGTAGCCGAACCAGGCGTGCCGGGGGTCGACGGCGCTGTCGATGACCATCCGGCGCACCCGCGCCGGGAACATCGTGCCGTACACCTGGCCGAGGTAGGCGCCGTACACGTAGCCGTAGTAGTTGAGCTGCTCCTGGCCGAGCGCCTTGCGCAGGCTGTCCAGGTCGTTGGCGGTGTGCGCGGTGGTGGCGTGCCGGAGCAGGTCGCTGCGGGTGCGGGCGCAGGCGGCCGAGTAGTCCTTGGCGACCTTGATCTGCGCGGCGAGGTGACGCGGCGACGACGGCTCGTAGGCCATGCGGTCGTAGCCGTTGATGCCGGGGTCGCAGCTGAGCGTGGGCTCGCTGGCGCCGACGCCGCGCGGGTCGAAGCCGACCCAGTCGTAGGTGCCGCTGACGAACTCGGGCAGCAGCTTGCCGACCGACGCCTGGCCGAGACCGGAGCCGCCGGGCCAGGTCAGGTTCACCACCATGACGCCCTGGTAGGAGGCCTCGTCGGAGGTGTGCTTGAGCCGCGAGACCGCGACCTTGATCTTCTTGCCCTGAGGGCGGGCGTAGTCGAGCGGCACGACCAGGTGGCCGCACTCGCCGCCGAGGAACTGCAGCCCGTTGGTGCACGGCGACCACTCGATGGGCGGGGGCTGGTACGACGTCTCGCCGCCGCCGTGCTGGCCGCCGTGGTGGCCGCCGTGGTGGCCGCCCGACCGGTTCGCCGGCTCCGGATCGGCCTGGGCCGGTAAGGGCGAGAGCGTCGCGCAACCCACCAGCAGGCCGATGACGGCCGCCGCTGCCTTCACATGTCTTTTCACGGGGATTCCCATTCGCTCGGCCGAACCCGGGACCGGCGTCCGGTCCGTCGGGTCAGTCGGATCTGTTACGCCGCGCGGACCATCGACGGATCCGCGCGGACAACCCTGCTCATCGAGGAGCAAACGGCAACCGGAAAATGAAACCTCGATTGCCGTGAACAATCCATGAACACGCCGGAGGTCATTCCGCGCGTGCGATTTTTCCGGTAATCCGGCTGATCAGTCGAGTATTCCCTGCCGCCGGCGCAGTTCTTCGGCGAACGCCATCCAGTCGGCGACCGTCTGGTCGGCGACGACGCTCAGGTCCCACGTCCAGTGCGCCGGGATCGCGTCGAGGAAGTTCTTCCATTCTCCCGCATTGATGACGTGCATCGCCATCCACCCGATGAAGGCCCGGCCGCGCTCGGAGTATTTCAACGAGGGGTCGTTGGCCAGTTTCGGGGAAAGCGTCGACCAGCTTAACGGACTCGAATCGGTCCGTATTGCGCGCGACGTGGGCGAGGATCCCTCGGAGGGCGGCCACAGATTCGTCGGCGACAAAGTGCCGGGCAGGTCGGTTCCGTCGCCGCGGGCGGGGGCGGTGGCCCGCAGCGCGGCCGCCTCGGCCTCGCGCCGTATCCGGGCGCGCACGTCCTGGGCGGTGGCGGGGGCGACGTCGGCCTCACGGGCGATCTGGCGCAGCGACGCGTTGGGGTTCAGCGCGATGTACTCGGCGGCGCGCCGGCGGCCCTCGGCGGCCGTGAGCGGGCGGCGCTTGCCGTCCCGGCCCAGGCGCTTGCCCAGCTGGGGGGTGTCGTCGGTGGTCTGGCGGCGGATGCCGGCGATCGTCTTGGCGCTCAGCCCGGTGGCCGCGCCGATGGCCCGGTCGGACCAGTCGGGATGCCATTCGACGATCTGCTTGGCGCCGGCCATCCGGTCGGCCCTGCTCAGCGGCAGTCCGTGCCAGGTGTTGGCCTTGACCGCCAGGATGAAGGCGTCCTGGTCGCTGCAGTTGATGAGCCGGACCTGGATCGTCTCCTCGCCACGAAGTTTCGCCGCCTCGAATCGGTGCATTCCGTCGACGATCCGTGAGTTGCTCTCCTGAACCAGGATCGCGGGTAACGCGGACAAACTCGCGGCCTCCGCCAGCATGCGGACGTGCGTGGGGTCCGTGCCGGTGCCGCGGACGAACACCCCCGGCTCCAGTCTGCTCAACGGCAGGTGCTGGACCGGGAGTCGATCGATTTCGTCGGCCGAGTCGTAAACCCGCCTTCTGGTGACGGCGGACTCTGGTGCGTGCTGGTGCGGTGCGGTTTTCAGGGTCATCGCGGTGCGCTTTCTTGAAGAGTCGGCGGCAGGTGTTTCAGTCATGTGAATGACTTGGTTAAAACATGAGATGACCGGGCGACGAAGATTTTGTCCTCAATACGCGAAACATGATTTCGTGACTGAACCTCATGTAATGCCGTTGGGAGCTTCTGGGCGGAGACAAATCCGGGCAGACCGCCTGGGCGCCCTCTTTATAACTCTTGAGATAATCGGCTGACAATGAGATTTTCTAATGGTTTCATCAGCCGTTGCGCAGGCTTCACCTGTCTGTACCGGCGGTTGCCGTCCTTGTTAGGGGATCACGCCGGGCGCTCGACTCGCACCGATCGGCGCAGGCCGTTCAACTGCGGAATCCCCGCAGTTGAACGGCGGCGGCACGCGCGTCGCCAGGCACTACACCGTTTTGTTACGGTCCAATTCCCCGCCACTTTTCCCCCGAATAGACAATTCTTCTGGAGCGGCATGTCCCACCCCTCTCTCGACCACGACCTCTGGTGCCGTCGCTACCGGCCCACCTATACGGCGACCGCCCGGCTGGTGTGCCTGCCACACGCGGGCGGTTCGGCGCCCTTCTTCCTCCCGGTGTCCAAGGCGCTGAGCCCCCAGGTCGACGTGGTGGCCGTGCAGTACCCGGGCCGGCAGGACCGGCGCGCCGAACGGCCCTACACCGATCTGGCCGAGCTCGCCGACCGGGTGCACGAGGTGCTCCGGCGGCAGCCGGAGTTGCCCCTGACGCTCTTCGGGCACAGCATGGGGGCGTCGCTGGCCTTCGAGGTGGCCCAGCGGATGGAGGCCGACGGCCGTGTCCCGGTGCGCCTGTTCGCGTCCGGGCGGCGGGCGCCGTCGGTGTTCCGCGAGGAGAACGTCCACCGGCTGCCCGACCCCGGGCTCCTCTCCGAGATCCGCCGGCTCGACGGCACCTCGGCCCTGTTGTTCAACGACGACGAGCTGATGCGCGCCGCGCTCCCGGCGATCCGGGCCGACTACCAGGCGGCCGAGCTCTACCGGCGCGGCCCCGAGGCCGTCGTCGCCTGCCCGATCACGGTCCTCACCGGCGACCGCGACCCGAAGACCTCGCTCGACGACGCGCACGCGTGGGCCGGCCACACCACCTCCGATTCATTCGAGGTGAAGGTGTTCCCGGGCGGGCATTTCTTCCTCAGCGACCAGGTCGACGACGTCATCAAGATTCTCGACCAGCATTTCCAGAACTGAATTGTTCAACTGCTGCGGTTCGGCAGTCGAACGTCTGCGGCCCAGGTCAGGCCGGTCGTGCACCGGCCTGACAGCCCCGGGCTTGAATCGCGGCGAGCGGTCCGGTTACCGTTCTGCGGGCCGATGACAATCCGTCATCACGGCCAATCTGCAGTCGGTCTCGATTTATTTCGAATGAATTCGGCCGACATTGGAATTCAAGGGGTGACGACCGTTGGGACACGTGTTCTCGCTTGTTCTCAGCCGGGAGATTACCGACGACGAATCGGCCGTCCTGCGTGAAGCGGGCTGCGCCGAGGCCGTTTTCGCGACCGACTCACTGCCGACCAACGCCGACGTCACGGTGACGAAGATGGACTTCGACGACACGGTGTCCCCGTCGCTGGCCGAGGCGATCGAGGCCGCTCTGGAAGCCGTGAAGAAGGTCCCCGACCTCACCGTCCCCGGGCTCACGGTGCCGGCCGTGAAGAAGCCCGAGGGTGAAGACGAGCCGAGCGCCGAGCCGGAGACGTCAGCGGCCTGACGGGCCGGTGACGACACGGCGGACCGTTTCCGAGGGAGGCGGCCCGCCGTGATCGTTTCACCGGTCCCGGCGGGACCTGAGGGAGGACACGCGATGACGACCGCACCCGCACGAAGCCGACTGGCCGGCCCCGCCCGCGCCTTCCTCCGGCCGCACACCCGCCGGCTCGGCGTCATCGCCCTCCTCCAGGTGCTCCAGGCCGCCGGGAACCTCGCGCTCCCGAGCCTGACCGCCGACATCGTCAACAACGGCGTCGTCAAGGCCGACCTCGGCCACATCGGGCAGGCGGGCGGCGTCATGCTCGCCGTGACGGTCGCCCTCTGCGCCGCCTCCCTCGTCTCGCTGCACCAGTCGGCCTGGGTGGCGATGGCGGTCGCGGCCGACCTGCGGGCCGCCGTCCACGACCGGGTGCAGTCGTTCTCGGTCGTCGAGGTGCACCGGTTCGGCGTCGCGTCGCTGACCACCCGCACCGTCAACGACGTGCAGCAGGTGCAGCTCTTCCTCCAGGTGGCGCTCAGCCTGCTCGGCACCGCGGTCGTCACCACCCTCGGGGCGGCGGTGCTGGCGGTGCGGCAGGGCCCCGGGCTCGCCTTCCTCCTGGTGAGCACGCTGGCGGTCATCATGGTCGTCACCGGCTGGGTCGTGATCCGGCTGCTGCCGATGTTCCACGCCGTCCAGCTCGGCGCCGACCGCGTCAACCAGGTGCTCGACGAGCAGATCTCCGGCGTCCGGGTGACCCGGGCCTTCCTGCGCACGGCCTGGGAGAAGGACAGGTTCGGCCGGGCCAACGCCGCCGTCACCGCCGCCACGCTCCGGGCCTGGCAGGTCTTCGCCCTGGTCATCCCGCTGATGATGGGCGTCACCAGCCTGTCGAGCGTCGCGGTGTTCTGGTTCGGGGGAGAGCTCGTCGCCAACGGCTCGATGCCGATCGGCAACCTGACCGCGTTCCTCCTCTACATCCTCCAGATCATGACCTACGTCGTGGTCGGCGTGACCGTCCTCATCCTGCTGCCGCGCGCCGTGGCCGGCGCCGAACGCGTCCAGGAGGTGATCGGGACCGTCCCGGCGGTAGCCGACCCGCCGGCGCCGGTCGTCCCGGAGACCGACGGCGGCGGCGTGGAGTTCCGCGACGTCACCTTCGGCTACCCCGGCGGCGAGCGGCCGGTGCTGACCGGCCTGACCTTCTCCTTCCGCCCCGGCCGCACCAACGCGGTGCTCGGCGGCACCGGCAGCGGCAAGACCACCCTGCTCAACCTCATCCCGCGCTTCCTCGACCCGACCTCGGGGACGGTGCTCGTCGACGGGGTCGCGGTGCCCGCGCAGTCGGCCGAGCGGCTGCGGGCCGGGATCGGCCTGGTGGCGCAGACCGCCCACCTGTTCAGCGGGACCATCGCCGACAACCTCCGCTTCGGCCGCCCCGACGCCACCGAGGAACAGATGTGGCGGGCGCTGGAGGTGGCGCAGATCGACGACTTCGTCCGGGGCCTGCCCGGCCGCCTGGAGGCCCCCGTCGAGCGCGGCGGCGCCAACCTGTCGGGCGGGCAGCGCCAGCGCCTGTCGATCGCGCGGGCGGTGGTCCGCCGCCCGAACCTCTACCTGTTCGACGACTGCTTCTCCGCCCTGGACGCCGCCACCGACGCCCGCCTGCGCGCCGCGCTGCTGGCCGAGACCGGCGACGCCACCGTCGTGGTGGTGGCGCAGCGGGTCGGCACGGTCATGCACGCCGACCAGATCGTCGTCCTGGACGCCGGGAGCGTCGCCGGGATCGGCACCCATGACCAGCTGATGGCCGGCTGCCCGACGTACCGGGAGATCGTGGCCTCGCAACTCGGACCGGAGCCGGGCGCGTGAGCGCGCCGGAGGGCGTGGTGCGCCGCCTGTCGGTCCTGCTCCGGCCCGAGCGCCCGAGGGTGCTGGCCGTGGCCGCGCTCACGGTGTTCTCGATCGGCTTCCTGGTGAGCGGTCCGGTGCTCCTCGGCGCGGCGACCGACATCCTCTTCGAGGGGCGCGACCCCGGCCGGCTCGCGCCGGTGCTGGCCGCCGTCGCGGCGGTGTACGTGCTGAGCGCCCTGCTGAGCTGGGTCCAGGCCCGCGTGCTGACCGGCGTCACCCAGCGCACCATGTACCGGCTGCGCGAGGCGATCGAGGAGAAGCTGACCCGCCTGCCGGTGCGCTACTTCGACCGCCACCCGCGCGGCGACATCCTCAGCCGGGCCGTCAACGACGTCGGCAACCTGAACACCGCGCTGCAGGAGGGGCTCAACCAGCTGACCACCTCGGCCCTGACCCTCCTGGGCACCCTGGGCGTCATGTTCTGGATCTCCCCGCTGCTGGCCGCGGTGTCGCTCGCGACCGTCCCGGTGGTGCTGACGGTGACGTTCCTCATCGCCCGCCGGTCGGAGGCCCAGTTCACCGCCCAGTGGGAGGAGACCGGCCACCTGACGGCGCTGGCCGAGGAGACGTACGCGGGCCACGCCCTGGTGCTCGCCTACGGCCGGCGCGCGGCGGCGACGGCCGCGTTCGGCGAGCGCAACGACCGGCTGCGGCGGGCCGCCTTCTCCGCCCAGTTCCTGTCGGGCGCGATCTTCCCGACGGTGGTGTTCGTCGGCAACCTCAACTACGTCGTCATCGCCGCGTTCGGCGGCTACCAGGTCGCCACCGGCGCGATCACGCTCGGGGCCGTGCAGGCGTTCATCCAGTACTCCCAGCAGTTCACCTCGCCGGTCATCCAGATCGCCGGCCAGCTCAACGTGCTCCAGTCGGGCATCGCGTCCGCAGGCCGCGTCTTCGCCCTCCTCGACGCCCCGGAGGAGCCGTTCCTCCCGGCGCGGCCCGCCGATCCCGGCGCGGTCGTGCCGGGCGCGCACCGCGTCCGGCTGGAGGGCGTCGGTTTCCGGTACGACCCCGCCACCCCGCTGATCGAGGACTTCACCCTGGAAGCGGCGCCGGGGCAGACCGTGGCGATCGTCGGGCCCACCGGGGCGGGCAAGACCACCGTCGTCAACCTGCTCGTCCGGTTCTACGAGATCGACCGCGGCCGGATCGTGCTCGACGACGTCGACTACCGCGACCTCGGCCGCGACGAGGTGCGCCGCCGCTTCGGGATGGTCCTGCAGGACCCGTGGCTCTTCCACGGCACCGTCCGCGACAACATCGCCTACGGCCGCGACGGCGCGGGCGACGACGAGATCGTCGCGGCGGCGCGGGCGGCCCACGCCGACGAGTTCGTACGGGCGCTGCCCGACGGTTACGCCACCGTTCTCGACGGCGCCGCCTCGACCATTTCCTCGGGCCAGCGACAATTGCTCACCATCGCCCGGGCGTTTCTCGCCGACCCCGGCATCCTCATTCTCGACGAGGCGACCAGCAATATCGACACCCGCACCGAGGCGATGGTCCAGGCGGCCATGGCCCGGCTCCGGGCAGGGCGCACGAGTTTCGTCATCGCGCACCGATTCTCGACCATTCACTCGGCCGACACGATCGTCGTCATGGACGCGGGCCGAGTCGTCGAGCAGGGCACCCACGCGGAACTCCTGAGCCGCCGCGGTTTCTATCACGACCTCTACAACCGCCAATTCGTGAGTTCTTGAAACCACGTCTTGAAAGGGATTCGCATGACGGAGCTCCCCACGCTCGCCCCGCCACGCCCGGAGGAGGACACCCGCGACCCGCTGGTCCGGTTGTCGCGACTGCTGGACGCGGGCACCCTCGACCTCCACCGGGGGCACGACGGCAACAGCGTCACCGTGGTCTTCGGCCGGGTGCACGGCGTCCGGGTCGTCGCCTTCTGCACCGACCCCCGCGTGATGGGCGGCGCGATCGGCTTCGCCGAGTGCGGCCGCATCGCCGACGCCGTCGACCTCGCCCACCGGGAGAACTGCCCGGTCATCGGGTTGTGGCACTCCGGCGGCGCGAAACTGGCCGACGGCATCGAGGCGATGGACGGCATCGGCCGCATCTTCGCCGCCACGGTCCGCGCGTCGGGCCGGATCCCGCAGATCTCCGTGGTGCTCGGCCCGGCCGCCGGCGGCGCCGCCTACGGGCCCGCGCTGACCGACGTCGTGATCATGTCCTCGGCCGGCCGCGTCTTCGTGACCGGCCCCGACGTCGTGCGCAGCGTCACCGGCGAGCAGATCGACATGGAGGGGCTGGGCGGCCCCGAGGCCCACGGCCGCAAGTCGGGCGTGGCGCACATCGTGACCAACTCCGAGGAGGAGGCCCTGACCCGCGCCAGGAACGTGACCGCCCTGCTCGCCGTGCCGGGCAAGGCCGACCTGGAGCTCGTGGGCCCGCCCAGAGACCTGCGCGAACTGCTGCCCGCCTCCGCCCGCCGCGCCTACGACGTGCACCCGCTGGTCAGGGCGCTGCTCGACGACGGCTCCTTCGAGGAACTGCACGCCAAGTGGGCGCCCAACGTGGTGACCGGCCTCGGCCGGCTGGCCGGCCAGACCGTCGGCGTGGTGGCCAACAACCCGCTGCGCAAGGGCGGCTGCCTCGACTCCCTGTCGGCCGAGAAGGCCGCCCGGTTCGTGCGGATGTGCGACTCCATGGGGGTGGCCCTGGTCACCGTCATCGACGTGCCCGGCTTCCTGCCGGGCGTCGGCCAGGAGTGGGGCGGCGTGGTCAGGCGCGGCGCGAAGCTGCTCTACGCCTACGCCGAGGCGGTGGTCCCGCGCGTCTCGGTGGTCACCCGCAAGTCCTACGGGGGGGCGTACATCGCCATGAACTCGCGCTCCCTCGGGGCCACCCGGGTGTTCGCCTGGCCGGCCGCCGAGGTCGCCGTGATGGGCGCCGAGTCGGCCGTCGGCATCCTGCACCGCAAGAAGCTCGCCGCCGCGCCCGAGGGCGAGCGCGAGGCGCTCCGCGCGCGGCTCGTCGAAGACCAGGAACGCACCGCCGGCGGCGTCGACCGGGGCCTGGCGCTCGGGGTGATCGACGAGGTCATCGAGCCGGCGCTGACCCGGGCGGCGGTGGCGGAGGTCTTCGCCGCCTCGTCCTACCGGCGCGGAGCCCACGGAAACATCCCCCTCTGAGACTCTGAGACGAGGCAGACATGGCCGGCGACGACAACCCCAACGTGTTCCTCCGCGGCGGCTCCACCTCGGCGATCGCCGAGGTGCAGCGGCTGCGCCACGTGCCCGACCTCACCGTGTCCACGGTCAAGATCCTGGTCGGCAACCGCTACGAGCACTTCGAGGCGAGCTCCGACACCACCCTCGTCGACGACCGCGAACTGCGCGTCTTCGAGTGGTCCCGCTGCACCTACGTGGCGGAGTGACGTGACGGCGAAGCCGCCGTGGGCCCGGTGCCCACGGCGGCTTTTCCTTCCGGTACGCCGGTCACGCGTCAGCGGGCGACCGGAGATGGGGCCACAACACGGTCCAGGGGAAACGTTGCCCCCGGCAGGTCCAGACCTCCTTGCCCTGGGCCCGGTTGAGCACCCCGACGCCGTTGTCGAGCACGGCCGACCGGGAGCACTCGGCCCAGATCCGGTCGACGTCGGCCTTGGCGAAGCCGACCGCGACGGTCACGCCGTCGTCGACGACCGGGCTGCCGAAGTACCAGAACCCGGTGTGGGAGCTGTAGACGCGGGGGAGGCCCCGCGGGCGGCCGTACACCTCAAGCGCCCCGGCCAGCGAGTAGTCGGCGGCGAGGATCGTGGCGTCCGCCTTGTCGGCGGCCGGCAGCCCTTCGTACACGCGGGTGACCTGACCGGCGACCTCCGGCCAGCCGACCGTCTCGGCGGCGTCGGGGTTCAGCACCGGCTGCGGGCTGCGGGCCAGCATGTCGACCGGGTAGATCGGCAGCGCGAAGACCGCCGACACGGCGGCCGTCACCACGAACACCGGCCGCGAGGTCACCCACCGCCCGCGCGAGCGCCCCTGCCGCCGCTCGACCCTGACCGCCCCGGCGGCCCACATCGCCGCCCACAACCCGGCCAGGTAGTAGGGCTTGCCGCCGGTGGCCATGAAGAACACGTTGAGCAGCAGGAACGCGTACGCGAGGAACCGGAACGGCCGCAGCTCCGGCGCCCGCAGCAGCCCCCACACCCCCCAGATCAGCAGCACCGACAACACGATCCCCGTCATGAGGATCTCGTTGATGAGGAACCCGATCGGGCCGCCGTAGTCTTCGGCGGCCGCGATCGTGCGCACCATGTCGAGCTGCGGCCAGCCGTACCGCTGCTGCCACAGGAAGCCCGGCACCGCGGCGGCCACGGCGACGGCGGCCCCGGCGTAGAACAACGGCCGCCGGAACACCTCACGCGGCCCGCTGATCACCACCCCCGCCACGATCGCGAACAGCACGACCACGACCAGGTACTTGACCTGCAACGCGACCGCCGCGATCAGCCCCGCCGCCAGCAGCAGCCGCTGGTCGCGGGTGCGCACGAAACGCACCACCACCCACACGAGCGCGGTGGTGACGAACAGGTCGACCGAGGAGGTGTAGAGACTGTGCCCGTCGGCGACGGTGAACGGCGTGACCGCGTAGGCCCCGGCGGTGAGCAGCTGCGCCGTCCGCCCGCCCCCCATCTCGCGCGCGGTCAGCGCCGCGACCACCACGCCGGCCACGGCCAGCGCCGCCGCCACGACCCGCACCGCGACGATCGAGAACCCGAACAGCTCGGTGATCACCCGCATGACGAGAGGCACCAGCGGCGGCTGGTCGGGATACCCCCAGTCGAGGTGCTGACCGGCGACCAGGAAATACAACTCGTCCCCGTGGAACCCGTAACGCGCGCTGAGGGCGACCAGCACCACGCCCAGCGTCCCGGCGATTCCCAGCACCATTCGCCAGGGCACCGGCTCGATGGCCGTTTTCGGCGGATCGGCCACGTCGGCGGACACCGTGGACACGGATCCGTCGTTTACTAATGGAGTGCTCATGAATTGATTTTCGCGGAAATCAAACGCGTCGGCAAAGCTCGGCGATCAATGGCGAACGCCTTTTGCGCGGCGGCGTCGCGCCAATCGGCATGCGCGTATTCCGTATTGAAAGAAAAGGTGGCGGGTGTGGGAATCGAACCCACCCGGAACGGCGTATGAAACCGTCGAGCACACCAGCGCCCTCACCCGCCGGAAAGAGGAAAGCCGCCCCGGACCCGACGGTCAGACGCGGGCCTCAGAGGGCAGGGGCATTCGGCGCGTACGTCGCATGATGCCCCTTTCGCCGCCGATCGACCGTATGGCGACGAGTATTCAAGATCGCGCCGACCGGACGCGACAGGTTTTCCCGACGCGCGTCAAGGCCGGCGCACCCGGCGTCGGGGCCCGGCAGCCCGCGTTTGCAGGCGACACCATCGGGCCATGGCTTGGATCGACGATGCCCGCAGGCGGGGATCACTCGGCGCATGGCAGGCCCTTCGAGCCGCCGAACAGGCCCTGGCCGACGTGCTGGCCATCCACATCTCCGTCGCCGCAGGTCAGCAGCGGTCGGTGCGCGCGCCGGGGGCCATGGGCGTGTCCTGCTCGCCGGTCTGTCCGGCGTCGGGTCCGCATACGCACGGCGTGCCGCCGTCGTGGGCGGCGGACTTGCCGAGGACGTCGGCGTCGGCCTTGACCACGTACACCTCCCAGGGTTCGGCGCCGGGCCCGCGGACCCAGACCTTGTCCTGCAGGGCGTAGCAGCAGGAGGTGTCGTTCTCGGGGAAGGCGGCCAGCCCGGCGTCGGTCAGCCGCCGGGTGGCGTCGGCGACCTCCTGACCGGTCTCGACCTCGACGCCGAGGTGGTCCATCACCGTCTCCCGGCCCTGCTCGCCTTCCAGCAGGACCAGCTTGAGCGGGGGCCGGGCGATGGCGAAGTTGGCGTAGCCGGGGCGGCGCTTGGCCGGTTCGACGCCGAACAGCTTGGTGTAGAAGGCGATCGAGCCCTCCAGGTCGGCGACCCGCAGCGCGAGTTGGACACGGGACTTGCATCGATGGATGTCGATATGGCGACCTTGTCACCGTGATTAGATGACTGTCAAGATAGACGTATGTCGAAACAGGCGTTGCCGGTGTTCCCGGCCGGTGAGCAGTGTTGTGCGCCGATGGTCCGCGAACCGCTGGGCGAGCAGGACGCGGGCGAGCTGGCCCGGATGTTCAAGGCATTGTCGGATCCGGTCCGATTGCGGCTGCTGTCGCTGATCGCCTCCTTCGAGGGCGGCGAGGCGTGCGTGTGCGACCTGACCGGCCCGTTCGAGGTGTCCCAGCCGACCATCTCCCACCATTTGAAGGTGCTGCGGGAGGCGGGTCTGGTCGGGTCGGAACGGCGCGGAACCTGGGTGTACTACTGGGTGATCCCGGCCGCGCTCAACCGCCTGTCCGGCCTGCTCCACGCCCCCACCCCGGTCCCGGCCGCGGCGAATTCCGGCACATGAACGTTCCCGGGCCGAGGCGGCGGGCACGGCCGCCCTGGTGGCCGTAGTGGTCGGCGCCGGCGTCCAGGCCGATCGGCTCAGCGGTGACGGCGGCGCGGAACCGCTGGCCGGCTCTCTCGCCACGGTCTCGGGGGCGCACTTCACCCCCGTGGTCTCCCTGGCCGCCTGGCGGACCGGCGAGGGCGTGCGCGGGCGAGAGGCAGCCGCCCACACCGGTGCCGCGTACTGGCTCACCTCCTCCATCGGCTTCGCCGACCCCGGCCGCGCCTTCACCTACGCCGGCATCGCCCCTGCCTTGGTGGTCCCGTTCATCGCCGCCGGGCCTGGCCGCGATCCTGTTCCACGCAGCATCCGATGGCGGCCCACTGCCTCATCCGCTGTCGCCGACCGAGGAAGTCCCGCCCGTGAGCACTCCCGTTCCGCCGCCCGTTCCCACGGTGCTGTTCGTCTGCGTGCACAACGCGGGCCGCTCCCAGATGGCCGCCGCTTTCCTCACCCACCTGACCGGCGGCCGCGTTCAGGTCCGCTCGGCCGGGTCGACCCGGCCGTGGTCGAGGCCAGGAAAGAGGCCGGCGTCGACATCTCCGCCGAGATCCCCAAGGTCCTCACCATCGAGGCGGTCCAGGTCAGCGACGTGGTGATCACGATGGGGTGTGGGGACGCCTGCCCGATCCTCCCCGGCAAACGCTACGAGGACTGGCGGCTCGGGCAGGACGTCGTCGCCGTCCGCCCCATCCGCGACGAGATCGAGGCCCGTGTACGCGTCCTGATCGGTGACCTTCTGCCCGGTGCCACGCCTGACGCGCAGGAACCGGCATGACGGGCCCGACCGCGCCGATCGCCGCCATGACGGCCGGGCACGCCGACCAGGTGCTGGCCATCTACCAACTCGGCATCGACGAGGGCCAGGCCACCTTCGAAATTCAGGCCCCCACGTGGCCGCACTTCGACGCCGTCAAGTTGCCTGGCCACCGGCACGTCGCCCTCGCCCAGGACGGACGGGTTCTCGGCTGGGTGGCCGCGGTGGCGGTCTCCGACCGGTGCGCCTACGCCGGGGTGGTCGAACACTCCGTCTACGTCCACCTCCGCGCCCGCCACCGCGGCGTCGGTTCCGCCCTGCTCAACGCCTTGATCTCCTCCACCGAGTCGGCGGGGATCTGGACGATCCAGTCCGGCGTCTTCCCCGAGAACACCGCCAGCCTGGCCCTGCACGCCCGCGCCGGATTCCGCGTGATCGGCATCCGCGAACGCATCGGCCGCCACCACGGCGTGTGGCGCGACGTCGTCCTGATCGAACGCCGCAGCCCGGCCATCACCTGACCGGCTCACCCCGGCCTGTTCGGGCCGGCACGGCTTCGGCGCCGCCGTGCGGCCGGATCGTGTCCCCGCCCGCGAGGTGAGCGAGATGTGCCCGGAGCAGGCGGGCAGGGTGGAGGTGTTCGCCCCAGAGGACAAACCGACGTCCGCCGGTGGCAACGCCACGCGGGCGTGCCGATCGGTGAGGAAGACCGGTCCCGCGCAGCGACCGGGCGGTGGCGGTGCGCCAGACGATGACATCGGCTGCACCACCCTCGCGCCCCAACGCGGCTCGCCGATTACGCAGATCCAATTCGCCGACGTTCAGGGCCTTGGGCTTGGTCCGCGACGCATCGCCAACGGCCTACGCGTAGCCGACCCATCTCGCCGCATCGCGATCAACATGCTGCCGGATTCTGGTCGAGATCGGCCGGGAACCTCTCCGCGCGGCGGGCGACGAGGTGGGCTCCGCGTTCGCCGGATCGGGCGCGGGCTTCGTCGGCGGAGGCTCGCACGACGTCGACGGTTCGCCGCGCCGCACACCATCGTGCACACGGTTCCCCCTACGCCCTGGGGTCACCCTCCTGCCCCGATCATGGGCAGCGAGTACGCGGACCTGGGGATGTCACGCCAGTCGTCCACCCTTTGCGCTGCACTCTCATTTGCCACTCTTTGGTCGTTTTCCCGTCGGAAACCGGTAAGGATCAAAGTGCGGTGCTTCTGGTCACGAGGGGGTGATCAGTACGAGCTGGTGGCATCGAAGCTCCATCCGGACCCGCCTGGGTGTGCTGGCCGCTGCCGTCATGGCGTTGCTGTGCACGGCCATGGCCGTGTTCATCGTCGCCACGGTGCGGCAGACGGCGATCGACCACCGGACCCAGCAGCTCTTCGTCAACGCCATGAACCTGGGCGTCCAGCTACGCCGGAGCGTCCCCGACCTGACCGAAAGCAACCCCGGCCAGTCGGTCCAGGTGTTCGACCCGGCCGGGACCATGGTCGCGGCCTCTCCTGACGTGGCCGGCGGACCGCCGATGATCAACCTGCGCCCCGATCCCGACGCCTTTGCCGCCGGCAACACCTGCGACGCGCCCGTCTTCCCCGGCCGGTGCATGATCGTGCTCGCGTACCCCGTCCACCGGATGGACGGCGTCTGGCAGCTCGACGTGGCCGTCCCTGGCATCCCCTGGTACGTGAGCCCTCAGCTGATCATCCCCCTCGCCACCAGCTGGGTGCTGCTGGTGGCGGCCGCCGGGGTGGGCAGCCACCGGATCGTGGGCACGACGCTGCAGCCGGTGGGGGCCATCACCCATACCCTCGGGCAGATCACCTCCAGCGACCTTCAGCACCGGGTGCCGGTGCTGAAGTACCGCGATGAGCTGCGCGACCTCGCCGAGACCGCGAACCGGACCCTCGACCGCGCCCAATCGGCGGTGGAGCGGCAGCTGCGTTTCGCCTCCGACGCCTCCCACGACCTGCGCAGCCCCCTGACCGGCATCCGCATCCGGATCGAAGAGGCGTTGATGGAGCCGGAAGAGGCCGACTGGTCACAAACGGGGGAGGCGCTCCTGGACGACGTGGACCGGATGCAGGCCCTGATCTGCGACCTGCTGCAGGTGGCCCGGCTCGACGCGGGCGTCACCGGCCGCCACGAGCCGATCGACCTGACCGCCCTGGTGACCGGCGAGCTGGAACACCGCCCGGCCAAGGCCGAGCTGCGCCGCCACCTCAGACCCGCTGTGATGGTGGAGGGTGCGCGGATCGAGCTGGCCCGGCTGCTCAACAACCTGCTGGACAACGCCGAACGGCACGCCACCTCGACCGTCACCGTCACCCTCAGCCTGGACGCCGGCCAGGCGGTGCTCGAAGTGCGTGACGACGGCGAGGGCGTCCCGCCCGAGCAGCGGGAGGCCGTCTTCCAGCGCTTCGCGCGCCTGGAGGCCTCCCGCGCCAAAGATCCCGGAGGCACCGGGCTGGGGCTGCCGATCGCCCGTCAGCTCGCCCAGGCCCACGGCGGCACCCTGACCGCCGAAGACAGCACTCGCGGCGCCCGGTTCGTGCTGCGCCTGCCCGCCCGGCGTTGCCCAGATGACCGGTGACGGTCATGACGACAGACGGTTGAGCGGCACCCGCAGGACCCGTTCCCCTTCGTGGTCGACCCCGGTGTCCTCGAAGCCCAGCCGCAGGTAGAACCCCATCGGCGAGCCGATCTCTCCGGGGTGGACGCTGGTCAGCAGCTCCGTCGCCCCCGGCCGGGTGCGCAGATAGTCGCCCAGCGCCGCCAGCGCGGCCCGCCCGTACCCGCGTCCCTGGTGCCGGGCGTCGACGAGCAGCCGCCACAGGAAGTAGGGCCCCAGGATCCCCGGGTCGCCCGGCGGCACGTCGTCGCTGATCATCAGGAACCCCACCGGCGTCTCGTCGGCGTAGATCGCCCAGTAGCGCGGTTTCGCCTCCGGATACCGTTCGGCGTCGGCGAAGGAGTCGGCCACGCCGGCCACGTACTCCTCCTGCTCGGGGGCGACCCGCAGGGCTGTCACGGCGTCGCGGTCGTCGTCGGTGACGGGGCGGAGCGTGACGTCGGCCATGGGCCGGATTGTGTCACTTCAGCGGGTGACCTGGAACTCCGCCCCGGCCGCCAGTGCCACTTCGGGCCCGAGCAGCCGGGCCGGGGTGAACGCGCCGGGGCGGCCCTCGCCCCCGGCCAGGCGGCGGGCCACCTCGGCGACGGCCTCGACGGTGAACGTCATGGCCTCCCCGGTCCGCAACCAGCCCTCGCGCACGCGGCCCGACGGCCACTCGACCCGCGCCCGCGCCCACGACGACCGGCGCGGGCGCTCCCTGGCCGTGGTCGTGGTGGCGCGGGCCAGCCGCCCGGCGGCGAACCCGGCCACGCCGGGCAGCCGCAGCAGGCCGACGACCGCCGGGAGGGCCGCCCGCACGACCGGGTTGGCCGGGACGAGGACCGAGGCGCCGATCACCGACGGCGCGCCGCTGGCCCGCCAGGCCGCGAAGAGCTCGCCGCTGCCCAGGGCGGCGGTGGTGACCACGTCGCCCTCGGGGGTGGTCAGCCGCTCGGCGGCCCGCCCGGGCCGGGTGCGCACCAGCCGGTCCTGCCGCACCTCCCGGCCGCCGTCCCTCATCGTGTGCACGATGGTGGCCGCCAGCGCCTCGCCGAGGGCGCCGGCCTCGATGGCGACGGACGCGACGGCGTCGACGCGTACCCGCGACGGCTTCTCCTCGCCCGCCAGCAGGTGGAGCAGGATGCTCTCGGTCGCCAGCACGCCGAAGCCCGCCCCGGAGACCAGCGTGCGGCCGGTGGCGGCGGCCTCCCCGTCCAGGGCGTGGAGCAGTTCGAACGCGCCCAGTTCGTTGGCGACGTCGACGTAGCAGGTGCCCGGCGGGCAGGCCCGGACGACCTCCGGCGCGGTGGCCGTGAACGGGCCCACCGTGTTGATCACGACGGCCGGTCTCTCCGCCGCCAGCCGCGCGCAGACCTCGTCGAACGGGCCGGTGACCGAGCGGACGTCCGGGAACACCCGCGCCAGCCGCTCCCGGTCGCGGCCGGTCACCACCACCTCGGCCCCCGCCTTCCGGAGCAGCGTGACCGCTTCCCTGCCGACCCGTCCGGTCGCGCCGAGCACCCAGATCGCCCCTGCCATGTCCGCCTCCCGCAAATGATGACACGTCGTGTCATGACTATCGCATGGCATGGCACGGCGTGTCATCAGTAGGATCTGCGGCATGGTTCGATGGCAGCCGGGTGCGCGGGAACGGCTCGAACAGGCCGCGCTCGAGCTCTTCGCCGAGCAGGGCTTCACCGAGACCACCGTGCCGCAGATCACCGCCCGGGCCGGGCTGACGACCCGAACCTTCTTCCGGCACTTCGCCGACAAGCGCGAGGTGCTGTTCGCGGGGGAGCAGTCGGTGCCCGACCAGGTGGCCCGCCTCATGGCCGCCGCCGCGCCGTCGCTCGGCCCGATGGAACTGATCGAAGAGGGGCTGGCCCCCGCCCTGGTCGAGCTCTTCGAGGGCCGCAGCCTCGACTACCTGCTGCGCCGCCGGGCCGTGATCGACGCCGAACCCGCCCTGCACGAACGCGAGCTGCGCAAGTGGGCGCTCATGTCGGAGGCCCTGGAGCGGGGCTTCCGCGACCGCGGCGCCGACGACCTGACCGCCCGGCTGGCGGCCGAGCTCGCCGTGACCGCCATCCGGACGGCGGTGACGCGCTGGCTCGACCGGAACGGCGACCCCGGCCTCCCGGCCGTGATCGGCGAGACCCTGGCGGCGATGAGACGACTCACGGTCACGAGGTCTTTGCCCTGATGGCACCGTTATGGGGTAGCCGCGAAAACGCGGCGCGTTCCGGGAGGTGCGCACAACGTTATCGGGATCGGCGACTGACCCCTTGTTCGGTAGTTTCGGAAAAAGGGGGAACTGTGCTTCCCGCGACTGTGGAAGGGCTTTCGTCATGTCCGATCCTTGGGACATCAGACGCCGACTGAGCGACCTGATCAACGCGCACGACATGTCCGGGCTGCTCAGGATGTACAGCCCCGACGCCGTCCTGGTGGCTCCGGCGGGCATCGCGGAAGGACGTGACGAGATCGCCTGGTTCTACGAACAGGCTTTCTGCGCCTTTCCCGACTACCGCCAGACGGCGTGGCTGGAGGTGCCCGGTGACGACCCCATGGTGCGGGAGTGGGTGTTCACCGGCACCCACCTGGGGAACCTGCTGCTGCCCGACGGGCGGGAGGTGGAGCCGACCGGCCGGCACATCACCGTCCGCGCGGCCTGCATGACCTACGTCGTCGACGAGATGGTCGTCACCCACCGCGACTACTACGACCAGCTGGAGCTGTTCAGCCAGCTCGGCTTCGGCCTGACCGAACTGCCGCGCGCGGCCGGCCGGGCCAGCGCGGGCTACTAGCCCCGGACGGCCCGCTCCGGCGGTCCGGCGGGCTCGGCGTCGCGGCGGTTGGCGGCGAGGCTGGTGATCGTGACCGTGGCCAGGATCGCCACGATGACCCCCAGCGAGAGCAGGGTGGGGATCTCCGGCACCCACGTCCAGATCCCGTGGGCCCAGTGCAGGATGAGCTTGATCCCGATGAACGCCAGGATCGCGCCCAGACCGTGGTTCAGGTGCCGGAGCCGCGTCAGGACGTCCATGAGCACGAAGTAGAGCGCCCGCAGGCCCAGCAGGGCGAAGGCGTTGGTGGCGAAGACGAGGAACGGGTCCTGGGTCACGCCGTAGACGGCGGGCACCGAGTCGACGGCGAAGACGATGTCGGTGGCGAAGACCGCCACCACGGCCAGCGCCAGCGGGGTCAGGGCGCGCCGCCCGCCCTCGCGGACGACCAGGTGGGAGCCCCGGTAGTCGTCGGTGACGGGCATGAACCGCCGCAGCAGCCGGACGGTCCGCATGGACGAGATGTCGACCTCGTGCCCGTGCCCGGCCATCGAATCCTTGACGATCTTCCCGGCGGCGGCGATCAGCACCGCGCCGAACAGCAGGAACGCCCACGTGCCGCTCTGCAGCACGGCCGCGCCCAGCGCGATGAAGACCGCGCGCAGCGCCAGCGCCCCGATGATGCCCAGCAGCAGCACCCGCTGGGCCAGCGCGTCGGGCACCGCGAAGGACGACAGCAGCAGCATGAACACGAACAGGTTGTCGACCGACAACGACTTCTCGACCATGTAGCCGGTGTAGAACTCCACCGCCACGCCCGACCCGTGCGCCCACCACACCCAGACGCCGAACAGCAGCGGCAGGGCCAGGTAGAAGACCGACCAGCCCACCGCCTCGCGCATCCGCACGTGGTGCGGACGCCGGGTCAGCACGAAGTCGACGGTCAGCAGCAGGGCCAGTGCGGCCACGGTGATCGCCCACAGCGCCGGGGACCCGATCGTCTCCAGATCGGCCGCCGACGGGATCGTCTGGGCGGGCATGAAACCCCTCCTCGAACGCGCTCGGCTGTTCGAGGTCTCCTTCGCCCGTGGCGTGGGCGGCCATCCGGGAACGTTCGGTCACGTCCGTACTGACCGGATCGGCGCTTGGGAAGTACTCCCCCCGTCCGTCCACCCTACGGCATTTGACCAGGTCTGTGACCAGCAGGAATAGTGAGAAGGACCCCCCGACGACACGGCCGAGGAGGGATCTTCATGTCGGACACCCTGGTTCTCGAGGTCCTCCTGGGCGTGCTGGTCGTGATCTGCGCGATCATCACCAACGCCGCCCTGTGGCCGACATCCGGCCGGCGTCACCGGCGGGGCTGACCCTCGTTCAGGTCGTGGACGGGGCCGGGCGGCCGAAGACCAGGTCGAGGACGTCGGCGAGCACGGCCCACACCACCGTGGCGATCACCAGGGTGAGCCAGGCGGGCAGCGCCACCGCCAGCCCCCACACGCAGCCGGCGATCCCGATCAGGCCCGCCGCGCCGAGCAGCACGCCCTTGGCGTCGCGGGCGACCGGCCGGCCGCGCTGCTCCTTGGCCGCCAGCAGCGTCAGCGTGGCCGCCAGGGCGGCGGGCACGGCCAGGAAGACGCCGCCCACCACGGGGCCCCAGTGTCTCCCGATCAGGCCCGCGACCACGAAGATCGCCGCGCCGAGGGCGAAGCGCAGGGCCAGGTCGCGCGTGGACATGGCGCGGAGTCGCGCGCGAAGGCCCTCCTCGCGGCGGCGGAATCGACGGGGTTCCCTCGGGCTCTCGTCCACGGGCGTTCTCCTGTCAGCGGGCCGGTGAGCCGGTCTCTGCCCCTTCCCCGCCGGAATATCCGTCCACGAGGCGCTCGGTCTCCCGCCACAACCGGGCCTCCAGCGCGGGGTCGCCCGCCGGGGCCGGCGGCGTGATCACCCGGGCTCCCGGGACGGAGTGGTAGCCGCCCGACCGCCCGGCGAAGGCGGGGTCGGCGGCGAGGGTGGTGATGAGGGCCGCGCCCCGGGCCGGGTCGCCGATCGACAACCGGGTGAGGACCCTCTCCAACGGGGCGGCGAAGCGCAGTTCGCGCCCGAGGCCCGTGGTGTTGAAGCCGGGGTTCAGGCAGTTCGCGGTGACGGTGGTGCCGGCCAGCCGGCGGGCCAGTTCCCGGGTGAACATGATGCCGAGCAGCTTGCTCCGCCCGTAGTGGGCCGACGACCCGCGTGCGGTGAACGGGACGACCTCCGTCAGGTCGTCCGGCAGGCGCAGCGAACCGTGGCGGCGGGCGGCCTGCGAGGCGACGGTGACGACGCGCGCGGCCGGGGCCCGGCGCAGCGCGGGGAGGAGTTCGCGGGTCAGCAACCAGGGGGCCAGGTAGTTGACCGCGACCATCTGGGGCAGGCCGTCGGCGGTGGCCCGCGCGGTGAAGGCGTGCAGCCCGGCGTTGTTGACGAGCACGTCGACGTGCTCGTGGCGGTCGGAGATCTCGCGGGCGATCCGGCGCACGTCGGCGAGCCGGGACAGGTCGCCCTGGACGACCTCGACGCCCGCCTCGGCACGGAGCCGCTCGGCCTTGAGGGGGTCGCGGGCGGTGATCACGACGTGGGCGCCCCGGCGGGCGAGGTCGAGCGCGGCCAGGCGGCCCAGGCCGCTGGTGGCGCCGGTGATGACGATGGTTTGCATATGCCCATCACCTTAGGGCGATATGATTTGCATGTGCAAACCAACTCCGACCGGGCCGCGCTCGAACTGGCGCTGGGCGAGCAGATCAACGCGCTGCTGAGCGCGAGCCGGGCGCTCAGCGAGCGCAGCGCCGCCCACTTCCACGAAGGGCTGCAACCGGCCGCCTTCCACATCGCGCGCTGGCTCTACGCCTTCGGCCCGGCCAAGCCGAGCGCCGTCGCCGAGGCCGTCGGCATGGACCGCAGCTCGACCAGCACGCTCATCGGCCGCATGCGCTCCCTGGCGCTGCTCGACGCCTCCCGCGCCCCCGACGACGGGCGCAGCGTCATCGTCGCGCTGACCGACGAGGGCCGCCGGCGGGTCGCGGCCACCCTCGACGAACGCGGGAGGGAGTTCTACGCCCGCACCCGCGACTGGCCCGACGACGACCTGGCCGCGCTGGTGAACCTGCTGGCCCGGTTCGTCGCCGACGCCTGAGGCCCGGTCAGGCGAGCACGCCGTCGTGCAGTTCGGCGAACAGGTCGGTGTTGCGGCTGTAGTCGACGTTCACGTCGATGATCGTCACGCCGGGCATGGTGAGCGTCTCGCGGCTCAGGGCCTGCCGGAGTTCGGTCTCGAACTCCTCCATCGTGGTCACCCGGACGCCGCGGGCGCCGAAGGCCCCGGCGTACTGGACGATGTCGTAGTCGCCGAGCCGGACGCCGGAGGTCCGCCCGTATTTCAGCTTCTCCTGGAAGGCGACCATGTCGTAGGTGTTGTCGCGCAGGATCACGTGGGTCAGCCGCAGGCCCAGGCGGGTCGCCGTCTCCAGTTCCTGCGCGGTGAACAGGAAACCGCCGTCGCCGGAGATCGACACGACCTGGGTGGCCGGGCGGAGCAGGGCGGCGACCATGGCCCAGGGGAGGGCCACCCCCAGCGTCTGCTGGCCGTTGGAGAACAGCAGGTGACGGGGTTCGTAGCTGCGGAAGTGCCGGGCGGTGTAGATGTAGTTCGAGCCGACGTCGGCCACGACGGTGGCGTCGTCGTCGACCAGTTCCCTGATCTTGAGGATGACCGCCGCCGGGTTCAGGCCCAGCTCGGTGGCCGGGGCGGCCAGCGCCCGCTCGTCGATCCGGGCCAGCTCGCGGCGCTGCTCGGCGATGGCGGCGTTGTCCTTGTCGCTCAGCCGCAACCCGGCCAGCGGGCGGGCCAGCTCGGTGAGGGTGGCGGCGATGTCGCCGCGCAGCTCGATCACGGGCTGGTAGGCGTTGTCGACGTCGGCGTTGACCGCGTCGACGTGCACGATGGGGCGCGCCGGGTCGAGGTTCCACAGGCCCGGGTCGTACTCGACCGGGTCGTAGCCGACCGTGACGAGCAGGTCGGCGTGCGCGATGAGGACGTCTCCCGGC
Organism: Herbidospora sakaeratensis; assembly: GCF_001570525.1. Classification (GTDB taxonomy): domain Bacteria; phylum Actinomycetota; class Actinomycetes; order Streptosporangiales; family Streptosporangiaceae; genus Herbidospora; species Herbidospora sakaeratensis. Next base: position 107,315 of record NZ_BBXC01000014.1, read on the forward strand.
TGGTTGCGGAACAGCCCCACCCGGCCGATGAAGTGGTCCTCCAGCTTGCGCGAGACGACCCCGGCCGCCTGGAAGGTCTCCACCACCGGCAGGTCGGTGCCCGCGACGAGCTCGCGCAGGGCGGCGCACGCGTCGGGGTCGGCCGAGCGCAGACCCGCCAGGATGACCGGCCGTTGCGCGTCGCGGATCAGCTCCGCCGCGCGCCTGATCCGCTCACTGGGCGCGGGACCCAGCGCGGGCGCCGGCAGCGCCCGGGTGATGCGCGCGCCGGTCGGCGCGGCGGCGACGTCCATGGGCAGGATCACCGCGGCCGCGCCGCGCGGCTCGGTCGTGGCGGCGCGCAGGGCGTTGGCGATGGCCTCGGTGACGTCGTCGGGATCGTCGACCTCGCCGACGAACTTGGTGACGGGCCGCAGCGCCGCGGCGGCGTCCATCGTCTGGTGGGTGCGTTTGAGCCGGTCGCGCCGGGCGACCGCGCCGCAGAGGGCCAGCATGGGGAACTGCTCGGTGTTGGCGGTGAGCAGGCCGGTCACCAGGTTGGTGGTCCCGGGGCCCGACGTGACCAGGGCGCAGCCCGGCACCCCGGTCAGCCGGCCCACGGCCGCCGCCATCAGCGCGGCGTTCTGCTCGTGGCGGCAGACCACGAGCTGGGGGCCGCCGTCGACGAGGGCGTCGTACAACTCGTCGATCTTCGCTCCCGGCACGCCGAACACGTAGCGCACGCCGAACGCCGCCAGCGTCTCCACCGCGCGCTGCGCCGAGCGCACCGATCCGTCGTCGTGTCCGTCGTCGTGGCCCATGGTCGTCACTCCTCGCGTCAGCCGCCTTCGGTCCGGCGGATCTGGGCGGCGATGTCGCCGCCGGTCAGGTTGGAATCGAGGAACTGCCGGGTGCGGGGGAGGCTGAGATGGATCTCCGACCGGACGCTGAGCTCGATCGTCCCGTGATCGAGGCGGTAGCCGAGGGAGTGCCCGCCGTGCCGCCTGCTCTCGTCGACGAAGTGCAGGTGGTAGCCGGCCACCGAGACGCCCTGCTCGAAGTCGGGCGTGCGGTAACCGGCCAGCGTGCCCGTGACGTCGGTGAACGTGGTCTCCCGTTGCCCCTTCGTCGCCTCGGTCAGCGGCGGGAACGGCGGCGACTGCGCCATGACGGTCCGGGTGCGGACCCGGCCGAACGTCCCGGTGACGCGGATGGCGCAGATCACGTTGGCGCTGCCGGCGGCCTGGTCGATGAGCTCCGTGACGGCGGCCTGGTCGCTGGCGGAGGTGACCGGGATGGTCAGGTCGGGTGTGAAGCGGGTGACGACCGCGAACGGCGTCTTCTCGGCGCGGCCCGCGACGTGGGCGCTGCCGTCGGCGCGCAGGTGGTGGCAGACCCCGTCGAGGATCAGCATCTCGCCGTCGAGCCGGTTGAAGGTCCCGAGGCCGAAGTCGCCGTGCTCCAGCAGCTCGCCGATCGTCACGTCGCCCTCGTAGACGCCGTCGAGGAGCGCGCTCATGGTCGAGGTCTGGTAGATCTCCCGTGACCGCTGGGCCTCACCCGACCCGCTGACGTGCGCGAGCAGGTTCCGCACCCACCCGCGGAACACCTCGTGCGCAGCTCCGGACGCGCCCATGCCGAGCCCCCGCTCTCCGGCCGTGATCCCGCCCGATCAACGATAACAAAACGGCAACAATGCCTGCTCAGTGGGACAGGAAGGCCGACAACTGCGGCGAGTACGTCGTGTGCAGCACCAGCGTCGCCGCCCCCACCACGGCGGCGTCGGCGCCCAGGGGAGAGGCGGCCACGTCGACGACCCGGATGTGCCGCGACAGCGGCCGGGTGGCCAGCGCGGCCGCGACGGCGGCGGCGAAGCGGTCTTCGACGTGCTCGATGCCGTGGCCGCCCAGGACGATGAGGTCGACGTCGACGAAGTTGGCGACGCTGACGGCGACCGAGGCGACGTGCCCGGCGGCCTCGTCGACGACCTCGACGGCGACGGGGTCTCCGTCGGCCGCCGCGCGCAGCACCGCGGCGTGGTCGACGGCGGCCGGGTCGAGGCGGAACCGTTCGGCCAGCACGCCGGCCCGGCCGGCGGCGAGCCGCGCGTGCGTCTGGGCCACCAGCGCCGACGGGTTGACGAGACGTTCGAGGCAGCCGTGGTTGCCGCAGTAGCACTCGGGGCCGTCGGCGAGCACGGTGGAGTGGCCGAACTCGCCGGCGTTCAGCGAACCGCCCCGGTAGACCTGGTGGTTCAGGATGAGCCCGCCGCCGATGCCGGTGCCGAAGTAGAGGTAGGCGAAGTGGGCCACCCCCTTGCCCGCGCCCGACCACCGTTCGGCGACGGCGGCGGCGGTGGCGTCGTTGTCGAGCGTGACGGGCAGCCCGGTGGCCTCGGCGAGCATGCGCTGCACCGGCACCCGCGTCCAGTTGGCGAGTTGCGGCGGGGCCACGATCAGGCCGCGGTTCTGGTCGAGCGGCCCGGGCGCGGCCAGGCCGACGCCGAGGACGCGTCCAGGAGGAACCTGCGATTCGGCGAGCACCTCGTCGACGAGCGCGGCCATCGCGGCGACGACGTCGGCCGGGTCGGTGCCCGCGGTCACCGGCCGGCGCCGGACGGCCAGCGGCCGGCCGAGCAGGTCGACCACCGTGCAGGTGAGCTTGACGGGATCGAAGTGCACGCCGACCGCCGCCCGCGCGTCGGGATTGAGCCGGAGCGTGGTGCGCGGCTTGCCGCCGTTGAGCACGCGGCTGGCGCCGTCCTCCCGCACCATGCCCTCGTCGATGAGCCGGCGGACGATGCCGGAGACGGTCTGCGGGGTGAGCCCGGTGCGTTCGGCGATCTCGACGCGGCTGATGCCATCGGCGAGCTGGATTTGGTCAAGCACCACAGCCTGGTTGTATCGTCCCACTTTGGGGAGATTTGTACCTGCCTGTCGCACTCGGGGTCCTTCCTGCTCGTCTGTCGGGTCACAGTCTGCACCAGAGCGTTGACTTAGTAAATCCATTGGATTTAAGGTCCTTCGGATAGATCTAACAACTAAGTCATGAAACAAGTGAGGCAAGTTGTGACCAGGGAGACTCGTCCATGACGAGCGCGCCGGTCCTGCTGGAGATGCGGTCGATCACCAAGACGTTCCCCGGTGTCACCGCGCTGTCCGACGTGAACCTCGAGGTCCGGCAGGGCGAGATCCACGCGATCTGCGGGGAGAACGGCGCCGGCAAGTCGACGCTCATGAAGGTGCTCAGCGGCGTCCATCCCCACGGGACCTACACCGGTGACATCGTCTACCAGGGCGAGCAGGTGCGGTTCTCCGACATCCGCGCCAGCGAGCAGGCCGGCATCGTCATCATCCACCAGGAGCTCGCGCTGGTGCCGGGCATGTCGATCACCGAGAACATCTTCCTCGGCAACGAACCGCGCGGCCGGTTCGGGATCGACTGGAAGGCGGCCCAGCGCCGGGCGCTCGAACTGATGGAGCAGGTCGGCCTCCAGGAGGACCCCGACACCCTCGTCAAGGACATCGGCGTCGGCAAGCAGCAGCTCGTCGAGATCGCCAAGGCGTTCGCCAAGGACGTCAAGCTGCTGATCCTGGACGAGCCGACGGCGGCCCTCAACGAAGCCGACTCGCGGCACCTGCTCGACCTGCTGCGCGGCATCCGCGGCCGGGGCGTGACCTCGATCATCATCTCCCACAAGCTCAACGAGATCGAGGCCGTCGCCGACACCATCACCATCCTCCGCGACGGCCGCACGATCGAGAGCCTGGACGTCAAGGCCGACGGCGTCAACGAGGACCGCATCGTGCGCGGCATGGTCGGCCGCGAGCTGCACAGCCGCTTCCCGGAGCACACGCCGAAGATCGGCGAGGTCTTCTTCGAGGTGCGCGACTGGACGGTCCGCCACCCGATCTCGGCCGACCGGCTGGTGTGCAAGGGGTCGAGCTTCACCGTCCGGCGCGGCGAGATCGTCGGGTTCGCCGGCCTCATGGGCGCCGGGCGCACCGAGCTGGCGATGAGCCTGTTCGGCCGCTCCTACGGCGTCTACCTGAGCGGCCAGATCTTCAAGGACGGCGAGGAGGTCCGGCTGCGCACCGTCTCCGACGCCATCGCGCACGGCCTCGCGTACGTCAGCGAGGACCGCAAGGCGATCGGCCTCAACCTGCTCGACGACATCAAGACCTCGATGGTCGCGGCCAAACTGTCGAAGGTCGCCCACCACGGCGTCATCGACCCGGTGCGCGAGTACCGCTACGCCGAGGAGTACCGGCAGAGCCTGCGGGTCAAGACCCCCAACGTCGACGAGGGCGTGACGAAGCTCTCGGGCGGCAACCAGCAGAAGGTCGTGCTGGCCAAGTGGATGTTCACCGACCCCGACCTGCTGATCCTCGACGAACCCACCCGGGGCATCGACGTGGGCGCCAAGTACGAGATCTACGGGATCATCCAGCGGCTCGCCGACCAGGGCAAGGGCGTCATCGTCATCTCCTCCGAGCTGCCCGAGCTCATCGGCCTGTGCGACCGCATCTACACGGTCTTCGAGGGCACCGTCACCGGCGAGGTCTCCCGCGCCGAGGCCGACCCGGAACTCCTCATGAAACAGATGACCTCTACCAAGAAGACGCCGATCCGATGAGCCGAATCAAAGACCTCCAGAAGAACCTGTTCGGGGGCACCACCTCCAACGCCCGCCAGTTCGGCATGATCTTCACGCTCGTGGCCATCGTGCTGCTGTTCCAGATCTGGACCGACGGCCTGACGCTGACCTCGGGGAACCTGATCGCCGTCGTCAGCCAGTACTCCTACATCCTCATCCTGGCCATCGGCATGCTGATGGTGATCGTGGCCGGGCACATCGACCTGTCGGTCGGCTCGGTCGCCGCCTTCACCGGCATCGTGGTGGCCAAGGCCATGCAGGAGTTCTCCCTGCCGTGGCCGGTCGGCATCCTGCTCGGGCTGGCCGTCGGCGCGCTGATCGGCGCCTGGCAGGGCTTCTGGGTCGCGTACGTCGGGGTGCCGGCGTTCATCGTGACGCTGGCCGGCATGCTGCTGTTCCGCGGCGGCAACCAGTACATCGGCAACGCCGACACCGTCCCGGTGTCGGAGGGCTTCCGGACGATCGGCGCCGGCTTCCTCCCCGAAGTGGGCCCGGACACCGGGTACAACAACCTGACGCTGCTGCTCGGCCTGGCCGCGTGCGCGGGCGTGATCTGGCGCGAGCTCAAGTCGCGCCAGACCCGGCGCGAGATGAACGCCGACGTCGCGCCGATGTGGATCTCGGTGCTGCGCATGGCGGTCATGGTCGGCGTCATCGTCTTCGCCACGCTGCGCTTCGCCGGGGGCCGCGTCGGCACCAGCCTGCCGATCTCCGGCATCATCCTGATCGTGCTGGTGCTGGCGTACAGCCACTACACCCGCAACACCATCGGCGGCCGCCACATCTACGCGGTCGGCGGCAACTCCCGCGCCGCCGAACTGTCGGGCGTCAAGCTCCGGCGGGTCAACTTCCTCGTCATGATGAACATGTCCGTCCTGGCCGCGCTGGCCGGGATGATCTTCGTGGCGCGGTCGTCCGCCTCCGGCCCGCAGGACGGCCTGAGCTGGGAGCTCGACGCCATCGCGGCCGTCTTCATCGGCGGCGCGGCCGTCTCGGGCGGCCTCGGCACCATCAGCGGCTCGATCGTCGGCGGCCTGGTCATGGCCCTGCTGAACAACGGCCTGCAGCTCGAAGGCGTCGGCTCCGACATGGTCCAGATCATCAAGGGCCTGGTCCTGCTGCTGGCGGTCGCCTTCGACGTCTACAACAAGAGCCAGGGCCGGTTCTCGATCATCGGGTCGCTGATGCGCCCCTTCCGCCGGGACGATCCGCCCCCGCCCACCGACCGGCCCTCACCGGCCTCCGACGCCGGCAAGGCCCCGGTCGCCGGCTGACCACCTCCCCGGGCGCGCGTTCCCCACGCCGCTCGTGACATCACCTCCAAGAAGGGCACGTTTCACCATGCGGAAATATCTGACCAGGAGCGTCGCGCTGATCGGCGCCGTGGCGCTGCTCACGCTGAGCGCCTGTTTCTCCGAGCGGGAAGGCGCCCCCGCCGCCGGCGCCAGCGGCAGCGCCGCCCCGGCCAAGGGCTTCGCCGCCGACGCCCTCATCGGCGTGGCCCTGCCCTCGAAGACCTCCGAGAACTGGGTCCTCGCCGGCGACCTCTTCACCAACGGCCTCAAGGAGGCCGGCTTCACCTCCGACGTCCAGTACGCGGGCGCCTCCACCACCGTCGCCGACCAGCAGGCCCAGATCTCGGCCATGGTCACCAAGGGCGCCAAGGTCATCGTCATCGGCGCCACCGACGCCGCCCAGCTGACCACCCAGGTCAAGCAGGCCAAGGAGGCCGGCGCGGTCGTCATCGCCTACGACCGGCTGATCACCAACACCCCCGACGTCGACTACTACATCGCCTTCGACAACTTCAAGGTCGGCCAGCTCCAGGGCCAGGCGCTCCTGGACGGCATGAAGGCCAAGAAGCCCGAAGGCCCGTGGACGGTCGAACTGTTCTCCGGCTCGCCGGACGACAACAACTCGGGCGTGTTCTTCAACGGCGCGATGGACGTCCTCAAGCCCGCCATCGACAGCGGCGACGTCGTCGTCGGCTCGGGCCAGACCGACATCAAGCAGACCGCCATCCAGGGCTGGAAGGCCGAGAACGCCCAGTCGCGCATGGACTCGCTGCTGACCTCGACGTACAACGGCGACAAGAAACTCGACGGCGTCCTCTCGCCGAACGACACGCTGGCCCGCGCCATCATCACCTCGGTGAAGGGCGCCGGCAAGGACATCCCGGTCGTGACCGGCCAGGACTCGGAGGTCGAGTCGGTCAAGTCGATCATGGCCGGCGAGCAGTACTCGACGATCAACAAGGACACCCGCAAGCTGGTGGCCGAGACGATCGGGATGGTCAAGTCGCTGCAGGCCGGCACCGAGCCGACGATCAACGACAAGGACTCGTACGACAACGGCCAGAAGGTCGTGCCGGCCTACCTGCTGCCGCCGGTCATCGTGACGAAGGACAACGCCGCCGAGTCGTACGCCAACGACCCCAAGCTGGCTCCCTTGACGCAGGGCTGATCCCGGCGTTTCTCGCTCGCCTCGGCGGCGGCCCGTCTGGCTTTTACGGCCGGAGAACGGGCAACCGCCGAGGAAGGCACAATTTGCAGGGCCGTCGGCACCGAGGGCGTCGGAGTCCGCGGTCGACCTGGAGGCCGCTCGGGACTTGAAGCGCGGGCTCGTCGGCCGACCACCTCGGCGGTTCGACCCGGCTGCCTGATTCTTGTTGAGCTTGGCGGCGGTGCTTTGCGGTTCAGGACGTGCAGCCTGACGCCGATCAGAGGGCTTCCAGGTCCGCGCGGACGAGCTCGCCCCGTCGCAGGCCAGGGCCGATGATGTGGCTGATCACGCCGCGTGACATGGGCGCGCGGTGATCACTCCTTGAGCAGGACGTTCGAGACCGTGCCGGCCGGAGGCGCCTTGATGGACACCTTCGCGCCCCAACCGGAGTATGTGGTGACGGTGCGGAGATCCACTCGGTCCCAGCCTCGGTCGGGAATGAGGTTCTCCCCGTTGACGTCCGTCACCAGGTGCTTGGGGAGGTTCCGGGCGTCGAGCGTGAGCTGGTAGCGCAGATTCGCGGTGGCCGCGAACTCGCGACGGTCGCCGACGGCCCGCCGCAACCACGGCGAGATGTCGTGCAGCTCGGACAGGTTGATCCATCCGCTGTACACGCGACCCGACCGCCTGCCGTGGCGGAGCAGCATGTCGAGCGTCGCCGTCTCACCGGGATAGACGAGCTGGCCGAATATCGTGGCGCTCCCACTGGGCCGGCCGTTCTTCTCGACGAACCACGTCTTCCCTTCGGGGACCTCGTACCCGAGCCCCTTGGTGTACGACGTCTTCCCGATCATGATGGCCCGGCCGGGCGACAGGACCTCCGGATGCAGGTCGGGCCCCTGCCCGAAGAACTCCGCACTGATGTCGGATGCGGCGAGACGTACCCCGCCACCGAATTGAAGCCGGCCTTTGCGGGCGACGAACTTCTCTCTTGTCTCTCCGACGATCGATGTGGTGTCGACGAACGCCACCCCCCGCCCGGCGTACACCCGCTTGTCCAGCGCGGCGAGGGGATCGGCCGCGGCCTGGACGGGCGCCACGGGTAAGAGAACAACTGCCACCACGGCAGTGACGATCAGACGTTTCATGCCGGGGATTCTCGCCCACCTTGATCAAGAAAAGTTAGCGAGGGCCGGATACGCCGGGAGAGACCTCAAAACGGAAGCTGTCGCGCCGAAGAATTCCAGGTTGGCCGGGGCGGACGGTCGAAGTCGCCGAGGAGCGGGAGTAGACGGGCCAGTCACGTCGCGTCCGTTTTTACGACCGCATAGCGGGCGGCCAGGAGGCTTCGTCCGGCTGTAATTTACATGCCCACCACCAGGAAACAGCATGATGACCTGGATTCCGATGACCGAGTGGTCAATGCCGTCTTCGCCCTGATCTCTTCGAAAGTTATCCTCGCCCGGTCGAACGGTCCGTCCCTGGAGGAGAAGCATGCAAAAAGAAAATCGGCTTCGCCGGCTCGTCCTCGTCTCAGCGGTTGTGGCGGCCGGCTTGGCGACCACACCCATGGCCGCACACGCCGACGGCTATGACACTCCCCGTAGCGCCACCGCCACAGGGGCGGGCAGCACCTACGCGGCCGGATACGCGGCGGCCGAGCAGCGGGCCCGGGCGGCCGTCCTCGCGGTCGGCCATGACTGCGACTCCGGGACCTATCAGACCCAATCGACCTATGTCTCCCCGGGCGGCGGCACGTGGGTCTTCCAGTCCACCCACCACGCCATGTGCGTCGACTGATCAAACGCGTCCTCTGCCGGGCGGCCCCCTACGTGGTCCCTTCGCGTTCACGGTGTAACACGCGGAATCGGCGTTTGGGTGAGGTTTGCAAAGGACGATTTCCGAATCCTGCCGGGGCGCAAAGTGAAACGGTGCCGGTAAGGGTGGCCGCTCGCCCCGGCAAGGCCGGAGAATCGCTCTATGGCCTCAGTGAGCGAATGCGAGAGCATCCCGAGCAAGACGAGGCCGTTCCAAGGAGCACGAGGGGCGGAGCCCGTCGCCAGGAGCGCCGGCGCCCCCGGGAGATGCTGCACGGCACCACCGGCCCCGACCCCGGAGGTCGACCAGTTGCCGGCCGACCTCGCCGACACCTCACTGATCAGCTTCGATGCACCGCCTGACCAGCCGGGTCCTGCGTGAGCTCGCCCACGATCACACCACTACCGACGACTGCGGATGGCGACAACAGCGAGACGCCAACCGTCTGGTCCGGGTCCTGAACAGCGTCGTCGAACTGCTGGACCGCCCGTGTCGTTCTCGCCGGCCCTCTGGACGCGCTATAGCGGGACGGGGCGCGTGAGTAGATGGCTATGGACCGGGCCGCTGCTCGATGATTTTTCGACGTGGTCAAGCTGCTAGACGGGTTGCGGCGGGTAGGGGTGCACGATCAGGTCATCACGCTTGCTGAGTGGCTTTCTGCCGCAGGTTGTTTCGAGCAATAAGCGGCTGTCGTAGAAACTCGGAGCGGTTCAAAAATTCGGGCGAGAACTGAATCGCGATTCGGTTCCTTCGTGGAGGCGGGAGATGTGGAGTGGCTGATAACCAGCACTGCCATGCACCGCCCGCTTCTGCGTCACCACAACGCTGAAACCCGTGCGCGTGAGCACTGCCCGCCCAGATCCGCAGCGTTGGAAAGGCTTGGTCGGCGGCGATGGATGCACCGGTGTCACGCGAGTCGTCCGACCGGGTCGCGAAGTCCTCACACTGGCCGCACCCTGAGGCAGGGGATTGACGGCCTCCACTATGCCCGCTGACTCGGGCCGGGAAGCCTGTCCGAGCATGTTCGCCGCGGCATATCGATCTGAGCCAAGGCCGGTCCGGATGCCGAGCAGCAGGGCTGACTCGAGAAGAACGACCGTGGCAATAGCGGATCGACATGGGATATCGGGCGGTTCCCCAAGGTAGTTGTTCGGTCAAATCAACTAGATCAATATTGGCGCTCTATCGCAGGTGCAGCTCAAGTGGCTGCGGAGGGTTTCGTCAGAGGAAGTTCTTCGGCGGCGAACGTGTTCAATGAGGTTGCAAAAGGCGGAAGAAAACAACTCAAACAATGGTTTCGGGAGTTCGGATTCTCCCCGTCAACGCTCGACTAGGTGTGCCGAGCCAATTGTATTGCAGACTGCAGCAAAATCCGGAAAAACTAGATTGCCGCGCAACGCCTTGTGGTCAGTAAGGTGAAAGGAAGTTTTGGCAAGCCGGGTCAGTGGTAGTCGGAACTTTTTCGGCGCTACAGGTCACGTACCAGAGCATCACGGGATTAGCCATGGCAGCAGCAGAAGGTAGCGAGCCCCGCGAGACGGATGACGGCACCCAATCGCCGGAGCCGTCGTCCAAGGAAACCGGGGACTCCTCTTCTGGTGCTCCCGGAGCATCCGGCGGAGGGGATTCGGGAGGGGCCTCCTCTGGCGGTGCCGCCGGCGACACCAGTGGCGGGGCATCTGAAGAGGACTCCTCCGGCGGCTCTGGGTACACGGGCGGCGGCGGGGAGTTCGGCGGCGGAGGCGCGAGTGGCGACTATGGGCCACCGGATTCCGGAGACGCCTCGACTGACGGCGCCGGCGATACCAGCGACGGGGATTCTTCCTCCGGTGCCCCTGGAGCATCTGGTGGGGAGGATTCCGGCGGCGCGGCTTCCGGCGGCTCTGGTTACTCAGGCGGCGGCGGAACGTCTGGTGGCGGGGGTTCGACTGACGACTATGGGGCACCGGATGATCCACTACCGGACCCCGGATCAGAACCATCACCGGACCCCGGATCGGGACCGTCACCGGATCCTGGATCGGAACCACAACCGGATCCCGGTGCGTCATCGTCAACGCCTGATCCTGGGCCGCCGACTGATCGGCCGGACCCGCCTGATCCTGGGCCGCCGACTGATCGGCCGGACCCGCCTGATCCTGGGCCGCCGACTGATCGGCCCGATCCGCCTGATCCTGGGCCGCCGACTGATCCGTTTCCGGGGCCGCCCGATCCTGGGCCGCCGAGCGATCCGTTTCCGGGGCCGCCGGACCCTGGGCCGGGGAGTGATCCGTTCCCAGGATCTCCGGGTGATCCGTCATCGGGGTCACCGCCGCCGGACTCGTTCTAAGGCACGTCTTGCCTAGGCGATGCTCGATCTATGGAGTGATGGAAAATGTCTGCTGGCGATGACTCCAACAGGAATCTGTCAACGGCGCTTCGCCATCGATGGGAAACATGGGTGCGCGAAAACGTCGGCAGAGATGAATACCAAGTGCGTGTCGCGACGGACGCCGCTATAAATGCTTTGTATCAAGGCGCCACAAGCGAGGTCGCTGCGGCTGCAGCGAAGTCAGCCGCCGAATCGGCTACTGCGGTACAGCCACAGGCCCCCTACGAGGGCATCTCCGCGCGCGAGTCGAGTCCGGCAGGCGCAATGGACAGACCCGAGCGGCTCGACGCTGATCAGCGTAGGTCCCACCAGGCGTATCCGGCGGCCATCATGGGAACGGCGCGACGTGTCCAACAGCGTATGCAATTCGCTCAGGGAGGATCTATCATCTTCCTCACTTTTTGTGTCGAACGTCCAGGCATGCCCATGGTGCCGGTTGAAATGAAAGGCCCTTTTCTGGAGGGCGCAATCTCCGAGAACGATTCCGTCGAGATCTCAAGCGGAAATTCAAGTCGGGGCCGAATTTGCACGAACTCTGTCTATAATCGGACCACTGGTTCCGAAGTGAGGATGTCGAAAGGCTTCTCGGCGGCTTGGTCGACGATGCAGGCGACGCAGAACAAGGGCATGATCGGATGCCAGATTGTCCTGGTGATCGTTGTGCTCGTGGTGATACTCGCGATCTGGGGATTCGTAGCGGTCAACTTCTTCTCCAGAATGTGATCAGGCTCGGTCCGTGGGTGCGACGTTGGTGACCGTGTACGTCGTGCACTCGAGACCCGCATGGACACCATCCGCAAGGTGCCGGCCTGCCAGGACGGAGCGCACACCCGGAGACTATGGGGCCGACCACCCGTGCCCCAGAAAAACGGCAGGGGAGTCGGTTCAGCTGCCGCAGGCACAACTTCGGCGGTTGGCGCAGGGGATCGGCGGGCGGGATGGTGGCGCGTCCAGTGCGGGTGGGGTAGATCGACAGGGTTGGATGGCCAGGCGAAGAAGACGCTCAACACGCTGGCCAGCCTCAACCAGCCCGACCACCAGGAGCCACAGCTCATACGTCACCCGCATGAGGATGAGCGAGTGCGACGCTGTTTCACAGGTGGCGCCGCCAACATCCGCAAGGAGTTCCAGCACATCACCGTGAGCGCCGGCCTCGACGGCACGCGGACGCCCCGCGAGTTCGTCTCGATCACGAGCCCCCACGGCGTTCGCATCCAGACGATCGCGCCGCCCCCGTGTCACGGAGTCCGTCTTCGACCGCAACTCGGCCCGGAGATCACGCAAAGAGCTGCGGCAATGGACACGATCTTCGGAGCCAAGGAAAAGTCCGCCTGAGTTGGCTCCCCGCGACCCCAAAGATCGAAAAAGGGCTCTGGAGATTCTCCGAAACCCTTCGCGACCTGTATTGATCTGGTGGCGTCCGCCGGCACGCGACGAATCTCGGCATCGGTGGTCAGCCGACCGCACCCGCGTTCGCTGGGATGTCGACATCGGCCACGAAGACCTTCAGCGGCCCCTATGCAACCCTTTGCCGCGCTCTGGACATCTTGAGGGTATGAGCACCTCGGGCCGCGCCCCTTCTTCCTCCACCCTCTCCCGTCCTGCCGGACCCCTGCGCGCGACACCCTGCACCATGCTGATCATGCAATACCTGGCCGCCGCTCGCCGCCAGGGCATGGCCGCGCACGGGTACGCGATCGCGCGCGGCACCGGCCTGCGGTCGACGACGGTCTACGCCGTGCTGGAGCGGCTGGAGCAGCGCGGGCTGATCGTCACCGAAACGGCGTCGACCGGCCGCCGGCACCGCCGGATGTGCCGGCTCACCCCTGCCGGCGTGACGGCAGCGGCGGATCTGGCGCGGCGCCGGACCACGACCTGATCACCACCGAAAGCCACGAAGGGCCCATGGGCACATGCGTCCACAGGCTCAGACGGCCCGTCTGTCGGTGACCATTTCATCCCACAGCGGTTGCCCGGGATCGCAGTAGCAGATGGCCGACGTCACGCTGGGCACCAGTAAAGAGGCAAGCCAGCCGATCGATGGCACATCGCTCGACTGACGACTTCCCATCCAGGCTCTGCGTGCCCAGCGAAGCGATCAAAATGAACCGAGCGAAGCGAGCAGCATCCCGAGCGAAGCGAGGCCGTTCCAGGGAGCGCGAGGGGCGGAGCCCTTCGCCAGGAGCGCAGCGACCCGGAGCGACAGCGACGTAGGGACCGCGAAGCGGGCCGGGGGAGCGTGAGGGGGCGAAGCCCCCTGACAGCGGGGGGTTCGGGGGGTCGTCCCCCCGTATAAACGAAGAAGACCCGCGGAGCGGCCCAAGCCGCGACCGCAGGTCGCCCGTCTTCGAGAGTGGACGATACAGGGATTGAACCTGTGACCTCTTCCGTGTCAGGGAAGCGCTCTCCCGCTGAGCTAATCGTCCAAGCAACTTTCCGAGCGGAAGACGGGATTCGAACCCGCGACCCTCACCTTGGCAAGGTGATGCTCTACCCCTGAGCCACTTCCGCTTGCGCCCCCGGTCTGTTCCCCGGGCTCACGCAGAGAACACTAGCGAATCTTCGCCCGACCCCCAAATCGATGACACGCGTAAGGAGCTAACATGCTCCACGATAGTTACATCGTGAGGGAGCGCCATGAGCGAAGTCGTGCGGATCGGAGACCTGACCTTCGAGGACGTCGTCCACGTAGCCCGCCGAGGCGGCCACGTCGCCCTGACGGAAGACGCCGTCGCCGAGATGGCCGCGGCGAGAGGCCGCATCGAAGAACTCGCCGAGGGCGACACCCCGGCCTACGGCGTCTCCACCGGCTTCGGCGCCCTGGCGACCAGGCACATCGACCCCGAACTCCGTGCCCAGCTCCAGCGCAGCCTGATCCGCTCCCACGCCGCCGGCAACGGCCCCGAGGTCGAGACCGAGGTCGTCCGGGCCCTCATGCTCCTGAGGCTCCGCACCCTCGCGACCGGCCACACCGGAGTCCGCCCGGAGACGGCCAGGGTGCTGGAAAGCCTCCTCAACGCCCACATCACCCCCGTCGTCCACGAATACGGCTCGCTGGGCTGCTCCGGCGACCTGGCCCCCCTCTCCCACGTCGCCCTCACGATCATGGGCGAAGGCCAGGTCAGAGACGCGAAAGGCACACAGAGGCCCACGGGAGAAGCGCTCAAGGAAGCGGGCATCGAGCCCGTGGAGCTCGCCGCCAAGGAGGGGCTCGCGCTCGTCAACGGCACCGACGGCATGCTCGGCATGCTCATCCTCGCCCTCGCCGACCTCGGCAACCTGCTCAAGGTCGCCGACATCTCCGCCGCGATGTCGGTAGAGGCCCTGCTCGGCACCGACGCCGTCTTCGCCGACGACCTGCAGAAGCTGCGGCCCCACCCGGGCCAGCGCGCCTCCGCCGCCAACCTCCGCGTTCTCCTGGCGGAGTCGGAGATCATGGCGTCCCACCGCGACGGCTCCTGCACCCGCGTGCAGGACGCCTACTCGCTCCGCTGCGCCCCCCAGGTCGCCGGCGCCGCGCGCGACACCGCCGACCACGCCGCCCTCGTCGCCGGCAGGGAGCTCCAGTCGGCCATCGACAACCCCGTCGTCCTCCACGACGGCCGGGTCGAGTCGAACGGCAACTTCCACGGCGCGCCCGTCGGCTACGTCCTCGACTTCCTGGCCATCGCGGTGGCCGACGTCGCGTCGATGGCCGAGCGGCGGACCGACCGCATGCTCGACGTCGCGCGCAGCCACGGCCTGCCCGCGTTCCTCGCGCACGATCCGGGCGTCGACTCGGGGCACATGATCGCCCAGTACACCCAGGCCGCCATCGTCTCCGAACTCAAGAGGCTGGCGGTGCCGGCGAGCGTCGACTCGATCCCGTCGTCGGCGATGCAGGAGGACCACGTCTCCATGGGCTGGTCGGCCGCGCGGAAGTTGCGCACGGCGATCGACGGGCTGACGCGGGTGCTCGCCATCGAGACGCTCACCGCCGCCCGCGCGCTCGACCTGCGCGCGCCGCACCGGCCCGCTCCAGGAACCGGCGCGGCGCTGGCGCTGGTCCGCGAGTCGGTGGCGGGGCCGGGGCCCGACCGGTTCCTGGCGCCCGAGATCGAGTCGGTCGTGCGCCTCGTCGCCTCGGGCGCGCTGGTCGAGGCGGTGGAGAAGATCACAGGCCAACTCGCCTAGTTACGGCTCCGCCCGCCACGGCCCCCGCCGCCGTCGCCGCCGCTCAGGGCGAAAGGGCGCTCACCGGCCGCTCCCGGCGAGGTCGGCGACGAGTTCCACCTCGACCACCAGGCCGGGCCGGAACAGCCGCGACACCTCGACGGTCGTGCTGGCCGGCGGGGGAGAGGGCATATAGCGCCCTCGCACGGCGGCGTGGTCGAGCAGCCCGTCCATGTCGGTCAGGAAGGTGCGGATGTGCACGACGTCCTCGAAGGTGCCCCCTTGATCTTCGAGGATGAGCCGGAGGTGCTCGTACACGACCTCGGACTGTCTCGTCATGTCGCCGGGCCCGACGACCTCGCCGGCGGCGTCGACGGCGACCTGGCCCGAGACGAAGAGCAGGTCGCCGGTCCGGGCCGCGTGGGAGTAGCGCCCGTTCGTGGCGGGAACGGTGGGCGGGTTCAGCTTCACGGCAGTTCCAGCAGGGCGGGCACGATGCCCGTGACGTCGCCCTCGCCGTGCCCGGCCTCGGCGGCCCGGGCGTAGCGGTCGCGGGCGGCGGCGGCGAGGGTCTGCACCTCGCCGGGGCCCTCGGTCGCGAGGGTGAGGTCCTTGGCGGCGAGGGCCAGCTTGAACCGGGTCTCCGGCACGCCCTCCTCGACCACCGGCCGCAGCCGTTCGCCGGCCGCGCCGAGCAGGGTCGCGTCGAGCAGGTCGAAGTAGTCGGCGGCCGACAGGCCGAGCCGCTGGACGTAGGCGAGGTTCTCGGCCAGCAGCACCTGCACCGACAACTGCCCGGCCATCACGGCGAGCTTCATCTTCGCGCCCGAACCGAGTTCCCCGTAGTGGTGGACGATGCCGAACACCCCGAGCACGTCCCTGACCTGGTCGACGTCGGCCGCGTCGCCCCCGGCGATCACCCGCAGCTTGCCTTCGGCGGCGGGCCCGACCGTGCCGAGCACGGGCGCGTCGACCAGTCTGACGTCATCGGGCAACTGAGCGCGCACCTCGGCCACGGCGTCGGGCCCGATGGTGGACATCTCCACCCAGATCGTCCCGGCCGACAGGCCCGGCTTCGCCGCCTCGACCACCTCGGCCACGGCGGCGGGGTTCGACAACATCGAGATGACGATCGGCGCGCCCGACACCGCCTCGGCGGCCGAATCGGCCACGGCCGCGCCGTCGAGCTCCTTGCGCGTGCGGTTCCACACGGTCACCTTCTGGCCCGCGGCGACGAGGCGGCGGGCCATGGGGGAACCCATGTTCCCCAATCCCAGAAAAGCGATCACATTTCGACCCTAGCCCTGCTCAAGGCATTCCACCAACGCGTACATTTCATGGAAGGCATGCGGTCATGGAATGTCAAAGGGGGCGCCGTGTTCGACACCGACGCGCTGCGCCTGATCGACGCGGTGGCCCGGCTGGGCTCCTTCACGGCGGCGGCCGTGGAGCTCCAGTACACGCAGTCGGCCGTCTCGCGGCGCGTGGCCGCGCTGGAGTCGCGCGCGGGCGGGCCGCTGTTCGAGCGGCTGCCCCGGGGGGTGCGCCTCACCCCCGCCGGGGCCACCCTCCACCGGCACACCCGTGAGGTGCTCGAACGCCTCCAGCGGGCCGAGGAGGAACTGGCCGCCGTCCACCGGGGGACCGGCGGGCGGCTCCGCGTGGGCGCCTTCGCGACGGCCAACGCCGCGCTGGTCCCGGCCGCGCTGAAGGACTACCGGGCCGCCTTCCCCGCCGTCGACACCACCCTCATCGAGGGCATGACCGGCCATCTCGTCGAGCGGCTCGACCAGGGCGCCATCGACGTCGCCGTGGTCAGCGACTACCCGGCCGGGCTCGACGCGCCGCCCTCGATCGCCCTCGAACCGCTGCTGGAGGAGGAGTTCCTCGTCGGCCTGCCCGCCGGGCACCGGCTGGCCGACCGGGCCGAGATCGACCTGCGCGACCTGCGCGACGACAACTGGATCGAGGGCGCCCGCCCCGGCCAGGGCCTCATGCTGGCCGCCGCGTGCGCCGCCGCCGGGTTCACCCCGAGGGTCGGCATGCGGGTGGGGGAGTGGACGGCCAAGCTCGGCTTCGTCGCCGCCGGGCTGGGCGTCACCCTCGTCCCGGCGCTGGCGACCCAGGGCATGCGGCCCGACCTGGTGCTGCGCCCGATCGCCGCGAACGCCCCGCGCCGGACCGTGTTCGCGGCGCTGCCGCGCGTGGCGCTGCCCGCCGCCCGGGAGCTGACGCGAGTGCTCCGGGAGGCCGCTGGGAGAATGGCCGGATGCACGACGCCTTCGCCCACGTCGCGGGCCGTCTGGCCACCGGCCTGAGCGACGTCGCCACCGATCTGGCCGCCCTCGACGAGGGCGGCTGGTGGGCGGTCGTGGTGGAGTTCGAGGGCAAGGTCACCCTGGCCCGCTTCGACCACGTCCGCGAGGCCCCGCTGCCCGCCCCCACCGGCCCCTGGATCGGGCCGCGCCGCTCCGAGTGGCGCTCGTCCCTCGACCGGGCCGGTTACGAGGCCGGGGTGCGGGCCATCCGCGCCCACATCGAGCGCGGCGAGGTCTACCAGGCCAACCTGTGCCGGGTGTTGTCGGCGCCGCT
Source organism: Herbidospora sakaeratensis (assembly GCF_001570525.1). Lineage (GTDB taxonomy): Bacteria > Actinomycetota > Actinomycetes > Streptosporangiales > Streptosporangiaceae > Herbidospora > Herbidospora sakaeratensis. Next base: position 125,326 of record NZ_BBXC01000014.1, read on the forward strand.
CACCCACCGCAGCGACCCGCTGGCGCTGGCCGGGCTGCTGGCCGAGGGCAACCCGGCGCCCCACTCGGCGGTGATCCACGTGCCGGGGCTGACCGTGGTGTCGGCCTCGCCGGAGCTCTACCTGGGGCGCAGCGGCCCGGTGATCACCTCCCGGCCGATCAAGGGGACCGGGGAGACGTACGCCGACCTGCTGGAGAAGGACTACGCCGAGAACGTGATGATCGTCGACCTGGTCCGCAACGACCTGGGGATCGTCGCCGACGTCGGCTCGGTGACGGTGCCCGAGCTGCTGGCCGTGGAGGAGCATCCCGGGCTGGTGCACCTCGTGTCGACCGTCCAGGCGACCACCCGGAGGTCGTGGCCGGAGATCTTCGCCGCGACGTTCCCGCCCGGTTCCGTCACGGGTGCGCCGAAATCGTCCGCGCTGAGCATCATCAATGCGCTCGAACCAGCGCCCCGGGGGCCATACTGTGGGGCGGTGGGCTGGGTCGACGCCGATCGGCGCGAGGCCGCCCTGGCGGTGGGCATCCGCACCTTCTGGATCACGGGTGAGGAGATCCGCTTCGGCACCGGTGCCGGCATCACATGGGGCTCCGACCCCGGGCACGAATGGCGCGAGACGGAGCTGAAGGCGTCCCGGCTCATCGCGCTCGCATCCCGCTCAGACGAAGGGTAGAAGGCTCACATGGCGGTTCCCATCTGGGTCAACGGCGATCTGATCGCTCCGGAGAAGGCGGTCGTGTCCGTCTTCGACCACGGGCTCATGGTCGGCGACGGCGTCTTCGAGACGATCAAGGTGACCGACGGCGAGGTCTTCGCCCTCACCCGCCACCTCGACCGCCTGGCGCTGTCGGCCAAGCGCATGGACCTCCCCGAACCCGACACGAAGGCCATCGCCGACGGCGTGCGCGAGACCGTCGCGGCGGCTCCGGCGTGGCCGCTGGGCCGCATCCGCATCACCTACACCAGCGGCCCGGGCCCCCTGGGCAGCGACCGAGGCTCCGAGGGCGCCAACACGATCATCATCGTCGGCGAGCAGAAGCCGTTCCCGGTCACCGCCGACGTGGTCGTCGTGCCGTGGCCCCGCAACGAGCGCGGCGCGCTGACCGGCGTGAAGTCGACCTCCTACGGCGACAACGCCAAGGCCCTGGCGTATGCCAAGGAGCGCGGCGGCGGCGAGGCCATCTTCGAGAACCTGGCCGGCAACCTCTGCGAGGGCACCGGCAGCAACATCTTCATCGTCAGCGGCGGCCGCCTGATCACCCCGACCCTGTCGTCGGGCTGCCTGGCCGGCGTCACCCGCGCCCTGGCCCTGGAGTGGTACCCCGACGCCGTCGAGGAGGACGTCCCGCTCGCGGCGCTCTACGACGCCGAAGAGGCCTTCCTGACCTCCACGACCCGCGACATCCAGCCGATCGGCCTGGTCGACGGCAAGGCCCTGCCGGTCGGTCCCGGCCCGGTCACCCGCGCGGCGATGGAGGCCTTCGCGGCCCGCGCGGCCGACGACCTCGACCCGTGAGACGTGCCGTCTTAGCGGCCATCGCCCTGGTGACGATGGCCGCCTGCACCCCCGGCGCGGACGCCCCGCGCCCGGTGGTGGCGGGCTCGGGCCCCCCGGTCGTGCTGCCCGGCGCCCCCGGCGAGAGCGGCACAGTGGCCACCCCCGGCCAGACCCTGGGCACCGACGCCGCCGAGGTGGCCGCCGCCGACGTGCGCTTCGCCGAGGGCATGATCGGCCACCACCGGCAGGCCTTGGAGATGACCGGCCTGGCCCTCGCCCGCGCCGCCGACGAGCAGGTCAAGGCCCTGGCCGCGCGCATCACGACCGCCCAGCAGCCGGAGATCGGCGTCCTGGGCGGCTGGCTGACCCGGCTCGGCCGCGAGATCCCGGCGGGCCACGCCCACACGACGGGTTACGGCATGGCCTCGCTGGCGGAGATGAACGACCTGCGCACCGCGCGCGGGGCGGCGTTCGACCGGCTGTTCCTGACCCTGATGATCCGCCACCACGAGGGCGCGGTGACGATGGCGGGCGAGCAGCTGAAGTCGGGCCGCGACCAGCTGATACGCACGCTGGCGCTCGACATCGTGACGGGCCAGCAGATCGAGATCGGCCGCATGCGCGCCATGCTCGCGGGCTGAGCCCTCAGCGGCCCCGTACGATCAGCCGCAGCGCCCGCCCCGGCCGCTTCGCGTGGAACGCCGCCCGCTCGTTCGCCTGCGGAAACGGCACGTCCGGCACCGGCACCCCCAGGAACCGGCAGAGCGGCTCCCACCCCTCCTCGCACTCGAACACCAGCAGCCGGTCGGCCGGGATCGTCGTGCGGACCTCCTCGACGTGCCGGCGGAAGACCTCCAGGCAGTGGTCGCGGTCGGCGACGCGGCCGTCGAACAGGCGGTCGTAGACGGTCGCGTGCAGCATCCTGGGCAGGAGCGCGAAGTCGGGCACCCGCCAGGCGATCAGGCGGGTCACCAGGCGGCGCCACCACGGTTTCGGCGTGCCCTCCTCGATCGGGCGGCGGAAGATGGTCTCGCGGGCGCTGGCGTACCAGCGGCCGGGGTCGCGGACGGTCAGGACGATCTTCGCCTGCGGATAGCAGGCGGCGAGTTCGCGCCAGTACGCCGACGCCGGGAAGTCGGCCGCCGAGCGGTGGCCCGCGAAGATCGTGTCCCAGTCGGCCGGCCGGCCCTCGCCGACCTCCAGCCACTGGCCGACCCTGTGGGGTTCGGCGATCACGGTGGCCATGTGGTAGCAGGGGCCGAAGCCCAGCAGTTCGAGGGCCGCCTTCAGCGACCTGGTGCCGGTCCGGCCGAATCCCGCGCCGATGACGTCCACGAGCGGCCTCCCGGGTCTGATCGGGTCTGATCGGGCTCTGATCTCACGGTGGTTGTATCGCGTCCGTGGCCGCTTTCCCAGACCCGAAGGAGACGCGCATGGTCTTCCCCGCACCGCTGCTGGACCTCCTGCGAGAGGAACCGGGCCGGCCCGTGTTCGAGCACGGCTCCCGCGTCGTCACCCGCGCGGAGCTGCTCGCCATGATCGGCGCGATGGCGGGCGTGCTGGACGCCAAGGGCCTGCGCGGCAGGGCGATCGCGTTCCGGACGTCGGTCACGCCGGAGGCGTTCGCCGCCCAGATGGCCGCGCACGTGCTGGGCTGCCGGGTGGTCGGCGTGCGGCCGGGCTACTCGAAGGCGCAGCTGGCGCACGTCCTGGCCATGGACGTCGACCACGTCGTCGACGACGCGAACCTGCCCGAGGCCGGGGCCGATCCCCTCCTGACCCCGCTGGGCCAACCAGAAGACGTCGCCCTGCTGGCCTTCACCAGCGGCAGCACCGGCCGGCCGAAGGGCTGCGCCGTCACCTACGGCGCCCTCGACCGCCACTGGGCCTGGCAACCCGAGGAGTGGTCGCCGGTGGCCCGGGAGATGGCCGCCGGGTTCGAGCGGTACCTGCTGTTCGGCACGCTGGCGAGCATGGTCGTCTTCGAGCACCTCGCGCTGGCGCTGCTCGGCGGCGGCACCGTCGTGATCCCGGTCGACCCGGAGTTTCCCCGCGTCTACCGCGACCTGCGCATCACCGGCTCGATCTTCACCGTGCCGCGGCTGACCCAGATCATCGACACCGGCACCGAACTGCCCGACATGCGCACCATGATGGTCGGCGGTTCGCCCATCTCCGCGTCCCGGCTGGAGCGGGCGGTGAAGCTGCTCGGGCCGGTCGTCTACCAGGGCTACGGCGCGACGGAGGCCGGGTCGATCTCCATGCTCACGCCCGGCGAGATGCCCGCCAAGGCCGACACCGTCGGCCGTCCCCATCCGATGGTCCGGGTCCGGGTCGAGGAGGGCGAGCTGCTGGTCAGCAGCCCCTACCTGATGAGCGGCTACTGGAACGGGGAGGAGAACCCGATCAGCGACGGCTGGTTGCGCACCGGCGACCTGGGCCACGTCGACGACGAGGGGTACCTCCACATCGTCGGGCGGGCCCGCGAGGCCGTCATGGTCAACGCGATGGTCGTCTACCTCGGGCCGATCGAGCGCGCCCTGGAGAGTCATCCCGGTGTCGAGGCGGCCTACGTCGTCGGCGCCCCCGACCGGGCCACCGGCGAGGCGGCCCACGCCTTCGTCGTCGCGAAGGACCCCGACCTGGGGGAGCTGAAAGCGGTCGTCCAGGAGGAACTGGGCGCCGACCACGTGCCCGCCACGATCACGGTCATCGACGAGGTGCCCCTGGCGGCGTCGGGCAAGCCTGACAAGAAAGCCTTACTGGCTCTGATCGTTCTCTGAGAATCGCCCGCCAACACTGGGGGCATGCTGGATTACCTGGTGATCGGCGCGGGACCGGCCGGTCTGCAGATGGGATGGTTCCTGCGGGCGGCCGGGAGGTCGTACACGATCATGGAGGCGGGCCCGGCGCCGGGCACGTTCTTCGCGACCTTCCCCCGCCATCGCACCCTCATCTCCATCAACAAGAAGTACAACGGCACCGACGACCCCGAACTGAACCTCCGGATGGACTGGAACAGCCTCCTGTCCGACGACCCGGAGCTGCTGTTCACCCGTTTCAGCGACCGCTACTTCCCGCACGCCGACGACATGGTGCGCTACCTGGCCCGATTCGCCGAGGGCCTCGATGTCGTGTACGGCTCCCGCGCCCGCCACGTCACCAGGAACGACGACGGGTTCGCCGTCACCGACGACCACGGCACCGTGCGCACCGCCCGGCGGCTGATCATCGCGACCGGCGTGAGCAGGGAGAACGTCCCGGCCATCCCCGGCGTCGAGCAGGCCGAGCAGTACGGCGTCGTCTCGGTCGACCCGAAGGAGTTCGTCGACAAGCGGGTGCTCATCATCGGCAAGGGCAACTCGGCCTTCGAGACCGCCGACAACCTGGTCGAGACCGCCGCGGTCGTCCACGTGGCCGGGCCGCGCTCGGTCAAGATGGCCTGGCGCACCCACTACGTCGGCCACCTGCGCGCGGTCAACAACAACTTCCTGGACACCTACCAGCTCAAGTCCCAGAACGCCGTCCTGGACGGCGAGGTGCGGCACATCGAGCGCCTCGACGACGGGACCTACCGCGTGACGGTCGCGTTCGTGCGGGCCGACGAGGTCACCAAGGACATCCCCTACGACCGTGTCATCGTCTGCGCCGGGTTCGCGTTCGACCGGTCGATCTTCGACGACACCTGCCGCCCCGCGCTGCACGCCAGCGGCCGTTTCCCGGCCCTCACCCCGGCCTACGAGTCGGTCGACGTGCCGGGCCTGCACTTCGCCGGCACCATCACCCAGTCGCGCGACTTCAAGCGTGGCACCAGCGGCTTCATCCACGGCTTCCGCTACGGCGTCCGCGCCCTCCACCGCATCCTGGAGGAACGGCACCACGACGTCCGGTGGCCCGGGGAGGACGTCGGCGCCGACCCGAAGGCGATGGCGCAGGCGGTGCTCGACCGGGTCAACCGCAGCTCGGCCCTGTGGCAGCAGTTCGGCGTGATCGCCGACGTCATCACGCACGACGGCCGCTACCTGGAGGAACGCCCGGTCGACCTGCCGATCGACGGCCCCCACTACACGATCACCCTGGAGTACGGCCCCGGCCACGACCAGGTCGACCCCTTCGACGTGACCGTGGGCCGCATCACCCAGAGCGACGCCGCCCGCGCCGACGAGGGCCACTATCTCCACCCGGTCGTCCGCCACCACCGCCCCGGCGAGGAGCCGGCCGTCCACCACGTCACCGAGAACCTGGAGAACGACTGGACGTCCCCGGACGTGCATCTGGAGCCGCTGCGGGCCTTCTTCGCCCGGACGGTCTGATGCCCTCGTACGAGGCCGTCGCGAGGGAACGCCTCCCGAAGGCCCACTACGACTACTTCGCCGGCGGGGCCGGCGACGAGAGCGCCGTCCACGAGAACGAGGCGGCGTTCGCCCGGTTGCGGCTGGTGCCCCGCGTGCTCGGCGGGACGCGGCCCGACCTGGCGGTGACCCTGCCCGGTGGCCGTGCCTCCCTGCCGGTGCTGGTCGCCCCGACCGCCTTCCACCGGCTCGCCCACCCCGACGGCGAACTCGCGACCGCGCGGGCCGCCGCCGCCGAGGACACGATCATGATCGTCAGCATGGCCTCGACCACCCCGGTCGAGGCCGTCGCCGAGACGGGCGCGACCCTGTGGTTCCAGCTGTACGTCCAGCCCGACATGGCCTTCACCGAGCGTGTCGTCGGCCGGGCGGAGAAGGCGGGCTGCCGGGCCCTCGTCGTCACCGCCGACTCGCCCGTGTTCGGCATCCGGCCGCGCGACCTGCACAACGGCTTCCACGACCTGCCCGAAGGGCTGGTCTGCGAGAACCTCCGCGAGGGCGACGTCGTGCGGCCGATCGAGTTCTCCCCGGAGATCTCGTGGGCCCATCTCGACCGGCTGCGCGAGGTCACCGACATGCCGCTGATCGTGAAGGGCGTCACCCACCCCGACGACGCCCGGACCGCCGTGGCCCACGGGGCCGCCATGGTCATGGTCTCCAACCACGGCGGCCGCCAGCTCGACCGGGTGGCCGCCGCGCTCGACCTGCTGCCCGACGTCGTCGACGCGGTCGGCGGGGCCGTGCCGGTGACGGTCGACGGCGGGGTGCGGCGCGGCACCGACGTCGTGATCGCGCTCGCCCTGGGCGCCCGCGCGGTGCTGGTCGGGCGGCCGATCCTGTGGGCGCTGGCGGCCGAGGGGGAGCGGGGCGTGCGCGAGGTGCTGCGCCGGTTCCGTACCGAGACCGAGGTCGCCATGGCGCTGACCGGCGCCCCGCTCGACCCGGGCGTGGTGCGCCGATGCTGATCCTCCTCGCCCTCTTCGTGCTGAGCCTGCCCTGGTGGTTGCCCGGCCGGGTGGTCGCCCTGCGGCTGCTGGTGTTCGAGCGGGTCAACGGCGAGGAGACGGTCGCGGTGCCGGTCGACCGGTTCCGCGAGGTCTACTCCCACCCGGCCGCCTCGGGCCGCAGCCGGGGCGCGGCCCTCTCGGACCTGTTCTGGTACTGGCTCTCCCCGGGCGCCGACCTGCACCAGGAGCATCTGGAACCGGGGGAGCGCTACGACGCCGTCGCCGCCGCGACACGGGGCTTCCTGACGGTCTCCAAGACCGAGATCGAGGCCCTGGCCGTGCGCTGCGCCCGCCGCGCGACCCCCGCCTACCGGCTGCGCGACCTGGCCATGCCGGTCTGGGCCGAGTTCTCCTACGAGCTCGTCTTCGGCGAGCGGTGCCCGGCCGAGGCCCGCGCCCTCATCACCGCCAACGCCGACGACGTCGTGACCGCGCTGAAGTGCACCGGCCTGCGGCACATGGACCGCCGCGACCGGCTCACCGCCTACCTGGAGACCCGGCTCGACGACGTCCGGCACCCCCTGCCCGAGGGGCTGACCCGGCACGAGCAGGCCCTCTACCTACAGGGCGTCTTCTTCAACACGGCCGTGGTCCAGATGGCCGAGGCGACCGCGCACCTCGGCATGGTCCTGGCCCAGCACAAGGAGACGCAGGCGCGGGCCCGCACCGGGGACGACCGGTTCCTCGACCAGGTCATCAACGAGACCTTCCGGCTCTATCCGCTGTTCGGCGTCGCGCACCGCATCACCCGGGGCGACATGCCGGACATCCCGGAAGGGTCGGTGCTCTGCTTCAACTACCCCGACTTCCACCGCGCCGGCTTCCCCGACCCCGACCGCTTCGACCCGGCCCGGTTCGAACACGGCGTCCGCGACCTCAACCACATCCCGTTCGGCGTCGCCGCCAACCGGCCCTGCCCGGCCTGGCGGGTGGCGCCGATCGCGCTGCGCGCGGCGTGCCGGGAGCTCCTCGGCCGGTGGGAGTTCTCGTCGTCGGCCCGGCACACCCGTTCGCTGCCCAACCGGGGCCCCTGCCTGCTCACCCCCGCCGGTTCGCCGCCGCCCGCCTGGAGACTCCGGGTCATGGCGGTGCGGGACCGGTGGGAGGACGTCTGGCGCAGCCTCGTCCAACTCGTGCTCGGCGCGTACATGGTCTGGGACGCCCGCCGCCAGGCCCTCTGCGCCCGCCACTTCGGAGACAGGTGATCACATGGACGCCAATCTCGAACTCGTGCTGAAGGTGCTGCCCGCGCTGGTCGTCATCCTCGTCGCCGCCGCGATCTGCGGGCGGCTCGCGCTGATGGTGCGCCAGCCCCGTGTGCTGGGGGAGATGGTCGCGGGCGTGCTGCTCGGGCCGACCCTGTTCGGCTGGGTGTTCCCGGGCGCGCAGCAGGCGCTGTTCCCGTCGGAGATCAAACCGATCCTGTACGTCCTGAGCACCATCGGCCTGACCCTCTACATGTTCCTCGTCGGGGCCGGCCTCGACCACAGCGCGAGCAGCCCCGCCCAGGTCAGACGGGCCGGGGTGCTGGCCGTGTCGGGCTTCCTGCCGTCGCTGGCCCTCGGCTTCGGCGCGGGCCTGATCCTGTACGGGACCCTGTCGGCCGGGCAGACCAGCAGGTGGGAGTTCGCCCTCTTCGTCGGCGGCGCGTTGTCGCTGACCGCGTTCCCGATGCTCGCCCGCATCCTCTACGAACGCGGCCTGCAGAACTCCCCGATCGGCCGGCTCACCCTGCTCGCCGCCTCGGTCGACGACGCGGTGGCGTGGTGCCTGCTGGCCGTGCTGACCGCCCTCCACCTCGACACCGGCGGCGGCGGCGCGCTGCGCACGATCGCGCTGACCGCGCTGTTCGCCGTCGTCATGCTGAAACTGGTGGCCCCGCTCCTGCGCCCGCTCGGCGCCCGCTTCGCCGCCACGGGCACCCTGAGCCCCACCATGATGTACGTCGTCGTGCTCGTCCCGCTGACCGCCGGCTGGCTGACCGACTGGATCGGCGTCTACGCCGTGTTCGGCGGCTTCATCGCGGGCCTGGCCATGCCCCGCGACCCGAAGTTCCGCGAGGCCCTGCACGGCCGCATGATGGAGGTCGTCTCCACCCTGCTGCTGCCGGTGTTCTTCACCTTCTCCGGCCTCAACACCCACCTCGACGGCATCGCGGGCGGCGCGATGCTGCTGGCCTTCCTGCTGATCCTGCTGGCCGGCTTCGTCGGCAAGTACTTCGGCTGCGCCGTCTCGATGAAGGCGATGGGCTTCTCGTGGCGCGAGTCGTACGCCGTCGGCGCCCTGATGAACGCCCGGGGCCTGATGATCCTGATCTTCATCAACATCGGCCTGGCCCACGGGATGATCGGCCAGGAGGTCTTCGCGATGCTCGTCCTGGTCGCCGTCATCACCACGGCCGGGGCGCTGCCCCTCTACCAGCTCGCCCTGCCGGCCCGCCTGGAGGAGAAGGACCCGGAACGGGAGGACCAGTTGGTGTAACTTTCACCTATTTTCCGGCAGAACCGCAGGTGGTGTTTTTCGGGCTCTGGCGCTTCGGTGACAGGAGTGACACTTTGGTTCCGTGGCACGTCGGCTGCTGCTCATCGAAGACGACCGAGAACTCGGCGCGCTCCTCGTCGAGATCCTCACCGACCACGGCTACGAGGTCGATCACGCCGCGGAGGGCCAGCGCGGCCTCCACCTGGCGCTCAGCCGGGCCTACGACGTCCTGGTCGTCGACCGGGGGCTGCCCGCCCTCGACGGCCTCGACCTGATCCGCCGCCTGCGGCGCCGGGCCGTCACCGTCCCGGCGCTGTTCCTCACCGCCTTCGGCAGCGTGCACGACCGCGTCACGGGCCTCGACGCCGGCGCCGAGGACTACCTGGTCAAACCCTTCGAGATCGACGAACTCCTGGCCCGCGTGCGGGCGCTCACCCGCCGCCACACCGACCACGCCGAACTGCTCCCGCTCGGCCGCGCCTGGCTCGACCTGGGCGCGCAGGCGGTGTGGTTGCCCGACGGCGCGCAGGTGCCGCTGTCGGGCCAGGAGTGCCGCCTGCTCCGCGCGCTGGCGGTGCGTCCCCGGCACGTCCACACGAGGGCGTCGTTGCGCCGGGGCGTCTTCGACGGCGCGACGACGGAGTCGATCGTCGACACATACGTCTACTACCTGCGCGGCAAACTCGGCTCGGGCGTGGTCCGCACGGTCCGGGGCGTCGGCTACCGGCTGGGCAGCCTGTGAACGCGCTGCTGAGCCGCGCCCGCCGCCGGGTGACCCTGCGCACCGCCGGCACGATCTCCGTCCTGCTGCTCATCATGGGCGGCCTGGTCTACGGCGTGATGGCCGGCCAGCAGGACGCCGCCGCCCGCCGCGAGGTCAGGGTGGCCGTCGAACGCGCCCTGATCACCAGCCCGCCGCCCTGCCTGTGGCTGGTGGAGGTCGAGGGCGGCACGCTGCGCCGCTCGCCGGGAGCGCCCGACACGCTCCCGTGGCTGGCCGGGATCAGAGGCGTCGAGCGCGACGGGGGCGTCCGCGTCGAGCGCGCCGAACTCGGCGGCCTGGAGTACCTGATCCACACCGAACGCCGGGGCGAGGTCATCCGCCAGGCCGCGCTCGACCTGCGCTACCAGATCTCCGAACGCGACCGCCTGCTGCACACCCTGGTCGTCGCCGAGATCGTATCGCTGCTGGCCGCCGTGCTGATCGGGTACGTGATCGCCCGCCGCGCCATCGCCCCGCTCGGCGAGGCGCTGGCCCGCCAGCGCCGCTTCACCGAGGACGTCAGCCACGAACTGCGCACCCCGCTCGCCCGCCTGCACACCCGGGCCCAACTGGTCTCGGTCCGCATGCGGCGCGGCGAACTGCCCGTCGAGGACGTCGACCGGCTCGTCACCGGCACCCGCGAACTCGGCGAGGTCGTCGACGACCTGCTGCTCAGCGACCGCCTGCGCCGCCCCGTCGACCTGGCCCTGCTGGCCCAGGACCTCGCCGAGGCCGAGTCGGCCCGCGCCGAGTCGCGCGGCGTCGCCATCGAGGTCCACCGCGCGAACGGCCCGACGGTCGTCAGCGGCGCGGCCCCCGCCCTGCGCCGGGTCCTGTCGGCCCTGGTCGACAACGCCCTCACCCACACCGCCCCCGGCGGCCGCATCACCATCACCGTGGCCGCCTCCGCCGACCGCGTCAGCCTGACGGTCGCCGACGACGGCGCCGGCCTGGCCCCCGGAGACCCGGCCCGCCTCTTCCTGCGCCACGTGACCGAGAGCCAGGGCTACGGTCTGGGCCTGGCCCTGGTGAAGGAGGTCGTCGACGGCCACGACGGCGTCCTGACCGTGGCCGGCGCCCCCGGCGAGGGCGCGACGTTCACCGTCAGCCTCCCGGCCGACGCCCTCGGAGCACCATCCGCAGATCCCGCCAGGGCTGTCCTCGGTTGAAGTGCGTGCGATCGTTGACGTGCGGAAACGGCACGCCGGGAACCGGCACGCCGAGGAACCGGCACAACGGCTCCCACCCCTCCTCGCACTCGAACACGAGCAGCCGGTCGGCCGGGATCGCAGCCCTGACCTCCTCGATGTGCCGCCGGAACACCTCGACGCAGTGGTCCCGGTCGTCGATCCGCCCGCCGAAGACCTGGTCGGCCACCGTGGCCTTGGCCATCTTCGGGAACAGCGCCATCTCGGGCACCCGCCGCAGCGCCAGCCGGTGCAGCGCCCGCCGCCACCACGACTCGGGCTCGTCGACGTCGACCGTGTGCTGGAAGATCGTCGCCCGCGCGCTCTCGTACCACCGCTCGGGATCCCGGACGGTCAGCACGAGCTTGGCCCCGGGATAGTGGTCGGCCAGCTCACGCCAGTAGGAGACGGCCGGGAAGTCGACCGCCGACCGGAACCCGCGGAAGATCCGGTCCCAATCGGCGCTCTCGCCGTCGCCCACGTCGAGCCAGTCGCGGACCCGGCGGGGCTCCTCGACGACCGTGAGCATGTGATAGCAGGGACCGAAACCCACGATTTCGAGTGCCTCTTTCAGAGACAGGGTGCAGGTCCGCCCGAAACCGGCGCCGATGACGTCCACAAGCAAGATCGTCGCCGACGGGGAGGAGGCCGAGGGGGTGCCACGCCGGGGGTCAGGCCCGGGGCAGCAGGGAACCGGTCAGTTCGCCACGGGGGTCGTACACCACGCACATGACGTCGCGGTCGCCGTCGGCCCAGGTCTCGGCGGTCGGCAGGATCGGGTAGAAGTCCAGCTCGGCGCCCGCCTCGCCGGGCCAGTAGTGCGTGAACCCCCGCTTACAGCTGCTCCAGCCGAACGCGGCCAGCGCGGCGCGGTCGTAGGGCCCGTCGTCGGCGTGCACGAAACCGTAGGACTGGTTGTCGGCGTGCTGGTCGCAGGGTGTGTAGAGGACGACCTCCTCGCCCGCCGCGGGGGAGTACTCCGGGTCGGTGAAGCACTCGCCCGGCTCCAGGCTGAGCACCCCGGTCGTCTCCGGGGTCATGAAGTCGTCCCCCTTGTGCACCGCCGAGGGGGCCGGGACGACGAAGAGCGCGCCGAGCGCCAGGACGGCCGGCGCCATCGTCAGAAGGCGGAACGGAACGGTCATCGGCACCTGTCCTGACGGCTGATCATGCTGGCCCCTCAGGCTGGTGGCCCAAGTGAAATATCACCTCAACGGCGGGTGTCGGCCGCGCGGAGCAGGGATGACGGTTCCTCGCAACGGTGCGGTGGAGATCGTCAGTTCATTTGGCGGCAAGCTTCTGGCCGATCTTCGGTCAACCGGCTCTGCGTGGATTTCGGACATCCCACCGTGCCCCTCGGTGGGGGGAAGTCCCTTCCTCAGGAGTGAAGCTCGACGTGAGTGACGCCACCCGACCCTGGTCCCTGCGGACCCGGCAGGCCAAAATCGTGATCGGCGCCAGCGCGCTGCTCGTGGGCGGTCTGTCCTTCAGCCCGATGGCGTTCGGCGCCGCGGCCCCGCCGAAGTTCCCCGCCGCCGAGATCCACAAGCCCACCCCCGTGCCCGACCGGGTCATCCTGACCCCGACCGCCACGCCTTCGTCGTCCCAGAAGGTCACCTGGCGCGCCGAGACCACCGCCGAGTTCGCCCAGGCCGAGATCCTGGAGTCGCCTCGCGCGCTGGGCGAGGTCGCCCCCGCCGCCGGCGCCGTCAGCAATGTGAAGGCGCAGTCGAGCACCCCGGTCAACACCACCCTCGGCTACGCCTCGACCTACCACACGGTCGAGTTCACCGGCCTCAAGCCCGCCACCCGGTACACCTACCGCGTCGGCGACGGCGCCAACTGGAGCGAGTGGAACGACTTCACCACCGCCGCGGCCGGTTTCCAGCCGTTCTCCTTCATCTACTACGGCGACGCGCAGAACTACATCGACTCGGCCGTCCCGCGGGTGTTCCGCCAGGCGTTCGCCGACCGGCCCCAGGCCAAGATGATCGTGAACGCCGGCGACCTCATCGACTCCGCCAACAGCGAGGAGCAGTGGGGCCAGTGGTTCAAGGCCGGCGGCTTCATCGACAGCCAGGTCAACAACCTGTCGATCACCGGTAACCACGAGTACAGCGGCGCCTCGTTGTCGTCGTTCTGGGTCCCGCAGTTCCCCTACCCGGACAACGGCCCCGCCTGGTCCGACTACCCGAGCGCGCAGAACATCGCCAAGACCGCCTACTGGGTGGACTACCAGGGCGTGCGCTTCATCGGCCTGAACACCAACGTCCAGTCCATCCCCGAGCTGATGGCCAAGCAGACCGCCTGGCTGGAGGGCCTGCTCAAGGACAACCCCAACAAGTGGACCGTGGTGACCTTCCACCACCCCGTCTACTCCAACACCGGCACCCGTAACAACCCGGTCGTCCGCGCCCAGTGGGCCCCGCTGTTCGAGAAGTACGGCGTCGACCTGGTCCTCCAGGGCCACGACCACTCGTACGGCCGGGGCAACCTGAAGTCCGCCCGCCAGTCCGCGACCACCCACAACGGCGTCTCGTACGTCGTGTCGGTCTCCGGCGGCAAGATGTACGAGCTCAACGGCGGCGTGAACTGGACCGGCAACGGCGCCGAGGTCATCAGCACCAGCGAGAACACGCAGCTGTACCAGATGATCGACGTCGACAAGGACCAGATCCGCTTCGAGGCCCGCTACGCCAACGGCGAGCACCACGACGGCTTCGTCATCCGCAAGAACGACGCGGGCGAGCGCACCGTCACCGAGCTCGGCACCGGCAACACCGGCGAGCAGGTCGTCGTCGACAAGACCAGCGTCACCCCGGGCGAGCAGCTCACCGCCACCGCCTTCGGCTTCAACCCCGCCGAGAAGGTCAAGGTCTACCTGGTCCGCACCAAGGGCACGGTCGACAACCGGATCTACGTCGGCACCCAGACCGCCGACGCCCTCGGCAAGCTGGTGTACGGCTTCAAGCTCCCGGCCGACCTCGACAAGGACAGCACCTACCGGGTGTACCTGGAGAGCGCCACCCAGCAGATCACCAGCCCGGTGATCACCGTCAAGTAGCAGTGTCACGGGCGGGCCGGCGCACCACGCCGGCCCGCCCGTCCCAACAGGAGCCCCCAGTGACCTTCCGAACCGCCCTGACCGCCGCCCTGCTGGCCGTCACGACGCTGACCGCGACCCCTGCGGCAGCGCACCCCTTCGGCCCGCCGTCGACGGCCCGGATCAGCGTCGACGGCTCCCAGGTGGCCATCTCGTGGCTGGCCGCCGAGGACGACTGGGTGGCCCTGGGCCAGTCACTGGGCGCGTTCGAGAACCCGGCCACCGGACCGGTGTCCACCGCCCTCACCGGAGAGCAGAAACTGCAACGGTCGGCGGCGGTCCACGACTACCTGCTCGGCCGCATCACGGTGGCCCAGAGCGGGAAACGCTGCCCCGGCAAACTGGAGTCACTGGAGCAACTGGTCGCCCAGGGCGCCCGCCTGACCTTCGACTGCCCCGCCCCCGCGGTCGACCTAGACGTGACGGTGAGCGCCCTCACCGACCTGGACGAGAACTACCGCACCATGCTCACCGCGGAGACCCCCGCCACCCCGACCCAGACGCTCTACACCGCGAGACAGCAGACCACGCGACTGCGTTTCACCGCCTCGGGCGGCGGCGTGACCACAGCCGTGGTCACGGTCGCGACGGGCACGGCGGCAGCGGCCGCGCTCCTCGGGCTGTTCGTGCTGCTGAGATCCCGACGCCGCAAGAGCAGCCAAGCCTGAACGGCGACGGACGGTCGACGGTCCCCAGCATGCGACGAAGGTCGGCCCGTTCCCCGTTCGCCCTCGACTTCGGTGCCCGCGTCATGCCACCGGCCTCACCTAACGCAGCCACGGTGGAACAACGGCCTTGCGGGAGCCGGACTCGTGGAAATCGGAGCGAGATTGGCTCCCGATTGGCTCCCCGAGATTGAAGCCTTGACCTTCTACGGCTCATTCCCGCCGGGTCCGTCTTGCAGCAGCGGAGCCCTTCGCCGGAAGAGAGCGACCCGGAGCGACAGCGACGCGGGGCACTGACGCGGGGCAGCGAGGCGGATCGTCGCGTGCGGAGAGCAGGCTGCGGCACCGGGCGTTGCGGCTCATTCAAACACGCGGAAAATAACCCAATTGATTGCGTTTTGCGCTCACAGACGCAGGGATAGGAACGTGCCCACCTCGGGTATAAGGCGCATAATAGCGCGACGGGGGTGCTCGGTGAGTAACGTCACTCGGTGGGATCTCAATTACGATCAGTTCCGTGATGCCTACAAGCATTACGTCGAAACCCTGGGCCTGCGAATCGTGGACGTCTGCGGCTACGAGATCGCCGGAAAGGCGTATTACGCGGGTATCTGGGAAAGCGGATCAGGCCCCGAGCGGTGGACGGACCATTCGATTCCCTTCGCGAACTATCTGACCGTCTACAATCAGCGCAAAGCCGCTGGATACCGGCCTGTCATCGTCAACGGCTACAACGTCGGCACGAACGCCTACTTCGCCACCGTCTGGGAGAAGGAGAGGCGAGCGGGGCACCCGATGTGGACGTCGTTCCACGTCATCGGGCTCGCCGATCTCTACACACTCGTCTCGGACCACAGAAGAAACGGCTTCGTTCCCGTCGACATCAGCGGATACCGCCTGGAGAACAAACCTTTCTGCTCCGTCGTCTTCGAGGGGTGGCCCGGATACGACACCCGCTGGGACTGGATCAAGCCACAGGTGTCCGCCCTCAACTACCAGAACATCTTCGACGGAATGGACCACGACCACTACCGTCCGGTGCGCGTCATCGGGTTCAGCGTGCCGAATTCCGCCGGCGCCCATCACGACTATTTCACCTCGATCTGGCGACGCAGCATCGGACGGCCGTTCGCCACCCGGCACGGCATCGACGTCGCGACGTTCAAAGCCGAGGCCCAGCACTACGGTCGGGAGAAGTACCGGCTGGTGTCGGTCGGAGGATTCTCCGCCGGTCTCGGATCGGCCGCGGTCCAGCGGTTCTGCCCCGTCTGGGAGAAGCGTGAGGCCGCCCCGGTCATCGACGCCCTGGTCGAGAAGTTCATGAAGTTCCACGACGTGCCGGGGCTCTCGCTGGCGATCAGCATGAACGGGCGTCTGGTGCACGCTCAGGGGTACGGCGCGGCAGACCGGGTGACCGGCGAGAGGGTGACGACCGCGAGCCGGTTCCGGATCGCCAGCGTGGCCAAGCCGATCACCTCCGCCGCCGTCATGAAACTCGTGGCGGAGAACCGTCTCACCACGATCGACCTGGTCTTCGGGGAAGACGGCCATCTGCGCGACTACGGCACGCCGGTCGACCCCCGGGCCAAGGACATCGTCGTCCAGCACCTGCTCCAGCACTCCTCCGGCGGCTGGCCCTACCTCCCCGACGATCCGATGTTCGCCAACACCTCCATGAACCACCGGCAGCTCATCTCCTGGGTGCTGGCCAACCGGTCGCTGAACCACGCTCCGGGCACGAACTACGCCTATTCCAACTTCGGCTACTGCGTGCTCGGCCGGGTCATCGAGGAGGTGACCGGTGAGTCGTACGAGTCCTACGTCCAGCGGGAGATCCTGGCTCCGTGCGGCATCCACGACATGGAACTGGCCGGCGACACCCTGGCCGACCGGCGTCCCGGCGAGGTCGTCTACTACGACCAGAACGGCCGGAACCCCTACGGCATCCCGGTGACCCGCATGGACGCGCACGGCGGCTGGCTGGCCACGGCAACCGATCTGCTGCGTTTCCTGGCAAGGGTCGACGGTTCCGCCACCCCACCCGACATCCTCGACCCCGCCCGGATCACGCACATGACCACGCCTTCAGGCCTGCCGAACTCGAACGGCTACGCCTGCGGCTGGGTGGTCAACGGCTCCAACTGGAGCCACACCGGAAACCTGTGGGGCAGCAGCTCCCTTCTGCAGCGAATCGGCGGATTCGGCGTGGCGATCCTGACCAACACGCTGTACCGAACGAACGACTCAGATCCGCTGGACACCAACAAGGGCATCGCCGAACTGGTGGAAGCCATCCAAGACCACGTGGACCACTGGCCAGCAGGCACCCCTCTCTGACAGCCGATTCAGCTCCAGGCCACCCCGCCGTCGACGGGACACCTGTCCAGCGAGCGCGAGGGGGCGACAGCCCCTTCGCATCGGAGGGCTCGGGGGGTCGTCCCCCCGTGTAAACGACGAAGGAGACCCGGGGAAAGCGGCGAAGCCGCTGACCACAGGTCTCCCTCTCCAGAGTGGGCGATACTGGGATCGAACCAGTGACCTCTTCGGTGTGAAGGAAGACCAGCCCGTCTGAGGACGTCGATGGGAGTCGATCGGGTGGCCTCTCACCTGGGAGAAGACTCCGGTGGGGTCATCGAGAGTTTGATGGAGTCTTAAGAGAGTGGCTCCCGAGGATGGCTCTGGGGTTCTTCCTCTGACCTACTCACCAACGCTGATGCGGGTCATCGATTCCGACTGTCCCAGCGGGGCGAGACCTAGAATTTCGAGTAAGACGGCCAGCGAGACTGGCGTCGCAGGTCGTGAAGGAGAAGCGCCCAATTCACGATCGATGACGGCTGAGCAGGTTCCAAAGGTAGGCGAACGTGACGCCACCGGAGGTCAGACCGGCCACCAGAGCCAGCGGCCAGGCGACCCCACCGGCGGCGGTGAGACCACCTATCACCGCAATTGCGATCACTGTGCCGACCAGCACGAGCAGAGCATCCCGTTCTTGCATTTCGGTCTCCCTTATGTGTCGATGCTCCATGAAGACACGAACGGGAACCGTTGCACTATCGGGAAACAGCCTGTTGCGATGATTGACAACACTTCTTTCAGGTATCCGGGCTCCGTATGCCCCACACTGAGACCGTGACATCCGCAGATCCGCCGGGGCCACGTGAGCCCGGCCAGTTACAGCCGCTCTCTCCGCAACTGGACCATCGGGTCCACGCATTCGCCGATGCGCTGCGGCGGATCTTCCTCTCTCTCGACATGACTCTCGGCCAGTACGCGATTCGACACCGGCGCAACAAGGCCGACGTGTCCCGATGGCTTTCCGGGAACAGAGTTCCCGAGCGGGCGATGGTGGACGAGATGCTGGCAGAGGCGACGCGGCGTTTGCATCATCCTGTGACGGATGAGGTCCGTTACCACATCCACAAACTACATGCGGCCGCGATCCTGGCCCAGGGGCCGTTGACCCAGAGGATCCAATTACTCAGCGACGAGATGGATGGCGCGCTGACGGAACTCCAACAGGTCAAGGCCGAACGGAAGGACCTTCAGGACGCGCTCGGACATCGCAACCAACAGGTCCACGACCTCACAATACGTTCACGACAGCTGGAACAGGCATGGGCTTCCGAACGGGTCCGAACCCAAGGCGAGATGGACGATGCGGACGCGGAGATCAGGGAGTTGCACGCCCAGCGCAATCGTCTGGAGTCGGAGATCAAGACCCTCAAATCGCGACTCCGCCGCGCTCACGAGAACGAGGCGATACTAACCGAAAGGTGCCGCCAACTCGAACGAGAGCTCGAGGAACATGACAATCAGTCCGCTCCATCGACTCCGGCGAGCCCACTCACCCAGCCGGACGTCTCCCACCCACGAAGGGCACCTGGCCCCTATTTCTTCCTGAGCCACGCGGGAACACAAGCCGCCGACCCAGCCGAAGCCAAAAAAGCGAATCGATGGGTCATGAAATTATTCAAAGACATCTGCGACAACGTCCTCGAATACACCAACATCACCGACTTTTCGAAGGTCGGATATCTCAGTTTTTCCGATTGGACCGAAAGCACTTCGCATGCATTGGAAACATGCCGGATCTTCGTCCCCCTCTATTCGCCACGACTTTTCGACAGCGAACGGTGCGGCAAAGAGTGGGCAGCGTTCGAAGCGCGTCTGCATGCGATATCCGATGCCGAGAACCGTCCACCAGCCCTACTCCCGGCACTGTGGACACCAGCACCGCATGCGGATAGTCTGCCGAAGGTTGCGAGAGCCATTCAATTCTCCCATTCCCGCCTGGGCGTCATCTACCACGACCAGGGCTTCTACGGGTTGACCAAAACCCCGTCAAGGCGCGCACAGTACCAGCGAGCATCATTGGAGTTCGCGAAACGGATCGTGGAAATAGCTGAAAACGAGCCGAGCGTTCCGATCGGCGTACCGCTCGACTATGAGGCGCTCCCTAACGCTTTCCGTCGCGAACTCTCCGGCTAGTTTAGTCAGACATAAGATATTTACACTCCTGGCCTACAGTCCAGGATCATGCACATCTTTCTCGCAGGCGCATACGGGGCAGTGTGCGGCTCCAGTATGCCGACAAGTTAATTTCCGATCGCGCCAAACAGCAATCATGGAACTCCACAACGTCGAGTCAGTAGTTAAATCCACTAGTGGCATACTCGTTCACGGACTGCTCGACGATAGCACCCCCTGTCGAGCCGAATTCCGATTCTTTTCGTAAACACTCAAGCGACTGACTCCCTCCGCAAGAATCATCCTGAGTCGTCGATATGGGACGATTCTTTGAATTAATAGAATGGACATCAGAACTAGTAGCCAAAATACAACTAGAATATAGACCCCTAAGCCACCGCCTCCATGTATCGACTCGTAACAAGTGCTCCCACCACGAAAGGAAGGCCGACGCCCGCCCTGAACTCCGATTTCCCCGGGCCATGACAGTGTCGTCGCCACGTACGCGTCGCTCTTCGCCGGGTCATAGCGGTAGTGATGCTCAGGGTTGTCGGGCGTCGACAGCGATGAAACCAGCCGCAACCCGCCGCGCAAGAGGAATGCGCTGCGCAGGCCGGAGAGCAGTTCGAAGCCATTTCCTTGCCTCCGAACCTGTGACCGCGCGGACCAACGCCTTTGAGAGCACTTGCCATGAGCACTTCACGACCTCGTTCGAGCTGTGCCGGGCAGGGGGGATCTACGTGATTCGGCGAACGGTTCTCAGCAAGCAGGGACGCCTCGCTGAGTGCTACAGCGACGCGTGGACGGCAGGGCAGGCATTCCAGGTCTGGAGGGGCACTACTCGATGGTTCAGCTCACTGAAGGGCCGTCCGCGGAGGCGGTGCGGGCCGGGATCGGCCGAAGAGCCGCACACCTGGCGCGTGGCCGCCGGGTGAGAGTCGTTGGACCCGTGAAGAAGAGCTGAACCATCAGATCTGCAAAGCGATCTGTTCACCTGCAGCCTTGTCGTTGGCCCCGACCTTGAACCGGTCGCCTGGAGCCTAGATCTCAGCGGGCCCCAGGGGATGTCCGTCGTGAGAGGGCATGAGGCGCCTCCTCGAGAGAAGCGGCGTTCTCTGTGGCTTCAGTTCGAGATCTCCCATGAGATCACGTAAGCCTCGCAGAACAGCAACGTGTGATCCATTGCAAGAAGCCATGTGTCTTGGCATCGCCGGAGACATTGATCGACTCCGAGTAATGGTGGATGGTGTTCAACTAGGGACTCAGGAGATCAGAGTGGTCGTCCTACCCCACATCAGGCTGAGTGGTCGATCGGGCTCTGCGAACGGATGTCCCTAGCCGTGACATCCATAAGGAGCCCTTCGCCGGCAAGTTCCAACGCATGAGGCGAAGCGATTGGATTCCCCGAGCGGAGCGAGCACCCCCCGAGCGAAGCGAGGCCTGCCCAGGGAGCGCGAGGGGCGAAGCCCTTCGCCAGGAGCGAGAGCGACCCGGAGCGAAGCGACGCAGGGCCGCAAAGCGGCCAGGGGGAGCGCGAGGGGGCGACAGCCCCTTCGCATCGGGGGGCTCGGGGGGTCGTCCCCCCGTGTAAACGACGAAGGAGACCCGGGGAAAGCGGCGAAGCCGCTGACCACAGGTCTCCCTCTCCAGAGTGGGCGATACTGGGATCGAACCAGTGACCTCTTCGGTGTGAACGAAGCGCTCTCCCGCTGAGCTAATCGCCCGGGATGATCGTTCCCCTGCGGGGCCCGACAGCAAGAACCATACCGCACTCCGCCCCCTCCACGCGAAGCGAAGCTCGGTTCGGGGGCCGTCCAACCCCTGGAGTCCCCGCCGTGTCTCGGGTCTGTCCCCGCATCGTCATCGAAAGGTTCTCCAGGAACGGGCGGCGTGGCGGTCTGTTGGCATAGCATCGTGATGCTCCACACTCGACCAATAAGCACCACCTGAAGCCCATCCACGTCTCGGAGGACACGCAAAACCATCGCAAACACCGGGTTGGTTATGGTGTTTGTGCAGGTAGATGCCAAAATGTCTGGCTGTGCTGTGCGTTACAGAACGGCCCGACGGCGGAATCTTCCCTGCAAGGTTTCTTCGTTCCGCGTCATAGCTCGGGACGTGGTCCGTCTGAGCAGTGAAAGCCCCGCAGGGGGTCCCGACGACGAAAAGGTTTGGCTGACGATGAACAGCACCACCGTCTCTGCCGAGCTGGGCCTTCGGCTTGTCGTCCCAGACCGCACGACCGTCCCGCTGCTCGCGGGGTTGAGCTACACGGCCGAAGATCCTTATGCCATCCGCATGGCCTTCCACGTCGGGAACGACGAGCCGGTCGAATGGATCTTCGCGCGCGAGTTGCTGACCGTGGGAATCGTCCGGCGGGTGGGTGACGGTGACGTCCAGGTGTGGCCGGCGCGGTCCGACGGGGAGCGCACGCTCCACATCAGCTTGACCTCGCCGTTCGGGCAGGCGCTGTTCGAGGTGCCGCTGGCTCCGTTGACCGAGTTCCTCCACCGGACCTACGAGCTCGTGCCGGCCGGGCGTGAGGTCGACTTCATGGATCTCGACGAAGAGCTGACCAACATGCTCTGGAGCTCGTAAACCGTTACGCATTCCCCACGTAACCGGGCCTTCCGTGCCATAGCGTTCCCCCATGAGGCGGATCTTCGGCGTCCTGGTGGTGGCCCTCTTAGCGACCGGGTGTTCTCCGGGTGGTGACACGCCTCCCCCTGAGGTGTCCCCGCAGGCGGCGGTCTCCTCTCCGGCTCCGGCGTCGGCGTCGGCGTCCGGGCTGGCGGTCGACGCGATCGACCACAGCGACAACGTCAGGGTCGTCGCGAACGTCCCCCTTGAGGCGCCTTTCGACGGCGACGAGGCGTGGGGGACCGATCTCGCCTTTCAGGGCGATTACGCGTTCGTCGGAAACTATGCCGGGTTCACGATCGTCGACATCTCCGACCCGGAGAAACCCTCTGTTGTCTCCCGTACGGTCTGCGAGGGCGGCCAGAACGACATCTCCGTCACCGGGGATCTGCTCTTCCTTTCCGTCGACTATCCCCGCGACAACGAATCGTGCGCCTCCAAAGACGGCGAAGAGGGCGCGGCCGGGTCGTGGGAGGGTGTGCGCATCTTCGACGTCTCCGACAAGAAGCAGCCCAAGTACGTGACCTCGATCCGTACCGAGTGCGGATCGCACACCCATGCGGTGCTGCCGGGTGAGCAGACCGTGTACGTCTACGTCGCCTCCTCCGGGCCGGTGCCCGACTCCGAGACCTGTCCGCCGCCGCACGCCGCCATGGACGTCATCGAGGTGCCCGTGGACGCCCCCGAGACCGCCCGGGTGGCCGCCCGGCCGCCGGTGTTCGGGGAGCGGCCCGTCACGGAGGACTCGGAGTTCGAGAACCCGCGCGGTTGCCACGACGTCACCGTCTATCCCGAGCGGAAGCTCGCCGCCGGGGCCTGTTTCGGCGACGGCGTGCTGATGGACATCTCCAATCCTCTGCTGCCGCGGGTTCTCCAGGTCGTACAGGACCCGAATTTCGCCGTGTGGCATTCGGCCACCTTCAACAACGACGGCACGAAACTGGTGTTCAGCGACGAGCTCGGCGGCGGCATCTCGGCGACCTGCGACAAGGAGACCGGGGAGCAGGAGGGCGCGAACGCCATTTACGACCTGACGCCGGACAACACCCTTGAGCGGCGCGGCTATTTCAAGATTCCCCGGGTGCAGACCGGTGACGAGAACTGCGTCGCCCATAACGGGTCGCTGATTCCCGTCAAGGGCAAGGACGTCATGGTCCAGGGCTGGTATCAGGGCGGCGTTTCGGTCTGGGACTTCACCGATTCGGCGAACGCGCGGGAGATCGGCTATTTCGAGCGGGGTCCGTTGCGGCCGGGGCTCAGCCTGGGCGGGTCGTGGTCGGCCTATTACTACAACGGGTTCATCTATTCGAGCGACATCACCAAGGGGCTCGACATTCTCGAGATCAACGATCCGTTGACCGATCCGGCCAAGAACGTCAAGATGACCGAACTCAACGCGCAGAGCCAGCGGAGTTTCTGAAGAGCGGTCGTTGCACCGGCGCCGACTCCTAGGTCCATGCGAGAGAGACCGGCGGGGCCGGAAGGCCGCGCATGTCCCCCACGATTCACCACGTCCGGCCGAAGCATCGCCGGACGATGTCCACCCGCACGGTCGTCATCCGGCTTTCCGCCCGCGTCCACGGCGATCCGTCGATCGCCCGCTGGGCGGCCGAGTCGCACCGGCGGCGTCGCGCGGCCGACCGCGTGACGGCCCGGACGGCTCTGCACCTCCTCCGGGCCGACCCGGAGACGGAGATCGAGTTCGTCGACCCCGCCACTGGCACGACGCCTGCTGGATCGCCTGACCCGACCGGAATGAGTTCGAAGAGGTGCCTCTTCTCGACAGCGGCGAAGACCTGATCGGCCTGGACAAGGGCATGTTCCACGTCCAGGACGTGAGCGAGGAAACCTCGGCGGACGACGTTATATACGTTTCGGCGTCCGCCGGGGCGGTGACCGCGTCGGTGCGGCTGGAGTGCTGGGATGAGACGCCCGAATGGCCCGACGACTGGTGGGAGGCCGACGCGGGTGTCGTGTTCTTCGCGTCGGAAGCGTCTACGTGCTCGAATTCGTGGCAAATCTCCATTTGGGCACGACGGAGAGCCGCTGGATCTATCGGGTGCTCAAGCCGGAAGGCCCGGACCAGGCTCTGCTGAGTTGCACGAGACTGAGGCCGAACATCAGCACCCCCAGCGGGATGTGGGCCACCGTCAGGCCCGCGATTCCCAAGGCCACCTGAACGAGCGTGAGGGCGAGGAAGAGGGTGGCGTACAGGATGGGCTGAGGGGAGGCCCCGCCCGGGCGCCATTGCGCGATCGTCACGATCACGTGGATCACCGCGACGCCGAACATCGTGTACGCCGACGCGCTGTGCAGGGCGAGCCCGCTCGGCGTGGTCAGCAGCAGGCCGGCCGTGATCGGCGCGATGAGGAGCACCAGGGTGCGCACGGCGATGAGGGTCCGGGTCACCATGGCCGCAGCTTCTCCGGGTTGCGGACCGCCCAGATCCGGGTGATGCGCGCATCGGCCACGTCGAACGCCAGCACCGTCACCGTCACGCCGTTCTGGCGCATCACCAGGCCGGGCTCGCCGTTCACGGTGCGCTCGACCAGGGTCAGGCCGGGGAGCTTGCCGGCCAGTTCGGCGGCGTAGCGCACGACCTGGCCGACGCCCTCGATCGGCCGCAGCACCGCGTCGACCAGGCCGCCGCCGTCGGCGGTGACCGTCACGCCGGGGTCGAGCAGGGCGACGAGCGCCTCGATGTCCTGGGACTCCCAGGCCCGTTTGAAGGCCCTGACCACCTCGGCGCGCTCGGGCGCGGGAGCCGACGGCGTGGCGGCGACGCGGCGGCGGGCCGAAGAGGCCAGCTGGCGGCAGGCGGCCGGGGTGCGGCCGACGATCTCGGCCACTTCGGCGAAGGAGTGGCAGAACACGTCGTGCAGGATGAACGCGACCCGTTCGGCGGGGGTCATCGATTCGAGCACGACGAGGAACGCCATGCTGACCGATTCGTCCAGGGTGACCCGGTCGGCGGGGTCGTCGGTCTGGTCGGGCACCGGCTCCGGGATCCACTCGCCCACGTAGCGTTCGCGCCGGACCCGGGCCGAGCCCAGCAGGTCGAGGCAGATGCGGCTGGCCACGGTCGTCAACCACGCGCCCGGTGACACGATGGCCTCCTGCCGGTCGGGCGGCAGCGCGTACCAGCGCGCATAGGTCTCCTGTACGACGTCCTCGGCGTCCGCCAGCGAGCCGAGGAGCCG
This sequence comes from Herbidospora sakaeratensis, assembly GCF_001570525.1. GTDB lineage: Bacteria > Actinomycetota > Actinomycetes > Streptosporangiales > Streptosporangiaceae > Herbidospora > Herbidospora sakaeratensis. The sequence continues at coordinate 150,692 of NZ_BBXC01000014.1, forward strand.
GTAGGACAGGTTGATCAGATGTCGTCGTTCGTTCAGTTCGACTGTCACGTTCGCCCCCTTCACCCCACTCGACGAGACAGCCGCCCGGAATGTGAGGCCTGACGTTTCCTGCCGCCACTTCGTCGGGTGAGCATGACCGAACTTCAGTCGCGCCTGCCCGACCCGATGCGGTACTTCCCCGGCATGGGGGCGATCGCCGCCGGCATGAGCAAGGCCGTCCACAACGGCACGATCCCCGACAGTACCGTCTACCTGATGCATCTCCGGGCCGGGCAGCTGGCCGGGAGCACCTACCACACCGTCCGGCAGACCGGGCATCTGCGCGAGGCCGGGGAGCCGGAGGAGCGCATCACGGCCGTGGCGTCCTGGCGTGACGCGCCCTACTTCACCGAGGCCGAGCGGGTGGCGCTGGAACTCGTGGAGGCCGTGCTCGCGCCCGATCCCGGCGTCTCGGACGAGCTGTTCGCGCGGGCCGCCGCGCACTACGACGCCCACGCGCTCTGGACGCTCACCGTGGCCATCGGGCAGATCTGCTTCTTCGTCCCCGTGGCGCTGATCGCCCGGCCGATCCCGGGGCGGCCCGTCGGGCAGAACTACAGCCCGGTCAGCCCACGGTGAAGCTGACGTCGCCGTCGGAGAAGTACATGAAGTCGCCGTCGCCGCCGATGGACGCGTCCGACCAGTCCGAGTGAACCGACCAGGGGCCGTCGTCGCCCCCGTGCCCGCCGTCGCCGCCGAACGCGGCGGTCTGGTCGGGGTCGACGGCGAGGATCACGGCGGCGCCAAGTCCGGCGGCGGCGCCGATCGTGGCCGGCGTCCAGAAGCGGGTCTCGCCCGGCTCTCCGGCGTAGGCGGCGGAGAGCCGGCGGGCCCGGTCGAACTGGCTGGAGAACAGGCTCATCTCGGGTCCTCAGAAGTCGGCGAAGCGGGGGGTCGGCAGGGTGTCGCGGGTGCTCCGCAGGTGGTCGGCGATCTGGCCGCGCCGGAGCCGGATGCCCGGGCCCGACGGGTAGCGGCGCAGCACGTCGAGGGTGGCCAGGCGGCGGGCCACCCCCGGCAGGGCGGCGGTCTCGGCCAGGCGGCGGGCGGCCGCCCAGCGCAGCGGGAAGACGTTCTCGGTGACGACGTACGAGAGGACCGGCAACGAGCTGGAGACCAGGGAGTTCCAGCGGTCGAGGACGGCGGCCCAGCCGCGTTCCGACTGCGCGGTGACCTGGCTCTTGCGCTGGTCGCCCTGGCTGCGCGCCGAGTAGGCCTGCGACAGGCCCGACACCGCGAACACCGGGTTGACCAGGGCCGCCGCGCCCAGGGTCAGCGCGGCGCCCGTGTAGCTGACCTTCGGCAGGGCGTCGGGGTCGAGGTCGATCAGCCGGGAGACCTGGGCGGCGAGCTGACCCGTCTCGGCCGCGGCGCGCTGCGTGGGGGCGAGCGCGCCGCGGAGGGCGGCCTCGCCCTGTTTGAGCCATTCGGGTTCGTCGGTCGCCAGCAGGACGGCGTCGCGGTGGCGCACGAAGGCAGGCAGGACGTACGCCACCTGGTCGAGGTGGCGCTGCAGCTCGACCAGGCCGATCTGCAGGACCGCGGCCAGCCGGGAGCGGCCCTCGGCGGTGTCCGGCAGCGTCACGGGGGTCGAGAGGCCGTCGGTCTCGCCCAGCAGGGCGGCGTGCAGCTCGTAGAAGGGGCCGAAGATCGTGTAGAGGAGGTAATCCTCCTCCAGCCCGGCGGCCGCGTGCAGCATGTCGGGGATCTGGTCGGCGGTGGCGTCGAGGTGGCTCCAGGTGCGGATCTCGGTGTGCAGGGCCTGGATGAGTTCCGGCTGGGCGACGACGGTGAGGTCGGATCGTTCGGTCGTCAGCCGCAGGGTCGGGCGCGGCGCGGCGGGGTCGCCTTCGACGCCGCGGATCGCGGCGTACGCGATGGACAGGCTCACCTCCGGGCCGCGCACCCGCATCCCGTCGGCCGCGAACGCGAAGGCCACCGGGCGGCCGTCGGACAACTCGGCCGGGAGGACGCCCGCCGTCAGGGTGCGTTCGGCGGCGGCGCGGAGCCCGGCGTGCCGGTGCAAACGTTGGCCGAACGTCGTCGAGCCGCACGTCACCGCCACCGGCCCGTGCGCGGGGCTGAAGACCACGAAACGTTCGGCCGAACCGGCGACCCGCAGGTGGGGGTCGGCGAGGTCGAAGGCGGCCAGCACCTGACGGCCGTCGGGCGACTGGAACTCCAGGGCGTCGTCGCTCAGCACGCAGTCGGCCCGCACCGGACTCCGGCCGGTCGTCAGGCCCCGGATCGTCACCGGGGCCGACGTGCCGACCGTCTGGGGACCGGCCTGGGCGGCGGCCTGGACGACCCGGAGGAAGGCGTCCCGGACGAGGGGGGTCGCCAGATGCAGGGTCGCGCCGCTGAGGAACCGCCCGTCGTGCAGCGCGCCGCCGCGGAGCTCGACGGCGCTCGCGCCCAGCGGGGTGGCCTTGACGCGGTTGACGGGCCACTCCAGCGGCACCTCGCCCCGGTCGCGCAGCTGGAGCCGGCCGCCGGCGACCACGGTGTAGGCGGCGAACTCGGCGGCGGCCTCGCCCGGTTCGTCCTCGTAGTGCGGGGTGATCGAGACCGCGCAGGGGCTGATGAAGTCGGCGGCGGCGGCGTCCGGCACGAGGCGGCCGTGCAGGCCCGTCAGGGCGGCCAGCGCGGCCGGGTCGAGCGGCCCCGAGGTGAGCGAGAGCGTCTGGCCGCGCAGCCGGAGGTCGGCGACCAGGCGGGTGCTGGCGTCGACGAGCCTGATCGAGGCGTCGGGGTCGGTCGCCGGGTCGAGCACCGAGACGACCGGGTTGCCGAGGCCGCCGGTGTCGTGCACGTAGACGGCCGGCCAGTCGGTCACCAGGACCGAACGGGTGCCGGTCCAGGAGAAGCCGGTGGACTGCTGCTCCCGGGACAGCGGGTGCAGGCTGCTGTCGAAGACGACACGGCCCCGCACCGCTCCCCATGCGACCGCCATGGTTGCTCCTCTGTACGCCGATCCCGGGTCGCATCGTCCCACCGGGGGAGCGCTCCGGATACGTACAAATACCTAAAGCTCGGTCTCCCGGTTGACTTCTCCAAGAAAGTCCGGCTCGCTGTTCACAAGGAGGAGAGATGGTCGATATGGACGGTTTGGCGCTGCGAACCATGACGGCCGGGGCCGGTCGTGACTCACGGTGATTCCCACGGCCGCGGACAATCCTCGGCAATTGCTGGGCACGTTCGAACTCGAGGTCGGCGCCCTGGTCGGATCAATGGGATCGGCCGCCTTGTGATGGTCGTGCTGGTCTCCGCGCCGATCCTCGCGGGATGCGACCACGCCCCTCGTGCGGACCCGGTGGCGCAGACCACGACCACGGGATCTCCCGGGGAACTTCTCGGTGCGTGGCAGAGCACCGGCGCGGGCGATGCGCTGCTCATGTACCGCTTCGACGCCGACGGCGGTTACACGCACACGAGCGTGCTCGTTCGGCAACGCCCTTCGGGACTGTTCAGTCAGGGAGTGCGGGTCTCCGGCAGCGTCGACGTCGACGGGGAGCGGCTGGTGTTGCGCCCGGAGGACGGCGCCGTGACGCTGACCGACCCCGGCTCGCCCGGCTCCAGCTACACGAATCGGCCGATGACCGACCTGAGCGCCGCGGAATACACGTGGATGTTGTCGCCCGACGGCGACCTCGGGTTGACGGAGGCCGCGTCGGGGAAGACGGTCACGTACCGGAGATTGTGACGAGACGGGCCGAGGTCGATCGTGCCGAACGCGTGGGCGAACCTGGCGCCGCAGAACGTGCTCGGGGTCGTCTCCTGAGTGTTCCGCGCGGGCCCCTACGATTTCGCGCATGACCTCCCACGGATTCACGCTCACCGCCCAGGGGCCCTTCGACTTCGCCGACGTGTTGCGGTTCGTCGGGCAGTGGCCGGCGGCGAGCACGATTCCGTCAGACGGTCGCGTGTTGCGGTTCGCCTACTGCGCCGAGCACGACTGGCTCCCCATCGGGGTGTCCGTCAGCGGCGTCCCGGGCGGCGTCGCCGTGGAGACCAGCCGGCCCGCCGGGCCGGCGATCAGGCACGAGATCGCCCGGATCTTCTCGCTCGACGTCGACGGGCGCGGGTTCGAGAAGGTGGGGCGGGGCGATCCCGTGCTGGAGGAGCTCCGGCTGCGCAGCCCGGGGCTGCGGCCGGTCGGGTTCTGGACGCCGTGGGAGGCGGCCTGCTGGGCGGTCATCGTGCAGCGGTCGTCGATGCACGTCGCGGCGAAGATCAAGCGGCGCATCGCGGAGAGGTTCGGGGCGCGGGTCGTCGTGGACGACGTCGAACACCCGGTCTTCCCGCCGCCGGTGAGCCTCGCGGAGGCCGACGGGATGGGGCTGCCGGCGCAGAAGGAGGAGTGGATCCGGGGGCTGGCGCGGGCCGCCCTCGACGGCGTGCTGACGGCCGAGTACCTGCGGAGTGTGCCGGCCGAGGCGGCGCTGGCCGATCTCAAGGGGCTCGCGGGCGTGGGGCCGTTCTCGGCGGGGCTGATCCTCATCAGGGGCGCGGGGGCGCCCGACGCGTTCCCGGGAGACGAGCCCCGGTTGTTCGCGCTGCTGCGGGAGGCGTACGGCCTGCCGGAGGACGCCGCGCCGCGCGACTACGCGAAGCTGGCCGACGGGTGGCGGCCGTTCCGGTCGTGGGCGTCGTTCCTCTTCCGGGCGTCCACCTACCAGGAGTAGCCGCCGGTGCGGCAGGATCCCCGCATGCCCGTGAATGCGAAGATCGCCGCGCACCCGTTCCTGGCCGGCCTGTACCGCGACCCCTACTTCCCCGACGAACTCGTCGACAAGGGGAAGGCCGTGCTGCTGCGGTTGTGCGACCGCATCGAGGCCGAGCGGCCCGCCGACCTGGCCGCCCTCTACGTGCTCACCCACGCGGCGACCGACGAGTTCAACGCCCTCGACGAGGAGTTCCACGACGCGGGCAGCGAGATCGAGACCGCCGCGCGGGAGTGGATCGCGGACGACTTCTGGATCGTCGCCAGCGCCTACGGGTTCGACGACGCCGACATCGAGGAGCTCATCGCCACCCGCGACTGGTGACCCTGGTGCACAGTTACCGGTTTGTCGCTTTTAGATAGGTATGCCTGTCTGGACCGGTCCTTGCCGGTCGGTACCCCCGTTGTCACGCTCGTGTCGTCAGCCGGACAGAGCCACGGGGGCGCCACATGGCGGTGTTTCACGGTCAGGACCTGCGCGACTATCTGGCCCGGGTCTCCCGGCACGCCATGGTCCGCGCCATCCGGGACCAGGGCGTCGACCTGCTCAAGGTGAGCGCGGGGGAGCGGGTGCTCGACGCCGGGTGCGGCCCCGGCGACATGGCGGCCCGGTTCGCCGGCCTCGGAGCCCACGTCACCGCGATCGACGCCGACCCGGAGATGGTCGCGGTGGCCGGGGAGATCCCCGGCGTGACGGCGCGAACAGGGGATCTCGCCGCTCTCGACCGTCCCGGCGCCTTCGACGTCGTGTGGGCCGAACGGGTGCTCCAGCACGTCGCCGACCCCGACCGGGTCGTCGGCAACCTGGTGCGGGCGCTGGCCCCCGGCGGGCGGATCTGCCTGGTCGACGTCGACTGGACCGGCCTGGTGGTCGACGGGGTCGACGACGAGCTCGCCGATCAGGTGCTCGGCGTCTTCCGCACGGTGGTGCCCCACCCGTCGATGGGACGCACCCTGCGCCGCCGGCTGGTCAGGCAGGGACTCACGACCGTCGAGGTCGCGGCGTTCCTCGGCGTGTCGAGCGACCTGGCGGACGCGGCGGCGGTCATCCCCGTGCTCGACGAACGGCTCGTCCCGGCTCCCGGCGCATGGTTCCGGGCCCTGCGGGACGCCGCCGGCCGGGGCGAGTTCCTGATGGCCCTGCCCCTCTACCTCGCCGTGGGGTCGGCGTGATGACCTTCGAGGTCCACCCGCCGGACGGCGCGTTCGGCGGGCGGCCCTGGCAGCGGGAGCTGGTCGGGTTCCGCAGCGAGGTGCTCAGGTCGTTCGGGCTGCCGTCGGGGCTCGACCACGACGTGCACGACGGGCCCGCCCACCACCTGCTGGCCCGCACCCCCGACGGCGTGCTCGCCGGGTGCGCCCGGCTCGCCCCGCTGGAGGACCTGCGCCCGAGCCGGGTGCTCACCCTCGAACCCCGCTCGGCCGACATCCTGGCCGAGGCGGGCCTCACCTCCGCCGACGTGCTCGAAGGCGGGCGCTGGCTGGTCGGCGCGGCACACCGGCGCGGCGGCGTCGGCGGGCGGCTGGTGCTGGCCGGCGCGGTCACGGCGGTCCGGCTGGGCCGCAAACTCGCCTGGGTGCTGGCCGGTACGGCCCACGGCCAGGACACGCTCCTCATCAGAATGGGCTTCCACGCCCCCTCCGGCCGCGTCCACGAGATGCCCGACCTGGGCTACCCCGTCCGGCTGCTGACGGTCCGTCCCGATCGCCTGCTGCACGGCCGGGAGGAGCCCGAGGTCGTCTTCCTATAGGGAGGCGGCGAAACGGCGGATCCAGCGGCGTTGCCACGGGGTCTCCACCGCCTTGCGGTGGTGGTGGGCCCTGACCCAGGCCACCGCCTCGTCCGGGCCCAGGCCCGTCAGCGTGGCCAGGCAGGCGAGCACGGTCCCGGTGCGGCCCACCCCGCCGCCGCACGCCACCTCGACGTCGGCGCCGCCGGCGGCGCGGTCGTACAGGCCGCGGATCGCCGTGGCCGCTCGGGCGGGGTCGGACGGCAACCAGAAGTCGGGCCAGCGCACCCATTCGGAGGGCCAGGGCACCTGCGGGGGGCGGCCCAGGACGTACAGGCCGAAGTCGGGCAGCGGGCCCGGGGGCAGCGGGTGGCGGAGCCCGCGGCCGCGGACCCGGGTGCCGTCCGGCAGGAGAAGGGCGCCGTTCAGGGGCATGGGGAATATTGTGAACGGATGCGGGCAATCATCGCGGTCTTATTGGCGGTCTCCGCCTCGCCCTGGCAGGTCGCCCAGGTCGTGCGCTTCCCGGGTGACGACGTGTTCGCCGACGTCGCGGTCACGGCCGACGGCACCGTCTGGACCGCCGGGCACCGGGTCGTGAACGGGCGGCGCCAGGGGTTCGTGCAGTCGCTCAAGGGCAAGACCAGGAAGACGCTGCCCGGCCGCCTGCCGGAGTTGTCGGCGGTCGCCGCCGCCGGGAGCCGGGCCTGGGCCTTCGGGCCGAATCGGGCCTACTCGTGGAACGGGCGCGCCTGGACGTCGTGGTCGCTCGGCACGTTCCGGGCCGACGACGCCGAGACCGTCTCCGCCCGCGACGTCTGGGCCGTCGGCGGGAACACCTCGCGGCACTGGACGGGCTCGTCGTGGCGACGCCACCCCGTCCCGGGCGGGGCCCAGGCCGTGGACGCCGGAGCCGGGCAGGTCTGGGCCGCCGGGAGCGGCGTCTTCCGCTGGTCGGGCACGAGCTGGCGCAAGGTGACGCTGCCCAAGGTCCCGCTGCCGGCCCAGGACGCCACCGTCACCTTCATCGACGTCGCCGTCGTCGGCGCGCGCAACGTGTGGGCCGTCGGCGGGGTCTCCTGGGAGGGGGCGGACGAGGAGGGCGACGACGTGACCTTCTCCCGGCCCCTCGCCATGCAGTGGAACGGCACCCGGTGGCGGATGACGCTCGGGACCACGCAGGGGCAGCCGTACACGGAGGCGGAGCCCGACGGCAGGGGCGGGGTCTGGATCGCGCAGGGCGGCTGGAACCCGCTGATGTGGCAGGTCAGGGGAACGAGCTGGGAGAGCACGCCGCTGCCCCGGCCCAAGGGGTACGACGCGTCGCTGGCCGCCGTGGCGCGCCGGCCGGGCACCTCGCAGGTGTGGGGCGCCGGGTTCACCGCGCCGGAAGGCGACCCCGATGACCCCGGAGCCAATGCCACGCTCTGGCGCGTCTCCTAGCATCGGCAGCTATGACCGAACTTCCGACGATCAGCCGTCCGGCGAACGGGGCGCTGGCCGAGGCCGGCTGCCGCACCCTCGAGGACGTCGCCCGGTACACGGCGAAGGAACTGCTGGCGCTGCACGGGATGGGGCCCAAGGGCATCCGCATCCTCACCGAGGCGCTGACCGCCGCCGGGTTGTCGTTCCGCGATCCCGATAAGATCGAGCGATGACCGAAATGACCGAAACCGCGGCGGGCTGGCTGTCACCTGAGGAGCTCTCGCTCATGCGCGAGCGCCTGCCGATCCTCTACATCGACGCCGTGCCGGTCCGCGCCGACGAGAACGGCGTGGTCACCCACGTCGGCCTGCTGCTGCGCATCGGCGCCGACGGCACCGTCAGCCGCGCGCTGGTCTCCGGGCGGGTCCTCTACGGCGAGCGGGTCCGCGACGCGCTGCTGCGGCACCTGGAGAAGGACCTCGGCCCGGTCGCCCTGCCCCGCGTGCCGCTGTCGCCCCAGCCGTTCACGATCGCCGAGTACTTCCCGACCCCGGGCGTGACCCCCTACCACGACCCCCGGCAGCACGCGGTGTCGCTGGCCTACGTCGTCCCGGTCGCCGGCGACTGCGCCCCCCGCCAGGACGCCCTCGACCTGGAGTGGTTCACCCCCGAGGAGGCGGCCTCCCCGATGGTCCAGCAGGAGATGACCGGCGGTCAGGGCACCCTGCTGAAGCAGGCCCTCGCCCACGTCGGCCTGATCGTCTGACCCGGCGGCCACGCGGTCAGCGCGGCTGGTAGCTGCACCTCGCGCCCGTCTTCACGGTCGCCCGCAGCTCCGCCGCGACCGTCCGGTCGAGTTCCTCTATGCGGGTCAGGGCCCGGCGGATCGCCTTGCCGACCGCCACTCTGGCCCGTTCTCCGTCGCCGGTGAACACCCGCGACCGGCCCCCCAGCCCGGTCGCGGCGGCCAGTTCGCCGGCCAGCCACGCGTGCTCGGCCCGCAACGCCGTCGCGCCCGCCGCGTCGGTCAGCGCCTCGCGCTCCTCGATCGCCTCCTGGAGGCGGATCAGCCGGGTCTCGTACGCCCGCCGCGCCGTCGCGTCGAGCACCGGCTGGTCGGGCGGCTGGTCGGGCACGCCGGCCAGGTCGGCGGCGGGCACCTCGCGGCCCGGGTTGGCGATCAGGACCGCCAGGTGGCCCATGCCGACGCTGTGCTCCACCACGACCGACCGGCCGCCGAGGTCGAGGCGCCAGTGGCGGCCCTGGCGGCGGGCCGAGACCGCCGCCGGGCCCGCGGAGCGGCGGGCGACCGGCGCCGGGAGCTCCATGCCGAGTTCGGCCGCCTCCTTGGTGGCCAGTTCCAGCTCCCGCAGCGCGACGTCGTCGTCGGGGCCGTGGCGCAGGGCCAGGGCGTGGCCGAGCCGCCAGCGGGACAACACGGCGGCGGGCCAGTGGCCGAGGGCCAGGTTGTCGCGGACGGCGCTCTGGAAGTGGCCGATCGCGCGGTCGAGGCGGCCCACGGTCAGGCTCGCCACCCCGAGCGGGTGGTGGGCCGAGCCGAGGCAGGTGACCCCCAGGCTGGCGATCACCGGGCTGCCCTCGTGGGCGCTCAGCAGGTCGTAGACCTCGGCCGAGGCGGTCTCGTCGCCGAGCAGGTGGGCGGTCTCGGCGACGCCGTACATGGTGTAGAGCCAGGAGCTCGACCGGGGGAGGGCCGCGAGGTCGCGGCCCCGGATGCGGGCCAGCATGCCGGCCGCCAGGCGGTGCTCCCCGGCGGTGGCGGCGGCGATGGCCAGGCCGGCGAAGTAGCTGTTGTCGACCGCGCTGAGCACGGGGGAGTCGGCCTGGTCGTGCATCAGGTCGGTCAGCTCGGCGATGCGGCCCTGGAACCAGCGGATGGTGCCGAGCTGGCCGCCGTACCAGCCCGCGGCGTCGCGGTCGCCGGCGGCGGTGCCGCGTTCGGCGCTGGCGGTGGCGAGGTTCTCGGCGTGCGCGAACCGGCCCTGGCGGATGGCCAGCATGACCCTGATCGCGCTCGCGATGAACCCGGCCGCCCCGTGGGGGCTCCGGTCGAGCAGGGCCTCCAGTTCCCGCAGGCCGCGCTCGGCGTGCGGGTCGCCGAGTAAGAACAGGTCGACGGTATGCCACATCACCCCCATCACCGTGTCACCCGGCCGGCCCGTGCGACCGGCGTGCCCGATCAGCTCCTTGGCCAGCGCGAGCCGCGTCTGGCCGTGGTCGGGGCCGAGCAGGCAGTGGTGGGCCAGGCTGAGCGCCTCGACCAGGGCGACCGGCTCGCCGGCCTCACGGGCCTCGGCGAGCTCGCGCATGATCGCGTGGTGCGTGCCGTGGCGGTAGTCGTCCTCGCCGGCCAGCCGGATGCGGAGCCGGCGGGCCAGGTCGGCGCCGACGCCGGTGGCCGTCATGGCCTGCCACTGGCGGGTGCGCACGGTCGACTCGGCCTCGCCGGTGCGGTGCTCGTGCACCCAGACGCCGCCCAGCCCCAGGGCCGACCGGGCCATCCCCTCGTGGTCGCCGTCGCCTTCGGCCCGGCGCCAGGCCAGCTCGAACCACTGGCGGGCCGCACGCAGATCCCCCTCCGCGTGCAGTGCGTGTTCCCCGGCCGCCAGCGCCGTGCCCGGTCCCTGGCGGTCCCCCTCGTGGGCCATCCGCGCTCCTTCTCGTACGTTTTCTCTCGTACGCGAACAAGTGATAGACCCTCCGCTTGCACCCGCCTTTATTAGTGCTTGACCGACATGTCCGTCAGGTGATGTCCAGCCGGTCGATCAGGGTGTCGTGCGTGCGGAAGGTCAGGGTGCCCGGGCCGTTGTAGCCGTCGCCGGACACGGTGACCGCGACCGTGGTCGATTCGCCAGTAGTGCGCGCCCCCGTGACCACGATCGTGGTGCGGGCGCCGATGAGCTCCCGCGTGTTCCATTCGGCGATGCGGTCGCGCCCCTCGAAGGTGCGGCCGAAGACGTTGACGACGGCGTCCTCGGCGAACGCCCCCAGCAGGGCCTCGACGTCGCCCCGGTTGGTGGCGTCGAACATCTGCTGGATGGCGGGTAGAAGCGGATCCATCGCGGTCCTCGCTGTGTGGTCGGGTGATGTGTCCTTGTGGGCCACATCCCCCGCTGACGAGGACGATATGCCGGTTACGAGGAGCGGTGAACGTGGCCGGCCGCCATACCCACCGCTTCTTTTGTAGTGGTGACAGACGCCACACTTCGCCGCCGACCGGGCACGAACGCCATGATCAGCGCCGCCAGCATGGCGGCCACCGCTCCCAGGATGAACGTCAGCTTGAATCCGTCAAGGGTCGGCACGAAGGTTCCGGCGAACGGCTGGGTCAGGTGCGCCAGGGCCACACCGACGACGGCGCTGGCGGTGGAGGTGCCCACCGAGCGCATCAGCGCGTTGAGGCCGTTGGCGGCGGCGGTCTCGGTGTGCGGGACGTTCGCCATGATCAGGGCCGGGATGGCGGCGAACGCCAGGGCCATGCCGGTGGAGGTGATCACGCTCACCACGATGAGCTGCCAGGGGGCGCTCAGCAGCCACAACGCGGCGAGGTCGCCGACGGCGAACACCAGGGCGCCGGTCATCAGCGAGACCTTGGCGCCCTTCCAGGCCGACAGCTTGGCCGACAGGGGCGACACGAAGATCATGACCAGCCCGCCGGGGGCCATGCACAGGCCCGCCACGAGCATCGACTGGCCGAGCCCGTGGCCGGTGGCGGCGGGCAGCTGGAGGAGTTGCGGGATGGCGAGCGCCTGGGCGTACATGGCGAAGCCGATGGCGATCGAGGCGAGGTTGGTGAGCAGGACCGGACGCCGCGCGGAGGTGCGCAGGTCGACCAGCGGCCCGGGACGGCGCAGCTCGTAGAAGCCCCACACGAGGAGGATCACCAGGGCCGCGCCGAACAGGCCCAGCGTCAGCGGGGCGTTCCAGCCCCAGTCGCCGCCCTTGGTGATGGCCAGCAGCAGGCAGAGCAGCCCGGCGGTCAGCCCGATCGCGCCGGGGAAGTCGATCCGGCCGCCGCTGCGGTCGCTCGACTCCGGCACGAGGATCCACACCATGACCATGGCGATCAGGCCCAGCCCGGCCGAGCCCCAGAAGAGCAGGTGCCAGCTGGCGTTCTGGGCGATGGCGGCGGCGGCCGGGAGGCCGAGGGCGCCGCCGACGCCGAGGGAGGAGCTCATCAGGCCCATCGCCGAGCCGAGCCGCTCGGGGGCCAGTTCGTCGCGCATGAGGCTGATGCCCAGCGGGATCACCCCGGCCGCGCAGCCCTGCAGCGCCCGGCCGACGATCATCGGGACGAGCGAGGAGCTGAGCGCCCCCACCACCGACCCGGCCACCAGCAGCCCGAGGCAGATGAGCAGCAGCCGCCGCTTGCCGAACATGTCGCCGAGCCGCCCGGTGAGCGGGGTCGCGACGGCGCCGGCGAGCAGGGTGGCGGTCAGCACCCAGGTGACCGAGGCGGCGTCGGTGTGGAGGTAACGCGGCAGTTCGGGCACGATCGGGATGACGATGGTCTGCATCACCGAGACCACGATGCCCGCCGACGCCAGTGCTGAGATGATCGCGCCGCCGTGGCGAGCTGGGGGAGTCACGTGGTGCCTTTCCGTGCAAGGTCGGATTGCATCCTATTCATGTCACTTTTGCACGGTTCGGCCTGGGGTCCTCCGTGTTGGCCGATCAGCCGTCTTTCCGCAATCAGGTCGTGAAAACTACTTAAGTCAGCTGTAGTCTCCTGTCGACAATTCGAATACGTCCATACGGGTGGGAGGGGTCGTGGCCGACGTACTCACGGAATCTCGCCGGAGCGTGGCCGCCCGGTGGCGGGAACGCCTGTTACAGGGGAGCCGCCACGGGCAGCGCCACTGGGCGACCAGGACGGTCTACTACGCGGCCTGCCGCGAGGTGGCCGAGGCCGGTGGCCGGGTCGGCAGGGAGGTGCTGGCCGTGTCGGGGGGCTCGACCAGCACGTTGTACACGGTTGTGGGGCCGAGGGCGCGGCATTCGCTCGCGGCGGCCTACGGCGGGGAGTTGCCCGACTGCTACGGGCGGGTCGACGCGCTGACCGAACTGGCGCGCGAGACCGTCGTTTACACGTTCTGGCCCTATCGCGATAGCTGGCTACAGACGTTGGAGTCAGGACCGGCCGGGCGCCTGGCCGCCGCAGAGGGCCTGGTGCTCGCCGTGGCCGACTTCGCCGCCGACCATCCGGGCCTGCTGCGGGCCACCGGGCTGGAGCCGCCGGTCTGCGCGGTCGAGGATCTGATGGCGGTCTTCGGCCGCCGGGCCGCCGCGCGCGACGTCTTCTGCCTCCTGCAGAACGTGATCATCGACGCGACGCGCGGGCTGCACGTGCCGGCGGAGGTGGTGCTCGACGGGGTCCGGCCCGCGCTGGAGTCGCGCATCCCAGCGGTGGAACGCGCCAACGAGCCGCTGCCCGCGCTCGCCGACGCCGTCGTCGGGGTGTTGTCGGCCCGGCTCGACCCGCCGCAACGGCGGGCCGCCGCCGACCTGCTCGAAGCCGCCGCCGAGGCGCTGCGCCGGACCATCAGGACGGAGGGGCGGGAACGTGACAACGGCCCCCGTGCGGCCTGACGACCCGGCCCAGCCGGCCGACCGCTCGTGGATCGCCCGCCTGCGCGCCATCGTGCGCGCGGGCGGCCCGTCCGCCGCGGCCGAGCTGGGCGACCTGCTCGCCAGTGCCCGCGCTCATCTCGGCGCCTCCCACGCGATCACGCTGCGCATCGCGGCCGCGGCCGAACGGGAGCTGAGCCGCACCCGCCAGGTCGACGAGACGGTGGCCGCCTGGGCGGCCGTCCAGGCCGAGGCGGGCGTGTCCCTCGGCCCCGACGACCCGGTCACCATGGAGATCGCCAGCGGCCACCTGCGCTGGCTGGCCCGCCGGGCCCGGCCCGGCGACCTGCGTCAGGCGGTGATCGCCCAGCGCGCCGAGCTCGCCCGCCGCCGCGAGACCCTGGGCCGCCACGACCACTGGACCGGCGTGGCCCGGGCCGACCTGGCCGTCACCCTGCTGACCCTGCCGCTGATCGAACCGGACGGTCGCCAGGCCACCGCGGAGGCCGCGGAACTGGCGGCGGAGGAGGTGAGCCGCCGGGCCGCCGTCCTGGGCGGCGACCACGTGCTGACCTGGGAGGCGCGTGCCCTGGAGGCCGCCGCGCGCCTGGCGGCGGCGCGGCCGGAGAACGGGCCGGGTCCGGCGGCCGGGCGGGCCGGCCCGGGGAACGTGGCCGACGCCGCGGAGCGGGCGCTCGCCGTGGCCGAAGCCTGTATGTCGCTCGGGGGGCCGCTCGACGCCGGGCGGCAGATCCGGGCGGCGCTGCTGACGGCCGAGGCGCATCTGGCGGCCGACCGGCCGGGTGACGCCGAGCGGGCGGCGCGGCTGGCGGCCGGGCTCTTCTCGGTGCGGCCCCGGCCGTGGTGGGGCGGGGCCGACCCGGGGCGGCCGTGGGTGGTGATCGCCCGGACAGGGGCCCGGGCGGACGCCGCCGGCCACGCCGCCCGCGCACTGTCGGAACGCTCCAGGTGGTTCCCGGCCGACAGCGCGTGGCGCGTCGAAGTGACCAGACTTCTCCACACTCTTGATGGGCGGTGATGACAGGAGAGCGCATTCCCGCAGTTCAGAGTCTTCCGAAGGTCGTCGGTGGGTGAATTAATTCGGAAACTTTCCTATTGACAAGGGTCTGTAGGAGGGTGTTCCATCCGAGTTAATTTAAGAGGAGAAGCAACGGCCGGCTCTCCTCTTCCCGTACTCGCTCGTCGGAAAGAGACCCCCCATGCGCCTCCGCTTACTGTTGCGCGCCGGAGCCGTGCTGAGCGCCGCCGCGCTCGTGCTCACCGGTGTCGTCGCGGCCCCCGCCCAGGCGGCGGTCGGGCAGATCACCGGATTCGGCGGCAAGTGTGTCGACGTCGCCGCCGCGAACCCGGCCAACGGCACCGCCATCCAGCTCTACACCTGCAACGGCACCAACGCCCAGCAGTGGACGACCGGCCAGGGCCAGACCATCCGCGCCCTCGGCAAGTGCCTCGACGTCGCCGCGGCCAGCAGCGCCAACGGCACCCGGGTGCAGCTGTACGACTGCAACGGCAGCGCCGCCCAGAACTGGACCCCCCAGGCCGACGGCACCCTGCGCGCCCTCGGAAAGTGCCTGGACGCCACCGGCAACTCCTCGGCCGACGGCACCCCGCTGCAGATCTGGGACTGCTTCGCCGGCGCCAACCAGCGCTGGACCCTGCCGACCGGCGGCGGCAACCCCGACCCCGGCAACCCGAACCCGGCCAGGTTCCCCGGCACGCCCTACCTCTACCTCGGCTGGGGCAGCCCGCCCAGCGCCACCTCGATCATGAGCCAGACCGGCGTGCGCTCCTTCACGATGGCCTTCATCCTGTCGGGCGGCGGCTGCGTGCCGCGCTGGGACGGTCAGCGCCCGCTGACCGGCGGCACCGACCAGTCGACCATCAACGCCATCAAGGCCGCGGGCGGACAGGTCCAGATCTCCTTCGGCGGCTGGTCGGGCAACAAGCTCGGCCCGAACTGCTCCACCCCGGCGGCCTTCGCCGGCGCCGTGCAGCAGGTCATCAACGCCCACGGCCCCAACGTCGTCGACTTCGACGTCGAGAACACCGACGAGATGGGCAACTACACCGTCCAGGACCGCATCCTGAACGGCCTCAAGATCGTCAAGCAGAACAACCCGAACATCCGGATCGTCGTCACCATCGGCACCGGCCAGAACGGCCCCGCCGGCGCCGAGGCCCGCTTCCTCCAGCAGGCCCGCGCGCTGAACGTGCCGATCGACAACTACACCCTCATGCCGTTCAACTTCGGCGCCTCCAGCATCTACAACTCCACCGTCAGCGCGTCCGAGGGGCTGAAGAACCAGCTCAAGTCCCTGTGGGGCTACACCGACGCGCAGGCCTACGCCCGCATGGGCATCTCGGGCATGAACGGCTACTCCGACAACAGCGAGATCACCACGGTCGCCACCTGGACCCAGATCCGCGACTGGGCCCGCGCCCGCGGCCTCGGCCGGCTGGCCTTCTGGTCGGTCAACCGCGACCGCCAGTGCGCGGGCGCGCTGAACGACACCTGCTCGGGCGTCGCCCAGGCCAGCTGGGAGTTCACCCGCATCACGGCCGGCTTCTAGGCCGCAGACAACCGGGGTCCGGACCCCGTGTCGGGACGGCCCTCCTCGTCCGTGGGACGAGGAGGGCCGATTCGCGTGCCGGGCACAAGGGGAAGCCCCCCTCGCCCGCAAGACGAGGGGGGCCGCTCAGATGTTCCTAGGAGCCGTAGACGTCGAGCTCCCAGAGCGAGTAGCCCCAGGCGGTGGCCCGCTGGGTGCCGTAGACGCGCACGTAGCGGCCGGTGCCGGCGACCGTCAGGTCGTCGACGCCGCCGTCGCTCGCGGTCTGGGTGGAGACGGTGGTCCAGGTCGTGTTGTCGGGGGAGGTCTCGACCCGGTACTGGCGGCCGTAGGCGGCCTCCCACTGGAGCCGGACCCTGCTGATCGTGCGGGTCTGGCCCAGGTCGACGGTGATCCACTGCGGGTCGGCGTAGGCCGAGCCCCAGCGGGTGGCGGTGTTGCCGTCGACCGCGTTGGCGCCCGCGTGGGCGCTGTTCGGCTCGACGCTCGACACGGTCACCGGGCGACCCCGCGAGAGCAGCGTCGGCCCGCCGGAGGCGGGGGTTCCGTAGACGCTCAGGTCCCACAACGAGTAGCCGTAGGCGGTGAGGGCGCGCTGGGTGCCGTAGATCCGCACGTAGCGGCCGGTGCCGGTGACGGTGAGGTCGTCCACGCCGCCGTCCGAAGCGGTCTGGGTGTTGACGGTCGTCCAGGTCGTGTTGTCGGGGGAGACCTCGACCCGGTACTGCCGCCCGTAGGCCGCCTCCCAGTTCAGGCGCACCCGGTTGACGTCGTACGACGCCCCCAGGTCGACCGTGATCCACTGCGGGTCGGCATAGGCCGAGCCCCAGCGGGTCGCGGTGTTGCCGTCGACCGCGTTGGCGGCCGCGTGGGCGCTGCCGGGTTCCACGCTGGAGGCGGTGACCGGCTTGCCCCGGGCGAGGTCGGTCGCCGGCGGCTGGGTCGGGCCGCCCTTGACGCGGATGTTGCGGTAGTTGATGTCGAGCCCGGCGCCGTCGTTCTGCACGCCGACGTACCCGTTCTGGATGGCCCGGGTGCTGGTGTAGTCGTTGATCTTCACGCCGTTGAGCCAGATCTCGACGCGCTGGCCGGTCACCCTGATCTCGTAGGCGTTCCAGGAGCCGGGCGGGTTCAGCGCGGCGTCCCGCAGCGCGGTGTCGGGGGCCCGGAAGCTGTAGACGCTGCCGGTGGTCCGGGTCGGGTCGGCGTCGGTGGCGTCGATCTGGATCTCGTGGCCGGTGTCGACCGGCCGCCACGGGTCGCCGTTCGGGTCGGGGAAGCCGATGAAGACGCCGCCGTTGTCGTCGCCCGGCATCATCCAGTCGAGCTTGAGCGAGTAGTCGGCGAACGTGCTCACCGGATACCAGAGCAGGCCCATGCCGCCGAACGAGGTCAGGGTGCCGTTCGCCAGGGTGAAGCCGCCCGGTCCCGCCTGCCGCCACTGGTTGAGGCTGGTCTGGGTGCCGTCGAAGAGCGGGGTGTAGCCGGTCTCGGGACGGCAGTCGGCCGCCCGCGACCCGGCCGCGATCTGGATGCCGCCGAGGAGCATCTGCCGGAAGTTCGTGTCGGCGAAGGTCTCCTGGGTGTGCCCCATGCCGGTGTACCAGCTCCGGCCGCCGCCGTAGTTCTGGCACCAGGTGATCGGGTGGTCGCCGCCCATCGAACCGCCGCTGTACGTCGACTCGTCGAGCGAGGCCAGCACCCGCGCCGCCGAGCGGGGGTTGGTGCGGTAGTTGTACCACTCGTCGAGCCGCGTCCAGGTCTGCGGCAGGTGCGAGGTCGACACGTTCGACCGGTCCTCGACCTTGACGACGGCGTTCTGGTTGGCCGGGTGGCTGGCGAAGTAGGCGCCGACGAGGCCGCCGTACCAGGACCAGTCGTACTCGGTGTCGGCCGCGGCGTGCACGCCGACGTAACCGCCGCCGCTCGCGACGTACGACTGGAACGCGGTCTGCTGGGCCGCGTTGAGCACGTCACCGGTGGTGGAGAGCCAGACGACCGCCTGGTACTGCGCCAGGTTGGCCGTCGTGAACTGGTTGGCGTCCTCGGTCGCCGTCACGGTGAACCCGTTGGCGGCGCCCAGCTGCTGGATCGCCGTGATGCCCGCCGGGATCGAGTCGTGCCGGAACCCGGCGGTCTTGCTGAAGACGAGGACCTTGGTGAGCGGTGCCGCGTTCGCGGCCGTCGGCACCGCGGAGAGCGTGCTCCCCAACAGGACCGCCCCGAGTAGCGCCATGAGCAGTCGGCGCATACGTGACTCCTAACTGTGCTCGCAGGAGCGCGCGCCGATCGCTACCCGAAAGGTGGATTCGAAAGCACGCGGAGCCACTCGCGTGCGGGTGCTCCGAAAGGTTTGCACACCTGACAGGACACCGTCAACGGACGATAACGATCTCGAGACATCGGAGGTATTTGGGACCGGTCCGACGGAGTTTCTTCTGTCATTCGACATAAAAAGCAGCTGATCGCCGGTCTGTCCGGGCATTCTTGATCGGATTCGACGGGACGGTGAACATGGGAAGCACTATTGACGCCCGAAGACATCCAATGTTAACTGCGCCTGACAGTCCCGACTTGGTAACAGTGCGAGTCGGGCCTGTGCCTGTGCAGAGGGGCCGTCGGGCTGTCCCAAACCGGTCGCCGATTGCCGGTGAGGGGGCCCGGCGGCTCCCCTGCCAGAGGGACGCACCCCCTGAATCTGCTGTGGTGACCAGGAGATCGATGACATGAGATTTCTGAGAGCGCTCCCCGCATTAGCGCTCGTCGGCGGGCTGGCGGCCGGGGGAGTGGTGACGTCGCCCGCGCTGGCGTCGACGACCGACCACGCCTTCGACCAGTCGGCCGGGGCCCTGAACGTCAATCGCGCGGGCTATCTGTCCAAGCACGACATCGTGTACAACCGGCCGAACACCAACCCGAACTACGGCCTGACGGTCGGCAACGGCAAGACCGGCGCCATGGTCTGGAGCCAGAACGGCATGACCATGCAGGTCTCCGGCGCCGACCTGGCCCAGCAGTCGACCTACGCGGCCGGCACGCTGACCCTGAACACCAGCCCCGGGCTGGACACCGGCTACTCGACCTACCAGCAGCGCCTCAACCTCTACGACGGCACGCTGACCACCAAGTACGACAACAACCGCACGGTGACGATCCTGGGCCAGCCCGGCTCGGAGGTCATGGGCATCCGCGTCGAGGACACCCGGGGCGGGCTCGGCACCACCACGGTCGACCTCGGCCTGTGGGACCCGAACACCGTCCAGAACATCGCCGACACCCCCGACCTGAACACCTGGCGGACGGTCTCGACGTTCAACGACTCCGCGGTCGCCGGCTTCAGCCGCGGCCAGACCGACGCCAACGGGTTCGGCTACACCTTCGCCGCCACCGTCGAGGGCGCGACCTACTCCACCTCGACCGTCAACGGGCGGACCGTCCGGCTCAGCATCACCGCCGACAACGACTACACGATCTGGTTCACCGCGGCCTCGCGGAAGAACGCTCCCTCGGCGAACTCGGTGCAGCAGGCGCGCAACCAGCTCACCAACGTGAAGAACGCCGGAATCACCACGACGCTGAACAACTTCAAGAACTTCTGGCACGACTTCTGGGCCAAGTCGTTCGTCCAGTACGGCGGCAGCGCCGACAACGACTACCTGGAGAACTTCTACTACCTGAGCAACTACATCGTCGCGGCGGGCGGGTACGGCAACTACCCGTTCCACTTCATCAACGGGGTCTTCCGTGCCACCGGAGACCAGTCGAAGTGGTCGAACGCCTATTGGTACTGGAACATGCGGCACGTGTACTACTCGTTCTACGCGTCGAACCACATCGACCTGATGGACGTGTTCAACAACCTCCATTCGCGCAATTACAGCGCGTTGAAGGCGTACACCCAGACCAGGTACGGCATCGACGGCATCTGGCTGCCGGAGACCTACGGCTGGGACGGCAACGCGCGCGGCACCATCAACAGCGACTTCACCAAGAACACGATGTCGACCGCCGCCGAGGCCGCGTACAACATGTACCTGCGCTACCGGTACACCAACGACGCGACCTACCTGGCGAACACGGCCTACCCGTTCATGCGCGAGGCGGCGAAGTTCTACCGGAGCTTCGTGTCGCGCGACGCCTCGACCGGCCAGTACTACATCGCCAACTCCAACGCCCATGAGACGTACTGGAACGTGCGGAACGCCCTTACCGACCTGACCGCGATCCGCAGCCTGTTCCCCGTGACGATCCAGGTGGCCCAGCAGCTCGGCGTCGACGCGACGCTCCGCACCGAGCTGCAGAACATCCTGAACAACCTGGTGCCCTACTCGGTGGCCAACAACGCCTACCAGCCGCACCAGCCGCCGATCTCGCAGACCCGCAACAACGAGAACGTCGCGGCGGAGATGATCTGGCCCTACAACCTGACGGGCATCGGCTTCCCCGACTACCAGACGGCGCTGAACACCTGGAACGTGCGTCCGCACCCCTACGGCAACGTGTGGGCCAACGACGCGGTCCAGGCCGCCCGGCTCGGCCTGGGCGACCAGACCTTCCAGGGCATGAAGACCATGGCGCAGCGCTACCAGAACTACCCGAACAGCTTCACCAGCAACACCAACGGCGTCTTCGAGTACCACGGCGTGCACATGGCGGCCATGAACGAGGCGCTGATGCAGTCGTACAACGACAAGATCCGGGTCTTCCCGGCCGCGCCGAGCAGCTCCTCCTTCATCGGGAAGTTCTCGCTGCTGGCCAAGGACGGCTTCATCGTGTCGTCGGAGCGCGAGGGCAACGAGACCAAGTACGTCGGCCTCAAGTCCCTCTACGGCAAGCAGGCCACCGTGGTGAACCCGTGGGGCACCCAGCAGGTCCGCGTGCGCCGCACCTCCGACAACGCGATCATCACCACCAGCTCGGCCGCCGAGATCAGCTTCGCGACCGCCGCCAACACGACCTACGTCGTGGAGCGCACCGCCAAGCTGCTCTCCGCCTACGGCTACACCCAGCTCACCGGCACCGCCAACCAGGCGGCCAAGTCGCTGAGCGGCACCGCCTCCACCCTCGGCATCAACGGCGGCGGCACCCCGGGCCTGGTCAACAACACCGAGCTGAGCTACGACTCCAACTGGCACCTGACCACGGGCCGCGGCTACGGCGACTACAACGACGACACGCACCACAGCACCACCGTCAACGCCGCCGCGACCTACACGTTCACCGGCACCGGCATCGAGATCCTCTCGGAACGGTTCTCCGACATGGGCAACATCGACGTCTACATCGACAACGTGTTCCAGCAGAACGTGAACCTGAACGCATCGGGCGGACGCCAGGTGCAGCAGGTCGTCTACAGCAAGACCGGCCTGACCAACGGCCAGCACACGCTCCGGGTGGTCAACAAGACCACGTCGGTCGGCATGATCGACGCGGTCCGGGTGCTCACCGGCGGCGGCAACCCGCCGGCCGGCACGGTGACCCTGCGCTCGCGGGCCAACAACCTGTTCGTGTCGGCCGCCAACGCGACCACCCCGCTGATCGCCAACAAGACGACGGCGGGGGCGACCGAGCAGTTCGTCCGGGTCGACCTGGGCGGCGGCAACATCGCGCTGCGCTCGGTGGCCAACAACCAGTACGTCACCAACCAGGGCGGCGGCAACGTGCCGCTGCTGGCGAACCGGCCCTCGGCCGGGTCCTGGGAGACCTTCACGGTGGTGACCAACGGCGACGGCTCTATCAGCCTGCGGGCCACGGTGAACAACCAATACGTCTGCGCGGAGGGTGGCGGTTCGCAGAACCTTGTCACCAACCGCCCGGCGATCGGACCATGGGAGCAGTTTGATCTAGTTCCCGTGTGACGCCTGTCTTTTAGGCAGGTTCCAAAGCGCGCGAGACGCGGTCGTCCTCCGGCCGTCCGCGTCTCGCGCCGGGGCAGTAAGCGCGCCGGTGACCGCTTGTGGCGGGTGGTCATCGGTGCGTTCTCTATCGGCGGCTCTCGGTGACCATGGACCGCCGTCTCGTCCCCGTCCCTCCTGCACTGGAGACCCCATGTCAGGTATCCCGCGCCTGCGCGCGATCCTGGGCGTGCTCGCCCTGATCGTCGTCGCACTGGTGCCCGCCGCACCCGCTCACGCGGCGCCGCCACCCACGAGTGGTTTCGAGAAGGTCCGGCTCGACGGCGGCCTGTCGATGGGCGAGCCCATCGAACTGTCCGTGCTGCCCGACGGCAAGGTGCTGTACATCAACCGCGGCACCAGCGCCGGCGGCGGCCAGGTCCGCCTGTACAACCCGGCCACCCAGGCGACGACGGTCGCCCTCACCCTCCCGCTCGACGCCCGTTTCGAGGACGGCCTGATCGGCATCACCCTCGACCCGGGCTTCGCGACCAACCGCTGGGTCTACCTCTTCTACTCGCCGAAGGTGACCCCGCTGGTGAACCGGATCTCCCGGTTCACCTTCAACACGTCGAACAACACGCTCGGCGCCGAGGACATGATCATCGAGTGGCCGACCGAGCGTGACCTGTGCTGCCACTCCGCCGGGTCGATGACCTGGGACAGCAACGGCAACCTCTACTTCGCCGTCGGCGACAACACCAACTCGGGTGGTGACTCGGCGGGGATGGCGCCCATCGACGAGCGCACCAGCCGCAACCCCCAGTACGACGCCCAGCGGACGTCGGGCAACACCAACGACCTCCGGGGCAAGATCAACCGCATCCACCCCGAGGCCAACGGCACCTACACGATCCCCGCCGGCAACCTGTTCGCGCCCGGCACGGCGCAGACGCGGCCGGAGATCTACGTCATGGGGACGCGCAACCCATACCGGATCTGGGTCGACAAGCAGGCCGGCAACACCCTTTATTGGGGCGAGGTCGGGCCGGACGCCGGCGCGACCATCGCCAACCGCGGTCCGGCCGCCTACGACGAGTGGAACCGCGCCACCAGCGCGGGCAACTACGGCTGGCCCTACTGCGGCGGCCCCAACGTCGCCTACAACGACTGGGACTTCGCGGCCAACGCGCCCCGGGGCTGGTTCCCCTGCGGGGGCGCCACCGGCCCGGTCAACAACTCGCCGCGCAACACCGGCCTCCAGCAGCTCCCGCCCACGCGGGGCGCGCTGGTGTGGGAGCAGCACGGCGGCAGCAAGGAGTGGCCGGCCCTCGACCAGCCCGGCGGCTGCGGCTCGCCGAACCACGCCGAGGTCTACCACTACAACCCCAGCCTCAACAGCGCGGTGAAGTGGCCGCAGTACTACGACAACAAGCTGATCATCACGGAGTACTGCCGCAACTGGATCAAGGAGGTCCAGTTCAGCAACGGGAACCCCGCGACCGGCAACCCGACGATCATCGAACCTGTCCTCGCCGGGATGCCGTTCGTCCACCCGATCGACATGGAGTTCGGCCCCGACGGGTCGCTCTACCTGCTCGAATACGGCAGCGGGTACTTCTCGGGGGCGGCCGACGCGGCCCTGGTGAAGATCAACTACGTGCAGGGCGGCCGGTCGCCGGTCGCGGTGGCCTCGGCCAGCGTCGACAACGGGCTCACCCCGCTGACCGTGCAGTTCTCCAGCGCGGGCAGCAACGACCCCGACGGCAACCCGCTCACCTACGCGTGGGACTTCGACAACAACGGCACCACCGACTCCACGGCGGCGAACCCGTCGTACACGTACACCACCAACGGCGACAAGAGAGCCCGGCTGACCGTCAACGACGGCACCATGACGGGCACCACCCTGCTCACCGTCGTGGTCGGCAACAACCGGCCGGTCGTCACCGTCGGCGGGCTGCCCAACGGCGGCCTGTTCTCCTGGGACGAGCGCCTGACGGCCTCCGCGTCGGCCACCGACGCGCAGGACGGCACGATCCCGTGCGCCAACGTGGTCGTGCGGGCCGCGCTCGGGCACCAGGAACACGCCCACGAGGAGGGCGAGGGCACCGGCTGCGGCGCCTCCTTCGACGTCGGCCCGGTGCACGCCGGTCCCGACTCGGTGCTGTTCTGGGTGATCAGGGCCTCCTACACCGACCGAGGCGCCACCGGCACGGTGCCGCTGACGGGCGAGCGGGAGATCACCCTGTGGCCCAAGCAGTGGCAGGCCGAGCACTACGTCACCCTCAACGGCCCGCGCGTCGTCGACCAGGCCCAGGCCGAGGGCGGCAAGCGGCTCGGCGACATCCAGCCGGGCGAGTGGGTCAGGCACCACGGGGTGAACCTCCAGGGCATCACCGGGGTCAAGGCCCGCGTCTCCACCGCCAACGCCGGGGGAGTGCTCTCCTTCCGGTACGACAGCCCGACCGGCCCGGTGGTCGCCAGCGTCAACGTGACGAACACCGGCGGCTGGGACAACTACGTGGAGCTGACCGCTCCCGTGAGCGCCCCGACCGGCACGCACGACCTCTACCTGACGTTCTCGGGCGCGGCCGGCACGGCCGTGTTCGACGTCGACAGCTACACCTTCACCGGACCGGGCGTCTCGACGCCGGTCTCCGGTGGGGGCGGCGACCTCGCCCAGGGCAAGCCGGTCACGGTGTCGAGCACGGAGGCCGGGGCGAACGTCGCGGCCAACGCGGTCGACGGCAACGGCGTCACCCGCTGGTCCAGCCTCTACGCCGACCCGCAGTGGATCACGGTGGACCTGGGGGCGTCCTACGACGTCAACCGGGTCAGGCTGAACTGGGAGGCGGCCTACGGCCGCCAGTACCGGGTGGAGGTCTCCCCGAACAACAGCACCTGGACGGTCCTGTCGAACCAGACCGCCTCGGACGGGGGAGTGGACGATCTCTCCGTCAGTGGCACGGGGCGGTACGTCCGTATCTACGGAACCCAGCGCGCGCTCACGCAGTACGGGTACTCGCTCTGGGATCTGAACGTGTACGGCACCCCGGCCGGCGGGACCGCCCAGTTGCTGTCCCGGAGCAGACCGGTGACGGCGTCGAGCACGGAGGCCGGGGCGAACGTCGCGGCCAACGCGGTCGACGGCAACACCGCCACCCGCTGGTCCAGCCTCTACGCCGATCCGCAGTGGATCACCGTCGACCTGGGCCAGACGCGGTCGATCTCCCGGGTCCGGCTCCAGTGGGAGGCGGCCTACGGGCGGCAGTACCGGGTGGAGACCTCCAATGACAACAGCTCCTGGACGGTCGTGAACACCCAGACCGCGAGCGACGGCGGCGTCGACGACCTCACGGTGACCGGAACCGGGCGATACGTCCGGATCTACGGCACCCAGCGGGCCACGGCATGGGGCTATTCGCTCTGGGAGTTCGACGTCTACGGCGTCTAGGCAGGTCATCCCGAGGGCCGCGGCCGACCGTCAGGTCGGGCGCGGCCCTTCGCAATCATCGGATCTCTTTCCGGTTGCGGCTATTGACACGCCTGTAACACGCGGGGCATTCTTCTTGAGAACCAAACATCGGATGTCTGGAGAGTAACCGAGATGATGGCCGCGGGGTCTTCCGCCCGGCGGCGACCTGCGGAATTCTGATCCCACCTGGGATCGGTCCACGGTGCCGCGAGGGACCGTGTCCGCAAATTAATCGGATCTTTATCTCGAAAGGCTTTCGAAGACGACCGCCCGGCGGTAGCGCCGGTCTCTAACATTAATCGGATGTGTCTGGAGCTCGCATGAGGGTCATCTCCCTGGAGACGCATGACATCCGGTTCCCGACCTCGGCGGAGCTCGACGGTTCCGACGCGATGAACCCCGACCCCGACTACTCGGCGGCGTACGTGGTGCTGCGGACCGACGAGGACGAGAAGGGACACGGATTCGCGTTCACGATCGGACGCGGCAACGACGTGCAGACCGCCGCCATCAGGGCGCTTGAAGGTCACATCGTCGACCGTGACTGCTCCGACCTGGGCGCCGTCTACCAGGACCTCATCGGCGACTCGCAGTTGCGCTGGCTCGGCCCGGAGAAGGGCGTCATGCACATGGCGATCTCCGCGGTCATGAACGCCCTGTGGGACCTGAAGGCCCGCCGCGAGGGCAAGCCGCTCTGGCTGCTGCTCGCCGAGATGAGCCCCGAAGAGATCGTCTCCCTCGTCGACTTCCGCTACATCACCGACGCCCTGACGCCCGCCGAGGCGCTGGAGATCCTCCGCGCCGCGCAGCCGGGCCGGGCCGGCCGCATCGCGGCCCTGCGGGAGCACGGCTATCCCGCGTACACGACGTCGCCGGGCTGGCTCGGCTACGACGACGACAAGCTTCGGCGCCTCTGCAAGGAGGCCCTCGACGAGGGGTTCCCGCAGATCAAGCTGAAGGTCGGCGCCGACCTCGACGACGACGTCCGCCGCATGCGGATCGCCCGTGAGGTCTGCGGCGACGGTTACCCGATCGCGATCGACGCCAACCAGAGATGGGATGTCTCCGACGCGATCCGCTGGGTGAAGGCACTGGCCGAGTTCGGTCCCTGGTGGGTGGAGGAACCCACCAGCCCGGACGACGTCCTCGGCCACGCCGCGATCGCACGCGCGGTCGCGCCCGTCCCGGTCGCCACCGGGGAGCACGTGCAGAACCGGATCGTGTTCAAGCAGCTCCTCCAGTCGGAGGCCATCTCCTACCTGCAGCTCGACGCGGCGCGCGTCGGGGGCGTCAACGAGAACATCGCCATCCTGCTGCTGGCCGCCAAGTTCGGCGTCCCCGTCTGCCCGCACGCGGGCGGGGTCGGGCTGTGCGAGCTGGTCCAGCATCTGGCGATGTTCGACTTCGTCTCCGTCAGCGGGTCGAAGGAGGGCCGGGTGATCGAGTACATCGACCACCTGCACGAGCACTTCGTCGACCCGGTGGTCATCCGGGACGGCAGCTACGTGGCGCCCGAAGCAGCCGGATTCAGCTCGGCGATGCGACCTGCGTCGCTCGCCGCGTTCACCTATCCATGGGGTCAGTACTGGACCAGCGCAGTGGCCCAGAGCTCCCCGGCGGCGGAGGCGCGCAGAACCTCCGCCGTCACTCACCCCCCCGTCCTGAAAGGCCGATCGGCATGAAACTTCTGTCCGTCGCCGCCAGCGCCGCCGTGCTCGCCCTGGGCCTGGCGGCCTGCGGGTCGTCCGACACCCCCGACACCGCAGCGAGCGCCAACCCCGGCGAGTCGGCCCCCGCGGCCGCCGCCGGCGGAGGCAAGGTCGGCGTGGACTTCCCGCGCGCCGACTCCGACTTCTGGAACTCGTACAACAAGTACGTGCCGGAGATCGCCACCAAGGACGGCGTCGAGCTGATGCCGCCGACCAACTCGCAGAACGACGTCGCCAAGCTGGTCGCCAACACCCAGGCGCTGGTCAGCCAGGGCGCCAAGGCGATCATCATGGCCCCGCAGGACACCGGCGCCATCGCCTCGACCCTCGACTCGCTCGCGGGCAAGCAGATCCCGGTCGTCACCGTCGACACCCGCCCCGACAAGGGCAACGTCTACATGGTCGTGCGCGCCGACAACCGCGCCTACGGCACCAAGGCGTGCGAGTTCCTCGGTGAGAAGCTCGGCGGCAAGGGCAAGGTCGTGCAGCTCATGGGCGCCCTGGCCTCCATCAACGGCCGTGACCGCGCCGAGGCGTTCCGCGACTGCATGAAGGAGAAGTTCCCCGGGATCACCGTCTTCGAGGAGCCGACGGAGTGGGAGGGCAGCAAGGCCGCGTCCATGCTGCAGACCCGCCTGGAGCAGAACCCCGACATCAAGGGCATCTACATGCACGCCGGCGGTGTGCACCTGGCCCCGACCCTCCAGGTCCTGAAGGCCAAGGGCCTGCTGGTCAAGCCGGACGACCCCAAGCACATCTTCGTCGTGTCCAACGACGGCATCCCGGCCGAGTTCGAGGCCATCCGCGCCGGCGAGATCGACGCGACCGTCTCGCAGCCGGCCGACCTCTACGCCAAGTACGCCGTCTTCTACGCGAAGGCCGCTCTGGAGGGCAAGACCTTCCAGCCCGGCCCGACCGACCACGACAGCAACATCATCCAGCTCCCCAACGGCCTGGAGGACCAGCTGCCCGCGCCGCTGGTCACCGCGGAGAACGTGGATGACCCCAACCTCTGGGGCAACCAGGTCAGCTAGATGAGCACCTCATCGAACGCGGCGGCGGTCGAGGCGCGCGGGATCACCAAGCGCTTCGGCCCCACCGTCGCACTCAACGACGCGGGCCTCACCATCAAGCAGGGCGAGACGCACGCCCTGATCGGGCGCAACGGCGCCGGCAAGTCGACCCTGGTGTCGATCCTGACCGGCCTGCAGCGCCCCGACGCCGGTGAGGTCCGGTTCGCGGGCGAGGCGGCCCCGCCGCTCGCCGACCGCGACGCGTGGAAGGCCCGCGTGGCCTGCGTCTACCAGAAGTCCACGATCATCCCCGCGCTGACCGTGGCCGAGAACCTCTTCATCAACCGCCAGACCGAGGGCAGGGTCATCAACTGGCGCGCCATGCGCGCCCGCGCCACCGCCCTCCTCGACCAGTACCACGTCGACGTCGACCCCTCGGGGCTCGCCGGCGACCTGGGCGTCGAGCAGCGGCAGCTCGTCGAGATCGCCCGCGCGCTCTCCTTCGGCGCGCGGTTCATCATCCTCGACGAGCCGACCGCCCAGCTCGACGGCCCGGCCATCGCCCGCCTCTTCGACCGCATGCGCGACCTGCGGGACCAGGGCGTCACGATGATGTTCATCTCGCACCACCTCGAAGAGGTGTACGAGGTCTGCGACAGCGTCACCGTCTTCCGCGACGCCCGCCACATCGTCACCAGCACCGTCGTGGACCTCCCGCACGACGCGCTGGTGGCCGCGATGACCGGCGAGCACGCCGTCACCTACGAGGCCAAGCCCCGGACGGTCGACGCGGACGCCGAGGTCGTCCTGGAGGTGCGCGGCCTCAACTCCGCGGGCCGCTACCACGACGTCGACCTGGCCGTGCGGGCCGGCGAGATCGTCGGCCTGGCCGGGTCGGGCAGCAGCGGCAAGGTCGGCCTGGCCGAGAGCATCGTCGGGCTGCGCCGCGCCGACAGCGGCGTCATCACGATCAACGGGAAGCGGCCCAAGCCGGGCGACGTCCCCTCGGCGCTGGCCGCCGGGGTGGGGTTCGTCCCGCAGGACCGCCACCACGAGGGGTTCGTGCCCCTGCTGTCGGTCGGCGAGAACGCCACCATGCCGATCGCCGGGAAGCTCGGCCGCTTCGGCATGGTCTCGCCCGAGCGGCGCCGGGCCCGCGCCCGGACCATGATCCAGGAGCTCGACATCAAGACCGAGGGTCCTGACCAGCCGGTCGGCGACCTGTCGGGCGGCAACGCCCAGAAGGTCGTGATGGCCCGCGCCCTGGTCGACGACCCGGCCGCGCTGGTCGTCATCAACCCCACCGCCGGCGTCGACGTCAAGGCCAAGCAGTCGCTGCTCGGCTCGGTCGAGGACGCCGCGCAGCGGGGAGCGGCAGCCGTACTGGTCAGCGACGAACTCGACGACCTGCGAATCTGTGACCGGGTCCTGGTGATGTTCCACGGCCGGGTGATCAAGGACGTGCCACGCGGATGGTCGGACAACGACCTCGTGGCCGCTATGGAGGGTGTCAGTCATGAGTGATCGGCAGGGGCGCCGCGCCTCGACACTGCCGAAGACCCCGGCGGCGTCGGCGAACGGCTCCGGCCCCGCTCCGGCGCTCGCCGCCCGGCCGGGTTTCCGGCTGAGCCGGTTCCGCGACCTGACGCTGGTGCCGGTAATCGTGGTGCTGCTGATCGTCGGGTCGTTCATCGACCCGGTGTTCCTCACCATGGGCAACCTGACGAACGTGCTGCAGCAGCAGTCGGCGCTGGCCCTGGTCGTGCTGGCCGAGGCGCTCATCCTGATCGCCGGCAAGTTCGACCTGTCGCTGGAGTCGATCGTCGGCATGGCCCCCGCCGTGGCGGTCATGCTCGTCATCTCCACCGGCGACGGCGGCTTCGGCCTGGGCCTGCCGCCCGCGACGGCCGTGGTGCTGTGCCTGCTCATCGGCGCCCTGATCGGGGCCTTCAACGGCTTCCTCATCCTGCGCTACCAGCTGTCGGCCTTCGTCGTCACGCTCGCGATGCTGATCGTCGTGCACGGCCTGCACCTCGGCCTGACCGGCGGCAAGAGCCTCTTCGCCCTGCCCGAGTCGTTCACCTACCTCGGCAGCGCGGTCTGGCTCGGCCTGCCCGCCGCCATCTGGATCACCGGCGTGCTGTTCGCCATCGGCATGGCCGCCCTGGGCTACTTCCGCGGCGGCCGTTCCCTGTACGCCATCGGCGGCAACGCCGACGCGGCCAGGGCGGCGGGCATCCGCGTGGAGCGGGTCGTGCTGGCGGTCTTCGTCATCGGCGGCACCCTCGCGGCGCTGGCCGGGATCCTGGAGACCGGCCGCCTCGGCGGCATCAGCGCCAACCAGGGCGTCGGCTGGATCTTCATGGTCTTCGCCGCGGCCGTCATCGGCGGCGTCAGCATGGACGGCGGCAAGGGCACCATCCTCGGCGCCCTGACCGGTGTCCTGGTCATCGGCCTGGTCGAGAACATCCTGACGCTGCAGGGCGTGCCCGGCGAGTGGAAGCAGCTGGTGTACGGCGGCATCATCCTGGTCGCCCTGATGATCAGCCGGCTGGCCGGCGGGAGGGCCCAGGACTAGCGTGACGACCGGCCGCGCCACCCTGCGCAGGGACAACCTGTCCCGCGTGCTCCGGCACCTGCGCGACCACGGGACCTGCTCCCGCGCGGACGTGGTGGAGGCGACCGGTCTGCACCGCGCCACCGTCTCCTCCCTGATGACCGAGCTCATGTCGCTCGGCCTGGCGCGGGAGGCGGGCACCTCGGTGACGGGGGCCATCGGGCGGCCACGGCGGGACGTGGCCCTCGACGGCTCCCACGTGGGGGCGCTGGGCCTGGAGATCAACGTCGACTACGTGGCCGCCCACGGCTCCGACCTGGGCGGCCGCGTGTTGTTCTCCTGCCGCGAGGGCTTCGACGCGGCCGCCGCGGGCCCATCCGGCTGCCTGACCGAGCTGGTCCGCGTGGCCCGCCGGGCGGCGGGCGAGATGGGCTCCCTGGCGGGCGTCGTGGTGGCCGTGCCCGGACTGGTCGCCGACGGCGTGGTCTCCTTCGCGCCGAACCTCGGCTGGCGGCACGTCCCCTTGGCCGACCTGCTCGGCGCGGAACTGGGCGTGCCGGTCGGGGTCGGCAACGACGCGAACCTGGCGGCCCTGGCCGAATACGCGTGCGGCGTGGCCGCCGGCACCTCCGACATGGTCTACCTGACCGGCGAGGTCGGCGTGGGCGGCGGCATCATCATGGACGGCCGGTTGCTCCGCGGCGCCGACGGCTTCTCCGGCGAGACGGGCCACCTGCTCGTCGACCCCGACGGCGCGCGGTGCGGCTGCGGCCGTACCGGATGCTGGGAGACCAAGGTCGGGCTGGCGGCTCTCGACCCCGCCGGAGCGACCACGACCGGCCCCGACGCGCGGGTCGACTCGATCGCCTCGGCCGCCGAGGCCGGCGACGCCCGCACCCTCGACGCGCTGGCCGAGGTGGGCCGCTGGCTGGGCCTGGGCGGCTCGATCCTGGTGAACCTCTTCAACCCGCGCGCGATCGTGGTCGGCGGCTACTTCGCCCGGCTGGCCGAACGACTGATCCCCCCGGCCCAGGCCGAACTCGAACGCCGGGCCGTGGCCGGAGGGCGGTGCACGATCATGGCCTCGCAGCTGGGTTTCGAGGCGGCGGCCCGGGGAGCGGCCGGCACGGTGGTCGACCGCGTCCTCGACGACCCGCTGATCCTGGAATCCGCCTGAGGCGCCACGGCGGTACGCTTCCACCGTGATCAGCTCCCCCCTCGCGATCATCGGGACGTCCGCCGTATGAACGCCGAATTCGTCACCCAGCTTCTTGGCTGGAAAACCACCAAGAAGGGCAACACAGTCCCCAACACCGCTGACACCGACAACGCGGCTTCGATGTGCATCGCGGGCGCAGTCCTTGAGGAGATCGGGGTCACGTGGGGAACGGTGGCCCCGGTCGAGAAACTCGAGACGGGACGCCCGCTGGAGAGAGCGGTCGCAGCCTCCCTCAAGACCCAGCTTCCACGGCTCGATGACTCCCGTGCGTGGACGGTTCACGACGCACCGATAGAGATCACCGCGTTCGTTCAGTACAACCACCTCAAGAAGGTGGACCGCCTGGTTGAACGGAACGTCGAACTGCAGATCACCCTTGGCCGCGACTACCTCATCAAGCCTGATGTCGTAGTGAGCCTGCCTGGGCGGAAGGGCGACAACCTGCCTTTCCTGCACGCCGCGGTCTCTTGCAAGTGGACGATCAGATCTGACCGCGTGCAGAACATCCGGCACGAGAACGGCCAGATGATCAGGCATCGCAGGGAGCGGCTCCCCCACCTGGTCACCGTCACCGCAGAGCCGCTCCCTTCGCGGTTGATCTCCATTGCCCGGGGGACGGGAGAAGTGGACGCGGTCTACCACATCGCCTACGGAGCACTTGACCAGGTGGTCCGGGACCTCGCCGGGACGGGCAAGATCCAGGCTAAGCAACTCAGTGACTGGGAAGAGTGCATAGCGCTGGGCCGGATCCGTCCCTTTACCGACTTGGCGCCCACGCTCGCCTTGTGGTGAGGAACGTCCGGCTCACAGCGTGCCGTCGTCCAGGTGCCCAAGCAGGGTGTCGCGCGCCTCGGAAGGCAGCCGTCTGTAAGCAGTCCACGCCCGGTCGATCGGCGTGGCCCCCCTCCGACCTCGCTTGATCCACAGCAGTAGGCGCCGCTGCTCAGCCTCGTCGAGATCACGTATGTCGCTGAGCAGCCGGGCCAGGTCAGCTGACTGATCGTTTCCGGTACCGGACCGGCATCGCTTGCATTCCGTCACGTACATGAGTTCGGTGCGGTCATGAGAAAGGCGCACCGTTCTGCTGCTCGCTGCCAGGACCGCGGTCTCAGAGGGGGAGTCGGCGTAGGTCTCTCCGCCGGCGATTCCGCACGTCACACACTGGTAGTCGTCGGCTGCGAACACTGCCTGCCGCTGCTTCGCCGTAATTGCCGGGCTCGTCGCCGCACGTTTGACGTCACGTTGCCAGACGGGGACCCCGGCCTTGACGAAGCGCTGTTCCTGCGGGCGGAGCGTGGCGTCTTCCGTGTTGGTGTGGATGACCCAGTCATAGTCGCGCAGGTCTCGCATGCGGCGATCGGCCTGGGAAATGCCCGGAAAGGCGTTGCGGTGCTCTTCCTTCGTGAAGACGTTGCCCTCTCCGACTACGGTGACCAGCCACAATGCGGTGCGGACCATCGTTCCCGCCTTGAGGGTTTCGTCATCCCATCTGGGTACACTCATGGTTACTCCACGCTAGTCTTCGGGCGCATGTTGCATTATGGCCGGAATTGTCGGCGAGTCCTGGCACGATCTATGCCCAGCGACTGATGACGAGAGGGAGCAGCAGAGAATGGTCACGTACGGGGTTCCCCCGCAGGCCGCCGAGACCCGCGCCATGATCGACGAGCGCCTCAGGGAAGCGATCGCGGCGAATGGCGAGAAGATCTCCATCGAATGGCGTGGCCAGCCAAAACACCTCTATGTCATCTCCATGCCCGTCGGTCTGCTCTACTTCAACCCCGACACCCACCGGATCCGGGCGCAGCGCACGCTCGATCCGGCCCGCGACCGCCTGCTCGACAACGACCCCTGGGGGGAATCGAGCCAGGATTACCTTGCCAAGCTTCTCCGGTGCCAGCCTGCCGACCCTGACAAGGTTGACCCCGAGTTCGAGTCGCTTCGTGACAGCCTGGAGTCGTTCGGTCAGAAAGACCCTGGGATCATCACCTACGAGGGCATTCTCGTCAACGGAAACACTCGCTGCGCCGCACTGCGGGACCTGGGAGAAAAATACATCCGTGTGGGGGTTCTTCCTGACTCCTCTACCTGGGATGACATCAACACCGTCGAGCTGTCGCTCCAGCTCCGCAAGGAATTCAAGCGTGACTACTCCTACATCAACCGCCTGATCGCGATCGCTGAGCAGATGAGATCCGGGCGTCGTGTGGAGGATATTGCCCGAGACTTCCATATCAGGACGAAGACCCTAGAACAGGATCAATGGGTATACGCCGTCATCCTTGACGCCATCGAACGCAGCAAGACCGCAGCAGGCGCCGCTCTCCGCTTGGTGGACTTCGAAGACCATCAGGAGAAGCTCAGGGAAATGCACCGGGCCTACAAGCAACTGGCCGGCACAGACAAGGACGCTGCCGAGGCGCTCAAGGAATCCCGCCTGGCGATGGTGGTTCTCAACTTCGCCAAGACGGATCTGCGCCACGTACAGGGTGACTTCCACGTGAAGTATCTGAACCAGAAGCTTCCCAGCTTCGCCCGGCCCTCGGTCGAGGACTCCAGCTCCGTCAGCATCCCCGGCCTGCCTGGCGTCGTCGTGCCAGATTCCGCACCCGCGACCAAAGCCGCCCGCACGCTCACCGACCAGGTTCTCAAGGCGCGGGCGACTGCATCACTGACCGCTCCGGGTGCCGACATCGGTCAGGTGACGCAGGCGAGCCAGGTGATTACGGCGGTGCGGGATTCGTTCGAGGGAGCGCTCAAGCCAGCCGGACGCGATGGGACCCTCCGGCAAAGACAACTCGCCGCCCCAGACCGGCTGTCCGACGCCTGTGACCTCATTGATCTCTGCATGGGCGATCTCGCAAAGGCGCGCGCCACCCAGGCGCTCGACCAGCCAGCGTTCGACGACGCTGTTGTCCGGCTGCGTGAGTCTCTAGAGAAACTGGCCAAGCAGGCGTCCCGGGCTTTCCCCGAACCGGGTGACGGTGTCGCCTGGCTGCTCTCCATCACCGACCCGAACAATGAGTGAGGCTGCGCCGAGCCTGGAAATCGTCTTCGGAGTTTCGGCGACCAAGGCGCAGTTCCGCGCGGGTGCCGGGTTCGAAGACGATCTCCGCCAGCTCATCAGCCGGTTCCGGACGGCCGGTCAGCGGTCGTCGGTCACCGCCGATATCGACGTCGATGACCTGCTGCTGAACCTTGGCGAGCTGGCCACCTGGCGCGACCCCGCTGGGGTGCGGTGGGATCCCCAGCTGGCGGCACTGGCGAGAGACACGGCTCTCGACGCTCAGACTGTTGACGGTCGGCTCCACGGCCGGTCTCCTGACGCTGAGGTGCCCCCTGAGTCCGTCATCGATCGGCTTGGCACGGGCTGGCTCGGCGACCTCACCGAGTTCCAGCGTCGTGACATTGCCCGGCTCCTGTCACTGCGGCACGGTGCGAACTTCTCGGTTCCTGGCGCTGGAAAGACACGGGTCGGCTTGGGCGTATTTCACGCTCTCAAGCAGGCCGGTGATGTACGGCGTCTTCTCATCGTGGGGCCCAAGTCGTGCTATGAGTCCTGGCAGACGGAGAACGCTGGTTGCCTTGCCGAGCCCCTCCGCATGGACGTGCTCGACGGCACGATCAACCCGGGCGCCGAGGCGGTGATCGTCAATTACGAGCGGCTGCAGCCTTCCGCCAACTCCCTCGCCCGGTGGCTGAGTGCCCAGCCCTCGATGCTCATCCTCGACGAGGCCCACCGCATGAAGCTGGGTGCCAACGGCGCCTACGGGTCTGCCTGCCTCGCACTGGGCCCGAGAGCCCGTAGACGGCTCATACTCACGGGCACCCCGGCGCCGAACGGTGCCAAGGATCTGGAAAGCCTGTTCTCTTTCGTCTGGCCAGGGCACGGCCGCCAGACGGTGTCGAGAGCGGTGGGCGGTGGGGATCTGGCTCATGCGAGCCGGGTACTCAAACCGTTGTTCACCCGCACCACCAAGGGGGAACTCGGTCTTCCGCCCGTCACGCTGACCCGCAGGGAGGTCAGCATGCCCTCCCTGCATCAGGAGATCTACGACGCTCTCCGCGGCTTCCATTCGGCCCGTGCGGCGGTGGCGCAAGACGACTTCCAGGCCATGGGCAAGATCACCATGTACATGCTCATGGCCGCGATCAGTCCCGCGCTG
This sequence comes from Herbidospora sakaeratensis, assembly GCF_001570525.1. GTDB lineage: Bacteria > Actinomycetota > Actinomycetes > Streptosporangiales > Streptosporangiaceae > Herbidospora > Herbidospora sakaeratensis. The sequence goes on from NZ_BBXC01000014.1 coordinate 186,765, forward strand.
CTCGCGGTCGGCACAACCCGGTACGAACCGCTCGCCTACCAGGTGCCGCCGCTACAGATCCCCGACGGTTCGCCGCTTCTCGATTTGATGCGGGATCTGCCGAGCTACGAGCTGTCGCCCAAGTACCGCGAGACGCTTGCCATTGTCGCGGCCAACGCGGCCGCCGGGCGGAAGACGCTCGTGTGGTCTGGTTTCATCCGCAGCGTGACCACCTTGGAGCAGGTACTCAAGGAGTTCTCTCCCGCGCTCGTCCACGGCGGCACCGACGACCGGGAGGCGCAGATCGCTCGCTTCCGCAATGATCCGGACTGCATGGTGCTCCTGTCGAATCCGGCGACCCTCGGGGAGGGGATCAGCCTGCACCACGACTGTCATGACGCCGTTTATGTCGATCGTGACTTCGCCGCAGGTCGTTTCCTGCAGAGCCTCGACCGCATTCATCGTCTTGGCCTAGCCCCTGGGACGGAGACCAGAATCACCGTACTGACCTGCAAAGAAACCATCGACGATGTGGTCGCGCAGCGGCTGGAGGCCAAGCTGCAGTTCATGGGCAGAATCCTGGACGATCCATCTGTCCACCAACTTGCCGACCTCGATGACGAGCCAGCGGTGGGCGGAGGGCTTGATCTCAACGACCTGCGGGCGCTGATGGGTCACCTCCGTGCCGGTTCCTCCTGACCCGGTTCTCCGCGCGGCATCGCGCTGGCTGCATCACCTCTCCTCCGTCGACGTGATGCACGCCAGCGCGCTTTTCACCACCCACAGCGCCTACGCGGATGTAACGCCGACCCAGTACTCCACAGCCCTCACGTGGCTCAAGGAGAACGGGTTGGTGACATCCGACGGGAAGACCGGTCGGTCAGCGGGGCCGGCCTCCCTGATGGAAGCCGCGTTCAAGGACGCCTTGTGGCTCCCGGACGCCGATCTACTCGTCACATGTCCAGAAGAATTGCCCATGGACGTCATCCGGGCTGCTGACGCCATCGGCATCGGCACAGACGATGCCCTGGCCGTCATCCGGGATGCGTGGGGCAAAGTCGACACCGAGTCGCGGACGCGGGTGGGGAACGCTGGTGAGCTGGCACTGGTCGGCTTGCTGCGTGCGGCAAGTGACCTGCCAGTACGGCACGTGGCCGAGACGTCAGATGGCTACGGCTATGACATCGCGATCGGCGACGTGCACATCGAGGTGAAGAGCACGACCCGGCGCGGGCGCCTGACGATCTACCTGTCCCGTTATGAATACGAGACCATGAAGTCGGATCCTGGGTGGATGCTGGCGGTCATCCGCCTCGGCCCGGATCTCCAGCCGCTGGCGGTCGCCTCCCTCGACCGGCGATGGATCGAGCACGCTGTTCCTGGCGATCGCAGCCATAACGGACGGTGGGAATCCGTGCGCTTCGACGTCCCAGCGGATGCCGTGACTCCTGGGCTGCCACCGCTCGGCGCCATGCTGACGGAGGCGCAGAGCGGCCTGCTCTCCGGAAAACCGTCCTGGACCGGATAGCGACAGCGACGCGTGTTCTTGCTGAGACGTTGGATACTCTCCATGGGTGGACGTCGAAGATCATTTCCGACCGTACGCCGCTGTGGCAGCCGGTGCTGCCGGGATCAGATCGATCTCCGCCAACGCTGGGAAAGTGTCAGCCGGAATCGCTATTGTCGCTCGCATGTTCGGGATGGGGCTGGATGGCCGCGATCACTTCGCCGACCGCGTCGGCCAGGGTCACGTGCTCCCAGAGCCGGACGACACGCCATCCAGCGGAGTGCAGTGCCTCGTTGACCGCCCGGTCGCGTTCCATGTTGCGGCGCAGTTTCGGGGTCCAGTACCACTCGTTGGTCGTCGGCTGCCTCCCGTGATCAGGACACACGTGCCAGAAACAGCCGTCGACGAAGACGGCAACCTTCCGGGCGGTGAAGACGATGTCGGGCCGCACCTTCACTCGGCCGAGGTCCAGCCGGAAGTCCTTCCGGTAGCGCAACCCGAGCCCGTGCAGAGCCTTGCGGAGGACGACCTCCGGTTTGGTGTCCGCCCGCCGGTTGGCTCGCATGTTCCTCGAACGGCCCTCGTTGAGCGGCTGAGGATAGAGCCCTCGCTCGTGGGCCTGCTCCCTGGCTTGAATTCGCTTCTCTTCAGACACAGCCATTCCGGTGGGATCACAACGCTCGGTTTTGCCCGAGAAGATACCGCCGCCCAGTCGTCAGTCGTAGTTCCAAGAGTAAGGAAGGGGTCCGCGTGACCGGCCAGCAACTACGGGTCATCGAGATCTGCGCCGGGGCAGGCGGCCAGTCCCTGGGGCTGGAGCGGGCCGGATTCGAGCACGAACTCGCCGTCGAACTCGACCAGAACGCTGTCAACACGCTGCTGCACAACCGTCCTCACTGGAAGGTGGCGCATGGCGACGTGGCAGACCTGAACGTGTGGAACCCGGCCGACTACGCCCCGGCCGAGGGGCGTCTCCCCATTGATCTGCTTGCGGGTGGTGTTCCCTGCCCTCCGTTCACGATCGCCGGCAAGCAACTGGGCGCTACCGACGAGCGCGACCTGTTCGCTTGGGCCATCGAGCAGGTAGACGTCCTCAGGCCACGCGCACTGTTGCTCGAGAACGTGCGGGGCCTTAGCTTGCCGAGATTCGCCGGCTACCGGCAGCACGTGCTCGATCGCCTGCTGGAGTTCGGTTATGTGGCGGAATGGAAGCTGCTGGAGGCCGCGGACTATGGAGTTCCTCAGCTGCGACCGCGGTTCGTGCTCGTCGCCATGGCAGCCCAGGAGTTCGCCTATTTCCACTGGCCGGAGCCTGCCGGGCAGCCTCCCACTGTTGGTGAGGTGCTTCTTCCCCTGATGGCGGCGAACGGCTGGGAGGGTGCCACGAGCTGGGCGGCGAAAGCTGACGACATTGCGCCGACCATCGTTGGCGGCTCCAAGAAGCATGGTGGTGCCGACCTTGGGCCGACACGCGCGAAACGGGCTTGGGCGAAGCTCGGAGTGGACGCCTTCGGGGTCCACGACACCGCCCCGCCCTACCCTGCTTCCCGTCCCATGACGGAGTATGGCCCGAAGCTCACCTGCGACATGGTGGCGAGAATCCAGGGGTGGGACGACGATGAATTCCGCTGGAGCTTCACTGGGCGCAAAACCTCCGTCTATCGTCAAATCGGCAATGCATTTCCCCCGCCAGTGGCCAAAGCGATTGGGGTCTCCATCGCGAGGGCTCTGCGTCACGAAGGTGTGCCCCGAAACGTGGGAAACGATGTCGACCATGATCCGGTTTATCGGGTACTTCAAGGCGCATCCAGCTACCTGACGTCAGACCAGATCATCAAGCGTCTGGACGGCCGCGTTGACGTGGCAGAGGTGGAAAAGCGCATAGCCATGCTGGGCCGAGATTTCTTTATCGAGATGCAAGGCGAGGCAGAAACGGTCGCATACCGTCTGGGGGAGTTCAGGGCATTCCGCGGGCAGGAAGATCACATCCGGCATGACGAGTTCGGCAAGAACCGGTCGAAGGTCAGTTAGCCGAACCTTTCTGAAGACCTGACGCGCGCCGGTGGCCGTCGGGGTGCCCGAGTTGCTCCGCCCGGCGAAAATGCCGGGCGGCAGAATTTCGGTCGCCCGCGAGTTCGGTCAGGTCGCCCAGTTGATATGCGGCGTCCATGTTGCCGCCGGCCGAGCCCCAGTGGTAGTAAAAGGCAGCGTCTTCGGCGTAGCCATCAGCTTGCGACTTCCGGCCCAGGTCATAGGCGAGTTTCGCTGCGTTCTGGCCAGGAATGGTGACTGCCTGCCACTGGTGCGCTGGCGCGTGGAGATTGAACCAGTAGTCGCCGAGGGCCTTCTCGTCTGCCAGGACTAGCAGGGCGGCCAGGGCGGTCACGGCCCCCTCGTCCCGCTCGTGGGCTCGATGAATCAGATGCATGGCAGACCGGCCGAGAATTTCGACCGTGCGGAGATGCCGCTGGTTCGTGCGGTCGAAGTTGTGGTTACGGTGAGCGGCCACAACCGAACTAGCGAATTCCGCTGCTCGGTTGTAAGCGTCAACGGAGGGAGCACATCCGCCATCCTTCAGGGTGCTGATGGTCAGGTGCAGAAGCAGCAGTTTCTTGACGTTGGGCTTCAGGATCGCCGGGCCATAGCACATCTTGCTCAACGTTGAAGGAGAGAGCGTGTGGCGGGCCAGTGATTCATCGATATGCGCATAGGCATGGGCGACCTCTGCGGATGCCTCGCAAATGACTTTCTGTGAATAGCTGCTGCTGGTGACGAGACTTGCTGAGAACTGTTTCCAGTCAGGTGACCTCTGGTACATCTTGCTCCGCTGGACGTCTCTGTGTGGATTTGGGTGCTGGCCTACTCTCCCAGTCGTTGCCTTTTTTGGCAAGGCGAAGCGTGCTATATGCCCGTGTAGCGTTTCCCTGCCTGTTTGAAGCTCCGGCCACCAGAATGTCCAGTTGTGAATTGCGTGAATTTCTAGGGGGACCGGCGCATCGGGTCGTCGGAAACTTTGGCGGCGTGCCGACCATGTTGTTCTTTTCGGCTCCTCGGGTGATATTGTGGGCGCTCGGCTGTCGTCGGTGATAGAAATCAAAGATTGATCGCACATCCCAGGTCACCCGCCGTCGGCCGTGCCGGGTTTGGTCAGCCGTTCCGGGACGACCACCCGGTCGAACAGCGCCTCGTCGACGCCCGACCGCATCGCCGCCTCCTTCAGCGTCAGGTCCTCGTCGAGGGCCCGGTGGGCGATCTGGGCCGCCCGGTCGTAGCCGATCACCGGGCTCAGCGCCGTAACCATCATGATCGAACGCTCCACGTTCTCCGTCAGCCTCTCCGTGTCGAGGCGGGCGTCGGCGACCAGGAACTTGCGGAAGTGGTCGGTCATGTCGGTCAGGATGCGGGCCGAGTGGAGCACGTTGTTGATGATCAGCGGGCGGAACGCGTTGAGCTCGAAGTTGCCCTCGGCGCCGGCCGCCGAGACCGCCGTGTCGTCGGCCATGACCTGGATGCAGACCATCAGCATCGCCTCGGCCTGGGTCGGGTTGACCTTGCCCGGCATGATCGAGGAGCCGGGCTCGTTCGAGGGCAGGATCAGCTCGTGGAGGCCGCTGCGCGGGCCCGAGCCGAGCCAGCGCATGTCGTTGGCGAACTTGAACAGCGGCACGGCCAGCGCCCTGATCGCCGCCGAGACCCGCACCAGCGTGTCGCACGACGCCTGGGCGGCGAACGGGTTGGCCGCGTCGGTGAAGGGGTGGCCGGTCAGCCGGGCGATCTCGGCGGCGACCTCCTCGGCGAAGCCGGGCGGCGCGTTCAGGCCGGTGCCGACGGCGGTGCCGCCGATGGCCAGCTGGTAGAGGCCCTGCGCGGTGGCGGTCAGGTGGGCGGCGGCGTCGTCCAGCTGGGCGGCGTAGCCCGACCACTCCTGGCCGACCGTCAGCGGGGTGGCGTCCTCCAGGTGGGTGCGGCCGATCTTGACCACGTCGGCCCACTGGCGGCTCTTCTCGGCGGCGGCGTCGCGCAGGCGGCGAACCGCCGGGAGCAGGCCGCCCTCGACCGCCTCCACGGCGGCCAGGTGCATCGCCGTGACGAAGGTGTCGTTGGACGACTGGCCCATGTTGACGTGGTCGTTCGGATGGATCGGGTCCTTGGCGCCCAGCCGGCCGCCGAGGAGCTGGATCGCCCGGTTGGAGATCACCTCGTTGACGTTCATGTTCGACTGGGTGCCGGAGCCGGTCTGCCAGACGTACAGGGGGAACTCGTCGTCGAGTCTCCCGGCGATCACCTCGTCGGCGACCTCATCGATGGCGTCGGCCTTCCACTGCGGCAGCCGCCCCGCGCGGGCGTTGACGATCGCGGCGGCCTTCTTGACGTAGCCGTAGGCGTGGTAGACGGCCTTCGGCATGCGGTCGTCGCCGATGTCGAAGTGGATCAGCGACCGCTGCGTCTGCGCGCCCCAGAGCCGGTCGGCCGGCACCTGGATCTCGCCGAGCGAGTCGCTCTCCGTCCGGGTCTCCTTGTACGTCGTCATCACCGCTCCCTCGCCCGGACCGGCCGGTAACGCGGGTGCCACATGGCGTCCTGGACCTGCTGGACGGGGTCGCGCAGCGTCGTGCGGGCCAGCTGCTCCCGGTCGGCCTGCCGCGCGACGGCGACCGCGACCGTGGCGGAGATCTCACGCAGGTTGTCGACCTGCGGCAGCAGCGACGCCCCCGGCAGGGTCGGGTCGACCAGCCCGGCCACGGCCTCGGCGGCGGCCTGGAGCATGCCCCGGCTGACCCGCCGGGCCCGCGAGACGATCACGCCGAGCCCGAGGCCCGGGTAGAGCAGCGCGTTGTTGGCCTGGCCGATCACGAACGTGATGCCGTTGTGGGTGATCGGGTCGATCGGCACGCCGGTCGCGACCAGGGCCCGGCCGTCGGTCCAGCGGATCAGGTCGGCCGGCGTCGCCTCGATGCGCTCGGTCGGGTTGGAGATCGGGAAGACGATCGGCCGCTCGACGTTCGAGGCCATCGTCCGGACGATCTTCTCGGTGAACGCGCCGTGCGCGGTGGACGTGCCGAGCAGCATCGTCGGCTTCACCCGGGCCACCACCTCCGCCAGCCCGCCGCCCTCGCCGGCCGGGCGGGCGTAGGGGACCTGGAAGTCCCGCAGGCCGGACATGTCGTCGGTGAGCAGGCCCTGCTTGTCGATCGGCCAGATCCGGCGGGTGGCCTCCTCGTGGTCGAGGCCGTCGCGCACCATCGCGTCGCGCAGCTGGTCGGCGATGCCGATCCCGGCGGTGCCCGCGCCGAAGACGACGATCCGCTGGTCGCGCATGGGCAGGCCCGACACCTTCACCGCGCTCAGCATGGCGGCCAGCACGATCGCGCCGGTGCCCTGCATGTCGTCGTTGAAGGTGGCGATCCGGTCGGTGTACCTCTCCAGGATGCGCCGGGCGTTGGACGGCCCGAAGTCCTCCCAGTGCAGCATCGCGCCGGGGAACATCCGGGTCGCCGCCGTCACGTAGGCGTCGATGAAGTCGTCGTAGCGCTGCCCGCGCACCCGGGAGTGCCGGTCGCCCACGTAGGCGGGGTCGTTGAGCAGCCCCTCGTTGTCGGTGCCGACGTCGAGCGCCACCGGGATGACGCGGTCGGGGTCGATGCCCGCCGCCGCCGTGTAGACGGCCAGCTTCCCGGCCGCGATGCCCGCGCCGCCGCCCACGCCCCAGTCGCCGATGCCGAGGATCTCCTCGGCGTCGGAGGCGACGATCAGGTCGACGTCGTCGGGGCCCAGCCCGAGGTTGCCGAAGGCGCGCTCGATCCTGCCGGGGTCGTCGACCGACAGGTACACCCCGCGGGGCCGCCGGTATTCGTGGCTGTACGTCTCGATCGCCCGCGCGACCGTCGGGTCGTAGACGATGGGCAGCATCTCGCGCAGGTGGTCGCCGAGCAGCCGGTAGTAGAGCGTCTCGTTCCGGTCGCGCAGCCCTTCGAGGTAGACGTTCTTGAGCAGGTCGGTCGGCTGCGCGCGGTATTGCGCGTACACGCGCGTGACCTGCTGGTCGAGCGACTCGACCACCGGCGGCAGCAGGCCGTCGAGCAGCAGTTCGCCGCGCTCCTCCGCCGTGAACGCCGTCCCCTTGTTCAGCAGCGGTTCGCGCAGCAGCTCGAGGCCACGCAGGGACGTCGCGTAGGAGCCGTCGTCCTGCTCGGAGAACGCCCGGCGGGCCGCGTCCGGCTTCCTGTTCCCAGGTGACATCGTCACCATCCCCCGTCTCGCCCAGGAAAGTGGCTGTCCCACCGGCCGTGCCCCCGTGACACGCAGGGCAAAGTCAGGTTTTGGCCAGGAGTCGCCCCCGATCCGGTTGGGCCCACCGGGGGGCCAGGTTTTTCCGCACCGCCGTTATAAAGGCCGGGGCCGCCGTGATACTGTCGTTTTCAGTTGCAGTTGTGGTTCCCGAAGACTTCACGTGCCTCACCGGGTGAAATGAATCGGTGGTGGCACTTTTGTATTTCCGGACGAATTTCCGGTCGGGGTAATCATCGCGGCGACGCGAGGCGCGCAAATCGCGCGACTCACGGGCTCAACCCCGAAGGAGAATTGTTATGGCTACCGGTACCGTGAAGTGGTTCAACTCGGAAAAGGGCTTCGGCTTCATCCAGCAGGACGGCGGCGGCGCCGACGTCTTCGCCCACTACTCCAACATCGCCGCCTCGGGCTTCCGTGAGCTCCAGGAAGGCCAGCGCGTGAGCTTCGACGTCACGCAGGGCCAGAAGGGCCCGCAGGCCGAGAACATCGTTCCCGCCTGACCCTTCGCACGACCCGACCGGGCCCGCGCCACACGGCGCGGGCCCGGTTCCGTTTTCAGCGGGCGAAGACCTCGAAATGGTCGACGGTGGTTTCCCGGTCGACGAGATAACGGTCGTCCTGCGGATAGAAGACGGCCGTGCCGGGTTCGTCCCCGGCGAAGGCGCGCACGGCCTCCCACGAGTCCCACAGGGAGACGAGGAAGAACTCGGTCCGGTCGCCGTCGTCACGGCGGGTGAAGGTGACGCCCCGGTTGCCGGGGGTGGAGACGTAGCCGGGGTGGCCGGTCTCCATGAGGTAGTCCGCATAGGCGTCGGCGTCGTCTTTCCGGGTCCAGCCACGCCAGGTCCGCATAATCATGACACCAGTAAAGTCGCTACGACGGTGTCGGAGCAAGATCCCGGCTCGGGGAGGGCGGGCTCAGCCCGATCGGGCGGCCGCTCCCTCCGTCGAGCACCGCACGACCGCCCACATGGAGGCCGCGGCCGCGAAGGTGCTCGCCGGCGACTGCCCCGAAACCATTCACGAGGTGAACGTTTCACCTCGGTTCCGGTGCGACCAGGGGGGATGACGCCCCCCGGAAAACGCTTGCTGGTCGGCGGAGCCGAAAGCTCGCATGCTGCCTGCACGTTCCCGAGCAGCAGGAGGCAGCATGCTGCGCTCATGGCGCCAGAAGGCGCTACTCGTCCTGACGGCCGCGGTGGCCGTCACCCCCCTGACGGTGGTCGCGGCGCAGGCGGCGGTCGCCTGCCGGGTGACCTACGCCGTCCAGTCGCAGTGGCCGGGCGGGTTCACCGCCGGCGTCACGCTCGCCAACACCGGCGACCCGCTCTCCAGCTGGCGGGTGACCTGGTCGTACGCCGCCGGTCAGACCGTCTCCCAGGCGTGGAACGCCACCGTGACCCAGAGCGGGGGCGCGGTGACCGCGTCGAGCCTGGGCTACAACGGCGCCCTCGCCACCGGGGCCTCCGTCCAGTTCGGCTTCAACGCGAGCTGGAACGGCAGCAACCCGGCGCCCACGACCTTCGCCGTCAACGGCGTGACGTGCGGCGGCGGCACCCCGAGCCCCACCCCGTCGCCCAGCCGGACCCCGACGCCCACCCCCACGCCCACGCCGACCCCCACCCCGACGCCGCAGCCCACCGGCTGGCCGACGCCGACCGGGCAGGTCGGCGTCAACGGGACCATCTCCGTCTCCGGCACGTTCGACGGCGGCATGCGGCGCTACTGCTGCATCGGCGACGGCGGGCAGGAGGAGAGCCAGGACCCGGTGTTCCAGCTGGCCAACGGCGCCACCCTGCAGAACGTCATCATCGGCGCGCCCGCCGGTGACGGCGTGCACTGCTCCGGGTCGTGCACGCTGCGCAACGTCTGGTGGGAGGACGTCGGCGAGGACGCCGCCACCTTCCGGGGCAGCGGCGAGCCGAGCTTCCTCGTCGACGGCGGCGGCGCCCGCTACGCGAGCGACAAGGTCTTCCAGCACAACGGCGCGGGCATCCTCACGGTCCAGAACTTCCAGGCGACCAACTTCGGCACGTTCTACCGCTCGTGCGGCAACTGCTCCACGCAGTACCAGCGGGACGTCGTGATCCGGAACGTCACGCTCACCCGGCCGGGCAACACGGTGGCGGGCGTCAACGTCAACTACGGCGACACGGCCCGGTTCTCCGGGGTGACGATCGTCAACGACTCGGGCCGGTCGATGGTGATCTGCCGCAAGTACAACGGCAACAACAGCGGCAACGAACCGACCCAGGTCGGCACCGGCGCCGATTCGACGAACTGCTTCTACTCCGGATCGGACCTGACGTACCGCTGACCTCAGCGCGTCGGCAGACCCCGTCTGAGCCGCGCCTTCGTTCGTGGGCGCGGCTTGGGGTCGCGGCCGCAGCCGCAGGTCTCGAAGCCCTCGTAACGCAGCCCGGCGGCCAGCACCGCGGCGACCGCCGCCCACTCGGCGGTCCTGCGGCGGCGCGGAGCGGCGAAGTCGTGGCCGGCGTACACCATCGGCCGGCGGCAGCGGGTGCAGAGGTGCTCGGCGCCGTCCCAGGGCAGCTTGTGGCTCTGGCGGCAGGGCACGCAGACATAGTGCACTTTGTAGGTCACTTCCGCGTATGTGCACATAGGCCAAATGATAGAAGGGCCCCCATTGTGCGATAGGCGCCGCGTGTGAACATGTGTGCATGTCGTTTCCGCCCAGCCGCGAGGCGCTGATCGCGGACCTGCGGGTGCTGAGGGAGAAGGGCCTGCTCCGGCGGCACTCGCTCGAGCTGGCCGCGCTGACCGCCGTGTGCCGTCGGCTGGCGCTGCCGGTCGAGCGGGTGCTCGACCTGGTCATCGGCCGTCTCGACGGCAAGCTGGCGGAGGCCGCGGCCCACTCGATGGGGATGACCCCGGGCATGCGCGACTGGCCGGGCCAGGAGCGCCGGGCCCGCGCCGCCCGCGTCTACGGCGTGTCGGTCGAACGGTTCCGCAAGCACCACGAGCTGCTCGTCCTCGGCGAACTCGCCCAGGGGCTGCTCGACCTGGCCGGCGCGCCCGGCCGGGGGCGGCCGCGACTCGGCGGCAGCGTCGAGTTCCGGTTCCGCGGCGTGCCGATCCTCACCCACCGGCGGCCGATCGAGACCCTGCGCGACGTCGACGTGCTGGTCTCCTCGGAGAACGTCTACCTGGAGATGTCCAAGCCGTTCAAGGCGACGTTGTCGGCGACGCTGCGGAAGGCGGCCGCGGTCTGGGACCCGTCCGGACGGCTCGTCGACGACGTCCTGCCCCGGGAGTTGCGGGGGTGGTTGCGCGAACACGGGCGGGAGGGCGAGGCGGTCGCGGCCGGGACGGTGGTGCCCACGTCGTCGGGGGAGCTCGCGCGCCAGGGGGTGAACCGCGTCTACCACGCGGCGGTCGCGGTGCCCCGGGCCGGCGCCAACGACTACGACGTCGACGCGACGGCGGTCATGCGGGCGGTGCACAACGTCTTCGACCTCGCCGGCACGGAGGGCTGGCGCTCCGTGGCGCTGCCCCTCCTCGGGGCCGGGCGGGGCGGACTCCAGCCCGAGGTCGCCTTCGCGTACGTGTGGGCGGCCCTGGAATCCCGGCTGGACCAGGGACTTCTCGTCCACCTCGTGACCCGGAGCGAACGTTCGTCGGAGGCGCTGACGAAGGGCCTGCGCGCCGCCGGGGCCGAGCATGAAGGGGCCGGCGGCGGTTGACCGCCGGCCCGTCCGCTACGAGGCGTACGCCTCCAGCTCGTAGATGCGCGCCGCCGTGTCGGAGTTGCTGGTCGGCGCGAGCACGTTCACCCGGATGTGCCGGACGTCGCGCGGCGTGAAGGTGTGCGTCGTGATGTTCGCCGTGTTCCCGCGTGGCTGGGCCACGTTGGTCCACGTCGTGCCGTTCGTGCTCACCTGGACGTCGAAGTCGCGCGTGTTCCAGATCGCCTGCTCACCGCCGGCCGCGGAGTGCTTCAGCACGATCTTGCCCACGCTCTGGTTCGAGCCCAGGTCGACCCGGATCCACTTGCTCGACCCGAGCGAGCACCACTTGTCGGCGTTGCCGCCGGACACCGAGCCGTTCACGGCCTTGGCCGGGCCCTCGTTGGCGGCGCACGACGAGTCGGCGGTCGCGGTCTTGTTCAGCGCCAGGTTCGGGGCGGTGGTGGTCTGCGGCACGTACAGCCGGACGTCCGTCAGCGAGGCGCTGCCCTCGTACACGTTGGTGTAGAGGTCGCCGATCACGAAGTAGTCGGGATAGGCGGAACCGGCCGGCCACTGGTTGGACCAGGTCGTCGAGCCGTTGTTGTCGTTCTGCACCAGGTTGCCGTTGAACTGCCCGTTGTACTCGCTGGCCTTCACGTTGTAGTGCCAGATCGGGTTGTTGTTGACGACGAACGGGCGGTGCATGCGGATGGTGCGCTGTCCCGAGCGGGCGAAGTTGCCGGTCACCTCCAGGACGTAGCCCGTCTGGTCGCGCTCGATGGCGAAGGTGTAAAACTCGTTCGGCATGAGCTCCGGCTGGAGTTCGGCCGCCGAGGAGAGCTGCTGTTCGGCGACGCCGCCCGAGCACGGGGTCATGAACCACTGCGAGTTGCCCGCCAGGCCGCCGGGGCCGGGGTTCCAGTTGGGCATGCCGCTGATCCACATGTTGACGGTGTTGAAGTTGCCGTCGCGGTAGTTGTAGTAGGTGTTGTTCGCGGCGTTGCAGACCCGGCCGCCGGTGCCGCTCCCCACCCGGTCGGGGTGCTGGGAGAAGGCGTCCATCAGGACCTTGCGGCGGTAGTGCCAGAAGTGGTTGTTGCGCGGGGCCGGATTGGCGAAGTCGACGATCGACAGGAAGTGGAAGCCGTTGTAGCCGTAGGTGCCGCGCCGGACGTCCTGCCACTCGCAGTAGGGCGCCGAGGCGTTGCCCGACCAGCCGGGGGAGTTCTCGCCCTCGCCCCACGGGTGCTGGGTCTTGCAGCCGGTGTTGCTGTAGCCGTTGGTGCGGCCGTTGTACTCGATCGACCCGCCCCGCTTGCCGCCGAAGTCGAGCGTCTTGAGCTTGTACTCGATGCGGTAGTAGTCGGGCAGCTTCTGGGTCGGCCGCAGGATGACGCCGCCCGTGTGGTCGGGCACGTTCATCACGGCGACCTTCTCGCTGCCGAGCGTCTGGGTCGTCAGGGTCGGCGGCGCCTCGATGTTGCCGTCCTTGTTCCAGTCACGGGCCGACAGAGAGGCGGTCAGCCAGCCGTTCTGCCCGATCGGGAACTCCTTCCGGTACGTGGAGAAGGAGTTCAGCGCGGTCGTCCAGGCGGGGCCGTAGTCGTTGCGGTACCACTGGCCCGGGTCGTCCATGATCGTGTCGAACGGCTGGGAGTAGTCGTCGCGCACCCACGGCGCGTTGCCGGTGTTGATCGGGTTGACGAAGTTCTCGTTGTAGAGCAGCGTCCAGCCAGGCCGGGTCGGGTCGTCGGCCTGGGCGGGCGTGCTCGTCAGGGTCAGCGCCGAGCTGGTCAGCAGCAGCGCCAGCGCCGCTCGGCGTGCGGCTCTGCCTCTTCGTGTACGCAATGCACAACCTCTCTGGGTGAGAAGGGGTGGCGTCGCCGCCCGCCACCCCGGCTGGGAACGAAAGGTCTAGAAGCTGCCGTCCGGGTTCTGGAACTGGGCGGCGTTGTCCTTGGTGACCATCGGGGAGGGCACGACCGTGTCCTTCTCGACGTTGGCCGCGCCGCCGAGGATCTCCACCGCGCGGTCCAGGCCCTTGGCGCCGATGATGTCGGCGTCGTTCAGGCCGGTCACCTTGTAGTTGGTGTCGTCGAGGATCGCCTTCAGCGCCTCGGCCTGGCCGTCGACGCCGGCGATGATGATGCCGTCCGACAGGCCCGCGTCCGCGATGGCGCGCTGCGCGCCCAGGCACATGGCGTCGTTCTCGCAGAACACCGCCTTGATGTCCTTGTTGGTGGCGAGCAGGCTCTCCATGACGGTCAGGCCGCCGTCGGAGCCCCAGTTGCCGAAGTCGGGGGCCTCGACGAGGGTGAACTTGGAGTTGGCCGACAACACCGACTTGACGCCGTTGGTGCGCGCCGAGCCGATGGTGTTGTCGGCGGGGCCGCCCTTGATGATGGCGACCTTGCCGCCGTCGGGCAGCGCGGTCGACAGGTACTCGCCGTTCTGGCGGCCGATGGCCTCGTTGTCGGGGCCGATCCAGCTGGTGTACTCACCGGTCTGGAACTTGCGGTCGACCAGGACGACGGGCTTGCCGGCCGCCTTGATGCTGTTCAGCACGGCGGGGGCCGACTCCAGCGGGCCGCCCGAGATGATGACGGCGTCGACGTTCTTGGTCAGCAGGTCCTCGACGTTGCTGGCGAGCTTGGCGGCGTCGCCGTTGGCGTCGGTGCTGATGATCTCGACGTTGCCCTTCTTCTGGGCCTGGGCGGCGATCGCCTTGTCCATGCCGCTGAAGTAGGGGCCGCTCAGCATGAAGTTCGCGACGCCGATCGTGTAGCCGCCGTCGCCCGAGGCGGCGGCGCCGGTCGCCGGTTCCTCCGAACCCGCGGAGCAGGCGGTCAGCATCGCAAGGCACAGGCCGGCGCCGGCCAGGATCTTCTTGGAAATCACGGTGTTTCTCCTGGGGGGTTACGCGCGCACGCGGTTGGTGCGCTGGGCGAGGATGACGGCGATGATGATCAACCCCTTGAGAACCTGCTGCCAGAAGCTCTGCACGCCGTACAGGTTGAGCAGGTTGTTGATCAGGACCAGGACGAGCACGCCACCGAAGGTGGCGCGGACGGAGCCCTTGCCGCCGGCGAGGCTGGCGCCGCCGATGACGCAGGCGGCGATGGCGTCGAGTTCGAACGCCACGCCCACGCTGGGCTGGGCGATGCCGACGCGGCTGGCCAGGATCACCCCGGCCAGCCCGGCGCACAGGCCCGAGATGGTGTACGCCAGCACGACGTGCCGTCGCACGTTGATGCCGGCCAGCCGGACCGTCTCGGCGTTGCCGCCGATCGCGATGATCGAGCGCCCCGCCGGGGTGCGGGTGAGGAAGACGCCGCCGACGAGGAAGACGGCGAACATGATGAGGGTGGAGACCGGGATCGGCCCGGCCATGGCCGACCCGAGGGTGAAGAACGCCGGGTCCTCCGGCGCGATCGGCACCTCGGAGTAGACGAAGGCCAGACCCCTGATGGTGGTCAGCGACGCCAGCGTCACCACGAACGGCGCCAGCCCGAACCGGGCCACCAGCACGCCGTTGACCAGGCCGAAGCCGATGCCGGCGACGACGCCGACGGCCATGGCGGCCGGGATGGGCAGGCTCGACACCATCCCGGCGGTGAGGATGCCGGAGAACGCCACCACCGACCCGACCGACAGGTCGATGCCGCCGGTGAGGATGACGACCAGCATCCCGTAGGCCAGCAGGCCGATGGTGACCATCTGCTTGAGCAGGTTCGTCAGGTTGGCCTGGGTGAGGAACGACTCGGTCGTCACCGCGGCCACCACCACCATCACCACGATGAGCAGGCCGAACGCCGCCGTGACGAGCAGGTCGCGGGAGATCTTGGGCAGCGCGTTGACGCTCACGCGGCCACCCCGATCGCGTGCGCGAGCACCTCGTCCTCGGTGGTGCCCTCGGAGGGCAGCTCGCCGGCCAGCCGGCCCTCGCGCATGACCAGCACGCGGTCGGTGGCGCCGAGCACCTCGGTCAGGTCGGAGGAGATGAGCAGCACGGCCAGGCCCTCGCGGGCCAGCGCGTCGATCATCCGGTAGATGTCGACCCGGGTGGCCATGTCGACGCCCCGGGTCGGCTCGTCGAGGATGAGCACGCGCGGCTCGGCCAGCAGCCACTTGGCGAGCACGGCCTTCTGCTGGTTGCCGCCGCTGAGCGCGGCCACCGGCATGGTGGCGCACCGGGCGGGCTGGATGCTGAGCCGGTCGATCATCCCGGCGACCCTTTCCCTGCGCCCCGGCATGTCGATCAGCGGACCCTTGGTGGTGGCCCGCATGGTCGCCAGGGCGATGTTGTCGGTCACGGTCATCCCGCCGACGAGGCCGGTGCGTTTCCGGTCCTCGGTGACGAACGCCAGACCGTGGGAGATGGCGTCGGCGGGGGAGCGGAAGGCCCCCGTGCCGGAGGTCGGGGGCTCGGCGCCGAACACGCACCGGGCCATCTCGCTGCGCCCCGAGCCGACCAGGCCGAACAGGCCGACGATCTCGCCGGCGCGCAGCTCGAAGGAGACGTCGGAGAACTCGCCGCTCCGCGACAGGCCGTGGACCGACAGCCGGGCCTCTCCCGTCTCGGAGCGCCTGTCCGGGTAGATCTGCTCGAGTTTGCGTCCGGCCATCAGCCGGATCAGCTCGTCCTCCGAGGTGCGGGCCGGCTCGGTGGTCTCGATGATCACGCCGTCCTTCATGACGACGATCGAGTCGGCCAGCTCCATGACCTCGGCGAGGCGGTGGGAGACGTACACGACCAGGACCCCGCGCGCCTTCAGGCGCCGGATCAGGTCGAACAGCGCGTCGAGGTCGCTGCCGGCCAGGACCGCCGAGGGCTCGTCCAGGACCAGCACCCGCACCTCCCCGGCCAGCGCCTTGGCGATCTCCACCATCTGCTGGCGGGCGACGGTGAGGCGGCCGGCGATGGTGCGCGGCTCGATGGCGCCGAAGCCGGCGGCGTCGAGCAGTTCCTTGGCCCTGCGGTGCGCGGCGGGCCAGTCGATCAGGCCGGTTCTCCGCTTCGGGAACTGTCCCATCAGCAGGTTCTCGGTGACCGACAGGCCCGGCACGATCGACAACTCCTGGTAGACCGTGCGGATGCCGCGCTCGTGGGCGTCGTGCGGCGAGCGCAGGTGCACGACCTCGCCGTCGACGCGCATCTCGCCGGAGGACATCGCGTGCGCCCCGGCGAAGATCCGGATCAGGGTCGACTTGCCCGCGCCGTTGGCCCCGACGACGGCGAGGACCTCGCCGTCGCGCCCGACGAGGTCGACGCCGTGGAGCACCTCCACGTCGCCGTAGCTCTTCCGGACGTCCCGGAGCTCAAGGCTCATCCGAACGCCTCCATGACCAGCACGGTCTTCTGGCGGGTGAAGTCGAGCACGGTCTCGTGCAGGCCCTCGCGGTAGCCGCCGGTGTCCTTGGTGCCGCCGAAGGGCAGGTTCTCGGCCCGGATCGCGGTCGACCCGTTGACGATCACCCCGCCGACGTCGAGCAGCTTGGCCAGGGTGAACGCGCGCGAGACGTCGCGGGTGAACACCGAGGCGTGCAGGCCGTAGGGGGAGTCGGAGACCAGCGCGGCGGCCTCGCGCGGGTCGGCGAAGCGGGCGATCGGCGCGACCGGCCCGAAGATCTCCTCCGCGAACGTCGGGCTCTCGACCGGCACGTCGACCAGCACGACCGGGTCGACGAACGAGCCCCGGCGGCCGCCGCCGACGACCAGCCGCGCGCCCTCGCCGACGAGCCGCCCGACGGCCTTCTCGACCTCTTCGGCGGCCTGCTCGGTGATCAGCGGCCCGACGTCGGTGCCGTCGTCCATCTGGTCGCCCACGACCAGCTTGGCCGCCTGGGCCGACAACTCGGCGACGAAGGCGTCGTGCACGCCGTCCTGGACGTACACCCGCTTGACCGCGCAGCAGATCTGGCCGTTGCCGCGGGCCAGCCGGCCGAGGGTGACGGCGGTGGCGGCGGCGGCCACGTCGGCGTCGTCGCAGACGATCATCGCGTCGTTGCCGCCGAGCTCCAGGAAGACCTTCTTCAGCGTGCCCGACGCGAGCTTGGCGATGGCCCGCCCGGCGTTGGTGCTGCCGGTGAGGGTGATCGCGGCGATCCCCGGAGCCTCGGCCAGCGTGGTCGAGACCTCGACGCCGCCGGTGACGATCTGGTGGGCGAACTCGGGCGCGCCCGCCTCCTCGACCAGTTCGGCGACCCGGATCAACGCGAGCGGGCACTTGGCCGGGGGCTGCACGACCACGGCGTTCCCGGCGGCCAGCGCGGCGGCGGCCTTGTGGGAGTAGAGCTCGACCGGGTAGTTGAACGGCACCAGCGCGGCCACCACGCCCAGCGGCTCGCGGATCGTCACCGCGAGGTGGCGCTCCATGCCGGGCACCGCGTCCATCGGCGTCTGCCGGCCGAACAACCGGGTCGCCTCGGCCGAATACCCCCGCCAGATGCGGACCGCGGCCTCGACCTCACCCCGGCACTGCGTCAACGGCTTGCCGTTCTCACTGGCCAGCAGGCCGGCCAGCGACTCGATCTCGCCCTCGATCAGGTCGGCCACCCGGCGTAACAGGGCCGCCCGTTCGTGGCCCGGCATGGCCGCCATCGCGCGCTGCCCCTTCTGCGCGTCTGCGATGGCGGCCACGACTGCGTCGGCGCTCAGGTCGGGCACCTCGCCGAGAGGCTCGCCGGTCCCCGGGTTCCGCACCAGGATGCTCATGTGCTGCTCCTTCGATAGGGGGTTCGCCCGCCGATCCGTTTGCTGATGTCGGCGGCCATCGCGCGGGCCTTGGGGGCGAGGCGGTGGCAGTCGTCGCGGCTGAACCGCGCGGCCGGGGCCGACACGCTGAACGCGCCGACCGGCTCGCCGGAGGCGTTCATGATCGCCAGACCGACGCAGCGCACCCCTTCCTCGTTCTCCTCGTCGTCGATCGCGAAGCCCTGGTCCCGCACCACGCCCAGCTCGGCGAGCAGGGCGTTCCCGACGAGGGTCTTGGGTGTACGCACCTCAAGAGGCCCCGAGAGGATCTCGTCGCGCCGGGCCGGGCCCAGCAGGGCGAGCATCGCCTTGCCCATGGCGGTGCAGTGGAGCGGCGCCCGCTT
Source organism: Herbidospora sakaeratensis (assembly GCF_001570525.1). Taxonomy (GTDB): domain Bacteria; phylum Actinomycetota; class Actinomycetes; order Streptosporangiales; family Streptosporangiaceae; genus Herbidospora; species Herbidospora sakaeratensis. The sequence continues at coordinate 205,329 of NZ_BBXC01000014.1, forward strand.
CCCGATGTGCGAGACGAGCCGGATCGACTTCGCGCTCTCGACCTTGTCGACGTACACGATCTGCTCGCCGACCAGCACCCCGAGGTGCACGGTCTCCCCGCTCACCTCCACCAGTTCGGCCAGGTAGGGCCGGGCGGCGGCGCGCAGGCCGTCCTCGTCGAGGTACTGCCCGGCGAGCATGATCAGGGTGACCCCGAGCCGGTATGACCCGGCCGCGTCGCGGTCGAGCACTCCGAGTTCGAGCAGGGACGTCACGTACCGGTGGGCGGTGCTGACGGCGATCCCGGCGCGGCTCGCGAGCGCGCCCAGGGTGATCCCGTCGCGCCCGGCGTCGGAGACGGCGTGCACCAGCTCGAAGGCTTTGTCGACGCTTGCTGATTTACGACCACTCTGCATTCGAGTTACTCGAATCTATTTTCATATTCTTGTAACATGCTTGCGAGAGTTGCATCGCCCTCAAATCCTGTCAAGCCCTTGCCGTATGGGGTATTTGTCGCATATAGAGTGATTTTCTTGCAGAGCAGTCAGCTTCTTGCGTGTTAGTTTGTCGTTTTTGCAGACACAAAAGGCCGGCCACGCGTGGTGACCGGCCTTTCGGGTGATCTAGTTGGCTGTGATCGAGTACGTCGCCCCCGCAACCGTGGAGAAAGTGATGACATCGTTGCTCACCGACGGCGACACCGAGCCGCCGCCGACCCGGACGACGGTCACGCCGCGCCCCGGCCACGGGTTCTGCAGCCGCAGCTGCGCCCCCGCGGTGCTGGTGACGTCGACGTAGGCCGCCTGCCCGTTCTGGCGCGCCGACGAGACGACGAAGCCGTCCTTGGCGCGCAGCTTCACGAACGAGCCGTTCTTGCCCGACGGCCAGACCGGGAAGACCCGCATGATCCCCAGGTCGCTCTGCAGCAGCAGGCTGTTGATCGCCTCGACGGTGCCGGACTTCTCCAGGCCGTGGTGCGGGTCGGTGACCCGCAAGTTGGCCGCCGACCGGTTGGTGATCTGGGTCTTGAGCCGGTCGATGAGCGACTGGGCCGGGTAGCCGACCCGGGCCGCCTGGGTGAAGACCTTCGGGAAGGAGTTGTCCTGGCCCCAGGAGTTCATCGCGTCGAGCGTCTGGATCGCGACCTGGCGGTCGGCCGCCGGCCCGTTGATGCCCAGCGCCTCACCCGGGTGCACGAACTCCAGGTTCACCGTGTTGTCGCCGGGCCGGATGGCCCGCCCGTCGCTGAGCGTGCCGGGGTCGCCGAGCGCGAACACCTGCACGCCGTTGTGCGTCGTCCGGGGGATCGGCGCGAGGCGGTTGAGCATGTCCTGCCAGGTGGCGCGCGAGCCGGAGTCGACGTTCAGCCGGGTGCTCGCGTCGATCGTGGTGGCCAGCAGGGTGCGCAGCATGCCGAGGTCGGCGCTGGAGTTGCGGGCCCAGGTGCCCTCGTGCGGGCCGGAGTAGAGGTTGAACCGGTTGTTCTCCAGTTGCAGCCAGTGCTGGAAGAACGTGACGACCTCCTTCATGAAGGGATAGCCGCGCTGCGAGAGCCACGTCTGGTCGCGGGTGTACTGCCAGTAGGCGACGTACTGGGTCGCGGTGAACAGGCTGTTGCCGACCTGCTGGTGGTAGTTGTCGTCGGCGGTCGAGCCGTTGGGCGCGATGCCGACCGGGAACAGCACGCCCGACGGCACCCCGCCGCTCGGGAAGCGGCCGTTGACGTAGCCGGAGTTGACCCGGCGCAGGTCCTGCGTGGCACGCCGACGGGCCTCCGGGAGGTAGGCGCTGACCAGGTCGAACACCGGCAGGGCCAGTTCGGGGCGGTTGGAGGAGTAGACGCCGTAGAAGTTGGCGATCCAGTTGTAGTTGAGGTGCATGTCGCCGCCCCACAACGGATAGTCCGTCGTGGCCCAGATGCCGAACAGGCCCGGCGCGGTCTTCCCGGCGCGGCTGGAGGAGCCGATGAAGTACTGGGCGGCGTAGTAGTAGCGCTCCAGCACGTCGTCGTCGAGGTCGACGTAGGACTTCAGCCAGTACTGCTTCCACCATTCGAGGTGGGCGGCGTACTGGGTGTCGACGCTGGACGCCGACTGCGCGTCGGCGAGGCCGCGCGCGGCCGGGGCCGGGTCGCCGGTGCTCGTGCCGCCGCCGGCGACGCCCGTGACGACGTTGACCACGCCGCCGGCCGGGATGGCGACGGTGATCTGGTTGTTCGCGACCGACTGGGTGCCGCCGATCACGCGGGTGGCGAGGGCGGCGCGGGAGGTCCACTGGCCCGAGGAGGTCTGGCGGGCCGCCCAGATCGTGCTGCCCGAGGTGCCCGACGTGCTGGTGAACCCGGCGCGGCCGTTCTGGATCTGGGTGGTGTTCGAGACCCTGACGGTGGTGGCGGCGTTCGCCTGGATGCGGGTGACGACCAGGTTGTCGGTGGCGCCCACCCACGTCCGCATGGTGACGGGCGCGCCGCCGAGGCTCATCGTGGTGTCGACGTCGCCCTTGAGGATGTTCTGCTCCTCCAGGAACGAGGCGCCGCCGCCTCCGCCGCCGGTGCCGTTGTAGAGCTCGAACTGGCCGATGCGCGCCCGGGGGTTGGTCGCGCTGTCGGAGGTCGTGCCCTGGGTGGGCTCGCTGATGACCAGCCGCACGTACCGGGCGGTGACGCCGCCGACGGTCCGGTCGGTGGTGGCGGCGGTGTTGTCGGTGACGGTGTCGCGGGTCGTCCAGGTGGAGTTGTTGTCGCTGGTCTGGAACGTCCAGTTCTTCGTGGTGTTGGCGGTCTCGGCGGGGCGGGCGGCGGCGTCGTGGCGCAGGACGTACCGGGTGAAGGTCTTCGCCGACCCCAGGTCGAGGGTGATCGTCTGCGGCTTGCCGATGTTCGAGACCCAGCCCTCGTAGCCGGCCCCCCACCCGCCGTTGACGGCCCGCCCGGGCGGGAACGACGCGTGCGAACTGGACGCCGTCGCCGTCGCCCCGAGCGCCAGGTTCGGCGACCCGCCGCTGCTCACGGGGTTGATCGAGACCGACCCGAGCGCGACGAGCGACCGGTTGTTGCTGGCGGTCCAGAAGTCGCCCTTGGCGATCCGGAACGTCTTGAACCCGTCGCCGCCGCCCGAGACGACCCCGATGTCGCCGTTCCCGAGGAGCGCGGTGTCCGGCATCGTGTCGGTGACCGAGCCGGTGTAGGCCTGGTTCGTCCAGCGGCCCTTGACGGCCCCGACGAGCGACTGGACGGCGCTCCACTGCTGGTCGGGGGTGGGGGTGGCGGCCTGCGCGGCCGTCGCCGTGGTCAGGCCGGCGAGCAGCGCGAGCGCGGAGGCTATGGCTAAGCCACGCGTTCTGATCATGAAGATGCCTTTCCGTGGTGGCCCGGATGGCGAGAGTGGGATAACGTTATCCCGCACCGTAGATTGTTGCGGGGAGGTTTCAAAGAGCGCCGAAAGCAACAAGTCGATAACGGCGATCGTTCTGGTGTGTTGCCGAAACCGGCGGGGCCGTGTCTGCGGCGAAGCCTCTCACCAGCGCGCGATCAGCGGTCCGGGAGAAGTGGCCTGGCCCGCGGAAATGGGGAGGCGGCGGGCGTCCGCCCGTGCCAGCATGGGCGTTTTGCTCCCGATGTGAAAGGCCTGAGTGGCCATGCCCAGCGCCATCACTCTGATCCGGTCCGCTTCTCTGTCCGACGTGGCTCAGTACGCCTACGCGGCCACGGCGCCCGCCGGGTCACGGCTCATCTTCCTCGCCGGAGCGTGTCCCCTGAACGCCGACGGCTCGACGGCGGCGATCGGGGACTACGCGGGCCAGGCGGCCAAAGCCGTCGAGAACATGCGGACGGCCCTTGAGGACTCCGGCGCGTCGTTGCAGGACGTCATCAGCACCAGGGTGCTCGTCGCGTCCACCAGGCAGGAGGATCTGGTCGCCGCCTGGAGGGTGGTCCGGGACGCCTTCGGCGACCATGACGTGCCGAGCACTCTGATGGGCGTCACCGTGCTCGGTTACGCCGACCAGCTCGTCGAGATCGAGGCCGTCGCCGCCGTGCTCGACTGAGGGCACGGGCTGAGAGGCTCATCGGCGTCTCTCAGGCCCATCACAGGCGGCGGCGTGGATGCTACGGCCATGACGCCGACGACGGTCCCTCCGTGGGTGCCGCTGACCCCGGCCGTCTTGGGTTCCCTCGTGCTGGTGGGCTACTCGCTCACGCTGCCGGTCCGCATCCCGCGGGCGGTGGCCGAGGCGAGCGCGGCCGAACCGTTCACCCTCACCGGCGCGTTCGCCGGGTGGTCCTACTACCGGCGTACAAGGGCGGGAATATCCGGTGATTGAAAACGGTTTTCGATCCCGTGAAGCGAAGTGAGCTCCGGCCGCTGGTCCGGCTCCGGTCTGCCGCCGGTACCGGCGCGACCTATGTGACCAGGAAGAACCGTCGCAACAACCCCGACCGGATGGAGTTGCGCAAGTACGACCCCGTCATCCGGCAGCACGTGACCTTCCGAGAGGAGCGATAGCGCATGAAGAAGGGCATCCACCCCGAGTACCGTCCCGTGGTCTTCCGCGACCCGAGCGCGGGCTTCGCGATCCTGACCAGGTCGACGGTGCGGTCGAACAAGACGGTGGAGTGGGAGGACGGTCAGACCTACCCGGTCGTCGACGTCGACGTCAGCTCCGCCAGCCACCCGTTCTACACCGGCAAGAGCCGCGTGGTGGACTCCGCCGGACGCGTCGAGCGCTTCCGCCGCCGCTACGCCAAGTGATCTCGGAGCCGGCCGCCCATGGCGGCCGGCTCTTCCGTTTCACAGAGTCTCCCGCCGTCGTCGGCAGGACGCCGCTCGCTGGCACACTGGGCGGGTGATCTTTCTCTTCTCGTACGGCACCCTCCAGCTCGAACGGGTGCAGCTCGCCCAGTTCGGCCGCCGGCTGGAAGGTCGCCCCGACGCGCTGCCGAACCACCGCCTGACCACGATCACGCTCACCGGCGGCACGTTCCCCATGGTCCGGCGCTCGCCCGGTGAAGAGGTGCTGGGAGTGATCTACCAGATCAGCGCCGAGGAGCTGGCCGCCGCCGACGCCTACGAGGGCGTCGAGTACGCCCGCCGGCTCGTCACCCTCAAGTCGGGCGTCACCGCGTGGGTCTATCTCTCCAATGAGGCCGTCTGACCCCTCACCGGGTCGACTCGCGGACGACCAGCTCGGGCTGGAACATGATCTGCTGGTGGGCGTGGGTGGCCGGGTTGTCGCACTCGTCGAGCAGCAGCTCGGTCGCCACCCGGCCGAGCTGGTGGGTCGGCTGGCGGATCGAGGTCAGCGACACCGCCGAGGCCGCCGCGAAGTCGATGTCGTCGTAACCGATCAGGGCGACGTCGTGGGGCACCCGCACGCCCGCGTGGGTGAGGCCGCGCAGCAGGCCGAGCGCGAGCAGGTCGTTGGCGCAGAACACGGCGTCGGGCAGGTCTCCCTCGGAGAGCAGCTTCTCGGCGGCCTGCTGGCCGGCGCGGGGGGTCATCGCGCCCATCTCGATCACCCGCAGCGGGCGGCCGTAGGCGCGTTCGGCGCCGGCCCTGCGGTCGAGGCACTGGCGGATGGTGAGCGGGCCCGTGACGTACACGATCGATTTCGCGCCGGTGCCCATCAGGTGGCGCACCGCCGTCATGCCCCCGCCGATGTCGTTGACCGCGACCGAGCACTGGTCGGGGCAGTGGGCCGGATGGTCGACCAGGACGACGGCGATGCCCCGCGCCCGCAGCCGGTCGAGCCGCTCGGGGTCTTCGTCGGACGGGGTGATCAGCACCCCGCGCACCCGCTGCTCGGCCAGCACGAGCAGGTTGCGCTCCTCCTTGGCCCGGGACCCGGCCGAGTTGCTGAGGATGACGGCGTAACCGAGGTCGCTGGCGACCTCCTCGACCCCGGCCGTGACGTCGGTGAAGAACGGGTTGCCGATGTCGATCACCGACAGGCCGATGGTCTTGCTGTGCCCGGCCCGCAGCGTGGAGGCCGACCCGTGGCGCACGAACCCCAGCTCCCGGACGGCCGCCTCGACCTTCGCGCGGGTCGCGGGCGACACCTTCTCGGGCCGGTTGAGCACGTTGGACACGGTGCCCGGCGAGACGCCGGCTCGTGCGGCGACATCCTTGATCCCCACGTCGCTCATGGACGTTGATTAAAACGTAATAAGCGCCAAGAGGCAACGTGAGGGCCGCCATTGTGCGTAATGACGGGGAAATCCGCTATTGACGGCGCAGTAACGCTCATCTACTGTCCGGACAAATTTGAAACGTTTTTCCGGACCGGGAGGTCGCATGCTCGCGCTGCGGGAGGTGAGCAAGTCCTTCGGCGCCGTCCGCGCCCTGCGCGGGGTGTCACTCGACCTGGCCCCCGGCGAGGCGCACGCCCTGGCCGGGGAGAACGGGGCGGGCAAGTCGACCCTCGTCAAGATACTGTCCGGCGTGCACCGCCCCGACGAGGGCGCCCTGCTCCTCGACGGTGAGCCGGTCGAGTTCCACGGCCCGGCCGACGCCCGGGCGGCCGGGGTGGCGGTCATCTACCAGGAGCCTGCTCTCTTCCCCGACCTGTCGGTCGCCGAGAACGTCTTCATGGGCCGCCACCCCCGGCGCTCGTTCGGCCGCGTCGACCGGCGGGCGATGCGGACCCGCGCCCTCGACCTGTTCTCCCGGCTCGGCGTGCCCCTCGACCCCGCCCGGCCCGCGCGCGGCCTGTCGATCGCCGACCAGCAGCTCGTCGAGATCGCCAAGGCGCTGTCGCGGGACGCCCGCGTCCTGGTCATGGACGAACCGACCGCCGCCCTCTCGGGGCCCGAGGTTGAGCGCCTGTTCGGGGTGGCCCGGTCGCTGCGCGACCAGGGGCGCGCGGTGTTGTTCGTGTCACACCGCCTCGACGAGATGTTCGCACTGTGCGAGCGGGTGACGACTTTGCGGGACGGCGCGGTCGTCGCCACCGACGTGCTCGCCGACATCACGCCCGACGACCTGGTCCGGCGCATGGTCGGCCGCGACCTGGCGGCGTTGTTCCCCAAACAGCCGACCGTGCCCGGCGAGGTGGCCCTCAAGGTCGACCGGCTGACCCGCGAGGGCGTCTTCACCGACGTGTCCTTCGAGGTGCGCGCGGGCGAGATCGTGGCCCTGGCCGGGCTGGTCGGCGCGGGCCGCAGCGAGGTCGCCCGCGCGGTGTTCGGCGTCGACCGCCGGGACGCCGGCTCCGTCCACGTCGCCGGACGCCCCTTACGCGCGGGCAGCCCCACCGAGGCCATGGCCGCCGGGGTGGCGCTGGTGCCGGAGGACCGGCGGCAGCAGGGCCTCGTCATGGACCTGTCGATCGAGCGCAACATCGGCCTGACCACCCTGAAATGGGGCCTGCTCTCCCGCGCCGCCGAGCGCGCCCGCGCCACCGACTGGGCGATCCGCCTCCAGGTGCGGTACGCCGGCCTCACCGACGCCGTGACCGTCCTGTCGGGCGGCAACCAGCAGAAGGTCGTGCTGGCCAAGTGGCTGGCCCGCAAACCCCGCGTGCTGATCGTCGACGAACCCACGCGGGGCATCGACGTGGGCACCAAGGCCGAGGTCCACCGCCTGCTGTCGGAACTGGCGGCCGAGGGTCTCGCGGTCCTGATGATCTCCTCGGAGCTGCCCGAGGTGCTCGGCATGGCCGATCGGGTGCTCGTCATGCACGAGGGACGGCTCGTCGCCGACCTCCCCCGGGCGGAGGCGACGGAGGAACGGGTGGTCGCCGCCGCGACGGGGAGGCCCGCGTGACCGTCTTCGCCGGCCGGATCGCCCGGGTCAGGGAGCTCGGGATCGTCGTCGCGCTGGTCGTGCTGTTCGGCGTCACCGGGGCCGTCAACCCCGCCTTCCTCTCCCCGGCGGGGCTGCGCGACATCCTGCTCAACTCGGCCATCATCGCCACCCTCGCCGTCGGTCAGACGCTCGTCGTCGTCACCCGCAACGTCGACCTGTCGGTCAGCTCGGTCGTCGGGATCAGCGCGTTCGGGGGCGCGCTGATCCTGGCCGACCATCCGCAGGTGCCCATCCCGGTCGTGATCGCCGGGTGCGTGCTGCTCGGCGCGGCGTGCGGCGCGGTCAACGGCCTGCTCGTGGGGGTGGCGAAGGTCCCGGCGCTGGTCGCCACCCTCGGCACCCTCTACGCCTTCCGCGGCGTCGACCACGCCTGGGCCGGCGGACGCCAGGTCAACGCCGCCGACATGCCGCCGGGCTTCCTGCGCCTGGGCTCCGCCGACGTGCTCGGCGTGCCGCTGCCGGCGCTGGTCGCGCTCACAGTGCTGCTCGCCGTCGGCTGGGTGCTGCGCAACCTGCCGCAGGGCCGCGAGCTCTACGCCATCGGCTCCAGCCCCGAGGCCGCGGTGCTGGCCGGCATCCCGGTGAAGCGGCGCGTCGTGTCGGCGTTCGTGGCGGGGGGCGCGCTGGCCGGGCTCGCCGGGGTCATGTGGGCGGCCCGGTTCGGCACCGTCGACGCCACCGTCGCCACCGGCAAGGAGCTCGACGTCATCGCCGCCGTGGTCGTCGGCGGGGTCGCCATCTTCGGCGGCTCGGGGACCGTCTACGGCGCCGCCCTCGGCGCGCTGCTGCTGTCGGGCATCACGAGCGCCCTGGCCGTGCTGAGAGTGGACGCGCTCGCCCAGACCGCCGTCAACGGCGCGCTGATCCTGGCCGCCATCATGCTCGACCGCCTGCTCGCCCTGCGGGTCGCCCGGTCGCTGAGGAAACGGAGGCGCGATGCGCGTTGACCGCTGGGAGACCCTCGTCGTCGCCCTGCTCGCCGCCGTCACCGTCGCCGCCTCGCTGGGCGTCGACGGCTTCGCGAACGGCTCCAACGTCGCCTTCCTGCTCCTGGACGTCACCGAGATCGCCCTGATGGCGCTGACCATGACCCTGGTGATCGTCGCCGCCGAGATCGACCTGTCGGTCGCGTCCACGCTGGGGCTGTGCTGCGCGGTGCTCGGCCGGCTCTGGACCGCCGGTCTGCCGATCGAGGCGATCATGCCGATCTGCCTGGTCACCGGCGCGCTCGCGGGCGCGCTGAACGGGCTCCTGGTCACCCGGCTCGGGTTGCCGTCGCTGGCCGTCACCATCGGCACCTTCGCCCTCTACCGGGGCCTGGCCTACGTCATCCTCGGCGACCAGGCGGTGGCCGACCTGCCGCCCGCCTACACCGGCCTGGCCACCCAGTCACTCGGGCCGATCCCGCTGCTGACCCTGCTGGTCGTGGTGCTCGCCGTCGCCGCCGGGATCCTGCTGCACGCGACCGGCCTCGGCCGGGCCGTCACCGCGCTGGGCGCCAACGAGGAGGCCGCCTACTTCGCCGGGATCCGGGTCAAGCGCATCAAGTTCTGGCTGTTCGTCGCCTCCGGGACGATGGCCGGCCTGGCCGCGCTCGTGTTCACCTTCCGGTACGCCAGCGCCCGCGCCGACAACGGCGTCGGGCTGGAACTGGCCGTCGTGGCCGCCGTCCTGCTGGGCGGGGTGTCGATCTTCGGCGGACGCGGCACCCTCGCGGGCGTCGTGGCGGCCGTGCTGCTGCTGGCCGTCGTCCGCAACGCGCTCATCCTCGCCGACGTCGCCAACGAGGTCCTCAACTTCGTGACGGGCCTGCTGCTCGTCGCATCGGTGCTCGCACCGAACCTGAAAGTCCGTCTGGAAAGGAAACCGGTCCAATGAAGCGTCCGATCGCCCTCCTGGCGGGGCTCGCGCTGCTGGCCACGGCCTGCGGCGGCACGACCAGGTCCGACGTGGCCGCCCAGCGCAGCGCCGCCCCGGCGGCGTCCACGGCCCCCGCCGCCGCCGACCCGAACGCCCCGATCAAACCGGGCCTGAAGATCGCCTTCCTGCCCAAGCAGGTCAACAACCCCTACTTCACCATCGCCAACCGCGACGGCGTCGCGGCCGCCAAGGAGTTCGGCGGCGAGGGCAAGGAGGTCGGCCCGTCGGAGGCGAGCGCGTCGTCGCAGGTCTCCTACATCAACACGCTGATCCAGCAGAAGCAGGACGCCATCGTCATCTCCGCCAACGACCCCAACGCGGTCGTCCCGGCGCTCAAACAGGCCATGGCGGCGGGCATCAAGGTGGTCTCGTACGACTCCGACACCGCCCAGGACGGCCGGAACGTCTTCGTCAACCAGGCGAGCGCCGAGGACCTCGGCCGCACCCAGGTCCAGCTCCTCGCCGGGCAGCTCGGCCACAAGGGGAAGATCGCCGTCCTGTCGGCCACCCCGAACGCGACCAACCAGAACACCTGGATCGAGTTCATGAAGGACGAGCTGACCAAGCCCGAGTACAAGGACATGGAGCTGGTGAAGGTCGCCTACGGCAACGACGACGACCAGAAGTCGTTCACCGAGACCCAGGGCCTGCTGCGCAGCTACCCCGACCTGGCCGGCATCATCTCCCCGACCACCGTCGGCATCGCCGCCGCCGCGCGGTACCTGTCGGACTCCGACTTCAAGGGCAAGGTCAAGCTCACCGGCCTGGGCACCCCCAACCAGCTGCGCGCCTTCGTCAAGGACGGCACCATCGAGGGCTTCGAGTTGTGGAACCCGGGCGACCTCGGCTACCTGGCCGGCTGGGCCGCCGCGGCGCTGGCCTCCGGGCAGATCACGGGGGCCGAAGGGGAGAGGTTCAAGGCGGGCAGGCTGGGCGAGTACACGGTGGGCGCGGGCGGCGAGGTGCTGCTGGGCAAGCCGACCGTGTTCGACGCGCAGAACATCGACGACTTCGACTTCTGACGGCCGGAACCGGCCCCCGGATCGTCTCCGGGGGCCGGCCGGTCACGCTAGCTGATCCTGGTCAGCGACCACTGCTGGCTGGTGGCCGAGGAGCAGGTGTTCTGCCGGAGCTGGGTCAGGTTGGCGGTGTCGGGCACTTCGAGGCACAGGTTGCTGTGCCCCGCCTGAATACGCCAGTTCGACCCCTGCGCGGTGAACCGGTACGACTGGTTCGCGTTCGTGTGGCAGGTCCACTGGACCAGCAGCCCGCCCGCCGCGGTCGACGCGCCCGACACGTCCAGGCACTTGCTGGAGTGCATCGCCTGGAGGCGGAACGCCCCGCTGCCGGCGTCCACGAACCGGAACCGCTGGTTCGTGCCGCTGCCGACCGTCCACTGGACCGCCCTGGCGCCGTCGGCCGTCGACTGGCTCTCGATGTCCACGGCCTTGCCGGAACCGACGTTGACGATCTGGTAGACGCCGTTGGCGACCGGTCCGGTGGTCGACGACCCGCTGCCGACGCCCTGACCCTGGAGGGTGAAGGAGTCGAGGTCGAACTGGTTGGCCGTCGAGTGCTTGAACACCAGGTAGAACGTCTGGCTGCCGCTCACCCCTGTGACGCTGCTGACGGCCGTCGAGGCGTAGGTGGTCCAGCCTCCCGTCGAGGGCACCGAGGTGGTCGAGAGCAGGGTTCCGGTCGGCGAGCCCGCCCGCAGTTCGATCGAACCGCCCGAGGAGATCGAGGACACCCGGTAGGAGATCCCGGTCACCCCCTGGGTCGCCATGGGCGCGAACGAGATCCAGTCGTTGTTGGAGATGTCGCCGACCCGGTTGCCGTCCTGGGCCGTCGTGTCCGCCACGACCCGGACCCCGGAGGAGTTCGCGAAGTGCTCGGCCTGCTTCATCTTGGGCTGGAGGATCAGCTCCGCGCCCCTGCTGAGGCCGCCGCTGTCGGTGTAGGTGGCCGAGAGCACGTAGAACACGTTCTGCGTGGCATCGTGCCCCGACTGCTGGGTCGTGATGGTCGCCGAACAGCCGGTGCGCTGGTCGACGTCGTGGCTGTGCGTGTCGTGCCCCAGGGCGATGATGACCTGCACACGCGAGCAGTCGATGGCCCCGTCCTCGGGGTCGCTGCCGGTGATGGTGTACGAGATCGTGTCGCCGAAGTCGAACGCGCCGCCGTTCGGCGGGGCGCTGAACTGGAGGGTCGGCGCCGTGTTGCCCACGACGATCGGCACGGTGGCAGTGCCGGTCTTGCCGCCGGCGTCCCGGACCGTCAGGCGCGCGGTGTAGTTGCCGTTGGAGCTGTAGGTGAAGCTCGGGTTGGCCGACGTCGAGTCGACCGATCCGTTGTCGGTGAAGTCCCACGCGTAGGTGATCGCGTCACCGTCGGGGTCGGCCGAGCCCGATGACGAGAACTGCACCGTCAGCGGCGCCTGACCGGAGGTCGGCGTACCCGACGCCCTGGCGATCGGAGCCCGGGAGCCGTTGATGTAGTCGATGCGGTAGACGCCGTCGTCGGTGTTGGTGCCGCCGAAGCCGCTACCCCAGTCGATCATGTACATCGACCCGTCGGGCCCGAACTTCATGTCCATCGGCGACCGGAACTGCATCGACGACAGGAACCGGTTGACCTTGAGGATGTTGCCCGAACCGTCGAGACGCATCTCGGCGAGGTAGTTCCGGCTCCACTCGTAGAAGAACGGGGTGTCGTCGAAGTACCGGGGGAACTTGGTCTCCGAGGTGTTGTTCGGGTCGAAGTGGTAGAACGGGCCGCCCATCGGGGCCGCGCCGCCGGTGTTGCCCATCTCGGGCCACGCGGTGTTGCCGCTGTAGGAGTACCAGACGTTCGCCGCCCGCGCGGCCGGCAGCGTCTGGAGACCCGTGTTGTTGGGCGAGGTGTTGGTCGGCGACGAACAGTTGAACAACGACCCCGACTGGTTGGTCGCGAAGTTGAAGTCGTTGTACGGGGTGTTGTTGCCGGTGCAGTAGGGCCAGCCGTAGAAGCCCGGCGACTTGATCAGGTTGTACTCGACGATGCCGGCCGGGCCCCGGCTGGAGTTGGCCGAACCCGCGTCGGGGCCGTAGTCGGCCATCGAGATCCAGCCGTTCTCCTTGTTCACCGAGAACCGGAACGGGTTCCGGAAGCCCATGGCGTAGATCTCCGGGCGGGTGTTCGCGGTGCCCGGGGTGAACATGTTGCCGCTCGGGATCGTGTACGTCCCGTTGGTCTCCGGGTGGATGCGCAGGATCTTGCCCCGCAGGTCGTTGGTGTTGGCCGCGGTGCGCTGCGCGTCGAAGTGGGCGCGGCCCGAGCGCTCGTCGATCGGCGCGTAGCCGGACGAGGCGTTCGGGTTCACGTCGTCGCCGACGCCGATGTACAGGTTGCCGTTCGGGCCGAACGTCAGGTAACCGCCCGTGTGGCCCGGCTCGTCGATGCGCTCGGCCGGGATGGTGAGCAGCACCTGCTCGTTGCTCAGCGCGTTGGGCGCGTTCGCGGCGGTGTAGGTGAACCTCGACACCCGCACGATCGACTGGCTGCCGGTCGGCGAGTAGTAGAGGTAGATGTACCGGTTCGACGCGAAGTTCGGATCGAGGGCCAGGCCGACCAGGCCGTCCTCACCGCCGGTGTAGACGCTGAGGGTGTGCGCGGTCGCGATCTGCCCGTTCGACGGGTTGATCGTCTTCACCTGTCCGGCCCGGCTGGCGTAGAAGACCGTCTTGTCGGACGCGATGTCGAGCTGCATCGGCTGGTTGGGGGCCGAGTCGAGGGTCACCTTCTGGAAACGGTTCCAAACGGTGCCGCCGCAGTCGCCGGGCAGTTCGCCGCCGGCCCAGCGGATCCCGCCCAGCACGTGCTGCTGGAAGTAGGCCTCGCTGTAGGTCGAGGCGGTGTGCCCCATGGCGGTCGCCCAGACCTTGGCCGTGCCGACTTCACGGCACCACGAGATCGGGTGGTCGTGCCCCATGGCGTTGCCGCCGGGGGAGTAGGTCGTCTCGTCGGCCGTCACCAGGATGTGGGCGTCGCCGCGGATGCTGCGGTCGAAGTTGTACCACTCTTCCGTCCGCGTCCAGCGGTCAGGCAACCCGGACGTGGAGGGGTGGACGTCGTCGGCCACCTTGGCGGTGCCCTGGACGATGTTGGAGTGGGCCGGCATGTGCGCGCCCGCCTGGATCAGGTTGTCCCAGTAGGGGAACGTCGACTCGATCCCCATGTCGGTGGCGTTGTGGATGGCGACGATGCCGCCGCCGCCCTCGACGTAGCTCTGCAGGGCCTGGCGCTGGGAGTCGTTGTCCCAGACCATGCCGGAGTTCTGCAGCATGATGACCACGTCGAAGGTGGCCAGGTTGGCGGTGGTGAAGGAGCTGGAGTTGTTGCTCTGGACGACCTCGAAGTTGTTCGCGGCCGCCATGTTGTTGACCATCGTGACGCCCGCGGAGATCGAGTCGTGGACGTAGCCCGCCGTCTCGGTGAACAGCAGCGCCCGGAAGACGGGCGCCGCCGCGGCCGGGGCTGGTAGCGCTAACAACAACAGAAGCGGGGTCAAGAGGCCGATGAGGTACCTGCGCATGGCGCTCCCTGGGAGGGTGCGGGATGGTTCAGAGAGCCCGGAGGAAGGTGAGCCCGTCGGTTGCCAGGGCGTCCTGGCTCCGGGCCAGGGGCCGCCAGATGGAGGCGGCCGTGGCTATCGTGCGGTTCTCGGCGGTGAAGGACTCGATCACGAGCGGTCCTGAGTATCCGATGTCGGTCACCGCCTCGATGAAGGATTTCCAGTCGAAGTGGTCGTCTCCGGGCGTCCCCCTGTCCGTCCCGCACACCTGGATGTGCGCGACCCTCTCACCGGCGAGGCGGACCGCCTCGGCGGGACTCTTCTCCTCGATGTTCATGTGGTACGAGTCGAGCATGATCCCGCAGTGCTCCGGGATGGCCTCAAGGGCCTGCTCGACGGTGTTGACCAGGCTGGTCTCGTACCGGTTCAGCGCCTCGACGCCGACCCGCACGCCGCGTTCGGCGGCGTAGTCGACGACGGGCGCGAGGTTGTGGCGCAGTTCGCGGTAGGCGGCCCGGCGCTCCTCGGCCGACAGAAGCCAGGTGCGGCCGACCGACGAGTAGGCGGGGCCGCCGATCGCCGGAGCGCCCACCCTGACGGCCACGTCGACGACGTGCCGCAGGTAGTCCTGGGTCTCGCGGACCACGTCGGCCGAGGCGGCCACGAGCTCGCGGCCCGGGGGCATCACCAGCGCCACCGACGCGCCCAGGCCGTGTTCGGCCAGCACGTCGGCGGCCCGGCCGGGATCCCAGTCGCCGGGGTTCTCGACGGGGAGTTCGAGCACGTCGAACCCCCAGCCGGCGACCCGGGGCGCGAGCGCCGCCAGGTCGCCGTCGGTCAGCGGCGACACCCAGACCCAGGTGTTGACGCCGATGGGGAGCATCTACTTACCGCCCCACTTCGCGGGGAAGCCCGGCATCGACTCGCAGCCGCACAGCGCGTAGTGCAGCAGCGGCATGTTCGGCTGCAGGTAGGTGCCGAGGGAGTCCTGGGTGATCTTCGGCTGCGGCAGGTTCCACATCTTCGGCACCTCCTCGCCCTTGAGGATCTTCAGCGCCGCGATGATCGGGGTCCGCCACTGGTAGGTCGGGTAGGTGGGGGCGACGGCGGTCAGGTTGCCGTCCTTCCACTTCTGCAGGAAGTCCTGCTGGTCCTCGCCGACGAAGGCGGGCACCGGCGCCCCGGCGTCCTCGAACGCCTCGATCGCGGCGACGGCGGTCGCGCCGGCGTCCATCCAGACGCCGTCGATCTTGCCGTGGCGGGCGATGTAGTCGGACACGATGCTCTTGGTCTTGGCGGCGTCGCCGTCGGTGAACTCCACGCCGACCACCTGGAGCTGGGACTTGTCGAAGGCGACCTTGGCGGCCGACCAGCGGGTCTCCAGCACGTCGACGCCCGGCAGGATGCGCAGCGCCAGGATCTTGCCGCCGGCCGGCACCTTCTCGATCAGGAACTCGGCGCCGTCGGCGCCGAAGGCGTACCCGCCGATGGGCTTGATGAAGGTGACCGGGCAGTCGGTCTCGACGCCGCGGTCGAAGACGATGACCGGGACCTCGGGACAGGCGCCCGAGACGGCCGGGGTCAGCGTCGCGGTCGTGTTCGGCGAGATGATCAGGGCGTCGCAGCCCTTGGCCTGCAGGTCGGCGATGTCGGAGATCTGCTTGTCGTCCTTGCCCTCGGCGTCGAGGGCGGTGAACTCCTTGATCTCCTTGTGCAGGGCGACCTCCTCCTGCATGGTCGTCCAGCCGACCTGCCGCCACGGGTTGTTGACCGCGGCGTTGGAGAAGCACAGGTGGTAGGGCCCGTCCTTCTTGTACTTGGCCGTGTCGACCATCTGCGGCGCGATCGCCTGCTCCCACGGCTTGTCGGCCGGCCCTTCGGCCGTCTGGGTCCGCATCGCGAGCTGGGCGTCGTAGTCGGCCTGGACGAAGAAGTCCGACTGCGCGCCGGTCCCGGCGGAGGCCGCCTCGGAAGCCGCCGCCGAGGTGGCCGGCACGGCGCTGGGCTGGGCGCTCGCCCCGGTCGGCGGCAGGTCACTGGCGCATCCCGCGGCCGCCAGGGCCAAGGCGGCGACCGCCACCAGTAAACGACGCATGGACGTCACTCCTTACACTTTCGAAGGTGACAACCGCAGGGACGGGAGTCGCAGCCCCCCGA
Organism: Herbidospora sakaeratensis; assembly: GCF_001570525.1. GTDB lineage: Bacteria > Actinomycetota > Actinomycetes > Streptosporangiales > Streptosporangiaceae > Herbidospora > Herbidospora sakaeratensis. The sequence continues at coordinate 221,740 of NZ_BBXC01000014.1, forward strand.
CCGCCACGGCGGCGATGATGATCACTCCCTGCACGGCGTACTCCAGCGCGCCGGAGATGCCGTGCAGGTTGAGCAGGGTGAAGAGGGCTTCGAGGGTGAACGCCCCCGCGATGGCGGCGACCACGTGACCGCGTCCGCCGCCGAGCACGACCCCGCCGAGCACGACGGCGGTGATCGCCTGGAACTCCAGACTCTGGCCGACCTGCGCCGACACCCCGGCGAACCCGCCGAGCAGGATCCCGGCGACGGCGGCCGAGAGCCCCGAGAGCACGAACGCGAACACCCGCACCCGGTCGACCCGGACGCCGCTCAGCCGCGCCGCCTTCTCGTTGTCGCCGGCCGCCACGAGGGTGCGCCCGAAGTCGGCCCGCATCAGCAGCACGGCCGCCACCACGACGAGGACCAGGATCGCGACCGCCCAGACGCCCTCGCGGCCGAACACCCGGAACCCCTGGGACAGCGCGCCGCGCGGGGCGCCGCCCGTCCACAGGAAGACCGCGCCCGACAGGATGAGCATCGCGCCGAGCGTGGTGATGAACGAGGGCACCCGCAGCTTGGTGGTGACCAGCCCGTTGACCAGGCCGACCAGCAGCCCGATCACGACGAGCAGGACCAGCACCGGCCAGGTCATCGCCTCGTCGCCGTCGATCAGCCGCGCCGCGACCACCACCTCGACGGTGACCAGCGACCCGACCGACAGGTCGAACTCCCCGGAGACGATCACGAAGTACTGCCCGGCGGCCAGGATGGCCAGCGGCGCGACCCGTTTGAGGAACGCCAGGAACCCGGCCGGTTCGAGGAAGAACGGGTTGGCGGCCGCGATGGCCACCAGCAGCCCCGCCAGCACGACGAAGATCGGGATGGCCCGTTTCACGACGCCCTCCTGCCGGTCCGGCGGGCGTAGACGGCGACCGCGACGACGATGACGACGCCGCGCACGACGTCCTTGAAGAACGAGTTCACTTCGAGCTGGTTGAAGACGCTGTCGAGCACCGCCAGCAGCAATACGCCGCCGACGGTCCCGGCGACCCCGCCCCGGCCGCCGGCCAGCGCGGTGCCGCCCAGCACGACCGCGGCGATCGACTCCAGGTCGTAGCCGCCGTCGGTGCCGACCGTGGGGGCCCCGGCGCCGAGCCGGCTGGCCAGCAGCAGCCCGGCCACGCCCGCGCAGAGCGAGCACAACACGTGGGCCGCGATCACCACCCGGTCGGTGCGCACCCCGGACAGCCGGGCCACCTCGACGTCGCCGCCGACGGCGTAGACGCGGTGCCCGAACCGGGTGCGCCGCAGCAGGAACCAGACCCCGGCCGCGACCGCGGCCCACAGGATCGCCGCGACCGGGATCGGCCCGATCCGGGCGTAGCCGAGTTGCTGGAAGTCGACCGGCACCCGCCCGGCGGGCCCGTCGTAGAGGTGGTCGAGCACGCCCCTGATCACCAGCGCGACGCCGAGGGTGGCGATGAAGGCGTGCACCTTCAGCTTGGTGATGACGACGCCGTTGACCAGCCCCACCAGCGCGCTCACCCCGAGCGCGACGACGACGGCGGTCAGGATGTTGGACGACTGCCCGGCCATCGTCTCGGCCGCGACCAGCGAGACGAGACTGATCAGGTAGGCCACCGACAGGTCGAGCGACCCGGCCAGGATGGCCAGCGTCTGGCCGACCGCGACGATGCCCAGGGCGGCCGACCGCTGCTGGATGCCGACGAGGTCGTTGAGGGTGAAGGTGCCGCCGTCGAAGGCGACCAGGGCCCAGCCGATGGCGAGGGTGGCGATGAGGGCGGCGTACACCGCCCGGGTGGGGTTGGCGACCAGGGCGATCACGCGGCGACCCCGTCCGCCGCGGCCAGCGCCATGACCGACTCCTCGGCCGACCCGGCGGGCAGGTGCCCGGCCACGCGGCCGTCGCGGAGCACGATGATGCGATCGCTCATGCCGATGAGCTCGGGTAACTCCGAGGAGATCATCAGGATCGCGGTGCCCGAGTCGGCGAGCTCCCGCATCAGGTCGTGGATGGCGGCCTTGGCGCCCACGTCGACGCCGCGGGTGGGTTCGTCGAACAGCAGGACCCTGGGGGAGACGGTCAGCCACTTGGCCAGCACGACCTTCTGCTGGTTGCCCCCGGACAGGTACTTCACCTCGGTCTCCTGACGCGGCGGGGCGAGCTTCACGCGCTCCAGCAGGTCGGAGACCGCGGCGCGCGAGCGGTGCCCGATCGCGCGGGCCACCAGGAGGGCGTTGTCGCGCACCGACTGGTTGAGGGCCAGCCCCTCGGCCTTGCGGTCCTCGGTGACCAGCCCGATCCCGGCGGCGACGCCGGCGCGGACGCTGCCCGGCCGGGTGGGCGTCATCTCGCCCCGGGTGAACGGCTCGGCCCCGAAGACGGCCTTGACCAGGGAGGAGCGGCCCGACCCCTGCAGGCCCGCGACGCCGACGATCTCGCCGGCGCGCAGGTCGAGGTCGATGCCGTCGAGCTTGCCGTTGCCGCCGTTGCGCACGGTCAGCAGCACCTCGCCGATCGCCGACTCCTCGGCCCTGGGCGGGAAGTAGGCGTCGAGCTCCCGGCCGACCATCATCTTGACCAGCCCGGCGGTGGTGACGTCCGTGGCGGCCACGGTCGCGACGTGCGCGCCGTCCTTGAGGACGGTCACCCGGTCGGCCAGGTCGAACACCTCGCGGAGCCGGTGGGAGATGTAGAGGACCGCGATGCCGCGTCCCTGGAGACGCCGGATCAGCCGGTAGAGGAGGTCGACCTCGTGTTCGGCCAGGGCCGCGGTGGGTTCGTCCATGACGACGATCCGGGCGTCCACGCTGAGGGCCTTGACGATCTCGACGACCTGCTGCTGGGCCACCGACAGGTCCTTGACCAGGTGGCGCGGGCCGAAGGAGTGCTCGTCGAGTTCGTCGAGCAGCCGGGAGGTCGCCTCGTCCATCGCGGCCCGGTCGACCAGCCCGCGCCGGGTGGGCTCGCGGCCGAGGAAGACGTTGTCGGCCACGCTGCGCTCGGGCAGCAGGTTGAACTCCTGGTAGATGATCGCGACCCCGGCGCGCTGCGCCTCGACGGGATGGGCGAACGACCGGATCTGACCGCCGATCTCGACGGTTCCCTCGTCGGGCTGGTGCACCCCGGCGAGGATCTTCATCAAGGTGGATTTGCCGGCGCCGTTCTCGCCGACGACGGCGTGCACCTCTCCGGCCGTCGCCGACAGGTCGATGCCGCGTAGGACGCGGATCCCCAGAAAACTCTTGCCGATGCCGGTCATACGCAGCACTACCTGCGCTGACTCAGCGGGTTTCTGGTTTGTGTCCTCCATATTGCCGGATGTTAAGCGCGACTTTTGACGGCCGCAAGGCAAAAGTCCGCACGTCAATAACCAAATTCCGGGTGCTTTCGAGTGCAATCCGTCGCATGGCGTGCGGTTCTGTCTGACTTTTGCGGGTTGACAATCGAAACTGACGTGCGCGATCGGTTTCGGCTGGAACGGGCCATGAATTCGACAGTTAGTTCAAGCCAAAAACGATCTCGCGGGTGCGGCTTTTGGGTATGGCCCAAATCACGGTTTAGGGCTCGATAACGATTTTGAGACCCTGCCGTGACTGCGCCTCGCCGAACGCCTTGGCCGCGTCCTGGAGCGCGAACCGGCCCGAGACCAGCGAGACGAGGTCGACCCGGCCCTGGGCGACCAGCTTGATCGCCCGGGGATAGACGTCGTTCATGCGCCGCGCCATCGCGATCGTCAGCCCCTTGCGGCGCGCGGTCGAGGCCCGGAAGACGGTGCGGTCCTCGTCGGGAATGCCCGCCAGCACGACCCGCCCGCCCGGCCGCGCCATCTCGAAGGCGGTGTCGACGGCCTGGTCGGTGCCGGCCACCTCGAACACCACGTCGAGGTCGCCGTGGGGATCGGTGTCGGCCCCCAGCTCGCGCGCCTTGGCGGCCCGGTGGGGCAGCGGCTCCACGGCGGCGACCATCGAGGCCCCCGCGATCTGCAGCAACTGGATCAGCATCAGCCCGATGGGCCCGCAGCCGACCACGCCGGCGGTCCCGCCCAGCGGCAGGTGGCCCAGGTCGAACGCGTGGATGGCCACTCCCAGCGGCTCCAGCAGCGCGCCCTCCAGGTCGGACACCGAGTCGGGCAGCGGGTGGAGGCAGGCGTCCGGCCAGGCCAGGTATTCGCGCAGCCCGCCGTCGGTCTGGCCGTGACCGGCGAACCGCACGTAGGGGCAGAGGTTGCGGTAGCCCCGCAGGCACGACGGGCACTGCTCGCAGGGCACGGCGGGGTCGACCGCCACCCGCCGCCCGTCGAGGGTCACGCCCGCGAACTCGTGGCCGACCACGAGCGGCTGCGTCAGCTGGGCGTCGCCGATGCCGCCCTCGCCGAACCAGTGCAGATCCGACCCGCACACCCCGACCGAGGTCACCCGGACGACGGTCTCCCCGGCCTGGGGCACCGGATCGGCCTCTTCGTGGATCCGCAGATCGGCCGCCCCGTGGAGTCGTGCCACCAACATGGGAATCTCCCCTTGAATCGGACGTAACGGCAGGTCGTACGGTTGCCGCATGTGGACGATCGGCCAGCTCGCGCAGGCGACCAGAACGACCGTACGCGCGCTGCGTCACTACGACGAAATCGGTCTCCTGCGCCCGACGGAACGAACCCCCAACGGTCACCGCCGTTATGGCCCGGAAGATCTGCGGCGACTCTATCGCATCCGGTCATTGCGGACATTCGGCATGTCATTGGAGGAAATCGCCACCTCATTGGAGGCCCCGGGGGCCATGGAGACCCTTCTCCACGCCCAACTGGCGATCCTGTCGCGCCGCGCCGCGGAACTCGACGCCCTGAAGGCCCAGCTGACCCGCCTGCTCGACCACGACGACCCCGGCGACTACCTGAAAGCACTGGAGATGATGGCCATGTTCGACGCCTACTTCACCCCCGAACAGCAGGACTCCCTGGCCGCCCGCCGCGAGGCCCTCGGCCCCGAGGCCGTCGACGCGGCCAAGACGCGATTCCGGACCCTGGTCGACACCTTGCTGGCCTGTGTGCGAAACGGCGTCGCCCCCGACTCGGCCGAGGCCCGCGACGTGGTCGCGGAATGGGACGCCCTCGGCGCCGGATTCCACGCGGCGGGCGCCGGCACCGAGGCCGCCACCCGGAGGATGTGGGACGAGAACAGCGAGGAGATCAGCGCCCGCATGCCGTGGAGCGCCGAGGACCTGCGCGCCGTCGTGGCCTTCGCCGACGCGGTCAGGGCCGCCCGGGGCTGAACACGCGGGGATTGTCGCCCGGGCTCGTTAGGGTGTGCGGGTGGCTTCCCCCGACGAGCTCGTCCCCTGGCCCGATGCCGAGGCCCCCGACTGGGACGACGACGAACCGCGGCTCGAGATGGCCCCCTGGGCCGAGGAGACCCGGTTCACCGACCCCCACGACGTGCTGAGCCGCGTCTTCGGCTACGACACCTTCCGCGAGGGCCAGCAGGAGATCATCGATCACGTCGTCGCGGGCGGCGACGCGCTGGTCCTGATGCCGACCGGGGGCGGGAAGTCCCTCTGCTACCAGATCCCCGCCCTCGTGCGGCCCGGCGTCGGCGTGGTCGTCTCGCCGCTGATCGCGCTCATGCAGGACCAGGTCGACGCGCTGACCGCGCTCGGCGTGCGGGCCGGGTTCCTCAACTCGACGCAGGACCTGGGGGAGCGGCAGGCCATCGAGGCGCTGTTCGTCGCCGGTGAGCTCGACCTGCTCTACCTCGCGCCCGAGCGGCTGCGGTCGGAGCAGACCATGAACCTGCTCGACCGGGCCGAGATCTCGTTGTTCGCCATCGACGAGGCCCACTGCGTGTCCCAGTGGGGCCACGACTTCCGGCCCGACTACCTGGCCCTGTCGGCCCTCCACGAGCGGTGGCCCGACGTGCCGAGGGTGGCCCTCACCGCCACGGCGACCCCGGCCACCCACGCCGAGATCGCCACCCGGCTGGGGCTCGACGACGCGCGCCACTTCGTCGCCAGCTTCGACCGGCCCAACATCCAATACCGGGTCGTCCCCAAGAACGAGCCGAAGAAGCAACTGCTCGACCTGCTGCGCAACGAGCACAAGGGCGACGCCGGCATCGTCTACTGCCTGTCGCGCAACTCGGTGGAGCAGGTCGCCGCCTTCCTGGCCCAGAACGGCGTCCCGGCGCTGCCCTACCACGCCGGCCTCGACGCCCGCACCCGCGCGGCCCACCAGTCGCGCTTCCTGCGCGAGGAGGGGCTGGTGATGGTGGCGACGATCGCGTTCGGGATGGGGATCGACAAGCCCGACGTCCGGTTCGTGGCCCACCTCGACCTGCCGAAGTCGATCGAGGGCTACTACCAGGAGACCGGCCGCGCCGGGCGCGACGGCCTGCCGTCGACGGCCTGGATGGCCTACGGGCTGCAGGACGTCGTGCAGCAGCGCCGCATGATCGACACCTCCGAGGGCGACGACGCCCACCGGCGGCGGTTGTCGCGCCATCTCGACGCGATGCTGGCGTTGTGCGAGTCGGTCGGCTGCCGCCGCGTCGGCCTGCTCGACTACTTCGGCCAGCAGGCCGGGCCGTGCGGCAACTGCGACACCTGCCTGACCCCGCCCGAGTCGTGGGACGGCACGGTCGCCGCCCAGAAGGTGCTGTCGACGATCCTGCGCCTGCACCGCGAACGCCGCCAGAAGTTCGGCGCCGCCCACATCACCGACATCCTGCTCGGCCGCGACAACGAGAAGATCCGCCAGTACGGCCACGACTCCCTGAGCGTCTACGGCGTCGGCGCCGACCTGCGCGAGCCCGAGTGGCGCGCGGTCATCCGCCAGCTGCTGGCCCTGGGCATCCTCGACGTCGAGGGCGGCGACTACCCGACCCTGATCCTCACCGACGCCAGCGCCGACGTGCTGCGCGGCCAGCGCCCGATCAGCATGCGTAAAGACCCCGAACGCAAGGCGTCCCGGGTCTCCGTGGCGAAGTCCGCGCCCCAGGCGGCCGACCTCTCCGCCGAGGCCAAGCCGCTGTTCGAGCGCCTGCGCGCCTGGCGCGGAGCCACCGCGAAGGAACAGGGGGTGCCCGCCTACGTCGTCTTCCACGACGCGACGCTGAAGGAGATCGCCACCCGCCTGCCCTCGACCCTCGCGGAGCTCGGCACGATCAGCGGCATCGGCGAGAACAAACTGGCCAAATACGGCGAGTCGGTCCTGGAGGTCGTCACAGGCGAGTGATCATGCTGCCCGGCGCGCGGCCGGGCAGCGTCGGGTTCCCAAGACGGTGAACACCCGACGGATCCCATCGCTCCGGCGCCCCCACAGGCCGGAGCCGGGCCTCTTTACTGCTGGGCGAGCCGTTCGAAGAGTTCCAGAGCCGCGGCCCTGACCTCCTCCGGCGACACCCCCTCCAGCACCGATCGGGCCTGGTCCTCGTCTCGCGTGGTCGCGCAGGTGATCGCCACGGAGGTGGCGGCCGCGTGTTCCAACGTGCCGGCGGGCTGGGTGTCGGCCAGTTCGCGGGCGCTGAGGGCGAGGTCCAGGATGTCGCGTGAAGTGCCCAAAGTGATCTCCTCGGCCAGTGGGGGGTTTGACGCCATTCTGCGGTATGCGCTCCCTCACGCGACGGAAATCCGTAAGGTCAGCGCGCCGAACTAGCTTACGGCGGGCTCCCGCGACACTGACGACGAGGTGGTGCTGAGCAGGAATTCGTCGACCACCAGGGTGGCCGCGCCCAGGGCGACGGCGTCGGGGCCGAGCCGCCCGAGCACGATCGAGGCCGTCGAATAGGGCTGGGTCAGGCAGTTCTCGGCGGCCTTCTGCTTGATCGTGGTCAGCAGGTGCTGGCCGAGCAGCAGGCCGGCCCAGCCGCCGACGACGATCCGCTCGGGGTTGAACAGGTTGATCAGGTTGGCCAGGCCGGCTCCGAGGAACTCGACCGTCTCGTCGACCACGGGGGAGCCCGAGGTCACCAGCTCGGCGAAGGCCGCCTGCTCGGTCGAGGTGTCGACGTCGATTCCGGCACGTTCCAGTACGGCCTCGGCCCCGATGTAGGCCTCCAGGCACCCGCGCCCGCCGCACCGGCAGTCGCGCCCGCCGATGGCGATCTTCGTGTGGCCCCACTCGCCGGCCGAGCTGTTGGCGCCCCGGTAGGTCACGCCGTCGGCGATGATGCTGGCGCCCACGCCCGACCCGATCAGCGCGATCACCGCGTGGCGGGAGCCGCGCCCGGCGCCGAACCACATCTCGGCCTGGCCCATCGTCTTGGCGCCGTTGTCGATGTGGAGCGGGAAGGGGGTGCCGGCCCGCAGCAGGGTGCCGAGCGGGACCGAGTCCCATCCGAACGTCTGCGCGTGGATCATGGCCTCGGGGCCGCGTTCGACGATGCCGGGCACGCCGACGCCCACGCCCAGGACCTTCGACGGCGGCACCCCGCTGTCGGCCACGACGGCGTCGATGCCCGACAGGATGTGGCGGACGACGACGTCGACCTCGTGGCCGCCGGGGCGCAGCGCGAACTCGCTCTTGGCCAGTTCGTTCATGTCGAGGTCGAACAGCTCGACCCGCACGTGGGTCTCGCCCACGTCGACGCCGATGGCGAAGCCGTAGGTGGGGTTGACGCGCAGCAGCACGCGCGGGCGCCCGCCGTCGCTGTCGACCAGCCCGGCCTCGACGATGACGTTGTCGGCGAGCAGGTCGCCGGTCACGTTGCTGACGGTGGCCGCGCTGAGCCCGGTCAGGGCGGTCAGCTCGTGGCGGCTCGTCGGGCCCGCGAAGTAGAGGGCGCGCAACAGGACCGCCCGGTTCCCCCTTCGGAGATCGCGGACGGTACGTCGCTCGGGCCTCACCATGATCTTCCTTCCCCCAGGTCTGGGCCCATGTTAGATCACAGCCAAAAATAAGTCATCCGACGTGGTCGGAGCGTTACCAATGATCCATGGGTGACTTTTTTCAAGATATAGACTATGTATTAGAGCAATTGGGTGTACCAGCGAAGGAGTGAGCGTGGCCATCGAGGTCCGCGACGGGGTTACCGTCATCGACGGCGAGCCGCAGGTGCTCGTAACGGCCGACTATCCCTACTACCGGGACGATCCCTCCGTGTGGCGCGACCGGCTCATCGCGATCCGGGACGAGCTGGGCATCCGCGTGATCACCTGCTACCTCCCGTGGCGGCACCACCAGCCGACCCCCGACGGCCCGCCCGACTTCTCGGGCGACAGCCAGGGCAACCGTGACGTGGTGGGATTCCTGACGCTCTGCCACGACCTCGGCATCCAGGTGGTGGCCAAACCCGGGCCGTTCATCCACGCCGAGACGAACTACGGCGGTCTGCCCGACTGGGTGTGCCCGAAGAACAACCCGGCGATCGAGGCCGTCCTCGACTCGGCCGGCGAGGCGTCGAACTGGCTCGGCGACCCGCTGCCCGCGCCGCTCGCGCCGCTGTTCGACGGCATGGTCACCCAGTGGCTCAACGCCACCGGCAAAGAGGTCATCGAGCCGGCGACCTGGCCGAACGGGCCGATCATCCTGATGCAGATCGCCAACGAGGGCATCTACACCAGCGGCGCGCTCCCGCTGAGCGCCTATGACTACAGCGCCTCGGCCCTGGCCTTCTACCGCGACCGGCTGAAGGACTGGTACGGCACCGTCGAGGAGTACGACCGCCTCCACGGCACCGCCATCGCCGACTGGTCGGACGTCGAGCCCCCGAGGGAGTGGACCGGGCCTGCGCGATCGGAGGAGCTGCAGTCCTACGCCGACTGGGGACGCTTCCACGCCGAGTACATGGCCGAGGTCTACCACCGCTGGAGCGCCGCCGTCGCCGCGCGGGTCCCGGTCGTGGTCAACCTCAACCCGCCCGCCGAGCACCACCACTCGTTCGACGACTGGCTGGCGCGCGTGCGCCCCGAGATCTGGGACGGCATCAACTACGGCTTCACCAACTGGATGGGCGTCGTCTCGGCCAACCGCGACTCCCACGCCCGCTACGTGACCGCCGCCAAGCGCGCCCCCGGCCCGAACCTGGAGGAGAACTGGGGCTTCTCCAAGCTCTACGACCCCGCCTACGCCGACGGCACCACCTCCTACCACCAGACGCTGCTCGCCCTGGCGGCCGGCGCGACCGGCTACAACGTCTACACCGGCGTCAACACCTCGGGCTGGACCGACGACCTCGACAACGTGCACGAGTCGCCCTACCCCGACTGCGCCCCCATCGACGAGCACGGCGCGGCCACCCCCAAGGCCCACACGCTCAAGTCGATGTCCGACTTCCTCACGCTGCACGGCGCCGAGTTCCTGGAGTCGCGCCCCGAGCGCGCCGGCGCCTACGGCCTCTACCTGCCCTACGCCGGCATCGCCGCCTTCTCGCCCGAGGGCGCAGGCGCCCCGCAGCTGGGCCGGTCGCTGCGCGCCTACCACGAGCGCTGCCGGGCCGAGGGCGTCGACTACGCGCTGGTCGAGCTCCAGAGCGCCACCGTCGCCGACCTCGCCGCCCACGGCAGCGTGACCGTGCCGGGCGGGCCGTTCATGCACCGCCACGTGCAGGCGCTGCTGGCCGCCCACCTCGCCGCCGGCGGCTCGGTCGTCGTCGACGGCCCGGCGCCGACCCTCGATGAGGAACTCCGTCCCTGTACGGTCCTCGCCGACGCCCTCCCCTCGGCCCCCGCCGCCGTGGACTCCCGGGTCCGGATCACCCACGGCCACGCCGACGCCTACCTGCGCGTGCACCCCGACCGCGACGTCGCCTACCTGACCGTGCTGACCCAGAGCGACCACGAGGGCGCCGTCTGCCTGGAGCTCGACGGCCGGCCGATCGAGCTGATCACCGCCAGGGGCGGCGCGGCGCTGCTGCGGCTCGTCGACGGTGAGCTCGACGACTTCCTGGTGAAGGGGATCAACACCTACCTCGACTCGGCCGTCCCGGCCGGGGTGAAGCACGGCGACCGCATCCACATCGCCGACCACCCGGCCGACCTCGACCGCGTCGGAGGGCGGTTCCGGGTGTCCTGAAACACCCTGACATGCTGTGCGGATGAACGATTCCGCGCTTGAACTCCACGGGGTGAGCGTCCGCGCCGTCGGCCGCGCGCTGGTCTCCGACGTGGACCTCACCGTCCGGAAGGGCGAGCACTGGGTGGTGCTGGGCCCCAACGGCGCCGGGAAGACCACGATGTTGTCGGTCGCCGCGACCGTGCGCCACCCCACCTCCGGCACCGCCCGCGTGCTCGGCAAGCAGCTCGGCAAGGTCGACCTGCGGGAGCTGCGCCGCCACATCGGCCTGGTGGCGGCCAGCCAGCGGCTCGTCGACGAGTCGCTGCTGGAGGAGGAGGGCGCGACCGCCAAGACGGTCGTGCTGACCGGCCACACCGGCACCAGCGCCCCCCTCTGGGACCAGTACGGCCCCGCCGAGCACGCCAAGGCCGAGGCCCTGCTGGCCGACCTGGGCTGCAAGGACCTGGCCGACCGCCTGTTCGTCGTCTGCTCCCAGGGCGAGCGGGCCCGGGTCAGGGTGGCCCGCGCCCTCATGGCCGACCCCGAGATCCTGCTGCTCGACGAGCCGTTCGCCGGTCTCGACCTGCCCGCCCGCGAAGACCTGATCGAGGCGCTGGAGGAGCTCGCGGCCCGCCCCGGCCTGGCGACCGTGCTGGTCACCCACCACCTGGAGGAGGTCCCGGCGACCACCACCCACGCGCTGCTGATGCGCGACGCCCGGGTGCTGGCCGCCGGCCCGGTCGAGGAGACGCTGACGGGCGAGCACCTGTCGGCGTGCTTCGGCCGCCCCCTGCGCATCGACCGTCACGACGGCCGCTTCTACGCCCGCAGGGGCTGACCCCGCACCAGCCGCGCCACCAGAGCGGTCCGGGAGGACACCCCCAGCTTCGCGAACACGTTCGACAGGTGATATTCGACCGTCTTCACGCTGAGCTTCAGCCGCCGGGCGATCTCCTTGTTGGTCAGCCCCGCCACGACCAGCCCGGCGACCGTGTTCTCCTGGGCCGTCAGCGCGTCGTTCGACCGTCCGCACGCGGCCAGCTCCTGGCTGGACCGTTCCAGGAACGGCGCGGCCCCCAGCGCCCGGAAGCCGTCGCAGGCGGCCCGCAGCCGCCGCGCCGCCTCGGTACGCCGCCCCGACCTGCGCAGGAACGAGCCGTAGGCGAACTCCGCCCGCGCCCGCTCGAACGGATCGGCCGTCCGCACCGCCTCCTCGAACGGCGGGACCGCCCCGCCCTTCACCGGCAGCAGCTCCGGCGGAATCTCCGGTGTGGTCCCCGGCCCCTCGGAGCCTCCTTCGACCTGGTCGGCGAAGGCCGCCGCCGCGGCGAGGAACACCCGCGCCAGGCCGCTCACCGGACCCCATCCCGACACCTGCGCCCGCGCGGCGCCGACGTCGCCCCGGGCCGCGTGGACCACGGCCTGGGCCGCCGCCGTGTAGGGGGCCGTCCAGGTCCCTCGTGGACGGGAGAGCGCGTCGTCCCACGCGCCCGTGCGCACCTCGGCGAGGCAGCGCAGCGCCTCGGCCACCTCGCCGCCGACGCCCCTCAGGTCGGCCAGGGCGCCGGCCGCGTCGCCCGTCCAGAGGCGGACCGCCGCGCGGCCGGTCAGCAGGTCGAGCTCCTCCGGCGCGGCCACCGCCGGGTCCGGCAGGCGAAGGTCCAGGACCTCGTCCGGGCGGCCGGCGGCGAACCGGGACACCAGCCGGACGAAGCCCGATCCCGGCCCCGAAGCCCGGGACGCCCACCGGTGTCCCTCGGCGAGCAGCCCCTCCGCCAGGGAGAGGCGGGCCAACGCCGTCGCGGTCGCGCCCGCGAAGGCCGGTTCGCGGTCGTGCCAGGCCAGTTCGAGCAGCCGCCGGGCCCGTGCCCCGTCGCCGCACGCCTCCTCGACCACGCCCGCCGCGAACGCCCGCGCGCCCGGATGGGCGTTGGGCTCCCGCGCCGACTCGGCGGCCCGCGCCACCTGGCCGTCGAGGACCAGCGCGTGCACCGCCTCCGCCCGCAGCACCCCCCGGTCGCGGGCCGAGGCCGTCAGCCGGGCGGCGCGCTCCAGGTGGTCGGCCGCCGCGCCCCAGTTCCCGGCCGCCCCCTGCTCCCGTGCGAAGGCGGCCACCTCCCGGGCGAACGCGTCGTCGGCCCGGGAGACGGCGCTGATCCGGTGCCGCAGCCGGTCGACCGGATCGGGGCAGATCGCGGCGGCGTCCAGGTGCAGCCGGGCCCGCTCGCACGGCCGCAGCCCCTCGTAGACCGCCGCCCTGGTCAGCGGGTCGGGGAAGCCCACCAGGAGCTCCCCGCCGACCCGGTGCACCAGCAGCCCGGCGCTCACCGCCTCGTCGAGCAGCAGGATCGCGTCGGGGGTGCCCGCGAGCCGTTCGGCCTGCCAGAGCGGGCCCTCCTCGCCCAGCACGCTGGCCGCCCGGACCAGCGCGCGGGTCTTCTCGTCGAGACGTCCGAGCCGGTCCTGGACGTCCATCGTGTACCCCCGGGGCGCGGGCAGCCGGCCCATGGGGTCGGCCAGCACGTCCGGCGGGGTCTGGCGGAGCAGCGCCTCGGCGTGCAGCGGGGAACCGCCGGTGTGCGCCCGCAACCGGGCCAGCGCCGCGGTCCCGATCGGCGCGGGGCACACCAGCGCCGCCAGTTCCCCCAGCTCGGCCACGCTCAGCCCGGTCAGCGAGATCCGGGTCGCGTCCTGCAGCGGCCGCCGCAGGCCGTCGGGCGGTTCGTCGCGGGTGACCACGACGACCAGCACGGTCCCGGCGCGCAGGCGGCGCAGCGCGAAGGCCAGCGCGCGCACCGAGGGGAGGTCGGCCCACTGCGCGTCGTCGGCCACCAGGGCCACCGGCTCCTCGGCGGCCGTGAGCACGCCCAGCAGGCGCGCGCCGACCTCTGCCGGGTCGCCGCAGGCGTCGTGGAGCCACTGCTGGGCGAAGCCGTAATCGAAGGAGCTCTCGAGGGGATCGCCGCTCGCGGCGAGCACCCGGAAGCCCTCCAGCGCACCGCGGACCAGCGCGGTCTTGCCCACGCCCGGCGGGCCGTCGACCAGCACCAGCGCCGGGCTGCCCGAGCGGGCCCGCGCGGCGCACGCCTCCAGGGCGGCCCGTTCGCGGTCACGTCCGACGAAGGCGGCCCTGCGATCAGACACGATTGTCACGGAAGGTAGGAGGGGGACCACCCGGTCCTGATACCTAGTCGGGGCCGCCGACTTTCGCGCGCAGCGACTTCAGGCAGCGGGCGCGGGTCGGCCCGATGCTGCCGACCGGCATGTCGAGGGTGGCCGCGATCTCCAGATAGCTGGGCGGCGGGGTCGCCGACAGGATCCGCAGCAGATCGCGGCAGCGCTGCCCGAGCTGGTCGAAGGCCGCCAGCAGCCGGGTCGCCCGCGCGGCGTCGAGCGCCGCCTGCTCGGCGTCGAGGAGGACCTGTTCGGGGGTGCGGTCGGGGGAGCGCACGTCGGCGAGGAAGCCGTCGCCCGCCGGGGTCACCCGGCCGGCCGCCTTCGCCAGCCGCAGCGCCTCGCGCCGCGCGGTCGTGGCCAGCCAGCCGCCGACCTTGTCGGGCTGCTCGATGCGGTCGAGCCGCTCGGCCAGGCGCAACCACGCCTCCTGGACGACGTCGCGCCGGTCGTCGTCACCCAGCCCGAACCCGGCGGTCACCGCCCACAACAGCCCGGTGAACCGGGCCACGAGAGCGTTCCAAGCGGCCTCGTCTCCACCGGCGGCCCCTTTGACGAGGTCGGCGACGTCCATGGTGTCCTCCTCCGCCGAGGGACATCTAACAACGATTCAGGCCGGTTCGGTACCCGATAAGCCTCCCCGCCACAGGAGGCTGGAATCACCGATTTCCCCGCCGTCACAGGGGTTTCGTGCGCGTGGCACGCGACATTCTGGAATGATCGCGTCGTTATACCGTCGGACGTCGAGATTGATGGTTCGTATGCCTGAATTCGAAGAGATTTCCGCCTGGGTCTCCGCGAACCCGGTCGGCGCGGCGATCATCGCCGTCTTCGCCCTGGTGGCGCTCGTCATCCTGCTCTATGTCCTGCGCGCCGTCTGGCGCGGAGCCGGCCGCGTCTTCACCAAGTACATCGCCCCGCGGCCCACCGAAGACATCCTGACCATCGTCGCGGCCAGCATCGCGACCGGTGTGTCCGCCCAGGGCATGTGGCAGTTCGCCGGCGACGTCCTCGGCTTCGACGGCCCGCTGCGGCTGCTGCTCTTCGCGTTCATCGAGGTCGCGGTCATCACGAGCGCGGTCCGGGCCCGCCGGAACATGCGCGAGAACTACTCCGCCGGCATCGACGGCCTGGCCGTGTGGGTGCTCACCGGCCTGTCGGCCGTCCTGTCGGCCATGGACGCCGCCAGCGTCGCCGAGGCGATCTTCCGCCTCGCCGCGCCGCTGGTCGCCGCCTGGTTGTGGGAGCGCGGCATGGCCATCGAGCGGGTCAAGCTGACCGGCCGGCACCGCATCCACTGGCGGCTCACCCCCGAGCGCGCGATGGTCCGTCTCGGCCTGGCCGAGTCGAGCGACCGCACCGCCAGCGACGTCGACGCCCACCGCCGCCTCACCCGCGTCGCCCTGGCCGCCAAGCGCGCCCGCCACCTGCGCGAGACCGGCGCCTCCGAGCGCCGCATGCGCGCCGCCCTGGCCCGCCTCGACCGCGCCATGGACCAGGCGGTCGAGCACACCGGCCTGGCCAACGACGCCGAGCGCCAGGAGGCGCTGCTGTCGCAGATCGGCGCGCTGTTCAACACCAGCGCCCTGCTCGACCTCCACCCGCCGGTGCCGTGGGAGCCCGAGCCGGAGCAGCCCGGCATCGCGATGCGCGCCCTGATGGCCCCCGCCGACGAGGAGGACGAGCTGCGCCGGCAGCCCGCCGCCTCGCCGGTGGACATCATGCAGCGCTCGTCGTGGATCAAGGCCGCCCGCGCCTACTGGGACCAGGCCATCGAGGAGCGCTTCGTGCCCCGCGCGGCCGACATCGCCCGCGAGACCGGCGTCCCGCTCGACATGGCCAAGGAGTTCCGCTCCCTCTGGAAGCTCGAGGCCAAGGCCCACGCGCTGATCGAGGCCGCCTACCTGGAGCACGGCATCGTCGACACCGGCCAGTTCCCGGCCATCCCGGCCGAGCGGGTGCTGTCGGTGAACGGCGCCCACGCCGGCTGACCTGCTTCTCCCGAAGGCCCCGTTCGTCGCGAGCGGGGCCTTCGTCATAGATTCCGGGGTATGAGCAACCTCGAGAGCGATCCCCGGGAGGCCGTCTGCGGCGGCGAGGGCGCGGGCGAACCCGAACTGCTGCCCGGCCGCGACGTCGTGCTGGGCGGCACGCGCGGGATGAAGGTGACCCGCACGCTGCCCACCGCCGGGCGGCGCATGGTCGGGGCGTGGTGCTTCGCCGACGCGTACGGGCCCGAACCGGCCACCATGACGGTGCCGCCGCACCCGCACACGGGGTTGCAGACGGTGAGCTGGCTCGTCGAGGGCGAGGTGCTGCACCGCGACACGCTCGGCAGCGAGCAGGTGATCAAGCCGGGTCAGCTCAACCTGATGACCGCCGGGCGCGGCATCGCCCACTCCGAGGAGTCGGCCTTCGGGCGGCTGCACGGCGCGCAGCTCTGGGTCGCGCTGCCCGGGAGCGCCCGGCACACCGCCCCCGCCTTCGAGCACCACCCCGACCTGCCCGAGCTGACCGAGCCCGGCTGCTCGGTGACCGTGCTGCTGGGCGAGGTGGCCGGGCTGACCTCGCCCGCCACCGCGCACACGCCGATCGCCGGGGCCGAGATCGTGGTGTCCGCGCCGTCGCGGCTGCCGCTCAAGCCCGCCTGGGAGTACGCCGTCCTCGTGTTGTCGGGGACCGCCGAGGTCGCCGGGACCACGCTGGAGCCGGGGCCGCTGCTCTATCTGGGCGCGGGCCGCTCGTCGGTGGAGCTGGGCGGGGACGCCCGCCTGCTGCTGCTCGGCGGCGAGCCGTTCGAGGAGCGGATCGTCATGTGGTGGAACTTCGTCGGCCGTTCCCACGACGAGATCGTGGAGTTCCGGCGCTCGTGGGGCGAGGGCGCGCTCGGCCCCGTGCCCGGCTACGACGGCGACCCCCTCCGCGCCCCCGAGTTGCCCTCTCTCCGGCTGAAGCCGCGGGGCCGCGTGCGCTGAGCTGGGTAGGTGCCCTGTATGGGGGAGTTCGTCGGAAAACTGCTGTCGGTCAACGTGGGCCTGCCCAAGGACGTGCCCTGGGAGGGCCGGACCGTCCACACGGGCATCTGGAAGAGCAGCGTCCAGGGGCCGAGACGGGTGCGGCGGCTCAACATCGACGGCGACGGCCAGGGCGACCTGGCCGGGCACGGCGGCGAGATGCGCGCCGTGCTGGTCTACCAGATCGCCTCCTACGCCCACTGGAGCCGCCACCTCGGCCGCGACGACTTCGTGCACGGCCAGTTCGGCGAGAACTTCACCGTGGACGGGCTGCCCGACGACGAGGTCTGCATCGGCGACCGCTACCGGATCGGCACCGCCGTCTTCGAGGTCACCCAGCCGCGCGTCACCTGTTTCCGGGTCGGCATGCGGCTGGGCGTGCCCGAGATGGCCTCGCTGCTCGTCGGGCACCGGCGGCCCGGGTTCTACCTGCGGGTGATCACCGAGGGCGTCGTGGAGGCCGGAGACGACATCGAGCGGCTGTCGGTCGGCGCGGGGGAGGTCTCGGTCACCGAGGCCGACGCGCTGCTCTATCTGCCCGGCCCGCGCGATCCCGCCCGGCTGCGGGCCGCGCTGGCCAATCCGGCGCTGAGCCCCGGCTGGCAGGGGTCGTTCCGCGACCTGCTCGCCGCGAGGGCGCCGGCGCAGCCGGGGTGGCCGGGGTTCCGGCCGCTGGCCGTCACGCGGGTGCGGCGGGAGAGCGAGGACACCGTCTCCTTCTATCTCGCCCCCGCCGACGGCTCGGCGCTGCCGGTGGCGCTGCCGGGGCAGTACCTGACGGTCCGGGTGCCCGACGGCTCGGTCCGCAGTTACTCGTTGTCACTTGGATCGTCGGGCTATCGAATCACCGTCAAGCACGAACCCGGCGGCGACGTCAGTGGATACCTGCACTCCCGGGTGACCGAGGGCGACTCGCTGGAGGTGGCCGCGCCCCGGGGCGAGTTCACCATGGCCGACACCTCGTCGACGGTCGCGCTGATCTCGGCCGGGATCGGGATCACGCCCGTGCTCGCCATGCTCCACTCGCTGGCCGAGACGGGCACGGAGCGGGGCGTCTGGTGGCTGCACGTTACACGTACTGTCAGGACGCAGGTGTTCGCCGACGAGGTGCGCGCGCTGCTCGACCGCATCCCCGGCGCGCGGGAAAAGGTGTACTTCACCGCCCACGACCCCGGCGACCCGCTCCCGCCGCACGCCGAGATCGGCCGCCCGACGGCCGCCGGCCTGGCGAAACTCGGGCTGCCGGCCGACACCGACGCTTATATATGCGGTCCCGCGGGTTTCATGGGCGCGATGACCGAGGCGCTGACGGCCGCCGGGCTCTCGCCCGGCCAGGTGCACACCGAACTGTTCGGCACGCTGGCGGCTGTCAACCCCGGTGTGGTGGACGCGCGGCACGTCCGGCCGCATCCGCCGGCCTCCCAGGGGACCGGGCCGGAGGTCACCTTCGCGCGCAGCGGGCTGACCGTCCAGTGGGGCGAGGAGTACGGCAGTCTCCTCGAACTCGCCGAGGCGTGCGACGTGCCGGTGCGGTGGTCGTGCCGGACGGGGGTGTGCCACACGTGCGTGACCGGGCTGCTGGCGGGTGGGATCCGCTATCGGACCGAGCCGCTGGAGCCGCCGGCCGTCGGCGACGCGCTGATCTGCTGCTCGGTGCCGGTGCGCGAGGACATCGTCCTGGACCTGTAGTCACGCCCCGAGAACAACGTGCCACGATTGGTGATATTTCGGCATTTGGGCGGACGGTAATCTTCTCTTCTGCCCTTCCCGTCACACAGTTAAAACCGCTGGGCTCTATCAATTCGCTAAGTAAGGTCCGTGTCACCTTCAGGTTATGGTCATTAGGGTTCCTCTGTGACTACTTTCGGTGGGCGATATACCACGGAAAGTAAGGGGGAGCCGTGCCAGACCTGACTCTCACGCGACGTGTCGAGGGCGCGATGGAGGGGGCCGCAGTGCGGCTGCGCGCCTTCGCCGACCGTCACGAGACGCCCAGTCCCTGCCTGCTCATCGATCTGCCGACACTCGAGTCGACCTACCGGACGATGAGCCTCGCGTTCATCGGCGCCGAGATCCTCTACGCGGTCAAGGCCAACGCCGCACCCGGCGTCATCACCACCCTCGCCCGGTTAGGGGCCGGCTTCGACGTCGCCAGCCTCGCCGAGATCGAGCTCTGCCTGGCGCGTGGGGTGCCCGCGTCCCGGTTGTCGTTCAGCAACCCGGTGAAGAAGCGCTCCGACGTGGCCGCCGCCTACGAGCGCGGAGTGCGCACCTTCGCCTTCGACAACCCCGGCGACCTGCGCAACATCATCGTCGAGGCGCCCGGCTCGAAGGTCTTCTGCCGCATCCAGGTGACGCCGCCCGCCGCCGCGATGCCGTTCGGGGCCAAGTTCGGCTGCCCCGAGGAGGCCGCGCCCGAGATGCTCGCGGAGGCCGCCGACCGCGGTCTTCGGCCGCAGGGTGTCACGTTCCACGTCGGCTCGCAGCAGCGCAACCTGGCCGCCTGGGACGCCGGCATCGCCGCCGCCGCGAAGATCGCCCAGATGCTCGAACCCGAGGGCGTGCGGCTGCCGGTCATCGACATCGGCGGGGGGTTCCCGATCTCCTACCGCGAGCAGGCGGCCACCCCCGAGGAGTTCGCCCGCGCGGTCGACCTCTCGCTCGCCCGCCACTTCGAACCCCGCGACCGTCCGCGACTGGTCATCGAGCCGGGCCGATCCCTCGTCGGCCCGTCTGGCATGATCCGCGCCGAGGTCGTGGCGGTGCGCGGGGGCGTGCCCGCCGACCCGCGCCGCTGGGTGTTCCTCGACGTCGGCCGCTACAACGGCCTGGTCGAGACCGAGAACGACACCATCGCCTACCGCATCCACGCCCCCGCCGGGTTCGGCCCCGACGGGCCGGTGGTGCTGGCCGGGCCGACCAGCGACGGCGACGACGTGCTCTACAAGCACACCGACTACGCCATGCCGCTCTCGCTCGCCCCCGGCGACCCCGTCGAGGTCATGGACGCCGGGGCGTACACCTCCAGCTACTCCTGCGCGGCGGTCAACGGCCTGCCCGCGCTGCCGACCTTCTGCGTGCCGGGCTGATGACCGCGCAGACCGGCCGGTTCAGCGGCATCCACGTCATCGTCGAGTTCGAGGACGCCGACCCGGCGCTCCTCGACGACGAGTCCCTGCTGCGCACCCTGCTGCCCAGGGCCATGAAGGAAGCGGGGGCGACCGTCATGGAGGTCGTCTCCCACCGGTTCGTCCCCCAGGGGGTCACCGTGCTGACCCTGCTGGCCGAGTCGCACGCCTCGCTGCACACCTACCCCCAGCACCGCGCCGCCTTCGTCGACGTCTTCACCTGCGGCGACCGGGCCGACCCCCGCAAGGCCGTGAGCGTCTTGGCCGCGGAGCTGACACCGGGCCGCGTGACGACGAGGATCATCGGCAGAGGCGGCCGGCGAGTGGAGGCGACCCTGTGATCGAACACGACGGACACCAGTGGATCGACGAGCCGACGACCCGGGGCACCCGCCGGCTGTGGCGGGTCGACGCCGTGCTCCACGAGGAGACGACCCCGTTCCAGGACGTCCTGGTCGCCGTCACAGAGCAGGGCGCGAGCCTGTTCTGCGGCGGCGAGCGCCAGTCGACCGAGCTCAGCCAGCTCGTCTACCACGAGGCCCTGGTCATCCCCCCGGCGCTGCTCGCCGACCGGCTCGACCGCTGCCTGGTCGTCGGGTCGAGCGAGGGGGTGGCCTGCCAGATCCTCGCCGAGGCGGGCGCCCATGTCGTCGACCACGTCGACATCGACCGGCGGGCGGTCCGGATCTGCGCCGACCACCTGCCCTACGGCTACACCGTCGCCGAGCTCGCCGCCGCCGAACGGGGGACCGGCCCGATCCGCGTGCACTACGAAGACGGCTACGCCTTCCTCGAGTCGGCCGCCGGCTACGACGTCATCGTCGTCGACCTGCCCGACGAGAGCCCCGAGGGCGACGCCCAGCACGACCGCCTCTACGGCGCCGAGTTCCTGCGGATGTGCCGCAAGGCGCTGGCCCCCGGCGGCGTCGTGTCGACCCAGGCCGGCTGCATGACCCTGTGGCGCAACGACACGCTGCGCCGCTCGTGGGGCCGCTTCACCACGGCGTTCCCGACGGTCGTCTACTACGGCTCCGACGAGCACGAGTGGGCGTTCGTCAGCGCCCGCGCCGACACCCTGGCCGACCCGGTCGCCTTCATGCGCGACCGGCTGGCCCGCCTGCCCTACCGCCCCGTCTCGATCGACGACGCGGCGCTGACCGGCAACACCGTGCCGCCCCGATCGCTCAGGGGCTAGGAGCCCTGCTGGGAGCCCTGCGAGGAGATCTCGGCCGTCCGTTCGCGGAGCCGGTCGCGGATCTCCTCGGGGGTGTAGGCCCGGCGTCGCCGTTCGGCGCGGACCGCCACCACTCCGGTCGCCGCTACGCCCGCGAACGCGGCCAGGCCCAGGATTTTCCACCAGCGCATGTGCTTAGGTTACCGATATGAGCGGCATCACCCTCGACGAAGCGCTGACCCAGACCCGGACCGGTGACGTCTGGGTGTTCCGCGGCCGTTCGGTCCCCGACCGGGCGATCCAGATGACGACCAACAGCCCGGTGAACCACGTCGGCATGTCGGTCGTGATCGACGATCTGCCGCCGCTGATGTGGCACGCCGAGCTCGGCCGTTCCCTCACCGACATGTGGACCGGCACCCGCCAGCGCGGCGTGCAGCTCCACGACCTGCGCGAGGCCGTGGTGACCTGGTCGAACCGATACGGCCAGCGCGGCTGGCTGCGCCAGCTCCAGCCCGACGTGACCCGCGAGATGGAAGACGCCGTACTCAAGACGATCGCCCGCCTCGACGGCACCCCCTTCCCATCGACGGCGCGGTTGGCGGGCCGGTGGCTGCAGGGCCGGCTGCCGTCACGGCGGTCGCGCGACATGGCGCTGGAGTCGGCCTACTGCGCCGAGGTGGTGGCGGTCACCTACGAGGCGATGGGCCTGCTGACCAACCGCAAGGCGGCCAACTGGTACGACCCGGGCCGCTTCTGGAGCGGCGACCGGCTCGACCTGGCGACGGGCTACCGGCTGGGCGACGAGATCGCGGTCGACATCCCGAAGGTGTAGGTTCGGGCGTGGCGGGCTCCACCGCCCAACCTCCTTCAGCGGGTCTCCACGCGGCCCGCCGCACGCGGAGGCAAAGGGGACCTCATCGCCTCTGGAGCGCGGCGGATCCGTGCACGGCGACCACCGAAGCGGCCGAAGCGAGCATCGCGGGCGTGGACCGGGTGTTCGCGTGCGCCGCGATGGAGTCGTCATGACCGGCAAGAAGCAGCTGAAGGCGCGCATCCGGGCGCGCATGGCCAAGACGGGCGAGAGCTACACCACCGCCCGCCTGCACGTCGCGGGCGCGGCCGGGCCGCAGACCGACCACGGCTGGACCCTCCACGGCGGCCGCCACTCCGCCTCGGCGGCGGTGGCCAACCTCCTGCGCAACGGCGGCCACCCCGTCAGCGAGCCGCTCGTCTACCTCGCCGGGGGAGGGCTCGGCGCGGGCTACATCCTGTGGGAGTTCAAGCGGCACGAGTCGGCCACCGTCGTGCTGGGCTTCCGCAACCGCTGGCAGTATCCGCAGAAGTGGATGGACACCACGCTGACCCGGCTCGGGGTGCCGTTCGACGTGCACACCACCGGCGGGGCGAAGGGCGCGTCGGCGCGGCTGTCGGCCGAACTCGCGGCTGGCCGGGCGTGCGTGGTGCTGCCCGACCTCTACCACGTCGGCTACTGGCACGCCCCGGCGATCCTCGACGGCTACGGCGGGCACCCGATCGTGGTCTACCGGGAGGACGGCGACGGCGTCTGGGTCGACGACCGCAACCTCGCGCCGCTGCGTGTCGACCGGTCGCGGCTCGACGCGGCGCGGGCGCGGGTGGGGTCGTACAAGAACATGCTGCACGCCGTCACCCCCGCCGAGCCTCGGCTGGAGGAGGCGGTGCTGGCCGGCCTCCGCGACTGCGCCGCCCACCTGAGCGGCGCCTCCGACTCGTTCTCGTTGCCGGCCTGGCGCAAGTGGAGCCGGACCGTCGTCGACGGCTCGGCCGCGAAGGGCTGGCCCAAGGTCTTCGCCGACGGCCGCGGCCTGGCCGGGGCCATGTTGTCGATCTGGGAGGCCGTCGAACCGGTCGGCACCGACGGCGGCAACCACCGCGACCTGTTCGCCGACGGCCTCGACGAGGCGGCCGACCTCCTTGGCCTGCCGCTGCACGACCTCGCGGCGGAGTTCCGGCGCATCCACGGCTTGTGGCACGAGTTCGCCGAGACGGCCCTGCCGGAGTCGGGCAACCGGCGACTGCGCGAACTCACCGCGGCGGTGCGTGCGGCCGTGGCCGAGGGCTCGGCCGGTGCGGCGGACGCGGAGTCGGCGGCGGCGGAACTGTGGGCGCTGAAGGCGGAGGCGACGCCTCCGGAGCCCGGTTTCTTCCCGGCGCTGAGCGAACGGCTCGCGGAGATCTTCCACGCCGAGACGGCGGCCGTCGCGGCCCTGCGTGCGGTACTTCCGGCGCAGTAGGGACCGTGTGCCGGGCTCGCCATGGTGGGCCCGGCATCCGGGGGACCGGCGCGGCTCATCTCATCGGAAGGAGTTCCGATTGAACACGATGAACGTCCTCGTCTTCCGGCAGCCCGGTGGGACCAGATCGGCGTCCGGTGATCTCGGGTCCGACGATTTCCAATAGCTTCCGCCCGCCGAGATCGAATCACCGTCCATGATCGATCGTGAGTCCGGGAGCCGGATGCCACGCTTGCCGTCACGCAGAAGCGGGCTGGTTCCGGCGGGCCAGATGGGGATCATCAACTCCGCGTCGCTCAGTCCTCTGCTGGACGTGACCAGGAGGCAGGCGTCGTCGGCGCTGTAGGTGAGCCTGCCGGTGACCTGGCGATGGGGCGAGGAGGATCGATTATGGAGGATGAGAATCGGGTCTGTTCCGGTCGAGGTGAAATCGGGTGCGGGGGAGGTCGTCATCTCCGCCGCCGGTGCTCCCTCCTGCACGCCCGGGTCGCCGGAGGAGACGCCACAGGAGACAAGGAGCATCGCCGCCGCGACCGCAGTGTGGATTCGGCCCATGCTGTTGTTTTTTCTCTTCACGTCTTTCCTGGGAAAACGGATGAGCCACCGGCCGGAGTCCGGTCGACGACCCATCCGCGGTGGGATCGTTCTGATCACGAATCTGTCCACGTGGGTGCCGGCGCAGTAGATGGTCGCGCCGTTATCCCCTAAGGGTCCTCCCATGTGGATTCCGTAAGCGGTGCCGGCATTGAACCACGGGCCACCGCTGTCGCCCCCGCTGCAGCCGGTCGGCTCCTGCATGTGGGCGATGAAGAGGTTGTGGAGCCCATCTCCTGAGGAGACGTTGACATCCCGGATCGTGGTGCACGTTCGCCCTGGGCTTCGGCGTAGCGTTTCTCTCCCCAGCCCCAGTAGAAGGTACGGGTGGGGTCCATCGTGCCGTGTGTGTATATCCGATGTCCCCGTTGGAACCCTGGTGTGACCAGACGCTCGTAATCCTCGTGCCGCCGCCGTCGCCACCCTGATTGGCGTAGTCCACGGTTGAGTTGACGCAGTGTCCGGCGGTGCCGAGACGCTTTGTCTCGGTGGTGGCGTATTTGAAATTGAATCCAGCTGTGCAGCCGTTGGCGAGATATCCGCCGCCCCGAATCCAGTTGTCCATTTTCCGAACTCGCACGCCGCTGGACAGCACGGTTTCGACGGTGATTTTCGGGTTTTCCGCGGGGCTCTTGGGCTGATGCGGGAAAGCAGTGATTCTCGGCCGGGCATTCTTGGTGAATGTCGAATGCGTATTCGCCCGACGGGCGGATCCGGCGGGAGACGGTTTGGTCGCGTCCTTCCGAACCCGCGCCGACGTGTGCGCCACAGGCGCACGGCGCGGGCACCTTCGAAGCTGCGCGACCCGGTCGAGGACGCCGACGCCTGTGACCCGGTTCAGGCAGGTCTACGAGGGCCGTTTCACGGGCGACCCCGCTTCGCGCGCCGGATTCCCGCCAACGCGGTCGACTCGCTCATCTCGCTGGGCCCCGGCCATCCTGCCCGCCCGGCCAGCTCGAGGTGTTCGTGCGGGGCTTCGCGGCGACCATGATGGGTCGCATGATCTGGAGGTGTGGTCTCGGCGCCCTGCTCGCGGCGGTGGTCGCGGGCGTGGCGTGGCTCTACGGGATCTGGGCCGGCGCGTTCCTCGAACTCAGGGCCACCGGCGAGTACTGCTCCGGTGGCCCGCTCGACTTCCCGGCCACGACCTGGAGCTGGTTGCCTCTCAGCCACGAGTGCCTCTACGCCGACGGCACCACGCAGGAGCTGGTCCCCGCCGGGGTGAACCTGGTCGTCGACGGGTGCCTGATGGTCGTGCTCGCCTGCGGGCTGGCGGCCTGGCGGGTCAGGGCCGCTTCGGCGGGGTCTCGCCCGAGCCCCTCGCCTGGAGTGTCACCGGGACGGTGACCTTGCGGACCGGGGTCGACGGGTCGGCGATGCGGGTGCGGAGCATCGTGATGGCCGTGTCGCCGATGGCCGCGTCGTCCTGGGCGACCACCGTCAGGTCGGGGCGCAGCAGGGTCGCGAGTTCGGAGTCGTCGAAGCCGACGATCGCCACGTCGTCGTGGTGGTCGCGGAACCAGCGGACCGTCTCGACGCTGAGTGTCGCGTTCCCGGTGATGACGGCGGTCGCCGGGGCCGGGCCCGACAGGGCGGTCTCGAGGGCGCGGTGGATGCGGTCGCGCTCTATCGGGCCGGTGTGGATCATGGCGTCGGCGGGGCCGCCCTGGGCGCGCAGGCAGGCGCGGAAGGCGGTGGCGCGTTCCTGGGCGGTGTAGATGCGCTCGTCGTCGCCGATGTAGGCGATGCGGCGGTGGCCGTGGGCGACCAGGTGGGCGAAGGCGGTCTCGATGCCGGCGACGTTGTCGGACAACACGCAGTCGACCTCGAGGCCGAGCACGGGGCGGTCGACGGCGACGAGTGACAGACCGGCCGCGAGTTCGGGCACCAGGTAGCCGTGGTCGGCGCCGATGGGTTCGAGCAGGATGCCGTCGAAGCGGCGGCGGCACATCGACTCGACCACGTGGCGCTCGATCTTCTCGTCGTCCTCGGTGGAGGCGGCGAGCACCATGAGGCCGGCGGCGCGGGCGGCGCGTTCGACCGCGCGCAGCACCGGGTTGACGTGGGAGAGCTGCCGGACGGCCGCGCCGAGGGTGCCGGTCACGCCCAGGCGCAGGTGGCGGGCGCGTTCGTCGGGGCGGTAGTCGAGGGCCGCGATGGCGCTCCTGACCCGTTCGACCAGTTCGGCGCCGACGGTCGCGTCGTCGTTGACGACCCGGCTGACCGTCCGCAGCGCCACGCCCGCCTCGCGGGCGACGTCGACCATCGTCGGCCTGCGGCCCTTCCGCGCCCTCGGCTTCTCCTGCATCCGCCTATCATCCGCATGATCGCCCGTTGACGCCATTCGGCCCGTGACCAATTCGTTGCCCGCCTCGCTCTTGAAACCTCCGCGCAACACTCTACGGTATCGGGATAACGTTATCTCAATCGGCTTCGGGGAGCCGGATCGGCAACGAGGAGGGCTGTGCTGATGCGCAGAACTTTGATATTCGGCCTGGCCGCGGTGCTGGCGGCGGCCGGTTGTGGCGTGGGCGAGACCTCCCAGCCGGAGGGCGGCGCGAGCGCCTCGTCCGGCGGCAAGGTGGAGCTGAGCTTCCTGGTCTTCGAGACGCCCAACCTGAACGCGGCGTTCTGGGACGCCGCCATCGCGCGGGCCTCGGCGAAGGTCCCCGAGGTGACCATCAAGAAGCTCGTGACGCCCAACATCGACCGCACGGCGTACGCCAAGCAGCTCGACGCGGCCGGCAACCTGCCCGACATCCTGCAGTCGGTCAACCCCGCCGGGTTCGCCCAGGCGGGCAAGCTGGCGCCGTTCACCGATGAGGAGCTCAAGAACTTCATCGCGCCGAAGGCGGGGGCGATCGGGGGCAAGGTCTACCAGCTCCCGTACAACACGCAGGTCATCCCGGTTGTCTACTACAACAAGGACATGTTCGCCAAAGCGGGCATCACTGCGACGCCGACGACGTACCAGGAGCTTCTGGACATCTCCAAGAAGCTGAAGGACGGCGGCACCACCCCGTTCATCGTGGGCGGCGGCGGCGCCGACACGTGGGCCGACATGTACCCGCTGACCGGCACCGTGGCCACCGACGTCTACAAGAAGACGCCCGACTGGCTGCTCCAGCGCGCCCAGGGCAAGGTCAAGTTCACCGACCCCGACTTCGTGGCCGCCGCCAAGAAGATCGAGGACCTGGCCAAGAACGAGTACATCGACCCGGCCGGCCTGTCGCGCTCCTACGCCGACACCGAGCAGGCCTTCCGCGACGGCAAGGGCGCCATGTACCCCATGGGCTCCTGGTTCGCGACCTCGGCCGACGCCAACAAGCCGTCGTTCGAGGTCGGCGCCTTCCCGTGGCCGACCGACGACGGCTCCCCGGTCACCCCGACCTTCACCGGCGGCGGCACCCTGGTCAGCGCGACCGCCAAGAACGTCGAGCTGGCCAAGAAGTGGGCGCTGGCGTTCGACGAGGACAAGGAGAACAACGACGCGTTCGTGAAGGCCGACGGCTCGATCCCGGCGATCAAGGGCTACACCCCGCCCGCCGACATGGGCCCGGTCTACAACGCGACCGTCGCGATCTACCAGAAGGGCATGCAGGAGGGCTCGATCTTCGACGCCTTCTCGCAGGAGGCCGGCGACGGCGCGCTGCCCCCGGGCCTGGCCGACAAGGCCGCCCTCGGCGTGCAGGACCTGATCACCGGCAAGAAGAACGCCCAGCAGTTCGCCGAGTTCCTCGACGACGAGTACGCCAAGGCGACCCAGTAACCCCGATGACCCAGAACCGGACCCGCGGGGCGCGTGCACACGCGCCCCGCGCCCTCCCGATCCAGATCCCGCGGCGCAGGGCCCCGCGCCCCGGCCCGGCCCGCGAACCCGACGTGGTGGCCCGATGACCCAGACGATGCACCGCGAAACGCGGGTGAAGGCCCGCGCCGCGCGGCCACCCAGGAGGCGCGGCGGGTTCCTGCCGGCCCTGGGCAGGTTCTCCCTGTTCGCCCTGCCCGGACTGCTGGCGTACACGCTGTTCGTGCTCGTCCCGATCGGGATGACCGGCTACAACAGCCTGACGAACCTCAACCCGTTCAACCCGCCCACCCAGTTCGTGGGCCTGCGCAACTACGTCAACCTGCTGAGCGACGCCGAGTTCCACCAGGCGCTGCTCAACACGGTGATCATCACGGCCATCATCACGGTGCTGGCCAACGTCGGCGGGCTGCTGATCGCCATGCTGCTCGACCGGCCGACCAAGCTCTACGTCCTGCTGCGCGGGGTGTTCTTCACCCCGGTCGTGCTCAGCTCGGTCGTCATCAGCGTCATCTGGCAGGCGATCCTCACCGACGACGGGCTGCTCAACTCGGCGCTGCGCGGCCTCGGGATCGACGAGCCGCCCGGCTGGTTGTCCGACCCCGACCTGGCGATCTACTCGATCGCCTGGATCATGGCCTGGCAGATGCTCGGCTTCTGCGTCGTGGTCTACCTGGCCGGGCTCCAGGGCGTGCCGCGCGAGCTCAACGAGGCCGCCTCGATCGACGGCGCGGGCCCGCTCCAGCGTTTCCGCAACGTCACCTGGCCGATGCTCGCCCCGGCGCTGACCATCAACGTGGTCATGCTGCTGATCACCGGCTTCAAGGCGTACGACCAGGTGCGCGTCATCACCAACGGCGGGCCCGGCAACGGCACCACCGTGACGATGGCCTTCCAGGTCGTGCAGACGGCGTTCGTCAGCAACCGGATCGGCTACTCCTCGGCGCTGGCGGCGGTGATGCTCGCGATCGTCGCGTTCATCTCGGTGGTCGTGCTGCGGTTCCTGCAGAAGAGAGAGGTGTCCCAGTGAACGCGCGGCCGATCGTCGCCACGTTCGTGGGCGTGGTGTTCTTCCTGCCCCTTTATCTGGTGCTGGTGAACATCTTCAAGCCGAGCGCGGCCGTGGTGGCCGACCCGGCCGGGCTGCCGTTCCCGCCCACCTTCGACAACCTGGCGGCGGTGCTGAACCGGCCCGACCACCTGTTCACCTTCGGCCTGATCAACTCGATCGCGGTGACGGCCCTGTCGGTGACCGTGCTGACCGTCTTCTCGGCCATGCTCGGCCACTACCTGGCCCGATCGCGGCACTGGGCCGCCAAGGTCGTCATGGGCACGCTGCTGTGCGGGCTGATGATCCCGGTGCCGGTCATCATGGCCCCGATCACGACCGTGCTGAAGTGGTTCGACCTGATGACGACCCTGCAGGGGCTCGTGCTGGTGAACGTCGGCTACTACGTGCCGTTCGGGGTGCTGCTCTTCATGGGGTTCGTCCGCGGCGTGCCGCTGGAGCTCGAAGAGGCCGCCGCGCTCGACGGCGCGAACCGGTTCCGGGTGTTCTGGCAGGTGGTCTTCCCGCTGCTGCGGCCCGCCTCGGCCAGCGTGATGATCTTCCTGGGCGTGTGGATCTGGAACGACTTCCTGACCCCGCTCATCGTGCTCGGCCCCGACAGCGGCACGACCGTGACGGTCGGCGTCTACCGGGCCATCGGGCAGTACCAATCGGACTTCGGCTCGGTGTTCGCCTTCATGTTCCTGGCGACGCTGCCGATCCTCGTCTTCTACCTCGCCCTGCAGAAGAACTTCGTGAAGGGCCTTACCGGCGGAGCGGTCAAAGGATGAATCTGACGATCGAGTCCACCGAGCTGTTCGCCGGCCCGGCCGACGCGCCGCGCCAGATCCTGCGCGTCACCACGGCCTTCGCGGACCTCGTCGACATCGAGGTCACGGGTGGGGCGCGAGGGGAACTCCGGGGTGTCTCCGGTACGGGGACGCACGAGGTCCCCATCTCGACCGACGCCCGCCCGGGGGAACAGATCACCGTCATGGTGTCGGCGGGAGACGCCTCCGAGACCGCCCGGATCACGGTCGCCGAGCCCGGCTGGACCGTCCACCTCGTCTCCCACTTCCACTACGACCCCGTCTGGTGGAACACCCAGGCCGGATACGCCAGCGAGTGGGAGGACCAGCCGGACGCCCAAGAGATCCGGATGAGCTTCCAGTTCACCGCGTTCCAGCTGATCGACGCCCACCTGGAGCTGGCCCGCCGCGACCCCGACTACAAGTTCGTGCTGGCCGAGGTCGACTACCTGAAGCCCTACTGGGACAGCTTCCCGGAGCAGCGCGCGATCATCCTCGACCTGGTGGACCAGGGCCGGCTGGAGATCATGGGCGGGACGTACAACGAGCCCAACACCAACCTGACCGGGGCCGAGACGACGATCCGCAACGCCGTCTACGGGGTCGGCTTCCAGCGCGACGTGCTCGGCGGGGAGCCCGCGACGGCCTGGCAGCTCGACGCGTTCGGGCACGACCCGCAGTTCCCCGGCATGATGGCCGACGCCGGGCTCACCTCCTCGGCGTGGGCGCGCGGGCCGTTCCACCAGTGGGGGCCGATCCTGGAGGTCGGCACCTACGACACCCCCCACGGCGACCCCTCCGACATGCAGTTCCGCACCGAGTTCGAGTGGATCTCCCCGTCGGGGCGCGGCCTGCTGACCCACTACATGGCGGCCCACTACGGCGCGGGCTGGTCGATGGACTCCGCGCAGACGCTGGCGGCCGCCGAGGAGTCGGTGTACGGGCTCTTCCTCGACCTGAAGAAGGTCGCCGCGACCCGCAACGTGCTGATCCCGGTCGGCACCGACTACAGCCCGCCGAACAAGTGGCTGACCGACATCCACCGCGACTGGAACGCCCGCTACGTCTGGCCGAGGTTCCACTGCGCGATCCCGCGCGAGTTCTTCTCGGCGGTCACCGCCGAACTGGCCGCCGAGGGCCGCCGCCTGTCGCCGCAGACCCGGGACATGAACCCGATCTACACCGGCAAGGACGTGTCGTACATCGACACCAAGCAGGCCCAGCGGGCGGCCGAGAACGAGCTGCTCGACGCCGAGCGGTTCGCCGCGCTGGCCTGCCTGGCCGGCGGCGCGGAGTATCCCGAGGCCGCGCTCGACAAGGCGTGGCGGCAGCTGGTGTTCGGGGCGCACCACGACGCCATCACCGGCACCGAGTCCGACCAGGTCTACCTCGACCTGCTGGCGGGCTGGCGGGAGGCGTACGACCTGGCGGCCGAGGTGCACACGGCGGCGCTGGCGCATCTGGCCGCGCGGACCGACGTCCAGGGCGACAGTGTGATCGTCTACAACGCCAACGCCTGGCCGCGCACCGACGTCGTGCGGGTCACCGTGCCGGCGGGCTTCACGATCGCCGGCGTCCCCTGTCTGGTCGAGCACGCCGACGACACCCGCGCCGAGATCGTCTTCCTGGCCGCCGACGTGCCCTCGGTCGGCTACCGCTCCTACCGCCTCGCCGCGTCGGGCGCCGTCGAGGAATGGGCCGTCGAGGACGCGTACACGATCGAGAACGAGTTCCACCGGCTCACCGTCGACCCCGCGCGGGGCGGCGGCGTGGTCTCGCTGGTCGACCTGGCCACGGGCGACGAGCTGATCACGCCCGGCGAGGTGGGCAACGAGCTGGTGGTGTACGAGGAGTACCACGAACACCCGGTCTTCCGTGAGGGCCCGTGGCACCTGCTGCCGACGGGCGTCTCCACGGGGAGCGCCGCACTCCCCGCGACCTCGGTGACGACCGAGCGGTCGCGGCTCGGCCGGCGGATCACCGTCACCGGCTCGCTCGGCTCCGTCACGTACACGCAGACGGTCACTCTGTGGTACGGCCTCGCGCGGGTGGACTGCGCCACCCACGTCGACGGTTTCGACGGCGCCGACCAGCTGGTGCGGCTCCGCTGGCCGTGCGCGGTGCCGGGCGCGGTGCCGGTCTCCGAGGTCGGCCACGCCGTCGTCGGGCGGCCGTTCGCGCACCCCGACGTCGACGCGGCCGAACATCCGTGGACGCTGGACAACCCCGCCTACCAGTGGTTCGGGCTGAGCGCCCCGGCCCGCATCGCCTTCGCCAACGGGACCGGCGTGCCGATCGCGGTCGCCGAGATCGTCGTGCCGCACGAGGAGGACACCGCCGACGCGCGCGACCTGGCCGTCGCACTGGCGCGGTCGGGGGTCACCTCGACGACCGCCCACGCGGCCGGCACCCGTTACGGCCTGCTGTCGTTCGACTCGAACCTGCCCGACGTGCGGTTCGCCGTCGGCGGGCCGGCCGAGAACGCCTTCACCGCCGAGGCGCTGGCCGCCGCCGGGCCCGCGTACACCGAGGAGCTGGAGCGGCAACTCGCCGAGAAGGGGTCGGCGGTCGTCTGGTTGCCCGCCCGGCACACCCGCGAGCAGGCGTTCCACCCCGAGTCGGACCTGCGCGGCGTGCTCGACCTGCCGGTCGTGGTGCTCGCCGGGTCGCCGGACAACGTTATCGAGGATCACGTGATCAAGGTCGGCCAGAGCGCCGACCACGCCGAGGAGCGCCGGACCGTCGCGGTGCTCAACCGCGGCGTGCCCGGCTTCGCCGTCGACGTCCAGGGGCGGCTGCACCTGTCGCTGATGCGGTCGTCGACCGGCTGGCCGTCGGGCATGTGGATCGACCCGCCGCGCCGGACCGCCCCCGACGGGACCGGCTTCGGCCTCCAGCACTGGAGCCACACCTTCGACTACGCCATCGCCTCCGGCGGCGGCGACTACCGGGACGCCGGGATCGTCGCCAAGGCGCACGACTACGGCCACCCGCTGCGCGCGGTCGTCGAACCCGCCCACCCGGGCGTGCTGCCCGCGACGGCCTCGCTGGTGACCGTCGAACCCGCCGGAGCGGCCGTGCTGGCCGCGTTCAAGGCGGCCGGGAACCCGACGGCGGGCGGCCGGGCGGTCCCGGCCGATCCGCGCGCCGGGGTCGTCGCACGGTTCTACGAGCCGCACGGCCGGGCCGTCCCGCTGCGCGTGAGCTCGCCGTTCCCGCTGGTCGAGGCGGCGGTGGCCGACCTGCTCGAGACCGCGACGAGCGAGGCCAAGGTGCGCGACGGCGTGCTGGTCGCCGACCTCGGGCCGAGCGAGATCGCCACGTTCGTGCTGAAGACCGACGCCCGCGACCCCGAAGGGCCGGGCGACCGCCTCGGGCGGGCCGCCGAGCCGGCGCAGCCGGTGTTCTCGCGCTACTGGCTGCACAACCGGGGCTCGGCGCCGCTGGGCTACCAGCCGTTGAGCGTGCACGCGCGGGCCGTGCCCGGCGGGGTCCGGGTCTCGCTGGCCTCCGATCTCGTCGACGCCGCCGCCGAGGGCGAGGTCCGCGTGGCCGTGCCGCCCGGCTGGGCCGCCGCGCCGGGCGATCGTCCGGTACGGCTCCCGCCGCGCGGCTGGACCGCCTTCGACGTCGCGGTGACGCCGCCCCCCGGCGCGGGGGAGGGCCCCTGGCCGGTGGCGGTCACGCTGGCGCACGGCGGCCAGACCCACGAGGACGTCGTGTTCCTCGACGGGTCGGGGCGGCCCGTCAGCCCCGGCCCGGCGTCGCTGCTCGCGGTCGACGTGCCGGCGGAGGGCGTCGAGACGGCCCCCGGCGGGCGCTCCCGGTTGCCGGTCACGTTGACCAATCGCGCCGATTTCGCCATCAGGGGCGAGGTCCAGGTGCTCGGCCCGTGGGGCACCTGGGGCGTCACCGGGCCGCTCATCCACCCGCTGGACCTCGCGCCGGGCGGGCGGGCCGTGCTCGACGTGGTCGCCGACGTGCCGCTCGGCATGCGGCCGGGCGACTGGTGGCTGCTGGTCAAGGCCATGTGGTTCGGCCGGGTGAGCTACTCGCCCGCCGTGCCGCTGAGGGTGAGGGGGGACCGGTGATCGCCGCTCTCGTCGAGGGCGCCCCCGTCACGCTGGAGCAGGTCGCCGGCCGGATGGCCGCACTGCGCCGCGGTCCCCGCGGCGACCTGCTCCCGGCCGACGGCACCACCGAGGGCCGCCAGCTGCGCCGCTGGGTGGTGCAGCTGCTGGTCGCCGAACGGGTGGTCGCCGCCGAGGCCGCCCGCCGGGGGCTGCGGCCCTGGGCCGGGCCGCCCATGGAGTTGCCGGCCACCGCCCGGCTGGAGCTCGGCAGCGTCATGGCCGCGGTGCTCTCGGGCGACCGGCTGGCCCAGGCCGTCTACCGCGACCTCACGGCCGGGGTCACGGTCTCCGAGGAGGACGTGCGCCGGTACTACGCCGCCAACCCCGACCGGTTCCGGCCGGGGCCGGCGCGGGCCGTCACCCACTGGCGGAACGGGGTGGCGGCCGAATACGAGGTGACCCGCGCCGAGCTGGTGCCCGAGGCGGTGTTCCGGGCGGCCGAGGGCGACCACGTGGCCCACGGCGACGAGGTGTTCGTCGTGGGGGCGTACACGAAAAGGGATCTGAGCTTGGCCGAGGCGGCGCCGCGCATCCGCGCGACGCTCCTCGACGCCGCCCGGCGGCGGCGGTTCGCGCTGTGGGCGGACGCCCGCTGCGCGGCCGCGGTGTTAACGCCCGGTTACGAGCATCCGGGCGACATCAGCCATCCTGATCACACGCACCGGCATTGATGTGCCAACCTACGGGCAGTTCCAGGTAATTCTCAGGGAAAGTCCGTAAGGTCCACACATGAACTGGAAACAACGAGTGAACGTTGCGCTGGGCGAGTTCACCGGGTTTCATCTGACGAAGACGGGCGAGTCCGCACCGGTGATCTCGCCCAAGGCCGGGAAGGCGAAGGCGGCCAAGCCCGCCGCCGCGCCCGCCTCGGAGGTGCGGCCGCCGGCCGACGCCCGGACCGACCGGCTGCTGCGCGCCCCCATCTTCGTGATGTCGCCGGTCCGGTCGGGATCGACCCTCCTGCGCTCGATTCTGAACGCCCACTCGCTGCTGCACGCCCCGCACGAACTGCACGTCCGGCGGCTCACCGTCGGTTTCGGCACCGGGCTGGCCGAACGGGCGATGCACGCCCTCGGCCACAACCAGGCCGATCTGGAGCACCTGCTGTGGGACCGGGTGCTCCACCGCGAGCTGCTGCGCAGCGGCAAGAGCCACATCGTCGACAAGACCCCGGCCAACGCCTTCGCCTTCGAGCGCCTGGCGGCCTGCTGGCCCGACGCCCGGTTCGTCTTCCTGCTGCGCCACCCCGTCTCGATCGCGCGGTCGTGGCACGAGGCCGACCCGGAGAAGCGCGACTTCACCGAGGCGGCGGCCGACGCGCTGCGGTACATGAAGGCGGTGGAGCGTGCCCGCAAGGGCCTGGAGGGCCACACGGTCCACTACGAGGAGCTGACGGACGACCCCGAGGGTCAGGTCCGCAAGATCTGCGACTTCCTGGGCATCCCCTTCGAGCCCGCCATGCTGCGCTACGGCTCCTCGCAGACCGTCGTGCAGAAGGGCCTGGGCGACTGGAAGGACAAGATCCGCTCCGGCGAGGTCCAGAAGGGGCGCGAGCTGCCCACCGAGTCCGAGATTCCCGACGTGCTCCGCCCGATGAGCGTTAGCTGGGGGTACCTGTCCAAGTGAAGATCCGTTACATGCTCCTCCACGCCTACGGCATGGGCGGAACAATTCGGACCGTCATCACGCAGGCAAACGCCATGGCCCAGCGCGGCCACGACGTGGAGATCGTCAGCACCGTCCAGCGCCGCGACCGGCCCCAGTTCGAGATCGACCCGCGCGTCAAGGTCAGCGCCATCGTCGACGAGCGCGGCGGCGTCGAGCCGGTCACGTTCACCGACCGGGTCATGCGCCGCCTGCGCGGCAAGGCGGTGCCCGAGGGGGAGTTCGCCGCCCACTGGTTCACCGCGCACGTCGAGAAGGCCGTCACCGAGTACATCGCGAGTCTCGACGACGGCATCCTGGTCACCACCCGGCCGGGCCTGAACCTGATCGCCGCCCGGCACGGCCGCAAGAGCGTCGTGCGGGTCGGCCAGGAGCACATGAACCTGCGCACCCACAAGGAGCCGGTGCGCCAGGACATCGCCCGCCACTACGGCCGCCTCGACCTGGTCACCGTGCTGACCCGGACCGACAAGAACGAGTACGAACGCCTCGCCCCCGGCGTGAAGACCCGGCTGATGCCCAACTCGGTGCACATCGCCGGACGCCGCCAGTCGCAGCTGACCAGCCGCCGGGTCATCGCGGCCGGCCGGTTGAAGACCCAGAAGGGCTTCGACCTGCTGATCCCCGCCTTCGAGCAGGTGCCGCACAAGGACTGGACCCTCGACGTGTACGGGGAGGGCTCCTCGCTCCCCAAACTGCTCAACAAGATCACCGAAGCGGAGCGCATCCGGTTCCGCGGCCGCACCGAGAAGCTCTGGGACGAACTGGCCGACTCCTCCATCTACGTGCTCAGCTCCCGGTTCGAGGGGCTGCCCATGGTGATGCTGGAGGCCATGGCCCACGGCCTGGCCGTGGTCAGCTTCGACTGCCCGACGGGTCCCGGCGACGTGATCGTCGACAACGTCAACGGCCTGCTGGTGCCGCCCAAGGACGTCACCGCGCTGGCCGAGGGCATCACCCGCCTCATCGAGGACGACACGCTGCGCAAGCGGCTCGGCGCGGCGGCGCTGGAGACGGCCCGCAACTACACGGCCGACTCGATCATGCCGCGCTGGGAGGCCCTGTTCACCGAACTGCTGGAGCGGCGCTGACCTGCTGCCGCTCCAGGGCGGCCACGAGGCGGTGGCGCTCCACGGCGTGGTCGAAGCCGGGCACGGTCCGGGCGCCCTCGCGCAGGTCGCGGGCGAGCGCCGCGTAGACCTGGGCGACGTTCTGCGCCGGGCCCTCCAGAGCGCGCGGCACCGGGTCGAAGCAGGAGCCGGGCACGGCGATCTCGTGGACGGAGTCGTCGTCGCCCCGGCCGCCTTCGAGCACCAGGTCGCGCGTCTGGAGGTTGCCGTTGGGGCCGTCGGCGCGCAGCACCAGGTCGCCCTCGGTGCCGTTGATCTCCCAGCGCAGGTTCTCGCCCCGCGACCACCCGCCCCGGTAGAAGAGCGAGACCGCCGCGCCGCCCTCCAGGCGGCCGGTGACCGACACCTGGTCGGGGACGGTGACCGGGATCGTCGTGTCGTCGTCGGCGACCCGCGTCCGGGTCCGCGCGGTGACCAGGTTTCCCGACACGGCGGCGAAGCCGCCGAGCACGTGCTCGACCGCCTCCAGCGCGTGCGCGGCCGACACCGTCAGCGGCGACAGGCCGGTGGCGGCGTCGAAGAGGTGGACGTGGGCGCGGTCGGTCTGGCCGCCCCACGACATGCCCGACCCGATCAGCGTGGTGCCGAGCACCTCGCCGACGTAGCCGTCGGCGACCAGGTCGCGGGCGTGCCGGACCGCCGGGGCGTAGCGGGCCTGCAGCCCGATCACGGTACGCCGGCCCGCCGCCCGCGCGGCCAGGTCCTCCGCCTCGGCCAGGCCGGGGGCCAGCGGCCACTCGCAGTAGACCATCTTGCCCGCCGCCAGCGCGGCGGCGGCGTGCTCGTGGTGGCGGGTCACCGTGGAGGCCACCACCACGAGGTCGACGCCCGGGTGGGCGATGAGCGCCTCGTGGTCGTCGAAGGCCGCCGCGACCCCGAACCGCCGCGCCGCCGCCTCGGCGGAGGCCCGCCGGGAGGTGCCGACCGCCCGGAGTTCGTAGCCGGGCAGCGCCCTGAGAGCGGGGACGTGGCTGAAGGAGGCCCAGCCGTCCGGGCTGGCTCCGATGATTCCGACGCCGATCGTGTCCATCGACGGCCCCTTTCTTGACTGTTCGTTACAGAATTTAGGCGTGAAAAAGCTAGGCCAGGCAGCCCAGGGCGACCTCCGCGATCGCCGTGAGCGCCGCCCGGTCGGGGGTGACGGCGGCCATGACGCGCATGCCGTGGATGGTCGTCATCAGGAACCGGGCCACGTCGCGCGGGTCGCGGTCGCCCGCGAGGCCCTGCTCGCCGATCAGGTCGGCGAACGCGTCCTCCAGGGAGGCGGTGGTGGCCCTGATGCGCACCCGCACCTCGGGGTCGTGGGGCGCCCGCTCGACCGCCGCGCTCACCATCAGGCACGCGTGGCGGTCGCCGTCGGCGACGATCTCGTCGACGACGTCGAGCAGGATGCCGTGGATCAGGTCGCGGGCGGGCAGGCC
The DNA here is from genome assembly GCF_001570525.1 of Herbidospora sakaeratensis. Taxonomy (GTDB): domain Bacteria; phylum Actinomycetota; class Actinomycetes; order Streptosporangiales; family Streptosporangiaceae; genus Herbidospora; species Herbidospora sakaeratensis. The sequence continues at coordinate 260,099 of NZ_BBXC01000014.1, forward strand.
GGCGCGCAGCTCCTCGATCAGCGGGAGGGCGTACGTGTCGCGGTAGCGGTCGACCGCCGCCAGGTAGAGGCCCTCCTTGTTGCCGAAGGCCGCGTAGAGCGAACCGCGGCCGACGCCGGTGGCCTCGACCAGGTCCTGGATCGAGGTGCCCTCGAAACCGGTGCGCCGGAAGGCCCACATGGCCGCCTCGACGGCGGCCTCGGTGTCGAACTCCCTGATCCGTGCCATGCGCCGACGGTACGCCTTTCTGGAACGTGCGGTCAAATATTTGAACCGGTCGCGACCCGATGTCGCCGGTATTACCCTTCAGCGGTGATCCACGGCATCGACGTGTCCGACTGGCAGGGCCCCGTCGACTGGTCGGCGCAGGCCGAGACCGACGCGGTGTTCGCCTTCGCGCGCGCCACCGAGAGCGACCGGCTCGCCGACACCCGTTTCGCCGAGAACTGGACGGCCATGGGCCGGGCCGGGTTCGTGCGCGGCGCCTACCACGTGGCCCGGCCGCTGGGCGACGCCCGCGCCCAGGCCCGGCACTTCCTGGAGACGGCCAGACTCGCCCCCGGCGACCTGGCCGCGCTGGAGTTCAAGGCCACCGACGGCCTGCCCGCCGCCGAGGTCGCCGAGTTCGGCCGCCGCTGGTGCGCCGAGGTCACCCGCCGCTGCGGGCTGCTCCCGTTCGTCTGGACGCACCTCCACTTCGCCGCCGAGGGCAACTGCGAGGGCCTGGCCGACTATCCGCTGTGGATCGCCGACCCGGGCCGCCCGATCGGGGCGCCGCGGGTGCCCGCGCCCTGGAGCGACTGGGCCATCCAGCAGTACGCCGCCAGCCCCCTCGATCTCGACGTCTTCGCGGGCACCGTGGCCCAGCTGCTCGCCCTGGGCGCGCCGGACCGGCGCGGGAAATAGCACGGGTCTTTCAGGTAGATCCACAACGCGAGCCACGGCCGGCCTTCGGCCGTCCGAGACTCGCTTCAATCCCGGTAGAGTCGGCCTGTCATCCGCGCTCGTCCGTTTGAGGAGAACCATCGTGTCCGCTATCACCGTCACCGTCGCAGGGGTCGAGCGTTCGGTAACGGAGGGCACGACGTACGGCGAGCTGCTGGAGGCCGACGGCCGGACCGTGATCGCCGCCCGCGTGGCCGAGGGACTGAAAGACCTCGCCGCCCCGGCGGCCGACGGCGACGTCGTCGAGCCGGTCGAGATCGGCAGCGACGACGGCCGCGCGATCATGCGCCACTCCGCCGCCCACGTGATGGCCCAGGCCGTCCAGGAGCTGTTCCCCGAGGCCAAGCTCGGCATCGGGCCGCCCGTCGAGAACGGCTTCTACTACGACTTCGACGTCAAGGCGCCGTTCACCCCCGACGACCTCAAGCGCGTCGAGAAGCGCATGCGCGAGATCGTCAAGCAGGGGCAGACCTTCTCCCGCCGGGCCGTCTCCGACGACGCCGCCCGCGAGGAACTGGCCGCCGAGCCCTACAAGCTGGAGCTGATCGGCCTCAAGGGCGGCGCGGCCGAGGGCGACTCGGGCGAGAGCGTCGAGGTCGGCGGCGCCGAGCTGACGATCTACGACAACCTCGACCCCAAGAGCGGCGACCTCGTCTGGAAGGACCTGTGCCGGGGTCCCCACCTGCCCACCACCCGCGTCATCCCCGCCTTCAAGCTGATGCGCTCGGGCGGCGCCTACTGGCGCGGCAGCGAGAAGAACCCGCAGCTCCAGCGCATCTACGGCACCGCCTGGGAGTCGCGCGAGAAGCAGGACGAATACCTCGCCTTCCTCGAAGAGGCCGAGAAGCGCGACCACCGCAAGCTGGGCGCCGAGCTCGACCTGTTCTCCTTCCCCGACGAACTGGGCTCCGGCCTGCCGGTCTTCCACCCCAAGGGCGGCGTGATCCGCAAGGTGATGGAGGACTACTCGCGCAAGAAGCACGAGGAGGCCGGCTACTCCTTCGTCAACACCCCCCACATCACCAAAGACCACCTCTACAAGGTCTCCGGCCACCTCGACTGGTACGCCGACGGCATGTTCCCGCCCATGGAGCTCGAGGGCGCGCGCTACTACCTCAAGCCGATGAACTGCCCGATGCACAACCTGATCTTCCGGGCCCGCGGCCGCTCCTACCGCGAGCTGCCGCTGCGCACCTTCGAGTTCGGCACCGTCTACCGCTACGAGAAGTCGGGCGTCGTCCACGGCCTGACCCGCGTGCGCGGCCTCACCCAGGACGACGCGCACATCTACTGCACCCGCGAGCAGATGCGCGGCGAGCTCGTCTCGCTGCTGCGCTTCGTGCTCGACCTGCTGCGCGACTACGGCCTCAACGACTTCTACCTCGAACTGTCGACCAAGGACCCGGTGAAGTTCGTCGGCGACGACCAGACCTGGGAAGAGGCGACGGCGGTGCTGCGCGAGGTGGCCGAGGGCGAGAACCTCGAGCTGGTCCTCGACCCGGGCGGCGCGGCCTTCTACGGCCCCAAGATCTCCGTCCAGGCCCGCGACGCCATCGGCCGCACCTGGCAGATGTCGACCATCCAGCTCGACTTCAACCTGCCCGAGCGCTTCGAGCTCGAATACACCGCCGCCGACGGCTCCCGCCAGCGCCCGGTCATGATCCACCGCGCCCTGTTCGGCTCGATCGAGCGGTTCTTCGGCGTGCTGACCGAGCACTACGCGGGCGCGTTCCCGGCCTGGCTCGCGCCGGTCCAGGTGATCGGCATCCCGATCTCCGACGACCACGTCGCCTACCTGCAGGACGTCGCCAAGAAGCTCAAGGCCCACGGCATCCGCGTCGAGGTCGACGCCTCCTCCGACCGCATGCAGAAGAAGATCCGCAACGCCCAGAAGTCGAAGGTGCCCTACATGCTGCTGGCGGGCGACGACGACGTCGCGGCCGGGGCGGTGTCCTTCCGCTACCGCAACGGCGAGCAGAAGAACGGCGTCTCCGTCGACCAGGCGGTGGCCGAGATCGTCGACGCGGTCGAGCGCCGCCTGGCGTAGTTGACGTCAAGTCGGCTTGAGGTCCTAGCGTCGTCGCCATGACGACGATCGAGGAGTATCCGCCGGAGGTCCTGAACGCCCAGCCCCTCGGGGCCTGGACGGGCGAGGCCTACCGGCGGGTGGTGGGCGCGATCCGCGCCGAACTGGCGGTCGAGGGCCTGACCCAGCCCCACTGGTGGACGGTCAACCACGCGGCCGGTTCACCCGGCCGCTGGACCCGCGCCGAGCTGGTCGAGCGCCTGTCGGCGTGGGAGGACCTCGGCCTCGACTTCGACCAGATCTTCGACGACCTGGTCCACTGGGGCTGGCTGACCGAAGACGACGGCCGCATGACGTTGACGGCCGGGGGAGAGGCCGGGCGGCAACGGGCCCGGGCACGGCTCTCGCCGGTCCTGGAGAAGACCCGGGCGGGCATCGACCCGGACGACTACGTGACGACCATCAACGTGCTGCGGCGCGTGGTCGCCAACCTGGGCGGCGACGGCGACCTGCCCGGGTAGAAGCGCCTGAGCGCTTCGGGGTCCGGCCCCCGCGCCGCCGTTGCTCACCTGCCCGGACGTGCGGAGACCGGGCCCCGCGGGGAGCCCGGTCCGGTGTTTCGGGTGGCAGGCCATCGGCGGACCCGCCCGGTGTCCGGTCAGGCGGCGGCTTCGTCGGCCTTGCCCTCGCCGGGGAGCCTGACGTCGTCGACGGTCACGTTGACCTCGACGACCTCCATGCCGAGCATCTGGGCCACCGAGGTGGCCACGCTCGACTGGACCTCGGCGGCGACCTCCATCACGACGTGGCCGTAGAGGATGACGATCGTGATGTCGATGGCGACCATGCCGTCCTGGATCTCGGCCCGCACGCCCTGGTTGGCGCGCTTGGAGCCGAGCCCGATGCGGTCGCGGACCGACTCGAACGCGCGGGCCAGGTCGCCGCCCAGGTCGGCGACGCCGGGGACCTGCATGGCGGCCAGGGCGGTCACCTTCTCGACGACCTCGTCGGCGACGGTGATCTTGCCTTTCAGGCCCGCGACGGAGATCTGGGGAGCGGCGGCGCTCTCCTCGGCGACGGGGGCTTCTTCCTCGGAGGGGGTCTCGTTCTGGTGCTCGTACGCGACGTCGGTCACACGATCATCTCCTCAGGTCAGCAGGATTCTGCCGGAAGATCGAAGGGTTTGTCCGGCGTTAGGCCCGGTCGGCGGGGGTGGCATGACCTGGTCCCCCTATGCTGGCCGACATGACAGACGTGCCCGACGCCTTCGGACGGCTCTGGACGCCGCACCGGATGGCGTACATCAAGGGGGAGAACAAGCCGACCGGGCCGGGCGCCGGTGACGGGTGCCCGTTCTGCGAGATCCCGAAGATGGACGACGCCGACGGGCTCATCGTGGCCCGGGGCGAGGTCGTGTACGCCGTCCTGAACCTCTACCCCTACAACTCCGGCCATCTGATGGTCTGTCCCTACCGCCACGTGCCCGACTACACCGACCTCGACGCCGCCGAGACGGCCGAGCTGGCCGAGTTCACCCAGAAGGCGCTCCTCACGCTGCGCGAGGCGAGCGGGGCGCAGGGGTTCAACGTCGGCATGAACTTGGGCCACGTCGCGGGCGCCGGCATCGCCGCCCATCTCCACCAGCACGTCGTGCCCCGATGGGGCGGCGACACGAACTTCATGCCGATCGTCGGGCACACGCGCGTTCTACCACAGCTGCTCCGGGACACCCGGGAGTTGCTCGCGCGGGCATGGCCCGAGAAAACGTCGTAAGGCTGCACTACCCTGCCTCGGGTGACGGATGGGTTCTCTGGTGACGCCGTAGGCCGTGTGCTGGGCACACAGTCTGCCTCGCCCCTGTCGTTCTGGATCGGCCTGGAGCCGGGGAAGGTCGTGCAGCTCGACGAGGTGGTGGTGACGCGGCGCGAGGTGCCGGGCCACGGGCCGGTGCTGGTCGCCGGGGTGGTCACCCACGTCGAGGCCCGCCATGAGGGCGCCGCCTACGACTCCGACGTGTTCCTGATCTCCGAGGGCTCGCTGCCGGCGGCCGTCGTCGAGGTCGCCGAGGTGCGGGTCACCCGCGTCGAGCCCGAGGTGTTCGTGCCGCCGCTGCCGGGCGCGCCGGCCTACCGGGCCAAGGGGGCCGACCGCGACCAGGCGCTCTACTTCGACGTGATGGAGCGCCGGGTGCCGATGGGCCTCGGCCGCGACGGCGAGCCCGCCTTCCTGAACTTCGACTTCCTCGACGGCACCCGCGGCGCCCACGTGTCGATCTCCGGGGTGTCGGGCGTGGCGACCAAGACCTCGTTCGCGACGTTCCTGCTCTATTCGGTGTTCAACTCCGGGGTGCTCGGCCCCGAGGCGGCCAACACCAAGGCGCTGATCTTCTCCGTCAAGGGTGAGGACCTGCTGTTCCTCGACCACGCCAACACCCGCGTCGACGACACCGCCCGCGCCGCCTACGCCACCCTCGGGCTGCCCGCCCAGCCGTTCAGGAGCGTCCACGTGTTCGCGCCGCCGCGCCCCGGCGACGTCCACGGAGTGCCCCACGTCACGGCCCGCACCAAGGGCGTCAGCTCCTTCTACTGGACGCTGGCCGAGTTCTGCGACGCCGAGCTGCTCCGCTACGTGTTCGCCGACGCCGACGACGAGAAGGCGCAGTACAGCCTGCTGATCGGCCAGATCGCGGCGCGGCTGAAGATCCTGGCCGAGCCGCTGGGCGACTCGGGCGCGGTCAAGGTCGACGACGTCGAGTGCCGCACCTACCCGCAGCTGGTCGACCTGATCGACGAACGGCTGGCCGACGAGTCGACCCGCGCCGCCTGGACCGGCTTCCCGGCCTCGCTCGGCACGGTCAACGCGTTCCTGCGGCGGCTGCGCAGCTCGATCAGGTCGCTCACCCCGATCGTGCGCGGCGACCTGCCGGCCGGGCGGCCCCACTCGATCGGCGTCTCCGACGCCCAGGTCACCATCGTCGACCTGCACAACCTGCCCGAACGCGCCCAGCGGTTCGTGGTCGGCGTGGTGCTGCGCGGGGAGTTCGCCCGCAAGGAGCTGTCGGGCTCGGCCCGCCCACTGCTCTTCGTGGTCTTGGACGAGCTCAACAAGTACGCCCCTCGCGACGGCGACTCCCCGATCAAGGAGATCCTGCTCGACGTCGCCGAGCGCGGCCGCTCCCTCGGCGTCATCCTCATCGGCGCCCAGCAGACCGCCTCCGAGGTCGAGCGGCGCATCGTCGCCAACTGCGCCGTCCGCATCGCCGGGCGGCTCGACCCCGCCGAGGCCACCCGCTCGGAGTACGGCTGGCTGACCGGCACCGCCCGCGACCGGGCCACCATCGCCAAGCCGGGCACCATGTTCGCGGTCCAGCCGGAGATCCCCGTACCGCTGGCCGTGAACTTCCCGTTCCCCGCCTGGGCCACCCGCCCGTCGGAGGCCGGAGCGGCTCCCGCATCCGCCCTGACCACGGCGACCCACGATCCGTTCGCGGGGCTGCCCGCACCCGAAGACGACATCCCCCCGTTCTGAAAGGCGTGCCATGAAGATCCTGCACACGGCCGACTGGCACGTCGGCAAGGTCCTCAAGGGCCGGGGCCGGCACGACGAGCACCGCGCGGTGCTCTGGGAGCTGGTCGGGGTGGCCCGGCGTGAAGACGTCGACCTGGTGCTGGTCGCCGGCGACCTGTTCGACACCTCGGCGCCCACGCCCGAGTCGCAGGGTCTGGTCGTCAACGCGCTGATGCAGTTGCGCGAGGGCGGCCGCGAGGTGGTCGTGCTGGCCGGCAACCACGACAACGCGCAACTCCTGGAGGTCTACCGGCCGGTGCTGGGGGCGCTGGGCATCCACGTGTCGGGGTTGTTCCGGCGGCCCGACCAGGGCGGGCTGATCGAGTTCACCGCCCGGACCGGCGAACCGGTGAAGTGCGCGGTGTTGCCGTTCCTGTCCCACCGCCACGTGGTCCGGGCCGCCGAGCTGATCACCGACACCACGGCCGAGCACAACCGCAGTTACGCCGACCGCTTCGGCCGCCTCGCCGAGGCGCTGACCGCCGGCTTCACCGGCGACACGATCAACCTGGTGACCACCCACGGCACCCTCCCCGGCGGGAAGATGGGCGGCGGCGAACGCCAGGCCCAGACGATCTTCTCCTACTACTTCGAGTCGACCGCGTTCCCGCCCACCGCCCAGTACGCCGCCCTGGGCCACCTCCACCGGCGGCAGCAGATGCCGGGCCCGTGCCCGATCTGGTACAGCGGCTCGCCCATCGCCGTCGACTTCGGCGAGGAGAAGAACCAGCCCGGCGTGCTGATCGTCGAGGTCGAGCCGGGCGTGCCGGCGAAGGTGCGCGAGGTGCCCCTGGAGAAGCCGAAGACCCTGACCACCGTCACCGGCAGCCTCGACCGGCTTGAGGCGATGGCCGCCGACCTGGGCGACGCCTGGCTCCGCGTGGTCGTCGCCGAGAAGCCGAGGGCGGGCCTGGCCGACACGGTCAGGGAACTCCTCCCGGGCGCCCTCCAGGTCGACCTGCATCCCGACTTCCGGCCCGCGAGCGTGCGCAGACGCCAGGCGACCGGCGCGGGGCGGGGCCCGCGCGACCTGGTCCGCGAATACCTGTCCGCGTCTGGCAAGGACGTCGAGGCCCTCGGCGCCCTGTTCGACCGCCTCCACGACGAGGTGACCGGCTGATGCGCCCCCTCCGGCTGCACATGGAGAACTTCGGCAGCTTCCGGGCCGCCACCGACGTCGACTTCGCCGAGGTCGACTACTTCGCGCTGGTCGGCGCGACCGGCGCCGGCAAGAGCACCGTCATCGACGCCATCTGCTTCGCCCTCTACGGCAGCGTTCCCCGCTGGGGCAAGGAGAACGTCGTCGCCTACGCGCTGGCCCCCTCGGCCGCCGCCGGAAAGGTCGCCCTGGTCTTCGAGGTCTCCGGCCGCCGCTACGCCGCCGTCCGCACCCTGCTGCGCGACGCCAAGGGCACGGTCCGCACCAAGGAGGCCCGGCTCGACCTGCTCGACCCGTCGATCCCGGCCGACGCCGACCTGGTCGAGCTGACCGCGACCTCCCGCCCGGTGGCCGAAGGCGAACAGGTCGCCGCCGAGGTCGCGCAGGTCACCGGCCTGGAGTACAAGTTCTTCACCCAGTGCGTGGTGCTGCCCCAGGGCCGCTTCGCCGAGTTCCTGCACGCCACCCCGAGCGACCGCCAGGACCTGCTCGTGCAGCTCCTCGACGCCGACGTCTACGAGCAGGTCCGCAAGGCCGCCGTCGCCGAGGAGAGCAAGCAGAACCAGGCCGCCGAGTTCGCCAAGGGAGAGCTCGCCCGCCTCCACGACGCCGACGAGCAGGCCGAAGGGAGCGCCCGCGACCGCGCCGCCGCCCTGCGCTCCCTGTCCGAGCGCGTCGGCGCCGACCTGGAGGAACTCCGCACCCTCGACGAGGCGGCCAAGACGGCCGACGCCGAGCGTGTGACGGTGCTCCGCGCCCTCGCCCAGCTGGGCGCCCTGGCGCTTCCGGGAGAGGTGCCCGGCCTGGCCGAATCGGCCCGCCAGGCCGCCGAACGAGCCGAGACGGCGGCTCGCGACCAGGCCCGCCTCGACGCCCTGGAAGAACAGGCGGAGACCGACCTGGAGGCACTGGGCGACCAGACCGCCCTGCGCCGCGAGCTCTCCGACCTCGCCGACCGCACCCGCCGCACGGCCGAAGCAGAGACGGCCCGCGCCGAGGCCGACACGGTCACCGCCCAGCTGGCCGAGGCCGCCGAGTCCCTGGCCGCGGCCTTCCGCGATTACGAGGAGGCCGACCGCCACCTCACGAAGACCCGAATCGCCCACACCGCCGCCGACCTGGCCCGCACCCTCACGCCGGGCGAGCCGTGCCCGGTCTGCCATCAGCTCGTCACCGGGCTTCCCGGCAGCCCGAGCCCGGACGACGTGCCCGCGCGCGGGGTGAGCGCGCGTCTTGGCGGTTCCGAACCGCACCACTCTGACCGGCCCGCCGATCAGCGGGCCGGTGTCTCCCCGGCTGACGAACTGGTCGCGGCGGAGCGGCGGTTGGCCGAGATCCGGGAGAAGGGCCAGCAGGCGCGCACCCGGCATGACGGCCTCGCGGCCAAGGCCGAGCTCCTCACCGCCCGCGCCCGGGAGCTGGCCACGACCGCCCCGCCCGATCCCGAACGGGCCGCCGCGATCGAGAAGCTGATCGCCGCCATCGACGCGGCCGCCGGAAAGGCCGGGAACATCCGGCGCGACGCCCGTGAGGCCCGTCGTCACGCCGCCCAGGCCGCGCGCACGGTCGAGGAGGCCCGGCGCAAGGCCGAGCAGGCGTGGCGGGATCTCAACGCGGCCCGTGACACCGTCGCCGCCTTCGGGCCGCCGCCGCTCGATCCCGGTGACGTCCACGCCGCCTGGACCGCCCTGCTGGCCTGGCGCGATGACGCCGCGGCCGCGCGCGAACAGGAGGCCGAGCAGGCCGAGGCGCGGTTCGAGCGGGCCCGGGCGACCGCGCAGGAGGCCCGCCGGGTGCTGGCCGAGCGGGTCGCCGAGCACGGCGTCGTGGTGAACGCGGGCGACCGGATCGCCGAGCAGGTCGCCCGGGCCGCCGCGCAGGCCGACGAGAGGCTCGCCCGGGTCAGGGAGGCGCGCGAGCGCGCCGCCGACCTGGCCGAGCGGGTTGCCGGCCATGAGGGGGAGGCGCGGGTCGCCCACGAGCTGGCGCTGCTGCTGCGGGCCAACCAGTTCGAGCGCTGGCTCTGCGCCGAGGCGCTCGAACTGCTCGTCGCGGCCGCGTCCGAGACGCTCAAGGATCTGTCCGACGGCCAGTACGAGCTCGTGCTCGGCGCCAGGGGCGACATCGAGGTCGTCGACTACGCCGAGGCGGGGTTGCGCCGCAGCGCCCGGACCCTGTCCGGCGGGGAGACCTTCCAGGCCTCCCTGGCCCTCGCGCTGGCGCTGTCCGACCAGGTCGCGGGGCTCGCGGCGGCGGCCGCCCGGAGCCTCGACTCGATCTTCCTCGACGAGGGGTTCGGCACCCTCGACCCGGCCACGCTCGACACGGTGGCCGCGACGCTGGAGAAGCTCGCCTCCGGCCATGAACGCATGATCGGCGTCGTCACCCACGTTCCGGCCCTGGCCGACCGGGTTCCGGTCCGGTTCGAGGTCTCCCGCGACGCCTCCGGCTCCCACGTCAGAAAGGTGGTTCGGTGACCACCACGTACCACGCCCCCGGGTTCAGCGTCGATCCCTGGGACCCCGGCTACGGCGCGAGCCTGGCCTTCGAGGCCGAGATGGAGGGCAGCAGCGCCGCCCTCACCCTCGACGTCGAGATCCCCGTCCTCCAATGGCGGCCGATCACCCCCGGCGCGACGGCGAAGGCGCCCGAGACGCTGCTGATCGCCGACGGCGTGCGCCGGATCGACGCCCGGGTCTGGGTCGACGACCCCGAGGGCGGCTTCCCCGCGCCCGGCATCGCGGCCTCCTACGCCGCCGGGATCGTCCGGTGCGGCGAGGGGGCCGAGCCCGTCGCGGTCGAGGTCAGGCGGGGGGTGTTCAGCCCGGCCAAAGGGGTGGCCGACCTGGTGGCGGGGCCGGTGACGTACACCTCCCACGAGGTGACCGGCGACGACGACGGGTCACTGGCGCTGCAGCAGAAACTGACCGAGCTCGAAGTCGACCTGGCCCTCAAATACCGCGCGCAGTCGGGGCATGAGGAACTGCTGGTCGTCGACGGGCCGCTGCGGGGGCGCACCCATCTGCCCAACGCGGTCGGCTACGTGAAGACCCACCACACGTCCTACCTGCCGCCGGCCCAGTCGGCCGTGGTGTCCGACCTCAAGCCGGGCCAGCGCACCCCGGTCTTCTTCATGGGCACGAACTGGAGCCGCTACGCCTGGTACCTGCGGCTGCCCACGATCTCGACGGCCCCGTGGGCCGGCATCGCCCGCTGCGAGGCCGGCGCCGACCTGTCGGCCGAGGACGCCGCCGAGCTCGCCGACCGGGTCACGCTCGCGCTGCCGCCGATGGCGGGGGTCGACTACAAAGACCCGAGGGCGCCGCAGAACCTGGTGCCGATCGGCGGGCTGGAGAAGCTGCTGCGCCACCGGCTAGGCGACGCGCGTCTGCTTTACCGCGCCCTCCGCGCGGCCGCCGTCGCCGGGTGAGGGCCCGTCGAGCTGGATGGCCCTGATCCCGGCGCTCAAAACCAGCGGCACCGCCAGGGCCAGGGCCATCGACAACACGGCCGCGCCCGAGTCGTTCACCAGCATGCCGACACCGCCGCTGACCAGCGCGCCGAGCAGGCCCGCCTTCAGCATGGGCGCCCGCTCGAACGCCACCGGCAGCACCCCGGCCGTCGCCGCGCCCGGCCGCAGCACCGCGAAGACCAGGAACGCCACGGCGGCGATGACGACGGGCATCAGGTTGGGGCTGAGCAGGGTGCCCAGCATGGCGTCGAGCTTGCGCGCGATGACCGGCCAGAACGTGCCGTCGAAGATCTGCCCGACGAACCGGCCCAGGTGGGTGCGCGACCCGGGCGGACGCCGGTAGTCGAGGTAGGCGATGGCCAGCACGGTCACGCCGCCGGCGACGCAGAACAGGCCGAGCTTCCAGATCGACACCCGCCGCCCGGCCACGATGAGCGCGGCGACCGCGATGCCGGGCACGAACGCGATCACGCCGCCGAAGTCGCTGCCGACGCCGGGCCAGCCGCCGAGGATCATCGCGAACACCCCCAGCCCGGCGATCAGGCCGACCGCGAGCGGCCGGCGGCCGTGCCGGACCAGCGTGTCGGCGACGGCCGTGGCGACCAGCAGCACCGCCGTGGCCAGCAGCGCGAACGGGATGTTGCCCAGGCCGTAGTAGCGCGCCCCGACCACGCCGGTGTAGCCCATGACGCTGTTGAGCTGCAGATGCGTACCGGAGAGGAGGTCGCCGAGCAGGACGGCGGCGGTGACGCCCGCGACGACGATGAGCGGCGCGAGGATGTTCTCCGGCCGGGTGAGCCGGGCCGCCCGCAACGCGACTACGCTCAGCACGACGTCGCCGGCGACCAGCCCGCCGACCAGGGTGAGCGTCGGGGCGGGGCCGGTCTCCCAGGGCGTGAGGTTGACCAGGTAGGTCGACACCGGGATCGACGCCAGCGCCACGGCGGCCACCCTGACCAGGCCCAGCGCCGAGCGGCGGCGCAGCAGGAGGAACGCCGCGCCGTAGAAGAGCACCTGCAGCACGGCCAGCGTGGTGAAGAAGACGCCGCCCATGTTCCGGATCGTCTGCCCGGCGGTGTCGGCGTTCCTGAGCCGGTCGACGGCCTCGTCGAGCGGGATCGGCGCGCCCGCCTTCAACGGCTGCCCGATGACGGTCGGCGGGATGGCGGCGGCCTGGCCGACGGCGTCGAACAGGGTCGCGGTCAGGTCGGGCAGGATGATCATGTCGTCGCGGTGGGTCGAGCCCGACCCGAGCAGGCTGGTGCCGGTCGTGCCGGGCGCCCGCATCATGGCCACCCGCAGGTGGGGCACCGAGCCGTGGTCGGCCAGGCCCGCGACCAGCACGGTCGCCGTGGCGGGCAGCTGGGCCAGCACCGCGCCCACCTGGGCGTCGGCCTGCCGGACCGCCGCCGCCCGGTCGGTCGCGGCGAGCGGCTCGGGCTCCTTCGACACCTTGCCGTCGGCGGCGATGTAGGGCCGGATCAGCGTGTCGACGTCGACCGCGATGACCGGCGCCGTCCAGTCGGCGACCTCCTCGACCGTGGCGTGGTAGCGGCCGACGGCGCCCTGGCCGTCGGACAGCGCCAGCACCCCGCCCGGACCGACCGCCATCGTGCCGGTCAGCCGTCCGACCGACCCCGCGGTGGGCACCCCGGCGACCGAGGCGAACCAGCCGAACTCGTGGAGCCGGGTGGTGCCCTCGACCGGCTCGGGCGGCAGCCCGCACCGCTGGCCGACGGCCGACCTTACCCCCGCCGACACCGTCAGCCATCCGTCGTAGGGGCAGGTGATCGTGCCGACCGCCTTCACCGACAACGACCCGACGGCGCTCTCGCCGGCCAGCCGCCACAGGTTGGGGGTGTCACTCTCGGTGACGTCGCTCCACATCAGGCCGGGCACCCCGATGAGCGCCACCTGCCCGGGGCCTTCCGCGCGGGCCGCCGCCGGCGCCCCCCACACGATCGCGACCAGCATGGCCGTGACCATCCCCGCAGCCCACCGCCGCACGGTGTCCCCCTCTGTCGACGCCACCAGGCACACGGCACCGTAGGGGGTCGGCGTGCGCCGCGTCCAGCGTCAACGTCGGCTGATCGTGGAAGGGTTCCGATCATGCGACTAGGACTCGGCCTGCCGTCCATCGGCCACCTCGCCTCACCCGGCTTCATCTCCTCGGTCGCCCGGAGCGCCGAGGCGCTCGGCTACCACTCGTTGTGGGTGGGCGAGCGCCTGCTCGACCCGGTCAAACCACGCAGCCGTTATCCCGGCACCCGTGACGGCGGCCTCCCGGAGGCCATGAAGATCGCCTACGACCCGATCACGACGCTGGCCTTCGCCGCCGCCGTGACCTCCCGGATCACGCTCGGCACCAGCGTCCTGTGCATGTTGCTGCACAACCCCGTCGTGCTGGCCAAGCAGCTGGCCACGCTCGACGTGCTGAGCGGCGGCCGGTTGCGGGCGGGCCTGGGCCAGGGCTGGTCGCTCGACGAGATCGAGGCGGCCGGGAACGCGCCCGGCGGCCAGGGGCGGCGCAGCGAGGAGTTCGTGACGGTGCTCCGGGGGTTGTGGAGCGCCGGGAGGACGTCGTACACGGGGGAGTTCTTCACCGTGCCCGAGACGGCCTTCGAGCCGACGCCGGCGTCCTCCCCGCCCATCTATCTGGGGGTGTACGCCCCCCGCGCCGTCGAACGGGCCGGCCGCCTGGCCGACGGGTGGCTGCCGGGAGGGTTGCCGCTGGAGATGCTGCTGCCCCTGCGCGACACCCTGTTCGCGAGCGCCCGGAAGGCGGGGCGGCCGGAGCCGGAGGTGATCGTGCGGGCCAACGTGCGCTTCACCGGGACTAGGCGGCGGCCCTTCCAGGGCACGTGGGAGCAGGTCGCGGCCGACCTGGCGGCGTTCCGGGACGCGGGCGTCGACGAGGTCTTCCTCGACTTCGTCATGGACGACCCGAGCCTCACGGAGGAGGGCTTCGTCGAGCGCATGGAGCGGGCGGCGCGGATGGGGGAGTGATCAGTCGTCGTCGAGGAGGCGGCGCAGCAGGGCCTCGTCCTCCTCGGCCAGGTCGTCGACGAACCTGCGCAGCACGCCCGAGCGGTCGGACTCGCCCTGGAGCAGGGCGGTCATGCGCTGGGCGACCAGGTCGGCCGGGTCGACCAGGGCGCCGTAGCGGTGGGAGCGGCCCTCGCGCCTGCGGGTGACCGCCTGCTTCTTGTGCAGCCGGGTCAGCGTGGTGACCACGGCGCTGTAGGACAGCCCGCCCTCGGGGGCGACCAGGTCTCTGACCTGGCCCGGGGTGAGGGAGCGGCCGGCCTCGCGCAGGGCCGTCAGGATCGCCGCCTCCAGACCGCCGGGCGGGCGGCGGGCGTCGCGGTCACCGGGGTCCGTGTTCATCGGACCATCACCCTATATCGGGATGTTCCGGATCTAGTGGGAGGCTGAGGGCCGGGAGGTGCGGGGATGTTCGATCACTTCGTGGTCTCGGTGGTGGTCGTGCCGCCGCTGGCCGTGCTCGTGGCCGCGCTGGTCGCGGGGCGGCTCGCCCCGGCGCTGGCCGCGCGGGTGCTGGCCTGGTCGGCCGTGGTGGTCGCGGTGGCCGGGACCGCCAACCTGCTGGTGTTCGCCCTGCACGCGGTCGCCGAGGTCCCGACCGTGGCGCATCTGATGGGGTGGTCCGACCGTGTCGTGCGGGCCGACGTCGCCGAGGTGCCGTGGGTGTCGTGGGGGTCGGCGCCGCTGCTGGCGGCGGTGGTCGCCTCGACGGTGTGGACGCACCGGCGGCACCGCCGCGATCTGCGGGCCGGGCGGTCGTTCCCGCGCCCCGACGGCGACGTCCTGGTGGTCGACGACCCCGCCGTGACGGCCTTCGCGGTGCCCGGGCGGCCGGGCTGGGTGGTGGTCACCAGCGGCATGCGCGCGGCCCTGGACGACCGGCAGTACGCCGCGCTGCTGGCCCACGAACACGCTCATCTCGACGGCGCGCACCACCGGCTGGTGCGGCTCGCGGAGCTGGCCGGGGCCGCCCATCCGGCGCTGCGCTGGGTGAGCGCCAAGGTCGGCTTCCTGGTGGAACGGGCCGCCGACGAGCGGGCGGCGGCCGAGGTGGGCGACCGGCGGCTGGTGGCCCGGGCGGTGGGCCAGGCGGCGCTGGTGGCGGCGGGCCGCCCCGCGCTGGAGCGGGTGCCGAGTGTGCTGCACGCGGCGGCGGGGGCGGTGCCCCGGCGGGTCGCGGCGCTGCTGGCGCCGGAGCGGCGGACGTCCACGCTGCCGGCCCTGCTGCCGATCCTGGTGGCGGTGGGCACGGTCGTGTGGACCGGCGAGGCCGTCGAGGACCTGCGGGAACTGCTGGAACAGGCGGCCGGCTGGCTTGGTTAGGTGAGCCTATGTTAACTTCTACCGCGTGTAGCTGAGCGGTGGGAGTCTCCTTTGTTCGCGAGTTATCTGATCGGCCTGCGTGAGGGCCTGGAGGCGACCCTCGTCGTCTCGGTCCTGGTCGCCTTCCTGGTCAAGAGCGACCGCACCGACCGGTTGCCGCACGTCTGGGCCGGCGTGTTCGCGGCCGTGGCGCTGTCGGTCGGCTTCGGCGCGGTGCTGACCTTCACCGCCGCCAACCTGGGCCACACCGGCCAGGAGCTGTTCGACGCGGTCACCTCGTTGCTGGCGGTCGTCTTCGTCACCTGGATGATCTTCTGGATGCGGCGGGCCGCCCGCATGCTCTCGGGTGAGCTGCGCGGCAAGTTGTCCGAGGCGCTGGAGCTGGGCTCCCTGGCCGTCGTCGTCATGGCGTTCCTGGCCGTGGCGCGCGAGGGGCTGGAGACGGCGTTGTTGTTCTTCGCCTCCGTGCAGGGCGCGACCACCTCGGCGCAGCCGCTGGTCGGCATCACGCTGGGCCTGCTCACCTCGGTGGCGCTCGGCTACGCCCTCTACAGGTCGGCCGTGCGGATCAACCTCACGACGTTCTTCACCTGGACCGGCCTGCTGCTGATCCTGGTCGCCGCGGGGATCTTCAAGTACGGCGTCCACGACCTGCAGGAGGCGAACATCCTGCCCGGCCTGAGCACCTACGCCTTCGACGTCACGGGCGCGCTGCCGCCCGACTCCTGGTACGGCGCGCTGCTCGCCGGGATGCTCAACATCACCCCGCAGCCCAGCGTCCTGGAGACCCTCGCCTGGGCGGTCTACCTGCTGCCGACCCTCTACCTCTTCCTCCGGCCGTCCCGGCCGCAGCTCGCCCCCGCCCGCGTGGCCTGAACAGGAGCACCATGTCCGCCATCACCCGTCTCGCCGCCGGCGTGCTCGCCCTGGCCGCCCTGACGGCCTGCTCGGCCGAAGAACCGGGAGGCCCCGCCACGGCGCAGGCCCCGGCGAAGACCGGCAAGGTCACGGTCGCCGCCAGCGACACCGCGTGCGAGGTCGGCGTCACGGAGCTCGCCGCGGGCACCAGCACGTTCGCCATCACCAACGGCGGCAGCAAGGTCACCGAGTTCTACGTCTACGCCCCGGGCGACCGCGTCATGGCCGAGGTCGAGAACATCGTGCCCGGCCTGACCCGCGAGCTGATCGCCGAGCTGCCCGCCGGGACCTACGAGACCGCCTGCAAGCCCGGCATGGTCGGCAAGGGCATCCGCAACGCGCTGACCGTCACCGGCGAGCACAAGCCGCTGACCGCCGACGCCGCGCTCGCCGAGGCCACGGCCAGCTACAAGCGCTACGTGAAGACCCAGAGCGACACCCTGCTGGTCAAGACGCAGGAGTTCGTCGACGCGGTCAAGGCGGGCGAGATCGACGAGGCCAAGGCGCTGTTCCCGGTCGCGCGCACCTACTGGGAGCGCATCGAGCCGGTCGCCGAGATCTTCGGCGACCTCGACCCCGCCATCGACGCCCGCGAGGCCGACCTGGCCGAGGGCGAGGAGTGGACCGGCTTCCACAAGATCGAGAAAGACCTCTGGATCACCAAGGACATCAGCCAGGACGGCCCGATCGCCGACAAGCTGATCACCGACGTGAAGACCATCGTCGACAAGGCCAACGCGGCCGAGCTCACCCCGCTCAACCTGGCCAACGGCGCCAAGGAACTGCTCGACGAGGTCGCCACCGGCAAGATCACCGGCGAGGAGGACATCTGGTCCCACACCGACCTGTGGGACTTCGCCGCCAACCTGGCCGGGTCGAAGGCGGCGGTCCAGTCGCTGCGCCCGGTGCTGGAGGAGCGCGACGCCGACCTGGTCGCCACGCTCGACGAGAAGTTCGCCGCCGCCGAGGCCGAGCTGGGCGCGCACCAGAAGGGCGACGGCTGGCGGCTGCACGACGAGCTGTCCAAGGACGAGCTGAAGCGGCTCTCCGACGTGATCAACGCGCTGGCCGAGCCGATCAGCAAGATCGCGCCCCTGGTGGCCCACTAGATGATCAGTCGTCGGCAGGTCTTCGGACTGGGGGCGGCCGGGGCCGTCGCGGCGGGCGCGGGCGCGCTCGCCGCCCGCACGCTGCCCGAGGAGCCCCCGGCCAGGGCCCACGTCGAGGAGGTCTTCCCCTTCTACGGCGAGCACCAGTCGGGCATCGTCACCCCCGCGCAGGACCGGCTCCACTTCGTCGCCTTCGACGTCACCACGACCGACCGCGCCGAACTGGCCGAACTGCTCCAGGAGTGGACGGCCGCCGCCGCCCGCCTCACCCAGGGCAAGGAGGCGGGCGCCTTCGGCGCGACCGGCGGCTCCCGCGAGGCCGCGCCCGACGACACCGGCGAGGCGCTCGGCCTGCCGCCCTCGGGTCTGACCCTGACGGTCGGCTTCGGCCCGTCGTTGTTCGACGACCGCTTCGGCCTGGCCGCCAAGCGCCCGGCGGCGCTGGCCGACCTGCCGAAGTTCTCCGGCGAGACGCTGATCCCCGAGATCTCGGGCGGCGACGTCTGCGTCCAGGCGTGCGCCCACGACCCTCAGGTGGCCGTGCACGCCATCCGCAACCTGGCCCGGATCGGCTTCGGCCGGGTCTCGGTGCGGTATTCGCAACTCGGCTTCGGCCGCACCTCCTCGACCTCCCGCGCCCAGGCCACCGCCCGCAACCTGATGGGCTTCAAAGACGGCACCAACAACCTCAAGCTGGAGGACGCCGACCTGCTGCGTGAGCAGCTCTGGGCCGCCCCCGGCGACGGCGCGGCCTGGATGGCCGGCGGCAGCTACCTGGTCACCCGGAAGATCCGGATGACCGTCGAGACCTGGGACCGCACCTCGCTGCGCGAGCAGGAGGAGATCTTCGGCCGCGACAAGGGCGAGGGCGCCCCCGTGGGCAAGCAGCACGAGTTCGACCCGGTCGACCTGACCGCGATGCGCCCCGACGCGCACGTCCGGCTGGCCCACCCGTCGGCCCACGGCGACGCCCACCTGCTGCGGCGCGGCTACAACTACGTCGACGGCTCCGACGGCCTGGGCCGCCTCGACGCCGGCTTGTTCTTCATCGCCTACCAGCGCGACCCGCGCACCCAGTTCGTGCCGATCCAGGAGACCCTGGCCAAGTCCGACCCGCTGAACGAGTACATCCGGCACGTGTCGAGCGGCCTGTTCGCCTGCCCGCCCGGGGTCGCGGACGCCGGCGACTACTGGGGCCGCACGCTGTTCGCCTGACGGGGAGGGCCGTGCCGGGTGGCATCGGCACGGCCCCGCCGCGTCAGGAGGAGTAGACCTCCAGCTCCGACAGCTGCCCCGCCGGCCAGCCGGTGTTGCCGGTGAACCGCAGCCGCACGTACCGCTGGGCCGAGGCGGTGAAGGAGACCGTCACGGTGTTGCCCGAGGCGGGGTTGAACGTCCGCCCCGAGGCCGCCGAGAGGGTCGAGAAGGCCGAGCCGTTGGTGCTGCCCTGGACCTCGATCGTCTGGGTCCGGGTCTGCCACGCCGAGGCCGGCGGCAGCTTCAGCACCACCCGGGAGACCGACGTGGCCGCCCCCAGGTCGACCTGGACCCACTGCGGGAACGCGTTGTTCGGCGACTCCCAGTAGGAGCCCGCGTTGCCGTCGACGACGTTGCCCGACCCGTAGTTCTGCACGTGGCCGCTCTCGGAGGTCGGCTTCCCGGCCGCCAGGTTCACGTTCGCGGCCGGGTCGGTCGTCACGGTCACCGCGCCCGAGGGCTGCGAGAGGGAGTTCTGGCCGTCGCGGGCCCGCACCGTGAACGTGTAGGCGGTGTTCGGGGCCAGGCCGGTGACCGTGTGGGTCAGCCCGGTCGGCGAGGCGACCGGCTCGCCGTTCTGGAGCACCTGGTAGCCCGTCACCGCGACGTTGTCGACCGAGGCCGTCCACGACAACGACACGCTGGTGGCGGTCTTGCCGGTGACGGTCAGGTTGCCCGGGGGAGTGGGGGGAGTGTTCTCCACCGCGTCGGTCGCGTAGACCTCCAGCTCCGACAGCTGCGCGGCGGGCCAGCCGGTGTTCGCGCTGATCGTCACCCGCACGTAGCGGGCGCTCAGCGCGGGGATCGTGATCGTCGCCTGGTTGCCGGTCGCGGCGTTGAAGGTGACGCCGATCGGGCCGGTGACCGTCGTCCAGGTGCTGCCGTTGGAGCTCACGGCGAGGGTGAGCGTCTGCACCCGCGACCCCCACGCCGCGTTCGGCGGCAGCTTGAGCACGGCCCGGCCGAGGATCGAGGCGGCTCCGAGGTCGACCTGGAACCACTGCGGCAGGGCGCCGGAGCTCTCCCAGTAGGTGGAGGCGTTGCCGTCGACGGCGTTGGCGGGCACGAAGCCGTTGTTGGTGCTGCTGGCGCTCGTCGCCTTGTTCAGCGCCAGGTTGCTGTCGCCGCCGGGCGGCGGGCCGCCGGTCGTCGGCTGGGTCGGGCGGATCGCCGTCAGCGCGATCTGGCCCTTCAGCATGCGCCCGCCGTCGGCGGTGATGCGCAGGTAGTAGTCGGAGGAGCAGAACGTGCCGTCCTCGTCGAGCGCCAGGATGCCCGACCCGGCGGGCACCCACGCCTGGGTCTCGGCGGTCTTGGCGATCTGGTTGCCCTCGTTGTACTCGTCGAACATCGAGATGTAGATGCCGTGCGACCCGGCGCGGATGGTGTTGTAGAACATCCGCCACATGAAGTCGCCGTGGGCGCGGGCCCGCGACTGGAGATCACCGGGCATCACGCAGGGCTGGTAGTCGATGCCCAGCGCGTTGCACTCGGCGACGTCGCCGACGGTGGCGTTGGCGTAGTAGCTGTCGAGCTCGGCGATGGTCCTGGCCCGGCCGACCATCCACGGCGAGATCATGTTGAAGGCGCGGTAGACGTTCTCGAAGCCGGGGCGCGAGTCGTTGATGCCCTGCCGCCACCAGGTGGGCACGCCGCCGATGACGTAGCAGCCCTGCGCCTTGAACCAGTTGATCACTTCGAGGCAGGGGGCCGGGGTGAACGGGCGGCTCGGCTCGCTGAAGCCGAAACCCCAGATGCACACGACGGGCTTGCCGTTCTGCCGGGCGTACATGGGGCTCTGGGTGTATGCCGACATCTTCGTCGTCCAGTCGGTCTTGATCTCCGATTGGAAGGCGAGCCAGTCGGTGACGTCGTACATGATGTAGAACTTGCGGCCGAACGCCTCGGCGGCCTGGCGCACCTTGGCGGTCATGCCGTCGCGGATCGGCCCCTCGGCGCCGTTGGGGTTGAAGCGCTGCAGGGCGGCGGTGTCGCAGCCGTTGTCGCGCATCCAGCGGAAGTGGGTGTCGATCGTCTGCTGGTCCCAGGAGGAGAACAGGCTGGCGGTCTGGCCGTTGTTCAGGTTCTGGTAGAGCGTCGGGTAGGTGCGTGTGTAGTCGCGGTTGTCCGGCCACGACACGATCGTGGTGTTCGACGGCGAGGGCGGGACCGTGTTGTCGTGGCCGCTCCAGTGCCACCACCGGTCGATCGGCGAGCCGTCGCCCCGGCAGGCGAACCAGCCCTGGTAGCCGACGGTGATCTTGCCCACCACGTCGCCGGGTGGACTGGCCGCATACGCCGGGCCGCTGGTCAGATGGGTCGAGGTCGCCGCGATGGCGGACGCCGAGATGGCCGAGGCGAGGAAACTACGGCGCGAGACAGCCACGTCCGATGATCCTTTCTGGCAAGGACCGGGCGGACGCTACCCGGTGAGGGGGGTGCCCTCATCCTGACAGGATCGGATCATCGGACGCAATAACTGAGCAAAAACTTGCAACTTTTTGGAGGCAGATTCAGGGCGCGAGCCACGGCCGGCCTGCGGCCGTCCGCGTCTCGCTTTATCCCACGCGTGCGGAGGCGGGTGTGCTCTCGTTGTAGAGGCGGTCGAGCGAGGTCACCTGGTAGGCGCCGTTGGCGCGGGTCTGGAACGACGAGCGCGTCGTCACCGCGACCAGCTCGCACGAGTTGCCCGAGCCCCGGTAGACCGCGTAGGCGCGGGCCCCCGGCACGCCCGTCCAGGTCAGCGTGCCGCCCGCGGCGCGCAGGTTCTTCACCGGGCCGAGCGGCCTGGTGGGCAGCCCCTTGATCAGCGGCAGCAGCGCCGGGCGCTGGTAGTACTGCTCCTGGATCCGGGTCATCACCTTCAGCGGGTTCTGCACGACCTGCTTGGCGCTGAAGTAGACGTCGCCCTCGATCTCGGGGTAGCGCTTGTTGACCGCCAGGTGCGACGGGATCTCGTTGGGCCGGTTCCAGGCCCCGCCGGTGCCGATCTGGTAGAGCCCCTGGCCGATGTAGAGGTCGACGCCGCTGCCCTTGACCGCGTTGGCCCACCAGGGCGCCAGCACGTCGTAGTCGGCCGCGGCGAAGCCCCGGTTCCAGTAGAGCTGCGGGGTCAGGTAGTCGACCGTGCCCGCCTTGATCCACGCCTTCGGGTCGGCGTAGATCGCGTCGTAGGCCGACATGCCGGTGGTCTTGGAGCCGGTCGGGTCGTTGCTCTTGTTGCGCCAGATCCCGAACGGGCTGATGCCGAACTTCAGGTAGGGCTTGGCCCGGTGGACGGCCTTGTCGACCTGCGCCACCAGCTGGTTGACGTTGGCGCGCCGCCAGTTGGCCAGCGACTTGCCCTCGCCGAACTTGTTGTAGGCGGCGGTGTCGTTGAACTTCGTGCCCTGGCCCGGATAGGGGTAGAAGTAGTCGTCGAAGTGCACGCCGTCGATGTCGTAGCGGTTGACCACGTCCATGATCACCTTGGTGACGTGGTCGCGGACCGACGGAAGCCCGGGGTTGTAGTAGAGCCGCCCCTCGTGCTTGACCACCCAGCCCGGGTGCTGCCGGGCCGGATGGTTGGCCGGCAGGGCGGCGATGTTGTCGCTGTAGGCGGCCCGGTAGGGGTTGAACCAGGCGTGGAACTCCATGCCCCGCTTGTGGGCCTCGCTGATCAGGAACGGCAGCGGGTCCCAGCCCGGGTTCTTGCCCGCCTTGCCGGTCAGGTACTGCGACCAGGGCTCGAGCGACGACTTGTAGATGGCGTCGGAAGCCGGCCTGACCTGCACGAACACCGCGTTGATGCCGCGCGCGGCGGCGGTGTCGAGCATCTTGGCGTATTCGGCGCGCTGCGTGGCGGGCGACAGGCCCGCCTTCGACGGCCAGTCGATGTTCTGCGTCGTCGCGATCCACATGCCGCGCATCTGGCGTTTGGCCGCCGGGCAAACGTCCTTCTTGGCCGCGGTCACGTAGCTGGCACGCTCCAATTCCGGCTGGGACGCCTCCGGGACGAGCAGGTAGGCCCCCGCGGAAGCGGTCGCGGCCACGGCGACGCCGGCGATCAACTGTCGTTTCACTTGCCCTCCCCGAACGCGATGGCTGTCACAGTCTGGCATCGCATTGGCAATGCTTCGCCCGTATAGCGAAATTCGTCATACGAGGCGGATGTGACTCCACACAACGCGCGGGGAAATGCCCCGGCGCCGTTCAGATGAAACGAACGGCGCCGGGAACCCGCTAATCAGCGGGGGTGGCGACCTTTCCGGCGAGGTGGGACGGCAATGGTTCATAACGCAGGAAAGCGCGGGTGAACGTGCCGGTTCCGTGTGACATCGACCGTAGATCTATTGCGTATCGGGTGATTTCCAGTTCCGGCACCTCGGCCCGGACCAGCGTCCGGCCGACCCCCACGGGCTCGGTGCCCAGCACCCGTCCGCGCCGCGACGACAGGTCGCTCATGACGTTGCCGACGTAGTCGTCGTCGACCAGGACCGACACCTCGTCGACCGGTTCGAGCAGCAGCGCCGGCACCTTCGCGGCGGCCTCGCGCAGGGCCAGCCCGCCCGCGATCTGGAACGCCATGTCGCTGGAGTCGACCGAGTGGGCCTTGCCGTCGTACAGGGTGACCCTGATGTCGACCATCGGGTAGCCGGCCACCACGCCGCGCTCCATCTGGCTGCGCACGCCCTTCTCGACCGACGGGATGAACTGGCGCGGCACCACACCGCCGACGATCTTGTCGACGAACTCGAACCCCGAGCCCGAGGGCAGCGGCTCGATCTCCAGGTGGCAGATGGCGTACTGGCCGTGGCCGCCGGTCTGCTTGACGTTGCGGCCCATGCCCTGGGCCCTGCCGCCGAAGGTCTCGCGCAGCGGCACCCGCAGGTCGATCTTCTCCACCTCGACTCCGTGACGCCGCGAGAGCCGGTCGAGCAGCACGTCGGCGTGGGCCTCGCCCATGCACCAGAGCACCAGCTGCCGGGTCTCGGCGTTGTTCTCCAGGCGCAGCGTCGGATCTTCGGCCACCAGGCGGTTCAGCGCCTGGGAGAGCTTGTCCTCGTCGGCCTTCGACCTGGCCCTGATGGCGATCGGGAGCAGCGGCTCGGGCATCTGCCAGGGCTCCATGAGCAGCGGGTTGTCCTTCTCGGACAGGGTGTCGCCGGTCTCGGCGTGGCCGAGCTTGGCCACCGCGACCACGTCGCCGGCCACGCACTTGCCCACCGGCCGCTGGGTCTTGCCCAGGGGCGAGGACAACGCGCCGACGCGCTCGTCGATGTCGTGCTCGTGCTGCGGCACGTGCCCCGAGACGTGCACGGTCATGTCGGGCCGCAGGGTGCCCGAGAAGACGCGCACCAGGCTGATGCGACCCACGTAGGGGTCGCTGGTCGTCTTGACCACCTCGGCCACCAGCGGCCCGTCGGGGTCGCAGCGGCACACCTTGACGCTCGTGCCGTCTATGGTCGTGACCTCCGGCAGCCGGTGCTCGGGCGGGCACGGGAACCCCTGGGTGATCACTTCGAGCAGTTCGGGCATGCCCACGCCCGGCGCGGTCACCAGCACCGGGTGGAAACTGGCCCGCGCGACCGCCTTCTCCAGGTCGTCGATGAGGACCTTGGTGTCGATCTCCTCGCCTTCGAGGTAGCGGTCCATGAGCGATTCGTCCTCGCTCTCCTGGATGATCCCCTCGATGAGCGACCCCCGGTACATCTCGATCAGCTCGACCTGGTCGGGATCGGGTTCCCTCTCGGTACGGGCGCCGCCCGCGTAGTCGAACACGCGCTGCGACAGCAGGCCCACGAGCGCGTCGCCGCCCACCGGCAGGTAGAGCGGCGCGACCCCCTCGCCGAAGGCGTCCTGGCAGGCGGTGAGGACCGCGTCGAAGTCGGCCCGCTGATGGTCGATCTTGGTGATGACGACCGCGCGCGGCATGCCCACGCTCGCGCACTCGTCCCAGAGCTGCCGGGTCAGCCCGTCGACCCCGTCGGTGGCGGCGACGACGAACAGCGCCGCGTCGGCGGCCCGCAGGCCGGCCCGCAGGTCCCCGACGAAGTCGGCGTACCCGGGCGTGTCGAGCAGGTTGATCTTTATCCCGTTGTGGGTCAGCGGCGCGAGGGCCAGGTTCACCGACCGCTGCTGGCGGACCTCGACCTCGTCGAAGTCGCTGATGGTGGTGCCGTCTTCGACCCTGCCCGTGCGCGGGATGGTGCCGGTCGCCGCGAGCAGCGCCTCCACCAGGGTCGTCTTCCCCGATCCGGAGTGGCCGACGAGCACGACGTTGCGCACCATGTCCGGCTGGTCGGCCGATGGTGCCCTGCCCGCGGCTCCCGATGTCCCTCCGTTTGCCTTCTCCGCCACTTTCGCCTCCTGGATTGGAGGGGAGGCCGCAGGCCGCGTGAGCGACCGGCGGCCGCCCGGCCGCCTGCTGTGACGCGCCCCCGCACCCCGATCGGAAAGGCGCGTGTAACCCACCCTTAACCGATGTGGCCCAGATCACAAGGGCTCAAGCGAGATATGGGCGGCCGAAGGCCGTCCGTATCTCGCGTTATGAACCTGACGGGGGCGATGCCCTACGATCAGGACCGCCATGCTGAACGTTCTGCGTCCCGCCATGACCAGGCTGATGAGCCCGCTGGGCCGGTTCCTCGCGCGCCATGGCGTCACTCCCAACATGATCACCGCCGCCGGCACGCTCGGCACGGTGGCCTCGTCCCTGTGGTTCTACCCACGGGGAGAACTCATCCTGGGCAGCTGGGTGATCACCTTCTTCGTGCTGGCCGACCTGCTCGACGGCATCCTGGCCCGGATGACCAAGGGCTCGACCTGGGGCGCCTTCCTCGACTCGACCCTCGACCGGGTCGCCGACGCGGGCGTCTTCTCCGGCCTGATCATCTATCTGGTCCTCGACGGCCAGCGGGTGCTGGCCCTGGGCGGCCTGCTCTGCCTGGTCGGCGGCGCGGTCGTCTCCTACGCCAAGGCGCGGGCCGAGGGGCTCGGCATGACCGCCAACGTCGGCATCGCCGAGCGCGGAGAGCGATTGCTCGTCGTGCTCGTGGTGGCCTTCCTCGACGGATTGGGCGTGCCGTACGTTCTGGCTGTGGGTCTTTGGGGGCTGGCCGTCGCCAGCGTGATCACTGTGGGGCAGCGCATGCACGTCGTCTACCGGCAGGCGGTGGAGCATGACGCTCACTGACCGGATCGTCGCGTCGGCCTACATGGTCGGCTGGGCCATCGTCCGCCACGTCCCGGAGAAGGCCGCCGCCGTGGTGTTCCGGGCGATCGCCGACGTCATGTGGCGGCGCCGGGGCAAGTCGGTCAGGCGGCTGGAGTCGAACCTGGCCCGGGTGACCGGCGGCGACGAGGCCTCGCTCCGCGCGCTCTCGAAACAGGGCCTGCGGTCCTACATGCGTTACTGGATGGAGGTCTTCCGGCTGCCGAGCATGGATCCCCAGCAGATCCACGCCCGCACCCACTCCCACGGCGAGAACCTCATCTTCGACACCGTCGCCTCCGGGCGCGGGGTCGTGATCGCGCTGCCCCACATGGGCAACTGGGACGCCGCCGGGATCTGGCTCGTGCAGAGCGGCCACCCGTTCACGACCGTGATGGAGCGCCTCAAGCCCGAGATCCTCTTCGAGCGGTTCGTCGCCTTCCGGACCGCCATCGGGATGGAGGTGCTGCCGCTGACCGCCAAGGGCGGCGGCACCGCCCACGCCTTCGGCACCCTGGCCCAGCGCACCCGCGCCGGTGGCGTGGTCTGCCTCCCGGCCGACCGCGACCTGACCGAGAGCGGGGTCGAGGTCGACTTCTTCGGCGCCCGCACCCGCATGGCCGCCGGGCCCGCCCTGCTGGCGCTCCAGACCGGGGCGGCGCTGCTGCCGGTGATCGTCTACTTCGACGGCGCCGACTGGGGTTTAGACGTTCATCCGGAAGTGCCCGTGCCGGACGAGGGGACCCGGCAGGAGAAGGCGGCCGCGCTCACGCAGGGCATGGCGGCGGCCTTCGAGAAGGGCATCGCGGAACACCCTGACGACTGGCACATGCTCCAGCGGCTCTGGCTCGACGACCTGGAACCGAGGGAGCCCCGCCCGTGAGGATCGGGATCGTCTGCCCGTACATGTGGGACGTCCCGGGAGGCGTGCAGGCCCACGTGCGCGATCTGGCCGAGGCGCTGATCGACGACGGGCACCGGGTCTCGGTCATGGCGCCGGCCGGTGACGACGCGCCGCTCCCGGCCTACGTGGTGTCGGCCGGGCGGGCCGTGCCGGTGCCCTACAACGGGTCGGTGGCCCGGCTCACCTTCGGGTTCCTGTCGGCCAACCGGGTCCGCAAGTGGATCCGCGAGGGCCGCTTCGACGTGCTCCACGTCCACGAGCCGGCCGTGCCGTCGGTGGGTCTGCTGGCCTGCTGGGTCGCCCGGGGCCCGATCGTGGCGACCTTCCACGCCTCCTACGAACGCTCGCGGGCCGTCTCGGTGACCGCGCCCGTGCTGCACACCGCCCTGGAGAAGATCACCGGCCGGATCGCCGTCTCCGACGCGGCCCGCAAGACCCTGGTCGAGCACATGGGCGGCGACGCCGTGCTGATCCCCAACGGGGTCACCGTCGACCGCTACGCCGAGGCCGAGCCCCTCCCGGGCTGGGGCCCCGACGGGACCGTCCTGGGCTTCCTGGGGCGCATGGACGAACCCCGCAAGGGCCTGGCCGTGCTGCTGGAGGCGTTCGCGAAGCTGGGGGAGGAGCGGCCCGGCGTGCGGCTGCTGGTCGCGGGCCCCGGCGACGCCGACGACGTCTACGCCAAGCTGCCCAAGAGCCTGCATGACCGCGTCGAGCTGCTCGGCATGGTCAGCGAGGCCGACAAGATCCGCGCCCTCCACTCCGTCGACGTCTTCGTCGCCCCCAACCTGGGCGGCGAGAGCTTCGGCATCGTGCTGACCGAGGCCATGTCGGCCGGCGCGACCATCCTGGCCAGCGACATCCCGGCCTTCCGCAGGGTGCTGGGCGACGGCCAGGCCGGGGCCCTGTTCGCCACCGGCGACGCCGCCGCGCTGGCCCGCGAGGCGGGGAAGCTGCTCGACGACCCGCAGCGCCGGGCCAAGTACTCCGACGAGGCCCGCCTCGCGGTCCGCAAATACGACTGGTCGACCGTCGCCCGCGACGTCCTGCGGGTCTACGAGACCGTCACCGGCGCCCCGGTCGGCGTGGAGGACGAGGAGTGAACACCACGGTCATCCTGGTCGTCGGCGTGGTGATCGTGCTGACGGCCGTCTACATCTCGTGGCGGGCCGGGCGGCTCGACCGGCTGCACATCCGCCTGGAGACCGCCCACGCCGCCCTCGACGCCGCCCTGCTGCGGCGGGCCGCGGTCAGCCTGGAGCTGGCCGGCTCGCGGCTGCTCGACCCGGCCACGTCGCTGGTGCTGGCGGCGGCGGCCCACGAGGCGCGTACGGCCGGCCCCGACGAGCGCGAGCACGCCGAGAGCGACCTGTCGCGCACCCTGCGGGCGGTGGTCGACCAGGAGACCTTCGCCGAGAGGGTGCGGGCCCCAGAGCTGCTGGCCGAGCTCGACGCCTCGGTGGCCAAGGTCGTCTACTCGCGGCGGTTCTACAACAACGCCGTCGACGTCACCCGGGTCGCCCAGCGCCGCTTCCTGGCCCGGGTGCTGCGGCTGGCCGGGCACACGCCCTACCCCGAGTTCTTCGACATCGACGACGATCCTCCGAAGGCCATGGCGGGCGCCTGACCGACTTGACGGACTCTGACCGAATTACCAGCTAGCGCCGGTAAGCTAGCGCCGATTTTTCGGGACTCGGGAGGAGTTGTCCGTGCGGGCACATCGGATGGGCGTTCTCATGCTCGCGGCGGCGACCCTGCTGACCACCGCGTGCTCGTCGGGGGGCGAGAGCGGCAACCCCGGCACGACGCCGCAGGCCGCCGATGTCGCCGCGTCGGCCTCGCCGACCAAGCCCCCGGAGCACCCCTTCACCGGCATGCCCGTCGCCGCCCGCAAGCCGGTCCTGGCCGTCAAGATCGAGAACACCCACTCGGGCAAGCCGCAGATCGGCGTGAAGTCCGCCGACATCGTCTACGTCGAGCAGGTCGAGGGCGGCCTGACCCGGCTGATGGCGATCTTCTCCTCGAAGCTGCCCAAGGAGGTCGGCCCGGTCCGCTCGGCCCGCATCTCCGACCTGCACATCCTGCCGATGTTCGGCAAGCCCGCCCTGGCCTACTCGGGCGTGCAGACCAAGATGATCCCGTTCGTGCAGCAGGCGTCGCTGGTCGACGTGTCGGACAGCTCGGCCCCCGGCGCCTACTTCCGCTACCCGGGCCGGGTGGCGCCCTACAACCTGGTCGGCCGCCCCGCCCAGCTGCTGAAGCAGGCCAAGGCGACCAAGGCCAAGGACATCGGCTTCACCTTCTCCGACGAGGCGCCGGAAGGCGGCGTGCCGAAGAAGTTGTACACGGTGAAGTACCCGGCCGCGACCTTCACCTTCCAGTGGAACGCGAACGCGAAGAAGTGGGCCGTCATCCAGGACGGCGAGAAGGACATGGCCGCCGAGGGCGGCCAGATCGCCCCCGCGACCGTGGTCGTGCAGTACACCAAGACCGAGCGGTCGCAGTTCCACGACTTCACCGGCAGCTACACGCCATTGGTCCACTCGACCGGCAAGGGCACCGGCATCGTGCTGCGCGACGGGCAGGCGTACAAGGTCAGGTGGAAGCGGCCGACGGAGGAGGACGGCACCACGTTCACGCTGGCCGACGGCACCCCGATGCCCTTCGCCCGGGGCCAGGTCTGGGTCGTGCTCGCGTCCAGGACGCCGATCGCGCCGTAGCCGGACTGTCCGGTTCCGCCAGTCTTTCGGTACGAAATGGACTGTCGTTTTGGTTCGCTCGGACGCCTAATATAGAACCAATTCACCAGTCCCCTCGAGTGAGGTAGCGCCGTGTCCAGCCCCGAAACGACCCCGTCCGTCGGCACCGCGCGCGTGAAGCGCGGCATGGCCGAAATGCTCAAGGGCGGCGTGATCATGGACGTCGTCACGCCCGACCAGGCCAAGATCGCCGAAGACGCCGGCGCGGTCGCGGTCATGGCCCTGGAGCGGGTGCCCGCCGACATCCGCGCGCAGGGCGGCGTGTCCCGCATGAGCGACCCCGACATGATCGACGGCATCATCGCCGCCGTCTCGATCCCGGTCATGGCCAAGGCCCGCATCGGCCACTTCGCCGAGGCCCAGGTCCTCCAGTCGCTCGGCGTCGACTACGTCGACGAGTCGGAGGTGCTCACCCCGGCCGACTACGCCAACCACATCGACAAGTGGCGCTTCACCGTGCCCTTCGTGTGCGGCGCCACCAACCTGGGCGAGGCCCTGCGCCGCATCACCGAGGGCGCGGCCATGATCCGCTCCAAGGGCGAGGCCGGCACCGGCGACGTCTCCAACGCCGTCACCCACATGCGCACCATCCGCGCCGAGCTCCGCCGTCTCCAGGGCCTGCCCGAAGACGAGCTCTACGTCGCCGCCAAGGAGCTCCAGGCCCCCTACGAGCTGGTCGCCGAGGTCGCCCGCGAGGGCAAGCTGCCGGTCGTGCTGTTCACCGCGGGCGGCATCGCCACCCCGGCCGACGCCGCGATGATGATGCAGCTCGGCGCCGAGGGCGTGTTCGTCGGCTCCGGCATCTTCAAGTCGGGCAACCCCGCCCAGCGGGCCGCCGCGATCGTCAAGGCCACCACGTTCTTCGACGACCCCGACGTGATCGCCAAGGTCTCGCGCGGCCTCGGCGAGGCCATGGTCGGCATCAACGTCGACGACATCCCGGTGCCCCACCGCCTGGCCGAGCGCGGCTGGTGAGCACACCCACGATCGGCGTGCTCGCGCTCCAGGGCGACGTCCGCGAGCACGCCCGTGCCCTGGTGGAGTCGGGCGCCGTGGCGGTGGCGGTCCGCCGCCCCGAGGAGCTCGACCAGGTCGACGCCCTGGTCATCCCGGGCGGCGAGTCGACCACGATGTGGAAACTCGCGGTGGCGTTCGAGATGTTCGACCCCATCCAGCAGCGGGTGAAGGCGGGCATGCCCGCCTACGGCTCCTGCGCTGGCATGATCATGCTGGCCGACCGCATCGAGGGCGGCATCGAGGGTCAGCAGACCCTCGGCGGCCTCGACATGGTCGTGCGCCGCAACGCCTTCGGGCGCCAGGTCGACTCCTTCGAGTACGATCTGGACCTCCCGGGGATTCAGGGCTTCCGGGCGATCTTCATCCGGGCGCCCTGGGTCGAGTCCGTCGGAAACGATGTCGAAGTGCTGGCCCGCGCCGGGGATAGGATCGTCGCGGTCCGCCAAGGCCCGTTGCTCGCCACCTCGTTCCATCCGGAACTGACCGGCGACGCGCGGGTCCATTCGTATTTCGTTGAGATGGTAAGGGAGCTCTAGCCGATGTCCGGCCACTCCAAATGGGCGACGACGAAGCACAAGAAGGCCGCGCTCGACGCCAAGCGCGGGAAGCTGTTCGCCAAGCTCATCAAGAACATCGAAGTGGCGGCCAGGACCGGTGGCCCCGATCCTGAGGGCAACCCGACCCTCTACGACGCCATCACCAAGGCCCGCAAGAGCTCGGTCCCGGTCGACAACATCGAGCGCGCCCGCAAGCGCGGCGGCGGCCTGGAGGCCGGTGGCGCCGACTGGCAGACGATCATGTACGAGGGCTACGGCCCCAGCGGCGTCGCCATGCTCATCGAGTGCCTCACCGACAACCGCAACCGCGCGGCGTCCGAGGTCCGGGTCGCGCTGACCCGCAACGGCGGCTCGCTGGCCGACCCCAACTCGGTGTCCTACATGTTCAACCGCAAGGGCGTCATCCTGGTGCCCAAGCTGGTGTCGGAGACCAAGGCCGGCCGCGTCGAGATCAGCGAGGACCAGGTCCTCGAAGTGGTGCTCGAAGCGGGCGCCGAAGAGGTCAACGACCTGGGCGAGTCGTTCGAGATCGTGACCGAGGCCAGCGACCTCGTGCCGGTCCGCAAGGCCCTCCAGGACGCCGGCATCGACTACGACTCGGCCGACAGCAGCTTCCTGCCGACGATCAACGTCCCGGTCGACGAGGACACGGCCCGCAAGGTCTTCAAGCTGATCGACGCGCTCGAAGACAGCGACGACGTGCAGAACGTCTACGCCAACGCCGACGTCTCCGACGAGATCCTGGCCAAGCTCGACGCCTAATTTCGACTGGATTGCGCGGTTCCACGGGGCCTGCGTAGGTTGTGGTTCCGTGGATATCCGTGATCTCGGCGAAGACGATCTCGACGCGGTGCTCGACAACCGCAAGCGGGCCTTCGGGCCACTCTCGGCGTCCGACGCCGCGATCTGGCGCCGCATGGTCACGCCGTTGTTGTCCCAGGGGCGCTGCCTGGGCGTCTTCGACGGCGCCCGCCTGGTCGCGACCGCCCGGCTCAACCCCTTCACGCAGTGGTGGCACGGCCGCCCGCAGCCCATGGGCGGCGTGGCCGGCGTCACCGTCGCGCCCGAAGACCGGGGGAGGGGCGTCGGCCGACTGCTGATGACCGCCGTGCTCGACCGCTGCTCCGAGCTCGGCTCGGCGGTCTCCGCGCTCTACCCGGCGACCACCCCGGTCTACCGGAGCGCCGGTTTCGAGCACGCAGGCAGCCGCCTGATCGCGACCCTCCCCACCGAGGCGCTGCGCACGATCGCCCCCGGCGCGCCGGTCGGGCTGCGCCGCATGGGTCCCGCCGACACCGACGAGCTGGTGTCGCTGATCGGCCGCGTCCACGCCGCCACCCGCGCCTCCGGGCCCCTGTCGTACACGCCGGAGACCTGGCGGGTGTGGCTGGAGGACGACGACGACTTCTGCTACCTCGCCGACGACGGCTACGTGATCTACCGCTGGTCGGGCGGCGACATCGAGGTCGACGGCCTCCTGGCCGCCTCCGAGGCGACCACACGCGCCCTGTGGGCCCTCGTCGGCACCTCCTCGTCGGTCGCCAAGCGGGTCACCGCCACCATCGCGCCCGACGACCCGGTCCTGTGGCTGCTGCGCGAACGCTCCACCGACGTCGTGACGCCCACCCGCTGGATGTTCCGCGTCGTCGACCCCGCCGACGCCGTCGCCCGGCGCGGCTACCCCACGGCGGTGACCGCGGCGGTCCCCTTCGAACTCACCGACCCGGCCCGCCCCGCCAACGACGGCACCTGGCTCCTGGAGGTCGCCGACGGCACGGGCGCCCTGTCGAAGGGCGCGGGAACCGGCCCGGCCCTCACGATCAACGCCCTCTCGGCCCTGTACGCCGGCGTGCCCGCCGCCACTCTGCGCATGTCGGGCGGGCTGACCGGCCCCACGGTGTTCGACGACACGTTGGACGCGGTGTTCGCGGCGAAGGCGTACCTGCTCGACTACTTCTAGTGTAAGATCGCCGAACACATGTTCGGAGCGGAAGGGGGCCGCCGGTGCGCGTGCTGGGTGTCGACCCCGGGCTCACCCGCTGCGGCGTCGGCGTCGTCGAGGGCCGCCCCGGATCGCCCGCCCGCCTGGTGGCCGTCGGCGTGATCCGCACCCCGGCCGACGACGAGATCGGCGCCCGCCTGGTGGCGATCGAGCAGGGCCTCGAGAAGTGGCTCGACGAGACCGCGCCCGACGCGGTGGCCGTCGAGCGGGTGTTCGCGCAGCACAACGTCCGGACCGTCATGGGCACCGCCCAGTCGGCCGCCCTGGCCATCCTGTGCGCGGCCCGCCGCGGGCTGCCCGTGGCGCTCCACACCCCCTCCGAGGTCAAGGCCGCCGTCACCGGCAGCGGCACCGCCGACAAGAAGCAGGTCGGCGCCATGGTCACCCGCATCCTCCGCCTCGACGCCATGCCCAAGCCCGCCGACGCCGCCGACGCGCTGGCGCTGGCCATCTGCCACGTGTGGCGCGGCGGCATGCAGAACCGCCTGGCCACGGCCGCCGCGACCGCCCGGGCCGGCCGGGGTCCCCGGTGATCGCCGCCGACGGGGGTCGCGAAGTGGCCGCCGGGTCGTCCGTCCGTCCGGGCCGGGATGTCCCTCCGGTCCTCGTCCGCAATCCCGGGAGCGCCTGATGATCGCCTCGGTGTCCGGTCTGGTCACCGCCATCGCCCCTGACGCCGCGGTGGTGGAGGTCGGGGGAGTGGGCGTCCTCGTCCACTGCACGCCTGGAACGCTGGGTCTGCTGCGGGTGGGGGAGAGCGGCCGGTTGTCGACCTCGCTGGTCGTCCGGGAGGAGTCGCTGACCCTTTACGGGTTCGCCTCCGACGACGAGCGGGTGGTGTTCGAGATGCTGCAGACCGCCAGCGGCATCGGGCCCCGGCTCGCGCTGGCGATGCTCGCCGTCCACTCGCCCAACGCGCTGCGTGTCGCGGTGGCCTCCGGCGACCTCAAGGCCCTGCAGATGGTGCCGGGCATCGGCCAGAAGGGCGCACAACGGCTCGTGCTGGAGCTCAAGGGCAAGCTGGGCACCCCGGAAGAGGTCGTCAACGCCGCGATCAACGGGCCCGCCCGCGAGGCCCTCTGGCGCGAGCAGGTGCATTCGGGCCTCGTCGGGCTGGGCTACTCCGCCCGCGACGCCGACGACGCCCTCGCCGTGGTGACCCCCGACGCCGAGGCCGAACTGGCCGCCGGACGCCAGCCCCAGATCGCGCCGCTGCTGAAGGCGGCCCTGCGGGCGCTGAGCGTGCGATGAAAGATTCACTTGAGCCGTCCCGCGATCGTGACGACCTGGTGCCCGGTTCGGTCGGCGGGTTCCGCGAGGGTTCGATCCACGAGTCCGGCGACGGGTCCTATGAGGTCGAGATCGTCGGTTCCTTCGAGCGGGAGCTGGTGTCGGCCGACGTCCAGGGCGACGAGCGGCTGATCGAGGCGGCGCTGCGGCCCAAGCGGCTGGCCGAGTTCATCGGGCAGCCGAGGGTCAGGGAGCAACTGTCCCTGGTGCTCGAAGGGGCGCTGCGGCGCAACCGGCCGCCCGACCACGTGCTGATGAGCGGGCCGCCCGGCCTCGGCAAGACCACCCTCGCCATGATCATCGCCGCCGAGCTCGGCGCCCCGCTGCGGGTGACCTCGGGCCCGGCGCTGGAGCGGGCCGGCGACCTGGCCGCCATCCTGTCGACCCTGACCGACGGCGAAGTGCTCTTCATCGACGAGATCCACCGCATGGCGCGGCCCGCCGAGGAGATGCTCTACCTGGCGATGGAGGACTTCCGGGTCGACATCGTCGTCGGCAAGGGGCCGGGGGCCACCGCGATCCCGCTGGAGGTCGCGCCGTTCACCCTCGTCGGGGCGACCACCCGGGCGGGCCTGCTGCCGGCGCCGCTGCGCGACCGGTTCGGGTTCACCGCCCACATGGAGTTCTACGACGAGGCCGAGCTCGAGACCGTGCTCCACCGCTCGGCCCGGCTGCTCGGCGTCCACCTGCCAGAAGAGGGGGCCGCCGAGATCGCCGGCCGCTCCCGGGGCACCCCCCGCATCGCCAACCGGCTGCTGCGCCGGGTGCGCGACTTCGCCGAGGTGCGCGCCGACGGGCTGATCACCCGGGAGATCGCCGCGGCCGCGCTGAATCTTTACGAAGTCGACGCCGAGGGCCTCGACCGGCTCGACCGTGCCGTCCTGGGCGCGCTGCTGCGCAAGTTCGGCGGCGGGCCCGTCGGGTTGTCGACACTCGCCGTAGCCGTCGGCGAGGAGCCCGAGACCGTCGAGGTGGTCGCCGAGCCGTTCCTGGTCCGCCAGGGGCTGCTCGCCCGCACCCCGCGCGGGCGCGTCGCCACGGCCGCCGCCTGGGTGCATCTGGGGCTGGTCCCGCCGCCCGACGCGTTCGGGGCCGGCGTCGTCTTCGACGACCCTCCTGATAACCCACAGTGATGCCGGAAAGGGCCTTGGGGATCACGGAATGGTTGCAATAGGCGTGAAAACGGAACTTTCCCGCGCGGCGGATCGTGGCTTCGTTGCCGGGGTTCTGACAGCTCGCCTACACTGCGTGGCTTGGCTGGGTGGCTAGGCTCGCTATGTAAGGTGACGTGCCGAGCGTGTGGCCCGGACCGGCGTCAAACCTCGTGTGACCTCCGGCGAATGGCCGGTCATCTCTTCAACGAAGGAGAGCCCCGTGGAAGGGCTTGCGCAGCTACTCCCGATCGTCCTGCTCTTCGTGGTCTTCTACTTCCTGCTCATCCGCCCGCAGCGGAAGCGGCAGCAGGAGCAGGTCGCGATGCAGAACTCGCTCAGCGTGGGTTCCCGCGTGATGACCACAACGGGACTGTTCGGCACCGTGGTCGGATTCGCC
Source organism: Herbidospora sakaeratensis (assembly GCF_001570525.1). Lineage (GTDB taxonomy): Bacteria > Actinomycetota > Actinomycetes > Streptosporangiales > Streptosporangiaceae > Herbidospora > Herbidospora sakaeratensis. The sequence continues at coordinate 296,192 of NZ_BBXC01000014.1, forward strand.
GACGAGGACGTCATCCTCGAGGTGGCGCCCGGCGTCGAGACCCGCTGGGTCAAGGCCGCCATCGGCCGTGTGCTCACCGACGAGCCCGGTTACGGCGACGGCCCGGTCGACTCCACCGAGACCGACGAGAAGACCGACGGCGACAACGTCGCGGAAAGCCCGGAGACTGGAGACTCCAGCACCCGCAAGTCCTGAGTACCCTCATTGAAGACCCCTTGACGAAAGACTGACCACCAGTGGCCCCACCGACCAGCAGCCAGATCAAGCCGGGACGCACGCTCCTGCTTCTTCTGGCGATCATCGCCGCCATGGGCGCGGCCGTGGTCCTGCAGAACGCGTACATCCCGAAGTTCGGTCTCGACCTCGCGGGCGGCACGACAGTCACGCTCTCGCCCGAGACCCTCGACAACAAGGCGCCCTCGCAAGAGAGCCTCGATCGGGCCGTCAACATCATCCGTGACCGCGTCAACGGGCAGGGCATCTCCGACGCCCAGGTCGCGAGGGCCAGTGACAACATCCTGATCCAGATCCCGGGCGCGGGTCAGGAAGAGGCGTTGAAGCTGGTGGCCACGACCGCCGAGCTCCGCTTCCGCCAGGTGCTCGCCGTCGCCCCGGCCCAGGAGCAGCCGGCCGCGCTGCCCAGCGACGCGGCCTCGCCGGCCCCGTCGGGCTCGCTCCCGGCCGTGACGCCCTCGGCCGCCGCCTCTCCGGCCGCCAGCCCGGCGGGCCGGGCGGTCTCCAAGGCCCTCCAGGCGCCCTCGCCGACCGCGAGCGCCGAGGCGGGCCAGGGGAACAAGCAGGGCGACAACCAGGGTGACAACCAGCAGGGCAACGGCAAGAAGAAGAACGCCGAGCCCAGCCCGGCCGCCTCGCCGCTGGTGACGACGCAGCCCTCGGCCGACCCGAACGCCGCCGCCGACCCGCTGGCGGGCCAGGATCTGTCCGGCATCGACCCGGCCGTCCTGCAGCAGTTCAAGGACCTCAAGTGCACGGCCAACAACAAGGGCGCGGGCGTCCTCGACGACCCGACCAAGCAGTTCGCCGCGTGTGACGAGAGCGGCACCGCGAAGTACATCCTCGACGTGGCCGCGGTCCAGGGTTCGGAGATCAGCACCGCCTCGTCCGGCGTGCGCCAGGACACCGGCGAGTGGGTCGTCAACCTCGACTTCAAGAGCGCGGGCGCCACGAAGTGGTCCGAGCTCACCAACAAGACCTTCAACAGCCAGCCGCCGCGCAACCAGATCGGCGCGGTGCTCGACGGCGTGGTCGTGACGGCCCCGGTCTCCAACGGCCGCATCACCGGCGGCAAGACCGAGATCTCGGGCAGCTTCACCTCGCAGACGGCGACCGAGCTGGCCGACCAGCTGAAGTACGGCGCGCTGCCGCTGAAGTTCAAGGTCAGCTCGACGGTGTCGGTCTCCTCGACCCTCGGCGCCGACCAGCTGCGCGGCGGTCTGATCGCGGGCGGCATCGGCCTCATCATCGTCATGCTCTACCTGCTGCTCTACTACCGCGGCCTCGGCGTGGTCGGCATCGCCAGCCTCCTGGTCGCGACGGTCGTCACCTACCTGTCGGTGGTGGTGCTCAGCGCCAACGCGGGCTTCCGCCTGTCGCTGCCGCACATCATCGGCCTGGTGGTCTCGATCGGCATCACCGCCGACTCCTTCATCGTCTACTTCGAGCGAATCCGAGACGAGATGAAGGAGGGCCGGCGCAGTCTGCGCACGGCCGTCGAGGTGGCCTGGAAGCGGGCCCGCCGCACGATCCTCGTGGCCGACGCGGTCATGTTCATCGCGGCCCTGGTGCTCTACTTCCTGGCCGTGGGCGACGTCGCCGGCTTCGCCTTCGCGATGGGCCTGACGACCGTCATCGACATCGTGGTGGTGTTCCTCTTCACCAAGCCGCTCATGTCGCTGGTGGCGCGCATGAAGTTCTTCGCCAAGGGCCACCCGCTGTCCGGACTCGACGCCGAGCGCATGGCGCGCACCGACTCGTCGTCCACCTCGACCACCCTCCAGGAGGCGTGATGGCCGCCGGCCTCGCGCGCCGCCTCTACCGCGGCGACATCGACATCGACTTCGTCGGTAAGCGCAAGCTCTGGTACGGCCTGTCGCTCACGCTGCTGATCATCTCGATCGCCGGTCTGTTCATCAAGCCGCTCAACCTGGGCGTCGAGTTCACCGGCGGTTCGGTCTTCGACTTCACCCGTACGCCCGGCTCGTCGATCGAGCAGGTGCGCGAGGTGGTCGGTTCGGCCGGTCCGCACCAGGTGATCGTCCAGGAGGCCGGGCCCAACTGGCGGGTGACCACCGAGAGCCTCGAGGGCTCCGAGGTCACCAAGGTCCAGCAGACCGTGGCCGACGAGTACAAGATCCAGCCCAACGACGTCAGCACCCAGGTCATCGGGGCGACGTGGGGTGGTGAGGTCTCGACCAAGGCCTGGATCGGCCTGATCGTCTTCATGATCGCGATCATGCTCTACCTGAGCATGGCGTTCGAGTGGCGGATGGCGCTGGCGGCGATCGTCGCGCTCATCCACGACCTCGTGATCACGGCCGGCATCTACTCCTGGTCGGGCTTCGAGGTCACCCCGGCGACCATGCTGGGCTTCCTGACCATCCTCGGTTATTCGCTCTACGACGCGGTCGTCGTGTTCGACATGATCAAGGAGGTCACGACCCCGCTGAAGACGTCGGCGAAGATGACCTACACCCAGGCGGCCAACAACGCCCTCAGCCACACCCTGATCCGGTCGCTGAACACCTCGCTGGTGGCGATCCTGCCGGTGGCGGCGATCCTGTTCATCGGGACCACGCTGCTCGGCGCGGGTGTGCTGAAGGACCTCTCGCTGGCCCTCTTCGTCGGCATGCTCGTCGGCACCTACTCCTCCCTGTGCGTGGCGACGCCGATCCTGGTGTCGCTCAAGGAGCGCGAACCCCAGTGGATCGCCCTCGCCAAGAGAGTGCAACAGCGCGAGGCCTCCGAGGCCAAGCAGGCCTCCGCCAAGGAGAAGAAGGAACACGCGAAGAAGTAGCAGAGCGAGACGCGGCCGGCCGAAGGCCGGTCGTGGCTCGCGTTGGGAATCTGCCCAATAGACACGAGACGCGGCCGGCCGAAGGCCGGTCGTGGCTCGCGTGGGGAATCTGCCCAATAGACACGCGAACGCCCTGCGGGATCCGGGGAAGATCCGGAGCCCGCGGGGCGTTTCGCTTTTTGTGGCGGGCGTGATTCGTGGCCGGCCCGGGTCCCGAAGCGTCTGGCCCTGAGCAGCCATTAAAGTTGGCAGGTGACCGAGTGGATCTCGCTGATCAGGGATATTCCCGACTATCCGCAGCCTGGCATCCTGTTCAAGGACATCACCCCCCTGCTGGCCGACCCGGCCGCGTTCACGACGGTCGTCGACGACCTGGCTGAGGGGTTCTCCTTCGACAAGGTGGTCGGCATCGAGGCCAGGGGTTTCATCCTGGCCGCTCCCGTGGCCCTCAGAAGGGGCGCGGGCTTCGTCCCGGTACGCAAGAAGGGCAAACTGCCCGCCGAGACGCTTGAGGCGTCCTACGATCTGGAATACGGCTCGGCGACGATCGAGGTCCACGCCGACGCGTTCGCCCCGGGCGAGCGGGTCCTGGTGGTCGACGACGTCCTGGCCACCGGCGGCACCGCGGCCGCCGCGGTCGACCTGGTGCGGCGCGCGGGCGCCGAAGTGGTGGCCGTGTCCTTCCTGATGGAGCTGTCCTTCCTCCCCGGCAGGGAGAGGCTGCCCGATCTCGACGTCAGAGCTTTGGTTACCGTTTGACCTACACTGAGTGATCTGGACTCGAATGTGAGGAGTCTGAGTGCCCCGTGAAGTGGCCCCCGGCAACGCGCCCGTCGAAGCACCCGGCGCGCCGGTTCCCGATGTGCCCGCAGAGGCGGCGCCCCCGGAGAAGGGGACGGCCGTCCGGCGCAGGCTGGGCCGGTTCGGGGGGCAGTGGGGTGCGATGAACCCCGTCCTCGAGCCCCTGTTCAAGACGGTCCGGGCCACCCACCCGAAGGCCGACCTCCGGCTGATCGAGCGGGCCTACGAGACGGCGGCCTACCACCACCGCGACCAGAAGCGGAAGAGCGGTGACCCCTACATCACCCATCCGCTGGCCGTGGCGACCATCCTGGCCGAGCTCGGCACCGACGACGAGACCCTGTGCGCGGCGCTCCTCCACGACACCGTGGAGGACACCGCCTACGGGCTCGACGAGCTGCGCGCCGACTTCGGCGAGAACATCGCGCTGCTCGTCGACGGGGTGACCAAGCTCGACAAGGTCAAGTTCGGCGACGCCGCCCAGGCCGAGACGGTCCGCAAGATGGTCGTGGCGATGAGCCGCGACATCCGGGTGCTGGTCATCAAGCTGGCCGACCGGCTCCACAACATGCGCACCATGCGCTACATGCCCGAGCACAAGCGGCAGCAGAAGTCCCGCGAGACGCTGGAGATCTTCGCGCCGCTGGCCCACCGCCTGGGCATGAACACGATCAAGTGGGAGCTGGAGGACCTCGCGTTCACCATGCTCTTCCCCAAGCGCTACGACGAGATCGCCCGCATGGTCTCCGAGCGGGCCCCCCGGCGCGACCTGTTCCTGCAGGAAGTGATCGAGAACGTCCACTCCGACCTGCGGGAGCAGAAGATCCGGGCGACCGTGAAGGGCCGCCCGAAGCACTACTACTCGATCTACCAGAAGATGATCGCCAAGGGCGTCGCCTTCGACGACATCTACGACCTGGTCGGCATCCGGGTCCTGGTCGACACGGTCCGCGACTGCTACGCCGCGCTCGGAACGATCCACGCTCGGTGGAACCCGGTGCCCGGCCGGTTCAAAGACTACATAGCGATGCCCAAGTTCAACATGTACCAGTCGCTCCACACGACGGTCATCGGGCCCGAGGGCAAGCCGGTCGAGCTGCAGATCCGCACCCGCGCGATGCACCACCGCGCCGAATACGGCGTCGCCGCCCACTGGAAGTACAAGGAGGAGATGGTCGCCTCCAACCCGGGTGGCAAGGTCAAGGACGTCAACGACATGGCGTGGCTGCGCCAGCTGCTCGACTGGCAGAAGGAGACCTCCGACCCGGGCGAGTTCCTCGAGTCGCTGCGCTTCGACCTGTCGGTCTCCGAGGTGTTCGTCTTCACCCCGCGCGGCCAGGTCATCGCGCTGCCCGACGGCGCGACCCCGGTCGACTTCGCCTACGCCGTGCACACCGAGGTCGGCCACCGCTGCATCGGGGCCCGGGTCAACGGGCGGCTGGTGCCGCTGGAGTCGCGCCTGGGCAACGGCGACACGGTCGAGATCTTCACCTCGAAGTCGCCCGACGCCGGGCCCTCGCGCGACTGGCTGAAGTTCGTCAAGTCGGGCCGGGCCCGCAACAAGATCCGCCAGTGGTTCTCCAAGGAGCGCCGCGAGACCGCGATCGAGGCCGGCAAGGAGGCCATCGGGCGGGCGATGCGCAAGCAGGGCCTGCCGCTCCAGCGGCTCATGTCGGGCGAGGCGCTGCTCGCCTTGGCGCGTGATCTCCACTACGCCGACGTGTCGGCGCTCTACGCGGCGGTGGGCGAAGGGCACATCGCGGCCCAGGCGGTCGTCCAGAAGCTCGTACAGGCCCTGGGAGGGGTCGAGGGGGCCGAGGAGGACATCGCCGAGGCGGCGCTGCCCACGCAGCTCAAGGGACGTCCCAGGGCCGGCACCAACGCGGGCGTCACGGTGGCGGGCGACCCCGACGTGTGGGTACGGCTGTCGCGCTGCTGCACGCCCGTCCCGGGCGACGACATCACCGGCTTCGTGACCCGGGGCCACGGCGTCTCGGTGCACCGGGTCGACTGCGCCAACGTCGGGCAGCTCCAGGAGCAGCCCGAGCGGCTCGTCGAGGTGGCCTGGTCGGCCGGCGACGACTCGGTGTTCCTGGTGGCGATCCAGGTCGAGGCGCTCGACCGGCCCCGTCTGCTGTCCGACGTGACCCGGACCCTGTCCGACCACCACGTCAATATCCTGTCGGCGTCGGTGACGACCTCGCGCGACCGGGTGGCGGTCAGCAAGTTCACCTTCGAGATGGGCGACCCCAAGCACCTGGGCCACGTGCTCAAGGCCGTGCGCAACATCCCGGGCGTCTACGACGTCTACCGGGTGACCAGCGGCGCCTGACCCTTCATGGGTCAGGCGCCGCGGGCACGACCTGCTAGGAGAACTCGGCGAGCGTGCGCTCGGCCTCTTCGAGCCAGGAGCGGCGGGCGGCGATGCCCTCCTCGGCCTCCTTGGCCTGCTTGCTGCCCGGCTGGGCCTTGGCCAGCCGGGTCTCCAGCTGCTCGATCGAGCGGCGGAGCTGGTTGACCGTGTCCTGCGCCCGCGCGCGGGCCTCGGGGTTGGAGCGCTTCCACTCCGCCTCTTCGGCCTTGCGGACCGCGTCGTCGATCTTCCGCAGGCCGCCCTCGAGCCGGTCGCGCTGCTCGCGCGGCACCGGGCCGACGGCCTCCCACCGCTCGACCAGCGCGCGGAGCTGACCGCGCGCCGCGCGGACGTCGGTCACCGGGAGGATCTTCTCCGCCTCGACGAGCAGCAGCTCCTTGGCGTCGGCGTTGGCCGCGAACGACGCGTCGCGCTCGGCGAACACCGTCGAGCGGGCCTGGAAGAACTGGTCCTGGGCGCCCTTGAAGCGGTTCCAGAGCTCGTCCTCGGCCTCGCGGGAGGCCCGGCCGGCCGCCTTCCAGCGACGCATCAGCTCGCGGTAGGCCGCGGCCGTGGCGTTCCAGTCGGTCGAGCTCGACAGCTCCTCGGCCTCGGTCACGATGCGCTCCTTGGCGGAACGCACCTGGTCGCGCTGCTCGTCGAGCGAGGAGAAGTAGGCCTTGCGGCGCTTGGCGAAGGCCGTGCGGGCCGTGGACAGGCGCTTCCACAGCGCCGCCTCGGTCGCGCGGTCGATCCGCTCGGCGGCCTTCCACTCCTCGACGAGCTGGCGCAGCCGCTCGCCGCCGGACTTCCAGTGAGTGGCGTCCTCGGCGATGCGCTCGGCCTCGCCGACGATCCGCTCCTTGATCTCCTTGGCCTGGCCGCGGGCGACCTCGCGGGCCGCCTTCACTTCCTCGCGGCGCTTGCCGACCATCTCGGAGAGGGCCTGGAGCCGGTTGTTCAGCGAGTCGAGGTCACCGACCGCGTTCGCCCCGGTGATCGCCTCGCGCAGCTTCAGGATGCCGGCCTCCGCCTGGGCGGGCGGCAGGTCGGTGCCCTTCACCCGCTGTTCGAGCAGCTGGACCTGACCGGCCAGCTCGTCGAACTTGCGGTGGAAGTAGGCCAGCGCCTCTTCCGGTTCCCCGGCCTGCCAGGACCCGACGGCCCGTTCTCCCTCAGCCGTACGCACGTAGACGGTGCCGTCGTCGTCTACCCGGCCCCACGGGTCGGTGGTCACCGTGTCCTCCCGCACTCGAATCAGCCTCCAGGGCGTTTAGCCCTTGGTTGTATTACGTCAGCTCTTGCCGGTAATTGTCACGTCTTTGATTTCGACAGCCTGCTTCGGCGTACCGTCGCCGCCGCCGCCCTCGACGCCCGCCTTGGCCACCTTGTCGACGAGGTCCAGGCCCTTGGTGATCGTGCCGAAGGGCGTGTACGAGTCGGGCAGGGTGTCGGTCTCGTCGCCGTAGACGATGAAGAACTGGCTGCCGTTGGTGTTCGGGCCGCTGTTGGCCATGGCCAGCACGCCCCGCTTGTAGCTGGCGCCCTCGAGGTTCTCGTCGACGAAGCGGTAGCCGGGGCCGCCGCTGCCCGTGGCGGTCGGGTCGCCGCACTGGAGCACCTTGATGCCCTCGGTCGTGAGGCGGTGGCACTTCGTGTTGGCGAAGTAGCCCTTGCTCGCCAGGTGGGTGAACGAGCCGACCGTGCACGGCGCCTTGGCACCGTCGAGGTCGGCCTCGATGACGCCCAGGTTGGTGTCGATCTTCATGACCGCCGGCGCCGCCGCGACCTTCGGGTCGGGCTTGCCGACGTCCTTGGCCCCGCCCGCCGGGTCGCTCACGTAGTCGCACCTGCCCGTGCCCTTGTCGAAGGGCAGGGGCTCCGCGGGGGCCGCCGCCGCGCTCTCGGCCGGATTGGCCGAGGCCGACGCCGCCGCCGTGGCCGGGTCGGCGTCGTCACTGCCGCCCGTCAGGAAGATCGCCGCCGCCACGATGCCCGCGATGACGACCACGACACCGGCGGTGGTCCCGATCGCGGCGTTGCGCTTCGCGGCGCGCTCACGTTGGAGGCGTGCGGCCTGCTGGCGCTCGTGGTGTTCGCGCGCGAGTTGCTTCTGCCGGTCCTTCCCGGTGACCACTTCGTCCTCCCGACTGTCCAAGAATGACTATTGAGGTGGGCGAATCGTATCGGCACACGGGTATTGGTTCGCAGCCCGCCGACCCGCACCGGTACCCTTCGGTTACATTCGCTCGCTCAATCCTTTGAGACATCGAGGCCGCTCCGTTGTTGATCGCCGGGTTCCCAGCCGGGTCTTTCCAGACCAACTGCTACGTCGTCGCGCCCGCCGCCGGCGCGGAGTGCGTGGTCGTCGACCCAGGTCAGAACGCTGAAGACGGCCTCGACGAGCTGATCCGCGAGCACCGGCTGAAGCCGGTCGCGGTGGTCCTGACCCACGGGCACATCGACCACATGTGGTCGGTCGGTCCGGTTTGCGGAGCTCGTGAAATTCCTGCCTGGATTCATCCCGATGATCGGGTTCTGCTGAGCGATCCGGGCCGTGGATTCGGCGCGATGAGCAAACAGCTGTTCGGAGGGCTGGAGTTCAGCGAGCCCGACGACGTCCGCGAGCTCGCCGACGGCGCCGTTTTGGAGCTGGCCGGCCTCGAGCTGGTCGTCGACCACCGGCCGGGCCATACCGGGGGGTCGGTGACCTTCAGGCTCGACGACGAACACGTGCTGTTCAGCGGCGACCTGTTGTTCCGCGACTCCATCGGCCGCACCGATCTGCCGGGCGGCGACCATTCCGCGATGCTCAGCAGCCTCGCCAAGACGTTGACGCTGCCAGACCAAACGGTGGTTCTCCCCGGTCACGGACCCCAGACGACCATCGGCCGCGAGCGCGCCTCGAACCCCTTCTTGAAGGACGCGGCGCCCGGCCCGACACGAGGACTGTGATGACCTTCCAGGCGCCCAAGGGCGTTAGCGAATACGCGCCGCCCCGTTCGGCGGCGTTCCGGCGGGCGATCGACACCTTCGCCGCCGCGGTGACCAAGGCCGGTTACGGCTACCTCGAACTGCCGGTGTTCGAGGACACCCAGCTCTACGCGCGCGGCGTCGGCGAGTCGACCGACGTCGTGACCAAGGAGATGTACACCTTCCAGGACCGGGGCGGCCGTTCGGTCACGCTGCGGCCCGAGTTCACCGCCGGCGTGCTGCGGTCGGTGCTGGAGAACGGCCTGCACAACGGCCAGCTGCCCGCGAAGGTGTGGGCCGTCGGCCCCGCCTTCCGCTACGAGCGGCCCCAGGCCGGGCGTTACCGGCAGTTCTACCAGGTCGACCTCGAGGCGATCGGCAGCGACGACCCGCTCGTCGACGCCGAGACGATCGCCATCGCGTGGGACTGGTACCAGCAGCTGGGCCTGCAGCGGCTGACGCTGCTGCTGAACACGCTGGGCTGCGCCGAGTGCCGCCCGATCTACCGGGCCGCGCTGCAGGACTTCCTGCGCGCCCTCGACCTCGACGAGGCCACCCGCGCCCGCGTCGAGATCAACCCGCTGCGCGTCCTCGACGACAAGCGGCCCGAGGTGAAGGCCCAGCTCGAAGGGGCGCCGCTGGTCACCGACCACCTGTGCGCCTCCTGCAAGGCCCACCACGACCAGGTGCGCACCGCCCTGGCCGACCTGTCGATCCCGTGGACCGACAACCCGCGCCTGGTGCGCGGCCTCGACTACTACACCCGCACCACCTTCGAGTTCGACCACCCGCTCCTGGGGGCGCAGTCGGCCGTCGGCGGGGGCGGCCGCTACGACGGGCTCTCGGAGTCCATCGGCGGGCCGCCGCTGCCCGGCATCGGCTTCGGGCTCGGCCTCGACCGCACCGTGCTGGCCATGGAGGCCGAAGAGGTCGCCGCGGCCGCCGTCTCGACGGTCGACGTCTACGCCGTGCCCCTGGGCGAGGAGGCCCGCCGCCGCGCGTTCGGGCTGCTGACCGAGCTGCGCCGGGCGGGGCTCGCGGCCGACATGGCCTACGGCTCCCGGGGGCTCAAGGGGTCCATGAAGGCGGCGTCGAAGTCGGGGGCCAGGTATGCGCTGATCATCGGTGAGCGCGACCTGGAGGCGGGGGCCGTACAGCTGAAGGACCTGGAAACCGCTGAACAGACCGAGGTGTCCCTCGCCTCTGTCGTCGACACCCTGAAAGGGAAACTCTTGTGATCCGCACCCACCAGGCCGGGACGTTGCGCCCCGAGCACGCCGGCCAACAGGTGACGCTGGCCGGATGGGTCGCCCGCCGTCGTGACCACGGCGGCGTGGTCTTCATCGACCTGCGCGACTCCTCCGGCTCCGCCCAGGTCGTCTTCCGCGAGGAGGACGACGCCCACGGCCTGCGCTCCGAATACTGCGTGAAGGTCGTCGGAGAGGTCCGGGTGCGGCCCGAGGGCAACGAGAATCCCGACATCCCCACCGGCGGGATCGAGGTCGTGGCCACCGAGGTCGAGGTGCTGAGCGAGGCGGCCCCGCTGCCGTTCCCGATCGAGGGCGCCTCGGGCGTCTCCGAGGAGGCCCGGCTCAAGTACCGCTACCTCGACATCCGCCGCCAGCAGCTCGGCGACGCGCTGCGCATCCGGTCGAAGGCGACCTACCTGGTCAACGAGGTGATGAACGAGCGCGGGTTCGTCTACGTCGAGACGCCGAACCTGACCCGGTCGACCCCCGAGGGCGCCCGCGACTTCCTGGTGCCGGTGCGGCTCCAGCCGGGCAACTGGTACGCCCTGCCCCAGTCGCCCCAGCTGTTCAAGCAGCTGCTCATGGTGGCCGGCCTGGAGCGCTACTACCAGCTGACCAAGTGCTTCCGCGACGAAGACCTGCGGGCCGACCGTCAGCCGGAGTTCACCCAGATCGACATCGAGATGTCGTTCGTCGACCAGGACGACGTCATGGAGCTCGGCGAGGCCATCATCGGCCGGGTGTGGAAGGAGACGCTCGGCTACGAGCTGCCCTCCCCGCTGCCCCGCATGACCTACGCCGACGCGATGGCCCGCTTCGGCTCCGACAAGCCCGACCTGCGCTTCGGCGTCGAACTGGTCGACCTGACCGACTACTTCAAGGACACCACCTTCCGGGTGTTCCAGAACGAGTACGTCGGCGCGGTCGTCATGCCCGGCGGCGCGTCGCAGACCCGCAAGGAGCTCGACGGCTGGCAGGAGTGGGCCAAGTCGCGCGGCGCGCGCGGGCTCGCCTACGTGCTCGTCCAGGAAGACGGGTTCGGCGGCCCGGTGGCCAAGAACCTGTCCGAGACCGAGACCGCCGGGCTGCGCGCGGCGACCGGCGCCGAGGTCGGCGACGCGATCTTCTTCGCGGCCGGCGCCCGGCACGCCTCGCGCGAGCTGCTCGGCGCGGCCCGGCTGGAGATCGGCCGCCGCAAGGAGCTGATCGACGAGTCGCAGTGGTCGTTCCTGTGGGTCGTCGACGCGCCCATGTTCGAAGACGACGGCGAAGGCGGCTGGACGGCCGTGCACCACCCGTTCACCGGCCCGAAGCCCGAGTGGAACGACAACTTCCAGGACCACCCGGGCGAGGCCCTGGCCTACGCCTACGACATGGTCTGCAACGGCATGGAGATCGGCGGCGGCTCGATCCGAATCCACCGCGCCGAGATGCAGCAGCGCGTCTTCGACGTGCTGGGCATCTCCAAGGAGGAGGCCGAGAGCAAGTTCGGCTTCCTGCTGGAGGCGTTCAAGTACGGCCCGCCGCCGCACGGCGGCATCGCCTACGGCTGGGACCGCGTCTGCATGCTGCTGGCGGGCGGCGACTCGATCCGCGACGTGATCGCGTTCCCGAAGACGGCCTCCGGCTTCGACCCGCTGACCGCCGCGCCCACGCCGATCACCCCGGCGCAGCGCAAGGAGGCGGGCGTCGACGCCACGCCCAAGGCCTAGCAACGAAGAAGGCCGGTCCGAATAGGGCCGGCCTTTTTTGTTTTACCTGACCCGTCCGACGGCCCCGAAGAAGCCGGCCTTGCGGGGGTCGGCGTCGGCCAGCCCCGTGATCTCCGGCCGCCAGACCCCCACTTGGACGATCCCCGGCTCCAGCAGCTCCATGCCCTCGAAGTAGGCCGCGACCTGCGCCGAGTTGCGGGCCGTGATGTTCCCGCTGGTGGTCTGCCGGTACGTCTGGTACACGACCTGCTGGAGATCGGGGTCGACCTCGCCCATGTGGCCGTGGGACATGACCAGGTAGCTGCCCGGCACCATCGGCACCCGCAGCTCCCGCACGATCCGGGACGCCTCGTCGTCGTCGGGCACGAAGTGCACTATGGCCAGCAGCATGATCGCCACCGGCTGGGAGAAGTCGATGAGGGCCCGCACCTCGGGGTGGTCGAGGATGCCCTTGGGGTCGTGCAGGTCGGCCCGGACGACGGCGGTGTTGCGGTTCTTGGCCAGCAGGGCCCGCCCGTGGGCCAGCACGATGGGGTCGTTGTCGACGTAGACGACGCGGGCGTCGGGGGCGACCGCCTGGGCGACCTGGTGGGTGTTCTCCCGGGTCGGCAGGCCCGAGCCGATGTCGAGGAACTGCCGGATGCCCTGCGCGGCCAGCAGGCGCACGACGCGGGATAAGAACGCGCGGTTCTCCCGGGTGAAGTCCCGGACGTAGGGCATGCGGGCCAGGATCTCGTCGGCGGCTTCCCGGTCGGCGGCGAAGTTGTCCTTGCCGCCCAGGTAGTAGTCGTACATCCGGGCGACGCTGGGCTTGTGCGGGTCGATGACCCACGACGGTGCCGGCTCGTGCTCGGACAACGTGTCGCCTCCGGTCAGGGGAATGGCAATCGCATGCGGAATTTGCCTGAGGAATCGCCTTTCGCGAGATTCTAGGGGTTCTGTTGGGATTCGTGTCGCCCGAAACACCGAAGGGCGGGTCCGGATGGACCCGCCCTTCGGTGTGAAACGCCTACTTGACGATGACGTCCTTGATCTCCACGCGCATCTTCGGCGCGTTGGAGCCGCCGTCCTCCGACAGGATGTCGTCCTCGTTCTTGATGACGCCGCCCGCGGCGATCTTGTCGACGATCTCGATGCCCTTGGTCACCACACCGAACGGCGTGTACGCCGCCGGGAGCTGGGCCGCCTCGTCGCTGTAGGAGATGGCGAACTGGCTGCCGTTGGAGTTGGCCGCGTCGCCGCCCTGGGCCATGAAGACCACGCCGCGCGTGTACTGCGGGCCGAGGTTCTCGTCGGGGAACAGGTAGCCGGGGCCGCCGGTGCCGTCGGTCTTGTTCTTGCCGTCGCCCTTGGCCTGCGGGTCACCGCACTGCAGCAGGTCGAGGCCGTTGCTATCGGCCGTGGTGAGCCGGTGGCACAGGGTGTTGTCGAAGTAGTTCTTCTTCGCCAGGAAGTAGAACGAGTTGACCGTGCACGGCGTCGACTCGGGCACCAGCTCGATGACGATGTCGCCCTGGTTGGTCTTGAGCGTCATGTTCTTGGCGGCCAGCGCGGCCTTCATCGGCTTGGCCGGCGGCATGCCCACGAACTTGCTCGGGACGCCGGTGTCGTCCTTGCGGTACTCGCACTTCACGTTCTTGGGGTCGACCGGCGTCGGGGGAGCGGTCGGCGCGTCGGGCAGCTTGGAGGGGATCGAGGTGATCGACGGGGCGGCCGACGCCGGCGGGGGCTCCTCGCCGGGGGCCGCCGTGTTGCCATCTGCGCTGTTGCAGCCCGTCACCGCGAAGAGCGAGAGGATCACTGCACCGACCCCCAACCGGACGCGACGGGCCTGGCCCAGGGCCAGGGGTTTCTGCCGATTCGTGTGGGTCACTGCGTTGCCTTCCCTTTATTCGTCCATTGCTGAAGTTTCGCGTCACTCTATCCGTGATCGTGTTCGCTTCGTGTAAGACCAGTCCCAGGCGCCCCATGCGTAACGATCTTGCCTTCGGCAGGGCTGGGATTAGCATTGTGGGGGTGCCTAGCAGGTCATACCTCCGGTTTCCGCACATCCGTCGCGATCTCCTGACGTTCGTCGCGGAGGACGACGTGTGGATCGCTCCGCTCGACGGCGGGCGGGCCTGGCGCCTCACGGTCGAGCAGGTGGGCGCCGCCCACCCGCGCCTGTCGCCCGACGGCGCCATGGTGGCCTGGCAGGGCGGGCGCATCCCCGCCGAGGTGCACGTCGCGCCGGTCGACGGCGGCGGCATCGAGCAGCTCACCCACTGGGGCGGCAACGGCGCGCGGGTGCACGGCTGGCTCGACGACCAGACGGTGATCGCCGGCAGCTCCCACGACCAGCCCTTCGCCCACTGGACGTGGGCGCGCACGGTGCCGCTCGACGGCGGCCCGGGGGAGCGGCTGCCCTACGGCCCGGTCAGCGACCTCGACCTGCGCGAGGGCCGCACCCTGCTGCTGACCGCCTCGGCCGGTCACGACCCCGCCCACTGGAAGCGCTACCGGGGCGGCGGCATGGGTCGCCTGTGGCTCGACGGGAACCGCCTGCTGGCCGGCCACGAGGGCCAGCTCGCCGCGCCGATGCTCGTCGGCGGCCGGATCGTGTTCCTCTCCGACCACGAGGGGACCGGAAACCTCTATTCGGTCCGGTACGACGGAGGCGACCTCAGGAAGCACACGAGCCACGAGGACTTCTACGCCCGCCAGGCGGCCACCGACGGAACCCGGATCGTCTACGCGCGGGCCGGCAGCCTGTGGTTGCTGCCCGGCCTCGACGCCGAGCCCGAACCGCTGGAGGTGCGCCTCGGCGGCGCCGGCCGGGGACGCCAGCCCTTCTGGGCCAGCCCACAGCCCGAGGACGTCGCCTGCGACACCACCGGCCGGGCCAGCGCCGTCGAGGTGGGCGGCGCCGTCCACTGGGTGACCCACGAGGACGGCCCGGTCCGGCTCCTGTCCGGGCGCGGCCGGGCCCGGTTGCCCATCGTGCTCGGCCGGTTCGACCGCGCCGACGACGCCGAGCCCGACGACCTGGGCAAACGGGTGAACGGCCCGGCCGCCTGGGTGACCGACGCGGGCGGAGAGGACGCCATCGAGCTGGGCACGCCCGGCCGCCCCACCCGGACGGTCGCCGCCGGGGAGCTCGGCCAGGTCGAGGAGATGGAGGCCGCCCCCGACGGCTCGGTGATCGCGGTCGCCTCCCACGACGGCCGCCTGCTCCTGGTCGACCCGGAGACCGGCACGGTCACCGAGCTCACCCGCACCGACCACGGGGTGATCAGCGACCTCGGGTTCGACCCGCGCTCCCAGTGGCTGGTGTGGTGCCACCCGGTCTCCCGGGGCTACGCCATCCGGATGGCCCGCCTCCAGCGCCCCGGAGCGCCGGAGGACGACGACCCCGACTCGGGCGCCGAGGTGACCGAGACCCCCGCCCCGGAGACCCCGGCGAGTGAGATCGTGCACGTCACCGACGGCCGGTTCACCGACATGTCGCCCGCCTTCACCGGCGACGGCCGCAACCTGGTCTTCCTGTCGCTGCGCGGCTTCGAGATGATCCGCGACTCCCACAGCTTCGACCTGGTGATCACCCACGGCACCCGCCCCTACCTGGTGCCGCTCGCGGCCGGCGCGCCCTCGCCGTTCGCCCCCTCGGTCGAGGGCAAGTCGGCCGACGGCGGCGACTCCGGCGACGGGCCCGTCACCGTCGACCTGGCCGGGCTCGACGGGCGGATCGTGCCGCTGCCGGTGCCCGAGGCCCACTACTGGTCGTTGCGGCCGGTCAAGGGCGGGCTGGTCTGGTGCCGGGGCACGACCGGCGAGCCGACCGTGCTCGAACGTTTCGACCTCGACAAGCGCAAGACCGAGGAGCTCGCCACCGACGTGCACTTCTTCTCCGTCAGCGGAGACGGCTCCCGGATCGTCGTGCGCGACGCCTCGGAGCTGCGGGTGATCTCCGCGACGAGCAAGAACGGCGACGGCGTGAGCGTCGACCTCGAACGCGTCCGGGTGCGCATCGACCCGGGCCGGCGCTGGCGGCAGGCGTACGCCGAGGCCGGGCGCATCATGCGCGACCACTTCTGGGTCGCCGACATGGCCGGGGTCGACTGGCCCGAGGTGCTGGAGACCTACCGGCCCTGGCTCGACCGGGTCGGCGGCCCGGAGGACTTCGCCGACCTCGTCGGCGAGGTCGTCGGCGAGCTCGGCGCCTCCCACGCCTACGTCTACGCCGCCCGCCACCACTGGCGCAGCCCCACCGGCCGACTGGGCGCCGACATCGGGCCCGACACCGACGGCCTGTGGCGGGTCCGGCGCATCTTCCCCTCCGAGCTCTCCGACACCGCCGCCCGCTCGCCGCTCCAGGGGTCCGGCGTCCGGGCCGGCGACGCGATCCTGGCCGTCGACGGCGTGCCGGTCGACCCGGTGACCGGGCCCGCGCCGCTGCTCTGGGCCGCGTACGGGCACCCGGTCGAGCTGACCGTCGAGTCGGGCGCCCGCGTCTTCCGGGTGGCCGTGGTCCCGCTGGTCAACGACCGGCGGCTGCGCTACCACTCCTGGGTGGCCGACCGGCGGAGGCTGGTCCGCCACCGGTCCGGCGGGCGGATCGGCTACCTGCACGTGCCCGACATGGACCGGGCGGGCTGGGCGCAGCTGCACCGCGACCTGTCCCACGAGCTGGCCAAGGAGGCCGTGATCGTCGACGTGCGGGCCAACCAGGGCGGCAACACCTCCCAGCTGGTGGTGGAGAAGCTGTCCCGCCGCATCGTCGGCTGGAAGTTGTCGCGGCGGGAGGAGCCCAGGAGCTATCCCATGGACGCCCCGCGCGGCCCCGTCGTGGTGCTGTGCGACGAGGAGACCTCCTCCGACGGCGACATCATCACCGCCGCCGTCCAGGCCCTCGGCCTCGGCCCGGTCATCGGGACCCGCACCTGGGGCGGGGTCATCGGCATCCGGGGCGTCTACCGGCTGGCCGACGGCACCCGGATGCGGGTGCCCGGCTTCGCCCACTGGAGCGAGAACTACGGCTGGGAACTGGAGAACCGGGGCGCGACCCCCGACGAGGAGGTGCTGATCACCCCCGCCGACTGGGCCCGGGGGGCCGACCCCCAGCTCGACGCGGCGGTGCGGCACGCCCTGAGGGCGATGGAGGGCCGCCCGGTCAGCGTGCCGCCCGACCCGGCCACCCGCCCCTTCCGCGGCCGGGTCAGAGCCGACGGGCGCGGTTGAGCGCTCTCATCCCGCTCTCAGATCCATCTGGGAACCTGCGCGTTGTCGCTCCGGTATCAAGTGGATGACGAAGGAGATGTCCCCAGCATGTTCGACTCCGTTTTCGGCCTTCCCCTGCATCCGCTGGTCGTGCACGCCGCGGTGGTCTTCACCCCGCTGCTGGCCGCCGTCGCCGTCGCCTACGCCGTGCTGCCCCGCTTCCGCGCCCGGCTCGACTGGGCCGTGGTGCTGCTGGCCGTCGCCGCGCCGATCAGCGTCTTCGCCGCCCGGATGAGCGGCGAGGCGCTCAAGGAGTCGCGGTACGGCGCCCAGGCGCCCGCGCCGGTCGCCGAGCACGAGTCGTTCGCCCTCCCGCTGCTGCTGACCTCGATCGCCCTCGCGGTGGTCGCGCTGGTGCTGGTCTGGGCGGTGAGCAAGGGCCGCAGCGGGGCCCTGACCACGGTCCTGTCGGTGCTGACCGTCGTGGGCGCGCTGGCCGTCACCTTCTACGTCGTCCGCGCCGGGCACACCGGGGCCACCGCCGTCTGGGGCCTAGGCTAGGGGTTTGTGGAGAGCCTGTTCGATTCGGCCGCGCGCGACAACACGCCCGAGCCCCTCGCCGTGCGCATGCGCCCGCGCACCCTCGACGAGGTCATCGGCCAGCGCCACCTGCTCGGCCCCGGCACCCCCCTGCGGCGGCTGGTGGAGAGCGAGGCCCCCATGTCGTTGTTCCTGTGGGGGCCGCCCGGCACCGGCAAGACCACGCTGGCCTACGTCGTGTCCAACGTCACCAAACGCCGGTTCGTCGAGGTCTCGGCCGTCTCGGCGGGGGTCAAGGACGTGCGTACGGCCATCGAGAACGCGCGCCGGGAACTGGGCATGACCGGGCGGCAGACCGTCCTGTTCGTCGACGAGGTCCATCGCTTCAACAAGGCCCAGCAGGACGCGCTGCTCCCGGCGGTGGAGAACCGCTGGGTCACCTTCATCGGCGCCACCACCGAGAACCCGTTCTTCTCCGTCATCTCGCCGCTGCTGTCGCGCTCGCTGCTGCTGACCCTCGAGTCGCTCACCGACGACGACGTCGGGGCCGTCCTCGACCGCGCCGTGACCGACGAACGCGGCCTGAACGGCACGGTCACCCTCCGGCCCGAGGCCAGGGAGCAGCTGGTCCGGCTGGCCGGGGGAGACGCCCGGCGCTCCCTCACCTACCTGGAGGCCGCCGCCCTCCTGGCCGACGACGTCACCGTCGAGGTGGTCGAGAAGGCCGTCGACAAGGCCGCCGTCCGCTACGACCGCCAGGGCGACCAGCACTACGACGTCATCAGCGCCTTCATCAAGAGCATGCGCGGCTCCGACGCCGACGCCGCACTCCACTACCTGGCCCGCATGGTCGAGGCGGGGGAGGACCCCCGCTTCATCGCCCGCCGGATCGTCATCTTCGCCTCCGAGGACGTCGGCATGGCCGACCCGACCGCCCTCCAGGTGGCCGTGGCCGCCGCCCAGGCCGTCGAGTTCATCGGCCTGCCCGAGGGGCGCATCAACCTGGCCCAGGCGGTCATCCACTGCGCGCTGGCCCCCAAGTCGAACGCCGTCGTGAAGGCCATCGGCGCGGCCCAGGCCGACGTGCGGGCCGGGCTCATCGGGCAGGTCCCGGCCCACCTGCGCGACGCCCACTATCCGGGCGCGAAGAAGCTGGGGCACGGGGAGGCGTACCGCTACCCCCACGACTTCGACCACGGCGTGGTGCGCCAGGACTACGCGCCCGAGGAGGTGCGCGACCGGCGCTACTACGAGCCGACCACCCACGGCGCCGAGGCCCCGGTCGCCGAGCGGTGGGCGAAGCTGCGCGCCTTCCTGCGCGGCGAACGCTGACCCGAACACGCATGCCCGGCCATCGCCGTGGCAGAAGGCGGACCTGGAATACGCGATAGGGTTTCTGCCATTCAACGCAGGGGCCCCGCCCGAAGCGAGACGCGGACTGCCGAAGGCAGGCTGTGGCTCGCGCTGGTGAATGTGCCTTATGAAGGAGTTCGCCCATGCTCACCGCCGGAGAGGTCGCAGGCCTGATCGTCGCCATGTTCTGGGCGATCCTCGTCTGCTTCCTGGCCTACGTGCTGATCAAGCTGGCGCGGCTGCTGACGGCCACCACCAAGGTCGTCAACGAGCTGGGCGACAAGGTCGTGCCCCTGCTGAACGAGGTCAGCTACACCGTCAGCGAGACCAACCGGCAGCTCGTCGCGGTGGAGGCCATCGCCTCCAACGTGAAAGAGGTCAGCGACGACGTCGCCAAGATCACCGGGCTCGCCTCGACGGTCGTGACCGGCCCGATCATCAAGGTCTCCTCGTTCGCCCACGGCCTGCGCCACGCCCTGTCGCGGCGCGGCCGCCGTCGGGCCGTGGAGCGCCGGCCGTGATCCGCCGCCTCTTCTACATGACGCTGGGCGCCTCGCTGGCGGTCTGGGTCATGCGCAAACTGGAGTCACTGAGGCCCGACCACGTCGCGCGGCGCACCGCCCACCAGGTGCGCGACTTCGCCGACGACGTGCGCGCCACGGCGGCGAACAGGGAAAACGAGTTGCGGGCCCGGCACGGGCTCGGAACAGTCGGACATATCACCAACGACGTAAAGGACGGCCGCTGAAATGGAGTCGGCAGAGATCGTACGCCGCTTCCTGCGCTTCTTCGAAGAGCGCGGGCACACCGTCGTGCCCTCGGCCAGCCTGGTCGCGGAGGACCCGACGCTGCTGCTGGTCAACGCGGGCATGGTCCCGTTCAAGCCCTACTTCCTCGGGCAGCAGAAGCCGCCCTACAAGCGGGCCGCCAGCGCGCAGAAGGTCATCAGAACCCTCGACATCGACGAGGTCGGCAAGACCACGCGGCACGCCAGCTTCTTCCAGATGCTCGGCAACTTCTCGTTCGGCGACTACTTCAAGGAGCAGGCGATCCCCTTCGCGTGGGAGCTGCTCACCAACCCGGTCGCCGCGGGCGGCTTCGGGTTCCCCGAAGAGAAGATGTGGGTCACGGTCTACCTCGACGACGACGAGGCGATCGAGATCTGGAAGCGGGCCGGCGTCCCGGCCGAGCGCATCCAGCGCCGCGACCTGGCCGACAACTACTGGCACATGGGCGTCCCGGGCCCCGGCGGCCCCTGCTCGGAGATCTACTTCGACCGGGGTCCCGAATACGGCCGCGAGGGCGGGCCGGTCGCCGACGAGACGCGCTATCTCGAGGTGTGGAACAACGTCTTCATGCAGTACACGCTCGGCACGGTCCGCTCGAAGATCGACTTCGACGTGGTCGGCGAGCTGCCCGCCAAGAGCGTCGACACCGGCATGGGCCTCGAACGCATGGCGGCGATCCTGCAGGGCGTCGACAACATCTACGAGATCGACACCACCTTCAAGATCCTCAGCCGCGCGGCCGAGCTCACCGGCACCCGCTACGGCGCGGGCGCGCGCGACGACGTGTCGCTGCGCGTCATCGCCGACCACCTGCGGGCGGGCGTCATGCTCGTCGGCGACGGCGTGCTGCCCTCCAACGAGGGCCGGGGCTACGTGCTGCGCCGCATGCTCCGCCGGGCGATCCGCAACCTGCGCCTGCTCGGCTCGGGCGAGGAGCGCTACATGCACGAGCTCACCGCCACCACCATCGGCACGATGGGCGAGCAGTACCACGACCTGATCGCCGACGCGGCGCAGATCCACGGCGTGATCGACGCCGAGGAGGCGTCCTTCCTGGGCACCCTGCGCACCGGCACGACGATCTTCGACACGGCGGTCGCCGAGAGCAAGAAGGCGCACACGTCGGTCCTGTCGGGCGACAAGGCGTTCCAGCTCCACGACACCTACGGCTTCCCGATCGACCTCACCCTCGAAATGGCGGCCGAGCAGGGCCTGAAGGTCGACGAAGAGGGCTTCCGCCGCCTCATGGCCGAGCAGCGCGACCGCGCGAAGGCCGACTCGAAGCTCAAGAAGACCGGCAACGCCGACATCTCGGTGTTCGGCCAGATCCTGGAGAAGGCGGGCAAGGTCGAGTTCCTCGGCTACGACCACCTGACCACCGACACCGAGATCGCCGGCATCATCGTCGACGGCGCGCCGGTCCCGGTCGCAAGCGCGGGCGCCACCGTCGAGGTCGTGCTGCTGCGCACCCCGTTCTACGCCGAGGGCGGCGGCCAGCTCGCCGACCAGGGCGTCATCAAGGTCGAGAACGGCGAGATCGAGGTCGTCGACGTGCAGTCGCCGATCGCGGGCCTGGTCGTCCACCGCGGCAAGGTCACCTCGGGCGAGGTCACGGTCGGCGACGCCGCCCACGCGGCGATCGACATCGACCGCCGCCGGTCGATCTCGCGCAGCCACACCGCGACCCACCTGGTCCACCGCGGCTTCCGCAACGCGCTCGGCGAGACCGCCGCGCAGGCCGGTTCGGAGAACTCGCCGGGCCGCTTCCGGTTCGACTTCACCTCGGCCGGCGCGGTGCCCGTCAGCGTGCTGCGCGACGTCGAGGACGAGGTCAACGCGACCCTGATCGACGACCTCAAGGTCAACGTCCTGCACACCTCGCAGGCCGAGGCGCGCAAGATGGGCGCGCTGGCCCTGTTCGGCGAGAAGTACGGCGACGTCGTGCGCATCGTCGAGGTCGGCGACTACTCCCGCGAGCTCTGCGGCGGCACCCACGTCGCCAGTTCGGGCCAGCTCGGCCTGATCAAGGTGCTCGGCGAGTCGTCGATCGGCGCCGGGGTGCGCCGCGTGGAGGCCCTCGTGGGTCTCGACGCGTTCCGCCACCTGGCCCGGGAGAGCGTGCTGGTCTCCCAGCTCAGCGGGGCGCTCAAGGCGCGTCCCGAGGAGCTGCCCGAGCGGGTCGACGGCATCGTCACCCGGCTGCGCAACGCCGAGAAGGAACTCGAGAAACTGCGGTCGGCGCAGGTGCTCGCGGTGGCCGGGGAGCTCGCGTCCGGGGCCTCGGACATCCAGGGCGTTTCCGTCGTAACGCACCGCGCGCCTGCTGGTACCACCCCTGATGACCTGCGTAAACTCGCTCTCGATGTGCGCGGCCGGTTCCCCGGAAGCGCCGCGGTGGTCGTCGTCGCCGGTGTCCCCTCGGACCGTCCCGTCGTGGTCGCCGCTGTCAACGAGGCGGGACGCGACCGAGGGCTGAAGGCGGGCCGTCTGGTAGGAGTCGCCGCCAAGGCACTTGGGGGTGGCGGTGGCGGCAAGGACGATGTCGCGCAGGGCGGCGGGACGAACGCGGGCGCTGTCGACGACGCGCTGCGTGCGGTCATCGAGGCGATCAACGCCAGCCTGTGACGTCATGAGACGGGGCACACGACTCGGCGTCGACGCCGGGTCGGTCCGCATCGGCGTGGCCCGCAGCGACCCTTCGGGGCTGCTGGCCACGCCGGTCGAGACGGTGAAGCGCGGCAGGGGCGACCTCGATCGCCTGGCCGCGCTCGTCGCCGAACACGAGGTCGTCGAGGTCGTCGTCGGCCTCCCCACCTCCCTGTCGGGCCGCGAGTCCCACGCGGCCGGGGCCGCCCGCGAGTTCGCGGCGGCGCTGGCCGCCCGGGTCGCGCCGGTCCCGGTCCGCCTCTACGACGAGCGCCTGACCACCGTGACCGCGCAGGCCAACCTGCGCCAGAGCGGCCGCAAGGCCAAGAACCAGCGCGACGTCATCGACCAGGCGGCGGCCGTGGTGCTGCTCCAGGCCGCCCTCGACGGCGAGCGCGCGTCCGGCAAACCACCAGGTCATCCCCTCGACCCACCATCCGGTGGAGAAACGAGTCCCGGGACCGGCCGGTGAGCCCGCAGGAGTGGGACACGTTCCTGCTGGCGGGTGAGGCCGAACCCGTCGACCACGAAGTCCGCCGCGACCGCACCCGGAAGATCGTCTACGCCGGGCTGGCCGCGGTGGCGACCGCCGGCGTCGTCGGCCTCTACACGCTGACCCGCCCGTTCCTGGCGCCCGACGACTTCGAGGGCGCCGGGACCGGCCCGGTCGTGGTCCGCATCAGCGCCGGTGAGAGCGCCGTCCAGATCGCCGAGACGCTCGCCAAGGCGGGCGTGGTGGCCAGTTCCGGGGCGTTCGTCCGCGAGGTGGAGGCCCGCGCCAAGTCGGGCAGCCTCCGGCCGGGCGACTACCGGCTGAACAAGGGCATGGCCGCCGCGGTCGCGCTCGACCGGCTGCTCGACCGCGACTCGCGGGTGTCCCGGCGGGTGACCATCCCCGAGGGGCTGCGCGCCAAGGAGGTGTACGTCCGCCTCTCGGCCGCCTCCGGTTTCCCGGTCGCCGAGTTCGAGAAGGCGGCGGCGCAGCCGGCCACGCTCGGCCTGCCGTCCTATGCCGCATCGGTCGAGGGCTTCCTGTTCCCGGCGACCTACGAGGTCGAGCCGTCGAGCACCGCCAAGAGCCTGCTGCGCGACATGGCCGCCCAGTTCGGCCGGGTCGCCGAGCGCCTCGGGATCGAGGGCCGCGAGGGCATGACGCCGCTCGACGTGGTGACCACGGCCAGCATCGTGCAGGCCGAGGGCGGGCGTGACGACGACTATCCCAAGATCGCTAGAGTGATCTACAACCGCCTCAAAAAGGGCGGGCGCCTTGAGATGGACACCACGGTGCTCTACGCGCAGAACCGCCGGACGCTGAACGTCTCCGAGAAGGACACGCAGGTGCGCTCCCCGTACAACACCTATCGGATCGATGGTCTACCGCCCGGTCCGATCGGAAACCCCGGTGAGCAGGCACTTCGCGCGGCCCTGATGCCGGCGAAGGGTGATTGGTACTGGTTTGTCACTACGGATCCAGGCCGTAGAATCACCAAATTCACTGACAACGAAGGCGAGTTCGTGAAATATCGGGAAGAGCTGAACAGGTACCTCGGGACGAACTAGGCCGAACGATGACCGACGGTCCGCGTGTCGGGCCGAGATCCATACCGAAGCTTGATCCCCCCTCGGTTTGGCGCATCGCTTGACGCGAGGCCAGTCCTACCGAGAGATTGGCCAGCGCACTATGAACGACCTCGACATGGACTCTTTGCTCGGCGCCTCCGACGAGGGGGGGTCGCGGCGTTCCCGCAAACAGCAGAGCCGCAGCCGGCGCCGCCGACGGCGCACCAGGCGCAAGGGCGCCGCCGCGTCCGTGATCGCGATCGTGATCATCGTCGGCATCCTGGGCGGCGGCGGTTATGTGGGCTACAAGTGGATCAGCGACGCCGTGACGGCCGACGACTACACCGGCTCTGGCACCGGTGAAGTGGTCATCGTGATCGAAGAGGGCGCCTCCGCCGGCGACGTCGCCGCCGAACTGGAGAAGGAGGACGTCGTGGCCAGCGCCCGTGCCTTCATCCAGGCCGTCGACGCCGCGGGCAAGGGCGGCTCGCTCCAGCCCGGCCACTACGCGATGAAGAAGCAGATGTCGGCCGCCGCCGCCGTCGGGCTGCTCGACCCCGACAAGCGCCTGCGCGACAGCCTGACCATCCCCGAGGGCTACCGCGCCACCCGCGTCTACGACACCCTCGCCGACGCCACCGGCATCCCCGCCAAGGAGTTCGCCGACGCGGCCAAGGGCGACATCGGCCTGCCGTCCTACGCCAAGGGCAAGGCCGAGGGCTTCCTGTTCCCGGCCACCTACGAACTGCCGCCGAAGATCACCGCGACCGAGATCCTCACCCGGATGACCGACCGCTTCAACGAGACGGCCGACAAGTTCGACCTGAGCGCCGAGGCCAGGCGGCTCGGCTTCACCCCGATGGAGATCATGACCATCGCGAGTATCGTGCAGGCCGAGTCGGGCACCCCCGACGACATGGGCAAGGTGGCCCGGGTCATCTACAACCGGCTGGCGCTCAACCCGCCGATGAAGCTCCAGATGGACTCCACCACCATGTACGCCCTCAACAAGTACGGCATCGCGGCCACGTTCGAGGAGATCAAGAGCAAGTCGCCGTACAACACCTACTACGTCGACGGACTGCCGCCCGGCCCGATCGCCAACCCCGGCGACCACGCCATCGAGGCCGCGCTGAAGCCGACCAAGGGCGACTGGCTCTTCTTCGTGACCACCGACCCCGACAACGGCGTCACCGAGTTCACCGCCAGCGCGACCGAGTTCGAGCGGCTGCGCGCGAAGTTCAACGCCACCCAGAATTGACCCCGTGAACAAGAGAGCAGCCGTCCTCGGCTTCCCGGTCGTCCACTCGTTGTCGCCGCACCTCCACCGCGCGGCCTACGCCGCGCTCGGGCTGACCGGCTGGCGCTACGACGCGATCGAGTGCCGCGAGGAGGAACTGGCCGCCTTCGTCGGCGGCCTCGGCCCCGAGTGGGCCGGGCTGTCGCTGACGATGCCGCTCAAGCGGGTGGTGTTCCCGCTGCTCGACACGGTCACGCCGCTGGCGGTCGAGGTCGGCGCGGCCAACACGGTGGTCATCCGCGACGGCGCCCGGCACGGCGCCAACACCGACGTCCACGGCATCGTCGCGGCCCTGGCCGAGGCGGGGGTCCCGGCGCCGGCGAGCGCGGTCGTCCTCGGGGGCGGCGCCACCGCCGCCTCCGCGCTGGCCGCCCTGCGCGAGCTCGGGCTGCGCGAGGCGACCCTGGTGGTACGCGACCCGCGCCGCGCCGGCGAGACCCTGGAGGTGGCCGACCGGCTGGGAATGTCGGTGGCCACCCGGGCGTTCGAGCAGTTCGACGCAGACGTGGATCTGCTGATCTCCACACTGCCCTCGGGCGCCGCCGACGGATTCGCCGGCGAGGCCGCGCGGGCACGGGCGGTCTTCGACGTCGTCTACTCGCCCTGGCCGACCACGCTGGCCCAGGCCGTGGCGAAGGAGGGCGGGACGGTCGTCGGCGGGTTCTCGATGCTGCTGCACCAGGCGGTGAAGCAGGTCGAGCTGATGACCGGGCGCTCGCCCGCACCCGTGGAGGCCATGCGATCCGCGGGTGAGTCGGCGTTGTAACCGTGCTAAACTAAACAACCGATCGGTCCGGCACGTGCCGGACGCGCAAGCGGAGGTCCTCCTCCCACCTGATCAGCCGCGAGGCAGACGGGTTCAAGGATCACAATCGAGTTCTCGGACTCAGTGGCCCCGCATGCGTGACGTGCCGGGGTCTATTCGTGTTTCCGGCACGGTCGAGCACACAGGCGAAGGTCCCTTGGAGGTCCCATCAGCACCGAGCCCCGCATCAACGATCGTATTCGTGTCCCCGAGGTCCGCCTCGTCGGCCCGAACGGCGAGCAGGTCGGCATCGTCTCCATCCACGATGCGCTGAAGCTCGCCCAGGAGGCCGACCTCGACCTCGTCGAGGTCGCGGCGACGGCACGCCCGCCCGTCTGCAAGCTCATGGACTACGGCAAGTTCAAGTACGAGTCGGCCATGAAGGCGCGCGAAGCCCGCCGCAACCAGGCACACACGATCATCAAGGAGATCAAGCTCCGGCCGAAGATCGACCCGCACGACTACGAGACCAAGAAGGGTCACGTCGTGCGCTTCCTCAAGGCGGGGGACAAGGTCAAGGTCACGATCATGTTCCGTGGACGTGAGCAGTCCCGTCCCGAACTGGGCTTCCGGCTCCTGCAGCGGCTCGCTGAGGATGTCACCGAGCTGGGCTTCGTGGAGTCACAGCCCAAGCAGGACGGCCGAAACATGATCATGGTGATCGGCCCGCACAAGAAGAAAGCCGAGGCCAAGGCCGAAAAGGCGGCGGCCCGGGCGACCCGCGACGACGACTCGGTGGCCGACGCGGTCGCCGCCGAGGAATAAAAGCCGCTGCGCGGACGCAGAGACTGGGAGCCCGTTTTTCGCGGCTCTTGCGAGTCAGGAACGCCGGTTACCCGGCCCCCCTTGCGGGGCCGGGAGATCGGCTTGGAACAACGAGGGAGAGACGGCTGAGATGCCGAAGATGAAGACGCACAGCGGTGCGAAGAAGCGCTTCCGGGTCACCGGCTCCGGCAAGATCGTGCGCCGCCGCGCCAACCGGAAGCACCTTTTCGAGCACAAGCCGTCCACCCGCACGCGCAGGCTTGAGAACGACGTGGTCATGTCCGACGCGGACACCAAGAAGATCAAGAAGCTGCTCGCTAAGTAACGACCCCCGGGGAGATAGAACAACATGGCACGCGTGAAGCGGGCGCTCAACGCCAAGAAGAAGCGCAGGGTCGTCCTCGAGCGGGCGAGCGGTTACCGGGGTCAGCGGTCGCGTCTGTACCGCAAGGCCAAGGAGCAGATGCTCCACTCGATGACCTATGCGTACGCCCACCGCAAGGACAAGAAGGGCGCGTTCCGCCGCCTCTGGATCCAGCGGATCAACGCCGCGGCGCGGCAGAACGGCATGACCTACAACCGGCTCATCCAGGGTCTGCGCCTGGCCGGCATCGAGGTCGACCGCAAGATCCTCGCCGATCTCGCGGTGAACGACTCGCAGACCTTCGCCACGCTGGTCGAGGCCGCCAAGAAGGCGCTCCCGTCCGACGTGAACGCTCCGGTCGCCTAAGCGATCACCAGCTTTCTGGAAGGGCTCACCGTGCCTGGTGGGCCCTTCTTCTCATTCCGGAGGGAACCGTGACCGAGTGACCGAGCTGACCAACCCCAAGTCCCCGCGGGTCAAAGCCGCTCGGCGGCTGACCAAGCGGGCCTTCCGCGACCGCGACCGGGCCTTCCTCGCCGAGGGGCCGCAGGCGGTGCGGGAGGCGCTGGCGCTGCCCGGCGTGACGGTGGAGCTGTTCGCCACCGCCGAGGCCGAGACCCGGCACGCCGACATCGTCGAGGCGGCCGTGAGCGCCGGGGTGCCGGTGTTCCGGGCCAGCGGCGAGGTGATGGCCGAGCTCGCCCAGACGGTCACCCCGCAGGGGCTGATGGCGGTGTGCAAGTTCGTCCACGTCCCGCTCTCCTCGGTGGAGGAGACCCGGCTGGTGGCGGTGCTGGCGCACGTCCGCGACCCCGGCAACGCCGGCACCGTGCTGCGCACGGCCGACGCCGCCGGAGCCGACGCGGTGGTGTTCACCGACGCGTCCGTCGACCCCTACAACGGCAAGTGTGTACGGGCCAGCGCGGGCAGCCTCTTCCACCTGCCCGTCGTGACCGGGCTGCCGGTCGACAAGGCCGTCGCCGCGTTGAAGGACCGCGGCCTGCGGATCCTGGCCGCCGACGGCACCGGCAAGGCCACCCTCGACGACGTCGACCTCGCCGCCCCCACGGCCTGGGTGTTCGGCAACGAGGCGTGGGGCCTGCCGCCCGAGGTGCTGGCCCTGGCCGACGAGGTCGTCCGGGTGCCGATCTACGGCCGCGCCGAGAGCCTGAACCTGGCCACGGCCGCCGCGGTGTGCCTGTACGCCAGCGCGCGAGTTCTCCGGCAGATCTGACATTCCGTGTAATAGGTGCGTACCCGGCCGGTGACGGGCTGCCGAAGGGCTCCGGAAACCCGCTATTGTCGGCGGAGACGGCTCGCGGAGCACGGCTGGAGGGGTCCTTTGCGCGGCGAGAACACCCATGGACGGGTCGCCGACCCGTCGAGTGTGATCGCCATCGACGCCCTTCCCGACGGCGTCGTCGTGGTCGACGGCGACGGCGTCGTGATGGCCGTGAACAAGGCGGCCGAACGCCTGACCGGGCTGCACCGCAAGACGTCCCCCGGGCGTCACGTGGCCGACGTGCTCCCGTTGCGCGACGCCGAGGGGCGCGACTGGTGGAAGTGGCTCGACCCCCGGGGCGGCCTGTCCATCCGGTCCCGCCAGGTCGAGCTCCCGCTGCAGCTCGACGGCCGCGACCTGCTCGTCACGGCGGCGTTCGTGCGCATGCCCGCGCGGGCCGGCCGGGTGATGCGGGTGGTGATCACCCTGCGCGACGCCGCGGCCCGCCGCCGCCTGGAGCGCAGCCGGGCCGACCTCGTCTCGACCGTGGCCCACGAGCTGCGCTCACCCCTGACCAGCGTGAAGGGCTTCACCGCCACGCTGCTGGCCAAGTGGGACCGGTTCAACGACGCCCAGAAGCTCGTCATGCTCCAGACGGTCAACTCCGACGCCGACCGGGTGACCCGGCTGATCACCGACCTGCTCGACGTCTCCCGCATCGAGTCGGGCCGGGTGGAGATCCGGCGGCAGGTCGTCGACATCCCCGCCCGCGTGCGGCGGGTCGTCGCCGGCCGCGTGGCCGCAGGCGAGCCCGAAGACCGGTTCTCGCTCACCGTCGTGGGCGACCTGCCGGAGATGTGGCTCGACCAGGACAAGATGGATCAAATCCTCGGCAACCTGGTCGAAAACGCCGTGCGACACGGCGGCGGTAAGGTGACAATCGTTGTAGAGCCCGTCGAATGGGGAGTGACCGTGTCCGTGCGAGACCAGGGTGAGGGCGTCAAACCCGAGCTGGCCTCGCGCGTCTTCCGCCAGTTCTGGCGCGGCAACGACCGCCGCCGCGGCGGCACCGGCCTCGGCCTCTTCATCGTGAAGGGCCTCGTGGAGGCCCACGGCGGCACCATCACCGTCGAACGCGCCCCCGGCGGCGGCGCGGAATTCCGATTTATCCTGCCCACCGGCGCCCCGGACTTCGCGTAACGCGACTCCGCCCCGGTGGGCCTTCCCTAAGCCGATCTTGGCCCGGGTTCTGTGTACTCCCGATGTGGCGCGACATGGGATAACCCCGCCCAAGGTTGAAATCTGGCCAGACCTGAGGCCAAGCGCGCCGGTGGGCGAGGAGGAGCGGCGGGAGCGAAGCGACCAGAGCGACGAAGGAGCCCGCCGGGTCCAGAGCGCTTGGCCCGCCGCGCCGGAGGCGCGGCCATCAAACACAGCGGGCGCGGCCCGTTGAGCACAACCCATAGAATCAGGGGCCGCCATTCCGGCCCTGGATACGGAGTTCCCTTGTCTGATTACGACCCGGTCGAGGTGACACCGCTGCACGCCGACGAGCTGGCGCGCGCGGAGGCCGATGCCCTCGCCGCCATCTCCTCGGCCGCGGATCTCGACGCACTGAAGCAGGTCCGGCTGGCCCACGCCGGTGACCGCTCGCCGATCGCGCTGGCCAACCGGGAGATCGGCGCGCTGCCGCCGGCCGCCCGCGCCGAGGCCGGCAAGCGGATCGGCACCGCCCGCAAGGCCGTCGGCGAGGCGCTGGCCGTCCGCCAGACCGAGCTCGAGGCCGAGCGTGACGCCCGCGTGCTGGTCGAGGAGACCGTCGACGTCACCCTCCCGTGGGACCGCGCGCCGCGCGGGGCCCGCCACCCGCTGACCACGCTCCAGGAGCGCATCGCCGACTGCTTCGTGGCCATGGGCTACGAGGTCGCCGAAGGCCCCGAGTTGGAGGCCGAGTGGTTCAACTTCGACGCGCTGAACATCGCGCCCGACCACCCGGCCCGCTCCGACCACGACACCTTCTTCGTCGAGTCGGTCAAGTCGGGCAAGGTGCTGCGCACCCAGACCTCGCCGGTCCAGATCCGCGCCCTGCTGGAGCGCCCGCTGCCGGTCTACGTCATCTCGCCCGGCAAGGTGTTTCGCACCGACGAGCTCGACGCCACCCACACCCCGGTGTTCCACCAGGTCGAGGGCCTCGCGATCGACAAGGGCCTGACGATGGCCCACCTGAAGGGCACGCTCGACCGGTTCGCCGAGGTCATGTTCGGTGAGGGCATCTCGACCCGGTTCCGGCCCAACTACTTCCCGTTCACCGAGCCGTCGGCCGAGATGGACCTGCGCTGCTTCGTCTGCCGCGGCGCGTCGTCGGTGCCGGGCAACCCGCCGTGCCGGACCTGCAAGTCCGAGGGCTGGATCGAGTGGGGCGGCTGCGGCATGGTCAACCCGCGGGTGCTGATCGCCTGCGGCGTCGACCCCTCGGTCTACTCCGGGTTCGCGTTCGGCATGGGCATCGAGCGCACCCTGATGTTCCGCCACAACGCAGAAGACATGCGCGACATGGTCGAAGGCGACATCCGCTTCACCCTGCCGTTCGGAATGGAGGTCTGATGAAGGTCCCGCTTTCGTGGCTGCGGGAGTACGTCGATCTCCCGCCCGTCACCGCTCACGAGATCGCCGACAAGCTCACCGCCGCCGGTCTCAAGCTGGAGTCGATCGCCTCCCACGGTCACGACCTGAAGAACGTCGTCGTGGGCAAGGTCATCGAGATCGAGGAGCTGACCGGCTTCAAGAAGCCGATCCGCCACTGCCTGGTCGAGGTCGGCGAGGCCGAGCCGCGCGAGATCGTCTGCGGCGCGACCAACTTCGCGATCGGCGCGGTCGTCCCGGTCGCGCTGCCCGGCGCGGTGCTGCCGGGCGGGTTCGAGATCGCCTCCCGCACGACCTACGGCCGCCTGTCCGACGGCATGATCTGCTCCGAGGCCGAGCTCGGCATCGCCGAGTCGTCGCCCGGCATCCTGCTGCTGCCCGCCGACACCCCCCTCGGGGCCGACGTCGTCGAGCTGCTCGGGCTGCGTGACGACGTCCTGGAACTGGAGATCACCCCCGACTGCGGCTACGCGTTGTCGATCCGCGGCGTGGCCCGCGAGGCGGCGACCGCGTTCGGCGTGCCGTTCCGCGACCCGGCCGCGCTGGAGCTCCCGGCCACGGAGGGCGTCACCCACCCCGCGGAGATCGGCGACCCGACGGCCTGCGACCGGTTCGTGCTGCGCGCGGTGTCGGGCTTCGACCCGTCCGCCGAGTCGCCGCTGTGGATGCGGGTGCGGCTCACGCGGGCCGGCATGCGCCCGGTCTCGCTGGCGGTCGACGTCACCAACTACGTGATGCTGGAGCTCGGCCAGCCGCTCCACGCGTTCGACAGGAACACTATCCAGGGCGGCATCGTGGTGCGCCGCGCGCTGCCCGGCGAGCGCCTGGAGACCCTCGACCACGTCACCCGCGACCTGGCCGAAGACGACATCCTGATCACCGACGACTCGGGCGCGATCGGCCTGGCCGGCACCATGGGCGGCCTGTCGACCGAGATCTCCGACTCGACGACCGACATCGTCATCGAGGCGGCCCACTTCTCGGCCACCGGCGTGGCCCGCATGTCGCGGCGGCACAACCTGGTGTCCGAGGCGTCCAAGCGCTTCGAGCGCGGCGTCGACCGCGAGCTGCCGCTGGCGGCGTCGTGGCGCGCGGTCCAGCTCCTCACCGAGCTGGGCGACGGCGTGGCCGAGCCCGGGGTGACCCACGCGCAGGCCGACGTCGCGCCCGTGTCGATCACCATCCCGTCGGGCCACCCGGCGCGGGTCGCGGGCGTGCCCTACAGCCGCGAGACCGTGGTCACCCGCCTGGAGCAGATCGGCTGCCGCGTCGTCGACGGCGTCGCCCCGGCCGCCGAGGGCGGTCGCGGCGTGGCCGCCACCGGCGTCGTGACCAGCGGCGACCTGGCGGCGAAGCTGGCCGTGACCGGCGACGACCCGATCACGGTCTACCCGCCGAGCTGGCGTCCCGACCTGACCGACCCCAACGACCTGGCCGAAGAGGTCATCCGGCTGGAGGGCTACGACACGCTGCCCTCGATCCTGCCGGGGGCCCCGGCGGGCGCGGGCCTGACCGAGACCCAGCGGCTGCGCCGCCGGGTCGGCCGTTCGCTGGCGCTGTCGGGCTACGTCGAGGTGCTGTCCTACCCGTTCATCGGCGCGCGCGACCTCGACCACCTGCAGCTGCCCGAGGGCGACGACCGCCGCCGGGCGACGCGGCTGGTCAACCCGCTCAGCGAAGACGAGCCGTTCATGCGGACGACGCTGCTGCCGGGCCTGCTGAAGACCCTGGTCCGCAACGTGGGCCGCGGCTTCACCGACCTGGCCCTGTTCGAGACGGGCCTGGTCTACCGGCCGGGGGCCGACGCCCCGGAGACCGCGCCGATCCTGACGGTCGAGCGCCGCCCGACCGACGAGGAACTGGCGCGGTTCACCGCCGCCCTGCCCGTCCAGCCGGTCCGCGTCGCGGCCGTCCTGGCCGGGGAGTTCGAGCGGTCGGGCTGGTGGGGCCAGGGCCGCGCGGCGACCTGGGCCGACGCGATCGAGGCCGCCCGCGCGGTGGCCCGCGAGGCGGGCGTGTCGTTGGATATCCGCGCTGACCAGCACGAGCCGTGGCACCCGGGCCGCTGCGCCGCGCTCTACGTCGGCGAGGTGCTCGTCGGCCACGCCGGCGAGCTGCACCCGCGGGTGGTGGAGGCGTACGGCCTGCCGAAGCGCACGGCGGCGATGGAGCTCGAACTGTCCCGCCTGGCCGCACCGGTCCCGGCGCAGACCCCGTCGATCTCCGCCTACCCGGTGGCGACCCAGGACGTCGCGCTGATCGTCCCGGCCGACACGCCGGTGGCGTCGGTCGAGGCGGCGCTGCGCGACGGCGCGGGCGACCTGCTGGAGTCGGTCCGTCTCTTCGACGTCTACGAGGGCGCGCAGGCGGGCGAGGGCAACAAGTCCCTGGCCTACACGCTGCGCTTCCGCGCCCCCGACCGGACCCTGACCGCCGACGAGATCGCTGCCGCCCGCGACGCGGCCGTCGAGCTGGCCGCCGCCCAGGTCGGAGCCCGACTGCGCGGGGTGTGAACCCAGCCGTAGGGAGAGGGGCGACGGGGGCATTCCCCCCGTCGCCCCTCTTTTTTCGTTTGGCACCCGGACGGAGAAAACGACTCCCGGGTGGAAGAGCTGTCCTCCTCCGATAGCAGGGAGCACCAAGAAGGCGCGAGGTCACCGGCCTACGATTGCCCGGCCAAGGGGAGGCAGGTGATTGTCGTGTCCGGAGACGGGCTCGTCGGCAGAGACGCCGACGTCGAGGGGATCGAGGAGGCCTTCCGGCACACCCGCCTGGTCACCCTGACCGGGCCTCCCGGTGCCGGAAAGACCGCGCTGGCGAGGGTCGTCGCGGCCCGCCGCGGCGCGCGGGTGGTCGACGCCGACGCGGGTCCCGCCGCACTGGCGCAGATCGGCGCGTCGGCCGACGAGTTCGTGGTCGTCGACGGGTGCGACCGGGCGCTGGAGCTGCTGGTGCCGTACATCGGGGTGATGTTGCAGCGGCGCCCGGAGTTGTCGGTGCTGGCGACCTGCCGGCAGTCGCTGGCGCTGCCGGGGGAGCGGGTGGTCGCGCTGCGCGAGCTGGGCCCCGGCCACCGCGCCGAACTGCTCGAACGGCTGGGCGTGACCGCGCCCGACGAGCTGCTGCGGCGGGCCGACGGGCTGCCGCTGACGCTGGTGCTGCTGGCGGCGGCGCTGCGGCGCGGCGAGACCGAGGGGCCGCTGCTCGACCTGCTCTGGGATGCCGGTCACGACGGCCCGCCGCGCCACGCCGCCATGCGGACCGCGATCGGCTGGAGCCACGAGCGCTGCACCCCCGGCGAGCGGCTCGTCTGGGCCCGCGCCTCGGTGTTCGACGGCGGCTTCGACCTGGAGGCCGCCCAGGCCGTCTGCGGCGACGACGACGTGACCCCCGCCGTGGCCGCGCTGGTCGACAAGTCGCTCCTGGTGCGGTCGGAGACCACCGAGGGCGTGCGGTTCCACCTGCCCGCGACCGTCCGCGCGTTCGGCGCCGAGTGGCTCGGCCGGGCAGGTGAGCGCGCGGCCACCGAACACCTCCACTTTCGTCACTTTCGCGCCCTCGCCCGGCGGGCCGAGGCCGAATGGCAGGGCGGCCAGCTGCGCTGGTACCGGCGCATGCGCCTGGAACGCGGCAACCTCATCACCGCCCTCGACTCGCGCCTGACCGACCCCGGCGGCGCCGACGACGCCCAGGACCTCGCCGGCACCCTGTGGTTCCTGTGGGCCTGCTGCGGCCTGCAACGAGAGGGCGCCGACCAGTTGGCCCGCGTGCGCCGGGCGGGCGGCTCGCCCGGCCCGGAACAGGACAAGGCGCTCTGGACCGCCGCCTGGCTGCACGCCGCGCTCGGCGACCCCGACGCCGCCGAAGAGGCCCTCTACGCCTGTACGAACCAGGGCCCGCCCCGCCTGACCCAGGTCTCGGCGTGGGTGGCCGCCCAGCGCGGCGTGTTCCCCGAGGCG
Organism: Herbidospora sakaeratensis; assembly: GCF_001570525.1. Taxonomy (GTDB): domain Bacteria; phylum Actinomycetota; class Actinomycetes; order Streptosporangiales; family Streptosporangiaceae; genus Herbidospora; species Herbidospora sakaeratensis. The sequence continues at coordinate 331,456 of NZ_BBXC01000014.1, forward strand.
CTGCGGCTGATCAGAGACGCCCGCGAGGGCCACCGCAGAGACGCCGACCTGTTCCCCGGCTTCCTGCCGAGCTACACGGTCATCGCCACGACCCTGCTGCGTATGGGCGACCTGCCCGGCGCGGCGCGGGTGCTGCGTGAGGGCCGCGAGTTGTGCGTGACGACCGGCGAGATCTGGACCCGCTCCCACCTCGACCACCTGCTCGCCCAGGTCGCGCTCCTCCGGGGCGACGTCCACGAGGCCCTGAGGTCGGCCCGCGAGGCCCTGGCGGTGGCCCGCCAGTTCGGCGACGCCGCCGCGTCGGCGGCCGGGGTGGAACTGGTCGGCGTGCTGACCCGGAACGGCGCGCTGCTGGCGTCCGCCGACCGGGCCTGGGCCGGAATGGAGGGGCTGCGCTCACCCGTCCTGGCCGAGATCAGAGACCGCGCCCCGGCGGTCGCCGCCGCGCCCGGTCTCGGGCTCGACGGCGCCGTCGACCTGGCCTTGACCGCAGACGAACCGACGGGATGGGAGGCCTGATGACCGTCAGCCTGCCTGCTGAGACCAGCAGCTTCATCGGGCGCAAGGACGAGCTCGACCGGCTGGCCGGGCTGATGACCGAGTCGCGCCTGGTGACGGTCACCGGGCCGCCCGGGGTCGGCAAGACCCGCATCGCGCTGCGGGCCGCCGCCGACTGCGCCGAGGGGTATCCCGACGGGGCCTGGTTCGCCGAACTGTCCCCCGAGCAGGACGCCAACCTGCTGGCCAGCGTCGTGGCCCGGTCGCTGGGCCTGCGCGAGCAGTCGACCCGGCCCTACGAGCAGGTGCTGGCCGAATACCTGGCCGGCAAGCGGCTGCTGCTGGTGCTGGACACCTGCGAACACCTCGTCGGCGCCTGCGCCTCCCTCGTCGACGGCCTGCTCGACGTGGCGCCGGGCCTGCAGGTGCTGGCGACCAGCAGGGTCCCTCTCGACGTGCCGTCGGAGAAGATCCTGGAGGTCGCCCCCTTCGCCCGGCCCGAGCCCGAGTCCGACGACCTGCTCGGCTACGACGCGGTCCGCCTGTTCGTCGAGCGGGCGCGAGACCGGGTGCCCGGCTGGCAGGCCGGCGACAGCGCGCTCATGGCGGTCGGACGGTTGTGCCGCCGCCTCGACGGCATCCCCCTCGGCATCGAGCTGGCCGCGGGCCACCTGCACGCCCTGTCGGCCGAGGAACTGGCCGACCGGCTCACCGACCCCTTCGACCTGCTGACGGCCGGATACCGGGGCGGCCCGGCCCGGCACCGCAGCTTCCGCACCGCCGTCGGGTGGAGCCACGAGTTGTGCACCCCGCAGGAGCGGTTGTTGTGGGCCCGCCTGTCGGTGTTCGCCGGCTCGTTCGACGAGACGACCGCCCAGGCCGTCTGCGCCGACGACCGGCTGCCCGACGTGGGGCGGGTGCTGGCCGAACTGGTCCGCAAGTCGATCGTGGTCCGCACGGGCGACCGGCACCGGCTGCTCGACGGCATCCGCGAATACGGCCGCGAGTGGCTGCGCGAACTCGGCGAGGAACGGGTGATGCGCAGCGCCCACCTGGCCCACTACCGCATGATGGCCGCCCGCCTCGACCGCGAGTGGTACGGCCCCGACCAGCTCGGATGGGCCGACTGGGCGGAATCCGACCAGGCCGAGATCCGGCTCGCGCTCGACTACGGCATCAGCCACGGCGGCACCGCCTGCCTCGACCTGGTCTCGTCGTGCTGGATCATCTGGGGCGCGCTCGGCCAGATGCGCGAGGGCCGCTACTTCGTCGAACGCGCCCTCGCCGTCGGCCCCCGCGAGGGCTCCTCCTACGCGCGGGCGTTGTGGGTCCTCGGCTGGATCACCCTGTTCCAGGGCGACATGGGCCTGGCCGAACGCAGCTCCCAGCAGTCCCTCGCCGAGGCCCGCCGCATCGGCGACGTCGAGGCGATGGGCCACGCGCTGGTCCGGCTCGGGGGAGTGCGCCTGTTCAGCGGCGCCCCGCAGAAGGTCGAGGAGGTCATGCACGAGGCCCGCACCCACCTGGCCGCCGCCGGTGCGGCCGACACGATCGACGACCTGGTGATGGACGGCGGCCAGGCGATGGCCTACATCTTCCTGGGCGACCTCACCCGCGCCTGGAGCCTGCTGCAGGACATGCACGCCAAGTCGCGGCGGCGGGGCGAGATCTGGATGCGCGCCTTCGGCGACCTGTTCCGATCGCAGCTGATGCTGGCCCGCGAGGAGGTCCACGACGCCGACGCCGCCGGCCGCGCGTCCCTGGCGGTCAAGTGGCGGCTGAACGACGTCCTGGGCGTCGCGATGGGCGCCGACCACCTGGCGACGGTCACGATGGCCATGGGCGACGCCCGCTCGGCCGCCTGGATGCACGGCGCGGCGGAGCGGCTGTGGCTGACGTTCGGCCTGACCGCGATGGGCTCGGACGAACTCGCCGCCCCCCGCGTCGCGACGGCCGAACGGGCCCGGCGGGTGCTGGGCGACGCGGGATACGAGCGGGCGTTCGAGGAGGGCTTCGCGGCGTCGATGGACGAGGTCCGCGAACGCCTGTCCTAGGGCCTGACCGTCCACGAGGAAACCTGACTTCGTCGCTGACCCTAGAATGCACTGAAGTCAGATGTGGCCGAAATCGCAAGCTCGGTCAGGGAAAAACGCGGACGCAGCTGGTTTCGATCCTCATCGACAGGACTGAAGTTGCCTCCACTCAGGCATGCCCGGTTGCCGGATACTTCCTGTTGAACCCCAGTGTGCCGACCGCCTCGCTCACGCCGTCGTCGGTTTGGGAGCGACTGAATGAGGCGTTTCGGCATCGAAGCCATGGAATAAGGTCGCTATTTTTGGTCACGCTGTCGTGACCGCTTCGAATGGGATCCCGGTGCGGATTGCTACCCTGTAATGATTGCGGGGAGATCAAGCGTGTCTCCGGCTCTACCGCACAATGCCGGGAAGGCGGCTGAAACGACGTCGGCGCGGGTATGCTGACGCCAGGCCGCCTGCCAGACCGTCCTGGCCTGAGGAGTTTCATGGCAAGCCCGTTGAAGGTTTTCGTGTCTTATAAATGGGACACGGAGGAAAGCGATTCCTGGGTCAAGAGTTTTGCCGAGACCCTGCGGATGGCGGGAATCGACGCGCAACTCGACCGATGGGAGGTCCGGGGTGGCGATTCCGTCGTCGACTACATGGCGTCGCGGATCCGAGAGGCGGACATCGTCCTTTTCATCATCACCGACCGGTCGGTGAAGGCGGTCGAGTCGGCTGAGCCCGGCGGCCACGTCAAGTTCGAGATGCAAATGGCCACGGCCCGGCGGCTCGCCGGTGAGAATATGCGGCTCATCGGCATCTACCGCGAAGGCAGCGCCCCGCCCATCCATCTCCGCGACCACCTCTACGTCGACTTCCGGGACGACTCGCAGTTCCACGGCGCGATGACCGAACTGCTCGACGACCTGCTGGGCCGCATCGTCCCGCCACCGGTCACACAGCCGATCGACATCGAATGGGTCAGGGTGGAGAGCGGCAGCTTCGTCATGGGCACCCCGGCGGCTCCGGACGCCGACCTGAGCGAATCGATGGAGAGCCCGTCTCGGCTGGTGACCATCTCGCGTCCTTTTCTCCTGTCGAAATATCCGATCACCCAGGGCCAGTATGAGGAGCTGCTCGGCGTCGCCGCGAACATCTCCTATTTCCGGAACAACCCCAATCGGCCCGTGGAGAACGTCGACTACGAAGACACGCAGCGATACATCCGAGCGTTGAACGGCAATCATCGGAGCATGACCCATCGGCTGCCCACCTCGGCCGAGTGGGAATTCGCCTGCCGCGCGGGCACGACAAGCGGTTACCACTTCGGCGACGACGAGACGCTGCTTCCGCGGTTCGCCTGGTATGAGGACAACTCGAGGGGGCAGACGCATCCCGTCGGTTTGCGCGAAGCCAACCCTCTGGGGCTGCACGACATGATGGGCAACGTCTGGGAATGGGTCTCTGACTGGTTCGAACCCTATGCCGGCCAGGCCGACGATCTGATCGATCCGCAGGGTCCGAAAACCGGCAGATGGAAAGTCATGCGCGGCGGCGGCTGGAACAACGACACGGAGTGCTGCCGCTCCGCCTACCGAACCGCGAATGACCCCGGCGGACGATACCGGGGAATCGGCTTCCGAGTGGTCCGGGAGATCCCATGACCGAAGTCCGGCTGCTGTTCATCGCCGATGACAACACGGAGACACGGCGAATCAAGAAGCATCTTCCGGTCGGCTCGTATCTCCATGTCTCGCCCCTGTGGCTGGAACAGGGGAACTCGTTCTGCTGGCGGGAGACGGGGACGGAATCCGTTCTCGAGTTCAACGAACTCCGCATCGACGCCGATGTCATTCGAAGTGTCTATTACAGCCCCGGTGCTCGCCTGAACCGGTCGGGCCTACTCGAGCAGGGTCCCCTCAAGGTCTCCGGTTTACTCGACGAGACCTACGCCGAATTCGGCCTCGAAGAGACGGCCGGCGCCGTTGTCGGCGGGCTGCTGACCCTGCCGGTGCGTTGGATGAACCATCCGTTGCACGGAAGGAACGCAGAATACAAACTGCCACAACTGGCCCTGGCGCGGGCGTCGGGGCTCCGGGTCCCGCGTACCTGTGTCTCCAGTGACCCTGAGCGGTTACGTGCCTTCTGGGTGGAGAACGACGGACGGGTGATCACGAAGAACGTGAGCTCCTACTCAGGGTGGAAGATAGCGGAGAGAATTCCGGCCATCACCAGACAGGTGCATCTCCACGACCTTGATGGGCTGGCGCTGGCCCCCCGCATCCCCACGCTCTTCCAGGAGATGATCCCGGCCAGGGTGGACCTGCGTGTGACCCTGGTGGGCGACGAGGTCTACGCCGCCGCCATTCACAGCCAGCAGGGCACCAGCACCCTCGACTGGCGTTTCGACTACACCGTGCCGATGACAAGATTCACGCTCGACGAGAGCGTCGAGCGTGCGCTGCGATCGATGATGCGCGAACTCGGCCTCACCTACGGAGCGGCCGACTTCAGGGTCACCCCCGAAGGGGAATACGTCTTTTTGGAGATCAATTCCGCCGGTATATTCGAGTTCGTTGAGGAGCTCGCCGGGCACCCGATCTCATCGGCCATCGCCGACTGGCTGCTGCGAACATAGAGATGCCCGCACCGGTCTCCCGGTGCGGGCATCTCGGCACGATCTCAGATCCCGAGCAGATCCACCTTCGTGCCGCTGAAGAGGAGTTCCTCCCACTTCATCGTGCCCGACTTGCCGTGCTCCTGTATTTCGCACATCTCCTGGTAGGAGATTTCGCCCGCCTCGCCCGACGGATGCATGCGCTTGGGCAGCCGGAATTTCACCGGCCCCATGGCCTGAAGGTTAAGGACGAACGGAATGCCCGCCCCCAGGATGCGTTCGTTCATTTCCCATCCTTATTTCGCTGGATGCTTTCCCCTGAATTATCGTCTTTTCAGTGCCTGTGCCGCATGACCTCGAGGTGACAACATCCATACCTGACTATAGATCATTTGTGTAGCTGACTATAGATTTTTCCGTTGTCGAGTCTCGAGTACGTGTCTTCGGGCGACGGTTTACCGAGGCCGCGGCTGAGACTGATGCGGCCACCGGAGAAGTCGCCCTCCCGTCCGACGCCCGCTTCGCCGAGATTCGTCTGGCCGCTCCTGGGCGCGTCTGCCACGATTGAGGTCAGTCTGCGGGAGCGGCCCAGGACTCACCGGGGTTGCCCGGTTGACTCCGGCGAACGGGCAACCCTTCCTAGGGGGCGCGATGACCTTCGGCGAGACGCTGCGCGACCACCGCACCCGCGCCGGGAAGTCGCTGAACGCCCTGGCCAGGGAGTCGAGCTGTTCCAAGTCCTATCTGAGCCGCCTCGAGTCGGGTGAGCGCCGCCCCAGCCCGGAAGTCGCCGCCCATCTCGACACCGTGCTCGACGCCGAGGGCGTGTTGCAGGCCGCGGCCAGAGACGATCGCGAACGGCCGCACCGGAGGTTCCTGCCCGGAGCGGATGAGGCGGCCTACGGCGACGCCCTGCTGGCACTGTGGGAACTCGGGCGCCGTCACCCGGCCCGGCTCGTGCTCACCATGGTGCGGGCCACGGTCGCCGACCTCGACGGCGTCCGCGCCGCGGACATGGCCGGAGTGACCGCCCACCTGACCGAGTACGCGAGCTGGATGGCCCAGGAGTCGGGTGACACCGCCGATGCGTTCGCCCTGCTCACCGCGACCGCCGAGCTGGCCCGCCGGAGCAGCGCCCGCGACCTGGAGGCGTATGCCCGGGTGCGCCGTGCCGAACTCCTTATGGACGACGACCCAGGTCAGGCCGCCGAACTGGCCGCCGGCGTCAGGGGGCGCCGGGGGGTGTCGCCGCGTGTTCAGGGGCTGGCCGCGCTGACCGAGGCCAAGGCACTCGCCCTTACCGGGCCCTCCCGCGCCGTCGAGGCCGCGCTGGACGCGGGAGCCGCGCTGCTGACCCGGCCGGATGAACATGGTCCCTACCCGGTGGGACCGTCCACGGTCCGCGACGAAGCCGTGGCGGCCGCCGGCTGGAGCCTCTTCGACCTCGGCCGCACCGCCGACGCGGTCCCGCGGCTCATCGCCGCGATCGACAGCTCCCCGCCCGACGGGCACCGTGCCCGTAGCCTCCTCGGTGCCCGCCTGGCCCGCGCCCACCTCGATCTCGGCGACCTGGAGCAAGCCGCGGCGGTGGTGCGCACCGCGCTCGACATGGCTCGCCGGACCGGCTCGGCATCCGCTCGCGCCGAACTGCGCCTCTTCGCCCGAGACCTGCGGCACTGGGCCGGCGACCCGCTCGTGCAGACCCTCCGCGCGGAGATCGCCGCCGGCCTCACCGGCTCCGGCGTCCTGCCGCGCTCGCCGTCACCACGCCCCCGGCGCTGACGCACGGATCGGCGCCGAGTTCAGAGCACGGTCTCTGCCGGGTTTCGGACGATACGCAGGCCCGCCACCGCCAGCACCGCAGGAAGGGCGCGCAGCGTCGAGCGGTCCTTATCGCGGGCGTCCTCGGTCAGGTCCTCCCACGGGACCAGATCGGGGTGCCGCCGTGCCGCCGCGTCGTGGACCGGGCCGGGGCGCCAGCCCGCCGCCAAGCGGGCCAGGGTCCAGCGCACGTGTTCCACCCGGGCCAGGCGTTCGACCTCGCCCTCGGTCAGCACGGCGGCAGGCCGGCCGGGGCGCCGGGTCAGGCGGCACCCGACGATGGCGAGTTTGCGCGGGACGTCGCGGGCGTGGGCCCGGCTGTCGGCGCGCAGCAGGCGGGGGAGCCGGTCCCAGGCCACGAGGGAGGCGTTGGTGGTCTCGTCGTCGCCGGCGGCCCGGCGGGTGCGCAGGTAGTGGTCGTGGACGGCGCGGGCCAGGTCGTCAATGGTGGTCTCGCTCAGGATGTCCGGCATTCCCCTATCTTCGCGAAGGAGTCAGGCGGTCGCCCGGGCCACGCGCTGGGCTTCGGCGTGTTCGTCGGTGCGGGCGTCGTAGCGGCGGAACTTGGGCAGGATCGCGGCCATCGCCAGCACGCCGCCCATGCACAACAACCCGCCCGCGCCCAGGGAGAAGCGGGTGCCGCCGAGTTCGGCCATGCCGCTGGCGCGGGCGTTGCCCAGCATCGGGCCGGTCGAGTACGACAGCAGTTCGATGCCGGCCAGGCGGCCCCGGTACTCGTCGGGGATGGTCTGGTTCCAGATGGTGCCGCGGAAGATGCCGCTGATCATGTCGGCGCCGCCCGCCAGGGTCAGGAAGACGATCATGAGCCAGATGTTCGGCATCACCGACGCCACCGCGACGGCCGCGCCCCACAGCAGGGCCGCGACGATGACCGCCAGGCCGTGGCGGTGGACGTGGGCCGTCCACCCCGAGGTCACCGAGGCCAGGACCGAGCCGATGCCCGCCGACGCGTAGAGCAGGCCGAGCGCGATCTGCTCGTGTTCGCCGCCGAACTGCTCGGCCATGAACGGGTAGAGCGCGTTCGACATGGCGAAGAACATGGCCGCGATGTCGACCACGTAGGTGCCCATCAGGTCGGGGCGGCGGACGGCGTACCTGACCCCCTCGACGAGCGAGGCCAGGGACGCCGGCTGGGTGACGGCCGCGCGGCGGGCCATCGGGGCCACCCGGAACAGCAGCACCAGCGAGATCAGGAACGTCAGCACGTTGACGCCGTAGGAGGGCGCGACGCCGAACGAGACGACGATCAGGCCGCCCAGGGCCGGGCCGGCCACCCCGCCCGTGCTTCTGACCAGGCCCTGGATGGCGAAGGCGGCGCCCATCTGGTCGAGCCTGAGCACCTGGTTGATCACGGCCTGCTCACTGGGACCCCGCACGCTGTACAACCCGGCGGTGAGGGCGCCCACGACGTACAGGACCCAGATCTGGGGGTTCGGGAGGAGGGCGTTGACCATCAGCATCAGGGCGGCCAGGCAGAGGCCGATCTCCGTGGTGATGATGATCTTGCGGCGGTCCATCGAGTCGGCGATGGCGCCGCCCCACAGGCCGCAGACGACCATCGGGACGAACTCGGCCACGCTCACCAGGCCCACCGCGACATAGGAGCCCGTGAGCTCCTTCATCTGGTAGGGCACCGCGACCAGGGTGATGAACGACCCGAACATGGTGATCGCGGCAGACCCCAGCAACAGCCGGAAGTCGCGCGACGCGCGGAGCGGGCTGACGTCCATCTTCAGGCGTCGCAGCAGAGCGAGGGAACTTTTGACCACGAACGGCCAGGTTGGCCGATTCGGGGGGTGATCCGCAACTCGATATTCAGTCGCGCAGGACCTGTCGCCGGAGCACCGTCTTCAGGATCTTGCCGCCCGGGTTGCGCGGCAGCTCCTCCTCGTGGAACCAGAACCGCACCGGGATCTTGAACTCGGCCAGCCGGGTGCGCAGGAACGCCTGCAGGTCCCCGGCCGTCACCGGGCTGGTGACCCGCACCACCGCGCCCACCTGCTCGCCGAGCACGTCGTCGGGGACGCCGATCACGGCCGCGTCGTCGATCGCCGGGTGTTCGAACAGGGCGGCCTCGACCTCGGCGCAGTAGACGTTCTCACCGCCCCTGATCACCATGTCCTTGGCCCGGTCGACGATGTAGACGAAGCCCTCCTCGTCCATGCGGGCCAGGTCGCCGGTGTGCAGCCAGCCGTCGACGATCGCCTCGGCGGTCGCGTCGGGCCGGTTCCAGTAGCCCATGATCACCACAGGGCCGCGCATGCAGAGCTCGCCGACCTCGCCCCGGGGCAGTTCCCGGCCGGCGGGGTCGCAGATCCGGACGTCCATGACCGCCAGCGGGCGGCCGATGCTGTCGGGGTGGGCCGCGTACTCGCGGCCGCTGTTGTAGATCGCCAGGGCGGTGGTCTCGGTCATGCCGTAGCCGTTGGACGGGCTGCGGTCGGGCAGCAGCGCGGTGATGCGCTCCAGCAGCTTCGGGGGAGCGGGCGCGCCGCCGTAGGAGATCGCCGTCAGCGACGAGATGTCGTGCTTGTCGAGCGCGGGGTGGGAGAGCAGCTGCCAGGCGTTGGTGGGCACCCCGCTCATCACCGTCGCGCGTTCGCGCTCGATGAGCTCCAGGGCGCGCCCGGGGTCCCACTTGTACATGAGCACCAGGCCGCCGCCGGTGAACATCGTCGTCATCAGCACCGCGAAGCACCCGGTCGCGTGGAACAGCGGCACGGTGAGCAGCGTGTTGCGGCGCTGGCCGGCGCTCTCGGCCGGGTCCTTGCCGGCCATGGCGACGCCGCGCATCATCGCGTACGCCACCGTCATCGGCGCCTGCCCGAGGTTGCGGTGGCTGCCGAGGGCGCCCTTCGGCCGGCCCGTGGTGCCGGAGGTGTAGAAGATGGTCGCCGGGTCGTCGGGGGAGAGTTCGACCGGGGGCAGGGTGGTCTTCTCGCCGGCCAGGACGTCGGCCCAGTCGCGCCCGCCCGCGAAGGAGCCCCGCCGCGTGACGATCAGCGGGACGCCGGCCATCCGCTCGGCGCGCTCGCCGTCGGTGATCGCGAGCCGGGCGCCGGAGTCGCCGAGGGCGTATTCGAGTTCGGCGGCGGTCCACCACGCGTTCAGCGGCACCGCGATCGCCCCGACGGCCAGGGTGGCCGCGAACGCGACGATCCACTCGGGGTAGTTGCGCATCGCGATGGCCACCCGGTCGCCCTTGGCGACGCCCTCGTCGCGCAGGGCGTGGGCGAGCGTCGCGGTGGCGCGGAAGAACTCGGCGTAGGTGAGGCGCTCGTCCTCGTACACGACGAAGGTCTTGTCGCCGTGGAAGGCCGTGGTCTCCAGCATGGCCCGGAACGTCGCGGGCGCGTGTTTCCAGATCCGCACGCCGCCGGGCGTCTCGGCCATCTCGAACAGCTGCCCCGGGGCGGTGAGCGCCGCCTGCGCCTGGTCATGCGAGATCGTCACGAGACGTCACGATACCGACCGGTAGGTACGGATCCAAGCGGCCACCTCACAACGTTGGGACCCCTTCGGTGTCATCTCGCACAATGAACCCCGGCTTGCATGATCATGTCGGCCGATGCATAATCTTCAGGAAGCAAGAAAATGAGACCTACTGCATGAACATGCAAAACCATCGGGGGGCGGGATGAAGGCGGCCATCGCCGGCGCCAGCGGATACGCCGGGGGCGAGCTGCTCCGGCTGCTGCTCGGGCATCCGGAGATCGAGATCGGCGCGGTCACCGCGGCGTCGAGCGCGGGCACCCGGCTGGGCACCCACCAGCCCCATCTTCTGCCGCTGGCCGACCGCGTCATCGAGCAGACCACCCGCGAGACGCTGGCCGGGCACGACGTCGTCTTCCTGGCCCTGCCCCACGGCGAGTCGGCCGCCCTGGCGGCCCAGCTCGGCGACGACACCCTGATCGTCGACTGCGGCGCCGACTTCCGGCTCGCCGACCCGGCGGCCTGGACCGAATTCTACGGCGGCGCACACGCGGGCACCTGGCCCTACGGCCTGCCCGAGCTGCCGGGGCAGCGCGACCTGCTGGCCAAGGCCACGCGGGTGGCCGTGCCCGGCTGCTACCCGACGACCGCCACGCTGGCGCTGTTCCCCGCCTTCGCGGCCGGGCTCGCCGGGTCCGACGTCGTCGTGGTCGCCGCCAGCGGCACCTCCGGCGCGGGCAAGTCGCCCAAGTCCCACCTGCTGGGCAGCGAGGTCATGGGCGCGGTCAGCGCCTACGGCGTCGGCGGCGTCCACCGGCACACGCCGGAGATCGAGCAGAACCTCTCGGCCGTCTCGGGACAGCCGGTGACCGTCTCCTTCACGCCCACCCTCGCGCCCATGCCGCGCGGCATCCTGGCGACCTGCGTCGTCCCGGCCGCGCCGGGCGTCACGCCCGAGTCGCTGCGCGCGGCGTACGCCGAGGCCGTGCGGAACGAGCCGTTCCTGACGCTGCTGCCCGAGGGCGTCTGGCCCTCCACCGCGATGACCCTGGGCGCCAACACCGCCGCCCTGCAGGTCACGCTCGACCGGAGGGCCGGGAAGATCGTGGCGCTGGCGGCGATCGACAACCTCACGAAGGGCACCGCGGGCGGCGCGATCCAGAGCGCCAACCTCGCGCTCGGCCTGCCCGAAGAGCTCGGCCTCCCCGTCGCCGGGGTGAGCCCGTGATGTCCGGTTCTGGAGATGAGGAGACCTCGCCATGAGCGTGACCGCCCCCCTGGGCTTCCGGGCCACCGGGATCAACGCCGGGATCAAGCCCGGCGAGCACCGTGACCTCGCCCTGGTCGTCAACGACGGCCCCTCGCGCGCGGCGGCCGCCGTCTTCACCCGCAACCGCGTGAAGGCCGCCCCGGTCGTCTGGTCGGAGCAGGTAGTCAGCGGCGGCCGGGTCAAGGCCGTGGTGCTCAACTCCGGCGGCGCCAACGCCTGCACCGGACCCGCCGGGTTCCAGGACACCCACGCCACCGCCGAGAAGGTCGCCGAGGTCATCGGCGACTCGGCGGGCGAGATCATCGTCTGCTCGACCGGCCTCATCGGCGAGCGCCTGCCCATGGACGAACTCCTGACGGGCGTCGTCGACGCGGCCAAGCAGCTGTCCCGCGACGGCGGAGTGGCCGCGGCCGACGCGATCCGCACCACCGACACGGTCAGCAAGATCTCCTTCCGCCGGGGCGAGGGCTACATGGTCGGCGGCATGGCCAAGGGCGCGGGCATGCTCGCCCCCGCCCTGGCCACGATGTTGTCGGTGCTCACCACCGACGCCGACCTGACCTTCGAGGAGTGCGACACCGCGCTGCGCGCCGCCACCGAGGTCACCTTCGACCGCCTCGACGCCGACGGCTGCATGTCGACCAACGACACGGTGGTCCTGCTCGCGAGCGGCGCGTCCGGCGTGAAACCCGACCTCGCCGAGTTCACCAAGCGCCTCACCGAGGTCTGCGCCGACCTGGCCCGCCAGCTGCTCGTCGACGCCGAGGGCGCCTCCAAGGCCATCGCGATCGAGGTCGTCGGGGCCGCCTCGGTCGCCGACGCGGTCGAGGTCGGCCGCGCGATCTCCCGCAGCAACCTGTTCAAGTGCGCCATGCACGGCGAGGACCCCAACTGGGGCCGCGTCCTGTCGGCCATCGGCACCACCCAGGCCGAGTTCGAGCCCGACCGGCTCAACGTCGCGATCAACGGCATCTGGATCTGCCGGGGCGGCGCGGCCGGCGACGACCGCTCCAAGGTCGACCTGCGCCCGCGCGACATCCACGTCACCGCCGACCTGTCGGCCGGGCCCCACTCGGCCACGATCCACACGACCGACCTGACGGCCGAGTACGTGCACGAGAACTCGGCGTACAGCTCGTGACCCCGCTGCAGAAGTCCGAGGCGCTGATCGAGGCGCTGCCGTGGCTGGCCCGCTTCCAGGGCGCGGTCGTCGTGATCAAGTACGGCGGCAACGCGATGACCGAGGAGCACCTGCGCGAGAAGTTCGCCGACGACGTGGTGTTCCTGCGCTACGCCGGGCTGCGCCCGGTGATCGTGCACGGCGGCGGCCCGCAGATCAACGCCGCCCTCGACCTGCACGGCATCGCCTCCCACTTCACCGCCGGGCTCCGCGTCACCACGCCCGAGGCCATGAAGGTGGTCCGCATGGTGCTGGTCGGCCACGTCAACCGCGACGTCGTCGGGCTGGTCAACCGGCACGGCCCGTTCGCGGTCGGCCTGTCGGGCGAGGACGCCCACCTGTTCACCGCCGCCCGCAAGCACGCGGTCGTCGACGGCGTCCCGGTCGACATCGGCCAGGTCGGCGAGATCGTCGAGGTCAACCCGGGCGCGGTGCGCGCCCTGCTGGCCGACGGCCGGGTGCCGGTCGTCTCCTCGATCGCCCGCGGTCACGACGGGCAGATCTACAATGTAAACGCCGACACCGCGGCCGCCGCGCTCGCGACCGCTCTCGGCGCGGCCAAGCTCGTGGTCCTCACCGACGTCGAGGGCCTGTACGCCGACTGGCCCGCCAGCGACAAGGTCATCCGCCGCATCACCGCGGGCGACCTGGCGGCCATGTTGCCCACGCTGTCGAGCGGCATGGTCCCCAAGATGGAGGCCTGCCTGCACGCCGTGCGCGGGGGAGTGCCGCAGGCCCACGTGGTCGACGGCCGGCAGCCCCACGTCCTGCTGAGCGAGATCTTCACCGACGAGGGCATCGGCACCATGGTCCTGCCCGACGAAGGAGGCACCCCATGACCAGCCTGTTCGACCGCTTCGAGGCGGCGTTCATGCCGAACTACGGCGTGCCCCCGGTCGCCCTGGCGCGCGGCGAGGGCTCGGTGGTCTGGGGCGTCGACGGCCGCGAGTACCTCGACATGTTCGGCGGCATCGCCGTCAGCTCGCTCGGGCACGCCCACCCGGCGCTCGTCGAGGCGGTGTCGACGCAGGTCGCGACCCTGGCGCACACCTCGAACCTGCTCCTGCACGAACGCGAGGTCGAACTCGCCGAGAAGCTGCTGTCGCTGCTGGGCGCTCCCGGGAAGGTCTTCCTGGCCAACTCGGGCACCGAGGCCAACGAGGCCGCGCTCAAGCTCGCCATCAAGTACGGCAAGCAGACCGGCCGCACCTACTTCGTGGCCGCCGAGATGGGCTTCCACGGCCGCACCCTCGGCGCGCTCTCGCTGACCGGCAAGCCGTCGATCCGCGACCAGTTCGGGCCCTTCCCGCTCGACGTCCGCTTCGTCCCGTACGGCGACGCCGACGCCCTGGCCGCGGCCGTCGACGGCGACTGCGCGGCCGTCTTCCTGGAGCCGACCCAGGGCGAGGCCGGAGTGGTCCCGCCCCCCGACGGCTACCTGGCCAGGGCCCGCGAGATCACCAAGGCCGCCGGCGCGCTGCTGGTCGCCGACGAGATCCAGTCGGCCATCGGCCGGACCGGCCACTGGTTCGCCCACCAGGCCGACGGCTACCTGCCCGACGTCCTCACCCTGGCCAAGGGCCTGGGCGGCGGCCTGCCGATCGGCGCCTGCGTCGGCTTCGGCCCGGCCGCCACCCTCTTCGAGAAGGGCGACCACGGCTCGACCTTCGGCGGCAACCCCGTGTCGTGCGCGGCCGCGCTGGCCGTGCTCGGCAACGTCGACCTCGCCCACGTCCGGGCCGTCGCCGCCGAACTGCGCGACGGCCTCGAGGCGATCTCCCACCCGCTGCTGAAGGGCGTCCGGGGCCGGGGCCTGTGGCTCGCCGCCGTGCTCACCGAAGACCGGGCCGCCCAGGTCCAGGCCGCCGCCGAGCGCGCCGGCTTCCTGGTCAACGCCGTACAGCCCGACGCGATCAGGCTCGCACCGCCGCTGGTGATCACCTCGGCCCAGGTGGCGAGCTTCCTGACCGCGTTCCCGCCGATCCTGGATGAGGCCGCCGATGGCTAGACACTTCCTGCGCGACGACGACCTGTCGCCGGCCGAGCAGGCCGACGTCCTCGACCTCGCCGAGGCGATGAAGAAGGACCGCCACGGCTACCGCCCCTTCGAGGGCCCTCAGACGGTCGCGGTGCTGTTCGACAAGCCGTCCACCCGCACCCGCATCTCGTTCGCGGTCGGCATCGCCGAACTCGGCGGCAACCCGCTCATCATGGACCTGGGCACCTCCCAGATGGGCCGGGGCGAGCCGATCGAGGACACCGCCCGGGTGCTCGACCGGCAGTGCTCGGCGATCGTGTGGCGGACCGCCGGTCAGGAACGCGTCGAGGCGATGGCCTCGGCCAGCCGGGTCCCGGTCGTGAACGCGCTGACCGACGAGTTCCACCCGTGCCAGGTCCTCGCCGACCTGCTGACCGTCCGGGAGCGCCGGGGCGGCCTGCGCGGGGTCACGCTCGCCTACTTCGGCGACGGGGCCAACAACATGGCCCACTCCTACCTGCTGGGCGGGGCCACGGCCGGAATGCACGTGCGGATCGCGACGCCCGGGGCGTACACCCCCCTGGAGGCGGTGGTCGAGCGGGCGCGGCTGATCGCGGCCGAGACCGGCGGCTCGGTTGAGGTGCTGTCCGATCCGCGGGCGGCGGCCGCCGGGGCCGACGTGCTGGCCACCGACACCTGGATCAGCATGGGCCAGGACGGCAAGGACGCCCGCGTCGCCGCCCTGTCGCCCTACCGGCTCGACGCCGACCTGCTCGCCCTGGCCGCGCCCGACGCGATCGTGCTGCACTGCCTGCCCGCGTACCGTGGCCTGGAGATCTCGGCCGACGTGCTCGACGGGCCCCGCAGCGCCGTCTGGGACGAGGCCGAGAACCGCCTGCACGCTCAGAAGGCCCTGCTCCACTGGCTGGTGAACCGATGACGATCCCGCTCACCAAGGCCGCCCGGCACGCCAAGATCGTCGAGCTGCTGACCCGCAACAAGGTCAGGTCACAGCCCGAACTGGCCCGCCTGCTGGCCGAGAGCGGGGTCGAGGTGACCCAGGCGACCCTCTCGCGCGACCTCGACGAACTGGGCGCGCTCAAACTCCGCACCGACGACGGCACGCTCGTCTACGCGGTGCCCGGCGAAGGCGGGGAGCGGGTCCCGATCTACCGGACCGCCACCCCCGCCGAACAGCCGGAGGTCCGGCTGCGCCGCCACGCCGAGGAACTCCTGGTGTCGGCCGAGGCGTCGGCCAACCTGGTCATCCTGCGCACGCCGCCCGGCGCGGCGCAGTTCCTCGCCTCCGCGATCGACCACGCCGGATGGCACTCCATTCTCGGCACGGTCGCCGGAGACGACACCATCCTGGTGATCAGCCGGGATCCCCTGGGCGGCGACGCCCTGGCGGCGGCGTTCTTGCGCCTGACCGCCCGCAACAAAGACCAGTGACACTCCGCATCGGCTAAGGTCGCCGATTGGACACGAACGTATTCGAAGGGTGGGCGTTTGCGGTGAGCTCGGAACGGAAGCCGATGCGGCTGTGGGGTGGCCGTTTCGAAGGGGGGCCGGCCGACGCGCTGACCCGCCTGTCGGTGAGCGTTCACTTCGACTGGCGCTTGGTGCCCTATGACCTGATGGCGTCCCGCGCCCACGCCCGCGTGCTGAACCGGGCCGGTCTGCTCACCAACGACGAACTCGGCCGCATGCTGGCCGCGATCGACGACCTGGAGGCCGCCTGCAAGGCCGGCGAGTTCCGGCCGACGGTCGCCGACGAAGACGTCCACACCGCCCTCGAACGCGGCCTGCTCGAACGCCTCGGCACCCTCGGCGGCAAGTTGCGGGCCGGCCGGTCGCGCAACGACCAGATCGCCACCGACCTGCGCCTCTACCTGCGCGACCACGTGCGCACCATCGTGTCGCGGGTGGTCGAGCTGGAGACCGCGCTGATGAGCCAGGCCGAGGAGCACGCCGACACGGCCGCCCCCGGCATGACCCACCTCCAGCACGCCCAGCCGGTCTCCTTCGGCCACCAGCTGCTGGCCCACGTCCACCCGCTGACCCGCGACATCGACCGGCTGCGCGACTGGGACAAGCGCGCCGCCGTCTCGCCGCTGGGCTCGGGCGCGCTGGCCGGGTCGTCGCTGCCGCTCGACCCCGTCGCCGTCGCGGCCGAACTGGGCTTCGACTCGGCCGCCCCCAACTCGATGGACGCCGTCGCCGACCGCGACTTCGCCGCCGAGTTCCTCTTCGACGCGGCGATGATCGGCATCCACCTGTCGCGGCTGGGCGAGGAGATCGTCCTGTGGGCCTCGCAGGAGTTCCGCTGGATCGAGATGGACGACGCCTACTCGACCGGCTCGTCGATCATGCCCCAGAAGAAGAACCCCGACGTCGCCGAGCTGGCGCGCGGCAAGTCGGGCCGCCTCATCGGCGCGCTGATGACGATGCTGACCACGCTGAAGGGCCTGCCGCTCACCTACAACCGGGACCTCCAGGAGGACAAGGAGCCGGTGTTCGACGCGGTCGACACCCTCAACCTGGTGCTGCCCGCGATGGCGGGCCTGGTCTCCACGATGCGGGTCAACACCTCGCGGCTCGAATCGAGCGCGCCCGACGGCTTCGCCCTGGCGACCGACCTGGCCGAGCTCCTGGTCCGCAAGGGCGTGGCCTTCCGCGACGCCCACGAGGCCGTCGGCCATCTCGTCGTCTGGTGCCAGGTCAACGACAAGGACCTCGGCGACCTGACCGACGAGGAGCTGCTGAAGGTCTCGCCGCACTTCACGCCCGACGTCCGCGACGTGCTCAGCGTCCCGGGCGCGCTGGCCGCCCGCAAGGCCCACGGCGGCACCGCGCCCGACCGGGTCCGCGACCAGCTCGCGGCGCTGCGCGAACTCGTCGACGCCCAGGCCGCATGGGCGACCGGGGCCTGACGCTCGACCGGTCGTTCTTCGACCGGCCGGCCCATGAGGTGGCGCCTTCCCTGCTCGGGAAGGTCGTCGTCCATGGGCCGGTGGCGGTCCGCCTGACCGAGGTGGAGGCCTACGGCCTCCCGGGCCAGGACCCCGCCTCGCACACCTACCGAGGCCTGACGCCGCGCAACGCGGTCATGTTCGGGCCACCGGGGCATCTCTACGTCTATTTCACGTACGGGATGCACTACTGCGCCAACTTCACCTGCCTGCCGCCGGGAACGGGCTCGGGGGTGCTGCTGCGGGCGGGCGAGATCGTCGAGGGCGTCGACGTCGCGACGGAACGCCGGGGGCCGGCCATGAAGCCGCGTGACCTGGCCCGGGGGCCGGCCCGGCTGGCGGTGGCGATGGGGTTCGGGCGAGAGCACAACGGCGAAGACATGATCGGTGGCGTGTACGAGGGTCCGGGTGCCCTGCCTGAGCAGGTGATGGAGGGCCCGCGGACCGGCGTTTCCACTGGCAGGGACGTGCCGTGGCGGTTCTGGATCGACGGCGACCCCACGGTCTCGCCCTACCGGGCCCACACGCCCAGACGCTGACCTGCGCGGCTTTTCGTGGCGACGCGGCCCCGCCCCGGCCGATAGGGTTTCTTGCGACTCCATACCGCATATTCACCGAAAGCCAGGACTCGTGACCGACATCCTCGATGAGCTCGAATGGCGCGATGTGACCGCGCAGACCACCGACCTCGAAGCGCTCCGCAAGGCGCTGGCCGACGGTCCGGTCACGGTCTATGCCGGGTTCGACCCGACCGCGCCGTCGATCCATGTCGGCAACCTGGCGACCCTGCTCATCCTGACGCGGTTCCAGCGGGCGGGTCACCGGGCGATCGGCCTGGTCGGCGGCGCCACGGGCCTGATCGGCGATCCCTCCGGCCGCAGCACCGAACGCTCGCTCAACAGCGACGAGGTGGTGGCCGACTGGGTCTCCAGGATCCGCGGCCAAGTGGAGCGGTTCCTCGACTTCGAGGGCCCCAACCCGGCGACGATGATCTCCAATCTCGACTGGACCGCCGAGATGTCGGCCATCACGTTCCTGCGCGACGTCGGCAAGCACTTCCCGGTCAACCGCATGCTGGCCCGCGAGTCGGTCTCCGCGCGCCTGGCCGGTGAGGGCCTCAGCTACACCGAGTTCAGCTACCAGATCCTGCAGGCCAACGACTTCCTGGAGCTCTACCGCCGCACCGGCTGCACGCTCCAGGTCGGCGGCAGCGACCAGTGGGGCAACATCACCGCCGGCGTCGACCTGATCCGGCGCGTCGAGGGCGTCCACGCCCACGCCTACACCGGCAAGCTGATCACCAAGGCCGACGGCACCAAGTTCGGCAAGACCGCCGGCGGCGCGGTCTGGCTCGACCCCGCCCTGACCTCGCCCTACGCGTTCTACCAGTACTGGCTGAACGCCGACGACCGCGACGTGATCCGCTTCCTCAAGGTCTTCACCTTCCTGGAGCGCGGCCGCATCGAGGAACTGGAGCAGGCCGTCGCCGAACGCCCGTTCGCCCGTGAGGCGCAGCGCGCCCTGGCCGAGGAGCTGACCACGATGGTCCACGGAGCCGACGAGGTCACCCGCGCCATCGACGCGTCCAAGGCCCTGTTCGGGCAGGGTTCGATCCAGGATCTCGACGCCGCGACGCTCGCCGCCGCCCTGGCCGAGGTCCCCAAGGCCACCGCCTCTCTCGGTACGACCTACGTCGACCTGCTGGCCGAGAGCGGGCTGGCCAAGTCGAAGTCGGAGGCCCGGCGCGCCATCAAGGAGGGCGGCGCCTACCTCAACAACGTCAAGGTCACCGACGAGGAGTACGTCCCGACCTCCGGCGACCTCCTGCACGGCCGCTTCCTGGTGCTGCGGCGCGGCAAGAAGACGCTGGGGGGCGTCGAGATCGCCTAGTTCTGTGTGAATTCGTACACAGAACTTCTCCGTGCTCCGTCCTATCGTTGCCGCACCCTTCCCACCAGCGACGATAGGTGAGCGCATGTTCGACCGTGATGCGACGCAGCCCGACCCGTCTCCGGCCCCGCGGCGCGGCTTCGCCTATGGAGCCGCGCTCGCGGAACCGGCGGTGACGGGAGACCTCTCGGACGACGACCTGGCCGCCGCTCACCGTCACCGCGCGGTCCTGCTCTGCCGCCTGGGCGCGTACGCCGAGGCCGAGGCCGCCGCCACGCAGTCGCTGGCCACCCGCCTCACTGCGGCCGGCTACACGGCCCGCGCGATGCCCCGCTGCCTCGCCGGCGACCTGCAGGGCGCGTGGGCCGACGCCGAACGCGCACTGCTGCTCGACGCGGCCCACGTCAGCGCGCACGCCGTGCGCGGCCGGGTCTTCCTCGCCATGGGCCGCCCGGCCGACGCCCTGGCCGACTTCGACCGGTCCACCTTCGCCGAGTCCTACGACGGCGACGCGCGGGTCGACCGGGCCGAATGCCTGCTGATCCTGGGCGAGCCGGCCCGTGCCGTGGCGGCGTGCGACGAGATCATCTTTGGTCCCGGCGTCCAGGGCGAGCCGCACCGGGTGCACCTGCTGCGCGCCCGCGCCTACCTGGCGCTCGGCGACCCGGTCACCGCCCTCACCGACTGCTTCCACGCCGCCGCGCTCTCGCCCGATTCCCCCGAGGTGTACGAGGTGCGCGCCGAGGCGTACCAGGCGGCCGACTCCGCCGGCGACGCCTCCGCCGACCTGGCCAAAGCCGCCGAACTGCGGGCCGCCTGAGATGTGACGCGGGTAACAGTCCTGGCACCGCAGGGTCATAGGAGCCTTAAATGGCCGCCCTGACCTGGGGAAACGCCGTGTGGACGCTGATTTGACGCGAGGTTCCGGGTTGCCTAATGTTCTCTTCGCCCCGGGAACACGGCAGCGCCGGAACCCAGGGACATCCCACCGAGAACATCCCGCCGGAAACGGCGATTGGACACGGGCGAGATGATGAAGTAAGCTTGAAGGGTTGCGCCAGAAACGGCGCGGTCCGCTCCGGTCAGATCTGATCGGGAACTGCGGTAAAGTTGGATCACCGCCCAGCAAGTATCTGTGGGCAGACGTGTG
>NZ_BBXC01000015.1:0-229485 GCF_001570525.1 Herbidospora sakaeratensis
GCCCAGGCCCCAGCGGCCCCCGCCGCCGCTCCGGCCGCGCCGGCGCAGCAGGCCCCCGCCGCGGCGGCCGCCCCCGCGCCGATCCAGGTCGACACCACCCTGCGCGGCACCACGCAGAAGATGACCCGGCTGCGCAAGATCACCGCCGACCGCATGATGGAGTCGCTCCAGACGTCGGCGCAGCTCACCACGGTCGTCGAGGTCGACGTGACCCGCATCGCGCGGCTGCGCGACCGGGCCAAGGCGGCGTTCGAGGCCCGCGAGGGCGTCAAGCTGTCGTTCCTGCCGTTCTTCGCGATGGCGGCGGTCGAGGCCCTCAAGGTCCACCCCAAGCTCAACGCCGTGATCAACGACGAGACCAGCGAGGTGACCTACCACGACGTCGAGAACCTCGGCATCGCGGTCGACACCGACAAGGGCCTCATCGTCCCGGTCGTCAAGGGCGCCGGCGACCTCAACATCGCCGGGCTGGCCCGCAAGATCGCCGACCTGGCCGAGCGCACCCGCACCAACAAGATCAGCCCCGACGACATCGGCGGCGGCACCTTCACGCTGACGAACACGGGCAGCCGCGGCGCCCTGTTCGACACGCCGATCCTGAACAAGCCGCAGGTCGGCATGCTCGGCACCGGCGTCGTCGTGAAGCGCCCGGTCGTCGTCGACTCGCCCGAGGGCGAGGTCATCGCGGTCCGCTCGACGGTCTACCTCGCGCTGACCTACGACCACCGCCTGGTCGACGGCGCCGACGCCGCCCGCTTCCTGACGACGATCAAGCGCCGTCTCGAGGAGGGCCGCTTCGAGGGCCAGCTCGGCCTGGCCTAGTCACGCACCGGAAACCCCCGCCTGGCCTCAGGGCCGCGCGGGGGTTTCCGCGTGTACGGGAGGACCGCGCTACTTGTGCACGGGCTTCGGAACGGTGACGGCGGTCTTGAGCTTCTTCTGCGGTGTGGCGGCCGGGGGCGCGGCGGCGGGGCGCTTGGTCTTCTGGAGGGCCTCCTCGCGGCTCAGGTAGTTCGTGTAGGCGACGTCGTCGGCGTCGACCTCCGGCAGGTCGCCCTCCTCCTCGCTGGACAGGTAGCCGGTCTCGGCCCCCTTGGTCTGGAAGCCGATGAAGGCGCCGACGGCGGCGCTGATCGGGCCTGACCTGATGGCCGTCTTGAGGCGGGCGGCGGCGTCGCCGGGGAGGTGGGGCGGCTGGGCGTCGAGGTCGAGCAGGCGGATGAGGACCTCGGGGTCGGAGATCAGCGCGCCGGGTGTTCCCGGGTAGGCGTTCTGGTGGGTGGCCAGGGGGCGGGTGAAGCGGTCGGGCAAACCCTTGGTGAGGGTCAGATAGCACTGCAGGCAGCAGGCCTTGGAGATGCCGAGGGCGTCGGAGCCCGTGGTCTCGGCGACGGTGGCCGCCAGCATCTCGGCGTGCACCCCCTCGACCTCCTTGTCCTGGTTGGCGTAGGCGCGGACCCGCAGGCGGCCGTGCTTCTGCTCCAGTTCCTTCAGGTAGGCGAGGGTCTTGACCAGCCGCCGGTGGATCTTGACGTACTCGCCGTCGGCCTTGCTGCTGGTGGTGTACATGGTCTTGGCGAGTTCCTCGACGGCGGCGTTCTGGCGTTCGGCCGGCAGCCGGGACATCTCGAGGAGCCGGGCCACGCTGACGCCCATGGTCGCGGTGCCGTTGTTGGCGAAGACGGCCAGGTCGCGCCCCTTGCGGAGGACGGCGACGCAGACCCGGTCGCGGTTCTGGCAGTAGATCATGTCGGCGAGGCGGTCCATGCTGCGGTCGTCGGCCAGGCTGGGGTCGGCGGCCATGACGGCGAGCTGGTCCGGATAGGTGGTGCCGAGCACGTTCTTCTTCTGGTGCTCCATCAGGGCGGCCACCCACTTCTGGGTGAGCGTCCTGATCTGCCCCCAGTCGGCGTGCTTGGGGACGTTCTTGCGGTTGGCCGCCCGCATTGCGGGCCATCGCGCGAAGGCGCCCTCCTCGACGAGCTCGTTCATCATGGGGCGGAGCCGGGTGAGCAGGAAGCCCTTTCCCCGCACCCGCTCACAGGCGGCCTCGATCGCCTCCACCTGGCCGGGGAACGTCGGCAGGTCGGGCACCCACTTCGCCGACGCGGCGATCTCGGCCAGGATCTCGATCGGGTCGGTCGCCTTGACGCTGAACGCTCGGGCGATGAGGGCCCAGAGGTCGGCGTCCTCCGGGTCGGCGGTCAGCAGGAAGTCGTAGGGCGGGTCGGGGAGGACTCCGCGGAGGCCCTCGACCAGGTCGCGGGCGATCCGGAGGTCGTCGCCGCCGCTGCCGTCGTCGAGGGCGGCGACGACCTTCTTGACGGCCGCGCGGTTGCGCTCGACGACCTGCCGCAGCACGGAGAGGTCCGTGAGGGGGAGCTCGGCGTGGAGCTGGAGGAGGTCGTCGGAGGGAAGCTCGTTCTCGAAGCTCTCGTCGGCGTCCTCGGCCTCGTCGCCGTCGTCGGCGGCGGGGTCCTCGGACATGGCGTCGTCGGGCTCGGGCCCGGCGTTCCGGTCGTCGGGGATTTCCTCGCCGGAGTCGCCGGAGTCGTCGGAGATGACGATGACCTCGGGCTTCTTCTTCACCGGCTGCTTCTTCTTCGATTTGTGCATCGCAGTCCTCCCGCCGTGGTCGCGCTCCGGTCATGGTCCATCACAAATGACGTTTGAACGAGACCCTGTCCGGTACGTCACCGAACGGGGGCGTGATACGAAGGGGTAATCATGAAGATCGCGGTGACGGGGGCCTCGGGCCTCATCGGGACGGCGCTGACCGCCTCCCTGCGGCAGTCGGGTCACGAGGTGCTCTCGCTGGTCCGCCGACCGCCCGGCGGCCCCGGCCAGGTCCAGTGGGACCCTTCTGGCGGCGTGCTCGACCCGGCCGACCTGGCGGGCGTCGAGGCGGTCGTCCATCTGGCGGGGGCGGGCATCGGCGACCACCGGTGGACCGACTCGTACAAGAAGACGGTCATGGAGAGCCGCCGCAAGGGCACCTCGACGCTGGTCAAGGCGCTCAACGCGATGGACAAGCCCCCCTCGGTGCTGCTGTCGGGGTCGGCGGTCGGCTACTACGGCGACACCCGCGACCGGCTCGTCGACGAGACCGCGCCCCGGGGCGCCGGGTTCCTCGCCGACGTCTGCGGGGCCTGGGAGGAGGCCGCGCAGCCCGCCCGGGAGTCGGGCATGCGGGTGGTGACCATGCGGACGGGCGTGGTGTTGTCGAAGCGGGGCGGGATGCTGGGGCAGATCCTGCCGATCTTCCGGATCGGGCTGGGCGCTCCCCTGGGGTCGGGCGAGCAGTACCTGTCGTGGATCTCGGTGCCCGACTGGGTGAGCGCCGCGCGGTTCCTGCTGGGGGCCGACATCGACGGCGCGGTGAACCTGACGGCGCCCGAGCCGGTGACCAACAAGACGTTCACCAAGGAGGTCGCGGCGGCGGTGAAGCGGCCGTCGATGCCGCTGGCCGTGCCGGGGTTCGTGCTGAAGACGGCCGTCGGCGGGTTCGCCGAGGAGGGCATCCTGATGGGGCAGCGGGCGGTGCCGGCGCGGCTGACCGCCGCGGGGCACCACTTCTCCCACCCCACGATCAAGGAAGCCCTGGCAGACGCCCTGCGGTGAGGGAGCGTCTCCCGTAGCATGGGCCCCCTCATTTGGCCGACGACACGGGAGTGAAGCATGGGACGCAGCGGGCAGTCGCACATCGTCGCGATCGGCGGCGGGTCGTTCCGCCCGACCGAGCGGTTCGGGACGCTGGAGGCCACCGGGCTGCTCCGTTACGTGCTCGACCTCACCGGCGTCGACCGGCCCAAGCTGGGCCTGATCGCCACGGCCGTCGGCGACCAGCCCGACTGGCTGCTGAAGATGTACGAGGCCTTCCGGTCCTTCGACGTCGACCTCAGCCACCTGTCGCTGTTCCCGATGCCCAACGTCGCCGACCCGCGCGAGTGGCTGCTGGAGCAGGACGCCGTCTACGTCAGCGGCGGCAGCGTCGCCAACCTGATGGCGTTGTGGCGGCTCCACGGCCTCGACGAGGCCATGGAGGAGGCCTGGAACAACGGCGTCGTGCTGGCGGGCCAGAGCGCGGGCGCGTTGTGCTGGCACGTGGGCGGCAATACCGACTCCTTCGGGCCGGAGCTGCGGCCGTGGGCCGAGGGGCTCGGGCTGCTGCCCTACTCGTGCGGGGTCCACTACAACAGCGACGTCCAGCGCCGTGACCTGCTGCAGCGGTCGGTCGCCTCGGGCGAGCTGCCCGACGGTTACGCCGCCGACGAGGGCGTCGCGCTCCACTACGTCGGGACCGAGTTCATCCAGGCCGTGACGGTCGATCCCCACGGGTACGCGTACCGGATCGAAAGAGATGGTGAAGAAGGGGTCAAGGAGTTCCGTATCGAACCACGGCGACTCGCGTCTACAGTTGACGTGTGAGGCTGGCGATCGTCCGACTTGGTGTCGATGTCCCCTATGAACAGGCGTGGAGCCTGCAGCGGGTCGTCCATCGGCGCCGCGTCGCCGACGAACTGCCCGACACGGCCCTCCTCCTGGAGCACGCGCCGGTCTACACGGCCGGCAAGCGCACCCGCCCGGCCGACCGGCCGTCCGACGGCACCCCGGTCATCGACGTCGACCGGGGCGGCAGCGTCACCTGGCACGGCCCCGGCCAGCTCGTGGGCTACCCGATCGCCAAGATCGACGACGTCATCCCCTACGTACGGCTGCTCGAAGAGGTCCTGATCCAGGTGTGCGCCGACTTCGGCGTGGTCGCCGGGCGGGTCGAGGGGCGGCCCGGGGTGTGGGTGCGCGGCGAGGCCCACCACGGCATCCCCGACCGGCGCCTGGGCGCCATCGGCATCCGGGTCGAGCGCGGCGTGACGATGCACGGCTTCGCGCTCAACTGCGCCAACGACCTGAGCTGGTTCAACCGGATCGTGCCGTGCGGCATCCCCGACGCGGGGGTCACCTCGTTGTCGGCCGAGACCGGCCGGCGCATCACGGTCGACGAGGTCATCCCGTTCGCCGAGAAGCGGCTGGGCGACGCGTTCGGCGCCGAACCCGTGTCGATGTTCGAAGAGGAATTGCTCGGACGCCGGCAATAACTCCTTTGAATTGGAACACCAGGTGGCCGCATTCCATGCCTAGACTGCGATCATGACGAACGGCGGACCTCGTCCGGACGCGATGCTGGACCATCTGATCGCCGTGCTCTCCCAGCTCACCACGGAAGACCCGCCGAGCGACCCGCAGGCCGCCGAGGCGCGGGCCATGCTGGAACTCGGCATCGACGTGGCCTATCTCGACGACCCGGAGGGCGCGGCGAAGGCCGCGGAATGGCTGCAACAGCGCGTGAAGCTCATTTTGGGGCAGCTGGAAGAATGCCGAATGGGATTCGTCGAGTAGAGGGGTACTCAAGCCTTCCGGGCGAAAGAGCACGACCGTCGGAGGCATGCCGACCCGTACCCTCCGGGTGGTCCTGGCCCTGTTCCTGACGTTCTCCGGGATCACCCTTCTCACCGCACCAGCACGAGCGGCCGCCACGCAGCCGCTCACCGTCCGCGTGCTGCTGGTCTCGTGCGTCGACCCCTGTGACGAGACCGGGCTCGAAGGTCTCGGCGGGGGCGCCCCCGACTTCTACGCCGAGATCGCCTACGCCGGGTTCCCGACGTACCGCACGCCGCGCGCCGCCGACGACCAGACGCAGATCGCGCCCTTCTGGACGATCACCCAGCAGGTCCCCACGACGGTCGTCGACCAGGAGATCTCGGTCCTGATCAAGGACCACGACTCCACGTCGGCCGACGACCTGGCCGACAGCTCCCCTCGTGTGGGCGACCCATACACCCGGTTCACCGTGAACATGATCGACGGAGAGGTGACCGGCGACCTGACCGGGACCGGCTGCGTCGCCGGCAACGGCGAGCCGAGCGGCGGCGTCTTCGGCGCCGACCCCCAGCCCAGCGTCCAGGTCTGCCTGGAGATCACCCCGGCCCCGGCGGCCGACTCCGACGGCGACGGGTTCACCGACTACGAGGAGTACCGGGGCCGCGACTTCAACGGCGACGACGTCGTCGACCTGGTCCTGCCGGACGCCGACCCCGCCCGCCGCGACCTCTACGTCGAGGTCGACTACATGGCCGGGCGCAAGCCGCAGAACGGCGTCTACGCCGACGTGGCGCAGGCCTTCCGCGACGCGCCGGTGACCAACCCGCAGACCGGCGCCACCGGAATCGCGCTGCACCTCATCGAGGACGAGCAGCTCACGTTCGTCAACGACATCGACTTCTCCGACACCCGGGTGCCCGGGCCGGGCAACGACTTCGACGACGTCAAGCTGGGCTCGGGGCCGTGCGGGGCGGGCGCGGGGTCGTTCATGTCGGCGGCCGACCGGTCGAGCCCGCTCTGCCAGGAGATCCACGCCTTCAAGCGCCAGCGGTTCCGGTACGCCATGTTCATCAACGAGCTGACCGGCGGCGGCCGCACCTCCGGGCGGGCCGAGCTGCACGAGCGGGGCGGCAACGACTTCGTCGTGTCGCTGGGCGCCTGGCCCGACTTCGCCAACGTCGGCGGGCAGCGGGCGGCCGAGGCGGCCACGCTGATGCACGAGCTCGGCCACACGCTGGGCCTGGCCCACGGCGGGCGGCGCGACAACGGCACCCTCGACCCGGTCAACTGCAAGCCCAACTACTACAGCGTCATGAACTACCTCCGGCAGTTCGCCAACTACGACGCCGGCCGGGACCTCGACTTCCAGGAGAACGCGGCCGAGACGCTGGTGGAGAACGACCTCGACGAGGTGAAGACGCCCGGGTTGCAGAACGCGCCCCGGTTCGTGATCTATGGCGCGCCGGCCGCGACCGGCCCGACCTGGTTCCGGGTCAGCGCGGCGAACGCGATCGACTGGACCAACACCGGCGCCCCGGCCGACGCGAGCGCCACGTCGAACGTGAACTTCTTCCCGTGGGAGGGCGCGGAGTGCTCCGGCACGTCGTCGTCGGAGACGCTGATCAGCCACCCCGACTGGGACCGGCTGCAGTACTCCTTCACCGGCAGCCCCTACTTCTCCGACGGCTCCCACGGCACGATGCCCGCCGAGGTCACCTACGAGGAGGCCACCCGGGTCGCCACCAGCGACCTGACCGTCGGGCTGAGCTTCGACAAGAGCGCGGCGGCCCCCGGCGAGACGGTCACCGCCCGCGCCGCCGTGACCAACAAGGGCGCCCAGGCGTCGGAGGGCGCCACGGTCACCGTCGGCGGCACGACCCGGCAGCTGCCGCCGCTGGGCTCGGCCACCGAGGAGTTCCCCTCGACCGTGCCGTGCGACGTCGCCGACGGCGCGACCCGGTCGGCCACCGCGACGGTGGCCGCCACGAACGAGGGTGCGGGGCTGACGGGCGACAACACCGCCACGGCGAGCTACACGGTCAACGCGCCGCAGGTGACGGTGTCGGTCGCCGCCACGCCGTCGGTGAAGGCGGGCGAGGCGGTCGCGTACGCGGTGACGTACCAGAACGAGGGGACCTCGGCCGCGAGCGGCGCGAGACTGACCCTCACCCCGCCGCCGGGGGTGCGCACCACCGGCCCCCTGACCCGCGACCTCGGCACGCTGGCCCCCGGGCAGCAGGGCACGGTCACGATCACCGGGCGGCCGAGCCTGCTCACCGAGGCGGGCGCGCTCCAGGCCGCGGCGACGGTCGTCTACGGCTCCAACGCCTGCGCCTATGAGGCGTCCGGATCGGCGACGACCACGGTCACGGTCCAGGCGCCGAGCCGCGACCCGATGCTCCCGGCCCTGTGGGCGCTGCGCGGCGACCTGCAGACGACCGAGGTGCTGGCCCGGGTGCACGCCACCGACCAGCGTCACGACACCAACGGCGACGGCACGCTCAGCCGCCAGGAGACCGGCGCGGCGTTCCTGCTGCCGGTGCTCCAGCCCCGGCGGTTGCGGGCCGAGATGCTGGCCACGCTGCTGAACCTGGGCACCCGGCGGATCAACGCCGGCACCCGGGTCGAGACCGTCACGATCAGGCGGCTCGGCCTGGAGACGGTCGGCGACGCCGTCAGATACGCCCAGGCCACCCTCACCCAACCTCCATCGCTCGCGAACGTGATCCGTTACACCGACGCCACACTGGCGCTCACGGAAATCAACGCGGGCATCGCGGAACGCTACTGATCCAGGAGGACGCGGGCGCCTCACGGGCGCCCGCGTTTCCCTTTGTTTACATCACGCCGGAAAGTAACTATCTTGCTCCAACATGGGCGGCGCCATGGGGCGCCTCCGCACGCGTTCGGGGGCGCTGAACGTCGCTTTCGAACGAGACGAGAGCCATGGGTTTCAATCGTGACACGATCAGGTCTAAGGCGTTCTCCCTGCTCGTCGTGCCCCTGCTGGCCCTGACCACCGTCTGGGCCTACGTCGCCGTCACCTCGGTCGCCGAAGCCACCGGCCTGTTACGGTCCGGCGAACGGTACACGGCCTATCTGCGCCCCGCCGAAGCCCTGCGCGACGCCCTGCGGCAGGAACGCCGGTTCAGCGTCGCCGCGCTCCGCGACGCGCGCGTGAGCGCGCGCGAGTACCTGTCCGAGCGGCGCGCCGAGACCGACCGGGCGGTAGCCGGCTTCCGGGCGGCGACCGCGCGGCAGGACCCGGCCACCCTGCCGGGCACGACCGGGCTGCTGCTGGCCCGGCTCGACGGGCTCGCGGCCGTGCGGGGCTCCGTCGACGGAGGGGTCTCCACGGCGGTGACCACCATCGGCGTCTACAGCGACCTGGTCGACGAGATCTACACCTTCACCTCCACCCTGGCCAAGAACGGCGGGCTCACCCCCGAGCAG
Organism: Herbidospora sakaeratensis; assembly: GCF_001570525.1. Taxonomy (GTDB): domain Bacteria; phylum Actinomycetota; class Actinomycetes; order Streptosporangiales; family Streptosporangiaceae; genus Herbidospora; species Herbidospora sakaeratensis. The sequence goes on from NZ_BBXC01000015.1 coordinate 8,833, forward strand.
TACTCGCAGGTCCGGTCGCTGAACTCGCTCGACTTCGGGCTCGACCTGCTGGCCCGGGAACAGAGCCTCATCGGGTACGCCATCGCCGATGACAACCTGGCCCCCTCGATGCACGCCTCCTTCGTCGAGCTGCTCGTCAACCGCCGGTTCCTGCTGCGCAACGAGGCGGCGGCGCTCGACGCCGACGTGCGGGCCGGGCTGGAGCGGCTCTTCGTCAAGCCCGTCTACAGCGCGCTGACCGAGGGCGAGAACCGCATCGCCGCGTTCGTGCCGACCGACGGCGAGCTCCCCTACGGCCTGCAGCAGTGGCTCAAGGACGGCGCCACGGTCACCGCCGAGGTCGACGGCCTGCGGAAGGCAGCGATGGACCGGGCGCTCGGCGCGGCCGGGCAGCGGGTCAGCACGATCCTGTGGCGCACGGCGTTCATCACCGGGGCCGGCCTGGTCATCCTGATCGTGTCGGTGCTGATCTCGGTCAGGTTCGGCCGCCGCCTCGTGCGCGAGCTGGGCGACCTGGAGACGAGCGCCACCGACGTGGCCCGCTCGCGGCTGCCCGACCTGGTCCGGCGGCTGCGCGCGGGCGAGTCGGTCGACCCGGTCCAGGAGACCCCGCGGGTCGCCGAGGGCCGCACCGTCGAGGTCAGGAACGTTTCAGGGGCCTTCAACCACGTGCTCGGCGAGGCCGTGCGGGCCTCGGTCGGGCAGGCCGAGCTGCGGCGCAGCGTCGGCCAGGTGTTCCTCAACCTGGCCCGGCGCAACCAGTCGCTGCTGCACCGCCAGCTGTCGCTGCTGGAGGTCATGGAGCACCGCGTCGACGACCCGACGACGCTGGAGGACCTGTTCCGGCTCGACCACCTCTCGACCCGCATGCGCCGGCACGCCGAGAACCTGATCATCCTGTCGGGCGCGGCCCCCTCCCGCCGGTGGCGGGAGCCGGTGCCGATCTTCGACCTGGTACGGGGCGCCGTCACCGAGGTCGAGGACTACACGCGCGTGGTGGTCCAGGAGATGCCGCAGGCGCCGACCGTGCAGGGCTCGGCGGTCAACGACCTGATGCACCTGGTCGCCGAGCTGATCGAGAACGCGACCGTGTTCTCCCCGCCCGGCACCCGCGTCTACGTGCGCGGCGAGATCGCCGCCAACGGCTACGCGCTGGAGATCGAGGACCGGGGCCTCGGCCTCGACCACGCCAAGCTGGAGGCGCTCAACCGGCGCATCGCCGAACCGCCGGAGTTCGACCTGGCCGACAGCGAACGGCTCGGCCTGTTCGTGGTGGCCCGGCTGGCCGCCCGGCACGGCGTGCGGGTGCTGCTGCGCAAGTCGCCGTACGAGGGCGTGACCGCGATCGTGATGATCCCGCCGGCCCTGCTGGCGGCGCCGGAGGACCGGCGGGCCGCGTACTTCCCCTCGGCTCCGGCGCCCGCGCAGGCGCCCCCGGTCCGGCGCACGCCCCTGCCGCCGCCACCGCCGCCGCAACCGCCCGCGCCGCCGGCCGTCGCGGACGACTTCGACATGGAAGGACTGCCGCAGCGGGTCCCGCAGACCCATCTGGCGGCGCCGCTGCGGGGCGAGGCCCCCCAGCGGCCACCGGCACAGGCACCACAACAGCCCGGCTTCGACGCGAGCTCCGCCGAACGGCGGGCCGGGCTGATGACGTCCATGCAGCGCGGCTGGGAACGCGGCCGGCGCGAAACGGGGATAGGGAAGGACAGTACCGATGGCTGATCTCGCCAGGGAACTCGACTGGTTGCTCGACGACCTCATCCGGCGGGTACCGGGGGTGCGCCACGCGGTGGTGCTCTCGGCCGACGGGCTGGCGATGGGCGGGTCGCAGGAGCTGAGCAGGGAGGACACCGAGCACCTGGCCGCCATCGCGGCCGGGAGCCACAGCCTGGCCCAGGGCGCGGGGCGGCGGTTCGGCGTCGGCAACGTCCGTCAGACGATCATCGAGCTCGACGGGGCGTTCCTGTTCGTCACCGCCGCCGGAGACGGCGCCCGCCTGGCCGTCATGACCAGCCCCGACTCCGATCTGGGCGTGGTCACCTACGAGCTCACCATGCTCGTGAAGCGGGTCGGGGAGCACCTGAGCTCACGGCCAAGGGCGGTACATGGCCGCTGACGAGGACCCGGAGCCAGGGCCCCTGGTCCGGATGTTCGCCGTCACCGGCGGACGCGCCCGCCCGGTGGGCGAGGCCTTCGACGTGATCGCCGTGGTGACCACGATCGGCATGCCGTACGACCAGGCCGGCCTCTCCCCCGAGCACCTCGCCGCACTCCGGCTGGCCACCCGGCCCATCACGGTGGCCGACATCGGCACCCGGTTGCGGCTGCCCCTGAACATCACCCGCGTGCTGCTCGGCGACCTGCGGCGCGAGGGGCTGGTGTCGATCGACCCTCCGGCGGCCACGGCCGGAGTCCTGAACGAGCGGATCTACCAGGAAGTGCTCAATGGACTACGCGCGCTCTGACACTCTGGCGATCAAGATCCTGATCGCGGGCGGGTTCGGCGTGGGCAAGACGACCATGGTGTCGGCGGTGAGCGAGATCCAGCCGCTGTCCACCGAGGAGCTGCTCAGCGACCGGGGCGCGCGGGTCGACGACACCAGCGGCGTGGAGGCGAAGACGACGACCACGGTCGCCCTCGACTTCGGCCGGATCACCCTGCGCGAGGGCCTGTGGATCTACCTGTTCGGCACCCCCGGGCAGGACCGGTTCTGGTTCATGTGGGACGAACTGGCCATCGGGGCGCTGGGCGCGGTCGTGCTGGCCGACACCCGCCGCCTCGGCGACGCCTTCCCGGCGGTCGACTTCTTCGAGCAGCGCCGGATCCCGTACATGGTCGCGGTCAACCTGTTCGACGGCGCCCGCCGCCACGACCCGGCCGTGATCCGCCGGGCGCTGGCGGTCCCGGCCCACGTGCCGCTCGTGCCCTGTGACGCGCGCGACCGCGAGTCGGCCAAGGAGGTGCTGCTCACCCTGGTCCGCCACGCCCGTGAGATGTCACGTGTTGGCGCGAATTGAGACTGACAAGTCAGCCCGCATGTCAGGACAATGCTGACATGTCACGTGTTCTGGCCACACTCGTGGCGATCGTGGTGCATCTGTTCACGCTCGCGTTCGTGGCGACCGGCGTCGCGCTGATCGCCGCGGCGCCCGGTTTCCTGCCCGCCTGGCTGCTCGGCGTCTTCCTGGTCGCGGTCGGGCTCATGCTCCGGCCCCGCCTCGGGAGGGTGCCGCCCGACGCCGACGTCCTCCCCGAGGCCGCGGCTCCGGTCCTGTACGGCCTGGCGGCGCGGGTGGCGGCCGAAGCCGGGGTGCCCCGGCCGCTGGTGGCCGTCCACGACCTGGGCCTGGGCGCGACCTACGCCCGGGTCGGCCTGCGGCGGCGGCCGGTGCTGACGATCGGCCTGCCGGTCTGGCTGGCATTGTCGCCGTCGCTCCGGGTGGCCCTGCTGGCGACGGCGTGCGCGCAGGACCGGCTCGACGACGGCGTGATCGTGGGCGGGGCCAAGGCGACGCTGGCCGAGGTCAGGGTGGCCCTGTTCGGGCTCGGCCCCAGCGAGGTGCGGCAGCGGGCCCATCTGGAGATGGCCATGACGCTGGGGGCGTGGGCGCCCAAGACGGCCTACGAGACGGCCGGCTGGTTCGGGCGCATGCTCGGCTGGCTGGTCGGCTGGCCCGCCGTACTGGCGGAGGGCGTGCTGAACCGGCTGACCCGGGCGACCACGGCCCGCGCGGAGGCCGGGATCGCCGCGACGGCGGCGGCCGTCGCGGGCCCGGACGCCATCGCCGAACTCGCCGAGGTGATCACCTCGCGGAGCTACCTGGCCCCGATGCAGGCCGCCGCGCTGCGCGGCGAGGACGTGACGGCCATCCGCCGGGCGGCCCTCGACCGGGCGGCGGTGCGCCAGATGACCTCCGGCGACCCCGGCCCGCCGGTGGCCGTGCTGACCGAGTCGGAGCACGTCGATCAGGAGCTGCGGGCCCACTACGAACGGGCGGTCAGGGGCCTTGGCCTGCTGTCCTGAGCAAGGGCATAAGCTGTCAAGGTGAGTGTTGCCCCTGACGGCCGTAAGCTCCTCCGCCTGGAGGTGCGCAACAGCCAGACCCCGATCGAACGCAAGCCGGCGTGGATCAAGACCCGGCTGAAGACGGGCCCTGAATACACCGAACTGAAATCCCTCGTCCGCCGCGAGGGCCTGCACACGGTGTGCGAAGAAGCGGGTTGCCCGAACATCTACGAATGCTGGGAAGATCGCGAGGCGACCTTCCTGATCGGCGGCGACCAGTGCACCCGGCGCTGCGACTTCTGCCAGATCGACACCGGCAAACCCGCCGAGTACGACCGCGACGAGCCCCGGCGCGTCGCCGAGTCGGTCCAGCAGATGGGCCTGCGCTACGCCACCGTGACCGGCGTGGCCCGCGACGACCTCCCCGACGGCGGCGCCTGGCTCTACGCCGAGACCGCCCGGCAGATCCACGCGCTGCTGCCCGGCTGCGGCGTCGAGCTGCTGGTGCCCGACTTCAACGGCAATGCCGACCAGCTGGCCGAGGTCTTCTCCGCCAAGCCCGAGGTGTTCGCCCACAACATCGAGACGGTGCCGCGCATCTTCAAGCGCATCCGCCCCGCCTTCCGCTACGAGCGCTCCCTCGGCGTGATCACGATGGCCCGCGAGGCCGGCATGGTCACCAAGTCGAACCTGATCCTCGGCATGGGCGAGGAGCGGGAGGAGGTCGTCCAGGCGATGCGCGACCTCCACGAGGCCGGCACCGACCTGCTGACCATCACCCAGTACCTGCGGCCCAGCCCCCGTCACCACCCGGTGGAGCGGTGGGTCAAGCCCGAGGAGTTCGTCGAGCTCCAGGCCGAGGCCGAGGCGATCGGCTTCGCCGGGGTCCTGTCGGGGCCGCTGGTCCGCTCGTCCTACCGGGCCGGCCGGCTCTACCAGCAGGCGATCGAGCAGCGCGCCCGCGCCTGACGACACGATTCACGAAGCGGCCGGGGGATCATCCCCCGGCCGTTCCGCTTGCCTTGACGCCGGTGGCAGGGTTCTACCCTTGCGCGGGTGAAGTTCGGAATCAGCTACAGCACGCCCTACCACGGCATCGACCCCGACACCCTGGTCGCCTCCGCCGTCACCGCCGAGGAGTTCGGCTTCGAGTCGTTCTACGTGCCGGAGCACATCGTGCTGTATCCGGGGGCCGCGCTCGGGCGCTTCGTCATCCCGCCCTCGTTGCCCTACCTCGACCCGCTCGACTGCCTGGCGTTCGTGGCCGCCTCCACCCGGCGCATCCTGCTCGGCACGGGGGTGCTCCTGCTCCCCCACCACCACCCGGTCGTGCTGGCCAAACGGCTGGCCACCGTCGACGTGCTCGCCAAGGGGCGGATGCGCCTGCTGACCGTGGGGCTCGGCGGCCTGCCCGGTGAGGCGGCGGCCGTGGGGGTCGACTTCCGCACGCGGGGGCGGCGCGCCGACGAGGCGATCGACGTCCTGCGGCTGCTCTGGGGCGGCGGCGAGGACGGGGTCGCGTTCGCCGGGGAGTTCTTCGCGTTCGACGGGCTGGTCCAGTTCCCCAAGCCCCACGGCGGGTCCCTGCCGATCCACGTCGGCGGTTCGAGCCGGGCGGCGGCCCGCCGGGCGGGGCTGCGGGGCGACGGCTGGTTCCCGGGCGGCGCGCTCGACGCGGCCGAGCGGGCCGCCCAGTTCCGGCTCGCCCAGGACACCGCGGCCGAGGCCGGCCGCGGGCCGCTGGACTACACCCAGTCGGGGTCGATCGACATGACGGCCGAGCAGGTCGCCGAATGGGCGGCCCAGGGGGTGACCCGGATCGTGGTCGGGGTCCCGTCGGCCGACCCCGCCGAGCAGCGGGACGAGCTGGCCGCGTTCGCGCAGCGGCTCATGGGGTCGTGATCTCCAGGTAGGAGACGCCCGGCATCGGGAGGTCGAAGGCCACTCGGATCGTCGAGCCGCTCGTGGTGACCGGCGGGGTGAGCTCCTCCAGGACGTCGGCCGCCCGCAGGGCCTCCCACTCCGCGTCGGTCGGCCAGTCGGTCGTCCCGTGCCAGTGGGCGCGGATGTTGGAGTGGCGTTCGTCGATGCGGTGGTGGGTGACGGTGTGGTCGCCCTCGCCGAGGTCGTCGACGGTCACGGTCACCGTGCGCGACAGGTCGGGGTCGCCGTCGGCCTTCGCCTGGTTGAGGGTGCCGTTCCAGAGCAGGATGCCGACCGTGCCGTCGGGGCGGCGGGCGGCCCAGACCTCCACTCCCCCGGCGTCGCCCTCGACCTTGGCGACCAGTTCCTCCTCGCCCAGGCGGTTGGCCAGTTCGAGCGCCCACCAGCGGGGTTTGCGCAGGTTGCCGACGCTCAGGAGGCCGAAGCCGCCGTGGAAGAGCCTCGGCGGGCGGCCCAGTTCCTCGAAGTGGTCGGAGGCCACCCAGTGGGACAACGACTCCACCCGGCCGGCCGCCGACTTCATGCCGTGCAGCAGGAAGGACGCGCCGAAGGGGCCGTCGCCGATGCCGTGGAAGTGGGTGGGGGTGGGGCCCCATTCCGTCCACCAGATGGGCGTGCCGGCCAGGCCGTGGCGTTCCAGGGCGGGGCGCCAGTCGAGGGGGGCGTTGCCGTAGGTGTGGGTGGAGACGAAGTCGACCGGCAGGCCCCGGGCGATCAGCTCCTCGACCCAGCCGTTGGCGGCCGACGACGGGCCGCCGACCCGCAGGCCGGGGTGCACGTCCTTGACGGCGGCGGCGCTGATCTCGTACAGGCGGAAGTAGTCGTCCGGGGTGCCGGACCAGAAGACCTCCAGGTTGGGTTCGTTCCAGACCTCGAAGGCCCAGTTGTCGACCAGTTCCCGCAGGCCGTAGCGGTCGGCGCAGTGCTGGGTGAAGGCGCGCACCAGGTCGCCCCAGGCGTCCCAGTCCTTCGGCGGGCTGATGATCGCCTCGTAGCCGAAGACCGTCTTCGACGGGTCGGCGGCCAGCTCCTCGGGCATGAACGAGAGCTCGACGATCGGGCGCAGGCCGATCTCCATGAGGGTGTCGTAGATCTGGTCGACCCGGGAGAAGTCGTAGCCGTCGTCGAGGACGCGGACCTCGTCGAGGATCGCGTGGGCCCGCACGGTCGCCACGCCCAGCTCCGTGTGCGCCAGTCTGAGGGCCTCGACGAGCTCCTTCTCCTCGAACATGTACGACAGATGCTCCGACCCGATCATGAACCGCCACGGCCGGGGCAACTCCCGGGCGACCGTGCCGGAGACGGCGACCCTGGCCACCCCCGGCCCGCCCGGCGAGCCGTGCACGGGCGAGCCGGCCGGGCCGCCGACCGCCGACACCCGGTACCAGCTCGGGTCCTGGCCCGTGTCGACGTAGCGGCACGACGGCACCGCCGCGACGTCCACGTCGGGCTGGCTCGTCACCCCGTAGGGGCCCTCGCGGAACGGCGAGCGCTCGACCGTGTAGCCGGTCGCTCCCGGGACCGGCTCCCACGTCAGGGTGACGCAGCCGCGGCCGGGGGTGGCGTGCAGGCCCCCCGGCGGGGGCAGGTCCACGGCCGGGGCCGCGGTCACCTCCCCCGACGGGCGATGGATGCGCGCCTGCCAGTCACGACGGGCCTTCACGAACGGACCTCCCAGCTCTCCTGCGACAACACCGGCTTCAGGGCCCTCTCGACGTCGCGGGAGGCGAAGTAGCCCCGCAGCTTGTCCCTGGTCAGCCGGTTGCCGAGCGCGATCATGATCATGCCCTGGTCGAGGGCGAGGTACTGCTTGGCGACGGTCTTGCTCTTGACGGCCACCGCGTCGTAGAAGCCGCCGGGGCCGTAGGCGTCGAAGTCCTTCTTGATCTTGGCGAGGTTGGTGAGCGCGTCCTTCTCGGCGTAGCGCAGCGCCAGGAAGGAGGCGTGCGGGGTGACCACGCCGTCGCCGTAGGTCGTCGGCTCGGGCTTGGCCGGGCGGCAGTCGCCGTAGCCGTAGTCGACCGAGGTGCGCTCCTGGTCGGAGGTGTAGCCGTCGGTGTCCATGCCGAGCGCGTCGACGCCGTACTCGCGGTAGCCGCCGGCCGGGTTGTTCGACGGGGAGAAGCCCCAGTAGCCGTACTTGGCGTCGTCGAGGCCGTGCGCCTTCTGGGCCTTCACGTAGACCGGGTGGTTGCGGCCCCACGACTTGGCGCCCCAGACGTCCTCGGGCACGAGCTGCGGCACCATCAGCGCCTCGAACATGCTGCCGCCCCAGGTCGGCACGAGCCGCATGCCCTTGTACCCGTAGGTGCCCTCGAAGACCCGGACCCCCTCGAAGGTCTGCCACGAGCCCTCGGCCCGCTGCTCGGCCCAGCCGAAGTCGCAGTCGTCGTTGGGGTGGGTGCGCAGCATGCCGAAGTAGTGCGCCTTGGGGATCTGGTTCAGGGCGATGCCCACATAGGACGTGATCCGGGTCTCGGTCATCGCGCCGTAGTGGTGGCAGGTGGAGTAGACGGTCGTGCCGGAGTCGTTGTAGTCGGACTCCACCGAGCAGCCTTCGGGCTTGACCGGCCAGAACCCGCCGCGCAGCAGCCCGGTGCCCTGGGCGGCGGCGCCCTGCGGGTCGTAGTAGGACGAGAAGTCCATGCTGCGCACCAGCCGGTCGGCGTCGCGGGCGACCGACGGCACGGCCGAGCGGATCATCAGTAAGGCCGCGCCGAGCCAGCCGTTGTCGACGCTGGAGGCGAACGCCGCGACCGGGTCGCCGCTGTCGGGCCAGGTCGTCACCAGGGCGAGCGTGTGGGGGTCGTACCAGTTGAAGAACTGGCCGGTCGGTTCGTGGCGTTCCAGCTTCTGGACGTTCTGGAGCACCTGCCGCACCCGCTTCTCCGCGTCGCGTGCGGAGATGATCCCGGTGTCGCGGGCCGCGACCGTGCTCCACAGGTAGGTCGCGATGTTGGTCGGCGAGGTCACCTTGGCCCGCGTGGCGGGGTCGAGGGTGCCCTCGATCTTGTCGGCCGGCAGGCCCGTGGCCGGATCGACCATGGCCGCCATCGATTTCCAGGTGTCCTTCGCGTAGGTCGTCAGCACGTCGTCGGGGGCGGGTGCCGCCGGGGATACGGCCAGCAGCACGGCCAGCGCCATTCGCATGCGCGGGTTCCTTACTTGAGTCCGGTGGAGGCGATGCCCTGCACGAAGTAGCGCTGCAGGAACAGGAACAGCAGGAGGATCGGGGCGACCACGACGACGGCGCCGGCGATGAGCAGGCCGTACTGGGTCGCCTGGGCGTTGCTGAAGATGGCCAGCGCGACGGGCAGGGTGTACATGTCCTCGCTCTGGGCCACCACGGCGGGCCAGAGGAAGTTGTTCCACGAGGTCATGAACGTGATCAGGCCCAGGGTCGCGAGCGCGGGCCGGCACAGCGGCAGCACGATCGAGAAGAAGATCCGGAACTCCCTGGCCCCGTCGACGCGGGCGGCCTGGATGAGCTCGTCGGGGATGTCGGCGATGAACTGACGCATCATGAAGATCCCGAGCGGCGCCACCACGAACGGCAACACGATGCCCAGGAACGTGTTGACCAGCCCGAGCTTGGCGATCAGCACGAACTGCGGCACCATCACGACGATCGCCGGCACCATCAGCTGCACCATCACCAGGCCGAACAGGGTGTTCCTGAACCGGAACCGCAGCTTGGCGAAGGCGTAGCCGACCATCGAGCAGAACAGCAGGTTCGCGACCACCAGGGCGACCGCGATGACCGCGCTGTTGAGGAACGCGGTGCCCATGTTCATGCGCTCGAACAGGCCCGAGTAGTTGCTGGTCGTCCACTCGGCGGGCAGCAGCGTCGGCGGGTTGCGCCGGATCTCGCTCTCGGGCTTGAACGAGGCCAGCAACGTCCACAGGAACGGGAAGACCACCACGAGCAGCCCGGCGGTGAGCAGCACGTAGCTCGACGCACGGCGTTTCACGAGCGCCTCCCGATCCGGAACTGGAGGACCGCCAGGGCGACGATCACGGTGAACAGCACGGTGGCGGCGGCGCCCGCGTAGCCGTAGGCGCCCGCGCCGAACTGGTTGTAGATGGCCAGCGACGCCGAGGTGGTCGCCCCGGCCGGGCCGCCCCGGGTCATGACGAGGGGTTCCTCCATGAACTGGGCGAACCCGATCGAGGAGTAGACCGTGCAGAACAGCAGCGCCGGCTTCAGCATCGGCACGGTGACCGACCGGAAGCGCTGCCAGCGCCCGGCGCCGTCGATGTCGGCGGCCTCGTAGAGCTCCTTCGGGATGCCCTGGAGCGCCGCCAGCAGCACGACCATGTCGAACCCGAAGCTCCGCCAGGCCGTCATCACGATGATCACCGGCAGGGCGGTGCGCTCGTCCGACAACCATGCCGGGCCGTCGATCCCGATCCAGCCGAGGAACTGGTTGACCGGCCCGGCGTCCGGGTCGAGCAGGAAACGCCAGGCCACGGCGATGCCGATGATGCTGGTGATGTACGGGGTGTAGTAGCCCAGCCGGAAGAACGCGGCGGGCAACCGGGCGATGCCGGAGTTGAGCGCGACGGCGGCGGCCAGGCCGAGCGCGATCGTCAGCGGCAGCGTGGTCACCACGAAGATCAGCGTGTTCAGCGCCGCCTTGCGCATCAACTCGTCGTCGAACAGGCGCAGGTAGTTCTCCACGCCGACGACGTCGACGGCGAGCGGGTCGCGGACGTCGGTGCTGCGCATGTCGGTGAAGCTCATGCCGAGCCCGGCCAGCAGCGGACCGGCCCAGAACACGACGAACACCACGAGGAAGGGCAGCACGAAGATCCAGGCCACCCACGAGTTCCTGGGCTTCCTGAACACCGGCGGCGGTTTCTCCAGGACCGGGGGTCGTTCCAGGGTGGTCGCCATGGCTCAGGCCCCGGTGCCGATCTGGTCGGCCTGCTCCTGCATGCGCTTGGCGGTGGCGGCCGAGTCCTGCTTGCCGAGGGCGTACTTCTCCAGCTCGACCTCCATCACCCGGGCGACCTGCTCCCAGGTGGGCACGGCCGGGGCGGGCTTGGCGTCCTTCAGCTGGGCGCCGAAGACCTGCACCCGCTCGTCGGCGGTCAGCGCGGGCTCCTGCCAGGCGGCCTGGACGCTGGGCAGCGACGACGCCGTGGTGTACCACTCGGCCTGCACCTTCGGGTCGGTCAGCCAGGTGAGGAACTTCCAGGCGGCGGCGCGGTTCGGCTTGTCCTTGAAGACGACCATGTTGCTGCCGCCGACCAGGCTGGTGCCGCCCGACGGGCCCTTGGGATAGGGCGCGACGGCGAACTTGTCCTTGAACGACTCGCCGCCCTCCTGCTCCATCGAGGTGATCATCCATGGGCCGGAGTAGAAGGCGCCGACCCGGCCCGCGACGAACGTCTGCGGGAACGCGCCGGTCGGCTGGTTGGTGACGGCGAGGCCGTCCTTGAAGAACGACCCCCAGTGTTCGAGGGCCTGGACCATCTGCGGGGTGTCGAGGGTCCACTTCCCGTCGGCCTGGAAGTCGCCGCCGACCTGGTAGAGCAGCGGGGCGATCTCCTGCCAGGAGCCGGTCCGGAAGTTCTGCTCGACGCCCAGCTCGGCGCCCTCGTCCTTGAGCTTCTTGACGAAGCCGGTGACCTCGTCCCAGGTGGCCGGGGCCTTGGCGTCCTTCACCAGGTCGGTGCGGTAGTAGAAGGCGCGGGTCTCGACGTACCAGGGGACGCCGTAGGCGGCGCCGTCGACGACGCCGGTGGCCCACGCGCTGGGGAAGAAGGCGTTCTGGTCGACCAGGTCGGCGGGGGTGGGCTCGATCGCGCCGGTCTTCACCATCTCGCTCAGCCAGGTGTTGCCGATCATCGACACGTCGGGGGTGGCGTCGCCGGCGATGGCGGCGGTGATCTTGTCGTGGGCGACGTCCCAGCCCAGGGCCGTGACGTTGACGGTGATGCCGGGGTTGGCCTGCTCGAACTTCTGCGCGAAGGCGTCGAGCTTCTCCCCCTCGGTGCCCATCGCCCAGACGGTGACCGACCCGCTGGCCTTGGCGGTGTCGACGGCCTGGGCCTCCTCGGCGGGCCCGCCGGAGTCGCGGCCGCAGGCGGTGGCGGCGAGGGCGACGGCCAGCAGGCCTATGGCGTACTTCTTCTTCACGGTTCCTCCGGGGGGTGCACTGGATGGACGCCACAACTCGCCCGGATGACGAGGTCGGTGGCGAGGACGCGGGTGGTGTCCGTCGGCTCCGCCCCGGCGATCAGCTCGTCCAGGAGGCGGGCGGCGGCGGCGCCGAGCTCCCGCAGGGGCTGGCGCACGGTGGTGAGGGCGGGCCGGGAGTGGCGGGCGGCCATGATGTCGTCCCAGCCGGTGACGGCGACGTCGCCGGGCACGCTCAGCCCGAGCTCCTCGGCGGCCAGGATCACGCCGAGGGCGACCTGGTCGTCGGCGCACATGACCACGTCGGGGCCGCTCCCGAGCAGCTCCAGCCCGGCTTCGTAACCGCCCTCGACCGTGTACGGGCACTCCACCGGCCGCGGCGCGGCGATCCCGTGACGGCCGAGGGTGCGGGCGACGGCCGTCCACCGCTGGCTGACGTCGCCCTCGTCGTGGCCGCCGGCCAGCGCGAACGCGCGGTGCCCGTGGGCGATCAGGTGCACGGCCAGCGCCTCGGCGGAGTCGGCGTTCTCGCTCCGCACGGCCTCGGTGCCGGGGTGGGCCTCACGGGCCAGCATGACCATCGGCAAGCCCGAGCCGGCCAGCTCGGTGAGCAGCGCGTCGGGCAGCGTCTGGCCGAAGACGACGAGCCCGTCGACGCGGGTGGCCAGGTCCTTCACCGTCTCGGGCACCCCGGCCCGGTCGCGGGCCGACAGGATCAGCACCGACCGGCCGAGCTCGGCGGCGACCTCCTCGTAGCCGAGCAGGACCTCGCCGAAGTAGGGGCCGGACAGGTCGGGGAAGACGATCCCGTTGGCGGCGTGGCGGCCCTCGGCCAGCGACACCCCCAGGCGGCTCGGCGTGAACCGCAGCTCCTCGACCGCGCGCAGCACCTTCTCGCGGGTCGCCGCCGACACCGGGCCGGTGCCGCGCAGCGCCCGGGAGACCGTGGCGATCGACACCCCGGCCAGCCGCGCGACTTCGTAGATCGTCGAATCGGACACCCGTCATCCTTCGCTCTGGGCTGTAAGCGCTTCCACTGCCCGTGCGAAGGGAGATCACACCGAGATTTATTACGGTTTTATAACTACGACTCCGACCGGCGGGCTTCTACGACTCCCTGGCGCGAGCCACAGCCGGCCTGCGGCCGTCCGCGTCTCGCTTCTCGTTTTCACGATTGGAGCCCGGGATTTGTATCCTTCAGGGCATGGCGAAGGACTCGGCGAACCCAGGCCGCATCAAGCAACTCCGGATGGTCGCGCAGATCATCAAAAAGGCCAATCCCAAGGGGATGCCGATCGTCTACGCGACGGTCGTGGCCGTCATCGCGCTCGCGGTCGTGATCGGCCTGCTGACCGGCGCGTTCTGGTACGTGCTGATCCTCGGCATCCCGGTCGCGCTGCTGGCCGGCATGCTGCTGTTCGGCCGGTTCGCGCAGCGCGCGCAATATTCCCTGCTCGACGGCCAGCCCGGCGCGGTCTACGCGATCCTGCAGGGCATGCGCGGCAACTGGATGGTCGAGGAGAAGCCGGTCGCGGTCAACCGCGAGCAGGACCTGGTCTTCCGCCTGGTCGGCTACCCCGGCGTGATCCTCGTCTCCGAGGGGCCGGGCACCCGCGTCCAGAAGATGCTGGTCGCCGAGAAGAAGCGGGTCCAGCGGGTCGCCATCGACGTGCCGGTCTACGACGTGCAGTGCGGCGACGGCGAGGGCCAGGTTCCGCTGGCCAAGCTCCAGCGCCACCTGATGAAGCTGCCGCGCAACCTGAAGAAGCCGGCCGTCTCCGAGGTCAACAACCGCATGCGCGCGCTGACCCCGTCGATCCCGATGCCGAAGGGCCCGCTGCCCAAGGGCGCCCGGTTGCCGAAGGGCGTCCGGCCCCGGTGACCACACCCGACAGCCTGACCTCCGCGCGGGCCAACCGGGGCTACTGGGACTCCGCGGCCGACGACTACCAGGCCGAACACGGCGCGTTCCTGCGTGACGACGGGTTCGTCTGGTGCCCCGAGGGGCTCGACGAGGCGTCGGCCGGGCTGCTGGGCGACGTCCGGGGGCTGTCGGTTCTCGAGGTCGGCTGCGGCGCGGGTCAGTGCGGGCGCTACCTCGCCGCGCGGGGCGCGTCGGTGGCGGCGTTCGACGTGTCGCACCGGCAGTTGCAGCACTCCCGCCGCATCGATCTCGATCTCGGTACGACCCTGCCGGTCGTGCAGGCCGACGCCGAGAAGATCCCCTTCCTGGCCGGCGCCTTCGACCTGGCCTGCTCGGCCTTCGGGGCGATGCCCTTTGTCGCCGACGCCGCGGGCGCGCTGCGCGAGGTGGCCCGGGTGCTGAAGCCGGGCGGGCAGTTCGTCTTCGCCGTGTCCCACCCGATCCGCTGGGCCTTTCCCGACGACCCGGGGCCTCGGGGGCTGACCAGCGACCGGTCCTACTTCGACCGCACGCCCTACCTGGAGCGCGACGACGCGGGCGAGGTCACCTATGTGGAGCACCACCGCACGATGGGCGACTGGGTCGCCGCGATCACGGGCGCGGGGCTGCGGCTGCAGGAGCTCATCGAGCCCTCGTGGCCCGATGGGCACGATCGGGTGTGGGGTGGGTGGAGTCCCCTCCGCGGTCGGCACTTCCCCGGGACCGTGATCTTTCGAGTCGTCTCCCCCTGAGCCCCGCGCGGCCGGGTGGCGCCGGATGCGGCGGCCTGCCGGTTCGGCGGTCGGGGCCGGGGTGGGCGGCGCCGTAACGGAGACTATTTGTCTTTGAGCACGACGGTGCCGGCGAAGCGGTCGTGGAGACCGCGCTGGTCCTTGTCGAAGATCAGCGCCGGGACGGCCAGGATGAGCAGGACGGTGCGGATCAGCACGGCCTTCGGCGACGGCTGGCTGCCGTCGAGGGTGGCGACCCGGATGTTGACCAGGCGCATGCCGAAGGTCATACCCATCGTGCCGACGAGCAGAATGTATTCGAGCGCGAGAATGCCGATGGTGACGAGGGCGGCGTCGGTGCCGGTCAGCCGGAGCAGGCCCTGGCTGATCGCCCAGGCGCAGATGAGCCAGTCGATGAGGAGCGCGCCCAGGCGCCTGACGAACCGGGCAATCGAACCTTTACCCTGCTCAGGCAGGCCCAGCCGCTGTCCCGGATAGTCTTGAACAGCGGGCGTGCCGCTCAACCAGGTCTGCGTCCAGCGGGGCTCTTTGCTCATGGCTCCAGCGTAATGGCCGCCTTATTCGGTCGTAACGATGACCTGCGGCGACGCCGGTAGTTACACCCTGCGGTCAGGTTTCGACAGCGTGCTTCCCATTAACACGTGTGAAACAAACGAGACATGGGACGGAAACGGCACAGTCCTACTTTCAGTCTGCTAAGCCAGTGCCCCTGGGAGGTTCGAGAGTGTTTAACTCCGCCGACGACGTCCTGTCGTACATCCGGGACGAAGGCGTGCAGTTCGTTGACGTCAGGTTCACCGACCTGCCGGGGACGACTCACCACTTCACTTTCCCCGTCGAGAACTTCGGCCCGAACGTCTTCTCCGACGGCCTCATGTTCGACGGGTCGTCCATCCGAGGTTTCCAGGCCATCCACGAGTCGGACATGCTGCTGCTGCCCGACCCCTCGACGGCCGTGCTCGACCCGTTCCGCCAGCACAAGACGCTCAACATCAACTTCTTCGTGCACGACCCGCTGACCGGCGAGGCCTACAGCCGCGACCCGCGCAACGTCGCCCGCAAGGCCGAGGAGTACCTCAAGGGCACCGGCATCGCCGACACGGTCTACTTCGGCCCCGAGGCCGAGTTCTACATCTTCGACGACGTGCGCTTCCAGACCAACCAGCACTCGTCGTTCTACTACATCGACTCGATCGAGGGCGCCTGGAACACCGGCACCGCGACCGAGGGCGGCAACCTGGGCTACAAGCCGCGCTACAAGGGCGGCTACTTCCCGGTCCCGCCGATGGACCACTTCACCGACCTGCGGTCGGAGATGGTGCGCCGGCTGATCGACTCGGGCATCGAGACCGAGATGCAGCACCACGAGGTCGGCACCGCCGGCCAGGCCGAGATCGACTTCCGGTTCGGCACGCTGCTCAAGACCGCCGACAAGCTGATGCTCTACAAGTACATCATCAAGAGCACGGCCCTGGAGTTCGGCCACACGGTCACCTTCATGCCGAAGCCCATCTTCGGCGACAACGGCTCGGGCATGCACTGCCACCAGTCGTTGTGGAAGGACGGCGAGCCGCTGTTCTACGACGAGGTCGGCTACGCGGGCCTCTCCGACATCGCGCGTTACTACATCGGCGGCCTCCTGAAGCACGCGCCGTCGCTGCTGGCCTTCACCAACCCGACGGTGAACTCCTACCACCGCCTGGTGCCGGGCTACGAGGCGCCGGTCAACCTGGTCTACTCGCAGCGCAACCGGTCGGCCTGCGTCCGCATCCCGATCACCGGCTCGAACCCGAAGGCCAAGCGCATCGAGTTCCGGGTGCCCGACCCGTCGTGCAACCCCTACTTCGCGTTCGCGGCCATGCTGATGGCCGGCATCGACGGCATCCGCAACAAGATCGAGCCGCCGGAGCCGGTCGACAAGGACCTCTACGAGCTTCCCCCGGAGGAGGCGCGTTCGGTGCCGCAGGTGCCGGGGTCGCTGCCCGAGGTGCTCGACGCTCTCGAGGCCGACCACGACTACCTGCTCGAGGGTGGCGTGTTCACCCCCGACCTGATCGAGACGTGGATCGCGTACAAGCGCGAGAACGAGATCGACCCGATCCGGCTGCGCCCGCACCCGCACGAGTTCGAGCTCTACTACGACGTGTGACCGGTGGCCGCGCGGTGACCCGCCTGGTCATCGCGCGGCGCCGTGCCGGCTCTGCTTCGGTTCCGGCCGAGCGGTGAAACCGCGTCGATCGCCTGAGGCGATCAGGAGCGGAAGCCCGTGGGAAGGTCCTGTACCTTGCTGCGGGCTTTTCGTATTGCGCGTTCAAGCTTCCCGGGGCCTACCTGCGCAAGGCGCGGCTTGCGTCGAGTCCGCTGCGCACCGGGACAGAATGTCGTCGTGAACCCCTTCACGCCGATCGCCGCCGCTGTCTCGATTGCCGGACGCCATGGCGTGCACGTCACCGATCCGGTTGTGCTGAAGGACTCGTTCAACATCCGCGTGCATCTTCGACCGGCGCCGATCGTGGCCCGGATCCCCACGGTCACGACGCTTGGGCGGCCTCGCCCGCTGGAAGCACTGGCGCGTGAGGTCGCCGTCGTCTCCTTCCTGGCCGAAAAGGGGGCGCCGGTCGTTCCGGTGAGCGACCTGATGCCTCCGGGGCCCTTCGAACAAGACGGGTATGCGGTCTCTTTCTGGACTTACGTGGAGCACGACGGTGACCGGCGGCTGGAGCCTGCCGACGTGGGCGGGGCGTTGGCTGATCTCCACCACACTCTCCGTGAGTATCCGGGAGAGTTGCTCTATCTCGGTCCGGCGCTGGAGGAGACCACCCGCCTACTCGACATGCTGGACGCGCCCCCTGGCGTTGATCGAGGTGCGCTCGCGGAGTTGCGCGACGATCTCGGTCTGCTGACCGTCGAATTGTCCGGTCAGCCTGGTCCCGTTCAGGCCGTTCACGGCGATGCGCACCCTGGAAACCTGCTCGCCGCGCCCGAGGGACTGCTCTGGATCGACTTCGAGGAGACGTGCTCAGGACCGGCAGGCTGGGACCTGGCATGTCTCCTTCGCTCGGGACGGCTCGACGGACGCCAGGCCGTGCAACGGTATGGCGTGGATCCGGACGATCCGAGTCTCCGTCCGCTACTACGGGCCCGAATGTTGCAGGGCACGCTGTGGATGCTCGCGAAAGCACGACGATTCCCTCAAGAAGCCGGCCGGGCCAAGGCGGCTCTCGACGAATGGCGCCAGGCCAGAGGTTAGCCAGGTCTGATCGTCGCGTCTCACGAACCCGGCGGCCTTTCGGCTTTGCACGCGAACCAGGCGGCGATCGAGCGTTTGTAGTTCTCCGGCATGCGCAGGGCGGCGACCTCGCCTTCGGTGAACAGGCCGATCTCCCGGTGTTCGTGGCTGAGGACCGGCGGTCCCGCGGCGGCGACCCTGACGCCGTAGGTGACGATCACGACGTCGGCGCCCGGGAAGATGTGGTACTGCCACGAGTCGAGGATCGGGCCGACCTCGGCCGCCCAGCCGGTCTCCTCGGCGATCTCCCGGGCCAGGCAGGCGGCCGGGTCCTCGCCGAGTTCGAGCCGGCCGCCGGGGAGCTCCCATTCGTCCCGTTCGTTGCGGAGCAGCAGGACGCGGTCGTCGCGGACGACGACGCCCTTGACGGAGACGGGGAACCTCGGCGGGCGCGGACGGATCGTCACCCCGGCCCGTTCGGCGACCCTGGCCACGTGGGCCTGGTAGTCGCGGCGGGGGTCGTCGCTGAAGGAGGCGAGGGCGATGAGCGCGGTGACGGCGACGTCGCAGAGTTCGTCGACGACGTCCTGGCGGGTGTGGGTGCGGCCCTTGCGGGGGTTGTGGCCCAGCAGGCCGATCACCGCCTCGGCGGCCTCGCCCGCCTCTTCGGTGATCTTGAGTACGCGCAGCAGCGGGCGTTCCGGTCCGTCGGGGCTCGACCGGTCGAGCCACTCCACCAGTCCGGCCAGGCGGTCCCATGAGGCGTCGTTCGTGTCGGTCACGATCACTAGGGTCCCTCACATGACCATTTGGGACGATCTCCTCCGGGCCGCCGCCCGCCGGCCAGGCATCGGCGAAGACGTGGTGCGTGCGCACGAGGAGCGGCTGGGGGTGCGCCTGCCGCCGAGTTACCGGGAGTTCCTCGCGGCCGCCGACGGCTGGGATCCGCAGACCGCGCTCTGCCCGCCGCTGCGGCGGCCGGCCGAGGTCGGCTGGACGCGCGACGTCGACCCCGACCTCGCCGAGGGCTGGGGCGACGACGACGACCCGCCCGTCTCCGACGACGACTACTTCACCTACGGGCCGGAGCAGGACTGCACACTCCACTTCCGGCCCGGCTACCTGCCCGCCACGCTGCACGTCTCCGACTGGGACGACGGGCAGGTCATCCTGCTCAACCCCGAGATCGTCACCCCCGACGGCGAGTGGGAGGCGTGGGACCTCGCCACCTGGCACCCGGGAGCCGTGCGCTACCGGTCGTTCCGCGACCTGCTGGTGGAGGTGTACGCCGACGCGCTCGGTCAGCCGAACTGAGTTCCGGCCGTGAGCGGCGTGCCCCCGCACGACGCCGCCGAGCTCGTGCCGGGGCCGGGCGCGACCCACGGGCCGTACGTCGTGGAGCGCCAGATCATGCCGCCGGGGCCGCCGACCGACATGCAGGTGATCCAGGCCCGATAGGCGCCGTCCGCCCGTGGTGCATTGCACGATGTAGGCGCGGTGGTCGTATCGGCCCGTGCAGCCCGAGGGGGCCGCGGCGGCCGGGGCGGTGAACCCGCCGAGGGCGATCGCGGCGGCTGCGAGGCCGCTCAGCAGGCGCGTCACGACGCCCACCTGAAGGCGGCGCGGTGTTCGCGCAGGAACCGGCCGCGGGTCAGCGCCAGGAGGAGCCGCAACATCGGCCCGGCGTCGGCGAGGGCCGCGCGGAACGTGTCAGGGGGCACCTCCAGCGCCGTCCACGGCAGCGTGAAGCCGAGGTCGGCGAGCTTGAACTCCGCCTGGGCGGCCTTCTCGCTGTCCTGCCAGGCGGCCAGTGAGAGGTGCCGCTGGATGAGCGGCAGCGCCTCGGTCTCCTCGTGGGCGAGATGCTCTTCGAGCAGGTCGCGGAAGCGGGCGACGTCGGCGGTCAGGGTGTCGCGGGTGCGGGCGTCGGGGATCAGGGTCATCCCGTGGAAACCCTCGGCACACGTGGCGAGCAGCGGGTCGATCAGGTCGTGCTCGGCCTCCATCGCGGCCATGGTCGCCGCCACGTCGGCGCGGGCCCGGACGCGGGGCCAGATCGCGGTGTCCTCGATGGTGTGGTGGTGGTGCAGGGTGGCGGCGAAGGCCGTCCAGCGGCGGGCGAGGGCGGCCCACGCCTCGTGGTCGGTGAGCGGGGTGGCGGGCACCGCACGGGACAGGTCGCGCAGGTCTCGCCGGAAGGCGTGGTGCATCACGTACATGCTGCCGAGCGGGATCGGGCCCTCGGCGGTGTGGGCCTGGCCCAAGAGGGGCTGGCGGGCGTTCGCGCGGCCTTCGGCCAGGTCGGCCATGCGGTCGAGCGAGCGGGCCATGTCGGGGCGGCGGTCGCGGTGGCGGGGCATCATCCAGGCCGCCGCGCGCTGCTGACCGCGCGTCAGCCGCCGCACCATCTCGTAGCCGTGGGTGACCCGGGTGCCGCCCTCGACGGGCTCGAAGCGGTAGCTCCAGACGGTCGAGTCGGTGATCTTCCCGGCCGGCACGGTGCGGAAGGCGAACGCCCGCCCGTGGTCGGCGGCGACCACCTCGCACTCGCGGGTCCAGCGCCATAAGCCGTACACGTTCAGGCCGGTGAACCGCGCCCCCACGCCGCGCTCGTCGCCGAGCCAGTCGCACCGGCGGGTCTCGGGGCTCCATTCGGGTGTACGGGTGACGTCGGCCACCCAGTCGTAGAGGTGCACCGGATCGGCCGCGATGACCCGCGACACGCTCCCCTCCGGACGCAGCACCTGGGGCGGTTCGGTCGTCGTGGCCGCCATCACGTCTCCTTTGCTACAGTATTCGAACCAGTCGAACTTGATTGGATACATGATGACTGTAGCTAAAAACCCCGACGCGTCAAGGCGCTACCGCTCGCCCCTGCGCGAAGAACAGGCCCGGCGCACCCACGCCGCCGTGATCGAAGCCGCCACCGCGTGTTTCATCGAGAAGGGCTACGCCGCGACGACCATGAAAGACGTCGCCGCCCGCGCCGGCGTGTCGGTCGAGACGGTCTACGGCCAGGGCGGCAAGGCGTCCCTGCTGCTCGCCGCCGTCGACCGCACCCTCGTCGGCGACGACGCCCCCGTCCCGGTGATCGAACGCGCCCCGCTGCGCGAGGTCCTGGAGTCACCCGACGCGCGAGTGGCCCTGCGCCGCTTCCGCGACCTGGTGGTCGAGGGCATGCCGCAGGCCCTGCCCCTGATGCACGCCTTCCACGTGGCGGCGGGCGGCGACGCGGAGATCGGGGCGGCGTACCAGACCTACGAGCAACGCCGCCTGGCCGACATGACGAAGATCGCCGAGTCGCTGGAACCGGGCCTGCGCGTGCCGGTGGCCGAGGCGGCCGACGTGATCTGGGCACTGTTCAGCACCCCGGCGATCCACGCGCTGATGGTCGAGCGGGGGTGGGGCGTGGAACGGTGGGCCGACTGGGCGATCTCGGTCCTGGACCGCACCCTCTTGACCGACGACAAATCCAGATAAGGGTGTCCGCTACGCCGAATGACGGGTATCGACGGGCCCGTACCCTTAGGGTCGGGCCCGTCGTGATCATTCGAAGACGGAGTGCCCGATGCCGCCCGCCACGCCCCTGACCGCGTTCGAGGAATTCGCGGACAACCTCGCCCACGCCCGCAGCCTGATCCCCACCGGGCGGGCTCTCTCTGCGCTGGGAGCGGGCTCGATCGGCGACGTCGAGGATCTCTACCGGGCGGCGTGGTCGCAGGCGGTGGCGGGGCTCGACCACTGGATCAACCGGGAGATCGTCGAGCGGGCGGTGGCCCTGGCCCTCGATCCGGAGCTCCCCCGACCGGCCCGTTTCCTGCGGCTGGAGATCCCCATGGACGTCTTCGAGAACATCCATCAGGGCGTCACCCCCCTGGAGACCACGCTGGCCGGCCACTGGCGCCGGCACTTCTCCCGGACGACCTTCCAGCGGCCCGAGGCCATCAAGGAAGGGCTCGGGCATGTCATCGACGGCAACCTCTGGGTGGAGGTGGCCGGGGAGATGACCGCTTCGGGCGCCCGCACCTCCGCCGACCAGGTGCGGCAGCGCCTGCGCGAGATCGTCGACCGGCGCAACCGCATCGCGCACAGCGCCGACCGGAGAGCGGCGCCGGACACGGGCCGTACCCCGCTCACCGCGGACGAGGCCGAAGACGCGATCGACTGGCTGCTGACCATGGGAACCGCGATCCTCGCGGTCCTGGGCGGACCCCTGAAGGTCGCCGCCGAGCCCGCCGAGATCACACCGGAGCGGACCCGGTGGGAGGAGGGCGACCTGCTGGCGGCGCTCGACGAGCACGCGCCGCTCCGGCTCCGGGAGTCACTGCTGGCGGTCTACCGGCACGCCGAGACCCACCCGGCCTTCCGCGGGTTCTCCTTCGGGACGGCGGTCCTGCCCTCCGTGACGGCGTCGTTCCGGATCGAGGGCGCCGACGTGCCCGTGTGGAGCATCTACACCGGCACAGAGCGCTCGGTGTTGTCGGTGAACTTCGAGTGGATGCGACGGATCCCGGCCGAACGGCTCGACCGGCTGGTCGACGGCCTCTCGGAGCTCCCGGGCGCCGACCGGCTGCTGAGACCGGTGGCCGCGTCGAACTACGCCCGGCGGCCGTCGCTGACTCCGGACATGCTGGCCGGGCACGCCGACCTCGTGACCAAGGCGCTGGACGAACTGCTGGCCGGCGGCTCGACCGCGTTCCGGATGTTCCCGGAGCCGCTCGACGACACCGTCGCCTGGCAGTCACCCCTCGAAGAGCGTTTGGCCGCTTCGGCCGCGGAAGCGGGCTTCCTGCCCTCGCACGCCACCAAGAAGATGCTGGAGCTGGTCGACACCGATCGGGCGCAGGTGGTCTATCTCGATCGCACCAAGCTTCCATCGGAGTCGATCGTCGTGGTGGTCCCGCCGTGGACTGATCTCGGCACGCTGGCCTCGAACTCGATGCTCGGCGTCTCGGAGAGCTACTTCCACAACTCCAACCTGCGGGCCTTCCCGCGCCGACGGCATCTCGGCGCGGTCGAGATCTCCCATGGTCACGCGATCATCTGCCGTACCGAAGAAGCCTTTCAGTGGCTGCTCACGACGGTGTGACCTGGGTCTTCGACTTCAGGCCGGTGATCCTGCGGAGCATGTCCCACCAGAACGACGAGCCGAACAACAGCGCCACCAGGGTCAGCAGGAAGCCCGGCCAGTGGCTCGGGCTCTTCAGGCGGTCCCACCAGTCGCCGCCGCCCCACTTCCACACGGGGGTGCCCGTGCCGGGGATCTCGACGCTGACCGGGGCGTGGGTGAAGATCTTGACGAAGGCCGGGGTGCTGAGCACCTCGGTCACGCACTCGTAGGTGTCGGCTCCCGGGGCGCACTGGTCCTTGATCGGGGCCAGGGCCTCTTCGCCCTGTTCGGCGAAGGCGGCGATGGCCGAGCGGTAGGCGCTGTCGTTGAGCAGGGTCTTGCCGTACTCCAGGGAGTCCATGCTGAACAGCAGGGTCACCAGCAGCGACAACATGCCGACCGCCACCCGCACGTAGCGGCGGTAGAGCACGGTCAGGCGTTCCATCTCGCCGTCGAACCACTCCTCCACGCCCTTGCGGAAGGTCTCCAGGTCGACGCCGGCCTTGGCCCACAGGCCGGCCAGGGGGCGGTAGAGCGGGGAGTCGAGGCGCTTCAGTTCGGCCAGCAGGGCGTCGACGCCGCCGCGTTCGCTGGCGATCTCCAGGAGGGCGACGCTGAAGCGGGACGGGGGGATCTCGGCGATCGAGGTCTTGCCCTGGCGGGCCTCGTCGATCTCCTGGAGCCGCTCGTGGAGCAGGTCGGTGAAGGGTTCGCCCTGGTGGTGGGCGGGGGCCTGCTCGGGGGTGGCGGGGGCGATGTCGACGGGCGCGGGGCTGGGGCTGAACTTGGGGCGGGGGTCCTTGCCGAAGGGGAGTTTGACGAAGACGCCCAGGACGGTCGCCGGCAGGCGTGACCGGGTGGAGCTGCGGACGGGCGGGAGGAGGTCGGCGAGGGTGCTCCGGAAGCGGCGGCCCAGCATGGTGACCCCGCGCAGGCGGCGGTCGAGCCAGCGGACGAGCCCGTTCACCCGCTGGATCTGCTCACCGCCGTCGAGGGTGTCGCGCAGGTAGGCCCAGAGGAACTTGCTCCGGATGCCGAGTAATCGGACGATGCCCTCGTTCAACCCGCTGACCAGCAGGGATAAGAGCAGGAACGCCAGTATCAGGCCGATGGCCAGATCCACGTAGTACGACACCACTGGACCGTGATACACCCCTGCGGGCACCGCCGCAACCGGGTGATCACACTTCGTGCAGTAAGGCCACCCGTGAGATGCGATCCCCTGCCAGAGCCGAACGCGGGACCTGCGGATTCACCTGGCCCTATCCTTGGTCGCCGTTCATCCGGACGAACTCGCGGCGGCGATTCGGGGGAATCAATGACGTACTCGGACGAACTCTCCATCGCCGTCGAGGCCGGCCGCGAAACGGTCCGGCCCGGTGATCGGCTCACGTACACCACGACCGTGCGCAACCTCGGGACCGACGCCACTCCGGCCCTCGACGTCAGTTACACCCTGGCGCCGGGTCTGGTCCTCGTCTCCGACGGGGTGCGCTGGACGAGCCGGATCCCCGCCCGCGCGGACGCCCGGTTCACGGTCACCGTCGAGGTGGGGCGGGAGCCGGGCACGCGGCCGCTGACGGTGGTGGCGTGCGTCGCCCGGACAGGCGACGGCACGCCGCTCGCGTGCGCGAGCGGCTCGGCCGCCGTTCAGGCCGGGACGCCGTTCTGGTGGGGCGCCGCCGCGGTGCTGGTCGTGCTGCTGGTCGTCGCCGCGCTGGTCGCCCTGCGCACGCGGTATCCGTTCGACCGGTTCGGGTGATCAGTCTTCGTAGAAGACCCGTTCCACCACGGCCCGCGCCCGCCGGGTGGTGCGGCGGTAGTCGTCGATGAAGTCCTCCGAGCCGTCGGGCGGGTAGCCCAGGGCCCGCGACACCAGGGCGCGTTCGCGTACCACGCCCGGGATCGAGTCGGCCGACCGGCCCTTGACCAGCATGATCGCGTCGCGGACGCGCGAGGCGAAGCGCCAGGCGTCGGCGAGAGTCTGCTCGTCGGAGGCGTCCAGCAGGCCCTCGCCGACCGCCGAACGCAGGGTGTCGAGCGTGCGGGTGGTGCGCAGGGCGGGCACGGTCCCGGCGTGGCGGAGCTGGAGGAGCTGGGCCACCCACTCCACGTCGGACAGGCCGCCCCGGCCCAGTTTCGTGTGGAGCGTCGGGTCGGCGCCGCGCGGGAGGCGTTCGGCCTCCATGCGGGCCTTGAGCTTGCGGATCTGCAGCAGGGCGTCGGGGGCCAGGCCCTCCTCGCGGTAACGCAGCGGGTCGATCAGAGCCGTGAACTCGGTGCCGAGGTCGAAGTCGCCGGCGCAGAAGCGGGCCCGCAAAAGCGCCTGGGCCTCCCACGGCGACGACCAGCGTTCGTAGTAGGCGCGGTAGGAGGAGATGGTGCGGACCAGCGGGCCCTGGCGGCCTTCGGGACGCAGGCCCGCGTCGACGGCCAGCGGCGGTTCGGGCGTCGGGAGGATCAGCAGGCGGCGCAGTTCCTCGGCGACCGCGTGGGCCGCGTCGGTGGCGTCCTTCTCCTCCGCGCCCGGGAGCGGGGCGTGCACGAACATGACGTCGGCGTCGCTGCTGTACGAGCACTCGAAGCCCCCCAGCCGCCCCATCGCGATGACCGCCATGCGGGTCGGGAACTCGCCCCGGCGCTCCTCGGTCACCTTGCGGACGGCCGCGTTGAGCGCGCCCTCGATCGTGGCGTCGTTGAGCTCCGACAACGCCTGGCCGACGCCCTCGATGTCGAGGTGGCCGCCGAGGTCGGCGCAGGCCACCCGGAACAACTCCCGGCGGCGCAGCGCGCGGACCGCCGCCACCGACGACTCGGCGTCCTGGCCGTAGCGGGCCACGGCCGCGTTGGCCTCGGCGTGCAGGGCCTCGACGGGACGTACGGCCAGGTCGGCGGGCGAGCCGAGCATGGCCACCGCGTCGGGGGCGTGCTGGAGCAGCGTCGTGACGTAGCGGGAGGTGCCGAGCAGCCGGGCCAGGCGTTCGGCCACGGCCGTCTCGTCGCGGAGCAGCCGCAGGTACCACGGGGTGGCGCCGAGCTTGTCGCTGATCTGGCGGAAGCCGAGCAGGCCCGCGTCGGGGTCGGGGGCGTCGGCGAACCAGCCGAGCATGACCGGCAGCAGCGTGCGCTGGATCGCCGCGCGCCGGGAGACGCCGCTGGTCAGCGCGCTGATGTGGCGCATCGCCCCGGACGGGTCGGCGTAGCCGAGCGCCTCCAGCCGCACGTGGGCGGCCGAGGTCGACAGGCGGGCCTCCTCCGACGGCAGCCGCGCGGCGGCCTGCAGCAGCGGCCGGTAGAAGAGCTTCTCGTGCAGCCGCCGCACTTCGAGCGCGTGGCGCTTCCAGGTGGTGGTGAACTCGCCGACCGGGTCGGTCACCATGCCCAAGCCGCGGCCGATCCGCCGCAGGTCGGCGCTGTCGGACGGGACGACGTGGGTGCGCCGCAGCCGGTGGAGCTGGAGCAGGTGCTCGACGTGGCGCAGGAACGAGTAGGCCTCGGCCAGCGCCTTGGCGTCGTCGCGGCCGACGTAGCCGCCGCGCGACAGGGCGGCCAGCGCGGGCAGGGTGGCCTTGCGGCGCAGCAGCGGGTCGGTGCGGCCGTGCACGAGCTGGAGCAGCTGCACCGCGAACTCGATGTCGCGCAGCCCGCCCGGCCCGAGCTTGATCTGCCGCTCGGCCTCCGAGACCCGTACGTGGGCCTCGACCCGCCGCCGCATGGCCTGCACGTCCTCGACGAAGTTCTCGCGGGCGGCGGCCTCCCACACCAGGTCGTTGACGGACTCGACGTACTCGGCGCCGAGTTCCAGGTCGCCGGCGACCGGCCGCGCCTTGAGCAGGGCCTGGAACTCCCAGGTCTTGGCCCAGCGGCGGTAGTAGGTGAGGTGGCTGTCGAGGGTGCGGACCAGCGGGCCCATCTTGCCCTCGGGGCGCAGCCCGGCGTCGACCTCCCAGAGCGACCCCTCGGGGGTGCTGGTCGTGCAGGCCCGCATCATGGCCTGGGCCAGCTTGGTGGCCGCCTTCAGGGCGAGCGCCTCGTCGACGCCCTCCTTCGGCTCGGCCACGAAGACGACGTCGACGTCGGAGATGTAGTTGAGCTCGCGGGCGCCGCACTTGCCCATGCCGATGACGGCCAGGCGGGCCTGTTCCCAGCCGGGCGTCTCGGCGCGGGCGATGGCAAGGGCGGCGTCGAGGGCGGCGGCGGCCAGGTCGGACAACTCGGCGGCGATCTCGGCCAGGGTCAGCACGCCGGTGACGTCGAGCCCGGCCAGGTGGAGCAGGCGGCCCCGGTAGGAGGCGCGCAGGGCGTCGAGGGCGTGCTCGCCCGAGGCGACCGGCTCGGGCTCCGACGGGTCGGCGCCGACGGCGAACAGCAGTTCCTCGCGGTGGCTGAGCGGCTCTTCGGGGTCGGGGCCGGTGACGTGTTCGGGGTGGCGGACCACGTGGTCGCCGAGGGCGGCGCTGAGGCCGAGCACCCGCAACAGGCGGCGGCGCAGGCCGGGGTCGGCGCGCAGCGCGCCCAGCACGCTCGGGTCGCGTTCGACCAGGCGGCTCAACGAGATCAGGGCCAGGTCGGGGTCGGCGGCGGAGACCAGATCGTCGAGGAGGTCGAAGTCGGCGACGGCCTCGGGCCCGAGCGCGTCCAGCAGCCGTTCGGCCCTGGCGCCATCGGCGAATCCGAGGCGGGCCAGGCGCCCGGCGGTGGTCTGCATCCGGAACGCGGCGTTCACCGGTCCTTCCTCCGCCTCGATGTCCGCGACGTCAATGCGCAATGGTCTTCCTTTTCCAGGAGGAATCCTCGCGACACGACCACTTACCCGTTACCCCGCGTTTCTCAGTTTCATGGCCGTGTCGCAAACTTTCGCACACGGTAACCCCACGGCTTGTGCGTCGTCGTTAGTGGTTTCGGACCGTAATCGAGCCACTACGCGCGTTTTCCGCGACGACCGCCGCGAACGCCTCGGCCAGCGGCCTCCACGAGGCCACCAGACCAGCTTCGGCCGCGCCGACCTGCTCGTTCAACTCCTCGGCCGGGTGTGTTGTCAATTCCGTCGACCATTGCGCGAAAATGGCCGGAGTGGCCTCCGGGTGGAATTGCACCCCCCAGGCGTTCTGCCCGATACGGAACGCCTGGTGCGGATACTGGGTGCCCGTGGCGATCAGGACCGCTCCGTCCGGAAGGACCGTCATCGCGTCCTGGTGGTACTGGATCGCCGGGACCGGGCCGGTCAGGTGCGCGAAGAGCGGATCGTCCGCCACCGGCACGATCTGGCCGAGCCCGACTTCGAGCCCGTTCGTGCCGCGCGTGACCTGGCCGCCGCACGCGAGCGTCATGAGCTGGGCCCCCAGGCAGATGCCGAGGGTCGGCACCTCGTGGTCGACCGCGGCGCGCAGCAGCGCCCGGGTCGCGGGCAACCACGGGTAGTCGTCGTCCTCCCAGGCCGACGCCGCGCCGCCGAGGACCAGCAGGCCGTCTCCGGGGTCGTCGGGCAGGGCGTCGCCCAGGTAGGGCCGGTGGACCACCACGTCACCAAGCCACCCGGCGAAGTAGCCCAGACCGGCTTCCGCCTCGTGCTCGATCACGGTCACGCGCGCACTCACCCCCCGAGCATAAACAGGCCCGTTCGTGGGACAGGATGGCGGGATGTACGTAGAGAACGTCCCCGTGCCCGGCGGCGAGCTGCGCCTGGCGCGGTTCGGCGACGGCCCCCGCCTGATCATCGCCGTGCACGGCATCACCGCCTCCCTGATGGCCTGGGCGGCCGTCGGCGAGGCCCTCCCCGACGGCTGGACGCTGGCCGCGATGGACCTGCGCGGCCGGGGCCACAGCCGCGACGTGCCGGGCCCGTTCGGGTTGCGGGCCCACGCCGACGACGTCGAGCGCGTCGCCGAACATCTGGGCGCCGACGAGACGACGGTGCTGACCGGCCACTCGATGGGCGCCTACGTGGCGGTGCTGCACGCCGCCCGGCGGACCTACGCGAAGACGGTGCTGGTCGACGGCGGGCTGCCGCTCCCCCTGCCGCCCGGCCGGGACGTCGACCAGACGCTGGAGGCGACGCTCGGCCCCGCCCTCTCGCGACTTAGTCAGATATTTCCCGATGAAGATTCTTATGTCGCCTTTTTTCAACAACACCCTGCCTTGCAGGACTGGTCTCCGGCGGTCGACCGCTATGTCCGTTACGACGTGCTCCCCGTCGAGGGCGGGGTCAGGTCGCGGGCGGTCGAGGAGGCGGTGCGCGCCGACGGCCGCTGGTTGTTGTCGGAGACCGCCGAGATCGGCGCCGCCCTGCACGCCATCAGCCACCCGTTGTCGCTGGTCAGAGCCCCGCGCGGACTGCTGAACCAGGAGGTGGGCCTGCTCCCCGACCCCCTCGCGGAAGCCTGGCGCGCGGAGCTCCCGCACCTGCGCGACGAGGTGGTGCCCGACTGCAACCACTACACCCTCGCGTTCGATCCGCGATGTGTGCGGGTTCTGGTCGAGCGCCTCACCGATATACGGCAATAGCCATTTCTGTTGCGCGCGGCGGGAAATTTCCTGAAACTGTGGCTGGCGCCAGGCTTTCCGGATCACTGACGGGATTCGCATGCTTCCTGAGCACGACCTGACCTCCGATCTCGCGGCGACCCTGGCGCGGCTCACGGAGGAGGTCGGGCGGGAGCACGAACGCGCGGCCCACCGCGAGCAGATCATCGACCGGCTGCACGCCGAGAACCAGGAACTGCGCCACGGCCTGCTCCAGGAGGCGCTCGCCCCGGTGCGCAACGGCCTCTACCGGCTCCACGACACGGTCACCCGCGAGGCCGCCCGGCAGGAGCCGGGCCATTCGCGCGCCCTGCTGGAGGCCATCGCCGAGGAGGTCGCCGAGGTGCTGGCCCGGACCGGCGCCGACCGGATCGAGGTGGCCGAGGGCGACGCCTACGACCCCGCGCTCCACCGGCCGGCCGGCACCGCCGAGGGCCCGCCGAACACGGTCGTGGGCGTGGTCAGCGAGGGGTTCCGCTCCGGGGAACGGGTGCTGCGCAAGGCGGGGGTCGTCATAGGAAAAGAGGAGATCGACTGATGGCCGTGCACGGCATCGACCTGGGCACCACCTATTCCTGCATCGCGAGCGTCGACGACGTCAGCCGGCCGACGGTCCACCGCAACGCCGAGGACGCCGACACGACCCCCTCGGTGGTGTTCTTCGAGACGCCCGAGAACGTCGTGGTCGGCCAGACCGCCAAGGACAGCGCGGTCCTGGAACCCGACCTGGTGGTCAGCCGGATCAAGCGCGACATGGGGCTCGACGTCACCCGGACCATGCACGGGCGGCCGTACACGCCCGAGGAGATCTCGGCCTTCGTGCTGCGCAAGCTGGCCGCCGACGCCGAGATGGCCACCGGCTCCCGCGTCGAGGACGTCGTGATCACCGTCCCGGCCTACTTCGGCGCGGCCGAGCGCGACGCGACCCGCAAGGCGGGGCAGGTCGCCGGGCTCAACGTCATCGACATCATCTCCGAGCCGATCGCCGCCGCGATCACCTACGGCGTGCTCAACCCGGGCGAAGACTGCCGGATCCTCGTGTACGACCTGGGCGGCGGCACCTTCGACACCACGGTCATCACGCTGACCGGCGGCGACATCGAGGTCGTCTGCACCGACGGCGACCACGAGCTCGGCGGCGCCGACTGGGACGACCGCCTGGTCGAGCTGCTGGCCGAACGCTTCCGGCTGGAGCACCCCGACGTCACCGACCCGCTCGACGACAAGCAGACCGAGCAGCAGTTACGCCGCGACGCCGAGGAGCTGAAGAAGTCGCTCACCTCGCGCACCAGGCACACCGTCCGGGTGATGCACGACGGCCGGGTGGCCAAGGCCGAGGTGTCGCGAGAGGACTTCGAGCGGCTCACCCGCGACCTGCTCGACCGCACGGTCGAGATCACCCGCCGGACCCTGTCGACCGCCCGGTCGAAGGGGGTCGAGTCGTTCGACCACCTGGTGCTGGTGGGCGGCTCGTCGAAGATGCCGGCCGTGGCCGAGACGCTGGCCAAGGAGCTCGGCGTGCAGCCCCGCCTGCAGGACCCCGACCTCGCGGTGGCCAAGGGCGCGGCCCTCTACGCCTTCGAGGAGACGTACCGGAGACTGCTGGCGGGCGGAGCCCGCGAACAGGCCGAGGAGATGGCCGCCCGCGCGGGCCTCAGCTCGGGCGAGCGGCAGCGCATCGCCGGGCGCACGATCAAGACGGTCGCCTCGCGGGCCTTCGGCATCAAGGCCGTCTCGGTGAACACCCGCCGCGAGTACGTCGCCCATCTCGTCCAGGCCAACGACCCGCTGCCCGCCGACGTGACCGAGGGCTTCGCGACCCTCGACGACTACCAGACCCGGGTCGCCATCGAGGTGATGGAGCAGGCCGGGGCCGAGGCGTCGGAGGCGGTCGAGGACAACAACCGCATCGCCGAGGGCGACCTGGCCATCCCGCCGGGGAAACCGGCCGGGTTCCCGATCGAGGTGACGTTCACCCTCGACACCTCCGGGCTGCTCCACGTGACCGCGCGCGAGCACGAGACCGGCCAGCAGCTCGACCTGAACGTGCAGATCGGCGGCATGACGGAGGAGGACGTCGCCGAGTCGCGGGCGAGCCTGTCGCACCTGACGGTCAGCTGACCCCGCGATGCCCTTCGACGAGGCCCGCTACGTGCGGGAGGTGCTCGATCCGGCCCGCGCGGCGGGCGCCCCGCCCGACGACCTGCTGGTCCGGTACGCCCTGGGCCACGACCTGGCCGACGTCGGCGACACCGTCAAGGCCGTGCGGCAGTGCTGGCGGCGGCAGCGCGGCCAGCTGAAGTTCCGGCGGCTCGTCGACCGGCTCGAAGCCGACCACGCCCGGCTGGCCCCGATCTTCGACGCGGCGGCGGGCGGCGACCTCGGGCCGCTGCGGGGCGCGCTGGCCGAGGCCGGGGAACGCGACCGCGCCCGGCGCGAGGAGGCGCGGCGGCGGCTCGACGACGCGGCCGGGCGGTTGCGGATGGTCACCCCCGAGGTGGCCGACGGCATCGCCCGCTCGACCGGCTGCGACCTGCGGCCGCTGGCGCGGGAGCTGGGCGTCGTCGTCCAGGAGCCCGAGGCGCTGGCGACCGTCCCGCCCTACGCCGCCTACGACCGGGTCCGCGACGCGCTCGACACGCTGGGGGTGCGCCACCTGGCCGCCTTCGTGCTCGGCGACGCCGGGCCCTATCGGGTGCTGCGGCCTGTGAGCCTGCCGCTCGCGGCGGTCGAGGCCGACTGGCGGCGGCGGACCCGGGGCCCGTGGACGACGGCGGCCGACACGCTGCTGACCGCGCTGAAGTCCGACCCGGCGGCGCTGATCCGCCACGACCTGGTGACCCGGTTGCGCGAACGGGTGCGCGAGCACCCCTACGACGACACCCTGCTCCGCTACGCCGTCGACGACCTGGGGCTCGAATCGGGCGAGGCGCGGCGGCTGGTGTTCGCGGTCCGGCAGGAGACCGGCGTCGCGGGCGGGCCGTCGGCGCGGCTGCGGGAGCTGGCCGACGCCGGGGAGATCCACGCCGCCGCCGACCTGGCCGCGACCCTGACCGACCTCGACGGGCCCGCCGCCGAGCTGGCCGCCGAGATCCGCGCCCGGCTGGCCGCCGCCGAGGCGCTCCGCGACCGGGCGCTGGCCAGCCGCGACTCCGACGAGGCGTGGCTGGCGCTGGCCGACGCGCTCCGCCGGGTGCCCGACCTCCCGGGGGCGGCCGACCTCCAGAAGCGGCTGGCCCCGCTGCCCGCCGAGGACGTGACGGCCACGGCCGACGACGCGTCGGTGGTCGTGACGTGGCGGCCGTCGGGGTCGAAGGCGGGCGAAATATCGTACGAAATCCTGAGAAATGGCCTTCCCCTCGACGGCGGCGAGCCCTTCCGCGTGACCGCCCCCCCCCCGCCGATCGACGAACCGGTCGTCTACGCCGTGGTGGCCCGCCGGGGTTCGGCCGCCGCCCGCGCCGCCGCCGCGCCGCCCGTCACGGTGCGGCCCGAGGCCGCCGACGTGCGGGTGCGGGCCGGCGACGGCCTGGTCACCGGCGGCTGGACGCGGCCCGCCGGGGCGGCCGGGGTCGTGGTGACCCGCGACGGCACGCCGATCGAGATCGACGGCGACGGCTTCGCCGACCGGAGGGTGCGCAACGGCACCGGCTACGTCTACCTGGTCAAAGCGGTCTATTCGGGTGGCGTGACGACGCCGGGCGTCCGGGCCCGCGCCACCCCGCACGCCCGGCCCGTGCCGGTCGGGGAGTTCACCGTCGAACCCGCGCCCGACGGGCAGGTGCTGCTGCGCTGCGCGCCGCCGCCCGCCGGTCACGTGGAGTTCCGGCTGCTGGAGACCGCTCCCCCGTGGCCCTACGGCACGACGGTCTCGCTCGCCGAGGCCCGCGCCACCGGCCGCGCCCTGGCTGTGTTGCCCGCGCCCGACGGACACCTGGTCAAGGCGGCGTCGGGGGTGCTGCTGGCGCTCACCGTGGCGGGCGACCTGGCCACGATCGGCGGCACCCGGGAGCACGTCAACCTGACCCCGCCGCGCTCGCTCACCGCCGAGCGCCTCGGCCGGGCCGTGCACGTCGGGCTCGACTGGCCGGCCGACGTGCCCGAGGTCGAGGTGGTGGTGAACGGGACGGCGACGCTGGTCAGCGCGGCGTCCTACCGGGCGCAGGGCGGGATCCGGCTGGACGTCCCCGAAGACGCGGCCGTCACCGTCGAGGTGGTGCCGACGGCGGTGGTGGGCGGGGTGCGGCTGCGCGGGCCGGGCCTGTCGCGGTCACTGGAGGCGGTCACGCCCGTGCGGTACGACCTCTCCCGGACGGGGCCGTTCTGGCGGCGGCGGCTGGTCGTCGAGGTCGACGCCGAGCGGCCGGTCACGCTGGCCCGGCTGGTGCTGGTGCTGCGGCCGGGACGGGTGGAGCCGCTGTCGGAGGACCAGGGCGCCGTGCTGGCCGAGTGGACCGGGGTGCGCACGCCCGCCCGGTTCGAGACGGCCGTGCCCCGGCGGGCGAAGCCGTACTGGCTGAAGTGCTTCGCTGGAGACGGCGTCGAGCTGATCGGCCCGCCGGTGCGGCGGCTCAAGGT
Organism: Herbidospora sakaeratensis; assembly: GCF_001570525.1. Taxonomy (GTDB): domain Bacteria; phylum Actinomycetota; class Actinomycetes; order Streptosporangiales; family Streptosporangiaceae; genus Herbidospora; species Herbidospora sakaeratensis. The sequence goes on from NZ_BBXC01000015.1 coordinate 43,026, forward strand.
GGGCTCATGATCACCTGTCCCTACTGCTTCGCCCGGGTGGCCGACGACCAGATCGCGTTCCGGTGCGCCGGCGGTTGCGACCCGGTGGCCGACGAGCTCCTCGGGAGGTTGCGGGGTGGCACTCCCCCGTCGTTGCCGCCGGCGTTCCAGGTGCGGCGGCCGGGCCGCCGGGCCGACTGCCCCGCGTGCGGACGCGACACCGGGCGGCGGGTCTGCCCCGAGTGCCACAGCGGGCTGGCCGCCGAGTACTGCGCCAACCCCGGCCGGATCGTCGCCCTCGTCGGGGCGAAGGGCTCGGGCAAGAGCACCTACATCGCGGTGCTGCTGCACGAGCTGATGAACCGGGTGGGCGCGGAGCTCGACGCGTCGCTGGTGCCGTGCGACGACCGGACGATCGAACGTTACCGCCGCGACTTCGCCCGCCCCCTGTTCGGGGAGCACCGGCTGCTGCGGGCCACCCAGTCGGCGGTGACCGACACCCTGCGCGACCCCCTCGTCTACCTGCTCACCCGGACCGTGAAGGGCCGGTTCCGCAGCCGCCGGGCCGCCCTGACGCTGGTGCTGTTCGACACGGCGGGCGAGGACCTGCGCAGCCGCGAGGTGACCGAACGGCACCTGCGCTACCTGCGGGCCTCCGACGCCGTGGTGTTCCTGGTCGACCCCGACTCGCTGCGGAAGCCGTCGGACGACCCGGACAGCGACCCGGTGAACGTGATCGCCCGGGTGACGGAGCTGCTGCGTACCGCAGATGGGCCATTGAAGATCCCCGTGGCGGTGGCGCTCAGCAAGGCCGACGCCCTGCGGCGGGAGACCGGCTCGGCGCTGCACCGGTCGCGCGTCCCGTCGGGGGCCTTCGACCTCGACGACCACGAGGGCGTGCACGAGCAGGTCCGGGCGCTGCTGGAGGGCTGGCAGGCCGGGGCGCTCGACCGCTACCTGCGGCAGAACTACGCCGACTTCGCGTTCTTCGCGTTGTCGTCGCTCGGCGAGGCGCCCGGGGAGGCCGAGGTCGGCCCCGGCGGCATCCGCCCCTATCGGGTGGAGGATCCGCTGTTGTGGCTCCTGCACCGGTTCAAGATGCTCGACGGCGTGCGGAGGTAGGTCATGGCCTGGCAGCTCCACTACACGTCGGCCGAATCGGGGCCCTCGGGCCGTTCGGGGTTCCAGGTGACCGCCGAGACCCCCGGCCTGCCGCCCGTGCTGCGGGAGCGCAGCGCGCCCTACCTGGTCTACCAGCCCCCGCCCGACGCGCCGCTCGCCCCGACGCCCGCCGAGATCGCCGCGCTGCCGGTGTCGATGGCCTACGGGGGCGGGATGCTCGCCCGGTGCGTCTACCTGGGCCAGGACTATTCGGGACGGTACGGGAACTTCCTGGCGCACGCCGTGCTGCCGGGCGAGGGGGAACTGGTCGGGCTGCGGCCGATCGAGTTCTGGGAGGCCTCATGGTGGGCCTCCGCGCCTTCCGGCTCCTTCGAACTGCCCGTGCTGGAGCCGTCCGCCGGGCCATACCTCGACCCCGAGGGGCTGGTGGCGTGGCTGGCCGCGCTCGGCCCCGACGCCTACGTGCGGCTCGGCGGGCTGCTGGAGGCGGTGCGGCTGTTCCTCGCCCGGGGGCACGGGCGGCTGGTGCTGGTCAGCGCCGACGTGACCGAGGTCGTGCGGTGGATCGCGGTCGTCTCCTTCTCGTTGCCGTGGGCGTCGGCGATCCGGTTGTCGTTCGTGACGTACACGGCCGACCCGGCCTCCTCGGGCCAGGTCATCGCCGGGACCACCCCCGACGTGTGGATCCCGCCCGACGTCGACGCGACCGTCGTGCGGCTCGACGAACCGGCCGCGCCGGTGCGGACCGGGCGGTTCGCCGGGACGGTCGCCGGGTTCTGGCGGCGCGGCGACCTCGACGGGCTCGACGCGCTCGGCGAACTGGGCGACGACCCCGAGACGGCGGCGGCGCTGCTGGCGCTCTGCCGGGGCGACCACACGGTCTCCCCCGAGGAGCAGACCGCCGTCGCCCGGCTCTCCGCGGGCGGCCTGCCCGACTGGGCGTGGCAGCGGCTGGCGTCCCAGGCCGGGCTGCTGACCTACGACCTGGCCGCCGCGGTGGCCGTGCACGCCGCCGAGGGCGCGGCCCGGTGCGTGTCGCTCGCCCTGCGCGACCCGGCACTGCCCCTTCCGGTACGGCTCCCGCCCCCCGGCCACGCCTCCGCGCTCGGCGCCGAGGCCACCACCGCGTTGCGGCAGGCCGTCACCCCCGCCCAGGTGGCCGGGATCGTACGGGTGGCCGACGCCTGCGACCTGCCCGTCGACGCGGCCGAGGTGGAGTCGGCGGCGGCGCGCGCCGTGCCGGGCAACCAGGAGGAGGCCGCCGCCGAACTGGCCCGCGTGCCCGCGACCTGGCGCGAGGCGATGACCGCCGGGTACGTGGCCGGGCTGGAGGCCGCACCCGGCGAGGTGGGCGCCACCCTGTGCGGCCTGCTCGCCGGAGCCCGCCGCGACTGGCGGCGCGCCCCCCGCACGGGCGTGGCGGTGCTGCGCTGGCAGACCCTCCACGGCGGCCGCGACCGCGTCGAGACGACGGCCGAACTGATGGACCGCGCCTTCGACGGCTTCCGCGAACAGGCCCTCCCGTCGTTGTGGACCACCCAGCCGACCCCCGGCGAGATCGGCCGCCTGGTCGACCTGCTCGGCCCCCGCATGGACGCCAGCCCGACCCTGGGCGAACTCCCCGGCCGCGCGTTCGTCAAGGCGGGCCTGGCCAGCGGCGAGGCCCTGGCCCTGGCCGAACGCGTGCGCGACGGCCTGCCCGGCTTCCCCGCCGACGACGCCGAGGCGACCCTGATCGCCGCCCGCCTGCCCTCGGCCCCCACCCCTGTGGAGGCGGCGAGCGCGATCGACCGCCTGACCGACCTCACCCGCGAGGGCAACGCCGAACTCGCCGAACTCACCCGGGCGACGGCCGCCAAGGTGCTGGCCACCCGCGACCCCCGCTTCCGCTCGACGGTCGCCAAGGCCGTCACCGACGCGACCCGCCGCTGGCTGATCCCCGAATGGCTCAAACCCCGCCGCAACCGCGACCAGCAGATGGCCCTGCTGGAGATCGCGATCAGGATGCGCGTCGCCGGGGTGATCGAACCCCGCCTGGACGCCTGGGCCCGCTCGGAGGTCAACAACTGGGGCCGCTTCGGCTCGATGGAGGCCCGCTTCAAACAGGACGCCGAACTGGCCGCCGGCCTGAAGGAACTGGCCGGCCAGCGGAGACGGCTGTTCGGGCGCGGAGAACGGTAGATGTGGTGGCTCGTCCTGGCCGGCTTCTGGCTCGTCGCCATGTGGGCGGCCTTCGTGTTCGTCTTCCCGGTGCTCTTCGCGGCGACCGTGGTGGTGGCGGTGCTGGGGGCGCTGGCGGCGTACTTCACGACGGCGGCCCACGTCCTGCTCCCCGACCAGGGGGTGCGCGGCCCGCCTGAGGGAGCCGAACCCGCCTACCGCCACTACCTGGTCTCGCAGGTCTGGCACGACTGGTGGGCGGTCCTGGCCGGCGCGGTGCCCGTCGTCGACGGGCGGGTCCGGCGGGTCGTCCGCGCGCTGACCAAACTGCTGATGTCGGACGAGCGCCGCTACGTGCTCTTCCCCATCTGGCTCGCCGTGATGGCCGGCCTGATCGCGGCGCTGCTGCCGCTGAGCGTGGTGGCCCTGCTGGTCACGGCGGCCTACCTGGTGACGGTGGTGGCCGGCCTGCTGGCCTGGCTGGCCTTCGTGGGCGTGCTGCGCGGGGTCGAGCAGTCGGTGATGCTGCTGCGGCGCATCCTGCAGGCGTGCCCCTATCCCGGCTGCTACGCCCGCATCGACCGGCCGATCTACGCCTGCCCGTCGTGCGGGGCCCAGCACCGGGCCCTGCGCCCCGACCGGAACGGCGCGTTCCGGCACGTCTGCCGGTGCGGCGCCCGGCTGCCCACCACGATCCTGCTCGGCCGCCACCGGGTGCGGGCGCTGTGCCCCCACTGCGGGCGGACGCTGCCCGGGAAGATCGGCAAGGTCCGCGTCGAGCCCGTTCCGCTGGTGGGCGGCCCCGACGCGGGCAAGACGACCTTCCTCGCGGTGGCCGTCGAGGCGCTGCGCGAGACCTCCGGGGCTCGGTTCGTGGATGAGGGGGACGCGCAGACCTTCCTCCGCCTGCGCCACCAGCTGGCGGCCGGGACGATGACCAAGACGGGCACCCAGCTGCCGAAGGCGGTCATCCTCGACGTGTCGGCCCGGATCCTCTACCTGTTCGACCCTTCCGGGGAGCACTACACGGGGGCCAGCCGGGTGGAGGCCATGGGATACCTCGCGCACGGCGAGGCGATGGTGCTGCTGATCGACCCGTTCGCGCTGCCGGCCGTCCAGGACAGCCTCGTTCCCGCCGATCGGGAGCTGCTGGCGGCGGGGGGTGTGGTGCCCTCACGGGAGGACCCGGCCGACACGGTCCACCGGGTCCGCAACGAACTCTCCTCCCGGGCGGACGGGGGGCGTCAACGGCGGATCGCGGTGGTGGTGACCAAGGGGGACCTCCTGGAGAGGACCACCACCGGGCAGGGAGCCGGCGACGACCCGCAGGCGTGGCTGACGACGATGGGGATGGGAAACCTGGTCCGGGACCTGGCGAACCGGGGGTCGGAGGTGCGCTACACGACGTCGGGCCTGCCGCCGAAGACGGACGAGATCGCGGGACTGGTGACGTGGCTGACCGGGCTGAACGGCGAGCGGAAGGCCGAACGGGCGGCCGGGGAGCCGTGGCGGCCGCATGCCAGGGCCAAGGGGCGTCCGCCGCTGAGCTACACGGTGGTGCGGCGGCTGCTGTTCACGGCGAGCGCGCTGCTGAGCGCGGGCGCGGTGGCCGCCGCGATCCTCTGGTTCACCACCAGAACATGATCGAATGGCGGGGATGTCCCCTTCCCTCGCCCACGCCTCCCTGCTCGGCCTCGCCCTCGGCGACGCCTTCGGCTCCCAGTTCTTCGTCCCCGCCAACCGCCCCCACCTGTCCGCCCGCACGCTCCCCCCGTCCCCCTGGCAGTGGACGGACGACACCGAGATGGCCTGCTCGGTCCACGACGTCCTGACCAGGAGAGGCGCCGTCGACCAGGACGACCTCGCGCACGCCTTCGCCGCCCGCCACGACTTCGACCGCGGCTACGGCCCCGCCACCAACCGGCTGCTCCGTCTGGTCAGGGAGGGCGGCGACTGGCGCGAGCTCGCCACCGGCCTGTTCGGCGGGACGGGTTCGTGGGGCAACGGCGCCGCGATGCGGGTCGCCCCGCTCGGCGCCTGGTTCGCCGGCGACCCGGCCAGGGCCGCCGCGGAGGCGGCGTTGTCGGCCGAGGTCACCCACGCCCACCCGGAGGCGGTCGCGGGCGCGGTCGCCGTGGCCGTCGCGGCGGCGCTCGACCCGTCGCTCCCGCCGGGCCGGTTCCTCGACCAGGTCTTGGCGCACGTCCCGCCGGGCCTGGTCCGCGACGGCCTCACCGAAGCCCGGCAGTTGCTCACGATCGGCGACCCGGGCCTGGCCGCCCGCATGCTCGGCAACGGACGCCGGGTGACCGCGCACGACACGGTCCCGTTCACGTTGTGGGTCGCGGCCCGCGAACGCGGCGACTTCGAGAAGGCCATGTGGACGACGGCCTCGGCGGGCGGCGACGTCGACACGACGTGCGCGATCGTCGGCGGCATCGTCGCGGCCGCGCCCCAGGTCACCCTGCCGGCCGAGTGGACGAGCCGCCGAGAACCGCTGCCCGCCTGGTCACGGTCGCCTGGCTAGGCTGGGGAAATGGAGTACGACTTAGTGGCCGAATCGTGCGAACGACAAGACTTCGATCAGGCTCGCGCCACAGTGGACGCCCTGATGGAGAAGCACCCCCCGTCCTCCCCTCCGCGCACGTCCACATTCTCCAGGGCGAACCCCGCGCCGCCCGCGAGGCGATCGACCGGGCGCTGATCGTCTCCCCGGAGCTGCGGGCCGACCACCTCGCCCTGGCCTCCCGGATGTTCCGCCTCCTCGGCGACGTCACCCAGGCCATCTCCCACGGACGGCGCGCGGTCGGCCTCGACCCCGACGACCCGATGGCCAACCAGGCGCTCGCGAAGGCCTACGCCGCGGACCCCGACCGCGATCTGCTGCTCGAAGCGGAGCACCACGCCGCGAAGGCGGCCGAGCCGGTGCCCGACGAGCCGGTGGAGAAGCGTCGCCCCTGGACGGCGGACGGCCGTCGTCCTCACGTTGATCTACATTCCCGTCACGAAGTGGCTGGGCGGCCTGATCGAGGACCTGCTGGGAATCGACCGGTCCCCGGACCGGTCTCCCGTGGCGGGGATCGTGATCATCGTGGCGGTGACGGCGGCCGGGGTCTGGGCCTTCCGGGCGGTCCGGATCCGGCGCGGCGGCGACAGAGTCGGCGCCGCCGTCCAGCGCTGGCGGGCCGTGTCCCGCGAGCTCCAGCTCACACTCCCCGGCCGGTTCACCGGCTCGGCGAAGGGGCCGGCGGCCTGGCTCTGCCTCCTGCCCTTCGCCGCCACGATGTGGCTCGGCTTCCCGGTGCTGGACGAAGGGCTGCCGCCCTCCCCGGGGGGCGGCGGCCGCCGCCGGGGGCGTCGTCGCCGCTCTGGGCCTGGTCCTCTGGCTGGTCGTGCGCTGGTGGCTCGGCCCCGGGCAGACCTGGCGGTTGCTCACGGCCGGCTGGACGATACGCGTCTACCTGCCGATCGCCGCCGGCCTGATGCTGACCGCCATCGTGATGGCGGCCGCCCGGGTGACGAGCGAACACGCCTGGCTCGTCGTCACCCGGCGTCAGAGGACCGGCAGGTAGCGTCCCAGCTCGAACTCCGTCACCTGACGCCGGTACTCGCGCCACTCCGACCGCTTGTTGCGCAGGAAGTAGTCGAACACGTGCTCCCCGAGCGTCTCGGCCGCCAGCTCCGAGTGCTCCATCGCCGTGATCGCCTCGTCGAGGGACTGCGGCAGGGGGTGGATGCCCAGCGCCCGCCGCTCACCCGAGGTCAGCGCCCACACGTCGTCTTCGGCCCCGGCCGGGATGTCGTATCCCTCTTCGATGCCCTTCAGCCCGGCCGCGAGGATCATCGCGTACGCCAGGTAGGGGTTGCACGCCGAGTCGAGCGAGCGGAACTCGATACGGGTCGAGCCGCCCTTGTGCGGCTTGTACATCGGCACCCGCACCAGGGCCGACCGGTTGTTGTGGCCCCAGCAGATGTAGGACGGCGCCTCGCCGCCGGCCCCCGCGATGGCCTCGGTGTCGCCCCACAGGCGCTTGTAGGAGTTGACCCACTGGTTGCACACGGCCGTGATCTCGGCGGCGTGCTTCAGCAGGCCGCCGATGAACGAGCGGCCGACCTTGGAGAGCTGGTAGTCGGAGCCGGGCTCGTAGAAGGCGTTGCGGTCGCCCTCGAACAGGGACATGTGGGTGTGCATGCCCGAGCCGGGGTATTCGGTGAACGGCTTGGGCATGAACGAGGCCCAGACGCCCTGTTCGAGCGCGACCTCCTTCATGACCAGCCGGAACGTCATGATGTTGTCGGCGGTCGACAACGCGTCGGCGTAGCGGAGGTCGATCTCCTGCTGGCCGGGGGCGCCCTCGTGGTGGCTGAACTCCACGGAGATGCCCATGGCCTCCAGCATCATGATCGCGTTGCGGCGGAAGTCGTGGCCGGCGCTGTGGGGCGTGTGGTCGAAGTAGCCGCCGTCGTCGATCGGCTCGGGCCTGACGCCCTTCTCGGGGCGGTTCCTGAGCAGGAAGAACTCGACCTCGGGGTGGGTGTAGAAGGTGAAGCCCATGTCGGCGGCCCGGGCCAGGGTGCGCTTGAGCACCCAGCGGGGGTCGGCGTGCGACGGGGAGCCGTCGGGCATCAGGATGTCGCAGAACATCCGGGCCGCGCCGGGGGTCTCGCTGCGCCACGGGAGGATCTGGAAGGTCGACGGGTCGGGCTTGGCGAGCATGTCCGACTCGTAGACGCGGGAGAACCCCTCGATGGCCGAGCCGTCGAAGCCGATGCCCTCGGCGAACGCGCCTTCGAGCTCGGCCGGCGCGATGGCCACGGACTTCAGGAATCCGAGCACGTCCGTGAACCAGAGCCGGATGAACCGGATGTCGCGCTCTTCTAGCGTGCGGAGGACGAATTCCTGCTGGCGGTCCAAGGCGACTACCTCACGAAAGTTCCAGGTCTGGACACCTACCAGTGTGCCCCTTGTGTGTTTCACATACGTTACGCACCTGCCGTGAGGACACCCCGTCGCGCCTCAGGGACAACCGGTGAATGCTCACCTACCGTGTCATCTTATGACCCCTGAGCTGCGCATACCTTCGGTTGAGGCCGTTCTGGCCCCGCTCGCGTACGGCCTCCCGCCGGTCCTCGGAGAGCCCGTCGAGTGCGACACGCGCGCACTGGGGGCCTGGGCCGGGCTGTACGGGTTGTCGATCTCCCCCCGGCCGCAACGCCTGGCCGCGCGGGTGCTGCCGGGCAACGAGCTGCTGGCCCGCTGGATCACCTGGCAGCTGGCCTACGACGACTGGTGCGACGAGGGCAGCGGCAGCCGCGACACCACCGTGCTCGACCAGATGCAGGGCCGGCTGCGCGACGCCGCCCGGACCGGCCGGGCGACCGACGAGCCGCTGGTGGCGGCGTTCGCCGACCTGTGGCGGGTGACCGCGCCCGACATGAGCCCGGCCTGGGAGCAGCGGTTCACCGCGCGGATGGAGGCGCAGGCGCAGGCGTGCCGGATGCAGGCGGTGAACCGGTCGATCGGGCGGGTGCCGTCGGCCGGGGAGTACCCGTCGCTGCGGCGGGACGTGTTCGCCGGCCCCGGCGCCGAGATCGTCGAGGGCTGCCTGCGGATCGAGGTGCCCGGACGGCTGCACGGCACGCCGCCCTGGCGCACGCTCGTGGAGGCCGTGGTCGACGTGACCGCCTGGTGCAACGACGTGGCCTCGCTCGGCAAGGAGCGCGGCGACCCGCACAATTACCTGCGGGTGGCGGCCTCGCGGATCGGGGTGCCCGCCCCGGCCGAGTGGGTGGCCGACCGGATCGCGGAACGCGCCGAAGATTTGACCGACGCGGCCAAGGCGCTGCCCGAGGCGTACGCGGAGCTCGGGGTGCCCGATGAGGTCGAGAAGGTGGCCGCGGCGCTGTTCGGCGCGCCCCGGGCCTATCTCGAATGGCTGCTGGAGTCCCCGCGCTACCAGTGAAGATCTACGTAACGTAATCACCGCGTGTCTCTATGTATCCGGCATGAGGCATGCGCGACGCCGTAAGAGGCGCGGGGTGGTGTTCGCCGTGGCCGCGCTGGTGGCGGCGGCGGTGTTCGTCCAGCTGACCGGGCCGGCCTGCGCCTCGCCCGACCGGCGGGGACGGGCCTACTTCTACGAGACAGCCGCGCCGGGCAACTGTTCGCTGCCCCGCACGGCCATGCTGGTGGCGTCGGTGTCGACGGCCGAGTACGCCGGGTCGGCCGCCTGCGGCGGCTATCTCGACGTGACGGGACCGACGGGCACGGTCCGGGTGCTGGTGGTCGACCGCTGCCCGGCCTGCGGCCCCGGCGACCTCGACCTGTCGGCGGAGGCGTTCGTGAGCATCGCCGACCGCGACGCGGGCAGCGCGGCCATCGCCTACCGGGAGGTGCGCGACCCCGAACCGGCCCGGCGGCTGGCGTTCCGGGTCAAGCCGGGCTCCACCGTCCACTGGGCGGCGCTGCAGGTGCTCGACCACGGCAACCGGCTGGCGCACGTGCGGGTGCGCAGCGGCCCCCACTGGCGCGACCTGCGCCGGGGGGCCGACAACTACTGGGTGTTCCCGGATGAGCCGGGGCCGGGGCCGTACACGATGCGGGTCTCCGACGTGTACGGCGGGGAGGCCACCGTCACCGGTGTGCGGCTGCGGCCGGGCGCGACGCAGCGTTTCTCCCAGCGGCTCTACGGCACGCCCCCGCCGAGGGTCCGGACCATCACCACCCCGTCTGACAAACCGTCACCTGAAATGCCGGACATCTGCTGAACTTTCGCTGTCCGGGCCCCGTCTCAGAAGCCGTGGAAGAGACCCGGCCGCGGTGGATGCGGCTGCCCGACCGGGCGGCCCGGATGTCCGCGGCGGGCGTCGCGGGCGCGGCGATCCTCCTGGTCGTCGCCGACCTGGCGATCGGCGAGCGGCTGCCCCGGCCCGCCGACGGGCCGCTGCCGGTCTCCCCGCAGGACGTGATGGGGCTGGCCTTCCCGGTGTTCGGGGCGCTGCTGGTGCAGCGGCGGCCGAAGCTGGTGATCGGCTGGCTGCTGGCGCTGGGCGGGCTCGGCGCGGCGGCCAGCGCCGCCGCGGCCAGCCTGGCCCTGCTGGCCCATGCGCACGCGCTGGCGGGGCCGCTCGGCGTGTTCTCCCACGGGGTCTGGAACCTGACCACCTACGCCCTCGGCGTGCTGCTGCCGATGCTCTACCCGACCGGGGCGCTGCTGTCGAAGGCGTGGTGCTGGCCGGGCGGCTTCGCGGCCGTCGTGCTGGCCGCCGAATGGATCGTGCCGGGCACCGGAGTGCTGCCGCCCCTCATCACGCTGGCGCTGGTGCTGGCGTTCTCGTCGCTGGTGATCAGGTTCCGGCGGGCCGAGGGCGACGAGCGGCGGCAGATCCTCTGGCCGCTGCTGGCCATCGCCTGCCTGAGCGTGCCGTGGATCATCGGCGGGTCGGTCTGGTGGATCACCGCGATCACGATCCCGCTGATCCCGGCCGCGATCACGCTCGCCGTGCTGCGCTACCGGCTGTTCGGCATCGACACGCTGATCACCCGCGCGCTGGTCGGCGCCGGGATGGTCACCGTGTTCGCCTCCGCCTACGTGCTGGCGGGCACCGCCTCCAGCCTGTTCGTGGCCGAGGTCGACCGCTACTTCGGCCTCGCCGTGGCGCTCGGGGCCGGGGTGTTCTTCCACCCGATGAAGCGGGCGCTGCACCGGCTGGCCGACCGGGCCCTCTACGGCACCCGGGGCGACCCGGTCAGCCTCGCCGCCGACCTGCGCCGCCGGCTCCAGCAGAGCGACCCCGTCCACGGCCTGCTGGCCACCCTGGAGACGATCAGAGAGGGCCTGGCGGTGACCGGCGCGGCCCTCGACCTCGACGGCGCCCGCACCCAGTGGGGCGAGCTGCCCGTGGTGGCCCGCCGGGTCGACCTCGTGTGGCACGGCGAGCCCGTCGGCACGCTGCTCATCGGGCCGCCCGGCCGCCGCCGGTTCCCCGCCGCCCACGACGAGCGGGTGATCGCGGGGCTGACCCCGTACATCGCCGACGCCGCCCACACCATGCGGCTGACCACGGCGCTGCGCCGGTCGCGGGAGCGCATCCTGACCGCCCGCGAGGAGGAACGCCGCCGCCTGCGCCGCGACCTGCACGACGGCCTCGGCCAGACCCTCAGCGCGATGGCGATGCGCATCACGATGGCCCGCATGAGCCTCGAAGGCAGCCCGGAGACCGCCGACACCCTGCTCGCCGACCTGCGCTGCGGCATGGACGCCGTCTCCGGCGACATCCGCGAGCTCGTCCACGGCCTGCGCCCGCCCGCCCTCGACGAGCTCGGCCTGGCCGGCGCGATCAAGGAGCTCGGCCCCGACGAGCTGGTCGTCGACGGCGACCTGACCGGCCTCCCGGCGGCGGTCGAGGTCGCCGTCTACCGCATCGCCCAGGAGGCCCTCACCAACGTCCGCCGCCACGCCGCCGCGACCCGCTCCACCATCAGCCTCAGCCGCGGATCAGACCTGGTCGTGGAGGTCCGCGACGACGGCGCCGGCCTGCCCGAGGGCGCCCGCCCCGGCGTGGGCCTGGCCTCGATGCGCGAACGCGCCGCCGAACTGGGCGGCGCCTGCGAGGTGCGCGGTTCGGCCGAGGGCACCACGGTCACCGCCCGGTTCCCGCTCTGAAAGCGTCTCTTCCGTTACGGCTCCGCCCACTCCGGCGCCGACCGCCGTCCCGGCGGGCCGCCGCATCCGGCGCCCCGCCCCGCTACCGTCCGCCCGCCAACGCGTCGCCGATGGCCGTGCGCTGGTAGAGGACCTCGCGCCCCAGCCGCTGCCGCGACACCAGCCCGCCGTCCGACAACACCGTCAGGTGCTGCGAGACCGCGCCGGGGGTCAGCTCCATCACCCGGGCCAGCCCCGACGTCGACGCGGGCAGCTCCAGCGCCGTCAGGATGCGCGCCCGCGTCCGACCGATCAGGGCCGACAACGCGCCGGGCACCTCGTCGGGCCCGCGCTGCCACAGGTTGCCCATGCCCCGGGCCGGATAGACGAGCATCGGCCGGTAGGGGGCGTGCATGACCGACACCCGGTCGAGCGGCTGGAACACGCTGGGCAGCAGCACCAGCCCCGCGCCGCCCAGCTCGCCCCAGTGGATGCAGCCCTTGTCGGCGATCAGCCGGTCGCCGTGCCAGCTCACCGAGGGGTGCAGGCCGGCGAACAGGTCGCGCACCCCGCCCTCGGCCAGCCGCCGCGACCGGTAGAGCACGTCGGCCTCCAGGATGCCGCGCACCTTCGGCCAGAACTCCTCGAACACCAGCGTCCAGTACGACTCCAGCGCGTCGCCCACCCACGCGAGCGCCCCGGCGGGGTCGCGGTCGAAGCGGGCGGCCATCCCGGCGCTCCGGGGCGCCGACCGGGCGACCTCGGCCCGCGCGACCCCGGGCTCGGTGGCCCGGACCCGGGCGAGCTCGGCGGCGAAGTCGGGCTGGTGGATGTCGGGCGTGGGGGTGAGGAAGTCGGGCACGTACCCGGCGGCCGGCACCAGGCCGGTCAGCTCGCCGAGCCCGAGGGCGCCGAGCCGGTCGCGCACCGCCCGCAACCAGGGCGCCTGCGCGGTGTGCAGCGCGGCCCCCTGGACGGCCCGGAGGCTGGCGATCACCTCCCACATGGGCGAGAAGGCGAACCGCGACCGCGCCACGTCACCGGGCGTGAACAACCACTCCACGGCCATCCGCACCGACCCCCGTTGGTTTACGCATTTCAGACCATGTTTTAGCAGAGGCTAAAACGTTCGCGCCGTCCGGTGCCCGGTCACGACGCTGGTCCCCATGGCCGCACCCCCCGTCACCCGCTCCCCGTTCCGTCAGTTCGTGCACTCCCGCGTCGGCGGGCTGCCCCGAGAGTTCTGGGTGCTGTTCTCCGGCACCGCCGTCAACAAACTGGGCGCGATGGCGCAGCCGTTCATGGGGATCTACCTGACCCAGTCGCGCGGCGTCTCGGTCGCCACGACCGGGTTCGTCCTGATGTTGTGGGGGTGCGGGTCGCTGCTGTCGCAGCCGGTGGCGGGCTTCCTGGCCGACCGGATCGGGCGGCGGGCCACGCTGACGGGCGGCATGGTGGCCACCGCCGCGACCATGATCTTCCTCGGCTACGCCCACGACCTGACCGCCATCGCGGTCGGCATGTTCGTGCTGGGGATGGTCGTGGACACGTACCGGCCGGCCTCCCAGGCGATGCTGGCCGACCTGATCTCGCCGGAGGACCGGCCGAGGGCCTACGGCCTGCTCTTCTGGGCGATCAACCTGGGCTTCTCGATCGCCATGGTGGCCGGGGGACGGCTCGCGGCCGGCGGCTTCCTGCTGCTGTTCTGGATCGACGCGGCGGGCTGCCTGATCTTCGGCTTCCTGGTCTGGCGGCTGATCCCGGAGACCCGGCCACCGGCCGCCGAGCGGCTCCCCGGCGGCTACCGCGACGTGCTGCGCGACCGGACCATGGTCGCGTTCGTGCTGATGAACCTGGCCTACACGTGCACCTATCTCCAGGCGTTCCAGACGCTGGCCATCGCGATGACCCAGCGGGGGCTGCCGCCCGAGGCGTTCGGCACCGCCATCGCGCTCAACGGCGCGCTGATCATCCTGGTGCAGCCGATCACCACGGCCTGGCTGACCCGGTTCTCGCCGAGCCTGGTGCTGGCGTCGGGCTTCGCCGTGGTGGGCGCGGGCTTCGCGCTCCAGGCGTTCGCCACCACGACCCTCCAGTACGCCCTGGCCGTCGCCGTCTGGACGTGCGGCGAGATCCTCACCGCCGGCATGCCCCTGGCGATCACCTCGGCGCTGGCCCCGCCGCACCTGCGCGGCCGGTACAACGGCCTTTACGGCCTTTCGTGGTCGGTCGGCGCGGCGGTCACCCCCGTGCTCGGCACCCGGCTGCTGGAGGTCGGGCACGAGGCGCTCTGGCTGACCACGGGCGCGCTGGGCCTGGTGGCCGCGGCCGGGCAACTACTGCTCGCGCCCTCGATCCGTAATAGGACCAGGACACAACAGTCATAATTCGGCAATACCCTGGCCCGAAATGGGAGACAGAGGTTCGGGTCCGGCACTGGTGATCGCGGCCGTCGTCGGCGTGGTCTCCGCCGCCGCCGTGGGCGCCGCGCTGGCGATCCAGTTCGGGCTGCCGCCGCAGTTCCGGGTCGCCTTCGAGCCGACGCCCGACTACACGGCGGGGGTGATGTTCCCCGCCCTCGGGGCCTACATCGCGGCCCGGCGGCCCCGGCTGCCGATCGGCTGGCTGATGATCGCCGGCGGCGTGTTCGAGGCGGTCAGCGTGCTGACCTCGGCGCTGATGGTGCAGGCCGAGCACGTCGGAGACCTCGAGACGGCGGCCCTGCACCGCATCGTGGGCGTCGCCACCTGGTCGCTGGGCGGCGGGTTCCTGGCCATCCTGGTGCCGCTGTTCGGCATCGGCGGACGGCGGCCGTCGAAGGGCTGGAGCGTCTTCGGCGTCGTCGCCGCGGTGGTCATCGCGGTCCAGACGGCGCTGCGCGTCGGCCGTCCGGCCCCGCCCGTCCCGACCCGGGGCATGTCGGCGGTCATCCCCAACCCGCTCGACTTCGGCATCCCGCGCGAGATCTGGTTGCCGGTCACCGACACCCTGTGGCTGGTCGAGCAGGGCTGCATCCTGCTGGCGCTGGTCTCGATGGTGGTCCGGCTGCGCGGCGCCGACGCCGAGACCCGGCGGGCCGTCGCCTGGCCGGCGCTGACCTTCGCCGTCTACGCCGTCCTGGTGGTGACCGGCGACCCGGCCTTCCACGCCTTCCTCGTGGGCTGGGTCGCGCTGATCCCCGTCTCGATCGCCTTCTCGGTGCTGCGGCACGGCCTGTTCGGCATCGACGACGTGCTCAGCCGGACCGTGGTCGTGGCCGGGACGGTGGCCGGGGTCAGCGCCGTCTACTTCGCCACCGGGGCCGTCTTCAGCCTCATGGCCGCCGAGTGGGACATCCTGGCGGGCCTGGCCGCCGCCCTGTTCGCGGGCGCCTTCTACCAGCCGCTGCGCCGCCTGATCCAGCGCGGCATGGACCGGCTGCTCTACGGCCCGGTCGGCGACCCGCGCTTACTGACCGCGCGGCTCGTCGACGAGGTGCGCAACGCCGACCCGTCGGAGGCGCTGGCCGCGGTGGTCGACGTGGTCCGCGACGGCCTGGCGGTCGGCGGGGCCGCCGTCGAGGTCGTCAACGGCCTCCACGTCACCTCGGGCCAGGTCGGGGCCGCACCACGGGAGCTCGCCCTGGTCTGGCACGGCGAACCCGTCGGCCGTCTGCTCCTGGGCCCGCCCGAGGGCGGCCGGTTCGGCGCCGCCCACGACGAACGGGTGGTCGCCACCCTGCTCCCCTACGTCGCCGACGTCGCCCACGCCGTCCGGATGGCCAGTGACCTGCAACGCTCCCGGGAGCGCATCCTGGCGGCCCGAGAGGAGGAGCGCCGGCGGCTGCGCCGCGACCTGCACGACGGGCTCGGCCAGACGCTCGGCGCGATGGCCATGACGCTCAACATGGCCCGCCTCACCATCAAGGGCTCCCCCGCCACGGCCGACCACCTGCTGCGCGACCTGCGCTCGGGCATGGACGCGGTGGCCGGCGACATCCGCGAGCTCGTCTACGGCCTGCGCCCGCCCGCCCTCGACGACCTCGGCCTGGTGGAGGCGATCCGCACGCTGGCCGCCGAGACCCTCGGCGCCGAGACGATGGTCCACGTGGCCTCCGACGGCCCGATGGACGACCTGCCGGCGGCGGCCGAGGTGGCGGCGTACCGGATCGCGCAGGAGGCGCTCACGAACGTGCGGCGGCACGCCCACGCCAGGCGGGTGTCGATCGCGCTGACGCGGCAGGACGACCTGCTGACGGTCCGGGTCGCCGACGACGGGATCGGGCTGCCCGAGGTGCGCCGGGCGGGGGTCGGCACCTCGTCGATGCGCGAGCGGGCGGCCGAGCTCGGCGGCTCGTGCGCGATCACCGCGCCCGACACGGGGGGCACGGTCGTGACCGCCCGGTTGCCGTTGACCGGCGCCATGTGACGTTGCTCTACGCTTACCACCACCATGGTGATACTTCGGGCCCTGGGGCCGTTCCAGGCCGTTTCCGACGGACGGCCGCTCGACCTGGGAGGTCAGCGGCAGCAGGCCGTTCTGGCCCGCCTTCTGGTGGCGGGCGGGCGGGCGATTCCCGTCACCACCCTGATCGACGAGTTGTGGCCGGGGCGTCCGCCCGCGCAGGCGCTCTCGACGATCCAGGGCTACGTGTCCCGCCTGCGGCGGGCGCTGGAGCCGGGCCGCGCGCCGCGTGAGGAGGCCGGGGTGCTGGTGTCGGCCCCGCCCGGCTACGCGTTGCGGGCCGGTGTCGAGGACGTCGACGTCTGGCACTTCGAGCACCTCGTGAAACGCGACGACGGCGCCGACCTGGCGGCCACGCTGACCCGGCTCGACACCGCGCTCGGGTTGTGGCGCGGCCCCGCGCTGGCCGAGTTCGGCGACCTGGCCTGGGCCCAGACCGAGGCGCAGCGGCTCGACGACCTGCGGCTGATCGCGGTCGAGCGGCGCGCCGACGCGGCCGTCCGGCTGGGCCGCAGCGCCGCGCTCATCCCCGACCTGGAGGCGCACGCCTCCGCCCACCCGCTGCGCGAGGAGGCGTGGCGGCTGCTCGCCCTGGCCCTCTACCGGGCCGGCCGCCAGGCCGACGCGCTCGGCGCGCTGCGCCGGGCCCGCGACGTGCTGCGCGACGACCTCGGGCTCGACCTGGGCCCCGCGCTCCAGCGGCTGGAGCAGGACATCCTCGGGCAGGCCGCCCATCTCGACGGCCCCGCCGCCCCGCCCGTGGCGGTCGCCGCCCCGCGCCCGGCCGAGGTGCTGCGGGTGGTCGTGGCCGACGACCAGGCCCTGGTGCGCACCGGGCTGAAGGTCGTCCTCGACAGCGAGCCCGGCCTCGAACTGGTGGCCGTGGCCGAGAACGGCGAGCAGGCGATCCAGCAGGTCCACCTGACCCGCCCCGACGTCGTGCTGATGGACATCCAGATGCCGCGCCTCGACGGCCTCGCGGCGGCCCGGCGCATCCTGGCCGAGACTGACCCGCCGAAGGTGATCATGATGACCACCTTCGGCACCGACGACAACCTCTACTCGGCGCTGCGCGCCGGGGTCAGCGGCTTCGTGCTGAAGACCTCGGCCCCCGAGCAGCTCATCGCCGCGATCCGGGCCGCCGTGGCGGGCGACGCGCTGATCGACCCGGCCGTGACGACCCACCTGATCGCCGCCTTCGCGGGCCGCCACAACCCGGCCGCGCCGGGCGGGCTGAGCGACACCGAGGTCGACCTGGTCCGGCTGATCGCGCGCGGCTTCACCAACCGCCAGATCGCGGTCACCCTGGCCGTCGAGGAGGCGGAGGTCGCCGCCGAGGTGACCGGCCTGCTCAAACGCCTCGATCTGATCGACCGGGCCCAGCTCGTGGTGCTCGCCTACGAGTCGGGGCTGGTCAGCCCGGGAACGTGACACGGGTGCTTATCGTCACATTGATGAAAACAAAGCGCTCCCCGTAGGCTGGTCCCGTGGCCCAACTCCGCATCGCACTCGCCCAGACCAACCCCGTCGTCGGCGACCTCGCCGGGAACGCCGACCGGCTCGTCGAATGGACCGGCAAGGCCCACGCGGGCGGCGCCCACCTGGTGCTCTTCACCGAGATGTTCCTGACCGGCTACCCGGTCGAAGACCTGGTGCTGCGCGCCTCCTTCGTCGACGCGTCGATCGCGACCCTGGAGAGCTGCGCCCGCCGCCTGGCCGACGCCGGTTACGGCGACCTCCCGGTCGTCGTCGGCTACGTCGACCGCGCCGACCGGGTGGCCCGGGTGGGCCAGCCCAAGGGCGCCCCCCTCGACGCCGCCGCCGTCCTCTTCCAGGGCCGCGTGGTCGCCCGCACGGCCAAGCACCACCTGCCGAACTACGGCGTCTTCGACGAATACCGCTACTTCGTGCGCGGCGACCGGCTGCCCGTCTTCCGCCTCCACGGCGTCGACGTGGCCGTCGCGATCTGCGAGGACCTGTGGCAGGAGGGCGGCCCGGTGTCGGTGGCCGGCGCGGCCGGGGCGGGCCTGCTGGTGGTGCCGAACGCCTCGCCGTACGAGCGCGAGAAGGACGACGTGCGCCGCGACCTGTGCGCCCGCCGCGCCCGCGAGGCGGGCTGCGCCCTGGCCTACGCCAACCAGGTCGGCGGCCAGGACGAACTGGTCTTCGACGGCGACTCCCTCGTGGTCGGCGCCGACGGCGCGCTGATCGCCCGCGCGGCCCAGTTCACCGAGGAACTCCTCTTCGCCGACCTCGACCTGCCGCTCGGCTCGGGCGACCCCGGCGAGTCGGTGTACGACGCCGGCGACGGCACCACGATCACGGTCGACCGGGTGGTCCTGTCGGAGGAGCCGGTGGCCTTCGCGCCGCAGGAGCCGGTGATCGCCGAGCGCCTCGACGACGCCGCCGAGGTCTACGGCGCGCTCGTGCTCGGCGTGCGCGACTACGTCGAGAAGAACGGCTTCCGCTCGGTCATCCTGGGCCTGTCGGGCGGCATCGACTCGGCCCTGACCGCCACCATCGCCGCCGACGCCATCGGCGCCGACCGCGTCCACGTGGTGCTGATGCCCTCGCGCTACAGCTCCGACCACTCGATCGCCGACGCCGAGGAACTGGTGCGCCGCCAGGGCCTGCACTCCCGGGTGCTGCCCATCGCCGACACCGTCGCCGCCTTCGAGAAGGAGGTCGAGCTGACGGGCCTGGCGGCCGAGAACCTCCAGGCCCGGGTCCGCGGCATGTTCCTCATGTCACTGTCGAACCAGCACGGCCACCTGGTCCTGACCACGGGCAACAAGAGCGAACTGGCAGCCGGCTACTCGACCCTCTACGGCGACTCGGCGGGCGGCTTCGCGCCGATCAAGGACGTGCCCAAGACCCTGGTCTGGGAGTTGTCCCGGTGGCGCAACACCCAGTCCGACCCGCCCCCGATCCCGGAGAACTCGATCACCAAGGAGCCCAGCGCCGAACTGCGGCCCGACCAGCGCGACACCGACTCCCTGCCGCCCTACGAGGTGCTCGACCGGCTGCTCGACGACTACGTCGAGAAGGACATGGGCCGCGACGCGCTGATCGCGGCGGGCCACGACCCGGAGCTGGTGCTGCGCATCATCCGGCTGGTCGACTTCGCCGAGTACAAGCGGCGGCAGTACCCGCCGGGCCCCAAGATCAGCCCGAAGAACTTCGGCCGCGACCGCCGCCTGCCGATCACCAGCAAGTGGCGCGAGATGCCGTCATAGCGACTTCGCCCTGGGCGGTGACACCACCGCCCAGTAATGGAAGCCGAGCCCGATGCCCCAGAACACGATCGACCACATGGGCCAGAAGAAGTGGTCGGAGTCGTAGAGCCGCCAGACGATGACCTGGGCGAGGTTCGACAACACGTAGAACAGCAGGTGGAGCCGCAGGCCCCATTTCCGGCCGCTTTCGCTCATGGCGCTTTTCATACCGGCACGCTAGGTCGGCGGAGTTGACGGCCAGTGAATCGCGCGTCCAGTGGCCGTCAAGTGCGTCCGCCGTTCAATGGGTGGCGAAATCCCCCGTTGAAAGGTGCATTCGATGATGACTCGCCGAGCGATATTGGCCGGATCCGCTATCGTGGCGGCCGGCGCCATGGTGGGAGCGGCCGAGGCGCAGGCCCGGCCGCGGCCCAGGCCCAAGCCCACGGTGGTGCTCGTGCACGGCGCGTTCGCCGACGCCTCCGGCTGGAACGACGTGGCCGCCAAGCTGATCCGCGACGGCTATCCGGTCATCGCGCCGGCCAACCCGCTGCGATCGGTGTCGTCCGACGCCGCCTACCTGGCCAGTGTGCTCGCCACGATCGGCGGCCCGATCGTGGTGGCGGCGCACTCCTACGGCGGCATCGTCGCCACCAACGCCGCCGAGGGCAACCCGAACGTGAAGGCGCTGGTGTACGTCGCCGCGTTCGCCCCCGACAAGGACGAGTCCCTGATCGATCTGCAGAGCAGGTTCCCGGGCACCCGGCTTGACGAGTCGGCGCTGGACATCCGCCCCTACGGGGAGCAGCTCCTCGACGCGTACATCAAGAAGGAGGTCTTCCACGACGTCTTCGCCGGCGACCTGCCCCGGTCGGCCACGAGCCTGATGCAGGCGAGCCAGCGCCCCGCCGACCTGCGCGCCCTCGGGGAGAAGTCGGGCGCCCCGGCCTGGCGGACCATCCCCTCCTACTATCTGGTCGCCAAGAACGACCAGGTGCTGCCCGCCGCCACGCAGCGGTTCATGGCGCAGCGGGCCGGGTCGCAGATCCGCGAGGTCGCCTCCTCGCACGTCGCGATGATCTCCCAGCCGTCCGCGACGGCCGACCTCATCCGGCGCGCCGCCGACCGCTGACGCGAAGGGGCCAGGGTCGGGCCCCGGCCCGCGCGGCGGAAGGTCCGGGGTGAACAGATCCCCTGGTCGCGGCCACACTGACGGCATGCGCCGACCCTTGTCACGCGCGGCCGTGGCCGTCGTCGCCACGGCGGCCTCCTGCCGGCCGGTCCCGCCTCGGCGGGGGTGTGGCGGCTCACCGACGGGTTCGAGCCGTCGACGAACCCGGAGTCCCGGTGGTCGTTCACCGAGGAGGGCGGCCCGAGTACACCAGTTCGACGGTCACGCCGCGCCCCGGGAGCGGCCTGGCCCGGATCGAGGCGTACTCGGGCGGGGACCGGTGCGCGATCGGGCGCACCATCCGGCTCTCGCCGGTGACCGCCCACCCGGGGGCGCCCCGGCCGCGTCTGGACGGACCTGTGGGGTGAGTTCGCCCAGTTCAACCTTGAGGTGATCGACCCGACTGGGTGCACGGCCGGGAGCAGCGGGCGGTGAGCTGGACGGCCCGCCTCGTCGACGTCGTGCTGCGGCTGACCGTCGTGCAGCGTCAGGAATACCGGCGCTCAGCGCTGGTCGACCTCGACGACGTCGTGCCGCTGTGCGCGTACTGACGTGTAACTTTCACGGGCCACCCGACCGGCCGGGCTGTCCACCCGGCCGATCTCGCCGCCGCCCCGGCGGCGCGTTGACGCCGGATCCGGCGGGCGGATACTCGCCGGTACACCCCCAGGGGACCCCGGCCGCGAATGTTAGCGATAACACTCGCCAGAAAGGACGCTCCCGTGTCCCTCAGCCGCAGGCAGTTCGGCAAGACCGCCCTCACCACGGCCGCCCTGGCCACCACCGGCGTGGCCGCCTTCCCGCGCGCCGCGTGGGCGGCCAACACCGCCTACGTCTTCGCCTACTTCACCGAGACCCCCAACCAGTCGGCCTCGAACTACGGCCTGCACCTGGCCGTCAGCCGCGACGGCCTCAACTGGTCGCCCCTCAACCAGAACAACCCCGTCGTCACCCCCACCGCCGGCGAGCAGGGGCTGCGCGACCCGCAGGTCTACCGCAAGCTCGACGGCACCTTCGTGGTGATCGCCACCGACCTCAAGGGCACCAACTTCAGCTCGGTCAGCCAGTATCTGCACGCCTGGGACTCGGTCAACCTGACCGGCTTCACCAACTACCGCCGCCTGCGCATGCACACCACCGGCGGCCACACCTGGGCCCCGACCGTCTTCCGCGACAACTCACGCGGCCAGTACGGCATCGTCTACTCGTTCAACACCGGCGGACGCGACGTCTTCGCGGTCAACTACACCAGTGACTTCCAGACGGTCGGCGCGCAGCAGACGTTCTTCAGCCCGAGCTTCAACGTGCTCGACGGCGACATCGTCGTCGACGGCTCGACGACGTACCTCTACTACAAGAACCTCAACGACGGGCTGCTCTACGGCGCGCGCTCGTCGACCGGGCAGCCGAACAGCTTCACGACCTACACGAGCGGCCTGCGCCAGGGCAACTCCATCGAGGCCCCGCTGCTGCTGAAGACCAACGAGGGCGGCTGGCGGCTCTGGGGCGACTCCTTCAGCCCGGTCAACAACGACTACTACCTGTGGACGTCGTCGAACATCGGCGGCAACTCCTGGGCCGTCGCCGGCCAGCGCGACTACACCCCGCCGCTGAACTCCAAGCACGGCTCGATCGCCGGCATCACCGACGCGGAATACAACGCGCTGGTCTCCCGGTGGGGGCTGCCGAACTGGGTGCGGCTCAAGTCGTACAACTTCCCCGACCGCTTCGTCCGGCACGCCAACCTGGTCGGGCGCATCGACGCCTACCCGTTCGACCCGCACCAGGACCAGCTGTGGCGCATGGTGGCCGGGCTGGCCGACTCGGCGGGGGTGTCGTTCGAGTCGGTGAACCGGCCCGGCAGCTACCTGCGCCACTGGGACTACGCGATGAGGCTCGACCCCAACGACGGCTCGGCCGTCTTCCGGGCCGACGCCACCTTCTATCGGGTGGCCGGGCTGGCCGACGGCAACTGGTCGTCGTTCCGGTCGTACAACTTCCCGACGCGGTACCTGCGGCACTACGACTACCTGCTGCGCGTCGACCCGATCAGCACGGCGACCGAGCGTCAGGACGCCACCTTCCGGGTGACGTCGTAGCGGAAGCCGCGCAGCGCCTCGTCGACCAGCCGCGCGGGGAGGTCGTCGGGCACCGGGTAGCCCGGGCCCGACATCTTCGTGTGGAAGAGCATCGCCCCGACCAGCATCGACATCGCCACCTCGACGTCGAGGTCGGGGCGCAGCTCGCCGGCGGCCACGCCGCGCCGCAGGACCTGCCGGAAGGCCTCGCGGCGCGGCTCGATGACGAGTTCGCGGAACCGGCGGTAGAGGTCGGGGAACCGGTCGGCCTCGTTGAGCGCGATGTTGGTGATGCAGCGGTTCCGCAGCTCGCTCGACTCCGACCGCATGACCTCGAGGTAGCCGATCAGGTCGGCCCGCACGTCGGCGCCGCCCGGCTCCGGCATGGGCAGCCGGAGCGTGGCCAGCGAATCGACCACCAGGTCTTCCTTGTTCGCCCAGCGCCGGTAGATCGTCGTCTTGCCGACCCCGGCGCGGTTGGCGACCGCCTCGATCGACAACTCGGACACCGTGACGCCCTCGCCGATCATGTCGAGGGTGGCGTCGACGATCGCCTTCTCGGCGCGCTCACTGCGGGGACGCCCCCGCCCCGCGGATTCCTGAATGGTCGTCATGGCAGTCTTCTATCCTACGGCGCTTTCGGCCTTCACAAGGTCCGGGACGACCGTGGGCGCCGACTTACCGGGCATCCAGCGGGCCACCACGAAGACGCCGATCAGGGTCATCAGCGCGGCCCCGCCCGACGCCCAGTGGACGCCCGTGACGAACGCCTCGTTGGCGGCGTGCAGCAGCGAGGTCCCCTGCGGGCCGAGGGCCGAGGCGACCCCCGCCGCGCCGGCGATCGACTCCTGGGCCACGTGGCCCACGTCGCCGGGGAGCGCGGCGGCCACGCCCTCCATGTCGTTGCGGTAGCTGGCCGACAGGATCGCGCCCAGCACCGCGATGCCGAGGCACGAGCCGACCTGGCGGAACACGTTGCTCATCGAGGAGCCGACGCCGGCCTTCTCACGCGGCAGCGCGTTCATGATCGCCGTGGTGGCGGGCGGCAGGATGTTGGCCATCGCCCCGCCCTGGACGAAGCCCAGCACGAGCAGGATCCAGATGGGGGTGTCGACGCCGACGAAGACGTACGCGCCCAGCACCAGCGTGATCACGCTCATCGCGACGGTGCCGACGAGCTTGGCGCCGTACCGCTCGACCATGGCCGCGCTGCGCGGGGAGAACAGCAGCTGCCCGGCCGCGAAGGGCAACACGAGCGCGCCCGACTGGAGCGGGGAGTAGCCGCGCACGATCTGCCAGTAGAAGGCCATGAAGAACATCACGCCGATGGCCGAGAAGAAGGTCAGGCCGACGGTGGTGATGGCGGTGGAGAACGCCGGGTTGCGGAAGTGGCGGACGTCGAAGGCCGGGTGGTCGGTGCGGTACTCGTACCAGACGAACCCCGCGAGGATCGCCACGCCGACCGCGACCGGCACGATGACGGTCACGTCAGCGACGGTGCCGAGGTCGCTGATCCGGACGATGCCGTACACGAGCGAGATCAGGCCGAGGATCGACAGGACCACGCCGATCGGGTCGAGCTTCGCCTTGTGCGGGTCCTTCGAGTCGGGCACCAGGATCGCGTTGAGGACCAGCCCGATCAGCACGATCGGCACGTTGACCAGGAAGACCGAACCCCACCAGAAGTGCTCCAGGAGCAGACCGCCGGTGATGGGGCCGATCGCGACGGCGATGCCGACCCCGGCCGCCCAGATGCCGATGGCCCGGCCGCGCTCGTGGAAGGGGAAGACGTTGGAGATGATCGCCAGCGTGGCCGGCATGATCGCCGCGCCCCCGATGCCCATCAGGGCCCTGGCGGCGATCAGCTGGTTGGGGTCCTGCGCGTACCCGCTGGCCACCGAGGCCAGCAGGAAGACGACCATGCCCGCCATCAGCATGCGCTTGCGGCCGAGCCGGTCGCCCAGCACGCCGAAGGTGAACAACAGGCCGGCGAACGCCAGGGTGTAGGAGTTCATGGCCCATTCGAGTTCGCTCTGGGTGGCGCCCAGTCCGTGAACGGGATCGGCGATCGTCTTGATCGCCACGTTCAGGATCGTCTGGTCGAGCACCACCGCGAGCAGCGAGAACACCATCACGCCGAGGATCTGCCAGCGGCGCGGGTGTCCCGAGTGTGCATCCACGGATGCCCCCGATAACTTTCGATACGATGTCGTTTCGTATCGAAAGGTACACCCGGCGAATAACGATACGCAACGGTCTCGTTTCGAAAACTAGGCGGGCACCTTAACGACTTCCCGCGGCGCGAGCCGCCAGAACGGCACCGCGACCAGCACCAGCGCCAGCCCGATCGCCCCCGCCCCGGTGAACGCCCAGTTCGGGCCCCACGTGTCGATGATCACACCGGCGACCGGACCGGCGGAGGAGACGCCGATGGTGAGGAACGTCCCGTGCAGGCCCATCGATTCCCCGCGCGCGGCGGCGGGCACCGACTTGTTGACGTAGTCGACCGTCGTCGACAACGACGGCGCGCACAGCAGCCCGCCGGGGATCAGCGCCGGGATCAGCCACCACCAGCCGCCTCCGACGAACCCGACCGGGATGGTCAGCGCGCACAACCCGCCGATCATGACCAGCGGCGAGAACCCGCGCGGCAGCACCCCGTACACGAACCCCCCGACCAGCGACGCGAAGCACCACAGGCCGATGACCAGCCCGATCCAGGCGGCGTCGCCGGCCTTCTCCAGGGTGGCCACGATGGCCAGGTCGGTCGCCGTCAGCACGAACGTCAGCGCCGAGGTCACCCCGAAGATCGTCAGCACCCGCGTGTTCAGCCAGCGCCGCGTCGGCACCTTCTGGTGGGGCCCCTCGGCCAGTTCCTCGGCCGACCGGGTCGGCGGGTTCAGGAGGAAGAGCCCCAGCCCCGCCAGCGCGAACCCGATGCCGACGGATCGCATGGCCACCGTGCTCGACAACGTGCTCACCGCCGCCGCGCCGACCGCCGGCCCGATCATGTACGACAACTCGACGGCCATCGAGTCGAGCGCGAACCCCGTCCGGTGCTGCTCCTTGGGCACCATCGCGGCCACGCACTGCCGGATCAGCCCGAAGACCGGCAACATCAGCAGCCCGCCCACGAAGGCCGCCCCCACCAGCGCCTCATAGGGCAACGAGGGCGCCACCAGCCAGAACACCAGCTGCACCGCCGACGTCACCGCCACCACAGCCCGCGCCCCGCGCCGGTCGACCACCCGCCCGAGCAGCGGCGACCCCACCGCTATGCCGACGGTCGACGCCGTGCCCGCGATGCCCGCCTGCGCCCACGAGAGCCCCAGGGTCTGCACGACGTGCAGCGTGATCGTCAGCCCGGTCGCCGTCGCCGGGATGCGCGTCAGCAGCCCCAGAGCCACCAGAGAGGGAATGCCCGGGAGCCTGAAGAGCCTCCGGTAAGGTTCAATCGCCGTTTTCATTACTTACAACCTCCGCACGGCATTGTGCCAAGCGGACGGCTTCTGACAGAACCGGATTACGGGTAGTGGGCGGGGTGTTCTATCCCGAAGTCGCATGCGATGATGCGACTGTCCGGGGACGCCACAGGGGCGCCACGAGACCAGGAGGTAGCCATGTCCTCTGCACTTTACGGCGGGGCCGCCGGCCGCCGGGTGACCGTACGCGACATCCAGGCAGCCAAGTCGAGCGGCGAGAAGTGGCCGATGGTGACGGCCTACGACGCCATGACCGCCCGCGTCTTCGACGAGGCCGGCATCCCGGTCATGCTCGTCGGCGACTCGGCCGCGATGGTCGTCTACGGCTACGACTCGACCCTGCCCGTCACGGTCGACGACCTCATCCCGCTGACGGCCGCCGTGGTCCGGGGCTCGTCCCGCGCGCTCGTCGTCGCCGACCTCCCCTTCGGCTCCTACCAGGCCAGCTCCGCGCAGGCCCTGGAGACCGCCGCCCGCTTCATGAAGGAGGCCGGCGCCCACGCGGTCAAGCTCGAAGGCGGCCACCGGGTCCTCCCCCAGGTCGAGGCCCTCGTGTCGGCCGGCATCCCGGTCATGGGCCACCTGGGCCTGACCCCCCAGTCGGTCAACGCCTTCGGCGGCTACCGCGTCCAGGGCCGGGGCCAGTCGGGCGACGAACTGATGGCCGACGCCAAGGCGCTCGAACACGCGGGAGCCTTCTCCCTGGTCCTGGAGTGCGTCCCCACCGACCTGGCCGACCGCGTGACCGCCGCCCTGTCGATCCCCACGATCGGCATCGGCGCCGGCCCCGGCACCGACGCGCAGGTCCTCGTCTGGCAGGACCTGATGGGCCTGACCGAACGCCCGGCGAAGTTCGTGAAGAAGTACTTCGACCTCCACGGCGAAATGGACCGCGCCGTCCGCGCCTTCGCCGACGAAGTGAGCTCCGGCGCCTTCCCGGCCAAGGAGCACAGCTACAGCTAACCTCACCGGTCACCCCCGTCGCGACAAGGACTCCGCCGGGGGTGACCGGGAGGTCCCCTTCTTCTCGGTTACGGCTCCGCCGACAGCGGCCCCGCCCCCGCCCGGCCTGGGCGCCGTCCCCGGCGCCAACCGGCCGCGCCCGGCTCACCGCCGCGACGACGGGCATCCAGCCGAACGACAACGCCCTGAACGCTCGCCGGCCGAAGCCGATGCCCGGTGATCAGCATCCGAGCCTGGGCACTCCCCCTTGCCCCGGCTCCCCACGGGCAGGCTCTGACAGGCATCGCCCCCACCCTCACCGACCCGGGACGTAGCGCCCAGCGACAAGGCTTGTGCACTCGCCGGCCGGGCCTGGCGCTCACCGCTCCGGCCGGCACTCATCGACCGAACACTCTGCTCAGGCTCGGCACTCACCACTCCGGCCGGCACTCATCGACCGGACACTCTGCTCAGGCGTGGCACCGGCGACCGGGCTTCGGCACTGCGAACCCGGCATTCACCGCACCCGCAGGCACCCGCACCCGGATCTGGGCCTGACCCACGGCGAAGCCGGATTGCGGGGGGCCGGACGTCTGTTCGCGCCCGAAATTTCATGAAGTGTGCCCACCTGAGCAATGCGCCTCCGCACGAGCAGGAAGCTCCGTCGGGCGGCTCCCGCCGCCCGAAATCTCGTGACATGCGCCCGCCCGGGCCAGGCGGCCTCCGTACACCCCAAAGCCTTTTCGGGCGGCTTCGCCGCCCGAAATTTCGGCATATCGGCCCTGTTCCCGCGCCTGTCGGGTCGCCTCAGGCGAGGGTCGACGGGTCGGTGTTCGAGCCGCACACCACGATCGCCGTCGTGGTGCCCGCCCTCGGGGCCCAGCGGCCCGACTGGAGTGCGGCGAAAGCGGCCGCGCCCGCGTGCTCGGCCGCGACGCGGTGGTCTCTCCACAGGGTGCGGCGGGCCTCGACGATCGCCTCGTCGGTGACCAGCACGCTCGTCACCCGGTCCTGGAGCCCCTCCAGCGCGATCCGGCCCGCCCTGCTGGCCCCCAGCGCGTCGGCGCCCACGCCCGAGACCTCCACGCCGACCGGCTCTCTCGCCGACAGCGCCTCGTGGATCGTCGGGATGAGTTCGGGTTCGACCACCACGACCTCACCGCCGAACGCCGCCCTCACCCCGCCGGCCAGCCCGCCGCCGCCCGCCGCGACCACGATCGTGTCCAGACCCGGGATCTGCTCCTCCAGCTCCACGGCCAGGGTGCCCTGACCGGCGACGACCTCGCGCTGGTCGTAGGCGTGCAACTCGAGTGCGCCCGTCTCGGCGGCGCGCTTGCGGGAGGCGTCGAGGGCGTCGGCGTAGATCGCGCCGGTCACCACGACCTCGGCGCCGAGGGCGCGAAGGCCGGCGATCTTGACCGGCGCGCAGACCTCCGGGACGAAGATCTCCGCCCTGATCCCCAGCGCCCGCGCCGCATACGCCACGGCGAGGCCGTGGTTGCCGCCGCTGGCGGCGATCACCCCGGCCGCCGGGAGGTCGGCGGAGAGGATGCGGTTGAAGGCGCCCCTGACCTTGAACGAGCCCGAATGTTGCAGGCACTCCAGTTTGAGCCAGACCCCGGGGGCGGCCTCGACGACCGGCGTGCGCCTGACGCGCCCGCCGATCACCGAAGCGGCGTCGATCACTTCGTCACGCGTGAGTCTCATCGGCCCATCATCGCGCACGCCTCCACCCGGCCTCGGTGACGGGAAGAAGCGGTTCAGCCGGCCGAGTCGAGGGCCTGGGCGAAGTCGGCCCACAGGTCCTCCGGGTGTTCGATGCCCACGGCGATCCGGACCGTCCCCGGGTTGATGCCCGCCGCCGCCAGGGCCGCGTCCGAGACCGAGCGGTGCGACGTCGACGCCGGGTGCAGGACCAGCGTCTCGACCCCGCCGAGCGACGGCGCGAGCAGGGCCACCTTCAGGGACTTCATGAACCGCACCCCCGCTTCGCGACCGCCCGCCAGGTCGATCGAGAACACGCCGCCGAAGTCGGGCAGCAGTTTCGACGCCAGGGCGTGGGACTTGTGCGTGGACAGGCCGGGCCAGTGGACGGCCGCGACCGCCGGGTGGCCGGCCAGGCGGGTGGCCAGGATGCGGGCGTTCTCATGGTGGCGGGCCATCCGGAGCGGGAGGGTCTGGAGGCCGCGCAGGGACAACCACGACGCGAACGGGTCGGGGGCCGCGCCGAGGCCGCAGTGGAACTTCCAGACCTTGCGGTGCAGCTCGTGGTCGGCGAAGACCGAGATGCCGCCGACGATGTCGGCGTGGCCCGACAGGTACTTGGTCGAGGAGTGCACGACGATCGAGGCGCCGTGCTCGATGGGGCGGCACACGATCGGCGAGGCGAAGGTGTTGTCGACGATCACCGGGACGCCGGCCTCGCGGCCGACGGCGCACATGCCGGGCAGGTCGGCGACCTGGGTCATCGGGTTGGCGATGGTCTCCAGGTAGAGGAATTTCGTCTCCGGGCGGAGGGCGGCGCGGGCGGCCTCGGGGTCGTCCTCGGGCACGTACGTGACCGAGATGCCGAACCTGGCCTCCAGTTCCTCCAGCATGTGGCCGGTGCCGCCGTACAGGGAGTGCTGGGCGACGACGTGGTCGCCGGGGCTGAGCAGGGCCAGGAAGACGGTGTTGATCGCGCCCATGCCCGTCGCGGCGGCGACGGCGGCGACGCCGCCCTCCAGGCCGGCGACGGCCTCCTCGAACACCCGGGTGGTGGGGTTGGAGTAGCGGCCGTAGACGAAGGCGCCGTCGGGGCGGTCCATGCCGTCGGCGAACACGGCCGGGTCGTCGAACAGGAACCCGGAGGTCTGGTAGATCGGCGTCGAGATCGGCGCGCTACCTTCTGGCTGAACCTTGGGAAGGTGGACAACTCGTGTATCCGGTCGCAAATCAGTCACACAGCTAAGGATGACGGGTCACCCGGACTGGTTGGAGAGCCAATCGTGGTGAATTGGCTCGCATCGCGATCCAATGTCACGATGACGGCATGACGGAGGAGGATCGTCTCGTCGGCTGGCTCGGGCGCTGGGCGTCCGGGCGGGGGCCGCTCTATCTCCTGCTGGCGGCCCGGTTACGCGGGCTCATCGACGACGGGCTGCTGGCCCCCGGCTCCCCGCTGCCGCCCGATCGGGTGCTGGCCCGCCGGCTGGCGGTCGGGCGGGGCACGGTCGTCTCGGCGTACGAGCTGCTCCAGCAAGAAGGCCGCCTGGTGCGGCGGCAGGGCAGCGGCACGCGGGTGGCCGAGGCGGAGCTGCCGGTCAGCCGGTCGTCCGGCGCGGGCGCCAACCCGTTGCTGCTGCACGTGCTCGACCCGCCCGACGGGGTGACGCTGCTGACCTGCGCGGCCCCGGTCGAGCCGCCGCCCGAGCTGGTCGAGGCCTACCGCGAGGCGGCGACGCGGCTGCCCCGTGACATCGGCTACCACCCGGCCGGGCTGCCGGAGTTCCGGCAGGCGGTGGCCCGCCACTTCACCCGGCTCGGGCTGCCGACCGAGCCCGGCGAGATCCTCGCCACCAACGGCGGCCAGCAGGCGATCTCCCTGCTGGCGAGCCAGTTCGTCAGTCCCGGCGACACGGTCCGGATGGAGTCGCCGACCTACACCGGGGCGGCGGAGATCCTGCTCGACGCCGGGGCCAGGATCGACGCCTGCGACCTCGACGAATTGCACGAATGGGGCGTGTTGTCGCCCCGGGGCCGGTCGGCGCCGGTGCGGCCCGCGCTGGCGTACACGATCCCGACCGCGCACAACCCCACGGGCCGGGTGATGCCGCCGCTCGCCCGGCGGCGGCTGGTGGCGTGGGCCGAGGAGGCCGACGTGCCGGTGATCGACGACGCGGTCCCGGCCGAGTTGTGCTTCGACGGCGAGCGGCCGCTCCCGCTGGCCGCCTACGCCCGGGGCGAGCAGGTGCTGACGGTGGGCTCGCTGAGCAAGCTGGTGTGGGGCGGCCTGCGGGTCGGCTGGATCAGGGCGGCGGTCCCGGTGATCTCGCGGCTGGCCCGGCGGCGGGCCATCCACGACCTGGGCGGCGACGCGATCGGCCAACTCGCGGCGGTGATCCTGCTCGACCGGGCTGACGAGGTGCGGCGGGCCCGCCTCGCGGTGCTCAAGCGCCGCCACGACCACCTGGTGTCACTGCTGCGCGAGCACCTGCCCGAGTGGTCGGCCCAGCCGGTGGCGGGCGGGCAGACGTTGTGGGTGCGCCTGCCCCGGGGCGACGCGGGCGCGTTCGCGCAGCTCACGGCCCGACACGGGGTCGCGGTGCCGCCGGGAACGGCCTTCGACCCGGCCGGGACCGGCTACGAGGTCATGCTGCGGCTGCCCTTCGTGCACCCCGAGGACGAGCTGACCCGCTGCGTCGAGGGCCTGCGGTCGGCGTGGCACGACTACAACGGCAGCCGCCGCCGGCCGGCGCTGCCCACGCTCGTCGTCTAGAAGATTGTTCACGGGCAGCGGACAAGCCACCCAAAACCGCTGCGGCGGGTGAATGCTGGTGCCCATGGACGCCACCTTCCTCCTCGTGCACAGCCCCGCGGTCGGACCGGCCACGTGGACCCCGGTGGCGGCCGAGCTGCGCGCCCGCGGCCGCCGCGCGGTGGTCCCGTCACTGACCGAGGTGACGGCGGGCCCGCCGCCCTATTGGCCGCGCGTGGTCGACCAGGTGTCCATGGCGGCCCCCGACGGCCCGGTGGTGGTCGTCGCCCACAGCAACGCCGGCCTCTACGTCCCCCTCGTCGCCGAACGCCTGCGCGGCCAGGTGACGGCGGTGCTGTTCGTGGACGCCGCCCTCCCGCCCCGCCGCGGCTCGATCCCGGCGGCCGAGTCCGACCACCTGACGTTCCTCGGCGCGATGGCCGACGAGAACGGCGTGCTGCCGCGCTGGACCGACTGGTGGCCCGAGGAGATGGTGTCGGCGCTGGTGCCCGACCGGCGCACCCGCGACATGATCGTGGCCGAGCAGCCGCGCCTGCCGCTGCTCTACTACAGCCAGCACATCCCCGTCCCGCACACGTGGGACCACGTGCGCGGGGCCTACCTGTGGTTCAGCGACCCCTACGAGCGCACGGCCAAGGAGGCCGACGAGCGGGGCTGGCCGGTGACCCGGATCCCGGGCGACCACCTGCACCAGGTGGTCGCGCCGGGCGCGGTGGCCGACTGGCTCGTCGCGAACGCCTGATCAGACGTCGGTGACGCGGATGCCGGCGTGGGCCTTGTAGCGCCGGTTGATCGACACCAGGTTGGCCGTGAACGCCTCGACCTGGTGGGCGTTGCGCAGCCGCCCGCCGTAGATTCCCCGCACGCCCGGGATGCGCGCCGCGAGGGCCTGCACCAGGTCGGTGGCCTCGCGGTCGTCGCCGAGCACCAGCACGTCGAGGTCGATCGCCTCGACCGCCGGGTCGAGCAGCAGCTTGGCCGAGACGTGGTGGAACGCCCCGACGACCCGGCTGCCCGGCAGCACCGCCGCGGCCTGCTGGACCGCGCTGCCCTCCTCGACGGGCAGCGCGTAGGCGCCCTGCTTGTCGAACCCGAGCGGGTTGACGCAGTCGACCACGATCTTGCCCGCCAGCACGCCGGCCAGGTCGGTGAGCAGCGCCTTGTGGCCGTCCCACGGCACCGCGACGATCACCAGGTCGGCCTCGGCGGCGACGTCGGCGTTGGCGCCGCCCTCGACGCGGCCCGCCTCGGCCAGCGCGTCGGCGGCGGCCTGGGCCCGCTCGGCGCTGCGGGAGCCGATGAGCACGCGGTGCCCGGCCAGGGCGAACCGGCGCGCCAGCCCGTTGCCCTGGTCGCCGGTTCCGCCGAGGATCGCGATCGTCACGTCGTCAAGTTGGTCGGCCATGTTCTCGATCATGCCAGGGACAACACCGGGTCTCGTGCACGTCATCCCCGGGACGGCTCAGCAGTTGCCGAACGCCGGCAGCCCGAGCACCCGCCCGGCCAGCCAGGCGATGGCCAGCGGCCCTCCCTCGACCGCGCCGAGCACGTGGCTGGGCGCCGGGACGCTGGTCCAGGTCACCGTGCCCCCCTTGGCGCACCACTCGGAGCGCAGCGTGCGGCTGACGCCGATCGGGATGATCTCGTCGCCGGTGCCGTGCCAGACGAACACGGGCACCGAGGGCCGGGTCGCGCCGAGGCGGTTCTCCTGCAGGCGGGCGGTCCAGTCGGGGCGGTTCATGACGTCCTGCGTGGTGAGTTCGGCGAGGGTGCGCCCGGCGAGCTTGTCGCGCAGTTCGTCGACGCAGTCGTCCCGGGCGTCGGCGAACAGCGCGGCCCCTTCGGGGGTGAGGTGGTCGGCGAGCCGCAGTTCGGGGTAGGCCGCGTCGAACCCGAGGCCCGCCGCCGCGGCCAGCCCGAAGTCCCCGCCGCCGTCGACGTTCTCGGCGACCTTCTTCAGATCGGCCGGCACACCGCCCGCCGCCACCCCGCGCAGCCGCAACTCCGGCGCGTACGACGGCTGGAGCTGGGCCGCCCAGCCCGCCGACGCGCCACCCTGCGAGTACCCCATGACCACCACGGGCCCCCCGGCCGCCAGCCCCGCGCCGGGCACCCGGGTGGCCGCCCGGATCGAGTCGAGCACCGCGTGCGCCTGGGACTTCCCGGCCATGTACGTGTGGTCTCCCGGCGTCCCGAGCCCTTCGTAGTCGGTGACCGCCACGGCCCAGCCCTTGAGCAGCATCAGGCTGACGAAGGCGAGTTCGAGCTCGGTCCCGTTGGCCATGGCGGCGCTGGGCGCGCACTGGTCGCCGAGGCCGTGGGTGCCGACGGCGTAGCCGACGATGGGCCGTTTGCCGAGGTATCCGGACTTGGGGACGAGCAACGTACCGGAGACGACGGTCGGCCCCCCGACCGCCGAGGTCGACCGGTAGCGGAGGTGCCACGCCCGGGCCGGCACCTCCAGCAGCCGACCGGGCGCGAGGTAGACGGTGGTCGGGGTGGCCTCGACGACGTCGCCCGGCGCGGCGGCCTGAGCGCCCGACGGCACGAGGAGAGGGAACACGAGGGCCACGATCGCGAGCACGGTGGCACGGACTCGAAGACGCATGGGGACATGCCGCCCTTCACGGGATCACTTCTCGGGGGACGGCGCCGTGAGCCGATGGTTACCTGCGAGTAGACGCGAGTCAAGTACCGAGTCAGGCGAATTGTCCGGCGCCGGAAAAACCGAAGCGCCCCGTGCGCTCCCACCCCCTGAGGCACGATGGGCCGCATGGACGCCGAAGCGGTCAGCCTCCTGCGCGAGGCCCTCGACTCCACCGAATGGCCCGACCGGGCCCGGGCCCTCGGCCGGGCGATGCGCACCACACGCTCCCCCGGCGGCCTGCTGATCGCCGGCACCCCCGACGACGAGCCCTGGCACCTGACCGCCCACCTGGCCGACGAGGCCCGCCTGTCGGGCCTGACCCAGCTGACCCCGACCCTGGTCCGCTGGTCGCCCGACCTGACGGCCCCGCCGCACCTGCGGGTGGGCGTCGACCGCCTGCTGGAGGCCCGGCGCGGCGAGACGCTCGTGGTGGTGGCGGAGACCGAGGCCCCGGCGCCGCTGCTGGAACGCGTCTCCGACGCCCGGAAGACGGGCGCGACCATCCTGGCCATCGACGGCGGCGACCCCGAACTGGAGGCGCTCGCCCACGACGCCTTCGCGGTCCCCCGGCTGACCGCCCCGCTCACCTTCGACGGAGCCCAGCACCTGGTGAGCATGGCCGCCGGAGAGGCTCCGAGAAAGGGCATGCGAGAACGCTTAGCCCGGCTGGCGGACAGAATCAGCGGCCCACGAGTGCCGGATTGAGCGCGAGCAGGCCCGCCCCCGACCTCTGAGCGCCTTCCTCCCGGTCGCTCCCGCTGCGGGCGGCGCGCCGCCGGAAATTTCGGCATACCGCCCGGCTCGCCGCCATACTCCCGGCGCGGCAGGTCAGTGGGCCTCCAGCGAGGCGCTGAGGATCGCCACCCGCTCGGTCAGTTCCTCCGCCGCCTCGCGCAGCACCTCGATGACCACCGCCTGCACCGGGTCGGGCTCCCCCGACCGCGTCCGGCTCACGCGGGTCAGCGCCTCGATCCGCCGCGACCCCACCTCGTGGATCCCGGTCACCACGACCTCGCCCCGGGGGAAGTCGAGCAGCGCGAGCGAGGGCACGATCGCCACCCCGTGCCCCGCCGCGACCAGGCTGAGCACCGGCGGGAACTCCGAGATGACGTGCGTGCGCCGCGGCTCGAAGCCGTGGAGCTGGCTGAGCCGTTCGAGGGCCGCGCCGCACGCCTGGAACGACACCCCCGCCACCCACGGCAGGTCGGCCAGTTCGGACACGTCGGCCGGGATGTGGTCGAGGGTGGGCGGGGCCACGATGCGGTATTCGTCGTCGTAGAGCCGGTGCCGGGTCATCGACGGGAGCGACGGCGCGGGGGTGCTCATGTCGCGTTCGGTCACCACGAGGTCGACCGAGCCGAGCCGGAGCTCCTGGAGGGCGTCGCTGCCGTACACCTCGTTGATCACCGGGACGATCCGGGGATGGCGCTCGGCGAGCACCCGCAGCGCCGGCACCAGCAGGTGCCGGATCACCGTCGGGAAGGCCGCGATGGTCACCGGACCTGACAGGCGTTCGGTGAAGCGGTTGAGCTCGTTCCTGGCCTCGGAGAGCTGCTCCTCGATGCGTTCGCCGTAGGCCGACAACACCCGCCCGGCCGGCGTCAGGGAGATGCGGCGCTGGGAGCGGTCGAGCAGGGCCAGGCCGACTTCGCGTTCGAGCTGGGCCAGTTGCTGGGAGACGGCCGACGGGGTCAGGTGGAGCGCTTCGGCGGCCTTCATCACGCCACCGCGGCGGGCGACCTCGTGGAGGATGCGCAGCCGTCGGGGGTCTATTTCCATGTAGAGAAGCTTATGGGCCGCTTAAGTTATCTTCACTTGCCCTTCAAATGGACATACCGCGAACATGAGGGGCAAATGTCAACGTTCATCACCGCGATCGGCACACTCGGCGCGATCGCCCTCCTCATCGCCTACGGCCTCGTCTCCACGTCCAGGATGACCGGAGACAGTCTGGCCTACCAGGCCGTCAACCTCGGCGGCGCGGCCGCCCTGGCCATCAACAGCGGATATCACGGCGCCTGGCCGTCGGCGATCCTCAACATCGTGTGGAGCGCCATCGGCGTCCTCACCCTCAGCCGGTTCATCGCACGAAGGGCGGCACGGAAGACATGAGCCTCATCGAACTGAGCCACCGCATCGTCGAGGGGATGATCACCTACCCGGGCATCCCCGCGCCCGTCCTGGGCGTGCACCTCAGCCGGGAGGCGTCCCGCGACCTCTACGCCGAGGGCACCGAGTTCTTCATCGGCACGATCACGATGGCCGCCAACACCGGCACCTACCTCGACAGCCCCAACCACCGCTTCGCCGACGGCGCCGACCTGTCGGGGCTGCCCTTGGAGAAGCTGGCGAACCTGGAGGGCGTGGTCGTGAAGGGCACCGAGCTCCCGGAGGACCTCGACTTCACCGGCAAGGCGGTGCTCTTCCACACCGGCTGGGACACCCACTGGGGCACCGACGCCTACTTCTCCGGCCACCCCCACCTCACCGCCGAGACCTCGGCGGCCCTCGTGGCGGGCGGCGCGACCTTGGTGGGCATCGACTCGTTCAACATCGACGCCACTCCCCCGAAGGGCGAGCGCCCGGCCCACACGACCCTGCTCGCGGCGGGCATCCCGATCGTCGAGCACCTCACCAACCTGGGGGCGCTCCCGGCGTCGGGCTTCCGCTTCCACGCGGCCCCGCCCCTGGTCGCGGGGATGGGCACCTTCCCGGTGCGGGCCTACGCGGTGGTCTGACTTCCCGTTCTTGTACGCCCTCAAGAGCGCCCCAGCCGAGGGTGATATGCCGAAATTTCGGGCGCGGAGCGCCCGACCTCCGGCTCCAGCCTTCCCGACACCAGGATTTCCGACTCCCGGGTTCCCGACTCCCGGAGTCACGGCTCTCGGAGTCACGGCTCTCGGAGTCACGGCTCTCGGAGTCACGGCTCTCGGAGTCACGGCTCGTGGTCCCCGGCTCGTGGTCCCCGGCTCGTGGTCCCCGGCTCGTGGTCACGGCTCGTGGTCACGGCTCGCTTTCACGGCTCGTGTTCACTGGCGGGATCAGCCGTGGCGGCGGTGGCGCGGCGGGGCCGGGGAGCGCCGGGTGCGGTGGCGCGGCCGGACGGCGGTCGGGGCCGGGGTAGGCGGAGCCGTAACGGAGAATCGGCTTTGAGAACGACCCCGGCCACGTGCGCCGGATCTAGTCGTCGTCCCACTCCTTGTCCTGTTCCTTCCAGGCCTTGTTGCGGGCGGAGGCCGTCGTGAGGGCGTTGGCCGCCTCGGCCTCGGTGTCGTAGGGCCCCATGCGGTCTTTGTTGGGGCAGCCCTGGTCGCCCTCGACGCGCATGTGCTTGAGACAGAACCACCAGTGTCCATTTTGCTCGCTCACAACGGCCATCTTGCCCCTTCCGCGCGCACATAGACTTGCGCGCATGACGACACTGCTCCGGCCCGGGCGGATCTCGCCCACCCGCAAGGTTCCCGCGCACATCGAGCGTCCGGAATACGTGGGGAAGAAGGAGCCGAAACGCGGCGCGTCAGACGTGCAGACCCCCGAGACGATCGAGAAGATGCGGGTCGCCGGGCGCATCGCCGCCCAGGCGCTGGAAGAGGTCGGCAAGCACGTCGCGCCGGGTGTGACGACCGACGAGCTCGACCGGATCGGCCACGAGTTCCTGCTCGACCACGACGCCTACCCCTCGACCCTCGGCTACCGCGGCTACCCCAAGTCGCTCTGCACGTCGATCAACGAGGTCATCTGCCACGGCATCCCCGACGACACGGTCCTGAACGACGGCGACATCGTCAACATCGACATCACCGCCTTCATCGGCGGGGTCCACGGCGACACCGACGCGACCTTCCTGTGCGGCGACGTCGACGAGGAGTCGCGCCTGCTCGTCGAGCGCACCCGCGAGGCCACCAGCCGGGCGATCAAGGCCGTCGCCCCGGGCCGCCAGCTCAACATCGTCGGCCGGGTCATCGAGGCCTACGCGAAGCGGTTCGGCTACGGCGTGGTGCGTGACTTCACCGGCCACGGCATCGCCCACTCGTTCCACAGCGGCCTGATCGTCCCCCACTACGACGACCCGTCGCTCGCGGTGACGCTGGTGCCGGGCATGACGTTCACGATCGAGCCGATGCTGACGCTCGGCACGATCGACTACGAGATCTGGTCTGACGGCTGGACCGCCGTCACCAAAGACCGCAAGCGCACCGCCCAGTTCGAGCACACGGTGCTGGTCACCGACTCGGGCGTGGAGATCCTCACGCTCCCCTGAGCGCCCGCTTCGGCACGACGCCGCTCAGCGTCGTGCCGGAGCCCAGCACGCTGTTGATCGACAACGTGCCGCCGATCTCGACGAAGTTGGCCCTCATGGCGGCCAGCCCCCGGCCGGTGGTGCCCTCGGAGAAGCCGACGCCCTCGTCGCTGACGGTCATGCGCAGGCCCGAGTCGCCGACCGTGATGGCGACGGCGACGTGGCGGGCGCCGCTGTGGCGCTCGACGTTGGCGAGGGCCTCGGTCACCACGGCGTAGACCCCCCGCACGACGGCCGACGGCAGCGGCGCGTCGGGCAGCGCCCAGGTCTCGACCGCGATGCCGGTTCTGACCGACCAGTCGCCCAGGTATTCCTCGAGGGCGGGCTTGAGCCCGGTGCCCTCACGCAGCCGCAGTTCCTCGGACAAAGCTCTCCAACTCCCCTGATCTTCACCGGCGACGCTAACGGGTGAGACTCAAGGAACGGTTGCCGTTTGCTTAGGGTTTGCCGAACCCAGATGATGATGCCCGTTACCGCTTTTGGTCACGCTTGTTGAGCTTTGCCAGATAGTCGTTGTAGGCGTCGAGTTCGGTGTCACCGGTCCCGCCCGTGCGCGCCGCGACCAGGTCGGCCTTGCGGTCGAGCCGCCGGGCGACCCGCTCGTCGGCCCGCCACCACTGGACGGCCAGCGCGATGAGCACGATCAGCGTGGGAATCTCGCCGAAGCCCCAGGCGATGGCCCCGCCGGTGTTCTGGTCGGCCAATGACGACGCGCCCCAGGTTCGGCCGAGCTGTTCGTACCAGTCGACGGCCAGGACACCGCCCATGCTCATGATCGCCATCGCGAAGAACGCGTGGAAGGGCATCGTGACGAACAGCAGCAGCATGCGGCCCACATAGGGCAGCTTCGTTGGCGCCGGGTCGACCCCGACGATCACCCAGAAGAACAGGGTGCCGGTCAGCAGGAAGTGCAGCGACATGGCGATGTGCCCGAGGTGCTCCTCCATGGCCGACTCGAACAGCGGCGTGAAGTAGAGCGCGTACGTCGACACGACGAACAGGGCGGTCGCGATGGCCGGGTGGGCGACGAACTTGGCGACCCGGCTGTGCAGGATCACGGTGATCCACTCGCGCGGCCCCCGGTCGCCCCGGCGCGCGGCCGGCTTCAGCGCCCGCAGCGCCAGCGTGACCGGCGCGCCGAGCACCAGGAAGATCGGCACCAGCATCGAGAGGATCATGTGCTCGGTCATGTGCACGCTGAACAGCACCGGCGCGTAGCGGGCCACGCCGCTCTGGGTGGTCAGCACGAGGATCACGATGGCCAGGCCCCACGCGATCGACCGCCCGAGGGGCCACTTGTCGCCGCGCCTGACGAGCCGGACGACCCCGGCGGCGTACAGGCCCCCGAGGACCGCGGCGATCACGGCGAAGAAGAGATCGAACCACCAGAGCGTGAGCAGGTTCGTGACGGAGATCGGCGGCGGCATGACGTAGCCGAGCAGGTCGAACGCCCGGTCGGTGGGCAGCGTCTCGACGGGCGGCGGCGCGGTCTGCGCGAGCGCCACGGCGATGCCGACGGTGCCGGCCATCAGCATGATCTCGCCCAGCACCAGCTTGACGAACGCCATCGGCCGCCCGGCGGCCAGATCGGGCAGGGTGCGCTTGCGGTGCCACCAGCCGACGGCGCCCAGCGCGGCATATGCGACGATCTTGACGAGCAGGATCACCCCGTACGCCGAGGTGAACAGCGCCGACACCGACGCGATGCGGGCCGCGACCGACGCCAGCCCCGACAGGCCGACCCCGACGAAACACCAGAACGCCATGCGGGAGAACCGATCGGCGGCCAGCGGCAGCCGGTCGTGACCACGCAGGGCGTGGTAGCAGAGCAGCCCGAGCCCGCCCACCCAGAGCGCCAGGAACAGCAGGTGGAAGGCGACCGACGTGGTCGCCAGCCCGTGGTTGGGAGCGCTGGAGGAGTGCCCGGTCAGCGCCGGCGGCAGCAGCGTGGCCAGCGAGAACACCAGCAGCCCGCCGGCCGCGCCGACGGTGATGGCCCCCCGCGCGAACAGCGCGATCGAGACCGAGAACAGCACGACGAGCGTGAGCGCGATGCCCTGCGGGGTCTGCCCGGCGTAGCTGGTCAGCTGATTGCCGTCGAGCACGACGCCGACCGGCTGGCCGAGCGACTGCGACAAGCCGAAGACGAGGTTGAGCGCCGCCGCCCCGCCCCACACCAGGGCCGCCCAGCTGGCCGCCTTGACGTAGCCGAGGGCGGTCTTCCCGAGCAGCCCCTTGTCGGAGGGCAGCAGCGCGGCGGCCATGAGCAGCAGCCCGACGGTGACCAGCCCCGCGACGTCCATGCCGAGCTTGGAGACCGGCACCATCCACCGGGTGAGCGTGCC
The DNA here is from genome assembly GCF_001570525.1 of Herbidospora sakaeratensis. Classification (GTDB taxonomy): domain Bacteria; phylum Actinomycetota; class Actinomycetes; order Streptosporangiales; family Streptosporangiaceae; genus Herbidospora; species Herbidospora sakaeratensis. The sequence goes on from NZ_BBXC01000015.1 coordinate 84,032, forward strand.
CTCGTCGGGCAACCCCGGGATGACCCGCGGCGTGGCCGCGCCCCCCGCCACCATGCCGACGACCAGCGCCCCGGCGGCGGCGCACCCACCCGCGATCGCGAGCCGGACGGTACGGTTCATCCGGGCGGCCTTCCCATCGGACATTCCGGCCATTATGGCTTCTTGCGCATGCTGAAGGCCATGCCGATCCCGATGCCGGCGATCCCGAAGACCACGATCCACACCCAGGCGGGAATCTGCCTGTTCTCCTCGGGCGCGGCGGGGTTCGCGGGGGCGCTCGGCGTGGGCGCCGCGACGGCGGCGGCCTGGACCGGCTGCGGAGTGGCCGGCGCGGCCCCCCGCCCGGCGGACACCGGCGCGTAGGTGAACGGGATCTCCCCCTCGACGGGGTGCCCGTCACGGGAGACGACGCGGTAGGCGATCGTGTAGGCCCCGGAGGGCAGCGCCGAGGCGGGCCCGACGTCCTGGACGACCTTGCGCCCGTCGACCCGGGGCTTCCCGTTCTCGTAGCGCTGGCCGTCGGGCCCGGTCAGCACGACGGCGGGGAACCGCACCGACTCGCTGAACTCGAGCGTCATCCTGGGCAACGCGGTGACCCGCGTGTTCTCGGCGGGATCACTGCTGCGCAGAGAGGTGTGCGCGGCGGCCGGCGCGGAGGGCAGCAGAAGGGCCGCGACGACGGCCAGAACGGCGACGATCGGTGAACTCTTCATGGCGCCCTAAGGCTACCGACGCATGCCGGTGGTCTCACCGCGAGCCCGTTCCCGGACCGCGGGGACCACCGGCCGCGCCACGGTCACAGGCCGACGCAGGCCAGCGCCTTCTGGGCGGCGATGATGCTCTGGTCGTGGTCGTGGAGGCGGTCGTACGCCTCGGCCACGGTCAGCCAGCTCTGGGCCCAGCGCCGCATCGGGGCCGGGTCGAAGGCCTCGGTCGCGTGGTTGAGGGCGACGGCCGCCTCTTCGTCCTCGTGGAGGATCAGGAGGGCCTGGCCCTGGACCAGGTTGGCGTCGGCCCAGTGCTCGCCACGGGAGTCGCGGAGCATCTCGTCGGCCACGCGGGTGTTCTCGACCGCCTGGCGCGGGTTGCCGAGCGCCAGTTCCGTGCGGCCCAGTTCGATCTGGCAGCGGGCCTTGTCGAGGACCGAGGCCGAGGACTCGCTCATCTCGCGCTGCGCGCGGAGCAGCAGGTCGCGGGCGGCCTCGACGTCGTTGGCACGGGTGCGGACGATCATCGTCGCGTAGGCCACCCGGAGGCGGGCCAGGTTGCGGTGGTCGCCGTTCTCGGAGTGGATGGCCATCGCCCGCTCGAGCAGGCTCATGCCCTCCTCGCCGCGACCGGTCTCCTGGGCGACGAAGGCCGCGTTCCACGAGGCGGCCACGATGGCGCGGGGGGTGCCGAGGAGCTCGGCGGCCGAGAGCAGCTCGGAGGCGAAGTGGCGGGCCCGCAGCAGGTCGCCGCGGGTGCGGTAGACCGACAGCAGCGTCGAGCCGAGCTCGATCAGGGCGTCGGTCCAGGCCGGGCGGGTGGTGCCGCCGAGCAGCGCCTCGCCGACGCGGACCGCCTCGCCGAGCTCGCCCTCGTCGCGGTAGCAACGGCAGAGCGCCACCGCGACCGCCACCTGCCACTCGACCGACATCGGGCGCTCGGTGTCGGCGCGCAGGCCCTTCAGCAGGCGGATCGCCTCACGCCGGTCGCCGCACGCCTCGGTCGCCAGGGCGCAGCCGTATTCGGCCTCCTGGCGGAGCTGGGCCAGACCGGTGAGGCTGGTGTCGGTGAGGAGCTCGGCGTAACGGCGGCGGGCTTCCTGGGCTTCGCCGTTCTCCAGCGCCAGCCGTGCGAATCGCAGGCCGACCTCGATCTCTTCCATCTGTTCGGCGGTGACGCCATTGACAAGATAAGTGAGAGAGCAGTCGAGTTTTTGAGCCAGGAGCTCCAGAACTGCCGGAGTAGGGGTACGCTTACCGCTCTCAATTAGGGAAACATAGCTGTCGGACAGCTCAGGATGTGCGAGTTGCGCTTGAGAGAGCCCCCGCTGTCGGCGGATGGTCTTGATGCGCTGACCCACTAGATCTTGACCGGTCACCAGCACCCCCTGGAAAAATGCAAGAACCTCTAGACCCGACGGGAGCCCCACCGTGCGACGCCGCCTGATCACGCTTGCTCTTACGACCTTGTTTGCGGTTACCACCGCCGCAGGGATCAATGCTACGGCCGCCAGCGCCACTTCGTCCCCGCTGAAGGTTTACAGCATCGAATGCTGCTGACTCGTTACGTGAGTCAGGAAAGTCAAGAGAAGTTTCCTAGCGTGAACCCCATGTGAGCCTCCCCCACCGACTCCCAGGCACCGGGACGGATCCCCTGGCCACAGCATGAACTCGGAATCGCGGCACTGGCCAGTGCCGCGATTCTTTTTATGTCCCACCAGCGGTTTTCACTTTCCGTAGTGGTGAAATCACAAAGAGCGATCGTGGGAAAATCTGGAGTCGCGCCAACTTCACGCCATATCAGCCACTGGAGTCACCTCCAACCTCGGGTGATCTGCGACTGAGGTGACGCCAGATGCACGTGCAGATGAAAGAGACCACGCTCAGCGCGAGGAACCTCCCACGAAGACCGTTCTGTCCCGATCGGCACGGCACTGCGCCCCCGCCGGCCCGCGGTCCGCATCGGGCGGCCCTCGCCCCGTCGATCACCGGCGCGGTCAAGAGGACGGGACAATCGCTCCTCTTCGTTCGGCGAACGCCGGAACGGCGACGCCCAATTCGAACTCACTTTCCCGCCGAATTCGGGGAGATCCGATATAACGGAGAATGCGGCCGGAAAAAACTAATGCGCCAAGTCTCGGTGATTAAGGTGAGTTGTCCGGAACTCACGTGCGCAGCGACCGTTCACGCCGCCGACGCCGATTCATTCATTCGTGATCATGAAGCCCGCAGGGCCAAATACAAATCCACCCGGTCGGCCATCGTCGTCAGATTCCGTCCGGTCAGTTCCTCCACGCGTTTGATGCGATACCGCACCGTGTTCACGTGCACGTGCAGCCGCTCCGCGCAGACGTTCCACGATCCTGCACAGTCGAGAAACGTCGACAACGTCCGCACCAGATCGGCCTGATGCCGCCGGTCATACCCGAACAGCGGATCGAGCAGCCGTGAAGCGAACCCCCGCCGGATGTCGTCGGGCACCGTAGCCAGCAACAATGCGTGGGTGTAGATCTCGTCGCTGGTCACCAGGCCGCCCTCGCGGGCGTCGGCCATGCGGCGGGCGTACCCGGCCTCCTCGATGCCGCCCCGGATCGCGGCGGGACCGGTCAGGGCGGCGCTGACGCCGAGCGAGAGGCGGACCCCGGGCCCGGCCACGGCGGCGGCCCGCGCCGTCAGAACGGTGGTCAGCTCCTCAAGGGAGTCACGGAGCGGCACCAGGGCCAGGCCCGCGTCGGCGGCGGCCACGGCGACCACCGAGCGGTCGAGCAGCTCCTCCAGGACCAGGCCGCCCAGGGTGGCGGCGTCGGGGCCGTCGGAGGCGCCGGAGCGGAGGGCCGTGCAGGCGACGATCGCGTAAGGAGCGGCCACGTCGAGGCCGCAGGTGCGCATCCGGGCCGACAACTCCGGCAGGTCGGCGCTGCCGGCCAGGCCGACGAGCTGTTCCAGCAGTCGCCGTTCGACGCGGCGGCCCTCCTCCATGCGGGTGCGTTCGAGGGCCACGCACGACGCCAGCTCATAGCCGATCTCCGGGTTCACGTCGCCGTCCAGGACCAGGGCCCAGCCGGCCACGCGGGGGCTGCGGTCGACGGTGAAGATCGTGCGGGGGTCGGCGGTCACGTGCGGGAGGCGGACGGCGCGGAGGAACTCCAGCGCCAGGCGGGAGGCGTCGGGGACCTCTCCGGCGATCACCCGGCCGGTCGCCGAGACGACGCCGCCGGTGAGGCCGAGTTCGTCGTGGGCCATCCGGAACAGCTCCGGCAGCCCGGCGCCCTCGGCGACGGCGGCGAAGATGCGGCGGTGGCGGCCGAGGGCCAGGCGCTGTTCGCCGGCCATGCGGCGGTCGACGACGTCGATGATCGCGCCGAACGACACCTCGATCGGGACCTCGATCAGGGCCAGACCGCGGGCGCGGCAGGCGGCCACGAGATCGTCGGGCACGTGGCCCAGTCGGGCGTCTCCGGCGGCGAGGGCGGTGACGCCGGCCCGTACCAGATGATCGACGAAGACCTCCGAGTCGGAAGGCCGGTGCCGCCACATCATGCCGGTGAGCACCAGTTCGCCGCCGGACAGGTAGCGGCCGGGCCGGGGCAGGTCGGTCACCACGACGCCGGTGATCTCGCCGACCGGCTCCCCGGTCAGCAGGATGAGCCGCAGCGTCTCCTGGGCCAGCAGCTCACTTATCTGCACAAGACCCACCTTATTTGGATGAATCTACAAGCGCCGCCCCCTGCGGCCCCGGCGTTTCATCGGTCAGCCGATAGGTCCGGAAACAAAAGGTTGGTCTACTGGGCGTCTATGAGCATCGCCACCGGACGCACCGAGAGAACCGGACAGGGAATCGGGCAGAGCCTGCTCCGCCCCGACGGCACGCTGAAGGTCACCGGGGAGTTCGCCTACTCCTCCGACCTGTGGCTCGACGGCATGCTCTGGGGCGCCACCCTGCGCAGCCCCCACCCGTCGGCCTGGATCAGGTCGATCGACGTCGGCCCGGCGCTCACGGTGCCCGGGGTGTTCGCGGTGCTCACCCACGAGGACGTGCCCGGCGAGAAGTTCTACGGCCTCGAACACAAGGACCAGCCCGTCCTCGCCATCGACCAGGTCCGCTACCAGGGAGAACCGGTCGCGCTGGTGGCCGCCGACCATCCCGAGACGGCCCGCCGGGCCGCCGATCTCATCGAGGTCGTGTACGAGATCCGCGAGGCCGTCACCGACCCGCGCAAAGCGGCCTTCGATCCGGAGTGCCCGCAGGTCAGCGTCCACGGGAACCTGGTCAGGCACCAGCCCGTGAGAGTCGGCTCGACGTTCACCGCCGACGTGGTGGTCACCGGCGAGTACGAGGTCGGCATGCAGGACCAGGCGTTCCTCGGCCCCGAGTCGGGCCTCGCGGTCCCGGCCGAGGACGGCGGCGTGGACCTCTTCATCGCCACCCAGTGGCTGCACGTCGACCAGGACCAGATCGCGCCCTGCCTGGCCCTCCCGAAGGACAAGGTCCGCCTCACGCTGGCCGGCGTCGGCGGCGCGTTCGGGGCGCGCGAGGACCTGTCGATGCAGATCCACGCCTCGATGCTGGCCCTGCGCACCGGCAAGCCGGTCAAGTTCGTGTACGGCCGCGAGGAGTCGTTCTTCGGGCACGTGCACCGGCACCCGGCGTGGATGCGCTACGAGCACGGCGCGACGCGCGACGGGAAGCTCGTCTACGTCAAGGCGGAGATCGTGCTCGACGGGGGCGCGTACACCTCCAGTTCGCCCGCCGTGGTCGGGAACGCGGCCTCGCTCGGGGTCGGGCCCTACGAGGTGCCGAACGTCTTCATCGACGCCTACGGGACGTACACCAACAACCCGCCCTGCGGGGCGATGCGGGGGTTCGGGGCGGTCCAGGCCTGTTACGCCTACGAGTCGCAGATGGACCGGCTCGCCGAGGCGTGCGGGGTGTCGCCGGTCGAGATCCGGATCCGCAACGCCGTCTCGCAGGGGTCGCTGCTGGCCACCGGCCAGGTGATCGACACCCCGGCGCCGCTCGCCGACATGCTGCGGGAGCTCGACGCGATGCCGCTTCCCGGGCCCTCCTCTCTCGACCTGCGCGAGCTGCCGGGCGGCGTGGCGCAGACGACCCACGGCGAGGGGGTCAGGCGGGGCGTCGGCTACGGCGTCGGCATCAAGAACATCTGCTTCTCCGAGGGCTTCGACGACTACTCGACGGCCCGGGTGCGGGTGGAACTGCTCGGCGGCGAGCCGCACGTGCTCGTGCACACGGCGGCGGCCGAGGTCGGGCAGGGCCTCGTCATGGTCAAGACCCAGATCGCGCAGACCGAGCTCGGCATCGACCGGGTCACCATCGTGCCCGCCGACACCACCGTCGGCTCGGCGGGGTCGTCGTCGGCCTCGCGGCAGTCGTATGTGACCGGGGGCGCGGTCAGGGCCGCGAGCCTCGCGGTGAAGGAGCGCCTCGACGCCCTCACGACCGGCGGCCGCGGCCTCGCCGAGGCGCTGGCCGAGGAGGGCCCGGTCGAGGAGACCCGCGAATACCGGCACCGCCGGACGTTCCCGATGGACCCGGTGACCGGCCAGGGCGACTCGCACACCCAGCTGGCGTTGTGCGTGCACCGCGCGGTCGTGGACGTCGACGTGGAGCTCGGGCTGGTCAAGGTGGTCGAACTGGCCGCCGTCCAGGACGTCGGGAAGATCCTCAACCCGCTCGCGCTCGAAGGCCAGATCCACGGCGGCACCGCCCAGGGCCTCGGGCTGGCGCTGATGGAGGAGATCCAGGTGCGCGACGGCAAGGTGCTCAACCCGTCGTTCACCGACTACCTGATCCCGACCATCCTCGACATGCCGCCCATGAAGTTGTCGATCCTGGAAAATCCCGACCCGCACGCGCCCTACGGGCTGCGGGGAGCGGGCGAACCGCCGACCCTGTCGTCGACCCCGGCCATCGCGGCGGCGGTCCGCGCGGCGACGGGGCTGCCGCTGCCCCGGGTGCCGATCAGGCCGGACGACATCGCCTTGAGCGTCTTGGCCTGACACGCCGGCCACGGGGACGAGCACCGACACGAAAGGCATGATTCCGGCCCGTCATCGCCCGTGGCAGGCAGGAAGCCCGCGACGACGGCTCCCGGTCCTCCGTGGCAGGAAAGGGCGGGTGCCGATCTCCCCGGAACCGCCTGCCTGCGATCGGGCGCCTGTCGCTGTTCCAGCGGGCTCACTTCCTGCCGCCGACCGGGGTCAGGTCCTGGGCACGCGCCGGTAGTGCAGGAGATGGTCTTCGCGGACGCCCGGTTCGCCGGTGGGCGAGGTGACCTCGATGGCGACGGTCTCGGCCCGGATCGTCTGCCATTCCCCGTCGGCCAGGCACAGGGCCGCGATGTTCTCCTCGGGGGTCTGCACGGTGAGGTTCAGCGGGTGCTCGGTGAGCCCCTCCGGCATCCTCGGGTGCCACGGCGGGACGCTCTGGTGGGAGACCACGAGCAGATGCCCGCCCGGGGCGACCGCCTCGGCCGCGCGCCCCAGGATCCGCTCCCGCTCGCCCGGGACGACGAGCGGGGAGTGCAGGAACTGGGCGGAGACCAGGTCGAACGACCCCTCCGGGAAGTCCACCGCCAGGTCATGGCGCGCGAATGTGATCTGGTCGGTGACCCCGGCTCGGGCGGCGTTCTCCCGTGCTCCGTCGAGGGCGACGTCGGACACGTCGACGGCGGTCACCCGCCAGCCCCGGCGGGCCAGCCAGATCGCGTCGGCGCCCCGCGCGCAGCCGAGGTCCAGCGCCGATCCCGGTGCGAGATTCTCGGCTTCGCCGACGAGATACCGGTTCGGATCGGGCCACACGCCATCGCCGAAGCTGTCGTGGAGCCGGTCCCAGAACTCGCGGGTGATCCCTGTCCTGTCACTCATGGGTTCGATCTCCTTGTACTCGGCCTACGTCTTCAGGTCGGCGGTCATGGGCACGCCGCTCCGGCGGGCGGTGCATGGTGCGGGAGCGTGCGGGCGGCCGGACGGGGACGACGCTAGGAGGCGGGCCGGGTGGCGGCCAAACTCTCGTGCCAGAACAGCAAATCGCCGCCCGCCGACGTACCTGTCGTGCCATCTTCCCTAGCCGTCGGCGTGCTGACGCACCTCGCCGACATCCGCGTCTCCTTCGACCCACACGCCATGGTCAGAGCGCTGGGCGTGGCGCGTGAGCAACGAACCGCCGGTGCCGGAGGTCCGTCGTGCCCGAGCCCGGCGACTTTCGCCCCGTCATGTGGAGGCGCGGCGAGCGCTTCGTCTACGGCGGCACGCCGGCCACCGAATCGCCGCTCAGCGCCGACGAGGTGGTTCACCATCGCGACTCGCGGCCAACGGCGATCAGGGGGCGAACGTCGACATCAGGCGCCTGAAGGAGCCCCTGGCCTCAACCGGCCTGCTGCCGGCGCACGACCCGGCGAGGTCCCGCGCTCAGAGGTCGTCGGGGTCGCACGCGACGCCGTCGTTGTCGACGTCGGTGTACCACGCGTACTCCGGATGGATGCCCTTCGTGTAAGGGCCGGCCGCAGCCGCGATGGCCGCCGCGCACGTCGCGTAGCGCTGGGAGTTCGCGGCCCCCTGGTTGTTCGCCGACGGCTGCTGGTCAGTGCCGCCCGGCTGGTTCGGGTCGGTGCCACCGGGCTGCTGGTTCGGGTCGGTGCCGGCGGGCGGCTGGTTGGGGTCGGTCACGCCGGGCTGGCCGGTGGCGGCCGGGTCGCCGGTGGGCTGGGCGGGCGGCTGGGCGGGCGGGGCGCCGGTGCCCTTCAGGCGGGCGAGGAAGGCGTCGGCCTCGTCCTTGGTGAAGCCGCCGACGATGCTCAGGCTGTCCTGGGTGATCTCCTGGGCCACGCGCGGGGCCGATACGACCTTGTCGCCGACCACGATGGCCAGCAGGCGCTTCACGGTGTCGCGGGTCAGGTCTTCGATCTGGGCCCGGTTGTCGGGGGCCAGGACGACCCGGATCGAGTAGGTCCCGTCGGACTCGGTGAAGGTCTCGATCTTCTGCGCCGTCGTCAGGGTCACGCCCGGTTCGAGCTGGTAGCAGGTGGTGCCGGCGTCGTCGAGGACGGACTCGGTCTCGGGCGGGCAGGGGGCCGCGCCCGACGCCTCGACGGGCGCGAAGTGGATGGGCACGGCGAGCTTGGTGACGACCGGCTGGGTCAGCGGCGGCGAGTCCTGGTTGTTGGTCATCAGCACCGCGACGGTGCCCAGAACGCCGGACATGATCACCACGAAGACCAGCGCGACGCTGAGGGCGATCGTGGCGCCCTTGGTCGCCTGCGGCGGCTGCGGCGGACCCGGCTCCTCCGCAACGGGGGTGTTCTGCATCCCGGCCTCAATCCCTGACATCGCCCGCAGAGCCTATCGACATGGGACGGCCCGTGGCCCCAAGCGGGACGCGGACGGCCGAAGGCCGTCCGCGTCCCGCGCCCTGAATCTGCCTCAAAGACAGGCGCACGGGCCGCTCCGGATCACAAATCAGTTCTTACTGCGCGGGCGCGTCCGTGGCCGGCGCGTCCGACGGCGCCGGGGCCGGCTGGGAACCGGCCGGGGGCAGCGGGGCGTCGGCGGCCGAGCGGGTCTCGCCGCCGTCGCAGCTGGCGCCGAGCTCGGGGGTGTCCTCGCCCTGGCGGAACTTCAGGACGAAGGCGCTCAGGTCGGGGGACGAGGCGCTGTCGAGCTGGATCTGGTGGTTCCACGACGAGGCGACGATCTTCGACGGGAGACCGGGGTAGGGGCTGAGCAGCATGTAGGGCTCGCCCGCCAGCGCCTTCAGCTTGTCGACCTCGGCGGCCGGCAGGTCGGGCTGGTAGGTGATCCAGACCGCGCCGTGCTCCATCGAGTGGACCGCGTTCTCGTTGTTGATCGGCTGGTCGTAGATGCCGCAGGTCTGCCAGGCCGGGTTGTGCTCGCCGCCGGCCGGCGGGGTCTCCTTGTAGGCGACCTTCGTGTTGACGTGGCCCGCGCCCTTGTACTCGTAGTTCTTGACCTTCGGCAGCATCGCCTCTTGGGCGGCGGTCGCGGCCTTCTCGGCCTCCGACTTGTCCATCTCCTGACGGATGATGTAGAAGGCGACGCTTCCGACGAGAAGCAGGATGACCAGGCCGCCGATGCCCCACATCAGGACAGCGGCCCGCCGTTCCTTGGCCCGCTGCTGCGCCCTCATCTGAGCGATGCGGTCACGCCGTGCCTGCGCTTTCTCCTTGGTCATCGACCCTCCATCACGCGGTCACATATGGACAAGGAGAATAGTGGGTATAGATAGCCGTTTGGCCCATCGCGTCCCGGCGGGAAGTAATCTGAGGGCGATGAAGAACCCCCGTTCGCTTCTGCTCCCCGTCGCCGCGGCCGTCGTCGTGGTCGTCGCGATCGTCCTGGTGCTGGTCAACCTGACCCGGCCGGGCACTCCCGGCGACCTGTCGCCCGAGGCCGGTTTCGCCCGTGACATGGGGGTTCACCACGCGCAGGCGGTCGAGATGGCGTTCGCGGTGCGCGACGAGAGCGCCGACGACGCGGTGCGCACGCTGGCCTACGACATCATCACGACCCAGTCGGCGCAGCGTGGAATGTTCATCGGCTGGCTCCAGCAGTGGGACCTGTCGCAGGCGTCCAGCGTGAAGCCGATGACGTGGATGGCCGGCCACGGCCACGCGGCGGCGGCCGGTGCGACATCGGGCGTGACGCCGGGCGTGATGCCGGGCATGGCCACCGCCGACGAGATGAAGCGGCTCGCCGACGCGAAGGGGCAGGCGGCCGAGGTGCTGTTCCTGCAGCTGATGATCCGCCACCACGAGGGCGGCGTCGAGATGGCCAAGGGCGCGATCGAGCTGGTCGAGCGGCCGGAGGTGCGGAACCTGGCCCAGCACATCGTCGACGGCCAGACCGCCGAGATCGACCTGATGAAAGAGATGCTGACGACGCGCGGCGCGCAGCCGCTTCCGTCGATCCTCAAATGAACACGTGTCGGACGCGGGAACGCTCCCCCGACAGGGCACCATGGAGGCGACCCGGAGGGATGAGGATTTGACCAACGAGCCCGAGAGCCGCCTCGAAGTGAGCATCACCCCCGAAGTGGAGGCCGGCCAGTACGCCAACTTCGCCTCCGTCTGGCACACCCAAGACGGGTTCGTGCTCGACTTCGCGGTGATCACGCGCCCGCCCGGGCTGGCCGACAACGGCGACGGCCAGCAGTACATCAGCGTCCCCACGCGGATCGTGAGCCGGGTGCGCATTCCCCCGGCCCAGGTCTTCGAGCTGATGAAGGCGCTGGAGCAGCAGCTGACCGCGTACGAGAACGAGGTCGGCCACAAGATCTAGACGGTCACGACGTCGCCCTCGCGGGCGAACCGCACGTCGGGCCACTCCTTGGCGACGGCGTCGAGCTGGTCGTCGGTGCGGCCCGGCGCGTGGTGGGTGAGCAGCAGGCGGCCCGCGCCGCAGCGCTCGGCGAAGGCCAGCGCGTCGGTGACGGTGGCGTGCCCGTAGTCGTCGGCGAGCGCCTGCTCCTCGGGCCGGAACTGGCCGTCGTGCACGATCAGGTCGGCGCCCCGGCACAACTCCTCGGCCGCGGCGGAGCCGAGCTGGGGTGCGTGGTCGGGCAGGTAGACGACGGCGACGCCGTCGCACTCGATCCGGGTGCCGACCGTGATCCCGCCCTTGTGGGTCACTTCGGCTTGTCTCATTTCAAAATCTCTGAATTTACGGCTCCCGCCGGAAGAGGTCACCGACACGGCTCCGCGCAGGCCCGACGGCTCGATCGGGAAGTGCGGCGGCGAGAACGCCCGGGTGAGCAGCTCCAGCGGCGCCGCGCCGGGCACGACCAGCTCGACGACCGCCTCGGGATGGTCGCAGGCCCGGCTGAACGGCAAGCCCTGCACGTGGTCCCAGTGCAGGTGCGACAGCGCGATCACGCCGCGGAAGGGCACGGGTTCGAGGTTCCTGATCCCGGTCCCCGCGTCGAGGACCAGCGGCGGCGCCGCGTACCCGTCGGGCAGCACGGCCACACACGAGGTGTGGCCGCCCCACCGGGTGAACTCGGCGCCGGGAGCGGGCGTCGACCCGCGTACCCCCAGGAAGTGCAGTCTCACGCGAACTCCTCGCGGCGGTGGCCTTGGGCCAGGTGTTCCAGGGCGGCCCGGTCGATGGTGTCGGCGCCGGCCTCGGCCACCCTGATCGGGGTGAGCGCGGTCAGCGTGGCGGTGCGGTGGCCGTTCTCCAGCAGGGCCCGCTCCCCCAGGACCGCGCCCGGGCCGACCCGCCCGAGTTCGCGGCCGTCGACGTCGACGGTGACGACGCCGTCGAGGAGCAGGAAGAGCGACGCGCCGGGCTCGCCCTGGCGGACCAGGGCCGTGCCCTGCTTCAGTTCGCGGACGACCGGCTTGCGGCTCCCGCGCATGATCAGCCGGGACAGTTCGCGTTCGAGGGCGGTCTCGGCGGCCGTGACGACGACCGGGGAGTCCTCCGCGCCCCAGGGGGTGGCCCGCTGGGCGGCCCACGCCTTGAAGTCGGTGACGCCCGCCTTGAGGATCAGCGCGCCGGCCGCGTCGTACACCCAGTGGCGCGGGAACGGGCTCGCGCCCGTCAGCGTGACCTCGGAGGTCCCGTCGGCGCGCACGGTGATCGAGAGCGTGGTCCAGACGAGCGGGGAGCGCCAGCGCGGGACCCCGGCGGTGGCGCGCGGGAACGGCAACGAGGTGCGGCCCCCGGCCGACCGGGTGACGGTGACGAAGCCGTCGCCGACCGTCTCGGTCACCAGGTCGGGCAGGCTGACGGCGGCGAAGGTGAGGCCGAGCGGGCCCAGCCGGACCGTGGTGGAGCCCATCACCCCGCCTCCTCCGGCGCCGTGGGCGAGCACCCGGCCATCGTCGCCGAAATCGGCCCAGACGCGAAGCACGTTGGCGAACCGGAACCGGTCGGCGCGGCGCAGCGCCTCCAGGTCGTCGACGCGCCCGGGGGGCGGCTCGTCGTAGTGGGAGATCCCGGCCTCGAACATCGGCCGGGTGTACCCCTTGACCGCCTCGGAGGGGATCCAGGAAAGGGACGTGGCCTGCGTCTCGACGCGCATGTCGGCCTCCTCTGGTCGTATCCGACGCTAGGAATCGGGGGCCGGGAGACACAGGGGGATGTCCATCCGGGTGCAGGAGGGCTAACCCTCTGTTCCCCGCCACGCGCGGGAGGGACATTTACCGCGTGGACCGCATCACCGTGCTGCTCGCCGACGACAACCTGATCGTCCGCGAGGGCGTGCGCGCACTACTGGCCAGGGACCAGGCCCTCGACGTGGTCGGCGTGGCCGCCGACTACGACGAGCTGGTCGCGCGCGCCGAGGAGCTGCGGCCCCAGGTGCTCGTGACCGACATCCGCATGCCCCCGACCTTCCAGGACGAGGGCATCGACGCCGCCCGGGAGGTTCGGGGGCGCCTCCCGGGCACCGGCGTCGTGGTGCTGAGCCAGTACGACGACCCCGACTACGCGGTGAAGCTGCTGTCGGAGGGGGCCGACGGGTACGCGTACCTGCTGAAGGACCGGATCGCGGACGCGCGGCTGCTGGGCCGGGCCATTCGTGAGGTGGCGGCGGGCGGGTCGATGGTCGACCCCCAGATCGTCCAGGACCTGCTCTCCCCGGCGCGGTCGCCGGAACTGAGCGCGGCCGAGGAGGCGCTGCTGCGGCAGGTGGCCGAGGGACGGTCGGTGAAGGCCATCGCGGCGGCGGCCGGCGACAGCCCCGAGAAGGTGAACGCGCTGGTCGAGCAGCTGTTCCTCAAGCTGGCGCGGGGCGCGTCGGCGGGCCGGCAGGGCGCGCTGAAACGGCTGCGCATGCTGCACACCGCGATCCTGCGCCGCGACGAGCAGGGCGAGCGCCTCTCGCGCCTGCTGCCCGGCGGCCTGGCCGACAAGCTGCTGGCCGACGGGCTCGACCGGACCGAACGGCTCACGGTGACCGTGCTGATGAGCGACGTGCGCGGCTACTCGGCCATCGCCGAGCACACCGACCCGGCGGTGCTGGCGGGGCGGCTCAACGCCCACCGCAAGGCCATGAACGCGGCCATCCTCCGCGAGGGCGGCACCGTCATGCAGTACGTCGGCGACGCCGTCATGGCCGTCTTCGGCGCGCCCGACCCGCGCCCCGGCCACGCCGCCTCGGCGGTCGCGGCGGCCCGGCAGATGCACGTGCGCCAGCGCCGCCTGAACGACGAGTGGGAGACCCCGTTCCGGCTCGGCATCGGCCTGTGCACGGGCGAGGTGGCCGCCGCGCTGCTCGGCAGCGAGGAACGCGTCGAGTACACGCTGGTCGGCGACACGGTCAACCTGGCGGCCCGGATGCAGGACCTGGCCCGCCCGGCCGGGACGGTCGCCGCCGCCAGCACCCTGGACGCGCTCCCCGGAGGGCTGCCCTGGATCCCCCTCGGACCCCGCGCCGTCAAGGGCCGGTCCACCCCCGTCACGGCCTTCCACCTCCCGGAGGAACACTGATGTCCGACACCGCCGTCCGGGTGCGCGGCGCCCGCCGCACCTTCGAGGCCGAACTCGCCCCGGTCCGCGCCCTGCGGGGCGTCGACTTCGACGTCGCCGAGGGCGAGTTCGTCGCCGTCATGGGCCCCTCGGGGTGCGGCAAGTCGACCCTGCTGAACGTCATCGCCGGCCTCGACGGCGTCGACGACGGCACGATCGAGGTCGCCGGCGAGCGCGTCGACGGCCGCGACGAAGACTGGCTGGCCCGGTTCCGCCGCCACCACATCGGCTTCGTGTTCCAGTTCTTCAACCTCCTCGACGGCGTCTCCGCGCTCGACAACCTCGTGCTGCCCGGCGTGCTGGGCGGCATGAAGCGGCGGGCCGCCGAGGCGCGCGCCCGGGACCTGCTCGACCTGCTGGGACTGGGTGACAGGTTGCAGCAGGTCCCGGCCGTGCTCTCCGGGGGCCAGCGGCAGCGGCTGGCCATCGCGCGGGCGCTGGTCAACCAGCCGAGCCTGCTGCTGGCCGACGAGCCGACCGGCGCGCTCGACAGCGAGGGCGGGCTGGAGGTGCTGGAGCTGTTCCGGCGGCTGCACGAAGACGGCCAGACGATCGTCATGGTGACGCACGCCGCCGAGGTGGCGGCCGGGGCGTCGCGGTCGATCCGGATGCGCGACGGCCGGATCGAGTCATGACCTGGTTTTGGTTGCGCCTCGAATGGCGCCGCCGGGGCCGGTCGGCGGTGGTGCTGGCGCTGCTGATCGCGTTCGCGCTGGCGACGGTCCTGACGGCGGTCGCGGGGGCGCGCCGGGGGTTGTCGGCCTACGAACGGCTGTCGGAGGCGACCCGGCCGTCGACGATCACGGTGCTGCCCAACCAGCCGGGCTTCGACTGGGACCGGGTCAGGGCGCTGCCCCTGGTGGAGGCGGTGACCACCTTCGTGGTGGCCGGGTTCTCCCTCGACGACCCCGCCGCCTCGGGCGAGGTGGCGGCGTTCCCGCCCGGCGACGACCACATCTTCGAGGGCACCGAGGAGCCGGTCGTGCTGGCCGGCCGCCTCTACGACAAGACCCGGGTCGACGAGGTGCTGGTCACCCCGGCGTTCTCCCGCCATTTCGGCCGCGGCGTCGGCGACCACGTCACCCTGCGGCTGCCGACCGTCGAGGAGTCGCGGCCCGACGCGGGCGCCGAGCGGTTCACCGGCCCGCGGATCCGGGCCACGGTCGTGGGCGTCATCCGGTCGCCCTGGTACGTCGACGTGGCCGGCTCCCCCCGGGGCGGCGTGATCGTCACGCCGGCCCTGTTCGCGGCGCACGAGAGGAACTTCCTCGGCCCGAACCTGGAGGGCTACGTCAACGCGCTGGTGCGGCTGCGCGGCGGCACCGGCCAGATCGAGCCGTTCAAGAGAGACCTGGCCGTGCTCACCGGCCGGCCGGACATCGACGTGTGGAACAACGTGGCCGAGGGCGACCGGTTGCGGCGGCTGATCGCCTTCGAGTCGGTCTGCCTGCTGCTGTTCGGGCTGGCCGCCCTGGTCGCGGCGGTGGTGCTCATCGGCCAGTCGGTGGCGCGCTACACGGCCGCCGCGGCCGGCACGCTGAAGACCCTGTGGGCGCTCGGCCTGACACCGGGCCAGGCGGTGCGGCTGCTGCCCGTCCTGCCGGTGTTGTCGGCGGCCGCGGGGGCGGTCGTCGCCGTGGCGGTGGCGCTGGCGGCCTCGTGGTGGACGCCGATCGGCTCGGCCTCCATGGTCGAGCCGGCGCCCGGGTTCGACGCCGACGGGCCGGTGCTCGGCGCGGGGGCCGCGCTGGCGGTGCTGCTGGTGGCCGCCGGGTCGGCGGCGTCGGGATGGCTGGCGCTGCGCCGGACCCGGGGGCCGGAGGCCCGGTCCTCTCTGGTGGCCGCGGCGGCCCGGCTCGGGCTGCCGGTTCCGGTCGTGGTCGGCGCCCGGTTCGCGCTGGAGCGCGGCCGGGGCCCCGACGCGCTGCCGGTGCGGCCCGCGCTGGTCAGCGCGGTCGTGGGGGTGCTCGGCGTGGTCGCCGCGTTCACCTTCGCGAACGGCGTCCAGGACGCCGGTTCCCATCCCGAGCGGTACGGCCAGAACTTCCAGCTGGTCGGCTTCCTGGGCGTCGCCGGGCAGGTGTTCGCCGACCCGGCGGCCACGCTCCGGGCGGTCGAGTCCGACCCCGGCGTGACGGCCGGGACCACCGCGACCGTCGGCGTGGCGCAGGCGGGGGCGACCTCGGTCACCCTGTTCGGCCTGCACGACGCCGCCCGCCCCTGGCGGCCGGTGGTGACCGAGGGCAGGCCGGCCGAGGGGCCCGGCGAGGTCATGCTGGCCGTCAGCAGCGCCCGCCGCGCCGGCGTGGGCGTCGGCGACGTCCTCACGCTGACCGGGCCGCGCGGCGACCACGGGTTCCGGGTCGTCGGGCTGGGCTTCGTGCCGAGCGGGCCGCACAACGACTACGACGAGGGCGGCGTCGTCACCGCCGCCGGATACGAGCGGCTGCTGCCGCCCGAGGGGTTCAAGTTCCTGTTCGCGTTCGCCGCCGTGACCGGCGACCCGGCCGCCGTGATGGCCCGCGTCAACGCCGGCTTCCCCGAGGGCGTGGGCCTGTTCCCGCCCGATCCGCCCGTCCAGCTGGCGCAGATGACCGGCGTCGAGCCGCTGCCGCTGGCGCTGGCCGTCTTCCTCGGCCTGCTCGCGCTCGGCGCGGTCGCGCACGCCCTGGTCACCGCTGTCCGGCGGCGGCGGCACGAGATGGCGGTGCTGCGCGCCTGCGGCATGACCCGCCGTCAGGTGCGGGGGGTGGTGCTCACCCAGGCGACCATCCTGGCGCTGACCGGGATCGTGGCCGGGGTGCCGCTCGGCTTCATCGTCGGCCGGGCCCTGTGGGGCGTGGTGGCCGACACGATGCCGTTCTTCTACCGTCCGCCACTGGCGCTGGTCGCGCTGCTGCTGATCGGCCCGCTCACGCTGCTGGCCGCGAACCTGCTGGCCGTCTGGCCGGCCCGGCTCTCCACCCGGACGCGGGTGGGCCACGTCCTCAGGACCGAATGATGACCCCGCACTGGCTCCGGCTGGAGACCCGGACGCGGTGGCGGGCGCTGACGGCGCTGGCCCTGCTCGTCGCGGTCGCGCTGGCCGCCACCCTGGCGGCCGTGGCGGGCGCCGCGCGCGGGGCCGGCGCGGTCGACCGGCTGGTCGAGGTCACCCTGCCGGCCGACGCCGTCGTGCTGCCCAACCAGCCGGGCTTCGACTGGGACACGATCAGGGCGCTGCCGTCGGTGGCGGCGCTGGCGGCCTTCCCGGCGACCGGCACCTGGTTCTTCGAGGACCCGCCCGGAATGCGGGCCAACCTGCCGCCGCCCACCGACGACGCCATGTGGCACACCATCGAGAAGCCGGTGGTGCTGGCGGGCCGGCTGCCGGTGGCCGCCGACGAGGCCGCCGTCACCGCCGCGTTCGCCGAGACGTGGGGGCGCGGCGTCGGCGACACCGTCACCCTGCGGCTGTTCACGCCCGAGGAGGTCGACCGCGGGATCGGCGACCCGGCGTTGTGGGACCGGCTGACCCCGACCGGCCCCCGGCTGGTGACCAGGATCACCGGCGTCATCCGGTCGGGCTGGTACTCCGACTCGCTGGAGATGCCGACCGGCGACCTCATCCCGTCGCCGGCGCTCTTCCGAGCGTACGCGCACAACATCGCCGGAGGGCCCGACGTCGCCTTCCTCAACGCGCTGGTCCGGCTGCGCGCGCCGCTGCCCGAGTTCACCCGCCAGCTGGCCGAGGCGACCGGGCGCACCAACATCGACGTGTGGGACATGCGGCAGTTCATCGACCATGAGCGGGAGATCACCCGGTTCGAGGCGGTGTCGCTGCTGGCGTTCGGGGCCGCCGTGTTCGCCGCCTCGGTGGTGCTCCTCGGCCAGACGATCTCCCGGCACGCCGCCGCCTCGGCCGGCACGCTGGCGGCGCTGCGCCCGCTCGGGCTGACCCGGCGTCAGGGCGTGGCGGCGGCCGCGGCCGGTCCGGTGCTCGCGGCGGCGGCCGGTTCGCTGCTGGGGGTCGCGGGCGCGGTCGCACTGTCGCCGCTGCTGCCCCTCGGGGCCGCCGCGTTCCTCGAGCCCGCCCCCGGGCCCGACGCCGACTGGCGGGTGCTGGTCCCCGGCGCGCTGCTGGCCGTCGTGCTGGCCGGGCTGGCGGCGGCCGCCTCCGCGTGGCGGGCGTTGTCGCCCCCTCCGGTCACGGCGGCCCGGCCGAGCGTGATCGCGTCCGCCGCCGCGCGGGCCGACCTGCCGCCCGCCGTCGTGACCGGCGCGCGGTTCGCGCTGGAGCGCGGGCCGGGCGTGCCGACCAGGCCCGCGCTGCTCGGCGCGGTCGTCGGGGTGCTCGGGGTGCTGGCGGCGTTCACCTTCCACGCCGGGGTCACCGACGCCGGGTCGCATCCCGAGCGGTTCGGGCAGACCCACCAGGCGGAGATCTTCCTCGGCGGCGACGGCACGTCGGCCGACCCCTCGACGGCGCTCGCCGCGCTCGCGGCCCTGCGGGCCGACCCGAGGGTGACCGGGGTGACCGACGACCGGACCGCCGTCGCCGAGACCGGCGAGACCCGGGTCGCCCTGCACACGAAGGGCGACCTGCCGCTGATGGTGGCGTCCGGACGTGCCCCGGCCGCCCCCGACGAGCTCATGCTGGCCCTGAGCACCGCCCGCGACCTGGGCATCGGGGTCGGCGACCGGATCCCGCTGGCCGGCGAGCCCGGCTCGGCCGAGTTCACGGTGACCGGCGTCGGCTTCACCACGATCGGCCGGCACAACTCCTACGACCGGGGCGGCGCCGTCACCTCCGAGGGCTTCGCCCGCCTGTTCGGCACGGGCCACAAGTTCCGCTCGATCCTCATCGGGCTGCGCCCCGGCGTCGACCCGGCCACGCTCGACACCGCGGGCCTGCCCGCCTGGCCCGCCGGGCCGCCCCCCGAGGTGGCCGAGATCGACGAGCTGGCCGTGCTGCCGGTCGCGCTGGCCGCCTTCCTGGCGCTGCTCGCCGTGGGCGCGGTCGGCCAGGTGCTGACCACCGCCGTCCGCCGCCGCACCCACGAGGTGGCGGTGCTGCGGGCCCTCGGGCTGACCCCGCGCCAGGCGCGCCGGATCGTCGTCACCCAGGCCGGGGTGCTGGCCGTGACCGGGCTGGCCTTCGGGGTGCCGCTCGGGGTCGCGCTCGGGCGGACCCTGTGGCGGCTGGTGACCGACCAGTGGCCGATCTTCTACCAGCCGCCGGTCGCGTTCTGGGCGCTGGCGCTGGCCGCGCCGGTCACGCTGCTGACCGCGGCGCTGCTGGCCGGGTGGCCGGGGCGGGCGCTGGCCCGGCTGCGGGTCGCCGACGTGCTGAGGGCGGAGTGATGACGGGGCTCTGGGTGCGGCTCGAACTGCGGAACCGGGCGCGGTCGCTGGTGACGCTGGCGGTGCTGACGGCGCTGGCCGTGGCGACCGTGCTGACCGCGCTGGCCGGGGCGCGGCGGGCCGATTCGGCCGTCGACCGGTTGTGGGCGGCGTCGGCGCCGGCGACGCACAACGTGCTGGCGAACATCCCCGGGCTCGACTGGGCGAAGGTCCGGGCGCTGCCGCAGGTCGAGGCGCTGGGAGCCTACCTGATCACCTTCATCGAGGTCCGGGGGCGCGGGCTCGGCTGGTTCCCGGCGGCCGACGACCAGTTCGGCCTGACGGTCGAGCGGCCCGTCGTGCTGGCGGGCCGCATGTGGGATCCGGCCGCCGCCGACGAGGTGGTCGTCACGGCCGCCACCGGCCACCGGCCGGGCGACGCGCTCACCGTGCGGCTCTTCGACCCCGGGCAGTTCGCCTCGGGCGACTGGTGGGCGGCGAAGGGGCCGGTGGTGAACGTCCGGGTGGTGGGGGTGGTGCGATCGACGTGGTTCCGCGACGAGGTCGACCATCCGGGCTACGTGTTCCCGGGGCCCGGTTTCGTGGCGGCCCATCGGGCCAACCTGGAGCAGCCCGGCGTCTCCTACGCCAACGCGCTGGTCCGGCTGAAGGGCGACCTGGCCGGGTTCCAGGAGGGGCTGGCCAGGATCACCGGGCGGCACGACCTCGACCTGTGGGAGATGTCGTCGCGGATGGCCGACCGCGACCGCGAGGTGGCCCGGTTCGGCGCGGTCGTGCTGCTGGCGTTCGGGCTGGCCGCCCTGGCGGCGGCGCTGGTGCTGGTGGGCCAGTCGGTGAGCCGGTACGTCGCGGCGGGGGCGGCGGCGCTGCGTCCGCTGCGCGCCGCCGGGTTGTCGCCCCGCCGGGCGGCGGTGACCGCCTCGATCGCTCCCGCGCTGGCCGCCTCGGCGGGGGCGCTCGCCGGCGGGGCGGGGGCCTATCTGGCGTCGGCGCTGATGCCGCTCGGGGCGGCCGGGCTGCGGGAACCCGACCCGGGGCGGCACTTCGACGCGCTCGTGCTGGTGCCGGGGATGGCGCTGGCGCCGCTGGCCGTGTTCGGCTGGGGTGTGCTCACCGCGTCCCGGTCCGCGCGGCGGCCCCTGCGGGCGTCGTGGATCGCCCGGCTCGGGCTGCCGGTGCCGATCGCCGTCGGCGCCCGGTTCGCGCTGGAGCCCGGCCGCGACGGGGTGCCGGTCCGGCCGGCGCTGCTGGGCGCGGTCACCGGCGTGCTGGGGGTGCTGGCGGCGTTCACCTTCGCCGCCGGGGTCGAGGAGACCGGCCGGAACCCGGAGGCGTTCGGGCAGACCCACCAGTTCGTCCTGCCGCTGGGCGACCTGGGCGCGGACCTCGTGCCCGCCGGCGTGCTCGCGCGGGGGCTGCGCGCGCTCCGCGACGATCCCGCCGTCGCCGCCCTCACCGACACCCGCCTCGGCGTGGCCGTCTCGGGCGGCACGGCGGTGCCGCTGTTCTCCCGGCAGCCCGGCGGAGTGCGGGTGGTGACGATCGAGGGGGCGCCACCGGAGAAGGCGGGCGAGGTCATGCTGGCCCCGCACAGCGCACGGGACCTGGGGGCCGCCGTCGGCGACACGGTCACCCTCACGGGCACCCGCCCCGCGGCGCTGCGGGTGACCGGGATCGGGTTCGTGCCGGAGGCCAGCCACAACACCTACGCGTCCGGCGGCTGGGTCGCCGACGACACCTGGCACGCCCTGTTCGACGCGTTCAAGACCCACGAGGTGCTGATCGCGGTCCGGCCCGGCGCCGAACCGGCCGCGCTGCAGGCACGGGTCACGGCGGCGTTCGGGCAGTCCGACCTGCCGCTCCAGCCGGTCGAGCCGCCGTTCCAGCTCAGCGAGCTGCGCCAGCACCGGGTGCTGCCGATCGTGCTGGCCGGCTTCCTCGCGGTCCTCGGGACCGGCGCGGTCGGGCACGCGCTGGCCACGGCGGTCCGGCGGCGGGCCCACGACCTCGCGGTGCTGCGTGCCCTCGGCCTGATCCCGAGGCAGGCCCGGCTGGTCGTCGTCACCCAGGCCAGCCTGCTGGCCGTGGCCGGGCTCGCGTTCGGGGTGCCGCTCGGGCTGGCCGCCGGCCGGGTGGTCTGGCGGGTCACCGCCGACGCGACCCCGCTGCTGTACGTCCCCCCGCTGGCCGCCTGGGCCCTGCTGCTGGTCGGCCCGCTGGCCCTGCTGATCGCCAACCTGCTGGCCGCGTGGCCGGGGCGGACCGCCGCCCGGCTGCCGGCCGGGCTTCTCCTGCGAGCGGAGTGATCGATGTGAACCGCGTGCTCACCGCGACGATCGGGGGCGTCGCCGCGATGGTGACGCTCGGCGCCGGGTTCAACGACGCCGCCGACACCGCCAGCGCCGTCGTGGCCGCCGGGTGGGTGATCGCGGCCGCCGGGTGCCTGGCCTCCGGACGGCCCGCCGTCGCGCGCTGGGCCGGCCTGGTGGCCGTCCTCCAGGGCGCGGCCGCGATCTGGCCGCAGGCGGTGCCGCTGGCCATCGCCGGGTGGCTCGGGTTCGCCCTCGCGCTGCCCGACGGCGACCTGAGGACGCTCCCGAGAAGGATCGTCACGGGCCTGGGCGCGCTGGGCGGGCTGGCGCTCACCCTCCTCGTCGAGGTCTCCCCCGGCGGCTACGCCACCGCCGCCGTGGTCGCAGCCGGCACCGGCACGATCGCGATCGTGGCCCGCTGCGGCCCGGCCTCGCCCCGGCAGCGGGCGGCGCTCCAGTGGACCGGCGCGGCGCTGCTGCTCGCCGCCGCCGCGGGCGCGGTGATCATCGGGCTCTACCTGCTGCTGGGCGTGCCGGAGACGCCGATGGCGTGGCTCGTCGGGGCGCTGGTGATCGTGCCGGTGGGCGCCCTGTTCGGGCACCTGCCGCCGACCGCCCACGTCGGCGAGAAGGCGCTGCTGGAGGCGGTGGTGGTCGCCGGGTTCGCGGTGATGATCGCCGGCGTCTACCTGGTGGTGGTGCTGGGCCTGGGCCGCCTCCCGGCCGAGAACGAGCGCGACCTGCTGGTGTCGTCGATGGCGGCGGCGCTGGTGGTGGCGGTCCTGGCCATCCCGGTGCGCAACCGCCTGCTCCACACCGCCCGCGCGATCACCGGCCGGGGCGGGGTGCCGCCGGAGGAGATCCTGGCCACCTTCGGCGCCCGCATGAGCCGCGCGGTGCCCTTCGACGAGTTGCTGCTCCAGCTGGCCGAGTCGCTGAAGGCGGCGATGGCCCCGGCGGGCGCGGAGATCTGGGTCGGCGCGAGCGGCGTGCTCCAGCGTACGGTCAGCGTGCCCGACCTGCCGCCCGAGCGCATCACCCTGAACGACCGCGAACGCGTCATCGTCGGCCGCACCCGGATCGGCGGCCCGTCGTGGCTGGCCATCTGGTTGCCCGGCATGCTCCCGGAGAGCGGCGGCCTGGTGCGCGTCGCGCCGGCCGCCCACCTGGGCGAGCTCCTCGGCATGATCGTGGTGCGCCGCCCGCCCGACGCCCCGCCGTTCTCCGAGAACGACGACCAGGTGCTCGTGCAGCTGGCCCGCCAGGTGGGCCTGGCCCTGCACAACATGCGGCTCGACTCGGCGCTGCAGGCGAGCCTCGACGAGCTGCGCCGCCGCAACGAGGAGCTCCAGGCGTCCCGGCTGCGCATCGTGACCTCGGCCGACGCCGCCCGCCGCGCCATCGAACGGGACCTGCACGACGGCGCGCAGCAGCACCTGGTCGCCCTGTCGGTCAAGCTGAGCCTGGCCGGGGAGATCATCGCCGAGGAGCCCGACGTCGCCCGCGCGATGATGTCGGAGCTGCGCGACGACGTCCAGGGCACCATCGCGGCCGTCCGGGAGCTGGCCCACGGCGTCTATCCCCCGCTGCTGCGCAACCACGGCCTCGACCAGGCGATGCGGTCGGCGGCGCGGCGGTCGGCGCTGCCGTGCGCGGTCGACGTCGACCTGCCCCGGCGGTTCTCCGAGGAGACCGAGGCGGCCGTCTACTTCTGCTGCCTGGAGGCGATCCAGAACGCGGGCAAGCACGCCGGGGCCGACGCGGCCATCGAGGTGGCGATCACCGCCGACGACAAGGCGCTGCGGTTCACCGTGGCCGACGACGGGGCCGGGTTCGAATCCGCTGGTGAGGGGCACGGCTTCGTCAACATGCGCGACCGGCTGGGCGCGATCGGCGGCGCCTTGACCGTCGACTCGGCGCTCGGGGCCGGCACCACGATCCGCGGGGAGATCCCACATGCCTGAGTTCGATGCCGTCGTCGTCGGTTCGGGCCCGAACGGCCTGACCGGCGCGCTGGAGCTGGCCGAGTCGGGCCGCCGGGTGCTGCTGCTGGAGGCGGCCGCGACCTTCGGCGGCGGTCTGCGCAGCAGTTCCGAGCTCACCCTGCCCGGTTTCACCCACGACCTCTGCGCGACCGTGATCGCGACCGCGCTGGCCTCGCCCGCGCTGCGCGACCGGCTGCCCGGCCTGGGCGTGGAGCCCGTGCACCCGGAGATCCCGGCCGCCCACCCGCTCGACGACGGCCCGGCCGTGTTGTTCCACCGCTCGGCCGAGCGCACGGCCGCCGGGCTGGGCCGCGACGGCGCGGCCTACCTGGCCACCGTGGGCGCCACCGCCCGCGCCGGTTTCCCCCTGGTCGACACCCTGCTCGCCCCCCTCGGCGTGCCCAGAGCGCCGCTGGCACTGGTCCGGTACGGCCTCGCCGGCGCCCTCCCCGCCACGACCGCGGCGCACCTGCTCTTCCGCGAACCGCGCGCCCGCGCGGCGCTGGCCGGGATGGCCGCCCACTCGATGCTCGACCTGCGCAGCCCCATCTCCGCCGGCTACGGCGTGATGCTGGCCGCGACGGCCCACCTGGTCGGCTGGCCGGTGGTGCGCGGCGGTTCCCAGGTGATGGCCGACGCGATGGTGGCCCGGCTGCGCGAGCTCGGCGGCGAGGCCGTCGCCGGCCACCGGGTGACCGCCCTGAAGGAGCTCCCCGACGCCGAGACGATCCTGCTGAACGTCACTCCGCGCCGGTTCGCGGAGATGGCCGACCTGCCCGAGTCCTACGCCCGCAGGATGCGCCGCTTCCGCTACGGCCCCGGCGTGTTCAAGGTCGACTGGGCGCTCGGCGGCCCGGTCCCCTGGCGCGACCCGGCGGTGGCGGCGGCCGGGACCGTCCACCTCGGCGGCACCCTGGAGGAGATCGCCGCGAGTGAGCGGGCGGCGGTGCGCGGACGGGTCGGCGAGCGTCCCTACGTCCTCCTGGTGCAGCCTCCCGACCCGTCGCGGGCCCCCGAGGGAAAGCGCACCCTGTGGGCCTACTGCCACGTCCCGCACGGCTACGACGGCGACATGACCGATGCGATCGAGGCCCAGATCGAACGGTTCGCCCCCGGCTTCCGCGATGTGGTCCTGGCCCGCCACGTCATGGGCCCGCGCGCCCTGGAGGATCACGACGCCAACTACGTCGGCGGGGACATCGGCGGCGGCGCGGCCGACCTGCGCCAGTTCGTCGCCCGGCCGGTCCTGTCGCACCGGCCGTGGCGCACCCCTCTTGAGGGCGTCTACCTGTGCTCGTCGTCGACGCCGCCGGGCGCGGGCGTCCACGGCATGGGCGGGCTGATGGCCGCCAGGTGCGCCCTCAGCCGGGCCGGGGTCAGGTCCTCCTTGCGGATGTAGCCGGCCGCGCCGCAGGTGTAGGCGTCGGGCGGCAGGTCTTCGGCCGCGTAGGTGGACACCAGCACGACCGTGACGCCGGGCTGCCCGGCCAGGATGCGCCGGGTGGCCTCGATGCCGCTGATGCCGGGCAGGTTGATGTCCATCACGATCACCTGGGGACGGATGCGGGCGGCCGCCGCGACGGCGGCCTCCCCCGACTCCGCCTCGCCGGCCACGCGCCAGCCGGCGACCAGGCCGACCAGCCGCCGTGCGACGGCCCGGAACGGCGCCTGGTCGTCGACGATGAGAACTTCGACGGACCCCATGGCAACCCATGGTGTCGTATGGGGCGCCCGTCGCTAAGGGTGTTACCCCTCCTGTTCCGACAGGTAGAGCAGCACGGCCAGCACCCGCCGGTTCACCTCGGGCGCGGCCTCCAGCCCGAGCTTGGCGAAGACCACGCTGATGTGCTTCTCCACCGATTTCTCGCTCAGGTAGAGAGTCTCGCCGACGGCCGCGTTGCTCTTGCCCTGGGCGATCTGGGCCAGCACGTCGCGCTCACGGGGAGTGAGCGCCGCGAGCGGGGAGGCCCGCCGCCGCAGCGAGTCGGCCAGGATGCCCTCGACGACGACCGGGTCGATGACCGACCCGCCGCGCGCCACCGCGCGGACCGCCTCGACCAGTTGGCCGGGCTCGCCCACCCGCTCCTTGAGCAGGTAGGCCCGCCCGGCGCTGCCGCCCGCGAGCAGCATCGTGGCGTAGGACGGCTCGGCGTACTGCGACAGGACCACGACGCCCGTCTCGGGCCACCCGGCGCGCAGTTTCGTGGCGGCCTGGATGCCCTCGTCGGTCGACGTCGGGGGCATGCGGACGTCGGTCACGACCACGTCGGGCCGGTGCTCCTCGACGGCGGCCAGCAGCCCCCCGAGGTCGGCGCACGCGGCCACGACGGCCAGGTCGGGATCGCGGGAGAGCACGCGTTCGACGCCCTCCCGCATCAGGAGGTTGTCTTCGGCGATCACGACCCGTAACGGCACGGGGACCAGGTTATCCCTCGGCGAGCGCCCTGACGAAGGCGTCCACGTCCTCCTCGGTGGTGTCGAACGAGCACATCCACCGCACCTCGCCCGTCTCCTGGTTCCACGTGTAGAAGGGGAAGTCCTTGCGCACCCGGTCGGCGACCTCGCCGGGCAGGGTGGCGAACACCGCGTTGGCCTGCGGCCGCCGCGTCAGCGTGACGTGGGGCACGTTCTCGACCCGCTCGGCCAGCCGGGCCGCCATGGCGTTGGCGTTGCGGGCGTTGCGCAACCACAGGTCGCCCGAGAGCAGCGCCTCGAACTGGGCCGACACGAACCGCATCTTGGAGGCGAGCTGCATGCTCGTCTTCCTGATGTACGGCAGCCCGCGCACCGCGTCGGGGTTCAGCACCACCACGGCCTCGCCCAGCATGAGCCCGAGCTTGGTGCCGCCGAACGACACCACGTCGACCCCCACGTCGGTGGTCAGCGCCCGCAGCGGCACGTCGAGCGCGGCGGCGGCGTTGCACAACCGCGCCCCGTCGACGTGCACGAGCATGCCGCGCGCGTGGGCGTGCTCGGTCAGGGCGGCGATCTCCGCGGGCGTGTACACCGTGCCGAGCTCGGTGGCGTTGGTGATCGACACGACCCGGGGCTGGGCCCGGTGGACGTCGCCGAAGCCCCACGCCTGCGTGTCGACCAGATCGGGGGTGAGCTTCCCGTCGGGCGTGCGCACGGTGTGCAGCTTGAGCGACCCGGTGACCTCGGGGGCCCCGCCCTCGTCGACGTGGACGTGGGCGGTGTCGGCGCAGACGACCGACTCCCACGGCCGGCACATCGCGCGCAGCGAGACCACGTTGGCCCCGGTGCCGTTGAACACCGGGTAGACCTCGGCCCGCTCGCCGAAGTGGCGGCGGAACACATTGCGCAGCGCGGAGGTGTAGACCTCGTCGCCGTAGGCCACCAGGTGACCGCCGTTGGCGAGGGCGATCGCCTCCAGGATCTCCGGGTGCACGCCCGCGTAGTTGTCGCTGGCGAACCCCCGGCGGGCCGGGTCGTGCCGCCTGACCGCGTCAGTCGCCATGGGCCGTCAGGTCCAATCTGAGGCCGTTGGCCTCGGTCGCGGGCCGGTCCCACAGACCGGCCAGGGCGTCGGCCAGGTCGGCGACATCGGTGAAGTTGCGGAACGGCTTCTCGGGCGCCGCCTGCCGCATCGCGTCGTGCACCAGCGCCATCACCACCACGATCGAGGCGGCGGCCTGGCTGTTCTTGAGGGCGTCGGCGAAGGCCAGCGTCCACGCCTCGGAGGCGGCCTTGGCGGCGGCGTAGCAGGCGTTGCCCTGGGTCGGGGCCTCGGCGGCCTTGGCCGACACGATCGCGAACCGGCCGTCGTCGCCGGCCTTCAGCAGCGGCTCGAAGGCGAGCGTGACGTGCTGGAGGGTGCGGACCAGCAGGGCGTCGAGGTCGGCCCAGTCCTGCAGGCGGGTCTCGGCGAACGTCTTGGCGCCGCGCCAGCCGCCGACCAGGTGGAAGATCCCGTCGACCCGGCCGTGCTCGGCGCGGACGCGGGCCTCCAGGTCGCGTACCTGGGCGAGGTCGAGGAGGTCGGTCTTCAGGCAACCCTCGGCGCCCGAGCGGTCGACCCCGATGACGGTGTCGCCGAGGTCGGTGAACTTCCGCACCACGGCCCGCCCGGCGGGGCCGCCCGCCCCCAGCACCAGAATGACGCGGTTCATCGTCAGCGCACGCCCTTCGTCGATTCGATCACGTCGGCGAGCTTACGGCGCAGCGCCTCGTAGAACATGCTCAGGGGGAACTCGTCCGGCAGCACCGCGTCGACCATGGCCTTCTGCTCCTCCGGCAGGTCCCGCGCAGCCCATTTGGAGGCCGGGTGGGGCGCGACGTAGGCGGCGACGAGTTCGTGGGCGGCCATCCAGTGGGCCAGCTTCGAGCGGTCGATGCCGTCGCGGTAGAGCTTCTCCACCTCGGCGCGCAGGTCGGCGACGCCGTCGGCGACCCGGTCCCAGGCGATCGTCAGGCGGTTGTCGGTCCACCGGACGATGTCGTTGCGGTGCAGGAAGGCGAACAGCAGCTGGCCGCCGAGCCCGTCGTAGTTGCGCACCCGCGCGCCCGTGATCGGGAAGCGGAACAGCCGGTCGAACAGGATCGCCAGCTGCACGTAGCGGGCGTGCGGGACGCCGTCGGCCTCCAGCTTCACGGCCTCGCCGAACGCGGTCAGGTCGCAGCGCAGCTCCTCCAGGGAGTAGAGCCAGTAGGGCATCCGCTGCTTGATCATGAACGGGTCGAACGGCAGGTCGCCGTGGGAGTGGGTGCGGTCGTGCACCAGGTCCCACATCGTGAAGGTCTCCTGGGCGAGCTCCTGCGAGGCGACCAGGCGGGCGGCGTCGGGCGGCAGGTCGAGCTTGAGGGTCTTCGCGGCGGCGTCGGTCACCATGCGGAAGCGGGCGGCCTCGCGGTCGCAGAAGATGCCGCCCCAGGTGAAGCGCGGCGGGGTCTCCCTGACCACCACGGTCTCCGGGAACAGCACGGCCGAGTCGGTGTCGTAGCCGGCGGTGAAGTCGACGAAGGCGATCGGCACGAACATCGGGTTGTCGTAGCCCCCGGCCTCCAGGTCGGCCAGCCACTGCGGCCAGACGGTCCTGATCCAGACCGCCTCCAGCTGGCGGTTCGGGTTGCCGTTCTGGGTGTACATCGGGAACACCACGAGGTGCTCCAGCCCGTCGACGCGCTGCTCGTCGGGGTGGAAGGCGTTCAGCGAGTCGAGGAAGTCGGGTTTGCCGCCGGTCTCGGCCCACGCGGCGAGGTCCTTCCGCACCTCGGAGAGGTAGACCGCGTCGTGCGGGAACCGGGGGGCCAGCTCGGCGACCTCCGCGGCGACCCGGGTGATCAGCGCGGTGTCACCGGTGAAGGTGCCGTCCTTCTCCGTGTACGGCCGGAGCGCCTCGACGGCCTCCTTGAGCGCGCCGAACTCGGGCCGGCCCCTGGCGGCGGTCGTGTCGGCCTCGGGCGAGCGGGCCGCCCAGGTCACCAGGTTGCCCCACAACCGCGCGTGGTCGAGGTCGCCGATCGAGTCGTCGCCGAACAGGTCGGAGTCGGCCACCACGACGACCCGGCCCGCCTTGTAGGGCAGCGCGACGGCGAGCGGCGCGTTGGCGGGGGTGGCGCTCCCGGAGGTCCGGAACAGGGCGGTCGCCTCGGGGGCCTCCAGCACGCCGGCCCGGTAGAAGCAGGCCCGCCGCACCCCGGCCAGCACGTCGGCGCCGTCGATCGAGCCGGGCGCCGGCTCGCCGAGCACCCAGGCGGCCACGTTGTTGAACCGGTTGGCCGGGTCCTGGACGGTCGTGTGCACGACCCTCACGCCGAAGCGGGACAGCAGGTCACCCAGATTGGTGCCGTACTTCTCCTGCTCCTCCTCCGCGAGGACGACGAGCCCTCCCCCGGCCGCCACGAACGCCTCGACGGCGTCGATCTCCTCCGGCGTGAACTCGGGGCTGCCCAGACCGGTGGTGCGTTCCCAGCGCTGCGCCGACGGATGGGCGATGACCAGCACGTCCTGGCCGTCGAGGACAAGTGTCCCGTCCGTGTGGGCGGAAACCTGGTGCCCCAACCGGCGGAGAAGGTCGGCCGCGCGGGCGTAGGAGTTGTCGTCGGGGTGGCCGGGGTTCATCGCCTGGGCGACGTCGCGCCGGATCGTCCAGGCCTCGCTGTGGCCCTCGTCGAACAGCACCTTAGGGAACGCAGTCATGAAAGTTCTCCTGCTATCGATACCTCTTGACGAAAAATATATGCCAATGTCCGGATGTAACCGCAAGTCACTCTCCGGAGTGACGGCGAATCACCCGTCTGACGGACGTCCTCCCGATGGCCGGATCCGTAACGTCCGCCGCACTGAGAGATACCCGAGGGGGATTCGAGAGATGTTCAAGAGCACAACCGGCTTCCGGCGCTGGGCCACCGGCCTGCTGCTGATCGTTTCGCCGGTGCTGCAGTTCGTCGCGGTGGTCGTCGACCCGGGCACCTGGGGCGACATCCGCGAGTCGGTCAGCTACCAGGACAACCCGGCCATGGCGCAGCTCCAGTCGGCGCTCTACCACTGGTCGTGGATGTTGCTCCCGGTCGCCCTGATCGGCGTCCTGCACTTCGCCCGCAAGCGCGGCGCGGTGCTCGCCCACATCGGCGGCACCATGGCCGTGATCGGCTTCCTGGCGCTGTCGGCGCTGCTGATGGTCGACCCGGTCGAGTGGTACCTGGGGCAGCACAACACCCCCGAGCAGGCCGCGAAGATCTTCGACGAGATGTTCAACCTGCCCGGCGTGGTCTTCGGCTTCCAGATGCCGTGGTTGTTCTTCGGCCCGATCGGGGCCGGCCTGCTCGCCATCGCCCTGTGGCGCGCCGGGTTCGCCCCGCTGTGGACGACGATCCTGATCCTGATCGGCTGGTGGGTCGGCTTCATCCTGGAGTACGGCCCGATCACCCTGCTCACCTGGGGCGTCCCGGTGATCGCCTTCGGCTACTGGGGCGTCAAGGTGCTGCGCATGTCCGACGCGGAGTGGATCTCCTACTACCCGACGGCCCCGGGCGTCACCACGCCCGACTCGTACGCGAACACGACCGCCTGAGCGCGGTCGCGCAGGTTCAGCTTCATCAGCACCCGCGCCACATGGGTCTTGACCGTGGCCTCACCGACGAAGAGCGCGCTCGCGATCTCGGCGTTGGTGAGGCCCTTGGCGAGCATGCGGAGCACCTCCAGCTCCCGCGGCGTCAGCTCGGCGAGCTGCGGCGGCCGGACCGGCTCGTGACGGCCGGCGAAGGAGGCGATCACCCGCGTGGTGACCGCCGGGTCGAGCAGCCCGTCACCCGCGGCGACCACCCTGACGGCCTCCACGAGCTGCTCGGGCGGCGACACCTTGAGCAGGAAGCCGCTGGTCCCGGCCCGGAGGGCGGCGTAGAGGTTCTCGTCGGTGTCGAAGGTGGTCAGCATGATGACCTTGGGCGGGCTGGGCGCTTCGAGCAGCTGCCGGGCGGCGGTCAGGCCGTCCATGCGGGGCATCGAGATGTCCATCAGGACCACGTCCGGCCGCACCCGGCGGGCCACCGCGACGGCCTCCACGCCGTCGGCGGCCTCGCCCACGACCTCCATGCCCGGCTCGCTCTCCACCACCATGCGGAGACCGGCCCGGATCATGGCCTGGTCGTCGGCCAGCACGATCCTGATGTTCTCGCTCATACCAGGACGACTCCCGGGGACGTGGGCAGCACCGCGCAGACGCGGAACCCGCCCTCTTCACGCGGCCCCGCGTCGAGGGTGCCGCCGAACAGCTCGGCCCGCTCGCGCATGCCGATGAGGCCGTTGCCGGTCGACAACCCGTCGGTCCCGGTGGCCCTGCCGTTGTCGGTCACCTCGAGGGTGACCGAGAGCGGGTGATAGGTGATCTTGATCTGGACGTCGGCCTCGCCGGCGTACTTGACGGCGTTGGTGAGCGCCTCCTGCACGATCCGGTAGGCCGACAGGTCGAGACCCGGCGCCAGCCGGACCGGCTCGCCGCTGACCGTCAGGGTGACCGTCAGGGCGGTGTTGCTGACCGTGGAGATCAGGTTCTGCACCATGTCGAGGCCGGGCTGAGGCAGCGCCTCGTCCTGCGGCATGCGCAACGCGCCCAGCATCACCCGCAGCTCGTTGACGGCGTCGCGGCCGGCCTGCTCGATCCCGGTCAGCACGGGGTTCTCGCCGCCCTGGGAGCGGCGCAGCGTGGCGGCCTGCATGACCATCATGCTGACGCTGTGGGCGACCACGTCGTGCAGTTCGCGGGCGATCCGGCTGCGCTCGGCGGCGACCGCCTCGGCGGCCCGGCGCTCCCGCTCGACCTCGGCCAGCGCGGCCTGCCTGGCGGCCTTCTCGGCCCGGACGAGCCAGGCGCGCAGGCCCACACCGGTCAGGTAGGCGAAGCCGAACAGGACCGTGAGGAAGATGACCTCGTCGACGGGCAGCGGCCGCATGTCGACCGCGCCGATGTCGAAGACGAAGATCCCGCCCAGGCCCCAGACGGCCCCCCGCTTCCACGACAGGTGGGCGCCCAGCGAGTGGAACGCGATCAGCAGCGCGGCCTGCTGGTGGACCTGGCACATCTCGTATCCCTGGCGGTGCCAGAGGAACTGGATCACCACGGTCGCCACGAAGACGATCACCGGCGACGTGCGGCGGAAGCAGAGCACGGCCCCCGCGATCAGGGCCTGCGGGATCCACCAGAGTTCGGGATTCTGGGCCGCGCCGTAGCTGGTCGCGGAGGTGAAGGCCTCAAGGATGCCGACGGCCGCGACGGCGGCGCCGATGAGGAGGTCGCTCCGTGAGGGCGCGGGGATGCGGAGGGCCATGGTGGCAGATTAGTGTGTCCTGGTCGCCCCGCGAAGCGGCAGGTCGCCACCTTCGATCCGATTGCAAGTGAAATGCAAGCCTTGGCGTGATCCTTGGCCGGTATCAGATGAGTTTCGGTGACCGTGTGAACCCTTGCCGGGGTTTCCGGCCACTGAGACGCTGGAATTCGTCGTCATTCGGTAAGGAGGCGGACATGCCCCGCCTGGCCGTCATCGCGGGGCTCGGTGCCCTCGGTGTCCTGGGCATGCCCTTGTTGCATCCCCACCCCAGCGG
Source organism: Herbidospora sakaeratensis (assembly GCF_001570525.1). Lineage (GTDB taxonomy): Bacteria > Actinomycetota > Actinomycetes > Streptosporangiales > Streptosporangiaceae > Herbidospora > Herbidospora sakaeratensis. The sequence goes on from NZ_BBXC01000015.1 coordinate 116,952, forward strand.
ATCGACCGACCGGGTCACCCCGGGGGCCGTCCGGGTGGAGTCCGAGTCCACGGTCTCCGTCACCCTCATCGACGACCGCGCCCGTCTTCAGCGCTTCGAACGCGAATACGAGGTCGAACTGGCGACCGGCAGCGGATTCACCGTCACGCCCGACGGCGTGATCGTGACCGCGACCCAGGTCGTCCGTCCCGACAAAGATCTGCAGGTGTACGCCGCCAACCGGGTCTTCGCCGAATACTTCAAGGTCGACATCCCGGCCGACTTCGACCGTCACACGGTCGACGACCCCGACCTGAACATCCGCCTGCAGGCGTGTTATCCGCCGCGCACCCAGAACTCGACGTGCAACGCCACCGTCGAGACGAAGGTGACCGCCTTCCCGTTCCTCGACCCGCCGCTGCCCGACGGCCTCGCGGCCGAGGTGCTGTCGGCGGGCGACGCGCCCTCGGCCCCGGCCGTGCTGAAGGTCAACGCGGGCCCGAAGAACAACCTGCCGACCGTGCCGATGGGCACCACGATCAGCGCCAAGGTCGAGTCGGTCGACGTCATGACGATGGCCGCCCGCCCGTCGGCGAAGGCGCCGCCGAAGATGGACACGGCCCACTTCGACCCGCCGGGCAGCCGCAACTTCAAGGCGGCGGAACGTGACAAAATCGACAAACTCATCGAAGCGGGCGCCGTCGGCGCCGCGGTGATCGACGACGGCAAGAGCGAGGTGGTTGGGGTGTTGTCGGGGGGCGGCAGCCTGCCCGCGACCGTGACGCCCGTCGACGAGATCCGCACCGCCCTGGTGGCGGCCGGGGTGACGCCCCGCCGGGGCCCCGTCGACGTCGTCTACGAGCAGGCGCTCGCCGCCTACCACAACAAGCTCTACGGCAACGCGGCCCCGGTGCTGCAGCAGGTGCTGACCCTGCGGCAGGACCACGCCGTGGCGCTCGAATACCTCCGCGTCTCGAAGGCCAAGGCCGGCACGGCCGAGGACGCGGCGACGAAGAAGTCCACGCCCGTCCCCGTCCCGGCGCCCGCGTCGGGGGTGGCGTCGTGGATCTGGATCACCGGGGGTGTCGTGCTCGTGGGGGCCGTCGTGGCCGGGTCGGTGCCGTTCCTGCTGCGGCGCCGGCGCAACGGGGAGGATCAGCAGGACACATCGGGGGAGAACCACGCGTTGGTCACGTCCTGGCCCGCCCAGACGGAGGTCTACCGCACCCCCAACCCGGGGCAGCCGGTGGTGGACGTCTCGCCGCCCGGGGGGCGGCAGCACGTCTCGAACCCCGGCTCGAACCCGGGCGGGGCGTCGAAGAAGTTCTGCACCCAGTGCGGCATGCGGCTGGGCCACGCCCACCGGTTCTGCGGGTTCTGCGGTCATCCGTCGGACGCGCCATGAGCGCCGAACTGCCGGCGCTGGTGGGGCAGCGGATCGGCGACTACACGATCGAGGCGGTGGTCGGCCGGGGCGGCATGGCCACCGTCTACCGCGCGCGCGACCAGCGGCTCGGCCGCGCGGTCGCGCTCAAGGTGCTGGCCCCGCAGCTGGCCGAGGACAGCCGGTTCCGCGACCGGTTCGTACGCGAGTCGCGCCTGGTCGCCTCGATCGACCACCCGCACATCATCCCGATCTACGAGGCCGGCGAGCACGACGGGATGTTGTTCATCGCGATGCGCTACGTCGACGGCGGCAGCGACCTGCGCAAGCTGGTGCAGTCGAACGGCCCGCTGCCGGTGGCGCGGGCCAACCACCTGTTCTCGCAGATCGCCTCGGCCCTCGACGAGGCCCACGCCAACGGGCTGGTGCACCGCGACGTGAAGCCGGCCAACATCCTGGTCACCGGCAACGACCACGTCTACCTGACCGACTTCGGCCTGACCAAGAGCTCCTCGGCCGACACCGGCCTGACCAGCCACGGCCACTTCATGGGCACCCCGCGCTACGTCGCGCCCGAGCAGATCCGGGGCCTGCCGGTCGACGGCCGCGCCGACGGCTACGCCTTCGCGTGCGTCGTCTACGAGGCCCTGGCCGGGCTGCCGCCGTTCCAGCGCGACACCGAGCTGGCGCTGCTCTACGCGCACGTCTCCCACGACCCGCCGCCGCTGACGCCCTACCGGCCCGACCTGCCCCACACGGTGAACCAGGTGCTGTCGCGGGCGTTGTCGAAGTCGCCGCTCGACCGCTACCCGACCTGCACGGCGTTCGTGTCGGCGCTGCGCGACGCGATCAGCGGCACCGAGGGCGACCTGCCCAGCCCGATCTCGGGCCCCCGGCAGTCGTGGCCGTCGCAGCCTCCGGGCACCGTCCACCAGAACCCCGTCTACCAGAACCCGATCTCCAACCCGCCCTACACGCATCCCTCGCACCCGTCGTCGTATCCCTCGCGGGTGTCGCAGGTGTCGACGTCCCCGTCCGGGCGGCCGCAGAACAAGAAGTTCCCGCTGGTCCCGGTGATCGGCGGGGTGCTGGCGCTGGGGCTGATCGCGGCGGGCGCGGTCTACGTCGTCAGCCAGAGCGGCGGCGACGGGCAGGCGTCGTGGGAGAGCTTCCCCGGCAACGTCGCGGCCCCCTACAGCTTCAGCTATCCGTCGACCTGGACCCGCAAGGACTACTCCGACCAGCACGTCACGATCGCGGCCTCGGCCGACGCGTTCGACGCGCTGTTCAGCGTGCCCGGCAACCCCGACTGGTCGGCGGTCAACCCGATCATCACCGGCTCCCCCGACAAGTCGAGCGGCGTCATCGCCCAGACCACCGACACGATCTCGGCCGGCGACGCGCTGGAGTCGGTCCAGGCCGGGCTCCAGGCGACGCTGCCCGGCGTGGTGTCCATCCCGGGCGCGCCCGAGCCGACCTCGGTGGGCGGGCAGCCCGGCTTCAAGGTCAGCGGATTCCTCAGCGACGCGACCGGCGCCGGACGGCTCGACTTCCGCAGTTACCTGGTGACCCGGGCCGGCCAGCCGTCGGCGCTGATGACGTTCTTCTGCCCGACGGCCAAGTGCGACGACACGATGATCACCACGATGATCTCGAGTGTGAAGTTCACCCAGTAGGGCGGCGCAGGTGCACGACCGGCCGTCCGGCCGGTCCGGCGCCGATGGTCACGCGGGCGCCGAAGTGGCGGGTGACGAGCTCCTCGGTGAGCACCTCGCCGGGGCCGCCGGCCGCCACGGCCGTGCCGCCGCTCATCAGGAGCAGGTCGTCGGCGTACTGGGCGGCCACCGTGAGGTCGTGCAGGGTGCTGACGACGGTGAGGCCGTCGTCGCGGCGCAGCCGGTCGACCAGTTCCAGCACCTGCTGCTGGTGGCCGAGGTCGAGGGCCGTGGTCGGCTCGTCGAGGAGCAGCACGGGCGCCTGCTGCGTCAGCGCGCGGGCCAGCACCACCCGCTGGCGTTCACCGCCGCTGAGCCGTTCCAGGGGGCGCGCGGCCAGGGCCGTGAGGTCGAGACGGTCGAGCACCGCACGGGCGGTCTCGGTGTCGCGGGCGCTCTCGCGCCCCCAGTAGGGGATGTACGGCGTCCGCCCCAGCAGGGCGTACTCGTGAACGGTCATGTCGGGCGGCAGCAGCGGGCTCTGCGGCGCGTAGGCCAGCACCCGGGCCCGGTCGCGGGGCGCGAGGTCGCGTACCGGACGGCCGCCGACGGTGATCAGCCCGGTGCAGGGCAGCAGCCCCATGACGGCCTTGAGCAGGGTCGACTTCCCGGCCCCGTTGGGGCCGATGACGGCCAGCCAGCGGCCCTCGCGGGCGGTGGCGGTCACGCCGCGCAGGACCGGCCGCCCGCCGAGGTCCACGCCCACGTCGGTGATCTCGACGGTCACGTCTCCACCTTCCGGGTGGCGCGCAGGATGGTCACGAAGAACGGCGCGCCGACGAACGCGGTGACCACCCCGATGGGCAGTTCGGCCGGGGCCAGCACGGTCCGCGCGATCAGGTCGGCCGTCACCAGGAACGCGCCGCCCGCCAGCAGCGACAGTGGCAGCACCACGCGGTAGGAGCCCCCGGCCAGCCGCCTGACGGCGTGCGGCACCACGACGCCGACGAACCCGATCAGCCCGCCCGCCGACACGGCGGCGGCCGTGGCCAGCGAGGCCGCGACCAGCACGACCAGCCGCACCCGGCCGGCCCGCACGCCCAGCGCGCTCGCCTCGTCGTCGCCGACCGACAACACGTCGAGCAGCCGCCCGTGCAGCAGCAGGATCGCGGCGGCCACCGCGGCGTAGGGGGCGCACATCGCGACCTGCTCCCAGCCGCCGCCGACGTCGCCGAGGATCCACGCGTAGACGCGCTGCAGCTCCTCGACCTTGAGCTGCTGGAGGAACGTCTGGATGGCGGTCAGGAACGACGTCACCGCCACCCCCGCGAGCACCAGCGTGGCGGTGCCGCCGCCCCGGGTGGCGGTGTGCCCCAGCCCGTAGGCGAGCAGCACCCCGCCGGCCGCCCCGCAGAACGCCGCGAGCGGCACCGCCGCCCCGTCCCCCACGGCCACGATGACCAGCGTGACCGTGAGCCCGGCCCCGGCGGCGGCCCCCAGCAGGTAGGGGTCGGCGAGCGGATTGCGGAACACGCCCTGGTACCCGGCCCCCGCGACGGCGAGCAGCCCGCCGACCATCGCGCCGAGCAGCACCCGGGGCAGCCGCAGCTCGAACAGCACCCCGGTCTCCAGCGGCGTCAGCCCGGAGTGCGCCTCGACGAACGGCAGCCGGTCGGCCAGCGCGAGCACCACCCCCTTGAGGGGCAACCCGGCCGCGCCGACCATCAGCCCGGCGGTCATGCACGCCGCCAGCACCACGGCGGCCCCCGCGAACGCCACCCCCTTGCGCATCAGCCCGCGGCCTTGGCCACCCCGGCGCCGATGGCCTCGGCCAGGTCGACCACCCGGGGGCCCCAGCGGGAGGCGACGTCGTCGTCGAGTTCGACCACGTCGCCGTCGGCGACGGCCTTGAGGCCGCCCCAGCCCGGGCGCTCCGCGAGGGCCTCGGCGTTCTGGCCGCAACACTTCACGTCGGCCAGGAAGATCAGGTCGGGGTCGGCCTTCGCCACGAACTCGGCCGAGAGCTTCGGGTAGCCGCCCGCCGCGTCGGGGGCCGCGTCGGCGATGTTCTTCAGGCCGAACAGGGCGTAGATCTGGCCGATGAAGGTGGTGGAGGTGGCGGCGTAGGGGGTGACGTCGAGCTCGTGGTAGTAGGTCAGCTCGGCCTTGGGGGCGGCGGCGGCCAGGTCGGCGAGCTTCCGCTTCATGCCGGCCACGACCTCGTCGGCCCTGGCGCGGTTGCCGGTGGCGGTGCCCAGCTTCTCGATCTCGGCGTACGCGTCGTCGATCTTGGTGGCGGCGGTCAGCACCAGCACCGGCACGCCGACCTTGCCGAGCCCGGCGACGACGCCTTCGAGGTCGTTGGAGACGACGACCAGGTCGGGGTTGCGCCCGGTGATGGCCTCGACGTTGGGCTTGAAGCCCGACAGGTCGGTCTTGGGGGCCTCGGCGGGGAAGTTCGACTGGTCGTCGACGGCGGTGACCTGCGGCCCGGCGCCGATCGCGAACAGCGACTCGGTGGCGGTGGGCGACAACGACACGATCCGCTGCGGCTTGGCGGCGATCGTCACGGGACCGTTGGCGGCCTGGACCGTCACCGGGAAGGGGCCGCCGGGAGCGGCCGAGGCGGGGGCAGAAGTGGGGGCGGGGGTGGCGGTGTCACTGCTGCCGCAGCCGGACAGCAGGGTGACACCCAGCAACACGCCCGCGAGGGCCGTGCGAAGGGGCCTCACGAGTTTCCTCCGGAGGAGTTGCCGGGAAACGAGAGACCCGGGGACGGATCACCCTTTCCACGAGGGCGGACGACGTCGGCGACGACGCAGGCGACCTGGCTGACCCTCGGAGGAGGGATCACAGTTGCGGGAACAGCGCCGGGTTCGCACCGGACTTCGCTGCGGCGTCACGCGCCCCATACGTTACCAACAGCCTTTTTGCCGGGAACGTGAGGCTATGCTGACCGCATGGTGCGGCGGACCGTCACGGCGACCGGGCGGCTTCTGCTGGGGCTCCTGCTCGTCCCCCTGTGTCTGCTGGCCATCGCCGTCACCTTCGTGACCCTGGTCGTCTCCGCGACCTACCTCGGGCTGATCCTGCTCCCCTACGCGATCCGGCTGAACCGGGGCGTCGCGTCACTGGCCCGGCGGAACGCGGGGGCGTGGCTCGGCCGGCCGGTGACGGCGTCGTACCACCCGATCAGGGGCGGCATCCTCACGCGGGTGCGGGTGGTCATGGGCGACCCGCAGACCTGGCGCGACCTCGCCTTCCTGGCCCAGCACGTGTTCACCGGCCCGTTCGGCGCGATCCCGGCCATCGCCCTGTGGGGCGCGCTCGGCTGGGCGCTGTCGCTGCCGCTGTGGTGGGACGCGTTCGGGCCCGGCCGACACATCTACCTGCCGTGGGCGCTCGACTCGTGGTGGACGGTGGCGCTCACCGTGCCGCTGTTCATGGCGGTGGTCGCGGCCGTGGGGTTCCGGATCGTGCCGCTGGTCGCCGAGGGGCTGGCCCAGCTCGCCCGCTCGCTGCTGGCGACGCCGCAGCACGTGCGGCTGGCCGAGCGGGTGGCCGAGGCGCTCGACGCGCACGGCTACGAGCTGCGCCGCATCGAACGCGACCTGCACGACGGCGCACAGGCCCGGCTGGTCTCCATCGCGATGCGGCTCGGCATCGCCGAACGCGTGCTGGCCACCGACCCCGGCAAGGCCGCCGCGCTGATCACCGAGGCCCGGCTGAGCACCGAGGAGACGATGACCGAGCTGCGCGGCATCATCCGGGGCATGTACCCGCCGATCCTGGCCGACCGGGGCCTGCCGGGTGCGGTCGCGGCGCTGGCGGCCCGCTCGCCGGTGCCGGTCGAGACCGAGACCGACGACGTCGGACGGCTCCCGGCGGCGGTCGAGGCGGCGGCCTACTTCGTGATCGCCGAGGCGCTGACGAACGTCGCCCGGCACAGCTCCGCCACGAAGGCGACGATCGTCGTCCGGCGTACGGAGAACCGGCTCACGGCCGAGGTCACCGACGACGGCCGGGGCGGCGCCGACGAGGACGGCGGGTCCGGCCTGGCCGGCATCCGCCGCCGGGTCAGCGCCTTCGACGGGGAGACCACACTGACCAGCCCGCGCGGCGGGCCGACGACACTGCGGGTGGAGCTGCCGTGCGAGTGATCATCGTTGAGGACAGCGTGCTGCTGGCCGAGGGCCTCACGCTGCTGCTCACCACCGAGGGCCACGAGGTGGTCGCCACCGTGGGCACGGCCGAGGAGTTCCACGAGGCCGTCGACGAGCACCGCCCCGACATCGCCGTGGTCGACATCCGGCTGCCGCCGACCTTCCGCGACGAGGGCGTGCGCGCCGCCGTGGAGGTCCGCCGCGTGCACCCCGGCCAGCCGATCCTGGTGCTCTCCCAGTACGTCGAGCAGACCTACGCGACCGAGCTGCTGGCCGGAGGCGGCGGCGGCATCGGCTACCTGCTGAAGGACCGGGTGGCCCGGGTGTCGGAGTTCGTCGACGCGCTGGAGCGGGTGGCCAAGGGCGGCACCGCCATGGACCCGGAGGTCATCGCCCAGCTGCTGGTGCGCCGGCACGCCCACCCGATCGACTCGCTCACCCCGCGCGAGCGCGAGGTCCTGTCGCTGATGGCCGAGGGCCACTCCAACACCGACATCGCGGCCTCGCTCGTGGTCACCGAACGGGCCGTGCACAAGCACGTCGGCAACATCTTCGCCAAGCTCGGCCTGCCGCCGAGCGACAGCGGCCACCGCCGCGTGCTGGCGGTGCTCGCCTACCTGAGCGGGGTCTAGCCGGCGGGCGGCGAAGGGCGCCGATCCCGGGGGTGTAGCCAGCACCACCACCCGGGGTAGCGGAAACCCGTCGATCAAGCCGGGTGCCCGCGGGACCGACTTTCGCGGCCGTTCTCGGGAGGCTCAAGGGGACCCGATTCCCCCCGAAGGCGGCCCCCCATGTCGATGACCCACCCCCACCCCGTCCATCCCGTGGCCTCGCCGCGCGACCCGTTCGTCGACGTCCTGCGGGTGCTGGGCATGGTGCTCGTCGTGGTGCAGCACTGGACGATGCCGGTGCTGCTCGACCGCGGGGGCGACCTGGTCACTGGCAACGCGCTGGCGTCGGTGCCGCTGGTGACGTGGGTCAGCCAGGTCATGCCGCTGGTGTTCTTCGCCGGGGGCGCGGCCAACTACCTCAGCTGGACCGGCAAGGCGCAGAGCGCGGAGAAGTGGATCGGCCAGCGGGTGGTGCGGCTCGGCTGGCCGGTGCTGCCGCTGATCGCGGTGTGGTTGCCGCTGCCCTACCTGCTCGGCGCGCTGGGCGTGCCGGCGCAGCCGCTGGAGGTGGCCTCGCGGCTGGTCGGCCAGCTGCTCTGGTTCCTCGCCGTCTACCTGCTCGCGGTCGTGACCACGCCGCTGCTGTCGCGGGCGCCCGCCGGGGTGCTGCTGCCGCTGTGCGCCGCCGGGGCGCTCGCCGTCGACGTCGTGCGCTTCTCCGGGTTCGAGGCCGCCGGTTACCTGAACGTCGTGTTCGTCTGGCTCGCCGTCCACCAGATCGGGTTCCTGTACGCCCAGGGCAGGCTCGCCCGCCTGACCGGCCGCAAGGCCCTGTGGCTGGCCGTCGCCGGGTTCGGCATGACGGCGGCCATGGTGCTCGCCGGCCCCTACCCGGCCAGCATGATCGGCATGCCCGGCCTGCCGTCGAACATGGCCCCGCCCAGCGCCGTCATGCTCGTGGTCTTCGCCGGTCAGCTCGGCCTGGCGTTGTGGGCGCGCGAGCGGCTGAACCGGGCGCTGCCCGCGCCGGTGCTGGCCTGGCTGGCGCCCCGCATGATGACCTTCTACCTCTGGCACATGACGGCGCTCATCACCGTGGGCGGCGTCGCGTTCGTCGGCTTCGGCGCGCAGACCCCCGAGCCGTGGTCGGTGACCTGGTGGCTGCTGCTGCCCGTCTGGCTCGGCTGGTTGTCGCTGGTGCTGGCGGTGCTGACGGCGCTGCTGGCCCGGTTCGAGGCGGCGCCCCCGGCGAGCCCGACCCGCGCCCGGACGGTCGCGGCGGTCGTGTTGTCGGCGGCCGGGCTGCTCACCCTGACCGTCACCGGGTTCACGCCGGGCACGTTCGGGCCGGCCGCCGGCAGCGCCGCGCTCGCCCTGGGGCTGGCCCTGCTGCTCAGGCGGCGAGCTGCCGCTCCGCTTCCGCGATGACGCGCTGGAGGCGCAGCCCGTGGGCCGCGTCGAGCGGGTGGCCGCCGCCGTTCCTGACCGTCTGGGCGAACTGCGCGACCATGCGCTCGAAGGCGTCGTCGCCCAGCATCGCCCCGAACAGGGTGGCCGAGCCCTTGCGGCCGAACACCTCGACGCGGGCGTCGGGCAGGTCGCCGATGGCGGCCATGGTCAGCGACGCCTCGCTGACCGCGCCGGTCTCGTGCTCCAGCAGCAGCCCGACCCAGCCGAGGGAGTTGCCGTGGGCGCGCACCCCGGCGATCGGGCCGAGCGCCGCGTCGAGCAGGTCGAGCATGTGGGGGCCGACGTCGAGGATCGCACCGCGCTCCAGCCGCCAGGGGGTCGCGAACGGGCCGCCGTGCAGCGCGCCCCCGATGTTGGCGGCGTATCCGCCGAACGGCTCGATCCCGGCGGCCTTCTCCAGGAAGGCGGCGGTCGCGGTGGCGTACCGGAAGGAGAACACCATCTGCGTCGCCACGCCGGCCTCGGCGACCGCGTCGGCCAGCCGCAGGGCGCCGTCGAGGCTGTCGGCCAGGGGCTTCTCCAGCAGCAGCGCCTTGCCGGCCTGCGCGGCCAGCACGCCGAGCTCGGCCTGCACACCCGGGGGCACGCAGAACGCCACCGCGTCGCAGTGGTCGAACAGCTCGTCGAGCAGCTCGAACGCGCGGGTGCCGTTTCTGGCGGCCAGCTCGCGGGCGGCCTCGGGGCGGCGGGCCCAGATCCCGGCCAGCCGGGTGTCCGGCCCGGCGGCGAGCTTGGGCGCGTGGATCATGCCGGCCCACGGCCCGGCTCCGATCAATCCCACAGATACCGGTTCCATCTGCTGACTCCCCTTTGTCGCGACACGTCCGCGATCAGAGACTATCGACCGGGCACCGGCCATCATGGGGTCGGTGAACATCATCCTGCTGCGCCACGGCGAGACCGAATGGAGCAGAGCCGGCCGCCACACCGGGCGGACCGACATCCCGCTGACCCCCCACGGCGAGACGCAGGCGCGTGCCCTGAACGCCGTGGTCGCCGAACGCGACTTCGCGCTGGTGCTGGTCAGCCCGGCCCAGCGGGCCGAGAAGACGGCCGAGCTCGCCGGGCTCACCGAGTGGGAGACCGACCCCGACCTGTGGGAGTGGGACTACGGCGGCTACGAGGGCGTCACCACGGCCGCCATCAGGGAGTCGATCCCCGGGTGGTACATCTGGCGCGACGGCGTGATCCCGGGCGACTCGGCCCACCCGGGTGAGAGCGTCGACCACGTCGGCGAGCGCGCCGACCGGGCGATCACCCGGGCCGTCGACGCGCTCACCGGTGACGACAGCTCGGTGCTGCTCGTGGCGCACGGCCATTTCCTGCGGGTGCTGGCGGCCCGCTGGCTCGGCCTGCCCGCCTCCGAGGGGAGGCTGCTCCGGCTCGACACCGGCACCTACTGCTCACTGGGGTACGAGCACGGCGAACGGGTCGTGCTGAGCTGGAACTGCCCGATCCACGGCCCGGTCTAGGAGTTGACGGGCGCGGGCTGCGGTCCGCGCCCGGTGAGCCACTCGAGGACCTTGCGGTGTCCCCGGCGGGCGTCTTCGAAGTGTCCCCAGCGCCAGTAGCGGGGCTGGTCGCGGACCCCGGTGACCCACGTCCGGTAGGCCACCGGCCGCGGCTTGCCGTCATGGGGGTCGGCCGCCGAGGCGACACCGTACGTCCTGATCACGACCCGGCCGCCGGGTGCGAAGAGCACGTCGTCGGCGACGGGATACAAGGTCATCTGGTCCAGCATGGGAACCATGCTGCCGGACCCGTGTTACACACCTGGCCCAAAGGCGTTAAGTGCGTGAACCTCGTGTTAAAAGTCGTGGTGAAACGGCGTTACGCGACCAGGCCGTCGAACTCCCCGTCCTTGACCCCGAGCACGAGCGCGCGGATCTCGTCCCGCGTGTAGATGAGCGCCGGGCCCTCGGGGAACCGGGAGTTGCGGACGGCGACGCCGCCGTCGGGCAGCTCCGCGAGTTCCACGCAGTTGCCCGTGGAGTTGCTGTGCAGGCTCTTCCGCCACTGGACCCCGGAAAGGGCGGTGGCGGGCATCCCGTTATAAGTCTGCATACACTTTCTCTCTGAGAAGATCATCGAGCAGGTCCCTGGTCCCGCCCGGCGTGGTGCTCTCCACGCAGAGTTGTTCCATGGCCGTGAGGTACGGATCGATGTCCTCGCGTTTGTCGAGGTACAGAGCGCCCCAGAGTTGCTCGACGTAGACCACGTCCGAAAGGTCGGACTCCGGAAACCGCAGGATGGTGAAGGCCCCGCCCTCGGCGGCGTGCATGCCGAAGCGGAACGGCATCACCTGCAGGGTGATGTTGGGCAGCCGGGCCACGTCGAGCAGATGCTCGATCTGCTCGCGCATGATCTTGGGCCCCCCGATGGGCCGGCGGAGCGCCGCCTCGTCGATGACCGCCCACAGGCGCGGGCCGCCCGCATGGGCCAGCCGCTCCTGTCGCTGCATCCGCACATGCACGCGGCGTTCGATCTCGTCATCGGTGGCGTCGGGGAACCCGAGCCGGATGACCGAGCGGGCGTACGCCGACGTCTGGAGCAGGCCGGGCACGAACTGCACCTCGTAGGTGCGGATCACGCTGGCCGCCTCCTCCAGTCCGATGAAGGTGACGAACCAGCCCGGCAGCACCTCGCCGAACTTGTGCCACCAACCGGGCGTGTTGGCCTCCCGGACCATCTCCAGGAGCTGCCGTCGCTCCGCGTCGTCGACGACGCCGTACAGGGTGAGCAGGTCTTCGACATCTCGTGTCTTGAATCCGACCCGGCCGAGTTCCATCCGGCTGATCTTGGATTCGGAGGCGCGGATGTGGAATCCGGCCTCTTCGCGGGTCAGGTCCCGCTCCTCGCGCAGCCTCCGGAGACTGGCGCCGAGCATGATGCGCCGGACGGTGGAGCCGGAACCTGGCGGGTCGATGGACACGAGTCATTCCTCCGGTATGTGGACTGAACTACAGTCTGTCAAAGATCGCCCCTTTCGTCCCAGGGTCGTTTTGGGTAACCGTAGCGCCTGCAACGACCATCTGCACGTGCATCCGCTGTTGCACATGCACGAGACCGTGCCCCATCATGATCTCGTGCACTCGGTCCTCGAATGGTCGGCACTCGATTGGTGGCCCCCGGTCGGCTGGTGGCCCGAACCCGCGCGCGACCTCCCGCCTGCCGTCTCCCCCACGCAGGCCGCCACGTTCGTCCTCCCGCCCAGAGCCGATTCCGTCCACAGCGCCCGCAGCTTCGCCACCGGCACGCTGACCGGCTGGGAACTCGGCGACCTGTGCGACGGCATGGAGCTCGTCGTCTCGGAACTGGCCACCAACGCCCTGCGCCACGGCCTGGAGATCGGCCACCGCCACCGGCGCGAGGTGATCAGGCTCGCCCTCATCCGGCGCGGCGGGTTCGTCACCTGCGCGCTCACCGACCCCGGCTCGGCCACCCCGGTCATGCGCGAGGCCAACCCCTTCGAACCCGGCGGGCTCGGCCTCCACATCGTCGAGTCGATCAGCGTGCGGTGGGGCTGGTCGCCCCTCGCCCCGCACGGCAAGGCCGTCTGGGCCGTCCTGAATTAGTCCCTCGCCGGCCGAGGGGTGTCCCCGTGCAGCCCGGACTGCGCGGGGGCGCCCCTTGGCCGACGATCCCCCCGACGATCTCCTGAGCCTGCTGGGACCACTGTTAACGCCCGGCCAGGAATTCCCCATCGAGTATCCGGGATCGCCTTCCGATCGCGTGATCCTGTGCTGAGGTGGAGTCCAGCACTCTTCGCGGGGAGGAGGGAGAACAGGAGAATGACCTTTTCGTCGCCCAGGGTGCCGAATATCTTGATCTCACGTGCGTCTCCACCACCGCGGCTTCCCGAGGCCCTGAGAGATCTGTGATGGACGATCACCTAATCGCCTGGCTGACAACTCTCGACGAAGACCGTCTCGCGCGTGTCCTGGCCAACCGCCCGGACGCCATCGCCCCGCCCTGGCCCCGGCGGATCGATGCGCTCGCGCAGCGGCTCGGCAACACGTTCGCGGTCATGGAGGTCATGCGCGGCCTCCCGCTGCCCCCTCTGGAGCTCCTGCAGGCGTGCCTGGTCATCGGCGGCCGCCCGACGGAGGACGAACTGGCCCGGTTCCTCGGCGTGTCCACCTCCGAGGTCATCCCGTGGCTCGACCGGCTCTACGACTGCGCCCTGGCCTGGCCCGGTCCCGACGGCCGCATCAACCTGGCCGAGGCGGTGGCCCGCTGGTGGACCGCCCCGTGCGGCCTGGGCGAACCGCTGGCCCAATACCTGGAGTCGTGGGCGCTGAACGCCGAAGGGCTGCGGCGCATGTGCCGCACGCTGGGCATCCCCCCGGCGGGCGGCAAACGCCAGATGACGGCCCGGGTGACCGCCCTGCTCAGCGACCCCGACAAACTCGGCGACCTGCTGTCGAGCGCCCCCGAAGGAACCGTCGGCCTGCTCGACGACTTCGCCTGGGACGGCCCGGTCCGCAGCGTCGACGGCAACCGCTTCGTCAACCCCGGCACCCCCGAGAAGTGGGCGCAGGACCGCGGCCTGCTGTTCCGCACCCAGTGGGACGTCGCCGAGATGCCCCGCGAGGTCGCCCTCGGCCTGCGCGGCCCCGAATACCACGGCCCCTTCACCCCCTATCCGCCCGACCTGGCGACCATCCCGGTCGACCGCGACGCCGTCGACCTGGCGATGGCGCTGGCCGCGCCCCACCTGCTCGACCGCGCCACCGCGCTGCTGGAGAACACCGACAAGACCACCCTGCCGCTGCTGAAGAACGGCGGCGTGGGCGTGCGCGAGATCCGCCGCGTGGCCAAGGAGACGGGCACCTCGGAAGACGAGACCCGGCTGCTGATCGAGGTCTGCGCGGTGGCCCGGCTGCTCGCCCTCGACGACAAGGCGGGCGGCCTGGTGCCGACCGAGCGCTTCGACGCCTGGCGGCTCGAAGACGCCCCCCACCGGCTGCGGGTGCTGCTGGCGGCCTGGTGGCGGATGGAGCGCTCGTCGCTGCGCCGCGTCGACGGCCGTTATCCGGTGGTGCTCGGCGACGACCCCGCCGGCGAGACCCTCGCCCGCATCCGCCGGGCCGTTCTCGGCGCCCTGACCGACGTCGAGCCCGGCCAGGGCTTCGCCACGCTGCAGGAGCTGGTGCAGTCGGTGCACTGGCGGGCGCCGCTGCTCGACCGCGAGCTGCTGGCCGAGTCGGCGCCCGGCATCCTGGAGGAGTCGCGGCTGCTCGGCCTGACCGCCTGCGACTCCCTCACCGACCTCGGCCGCGCCCTGGCCTCCCTCGGCTCGGTCGCGGGCGACGAACACGACGACAGCGCCCCCGAGGTCGAACACGACCCGGCGCTGGCCGAGACCTCCACCCGGGCGCTGGCCAGCGCGCAGCGCACCGCCCTGTTCGGCGCCGACCTGACCGCCGTGGTCACCGGCCCCCCGGCGGTCGAACTGGCCTCGCTGCTCGACCGGGTCGCCACCCGCGAGGCGAAGGGCGCGGCGTCGATCTGGCGGTTCAGCCCCGCGACCGTGCGCCGCGCGCTCGACGCCGGGTCGACCGCCGACGAGCTGCTCGACGAGCTCGCCCAGGTCGGCACCCTCCCCCAGCCGCTCGTCTACCTCATCAACGACGTCGCCCGCCGCCACGGCGAGGTGACCGTCACCTCGGTCGGCTGCATCGTGCAGGGCTCCGATCCCGGCCTGCTGGCCGAGATCGCCGGCCACCGCAAGCTCGCGAAACTGGGCCTGCGCCAGCTCGCCCCGACGGTGCTGGCCAGCAACGCCCCCGCCGACCGCACCCTGCGCTCCCTGCGCGAGGCCGGCTACGCCCCCGTCCCGGTCAACGACACCGGCGACATCGAGATCCGCCGCGAACCGGCGGGCGGCCGGCTGATCCTGCTGCCGGGCGGCCGGGTCGCCGAGCTCGAACCGCCGCCCATGTTCACCGAGCCCCCGCCCGACCCCCACGAACACGCCAAGCGCCTGATCAAGAGCCGCGACGACGGCCGCCAGAGCGGCCACACGTGGGCGCTGATCGGCCGCCTGGCCAGCCGCCTCCCGACGGCCCAGCAGTCGCTCCTGGGCTTCGTCGTCGACCGTGGCGTGCGCGCGCTGATCACCCTGTCCGACGGCGTGACCGCGACGGTCAGCCACGGCGAACTCCACAGCGGCGTCCTCGACGCCTGGTGCGAGGAGGCCGGCGACTACCTGGAGTTCCCCCTCAACGAGATCGCGTCGGTAACCGCTTCTTAGTTACGGCTCCGCCTGCCACGGCCCCGCCCGCCGTCGGCGGTTCCGCGCCGCGTCCGGCGCCGACCGGCCGCGCCCGGCGGGCGGCCGTCACGGCAACGCCGCCACCGTCCGGGCCGCCGGGCGGAGCGTGGCGTCCTGACTGGGCGGCGCGCCGAACTGGCGGCGGTACTCCCGGCTGAACTGCGACGGGCTGTCGTAGCCGACCCGGTGCCCCACCCCGGCGATGTCGCCGCCGCCCGCGGCCAGCAGGAGCCGCGCCTCCTGGAGCCGGATCTGCTTCTGGAACTGGATCGGGCTCATCGCGGTGACCGCCTGGAAGTTGCGGTGGAACGCCGACACGCTCATGCCCGACAACCGCGCCACCTCCTCCACGCGGAACGGCTGCGCGTAGTGCTCCCGGATCCACCGCACCGCCCGCGCGACGTGGCTGAGCCCGCTGTCGGCCAGCCCGAGCTGCCGCACCGTCCCGCCCTGCGGCCCGCTCGCGACCAGCCACAGGATCTCCTTGACGACCAGCGGCGCGAGCACCGCCCGATCCCTCGGCCGCTCGATGAGCCGGAGCAACCGCACGACCGCGTCGAGCAACTCGGCCGGCACGTCGCTGACCGCCAGCCCCGACGCGGCTCCCGCTTGCCGGGGCACGTCCCCGGCCGCCAGCAGCACTTCCGCCACCGCCTCGGGCCGCAACACCAGCCCGAACCCCAGCGCGGGCGCCTCCCGGGTGGCGCCGACGAAGTGCCCGGTGACCGGCAGGTCGACGGAGGCGACGAGATACTGCCCGGCCCGGTAGTCGTAGACCCGGTCGCCGAGCGCCAGCCGCTTCTCCCCCTGCGCGATGACCGCCAGCACCGTCCCCGACATTGAGGTCTCCGGCGGCTCCGACCGCTCGACCCGGGAGACGAGCACCCCGTCGATGGGCGTGGTCATGTCGGGCCGGGCGTGCCGGTTCAGCAACCCGCGCAGCTCTTCCATGCTCATCGCCCGATTACACCGCAGGCGAGAGGATCAGGCAAGCGTTGGCCAGCATCGTGCTACCTCGGAGCGGCCGGAAGCCGTGTAATTGAAGCACCGACGAGAGGAACGAGCATGACCCCCACCTACGGTTTCACCGCCACGATGACCGCCCTGCCCGGCCGGGGAGACGACCTGATCGCCCTGCTGCTGACCGGCCTGGCGGAGGGCTCCCCCGCCGCGAGCGAGCACTGCCTGGTCTACCTGGTCAGCCGCTCGGCCACCGACCCCGACGTCGTCCAGGTCACCGAGGGCTGGACCACCGAGGCCGACCACCACCGCCTGTTCGCCGGCGAGACGGCCCAGGCGATGGTCGCCAGGATCGCCCCGCTGCTCGCGGGCGAGTCCACCTACACCGACCTCACCCCGGTAGCCGGCAAAGCCGCCCTCTGACCCCCGCCCGAGCCCGTCCCCGTACCACCGAAAGGACCTCCGATGACCCCCGTCCGGCCCGCCGTCGACGCCGAACTGCTCGCCCTGTCCGCCGATCTGCCGTCCATGCCCGAACTGACGCCCGACGTCGTCGCGATGTTGCGCGGGATGCCGTCGCCGCCGCTCGACGACCTGCTCGCCGGGCGGGAGGTCGAGCGGCGGGAGGTGACCGTCACCGCCGACGACGGCGCGGAGATCGTGCTGACCGTGCTCGGGCCGCCCGGGGCCGTCGACGCGCCGTGTGTCGTGTGGATCCACGGCGGCGGCATGATCATGGGTGACCGGTTCGCCAACCTGGACATCCCGCTGGAGTGGCTCGACCGGTTCGGGGCCGTCGTCGTCACCGTCGACTACCGGCTCGCGCCCGACGTCACCGGCGTCACCCTCGTCGAGGACTGCTACCGGGCGCTGACCTGGGCCGCCGAGAACGCGGCCGAGCTGGGCGCCGACCCGGCGAAGCTCGTCGTCGCGGGCATCAGCGCCGGGGGCGGGCTGGCCGCCGGGGTCGCGCTGATGGCCCGTGACCGGGGCGGGCCCGCGCTCGCCGGGCAGGTGCTCATCTGCCCCATGCTCGACCATCGCGACGCGACGACGTCCACTCTACAGTTCAGCGGCCCGGGGGTGTGGAGCCGCGAGATGAACGCCTACGGCTGGCGGGCCGTGCTCGGCGGGCTGACCGGTGACGACGTCCCGGCCTACGTCTCCCCGGCCGTCGCCGCCGACCTGTCCGGCCTCCCGCCGGCCTACGTCGACGCCGGTTCGGCCGAGGTCTTCCGCGACGAGGACGTCGCCTACGCCACCCGCATCTGGGCCGCCGGAGGCCGCGCGGACCTGCACGTGTGGGACGGCGGCTTCCACGGCTTCGACGCCCTCTACCCGGCCGCCGCCCTCTCCGCGGAGGCCCGCCGAACCCGCACCGCGTGGCTCGACCGGCTCCTCTAGCCGCGCCGCGCCCGGCGCGACCTCTACGGGGTGAGCGTCAGTTCGTCGGTGGCGGCGCTACGGACGCGGTCCTCGGTGAAGGGCCACGGGGTCGTCTTCCCTTCGGCCCACAGGTCCGCCTGGTCGGTGTAGTTGCCGTTGAAGGCGTGGCCCGACGCGCCCGTCAGGTTGACCCACGTCGACGCGTCGAGGTCGGCCAGGTCGACGACCATGCGCATCGACGGCACCCAGTTCACCTCGTAGCCGCCCGACGCGGCGTCCCAGCCGGTCGCGTTGACGGCGTCCTTGCCGCCCGGCAGGCGGTAGGGGCCGCGGTTGAACAACCACTCGATGGGGCCGATGCCGCTGGTGCCGAAGGTCTCGTTGGTGAGTTCCAGGGTGTGCAGGTCGCCCCACGTCCACGCCTTCGGGTCGTCGCCGAGGGTGCGGCGCAGTTCCTTCGAGGCGGCCGCGAGGGCGGCGCGCAGGACGTCGTCGCGCTGCTCGGCCCTGGGCGTCCTGACGTCGTCCCACCAGGTGTCGGAGGGGGCGTCGAGGAGCCGGCGGACCACTTCCCACCAGCGGTCGTTGCCGCCGGGGCGCAGGTCTTCGGGCAGTTCGTCGTCGAAGGTCAGCGTCAGCAGGTTGCGCCAGACCGCGTTGAAGTAGGCCGCGGCCGCGCTGTCCTTCTCCTGGGTGAAGTCCCAGCCGGTGAACAACCCCGTGTCGGCGCCGCCGACGCGGGCCAGGTGCGGGACCAGGACGGGGGCCAGGCCGTTGTGGGAGTCCTGGTGGATCGCCGACATGACGTCCTTGGTGACCTTGCCGGCCGAGATCGCCTGGGTGAGGCGGTCGGCGATGCGCTGGGAACGGTAGCCGTAGGCCCAGTCGTCGGTGAGGAAGTGGGTGTAGCCGGGGCCGACGACGGCGTTGTTGGCGGTCGCGATGAAGCCCTCTTCGGGGTTGAACGCCGTCGGGAGCTCGTCGAACGGGATGAAACCGGTCCACTCCTGTTCGCCGGTCCAGCCCTCGGCGGGCCACTTGCCGTCGCCGCCCGATCTGACCGGGATCTTCCCTGGGGCCTGGTAGCCGATGTTGCCGGAGGTGTCGGCGTACACGAGATTCTGCGACGGGACCTCGAACTGGGCCGCGGCCTTGCGGAACTCCTCCCAGTTCGTGGCCCTGCCGAGCAGGAAGATGGCGTTGCCGGTGTTGCCGGGGTCGAGGGCGGTCCAGCGCAGCGCGACCTCGACGCCCGTGGTCTTCAGCCCGGCGACCGGTTCGAAGACGTCGGAGACGATCGGGCCGTGCCGGGTGGTGCGCACGGTCAGGTCGACCGGCGTGCCGCCCGCGACCTCGATGCGCTCGGTCCGGGTCTCCAGCGGCGCCCAGGTGCCGGAGATCTCGTACGTGTTCTCGCGCACCCGCTCCAGATAGAGGTCGGCCACGTCGGGGGCGAGGTTGGTGAAGCCCCACGCGATCGTGCGGTTGTGGCCGATGACGACGCCGGGCAGGCCCGAGAAGGTGAAGCCGGAGACGTCGTAGGGGCAGTCGGCCGACAGGGTGCGGCAGTGCAGGCCGGCCTGGTACCAGATCGAGGGCATCTTCGGCCCGAGGTGCGGGTCGTTGGCGAGCAGCGGCTTGCCGGTGTCGGTGTGCTCGCCCGACACCACCCACGAGTTGGAGCCGATGCCCTTGGGGTCGCCGCCGCTGCCCAGCAGCGACGGCACGGCGTTCAGCGTCGCCGAGACGCGCCGGAGGGCGTCGGCCGCGGCGACCGGGCGCTCACCCGAGGTGAACGCGCCGTCGCGGACGCCGCCCGAGGCGACGATGGGCCGGTGCCGGTCGTAGGGGTAGGGCGGGAACAGCTCCTCGACGCGTTCCCTCGGCACGGTCGCGGCGTCGACGGCGCGCTCGATCTCGTCGTCCATGTTCGACCGCAGGTCCCAGGCCATCGCCTTCAGCCACGACAACGAGTCGACCGGCGTCCACGGCTCGGGTTCGTAGTCGGCGTTGGTGAGCTTGAGGACCGCGTACTCCAGGCTCCTGGAGGTGTAGCCCTCGTTGTCCCGCATCCAGGCGTTCACCCCGGCGGCGTAGGCGTCGAGACCCGCCTTCGCCTCCGGGGTGAGGAGGTTGATCTCCTGCTCGGCCACCCGGCGCCAGCCGAGTGTGCGGACCACCTTGTCGATGTCCAGCGTGGAGTCGCCGAACAACTCCGACAACCGCCCGGCCGTGGTCTTGCGCCGGAAGTCCATCTCCCAGAACCGGTCCTGGGCGTGGACGTAGCCCTGCGCCCGGAACAGGTCGGCGGCCGTGTCGGCGTAGATCTGCGGCACGCCGTACGCGTCGCGCCGCACGACGACCGCCTTGGTGAGCCCCGGCAGCCGCAGCTCGCCGTCGGTCTGCGGGAACGACGCGCGGACCACCCAGACGATCCCGCCGACCGCGACGAGCACGAGTACGAGAAGCGTCGTGAGCAGCCGCAACGCCCAGCGGAGCGGCCACGAGAACCTCTTGTACGGAGCGAATCTCACCATTCCCGGACCTTCCCGCTCATGTGCGCATCACAGTATGCGGGTCCGGAAGGGTGTTCTGGTACCTAGCCGGTGATCACGACTTCGGAGAACTGGACCTGGAAGCCCTTGCCGACCGGGGCCGCCGCCATCGCGCCGGCGAGGGCGGGCACGTTCGGCGGGAAGTAGGCCAGCCGGAGCAGCGTGTCGGGCTCGCCGCCGTTGACCCCCCAGTTGATGTGCACGGAGTCGCCCTCGCGGACGAGCTCGAAGGTGACCGAGGTGGTGCCCTCGGGGGCGCGCATCACCGACCAGTCGGAGAAGTCGCGGGTGACGACGGCGCTGATCTGGACGGCGCCGTCGACGTACTCCACCCCCGCCTTGATCCAGTTGTTCTCGTCGGCGCGCAGGATGGCCCCGGCCTGGTCGTACTGCTCGGCGTAGTCGGCCGTGAAGGTGACCCGCACCGTGGCGTCGCCCTCGACGGTGCGGCCGTACATCGGCGCGGTGTCGTAGGTGTAGCCGTAGTGGGTCTGCCGCCACAGGTCGGTCTCACCGGTGACGGAGAAGGTCAGGGTGTCTCCGTCGGCGGTCCAGCTCGAAGGCTCGTTGATCCACGTCATATGGGCTATTTTGCCGCTTCCCGGGCGCGCCGGGCCTCTCTCCGCTCCTCGAATTTCCGGGCGGTGATCTCGAGGTTGTCGAGGAACTCGGCGAGCTCCTGGCGGGCCTTCTCGCCCTCGGGGTCGAGGCCCTCCTTCTCGAAGACCTTCCACTGCCGCAGGACCGGCATCAGCACCTCGTCCTTGTGCGAGCGCAGGTCGTAGATGCCGGCGTGGGCGATGGCCATCGACATGCGGGCGAACCCGGCCATGCCGGCGCCGGGCATCTGGAAGGAGGTCACCACGTCGGTGATGGCGCGCATGGTCTGGTTCGGGTCGAGCTCCAGGGCCGCGCCGAGCAGGTTGCGGTAGAAGAGCATGTGCAGGTTCTCGTCGGCGGCGACGCGGGCCAGGATGCGCTCGCACGTCTCGTCGCCCGACGCCTTGCCGGTGTTGCGGTGGGCGATGCGGGTCGCGAGCTCCTGGAACGACACGTAGGCAAGCTGGCCGAGCATCGTGCCGTACTCGGTCTGGAAGCCGTTCTCCATGTGCGCCATGCGGGCCCGCTCCAGCGCCGTCGGGTCGAGGGCGCGCGAGGCGATCAGGTAGTCGCGGATGACGATCGCGTGGCGGCCCTCCTCGGCCGTCCAGCGCCCGACCCAGGTGCCCCACGCGCCGTCGCGGCCGAAGGTGGTCGCGATCTCGTGGTGGTAGCTCGGCAGGTTGTCTTCGGTCAGCAGGTTGACCAGCAGAGACGTGCGGGCGACGTCGGGGATGGTGGAGTCTTCTGGCCGCCAGGCCGTGCCGCCGAGGATCCCGTCGAAGGTGCGGGCGTCGTCCCACGGGATGTACTCGTGCGGGAACCATTCCTTGGCCACGCCCAGGTGCCGGTTGAGATTCTCCTCGACGACGGGTTCCAGCTCGATGAGGAATTCCGTCTGCGTCAGTGCGCGCGCCATCTCAGCTCCCCACATACTTACGTTTTCGTAACCTACGCTAGCGTAGCTTTGTGGCGAAAGGTTCCACCCCGTGCACAAGCCGACGCCCCAGTTCTTGTAGATACCGATGCTTGCCGAGGTAATGTGCGGCACATGCCCAAAGGTGCACGCGTCTGGATCGGTCTGTCGGTCGGTCTCCAGCTGATCTGGAGCCTGCCTCTGGCGGTCTTCATGTACGTCCTCTGGACGAACGGCGGTGCGCAGGTCAACCTCACCATGTCCATCGTCTTTGGAACGCTCTCCCTCGCCGTCGTGGTGGCACTCGTTCTCACGATCGCGGCGTGGCGGCGCACCGACGCCCGCGAACGCGCGCTGCGCGAGAACGGCCTGCGCGCCGAAGCGGTGGTGACCGACGTGGTGCCGACCGGCGTGCGGGTCAACAACCAGCTCATGTACCGGCTGATCGGGCACGTGCCCGACGTGCCCGGCATGGAACTGCGCCAGTCGACCATCTGGCCGGTGCCGCCGGGCACCCGCCTGACCATCGCCTACAGCCCCGACCGCCCGGGCCGGCCGCTGATCCTCGACGACCTGAAGTCGCTCGCCCACCGGATGCGCGTCGGCCCGGTGCCGCCGCTGGCGACGGGCGCCGACGCGGTCATCCAGCGGCTGACCCAGCTCGACGGGCTGCGGCAGTCGGGCGCCATCTCCGACGAGGAGTTCGACCGGCTGAAGTCCGACGTCATGGACGGGCGCTAGTTCCCGTGTGCGCGCGGACCAGCGCGATCACGAGACCGGCGGTGCGGGCCAGATGGGTGCGGCCGTCGGGCAGGAGCGCCGCCGGGTCGATGTAGCTGCGCCGCCCCATGTGGGTGGCCGGGTCGAGCCGGTGCGTGGTGACCTTCCCCGCGCGCACGGCCCGGTTCCAGCCGCTGCGGCGCAGCAGCGGCCAGCGCTGGGGGAAGATCCAGACGGAGACCCGCTCGATGACGTCGGCGGCGCTGGTGAGCCGGTGCAGACCGCAGGCGCCGGTGAGGTCGTTGGCGCCGTTGTGGAACCCGCCGATGGTGATCAGCAGGATCGGGACGCCGAGCCGCGCCCGCAGTTCCCCGGCCGCACCGGTGGCGACCTGCGCGCCGCCGCTGTAGCCGAGCAGCACCACGGGGACGCCGCTGCCGGGCCGGTGGCCGGCCAGGCGCAACTGCGCGGCGATCTGCGCACCCACCGCGCCGTTGTAGAGCGGACGGTACCGGCGGTCGGCGGCGACGAAGATCTGCATGACGTTGTGCAGGAACAGCAGCAGCCCCGCATGGCGCCGGATCCAGTCCCACACCGGCCGGCCGGCGAGCGGCTCGGCCAGCGGCGAGTAGGGCTGCACCTGACCCAGCACCCGCAACTCCGGGGCCCCGTCGATCAGGGCCTTCACCAACTGGCCGCCGTCGCGGCTGTCGCGGAACCGGCGTTTCCCGATGCCGTCGAGGTAGACCAGGTAGGCGGCCGGTGGACGGCCGGGGTCGGCGCCCCGGGCGTACGGCATCCCGTGGGGCAACTCGGTGACCGGGGTGCGCCAGCCCGCGGTGTAGGCCAGCACCTCGTAGCGGGCCAGCAGCGCCTCGGCGAGCAGGACTGGGCCGAGCACCAGGACGAACAGCGGGAACTCGATCACATGACCAGCCCCCTGACCGGCACGCCGCCGGTCGCCGCGACCAGGCGGCGCACCGCCTCGATGGCGGTGCCGAGCCCGGCCCCGGCGACGGCCACGCAGCCCGCGGCGGCCCACCAGCCGAGACCCGTCGCCGCGGCGAGCGGGGCGACCAGGCCCAGCCCAACCTTCACGAAGAGCAGCAGGTGCAGCAGCGGCCCGAGCAGCGGGAACGCCAGCACGGCGGCGAGCAGCAGCGGGGCGACCAGGCCGGGCGTCCAGGCCAGCGTGGTGACGTCGGACATCGGGGCCGACCGCACCAGCTCGGCGAGCGTCCAGGCGGTCAGCGGCCAGAGCGCGAAGGCCGTGCCCTCGACCACCGCGCCCGACAGCAGGAGCAGCACGGCGTGCGACCGCGACTGGCCGGGCCGGCGGGCGACCATGGGCAGGATCCGCCCGGCGGCCTCCGACAACCCGGCGAGCAGCAGCATCACGACGAGGACAGGCGACATGGGTCGGCGCTCCCCCGGCGCAGGTGGTGCTCGAGTTCGTCGGCCGCCCTGCGATGGCCGCCGGCCGCGCGCTGGGCGACGCGCAGGGTGGCCGCCGCGGCCCGGAACCTCGGTTCGCCAAGCAGCCGGCGGGCGAGGGCGCGCACGGCCGCCTCGGTGGCGTCCTGCGTCCGGATCGCCAGGCCCGCGCCGAGTTCGGCGACCCGGCGGGCCACGAGCGGCTGGTCGGCGCCCTGAGGGACTACCAGCATCGGCACCCCGGCGTACATGGCCTCGTTGACGCTGTTCATCCCGCCGTGCGTGACGAACAGCGCGGCGCGGGCCAGCACCTCCGGCTGCGGGACGAAGCGGCGGGCGAGCACGTTGCCCGGCAGCGGCCCCAGCGCGGCCGGGTCGGTGGCTCCGGTCGCGACGACCACGGTGCCGCCCAGCGGCGCGAGCGCGGTGGCGAAGGCCCGCAGCAACCGGGGGCCGCCGTCGAACACGGTGCCGAGCGAGGCGTACAGCACCGGGTCGCGCAGCCGGTCGGAGGCGAACTCCGGGTCGGGTGGGCGGGCGCCGAGGCTCGCGCCGACGAACCGGTAGGAACGGTCGAAGGCGTCGGCCCTCGGCTGGAACGCGCGCGAGGTGAAGACCAGGTTGAGCGGCTCGCGGACATTGGCCAGGTCGACCGGCGGCAGGTGGCGCAGCCCCCACCGCGACCGCAGGTAGCCGAGGGCGGCGGCGGGCCGGGCGACGGCGGAGGCCAGCAGGTCCCACGAGGCGCGGGTCGGGCTGGGCGTCCGCCGGTCGAACGCGAACGTGGTGAACAGCGCCGCCGCCGGCACCCCGAGTTCGCGCGCCGCGACCGCGCCCCACGGGCAGGCCGCGCCGTGGACGACGAGGTCGGGCCCGATCTCCCGCAGGTCGGACCGCAGGCCGGGCAGCACGTCGGCGGTGGTGCGCGCGAGCGCGCCGAGCATGGTGAGCGGGATCGGCGGATCGGGCATCGGCCGGTCGCCGCCGGAGTAGAGGCGCACGCTCGCGCCGGCTGCCTCGACGCTCCCCGCGAACGCGGGCGCGGTGTGGTAGCTGACCGAGTGGCCACGCCGGACGAGCTCGGCGACGACCGGCAGCGTCGGGTTGACGTGCCCGTGCATGGCGAGGTTGACGAACGCGACGGTGCTCACTGGACGACCTCCGTTCGGACGGACGCCGCGGCCGGGCCGTCGACCCCGTAGAGACCGGGCCCGCTGACGCGCAGCCCGTCGAGGAACCGGCCCGCCGTGTGGCAGGCGGTGTCGATCAGCCGCTGGGCGTGGCCGAAGTCCCACGGCGCGGGCCAGGAGTCGACGCCCGTCGGGAGCACGACGGTCGGGATGCTGGCGGCCACCTCGTGGAGGTCGCGCTCGATCTGGTGCTGCCACAGCAGCAGCCCGGCCCTGGCCGCGACGGTGTGGGCCCGGCGCGGCAGGCCGGCCGTCCGCTGCGGCACGCCCGCAGGCCCGGCCGAGAGCACGACCACGCTGGCCGCGCCCGCGCGCAGGGCCGCCAGCACCGGCAGGTAGGCGACCACCCCGCCGTCGACGAGCGTGCGGCCGTCTCGATCGACGGGAGGCAGCACCCCCGGGATGGCCGCGCTGGCCAGCAGCGCCGATTCGAGGTCGCCGTGGTCGAGCGGGATCGGGGCGCCGGTGCCCAGATCCATGGCGACGGCGGTGAACGGCACCGCCAGCTGCTCGATGCGCGCCGGCAGCCCGGCCATGGCGATCAGGTCGCGCAGGCCGCGGTCGGAGAAGACGCCGCCCCGCGAGGAGGGGTGGCCGAACGGGAACACGGTGCGGCGGCGCGCCCGCGTCCACACCCGGTGGAGCCAGGGGGCGGCCCGCCCGGGGTGGGCGGCGGCGATCGCCCCGTTGAGCGCGCCCACCGACGTCCCAACGATCAGGTCGGGGACGAAGCCGCGCTGCTCCAGCGCGTATCCGAGGCCGACCTGGGCGGCCCCCAGCACGCCCCCGCCTCCCACGGCCACCGCCACCGGACGCGGCAGGCTGCGTGTGACGTTCATGGTCCGTCCTCTCAGGCGGCCTGGAGTCGTCGTCCCGGGTCGCCCACGAACGTGACCGTCTCGTCGAGCGGCGCGCGGCCCGTGCGGGGGTGCCGCACCGTGGCGTCCTCGTAGCCGATCGACAGACCGCAGAAGAGCATCAGCCCCTCAGGCGGCGACAGGACCTCGGCGACCGTCGTGCGGTAGACCGACCAGGCCATCTGCGGGCAGCTGTGCAGCCCCTCGTCGCGCAGCAGCAGCATGACGGTCTGCAGGTACATGCCGACGTCGGCCCACTGGGGCGGCCCCATGTCGCGGTCGATGTAGACGAACAGGGCGGCGGGGGCGCCGAAGCACTGCCAGTTGGCGGCGGCCGCCCGCTGGCGGGCCTCCCAGTCGTCGCGCCCCACGCCGAGCGCGCCGTAGCGTTCCCGGCCGAAGGCCTCACGACGCTCGCGGTACGGCGACTTCAGCTCGGCCGGGTACATCGGGTATTCGCGCTCGTCCCACGGATCGCCCGCGTCCACGCGTTCGCCCGCGCGCTTCTTGAGCTCGGCCAGCGGCGCGCCGGTCAGCACGTAGACGTGCCACGGCTGGAGGTTCGATCCCGAGGGCGACCGGGCCGCGGCGGCCAGCACCCGTTCCAGCACCTCTGCCGGGACCTGCCGTCCGGTGAATCCGCGAACCGCCCGCCGGGTGGTCACCGCTTCGTAGACGTTCACGATCACACCTTCTCCCATGTCGTTACATATACGACAGTATCACATGTGATGGTATCGATCGATACTATTCTGCCGGATAGGCGAACCGGGTCAGTAGATCTTTCAGCTGCTCGGCCTCGCCGGGCCGCAGGTCGGCGACCAGCCGTTCGGCCAGCGGCTCGGCCGCCACCTGGGCCGCCTCGAAGAGCTCGACGCCTTCGGGCGTGATCTCGACCGCCCGCACCCGCCGGTCTCCCGGCACGGCCTTGCGCACGGCCAGCCCCATACGCTCCAGATCGTCGACGACCCGCATGATCCCGGCCTTGTCAGACCCCGTCGCCGCCGCCAGGTCCCGCTGCACGGTGGGCCCCTGCTCGACCAGCACGACCAGGACGGCGAAGTGCCGCAACTCGATGCCGAGGGGGCGGAAGGCCTCGGTCATCACCGTGACCGCACGCCAGTGGGCCTGCCGCAGCAGCAGGCCCAAGGCGAACGGACCGGTGGAAGGTTTCTCAGTGCTCACGAGACAATATTAACCGAGACTGTCTCATTCGATACTATTTCGCGGGCACCACGACCGTCCCGGTCGCCGTGACGACCACGATGGGCGGGTCGAGCACCTCGCTCGCCGACGGCGACAGGTCGGGCCGGGCCCGGCAGACCACCCGCGCCTCGAAGGCCAGCGTCCGGCTGCGGGTGCCCACGCGGGCCACCTCGGCCGTCACCTCGATCACGTCGCCCGCCACGACCGGGGCCCGGAACTGCACGTCCTGGTACGACGCGAACAGCCCCTCGTCGCCGTCCGTCCGGATGCACACCTCGGTCGCCGCGTCGCCGAACAGGGCCAGCACGTAGGCGCCGTCGACCAGCGAGCCGCCGTAGTGGGCGTGCGAGGCCGGCACGTAGCGCCGGTGGGTGACCCTCACTCGCGCACCAGCGCGTGGACGAGATAGCTCGCCACCTCACCCGGGGTGGTGCCCTTGCCGAAGATGCGGTCGACGCCCAGGTCCGACGGGGTGACCGTGTCGAAGCGGGGACCGCCGACGATCAGCAGGGGGCGGCCGAGGCCGCCGGTCAGGGAGGTCGGATACGCCTCGGCGAAGGCGGCGGCCATCTGCTTGGTGTTGTGGATGTGGGCGCTCTTCTGGGTCACCACCTGGGAGACGAGCACCGCGTCGGCGTCCACCGCCTTCGCCCGCGCCACGAGATCGCCGACGGCCACCTGGGCCCCCAGGTTGTGGACCTCGATCTCCCGGTAGTACTCCAGGCCCTTCTCCCCGGCGAAGCCCTTCACGTTGAGGATCGCGTCGATGCCGACCGTGTGGGCGTCGGTGCCGATGCACGCGCCGACGACGACCAGCCGCCGGCCGAGCCGGGCCTTGACCGCCGCGTTGACCTGGGCCGGGGTGAGCAGCTCGAACTCCCGCCCCTCCGGGACCTCGATGCCCGCGTAGTCGATCAGGTGCGTCGCCTTCCCGTACACGATGAAGAAGGTGAAGTCGGGGCCCATCGCCTTGCTGTGCACCACGCTCGCCGGGTCGAGGCCCATCTTCCCGGCCAGCTGGAGCGCCGCGAGGTCGGCGCGCGGGCCGTGCGGAACCGGCAGGGTGAAGCTGACCTGGATCATCGCGTCGCCGGTCGTGTCGCCGTACGGGCGGATGATCTGTTTCATCGTCTCGACGGTCACGGGGCCGCCTCCAGGATCTCGGTCGCGGGGTTGACGTAGTCGCCGGCCTTCTCGACGACGCCGTCGAGGCCCCGGCCGCCGTCGGCGGGGCGTCTGGTCACCCCGAACACGCCGTCGGCGATGGCGTCGAGCAGGCCGTCGCCGGCGACCCGGTGCAGCAGGTCGACGGTCTCCGAGAGCACCCGCGCGGCCCGCTCGCGGATGAAGGGGCCGGGGGTGAAGTCCTCCGACAGGTCCCCGGCCGCGCGGCGGACGTACCGGACGTTCTCCAGCGCGAGGTCGCGGTCGGAGAGCCAGGGGGTGTGGATGCCCTCGGTCATCATGCCGATGAGGATGATCGACTGGCCGGTCATCACCCCGGCCAGGTTGAAGAACGCGTCGAGCAGGTAGCCGGCGAAGATGTTGCCGGTCATGTGCTTGGTCGGCGGCATGTACTTCAGCGGCGCGTCCGGGAACAGCTCCCGCACGAGTTGCGCGTGCGCCAGCTCCAGGCGGAACGAGTCGGGGATCTGCGGGTTGATCTCGAAGGCGTGGCCGAGGCCGAGTTGCGCGTCGGCCAGGCCCGCCTCGTGGCCGAAGCGCTCGTTGAGCAGCTGCGAGGCGACCACCGTGTGGGCGGCGTCGATCGCGTCGGCCGTGGTGAGGTAGTTGTCCTCGCCGGTGTTGATCACGATCCCGGCCCGCGCGTGGATCTGGCGGGAGAACCGCTGGTCGACGAAGGTCCGGCGGGGGTTGATGTCGCGGAAGATGATGCCGTACATGCAGTCGTTCAGCATCATGTCGAGCCGTTCGAGCCCGGCCAGGGTGGCGATCTCGGGCATGCACAGGCCGCTGGCGTAGTTCGTCAGCCGGACGTAGCGGCCCAGTTCCGCCGACACCTCGTCGAGGGCGGCCCGCATGAGGCGGAAGTTCTCCTGGGTCGCGTACGTCCCGGCGTACCCCTGGCGGGTCGCTCCCTCCGGCACGTAGTCGAGCAGCGACTGCCCGGTCGAGCGGATGACCGCGATGACGTCGGCGCCCTCGCGGGCGGCGGCCTGGGCCTGCGGGATGTCCTCGTGGATGTCGCCGGTCGCGACGATCAGGTAGATCCACGGTTTGCCGGGGTCGCCGTGCCGGGCGAGCAGCCGGTCGCGGTCGGCGCGGTTGCGGTCGATCCGGGCGACGCCCGCCCCGACCGCCTCGCGGGCCCGCAGGAGGGCCAGGTCCCGCTCGGTTCCGGCCGGCAGCCCGAACTTCAGGGAGCGCCAGTTCTCGGCCGCGAAGAACGGCAGCGCGACGCCGTGTTCGAGGCCCACCTGGTCGCGGACGGCGTCGACGACGCGGTTGACCCACGGGATGCCGTCGGCGTCGGCGCCGGTGACGCCCGCCAGCCGGAGCACGGCCCGTTCGACGGAGACGGTCGTGTGCGTGCGGGCCATCTCGATGACCGGCTCGGCGGCGCGGGCGGCCAGCTCGCGCGCCTTGCGCACCACGGCGGGGTCGAGGCCGAGCTTCATCGCAGCCGCCCCTCGAACGCGGCCCGCACAGCCGGTTCCTCGCGCAGCAGCGTCAGGGCCAGTTCGGCGTGGCCGGGGGCGTAGCCGTTGCCGATCAGCATCGTGACGTCGGCCCCGAGCCCCTCCGCGCCCAGCGCGGCGGCGGGGAACGAGGTCGCCATCGAGAAGAACACCACCGTCCCGCCGTCGCGGGTGGCCAGGATCGCGCCGTGCTCGCAGCCCGGCACGTCCACGCAGACGACCGTGACGTCGGCGCCGAGCCCGGAGAGCGCCACGGCGTCACGGGCGTCGGCGACCACCACCTCGTCGGCCAGCCCCTCGACGGTGGCGGCCTCCCGCTCGTCGAGCACCACGCCGACCGTCCGGGCCCCGGCCCGGCGGGCGGCGGCCAGCGAGAGCGACCCGCTCTTCCCCGCCGCGCCCAGCACCGCCACCACCGGGTCCCGATGTTTCCGGACCACGCGATCGGTCAGCGCCGGCGCGCCGCAGACGTCCATGACCGCCAGCGCCAGCGGGACCGGCAGGTCGCCGGGCAGTTCCGCCGCGACCGAGCGTTCGAAGAGGATCGCGTGGCCGTCGCAGGGCACCTGCTCCGAGAGGCCGTCCCAGGTCGTCGAGGTGAGCACCAGCGGGGTCAGGGTGAGGGAGACGAGCGTGGCCACCCGGGTGCCGACGGGAAACGCCGGGCCCTCCTCGACCACGCCGACCAGCATGCCCCCCGACCCCGTGACCGGGTTGTGCATCTTGCCCCGGGTGCGGATGATCTCCAGCACCTCGCCGCGCACCGCCGCGCCGTCGCCGTGGTGCTTGCCGTGCAGTTGCCGGTACGACGCCGCGTCGAGGTTCAGCCGTTCGACCCGGAGCCGGGTCTCCCCCGGCCACAGACCCGGCGAGGCGTCGAGCCGCCGGGCCGCCTGAGGGAGCACGCCCGGTGGCGACAACACCCGGTGCAGCCCGATCGGAGAGGCCGTCGGCAATGGTCCCACCACCCTTCCCTGAGTCTCGACTCAGGAAAGCATCTTGTCCCGCCCGGGAACAAGGGGGCAATATCCGGGTATGTCCAGCACCCTCATCACCGTCGCCCCGACCGGCGCCGAATCGGCCAAGGCCGACGTGCCCGCCCTGCCGGTGACCCTCGCCGAACTGGTCGCCACGGCGCGGGCCTGCGAGGCGGCGGGGGCGGCGGTGGTGCACGTCCACATCAGGGACGCCGCGACCCGGCCCACGCTCGACCTCGGGCTGCTCAGGGAGACGGTGGCCGCGCTGCGGGAGACCGATCTGGTCGTCCAGCTCTCCACCGGCGGGTCGGTGCACGACCCCTACGAAGATCGGCTGAAGGTCCTGGACGCCGCCCCCGACGCCTGCTCCCTCACCTGCGGCACGGTGAACTTCGGCGACGACGTCTTCATGAACCCGTGGGGGTTCGCAGCCGAGCTCTACCGGGAGACCCAGGCGCGCGGCATCGTGCCGGAGTTCGAGCTGTTCGACCTCGGCCACGTCGCCACCATGAACCGCCTGCTCGACCGCTACGGCCCGCCGGCGGGCGGGCGGGTGCACTGCGACCTGGTCATGGGGGTGCCCGGCGGATTCGCCGGCGACCTGCGCACGGTCGCCGCCGCCGTCGGCCAGCTGCCCGCGGAAGCGACCTGGTCGGCGACCGGGATCGGCCGCGCGTCGCTCCCGGTCATGTTCGCCGCCCTCGCCGGGGGCGGCCACCTGCGGGTCGGCATGGAGGACACCCTCACCTACGCCAAAGGCCGCCCGGTGCGCGGCAACGAGGAACTGGTCGCCCGCGCGGCCGAGGCGGCCCGGCTGGCCCAGCGGCCCCCGATGACCACCGCCGAGGCCCGCGCCTTCCTGGGCGTCAGACCCGCTCCGGCTCCCGGTCCGACGGCGCCGCCAGCTGCGTGACGGTCCGCCGCGTCCGCATCAGCAGGTAGGCCGCGCCCGCACCCCCGGTCAGCGCCATCAGCAGCGCCACCACGCCGAGCACGCTCCAGTCGCCCCGGACCCCGATGGTGTCGATGTCGCTCGCGCACACCTCGGGCCGCGCCGGGTCGTCGAGGTAGACGCAGGCCGTCGCGGCGACGGCGTCGGACGGGCGGCCGCCGTCGGCCAGGCCGCTCAGCCGGAACGTGCTCGTGCCCGTCGGCAGCAGCGCCTCCCACCCGGCGTGCGCCGCCGACAGGGTCGCGCCCTCGGCGCGCAGGTTGGCCAGGCCCGGCGGGAACGCGATCCGCACGTCGGCCTGGACCGGCCGGGGCTCCCGGTTGACCACCTGGACCGTGTACTCCACCCGGCCGGACAACTCGGTCACGCCGTTCTCGATGGTGATGGAGACACCGCCCGAGAGCAACGCGGACATGATGAGCGGGATGATCATGGTTCCTCCCGGCGCCGGTGACAGGACGTCACCAAGAATCGCAGCTGGTGACGGACCGCGGGCGAAAAGGCGCGCCGCGTTGAGAACGATCCGCACCCGGTCGAGGATGAGGCATGACCTTTCAGGACGAGCTGGAAAAACTGCGGCGATCCATCCACCGGGAACCCGAGATCGGCCTCGATCTGCCGCGTACGCAGGAGAAGGTGCTGGCCGCCCTCGACGGGCTGCCCCTGGAGGTCACCACCGGCGAGAAACTCACCTCCGTCACCGCCGTGCTGCGCGGCGGACGGAGCGAGGGCACGAGCGTGCTGCTCCGGGCCGACATGGACGCCCTGCCCGTCCAGGAGCGGGTCCCGGTCGACTACCGCTCGGTGATCGACGGCGCGATGCACGCCTGCGGCCACGACCTGCACACCGCCATGCTCGTCGGCGCCGCCCGGCTGCTGTCGGACCGCCGCGACCACCTGGCCGGCGACGTCGTCTTCATGTTCCAGCCCGGCGAGGAGGGCCACGAGGGCGCCAAACTGATGATCGACGAGGGGGTGCTGGACGCCTCGGGCCGCCGCGTCTCCGCCGCGTACGGCCTGCACGTCTTCTCGGCCATCGTGCCGAGCGGCTGGTTCGTCACCAAGCCGGGCCCGGTGCTGGCCGCCGCCGACACCTTCGACGTGACCGTGCGCGGGCGGGGCGGCCACGCGTCCACGCCGCACCGGGCGCTCGACCCGGTCCAGGTGGCCTGCGAGATCGTGAGCCAGCTGCAGACGTACACGACCCGGGCCTTCGACGTGTTCGACCCGGTGGTGATCACCGTCGGGCAGTTCCACGCCGGCACGGCCGACAACGTGATCCCCGACGACGCCTGGTTCCAGGCGACGATCCGGGCCTTCTCCGCCGAGACCAGGGCGAAGGTCAAGGAAGGGGTGGTCCGGCTGGCGACGGGCATCGCCGAGGCCCACGGCCTGCGCGCGGAGTGCTCGTTCGGGATCGGCTACCCGGTGACGGTCAACGACGCCGCCGAGGCCGCCTTCGCGGCGGAGGTGGTGCCGGAGGTCGTCGGCCCCGACCGCTATCTGACGATGCCGCGCCCGGCCACCGGGTCGGAGGACTTCTCGTTCGTCCTCGACGAGGTGCCGGGCGCGTTCCTGGTGCTGGGCGCCCACGCGAAGGGGGCCGACCCGGCGACCTGCGCGACCAACCACTCCCCCGAGACCGAGTTCGACGACTCGGTGATGGCCGACGGGTCACGCGTGCTGGCCGCCCTCGCGGAGCGGCGCCTACTTGAGGTTTAGGAAGTTCAGCCCGTATTCGACCATGTCGAAGCCGAGCGTCAGCTTCAGGCAGCCCCACACGATCGCGAAGGCCACCGCGAAGGTCAGCACCCCGGCGATGATCCGGACCGCCCAGTTCTGCCGCTTCAGCCAGTCGGTCGCCATGGTGACGTAGCGCTTGGCGAACTCCAGCACCCGATGGGCCCAGCTGAACTCGGTCGCCAGCAGCGCCAGACCGGCGAACACGACCAGCCAGCCCGGACCCGGGAACGGCACCATGATGAGCCCGCCGATCACCATGGCCCCGCCGATCGTGCCGATCACGATCTTCAGGGTCAGGGCGCCCGTGCGGGTCGCGCGGAAACGGTCGAGCCGTCCCTTGATTCCACTGTTGTCCACCGCGACCGGCGTCTTCGGATCGACGTCGGGATCGGTGGGCCCGGCCATAGCCATATAGGTGTCACCCCCACGGCCAGCATAACCAGAGGTCTTGCAGCAGACTTTCAGCCAGATGGACCATTCGCCCTGATCCCTTGGTCGCATACCGACATGTCGTGATCCGCCCCAAGGATGGTCCTCTGAGAATGCGGGAAAGCGATTCGCGCCTGCGGCGGAGTGCAGATGTCAGATGACCGCACCGCCCGGGGGGCACCCATGACGGCCGATATCGGCGAGCAGGTGGGAGACGCCGAGCTCGTCGCCGGATTCCGGCAGGATCCGGAGGCGTTCACCCGCGTCTACGACCACTACTTCCGAGACGTCTACCGCTACGTGGCCGGACGGCTCGGCGAGTCCGCCGCCGACGACCTCGCGGCGGAGACCTTCCTGACCGCCTTCCGCCTGCGGGCCAGATTCGAACCCGAACGCGGCGGGCTGCGGCCCTGGTTGTTCGGGATCGCGACCAACCTGGTCGCCCGCCACCGGCGCAAGGAAGCACGGCACTACCAGGCGCTGGCCCGCACGGGGGCCGAGCCGGACGCCGAGAGCCACGAGACCCGCGTGCTCGCCTCCGTCGCGGCCGGGCGGCTGCACGCCGACCTGGTCCGGGCGCTGGCGTCGCTCAACCGGGGAGAACGCGACGTGCTGCTGCTCGTGGCCCTGGCGCAACTCACCCATGAGGAGGTCGCCGAGGCGCTCGGCATCTCCTACGGCACGGTCGGCTCACGTCTGAGCCGGGCGCGCACGAAGCTTCGCAAACTGATCGGCAAGGAGTCGTTCAATGGATGACCTTGAGTCGCTGCGCGTCGCGCTCGCCAAGGAACCCTCGCAGGACACGATCGACCAGGGCCGGCACCGGCTCATGAACGCGGCCCGCCGGCCCGCCCCCCGCAGGCGCGGCCTGCTGGCCGCCGGGGTGCTCGCCCTCGGCGCGTCGGCCGCCGCGGTGATCACCCTGCTGCCCTCGGCCACCCCCCAGCCGGCCCCGGCCGAGGCACGGCCGTCGGTGAGCACGCCGGTCCAGCTCACCGGCCGGCAGATCCTGCTCGCCGCCGCCGACACCGCCCAGCGTGTCGCCGAGGAGCCCGGGAAGTACTGGCACGTCGTCATCGAGCACCCCGGGTCCGGCAAGATCGTGAAGGGCCGGAAGGACGAGTCGTGGCGGGCCGAATGGTGGTACCGCCGATCCGACGGCCACCTCTTCGGCGGCACCCCGGACGGCAAGGCCATGGACAACCCGAAGTCCGGCGACTTCTGGGCGTTCGACCAGTCGTTCACCTACCAGGAGCTCCAGGACCTCCCGACCGACCCGGACGCGCTGAAGGAACTGGCCCTCAAGGGCATGCGCGAGGGCCTGAAGGGCGAGCCGCCCCGGGTCGGCGAGGACGGCTACGTCGCCCTCTCGATGTCCTACCTGCTCTATGACGTGCCGATCCCGCCGCAGGTCAGGGCGGGCGTGTTGCGGGCCATCGCGGCGCTGCCGATCGTGTCGAACACCGGCGACGTCGACGGCGGCCACGGGGTGACCGTGGACATCGAGGACTCGTCGTTCACGCTGGTCGTCGACCCGGAGACGGGGCTGCTGCGCAGCATCGTCACCTCGCCCGACAACACGATCGACATCACCACCGCCGAGTGGACCGACGACCTGCCCGAGGTGGTTGCGCCGCCCGCCGAGTGAGGTCCCGGCACCCGCGGGCGCACCGGCCAGGACGGTTTCCGTCCTGGCCGGTCGCCGCTGTCCCGAAGGGTCAGGCGGGAGTGCAGGTGACGGCCGGGATCGGGTTGGTGCCCGACTGGCCGGCGTTGAAGCCGAACGTGGTCGTGCCGTTCGGGCTCAGGTTGCCGTTGTAGTTCATGTTCACGACCGTCTGCTGCGCGCCGCTCGCGGAGTGCACGCCGTTCCAGAGCTGGCTGACGGTCTGCCCGTTGGCCCAGGTCCAGCGCACGGTCCAGCCGGTGATCGCGCTGGTGCCGCTGTTCCTGACGGTCACGCTCGCGCCGAACCCGCCGGGCCACGAGTTCGTGATCGTGTACGTCGCCGCGCACGCCTTACCGGGATTGGGAGACGGGGACGGCGAGGGACTGGGGCTCGGGCTCGGCGAGGGGCTCGGCGAAGGCGACGGGCTGGGGCTCGGGCTCGGAGAAGGGCTGGGCGACGGCGACGGGGTGGCGCCGGTGCGGTCGGCGTACAGGATGCCTCTGCCGTTGGTGCCCAGGTAGACGCGGCCCCAGATGCGGGGGTCGCCGGTGATGGCCTCGCCGATGTTGCCGTACTGGTGCTGGTCGTCGTTGATGCGCACCCACGACGCGCCCGCGTCGTCGGAGCGGAAGACGCCGCGCACGCCGTCGACCTTCGCGACGAGGAAGATCGCCATGTACGACTGCCCGGGGGCCGCCTTGCCGAAGCCGACGTTGTCCGACTCCTCCACATTGGAGATCTTGGTGAACGACGTCCCGGAGTTGGTCGACCGCCACAGGCCCGCGCCGCCGGCCAGCCAGATGTCGCCCTCGCGTCCCGGCACCGCCTTGAACCGGGCCGTCGTGGGCAGGCCGGTCGCGCTGGAGGCGGTGAAGGTCTGGCCGCCGTTGGTCGAGACGTAGAACCGCCCGTTGGCGAAGGCGTAGAACTTCTGCGGGTTCACCCGGTCGGACTCGACCCGGGCGCCCGACGGGACCCCGCTGGAGGTCGCCCACGAGTTGCCGTACCCGACCGAGTAGACGACCGAGGCCCCGCTGTCGGCGGGCGCCCAGACGAACCGGCTGCCGTCGGCCGCGGCGGCGACCGTGCCGCCGTTGTTGATGCCGCCGGGCTCCTGGCCCTGGAACCAGTTGGCGCCGCCGTCGGTGGAGAAGGCGACGTGGTTGTCGTTCGGGCGGTCGGCCTCGGTGAAGTTGCCGACCCTGACCATCGTCGAGGGGTTGAGCTCGGCGTAGTCGAGCGAGGTCGTCGAGGTGAAGTTGGGCTGCAGGAACATCATCGGCGGCACGGCGTCGAGGTTGGTGTGCCGGAAGCCGCCGATGTCGCCCAGGCCCGAGATCAGCGGGGCGCTGCCGGTCGGCGGGCTGATCAGGTCGAGGACGGCGGTCTCCTCCAGGCCCTTGACCATCGGCTTGATGGTGAGCTGGCCGCCGGTGTCCCACAACTTCAGGTCGGTCGATCCGTAGATGGTGGCGCCGGTGCCGTACATGAAGCGGTTGCCGTCGAAGGGGTCGATCTCCATCGACTCGGTCATCCAGCCCAGCTTGGGCGTGACCTCGGGGGGTTGCGGGTTGGCTCCCCAGCTGAGCCACGGCGCGGAGCTGATGTCCATCTTGTAGCGGAAACTGCGGTTCGGGTACGAGGTGAAGTCCCAGATCCGCGTCCAGGTCGCCCCCGAGTCGGTCGACCGCCAGAAGATCACGTCGGGCCACCAGGAGATCTGCGTGGCCACCATGATCGTGCTCGGGTTGGTGCGGTCGATGGTCAGGCCGGAGTAGCCGAAGTAGGCGTCGCCGCTGCTCGACGGGATCGGCGAGATCTGCGTCCAGGTCCCGGTCGCGGTGGCGTAGCGCCAGACGTCGCCCTTGGCCCCGGAGTAGGGGCCGGCGGTGTCGGAGGTGGCGAGGTAGAGGTAGCCGTTGACGTGGTCGAGCACGCCCTTGTGGGCGATGTAGCCGGTCGGGGTGCCGGGCAGCCGCTCCCAGGTGGAGCCGCCGTTGGTGGTCCGGTAGACGGTGTTGGCCTTGTCGGCCACGCCGACGTAGATCGTCTGGGTGGCGTTGCCGGACGTCCCGGTGCGCTTGTCGAAGGTCACCCACACGACGCCGGGCTGGTGGCTGGTGTAGCCGTTGGGGTCGCTCGGGTCGTCACTGTAGTTGCCGGCGTTCGGGAAACCGGTCACCTTGGCCCAGGTCGCGCCGTAGTCGGTGCTGCGCCACAGGCCGTTGCCCATCGGCGCGCCCAGGTAGAGGGTCGAGTTGCGGTTGGGATCGATCGCGAGCCGCTCCCCCATGCCCCGGCCGGGCATGTTGCCGCCCATCTTGAACGGCAGCGGGGTGACCGCCCAGGAGTCGCCCTTGTTCGTCGACCGCAGGATCGCGCCGTTGTTGGGGTCCCACGAGTTGGTGTACATGCCCACGGCCGCGTAGACGCGGTTGGTCTGCACCGGGTCGGTCGCGATGCTGTCGACCCCGTTGTAGCCCCAGTTGGTGAAGCCGACCCAGTCGAGCAGCGGCTTCCACGACGACCCCGACTGGTCCCAGCGGTACATCCCGCCGATGTCGGTCCGGGCGTAGATCAGGTTCCGCTCGGTCGGGTTGAACACGATGCCCGGCACGAACCCGCCGCCGTCGATCCGCACGTTCTTGTACGTGTACGGATCGGAGGCGACCGCCCCGGCCGGCGCCATCCGCACCACCGCCGCGACCAGCGCCAGGGCGACGATCGCGAGCAGGCTGACGATCTTTCTTCGCATGGACGGTTTCTCCTCCGTGAATGGATAACCGGCCATGCACGATCAGGTGGGGACCCTGACCGTCCGCCCAGCGCGTGCATGGAACTTGGTTTGATTACCAAACCAACTATCTCAGGTGGGGACCGCTGCGACAATGGACCACATGAGACCCATCACGATCGTCGGGACACCGGTCCTGCACACCCCGTGCCGCCCGGTGGAGAAGTTCGACGACGAGCTCGCCGCCCTGGCCGACGACATGTTCGAGAGCATGTACGCCGCCGAGGGCGTCGGCCTGGCGGCCAACCAGATCGGCGTCGACCTGCGCGTCTTCGTCTACGACTGCCCCGACGCCGACGAGGTCTTCCAGAAGGGCGTGGTCGTCAACCCGACCCTGGAGCTCCCGCCCGAGGAGGAGCAGGAGTTCGACGTCGGCGGCGAGGGCTGCCTGTCGGTCCCCGGCCCGCGCGCCGCCCTGGGCCGCCCCAACGTGGCCACCGTCCACGGCTTCGACCTCACGGGCGAGCCGATCACCGTGGTCGGCACGGGCGTGCTGGCCCGCTGCTTCCAGCACGAGACCGACCACCTGAACGGCATCCTCTACATCGACCACCTGACCCCCGAGGCCCGCGAGGCCGTCTTGACCGAGTTCCGCGAGGGCCGCACTCCCGAAGCCGACGCCGATAGAACATAATTCGGTATATGACGAGAGCATTGGTCCTGGGCGGCGGGGGCATCGCCGGAATCGCCTGGGAAGCAGGGATTGTCACCGGTCTGCGCCGTGAAGGCGTCGACCTCGGCACCGCCGACACGATCATCGGCACGTCCGCCGGGTCGGTCGTCGGCACCCTTATCGCCACCGGCGCCGACCTGGAGCAGGCCGTCGCGCGCCAGTCGACCTCCGACCACGGCCCGCGACCGGCGGTCGACATGGCCCCGGTCATGCAGGCGTTCGCGATCCTCTTCGACCCGAACGTCGAGCCGAAGGAGGCCCGCCGACGGGTCGGCGAGCTGGCCCTGGCGCTGCCCGTCGTCGACGGCATGGCCCGGATCGAGTCGGTCGGCGACCGGCTGCCGGTGAAGGTGTGGCCCGAGCGCGATCTCCAGATCACCGCCGTCGACGCCGCCACCGGCCAGTTCGTCGTCTGGACCCGCGAGTCGGGGGTCGAGCTGACCCTCGCCGTCGCCTCCAGTTGCGCCGTCCCGTGCGTCTACCCGCCGGTCGAGATCAACGGCGCCCGCTACATGGACGGCGGCGTGCGCAGCGGCACCAACGCCGACCTGGCCAGGGGCGCCGGCACGGTCGTCGTGCTCGAGCCCCTCATCGGCATGGTCCCGCCCGAGCGCCTGGCCCGGGAACTGGAGAAGACGGGCGCGGCGCGCACCGTGTCGGTCGGCCCCGACGAGGCGGCCAAGGCCGTGTTCGGCGACAACGTGCTCGACCCGGGCCTGTGGGCGCCCGCCTTCAAGGCCGGCCTCGCCCAGGCGCCGACGGTCGCCGCGCGGGTCTCCGAGGTGTGGGACTGAGAGCCGCTTTTCCGGCAAGTATGGGGCGCATGAGCAACCCGACTGACGGCGACATCCGCGAGATCAACCGCAAGACGATCGAGGAGTTCCGCGCCCACAAGGGCGGCGGCCCGTTCGAGGGCCGCGCCCTGCTGATCCTCACCACCCGCGGCCGCGTCACCGGCCGCCCCCACACGACCCCGATGATGTACGTCATCGAGGGCGACCACCTGCTGGTCATGGCCTCGGCCGCCGGCGCGCCCGACGATCCGGAGTGGTACCGGAACCTCCTCAAGACCCCGGAGGTCACCGTCGAGGTCGGCGACCAGGTCTACATCGCCAACGCGCGGCCGACGGAGGGCCCGGAGTACGACGCGGTGTGGTCGGAGATCAAGAAGAACTTCCCGTTCTTCTCCGACCACGAGAAGGCGGCCGGCCGCAAGATCCCGGTCGTCGCACTGGAACGGACCTGAATTCGTTCGTTGGCCTGCGCAGGTCACCCGGCTACGGTAATCTAGAACAGATATTCGATGAATCGCCGAGGGAGGTGCTGGCCATGGCACGACCGGTCCCTACACTGAAGAGCGTGCCGGCCCCTGCGCCTCTTCGCGGTCCTGCGGCAGCCGTCGCCTATCTTCTCGCGACGGCTCGCGCCAGCGGCATGCGCATCAACCGCACCAAACTGGCCAAGCTCCTCTACCTGGCCGATCTTCGCGCCGTGGAGCAGGGCCTGCCCCCGGGATCGGGTGTGGAGTGGCGATGGCGTCACTACGGCCCGCACAGCCTTCGCCTTGCCGAGATCGAGCGGGACCTCAGCGAAGCTGGAGTCATCGACGTCGAGGAGAGCGCCGACCCCTTCGCCGGATATCGCGAACGCGTCATCTACCTGATCGATGCGCCACAGACAGTCGTCGATGCCCATTTCGTCGAGATCATCGATGCCGTCCTCGCAGAATACGGGCGATGGTCTGCGGGGCAGCTGAAAAGCTTCACCTATCAGACGGCCCCGATGCAGATGGCGATTCAGCAGAATCGGCGCGAAGTGCGACTTGATCTAGCTGGTGGGGCGCCGCTCCCCGACCTGGGTTCGGGCCTCAACCGGCTCCGCCGATGGGCCGCCCGCAATCCATTGCCCGACGACGAGCCCGGCGGAGTCGATGATCTGGTCGAAGAGAGTTCGCAGTTCACCGACCACCGTGCCGAGGCCACTCGGCACCTCATGGGGGAAGAGGAATAAGTGCCGGGTCCTTATGTGGCCGGCGGCGTCTACCTCGTCCGCGACAAGTCGCTTCGCCTGATCCCCGAAGAAGACCGTGTCATCCACGACGAACGTCGCCCTGTCGTCTTGGTCAGCGGTGGAGAGTCGAACGGCGACCCCAGCTGGCCGTTCGTGCTGGCCTGCCCGATCTCGGGGTCAACGCGGCGGCGTACCCGCTATGACATCCAACTCGCCATGGGCCAAGGCGGCGTCCTCAAGAAATGTTGGATCAGAGTGCCGGCAGTCCAGCCCTTGATGAAGTCGGTCCTGGAAGACCGGACCGGCATCCTGGACGAGGACCTGCTGACCCAGGTTCAGGCGCGGCTGGCCCAGTATCTCGGTCTTCTCGACTGAGCTCCCGCACCGTGGCCCGCGTGACACCGTGAGCTCCGTGGGTAGCGGGGGTCCGTGCTCGCTCTTGCTCCCCAGGACCTCCGCCTGGATGTCAACGCGCTGGACTATCTGATCCTGGCGCTCTACTTCGCCGTCGTGGTGGGCATCGGATTCGCCGCCCGCCGCGCCATCCGCTCCTCCAGCGACTTCTTCCTCGCCGGGCGTGCCCTGCCCGCGTGGATCACGGGTCTCGCGTTCGTCTCCGCCAACCTCGGGGCGATCGAGATCCTCGGCATGGCCGCCAACGGAGCCCAGTACGGCCTCATGACCGTGCACTACTACTGGATCGGCGCCATTCCGGCCATGGTGTTCCTCGGCATCGTGATGATGCCGTTCTACTACCGGTCGAAGGTGCACAGCGTCCCGGAGTTCCTCAGAAGAAGGTTCAACCCGGCAACCCAGTTGTTCAACGCCATCGCGTTCGCCGTCGCGCAGGTGCTGATCGCGGGGATCAACCTCTACGCGCTCGCCCTGGTGATGGAGGCGCTGCTCGGCTGGCCCCTGTGGTTGTCGGTGATCGTGTCGGCGGCGATCGTGCTGGCGTACATCACGCTGGGCGGGTTGTCGTCGGCGATCTACAACGAGGTGATGCAGTTCTTCGTGATCATCGCGGGGCTGGTGCCCGTGGTGGTGCTCGGGCTGATCCGGGTCGGCGGGTTCGAGGGGCTCGGGCAGAAGGTGCGCGAGAGCGTGCTCGGCGAGGGCGGGCTGCACACGTGGTCGACGACCGCGACCACGGACAATCCGCTGGGGGCGAGCTGGATCGGGATCGTGTTCGGGCTCGGGTTCGTGTTGTCGTTCGGCTACTGGACGACCAACTTCGCCGAGGTGCAGCGCGGGTTGTCGGCGCGCAACACCAACGCGGCGCGGCTGACGCCGATCGTGGCGGCCTATCCGAAGCTGCTGATCCCGGTGGTGACGGTGATCCCGGGGCTCGTCGCCCTGGTGTTGTTCTCGAACCTCGGCAAGGACGGCGGGCCCGCCTACAACTACGCGATCCCGCTGCTCATGAACGAGTTCCTGCCCAACGGCGTGCTCGGCGTCGCGGTGACCGGCCTGCTCGCGTCGTTCATGGCCGGCATGGCGGCCAACATCTCGGGCTTCAACACCGTGTTCACGTACGACATCTGGAAAGGTCACGTGAACGGCGACAAGCCCGACGAGTTCTATGTACGTCTGGGCCGGATCGCCACCGTCGGCGGTGTGGTGGCCGGGATCGGGACCGCGTTCATCGCGGCCGGGTTCTCGAACATCATGAACTACCTCCAGGCGCTGTTCGCGTTCTTCAACGCGCCCCTGTTCGCGACGTTCATCATCGGCCTGTTCTGGAAGCGGATGACCCCGTGGGCCGGCTTCTGGGGCATCATCGCGGGCACCCTGGCGGCGTTCGCGGTCTACATCCCCTACCGGGCCGACCTGATCGACCTGGGCACCGACCTGAACGCGTCGTTCGTCGCGGCGGGGGCGGCGTTCCTGGTCGACGCGATCGTGTCGGTCGTGATCACGCTGGTGACCACGCCCAAGCCGGAGGAGGAGCTGCGGGGTCTGGTGTACGGCCTGACCGACGTCGACCTCAAGGACGACTCCCTGGCCGGGGACCGGGCGTGGTACCGCTCGCCGGTGGTCCTCGGCTCCGGCGCGCTGGTCCTGGCCGCCGCCTTCTACCTGCCGTTCCTGTAAGGGGGACCCGATGTTGTTCGACATCCGCCGCATCCTGGGCGGCCTGTTCGCCGTCTACGGCGTGATCCTGGTCGTCGCCGGCCTCCTCGACGGGGCCGAGGAGATCGCCAAGGCGGAAGGGGTGCGCATCAACCTGTGGACCGGGATCGGCATGCTCGTGCTGGCCGGGGTGTTCCTGCTCTGGGAGCGGCTGCGGCCCAAGGACGTGCCCGACCCCTCCGACGACACCTCAGGTGATGCCTAGTTCCGCGCACATCGACCGCATGCCGGCGGGGTTGCAGACCTCGTTGGCCGTCCAGAAGCCGTCCTTGACGACGGTGTCCTTGATCGTCGACCGGGTCACCACGATCGCCTTGGTGATCATGGCGGGGATGTCCGCCTCGGTGTCGTTGCTCACCGTGCTGGTGCCCCTGATCGGCCGTCCGGCGCCGAGGTCGACGGCCAGCTGCGCGGCGTTCTGGGCCTCGGGCTGGATCGGCTTGTAGATGGTCATCGTCTGGGTGCCGAGCATGATGCGGTGGATGGCGTCCAGGTCGGCGTCCATGCCGGTCAGCGGGGTGTCGGGGGGCAGGCCCGAGTCGCGGATCGAGCCGGCGGCGCCGCCGGCGAGGCCGTCGTTGGCGGCGTACACGCCGACGATGGTGTCGAGGCCGAGCCGGTCCATGGCCATCTCCGACTCGCGTTCGGCCTCCTCGGCGCTCCAGCCGGGGGTGGAGTACTCGGCGCCGATGCGCACCCGCCCGTCGAGGGCCGCGTGGGCGCCGGCCTTGAACTCGGCGGAGTTGGGGTCGGTGACCGGGCCGTTGAGCATGATGATCTGGCCTTTGCGGCCGCGCGCCCTGATCGCCTCGACGAGGGCCTGGCCCTGCAGGCGGCCCACCTCGACGTTGTCGAAGGAGGTGTAGGCGTCGATGGGGCCCTCGGCGAGGCGGTCGTAGGAGACGATCCGGACCGCCCGCGCGGCGGCGCGGTCGACCGACGGCTGGATGCCCCGGGCGTCGACGGGGGTGAGAATGACGATCTTGATCCCCTGCGCGGTCAGCTGGTCGAGCTGGCGGCCCTGCTGCGCGGGGTCGCCCTGGGCGTTGACCGGGACGATCTCGCAGTTGGGGCAGAGCTGGGCGACCGACGAGGTGATGTACGGACGGTCGAACTTCTCCCACCGGGGGGTCGTCTGGTCGGGGAGCATGA
This sequence comes from Herbidospora sakaeratensis, assembly GCF_001570525.1. Classification (GTDB taxonomy): domain Bacteria; phylum Actinomycetota; class Actinomycetes; order Streptosporangiales; family Streptosporangiaceae; genus Herbidospora; species Herbidospora sakaeratensis. The sequence goes on from NZ_BBXC01000015.1 coordinate 161,507, forward strand.
GTCCGATCTTGAACCCCCGGGCGATGACCTCGGCCGGACCCATCACCCTGGGCTTCTCGGCGGCGCACGCGGCCATGCCGACGAGCAGCGCCAGCGCGAGAAAGGTCCTCACTCATCTCCCCCGTTCGTCTGGGGAGGCCTACCCTGCGCCTTGCCGCGGGCTAACGGCGGCGGCGGAGTCTTGATGGACCTTTTCCGACATGACTAGTCAGAATGTGTGACAAATCATCATTGCTGGAGTTATTCGAGGGTCATACCTTCGCGTTATGGACCTGGAGCTCCGCCATCTGAGAATCGTGCGTATGGTCGCCGAGACCGGCAGCGTCACCAAGGCGGCCAGTGCGCTCGGGCTCGCCCAGCCCGCGCTCACCGCACAGCTGAAGCGGATCGAACGGGCACTCGGGGGCAGCCTGTTCGAGCGGGACCACACCGGTTCCCGCCCGACCGCGCTCGGGGAGCTGGTGCTCGCCCGCGCGCAGGTGTTACTGCCGGCCGTGCAGCAACTGCAGGAGGAGGCCGCCCGGCTCGCCAACGGCGAACCCGACGGCCGCCGCTACCGCATCGGCGCCGCCAACGGGCCGATCCTGGGCGGCCTGGTCGACCGGCTGGCCGCCGCCGAGCCCGGCGCCGTGATCACCACCGCCACCTCGTGGTCGACCGGGGAACTGGCCACCAAGGTGATGCTCGGCCGGCTCGACTTCGTGCTCTTCGGCGTCTGCGGCGACTCCCGGCCGCCCGGCGACGAGGCGCTGTCGTGGGCGCTGGTCGCCAACGACCCGGTGTTCGTGCTGGTCGCCGAGTCGCATCCGCTCGCCGGGGAACGGGAGGTCGAGCTCGGCGACTTCGCCAGGGAGCAGTGGGCGGTCACCCCCGGCGACGGCTGCTTCGGCGAGTGCTTCGCCGTGGCCGCGTCGCGGTCGGGCTTCGCCCCCGAGGCGATCTACGAGACCGACGTCGCGACCTGCGTCCACCTGGTGCGGGTCGGCCGCGCCGTGGCGTTGTGCCAGGCCACCTTCCGCCGGAGTGAGGGCATGGTCGCCTTACCCGTGCGGGGGGCGCCGCTGCGCTGGCGGCAGCTGCTCGGCTGGCATCCGGACACCCCCGCCGCCCAGTCGGCCCCCGCCGTGGTCAGCCACGCCAAGTTCTCGCATCTGGACGCCGTGCGGCAGAGCACCGCCTACTCCAACTGGCTGGCCCGGAACCCGGGATACGGCACCATGCCATAGCCGGGGCCATAACCGGGCCATAACACGGTGGTAGGGGGCAAACGACGGCTCCTCCGGGGGCGTGCCGGGAGTTTACGTTCAGGGCACTCCCAGCCCCCAAGGAGAATCGATGCGCAGCAGGCACATCCTGAGCGCGGCGAGCGCCCTCACCATGGGCGTCGCCCTCGTCCTGTCCTCCGCCCCGGCCGCCGTCGCGGCGCCGGCGAAACCGGCACCGTCGATGGTGGAGGCCCTCCAGCGCGACCTCAACCTCACCGCCGAGCAGGCCCAGCTCCGCCTCGTCAACGAGGCCCGGCTCGGCAAGCTCGAAGGCAAGGTCCGCACCGACCTCGGCGCCGCCTTCGGCGGCTCCTGGCTCAGCGGCGACACCGCGAACGCGCTGACCGTCGCGACCTCGGACGCGTCCAAGGTCGGCCTGATCCAGGCCGGCGGCGCGAAGGCGCAGCTCGTCAGCAGATCGTTGGGCGACCTGACCGCGCTCAAAGACAAGCTCGACGCCGCGACCGCCCCGCAGACCGTGCCCGTCTACTACGTCGACGTGAAGTCGAACTCGGTCGTCGTCGAGACCCGCGACCAGGCCGCCGCCGAGGCGTTCGTGGCCGCCGCCGGGGTCGACAAGGCCGCCGTGACCTTCGTCGCGTCCAGCGAGCAGCCGGTCCCCTACTACAACCTGCGCGGCGGCGACGCCTACTACATCAACAACTCGGGCCGCTGCTCCATCGGCTTCTCGGTCACCCGCGGCAGCACCCCCGGCTTCGTCACCGCGGGCCACTGCGGCAACGTGGGCGCCTCCACCCAGGGCTACAACCGGGTCGCCCAGGGCACCTTCCAGGGTTCCTCGTTCCCCGGCAACGACTACGCCTGGGTCGCGGTGAACTCCAACTGGGTGCCGACGGGGACCGTGGCCGGCACCTCCGCCACCGTGGCGGGCTCGACCGCCCAGGTCGTCGGCGGCTCCATCTGCCGCTCGGGCTCCACCACCGGCTGGCACTGCGGCACCGTCCAGCAGATCGGCACCTCGGTCACCTACCCGCAGGGCACCGTCTCGGGCGTGACCCGCACCAACGTCTGCGCCGAGCCCGGCGACTCGGGCGGCTCGTGGATCTCCGGCACCCAGGCCCAGGGCGTCACCTCGGGCGGCAGCGGCAACTGCTCCGTCGGCGGCACCACCTACTTCCAGCCGGTCAACGAGATCCTGTCGGTCTACGGCCTGACGCTGACCACCACGGGCACCCCGCCCGGCGGCGGCACCTGCAACGGCGGCACCCTCACGGGCTCGCTGAGCAGCGGCCAGTACGGCAACAGCAGCCAGTTCAGCGCCAACGCCGGCACGCACACCGTCTGCCTCGACGGCCCGAACGGCACCGACTTCGACCTCTACCTCCAGCGCCTGAGCGGCTCGACCTGGACCACCGTCGCCAGCGGCACCAGCGCCTCCGCCGACGAGTCCATCACCTACACCGGCAGTGCGGGCACCTACCGCTACCGCGTCCACGCCTACAGCGGCTCGGGCTCCTTCTCGGTGACCTACACCCGCCCGTAGAACGTAAAGTTTTCGGTCGATTCAGCACCGTCGGGCTTTATTTGCGGCCCGGCGGTGTTGACCATTTTGAGACCATTTCGCAGAACTCGTATGGGGGACGTCAATGTCGGGCACCAGCCGCCGTATCAGAGCGCTGGCGGGCTGCATCGTCGCAGCACTCGCCGGTCTGCTCCTGATCGGCACGGGCCTTCACCTCTCGGGCGCCGGCTGGCACCTCGCCCGGTGCCTGTCCGGCGACGAATCCCCCTTCGACGCGGCCGTCCTCCCCGCAGGCTACCCGGGGCTCGGGACCATCCCGTCCCTGCCCACGACGGCCGTCTCCGACATCCGCGCGGTGCCCGGCGTGGCCGAGGCCGTCCCCGTCCAGGGCGGCGAGGTCGGCCTGGTCGGCTTCGGCACCCTGGTCCCGCTGGAGGCGGTCGCCCTCGACATGGCGCTGCTGTCGTCGTCGGGTATGGAGGGCGAGGCCCCGCGCAGCGCCTCCGACGCGGTCCTGGACAAGCGCACCGCCGACCAGCTGCACCTGGAGGTCGGCCAGACGATCACCGTGCACGGGAACGGCGCCGACCGCGCCTTCGAGATCACCGGCGTGACCGCGTCGCGCGGCAACCCCACCTTCGACGTGCGGGGCACGCTCGGCGTGCTGCCGATGTCGGCGGCCGACCTGGTCGGGCCGCTGGAGACCGAGGCGGTGCACGTGCGCGCCGACTCCGGCGTCGACCCCGGCGAGCTGCGCGACCGCCTGCAGACCTCCCTGGGCGGCGAGGTCGACGTCGTGACCCACACGGAGATGCTGGCCAGCGGCGACGTGACCACCGAGACGCTGCCGCCGGTGCTCGGCGTGGTGGGCTCGCTGCTGGTGGTGGGGGCGGCGCTGGCCGCGTACACGGGCCGGCAGACGACGACGTCCACGAGCCTGCTGATGGCGACGACGGTGCTGAGCCTGACGGCGACGGCCGCGGTGATCGTGGCGTCGGCGGGCCTGGAGATCTCCACGCCGACGATCCTGGCGGTGATGGGCACGACCGCCGCGGCGGCCATGGCGGCCATGGTGCTGCGCCAGAAGATCGTCGCCCACCTCGGCTGAGCCGGTCAGGGCACGTAGGGCGGCTGCCGCTCCGTGGCGGTGATGTAGTCCTGCAGCGCCGCGCACGTCTCCGTCAGCGCCTCGATGTGCTCCTCCATGCCCGCCAGCCGTGACCGCAGCAGGTCGAACACCTCGGGGCAGGGCCGGAACTCGGGCAGCTCACCGGTCGCGCACGGCATGAGGAACGCGATCTCCTGGGTCGACAACCCCGCCTTGAGCATGCGCCGGATCCGGGTCACGGTCCCGACCGCGTCGGCGGAGTACTCGCGGTAGCCGCCGGGGCTCCGGGCGGGTTCCAGCAGGCCCTGGGCCTCGTAGTAGCGCAGCTGGTGCGTGTTGACCCCGGTTCTGCGGCTGAGTTCCCCGATCAGCATCGTGTGCCCCCTTGACCTTCACACCGGTATGAACCCTGACGATTCTCCCATGCAGACCACCGATGTCACCGTGATCGGCCTGGGCCTGATGGGTCACGCCCTGGCCCGGGCCCTCCTCGCCGGCGGACGTACCGTCACCGTCTGGAACCGCACCCCCGGCAAGGCCGACGACCTGGCCGGCGCCCAGCGAGCCGCGACGCCTGAGGAGGCGGTGACGGCGAGCGAGCTGGTCGTCGTCTGCGTCTCCGACTTCGCGGCGGTCGCCGACCGGCTCGGCAAGGCCGTCACCCTGGTCAACCTCTCCTCCGGCACGTCGCAGTCGGCCCGCGACACGGCCCGGTGGGCGCCGGACGGCCTCGACGGGGCGATCATGGCCGCCCCCGGCGGGATCGGCACCGCCGACGCGACCATCGTCTACTCCGGCGACCGGGCCGCGTTCGACCGCCACGAGGCCACCTTCGCGCTCCTCGGCGGCGCCGTCTACCTCGGCGAGGACCACGCGCTGGCCGCCCTGCACGAGATGGCGGTCGTCAGCCTGATGTGGAACCTGCTCAACGGCTTCCTGCACGGCACGGCCCTGCTCCGGGCGGCCGGGGTCGGGGCGGCGGGCTACGTGCCGCTGGCCGCGAAGGGGGTCGAGACCGTCACGGGCTGGCTGGCGGCCTACGCCGACCAGGTCGACGCCGGCGACTTCCCGCCGCTCGACGCGACGCTCGACGTGCACGTGGCGGCGATGGACCACCTGATCGAGGAGTCGCGGCACCTGGGCGTCGCGACCGAGCTGCCCGAGTTCCTCAGGTCGCTGACGTCGGGGATCGACGGGTCGCAGGGATACGCGGCGCTGGTCGAGCGTTTCGGGCGGCCGCCCGGCCGGTGATCGGGACTGGAGACGGCCCGGCTCGCAACCGGGCCGCTCTCCGGCACGGTCCAATGATCATCTTGCGTTGATCACCGGATATCCTGTGGAGGGCCGTCCGCTCGTCGGCGAGTTGGCCTGGGGTTTTGAGTAGGGCGGGTGGGACTTGAACCCACGACCCACGGATTATGAGTCCGATGCTCTGACCGGCTGAGCTACCGCCCCGCAATGCTGGAGTCTCTCACAGTTCTTCTTCAGGGGGACCCACCGAAGTGCACTTGTGATCAGGTCGTTCGTTAGGGTCCGCTTACCTGCCGTTGATGACCTCTTGGTGTCTGGACGATTGCTCACCGTCAGAGCAGATTCGTCCCTCGAAGTCGAGTATGTTCTCGCGCATGCCGCTGCACCCGCAGTCCCAATTCTTCCTCGACCGTTTCCCGCCCGTGGCCGGCGCCGACCTCGACGCGCTCACCGACGACGAGGTGGCCGTCCTGCGTCAGCTCGACAACAAGAGCGTCGAGCGCGGGGCCCCCGTCGACGTGTTCTCCGCCGTCGACACGACGGCCGCCGGGGTTCCCGTACGCGTCTACCGCCCCACCGGCGAGACGCCCCTTCCCGTGGTGGTCTACCTGCACGGCGGCGGCTGGGTCTACGGTACTCTCCCCCAGCTCGACCCCCTCGGCCGTGACCTGGCGGTCCGCACCGGAGCGGTGGTCGTCATGGCCGACTACCGGCTGGCCCCCGAGCACGTCTTCCCGGCCGCCGTCGACGACGCCTGGGCGGTGGTCCGCGACGTCTTCGAGCGCCCCTCCGGCTACGACGCCGTGCCGGGACAGGTCGCCGTCGCGGGCGACAGCGCCGGGGGCAACCTGGCCGCCGTGACCGCCTGGCTGGCCCGCGACGCCGGGTTGCCCCTCGCCCACCAGGCCCTGATCTACCCGGTCACCGACGTGGCCATGGACACCCCGAGCTATTCGGCGTTCGCCCACGGCTTCGGCCTCAGCGTGACCGACATGGCCTGGGTCGTCCGCAAGTACGCCCCCGGCGCCGACCCCCGCGACCCGCGCCTGTCCCCCCTCCGTCTGAAGGACAAGTCGGGCCTGGCTCCGGCGACCGTCGTCACCGCCGAGTACGACGTGCTCCGGGACGAGGGGCGGGCCTACGCGGAGGCGCTGGAGGAGGCCGGGGTGCCGGTCGACTACCGCGACTACGCGGGCGCGCTGCACGGGTTCGTCACCTTCCCGGGCTTCTTCGACGCCGCCGACGAGGCCAGGGAACACGTGGCGCGGAACCTGCGGGCGGCCTTCAGACGTCCCTGAGCTCGCCGAGTTCCTCCGGCGTCACCGGCCGGGTCTGCCCGAAGCCGCGCACCAGCACGTCTTCGGGCACGTCGTGCGCGATCATCTGCATGGTCACGCCGCCGGCCCGGCCGAGCGCCCTCACCCAGCCGGGCGCGGTCCTGACCCACACCCCGGGCGCGGCCTCACGGCAGTCGACGTTCTCATCTATGGCGAGCAGGGGAGCCGGGTCGAGGCACATCTCCTCGGGTTCGCTCGTCTCCGGGTGGAGGAAGACCTCGACCCTGGTCTCCCCGTCGGGCGACTCGTAGGTCAGCCCGATGTTCCCGTCCATCGGGAGGCTGCTCGACGAGGCCAGGGTGTGCCCGGGGATGATCGGCACGACCAGGGGCACGCCCGCAGAGGTGATCATGTCGTGAAACTCGGCGTCGGATCTGGACTCCTCCAGCGGACCGGTCACCGCGAATCCCACGACGAGGATCGCGCTCAGGCCGATCTTCGGCCAGCGGAATCCGGGCGAGAACAACCACGAGACGATCAGATATCCGAGCGCCGGAAAGGCCACGCCGACCGGCAACGGCGGGGTGTCCACTTCGAGCAGGTCGAGCCACGGCGACGCGACGGACATCAGGAAGAAGGTGCCGGGAAAGGCCAGCAGACCCACGGGCAGCCACCAGGGCAGACGTGCCAGCAGGCCGAGGATCAGGCCCATCGTCAGAGGGGCCGTGAAGAACAGCACGACGTCGGCGAAGTCGTCGTCCATCGGCGACCAGTGCTCGAACGCGAGCGCCGTCAGCCAGATCGCCATGACGACCAGCAGGCGTCTCCCCCATAACGGCATGCGCCTAGTCTGGCAGTGCCGTCCAATGCCGCCATAGATGTACGTCAATCACGATGAACGGCCCGTCAGGCGGAATTTCCCGATATTGCGGATATTTTGCCGTCAACGAATCGACCGGCCATTCCTCGACGACCCGGGCGGTCCCGTCCGCCCGCACCCACCACAACCGCCCCCAGTCCTCCTCGTAGTGGTCGGCGAGCACGCTCACCCGGGGATCGGCCGCGATGTTGTCCAGGCGGCGCAGCCGCCGGGTCGTCTTCGGCTTGTGGTCGACGGCCGTCACGATCGTCTCGCCCTCCAGGGCGAACGTCACCGGCACCACGTGCGGGCCCGAGGTGGCCAGCCGGGCCACCCGGGCCGCCGCGAACCGCTCACGCGGTGATGACGATCTTGCCTTTCGCGTGTCCGTTCTCGACCTCCCTCAACGCCCGGTCGGCCTGGTCGAGCGGGTAGGTCGCGGTCACGTGGGGGTCGAGCACGCCGTCGGCCACCAGGTCGGCGACCGCGCCCAGCACCTCCTTGGTGCGGGCCCGCGCGACCGGCCCGCCGCCGAGGTCCCGGGCCGTGGTCTGGTCTCCGGCGGAGATCAGCTTCGAGTGGTCCTTGAGCACCGGCGCGACCTCGCGGAGCGCGTCGCCGCCGACCAGGTCGTAGATCCCGTCGACCCCCTGCGGGGCCACCGCGCGCACCCGCTCGGCGACGCCGGGGCCCGGTTCCACGTACGCCGCCCCCAGCGACTCGACGAACTCGCGCTTGGCCGGGTCGGCGGTGCCGACCACGCGCACCCCGGCGTGCCGGGCGATCTGCGCGGCGGCCGTGCCGACGCCCCCGCCGACACCGGTGATCAGCAGGGTGCCCCCGGCGGGCAGGCCGAGCTGGCGCAGGCCGTCGTAGGCCGTGGCGGCGGCGACCGGGAGGGTGGCGGCGTCCTCGAACGACACCACGTCGGGCTTGCGGGCCAGGCCGGCCGCCGGGAGGAGGGCGTACTCGGCGTAACCGCCCTTCAGCGGGCTGCCGAAGACGGCCTCCCCCGGCTTGAGCCCGGTGACGCCGGGTCCGATCTCGGCGATGACCCCGGCGACCTCGTTGCCGAAGACGGCCGGGAAGTGGTCGGGGTTGACGCCCGGCCCGCGCCAGCCGGTGCGGCGTTTCCAGTCGGCCGGGTTGACCCCGGCGGCCCTCACCTTCACGACCACCTGGCCCGGACCGGCGGTCGGTTTGGGCAGGTCGGCGAACTCCTCGACCTCGGGGCCGCCGTATTCCCGGTACACGTAGGCTTTCGGCATCTCGCCCTCCCTGGCTTGCCGTTCCTGGGCTTACCGTTCCTGCTCCGTCGGCCGGATGAGCACCTCGTTGATCGCGACGTGCCGGGGCCGGGTGACGACGTAGGCGATGGCGTCGGCGATGTCCTCGGGCTGCATGCGCTCGATGTCGCCGAAGGTGCTCCGGATGCCCTCCAGCACCTCGGGCCGGTTGTGCCCGGCGAGCTCGGTCTCGACCGCGCCCGGCTCGACCAGCGAGATCCGCACGTGTTTCTTGGTGACCTCCTGCCGCAGCGCCTCGCTGAACGCGCCGACGCCGTGCTTGGTGAGGTTGTAGACGCCGCTCCCGCTGCGGGCGATGCGCCCGGCGACCGACGAGATGTTGACCATGTCGGCGACGTAGCGGGGCCCGTCGTCGGCGGCCCTGATCAGGTGCGGCAGCGCGGCGTGCGCGCAGTAGAGCAGGCCCAGGACGTTCACCTCGACCATGCGCTGCCATTCGGCGACCGGCGCGTCCTGGGCGGGCCCGAGGAGCATGACGCCGGCGTTGTTGACCAGGGTGTCGATCCGGCCGAGCTCCGAGGCGGTGCGCTCGACGGCCGCGCGGGCCTGCGCCTCGTCGGTCACGTCGGCCTCGATCACCAGAACCCGGCCGCCGTCCTTGCCGATCCGGGCGGCCAGGTCCTCCAGGCGCTCCCGCCGCCGGGCGACCACCGCCACCGCGGCGCCCTGGTGGGCGAGCGCCACAGCGGCGGCCTCCCCGATTCCGCTCGACGCCCCTGTGACCAGGGCGACCGTGCCGTCCAGGCGCATGACTTACCCCTTTCGTCCGATTCCTACTCTACGGACACGGTGATTCCGCCCCCGTAAGCCCGGGCAAAGGACGATCATGAAACTGAGTGCACGCAACACGATCCCGGCCGAGGTCACCGGGATCACGAAGGGCGAGGCCACCGCCAACGTCGAACTGTCGGCGGGCGGCCTCCGGCTGGTCGCGTCGATCACCACCGAGGCGGCCGAGGAGCTCGGCCTGGGGATCGGCAGCCGGGTCACGGCCTACGTGAAGGCGTCCGACATGATCCTGGCGACCGACTGAGAACCGTGGGCGGTCAGCCGCGCGAGGAGATCTGCTGCACCGCCCACCCGTTCCCGTCGGGGTCGTCGAAGAACACGAACCCGACGTTGTCGAGGGGATCGGGCACCTCTTGGGGGTTCTCGCCGATCTTCTGTACGTCGGTCACGGCGACCCCCCGCTCCACGAGCAGCGCGTGCGCCTTCCGGATGTCCGGCACCACCAGTTGGAGCCCCTTGAGCGACCCCGGCGGCATCTGCGGCACCGCCCCCTTCCCGATCACGATCGAGCAGCCCGACCCGGGCGGGGTCAGCTGCACGATCCTGACGTCGTCGCCGAACGCCGTGTCGTGGTCGACGGCGAAGCCCAGCCGGTCGGCGTAGAAGGCCTTGGCCCGGTCGACGTCCGACACGGGCACCACGACCACTTCGAGGGTCCAGTTCATGCCTGTCCTTCCAACAGCAGATCGAATCTCGTGTACGACTCGGCCATCCCCCTGGCCATCGGATACCGCAGCGCGGTCGCCCGCCCGTCGGGGGTGGCATAACGGATCGTGGTGGTGAGCAGGGTCGCGGGCCCCTCCTCGGCGAGGTCGTGGGTGATCAGGGTGACCCCGGGATACGACTGCTCGTCGAAGACCTCGCTGAGGGTGATCGACACCGGCGGTTCGACGGCCCGCACCTCCCCGCGCTGCGTCATCCGCGCCCCGCCCGGCCCCTCCGAGACGAACACGTAGGCGCTCCCGGCCGCCGCCTCGAACGAACACTCCACCAGCCGCCACCCCTTCGCGCCGTACCACCGCACGAGCAGGTCGGGCACGGTCAGCGCGGCGAACACCCGGTCACGCGGCGCGGCGAACCGGCGGGTGACGACGATCTCCCGATCGCCCCGGGCGACGACCCGGGTGCCCGCCTCCGCATCCGCGTGTTCTCCTGCCGTTCCCGAGGTCACTCCGCGCCCCGCAACAGGGAGTCGAGCCGCTGGAAGCTCTCCTCCCAGTAGTCGCGGTAATCGGCCAGCCATTCGGTCGCCTCCCGCAGCGGCTCGGCGGCCAGGCGGCAGGGGCGGCGCTGGGCGTCCCTCCCCCGGGTGATCAGGCCCGCCTTCTCCAGCACCTTGAGGTGCTTGGAGACGGCCGGCTGGCTCATCGCGAACGGGGCGGCCAGCTCGTTCACCGTGGCCTCGCCCTGCGCGAGCCGGGCCAGGATCGCCCGGCGGGTGGGATCGGCCAGGGCGGCGAACGTGGCGTCCAGCATGGATGAATAACCTTCCAGTTATGTAACAGGATGGTTTTATACCACTCTGTCGGCGGGCCTCGCTAGGGTTGCCGCCCATGTCCCGAAGATCATCGATCTGCCTGACCCTCGCGTCCGTGATCTCGGCGGGCGCCCTCGTCTCCATGTCGACGCGTGAGGGGCTGCGGTTCGGGGTGCTGTTCCCCGGCTTCGGCGACTGCCTGGGCAGCGATCTCCACTTCGCGGTCGCGCGCCACCTGGGGCGGCTCGACGAGCCCGAGTGGATCGCCCGCACGGCCCTCGGAGGGCCCCGGCTCTTCGGTCTGGGACTGGCCGGCGCCGGCCTCACCGAAATCCTCGTCTTCGGCGGGCTCGCCCTGGTCATGCTGGCCGCAGTGGTACTTGCCGCGGCAGGCGGATCCCGGGCCGCTCGGGCGGCGGTCCGGATCATGGGATGGTGGCTGGTGATCGGCCACGGCTGGCGGCTCGTCCTGTTGGCGCTCGACCTGGTGCGCGACCCGATGTGCTTCGAGTACTCATGGGCGGGCTGGGACGGCGTCCGGGTGCTCGTGCCGCCCGTCGCGCTGGGGGCGCTGAACGGGTTCCTGCTGCTGGCGGCCGCCCGGCGGCGACCCGGGAGTCTCATGCGGCTGCCGTCCCGGCCGGGGGTGCGCCGCGCGTTCGCCCGGCTGGCGGCGACCGGCCTGGTCGTCGCCCTGGCGCAGACCGACGGGCACCGGGGCGCGATCACCGAACCCGACTGCCTCAAGCCGACCCACACCGACGACCTCGACGTCGGCGACGACGCGTTCCTCTGCGGGGCGCGCAGCGGCGGGCGCTACCCGGGCATCCCCGACCGCGACCTGCTGGCCTACGGCCGCGCGGACTGTGCGCGCCACCCCCACAGCGAGCTCTCGGACACCGAGCTCTCCCCGATCTGCCCACTGGCCCACCGCGACGCGACGGCGTGGTTCACCGCCGAAGAAGCCTCCTACGCCGTGGCCGACGCGGCGGCCGACGTCTTCTGCGACCTGAACCGCCACCGGCCGAGGATCAGGCCGACCCACGTGGTCAGCGCCCGGAAGTGGACCGATTACGGCGCCATCGAATCGTGGGACCCGGGCGTGGAGGAGGAGGGCGACTGGGACGCGCCGGAAGCCCCGCTCATCGGCGCCGCTCCGGGTGTGCTCGCGCTGCGCGTCCACCCCGACTTCGACGTCTGCCTGACCGCCCAGGTCTACCGGAAGCGGCCCCCGCTGGAGAGGAAGGGCTGGGAGCAGGTGGTCGAGGTCGGGTACCGGAGCCTCACCGGCCATCTGGAGCTGTACGACCCGATGACGGGCGAGAACGGCCTGAAGGTGCCGGGCCTGCAGCGGGGCGACTACCGGGTCAGAGCCCACTTCGCCCCGACCGACGGCGACGGTCCGCAGGTCATGCTCTTGATGATCTTTCCGGTCGAACGGGCCGGTTGAGCGTTTTGTCGGCCGCCGTGGCTAGGGTGTGCGCTCGTGCCCCGGAGATCATGGATCTGTCTCACGCTGGCCTTCGTCGTCTCGGCAGGCACGTTCGCCTACTACGCGATGACGGGCGCCGGAGAGTTCTCGTTCGGCTACGTCGGCCCCCTTGAGCCGTGCGTGGGAAACGAACTCAACGACCACGTGTCGATGTCGCTCTGGTCCGCCATCGGCGAATCCGGCTTCCCCGACGGCGTGCTGAGCTTCCTGATCGGCCACCTCGGACCGATCGCCGTCGTCCTCTCGATCATCGTCCTGGTCGTGACCACGATGAACGGACGTCCCCTCCTGGGGCGCGCGAGCGTCCGGGCGCTGGCCCTCGCCGTGCTCCTGGCCGGCGGCCACACCTCCGCGTTCGCTCTCTACGACCTGCTCGATCACCCCGACTGCGCCGAGATGTGGGGCGGACCGGAGGGGCTGTGGTACTTCACGATGCCCCAGGGCCCCGTGACGGTCGTGACCACCCTGCTGATGCTGCTGGCCGCCCGCCCGGCGCCGCGAACCCCGGCGGCACGGCGGGTCCTGGCCGGGACTGCCGCCGTCGCCCTGCTGCTGGCCTTCGTCGAGACCGACCTGAGCCAGGCCGGCGGCGCGCGCGTGAAGTGCGAAACCGACTACGCCTACCCGGAGATCGCCCAGACCCCCGACGAGGTGTTCGTCTGCTCGATGCGCGCCGACCCGCTCTATCGCGGGCGGTCCGACCGCGACCTGCTCGCCTACGGCCGGGTCGCGTGCGAGCGCTACCCGGTCAGGGAGTTCTCCGACACCCGGCTCGCGCCGATCTGCCCCGCCGCGAGGCGCGACGCCGAAGCCGCCAGAGCCGCCCAGGACGCCTCCATCGCCGAACATCAGGCCGCCACCCAGGCATTCTGCGACCGGCACCGCCACCGGCCGAAGATCAGGGCCCGCCACGTGGTGCGCGACGTCATCTGGCCCGACTACGGCGTGATGGAGTCCTCCGAGGGCGACCACTACGACGAGGGCCTGCTCGACCGGTCGTACGACACGGGCATCGCGACCAGCCGTGGCCACCTGCTGCTGAACACCGCGGCCGACTTCGAGAACTGCGTCCAGGTGGAGGTCTACGGCAGGCGTCCCCCGAAGGAGCGGAAAGGCTGGGACCGCGTCGTCGAGGTCGGCTACACCAGCCCCGAAGGCCAGATGGAGCTGGTCGATCCGATGTTCGCCGACCAGGGTCTCGTGGTGCCGGGGTTACGGCCGGGCCGCTACCGGATCCGGTTCCACTACGCCGCACCCGACCAGGAGGACTGGACCCCGCAGATCGTCCTCCTGATGATCTGGCCGAAACCTTAGTTCAACCCTTTGACATAAGCATCAACTGGCGGCGTGCAGCCGTAGTGGAGCGCTCGTGTCGAGGAACTCCTCCAGCACCAGCGTGGCCGCGCCCATCGCGACCGCGTCGGGGCCCAGCTCGCCCAGCACGATCGAGGTCGCGTTGTAGGGCTGGGTGAGGGAGTTCTCCCCCACCACCACGCGGATCTGGTCGAGGTGGCGTTCGCCGATCATCAGCCCGGCCCAGCCGCCGACCAGTATGCGCTCCGGGTTCAGCATGTTGATCAGGTTGGCCAGGCCGGTGCCCAGGTAGGTGACGGTCTCGTCGACGACCGGCCCGCCGTCGTCGAGCACCCGGCCCAGCGCCGAGGGCCAGTCGGTCGTCTGGACCGGCACCCCGGCCCTGGCCAGCAGCCCTTCGGCCCCGATGTACGCCTCCAGACACCCCCGCGACCCGCAGCGGCACGGACGGCCGTTCATCTCGATCTTGGTGTGGCCCCACTCGCCGGCGGAGTTCGACGTCCCGCGCACGGCCTGGCCGTCGGCCACCACGGTGGCCCCGACCCCCGACCCGATCAGCACGATCACCGCGTGGTCGGCCCCCCGCCCGGCCCCGAACCACAACTCGGCCTGCCCCATGGTCTTGGCGCCGTTGTCGATGAAGACGGGCAACGTGGTCCCGGCCCTCATTAAGGCTCCCAGCGGGACGCCGTCCCAGCCGAAGGTCTTGGCGTGGATGAGCGCGTCGGGGGCGCCGCGCTCGACGATCCCGGGCACCCCGATGCCGACGCCGAGCACCTGGGCCGCGGTCACCTGCCCGTCGGCCAGCACCACGTCGATCCCGGCCAGGATGCGCCGCGCGACCAGCTCGATGTCGTGGTGGGAGGGGCGGAGGGTGTAGTCGACGCGGGCCTTCTCGGTCATCTCGAGGTCGAAGAGCTCGACCCGGACGTGGGTCTCGGCGACGTCGACGCCGATGAGGTAGGCGTACACGGGATTGACCCGCAGCAGCACCCTCGGCCGGCCGCCGTCGCTGTCGACCTGACCGGCCTCCATGAGGATCTTCTCGGTCAGCAGGTCGCCGGTCATGGTGCTGATGGTGGCCGCGCTCAGGCCGGTGAGGCCGGTCAGCTCATGGCGGCTGCGGGGGCCGCCGAAGTAGAGGGTCCGCAGCAGCATGCCGCGGTTCCCCTTCCGGACGTCCCTGACCGTCTTGCGCTCCGGCCTTGCCATGGGCCTATCCTCCCGTTTTCTGCCGACATGTTAGTTCAATGCGTGAACGAAACGGCTACCAGGCAAGTGCCGCCGCACAGGGTAGCGGGTGCCGCGTTACCAAAGCGTTTCCGACGAGGGACTGATCTTTTTTTGCGTCTTACATTATCGTCTGTTCAACCCCCCGAGAAGGAGATGGAAATGATCAGGAGAGTCACTGGGGCGGCTGCCGCAGCGGTGCTGCTCGCCGGGCTCGCCGCCTGCGGCGGCGGCTCCGAGGAGGGCGGCGCGGGGTCTGCCACGGAGTTGACCTACTGGATGTTCCAGGACCGCACCCCTCAGGCCGGCGAAGTGGTCGAGAAGATCCGCACCGACTTCGAGAAGGCCAACCCCGGGGTCAAGGTGAACATCGTCAAGATCCCCAAGGACGACTACAACACCAAGCTCGGGTCCGCCCTGGCCGGGAACACGGTTCCCGACGTCGGCATCCTCGACCAGCCCCTGGTCTCCCGCTTCGCGCAGGAGGGCACCATCAAGGAGGTCCCGGCCGGCACGCTCAACGAGGCCGACTTCTGGGAGGGCGCGCTCAACACCAACAAGGTGGGCGGCAAGCTCTACGGCTTCCCGATCGACCACACCGCGGTCGCCCTCTTCTACAACAAGGCCCTGGTGCCGACCCCGCCGAAGACCTGGGACGAGCTCAAGTCGATCAGCGCCGGCATCCACCAGAAGGACCCGAAGGTGGCCGGCATCGTGGTGCCGAAGGGCGACGGCTACGGCGCCTGGATGTGGCCGGGCGTGGTCGGCGGCGCGGGCGGCCAGATGGTCGACGAGGCGAACAAGAAGATCCTGTTCGACCAGCCGCAGGCGGTGGAGGCCCTCCAGCTCTGGGTCGACCTGCTGCCCTCCTCGCCCCGTGAGATCACCGACTCCGACCAGGCGTTCGCCAACGGCCTCGCCGGCATGATGATCTCCGGCCCGTGGGACGTGGCCACGATCAAGGACCAGTTCCCCGACCTCGACTTCAACGTCGCGCCGCTGCCCTACAAGACGACCCCGGCCGGCAACATCGGCGGCGAGAACGCGGTCGTGTTCACCAAGGGCAAGAACGAGGCGCTGGCCTGGAAGTGGCTGCAGCACCTGACCAACGCGACCAACAACACCACCCTGGCCCAGGCCCTGGGCGGCTTCCCGGTCAACAAGGAGGCCGCCGAGCGCGACGCCGCCACCTTCGGCGAGCAGCAGCAGGCCTTCCTCGAGCAGCTCAAGGTGGCGCAGGCCCGTCCGGCCATCCCGCAGTGGATCCAGATCAACGACGAGATCATCGCCCCGGCCCTGGAGTCGGCCCTGAGCGGCAAGATGACCGCCCAGGAGTCGCTCACCGACGCGGCGAACAAGACCCGCGCCCTGCTCGGCTGGAACAGCTAGCCCAGTCATCACGGAAGCGAGGCAACCGTGGCATCTCCGGTCGTGGCCCAGCGGCCCGCCGAGACGCCCGCCGGGCCCGGACGGCGCCGCCGTCCGGGCGTCGGCAGGCGTGACCATCTGATCGGGTGGCTGCTCATCGCCCCCGCGTTGGTGTACTTCATCATCTTCCTGCTCTATCCGGCCCTGGCGGCCCTGTACTACAGCTTCACCGAGTGGGACCTGCACTCCGCGCCGATCTGGGTGGGGCTGCAGAACTACACCGACCTGTTCTTCGACGACGTGAAGTATCCGCACTTCTGGAAGTCGATCCAGGTCACCCTGCAGTACACGCTCGTCGCGGTGCCGCTCACGCTGGTCGCGGCGCTGGGCCAGGCGCTGCTGATCAACACGATCAGGCGCGGCTCGAACCTGTTCCGGCTGCTGCTGTTCCTGCCCGTCGTGACCGCGGAGGCGGCGGTCGGCGCCATCTGGCGCTGGCTCTACGACCCGCAGTACGGCCTGGTCAACGCCGTGCTCGGCCTGGTGGGCATCCCCCGGCAGAACTGGCTGAACACCCCGGAGCTGGTCATCCCGGCGCTGGCGTTCATCGCCGCGTGGCAGTGCGGCATCTCGATGATCATCTACCTGGCCGGCCTGAAGAGCATCCCCGAGTCGATCAGGGAGGCGGCGGTCATCGACGGCGCGGGCCCGGTGCAGCGCTTCTTCAAGGTGGTCGTGCCGATGCTCCGCCCGACGACCTTCTACCTCGTCGTGACCGGCATCATCGCCGCGCTCCAGGTCTTCGGGCTCGTGTACGTCATCTTCAGCGGCGGCGGCAACCGGAGCGTCACCGGCGGCCCCGAGCAGTCGGGCCTGGCCTACGTGCTGCACATCTACCTCTACGCGTTCCGCTACAACGCGATGGGCGCCGCCTGCGCGATGTCGTTCATCCTCCTGGTCTTCATCATGATCATCACGTTCGTGCAGTTCAAGTTCATGAAGCAGGAGGCGTCGTGAACCAGAAGACGGTGCGCCGCCTGCCCATCTACATCGCGCTGATCCTGCTGGCGCTGGTGTCGGTCGTCCCGTTCGTGTGGATGCTGGCGACGTCGTTCAAGAACGGCCCCGATGTCTACACCCAGGTGCCGCAGCTCCTCCCGCTGGACAAGAAGACCGGCGAGTGGAACCCCACGCTGGGGAACTACGAGTACGTCTTCACCATCAGCGGCCTGGGCACGGCGTTCTGGAACAGCGTGTGGATCACCTGTGTGCTGGTCCCGGTGAAGCTGCTGATCGACGCCCTGGCGGCCTACGCGTTCGCGCGCATCCCGTTCCCGGGCCGGGACAAGATCTTCGTCCTGATGCTGGCCGGCATGATGGTGCCCACGATCACCCTGCTGGTGCCGCGTCTGCACGTCACCCAGGTGCTCGGCGTCTACGACTCGCCGTGGGGCATCATCCTGCCCAACGTGGCCTCGGTGCTGGACATCTTCCTCATGCGGCAGTTCTTCCGCACGCTTCCGGTCGAACTGGAGGAGGCCGCCCGCATCGACGGCGCCGGCCGGATGGCGATCTTCTGGCGGGTGATCCTGCCGCTGTCGAAGCCGGTGCTGGCCGTCGTGACGATCACCAGCTTCATCTTCCACTGGAACGACCTGGTGTGGCCGCTGATCGTGCTGAACAGCCCCGACTTCTACACGCTGCCGCTGGCGTTGCAGCAGCTGGCGAGCACGGAGTCGGGCCGGGCCTACTACATCATGGCGGGCGCGGCGCTCGCGGTGGTCCCGGTCATGATCGTGCTGCTGATCTTCCAGCGGCGCATCATGCAGGGCATCGCGTTCTCGGGCCTGAAGAGCTAGGCCTGGCGGGACAGGACGCGCGGGTCCACCTCGTACCTGAGGGGGAGCCCGCGCGTCAGCCGTCCCACCTCGTCGAGGGCGGCCTGCCCGAGCCGCCCGACCTCCGACCCCAGCGCCCCCGCGACGTGCGGAGTGAGCACCACGTTGGGCAGCTCCCACAACGGCGAGCCGGGCGCGGGGGGCTCGGGGTCGGTGACGTCGAGGATCGCGGAGATCCGGTTCGTGCGCAGCTCGGCGATTAGCGCTTCCTCGTCGATGAGGGAGCCCCGCGCGGTGTTGATGAGGGTCGCTCCTGTTTTGAGAGCCTTCAGGCGCTCCGCGTTGATGAGCCGGTACGTCTCCGGCGTGGCCGGCGCGTGGATCGACAGCACGTCGCTGCGGCCGATCACGTCGTCGAGGTCGTGGGTGACCAGGTCGTCGGCGTAGGGGTCGGCGACCAGGACGTCCAGGTCGAAGGGCCCGAGCAGGTCGATCACCCGCCGGCCGACGCGGGAGGCCCCGACGATCCCCACGGTCTTGCGGTAGTTGCCCAGGTCGTTGTCCTGCGTCAGCAGGCCCAGGTCGCCGCGGGCCGCGCGGTAGTCGCGGGCCAGTCTCGGCACGGCCTTGTTGGCCAGCAGGATCATCGCGAGCGTGAACTCGGCGACCGGGATCGCGTTGGCGTCGGCGGCCGAGCTGACCACGATGCCGCGCGCGAACACCTCGGGCGTGACGTGGCCCTTGATGCTCCCGGCGGCGTGCACGACGGCCTTGAGGTTGGGCGCGGCGTCGAGCGCCCCGCCGTCGAGGACGGGGCACCCCCAGCCGGTCACCAGGATCTCCACGGCGGCCAGCCGGTCGCGCGCCGCCGGGCTGCGGAACTCGGTCAGCGGCGACCCGGACGTGCCGAACAGCCGGACCGTGAGCTCCGGGTGCATCGCATGGTCGACGATCACCGCCGGGTCCATCCGGGCAGGTCGAGCGGCCCGCGCTGCACCCCGATCCACTGGCGGCGGGTGAAGCCGGGCATCTGGTTCTCCGCGCCGTGCCGGGCGTGCGCGTCGTTGACGTGCACCTCCCCCGCCTGCAGCCGCTCGGCGACGGCCAGGCCGCGCATCAGGTCGCGGCTGAAGACCGAGTTCATCAGCATCGGATAGCCGTTGACCAGCCCGATCGCCTCCTCCTCGGTGGCGGCGACGGTGACCGGCAGCACCGGCCCGAAGATCTCCTCGGCGAACGCCGGCATGTCGGGGGTGACCCCGGTGAGCACGGTCGGCCGGTAGAACAGCCCGTCATAGGTGCCGCCGGTGACGACCGAGGCCCCCTTCGCGACCGACGGCAGCACGATGCGCTCGTGCACGCGGTCGCGCTGCGTCTCGCTGATGAGCGGCCCGAGGTCGACCCCGTCGAAGGGGTTCCCGACGGTCAGCGCCTCGACCTTGCGGGTGAGCGCGGCGACGTACGCGTCGGCGGCCGATTCGAGCACGATGTGCCGGCTCGCGCTGATGCACGTCTGCCCCTGGAACTCCAGCGATGCGATGAGCGCGCAGGAGGCGGCGAGTTCGACGTCGGCGTCGTCGAGCACCACGAACGCGTTGCTGCCGCCGAGCTCCAGCCGCACCGGCCGCAGGTCCCGCGCGGCCGACAGCGCGATGGCCGTGCCGACCTCCCGCGACCCGGTGAAGTCGAGCAGGTCGAGCCCCCGGTGCTCGGCCAGCGCGTGCCCCGCCTCGGGCCCGTCGCCCTCGACGACGTTGAACACGCCCGGCGGCAGCCCGGCCGCGTCGGCGGCCTCGGCGAGCACCTGCCCGCCGATGATCGGCGTCAGCTCGGCCGGCTTGAGCACGATGGTGTTCCCGAACGCCAGCCCCGGCGCGACCGCCCGCATGGCCAGGTTGACCGGATAGTTCCAGGGCGTGATGATCCCGAGCACCCCGAGCGGCACCGCCCGGGAGAGGGACAACTTCCCCGCCTTGTACGGCTGCAGGACGTCCCCCGCCGTGCCACACGCCTCCACGGCGGAGATGGCCAGCTGCTTCAGCCCGGCCGACACCTCGTCGACGGCCTTGGCCCGGACTCCCCCGGTCTCCCGCATGGACAACTCGACCAGCTCGTCGTAGCGCGACCGGAGGTGGTCGGCGAACGCCGTCAGGTGGGCGGCCCGCTCGGGCGCCCCGAGGGCGGCCCATCCCGGCTGCGCGCGGCGGGCGGCCTCGACGGCCCGGTCGACGTCGGCGGCGGTGCCGAGGGCGTACCGCCCGATCTCGGCCCCGGTGGCCTTCTCCCGCACGGGAGCGGTGTGAACGGCCGGGACGAAAGCCCCATCGATGTAGTGCATAGGCTATATTCTATACTTAAGCGTATATATAAAAATAAGTATTGACAGGAGCGAGATGGCAGCGGATCGTGCGTCGATGGCCCAGCTCGTCCGGGATCTCGTCACCCCGCTGCACCCCTTCTTCAGCCCCGGCCGGGCCCGCCTGAGACTGGGCGTGAACACCGCCCACTACGACGACGCCGCCGCCGAACTGGAGGCCTTCGCCCGCCCCCTGTGGGGCCTGGCGCCGCTGGGTGAGGGCCTGGACCTGTGGCGCGCGGGCCTGGCGGCCGGCACCGACCCCGCCCACCCCGAATACTGGGGCGACATCGCCGACGTCGACCAGCGCCTCGTCGAGACCGCCGCGCTCGGCTTCGCCCTGGCCCTCGCCCCCGAGCAGTTATGGGACGGTCTGAGCGGAATCGAGCGCGATCGCGTGGCGACGTGGCTCTCCCAGGCCCTCGCCCGTCCGGGCGTCGACAACAACTGGCAGTTCTTCCCCGTCCTGGTCGCCCTCGGCCTGCGCCGCGTCGGCGTGACGGTCGACGAGCAGCCTCTGCAGGCCCGGCTCGACCGGCTGGAGTCCTTCGCCCTGGGCCGAGGCTGGTACTCGGACGGCCCGACCGCCCAGCGCGACTACTACGTGCCGTTCGCGATGCACTACTACGGCCTGATCTACGCCGGTCTGAGCGACGACGCCCGAGCCGAGCGCTTCCGCACCCGCGCGGGCGAATTCGCCCTCGACTTCCGCCACTGGTTCGCCGCCGACGGCGCGGCCGTCCCCTTCGGCCGCTCGCTGACCTACCGGCACGCGCAGGCCGCGTTCTGGGGCGCCCTGGCGTTCGCCGGGGTCGACGCCCTGCCATGGGGCGAGACGAAGGGCTACCTGCTGCGGCACCTGCGCTGGTGGCAGGACCGTGACGTGGCCGACCGGGCCGGGGTCCTGACGATCGGCTACGCCTACCCGCAACCGCTGCTCGCGGAGCAGTACAACGCCCCCGGCTCGCCCTACTGGGCCATGAAGGCGTTCCTCCCCCTGGCCCTGCCGGAAGAGCACCCCTTCTGGACCACCCCGGAAACCCCCGCGGCGCTGCCCGACGGGGTCGTCCACCAGCCCGAAGCCGGCACGGCCGTGATCCGGTCGGACGAAGGCCGCCACGTCGTCCTGCTGAGCACCGCGCAGCACAACATGTGGGCCCGAGGCGGTGCGGCCAAATACGCCAAGTTCGCCTACTCGACCGTCTTCGGCTTCAGCGTCCCGGCCGGAAGCCACGGCCTGGACCAGGGCGCCCACGACAACACCCTGGCGCTGAGCGACGACGGCCGGCACTGGCGCTGCTGCGAGGTCCCCGAAGGGCTCGGCGACCTCCACCTGCGCTGGTCGCCGTGGGACGACGTCGAGATCGAGACGTGGCTGATCCCCCGCGAGCCCGACCACCTGCGCGTCCACCGCATCGTGTCGGCCCGCCGCCTGTTCACGGCGGAGGCGTCCTTCGCGGTGAACCGCGACACCGAGACGGGCCGCGACACCGGCGACGGCTACGCGTGGGCGGCCTCCGACCAGGGCCTGTCCCGCATCGAAGACGTGACCGACGCCGACTGGCCGACGGGGGTCCGGCGGGAGGGGGAGGTCGTGCAGCCGCACCCCGGGACCAACGTCCTGGTGCCGCGCACGATCCTCCCCACCCTGCGGGGCGAGCATGAGGCGGGCGAGTTCTGGCTGGTCAGCCGGATCACCGGCACGCCCGCTCGATGACCTCCTCGGTGGTCAGGGGGGCGCGGGGGTGGTGGCTGAGACAGAGGGGGGTGCGCACCTTCGCGAACCCCGCCCCTTCGGGCGCGACGTAGAACTGACCCGTGATCAGGGAGCTGATGTCGTTCGCGCTGCCCCCCTTGGCCCGGGCCATCTCCTTGGCCGCGTCGATCTGCACCTGAGCGTTGAGCAGCCCGAAGAACTGGGTCGCGGCGTTGCCCGGGATCTGGTTGTGCAGCCCCTTCGGCGCCTGCGTCGCGAAGACCAGCCCCAGCCCGTACTTCCTGGCCTGAGAGGCCAGGGCGAGCGTGCTCTTGGTGCAGACGGTCGTCGCGCCGGACGGGGCGAAGTTCTGCGCCTCGTCCATGACGAAGAGCCCGCCGAGCGGCCGGTCGCCCGCGGGGTTCTTCTTGATCCACGCGAACAGCCCCATCTGGAGCTGGTTGACGAAGCTCTGCCGCTCGGCGTTGCTCTGCAGTCCCACGAACGAGATGACCGACACCCGCGCCCGCTTCCCGGCGGCCGGGGTGAGCAGCACCCCGGGGTCGACCGGCTCCCCCTCCCCGCCGAACAGCGGATCGTTGACCTTCGCCGCGTGCAGCACCTGCGAAAGCCCATGGGCGATCTTCACCGAGTCGCCGATCTGGCTGATGTCCTCGGGGAAGTCCTCAAGCAGGTGGATCAGCCCGTCGAGCCCGCCGCGCTGGTGTCGCCCGAAGTGGACGACGGCCGCCTTCAGCACCGCCCGGGCCATCTCGGCCTTGCCGGTGTTCCCTTCGAGCTTGGCCCGGGGCACCAGCGCGGCCACGGCGGCGTCGACGGCCTCGTTGAACTCGTCGACGTCGTCCCGCACGCCGGCGAAGTCGGGCAACGGCTGGAACGCCAGCGGGCGGCCCTTCTCCCGGCGCGGCGTCCACACCACGACGTCGGTGTCGGCGATGTAGCGCGCGGCGCGGGCGGCGTCCCCCGGGCCCCAGGCGGAGGGCTCGTCAGGCCATGGGTCGCCCAGCCGGGCGAGGTCGTTGTTGGTGTCGAGCACGATCGAGGAGACGCCGTTGAGTGCGCACTCCTCGACGATGCGCCTGATGAGGACCGTCTTGCCGGAGCCGGAGCCGGCGAAGATCGCGACATGCTTCCGCAGCGCTTCCAGCTCGACCGAGACCGGGAGCCCACGCTCGTAGGAGCGGCCGACGACCAAGGTGGGGGCCTTGGCGGGCAGGACCACGGCGTCGGGAACGTCGGCCACCGGAGCGTGGCCCGACTCACCGGCCTTCCGGGTGGGCAACGGCTGATCCTTGACGGGCGGATCGTCGAGGATGTCTCCCTCAGGCACTTTTGGGACCTGCACCTCCTCCGGAGCGGGCGCCTGCGGCTCGTCCGACCAGTCGTCCAGAATGTCCCTGAGCAGCTTGATCGCGCCGGCCGGCCGCTTGAGAACCAGCCACTTGTTGAGGCTCGGCGGATTCTGCGCCATCAGGTCGCGCAGAGCACTGAGGGTCTTCAGGTCGGCCTCGTCGACGGTGACGACCCGCCCGCCACGCGCGCGGAAGTCGGCCAGGGCCTGCTGGGTCTTGGGTCCGGCGGCCCACGGAACGTTCCTCAGGACGACGAGCCTGCGCTTGGGCGTCTCGGCTTCGAGGCCCGCCGCGATGGCCGCCCTCCTGAGCCGGGTCAGCGCCGCGTTCGGATGCCTGGCGCTGATGCCGCGGATCGCCCAGTGGACCTCGTCCTCCCTGGCCTCGTCGAGGACCTGGCGGAGGCGTGCGTGCAGGGAGGTCTTCTGGCCGAAGGTCGGGTCGACCTTGTAGGTCGTCGTGTCGTCGCCCTTCTCGATCGCCCACGCCTGCAAACCGGCGGCCAGCAGGCCGGGGAGGACGGCGTCCTCCTGCGTCGCGTCCAGCGCGCCGGTGACGTGGGCGGCGTCTTCGAGCAGGGCGAACTTCGTCTCGATGCCGTGGACTTCACTGAGCGTGTTCTGGATCGCGGCGACCGGTTCGACCTGGTAGACCTCCACTCCGTTGAAGCGGAACAGTTCCCTGACCTCGCTGCGGGCGACACAGGCCGCAATATGATCGGTGAGGGCCCGGAGGATCTTTCGCGGCGTATATGCCTGTGCCTCGGAGAAGGCCTCCGGCCGGACCGGCCACGTGGGGTAGGGCGGCTCGAAGCCGATGCTCTTGAAGTGCTCTGCCAGCCGCTTGATCACCAGTTCCCGGCCCACTTCGGGAGAGGGCACCCGCTTGAGGACCGTGGTCTCCTCGAACCGGTCCTTGAAGCTGGACACCGCCAGCTTCTTGAGCAGGATCCAGGTGTCCGGCAGACAGGAAACGACCGACAGGGTCCTGCTGGTCACCTCGCGCAGTGAGGTCAGCCCGTGGGCGATCTGCAGGGCGGTGGCCCGGGTCTTCGGGTCGACCTCGCCGCTCCCGAACAGCGTCATCGAGCTGATGAGCGGGTCGAGCTGGTCGAAGGCCATCACGCTGGGCCCGGTCATCGCGAGCAGCCGCGAGATGTCCCGGACCAGCTCCTGCGGAGTCCGGATGATCGGCCGGAATTCCCATTCACGCCGACCGCCGTCGAAGTCCTCCATGCCGTACATGTAACCGTCGCCCAGGCTGGCCAGGTTGTAATCGTTGGAGGCCAGCAGGACCAACGCGCGGGCCGTGTCCTGGGCTTCCATGAACACCCGAGGGTCCTGCTTGTACAGCCCCTGCATGAACTCCTTGAGATGCTCCTTCTCCAGCGGCTGGTTGCCGATGACCGCCTGCTGGGTCCGGCGGGGCAGTGACATCGGCTCGGTCAGGTTGCGGAGGAAGCGCTTGAGCTGGCTCTCCTCGTCGGCTCCGATCCTGCCGAGACCGTCCTGGATGGACACCAGGGCGCTCTCCCAGAAGTTGCGCGCGTCGAGCACGCTCATGAGGAAGAAGTAGCCGTCACGCCGGATGACCTGCTCGCGCAGCCAGCTCATCAGGTGCGTCTTGCCGCTGCCCGCCGTCCCTTCGAGGACGACGCCGATCGGACTGGAGGTGCCCCCGCTGCGCGCGGCCGCCTCCAACCCCGTGGTCAGTGCCTGCGACGCCTGGGGGTGCAACCCGTCGACGTGGAAGGGCACCGGACGCCAGACGTCCTCCCCTCCATTAACGGTCGAGATGACGTTAAGGGAGCTGATCGCGTACCAGTCTGTGATCATCAGCGGGCCCCGATCCGCAGCTGATGGTTGGGCTCGTCGCCGATCACGACGGCGGCGGCGTGGTCCTCGGGCGACAGGTGACCGACGATCGCCGCGGCGAGAATGTGCACCTCGGGGGCGTTGAACAACATCCGGCGCAGGGCCTCGTCCTGTTCGGCCCGGTCAATGTCGTCGAGCAACGGTCGCAACCTCGTCAGCGAGACCCACTCCCCCACTCCCGGGGTGATCTTCGAATAGGCCTCGCGGATGCGGTCCTCGACCTCGTCGTCGGGAAGAGCGACGGGCGCGGCCACCGGTTCGGGCGCGACCTCCACGGCGGCCGGGGTCGCCGGCCAGACAAGGGAGCGCAGGTAGAGCAGCGCAAGAGTCTTGCCCGACCGCGAGGTCACCGCGACGCCCTTCCGCACCTCTTCCAGCGCCCTCTCTTCACCGGCGGGCGTGATCGAGTACCAGATGGTCCTGCGCTCCCGCTTCTCCGACTCGATCAGCTTGGCGTCCACCAACCCGGCCCGGTTCTTGGCGTCGAGGTCCAGGCCCCAGTTGTCGCGCAAATCCTTGTGGCCCACGTCGGTCCCCAGTTCCTTGAGGACAAGGAGGGCCGCAACCTGCCGGTAAGTGAGTCTTTCTTCGGACATCAGACTGCTCCTTCGCTCAGCCCGAGGCGACGCCCCAGGAGGAAATCCCTGATCCGGCGGAGCACCGCCGGCAGATCGTCGAGCACCTGCTCGTTGGTGAAGCGCAACACGGTGAAACCGTCACGTTCCAAATGCCGGTCCCGAAGTCGGTCCATCTCGGCCTTGGCCGCCGTCAGGTGCTCGGGTCCGTCGAGTTCCACGACGCACTTCTCGTGCGCCCACATCAGGTCGGTCCGGATCGACACGAACAGCGGGTCGTTCGACGGGTAGGTCTGGTTCCACTCGCGCCCGTGCGCCCAGGGGCAGTCGAGCAGCGCCTGCTCCACGGCCTGCTCGACCTCGCTGTAGCGGGCGGGCTCGCCGCGGAGCGGCGGCACCCGCAGCACCTCGGCGCGCGTCACGGGCGCCGGCAGCTGCGCGGCCAGCCGGGCCACCGGCTCCGGCACCTTCAGATGCACGGTTTCAACCCGTCTCACCTCGGGACCGACCAGCCAGACGCCCATCCCGCTCTGGTGGGCCAGCCATTCGCAGCCGGCCACGAACACCGTCTCGCCGTGGGAACTCAGTTTCTCCGGCACGTGGACGACGAGCGCCGCCTCATCACGCCGGAAAGCGGCCGCGACGACCCGGGCCAGTCCGGCCGCCCGGACCTCGGCGGGAAACGCCCTGCACCGGGCCGGCAAGCGCCCGGGGGTGAACTCGCCCCGGTGCTGAATGGCATGGGCGGCGAGTTCCGCCAGGAACGGTCCGAAATGACGGCCGCCGACGGCCATGCGCATCGCGAGAACACGCGCCGCCGCCATTCCGCCGCCGCCCGGGCCGTCGAGCTTGTCGCCTTCGGGCAGCCAGGCCGGAAAGAGCCCGACGGCCAGCGTCTCCAGTTCCCGGAGGATGGATCCGACCAGCTCAGGGACCGAGTCGCACTCCGTCGCCGCGTACGAGATGACGGCCGGACCGGCCTCCGGTAAAGGGTCCAGCAACAATTCCATGACATTGGCGTCAATGCTGGAATCCACTCCGGCAATGCGGAGCACCCTCCCCACCGGGAGATCGCCCCACGTGAATGGCATGCCGGTTCCCTCGGACACTCATCTGAAAACGTGACGCCGCAGAGGGTATAGGGCACACCGCATGATGCGCAGGAATTCTAGAGATATCTCCGTTTCCGGAGTTACAAAACCGTCGAAACAGTCATCCTGACAATCCATCAAATCCCGCTATATCCGAGAATATCCGGGTCGCATCGCACGGAAAAGCAACCCCGCCATCAGATCCGATCTATGTCCGGTTTCGAGGCACTCGAACGGCCACTTTGTCACGTTCCCGCGCCTATACATCCAACCTATCTGTTGACGACAAAGACCTGTCAGCTTAATC
This sequence comes from Herbidospora sakaeratensis, assembly GCF_001570525.1. Taxonomy (GTDB): domain Bacteria; phylum Actinomycetota; class Actinomycetes; order Streptosporangiales; family Streptosporangiaceae; genus Herbidospora; species Herbidospora sakaeratensis. The sequence goes on from NZ_BBXC01000015.1 coordinate 188,837, forward strand.
TCGGCCTGATCACGAGCGTGGTCTCGTACAGGCAGAAGGACACAATGCAACGGTTAATCCGGGCGCTCACGGCAGCCCTCGTCGCGGTCCTGGTCGCGACCAACCTTCCCGCCCCCGCCTCCGCCGCCCCCTGGCTCGGCACGTGGGCGGCCTCTCCGCAGAGCGGGTCGAACCGCGAGTTCAGCAACCAGACGCTGCGTCAGATCATCCGCACCAGCATCGGCGGCGGCGCGGTGCGGGTGCAGCTCTCCAACGCCTTCGGCACGCGGGCCATCACGGTCGCCAACGTGCACGTCGCACGACGGACGAGCGGGTCGTCGGTCGACGCGTCGTCCGACCGGCTGATGACGTTCGGCGGGCAGCAGTCGGTGACGATCCCCGTCGGGGGGCTGGCCATCAGCGACGCGGCGAGTGTGCCGGTCGCGGCCTCCTCCGACCTGGCGGTGAGTTTCCACCTGCCGACGGCCACGGGGCCGGCGACCTATCACCAGACCGCGCTGCAGACCAGCTACATCGCCGCCGGCAACGTGGCGGGCAACGCGACCATCACGCCGACCGGTGAGACCGGTGACAACTTCATCCTGTCCGGCGTCGACGTCGACAGCGCCAACGGCGCCGGCACGGTCGTGGCGCTCGGCGCGTCCATCGTCGACGGGGTCGCCTCCAGCCACAACGCCAACCGGCGGTGGCCGAACCTGCTGTCGAACCGGCTCAACGCCTCCGGGCGCGTCGTCGGGGTGGTCAACCAGGGCATCAGCGGCAACCAGCTGCTGCGCGACGGCGCGGGGCAGAGCGCCATCAACCGGTTCGAGCGCGACGTGCTCAACCAGACCGGGGTGAAGTGGGTCGTCTTCGCCGACAACCCCATCAACGACGTCGGGTCGAACCGGCCCGTGCCGACGGCGCAGCAGCTCATCACCGGGGCGCAGAACCTCATCAGCCGGGCGCACGCCCGGGGCATCCAGTTCATCTGCGCCACGCTCACCCCGTTCCAGGGGGCGAACTACTGGACGCAGGAAGGCGAGAACAGCCGCGCCGCCTACAACGCGTGGGTGCGCGGCGCGGGCAGCGGCTGCGACCGGGTCGTCGACTTCGACGCCGCCACCCGTGACCCCGCCAACCCGACCCGGTTCCTGCCGGCCTACGACCCGGGCGACCACCTCCACCCCAACGACGCCGGGTTCCAGGCCATGGCCAACGCGTTCGACCTGGCCTGGTTCGGGGCGGCCGGCGGCACGCCCGGCATCCAGCTGCGGTCGCGCGCCAACAACCAGCTCGTCAACGCCGGGCCGACGCTCGTCGCCAACGGCGCCGCGACCACGTTCGACCGCGTCGACCTGGGCAACGGCACCATCGCACTGCGCTCGCGTGCCAACGGCATGTACGTCGCCGCCGAAGCCGCCGGGGCCCAGCCGCTCATCGCCAACCGGACCGCCGTCGGGCCGTGGGAGACCTTCCAGGTCGTCAACAACGCCAACGGCACGATCAGCCTGCGCGCCCAGGCCAACGGCAACCTGGTCTGCGCCGACGGCGGGGGCGCGCAACCGCTCATCGCCAACCGGACCGCGATCGGGCCCTGGGAGCAGTTCGACGTGGTGAACGTCTGACCCGAGTGGGCACAATCCGGCCATGCGGATCACTGTGGTCAAGGGTGACATCACCGATCAGCGGGCCGACGCGATCGTCAACGCCGCCAACTCCTCGTTGCTGGGAGGGGGCGGCGTCGACGGCGCGATCCACCGCAAGGGCGGCAGCGAGATCCTGGAGGCGTGCCGCCGGCTGCGGGCCTCCGCCTACGGCAAGGGGCTGCCCCCGGGCCAGGCGGTGGCCACCACGGCGGGGCGTCTGCCGGCGAAGTGGGTCATCCACACCGTCGGGCCGGTGCACAGCCGGACCGACGACCGGTCGAAGACGCTGGCGTCGTGTTACCGGGAGTCGCTGCGGGTGGCCGACGAGCTGGGGGCCTCGACGGTCGCCTTCCCGGCGGTGTCGGCGGGCATCTACGGCTGGCCGATGGACGACGCGGCGCGCATCGCCGTCGAGACCGTCAGGGCCACGCCCACCAAGGTGGAGGAGGTGCGGTTCGTGCTCTTCACCGACGAGGCGTTCGAGCACTTCCAGGCTCAGATGTGAGGGGCGATCCCGTCGAGGATGGCCCGCTTGGGGCGGGCCCCCTTGATCTGGTGGACGACCTCGCCGTCGCGGTAGAGGTTCAGGGTGGGCAGGCCGATGACGTCGTAGCGCAACGCGATCGACGGGTGCTCGTCGGCGTTGATCGTGGCGACGACGACCTTGTCGCCGTACTCGCGCTCGATCTCCGCCAGGATGGGCGAGATCATCTTGCAGGGCGGGCACCACTCGGCCCAGAAGTCGAGCAGCACCGGGCGGTCGCTGCCCAGCACGTCGCGCTCGAACGTCTCGGCGGTGACCTCGATCATGTGTTCCTCCGTAGCATCTCGTCGCGGCGCGCCATCAGGTCGCGGATCTCGGTGTCGATCTCGATGAGCTTGCGGCGGACGACGTCGACCGACTCGGGGCACACGCCGCCCGACTCGTTGCCGGCCCGCAGGCAGGCGACGAACGGGCGTGCGTCCTCCAGCGTGAAGCCGACGGCCATCAGGGCCCGGATCTCCTGGACGAGCCGCACGTCGGCCTCGTCGTAGTCGCGGTATCCGTTGGCCCCCCGGCGGGCGGCCAGCAGGCCCTTCTCCTCGTAATGGCGCAGCGCGCGGGTGCTCACACCCGAGCGCCGTGCCAGCTCACCGATCCGCATGTCCGCAGGTTAAACCTTCACACCGGCGTAAAGGTCAAGCCCGGCAGAGCAGTTCGCCGTGGACGATGGTCAGGAACCCGTCGGGGTCGGCGGCCCAGGTGAGCCACCCGTCGGCGATGCGCCGCAGGTCGTCCGGCGTGGCCAGCCCGGCGTCGAGGGCCTGGCGGCCCAGCGACGACTTCACGACCCGATCGGCCCACATGCCACCCCAGAACGCGCGGTCGCCGGGGGTGGCGAAGGTCCAGGTGGAGGTGGACACCTCGATGTCGGTGAACCCGGCCGCGCGGGCCCACGAGAGCATGCGCCGGCCGGCGTCGGGCTCGCCGTCGTTGCGCCGGGCCACGGCGTAGTAGAGCGCCAGCCACTCGTCGAGCTCCGGCAGCGCCGGATACCAGGTGAACGCGCCGTAGTCGCTGTCGCGGGCGGCGACCAGCCGGGCCACCCTGCCCATCTCGCGCAGCGCCCGCACCGGGTCGGCGAGGTGCTGGAGGACCTGGTGGGCGTGCGCGACGTCGAAGGACTCGTCCCCGTACGGCAGCGCGTGCGCGTCGGCCACCTCGAAGACGATGTTCGGCGTGCCCCGCCGCTCCGCCTCGGCGCGGGCCAGGCCGAGCTCGTCGGGGCCGATCTCGGTGGCGGTGACGCGGGCGACCCGGGCGGCCAGGTCGGCGGTGATGGTGCCGGGGCCGCAGCCCACGTCGAGCAGGGTGGTGCCGGGGGTCAGGTGCGGCAGCAGGTGGGCCGCGGAGTTCTCGGCGGTGCGCCAGCGGTGGGACCGCAGCACGCTCTCGTGGTGCCCATGCGTGTAGTGCATGGGCACGAGAGTACGCCTCGTCTCGCGATACGAGAGGATCCGTATCACATAATGAGACCCGTCTAAGAAGGATGCCCTGACGCGAGCCACGGCCGGCCTTCGGCCGTCCGCGTCTCGCTAGAACGTCTTGCCGATGTGGAACCCGCCGGGCAGCCGCACGGTCACGTGGCGACGCCCGTCAGGGGTGCGGTAGACGTGGAATCGACGGCCCCCGTAGCTGCGGGAGACGCCGTGACGTGAGAGGTGAAAGCGCATCGGTCCGACTTTTACCGACTTCCGGTAGTCCCATCCCATGCCCGGAGAACGAGCGGAATCGGGCGGAAAGTTCCTAGCCGAGCCAGATGTAGGCCCCGAAGCGCCCCGTCTGCCCTTCGCGGCGGTATGAGTAGAGATCACCTGATTCGATGGTGCAGCGGACGTCGTGCCGGACGTCGTCCACCCCGGCCCGGGACAACTGCGCCGCGATGGCGGCCCGCAGGTCGACCGAAGGGGTGTCGCGCGACGTCGTCGCCCATGCCTCGGGGACGACGGCGGCGACCTCGTCGCGCATCGCGGCCGGCACCTCGTAACACCGCCCACAGGCGGCCGGCCCGACCAGCGCGACCATCCGGCCCGGGTCTGCCCCGCGCCCGGCCATGGCCTCGACCAGCGCGGGCACCACCCCGGCGAGGGTGCCGGGCCGCCCCGAGTGGGCGGCGCCGACGAGCCGGGCGACCGGATCGGCCACCAGCACCTGGGCGCAGTCGGCGGCCAGCGAGACCAGTGCGAGGCCCTCTTCCGCGGTGAAGACCGCGTCGAGGCCGGGCGGCTCGGCGCCGAAGGGCCGGTCGACGTAGGCGACCTCGCGCCCGTGGACCTGCCGCATGAGCACCACGCGGGCGGGGTCGACGCCGGCCTCCAGAGCGGTCAGCCGCCGGTTGGCCGCGACGTTCTCAGGGTCGTCGCCGACGGCCCCGCCGAGGTTCCGGCCGCCGAAGGGCGCCGGGCTCACGCCGCCATGACGATCGGTGATCACGGCGTGTACGCCCTCGGCCAGCAGCACCCTCACACCCTACCGGTGATCACCGCGACGACCGTGGGACCGAGGGCGAGGGCGCGGATGCCGTACATCATCTTGGCCGTGTAGACGTGGTCGAGCCGGAGCCCGTGCCGGGCCTCGAAATCGCCGATGAACGCGTCGAGCTCCGGAGTGGTGCGGGCGTAGCCCCCGAAGTGGAAGCCGGTCTCGACGCGCCAGTTGGCCGTCACGTGGCCGAGCGCCTCGGTCTGGAGGCGGGCGACCTCGTCGTCCAGGAACGAACCGCCCTTGAGCACGGAGAACCCGACGGCGGTGAAGCCGGGCGGCAGCCCGGCCGCGAGCCCGGCCAGCGTGCCGCCGGTCCCGACGGGGCAGCACACCACCGCCTCGCCGAGATGGGCGAGCTCGGGCCCGATCTCCATGCAGCCGCGCACCGCCTCGGCGTTCGACCCGCCCTCGGGGATGACGCGGTGGCCGGGGAACTGCGCGCGCACGAGCCGCAGCACCTCGGGCGAGGTCTTCGCCCGGTAACGCGCGCGGTCGAGGAACATCAGCCGCATGCCGCAGGCCACCGCGAAGTCGAGCACCTCGTTGCGGACCGGCTCGCCGCGGATCACCCCGCCGGTCGGGAACCCGAACTCGCGCCCGGCCGCCGCGACGGCCCTGATGTGGTTGGAGTAGGCCCCGCCGAAGGTCACGATCGGCTCGCCGGTGAGGTTGTATTTGAGCTTGCGCCACTTGTTGCCGGGGATGTCGGGATGGAGAAGGTCGTCACGCTTCAGCAGGACCCCGTCGGCGCGGGTGAGAGGCGAGACCACAGCGATAACCTAACGGCCATGCGGGTCGTTTCCTCCTTTGAGACCGCCTTCGGCGGCACACCCGAGGGCGTCTGGCACGCCCCCGGCCGGGTCAACCTGATCGGCGAGCACACCGACTACAACGACGGCCTGGTGCTCCCCTTCGCGGTGCCCTGGGGCGTCACGGCGGCGGTCGCCCGGCGGTCCGACGACCGCGTGCGGGTCGTGTCGGTCCAGTCGGGCGGCGGCCCGGTCGAGGAGGTCGCCGGGTGGGCGGCCTACCCGATCGGCGTGGCCCTGACCATGCGCAAGGCCGGGCTGCCGGTCGGCGGCGCCGACATCGCGATCGACGGCGACGTCCCCCGGGGCGCGGGCCTGTCGTCGAGCGCGGCCCTGGAGGTGTCGGTCGCGCTGGCGCTGAACGACCTCTACGACCTCGGCCAGAGCCCGATGGAGCTGGCCCTGCTGGGGCAGCGGGCCGAGAACGAGGTCGTCGGCATGCCCTGCGGCATCATGGACCAGGCCGCCTCGGCGTTGTCGAAGGAGGGCCACGTCCTGCTCCTCGACTGCCGCACCCTCGGCAGCCGCGCGATCCCCTTCGACCTGCCGTCCCAGGGCCTCGACCTGGTGATCATCGACACCGGCGTCCACCACGAACTGGCCGACGGCCAGTACGCCCGACGCCGGGCCGACTGCGAGAACGCCGCCGCGAAGCTGGGCGTCGAGGCCCTGCGCGACGTGACCGATCTGGCCGGCGCCCTGTCCAGATTGAGCGGAGACGAGCGCAAGCGCACCCAGCACGTCGTGACCGAGAACCACCGCGTGGAGGCCGTCGTCGGCCTTCTGCGGGCCGGCGCGGTGGCCGAGATCGGCGCCCTGCTGAACGCCTCCCACCTGTCGCTGCGCGACCAGTTCGAGGTGAGCTGCCCCGAGCTCGACGTCGCCGTCGAGTCGGCCATCAGGGGCGGCGCGCGGGGGGCCCGCATGACCGGCGGCGGCTTCGGCGGCTCGGCCATCGCCCTGGTCGCGGCCGACCGCGCCGACACCATGCGCCAGTCGGTGACGGAGGCCTACGAGGCGAAGGGCTGGCGGCCGCCGGTCTTCCGCACCGCCGCGCCCTCGGCCGGAGCCCGCCGGCTCGGCTGATCCGCCGCCTGTTCCGGGACCGCCCGCCGGTAGCGCTCGGCCAGCACGCCGATGCGCGCGACGAGCTCGGGCGGCCCGGTGACCTCGAAGTCGGCGTCCAGCAGGCCGAGGTGGCAGGCCAGCATGTGGGGCGTGTCGGAGCCGACCTCGGCCACGCAGGCGTCCTCGCCCAGGGGTTCGACCGGCACGCCCGGCGGCAGCCGGTCGCGCACGTGCTGAGCCGGCGCCCGGACCGTCACCCGCGCCCGGCACCGCCAGGTCGCGGTGGCCAGCCCGGTGGCGACGTGGCCGACGAGGTCGCCGCCGGGGTGCTCGCGCGGGGTGAACCGGGGGCCGTTCGGCGTCCGCAGGCGCATCCGGTCGACCCGGAACGTGCGCCAGTCCGACCGGGCGACGTCCCAGCCGACCAGATACCAGCGGCCCCGGCCGTGCGCGAGCCGGTGCGGCTCGGCCTCGCGCAGGGCGGCCGACCCGTCGTGGCCGGTGTAGTCGAACCGGAGCCGCTCGTGGTCGCGGACGGCCGCCGCGATGGTGGTGAGCGTGTCGGCGTCCACGAGAGGGCCCGGCTGCGGCAGCGGGGCGAGCGAGGCGCGCAGCCCGTGGACGCGGCGGCGCAGCCGCGAGGGCAACATCTGCTCCAGCTTGGTCAGCGCCCGCAGGGCCGCCTCTTCGAGCCCGGTGACCGCGCCCTGGGTGGCGCCCACCCGCAGGCCGACCGCGACGGCGACCGCCTCGTCGTCGTCGAGCAGCAGCGGCGGCACCTCCGCGCCCGGCCCGAGCCGGTAGCCGCCGGTGACGCCCCGGATGCCCCGCACCGGGTAGCCGAGGCCGCGCAGCCGTTCCACGTCGTTGCGCACGGTGCGCGGGGTGACGCCGAGGCGCTCGGCCAACTCCGGCCCGCTCCAGTCACGCGGGGTCTGCAAGAGGGAGAGCAGCCGCAGCAGGCGTTGTGCTGTGTCCGACATACCGGAGATTCTCCCTCGATACAGGAACGGCACGTTCCTGTATGCCTCGTAGATTCTCTGTCATGGACGACACCACCGAGATCCGCCCGTTCCGCGTCGACATCCCCCAGGCCGACCTCGACGACCTGCGCGACCGCCTGACCCGCGCCCGCTGGCCCCGGCAGACCGGCGGAACCGGCTGGGAGCGCGGCGTGCCCGTCGATCACCTCAGGGAGCTGGCGGCCTACTGGGCGGACGGCTTCGACTGGCGCGCCCAGGAGAAGGCGCTCAACGAGCACCCGCAGTTCGTGACCACGATCGACGGTCAGGACGTGCACTTCCTGCACGTCCGCTCCCCCGAGCCCGGCGCGCTGCCGCTGCTGCTCTCCCACGGCTGGCCCGGCTCGTTCGCCGACTTCCTCGACGTGATCGGCCCGCTGACCGACCCCCGCGCGCACGGCGGCGACCCGGCGGACGCCTTCCACGTCGTGATCCCCTCGTTGCCCGGCTTCGCCTTCTCCAACCCGGTGCGGGAGGCGGGCTGGGGCAACCTGTTCCGGGTGGCCGCCGCGTTCGGGGAGCTGATGAGCCGGCTCGGCTACGAGCGGTTCGCCGCGCAGGGCGGCGACATCGGGGGCGGCGTGACCGCGTTGTTGCCGATGGCCGCCCCGGGCCGCGTGCTCGCCACCCACGTCAACGGCCCGTCGCCCTACCCGCTCGGCCCGGCCGTCGACCTCGACGGCCTGCCGGCCGCCGACCGGGCACGCGCCGAGCGCTTCAACACCTTCCGGCAGGACGGCCTCGGCTACCTGCACCTCCAGTCGACCCGCCCGCTAACCCTGGCCTACTCCCTGACCGACTCCCCGGTCGGCCAGCTGGCGTGGATCGCGGAGAAGTTCAGGGAGTGGACGGACCCCGCCGGCGACCCGATCGACCGCGACCGGCTGCTCACCACCGTGAGCCTCTACTGGTTCACCGGCTCCGGGGCGTCCTCGGCCGACATCCTCTACGAGGGCATGCGGGCGTACCGCGAGATGGCCTCCGCCTCCGCCGGCGACCAGGGCGGCTGGCCGTCGATGCCGTCGCCGCCGCAGGGCGTCGCGGTGTTCGCCGCCGACCTGACGGTCCGTGCCCTCGCCGACCCGGCCGGGGCCGTCGCCCACTGGTCGGAGTTCGACCGGGGCGGCCACTTCCCGGCGATGGAGACGCCCGATCTCCTGGTCGGCGACCTGCGCACGTTCTTCCGCGTCGTGCGAGGAGAGGCGTGACCGACTGGACGCCCGTCGGCCACGGCGAATCGGGCGCGCAGGTGTTCCGCTCGGCCGACGGCGCCCGCTACGCCAAGTGGGGGCCCGTCGCCGAACTGGCGGCCGAACGCGACCGCGTCGTGTGGCTGGCCGGACAGGGCGTGCCCGGCCAGCGGGTGCTCGACTGGCGGGACGACGGCGACCGGGCGTGCCTGGTCACCTCGGCCGTCGAGGGCGTGCCCGCCGACCGGCTGTCGCCCGCCGAGCTGGCGACCGCCTGGGCGTCCGTCGCCGAGGCGGTACGCCGCCTCCACGGCCTCCCCGGCTGCCCCTTCTCCCGCGACCTCGACCACATGTTCGCGCTGGCCGAGGACGTCGTCGCGCGCGGCGCGGTCAACCCCGACTTCCTGCCCGAGGAGCAGATCGGCACCCCGCCGCACGAGCTGCTGGCCCGTCTGGAGCCCGAACGGGACCTGCGCCGGGCGCAGGAGGCCCGCCAGGAGGTCGTCTGCCACGGCGACCTGACCCTGCCCAACGTGATCGTCGACCCCGCGACGCTGACGGTGGCGGGCTTCGTCGACGTGGGCCGGCTGGGCCGGGCCGACCCCCACGCCGACCTCGCCCTGCTGTTCGCCACCGCCGACGAGATCAGGCCCGGCCTGCCGCGCGCGGGCCTGTTCGGCCTCGACCCCGATCCCGGCCGGATCAGGTTCTACCTGTCCCTCGACCCGCTCACCTGGGGCTGACGCTCTTCCACGTCCGGTCGAGGAAGGCGGCGATCAGCGGGGCGATCTCCGGCAGGTACTCCTCCAGGGCGAAGTGGCCCGTCGGGTAGACGTGCAGCTCCGCGTCCGGGACGTCGCGCAGGTAGGCGTGCGCGCCCGGCTCGGGGAAGAACATGTCGTTGGCGCCCCAGGTGATCAGGGTCGGCGGGCGGCGGGTCCGGAGCCACTCCTGCCACTCGGGATAGTGGTCGAGGTTGGCGTGGTAGTTCAGCAGCAGGTCGAGCTGCGGCCGGGCCCGTTCGGGCTTGTCGAGGAAGTACTGGTCGAGCACCCAGCTGTCCGGCGAGACCAGCTGGACGTCGCCCGTGCCCCCCTCGTACTGCTTGCGGGTGACCGGGAGGGTCAGCATCTCCTGGGCCACCTTCTCGCCCGCGGGGCCGGGTCGCATGGCGACCAGGCCAAGCATGGTCTCGCCCAGGCCCTCCTCGTAGGCGTTGCCGTTCTGGACCACCAGGCCCGCGACGCGTTCGGGGTGGCGCAGGGCCAGGCGGAAGCCGACCGGGGCGCCGTAGTCGAAGACGTACAGGACGAAGTGATCGAGGCGGAGCCTCTCGACGAAGCCCGCCATGAGCTCGCCCAGCCGGTCGAAGGTCAGCGGGCCGACCGGCACGTCGCTGTGGCCGAAGCCCGGCAGGTCGGGCGCGATCAGCCGGTAGTGGGCGCCGAGGGCGTCGATGAGCCGCCGGTACTGGTGCGAGGCCGACGGGAAACCGTGCAGCAGGAGCAGCACGGGCGCCTGGTCGGTCTCGGGCACCGATTCGCGGTAGAAGACCCGGAGGCCGCCGATGTCGACGTGACGGTGCAGGGTCCGTGTGACGATTGGGAACGCCATTGCGCATCACCTCGTCCCGAGCCCTACCCAGTGAAGGGCGGGAACTCCGGCGGGCGTCTCTCCAGGAAGCTGGCCACGCCCTCGGCGAAGTCGGCCCGGCCGAACGACTCGGCCATCAGCCGCTCGGCCGCGGTCCGCGAGGCGTCGAGGCCGAGGTCCCAGTCGCCCCAGACCTGCCGCTTGATCACCGCCATCGAGGCGGGCGAGCTGTGCCGGGCGAGCTCGCGGGCGTAGGCGCCGACCTCGTCGAGAAGGCTCTCCCGGGGCGTCGCGCGCAGCGCCAGCCCCAGGCCGGCCGCCTCCTCCCCCGTGAAGGTGCGGCCGGACAGCAGCAGGTCGAGGGCGCGGGCCTGGCCGACGAGCTTCGGCAGCACCCACGCGAGGCCGTATTCGGCGATCAGGCCCCGCCGGGAGAAGGCGGTCGTCCACTTCGCCTCGGCGGCCGTGAAGACGAGATCGCAGACGAGGGCGTGCACCATGCCCAGCCCGGCGCAGGCCCCGTTGACGGCCGCGATGACCGGCTTCCCGATCGTCGTGGGCAGGGTGTGCGGCCGGGGGTCGACGGCGCGGTCGAGCGTGCCCTCCTGGAGGGCGGTCAGCGTCTGGAAGTCGGCCCCGGCGCAGAAACCCCGCCCGGCCCCGGTCACCACGATCACCCGCACCGCCGGATCGTTCTCGGCCTCGGCCAGCAGGTCGAAGTAGCGTGTGCCGAGGGCCTCGGTCCACGCGTTGAGCCGCTCGGGGCGGTTGAAGGTCAGCGTCAGGACGCCGTCGGCGAGGTCGCTCAGCACCAGGTCACTCACGAATATTGTTCTACTACAGCCCCCGGTGGTGGGTGAAGGACGGCCGCAGGGCCACGTCGTCGTAGTAACGGTGGAACACCGGCGTCAGCGCCCCCGACAGCGGCGGGACGATCCACGACCAGTCGGCCGGGCAGACCCGGCCCGAGCGTTCCTCCTTCTCCAGGTGGGTCATGAACCGCTTCGCCTCGGTGTGGTGGTCGGTCATGGTCACCCCGGCCTCGGCGAAGGAGTGCAGCACCGCCACGTTGAGCTCGACGAGCGTGTGGTCGCGCCAGAGCGTGCGGTCGCTGGAGGTGTCCATGCCGAGCCGCCGGGCGATCAGCGGGAGCTGGTCGTAGCGGCCGGCGTCGGCGAGGTTGCGGGCGCCGATCTCGGTCCCCATGTACCACCCGTTGAACGGCGCCGCCGGATAGCAGACGCCGCCGATCTCCAGGCACATGCCGGAGATCGCCGGGACGGCGTGCCAGCGCAGCCCCAGGTCGGCGAACCACGGGTAGTGGGGGTGGCTGATCGGCACCTCCAGGATCGCGTCCGGCGGCAGCTCCCGCATCTCCACGTGGTCCTTCACGTCGATCAGCAGTGGCAGCACGTCGAACCGGCCGCCACGGCCCTCCCAGCCGAGCGCCGCGGCCTCCCGCGTCAGCGCCAGGTGCGACGGGTCGCCGACGACCTCGCCGTCGCGCTCGTAGCCGGCGTACCGGATCAGCTGGTCGTTGCGGATCCGGGCGGCGCGCTGGCCGGGCCGGTCGGGGGCGAACACGGTGATCGTCGGCCGGATGCGGCCGCCGTTGGTCGCCTCGCGCAGATGGGCGACGCACTCGTCGGCGATCGCGTCGGCCGTGTCGACCCCGCGCCGGTCGCGCACACGCAGCGACTGCCAGTAGAGCCGCCCGATACAGCGGCCGCTGTTGCGCCAGGCCACCCGCGCGCCGAACGTCAGTTCGTCGAGCGTGTGCGTGTAGGCGCCGGTCCGCTCGATCTCGGCCGCGACCTCCCGCAGCCGCGCCTCAACGGGGCCGGCCGAGGGCACCTCGGCATGGTGCAGCCGGACGAACTCCTCCGCCTCCCGCCAGTCGACCCCCTCACCGCTTCTTGCCTCGTCGGTTCTCTTCCACCACGTCCGCATCGCGAAATTCCCCTCGCGGATCGCCGATGGCCGTTCCGGGCGGCGACGACGACCCTCGTGCGGTGACCCTCTCCTCACCGCTGGTGCGTAGTTTGGTCCGCGGCGACCACGCACATTTTCTGGGTTTGCACCCTGATTTGTCATCTATATCTGTGCATCGCCGGCCACAGAGCGTCAAGAGCCGGGGAGTGTACGCAGACACGAAGAAGCCCCGGTCTGATCTCTCAGACCGGGGCTTCTGGCAGCTCCCGCGATAGGACTCGAACCTATAACCTGCCGGTTAACAGCCGGCTGCTCTGCCGATTGAGCTACACGGGATCGTGCGGTGCTCCGCTGCCTTGCGGCTTTCCTTGCGGCGCGGAACTAGATTAGCGCACTCGGGGGGTGCTCTGTCACATCCATTGGCGCGCCCTTTGACGGAGCCCGGTTTGGATAGATGCACACCCATTGGGTAGGGGCCGGAGTAGCGAAGCGCGGAGGTGGAAGATGCGGTACAAGGTGATGTTCGCCGCCGGGCTGGGTCTTGGATACGTCCTGGGCACCCGCGCCGGGCGTGAGCGCTACGAGCAGATCGTGCGGGCCACCAAGAGGGTGTCCGACAGCCCCGCCGTCCAGGAGGCGGCCGGACTGGTCGGTGCCCGTGTGTCGAAGATGACCGTGGCGGCCAAGGACAGGGTCCCGTTCCTGCGTAAGCCTGACCCCTGGGACGGGGAGACCACAGCCGGCCCGACAGGGTGGCCAGACCCAGAGGTCAACCGGATCACCTGACGACGAGACGCCGAAGGCCCGCCCCGGCACGACGGGGCGGGCCATCGCGTTCGTTCACACGCCGAGACTGCGGCGCACCTGCTCCAGGGCCTGTTCGGCGGCGGCCAGCACCCCGGGGTCGCTGCCGTCGAGCCCGTCGTCGAACGCCAGTTCCCATTCGATGGTGTCGGTTCCGGCGAGCCGCCGGGCGATGAAGCGGACCCCCGCGTTTGTGGTGAGTTTCACATAGCGGTTGGCGACGATGGAGTTCTGCACCCTTTCGCGGATGGTTTCCGGCAAGAAGCCGGGCTCCTCGATATCCACCCGATAAACGCCGCCCGTAACCGTTGTGATGTTCATCCCGGTTTCGTCCCAGGAGGCCTTGTCGACGGTGTGCCAGGGCACCCGTTCGCCGCCGGGCAGGTGCAGCGCCACGAAGGTCGCGACGGCGTAGCCGCCGGACGGCGTGGCGGCGAAACTGAGCACCCGCTCCCCCGACAGACGGGAGCGGACGTCGGCGGGCAGGCGGTTCCCGAACAGAGGCACGCCTGAAATCTACAGGCCCGCACCCCGGGAGCGGGCGCGGGCCTGATGACACGAACGGTCAGTCGAGGTAGTCGCGGAGCATCTGGGCGCGTGTCGGGTGACGCAGCTTGGCCAGCGTCTTGGACTCGATCTGGCGGATGCGCTCCCGGGTCACCCCGAACTCCCGCCCGACCTCCTCCAGCGTGCGCGGATGCCCGTCGGCCAGGCCGAACCTGAGCTGGATGATGCGCTGCTCCCGCTCCGACAACGTGGCCAGGATGTCGTCGAGCTGGTCCTGCAGCATGATGAACGCGGCGGCCTCGATCGGCACCACGGCGTCGGCGTCCTCGATGAAGTCGCCGAGGTCGGAGTCTTCCTCCCCGATGGGCGACTGGAGGGAGACCGGCTCCTGGGCGATGCGCTGGATCTCGATGACGCGGTCGATCGGCAGGTCCATCTCGGCGGCGATCTCCTCGGGCGCGGGCTCGCGGCCGAGGTCCTGGTGCAACTGACGCTGCACCCGCACCAGTTTGTTGATCGTCTCGACCATGTGGACCGGAATTCGAATCGTGCGCGCCTGATCGGCGATGGCCCTCGTGATCGCCTGCCGAATCCACCAGGTCGCATAAGTCGAGAACTTGTAGCCCTTGGTGTAGTCGAATTTCTCGACCGCGCGAATCAATCCGAGATTGCCCTCTTGAATGAGGTCGAGGAATAACATTCCCCGGCCGACATATCTTTTCGCGATGGAGACGACGAGCCGCAGGTTCGCCTCGATGAGACGCTGCTTGGCGCGCACGCCCTCCCACACGAGATCTTCGAACTCGGGCCGCGCCACCCGGATCGCGGGGCTCTCACAGAGCTTGTCCTCCGCGAAGAGGCCGGCCTCGATGGCCTTGGCGAGTTCCACCTCCTCCTCGGCGGTGAGCAGCGGAACCCGGCCGATCTCCCGCAGGTAGATCCTTACCAGGTCGCTGGTCGGCGCCCTCTTACCGACGTCTTCCTCGTCTGGCTTGGACGTCTCCTCGTCGCCTTGCGGCTCGAGGACCTCCACTCCGTTCTCGGCGAGCATGCGCACGACGCGCTCCAGCGCGTCGGCCTCAAGCCCGGATCGGTCGAGCGCGGCGGCCACGTCGTCAACCGTGACGCTCCCGCGCTCCCTTCCCTTCACGACGAGCTCGGCCACCTGGTCTACCGATGGCGGCCCGCTTGGCAGCACCGATGCACCCACGGAACACAGTCTGCGGTATAACCACAACAAAACGGCAGGCCTATTTTTGTCACCGAAGGTTAGATCCGCGTCATTACCGAATCGATATCAAACCCGTGTTTCGCCTCTGTGAGGGGCGGAAAGGAATTGATATTCACGCCCCGGCCGCGCGTTCTCTCAACACGCGTCGCTGCTGTTCGAGGGCCACCAGTTCGGCGAACATCCGGTTGTAGTCGCCCTGTTCGTCGATCGGGTTGAGCCGCTGCATCCGCGCCTTCAGCGCGTCGAGCTGACGACCCACGGTGACCTCTTGGAGCTTGGCCAGAACCGCCGTGCCGTAGCGCTCCTCGCTGCTCGTCTCGACCTTCACCGGGTCGACCGCGAGACGGGTCAGGAGCTGCCTGAGATCGTCGGAGACGGCCGCGAGGAGGATCTCGACCCACTCGCGCCCGCCCGGCCCGCCGGCGGCCGTGCCGCCGCAGGAGGCGATCAGGGTGAACAGGGCGGCGTGCTCGGGGCGGGTGAAGGCCTCGGCCCCCAGCGTGTCGAACTCAGGGCCGAGCAGCGCTGGCCGCTGGATCGCCAGCTTGAGCGCCTCGACCTCAAGGCGCGCCAATGGGTCGATCGACTCGCTAGCAACGGGAGGATCTCCCTTGGGACGTTTCCGGCTCTGGTCGAGGCGGGCAGCAATCTGGCGAACCCGTTCTTGAACGAGCGGCTCGTTCATGATCCCGAGCCATCGATCCAGATCCTTCGCGTACATGATGCGGAGAGCATCATCCTTGAGAGACGCAACAACCGGCGCGGCCGCATCGAGAGCGGAAACTCTCCCCTCGTTAGTCGTCACGTCGAACTCCGCAATGACGTTCCGGATTGCGTAGGAGAACAGGGGCTCACGGCTGGCCACAAGGTCGCGAACGGCCGCATCGCCTTTTCGAAGTCGCAGGTCGCAAGGATCGAGGCCGTCAGGCTGGACCGCCACAAAGGTATTGGTACCAATCCTCTGGTCACCTTGAAAGGCTCGAAGTGACGCCTTCTGGCCCGCCGAGTCGCCGTCGAAGGTGAAGATGACCTCTCCTCGACCGTTCTCATGGTCGAACAGGATGCGGCGCAGCACCTTGATGTGGTCTTCGCCGAAGGCGGTGCCGCAGGTGGCCACGGCGGTCGGCACCCCCGCCAGGTGGAGGGCCATCACGTCGGTGTAGCCCTCGACCACGACCGCCTGGGAGCGCTTGGAGATCTCGCGTTTGGCCAGGTCGATGCCGTAGAGGACGGAGCTCTTGTGGTAGATCGGGCTCTCGGGGGTGTTCAGGTATTTGGGGCCGTCGTCGGCCTCGATGAGCTTGCGGGCGCCGAACCCGATGACGTCGCCGGTGATGTCGCGGATCGGCCAGATCAGCCGCCCCCGGAACCGGTCGATCGGCCCCCGGCGGCCCTCGCGGGCCAGCCCGCCCTTGATCAGCTCCTGGACGCTGAAACCCCGCCCCATCAGGTGACGCGACAGCGCCTCCCACTCGTTGGGGGCGTACCCCACCCCGAAGTGGTCGGCGTCGGCCCGCTCGAACCCGCGCTCCGACAGGAACCGGCGGGCGACCGCGGCCTCGGGCGAGGTCAGGTTGGAGACGTAGAACTCGGCGGCGGCCCGGTGGGCCTCGATCAGCCGCGACCGCTCCCCCTGCTGCCGGCCCGGCACGTAGCCGCCCTGCTCGTAGCGGAGCTGGATGCCCGCCCGCCCGGCCAGCCGCTCGACCGACTCGGCGAAGGTCAGCGCGTCGATCCGCTGGAGGAAGGAGATGACGTCGCCGCCCTCGGAGCAGCCGAAGCAGTAGTACATCCCCCGCGCGGGGGTCACGTTGAACGAGGGCGACTTCTCGTCGTGGAACGGGCACAGGCCCTTGAGATTGCCGCCCCCGGCGTTGCGGAGCTGGACGTATTCGCCGATCACGTCGGCGATCGGGGAACGCTCCCTGACGAGGGCGATGTCGTCATCGCTGATCCGGCCTGCCACGCCGTGAGTCTAGTCACCCACGCCGGGCACCTCGACGCCCAGCGGCCCCACCTCCACGGGCTGCACGGGCTTGCGGGTCGGCTGCGGCCGCTGCGGCCGCTCGACGCCCTTCACCTCGGGCTTGGCCGAACAGGCGACCGAGCAGGGCGGCAGCGGCCCGGTCTTCTTCCGGACGTCCTTCATCTCCTGCGCCGGGGAGTAGGTGCGGTTGCCGTTGCGCCAGGCGTCGAGGTAGTCCCACGGCTCGACCATGCCGCGCCTGATCCACCACTCGTTGGCGTCGGTCTTCCAGGTCATCGCGAAGTAGAGGTTGCTGGCGGTGTCGCGGGCGTTGCCGGTGTTGCCGACCGTGCCGAGCGGCTGGCCCGCCTTCACCTTCCTGCCCGGCACCACGCCCTCGGCCACGGCGTCGAGGTGGCCGCCCAGGTAGAGCACGCCGTCGTCGCCCAGCAGCGTGACGTAGCGGCCCTCGCGGTCGCCTCCCCGGTCGGTCGAGGGCACCCACCGGTTCTGGACGTTCACCTCGCGGACCGTCCCCGCGACCGGGGCCACGAAGGCGCAGCCCTTCTCGGCCCAGATCGTGGTCTTGGGCAGCACGAGGAGCTTGCGCGCGTAGGAGACCTTGCAGCCCTTGACGGGGAAGGTGTACTCGAACTTCGACAACTTCGGCGGCGGCAGCAGCACCGGCTCGTCGCCGGTGGGCGGCACGGCGGCCGAGATGAACGCGGGCTCGGGGGTCGAACCGGCGTCGTCGAGCGCCGCGCCGGCCTTGGGCGCGGCGGGTGGGTGGGTGCTGACACCCGCGACACCCGCCGGACCGCTGCAGGCGGCGGTCAGAAAGGCCAGCACGAGGAGGGTCGAGGTCCCCGGTCGCATGATCTCCACCCTGGTGACGTTATCTGACGTGACATGACCCAACGGCCGGTTTGGACCGAAGGTGAGGTCATCCTGCCAAAGGCGTCTCGGGGTCGGCCAGTCGCTTCGGGTCGACGGTCTCGCCGTTTCTGATCAGTTTCTGGATGTCGCCGACCACGTCCCACACGTTGACGTTCATGCCCGCGATCACCCGGCCCTCGCGCAGCCAGAACGCGATGAACTCCAGGTCGGACCCGCGGACGACCAGGTCGTCGGCGCCGGCGATGTCGCCGGAGAACTCCATGCCGATCTCGAACTGGTCGGTGTAGAAGTAGGGGACGCGGTCGTAGACGACGTCCTGGCCGAGCATCGCCTTCGCGGCCACCGGGCCCTGGTTGAGGGCGTTGGCCCAGTGCTCGACCCTGATCCGGCGGTTCAGCAGGGGGTTGAACGCCTCGGCGACGTCGCCGGCGGCGAAGACGTCGGGGTCGCTCGACCGGAGGGCGGCGTCCACGAGGATGCCCGTGCCGATCTCCAGGCCGGCGTCGCGGGCCAGTTCGACGTTGGGGGCGGCGCCGATGCCGCCGATCACGTCGTCGGCGGGGATCGCCTCGCCGCTCTCCAGGACCACCTCGCGCACGTGGCCGTCGCCGGTCAGCCGGGCGACCTTCGCGCCGAGGCGCAGGTCGACGCCGTTGCGGCGGTGCACGCCCGCGAAGACCTCGCCCATCTCGGGGCCGAGCGTCCGGTGGAGGGGGGTCGGCTCGGCCTCGATCACGGTGACGTCGCAGCCGGCCTTGCGGGCCGCGGCGGCGGTCTCCAGGCCGATCCAGCCGCCGCCGATCACCACCACGTTGCCGCCGTGGGCGAAGGCGGCCTTGAGCGCCTGGCTGTCGGCGACGGTGCGCAGGTAGTGGACGCCGTCGAGGTCGGCGCCCTCGACGGGCAGCGGGCGCGGGGTCGCGCCGGTGGCGATCAGGAGCTTCTCGTACGCCACCCGCTCGCCCGTCCCGAGCACCACCTCGCGGGCCGGCCGGTCGATCGCGGTGGCCGCCGTGCCGAGCCGCAGGTCGACGTCGTGGTCGCGGTACCAGCCCTCGGGGTGGACGTACACCTTCTCGAGCTCGGAGAAGCCCTGGAGGTAGCCCTTGGACAGCGGCGGGCGTTCGTAGGGGCGTTCGTGCTCGGCGCCGAGGAGCGTGACGCCGCCCTCGTAGCCCTCCTCGCGGAGGGTGGCGGCGGCTTTGGCTCCGGCCAGGCCGGCTCCGATGATGACGAACATGCGTGCTCCTTTACGCGCTCCGGGCGGACAACATCCGGTGCATCGCCGTGGCGGACGCGTCGGTCAGCGACGCGATCTGGTCGATCACCGCCCGCAGCCGTCCGGCGTCGTCCCTGGCGTTCTCGAACGCCGGGCGCAGGGCGGGCTGGAGCGTGTGGGGGGCGCCCAGCATGGTGAGCGAGGTCAGCTCGGCCAGGAGCTCACGCTGCCGGGCCCGGACCGTCTGGTTGTCGGCCTCCCCGATCACGAACCGGACCGTGACGCCCTTGAGCAGGGCGCACTCCAGCCGGGTGACGTGGGGCACGACCAGGTCGGCGTCGTGGCGGCCGGCCTCGTCGAGGACGTAGGCCTCCCGGGTGGCGTCCTGGGCGCGGCGGCAGAAGCGGCCGATCAGCGTGCTGGTGAGCTGCTTCAGCGCGGCCAGGTCGGGGAAACCTCCGTCGAAGCGGCCGGGCCACAGGGGCTCGCCGATCAGGCGGGTGAAGGTCTCCTCCAGCTCGTTGAGGTCGGCGTCGGGCAGGTACCACTCCTGGGTGAGCTTGCAGACCTCCAGGCGCTCGGCCGGGTCGCGCAGCATGCCGGGGGTGACGTAGCCGCTGTGCAGGGCGTCTTCGAGGTCGTGGATCGCGTAGGCGACGTCGTCGGCCCAGTCCATGATCTGGGCCTCGAAGCTCACCGAGCCGGGCGGGGCGCCCTGCCGGACCCACTCGAAGACCGCCATGTCGTCGGGGTAGACACAGAACTTCTCCCCGCACGACCGGTCCCACGGGTACTTGATCGCGGCGTCGAGGGTGGCCCTGGTCAGGTTGAGACCGGCGTTGATCCCGTCCTCGGTGATGACCTTGGCCTCCAGCCGCGACAGCAGCCGGAGGCTCTGGGCGTTGCCCTCGAAGCCGCCCGCGCGTTCGGCGATCTGGTTCAGCGCGAACTCGCCGTTGTGGCCGAACGGCGGGTGGCCCAGGTCGTGGGCGAGACAGGCGGTCTCGACCAGGTCGGGGTCGCGGTTCAGCGCCTTGCCCATCTCGCGGCCGATCTGGGCGCACTCCAGGGAATGGGTCAGGCGGGTGCGCGGGCTGTGCATCATCTGGTCGACCGGCGCCACCACCTGGGTCTTGCTGGCGAGGCGGCGCAGGGCGTCGCTGTGGAGCACCCGGGCGCGGTCGCGTTCGAACGGGCTGCGTTCCGGATTCCCCGGCGGCTCGGGAACCCAGCGTGCCTCGTCGTGCTGGTCATATGGCCTCACGGCTCCCCCTTTCGTCGCGGCGAGGGAGCTAGAAGGTACCCGCAAATATCGACCTTCACGACAAACGCGCTGGAAACATCTGATTGCCTGAGTCGCCGGGGCGTGTTACAGAACCACAGCGCGGGCGGCCTCCAACCGGGCCACCGGGACCCGGAACGGAGAGCACGAGACGTAGTCGAGGCCGATCTCGTGGCAGAACCGCACCGAGGCCGGGTCGCCGCCGTGTTCGCCGCAGATGCCCAGCTTGAGGCCGGGCCGGGCCTTGCGGCCCTCCTCGACGGCGACCCTCATGAGGCGGCCGACGCCGTCGCGGTCGAGCGACTCGAACGGCGAGACGCCGAAGATGCCCTTGTCGAGGTAGGTGCCGAAGAACGCCGCCTCGACGTCGTCGCGGGAGAAGCCCCACGTCATCTGGGTCAGGTCGTTGGTGCCGAAGGAGAAGAACTCGGCCGCCTCGGCGATCTGCCCGGCGGTCAGGGCCGCGCGCGGCACCTCGATCATGGTGCCGATGAGGGCGTCCACCCCGACCTCGGCGAGGATGCGCCGGGCCTCCTCCCGCACGCTCTCCAGCTCCTGTACGGCCCCCACGAGCGGGATCATGATCTCGGGTCTGGCGTCGTCGCCGGCCTTGGCGGCCTCGGCGATGGCCCGCACCTGCATCGCGAACAGGCCGGGCACCACCAGCCCGAGGCGGACCCCGCGCAGGCCGAGCATCGGGTTCTGCTCGTGCAGGCGCTGCACGGCCTCCAGCAGGCGGCGGTCCTTCTTGGTGCCCTTGCCGGTGGCGACCTTGACCGACAGGTCGATGATGTCGGGCAGGAACTCGTGCAGCGGCGGGTCGATCAGCCGGATCGTCACCGGCAGGCCCTTCATGGCCGCGAACAGCCCGGCGAAGTCGGCCTTCTGGAGCGGCTCCAGCGCGTCGAGGGCGGCCTGCCGCTCCTCGGCGGTGTCGGCCAGGATCAGGTCCTCGATCAGCACCCGGCGGTCGCCGAGGAACATGTGCTCGGTCCGGCACAGGCCGATGCCGCTCGCGCCGAACCGGCGGGCCCGCGCGGCGTCGTCGGGGGTGTCGGCGTTGGCCCGCACGTCGAGGCGGCGGCGGTCGTCGGCGTGCCGCATGAGCAGGTCGACGGCCTTGACCAGTTCGTCGCCGGACGGCGTGCCCTCGAAGTACTCCACCACCGGCGAGGCGACCACGGGCACCTCGCCCAGGTAGACGCGGCCGGTGCCGCCGTCGATCGAGATGACCTCGCCCTCCTCGACGACCACGTCGCCGACGGTGAACCGGCCCGCCTTCGCGTCGACCTCGATCTCCTCGGCGCCGCAGACGCAGGTCTTGCCCATGCCCCGGGCGACCACGGCCGCGTGGGAGGTCTTGCCGCCGCGCGAGGTCAGCACGCCCCGGGCGGCGATCATGCCGGCCAGGTCGTCGGGGTTGGTCTCGCGGCGGACCAGGATGACGTGCTCGCCCTGGGCGGCCAGCTCGGCGGCGCGGGCCGAGGAGAACACGGCCTTGCCGACGGCCGCGCCCGGGGAGGCGTTCATGCCCCGGGTCAGCACGGTGTTGCCGTGGTCGGCGGCGAAGCGCGGGAACATCAGCTGGGCCAGCTGGTCGCCGGTGACCCTTCTCAGCGCCTCGTCGAGGTCGATCAGGCCCTCGTCGACGAGCTGGGTGGCGATGCAGAAGGCGGCCCCGGCCGTGCGCTTGCCGACCCGGGTCTGCAACATCCAGAGCTTGCCGCGCTCGATGGTGAACTCGATGTCGCACAGGTCGCGGTAGTGGCCTTCGAGCTTGGCCATGATCTCCATCAGCTCCGCGTAGGAGTGCGGGTCGATCTCCTGGAGGTCCTGCAGCGGGACGGTGTTGCGGATGCCCGCCACGACGTCCTCGCCCTGGGCGTTCTGCAGGTAGTCGCCGTAGACGCCCTGGTGGCCGGTGGCGGGGTCGCGGGTGAAGGCGACGCCGGTGCCCGAGTCCATGCCGAGGTTGCCGAAGACCATCGCGACCACGTTGACGGCCGTGCCGAGGTCGGCCGGGATGCGCTCCTGGCGGCGGTAGAGGATCGCGCGAGGGGCGTTCCAGGAGTCGAAGACGGCCTTGATGGCCAGCTCCATCTGCTCCTTCGGGTCTTCGGGGAAGTCGCGGCCCTTCTCCCGGCGCACGATCTCCTTGTAGGTGCCGACCAGCGCCCGGAAGTCGCCGGCGGTCAGGTCGAGGTCGGTGCGGCCGTCCTTCAGCTCGTCGATGGCCTCCTCGAAGAGGTCGCCGTCGACGTCCATGACCGTCTTGCCGAACATCTGGATCAGCCGCCGGTAGGAGTCCCACGCGAACCGCTCGTCGCCGGCCTGGCGGGCCAGCCCCAGCACCGAGCGGTCGTTCAGGCCGATGTTGAGGACCGTCTCCATCATGCCGGGCATCGAGAACTTGGCGCCCGAGCGCACCGACACCAGCAGCGGGTCGTCGGGGTCGCCGAGCTTCTTGCCCATCGCCGCCTCGAGCTTCTCCAGGTGGGTGCCGATCTCCTCGGCGGGCACCGACCCGTCGTCCATGTACGCCCGGCACGCCTCGGAGGTGATCGTGAAGCCGGGCGGCACCGGCAGCCCGAGGTTGGTCATTTCCGCGAGATTGGCGCCCTTGCCCCCGAGGAGGTCCTTCAGGTCTTTGTTTCCTTCAGTGAAGTCATAGACGAGCTTCGGCACGGCAGTCTCCTCCAGGGGCCCAATTAATCGCGGAACCACCCCGCGAGCGGGACTCTACCGATTAAGCAGAGCATGAAACCTCACGGCTGTCACACATAAGTGTTCCCGCAGGCAGGGAGGGTAGAACCGGTCTAATCCAATTCCCCCGAACGTAAAGAACGGCCGTTTTTTCACAAGACCATGATTGGTCTGAACCAATTCGTCTGCGCGCATTGTTCCGACCCCCCGGCAATTGGTAGAGACCAATGCCCTGTTATCGTGGAAACACCCTCCGACAAGATCCCGTTCCGGAGGGTGACGAATGAGCCGAGCGAAGTTGGTCGTCATCGCCCTGGTGGCGATGACCGGGGTCGGCGGGGGCGGCGGGCCGGTCGAGCCGGCCGGCCTGACGTGGGCGGCGTGCGCCGAGGCGCCGCTGGCGCCCTTCGAGTGCGCGACGCTGACGGTGCCCCTCGACTACGCCGATCCGGGCAAGGGCACCCTCGACCTGGCCGTGGTCCGCGCCAAGGCGACCGGGCCGCGCATCGGGTCGCTGGTGCTCAACTTCGGCGGCCCCGGCGGCTCGGGGGTGACCACCCTGCTCGCCTCGGGCGGCGCGTTCGCCTCCCTCCAGCGCAGCTACGACATCGTGAGCTTCGACCCGCGCGGGGTCGACCGCAGCAGCGGCATCCAGTGCCTGCCGCCCAAGGAGTTCGAGGAGTTCCTGGAGGCCGAGCCGTCGCTCGACGAGGCCACCGAGCGCGACCTGTCGGTCGAGTTCGTGAAGGGCTGCGCGAAGAACGCCGGGCGCATCCTCCCGTACGTCGGCACCGTGAACGCCGCCAAGGACATGGAGATGCTCCGGCAGGCCCTCGGCGACCCGAAGCTCAACTACCTGGGCTTCTCCTACGGCACCCACCTGGGCGCCACCTACGCGACGCTCTACCCGCAGAAGACGGGCCGGATGGTGCTCGACGCGGCCCTCGACCCGACCGTCGGCCTGCTCGACCAGTCGCGGACGCAGGTGCTGGGCTTCCAGAAGGCGTACGAGAACTACCTGGCCGACTGCAAGAAGCAGCCACAGGGATGTCCGTTCGGCGGGAACGCCGAGGTGGTGGGCCTGCTCGACCGGCTCGACAAGCAGCCGCTGATCGTCAACGGCCGGAAGGTGACCGACGACACCGTCAGGGCGGCCATCGGCGAGGCGCTCTACAGCAAGCTGAGCTGGCCCCTGCTGACCGAGGCGCTGACCGCCGCGATCAAGGGCGACGGCGCCGGCGTGCAGGCCCTGGCCGACCAGTACGCCGGGCGTCAGCCCGACGGCACGTACAACACCCTGCTGTCGTCACTGAACGCGGTGCTCTGCGCCGACACCACAGAACGGCCGACCTTCGGGCAGGCCGAGGCGCTGGCCAGGGACCTGTCGAAGGTCTCCCCGATCTTCGGCCCGGACGCCGCCAGCGCCGGCATCTGCAGCGTGTGGCCGACGGCGGGCGAGGACAGCAACAAGCGGGTCAGCTCGCGCGGCACCCAGTATCCGGTGCTGGTCGTCGGAGCAGTCAACGACCCGGCCACGCCGTACGTGTGGGCCCCGAAGCTCACCTCGGAACTCGGCAACGCGGTGCTGCTGACGTTCGAGGGCGAGGGCCACGGGGCCTACGGCCAGACGCTCTGCGTGACCGGGATCGTGGACGCCTATCTGCTCAACGGGACGGTGCCCGCGAAGGGCACCGTCTGTCCGGCGACCTAGTCGTTGAGGTGCTGACGCAGGTAGGACTCGACCTGGTCGAGCGCGATGCGCTGCTGCGCCATCGTGTCGCGCTCGCGGATGGTCACCGCATGGTCGTCGAGGGTGTCGAAGTCGACGGTGACGCAGAACGGGGTGCCGATCTCGTCCTGACGGCGGTAGCGGCGGCCGATCGCGGCGGCGTCGTCGAAGTCGACGTTCCAGCGGCGGCGCAGCTGGGCGGCCAGGTCTTTGGCCTTGGGGGTGAGGTCGGCGTTGCGCGACAGCGGGAGCACCGCGATCTTGACCGGCGCGAGCCGGTGGTCGAGGCGCATGACCGTGCGCTCCTCCATCACGCCCTTGGCGTTGGGGGCCTGGTCGACCGTGTAGGCGTCGAGCAGGAACGTCAGCGTGGCGCGGTCGACGCCGGCCGCCGGCTCGATGACGTAGGGGATGTAACGCTCCCCGCTGTCCTGCTCGAAGAACGACAGGTCGGTGCCGGACGCCTTGCCGTGGCTCGCCAGGTCGAAGTCGGTGCGGTTGGCGATGCCCTCGAGCTCGCCCCACTCGCCGCCGGTGAAGTTGAAGCGGTACTCGATGTCGACGGTCCGCTTCGAGTAGTGGGACAGCTTCTCCTTGGGGTGCTCGTAGAGCCGCAGGTTGTCCTTGGAGATGCCGAGGTCGACGTACCAGCGCAGGCGCTCGTCGATCCAGTACTGGTGCCACTCCTCGTCGGTGCCGGGCTTGACGAAGAACTCCATCTCCATCTGCTCGAACTCGCGGGTGCGGAAGATGAAGTTGCCCGGGGTGATCTCGTTGCGGAACGACTTGCCCTGCTGGCCGATGCCGAACGGGATCTTCTTGCGGGCCGACTGCTGCACGTTGAGGTAGTTGATGAAGATGCCCTGCGCGGTCTCGGGACGCAGGTAGGCCAGGCCCGACTCGTCTTCGACCGGGCCCAGGTAGGTCTTCAGCAGGCCGCTGAACTGCTTGGGCTGGGTGAAGGCGCCCTTGTTGCCGCAGTTGGGGCAGGTGATGTCGGCCAGGCTCGCGGGCGGGTTGCCGTGCTTCTCGGCGTAGGCCTCTTCGAGATGGTCGGCGCGGTAGCGCTTGTGGCAGGCCTGGCACTCGGTCAGCGGGTCGGTGAAGGTCTCGACGTGGCCGCTGGCCTGCCAGACCTCGCGGGCCAGGATGACGCACGAGTCGAGGCCGACGACGTCGTCGCGGCCCTGCACCATGGTCTTCCACCACTCGCGCTTCACGTTGTTCTTGAGCTCGACACCCAGGGGCCCGTAGTCCCAGGACGCCCGCAGACCGCCGTAGATCTCGCTGGACGGGTAGACGAGCCCGCGGCGTTTGGCGAGACTGACGATGGTGTCCATGACGTCGGCGCGACGTGCCATGAGTAGTGCTCCATCCGGCTGGGTGTCGGCGATGGGAAAACGGGAATGGCGCAAGCTTAGTGGCCTCAGCCCTTCGGGTAGACCTGCTCGAACGCGCCGGGCTCGTTGATCATCAAGGTCATCAGCGGATACATCGTCATGCGGGCCGCCGACAGGGCACGGCGGTAGAACCCGGCGCCCTCCCACTCGCTGACCAGCGCCCACAGGTTGGGCTCGTCGACCGAGCGGCCGACCTGGCCGCGCAGGAAGCCGCCCTGCGCCGAGAAGAGGTCGATCACCTCACGGGCGTGCAGTTCGAACTCCTCGGCCCTGGCTTCGGGCACCGAATAGCGGATCACGGCCAGCATGAGCCCAGCATGCCATCAGCGGGGGGTCTTCCACCTGTGAATGAACGGCGGTCGAAGCGGGTGACGAGTGATCGTCTCCCTCCCTGGTTAGGGGGTTCTTCTGTGCTCTGACCTGCGAGTATGCCCCGTATTGGCGACAGGAGGTGTCTCACTGGTGCTCACTGAGACTCGCCATCGCTGAGTGTTCGCGGGCCACACACGGGCCAGTTTCAACGAACGTTTGCCCACCTCAGAACAGGTTTCCGCCGGCGATCGCGGGCCGGGCGCGGGGAGCGTGACGGATACATTGCCGGTGGGCGGGCCGGCCGTGACCTTGCACGTTTCCCCTGACAGACGGGGCGATGCGCTTCGGTCTTGTGCCACTCCGGCGCTGCTCCCGCTGGCTGCCCCCTCCGGGACTATCAGGCGGCGGTCGGTCAAGGGCGGCTTCGCGTGCTCCCTTGCCCGGTGACCTTCCTCGCCCGCTGGTTGTCCTAGGGGCACAGCCGCCCTTGACGGAACCCGGCTGACCCGGACAATCGGGCGGCGGGTGCAGAGGTACGGCGAGAACCATGCACCGGTCGGCTTATCGTTGGTCGCCGTCCTGCCGGTAGCCGTCCTGCAAGTAGTGGACGCTCCCCGTCCGCAGCGAACGGAGTTGAGTTTCGTGAGAGGTACTCGATGGTGAGCGATCAAGGTCGGCAGGCTGCGGAACTGTCGATGGAAGACCGGTACGCGGCTATTCGGCAAGTGCGCGAACTCCTTGAAGGCGTGGGCATCGCCTGTGCTGGGTCAGGCACGGCGGAAGTGCTGTTGCCGACATCCCCGGCCCTCCGGGAGCCGCCTGAGGTCGTGGCGTTGGACAGCGAAGGGGCGGTGTCCGCGACGGTCCGAGTGGGCCCGTTGGGTGGCCGGTTCATCGTGTGGGTGCCGGAACG
Organism: Herbidospora sakaeratensis; assembly: GCF_001570525.1. Lineage (GTDB taxonomy): Bacteria > Actinomycetota > Actinomycetes > Streptosporangiales > Streptosporangiaceae > Herbidospora > Herbidospora sakaeratensis. The sequence continues at coordinate 216,067 of NZ_BBXC01000015.1, forward strand.
GAACGGTGAACCCAAGCGGATGGTGATGGCTCCATCAGCGGCGCACGTCGTCTTGGAGGTGCCCGGGTATCGCGACGCGACACTCCGCCGGTTGGCCGGACAGGCCGATTCGTAGACCGGAGGCGTTGCGGCGGTTGGAACCCACGGGCTGGCGAGGCTGTTCCCGATGCTCAGCCGATGTTCAAGGAGAAGACCGGATGATTCCCCGTACTTTTTCATCGTTTCATGACGCCTATGCCGGCGTCTTGGAGGCGATTACCGAACGACCGGATCAAACCATTTCGACTCGCGGGAACACGTCCGCTGAACTCCTTGACGTGTCCTTCCGGATCTCGAACCCTCGCGATCGTCTTCCCTATTTGGTGCGGCGGCCTGTGAACATCGCCTACAACCTGGCTGAAGCGCTCTGGTACCTCGGCGGCAGGAACGACCTCGACATGATTGGGTACTACGCGCCGGGCATGTCGAACTATTCCGCAGACGGGCACACGCTGACCGGAAGCGCCTATGGCTGGGAGCTTTTCCAGCACGGCCCTGACGGCATGTCCCAATGGGATCGAGTGATCAGGCTGCTGACCACCGATCCCGACACCAAGCGCGCCACGGTGACGTTCTTCCGTCCCGAAGAACTCGCGATCGAATCGAATCCTGATGTGTCCTGTACGATCGCCGCACAGTTCTTGTTGCGAGATGGACGGCTCCACCTCACCTCGTATATGCGAGGGAACGACGCCTACATGGGCATGGTGTCCGACGTTTACGCCTTCACGTTCATGATGGAATTCGCCGCTGCCCAACTCGGCGTCGATGTCGGCCATTATTCGCACCATGTCGGGTCCATGCACATCAATGATCGTGACATGAAAAATGTCCGGCGGCTTCTGAACGAGGCGCGTCAGGACGGATATCAGAGACCGGCGTTCGACGTGTTGCGAATGCCGACCGCGTCCGACTGGAACGACATCGAGACGGTGTTGGCCCACGAAGCCATTCTGAGGGCGAACAGGGAACCGCTCACCTCGGCAAAGCTACAGGCCGTTGCTCTGGGGCCGTACTGGCAACAGGTCTTGCTCGTCTTCGAGGTGTACCGGCAGATCAAGCACACTGACGCGCCTGTTCAGGCGGCGACGCTGGCGGCGCTCGATCCGGGCTATGAGTGGCTTGTTCGGCGTCGCTGGGCGAACCGGATGCCGAAGGAGGCCGAATGAAACCGCCCCATAACGGCTGGGAGTACTGGACGGTGATTCTCTGCAAACCAGATGCGATTCGTCGTGGACTGGTGGAGGAATTGCTTTCTGAGCTTCGCTTTGACGTGGAGATCACGGCTCGGCGCAATGTCGTGGTGACCGCGTCGCAGATCGAAACACATTATGCGGACATGATCTCCATGGATGACAGATTTCCGTTCGATGTCACCGCCGAACTTCACCGGAACTACGTAGGAAACACGGTGACGGTGGCCCTCGGCCATGGCAGGAACCGCAGTATTGCCCGGCTGGTCCGTGCGCGATTAGGCCACTATGACCCGTCCGTCGCCTGGCCCACATCGATTCGAGGCGCTTACGGAGAGGACTCGGCCGCTAAGGCCGCAGAGGAAGGGAGGTTTATCGACAATCTGATCCACGCCAGCGACGATCCTGCGGGCGCTGCCCTGGAATTCGCGGTGTGGTTCGGGCCGGAATATGAATATCTCTTACATCAGCAGGAGCCAGAATGACCGCAGAACCCCTGTTCCTTGGTTCAAATATCTCGGTCGGCCCGAAAGTACTCCGGGTGATGCCGGCGGAAGAACAGTCGGGTCTGGACCCGTATATGACGCAGATCATCACCAACCGGAAGTCCGGGCTTTCGCTCAACCACGTCATCGGGTGCCCGCTCGACTGCGGATACTGCGTCCGCCACTTCTGGGGCAACTTCGAGCAGAAGACGCCGCAACTGCTCGTGAGCACTCCGGAAGCGGTCGAAATGCTTGTCGGGCATGAGGCGTTCCGGCCGCACAGTACCCCGGTTCAGTTGTTCAACAAGGCCACGGACCCGATGTTGCCCGGGGTCAAGCCGCACACGTTCGCGGTGCTGAACGAACTGGACCGGCGGGGAATGACGAACCTAGTCCTCATCATCACGCGGTTCCACGTGTCGGCAGAGGACATGGCCACGTTGGAGGGCTTCCGTAGCCTCCGGATCACGCTGCTGTTCACCTATTCGGGGATCAGCGATTCCCGGGTGGAACCCATCGCCAAGTCCCAGACGACCGTGAACGCGATCAAGACGGCGGCTCGCGAGCGCAAGCGGACGAAGGTCATCCTGTACTGGCGGCCGATCGTCCCTGGCTGGAACGACGACGCGGACACCATGGCTGGGGTCTTGGACGTCGGCCGCGATGTCGATGCGCTCGTCTTCACGGGCTACTACCACAAGGAGGACAACGCGGCCTTCCTGCGCGAGCTGGGCGTGGAGGTGCCTTACGGCGACAACTTCCAACGGCGGAAGGTCCTGCCGGCTGAACTGGATGCGAAGGTCATCCGGGCCTGGCAGGAATCGGGGATCTCCACACCGCTGTTCCGCAAGACCTCATGTGGGGTCACCTACGCCCATGAGGTCCCGGACTACAACGGGCACTGGGGCGTGCCGGAACTGTGCGATATCTGCCCCGAAGCCCAAAGACGGCGCTGCGCCGACGACCACCGCTCACCCACGGAGGAGGAGTTCCGGCGGGTACTGTCCGACCTCGGTTACCACAGCGACGCCCCGTTCCTGGTCGAACAGGGGCACGTGCTGACGCACCGCCTCGGCGAGCAACGCCGGTACGCGATCCAGCACACCCTTCGGCACCAGGTGTGGGAAGTCGACCACCCCCATCTACACGCGGCACACGGGCGGGCTCTGGAAGGGTACGTACTGACGGCGTCGGAGCAGGACCAGTTGGAACAGGCGCGTGAGCGCCTGGCCGCCGGCGCCCGGTACGAAGACGACTGACCTATCCAGAGGACAAGCGATGCCAGAGCGACCGTGGACGGATCTGCCCTTGGTTGCTCTGGATCTGGAAGGGACAGGCGCACAGGACCGCGAGACAGAAGCAATCCTAGAAATCGCCGTTGTACCGCTCGTCCATGGCGCTCTCGACATGACCGGAGCTTTTGCGACTCTGATCAATCCGTCACGGCCGGTTCCTCGGGGGGCGTGGATCTCGCCCGGTCTGACGGATGCGGTTCTGCGTCACGCGCCGATGCCGTCAACCGTTGGCCCAGAGCTTGCCGAAAGAATCGACGGCCGTTGGATCGTCGGGCACAACGTCGACGTTGACTGGCGGCTACTGCACCGACGTTTTCCGGCGATCCGTCCATCGGGACTCCTCGACACGATGCGACTGGCCGGTGGTGGCGGGCGGGCGTCCAGATCTCTTACAGCTCTGGTAGAGCGTCACGGCCTGACGGAAGAGATCGCGCGTCTGGTGCCTGATGGCCAACCGCACCGGGCGTTGTGGGACAGCGTCGCCTGTGGACTGCTGCTGGGGGTACTGATAGCGGACAGGTGGGGCTGTTGCACCTCGTCTGGTGAAGTCCGGGCGCTTGCCGAGCGGCCGTTGAATAGTTCGGCAAGCTCCGGTGGGTTCGAACAGCAGACGCTTTTGTGATGCAAACAGCAATGCCTGCTGGCCCGTGAACCGTGGCCGATCGAGGCTGTGTATCGGCCAAAGCAGTACCTGAGTGTGGTCGTAGTGGGGCTGGGCCAGCGGAACGACCACAGTTCACCTCGCAGGAAGGCGAACGTCCAGCTAGTTCAGCCGACTCTGGCACAGGTCCGAGCGTTGACCCAGACAGAACCCGATCATCCCGTTTAGCCCGGAGTGTCACATTAGGCAACTACTGCGTTGCAGCATCTGGAATGCTGACATCTCCATACCTTCCTGCGCGAAATCCTTCGCAAGGGAACATGCATTGGTGGCAAAGTAGGCGGGCATCCGGAGATGGAATAAACCCGAAAAAATCACGCAACTCATTGTCGTCGACACTACGACCCGTGATACGAGCCAACGGATCTCTCGGACGTGGCACCAGTGACACCTCATGCAAGTCCAGCTCTTTGATGACTGGCTGAACGCGAACGTCGTATGACGCCCCTTCCAAGTGGCCGCAATCGCTAGGAGCGTGACATATGTTGCACACATTTTCATCTCTAGTTGCCGTGACGGCGGCCATCTCTCCGGGCTCGTGATCGCATTCCCAACAAGATATGCCGCAAGCATTACAGACCGAATTCGCCGTCATCCCGGCACTATTTCCAAGCCGTACATGCATCAACGAGAGGATACAATTGTCCTCCCATTGATTGTTCTTGTTATTCATGTGGCATCCGAATATACCTCCAACCAACTCTCCGGTTCGATGCGCCCAAGCATGGGCTTCCTCCACTAGGCGGCCGAGAGTCAGCAGTGGATTATTTTCTACCAAACCTCGATAGGTATCGACATCTATATAGCCGTCTTCAGGGATGTCCCAGAGTAGATCTTCCAGCCAGTTAAAAGCGTTTACGCAACCCTGAAGGGCTGCTCGCGCTTGCTTCTCTGCCTGCTCCCAATCGGATCCTAGATACAATCCACCAGCCCTGGAGTTCAGGGAATCTAGAATCCGTCTCTGCTTGAACCAGAGGCGTACTCTGGCTCGCCCAATTTCAACGCGAGATGAAGCGAATCTGTAGTGCAAGGGAATTGGTTGGGGCAGCCTGGACAAGCCACCTGGAAGCATGGCCCCGAGCGCTGATAGCGCCTGGCCGTAGGCCCGCTTCCCGACGCTTAGAGCCTCCAGCCCCTCCCCGAGGCAGTATCGATTTCGGATGGGCCCCGCCGGAGGCGGAATCGGTACACCAGTCCTAAGTATTATCGCGGACATCCGTGGCGCGTTCTGCGGTCTGGTGGTCACAAAGCGACCGAATCGATTTCGGGGCCGGAGTCGCTGCCTTCGATTGACATCTCTATTGACTCACGTCTAGCAGTAGACGATACGACGCGTGGGCTAAAAACTTCCCTAATCGCTTTGGCAACCCCGTCGGCGGAGCCTTCGAAGGACAAATTGTCAAGCTCTACAGTTCCGTCGCTACTGGCACGAATATGGCCGATTGTTACGCGTGTCGGAACGGCTTCCGGAGGGCCATTAGTCACACCCTTAGAAGTTGAGACACGTGCGCGAGCCAAAATATATCGACCGATAGCAATTAGCGAATCTGCTGAAATGTTCTGGCCAACCGCCATGGCGAAATCGAGGACCCAGCCAGCCGAATACTCGTGCAGGTATCGGCGCTCCTGGCCCTCGTGCAGATATGACGCATCCAATGAAACTTGTCGCGCAATGCGACCAGCGTCCATTTCGTCCGGTTTGTAATATGTTGCCCCCCCGCGGGACTCTGTAGGCAACAGAAGAACCTGGTGCCCGCGAAGGTCGGGGCCGATGTTCCGAAGTTGAAGGGCTACATCGGACGGGAGGTCAACGCCCTGCTTCAATGTGGGCAATGAATCGGACATTAATCCATGATGCCAGACCACGGACGGCACCGGCGTCCAAGTCGGGCTTGTCGACGCCTGCTTTCCCGCGCCTATTGGCGTTGAGGCACAATATGATCTTGGTAACGCACCCTTACTGCGGGCGGTTTGCCGCTCCCGCCGGGACCGGCCTTTAGGCCGCATGCCCGGGGGGAGGGCGGCGTTCTGCCGCCCGCGCGGCCGTCAGGCCGCGCCTTGACATCTATAAGAAGAATTCGGCAACGCGGCTGGGACTAGACAGGCTGGGACTAGACAACCATGCCTGCTGCGGGTGCGTGAGCCGCTTCGGACCTCAGGGACAACTGGGGAAGTAGTCCGAGCGATGCTGCGCGATCGTCGGCAGCAGGCTGCGGTGGGATGGGCACTACAGACCTGGAACTTTGGTGAATCAGCAAACGCGGGTGGTACTCGCATTGCATGCCCCGGCGCTTCTGGTGTACCTCGTCTTGCTCGACGTGTTCGTGTTCTCCGCGAGCGCGGGTTCGTGACGAGATACGACCGTAACGGCCTCAGCCCTAATCATAGTTAACGGAGGGTCGTGATCAGGAGCCTTGAGCGCTAGTCGGGCATGTGATGTTGCGCAGAGCGATGAGCTGTCGTCAGGGTGCGCAACTGCTGAGACCATGCGGGAGATCTGGCAAGCTCTCCGAAGGCTGAGCCTGGTGAAAGAGCCGGCCAGCACGTATAGAGATCTAAGACGATCTTGCTATCTCACCGCGCTGCGAGACGGTGAAATCTAGGCTCTCCCCCATGGCGATCTCAGAGCGGACTCGAAAGATCATCTGGGTGGAGTCGGGCGGACGTTGCGCGATCTGTCGACGCCAGGTCCTGACTCCAGGTAGCGAGACAGACGATCCATCGATCTTTGGCGAGGAGTGCCACATCATCGCCCGCAGGGCTTCCGGGCCGAGAGCCGGCGACTTGGGCGAGGAACTCATAGACCATCATTCAAACCTCCTGCTGTTGTGCAGCGAGCACCACAAGCAGATTGACGACCAAGTCGCGACGTTCACCGTTGAACGCTTACACGAGATCAAGAAGTCGCATCGCGGGTGGATCGCGCGCCTGGGCGATCCTGGTGGCGGTCCCGTTCGCCTTGTCCCGGATCCCAGCTTCCCACGACCGCGTCTCCTGACGCCGATCACCACGGGGACCGCTCTTTGGGAGATGCTCCGCAGGGCAGAAGCCTTCGAGTATGCCCACGCCGACCACCAGCCTGAAACCGCAGAAGACTTGACAATCGAGTTCCTTGACATGATCAAGGACTACCTCGACGTCGCGAGCGAACTCGACAGCATCAGGGAGCAACGAGATGCGGCGAAGCTCCTCGGAGACTACATCAGCCGCCTCGCCGAAAACGGCTACCTGGTGGGTGCATGGGTACGCCACATGCTGCTGACAGGCGGACCAGCCCAAGCCGAGCCCTCGCCATGGAAAATTCTTCGGGTCGAAGTGATCCCTGCAGCTGACGCCCAGGTCGTCGATAGTGAGGGAAAGCCCGTCACAATCCCCGATCCACGGGGTGGCACTCAGGCGGATTGAGCGTGCTCAGACACCCCCAAAAGGGGTCATTCGTCATTGCTGCATAGAGATCGATGCTCCTCTGATCGAGGCTCCTCTGTCGGTATCGATGACTATCTTGGTCGATGTGACAACAGGCTCGGATTTCTTCGGACGCGGCGGCTGGCAGGTCGTCAAGAAAGTCCGTAACCCGTGGGGGCAGGTGCCTCTTACCGATGGTGGAAAGTCCCTGCCGGGACGTGCACGTGACTACATGGACAAGCTCGTAAGGCTGCAAGATGCCAAAGACACGGCTGGACGCCGACATCACTACGTCCCACAGGCGTATCTTCGCCAATGGTCATTTGACGGCAAGCGGGTGTGGGCTTTAGACACAGTCTCAAGCACTGTGAGACCACTCGGCCTCGCTGATGTGTGTGTCGCGGAGAACTTCTACCGGGTCGTCGGACCAAGCGGCATTGCCCACAACCGGGTAGAGCTGCTCTTCGGAGTAGTAGACACCGAACTTCGGCGGGTTCAAACCTTGCTGAACCACCTCGAAGACCCAGACGAGCTAGAGTTCGATGACCTAATCGCGCTCGGAGTCACTGTGGCTGTCCAGCGCATGCGCACGGTGCAACAGCGCCGACTTCAAGCACAACTTAACGCCTGGCTGGTCGCGCAAAATCCTCACGACTACAAGTCGACGAACGATTCTGAGGACCAGCACTTGGCGGCGGGAATCCACACCGAGTCGTTGTTCTCGGCCATGTGGCATGCTGCAGACGTGCTGACAACTCGGCAGATCGAGGTGTGGCACGACCCCCAAGGCCGTTTCATGACGTGTGACACCCCAGTATTGGTCCTGTTCAGGCGGAACATCCGCCCAAGTCTCATAACCGCGCCCTACATCCTCTGGCCGGTAAGTCCACACCGCGTCGTGGCCCTAAGCGACACCCTCCTAGGGGAGAAAGCCGTCATACGTGAGGCAACAGGCAAACTCGTGGGCATCGTGCGGGACAGTGTGGAACAAGGGCGCGAACGAATGATCTTCGCCAGCGAGCAGCAGCGTGATCGATTGCCCCGCACCAAGAAGTTCCGGCGACGGACGCAGACACGGCTACGGTGCTCGATGTGGACGCCTCAGGGCGAACATGTGGAGCCACCCGGCTGCTGCGTGGAACAGTCCCACGCCTTCGCAGCGGGCCCCGACGTCGTCCTTTGCAGCCAGGGCCTCCATTCCCCAGCACCGGACATGTGGTTACACAAGTAGCGTCTTCGTACTCTCCTTGAATTAGCCGAAGAGGCGGAGTTCAAGGCTCGGCTTGCCAAACGCGTAGGGGCGGGGTCTTGATGCTTGCGTTGCAGATCGGACCCTCAATATCGAGCAGATAAGTTGCTGTAGATCCGAGTCCTCACGAAGACCGCATGGTAGGCAGAGGTCGCGCACTCGGCACCCAGATTGCCGGATGACGCGTCGGCGATGTCACCTCCACGCTACCGAAAGGGCGGGGTTCCACGCTGTTGCGTTTGAGCCCCAGAACGGGTGACGTGCTGGCTGGCCGATGAGCTCCATGCCATCGCTGCTCGGACCTCACTGGTCACGTTCATGGGGTGGTGACATTGCACTCTCGGCGTGGTCTGCGTTTACGTGATTCATACCACGAGGTTGCGATGGGCGTCCGGGAGCTGGCGGCGCTGGACGGATGGGATGCACCATGGGTACCGGAGCGCGTAGCCCCGGTGCCGTGTCGATTGCCGGTCAGGTCGGGTCCGCGTGACCGGTCCCCATTGCGACTCCCTTTCACAGATGGAACTGCGAGAGACAGAAGAGGAGGAGAGATGATCGCCAACGTCATATGCAGTGTTCAGCTCGCCTCCGTGCGCGGTTCGCACGTGGGGCATTTCGGCATGGCGGGCATGGTAACAGCAGATTCCTGATTTGGGAATGCTTGATTGATGCCGTCCGGTTATGGCGGGATCCGCCAGCCTTCTCGTGTCGTTAACTGGCCATAAGCCCGCTGAGTCAGATCGTCTGTCAGAGGACAGGCGGTGCGGCTCGGGTGGGGACCAGCTATCGAGGAGGCTGATGCCGCTTTGATCAGGGGACCGATCCCCGTGCACCACCAGTTCGTGTTTCCTCATGGGGCCTTCCTGAGTGGGGAGGTCACCCCCGTGCTGGACTTCGACGCCAGCACCAAAGAGCGTCCCGTCCAGCAGCGCGATAAGACGACCGGTGAGCCGGTGTGGTCGGTCGCGGTGACCAACGCGAGTCCGGATGTCCGCGCGGCGGACAAGACGGTGAGCGTGAAGATCGTGGCTGCGGTCGCTCCGGAGATGCCTCCGGTGCCGGCCGCGATGGCAGCGTTGGGACTGCCGTTCGTTCCGGTCGAGTTCGTGGATCTTGCGGTGACTCCGTATGTGAACTCGGCGAACAATCGCCTGGCGTTTTCGTTCCGGGCTCGCGGGTTCCGCCCTTTGGCGGTGGCCCGCTCGCAAGAGGCCAGCAGGAGTTGATCCTGTTCGCAGCGACCTGAGGGTCATGATTCAGGGCCGGTAGAGCCGGTGCCTGCCGCGGCGCAGCAGCCGCCAATCATTCAACACGCCTGTGTCCCCTGATCCGCTGAGCCGGTGGGGACCTGCCCCGGCATGCCGGGCCGCGCGCTGTGGAGCTTGGAACCCTCCGCCGTGTGGTCCGGCGTGCCGTAAGGGGCTCGCGTTTTGCCCTGTTCCCCCGAATCGATGCCTGAGGGCTGGCCGGTTGTCCTACCCGGTCGGCCCTCCGGTGTCGGCACCGCTGGTGTGAGCGGCCCTCGCTGCTAGGCGCGGGCTGCGGCGTGGGGCGCGGGGTCCTCTGGTCTGAAAGGAGGTCTCCCATGATTCTCCGCAAACTCCCTGGTCAGGAAATCGTCGGCGTCGTCTCCACCCGTCCGGACACCACCGTCGTCTTCGCTCCCACCGTCGTCCGCACCCCGGCGTTCATCGCCATTGCGGTGTGGCTGTGGCGGCTGCTGGCCGGTTCGGTCCGAACCGTCTGGCGTCACCCGATCGCCTGCGCGCTGCCGATCGTCACCGGCTGGCTGTACTCCTTCGGCAACTGGCAACTCCTGGCCTTCCTGGCGGCGGATCTTTCGACAATCGCCGGCCTGGTGGCTTGGGCCTACCCGCACGCCTTCGGCCGGTGGGTCGGCTGGCCGGTCATCGCCTGGTGGCGGTGGATGGTGGTCTACCGGCGCAAATGGCAGTCGGTCATGGTCATGGCCGGTCTGGCGGGCAACTTCGGCGGTCGGCTGTACCTCCCGGATCTCGTCCGGGTGCGTTGTGATGCCCGCTGCGACACGGTGCGGGTGCGGATGCTGGCTGGTCAGGCGGTTGAGGACTTCAGCGACCACGCGCCGAACCTGTCTAACGGCTTCGGCGCTTCCCGGGTGCGGATCACCTCGCCTAAACCGGGCTGGGTGACGCTGACCTTTCCACGCGCCGATGCGCTGGCGAAGGTGATCCCGGCGATGCCGGTCCCTGAGCGGGCGTGGGTCGGCCCGGTGGAGATCGGGTTATCCGAAGACGGCGTGGTGTTCCGTCTCCAGGTCCACGGGACTCACGTGCTGATCGCGGGCGCGACCGGCTCGGGGAAGGGGTCGTGGTTGTGGTGCATCGTGCGCGGGCTACTCCCTGCGTGTGTCGCGGGCATCGCGCAGATCTGGGGTCTGGATCCCAAGCTGATGGAACTGTCCTTCGGCCGTGAGCTGTTCGACCGCTACGCCGCCACCCCTGAGCAGTGCGCTGAATTGCTGGAACAGGCCGTGGCGCTCATGCAGGAACGGGCGCACCGGTACGCGGGAGTACGCCGCAACCACCTCCCCACCGCCGATGACCCGTTCGTCCTGGTGGTCGTCGATGAGGTGGCATTCCTGACTGCCTACCAGCCGGACAAGGGTTTGCGGCTGCGGATCTCGGCCGCGCTGGCCACGCTCACCACACAGGGCCGAGCGGTCGGAATCGCGGTCGTGGCCGCGCTCCAGGACCCGCGCAAAGAGATCCTGAACATCCGCAACCTGTTCCCCGACAAGGTCGCCCTTCGGCTGGACGAACCGAGTCAGGTCGACATGGTGCTCGGCGACGGGGCGCGAGAGCGGGGCGCGCTGGCGGATCAGATACCCCGTCACCCTGATGACCCATCAGTGGGTGCCGGTGAGGCCTACGTGCGGCTGGAGAACAGCCCGGACCCGATCAGGGTGCGCGCCGCATACGTGTCCGATGCCGACATCGCCCAGATGTGCGACTGGTTCGGGGGTCGCTCATGGTGACCTCAGGCGGTGCGGCGGGCAGGAACGGCGCTTCCGGTGAGCTGAGGCCGGCGGATGCCATCAACGCCCCTGAAGGGGCGATCGATAGGGAGTCAGCCGGCGACACCGGCGGCTCGTCGGACCTGGTCAGGGTCGCTGCGGTTCGGGCGGCGGGGCTGGTGAGCCGTGAGGTTGCCGAACAACTCGCCATCAATGCCGGGGTGTGCATCCGGCCCATCCCGATGCGCCGTCAGGACGTGGTGACCGGCGTGGTGGACACGGTGGATATGCCGTGCGGTTCGTGGCGGGAAAGTTGGTGTCCTCCGTGTGCCAAGCGGGCTCGTCAGGTTCGGCAGGCACAGTGCCGTGAAGGCTGGCACATGGAGTCCGAACCGCTCGTGGAGTACACACGGGGCGAGTACCGGAGCTACTTGCATGACCTTCGGGAGCAGGCTCAAGGCTGGCGGAACGACGCTGCGGCGGCCGGTGAGGACACGAGCGATTTCGATCTGGCGCTGGCGGAGCTGGATGCCGAGATCGGCGCGCTGCAACCGGTCAGCCGTATCACGGAAGACCTAGTCGAACAGGAAGACGCGGGCGACGACGCGTCGGATGGGGTGGCGGAGCGGCGCTCACGGTCGACGCGCAGGCGGGATGACGCGGTGAACCTCCCTCGGCGTCAACGGGTGCCGGGCACGCTGGGCCGGGTCTATGAGGGTCGGGACGGCAAGGGGTTCCGTCCGAGTATGTTCCTGACGCTCACGCTGCCCTCCTACGGGCGGGTGCTCAACGGCGTTCCGGTCGATCCGGAGAACTACGACTACCGTTCGGCCACGCGGGACGCGCTGCACTTCTCCAAGCTCGTCGACCGGTTCGTGCAGAACCTCCGCCGTGTGGCGGGCTGGGAAGTTCAGTACTTCGCGGCGGTGGAGCCGCAACGGCGGCTGACCCCTCACCTGCACATGGCCATCCGTGGGACGCTGCCCCGCTCGGTCCTGCGTCAGGTCGTGGAGGCCACCTATCACCAGGTGTGGTGGCCTTCGGTCGATCGGGTCGTGTTCGGGGAGGGCGACGCGGAACCGGTCTGGTCGGACGGTCACGGATATGTGCGTCCGAGCACGGGTGAGGTGCTGCCGTCCTGGGATGAGGCGTTGGACGCCCTGGAGGATCACGCCTCGGCGGACGACGGGCCGATGGAACCGCTGCATGTGGCGCGCTTCGGGTCCCAGATGGACATGCAAGGGGTGTTGGCCGGGACCGCCGACGCCGATCAGCGGGTCCGCTATCTGACGAAGTACCTGACCAAGTCGCTGTCCTGGGATGCGGTCCTGAAGGCAGACGACGGCGGTTCGGCTCGGGCGGCGCATGTGGCACGACTGGGGGAGGCGCTGCGCTGGGAGCCATGCAGCCCTGAATGCGCGAACTGGTTGCGGTATGGGCTGCAACCTCGTCAGGCGAAGTCGGGGCTTCGTGCGGGCTGGTGCCGGAAGAAGGCCCACAGCCCAGACCGGATGGGGTACGGCGGACGTCGCGTGCTGGTCTCACGCAAATGGTCAGGGAAGACGCTGGCTGGTCACAAAGCTGACAGACGGGCCTGGGCGCTGGCGGCTGCCGGGCTGGACCCAGAGCAGGAGGCGCGGGAGCCGGGCCGGTACGTCTGGCGTCGCCTGAGCGCTTCTGATCCGGCGCTGGAGCCGGTGGCGGTGCGGCTGTTAAGGCTGGTGGCGGCAAGGCAGGCTGCGCGGGCGGCGCGGGAGGGTCCACCCGATGGCGGGCCTGAGCACGTCGGGAAGGCATCGGATCCAGCCACGGGGCGGGAGGTCTGATGGGCCTCGGTGGTGAACTGCGTCGGGAATCGGAACGGGCAAGATCGGCTGCCAAGACGAACTTGGGCTCCGTAAGTTCTCTCTGTGTACCAGCGGGTGAGTGGGTCTACCCGGTGCAGCGCGGTTGCTGCGGGTCGGCGGGTGACGGTGCGGGAAAGGGACGCGCGCTCTTAGTAGATCGCGCCGAAGGCTCCACCTGGCCGTGCGGTGTCGGCGCGGGTGCGCTCGGATCGGTGCGCGGGCTCGACGGCGGCAGGGGCGGGTGGGCGGG
>NZ_BBXC01000015.1:229810-323650 GCF_001570525.1 Herbidospora sakaeratensis
GCGCGGGTGCGCTCGGATCGGTGCGCGGGCTCGACGGCGGCAGGGGCGGGTGGGCGGGCGCGGCGACGGCGAACAGGGTTCCGCCACTCTTGTTGATCTTGCTGGGGGACGTGCGGTCTCGTCGGCGGGGACGTGGCCGGCGACTGGCGTCGGCGAGAAGGACGCAGATGCCCGAAATGCATTACAGAAAGTATTCAGCCAAATCCCGTTCGTAATTCTCTACAAAAAGGCCATGGAATGGCCCAGGCTTCTTCAGAGGCTCGACACGTGGCCTGTCAGGGAAATGCGTGATGCGTGTTCGGTAAGCGGCTCTTCCTGTTTATGTTCGGTCGATTTCAGGCCGTCTCCCACGTCCCCCTCTCTACGTATAGAGGGGGTGTGAATGGCCAACGATCATGCCGGTGATGACTTTCTAACCGTAGCCGACTGCCGCCGCATCCTGCGGGTTCCTCGAAGCACCTTCTACCGGTGGCTAGCTGCTGGAAAGGGTCCGAAATCGTATCGCCTCCCCAATGGAGAAAGGCGTATAAATCGCCACGACTGGGTAAAATGGCTAGAGGGACAAAAACTCGACTAGGCGGAGGTGCCTGCAAATGGAAACGTCACTCGACATTCAGTTCTGGGCCATTCGTAAGCGTGAGGGACGCAAAAAGCCGTACGAACTACGCTGGCGGGTCGGCAAGCAAGAACACTCCCGGTCATTCCTCACGAAGGTTCTGGCGCAGACCCATCAGGCCAAGCTCATCGCTGCGGCCGGCGTCGTCGGTGAGGAGTGGGACGTCGGCACGGGCGAACCGGTCTCGTGGGGGCGTAAGCAAGCGACCTGGTTCGACCACGCGACGGCGCTGGCGGCTCGCGAGTGGGACGGCGCTGCGGGCAACACGCGCAGGAACATCGCCATCTCACTCGCCCCGATCACGCTCCTCATGACCGACCCTTCGGCCAAGGCGCGGCGGACCAGACCCTCAGACAAGGCGCTGCGCGTGGCCTTGCAGGATTGGGCCTTCCGGCCCGCTGAGCGGGACGCTGACAGACCCGCTGAGATCACTGAGGCTCTGACCTGGCTGGCCGCGAACAGTCGGCCTGTCGCCCTCCTGGCGGACAATGAGCACCTGCGGGCGCTGCTGGCCGCGCTGGCACGCAAGAACAACGGCGGAACCTTCGCCGCCGGAACCCTCCGCATGCGGCGGGGCATCCTGCACCGGGCCCTGGACTTCGCCGTGGAACGCAAGCTCATCAGCGTCAACCCGCTGCTCGGCATCCGGACCCGCCGGAGCTTCTCCGACGACAGCGTCTCGCCGGTCATGGTCCCCACGCTGGAACAGGCTCGGCGTCTGCTGCGTGCCGTGCATGACCTGCCCTCGACCACAGCGGGACAGCGGGGACGGCGCCTGTACGCCTTCTTCGCCGTGATGTTCTTCGCCGGGCTGCGTCCGGCTGAGGGGCTGAACCTCCGCGTGACCAACTGCGAGCTCCCCCAGACCGGATGGGGCCGGCTCACCCTGACGGGGTCGTCTCCTCAGGTGGGAACGCTCTGGACCGACGACGGGGCATTACACGAAGAACGGAGCCTCAAGCATCGGTCGGCGAAAGCCGTACGCATCGTTCCCATACCGCCGGAGCTCGTGACGATCCTCCGGGGGCACCTGGAGGAGTTCCCCCCTGCTCCTGACGGCAGGCTGTTCCATGACGGGCCTGGGCACGGGCGCGTCACGTTCTCCATGTACTCCAAGACCTGGATCCGTGCTCGCAAGGCCGCTCTGACGGCTCCTGAGTTCGCCTCCAAGCTCGCACAGCGCCCCTATGACCTGCGGCACGCCTACGCGAGTACGCTGCTCCAGGCGCACGTACCGGTGGCTGAGATCGCCCGGAGGCTCGGGCACTCCATCCGGGTGCTGCTGTCCACCTACGCTCACTGGGTCGACCACAGCGAAGATGCCGTGAATGCCCAGATCGAAGCGGCCCTGTCCGGGGAAACGATCACCAGCAAGGCTGTGATCAGCGAAAACGCGATCGACGGGCCAGCCACGGGCCAAGCGTCCGAACGACAGGCCGCGTAGCAGAATAACCGCAGGTCAGACCCCCTAACCAGGGCTACCGTCAATTCACCACCTGCGAGTAACCTCGACGGGTGGCCAACCGTCGACCCCGCCATCCGCTCGCCCAGCCGCAGAGGAAGAAGAAGGCCCCGCGGCCGCTGCCGCCCGGCGAGCAGTTCTTCACGCCCGGCGCGACCGGGCTGCGCAAGACCGTCGAGACCCGCAGCGCGCCGCTGCTGGTCTTCCTCTACCAGATGCCGAAGTGGCTGCTGCCCGTGGTGCTGGTGGCCTTCTTCATCGGCGGCTTCGCCCTGCCCGACTGGCGCGGCGGCCTGTGCATGTTGCCGGTGATCGCCTTCACGGGCTGGCTCGCCTACCTGTCGTGGCCCTCGCTACGGGTGGGCGCGCGGGTGCTGCGGCTGGCCCTGCTCGCGTTCCTGCTGGCAGTGGCCGCGACACAAACCTTCTAGGCGGATTCTGAGCGCGTGTCACGGTCGGCCTCCGGCCGCCCGCGACACGTTTCGGTGGCCTCTGAACCGTTTTGACAATCATTTTCATTTTCTGGCACACTCGGTCGGGTGATGCCCGGAAATGTTGTGCGTTTCATCGCCGGATCCACCCTTGTCCTCACCGCCGCCTGTGGAGGCACCACGGCGGCCGAAACGGGCAAACCGGTGGTCGACGCTGCTTTCTTCCCCCTCCAGTGGCTCGCCGAGAAGGTCGGCGGCGCCGACGTCACGGTCGAGGGCCTGACCAAGCCCGGGGTCGAACCCCATGACCTCGAACTGACCCCCCAGCAGGTGGCCGGGGTCGCGAAAGCCTCTCTGGTCGTGTACGTCAAGGGCGTGCAGCCCGCCGTCGACGAGGCGGTGGCCCAGCACGCCGCCGACCGCGGGTTCGACGCGGCGACCGCGGTCCCGAAGATCGACGCGCCCCACGACGAGCATGCCGGGGAAGAGGAGGAGCACGGCCACGAGGAGCTCGTCTACGACCCGCACATCTGGCTCGACCCCTCTCGGATGGCCACCCTCGCGACCGCGCTGGGAGGACGTCTCGCCGAGGTCGACCCGGCGCATGAGGCGGCGTACAAGGAACGGGCCAAGAAGACCGCCGCCGAACTGGGCGACCTCGACTTCAAGATGGCCACCGGCCTGATGCGCTGCGCGAACCGGACCATCGTCACCGCGCACACCGCATTCGGGTATCTCGCGAACCGGTACAAGCTCGACCAGGTCGGCATCGGCGGCATCGACCCCGACGCCGAACCGTCTCCTGCCCGTTTGGCCGAGGCCGCCCGGATCGCGAAGGAGGAGAAGGTGACTACCATTTTCACCGAGGAGCTCGTCAGCCCGAAGGTCGCCGAGGTCCTCGCGAGCGAGGTCGGGGCCAAGACGGCGGTTCTCAATCCGCTGGAGAGCCCTCCCCAGGGTGGTGACTACATCTCCGGCATGACCGCCAACCTCACCGCACTTCGCACCGCACTCGGCTGCCAGTGACCGGAAGGCGACCCATGAGCACGGCTTTCGACATGACCGCGGGTCAGGTGACGATCGACGGCAGGAAGATCCTGCGCGGCATCGACCTGACCGTCGACGACGGCGAGGTCGTGGCCGTGCTCGGCGCCAACGGTTCGGGCAAGTCGACGCTGGTCCGCTCCCTGCTCGGGGTCCAGCCGCTCTCCGGCGGCAGCACGCTCCTGTACGGCCGCCCGCCCGCCCGGTTTCGGGAATGGTGGCGCATCGGCTACGTGCCCCAGCGGTTGTCGGTCGGCGGCGGGGTGCCGGCGACGGTCCGCGAGGTGGTCGCCTCGGGCCGGATCGCCCGGCAGCGGCGCGGCCGGTTCACCAGCTCGGCCGACCGGCAGGCGGTCGTGGCGGCCCTGAACGAGGTCGGCCTGTCCGACCGGGCGGGCGACCCCGTGTCGTCGCTCTCGGGCGGCCAGCAGCAGCGGGTGCTGATCGCCCGCGCGCTGGCCGGGGAGCCCGACGCGTTCGTGCTCGACGAGCCGACGGCCGGGGTCGACGCCGGCAGCCAGAAGATGCTCGCCGAGACCCTGTCGGGCCTGGTCGGCCGGGGCAAGACGGTGGTCCTGGTGGCCCACGAGCTCGGCCCGCTTGAGCCGTTGATCAGCAGGGCGGTCGTGCTCAACCAGGGCTGCAAGGTCCACGACGGCGCCCCGCCAACGGCGGTCGGCGCCCACGCGCTCCCGGGCCACGACCACGTCCATCCCCACGAGCCCGAGCCGGCGGAGAGCGGCCTGCCCAGCTGGGTTCTCGCCCAGGAGAAGGCATGACCATCTTCGACCTCGACTTCATGCGCTACGCCCTCGTGGCCGCCGTCATGGTGGGGCTGACCGCCCCCGCCGTCGGCACGTTCATCGTGCAGCGGCGGCTGGCGCTGCTCGGCGACGGCATCGGCCACGTGGCGCTGACCGGCGTGGCCCTCGGCTTCCTCACCGGCACGGCCCCGGTCGCGACCGCCGTCGTGGTGGCCGCGCTGGGGGCGGTGGCGATCGAGATGGTCCGGGCCCGGGGCAAGACCAGCGGCGACGTCGCGCTGGCCCTGCTGTTCTACGGCGGCCTGGCCGGCGGCGTCATGATCATCTACCTGACGCCGGGCGAGAGCACCGCGTCGCTCAACTCCTACCTGTTCGGCGCGATCACCAGCGTCGACGCCACCGACCTGTGGGTCATCGCGGGCCTCGCGGTGGCCGTCCTGGCGTTGCTGGCGGTCTTCGGGCGGGAGTTGTTCGTGCTCTGCCAGGACGAGGAGGTGGCCCGGGCCAGCGGCCTGCCGGTCAGGTTCCTCGGCCTGCTCATCGCGGTGATCGCGTCGGTGACGGTGGTCGTCGCCATGCGGGCCGTCGGCCTGCTGCTCGTCAGCGCGCTTATGGTTGTGCCGGTGGCCACCTCACAGCAGCTCACCCGGAGCTTCCGGACCACCATGGCGCTGTCGATGGTCTTCGGTGTGCTCGCCACCGTGGGCGGTCTGACGTCGTCGTTCTACCTCGACGTCCCTTCGGGGGCGACGATCGTGCTGCTCGCCCTCGCCGGGTTCGCGGTCGCGCTCGGGATCGGTAGATTCGTGAGGCGGAGCCGTACAGGGGAGTCGACAGCATGAGCAGAAGCCGCGACGCGGTGCACGAGATCCTTCGCCAGAGCGCCGCGTTCCGCAGCGCGCAGGACATCTTCACCGAGATGCGCGCCGACGGCTCGAAGATCGGCCTGACCACCATCTACCGCGCCCTCCAGGCGCTCAACGACGACGGCCGGGTCGACGTCCTCCGCACCGACGACGGCGAGGCCGTCTACCGGGCCTGCGCCACCTCCGCCCACCACCACCACCTGGTCTGCCGCGGCTGCGGCCTGACGGTCGAGGTCGACGGCCCCGACGTCGAGGTGTGGGCCGAACGGGTCGGCGCCGAACACGGCTTCACCGCCATCACCCACACCGTCGAGGTGTTCGGCACCTGCGCGGCGTGCGCGAAGGGTTAGAGTTCCTGGACACGCGACACAGGAGCTGCGATGCCGTTCAGTCACGACATGGTGCACTCTCTGGCCACTGTGGTCGATCTGGTCAACTCCCCGCCCGGTGACCTCGAAGAACTGGAAGCGCTGGTGCTCCGGCGCCAGGTGAGCGGCGTCGAGTTCGTCAACGCCACCGACCTGGCCGAGGTCCAGGCGCTGTCGGCCGCCTTCCACGAGGTCTTCACCGCCCCCGACGAAGACGCGGCGGTCACCCGCCTGAACACCCTCCTCGGCCGCACCCGCATCACCCCGAGCCTGACGCGGCACGACGGCTTCGCCCTCCACGTCCACTACTTCGCGCCGGGCGCGTCGCTGGCCGAACACCTGGCCGCCGACTGCGGCGTGGCCCTCGCCCACGTGCTGGTCGAGGGCGAACAGGAACGCCTGCGCACCTGCTCGGCCCCCGACTGCGCGAACGTGTTCGTCGACGAGTCGCGCAACCGCTCACGGGTCTACTGCGACTCCCGCACCTGCGGCAACCGCATGCACGTGGCGGCCTACCGGGCCCGGCGGCGCGCCTAGACCGGGTTGGGAATCGCCCCGCCGTAACGGCGGTCGCGGCTGGCGAAGATCTCGCACGCCTGCCACAGGTCACGCCGGTCGAAGTCGGGCCACAGACGGTTCAGGAAGACCATCTCGGCGTACGCCGACTGCCAGAGCAGGAAGTTGCTGGTGCGCTGCTCCCCCGACGACCGGATGAACAGGTCGACGTCGGGGATCTCGGGCTGGTGGAGGTAACGGGCGAAGGTCTTCTCGTTGACCTTCCCCGGCTTGATCCGGCCGGCCTCGATGTCGGCCGCCAGCTTGAGCGCGGCGTCGACGATCTCGGCCCGCCCGCCGTAGTTGACGCAGAACTGCAGCGTCAGCGTGGAGTTCCCCCGCGTCATGACCTCGGCGTCGGACAGCTCCTGGATGACCGACTTCCACAACCGCCCCGGCCGCCCCGACCACCGCACCCGGACGCCCATGGCGTTGAGCTCGTCGCGACGCCGGCGGATGACGTCGCGGTTGAACCCCATCAGGAACCGGACCTCGTCGGGCGACCGCTTCCAGTTCTCGGTCGAGAAGGCGTAGGCGGACAGGTAGGGGACGCCCATCTCGATGGCGCCCTCGATGACGTCGAACAGCGACGCCTCCCCCATCTCGTGACCCTTGGTGCGCGGCAGCCCGCGCTGCTTGGCCCAGCGGCCGTTGCCGTCCATGACGATCGCGACGTGACGGGGGACCAGGTCCGCGGGCAGGGCGGGCGGGGTGGCCCCGGAAGGGTGGGGCGACGGGGGACGAACCATGGTCCCTGAGCGTATTCGGTCCCGGACGGTCCTCGTTCCGCCTCAGTTCCGGTTGAACAGCCGCATCAGGCCCGCGATCAGCGCGGTGCCGAGCCCCCAGCCGAACAGGACGAGCGCCCACGCGAACCAGCGGGTGCCGCCGACGGGCTGCCAGAAGGGCTCCTGCTTCAGGTCGGCGATGGGCAGGAGCAGGTCGAGGGTATAGATCACCGGCTCGAAGTGGCGGAGCGTCTTCGGGTCGACCGCGGTGGGCGGCCAGACGGAGAAGATCACCGCACCCGTCGCCAGCAGCGCGGCCAGCCAGATTCCCGCCAGCCAGGTCCGGTAGCCGAACCCGACGTTCACCTCGGAGAACCAGCTGACCGCCTTGCCGCCGACGGTCAGCGTCCTCCGGCGGCGGCGGTGGCGTTCGAGCGCGACCCTGCGGGCGGCGGCCTCGTCGCCCCGGGCCCGGTACATGGCGCTCAGCTGTTCGTAGGGCTGCGGGGAAAAGCCGCCCTCGTCGCGGTCGAGCCATTTCAGCCGGTCTGGCACACCGGCCTTGCCGTCGTCCTTGATCGCGCCGTAGACGCAGCCCTCCAGGCGCACGTGCCGGGGCCAGGTGTCGCGGTGGTCTTCGATGACGCCGAACGTCGCGCCTTCGAGATTCAGGGAATCGGGCGGTTCGGCGAATGCGAACCTGACGGTTCTCGCCTCGGCGAACGACACGTCGACGCGGGCGTCGGCCGCGAAGGCCGTCTTGTCAAGGTCGATGTTTCCGCCGACGTGCGATCCCCGCAGGTTGAAGTCGCCGTTCAGTCCGGCGCCGGGGAAATGTACGTTGCGCCCGATCACGGCGCGGGTGAGATTGACACATGTACCGGTCGTCCCGGCGATCCGGCTGTGCTGGGCCCCGATTCCTCCGGCGATTTCCGCGGCGCGCAGATAGACCCGGCCCGCCGCACGGAACCCCCGGTCGATGAACACGCTCTCGCCGACCTTCAGCCGTTCGGCCTGGATCGCCGACACCTCTTCCGGCCGGATATCCGATCCCTGCGCGGTGAACAATCCGCCGACGTGTGCACTGATCAAGCGGAGCTGGCCGCAAATGAGCGAATCGCGGACAAAAAGGCCGCCTTCGATCCGCGCCCGGCTGAGATGGACCGCCGTCTTCTCTCCTGGGTGCAAATGGACTTTGGACAATCGCAGGTCTCCGCCGATCCGGGCGCCCCGTAGGTCGATCGCGCCCATCACCACCGAGCCGTCGGTGAGCTCGAATTCTCCCTGGGTGCGCAGGTCAGAGGCGTGCAGGAAAGCGAGTCTGCAGTCGTGAAGGCGGATGGTGACGGCGGTGGCATCGGCCATGTTCACCCCGGATTCGAAATCGCATCCGGTCATCGAGACGGGGGCGGCGATCGTTCCGGCTTCGAGCATGAGTTCTTCGGCGACCCGGGCTCCGGTGAGGCGTAACGCGGGTCGCGCGCCGCGCGGAAGGTCGCACGCGCCGAAAAGCACCGCGGCGATGACCTCGGCGCGCACCCGGCGATCGGGAGACCGGGTGAGATCGACCGGCTTCCCGACGGGAAAGGCCGCGACGACCTTTTCCTCGGCGGAATTCAGATCGGCCGGAAGACGGTCCACCGCCCGAAATGTAGCGAACTCAGGACGGCGCGAGGCCCCGTTCGACGTGTTTGAGGGACCGGATCCCGTGTTCCAGGTGCCACTGCAGGTACGCCGCCACCAGGCCGCTGCACTCCACCCGGTTCCTCGCCTCCGACGCGTCGGCAGTCTCCCAGTCGCCCCGCAGCAGGGCGATCATCAACGCGATCGTCTCCGCCGCCGGGACGGCCGCGCCCGACGGCCGGCAGTTGCCGCACACCACTCCGCCGGCCACGATCGCGAAGGCCCGCACCGCCTCCGCGCCGCACCGGGCGCATTCGGAAAGCGCGGGGGCATACCCCGCCACGGCCAGGGAGCGCAGGAAGAAGGCGTCCAGGACCAGGCGGGGTTCGTGGGAGCCGTCGACCAGGGTGCGCAGGCCGCCGACCAGCAGGAGGAACTGGCGGAGGGCCGGCTCCTTCTCGCCCAGGGTCAGTCTGTCGGCGGTCTCCAGCATGGCCGTGCCGGCCGTGTAGCGGGGGTAGTCGGAGACCAGGGGCTCGCCGTAGGGGCGGATGGTCTCGCACTGGGTGACCATGTCGAGGGTGCGGCCGGTGTGGAACTGGACGTCGACGTGGGTGAAGGGTTCGAGGCGGGCGCCGAAGCGGGATTTGGTCTTGCGGACGCCCTTGGCGACCGCTCTGACCTTGCCGGTGCGTCTGGTCAGGATCGTGATGATGCGGTCGGCCTCGCCCAGTTTGTGGGTGCGCAGGACGACGCCCTCGTCACGGTAGAGACTCACGGCGTCAGCCTACTCGGGGTCACGTTTGGTGAAATTTCGGTAAGTAACCTCGTGGCGCTGTCTATACGTCCGGTAAACCTGAGGTGCGACGGGTTAACCGAAAGGTCACTAAGCTTTGGCCTCTGCGTGGGTTTCCTCCGCCCGCCGCATGAACCAGAGAAAGGGTGCCATGACCCGCGTGGTGCTGCTGGGCTCCGAAAACGGAGCGCCCCCGCTGCCGCTCGCCGGCCTGCCGGGCTCCCCCATGGCCTTCCAGCGGCTGATCGACCAGGCCCTGCCTTACGACCCCGAGCCGGTCGTGATCATCAGGCCAGGTCAAGCCGCATTTTACCCGGGCGCCCGGACGGTGGAAAGCGCCGACCGGGCCGGGGATCTGCGGGCGATCGCCGAAGTGGCCGCGGGGCTGGACGAGGACCTGCTGGTCCTCCCGGCCGATTCGCTGATCCACGACGAGCTGATCTACCAGCTCGTGAAGTCCAAGCGGGGCGCCGTCGCGCTGGTCGTCCGCGAAGAGCGCGACCCCGACGCCCCCGAGCCGCCGCCCATCGAGGAGGCGGTGCCCGAGATCGGGATGAACGTCCTGGAAGGGCGTCCCCAGCGGGCCCGCATCAGCAAGAGCCGGGTGATCTCGCAGGGCAGCGCCTACCACCAGGTGACCCGGCCCAACGCGGCGCTGCTCGGGCCGCTGCACCTCAAGGCGAGCCAGGTGGCCAACCTGGCCGAGGCGGCCGGCGACCTGGCCGAGTTCGCCTCGCTCACCGGGCCCGAGGACGGGGTGACCGAGCTGCTGGTGCTGGGGCTGGTCCGCCGCGGCGTCTCGGTCGGCATCCGGGGACGTCGTGACCTGTTCTTCCGGCAGGTGAACGCCGGGAACGCGCACGAGGCCGTGCAGGAGTTCCTGACCTACGACGAGGACCGGGCGCGGCTCGACAACGCCGTGAAGGGCGCCGACGGGTTCTTCACGACCTACTTCGTCAGCACCTACTCGCGCTTCATCGCGCGGTGGGCGGCGCGGCGGGGGCTGACCCCCAACCAGGTCACGCTGATCTCGATCGCGCTGGGGCTGCTGGCCGCGGGCGCGTTCGCGACCGGCGGGCGGCCCGGCTACGTCGCCGGCGGCGTGCTGATCTACTTCGCGTTCGTGTTCGACTGCGTCGACGGGCAGGTCGCCCGGTACGCCCGCAAGTTCGGGGTGCTCGGGGCCTGGCTCGACGCGACGTTCGACCGGTTCAAGGAGTACGCCGTCTTCGTCGGCCTCGCCGTGGGCGCCACGGTCTCGGGGCAGTTCGGCGACGGCGAGGAGATCTGGACGCTGGCCCTGGTCGCGCTGGCGCTCCAGTCGGTCAAGCACCTGCTCGACTTCTCCTTCGGCGCGGCCAACCGCCGCAAGCCGCCGAACCCGCTGCCCACGCTCGACCTGGCCGTGGCCGACGACCGGCCGCTGCGCGACGCCCTCGAGGTGCGCAAGGCGAGCAGCGGCGGCGCGGTGAAGAACCTGCTGCGGTTGTGGACGAAGGCCGGGAAGTTCCGGACCGTCCACTGGGCCCGCAAGATGATCGTCTTCCCGATCGGCGAGCGGTTCGCCGCGATCGCCATCGTCACCGCGTTCTTCGACCCCAGGGTCACGTTCCTGGTGCTGATCACCTGGGGCGGCATCGCGGCCACGTACACCCTGACCGGACGTCTCCTGAGGTCGATGGCATGATCACGCACCCCCAGCCCGAGCCCGAGGTCCTCGACCCCCACCTGGAGCGGCAGCGGGTGCAGACCGCGCGCCTGGTGGCCTACCGCGACGACGGCCCGCTGGTCACGCTGCTGAAGCCCCGGCTGGGCCGCGGGCTGCCGCCGGTGCCGATGGCGCTGGCGGCGCTGCTGGCGATCGTCGCGCTGGCGGTGACCGGGTCGCTGACCGAGGGCCCGATGTTGCTGGTTCCCGCGATCGTGCTGACCGTGCTGGTGCTGCCGACGGCCTCCCACGACCACCTGGGGCGGTTCGACTGGCTGACGCCGCCGCTGCTGCGGGCGGCCGAGTTCCTGACGATCATCCTGGTCGGGCTGGCCGCCGACACCCCCAAGTGGCTGCTGTTCGTGCTGCTCTACATCGTCGGCTACCACACCTATGACACCGTCTACCGGACCCGGCAGAGCATCTGGCCCCCGGCGTGGATCTTCCAGGCGGGCCTGGGCTGGGAGGTGCGGCTGCTGCTGCTCGGCGTGGGCGCGGCCACCGGCACGCTGACGTGGGTGGCGGGCGCGCTGACCCTCTACCTGGTGGTGCTGTTCTCGGTCGAGAGCGTCAACAGCTGGGTGCGGCTCGACAAGCAGTCGGCCCTCGCGGCGGCCGACGCCGAGCAGGACCTCGAGGCCAGCCCCGAAGACGCGGTCGAGGCCGCGACGGGCGAGGCGGAGCCCACCTAACCGCGCACCAGCGCCCTGCGCTTGGCGTAGAAGCGCCTCCCCGCCAGGTTCCAGACGATCTTGGCGGGGACGGGCAGGTTGCCCATGAAGTGGGCGCGTTCCTCGGGGGTGGCGTCCTCCAGGATCGCGCCCAGCACGATGAGCTGCTGCTTCAGCGAGCCGCCCGACGCCTCCTTGACGCCGCGCTCCCCCATCTCGTTCCACTCGGCCACCGTGATGTGCTCGGTCACCAGCGGCAGGATGTGGGTCTCCTCCTCGCGCAGGTGCTCGTCGAGGGCCTGGTGGTGGTCGGTGAGCAGGTCGGCCAGGCGGTCGCGGACGACCGGGTCGGCGGTGCGCTCGAACTCGGGCAGCAGGTCGCCGATGCGGCGGATGGTGTCGGCGATGTACTCGTGCTGGTGCTCCATCCGGTTGACCAGGTCGGCCTCCAGGGTGACCCGGGCGAGCAGCTTCGGCCAGAGGAGGTCGTCCTCGCCGGTGTGGTGGGTGTGCAGGCCGTCGGCGTAGCCGCGGTAGTGCTCGGCCATGAGGGCGGCGCGGGCGACGTCGCCGGGTCTGACCCGGCGGAACAGTTCGGGCATCATCTTCGACTCGCGCCGGAAGACCCGGTGGATCATGACCATCTCTTGGACGTAAGGGCGTTCGTTCGTCATGCGCTCCAGGGTGGGACGGGGTACTTGGAGATGATTGGTCAGCCTCTTGAAGGGCCGCGTACGGTCGCCACGCGCCGCGTGTAGCGGCGGCGGCCCACCAGGAACCAGGCCAGCCGCGCGGGCAGCGGCAGGTTGCCGAGCAGGTGGGCGCGTTCGGCCGGGGTGGCCTCCTCCAGCATCGCGCCGAGGAACAGCAGCAGCTTGTCCTTCGGGGTCTCGGTGGCGAACCGGGCCCCGGCGGCGGCGTACTCGGCGACCGTGAGGTGCTCCTCGATCAGGGTCAGGACGTGTTTCTCCTCGTCGTCGAGGTGGTCGAGGAGGGCGGCCCGGTGGTCGGCGTACAGGCCGGCGAGGTGGTCGCGCAGGGCGGGGTCGGCGGTGCGCTCCCAGTCGGGCAGCGCAGCGGCGATGCGGTCGAGGCCGGCCTGCACACGTTCGTGCTGGTGTTCCATGCGGATCACCAGGTCGGCCTCCAGGTCGACCCGGGCCAGCAGTTTGGGCCAGATGAGGTCGTCCTCGCCGGTGTGGTGGTGGTGCAGGCCCAGCGCGTAGTCGCGGTGGTGGGCGGCCAGGATCCCGGCGCGGGCGACGTCGCCCGCGGCGACGGTGGGCACGAGCTCCGCGAGCACCCGCGACTCGCGCCGGAACACCCGGTGGACCACGAGCATGTCGTGGGTGTCGGGCCGATCGGCAGACATGATCGTCTTACCTTTCTGTCGAGGTCAGGCATTGAATGTCCGCCATGTGGCTTGAAGGTCTCTTGGGATGTTCTGGGGGTATAACCTGGCCGCGTGACCGTTCGCGTACGGGTGCTTGGTCCCCTCCAAGCGGACGTCGACGGGCGTTCCGTGCTCCTCGGCGGGCCGAGGCAGCGCGCCGTGCTCGCCCTGCTGGTCGCCTCGCGCGGTGACGTCGTCTCGGTCGACCGCATGATCGAGGACCTGTGGCGCGGGGAGCCCCCGGCCAAGGCGATCGCGTCGCTCCAGTCGTACGTGGCCAACCTGCGCCGCCTCCTCGAACCCGGCCGCCCGCCGCGCGCCCCCGCATCAGTCCTGGTGAGCGCCGCCCCCGGGTACGCCGTCCGCCTCGACGCCGACGCCGTCGACGCCTGGCGTTTCGAACGTTCCGCCGCCGAGGCCCGCGACCTGAGCGCCCGCGACCCCGCCGCCGCGCGCACGCTGCTCAGCGACGCCCTGGGCATCTGGCAGGGCGCGGCGTTCGCCGAGTTCGCCGACGAGGAGTGGGCCGTCGCCGAGGCCGCCCGGCTGACCGAGGTGCGCCTGGTCGCCCAGGAGCTGCTGGTCGAGACCACCCTGCGGTCGGCGCCGCCGGCCGACGCCGTCCCGGCCGCCGAGATGCTGACGCGGCGCGAACCGCTGCGCGAGGAGGGCTGGCGGCTGCTGGCGCTGGCCCTGTGGGGCAGCGGGCGGCAGGCCGACGCCCTCGCGGCACTGCGCCGGGCCCGCACCACCCTCGCCGACGAACTGGGGCTCGACCCCGGCCCGGCGCTGGCCGACCTCGAGGAGGCCGTGCTGGCGCAGCGGCTCGACCTGCTGCACGCCGCCACCCGGGCCCCCGGACCGGCCGAGGGCACGCCGGTCACCATCGCCGCACCCCGCGCGGCCGAGATCTGGACCGATCCCGCCGGGCCGCTGTTCGTCGGCCGCGACCTCGAACTGGCCGAGATCGCCGGCGTCGCCGCCCGCGCCGCCGCCGGTGACGCGGGCGTGGTGCTGATCAGCGGCGAGCCGGGCGCCGGCAAGTCGACCCTGATGGCCCGCATCGCCGACGACCTCGACCCGGCGACCTGGCTGGTCGCGACCGGGCGCTGCCCCGAGACCGAGGGCGCGCCGCCCGCCTGGGCGTGGATCGAGGCACTGTCGCCGCTGACCCGGGTCGCCCCGCTGAACGAGCACGCCGGGGCGCTGGCCCCGCTGCTCGGCGACGCGCGCCCGCCCTCCGACGACGGCGCGGCCGGCCGGTTCCGCATGCACCGCGCCGCCTGCGCCTGGTTGCGCTCGCTCACCACGACGTCGGGCCGGGCGCTGGCGATCGTGCTCGACGACCTGCACCGGGCCGACGCCGAGACCCTCGGCCTGCTGGTCGCGGTGGCCGGGGAGCTGACAGCCGCGAAGGTGCTGCTGGTGGCCGCCTACCGGCCCTCCGACGTGACCGACGCCCAGGAGGACGCGCTGGCCGCGCTGGCCGGGCGCTCCCCCACCCGCCTCCACCTCGACGGACTGTCCGAGGGCGACGTCGAGCGGCTGGTGACCTCGGTCTGCGGGCGCGAGGTCGAGGCCGGCACCGTCGCCTGGATCGCCGAGCGCACCGGCGGCAACCCCTTCTACGTACGGGAGAGCGCCCGCCTGCTGGCCTCCGAGGGCAGCCTGGCGGGGGTGGCCCGCAGCGTGCCAGAAGGGGTGCGCGACGTGCTGCGCCGGCGGCTGGCCCGGCTGCCCGCGCCCGCCGTCACCGTGCTCCGGCTGGCCGCCGCCGTCGGCCGGGAGGCCGAGGTCGAGGTGCTGGTCGGAGCCGCCGACGCCGACGAGGACGGCGTGCTCGACGCCCTGGAGGCGGGCGTGCTGACCGGCCTGCTCACCGAGCCGTCGCCGGGCCGGGTGCGGTTCACCCACGCGCTGGTCCGCGACACCCTCTACCACGACCTCTCGCAGGTGCGGCTCACCCGCATGCACGCCCGCGTCGCCGACGCCCTGGCCGCGCTGCACCCCGACGACCACACCGCGCTGGCCCACCACTACGCCCGCGCGGGCACCTCGGCGACCGCCGAGCGGGCCGTCGCCCACTCGGTCAAGGCCGCCGAACTGGCCACCCGCCGCTACGCCTACGACACCGCCACCGAACTCTACGAACAGGCGCTCGACGCGTTCGAACGGCTGCCCGCCCAGGCCATGGCCGACCGCGAGGCGGCCAAGGTCGGGCTGCTGGCCGCGCTGGTCCGCGCCCAGGTGCAGGACGGCGCGGTGGCGTACGCCCGGCAGACCAGGCAGAAGGCGGTGGAGATCGCCCAGGCGGCGGGCCGCGACGACCTGCTGATCGCCGCGTTCTCGTGCTGGACCGAGGCCACGCCGTGGCTGATCCGCCCCTACTCCTACGTCGACGAGCGCACCGTCGGCCTGATCACCCGGCTGCTGCGGCGCGGCGACCTCGACCCGGTCGTCCGGTGCCGCCTGCTGGAGATGATCGTCTCCGAACTGGAGAACGAGGGCGACCCGCGCAGCGCCACGGCCGCCGCCGAGCTGGAGGAGCTGGCCGCCACGCTCGGCGACCCGGCGATGACGGCGCTGGCCCTCACGGTCCGGATCAAGGAGACCCCGTTCGAGCTGAACCCCCGGCAGGTGCTCGACCTGGCCCTGCGGCTGATCGACCTGGCCGAACGCCACGACCACCTGCTGGCCTACCGCTGGTACGGCATGTTCGTCGCCGCCCGCGCCTGCTGGATGCTCGGTGATCTGCCCGGCATGCACCGGCACCTGAAGGCGGCCAACGGGGTGTCGACGGCGTACCAGATGATCGAGGCGCGTGAGGTGGTCAACGTCGCCTACGCCACGCTTCGCCACGTGGCCGGCGACCTCGACGGCGCGCAGGCGGCCTACGCCGCCTCCTTCGGCCTGCTCCAGCGCAAGGGCTCGCTCAACGCCGCGGGGGCCCACGCGCTGGCGGTCTTCTCGATCCGGCTCACCCAGGACCGGCACGGCGAGTACGCCGACATCGCCTGGGCGCTGAAGGAGGAGCACGGCGCGATCGTCAACGACCTGCTGGCGGTGGCGCTCGGCCGCGAGGGCCGCCTGCGGGAGGCCGCCGAGATCCGCACCGAGTCGCCGCCGATCCGCAAGGACTTCTACTACTCCGTCTACCTGGCGCTGCGCGCCATGGCGGCGGCCCAGGTGGGGTCGCCGGAGGAGGCCAGGGAGATCCGCGAGCAGCTGCTGCCGCTGCGCGACGGCATCCCGGGCGCGGCCTCGTTGTCGATCGCGATGCGGCCGGTCGCCCACCTGCTGGGCGACCTCGCGGTCCGCCTGGGCGACCTCGACGAGGCGGCGGCGCACTACCGGCACGCGATCGAGGTGGCCCGGCGCCGGGGCGCTCCCCTGTGGGCCGCCGACGCCGAGAAGGCCCTGGCCGCGCTCGCGGAGGCGTGACCTTCCGGTCTCCAAGCGGGCCCCAAGAGGCGACCAAGCGGCCGGGCCGACCGTGGGGGTGTCACCCGACCACGAGAGGACACCCCCGATGTCACGCTTGCTCGGCCGCCTTGGTGGCGCGGCCGCCGCACATCCGTGGCGCACGCTCGCCGTCTGGCTGGTCGCGCTCGTCGCGGCGACCGGCCTGTCGATGGCCGCGGGCGGCACCACCCACGACGACTACGACGTGCCCGGCATCCCGTCCCAGGACGGGAAGGCGTTCCTGGCGGAGCACTTCCCGGCGATGGCCGGGGCCGGGTCGCGGGTCGTCGTCCACGGCGACGAACCGGTGCCGGCCGGCCTGCTGGCCACGCTGACCGACCGGCTCGCCGCGATGCCCGACGTCTCCCGCGTCGCCCCGCCGCGTCTGTCGCCCGACGGCGACACGGCCCTGGTCGAGATCGGCTACACGATCCCCGTGACCGACTTCCAGGGCTCCGAGGCGCTGGACGCCCTCACCGCCGCCACCGCCCCCGCCGCGGAGGCCGGGTTCACGGTCGCGTTCGGCGGCGAGGTGCCCGAGAACGTGTCGGCGCCGAGCGGCACCGCCGAGGTGGTCGGCGTCGTCGCCGCCCTGGTGATCCTGGTCGCCGGGCTCGGCTCGCTGGTCGCGGCCGGGCTGCCGATCCTCGTCGCGCTGATGGGCCTGGGCGTCGGCACCGCGCTGGTCACCCTGCTGGCCGCGCTGACCGAGATCTCCACCATCGCCCCGACGATCGCCACCATGGTCGGCCTCGGGGTCGGCATCGACTACGCGTTGTTCCTGGTCAGCCGGCACGTCGAGGCGCTGCGGGCCGGGCTGCCGCCCAAGGAGGCGGCGGCCCACGCGACCGCGACCGCCGGGACGTCGGTGCTGATGGCGGGCCTGACCGTGCTGGTGTCGCTGTTCGGGCTGAACCTGTCGACGCTGCCGGTCTACGCGTCGTTCGCGTACGCCACCTTCGCCACCGTCGGGGCCGTCATGGTCGCCTCGGTCACGCTGGTGCCGGCGATGCTCGGCCTGGCGGGCCGCCGGGTGCTGCCCAGGAAGGAGCGGCTCGGCCTGGTGACGCCCGTGGTCCGGGCCCCGCGCACGGCCCGGTGGGCCGCGTGGGTGGGCGAGCGCCCGGTCAGGTCGGCGCTCGTCGCGGTCGTGGTGCTGCTGGCGCTGGCCGCGCCGGTGCTGGGCATGCGCACCTGGCCGCAGGACGCCGGCACCCAGCCCGAGAGCAAGACCACCCGGGTCGCCTACGACCTCGTCGCCGCCGAGTTCGGCCCCGGCGCGAACGGCCCGATCGTGCTGGCCATGGACGCCTCGCTCGCCCCCGCCGTGACCGCCGAGCTGGCGGGACTCCAGAACGTCGAGGCGGTGGCGCCCCCGATCACGCAGGGCACGGCCGCCGTGATCACCGTCGAGCCCGCGACCGGGCCGCAGGACGAACGCACCACCGAACTGGTCCGGCAGCTGCGCGCGACCCTGCCCGACGGGGTCATGGTCACCGGCGTGGTGGCGGTGTTCGGCGACATCTCCGACCGGCTGGCCGAGCGGCTCTGGGTGGTGGTCGCGTTCGTGGTGGTGTTGTCGCTGCTGCTGCTGACCGTGTTGTTCCGGGCGCCGGTCGTGGCCCTGAAGGCGGCGGTGATGAACCTGCTGTCGGTCGCGGCGGCGTACGGGGTGATCACGGCGGTGTTCCAGACCGACGCCGGGGCCGCCCTGGTGGGGCTGCCGCACGGCGGCGCGGTGTCGAGCTGGGTGCCGATCCTGATGTTCACCGTGCTGTTCGGGTTGTCGATGGACTACGAGGTGTTCCTGCTGTCCCGGATCAGGGAGGACTACCTCGCCACCGGCGACGCCCGGGGGAGTGTGATCCGCGGGCTCGCCTCGACCGGCCGGGTGATCTCCAGCGCCGCCGCGATCATGGTGGCGGTGTTCGTCGGCTTCGCGCTCGACCCCGACGTGACCGTCAAGACGACCGGGGTGGGCATGGCGGCGGCCGTGCTGATCGACGCGACACTCGTGCGGCTGGTGCTGGTGCCGGCCACGATGGCGCTGCTCGGGCGGGCCAACTGGTGGTTGCCGCGCTGGCTCGACCGGCTGCTGCCGGAGGTGCGCCACCACGACGGGGCCCCCATTGTCAGCCGGTCTAACGAATCAGTACTAATCAACAAATAATCGCATATGCACGTGCAGGTGGCGGCTCTTGGCATTTTCCCATGAATGCTGCACTGTTTGCCAAGGGCCGCTGATGCGACAATGATGCACTGGTTAAGGAAATGCCCGACCTGTGACGTACCCGTGTGGAGACTGTCGTGACCGCTGAACCGGCCCACCCCGGCGTGCTCTCGTACTCCCGTGGTGGCCCCACGGTGCTGCGCATCCTCCTCGGCGCCCAGCTCCGGCGGCTCCGCCGGGCCAAGGGCATCTCCCCCGAGGACGCCGGTCACGTCATCCGGGCCTCCCACGCGAAGATCAGCCGTCTGGAGCTCGGCCGGGTCAGCTTCAAGGAACGCGACGTCGCCGACCTGCTCACCCTCTACGGCGTGACCAACGCCGCCGACCGCGACGCGATGATCACCCTGGCCCGGCAGGCCAACTCGCCCGGCTGGTGGCACAAGTACAGCGACCTGCTCCCCTCGTGGTTCGAGATGTACGTCGGCCTGGAGGAGGCCGCCTCGGTGATCCGGGCCTACGAGGTCCAGTTCGTCCACGGGCTCCTGCAGACCCCCGACTACGCCCGCGCCGTCATCCTGCTCGCCAACGCCGGCGCCCCCGAGCAGGAGATCGAGCGCCGCGTCGCCCTCCGGATGACCCGCCAGGCCCGCCTGGAGGGCCCCGACGCGGTCAAGCTCTGGACGGTCATCGACGAGGCCGCCCTGCGCCGCCCCCTCGGCGGCCGCGACGTGATGCGCGCCCAGATCGACCACCTGCTGGAGATGAGCGAGCACCCGAACATCACACTCCAGATCGTGCCGTTCGAGCGCGGCGGCCACGCGGCGGCCGGCGGCCCCTTCACGATCCTGCGCTTCGACGAGCGCGAACTGCCCGACGTGGTCTACCTCGAACAGCTCACCAGCGCCCTCTACCTGGAGAAACTGGACGAGGTGGACCGTTACATGCAGGTCATGAACAGCCTGTGCGTGGAGGCCCACCAGGCCCGGCAGACACACGATCTCCTGACGGAGATTCGCACCTCTCTGTAATCTCCGATGCACGTGCAGATGACCTACTAGGGTGGCCCTCTCAACCAATGAGAGGGCGCGATGGGATACGTTCCGAATTCCGGTCAGCTGCGGCACGTCGTCTGGAAGAAGAGCAGTCACAGCAACCCGAACGGCAGCTGCGTGGAGTTCGCCCGCCTCCCCGACGGCACCACGGCCCTGCGCAACTCGCGCGACCCCGAGGGCCCGGCGCTGGTCTTCGGCGCCGAGGCGCTGACCGCGATGCTCACCGAGATCAAGTCGGGCCGCTTCGACCACCTGCTCGGTTAGGCGTTCTCCCGGCCGAACACGTGCGTCGCCAGGGGGAGCGCGACGGCGAGGAACAACACCACCCCGATCACCGCAGGCCCGAGCCCGTCGGCCGACCCGGCGAACAGTGCCCGCAGGGCGTCGACGACGTGCCGGAACGGGGTGGCCTGGGAGGCGACGTCGAGCCAGGCGGGGGCGCCCTCCATGGGGAGCAGCGCCCCCGACAGCAGCAGGAGCGGCACCACGGCCGTGCCGGCGACCGGCGGGAACAACTCGTCGCCGAGCGTGAGGGCCGCCACGTACGACAACGCCGCGAGCCCCAGCGCCATGACGATCACCAGCGCCAGCCCGGCGACCATGCCCGGGACCGACGCGCGCAGCCCGAAGGCGACGGCGAGCACGAGCAGGGCCGTCGCCTGCACCAGCAGCAGCACGGCGTCCTTCATGACCCGCCCGACCAGCAGCGCGAACCTGCTCGCGGGGGTGACCCGCAGCCGTTCGAGCACCCCGAAGCGGTGGTCGAACACGATGTTGAACCCGGTGAGCCCGCACGTGAGCAGCGCGAGTTGCATCAGCAGGCCGGGCACCAGGACGTCCCAGGAGCCGACGCCCGATCCGGTGAAGACCGGCCCGAAGAAGACGAGATAGAGCCCGGGCTGGACCACGCCGAAAACGATCACGAAACGGTTACGGAACGTTTCGCGCAGATAATGCGCCGCCACAACAAACGCAGTCATCCGATGACCTCCTTCTTGTCACGCCGAATGCCGGGACGTTTCCCGACGAAGATCGTTTGGGTTGTGCGGAACCATCCGATGAAGGCATCCGGAAAAATCCGGAGACATACTTCCGCACAAACACGGGGCTCATTTCTCAGGCCGCCGCGCCCTCGAGCGGACGGCCCGTGACCGTCAGGAAGACCTCGTCGAGGGTGGCCGCCGCGTGGTCGCGTTTCAGGTCGGCCGGCGAGCCGGCGGCCACGATCCGGCCGTCGTCGATGATCAGCACGCGGTCGCACAGGGCGTCGGCCTCGTCGAGGTAGTGGGTGCTGAGGAAGATCGTCGTCTGCAGGCCCCGGATGTAGGTCCAGAGCTCGGCCCGCGCCCGGGGGTCGAGCCCGTTGGTGGGCTCGTCGAGGAACAGCACCCGGGGGGTGTGGATCAACCCGAGCGCCAGGTCGGCCCGGCGGGCCTGGCCGCCCGAGAGCGAGGCCGGGGTGCGCTGCTCGAAGCCGCCCAGGTCGAGCCGTTCGAGCACCTCCCCCGTCCGCCGCCGCGCCTCGCGGGCCGAGTGGCCGTGGAGCCGGGCCTGCAGCCGCAGTTCGTCGCCGATCCGGGAGACCGGCGTGAACATGCCGCCCTGGGCGACGTAGCCGATGGAGCGGCGCACCCCCGACGGGTCGGCGACGAGGTCGTGGCCCGCCACGGTCGCGGTCCCGGAGGTCGGCCTGAGGAGGGTGGTCAGCATGCGCAGCGTGGTGGTCTTGCCCGCCCCGTTCGGGCCGAGGAACCCGCAGATCTCTCCTTCGTGGACGTCGAGGTCGACGGCGCGCACGGCGGGCACGCCCTGGAAGGTCCTGGTCAGCGCTCTCGCGGTAATCACTTCGGTAGAGTAACCACAAAATTGGTGTCACTACAAGTTTGGTAGGATCCCAACCATGGAGACCCTGCGCGAGCGCAAGAAGCGGGAGACGCGGCTCAAGATCTCGGACATCGCGATGAGCCTGTTCCTGCACCACGGCTTCGACAACGTGACCGTCGCCGAGGTCGCCAGGGTCGCCGACGTCTCGGTGAACACGGTCTTCAACTACTTCCGGACCAAGGAGGACCTCTGCCTCGACCGCCTCGACGAGGCCGAGCAGCTCCTCGCCGTCGTGGTCCGCGACCGGCGGCCGGGCGAGTCGGCCGTCGACGCCCTCCGCCGCGACTTCCTCGACGCCGTCGACACCCGCGACTGGCGGTACGGCACGTCCGAGGGCAGCGAACTCGTGGCCAAGATGATCAACGACGCGCCGTCGCTGGTCGCCCGCACCCGGGAACTGCACGAGCGGCGGGAGCAGGTCCTCGCCGAGGCCCTCGCCGACGAGGCGGGCGCCGAACCCGGCGACATCACGCCCCAGATCATCGCCGCGGGCGTCTGCGCCGTGGTCCGCATCACGGCCTCGTCCTACTTCGCCCGCCGCTCCGCGGGCGAGACCCCGGAGACGATCCTCCCCGACCTCAGGCGAGAGGCGGTCAGAGCCTTCGACCTCCTCGAACGCGCCGCCCCGGGCTTCGCCCGAGCCCGCCCCGTGGAAGCCTGAGCCCGCCCCCCGACCGAAGGCTGAGGCTCGTCGGGATCCGCCTCGAACGAACCGCTGGGCGAAGTCGAAAGCGCCGGACGGCTCCTCGTGACGGCGCGGTCCGGGAGCGACCGGTCGCCGCCGGGCGGCCGGCCCGCCGGAGGCGGCGGGCGGGGCCGCGGTGGGCGGAGCCGTAACGGAGAGAAAGAGCATCCGCGCGTCCCGGCCACGGTGGACGTGGTTTCAGGCGGTATACAGATGGTCGTGAAGCTGGACGAGCTAGACCGGGCGATCATCGGGGCCCTCGTGGACGATGCCCGAGCGACATATGCGGAAATCGGCGGGCAGGTCGGGCTGTCGGCCCCGGCGGTCAAACGGCGGGTCGACCGGCTGGTCCAGCAGGGGGCCATCACCGGGTTCACCGCCCGGGTCGAGCCCGCCGCCCTCGGGTGGACCACCGAGGCCTACGTCGAGCTGTTCTGCCGGGGCAAGACCTCCCCCGCCGAGATCGGGCTGGCCGTCTCCCGGCACCCCGAAGTGGTCTCCGCCTGCACCGTCACCGGCGAGGCCGACGCGCTGCTGCACATCCGGGCCACCGACGTCCGGCACGTCGAGCAGGTCATCGAGCGCATCGCGGCCGAGCCGTTCGTCACCAGGACCAAAAGCGCGATCGTGCTCACCCGGCTGATCACCTGAGCAACAAATCACCGCAGACCGCCCCAAGAACGCAAGAGACCGCGTTAAGGACGCAATGTCGCCGCATTGGAGCCCAGGTCGGCTGTTCCTAGTCTGAGAGCAGTTGCCCCAGCTCACCGCCGGAGACGTGCGTGAACACACCCGCTTACGAGACGACGACCACCACCCGCGAGCGGGTGGCCACCACGCGTCATTTCCTTATGTGCCGACCGGAATTCTTCGCCGTCACATACGCGATCAACCCGTGGATGGACCCGGCCGCCGGGGCCAGCGCCGAGAAGGCGCTGGAGCAGTGGGACGCCCTGAAGGCCGCCTACGAGTCGCTGGGCCACCGGGTGAGCGTGATCGACCCGGTCGAGGGGCTGCCCGACATGGTGTTCGCCGCCAACGGCGCCCTCGTGGTCGACGCCCACGTCTACGGCGCGAGGTTCGCGCACCCCGAGCGGGCCGACGAGGGCCCCGCCTACGCCAAGTGGTTCGCCGAGCTGGGCCTGCCGGTCAAGGAGGCCAACTTCACCAACGAGGGCGAGGGCGACTTCCTCACCCTCGACGAGGTGATCCTGGCGGGCACCGGCTTCCGGACCGACGTCGCCGCCCACATGGAGGCGCAGGAGTTCCTCGGCCGCCCGGTCGTCACGCTGCGGCTGGTCGACCCGCGCTTCTACCACCTCGACACGGCGCTGTTCCCGCTCGACGGCCGCAACGTGGCCTACTACCCGGGCGCGTTCTCCGAGGGCAGCCTGCGGGTGCTGCGGCGGATGTTCCCCGACGCGATCATCGCCTCGGAGGAGGACGCGCTCGTGCTGGGGCTCAACGCCGTCTCCGACGGCAAGAATGTGATCGTCAACGCCGAGGCCGCCGGGCTCTCCGCCGAACTGGAGCGCCACGGCTACTCGGTCATCCCGGTCGACCTGTCGGAACTGCGCAAGGCCGGCGGCGGCCCCAAGTGCTGCACCCTGGAGATCCGCCTTTGAACACGCGAGACATGATCGAGCTGGCCGAGAGCCGGAGCGCGCACAACTACCACCCGCTGCCCGTGGTGATCGCCTCCGCGGAGGGCGCCTGGGTCACCGACGTCGAGGGGAAGCGTTACCTCGACTGCCTGGCCGGATACTCGTCGCTGAACTTCGGCCACGGCAACCCCGTGATCCTGGCGGCGGCCCACGCCCAGCTCGACCGGGTCACCCTGACCAGCCGCGCCTTCTTCAACGACCGGTTCGGCGCGTTCGCGTCGGGGCTGGCGGAGTTGTGCGGCAAGGACATGATCCTGCCGATGAACACCGGCGCCGAGGCCGTCGAGACGGCGATCAAGGTCGCCCGCAAGTGGGGCCACGATGTGAAGGGGATCACCGACCCCAACATCGTGGTGATGGAGGACAACTTCCACGGCCGCACCACCACGATCGTCAGCTTCTCCACCGACCCCGACGCGCACGACGGCTTCGGCCCGTACACGCCCGGGTTCCGGATCGTGAAGTACGGCTCCGCCGAGGCGATCGCCGACGCGATCGACGAGAACACCGTGGCCGTGCTCCTGGAGCCGATCCAGGGCGAGGCCGGGGTGCTGGTGCCGCCGGACGGCTACCTCCGCCAGGTCAGGGAGTTGTGCACCGAGCGCGGCGTGCTGATGATCGCCGACGAGATCCAGTCGGGCCTGGGCCGCACCGGCGACACCTTCGCCTGCGACCACGAGAACGTGGTCCCGGACATGTACGTCCTGGGCAAGGCCCTCGGCGGCGGCGTGGTCCCGGTGAGCGCGCTCGCGGCGGACGCCGACGTGCTGGGCGTGATCAAGCCCGGCCAGCACGGGTCGACGTTCGGCGGCAACCCGCTGGCCTGCGCCGTCGGCGAGACCGTGGTCAACCTGCTGAAGTCGGGCGAGTACCAGGCCCGCGCCCGCGAGCTCGAATCGGTGTTGTTCGAGGGCCTGCGGGCGCTGCCGGGCGTCACCGCCGTACGCGGCCGGGGCCTGTGGGCGGGGGTCGACGTCGACCCGTCGCTGGCCACCGGCCGGCAGGTGTGCGAGCGCCTGATGGCGCGCGGCGTGCTGGCCAAGGACACCCACGGGAGCACGATCAGGCTGGCCCCGCCCCTGGTGGTCGAGGCCCGCGAGATCGAGTGGGCGCTGGCCCAGTTGGGGGCGGTCCTTACCGGAAGCGAGCTGCGGGCGGCCGGAGGCCGGCCGTAGCTCGCGTTGTGAATCTGCCTCAATGGATAGGAGTGAGCTCCACCCGGGAGACCTCCTTGAGTTTCGGTGGGTCGTCGAGGACGGTCGGCGTCTCCCACCGGACCACGTGCGTGCCGTTCTCGTGAGTGAGGGTGGCCAGCGCGTTGGGAAACCAGGGGCCGTCGGTGATGCGCCACTTCACCGGCGGCTTCGGGAGTTTCGCCGTCTTGGCGATCAGGCCGCCGAGCACCGTGGCCACCCCGAACTGGGCGATCACGTTGGCCAGGCGCAGGGTGCGGCTGAGCGGGTTGCGGATCGGCGAGCAGACGAGCTGGTAGATCGGCAGCCCCTTGACCCGCGCGACGTAGGAGTAGTGCACGTCGCCCGACATCAGCATGACGGTGGTGCCCGAGGCGGCCAGCATCGTCAGCAGCCGGTCGAAGGAGCGCCGGAAGGCCGCCCAGTGTTCCAGGTCGACGGCCTGCCGGGCCTTCTCCATCCACCGGGCCACCGTCTTGCCCCAGGCCCCGTCGGCCAGCGCCTCGTTCCAGGCCTCGATGTAGTGGATGCCGGCCGGGAGCAGGATCGGCACGGACGAGCCGATCAGCACCCTCTCGGGCGGGTCTTCCAGCACCTTCTCGAGCCACGCCCATTCGGTCGCGTCGAGCATCGACCGCTCGCGGGGCTCCAGATGGCGGGCGCACCGCGAGTCGAGCATGATCAGCCGGGTGTCGCCGAAGTCGCGGGCGTAGCTCCACCGGCTGGTCGTCGGGTCGGCGTCGGCCTGCTGGGCGAAGGCGTCGAGCACCGCGGCGCCGTCGCCGTCACCCGCCTTGATCTTCGAGAAGACCTCGTCGGCGGCCCGTTCGGCCGGTGACAGGTTGCCCAGGTGCTGGTAGACCCAGTAGGCCCCCAGCCCCGCCACGACCCGGCGCGGCCACCACGACACCCGGGCCATCTTGGCCCGCCAGTCCTTGCTGGTGTTCCAGTCGTCGCGCAGGTCGTGGTCGTCGAAGATCATGGTCGTCGGCACGGTCGACAACAACCACCGGATCTCCGGGTCGTTCCACGCCTGCCGGTAGAGCTCGGCGTACTCCTCGAAGTCGGCGATCTCGCCGATCGGCTCCTGGTCGCCGCGGCGGGCCTTTATGTAGTCGAGCATCTCCCGGGACGGCTCGTCGGCGTACACCTGGTCGCCGAGCATGATGAGCAGGTCGGGGAGATCGTCGTGGACGGTCAGGGCGTGCCCGAAGGCGAAGAGGGTGTCCACGCCGTGGGTGATCGTGTGGGCCGTGTCATGGGGGACGCTGGTCCGGCACGAGCCGAAGACCACCTTGTTCAGCCGGTCGACGGGACGGATGACGCTGGGGTCCATCGTGTCCAGCGGCCACACCGCCTCGTCGCCGAGGTGGACCTGGTAGGGGACGGGTTCGGATACGGGGACGTCCACGATCGCGTAGTGGTGTCCGTGCACCGTGAAGGTGCGCTCTGTCGACTGTTCGGCGCCCGCAGTGACGGTGACCGTGCAGGGGTCGCTGGTCTCCACCCAGATGGACGCGGTCGTCGCGTCGACGTGGCGGAGGAGGGGGCCGATCACTAGTTGTGCCACTCTCCTAGTGATACCGCCTATCTCGGGATGGATGCCACCAGGGCCTCCTCGATCGGCGTCGGCGTGGCGCCGAAGGTCTTCTCGAAGTCGCCGGAGTCGAGCAGGAACGGCGCCTCGAACTGGTAGAGGGTCTCCCGCAGCTCCTTCATCCTGGGCGAGCCCCAGCCCAGGGCGTGGAAGGCCGCCCGCGGCACCCTGACGATGCGCGGCTTCCGGGCGCCGGTCAGCGCGGCCGAGCGTTCGGCGACCTGGCGGAAGGTCAGCGCCGGGGAGGTCGGCACGTGCCAGGGCCGTCCCCAGGCGCGTTCGTCGGTCCCGGCGATGACCAGGGCGCGGGCGACGTCGGGCAGGTAGGTCCAGGCGTGCGGGACGTCGGGGTCGCTCAGCACGACCACCGGCCGGCCTTCGGCGGCGGGGCGGATGACCTGCGTGGTCAGGTAGGCCTCGCCGGTCGAGCCGGGGCCGAAGTAGTCGGAACCGCGGATCTCGGTGGTCCGGATCCCGGCGGCCAGCGCCTGCTCCCACATCCGCGCCCGGACCCGCCCCTTGACGTGGGTGGCGGCCAGCGGGAGGTCTTCGGTCATCGGGCCGGAGACGGGGCCGTAGGCGTAGAGGTTGCCGAGCATGACCAGCACCGCGCCGGTCTCCTGGGCGGCCCGGAGCATGGCGGCGTGCATCGGCGGCCAGTCGATGGGCCAGCGGTGGTAGGGCGGGTTGACGCAGTTGTAGATCACGTCGGCCCCGTCGCAGGCCCGGAGCAGCGCGTCGGCGTCGGCCGCGCTGGCGGCGACCTTCACGGCCCCGGCCGCGCCCGACCCCGAGCGGGAGACCTGGACGACCTGGTGACCCTCGGCCAGCAGCAGTTCGGCGAGCTGGCCGCCGACCTGGCCGGCCCCGATGACGACGTGTCTCATTTCTCGGCCTCTTTCTTGATCGCGTGGAGGAAACGTTCATGACCGGCGCGGAGCCTGGGCGCCGGGTAGAGCAGCCCGGCCAGCGGCCCGGCGAGGGATTCGGCGATGGTCAGGCGGGTGCGCCCGCCGGGCAGCGGCTCGATCGTGTTGCGGTCGAGCGCCCGGTAGACGCCGAGCGCCACCCCACTCCAGGTGAGCTCGCTGCCTTCGG
Source organism: Herbidospora sakaeratensis (assembly GCF_001570525.1). Taxonomy (GTDB): domain Bacteria; phylum Actinomycetota; class Actinomycetes; order Streptosporangiales; family Streptosporangiaceae; genus Herbidospora; species Herbidospora sakaeratensis. The sequence goes on from NZ_BBXC01000015.1 coordinate 257,641, forward strand.
TCACGACGGCGAACCGGGAGGTGATGCGCACGCCGCCCAGCCGCCAGCGGAACCGCTCGCCCGGGGCGATCTCGCCCAGGTCGAGCACCCGGTGCTCGGGCCACCAGCGCTGCCAGCCCCGCAGGTCGGACAGCAGGGCCCAGACCTCGGCGGGCGAGGCGTCGATCTCGGTCGAAGAGGTGTTCCGCACGGTGTGCAGCTCGTTCATGAGAGCAATGCTCTCTCTTCGGAGCAGTGCTCGTCAAGAGCACTGCTCTCTTTTCTGTACGCCGCTCTGTTAAGCTCCGGAGATGAGCGCAGCGAAGACCGCGCGGGAGCGCGTGAGGGCCGAGATGGTCCGCGAGATCACCGACATCGCCCGCACCCACCTGGCCCGCGAGGGCGCGGCCGGGTTGTCGCTGCGGGCGGTCGCCCGGGAGATGGGCATGGCGTCCTCAGCCGTCCACCGCTACTTCCCGACCAAGGACGACCTGCTCACCGCCCTGATCATCGACGGCTACAACGCCCTGGGCGACGCCGCCGAGGCGTCCCAGCACGACCGGACGGACCCCGCCGACCGCTGGCTCGCCCTCGGCCACGCCGTCCGCGACTTCGCGCTCGACCGCCCCCACGAGTACGCCCTGCTCTACGGCTCCCCCGTGCCGGGCTACCAGGCCCCGCAGGACACCATCGCGCCCGCCATGCGCACGACCCTCGTCTACGGCCGGATCATCGCCGACGCCCGGCCGACCTCACCGGTCGCCGTCTCCCCGCCGGCCGTGATCGCGCCCGACGTCGACGCGTTGCGCAGCGTGATGCCCGGCGTCCCCGACGAGGTCGTCATCCCGGCGGTCACCGCCTGGACGGCCCTGTTCGGCGCCGTCAGCTTCGAGTTGTTCGGCCAGTTCGGCGACACGATCACGCACCGGCGCGAGATCTTCGACGAGGGCATGCGGTCGCTGGCGAGGTACCTCGGTTTGTAACACCCCGTTCACGACCCGTGACAAAACCGGTGCGATAGTGGACACCAGGCTCCGCGAAAAAACGGCGACATGCCCGTAAAACAGGACATCGCCGTGATCGAACTTCACCACAATGGTGGACATCACCCGTCAATGGCGACGGGTGATCGATCCGAGAGGCACCACCACTATGACCGTCACGGAAATCCCGACAGCGCCGTCGGCCCCGCTGGCCTCCGCCCAGCACCACCTCGCCGAGGCCGCCCGTTTCCTCGCCCTCGACGAGGGCCTCCACCAGTTGCTCGCCACGCCCCGCCGGTCACTGACCGTCTCGGTCCCGGTCCGCCGCGAAGACGGCCGGATCGACGTGATCGAGGGCTACCGGGTGCAGCACAACCTGTCGCGCGGCCCGGCGAAGGGCGGCGTCCGGTTCCATCCCGCCACCGACCTCGACGAGGTCACGGCCCTGGCCATGGGCCTGACCTGGAAGTGCGCCCTGACCGGCCTGCCCTACGGCGGCGCGAAGGGCGGCGTGGCCGTCGACCCGGCCGGGCTGACCGAGCGCGAGCTCGACCGGCTGACCCGCCGCTACACCCACGAGATCCAGCCGCTGGCGGGCCGCGACGTCCCGCTCGCCACCACGCGGCCCGACCTGGCCGAGGCCGTGGCGCTCGGCGTGCGGGTGCTGCTCGGCCCCGGCGAGGGCCGGACGCTCGCCGTGCACGGCTCCGGCGCGGTCGCGGCCGTGATGACCGCCCGGCTGGCCGAGGCCGGGTTCGTCCCCGTCGGCGGCGGGCTCGGCGCCGACGCCGACGTGCTGGTGCTGACCACGGGCACGGTCACCGCCCACGACGCGGCCGAGATGCGGGCCCGGCTGGTCGTCGAGGCCGCCAACGGCCCGGTCACCCCGGCGGCCGACCGGATCCTGGCCCAGCGGGGGTGCGTGGTCCTGCCCGACCTGCTCGCCAACGCGGGCGGCGCCATCGCCACCCACAGCGAGTGGACGGTCGGCGACCTCGACTCCCGGGTGCGCGCGCACCTGGAGCCCGCCTACCGGCAGGTCGCCGCGTTGTCACGGGAGGAGGGCCTGACGCTGCGCCAGGCCGCCCACGTGATCGCCGTCGGCAGGGTGGCGGCCGCCTGCCGGTCGAGAAGCAGCTGACCCGCGGGCCCTACCGGCCGACCTCGTCGAGGATGCGCTCGCACAGGCGGTGCGTCTCCAGCGCGTCGCCCGCGTCGAGCAGCCGGCCCTCGCCGACCGCTTCGAGAAAGGCCAGGCAGGCGCCGCGGAAGCCGCGCTGCGTCCCGACGGGCACCCAGTCGGGACGCCGCCGGCGCACCTCGCCGTCTTCGGTGAAGGCGACCTCCTCGCCGAGGTCGAGCACCTTGTGCTTCTCGCCCCGGCCGATGACCTCGCAGGTCTCCTCGGTCTGGCCGCTCACCCGCGACATGATGCCGAGAGCGGTGAACCCGTCGCCCGACAGTTCGAGCACGAGGTGTTCCAGCAGGTCGCCGGTCGTGCGGAACCGCACCGACGTCGTGGTCGCCGCACCGGGGGCCAGGAAGCGGAGGGTGTCGGCGACGTGGATGAAGTCGTCGTACACCATCGTGCGCGGGTCCTCCGGCCGGGTGTGCCGGTTCTTCTGCAGGATGACCAGGTCGCGCGGCAGGTCCCGCAGGGCGGCGAGGCCGGGGGCGTACCGGCGGTTGAAGCCGACCATGAGCGGCACCCCGCGCTCGCGCGCCAGCGCCACGAGCCGCTCCGAGTCCTCCAGCCGGTAGGCGAGCGGCTTGTCGACGAAGACCGGCACCCCCGCCTCCAGCAGCTCGGTCACGATCGCCGGATGGGCGCCGGTCGCGGCGTGCACGAACGCCGCGTCGGCTCCCCCGGCGACGACCTCGGCCACCGACGTGTGCCGCCGGGCCACCCGGTAGGCGTCGCCCAGCTCGCGCAGCGTCTCGGCGTTCCGGGTGCAGAACACCAGCTCGGCCCCGTCGACGCCGCTGAGCACCGGCAGGTACGCCTTGCGGGCGATGTCGCCCAGGCCGATCATCGCGATCTTCATGGCCCGAAGGTTACCCGCCGGAAACCGGCGGGCCACGTGGGGGCAATGTGGCAAGTGTTCACTTCCCGCCATGAGCTCCCACGCCGTGGTGATCATCGGGGGTGGGCTGGAAGGCCTGTCGATCGCCGCCGCGCTGACCGCCCGAGGCCAACGCGACGTGCTGGTCGTGGAGCGCCGGACCACCGGCTCCGGCGGCACCGCCAAGTCGAGCGGGCTGGTTCGCTGCCACTACGACTGCGCCACCCTGACCGCGATGGCCTGGGAGGGCACCCGCTTCTTCGAACGCCACCCCGGCCTCGGCTTCCGGCAGACCGGCCACGTGATCGGCGTCGGCGAGGAGTCGGCCGCCGGGTTGCGCGCCAACGTGGCCCGCCGCCAGGAGCTCGGCATCGACGTCGCCATGGTCACCCACGACGACGTCGCGGCCCTGTGGCCGGGCCTGGAGACCAAGGACTTCGCCGCCTTCGCCTTCGAACCCCGCGGCGGCCACGGCGACCCGGTCGCCACCTGCCGCCACTTCGCCGAAGCGGCCCAGCGCGGTGGCGCCCGCGTCCTCGAACACACCAGGGTCGCCGCCCTCCTGGGCGACTCCTCCTCCATCGCGGGTGTACGCCTGGCCGACGGCCGCGTGGTCGGCGCGCGCACCGTGATCGTCGCGGCCGGCGCCTGGACCGCCGAGCTGGTCGCCCCCCTGGGCGTGACCCTGCCCATCGGCGCGATGCGCGAGCCCATCGTGATCGCCGCCCCCGGCGCCCCGGTCGGCCCGGTCCCCGCCTTCACCGACCTGGTCGGCATGCAGTACGTCCGCCACGAGAACAACGGCCGCCTGCTCATCGGCAGCCACACCGGCGCCGAACTCACCACCCCCGACGGCTACCTCAACAAGGCCACCGACGTGGAACTCGAACGCGCCGCGGCCCGCTTCACGACACGCTTCCCGGCCTTCCCCGACGTCGTCTTCCCCCAGTCGTACGCCGCCTGCTACGACATCACCCCCGACCTGGCCCCGCTGCTCGGCCCGGTCGGCCCGGCGGGCCTCTTCGTGGCGGCCGGGTTCAGCGGCCACGGCTTCGCGATCTCCCCGGCGGTCGGCCGCATGTGCGCCGAGATGGTGCTCGGCCTGGAGAACCCCCCGGCCGACCTGGCACCCGGACGCTTCACCGGGTGACGCCCGGGGCGACGCCGAGAGGCCGCACCTGGCCGTGACGCCTGGGACCGTGACGGCGGGCCGCCGGCGCGGCCGGTTGGCGCCGGATGCGGCGCGGACCGGCGGCGGCGGGCGGGGCCGGGGTGGGCGGAGCCGTAACGGAAAAAGAAAGGCGCGGGACCACAGCGGCCCCGCGCCTGTCAGCGGTTAGCGGTTCGCCCGGTTCACCGCGGAGATGATCGCCTTGAGCGAGGCGGTCGTGGTGTTGGCGTCGATGCCCACGCCCCACAGGACGCGGCCGTCGATCTCGGTCTCGACGTAGGAGGCCGCCTTGGCGTCGGCGCCGCCGCTCATGGCGTGCTCGGTGTAGTCGAGCACCCGCACGTCGATGCCCAGCGAGCCCAGCGCGTCGCAGAACGCCGAGATGGGGCCGTTGCCGGTGCCGTGGATCTCGCGGATCTGGCCCTCGATCCGGACGTCGGCGCTGATGGCGTCCTTGTCGTCGACGGCCGAGGTGGTGCGGTGGGCCAGCAGGCCGATGCGGCCCCACGGGTTGCCGGGGTTCGGCAGGTATTCGTCGGTGAACGCCTCCCACATCTGGGCCGGGGTCACCTCGCCGCCCTCGGCGTCGGTGCGGGCCTGGACCGCGCGGGAGAACTCGATCTGCAGCCGCCGGGGCAGGTCGAGCTGGTGGTCGGCCTTCATGATGTAGGCCACGCCGCCCTTGCCCGACTGGCTGTTGACCCGGATGACGGCCTCGTAGGTGCGGCCGATGTCCTTCGGGTCGATCGGCAGGTAGGGCACCGCCCAGGTGAACTCGTCGACCGGCACGCCCGCCGCCGCGGCGTCGCGCTCCAGGTGCTCGAAGCCCTTCTTGATCGCGTCCTGGTGGGAGCCGGAGAACGCGGTGTAGACGAGCTCGCCGCCCCACGGGTGACGCGGGTGGACGGGCAGCTGGTTGCAGTATTCGACGACCCGGCGCACCTCGTCGATGTCGGAGATGTCGACCTCGGGGTCGATGCCCTGCGAGAACAGGTTCATCCCCAGCGTCACCAGGCAGACGTTGCCGGTGCGCTCGCCGTTGCCGAACAGGCAGCCCTCGATGCGGTCGGCCCCCGCCAGGTAGCCCAGCTCGGCGGCGGCCACGGCGGTGCCGCGGTCGTTGTGGGGGTGCAGCGACAGGATGATCGAGTCGCGGTAACGCAGGTTGCGGTGCATCCACTCGATCGAGTCGGCGTAGACGTTGGGCGTGGCCATCTCGACCGTCGCCGGCAGGTTGATGATCACCTTGCGGTCGGGGGTCGGCTGCCAGACGTCGTTGACGGCGTCGCAGACCTCGACGGCGTATTCGAGCTCGGTGCCCGTGTAGGACTCCGGCGAGTACTCGAAGTAGATCTCGGTCTCGCCCGCCATGTCGTCGGCCAGCTTCTTGCACAGCTTGGCGCCCTCGACCGCGATGGCGGTGATGCCCTCCTTGTCGAGCCCGAACACCACGCGGCGCTGCAGGGTGGAGGTGGAGTTGTAGAGGTGGACGATGGCCTGCTTGGCCCCGCGCAGCGACTCGTAGGTGCGCTCGATCAGCTCGGGCCGGGCCTGGGTCAGCACCTGGATGACGACGTCGTCGGGGATGCGCCCCTCTTCGATGATCTTGCGGACGAAGTCGTAGTCGGTCTGGGAGGCGGCCGGGAAGCCGACCTCGATCTCCTTGTAGCCCATCTGCACCAGCAGCTCGAACATCTTCAGCTTGCGGGTGGAGTCCATCGGGTCGATCAGGGCCTGGTTGCCGTCGCGCAGGTCGACCGCGCACCAGCGGGGGGCCTGCTCGATCACCTTCGACGGCCAGGTGCGGTCGGTCAGGGCGACGGGGGTGAAGGGCTGATAGCGCCGGAAGGGCATGGGGCTGGGCTGTTGCCGGGGGTACATTTCGAGGGCTCCTCGTAGGTGGTCACATCACAGGACGTGGCCGACGCGCATGACTCGCACCGCGACGAGGGAGCCGGCCTGTTACAGGCCCTCGACGCGGCGGCTAAGGAGGAGCAGCCCGCGCAGCATAGGTCCGAGGCTACCAGAGCCCCCGCGGTGGCCTTCCCGAGAGGACCAATAGAGTGGGGATCATGCAGGACAACGAGATTCTCGGCCGCATCGGCGGCCTCATCGACGAGGAGCACGCGCTCCGCGCCCGCATCTCCTCCGGCCAGGCCACCACCGAGGAGCGCGGCCGCATCAAGAACCTGGAAGAGTCGCTCGACCAGTGCTGGGATCTGCTGCGCCAGCGGCGGGCCCGGCGCGGCGTCGGCGAGAACCCCGACGGCGCGGTGGCCCGCCCGGTCTCCGAGGTCGAGGGCTACCAGCAGTAAATTCGGTGGCCCCCCAGAGGGCCCCGGGGGTGGACTGACCCCATGGACATCGTCCCCCTCGACTTCGCGGCCGAGCCCGGCAGGCTGGCCGAATACCACGCGCTCGCGGCCGGCTGGATGGCGCCCGGGCCCCGGATGCCCGCCCCCCTGTTCCGGCTGGTGGCCGAGCGCGGCTGGCGGGCCATGCCGGCCGAGACCTGGCTCGCCCTCGACGACGGCCGGGTGATCGGCGGGGTGACCGTCCATCTGCCCGACCGCGACAACACCCACCTGGCCCTGATCCGGTTCCTCCAGGTCGACCTCGCCCATCGCCGCCGCGGCGTGGGCGGCGCCCTGCTGGCCCACGTCGTCGGACGGGCCCGCGCCCACGGCCGGGCGCTGGTGCTCGTCGAGGTCGCCGAGGCCGGTCCCGGCGAGGCGTTCGTCAAGGCCAAGGGCGGGCGCGAGGTCGCCACCCAGGCCCGGCGCGTGCTCGACCTGACCGGTTTCGCCGCGCCGGAACGGGAGGTCCCCGGCTACCGGCTGGAGTTCCTGCGCGGCCGTACGCCCGAGCCGCTGGTCGCCGACATGATCACGCTGATGGAGATCATGAACGACGCCCCGCTCGACGACCTGGCGGTCGAGGAGGAGCACTGGACCCCCGACGGCCTCGCCGCCATGGAGGACGCCTGGGAGCTGACCCACCAGGACGTCTTCACCGTGGTCGCCCGCGCCGACGACGGCTCGCCCGCCGCCTTCACCCGCCTGTTCGCCGACGGCCGGGAGGCCGACGGGTGGGGCCGGCAGACCGACACCGGCGTGGTCCGCGCCCATCGGGGCCGCGGCCTCGGCCGGTGGGTCAAGGAGGCCAACACGGCCTGGCTGACACGGGCCCGCCCCGACCTCACCCGCGTGATCACCTGGAACGCCGTCTCGAACACCCACATGATCGCGATCAACGAGGGGCTGGGCTACCGGCTCCTCGACGTCTGGCACGAATGGGAACTGCGCGTATGAACATCGTCCGCCTCGACTTCGGCGCCTCCCCCGACCTGGCGGCCGGCTACCACCGGGTGGCCGGCGGGCTGCACGCGCCGGGACCGCCGATGTCGTTCCCGCTGTTCCGGTTGTGGGCGGAGCGCGGCTGGCGTTCGGTGCCCTCGGAGACCTATCTCGCCCTCGACGACGGCCGGGTGATCGGCGGCGTCACCCTCCACCTGTTCGACCGCGACCGCCGCGGCGACGTGCTGATCCGCGTGCTCGAAGTGGCCCCCGATTGGCGGGGCCGGGGCGTCGGCTCGGCGCTGCTCGGCGTCGCCCGTGAGCGCGCCCGCGCCCTCGGCCGGTCGAAGCTGGTCGTCGAGGCCAAGGACGACGGGTTCTACGCCAGCCACGGCTTCCGCGCCGTCTACACCGAGGCCAGGCGGGTGCTGCACCGCTCTCACCAGGCCGGTGAGTCACCCGGCCCGTCCGGCTACGCCTTCGAGACGAGCGTCGGCCCCACCCCGCCCGGCCGCCTCGACGAGATGGTGCCCCTGCTGGCCGCCATGAACGACGCCCCGACCGACGACCACGAGGTCGAGGCCGAGCGGTGGACCACCGATCTGGTCCGCGTCTACGAGGACACCTGGGAACCGGCCCGCCAGAGCGTCTACACCACGGTCGCCCGCGCCGCCGACGGCGAGGCGGCGGCGTTCACCCGGGTCTTCGTCGACGCCGGCGACCCGGCGGGCTGGGCGCGGCAGACCGACACGGCCGTGCTGAAGAGGCACCGCGGCCGGAATCTGGGATTCCACGTCAAGCTGCGGAACAACGCCCGGATGTTCGCGGCCGAACCCGGCGTCGATCGCGTGATCACCTGGAACGCCGTCTCGAACACCCACATGATCGCGATCAACGAACGCCTCGGTTACCGGCTTCTGGACGTGTGGCACGTCTGGGAACTGCGCGAATGACCCGGAGGACCCCGGCGAGCTCGTCGATCGGGGGGTCGGCGAGCGCCAGCCGCAGCCCGTTGGCGGTGAAGGGGGGCACCGCGAAGGCGTCCGACGCCGAGACCAGGATGCCGTTGGCGGCCAGGTCGGCGGCGGCCGCGTCGCTCCTGATCTCCTCCGGGAGCGGCAGCCAGCCGAAGGAGGAGCCGGGATGCGCCTGGTAGCCGAGGTCGCCCAGCTCGGCGAAGGCGATCTCCTGGCGGCGGCGGGCGTCGGCGCGGTGGTGGTCGTCCAGCTTGGCGACCGTGCCGTCGCGGATCCAGCGGGTGGCCAGCGCCGCCGTCAGGCCGGGGGTGCTCCAGGCCGAGGCGCGCAGGAGGCGGGTGACGGCCGGCAGATGGGCGTCGGGCACGACGAGGTAGCCGGCGCGCAGGCCGGTGGCCAGGTTCTTCGACAGGCTGCCCGCGTAGAGGGTGCGTTCGGGGGCCAGCGCCTGCAACGGGGGTGGCGCGTCGGGGACCAGATGGGCGTGGGTGCCGTCTTCGACCAGGAGGAGGTCGTGGCGGCGGGCGAGCGCGACCAGCCGGATGCGGTCGTCGAGGCCGAGCACGTGACCGAGCGGGTTGTGCAGCGTCGGCATCACGTAGAGGACCGAGACCCGGTCGAGGCGGCGGGTCGCGGCCAGGCGCAGGTGGCGGGCCTCGGCGATGAGCTTGACGCCCGGGTAGGTCAGGGGGTCGACGCCGACCAGCGCGCCGGGGGCGGCCACCGCGCCCAGCGCGACGTCGAGGGCGTGCTGGGCGCCGTTGGTCAGCAGCAGGTTCGCCGGCGGGACGTCGACGCCCCGCTCCAGCAGGTAGGTCGCCATCGCGGCCCGGTCGGCGAGGCGGCCTCCGGGCGGCTGCTGGGCGAGCAGGTCGTCGAGGGCGCCCTGACCGGCCAGGTCGCGCAGGGCGCGGCGGAGCAGGTCGGCCATGAACGGGGCCCGGGGCTGGTTGAAGGTCAGGTCGGCGACCCGTTCGGCCCGGCCGAGTCGGCGGGGTTCGAGGCCGGTGTGGCCGCTCTGGTCGAGGACGTAGGTGCCCCGGCCGGTCTCCCCGGTGACCAGGCCGGCGGCGGCGAGTTCGGCGTACACCCGGGAGGCGGTGGCGACGGCCACGCCGTGCTCGCGGGCCAGGGCGCGGTGGGTGGGCAGGCGGGTGCCGGCGGGCAGCGCGCCGCCCCTGATGGCCTCGGCGAGCCCGGCGGCGATGGTCGTGTACTTGGGACAATTCTTTGATCGCACCACTGCCACGTTCCTAGCATCGCAGCCATGACAGACCTGTCCGTCCTCGACTACCTGCGGCGGGAACTGGCCGGGACCCTCGAAGCCGGCGACCGGACCCACCTGCGCCATCCAACGGCGATCTCCCGGCTGCTCGGGTTCCGGGTGACCGCGATCGGCCCGGGGTTCGCGACCGTGGCCGCCGAGGCCGACCCGGAGCTGCACGCCAACCAGCAGGGCACCGTGCACGGCGGCTTCCTCGTGGAGCTGGCCGACGCGGCCATCGGCACCGCCCACTCGACGCTCATGGACCCGGGCGAGTCGTTCACCAGCGTCGACATCAGGGCCGCGTTCGTGCGGCCGGTCTGGTCGGGCCCCCTGGTCGCCACCGCCTCGCCCGCCCACCTGGGCCGGACGATCACACACTATTCGTGCGAGGTGAGCCGCGAAGACGGCAAGCCGGTCGCCCTGGTCACCAGCACGGTGATGACGCTGCGCGGGGAACGGGCCGAAGGCCGCTAGGCGAAAAAAGGGGACCCGCCGGGCCGGCCCGGACTGTGCCACCAAGTCCGGGAGAGGCCCGACGGGTCCTGACTTAGACGCTACCCTTCTTCTGGCCGTTGAGCTGCGCCGTTACTGATAACTGTCAAGAACGGTCAGACGGCGAGCAGTTTACGGGCCTCCTCTCCCTGGAGGTCGGCGGCCGTCCCGGCGTGGACGACATGGCCTCCGTCGAGGATCAGGTAGCGATCGGCCAGCCGCATGGCCAGGTCGAGATACTGCTCCACGAGGAGGACGGCGATTCCCGAGGCGTGCAGCGTCTCGATCGCCTCCTCGATCTCGATGATGATCGACGGCTGGATGCCCTCGGTCGGCTCGTCGAGAATGAGCAGCTTCGGCTTGGTCACCAGGGCCCGCGCGATGGCGAGCTGCTGCTGCTGGCCGCCCGACAGGAAGCCGGCCCGGCGCTTCAGCAGCGGTTTGAGGCGGGGGAACACGTCGAGCGCCTCGTCGAGCGCCGACTGGGGGTTCCCGGACGCCTCCAGCGTCACCAGCAGGTTGCCGAGGACGCTGAGCTGGGGGAAGGTCTCGTGGCCCTGGGGGACGTACCCCATGCCGAGTTTGACCCTCTCGTGGGGCTTCATCTTGGTGACGTCGTGGCCCTCGAAGGTCACCGTCCCGCCGGTCGCCGGGATGACGCCCATGATCGTGTTGAGCAGGGTCGTCTTGCCGACGCCGTTGCGGCCCATGACGCAGACCAGCTGCCCCGGTTCGACGGCCAGCCCGACGCCGAAGAGCACCCGGGCGCGGCCGTATCCGGCCTCCAAACTGTCAACTGACAACATCGTGTGCGGCCTCCTCGCGCGCGCGACCCAGATAGACCTCTTGTACCCGCGGATCGGCCCGCACTTCGTCCACCGAGCCCTCTATCAGGAGTTTTCCCTCGTGGAGGACGGTGACGGTGGACGCGTACCGCCGGAGGAAGTCCATGTCGTGCTCGATCACGATGACCGTGTGGTCCTTGGCGATCTCGGTGAGCAGGTCGCCGGTCCGGGCCCGCTCGTCGGCCGACATGCCCGCCACCGGCTCGTCGAGCAGCAGCAGGCGGGGGCCCTGGGCGATCAGCATGCCGATCTCCAGCCACTGGCGCTGACCGTGCGAGAGCACCCCGGCCTTCTTCTTCGCGAGCTCCCCGAGCCCGGTCGTCTCCAGCGCCTCGGCGACCTTCTCGGTCACGCCCTTGCGCCGGGCCAGCAGCGAGACCAGCGGCCGCCGGAACGAGGCCGCCAGGTCGAGGTTCTCCAGGACGGTCAGCTCCTCGAAGACCACCGAGGTCTGGAAGGTGCGCCCGATCCCGAGCCGCACCCGCTGGTGCTCCCGCTTGCCGTTGATGACCGACCCGTCGAAGCTGACCGTGCCGGTCGTCGGCCTGGTCAGGCCGGTGATGATGTCGATCAGGGTGGTCTTGCCGGCGCCGTTCGGGCCGATCAGGAAGCGGAGCTCGCCGTGGTCGACGGTGAAGTCGACCCCGTCGAGCGCCCGGAACCCGTCGAAGACGACCGAGACGTCGCGGACCTCCAGCAGGGCCGTCATGCCGTCACGTCCTTCCTGCGGAAGAACCCGATGATCCCCTTCGGCGCCAGGCCGATGACCAGGATGAACAGCGCGCCCTGGAGGTAGAGCCACGCGTCGGGCAGTTCCTCGCTGAAATAGGTCTTGGCGTAGCCCATGAGGACCGCCCCGAGCACCGCCCCGGCGAGCGCGAACCGCCCGCCGACGGCCACCGCGACCACCAGTTCCAGCGACGGTACGACGCCCAGCAGCGCCGGCGAGATGATGCCGACGACCGGCACGAACAGCGCGCCCGCGATGCCGGCCATGACCGCCGAGAGGGTGAAGGTGATCGTCTTCACGGTGGCCGGGTTGTAGCCGAGGAAGCGCACCCGGTCCTCGCCGTCGCGCACCGCGAGGAGGAGCCGCCCGAACCGCGACCGCTGGAGCTGCCAGGCTCCGAGGAACAGGACGCCGAGCACGATCGCGACGGTGAAGTAGAGCCCGCGCTGGGTCGAGTCGGCGGCGACGTCCTGGCCGAAGAACTCGAAGAAGTTGGTCAGGCCGTTGGTGCCGCCGGTGAGCCCCTGCTGGCCGACCAGCAGGATCACCATGGCCGCCGCGAGGGCCTGGGTGAGGATCGCGAAGTAGGCGCCCCGCACCCGTTGCCGGAACACGAGCGTGCCGAGCAGCCAGGCGACCGCCCCCGGCACGACCACCACCATGGCGATGGCGAAGACGGGGTTGCGGAACGGCTCCCACAGGGCGGGCAGCGTCTCGACGCCGCTCCAGACCATGAAGTCGGGCAGGCCGTCGCCGGCGTCGTTGAGCTTGAGGTGCATGCCCATGGCGTAGCCGCCGAGGCCGAAGAACACCCCCTGCCCGAGGGTCAGCATGCCGCCCTGGCCCCAGGCCAGGCCGATGCCGAGGGCGACGATCGCGTAGGTGAGGTACTTGGCCAGCAGCCCGAGCCGGAACGGCTCCAGCACCAGCGGCATGACCACGAGCCCGATGACCGCGACGAGCGCGAAGAGGGCGGGGCCGCGCCAGTCGCGCGGCTCCTTGACGGGGGCCTCGGTGACGGGGGGCTTCTCGAGTGTGGCTGTCATGTCAGCGCCCTTGAACGGAGGACGAACAGGCCCTGCGGCCGGAACTGGAGGAAGGCGATGATCACCGCGAACACGATCACCTTGGCCAGGCTCGCGTTGGTCCAGAACTCCGCGTACGAGTTCAGCAGCCCCAGCGCGAGCGCGGCGATGACCGCGCCGCGCAGCTGCCCGAGGCCGCCCGCGACGACCACGAGGAACGCGTCGACGATGTAGTAGGTGCCGAGCGTCGGCCCCACCGGGCCGATCAGGGTCAGCGCGACCCCGGCGATCCCGGCCAGCCCCGACCCGATGAAGAAGGTGCGCTGGTCGACCCGCCCGGTGTTGATCCCGCTGGTCGCGGCGAGCTGCCGGTTCTGCATCACGGCCTGCATCCGGCGTCCCTGCGCGCTCCGGTTCATGTAGACCCAGATCGCCACGACCGACCCCACGGCCAGCAGCAGGATGAACAGCCGGTTGTACGGCATCGGCCCGAGCGCCCCCTGCAGCCAGGCAGGCGAGAGCACCTGCACGTTCGGCGCGCCGAACAGGTCGCGCGCCACCTGCTGGAGGACGAGCGAGACGCCCCAGGTGAGCAGCAGCGTGTCGAGCGGCCGTCCGTAGAAGTGCCGGATCGCCGCGCGTTCGAGGATCAGCCCCATCAGCCCGGCCACCAGGAACGCCACCGGCAGCGCCACCAGCACCGCGTTCCGGCCGGCGAAGTCCTGCAGCAGGTAGGCCGTGTACGCGCCGGCCATGATGAACTCGCCGTGGGCCATGTTGATCACGCCCATCTGCCCGAACGTGAACGTCAGCCCGAGCGCGATGAGCAGCAGGACCGCCCCGATCGACAGTCCGATCGGCAGCTGGTTGAGGATTCCCTCCACCCTGCCCCCTTTCTGGAAGTACGGTCCCGGGGCGCGCGCGGGCGCCCCGGGAAGTCGGCGTCAGGAGGCGAGGCTCCCGGCCCACGGATACGACTTCAGGTAGGGGTCGGGCTTGATCGGCTCACCCGAGTTCCAGACCTCCTTGATCAGCCCGTCGGGCTGGATGATGCCGATCCGAGCCGTCTTGTACATGTGCTGCGTCTCGCCGTCGATGGTGACCAGGCCCTCGGGACGCTCCAGCGCGATCCCGCCGGACGCCTTCTTCACCGCCTCGACCTCGACGGTGCCGGCCTTCTTGACCGCCTCGGCCCACAGGTAGACCGCGTTGTAGCCGGCCTCCATCGGGTCGGAGGTGACCTTGGCGTCGCCGTACTTGGCCTTGAAGGCGGCCACGAACTTGCTGTTGGCCGCGTTCTCGGTGGTCTGGTAGTAGTTCCACGCCACCGGGTGGCCGACGATGTTGTCGACGCCGATTCCGGTGACCTCCTCCTCGGCCACCGAAACCGAGAGCACGGGCATCGACTCGGCGGTCACGCCGGCGCTCTTCAATTGTTTGAAGAAGGCCACGTTGCTGTCGCCGTTCAGCGTGTTGAAAACCGCGTCGGGCTTGGCCTGAACGACCTTGTTGGTCAATGTGGAGTATTCGGTGTGGCCGAGCGGCGTGTATTCCTCGCCGAGGACCGTCATTCCGTTCGCGGCCGCGTACGCCTTGATGATCTTGTTGGCGGTACGGGGGAAGACGTAGTCGCTGCCGACCAGGAAGATCTTGGTCTTGCCCTGTTCCTTCAGGTAGTCCAGACCCGGGATGATCTGCTGGTTGGTCGTCGCGCCGGTGTAGAAGATGTACGGGGAGGACTCCAGGCCCTCGTACTGGACCGGATACCAGAGCAGCGCCTTGTGGCGTTCGAAGACCGGGAGCATCGCCTTGCGCGAGGCCGACGTCCAGCCGCCGAAGACGGTGGCGACCTTGTCCTGGCTGATCAGCTTGTTGGCCTTCTCGGCGAAGGTCGGCCAGTCGGAGGCGCCGTCCTCGACCACCGGTTCGAGCTGCTTGCCGAGCACGCCGCCCGCGGCGTTGATCTCCTCGATCGCGAGCAGCTCGGCGTCGCGGACCGTGACCTCGCTGATGGCCATCGTGCCGCTCAGCGAGTGCAGCAGGCCGACCTTGATGGTGTTTCCGCCCGCCGCGGCTCCGCCACCGGCCGTGCTCTCGGTCGGCTCGCCGCCGCAGGCGGCCAGCGCCAGCACCAGCCCCGCGCCCACCGCGGTCCGTAAGAATGCGTTAAGCAATGAATTTCCTCCTTGCCGATACGGCCCCCGCACCGACCCATCTGCCGCAAAGGTGATCGAGCGCGATTTCCCGGGAAAATCGGGGAGGTTAATAGCCGATTACTGAAACTTCACCCAACGGACGAACGCTACGGACGGCGCTATCATTGACCGGCGGCGCCGGAAAACGCGGAAACGCGTCCGTCATCACCCCGAAACGCCATTGAAACCGATCTTTCTTAGGGTCCGGCCATGCGGCTCACCCCACACGAGCAGGAACGCCTGCTCATTCACGTCGCGGCCGGCGTCGCACGCGACCGGATGGACCGAGGCCTGCGCCTGAACCATCCGGAGGCCACCGCGATCATCGCCTCGTTCCTGCTCGAAGGGGCCCGCGACGGCCAGTCGGTCGCCGATCTCATGGACGCGGGCCGCAAGGTCCTGCGCCGTCAGGACGTCATGGAGGGCGTGCCGGAGATGCTGGACTCCGTCCAGATCGAGGCCACCTTCCCCGACGGCACCAAGCTCGTCACCGTCCACCACCCGATCACATGACGGTCCCCGGAGAGATCGTGCCGGGCGCCGAGCCCGTGCCGCTGAACCCGGGGCGCGAGCGGGTGACCCTGCGCGTGGTGAACACCGCCGACCGGCCCGTCCAGGTGGGCTCCCACTACCATTTCGCCGCCGCCAACCCGGGGCTGGAGTTCGACCGCGAGGCCGCCTGGGGCCACCGTCTCGACGTGCCGGCGGGCACCGCCGTCCGGTTCGAGCCGGGCGTCGAGCGCGACGTCACCCTGGTGCCCATGGCCGGGAAGCGGGTCGTGCCCGGCCTGCGCTCCGAATGGGCCGGCCCTCTCGACGGGAACCCCCATGCCTGAGATCTCCCGCGCCCGCTACGCGGCGCTCTACGGCCCGACCACGGGCGACCGGATCCGGCTGGCCGACACCGACCTGTTCGTCGAGGTCACCGACGACCTCGCGATGGGCCCCGCCGGGGCCGGCGACGAGGCGGTGTTCGGCGGCGGCAAGGTGATCCGCGAGTCGATGGGCCAGGCCCGCGCCACCCGCGCCGAAGGCGCCCCCGACCTGGTCATCACCGGCGCGGTGATCCTCGACCACTGGGGCGTCGTCAAGGCCGACATCGGGGTGCGCGACGGCCGCATCGTCGCCATCGGCAAGGCCGGCAACCCCGACACGATGGACGGGGTCCACCCCGACCTGGTGATCGGCCCGTCGACCGAGATCCTGGCCGGCAACGGCAAGATCGTCACGGCCGGGGCGGTCGACTCCCACGTCCACCTGATCTGCCCCCAGATCGTCGAAGAGGCCCTGGCCAGCGGCGTGACCACCCTGGTCGGCGGCGGCACCGGCCCCGCCGAGGGCACCAAGGCGACCACCGTCACCGGGGCCTGGTACGTCGGCCGGATCCTGGAGGCGATGGACGGCATGCCCGTCAACGTCGCCCTGCTCGGCAAGGGCAACACCGTCAGCAGCGAGGCGCTGCTGGAGCAGCTGCGGGCGGGCGCGTCGGGCTTCAAGCTGCACGAGGACTGGGGCACCACCCCCGCCGCGATCGACGCGTGCCTGGCGGTCTGCGACGTGACCGGGGTGCAGGTCGCCATCCACACCGACACCCTCAACGAGGCCGGGTTCGTCGAGTCGACCCTGGCGGCGATCAACGGCCGGAGCATCCACGCCTACCACACCGAGGGCGCCGGAGGCGGGCACGCCCCCGACATCATCAAGGTCGCCGGGGAGCGCAACATCCTGCCGTCGTCGACCAACCCGACCCGCCCCCACACGGTCAACACCCACCACGAGCACCTCGACATGCTCATGGTCTGCCACCACCTGAACCCGTCGATCCCCGAGGACCTGGCCTTCGCCGAGTCCCGCATCCGCCCCTCGACGATGGCGGCCGAGGACGTCCTGCACGACATCGGCGCGATCTCGATGATCGGCTCCGACTCCCAGGCGATGGGCCGCGTCGGCGAGACGATCATCCGCACCTGGCAGACCGCCCACGTCATGAAGAACCGCCGCGGCGCGCTCGCGGGCCCGGCCGACAACCTCAGAGCCCGCCGGTACGTCGCCAAATACACCATCAACCCGGCGATCGCCCACGGCCTCGACGCCGAGGTCGGCTCGGTCGAAGTGGGCAAGCTCGCCGACCTGGTGCTCTGGACCCCCGCGTTCTTCGGCGTCAAGCCCGACCTGGTCGTCAAGGGCGGCATGATCGCCTACGCCCAGATGGGCGACGCCAACGCGTCGATCCCGACCCCGCAGCCGGTCCTGCCCCGCCCGATGTTCGGCGCCTACGGCGCGGCCCCCTCCCAGACCTCGGTCCACTTCGTCGCGCCGCTGGCCCTCGAAGGCGACCTCGCCGACCGCCTGCGGGTCGAGCGGCGGCTGGTGCCGGTGGCCGACGTCCGGAGCCGCGGCAAGGAGTCGATGCCCCTCAACGACGCCCTGCCCGACATCGAGGTCAACCCCGACACCTTCGCCGTGAAGGTCGACGGCGAACTGATCGAACCGGCCCCGGCCGAGGTCCTGCCCATGGCCCAGCGCTACTTCCTCTTCTAGGCGAACGGCCATGGACGCAACGGCCTCCGGAGACCCCGCCATGAACGGCGCCCCCGGACAGCCGCCGACACCCGGCCTGGCCGGCCTGCTGCTGCTCGCCGACTCGCGGCTGCCCGCGGGCGGCCACGCCCATTCGGGCGGCGCGGAGGAGGCGTGCCGCGTCGGCGCGATCTCCGGCCCCGAGGACCTGGCGCGGTTCCTCCGGGGCCGGCTCGCGACGGCGGGCCGGGTGGCGGCGGCGCTGGCCTGGTCCGCCTGCGCGGGCGCGGGTGAGAGCACGGGCGCGGCCGAAAGCGCGTGGCGGCTGCTCGACGCCGAGGCCGACGCCCGGATCGCCTCGCCCGCCCAGCGGCTGGCCAGCCGCACCCAGGGCCGCCTGCTGGTCAGGACCGCCAAGAGGATCTGGCCGTCTCCGGCGCTCGCGACGCTGGCCCGGGAAGTGCCCGACGGCGCGCACCACCCGATCGCCCTCGGCGTCGCCGCGCAGGCCGCCGGGTGCACCCCCGAGCAGGCCGCCATGGCGGCCGCGTACACGTCCGTCACCGGTGCGGCCACCGCCGCGGTCAGGTTGCTGGGGCTCGACCCGGTGACCGTGCACCGCGTCCTGGCCGACCTCCCCTATGACTCGGTCATCGCCGAACAGCACGACTGGTCCGCGCTACCCGCGCACGCCGCCCCCGCTCTCGATCTGCTGGCCGAACAGCACCTACGTACGGAGGTAAGGCTCTTTGTCAGCTAACCACGATGACCACCACGACGCCCCCGACGGGCACGGCCGGGCGCTGCGCCTGGGCATCGGCGGCCCGGTCGGGAGCGGCAAGACCGCCCTGACCGCGGCGCTCTGCCGGAGCCTCGGGCCCTCGCTCCGCCTCGGCGTGGTCACCAACGACATCTACACGACCGAGGACGCCGACTTCCTGCGCAGGGCCGGCGTCATCGACCCCGAACGGATCATGGCCGTGCAGACGGGCTGCTGCCCGCACACCGCGATCCGCGACGACATCGCCGCCAACATCGACGCCGTCGAGACCCTGGAGGAGCGCTTCGGCCCCCTCGACCTGGTCATCGTCGAGTCGGGCGGCGACAACCTGACCGCGACGTTCAGCCGGGGCCTGGCCGACCGCCAGATCTTCGTCCTGGACGTCTCCGGCGGCGACAAGGTGCCCCGCAAGGGCGGCCCCGGCGTCACGTCGGCCGACCTGCTGGTGGTCAACAAGACCGACCTCGCCCCGATGGTCGGCGCCGACCTCACGGTCATGTCCCGCGACGCGGCGGCCGTCCGGGAAGGCAAGCCGGTGTTGTTCACCTCGATCCGTGAGGACAAGGGCGCCCACTCGGTCGCCGAATGGGTGTCCGGCGTCGTCGAGTCGTGGCGGCACCAGCACTCCCACAGCCACCTGTCATGACGAAGGCGCTGGTCCGGGCCCGTGCGATCCTCCGCACGGGCCTGGACGACCGGGGCCGCACCCGCATCGAGACGATGCGCTCCGACCCGCCGATCACGTTGCGCCAGACGGGCCCCGGAGAGGTCCACCTGGTCAGCACCGGCGCGGGCCCCCTGGGCGGCGACCGGTTGAGACTCGACGTGGAGGTCGCCGAGGGCACCTCCCTGACGGTCCGCTCCATCGCGAGCACGCTGGTGCTCCCCGGCACCGGCGCTTCCCTGATGGAGATCCACGTGTACGTCGCCTCCGGCGGCTCCCTGGTCTTCGCCCCCGAGCCGACGGTCCTGGCGGCGGGCTGCGACCACCGGATGACCACGGCCGTCACCCTGGCGCCCGACGCGTCCCTGTTCTGGCGCGAGGAGATCGTCTTCGGCCGCCACGGCGAACGGCCGGGCCGCTGCCACTCCCGCTTCGACGCGACGGCCGGCGGACGCCCCCTGCTCCGTCAGGAGTTGGTCGTCGGCGACCCGGACTCCGACGGCAGCCCGGCGGTGTTCGGCACGGCCCGCTGCGTCGGCAGCACCCTGATCACGACCGAGTGCAAGGAGGCGGAGGTGGCCGAAGGGGTCGCGGTGCTCCCCCTGGCCGGTCCCGGCACCCTGGTCTCGGCGCTCGCGGCCGACGCGGTCGAACTCCGGAACCGCCTCTCCTGGGGAGAAAGCCGCGTGTCTGTTTAGGCAGATTCGCCGGCGCGAGCCGCCTAGGGTGGAGAGGTGGCAACCGCACATCCCCCCACACCGGATCGAAGCGGGACAAGCACCTTATTGGGGCTGGCCGTCGTGATAGCGGGGCTCGGCCTGGCCATGACCGGAGTGCTGCCCTGGTTCGGCATCAGCGCCACGTTCGGGGTCGTCAACGCCGACCTGACCGCCGTCCACGGAACCGAGGACGCGGCCGGCTGGTGGGTCATGGGATCGGGCGTCGTCGCCGCCGCGCTGGGCGCGCTGGGCATCTCCCGCAGCCGCATCATCACCGGCCTGGCCATCCTGCCGGGCGCGGTCGCGGCGTTCTCACTGGCCATGTTCCTGACCAGGCCCCATGGGTTCGACCGCCTCTCGATGGCCATCCCTGGCCTGGTCTCGGTCGAACCCACGATCATGTACGGCTGGTTCGCCGGCCTCGGCGCCTCGGTCGTGGTCGCGGCGCTGGCCTGCCTGGCCCTGGCGAGCCGGCGTCAGCCGCCCGATCAGTCGTAGAAGCCGAGCCGGCGCAGCTGCTTCGGGTCGCGCTGCCACTCCTTGGCGACCTTGACCCGCAGGTCGAGGTAGACGCGGCTGCCGAGCAGCGCCTCGATCTGCTTGCGGGCCCTGCTGCCCACGTCCTTCAGCCGCGAGCCGCCCGGGCCGATGACGATGGCCTTCTGCGAGTCGCGCTCGACGAACATGAACGCGTAGACGTCGAGCAGGTCGTCGCGCCCCTCACGGGGGCCCATCTCCTCGACGACCACCGCGATCGAGTGGGGCAGCTCGTCGCGCACGCCTTCGAGCGCCGCCTCGCGGATCAGCTCGCCGACCAGCACCTGCTCGGGCTCGTCGGTCAGCTCGCCGCCCGCGTACAGCGGGGGCGACTCGGGCAGGCGCTCGATCAGCAGGTCGGCCAGCACGTCGAGCTGGTCGTCGCCCTTCGCCGACACCGGCACGATCTCGGCGAACTCCGCCAGCTGCGACACCGCGAGCAGTTGCTTGGCGACCTGCTCGCGGGAGGCCAGGTCGCACTTGGTGACCACCGCGACAACGGGCGTCTTCTTGACCGCGCCGAGCTTCTCGGCGATGAACCGGTCGCCCTTGCCGATGGGCTCGTTGGCCGGGACGCAGAACCCCAGCACGTCGACCTCGGTCAGCGTGGAGAGCACCAGGCTGTCGAGCCGCTCGCCCAGCAGGGTGCGGGGCCGGTGGAGGCCGGGGGTGTCGACGATGACGAGCTGCGCGTCGGGCCGGTGGACGATGCCGCGGATCACCCGCCGGGTGGTCTGGGGCTTGGAGGAGGTGATCGCGACCTTGGTGCCGACCAGGGCGTTCATCAAGGTCGACTTGCCCACGTTGGGCCGCCCCACGAACGCGGCGAACCCCGCACGGTGCGCAGACCCCGGCCGATCAGACATAACGACCTTTCAGCGAACCGTCGAGGCCCGCGTGGAACAGAATCGCGTTGCCCATGTCCTCCACCGCCGCCAGGTCTTCCTGGGCAGGCTCCTCGGCGTCGCTGACCAGCGCGGCGGCCTCCAGGCCCTGGGCCCCGCTCGACACGGCCGTCGCCACCGCGACCTGCACGGCGGTCAGCCGCAGCGAGGGCAGGTTCACGTCGGTCGCGGCATAGGTCCGGCCGGTCTCGTCACGGACGGCGGCGCCTTCGGCGGTGCCGTTCCTGGCCCTGGCCGACCGCGCCAGGGTGAGGATCTTTTCGTCTTCAGGGTCGAGCGTCACAGGTCAAGGGTAGCGACCTTGCGGGACACCAACCGGGCCAGTTCCTCGGTCGTGCGGGCGTCGGCGCCGCTCATGCCGCCGTTCACCAGGCCGATCACCGCCCCGCCCTGGCGGGCCACGATCAGGTGCATCTCGTAGGGGTAGCCGCCGACCCGGCCGACCAGGCGGCGCGCGACGCCCCCGCCTTCGAGGATGCTCTCCGGCACCGCGAGCGGGGCCACGGTCAGCCGGTTGACCTCGCCGGGGGCCTGGTCGCGGGCCGTGGTGCACTTCCGGGAGGCCTGGGCCAGTTCGTCCATCTGGTCGGCGGCCTCGCGGGAGCCGTACAGGGCGAGCGAGACGGCGGCCGTCTGGCCGACGCCCTCGCCCAGGTAGCTGGCGGTGGTGGCGGCGGTCAGGCCCTTGCGGGCGGGCCGGCCGGCCATCAGGTTGAACAGGCGGCGGCACTCCTGGACGACCGGTTCGAAGGGCTCCTCCCAGCCCGGCCGCGAGCGGGTCGCGAAGCCGCGCGGGATCTCGTCGAGGTCGGCGAACAGCGCCTTGATCTTGAGCGCCTGGGGGGTGGTGCGGGCGTCGCCCACGGGGCCGGATCCGCACCCGGCGACGGCGGCGGCGAGCAGACAGCAGGCGATGGTGAATTTCGCCACGCGCATTTCCAGGTCCCCCCGTCGACATCCCCCGGGCTCTATTCCCGGATGTCAACGGGCCTAAAAACATCATTAGGGGGCTCCCGCCGGACGAGAGCCCCCTAATCGATGATCCCCCTCAGATCAGCCGGTGCGCCGCGAACCCCTCCCGGCGCACCGATCGACCCCTTGTGCGGCGCCCCGAACCCCTCCCGGACGCCGTGGAACAAGAATGCCGGGGATGACTTGCAAGTCGCTTAAAGAACGCTTGCGGAGAAACTCCTCGCCGGATGCAAGACACACCCAAGCGGGTGTGAGCATCCTTGGCACGTGACAACCGCGCCCGCCCACCACCGACGCCTCCTGCAGGAGTACGTCGGGAACGCCCGGCTCATGTCCCTGTCCGCCGTCGACGGCGACGGGGCGCCGGTGCTCCTCCCCCTGCCCTTCCACGCGGCCTTCGGGCCCGACCGGCTGATGTTCATCGCCCACCGCGACCGCCCGCTGGTGGCCGGGCTGGCGGCCCGCCCGAAGGTGGCGGGTTCGATCATCGCGGACGCGGGGCGCGGCGTGACCTTCGCGGGCCTGGCGAGCGCCGCCGAGTCGCCCGACCCTGTCAGGCTGGCCCCGGGCGAGCGGCTCTACCGGATCGACGTGACCGAGTGGTTACTCTTCGACGAGCACGCCTACGAGTACCGCGTCCACCCCATCAGGTCGATTCACGGCTGATACACGCCCGCGGCGGGACGGCTGCGGAGTGCGCATATTCTGCGTCGGACCTGTTGCCGCGTGTGGGGAAGACGGATGTCGGTTTCGGTGCTCCTGGTCGAGGACGACGAGGTGATCCGCAAGAGCGTCGGCATGGCCCTGGAGCGCTACGGCTACCGGGTCGACCCGGCGGCCGACGGCCTGACCGGCCTGGAGCGGTTCCACTCCGGCGGCCACGACCTCCTGCTGCTCGACGTGATGCTGCCCGGCCTCGACGGCATCGGGTTGTGCCGCCGGGTGCGCGAGACGAGCCTCGTCCCGATCCTGATGATGTCGGCGCGCGGCGACGCCCTGGACGTGGTGTCCGGGCTGGAGGCGGGCGCCGACGACTACGTGGTGAAACCCGCCGACACCTCCGTGCTGGTGGCCAGGATCCGGGCGCTGCTGCGCCGGGCCGCCCCCGCCCCCGGCACCCCTCGGCTCGTCTTCGGCGACCTGACCGTCGACCCCGACGCGCTGGAGGTGTACGTCGCGGGCGAGCCGGTCTCCCTGGCCCCCACCGAGTTGCGGCTGCTGCTGGAGTTCGCCGCCAACCCCGGCATCGTGCTCGACCGGCAGACGCTGCTGCGCAACGTGTGGGACTACGGCTGGGACGGCGACAGCCGGGTCGTCGACCTGTGCGTCCAGCGGCTGCGCCGGAAGGTCGGGGCCGACCGGGTCGAGACGGTCCGCGGGTTCGGCTACAAGCTGCGGCGCTGAGATGGTCCGCTGGAGATCCCTGCGCTGGCAGATCGCCGCCCTGGTCGCGGTGGCGTCCGGCGTGGTGGCGCTGGCCGTGGGCCTGCTGGTCCACCGGAGCACCTGGGAGCGCTCGCTGAGCCTGGGGCAGGACCGGGCGCTGAGCGCCCTGCTCGCCGGCCCGGACGACGACCTGGGCCCGCTCCCTCCCGCGCTGGCCTCCCGGCTCGGCGGCCCGGACGCCTACGCCACCTGGTACGACGACCGCGTCCCCGACGTCCCGTGGATGTGGGCGGCCGACGGCACCGGGGCCGTCAAGATCGACATGGGCGGTGAGCTGCGCAACCTGCGCGCCCTCGACCGGCACATCGTGCTCGCCTCGGCGGGCGTCCTGGGCCTGGCGGTGCCGCTGGCGGCGCTGGCCGCCGAACTGCCCAACCGCCGCCTCAGGCGGGTCGCCCGCACCGCGCGCCGGGTCGCCGAGGGCGACCTGGAGGCCCGCACGTCGGCCGGGCGCGGCGGCGACGAGATCACCGCCATCGCCGCCGCGGTCGACACGATGGCCGCCGCCCTGCACGACCGCCTGCGCGCCGAGCAGCGTTTCACCGCCGACGTCGCCCACGAGCTGCGCACCCCGCTGATGGGCCTGGTCACCTCCGCCGAGCTGCTGCCCGACGGGGAGGTGACCGACCTGGTGCGCGACCGGGTCGGGGTGCTGCGTGTCCTGGTGGAGAACCTGCTGGAGATCTCCCGTCTGGACGCCGGCGCCGAGTCGGCCGACCGGGTCGAGGTGCCGCTGGGCCGGTTCGCCGCCGACTGCGTGCACCGGACCGGCCTGCCGGCCGAGGTGACCGTGCACGGCGACCCGGTCGCCGGGACCGATCCCCGCCGCCTCGACCGCATCCTCGCCAACCTGGTCGTGAACGCCCACCGCCACGGCAGGGCCCCGGTCGAGGTGCGGGTGGAGGGCACCACGATCACCGTCCGCGACCACGGTCCGGGCTTCCCCGCCTCGCTGCTGGCGGAGGGGCCGCAACGGTTCCGGACCGGCGCGGCCGAGCGCGGCCGGGGGCACGGCCTGGGGCTGACCATCGCCGCCGGGCAGGCCCGGGTCATCGGGGCCCGCCTCGCCTTCGAAAACGACCCCGGCGGCGGCGCGGTCGCCACCGTGCGGCTGAACTGATACACGGCCGAGCGCCCGCCCATACCCGGCGCCCACGGCACTGACACCTGCGCCGACCAGCCTGGACGCATCCACCCGATGCCGACCAGGAACGGACGTTCACCCCATGTACCGGTGGCTGGCGCCCCTGCTGCTCATCCTCACGACCGCCTGCGGGCCCCTCCAGGCCGACGCCGTCGGCGAGGCCGACGGGCTCGTGGCCGGGCACATCTCCCCGTTCGACACCAGCTCGCCCGCGATCACCAATCTGGACCCCGCCCTGCTGCGGGCCGTGCGGCAGGCCGCCCGCGACGCCGCCGCCGACGGCGTCGAGTTGTTCCTCACCACCGCCTGGCGCAGCGAGCGCTACCAGCGCAAGCTCTACGAGGAGGCGATCACGAAGTACGGCAGTGAGCGCGAGGCCCGCCGCTACGTCAGCACCCCCGACAGCTCCCGCCACGTCACCGGCGACGCCGTCGACGTCGGACCGACCGACGCCGACGACTGGCTCAACCGGCACGGCAGCGCCTACGGCCTCTGCCAGACGTACGCGAACGAGATGTGGCACTTCGAGCTGGCCACCACGCCGGGCGGCGAGTGCCCGCCGATGCGGGCCGACGCGAGCGCCCGGCGGTGAGTCAGTGGCGCGCCGCCGCGTCGTCGTCGACCCGCCGGACCACCACGGTGCTGATGCGGTTGCGGCGGCCGGCCAGCTCGTCGGCGGTCAGCCGCAACCCGGCCACCGTCGCCTCGGAGCCCGCGATCGGCACCCGGCCCAGGGCGTGGGCCAGCAGGCCGCCCACCGTGTCGACGTCCTCCGACTCGATCTCGGTGTCGAACAGCTCCTCCAGCTCCCACACGGCCAGCCGGGCGGTGACCCGGACCGCGCCGTCGTCGAGGTGCTCGACCCGGGGGGCCTCCTGGTCGTACTCGTCGGCGATCTCGCCGACGATCTCCTCGATGACGTCCTCGATCGTGACGAGGCCGGCGGTGCCGCCGTATTCGTCGATCACGATCGCCAGGTGGATCTGCCGGGCCTGCATGTCGCGCAGCAGGTCGTCGATGGGCTTGCTCTCGGGCACGTAGGTCGCCGGGCGCATCAGCTCCTCGACCGCGCCCTCGTCGTCGCCGGTCTCCTGGATGCGGCGGACGATGTCCTTCAGGTAGGCGATGCCGATGACGTCGTCCTCGTTCTCGCCGGTCACCGGGACCCGGGAGAAGCCGCTGCGCAGCGCCAGCGACAACGCCTGTTCGAGGGTCTTGTGGCGCTCGATGAAGACCATGTCGGTGCGGGGCACCATGACCTCGCGCACCAGCGTGTCGCCCAGCTCGAACACCGAGTGGATCATCTCGCGCTCGTCGGGCTCGATCACCCGCCGTTCCTCGGCCAGGTCGACCAGGTCGCGCAGCTCGGCCTCGGAGGTGAACGGCCCCTCGCGGAACCCCTTGCCGGGGGTGACCGCGTTGCCGAGCAGGATCAGCAGCGTCGGCAGCGGCCCGAAGATGCGGGTCAGGCCATAGACGACCGGCGCGCTGAACAGCGCGATCGGCTCGGCGTGCTGCCGCCCGAGCGTGCGCGGGGAGACGCCGACGATGACGTAGGCGATGACGATCATGGCCCCGGCCGCCGCCGCGTAGGCCTGGCCCGTGTCGCCCAGCCAGTCGATGAACAGCAGCGTCGCGATCACGGTCGCGCCGAGCTCGCAGCTCATCCGCAGCAGGAGCAGCAGGTTCAGGTAACGAGGGGGGTCGGCCACGATGGCCTGGAGGGGGTTGGCGCCGCGGCGTCCGTCCTTGACGAACTCCTCGGCGCGCACGCGGGAGATCCGGGTGAGCGCGGTCTCCGCGCTCGCGAGCAGGCCGCCGCCGACGACGAGGGCGACGGCCGAGAACAACCAGCCGTTACTCATGGTTCCTAAGGGGCTGTCTTACGCCACGACTCCAGCAGCTCGCCCTGGAGGCCGAACATCTCGGCGTGCTCTTCAGGCTCGGCGTGGTCGTAGCCCAGCAGATGGAGGATGCCGTGGGTGCACAGCAGATCGAGTTCGTCCTGCGTCGGATGGCCCGCCTCGGCGGCCTGCCGGGCCGCCACCGTCGGGCAGAGGACGACGTCGCCCAGGAGCGCGGGGTCGGGCGAGGCGTCGTCGTTGCGGCCCTGGCCGGGCCGGAGTTCGTCCATGGGGAAGGCCAGCACGTCGGTGGGGCCGGGCTCGCCCATCCACTGCTCGTGGAGGGCGGTCATCGCGGCCTCGTCGACGACCAGGATCGACAACTCCGCCAGGGAGTTGATGCCCATCTGGCCGAGGACGTGCCCGGCGAGGGCGACGAGACGGTTCTCGTCGACCTCGGTGCCGGACTCGTTGTTGACCTCGATCGTCATCGCCGCCCCCTGGGCCGGTTGGTGCCGTTGGCGCGCGGGTCGGACGCCAGCGCGGCGTCGTAGCGGCCGTAGGCGTCGACGATCTGCCCCACCAGCTTGTGGCGGACCACGTCGGCGCTGGTCAGACGGCTGAAGTGGATGTCGTTGATGCCGTCGAGGATGTCCTGGACCACCTTGAGGCCGCTCTGGGTGCCGCCCGGCAGGTCGACCTGCGTGACGTCACCGGTGACGACGATCTTGGAGTTGAACCCCAGACGGGTCAGGAACATCTTCATCTGCTCGGGCGAGGTGTTCTGGGCCTCGTCGAGGATGATGAAGGCGTCGTTGAGCGTCCGGCCGCGCATGTAGGCGAGCGGGGCGACCTCGATCGTGCCCGCGGCCATCAGGCGCGGGATCGAGTCGGGGTCGATCATGTCGTGGAGGGCGTCGTAGAGCGGCCGCAGATAAGGGTCGATCTTCTCGTAGAGCGTGCCGGGCAGGAAGCCCAGCCGCTCGCCGGCCTCCACGGCCGGACGGGTCAGGATGATGCGGTTGACCCGCTTCTCCTGCAGGGCCTTCACGGCCTTGGCCATCGCCAGATAGGTCTTGCCGGTTCCCGCGGGGCCGATGCCGAAGACGATCGTGTGCTTGTCGATCATGTCGACGTAGTTCTTCTGGTTGACCGTCTTCGGGCGGATCGTGCGCCCGCGCGAGGAGATGATGTCGAGCGAGAGCACCTCGGCCGGCCGGCCGTTGCTCTGGCGCAGCATCGAGATGCTGCGCTCGACCGCGTCGGGGGTCAGCTGCGCCCCCGAACGGGCGAGTTCGACCAGCTCCTCGAACAGCCGGACGACCACACCGCTCTCGTCGGGGGACCCGGTGATGGTGATCTCGTTGCCCCGCACGTGGATGTCGGCCCGGAAGCTCTTCTCGATGACCCGGAGGAGCTCGTCACGCGAGCCCAGGATGCTGATCATCGCGTGCTCGTCGGGGATCACGACCTTGGCGTGGGTCTTCTGTGTTTCGCGCGTCTCGGACATGGGCGGCCTCGTCGGGCCTGCTCGCCTCCCTATTAACCGCTGTCAATGGTAGCCGTCCGCTACCCCATCTGGAGCGTCAGCGGCGCCCCGCCCAGCAGGTGGAGATGGGCGTGGAAGACGCTCTGCCCCGAGTCGGGCCCGGTGTTCAGGACCAGCCGGTAACCGGACTCGGCGATGCCCTCGGCGACCGCGACGGCCTTCGCCGTTTTGATCACGTCGTCGGCGAGCCCAGCCTCCGCCAGTTCCCCCGCGTCGCGCACGTGGTTTTTCGGTACGACCAGAACATGCGTGGGGGCATGGGGATTGATGTCACGGAAGGCAAGTGTGGTGTCGGTCTCGTACACGACCGTCGCGGGTATCTCACGCGCCACGATTCCGCAGAACAGGCACTCATTCTTCACGGGGGAAGCCTAGCGTTGCCAATCGGTAATCCCCGGATCGTCCCGTGCAAAGATCTGCCCGGATAGGGTTTATGTGCGAGACTGCACCGTCAACCAATCCCCTGTGTCGGGCGAGGACACAACTGGGTCATGCCCCCTAATGATTCGGAAGAGCGTAAACCCTCCGGCAAGGACGAGCGTCCTACTGATGTGACCACCGAGACCCTCGTGGCCGACAGGTCGCTGGGCACGGTGCCGGTCGGGTGGGATGCCGACATGGCCGTTACGGCGCTTTACAGCGCCCACTATCGGTCACTTGTGCGTCTCGCGGTGCTGCTGGTCCGCGATGTGGCCAGCGCCGAAGAAGTCGTGCAGGACGCGTTCGTCGCCATCCATGGCGCCTGGCGCAGGCTGCGCGATCCCGACAAGGCACTTGCGTACCTGCGACAGTCGGTCGTCAACCGTTCGCGCTCCGTGCTGCGTCATCGAGCCGTCGTGGAGAAGTACGCCCCCAAGGGCCTCCCCGACGCGCCGAGTGCCGAGAACGGCGCCATCGGCGAGCTCGAGCGCACCGCGGTGATCGAGGCGCTGCGCGCCCTGCCCCAGCGGCAGCGCGAGGCGCTGGTCCTGCGCTACTACGGCGACCTTTCCGAGGCCGAGATCGCCCACGCCATGGGCATCTCCAAAGGCGCGGTGAAGAGTCACACCGCCAGAGGCATGGCCTCATTACGTCAAGTGCTGGAGAAGTTCTCATGACCATCCCCCCCGACGAGCACGGCGACCTCCTCCGCCGTGTGATGCGCGCGGAGGCGGACTCGGTCGTGCCGTCTCCCGACGGACTGGAGATAATCCGCCACCGCATCGACAACCGCGGCCTCCGCGGTCTGCTGTGGTGGCGCATAGGTGCGTCCGTGGCCGCCGCCGCCCTGGTGGCCGGAATCGTGGTCGTCACCGTTCCCGAGATACGCGAGAACGTGGGCGTCGACTTCGTGGGCAACGAACCCGAGACCGAGCAGACCCCGGCCGGTGAGCTGCCGAGCGCCGGCTCGACCGCCCAGCCGCCGCCGACCCAGGACCAGCCCGGGATCTCGATCACCACCCAGAACCCCACCCGGGCGCCCGAGTCGACCGCGCCGGCGACCTCGGCGGCCCCGTCGCAGCCCGCGGCCGCGCCGCCGCCCGAGCCGTCGTCCGACCCGTGCGTCACCCCGGAGCCGACCCCGGCCCCCGACCCGGCGGTCGCGGCGAAGTGCCCGACGCAGGAGGCCAACCCGACCTCCGGCCCGACGACCAAGCCGAACCCGAGCGGGACCAAGTCCCCGACGAAGCCGTCGCCCACGCCGACGGCCGACTCCCCCACCCCCACTCCGCCGGGGTGCGGCGACGACTGCCCGGCGCCGACGCCCGAGCCGTCTCCTCTGGTGACGCCGTCGACGGTGGAGGTCTCGACCCCGGCGTCGTAGCCCTTTCGAAGCGGGCCTTCTCGGAACGTGCCAAGCGCACTCCGGAAGGGCCCGCTTCTGGTTACCAGCGGCCGGTGCGGGCCAGCAGGACCGCGGCCGCCGCGACCCCGGCCGTGGAGGTGCGCAGCACCGTCGGGCCCAGGAGCGCCGGGAGCGCGCCCGCCTCCCGGAAGCGGGTGAGCTCGTCGTCGGACACGCCGCCCTCGGGGCCCACCACCACGACGATGTCGCCCTTCTCGGGCAGGTCGACCCGGGACAGCGGCTCGGCCGCCTCCTCGTGGAGCACCACGGCCAGCGCGGCCGATTCGAGCAGCGCCGCCACCTGGTTGGTGGAGGCCGGTTCGAGGACCTCCGGCAGGTGGAACCGGCGGGCCTGCTTGCCCGCCTCACGCGCCGTCGAGCGCCAGCGGGCCAGCGACTTGGCGGCGCGGTCGCCCTTCCACTGGGTGATCGACCGGGAGGCCGACCAGGGCACGATGGCGTCGACGCCGGCCTCGGTCATCATCTCGACGGCCAGCTCGCCCCGGTCGCCCTTCGGCAGGCCCTGCACGACCACCAGGCGGGGCGTCGGCGACGGGATGTCGTACACACGGAGGACCGTGAGGTCGAGGTGGTCCTTGCCGGCGTGGTCGACCATGCACTCGGCCACCCGGCCCGCGC
Source organism: Herbidospora sakaeratensis (assembly GCF_001570525.1). Taxonomy (GTDB): domain Bacteria; phylum Actinomycetota; class Actinomycetes; order Streptosporangiales; family Streptosporangiaceae; genus Herbidospora; species Herbidospora sakaeratensis. The sequence goes on from NZ_BBXC01000015.1 coordinate 288,209, forward strand.
CGTCGGTGACGTCGACGCGCTCGCCCGCCGTGATGCGGCGGACGGCGGCCGCGTGGCGGCCCTCGGGCCCGGCCAGGGTCAGGCGCGGGCCCGGGGTGACCTCACCCAGGAAGACGGGGACGGTCATCGGCCGTTGAACGCGTCCTTCAGGCGGGAGAAGAAGCCCTGCTGGCCCGGCGCGAACTTGCCGGGCGGGCGCTCCTCGCCGCGCAGCTGCGACAACTTGCGGAGCAGTTCCTCCTGCTCGGGGTCGAGCTTCAGCGGGGTCTCGACGTTGACGTGGATCAGCAGGTCGCCCCGGCCGCTCTCGTTGAGGCGCTGCACGCCCCGCGCGTAGAGGGGGATGACCTGGCCCGACTGGGTGCCGGGGCGGACGTCGATCTGCTCGGCGCCGTCGAGGGTCTCCATGGTCAGGGAGGTGCCCAGGGCGGCGGCGGTCATGGGGATCGAGACGGTGCAGTGGAGGTCGTCGCCGCGGCGTTCGAACGTCGGGTGGGGGCGCTCGACGATCTCGAGGAACAGGTCGCCGGGCGGGCCGCCGCCGGGGCCGACCTCGCCCTCGCCCGCGAGCTGGATGTGGGTGCCGTCTTCGACGCCCGCCGGGATGCGGACCTTGATGGTCCGGCGGGTGCGGACGCGGCCGTCGCCGGAGCACTCCTGGCAGGGGTGGCGGATGACGCTGCCGAAGCCGCCGCACTGGGGGCACGGGCGCGAGGTCATGACCTGGCCCAGGAACGAGCGGGTCACCTGGGAGACCTCGCCCCGGCCGTGGCACATGTCGCAGGTGTCGGGGTGGGTGCCGGCCGCGGCGCCGGAGCCCTGGCAGACCTCGCAGAGGATCGCGGTGTCGACCACGAGCTCCCGGGTGGTGCCGAAGCCCGACTCGGCCAGGTCGAGCTCGACCCGGATCGTCGCGTTGCGGCCCCGGCGGGCCCGCGAGCGGGGGCCGCGGGAGGCCGAGGCGGTGCCGAAGAAGGCGTCCATGATGTCGCTGAACGGGAAGCCCGCGCCGAAGCCGGCCCCCGCGCCGCCCGCGCCGCCGAACGGGTCGCCGCCCATGTCGTGCATCTGGCGCTTCTGGGGGTCGGAGAGCACCTCGTAGGCCGCGGTGATCTCCTTGAAGCGCTCCTGCGTCGCCGGGTCGGGGTTGACGTCGGGATGCAGTTCGCGGGCCAGCCGGCGGTAGGCCTTCTTGATCTCTTCCTGGCTCGCGTCGCGGCGTACGCCGAGGGTGGCGTAATAGTCCTTGGCCACTTATGACCCCGCCAGGATCTGGCCGACATAGCGCGCGACCGCGCGCACCGCACCCATCGTCACCGGATAATCCATTCGCGTCGGGCCCAGCACTCCGAGCCGGGCCAGTTCCTTGTCTCCCGAGCCGTATCCGGCGGCCACGATCGAGGTGCCGCGCAGACCGGTGTAGGGGTTCTCCGAGCCGATCCGGACGGTCAGCTCGGACAGGTCGTCGGTCTCGCCGAGGAGGCGCATCAGGACGACCTGCTCCTCCAGGGCCTCCAGCACGTCGCGCAGGCCGATGGTGAAATCGGCGGCGGCGAGGTTGGCGGCCCCGGCGAACACGATCTTCTCTTCGTGCCGTTCGACCAGCGTCTCCAGGATCACCGAGAGGATCGTGGCGGCCACCGGCCGGTCTTCGGGGGACAGCCGTTCGGGCAGCGCGGCCACGGTCTCGGGGACCTGGGCCAGCCCGCAGCCGTCGAGCGCCGTGTTGAGCACGGCGCGCAGGTGGGACACCCGGTCGTCGGCGATCACATCGGGCAGATCGACCACCCGCTGCTCGACGCGGCCGGTGTTGGTGATCAGGACCAGCATGACCCGCGTGTCGGCCAGCGGCACGATCTCGACGTGGCGGACCGTCGAGCGGGTCAGCGAGGGATACTGCACGACCGCGACGTGGCGGGTCAGCTGCGCGAGCAGCCGGACGGTCCGCATGACGATCTCGTCGAGGTCGATCGCGCCGGCCAGGAACGTCTCGATGGCCCGCCGTTCGGCGCCCGAGAGGGGCTTGACCTGGGACAGCCGGTCGACGAACAGCCGGTAGCCCTTGTCGGTCGGGACCCGCCCCGCGCTCGTGTGGGGCTGGTGGATGTAGCCGCCGTCTTCGAGGGCCGCCATGTCGTTGCGGATGGTGGCCGGCGAGACTCCGAGGTTGTGCCGGTCGGCCAGCGCCTTGGAGCCCACGGGCTCGTTGGTGGAGACGTAGTCTTCGACGATCGCCCGCAGCACCGCCAGCTTCCGGTCGTCAAGCACGTTCTCACCTCCCTGGCACTCTGTGTTCCCGAGTGCCAAGTGTACGGCCACCGTCCCCGGGGTGCGATAACACAGTCGGGCACGCGGGGAACAAGCCGACTGCAAATGCGCCGCAAGTCGCTAATCACACAATGTCTCCCATGACCGCTCAATATGGCCAGAACTATGGCCAGCAGCCCCACCCCTATTACGGCGCCCCCCAGTCCCCCTACGGCGGCCCGCCCCCGCAGGGACCCGTCCGGCCCCGGATCCTGTGGATCGTTCTGTCCTGGGTCTTCTTCGTGGTCACCCTCATCGTCGGCGGCGTGATCTTCGCCGCGGGCGTTGGGTCGACCATCGCCAACATCGGCGAGATCGCCCCGTCGTCGTCCTTCCAGGGCGGCGAGACCGTCAAGGTGAGCATCGACCCGGCCGACAGCCCCGCCATCTGGGCCGCCGCCGGGCAGCCGACCGACGTCCAGTGCCAGGTCACCGGCGCCGACCCGAGCCAGCAGATCACCCTCGACAAGGCGGTGGGCTCGCAGACCCTCTCCTACAACGGCACCGACTGGGAGATGCTCTTCACGATCGGCGTCCCGGCCGCCGGCGAATACCAGGTCGCCTGCGACGGCGAGGGCGTCACGTTCGGCGTCGGCAAGCAGCTGCTGTCGGCCGCCACCGCCGACGCGGCGGGCGGGCTGGTGGGCGGCCTGGCCGCGCTGGTCATCCTGCCCGCCTTCGGCTTCCTCCTCGCGCTGATCGTCACGATCGTCGTGCTGGTCCGGCGCGGCCGGGCCCGCCGCCGGATGATGGGGATGTACTAACGTTCGCGGCATGTACGAGCGGGACGTGCTCTCCGGAGACTGGCGGCGCCCCAAGAAGGGGACGATCCCGCAGATCCCAGCCGAGCTCGACCTCGTGGTCGAGTGGGCCGACGACGGGTTCTGCGGGGCGGTGGTGGCCTGCGACAAGGAGGCCGTCACCCTGGAGGACCGGTTCGGGCGGCGACGGCTGTTCCCCCTGGAACCCGCCGCCTTCCTCCTGGAGGGCAGGCCCGTCACTCTGGTCCGCCCCCCAGCGGGGCCGCGGGGCCCGAGGCGCAGCGCCTCGGGTTCCATCGCGGTCGAGGGCCTGAAGGCCCAGGTGGCCAAGGAGAGCAGGATCTACGTCGAGGGCGTGCACGACGCCGCGCTCGTGGAGAAGATCTGGGGTCACGACCTGCGGGTCGAGGGCGTGGTCGTCGAATACCTCGAAGGCGTCGACCACCTGCCCGAGATCGTCGCCGAGTTCGGCCCCGAACCCGGCCGGCGGCTCGGCGTGCTGGTCGACCATCTCGTCGCCGGCTCCAAGGAGAGCCGGATCGCCGCCCAGGTGGCCGGCCCCCACGTGCTGGTGACGGGCCATCCGTTCGTGGACGTCTGGCAGGCGGTCAAGCCCGCCGTGCTGGGCATCGGGGCGTGGCCGGAAGTACCGCGCGGGATCCCGTGGAAAGAGGGCGTGATCGCCGCCCTGGGCTGGCGGATGGAGCCGCCCGACGCGTGGCGGCACATCCTCGGCCGGGTGAACAGCTACGCCGACCTGGAGCCCGAGCTGCTGGGCCGGGTCGAGGAGCTCATCGACTTCGTCACGTCAGATCCCTGACCACGGCGTCGGCCAGCAGGCGGCCCTGGAGGGTGAGCACCGCGCGGCCCTTCTTGAACGCCTCGACGTCGAGCAGCCCCCCGGCGAGCGCCTTGGCCGCCGCCGGCCTGACCTCTTTGGCCAGGTCGTCGAGCGGGTAGCCGTCGACCAGCCGGAGTTCGAGCATGACGCGCTCCAGGGTGCGCTCCTCGGCGGAGGTCTGCTCCCGCGCGTGGGCGGGCGAGTGGCCCTGGGCCAGGCGGGCGGCGTAGGCCGACGGGTGTTTGACGTTCCACCAGCGCACCCCGCCGACGTGGCTGTGGGCGCCCGGACCGGCGCCCCACCAGTCGGCGCCCGACCAGTAGAGCAGGTTGTGGCGGCAGCGGGCCTTCTCGCTGGTGGCCCAGTTGGAGACCTCGTACCAGGAGAAACCGGCCTTGGTCAGGAGCTCGTCGGCGATCAGGTAGCGGTCGGCGGCGACGTCGTCGTCGGGCATGGGCAGGTCGCCGCGGCGGATGCGGGCGGCCAGGCGGGTGCCGGTCTCGACGATCAGGGAGTAGGCCGACACGTGGTCGGGCCCGGCCGCGATGGCGGCCTCCAGCGAGGCCCGCCAGTCGTCGTCGGTCTCGCCCGGCGTTCCGTAGATCAGGTCGAGGTTGACGTGGGCGAACCCCGCCTCCTTCGCGTCGTGGACGGCCTGGGCCGCCCGCCCCGGCGTGTGCCGCCGGTCGAGCACCTGGAGCACGCGGTCGCGGGCGCTCTGCATGCCGAAGGAGATCCGGTTGATGCCGCCCTCGCGCAGGGCCGCCAGCTCGCGCGGGCCGACCGACTCGGGGTTGGCCTCGGTGGTGACCTCGGCGTCGTGGTCGATGCCGAACTCCTCGTGGACGGCCTTGAGGATGCGCACCAGATCGCCCGGGGGCAGCAGTGTCGGGGTGCCGCCGCCGAAGAAGACCGTCGAGACCGACAGGTCGGCGTCGCCGAGCACCCGCCGGGCCAGCCGGATCTCCTCGATCGCGGTGTCGGCGTAAGAGCTTTGTGAGGCTCCGGACCCTAGCTCCGACGCCGTGTAGGTGTTGAAGTCGCAGTAGCCGCACCGGCTCGCGCAGAAGGGGACGTGCACATAGAAACCGAACGGACGCCCGCCCAGCGCGGCGAGCGCCGCGGGCGGCAGTTCACCGGACGTGGGGACGGGTTCGCCGTCGGGGAGCACGGAGGGCATCCGCCCAGTCTGCCCGATGCCAAGAGGTCGATTGACGCAGTCGCTCGCCCGCATTTATGATCCCGGCAAACTTACAGGAAACTTTCCTATAAGAAATGCCTCCTAGCAGCGGAGACAACAGTGCCGAGACTTCGCACCCCCCTTCTGTTAGCCCTGGTGGCCGGCCTGGTCGCCACCGCCGCGCCCGCTCCCGCCCAGGCCTCGACCGGCGACTCGGGATACAAGCGGGTGGCCTACTTCATCCAGTGGGGCATCTACGGCCGCAACTACCACGTCAAGGACATGGTGACGACCGGCGCCGCCGCCAAGCTCACCCACATCAACTACGCCTTCGGCTTCGTCAACCAGGGCGGCGAGTGCTACTCGGCCGACCCGTGGGCCGACTGGCAGCGCCCCGTCCCGGCCGAGCAGAGCGTCGACGGCGTGGCCGACGACGGCACCGGCGCCATCGCCGGCAACCTGAACCAGCTCAAGAAGCTCAAGGCCAAGTTCCCGAGCCTCAAGGTCCTCATCTCGCTGGGCGGCTGGACCGGCTCCAAGTGGTTCTCCGACGCCGTCCTCACCCCCGAGGCCCGCACCAAGCTGGCCTCCTCCTGCATCGACCTGTGGCTGAAGGGCAACCTGCCCGGCGCCGCCCCGGGCGCGGGCGCGGGCGTCTTCGACGGCATCGACCTCGACTGGGAGTGGCCCGGTTCGTCCGGCGAGGTCGGCAACGTGATCCGTCCCGAAGACAAGCAGAACTTCACGCTGTTCCTGGCCGAGCTGCGCCGCCAGATGAACGCGTACAACAAGAAGCACGAGCTCACCGCCTTCCTGCCCGCCGCCGCCGCGAAGATCGACGCCGGCTTCGAGGTCAAGAAGGTCTTCTCCTACCTCGACTTCGCCACCGTCCAGGGCTACGACCTGCACGGCTCGTGGGAGCAGGTCACCGGCCACAACGGCAACCTCTTCACCGACCGCAAGGACCCGAACGCGGTCAAGTTCAGCGTCGACCAGACGGTGAAGGACTACCTGAGCCGCGGCGCCCCCAAGAAGAAGATCGTCGTCGGCGTCCCGTTCTACGGTCAGGGCTGGACCGGCGTCACCGCCGGCGGCAACGGCCTCTGGAAGCCCGCCACCGGCCCCGCCCCCGGCAAGTGGGCCAACGGCACCGAAGACTACAAGGACATCGTCGGCAAGCCCGGCAAGCGCCACCGCGACCTGCTGACCGGCTCGGTCTGGCTGTACGACGGCAACGAGTTCTGGTCCTACGACGACCCGATCTCGCTGGTCGAGAAGGCGGCCTACATCCGCCTGAAGGGCCTCGGCGGCGCGATGATGTGGTCGATCGACCAGGACGACAGCCGGGCGTCCCTGACGACCGCGCTCTACAAGGTCCTGCGCTGACCTGAACGACGAGGGCCGGAGCGCAACTGGGTCGCGCTCCGGCCCTTTCTCATTCGGCCGGTGGACGAGCCGTTCAGAGCTCAGCGGGAAGGAGATCGAACGCGTCGACGTGGCAGGGCCGCACCACGGTGAAATGGCGCCGGTCCAGGGTCGCGACGGCATGGATGTTCAGCCGCTCGGCGACCGCGATCACCGATGCGTCTACGGAACCAAGCGGCAGATTCGCGTAATGATCCACCAATGCACTCATCCGTCCGAGATCGTCGCCATTGAGGTCGACGAGAGTGAGGCCACTTTTCGCGAAGTCCTGGAGAAACCTGGCTTCGACCTTGCTCCCCGCCCGCCTCTCGAGGACCTGGGCCGTCTCAACGAGGACCGACACCGGAACAAGCATCGGGCCCGGGTAACGCTCCAGAACGGAAGTACAGACTTCGTGGTATCGGTCTAAGCGGTTGGAAACCGCGACCAACGGTCCAGTGTCAACGACAATCACGAATGGTGATTGTCTCCTGACTTTAGGAAGTCTTCCGACCGTTCGGCGAAATCGGGCTCCGCCTCCATGATCCCGATGAACGGCAGATTCCGAACCTTGGGCATGTCTCCCAGGTGATCGCGGACAAGTTGCAGCAACGGAGCGACCTGCTCCTCAGGGAGCCGGTCGACAAGATCGCGAAATTCGTCCCGCATGACGCTCATAACAGTCAGTGTAAGTGCGCGCACTTACCTGTCTCAATCTGTCTTGCTCCTGTCACAACCTGTCATGAGCGCCGCCGACCGACGGCCCCTACTTCTTGGCCTTTTCCGCGCCGCTCGAGTCGGTGCTCAGGGCTGCCACGAAAGCCTCCTGGGGGACTTCCACGCGGCCGACCATCTTCATGCGCTTCTTGCCCTCCTTCTGCTTCTCGAGGAGCTTGCGCTTACGCGAGATGTCGCCGCCGTAGCACTTCGCCAGGACGTCCTTGCGGATCGCGCGGATGTTCTCGCGGGCGATGACGCGGGCGCCGATCGCCGCCTGGATCGGGACCTCGAACTGCTGCCTGGGAATCAGGTCCTTCAGCTTCTTGGCCATGTCGACGCCGTAGGCGTAGGCCTTCTCGCGGTGGACGATGGCCGAGAACGCGTCGACGGCCTCGCCCTGGAGGAGGATGTCGACCTTGACGAGGTCGGAGTCCTGCTCGCCGGAGGGCTCGTAGTCGAGGGAGGCGTAGCCCCGGGTCTTCGACTTCAGCTGGTCGAAGAAGTCGAAGATGATCTCGCCCAGGGGCAGGGTGTAGCGGATCTCGACGCGGTCTTCGCTCAGGTAGTCCATGCCCTGGAGGGCGCCGCGGCGGCCCTGGCAGAGCTCCATGATGGCGCCGATGAACTCGGCCGGGGCCAGCACGGTCGCCTTCACGGTCGGCTCGTAGATCTCGGCGATCTTGCCCTCGGGGAACTCCGAGGGGTTGGTCACCGTGTGCTCGGTGCCGTCTTCCATGATGACGCGGTAGATGACGTTGGGGGCGGTCGAGATCAGGGCCAGGTTGAACTCGCGCTCCAGGCGCTCGCGCACGATCTCCATGTGGAGCAGGCCGAGGAAGCCGCAGCGGAAGCCGAAACCGAGGGCCGCCGACGACTCGGGCTCGTAGACCAGGGCGGCGTCGTTGAGGCGCAGCTTGTCGAGGGCCTCGCGGAGCTCGGGGAAGTCGTCGCCGTCGATCGGGTAGAGGCCCGAGTAGACCATCGGGCGCGGGTGCTCGTAGCCGCCGAGGGCGTCGTCGGCCGGCTTCGTGGCCGAGGTGACGGTGTCGCCGACGCGGGACTGGCGGACGTCCTTCACGCCGGTGATCAGGTAGCCCACCTCGCCGACGCCCAGGCCCAGGGCCGAGGGCAGCGGCTCGGGGCTGATGACGCCGATCTCCAGGGTCTCGTGCTGGGCCTTGGTCGACATCATGAGGATGCGCTCGCGCTTGCCCAGGTGGCCGTCCATGACGCGGACGTAGGTGACGACGCCCCGGTAGGTGTCGTAGACCGAGTCGAAGATGAGGGCCCGCGCGGGGGCGTCGGCGTCGCCGACCGGGGCGGGGATGGTGTCGACCACGTGGTCGAGCAGTTCCTTGACGCCCACGCCGGTCTTGCCCGAGACGCGCAGCACGTCGGAGGGCTCGCAGCCGATCAGGCCGGCCAGCTCCTCGGCGTACTTCTCCGGCTGGGCGGCCGGGAGGTCGATCTTGTTGAGCACCGGGATGATGTTGAGGTCGGCGTTCATGGCCAGGTAGAGGTTGGCCAGCGTCTGGGCCTCGATGCCCTGGGCGGCGTCGACCAGCAGGACCGCGCCCTCGCACGCCTGGAGCGACCGCGACACCTCATAGGTGAAGTCGACGTGGCCGGGCGTGTCGATCATGTTGAGCACGTGGCCGTTCCACGGCAGGCGGACGGCCTGCGACTTGATGGTGATGCCGCGCTCGCGCTCGATGTCCATCCGGTCGAGGTATTGGGCGCGCATGGACCGGTCGTCGACCACACCGGTGATCTGGAGCATCCGGTCGGCAAGCGTTGACTTGCCATGGTCGATGTGCGCGATGATGCAGAAATTGCGGATCAACGCGGGGTCGGTCTGGCCGGTCTGAGTGCGCACCGAAGTCCGTTTCAACTGGGATTGAGGCGATCGACGGCTGGCGGAGCAGCCACCCTCCATGGTCGCATGTCCCCATGCTTGCCTCGACCACGCGCCGCCGTGTGCTCCTCGGCCTGTCGATTCTCGTGGCGTTGCCCCTGGTGCTGGCGGTGACGGGAATGGCCGTGTTACGGCTCGACTACCTGGGCACTCCCTCGGCCACGGCGCGTTCCGCGGGCACCGACGCGTTGTGGATGGGGCACATGTGGGTCGACGGGCGGCGTACCGAGAAGGATCTCGAAGCCCTGAAGCCGCGTCTCACGCACATGCGGGACGTGTTCGTGCATTCCGGGCCCTATGGGGCCGACGGGCGGCTCGATCCGGGCCTCCATCCGAAGTCGCGCGACTTCCTCGCGTGGGCGCGGACCCACCTGCCGGGGGTGCGGGTGCTGCCGTGGCTGGGGCAGACGGTCAACGAGGACGACGCGGGCTTCCTCGACCTCGACGACCCGGCCACCCGGGCGAACGTCATCGCGGGGGCGCGCGAGATCGTCGCGCTCGGCTACGACGGCGTCCACTACAACTTCGAGCCGGTCATGGACGGCGACGCCGCCTACCTGAGCCTGCTGGAGGAGACGCGGGCGGCCATCCCGAACGCCCGGATCTCCATCGCGAGCCACCAGATCGAGCCGTTCCCCGGCGCGGTGACCGGGTGGAACACGGTGGTCGGGCACGGCAAGTACTGGTCGGAGGGCTACTTCCGGAAGGTGGCCGAGCGGGTCGACCAGGTCGCGATCATGACCTACGACTCGTGGACGCCCCTCCAGACCGTGTACGGCGGCTGGGTCGCCCGCCAGGCCCGCAAGGCGTTCGCGCTGGCCCCCGCGTCGACGGGCGTGCTGATCGGCGCCCCGGCCTACCACGACCACAAGCTGGGCCTGACCGACTACGCCGAGAGTGTGGAGATGGCCGCCGAGGGGCTCCGGCTGGTGATCAGCGAGACCCCGCGCGAGGACACCGGCCTGGCCCTCTACGTGGATTTCGCGGCCACGGAGGAGGATTGGAAGGAGTACCGCGAGTCATGGGTGCTGGTATCCTAGACAACTGCGTATGGCACGCCCTCTCACCGAGCCAGCGCGACCCATACCGAAACCCAGACTTCTTTTTGAGGCTTCTTCGTGGCGAACATCAAGTCCCAGATCAAGCGCAACCGGCAGAACGAGAAGGCCCGGCAGCGCAACAAGGCCGTCAAGTCGTCGCTCAAGACGGCTGTCCGCAAGTTCCGCGAGGCCGCCGAGTCCGGCGACGCCGCCGCGGCGTCCGCGGCGATGCAGGCGGCCAGCCGCCAGCTCGACAAGGCCGTGAGCAAGGGCGTCATCCACAAGAACCAGGCCGCCAACCGCAAGTCGGCGATCGCCAAGCGCGCCGCCGCCCTCGCGGCCAGCTAGGTCTGCGTTCAGCGACGTTCCGGAAGCCGTGTCCCGATTCCCTCGGGGCGCGGCTTTCGCCGTTGTCGGGATTCAACCCGTAATATGTCACGTTTTCGATATCACATTGGCATCGCCGCAGCGTACCGGCTAGGTCACCGTCTCTTCTGACCGGTCGTCAAGACCGCCCGCTCCCCTATCGTGTGCCGCACAACGGCAAAAACGATGGGAGTCGGTACATGCGGGGGCGTATTCCGCTGGTCCTGCGGCGCGCGCTCAGCCAGCCGCTCCTCCTCGTCGCCGCGTTCGGTTCGATCCTGCTGGCCACCACCGCGCTGGTGGCGCTGATCATGTACGCCGTCACCGTCGCCGAGGTCGGCGTCCGCCGGACCATGGAGACCGCCCCGATCCGGACCACCTCGGCCAAGGTCACCACGCCGGTCGACGCGACGACCTTCCCCCAGCGCGACGCCCTCGTCCGGGCGCAGCTCGCCAAGACGTACGGCGACGTGCCCGCCGAGGTGACGGTCGGCATCCGGTCCGACTCCTACGCGATGCCCGGCCAGGAGAAGCTGGAGCAGCCCGAGCTGACCCGGTTCGCCACCTACCAGCACCTCGACCGGCACGCGCAGCTCGTCGAGGGCGCCTGGCCGGCCGCCTCGCCGTCGGGGGTCGTCGAGGTCGCGCTGTCGCAGCCGGCCGCCCAGGAGATGGACCTGACCAGCGGGGCCACCTTCACGATCGTGGGGCGGCTCGACGACAAGCCCGTCGACGTGAAGGTCAGCGGGATCTTCCGGCTGACCGACCCCTACAGCGACCGGTGGAACGACGACGAACTGCTGCGGCGGGGCGCGGAGATCCGCAACTACACGACGTACGGGCCGCTGATGGTGGCGGAGGAGACGTTCGTCCAGCGGTTCGCGACGAACGTGACGGCGACCTGGTTCGCGGTGCCCGATTTGCGGGACCTGCCGCGTGAGGAGCTGCGGCCGTTCGCCGACGCGGTGGCCGCGCTCAACGACGACGTCAAGCGCGAGTGCACCGGCTGCGCGACGACCAGCAACCTGCCCGAGATGCTCGCCCAGCTCGACCAGGCCGCGCTGGTGGCCCGCTCGACGATGCTGGTGCCGGTGCTGCAGCTGCTGGTGCTGGCGGCGTACGCGCTGATGCTGACGGCGCGGCTGCTGGCCGACCACCGGCGGATGGAGGTCGCGCTGCTGCGCTCGCGCGGCGCCGGGTCGTTGCGCCTCGGGCTGCTGGCGGGGGCCGAGTCGCTGCTGGTGGCGCTGCCGTGCGCGATCGTGGCGCCGTTCCTGGCCCCTCCCGTGCTGACGCTGGTCGGGTCGCTGCCGTGGTTGCGGGCCACCGGGGTGCGGCTGACGCCCACGCCCAACCTGTCGACGTTCCTGATCTCCGCCGGAGTGGCGGTCGCGTGCGCCGTGCTGCTGGCGCTGCCGGCCTGGCGGGGGGCGCGGCGGACGTACATAGAAGAACAGTCGGCCCGCGGGCGCGGCGAGAAGCAGGGGCTCATCCAGCGCGCCGGCGGCGACCTGGTCCTGCTCGTCGTCGCGGCGCTCGCGGTCTGGCAGCTCCAGCGGTACGGCTCTCCGGTCACGTCCACGACGAGCGGCGGTCTGGGCATCGACCCGCTGATCGTGACGGGACCGGCACTGGCCCTTCTGTGCGGGGGCATGCTGGGCCTGCGGCTCGTCCCGATCGTCTCGGGCATCGCCGAACGGTGGACGAGCCGCAGGTCCAGTCTCGCGCCGGCGCTGGGCGCCTGGCAGGTCAGCCGCCGCCCGCTGCGTTACTCGGGCCCGGTGCTGCTGCTCACGATGGCCATCGCGATCGGCGTGGTGTCGGTCGCGACGGCGGCGACCTGGCGGGGGTCCCAGGAGGACCAGGCGCGCCACATCGCCGCCGCCGACCTGCGGGTCGCCGGGCCGGTCGCGGGCGCCGAACTGGGCGCGCTCGGCCGGGCGGGCACCTACGCGGCGCTGCCCGGCGTCACCGGGATCAGCCCGGTCTACCGGGGCGCGGTCGAGCTCGGCGGCGACGACGCGGTGTTCCTGGCCGCCGACGCCGGACGCCTCGACGGGCTGCTGCACCTGCGTTCCGACCTCACCTCGATGACCGTGCCGGAACTGGCGGGCGAGCTCTCCTCGGCCCGCCCCGACCCGGCCTCGATCGCGATCCCGGGCGAACCCGCCACGCTGACGCTCGACCTCCGGTTCACCCTCGCCGACCCGGCCCGCGCCGACGGCTACCAGGGCATGCCCCTACGGCTGGTCGTCCGCGACCGCCTCGGCACCCGGACCGAGGTCCGCACCCCCGCGCTCCGCACCGACGGCCGCGACCACAAGGTGACCGCCGACCTGAAGGCGCTGGGCGGGCGCTCCGGCACGATCGCCTACCCGCTGACGATCGAGGGCCTGCTGCTCGACGTGCCGATCCCGCCCGAGGGCAGCGCGCTCACGCTGGCCGTCGGCGCGGTCACCACCGACGCCGGGGCCCCGCTGGCCGCGCCGTCGTGGACGGTCGCGCAGCGCGGCAAGGCCAACCTCGACAAGCCGGCGGTCACGCCCGGCGGGTTCCTGACGCTGACGACCGGCCGCCCGGCCTCCCACCCGGCCGACGTGCCGGTCGAGTCGGAGCACATCGCGATGCTGCCCGGCCCGGCGTCGCCGGCGACGCTGCCGGTCGCGGTCACCGCCGACCTGGCCGCCAGTTCGAAGCTGGTGATCGGCAAGACGGCGACCATGGCGATCGACGGCACGCCGACCCCGGTGACGCCCATCGCCATCCTGGACGCGATGCCCGGCACCGAGGGCGTGCAGCCGGCCGTGCTGGCCGACCTGGAGACCCTCCAGGCCCGCGACCTCACGGGGGCGTACGCGCCGCATCCCGCCACGGAGTGGTGGCTGGCCACCGGCGACCAGCGGGCCGAGGCCGAGATGACCCGGCACATCGACTGGGACCAGACGATCGTGTCGCGGACCACGCTGACCCGCCAGCTCCAGGACGACCCGCTGGCCAGCGGCCTGCAGGGCGCGCTGATCCTCGGCTTCGCGGCGGCGCTGGTCTTCGCGGTGCTCGGCTTCCTCGTCAACGCCGCCGTCGCGGCCCGCGAGCGCGCCACCGAGTTCGCGCTGCTGCGCGCGCTCGGGGTGAGCTTCAACCAGGTCTTCGGGCTGCTCGCCGTCGAGCAGACCTTCATCATCGGGTTGTCCCTGCTGGGCGGTACGGCTCTCGCCGTCGCCGTGGCCACCCTCGTCGTGCCGCACATCGTGCTCACCGGGCAGGCGACGGCGGTGACCCCCGGGGTGCTGCTCGACATCCCGTGGGGCGCGACGGCCGCCCTGCTCGCGGTGGTGGCGCTGTTGCTGTTCGCGGTGGTCGCGGGCCTGGCCCGCACGCTCCGCCGCCAGGGTCTCGGCCGCGCGCTGCGCATCGGGGAGGACTGAGTGAACGTCTGGCAGCTCGTCAAGGTGCACCGGGGCGCCGCCCTGGTGCTGGCGCTGCTGAGCCTCTCCGCGTCGCTGCTGCTGGCGGCGCTGCCCCGGGGCTACGAGCGAGCCTACGACGACGCCGTCCACGGCATGCTCGGCGACGTCTCCGTGCAGGTGACCGACCTCGGCGTGACCGGGCGGCCGATCGCGCCGCAGGCGCTGCTCACCCGGCCGGCCGACTTCGAGAACCGGTACGAGGAGATCGCCAAGGGCCTCCCGGCGCAGCTGCGCCGGGTGGTCGTCCCGCTCGGGCAGGGCACCTCCCACTTCGCCGCCAAGACCACCGGCACCCCGCTCAGCGACCGCGTCGACGGTCCCCGGCGGAACAACCAGTACGTCGACTTCTCGTGGTTGCCCGGCGCGGCGTCCCGGGTGAAGTGGGTCAAGGGCCGGCCGCCCGGCGCGTCGTCGGCGCTGCCCCGGCTGCCCGGCCGGCCCGACCTCAAGGACCTGACGGTCATCGAGATCGGCCTGGTGGCCGAGGTCGTCGACGAGATGGGCCTCGACGTCGGCGCCACCCTGCTGCTCGGCAACAGCTATCCGGTCGTGGCCGAGGTCACCGGCCTCTATGAGCTGACCGACGCGGCCGACCCGTACTGGGAGCACAACGGCGAGGTCACCAGGGTCGTCGAACGCCCCATCCCCCACTCGACCGACAACGAGTGGTTGACCTCCGGCCTGATCAGCGACGACGGCCTGGCCAAGCTCGACCAGCGCCGCGAGGTGAGCTACTGGTGGATCTTCGGCGTCGACCGCGCCCGGGTCGCGGCGGCCACCGCCCCGGCGATGATCGCCGAGGTGAACGACTACCAGCGGTTCCTGGGCGAACTGTCGGGCGGCGCGCTCGGCAGCCCGCTCGACCTCCACTACGAGCTGCTGACCGGCCTCAACCGGGTGCTCGGCGACTTCCTGGTCGTGCTGCGCACCGCCGAGACGCTGCTCTACCTGCTGCTGGGCGGGCTCGCGGTGGTGTCGCTCGGCGTGCTGGCGCTGGCCGTGCAGCTGCTCACCGAGCGGATGCGCTCGGGCCTGTCGCTGGTACGGGCCCGCGGCGCCTCCCTCGCCCAGGTGGTGCGGGCCGGGGTCGGGGTGGTCGCGCTGGCGGTGCTGCCCGCCGCGCTGGCCGGCTACGGCCTGTCGTACCTGGTGCCCGGCCCGTCGACGCCGCTCGCGCACGTCGTGCCGGTCGTGCTGACCGTGGCGACGCTGCTGTTCGCGACCGGGCGGCTCGCCGTGGCGCACCGGCGTCCGCTGAAGGACAGCCGTTCCGACCTCGTGTCGGCCCGTCCCTCGCCGCGCCGCATCGCCCTGGAGTCGCTCGTCGTGCTGCTCGGTGTGGGCGGCGCGTACCTGATGCGTACGCGCGGGGTGGCGAGCGAGGCGCAGGAACTCGGCGTCGACCCGTTCCTGGTGCTGGCGCCCGCCGGGCTGGCGCTGGCCGCCGGGATCCTCACGCTGCGGCTCTACCCGCTGCCGCTGAAGTTGTTCACGCGGCTGGCCGGACGGCGTCCCGGGGCCGTGCCGTTCCTGGGGCTGACGCTGGCCGCGCGGTCGCGCGGCGGGGCGGCGCTGCCGGTGCTGATTTTGTTGCCCGCCCTCGCCGTGTCGGTGTTCGGGGCGCTGGTGTCGGGCGCGATCGGCGACACCCAGAGCCGGGCCGCGTGGCGCGACGTCGGCGCGCAGGCCCGGATCGAACGGGCCGCCGAGATCCCCGAGGACGTGGTCGCCAGGGTCGAGGCGCTGCCCGGAGTCACCTCGGTGCTGCGGGCCGGGAAGGGCAACGTGCAGGTCGGGATCGGCGGCATGCGGGCCACCGTGTTGTCCATCGACCTGAAGGACTACCGCGAGCTCGTCGACGGCTCGCCCCTGACGGTGCCCGACCCGCCGCGCGGGCTCGGCGTCCCGGCGCTGGTGTCGACGACGCTGGTGCCGTACAAGGAGATCGAGGTCGGGTGGCACACCCGGATGACGATCCGCAACATGGGCCGGCTCGACGAGCTGCCCGGACTGTCGTTCCCGGGCGAGAACCTGATCGTGATGCCGTTCGACGGGCCGAAGCGGGCGGGGCTCCGGACGTACACGAACATCCTGCTGGTCGACGGGGACGTCGACCGGGCGACGCTGGAACGCACGGTCGGCCTGGCCGACGCCGAGATCGAGACCTACGCGAGCGCGCTGGCCGACGTCCAGGACACCCCGCTGACCGGCGCCGTCACGGTCGCCTTCACCGTCGCCACCCTGGCGATGGGCGTCTACGCGCTGATCGCCGTGATCGTGGCCCTGGTCATCGGCGCCGCCGACCGCGCCAAGGCGCTGTCGTTCCTGCGTACGCTGGGCCTGTCCCAGCAGCAGGCCCGCACGCTGACCGTGCTGGAGGTGGCCCCCCTGATCGTGCTGACCGCCGTGGCCGGCCTCGCGCTCGGCCTGGTGCTGCCGTTGGTGATCGGCCCCGGCCTCGACCTGTCGTCGTTCGCGGGCCTGGCCGTCACCGACTTCCCGCTGACCTTCACCACACCCGCCCTGCTGGCGGCCGCCCTGACCGCCGTCTCGATCCTCGGCGCCTTCGCCCACGCGACCGCCGGCCGCCGTGTCACCACCGCACTCCGAGTGGGGGAATCCTCATGACCACCCTGTCCGACCTGGAGGCCCAGGCCACCCGCCGGGCGCCCGCGTTCGGCGAGCACGCCCACATCCTGTGCGACAACCTGGTCCGCATCTACAAGACCGAGGGCGTCGAGGTGGTCGCCCTGCAGGGCCTCGACCTGCTGATCGAGAAGGGCGAGCTGATCGCCGTCGTCGGCGCGTCGGGCTCGGGCAAGTCGACCCTGCTGAACGTGCTCTCGGGCCTGGACGTGCCGACCGCGGGCCTCGCCCGGGTGGCCGGCATGGACCTGCTGTCGATGACGGCCAAGGACCGCCTGCGCTACCGCCGTTCGGTCGTCGGCTTCATCTGGCAGCAGACCGCCCGCAACCTGCTCCCCTACCTGACGGCCCGCGAGAACGTGCTGCTCCCGATGAAGCTGGCCGGCAAGAAGGTCACCCCCGGCAGGGCCGACGGCCTGCTCGACCTCCTCGGCGTCGCCGACTGCGCCCCCCGCCGCCCCGGCCAGATGTCAGGCGGCGAGCAGCAGCGCGTGGCCATCGCCGTGGCCCTGGCCAACTCCCCCGAGGTGATCCTGGCCGACGAGCCGACGGGCGAACTCGACAGCGACACCTCCGAGGAGGTGTTCGGCGCGCTGCGCCGCGCCAACCGCGAACTCGGCGTGACGGCCGTCATCGTCACCCACGACCCCCTGGTCTCGGAACAGGTCGACCGGACGGTCGGCATCCGCGACGGCCGCACCTCCAGTGAGACCCTGCGCCGCACCTCGGAAGACGGCGACGTGATCGCCGAGGAGTACGCGGTCCTCGACCGGGTGGGCCGCCTGCAGCTCCCCCGTGACTTCATGAACGCGCTGGAGATGGAACGGCGCGTCAGACTCGAACTCGAACGCGACCACATCGGAGTGTGGCCGGCCGGCGCTGGCGAGGAGAACGGCGAATGAGCGCACCGCTTGTCGTGGTGGAAGGTCTGCGCAAGGTCTACCCGCGCGGCGTCGAGGCGCTGCGCGGCGTGTCCTTCACCGCTTCACCCGGGGAACTGATCGCCGTCCGCGGCCGGTCGGGTTCGGGGAAGACGACCCTGCTGAACCTGCTCGGCGGCCTCGACGCGCCGACCGAGGGACGGGTGTTCGTCGACGGGAAGGAGGTCACGGCCCTGCCGGAAGCCGGGCTCCTGGAGCTGCGGCGGGACGTGATCGGGTTCGTATTCCAGTCGTTCGGGCTGATCCCCGTGTTGTCGGCGGCGGAGAACGTGGGGGTGCCGATGCGCCTCAGCCGGACGGCGCCTGCCGAACGCGACGAGCGGGTCAAGGCCTTGCTCGCCCTTGTGGGGCTGGAGCAGCATGCCAACCAGCGGCCCTACGAGCTGTCCGGAGGGCAGCAGCAGCGGGTGGCGATCGCGCGGTCACTGGCCAACCGGCCGAAGCTGCTGATCGCCGACGAGCCGACGGGGCAGCTCGACTCGCAGACGGCGCGGCAGATCATGCAACTGCTGCGGGCGCTGGTGCGGAGCGAGGGGGTCACCGCGGTGGTGGCGACTCACGATCCGAGTTTGATCACGCTGGCGGATCGGGTGCTGGAACTGCGGGACGGGGTGTTCCAGGAGGCGGAGACGTCGGCGGCCTGAGCGGCCCCATACGAGATATCTGCGATGCCTGGCTGACATCGGTCGCCATCTCGGAACGGTGGTCACGTGGGTCCTTGACCCGGCCTCATCCCGTTCGGCGCGGATGGGTGAGCCATGCGCCGATGAGCTCGATGTCCCCGTCTGTCATGCCGTCTTGGGGACGCACCCGGTGAAGCAGGGCCGGTGCGGGGTGATGCCGAGCCACCCAGCGGCGGTCGATGTCCGTCATTTCGTCATCCGCCCAGACGAAGGGGCGGCCCGCGGCCCACTCCACCAGGTGGCGGGTCTTCCAGTGGAGTTCGCCCTGCTCGTCGGCGTCGGGCCAGTCGACGTAGGGCAGGTCGGGCAGGCCGAGGATCGGCGCGATGACGTCGTTGGCGTGGCATGCCCAGGTGGTCGCCCAGACGAGTTCGCAGGGCAACGCCGCGAGCTTGGGACCGAGCTCCGGGTCGACTCGGCCGAGCAACGGGTTCTCCCGTGACGACGCGTGGGAGTTACGGGTGGGGTGGTGACCGCCGAAGGGGATGACCGGGCCGTCGACGTCCAGGAATAGAATCGGGAAATCGCCGGGCATTCGCGGAGCATACGGCCATCCGGCCGCTTTCGATCAGAGCAGGGTGGGTCGGGGTGTCGGCGCCGGTCCGCCTGCTGCGCCACGCCGTGTGATCCCGGTCAGCGGCCGTTTCGGCTGCGGACGATGGTCTGGACGGTGTTCTCCAGGGCGTAGGCCGCGTCGGTTCCGCCGCCCTTGACCTGTTCGTCGGCCGTCGCGACCGCCTGGATCGCGCGGGACAGGCCCTCCGGCCCCCAGCCGTTCAGCTGGCGGCGGGCGTTGCGGATCTTCCAGGGGGGCATGCCGAGCCGTCCGGCGAGCTGGTTCTCATTGGCGTTCCTCGGGGCGCCCGACACCTTCGCCAGGCTGCGCAGGCCGCCTGCCAGGGCGCTGACGATCAGCACCGGGGCCACGCCGGTCGACAGGGCCCAGCGGAGTTGCTCCAGGGCCTCGGCGAGCTTGCCCTCGACCGCCATGTCGGCCACGTTGAAGCCGCTCACCTCGGCCCGGCCACGGTGGTAGCGGGCCACGGCGGCCTCGCCGACCGTCTTCTCCTGGGTGTCGAACGCCAGCTGGCTGCAGGCCGCCGCCAGCTCGCGCAGGTCGCTGCCGACCGCGTCGAGCAGGGCGTGGGCGGCGGCGGGCGCGATCGTACGGCCGAGACCCCGGAACTCGTTGCGGATGAAGTCGATGCGTTCGCCCGCTTTGGTGAGCTTGGCGACCGTGACCACCTGCGCGCCGGCCTTCTTCACCCCGTCGACCAGCGCCTTGCCCTTCACCCCGCCCGGATGGACGAGCACGAGGGTGACGTCGTCGGACGGATGGGCGGCGTACTTGACCGTCTCGGTGATGACGTCTTTCGTCAGGTCCTGCGCGTTGCGCACCACCACGACCGACCGGTCGCCGAACAACGAGGGCGACATCAGCCGGGTCAGCTCGCCGGGCTCGACCTTCCCCCCGGTGAGATCGTGCACCTCGGCGGTGGGCTCCTGGGCGCGTACGGACGAGACCACCGACGCGACCGCCCGGTCGGCGAGCAGTTCCTCGTCACCCGACACGAGCGTCACCGGCGCGGCGTTCCCCATCCCGGCAGCATGCCACATCACGGCCCCCGCGCGACCACGGCCAGCGAGCCCTCCCTGGTCACGACCGCGATGTCGCCCTGGACGTCGGTGCGGTGGATCCGGGTGCCCAGCATGGTCAGCGTGGCGAGGGTCGAGTCGGCGGGATGGCCGTAGTCGTTCCCGGCGCCGACGCTGATCAGGGCCAGCCGGGAACGGGCGGCGGCCAGGAAGGCGGGGTCCTGTCGCGCGCTCCCGTGGTGGGGCACCTTCAGGATGTCGGCCTGCGGGAGGGTGCGTACAAGAGCGGACTCGGCCTCGGTCTCCAGGTCGCCCGCGAGCAGCGCGGAGGTGCCCGGCCACTTGGCGTGCAGCACCACACTGGCGTTGTTCAGCACCGACCCCTCGCCGGCGCCTTTGGAGGGCGCGTCCGGCGCGGGCGCGATGACGGTGAGCACGAGATCGCCGAACCGCCAGGTGGTGCCGGGCGTGACGACCCATTCGGGGATGCGCCGCGCCGCCAGTTCCGTGTTCACAACCCGCTTCGGGCTGACCACGACCGCGCCCACCCGCCGGTCGCGCAACACCCCGGTGAGCCCGCCGGTGTGATCGGCGTGCGGATGGGTCAGCACCAGCAGCGGCACCGCGTCGACGCCGAGACGGTCGAGGCAACCGTCCACGAGATCGGGCTCGGGCCCGGTGTCGACGACGACCCCCTTCCCATCGCCGGCGCGCAGGACGATCGCATCACCCTGCCCGACGTCGCACATCACCATGAGCCACCCACCGGGCGGCCAACCGGACACCACCGGCCCCGCCACGAGCGTCGCGACCAGCACCCCGCCCGCGACGGCCAGGCTCACCCGCCTGGCCCCCCGATGCCAGAGGGCGATCCCCATCGGTACGAGCAGCGCCACCCCCAGCAGACCACCGGGCCACCCGATGGTCGCGGCCGGTACCTCGGCCGCCCGGTCGGCGACCAGGATGATCCACCCGACGGCCACCCCGGCGGGCCGGGTGACCAGCTGGGCGAGGTCCATGCTGATCGGAGCCATGATGGCGGCGACGAACCCGACGATCGTGGCCGGCGCGACGGCCGGCCCGGCGAGCAGGTTGGCCGGGATGGCGACGAGCCCGATCTCCCCCGACATGAGCACCAAAATGGGCGTGACCGCCACCTGCGCCGCCGCCGGCACCGCGATCGCCTCGGCACACCAGAGGGGCATCCTGGTGGCCATACGGTCCCGCCAGTAGGGGGCCAGGAGGATGATCCCGGCGGTGGCCGCGACCGAGAGCGCGAAGCCGTACTCCCTGGCGAGCCCGGGGTTGAACAGCAGCAACAGCAGCACGGCGACCGAGAGGGCGGACACACCGTCCTTCTGCCGCCCGGAGCCGAGGGCGAGCGCGGCGACCGTGCCCATGACGAGGGCGCGCAGCACACTCGGCGAGAACCGGGCGACGAACGCGAACGCGACCATGGCGACCACGACGAGCACGGCCCGCCAGACGAGCGTGAACCCCGCGGCTCGCGCGATCAGCAGGACGGCGCCGCCGATGATGGCGAGGTTGGCGCCGCTGACCGCGGTCAGGTGTGCGAGACCTGCGGTCTTGAAGTCGGCTTTGACGTCGTCGCTGAGGTCGGTGGTGTCGCCGACGACGAGACCGGGGAGGAGTCCGCGTTCGGCCGGGGCCAGGACGGAGCTGGCCTCTCTCAACCCTGCCCGGATGGCGCCTGCCAGGCCATGGGACGTCGACGGGGAGGTGAGGACGACCGGGTCGCCACGCGCCATGAAGACGGCTGCCAGCAGTTCCCCGGGTTCTGCCACGCCGAGACGGCCGGAGACTTCGACGGTCTGGCTGGGGAGCAGAGTGCGCCAGGTGTCGCCCCTGGCGAAGACGAGGACGGGGGCGTCGAGTTTCAGCCGGTCGACGGCGACCAGGCGGGCTTCCACGAAGACGAGGTCGCCTTTGGTTCTGGGGTCGGCGGCGATGACGAGTTCGGCCGAGACGGTGACGTTCTTCCGGGCCATTTCGGCGACCGGGCCCGAGGTGACGGCGTGGACTTTGAGGGCGACCACTATCGAGACGGCGCACCCGGCGATGGCCACCGCTACGAGGATGCGCTTTCTGGAGAGGGCGATCAGGCCGAAGGTTCCGGCGGAGACGAGGGAGGCCCAGGCGGGGAGGCCGATGAGGAGCAGGGCCGCGAGCCAGGCCGCCACGACCGGGACGACGAGCTCGACGGAGTGGCCTTGCCAGACGTTGGCGGGTGGGGTGAGGGGCTCTTCGTCGGTTCTTGGGCGTTTGGGGCGGTAACGGTCGGCTCGTTGCCGGATTCGTGCTTGGAGGTTGTCTCGCAGGCTTCCGCGTTGGAGCGATCGGCTACTCATCTATAGCCGACCTCCCGCCGAAGGGGAGGCGCTCGATCGCAGCCTGCCAACGCCGTTGAACCGGCTGCTCACTTGGGACTCCCTTCTTCAGGACTTGGCCCTTATGGCTCAGGAATGGCTCGATCCGCAGCCTGGGGCGGCTGTCGAGTTCGCCTGAATCGATCTCGGCTTGCCGGATCGAAGCAGGTGGCAGTCGCCCTGGCGGCCGAGCCGGAAGCAGGTGGATGACCTTCTCCGCATGAATGCGCGTTGCCAGAGGAGAAAGCGTTCGTCACAGCGTGACCTGGTCTTTCAGATCGGCGAACTTGGCCTCACCGATTCCCTCGACCTCACGTAGTTGCTCGATGCTCTGGAACCCCCCATTGGTGTCGCGGTATTCGACGATGCGCTGCGCCAGCACCTCTCCCACACCGGGCAGCTCGTCGAGTTGGTCGACCGTGGCCGAGTTGAGGCTGACCACCCCGGAATCGGCGACGCCGGGCGGCGGAGCGGCCATGCCGGGTTCTCCCACCGCGATCTGCTCTCCGTCGATGACCCGGCGGGCGAGGTTGAGCCCTCCCGGCTCGGCCCCCTGCTTGAGCCCACCAGCCGCCATGATCGCGTCGACCACCCGCGACCCGAGCGGCAGCGCGATCACCCCTGGACGTCTCACCTTGCCCGTCACATAGACCGTCACCTCGGCGACCGCGGCGGACTGGGCAGGACTGGGCGCGACCGACGACCCGGCCACGGGGGTGGGCGGTGCGAGCGGTTCCTCACGTGGACGCGTCCAGATCGCGATGGCCACGGCGACCAGCGCCGCCACGATCCCGACCACGATCAGCCCCTTGATGCCCCGCCGCCCCGGATCGAGCGGACCGTCGAGTTCGTCGGCCAGCTCGTCTTCATCGAGAAGCGGCCACCTCGGCAGGGGCGGCGCCTTTCCGAACGAGGGCGGCACACCACCGGGTGACATGGGAGCACCGTGCTGCGAATCAGACTCGGCCAGGAAGGGGTCCCGCCCTCGGGGACGCGCCGGCCGCGCCGGGTGAGGATCCGAATGCACCGGATACCTCGGCTGCGGCCGATCGCCCCTCAACGGAGGGGGATCACCAGCCCGGTTGGGCGGAGCGCCGGGCAGGAGAGGCGCCCGGTCCAGCGGCTCTGGGGACGGTTCGACGTCGTAGGGGTTAGCCGTTCTCGCAGGCAGGGAACCCGACTGGACCGGATACTTCGGCTGCGGTTGACCGTCCGCCGACGAGTGCGGCTCTTCGAACCGGTCGAGCGACGCATCATCGTGAACATCCGGTGTGGGCTGGGCCTTGTAGGGGTCACGCCCTCTCGGGCCTACCGAGCTCGCCGGCCGGGAACCTGACTGCACCGGATATCTCGATTGAGGATGACCGGCACCGAATGAAGGCGGCGGCCGATCGACGATCTGATTGAGCCGCGCCTGCGCCACGGCCTGGCGACTTTCCCGCTCCCTGCTACGCACCTGGAGAAGGTAAAGCCTGGCCCGATGATCCCGCCGACCCAGAACGCCATTCTGTGGATAACCCACAGATAACAAAAGGCGCGAATTACGAGCAAACGAGACTTAGCGCCAGAGTTTTCCCCACCTGTGATTCCACGCAAGAACCACTTAATGCCTCGGCCGCCACGCGCGAACTCAACTCGGCGCAGGCGCATCAACGCGGCGGTCACTCGCGCTGCCACGACCCGGTGACGGATGCTTCACGCGACGCCCAACGCTCTTGCCGGCCAGCCCGAGCGCAGGCCCACGTTCTGATCGAACTCAGGATCGATGGCGGGGTGACTGCCAACAGGTTCGCCGCGCAACGCGACAGCGAGTTTTGTCGGTACCCCGTCCTAGTGTGGACGCGCACGAAGCCGACGCCGTAAGCCCCTGGCCAGACGCCGTCGGCCCACCCCTACCGTGTGCGCGACACCGTTGATACGGAGCACCAGGAGGTCTCATGACGACCCTGCCCAACCGTCCGAACACCGCACTGCTCGTCATCGACGTCCAGAACGGAGTAGTCGAGGGCGCACTCCGCCGCGACGAGGTGGTCGCCAACATCAGCACCCTGATCGACAAGGCCCGCACGGAGAAGGTCCCGGTCGTCTGGGTCCAGCACTCCGACGACGGTCTCAAATACGGCAGCGAGAACTGGCAGTACGTGCCCGAACTGACCCGGGAAGACCCCGAGCCTCTCGTCCACAAGCTCTACGGCGACTCGTTCGAGGACACCGACCTCGACACCCTGCTGGCCGACCGCGGCGTTGGCCGCGTGATCGTCACCGGCGCCCAAACCGACGCGTGCATCCGCTCGACCCTGCACGGCGCTTTCACCCGCGGCTACGACGTCACCCTCGTCGGCGACGCCCACACGACCGAAGACCTCACCGCCTACGGCGCCCCACCGGTCGACCAGGTCATCGCCCACACGAACCTGTACTGGAAGTTCCAGACCGCCCCCGGCCGCGAAGCAACCGTCGTGGACACCAGTGACGTGACCTTCGCCGGGCCCGAGGAGAGCTGACCGGCCCGACGACCACGACTCCGAGCCCCGGTAGAGCTCCGCGGCCACTCCCAATTGCTCTCAGGTGCTCCGCGGATGCTCTGCCACATCAAGGCGGGTGCTCCCGGATTGGTTGAGTGTTCCCCGCAGGTCAGGGCGGATGCTCCGAATTTGGGTTGGGCACTCTGCGGATCGACGCGGGTGCACCCAGATTCAGGTTGGGCGCCCCTCGGATCAAGGCGGGTGCACCCAGATCTGGCTTAGGTGCCCCTCGAATCAAGGTCGGTGCTCCCCCATCTGGGGTGGGGGACCCCCGCGGATCAGGGCTGATGCTCTCCCAGATCAGAAAAGGCAGAGTGCCGACGTGCCGTCAGGCAGGGTAATGAAGTTAGCGGTCACCACCCTCCGGCTCCGGGCCGGCAGGCGAAGGCGGCAACCGGCCTCGCCGCCGCCCACCGAGATGGGTGCCGGTGAGCAGCACACCAACGGCCAAGACCTTGTCCCGCAAACGGCGAGAGCATGGTGATCGGAGCTATTACGGACCGCAGGCGGTGACCGGCGCGCTGCGCCTGACGCATGACGTCAAGAAGATCGAAACAGGCCCTGACACCGCACCACCGGCGACCACGTCA
Source organism: Herbidospora sakaeratensis (assembly GCF_001570525.1). GTDB lineage: Bacteria > Actinomycetota > Actinomycetes > Streptosporangiales > Streptosporangiaceae > Herbidospora > Herbidospora sakaeratensis. The sequence goes on from NZ_BBXC01000015.1 coordinate 313,578, forward strand.
GGCAGGCGAAACCGTGACCCCCACCACCCCAGGCCCCGTATGAACCCCGATCGCCGCCCCGATCTCCCCCACCCAGACCGCCCCCACCTTGGGCACCCGCCCCCGCAACCTCTCAACCAGCCCCGCAGCCCGCTCCCCGGCCCCCAAATGCTGCACCCCCACATTCACCAACTCGTCCCCCGCAGCCACCACAGCCAGATCCTCCAACCGGGAAAGCGCCCGAGAAGCCGTCCGCACCTTCTCCAACAAGGCCACACTCCCCCCGCTGACGTGCAGAAGCGGTTTGACAGAAAGCGCACTCCCCAAAAGCCCGGCGGCAACCCCGATACGCCCACTCCGCCGCAGATACTCCAACGTATCCACGTAAAAGAACGAGAACGTCCCCCCAGCACACCGCCGAGCAGCCAGGGCGACAGCGGAAATAGGCTCAGAAAGGGAAGCGGAAACCGAGGCGGCCAGAACGGCGAACCCCAACCCCATCCCCACCGACCGACTGTCCACGACCTCGACGGGCAGTGAAGCCGACGAAGCCGCGAGCCGGGCCGCGTCCACCGTTCCCGACATCTCCCCCGACAGGTGCACCGACACCACCCCGGTGGCCCCGCCGGCCGCCGCAGCCTCGTACGCCTCCAGGAACCGCTCAGGAGAGGGCCGGGAAGTCGTGACCGTAGAGGCGGCGGAAACGGCCTCAGCGGGGATCTGGGGACCGTCGAGGAACTCGCGGCCGCCGACGACCACGGTCACGGGTACGACGGTGATGCCGTACCGCGTGATCTCCTCCGGTGGGAGGTAGGCGGTCGAGTCGGTGACGACGGCGACCGGCATCTACTGCACGGGCGTGCCGCCGCGCCAGACGCGGCGGGGCTTCAGGCCGAAGGCCCAGGCGAAGGCGCCTTCGTGGTCGGCGTCCCACTGCACGATGTCGGCCAGGCGGCCGGGGGCGAGGATGCCCCGGTCGGGGGCGCCGAGGACCTGGGCGCCGCCCAGCGTGGCGGCGCGGAGGGCGTCGCCGACGCTCATGCCGAAGGCGGCCACGGCCAGGCTGATGACCAGGGACATCGAGGTGATGCCGCAGTGGCCGGGGTTGTGGTCGCTGCCGAGGGCGACCGGCACGTGCTGGGAGAGCAGGCGGCGGACCGGCGGGAGCGAGCCCTGCTGGAGAGCGGTGCCGGGGCAGACGACCGCGGGCACGCCGTAGCGGGCCATCAGGGCGATGTCCTCATCGGTCACGTGGTGGAGCAGGTCGGCCGACGCGCAGCCCATCTCGGCGGCGAGCTGGACCGCGCCGCGCTTGGCGTAGGCGCCGGCGTGGACGCGGGGCAGCAGGCCCACGTTGCGTCCCGACGCGAGGACCCAGCGGGCCTCCTCGGTCGAGAAGTGGCCGTCGTCGCAGTAGACGTCGACCGAGTCGGCGCCGGCGGCCGCGGCGTCGGCGCACCAGGCGGCGACGGCCTCGACGTAGTCGCGCTGGCGGCCGAAGTACTCCGGCGGGACCACGTGGGCGGCCATGAAGGTCACGTGGACGCGCGGCATCATCGGCTCCTTCTCCAGTTCGCGGAGAAGGCGCACGTCGGCGAGTTCGCCGTCGCGCGTGAGGTGGTAGCCGGTCTTGGCCTCGACGGTCGTGGTGCCGCTGAGCAGCCACTCGCGGAGGCGTTCGCGGACGCCGTTGCACAACGTCCAGGGGTCGGTGCCGCGGGTCACCGTGACGGTGGAGCCGATGCCGCCGCCCGCGGCGGTGATGGCCGAGGCGGTCGAGCCGCCCGAGCGCATCGCCAGTTCCGCGTAGCGGTTGCCGGCGTACACGGGATGGGTGTGGGCGTCGATGAGGCCGGGGGTCACCAGGGCGCCGCCCAGGTTCTCCACGTGGTCGACGTCGGTGATGTCGTCGACGACGCCGGGGACCGACTGCGGCAGGTCGGCCGCGCGGCCGACCCAGGCGATGCGGTCGTTGTGGACGAGAATCGAGGCGTTGCTGCAGACATCGTGACCGGTCCAGAGGCGGCCGATGTTCGTGAGCAGCCTAACGGTCATCCGACCACCACCAATGAGGACGCCAATGTCGTCACCACCGGTGGACCCGCCGGGTCCGCTCCGTGTCCGGACGTCATTGGGGGGTCTCCTGCTCTCATCGCGCACCGGGTTGTGCGATGGACCGATCGCCGGGGATCGCCTCGGCGATTTCAGTCCAGTTACGTTATTTCACAGGTCGCCTCGCTGTACAGGGTTATTGAGAAGAACGCCGGTTCGCCTCCTGGGCATCCGGTTGGCCCGTCCTGCTCTCCTGTCACGCCCGAGCCCATTCCCCCAGGTAGGGCCCGGTTATGCGCGCGTCCCCCACGCGTAACAGCCCTCACGGCGAAATTCGCCGTGAGGTTCGCCATATCGTACCAACGGCGATGCATGCTAGCTACCGCCGCTTTCCTGCCGCTTTACGGAAAAGGTCGGAATTAGACGGTTTCCACCGGCTTGGCCACCCTGTCCAGCTCGTGGTGCAGGGTCGACGGGACGCGGGCGTGCAGGACCGTGCCGTCGCCGGTGTGGTCGACCGACAGCACCTCGCCCTCCTTGTGGGCCCGCGCGACCAGGTCGCCCCGGTCGTAGGGGATCAACACGTGGACCTCGTGGTCGAGGTGGGGCAGCTCCTGCTCGATCAGGTCCATCAGCTCGGTGATGCCCTGGCCGGTGCGGGCGCTGACCACGATGCTGTGGCGCTCGCGCATCGTCAGCCGGTCGATGACCTCGCGGCTGGCGGCGTCGGCCTTGTTGATCACGACGATCTCGGGGATGTCGCGGGCGCCCTCGATCTCGCCGAAGACCTCGCGGACGGCGGCCAGCTGCGACTCGGGGTCGGGGTGGGAGCCGTCGACCACGTGGAGGATCAGGTCGGCGTCGCCGACCTCCTCCAGCGTCGAGCGGAACGCCTCGACCAGCTGGTGGGGCAGGTGGCGCACGAAACCGACCGTGTCGGCCAGCGTGAACAGGCGGCCTTCGGGGGTGCGCGCGCGGCGGACGGTCGGGTCGAGGGTGGCGAACAGCGCGTCCTCGACCAGCACGCCCGCGCCGGTGAGGCGGTTCAGCAGCGACGACTTGCCGGCGTTGGTGTAACCGGCGATCGCCACGGCCGGCACCTCGCGGCGGCGGCGCGAGTGGCGCTTGGTGTCGCGGGCGGTGGACATCTCCTTGATCTGGCGGCGCAGCTTGGCCATGCGCTCGCGGATGCGGCGGCGGTCGAGCTCGATCTTCGTCTCACCGGGGCCGCGGCCGCCGATGCCGACGCCGCCGGCCGCCCGTCCGCCGACCTGGCGGGACAGGTTGCCACCCCAGCCTCGCAGGCGCGGCAGCAGGTAGGAGAGCTGGGCCAGTTCGACCTGGGCCTTGCCCTCGCGGCTCTTGGCGTGCTGGGCGAAGATGTCGAGGATCAGCGCGGTGCGGTCGATGACCTTGACCTTCACCACTTCTTCAAGCTGGCGCAGCTGACCGGGGGTCAGTTCACCGTCGCAAATGACGGTGTCGGCGCCGGTCGAGGCGACGATGTCGCGCAGCTCGATCGCCTTGCCCGAACCGATGTAGGTGGCCGGGTCGGGCCGGTCGCGCCGCTGGATCAGCCCTTCGAGGACCTCGGAGCCGGCCGTCTCGGCCAGCAGCTTGAGTTCCTGGAGGGAGTTCTCGGCGTCGAAAGAGGTGCCGCTGGTCCACACCCCGATCAGGACGACCCTTTCGAGGCGGAGCTGGCGGTATTCGACTTCGGTGACATCTTCGAGCTCCGTCGAAAGACCCGCGACCCGCCGTAGCGCCTGACGCTCTTCGAGTTCGTAATCGCCGATGTCTTCTGGCTCGTTAGGCATATACGTCATTTCTCCTGACAACAATGCGACACCACCGTGTCTTCCCATCGATGGTGGCACGACACGGGAATCCCGCGCATCACGTTAAGCCCCCAGCTCAGTGAGGATCCGGCGGCTCTCCGCCGCGCAAGAGGCCAGGCCGAGGCGTTCGCGCAGGGTGAGGGCGGCCTCGGCGCGCCGGCTTAGAGCTGCCCTCCAACTCCATCACAACCCAACCCCAAACGGCCCGATCGATCCTCGACCCAGACGAACGAGGAGGAATCATGATCAACGACTTGCGGCAGGTGATCCGGGGCCGCGTGCTGACCGAGGGCGACGAGGGGTTCGACCGGGCCCGGGAGCCGTGGGACGGCGCGGTCGACCAGCGGGTGCTGGCCGTGGTGGAGGCCGAGGACGCCGCCGACGTGGCGGCCGTGGTCCGGCACGCGAGCCTGTACGGCCTGTCGATCGCCACCCAGCCCAACGGGCACGCGCCGTCGTCGGGGTTCGCGGGGGCGATCCTGCTGCGCACGTCCCGGATGCGGGCGGTGCACGTGCGCCCGGAGGAGCGGGTGGCCCGGGTGGAGGCCGGGGCGTCGTGGCAGGAGGTGCTGACCGCCGCCGCCAAGCACGGCCTGACCGGCCTGGCCGGCAGCACCGGCGCGGTCAGCGTGACCGGGTTCGTGCTCGGGGGCGGGCTGAGCTGGTTCGGCCGCAAACACGGCTTCGCCGCCAACGCCGTGGTGGCCGTCGAGCTGGTCGACGCCCAGGGCGAGCACCGCCGGGTGACCGCCGACACCGACCCCGACCTGTTCTGGGCGCTGCGCGGGGGCGGCGGCGACTACGCGATCGTCACCGCCGTCGAGATCGGCCTGTTCCCCGCCCCCGAGTTGTTCGGCGGCCGGATCATGTGGCCCGCCGCCCGCGCCGCCGAGGTGCTGGCCGCCTTCCGCGAGGTCACCCGTACCGCCCCCGACGAGCTGACCGTCTGGTTCAGCCTGCTGCAGCTGCCCCCGTTCCCCGAGTTGCCCGAGCCGCTGCGCGGCCTGTCGGCCGTCTGCCTGGACGCGACCTACCTGGGCGGCGAGGAGGAGGCGCGGGAGCTGCTGGCCCGCTTCGACACGATCCCCGGCGCGATCGTGGACACCCGGGGGACGATGCCGGTCGACCGGCTCGGCGAGATCTGCATGGAGCCGACCGACCCCACCCCGGCGCTGGTCACCTCGCACCTGCTGACCGACCTCGACGACCGGGCGGCCGCCACGCTGCTCGCCGCGACCGGCCCCGGCACGGTCGCCCCGCTCACCTTCGTGATGATCCGCCACCTCGGCGGCGCGCTCGCGGTGGCGCGTTCCGACGCGGGCGCCTGCGGCCACCTGACGGAGCGGTTCCAGGTCCACGCGGCGGGCATGTTGCCCTGGCCCGAGCTGGCCGGGCCGATCAGGGACCGGCAGGCCGCGATCGCGCGGGCCCTTTCGCCCTGGACGTCGGACCGCAAGGCGTTCACCTTCCTCGGCCACGACGAGCCGGCCGAGGCGGCCTTCCCCGCCGAGACGTACGCCCGCCTGCGCCGGATCAAGGCCCGGCGCGACCCCCTGGGGACGTTCCGCTCGAACCACCCCGTGGTCTAGAGCTTGAGGACCTTGCTGTCACCCGAACCGCTCTGGATGACGATCTTCTTGGGGGCGGCCGGGTCGTTGGCGACCTCGAGGGTCTGCTCGCCCGAGCCGGTGTGCAGGGTGGCGTGGTAGGTGCCGCCGGGCACCCACGCGATGCCGTCGCCCGATCCGGTCTCGATGGTGACCGAGTCGGGGGCGGCGCCGAACTTCGCCTCGACGCTGCCCGAACCCGCCTCGGCGACGAACGTCTTGGCCAGCAGGCCGCTCGCGTCGATCTCGCCCGAGCCGGTCGAGACGTCGACCGGGCCGCTGAGGGCGCGCAGCGTGATCTCGCCGGAGCCGGTGTCGACCTTGACGTTCAACCCCTTGGGCACCTGGACGTCGTAGTCGATCGAGCAGTCCTCGCACCGGTAGGAGAGGGTCAGGGTGCCGTTGCCGACCTCGTGGCCGTCGGCCGGCTTGTCGCCCCGGTAGTGAAGGGTCTCAACCACGGCGATGCCGCTCCGGTCGGACTCGGTGACGACGACGTCGCCCGACCCGCTCTCGATGCGCAGGGCGGTGACCGCGTCGGTGACGTCGTACTTCTCGACCGCCTCGCTGCGGGGGCCGAAGTCGAGGTCGAGATCGCCGCAGGCGGTCAGGACCAGTGCGGATCCGGCCAGCAGACCCGCGGCCGCGATGCTCTTCATTCTCATGCCATCAGTGTGTGAGCCCGGGGCCCGCCGTCCCATCGGGGATGGCCCCCAGGGCTCCCTGAGCGGACCCTCAGGAACGCCCTCTGATAATCTTCCATTGGACAGAAGATGATTTCCACATCATGGAAAAGAGGGGCGATGACCAACGGGGTTGAGATCCACGGCCCGATGTCCGACCGGTTCGACGAGATCCTCACCCCCGAGGCGCTCGCCTTCGTGGCCGATCTCCACCGGGCCTTCGACGACCGCCGCCGCGATCTCCTGGCCGCCCGTCAGACCCGCCAGGCCGAACTGTCGGCGGGGGGCATGCTCGGGTTCCTTCCCGAAACCGAGGAGATCAGGCGCGGCGACTGGCGGGTGGCGCCCCCGGCGTTCGGCCTCGAAGACCGCCGGGTCGAGATCACCGGCCCCGTCGACCGCAAGATGACCATCAACGCGCTCAACTCCGGCGCCAAGGTGTGGCTCGCCGACTTCGAAGACGCCAACTCCCCCACCTGGGAGAACAACGTCACCGGGCAGCTCAACCTGCGGTCGGCCCTCGACCGCGAGATCGACTTCGAGAGCGGCGGCAAGACCTACGCGCTGCGGCCCGACGAGGAGCTCGCCACGATCGTGGTCCGCCCGCGCGGCTGGCACCTCGACGAGAAGCACCTGACCGTCGACGGCCGGCCGGTCTCGGCCTCGTTGTTCGACTTCGCGCTCTACTTCTTCCACAACGCCCGCCGCCTGCTGGCCAAGGGCAAGGGCCCCTACTTCTACCTCCCGAAGATCGAGTCCCACCTGGAGGCCCGCCTCTGGAACGACGTCTTCGTCGCCGCCCAGAACACGCTCGGCCTCCCCCTGGGCACCGTCCGGGCCACGGTCCTCATCGAGACCTACCCGGCGGCCTTCGAGATGGAGGAGATCCTGTACGAACTGCGCGACCACTCCGCCGGTCTCAACGCCGGCCGGTGGGACTACCTGTTCAGCGTGATCAAGAAGTTCCGCACGCGCGGGCGCGAGTTCCTGCTCCCCGAACGCAACACGGTGACGATGACGGCGCCCTTCATGCGGGCGTACACGGAACTGCTGGTGCGGACCTGCCACAAGCGCGGCGCCCACGCCATCGGCGGCATGGCCGCCTTCATCCCCTCCAGAAGAGACCCCGAAGTGAACGCGGTCGCCCTGGAGAAGGTGCGGGCCGACAAGACCCGCGAGTCGGGCGACGGCTTCGACGGCTCGTGGGTGGCCCACCCCGACCTGGTGCCGATCTGCGCGGAGGTCTTCGACGGCGTGCTCGGATCGAAGCCGAACCAGCTCGACCGGCTGCGCGAGGACGTCTCGGTCACCGCCGAAGACCTGCTCGCGGTCTCCAAGACCCCGGGCGAGATCACCGAGACCGGCCTGCGCAACAACGTCGACGTCGCGCTGCGCTACCTGGCCGCCTGGATGGGCGGCAGCGGCGCGGTGGCCATCCACAACCTGATGGAGGACGCCGCCACGGCCGAGATCTCCCGGTCGCAGATCTGGCAGTGGATCCACAACGACATCGAGCTCGCCGACACCCACGAGGTAGTCACCAAGGAACTGGTCGAGCGCATCATCGACGAGGAACTCGCCAAGATCAGAACCGAGCCGATCTGGGACGAGGCCCTGTTCACCCAGGCCACCGCGCTGTTCAAAGAGGTCGCTCTTGACGACGACTTCGCCGAGTTTTTGACCCTTCCGGCGTATTCTCAGATGCCGTGACGGTGTTCGACCGGCTCGAAGCGGTCTTTCCGCCTGACCGGGTCATCACCGACCCGGTCCGGCTGCGCACCTACGAGTGCGACGGCCTCACCTACCATCGGGCGACCCCGATGGTCGTGGTCCTGCCGGAGACCGCGGAAGAGGTCGCCGCGGCGGTGCGGGCGTGCGCCGAGTTCGGCGTGCCGTTCGTGGCGCGCGGCTCGGGCACCGGCCTGTCGGGCGGGGCGCTGCCGCGCTCCGACGGGGTGCTCATCGTGACCTCGCGGATGCGGCGCATCCTGTCGGTCGACCTCGACCGGCGGCAGGCCGTCGTCGAGCCCGGGGTCACCAACCTGGCGATCACCGAGGCGGTCCGCGACCAGGGTTACTACTACGCGCCCGACCCGTCGAGCCAGCAGATCTGCTCGATCGGCGGCAACGTGGCCGAGAACTCGGGCGGGGCCCACTGCCTCAAATACGGGTTCACCGTGAACCACGTCCAGGCCCTGGAGATCGTCACCCCCGACGGCGAGATCGTGGAGATCTCCGAGGACGACTTCGGCTACGACCTGCTCGGCGCGTTCGTCGGGTCGGAGGGCACGCTCGGCATCGCCACCAAGATCACCGTCAGGCTGATGCGGGCGCCCGAGGCGGTGACCACCCTGCTGGCCGCCTTCGAGGGCATCGAGGCGGGCGGCCAGGCGGTGTCGTCGATCGTCGGCGCGGGCATCGTGCCGGCCGCGATCGAGATGATGGACGCCCTCGCCATCGAGGCCGCCGAAGCGGCCGTGAACTGCGACTATCCGCCCAACGCCGGCGCGGTGCTGATCGTCGAGCTCGACGGGCCCACGCCCGAGGTCGAGTCGCAGCTGGCCGAGGTGATCGCCATCTGCGTGGCGACGGGCTCCTTCGAGCAGCGGGTGGCCGCCTCCGCCGACGAACGGGCCAAGATCTGGCGGGGCCGCAAGTCGGCCTTCGCCGCGGTCGGCCGGATCAGCCCCGCCTACATCGTCCAGGACGGGGTGGTCCCGCGCACCTGCCTCGGCGAGGTGCTGGCCGGGATCGACGCGCTGCAGGTGGAGTTCGGCATCCGGGTCGCCAACGTCTTCCACGCCGGCGACGGCAACCTCCACCCGCTGGTGCTGTTCGACGACACCGCGCCCGGCGAGGGCGAGCGCGCCGAGGTGGTCAGCGGCCGGATCCTCGACCTGTGCATCCTGCACGGCGGCTCGATCACCGGCGAACACGGCGTGGGCGTCGACAAGGCCCGCTACATGCCCAGGATGTTCACCGACGCCGACCTCGACACCATGCAACGGGTGCGCTGCGCCTTCGACCCCGGCGGCCGGTCGAACCCGGGCAAGGTGTTCCCGACGCCGCGGCTCTGCGGCGAGGTGCCCCGCGTCCGCAAAGGCTCACCCGGGGAGATCTTCTGATGCTCGGCCACACGGGGGTGACGATCCGCGACGGCGGTCCCGCCGACGCGGTGGGCGGGGTGGTCCCGCGCTGGGTCGCGCTGCCCGAGAGCGTCGAGGAGATCTCGGTCGTGCTCGGGGCCTGCGCCGACGGCGGCCTGGCCGTGACCCCGGCCGGGGCGCGCACCAAACTCTGCTGGGCGGCCCCGCCCGAGCGGCTCGACGTGCTGCTCGACCTGTCTGCCATGCACGACGTGCTCGAACACGTGGCGGGCGACCTGGTGGTCCGCGTCCAGGCGGGCATCCCGGTGGCCCGGCTGGCCGAGGTGCTGGCCAAGGCCGGGCAGGAGCTGGCGCTCGACGTGCCGTTCCCCGGGGCGACCGTCGGCGGCACCCTGGCCGCCCCGTCGCCGGGCCCGCGCGCCTTCCGCTACGGCAACGCCCGCGACCTGCTGATCGGCGTGACGGTCGTGCTGGCCGACGGCACGATCGCGCGGGCCGGCGGCAAGGTCGTGAAGAACGTGGCCGGCTACGACCTGGGCAAGCTGTTCACCGGCTCCTTCGGCACCCTGGGCGTGATCGCCGAGGCGACGTTCCGGCTCCACCCGCTGCCCGCCGACCGCCGCTGGCTCACCTTCGAGTGCGAGGGCTGGGAGGACGCCGGGGCGCTGCTGCGGTCGCAGCTCGAACCGAGCGCCGTCGAGATCGACCACCCGGCCGAGGGCCTGTCGACGGTCGCCGCCCTGTTCGAGGGCCCGGCGGCCGGCGACCGCGCCGAGGCCGCCCGCGACCTGCTGGGCGGCGGCGAGC
>NZ_BBXC01000016.1:0-290907 GCF_001570525.1 Herbidospora sakaeratensis
CCCCCGTGAACGCCGACAACCGCGACCCCGCCCCGCGCCCATCACCCCCCGTCACCCGCGCATCCGTCAGCACCATCCACTCCCGATGCCGCGGCCAATCCGTCAGCACCGAAAACAATCGCTCCGCCGGCACATCCGCCTCCGCCGACACCGCCAACCGCACCGCCACGACACCCTCCCTCACACCCCACCCAGACGAAACACCCCTACCCCCACCTGACAGAACCTGACAACAATCCCCGCCACCATCGCCGACATGCACGCCACCGGAACCTTCGACATCACCACCTGGGACACCCTCGCCACCGACGAACACCCCGGCGCCACCATCGCCCGCCACCGCCTCACCAAACACTTCACCGGCGACCTCACCGGCACCTCCACCACCGAGATCCTCACCATCACCACCCCCGACGGCCCCGCCGCCTACACCGGCCTCGAACACCTCGACGCCACCCTCCACGGCCGCACAGGCACCTTCGTCCTGGCCCACAGCGCCGGCGGGGGAGCGGACGGAACACCGTGGACGCGCTGGGAGATCGTCGCCACGTCGGGAACGGGAGAACTGACCGGCATCACCGGCTCAGGCCAGATCATCAACGACGACGGACACCACTACACCCTCGACTACACGCTCACCAACGGGACATGAGCGGATTCTCTCCGTTACGGCTCCGCCTGGCCGGCACCGACCGCCGCCACCTGTTCCGGTCGGCCGAACGGCGGCAACCACCCGCTGTGGTCCCGCGCCGTCACGGGTCGCCCGACTCCCTAAACAACGGGCATCGCCTCCGACCCGCCCAGGGAACCAGCAGCCTCGGCGACGCCATCGAGACGCTCGCCGGTGCCGCGGCATGCGCGTCATCGTCTCCGACTTACTCGACGACCCCGGCTGCCCGGAACACCCCATCCCGGGCAGCGGGGGAGAGGGGAGCGGCCCCGAGGTGTAGCCCGGCCGGCCCAGGGGTCGCCGACGGCAGCTGGAGTGCGGCCACGTCGGGCTGATCCTCCTCGGCGTCATCGCCGGCATCGTCCTGCTGGCCCCCAGGGGAGGACCGGGGCGAGCGGCGCCCGGCCAAGGCGCTGCCGACATCCCGGCAGGCAGGGCGCGTCCCGCAAGCGACCAGGGCCCCAGCACGCCGGGCGGCACGGGCGGGCGCGGTTGCGGCAGGCCGCCCCGGCGAATCGCCGACCACGACCCGTGACGGCGCGGCACCACAGCGGGTGGTTGCCGCCGCGCACCGAACCGCGACGCGCTGCGGCGAGCGGGGCCGGCCAGGCGGAGCCGTAACGGAAAAAGACCTGAAAACGCGGAGGAGCCCCCCACCCAACCACGGGAAAGAGGGCCCCTCACCACGCCCCGGCACCGGCAGGCGACGGGGGACGGCCACACGCGGGCCACCGCCGTAACCCGCGCCGCCGTCACCGCCGGCGGCCCCGGCAAGAAGTGGTCGACACCGCCGCGACCGACCACCCCCGAAAACCGGCGCCACCCATCCCGCCGACACGTCATGCCCGCCGAAAGCCGGACGAACGGCGATGGTCACCTTCACCACCCGCCACGGTCAATCCCGAGACCCGCTCACGACCCGACCGAAACCCACCACGACCAGCACAACCGCGCCCACCCGCGCCGCCCGGCGCGCTGAACCTTTCACCCCGCCCAGCCAACTTGACATAATGTTCATTATCGAGCACGCAAAGCCGTCGTAAGATCACCGTCATGGGCAACGTCGGACCCACCGAACTCCTCGTCCTGCTGATCCTCCTCGGCGTCATCGCCGGCATCGTCCTGCTGGCCGTCAGAGCCGCCGGCGGACGACCCCGCGCCCAAGTCGCCTACTGGGCGCCCGGCGTCATCCCGCAGATCGCCGAACCCATCCGCGACCGCGTCCGCGACCTCGGCGCCGACGGCCGCATCCTGGAAGCGATCAAACTCGTCCGGCAGGAAACCGGCCTCGGCCTGCGCGACGCCAAGTTCGTCACCGAATCGATCATCGCCGGCCGCTACCTCCCCACCAGCACCGAACGCGCCCTCCAGACCGGGCCCGACCTGGCCGGGCGGGTCCGCGAACTCAAGGAGGCCGGGCGGACCGAGCAGGCGATCTTCCTGGTGCGCGGCGAGACCGGCATGAACCAGGAACAGGCCGAGGCGTTCGTGGGCCTCATCTGAGAACCCCCATATCGGGCAAAGATGTCTATACCAGACAGAAGGTGAATTCTGTTTGGTATCCCATTTTTGTCGTGTTGTGAGCTACTGATTGACCAGGCAGGTAGTCGAACCATGACGCACATGTCGAGCGAACTCTGATCACATCCACGGCTCTTCATGGTCGGGAAGGGTCGTGCACCAGATCGCCAACGTGTAGCGGTCGCCGTCTTCGACGACGCCTACCTCATGTTCGAACCGACGATCACACGGGAAAGCGACGAGGGTGCCCGCAGCCGGGATCACCTCCAGCTCGCGGGACGGGAAGCGCAGCGAACCTCCCGAATAGCCGCCGCCCGGGCCTGCTGAATTGAGATAGAGAATCGCGGCATGGCTTCGGTGAGGGGTGTGGTTGGGCTCCCATTTCTCGGCTACGCGACGCTCGTTGTCGGCGTGGAGGGGAACACGGTCACCGGCCCGCATTTCACTCAGGATGGTGCATTCCAGCCATAGGTCGTCGAGGCCGAAGAATTTGCTCAGTTCGGCAAGAACGCGGGAGCGGATTCCTGCAACGGTGTCGTCACCGTGCTCCATCAGGGAGATTGCCGACATCTCCGAGCGCACCCGGGTGGTTCGCACCGTCGGGTCGCTCGTCTTGACTTCCCGGATTTGCTCGACGAGGCGGCCACACTCGGCTGCGGTCGTGAAGCCGGGCCTGATCATGATCTGCATGTTGGCCCCCACACATGGTTCCGCCAGGTCATGTGATGACGGTAAGTCGGACACAGAGCCGGATCAAGCTCGCTTGGCAGGGGTTGCGTGCCCGTCCTTGACGCTGTCGGCCCCCCGTGCTCACAATCGCTGTACCGTTGCCACGGATTAGGAGAACGCGTGGACTTCTCCATGCGGCAGTTGACGGCCTACGCACTCGAGCCGCCTCATCTCCCCCTCGAACCCGCAGAAGTGTTTCGAGACTGGATGAACGGGACTCCCGATCGGTACGCGAACCGATGCCTGCCGATGCTCATCGCCAATCAGTACGGGTGGCACGTCCTCAACAGGGGGACGGTCCGCGTGGAATGGAATGGCGGCATCGACGCGGCCGACGTCTCTATCAGCGCTGATGGCTGGGACGACCCACCGATCTCGAATTTCGGCAGCGGCATAGTGACCTGGCGAATCCCCTATCTGTTCAGGACGCCGCCGGGCTGGAATCTGCTTGTCCGCGGTCCGGCGAACCACATCAAGGGTGGTGCCGGCTCACTTGAGGGGATAGTCGAGACCGACTGGGCGATCACCCCCGCGTTCCATTCCTGGCGCCTGACCGACCCGGGCCGCACGGTTGTGTGGACCGACGGCGAGCCGATCTGCTCGATCGTCCCGCAGCGGCGGAGCGATCTGGAGCGCTGGGACCCGATCCTGCGTGAGCTGGGGTCCGATCCGCAGCTCGCAGAGGAGTATCGCCGATTCGCCGAACGCCGCGCCGCGTTCAGCGCCGCCCATCCGACCGGCTGGGAGAAGGACTACTTTCTCGGCCGCCGGCCGGGCGGCGAGGTATCCGGCCCGGATGACCATCAGCGCAGGCTCCGCCTGCGTGCCTTCACTCCCGCCGTCGCCGACGGAACACAGTAAGGAGCTCTCTCATGCCGACTGATGAGACGACCGCCGAGGAGACTCCGGAGATCGCGGAGCCCGCCGTTCTCACCCCGGACGAGGTGAACCCGCCGCCTCCCCCGCCTGTCCCCACCCGCTAGGCCGTGCCTCCCGTGGCGCAGCGCGCGCCACGGGGGCCTACTACCGAGGAACGCCCCATGGCCGGACCCTGCCGCCTGACCCTGTTGGACTGTGAGATCGACGAGATCGGGGCGTTGCTGAGTGAGGTGGCGGCCCGTTATTCGTTCGTCGATGACACCGGTTTCCTCATGGAGGCCGAGCGGCTCGCCCACGGCCTCCCCCGACGGCTGCGGGCCTTCCTCGCTGAGTGCCGCGCTGCGGAGAGGCCGTTGTTCGTCATCGCGCGCTGGCCGGTCGACGATGCCGCATTGGGACTTACTCCGCCGGACTGGCGAGCCGGCTGCGCCGACCACGAGTCGATCCACCGGCACCAGTTGCTGTTGGTGCTCGCCGCCTCGTTGCTCGGCGATCCGTTCACTCTTTCCTCCGCTCAGGGGGGACACCTGGTCAACCACATCGTGCCGGTCGCTGGTGCCGAGCGGCAGATCAGCGCGGCCAGTAGCGAGGAGCTGGGCTGGCACACGGAGGAGGCCGGTTTCCGGTTCCGTCCCGACCATCTCGGCTTCATCTGCCTGCGTAACCCTCAGCGGGTGCCGATGATGATCGGACTGGCTGACCATCTGGTCCTCGATCCCGCCGTCAGGGAGATCCTTCGCAGCCCTTTGTTCGGCATGCCGCAACTGGGGGCGGCTGAGCGAATCGAGTACGCGCCCGTCCTTTACGGCGATGTGGACCGACCTTATTTGAGTGCCGATTCGGTCTACATGGTGCCCGCGCCGGGTGACCGGGCCGCCGCGGAGGCCTGGGAGGTGCTGGGCGCGGCGATCGACACGGCCCTGCGTCCGTTCGTCATGGAGCCGGGCGACCTCTACTTTCTGGACAACCACCGGGCGGTCCACGGCCGCCCGGCGTTCCTTCCTCGGTACGACGGTGCCGACCGGTGGCTGCTGCGGGTCAAGATCGGCAGGGACCTGCGCGCTTCTCGTCCATATCGGGGCGGCGCAGGGACCCGCGTGATCGATTTCGACCGGTTAGGCTGATGCGGCATTCAGGGGTTCTCGACATGAGGTGCGACGCCGATGATCGAACTGCATGAGCTGATCCGCGATCTGCGTTCGGAATTGATGGAAGCGATGGCGGCCGCGCCCGAGGAAGGGCTGCAGTTCGAACTGGGTCCGATCGAGCTCGAAGTCAGCTTCGGCGTCGAGAAGAGCGGCGGCGGTGGGGCCAAGGTCAAGTTCTGGGTCGTCTCGCTTGAGTCCGAGGGGAAGGTGGCTGCGACGTCCTTGCAGAAAGTGACGTTGACACTGTCGCCGCGGACTGCCGGCTCCTCCGCTCCCCCGTATGTCTCCGGTCGTGAACGGCTGGGCGAGCGGTAGCTCCGTGCCCTCGACGGTCGGACGAATGGGACGCGCGCGAGGCCATGGGCTCGATCCGCACAGCGCCGCTGAGATCATCACGGTGCTGCCGGACGGTTCTCGGCGCAGGGGCTCCGGCTACCGGGTCTCGGCGACGGCGGTTCTCACCGCAGCCCATGTCGTCGTCGGCGCCGAGACGGTCACGGTACGGTTCGACGCGGACCGTTCCGATGAAACGGTGGGCCCCGCGACCGTCGCCTGGCTTGACGAGACCATCGATGTCGCCGTCCTCGAAGGCGCCTGGCCGCTCCCGGGAGGCGCTGCGCGCGTCGTGCGCTACGGCTGGGTGGACGACGTGGACACGGTCTTGTCCTGTTCTTCCGTCGGGTTCCCGCGCCACAAACTCCGTCAGGCGGCCGATGGCTGGTATCGCGACTCCAGCCACGTACACGGCACGATCTCGGCGCTGTCGCACCGCCGCGAGGGGACGCTGGAGATTCGCGTCGGACCGCCGGACAGTGACCCCGACCCGAGCATCTCCCCGTGGGAGGGGATGTCGGGATCTGCCGTGTTCGCTCGTGGGGTCTTCATCGGCATGGTCTCGCGTCACCATCGTTCTGACGGCCTCGGCGTGCTGACCGCGACCCGGGTCGACGGCTGGCTTACCCGGCATGACCGTGGGCTGCTGGCCGGGCTGTGCGCGTTGACCGGCCTGCCGTCCGCCCCTGAGGAGCTCGTCGACGTCCTGGGTGAACTGGGCGACGCGGAGGCCGCGGTGCTCGCGCCGGTCGCGCCGTCGCGGACGGTCTTTCTCTCCTACGAGGTGCACGACCGTGCTTCCGCCGACCAGGTGGCGCGGCTGCTGATGCGGCACAGTATTCGTTCTCTCACCGATCCGGCGTCGTCGGCCGACGATCCGCTCGGCGGGTCGTTGGAGCAGACCGAAGCGGTCGCTGTGCTCGTGGGGCCCGAGGGCATCACCGGCGAACGCTCGGCCAGCATCCGCGCGGCCGTCGAATACGCCAGCCGTGAGCGCAGCAACCTGCGCATCGTGCCGATCCTGCTGCCCGGCGCCTCCGCGCGACTGCTCCCGGCGTTTCTGTCCCGGCAGCTCGCGGTGGACCTCCACACCGCTCTGGGGCAGCCGCGCACGAGAGCGGAGCTGGTCGCCACCGTAGAGGGCCTGGCTCCCGAGAGGTCGCAGACGACGCTGCCGGATGATCCGGCGCCGTTTCCGAGCCTGCGCGCTTTCACTTCCACCGAGGCGTCGTTGTTCTTCGGCCGCTCCGCCGAGACCGCGCGGCTGGTTGATCGGGTGCGTGGTGCGTCCTTCACCGCGGTGGTCGGCGCCTCGGGCTCGGGCAAGTCGTCCTTGGTGATGGCGGGGCTGGTGCCCGCCGTCGGGGAGCGGACCGAAGTGGTGACGTTGGTGCCCGGACCATGGCCGATCCGTGCGCTCGCCGCCCGGATCGCCGCGCTGGTGCCTGAGAACGAGCGGCCGAGCCCGAGCGTGCTCGAACGGCAGTTGCTGACCGACCCCGACGAGCTCGGCAAACTCCTGCATGATCTGGTCGCCGCCGACGATCGAACCGACCGGGTGTTGCTCATCGTCGACCAGTTCGAGGAGGTGTTCACCCTCAAGCCGCCGCAGCGGGGCGACGTCGACGCGCAGCTGCACTTCATCCAGAGCCTTCATCGCATCGCCGAATCCCGGTCCGACGCGGTCCGCGTCGTGATCACGCTCCGCGCCGACTTCGTCCAGCACTGCCTCGCCTTCGCCGAACTCCGCGAACTGCTGGCCGCCGACCAGCTGCTGCTCGGACCGCTCGACGACCCTTCTTTGCGCGAAGCGATGCTGATGCCCGCGCAGCACGTCGGCGCGCTGTTCGAGCGCGGCTTGGTCGACCGGGTCCTGGTCGACATGCGAGGCCGGTCCGGCGCGCTGCCCCTGCTGCAGACCGCGCTCGCGGCGTTGTGGCGGCGGCGTCGCGGCGTGTGGCTCACCCACGCGGACTACGATGCCGTCGGCGGCATCGGTGGCGCGCTGAACCAACTGGCCAACGACACCTATGCAGGGCTCAGCGAGCGCCAACGGGAGCTCGCCCGGCTGATGTTTCTGAGGTTGGTGGCCGTCCGTGAGGGCGCTTACACCCGGCGGCGGGTCCCCCGGCACGAGCTCGACCTCGTCGCGGCCGATCCGCGGGAGATCGAGCAGGTCATCCTCACGTTGTCCCATCGTGACGCCCGGCTGATCGCCGCCGGTCACGACACGGTGGAAATCGTCCATGAGGCGCTGATCGACAACTGGGACACGCTCATCGCCTGGTTGCAGCAAGACGCCGCGGACTTGCGCACCCACCGGCTGCTCACGGAGGCTGCGCAGGAGTGGGCCGATCACGAACGTGAGGACAGCTACCTCTACCGCGGGCTGCGTCTGGCGGCCGCGAGCGACTGGGCCACCCGCAACGCAGGGCTCCTGAGCAGGCTGGAGGATGTCTTCCTGACCTCCAGCCGTACCGCGCAGGACACTGCGGTGGCGCGTGAGCAGTCCGATCGGACCCTCGCCCGCGCCGGGCAGGCCATGTTCGAGCTGGAGGCGGCGCCGGAACAGGCGCTGAGGTTAGCGCTCCAGGCCGCAGACGACGGCGGCGATATCCCGCTGGTGCAGCGAACGATGTTCCGGGTCTTCAACGAGGCACGGGTGCGCCGCATCCTGCGGGGCCACTCCGACCGGTTGTCGGGGGTGGCCTGGCATCCTGACGGCCGCCTGGCGGCCACCGCCAGTTACGACGGCACGATCCGGCTGTGGGACGCGGCCGAGGGTCGTCTTCTGACGGTCATCGAGGCGGGCCAGGACTGCGTGACGTGCCTCGACTTCGACGCCGACGGGACTCGCCTTGTGAGCGGCGGCTGGGACGGCACCGCTGGGATCTGGGACGTCGGGAGCGGACGGAGCGTCAGTAGGCTGAGGGGCCATACCGACTGGGTGTCGTCGGTGAGGTGGAGCCCAGACGGCCGGTTCGCGGTGACGGGAAGCCTGGACACCACGGCCCGCATATGGGACGTCTGTGCGGGAACGACGATCCGCACGCTGGAGGGGCACAGCGACTGGGTGCGCTCGGCCGAGTGGCATCCGGACGGCACACGGATCTGCACCGGTAGCTATGACACCACCGCCGCGGTCTGGGATGTGGAGACCGGGGAACGGCTCTCGACGTTGCGGCAGCACGAAGGGCCGGTGCCGGCGGTCGCGTGGAGCGCCGAGGGGACCGAACTGCTCACCGCGAGCGAGGATGGAAGTGTCGTCCTGTGGGATGCCGAGCACTTCACTCCGGTCCGCCGTATGTCGGTGACCTCGACCCCGCTCTACGGAGTCGGCTGGTCGCCGGCTGAGCGGCGGGCGGCCGTGTGCGGGGAGGACGGCCGGGTCCGCTTGCTCGACGTCGACCTCGGGCAGACCGTTGACACGCTGCCCGGCCACGTGGGCTGGGCCTCTGGAGTGGCGTGGAGCCCTGGCGGGCATCTGCTGCTGTCCGGGAGCGAGGACGCCACCGCCCGCGTCACCGCCGTGGACGAAGGTTTCGTGGCACGAATCGCCGGTCGGCACGAAGGCCGGGTGCTCAGTGTCGCCTGGCATCCCGACCAGGAGAGGATCGCATCAGCGGGCCAAGACGAACGGGTGCGAATCTGGGACACCAAACACGGCGGCCCGCCGACGGAGCTCCTGACGGACGCCGTCGCCGTCGCGTGGAGCCCGAACGGCCATAGCCTCGCCATCGGAGGCGACGACGGGTCGGTCAGCATCCGCGACTCTCTCACGTTCGCCGTGGACGCCACCGTTCACGGGCACCAGGGCAGGGTCACCTCGGTCCGCTGGAGTCCCGACGGGCTGCTCCTGGCTTCCGCCGGCAGCGACGGCTCGGTGACGATCTGGGCGGCCGACGGCCTGCGAGAGCGCTGGCGGCTTTCGGGTGACCAACTCGTCGAGGACCTGGCGTGGAGCCCGACGGGCGAGCACGTCGCCGTCGCGGACTGGAACACGGAGGCGCGCGTCTGGCAGCCCGGCGCCGACGCCGATCCTGTCCGGCTTCCCGCCCACACCGCACCGCTGCACGCGATCGACTGGAGTCGCAGCGGCCGCTACCTGCTCACGTCGAGTGGCGACGGTACCGCTCGCCTGTGGGACACCCACGACCGCCGACCGGTCCTGCGGCTGGCGACCGGCGAGTCGCACGCCGCACGCTTCAACCCGATCTACACCCAGGTCGCCACCGGAAGCCAGGACGGCGGCGTCCGGCTGTGGAACTACGCCGACAGCGGCGACCTGCTCGTCACCTACGCCCACCCGGGCGCGGTGTGGTCACTGGCCTTCCGTCCCGATGGCGGCGAGTTGGCGACCGGCTGCGAAGACGGCGCCGTTCGCGTCTGGCTCACCAGCCCGCAGACCATCCACGCCGCCCTGCGCCAACGCGTGGCTGATCTTTCGGCCTGACTGGCTCCGGTCTTCGATTCACGTCGTATGGCCCCCCGCATGACCGTGAAGTAGTGTCGCCCGGGTGTATCCCATCGAACTCATGCACCGGGGCGGCATACGGCTACGCGAGTTCGCGCCTGACGATGGTGAACAGCTTTTCGCGATTTACGGCGATGCCGAGGTCACTCGGCACATGAGTTTCGAGCCTGGCGACAGGGAGCAAGTCGAGGAGATCGTCGGCTCGGTGAGACGGGCGGCTCTGGACCAGCCTCGGCAGGAGTACTCCCTGGCGGCTGTCGATCCGTCGGGCCTGCTCGTGGCGTTCGCCCGGCTGGCCGTCGACACCGTCCATCCCCGCCAGAATTCGGGCCAGATCGGGTTCGCGGTACGTGCTGACCAGTGGGGTAAGGGCATCGGTGGCCAGGTCGTGAACTTGCTGTGCAGGCTGGCGTTCGATGACATGGGTCTCTATCGCGTGTGGGGTGCTCGTTCTCCCGTCAATGAGTCTTCGGCCCGTGTGATGGGACGTGCGGGAATGATCGAGGAGGGAGTCATCCGGGGGCACATTCGTGTGGGTGACGGTTACCGCGATTCGGTGGTTCATTCCATCCTGCTGCCGGAGTGGAAGACCCGAACCGCTGCCTAGCCTTGCCTGTGCTCGTCCGGCGATGTCGAGGACATGAAGATGTCAGCGTGTAGCTCCGAGGTGACGATCGTGACGTACAGCGGACCTGAACCGACGAGCAGCGCGAGATCCTCAGCCTCGACCACTGGAGCACCGCGTCAGCGCCCTCGCAGGCGAGGATGAACTCCTTGGCGTTGCCCACGATGGACGACACCCCGGCCGAGACGCGGGGCGAGCCGCACACGCTGATGTTCGGCTCCCCCGGTTACCGCCGCGCGATGTTCACCCGCCCCGACTTCGCCCGCTACCGGGTGGTGCTCAACTACGCCTCCCTGCGCCTGACGCGGCTCGGGCTGACCCCGCTCGACCGTTTGCGCGCCTGTCACCTGCTGGCGAGCGCGGCCGAGGAGGTCTACGGCGTCTCAGGGGTGGAGTCGATGCGCCGCTACGCCCGCGGCTGACGGCTATTTCTCCTCGACCCAGAAGGTGTCGTGGCGGACGAAGAACTCCTGGTCGGTGCGGCCGGAGGCGGCCCATTCGGCGATGCCCTCGAAGTAGCCCTCCCGTGGCGCCCCCGGGGAGAAGATGAGCAGCAGGCTGGCCGGTTCGCCGGATTCGTTGCGGAAGCCGTGCACGCCGCCCTCGGGGACGTGCACGAAGTCGCCGGGGACCGTGGTGATCCATTCGCGGCCGTTGTAGATGCGGACGGCGCCGGTGAGGATGAAGAACGACTCGGTGAGGCTGCGGTGGAAGTGCGGGGCGGGGCCGCTGGGTTTAGCGCCCATGTCCCAGCGGTAGAGGCCGAACTTGCCGTCGGTGGAGGCGCCGGTCGCCAGGTAGGTGCAGCTGCCGCCGTTGGCGTAGGTGATGTCGGGCGGGGCGCCGTGCGGGAGGTAGGTGGCGGTGATCTCCCCGGTGTCCCCCAGGTAGCGCGGTTCCGGATATGTCATGTTATCGATCATGCCACTGAGCTGGGATTGTCGGTGGCGGGGGTTAGGGTCTGGGGTCATGCGTCCGGCGGAGCTGAATCGGTTGTCGGTGGAAGAGGCGGCGGATCGTTATGTGGAGCTGGTCCGCGCCAAGGTGGTGACGGGCGGGTTGTCGCGCGCCACGGCGGAGGTGTACGCGCGGGATGTGCAGACCTTCGTGCGGCTGACGGCGGCCTGCCGGTTGTCGCCGGTGCTCGACGACCTGTCGGGTGACGACGTCGACGCGGTGCTGCTGGCCTTCGCCCGCAAGCCCGACGAGCGGCGGCGGGCCCCGGCGGGCGGCGGGGAGTTGCAGAGCGCCGCCTCGCAGGCGCGGTTCCGGCGGTCGGTGTCGGCGCTGTTCAAGCATGCCGCGCTGGCCGGGTGGGTGCAGCTCAACCCGATGGCGGCCGCGACGGTGACGGCGCGGGAGCGGGGCGGGCTGCGGGCCGAGCGGCGGGCGCTGACCCGTGAGCAGGCGCAGGGGCTGATCGGGGCGGCGGCCGATCCGGCCGCGGGTGAGGAGGCGCGGGGGCGGCGTGACCAGCGGACCGAGGTGCGTGACGCGCTGATCGTGCTGTTGCTGACGATGGTGGGGCCGCGGGTGTCGGAGCTGGTCCGGGCCAACGTGGAGGATTTCTACACCAACGACGGCGAGCGCTACTGGCGGATCTTCGGCAAGGGCGGCAAGACGCGTGACGTGCCGCTCCCCCGTCTGGCGGCTCGGGCGCTGGCGGCGTATCTGGAGGTCCGGTCGAGTGAGGAGAAGGCGTTGTTGTTGTCGTGGCGGGGGCGGCGGCTGGCCCGGGGCGACGTCCAGGGGGTGATCGACCGGGTGCTGGCCCGCGTCGACCCGGAGCGGCGGCGGTCGGTGACCCCGCACGGGCTGCGGCACACCACGGCGACCCATCTGCTGGCGGGCGGGACCGACATGGACGCGGTCCGCCGGGTGCTGGGCCACGGCGACCTGAGCACGCTGGGCCGTTACCGCGATGAGCTGCCGGGCGAGCTGGAGGCGGCGATGCGGGCCCATCCGCTCGTGCACGATACGGGTGTCTAGGGCGGGCGGTAGAGGGCCGTATAGGGCTTGACTCTCACGTTACGGCAGGCCGCAGGCTGGGTCGCGTCCGAGAAGGGAGGGGGAGATCGTGGCGGGTTATTCGGTGGGGCAGGTGGCGGCGTTCGCGGGCGTGACCGTGCGGACGCTGCACCACTACGACGAGATCGGCCTGTTGTCGCCGAGCGAGCGCACGGCCGCCGGCTATCGGCGGTACGCCGGGCCCGATCTCGACCGGCTGCAGCAGGTGCTGTTCTACCGGGAGCTGGGTTTCCCCCTGGAGGAGATCACCACGATCCTCGACGATCCGGGGGCCGACGCGCAGACGCATCTGCGGCGTCAGCATGAGCTGCTGCGGCGGCGCATCGCCCGGCTGGAGGCGTTGGTGGCGTCCGTGGAGACCGCGATGGAGGCGGCGAGAATGGGAGTGTCGTTGACGCCCGAGGAGCGTTACGAGGTGTTCGGGGAGTTCCGGCCCGAAGACCACGCCGAGGAGGCCGAGCGGCGGTGGGGCGGCAGTTCGGCGTGGACGGAGAGCCGCCGGCGCACCGCCTCCTACAGCAAGGCCGACTGGGAGCGGATCACGGCCGAGGCGGGCGCGCTGGTGACCGACTGGCACGCGCTGTTCGCGGCGGGTGTGCCGGCGGCCTCGCCCGAGGCGACGGCGGTGGCCGAACGCCACCGGGCCCACATCAGCCGCTGGTTCTACGAGTGCGGTTACGAGATCCACGTGGGCCTCGGGGAGATGTACGTGGCCGACGAGCGGTTCGCCGCCAACTACGAGCGGGTGGCCGACGGGCTGGCGGCCTACATCCGCGATTCGATCGCGGCGAACGCCCGCTAGGCGGCTTTGTCACCGGTTTCCCCACGGCCGCCCGTGATCTTTGTCATGATGGTCGTGACTGGCTGTGGGTAAGCCCGGTTTCCCCTTTCACGTCGTGGAAACGCCGTTGTAATAGGGGTTCCGGAGGATGGGCGGCATGATCAGGGCCATTCTCTTCGACCTGGACGAGACGCTGTTCGATCATCGGGCGGCGGTGGCGCACGCGGTGACGGCGTGGACGGCCGGACGGTCTCCGTTCCATCCGCTGCTGGCCGAGGGGCCGGGCCTGTGGTTGCGGCTGGAGGACGTCCACCTCCCGGCCTGGCACCGGGGCGAGTGCTCCTTCGGCGAGCAGCGCCGCCGGCGGCTGCGCGACTACTGCCGGCGGATGGGCGTGCGGGTCCCGGCCGACCTCGACGGGGCGTACGCGGAGTTCCTCGACCTGTACGAGCAGGCGTGGACGGCCTTCCCCGACGCCGCTCCCCTCATCGGCCGGCTGGCCGGCACGGGGTTGACGCTGGGGGTGCTGACCAACGGCCAGCCGGTCCAGCAGGAGGCGAAGCTGCGGCGGCTGGGCCTGCTCGACCGCCTCGACCCGGTGCTCACCCCCGACGCGCTGGGCGGGAACTTCAAGCCCGCCGCCGAGGTGTACACCGCCGCGGCCGCCAAGCTGGGCCTCGACCCGGGAGAGGTGGTGCTGGTGGGCGACAACCTGAACCTCGACGCCATCGGGCCGACGCGGGCCGGCATGCACGGCGTGTGGCTCGACCGCTACGGGTCGGCCCCTCCCCCGGCGGGCGTCCCGACGATCCGCACCCTGGCCGACCTGCCGGCGCTGCTGCCGGAACTGGCGTCGGTGCGCCCCCTGGCCCTGGTCTGAGGGTTCTGGTGGAGGTCACCGGGCCGCGGCGGCGAGGTTGCGGGCCCTGCGGGGGTCGGTGAGGGCGTCGGTGTTGTCGGCGACCTGGTCGACGGCGCCGACCAGATCCAGGCGGGCGACGGCGGGGTCGGTGACGGCGTCCATGAGGGCGCGGGCGAACCGATGGCCGCCGATCACCTGGAACGGCCGGTCGTGGTAGAGCCGGGTGCCGGGTTCGACGGGGGCCGTCAGCGCCAGCCGGTTGTGCAGGGCGGCGACGCGCCGGTAGGCGGCCGACAGGTGGTGCTCGCGGCCCTGCCAGGTCGTCTCGCGCAGCGCGCCGGTCAGCGCGTCGCCGAGTTCGGCCGACCCCGACAGCCGGTTGAAGGCGCTGCCGAGCCACTTGGTGTAGGGCGGGTAGCGCCGCCGCATGAGCAGCGTCAGCCGCATCAGGTCGCGGGCGATCCTGCCGGTCGCCAGCACCGACCCCAGGTCGTCGCCGACCTCGCCGGCGCGGCCCGGGAAGCTCTCCTCCTGCGCGATGCGGGTCCACTGGCAGGCCAGCACGTACCGCCACACGTCGTCGGGGTACCAGCGCAGCCGCCGGCGGGCCGCGCACACCTCATCGAGGCCGTCGTGGAAGACGTCGCCGCCGGTGAACTCCGCCAGCCGCTGCCACGGCACGCCCAGCCAGTCGTCGACCCCGATCGGGTCACGCGGGTCGAAACCGAGCAGGTCACGGGCCCACGGCGAGAACTCGGTGATCGTGACCCCCGGCCGCACCGGATGCACGTCGGAACCGAACGCGGTCGGGAAACCGCCGTACTCGGCCGGCAGCCGCCGCCAGACCCGGTCGCGGACCTCCTCGGCGCACCCGGCGGGCACGAACACGATCGCGCGGGGCCCCCAGTCGTGGTCGGCCGAGCGGGCGGTGTCGAAACCGAGCACCTCCGACCCGGGCCCGATGAGCGCGGCACTGTGCGGAACGGGATGGGGGCCGTCGTCCAGGAGCGGCCGCAGCACGTCGTGGTAGTAGGCGCGGCACAACTCCAGGCCGGGGACAAACGCGGACATCATTCCCTCACTGTGCATGGTCGGGCCGCGCCGCTCACCTGGTTTTATGCCTCCTGTACGGCCCTGGTCGCCGCCACCGGCCGCCGCGCGTAGCCCAGCCGCCGGTAGACGGCCAGCGCGGCGGCGTTGACGTCGTCGACCATGAGCGACACCCGGCCGTGCCGCTCCAGCAGCGCCGCGGTGAGGAACCGGCAGATCGCCCCCGCCAGCCCGCTCCCCCGCGCCTGCGGCAGCGTGGCGACCCCGCCGACGAACCCGACCGTCGGAGCCGACCAGGCGTCGGCGCCGACGGCGACCAGCCGCCCGCCCTCGTCGCGGATCCCGGCCCAGCGGAAGACGCCGGGCATGCCGGGCCGGGCGTAGGCGTCGGGATTGGCCACCGCCAGCACCCGGGCGACCTCCTCGACGTCACCGGGCCCGAGCCAGCCGACCCTGGGCTCCACCAGCACCGGGGACCCGCCGGAGCCCACGGGCCCGCGCCGCCCCTCCCCTGCCTCACCGGCCCGGCCGGCCAGACCGGGAGCGCTCGGCGACGGCTCCGCGGCCGGGCTCGACGATCGGCCAAGCCCCGCGGGCAGGGGCCCGGACACGTCGGCCAGACCTGGAAGGTCGTCGCGCCCGCGCTGCGACTTCATCTCGAGGGACCTCGTCTCGAGGGGTCCCGTCGTGAGTCGTGCTGTGTCGAGCCGCGCCGGGTCCAGGCGGACCGTGTGCGGGTCGACGGTCATCCAGGTGAAGTTCCCGGCCGGGCCCAGCTCCCCCGGCATCGCCTCCACCAGCCGGTGGATCACCTCGCGGTCGCCGAAGGGCCGCAACCCCGTGCCCATCTCCCGCCACACCCGCCGCACCAGCGCCGGCAGCGCGGGATCGCCGGCGGCGCCGAACACCGCCAGGCGGTCGTGCTTGGACACCGCCGGGCAGGCCGCCACGACGGCCCCGCCGTGCGCGAAGGCGCGTGCTCCGCCCTCGGGCAGCCGCTGGGCCGTCCAGACGAGCAGGTCGTCGCCCCCGCAGGCGGCGGCGACCTCCTCGGCGTGGTGCAGTTCGATCACAGAATGGCGCCCGGGGCGTACCCGGCGGCGTGCGGGTGGCGGGCGGTGATCTCCCCCACCCGGGCGGCGACGGCGGCGACCTGGTCGGCGGCCGCGCCGGTGAAGGACACCCGGTCGGCCAGCAGCGCGTCGAGGTCGGCCCGCGACAGCGGGAACCGGTCGTCGGCGGCCAGGCGGTCGAGCAGGGTGTTGCCGCCGCCGTCCTGGCGCATCGCCAGCGCGGCCGCGACCGCGTGCTCCTTGATGAGCTCGTGGCCGGCCTCGCGGCCCAGACCGGCCTTGACGGCGGCCATCAGCATCTTGGTCGTGCCGAGGAAGGGCAGGTAGCGGTCGAGTTCGGCCTCGATGACGGCGGGGAAGGCGCCGAACTCGTCCAGGACCGTCAGCATCGTCTCAACCAGGCCGTCGAAGGCGAAGAACGCGTCCGGCAGGGCCACCCGGCGCACGACCGAGCACGACACGTCGCCCTCGTTCCACTGGTCGCCGGCCAGTTCCCCGGCCATGGACGCGTAGCCGCGCAGGATCACGGTCAGGCCGTTGACGCGCTCGCAGGAGCGGGTGTTCATCTTGTGCGGCATCGCCGAGGAGCCGACCTGCCCCTCCTGGAACCCCTCGGTGACCAGTTCGTGGCCGGCCATCAGCCGGATCGTCTTGGCCAGCGACGACGGCGCGGCCGCCAGCTGCACCAGCGTGGTCAGCACGTCGTAGTCGAGGGAACGCGGGTAGACCTGCCCGACGCTGGTGAAGGCCCGGGTGAAGCCCAGGTGGGCGGCGACGCGCTGCTCCAGGTCGGCCAGCCGGTCGGCGCCCAGCAGGTCGAGCATGTCCTGGGAGGTGCCGACCGGGCCCTTGACGCCGCGCAGCGGATAGCGGGCGATCAGCTCCTCCAGCCGCTCGTAGGCGACCAGGAGCTCGTCGGCGGCGGTGGCGAAACGTTTGCCCAGGGTGGTGGCCTGCGCGGCGACGTTGTGCGACCGGCCCGCCATGACGGTCGCGGAGTGTTCGCCCGCCAGCCGGGCCAGCCGCGCCAGCAGGGCCACGACCCGGTCGCGGACCAGCAGCAGGCTGTCGCGCACCTGCAGCTGCTCGACGTTCTCGGTCAGGTCGCGGCTGGTCATGCCCTTGTGCACGTGCTCGTGCCCGGCCAGCGCGTTGAACTCCTCGATGCGCGCCTTCACGTCGTGGCGGGTGACGCGTTCGCGCGCCGCGATCGAGGCCAGGTCGACGCTGTCGGCCGCCTTCTCATAGGCGGTGATCACGTCGGCGGGCACCGGGATCCCGAGATCGGCCTGGGCCTTGAGCACGGCCACCCACAACCGCCGCTCCAGCACCACCTTGTGGTCGGGAGACCACAGACGGGCCAGGGCGGGCGAAGCGTAGCGGGTGGCCAGGACGTTGGGGATGCGCGGCTTGTCGGTCACGTTCCCCGAGCTTATCGAAGCCGCGCATCCCCTCACGTCTACCGGGTGGGGGCCAAAGCCTCCTCGTCGTACACCTCGAGCTTGCGCTCGTGCTTGGGTGTACGGCTGAAGCGCTCCTTGGTCCTCTCCACCATCACGTACAGCGTCGGCACCAGGACGAGCGTCAGCAGCGTCGAGGACACCAGGCCGCCGATGACGACGATCGCCAGCGCCTGCGAGATGAACCCGCCCGACCCCGTCAGGCCGATCGCCATCGGGGTCAGCGCCCCGATCGTGGCCAGCGCCGTCATCAGGATCGGCCGCACCCGGCGGCGGCCGCCCTCCATGACGGCCTCCACCACGCCCATGCCCTGCTCGCGGTACTGGTTGACCAGGTCGATCAGCACGATCGCGTTGGTGACGACGATGCCGATCAGCATCAGCATGCCGATCAGCGCCGGCACGCCCAGCGCCGTGTCGGTGATCAGCAGCAGCCCGATCGCGCCGGTCGCCGCGAACGGGATCGACACCAGCAGGATCAGCGGCTGCACGAAACTCGAGAACGTCGCCACCATGATCATGAAGACGATCGCGATGGCCAGCACCATCGCCAGCCCCAGGTCGGCGAACGCCTCCTCCTGGTCGGCCGAGGCGCCGCCCACGGTGGCGCTCACCCCGGCAGGCAGCGTGAGCGTGTCGAGCGTGGCGGTGACCTCGGTGGTGACCGCCCCCAGGTTGGAGGCGTCGGCCGCGCCCGACACCGTCGCGGTGCGCTCGCCGTCGAGGCGGCTGATCTGCGTCGGGCCGCCGTCCTTGACGACCTCGGCGACGTCGGTCAGCTTCACCATGCCGGTCGCCGAGGCGATCTCCAGGTCCTCCACCTGCGCCAGGCTCTCGGGCGTGTCGCCGGTGCGCAGCACGATGTCGGCGGCCCGGCCGTCGATGTCGATCGACCCCACCGGCGCGCCCCGGAACGCCTGCGCGACCTGCTGGCCGATCGCCGCCTCGGTCAGGCCCTTCTCGGCCGCCTTCTCCCGGTCGACGTGGACCTCGATCCGGTCGGCGCTGTCCTCCAGGTTGGAGGCCACGTCACGCAGGCCCGGCACGCCGGCCAGCGCCCGCACGACGGTCGCCGAGGCGGCCGACAGCTGGTCGACGTCGGGGCCCTGCAGGATGACCTGCATCTGGTTGGAGGCCAGGCCGCCCCCGCCGCCGCCCCCGCCGACCGTGATCTCGCCCACGCCCGAGCCCAGGGCCGCGAACTTCTCCCGCAGCCCCTCCTGCAGCGCGTTCGCGTCGACGTCGTCGGCCAGCGTCACCGAGAAGGCGGCCCGGTCGGCGCTGCCGCCCGCCCCGCCCATGAACTGGTTGCCGCCGCCGACGTTCACCTGGTAGGACGCCACCCCCGGTTCGTCGGCCAGGATCTGCTCGACCTTCCCGGCGGCCGCGTCGGTGGCCTCCAGGTTCGTGCCGACCGGCATGCGCTGGCTGATGTTGATCGTGTCCATGCCGGCCGAGTCGAGGAAGTTCGTCTTCAGGTTCGGCGCCAGCGCCATCGTCCCGATGAAGATCACCACACCGATGGCCAGCGTCACCCAGCGCCGCTGCGTCGCGAACCGCAGCACCGGCAGATAGGCGCGCTGCAGCGGCGAGCGCAGCTCCTTGGCCTCGGCCTCCTCCCGCGCCCGGCGCGCCTCCTCCGGCGACAACGCCGGCGCCTTCAGGAACCAGTAGGCCAGCACCGGGATCACCGTCAGCGACACCAGCAGCGAGGCCAGCAGCGCCACCGTCACCGTCACCGCGAACGGCGAGAACAACTGGCCCACCATGCCGCCCACGAACGCGATCGGCGCGAACACCGCCACCGTCGTCAGCGTCGAGGCCGTCACCGCGCCCGACACCTCACGCACCGCGCCCAGGATCGCCTGCCGCTTCGGCTCGCCATAACCCAGATGGCGCTTGATGTTCTCCAGCACCACGATCGAGTCGTCGACCACCCGCCCGACCGCGATCGTCATCGCGCCCAGCGTCAGCAGGTTCAGCGAGTAGTCGCCCACCCACAACGCGATCAGCGCGATCACCACCGACAGCGGGATCGACACCGCCGTCACCAGCGTCGACCGGATCGACAACAGGAAGATCAGAATGATGATGACCGCGAACGCCAGGCCCAGCAGGCCCTCGGTCGTCAGGTCGTGGATCGACCGCTCCACATACGGCGCCTGGTCGAACACCACCGTCAGCGTCGCCCCCGACCCCAGCGCCGTCGTCAGCTCCGGCGTCAGGTCCCGGACGTCATGGGAGATCGCCACCGCGTTCCCGTCGGGCTTCATCGTGATCGACACGCCCAGGCTCGGCTTGCCGTTGGTCCGCGTCAGCGTCGTTGCGCTGTCGTCGACCACCTCGACGTCGGCCACCGACCCCAACGTCACCGGCTTGGGCGGCGCCGGCGGCCGCACGCTCGCCACCGGCTGCCCGGGACGGCCCGGCGCCTGCGCCTGCGCGGCCGGCGGCGTCAGGTAGAGGTTCTTCAGGTCATCGACCGTCGCGACCCGGTCGCCGATCTGGACGGTCAGGTTCCGGCCGTCCTCGGTGATCGACCCGGCCGGGATCGCCACGCCGTTGGCGCGCAGCAGCTCGGGGATCGCCGCCGGCGACAACCCCTTCTTCGCCATCTCCCCGGTGTCGGGCGTGATCGTCACCTGCTTGCCGCGCGCGCCGGTGACCTCCACCTCCCGCACCCCGTCGATCCCCCGCAGCGACGGCACCGCCGCCTGCTCCAGCCGGTCGAGCAGCGTCGCCTCGTCACCGCCGGAGGCGGCCAGCACCACCACCGGGATGTCGTCGGTGCTGCCCGCGATCACCTGCGGGTCGACCGTCGAGGGCAGCTGCCCCTCGATGCCCGCGATCGCCTGCTCCATCTGGCCGATGGCCTCGTCGATGTCGGTGCCGAACTCGAACGCCACCTGGATCGAGGCCATGCCCTCACGCGAGGTCGAGGAGATCTCCGTCACCCCGGCGATGCCCTGGAAGCTGCTCTCGATAGGCTTGGTGACCTGGTCTTCGACGATGTCGGGCGCCGCACCGGCGTACGGCGCCACCACGAACGCCCCCGGGAACTCCAGCGACGGGAACAGCTGCTGTTTCAACGAGGGGATGGCATAGGCGCCGAGAGCGCTGGCCACCACCGCAATCATGATCACAAGAGTGCGGTTGGCGAGGCTCAGCCTGGCCAGGAAGGTCATGCGCGAAGGCTCCTTGACAGAAGGTCGGCCGGAAGATTAATGCGGCTCACCCTAACACTTCGCGTCGTACGAATATTTAATGTCACGTGGCATTCCTGATAACCTTCTCAGGTTTGCGACAGCCCACCGAAGGCCAGCGTGAAGACACCCGACACGACAGACGGCGACGAACGCGACCAGCTCATCGACTGGATCGCCGACACCCAGCGCCTCCTCGGGCGCGCCTTCGCCCGCGACCGCTCCCTCCCCCTGCTCGCCACCACCCTCACCATGCAGCAGCTCAAGGTCATCGTCGCCCTGTCGTTCCACGAATCGGCCTCCGGCCAGGAACTCGCCCGCGAACTCGGCATCGGCCTGGGCACCCTCACCGGCATCGTCGACCGCCTCGTCGCCCACGGCCTGGTCTCCCGCCGCGAAGACCCCGCCGACCGCCGCGTGCGCCGCCTCACCCTCACCACCGAAGGCCGCACCCTCACGGACGAGATGCTCGACGCCGGCGCCGCCAACTGGCGGCAGATCCTCACCCACCTCGACACCGACACCCTCCGCGACATGAGCCGCGTCATGCAACGGATCAGCGACGTCCTCATCGAGGAAATCGGATCATCCGACGATAGGCTGAGCGGTCATGAACAATGTGGACGCCCCCTACCTCACTGACCTGTTCGGCCTCCACGGCCGCACCGCCCTCATCACCGGCGGAAGCAGCGGCATCGGCTACGCCATCGCCCGCGCCCTCGGCGGCGCCGGCGCCCACATCACCATCGCCGCCCGCCGCCAAACCCACCTCGACCAGGCCCTCACCCGCCTGCACGCCCACGGCATCACCGCCACCGCCGTCCAAGCCGACATGGGCGACCCCGACGACCTCACCCGCCTGTGCCAGACCGTCACCGACACCGACATCCTCGTCACCAGCGCCGCCAACAACATCCGCCACCCCATGGGCGAGCTCACCCCCGGCGACTACGAACAGACCATCGCCGTCAACCTCACCGCCCCCTACCGCCTCGGCCAGCACCACGCCCCCCGCATGGCCAGCCGCGGCTGGGGCCGCATCATCAACATCGGCTCCCAGCAGACCCACCGCGCCTTCGGCAACAGCGGCGCCTACGGCGTCGCCAAAGCCGCCATCGGCGGCCTGTCCCGCTCCCAAGCCGAAGCCTGGAGCCCCCACGGCGTCACCGCCAACACCATCCTCCCCGGCTTCGTCCTCACCCCCCTCACCCAAGCCGCCCAAGCCATCCCCGGCCGCGTCGAAGCCCTCGCCGCCCGCCACGCCGTCGGCCGCAACGGCCTGCCCGACGACTACGCCGGCATCGCCGTCTTCCTCGCCTCCGACGCCGCCGCCTTCGTCACCGGCCAGAACATCTGCGTCGACGGCGGCTTCTCCATCACCTGAACCACCCGCGCCCCACACCCCCGCACGAGAGCCACGCCGAGCACGCAGACGAGCCCGCGAAACCGGCCGAGCGCGGAGAAACGCGGCCCAGCCCCCTTCTCCCGTAGCCGAGAGAACCGGGCGCGACCGGTCGCCGCCGCGCACGGCGCGGACCGGGCGCCGACGTCGGCGCCGGCCACGCGAAGCCGTAACGGAAGAAAAGACCCGTACCCATCGGCCGCCCGCGGAAGGGGAAGAACACGGGCGGCCGATGGGGCACTAGCGACGGCGGACCACACTCACCCCGCGGCCCGGCGCCCAGTTCTCGATCACCAGCATCGCCTCTTCGACCCGCGTGATCACCGCACCCTCGATCTCCACCCGGAACAGGTGCGACTCCCCCGGATCCCCGCCCACCACGGCCTTCACCACCTGCGGGTCGGTCACCTCCACCGCGCGCCCCGACAACTTCGCCTCACCCGGCCAGGTGCCCGACCCCTCCTCACCCGGATCGGTCGTCGGGCCGTGCAGCGCCATGCGGCCATCGCGCAGCAGATCGGCCGCCTTCACCGCCTTGGTCATCGACCCCAGCCACAACTCCCCCTGCGCGAACTGGGTCTCGGTGCCGCTGATCCGCGGCGAGCCGTCCCGGCGCAGCGTCGCCATCGTCTTGTGCTTGCCCACGTCGAACAGCCGCAGAAAGCGCGCTGCGAACTCAGGGGCGTCGTTCTCGATCTCCTGCCACGAGGCCATGCCCGCCATAGTGCACCCCGCCACCGACAAAATCGGCTCGGCCGTCGTCGATAGGTTGTGAAGTGCGGGTCAGCGCATGCCAACAACCCACCAGCTTTACAAAGTAAGATAGGGAGCAGACATGGAGACGCGCACACTCGGCCATCTCGCCACCTCCGCCCTCGGCCTCGGCTGCATGGGCATGAGCGACTTCTACGGCCCCGGCGACGACGCCGAATCGATCGCCACCATCCACCGCGCCCTCGACCTCGGCATCACCCTGCTCGACACCGCCGACGCCTACGGCCCCTTCACCAACGAGAAGCTCGTCGGCCGCGCCGTCCGCGACCGCCGCGACCAGGTCGTCATCGCCACCAAGTTCGGCATCCAGCGCGCCGACGACGGCACCCGCCTGGGCATCAACGGCCACCCCGACTACGTGCGCGCCGCCGCCGACGCCTCCCTGACCCGCCTCGGCGTCGACCACATCGACCTCTACTACCAGCACCGCGTCGACCCCGCCGTGCCCGTCGAGGACACCTGGGGCGCCATGAAGGAACTCGTCGACGCCGGGAAGGTGCGCTTCCTGGGCATCTCCGAGGCCGCGCCCGAGACCGTGCGGCGCGCCCACGCGATCCACCCCATCACCGCCGGGCAGTACGAATACTCCCTGTTCACCCGCGACATCGAGACCGACCTGCTGCCCGCCCTGCGGGAACTGGGCATCGGCCTGGTCCCCTACAGCCCCCTGGGCCGCGGCCTGCTCACCGGCGCCGTCGACCTCGGCGACCTGCGCGAAGACGACTTCCGCCGCACCAACCCCCGCTGGGAGGACGCCAACCTCAAGGCCAACATGGCCCTGGTCGGCGAAGTGGCCGCCGTCGCCCGCGCCCACGACGCCACCGCCGCCCAGGTCGCCCTCGCGTGGGTGCTGGCCCAGGGCGACGACGTCGTGCCGATCCCCGGCACCCGCCGCGCCGCCCGCGTCGAGGAGAACATCGCCGCCACCGGCCTCACCCTGTCAGGCGCCGAACTGGCCACCCTGGGCGACCTCGCCGACCAGGTCGCCGGCGACCGCTACAACGCCGCCGGCATGGCGACCCTCAACCACTGAAACCCTCCAGCCGGTCGAGCAGCAGCCGCGCAACCTCGCCGGGCCGCTCGATCGAGGGCAGGTGACCCGCCCAGCCGAGCTCCACCAGCTCCGCCGACGCCAGCCCCGCCGCGATCACCCGCGCGCTCTCCTGGAAGTACGGAAGATCATGTACCCCGTACACCACCACCGCCGGCGCCGTGATCACCGACAGGTCGATCGGCAGATGCCCGGCCGTCGGCTCCGGATCGGCGGCCAGCTGCAGCTCGAAGGAGGTGCGCTGCATCTCCGCCACCCAGATCCGCTCCGCCTCCCCCGCCTCGGGCCCGAGCCAGGTGTCGACGTTCAGCCGCACCGCGCCCTCGACGTCGCCCGCCTCCAGGAAGGCGTCCTCGGCCTGGCCGAACGCCCGCAGCTCCGGCGTCGGCGGCAGGCCCATCCCGGCGGCCAGCAGCACCAGCCGGCCCACCAGGTCGGGGCGCGCGGTGGCCACCTCCAGCGCCACCCGCCCCCCGTGGGAGGCGCCGATGACGGCGGCCCCCCGCACGCCCAGCCCGTCGAGCACCTCGGCCACGTCACCGGCGTCGGTGTAGGGCTCCTGGGCCGCCCACGGGCTGCGCCCGAAACCGCGGAAGTCCAGCCGCACCACCCGGAACCGCGCCGTCAGCTCCACCCACAGCGGATCCCACATGCGCGCGTCGGCGGCACTCGAATGCAGCAGCACGACAGGAGCCCCGGAACCGGCCTCCTCGAACCAGACACCCAACAGACGTCGGCCTCTCTGAGAAGGGCGCTCCCGCCCCCGTGGCAGAGCGCCCGGCCCATCGTCGCCATCCGGCCCCGCCCGGAGCAAACCATTTACCGTCGTCGCGAGGCTTTTTGCAGGTAAAGGTTGTCCTGCACTGCCCCGGCACCTTTACAAAGTAAGTCTCAGCGGTACATCTCCGCCATGCCGAGCGCCGCCTCGGCCATCATCGCGCGCAGGTCCGCCGGCCCCAGCACCTCGATCAGCGCGCCCATCCGCAGCAGCGTCCACCGCGCCCCGTTCAGCCCTTCCACCGGGATCTCCAGCACCGTCCACCCCGGGCGATCGGGGTCGGGCTCGGCCAGGGCCAGCGCGGGGGCGGCCCGCTCCTCCCCGATCGTGTACGCCAGCAGCCCCTCTCCCCCGGGCGCCAGCCGGATGCGGGCCGTCCCGGTGTACAGGCGCGCCGCGAACTCGGCCGAGAACCGCTCCCAGAAGGCCGGCAGGTCGAACTCGCCGCGCTCGAACCGCCCCGGCAGCCCGGCCAGCGTCAGGATGCGCGCCACCCGGTAGGTCCGCATCGACCCGTCGCACTCGGCCGCCAGGTACCACGACCCGCCCTTGAGCACCAGGCCGTAGGGCAGCACGTCGCGGCGCACCTCGGCCGGGCCCCACCGCCGGTAGGTCAGCCGCAGCGGGCGCTGCTCCCACACCGCCGCGGCGACCTCGGCCAGGAACGGCACGTCCTCGGCGCCCCGGTGCCAGCCGGGCACGTCGAGCAGGAACCGCTCGCGCATCCGGGCCGCCTGGGAGCGGGGGCCGGGCGGCAGCGCGGCCAGCAGCTTCAGCTCGGCGGCGGCCGCGAGCTCGGCGAGCCCCAGGTCGGCGGCCGGTCCGGGCAGCCCGGCCAGGAACAACGAGGACGCCTCGGCCTCGGTCAGCCCGGTCAGCTTCGTGCGGTAGCCGTCGAGCAGCTGGTATCCCCCGGCGGGTCCCCGGTCGGCGTAGATCGGGACCCCGGCCGACGACAGCGCCTCCATGTCGCGGTAGACGGTCCGGATCGACACCTCCAGCTCGGCGGACAGGTCCGCCGCCGTCATCCGCCCCCGGGTCTGCAGGAGCAGCAGCAGGGAGAGCAACCGGCTGGCACGCATGACGCCCAGTCTGTCCCATATTGCCGATCGAACAGAGTTCATGTTCAAATGAACACATGGAAAGTGCCGAAAGGCTCAACGCGATCATGGGCACGCTGCGGTCCGCCGACAGCGTGACCGTGGCCGATCTGGCCGGCCACTACGGCGTGTCGGAGATGACCATCCGCCGCGACCTCGACGAACTCGCCCAGCAGGGCGTCGTACGGCGGGTCCGCGGCGGCGCGCTCAGCCTCCTGCTGCGCGGCGAGGAACCCCCCTACGGGGCCCGTGAGCTGGAGGCGGTCGACGCCAAGAAGCGCATCGCCCAGGCCGTGGCCGGGCTGCTGTCCGACGGGGAGGCCGTCGTCCTCGACGGCGGCTCGACCCTGCTGGAGGTGGCGCGGGCGGTGCACGACCGCCGCCTGACCGTGCTGCCCCTGGCCCTGCGGTGCGCCACCGAACTGGCCACCGCGCCGAGGGTGAAACTCGTCATGCCCGGTGGGGAGGTGCGGCCGGTCGAGCTCAACCTCGTCGGCCCGCTCGCCGAGGCGTCCCTGCGGGCGCTGCGCTTCGACACCGCCGTCATCGGCTGCTGCGGATTGTCGGCCAAGCACGGCGTCACCGCCCACGACCTGGAGGACGTCGCGGTCAAGCAGGCGGCCATCGCCTCGGCCCGGCGCGTCATCGTGGCCTGCGACTCCGGCAAGTTCACCCGCACCGCCTTCGGCGCCGTCTGCTCCTTCGCGGGCCTGGACGTCGTCGTCACCGACACCGGCGTCCCGCCGGACGAACACGACGCCCTCACCGGAGCGGGCGTCACCGTCATCACCGCCTGAGGATCCCCCACATGTTGTTGCGCGCCCGCGTGGCCGTCTACGGGCTGTTCCTGATCTCCGGTGTCGCCCTGGGCACCTGGACCTCCCGCATCCCCGCCATCAAATCCGACCTGCGCCTCAGCGAGGGCGAACTGAGCCTGGCCCTGCTGGGCATCGCCGCCGGCGCCATCGCCGGCATGCAGGCCGTCGGCCGTCTGGTCGACCGCTACGGCTCCCGCCGCGTCATGATCCCCGTCGCCCTGCTGCAGGGCCCCGTGCTGGTGCTGCCCGCCGTCGCGCCGGGCCTCGTCGGGCTGGCCGCCGCGCTGCTGGCCTTCGGCGTCGTGCACGGCGTGCTGGACGTGTCGATGAACGCCAACGCCGTCATCGTCGAACGCCACTACCGCCGCCCGATCATGTCCTCCTTCCACGCCGTCTTCTCCGTCGGAGGGTTCTTCGGGGCCTCCACCGGCGGCCTGTTCGCGCACGCCGGCGCCAGCGTGGTGGCGACGTTCGCGACGGTCGGCGTGCTCATCCTGGCCGTCTCCCTGGTCTGCGCCCGCATGGCGCTGCCCGACGAGCTCGACCTGTCGCGCGCCCCCGCGCAGCAGGCGCCCGGCAAGACCGGCAACGCGATGGCCGGATGGGTGCTGTTCCTGGGCGTGCTGGCCTTCTGCTGCCTGGTCGGCGAAGGGTCGATGGCCGACTGGAGCTCGGTCTACCTGGTCGAGGACCTGCTGTCGGACGAGAGCGTCGGCGCCGCCGGATACGCCGCCTTCTCGATCATGATGACGGCCGGCCGGTTCGCCGGCGACAAGCTCGCCGCCTGGCTCGGCCCGGTCCTGCTGGTGCGCTGCTGCGGCGCGCTGGCCGGCGCCGGCCTGCTGACCGCCCTGCTGATCGGCCACCCGGTGGCCGGCATCGTCGGGTTCGGCCTGTTCGGGGCGGGGCTCTCGTGCATCATCCCGCAGGTGTTCTCCGCCGCCGGGCACCGCGACCCGGCCACCAGCGGCCGGGCGCTGGCCCGCGTCGCCAGCCTCGGGTACGCCGGCCTGCTCGTCGGCCCGGTCCTGATCGGCGGCATCGCCGAGCTCACCGGCCTGCCGTTCGCCCTCGGGGTCCCCGCGGTGATGGCCCTGTTCGTCGCCCTGGCCGCCGGAGCGCTGCGGCCCGTCGCTACAGCAGATCCCAGCCCAGCCGCAGCACCAGCGCCGACACCACAGTCAGCAGAACGACCCTGACGAACCCGGCGCCCCGCTTGAGCGCCATCCGCGCGCCGAGCTGGGCGCCGGCGATGTTGGCCACGCCCATCGCCAGCCCCAGCGCCCACACCACGTGCCCCTGCGCGGCGAACACGGCGATGGCGCCGACGTTCGTCCCCATATTGATGATCTTGGAGGTGGCCGAGGCCCGCACGAAGTCCATCCCGATCACGGACGTGAACACGATGATCAGGAAGGTGCCCGTGCCCGGCCCGATCAGCCCGTCGTAGAACGCGATCGCCACCCCCGCCGCCAGCACGGCGACCACCAGCCGCGCCCGGGTCCGCCGGTTGGGCAGCGCGACCGCGCCGAAGGAGGGCCGCAACGCCACGAAAGCGGCCACGCCCACCAGGATCACGATGATCAGCGGCTTGAGGACCGCCGGGTCGAGCAGCGCCGCCAGCAGCGCGCCGCCGGCCGAGCTCAGCACCGCCGCCACCCCCGCCGGGACGGCGATCCGGTCGACGCCGGTCCGGCGGGCGTAGGTGTAGGCGGCGCTGGTCGTGCCGAGGACCGAGGCGCTCTTGTTGGTGGCCAGCGCCTCGACCGGGGTGAGCCCGGCCAGCAGCAGGGCGGGCAGTTGCAGCAGCCCGCCGCCGCCCACCACGGCGTCGACCCACCCGGCCGCCATTGCGGCCAGTAGCAAAAGCAGGATTTGTCCCCCGGTCACGGGCCAGAACTATAGACCCGCGTTCGCGATGATCTCCGCGCTGGGCAGGGCCGTCGACTGGGCGGCCGTCAGCCCGGTCGCGGCCAGGTGAGCCTCGACGATCCGCCGCCCCACCGGATACCCGGCCATCGCCGGCAGCCCGACCGGCGTGCCGCCGAACCGCGCCGCCGCCGCGTCGCCGTGGACGTAGGCCGAGAAGTTCCGCATCCCCGTCAGCGACAGATTGTCGACGATCTTCCGGTACGCCCCCTCGAACTCCCCCTCGGCCAGCGAGTTCGCCCAGTACCCGAGGGTCCCGCCCACCTCGGCCGTGAAGGCGTCGGCCAGCCCCTCCGACACGATTTGCTCGCCCAGCTGAACCGTGGGCGGGTCCCACGTCACGTTGGCGTAGCGCACGTTGTGGTGGAACTCGTGCACCGCGCAGTCGGCGATGGCCCCGACGCTCTCCTCGGTCGGCCAGATCGTCAGGTGGATCCAGCCGGGGATGCCGCCCATGCCGAAGTAGCCGTGGCTGGTCCCGGTCAGATAGGCGTCGTCGGGGTTCCCCAGCACGAGCAGCACGTTCACGGTGTCGGCGACCGTGATGTCCGGCACGGCCGCCACCTGGTGCTCCCACGCCCGGTGCAGCGCCGCCTCGATGCGGGGGAGCACGCCGTCGAGCCGGTCGAGGGCCGGCGGGTAGCGGTCGTCGTCGCGGTCGGTGCGGAAGCCCGACCCCTGGTGGTGGAAGTCGGCCAGCGCCCCGGTGGTCAGCCACGGCATCGCGGCGGCCATCGGGGCGAGCAGGTCGCCGAGCAGCGCGGGCCGGCCGGCCAGCGGGGCCGCGAAGACCGCGCGCATGGCGGTCACGGTGTCGATCAGGTTGAGCTTCATGCCGGCGACCCTAAGGACTCCCGTTACGTGAGGCTCAACGCATTATCACGACCTGCCTGACCGCCTCGCCGGACGCCAGCCGGTCGAAGCCCTCGTTCACCTCATCCAGCCTCAGCCGGCCGGACAGCAGCCGGTCGACGGGGAGCACCCCGGACTCGTACATGGCGATGAACCTCGGCACGTCGCGGCGCGGCACGCACGAGCCCAGGTAGCTGCCGCGCAGCGTCTTCTCCTCGGCGACCAGCGACAGAGCCGGAACGGTCAGCGCGGCGCCGGGGGCGGGCAGGCCGACGGTGACGGTGACGCCGCCCGGGGCGGTGGCCGCGTACGCCTGGGCCAGGACCGGGGCGACGCCGGTGGTGTCGACGACCTTCACCGCTCCCCCGCCGGTCAGCTCCCTGACGTGGTCGACGGCGCCGGGTCCTCCCGGTACGGCGTGCGTCGCGCCCAGCGACAGGGCCAGGTCGCGTTTGCCCTCGACCAGGTCGACGCCGACGAGCGTGCTCACCCCGGCCGCCCTGGCCGCCAGCAGCGCCGACAGGCCGACCCCGCCGAGCCCGAACACCGCCACGCTGTCGCGCGGCCCGACCCCGGCGGCGTGCAGGGCGGCCCCCGCGCCGGTCAGCACCGCGCAGCCGAACAGCGCCGCCACCTCGAACGGCAGGCCCGGGGGCACCCTGACCGCCGAGCGGGCCGACACGACGGCGTACTCGGAGAAGGCCGACACGCCCAGGTGGTGGAACACCTCGCCGAGCCGCCGTCCGCCGCCCAGCAGGGCGCCGGCGCGGTTGGCCGCCGCGCCCGGCCCGCAGAGCGCGGGCCGCCCGGCCACGCACGGCGGGCAGGAGCCGCAGGCCGGGACGAAGGTGAGCACCACGTGGTCGCCGGGCACGAACTCCCGCGACCGCGACGCGGCGACCACCCCGGCCGCCTCGTGCCCGAGCGCCATCGGCAGCGGCCGGGGCCGCGAGCCGTCGATGACCGACAGGTCGGAGTGGCACAACCCCGCCGCCTCGATGCGGACCAGCAGCTCGCCCTCCTGCGGCGGCGCGAGGGTGAGCTCCCGGACGTCCAGGGGCCCGCCCCGCTCCACCAGCACGGCCGAACGCACCTTCACGCGACCACCAGCCTCTCCATCGCCGCCCGCATCCCGCCCTCGATCGGAGTCGGGCGGCGGGTGCGGCGGTCGACGAACACGTGGGTGAACTCGCCCTCGGCCAGCAGCCGCTCCCCCTCGAACAGGCCCAGCTCGTAGCGGACCGAGGAGGAGCCGAGCCGGCCCACGCGCAGCCCGACCCGGATGACCGCCGGGTAGGCGGCCTCGGCCTTGTAGGAGCAGCGCGACTCCACGCACAACCCGATCGCGTCGCCGCCCATCGGATCGAGGCCCGCCGAGGCGATCAGCCAGCGGTTGATCACCGAGTCCATCAGCTCGTAGTGGACGACGTTGTTCAGGTGCCCGTAGACGTCGTTGTCCCGCCAGCGCGTCGCCAGCTCGTCCCAGTGCGCGTACCCCATCTACAACCCCAGGTCCCGGCCGACGATCTCGCGCATGATCTCGCTCGACCCGGCCCAGATGCGGGTCACCCGCGCGTCGGCCCACGCCCGCGCGACCCGGTGTTCCCGCATGTAGCCGTACCCGCCGAACAGCTGCACGCACGCGTCGAGCACCCGCCACTGCACCTCCGACGACCACAACTTGGCCTTGGCCGCCTCCACCGCCGTCAGCTCCCGGGCCGCGTGGGCGGCCACGCACCCGTCGACGTAGGCGCGGGTCACCTCCAGCTCGGTGACCAGGTCGGCGAGGGTGAACTTGTTGTACTGGAAGGACCCCACCGGCTGCCCGAACGCCCGCCGCTCCCGCACGTAGGCGAGGGTCTCGGTCAGCGCCGCCCCGGCGTGCGCGAGGTTGGCGACGGCCGCGCCGAGCCGTTCCTGCGGCAGCCGCTCCATCATCGCGACGAACCCGCCGTCGACCGGCCCGATCACGTTCGCGGCCGGGACGCGGACGTCGCGGAAGAACAACTCGGCGGTGTCGGCCTCGGGCTGGCCCATCTTGTCGAGCTTGCGGCCCCGCTCGAACCCCGGCATGCCCTCTTCGACGCCGAACAGCGTGATGCCCTTCTTGCCCGGGCCGGTCCGGGCGGCGACGACCACCAGCCCGGCCTGGATGCCGTTGGTGATGAAGGTCTTGGACCCGTTGAGCACCCAGTGGTCCCCGTCCGGTACGGCGCTCGTGGTCAGCGCCGCCAGGTCGGAGCCGCCCCCGGGCTCGGTCATGCCGATCGCGGTGACCAGCTCGCCGGAGCAGAAGCCGGGCAGCCACCGCCGTTTCTGCTCCTCGGTGGTCAGGTCGACCAGGTAGGGGGCGACGATGTCGAAGTGGATGCCGAACCCCGAGGCCAGCGCCATCCCGTGGGCGGCCAGCTCCTCGTGCAGCACCGCGTTGAACCGGTAGTCGCCGGCCGCGCTGCCGCCGTACTCCTCGGGGATCTCCAGCCCGAGCAGCCCCTGCCGGCCGGCCGCGCGCCACACCGGCGGGCCGATGAGCCGCTCCTCGGCGAAGCGCTCGGCGTGGGGGTCGACCTCCCGGGCGACGAACTCCCTGACCGACTCCCGGAACGCCTCGTGGTCCGCCGTGTAGACCGTCCGCCGCATGACACCCTCCCGCTAAGCGATCGCTCAGCAGGGTAGCGCCCGGACCATCCGCAGGGCCAGATGGGCGTACAGCGCGCCGACGTCTTCTGGGGTGTCGGCGCCGCCGGGGCGGTACCAGCGGGAGACGTCCACGCACATCGACACGATCGCCCGGGTGGTGCCGGCGACGTCGGCCGCCTCGAAGACGCCCGCGGCCACCCCGGCGGCCACCTCGTCGCGGAACAGCGCCTCGATCCGGCGGCGCTCCCGGCGGATCGCCGCCCACTCGTCGGCGGCCAGCGCGCCGAGCTCGTTCTGGACGACCCGGCATCCGCGCTGGTGAGCGGCGTGAAAGCGGGCCAGTGCGTAGACCAGGGCGCGGAACCGCACGGCCGGGGCGTCCGCCTGCCGGGCCGCCTCCGCCACCGCCCGATGGGCCGCCTCGTGCACGATCAGCACGATTCGGGCCAGCAGCTCGGCCTTGGAGGGGAAGTGCACGTACATCGCCCCGGGGCTCAGCCCGGCGGCCGCGGCGATGTCGCGCGTCGAGGCGCCGCCGAAGCCGCGCTCAGCGAACAGGCCGACCGCGCCCACCACCAGGCGGCGGGCGGCCGGGGGCTCGACCGCATCCCACAACTCCATGAGGGGTAAGCGTACGCTTAGATGGCGTCGCCGGGGTCGTCGGAGCCGCCGGGAAGCGGCGTCGGGCTGCCCCCCTCGCTCGGTCCGGGCGACGGCGAGGGCTGCGTCGGCTCCGACTGCTCGGGCACCGGCGGCGGGGTCGGCACGAACACCGTCGGCGGCAGCGGCTGCGCCGGGATCGCCTCGTCGTCGCCCCGGAACAGGAACAACCACACCATCACCAAAAGCAGCAGCACCAGCACGGCCAGCACCGCCGAGGCCGTCGCCACCTGGCGCGGCGTCGCCGTCGGCGGCGGGGCGGGGGGAGGCGGCGCGGGCAGCGCCGGATTGCGGTCGCCCAGCCAGTAGGGCACGAAGTCGGGGCCG
This sequence comes from Herbidospora sakaeratensis, assembly GCF_001570525.1. Classification (GTDB taxonomy): domain Bacteria; phylum Actinomycetota; class Actinomycetes; order Streptosporangiales; family Streptosporangiaceae; genus Herbidospora; species Herbidospora sakaeratensis. The sequence continues at coordinate 33,168 of NZ_BBXC01000016.1, forward strand.
TGCCGGTCGCCGATCAGCATCCCGGACACCATGACCGGCTCGAGGAACTTCTCGGCACCCGGCCCGCCCGGCACGAACGGCGTCGCCGCCCACGGCGCCTCACCGCCGTCCCACGCCACCACGAACGGCGTGGCCGGACTCGCCCGGCGCACCCGCGACAGCAGCCCGCGCACCCCCGACCGGGCCGACTCGGCCTCCCTGATCCCGGTCACGAACCGGTCCCTGGCCGCCGCGTCGAGCGCCGCGCCGCGCGTCAGCACCACCACCGACACCGCCCGCCCGTCGGGCGCCTGCCCCAGGTAGACCAGACCCGCCGGGGCCGTCTGCAGGCGCGCCTGCAGCACGAACGGACCCAGCCGGGGCGGATCGCCATACTGGAGAGGAGTGGCCACACCCCATCAAAACACAACGAGACACCGACGGCCGGAACCCGCCCGAACGCACCCCGAATGCACAGGGTGTCCGCGGCGATCGCAACGGGCAGGGTGAGACCATGGTCTTTCCCGCCAAGTCACGATTGAATAACACGCATGATGGTTGCTGATGAAGGGCCGGGCACGTCCGTCGTGCCGGCGAACATGTCCGCAGGTGGCGGCGCCTCGACCGACGCCGACATGGGCGCGCTGCGCGACGCCCTGGCGGAGGTGCGGCGGGTCATCGTGGGGCAGGACCACATGGTCGAACGGCTCCTGGTCGCCCTGCTGGCGCGCGGCCACTGCCTGCTGGAGGGCGTCCCGGGCGTGGCCAAGACGCTGGCCGCCTCGACCCTGGCCACCGTGGTCGGCGGCACGTTCGCGCGCATCCAGTTCACTCCCGACCTGGTTCCCAGCGACATCGTCGGCACCCGCGTCTACCACCCCGGCACCGAACGCTTCGACGTCGAGCTCGGGCCGGTCTTCGTCAACTTCCTGCTCGCCGACGAGATCAACCGCGCCCCGGCCAAGGTGCAGTCGGCCCTCCTGGAGGTCATGGCCGAACGCCAGGTCTCCCTGGCCGGCGTCACCCACCCGCTGCCGCGCCCCTTCGTCGTGCTGGCCACCCAGAACCCGATCGAGTCCGAGGGCGTCTACCCGCTCCCCGAGGTGCAGCGCGACCGGTTCCTGTTCAAGGTCCGCGTCGGCCACCCCACCGCCAACGAGGAGCTGGAGATCCTCCACCGCATGAGCGTCACCCCGCCGACGCCCGACCCGATCCTCGACGCGGAGCGCCTGCTCTCGCTGCAGAAGTCGGCCGAGGCCGTGTCGGTCCACCAACTGGTGGCCGACTACGTCGTGCGCCTGGTGATGGCCACCCGCGCGCCCGCCGACTACGGGCTGCGGGAGCTGGAGGAGACCATCGAGATCGGGGTCAGCCCCCGCGCCACCCTCGGCCTGGTCGCCGCCGGCCGCGCCCTGGCGCTGCTGCGCGGCCGCGACTACCTGCTGCCCGACGACATCCGCGACGTCGCCGTCGACGTCATGTCCCACCGGCTCATGCTCACCTTCGACGCGCTGGCCGACGGCATCGAGCCCGAAGACGTCGTCCGCCAGATCCTCCACTCCGTGCCGCCGCCGCTGGTCGTCTGGAACCAGGGCCAGCGATGAAGGGCGCCGACTCCGCGCTGCGCAAACTGGAGCTGACCGTCGTGCGCCGGCTCGACGGTCTCCTCCAGGGCGGCCACCTGGGCCTGCTGCCCGGCCCCGGCAGCGAGTTCGGCGACACCCGCGTCTACGTCCCCGGAGAGGACGACACGCGGCGGATGGACTGGAACGTCACCGCCCGCACCACCGTCCCGCACGTCCGCGACCTCATCTCCGACCGCGAACTGGAGACCTGGGCGCTGGTCGACCTGACCGCCAGCATGGACTTCGGCACCGCCGACATGGACAAGCGCACCCTGGTCATCCACGCCGTCGGCGCGCTCGGCTTCCTGTCCAGCCGCGTCGGCGACCGCTTCGGCGCCTACGTGCTGCACGGCGAGGAGGTGCACCGCTACCCGGCCCGGCCCGGCCGCGCCAACCTGTTCGGCCTGCTCCAGTCGCTCACCGACGCCCCCCGCGCCCAGGGCACCAGCAGCCTGGGCGGCGCGATCGAGATGCTCGCCGCCGCCCACCGCCGCCGCGGCATGCGCGTGGTCGTCTCCGACTTCCTCGACGACCCCGGCGACTGGGAACGCCCCATCCGCCGCCTGGCCACCCGCCAGCAGGTGCTCGCCATCGAGGTGATCGACCCGCGCGAACTCGAACTGCCCGACGTCGGCCAGATCACCCTGCTCGACCCGGAGACCGGCCGCCACCGCGACATCCACCTCACCCGCCGCATCCGCGAACGCTACGCCGAGGCCGCCGCCGAGCAGCGGGAGAACAACCGGGCCGCGCTGCGCCGGGCCGGCGCCGACCACCTCGTCCTGCGCACCGACCGCGACTGGATGACCGACATCGCCCAGTTCGTGCTCCGGCAGCGCCGAACCGCACACCTGATGGCCCGGAGGGCCCGCGCATGATCTTCCTGTCCCCCGCGTGGCTCTGGCTGTTCGCCGCGCTGGTCGTCCTGGCCGTCGGCTACGTGGTCGTCCAGTTCGTCCGGCGCCGCTACGCGGTCCGCTTCACCAACCTGGCCCTGCTGGCCCTGGTCGCGCCCGAGAAGCCCGGCTGGCGCCGCCACCTGACGGCCGGGCTGTTCCTGGCCATGATGAGCCTGCTGGTGCTCGGCGCCGCCCGGCCCGCCGACGAGGTGCGGGTGCCGCGCGACCGCGCCACCATCATGATCGCCGTCGACATCTCGTTGTCGATGGAGGCCGCCGACGTCGCCCCGACCCGCATGGTCGCCGCCCGCCAGGCCGCCGAACGGTTCGTCCAGGACCTGCCCGAGCGCTTCAACGTCGGCGTCGTCTCCTTCGCCCGCTCGGCCGCCGTGGCGATCCCGCCCACCACCGACCACGCCGCCGTGGTCAACACCATCCGCAACCTGACCACCCGGCCCGGCACCGCCATCGGTGAGGCCGTCTTCAACTCCCTCGACGCCATCCGCTCCTTCGACCAGCAGGCCGTCACCGACCCCCCGCCCGCCGCGATCGTGCTGCTGTCCGACGGCGACAACACCAGCGGCCGGTCGGTCAACGAGGCCGTCGAGGCCGCCGCCGGCGGCAAGGTCCCGGTCTCCACCATCGCCTACGGCACCCCCGAGGGCACCGTCGCCATCGACGGCCGCAGCGTCCAGGTGCCGGTCAACAAGCAGACCCTCCAGTCGCTCGCCGACGGCACCAACGGCCGCGCCTACACCGCCGAGTCCGGCGACGAACTGCGCGAGGTGTACGCCCAGATCGGCACCAGCCTCGGCTACCGCGTCGTCCACCAGGAGATCACCCAGCGGTTCATCATCGGCGCCGTCATCGCCGGACTGCTGGTGGCGGGATCGGCGCTGGTGCTCGGCACCCGCATCCCCTGACGCGGGCGCCGAGCCCGGTTCACACGACGGCTCCCGTTCCCGTCCGGCTCCGGCGGGGCGCGGGCGGTGAGGGCGGCGGCTGCCCGCCGAGCCGTTCGAGCTCGACCGCGACAGGACCGGCCACCAGCGACGACGACGCGGTCCCCACCACGATCCCGGTGACCAGCGCCACGGCGAAGTCCCGCAGGGAGTCGCCGCCGAACACCATCAGGGCCACCAGGATGAATAGCGCCCCCAGCCCGGTGTTGACCGTTCGCGGCACCGTCTGCAGGATCGCCGCGTTCACGACGTCCGGGAACCGGGCCGAGGGACTCGCCCGCCACACCTCGCGGACCCGGTCGAAGACGACCACCTTGTCGTTGACGGAGTAGCCGACGACGGTCAGCATGGCCGCCAGGAACACCCCGTCGACCGGCCGGCCCAGCCAGGCGAACAGGCCCACCACCGCCAGCGCGTCCACGACCAGCGCCAGCACCGACGCCACGGCGAAGGTCCACCGGAAACGCAGCGTCAGGTAGGCCAGCTGCGCCGCCAGCGCCACCCCGAGCGCGATCACCGCGTTGCGGCGCAGCTCCTCCCCCAGGCTGGGGCCGACCATCTCGTCGCGCCGCTTGCTCACCTCACCCACCCGCGCCTCCAGGGCCCGTTCGATCGCCGCGACGTCGTCGGCGCCGATCTGCCCCGCCCGCACCGACACCGCGGCCACCGAACCCCGCACGGAGGTCTGGACGGTCGCCGACGCGTGCCCCGCCTCGGCCACCGCCTGCCGCGCCACCTCCCCGCTCACCGGCCGCGCGGCGGTGAACTCGATCATCCGGCCCCCGGTGAACTCCACCCCGAAGTTCAGCCCGTGCACGACCAGACCGGCCACGGCCACCCCGGCCAGCAGGACCGCCCCGGCCAGCCACCGCCGCCCGGCGGCCATGAGCCGGGGGTCGCGCCGCGCGATCCACGTCCTGACCCGGCCGGGCGAGGCCAGACCCGACCACCGCCCGCCGACCACGCCGGCGAGGGAGTGCGTCAGCACCCGGGTGACGAGCAGGGCCGACACGAGCGCCGCGAACACGCCGATGGCCAGGGTCACGCCGAAACCGCGCACCGGCCCGGACGCCAGCCAGAACAGCAGACCCGCCGCCAGCAGCGTGGTGACGTTGGAGTCGGCGATGGCGCTCCACGCCCGCGCGAAACCCCGATCCAGCGCCGCCCGCAGACCCCGCCCCGGCGCCCGCCCGTACTCCTCCCGGGCCCGCTCGAAGACCAGCACGTTGGCGTCCACCGCCATGCCGACCGCCAGGACGAACCCGGCCAGCCCCGGCAGGGTGAGCGTCGCCCCGAGCGCCAGCAGCGCCGCATAGGAGATCAACCCGTACGTCGCCAGCGCCACCGCCGCCGTCAACCCCGACAGCCGGTAGACGACGACGATGAACACCGCCGTGAGCAGCACCCCGGCGACGCCCGCCTTGGCGCTGGCCTCGATCGCCTCCGCGCCGAGCGTGGGCCCGACGGTCCGCTGCTCGATCAGCGTCAGCGGGACGGGCAGGGCGCCCCCCTTGATCAGCATGGCCAGGTCACGCGCCTCCTCGAAGGCGAAGGAGCCGGTGATCTGGGTCGAGCCGCCCGGGATGCCGACCCGGCACGCCACCCCCGGATCGACCTGCGGCGAGGAGACGACCTCGTCGTCCAGCACGATGGCCACCCGCCGCCGGGGATCGCCGGGCTCGTGGCACGCCGCCTCGGCCGTCAGCCGCCGCCACTCGTCGGCGCCGTGGAAGTCGAGGCCGACGAACCAGCCGGGGCCCTGCGCCGGATCGGTGCGCGCGACGGCGTCCCGCACGTCGCCGCCGGTGATCGCGGCCGGGCCGACCCGCAGCGGCCGGCCCGACTCGTCGGTCAGATCACGCCCGCGATCCCCGGCCGGACCGAGCACGGGATGGAAGGTGAGCTGCGCCGTCCGGCCGATGACCTCGGCGGCCTGACGGGGGTCGAGCACACCGGGCAGCTCGACGACGATGCGCCGCTCCCCGGAGCGCAGCAGGGTGGGGTCGACCACGCCGAGCGCGTCGGCGCGCCGGCGCAGCACGTCCAGCGCGCGGTCGGCGGCCCCGGCGTCGGCCTCGGCCATCGGCCCGTCCCGGGTCTCGAACACGAGCTGGGTGCCGCCACGCAGGTCCAGCCCGAGACGTGGCGAAAGGGTGAGCGTGAGCAGCAGAGCGGTGACGACGACGACGCACGCCGCCACCGCGCGCCAAAAGGGCGCACGGAACATGAGAAAGCCTCCACGGCCATCGCAGAAGGGGAAAGGGACCTCAGCGCGTCGTGGCAGAAGGAGGAGCCCGTGCCGGAGCCCGGCCGGCCGCCGGTCGCGGCACGGCCGAGAACGACCCGGCGACGGCCGCGACCGCCCGCAGGACCGGAGCCGGCCACCCGATGGACGGCAGCACCGCCGGCAGGAGCAGCGGCGCGGCCACACCCCAGCCGGGCCGCAGCCGGGGCGGGGCGGTGTCGTGATCGGCGGCCGGAGCCGGATCGCCCCACTGGGCGAGCGGCGCGGACGCCACGCCGGCGACCGCCACCGGGAGACCGGGCGCCCCAGGGGACGCGCTCGCCGGTGCGGGACCCAGCAGGAAGGCCGACAGCAGCAGGAGCAGCGCGACGGGCAGTCTCCTCCGCACGTCTCCTCCTGACTTCCGGGGGGTTTCGCGCCACCGTACCCCGCGACCGGGAGCGGCGCGCCGCTGCGCCGACCGCGTGGGCGCCATCCCGTCGAGCGGCACGAGGCCGCCTGACCCGGCCTGCCCGGGGGCGCACCCGCTCCCGGGCCGGAACCCGCACCCCCGGAAGCTGGGGTAACGTTCCGGCCCGTGCACTACTTCGACGAGCGGCCGCAGGCCGAGAGCCGGCCCGCCACGGTCACGCTGGTGCTGCCCGACCTGCACCTGCGGCTCGAGACCGACCGGGGCGTGTTCTCCCCCGACCGCGTCGACACCGGCACCAAGATCCTGCTGGAGTCGGTGCCGCCCCCGCCGGCCTCGGGCGACCTGCTCGATCTGGGCTGCGGCTACGGGCCGATCGCGCTCACGATGGCGACCCGGTCGCCGCAGGCGACCGTCTGGGCCGTGGACATCAACCGTCGGTCACTCGTTCTGACGGAGCGCAACGCCACGGCCGCCCGCCTTGACAAAGTAAGGTGCGTGCACGCCGACGAGATGCCCGACGACGTGCGGTTCGCCGCGATCTGGTCCAACCCGGCCATCCGCATCGGCAAGCCCGCCCTCCACGCCATGCTCACCCGCTGGCTCGACCGGCTGCTCCCCGACGGGGCCGCCTACCTCGTCGTGCAGAAACACCTCGGCTCCGACTCCCTGCAAAAGTGGCTCACCGAGCAGGGCTTCGGCGCCACCCGCCACGCCTCCCGCGCCGCCTACCGCATCCTGAAAGTGACTCCTCGATGACGACCCCGAACCCGCGCCGCCAACTCCGCCCGACCGACGTCAAGCGGCTCAACCGCACCTGGCGCCGCAACACGGCCGGCCGCCTCGGGATGATCGTCGAATCGGTGACCGGGCCGTTCAACATCGGTTCCATCTTCCGTACGGCCGCCGCCTTCGGCGTCGACGTGATCTGGCTGGCCGGCAACGCGACCCCGCCGACCAACCCCAAGGCGCAGAAGACCGCCCTGGGGACCGACCGGCTGGTCGAGTGGCACGAGCCGGTCCCGGCCGCCCAGGCCGTGCGCGCGGCCAAGGACGACGGGTTCACCGTCGTGGCGATCGAGCTCACCGGCGACGCCGTCCCGCTCCACGAGGCCAAGCTGACCGGCGACGTGTGCCTGGTGGTGGGCAGCGAAGACCACGGCTGCTCCCCCGCCGTCCTGGAGTCGGCCGACGCGGTCGCCTACATCCCGCAGGTGGGCCGCGTCGGCTCCTTCAACGTCTCCGTCGCGGCGGCCATCGCCCTGGCCGAGGCCCGCCGCCAGGAGTGGGCCGCCCTCTAGGAGGGCGTCAGCCGGCCGGGCAGCCGCGCGAAGCCGATCGCCGACCCGGCCGCCGGTTCGCAGCTCAGCCGGTCCAGGTCGACGGCGGGCAAGAGCATGGTCCTCACCGGTTCACCTGTCCTTCCGATGCCGTTCGCCGGGACATATCCCGTCACGAAACAGGGCGTTCCATGCCGGGACGGCGAGTGGAACGGGGGCCCTCACACCGGGCATACTCACGCTCGTGCAGCGACGGTTCGCCTTCCTCGACCATCCCGGGCCGCTGGCCTTCGCCCACCGGGGCGGGGCCGCCGAGGGACGCGAGAACACGATGGCCGCCTTCGAGAAGGCCGTCGCCATGGGCTACTCCTACCTGGAGACCGACGTCCACGCGACCGCCGACGGGGTGCTCGTCGCCTTCCACGACCACACCCTCGACCGGGTCACCGACCGGCGCGGGCGCATCTCCCGGCTGCCCTACCGCGAGGTCGCCAAGGCCCGCATCGGCGGCGTCGACCCGATCCCGCTGCTGGAGGACCTGCTCGGCGCCTGGCCCGAGGTGCGGGTCAACATCGACGTCAAGGAGTCGCCGGCGATCGTGCCGCTGGCGCGGGTGCTGCGGCGAACCGGCGCCTCCGCGCGGGTGTGCCTGACCTCCTTCTCCGACATGCGGCTCGCGCAGGCCCGGCGGGCGTGCGGGCCCGAGGTGTGCTCGGCGATGGGGCCGCGCGCGATCGCGGCGCTGCGCACCGCCTCGGCGCGCGGCGGCGGGCGGCTGCTGGCGGGGCTGGCCCGCGCGGGCGTGCCGTGCGCCCAGGTGCCCGTCGGCTGGCGGGGGCTGCGCGTGGTCACCCCGGCGTTCGTGCGCACCGCCCACGAGATCGGCGTGCAGGTCCACGTGTGGACCATCGACGACCGGCCGTCCATGGAACGCCTGCTCGACCTCGGGGTCGACGGGATCATGACCGACAACATCACCGGCCTGCGCGAGGTGCTCACCGCACGCGGCCAGTGGAGTCCCCGCCCACCTGAGAGCGAGTAGGAATGGCTTCCCCCCAGGTCATCGACGAGAGCCCGCAGGCCAGAACCCGCGAGCAAAAAGGCTGGTACTGGTACGACTGGGCCAACTCGGCCTTCCCGACCACGGTCATGACCGTGTTCCTCGGGCCCTACCTGACCGAGATCGCCGAGCAGGCCGCCAACGGCGCGCCGTTCGTCGACGTGATCGGGTTCGACATCCGGCCCTCGGCCTACTACTCGTTCGTCGTCGGCGTGGCGGCGGTCTTCCAGATCGTCGTCATGCTGATCGCCGGCGCGCTGGCCGACCACACCGGGCGCAAGAAGGAGATCCTCGGGTTCTTCGCCTACCTGGGGTCGGCGGCCACCCTGCTCATGTGGTTCGTCGCCGACGGCGCGTACATCCTGGGCGGCGTGTTGTTCATCGTCGGCCAGACCAGCTTCGCGGCCGCGATGGTGGTCTACAACTCCTTCCTGCCGCAGATCGCCACGCCGGAGGAGCGCGACAGCGTGTCGGCGCGCGGCTGGGGCTTCGGCTACCTGGGCGGCGGGCTGCTGCTCGTGGTCAACCTCGGGCTGTTCCTGAACGCCGAGGCGATCGGCATCTCGACCGGCACGGCGGTGCGCCTGGCGCTGGCCTCGGCCGGCCTGTGGTGGGGTGCGTTCACGATCATCCCGCTGCTGCGGCTGCGCAACCGGCGCGGCCAGGCGGCCAGGGACGAGGGCGCCGGCCGGGCCGTGGTGCTCAGCGTGCGCCAGCTCGGCCTGACCATCCGCGACCTGGTCACCCGCTATCCGCTGACGCTGGTCTTCCTGCTGGCGTACATCGCCTACAACGACGGCGTGCAGACGGTGATCAGCTTCTCGGCGACCTACGCCGACCAGGAACTGCGCCTGGGCGAGACCGAGCGCATCGGCGCGATCCTGATGGTGCAGTTCGTGGCGTTCTTCGGCGCGATCCTGCTGGGCCGGGTCGCGGTCAGGATCGGCACCCGCAAGACCGTGCTCTGGTCGCTGGCCGGCTGGTGCGGGGTCGTGGCCGCCGCCTACTTCGTGCCGCCGGAGCGGCCGCTGCTGTTCTTCGCCCTCGGGTTCGCCATCGCGATCGTGATGGGGGGAACACAAGCCCTGTCGCGGTCGTTGTTCTCCCACGTGATCCCGAAGGGGCGGGAAGCGGAGTATTACAGCCTCTACGAGATCAGTGACAAGGGTGCGACGCTCATCGGATCCTTCACCCTGGGCCTGGCCCTCCAGCTCACCGACAGCTACCGGTACGGCATCGTCTCGCTGGTGATCTTCTTCATCATCGGCGGGGTGCTGCTCGCGTCGGTCAACCTGCCGAAGGCGATCAGGGCCGCGGGCAACGACGTGCCAGAACGGATTTGACGGCGAATCGGTTCACGAGCGCCGGAAAAAGCGCGATTGGATCACGTCTTGGGTGGGAATCCACACACGGTATCAGGCGTTGTACCCGGTGGAGACCAACCCCTCTATAGCTGTGTCGTATAGGGGGACCTCAGGAGGCTTAGAACATGGGCGAGCGTGCACTTCGCGGTACCCGGCTCGGCGCGACCAGCTACGAGAACGACCGCAACACCGATCTGGCACCCCGCCAGGAGGTGTCCTACACCTGCCCCAGGGGTCACCACACCACCGTTCCACTGGCCGCCGAGGCCGAGATCCCCGCGAGCTGGGAGTGCCGTCACTGCGGCTCCCCCGCGCTCCGGGTCGACGCCGAGCAGCCCCAGCAGAAGAAGGCCAAGCCCCCGCGCACCCATTGGGACATGCTGCTGGAGCGGCGTTCGATCGAAGACCTCGAAGAGGTCCTGAACGAGCGACTGGCCATTCTGCGGGCCCAGCGGCGCAAGAGCGCATAGGCCCCATCCCACCACCGACGCGAGGGCGCCCTCCGGACCATCCGGGGGGCGCCCTGTCGCGTTCATCAGCCCGTGGGGCAGCTCGCCTCGTTCGCCGCCCGCTCCATGCCCGTCCGGGGGGCGGGCAGCCCGGCGGCGACGCCGACCGACATGATCGCCCATCCGCCTCTCAGGTCACCCTTGTAGACGACCCTGGCGGGGTCCACCGGGTCCTGCACACTCTCGTAGGGATACACCGAGCGCACCCCCATGAACCGGTCGGTCACCTGGTCGATGACCAGTTCCTCGCTGGTGTTGTCACCATCGGTGTCGATCAGGACCGACAGGCCGGGCCGCCCGGCGGCGTCGGTGACGCCCCGTTTGACGACCATGCCGGGGAATTCAGCCACGATGCGCAGGATGCGCGCCGTCACCTGCGGGTAGGGCGCGGCCATCCGGAGCTTCTGCACGACGGTGCTGAACTTGCCGGCATAGGTCTTCTTCCACTTCGGATAGGTGAAGCCGAGATCGTCCGGCCAGGAGGGCGCGTAGTCGTGCGGGCACAGGACGGAGTCCAGCCTCTCCCTGTGCCGGGTGGTCTCCCGGGCCAGCCAGGGACCCTTACCGTCGGCCGGGATCCACATCTCGGTCGTGTCGGGAGCCCTCTCCCCCGCGCTGAGGTCCAGCATGGCGAAGCGCGTGTACACGAACTGTCCCGGCCGGATCTCCAGGGGCGGGTCGGCCTCGGCCAGGTCGGCGGCGCGCAGCAGGATCTCCCGGGGGGTCGGAGCCCCGGGCGGCTTTCCGGCGGGCCCTCGCGAGGCCGGAGCGGGCGGGCCGGGCATGGGCCGTTCGGTGAGCAGGGGATCGGGTGCCGGCGGAGGGCTGCCGGCGGGGACCGGGCGCAGGAACACGGCCACCGCCATGCCGACCAGGGCGGTCGCCAGCGCCGCCAGGATCGGCTTCAGCCAGTCCCGTCCGTGCGGGCGGGCCGTCGCGGCGGCGGACACGAAGCGGGCGCGGGCGCTGGCCAGGTCGGCCTCGGTGGCCGGGGGACGGTCGAAGAGGGTGTCGAGATCACGCATCGGCCGCCTCCAAAGCGGTCTTGACCCGGGTGCGGGCGCGGTTGAGGCGGGAGCGGACCGTGCCCACCGGGATCGACAGGGCCAGCGCCACCTCCCCGTAGGTGAACTGGGCCCAGGCGACCAGCAGCAGCACGTCGCGGTCGCCCGGTTTGAGCGCGGCCAGGGCGCGCAGCAGCGGGCGGTTGACCGCCAGGGTCGTCACGCCCTCCTCCACCAGGGCGGCGACGGTCTCGTCGGGGCCGGTGCGGGCGTAGGCGCGGTAGCGGGCCGTCTCGCGGCGGCGGTGCTTGCCGACGAGGTTGGAGGCGATGCCGTAGAGCCAGGGGCGGGCGTCGGTGTGGGCCGCGTCGTAGACGTGGCGGCGGCGGAAGGCGTCGAGGAAGGTGTCGGAGACGACGTCGTCGGCCACGTCGGGGCCCAATCGGCGGGCCACGTAGGCGTGCAGGTGGGGTGCGTGCCGGTCGAACAGGGTGGCGAAGCACTCGGGGTCGGTCAGGGATAAGCGAACCAGGTCGTTGTCCCGGGCCGTCGCGGTCGCATCCCTCATGGGATCCTCTCGGGCGGTTGGGTCTGACGCCCTGCTTTCACCGCGAGCCGCCCGGAGGGTTCACTCAGTCGTCGACGACCTCGCCGCGCACCACGTTGTCGCGCTGCCGCGGCTGGTCGTGGCCCTGGTCATGACGGGGCATGGCGGAGATGAAGGGGGCGTAGGGGGACCGGGCGGCCATCGACTTGACCCGCCGGCCCAGGAACCAGGTCGCCAGCTGTCGGGCGAACGGCCGGGTGAAGGGCAGGATCATGAAGAAGCCGAAGACGTCGGTGATGAAGCCGGGGGTCAGCAGCAGTGCGCCGCCCGCCACGATCAGGGCGCCGTCGGCGAGTTCCTTGTCGGGCATGCGCCCCGACTCGATCGCCTTCTGCAGCGCGGCCCAGGCCCGGCGGCCCTCCCGCCGCACCAGCCAGCCGCCCAGCAGGCTGTCGGCGATCAGCAGCGCCACCGTGGTCCAGCCGCCGATGACCTCACCGATCTGGATCAGCAGCCAGATCTCCAGCACCGGCACCACGAGAAACGCCAGGAACAGCCCGATTCGCAGCATTCGTCACACCTCCACACGCGAGCCTACGAGGGTTGGAACGCCTGCGCGCGCGAGGCGGGTTCCCGTTAACGCCGACGGCGAAACCGGTCGGGGAGGCCGGTGACGCCCCACACGCTGATCCGCCACAACGCCTCGGTCATGACGTCGCGGCTCATCTTGCTCTGCCCGACGGCCCGGTCGACGAAGGTGATCGGCACCTCGGTGATGCGCAGGCCCTCGCGGACCGTGCGCAGGGTCAGGTCGACCTGGAAGCAGTAGCCCTGCGACTGCACGCCCTCGACGCCGATCTTGCGCAGGGTGGTGGCCCGGTAGGCGCGGAACCCGGCGGTCGCGTCGCGGACCGGCATGCCGAGCATGATCCGCGTGTACGTGTTGGCGCCCCGCGACAGGAACTCCCGGGAGGCCGGCCAGTTGATGACCTTCCCGCCCGGCACCCACCGCGACCCGATCGCCAGGTCGGCGCCGCCCTCGACCGCCGCGAGCAGCTTGTGCAGCTCCTCGGGCTGGTGGGAGCCGTCGGCGTCGATCTCCACGAGCACGTCGTAGCCGCGCTCCAGGCCCCACTGGAACCCGGCGATGTAGGCGGCGCCCAGGCCCTGCTTGCCGGGCCGGTGGAGCACGTGGACGTGGTCGTCGCGCTCGGCGAGCTCGTCGGCGATCTTGCCGGTGCCGTCGGGGCTGTTGTCGTCGGCGACCAGCAGGTCGACGTCGGGCAGCGCGGCGCGCAGCCGCTCGACGATGCGCGGCAGGTTGTCGCGCTCGTTGTAGGTGGGAACGATCACGAGCACGCGCCCAAGCATCCGGTCCATCGGCTCCTCCTAGTGATCTTCCGGGTGATCTTCCAGGTCCCGCCGGGCCCGCCGCGCGGCGACCGCCGCGACGACGGCCGCGCCCGCTCCCGCCGCCATCAAAATGATCTCGGGCAGAACACCTACCCGGGTCGCCACGGTGTCACGCGTGCGCACCTGGGCGGTGACCACGGCGCTCGCGGCCACCAGTTCGGGCGTCTCCCACAGGATGCGTCCGTCGGGGGCGACGTGGGCCGAGACGCCGGTGGTCGCGACCGGGATCACCGTGCGGTTGTGCTCCACCGCCCGGATCCGCGACATGGCGAGCTGCTGCGGCGGCAGGTTCGACTGCTCGTAGGTCGCGTTGTTGGTCTGCACCACCAGCGGCGAGCCGCCCGCGCGGACGGTCCCGTTGACGATGGTGTCGAAGGCCACCTCGTAGCAGCTGACCGCGCCGAGGGTGACCGGGCCCGCCTTCAGGTCGCCGGGCTTCTCGCCGGGGATCGACTGCCGCCCGACCAGGGAGGCCCGCTCGAACAGGGCCAGCACCAGGCCCTTGTACGGGGTGAACTCCCCGAACGGCACCAGCTTCTGCTTGTCGTAGTAGGCGCCGGGCCCGGTGACCGGGTCCCACACGATGCTGCGGGTGGCCCGGGCGTCGTCGCCGAGGATCACCACGGCCCCCACGAGGACCGGCACGCCGACGTCCTTCACGGCGGCGTCGATGATCGCGTAGGCGGCGGGGTCGCGGAAGGGGTCGATGTCGGTGGAGTTCTCGGGCCAGACCACCACGTCGGGCTTGGGCTGCCGGCCGGCCCGGACCGCCTCGGCCAGCCGGTGGGTCTCCTCGGCGTGGTTCTTCAGCACCACGGCCGGCTCGCCCCCGTGGAACCCCAGCTGTTCGCTGCGGGGCACGCTGCCCTGGATCACCCCGATGTTCACCGTCTTGCCCTCGTCGCCGTGGAGGGGGACGAGCATCCCCACCACCGGTAGGGCTACCACCCCGGCCGCCGTCAGCGCGACCACGCGCTCCCGGTAGTCGCGGGTGAACAGGTGAACGGCCAGGTAGGCCAGCAGGGAACCGGTCAGGGCGACGGTGAAAGTTACAAACGGGGCGCCGAACAGGGAGGCGTACTTCAGGTAGGGCGCGGTGCCCTGGCTGAAGACCAGGCGGGCCCACGGGAAGCCGCCCATCGGGAAGGTGCTGCGCGCCCACTCCTGCAGCACCCACAGGCACGCCGCCCAGAGGGGCCACAGGCGCATGCGGAGCACCAGGGACACCAGCACCCCCTGGAGGGCCCAGAAAGCGCTCTCAATGACGACCAGGGCCACCCAGGCGTCGTCGCCGATGGGCCGCACCCACGCCATGGCGGGGAACAGGAACGCCAGCCCGGCCGCGAAGCCGATCCACAGGGCGCGGCGGGGACGGACCCCGTACACGGACAGGATCACGGGCGCCACCCCGATGGGGGCGCAGAACCACCAGCCGAGCGGCGGGAAGGCCAGGAAGATCAGCAGGCCGCCGGCGACGGCGAGACCGGCGCGGGCCCACACGGGCGGGGCGAACGCCGGGGCGGTCGACCGCGGGGTCGCCGTTGCGAGCACGCGTCTCCTTTGACCAGACCGAATGAAGGGCTGGTCGGAACGGTACCGCGCCGGACGGCAGGCCCCAAAACAGGCACTTGAACATCCCAGGGAACTCACAGCAATGGTCCTTGAGTTCTCCTGTGGCCACAGGAGAACTCAAGGACCATCCGGCTACGCACAGGGCACGGGTGCCACGTGCCCAGGCCCATCTCACGAGACGGTTCGGAGCCCTGAGCGCCCTTCGGACCGGTTCCGTCCCGTCGGCGGCGGGCGCGGAGTTCCGTTGTCTACTGGGCGCCGGGACCCCTCCCGGGTCCAACCCCCCACCCGGTTGTGGTGCCCCGGCCCGACAAAAGCGCCGGCGCCGCGCCTGGCTGAGCTACGGAGCGTCCCGAATGTGGGGCGACGCTCCGTCACGGACGCGGAATCCGACGATGTCTGAGCACGGCCAACCGGTCAGTCCCGTGCTGGACTGCGCAGCAAACTACCGACCTGAGCGCAGATGTCAACCAGCTCCCCAGCAGCGGGAACGCCAAGTTTTCGCAGGTGGGACAGGCTGGTACAAGGGCCGCTATCGGAGGCCCGCCAGCACCTCGGGCAACGGGCCGGTGTGGACGACGCAAAGACGGCGGGTCGCCCTGGTCAGGGCCACGTAAAGGTCGCTCGCGCCGCGCGGCGACTCGGCCAGGATCCGGGCCGGTTCGACCACCACGACGGCGTCGAACTCCAGGCCCTTGGCCTCGGTCACCGACAACACCGCCACGTCGGCGTCGAGCGCCTCGGGACCGGTCATCCGGGGCATCCCGACGTCGAGGCCGTCGGGCACGATCACGACCAGCCGGCCGTCGGCCACCTTCTGCCGCTCGATGATGCCCGGCAGGTCGGCGACCAGGTCGTTCGACCGCACGGAGGTGGGTTTCTCGCCGCTCTCGCGGACCGAGTCGGGGGCCTTCAGCGCGGGGTCGACGAGGGTCAGCACGTCGGCCGCGACGGCCATCAGCTCGGCCGGGGTGCGGTAGTTGACGGTCAGCCGCGACTCGCGCCAGCGGCCCTGGACGTAGGGGTCCAGAACGCTCTTCCAGCTGGGCGCGCCGGCCGCCGAACCGGTCTGCGCGATGTCGCCGACGATGGTCATCGACCGCGACGGGCAGCGGCGCATCAGGGTGCGCCAGGCCATCGCCGACAACTCCTGCGCCTCGTCGACGATCACGTGCCCGAAAGCCCACGTGCGGTCGCGGGCGGCGCGCTCGGCCGTTGTGAGATATCCCTCTTCCGCCTGCTGCCGCTCGGCGAAGCGCTCGGCGTCCATGATGTCGGCCAGGCCGGTCATCTCCAGGACCTCGCGGGCGTAGGCGAGCTGCTGCTCGCGCTCCTCCTCGGCGCGGCGGGCGGCCCGCAGCACGCCCTCGTCGATGTCGCCGAGCAGCTCGGCGGCCTCGTCGAGCAGCGGCACGTCGGCCTCGCTCCACCAGCGCTCGCCCTTGCGCGGCGGCTCGCGCAGCAGCAGCGCGGCCTCGGCCGGGGTGAGCCCGGCGGCGGTCATGCGCTCGGCCGAGGTGAACAGGCCCAGGAGCAGCTGCTGGGGGGTCAGGTAGGGCCACAGCCGGTTGAGCGCGGCCTTCACCGGTTCTTCGGTGCGCAGGTCCTCACGCAGGTCGGCGAAGTCCTCGTCGGAGAGCACGCCGCGGCCCAGGTGGCGGGCGGCCTGCTTGGTCAGCGTGTTCAGCAGGTGGCGCACGAACACCGAGCGGGCCTGGTTGTGCGGGCGGCGCGACTTGACCGCCCGGTTGCGGGCCGCCTCGAAGCTCTGCCGGTCGAGCCGCAGCGTGTAGCGGTCGAGCCTGATGTCGACGGGCCTGGCCGGCATGCGCTGCCGGTCGGCGATGGCGCGGGCGAGCACGTCGGCCATCCGCAGCCCGCCCTTGAGCGCCGCGGCGGCGGCCGGCTCGGCGCGCGTGGCGGTCACCCCGGGGAACAGCTCCCCCACGGTCGACAGCAGCACGTCGGTCTCGCCCAGCGACGGCAGGACCTGCTCGATGTAGCGCAGGAACGTGAGGTTCGGCCCGACGATGAGCACCCCCCGGCGCTCCAGCCTCTCCCTGTACGTGTAGAGCAGGTAGGCCGCCCGGTGGAGGGCGACCACGGTCTTGCCGGTGCCCGGCCCGCCCTGGACGACCATGACGCCCGACAGGTCGCCCCGGATGATGCGGTCCTGCTCGGCCTGGATGGTGGCCACGATGTCGCGCATCCGGCCGGTCCGGGTCTCCGAGAGCGCGGCCAGCAGGGCGGCCTCGCCGTTGAGGGTGGCGCGGTCGTCGGCGGTCAGGCCGTCGAGGTCGAGCAGGTCGTCGTCGACGGAGACGACCTCGCGGCCCTTGATGTGCAGGTGGCGGCGGCGGGTCACGCCCATCGGCGCGGCCGGGGTGGCGCGGTAGAACGGCTGGGCCACCGGGGCCCGCCAGTCGATCAGCAGCCGCCGCTGCTCGTCGTCGGTGAGCCCGATGCGGCCGATGTAGAAGCGCGTCTCCTCGGCCCCGGGGGCCAGGTCGAGCCGGCCGAAGCACAACCCGCGCTCGACGGCCCACAACCGGGCCAGGCGCTGGGAGTACATGACGGCGAAGTTGTCGCGTTCCGACCGGTTCTGGTGGGTGCCGAACGCGCCCTGGGCGAGCACGCCGTCGAGCTGCGCGCGGGTGCGCACCCGCAACTGGTCGAGCCGGTCGTAGAGGCCGGCGACGTAGTCGCGTTCACGGGTCAGCTCGGGCGCGGATGACTGTGGCATAGGCCGATAGATTCTACGCGTCCCCCCGAGTCGGCCGGTCACGATGCGGTGTCGGCCCCTTGACTCGTTTGGAAGGTTTCTTTACTTTCTCCAAAGTGAGCCAGCCGACTCCCGGAACCCCCAGCCTGCTGCGGGCCATCAACGACCGCGCGGCCCTGCGGGTCCTCCTCGACCGGGGTCCGCTGACGCGGCCCGAACTGGGCGCCCTGACGGGGCTGTCCAAGCCGACCGCCTCCCAGCTGCTGCTGCGCCTCCAGGAGGCCGGTCTGGTCGTCCTCGACGGCATCCGCGAGGGCCTGCCGGGCCGCACCGCCGAGCTCTACCGCATCAACGCCGGGGCGGCCCACGTCGCGGCCCTCGACGTCACCCGCGACCGCATCGAGGTCGCCGTCGCCGACCTGACCGGAGCCGTCGTCGGCGCCTCCGCGCTGCCGACGCCCGGCCGGGCCGGGGGCGACGTGGTGGAGAGGGTGCGCACCGCCCTGGCCGAGGCCTGGCCCCATCCGGTCAACCGCGTGGTGATCGGCATCCAGGGCGCCGTCGACCCGTCCACGGGCCGTCTGGGGTACGCCGCCCACATCCCGGGCTGGCACATCCCCGGCCTCGTCCCGACCCTGACCGCCGGGGTCGGCACGCCCGTCGACGTGGAGAACGACGTCAACCTCGTCGCGCTGGCCGAACGCGCCCACGGCGGGCACCGCGACTTCGTGCTGCTGTGGGTCGACTCCGGCATCGGCTCGGCGATCGTGCTGGGCGACCGGCTGCACCGGGGGGCCACCGGCGGGGCGGGCGAGGTGGGCTACATGCCGGCCGTCGGCGCGCCGACCGCGCGCGACGTCGGCAAGCGGGTCGACCACGGCTTCCAGGCGCTGGCCGGCGGCCAGGCGGTGCTGCGGCTGCTGCGGGCGCGCGGCATCCGTGGAACGTCGGCGGCCGAGGCCGTGGAGCGTGCCGTGAAGGTCGCCGAGGAGGGCGGCAAGCGGGCCGGCGAGGCCGCCGAGGGGCTGCGGGAGATCGCCCGGCGGCTCGCCATGGGGCTGGCCGCGATCACCAGCGTGCTCGACCCCGAGGTCATCGTGCTGGCCGGCGGGATGCCGCTGGCCGGCGGCGAGACGCTGCGCGCGCTGACCGAACGCGAACTGCACGCCCTCACGCTGCCCCGGCCGCCGCTGCGGCTGTCGGCCGTGGAGGGCAACCCGGTGCTGGCCGGGGCGCTGCACCTGGGGCTCGACGTGGTCCGGGACGAGGTCTTCGGATCGAAACTACAAGGAGGATGAGTGAAACTCGCCGTTGTCGGGGGCGGCTCGACGTACACACCAGAGCTGATCGACGGCTTCGCGCGGCTGCGCGAGGAGCTGCCGCTGAGTGAGATCGCCCTGGTCGACCCGGACGCCCACCGGCTGTCCCTGGTCGCCGGGATGGCCCGCCGCATGCTGGCCCGCGCCGGGCACCCCGCCGCCGTGACCGAGCACGCCTCGGTCGGGCCGGGCGTCGAGGGCGCCGGGGCGGTGCTGCTGCAGCTGCGCGTCGGCGGGCAGGCGGCCCGCAACGTCGATGAGACGCTGCCGCTGGAGTGCGGCTGCGTCGGCCAGGAGACGACCGGCGCGGGCGGCCTGGCCAAGGCGCTGCGGACCGTTCCGGTGGTGCTGGAGATCGCCGAGGAGGTGCGCCGCCGCGCGCCCGGCGCGTGGATCGTCGACTTCACCAACCCGGTCGGCATCGTCACCCGCGCGCTGCTCGACGAGGGCCACCGGGCCATCGGCCTGTGCAACGTGGCCATCGGGATGCAGCGGCGCTTCGCCGCCCTGCTCGGCGTGCCGTGGCAGTCGATCGGGCTCGGGCACGTCGGGCTGAACCACCTGACGTGGGAGCGGTCGGTGACCGTCGACGGGCGCGAGGTGCTGCCCGCGCTGATCGAGGAGCACGCCGCCGCGATCGCCGCCGAGGTCGGGGTGCCCGAGTGGATCCTGCGCGACCTGGGCGTCGTGCCGTCGTACTACCTGCGCTACTTCTACGAGCACGACGCCGTGGTCGAGGAGCAGCGCACCAAGCCGTCGCGGGCGGCCGAGGTGGCCGCGATGGAGCAGACCCTGCTCGACGTCTACGCCGACCCGGCCAGCGACACCAAGCCCGAGCTGCTGGCCAAGCGGGGCGGCGCCTACTACTCCGAGGCCGCCGTCGCGCTGATCGCCTCACTGGCCGGCGACCGGGGCGACGTGCAGGTGGTGAACGCCCGCAACGGCGACACCCTGCCGTTCCTGCGGCCGGAGGCGGTCATCGAGGTGCCCGCCGTGATCGGCGCGTCGGGCGCCGCGCCGCTGCCCGTGCCCGCCGTCGAGCCGCTCTACCGGGGGCTGATCGCGAACGTGTCGGCGTACGAGGAACTGGCCCTGGACGCGGCCAGGAACGGCGGGGAACGCCGCGTGCGGGACGCGCTGCTGGCCCACCCGCTCATCGGCCAGGCCGGCCTGGCGACGGGCCTGGCGAGCCGGCTGATCGCGGCCAACCGCGCGCACCTGCCCTGGGCCGTTTGATGCGGACCATCCTGGCGATCGACGGCGGGAACAGCAAGACCGACCTCGCGCTGGTCGGCGCGGACGGCTCGGTGCTCGGCACCTGGCGGGGCGGCCCGTTCACCCCGCAGAGCAGCGGCGTCGTCGCGGCGATCGACGTGATCGAGTCCGCCCTCGGCGGGCCGGGCCCGCACGCCGACCACGTCTTCGCCTACGTCGCCGGAGCCGACCTGCCCATCGAGGAGGTCCGGCTCCGCGACGAGATGGCCCGCCGCGGCTTCGCCCCCGAGATCGTCGTCGGCAACGACACCTTCGCCCTGCTCCGGGCGGGCGCGAGCGGCCCGTGGGGTGCGGCGGTGGTGTGCGGCGCCGGGATCAACGCCGTGGCGGTCGCCCCCGACGGCCGGGTGGCCCGCTTCCCCGCCCTCGGCCGCATCTCCGGCGACTGGGGCGGCGGCGGGGGCCTGGCCGAGGAGGCCCTGTGGCACGCCGCCAGGGCCGAGGACGGCCGGGGGCCCTCCAGCGAGCTGGCCGCGATGGTCTGCCGGGTCCTGGGCGCCGCGACGGTCGAGGAGGTCGTGATCGCCCTGCACTTCGGCGACCTGCCCTACGACCGCCTGCACGACCTGGTGGCCCCGCTGCTGGAGACCGCCCGCGGCGGCGACCCGGTCGCCCGGTCGATCGTCACCCGGCAGGCCGACGAGGTCGCCGTGCTCGGCGTGGTCGCCATGCGCCGCGTCGGCCTGCTCGACGTGCCGTGTGAGGTGGTCTTGGGCGGCGGCGTGCTGACCGCCCGCGACCCGCTCCTGACCGCCCTGGTCGAGGAGCGGTACGCCGCCCAGGCCCCGCACGCGAAACTCGTCGTCGCCGACGTCCCCCCGATCGTCGGCGCGGCCTTCAAGGGCCTGGACGCCCTGGGCGCCTCCCCCGAGGCGTACGACCGGGTCAGGGCGGCGTTCTAGACGGCGGGAGGCCGGTAGTCGAACGGGGTGGAGAGCACGACCGTGGTCCGGGTCGACACGTTGGCGGCGGCCCGGATCTGGTTGAGCAGCTCCTCGAGGTCACGCGGCGAGCCGACGCGGACCTTGAGGATGTAGCTCTCCTCCCCGGCCACGCTGTGACACGACTCGATGGCGGCCAGATGGCGCAGCCGCTCGGGCGCGTCGTCGGCGGCGGCCGGGTCGATGGGCTTGATCGACACGAAGGCGGTCAGCGGCAGCCCGACCTCGTCGAAGTCGACCAGGGCGGCGTATCCCTTGATCACGCCGCGTTTCTCCAGCCGCCGCACCCGTTGGTGCACGGCCGACACCGAGAGCCCGGTCTCCTTGGCCAGATCGGTGAAGCTCATCCGCCCGTCGGCCGCCAGCAACGCGACTATCCGCCTGTCGATCTCCTCCATTTCGCAAACGGTACGGCAATCAGACGATCACCAGATCCCGGGTCGTGTTGTTGAGCCGGGAAACGCCGTCTTCGGTGCAGATGACGATGTCCTCGATGCGGGCGCCGTGCTCGCCCGGCAGGTAGATGCCCGGCTCCACCGAGAACGCCATGCCCGGCGCCAGCGGCTCGTCGTTGCCCGCCACGATGTAGGGGTCCTCGTGGGACTCCAGCCCGATCCCGTGGCCGGTCCGGTGGACGAACAGCTCGCCGTAACCGGCCTCGGCGATCACCTCGCGGGCCGCCGCGTCGATCGACTCGCAGGTCACCCCGGGACGGACGGCCGCGCAGGCGGCGTCCTGGGCGGCGCGCAGCACCGCGAAGTAGCGCGCGTAGTCGGCCGGGGGCTCGCCCACGCAGTAGTTGCGGGTGGAGTCGGAGCAGTAGCCGCTGGCCATCGTGCCGCCGATGTCGATCACCACCGGCTCGCCGGCCCGGATCACCCGGTCGGAGACGTCGTGGTGGGGCGAGGCGCCGTTGGGGCCCGAGGCGACGATCACGAAGTCGATCGTGACGTGGCCCGCGCTCAGGATCGCGTCGGCGATGTCGCGGCCGACCTCGCGCTCGGTGCGGCCCGCCTTCAGCAGCGAGGGCACCAGCGCGTGGACGGCGTCGATGGCCGCCCCGGCCTCGGCCAGCGCCGCCGCCTCGGCGGCCGACTTGCGCATCCGCAGGTCGCGCAGCACCGAGGAGGCGAGCCGCTGCCCGGCCCCCGGCAGCGCGTCGCGGAACCGCAGCGACTGCATCGCCCACATGCGGTCGGCCAGGGCGACGCTCCCGACCTCGCCCAGCCGGTGGGCGACCACCGCGTAGGGGTCGTCGGTCTCGTCCCACGGCACGAACTCCACGCCCAGGCGGCCGGCCGGCGAGCTCTGCGCGGCGGGCAGTTCGAGGCGCGGCACCATCATGAAGGGCTCGCCGCCGTCGCCCGGCACGACCAGACAGGTCAGCCGTTCGAGCGCGTGGGCGTCGTAACCGGACACGTAGCGCAGATCGGGGCCGGGGGTCAGCAGCAGGGCGCCGGCCCCGGAGGCCGCGGTCGCCGATCGCACCAGGTCGAGGCGGTCGGCCGAAAACACGTCAAGGGACTCCGTTGTCACAGCGTCATACTAGAAGTGGCGTGGATCGGCGAAAAACCCGGCGACCCGTCACGACCGATGCTACGCTCCGCACAGGGCCGTTTACGGCTCGTCCCCCATCCGTCACTTCTCACCCTGTTTGGACCATGCGTTTCCCGAGAGCGAGCCTCACCATGACCGGCACCGCCGGTGGCGAGCAGCCGCCCCTCCCCTCCATCGAGGAACCGTCCCTGGCCGGGGCGCACACCGCGGCCGACATGGTCGCCTCGATGCGAGAGCGGCTCGACCGCACCGAGGCGCGGCTCGCGGAACAACAGCAGCTCACCTACCTGCTGCGCGACGCGATCATGCCCGATCCCGGCGCCGACCTGGTCCTGCCCAGCGCCCGGGTCGCCGTGCGCTGCGTGCCGATGGAGGAACGCCCGGCCGGCAGCCACCACCGGCAGGTCGCGGGTGAGCCCGAGCAGCTGCTCAACGTGCTCGGCGGCGACTGGTGGGAGGCCAGCAGGCTGCCCGACGGGCGCATCCTGCTCGCCGTCGGCGACGTGTCGGGCCACGGCGTGCCCGCGATCGCCCACATGGCCCAGCTCCGCCACGGCCTGGCCGCCCTGGCGATGACCGGCCAGGGTCCGGGCGCGATGCTCGGCTGGCTCAACACGCTCACCATGACCCGCCTCGACGACACCACCGCCACCGCCGTGGTCGGCCTGTTCGACCCCGCCACGCTGAAGTTCACCTGGGCCGGCGCGGGCCACCCGGTGCCGGTGATGGTGCGCGGCGGCATCGCGCGGCCGATGGTCGCCCCGCCGGGCGTGCTGCTCGGCGCCACCCGCAAGCCCTCCTACGGCGTGGCCAAGGTGCAGCTGCGGCCGGGCGACGTGCTGGTGATGTTCACCGACGGGCTGATCGAGCGGCGCGACCGCGACATCGACGAGGGCCAGGCCCAGGTGCTCGCGGCGGCCGGGTCGCTGACCGTCGCCGACCTGCCCGACGGGGTCGACGCGATGCTGAAGACCGTCGGCGGGCCCAACCCGCGCGACGACACGTGCCTGCTGGCCGTGGGGGTGCTGGGAGCATAGAGGGGTGCTGATGCTTCTCGACACCCCGTCGCTCTACTTCCGCGCCTTCTACGGCATCCCGGAGTCGATGACCGCCCCCGACGGCATGCCCGTCAACGCCGTCCGGGGCCTGATCGACATGATCGCCACGCTGGTGAAGACCCACCGCCCCACCCATCTGGTCGCGGCCATGGACGCCGACTGGCGGCCCGCGTTCCGGGTGGCGGCGATCCCGTCGTACAAGGCCCACCGGGTCGCCTCCGGCGACGAAGAAGAGATCCCCGACACGCTGGCCCCGCAGGTGCCGGTCATCGAACAGGTGCTCGCCGCCGTGGGCGTCGCGTCCTTCGGGGTCGAGGGGTACGAGGCCGACGACGTCATCGGCACCCTCACGGTGGCCGCCACGCAGCCGGTCGAGATCGTCACCGGCGACCGCGACCTGTTCCAGCTCGTCGACGACGAGAAACGACGCCGGGTCCTTTACACAGTAAGGGGGATTCGGAACCTGCAGGAGGTCGACGAGGCGTGGGTGAGCGCCAAGTACGGCATCCCCGGCCGCTCCTACGCCGACTTCGCGACCCTGCGGGGCGACCCCTCCGACGGCCTGCCCGGCGTGGCCGGGATCGGCGAGAAGACGGCGGCCTCGCTGATCACCCGCTTCGGTTCCCTGGACGCCCTGCTCGCCGCCGCCGGCGACGAGGGCTTCCCGGCGGGGGCGCGCAACAAGCTGGAGGCCGCCCGCGACTACCTGGCGGTCGCGCCCGCCGTGGTGCGGGTCGCCCACGACGTGCCGATCCCCGAGGGGTCGTTCGAGGTGCCGGCCAAGCCGCACGACCCCGAGGCGCTGATCGCGCTGGCCGACCGCTACGGGCTCGACAGCCCGCTCAACCGCCTGCTCGCGGTGCTCGGCAAGAGCTGAACCGCTACGTTGATGGACGTGCCACACCGAAAAATCCGCATACCCGAGGCCGGCACGCCGCGGTTGAGCGAGGGATTCGACCGGGTGCGCCGGGAGTTCGACCTGCCCGACGAGTTCCCCCAGGCGGTCCTCGACGAGGCCACGGCCACCGCCTCGCGGCGTTTCGTCGGCGACGACCGCACCGACCTGCCGTTCCTGACCATCGACCCGCCCGGCTCGATGGACCTCGACCAGGCCCTGTGCCTGGAGGAGCGCCAAGACGGCTACCGCGTCTGGTACGCCATCGCCGACGTCGGCGCCTTCGTCCGCCCCGGCGGCGCGATCGACCGGGAGGCCAGGAAGCGGGGCGAGACCGTCTACCTGCCCGACGGCCGGGTGCCCCTCCACCCGCCGGTGTTGTCGGAGGGCGCGGCCAGCCTGCTGCCCGGCGAGATCCGCCCGGTCGCCCTGTGGTGCGTCGACCTCGACGCCGAGGGCGAGGTCGTCGGGTTCGACGTCCGCCCGGCGCTGGTGCGCAGCCGCGAACGGCTCGACTACGACTACGTGCAGACCCTCGTCGACACCGGCCGCGCCGACGGGACCCTGCGCCTGCTGGCCGAGATCGGGCCGCTGCGCATGGAGATCGAGCGGGCCCGCGGCGGGGTGACGCTGCCGACGCCCGACCAGGAGGTCGTGCGGTCCGGCGACGGCTACCGGGTGGAGTTCCGCTCGCCGCAGCCGTGCGAGGAGTGGAACGCGCAGATCTCCCTGCTGACCGGGATGTGCGCGGCCCAGATGATGCTCGACGCCGAGGTGGGCGTGCTGCGGGTGCTGCCGGCCGCCGGGCCCGCCGACGTCGACAAGGTGCGGCGCATGGCGCTGGCGCTCGGCGTGCCCTGGCCCGAGGGGGCCGGCTACGGCGAGGTCGTGCACGGCCTCGACCCCAAGATCCCCGGCCACGCCGCGTTCCTGCACGAGTCGACGGTCCTGCTGCGCGGCGCCGCCTACGTGGCCTTCGACGGCGAACCGCCGCCCGACGCCCTGCACGCCGCCGTCGCCGCCCCCTACGCCCACGTGACCGCTCCCCTGCGCCGCCTGGTCGACCGCTACGCCACCGAGGTCTGCCTGGCGGTGGCGAGCGGCGAACCGGTCCCCGAGGAGATCACCGAGGCGCTGGCGGAGCTCCCCCGCGACATGACCGCGGCCACCCGGCGCTCCTCGGGCGTCGACCGGGCCTGCGTCGACCTGGTCGAGGCGTTCCTGCTCCGCGACCGCATCGGCGAGACGTTCGAGGCGGTGGTCGTCGACGTCGCCGACAACGGCAAGGGCGGCCAGATCCAGCTCACCGACCCGGCGGTGATCGCCCGCTGCGACGGCGCGGGCCTGCCCCTGGGCGGCCGGGTGTCGGCCCGGCTGCTGCGCGCCGACACGGCGACGCGGGAGATCCGCTTCACCTGGATGCCCGAGGCCGAATGACGACCGGGCGGGGCTATCCGGCGATCGCGGTCTGCAGCAGGGCCAGCCCCGCCAGCAGCGCCGGGCCACGCAGCAACTGCAGGATCAGCCCCACGGGCGTCGGGCCGAACAGCCCGACGTCCACGAGCGGGCCGGAGTGGTCGAGCGGCGGCCGGGTCGCCACCCGGTAGGTCACCGCCAGCGCTCCCGCCGCCGACACCGCCGCGGTGAGGAGCGACACCCCGGGCACCAGCGCCCAGGTGACGGCCGACCAGACCACCGCCCCGGCGGCCGGGACGGTCAGGAACGCGAGCGTCAGCAGCACGTCGGAGCCGCCCAGCGCCCGCCGGATCGACGGGGAACGCGCCATGACCCGCAACCCGGCCGCCAGCCTGTCGACGGCCGCGAACGCCGCCACCGTGTGCAGGGCGGGCAGGAAGGCGGGCAGCCCGGCGGCCTGGGCGCCATAGGGAACGGACATCAGCGCCGCCCAGATGAACAGCCCCGTCGGCATCCGCCGGACACGCGCCAGGTCGCTTCTCACCACCGCGGCGAACCGGCTCCCGCGGATCGCCGCCGGACGCACCCACCCCACCGACCGTGCCCGCCGTTCGAGCACGACCGACCAGAACATCGTCACGTCGAGGGACAACACCGACACGTGCGTCGCGGTGGCCAGCTCCGCGCCCGACGACAACCTCCCCCGGGTCATGCCGCCGAGGCCGCGCCGGGCCCACTCGGCCGCCGCCACCGCGGCCACGACGAACGGAACCCACCCCATCGCTCCGAGCCCGGTCAGCGGCAGATCCGGCCCCAGCACCAGCACCGCCACCAGCGCGTAGGCCGCCCCGCTCAACCACAGCTGCACGGCCGCGACCGGCCAGTCGCCGGCCTGGACCCGCACGCACAACGCGGCCAGCAGCACCCCGGCCGCCGCCCACGCCACGACCGGCGCCGGCGACCGGGTCACCACGAGGAAGCCGAACCCGACGAGCGCGCCCACCCCCGCCCCCACGGCCAGCGCCGCCGCCAGGTGCCCCCTCAGCAGGGCGCCCCGGTCGACGGGGGTGCTGAGCAACCACGTCCGCACCGGCGACCCGGCGTGCAGCGGCCCGAAACCGAGCAGCGCCTTGGCCAGGAGCACCAGGCACAACACCCCCAGCACCGCCGCCGGGACCTGGGCCACCGGATCGGGCCCGCCGTCGACGCGCGCCAGCCCGGCCCGGGCGACCTCGACCACGAGCCCGCCGAACACGCCCAGGTAGACGAGCCGCTCGACGAGCATCGAGAGCAGGAAGCCCAGGGGCCGGCGCGGCCGGCGGGCCCGCCGGCGGTGGCGGAGCTGGGCGGCCCCGGGCGGCGGCCGGACCCCGACGACGGTCATCCCGCGACCTCGACCGTCCGGTCGGCCACCGCGCCGATCAGCTCGTGGTCGTGGGAGGTGAACAACACGGCCACGCCGGCCGCCTTCTCCTTCTGGAGCCGGTCGGCCAGCCAGGCGCGCCCGGTCACGTCGAGACGCTGCTCGGGTTCGTCGAGCAGCAGCAACCGGCGCGGCCTGACCAGGCACGACGCCAGCCCGAGCCGATGGCGCTGGCCACTGGACAGGGTGACCGGAAGCTGGTCGGCGGCCCCGTCGAGGCCGAGATCGCGCAGGGTGGCCGCCACCAGGCCGCCGGGGTCGTCGGAGCCGTGCGCCCAGGCGCAGAGGGCCAGGTGGTCGACGACCGACAGGTCGGGGAAGTAGTCGGCGTCGTCGAGCAGGCAGGCCATCGCCGCCCGCACGGCCGGGTCGGACTCGCGCAGGGGCGCCCCGTCGAACTCGACCAGCCCCTCGTCGGCGTCCTCGACCCCAGCGACGCACCGCAGCAGCGTCGTCTTCCCGGAACCGTTCGCCCCGACGACCGCCACCGCCTCACCGGCCCGGAGCACGAAATCGACCCCGTTCAGCACCGGCAACCGTGAATAGGATTTCCGCAGCCCGGACACGCGCAGCAGTGCTGACATCGGGGATGACACTCCTCATTTCCCATCGGCTGAGGCCGTCTCGCCGGTGCTCGCCCGAACCACATCCTGGTAGGCGAACACCAGCCGGGCAACGGCTCCCGTGAGCAGGAGCAGCGCCGGTATCACTTCCCGCCCCGCCCGCGGACAGCAGGGACCACCAGATCCACCCGACGGCCCACGACCCTGGGCAGCGGGCGCGCGATCGGCACGATCCCCACCAGCACGAGACCGACGGCGATGAGCAGGAAAGCGTAGTGCCGCATACGATGTCGCACCCCTTCTCGCGGACCGTGTCATGAGAATGCACGAAAGGGCCGCTCCGCGTGCACACGGAGCGGCCCTTTACAAAGTCAGGTCACTTCCTGAGACTCCACGTGGTGCCGTATCCGCCCAGGTGCAGGGCCAGGAACACGGCGCCGGCGATGGTCAGCGTGGTCACGGTCAGGACCGCGCCGACGGCGTAGCCGCCGATCGCGAAGACGAGGGCGACGAGGAACAGGACAGCGGCGAGCAGAGCGAACATCCGGACCTCCGGGGGCGTGGGGTGTTACATAGCGGATTTCCGCCGGGTAACACCCGGAATCTCCCCGTGGGGATACGGTGGGCGAACGAACCACTACCCGCGCCTGACCGGCCGGTCAGTTCGCCCCCCGGCTCACGTCAGCGACGAGTAGGCCACCACCCCGCGCCGCATGGCGTCGATCGCCTTCGTCGAGGTCTCGCGCACCTTGCTGCCCTTGGGCGCGGCGTCGCGCAGCTGGCCCAGCAGGTCGAGCAGCTGCTTGATCCACCGGACGAAGTCGCCCGCCGCCAGGTCGTTGTCGGTCAGCACCGCGTCGAGGGTGTGGCCCTTGGCCC
Source organism: Herbidospora sakaeratensis (assembly GCF_001570525.1). Taxonomy (GTDB): domain Bacteria; phylum Actinomycetota; class Actinomycetes; order Streptosporangiales; family Streptosporangiaceae; genus Herbidospora; species Herbidospora sakaeratensis. Next base: position 62,084 of record NZ_BBXC01000016.1, read on the forward strand.
AGCGCCAGGCCGCCCACGCGAAGCTCATGTCGGGCTCGCGGGTGAACGACAGGTCGTGGTCCTGTTCGACGGCCTCCAGGTCGGCCCACAACTTCACCATCGAGGCCAGGGCCTCTTTGGCCGCCCCGGCCGGCACGCGGGGGCTGCGGTTGTCGTCGGTCTGGCGCGATTCGTACACCAGGGACGAGACGCAGGCGGCCAGTTCGGCGGCGTCGAGCTTCTCCCAGATGCCGCCGCGCAGGCACTCGGCGGTCAGCAGGTCGAGCTCGGTGTAGAGCTTGGCGAGGCGGCGGCCCTCGTCGGTGACGGTCTCGCCGTCGAGATAGCCGAGCTCGTCGAGGATGCCGCAGACCCGGTCGAAGGTGCGGGCGATGACGTGGGAGCGGCCCTCGACGCGGCGGCGCAGGCCCTCGGTCTCGCGCAGCAGCTTGTAGTAGCGCTCGGCCCAGCGGGCGTGGTCTTCGCGTTCGTCGCAACCGTGGCAGGGGTGCTGGCGCAGCTCGCGGCGCAGTCGCAGGATCTCGTCGTCTTCGGCCGCGTGGTCGCGGGCCCGCACCGGCTTGCCGAGGTCGACGTCGCCGAGCTTGGCGTGCATGGTGGCGACCAGGTTGGCCCGCTCCTTGGGGCTGCGGGCGTTGAAGTTGCGCGGCACCCGGATGTGCTCGACCGGCTCGACCGGCACCGGGAAGTCGGCCGGGGTGAGCTTCTTGACCTGCTTGCCGACGGTCAGGACCAGCAGCGACGGGCCCTCGCCGCGCACGCTGACGCCCGGGTCGAGCACGACGGCCAGCCCGGCCCGCCGCCCGCCCGGGACGCGGATGACGTCGCCGACCTTCAGCACCTCGAGGCTCTGCACCGCCTGGGCCCGCCGGGCCGCGCCGCGCTGCTTGGACAACTCGGCCTCGCGGTCGGACAGCCCCCGGCGCAACGCGGCGTATTCGGGGAAGTCGCCCAGGTGGCAGGTCATCGCCTCTTTGTAGCCCTGCAGCGCGTCTTCGTGCTTGCGCAGCTGGCGGGCCAGCCCGACGACCGCGCGGTCGGCCTGGAACTGGGCGAAGGAGTCTTCGAGCAGGGCCCGGGCCCGCTCGCGGCCGACCTGGCCCACCAGGTTCACGGCCATGTTGTAGGAGGGCCGGAAACTCGACCGCAGCGGGTAGGTGCGGGTGCTGGCCAGGCCCGCGACGCCGATCGGGTCCATGCCCGGCTGGTAGACGACCACCGCGTGGCCCTCGACGTCGATGCCGCGGCGGCCGGCCCGGCCGGTGAGCTGGGTGTACTCGCCCGGGGTCAGGTCGGCGTGGGTCTCGCCGTTCCACTTGTCGAGCTTCTCGATGACGACCGAGCGGGCCGGCATGTTGATGCCCAGCGCCAGGGTCTCGGTCGCGAAGACGGCCTTGACCAGGCCCTTGGTGAACAGCTCCTCGACGACCTCCTTGAAGGCCGGCAGCATGCCCGCGTGGTGGGCGGCCAGGCCGCGCTCCAGGCAGTCGCGGAAGTCGAGGTAACCCAGCACCGCCAGGTCTTCGTCGGGCAGGTGGGCGGTGCGCTCGTCGACCAGCTGCCGGATCTCGTGGCGCTCTTCGTCGGTGGTGAGCCGCAGGCCGGCGTAGAGGCACTGCTTGACGGCGGCGTCGCAACCCGCGCGGGAGAAGATGAACGTGATCGCGGGCAGCAGGCCCTCGGCGTCGAGGCGCTCGATGACCTGGGCGCGGTCGTGGGGCGTGCGCCGGGGGCGGTTGTAGCCGCGTTTGCCGCGCACCTGGTTGAGGCGCTGCTCGTCGCGGGAGATGCGCATCAGGTTGGCGTTGATGCGGGTCGCGCCGTCTTCGTTGGCGAACAGGTCGAAGAGGCGGTTGCCGACCAGCATGTGCTGCCACAGAGGCACCGGCCGGTGCTCGTCGACGATCACCGTCGTGTCGCCCCTGACCGCGCCCAGCCACTCGCCGAACTCCTCGGCGTTGGAGACCGTGGCCGACAGGGCGACCACGCGCACCGACTCGGGCAGGTGGATGATCACCTCTTCCCAGACCGCGCCGCGGAAGCGGTCGGCGAGGTAGTGGACCTCGTCCATGACCACGTAGCCGAGGCCGCTCAGGGTCTGGGAGCCCGCGTAGAGCATGTTGCGCAGCACCTCGGTCGTCATGATGACGATCGGGGCGTCGCCGTTGACGCTGTTGTCACCGGTCAGCAGACCCACGTCGGCCGCGCCGTAGCGGCGCACCAGGTCGTTGAACTTCTGGTTCGACAGCGCCTTGATGGGCGTCGTGTAGAAGCACTTGCGGCCCTGCTCCAGGGCCAGGTGGACGGCGAACTCGCCGACCACGGTCTTTCCCGACCCGGTCGGGGCCGCCACCAGCACGCCGTCTCCGGCCTCCAGTGCCTGGCAGGCGTCGAGCTGGAACTCGTCGAGCTCGAAGTCGTACAACCCGCGGAACGAGGTGAGCGCAGGGCCCGACTCGGTCTGCTGGTCACGGAAGGCGGCGTAGCGTTCCGCAGGCGTGCTCATGCCGTCAACCCTACCGATATTCCTGTTACGGCCGTGTCATCACCGTCAGCGCACCGGCACGGGCCGTGCAGGTCAGCGGGGTCGGTCCGGCGCGTTCGCCGTCTGCGTAGGCGATCACGCCGGGTGCCTCCAGGGTCACGGAAGCGGCACGATGGATCTCCACGGCCGGGTGTTTCGCATGAGTGCCCAGGAAGACGCGGGGGAAGGCCCGCAGGAAGGCGGCCGTGGGCAGGGCCTTGAGGATCACCACGTCGAGCAGTCCGTCGTCGGGCCGGGCGGTGGGGCAGATCTTCATGCCGTTCCCGTACGACCGGGTGTTCCCCACCGCCACCAGCATCGCCTCCAGCGTGATGGCGGGATGGTGGTCGAGGGTGACGCGGAAGGGGATCGGCCGGAACTCCCGCAGCTCCCGGAGCACGGCGGTGACGTAGCGGGCCGGGCCGGTCATCGCGTTGGCGCGTTCGTTGACGCGGGAGTCGAAGCCGCAGGCCAGCACCCCGGCGAACCACCGGTCGCCCACGGTGGCGGCGTCGATGACCCGGGGCACTCCCCCGGTGACCAGGGCGGCGGCGGCTAAGGGGTCGCGCGGGATGCCCAGGTCGGCGGCGATGTCGTTGCCGGTGCCCATGGGGATGATCGCGAGCGGCACGCCCGTGCCCGCCACCGCCTGGACCGCCAGGTGGACCAGGCCGTCACCCCCGCACGCGACCACCACCGGAGGCCGTTTCCGCACCGCGGCGCGGGCCCGTTCGAGGGTGTCGCCCGCCGACGCGCCCGAGATCACCTCGGGGTCGGGCAGCCGCGCCAGCACCGGGCCGAGGCGGCGGGCCGCCCGGCCGCCTCGGGCGGCCGGGTTAACCAGGACGACGGGCCGGTTCACTCGGACGGCGTTCCGTCGAGCTCCTCTTCGAGCTGCCGGGCCTTGAGGGCCGCGGCGGCGTCGGCGCGTTTGTCGTGGAAGTACATGAACGCCTCGGCCACGAAGAACAGGCCGATCATCGGCAGCGCGAGCGCCAGCATCGTGAACGGGTCCTGGCTCGGGGTCGCGACGGCGGCGAACACGAAGAAGCCGAAGACCACCATGCGCTGGTGCTTGGCCACGGTCTCGTAGCGCACCACGCCGATCAGGTTCAGGAAGACCAGCAGCAGCGGCAGCAGGAACGACACGCCGAAGATCAGCAGCATCATCATCAGGAACGTCAGGTAGTCGTTGACGTCGATGAGCGGCACCGCGTTCTCGGGCACGAACCCCAGCAGCAGCGACAGGCCCTTGTCCATCGTCAGGTAGGCGAGCGTCGCGCCGGCCAGGAACAGCGGGAACGCAAGCCCGAGGAAGGTGTAGCTGTAGCGCTTCTCGTTGCGGTAGAGCCCCGGCGTCACGAACGCCCAGAGCTGGTAGATCCACAACGGCGAGGCCACCACGATGCCGAAGATGAAGGCGACCTTCAGGTTGATGAACAGACCGCCGGTGACGCTGCCGACCACCAGGCTGCACTCCTTGCCGCCGCCGAGCCGGTAGGCGTCGGGGAGCCGGCAGAAGGGCCCGGTCATGAAATCCCAGATCGGGTCGAAGAAGACCAGACCCAGGATCGTCGCGAGCACCACGCCGATGATCATCTTGAACAGGCGGTTGCGCAGCTCGCGAAGGTGGTCCATGAGCGACATGCGCCCATCGGGATCGTCCGCCGCGGCCGAGGGCTTCGGCGTCGACGACCTCTTCAACAGGGCCATCCCATGATCCTGTCTCGAATGAAGGTGCGGCGGGGGTCAGTTCTTCTTGTCGGACGGCTGAGCGGCCGGCTGCGAGGTGGCGCGCAGCTTCGCGTTCTCCTCCTCCAGCTGGCGCAGCCGGTCTTCGACCGACGGCGTCGGCGTCGCGGGCGGGATCTGCGCCGGCGGCGCCGGGGCGGGCTGCGGCGTCACGGTCTCGGCCTGCGCCTGCACCACGGTGGACTTGTCGTCGTCCTCCTCGCGGAGCTTCTGCGTCTCCTTCTTGAACAGGCGCAGCGACTGGCCCAGGGCACGAGCCGTGTCGGGGAGCTTCTTGGCGCCGAACAGCAGGATGATGATGAGCCCGATGATGATGAGCTCAGTGGGTCCCAGGCTTCCCATGACACGTCCTTAAGGGGCGGGTGATGCACGTCCTTGCCCGATCGTACGCTGCGATCGCAGTGCTCATCACCCTTCAGGGGGACGAATCGGGTCCATTCGGCTCTTGGCCCGCTCGATTTCGGCCCCCAGCCCCCGGGCCGCAACGAAGACCCGAACGGCCAGAAACCCCACCAGGAGCAGCCCCGCCACCCCGAGGCCCACGAATAACCAGATCACGTCAGACGCCGACCTCGTAGTTGGCCAGGGTCTGCTTGGCGGTCTCGGCGACCCGCTCGGCCAGGCTCTCAGGCCGCACGACCCGCCCCGAGTCTCCCAGCCGCAGCGCCAGGCGCACGAGCCAGCCCTGGTCACGGGCGCGCAGGGCCACCCGCTGGCGGCCCTCGCCGAGCTCCTCGACCTCCTCGACCGGGTAGTACTCGGAGATCCACCGCCCCGACGGGGTGACCTCGAGCTCGACCAGTTCGTCGGTCTCGGAGGGGCGGAAGACGCCCTGGGTGACGTCCATCGGCTCGGCCTCGGCGGGCGGGTCGGCGGCCACGTCGAGGACGGCGACCTCCTGGATCCGGTCGACCCGGAACATGCGCATCGCCTCGGCCCGGTAGCACCAGCCTTCGAGGTAGTGGCGGCCGTCGACCAGCACCACCCGCAGCGGGTCGACCTCGCGCGGGGTGACCTCGTCGCGGCCGGGGGTGTAGTAGACGAGCGACAGGCGGCGGTTGCGGCGGGCGGCGTCGGTGACGGTCGCCAGCGCGCCCGGGGCGGCCTCGACCTCGACGGTGACCTGGGTGCTGACGGCGGCCGCGCCGTCGCCGGCGGCCTGCTCCAGCTTGGCCACCACCCGGCCCAGGACCTCTCCTCCGGCGAACTCGGGCAGCTCGCCGAGCATGCGCAGCGCCACCAGGAGCGCGCTGGCCTCGTCGACGCCCAGCTTCAGCGGCCGGGCGATCGTGTCGGCGTTGTCGATGAGGATCTCGCCGCCGTCCCAGGAGACGTCGATCAGGTCGCCGGGGGTGTGGCCGGGCAGGCCGCACATCCAGACGAGCTGGAGATCGTCGATGAGCTGCTTCTCGTTGAGCCCGAAGACCTTGGCCACCTCGGGCACCGAGGCGCCGGGGTGGGACATCAGGTAGGGCACGAGGGCGAGCAGCCGGGGCAGCCGGTCGTTCAATGGAGGGCACCCTTCAGACGGCGGAGCACGGCCTCGCGGGCGTCGGGGGGGCCGTCGACCACCGCGTCGGGCCCCAGGCTGGCCAGCCAGCCCGCGAGCCGCTCGGGGTCGGTGAAGACGATGTCGGCCTCGTCCCATTCGGCGCCGGGCCGCACCTCGCGGGCGAGGTGGCGCAGGCCCTGGCAGGTGCCGGGCCGCACGCGCACCGTGGCGGTGCGTTCGGGGCCGGGGTCGTCTCCGGCGTACGCCACCAGCGCCCGCAGGTCGGCGCCCTCGGGCACCTCGACGCTGCCCGGCCGCCCGGTGGGCGTGACGTCGCCGACGATCCGGCTGAGCCGGAAGACGCGGGTGCCGTCGCGGGTGCGGTCGTGGCCGACGACGTACCAGCGGCCGCGGCGCGAGAGCACGCCCCACGGCTCGACCACGCGCTTGAGGACCGTCTCGCTGCCCGCCGAGCGGTAGTGGAAGGTCACGGCGCGGCGGTCGCGCACCGCCTCCCAGAGCGGCGTGAAGGCCGCGTCGCGGGTGTCGACCCGCAGCTCCAGCGGCCCCTCGGCCAGGTCGGTCTCGACGCCGCCTGCCTTCAGCTTGAGCATCGCGCCGCCGGCCGCCTCGGCCAGGCTGGCCCGCTGCCAGACCTGCGCGGCCAGCCCGAGCACGGCCGCCTCGTCGGGCTCCAGCGTGATCTCGGGCAGCTCGTAGGACTGCTTGACGATGCGATAGCCCGGGTCGTCCTCCCACGGGTCCTTCTGGACCTCGATGGGGATGCCGATCTCGCGGAGCTCGTTCTTGTCCCGCTCGAACATCCGCTGGAAGGCCTCGTCGTTGACCGGGTCGTACCCGGGGACCGCGAAACGGATCTGCTCCGCACTCAGCGGACGCCGGGTCGACAGCAGGCAGATCACCAGATTCAGCAACCGTTCCGTCTTGCGCCGCGACATCGGCCCTCCTTCCTGACTCGAACGCTACCCTTTTCCGGTGATCAGATGGCGCAGGGGCGAGGTCCGTGAGATCAGGCGCGAATGGCCCGGCGCGCTCGAGATCGAGGTCGCCGTCGACGACGGCTCCCGATGCCGGGCGCTGGCCTATCCGCCGCTGGTGGGCCGCCCCGAGCCCGGCGACACGGTGCTGCTCAACACGACCGCCCTCGCCATGGGCCTCGGTACGGGAGGTTACGCCATGGTGGTGGCGATTCCTGACCGTTTGCCACAAGATCCCGCAGGGCCGGGGCATCTCGTCAAGGCCCGTTACACCCCCTTGCAGGCCACGGTTCTGGGCGCCGACGAGCAGGACTCCCCCCACCACGACGTGCTGCGCGAGGCCGACTCCCTCGACGGGATGCCCGTCGTGGTCGCCGACCTGCACTCGGCCCTGCCCGCGATCCTCTGCGGCCTCTTCCTGGAGCGCCCGGCGGCCCGGGTGGCCTACGTGATGCTCGACGGCGGCGCGCTCCCGGCGTGGTTCTCGATGGCCTGCGCGAAGCTGCGCGAGATCGGCTGGTTGACAGGCGTTGTCACGGTCGGCCAGTCGTTCGGCGGCGACCTGGAGGCGGTGACCACCCACACCGGCCTGCTGGCCGCCCGCCACATCCTGGACGCCGACCTCACGGTCGTGGCCCAGGGCCCCGGCAACCTCGGCACTGGCACGAAGTGGGGCTTCTCGGGCGTCTCGTCGGGCGAGGCGGTCAACGCCGCCGGCGTGCTGAACGGCCGCCCGGTGGCCGCCCTGCGCGTCAGCGAGGGCGACCTCCGCGAACGCCACATCGGCGTCTCCCACCACAGCCTGACCGCCTACGGCCGCGTCGCCCTGACCCGCGCCGACGTCGTCGTGCCCGAACTCGGCGGCGGGTTCGGCGCCCGCGTCGAAAGCCAGGCCGCCCCGCTGGGCGACCGCCACAACCTGGTGAAAGTCCAGATCGAGGGCCTGTACGACGCCCTCAGGGCCTCCCCCGTGGGTCTGTCGACCATGGGCCGCAAACTCGACGAAGACCTGGCCTACTTCCTCACCTCGGCGGCAGCCGGCCGCCACGCCGCCACCCTCCTGCCCGCCTGACCGGCGATCAGGGCCCCTGTTCCCGATCGTCGGCGTGGCGGGGCGGGCTGGCGATCGGTCGGCGGCTCGTGGCGCGACGGGTGCCGTGGCGAACCAGGAGGGGTCGGTCTGCGGCTGGTGGAACGATCGGCGCCCTGGCGAGCGGAGCGGGAGCGGCAGGTCTGTGGCCCGTGGCCCAGTGGATGCCGTGGCGGGGCGGACCGGGAGCGGGCGGTTGCCGCCGGTTGCGGCGGGGGCCGGAAACGGCGGTCGGTGCCCGGGTGGGCGGAGCCGTAACGGAGCGGGCGTTTGACCCCGGACGGCGCGGGAGGGATGGCCGAGCCCCCGGCTAGCCCCTAGCGCCGTTGGGTTCGTAGAACTCCTTGAAGGTGAAGGCGTCGGCCGTCGGGCCCTTCTCGCGGAGCAGGGTGAGGCGGTTCCACGCCTCCTTGAGTGACGGGATCTCGCCCTCCTCGACCCACCACATCACCGTGTAGGGCTCGGCCACACGCTGGAACCACTCGCGCCGCCGCTGGAGGACCGCCAGGTGGGGCGAGCGGTAGACGAAGTTCCACAACGTCTCGCGGGATGCCCAGATCGAGTAGTTGATCAGCAGGTGGTCGCCGAACTCGTGGGTGATGGTCTCCTCGGGGTCGTCCTCGTTGGCGATGGCGCGCCACACGAAGCCGGGGGCGGCGTCGGCGAGGGTGTTCACGGGTTCGAGGGCGGCGACGAACTCGGCCAGCAGGGGGTCGTCGACGGGCGCGCGCATGTGGGCGACGTTGAACTGGGCCAGATGCATGACCTCACCGTCGCAAAGCGGGGGCTTCTATGTCAACTTTGATTTGTTTTAGAGTTTTCTTGGGGGAAGACCACGCAGCACTCCCCCGGACGAGGGTCGAGCCGGGGCGCGCCGGGTTCGCCGCGCCCTTCGAGCAGGCCCCGGCAGAGGGAGAGGTTCATCGAGCACACCAGCAGCGGCTGCTCCTGGGCGAGCACGTGGAAGGGGCAGTTGCGCAGGCGCAGCAGGCCGTCGTCGTCGTAGGGCTCGTAGCCGCGTTCGGCGAGCAGCTCGGCGAGCGTGGCGGCGGCGCTCTCGGCGCCGAGGCGGGCGCCGATGCGGTGGGCGGCCTTCTCGGCCACCTCGTCGCCGCCCAGCAGGTCGACCACCTCGGCCAGGACCAGGGCCAGGGTGCGGTAGTCGCGCGGCGGCACGCTGACGACGTGCTCCCCCGGCGCCCGGCGGTAGACCTTCGCGGGGCGCCCGCTGCCGGGGCCCTTCTTCTCGGTCAGCCGGGCGAAATCGGCCTCCAGGAGGCCCGCCTCGACAAGCTTGTCAAGATGAAAGGCCGCCAGGGGGCGCGCGACGCCGGCCGCTTCCGCGGCCTCGTTGCGCCCGACCGGGCGGCCTTTCGAGGTGACGAACCGGTAGAGCTCACGGCGGACGGGGTCGTTGAGGGCCGCGACCGCCGCGAGCTCGTCCATCGGTCCTACAGAGCGCCGAGCACGTCGACGACGAACACCAGGGTGTCGGTGCCCTTGATGCCGGCGTCGGGCTGGCCGGCCTCGCCGTAGCCGAGCGCCGGCGGGATGGTGATCAGCACGCGGCTGCCGACGTTGACGCCGGTCAGACCCTGCTTCCAGCCGGGCACGACCTGGTTGAGCGCGAACGAGGTGGGCTGCTTGCGCTCCCACGAGCTGTCGAACTGCTTGTCGGTGCCCCAGATCTTGCCGGTGTAGTGGACCATCACCGTCTGGTTCTCGGCGACCTTCGGGCCGTCGCCCTGGATGACGGTCTTGACCGTCAGGTCCTTCGGCGGCTGCGCGGTGGTCGTGGTGGTCAGCGTCGGGGCGGTGTCGCCACCCGGGTTGACAAGCTTGACACCCTCGATGCCGGGGTCGGACGCCTTGCCCTCGGCGGCCTTGGCGGTCGCCGACACGACGTCGATGACCAGCACCTGCGAGCTGGTGGTGAAGTCGGTGCCCTGGCTCTTGGCCTGCTCGACCACGGCCGGGTCGATCGAGTCCTTGCCGACCACGACGAGCACGCGGCCGCCGGGCTTGCTGCCCAGCAGTCCGTCGTAGAGCGCCTTGGGCATCTGCTGCTGGCTGATCGGCACGAACTCGGCCTGGCCGGTGTCGTAGGCGGACCCGGTGGCCTTGTTCTCCTTGCCGTCCCAGGTCCACACGCTCACCTTGGCGACCAGCGTGTCGCCGTCGGCCGCGGCGGCGCCGCTGCCCTCGGAGATGACCCGGGTGGACGAGACCAGCGCCGGGCCCCCCTTCGGGAAGGTCACGCTGGGCTTCTTGCCCAGGTCACCGGAGACCTTGATGTCTTTCGGGTCGGCGGCGGGGCCGACCGGGGCGGCCGCGGCGGCGCCCGACGAGGCGGCCGCGCTGGGCGCGGCGCTCGTGGCGGCGGCGGAAGGGCTGGCTCCGGTGGCCGTCTTCTGTGCGGTGCCGCACGCGACGGCGGACAGCAGCAAAGGAAGTGCGGCGGCGGCGATGGCCGTGCGGCGGCGCATGTGAAAGTCCTCAGGAATATGACAGCGGGTTCGGGTCACACTACCCGAACCCGCTGTCTGCCCGTCGTAAGGAGATCACATTCCCGCGATCAGCTTGTCGACCCGTTCGTCAACACTTCGGAATGGGTCCTTGCAGAGAACGGTGCGCTGGGCCTGGTCGTTGAGCTTCAGGTGCACCCAGTCGACGGTGAAGTCGCGCCGCTTCTCCTGGGCCTTGCGGATGAACTCGCCGCGCAACCGGGCCCGCGTGGTCTGCGGCGGGACCGATTTCGCCTCGAAGATCTTGATGTCGGACGCGACCCGCTCGACCGACCCCCGCTTCTGCAGCAGATAGAACAGCCCGCGCTTGCGGTGCACGTCGTGGTAGGCCAGATCGAGCTGGGCCACCCGGGGCGAGGAGAGCGGGAGGTCGTACTTCTTTCTGTAACGTTCAATCAGCTGGTATTTGGTGACCCAGTCGATCTCCCGCGAGACCAGGTCGAGGTCGCCGGTCTCCACGGCGCGCAGGGTGCGCTCCCAGAGTTCGAGCACCCGCTTGCTGGTCTCGTCGCCGCCGCGGCGGTCGACGAAGTCCTTCGCCTTGCCGAGGTATTCCTGCTGGATCTCCAGCGAGGACGCCTCGCGGCCGTTGGCCAGCCGCACCCGCCGGCGGCCGGTCATGTCGTGGGAGACCTCGCGGATCGCCCTGATCGGGTTCTCCAGCGACAGGTCGCGCATCACCACGCCCGCCTCGATCATGCGCAGCACCAGATCGGTGGCGCCGACCTTGAGCAGCATGGTGGTCTCGCTCATGTTGGAGTCGCCCACGATGACGTGGAGCCGGCGGAAGCGCTCGGCGTCGGCGTGGGGTTCGTCGCGGGTGTTGATGATGGGACGGCTGCGCGTCGTCGCCGACGACACGCCCTCCCAGATGTGCTCGGCGCGCTGGGAGACGCAGTAGACGGCGCCGCGCGGGGTCTGCAGCACCTTGCCGGCCCCGCAGATGATCTGCCGGGTGACCAGGTAGGGGATCAGGACGTCGGCCAGGCGGCCGAACTCGCCGTGCCGGCCGACGAGGTAGTTCTCGTGGCAGCCGTAGGAGTTGCCGGCCGAGTCGGTGTTGTTCTTGAAGAGGTAGATGTCTCCCGCGATGCCCTCCTCGCGGAGGCGCTTCTCGGCGTCGACGAGCAGCCCTTCGAGAATGCGCTCGCCCGCCTTGTCATGGGTGACCAGCTCCACGACGTTGTCGCATTCAGGGGTGGCGTATTCAGGATGGCTGCCGACGTCGAGATAGAGACGGGCGCCGTTGCGGAGGAAGACGTTGCTCGATCGGCCCCAGGACACCACTCGCCGGAACAGGTAGCGGGCCACCTCGTCGGGGGACAGCCTGCGCTGGCCCCGGAACGTGCAGGTGACGCCGTACTCGTTCTCCAGCCCGAAGATGCGACGATCCATCACCTCACCCTATTCCCAGATCCGTCGTGTGCGGTAGGAAACTCATGGTCGTCTACATTCCCCGCGAACCTCAGTAATAGATCTCGACGACCTTCACGATCTGGCCACTCTTCACGGTGATCAGTGAGGTGGGCTCGCCCTGGGCGGCGAGCTCCAGCAGGCGCTCGCGCGGGCACTTCTCGGTGCCGAGGGCGGCGGAGTTGATCGTCTGGTCGTCGCCCTTGCAGCCGACCGCGCTGAGGAACACCACGTCGGAGGCGATCGGGGCGGCGTAGGTCATGCCGCCCTCGGGCCCGACGAAGTCGCCGCCGGCGTACCGGACCGGCACGTAGCGCGCCTCGTCGCCGTCGAGGGAGACGATCCGCCCACGCAGCACGCCGTCGGCGCTCGGGGACATCTGGTTGAAGTCGTGGCCCTCGTCGTACTGGAACTTGGCCGACTTGATCTTCGGGGTGCGGCCCGAGATCGGGTCCTCCTTGTCGACGTCGGCGCTCACCTGGGGCGTCTGGGTCGGCGCGGCGCTCTCCGTTGGCTCGGCCGCCGTCTCCGTCGGCTGCGGCGCCGGGGGCGTGACGGTCTCGGTGACCGTCGCGGTGACCGTGGGAGCGGGGGCCGCCGTCTCGGCCGGAGAGGAACAGGCGGCAAGCGGGAGGACGGCCAGGGCCAGCAGGGCCCGCCGGAATGTGATCGTCATAGCGGGACGAGCCTAGCGAAACCCGTGTTAAGTCCGTGCAAGTTGAGAGGTATGGGGGAATCCGAAAAATCCACCCCGCCGTTCGTGGTGAAGAGCCTCTTTCCGTTACGGCTCCGCCCGGCCGGCCACCCGACCGGGTCGGGCCACACTCGGGGGCCGGCGATCACGCCGTCACTAGGCCTGCGGCTTCACTCACCCAGCAGTCTGGCCGCAGGCCGGTGATGCGGCGAGCCCCTCGGGACCATGACCCGCCCCGGGCTCTGCGGGGCCGTGACCTGCTTCCGGCTCCGCGTGGTCGCGGCCTGCTTCGGGCTCTGCGGTGCCGTGAGCTGCTTCGGTCTTCGCGTGGTCGTTACCTGATTCGGCGAGGAGGCGGCGCAGGCGGCGGACTTCGGCTATCAGCTGGGGCACGTGCTGCCGGGCCTCGGCGATGAACCGGGCGTTCTCGTCCCAGCGTCCGTCGGCGACGTCGGCGTAGCGCGGCTGCTGGATGAGGGTGGCGGCCACGATCTCGTGGTGGCCGAACTCGGGCCGGCGTTCACCGCGCCCGGTGTCGGGGGTGGTGCTGACCGCGACCAGGGACATGGCCCAATCATCGTGGAGCAGGCGCACATGCCAGGGCCCGGGGGTCGAGGCCTCGACCAGTTCCTCGATCGCGGCGAGCTCCTCGTCGGTCATCGGGCCGGCCGCTTCCACGGGAGTGAGCTCCTCGTCTCTCTTCTCCGCCGTCTTACCGAGGGCAGCGGGTTCCGGGCGGAAAATGGGGCCGCCCCGCCGGTGTCGGCGGGGCGGCCCCATCGAGGCGTGTTCCGTTGGGCTAGAGCGGTGGTTCGGAGCCCGTGTCGATGTCGCCCTCGGGGGCCGTGGGCGGGGGCTTCGGGCCGCCTTCGGCCGCCGGGGCGGCGGGCGTCTCGGGGGCGGCGGGCGTGGCGGGGGTGAGGAGGCGCTCCAGGCGGGGGCCGCTGAGGCGCAGGAACTTGCGGTGTTCGCGGTTGCGGTCGAGGACGGCGACCTCGAGCTGGGCGGCCGAGGGGCGTTCGCCGCCCGGTTCGGTCAGCGCGCTCAGGGCGGCGTCGAGGGCCTCCGCCAGGGGCAGGCCCGGACGGTAGCGCTCCTTCAGGCGGGTCGCGACCGTGTCGGACTGGCCGCCGATGACGGCCATGCCCTGCTCGTCGAAGACCGAGCCGTCGAAGGTGAGGCGGTAGATCTGGTCTTGGTCGGAGGTCTCGCCGACCTCGGCGACGACGATCTCGACCTCGAGGGCCTTGATCGAGTCGGTGAAGATCATGCCGAGCTGGCTGGCGTAGACGTTGGCCAGCGCGCGGGCGGTGACGTCGTTGCGGTTGTAGTTGTAGCCGTTGACGTCGGCGTAGCGGATGCCGGCCTGGCGGAGGGTCTCGAACTCGTTGTAGCGGCCGACGGCGGCGAAGCCGATGCGGTCGTAGATCTCGCTGATCTTGTGCAGCGCCTTGGACGGGTTCGGGGCCACCAGCAGGATGCCGTCGGCGTACTGGACCACGACCACGCTGCGGCCTCGGGCGATGCCCTTCCGCGCGTATTCCGCGCGGTCGCGCATGATCTGCTCAGGCGACGCGTAAGGGAACGGCATGGACACCTGTGGGGTTCCTTTCTAGCGCAGCGGAGCGGTCGGCCCGTCGGGATCGATCATCCGGCCGGCCAGGAGCGTCTCGACGGCGGCGGTGACCTCCTCGTCGGGGAGACGGCGGAAGCCCTCGTCGGTGATGACCGCCACGACCGGCCAGATCTTGCGGGTCACGTCGGGACCGCCCGTCGCCGAGTCGTCGTCGGCGGCGTCGTAGAGCGCCTGCAGGACGGTCAGCACGGCCTCGTCGGGCGCGGCGTTCTCGCGGTAGAGCTTCTTCAGCGAGCCGCGCGCGAAGATCGAACCGGAGCCGATCGAGTGGTAGAGCTGGTGTTCGTAGGGGCCGCCGCCGACGTCGTAGCCGAAGATGCGGCCGCCGCCGATCCGCTCGTCGTACGCCGCGAAGATCGGGACGACGACCAGGCCCTGCATGGCGGCGCCGAGGTTGCCGCGCACCATGGTGGCCAGGCGGTTGGCCTTGCCCTCGGTCGACAACGAGCGGCCCTCGAGCTTCTCGTAGTGCTCGAGCTCGACCTGGTAGAGGCGGGCCATCTCGATGCCGGTCGAGGCGGTGCCGGCGATGCCCATGCAGGAGTACTCGTCGGTCCGGAAGACCTTCTCCATGTCCCGGTTGGAGATCATGTTGCCCGAGGTGGCGCGCCGGTCGCCGGCCATCACCACGCCGCCGGCGCAGGTGATCGCCACGATCGTGGTCGCGTGGGGGATCTGCTCGCCGACGGGGGCGGGCAGCGCGTCGCGGTTGCCCGGGAGCATGTCCGGGGCGTAGCCACGCAGGAACTCCGTGAAGGACGAGGAACCCGTATTGGTGAAGAGGTTGTTCATCCAGGCCTGCTGAGATGCCACGCGACTCCCTCCTAGGTCGTGTTGTTTACGCCGACCCTACTCATGTGACAGCGCTGGTTGCACTCTTCCCGATCAGCTGACCGCGAACCGGGTTCATGATCGGTAATTTTCGGCGGAAACGACTCGTCGCGGCCGGCGGAGGGTTCCGCGACCGCGACGAGGGACGTGGCGAGGTGGGCGTTGGCCCCTTTACTCGCCGCCCTTCTGCACGTAGGACCGGACGAACTCCTCGGCGTTCTCCTCGAGGACCTCGTCGATCTCGTCGAGGATCGAGTCGACGTCGTCGCTGAGCTTCTCGTGGCGCTCCTGGACGTCGCTTCCCGACTGCTCCTCGACCTGCTCGGTCTCGGTCTCCTGCCGGCCTGTCTGCTTCTGCCCGCCGCTGTCCCTGCTCGCCATCGGTGATACCTCCACTCGGGGGACGTGTCTGCTTCATATCTTCCCCGAACCGACCGACAACTCGCCTGAATCGCCATGCGATCTTCAAACGGGTTGACCGGATAGCCGGACTATCCAATAATCATCAGACAGTGCCGCTATCCAATCGAAACGGGGTGCGCTCGAATGTCTCCCTCCACCCTTACCACCGCCGGGATCCTCCTGATCACCGTGCCCGGCGTCGCCTTCGGTGGGGCCAGTCTGCTCGCTCACATACTCGGACGTATACCCGGATATCTAGACAATCCAGTCAGACGGGGACTGTGGCGTGCCGGACACGCCCACGCGGGGGTGCTCGTGCTCTTCTCGCTGGTCGCCCTGATCTACCTCGACCAGGCCGCTCTCTCCCCCGGATTCCGCTCGCTGGCGCAGTGGCTCATCGTGGCCGCGCCGATCCTGATGCCGCTGGGGTTCTTCCTGTCGGTCGTACGGCCGGGCGACACGCGCCCCAACCGGCTGATCTGGCTCACCGGGCTGGGCGGGGTCTCGCTGGCCGCGGGTACGATCATCCTGGGAATCGGGTTGCTCTAGATCTCCCGGATAGGGAGCGAAACCGCCGTCGGCCCACCAGAATATAGAGCGCATGGGGAGCTCGGATTCGGGTCGGACAGGTGGGGTTGGTTCAGATCGGTAAGCACACGGCGCAGGCTCACCATGGGAGCTCCACGTCGGGCACGCCCGGTCCGCCGACGAGACCCGAGCGCACCAAACAGCGCCTGCTGGGGGCCCGCTACCAGCTCACCATCCCGATCCGCCGCGACGGCTCGGGCATCATGTGGCAGGCCCACGACCTGCTGCTGAAGCGCGACGTCGCGATCAAGGAAGTCCAGCCGCCCTACCGCACCGACCGGCCCGACATGGAGCTGGCCCGGCGCAAGGCGCTCAACGAGGCCCGGTCGGCGGCCCGGCTCAGCCATCCGGCCATCATCACGGTCCACGACCTGCTGGAGGAGAACGGCCGCCTCTACATCGTGACCGAATTCCTCGAAGGGCTGACCCTCAAACAGACCATCGAGCACCTGGGCTCGCTGCCGGTCCACTGGTCGGCGTGGATCGGCTACCAGCTCCTGGCCGGCGTCCGGCACGCCCACGACGCCGGGGTCGTCCACGGCGACATCAAGCCGGCCAACGTGCTGCTGACCGGCGACCGGGTGGTGCTGACCGACTTCGGCATCGCCGCGCTCGAACACGAGGCGGCGGCGCCGACGACCGTCCCGGTCACCCGTACGGTCGACTTCATCGCGCCCGAGCGGATGAGCGGCGGCCCGGCCACCCCGGCGGCCGACCTGTGGTCGCTGGGCGCGACGATCTACACCGCCGTCGAGGGGCGGCCGCCCTTCCTCGGCACGGCCATGTCGGTGCTCGGCCTGGCCACCACCCGCGACCCCGATCCGCCCTCGAAGGCGGGCGCGCTGGTGCCGGTCCTCGACGGGCTGCTGCGCCGGCAGGCCCGCGACCGGCTGCCCGGCCGGGACGTGTCGTTGCTGCTGGCGGGCCTGTTACACCGTGAGGGCATCGCGGCGGCGACGCCGGGGCGGCGGGCCGACTACCTGCCGCCCGACGCCTTTACGATGTAGATTCCAAGTCGCCCTCGGTGTCCAGGAACGCCTGCTGGAGGGCGGCCATGATCTCGGGGTCGGGCTCGGCCCACATGCCGCGCCCGGCCGCCTCGAGCAGCCGTTCGGCGATGCCGTGCAGGGCCCAGGGGTTCGACTCACTGAGGAACTTGCGGTTCTCCTCGTCCAGGACGTAGGTGGCGGCGATCTTGTCGTACATCCAGTCGGCGACCACGCCCGTGGTGGCGTCGTAGCCGAACAGGTAGTCGACGGTGGCGGCCAGCTCGAAGGCGCCCTTGTAGCCGTGGCGGCGCATGGCGGCCAGCCAGCGCGGGTTGACCACCCGGGCGCGGAAGATGCGGCTGGTCTCCTCGGTGAGGCTGCGGGTGCGCACCGCGTCGGGGCGGGTCGAGTCGCCGATGTAGGCCTTCGGGTCGCGGCCGGTGAGGGCGCGGACGGTGGCGATCATGCCGCCGTGGTACTGGAAGTAGTCGTCGGAGTCGGCGATGTCGTGCTCGCGGGTGTCGACGTTCTTGGCCGCGATGTTGATGCGCTTGTACGCCGCCTCCATCGCCTCCCGCGCCGGCGCCCCGTCGACCCCCCGGCCGTAGGCGAAGCCGCCCCACACGGCGTAGACCTCGGCGAGGTCGCGGTCGTCGCGCCAGTTCCGGCTGTCGATCAGCGGCAGCAGCCCGGCCCCGTACGCCCCGGGGGCCGAGCCGAAGATGCGCAGCGTCGACCCGTCGGCCTCGACGTGCTCGCGCACGTAGTTGCCCTCCTCCTCGACCCCGGCGACGAGCTTGACCGCGTCGTCCATCAGGGCCACCACGTGGGGGAAGGCGTCGCGGAAGAAGCCGCTGATGCGGACGGTGACGTCCACCCGGGGGCGGCCCAGTTCGGCGGCGGGCACCAGCTCCAGGCCGGTGACGCGGCGGGAGGCGTCGTCCCAGACCGGGCGCACGCCCAGCAGGGCGAGGACCTCGGCGACGTCGTCGCCCGAGGTGCGCATGGCGCTGGTGCCCCAGATCGACAGGCCGACCGAGCGGGGCCACTCCCCCGTGTCGGCCCGGTAGCGCTCGACGAGCGACTCGGCCATGGCCTGGCCGGTCTCCCACGCCAGGCGGCTCGGCACCGCCTTGGGGTCGACGGAGTAGAAGTTGCGGCCGGTCGGCAGCACGTTCACCAGGCCGCGCAGCGGCGAGCCACTCGGGCCGGCGGGAACGTAGCCGCCGTCGAGGGCGTGCAGGACGTTGGTGATCTCGTCGGCGGTGCCGTCGAGGCGGGGCACGATCTCGGTGGCGGCGAACCGCAGGATCTCGCCGACCGCCCCTTCCTCGGTCACCGCGGCGGGGTCCCAGCCGGCCGCCTCCATGGCCGCGACCAGCTCGCGGGCCCGCGCCTCCACCTCGTCCACGTCGGCGCGGGCGTCGCCGTGCTCGGTCAGGCCCAGGGCCTCGCGCAGGCCCGGGAGCGCCTGGTCGCCGGCCCACATCTGGCGGGCGCGCAGGATCGCCAGCACCAGGTCGACGCGGGCCTCGCCGGTGGGGGCCTGGCCCAGGACGTGCAGGCCGTCGCGGATCTGGACGTCCTTGACCTCGCAGAGCCAGCCGTCGACGTGCAGCAGGAAGTCGTCGAACTCGGCGTCGTGGGGCCGGTCGTCGAGGCCGAGGTCGTGGTCGAGGCGGGCGGCCTGGATGAGCGTCCAGATCTGGGCGCGGATCGCGGGCAGCTTGGCCGGGTCCATGGCCGCGATGGAGGCGTGCTCGTCGAGGAGCTGCTCCAGGCGGGCCATGTCGCCGTAGGTGTCGGCGCGGGCCATCGGCGGCACCAGGTGGTCGACCAGGGTGGCGTGGGCGCGCCGTTTGGCCTGGGTGCCCTCGCCCGGGTCGTTCACCAGGAACGGGTAGATCAGCGGCAGGTCGCCGAGGGCGGCGTCGGGGCCGCAGGCGGCCGACAGGCCGGCCGACTTGCCGGGGAGCCATTCGAGGTTGCCGTGTTTGCCGACGTGCACGACGGCGTCGTACCGGGACGAGAGCCAGTGGTAGGCGGCCAGGAAGTGGTGGCTCGGCGGCAGGTCGGGGTCGTGGTAGATGGCGATGGGGTTCTCCCCGAAGCCGCGCGGCGGCTGGACCATGACGACCAGGTTGCCGTCCTGGAGGGCGGCCAGCACGATGTCGTCGCCGTCGACGAACAGGTCGCCGGGGGCCGGGCCCCAGTGGTGTTCCATCGCCTCGCGCAGGTCGGCGGGGAGGGTGTCGAAGTGGGCGCGGTAGTCGTCCTTGTGGATGCGGACCGGGTTCCCGGCGAGCTGCTCGTCGGTGAGCCAGTCGGGGTCCTGGCCGCCGGCCGCGATCAGGGCGTGGATGAGGGCGTCGCCGTCCTGGGCGGCCACGCCGGGGAAGTCGCCGACGGCGTAGCCGGCCTCGCCCATGGCCTTCAGCAGCCTGACCACGCTGCGCGGGGTGTCGAGCCCGACGGCGTTGCCGATGCGGGAGTGTTTGGTCGGGTAGGCCGACAACATGATCGCCACGCGGCGCTCGGCGACGGGGATGTGGCGCAGCCGGGCGTGCCGGACGGCGATCCCGGCCACGCGGGCGGCGCGTTCGGGGTCGGCGGCGTAGACGGTGAGCCCGTCGGGGTCGATCTCCTTGAACGAGAACGGGACCGTGATGATGCGGCCGTCGAACTCGGGGATGGCGATCTGGGAGGCGGCGTCGAGCGGGGACAAGCCGTCGTCGGCGTCCTCCCAGGTGGCCCGGTCGGTGGTGAGGCAGAGCCCCTGGAGGATCGGGATGTCGAGGTCGGCGAGCGCGCCGACGTCCCACGCCTCGTCCTCGCCGCCCGCCTGCGCGGTGGCGGGCCGGGTGCCGCCGGCGGCCAGGACGGTCACGATCAGGGCGTCGCACTGCCGCAGGGCGTCGATCAGGCCGGGCTCGGCGGTGCGCAGGGAGGCGCAGTAGACGGGGAGCGGGCGGCCGCCCTTGGCCACGATGGCGTCGGACAACGTCCGGATGAAGGCGGTGTTGCCGGCGACGTGGTGGGCGCGGTAGTAGAGGATCCCGACCACCGGCGTCGCATGTCCCGAAATTTCCGGACTGCGCGGAGCGCTGTCCGGATGGCCCTCGCCCGCCCCGCCGGCGCGCACGGTTTCGGGCGACTCGGGCGGTGTCTGCGTGGTCATGGCCCCTCCCACCCCTTCGCCGAGGCCCCACGATGGGAGCGCCGCCGGGGGCGCGAAGCCGTTGCCCGTCAGGAGCAGGGTGTCGCTGAGGAAGTTGTGCAGTTCGGCCAGGTTCGCCGGGCCGCCGTGGGCGAGATAGGCGTGCGCTTCGGCGCACACCCCGCCGGGCACGGTCGACAGTTCCATGAGTTCGGCGTCGGGGGCCTGCTCGCCGCCCAGCACGACCACGGGCTTTCCGCCGGCCAGGAGGGCGTCCAGGCCCTCTTCGTAGGCCCGCCGGCCGCCCAGGAGGCGGACCACGACCACGTCGGCGTCGTCGAGTAACGCGGCCGGGTCGGGGGTCCGGGAGGGGTTCGCCAGGCGGTAGGGGGCCCCGCTCGCGCGGGCGCTCAACAGGTCGGTGTCCGACGTGGACAGCAGAACGATCATGGCGAAGCCCTCCCTCGGGGTCCGCGCCCCGGGTCGTTTGTCCAGGTGACGGCCGAGTCTCCTGGCTCCCGGATCAGGGCTCACCCCGGCCTTCCCTGTGACAGTGGCCGTTGGTGGGGTTCGCTCCCCGGTGACAGTGGCGGGACCGCGCCGGATTCACACCGGCTTCCTCGTTTGTGCCGTCGCCCGATGAGACTACGGGACTCCCCCGGCTTGCAAGACCCACGGTGGGCTTTAACATCCTCGACGTGGCCATTACCGGACAATCCTCGCGCGACGCCTGCCCCGGCGCGTTGCAGGTCCACCCCGCCGCCGACGGGCCGCTGGCCCGGGTCCGGCTGCCCGGGGGCGACCTGACGGGGGCCCAGCTGGGCGTGCTCGCGGCCGCCGGTGACGGGGTGCTGGAGCTGACGTCGCGGGCGAACGTCCAGGTCAGAGGGGTCAGGGATCCGGCCGGGTTCGCGGCGGCGGTCGCCGCGGCCGGGCTGCTGCCCTCTCCGTCGCACGAGCGGGTGCGCAACGTCCTCGCCTCGCCGCTGGACGGTTCGGCCGCGTTCCGCGGGGTGGTGCGGGCGCTCGACGAGGCGATCTGCGCCGCGCCGGAGCTGGCCGGGCTCTCGGGCCGGTTCCTGTTCGCGGTCGACGACGGTTCGGGCGACGTGGCGGGCCTCGGCGCCGACGTGCTGCTGATGTCCCGCGGCGACCGCTTCGCCGTCGTCGCGGGAAACACCGACCTCCGGTTACGGCTCCCGCCCGCCGAGGCGGTCCACGAAGCGGTCAAAGTGGCACAGAACTTCCTGCGGGTCTCCGACGGCGCGTGGCGCATCCCCGAAGGCGCGTTCGAGGGCGTCCCGGCCGACCTGCCCAAGCCCCGGACCAGCGGTTACGTCGGCGACTTCGGCGAGACGACCGGCGCGCTGGTCCCCCTCGGCCGGTTGACCACGCGGCAGGCGGCGGTCCTGGCCGAGGCCGCGTGGTTGCGCGTCACCCCGTGGCGCACCGTCCTGGTCCCGAAGGGCACGCGGCTGCCCGACGGCCTGGTCACCGACCCCGGCGACCCGTGGTCGCACGTCAGCGCCTGCACCGGAAGCCCGGGCTGCGCGAAGTCGCTGAGCGACGTCCAGGCGGACGCCCACCCGATCGGCCCGCCCGTCCACTGGTCCGGCTGCGCTCGACGGTGCGGCCGGCCCCGGGGCGAGGTCGTGGACCTGATCGCCACCCCTTCCGGCTACCAGCGGAGTACGACGTGACCTACATCAGGGACGGCGCGGAGATCTACCGCCAGTCCTTCGCCACCATCCGCGCCGAGGCCGACCTGTCGGCGCTGCCGCCCGACGTGGCGCGGGTCGCGGTCCGCATGATCCACGCCTGCGGCATGGTCGACCTGCCGAGCGACCTGGCCTGGTCGGACGGGGTCGTCGCGGCGGCCAGGAAGGCCCTCGACGCGGGCGCGCCGATCCTCTGCGACGCGAACATGGTCGCGGCGGGGGTCACCCGCCGGAGGTTGCCGGCCGGAAACGAGGTGATCTGCACCCTCGCCGACCCGCGTGTCCCGGCGCTGGCGGCCGAGCTCGGCACCACCCGCAGCGCGGCGGCCCTGGAGTTGTGGCGCGAGCGGCTCGGCGGCGCGGTGGTCGCGGTCGGCAACGCGCCGACGGCCCTGTTCCGGCTGCTGGAGATGGTGGCCGAGGGCGCGCCCGCCCCGGCGGCGGTGGTCGGCATCCCCGTGGGCTTCATCGGCGCGGCCGAGTCGAAGGACGCGCTGGCCGCGTCCGACCTGGAGTTTCTGGTGGTACGCGGCCGCCGAGGCGGCAGCGCGATGACGGCGGCGGCCCTGAACGCCCTCGCCAGTGACGAGGAATGATGACCGGAACGCTCTATGGCGTGGGCCTCGGCCCCGGCGACCCCGAACTGGTGACCGTGAAGGCGGCCCGGCTGCTCGGCGAGGCGGGGGTGATCGCCTACCACAGCGCCCGGCACGGCCGCAGCATCGCCCGCTCGGTCGCCGCCCCCTACCTGCGCGAGGGCCAGATCGAGGAGGCCCTGGTCTACCCGGTGACGACGGAGACGACCGACCACCCGGGCGGCTACCAGGGCGCCCTCGACGAGTTCTACGCCTCCTGCGCCGCCCGCCTGGCCGCCCACCTCGACGCGGGCCGCGACGTGGTGGTGTTGTGCGAGGGCGACCCGCTCTTCTACGGCTCGTACATGCACCTGCACAAGCGCCTGGCGACCCACTACCCGACCGAGGTCGTGCCGGGCGTCACCTCGATCAGCGGCGCGGCGGCGGCGCTGGGCCGCCCCCTGGTCGAACGCGACGAGACGCTGACCGTGTTGCCCGGCACCCTCCCGGCCGAGGAGCTGGCCGCGCGGATCGGCGCGGGCCCGGTCGCGATCATGAAGCTGGGCCGGACGTTCACCAAGGTCCGCGCCGCCCTGGAGGAGGCCGGCCGCCTCGACGACGCCTGGTACGTCGAACGCGCCACCACCGCCGCCCAGCGCCTCGCCCCGCTGCGCGACGTCGACCCCGACTCGGTGCCCTACTTCTCCCTGGCGCTGCTGCCCTCCCCCGTCGGCGCCCCGCTCCCGCTGCCCGAGCACCCGCGCCACGACGGCCCCGGCGAGGTGGCCGTGGTCGGCCTCGGCCCCGCCGGACGCCCCTGGCTGACCCCCGAGGCCCAGGACGCCCTGGCCACCGCCGACGAACTGGTCGGCTACGGCCCCTACCTCGACCGCGTGCCGCCGAACCCGCGCCAGAAGCGGCACGCCACCGACAACCGGGTCGAGGCCGAACGCGCCGAGCACGCCCTGTCGCTGGCGTTGGCCGGATCGCGGGTCGCGGTGGTGTCGTCGGGCGACCCGGGCGTGTTCGCGATGGCCTCGGCCGTGCTGGAGGCGGCCACCCAGGAGCGGTTCGCGGGCGTGCCGGTCAGGGTGGTGCCGGGGCTGACGGCCGCCCACGCGGTGGCCGCCCAGGTCGGCGCGCCGCTCGGCCACGACTACTGCGTGATCTCGCTGTCCGACCAGCTGAAGCCGTGGGACGTGGTCGCCCGGCGGATCACCGCCGCGGCCGAGTCCGACCTGGTGCTGGCGATCTACAATCCGGCGTCCAAGACCCGGACCTGGCAGGTCGGGGTGGCCCGCGACCTGCTGCTCGAACACCGCCCGGCGCACACGCCGGTCGTCGTCGGGCGCGCGGTGGGCACCCCGCAGGAGACAATCGTGGTGACGACCCTCGGCGACCTCGACCCGGCGGAGGTGGACATGCGCTGCCTGCTGATCATCGGTTCCTCGACCACCCGCGTGGCCGGCGGCGTGGTGTTCACCCCGCGCCGCTATCCGGCATGAAACGCGTCTTCATCCTCGGGGGCACCGCCGAGGCCCGTGAGCTGGCGGCCCGGCTGCATCCGGAGAACGTCGTGGTGACCTCGCTGGCGGGCCGGGTCAGGTCGCCCCGCCTGCCGGTGGGCGCGGTCGTGATCGGGGGGTTCGGCGGCTCGCTCGGGCTGGCCCGCTGGCTCTGGGAGCACCCGGTCGACGTGGTCGTCGACGCGACCCACCCGTTCGCCGCGAAGATGTCCGAGGCGGCGGCCGAGGCGGCGGGCATGACGGGCATCCCGCTGCTCGGGCTGCGGCGGCCGGGCTGGACCCAGGAGCCCGGCGACGACTGGCGGTGGGTCTCCTCGCTGGAGGAGGCGGCCCGCTCGCTGCCCGGGAAGCGGGTGTTCCTGACCACCGGGCGGCGCAGCCTGCCCGTCTTCGACCGGGTTCCCGGGGTGTGGTTCCTGGCGCGGTCGGTCGATCCGCCCGACGAGCCGGTGTCGATGGAGGTCGTTCTGTCGCGGGGGCCGTACACGCTCGAAGGCGAGCTGGCCCTGATGCGCGAGCACCGGATCGACACCCTGGTGAGCAAGGACAGCGGCGGCGAGCTGACCCGCGCCAAACTGCGGGCCGCCCGCGAGCTGGGCGTGCCGGTCGTGATGGTGCGCCGCCCGCCGGTCCCGGCCGAGGTCCCCCACGTGGAGACGGTGGCCGAGGCGGTCGCCTGGGTGCACGCCGCCGAATGACTCTCAGCGGGCGCGGGCGACCGAGTAGAGGTGGCTGTCGGGGAACTGCGCTGCGGTCAGGACCTGGCCGACGATGATGACCGCCGTCCGCTTGATGCCCGCCGCCTGCACCTTCTCCGGGATGTCGCCCAACGTCCCCCTGATGATGACTTCATCCGCGCGGGAGGCGTAGGCGACCACGGCCACCGGGCAGTCCCGCCCATGGGTCTCGGCGAGCTCGGCGGTCACCGCCTTGATGCGCTGCACCGCCAGGTGCAGGACCATCGTCGCCCCCGATCGGCCCAGCGTGGTCAGGTCCTCTCCCTCGGGCATCGGGGTGGCGCGTTCGGAGGTGCGGGTGAGGATGATCGTCTGGGCCACCCCGGGGACCGTGAGCTCGCGTCTGAGCGACGCCGCGGCGGCGGCGAAGGCGGGGACACCCGGGACCACCTCGTAGGGCACACCGGCCGCGTCGAGCCGCCGCATCTGCTCGGCCATCGCGCTGAAGACCGACGGGTCGCCCGAGTGCAGCCGGGCCACGTCGAGGCCGCGCTCGTGGGCGCTGATCATCTCGGCGAGGATCTGGTCGAGGTTCAGGTTGGCAGTGTCGACGATCCGCGCGCCCTCGGGGCAGCGGGCCAGGAGTTCGGCGGGGACGAGCGAGCCGGCGTACAGGCAGACCGGCGACGTCTCGATCACCCGCTGCCCGCGCACGGTGATGAGGTCGGCCGCGCCCGGGCCGGCGCCGACGAAGCGGATCACGTGAGGTCCTTTCTCGCTGACCAGATCGTCACGGGCATGGCGGGCCGCCAGCCGGTGAAGCCGCCGACCGGCGCGGCGCGGCTGACCGACAGGCGGGTGAGGTCGCCGCCGTGCGCGCGGTGCCACGCCGCCAGCACCGCCTCCGACTCCACGGTCACGGCCGTGGCCACCAGTCGGCCGCCCGGCCGCAGCGCCCGCCAGCACGTCTCGGGCACGCCCTCGGCGGTGAGTCCGCCGCCGACGAAGACGGCGTCGGGCGGGTCGAGCCCTGCGAGGGCCTGCGGGGCCGCTCCGGTGACGACCCGCAGGCCCGGTACGCCCAGCCTCGCGGCGTTCCCCGCGATGCGGGCCGCCCTGACCGGGTCGCGTTCGACGCTCACCGCGCGGCACGAGCGGTCGGCGCGCATCCACTCGATCGCGATGCTGCCCGCGCCGCCGCCGATGTCCCAGAGCAGGCCGTTCGGCTGGAGGAAGGCCAGCACGACGGCTCTGACCTCGCGTTTGGTCAGCTGGCCGTCGTGGTCGTAGGCGTCGTCGGGCAGGCCGGGCACGATCGGCAGCGGGTCGGCCGAGCGGCACTCCACCGCCACCACGTTCAGCGGGTCGACGTCGTCGCGCAGCGGGCCGATCCGCTCCCCCGGCCCGCCCAGTTGTTCGAGCACGGTGAGCGCGCCCGGGTCGTACCCCCCGGCTTCGAGGGCCCTGGCCACGGCGGCGGGAGAGCCGCTCCCCTCGCTCAGCACGATGAAGCGGCGGCCGGGCGCGAAGACCGCGGCGAGCGGGCGGCCGACCATGCTGACGACCGTCACCGACTCGACGGGCCAGCCCAGCCGCGCGCACGCCAGCGACACCGACGACGGATGCGGGATCACCCGCACCCCGGGCACGCCCAGCCGGGCGATGGTCGCGCCGATGCCGTGGTGCATGGGGTCGCCGCTGGCCAGCACGCAGACGCGCCGGCCGCTGTCGAGCAGCTCCCGCAACGCCGGGAGCAGCGGGGACGGCCACGGCAGCAGCTCCCCCGGCACCTCGGGCAGCAGCGCCAGCTGGCGCGCCGACCCGGCGACGACCTCCGCCTTCACGACGGCCTCGCGGGCGGACTCGCCCAGGCCCGGCCAGCCGTCGGCCCCGATGCCGACGACCACCACGTCAGTCACGCCGCACGTTCCCCAGTTCCCGAGTGATCTTGATCTCGATGACGACCCGCAGCGGGTTGGGCTTCGGCTCGCGGTAGCGGGCCGTGTAGAGCCGCACCGCCAGCGCGACCGCCTCGGGGTCGTCGTTGATGGTCGCGACGCCCTCCAGGGTCGACCAGCGCGCGCCGTCGACCTGGCAGACCGCCACGCGGTTGCCGCCGTTGCGGACGTTGCGCACCTTCTGCGAGGTCGAATAGGTGATGACCCGGGCGATGTCGCCGTCGAGGGTCACCCCGACGGGCACCACGTGGGGCGTGCCGTCGGCCCGCAGGGTCGTGAGCGTGCACAGGTGCCGCTCGGTCCAGAACTCCTCGAAGCTCATCCGCACTCCTTGACGAAACGGGTCGCTGCCTCTGGCGTGCCCGCCCAGTGAAGGTGCAGGTAGGACGCCAGGATCCGCCCGGCAGCGTACCCGTCGGCGCCGCCGCGCCAGCGATAGACCCGCTCACCGGGGAGATCGGTGACGGTCCGGTGGAACTCGTGCCCCCGGACCCGCTCCCCGGTCCGGCCGATCACGGTGTCGGCGGTGACGACGGCGTCGCGGTAGCCGAGGGTGAGCCGGGGCGACATGTGCGACTTCGCGTCGATCAGGCCGACCATGGGGTGGCCGTCGAGCTCCCTGGCCAGGTAGAGCAGCCCGCCGCACTCGGCCAGGATCGGGCCGCCGAACGCGGCGATCTCCCGCTTGAGCGGCTCGTTGGCGGCCAGGTCGTGGACGTGCATCTCGGGGAAGCCGCCGGGGAGGATCAGGCCCCTCGTGCCCTCGGGCAGCCGTTCGTCGCGCAGCGGGTCGAAGGAGACGACCTCCGCGCCGGCCGCCTCCAGCAGTTCGGCCTGCTCGGCGTAGCCGAAGGTGAACGCGGGCCCGCCAGCGACGGCGACCCGGGTGCGCGGGGCGGGGATCTCGCCGGGCGTCCAGGGGTCGGCGGCCAGCGGCGGGGCGGTGTGGGCCAGGGCGACCAGGGCCGTCAGGTCGCAACTCGCGGTGACCAGGTCGCCCAGGCGGGCCACGGCCTCCAGGGCCTCGCGGCGGCGTTCGGCGACCGGGATCAGGCCGAGGTGGCGCGAGGGGGTCTCGACGCCGGGCGTGCGGCGGACGACGCCGAGGACCGGCACGCCGCTGTGGTCGAGCGCGGCCCGGCACACCTCCTCGTGGCGGTCGGAGCCCACCCGGTTGAGGATGACGCCGCCGATGCGCACCCGCGTGTCGAACCCGGCGAAGCCGTGCACCAGCGCCGCGACCGACTGCCCCTGCCCGGTGGCGTCCACGACCAGGACCACCGGGGCGTCGATCAGCCGGGCCACGTGGGCGGTGGAGGCGTAGCCGTCCGGCAGGCCGTCGAACAGGCCCATGACGCCCTCGACGATCGCGACGTCGGCGTCCCGCGCGCCGTGCAGGAACAGCGGCGCGACCAGGTCCTCGCTCGTCAGGAACGGGTCGAGGTTGCGGCCGGGGCGGCCGGTCGCCAGGGCGTGGTAGCCCGGGTCGATGTAGTCGGGCCCCGCCTTGTGCGGCGAGACGGCCAGGCCGGCCCGGACCAGGGCGGCCATCAGGCCGGTCGCGATCGTCGTCTTGCCCGCTCCCGACGACGGCGCCGCGATGACCAGCCGGGCTACCATTCGATGCCCCTCTGGCCCTTCTGCCCGGCGTCCATGGGATGCCGGACCTTGGTCATCTCGGTGACGAGGTCGGCGAAGGCGACCAGGTCGGGGTGGGCGTCGCGGCCGGTGATGACGACGTGCTGCGATCCCGGCCGGTCACGGAGGGTCGCGATGACGTCCTCGACGGGGATCCACCCCCATTTGATGGGGTACGTGAACTCGTCGAGCACCAGCATCCGGTACGTCTCGGCGGCGAGATCCCGCTTGATCTGCGCCCAGCCCTCACGGGCGTTGGCGGCGTGGTCGTCGTCGGACTTGCGGATCCACGACCAGCCGTCGCCCATCTTGTGCCAGGCGACCGGCGGCCCGATCTCGCCCAGCGCCGTCAGCGCGGCCTCCTCGCCCACCCGCCACTTGGCCGACTTGACGAACTGGAACACCCCGATCGGCCACCCCTGGTTCCAGGCCCGCAGCGCCAGGCCGAACGCGGCCGTCGACTTGCCCTTGCCCGGCCCGGTGTGCACGATGACCAGCGGCCGGGCCCGGCGCTGGCGGGTGGTGAGACCGTCGTTCGGCACGTTCTCCGGCTGACCCTGCGGCATCTCACGCGGCTTTCATGACGTGGGCGACATCGGACAGATCCACGACCGGCGCCGTCAACCGGACCGCCAGCCGCGCGGCCAGCCCCAGGCGGACCGGCCCCGACTCGCAGTCGACGACGACGCAGGCCGTGTCCTTGAGCAGCGCGGCGGCGCGGTCGGCGTCGCCGGAGGTGGCCCGGCCGTCGGTGACGACGACCACGAGCGGCCGCCGGGCCGGGTCCCTGAGCCGCTCGACCGCCAGCACCTCGGCGGCCTTGACGAGCCCGGCGGCGATGGGGGTGCGACCGCCCGTCTTCAGCAGGCGCATCCGCGCCGCGCCCGCCTCGACCGAGGAGGTCGGCGGGAGCACGAGTTCGGCGGAGTCCCCCCGGAAGGTGATCATGCCGATCTTGTCACGGCGCTGGTAGGCGTCCAGCAGCAGGCTCAGGACGGCGGTCTTGACCTCGCCCATGCGCTTGCGCGCGCCCATGGAACCGCTGGCGTCCACGACGAACAGGACGAGGTTGCCCTCCCTGCCTTCCCGGACCGCCTCTCTCAGGTCGGCGACCTTGACGGGGCCCTGCCGCCAGCCTCGGTGGGCGGCGGCGCGGAGGGTGGCCATCAGGTGGATCTGGGTGACCTTGGCCGTGGGGGTGCGGGAGCCGACGGTGCGGCCCTTCGCCGACCGGCCACGGGAACGACGGCCGGGGGCGCCGCCGCCGACGCCGGGGACGGAGAAGAGGCGGGCCTTGTAGGGAGCCCCGGCCACCTGGAACTGCTCGGCCGGGGTCTGTGCGCTTTGGCCGTGGGCTGACTGATTTTGTTCTGACTGGTCAGCGTCTGGGCGGCTCTGCTCCGACTGGTTGGAGTCCGAGTGGCTGGGGTCCGACTGGCGCGAGTCCGACTTGTCGTGATTCGAGTTGTTTTGGTTGGCTCGGCGTCGGTCCGGCTGCTCGTTCGATTCGGCCTGGTCGGTCTCGTTCTGTCCTGGCTCCTCAGACTGGGCGTCGGAATCGTGTTGTGGCTGCCGATCGTCGTCCGGGCCGTGGGGCGGGTCGGTGTCGTCGTCGGGGTCGTCCGGGAACTGGTCGAGCAGTTCGTCGAGTTTGTTCTCGTCGAGGCCGGGCGCGTCGAAAGGATCGCGCCGTCGGCGGTGGGGCAGGGCGAGGCGGGCCGCCTCGCGCACGTCCCGCGTGGTGACCCTGTCCCGGCCGGCCCAGGCCGCGTGGGCGACCGCCGCGTGGGCGGTGACCAGGTCGGCGCGCATGCCGTCGACCTCGAAGCCCGCGCACACGGTCGCGATCTGCTTGAGGGCGGCGTCGGGCAGACGTACCGACTCCACCCGGGTGCGCGCCTCGGCGATGCGCGCCGCGAGCTCGCCCTCCCGGGCGGCCCAGTCGGCGGCGAAGGCGTCGGGGTCGCGCTCGTAGGCCATCCGGCGGCGGATCACCTCGGCCCGCTCCCCCGGATCGCGCGAGGCCCGGACCTCGACCGTCAGCCCGAACCGGTCGAGCAGCTGCGGGCGCAGTTCGCCCTCTTCGGGGTTCATCGTCCCGGCCAGCAGGAAGCGTGCCGCGTGCCGCACCGACACGCCCTCACGCTCGACGTAGCAGGTGCCGAGCGCGGCGGCGTCAAGTAGCAGGTCGACCAAGTGGTCGTGCAGCAGGTTGACCTCGTCGACGTAGAGCACACCGCGGTGCGCGGCGGCCAGCAGCCCCGGCTCGAAGGCGGCGACCCCGTGCGCGAGGGCCTTCTCCAGGTCGAGCGACCCGGCGAGCCGATCCTCCGACGCGCCGACGGGCAACTCGACGAGCCGGGCCCGGCGCGTCTCTCTCCCGCCGTCGTGGGGTCCGTCCGGGCACTGGCTGTACGGCGCCGCGGGATCACAGGCGAACCGGCACCCCGGCACGACGTCGACGGCGGGGAGCAGCTCGGCCAGCGCCCGCACGATCGTCGACTTCGCCGTGCCCTTCTCCCCGCGCACGAGCACCCCACCCACCCGTGGCGACACGGCGTTGAGGATGAGCGCCAGTTTGAGGTCGTCCATCCCGACAACCGCGCTGAACGGATAGGTCACTCCCGACTTCCTTTCACTGCAACCGCAGATTCCACCGGCCGCCCGTCCCGGTGAGCGAGGCCCGCCCGAGCGGCGGCACGTCGACCCGCCGATAGTCCGCTCCCGTTGCCACGCAGACGGCGGCCCGCACGACGGCCGGATGCGTGACGGCGAACACCGATCCTCCGTCGAGCCCCTCAAGCCAGCCTTTTGTCCGGGCGAGGAGCTCATCGACCGACTCACCACCGTGCGGCGCGGCGGCGAGATCCCCGACCCACGCGGCCAGTTGTCCGGGCGCGATCTCGGCCAGCCGCCGCCCCGTCCAGGCCCCCATGTCGAGATCCCGCAACGCGGCCACGACCTCGGCGCCCGGAAGCAGGTCACACCGGGCCTCCGGCCCCCGCACGATCCGAGCGCCGGTGGGCGGCCCGAACGACACGGGCTCCGCCGGTTCGTCCACGAGAGGAAAGGCCCCGTCACGCTGGCTCGCGGTGAGCGGATGCGCCGTCAACGTCACCCGCACCGCCTTGACGACGCCGGCCGGGCGGGACCGGCGGCCGGTCGCGTGACCGCCGTCCCCGCTCAAGGTCAGACCCGCACCCGCTGCCGCGCCGACAGCAGCGCGAACACCGAGCCGAGCACGCCCCAGAGCACGGCCTGCAGCCCCAGCGACGACACCCGGAAGTTCCAGAGCAACACCGCCGGGAACTCCGGCGGCACCTCCTGCACGCCCGGCAGCACCGCGTAGGCGACCCCGACGATCACCAGGAACGCCGGGACGGCCGCCACCCACCCGAACCGCCGGTGGATCACCGCCGCGGCACCGAGGGCGAGCAGCCCGATGGCGAGCATCACCAGGTAGAGCACGGTCCGCTGCCCGATGGTGTCCGGGTCGCCGACGGCCGGCGGGTTGCCCGGATACTTGAGGAACGGGACGAGCACGACGGCCAGGAACCCCCCGGCCGCCAGCGTGACGGCCAGCGCCTGCTCGTTCGCCGGCCCGAAGCGCCCCCTCACGAAGGCGTAGGCGAGCGCGAACAGCCCGCCGATGACGAGCCCGTAAAGGGTGGTGGCGAGGAACAGCCCGAAGGCCTGCCCGCCGCGGCTGACCAGTTCGTCGGCGTGCGAGTGCCCCGCCCCGGCGGCGGCCTCCTCGATCGCGATGGCCTGGTCGATGAAGGGCTCCCCGACGAGGAACCCGAAGAGTCCCGCGAGCAGCCCGGCGACGGCTCCGGCGCCGAGGCCCCGGAGGAAGAAGTCTTTGATCATCAGTGGCAGGGAACGCCGAGCAGATGACGACCGTCGTGCATGAGCTCGTGCAGGAAGTCACCGGCCGAGGCGAGCACCCCCGCCGAGTCCATCGTCACCAGATAGGCGACGATCAACAGTACGGGCACCGCCGCCGACCACGGCAGCAGGGTGCGAACGGGAATGACTGGGGAGCTGGACATCTGGCTCACGCCACGATCCTCCTCCGGGATTGCGCGTCCCTGTCGTAGATCAACGTGGCGGGTGGTGACCTGACTCTCCATCGACGATGGATCACAGTGGCGCGACCGTACCGGACTCTCACCGGTTTCCCTCACGCCGCCACAATTCCCGGCGAACGTACCCCGATATGCCAAAAACCGTCAAGACGACACGATCCCGACCCCTTTACAAAGTAGATCAACGGGCTGCCGGTGAGACACCCAGGCCAAGCCTGGTCAAGCACAGCCCTCTACCTCAAGGCACCCCGGCGGTGCAGCCCGCCTCGCCCGCGCCACCCGGTCACTTCCGCACATCCACCGGACCCGACCGCGTACCCCGACCGAACGCGAAAGCCCGGAGCCAGACGGCTCCGGGCTTCGACGCGGTTGGTCGTGGCTCGGCCACGACACCCTCAGGTCACGAATCGCCCGTCAGGGCCGCGACCAGTTCGGCCGCCGTGCGGCAGCGGTCGAGGAGGTCGCCCACGTGGGCCTTGGTGCCGCGCAGCGGCTCCAGGGTCGGCACGCGCTGCAGGGACTCGCGGCCCGGGATGTCGAATATCACCGAATCCCACGACGCCGCCGCCACCGACTCGCTGTACTGCCGCAGACACCGGCCCCGGAAGTAGGCCCGGGTGTCGGTGGGCGGCGTTTCGATAGCACGCTCCACGTCGTCTTCCGTAACCAGGCGCTGCATGCGGCCCCGCTCGACCAGCCGGTTGTAGAGCCCGCGCTCGGGGCGGATGTCGGCGTACTGGAGGTCGACGAGCTGCAGCCGGGGGTGGGACCAGGGAAGCTTGTCGCGGGTGCGGTAGCCCTCGAGCAGTTCGAGCTTGGCCACCCAGTCGAGCTCCCGCGAGAGCTGCATCGGGTCTTCGGCGAGCCGGGTCAGCACCGACTCCCACCGGTTGAGCACGTCTTTGGTCATCTCGTCGGCGTTGGAGCCGTAGCGGTCCTCCACGTACTTGCGGGCCTGCTCCAGATATTCCATCTGCAGCTGGACGGCCGTCATCTTGCGGCCCGACCGCAGCGTCACGATGTGCTTGCACGACGGGTCGTGGGAGATGGCGCGCAGCGCGGCGACCGGCGACTCGACCGACAGGTCGACCGTGAGGAAGCCGTCTTCGATCATGGCGAGCACGAGCGAGGTGGTGCCGAGCTTCAGGTAGGTCGAGATCTCGGACATGTTCGCGTCGCCGATGATCACGTGGAGCCGGCGGTACTTCTCCGGGTCGGCGTGGGGCTCGTCGCGGGTGTTGATGATCGGGCGCTTGAGGGTCGTCTCGAGGCCGACCTCGACCTCGAAGAAGTCGGCCCGCTGCGAGATCTGGTAGCCGTCGCCGCGCGAGTCCTGCCCGATGCCGACCTTGCCCGCCCCCGCGAAGACCTGGCGGGAGACGAAGAACGGGGTCAGGTGGCGCACGATGTCGGCGAACGGGGTCGCCCGGCGCATCAGGTAGTTCTCGTGGCAGCCGTAGCTGGCGCCCTTGGAGTCGGTGTTGTTCTTGTAGAGCTGGATCGGCGCGTTGCCCGGCATGCCCGAAGCGCGCACCGCCGCGTCGTGCATGACCCGCTCGCCCGCCTTGTCCCAGATGACCGCGGCCCGGGGGTTGGTGCACTCGGGCGTGGAGTATTCGGGGTGGGCGTGGTCGACGTAGAGCCGGGCGCCGTTGGTGAGGATGACGTTGGCGAGGCCCAAATCTTCGTCGGTGAGCTGACTGGAGTCGGCCGCCTCACGGGCGAGGTCGAAACCCCGGGCGTCGCGGAGGGGGTTCTCCTCCTCGAAGTCCCACCGGGCGCGGCGGGCGCGCGCGGCCGAGGCCGCCAGGTATGCGTTGACGACCTGCGAGGAGGTCACCATCGCATTCGCACCTGGTTGACCGGGCACGGAAATTCCGTACTCGGTCTCGATGCCCATCACCCGCCGGACTGTCATGCGCACCCCATGGCCTGTCGTTCCGCCGTTTATATCCCGAGCCTAGCCCCTTCACTATGCCCGGCCACCAGACAGTTACGGCACCGATGCCTGGCGTTGTTCCACTGGGCTCCTGCCCATCAGACGGCGCAGCAACCGCTGACCTGGGCGATCAACAAGCCGGTATACAGCATACGACAGAAGAATCGATGCCAGCATCGTGCCCCCGGCGAGCACCCACGGATTTATAGATTCCCGGAATTCCGGGATAAGTACCGCCGAGACGTTCTGATGTACCAGGTAGAGGGGGTACGTCAGCGCCCCGACCGTCGTGAGCGCCCGCCACCGCACCCACCGCAACCACCCGAGGGCGACGGCCGCCATGAGCACGTAGATGACCGTGATCCAGGCGATGACGGCCGGCGGCGGCGCCGGGAAGTTCTTGATCCCCACGAGGTCGATGCGGCTCTGCATGCGCTCCAGGGCCGCGTACAGGGAACAGGCGTAGCCGACCAGGACGAACCCCCACCGGGTGACGGTGGAGCCCTCGCGGTGGATCAGGTAGAAGGCCATGCCGGCGATGAAGTAGGGCGCCTGCCGGGGCATGACGATCTCGGTGACGATGGGGTTCTGCAGCCACTCGGCGAAGATCGCGGCGGCCAGCCACACCCACATGAACCCCAGGGCCCGCCGCAGGTTCACGCCCATGATCACCACGATGGAGATCAGGAAGTAGAACTTCAGCTCCACCCAGAGCGACCAGAACACTCCCCCGGCCGGGATGACGCCGAACGCCTCCTGCAGCATCGTGAGGTTGATCGCGTAGCCGACCGTGTCGAGGTTGGGTTTGAAGTACTCGACGCTCGTGTACGTGTAGAGGACGTACAAAGCGATCACGGTGAACCAGTAGGCCGGATAGAGCCGCGCGAACCGGGACACGGCGAACCTGCGCAGGCTGTGCCCCCAGGCGCTCATCAGGATGACGAACCCGCTGATGAGGAAGAACAACTCGACCCCGAGGATACCGAGCGTCGCGAAGTACTTGACCGGCTCG
Organism: Herbidospora sakaeratensis; assembly: GCF_001570525.1. Classification (GTDB taxonomy): domain Bacteria; phylum Actinomycetota; class Actinomycetes; order Streptosporangiales; family Streptosporangiaceae; genus Herbidospora; species Herbidospora sakaeratensis. The sequence continues at coordinate 97,306 of NZ_BBXC01000016.1, forward strand.
AACAGCACCACCGGCGACTCGTCCCACAACGACCGAGAGGCCGCCATGTAGTGGAACGCCATGACCGCGAACGCGGCCAGGAACCGCAACAGGTCGAGTTCCACCAGCCGGGGTTGCCGCACGGGCGGAGCCAGCCCGGTCCGCGGCTCGGCCCCGGGCACCGCGGGCGGCGTCCCGCCCCGGCCCCGCCGGCCCCCACCCCGCCCGGCGGGCGCCTCCCGTTCGGGCGCCGCCACCGAAGAGTCCGCCCCTAACCCGAGCCACTGCCCGGTCACGGGCGCCTCCGCTCCCCCGGTCCAGGTGCCGGCCCCAGCCCGCGCTCCACCCTGATGCGGCGCAGACACGTCAGGTCCGTCCGGCCACGCAAAGCCACGCCCATCGGCATCAGCCCCGGCGGGCCACACCCGCGCATCCCCGGCCGCGGGCCCACCAGGCCAGGCCACACCCTGCGTCGACTGAGGCGCGCCCATCCCCGGAGAACCAGGCCCGGTCGGCCAGGCCACACCTTGTGGCTGCCGAGGCAGGTCCGACGCGGCGGCACCGGATCCCGCCGGCCAGGCCCCACCCTGTGTCCGCTGGGACGTGTCCGGCCCCGCAGAACCAGGCCCAGCTGGCCACGACAAGCCCTGCGTCCGCTCAGGCGTGTGCGTCCCCGCAGAACCAGGCCCGGCCGGCCAGGCCACCGGCGCATCCGGACCTGCTGAACCGGACCCAGCCGACCACGACAAGCCCTGCGTCCGCTCAGGCGTGTGCGTCCCCGCAGAATCGGCTCCAGGCCCGCCCGGCCAGGTCTGGCCCTGCGTCGGCTGCGGCGCATCCGGCCCGGTGGAAGCGGATCCGGGGTCACTCGGCCAGGCCGCACCCGGCTCCGGCGTGTTGGGGAAAGGCGGCTGCGAGCCGACAGGCCGCGCGTCAGGGGGGCCGTAGGCCCCGGGGGCGGGTGGTGGTTCGGGCGCGTGGGGCCAGACGCGGGCGTCGCCCGGTTGGGGGGTTCCCGGCCACGCGCCGCCGGGAACGGGGTCGGGTCGTCGGGGGTGGTCCCCGTTCCACGCCCCGCGCGTCACTTCAGGCCCTCGCGTTTGTTTCCGCACCAATACCGCACAACCGGCAACGCTACAACGTCCCGGCGACAATCAAGGCGTCACAAACGAAAAACGGCACGTCTCCCGTATCGGGAGAACGTGCCGTTTTCGCAATTCCCTACAGGTACTGCCCCGTGTTGGCCACCGTGTCTATTGACCTGCCGGCCTCGGTGCCCTGCTTGCCCTGCACGAGGGTGCGGATGTAGACGATCCGCTCGCCCTTCTTGCCGGAGATGCGGGCCCAGTCGTCGGGGTTGGTGGTGTTCGGGAGGTCTTCGTTCTCCCGGAACTCGTCGACGCAGGCGGCCATCAGGTGCTGGATGCGCAGGCCCTTCTGGCCCGTCTCCAGGAACTGCTTGATCGCCATCTTCTTGCCCCGGTCGACGATGTTCTGGATCATCGCGCCGGAGTTGAAGTCCTTGAAGTAGAGGACTTCCTTGTCACCGTTGGCGTAGGTCACCTCGAGGAAGCGGTTCTCCTCGATCTCGTTGTACATGCGCTCGACGACCCGCTGGATCATCTCGGCGATCGTGGACTCACGGCTGCTGCCGTGCTCCACGAGGTCGTCGGGGTGGAGCGGGAGGTCGGAGATCAGGTACTTGGAGAAGATGTCCTTCGCCGCCTCGGCGTCGGGCCGCTCGATCTTGATCTTCACGTCGAGGCGGCCGGGCCGCAGGATCGCCGGGTCGATCATGTCTTCGCGGTTGGAGGCGCCGATGACGATGACGTTCTCCAGGCCCTCGACGCCGTCGATCTCCGACAGCAGCTGAGGGACGATGGTGTTCTCGACGTCGGACGACACACCCGAGCCACGCGTGCGGAAGATCGAGTCCATCTCGTCGAAGAACACGATCACCGGGGTGCCCTCGGACGCCTTCTCGCGCGCCCGCTGGAAGACCAGGCGGATGTGCCGCTCGGTCTCGCCGACGTACTTGTTCAGGAGCTCCGGGCCCTTGATGTTGAGGAAGAAGCTCTTGCCCGACTGGCCGGTCTTCTCCGCGACCTGCTTGGCCAGGGAGTTGGCGACCGCCTTGGCGATGAGCGTCTTGCCGCAACCGGGAGGGCCGTAGAGCAGCACGCCCTTGGGCGGGCGGAGCTTGTGCTCCCGGAACAGGTCGGCGTGCAGGTAGGGAAGCTCGATGGCGTCCCTGATCTGCTCGATCTGGCCGCGCAGGCCGCCGATCTCGTCGTAAGAGATGTCGGGCACCTCTTCGAGGACGAGCTCCTCGACCTCCGACTTGGGAATGCGCTCGTAAACGTAGCCCGAACGCGGTTCCAGCAGGAGTGAGTCGCCCGACCGGATCGGCTGCTGCAGCAGCGACTCGGCGAGCTTCACGACGCGCTCTTCGTCGGCGTGCGATATCACGAGCGCGCGCTGCCCGTCTTCGAGCAGCTCCTTCAACATCACGATCTCGCCCACGTCTTCGAAGCCCAGGGCTTCGACCACGTTCAGCGCCTCGTTGAGCATGACCTCCTGGCCGCGCTTCAACGAGTCGACGTCGACGGCGGGGCTGACGTTCACCCGGAGCTTGCGCCCGCCGGTGAACACCTCGATCGTGCCGTCTTCTCTGGCCTCGAGGAAGACGCCGAAACCGGATGGCGGTTGCGCCAGCCGGTCGACCTCCTCCTTGAGGGCGACGATCTGGTCCCTGGCCTCCTTGAGGGTGGCCACGAGCCGTTCGTTCTGGCCTGTGAGGGCGACCACCTGAGCTTGAACGTCGTGGAGACGCTCCTCCAGCACCCGCGCCTGGCGGGGGGATTCCGCAAGCTTGCGGCGCAACGCGGTGATCTCCTCCTGAAGGAAGGAGACCTGTGTTGTGAGGTCGGCGACCTCCCGTTCGCGCTGCGCGGCCCGAGCCTCTGCGTCATCGCGAGCTGCCACGCCCCGTCACCTCCTTCCCAGTAGAGGAAAGACTACTCAAGTCCCTACCAATCTGACGGCCTTGAAAAACGTAGCCCACTGGTGTTCGTCTAGTTACGTGGAGTGTTTGCTAGTTAGTGCCATTTCGGTGGGTTTATCTGCGTGAGCACATGGAACACGGTGTTTGTTCCCGCTGTCACGGTTGTTTGCCGGTTTGCCGCTAAATCGTCACTGGTCTTCCGTACCCTCCCCATACGCCCCCTTTGCCGGGCGGCGACGCCTGGGCGGCGGCGTGACGCCGTCCGCCATGCGGCGGGCGGTGACGAGGAAGCCGGTGTGCCCGACCATGCGGTGATCGGGACGGACGGCGAGACCTTCGACATGCCAGTCGCGAATCAGGGTCTCCCACGCGTGGGGCTCCGTGAAACTCCCGTGATCGCGAAGTGTCTCGACGGTCCTTGACATCTGGGTCGTCGTGGCCACGTAGCAGCAGATCACGCCGCCGGGGGTCAGAGCTTTGCTCGCCGCGTCGACGCACTCCCACGGGGCGAGCATGTCGAGGATGACGCGGTCGACGTCGGTCTCGTCGAGGGCCTCGTTGAAGTCGCCGACCACCAGGCGCCACTGCTTGAGCTCGCCGCCGAAGAACTTGGTCACGTTCTTGGTGGCGACCTCGGCGAAGTCGGCGCGGCGTTCGTACGACGTCAGCGAGCCCTCCGTGCCGATGGCGCGCAGCAGGAAGCAGGACAGCGCCCCCGAGCCGACGCCGGCCTCGACGACCTTGGCGCCGGGGAAGATGTCGGCCATGGCGACGATCTGCGCCGAGTCCTTCGGGTAGATCACCGCCGCGCCGCGCGGCATCGACAGCGTGTAGTCGGACAGCAGGTGGCGGAACGCCAGGTAGTTGATGCCGCCCGACGAGCGCACGACGGACCCCTCAGGCTGCCCGATCAGGTCGGCGTGGGCGATCATGCCCTTGTGGGTGTGGAAGACGCCGTCCTCTTTGAGCGTCACGGTGTGGCGCTTGTTCTTCGGATCGGTGAGCTGAACCTGATCTCCGGCCTGGAACGGGCCGTGCCTGCGAAAACCCATGGCGGCAAGGCTAATGGCAAAACGTTTGTCCCCCGACTCGGACGACTGATAGCAAGAGGCCATGTACCCCCGCGAATCCATCTCATCCGGACCGATCATCCTCCGGCCGGCCGTCGAGGCCGACATCCCCGCCGTCGCGCGCGCCTGTTCCGACCCGCTGACCCAGCGCTTCATCCCGGCCCTGCCCAGTCCGTACACGGAAGAGGACGCCCGGTATTGGCTGATGGAGATCTGCGAGGAGCGGTGGAGGACGGGCGGGGCCGAGTTCATCATCGCCGACGCCGCGACCGGCGAGCTGAACGGGGTGATGGGGCTGCACCTGCCCGACCGGTTCGGCAACGTCGAGGCGGGCTATTGGGTGGCCCCGTGGGCGCGCGGCCGCGGCGTGGCCTCCGCGGCCCTGCGGGCCGTCACCTCGTGGGCCTTCGAGCAGGGGGCGCCCCGGGTGCACCTGGTCGCCGAGATGGAGAACGTGGGCTCGCAGAAGGTCGCGCTGGCGGCCGGGTTCCGCCACGAGGGGCTGCAGCGCGGCGGCGGCCCGGTCCGCGGCGGGGGCCGGGCCGACATGGCCCTGTTCGGCCGGCTGCCCGGCGACTCCGGGGAGCCGATCAGGCCGTTCCTGCCGTTCCTGCCCGAGGGCGGCCTGACCGACGGCGTCGTCGCGCTCACCATGCTGACGGGCGACGACGCACCGGCCTACCAGGCGCTGGCCTCGATGCCCGACGTGGTGCGCTACCGCGTGCCGCCGGAGGCGCCGCCGTTCGCCGAGACGCTCTACCGGTGCGCCGGGGCCGGATATCGCTGGCTGGCCGGCGTCCAGGCCGAGATGGCCATCCGCGACGCCGAGACGGGCGCGTTCGCCGGAGACATCCAGTTGTCGCACCTGACCCCGCCCATGCGGGAGGCCATGGTCGGCTACAGCCTGCACCCCGACTTCCGGGGCCGCGGCCTGGTCACCCGGGCGGTCGAGTTGCTCGCCGAGTGGGCGTTCACGCAGGCGGGCCTGCGGCGGCTGATCTCCGGCACCAACCCGGAGAACCTGGCCTCCCAGGCCGTGCTGGAGCGGGCCGGGTTCACCCGGCTCGGGACCCAGAAGGAATATCTGCCGGGTCCCGACGGGACGTGGACCGACAACGTCGAATGGCTCAGGCTCCGCTGAACCTCCTGGCGGTCGTGGCGAACGCCGCGTCGGTGCCCTCCAGGGCGCGGTCGATCTCGGCGTCGGTGTGGGCGGTCGACAGGAACCAGTTGTGCCAGGGGTGCAGATAGACGCCCTCGGCCAGGCAGGCGGCCGCCCAGAAGACGCCCCGCTCCAACGTGGCGTCGCCGTCGAACGAGAGCCACGGGATCTGCACCGGGCCCGTCTGGTTGATCGTGAAGCCGTGGCTCTTGGCCTGCTCATACAGTCCGGTACGCAGCCTCGCCCCCGCGCGTTCGATCAGGGCCGGGCCGCCGGACTCCCGGAGGATCTCGATCGTGGCCTTGGCGGCGCCCATGGCGGCCGAGGAGAACCAGAACGACCCGGTCGAATAGAGGGTCTGGGCCGCGTTCTTGAGCGCGTCGGCGCCGGTGACGGCCGCGACGGCGTGGCCGTTGCCCATGGCCTTCGACCAGGCCGAGAGGTCGGGACGTACACCGAAGGGCTCCCAGGTGCCCCTCAGGTCGAGCCGGAAGCCGGCGCGGACCTCGTCGATCACCAGGGCCGCGCCGAGGCGGTCGGCCAGCGCCCTGATCCCGAGAGCGAAGCCGGCCTCGGCGAGCGCCTGGTCCTCGAAGGAGTCGTGCTTGAACGGGGTCACCAGGATGGCCGCGACGTCGTCGCCGGCCTCGGCGGCGGCCCGCTCGGCGTCGGCCAGGTCGTTGTAGGCGAACTCGACGGTGTCGGCGCGCTGGTTGGGCGTGACGCCCGAGAGGCCGGGCGTGCACCACGGGTCGGCGCCGTGGTAGGCGCCGTGGGCGACCAGGACCTTCGTGCGGCCGGTGGCGGCGCGGGCGACCATGAGGGCCTGGGTGGTGGCGTCGGTGCCGTTCTTGGAGAACATGGCCCACTCGGCGGCCGGGATGAGGTCGACGAGCAGCTCGGCGAGCTCGACCATGATCGGGCCGGGCCCGTTGAGGCAGTCGCCCTGGGCCTGGAGCCGGGCGGCGGCCTCCTCCACGCGGGGGTTGCGGTGCCCGACGATCATGGGACCCCAGGAGCACATCAGGTCGACGTACTCCCGTCCGTCGGCGTCCCACTGGCGGGCGCCCTCGCCCCGGACGAAGAACTGGGGGTAGGTGTCGCCGTGGAGGGCGGCGTTGAGGTGGCCGTACATGCCGCCGGGGATGACCTTGGCGGCGCGGGCGCGCAGATCGGCGTCCAGGGACATGGGGGAAGTCTTCCTCTCAGGACAGCAGGGCGGCGGCGCCGTCCAGGTTCGCGTCGGAGCCGAGGCCGCCGGCCACGCGGGCGGCGACGGCGGTGCCCAGACGGGCCGATTCGAGCACCGGACGCCCGGTGAGCAGCCCGGCGGCGAAGCCGGCGCAGTAGGCGTCACCGCATCCGGTCGTGTCGATCACCTGGACGTCTTCCGCGGGCACCCGGGTGAGCCCGTCGGACGTGGCGACCAGGCTGCCCTCGGCGCCGAGCGTGATGATCACCGTGCTCGGGCCCTCGGCGAGGAGGCTCTTGGCGGCCTCCTCGACGGTCGGGGCGCCGGTCATCCTGAGGGCCTGCTCCTCGTTGGGCAGGAAGTGGTCGACGTGGGGCAGGAAGGTCTTCGCGGCGGGCATCAGGTCGGGCATGTTCGACAGCAGGTCGAGGGTGACCTGCGTGCCCCGGCCCCGCACCTCGTCGAGCAGGGCGTGGAAGGCGGGGTCGTGCAGGCCCCAGGTGGCGTCCATGCCGCCGAGGTGGAGGACCGTGGCGCCCCTGATCACGTCGGCGTCGACGTCGGCCGTGGAGAGCCCCAGGTTGGCGCCGGGCACGTGGAACGAGGGCCGCCCGCCGTCGGGCCTGATCGGCAGGATCGAGGCGGCGGTCTGCTCCCCCGGCTTGCGCGTCACCCGGGAGACGTCGACGCCGTGCCGGTTCATGATCATGAGCAGGAAGTCGCCGAGTTCGTCGTCGCCGACGGCCCCGAGCGAGGTGACCGGAAGGCCCAGCTTGGCCAGCACGACCGCCGTCCCGGCGGCGGCCCCGGCGGCGGTGATGCGCACCTGCTCGACCAGATGGGTGTCCTGGCCGGCCGGGATCGACTCGACGGGCCGGGCGAGCACGTCCACGATGTGGACGCCGAGCGTGACTACCGACATGGCCTGGATGATAGACGGGCGCCCGACTAAAATGTCAACATGCCGAAGATCGTGAACCATGACGAACGCAGGGAAGAGGTCGTCGCCGCGGCCCGGCGCATCATCCTGCGCGAGGGAATCGAGGCCGCGACCACGCGGGCGATCGCGAAGGAGGCCGGCTACTCCAACGGGGTGCTGACCCACTACTTCGCCGACAAGGATGAAATCCTCCTGTCGGCCCTGCGCACGAGCCACCGGCGCATCACCGAACGCCTGGCCGCGAAGCTGACCGGCCTGACGGGCCTGGCGGCGCTGCGCGAACTCCTCCTGGACAACCTGCCGATGGACGAGGAGCGCGAACGCGAGACCGGCCTGGAGATCGGCTTCTGGGCCCGCAGCCTGACCTCGCCGGCGCTGCTGCGCACCCAGCGCGAGGAGGCGGCCGACCTGTGCCTGCTGGTGCGCACCCTGCTCCAGAGCGCGGCCGACGCCGGGGAGATCGCGGATGAGGGCCTCGACGACACGGCCGAACGGCTGCTGGCCCTGGTCGACGGGCTGAGCCTGCACCGCCTGCTCTACCCCGACCGGGCGTCGAGGATCGAGGAGATCATGCTCGCCGAACTCGACCGGCTCCGCCTCCCCTGACCCGGGGGAAAAGCGGAACCCCGGCGGGCGGCCGGGGTTCCGTCGTGCTCAGGCGCTGCGGTGGGGCTCGAAGCGCATCGTGCGGGAGACGCCCACCCGGACCGTCGTGCCGGGCATGATCGTGACCGACTCGTTCGGGGGGATGTCGTAGAAGTTCGGGTCGCCCGGGGGCTGGATCTGGGTGCCGTTGACCGAGCCGAGGTCGATCAGGTTCACGTCCCAGTTCTCGAGGGTGACCCGCAGGTGGCGGCGGGAGACCGAGCCGTCGGGGCTGGTCACCCGGGCCGGGCGGGCGTCGCCCGACTGCACCTCGGGGGCGCGCTCGGGGTCGCGGCCGAGGATGTAGTCGCTGTCGAGGGTCAGCGCCATGCCGTCGTCGAGGAGCAGGACGCCGAGCGCGGGGCGCGGGCCCTTGTAGGGCACCAGGTCACGCGTCGACAGGGGCACTCCGCAGACCGCGCAGTAGGGCGCGCGCGGGTCGTTGAAGTGGTCGTTCTTGCAGTCGACGCCGTGGACCATGGGGCCGAGGCGCTCCGGGGCGGCGTCCATCTGGGTGGAGTCGCTCGGGTCGTCGGCCGGGGGCTCGGGCTGCGGCTGGGGTTCGAAGTGGCCGCTGTCGTGGCGGCGGTCGTCGTGCTGGGTCGGCAGCGGCTCGGCGACCGGGGGCTGCGGGGCGCCCATCGGCGGGGGGCCCATCGGCAGGCCGGGGGGCGGGCCGAAGGGGCCCGGGGCCGGGTGGGGCGGCGGCTGCATCGGGCCGCCCATGGGAGGCGGCTCGTAGGGGGCCGGCTCGTAGGGCGGCGGCGGGTCGTAGGACGGCTGGCCGCCGTACGGCGGCACGCCCGGCGGGGGCGGCGGCTGGTGGGGGATCATCGGCTGCTGCGGGCCCGAGGGCTGCGAGGCGTAGGGATGACCCGGCTGGGGCGGCGGGGAGGGCTGCGGGATCGGGTGGGGCCGGTGCATGGTGTGGCCGGTCGCCGTGTAGTCGATCTCGGCGCCGCCGCCCGCGACCACCCCGCCGTCGAGGCGCGAGTAAGGGCTGGACGGGCCCGAGCCGGGCAGCCGCAACTCGACCCGGCCCACCGGTCCGGCCACCAGGCGGTCGGCCCACGTGAGGGCGTCCTGCCCCGAGACCACGAAGTCGCCGTCGGGGGCGCCGAAGAGGTGGGCCGAGGCCGCGCCCGACACCAGCACCGCCACGCCGCCACCCGTCGGACCGGCGACCGCGATGGTCGGCGGCTCGTCGTTCATGGAGCGCGCCAGAACCTGGGCGACCTTACGGACCAGGGCCCGTCCGTCGCCGCCGTTCTCGGCGGTCTCCCGCACCGCGTCGAGCAACTCCTCAACCTGCGCCGAGCCCGGCCCGCACACCAGCGCCAGCCCGTTCAGGTGAGCGACCACACCGTCACCCGGAAGCGGACGGACCACCCCCGCGCCCTGCTCCGTCACAGAACTCTCCTCCGGCCATACCTAACTTCTGATCGTTTGACCAGAACATTAGTGGTGCGCGAGCCAGATGACGAGTGGGGGTGATCGCTCCCGATCTGGTCAGACGCCCGTGAAGACCCGGTTGACGTCGGCGGTGGCGAGCACGCCGTAGATTTCGCCGCCCCGTTCGACGAGCAGATATTCGCCCGCGGGGTTGTCGCGCATCGCGTCGATCAACGACTCGCCCTCGAGGTCGGCGCCCAGGACGAGGGCCGGTTCGAGGGAGCGCGCCAGCGACCCGGCGGAGATCCACGGGCGGCGCGCCTCGGGGGTCGCGTTGACGGCCGCCTCGTTGACGATCCCGGTCGGGCGGCCCTCGTGGTCGACGATCACCAGCGCCCCGGCGCCGCCCTCACGGGCCCGCCTGAGGGCCTCGGCGAGCGGCACGTCGGAGGCGACCGGCAGGGCCCTCCTGGCCAGCGCGCGGGCCCGCACCTGGGGCAGCTTCGACCGCACCTTGGCCACCCGCAGCGACTGCGTGGCGCCCATCCAGATGAACGAGGCCAGGATCATCGACCAGATGATGGAGGTGAGGTCGGGCTCCTGCCCGGCCATCAGCGGCAGGACGAGCTGGTAGAGCACCACCACGACGGCGACGCCCCGGCCGACCCACGCGGCGGCGACGGTGCCCGAGTTGGCGTTGCGGGTGAGCCGCCACACCCCGGCCCTGAGCATCCGGCCGCCGTCGAGCGGCAGGCCGGGCAGCAGGTTGAACACGCCCACGATCACGTTGGAGAACCACAGGATGTAGAGCAGGACCTTGGGGATCGTGCCCTCGTCGAGGAACTGCTCGACGCCGAAGAAGACGGCCGCCAGGCCGAGCGAGGCGACCGGGCCGGCGAAGGAGATCAGGAACTCCTTGCCGGGGGTGTCGGGCTCGCGCTCGATCTCCGAGACCCCGCCCAGCAGGTAGAGCGTGATGCGCTTGACCGGCAGACCATAGGCTTTGGCGACCACGCAGTGGGCCAGCTCGTGGACGAGCACCGACAGGTAGAGCAGCACCGCGAACAGCAGGGCGACTGAGTAGTGCACGAATGTTGAGAATTCCGGTAGTTGCCCTGCGGCGACCGGTTCGTACGTGATCGTGATGAACGCGGCGACGATCAGCCACGTCGGCGACACGTAGACCGGGATCCCGAACGGGCGGCCCATCCGCAGCCCCGGGGACGGTGTGCTCATAACGGTCTGGTTCCCCTTCCTTGGCATGGATCCTACGCGCCGTCACCGGCCCCGGCGGGCCTCGGAAGTGTCGGGGGCATGGCCTATCGTCTGGGCATGACCCTGACCGAGGAGCGCGCCGTCATCGGCGCGTTGTCCCCCTCCCGTGCCGGTGACTTCATGACCTGCCCGTTGCTCTACCGGTTCAGGGTGATCGACCAGCTCCCCGAGAAACCCTCGGCGGCGGCGGTGCGGGGCACGCTCGTCCACGCCGTGCTCGAACGCCTCTACGACCTGCCGCCCGGGGCCCGCACCGCCGCGGCCGCCCGCGAGCTGCTCGACCCGCAGTGGCGGCGGCTGCTGGAGGAGGAGCCCGCCTACGAGGGGCTGTTCGCCACCGACGCCGAGCGCGACGAGTGGCTGGAGCAGGCGCGCGGCATGGTCGACCGCTACTTCACCCTCGAAGACCCGACGGTGCTCGAACCGGCCGAGCGCGAGCTCTACGTCGAGGCGGTGCTCGACAGCGGCCTGCTGCTGCGGGGCTACGTCGACCGGCTCGACGTCGCGCCCACCGGCGAGATCCGGGTGGTCGACTACAAGACCGGCGCCGCCCCCGGTCCCCACTTCGAGGCCAAGGCGCTGTTCCAGATGAAGTTCTACGCCCTGGTGATCTGGCGGCAGCGCGGCGAGATCCCCCGGCTGCTCCAGCTGATGTATCTGAGCGGCCAGGGCGAGGTGCTGCGCTACCAGCCCGACGAGGCCGACCTGCGGGCGACCGAGCGCAAGGTGGAGGCGTTGTGGCAGGCGATCGAGCGGTCGCTGACGACCCGCGAGTGGCACCACCGGCCGTCGCGGTTGTGCGGCTGGTGCGACCACCAGGCGCTCTGCCCCGAGTTCGGCGGCACTCCCCCGCCCGTGCCGGAGGAGCGGCCCCGGCCGTCGCGGCGGCTGGCGGCCCGCGCGGCGACCGACGAGCTCTGAGCACGAGTCCTTTGAGCACCCGGCCTCTGAGCACCCGGCCTCTGAGCACCGGGCTCCTTCTTGCGGATGAGGTCTGCGGGCCGGCATGCGCCTAAATTGATTGCGTGCGCACCTCCCCCCGTCGGCAGCTGATCAGCGACTCAGTCCTCGCGGTCGTGGTGACCGCGTCCTCGCTGCTCTTCGCGTTGTCGGTCGGGCCGGGCACCGACTCGGGCTGGGAGGGCGTGCCGGTGTTCGGCCGCCCGGCCGACGCCGTGGGCCTGCTGCTGATCGCCGCGTGCACGCTGCCGCTGGCGTTCCGGCGGCGGTGGCCGTTCCTGATCCTGCTGGCGACCAGCGTGCCCGCCCTGCTGCTGACCGGGCTCGGCTACAACCCGGGGCTGGCCGACTTCGCGGCCGTCATCCTGCTCTACACCGTGGCGACGCAGCGGGGGCTGGCGCTGAGCGTGCTGGCGGCGCTGCTGGTGATGGCCGGCTACCTGGCCGGGGCGCTGCCCGCCAGCGAGGAGCTCGGGTGGGCCGACCACGCGATCGTCGTGGTCGTCACGGCGCTGGTGTGGGTGGTCGGGCGCACGATCCGGCTGCGGCGGGCCTATCTCGGCGAACTCGTCGACCGGGCCGACCGGCTGGAGCGGGCCCGCGAGGCCGACACCCGCGCGGCGCGGGCCGAGGAGCGGTCGCGGATCGCCAGGGAGCTGCACGACGTCGTGGCCCACCACGTCTCGGTGATGACGGTGCAGGCCGCGGCCGCCCGCACGATGCTGGAGAAGGACCCCTCCGTGGCGCGCGAGGCGCTGATCTCCATCGAGGAGATGGGGCGTACGGCGATGGCCGAGATGCGCAGCATCGTCGGCGTGCTGCGCACCGACGGGCCGGCCGAGCGCGGCCCCCAGCCGGGCATGGACGATCTGCCCGGCCTCGTCGACCAGATGCGGGAGGCGGGGCTGACCACGCAGCTCTGGCTCGAGGGCGAGACGCGGCAGCTGCCGCCGGGCGTCGACCTGGCCGCCTACCGGCTGGTGCAGGAGGCGCTCACCAACAGCCTGCGGCACGCGGGGCCGGCCGCCCGCGCGTGGGTGACCGTCCGCCACGAGCCGAGCGAGCTGATGGTGCACGTCGAGGACGACGGGCACGGGCTCGTGCTGAAACGCGAGAACGGCGGCAAGGGGCACGGTCTGGTGGGCATCAAGGAGCGAGTTGCCCTCTATGGTGGAGTTCTGCGGATCGGCCCGCGACCGGGGGGCGGATTCGAGGTCCGGGCCCGCTTTCCCCTCAAGGACAGATAAATGCCGATCAGGGTGCTGTTGGTCGACGACCAGCCGCTGCTGCGCACGGGGTTCAGGTTCATCCTGGAGGCCGAGACCGACGTGACCGTGGTCGGCGAGGCGGGCGACGGCTCGACCGCGATGGACCAGTCACGGGCGCTGCTGCCCGACGTGGTCCTGATGGACATCCGGATGCCCGGCATGGACGGCATCGAGGCGACCCGCCGCATCGTCCGCGACGCCCCGCCGTCGGCCCACGTGCCCCGGGTGCTGGTGCTGACCACCTTCGACCTCGACGAGTACATCGTGGAGGCGCTGCGGGCCGGGGCCAGCGGGTTCCTGCTCAAGGACGTGCCGCCCGCCGAGCTGGTGCAGGCGATCCGGGTGGTGGCGGGCGGCGACGCGATCGTGGCGCCCAGCGTGACGCGGCGGCTGCTCGACAAGTTCGCCAGCCGCCTGCCGTCGGCGCAGCAGCAGGCGTCGCCGACGCGGCTGGCCCGGCTGACCGAGCGGGAGCTGGAGGTCCTGAAGCTCATCGCCAAGGGCCTGTCGAACGCCGAGATCGCCCGCGAGCTGGTGGTCAGCGAGACGACGGTGAAGACCCACGTCGGCAACGTGCTGACGAAGCTGGGGCTGCGCGACCGGGTGCAGGCGGTCGTGCTGGCCTACGAGACCGGATTGATCACGCCCGGCGCCCACCCGTAGCGGCCGGGTCCCGCGATCCCGGGCCGGAAGACGTGCGGCGCCGGGCCCGCCGCGACCAGGCAGCTGGTCACGTGGGCCCGGATGCCGGGAACCTACTTCCGGCGCAGCTCCTTGAGCAGCAGGTCCTTCACGTCGGTCGCGTGGTAGCTGTCGCCGTCCCACGGGCCGATCAGGACCGGGCCGTCCTCGGGTGAGTCGGGGAGGCGGCCGTGGCTGCCCGACACCTGCTTGGGGTCGAGGGGGACGACCGACATCTCGTACCGGAAACCCATCTTCTTGCGCAGCAGCGCCTTGGCGGCGATGGCCTTGCTGGTCATGAACAGCTCGGCGGGGTCGTAGCCGGGCTTGCGGTGGATCTCGACCAGCTTGGCGAAGTCGGGGGCGCGGTCGTCGTCGAACCAGTAGTAGTAGGTGAACCAGGCGTCCGGCTCGGCCACGGCGACCAGTTCCCCGGCGCGTTCGTGGTCGAGGCCGTACTTCTCCTTGCCGGCCTGGTCGAGGACCTCGTCGACGCCGTCGAGGCCCGCGATCAGGTCGCGCACGCGCGGGATGTCGGCCGAGTCGCGCACGTAGACGTGCGAGATCTGGTGGTCGGACACCGCGAAGGCGCGGCTCGTCCACGGGTCGAGGTACTCCATGCCGACCTGGGTGTAGACCTCCAGGAGGCCCTCGCGGCGCAGCGCGCGGTTGATGTCGACGGCCTTGGAGGCGTTGGTGATGCCGTACTCCGACAGGATGACCGGGTTCTGGTCGAGCAGCGGCACCAGCGCCTGGTCGACGGCCTTGGCGGCGTCGATCGCCTGCTGCGAGTCGGGGCCGAAACGCTGCAGGTCGTAGTCGAGGTGCGGGATGTAGACCATGGTGAGGTCGGGCCGCTCCTCGTTGATGAGCTTGCGGGTGGCGCCCACGATCCAGTTCGACGAGGTGATGCCGGCGTTCGGGCCCCAGTAGGTGAACAGGGGGAACTCGCCCAGGTCGTTCACCAGCCGGTCGTGCCACTCCGGGGGGCGCACGTACGCGTCGGGCGACTTGGCGCCGTCGGCGTGGTAGATCGGGCGGGGCGTCACCACGAAGTCGGAGTTGGTGCCCATGGCGTACCACCAGCAGACGTTGGCGGTCTTCAGGTCACGCGTGACGTCCCAGATCTGCTCGCCCTGGATGAGGGCGTTGTGCTGGCGCCACAGGAAGACCTCGCCGAGGTCGCGGAAGTACCATCCGTTGCCGACGATGCCGTGGTCGCGGGGCATCGCGCCGGTCACGATGGACGCCTGCACCGAACAGGTCACCGCGGGCAGCACCGGCGTCAGAGCGGCGGCGTTGCCCAGTTTCGACACGTTGGGCATATGGGCGAGCAGCCGGGGGGTGAGCCCGACCACGTTGATAACGAGCATGGTTGTGTCCTCAGGAATGACGTCGCAGGAATTCGATGGACCTCTGGGCGACCGCGGGGGCGGCGTGGCTGTGCCGGGCCAGCTCGACCGCGATCATCCCGTCGAACGCGCGCAACTCCGCCATGACGGGCGCGAACTCGATCTCTCCGTCGCCGAACTCCAGATGTTCGTGGACACCTCGCCGCATGTCCTCGATCTGGACGTGCACCAGGTAGGGCGACGCCCGCCGGACGCACTCGGCGACCGGCCAGGGTTCCAGGCACCGGCAGTGCCCGATGTCGAGGGTCAGCCCGAACCGGTCGGGCTCCCCCAGCCGCTTGCGCAGCCGCTCGTAGGAGGCCAGGTCGTCGACGAGCATGCCGGGCTCGGGTTCGAACCCGAGCACCACGTCGTGCTCCTCGGCGTCGGCCAGCAGGGTCTCGCAGTGCGCGGTCAGCCGGTCCCACGCGAGGTCCTCGGGCACGTCCTCGGGGCGGATGCCGCTCCAGAAGTGCACGACCGGCGCGCCGAGGTCGGCGGCCACCTCGATGGCCCTCTTCGTGTACGCCACCCGCGCCGCCGCGTCCTCGTGCAGCAGCGTCGGGTAGTGCTTGCGGAACCGGTCGAGGGTGTAGCGCCCGCCGGTCTCCACCACGACGCTCAGCCCGAGGCGGCCGAGCTTGGTGGCGACGCGGCTGACCTCGTCGAACGTGGGGTCGGGGCCGAGGTGGCCGTGGTCGAGGGTGAGCGCCACGCCGGTGTACCCGAGGTCGGCGAGCACGCTGAGCGCGTCGTCGAGGGAGTGGTCGCGGAACCCGTTCGAGCAGTAGCCGAAGTTCATGCCGTCGACATCTTCGACGAGAGCCAGCGGCCCACCGGGAGCGCGGCCAGCAGGCCCAGCCCCGACAGCGTCTTGCCGCCGCCCGCCACGGCGGCCGACTGCAGCGGCACGAAGCCCATGATCGAGGCCCGGACCGCCTGGCGGACCTGCTCGGGGTCGGGCTTGCCGCGCAGCGCCAGCGTCGCCTTGCCGCCGCTGGCGGCGTACCCGGCGATGAGGGCGGCCGCGGTGGCCTTGTCGACGGCCGAGCCCGCGCCCCTGGCCACCGAGACGGCCGCGAGGCCGGTGGCGGCGGCCGTACAGGCCAGGGCTCCGCGGACGGTGGCCGGGCTCGCCCCGGACACCTCCGCGCGGCCGAGGATGCTGATCCCGTAGGTGTGCGCCCCCACGGCGAATGCCATCGGCGTGGGACGGCCGGCGCCGAGCATCACGTCGAGCGTGCGGCAGGCCGCCATCGAGGCCGGCCCGGCCGGGGTGTGCTTCAGGCCCATGTCGTACGCCCACACCGCCCCCGCCAGCAGCGCGGAGATGGCGAAGCCCTTCCTGCCGCCCGCGAGCGTGGCCGCGGCGATCCCGGCCCCGGTGAGGCCGGCGGCGATGCCGAGGGCCTGGTTGGCTGAGATGCGCCCGGAGGGGATGGGCCGCTCGGGCCGCTCGACCGCGTCGATGTCGCGGTCGGCCCAGTCGTTCAGGGCCATCCCGGCCCAGTAGAGCAGCACCGAGGCGGCGGCCAGGCCGGGGGTTCCGCTGCGCCCGGCGAGCGCGGCGCCCGCCATGGTGTCGCCGGGGACGGAGAGGGTGGCCGGGGCGCGCACCAGTTCGAGTGCCGCCCTTAACCCGATTCGACTCATTTACGACTTCCGATCACTTACCAAGCTAGATGATCGGATGTTTCCAGACTTTTCGTCCGGAAGCGAGCCCTTGACCTGCTTTAAGGGAGATATCCGCTCATAAAGGGAACTGGGAGCAGGCATGGTTCGTCCCCCTGACGAGGGGGTGGCCATGGCGAAGGCATCGTGGTCCCGGCGGCTGCGATACGCGCTGACAATGGCGTGGGTCGTGCCGGTGGCCGCCGTCGAACACGTCCTGGTCCGGCTCGGCCTCCGGCCGGGGGTGATGCCCGTCCCGGTGCCCCACCCCGACGGGTCGATGACGTGTCTCGTGATCGCGCACGGTTTCCCGGTGCCGGAGAACGCGATATCCCACCACGGATGGACGCCCGGACTCCTGACGGTCCACCGGGACCGGGTGGAGTTCCGGCTCTTCGACGACGAGGTGGTGGGCTCGTTTCGCCGTGAGGGCGTGGTCGTCACCCTCAGGTGGCCCGGCGAGGGCGTGCTGAAGCGCGCGGTCATGGCCCGCGTGCGGGTGGAACTGCCCGACGGGCGGGTGTTCCGCATCAACCTGCGGACGGCGTACAAGGAGGTCGTCGAGGACCTGGCGGGCCGCCCGCTCGGGAAGCGGGCGGCCGGCGGCTAGGCCACCGTCGCCGGGGTCTCCGTCTTCGACGGCGCGTTCTCGGGGAAGTGGCAGGCGACCGCGTGACCCGGCGCGAGCTCCGCCAGCGGCGGCTCCTGGGTCTTGCAGATCTCCTGGGCCTTCCAGCAGCGCGTGTGGAAGCGGCAGGCCGGCGGCGGGTTGAGCGGCGAGGGCACGTCGCCGGTGAGGCGGATGCGCTCGCGGCCCTCACGCTGCTTCGGGTCGGGGATCGGCACCGCCGACAACAACGCGTTGGTGTAGGGGTGCATCGGCGCGCTGTAGAGGCCCGCGCGCTCCCCCACCTCGACGATCTTGCCGAGGTACATGACCGCGACCCGGTCGGAGATGTGCCGCACGACCGACAGGTCGTGGGCGATCACCACGTAGGTCAGGTCGAGCTCGTTCTGCAGGTCTTCCAGCAGGTTGACGACCTGGGCCTGGATCGACACGTCGAGCGCGGAGACCGGCTCGTCGGCGATGATCAGCTTGGGCTTCAGGGCGAGGGTGCGGGCGATGCCGATACGCTGCCGCTGGCCGCCGGAGAACTCGTGCGGGTAGCGGTTGTAGTGCTCGGGGTTGAGGCCGACCAGCTCCAGGATGTCCTGGACGGCCTTCTTGATGCCCTGCTCGGTCTGGATGCCCTGGATCCGGAACGGCGCGCCCACGATGGCCCCGACAGTGTGCCGGGGGTTCAGGCTGCTGTACGGGTCCTGGAAGATCATCTGCATGTCACGCCGGAGCGGGCGGAGCTTGCCCTGCTTCATGTGCGTGATGTCGTGACCCTCGAAGGTGATCTTCCCGCCGGTCGGCTCGATCAGCCGGGTGATCAGGCGGCCGGTGGTGGTCTTGCCGCAGCCCGACTCGCCCACCAGGCCCAGCGTCTCGCCCTTGCGCACGTCGAAGCTGATGCCGTCGACCGCCTTGACCGCGCCCACCTGGCTCTTGAACAGCCCCTTGGTGACCGGGAAGTGCTTCTCCAGCCCCTGGACGGACAGGATGCTTTCGGACATCAGGACTCCAGCTTCGGCTTGATCTCGGTGGCCCAGATGTCCCGCCGCTCCTCACGGGAGAGGTGGCAGCGCACCAGGTGGCCTCCCTCGGTCTCGACCAGGTCGGGCACCAGCGTGCTCCCCTTGCCGCCGGTCCGCGGCTCGAAGGCGCACCGCGGGTGGAAGGCGCAGCCGGACGGCACGTTGATGAGCGAGGGCGGGCTGCCCTTGATCGGCAGCAGCCGCTCGGTCACCTCGCGGTCGAGGCGGGGCATGGACCCCAGTAGACCCCAGGTGTAGGGGTGCTCGGGCCGCTCGAAGATGTCCTCGGCGGTGCCGTACTCGATGCACTTGCCGCCGTACATGACCAGGATGTCGTCGGACAACTCGGCGACCACGCCCAGGTCGTGGGTGATGATGATCAGCGCGGCGTTGAAGTCGCGCTGCAGGTCGCGCATCAGGTCGAGGATCTGCGCCTGAACGGTCACGTCGAGCGCGGTGGTCGGCTCGTCGGCGATGAGCAGCTCGGGGTCGCACGACAGGGCCATGGCGATCATCGCGCGCTGGCGCATGCCGCCGGAGAACTCGTGCGGGTAGCTGTCGACGCGGCGGTCGGGCTGCGGGATGCCGACCCGGCCGAGCATGTCGATCGCGTGCTTCTTGGCGACCTTCTTCGAGACGGCGTTGTGGATCCGGTACGCCTCGATGATCTGGTCGCCCACCGTGTAGTACGGGTGCATCGCCGACAGCGGGTCCTGGAAGATCATCGCCATCTTCTTGCCGCGCAGCGAGCGCACGTGCTCCTGCGAGGCCGAGACGAGCTCCTCGCCGTCGAGCCAGATCTCGCCGGAGATCTTGGCCCGGCCGCCCTTGTGCAGGCCGAGGACGCTGAGCGAGGTGACGCTCTTGCCGGAGCCCGACTCGCCCACGATGCCCAGGGTCTTGCCGCGTTCGAGCTGGAACGACAGGCCGTCGACCGACTTGACCAGGCCGTCGTCGGTCGGGAAGTGCACCTTCAGGTCGTTGAGCTGGAGGAAGGTCATGACAGCCGCACCCTCGGGTCCACGACCGCGTAGAGCAGGTCGACGATCAGGTTGGCCACGACGATGAAGAACGCGGCCAGCATGGTGAAGCCCATGATCTTGGGCAGGTCGTTGGCGGCGATGGCCGTCGTGGCGTACTTGCCGAGGCCCTGGAGGGAGAAGGCGTTCTCCGTCAGGATCGCGCCGCCGACCAGGATGCCCACGTCGAGGCCGAAGATCGTGACGATCGGGGTGAGCGCGGCCCGCAGGCCGTGCTTGCCGATGACCTTGCTCTCCTTGAGGCCCTTGGCTCTCGCGGTGCGGATGTAGTCCTCACCCATCGTGTCGAGCATGCCGGCCCGGGTGAGCCGGGCGTAGGCCGCGGCGTTCAGGAACGCCAGGGTGAGCCAGGGCAGGATCAGGTTGTACGCCCACAACCCCGGATTCTCCGTCAACGGGGTGTACGCGCCACCTGGGGCGGTGATGCCCAGACCGTACGAGAGCAGGGAGAGCGCCACCAGACCCGTGAAGAAGGGCGGCAGCGACACGCCCGCCAAGGCGATGATCATCGCTCCCCGGTCGAAGATCGAGCGTCTCTTCAGCGCGGAGAGCACGCCGACCGAGACGCCGATCACCAGCCAGATGACCGAGGCGCCCGCGGCGAGCGAGAGCGTCACGGGTAGCCGGTCGACCAGGTCGGGCCAGACCGGTTGCTTGGTGACGAAGGAGTACCCGAGGCAGGGGGCGGGGCACTGCTCGACGCCCGTGCCGTAGTCGTACTCGGCACCGACGAAGACGCCTTTCACCCATCGGCCGTACTGGACGACGACGGGGTCGTGCAACCCGAGCTTCTCCGCGACGGCGGTGACCGTTTCCGCGGTGGCCGCGCGCCCGACGTACCGGTTGGCGATGTCGTCGGGCGTGACGCCCGCGAGGCGGGGCACCACGAAGAAGATCGAGAACGTGACCGCGCTGACGATGAACAGCATGGCCAGGGCGCCGATCAGGCGCCGGATGATGTAGGTGACCACTGTCCCCCCTCGGCGATAGGGGGCCGGTCCGGTGGGACCGGCCCCCTGCCTGCCGAACCTAAGGCCGGTTTGTTACTGCTGGACGCCGAGCGCCAGGTAGTCGTACATGTCGAAGGCGCCGGTGATGAACTGGTTCGTCACACCCTTGCCCCGGAGCAGCAGACCCTTGGCGTAGACGGCCGGGAGGACGTAGGCGCCCTCCATGACCTTCTGGTCGATCTCGCCCCACACCGCGTCACGGGCGGCGGTGTCGGCGGTGGCGAAGGCCTTGTCGACGAGGGCGTCGATCTCGGGCGACTTCACCGACAGGTTGTAGTTGCCGGCCTCGCGGATGGTGCGGCTGTCGACGATCTGCGACAGGAAGCCGAAGCCGTCGTTCCAGTCGGCGCCCCAGCCGTTGGTGGCCAGGCCGATGCCGTTGGCCTTGGTGTACTCGGGCTTGCCGGCGTAGGCGGTGAAGTACTCCGAGGTCGGGAAGCCCTTGAGGGTCAGCTTGATGCCGACCTTGGCGAGCGCCTGCTGCATCGACTCGGCCGCCGCGACCTCCTTGGGACGGTCGGAGCGGAAGGTCATCGTGGTCTCGAAGCCGTTGGGCTGACCGCAGGCCGTGAGGGCCTCCTTGGCCTTGGCGTCGTCGCCGCTGGCGGTCGGGTAGAGGTCGAGCTTCTTCCAGCCGCCGATGCCGGAGGGCAGCAGCGAGGTGGCGATGTCACCCGCGAGCTGGCCGCCGTAGGCGTTCTGCAGGCCCACGCGGTCGGCGGCGTAGATGACCGCCTTGCGGCACTCGACGTTGTCGAGCGGCGGGTTGTCGTTGAGGATCGAGATGTACCAGGTGCGGGCCGAGACCGGGTTGTCGGCGCGCTCACGCAGGGCCGGGTCGGTCTGGATGGAGCCGAGGGCGGCCGGCTGGACGCCGGTGCCGGCGATGTCGATGTGCAGGTCGCCGGCGATGATCCGGTTGTCGAGGTCGTTGGCCTCGACGCCCAGGCTGATCTCGTACTTGTCCGGCAGGGCCTTGCGCACCGGGTCGGTGGCCTGGTCCCAGTTGGGGTTGCGGACCAGCACGTACTGCTTGCCCTGCTCGACGGTCTCGAACATGTACGGACCGGAGGCCACGACGTGGTCGCGGTACTTGATGCCGGTGTCCTTGGCCTGCGGGACCGGCACGGTGGCCGGGAGCGCGGCGAAGTTGTCGAAGCCGGAGTAGGGCTTGTTCAGGTGGAAGACGATCGTCTGGTCGTCGGGGGTCTCGATCGCCGAGTCGGTGTTGACGTCGGGCGTCGTGTAGACCGACTCGAAGTCCTTCGGCAGGTCCAGCCAGTCGTTGAAGTACGTCGGGCCGTTGACGAAGGTCTTCTTGTCGAGCTGGCGGAGCACCGCGTACTTCACGTCCTTGGACGTGATCGCGGTGCCGTCCTCGAACTTCACACCGGCGCGCAGCTTGTACGTCCAGGTCTTGCCGTCGTCGCTGCTCTGACCCAGGCTCTCGGCCAGGTCGGGCACGAGCTCGCGGCCCTTGGCGCCCGGCGCGGGGTTGTAGGTCACCAGCGGACGGCCGTAGATGCGCAGGAGGTTCCACGACATGCCGTAGTAGGTGTCACCGGGGTCGATGGAGTCCCAGTCCTCGGTGACGGCCATCTTGAGGGTGCCGCCCTTCACGTCGGAAGGGTTGGTCACGTTCTCAAGACCGGCGTTGAAGCCGGCCGCCCCGGCCGACGGCGCCGAGGTGGAGCCACCGCCCTCAGTGGCGGCCGGGGTCGTCGTGCCGCCGCCGCCGCAGGCCGACAGGGCCAGCGCCAGGACGGCACCGGCGGCCGAGACGACCAGTGCTTTCTTCTTCATTGCGTAAACCCCTTGTTGGTAGGAGCCGGGGAAACAGGGTGGAAGCTCAGCGGCCCGACTTGGGGTCGAGCGCGTCGCGCAGGCCGTCGCCGAAGAGGTTGAAGGCCAGCACGGTGATGAAGATCGCCATGCCGGGGAAGAACATGAAGTGCGGCACGGTGTAGTACTTCGTCGCCGCGGCGAGCATGCCGCCCCAGGTCGCGGTGGGCGGCTGGATGCCGACCCCCAGGAACGACAACGCCGCCTCGAACAGCACGTTCGTCGGGATGAGCAGCGTGGCGTAGATCAGGACCGGCGCGATCAGGTTCGGCAGGATCTCCCGGAACAGGATGTACGGCCCCCGCGCGCCCAGGCTGCGGGCGGCGTCGACGAACTCGCGCTCCCGCAGCGACAGGGTCTGGCCCCGGATGATGCGGGCGATGTAACCCCAGTTGAAGAAGCCGATGACGAAGATCAGCAGCAGGATGCGGAGGGAGTCGCCCTTCACTTCGAGCTGGGTCTCGAACTGGCCGAGCACGCCCACCAGCGCCATGGCGAAGACCAGGACGGGGAAGGCGAGGAAGATGTCCATGAGCCGGCTGATGATCATGTCGACCCAGCCGCCGAAGTAACCGGCGATGACGCCCATGACGGTCCCGATGAAGACCGAGAGCAGGGTGGCGAGGAAGGCGATCAGCAGCGAGATCCGGGCGCCGTACACGACCCGGCTGAACAGGTCGCGGCCGTTGACGGGTTCGACCCCGAACAGGTAGTCCCAGCTGATGCCGGACCCGCCCTTGGGGATCATCGTCATGGTGTCGATCTGGTCCTGGTTGAACTGGTTGGGCGGGTGCCCGAACCAGCTCACGATCAGTGGCGCGAAGACGGCGACCAAGATCAGGAAGATGATGACACCGGCACCGGTGAGGGCGACCTTGTCCCGCTTCAGGCGCATCCAGGCGATCTGTCCAAGAGACCGCCCCTGGATCGCCTTCGCGCCCGCTCCCTCGGCAACGGACTCCGGCGTGGCTTTCAGCTCATCGCCGGAGACGTCAAGTGGTGCGGTCATGCGTTGGGCCCCCTGGGTTCCAGACGACGTTGTGCCGACGGGAGCACGACACGTCCGGAGCGCTCCCATGTGGATCCAGACCCACATGGTGAGCGGGTCTCGGAGGCAGAATCTATGTGCTGATCTGCGTAAACAAGACCCAGTAGGCGCTATGTGGCCCAACTGTGACGCACGCGAAACTCATTCGTGTTGATCTTGAAGAGAATGTCGGAGTCCGGTTTCGGTTGTGTCGCGGATCTGTGACATTGCACTGGCCGGTAACTTGGGTCTCGCCATGCGAGATTTCCGAGTCGGCCTCAGCTGATCCCGCGCTTCCGCAAGATGTCCTCGATGTCGGAGAAGTCGTCGTTCTTCGACTCGACGGGACGGGCCATCGGCTTGGTGACGTCGGCCGGCCGGCCGGGCTGAGCCGGCTGGGTGGGCTGGGTCGCCGTCGCGGGCGCGGGCGCCTTCTTCTCGGTACGGGATCTGCGCCCCAACCGGAGGGTGCGGCCCCGCATGACCCCCGACACCAGGAACAAGACCACCGAGAGCCCGGCCAGCGCAACCCCTGCCCACACTGTGGGCGAGAGCACCAGACGGGTCACGAAGGTGACGACCGAGGCGACCATGTTCCAGATCGTCTCCAGCACCCCGGTCAGATAGGCCGCCAGCGGCAGCAGGGCCCACGCGGTGACACGCAGGCCCGCCGCCGCCCCCCGGCGGCGGAAGGCGAGAAACGCGAGCACCACTCCCGCTGCGGTCAGCCCCGCGCACAGCGGCAGCCACGCGATCTGGGCAAAAGTCATGCCGGCCCCCTCAGGTAAGTGTCACGCGTCATGGCCTGATTTCCATCCTGTCACGTGGGTCTCCGCCGCGCGCTCCTCCCTGAGGAGGGCGCGACCCCTAGGCACTCCCCCGGGTTACCCCTGGGGGACCGTGGGGTTCACTCTGATCCGCCCGGCCCGCCGGATTCCTACCGTCGGAGGCATGTGGCCATTCATGGGGCGTACGGCCGAACGTGATCAGATCAGGGCGGCGGCCCGCGACGGGGGCGGGGTGCTGGTGGCGGGCCCGGCCGGATCGGGGCGGAGCCGGCTGCTCACCGAGGCGCTCGCACCCTTCTCCTTCCTCCTCGTCCGCGCCCGCGCGGCCGGCGTGCCGTTCGGGGCCTTCGCCCACCTTCTTCCCGACCCGGGGCACACCCCGGTCAACCCCGTGGTGTGGGCGGCCGGCGCCCTCGGGGCGGTCCCGCCGGTGCTGGCCGTCGACGACGCCCACCTGCTCGACCCCAGCTCCGCCGCGCTGGTCGCCCACCTGGCCGAGCACCACGGCACGATCCCGGTCGTCACGGCCAGGGCGGGGGCCCCGCTGCCGGAGCCGGTCGCGGCCCTGTGGCGCGACGGCGCGCTGACCCGGATCGACCTCTCCCCGCTGACGGTCCGCGAGACCGGCCGCCTGCTGGCCGCCGCCCTGGGCGGCCCCGCCGACCTCGCGACGGTCCGCCGCCTCCACCACACCACCGGCGGCAACCTCCGCCTGATCACCGAACTGCTGCCGGGCACCGGCATGACCCTGGCGGGCGGCGTCTGGCGCTGGGAGGGCGAGCTGACCCTGCCGCCCCGGCTGCGCCAGCTGCTGGAGGCCGAACTGGCCGGGCTGACCCCGGCCGAGACCACCGCGATCGAACTGGTCGCCCTCACCGAGCCGGTCGACCTGGACGTCTTACTCGACGCGGCCGAGCACGCGGCCGTCACCCGGCTGGAGCGCCGGGGCCTGATCACCGTGCTGCGGGACACCTCTCCCCCGCGGGTCCGGCTGGCCTGCCCGTTGCACGCGTACGTGGTGCGCGAGCGGGCCACCGCCCTGGGCGTGCGCGACGGGCTCGCGCTGCTCGGCGGGGCCACGCCCCGCGTCGAGGGGCTCAGCGCCCGGGAGGCCGAGGTCGCCCGGCTGGCCTCGTGGAACCTGACCAACCGCGAGATCGCCGACTGGCTGGTGTTGTCACCGCGTACGGTCGCCAACCACCTGTGCCGGGTCTACACGAAACTGGGCGTGAACAACCGCGCCGATCTGGCGCCCCTGCTCGCCGCCTAAACGGACTATGCCTTTATGGTCAGTATCCGGCGATAGGCGGCGACTCATAGATTCCCGTCTCGATCCGTTTCCGAGACGAAGGCGACCCGTGCCGAATCTGCAGTTCTACATCGATTACCTGAAAAGCAACAATTCCGGCCAATACGACGACGAGCACGATCTGGCCGTCAAAGCCCAGCAGGTCAAAGACGTCGTCGAGGACGTCGACGTCCCCGAGGAGCTCATCTCCCTGCTGCTGCGCCGCGCCATCGGCGACGACCTGCACGGCGCCGTCTTCGGCGACCAGACGACGCTGCGCGGCGAACTGCTCGACTTCACCCTCCTGGCCCGGGCGCACGATGACAAATGGGTCGCCGATCTGAAGACGTACCTGGAGAAGAAGAAAGACGCCGACATGGTGACGCCGGAGATGTTCTTCCAGGACGTCGTGGTGCCCACCTTCGAAAAGGCCGGCGGGTCGATCACGTTTCCCGAGCCCACCGTTTACCACCGGGCGCCGCGAATCCGCCGGACCGACACGAGCCTGGTGATCGACGGCGGGAAGTTCGGGGTGATCGCGGGCGTCGCGGGCCCCGGGGAGCCCACCTTCCAGTTCCTCCAGTTCGCCTCCAGCGACCGCGTCGCCGACTATTCCGACGGCTCGACCACGACCAAGACGTTCGACGACCTCTACGACATCGACGAGGAGAGAGCGGTGACGGCCGGGAGGCCCGGCGAGTACGTCACCGTCGGCCACGCCGACGCCCCACGGTGGCGGGCGGCGCTGCGGCTCGGCACGGCGGCCCTCACCCGGGTGAAGGTCGCCGACACCTATACGACCCATCTGGTCAGGCGGCTGAAGCCGGGGTCGTTCGAGATCCTCTGGACCGTCGTCTGGACCTTCACCGTCGCCTACGGCTCGGGTGAGGAGGCGGCGGCGTACCAGGTCGGGTCCGCGAAGCGGGAACGCCGCGGCCTCACCCTTCCCGAGCGGCCCGTCCGGGCCAACGGGGTGGAGGAGAAGACCGTGCGCGCCTAGACCAGGGACCTGATGAGCGGCAGGTCGACGTCGAGGAGGGACTCGACGATCGTGCGGCGGGGGGCCGGGGTGATGGGCACCAGGTTGGGCACCGCGATCACGTGGCAGCCGGCCGCGGTGGCGGCGGCGACGCCGTTCGGGGAGTCCTCGCAGACCACGGTGTGGCGCGGGTCGGCGTCCAGAAGACGGAGGGCGAGCTCGTAGGGCTCGGGGTCGGGCTTGGTGCGGGTCACGTCGTCGGCGGTGACGACCACGTCGAAGTGGTGGCGGCCGATCGAGGCGAGCACGGCGTCGGCCATCGGCTTCAGCGAGGCGGTGACCAGGGCGGTGCGCACGCCCCCGGCCTTGACCTCGGCGAGGAGTTCGAGGGCGCCGGGCAGCGGCTCGACCCCCGACTCCAGCCGGGTCAGCATGCCCTCGAGGAGCCAGCGGCCCACCACCTCGGGGGCGACGTCGGAGCCGGTCAGGGCGAGCATGTAGGCGACCGTGGTGTCCCACGATCCGCCGACCATGCGCTCCTGGTGCTCGGGGCCCCACTGGCCGCCGAGCCGGTCGACGACCTCGGCCTCGACGAGGCCCCACACCTTCTCGGTGTCGACCAGCAGGCCGTCCATGTCGAAGAGAACGGCGTGCAGATGTGCGGACATGAAGTATCGGCCTCGGGAGCAGTCGGGGGTGTCGGCCCTCAGCTTATCGGTGGCCACGGATAACGCTCGGGGGCGCACTACAACTAGGCTGGGTCCACGACTATGTGAGGAGGCGGCTTGATCGAGCTCGAAGGGCTCCCTGAGCTCGTCGACCCGGTGCTGATCGCCGCGTTCGAAGGCTGGAACGATGCGGGTGAGGCGTCGAGCGCGGTGCTCGCCCACCTGGAGGCCGAGTGGAAGGCCACCCCGCTGGTGGAGCTCGACCCGGAAGACTATTACGACTTCCAGGTGACCCGGCCCATCGTGGAGCTGGGCGAGGGCATGACCCGGTCGATCACCTGGCCCACCACCCGCCTGCTGGTGGCCCGCCCGCCGGGGGCCAAGCGTGACGTCGTGCTGCTGCGCGGCATCGAGCCCAACATGCGCTGGCGCACCTTCTGCCAGGAGATCGTCGGGCTCTGCCACGAACTCGGCATCGAGCTGGCCCTCCTCCTGGGCGCTCTGCTGAACGACTCCCCCCACACCCGGCCGGTGCCCATCGTGGGCTCGGTCAGCGACCCCGGCCTGGCCCGGGTTCTCAACCTCGAACTGACCAAGTACGAAGGCCCCACCGGCATCATCGGCGTGCTCCAGCACACCCTCGGCCACGCGGGGCTGCAGACGATCTCCCTGTGGGCCTCGGTGCCCCACTACGTCGCCCAGCCGCCCAACCCGAAGGCGACCCTGGCCCTGCTGCGCCGGGTCGAAGACCTCCTCGACATCCCGATGCCCTACGGCGAGCTGCCCGAAGAGGCCCGCGCCTGGGAGACCGGCGTCGACGAGCTCGCGGCACAGGACTCCGAGGTCGCCGAGTACGTCAAGGAGCTGGAAGAGCGCAAGGACGCCGCCGACCTGCCCGAGGCGAGCGGCGACGCGATCGCCGCCGAGTTCGAGCGCTACCTGCGGCGCCGCGACCGGGGCACCGACGGCTGAGGTCCGTGGCGGGTGGCCGGCCGTCAGCGCGCGACGGTTCGAGACCTACGCCCGCTGGTCCGCCTACGTCGCCGTCTCGACCCCGCTCGCCCCTCTCGCGGCCGGGCCCTCCGTCGTGGTCGTCGTGCCGACGGTCGCCCTGGTGGCCGGGAACGTGCTGGTCAGCCGGTGGAGCTTCGACGTCCTCGGCGGCCGGGCCCGGCGGTTGCCGGTCGGCTGGGTGATCGTCTGGGTGCTCGCGCTGGTCGCGGTCGCCGCGGCGTCATTCACGCTCGCGGCTCCCGTGCGGGCTGTGGTGATCGCGGCGGCGGCCGGGTCGGCGGCGGCGAGCTTCGTGCCCGTGCTCGACGCCCGGCGCACGCTCTGGCTCAACGGGGCGATTTTGGTCTTGGCGGTTCCGCTGGCGGCGGTGGCCGACGTGCCGCTCCTGGTCGTCGGGGCGGCCGTCGTCAGCGTCACGTTGTGGGCCTGCTGGTCGGGCGGGTGGATGCTCCAGGTTCTGCGGGAGCTGCAGCGCGCGCACGACGACCGGGCCGCGCTCGCCCTGGCGACCGAGCGGCTGCGCATCTCCCGTGACCTGCACGACGTGTTCGGCCGCACCCTCGCCGCCATCGCGGTGAAGAGCGAACTCGCGGCCGAACTCGTGCGCCGGGGCAGCACCGGGCGGGCGGCCGACGAGCTCGCG
The DNA here is from genome assembly GCF_001570525.1 of Herbidospora sakaeratensis. Taxonomy (GTDB): domain Bacteria; phylum Actinomycetota; class Actinomycetes; order Streptosporangiales; family Streptosporangiaceae; genus Herbidospora; species Herbidospora sakaeratensis. The sequence continues at coordinate 125,876 of NZ_BBXC01000016.1, forward strand.
GGTGTCCGGCGGCTGGCCGAGGAGGCCGGCGGCGAGGTCCGCCGCGTGGTGCGCGGCGAGGTCGGGGTGACGTGGGAGGGCGAGGTCGCGGGCGCCCGCGCCCTGCTGGGCTCGGCCGGCATCCGCTGCGTGGTCAGCGGCGGCCCGGTGCCGGAGGCGTGCGCCGAGGCGCTGGCATGGGTGGTCCGCGAGGGCGTCACGAACGTCCTCCGCCACTCGACGGCCACCGAGGTCGCCCTCACCACGATGACGGGCGACGGCGAGATCCACCTCACCATCGCCAACGACGGCGCCACGGCCGAACCGGCCACCGACTACGGAGCCGCCGGTACAGGGCTGCGGGCGATGGCCGAGCGGATCGGGGCCCTCGGCGGGCGGGTGACCGCCGGTCGCGACGGGGATCGCTTCCTCCTGGAGGCCGTGCTCACGATCCCGGAGGGAGACCGCGCGTGATCCGGATTCTCGTCGCCGACGACGAGCATCTCATTCGGGATGCGGTCGCCGGGCTGCTGGAGCTCGATGACGGGTTCGAGGTCGTCGGGCGGGCGGCGTCCGGCGACGAGGCCCTGGTCACGGCGTTGCGGGTGCGGCCCGATGTGGCGTTGCTCGATCTGCGGATGCCGGGGCCCGACGGGATCGAGGTGGCGCGGCGGCTGGCGGCCGAGTTGCCCGCCTGCGGGTGTGTGATCCTCACCTCGCACGGGCGGCCGGGCTATCTGAGGGCGGCGCTGGCCGCCGGGGTGCGGGGGTTCCTGCCGAAGACCACCTCCGCGCGGGAGCTGGCGGCGGCGGTGCGGAAGGTCGCGGCGGGCGGGCGGCACGTCGATCCGGAGCTCGCGGCCGAGGCGATCAGCGCGGGTGACTCCCCGCTCACCCCTCGGGAGAGCGACGTGCTGGCCCTCGCGCGGGACGGCGCGCCCGTCGAGGAGATCGCGCGGCGGGTGGCGCTCTCGCGGGGGACGGTGCGGAACTATCTGACCTCGGCCATCGGCAAGCTGGGCGCGGCCAACCGGCACGACGCCGCGCGGGTCGCGGCCGAGCGCGGGTGGATCTGACAAATGTCACGTCAGTGACCTGCGGATCGCATCGGATCTCGTGAACGACGGCACTGCTTCCGCGGGCCGGGCCGCAGAAGGCTGGAGGCATGCGATCCCGTTCTTCCCGGCGTGTTCCGCCGGGCCTCCCCTACCATCTCGTGCTCGCCGGCCCGGAGCGCCGCGTCGGGCGTGGCGTGCTGGCGCTGGTGTTGCTGGTCGTCGGGCTGTTCGGCTTCGGCGGGGTGATCAGCCTCGCCGGCTCGGCGATCGACGCGTCGATGGGCCGGGCCAACCCGATCTCCGGCGGCACGGAGTTCACGCCGGTCTACCATGCCGCCAACCTCGTCTCGATCGCGCTGCTGATCCCGTGGAGCATGCTGCTCCAGCGCTGGTTGTACGGGGTGCGGGGCGCGTCCCTGAGCTCGGTGCTCTCGGTGTTCCGGCCCGCCGTGTTCGGCCGGGCGGCACTGACGATCGGGCCCGTGTGGGTGCTCTACATGACGGGGTTCTTCCTGCTGTCCCCGTACACGGCGAAGGAGTGGACGTTCGCCGACGCGATGGGCGTGTTCGTCGTGACGATCCTGCTGTCGCCGCTGCAGGCGGCGGGTGAGGAGTACGGCTACCGCGGCCTGGCCTTCCGGGTGGCGGCGAGCTGGGGGCGCGGCCCCCGGACCGCGATGGCGCTGGGCCTGGGCGTGTCGAGTGTGCTGTTCGCGGCCATCCACATATCGACCGACCCGTGGCTGAACCTCTACTACCTGACGCTCGGCGTCACGTTCGGGCTGATGACGTGGCGGACGGGCGGGCTGGAGACCTCCGTCGTCGTGCACGCCGCCAACAACACCCTGGTCTACCTGTTCATGGTCGCCACGCACGCCGACCCGCTCGCGGGGGCCGACCGGTCGGCGGGCGCCGGGTCGACGATCATGCTGCTGCCGTGCGCCCTGCTGGTCGCGGTCACCGCCGCCGTCTGGGCGGGCACGCGGCGGACCGGTCCGGCCTTGACACGGTGAAGATTCATCCGGCGGAAACCGGATGCTTGTTTTCCTCCCACTTCACCGCCCTTCTGAGGTAATAATTAGCGCTTCCTTCCTCACAAGCGTCTTCTGTGGACTGCGCACACAAGGGCGAAAATGGTAACTCCCTCCTCACAACCGCACCATTCTTCTCAGGAAACCCGTCGGCGTGTCCTCGACATGGCGATGCGGATGAAAACGGGCACCACCGAACCGATGGGAGCCGCCACCCCCCAGATCCGGGGCACCACCCCGGCCCAGGCGGTCGAGACCTTCCTGGCTCTCCTGCAGGACCGGCTGCCCTCGTGGCTCCGCCTGCTGCACGACCTGCGCCCCGGCCACGGCGACGTGACCGCGAACCTGCGGCCGGTGGCCCTGGCCGGCATCCACTACTACACGGAGATCCAGGCCGCCGCCCTCCCGGCCTTCGTCTCCCCGATCCTCACGGTCCGCTTCCGGCAGGCCATGCGCGAGTCGGAACTCGGGCCCGAGGGCGAGGTGCTGCCGCTGGCGGCCTACCTCGCCGGCGAGCAGGAGCTCGGGCGGATCAGGGCCGACGTGGACCCCGAGTCGAGCGCCCGGCTGCTGCTGGCCGGCTGTTTCCGGCACGCCTACTACGAGATCTTCACCGGCGCCGAGTCGGAGCCGTCGCGGCCCGAGGCGGCCGAGGCCATCGTGCGGGAGTTGCGGCTCGATCCCTGACGCGCCTCGTCGTAGCGGTGCCACACCAGCCTGGCCAGGTCGTCGTCGACGCCCAGCGGGGCGCTGACCACGTCGGCGCCGCTCTCGGCCAGGCGGGTGTGGAACAGGCCGGGGGCCAGCAGGTAGGAGGCCACCACGGTCCGGGGTGCCGGGCCCGACCTGACCTCGGCCACCGCCTCGGCGATGCCCGGCCGGCCCGACGACGCGAACGCGGCGGTGACCGGGCGGGAGAGGCGTACCGAAAGCAGGCGGGCGGCCGCGCGGACGGCGGCGAGGGCCGCCGGGTCGGACGAGCCGGCCGCGCCCAGGATCACCGCGTCGCGAGGCCGCAACCCGGCGGCGGCCAGCCGCCGGGCCAGCACGTCGGTGAGCAGCGGGTGCGGGCCCAGCGGGCCTGCGACGACCGCGTCGGGGCGGGTCCGGGCGATCACCTCGGGCAGGTCGATGTGGACGTGGTAACCGCCCGCGAGCAGCAGCGGCACCACCACGACCGGGCCGGCGACCTCGGCGAGCACCCGGTCGAGCGGCGGGTCGCTCAGCTCCAGGAACGCGAGCCGGGCCGGGGCGCCCGGCCGGATCCGGCGCACCCGCCCGGCGAGGTCGGCGAGGACGGCGTCCCATTCGGGGTTGCGGGCGCCGTGGGCCGCCATGACGAGGGTCGTCACACGTCTTCCCGGTCACAGGCCAGGCGGTAGCCGCGCTTGACGACCGTCTCGACGATGCCGCTCGGGCCCAGGGCGCGGCGCAGCCGGGTGATGGCCATCTCGACGGCGTGCTCGGCCGAGTCGCGGGACGGGCCGCCGGGCAGCACCATGCGCAGGTCGCCGCGGGCGACGACGTGGCCGGGCCGGTCGGCCAGCCGCTTCAGCACCGCCATCGGCGCCGGGGGCAGCGGCTTGAGCTCGCCGTCGACGACCACCGCGTGGCCGCGGATCTCCAGCTCGTGGCCTCCGGCGGTGAGCCGGGTGACGCTGTTCTCCGGCAGATGCCGGGCCAGCGTGCGGGCCAGCGAGCCGAGCCGCGACCGCTCGGGCTGGATCACCGGCACGCCCTTGGCGACCAGCGGCTGCGCGGTGACCGGCCCGACGCAGGCCGCCGTCACCGGCCCCCGGAAGGCGGCCAGCAGGGCCTCCTCCAGCCCGTCGGCGCGGGCCGCGTTGAGCATGGCGTGCACGGCCGGGGCGCTGGTGAACGCCACCGCGTCGATCGCGCCCGAGGCGACCTGGCTGACCAGGCGGCGCAGCGGCGAGATGTCGCGGTAGGGCAGCCACTGGTAGACCGGCACCTCGATGACCTCGGCCCCGGCGGCGCGCAGGTCGGCGACGAACCCGGTCAGCGGCTCGCCGTGCAGCTGGATGGCGATGCGGCGGCCGCGGAGGTCCTGGCTCAGGAGGTAGCGCAGGACCTCCTCGCACGACTCGGTCGCGGGCGTCCAGTGGTCGGTGAGCCCGGCGGCCCTGACGGCGCCGCGCGCCTTGGGGCCGCGGGTGAGCAGCCGGGCGTCGGCCAGCCGGGCGGTCAGGTGGCCGGCCAGGCCCCAGCCCTCGGCGGCGGCGACCCAGCCGCGGAACCCGACGCCGGTGGTGACGACGACGTCGTCGACCGGCGAGGCCAGGCACTCGCGGGTGGCGGCCATCAGGTCGACGTCCTCGGAGAGCGGCACCAGCCGGATCGCGGGCGCCCTCACCACGCGCGCGCCCCGGCGTTCGAGCAGCGCCGAGAACTCCTCGCGACGGCGGGTCGCGGTGACGCCGATCGTGAAGCCGGACAGCGCGTTGGGCGCGGTCTCCGGAGACAGCCCCTCGGCCAGCGCGGCCAGTTGCGTCTCTTCGAGCAGTGCGGTCATTTGACGCTCACCTCAACCATCCCCATGGTGACGCGAATCGGAAATGTCGGAATCACAGTCCCGGGATCGTCCAGGCAGACCCCGCTGGTGAGCGAGAACACCTGTTTGTGCATCGGGGAGGCCACGGTCGGCTCCCCGTTCCTGGTGCCGACGATCCCCCGGGACAGGATGTAGGCACCGCTGAAGGGGTCCTGGTTGCCGATGGCGTACAGGGACCCGTCGTGGGCTCGGAAGACGGCCACCTGCTCGCCGCCGATCAGGGCGCAGGCGCCGCGCTCTGGCAGCAGGTCGGGAAAGGGGCAGACGGGAATCCAGTTCATCGGCTCGTCACCTGCAGGATCTCGGGCTTGATCTGGTCGCGCTCGGTGGTGAACGCGATCGACGGGTCGGGCGTGCCGGGCGCGTTCACGAAGCTGACGAAACGGCGCAGCTTCACCGGGTCGTCGAGGGTGGCCCGCCACTCGTCGGCGTAGGTCGCGACGTGGGCGGCCATCTGGGCGTCGAGGTCGGCGCAGATGCCCAGGGCGTCGTCCACGACGATCTCGCGGAGCCGGTCGAGGCCGCCTTCGAGGTTCTCCAGCCACGCGGCGGTGCGCTGGAGCCGGTCGGCGGTGCGGATGTAGAACATCAGGAACCGGTCGATCGTGCGGATGAGGGTCGCGGTGTCGACGTCCTGGACCAGCAGGTCGGCGTGGCGGGGGGTGAAGCCGCCGTTGCCGCCGACGTAGAGGTTCCAGCCCTTCTCGGTGGCGATGATGCCGAAGTCCTTCGACCGGGCCTCGGCGCACTCGCGGGCGCAGCCGCTGACCGCCGACTTGAGCTTGTGGGGCGACCGCAGGCCCCGGTAGCGCAGCTCCAGGTCGATGGCGAGGGTCACCGAGTCCTGTACGCCGTAACGGCACCAGGTGGAGCCGACGCACGACTTCACCGTGCGCAGGGCCTTGCCGTAGGCGTGGCCCGACTCGAACCCGGCGTCGACCAGGCGCCGCCAGATGCGGGGCAGCTCTTCGACGCGGGCGCCGAACAGGTCGATGCGCTGGCCTCCAGTGATCTTGGTGTACAGGCCGAAGTCGCGGGCGACCTCGCCGATCACGATCAGTTTCTCTGGGGTGATCTCGCCCCCCGGGATCCGGGGCACGATCGAGTATGTCCCATTTTTTTGTAGGTTAGCTAGGAAATGGTCGTTGGTGTCCTGCAGCGCGGCCTGCTCGCCCTCCAGCACGTGGCCGTTGTGCAGCGAGGCCAGGATCGAGGCCACCACGGGCTTGCAGATGTCGCAGCCCCGGCCGGTCCCGTGCTCGTCGATGAGCTGGGTGAACGTGGTGATGCCGCGGACCTGGACGATCGTGAACAACTCGGCCCGGCTGTGCGTGAAGTGCTCGCACAGGCCGGTCCCGGTGTCGACGCCCGACTCGGTGAGGATCTTCTTCAGCAGCGGCAGGCAGCTGCCACAGGTGGTGCCGGCCCGGGTGCACGCCTTGACCCCGGCGACGTCGGTGAGGTCGTGCTCCTTGATGGCCGCGGTGACGTCGTTCTTGGTCACGTTGTTGCACGAGCAGACCGGCGCGTCGCCCGGCAGCTCCACGGCCGTCGGGCTGAACAGCAGGTCGCTCGGGGCGGCCGGGAGTTCGGAGCCGACGAACGACCGCAGCGTGGCGTACGGGGAGGCGTCGCCGACGCAGATGCCGCCGAGCAGGGTCGAGGCGTCGTCGCTGACGAACAGCTTCTTGTAGACCCCCGCGACCGGGTCGAGGTAGGTGACGTCGAGGGCGCCCGCCATCGCGCCGAACTGGGCCACCTCGACGCCGAGCAGCTTCAGCTTGGTCGACAGGTCGGCCCCGGTGAAGGCGGCCGTGCCGCCCATGATGCGGTCGGCGGCCACCTCGGCCATCGTCATGCACGGCGCGACCAGGCCGTAGACCTGGCCGTCGTGCAGCGCGCACTCGCCGATCGCCAGGATCGACGGGTCGCTGGTGCGCATGCCGTCGTCGACCACGATGCCGCCGCGCTCGCCGACCTGGAGCCCCGCGCCCCGGGCCAGTTCGTCGCGGGGCCGGATTCCGGCGGAGAACACCACGACCTGCGCGTCGATGACGCCCTTGTCGGGGGTGAGCAGGCCGGTGACCCGCTCGTCGCCCTCGATGCGGGTGACGCCCGAGCCGGTGTGCACGGTCAGCCCGAGCGACTCCACGTGCTTCTTCAGCACCGCTCCGCCGCCCTCGTCGACCTGGCGGGGCATCAGCCAGGGGCTCATCTCGACGATGTGCGTCTCCAGGCCCAGCCCGCGCAGGGCGTCGGCGGCCTCCAGGCCGAGCAGGCCGCCGCCCACGACGATCCCGGCCGTCGCCGTGGCGGCGGAGGCCCTGATGGCGTCGAGGTCGTCGATGGTCCGGTAGACGTGGCAACCGTCGAGGTCGCGTCCGGGCACGGGCGGCACGAACGGCGCCGAGCCGGTGGCCAGCACCAGCACGTCGTAGGGGATCGAGCCGTTGACCGTCTTGGCGGCGGGCTCGATCGAGACGACCTTCGTGCCGACGACCGCCGTCACACCCGGGATGTCGGGGTAGGCGAGGTCACGGCCCTCGGTCAGGTGGGTGGTGAGGGCCACCCGGTCGTACGCACCCCGGGGCTCCTCCCCCAGGATCGTCACCGAGCCGGTGAAGCCCCGGGTCGTGAGCGTTTCGGCCAGCCGGTGCGCGGACGGGCCATTACCGACGATGAGAACGCGGGTCATGCGCTCGCCCCTTCCTGTTCGCACAGCCATTCCACGATTCCGCCGACGGTCTCGGCGCAACTTCCGCATCCGGTGGTCGCCCGGGTCGCCGCCGCCACGGCGGCCACGTCGCGGGCCCCGGCCTCCCAGCAGGCCCGGATCTGTCCCTTCGTCACGTTGTTGCAGCGGCAGACCTGCGCCGCGTCGGGCATGCGCACCGGGCTGGGACTGACCGGGGCCGCGCCGGACAGGGACGGGAACAGCAGGCCCGCCCGGTCGGCGGGCAGCGGGCCGCCCCGGTCGAAGAGCTGGGTGAGCGTGCCGACCGTGGCCGGGTCGCCCACGAGGATCGCGCCGACCAGGCGGCCGTCGCGGATGACGAGCTTGCGGTAGGTGCCGCCGCGCCGATGGGTGAAGCGCACGATCTCGGCGTCGGCGTCGGTCAGGTGGGTCTCGCCCATCGCGGCCAGCTCCACGCTCTTGGCCTTCAGCCGGGTGACCAGCCGCGAGCCCCGGTAGCGGGCCCGCGCGTCGGCGCCGGTGATCAGGTCGGCGACGATGGCGGCCTGCTCCCAGCAGGGCGCGACCAGGCCGTAGACCTGGCCGTCGTGCTGGGCGCACTCGCCGACGGCGAAGATCGCCGGGTCGTCGGTACGCATCTCGTCGTCGACGACGATGCCGCGTTCGACGTGCAGACCGGCGTCGTGGGCCAGCGTGGTGACCGGCCGGACCCCGCAGGCCGCCACGACCAGGTCGGCCTCGACGTGGCCGGAGGTCAGCTCGACCTTGCCCTCGGTGATCCCGGTGACGGTGACGCCGGTCATGATCTCGACGCCGAGCCCCGCGAGGGTGTCGCCGAGCACCTGCCCGGCCTCGTGGTCGAGCTGGCGGTCCATCAGGTGGCCCTTGAGGTGGAGCAGAGTGACCGGCAGGCCGCGCCCGGCCAGGCCCCGGGCGGCCTCGACGCCGAGCAGCCCGCCGCCGATGACCACGGCCCGCCGCGACGCCTTCGCCGCCGCGAGGATGCGCTCGCAGTCGTCCATCGTGCGGAACGCGATGGCCCGCTCGGCCCCGGGCACCGCCGGAACGACGGGCTCGCTGCCGGTGGCCAGCACCAGCACGCTGTAGGGGGTGCGCCGTCCGTCGCCGGTGATGACGCAGCGGGTCTCCCGGTCGATCGCGACGACCTCGGTGCCCAGATGGACGGTGACGTCGTGGTCGGCGTACCAGGAGGGGCCGTGCAGGCGCACCTGGTCGGCCCGGGTGGTGCCGGCCAGCACGTTCGACAACAACACCCGGTTGTACGGCGCCCGCTCCTCCGCCCCGAACACCGTGACGCGCGCCTTCTTGTCACGGGCGCGCACCTCGCTGACCAGGCGGGATCCGGCCATGCCGTTCCCCACCACGACGATGCCCCTCATCGGCCACCCCCGACGACCGCGAGGTTGACCGCGCACACCTTGAACTCGGGCATGCGGGAGACCGGGTCGAGGGCCGGGTTGGTCAGCCGGTTGGGGCCCTCCCAGTGGAAGGGCAGGAAAACGGTGTCGGCCCGGATCGCCGCGCTGATCCGGGCCGTCGCCTCGGTGACCCCCCGCCGGCCGGTCACCCTGACCAGGTCGCCGGGGCGGATGCCGAGGTGGTCGGCGAGGTCGGGATGCAGTTCGAGGAACGGCTGCGGGGCGGCCTCGGTGAGGTCGGCCACCCGGCGGGTCTGCGCGCCGCTCTGGTAGTGGGCCAGCAGGCGGCCGGTGGTCAGGTAGTAGGGGAAGTCGGCGTCGACGTCCTCGACGGGCGGCCGGTGGTCGACGGCGACCATGCGGGCCCTGCCGTCGGGCGTCGGGAACCGGTCGAGGAAGATCCGCGGGGTGCCGGGGTGGTCGTCGGCGGGGCACGGCCAGAAGACCCCGCCCTGGTCGGCGATCTTCTCGTAGGTGATGCCCGAGTAGTCGGCGACGCCGCCGGCGCTGGCCCGGCGCAGCTCGTCGAAGACGGTGCGGGGGTCGTCGGGGAACACGCCACCCCGGCCGAGCCGGTCGGCCAGGCCGGAGAGGATCTCCAGGTCGCTCCGCACCCCCGAGGGCGGAGCGACGGCCCGGCGGCGCAGCAGCACGCGCCCTTCGAGGTTGGTCATCGTGCCCGCCTCCTCGGCCCACTGGGCCGTGGGCAGCACGACGGTGGCCAGCTCGGCGGTGTCCGAGAGCACGAGGTCGGCCACGACCAGCAGGTCGAGCGCCGCCAGCCGCCCGGCGACGTGGCCGGAGCGGGGCGAGGAGACGACCGGGTTGGAGCCGAACAGCAGCAGGGCCTTGGGGCCCTCGGGGGTGCCCAGCGCGTCGAGCAGCTCGTAGGCGGAGCGGCCGGGGCCGGGCAGGTCGGCGGGGTCGACGCCCCAGACGGCGGCGACGTGGGCGCGGGCCGCCGGATCGTCGATCTTGCGGTAGCCGGGCAGCTGGTCGGCCTTCTGGCCGTGCTCCCGGCCGCCCTGGCCGTTGCCCTGGCCGGTGACGCAGCCGTAGCCGGAGCCTCGGCGGCCGGGCAGGCCGAGGGTGAGCGCCAGGTTGATGTAGGCGGTGACGGTGTCGGTGCCCTTGGCGTGCTGCTCGGCGCCGCGCCCGGTCAGGATGACGGCGTTGCCCGCCTCGGCGAGCATCGCCACGGCCCGCCGCATGCCGGCGACCGGGACCCCGGTGACACGTTCGGCGCGTTCGGGCCACCACGCCGAGACGCTGTCGCGGACGGCGTCGAAGCCGGTCGTGCGGGCCGCGACGTACTCCTCGGCCACGTGGCCGTCGGCGATGGCGATGTGCAGCAGCGCGAGGGCCAGGGCCAGGTCGGTGCCGGGGGCGTTCTGCAGGTGCAGCGCGGCCAGCCGGGCGGTGGCGGTCTCGCGCGGGTCGACGACGATGAGCCCGGCAGGATTCAGGTGGCGCACGAAGGGCGGCATGGTCTCGGCGACGTTGCCGCCCGCCAGCAGCACCGCGCCGGCCTCGGCCAGGTCGGTGACCGGAAAGGGCAGCCCCCGGTCGAGCCCGAAGGCGCGGTTGGTCGCGGCGGCGGCCGACGACATGCAGAACCGGCCGTTGTAGTCGATCTGGCTGGTGCGCAGCGCGACCCGGGCGAACTTGCCCAGCTGGTAGGCCTTCTCGTTGGTCAGCCCGCCGCCGCCGAAGACGGCGACGGCGTCGGGGCCGTGGACGTCCTGGATCCGGGCGATACGGGCGGCGGCGTAGCCGAGGGCCTCGTCCCAGCCCACCGGCTTGCCGTGGACGAGGGGGGTGGTCAGCCGGTGCGGCGAGCGCAGCAGGGCTCCGGCGGTCCAGCCCTTCTGGCACAGGCCGCCCTGGTTGGCCGGCACGTCGTCGCGCGGGGTGATCTCCACCTGGTCGATCTCCACCTGGCCGATCTCCAGGGGCGTGACGTGCATGCCGCACTGCAGCGCGCAGTACGGGCAGTGTGTGGCCGTCCCCTCGGGCAGCGGCGCCATCACAGACGCCGGAGCGGAAAGTGAGAACGGCATGGGTCCGATGGTGCTTTCAGGGGGTTTCACCGCTGGGTCCCTTCTGTTACCGCTGTGCTACAAGGTGCCGTTCCTTCGTTAAACACGGGCGGCCGCGAGGCTGGGGGTGGTCCCGGTGGCGTGACGTCGCAGGTAGCAGAACCAGGTCAGAACGAAACAAATGCCGTAGAAAATGGCGAAAGCGGTTATTGCCGCCCCGGCTCCCCCGGTCGCGGCGATGGACGAACCGAACCCGCGATTGATGAAGAAGCCGCCGAAAGCGCCGACGGCGGAGATGAAGCCGATGGCGGCCGCGGCGTCCCGGCGGCCGGCCGCCAGGGCGTCGTCGTAGGCCGGGGTGCCCGGCTCCAGGCCCTCGATCGCCTTGGCCCGGAAGATCGCCGGGATCATCCGGTACGTCGACCCGTTGCCGACCCCCGCGGTGCCGATGAGCAGGAGGTAGGCGCCGAAGAACAGGAGCACGTTGTGGGCCGCGAGGCCGGCGTACACGAGGAGGACCGCGCCCGCCATGGCGGCGAAGTTCCACAACGTGACCGCCGCGCCGCCGAGGCGGTCGGAGAGCCAGCCGCCCACGGGCCGGATCAGCGAGCCGAGCAGCGCGCCCAGGAACGCCAGCGAGGTCAGCGCCGACTGCTCGGGGAACTGCGTGGTGAGCAGCAGCGGGAAGGCGGTCGAGTAGCCGATGAACGAGCCGAAGGTGCCGATGTAGAGCACCGACATGATCCAGGTCTGCGGCTTGGCCGCCGCCTTGGCCATCTCGCGCGGCTCGGCCTTGGCGACGGTCAGGTTGTCCATGAAGAAGTACGCGCCCAGCGCCGCCGCCAGGATGAACGGCACCCAGAACAGCCCGGCCGCGGCCAGCCCGAAGGCCCCGATGACCAGCGGCATCACCAGCTGCACCGAGGAGACCCCGATGTTGCCCCCGGCCGCGTTCAGCCCGAGCGCGGCGCCCTGCTTGGACTGCGGGTAGAAGTAGGTGATGTTGGCCATGCTGGAGGCGAAGTTGCCGCCGCCCAGGCCGGCGGTCGCGGCGATGACGAGGAAGATCCAGTAGGGTGTCGCCGGGTCGCTGACCGCCACCGCGAGCAGGCCCGCGGGCACCAGCAGCAGCAACGCGCTGACCACCGTGAAGTTGCGCCCGCCGAACTTCGCCGGCCCGAACGTGTAGGGCAGCCGCAGCGCCGACCCCACCAGGTTCGGCAGCGCGACGATCCAGAACAACTGGTCGGTCGTGAACTCGTAGGAGCTCAGGCGCACCGCGACGATGCTCCACACCGTCCAGAGCGTGAACCCGAGATGCTCGGCGAAGATCGAGAAGATGAGGTTGCGGCGGGCGACCCGCCGCCCACCGGACGCCCAGAAGTCGGGGTCGTCGGGGCGCCAGTCGGCGATCCAGCGTGCCATGAGGGGGTCCTTCCTCGGTTTCCAGGGTTGCCTGGAACGTAGGAGGCCGCCGTTACGCACACTGACGATCGGTGACGGTGCGCCCGTTAAGTGGGTCGCACGTACGAAACAAGGAACTCATACGACGCACCGACGTAACGCCGATTTAACGGCGATTAGGGCGAGTGCGGGCCGGGCATTTCGTTCGGGTGTCGCAAGCGAGACGCGGACGGCCGAAGGCCGACCGTGGCTCGCGCCGGGAATCTGCCTCAAAGTAAGCGCCGCGGGGAGCGTGCCGTGACTGCTCATCAGATCGTCCCCTTCACCGATCCGTCGCTGCGGACCGTAGCCCAACACGTCACCACCTTCGACAAGGAGCTGCGTGAGCTGGTCAAGTCGCTCACGCTGACCCTCCGCGCGGGCGCCGGCCGGGCCGGCCTGGCCGCGCCGCAACTCGGCGTGCCCCTGCGGGTGTTCGCCTTCTCCCTCGACGGCCGGGCGGGCCACCTGGTGAACCCGCGCCTGGAGACCTCCGAACGGAAGGTCGTCGCCGACGAGGCGTGCCTGTCGGCCGCCGGGATCTGGTGGCCCCTGGAACGATCCTTCTCGGTCACCGCGCGTGGCCGCGACATGTTCGGCAAGCCGGTGACCGTCCGGGCCGTCGGGCTGCTGGCGCGGGTGCTGCAGCACGAGGCCGACCACCTCGACGGAATGTTGTTCAGCGACCGGCTCGCGCCCGAAGAGCGGGAGAGGTTCCTGGCACAGGTGTGATGCCCGGTTTGGGCGCGGCGTTCTCGAGGTATTCATCCTACCTGTCACGCTGTGTAACCGAATCTTCTCCTCCCGCCTCTCGGAGGAGCGCGCATGCCCCTGGACCGCCGCCACGTCCTCTCCCTCGGCCTCTCTCTCGGCGTCGCCGGCGCCGCGGTCCCCCTCCTGGGCGCCGGGCGGGCGGAGGCCTCGCGGGGGCCGATCCGCCCGCGCATCCACGAACGGCTCGAATGGGAGGCCAGGGAACCCCGGGAGACGGCGACGATCCTGCGCCGGGCGCCCGCGTACATCGTGATCCACCACACCGCGACGTCCAACACGATGGACGACACCCTGGAGCACGCCTACCGGCTCTCGCGGGCGATCCAGAAGCACCACATGCGCCGCAACCGGTGGGACGACATCGGCGAGCAGTTCACCATCAGCCGGGGCGGCCACATCATGGAGGGCCGCAACCGCACCCTGCTGGCGCTCTCGCGCGGCATGCACGCCGTGGGCGCGCACACCGCCGACCACAACCGGACCTCGGTCGGCATCGAGAACGAGGGCACCTACGCCCGGACCAGCCCGCCGCTGGCCCTCCTCGGGTCGCTGGTCAAGCTGACGGCGTGGTTGTGCGCGACCTACGACCTCGACCCCTATGAGGCGATCGTCGGCCACCGCGACCTGAACAACACCCGCTGCCCCGGCGACTACCTCTACGACCTGCTGCCCGAGTTGCGCGAGCGGGTGTGGCACCGGCTGGTCGGCCGGCGGTTCAGCCCGCTGGCGTGGGAGCTGGAGCAGGCGTCGCTGGCGCGCCGGGGCGTCATGTTCGCCGAACGGCCGGATCGGGTGTTCGACCACGGGCCCGAGGTCGGCCTTTCGGACTTTCGGTGACCCTGACCAGAATTGGTCGGCACGGTTGACTGTGGTGATCAAACTTGCTCAGATGTATACATCGTTCTAATACACCTGGAATGTGGACGTACATACGCCTAACGTCCAGCGAGGGAACTTCCTGGTGATACGAGGTGGGGGCCGAATGAAGATCTTCTTTACGTCCTGGCGTGTTTCGGCGGGATCTCCACCCGGCACGAGATCAGGACATGTAGCGTCTTAGCGCTCCTTGTTTCGGCCGCGTTCCGGCTCGGACACATCCGGACGGACGCGGTTCCCAAGGCGAGCCCATCCCTGGTACGTTTCACGTCCTCGCAGCTCGCGATGGCAATCGTGCCCCCTTTGCAACGACGCAGCACGCACCTTGCCCCGGAGGATCCCCGCACCATGAATCCCGAGAGCAGCATTTCTCGTCCTATATCCCATTTAGGGTCTTTCACCACTATTACCCCTTTAATGGCGATCGCACCTCGGGTGAGCGTCGTGGTCCCCGCGATGAACGAGGCGGAGAACCTGCCCCACGTCTTCGCGACGCTCCCCCGGTGGGTGCACGAGGTCGTGCTGGTCGACGGCGACTCGACCGACGACACGGTCGCGGTGGCGCGGCGGCTGCGTCCGGGGCTGCGGGTGGTGACCCAGCCGGGCCGGGGCAAGGGCGACGCGCTGGCCGCCGGGTTCGCCGCCTGCACCGGCGAGATCATCGTGATGATCGACGCCGACGGTTCGACCGACGGCCGCGAGATCGTGCGCTTCGTCGCCGCGCTGGTCGCCGGGGCCGACTACGCGAAGGGCTCCCGCTTCACCCACGGCGGCGGCAGCGACGACATCACCCTCGGCCGCCGCCTGGGCAACCTGCTGCTGTCGGGCCTGGTCAACCTGATCTACGGCACCCGCTACACCGACCTCTGCTACGGCTACAACGCGTTCTGGGCCAGCGGCCTCGACGTGCTGGCGCCCGACTGCGCCGGGTTCGAGGTCGAGACCCTGATGAACATCCGCGCCGCCAAGGCCGGGCTGAAGGTGCACGAGGTGCCCAGCCACGAGCGCGGCCGCATCCACGGCGCCAGCAACCTGCGCACGTTCCGCGACGGCTGGCGGGTGCTGAAGACCATCCTCCGGGAACGCGACACCCGGTTGCCGGTCCCCGCCCGGGTGGACGCCGAGGCCGGGGTCCCGGCCGACCAGGGCGCGGCCTGACCCCACGACACCGCCCGACCCGTGATGACCGAGACGCTCCGCCGGCGGCTGCCCGCCGACCTCCAGGACCCGCTGCTGCGCAACGCGTACGCGCTGGTCGTCAACGCGGGCATCGGGGCGGCGCTCGGCGTGGGCTACTGGGTGATCGCGGCCCGGCTCTTCCCCGCCGCCGACGTGGGCGAGGGCCAGGCGCTGATCAACGCGATGCGGATGCTGGCGGCGCTCACCTCGTTCGGGTTCGTGGGGGCGCTGACCCGGTTCGTGTCCGAGACCGGGCGGGCGACCGGGCGGTTCGTCGGCGCGGTCTACCTGCTCGGCGGCGGGCTCGGCCTGGTCGCGACGGCGGTGTTCGTCGTGGTGACCAAGGACGAGCCGGGTTTCCGCATCCTGTGGGGCTGGCTGCCCGCCGGGGTGTTCGCGCTGGTCGTGATCGTGTGGTCGGTCTACACGCTGCAAGAGGTGGTGCTGTCGGCGCTGCGGCGCTCGACGTGGGTGCCCGTGGTGAACGTGGCCGTCGGGTTCGTGAAGGTCACGGCGGTGGCGGCGTGCGCGTTCCTGGTGGCGGCGCGCGGCGACGTGGTCTCGTGGCAGGTGTTCCTGGCCTGGATCGTGCCCTGCGCGCTGGCCGTGCTCCCGGTCAACTACCTGCTGTTCGCCCGGGTGATCCCGCGTCACGTCGCCGAGACGGCGCACCGCACGCCCCCGTCGCTGAAGCGCATCCTCCGGTTCGCCGGGGGCGACTACTTCGGCTCGGTGTTCACGCTGGCCGCCATCTACCTGGTCCCGGTCGTGGTGGCCACCCAGGTCGACCACCGGACCTACGCCTACTACGGCATCGCGGTCACCGTCGGCGGCCTGCTGGAGATCTTCGCGTTCACGATGGCGACCAGCCTGACCGTCGAGGGCTCCTTCGACCCGGCCGCGCTCGGCCGCAACACCCGCCGGGCGCTGCACCGCAGCCTGACCGTGCTGATCCCGATGATCGTCGTGGTGGTGCTGGCGGCGCCGCTGGTGTTGTCGGTCTTCGGCGCCGAGTTCGCCGACAACGGCACCACCCTGCTGCGGCTGATCGCGCTGGCCACGCTGGCGCGGGCGTTCGTCGAGCTCTACCTGGGCGCGCTGCGGGCCATGGGGCGCGGCCGCCCGCTGCTCTACATCCAGGCGGCGCGGTGCGCGCTGGCCCTCGGGCTGACGTGGCTGCTGCTGCCCCGCCACGGCATCGAGGGCGTCGGCATCGCGCTGGTCGTCACGCAGAGTGTCACGGCGGCCGCGGTGGCCCCCGCGCTGTTCCGGCTCTGCCGGCCGAAAGGCTGGAAAACAGATCCCGTGCCCCCGAACGAACCCCCACCGTCGCGGCACACCTCCGACGACTCGGAAACGGTGGACACCATCAAATCCGTAGCCCTCCCCTTCGGCGGCATCCGCCGGCTGACCATGGCCAGGATTCCGGGCCAGGAAGGCCGCCCCGACCCGATCGTCGACGGCCCCGACGGAGAAGATCCGCCCGAAAGGGAATCGCCGCCGGATCCCGGCGAGAATGACGACGGTGGAATTCCGGCCGAAGAACCGGTGACCGATCCGGAAACGGAGAACGCCGAACCCGCCGAAACTCCGGCCGACGAAGAAGCCGGCGAAGAAGCCATCGAAGAAGCCGTCGAGGAACACGTCGACTGGAGCGATTCCGAGGTCGGCCCCAAGACCGAGGAGTTCCCCTCCTCGGGGCTGATCCGGGTCGTCGCCCCCGGCTGGGACGTCGCGCCCGCCGGGGAACTCGTCGTGGTGCCCGAGCGGGTCGCGCCGTCCAGGGGAAGCCGCTGGGCGGCGAGCGCGGCGCTGCTGCTGCGGCAGCCGCGCGAGTGGCTGGGCGCCGTCATCACGGTCCAGGCCCTGGTCATGTACGTCCTGGCGATGAAGGCCCGCCCCACCGGCCTGGTCGGCGTGGATCTCTACGCGATGACCGGCCTGGGCCTGGTGTCGGTCATGCCGCCGGTCGCCCTGCTGGCCGTCGGGCTGCTGATCCTGAGCTTCTTCGACACCCTCACGCAGAAGCGCAACCGGCCGATCCTGCTGCTGTTCCAGATCCTGGCCGTCATGTTCGCCCTGCACGGCGCGGCGGTCCTGGTCGAGCCGCTCCCCCGGTTCCCGGTCGCCTGGACGATCGGCGGCTTCGTCGACTACATCGCCCGCACCGGCGAGACCCTCACGGCCCTGGACGCCCGCTTCAACTGGCCCGGCTTCTCGGTCTTCTCGGCGTTCATGATCAGGGCGGCCGGGGTCGAGGACGCGGCGGCGCTGCTCAACTGGTGGCCGCTGATCTCCAACGTCGCCTACCTCGTGCCGCTGATCGTCATCGTCCGGCGGCTGCAGGCCGACCGGCGGGCCAAGTGGCTGGCGCTGATGATCTTCGTCGTGTCGCAGTGGGTGGGGCAGGACTACTTCTCGCCGCAGGGCATGACGTACCTGCTCTATCTGCTGTTCGTGGCGATCCTGGTGACCTGGTTCCTGCGCGTCGACCCGGCCTCGTCGTTCTGGAAACGCCGCTGGACGCTCATCCCGGGCGAGCGCGCCCCGAAGAAGACCACGGTCACCGACCGGGTCATCATCCTGGTCCTGATCGTGATGATCTTCGTGGCGACCGCGACGTCCCACCAGATCACCCCGTTCATGATGTGCGGGGTGCTGCTCGGCTTCGTCGTGCTGCGGCGGACCCGGCTCAGCTTCATGATGGTCGTGCTGTTCGGCGCGATCGTGGCGGCGTACGTCAACTACATGGCCGTCGCCTACTGGTCGGGCCACCTCGACGCGATGGTCGGCTCGGTCGGCCAGGTCGGCGGCAACCTCACCTCGCAGACCACCGGCCGGATCAGCTCGACCAACCCCGAACGCCTGATCGTGCTCTACACGCGGCTGGCCATCACCGGGGTGATCCTGGGCCTGGCCGGGCTGGGCCTGCTGCGGCGGCTGAAGAAGGGCGTCGGCGACCGGGTCGTCTTCGTCATGATGGTGGTGCCGGTGTTGTCGCTGGCCATGCTCAGCTACGGCGGCGAACTGGGCCTGCGCGTCTACCTGTTCACCCTGCCGGCCACCAGCATCATGGTGGCCTACCTCTTCTACCCCGCCCTGCCGAGCAAGGTCGCGCCCAAGCGCCGTTTCCCGGTGCTGGCCAGACTGCGCCCGGTCGTCGCCTGCGCCCTGGTGCTGGGCCTCGCGGGCGCGTTCCTGCTGGCCCGCTTCGGCAACGAGAAGTACGAGTGGACCTCCCCCCAGGAACGCGCCGCCATCGACTACATCTACGAGCAGGACCTGGAGACCACCCGCATCCTCTACCTCGTTCCGGAGGGCGACGGCGGCTCGTCGATCTCGTGGAGCCTGACGGGGGTCGAACGGGTGCGGCAGATCCGCGCGACGGCGGGGCGCGACCCGTACAAGGTCGACAACGTGGTCGAGCAGCTCCGCGACGCGGGCCCCGGCTCGTTCATCCTGGCCACCCGCAGCCAGGAGGCGTCGCTGGAGATCGACGCCAACTACCCGGCCGACTGGGGCCCCAAGATGCGGGTGTCGCTGGCCCAGCACCCCGACCTGAAGACCCTGGTCTGGAACGACGACGCGGCCGTCTACGCCCTGAAGGAACAACCGACGGGCCGCATCGCCCCCCAGCTCCGCGGCACCCCGTTCCGCATCGGCGAGACCCCGTGGACGCCCTACGGCCTGATCGCCCTGGCGGTCTTCGTGCTGATCGTGCTGACCCGCGAGGTGATCCGGATCAGGCAGCGCCCCGGCACCTGGTACTGGAGCAGGCGACTGGCCTGGTTGTCGCTCCCGTTCCTGCTGCTCGCGGGCTGGGTCGTGCTGGAGAGGTTCATGCTGCTCAGCGTCTAGCCCACCATGACTTGCGTGATGCAATGGACCTAGGATGGGAGCATGCTCCCGCGCACGTACGAAGGCCAGGTCTGTTCGATCGCCCGCACGCTCGAAGTGATCGGAGAGCGCTGGACGCTGCTGATCGTGCGCGACGCGCTGCGCGGCACCCGCCGGTTCGAGGACTTCCGGGCCAACCTCGGCATCGCCCACAACATCCTCTCCGACCGGCTCGGCAAGCTCCGCGAGGCGGGCGTCCTGGAACGGCGCCTCTACCAGACCAAGCCCGACCGGCACGAATACCACGTGACGGCGGCCGGGCTCGACCTGTGGCCGATCGTCATGTCGTCGTTGTTGTGGGGCGACCGCCACCGGGCGCCCGAGGGCCCGCCGCTGCTGGTCCGGCACCGGGGCTGCGGCGGGTCGCTGCGGCCCGGGCTGACCTGTGACCGGTGCGGCCGGTCGCTCGGGCCGCACGACTGCGACATGGAACCGGGGCCGGGGGCTCAGCCGGCGGGAGCCAGCGTCAGTCCCGCCCGTCCGGCGTAGTAGGCGAACTTGAACGGATCGAGGAACTGGTTCCGTTCGACGAGCACGAGCAGGAGCCGCTCACGCAACGAGGCGAGCGCGGGTTCGAGCGGGTGCCGGAGCAGCCCGTTGTCGACGATCTTCAGCGCGAGGGCGGGCTCCCCCCGGGCGAGCAGTTCCTCGCCGGTCCGGGCGAACGCCGCCGCGCCGCCGCCCAGCAGGTCGAGCGCGGCGGCCCATTCGGCGGCGGAGAAGTGCTCCACGCCCGTTCCGTCGGCCCGCCAGTAGCCGGTCGCCTGCCGGTTCACCCGCTGGACGAAGCCGTCGCGCATGACCAGGTAGGGCGTGATCGCGGCGGGGTGGTCGCGCAGCACCTCGGGCAGGTGGTCGAGGTCGAGGAGGTCGACGAGCGGCCGCCCGCCGGCGATGCCCGCCAGCACCACGGCGTGCAGCTCGCGCAGGGCGGCCGCCAGTCCGGGGAGGGCCTCGATCGTGAAGTTGTCGGTCAACGCCGTGTGCCCGTGGATCAGCAGATCGGGCCGCAGGCCGCCGACGGTTTCGATGGCCTCGAAGAGCCCCTCGGCCGACCCCTCCGCGAGGAACGGCGCCCCGAGATAGGGCATGCACATGTCTCCCACGAACACCACCCCCGATCCGGGCAGGTGGACGACCAGCCCGTCGGCGCTCTCGCCGCCGCTGATCGGGATGAGCCCGAACTCGACCCCGCCGACGGTCAGCGTCTCGGCCGAGGCGACCAGCCGGTCGGGCACGGCGTGCCGGCGGTGGTCGCGGCCGCGCGGCAGGAGGTAGGGGAACGGCGGCGGGCTCGCCGCCTGCGACCTGAGCTCGTCGGGAAACCGGGCCTGCGCGATGACCTGGGCGCCGGTGAAGGCGTCGAGGCCGCCGACGTGGTCGAAGTGGGCGTGGGTGAGGATGACGTGGGTGATCGGCCGGTCGGTGACGGCGCGCAGGTCCCGCAGGGCGGCCGCCACGTGGCCGGGGTCGCTGCCGGCGTCGATCGCCACGACTCCCTCGTCCGTGACGACGAACCCGAAGTCGGCGAAGTCGTAGCCCTGCGCGACGTGCACCCCGGGGGCCTTCTCCACCAGGCGGGGCAGGCCGAAACGGATTCCGTGGTCGGCGTCGGCGACGTAGTCGGTGGCCAGGGCCACGTCGTGGTCGTGCCCGACCCGGCGGCGCGCGTCGAGGGCGTCCTGCGGGCGGCCCGCGCAATCGTAGGCCCGGGCCAGCGCCCACTGGACGGTGCGCAGGAATCCGGGCGGGAACTGGTCGCGTACCGCGAGCACGAACTCGAGGTCGGCGACGGCGGTCTCGGCCCGGCCCGCGCACCCGGGGAGGGACGCCAGGGTGGTGCCCCGGAAGTAGTGGGGCAGGCCGAGTTCCCGTTCGGCGGCGGCGTCGAGGGCGGCGAGCGCCTCCTCGACCGGGCCGTCGAGGCGGGCCCGGAAGACGCCGGCGAGGCTCTGGAGCAGCGCCGACCCGGGCCGTTCCGCGCTGAGCGCCGCGAAGTGCTCCAGGCCCTCCCGGTCTCTGCGCTCGGACAGCAGCTGGACGGCCAGCAGCGCCATCAGGCGGTCGGGCACGCCGGGCCATCTGCTGGCGCGGAGTAACGCCGAGCTCGGTTTCACGACGTCTCCCCAGAGTCGATTGCTTGATGCAAGTGACTCTAGACGAGGAAACTTGCATCACACAATCGACCGAGGAATCAGGTCCCGCTGCCGCGCGCCTGGACCTTCGCGATGACCCACTCGCCGGAGACGATCCTGGACGTGATCGCCAGCGCGGCGTAGGTGCGCGGCTCCAGCGGTGAGGCGAAGAACGCGCGGCGGGCCCACTTCAGGGAGCGGCCCCAGTCGCGGGCCATCGAGCTCTCGAAGGCCACCTGGCCCGCCAGGCGGGCGTAACCGCGCCGGTCGCGGCGGAACTCGGGGTAGTGGTCGAGCAGCCACTCGTGGGAGTCGGCGATCATCGACCAGCGGCCGTAGAAGTGCGAGCCCTCGTGCGGCGGGACCTCGACGAGGATCTCCGGCACGTAGGGGATGGGGGCGTGCCGGGCGCAGCGCAGCAGCAGTTCGTAGTCTTCGGCGAAGCCGCGCGGGATCTCCTCGGAGAAGACGCCGACCGGGCCCGTCAGCAGCGAGCGGCGCATCAGGAACGACGACGTCGTGGCCGCCGGGATGCGGGAGCGCAGCAGGTCGTCGAAGGTGATGTGGGAGGAGGGCCAGAGGCGTTCCTGCGTCGAGACCATGCCGCACGACACCAGTGCGGCGTCGGGGTTCGCCTCGAAGGCCGCGACCTGGAGGCGGAGCTTGGCGGGCCGCCAGGTGTTGTCGTCGTCGCAGAAGGCGACCAGATCGTCCGGAGCCGCGAGGATGCCGCTGTTGCGGCTGCCGGCCACGTTGGGAACCCGTTCGTTGGTCGTCCAGGTCACGCGGCGGTGCGGGTCGTCCGACAGCACCTCCTTGTCGGGTTCGCACCGGTCGAACACGATGACGGCGGTGACGTCGCCCTCGTAGTCCTGCGCCCGGATCGACGCCAGCGCCGCGCGCAGCATCTCGGGGCGGTTGCCGGTCGTGCAGACGACCACGCTGACGGGGCTCTTCATCGGGTCACCCACCGCACTTCGTAGGACTTGAGCGTGAGCCGCTTCCCGTCGACCGTGGCCGTGGTCTCCTCGCCCCGGGTGTTGACGACGACCATCTTCTTCGCCGAGGCCAGCAGCCGGATCGACGGATGGGCCGACCGCACGCTCGCCAGGCGGGTGCCGGCCGGGAACCACTTCGCGAAGTCCTGCAGCATCGACAGGGCGGGCAGCGGCTGGCCGGCCTTCGGCTGGTCGAGGTTGGTCCACAGGCAGCCGTCGCACTCGGGGCCCTCGCCCTGCGGCGACCAGTAGAGGGCGGCGGCGGTGCCGCTCTTGGCGAACTCGATCATCGCCGCGGCCTGGACGGCCAGCCGGCGGCCGGTCGTCCAGTCGGACTCGGCCGGCTCGAAGTACCACTCGGCCCACCAGACCGGCAGGTTGCTCTGCTTGCGCAACCACGCGTTGACGGCCGAGAACTTCGCCAGCGCCCGGAACTCGTCGGGATACATGCCCTTGGACGACTCGGAGGTGCCGTCGACCACCATGAAGTCGGCGCCGTGCTTGTTCTTCAGCCAGAACCTGATGGCGTCGAGGCCGCGCTGGTCCTGGCTGCCCCACGGGCCGGACACCTCGGACTTCCAGCCCGGCCGGTCGGTGACGTTGATGTAGGGGCCGCCGACCTGGATCTTCGGGTTGACCTTCTTCAGGGCGTCGTACACGAGGTTGTACATCTCGGTGTAGCCCTCGTAGTCCCACCGCTTGAGGCCCTCGTTGAAGAAGCCCTTGAACTCGTTCCAGACGATGAAGTGGCGGACATACGGGTAGCGCTTGGCCGCGGCGGAGGCCAGGTTCGCGAAGTCCTTGTAGTGCTTGCGCAGCGGCGACTGGGTGAAGTTGTTCTCCCAGTCGGTCTCGCCGGGCTTGCCGCCGACCATCCAGTCGGGGGCGCAGCACAGGGTGATGACCGGCAGGCCGCCCGACCGCCTGATGGCGGCCATCCGGCTGTCCATGGACTTCCAGTCGTACCTGCCGGGCGAGGGCTCGGGGTTGAGGGTGCCGAAGCCCATGATGTGCTGGTTCTGGATGATCCGGCCGCGCGCGAGGCTCTTTTCGGCGACGGCCGTCACGTCGGGCGGGCCCGAGTCGACGCTGAACCGGGTGTGCGAGAAGCCCCAGACGGGGAACCCGGCGGGCGCGCCGCCGCCGACCACGATCGGCTTGGCCTCCGCGGGCCCGGCCACCGCCTCGGGCGGCGGGTTCCCCTGGTCGCCCAACGGCTGCCAGGGGACGGCCGGGGGCCCGGACATCGCCAGGATGAGGGCGCCGACCGCGCCGGCGACCGTGACGGTCGCGAAGAGCATGACGAGCCTGGTGCGGAGGGAACGGCGCGCGTGACGCCAGTGCCGCCGATTCTCTCGTGCCACGCGGCCACGATATCGGGCGAAACAATGAATCGCCGGATACCCCGGAATCTAGAAGCCGAATCGCAACTCGGTCAGTCCGTTCTCGAAGTTGGAGCGCAGTTGGCGGCCTTCGCCGATGGCGTGGATGTCCGGAAGACGGCGGAACAGTTCCCGGAACGCGACCGTCAGTTCTTTCCGGACGAGATTCGCACCGAGGCAGAAATGGATGCCCGGTGCCCCGAACCCGACATGTGGATTCGGGTCACGGGTGATGTCGAACACGTCGGGATTGACGAAGACGGACTCGTCGCGATTGGCCGAGAGGAAATAGAGCACGACCTTGTCGCCCGGTTTGAGCACCTGGCCGCCGACCTCGTGCTCGACCTTGATCGTGCGGCCGGTGCGCATGCCGGGCGTGACGTAGCGGACGATCTCCTCGATGCAGGTGCCGATGTGCGCGTCGAAGTCGTTGACGAGCAGTTCGCGCTGGTCGGGGTGGTCGGTGAGGAGCCGCAGGCCGTGGGCCATCGCGTTGCTGGCGGTGTTGATGCCGGCGGTGACCAGGAGGGTGAAGAACGCGCCGAGCTCCATGCTGGTGAGCTTCTCGCCGTCGATGTTGGCGGTGACGAGCTGGGAGATGACGTCCTCGCGGGGGTTCTTCCTGCGCTCCTTGCCGAGCTCGATGACCATCCGCCGCAGGCCGACCAGGCCCATGGTGTTCTTGGCGGCCAGGCGCAGGGAGGAGACGAACCCCGGCCGCACGCCGGTGTAGTCGGCCCAGGTGTGCACCCGCTCGATGACCAGCCCCCGGTGCTCCTCCGGCACCCCGACGATGTCGCAGATGACGCCCGCCGCGATCGGGTTGGCGATCTGGGTGATGAAGTCGCCGCCCGGCCCCGCGGCGACGACGCCGTCGATGATGCGGTTGACGTTGGCGGTGACGTCGTGCTCGCTCTTGTCGAGCATGCGCGGGGTGAAGGCGCGGGCGATGATGCGGCGCAGGCGGCCGTGCTGGGGGTCGTCGAGGTTCACCATCGAGTTGCCGAAGATGTACTTGGCCCAGAACGGCGGCGGCGGGATCGACACCGACGGGTAGCTGCTGAACACCCCCGGGTTGCGCAGCGCCTCGGTGATCTCCCGGTGCCGGACCAGCGCGTAGAACCCCTTGCCCGACCGCAGCCCCGGCACGCGCGGCTCCCCGAAGTACATCGGCCGCTCGATCTCCCTCAGCCGCTCGAAGGCCGCCAGCCGCTCGGGATGGGGCCGGCCCCAGAAGGACAGGCTGCCCAGGTCGATGTCCTGTACGACGGTCATAAGGGGCAGCACCTCAGGTCGGGGGACGAGACGTTATTCGCAGTGTCTTTTCGGGGCATATTCACCACGCGAGCCACGGCCGGCCTTCGGCCGTCCGCGTCTCGCTTTAGTATGGCGCGGTCACCACCCCCTAGGTCACCGGAATTCATCGCATATGAAGATCGATGTCGTACGCCCCCGCGATCTCGGCGAGCCGGAATTATCGGCGTGGAGACGGATGCGCCGGGCCTCGCCCCATCTGGCCAGCCCGTGGCTGGCGCCCGAGTTCGCGCAGGCGGTCGGCGACGTCAGCGACGCCGCCAGAGTGGCCGTGATCTGGGAGGACACCGACCTGGCGGGCTTCCTGCCGTTCGAGCCGTGCGGCCCCAGGGCGGCCCGGCCGCTGGCCGCGTGGGTCACCCTCGCGCAAGGGCTGGTGCACCGGCCCGGATTCGAGATCAGCGGTCGCGACCTGCTGAAAGGCTGCGGGCTCGACGTGTTCGAGTTCGAATATCTGGTCGGCGGCCAGCCATGGTTCACCTCGGACGAGAATCGGACGGCGATGCTGCTCGATCTCGAATCCGGATATGACGGATATATCAAGTTCTTTCGCGAGACTTCGCCGAAGTCGTACAAGACAATCGCCTACAAGGAGCGCAAGATCCAGCGGGACCTCGGCCCGCTGACCTACGAATACGCGTCGAATGATCATTTCGGCGCGCTGCTGCGCTGGAAGTCCGACCAGTATCGCCGCATCGGCCGCGCCGACCGCACGGCGAAACCGTGGGTGGCCGCGCTGATCGAACGGCTGCGCGAGGTCCAGACGCCCGAATTCAGCGCCCCGCTGTCGGTCCTGACGATCGGCGACCGCCCGGTCGCCGCGCATTTCGGCCTGGTCAGCGAAGGGGTGATGGCGGGCTGGTTCCCCGCCTACGATCCGGAACTCGGCTCGTATTCACCCGGCCTGATCCACCATTTACGCCTGGTCGAGGCCGCCGCCGCACGCGGACTGCGGCACATCGACACCGGCACCGCCGGCGACTACAAACAGACCATCTGCAACGGCACCCTGCCGCTGTCGGAGGGGGTGGCGCGGCGGCCGGGCGCGGCCTCGGCCCTCCACTGGCTGCGCACCGCGCCCGCGCGGCGGATCAAGAAGACGATCGTCGGCGACCCGCGCCTGCACGCGCTGGCCGACCGGGCGCTGAAGATGCGGGGCCGCGCGTGAGGATCGACGTCGTGCGGCCGTCGGAGCTCACCGAGGCGCAGCTGGCCGACTGGCGGGCGCTGGAGCGCGCGGGCCGCCGCCGTCCCAACCCGTTCCTGGCCCCCGAGTACACCCGGGCCGTCGGCGCGGTGCGCGACGACGCCCACGTGGCCGTGGTCGACGGCGGCCGGGCCTTCTTCCCGTTCGAGCGGCGCGGCGCGGTCGGCCTGCCGATCGGCTCGGTGCTCTCCGACCTCCAGGGCCTGGCGGCCGAACCCGGCCTGGAGATCGCGCCGAGGGAGCTGCTGCGCGCCTGCGACCTGAAGGTCTGGGCGTTCGACCACCTCGACCCGGCCCAGTTCGTCCAGCACCACAAGGCCCTGCACCCCTCCCCCGTCATCGACCTGACCGGCGGCTACGACGTCTACGCCAAGGGGCTGGCCGAGCGGTCGAACAAGATCTACAAGTCGACCCTGAAGAAGGAGCGGCGGCTGGCCCGCGAGGTCGGCGAGGTCCGGTTCGTGCTCGACTCGCCCGACCGCGCCGCCCTGCGCACCCTCCAGCGGTGGAAGTCGGCGCAGTACCGCCGCACCGGCCGCCCCGACCGCTTCGCCGAGCCGTGGGTGGTCGCCGTCACCGAACGCCTCCACGACGTCCGCACGCCGGTGTTCACCGGCACCCTCGGCCTGCTCTACGCCGGCGACACCCTGGTCGCGGGCAACTTCGGGGTCCGCACCGAGACCACGGTCATCGCCTGGTTCCCCGTCTACGACCCGGCCTTCGCCGTCTACTCCCCCGGCCTCATCCACCGTTTGCGGTTGTGCCGCGCGGTCGCCGAGGCGGGCGTGACCCTGATGGACCTGGGCCGGGGCGAGAAGGGCTACAAGGACAGCCTCAAGACCGGCGACCTGATGGTCGCCGAGGGCCGCCTGGCCCGCCCGTCGGCCGCCGCCGCCCGCCACTGGCTGACGCACGAGCCGCGGCGCCGCGCGGTGAACCTGGTGCTCTCCACCCCGGTCCTGTACGGCGCCGCCGACCGCGCGGCCCGATGGGTCGCGGCCCGGCGCGGCACTACTCCTGCGTCTGCGGATTGAGCCCCGGCAGCCGCTTCGCCCCGGCGACCGACGGCTCGGTGAGCTCCAGCACGTCGAGCCCCTGGGTGATGTCGCTGGAGTAGATGTAGCCGTTGTAGAAGTAGGCCGACCACGACCCGCCGAGCGTGCCGGGCGCCAGCGGCGCCCGTTCGAAGGCGGCCACCTCGCGGGCGTTCGCCGGGTCGGTGAAGTCCCAGACCGAGACGCCGCCCTGGTACCAGGCCTGCACCATCAGGTTCCGGCCCTCGACCGGGATCACGTTGCCGTTGTGGGCGACGCAGTTCTCCTCGCCGGTCTGCGTCCGGGGGATCTTGAACAGGCCGAGCGGCCGCATCCGGCGGTCGGCGGTGATCTCGTAGATCGCCGTGCCGCCCTTGTTCCGCGGCGTCTTCGCGGTGCACATCGGGGCCGCCCCGCCGCCCAGTTCGTCGCTCAGCACGACCTTCGTCCCGTCGGGGGTGAAGGCCGCCGAGTGCCAGATCGAGAAGTTCTTCCGGTCGGTGACCCGCTGGAGCACCTTCGGGTCGGCCCGGTCGGTGATGTCGAGCAGCAGGCCGTCGCCGTAGCAGGCGGCCACCGCGAGGTTCCGGGCCGGGAACACGCTGACGTCGTGGCACCCGCCGAACCGGCCCGGGTCGCGGTCGGTGAACAACACCGGGGTGGCCACCACCCGCGCGGCGGCCGGATCGGCGGCCGGCACCTCGATGACCGAGATGAGCTCGTGGGGCGCGGGACAGTTGGCGGTGTCCGGGATCGGTCCCGCCGCCGAGACGTAGACGTGGTGGACGTCGTCGCCCGGGATGATCGTGTTGGTGTGGGACCCGCACTGGGTGCGCACGGCCGTCACGTACCGGGGGTTGGCGACGTCGGTGATGTCGAAGATCCGCACGCCCTCGAACTGCGTGGCCGACGACGGGTCGCCGGGGCCGCTCGAACAGTCGGGCCCGGCGCGGGGCACGTCGACCGACAGGAACAGCAGGTTGTTGTAGACCGAGACGTCGTTCTGGTCGGCGGGGCAGAGCACCCGGGTCACCACCGCGGGCTTGGCCGGATCGCCGATGTCGTAGACGGTGAAGCCGCCGTAGTTGCCGGCGAAGGCGTATCTCCCCTGGAAGGCCAGGTCGGTGCCGAACGACTGCGGGGTGTCGAACGGCGCGCCCGGCGGCACGTTGGCGACGTGCCGCAGGCCGGCCGTGACGGTGAACTCCGGGGTCGGGGCGCTCTTCGGCGTGACGGGAGGCGGCGGCGCGGTCGTGCATCCCGCGATCAGGACAAGACCCAGCAATAGCCGCTTCAACCGCGATCCTCACTAATCGGGGCGCTCTACCGGCAGCGTACCGATCAGAGGGCGATCCCGAGCAGTGCGTCGGCGAGGTCGCGGACCACTTCCGGCGCCTTCGGGTCGTCGCCCTCGGCGGCGGCCCAGGCGTCGATCGCGACCAGCGCCCCGGGCGCGTCGAGGTCGTCGGCGATGCGCTCGCGGACCCGCGCCAGCACGTCGGCGCCCGACGGACCGGACGGCCGGGCGACCGCCGCGCGCCAGCGGGCCAGCCGGTCGCCCGCCGCGGCGAGGTCGGCGTCGGTCCACTCCCAGTCGGTGCGGTAGTGGTGGGCGAGCAGGGCCAGCCGGATCGCCATCGGGTCGGTGTGCCGCCGCAGTCTGGAGACGAACACCAGGTTGCCGCGCGACTTCGACATCTTCTCGCCGTCGAGGCCGACCATGCCCGAGTGCACGTACGCCTTGGCGAACGGCCACTCGCCGGTCGCCACGTGGCCCTCGCAGGCGCCCATCTCGTGGTGGGGGAAGATCAGGTCGGTGCCGCCGCCCGAGACGTCGAAGCCGGCGCCGAGGTTGTTCAGCGCGATCGTGGTGCACTCGACGTGCCAGCCGGGACGGCCGGGGCCGAAGGGCGAGGGCCACGACGGCTCGCCAGGGCGCTCGGCCCGCCAGAGCAGCCAGTCGAGCGGGTCGCGCTTGCCCGGCCGCTCGGGGTCGCCGCCGCGCTCCCCGAACAGGGCCAGCATGGTCTCCTCGTCGTAACCGGAGACCGCGCCGAACTTGGGGGCGGCGGTGCGGGCGAAGTAGACGTCTCCGTCGATCGTGTACGTCGCCTCGCCGAGCCGCTCGATGAGGGCGGCGACCTGGTCGACGACCTCGGTGACGCCGACGTACTCGGCCGGGGGCAGGATGCGCAGGGCGGCCATGTCGGTGCGGAACAGCTCGATCTGGTCTTCGGCCAGCTCCCGCCAGTCTTGCCCGTCGCGCTGGGCGCGTTCGAGCAGCGGGTCGTCGACGTCGGTCGCGTTCTGCGTGTAGTGGACCTCGTGGCCGGCGTCGCGCCAGGCGCGGTTCACCAGGTCGAAGGCCAGGTAGGTGTTCGCGTGGCCGAGGTGGGTCGCGTCGTAGGGGGTGATGCCGCAGACGTACATGCGGGCCACCGGGCCGGGCTCCGTGGTCCGGATCTCGCGGGCGGCGGTGTCGTAGAGGCGGAGCGGGTGACCTTGGCCCGGCAGGCTGGGGACGTTCGACGAAGACCACGATTGCATGGTGTGAGCCTATCCGCGTGCCTCGCGCGGGATGTCCACCGGATGCCAGGTGAGGGGGTCGTCAGGGGCCGGCAGGAAGTCGTAGCGCACGCCCGATTCGGCCAGCGCGACGAGGCTGACCGACAACGACATGAACAGGCGGCCGTCGCTCAGCTCGTGGCGGACCAGCAGGGCGGCCGGATCTTCGTAGGGCAGGCCGTCGCCGGAGGCGAGGGCGAGCCACTCGCCCCAGTAGCGGTCGGGGCTCCCGCCGCCCGGCCGGCCGGGCCGGGGGGCCTTGGCGAAGGCGGGCTGGAAGTGGGCCACCCGGGCGTTGTCGTGGGGGTCGGGCAGCCCGGCGTTGACCACGACGTGGGTGCCGGGGCGCAACTTCTCCTCAGACAGCCTGTCGCCCGTCCAGGTCCAGAGGCGGACGCCGTCGAGCCCGCCGAGCAGCAGGTGGAAGGGGTCGTAGCGGGTCAGCTCGACCAGCGGCATCTCGCCGCCCGAGGCGGCCAGCAGCGGCAGCTCGCCGCGGGAGGCCCGGTTGCGGGCGCCGGAGAGCAGGCCGTGGCCGTTGAGCAGGGCCGCGACGCGCCGCGCGGCGGGGTTGAGGGCCAGCCAGGTGCCGCCCGCCAGGAGGTCACGGCCGCCGACGACGCCCTGATGGTCGGGCCAGTAGGCCGAGGGGGACATCCAGGGACGGTTGACGAACTCGTCGCGGACCCCGGCCAGCAGGATCGGCGACTCCGCATCGGGGTCGAAGCTCACGATGACCGTACACAATGCCCGTTCCCTCCACTATCGGTAGAGACTCATGCAGAGTGCCGGAAATAAAGGGTTACGTCCAGCTCAGTGAGGCTCCGGGAAAGCAGTTATATCGGGGGCCAGGGGATCGCGGGCCAGTCGCCC
Organism: Herbidospora sakaeratensis; assembly: GCF_001570525.1. GTDB lineage: Bacteria > Actinomycetota > Actinomycetes > Streptosporangiales > Streptosporangiaceae > Herbidospora > Herbidospora sakaeratensis. The sequence continues at coordinate 156,366 of NZ_BBXC01000016.1, forward strand.
GAGGGGTAAGGGTGAATTCCGGTGTCCAGCAGTCTGCGTACCCGGTTCCACGTCGCCTCCACCTCGGCTGCGGTGAGCAGTTCGCGCAATCTTCGTCCGAGTCGTCCTCTTTCCAGTTCCTGATCGAGATGGACGAGGACCGAGACCGCCTCGCGGGAGAGCGGCCGGCCCTTCCACTGCCACAACACGGTGCGCAGCTTGGTGTCGACGGAGAAGCAGACGCCGTGGTCGACGCCGTAGACGTGGCCGTCGGGCAGCGGCAGCAGGTGGCCGCCCTTGCGGTCGGCGTTGTTGATCACGGCGTCGAGGACGGCCATGCGGCGCAGCGCGGGCTGGCGGCTGCGCATGACGGCCATCAGGTCGGCGTCGGGGTCGGCGTCGATCCAGAGCTGGACCATGCCGGGGCCGAACGGGCCGTCGCGGTAGACGGTCGGCGGCACCAGCCGCCAGCCGGTGGCCACCGCCACCTCGTAGGCGGCGACCTCGCGGGCGGCGAGGGTGCCGTCGGGAAAGTCCCAGAGCGGGCGTTCGCCCTTCACGGGCTTGTAGACGCAGGCCGCGACCTGGTCGCCCGCGCTGATCGTGCAGTAGAGGGTCATGTTGGTGGCCTCGACCAGACGGCCGGCGACCTCCAGCCGCCCGCCGCGCAGCAGGCGCATGGCCGCCGCGTCGTCGAGCTTCGTCCCCTCTTCCGCGTTCTCAGCGGTCATGCGGTGAGTCCCCCGGGGTGGTGTCCGTTGAGCCTGACGCAGATGTGACCCTCGGGATCGAGGGGCTGCCCGCACAGCGGGCACGGCGGCCGCCCGGCGGCCACGACGTCGAGGGCGCGGCGGCTGAAGGCACGCGCGGCGGCGGCGCTGATGCGCACCCGCAGGACGGCGGGCTCGGGCCGGTCGGGATCGCCGAAGATCGGGTCCTCCTCCTCTTCGGCGGTGGCCTCCTGCGCCTCGATGATCACCTGGGCGGTGTCGGGATCCCAGGCCAGGGCCATGGTGCCGACCCGGAAGTCCTCTTCGATGGGGGTGTCGAGGGGGGCCTCGTCGGAGACCTCTCCGGGAGCCACGGCCGGGACGGGGGCGCGGCCGCCACTGCGGCGCAGCACCTCGTCGAGCAGTTCGTCGAGCCGGTCGGCCAGCACGGCGACCTGGAACTTCTCGAGCGACACCGTGGTGAGGCGCCCCTGCGCCCTCGCCTGCAGAAAGAAGGTTCGCGCGCCCGGTTGCCCAACGGCACCGGCCACGAACCTCTCAGGCGGATCGTAATCGAAGACCGGCATAGCCCCGACCTTACGTGGTCCCGGCTCCGCCGCCGACGGCGGCGTCGCTCCCGGCGATGTTTTCTCCCCCATCTTTGTGCTCCGGAGGCGGCTCCGGAAGCCCGAAATTTCGGGTGTCGTTAAGTCTGCGAAGAAAGGGGCGTATGGGGGTGTATTCGATGACTGTGACCGATCCCGGATCGACGTTGATGCGCTGGAACTGGTCGAGGTGCAACCCCAGCGCGTCGGCCACGATCGCCTTGATCACGTCGCCGTGGGAGCAGACCAGATAGGTCGCCCGTTCCCCCAGCCGGGCGTTCCAGTCGCGCACGCCGGCCACCGCGCGGGCCGAGACGGCGGCCAGCGACTCGCCGCCCGGGAAGACGGCGGCGCTCGGGTGGGCCTGCACGACCTTCCACTCGGGCTCCTTGGCGAGGTCGCCGAGCTTCTTCCCGGTCCAGTCGCCGTAGTCGCACTCGGCGAATCGGTCGTCGATCTGGAGGTTTTCGGCGCTGAAAGGTTCGACGGTCTCGCGGCAGCGCTCCAGCGGGCTGGAGACGACCGCGTCGAGCCGCACGTCTCTGAGCCGTTCGGCGGCGTCGGCGGCCTGCCGGCGGCCCCGCTCGTCGAGGTGCACGCCCGGCGCGCGCCCGGCCAGCACCGGCCCGGTCAGCGGCGTCAGGCCGTGGCGCAGCAGCAGGAGGGTGGTCATGCCGTGATCACGCCCAGTCCGAGAAGGGTCAGCAGCAGGGTGCCGGCGAACACCCGGTAGATCACGAATATGTTGACCGAGTTCTTCGCCACCCACTTGAGCAACCAGGCGATCGAGGCGTAGCCGACGACGAACGACACGATCGTGGCCACGGCCGTGCCGACCAGGGGCGGGCCGCCGCCGTCGCCGACGTGGCGCATCTCGTAGACGCCCGACAACACCACCGCCGGGATCGACAGCAGGAACGAGTAGCGGGCCGCCGCCTCGCGGGTGTAGCCGAGGAACATCGCCCCGGTCATTGTGGAACCGGAGCGGGAGGCCCCGGGGATCAGCGGGAGCATCTGCCACGCGCCGATGATGAGGCCGTCTTTCAGCCCCAGGTCGGACAGCTGCTTGGCCTTGCGGCCGAACTGCTCGGCGCCCAGCAGGATCAGCCCGAACACGATCAGCATGGCCGAGTTGAGCCACAGGTTGCGGGCCGGGCCCTCGATCGCGTCGGAGAACAGCAGGCCGGCGACCGAGATCGGGATCGTGCCGAGGATGATGTACCACCCCATGCGGGCGTCGAGGTGGTCGCGCAGCTCCCGGTTTCCCAGGCTGCGCAGCCAGACGCCGGTGATCCGCAGGATGTCGCGCCAGAAGAAGATCAGCACCGCCAGCATGGTGCCGAGCTGGATGACGGCGGTGAACGCGGCTCCGGGGTCTTCCCAGCCCGCCAGCTTGGGCACGATGAGCAGGTGCGCCGAGCTGGAGATCGGCAGGAACTCGGTCAGCCCCTGCACGATGCCGAGGACGACCGCCTCAAAGACGTTCACGGTCGGCCAGCTTAGAGCCTCGGACACGATACTCTGACTCGCAATGGATCAGCGATATGTCGGGCGCAGCGGCCTGTCGGTCTCGCGCATCGGCCTCGGCACCATGACCTGGGCGCGCGACACGTCGGCCGACGAGGCCTCCGCCCAGCTCATGACGTTCGCCGACGAGGGCGGCACGCTGGTCGACACCGCCGACGTCTACGCGGGCGGCGACGCCGAGCGGCTGATCGGCCGGCTGCTCAAAGAGGTGGTCCCCAGAGAAGACCTGGTGATCGCCACCAAGGCCGTCCTGACACCCGGCGGCAAGGACGGCTCGCGCCGCCACCTGATCCGCGCCCTCGACGCCTCGCTCGACCGCCTGGGCGTCGACGAGGTCGACTTATGGCAGCTGCACGCCTTCGATCCCGACGTACCGCTCGAAGAGACCCTGCTGGCCGTCGACATCGCGGTCTCGACCGGCCGGGCCGCCTACGCCGGGGTGTGCAACTACGCGGGCTGGCAGCTCGCGGCGGCCGGGGTGCACCAGCGCTCGGCGCCGGGCCGGGCCCCGATCGTGGCCGCGCAGGTCGAATACTCGCTGGTGGCGCGGGAGGCCGAAGACGAGCTGATCCCGGCCGCCGCCCATGTCGGCGCGGGCGTGCTGGCCTGGTCGCCGCTCGGGCGGGGCGTGCTGACCGGCAAGTACCGGACCGGCATCCCGGCCGACTCGCGCGCCGCCACCCCCCACTTCGCCGACTTCATCCAGCCCTATCTCGACGAGCGCTCGCGCCGGATCGTCGAGTCGTGCGTGACCGCCGCCGAGGGCCTGGGCGCCTCGCCGCTCGCGGTGGCGCTGGCCTGGGTCCGCGACCGGCCCGGCGTCGCCTCGGCGATCGTGGGCGCGCGCACCCACGCCCAGCTGCTGGGCGTGCTGCAGTCCGAGACGCTCGTGCTCCCCTGGGAGATCCGCGAGGCCCTGGACGACGTGTCGTCGTGACACCTCGCCCAGGGCCTCCCGGGTGAACGCCGCCTGCGGGTCAGGCGCAGGCGGAGCCGTTGACGGTGAAGTCGGCCGGCGCGGGGTTCGCGCCGGTGTGCTCACCGTTGAATCCGATCCACAGGGTCCGGCCGGGCGCGATGTCCCTGTTCCAGTTCACGCCGGTGGCGGTGACCCGCTGGCCGCTCTGCGCCCAGTCGGCCGACCAGCCCCGTTCGAGCTGCTGCCCGGCCGAGGGGAAGGTGAACGCGAGCGCCCAGTCCTCGATCGGCTCGTCGCCGGTGTTCTTGATCGCCACGTTCGCGGTCATGCCGCGGCCCCAGGTGGTGGCCGAGTAGGAGACCTGGCACGACACGGCGGGCGCGCTGGGGGTGAAGACCACCGGCGGCGACTCGGGTCCCCAGCTGTTGTCCCCGTAGATGGGGCGGACCGTGACGGAGTACTGCGTGCCCGGCGTCAGCCCGGTGAGGGTCGCGGTGGTGCCCGGGACCGTCGTGAGCAGCTGCCCGCCCGAGATGACCTGGTAGGCCGTGGCGGGTGAGCTGTAGGAGGGCAGCGTCCACGACAGGCGCACGCTGGTGGGGCTCAGCGGGGCGGCGACCGGGCGGCTCGGCTGCGGCTGCACGATGTCGTTGCTGATGCGCACCTGGGTGACCGGCGACCGGGCGCCGCGCACGCCGTAGCGGTCGACGGCGACCACGTAGACGGGATAGATCCGGGTCCCGATGGGGGTCGGGAGGTTGACCCAGCCCTGGTTGGGCCCCTGGAAGACGGCCCGGATGATCCCGTTGGCGCCGTCGTCCTGGTAGACCTCGTAGCAGGCCACGCCGTGATCGTCGGTCGACGGCTCCCAGCGCAGCTCCGCGCCGTTGAAGAACGACCAGACGACCACCGGCGCCCCGGGCGCGGTCGGCGGGGCGTTCACGGGCGGGCTCGGGGGGATCGGGCCGGTCCGGCAGACCATCGGATAACCGGACGGGCCCGGGGTCGGCGAGGTCGTCGGCACGGGGGCCGCGAGCAGAGCGGCGGTGAGGACCACTGCGGTGATCTGCATGGACCCGATCGTCCGGACCGGCCGGGCGCGCCGTCAACGCGGGGGCCTTCGGGGCCCGGCCCGCAGCAGGTGGCCGGTGAAAGGTTCAACCGAACGAGAAATGGTCTCGCGTATCACACCTGGATACCGAAGGGCGACTCAGCGCGAAATTCACCGGGCGTTGGAGAGAGACTGGAGCGCGCCAACGGGAGCGGTGCGCCCACAGGGGAGGGGGCCCGCCGGTGACTGGGGAGGGGCTCATGAGGATCGGACGGCGCGCGTCCGCCCTCGGCGCCGGCGTTCTCGCCGTGGCCATCGGCGCCGCCTTCCCCGTGGTCATGGCCGAGGCCGCCCGGGCCGCCGACTGCGACCGGGGCGGCCTGCTGCCGGGCGTGACCGACACCCTGTGCAAGGTCGTCGACGGCGCGACCGACGTGGTCGACGACGTGACCAAGGGCGGCCTCGACGACGTCACCGACACGGTCGACAAGGTCGTCGGCGGGGTGACCGGAAGCGACTCCTCGTCCTCCGACGAGAAGACCAAGCCCGGCAACAACGGCAACGCCAACGGCAAGTCGAAGAACGGCAACAACGGGAACAACGGCAACAAGGCCGAGACGTCGACCGGCGTCGAGACCGGAACCTCCGACGGCGGTTCGGTCGACGCCTGCGTGCTCGACTGCGGCCACAGCCCGGCGCCGACGCTCGACGCCGAACCGGTGCGGGTGCAGCCTGCCGACACGGCCACGGCCTCGGCCGCGCCGCGCAAGACCCGCAGGGAGCGGCGGCCGGAGCCGCGCCCCCAGTTCGTCACCACGGGCGAGTCGATCACCGCCTCGCCGGAGCCGACTCCCCCGCCGGTCGCCGACGCCGAGCCGATCCGCGTCGACGAGGTGGCCCCGCCGTTGTTGTGGCCGGGCCAGCTGATCCCCGAGCTGATGAGCGACACCCGCAAGGCGCCGGTGCGGCCGAAGCAGGCCTACGACCCGGTCGCGACCGGGCTGACGACGCTGCTGCTGGTGTCGGCGGTGCTGGCCGCGCGGGTCGCCTGGATCAAGCGGGCCAGGAAGGACGAGCTTGAGGCGATGTGCCCGGAGTCGCTGCCGCTCTCCGGGCTCCCGTCGCCGTCGCGCCGGCGTCAGCGCATCGCCTAAAGGCGGTCAGGCGCCGATGGCGTGGACGCCGCCGTCGACGTGCACGATCTCGCCGGTGGTGGCCGGGAACCAGTCGCTCAGCAGGGCGACGCACGCCTTCGCGGCCGGCACGGTGTCGGCCAGATCCCAGCCCAGCGGGGCCTTGGCGGGCCAGGAGTCCTCGAACTCCTTGAAGCCGGGGATGCTCTTGGCCGCCATCGTGCGCAGCGGGCCGGCCGCCACGAGGTTGGCCCTGATGCCGTGCTTGCCCAGGTCGCGCGCGAGGTAGCGGTTGGTCGCCTCCAGCCCCGCCTTGGCCACGCCCATCCAGTCGTAGACCGGCCACGCCTTGGACGCGTCGAAGTCGAGGCCGACGACCGAGCTGCCCTGCTTCATCAGCGGCAGGCAGGCCATCGACAACGACTTGTAGGAGAACGTGGAGATCTGGAAGGCGGTGGCGACGTCTTCCCACGAGGTGTTGAGGAAGTTGCCGCCGAGGGCGGTCTGCGGCGCGAACCCGATGGAGTGCACGACCCCGTCGAGCCCGCCGAGGTGTTCGCCGACCCGCTCGGCCAGGCTGTCGAGGTGTTCGGTGTTGCTGACGTCGAGCTCCAGCACCGGCGGCGGCTCGGGCAGCCGCTTGGCGATGCGCTCGACCAGGCTCAGGCGGCCGAACCCGGTGAGGACGATCTGGGCGCCCTCCTCCTGGGCCAGCTTGGCCACGCTGAACGCGATCGAGGCGTCGGTCAGCACGCCGGTGACGAGGATGCGCTTGCCCTCGAGGATTCCCATGGTCAGTGCCCCATTCCCAGGCCGCCGTCGACGGGGATCACGGCCCCGGTGATGTAGGAGGCGTCGTCGCTCGCGAGGAAGCGGACGACGCGGGCGACCTCGCCCACCTTGGCCTGGCGGCCGAGCGGGATCTGCTTCTGGATGGCGGCCTGCTGCTCCTCGGTGAGGACTGCGGTCATGTCGGTCTCGACGAAACCGGGGGCCACGATGTTGACGGTGATGCTCCGCGAGCCGAGCTCGCGGGCCAGCGACCGGCCGAAGCCGACCAGCCCGGCCTTGGAGGCGGCGTAGTTGGCCTGCCCGGCCGAGCCGAGGAGGCCGACGACCGAGGAGACGAGGATGATGCGGCCGCGCTTGAGGCGCAGCATCGGGCGGACGGCGCGCTTGGCGACGCGGTAGGCCCCGGTCAGGTTGGTGTCGATGACGTCGGTGAAGGTCTCTTCCTTCATCATCGCCAGCAGGGTGTCTTTGGTGATGCCGGCGTTGGCCACGACGACCTCGACCGGGCCGTGTTCGGCCTCGGCCTTCTCGAAGGCGGCGTCGACCGACTCCTGGCTGGTGACGTCGCACTGGACGCCGAAGAGGCCCTCGGGGGCCTGGCCGGATCGGTGGGTGACGGCGACGAGGTCTCCGGCCGCGGAGAGTTCCCGGGCGATCGCGAGGCCGATGCCGCGGTTGCCGCCGGTGACGAGTACAGAGCGAGGCATGTACCCGACGTTACTAGTTACCCGCAGGTAGCCTCTTGTCCGCCGGAGACAAGATCGCGGCTGCGGCGTGGTGGGGTTACTCCAGATCGACTCGCGTGGCGCGGACTAGGATCCCTGCATGCGTCAGATCGATCCCGACTTCCTCGCCCTGCCGCTGCGGCAGCTGGCCGACGCCGCCCTCCAGCGGGCCCGCGAGCTGGGCGCCGAGTTCGCCGCCTTCCGCCTCGAACGGGTGCGCGCCGAGACGCTCCGCCTGTTCGACGCGCGGCTCGAAGGCTCCAGCGACGCCGACGACCTCGGTTTCGCCGTACGGGTGGTCAAGAACGGCACCTGGGGGTTCGCCGGCGGCATCACGCTCACGCCCGAGGCCGTGGCCGAGGTGGCGGCGCAGGCCGTCCAGGTGGCCGAGGTGAGCGCGCCCCTCAACCGGGAGCCCGTCGAGCTGGCCGCCGAGCCGGTGCACGAGGGCGTCTGGGTGTCCCTCTACGACGTCGACCCGTTCGACGTGCCGCTGCGCGACAAGGTCGCGCTGCTCGGCGACTGGTCCGCCGGCCTGCTGGCCAAGGGGGTCGACCACGTGTCGGCCTCGTTGATGCAGGTCAAGGAGCAGAAGTTCTACGCCGACTCGGCCGGCACGGTGACCACGCAGCAGCGGGTCCGCGTCCATCCCTCCCTGACCGCGATGAAGTCCGAGGGCGCCGCCTTCGACGACATGCGCACCCTCGCGCCCCCGGTGGGCCGGGGCTACGAATACCTGACCGGCACCGGCTGGGACTTCCCGGCCGAGCTGGCCGAGCTGCCCGACCTGCTGGCCGAGAAGCTGGCCGCCCCCTCGGTGAAGGCGGGCACGTACGACCTGGTGATCGACCCGTCGAACCTGTGGCTGACCATCCACGAGTCGATCGGCCACGCAACCGAGCTCGACCGTGCGCTGGGCTACGAGGCGGCGTACGCGGGCACCTCGTTCGCGACCTTCGACCAGCTGAACACGCTCGCCTACGGCTCCCCGATCATGAACGTGACCGGCGACCGGACCGCCGACCACGGCCTGGCCACCGTCGGCTGGGACGACGAGGGCGTGCAGGGCCAGCGGTTCGACATCGTGCGCGACGGCACCCTGGTCGGCTACCAGCTCGACCGGCGCATGGCCCTGCTCAAGGGCCTGGGCCGCTCGAACGGCTGCGCGTTCGCCGATTCCCCCGGCCACACCCCGATCCAGCGCATGGCCAACGTCTCGCTCCAGCCCGCCGAGGGCGGCCCGTCGGCCGAAGAACTGATCGCGGGCGTCGACGACGGGATCTACGTCCTGGGCGACAAGAGCTGGTCGATCGACATGCAGCGCTACAACTTCCAGTTCACCGGCCAGCGCTTCTACAAGATCGAGAACGGCCGGCTCGCGGGCCAGCTCCGCGACGTCGCCTACCAGGCCACCACCACCGACTTCTGGCGCTCGATGGACGCCGTCGGCGGGCCGGAGACCTACGTGCTCGGCGGCGCGTTCAACTGCGGGAAGGGCCAGCCCGGCCAGGTGGCCCCGGTGAGCCACGGCACCCCGGCCGCCCGGTTCCGCGGTGTGAAGATCCTCAACACGGTGCAGGAGGGCGGCAAGTGACCCCGCAGGAAGTAGTCGAGCGCGCGCTGGCGCTGCCCGGCGCCGACGACCGCGTCGTCATCGTCGACGAGGACACCACCGCGAACCTCCGGTTCGCCGGGAACACCCTGACGACCAACGGGGTGGCCCGGGGCTCGCGGCTGACGGTCATCTCGATCGCCGGCAGCGGCACCGGGGTGGTCTCCCGGTCGGGCGTCACGCCCGACCAGATCGCCGACGTCGTGGGCGCGGCCGACCGGGCGGCGCGTGACGCGCAGCCGTCGGAGGACGCGCGCCCGCTGGTGGCCGGAGAGGCCGCCGCCGACTGGGACCGCCCGGCCGAGGAGACCTCGATCGCGGTCTTCCGCGACCTGGCGCCGGCGCTGGGTGAGGCGTTCGCTGCCGCCGAGGCCGGCGGCCGCCGGCTCTACGGCTTCGCCGAACACCTGGTCAACTCGGTCTTCGTCGGCACCAGCACCGGCCTGCGCCGCCGGCACGACCAGCCGACCGGCCGCCTGGAGCTGAACGCCAAATCGCCCGACATGACCCGCTCGGCGTGGGTCGGCGCGGCCACCCGCGACTTCACCGACGTCGACATCGCGGCCCTCGACGCGACGCTGGCCCAGCGCCTCGAATGGGCCAAGCGCAGGGTCGACCTGGCCCCGGGCCGCTACGAGACCCTGCTGCCCCCGGGCGCGGTGGCCGACCTGATGATCTATCTGTACTGGTCGGCGGGCGCCCGCGACGCCTTCGACGGCCGCACCGTCTTCTCCAAGCCCGGCGGCGGCACCCGCGTCGGCGAGGAGCTGGCCAAGCTGCCGATCGACCTCTACAGCGACCCGGCCAGGGCCGGGGTGGAGTGCGGCGGCTTCACCGTCTCCCACGCGTCGAGCCGCGAGTCGTCGGTCTTCGACAACGGCTTCTCGCTGGGCCAGACCAGGTGGATCGCCGACGGCAAGCTGGCCAACCTGATCCAGACCCGCCACTCGGCCGAGGTCACCGGCCTCGCCGAGACCCCCGCGATCGACAACCTGATCATGGAGGGCCCGGCGGGCGGGAAGTCACTGGAGGAGATGATCGCGGCCACCGAGCGCGGCCTGCTGCTGACCTGCCTGTGGTACATCCGCGAGGTCGACCCGCAGACGCTGCTGCTCACCGGCCTGACCCGCGACGGCGTCTACCTGGTCGAGAACGGCGAGGTCACCGGCGAGGTGAACAACTTCCGGTTCAACGAGTCGCCGGTCGACCTGCTCTCGCGGGTCACCGAGGTCGGCGCGGCGTCGCAGACCCTGCCGCGCGAGTGGAACGACTACTTCACCCGTACGATCATGCCGCCGCTGCGGGTGCCCGACTTCAACATGTCGACCGTGAGCCAGGCCAACTGATCTGACAAGGCAGTCAAGGGGCGGTCCGGAGTTGCACCGGGCCGCCCCCTTCTGCTATTCGGAGTCTTCCAGGCGGAAACCGACCTTCATGCCCACCTGGAAGTGGGCGACCTCGCCGTCCTGGATGTGGCCGCGGACCTCCGTCACCTCGAACCAGTCGAGATGGCGCAGCGTCTGCGACGCCCGCCTGATCCCGTTGCGAATGGCCTGGTCGACGGACTCCCCCGACGTTCCCACGATCTCGGTCACCCGGTAGGTGCGGTCAGACATCGTGCCTCCCTGTCGTCGCGAAACGATCATATGCCCCGGGCGTAGGGTTGGATCGTGAAGCTGTTTCATCGGCGGAAGACGACCGTTCACCAGGTGACCGACGCGCAGCCGTCGTTGTCGGCCGACATCCGCAGGCGCGAGATCAGCTACGTGATCAAGATGTCGATCCGTGTCGTCTGCCTGATCCTGGCCGTGGCCTGGCCCGGGGCGCCCCTGTGGCTGCGAGGGGTCTTCATCGCGGGCGCGGTGCTTTTGCCGTACCTTGCCGTGATCGGGGCCAACGAGCGGGGAAAGGACCTTCCCCCACTTCAGGACATGGATGGAGCTAACCAAAACGAGATACCACGGCATCGACGCGAGATCGGGTCGTGACTAAGTCTTGACGCATCCTAAGGGTGGTAGGTGTACAGTTTAGCCAAGCGCTCTGGTCCCCCGTCGGAGCGCTGGTGCCGGCGTTCCGGGCCCCCGTCGGAACGCCGATGAAGCGACGCCGGGTGGTTTGCCCCCGTAACCACCCGGCGTCGCCCTATGTCCAGACCTTTTCTGCCGCCTTTACTCGCGGCGCGGTCTGACTGTCTTCGCGAAAAGATCAGCGAATCTCCCAGACCCTGACCGTGGCGTCGGCCCCGCCGGTGGCCAGCAGGCTTCCATCGTGGTTGAACGCCACCGCCCCGACCGCCGCCGTGTGCCCGGTGAGCGTGGCCAGCCGGGTGCGGGACACCGGATCCCACAACCTTGTGGTGCGGTCGCCGCTGCCGGTGGCGAGCAGCCTCCCGTCACGGGAGAACGCCGCCGCCGCGACCCCGGCGTCATGACCGGGCAGCGTGCCCCGCTCGGCGCCGGCCGGATCCCACAACCGCACCACCCGGTCCGCTCCCCCGCTGACCAGCAGCTTTCCATCGGGGCTGAACGCCACCGCGGTGACCCAGCCCTCATGTGCGGTCAGCGTGTGCAGGGGCGCGCGACGGGCGACGTCCCAGATCCGCACGGTTTTATCGGCGCCGCCGCTGGCCAGCACTCTTCCGTCAGGGTCGAACGCCACCGCGACGACCGCTTCCTCATGCCCGGCCAGCTTGCCGAGCCGGGCCCCGCCGGCCGGATCCCAGAGCGTTATGGTCCCGTCGCCACCGCCCGTGGCGATCACGGTCCCCTCGGTGTTGGACGCCACCGCGTTCACGCCGTCGTCACCACCCGGCAGGCCGGTGAGCATGACCCGGTCGGCGACGTCCCACAACCGCACCAGCCGGTCGCCGCCGGCGGAGACCAGCAGGCGGGCGTCGCCGGTGAAGGTCACCGCGTAGACCCCGCTCTCGTGACCGGTGAGCGCCTCGGGCCGCGCCTTCCCGGCGGGATCCCACAGGCGCACCGTGCGGTCGGCGCCGCCGCTGGCCAGCAGGGTGCCATCGGGGCTGAACGCCACCGCGAACACCTCCCCCACGTGCCCGGTGAGGGTCTTCGTGAGCCGCGCCGAGACCGGCGTGACCGGCGCGAGCTCCTCCGCGCCGAAGACCTGGGAGACCCCGACGACCACGACCGTGGCCCCCACCGCCAGCCCACCGGCCAGCAGGGCCCGCCGGGGCAACCCGGGCGTCCGGTCCGACACGGGCCCCGCCGACGAAGGCGGTCCCACGTCTGCCGACTGTCCCACCAACGCGTCTGGGGCAGAGTTTCCGGCCGGTGCGAGGCTCCCGGGTGGCGAGACGTGGCCAAGTGGCCCGACATCTCCGAATGGCGGGAGGCCTCCGGGTGGCACGGGCGGGCCGAGGGTGGTGAGGATCTCGGCGACGGTCGGGCGGGCCGCGGGGTCGGTGGACAGGCAGGCGGCGATGAGAGGGCGTAACCGCTCTGGGACGTCGCTCAGGTCGCCGTCGCCGGTGGTGATGCGGTGGATGACCGCAGGCAGAGTGCCCGCCGGGAAGGGGCCGTGGCCGGTGGCGGCGAAGACCAGGACGCAGCCGAGGGCGAAGACGTCGGCGGCCGGGGTGGCGGGGTGGCCGTTGAGCCGCTCGGGCGACATGTGGGAGCAGGTGCCGACGAGCGCGCCCGTCTCGGTCAGCGGGCCGGCGTCCAGGGGGCGGGCGATGCCGAAGTCGATGATGCGGGGGCCGTCGTCGGCGCAGATCACGTTGGACGGCTTCAAGTCGCGGTGGATCAGGCCGCAGTCGTGGATGGCGGCCAGGCCCTCCGCGAGTGCCGCGCCCAAGGCGGTCACGGCCTCGACCGGGAGCGGGCCGCGTTCCGAGACCAGGGTGTGGAGCGACGGGCCGGGGATGTGGGCGGCGGCCATCCAGGGGAGGTCGGCGGCGGGGTCGGCCGCGATCACCTGGGCGGTGAAATGGCCTCCGACCCGGCGGGCGGCGTCGATCTCGCGGGCGAAGCGGACGCGGAACTCGGGGTCGCCCGCGTGGTGGCGGTGCACACGCTTGACCACGACGACCCGGCCGCCCGGTGAGCGGGCGAGGAAGACCTCGCCCATGCCGCCCGCGCCGAGCCGTCCTTCGAGCCGGTAGGGGCCGATCAGGGCGGGGTCGTCGGGCAGCAGCGTGTCCAAGGTCGGCGAACCCCTCGTGATTTCCCGCGAACGAAACGATCCGAGGGCCCCGCGCCCACCCGAGGCATCCTAGAACCTAGTCGCGGCTCCATTCGGCCGCCTTGGCGGAGATGACCGCCGCCGCCCCCTCGGGAGCGGTGCCGGCGCCCTGGGCCAGGCCGAGGAGGTAGGCCGTCAGCGGCGCGGCCGGCCGGGCGACCCCGTGGGCGACGTCGCGCGTCAGATCGAGCACCATGTCGCGGTCGACGACGGCCGGGTCGATGCCGAGTTCGCGGCAGACCAGGGCGGTCCATTCCTCCAGCACGTTCACGGTCGGGCTCCAGATCGCTAGGGACGGGTCAGCCGCCGATCGCGCTCATCGGGCGGGACGGCTGGAGGAACTCGGGGTTGTCGATGCCGTGGCCGGGCTTCTTGCGGGCGATCGAGGCGGTCCAGCGGGCGGCGAGGTCGGCGTCGGAGGCGCCCTCGCGCATCGCCCGGCGGAGGTCGGACTCCTCGGTGGCGAACAGGCAGTTGCGGATCTGGCCGTCGGCGGTCAGGCGGACGCGGTCGCAGGCCCCGCAGAACGGGCGGGTGACCGAGCCGATCACGCCGACCGTGGCGGGGCCGCCGTCGACGAGGAACAACTCGGCCGGCGCGCTGCCGCGCTCCTTCGGGTCGGCGTCGTCAAGGGTGAAGTGGGCCCCGAGCAGGCCGAGGATCTCGTCGGCGGTGATCATGTTCTCGCGGCTCCAGCCGTGCTGGGCGTCGAGGGGCATCTGCTCGATGAACCGGAGCTGGTAGCCGCGGTCGAGGCAGTAACGCAGCAGGCCGGCGGCCTCGTGGTCGTTGACGTCGCGCATCAGGACGGCGTTGACCTTCACCGGCCGCAGGCCGGCCGCGTCGGCGGCGGCCAGGCCGTCGAGGACGTCGGGCAGGCGGTCGCGGTGGGCCAGCTTCTTGAAGATCTCGCGGTCAATCGTGTCGAGCGACACGTTGACCCGGTGGAGGCCCGCCTCGGCGAGCGGGGCGGCCAGCTTCGCCAGGCCGATGCCGTTGGTCGTGAGAGAGATCTCGGCGCCCAGGCCGGAGGTGCGGGCGACGATCTCGACCAGTTCGCGGCGCAGCAACGGCTCGCCGCCGGTGTAGCGGACCTCGGTGACACCCAGGTCGCGCACGCCGATGGTGACCAGGCGGACGATCTCGTCGGCGGTCAGCAGGTCGGGTTTCGGCAGCCAGTCGAGACCTTCCGGCGGCATGCAGTAGCTGCACCGGAGGTTGCATCGATCGGTCAGCGACACCCGCAGGTCTGTCGCGACACGCCCGAACGAGTCGACCAGCACGTAACCATCTCCATTCTGTATGCCAGCTTAGAGCAGATACAACCGCGCCCGATCAACGGGGATTCCTCCAGAGGAAAACCATTGGGAACGCTTAACCCCGGTTCGGCACACTGATCGCACTGAACAGGAGATCATCATGCCGAAGGAAGTCGCCCACAACCTGCTGTCCTGGGCCAGCGACATCGACGCCGGAACGATCGAGCAGGCGGCCCGGACCGCGCGCCTGCGGTTCGTGTCCGGACACGTCGCGCTCATGCCCGACGCGCACATCGGGATCGGCGCGACCGTCGGCTCGGTCATCCCCACCGAGGGCGCGATCATCCCCGCCGCCGTCGGGGTCGACATCGGCTGCGGAATGATCGCGACCGAGACCGACCTGACCGCCGCCGACCTGCCCGGGAACCTCGACGCGCTGATGCCGCTGGTCGAGCGGAGCATCCCGGCCGGCGTGGGCCGGGGCCACGACGACCGGGCCGTCGACAAGGCGCTGGAGGCGCTCGGGCGGCCGTCCACGGAACTGACCGCCAAGCAGGACAAGACGGTGGCGACGCAGTTCGGCACCCTCGGGTCGGGCAACCACTTCGTGGAGGTCTGCCTCGACGAGCGCGACCGGGTGTGGACGGTGCTCCACTCCGGCTCGCGCGGGATCGGGAACCAGCTCGCCACCCGCCACATCGCCGACGCGAAGAGGGCGATGAAGCAGGCGGCGATCGGGCTGGAAGACCCCGACCTGGCCTACTTCGTCCAGGGCACGCCCGAGTTCGCCGCCTACATCGACGACATGTTGTGGTCGCAGGCGTACGCGATGGCCTCGCGGGCGCGGATGGACGCGGTGTTGTCGAACGCGCTGTTCTCGGTGGTCGGGAAGGGCCGCCGGGTCCGGACGATCAACTGCCACCACAACTTCACCCAGCGGGAGACCCACCACGGCAAGTCGTTGTGGATCACCCGCAAGGGCGCCATCAAGGCCGACACCGGCGACGAGGGCGTCATCCCGGGCTCGATGGGGACGCAGTCGTACATCGTGCGCGGGAAGGGCAACTCCGACTCCTACCACTCGTGCTCCCACGGGGCGGGGCGGCGGATGTCGCGCGGGCAGGCCAAGCGCACGCTCACCGCGTCGTCGCTGAAGAAGGCGATGGAGGGACGGACCTGGAACGCCGACCGGGCGTCGTCGCTGGTCGACGAGCACCCGGAGGCGTACAAGCCCATCGACCAGGTCATGGCCGACCAGACCGACCTGGTGACCGTGCAGCACACGCTGCGTCAGGTGTTCAACTACAAGGGCTAGCCGGTTCCGCGCAGGAGCAGGAGCACGACGGCCAGCGCCGCCACGGCGACCGCGCTCTGGAACGGCGCCGACGGGCGGCGTACCAGGCGCGGGGCCAGCGCCAGCGCGGCGGCGAGCGGCGCCGCGGGCCACCAGAGCACCACGACGGCGGCGACCAGGAAGACCGGGGTGAGCGTCAGGGTCCGGCGGCGGCCGAGCCGCTGGGGCAGGCCGTGCACGCCCGTCTCCAGGTCGCCGTCGATGTCGGGCAGCACGTTGGCCAGGTGGGCGCCGATCCCGAGCAGCGCCCCGGCGGCCACCGACCACCAGGCGGGCCAGGGCTGGCCGGGCAGCCCGAGCGACACGAACGCCGGGAACTGCCCGAACCCGATCGCGTAGGGCGCCCACGAGAAGACGGTGGCCTTCAGGCCGAGGTTGTACGCCCACGCCGCCGCCACCCCCAGCAGATGGAAGGCGCCCGCCGCCGCGCCGCTCGCCAGCGACAGCGGCACGCACGCCAGCAGGGCGGCGAAGGCGGCCGCCCACAGGGTCGCGACCGGGACACGCCCGGCGACCACGGGCTTGCCGGTCCGGCCCAGGGCCCGGTCGCGGTTCGCGTCCACGGCGTCGTTCGACCAGCCCACCGACACCTGCCCGGTCAGCACGGCGGCCAGCACGAGCAGGCATCCGGCGAAGTCCCGTCCCGAACCGGCGGCCAGTGCGGTCACCAGCGCGGTGACCGCCAGCGTCGGCCCGGGGTGACACGCGAGGGCTAATCCCAGGAGCACAGGGGTTGGGGTTCCCAACGGGACGCACATGAACCCGTGAGGGGTGGGCAGAGATCGGAAGGGGATGGATTTCTGCCGATCTGGGAGTGCGATGTCACGTATCGCCGCCGTTCAGGGCGTCCTGCCGCCGAACCGCTACGCGCAGGCTGAGATCACCGATGCGATCGCCCGACTGGGCATTCTCGACGCCACCGAACGCCGCGTTCTCGACCGGCTCCACCGGCACGCCCAAGTGGAGTTCCGGCACCTCGTACTGCCCCTCGACGACTATGTGAAACTCGACGGTTTCGGCGCGGCCAACGACGTGTTCGTCGCGGCGGCGGTCGACCTGGGCTCCCAGGCCGTCGCCGAAGCCCTCGACGCGGCCGGCCTGACCCCCCGCGACGTCGACCTGATGCTCTTCACGACGGTGACCGGCATCGCCGCGCCGTCGATCGAGGCCCGCATCGCCTCCCGCCTCGGCATGCGACCCGACGTGAAACGCCTGCCGCTGTTCGGCCTGGGCTGCGTGGGCGGCGCGGCCGGGGTGGCCCGCGTCCACGACTATCTGGGGGCGGGGGCCGGGCGGGTCGCGGTGCTGCTGTCGGTGGAGTTCTGCTCGCTGACGATCCAGCGCGACGACCGCTCGATCGCCAACCTGGTCGCGGGCGGACTGTTCGGCGACGGCGTGACCGCCGTGGTCGCCACCACCTCCGAAGGCCCCGGCCCCCGCGTGATCGACTCGCGCTCCCACCTCTATCCCGACTCCGACCAGGTCATGGGCTGGGACATCACCAACGGCGGCTTCCGGGTGGTCCTGGACGCCAGCGTCCCGGCCGTGGTCCGCACCTACCTGCCCGGCGACGTCGACGGCTTCCTCGGCGACCACGGTCTGACCCGGTCGGACATCACGGCCTGGGTCTGCCACCCCGGCGGGCCCCGTGTGCTGGAGGCGGTCGTCGAGGCCCTCGACCTGCCGCCGGACGCCCTCGACGTGACGTGGCGGTCGCTGGCCGAGGTCGGCAACCTGTCGTCGTCGTCGGTGCTGCGCGTGCTGGCCGACACGATGGCGCTCGATCCCCCGAAGGGCACCCCCGGCCTCATGATCGCGATGGGCCCGGGGTTCTGCTCGGAACTCGTCCTCCTGGAGTGGTGATGGGCTGGTACGCCCTGCTGGTCGCCCTCGTCGGCCTCGAACGGCTCGCCGAACTCGTCGTCGCCAAGCGCAACCTCCGCTGGAGCCTCGACCGGGGTGGCGTCGTCGCCGGTCAGGGCCACTATCCGTTCATGGTGGTGCTGCACACCGGCCTGCTGGCCGGGTGCCTGATCGAGGTGTACGCCACCGGCCGCCCCTTCGTGCCCGCCCTCGGCTGGCCGATGCTGGCCCTGGTGATCGCCTCGCAGGGGCTGCGCTGGTGGTGTATCCGGACGCTGGGCCACCAGTGGAACACCCAGGTCGTGGTGGTGCCCGGCCTGACGGCGGTCACGGGCGGGCCCTACCGCCATCTGCGCCACCCCAACTACGTCGCGGTGGCCGTCGAGGGGCTGGCGCTGCCGCTCGTCCACTCGGCCTGGGTGACCGCCCTGGTCTTCACGGTGCTGAACGCGGGGCTGATGGTGGTCCGGATCCGGTGTGAGGAGGCCGCGCTGGCCCGGCTGGGAACGGCGTGATCGACTTATTGATCGCGGGCGGCGGGCCCGCCGGGCTGGCGACCGCCTGTCACGCCGCGCTGGCCGGGATGGAGGCCGTCGTCGTCGAACCCCGGGCGACCCCGGTCGACAAGGCGTGCGGCGAGGGGCTGATGCCCACGGGCGTCGAGGCGCTGCGGTCCCTGGGGGTGCGGCCCGAGGGGTGGCCGCTGCGCGGCATCGCCTACCTCGACGCGGGCGGCTCGGTGACCGCGCCGTTCCCGCGCGGCGCGGCCGGGCTCGGGGTCCGGCGCACGGTCCTGCACGAGGCGCTCGCCAAGCGGGCCGCCGACCTCGGGGTGCGGGTGGTCGCCGGGCGGGTCGGGCGGTTCCGGCAGCGTCTCGGCGACGTCGAGGCCGACGGGTTCGGCCGGGCCCGCTGGCTGGTCGCCGCCGACGGGCTGCACTCCCCCTTGCGCGCCGCCCTGGGGCTGACCGTCGCGTCGCGGCGGATCCGCCGCCACGGCCTGCGCCGCCACTTCGCGGCCGCCCCGTGGAGCCCCCACGTCGAGGTGCACTGGTCGCCGGGCGCGGAGGCGTACGTGACGCCGGTGGGGGCCGGGCTGGTCGGGGTGGCGGTGCTGAGCTCGCGGCGGGCGCCCTACGAGGAGCACCTGGCGGCCTTCCCCGCGCTGCGCGACCGGCTCGGGGCCGCGTGTTCGCCGGTCAGGGGGGCGGGACCGCTGCGGCAGGGGGCCCGTGCGCGGGTGGCCGGGCGGGTGCTGCTCGTCGGCGACGCCGCCGGATACGTGGACGCGCTCACCGGCGAGGGGATCTCGCTGGCCGCGCGGTCGGCGGAGGCGCTCGTGGCGGCGCTGCGGGCCGGCGACCCCGGGTCGTACGAACGGGCCTGGCGGCGGCTGTCGCGGCGGCAGCGGGCGCTCACGGGGGCGCTGGTGGCCGTCAGGGGCAACCGGGTGACCGGCGACCTGATCGCGCCGGCCGCGCGGCGGCTCCCGTGGGCCTTCCGCGCGGCCGTCGCTCTGCTGGCCTAGCGGCGCGCCACCAGGATCAGGCGGCTCGACCCGATCGTGTAGGGGGCGCGGTCGGGGCCGGCGTACAGGTCGATCTTCTGGAAGCCCGCCTGGGCGACCAGGCGGCGGACCTCGGCGGCGGTGTAGACGTGCTGGACCGAGGTCCCCCGGTGCACCTCGTCACCTCGGGTGAAGGTGAAGTGGGTGAGCCAGCGGCTCGCCGTCACGTCGTACTCGTTGACCTGCTCGGCGGTGACGCCGCCGATGGTCATCGGCTCCTCCTCCAGGGTGAGGCCCGGGAGGAACGACTCGGCCACGAAGCCGTAGTCGAGGACCAGCGTCTCGGCGGTCAGCCCGTTCAGGAAGGCGACCGTCTCGTCGTGGTCGAGGTAGCCGAAGGCGTTGCCCATGCAGATCGCCGTGTCGGCGGCCGACGCGGGCAGCGCGCGCATGTCGCCGACCTGGAAACCGGCGTCGAGGCCGCGCCGGGCGGCCTCCCGGGTCGCGTGGGCGACCGCCTCGGCCGACACGTCGACGCCGGTCACCCGGCGGCCGCGCGCGGCCAGTTCGAGGGCGTGCCGCCCGCTGCCGCAGGCCACGTCGAGGACGTGGTCGCCGGGCAGGGACATCAGGAAGTCGATCTCGGCGGTGGTGTACTCGACGGGCACGGCGGCCCGCCAGAAGGTGTTGGGCAGCTCGGTGAAGAAATCCGTGTACCACGGCATTGGAAGAAATGCTCCAGTCAATGTGAGAGAAGAACTGTTTCTCGTCTTGACCGGGGCAGCGCTGGACCACCCCGGTCACACCGGGCGGGCAGCCATGGCCTCTCCTCGTTTCGCTGGACTGGGTACGACGGTAGCGGCTGATAGAACGGTTGTCATGATGATTACGACCTCGCGTGACGGCACCACGCTGGCCTACGACCAGGTCGGCGAGGGGCCGCCGGTGATCGTCGTGCTGGGCGTCTTCAACGAGCGCGCCGCCGGGCTGCCGCTGGCCGAGGCGCTCGCCGACCACTTCACGGTCTTCGTGTACGACCGCCGGGGGCGCGGCGGCAGCGGCGAGGTGGCCGTGCCCTACCGGATCGCCGACGAGGTCGACGACCTGAAGGCGATGATCGAGGTCGCGGGCGGCGAGGCGGCCGTGTTCGGCTACTCCTCGGGCGGGCTGCTGGCGCTGAAGGCGCTGCTCGACGGGGCCCGCATCACCCGGCTGGCCCTCTACGAGCCGCCCTACCAGAACGAGAACCCCTCCCCCGCCGACCACGCCGGCCACCTGACCGAGCTGGTCTCCCAGGGGCGGCGGGCGGAGGCGGTCGAGTACTTCCAGCTGAAGATCATCGGCATGCCGCCGCACATGGTCGAGGAGGCCAGGAACGCGCCCTTCTGGCGGCGTCTGGAGGACCTGGCGCCCTCGTGCGTCTACGACGCCCTGCTGGTGACCGACCGCGGCCTGCCCGCGCAGCTGGCCGCCCTGCGCCCGCCGCCCACGCTGGTGCTCGACGGCGCGGCCAGCCCCGACCGGCTGCGCGGCATGGTGGGGGCCCTGGGCACGGCGGTCCAGGGAGCCCAGGTGGTGGCCCTCGACGGGCAGACCCACACGATCGACCCGGAGGTCACCGGGCCGATCGTGCGGGCGTTCCTCACGACCGGGCCTTCGCCGAGGCCCTCCGGTTCGCCTTCTTGATCGCCTCGACGAGCTCGGTCTTGCTCATCGACGACCGGCCCGGCACCTCCAGGCGCTTGGCGACGTCGTAGAGGTGCTGCTTGGAGGCGTTGGCGTCGACGCCCTCGGCGGTCTTGCCGGGCTTGGGGGTGCTCTTCTCGGCCTGGCGGTCGGAGGGGCCCTTCTCGGCCTTGGCCTCCCAGTGGTCGCCGACCTTCTCGAAGCCGTGCTTGAGGGCGGCGTTGGCGGTCCGGTGGGCCCGTTCGCCCTCGCCGTACTGTTCGACGGCCGAGTCGTGGGCCTTGAGCCAGGTCCGCTGGGCCTTCTTCGGGGAGCGCTTCAGCGTGTCGGGGAGTTCCTCGCGTGCGGGCATGGTCCGTGCCTCTCGTCCGGTGGTCCGGCCGTGGCGGCACGGCCGGACCGGCGAAGACGTCAGTCGGTGGTCAGCGCCGCCATGAGGTCGCCGACCGACGTTTCCGGAAGGGCCTTGGCGACATCGGCCAAAGCGACCATCCCCACCAGGGTGTGACCGTCGATCACGGGCAGGCGGCGGACCTTGCCGGCGCCCATCGTGCGCAGGATCTCCCCCGCGTCGTCGTCGGCGCCGATGGTCACGACCTTCTTGCCTCCCAGCTCACCGGCCAGGCAGGACTTCGGGTCGCGGCCCTGGGCGATCACCTTCACCACGATGTCGCGGTCGGTGATCATGCCCTTGAGGCGCTGGTCCTCCCCGCAGATCGGCAGGGAGCCGACGTCGAGGCGCCGCATCTTCTCGGCGGCGTCGGCGATGGTCTGGTCGGAGTTCACGCACTCCGCGTTCGGAGTCATGATCTCGCGGGCGGTTGTCATCGTTCCTCCTTCCGACAAGGGTCCGCCTGCCCCGCTTCGGCCGCGCCACGCCCCCGGTCAGCCCAAGAGTTCGTCGAGGTCGAGCCGGAGCGCCAGCTGGTCGCCCAGCTCGCGCACCAGGCCGGCCTCGGCCAGGGAGAGCGGACGGCCTCCGCCGGCGCGGCGCAGGAGGGTCACCGTGCCCATCGGGCGGCGGGCCGCGAGCGGCACGCAGACCAGGGAGCCGACGCCCAGCCGCGCGGCCACCTTCACCCCGTCTGGGTCCTCCCCCAGGACGCCGAGGTCGTCGAGCGGGCTCTCCAGCGCCAGGCGCCCGGTGTCGAGCACCCGCCGCTGCAGGACGAGCGGCCGGTCGGCGGCGTCGGCGCCGCGGCCCGCCAGGGCCGCCCCCGGACGCCAGACCCCGGTCTGGTCGAGCAGGTCGACGTACACCCAGTCGGCCATGGCGTCGAGCAGCGCGGCCGCCGCCTTCCCCAGGGAGAAGCCGGGCGAGAGCAGCAGCCGGGAGAAGGCGGCCAGCACGTCCTCCCGCGCGGGGTGGATCTCGGGCGCCGACGGCGCGACCGGTTCGAGCGGCGGCACGATCGAGGTGCCGATCATCAGATGGGGGCGCTCACCCGGCAGGTCGAGCGCGGTGATCGCGAGGGTGACATCCACCGGGGGCAGCCGTCGCCGGGCCAGCCGCATGCGGACCGTCCGGGTCTCGCCGGTCCGGCTCACCGCCGCCAGCGCCGACCGCAGGGCGGCCCGGAAGCGCAGGTCGGCGAAGACGGGGAAGGGGCGGCCGGACGCGTACGACTGGGTCACGTCGAGGAGGGCCAGCGCGGCGGCGTTGGCGCGCCGGATCACCCCGTCGTCGCCGGTCACGATCAGGGTGGGGAACGGCGAGCCGGTGAAGGCGGCCCGCAGCAGCAGGCGCTCCAGCTCGGCCGGGCTCTTCTCTGCGGCCACCTGGTCGGCCCAGGAGACCAGCTCCTCCTGGCGGACCTTGAGCTCCTCGGTGGCCACGTCGAGCTCCAGCAGGGCGGCGTCGACCCATTCGTCGCGGCCGAGCTCGGCGGTCACGTACGCCCGCGACTCCCGCAGATACGCCAGGCGCTTCTGGAACTCGATGAACTCGGTCTCGAACGCGTCGGCCGACTCGGTCATCGCTCCCCCGTCTCCGTCGCCTGGTCGCCACTGGGGGACACCATGCCCCAAGGACGGGGGGCCAGTCGCGCGGGGATTTCCGGGAAGGTCAGGCGGGGGCGAACCGGTTGCTCCTGGCCCGGAACTCCGCGGCCTTGCGCTCGTGGGAGTCGCAGTCGCAGTCGAGCGTGTGCCCGGCGTACTCGTGCATCCGCGCGAGGCGGTCGTGCAGGTCGGCCATGTCGGCGCAGTTGGCGGCGGCGCGTTCGCGCATGGTCCGCAGCTCCTCCCGCATGATCTCCCTCAGCTCCGCGGCCCGCCGCATGACCGGATGCACCGCGTCGGCGGCCGGAGCCGGGTCGAGCGGGCGGCGCGGCCGCGACTCCGCGCCGGGCCGGGCTCCCCGCACGACGGGACGATGACCGGCGACCGGGTCGGCCACGGCCAGGGGGACCGGGGACGGCGTGCTTACCAGCCCCGGGGAGAGCAGCCCGAGCAGGCGGGTGGCCGGACCACCGCCGGTCAGCAGCAGGATCGCCCCGTCGAGCTCCACCAGCGCCTTGAAGCGGAGCAGGACCCGGGCGCCCTCCAGGTCGCAGAAGCCCACCCCGCCCAGGTCCAGGGTCACCCGGTCGAACCGGCGGAACATTACCGCCGTCAGGGAGCTCTCCAGCCATTCGGCCCAGGTCCAGTCGACCTCGCCGGACAGCGCGAGGCCGAGGTCGGGGCCGTCCTCCTGGACGACGGCGAGCGAGAGGATCATGTCCGAGTCCCTACCCTTTTTGCGGTCTTATGTGCATACGCCGAGATAGCGGGCAGGGAAACCCCGTGGACAGCCAGCAGGGAAGAGACCTCGTGGTCGTCGCCGCGTCGGCCGGTGGGGTGGAGCCGTTGCGGACCCTGGTGGCCCGTCTCCCGCCGAGCCTACCCGCGGCCGTCCTGGTGGTCCTGCACGTGGCCTCATCAGGGTCGAGCGCGCTGGCGGGCATCCTCGACCGGGCCGGGCCGCTCAAGGCGGCGCCCGCCGAGGACGGCCTGCCGCTGGTGCGCGGGGAGATCCGGGTGGCCGTGGCCGACCACCACCTCCTGGTGCACGACGACCACCAGCGGGTCAGCCGGGGACCCCGCTACAACGGCTACCGCCCGGCCGCCGACCTTCTCTTCATGAGCGCCGCCGTCGCCGCGGGCCCGCGGGTCGCGGGGCTGGTGCTGAGCGGCACCCTCGACGACGGGGCGCGCGGCAGCGGGCTGGTGGAACGGCACGGCGGGGTGGTGGCCGTACAGGACCCGGAGGAGTGCGCCTTCCCCGGCATGCCGTCGGCGGCGCTGCGGGCGAGCGGCCGGGCGCAGATCGTGCCGGCCCGGCGGCTGGCCGAATGGATCGTGGACCAGACCCGGTCGCCGGTGATCGCGGAGGAGAGCATGCCCGACGACGAACTGCTGCGCGACCTGGCCCGCTACCTGACGCCCCGGCTGCCGACCACCCCTCCCGAGGGGGAGTTGTCCGGCTTCACCTGCCCCGACTGCAGCGGCCCGCTGTACACGCGGCCCGGCAACCCGGAGCCCCGCTACGACTGCCGCGTGGGCCACTCGTGGTCGATGGAGACCATGATCGCCGGACAGGCCGACGCGGTCGAACGCGCCCTGTGGGTGGCGGTGCTGCGGCTGGAGGAACGGGGCCGGCTGCTCCAGCGCATGATCCACTCCGCGGAACAGCGAGGGCACCGCATGTCCTTCACCCGGCTCGCCGAGGAGGCCGACCAGACCCGCGAGGCGCTGGAGACGATCAGGGTGATGCAGTCGCGGCTCAGCACCCAGGACGACGTGGCAGGGGCGTAGGGTCGGAGTGTGATCCCGGCTGACGAACGTGACTTCGACGACCTCCTGGCGATGCTGAAGGAGACCAGGGGTTTCGACTTCACCGGCTACAAGCGCACCACCCTGATGAGGCGCATCGCCCGGCGGCTGGAATCCCTCAAGCTTCGCGACTACGGCGAATACCGCGACTACCTGGAGCTGGAACCCGCCGAGTTCGACCGGCTGTTCGACAGCCTGCTGATCAACGTGACCAGCTTCTTCCGCGACCCGGTGGCCTGGCAGGTGCTCCGCGAGCGGGTCGTGCCGGCCATCGTCGCCGGCAAGCAGGCGGGCAAGGGCATCCGCGTCTGGAGCGCCGGGTGCGCCACCGGCGAGGAGGCGTACAGTCTCGCGATGGTCCTCGCCGAGGAGATCGGCGTCGACGAGTTCAAGGATCGCGTCAAGATCTACGCCACCGACCTCGACGAGCAGGCGCTCCAGGTGGCCCGCAGCGCCACCTACACCGACCGCCAGATGGCCGAGGTCCCCCAGGAGCTCCGCGAGACCTACTTCGAGTCGTCGGAGGGTCTCCACGCCTTCCGCCGCGACCTGCGCCGCCAGGTGATCTTCGGCCGCAACGACCTGACCCGCGACGCCCCGATCTCCCGGGTCGACCTGCTGCTGGCCCGCAACACGCTGATGTACTTCAACACCGAGACGCAGCTCAACATCGTCCGGCGGTTCCACTTCGCGCTGGCCAACCCGGGCTACCTGTTCCTCGGCAAGGCCGAGATGCTGCTCAACCACAGCGACAAGTTCGAGCCCCTCGACCTGCGCATGCGGCTGTTCAAGAAGACCGGCACCGTCTCGTCGGGCGCGCGCCCCGCCTGGTCGTCGGCGCTGCCCGCCCACACGTCGATGGGCGAGCTGCAGAGCTCCGCCCTGGCCTCCGGCCCGGTCGCCCAGCTCGGCCTCGACACCAACGGACGGCTCGCCCTGGTCAACAGCCGCGCCGAGACGCTCTTCAGCCTCAACCCGCGCGACGTCGGCCGCCCGTTCCAGGACCTCGAGGTCTCCTACCGGCCCGTCGAACTGCGCTCGGTGATCGAGCAGGCCCAGACCGAGCTGCGCACGGTCGAACTGCAGGAGATCATCTGGCCGCGGTCGGGGCAGCCCGACGTCGGCGTGTACGACATCTCGGTGGTCCCCCTGCAGAACGCCGGCGGCGACCTCGTCGGGGTCGGCATCAACTTCTACGACGTGACCCGCTACCGCCGCCTGCGCGACGAGCTCGAACAGGCGAACCGGGAGCTCGAGAACGCCTACGAGGAACTCCAGTCGCTCAACGAGGAACTGGAGACCACCAACGAGGAACTCCAGTCCACGAACGAGGAGCTCGAGACCACCAACGAGGAACTCCAGTCGACCAACGAGGAACTGGAGACCATGAACGAGGAGCTCCAGTCGACCAACGACGAGCTCCAGCAGATCAACGACGCCCTCAACGCCCGCAGCGACGAGCTCGACAAGGCCAACGCGTTCGTCTCGGCGATGGTCCGCAGCCTCGGCGACGCCGTCGCGGTCGTCGACACCGAGCTGCGCGTCCTGGTCTGGAGCCCCGGGGCCGAGGAGTTGTGGGGCGTGCGCGCCGAGGAGGCCGCCGGGCGTCCGCTGACCGGCCTGGACATCGGCCTGCCCCTCGACGACCTCACGGCCCGACTGAAGCCCATGCTCACCGACGCCGAGACGCGCGACTGGCCCGACGGCATCGCCGTCGACGCCGTCAACCGGCGGGGGCGCACCACCCGGCTGAGCATCGAGTTCTCCCGCATGCTCGACGAAGAGGGCCGGACCGCCGGCGCCATCCTGCTGATGGACGTCCTCGACCCCGCGGCCCCCTAGGCGGAGCTCCTACGGCAGCGAGGGGAGGTCGGCCACCGACCGCAGCAGGTGGGTGTGGCGATGGCCGCCCAGCTCGGCCGCGGTGGCCGCGCCGGTGAGCACGCCGACGACGAAGCCCGCTCCCGCGTTACGGCCGGCGGCGAGGTCGTTGGGGGTGTCGCCGGCGACGAGGACCCGGCCGACCTCGGAGACCCGCGCCCGTTCCACGGCGCGGAAGGGCGCGGGGCGGCTGAGCGGGACGTCGTCGTCGGCGACGAGGCCGTCGACGTGCTGCCCGACGGTCCAGCCCAGGGCGTCAAGGATGGATTCGGCGATGTCGCGGGAGTAGCCGGTCTGCAGGACGACCTTGACTCCCGCCGCGCGAAGCTCGCCGATGGCCTCGGCGGCGCCGGGGATCGCCGTCGGCGGCGTCGCGGCGTAGGCGGCGGTCAGGGGTGGGCACGTTCACCGCGCGCCGCGTCGACTACCGCGTCTCCCCCGCCGAAGCGCCCTCGTGGAGCCGCATGGTGCGCGAGTCCGGGTCGGTGCCGCGCACCGTCGTGCGCTCCTGCTCGGTCGTGCCGATGCCCGCCGAGGTGGCCGCCCTGCTCCGGATGGCCGAGGACACCCCCTGTCACCGGCTGCGCCGGCGGTCGTTCACCGACGACGTGCCGGCCGCCTACGGGACCGAATGGGTGCCGGTGGCCGTGGTGCCGGAGCTGGCGCAGGCGCTGCGCTCGTTCGGCTCGCTGGACGCGATCCTGCGCGGCAGCGCCGGCGCGATCCCGCGACGGGCCTGGACCCGGGCGAGCATGGCCCCGATCGACCCCGGCGTGGCCACCGAGCCGGGCAGCCGCACGGGCGACCCGGCCTGGCTGGTGGAGAGCCTCGACGACGACGCCGGTTCGGGCCGGCTCCTGTGCTTCACCCAGCGGTGGATGCGCGCGGACGCCGTGCGGGTGCTGCTGGAGACGGGCTCCGCTCGCGGCGGCGCGCGGGAGCACAGCACGGAGAGCCGGCCGGTGGCCGCCCGAGTAGCGATCACCTGACTGCGGGTCGGCCGCAGCTTGACCGGGGCGCCCAGGTCGACGGTGAAGCGACTGCCGTACGTCATTCCGTGGTTCGCGCACGCGTTCCGGATCGCCCATCGCGCCCCGGCCACCCCGGCCGCAAGGCCCGCGCCCTAGACGACGTCGGCGACGTCGGCGCCCCTGGCTCCTCGATGGTCGGCGACTGGCGGCGTGACGTATTCGACTGTGTCGTGCCTATTGTCGATGGACCTCACGATCCGGCCCTCGTCAGGACAGGTTCGCGCCGCGGGCGCCGGCGTGCTCCCAGAGTTGCCGCGCGGCGTCGCCGAAGAACGGGCCCACGACGCACTGGCCCTGTGCTCCCTGACTGCTCACCGACGTGACGTAACCCCAGCCTCTGGACTGCTGGTAGTCGTACATCCACGGACCGCCGCTCGACCCCGGCGCGGCGAGAGTGGCGCAGTCGCCGCCCGCCTGCAGCCTCTTGAAGACGCTGGCGATCACGGTGGTGGCGCAGTTGTACTGCCATTCGCCCTCGGACGGCGGGATCGCCGGGTAGCCCCACAACGCGGCGGTGTAGACACCCGTGCGGTTGAACGACATGCCGTTCCATCCCGTGACGTCACCGAGGACCCGGCCGTCGCGCGGCAGCACGCTCGCGAAGGCGTAGTCGTAGGTGTGGTCACGCGACTCGATCCACGGGCTGTAGACGTAGGTCCCGACGACGGTCCAGGTGCCGTAGTAGGGGTCGGGCCCGTAGTTGTAGTAGGGCATGTAGACGAGGTTCTTCGCCCAGGTGCCGCCTGGGCCGTCATGGACGCAGTGGGCCGCGGTCGCGATGACGTTGCGGCCGGGTCCGCCCACCGCGCTCGCCGAGCAGGCGAACAGTCCCTGCGCGTCCTCCCCGAGGATCTGGCCCACCACGGGGTTGGCGAGGAAGCCCTTCTGCGCGCCGCCGGCGGACGCCGAACCCGGGACGGTCAGTTCACGCCCCGCCGGTTCGGCCGGCCGGGCCGGGGCGGCGCCTTCCGCGGGGGCAGGCAGCTCCCGCGACCTTGCTCGTGCGATGCGCTCCGGGGTCCAGAACGTCTGGAGCGACTCGGTGACGGTGGCCTCGGCGCCGACTATGACGGGCCCGGAGTCGGCGGCCGCCGGGGCGGCGAGTGTTCCGGCGGCGACCAGGACACCGAGCAGGAGGTGAAGTGATCTCATGGACCCGGACGTTAGGGACCCGGCCTTGGATCCGCCTTGTCATCGACAAGGAGGCAGTTGGGGCGGAAGGCCTGCGCCAGGGTGATGACCGCCCATGATTACCGACTGATTCCGCACCGTGCGGGACCTGGCCCGGTGATATGGCCCGTCCCTCGTGTTTGAGGAGGGGCGGCGGGTAGAGGCGCGTGCACTGTGCGCTCACTTCTGGGAAGAGACATGCCGCAGAACGTCATCGATCTGATCATGGCTGATCACCGGGTCGGGCGGGACCCGGAGAACCGGCCCGCGCCGGTCGCGGAGCCGACCGCCACGTTCGTCGCGCACGGCCGTGCCGAGGAGACCAAGGTCTACTCCGAGCCGGCCGAGGCAGTCCCGAGCGAGCGCGTCGAGGTGCACCACGAGGCCGAGGAACTCTCCTCACTCGGGAAGTGACCCGCCCCATGTTCGACGATTTCACGCTGGAACACATCGAACTGTCCGAGACGACCCTCCGGGTGCGCCACGGAGGGTCAGGCCCGGCGGTTCTCCTCGTCCGTGGTCATCCCCGCACCCACACGACCTGGCATCGGCTGGCCCCTCTGCTGACCCGGAATCACACCGTCGTCTGTCCCGATCTGCGGGGATACGGCCAGTCGTCCAAACCGGAGACCACTCCCGACCACGCGCCCTACTCCAAGCGCGCCATGGCCGCCGACTGCCTGGAGCTCATGAAAAGGCTCGGGCACGAGACCTTCCGCGTCGTCGGACACGACCGTGGCGGATATGTGGCCTTCCGGCTGGCCATGGAGCATCCGGAGGCGGTCACCCACCTGACCGCCCTCAACGTCGTCCCCATCGGCGAGGCGCTCGCCCGCTGTGACGCGGGCTTCGCGACCCGGTGGTGGCACTGGTTCTTCCGCGCTCGGCCGACCCCGGGCCCAGAGACCGATATCGGCGACAACCTCAGCCTCTGGTGCCAGGACGGCCCCGACGAGATGGGCCTGGAGTCGTGGGAAGACCTCCAGCACGCCTTGGGCGATCCCCGGACCGTCCACGCCAGGTGCGAGGACTACCGGGCCGGGCTCGGCATCGACCGCCGCCACGACGACGAGGACCGGGCGGCCGGGCGGCGGGTGCGGTGTCCGGTGCTCGTCGTGTGGGGGTCCCGGAGCGACCTGCCGGAGCTCTATTCCGACATCACGGGAATCTGGAGGGCCTGGGCCGACGCGGGGGTGACCGGAAGGACGGCCGAAAGCGGCCACCACATCGCGGAGGACGCGCCCGGAGAACTGAGCACCTTCCTGCGCGAGACCGGTGGTCACCGCACTGGCCCCGTGTGGCGCAGGATCTCCTCCGCCAGGCGGTCGTGCACCACCGAGGGCAGGGTGTGCCCCAGCCCCTCGATCATGACCAGCCGGGCCCCGGCGATGGCCGAGGCGGTGGCCTCGGCGTGCGCGGGCGGGAACATCGGGTCCTCCGTGCCGTGGACGACCAGCGTCGGCGCGGCGACGGCGGCGAGGTCGACCGTGCCGCCCAGGCCGGCGGCCCCGGCGAGGGCGTGGTTGAGGGCGGCCCGCGGGTCGCGCGCCCGGGCGTAGGCCCGGCGCTCCAGTTCGCGGTACTCCTCCGCGTCGAAGGGCAACACCGGCCCGTGCAGGACCCGCCACAGCGGCAGCCGGGCCGCGAGGTGCTCCTCCAGCGACGCCCCGGGTCCGGCGAACGACGAGACGAGCGCGGCCAGCAGTTCGGGCGTGGGCGGCGGCAGCTCCCCCGGCAGGGGCGGCGCGCCCTCCATGACCCGCCGCACCGCGGCGGCCGTGTCGGTGCCGAGAGGCTGGGACGACAGGCTGGTGAGGGTGAGCACCCGGTCGGGGTGGGTGACGGCCAGCCGCTGGGCGATGACGCCGCCGAGGGAGGCCCCGACGAGGTGGGCCGGCCCGGCGTCGAAGGCGTCCAGGACGGCGAGCGCGTCGGCGGCCAGGTCGGCGACCGTGTAGGGGTGGGCGGCGAAGTCGACGGTGGAGGAGCGCCCGGTGTCGCGGTGGTCGTAGCGCACGACCCGGCGGCCCCCGTCGGCGAGGCGGCGGACGAACCCGTCGGGCCACTGCACACCCTGGGCCTGCGCGCCCATGATCAGCAGCACCGTCGGGTGCGCCGGGTCGCCGACGTCCTCTGCCCACAGGTCGAGGCCGCCGGTGCGGACGAAGTTATTTTCTTGCATGGTCGTTCAATATAATGGCACCCGTGGCGCGATTTGAACTCCCCGGCCCCCGGCGGCACCCTGATCCCCATGGCCGGAGTCAAGGGACAGGTGCAGAAGCGGGGCGTCGAGCGCCGCCGCGCCATGGTCGACGCCGCGATCGAGTTGTTCGCCCGCCAGGGGGTGCGCGGCACCGGCGTGGCCGCGATCGCCGAGCGCGCCGGCGCGGCCCCCTCAGCCCTCATCCACCATTTCGGCAGCAAGGACGGGCTGGTCCGGGCCGTACTCGAAGAGGCCGACCGGCGGGCCCTGGAGCGGCTGTCGGTCCCGCTGGGCGCCGAGCCCACCCTCGACCAGGCCTTCGACTGGTTCGTCCGGGACGCCGAGCACACCGCCGCCGCCGAACGCGACCTGGCCGCCCTGCACGCCACGCTCACCGCAGAGAACCTGGAGCCGGGTTCGGCCCTGCACACCTGGTTCCGCGACCGCGGCCGGGTGTTGCGGGCCCATCTGGTCTCCCTGTTCACCCGCGCCGGGGCCGACGACCCGCCGACCCTGGCGGCGGAGACGGCGGCGTTCGTCGAGGGGGCCCACCTGGTGTGGCTGCTCGACCCCGAGCAGGTCGACCTGGCCTCCGTGCACCGCAGCTACTTCGCGGGGCTGGCCGCCCGCCTCCGTTAAGCGATCAGGGGCCGGGGCAGGGTCGCAGCATGCCTGAGGAACCGAACCAGACACCACCGGGCCAGACGCAGAGCTATCCCGGGAGCAGCGGCGACATGGCGCCCGAGCCCCGCGACGAGATGCGCGACTACGCCGGCCGCGACCTGCTCAAGGGCAGGAAGGCCCTGATCACCGGAGGCGACTCGGGAATCGGCAGGGCCGTGGCGGTCGCCTTCGCCAAGGAGGGGGCCGACGTCGCCATCGCCTACCTGAGCGAGCACGACGACGCCGAGCACACCCGCGCGCTGGTCGAGCGGGAGGGCCGCCGCTGCGTGCTGCTGCCGGGCGACCTCGGCCGGGCCGACCACTGCGAGGAGGTGGTCGAGCAGACGGTCAAGGAACTGGGCGGGCTCGACCTGCTCGTCAACAACGTCGCCTACCAGGAGCCGGTCGACTCGCTCGCCGAACTCGGCGACGAGCAGTGGAACCACACCTTCGCGGTGAACATCCACAGCTACTTCCGGGTCACCAAGGCGGCGCTGCGGCACCTGGGCGACGGCGCGTCGATCATCAACACCTCGTCGATCAACGGCCTGCGGGGCAACAAGACCCTGATCGACTACGCCGCCACCAAGGGCGCGATCAACGCCTTCACGATGTCGATGGCGCAGAACCTAATCGACCAGGGCATCCGCGTGAACGCGGTCGCCCCCGGCCCGGTCTGGACCCCGCTGATCCCGGCCACCTTCCCCGAGGAGAAGGTGGCGGAGTTCGGGAAGCAGGCCCCGATGAAGCGGGCCGCCGACCCCGACGAGATCGCGCCGTCCTACGTGTTCTTCGCCTCGGGACGCCTGTCGTCCTACTACACCGGCGAGGTGCTGGCCCCGATCGGCGGCGAGACCCTCCCGGGCTGAGGCCCGGGAGGGCCGCTCACGTCAGGGTGAGCCGCAGGTGTAACCGCTCACCGTGGCGGTGTTGCCGGTGGGCCGGGTGACCTGGAACCCGAACGTCGTGCTGGCGTTCGGGGCGAGGTTGCCGTTGTAGTTCTGGTTGGTCGCGGTGACGGTCTGTCCCGAGACGGTGAGGGTGGCGTTCCACGAACCCGACAGGGAGTGCCCCGCCGGGAGCGTGAAGGTCACCCGCCAGCCGCTCAGGGCCGACGTGCCGGTGTTGGTGACCGTCACGGGCTGGACGACGTAGCCGTTGCCCCACTGGGTCTGCACGGTCCCGGTCGCCGAGCACGGCCCGCCGGGCTGCGGGCTCGGCGACGGCGAGGGGCTGGGCGAGGGAGACGGCGACGGGCTGGGCGACGGCGACGGGCTCGGTGAGGGAGACGGGCTGGGCGAGGGGTTCACGCCCGCCGGGGGAACCCGGATGATGCGGTCGTCCGCGGCGGTCGGGCTGCCGCGGCCGTCCCGGTTGCTGGTGCCGACCCACAACCAGCCGTCGGGGCCGACGGCGACCGCCCGGAGGCGGCCGTACTGGCCCTGGAACTGGGCGGAGGCGCCGGCGGAGCCGCCCGAGCCGGTCAGCGAGACCGCCCACAGGCGGGTGCCGCGCAGGGCCGCCGCGAACAGGGTGTTGTTGGCGTACGCGAGGCCACTCGGCGAGGCCTCGGCGGTCGTCCAGGTGACGATCGGGTTGCGGAACGAGGGGTTGTTGCAGGTGCCCTCGCACGTCGGCCAGCCGTAGTTGCCGCCCGCCACGATCTGGTTGACCTCGTCGGTGGTGTTCTGGCCGAACTCGGTGGCGTACAGGCGGCCCTGGCCGTCCCAGGCGAGGCCCTGGACGTTGCGGTGACCCAGGCTGTAGACCCGCGAGCCGGCGATGGGGTTGCTCGACGGGATGCCGCCGTCGGGGTTCATCCGGAGGATCTTCCCGGCGGGCGAGCTCAGGTTCTGGGCGTTGGACGTGGTCCCGGCGTCGCCGGTGGCCAGGTAGAGCAGGCCGTCGGGGCCGAAGGCGATGCGCCCGCCGTCGTGCACGGTCGCGCGCGGGATGCCCGACAGCAGGACGTTCTGGGTCGAGGGCGCGCTCAGGCGGAAGCGGGCCAGGCGGTTGTCGGAGGAGGTGGTGAAGTAGACGTAGACCCACTGGTCCTGGGCGTACGTCGGGGAGACGGCGATGCCGAGCAGGCCGCTCTCGCCCGAGGCGGACACCCCGCTGACGGTCGCCACGGCGACCGGGGTCTGGCCGGGCCGCACCTGCATGACGCGGCCCGTGTTGCGTTCGGTGACCAGGGCACTCCCGTCGGGGAGGAAGGCGAACCCCCACGGGACCTGGAGCCCGGTGACCGACACCTGAGCCCGGTCGAAGTCGAAGCCGCCGACCACGGCGGCCCGGGCCGGCAGGGCGATCATGACTCCGAGGAGCAGGATCGCCGCGGCGATGACGTGCCTAACGTGTCTGGACATTGCGGAACCATACGAGCCCCGCACCAGCCTGCCAACGATCACCGGCGGGCCCGCCCGCCGACCTGCGCGGCCCGAAGAAAGTTTCAGCGGCGAATCGCAACTTTTCGCCCCCGGAGACGGGGAAGCCCGGGCCTCCGTGGAGGGGAGGCCCGGGCTCGTAGAGAAAACTACTTGACGACCTTCACGTAGTCGCTCGCCTCAGAAGAGCCGAAACCGTGGCTACCGTCGTAACGGACGCCCCACGTGCCGCTGCCCCACGCCTTGACCTTGGTGTAGAACGAGCCGTTGGGGTTGGTCTCGACGGTCTTCACGTACTTCCACTTGTGCGAACCCGCGGGGAGGAAGTAGACGTCGATGTCCTGCCAGCCCAGCTTGTACCAGCCGTGCCAGTAGTCGCGAGAGTCGTAGCAGCCGCTCCAGCCGTCGTCGACGGGCTTGACGCTGCCGTCGAGCTCGACATAGGCGCGGTCGTGCTTCTTGTAGTCGTAGTACCAGTCGCCGTAGCACTGGGCGACCTGCAGCTGACCGGTCAGGGTCAGGTGACGCCCCTTCTTCACCGGCTCAGGGCCGGCGTTGAAGTCGACGATCCGAGTGGCCTTGGGGCCCTTCGGCGGCTTCGGCGGGTCGTAGCTGACGTGCTTGACCGTGAAGCCCGAAGAGCTGGTGTAGAGCTTGCCGTCGAAGCCGCGAGCATAGACCTTGACGGCGTAGAACCCCTTCGGGTCCTTCGTGTCGATCTTCACGCTCTCGGAGGTGGAGAACCACTGGGGCTTCCACGGCGCCTTCTTCTCGTCCGACGTGTCCGCGGAGGTGCCGTCCGCCGACTTGCCGTCCCATCCGTGACCGTCCCAACCGGGGCCATCCCAGTCGTCGCGGCCCCAGCTGCCCTTGTGGTCGACCACGATCTTGGCGTGCTTGATGTCCACGCCCTTGACGGTGATCGACACGACCTCGGAGTCCCACTTGCCCTTGAGGACAACCTGGCCGGGGTTGACCCAGACATTCGTGATTCTCGGGTTGGGTCCGTCGTGCTGACCGTGCCCGTGACCCGGGTCCGCTAAGGCGGGGGCCGCGGAGACGAGCGCCGAGGCGCTCATCGCAGCGGCCGCCACCAGAGCGGTGGCGATGCGCTTGATCATAAGAGGGTGCTTCCTCTCCCCGTTACAACGCGCGCTTCCGGCATGAAGCGCGCCTACGTCATAGACGGAAAATCTCCGCCAAAAGTTGCGGGTAAGTCGTGGAAAAAGTGATCACAACTTGGCAACGGGAACGGGAACTCGCGCGTCGGGGTCAGTTGATCACTGCCCGTACATCTCCTCGATGATCTCGGCGTACTTGGCGTGGATGACCCGGCGCTTGAGCTTCAGGCTGGGGGTGAGCTCCTCGGTCTCGGCCGTCCACTCGACCGGCAGCAGCCGCCAGCGCTTGACCTGCTGCACCCGGGCCAGCTTCTCGTTGGCGGTCTCGACCGCCGCCTCGACGGCCTTCAGCACGTCGGGGTGCTCGGCCAGGTCGGCCAGGTCGGTGAAGGTGATGCCGTTGGCCTGGGCCCAGCCGGGGGCGATCTCGCCGTCGAGGGTGAGGATCGCGACCGGGAACGGCTTGCCGTCGCCGAAGGCGAGGGCCTGGCCGATGAGCGCGTGCTCCTTCAGGTAGTTCTCGATGTTGGCCGGGGAGATGTTCTCGCCCCCTGCGGTGATGATGAGCTCCTTCTTGCGGTCGACGATGCGGACGAAGCCGTGCTCGTCGAGGGAGCCGACGTCGCCGGTGTGCAGCCAGCCCTCGTCGTCGAACAGGTCGGCGGTGGCCTCGGGGCGGTTGAGGTAGCCCGTGGTGTTGAGAGGGCTGCGGGTGAGGATCTCCCCGTCGTCGGCGATGCGCACCTCGACGCCCGGTTCGGGGCGGCCGACCGTGCCGAGCCGGTAGGCGTCGGGGCTGTTGGCGGTGAAGGCGCCGGTGGTCTCGGTCATGCCGTAGACGTCCAGGACCCTGAGCCCGAGGCCGGCGAAGAACCGCTGCACCTCCAGCGGCATCGGCGCGGCGGCGGTGGCCAGCCATCCCGCGTTGTCGAAGCCGATCATGCCGCGGATGATCGAGAGCAGCGCGGCGTCGGCGGCGGCGTAGGCGGCCTCGACCTCCGGGGTCATCGTGTGGCCGACCTGACCGGCCTCGACCCAGGCGAGCCCGGCGGCCATCGCCTTGCGCGCGTTCTCCTGCTGGTCCTCGGGCGACATGGCCAGCAGCGCGGTGAGCTTGGCCATCATCTTCTCCCAGACGCGCGGCACGCCGAAGAAGAGCACCGGCTTCACCGCGGCCAGCGTCGGCCCCAGGTTGGCCAGGTCGGTGCAGAAGTGCACGTGGGAGACCTTGAACAG
Source organism: Herbidospora sakaeratensis (assembly GCF_001570525.1). GTDB lineage: Bacteria > Actinomycetota > Actinomycetes > Streptosporangiales > Streptosporangiaceae > Herbidospora > Herbidospora sakaeratensis. The sequence goes on from NZ_BBXC01000016.1 coordinate 192,799, forward strand.
GGGCAGGTAGAGGCTCAGCACCCGCTCGGCGATGTGCGCGTAGGTCAGGTAGGAGATCTGGGTGCCCTGGGTGGGCAGCGAGGTCATCCGGTCGGTCGCGCCGACCTCGAACAGCACGTTGCGGTGGGTCAGCGGCACGCCCTTCGGCATGCCGGTGGTGCCCGAGGTGTAGAGCACGGTGAGGGTGTCGTCGGGGGCGACCGAACGCCAGCGCTCCTCGATCGACTGCGGGTCGGCGGCCAGCGCCTCGGCCCCCAGCGCCAGGAAGTCGGCCCACGAGAGCTGGTCGCCGGTGGCGCCCTCCAGCAAGATGATCTTCTCCAGGCCGGGCACCTGGTCGAGGACCGGCTCCCACCGGGCCAGTTCGGCCGGTCCGCCCAGCACGGCGACCTTGGCGCCGACGTCGTTGGCCACGTAGGCGACCTGGTCGGGCGCGAAGGTGGCGTACACCGAGCACGGGATCGCCCCCGCGTGCACGGCCCCGAGGTCGGCGAGCACGTGCTCGCTGCGGTTGACCATCATGAGGGCCACCGAGTCGCCCGGATCGACGCCCAGGGCGGCGAAACCGGCGGCGATCTCCAGCACCCGCTGCCGGGCCTCCCGGTAGGTCAGGGTGGACCAGCCGCCCTCGACGGGGTCGGAATAGGCGGGTAGGTCGGGATGGGCTTCGGCGGTCTCGTCGAGCTGAGAACAGATGGTCCGACCGGCGATGCTCTCTTCGATCGCCGCCCGCTCCTCAAGAACCATTCCGCGTCTCCTCAGGGGGATGCTGGACAGAGTGACCCGCATCACATCATCGGTAAGTCAACCCTGACAAGATGTCCTGGTGACATGGGTGCTCGACCTGACCGGGATCTTCGTTTTCGCCATCTCCGGCGCGCTGGCCGGCGTCCGCACCCGCCTCGACGTCGTGGGCATGGCGGTGCTGGCGTTCTTCACCGCCGTGGGCGGCGGAATCCTGCGCGACGTCTTCCTCGGCGTGCAGCCGGCCGCGCTGCACGACGCCGGCTACGTGCTGGTCCCGCTGGTGGCGGCGGGGATCGTGTTCTTCTGGCACCCGCAGGTGACCCGGCTGCTGCCGAGCATCCTCATCTTCGACGCGGCCGGGCTGGGCCTGTTCTGCGCGACCGGCACCGAGAAGGCGCTGCTGTTCGGCCTGTCGCCGCTGCACGCGGTGCTGCTCGGGGTGGTCACGGCGGTGGGCGGCGGCGTGCTGCGCGACGTCCTGTCGGGCCAGCGGCCCACGCTCCTGTACGACCGCCAGCTCTACGCGGTGCCCGCGTTCCTGGGCGCGTTCACCCTCGCCGCGCTGTTCGAGTTCGGTGTACGCGGCCCGCTGGCCGTCCTGGCCGCCGCGGTGCTGGCCTTCGGCCTGCGGTTCCTGGCGATGCGGAAGGGCTGGCGGGCGCCGCTGGCGCGGGGCGTCACAGACTCGGCGTGAGCCGGTCGTCGGTCACCGGCCCCCGGCCCGGCCGGGCGGCGGCGATCCGGCCGATCGCGTCGGCCAGCACGTGCGGCGGATGGCAGTACGACAACCGCAGGTAGCCCTCGCACGCGCCGTCGACCCCGAACCACCGACCGGGCGCGAGCCGCACCCCGCGCTCGGCCGCCGCCCGGACCACCGGAGCCGCCGACGGGACGTCGAGCTTCGCCCACACCGACCCGCCGCCGACCGGGTGGGGGAAGGTCCAGCCCGGCAGGTGCTCGGCCAGCGCCGCCGTCAGCGCCTCGCGCGAGGTCGACAACCAGGCCCGGCGCTCGGCCCGCGACTCCTCCACATGGGGGAACAGCTCGGCCACGACGAGCTGGTCGAACACCGCCGTGGCCAGGTCGACGCCCGACCGCAGCACCGACAACCGCTCCACCAGCTCCGCCGTGCCGCGCAACCACCCGACCCGCAGCCCGCCCCACCACAACTTCGACGCCGACCCGATCGTGATCACCCGGTTGTCGACGTCCCAGCGGGCCAGCGGCGGCGGCATGACGACGTCGTCGACGGCCACCTCGCCCCACGTCTCGTCGCAGATCAGCGTCACGTCGTGGCGGCGCGCGGCGGCCACGAGGGCGGCCCGGTGGTCGGCGTCCATCAGCGCGCCGGTCGGGTTGTGGAAGTCGGGCAGCACGTAGGCGACCTTCGCCTGCCGCAGCGAGCTCTCCATCAGCTCCCCCGCCGCCACCGCCCTGGCCCCGTGGAGCCGGACCGACTGGATCGCGTGGGCGTAGGTCGGCGACTCCAGCAGCACCGGGTCGCCCGGCCCGACCAGCAGCGCGAACAGCAGGTGCATGGCCTGCTGCGCGCCCGGCGTGATGAGGATCTGCTCCGGCCGGGTGGCCACCCCGCGTTCGGTGTAGCGCCGCGCCACCGCCTCCCGCAGCACGGGCAGCCCGACGGGGTCGTAGCCGATGCCGAGCAGGTGCCGGTGGTACCCGGCGGCCGCGGCCGCCACGGCGGGGGCGACCTGCGAGGCGGCCGGCATGGAGGCGACGTGCAGCGGGATCATGCCGTCGCCGGGGACGGGGATCGTCCAGGGCGTGTCGCCGCCGACGGGCAACGCGGTCGTGCTGCCGGAGCCCTGCCGGGCGGTGACGTAGCCGTGGTCCTTGAGCAGGTCGTAGGCGGCGGTCACGGTGGTCCGGCTGACACCGAGCGCGGCGGCCAGATGCCGCTCGGCGGGCAGCCGCACCCCGACGGGGATCGCGCCGTCGTGCACCCGGCCCCGCAGCGCCTCGGCGAGCGCCCGGTAGTAGGGACGGGCCCCGGCGGGGACGGCGAGCAGCCGGGCCAGCTGCTCGGGGGCGATCGTGCGCGTCATGACGGCCAGCTTAAGGCCAATATCGGCGATTGGCTCTGTTGCCCGGGTCGGGCCGCCGTCACACTGGGGCGATTATGGTGCAGACATCCACTCATCCCACCTCTATGCGGCTCGTCCGCCTCTACGCCGGCCTGTTCCTCTACGGCGCCGGTTCCGGTCTCCAGATCGAGTCGAACCTCGGCAGCGCCCCCTGGGACGTCTTCCACCAGGGCCTGTCGCGCCACTTCGGGCTCAGCATCGGCGCGTGGGTCGTCATCGTCGGGGCGGCCGTGATGCTGCTCTGGATCCCCCTGCGCCAGAAGCCGGGCCTGGGCACGATCAGCAACGTGCTGCTGCTCGGCTGGTTCTTCGACCTGACCGTCTGGCTGGCCCCCACGCCCGGCCACTGGGCCGTCCAGTGGGCCTACCTGCTGACCGGCGTGGTCACCGTCGGCGGGGCGACCGCCCTCTACATCGGCGCGGGATACGGGCCGGGGCCGCGTGACGGGCTCATGACCGGGCTGCACCGGCTGGGGTTGTCGATCCGGCTGGCGCGGGTGATCATCGAGCTGACCGTGCTGGCGGTCGGGTGGCTGCTCGGCGGGGTCGCCGGAGTCGGCACGCTGGTGTTCGCGCTGATGATCGGGCCGGTCACCCAGTTCTTCATGAAGGCTCGGTGGGTAGCTTGATCACATGCGGATCGAGGACTACGCGCTGATCGGCGACATGCAGTCGGCGGCCCTGGTGGGCCGCGACGGCTCGGTCGACTGGCTCTGCCTGCCCCGTTTCGACTCCCCCGCGTGCTTCGCGGCGCTGCTGGGCAACCAGCGGCACGGGGCCTGGCGCGTCTGGGCCTCCGGGATGGAGACGGCCTCCAGCCGCCGCTACTGGGGCGACACGCTCGTCCTCGAATCGACCTGGGACACCCCCACCGGCACCGCCCGGGTGATCGACTTCATGCCGGTACGCCATGAGCACCCCCGCCTGGTCCGGATCGTCGAGGGCGTGGCCGGCACGGTCGAGATGAACTGCGAGATCCGCATCCGGTTCGACTACGGCCGGATCGTCCCGTGGGTGCGCCGCCGCGACCACAGCCTCCAGGCGGTCGGCGGTCCCGACTCCGCCTGGATCCACTCCCCCGTCCACCTGCACGGCAGCGACTACCGACACAAGGGCACCTTCCGGGTCGAGGCGGGCGACAAGCTGCCGTTCGTGTTCAGCTGGCACCCCTCCCACGCGCCCGCGCCGCCCATGATCGACCCGCTCGACGAGCTCGACTACACCCGCGAGATCTGGGAGGACTGGGTCTCCACGGGCACCCACACGGGCCAGTGGCGCGACGCCGTGGTGCGGTCGATGATCACGCTGAAGGGGCTGACCTACGCCCCCACCGGCGGCATCGTGGCCGCGCCCACCACCAGCCTGCCCGAGGACCTCGGCGGCGTGCGCAACTGGGACTACCGCTTCTGCTGGCTGCGCGACGCCTCCATGACCCTCGACGCCCTGCTGACCAGCGGCTACATCGACGAGGCCAAGGCCTGGCGCGAGTGGCTGCTGCGCGCCATCGCCGGCCGTCCCCAGGACCTCCAGATCATGTACGGCGTCGCCGGCGAACGCCGCCTCCCCGAGATGACCCTCGACTGGCTCCCCGGCTACGAGAACTCGGCGCCGGCCCGCATCGGCAACAGCGCCGCCGACCAGCTCCAGCTCGACGTCTACGGCGAGGTCGTCAACTCGCTCTACCAGGCCGGCATGGGCGGCCTGCACCCCGACGACCACGCCTGGAAGCTGACCCGCAAGATGATGGACTTCCTGGAGACCGGCTGGCGGCAGCCCGACGAGGGCCTGTGGGAGGTGCGCGGGCCGCGCCGCCAGTTCACCCATTCGAAGGTGATGGTCTGGGTCGCCGTCGACCGCGTCATCCGCACCCTGGAGGCCCAGCGGCGGTCGGGGCCGGTCGACCGGTGGAAGGCGCTGCGCGAGGAGATCCACACGGAGGTCTGCGAGAAGTCCTACGACGCCGACCGCAACACCTTCACCCAGTCGTACGGCTCCAAGGAGCTCGACGCCGCCACGCTGCTCATCCCCACGATGGGCTTCCTGCCGGCCGACGACCACCGTGTGATCGGCACCGTCAACGCGATCGAGCGCGAGCTGACCACACCCGAGGGCTTCGTGCTGCGCTACTCCACCAGCGAGCACAACGTGGTCGACGGGCTGCCCGGCCGCGAGGGCGCGTTCCTGGCCTGCAGTTTCTGGCTGGCCGAGGCCAAGGCCCGCATGGGCCTGCGCAACGAGGCGTGCGACCTGTTCCGCCGCCTGCTCGACCTGCGCAACGACGTCGGCCTGCTGTCGGAGGAGTACGACCCCGTGCAGGGCCGCCTGGTGGGCAACTTCCCGCAGGCGTTCAGCCACGTCCCGCTGATCCACGCCGCCCAGGCGATCGGTTAGCCCGTGGTCGTCAGTTGGCGTCTCCGGCCAGACGCGCGAGCAGCCGGGCGAAGTCGGCGGGCGGCGTCACCACGAGCCTGACCTGGCCGTCCTGGGGAACCAGGTCGGCCTGGATGCGGGTCAGCCGGTCGCGGTGCCACCAGTAGACGTGCGGGCTGAGGCCGCCGTCGCGGTCGTCGAACTCGCGCTGGGCGTACACGCGCATGCGCTCCAGGGCGCGCACCACGCCGATGCCCTCGATGGGGTGGACGGCCATCGCGCCCGGGTGGGGCAGCACGACGAGCAGCCCGTCGGGCGGGCCGGGCAGCCGCCGCAGGTGCGCCACCGCCGTGGGCGCGCTGATCATCCGCACGCTCACCCCGCCGAGCTGGAGGTACTCGGCGGTGATGCGCTCGTCGGCCAGCGCGTTGTCGAGCGCGACGTCGAGCGCCTCGGCGGGCGGGATCGGCCAGCAGAAGGCCTCCTCCGGCCGGACCGGACGGCCGCCGATCGTCAGCACCTCGATCAGGTCGGCGCTCAGGTGGCGGCCGATGATGCGCGAGGGGTCGGGGATCGCCGGGTCGTCGGCGGCGTGCAGGCGGGTGCGCAGCAGCGGTTTGATGCGGCCCAGGTTGCACGCGTCGAACGGTTCGCCCGACACGGCGTGGGACAGGTGCTCGGAGACCAGCATCGGCCAGTCTTCGCGCGACCTGCGGGCCGCCTCACGGCGCAGCCCGACCAGGTTGACGGTACGGGACGTCTCGTCGCCGCCCATGATCAGGGTGGCGCCGTCGTCCTCGAACGCGCAGCTGTAGCCCATCGTCTCGACGACCAGGGCGAGGAGGGAGTCAAGATCGACGTCCTCGACGGGCCGGGAGGCAGGCTGCACTGGCTGGTCAGGCCGAATCCGGCTGCGGAGTCGCCGCAACAGACCCAAGGCTCATCCCCTTACAAGCGTGGCGTGTTGCCAGCTTCAGGGTGCCTTGTCCTGGTTGCCGATGAGGCCGGTGAGAGAGCACGATTCGGTATCAATAACCCCATCGGCCCCCAGCCACACACTGAACTGTGGTGTCCCGTGACCGATCGGCAGCCCCGCGATGATCGGCACTCCCAGCGGTCCGAGGCGTTCCACCAGCACCGGAAGCGCCTCGCCGCACTCCACCCACGACCCGAGCGCGAAGCCGGCCGCGCCGTCGAGACAACCGGCCTGGAGCAGCTGGGTCAGCATACGGTCGATTCGGTAGGGCTCTTCCCGGATGTCCTCCAGAAGGACGATCCGGCCCTGCGCCTCCATCTGGTGGGGCGTGCCGCAGAGCGCCGCCAGCAGGGTCAGGTTGCCGCCGGTCAGCGGCCCGATGGCCGAGCCGGGCACGAGCACCTGGTCGCCCTTGACCGGCCGGGGCTCCAGGCTGGAGATCAGCGACGCCTTCAGGTGCGAGAGCGACCGGGGCTCGGGCCCCTCCTCGTCGCTGATCGTCGAGCAGGCCGGCATCGGGCCGAACAACGAGGCCACCCCCAGACGGCGCTGGAAGGCCAAATGGAGGGCGGTGATGTCGCTCGACCCCACCAGGGGCTTGGGCCGCACGGCCTCCATCTTGTCCCAGTCGAGGTGGTCGAGGACCCGCGTCGCGCCGTAGCCGCCCCGGGCGCAGATCACCGCGGCGATCTCCGGATCGCACCACGCTTCCTGCAGGTCGGCGGCGCGGGCCTGGTCGGGCCCGGCGAGGTAGCCGCGGCGGATCAGCATGCGGGGCCCGAACCGGACGTTCAGGCCGAGGCCGGTGAGCACATGGCGGCCGCGGTTGAGCCGGTCGAGGTCGACCGGACCCGAAGGCGCGACGACGGCCACGGTGTCACCGTGCCGGAGACGGGGTGGAGTACGTTCGGACACCCCCCAAAGAGTGTCAGACTAGGCGCTACCTATGCGACCACCGACCCACATTCTCGTGGTAAACGGCGTCAAGGTCCGTCAGCCGGTCTTCGTGCTCGCCGCCCCCCACAGCGGCGCGGACCTGCTCGCCCGTGCCATCAAGCGCTCGCCCGGCGTGCATCTCACCATGGGCCGGGGCGCGGTGTCCCGTGTCGTCTACGCGTTCGCGCGGCGGCCGTCGATCGCGCGCAGCCCGGGGGCGCCCCGGGTGATCCGCGACGTGCTGGCCGAGGCCTGGCAGGTGGTGCCGGGCGCGTGCGGCGAGTGCCCAGGCGCCTGCAAGGAGGCCGGCGGCATCATCGGCGCGGGCCCGTGCGTGACCGCCTCCGAGCTGACCCGGTTCGGCGACGCCAGCCCCGACCTGCTCTACAGCGCCCCCGTCCTGCTCCAGGCCTTTCCCGACGCCCGCTTCGTCCAGGTGATCCGCGACGGCCGCGACGTCGTCGCCGACATGCTGGCCGACCCGGCGACGATGGCCTGGTTCAAGCCCCACATGCTGGCCGACGACAGCGAGTTCCCCAGCCCGTTCCTCGGCGTCAACAACGCCGAGCACAAGCTGCGCTGGAAGGAGATGCCGGTCGCGGGCAAGAGCGCGCTGCGCTGGCGCGCCGCGATCCGCCTGTCGGCGGTGCTCCGCAAGGAGCTGCCCGCCGACCAGCTGCTGACGATCCGGTACGAGGACCTGCACAAGTCCCCCGCCGAGACGTTCGGCCAGGTGGGCGAGTTCCTCGGCGCCAAGATCTCCACGATCGCCCTCTACGGCACCAGCGCCCCCCGGGTGGGCGCCCGCCGCCGTCTCGCCCACACCGACGCCGAACTGGTCGGCAAGGTCGCCCGCGAGGAGCTCAAACGGCTGGGCTACTCATGAACTGGGTCTTGTAGAGCTCGGCGTAGAAGCCGTCGAGGACCATCAGCTCGTCGTGCCGCCCGAGCTCGGTCACCCGGCCGTCGTTCATCACGAGGATCACGTCGGCCTCGCGGATGGTCGACAGCCGGTGGGCGATGACCAGGCTGGTCCGGCCCGCCAGGGCGGTCTTCAGGGCCTGCTGGACGGCCGCCTCCGACTCGGAGTCGAGATGGGCGGTGGCCTCGTCGAGCACCACCACCGGCGGGGCCTTGAGCAGCAGCCGGGCCAGCGCCACCCGCTGCTTCTCGCCGCCGGAGAACCGGTAGCCGCGCTCCCCCACGACCGTGTCGAGCCCCTCGGGCAGCGCGGCGACCAGGTCGGCGATCTGGGCCGCCCGCAGGGCCTCCCAGACCTCCTCGTCGGTGGCCTCGGGGCGGGCGTAGCGGAGGTTGGCGGCGATGGTGTCGTGGAACAGGTGCGGGTCCTGCATGACGACGCCCACGGTGTCGCGCAGCGACTCCATCGTGGCGTCGCGCACGTCGAGGCCGTTGAGCCTGACGGCGCCGGCGTCGACGTCGTACAGACGGGAGACCAGCGAGGTCGTGGTGGTCTTGCCGGCGCCCGAGTGGCCGACCAGGGCGATCATCTGGCCCGGCCGGGCGGTGAAGGTGACGCCCTTGAGCACCTCGGCCGACTCGCCCTGGTCGGGGCGGGCGACCGACTCCAGGGAGGCCAGCGACACCTCGGCCGCGCCGGGGTAGCGGAAGCGGACGTCGTCGAACTCGATGGTGACCGGCCCGGCCGGCACCCTCTCGGCATCGGGCTTCTCGGCGACCATCGGCTTGAGGTCGAGCACCTCGAAGACGCGGTCGAAGCTGACCAGGGCGGTCATCACGTCGACGTGCACGTTGGACAGGCCCGTGAGGGGGCCGTACAGCCGCATGAGCAGGGCCGACATGGCCACCAGCGTGCCGAGCTCGAACGAGCCGCCGACCGCGAGCACGCCGCCGAGCCCGTAGACCAGGGCGGTGGCGAGCGCGGCGATCAGGCCGAGCGCGATGCGGAACACGGTGCCGAACATGGCGACGGTGACCCCGATGTCGCGGACCCGGGCGGCCCGGCCGGCGAAGTGGCGGGCCTCGTCGTCGGGGCGGCCGTAGAGCTTGGCGACCATCGCGCCGGCCACGTTGAACCGCTCGGTCATCACCGAGCTCATCTCGGCGCCGAGTTCCATCTGCTCGCGGGTGTAGGCGGACATGCGCCGGCCCACCCATCGGGCGGGCAGGATGAAGATCGGCACCATCAGCAGGGCGACCAGGGTGATCTGCCACGACAACGCCAGCATCGTGACCAGGACGACCACCAGGCTGACCACGTTGGAGACCACCGACGACAGGGTGCTGGTGATGGCCCGCTGCGCGCCGATGACGTCGCCGTTGAGCCGCGAGACCAGCGCCCCGGTCTGCGCCCGCATGAAGAACGCCACCGGCATGCGCTGGACGTGGTCGAAGACCTCCGTGCGCAGGTTGTAGATCAGGCCCTCGCCGATCCGGGCCGAGAACCAGCGTTCGGCCAGGCTCAGCACCGCGTCGAGCAGTGCCAGCCCGGCGATGGCCAGCGCCAGCCCGACGACCAGCCCGGTGTCGCCCGACGGGATGGCCACGTCGATGATCTGCTTCACGACCAGCGGGTTGGCCACCACGGTCAGCGATCCGACCGAGATCAGGGCCAGGAACGCCACGATCGACCACTTGAACGGCGCGGCGTAGCCGGCGATGCGCCGGACCGTGCCCGGCGCGAGGCGCTCCTTCGTGACGTCGCCGTCGCGCCGCATCGACATCATCATCTGCCAGCCCGGATTCGGGCCGCCCATCATCGCCATGTCCTGGCCAACCCTTTACCGGAGGAGGCGATTCCGAGATCAGCCCCAGGCGAACAGAAGCCGCCGCCGGGCGACGGGTCTCATGGTCAGCCCGAGGCGAACAGCGACCGGATGCGGACCACCTGTTCGGCTCTCTCCGCGGCCGCCTGCTCCTCCAGGGTGCGGCTCCCCGCGCCCTGCAGCAGCCGTTTGGTCGCCGTCGCGGCCGACCGCTCGGTGGCCAGCAGCGCCGCCGCCAGGTCGGCCACGGCCGTATCCAGCTCCTCAACCGGTACGGCCAGCTCGGCCAGCCGGAGGCGCAGCGCCTCCTCCGCCCCGACCTTCCGGGCGGTGACACACAACTCCAGAGCCCTGGGCAGCCCCACCAGATCGACCAGCGGCTTGGTCCCCGTCAGGTCGGGCACCAGGCCGAGCGCCGGTTCCTTCATGCAGAACTGCACGTCGTCGGCCACGATCCGCAGATCGCACGCGAGCGCGAGCTGGAATCCGGCCCCGATCGCGTGGCCCTGGACGGCCGCGATCGAGATGATCTCCGGACGACGCAGCCACAGGAAGGCCTTCTGCGCCTGGGCGATTCGCTCCTCGAAGCCCTCACCGAGCACCGAGGAGAACGAGCCCTCACCGGGGACTCCCCCGGGCGTGAACAGTCGCAGGTCGATGCCTGCGGAGAAGGACGGCCCCTCGCCTTTCACGACGACGATCCGCACGGCGTCGGGGAGGTCGTCCCCGATCCGGGCCAGTGCCGACCAGGTGGCGAACGTCTGGGCGTTCCGCTTGTCCGGCCGGTTCAGCGTGATCGTCGCGATCTCGCCGTCCACCTCGTAGCGCAGTCCGACCTCAGCGAGCGCGCTCGCCGAGATCTGCTCCGCTCTCCCCCTTGGTTCCGCTTCCACAGCGTCGTTCACAGCCCGCAACCCCTTCCTGGCGGTCACGCCCGAGCCTACCGAACCCTGTTCGGTTGTCCGACCCCGGCCGGTCGGCTCGGGAGCGGACCGCTCTGGATCTGAGGTACACGAGCGGCTGCGGTCGCGCGTCGGCGAGGCGGAACTAGCGCTTGGTCTTGCCTCGGGTCGCCCCGCCGCGTCCCCGCAGAGTCACGCCCGACTCGCTGAGGATGCGGTGGATGAATCCGTACGACCGGCCGGTGGAAGCGGCCAGGGCGCGGATGCTCTCACCCGCGGCATAGCGCTTCTTGAGATCGCTGGCCAGTTTTTCACGGTCGGCCCCGGTCACCCGGGTGCCCTTCTTCAGAGTCTCGGCCACGAGTACCTCCTGTAGTGCCAGACTTCCGCAGCGTTACTCACGCCATGATCAGTCATTTCGGCTCGATCGGCTACCTACTCCCAGGGAAAAGATCCGTACCCGGTAAATTTATGATCAGGCGAGGGCGACGAGATCGGAAAATTCCTCGCTCCACGCGTCTTCGACGCCGTCGGGCAGCAGGATGACCCGGTCGGGTTGCAGCGCCTCCACGGCTCCTTCGTCGTGGGTGACCAAGACGATCGCCCCTGTGTAAGAGCGCAGAGCCGTCAGCACCTGTTCCCGCGAGGCCGGATCGAGGTTGTTGGTGGGCTCGTCGAGGAGCAGCACGTTGGCGCTCGACAACACCAGCGTGGCCAGGGCCAGCCGGGTCTTCTCGCCGCCCGACAGCACCCCGGCGGGCTTGTCGACGTCGTCGCCGGTGAACAGGAACGAGCCGAGCACCTTGCGCAGGTCGACGTCGGCGAGGTCGGGCCCGGCCGAGCGCATGTTCTCGAGCACGGTGCGGGCAGGGTCGAGGGTCTCGTGCTCCTGGGCGTAGTAGCCGATCTTCAGGCCGTGGCCAGGGCGCACCTCGCCGGTGTCGGGCTTCTCGATGCCGCCCAGGATGCGCAGCAGCGTGGTCTTCCCGGCGCCGTTGAGGCCGAGGATGACGACCCGGTGGCCCCGGTCGACGGCGGCGTCGACGTCGGTGAAGACCTCGAGGGAGCCGTAGGACTTGGACAGGTCGACGGCCGACAGCGGGGTGCGGCCGCAGGGCGCCGGCGACGGGAAGCGCAGCTTGGCGACCTTGTCGGAGCGGCGCTCGGGCTCGATGCCGCGCAGCAGCCGCTCGGCGCGGCGCTGCATGTCCTGCGCGGCCTTGGCCTTGGTGGCCTTGGCGCGCATCTTGTCGGCCTGCGCCATCAGCACCCCGGCCTGCTTCTCGGCGTTGGCCCGCTCGCGCTTGCGGCGCTTCTCGTCGGTCTCGCGCTGCGTCAGGTAGGCCTTCCAGCCGACGTTGTACGTATCGATCACGCACCGGTTGGCGTCGAGATGGAGCACCCGGTTTACCGTCGCTTCAAGTAGACCAACATCGTGGCTGATGATGATCAAGCCGCCCTGGTGGGAACGCAAAAAATCACGAAGCCAGGAGATCGAGTCCGCATCGAGGTGGTTTGTCGGCTCGTCGAGGAGGAGAGTCTCCGATCCCGAGAAAAGAATGCGCGCGAGTTCGACGCGTCTGCGCTGACCACCCGAGAGGGTCTCCAGCGGCTGCCCGAGCACCCGGTCGGGCAGGCCCAGGCTGGAGGCGATCGAGGCGGCCTCCGACTCGGCGGCGTAGCCGCCCAGCACGTGGAGCCGGTCTTCGAGACGGCCGTAGGCCTTCACGGCCTTGTCGCGGGTGCGCACGTCGGCCGAGGTCATGCCGAGCTCGGCCTTGCGCAGGTCGCGGATGACCTCGTCGAGCCCGCGGGCCGACAGGATGCGGTCGCGGGCGATGACCTGGAGGTCGCCGGTGCGCGGATCCTGCGGCAGGTAGCCGACCGCGCCGGTGATGGTGACGGTCCCGCCGGCGGGCTGGCCCTCGCCGGCCAGCGTCTTGGTGAGCGTGGTCTTGCCCGCTCCGTTGCGGCCGACCAGGCCGATCTTGTCGCCCGGGTTGACCCGGAACGAGGCCCCCTCGATGAGGAGGCGCGAACCCACACGCAGTTCGATGTCAGTAGCGATGATCATGGTTGGGGGACACTCCCGTGAGTAGCTGCCTCGAAGAAGGGGCTTCAGGACCGTGGGCACACGGAAGTGATCAATCGGGAGTGCGCATGGGTCGATTGTATGGTGGCCCGGCGAAATCCCCGACTTCTAAACCTGCGGCGGATCGACGACCCTGATCCTGACCGCCCGGAACTCCTCGGGCGTCTTCTCCAGCACCACCAGCCGGGGGTCGGGAACCGCCAGGAACGGGCCGGTCTCCAGGGCGAACAGCGGTGCGAGCCGCCGGTCGGACCGCAGTTCGTCGATCGCCTTGCGGTCTCCCCCGACGACGAAGCCGGCCAGCCCCTCGCCCGCCGACGGCAGCAGCACCCGGGCGGCGACGTCGGCGGCGGCCCCGAGGGCCTCGTCGGCCTGTTTCTCCCGGCGGCGGGCGAACCGTTGCTGCGACCACCCGCCGGCCGCGCTCCGGCCGTGGACGAGCCGGGAGCCCACCTTCGACACCAGCAGCCGGTCGCCCTCGAAGACCCCGGCGGCGTATCCGCCGAGACGGACAAGCAGAACCCCGACCCGCCGTTCACGGGAGACATGGGAGATCAGGGAAACGGCGAGAGGGCCGGGCCTTGCTGTGGCGAGACCGTCGGCGCCGCGGCTCCCCGGCCCTCCGGAGCGGCCGGAATCGAGGGGGCCGAAAGGGACGTGGCACTCGGCCACCGCGCCGTCGGGGGCCGTCAGGACGACCACATCGGCGCCGCCCTCCTCGGACGGCGGGCCGCCGTGGCGATCGGCGAAGTTGGCGAGCCAGCGGGGCAGCCGGGACGGGGGGATCGACACCCACCGTCCGCCCCCGGCGGCCGGGCGTGCGCTCATGGCTGCCCAGAGTAGCGGCTGAGCCCGAGCAGGGCGTCCATGGTTGTCGATAGGGGGAAATGTGGGTGAATTTCAAATCACCCACCTCAATAACCGCAGGCAGGCGCATGAGAATCGTCGTGTGTCGGTTCCCATGCCCCATCCGGCGCCGGTCGCCGTCTCACCAGGTGAGCAGTCTTCGACGACCGGCCCGTTCACCGTGTCGGGGTACGTGCCGGCGTGGGCCGCCGCGCCCCAGAACCCCATGGGCGGCCCGCCGAGCGCCTTCGGCCCCGTCGCCAGCTTCACCCCCGTGGTCGACCTCGACACCGGCGGCGTGATCGCCATACAGGTCAACGCGAGCACGCCCGCCGCCGAGCGGGCCGACGTCGGCGGGACCGTCGCGGGCATCCGCGCCGCCGCCGAGCAGGACGCGCGGCTCCCCCTCGTGCTGCCCATCCCCATCGCCGCCGTCACGGCGGGCTCGGCCGGGCTGGCCCCGCTGCACGAGGCGATGCGGGTGGCCGGACGGCGGCCGCGCGAGATCATCCTGACCCTCGAGGGCGACCTCGACCCGGCCGACCGTTCCCGGCTGCTGGCCGGGATCGACGGGCTGCGCGCCGCCGGTTACCTCATCGCCTTCGGCGGGGTCGGGGTCCGCAACATCCCCCTCGACGTCGTGGCCGACGCCTCCCCCTACGTCATCCTGATCTCCCCCGAACTGGTGGAGCGCGCCCCCAAGGACGCCCGCCGGGCGGCCGTCGCCGAGGCGCTGGTCACGGTGGCCAAGGGCGTGGCGGCGCACATCCTCGCGCCGGGCGTACAGGACGAGATCCAGCTCGCGGCGGTGCGGGCGTGGGGGGTCAGGCTGGCCACCGGCCCGCTGCTGGCGCCCGGCGACTGGCGGCCGGCCGACGGCCGGGTGCACGTGCCGGTCCCGGCGACCGAGACCTCGCCGAACCTGGCCCAGCTGCTCGGGCCGAGGGTGCAGGAGTTCCTGATGCCGGCCGTGACGCTGCCGATCACGGCGACCTCGGAGGACGTCGTCCAGGCGTTCGGCAACGAGGCGTCGATCACCAGCGTGATCCTGGTCGACGAGTACCAGCGCCCGCAGTCGATGGTCGACCGCAGCCGGTTCCTGCTCTACATGGCGGGGGCCTACGGCCACGCCCTGCACGCCAAGAAGCCCGCCCACCGGATCGCCGACAGCGCCCGGCTGGTGCCCAAGACGACCCCGGCCATCGCGGCCATGCAGGTCGCCGGGCAGGACGCCAAGCGGGTCTACGACGACCTCGTGGTGGTGGACGAAGTGGGCCGCTGCCTGGGCACGGTCCACGTCAGCGACCTCATAAGGCACGTCGCCAACCGGCCGGCCCCGAAGTAGCGGGACCGGCCGGCCGGTCGGCCTAGAGGCGGCAGGCGTAGATGTCGGTGATCAGGATCGCCTTGGCGCCGAGGTCCCACAGCTTGTCCATGACCTGCTGGTGGCCCTTGCGGCGGATCATCGCGCGGACCGCCACCCAGCCCTCGCGGTGCAGCGGCGAGACCGTCGGCCCCTCCATGCCCGGAGTGACCTCGATGGCCTCGTCGATGCGCTCGACCCGGATGTCGTAGTCGATCATCACGTAGTCGCGCGCCGCCAGCACGCCCTGCAGGCGGCGGATGAGCTGCTGGAAGCCGTTGTTCTCGGGCGCCCCGACCTGCTTGATCAGGATCGCCTCGGACGTGGTGATCGGGTCGCCGAACACCTCCAGGCCGACGTTGCGCAGGGTGGTGCCGGTCTCCACGACGTCGGCGACGGCGTCGGCCACGCCGAGCCGGATCGCCGTCTCGACCGCGCCGTCGAGCTTGATGACGCGGGCGTCGACGCTCTGCTCCTCCAGGTAGCCCGCCAGCAGACCGGCGTAGGCGGTCGCGACCCGCTTGCCGTTGAGGTCCTTGACGTTGGAGAAGGCGCCGGGAGGCGCGGCGAAGCGGAAGGTCGACCGGCCGAAGCCGAGCGGCACCACCTCGTCGGCCGGGGCCCCGGAGTCGATCAGCATGTCGCGGCCGGTGATGCCGGCGTCGAGGGTGCCCTCGCCGACGTAGACCGCGATGTCTCGGGGACGGAGGAAGAACAACTCGCAGGAGTTCTCCGGGTCGACGACCACGAGCTCCTTGCTGTCCTTCCGGGGGCGGTAACCCGCCTCTTTCAGGATGACCTGGGCGGCGTCGGACAACACGCCCTTGTTCGGTACGGCAAGGCGAAGCATTGTTGGAACCTTTCGGGATGGCCTCTGAGTCGAGCGAGGTCCGGGCACCCGGGGGTGCCCTAAAGATGCTTGTAGACCTCGTCGAGCCCGATCCCGCGGGCCAGCATGAGCACCTGGAGGTGGTAGAGCAGCTGCGAGATCTCCTCGGCGGTCCGGTCGGTGGATTCGTACTCCGCCGCCATCCAGACCTCGGCGGCCTCCTCGACGATCTTCTTGCCGATCGAGTGGACCCCGGCGTCGAGCGCCTTCACGGTCCCCGACCCTTCGGGACGGGTGCGGGCCTTCTCGGACAGCACGTCGTAGAGCTCATCGAACGTCGTCACTCGCCCAAGCCTAATGGCGTCACCGTCCGGATCACGGCAGCGTCCACTGAGCGAGACCGTGTCGCCCCGGGGCCACTTCGTCAGGTCGAACGCCGGTCAGTGGCGCTCGGCTTCGCGGCCCGGGGGCGCTTCCATCGGTGGCGTGGGAAAGTCACACCGAGAGGGTGCGGACCATGATCCGCAGAGCCCGGCGCAGCGCCGGCTCCTCGAGGTGGCCGAAACCGAACACCACGCCGTTCCCGGCCCGCCCGGCGGGGTGGTGGAAGGCGGCCAGGGTGGCCACCCTGACGCCGCGCGCCCGCAGCTGCTCGGCCAGCGCGGGGGCCGGCAGCGCCCGGGGCAGCAGCAGGGTCGCCGTGGTGCCGGTCTCGGTGCCGATGACGCGGGTGTCGCGCCGTACGCCCGCGAGCGCCTGGCGGACCATCGCCCGGCGCCGGGCGAAGATCGCCGACAGCCGGTCGACCCGCCGGGTGACCGCGCCGGTGGCCAGCAGGTCGGCGGCGGCCCGCTGGCAGGTCTCCGGCACCGCGCAGGCCCGTTCCCGCACCCGGTCGGCCAGGTGGCGCGGCACGACCAGGTAGGCCAGCCGCATCCCCGGCGTCAGCAGTTCGCGGAACGACCCCAGCATGATCGTGGTCGCCGGGTCGCCCAGGGCCAGCAGCGACGGGCAGGGGTTCAGGCCCGCGTGGAACAGCCCGTCGAAGGCCGGTTCGATCAGGTACGTCCCCCTGTCGGCCGCCCACGCCGCCAGCGCCCGGCGGTGTTCGGTCGGCAGCCGGTAACCGAGGGGTTCGTTGCGGTCGGGCGTGAGCACCAGAGCGTCCACACCGGCCGGAACCTGCGGCCCGGTGGAACTGACCGGAACGGGCACGACGTGTCCCGTGTGGCCCTTCAGGGCCTCTCTGAGGCGCGGCAGCGCCGGGTCCTCGATCCCGACGACCGGGCGGCCCTCGGGAATCGCCAGCTGGAGCGCCGTCTCGCAGCCGGTGGTGACCACGATCTCGTGCCGGTCGAGCACCAGCCCCCGGGTGTCCCGCAGGTGGGCGGCGATGGCCGACCGCAACTCCGGCAGCCCGCCGGGCGGCGGCTCGGCGGCGCTGGGCACGCGGTGGCTGGCCCGCCGCCAGGCCGCCCGCCACTCGGCCAGCGGGAAGGCGTCGGCGGTCGGCTGGTCGGGCCGCATGTCGACCACGTTCGGCCGGGCGGGCGGCCGCACCGGCGCGCGTTCCGTCTGCCGCGCCCGCGCGGCGACGTAGGTGCCCGACCCGTGGCGGCTGGTGACGTACCCCTCGGAGTGCAGGATCTGGTACGCGGTCAGCGCCACCCCCCGCGAGATCTTCAGGGCCACGGCCATCGTCCGCGTCGACGGCATGCGGATCCCCGCCGCGAGCTGCCCCGAGTCGATGGCCTGGCGGAGCTGTCCGGCGAGCTGGTCGGGCAGTGCTTCGGCGGCGCCGCGGCCCAAGTGGATCGGCACGCGGAGCCCTTGTGGGTTGCGCATGGTTCATGTCCCCGTCGTTTCGGCGAATCTCTGTCACCTAGGGCGGGACACCGATGTTCCACCGGACGGAACGGGGCCGGGAAAACCGAAAACGCCGGTCCCCCACTGGGGAACCGGCGTCCTCTACCGCTGGCTAGCGGCCGTTGAAACGGCCACCCGGACGGCCCTGGCGGAAGCCGCCGCCGCCCGACCGGCCGCGGAAGCCGCCGCGGGCGCGGTCCTCGCCGAAGGTGCGGGGCTCGCCCCGGTCGTCGCGGACGGGCCGCTCGCGGTCGTTGTTGTACGCCCGCGGCGCGCGGTCGTCACGGAAGTGACCCCGGGCCGGAGCCGGCGCCGAGGCGTCGCGGCGCGGCCGGTCGTCGCCCTGGAAGCGGGGCCGGTCGTCGCGGTGCCGGGGCCGGTCGTCGTTGTAGCGGGGACGCTCGCCCTCACGGCGCGGCCGGTCGTCGCCGCCCTGGAAACGCGGCCGGTCGTCGTTCTGGAAACGCGGCCGGTCGTCGCCCTCGCGGCGGGGACGGTCGTCGTGGGCGAAGCGCGGGGGGCGGTGCCCGAACTCGCGGCGCGGCCGCTCGTCGCCCTCACGGCGCGGACGGTCGTCGCCGAAGTCGCGGCGGGGACGGTCGTCGTCGTACCGGCGACGGCCCTCGAAGCGCTTGCGGCCGCCCGACGGACGCTCGTCGCGGCCGCCCGAGCGGGGGCGCAGCGGCTTGCGGATGTCGGGCTCCCACACCGGGATCGACTCGCCGGAGGGCTCGCGGGCCCCGGCGATGTCGGCCAGCACCGGGGCGCCCGGCACGGCGCGGTGCCGCGAGGGCGAGATGCCGGCCCGGCGGGCCATGGCGTCGGTCGAGCGGCGCTCGTTCGGCATGACCAGGGTCAGCACGCTGCCCTTCTCGCCGGCGCGGGCGGTGCGGCCGCCGCGGTGCAGGTAGCTCTTGTGGTCGGCCGGCGGGTCGACGTGCAGCACCAGCGAGACGTCGTCGACGTGGATGCCGCGCGCGGCGACGTCGGTGCAGACGAGCACCTTGATGCCGCCCTCGCGGAACTCCCCGAGGATGCGGGTGCGCTGGTTCTGCCGCTTGCCGCCGTGCAGGCCGCCGGCCTGGACGCCGACGCGGGCCAGCTGCTTCACCACGCGGTCGACGCCGTGCTGGGTGCGCACGAACAGGATGGTGCGGCCCTCGCGGTTGGCGATCTCGGCGGTGACGGCCGGCTTGTCCTGCCAGCTCACCTGCACCAGGTGGTGCTCCATCGTCTCGACCGGCGAGGTGGCCGGGGCGAGCGAGTGGGTGATCGGCTCGACGAGGAAACGCTTGACGAGCTGGTCGACGTCGCCGTCGAGGGTGGCCGAGAACAGCAGCCGCTGGCCGTGGACCGGGGTCTGGTCGAGCAGCGCGCTGACGACCGGGAAGAAGCCCAGGTCGCACATGTGGTCGGCCTCGTCGAGGATGCTGATCTCGACGTCCTCGAGCGAGCACTCGCCCTGCTCGATGAGGTCGGTGAGACGGCCCGGCGTGGCGACGATCACCTCGACGCCGCGGCGCAGCGCCTCGATCTGGCGGCCCATCGACATGCCGCCGACGACGGTCTTCATCCGCAGCGACAGACCCCGGCCGAGCGGCTCCAGGGCGTCGTTCACCTGGAGCGCCAGCTCACGGGTGGGGACGAGGATGATGGCGCGCGGACGCTTGGGCAGCGCGCGGTCACCGGCGATGCGGGCCATCATCGGCAGCCCGAACGCGAGCGTCTTGCCGGAGCCGGTCTGGCCTCGGCCGAGCACGTCGTGGCCGGTCAGGATGTCGGGGATGCAGGCTTCCTGGATGGGGAACGGCGAATCGATGCCCTGACGGGCGAGCCCGGTGACCAGCGGTCGCGGCAGCCCCAGCGCGGCGAAACCGTTGACGGTCTCGTCGGCGGACTCGGTCGCGGACATGGTCGGGTCGAGCATGGTCACGTTGGTCGTGCCTTTCGGTGAGAGGGACGTGCCGCAGCACGCAGGCGCGTCTCTTCTGCGAAAGGACGAGCCAGGGTTAAACCGGGGCGGCAATCCGCCGCATCGGGGGAGGGCACCCCTTCCAAAGGTGCCGAGTGCCAGCTCTGCGCACCGCCCGATAAACGCGCCGATCTCATCGTGGCGCGAGAAACTGCATAGCAGTGTGCAGTCGCCGCGGTTCACAGTCGCGGCAGAAGGCCGCCCGCTCCCAAAGCGGACGGCCTTTGAAGTCAACCCTCGTATCTTACACCGGGAATCCCATTGGGAATCACACGTTGAAGCCGAGCATCCTCAGCTGGTCACGACCGTCGTCGGTGATCTTGTCGGGACCCCACGGCGGCAGCCACACCCAGTTGATGACCACGCCGCTGACCAGGTCGGCGAGCGCCGAGTTGGCCTGGTCTTCGATGACGTCGGTCAGCGGGCAGGCCGCGCTGGTCAGCGTCATGTCGATGGTCGCGACCGGCTTCTCGCCCTCGCCGGCGGCGTCGAGGTTGAGGCCGTAGATCAGGCCGAGGTCGACGACGTTGACGCCGAGCTCGGGGTCGACGACGTCGCGGAGAGCCTCCATGACGTCATCGGAGGACAGGTCGCCGTCGTAGGGGGCGGCCGTCGGGGTCTCGGTCGGCTTGCTCATCTCAGGCACTCCTCACCACGGCGTCCTTGTACGCCATCCACGACAACAGGGCGCACTTGACCCGCGCCGGATACTTGGCCACCCCGGCGAACGCGACCGCGTCGCCGAGGACGTCCTCGTCGGCCTCCACCTGGCCGCGGCCCTGCATCAGCCGGGTGAACTCGTCGACGACGCCCAGGCTCTCCTCGACGGTCGACCCGGTGGCCAGCTCGTGGAGCACCGAGGCGGCGGCCTGGCTGATCGAACAGCCCTGGCCCTCGTAGGAGACGTCGAGCACCTTGCCCTCGTCGACCTTCACCCGCAGCGTGATCTCGTCGCCGCAGGTGGGATTGACGTGGTGGACCTCGGCGTCGAACGGGTCGCGCAGGCCCCGGCCCTGGGGGTGCTTGTAGTGCTCCAGGATCAGTTCCTGGTACATCGACTCAGCGATCATCCGAACACCTTCTGCACATGGTGGAGCCCCCGCGCCAGGGCGTCGATCTCGTCCGTGGTGTTGTAAAGGTACAACGACGCACGGGTGGTGGCGGGGATGCCGAACCGCAGGTGAAGCGGCCTGGCGCAGTGGTGACCGACCCTGACGGCGATGCCGAACGCGTCGTCGAGCACCTGCCCGACGTCGTGGGGGTGGATGTCGTCACCCGACAGGTTCTTCAGGGTGAACGAGATCGTGCCCCCGCGCGCGATGTTGGTGCGCGGGCCGATGACCTTCAGGCCCGGGATCTCGCCGAGCGCGTCGAGGGCGTAGCCCGTCAGCGCCTTCTCGTGGGCCTTGACGTCGGCCATGCCGATGCCGGTCAGGTAGCCGGCCGCCGCGCCCAGGCCGATGGCCTCGACGATCGGCGGGGTGCCGGCCTCGAACTTGTGCGGCACGGGCGCGTAGGTCGAGCGGTCCATCCAGACCGCCTCGATCATCTCGCCGCCGCCGAGGAACGGCGGCATCGCGTCGAGCAGCTCGCGACGGCCCCAGAGCACGCCGATGCCCGACGGGCCGACCATCTTGTGGCCGGTGAAGGCCACGAAGTCGACCCCGAGCTCGGTCACGTCGACCGGCATGTGGGGCACCGACTGGGACGCGTCGAGCATCATCAGCGCGCCGACCTGGCGGGCGCGGGCCAGGATCGGCGAGACCGAGTTGACCGTGCCCAGCACGTTGGACTGGTGGACGATCGAGACGATCTTGGTTCGCTCGTTGACCAGGTCGTCGAGGCCGTCGAGGTCGAGGCGGCCCTCGTCGGTCACCTTGAACCAGCGCAGCGTGGCGCCGGTCCGCTGGGCGAGCAGCTGCCACGGCACGATGTTGGAGTGGTGCTCCATCTCGCTGATGACGATCTCGTCGCCCGGCCCGACCCGGAACCGCTCGTCGGTGGCGATCGGGTTGCCGAAGGCGTACGCGACGAGGTTGAGCGCCTCGGAGGCGTTCTTGGTGAAGATGACCTCGTCGCGCGACGGCGCCTTCACGAACGCCGCGACGGCGTCGCGGGCGTCCTCGTAGGCGGCCGTCGACTCCGCGCCCAGCGTGTGGTGGGCGCGGCCGACGTTGCTGTAGTGGTGGGCCAGGTGATCGCGCATGGTGTCGATGACCTGGTTCGGCTTCTGCGATGAGTTGCCGGAGTCCAGGTAGACGAGCGAGCGTCCTCCTGGCAGCTCACGAGAAAGGACCGGGAAGTCCTTTCTGATGAGATCGACGTCGAACATCAGGAACTGACCTTCGTGTAGGCCTCGTAGCCCTCGTTCTCCAGCCTCTCGGCGAGCTCGGGACCGCCCTCTTCGACGATGCGGCCGGCCGCGAAGACGTGCACGAAGTCGGGCTTCACGTAGCGCAGGATGCGGGTGTAGTGGGTGATCAGCAGCACGCCGGTGTCACCCGAGGCGCGGAAGCGGTTGACGCCCTCGGAGACGACGCGCAGGGCGTCGACGTCGAGACCCGAGTCGGTCTCGTCGAGGACGGCCACCTTCGGCTTCAGCAGCTCCAGCTGGAGGATCTCGTGGCGCTTCTTCTCGCCGCCGGAGAACCCCTCGTTGACGTTGCGGGTGGCGAAGGCGGAGTCGATGTGGAGGGCGTCCATGCCGCCCTTCAGGTCCTTGGCGAACTGGCGCAGCTTGGGCGCCTCGCCCTGCACGGCGGTGACGGCGCTGCGCAGGAAGTTGGACACCGACACGCCGGGGACCTCGACGGGGTACTGCATGGCGAGGAACAGGCCCGCGCGGGCGCGCTCGTCGACCGACATGTCGAGCAGGTCCTCACCGTCGAGGGTGACGCTGCCGCTGGTGATCGTGTACTTGGGGTGACCGGCGATGGCGTACGCGAGCGTGCTCTTGCCCGAGCCGTTGGGGCCCATGATGGCGTGGGTCTCACCGGCGCTGACGGTCAGGTCGACCCCCTTGAGGATCTCCTTGTCGCCGACGGAGACGTGCAGGTCGCGGATCTGGAGCGTGGACACGTTATGACTCCTTCGAGAGCGAGACATACACGTCGTCGCCTTCGATCTTGACTCGGTATGTGGGAACGGGCCTGGTCGCGGGCGGCCCCGTCGGCTTGCCGGTACGGATGTCGAAACACGATCCGTGCAGCCAGCATTCCAGCGTGCCGTCGTAGACCTCTCCCTCGCTGAGGCGCACCTCGGCATGGGAGCAGACGTCGTGGACGGCGTACACCTCGGCGCCCTCGCGGACGAGCGCGACCGGGGTGCCGTCGACCTCGACGCCGATGACGCCCTCGTCGGGGACGTCCTCGACCTTGCAGACCTTCTCGAAGCCCGGTTCGGAGCTCATCGGGCCAGTTCCGCCTCTACAGCGGCCAGCACCTTCTCCTGGATCTCCGGCACCTCGATGCGCTGGATCAGCTCGTTGAAGAAGCCGTGGACGATCAGCTTGCGGGCCTCGTCGGCGGGGATGCCGCGCGCCTGCAGGTAGAACATGTGCTCGTCGTCGAGCCGGCCGGAGGCCGACGCGTGGCCCGCCCCGGCGATCTCGCCGGTGAGGATCTCCAGGTTCGGCACCGAGTCGGCGCGGGCGCCGTCGGTCAGCAGCAGGTTGCGGTTGAGCTCGTAGGTGTCGGTGCCCTCGGCCTCGGCGCGGATGATGACGTCGCCGATCCAGACGGTGTGGGCGTCGTCGCCCTGCAGGCCGCCCTTGTAGGTGACGTCGGAGGCGCAGTTGGGCACGCTGTGGTCGACCAGGAGACGGTGCTCCAGGTGCTGACCGGCGTCGGCGAAGTAGAGCCCGACCAGCTCGGCCCGCCCGCCGGGAGCGGTGTAGGCCACCCTCGGCGAGATCCGGACCAGGTCGCCCCCGAGGGTGACCACGACCGACTTGAACGTGGCGTCCCTGCCGACCAGCGTCGTGTACTGCGCCACCTGGACGGCGTCGCGGTCCCAGTCCTGGTTCGACACCACGGTGAGCTTGGCGCCGTCGCCGACGACGAACTCGACGTTCGCCCCCTGCACCCCGGTGCCCGTGTAGTTCAGCACGACGACCGCCTCGGCCATCGGCTTGACGTCGACGAGCAGGTGGCGGAAGACGGTCCCGCCCTGCCCGTGGACGTTGACGACGATCGGCTCCGACGGCACGAGCTCCTTGGGCACGGTGATCACACCGGCCTTCTCGAACGCGTTGTACGCCTGCGCCGCCACCCGGTCGGCCGGTTTGCCCGCCGTGCCGATCCGGGGGTCTTCCCGGCTGACCAGCTCGTAGCTCACCCCGGACGGGGTCAGGACCTCGGTGCGGTCGTTGCCGTCGTTGACGGCCGAACCGTCGTGCAGGCCCTTCAGCCGCGACAGCGGCGTGAACCGCCACTGCTCCTCACGTCCGGTCGGGACGGGGAAGTCGGCCAGGTCGAAGGAGGCCGTCTCGTGCAGGGTCACGAGCGGCTTGGTCTCAAGACCCATCGCTAGCCCACCGCTCCTTCCATCTGAAGTTCGATCAGACGGTTGAGCTCCAAGGCGTACTCCATGGGAAGTTCACGGGCGATCGGCTCGACGAAGCCGCGCACGATCATGGCCATGGCCTCGTCCTCGTTCAGACCGCGGCTCATCAGGTAGAAGAGCTGGTCTTCGGAGACCTTCGAGACGGTCGCCTCGTGGCCCATGGACACGTCGTCCTCGCGGACGTCGACATAGGGATAGGTGTCGGAGCGGCTGATCTGGTCGACCAGCAGGGCGTCGCACTTGACCGTGGAGGCCGATCCGGCGGCGCCCTCCTCGATCTGGACCAGGCCCCGGTAGGAGGTGCGGCCACCGCCGCGCGCCACCGACTTGCTGATGATGGTGGACGAGGTGTTGGGCGCCAGGTGCACCATCTTGGCGCCGGCGTCCTGGTGCTGGCCCTCGCCCGCGAAGGCGATCGAGAGGGTCTCGCCCTTGGCGTGCTCGCCCATCAGGTAGACGGCCGGGTACTTCATCGTGACCTTGGACCCGATGTTGCCGTCGATCCACTCCATGGTCGCGCCCTCGTACGCCACGGCGCGCTTGGTGACCAGGTTGTAGACGTTGTTCGACCAGTTCTGGATGGTCGTGTAACGGCAGCGGGCGCCCTTCTTCACGACGATCTCCACGACCGCGCTGTGCAGCGAGTCGCTGGAGTAGATCGGCGCGGTGCAACCCTCGACGTAGTGCACGTAGCTGTTCTCGTCGACGATGATCAGGGTGCGCTCGAACTGGCCCATGTTCTCGGTGTTGATCCGGAAGTAGGCCTGGAGCGGGATCTCGACGTTGACGTTCGGCGGCACGTAGATGAAGGAGCCGCCCGACCAGGTCGCGGTGTTCAGCGCGGCGAACTTGTTGTCGCCGACGGGGATCACCGAGCCGAAGTACTCCTTGAAGAGCTCCTCGTGCTCGCGCAGGCCGGTGTCGGTGTCGACGAAGATGACACCCTTCTCCTCAAGGTCCTCACGGATCTTGTGGTAGACCACCTCGGACTCGTACTGGGCCGCGACGCCCGCGATGAGCCGCTGCTTCTCGGCCTCGGGGATGCCCAGCTTGTCGTAGGTGTTCTTGATGTCCTCGGGCAGTTCGTCCCAGGACGCCGCCTGCTTCTCCGTCGACCGCACGAAGTACTTGATGTTGTCGAAGTCGATGCCCGTGAGGTCGGAGCCCCAGGTCGGCATGGGCTTCTTGCCGAACAGGCGCAGCCCCTTCAGACGCAGGTCGAGCATCCACTCGGGTTCGTTCTTCAGCGCGGAGATGTTCCGCACGACGTCCTCGTTCAGGCCGCGGCGCGCCGCGGCGCCGGCGGCGTCGGGGTCGGACCAGCCGAACTTGTAGTTCCCGAGGCCTTCCAGCTCCGGGCGGTCGGTGACAGTCACCTTCCGGGCTCCTTGCTCTCTATACGAGTGGCTCGCGCCAGCGCGTGGGGGCTGACGTGGGTGGTGCAGATTCCGTCTCCGTGGGCGATGGTGGCCAGCCGCTGGACGGGCGTGCCCAGGAGACGCCCGAACGCTTCGGTCTCGGCCTCGCACAACTGCGGGAACGCGGCCGCGACGTGGGCGACCGGGCAGTGGTGCTGGCAGAGCTGCTCCCCGCCGGTCGCCGTCTTGGTGGACGAGGCGGCGTACCCGTCGGCCGACAGGGCCTCGGCGAGCATGCGCACCCGCTGCTCGGCCGGGATCTGCCGCATGGCGGGCCCCAGCCGCTCGACCAGCCCGGCGACCTGCTCCCGCGCGAACGCGGTGACCGCTTCGGTCCCGAGGCGCTCGGCCAGGAACCGCAGCGCGCTGCCGGCGAGGTCGTCGTAGGCGTGCTCGAAGGCGCTGCGCCCGGCATCGGTGATGCCGAAGAGCTTGGCCGGACGGCCACGCCCGCGCTGCGCCTTCTTGTGGGCCTGACGGGGCTCGATCATCCCCTCGGAGAGAAGGTTGTCGAGATGCCGCCGCACGGCGGCCGGGGTGAGCCCCAGCCGTTCGCCGAGGTCGGCGGCGGTGACCGGGCCGTGTTCGAGGATCAGGCGCGCGACCCGCGCCCGCGTTCCCCGTTCCGAGGGCACGCCGGAGGACCGCGTGGTCTCCCCTGCGTTGGTCCCGGTCACGTTTTTCACAACATCAGTGTGGCGTAATTCCTTCCCGCACGACAAACGGAACCCCGCATTCGTGGGGAATGCAATTTGTCACCCAGGTAAGGCTTACCTAAGTCACCGTGGTCGCGGGGGGCGCTTGAGCATAACGCCTGCCATCCCTGGATCTGTCCCTGACCTCGGACGACGTGGTCTGTGGTTTAGCGCCGCCGGTCGCCGAGATGGTCATGTAGATCGGCATGCCGGAATTGGTAAACCGGACCGATCGCGCGCAGCAGCCCCAGCCGGTGCATGTCGTCCAAGAACGGCATGAGCGCGCGCGGCAACCGGCCGGACCGGGCCAGCCGGTAACTCGTGACCACGAATGCCGGCCAGGCGTGGTGATTCCCGGCAAGCAGCCCCACGACCGCCCCGATCAGGAACCCGGTCGCGAACCCGGAGACGAATCCAGCCAGAAAGCCGGCCACGAACCCGTCCCCGCCGTCGGCGAACAGGCCCCGAGCCCCGGCCATGAGCCCGATCCCGGTTCCGCTCACGACCCCGACCACGGCGGTCCGCGCGAGATTGAGGGCGCGGTCGGCCCGCCACGTGGCGATCGGCGCCGT
Source organism: Herbidospora sakaeratensis (assembly GCF_001570525.1). Taxonomy (GTDB): domain Bacteria; phylum Actinomycetota; class Actinomycetes; order Streptosporangiales; family Streptosporangiaceae; genus Herbidospora; species Herbidospora sakaeratensis. Next base: position 219,798 of record NZ_BBXC01000016.1, read on the forward strand.
CGCCAGGTCCGCCGCGGGAGCCTCCAGCCGCCCGATGAGCCCGAACGCGATGGTGGAGAACCTCATCACGAACCCGGCCAGCAGCCCCATCAGAAACGCGATCACGAACACGGCCATGAGATCCTCCATCGGAGGTGCCTCCTGGGACTCGTTCGCCTGCGCCCACCACAGGGGGAGCAGCAGGAGCATGATCGGAAGCGCACAGGCGATCCCGCTCGCCAGCCCGCTCACCAGGCTTTCCCTGAGCCCGGACACGAGTTCCCCGGCGACCTTGAGCGCCAGGAGGGATTTTCGACCGTTCAGGTCGAACCTGGCGAGCCCCGGTTCCTGCGACGGCCACGATTTCGAGGTCGCCCCCACCACGCTCCCCAGCGCGACGCCGCACACGACCGCGGACGCGGGCCCGTACATGGATCCGAACACGATCGCGGCGACGAGTCCGGATACAAGCCCGAGCAGGCGCCTGGTCGACGTGGTGAAGGTTCCGGTCCTCCGCGCCAGGTGCCACCAGGCGAGATCGCGGGAATCGGGCAGAGTGGCCGCCAGGAAGGCCAGCCAGTGCCGGGTCTGATCGGGGTCGTGCCGGCGCCGGGGCCGGAAGGGGTCGGCAGGGTCGCCACTGGGCGGGCGCGCGGCGATGAGGGCGGGGATGAGACCGTCGAGCAGATGCCCCCGCAGGGCCTCGGCGCTGGGGAAACGGCCGGGTTCCAGCAGCGGCGCGGGATCGGCGCGGCCGTCGCAGTAGACGACGCGCAGCAGCCACAGGCCCAGGGCGTTGCCGGCCACCACGGCCAAGGGCGTTCCCTGATCAGGCGTGGCGGGCGTCGCCCGCAGGACGGCCAGGAGCCGGTCCCATCCGTCCGGCGGCTGCGGGGGCAGGCACCGCTTCAAGTAGGCCGCCGCCGTCCTCGATGGCACCGGTCGCGCCTCGATGACCATGGCCGAGCGAAGGACGTCTCCGGCGTCGTGCACCGCGGAGCCGTATTCAGTCGTCCGGCTGGTGAGGATCAGCTGATCGGTGTCGGCCAGAGACCGGTTCAGCGCCACGATGACGGCCTGCCGGGTCGGCGGCGAAAGTTCGTCCAGCCCGTCCAGCACGGGAAGGACGTGCCCGCGCGTGGCCAGTGTCCCGGCCATCCCGGCGGGCAGTTCGGCGGCCCGGAGCGCGGGATAGTCCTGTTCGAGCCGCACGGCGAGCCACTCGTGCAGGGAGGGGCAGGCCGCGACGTCCCAACCGGCGAGCGACATCAGCACCGGCACCGGTTCCTCCGGATGACCGGCACGGGAGGCCAGCAGTTCCCTGACCATCTGCACTGCCAGGGTGGTCTTCCCAGTGCCGGGACCACCGAGGACGACCAGACGGCGGCGGCGCATACTGCGGAACTTGCCGACCGCCGCGACGACGTCGTCGCTGGAAGCGGTCAGCCGCCGCAGGGCCGGAGTCAGGTTGACCGGCCGATCCATCAGATCTTTGGCAGGGGTGGCGTGCCATCGGACCGGGATCGGGGCGGGGTCGTCGACCGACCGCAGCCGCGCCTCCGTTCTCCATTGGTACTCCACCATCCCCGCCAGCACGTCCTTGGCGTGGGACACGTGCGCGGTCGTCACCACCGGCCGGGCCGGCGGGCTGCGCCGCCACAGCCACAGAGGAACCAGGAGGGTGGGAACCACCAGAACGACACCGACCACCTGGGCGACGTTCGCCGCCGCCTGCAGCCCGCCCGCGCCGAGGAGGGCGGCTCCGATCAAGGCGAGGAGCCCGGTCACGCCCGCGACTCCGCCCCACCAGCCCAGCGCGTATCGCCACGAATCGTCCCGCCTCGCCATGGCCGCAATCCTGGGCCTCACCGTGGGTGCCGCGCCGCCAGAGCGAGGGAACCGTGACCCACCCGCGTCCAGGCTCGCCTTCTGCGCCGGTCTGTACCGGCTTATCGGAAGCCCGGAATCCACATCCGACCCATCCCGCTCACATGTATCCGTCACCGCCGCTTCGGCGCGCGCGGGAGATCGAAGTTCTCGGACGTCGTCGGATGTGGCCGGATTCCCGCCGCGACAAGCCCCGGCTCACTATGGTGGCCGTCCGCCGTCGCCTCACCCCGATGACTCAGAGGTCCGATGTCTGTTCATGGTGGAGTCAGAAATTGATCCGATCTCTCCATCGTCAGGTACCTCGCGCGTCGACTTTTGTTGATCAAAAAGCCTAATCCATCGGACTAGACCACTCCCCGTGTCGGGGTCACAACTTGGTTGCGGTGAAATTCATCGGATCTCAAAGCTTGTTTCGCCCAGATTTCGGTGCTATTTCATTGTGAGATCACCAACCCTGACCCATAAGGAACACCCGTGAGTCACCCCCCACGGCGGCTGCTCGGCGCCGCCACGGCGCTGGGGCTGGCCATGGCTCTGGGCGTGCCGGTGCTGCAGGGCAGCACCGCCACGGCTCAGGTCCAGGAGGCCGCAGCCGCGCAGGACGATCTGACCCTCTGGTACGACAAGCCCGCGACCAACTGGGAGTCGCAGGCCCTTCCGATCGGTAACGGCGCCCTCGGCGCGATGATCTACGGTGGCGTCGCCACCGAGCAGATCCAGTTCAACGAGAAGACCCTCTGGACCGGCGGGCCCGGCTCCAACGGCTACAACTTCGGCAACTGGACGACGCCGCGGCCCACCGCGATCGCCGACGTCCAGGCGCTCATCGACCAGAACAAGCAGATGACCCCGGCCCAGGTGGCGCAGCGCCTCGGTCAGGGCAAGACGAACTTCGGGTCCTACCAGACGTTCGGCGACATGTTCCTGGACTTCCCGGGCGCGCCGGCGAACCCGACCGACTACAAGCGGTCGCTGAACCTGAACGACGCGGTCGCCGCCGTGACCTACAAGGACGCCGGCGTCACCTACAAGCGCGAGTACTTCGCGTCCTACCCCAACAACGTGATCGTGGGCCGCATCTCGGCCGACGCGGCCGGCAAGGTGAACTTCACCGTCCGCCACACCTCGCCGCGCAACGACAAGACGGTCAGCGTCGCCAAGGGCCGCATGACCATCCGCGGCAAGCTGGCCAACAACGGGCTCAACTTCGAGTCGCAGGTCAACGTCGTCACCGAGGGCGGTTCGCGGACCGACGGGACCGACCGCATCACGGTCGCCAACGCCAACGCCGCGTGGTTCGTGATCTCGGCCGGCACCGACTACTCGATGGAATACCCGACGTACCGGACCGAGGACCCGCACGACAACGTGCGCCACTGGGCCAACTGGGCGTCGTCGATGTCGTACGCGGCCCTCAAGCAGGCCCACCTGAACGACTACCACGAGCTGTTCGACCGGGTGAAGCTGAACCTGGGCCAGCAGGCGCCGAACCTGCCGACCAACCAGCTGCGCGCGGCCTACACCGGCGGTTCGTCGGCGCAGGACCGCTACCTGGAGGCCATGTTCTACCAGTACGGCCGCTACCTGCTGATCTCCTCCTCGCGTGAGGGGTCGCTGCCGGCCAACCTGCAGGGCGTGTGGAACAACGTCACCAACCCCCCGTGGGACGCCGACTACCACGTCAACATCAACCTGCAGATGAACTACTGGCTCGCCGAGCAGACGAACCTGGCCGAGACCACGGTTCCCTACGACGAGTACATCGCCTCGATGGTCGCCCCCGGCACCAAGACCGCGACCGACATGTACAACGCGCGCGGCTGGGTCGTGAACAACGAGACCAACCCCTGGGGCTTCACGGGCCTGCACAACTACCCCGAGTCGTTCTGGTTCCCCGAGGCCGCGGCCTGGACCACCCAGCAGATGTACGACCACTACCGGTTCAACGGCGACGAGAAGTACCTCAAGCGCACCGCCTACCCGGTGATGAAGGGCGCGGCCGAGTTCTGGCTCGACTTCCTGCACACCGACCCGCGTGACGGCAAGCTCGTGGTCTCCCCGTCGTACTCGCCGGAGAACGGCCAGTTCACGGCCGGCGCGTCGATGTCGCAGCAGATCGTCACCGAACTGCTCACCAACACCCTGAACGCCGCCAAGACCCTCAAGGTCGACCCGGCGCTGCAGGCCGAGCTGACCAACACCCTGGCCAAGCTCGACCCGGGCATCCGCATCGGCTCCTGGGGCCAGCTCCAGGAGTGGAAGGAAGACCTGGACAACCCCAACAACGACCACCGCCACGTCTCGCACCTGTTCGCGGTGCACCCGGGCAACGCGATCAAGGCCGGCACCCCCGCGGGCGAGGCCGCCAAGATCTCGCTGACCGCGCGCGGCGACGGCGGCACCGGCTGGTCGAAGGCCTGGAAGATCAACTTCTGGGCGCGCCTGCTCGACGGCGACCACTCGCACAAGATGCTCAGCGAGCAGCTCAAGTCGTCGACGCTGGACAACCTGTTCGACACCCACCCGCCGTTCCAGATCGACGGCAACTTCGGCGCCACCTCGGGTGTCACCGAGATGCTGCTGCAGTCGCACCAGGACACCATCCACGTCCTCCCGGCCCTCCCGGCCGTGTGGAAGAACGGTTCGGTCTCCGGCCTGCGCGCCCGCGGCAACGCGACCGTCGACGTCGAGTGGTCCAACAGCAGCCTCACCAAGGCCGTCATCAAGGCCGGCGACACCGGTGAGCTGAAGGTCCGCGCCGGCGCGATCAACGCCCGTTACTCATTCGTGGACGACCAGGGCAACCCGGTCGACGCGATCCGCACCGGCGACACCCTGACGTTCGGCGCCGAGGCGGGCCGGACGTACACCCTCTACAACGAGATCCAGCTGTCGGTGTCGGCTCCGGCCGAGATCGGCGCCGGCCAGGTCGTCCCGATCAAGGCGACCGTCACCGCGATCCAGAACGCCTCCCCGGCGGGCACCCTGACCCTCCAGCTCCCCTCGGGCTGGACCGCCGACCCGGCCTCGACCCCGGTCGCGTCCGTTCCGGCGGGCGAGAGCAGGGAGATCACGGTCAACGTCACGGCCGGTCCGTCCACCGGAGCGACCTCGGCGCGCATCCAGGCGACCCTGGCCGGCTCCGGCTGGTCGATCAGCGCCGCGACCGGCGCCGCCCTCAACCCCTGTGCGGTTCCCCCGGCCGACCGTGCCATCGTCGCCTGGGACCCGCAGGAGGGCACGACCATCGCCGACCAGTCCGGCTCCGGCCGGAACGGCGTCGTGGTCAACGGCGCGGCGACCTACGACGCCGACGGCGGCCTGATCCTGGGCGGCCAGAACTACGTCCGCACCGAGCAGCCGACGACCATCGGCTACCTGCGTGAGGCCACGTTCGCGGCCGAGGTGAAGATCGGCGGCTCCGGCTACCGGCGCCTGTTCGACTCGCAGCCCTCGGGCAACCCGGGCACCGACGGCGTCCTGATGGACGTCACGCCGGACAACCGCCTGCGCCTCATCGGCGCCGGCCAGGGCGTCACGACCAACGCGACGCTGCCCACCGGCCGCTACATCGACCTGGTGATCACCCTCAACCGCAACGGGGCCATCGACGTCTACGTCGACGGCGTCCGCGCGGGCGGCGGCAACACCGGTTCGACCGGCATCTACGGCTGCAACAACCGGCCGCTGATCTTCGCCGCCAACCAGGGCGGCGGCGAGCGGATGACCGGCGCGGTCGACCGGATGGCCGTGCTCCCCTACGCGCTGCCCGCCAACCAGGTCTCGACCTGGCAGGACATCGCCTTCTGAGCAACACCTGAATGAGGGAGAACCGGCCGGGGTGCTTACCGGCCGGTTCTCTCGTTTCTACGGGGTGCTCTCCCAGAGCCCCACGGCCGCCCCGGCGGGGTCGGTGACGATGGCGAAGTTGCCCATGCCGGGCACCTCGGTCGGCCCGACCATCTGGGTGGCGCCCAGCCGGGCGGACTCCTCGACGGCGGCGCCGAGGTTGTCGACGCCCAGGTAGGCCAGCCAGTACGACGGCACCTCGGCGGGCAGGACGTCGGGCATGGCCATCATCCCGGCCAGCACGTGCCCGTTCTGGGCGAAGGTGGTGTACTCCATGTCCCCCATGGGCCGGGTGTCGGCCGTCCAGCCGAAGACGTCGCCGTAGAACTCCCTGGACCGGAAGGGGTCGCGGGTGATCAGCTCGCTCCAGTTGAGCGTGCCGGGCTCGTTGGCGAGCTGGGCCCCCGGCTTGTCGATCGGCTGCCAGGCGCAGATGTAGGCCCCGGCGGGGTCGAGGTAGCCGGCCATGCGGCCCTCGTCCATGATCTGCGTGGGCTCGGTGACGATGGTGCCGCCGAACTCGCGGACCAGTTCGGTGGTCTTGGCGATGTCGTCGGTGCACACGTAGGTGTTCCAGGCGGCCGGCATGCCCTCCTGGTAGACGGGGCCGATCCCGGCGACGTACTTGCCGTGCAGGTGGAAGACGCCGTAGCCGCCGTAGTCCTCGCTCGCCTCGTCGAAGACGGCCGTCCAGCCGAAGAGCTCGGTGTAGAACTCGGTGGACGCGTCGATGTCAGGGGTGGACAGATCCACCCAACACGGCACACCGGGTGCATAGCTCGTGAATTCGGACATGCGCCACCCTCCTTGCGTTTGAGCTATGGGGACATTTCCACCCTTACATGCACAAACCTCGCCGTCGGGGACCGTGGACGTACCCGGAGCAAGCCTTTACCGGCCCGGTCGCGGACGGAGGCGGGGTGCTCACTCCCTACACTCGAAGGCATGGAAGACGCCGCGGTCGAGGTCCGCGATCTGGTCAAGCGCTACGGCCGGGTCACCGCGGTCGACCACCTCGACCTGCGCTGCCGCCGGGGCGAGGTGACCGCCGTGCTCGGCCCCAACGGCGCCGGGAAGACCTCCACGATCGAGATCTGCGAGGGCTTCCGCACGGCCGACTCCGGTTCGGTGCGGGTCCTCGGGCGCGCGCCCGACGACCCGGAGCTGAAGCCGCGGATCGGGATCATGCTCCAGTCGGGCGGGGTGCCCCAGGCGGCCCGCGCCGGCGAGTGGCTGCGGCTGGTCTCGCGCTTCCACGCCCACCCGCTCGACCCCCAGGCCCTGCTCGACCGGCTGGGGCTGTCCGACCACGCCCGCACCCCCTACCGACGGCTGTCCGGCGGCCAGCAGCAGCGGCTCGGGCTCGCGGCGGCCGTCATCGGCCGTCCCGAACTGGTCTTCCTCGACGAACCCACGGCCGGGCTCGACCCGCAGGCCCGGCACGCCTGCTGGGACATGGTCCGCGAGCTGCGCGCCGCCGGGGTGTCGGTGGTGCTGACCACCCACCACATGGACGAGGCGGAGAAGCTCTCCGACCACGTCGTGATCATCGACCGGGGCCGCGTGGTCGCCGAGGGCTCGCCCGCCGAGCTGACCGGCGCCGAGCGCCAGCTCCGGTTCCGCGCCCGCCCGGGGCTCAACCTCGACGAGGTGCTCAGCGCGCTGCCGCCCGGGAGCGCGGCCAAGGAGTCCCCGGCCGGCCACTACATCATCGAAGGCCAGGTCGACCCGTCGCTGCTGGCCACGGTGACCGCGTGGTGCGCGACCGAGGGCGTGACGACCGAAGACCTCAGCATCGAGCGGCGCACCCTGGAAGACGTCTTCCTGGAGCTGACCGGACGGGAGCTACGTTGACCACCCTCGACCTGTCGCCGGCGCCCGGGGCGGCCCCGCTGGCCCAGATGGTGCTCGCCCAGGCGGGCGCGGAGGTCCGCGCCACGCTGCGCAACGGCGAGCAGCTGCTGCTGACCCTGATCATCCCGATCCTGCTGCTCGTGGGATTCTCCAAGGCGCCGTTCCTCGACGTCGAGGGCCCCCGGGTCGACTTCGTCGCGCCCGGCGTGCTGGCCCTGGCGGTGCTCTCGACGGCGTTCACCGGCCAGGCCATCGCGACCGGCTTCGAGCGGCGCTACGGCGTCCTGAAGCGCCTGGGGGCCACTCCCCTGTCGCGGACCGGCCTGATGCTGGCCAAGACCGCGGCGGTGATCGTGGTCGAGGTGCTGCAGATCGTCGTGCTGGTGCTGGTGGCGCTCGCGCTCGGCTGGGCGCCCCACGGCAACCCGCTCACGGTGGCGCTGCTGGTCGTCCTGGGCACGGCGGCCTTCAGCGGCCTCGGCCTGCTGATGGCCGGCACCCTGCGGGCCGAGGCGACGCTGGCCGGGGCCAACCTGGTCTACCTGCTGCTGCTCGCGCTGGGCGGGGTGGTGCTGCCGGTCTCGGCCTTCCCCGAGAGCATCCGGCCGCTGCTGGAGATCCTGCCCATCACCGCCCTGACCGACGGCGTGCGGTCGGTGCTGACCGGGGTGGGGGGCTTCCCCGTGGGCGCGGCGCTGGTGCTGCTGTCGTGGGCCGTGCTTGCCCTGGCCGCGGCCGCTCGCTGGTTCCGCTGGGAGTAGCTCCCCGGGCCGTCTCACAGGGCGGAATCATGAGCGATCTTGGTGTTTGCCCCTTACAGTGAGATCCGCTGATTTCGGGTGAGGGGGCGACGGTGACCGCTGACGCGGGGGCGTACAAGGGATCGTTCCGGCTCGCCGACGCCGTTCCGCCGCCGCTGCTGGTGATGCTGGGCATCGTGTCGGTGCAGATCGGCGCGGGCCTGGCCAAGAACCTGTTCGCCCAGCTCTCCCCCACCGCCGTGGTCTTCCTGCGGATCGCCGCCGGCACGCTCGTGCTGGTGGCCTTCGTCCGTCCCCGGGTCCGGGGGCTCTCGTGGCGGAGCCTCGGGATCGGGACGGCCTTCGGGGCGATCCTCGCGCTGATGAACCTCTCGTTCTACGAGGCGCTGGCCCGGCTGCCCATCGGCATCGCGGTCGCCATCGAGTTCATGGGGCCGCTGGCGGTGGCCGTGGCGGCGTCCCGCCGGCGGCTCGACCTGCTGTGGGTCGGGCTGGCCGCGACCGGGATCGTGCTGCTCGCCCCCTGGGGTGACGCCGCCAACGCCGACTGGGTCGGCATCGCCTTCGCGGCCGGGGCCGGGGTCTGCTGGGGCGCCTACATCCTGCTGTCGGCGTCGGTGGGGCAGCGGTTCCCCGGCACGTCGGGGCTGGCCTTCGCGATGATCGTGGCGACCCTCGTGATCGCCCCGCCGGGCGTCGTCTCGGGCGGCATGGGGCTGCTCGACCCGACGATCCTGCTGATCGGGCTCGGCGTGGGGCTGCTGTCGTCGGTCATCCCCTACTCGCTGGAGCTCGAGGCGCTGCGCCGGATGCCGAAGCGGGTGTTCGGCATCCTGATGTCGCTCGAACCGGCCGTCGCCGCCCTCGTGGGGCTCGTCGTGCTCGGCGAGATCCTGCACCTGCGCGAGTGGGCCGCCATCGGGTGTGTGGTGGTGGCCTCGGTCGGCGCCGCGCGCTCGGGCTGAGTCACCCGGGCTGAGTCACTCGGGCTTGTTGGCCCAGATGCCGCGGACGTGCTGGATGTGGTGGCCCATGATGTGCTCGGCCGCGGCCCGGTCGCCGTCGATCAGGGCGTCGAGCAGTTCGACGTGCTCGCGCGCCGAGTCGACCAGCTTCCCGGCGTCGGCCAGGCCCTTCAGCCCGTAGAGGCGGGCCCGGCCGCGCAGTTCGCGCACCACCTCGACCAGGTGGGCGTTGCCCGCCAGGCCCAGCAGCTCGACGTGGAAGCGCAGGTCGGCGTTGACGTAGGTGAGCAGGTCGCCGCGTTCGGCCGAGGTGACGATCTCGCGGGCCAGGGGGCGCAGCCGCTCGAAGTCGGCCCCGCGCCCCGACTCGGCCAGCCGGGCGACCGTGGGCACCTCGATGAGGCGGCGGATCTCGGTGATGTCGTCGAGGTCGGAGTCGGACATCTCGGTGACCCGGAACCCCTTGTTGCGCACCGCCTCGACCAGGCCCTCCTTGGCCAGGTCGAGCATCGCCTCGCGGACCGGGGTCGCGGAGACGCCGAACTGGGCCGCGAGCACCGGCGCGGAGTAGACGACCCCCGGCCTCATCTCACCCGCGACCAGCGCGTCTCTGAGGGCTTGCGCGACCTGTTCGCGCAGGCTCTGCCGCTCACCCACGACCGGCAGGCCGAGTCCCTCTGCTCCCGTGCCCATTCCACTCCCATCCGTGACATCGGATCTGGTGATCGTACCGGTTCGGACCGGTACGCGACCGCCTGGTCAGAGCAGGAATCCCGCCGGGAAGGGGTCGCGTGGATCAAGGAAGTACTGCGCGGTGCCGGTGAGCCAGGCGCGGCCGGTGATGTGGGGCACCACGGCCTGGTGCTCCCCCACGGTCGCCTCGGCGACCAGGCGGCCCGTGAAGGTCGTGCCGATGAAGGACTCGTTGGTGAAATCGGCACCGATGGGCAAGTCGCCCCGGGCGTGCAGCTGGGCCATGCGGGCGCTGGTGCCGGTCCCGCACGGGGACCGGTCGAACCAGCCGGGATGGATGGCCATGGCGTGCCGGGAGTGCCGCGCGGTCGAGCCGGGGGCGAGGAACTGCACGTGGTGGCAGCCGCGGATGCCGGGGTCCACGGGGTGGACCGGCTCGCCGCCGTCGTTGATCGCCTCCATGATCGCCAGACCGGCGTCCAGGATCTGCTGCTTGTACGCCCGGTCGAACGGCAGCCCCACCAACTCGATCGGCAGGATCGCGTAGAAGTTGCCCCCGTAGGCCAGGTCGTAGGCGAGCTCGCCGAACCCGTCGACCTTCACGGTCCGGGCCAGGCCCTCGACGTAGGAGGGCACGTTCTCGATCGTGACCGACTCGGCGACGCCGTCGCGGACCGTCACCGACGCGGTGACCAGCCCGGCCGGGGTGTCGAGCCGGATCGTCGTCACCGGCTCGACGACCTCGACCATGCCGGTCTCCACCAGCACGGTCGCCACGCCGATCGTGCCGTGGCCGCACATCGGCAGGCAGCCGGAGACCTCGATGTAGAGCACGCCCCAGTCGGCGTCGGGCCGGGTGGGCGGCTGGAGGATGGCGCCGCTCATGGCGGCGTGCCCTCTGGGCTCGTACATGAGCAGGGTGCGGAGGTGGTCGAGGTGGGCCATGAAGTGCTCGCGGCGCTCGGCCATGGTCGCGCCGGGGATGACCCCGACGCCGCCGGTGATCACCCGGGTGGGCATGCCCTCGGTGTGGGAGTCGACGGCGTGGAAGATCCTTCGGGTGCGCACGTCACATGACCTTCTCTGTGGCGGCGCTGATCTCGGCCGCGACGTCGGCGGGGAGCGGCAGGCGGGGCGGCCGGCACGCGCCGCCGTTGAGGCCGGCCACGTCCATCGACAACTTGATCGCCTGCACGAACTCTACCCGTGCGTCCCATCTGAGCAGGGGGTGCAGATCGCGGTACAGCGGCAGCGCCGTGGTCAGGTCGCCCGCGGCGGCGGCCCGGTAGAGGTCGACGCACTTGCGCGTCACCGAGTTGGGGAACCCGGCGATCCAGCCCTTCGCCCCGGCGGTGAGCAACTCCAGCACCACATCGTCGGAGCCCACGAGCAGGTCGAGCTCGGGCGCGAGCTCCCTGATCATGTACGCCCGCCGCACGTCCCCGGTGAACTCCTTGACCGCCACGATGAGGCCCTCGCCGAACAGCCGGGCCAGCAGCGCCGGGGTCAGGTCGACCTTGGTGTCGATCGGGTTGTTGTAGGCGACGATCGGCAACCCGGCCTTGGCGACGGTCCGGTAGTGCTCGAACACCGCGCCCTCGTCGGCCCGGTAGGCGTTGGGCGGCAGCAGCATCACGCTCGCGCACCCCGCGTCGCGGGCCTGCTCCGCCCAGCTCAGGGCCTCACGGGAGCCGTAGGCGGCCACGCCCGGCATCACCCGCTCGCCGCCGACGGCCTCGACGGCGGTCCGGACCACCCGGGCCCGCTCGTCGGGCGTCAGGGTCTGGTATTCGCCCAGCGAGCCGTTGGGGACCACGCCGTCGCACCCCTCGTCGACCAGCCGGCGGCAGTGGGCGCCGAAGGCGTCGTGGTCGACGGCCAGGTCGCGGGTGAAGGGGAGCGCGGTGGCCACCATGATTCCGTGCCAAGGTCGGATCACGCGTTGTCCTCTCGATCGTGCAGGGTCAGGTCTGCGAGGGTGATCGGCTGGGCGAACGGCCGTTTCTGGGGGGCCGGCTCATGCCCGGTGAGCCTGGCGACGGCGTGGCCGCACATGCGGCCCTGGCACCAGCCCATTCCGGGCCGGGCCAGCAGTTTGAGGGTGCGGGGGTCGTGCGCGCCGAGGTCGCGGGCCTCGTCGATCGCGCGCAGGGTGACCTCCTCGCAGCGGCAGACGACGGTGTCGGGCGTGAGCCAGTCACGCCAGCCGTCGCGGACGGGATAGCTCAGGTCGAGGGCCCGCGCGAAGCGGCGCAGCCGCGCCTTCTCCGCCAGCAGCCGGGGCGGCGGCTCCCCCACCAGGGAGTGGACGGCCAGCGCGCCCTCGACGACGGCGCTCGGCGCGCCCGCGACCCCGGTCACCTCACCGGCGGCCAGCACCCCCTCGACGGAGGTGCGCTGCCGGTCGTCGGTGACGACGTGGTCGCCGGTGAGGGCGCAGCCGAGCTGGAGCGGCAGGTCGACCTGCGGGGTGAAGCCGTAGCCGACGGCGACGGTGTCGCAGTCGACGGTGCGCCAGGCGTAGGGCCGCCAGCCGGGGGTGAGCCGGGCGACGGTGACGCCCTCGACGGAGTCCTCGCCGTGGGCGGCGACCACGGCGTGCCCGGTCCGGTAGGGCACCCGCGCCTCGGCCAGCCGCCGCGCGTAACCCAGCGCCTCGGCGGCCTTCGACGGGATCCGGGCCAGCGCGGCCGCCATCCGGGGCGCGGGCCGGTTGGCCTCCAGGACCTCCTTGACCCGCACCCCCGCCTCCAGCAGCGTGACCGCGACGGGCAGCAGGAACGGCCCGGTCCCGGCCACCACCATCTCCGCGCCGGGCCTGATCCGCTCCCCCTTGACCAGGGCCTGCGCGCCCCCGGCGGTCAGCACCCCGGGAAGATCCCAGCCCGGGAACGGGATGACCTTGTCGTGCGCGCCGGTGGCGACCAGCAGGATCGCGGCGGTCGTGGTCGTCGAGGCGTGGATCTCGAAGCCGCCGGAGGACCTCTCCACCGCCCACACCCGCTGCCCGAGTTTCACGTCGACGCCGGTCAGGCGGGGCTGCGCGGCCCCCCGGAGGAACTGGCCGCCGGTGCGGGCGTAGGCGTCGATCAGGGCGACGCGCAGGCCGCGCTTGGCGGCCACGCGGGCGGCGGTCAGGCCGGCGGGCCCGGCCCCGACGACGGCGAGGTCGTAGCTCACGGGCCCACCTCGTCGCCGGCGCGCGCCACGGTCTGGCAGGCGCGCTGGTCGGGGGCGCCGTTGACGGTGAGCAGGCAGTCGAAGCAGGCGCCGATGGCGCAGAAGAGGCCGCGCGGACGGCCGCCGAACCGGGTGGTGCGCCACGACCGGATCCCGGCGGCGTGCAGGGCCGCCCCGATCGACTGCCCCTCCTCTGCGGCGATCGCCCGTCCTTCGAAGCGGAACTCGATCACGCGAACCTCCCCGGGGCGAAGGGCGCCGGATCGACCGGCGGCCGTCCGCCGGTGACCTGAGCGGTGACCATCTCGGCGGTGGCCGGGGCCAGCCCGATGCCCGCGCCCTCGTGCCCGCAGGCGTGGAAGAGGCCCCCGAGCCGGTGGTCGGGCCCGATGACCGGCAGATGATCGGGCGAGTACGGCCGCAGCCCCGCGTACGCCCGCATGACCTGCGCGGTCCGCAGCACCGGGAACAGCCCGACCGCCTGCTTGGCGAGCTTCGCCAGGACCGTGTAGTCGATGGCGGTGTCGTAGCCGACCCGTTGCCGGGAGGCCCCGATGAGCACGGTGCCCGCCTGGGTCGACTCGATGACGCCGGAGGTCTCCAGCCCCTCGGCGTCGCTGGCGACGTTGGTGACGTAGGCGGCCGTGTAGACCTTGTGCCGCACCGGCGGGACGGCGAACGGCTGGGTGACCAGGATGAAGCCCTTGCGCGGCCGGATCGGCAGGGGCGCCTGCGGGAAGCTCCCGGCCCAGGTGCCGGCGGCGTTGACGACGGCGTCGGCGTACAGGTCGCCCTGGCCCGTGCGCACCCCGGTCACGTGGTCGCCGGAGACGAGAAAACGCTCCACGGCGGTCCGGACCAGCCGCGCCCCGGACGCCCTGAGCAGGCGCGCGGCGGCCAGCATGGGCTGCACCTGCGCGTCCTGCGGGTAGTGGATCCCCCCGGCGAGCCCCTCGGCGAGGTGCGGCTCGAACTCCCGCAGGTCCGCGGCCGGCACGAGGGAGGCGACGACACCGGCCGCACCCGGCGGCGCGCCCGCGTCGGCGTCAGCGGCCGGGACGTGCCGCCGCTGCGTCTCGGCGAAGGTCGTGAGGGCGTCGAGGACCTCCGGGGTCTCGGCCACGACGAGGCCGCCCTTCGGGTCCCACTCGAAGCCGCCGCACTCCTCGTCGAGGTTCCGCCAGAGGTCGTTCGACCGGAGGGCCAGCTCCAGTTCGGGTCCCGGTTCCTTGTCGGACACCAGGATGTTGCCCTCGCCGGCGCCGGTGGTGCCCGACGCCACTCCGCCGCGATCGACTACCGTTACTCGCACACCGGCACGGGTCAGGGCATAGGCGCATGAAGCGCCCACGATCCCGGCTCCGACCACGAGAACGTCCACGGTTTGTACCATGTCACATGACATATCGGCCCGCAAGAGGGACCGGCCCCCACCGCACCTAGCATTGACGCCGTGAAGCGTCTCCTCTCCTCTATCTGGACACCCGCGGCCCGTGACATGCGGGCCTGGGCGCTGGCGGCGGTCGTGGTCAACGCGGGCATCACCGTGACGGGCGCGGCGGTGCGGCTCACGGGCTCGGGCCTCGGCTGCCCGACCTGGCCCCGGTGCACCGCCGACAGTTTCGTCCCGGTCCCCCATCCGGACCACTCGCCGATCAACACCGCGATCGAGTTCGGCAACCGCATGTTCAGCCTCCTTGTGCTGGCGGTCGCCATCGCGGTGTTCCTGGCCGCGTGGAGGCTGAGGCGGCGTTCGCTGATCCCGCTGGCGCTGGTGCAGCCGCTCGGCGTGGTCTTCCAGGCCCTCTGGGGCGGGCTGGTGGTGCGGACCGCCCTCAACCCGGTCACCGTGAGCGTGCACTTCCTGGTGTCGATCGGGATGATCGCGGCGGCGTACATGCTGTTCGCGCGGTCGGCCGAGGGCGACGGGCCCATCGTGCCGGTCGTCCATCCGTGGATCGTCACGCTGGGCCGGGTGCTGACCGGGGCCATGCTCGTGCTGCTGGTCGCGGGCGTCGTCACGACGGGCACCGGCCCCCACTCCGGCGACGAGCGGGCCAGCCGGTTCGACTTCGACATCGAGATCGTGGCCCGCGTCCACGCCGACGTCGTGTGGGTCGTCGTGGGGCTGACCTTCGCCCTGCTGTTCGCCCTCCACCTGACCAAGGCGCCCGAGCGGGCCAGGCGGGCCGCGCTGATCCTGTTCGGCGTGGAGATCGCGCAGGGGATCATCGGGTACGTCCAGTACTTCCTCGCGGTGCCCGCGCTGCTGGTCGGCTTCCACGTGCTGGGGGCGGCCCTCGTGTGGATCGCCACCCTCCACCTCGTGCACACGCTGCGGGAGCGCAGCGAGATCACCGAGTTCGCGAACCACGAGGCGGTCGCCCGCGTCTGACCCTTCGTGAAACGAGCCGTCTTCCGGGGCGCCGTCGCGGCCAGCCTGGCCGCCCTGGCCCCCATGACCTGGGCGTGGTTGTCGAGCGACGGCCACCGCATCGACACCAACGACCCCGGCTGGACCGCCGGGGTCCCGGCCGCGCCGGTCGCGCTGGTGCTGGGCGCCGGGGTGGTCGGCGACTGGCCGACCGCGATGTTGCGCGACCGCCTCGACATCGGCGCGGCGCTCTACCGGGCCGGGAAGGTCCGGGCGCTGCTGCTGTCGGGCACCAACCACGTCAAGGAGTACGACGAGCCCACGGTCATGCGCGACTACCTGCTGGCCAAGGGCGTCCCGGCCGGCGCCCTCGTGCTCGACTACGCGGGCCTGGACACCTGGGACTCCTGCGTCCGCGCCAAGAAGATCTTCGGCGCCTCGCAGGTGACCGTGGTCACCCAGACCTTCCACCTGCCCCGCGCGGTGACGTTGTGCCAGGAGGCCGGCCTGACCACCTTCGGCGTCGGCGACGACTCCCAGCGCAAGTACGCGCTGACCACCTACGTCTACGCCGCCCGCGAGTTCTTCGCGACCGGCAAGGCGTTCCTCGACTCGGTGGTGCTCAAGACCGACCCGAGGTTCCTGGGGCCCTACGAGACCTCGCTCGACACCGCGCTGGCGAAACGTTCATAGATCCGACCTGCGCGGACGTCACCGCGCGTGGCCGGGGAAGGGGGCCGCCGGTTACCATTCCCGGGACCTCGTGACCGCGGAAGCCCGCCACGCCCTGCCGTGGCGGGCTTCGCGCGTCTACCGGCAGGTGCCGGCCGTGACCGTCGGGGTGCCGCCGCCGCTGAAGTTCGACAAGAAGCCGATCACGATGGAGCCGCCCGGCGGGATCGTGGTGTTCCACGCCAACGCCCGGAACGTCAGCGTCGTGCCGCTCTGCGTGTAGGCGGCGTTCCAGGCCGAGGTGACCGTGGTGCCGAAGGCGACGGTCGCGGTGGCCGTCCACGAGGAGATCGGGGTCGAGCCGGTGTTGCGGATGGTCACGCTGCCCTGGAAGCCGCTGTTCCAGGCGCTCGCGATGCCGGCCGTCACGGTGCACTGGCCGGAGGGATTGGGCGTCGGGCTGGGGCTGACCGGCGGGCACGACGGCGCCGGGGTGGGCGCGCCGGGCTCACACCCGCCCGGGAACGACGGGCTGGGGCTGGGGCTCACCGGCGGGCACGAGGGTGCGGGAGTGGGCGCTCCCGGCTCGCATCCCCCGGGGAACGACGGGGTGGGCGAGGGGCTCGCGGTGCCGCCGAAGACCACGTCGGAGCAGCTGTAGAAGGTCTCGGCGCTGTCGCTGCGGGTCCAGACGGCGTAGATGACGTGCCGGCCGGTGCGGACCGGCAGGGTGGCGGTCCAGCGGTAGGCGCCGTTGTCGAGCGCGGGCTGCGGGTCGGCGGTGAAGAAGGGGGTGTCCTCCATCATCGACCAGGTCAGCGGCTGGGTCGGGTCGTAGCCCTGCTTGGTGACGTAGAGGCGGAACGCGCCGGGGTGGGGCACCCAGGCGCCGTAGACGAAGTTGTACCGCGCCCCCGAGGTCAGGTTGGTCGAGGGCCAGTCGGTGCGGGGCCGGTCGTAGGCGGCGTACTTGGGGTTGCCGCCGGAGCAGATCTGCCCGTCGGGGATGTAGCCACGGGTGCGGCCGGCGCCGTCGGAGCGCAGCACGCCGTACCAGTCGTAGAGGGGCTGGGTGCCCCCCTGGGCGACGGCGGCGGCGCAGGCGGCGTTCTTCGGGATGATCTGGCCGCCGGTCAGGCCGTCGACGTAACACGCGTAGGTGCGGCTGGCCGGATTGGTGGTGGCGCCGTGGGCCTGCGCCGACGGCGATGCGACGACCATCGCCACGAGTGCCGCCAAGGCGGCCACCACGGCGATCAGGGGTCGGGTCACGTTGCGGTCCTCTCGATCGGGGGCATGCGACGTACGCCCTCCGGAAAGACGGCCCACCCGGATGCAGGGGGCCCGATGACCTGCGTGACGATCCGGACGATGACACCGGCCCGGCCGGGCCGTCGAGGAGACGGCCCGGCGCACGGCGCTGACCTGGGAAGATCCCTGAACGTTTCAGCCGCAGTAGATGTCGGCGATGGTGGGCGTCTCCTTCGCGTCGCCCTTGAAGCCCGCCACCTCGGTCGCACCGGGCTTGAGCACCTTGTTCCACTTCTCGGCGTGGATCATCACCGAGGGCCCGCTCTGCATCCAGGTGCCGTTCCACGACTGGTTGATCTTCGCCTCCAGCGGGACGTTCCACTGGACGTACCAGTCGTTGATCGGCGCGGTGCCGGTGTTGGTGATCTTGGCCTCACCCTGGAAACCCCCAGGCCAGGTGGTGATCAGTGTCACCTCGGCGGTGCACTTGGCGGCCGCGACGGCGGGTGCGGGCGAGGGGTGGAAGTGGACCGCCTCGGCGGGCGCCCCCACGATCCGCCAGAGGACCAGGGCCGCCCCGGCGACCAGCACGAGAACGGCAAGGGCGGTGAGGGAGTTTCTCTTCAACGGGGGCCCTCCAGGCATGACGGATCGACGGTCGTCACGCGGGTTCGGGCCCGCCGGAATTGAAACACGGCCCCCGGCCGGAGCGCCAGGGGCCGTGTCCATGTCCACTTTGGGCAGATTCAGGACGCGAGCCACAGCCGGCCTTCGGCCGGCCGCGGCTCGCTTGGGTCACTTCACGTCCGCCGCGGAGGACGACCAGTAGAGCGCCTTGGCCACCTGGGCGAACAGGCCCTTGGGGTGGTTGCGGAACATCGGCTCGGTGCCGAACATGACCACCGCCGCGCCGCGTTCGTCCCGGCCGCTGACCACGGCCGCCTGGCCGCGGGCCGCGTCCTGGCCGCCCGTGCCGTTGGCGTTGGCCCGCCAGTGGCCGCTGACCAGCGGGCCGTCGGCCGCGTACGCCTGCTCGACGCGGACCTCCGGGCCGAGGCCGGTGAACCAGCGCGGCGAGTAGACGAACGAGCTCGCCGGGGCGTCGCCGCCGACCGGGCCGCCCGGCGAGGTCACCTTCACCACGCCGTTGGCGTCGCTGCGACCGGCGACCGGGGTCACGGTGAGCAGGCCGGCCGCGCCGTTGAAGGTCGCGCCGGTGCTGCCGCGGGTGACCACGCCGCCCGTCGTCAGGTAGGCGTCGAGCGCCGCCCTGGCCTCGGGGGTGAGCTGGGCGTAGCTGAGGCCGCTGGAGACGAAGAGCACGTCGGTGCCGCTCCAGTCGAACCCGGCGTTCAGCACGGCCGTCGACACCGGCGTGACCTGGAAGCCCAGCTCACGCAGGGTGAACAGCTCGTCGGCCGAGACGGCGGCGGCGATCCGGACCTGGCCGATCTTGGCGCCGGTGGTCGTGGACGCCTGGCCGAAGGACACCCCGTACTTGCGGGCGACCCCCTCGGCCTGGCGGCGGGCCGAGGCCGGGATCACGGCGGTCCCGTCGGCGGCCCAGGTGACCTGGACACCCTGCCCGAGCAGCTCGTTCAGGGCCTGGATCTCGCGGCCGTCGGTGACCCGCAGCGAGAGCGACCGGGACGTCCACGGCACCGAGCCGTCGAGGCCGGCCCGGTCGACCTGCTTCGTGTCGGCCTTGATCGAGGTGACGGAGTCGACCGTGGCGCCCCAGAGCAGGGCGTGGCTCCAGCCGGAGATGTCGTACATGGAGTCGACGCGCGGGGTGATGTCGGCGCCCGGCTCCAGCATCACGTTGGCGATGCCGCGCTTGGGCTGGTGCATGTCGACGACGTAGGAGCCCTCGGCGTACCGCTTGCCGCCGGCCGAGAACGCCTTCTTCGCCTTGTCCACCCGGACGTCGTTGGCGATCAGGTGGTCGACCAGGCGCGCGGCGGCCGTGGCCGAACGCTGCCCGTCGCCCGCCGGGATCACGTAGGCGCGCGGGAAGGTGGTGTTGTAGACGTCCTCGGGGCCGAAGCCCGGCACGATGTCCAGCGGCACCTGCTTGGAGGGCTCGCCGGCGGCGCCCCGGCGGAACACCTCGATCTGGTCGGCGATCAGCTGGTCGTGGCGCTCCTGCACGAAGGTGTACGTCGCCCGCATCACCGCCGCCGCGATGTTGGTGTTGATGGCCGAGCGCCGCCGCAGCTCCTCGACCGGGAGGTTGTTGTAGTCGGCGTTGTTGACCCGCATCGGGAACTCGATGGTGTGCGAGGCCACCGCGCCCTGGAAGGGGGCGTACTGCGGGGTGAAGATCGGGGGCCAGTCGTCCCAGCCCTCGGCGTCGTCGCGGAACGGGATGGTCGGCGGGTTCACGCCGTCCTTCTCGGGCGTGTAGCCGAGGCCGAGCACCGCCTGCTCCATGGCCAGGCCGTTGGCGTAGGTGTTCTTGATGAACACGTCGTACTCGTAGTTGGCGCCGTGGGGCGGGGTCGTCGGCTCGATGAGGGTGCCGTTGACGTAGCCGTGCAGGTCGATCATGGCGACCGGCTGGGTGTCGATCATGACCTGGCGCATCGCCTGGACCTCGGGCTGCGAGGCGGTGATGAAGTCGCGGTTCATGTCGAAGCCGGCGCCGTTGGCGCGGGTGTTGCCGAACCGGCCGTCGGGGTTGGCTGTGACGTTGAAGTAGAGCCGGGTGCGGTTCAGCAGGTCGACGATCTTCTTGTCGCTACTGGTCGCCAATTCCTCGATCACGCGCAGGGCGGCGTCGGTGCCCTCCCACTCGTTGCCGTGGATGTTGTTGTTGACGAAGACCGGCGCCTTGTACTTCCCGGGCAGCTTGCGGTCCTTGGCGGCCTTGGCGGCGTCGTTCTCGATCCGGTCGCGAATGGCGTCCTGCTCGCGGGCCTGCTGCTTGCTCTCGGGCGCGGTGACCGTCACGAGGTAGAGGTCGCGGCCCTGGTGGGACTGGGCGATGACCTCGACGCTGACGCGGTTGCTGCGGGCCTGGAGGGCGTTCAGCTTGCCGGCGATGGCGTGGTAGGGCGTCAGGCCCAGCTTGACGGAGGCGTCGGCCGGGTTCTCGGCGGGAACCGGCAGGCGGGTCTGGCGCGGGTAGCCGCGCTCCTTGTCCTTGAAGTCGCGGAAGAAGGGGAAGTGCTTGAGCCGCTCGGCGGCGGCTGCGGGGGTCGTGTCGCCCGCCGGGGCGCGTAACGTCGCGGCGGCCGGATCGGCGACGCCGGCGGCCTCCTCGTTGCGCTCGGGACCGTTGCCGAAGTCGCGGGTGGTCACCCCGGGCGGCGGGGTCGGCTCGGCGGAGGCCGAACCCGTCGGAGCGAGGAGCGTGGCCGCGACGGCGACGCTCAGGAGAGCGGTGGGGGCACGCAACAGAGAACCTCCGTGATCAGAGTGCGTGCCTCAATTCATAGTGATCATTCGTATGATTACGCAAGATTTGTGATGAAAGCTCTTGTGGCCGGAAGATTTCACGCCCAAGGTGGCGGCACGGCCACGCGCGGCGGCGGCACCGGGAACAGGCCCCGCGAGTGGGCCATCAGGTCGGCCAGCGACCGCTGGGTGACCAGGAAGTCGTCCTCGGAGACCCCTCCGCGCACCGCCCGCTCGTGGAGCAGCCCGAGCTCGGTCGCGGCCAGCTGGTAGTCGCTCATCGCCTGCTGCCCGCGCCGCCCGCCGTGCTGGCGGGCCCACTTGCGGGCCTCGCGCCGGTGCTTCAGCGACGAGAGCATGACGATGTCGGCGGCCGTGATCAGCCCGGTGCGCTCGTAGGGCGGCAGGTAGTGCTGGATCATGCCGACCACCCGCTTCCGGTCGCGCACGATGACCCACAGCTCCACGAAGAGCAGCGCCATCAGGATCAGGTAGGCCACGATCAGCCCGTTGAAGCCGGCGAAGGAGGCGAACCCGTTCCAGAGGCCGTGGAGGATCATCGCGCCGATCCAGCCGAAGACGACCATCCAGACGCCGCGCGCGCCCCGGTTCTGCGGCTGGGCGGCGTAGGCCACCGCGATCCCGATCAGCGAGGTGAACAGCGGGTGGGCGAGCGGCGAGAGCACCCCGCGCAGCACCACCGTGGCGGCCAGGCCCTCGGGGCCGTTCTCGGTCAGCGCCGCCAGGTAGTAGCTGACGTTCTCGGACATCGCGAAGCCCAGGCCCACCATGCTGGCGTAGATGATGCCGTCGGTCGGGCCGTCGAGCTCCTGCCGCCGGTAGCGCAGGAACCCGACCAGCACCAGGCCCTTCATCGACTCCTCGACGAGCGGGGCGCCGAAGGTGGCGACGTAGTTGCGGGCCCCCTCGGGGTCGCCCAGCGCGTTCTCGACGTAAATCAGGTTGAGCGAGTTGAGCAGGCCGGCGAACAGCACCGCGATGCCCGCGCCCCACATGAAGGCGAAGATCAGGTTGCTGCGCGGCTCGGGCTCCATGCGGTCGAGCGCCAGGACCCCCGCCAGCAGCAGCGGAACGGGCGCGATCGCCGCCGCCAGCGCGATGAAGAACTCGACCGGGTCTCCGTTGAGGATGTCAAAGGAGAACGACACGGTCGCGCAGATGCCCGCCACCACGAGCCCGATGATGAGCCCGAAGGACGGGCGCCCCCTCAACACCGATCGTGGATCACGGCTCGCCATTCCGTGAGCGTAACGGAACCTCGACGCGCTGTCCGCTCAGGCGATCAGGGAGTCGATCGCCACGGCCAGGAACAGCAGCGCCAGGTAGATGTTCGACCAGTGGAAGAACCGCATCGGGCGCAGGTCGACGCCGGTCTTGCCCGCCTTCAGGCGGTGGCGCAGGGCGTACACCTCGAACAGGCAGGCGGCGCCCAGCACGGCCGCGACGGCCGGGTAGAACAGGGAGGTCCCGGCCACCGGCCAGAGCAGCAGCGAGCAGACCACGGTCGCCCACGTGTACCAGATGACCTGCTTCACGACCGTGGCCTCGGAGGCCACCGTGGGGAGCATCGGCACCTTGGCGGCGGCGTAGTCCTCGCGGTAGCGCATCGCCAGGGTCCAGGTGTGCGGCGGCGTCCAGAAGAACACCACGCCGAACAGCACGACCGGCGCCCACGACATGCCGCCGGTGATGCCGGCCCAGCCGATCAGCACGGGCATGCACCCGGCGATGCCGCCCCAGACGATGTTCTGCGACGTGCGCCGCTTCAGGAACATCGAATAGACCAGGACGTAGAAGAGGATCGCCCCCAAGGACAGGGCGGCGGCCAGCCAGTTGACGGTCAGGCCGAGGCCCAGCGTGGAAGCCGCGCCCAAAATCACGCCAAAAGTGAGCGCGCCCCTCGGGGACACCGTGTGGCGGGCCAGCGGACGGCGCCGCGTGCGGCGCATCACCTCGTCGATGTCGCGGTCGATGTAGCAGTTCAGCGCGTTGGCGCTGCCCGCCGACAGGGTGCCGAACACCATGGTGTTGATCGCCAGCCACAGATCGGGAAGGCCCTTGGCGGCGAGGAACATGACCGGCAGCGTGGTGATCAGGAGCAGCTCGATGATCCGCGGCTTGGTCAGCGCCACATAGGCCCGGATGACCTCGCCGGCGCCGCGGCGAACCGCGGCGGGGGCCATCGCTTCGTTCTTCATGAGCACCGTCAAGGCGCTTCCAGCACGTGCGGGGTCAACGCGTAACCTCGGGATTAGAGCGGGATCTCCGGGCAGCAGCCGGAACTAGGGAAATCACTGTAGTGGGACGGGCCCGTGGTCCCTGAATCGGGGCTGCTCACCCACCTGCCGTCTCACGGACGGCGGCCTACCGGACGGTACCGGTCGCCACCCGTTAGGGTCCCGTGTGGGCGGGAACGCCCGAACGCGCGAAAGAAAGACTAGAGGGGATCGAGCGAGTGAGCAGTGCTGGTCTTGAGTGGAGCGACCTCGATCGACAGGCCGTCGACGTGGTGCGCGCCCTGGCGATGGACGCTGTTGAGAAGGCGGGCTCGGGACACCCCGGAACGGCGATGAGCCTGGCGCCAGCCGCATACCTGCTGTTCCAGAAGACGATGCGACACGACCCTACCGATTCCCACTGGGTGGGTCGTGACCGATTTGTACTTTCCTGTGGCCATTCCAGCCTTACCCTTTACATTCAGCTCTATCTGTCCGGTTACGGCTTGAGCCTCGAGGACATCAAGGCCCTGCGCACCTGGGACAGCCTGACCCCCGGTCACCCCGAGCACGGCCACACGCTCGGCGTCGAGACCACCACCGGCCCGCTGGGCCAGGGCATCGGCAACGCCGTCGGCATGGCCATGGCCGCCCGCCGCGAGCGCGGCCTCTACGACCCCGACGCCGCCCCCGGCACCTCGCCCTTCGACCACCACATCTGGTGCGTGGCCTCCGAGGGCGACATCGAAGAGGGCATCAGCCACGAGGTCAGCGCCCTGGCCGGCCACCAGCGCCTGGGCAACCTGACCGTGGTCTTCGACTCCAACCACATCTCGATCGAGGACGACACCCAGATCGCCCTCTCCGAGGACGTGGTGGCCCGCTACCGGGCCTACGGCTGGCACACCCAGACCGTCGACTGGACCCAGACCGGCGACTACGTCGAGGACGTCGCCGCCCTCCACGCCGCTCTGGAGGCCGCGCGCGCCGAGACCGACCGGCCGTCGTTCATCCGGCTGCGCACGATCATCGGCTGGCCGGCACCCAACAAGCAGAACACCGGCAAGATCCACGGCTCGGCGCTGGGCGCCGACGAGATCGCCGCCACCAAGAAGATCCTCGGCCTGGACCCGAACGAGTCGTTCGTCGTGCCGGAGGCCGTGCTGGAGCACGCCCGCGGCGTCGTCGCGCGCGGCCGGGCCGCCCACGCCGAATGGGACAAGGGCTACCAGGAGTGGCGCGCCGCCCACCCCGAGCGGGCCGCCCTGCTCGACCGGCTGAGCGCCAAGGAGTTGCCCATCGGCTGGACCGAGGCGCTGCCGACCTTCGAGGCCGGCGGCTCGATGGCCACCCGCAAGGCGTCGGGCGAGGTGCTGAGCGCCCTGGCCCCGGTGCTGCCCGAGTTGTGGGGCGGCTCGGCCGACCTGGCCGAGTCGAACAACACCACCATGAAGGGCGAGCCGTCGTTCATCCCCGAGGAGTTCCAGACCAAGGAGTTCCCCGGCGGGCCCTACGGCCGCACCCTCCACTTCGGCATCCGCGAGCACGGCATGGGCTCCATCCTCAACGGCATCGCCCTGCACGGCGGCACCCGCCCCTACGGCGGCACCTTCCTGGTCTTCAGCGACTACATGCGCCCCGCGGTGCGCCTGGCCGCGCTGATGAAGCTGCCGGTCACCTACGTCTGGACGCACGACTCCATCGGCCTCGGCGAAGACGGCCCGACCCACCAGCCGGTCGAGCACCTGTGGGCGCTGCGCGCGATCCCGGGCCTCGACGTCGTCCGCCCGGCCGACGCCAACGAGACCGCCGCCGTCTGGCGCATCATCATGGAGCACAACGACCGCCCCGCCGCGCTGGCGCTGACCCGGCAGAACCTGCCGGTCTACGCCGGCACCGCCGACGCGAGCAAGGTCGCCAAGGGCGGCTACGTGCTTGAAGACGCCTCCGACGGGCAGCCGAAGGTGGTCATCATCGGCACCGGCTCGGAGGTCGAGATCGCTCTCGGCGCCCGTAAGAGCCTCGAGGAGCAGGGCATCCCGACGCGCGTCGTCTCGATGCCGTGCGTCGAGTGGTTCCACGCGCAGGACGCCGCCTACCGGCAGGAGGTCCTGCCACCGAATGTTCACGCGAGGGTCGCCGTGGAGGCGGGAATCGCGCTGGGCTGGCGTGAGTTCGTAGGAGACGATGGCGTCGTGGTGAGCCTGGAGCACTTCGGCGCCTCGGCCCCCTACAGAACCCTCTACGAGCAGTTCGGCCTCACGGCCGAGCGCGTGGCCGCGGCGGCGAAGGCCTCGCTCGCCAAGACCGGCGCCGACAAGGGCGAGACGACGGGAAACTGAACATGAGTGAGAACCTCTCCAAGCTGACCAAATTCGGCGTGTCCATTTGGCTCGACGACATCAGCCGCGAGCGTCTGCGCACCGGCAACCTCGCGGCCCTGATCCGCGAGAAGAACGTCACCGGTGTCACGTCCAACCCGACGATCTTCGCGTCCGCGCTGAGCAAGGGCGACGCCTACGACACCCAGCTCCACGACCTGGCGGTCCGCAAGGTCTCGGTCGACGAGGCCGTGCGCGCGATCACCACGTTCGACATCCGCTGGGCCGCCGACGTGCTGCGCCCGGTCTTCGACGCCACCTCCGGCGTCGACGGCCGCGTGTCCATCGAGGTCGACCCCCGCCTGGCCCGCGAGACCGAGGCGACCATCGCCGAGGCCCGCGCCCTGTGGTGGCTGGTCGACCGCGAGAACCTGTTCATCAAGATCCCTGCGACCGTCGAGGGCCTGCCCGCGATCACCGCGGCCATCGCCGAGGGCATCAGCGTCAACGTCACGCTGATCTTCTCCCTCGAGCGCTACCGCGCGGTCATGGACGCCTGGCTCGACGGCCTGGAGCAGGCCAAGGCCAAGGGCCTCGACCTGTCGAAGATCGAGTCGGTGGCGTCGTTCTTCGTCAGCCGCGTCGACTCCGAGATCGACGCCCGCCTCGACAAGATCGGCACCCCCGAGGCGCTGGAGCTCAAGGGCAAGGCCGCCGTCGCCAACGCGCGCCTGGCGTACGCCGCCTTCGAGGAGATCGTGAACACCCCGCGCTGGCAGGAGCTGCGCGCGGCCGGGGCGCGTCCCCAGCGCCCGCTGTGGGCCTCCACGGGCACCAAGAACCCCGACTACCCCGACACCCTCTACGTCGACGAGCTCGTCACCGCCGGCACCGTCAACACGATGCCGGAGAAGACGCTGAACGCCGTGGCCGACCACGGGCGTATCTCGGGCGACACGATCCGTCCGTTCTACGAGGCCGCCTGGAACGCCATGGCCGCCCTGAAGAGCATCGGCATCGACTACGACGACGTCGTGAAGGCGCTGGAGGACGAAGGCGTCGACAAGTTCGCCGTCTCGTGGAACGAACTGCTGGAGACCGTCACCACCGAGCTGGGGAAGGCCCGATAACTCATGGCGGTAGAGGTGACCCTGGGTCCCGTGGCTGACGCCGCGGCGGCCGTCAAGGAGAAGCTGGTCGCCGAGGGCGTGCCGGCCGCGCTCGCGGCGGGCGACTCGACCCTCTGGGGGCCCGAGGCGCAGACCGAGGCGGCGATCCGGCTCGGCTGGCTGACCCTGCCCACGACCAGCCGGGAGCTGCTGCCCGAGCTGACCAAGCTGGTGGAGCGGGTGCGGGCCGAAGGGCTCGACCACGTCGTGCTGGCCGGCATGGGCGGCTCGTCGCTGGCGCCGGAGGTCATCTGCGCGACCGAGGACGTGCCGCTGACCGTGCTCGACACCACCGACCCCGGCCAGGTGCTGCGCGCCCTGGGCGACCGGCTGGAGAACACGGTCGTGGTGGTCGCGTCGAAGAGCGGCGGCACCGTCGAGACCGACAGCCACCGCCGGATCTACGAGAAGGCCTTCCGCGACGCCGGCATCGACCCGGCCGACCGGATCGTCGTCGTCACCGACCCGGGTTCACCTCTCGAGAAGTCCGCGACCGAGGCGGGTTACCAGGTCTTCCTGGCCGACCCGAACGTCGGCGGGCGCTACAGCGCGCTCAGCGCGTTCGGCCTGGTGCCGAGCGCGCTGGCCGGCGCCGACGTCGCCCGGCTGCTCGACGACGCCGCCGAGATCGCCCCGCTGCTGGGTCAGAACGAGGGCAACCCGGGTCTCGACCTGGGCGCCCTGCTGGGGGCCCAGGCGCTGGGCGGGCGCGACAAGCTCATCCTGCGCGACGCGCTGACCGACATCGCCGGGCTGCCCGACTGGATCGAGCAGCTCATCGCCGAGTCGACCGGCAAGTCGGGCAAGGGCATCCTGCCCGTCGTCGGCGCCGACTCGGCCGAGGGCCACGACCAGTTCGCGGTCGACATCGGCCCCGAGGGCGACGTCCACGTCGACGGCCCGCTGGGCGCGCAGTTCCTGGTCTGGGAGTACGCCACCGCGATCGCCGGCCGGGTGCTCGAGATCGACCCCTTCAACCAGCCCAACGTGGCCGAGTCGAAGGAGAACACCGGCAAGATCCTCGCGTCCGCCCCGCAGATCGGCGCCCCGGCGCTGGTCGACGGCCCGGTCGAGGTCTACGGCGAGGTCGGCGACTCCCGCAACCTGGCCGACGTGCTGACCCTGCTGCTGCGGGAGGTCCCCTCCGACGGCTACCTGGCGATCATGGCCTACCTCGACCGCGAGGCCGCCTTCGACGCCGCGGTGCTCGGCGGGGCCGACTTCGAGCAGACCACCGAGGCGTGGGCCAGGGCCGACGTCGCGACGCTGCGCAACCTGCTCGACTACCGCACCGAGCGGGCCGTCACCTTCGGGTGGGGCCCCCGGTTCCTGCACTCGACCGGCCAATACCACAAGGGCGGCCCGCAGGTCGGGGTGTTCCTGCAGATCACCGGCGCCAACGGCGACGACGTGGAGGTGCCGGGCAAGCCTTACGGCCTGGCCGAGCTCCAGCTCGCGCAGGCGCTGGGCGACCTCGGGGCGCTCCAGTCGCGGGGCCGTCCGACCGTGCGGCTCCACCTCACCGACCGGCGGGCGGGCGTCGCCCACCTGCTGGCGGTGGCCGAGGAGCTCTGACCCGATGAGAGCGCATGAGATCAAAACGGAGCCGTCGTACGGGAGGGCGCCGAATCATGTCTGAGAACGAGCCCGCCGCGCTCGCGGAGGAGACGCAGGTCGCCACCGCGGCCGTCGCGGCGGTGGCGACCAACGAGGAGACGATCGCCGCCAACCCGCTGCGCGACCCCAGAGACAAGCGGCTGCCCCGCGTGGCGGGGCCGTGTGTCCTGGTGCTGTTCGGCGTGACCGGCGACCTGGCCAAGCGCAAGCTGCTGCCGGCGATCTACGACCTGGGCAACCGCGGCCTGCTGCCGCCGGGCTTCTCCCTGGTCGGCTTCGCCCGCCGCGACTGGGCGCACGAGGACTTCGCCAACGTCACCTACGAGGCCGTCAAGGAGCACGCCCGGACCCCGTTCCGTGAGGAGGTCTGGAAGCAGATCTCCGAGGGCATCCACTTCTGCCCCGGCGAGTTCCACGACGACGGCGCGTTCGACTGCCTGTCGATGATGCTGAAGGAGATCGACGAGACCCGGGGCACGGGCGGCAACTACGCCTTCTACCTGTCGGTCCCGCCGAAGTTCTTCCCGACGGTCGTCGAGCAGCTCAAGCGCACCGGCCTGGCGCAGCACCCCGACGGGTCGTGGCGCCGCGTGGTGATCGAGAAGCCGTTCGGCCACGACCTGGCCAGCGCGCAGGACCTCAACCGCATCACCAGCGCGGTCTTCCCGGAGAGCTCGGTCTTCCGGATCGACCACTACCTGGGCAAGGAGACGGTCCAGAACATCCTGGCCCTGCGCTTCGCCAACAACCTCTACGAGCCCATCTGGAACCGCAGCTTCGTCGACCACGTGCAGATCACGATGGCGGAAGACATCGGCATCGGTTCGCGGGCGGGCTACTACGACGGCATCGGCGCGGCCCGCGACGTCATCCAGAACCACCTGCTCCAGCTCCTGGCGCTGGTCGCGATGGAGGACCCGACGTCCTTCGACGCCAACTCGCTGCGCCGCGAGAAGGAGAAGGTCCTCAAGGCGGTCAGGCTGCCCGACGACCTGGCGACCGGCGCGATCCGGGGGCAGTACACCGCGGGCTGGCAGGGGGGTGACAAGGTCATCGGCTACCTCGAGGAAGACGGCATCCCGAAGGACTCGCTGACCGACACCTACGCCGCCATCAAGCTCGAGGTGGCCAACCGCCGCTGGGCCGGGGTGCCGTTCTACCTGCGCGCGGGCAAGCGCCTGGGCCGCCGGGTGACCGAGGTCGCCGTGGTGTTCCAGCGGGCGCCGCACCTGCCGTTCAGCAAGGACGACACCGAGATCCTGGGCCAGAACGCCCTGGTGATCCGCGTCCAGCCCGACGAGGGCATCACGGTGCGGTTCGGCTCGAAGGTGCCCGGCACGGCCATGGAGGTCCGCGACGTGTCCATGGACTTCGCCTACGGCGAGTCGTTCATGGAGAGCAGCCCCGAGGCATACGAGCGGCTGCTGCTGGACGTCCTGATCGGCGACCCACCGTTGTTCCCGCACCAGCGGGAGGTGGAGCTGTCCTGGCAGATCCTCGACCCGATCGAGGAGTACTGGGCCACCCACGGCCGCCCCGAGGGCTACCCGGCCGGCACGTGGGGCCCCGCGGGCGCCGACGAGATGCTCGCCCGCGACGGACGTGTCTGGAGGCGGCTGTGACCAGTTTCAACCTGACCGCGACCACCGCCTCGAAGATCAGCTCGGCGCTGACCAAGCTCCGCCACCAGATGGGCGCCCCCGCCGTCGGCATGGTGCTCACGCTCGTGGTGGTCTCCGACGAGGCCGGCCAGTACGACGCGGTGCGCGCCGCCACCGACGCGGCGCGCGAGCACCCGTCGCGGATCCTCGTGGTGATCCGGCGCGACGCCCGGGAGAACGACCGGCTCGACGCGGAACTGCGCGTCGGCGAGTCGTCGCCCGGCGAGGTCGTCATCCTGCGTCTCTACGGCGAGCTGACCAGGCACGCCGACTCGGTGCTCAGCCCGCTGCTGCTGACCGACACCCCGGTGGTGGTCTGGTGGCCGGCCGACGGGCCGTCCGCCCCGGCGAAGGACCCGATCGGGCACCTCGCCACCCGGCGGATCGTCGACGCCCGGACCGCCCACGACGGCGCGAAGGTCATCCGGTCGCGCTGGGAGGGGTACGTCCCGGGCGACACCGACCTGGCCTGGACGCGTCTGACGCCGTGGCGTTCGCTTCTGGCGGCGGCGTTCGACCTCCCGGCCGGACCGGTCACCGGCGGCATCGTCGAGGCGACGGCCGGGCACCCCAGCGCCTGCCTGCTGGCGTCGTGGTTGTCCGACAAGCTCGGCACCGACATCGCCGTGGGCGAGTCGGAGGGCCCGGGCCTGACCGCCGTGCGGCTGACGCTGGCCGACGGCGGCGAACTCTCGCTGATCCGCGGCGACGCGCGGCTGGCGACCCTGTCGCGGCCGGGGCAGCCCGACCGCAACGTCGCGCTGGCCCGCCGCACCGAGTCGGAGCTGCTGTCCGAGGAGCTGCGCCGGCTCGACCCCGACGAGATCTACGCGGGCGCGCTGAAGCACCTCGCCGGACAGTGAGATCATCGACCGCCCGTCTCCCCTTCCGGGAGACGGGCGGTTTCTCTTTTATCGGAGGTACGTCATGACCGCAGTCCCCTTCGTCGTGGTCCACCGTGACCCGGGCGTGCTGGCCCAGGCCGTGGCGGCCCGGCTGATCACGAGGCTGACCGACGTGCAGGCCGAACGGGGGACGGCGTCGGTCGTGCTGACCGGCGGGACGCTCGGCATCGCCTCCCTGGCCGCCGTGGCCGCCTCCCCGGCCCGCGACGCGGTCGACTGGCGGGCCGTGGACGTCTGGTGGGGCGACGAGCGGTTCGTCCCGGCCGACTCCCCCGACCGCAACGAGAAGCAGGCCCGCGAGGCCCTGCTCGACGTGCTCGACCTCGACCCGGAGCGGGTCCACCCGATGCCCGCCGCCGACGCGGGCCTGACGGCCGAGGAGGCCGCCGACCGGTACGCCGCCGACCTGGGCTCCGGGGTGGCCTTCGACGTGCTGATGCTGGGCATGGGCCCCGACTCCCACGTGGCCTCGTTGTTCCCCGGGCACCCGGCCCTCCACGTGGCCGACCGCCTGGCCGTGGCCGTGCACGACTCCCCCAAGCCGCCGCCCACGCGGGTGTCGCTGACCTTCCCCGCCATCCAGGCGGCGCGCGAGGTGTGGGTGATCGCGTCGGGCGTGGAGAAGGCGGCCGCCGTGCGGGTCGGCCTGACGTGCGACCAGCTGTCGGCCCCGGCGGCGGGCGCGCGCGGCCAGGAGAGGACGCTGTTCCTGATCGACCGGGCGGCCTCGGCCGAGATCCCGGGGTAAAGCCGGGATTTGCCGACGCGCTGCCGCCGCTTGGCCGGGCCCCGGGCCCGGCCTTGCGGGCGGGCGGCCCGCCCCGGCGCCCGCTGCCCCGGTGTTGTCCCGTCTTTACCGGGGCCGCCCGGCGGCCCCGAACCCCTTGGTGACCTGCGGATAGTGTCGAAAACATGTCCATCGACCTGTCTGAGGACACGATCACCAAAGAGGTGCAGAGCACGTTCGACGGCTGCCCCGACCAGCGCACCCGCGAGTTGTTCGTCGAGCTGGTCCGGCACCTCCACGACTTCGCCCGCGAGACGCGGCTCACCGGTGACGAGTGGTTCACCGCGATGGACTTCCTGGCCCGCGTCGGCACGATCACCACGCCCACCCGCCAGGAGTTCGTCCTGCTCTCCGACATCCTCGGGCTGAGCGTCCTGGTCGACCTGATCAACGAGCACCACGGGCCGCACGCCACCGACAGCACCCTGCTCGGCCCCTTCTTCGTCGAAGGACGGCCGGCGGCGGCCAACGGCGCCGACATCTCCGGCGGGGTGCCGGGCACGCCGATGTTCGTCACCGGCCGGGTCGTCGGGCCCGGCGGCGAGCCCGTCGCGGGCGCGCGGGTGGACACCTGGCACAGCGACGGCGACGGGCACTACGACGTCCAGCAGCAGGAGAAGCTGCACGGCCGGCCGGCCATGCGGGCGCTGCTGACCACCGGTGACGACGGCCGGTTCTGGTACCGGTCGATCGCGCCGCGGTTCTACCCGGTGCCGGTCGACGGGCCGTGCGGGGAGATCATGCGGGCCGCCGACCGGTCGCCGATGCGGCCCGAGCACCTGCACTTCCGGCTGCACGCCGACGGCTACCAGCCGTTGATCACCATGCTGTTCCGGCGCGACGACGACCACCTCGACCACGACGCCGTCTTCGCGGTGAAGCGGTCGCTGGTCGCCGACTTCGTCCGGCACGGGCCCGGCACCGCGCCCGACGGCACCGAGGTCGGCGAGCCGTTCCAGACCGTCGACTGGACCTTCACGCTCAGCAGGAGGCCGTGACATGCGCGCCCTGCGGTTCACCCGCTACGGTTCGCCCGCCGACGTCCTGGAGGTCGTCGACGTCACCGAGCCCGAGCTGGGCGGCGGCGACGCCCTCGTCTCGATCAGGGCCGCCTCGGTCACCCCGTCGGACCTGAAGACCGTCTCCGGCTACATCCCGGGCACCTCGTTGCCGCGGGTGCCCGGCCGCGACTTCGCCGGGGTGGTCGTCGGCGGGCCGCACGACTGGATCGGCGCGGAGGTGTGGGGCACCGGCGGCGACCTGGGCTACACGCGCGACGGGTCGCACGCCGAACTCGTCGTGGTGCCCGTCTCGGCGCTGATCCGCAAGCCCGACCGGCTCACCTTCGCCGAGGCGTCGGTCATCGGGGTCAACTTCGTCGTCGGCTGGCTCGGCGCGGTCGAGACCGCCCAGCTGGAGAAGGGCGAGACGATCGCGATCTTCGGCGTCGACGGCGGCGTCGGCTCGGCGGTGGCGCAGATCGGCCGCGTCCGGGGCGCGCGGGTCATCGGCATCGCCCGCAAACCGCCGCTCGACGACGCGGCGCTCGACCACTTCGTGCTGCTGCACGACGACGTCGCCGGCGAGGTGCGGCGGCTCACCAGGGGCGCGGGGGCCGACGTCGTGTACGACGCCGTCGGCGGCGTCACCACCCCGTCGGCGCTGGCCTGCCTGGCCCACAAGGGCCGGCTCGTCGTCATCGGCTCGACCGGGAGGCGGAGGGTCGAGATCGACCTGCCCGACTTCTACCACCGGGAGGTGCGCATGCTGGGCGTGGACAGCCGGCGGCTCTGCGCCATGCAGTGCGGCAAACGGCTCGCCCTGGTGGCGTCCTACCTGGAGTCGGGCGACTTCCGGCCGCCGCCCATCGCGTTCACCTTCGGCCTGGAACTGGCCGGGGACGCCTACGAGGCGGTCGCCAAGCGGCCTCCCGGCCGTGTGGTCATCTGCCCGTAGTGGCGCGCCGCAGCGCGCCCTCGGCGTCGGCGAGCGCCTGCCGGGCCTTCGCCTCCTCCTTCCTGACCACGTCGTAGCGCTGCCCGGCCGCCGTCGCGCGCCTGCGCGCCTCGGTCAGGGCGCTTTCGGCCTCGGCGACGCCGTCGAGGGCCGCGTCGCGCTCCGCGATGGCCGGTCCCAGCTGGCCGGCCCATTCGGCGTGGCGTTCCCCGGCCGCCGCCACCGCCGCCTCGGCCGCCGCCCGGACCGACGGGTCGGGGGCGGCGGGCTTGCGGCGTGCCGAGGAGGAGGGCGGGACCGCGGTGGGCACGAAGCCGCTGTAGCTCAGGGCCCCCGCCAGCCGCCCCGAGCGGACCTGGGCGGCCGCGTCGGCGTCGACGACGGCGGCGTCGAGGGTCTGCTCCAGCTCGGCCGGCGAGGTCAGCCGGCCGGACGCGATCTTCAGCACCAGGCGGGAGACCGCGGCCACGGCGGCCGAGCGGCGGGGGCCGAGCGCGGCCAGGGCGTCGCCGTCGCCGGAGGCCCAGGCGGCCCGCATCTCCTCCCCCACGGCCAGCAGTTCCCCGATCTCGGCGGGGTGGGAGCGCACCACCTGGTTGACCGCCCACGCCAGCACGGTGGGTTTGCGCAGCTTCCCGAGCTCCTTGTCGCCGGTCTCCTTGACGAGCCGGTTCCGTGCGGCGGTGAACTCCGCCGGGGGCAGGGCGTAAAGCTGGTCGGCAGCCTCTTCACGGTTCACGGAGAGGTCATACCCTGGCCCGCATGACCGAGTTGCGCGGAGACCGGCTGACGCTCCGCCCGATCGCCCCGTCGGACGCCCCGTGGTTGCTGGTCCACTGGAACGAGCCCAGCGTGCGGCGGCATCTGTTCGACGACGCGCTCGTCTCGGCGGAGCTGGTGGCCGAGATCGTGGGCGACAGCCGGGAGGACTTCGCCTCCCACGGCTACGGCCTGTGGGCGATCGTCCGCGACCAGGAGATCGGGGTGTGCGGGCTGCGCACCACCGACGACCACGCGGCCGAGCTCCTTTACAGTGTAGATCCGAAATGGCAGGGGCAGGGGCTGGCGCTGGAGGCGGCCCGCCTGGTCGTGACGTTCGCCTTCGCCAGCCGGGGGGCGCCCGAGGTGGTGGCCGAGACCGACGCCGCCAACACCGCCTCCCAGCGCCTCGCCGAGAAGCTCGGCATGATCCGCACCCGCACCCGCGTGGGCGAGCACGGGCCCGTCCACGTCTACACGCTTCGCGCGCCCGCCGTTTCCGGCGCATAGTGGGGGCAGTCCCCCCACACTCCACACGGAGGAAACCCGTGTTCGAGCGTTTCACCGACCGCAGCCGCCAGGTCGTCGTCCTGGCCAGCCAGGAAGCCCGGGAACTCGGTCACCACCACATCGGCGTCGAGCACATCGTGCTGGGGCTGATCAACGAGGGGCAGAGCCTGGCCGGCCAGGCCCTCGACGAATGCGGCGCGCGGCTCGACGAGATGAGGGCCGTCGTCGGCCGACTCGTCGGCCCGCCCGACCCCGGCTCCCCCATGCCCGGCCACATCCCCTTCACCCCCCGGGCCAAGAAGGTCCTGGAGATGTCGCACCTGGAGGCCCTGCGGCGCTACGACAAGCACATCGGCACCGAGCACCTGCTGCTGAGCGCGCTCAACGAGGGCGAGAACGTGGGCGTGCACGCCCTGCGCGAGTGCGGGGTCGAGCCCGAGGTCCTCCGGCAGGCGCTCCGCGCGCGGATGGACGACCAGGCCGCCAGGGACCGCTCGGTGATGGACCGGCTGACCGCCCCCGGCGACGACGCCA
Organism: Herbidospora sakaeratensis; assembly: GCF_001570525.1. Lineage (GTDB taxonomy): Bacteria > Actinomycetota > Actinomycetes > Streptosporangiales > Streptosporangiaceae > Herbidospora > Herbidospora sakaeratensis. The sequence goes on from NZ_BBXC01000016.1 coordinate 255,121, forward strand.
TCCGGACGACCCTGCGCCGCCACACCGCCGACCGGCAACTGCTCCGGCAGGTCCTCGACAGCCTCGAAAGCCTGCACCGGCGGCTCGACGCGATGGGCGCGCCGCCCGATCCGGGCAAGTGATCATTCCGGTCCGGGGCCCCTGAGCCGCCCCGGACCGGAATGTTCCGTGTGGCGCGGTCTAGGCCGGGACGACCGGCGCCAGCACACCCACGGCGATCCGCGCCTCGACCACACCGGGGTCATCGGTGTAGCCGAGCGTGGCGCCGAGGGAGATCAGCAGACTCCGCATGCGCGCGTTGTCGGAGAGCAGCGTGGCCCGCACTTCGGCCAGGCCCAGGTCACGGGCCTCCTCCAGGAGCATCCGGGTCAGGGCGGCCCCGAGGCCGCGGCCCTGCCAGCGGTCTTCGACCAGGAGGGTGACCTCGGCGGTGCCGGGTTCGGCGCCGAAGTTCAGGCTGGCCAGCGCGACCACCTGGCCGTCGTACCCGGCCACCAGCGAGTGGCCCTTCGACCGGTCGCAGAGGCGGTCGAAGACCCTCGGGGGCAGGCTCGGGGACGAGGTGAAGTAGCGGAACCTGCGGGTCTCCGGGGAGCAGCGTTCGTGCAGGTCCCGTACGGCCTCGCGGTAGATCGGGGCCAGCGACTTCACCTGCACCTCGGTCCCGTCGGCCAGCGTCAGGTCGCGCTCGGCCGAGACGGGGTCGGCCGGCGGCTGGGCCAGCCGGACCAGCGCGGCGGCGCGGGCCGCCTCGGTCATGGTGAAGGGCAGGCCCGTCCGGCGCAGCCGGATCGACCGGCGCGGCGCCACCGGCACCACCAGCAGGGTCGGGTCGGGCAGCTCGCCCTTGACGGCGCCGAACACCCAGCGGGCGTCGTCGACGCGGAGCAGGTCGCCGAGGATCTCCGGGAGCCGCCACGGCATCGCCCGCAGCCGCGCGGCCAGCAGCAGCACCCGCGTCGGCTCGTCGGTCAGTTCGTGGGCCGTCGCCGGGACCACCCTGACCCGCCGCCCGCCGGCCTCTTCGAGGGCGACCCGCACGTCGTCCGCCGAAGCCGGGATGTCGGCGATGAACTCGTCGACGGTGCCGTCGGAGTCGGGTTGCACGGACAGTCCGAGGATGTTGCCGCCCTTGGCCGCGAGCGCCGACGCCAGTGACGCCAGCCGCCCGGGACGTTCGTCGACCGTCGTCCTGATCCGCAGAAACCCCATAACATCTCTCCCTCCGCTGCGTCCCAGCCTGGGGCACCGTTGTTACGCATTTGCTACACGGCGGTATGCCGACCGTTTCGTCATGACAAATTCTGTTAAGACTTCGCATAACGGGGCTTAATACCGCCTCGGACGACGCGTTCCGTCGTGAGATGCGGCGTCGGTGACGAATAGAGCAGGATTGCCCCTATGAACGCTCCGCTCTCCGATTCCTTCGCCAACGGTGACGTCTCCTACTGGTACCGGGCGCTCGGCGTCCCCGAGCCCGCCCACCGCCTCGACGGCGACCTGCGGGCCGACGTGGCGATCGTCGGCGGCGGCTACACGGGCCTGTGGACGGCCTACTACCTGGTGAAGGCCGACCCCTCGCTGCACGTCGTCGTGCTGGAGAAGGAGTTCGCCGGGTTCGGCGCCTCGGGCCGCAACGGCGGCTGGCTGGCCGGGCTGCTGCCGGGCAGCCCCCGGCGCTACGCCAAGACCCACGGCGCCGAGGCCGCGCGGGCGTTCCAGCGGGAGCTGTTCACCGCCGTCGACGAGGTCATCACCGTCTGCACGGCCGAGGGCATCGACGCCGACGTGGTGAAGGGCGGCGTCCTCAACGTGGCCAGGACCCCGGCCCAGGCGCTGCGCCTGGAGCAGGAGGTCGAGGGGCAGCACGCCTGGGGCTGGGGCCGCGAGGACGTGGCGGTGGTGCCGGTCGACGAGCGCATCCGGGTCGAGGGGGCGCTCACGGCATCCTGGAGCCCCCACTGCGCACGGGTGCAGCCGGCGAAACTGGCCAGAGGGCTGGCGGGGGTCGTCCAGAACCTGGGGGTCGAGCTCTACGAGGGCACCGAGGTGACCGGCATCGCGCCCGGCCGGGTGACGACGGCACGCGGCACGGTCCGCGCGGAGGTGATCCTGCGCTGCACCGAGGGCTTCACCGCGACGCTCAAGGACAACCACCGCGACTGGCTGCCGATGAACAGCTCCATGATCGTCACCGAGCCGCTCCCGCCGAGCTTCTGGGACGAGGTCGGCTGGCAGGGCCACGAGCTCCTCGGCGACTTCGCGCACTACTACATGTACGCCCAGCGCACCGCCGACGACCGCATCGCCTTCGGCGGCCGGGGCCGCCCCTACCTCTACGGCTCCAGGGTGGACGACCGGGGCCACACCCACGGCTGGACCGTCGACGCCCTCTGGCAGCTGCTCCTCGGCTTCTTCCCCGCCGCCCGCTCCACCCGCGTCGCGCACGCCTGGTCGGGGGTGCTGGGCGTGCCGCGCGACTGGTGCGCCACCGTCGGCCTGGACCGTTCGACCGGCCTGGGCTGGGCCGGCGGCTACACCGGCCACGGCGTCACCGCGACCAACGTCGCCGGACGCACCCTGCGCGACCTGGTGCTGGGCCGCGACACCCCGCTGACCGCGCTGCCCTGGGTGGGCCGCAGGGTGCGCAAGTGGGAGCCCGAACCCCTGCGCTGGACGGGAGTGCACACGATGTACCGTCTCTACCGGCTCGCCGACGCCCGGGAGGCCGGGGGCGTGCCCCGCACGTCCGTGCTGGCCAGAATCGCCGACAAGATCACAGGACACTGAATTGACCGAGACCCTGTTCCACGGAGGCCGCGTCTTCACCCCCGGCGGCTTCGCCGAAGCGGCGCTCGTCCGCGACGGAGTCGTCGCCGCCGTGGGAACCCTCGACGACGTCGCGACCGCGAGCGCGGAACCGTTCGACCTGGCCGGCGGCCTGCTGACGCCCGGATTCACCGACAGCCACGTCCACCCGGTCCAGGCCGGCCTCGAACGGGCGCTGTGCGAGTTGTCGGAGGTGTACGGCCTCGACGCCTACCTCGGCGTGGTGGCCGCGTACGCCGCCGCCCATCCCGGCCGCGAGTGGGTGCAGGGCGGCGGCTGGGACATGGCCGCCTTCCCCGGCGGTCTCCCCCGCCGCGAGCAGCTCGACTTCCTCGACCGCCCGGCCTACCTGATCCAGCGCGACCACCACGCCGCCTGGGTCAACACCCGCGCCCTGGAGCGGGCCGGCATCACCAAGGACACCCCCGACCCCGCCGACGGCCGCATCGAACGCGACCCCGACGGCACCCCGACCGGCGTCCTGCACGAGGGCGCGATGGACCTGGTCGGCCTGCTCACCCCCCGCCCCACGGCCGCCGACCAGGAGGCCGCGCTGCTGGACGCCCAGCGGCACCTGTTCTCCCTGGGCATCACCGGCTGGCAGGACGCCATCGTCGGCTCGTACGCGGGCTCCGACGACCAGCTGCCCACCTACCTGTCGGCAGCCGGGAAGGGCCTGCTGACGGCCCGCGTGGTGGCCGCGTTGTGGTGGGACCGCACGAAGGGCGCCGAGCAGATCCCGTCGCTGGTCGAACGCCGCGCCTCGGCCGAGGGCCTCGACCGTTTCCGCGCCACCGCGATCAAGATCATGCAGGACGGCATCGCGGAGAACTACACGGCGGCGGTCATCGAGCCCTACTGCCGCTGCGGCGGCACGGGCCTGTCGTACGTGGACCCCGCCCTGCTCAAGGGCTACGTCAGGGAACTCGACGCCCTGGGCTTCCAGGTGCACTTCCACGCCATCGGCGAGCGTGCGGTCAGGGAGGTGCTCGACTCCCTGGAGGGCACCGACCCGGCCAACCGCCACCACGTCGCCCACCTGCAGATCATCACCCCCGACGACGTGCCCCGGTTCGCCGCACTGGGCGCGGTGGCCAACCTCCAGCCGCTCTGGGCCGCCCACAGCCCCCAGATGGACGAGCTGACCATCCCCTACCTGGGCGAGCCCCGGTCGTCGTGGCAGTATCCGTTCGGCGACCTGGTCGCCTCGGGCGCCCGGCTGGCGGCGGGCTCCGACTGGCCGGTGTCGTCGGCCGACCCCCTCGAAGGCATGCACGTCGCGGTCAACCGGGTCGAGCCGCCCGCCTCCCACCACGCCGGGCACTCCGCGACCCCGTTCCTCCCGGGGCAGGCGCTCGACCTGCGGACGATCATGACGGCGTACACGGAGGGAAGCGCCTGGCTGAACGGGTCGCCGGCGGGCGTCATCGAACCGGGCCGGCCCGCCGACCTGGTCGTGCTCGACCGCGACCCCTTCGCCCAGCCAGCGGCCGAGATCGCCCTCACGAAGGTCCGCGCGACCTTCATCGACGGTCAGCAGGTGTTCGGATGAGTGAGACGCGGCCGTCCGCATCTCACGCCGTGCAGCTGCCCCGATAAACACGAAAAAGCCCCGCTGCCTGCGCAGCGGGGCTTTTTCGCGAGTCCTAGTAGATCGGACGCGAGGAGGAACGCAGCCGCTCCAGCGCCTCCGCGAGGATCTGCGCGCCGTCCTTGTCGCTCCGGCGCTCCTTCACGTAGGCAAGGTGGGTCTTGTAGGGCTCATTGCGCGGCGGAGCAGGCGGGTTGGCCTGGTCCTGACCGGCGGGCAGGCCGCAACGGGGGCAGTCCCAGAACTCCGGGACGGCCGCGTCACTGGCGAAACTGGGACGCGTCTCGTGAAGATTGGCGCACCAGAAGGCGACACGCACTCGGGGGGCCGCCTCGCCGCGCTCGGCCTCGCCCATCGGGCCGGCGCCGACTCGACTGCCACGGATCGCGTTGCCACTACCCACGGATTACTCCTCGCTCGATCGCCCCGCGGGGAACACGGGGAGAGAATGAACCCTATGTGACGCTTGGGGCTGCTACGGCTTGAGCAGCAGGCCGAGCGCGATGATGCAGACGAACCACACGACGCCGGTGATGACCGTCAGACGGTCAAGGTTGCGCTCCACGACGGACGAACCGCCGAACGACGACGCGAAGCCGCCGCCGAACATGTCCGTCAGACCGCCACCCTTGCCCTTGTGGAGCAGAACCAGCAGCACCATGAGGGCGCTCGACAGAATGAGGGCGATGGAGATTCCGATAGTCACGGCAGACCTTTTCCGGATAGCGCCTGAGCGGCATGACGATTCAAACGTGCTCTATGAGGGTACGACCTGGTGTCAAGTCGCACCCCCATAATGACCCAGCTAGGCCGACATCTGCGCTAAAACCGGCAGATCTTCACGAACTCCGCCGGGTCGAGGCTGGCCCCGCCGACAAGAGCCCCGTCGACGTCGGGCTGCGCCATGATCCCCGCGATGTTGTCAGACTTCACCGAGCCTCCGTAAAGGATACGGACGGCGTCGGCGACTTCCGTGTCGTACAGCTCGGCGAGTCGCACGCGAATCGCGCCGCAGACCTCCTGAGCGTCGTCGGGAGTGGCGACCTCGCCGGTGCCGATCGCCCAGACCGGCTCATAAGCGATCACGATCGTCTTCGCCTGCTCGGCCGAGACTCCCTTGAGGGCGCCGTCGACCTGGGCGAGCGTGTGCTCGACCTGGTTGCCCGCCTGGCGGACCGGCAACCCCTCGCCGACGCACAGGATCGGCGTCACCGAATGACGGTAGGCCGCCAGGACCTTGGCGTTGACCAGGGCGTCGTCCTCGGCGTGGTACTGGCGGCGCTCCGAGTGGCCGATCGCCACGAAGGTGCAGCCGAGCTTGCCGAGCATGGCGCCGGAGATCTCCCCGGTGTAGGCGCCGCCGTCGTGGGCGGACAGGTCCTGGCCGCCGTAGACGAGACGGAGCTTGTCACCGTCGACCAGGGTCTGGACGCTGCGCAGGTCGGTGAACGGCGGCAGCACCGCGACCTCGACCTTGTCGAAGTCCTTGTCGGTCAGGGAGAAGGCGAGCTCCTGAGCCAGCTTGATGGCCTCAAGGTGGTTCTTGTTCATCTTCCAGTTGCCGGCGATGAGCGGCTTGCGGCTCACGTCAGTCCTCCAGCGCGATCAGGCCGGGCAGTTCCTTGCCCTCGAGGTATTCGAGGGAGGCTCCGCCACCGGTGGAGATGTGCGAGAAGCCGTCTTCCGGCAGGCCGAGCTTGCGCACCGCCGCGGCGGAGTCGCCGCCGCCGACCACGGTGAACGCCTCGGAGCGCACGAGCGCCTCGGCGACGGCGCGGGTGCCGCCCGAGAACGCCTCGAACTCGAACACGCCCATCGGGCCGTTCCAGAACACGGTCTGGGCGTCGGCCAGCTTCTGGGCGAACAGCTCGCGGGTGCGCGGGCCGATGTCCAGGCCCTCGCGGTCGGCCGGGATGGCGGTGGCGTCGACGACCTCGTACTCGGCGTCCTCGGCGAACTCGGTGGCCGCGAGGATGTCGACCGGCAGGACCAGGTCGACGCCGCGCGAGGCGGCCTCGTTCAGGAAGCCGCGGACGGTGTCGAGCTGCTCCTCCTGCAGGAGGGACTTGCCGACCTCGTAGCCCTGCGCCTTGAGGAACGTGTAGGCCATGCCGCCGCCGATGAGCAGCCGGTCGACCTTGGTCAGCAGGTTCGCGATGACCTTGAGCTTGTCGGAGACCTTCGCGCCGCCCAGCACGACCGCGTAGGGGCGGGCCGGGTCTTCGGTCAGCTTCTTCAGCACCTCGACCTCGGCGGCGATCAGGCCGCCGACCGCGTGGGGAAGCTGCTTGGGCACGTCGTAGACCGACGCGTGCCTGCGGTGGACCGCTCCGAAGCCGTCGCCGACGTAGAGGTCCGCGAGCATGGCCAGGCGGGCCGCGAACTCGGCGCGGGCGGCGTCGTCCTTGGACTCCTCGCCCGGCTCGTAGCGCAGGTTCTCCAGCAGGGCCACCTGGCCCGGCTCCAGCGCCGCGACGGTGGCGCGGGCGGAGTCGCCCACCACGTCGGAGGCGAAGGCGACCGGCTCGCCCAGCAGCTCGGACAGCCGCTTGGCCACGGGGGCCAGCGAGAACTCCGGCTTGACCTGGCCCTTGGGACGGCCCAGGTGAGCGCAGACGATCACCTTGGCGCCCTTGCCGGCCAGCTCCTGAATCGTCGGGAGCGAGGCGCGGATGCGGCCGTCATCGGTGATCACGTCCCCGTCGAGGGGAACGTTCAGGTCGGCGCGCACGAGGACGCGCCGACCCTTCACGTCGAGCTCGTCGAGACCACGCATCAGAGCGAGGCACCCACGTACTCGATGAGGTCCACGAGGCGGTTGCTGTAACCCCACTCGTTGTCGTACCAGCCGATGACCTTCACCTGGTTGCCGAAGACCTTGGTCAGGCCGGCGTCGAAGATGCAGGAGCTCGGGTCGGTGACGATGTCGCTCGAGACGATGTCGTCCTCGGTGTAGGTGAGGTAGCCCTTGAGCGGGCCCTCGGCGGCGGCCTTGAACGCGGCGTTGACCTCTTCGACGGTCACCTCGCGCTTGAGCTCGACCGTGAGGTCGGTGGCCGAGCCCGTGGGGATCGGCACGCGCAGGGCGAAGCCGTCGAGCTTGCCCTTGAGCTCGGGCAGCACCAGGCCGATCGCCTTGGCGGCGCCGGTCGAGGTGGGGACGATGTTCAGCGCGGCGGCGCGGGCGCGACGCAGGTCGCTGTGCGGGCCGTCCTGCAGGTTCTGGTCCTGCGTGTACGCGTGGATCGTCGTCATGAGGCCCTTTTCGATCCCGAAGGAGTCGTTGAGGACCTTGCCGAGCGGGGCCAGGCAGTTGGTGGTGCACGACGCGTTGGAGATGACCGTGTGGTTCGCCGGGTCGTACGAGGTGTGGTTGACACCCATGACGACGGTGACGTCCTCGTTCTTCGCCGGAGCGGAGATGATGACCTTCTTCGCGCCGTTCTCGGCGTGGACCTTGGCCTTGTTGGCGTCGGTGAAGAAGCCGGTCGACTCGACGACGACGTCGACGCCCAGGTCGCCCCACGGAAGGTTGGCCGGGTCGCGCTCGGCGAACGCCTTGATGGCCTTGCCGTCGACGATGATCTCGTCGGCGGTCGCCTTCACCTCGTAGGGGAGGCGGCCCAGGATGCTGTCGTACTTGAGCAGGTGCGCGAGCGTGGCATTGTCCGTGAGGTCGTTGACAGCGACGACCTCGATGTCCTTGCCGCTGGCTGCGGCGGCTCGCCAGAAGTTGCGGCCAATGCGGCCGAAGCCGTTGATGCCTACGCGGATGGTCACGGGGATCCGTTCTCCTCGTCCGTCGTTACGTGACTGAAACCTCGGTGCAGACCCTATCGGACTCAAATTGGTTTAGACCAAGTGGGTCTGCCGCAGGGCGGCATAGCGTAAGAAAGCCGCAAAGCAGGGCGACTTTCTGTAAAAAATTGCGCCGTAACCGGGGCTTCAGCCGCTCAGCATGTCGGCGGTGAGGCTCGCCTCGGTGGTCGGCAGGCCGAGGTCCTGGGCCCGCTTGTCGGCCATGGCGAGCAGGCGCCGGATGCGGCCGGCGATGGCGTCCTTCGTCAGCGGCGGGTCGGCGATCTGGCCGAGCTCCTCCAGCGACGCCTGCTTGTGCTCCACCCGCAGCCGACCGGCGATCACGAGGTGCTCGGGGGCGTCGTCGCCGAGGATCTCCAGGGCCCGCTGCACGCGCGCCCCGGCGGCCACGGCCGCGCGGGCCGAGCGGCGCAGGTTGGCGTCGTCGAAGTTGGCGAGCCGGTTGGCGGTGGCCCGGACCTCGCGCCGCATCCGGCGCTCCTCCCAGGCCAGCACGCTGTCGTGGGCGCCCAGGCGGGTCAGCAGGGCGCTGATGGCGTCGCCGTCGCGGACGACCACGCGGTCGACGCCGCGCACCTCGCGCGCCTTGGCGTGGATCTTGAGCCGGCGGGCCGAACCGACCAGGGCCAGCGCGGCCTCGGGGCCGGGGCAGGTCACCTCGAGCGACATCGACCGGCCCGGCTCGGTCAGCGAGCCGTGGGCCAGGAACGCGCCCCGCCAGGCGGCCTCGGCGTCGCAGGTCGCTCCTGACACGACCTGTCGAGGCAGGCCCCGGACGGGGCGGCCGTGGTTGTCGATCAAACCGGTCTGCCGCGCCAGCGCCTCGCCGTCCTTGTAGACCCGGACGACGTAGCGGGAGCCCTTCCTGAGCCCCGCCGGGGCCAGCACCAGGACCTCGGCCTTGTGGCCGAACACCTCGCCAATGTCCTTGATCAGGCGGCGGGCCGTCACGTTGGTGTCGAGCTCGGCCTCGATCACGATCCGGCCGCCCACCAGATGGAGCCCGCTGGCGAACCTCAGCAGCGTCGACACCTCGGCCTTGCGGCAGCAGGGCTTCAGCACCGGCAGACGGCTCAGCTCGTCTTTTACCACGCCTGTCATGGCCATTAGCGCGTGTCCTCCCCCAAACAGACTATGGCCGTTAGTCTCTCGCACGCTGACTAGGGGGTATCACCGCTTCTCGCGGAAAATCTCGTCCAGGACAGCGGCAAGGCGTGGTGCGTCGTGCCTGGGAGATCCGTCAGAGGCGCCCACATCGGCCAATACCAGACGGCCCCCGAGGGCCACCACGGCCTTCTCCAGTTCGCCCGGTTCGGGAACCACGCCCCGATCTGCGACGACGGCGTCGATCAGCAGCGCCGGCGCGTGGTCGCGGAGCACCTCGAGGTGGTTCTCGGGCGAGAAGCCGTCGGTCTCCCCCGGCTGGGGGGCCAGGTTGAGGATGACCAGCCGCCGGGCGCTGGTGGTGGCCAGCGCCCTGGCCAGCCCGGGCACCTTCAGATGCGGCAGCACGCTGGTGAACCAGGAGCCCGGCCCGAACACCACCCAGTCGGCCTCGTGGATGGCCCTGACCGCCTCGGGAGACACCGGCGGATCGGATGGAACGAGCGAAATCGCCCGCACACGACCGGGCGTGAGCGCGCACGCGACCTGCCCCCGGACGGTCGTGACCGCCCCGTCGAGCTCGACCTCGGCCTGGATGTCGAGCGGCACCGAGGCCATCGGCAGCACCCGGCCGTGGGCGCCGAGGAGGCGGCCGACCCACTCCAGTGCCTTGACAGGGTCGTCAAGGAGCTCCCAGAGCGCCACGATCAGCAGGTTGCCGACCGCGTGTCCCTGCAGGTCGCCCTCGCCGTGAAAGCGGTGCTGGACGACCCGGGACCACGTCTGGCCCCACTCGTCGTCGCCGCAGAGCGCGGCCAGCGCCATACGCAGGTCGCCGGGCGGCAGCACGCCGAGCTCGCGGCGCAGCCGGCCGCTGGAACCGCCGTCGTCGGCGACCGTGACGACCGCGGTGAGGTCGGTGGTCACCCGGCGCAGGGCGGAGAGCGAGGCGTGCAGACCGTGGCCGCCCCCGAGCGCTACGACCCTCGGTCTCCCGGGGTCGCCGTCACTCACTCGCGACCCACATCGCGGTGGCTGACCTGGACGTCCATGCCGCGTTCGCGCAGCCGCGCGCCGAGCTGCTCGGACATGGCCACGCTGCGGTGCTTGCCACCGGTGCAGCCGACGGCGAGGGTGGCGTAGCCCTTGCCCTCGCGGGTGTAACCGGCGGCGACCACGCCGAAGACCTCCTCGTAACCGTCGAGGAACTCCTTGGCGCCGGGCTGGCTGAGCACATATTCCCTCACCGGGACGTCGAGACCGTTCATCGGCCGCAGTTCCGGCACCCAGTGAGGGTTGGGCAGGAAACGGCAGTCGACCACGAGGTCGGCATCGACCGGAAGGCCGTATTTGTAACCGAACGACACCACGTTGACCTTAAGGCCTGGCCGGTCCTCCCCGCCGAAGAACGAGACGATCTTCTTGCGGAGTTCGTGGACGTTGAGCTTGGAGGTGTCGATCACCAGGTCGGCGTTGGCCCGGACCTCGCGCAGGATGCCCCGCTCGCGGTCGATGCCGTCGACCAGGCGGTTCTCGCCCTGGAGCGGGTGGGGCCGGCGCACGTTCTCGAACCGGCGCACCAGCTCGTCGTCGCTGGCCTCCAGGAACACCACCCGGACCTCGACCCCGCGGCCGTCGAGCTCCTCGATCGCCGCGTTGAGGTCGGTGGTGAACGCCAGCGACCGCACGTCGACGACCGCCGCGACGTGGTCGGCGGCCAGCTTGACCCGCCCGGCCTCCTCGGCCAGCGAGAACAGCAGGCCGGGCGGCAGGTTGTCGATGACGAACCAGCCCAGGTCCTCCAGCGCCTTGGCCGCGGTGCTGCGCCCGGCGCCGGACATGCCGGTGACGATGACGAATCCCGGCTCGCCCGTGCCGCCCTTGGTGTCGTCGGTGTCGGTCATGCGTTCTCCCCCTTCAACGCCGCGACGATGGCCTCGGCCGTCGCCGGCCCGATGCCGGGAACCTCGCATATCTCGGCGGCCGTCGCGTCACCTAGGCGTTTCACGGAGCCGAAGTGACGGAGAAGAGCCTGCCGCCGGGCGGGACCGAGACCGGGGACCGCGTCCAGAGCGCTCTCTTTGAGCGATCGGGACCTCTTGGCACGATGGTAGGTGATCGCGAAGCGATGCGCTTCGTCACGGAGCCGCTGCAGAAGGTAGAGGGCCTCGCTCGTGCGCGGCAGGATCACCGGCTGGTCGTCGCCGGGCAGCCAGACCTCTTCGAGCCGCTTGGCCAGGCCGCACACCGCGACGTCGTCGATGCCGAGCTCGTCGAGGGCCCGCTGGGCCGCCGCGGCCTGCGCGGGGCCGCCGTCGACGACGACCAGGTTGGGCGGGTAGGCGAACTTGCGCGGCCGGCCGGTCTCGGGGTCGATCGGCTCGCCGGTCGGCTCGCCGCCGAGCTCGCCGGTGGCGCTGCGTTCTTCGAGGTAGCGGCGGAACCGCCGGGTGATGACCTCGTGGATGGACGCGACGTCGCCCTCGGTGGATTTGATCTGGAACCGCCGGTATTCGCTCTTGCGGGCCATCCCGTCTTCGAAGACGACCATCGAGGCGACCACGTTGGTGCCCTGGATGTGGGAGACGTCGTAGCACTCGACGCGCAGCGGCGCCTGGTCGAGGGCGAGCCCCTCGGCAAGCTCCTGGAGGGCCTTGCTGCGGCTGGTCAGGTCGCTGGAGCGGCGCAGCTTGTGCTGGGTGAGCGCCTCTTTGGCGTTGCGCTCGACGGTCTCCATGAGCGCCTTCTTGTCGCCGCGCTGCGGCACCCGCACCTGGACGCGGGCGCCCTTCGCCTCCGACAGCAGCTCGACCACGGCGTCGAGGTCGGGCGGGTTGGCCGGGACGAGGATCTCGCGCGGGATCTCGGCCTCGGAGTACATCTGGATCAGGAAGTGTTCGACCAGGTCGCCGGACGAGGACTCCTCGACCTTGTCGACGACCCACCCGCGCTGCCCGCGGATGCGCCCGCCGCGCACGTAGAACACCTGGACGGCCGCCTCGAGGTCGTCTTCGGCCAGCGCCACCACGTCGGCGTCGGTGGCGTCGCCGAGCACCACGGCCTGCTTCTCGAGCGCCTTCTGCAGCGCCTGGACGTCGTCGCGCAGCCGCGCCGCCCGCTCGTACTCCTCGACGGCGGCCGCCTCGCGCATCTCCTGCTCGATGCGCCTGATGAAGCGGGTGGTGTTGCCGGCCATGAAGTCGCAGAAGTCCTCGGCCAGCTCGCGGTGCTCCTCGGGGGTGACCCGGCCGACGCAGGGCGCCGAGCACTTGTCGATGTAGCCGAGCAGGCAGGGCCGCCCGATCTGGCCGGCCCGCTTGAACACCCCCGCCGAGCAGGTGCGGACGGGGAAGACCCGCAGCAGCAGGTCGACCGTCTCGCGGATGGCCCAGGCGTGGCTGTAGGGCCCGAAGTAACGGGTGCCCTTGCGCTTGGCGCCGCGCATGACCTGGACGCGGGGGAACTCGTCGGACATCGTCACGGCGAGGTAGGGATAGGACTTGTCGTCGCGGTACTTGACGTTGAAGTGGGGGTCGAACTCCTTGATCCAGGAGTATTCGAGCTGGAGGGCCTCGACCTCGGTGCCGACGACGGTCCAGTCGACGCGCGCGGCGGTGGTCAGCATCGACTGCGTGCGGAAGTGGAGGCTCGCGAAGTCGGCGAAGTAGGAGTTCAGTCGTTGCCGCAGGCTCTTCGCCTTGCCCACGTAGATCACCCGGCCGGAGGGATCCCTGAAACGGTAGACGCCGGGGGACTCGGGGATCGATCCGGGTGCGGGCCGATAGGTTGCCGGATCAGCCACCCTCAAAGACTATCCGTCCCCGCTGACATTCCGATTCCATGATCGAGGACATCATGGGAGCGTCTCCACCATCTGCGGCATCGCCGCCACGAACCCGGCGAGACACCCGATCGCGGTCACCACGGCGTAGGGCCGCCACCCCGTCATCCGCTCCCCCAGGTGCCGCGCCAGCGCCAGATGGCACACCAGCACGACGACGGGCACGAACCGGGCGAACTCATACCGCCCGGCCCACGCGGCCACCCCCACCACGCAGGTCCCGAGGGCCGCGATGATCAGCAGTTCCCTGCCGAGCCTGCGCCGCACGCCGTAGAGGAGGGCGGGCACGCCGAGCAGCGCGAGGCCGTACCGCAGATGGGGATCCTCCAGCAGCGGCGCGTGCACCTCGGAGAACTCCGGTGAATCGCCGAGCACCCCGGTCACGTCGGGATAGGGCCACGCGAGCGCCAGCGCGATCGCCCCCACCCCGGCGGGCACGATCAGCACGAGCCGCCGCCACTCCCACCGCCGCGCCACCAGGATGCCCACCACCCCGAGCAGCGTCGCCACGGCCGCGAACGGATGCACGAGCAGGATCACCGGCGGCAGCAGCACCAGCCCGACCAGCCCCCGCCCGGTCTCCCGGAACCGCACGAACACCGTCCAGGTCAGCACCATCAGCGCCAACGCCGGCGTCGAGGGAAAGGCGAACGAGAACGACAACGAGGTCAGCCCCGGGAACCCGGTCGCCCCGAACCCGCTGACCCCCCACAACACCACCGTGAAGACCGCCGCCAGCCCGGCGACGGAGTCACGAGCCCCGAGCTCCCGCCCGAACCCCCGCAGCGCGACCAGCAGCAACAGGACGTTCAGTAAGCCCGCGGCCCCGAGAACCGTCTCGGGCCCCGCGCCGGACATCCGGGCCAGCATGGCGAGCCCGAGGACATAGGGCGTCGGCGTCCACCCCCCGGCCGGCGGCTCGTCGAGCATCGCCCGCAGGGTGGCGACGTGGAGATCCCAGTCGGCCAGCCAGGCGTGCCGGAAGGCGACGAGCACCCCCCACCCCAGCACCGCCCCCGCGGCCAGGACGAACCACTCCGACCGACCGGCCCGCGCGAACCCCCACACCACTCCATGATCATCAACCGATGGTCAACCGAGCACCCCCGACACCCCAAGCGGCGGCCTTCCCCCCGGACTCGGCACCTGTAACGGGCAGGAGGTTCGTGGAGACATCCCCCATGTGACGGATGGCATGTCGGCCCGGTCCCCCGACGGACGGGAGCAGCGAGGCGTGGAGGCTCAGGAGTCGCCTGCCGTCAGCGGCGAAGAACCGCCGCGGGGACGATCGCAGCGGCTCATCCGCACCCTGCTCCTGTGGATCCCGTTCATTCTCGGCCCGGTGGCGCTGGACCGTGTCCTCGCGTTCACCCTCGACGTGAGCTCGCTGAACACGGCGCAACTCCTCGCTCGCGATCTCCTCATCGTGTTGCCCGTCATTCCCATGCTGCTCGTCGCGCGGCGCGTGTCCTATCGCCGGCGCGACTGCCTCGTCTACGTCCTGGTGCCGCTCGGTATGGTCTTCGCGTTCATCCTGTTCTGGCGGCTGTCCTACCTCCCGTACCGCGACTGGAGCCTGCGGCCGGACGAGGCGGCCGACCGCTCGGGAGGCGGCGCTCGCCCCTGATGCTCAGTCGCGGACACGGCCGTCCGGCACGCCGGTGACCCCCGCCTCGCGAGTTATCCCGCGACACCAGACCGCCGTCGACGGCCCGGCCGCGGGCCATGATCACGCCAGGACGATGCTGTCCCCGCTCACCGTGATCTTCTTCTCCTCCAGCGGCGACGGCGCGGGGCCGCCCGCCACCGACCCGTCGGCGATCTTGAACTTGCTGCCGTGGCACGGGCAGTTGATGGTGCCGCCCGAGATGCTGGCCACCGTGCAGCCCGCGTGGGTGCAGACCGCGGTGAAGCACTTGAAGTTGCCGGGCGTGGGCTGGGTGATGACGACCTTCTCCGCCTCGAAGATCTTGCCGCCGCCCTCGGGGATGTCGGCCGTCTTGGCGAAGGCGTTGGCGGCCTGCGCGGGCGGCTCCTCCTCGGCGGGCGGGTCGGCCGGTTCCTCTTCCGGCTGGTCGGCCGGGGGCGCCTCCGACTCGGCGTCGCCGGCGGGGGGCGGATTGTCGCCCCAGGCCGGCTTCGCCTGGTCGGCGGGCACCGACCCCGGCGGCTCGGCGCTGGTGGCCGTGCCGGAGGAGTAGCCGGTGCACGCCGTCAGGGCGGCGGCCAGCCCGGCGCCGCCCACCGCGAAGACCAGGCCCCGCCGCGTCAGCGCGCTCGTGACCTGTTCCTGCTCAGAGGTGCCGTCAACGTTCATTTCCATCCTCCGCTGGGGGACTTCCCGATCATTGGTAGGTACGGGCCCAACCCCGTCCGCGGTTCAGCCTGGCCTACCGGATCCCACCGGAATATGAAGAAATGCACTTACAGGTCGAGGATCTTTCGCAGGAACACCCCGGTGTGGCTGCCGTCGACCAGCGCGACGTCTTCGGGGGTGCCGGTCGCGACCACCTTGCCGCCGCCCGAACCGCCCTCGGGGCCCATGTCGATCACCCAGTCGGCCGTCTTGATGACGTCGAGGTTGTGCTCGATCACGATGACCGTGTTCCCGGCGTCGACCAGCCGCTCCAGCACGCCCAGCAGCCGCCGGATGTCCTCGAAGTGGAGGCCGGTGGTCGGCTCGTCGAGCACGTAGATCGTGCGGCCCGTCGAGCGCCGCTGGAGCTCGGAGGCGAGCTTCACGCGCTGGGCCTCGCCGCCCGACAGGGTGGTGGCCGGCTGCCCGAGACGGACGTAGCCGAGGCCGACGTCGTTGAGGGTGCGCAGGTGGCGGCTGATGGCGGGGATGGCCTCGAAGAAGTCGAGCGCCTCCTCGATCGGCATGTCGAGGATCTCGGCGATCGTCTTGCCCTTGTAGTGGACCTCCAGCGTCTCCCGGTTGTAGCGGGCGCCGTGGCAGACCTCGCAGGGGACGTAGACGTCGGGCAGGAAGTTCATCTCGATCTTGATGGTGCCGTCGCCCGCGCACGCCTCGCAGCGCCCGCCCTTGACGTTGAAGCTGAACCGGCCCTGCTGGTAGCCCCGGATCTTGGCCTCGGTGGTCTGCGCGAACAGCTTGCGGACGTGGTCGAACACCCCGGTGTAGGTGGCCGGGTTGGAGCGCGGGGTGCGCCCGATCGGCGACTGGTCGACGTGGACGACCTTGTCGAGCTGGTCGACGCCGTTCACCCGCGAGTGCCGCCCCGGCACGGTCTTCGCGCCGTGCAGCTCCTTGGCCAGCGCGTTGTAGAGGATGTCGTTGACCAGCGTCGACTTGCCCGACCCGGACACCCCGGTCACGGCGGTGAAGACGCCGAGCGGGAACTCGACGTCGATGCCGCCGAGGTTGTGCTCCCGGGCGCCCTTGACCACGAGCTGGCGCTTGCGGTCGCGCTTGCGGCGCTTCTTCGGCACCGCGATGGACCGCCGGCCCGACAGGTAGGCGCCGGTCAGCGACTCCTCGCTGGCCAGCAGTTCCTCGACGGTGCCCGAGACGACCACCTGGCCGCCGTGCTCGCCCGCGCCGGGGCCGATGTCGACCACCCAGTCGGCCGCCGCGATGGTGTCTTCGTCGTGCTCGACGACGATCAGGGTGTTGCCCATGTCGCGCAGCCGGATCAGGGTCTCCAGCAGGCGCATGTTGTCACGCTGGTGGAGGCCGATCGAGGGCTCGTCCAAGACGTAGAGGACACCCACCAGACCCGAGCCGATCTGGGTGGCGAGCCTGATGCGCTGGGCCTCGCCGCCGGCCAGGGTGCCGGCGGCCCGGTTGAGGGTCAGGTAGTCGAGGCCGACATCGAGCAGGAAGCCCAGGCGGGCGTTGATCTCCTTGACCACCCGCTCGGCGATGTGCATGTCGCGCTCGGAGAGCTTGAACCCCGACAGGAACTTGGCGCACTCGCCGATCGACAGGGCCGCGACCTCGGCGATCGACGAACCGCCGACGGTCACCGCGAGCGAGACCGGCTTCAGTCGGCGGCCCTTGCAGGCCGGGCACGGGATCTCCCGCATGTAGCCCTCGAACTTCTCCCGCACCGCGTCGCTCTCGGACTCGGCGTGGCGGCGCTGGATCCACGGGATCACGCCGTCGAAGTCGGTGTAGTAGGAGCGCTGGCGGCCGAACCGGTTGCTGTAGCGGATGTGGACCTGCTCGTCGTGGCCGTGGAGCAGGGCGTTCTGCTGGGCCTTGGTCAGCTTCTCCCACGGGGTGTCGAGGTCGAACCCGAGCGCGTTGCCCAGGCCCTCCATCAGCTTCTCGAAGTAGTCGCTGGTGTGGCCGCCCGCCCACGGAGTGAGCGCGCCGTCGCCGAGGGTCTTCTCGGGGTCGGGCACGACCAGCTCGGGGTCGACCTCCATGCGGGTGCCCAGGCCCGTGCACTCGGGGCAGGCGCCGAACGGCGAGTTGAACGAGAACGAGCGGGGCTCCAGCTCCTCGAACGACAGGTCGTCGTAGGGGCAGTAGAGGTGCTCGGAGTAGAAGCGCTCGCGGTTGGGGTCGTCGGCCTCCAGGTCGACGAAGTCGAGGGTGATCGTGCCGCCCGACAGCTGCAGCGCGGTCTCGACCGAGTCGGTCAGGCGGCGGCGGGCCGACTCCTTGACCGCCAGCCGGTCGACGATCACCTCGATGTCGTGCTTCTCGTACTTCTTGAGGGTCGGCGGCTCTTCGAGGCGGATGATCGTGCCGTCGACGCGGGCGCGGGCGTAGCCCTTGGTCTGGAGCTCGCGGAACAACTCGGCGTACTCGCCCTTGCGGCCCCGGATGACCGGCGCGAGCACCTGGAAGCGGGTGCCCTCCTCCAATTCCAGGACGCGGTCGACGATCTGCTGCGGGGTCTGCCGGGCGATCGGCCGGCCGCAGGTCGGGCAGTGGGGCTTGCCGATGCGGGCCCACAGGAGCCGCAGGTAGTCGTACACCTCGGTGATCGTGCCGACGGTCGAGCGGGGGTTGCGGCTGGTCGACTTCTGGTCGATCGAGACCGCGGGCGACAGGCCCTCGATGAAGTCGACGTCGGGCTTGTCCATCTGCCCGAGGAACTGCCGGGCGTAGGCCGACAGCGACTCGACATAGCGCCGCTGGCCCTCGGCGAAGATCGTGTCGAAGGCCAGGCTCGACTTGCCCGAGCCGCTCAGCCCGGTGAAGACGATCAGGGCGTCTCGGGGGAGATCGAGAGAGACGTCCTTCAAATTGTGTTCGCGCGCGCCACGCACGACGAGACGGTCAGCCACAGCGTTCCCGATGGTCGTTGGGGTCTACAGGTGTGCGTCGGGCAGGCTATCCGCCGCCACCGACAAAAACCGGCCGGGCCGGTCTCCCCCTGCTCATCCAGAGTATGCAGGCGGTCAAACCCGTGTCCCGTGGACCAGGATGAAGCCATGTCCCTTCTTGACGACTACCGGGCCGAGCTCCAGGCCGCCGACGCCCGGCTGATCTCGACCGTGGCCGCCCTGTCCGGCGAGGAGATGCGCGCCCCCTCGGCGCTGCCCGGGTGGAGCCGGGGCCACGTGGTCACCCACGTCGCCCGCAACGCCGACTCCCTGGTCAACCTGCTCACCTGGGCCCGCACGGGCGTGGTCACCCCGCAGTACCGCGACGCCGCCGAGCGCGACGCCGGCATCGAGGCGGGCTACGCCAGGCCCGCCGGGGAGCAGCTCGCCGACCTGGAGGAGAGCACCGCCCGCTTCGCGGCGGCCGTGGACGCGGTCCCGCACGACCGCTGGAACACCCTGATCAGCGGCACCCGCCCGCCCGAGCACCCCGCCTGGTACGTCCTGATGCGCCGCCTGCGCGAGGTCGAGATCCACCACGGCGACCTCGGCACGGCCTACACCTGGCGCGACTGGCCCGGCCGCTACGTCGACTGGGAGTGGCGCGACTCCCCCGCGCTGGTGGGCGAGCCGACGTACCGGAGCCTCACCGCGACCGACACCGGCGAGAAGATCGACGGCGCCGACGGCCCCGACCTGCGGGCCACCAAGAGGGAACTGGTCGCCTGGCTGATCGGCCGGCACACCCCCGGCGGTTTCCCGGCTCCCCCGCCCTGGATGGTCCGATCGGCCCCCGACGGCCTAGCGTGATCTCATGACCTATACGGGAGACGTGTCCAAGGGCGGCCCGGCCGACGTCCGGGAGCTGGAGAAGATCACCATCGCCAAGATGGAGGTCGGCGACTTCGGCAACAACGCCTACCTGATCCGCTGCCGCGAGACCGGCGACGGCATGCTGATCGACGCCGCCGCCGAGCCAGGGAGGATCCTGGAGCTGATCGGGCGCCAGCCCATCAGCGTGATCGTGACCACCCACCAGCACGGCGACCACTGGGGCGCCCTGGAGGAGGTCGTCAAGGCGACCGGCGCGACCGTGGTGGCGGGCCGCGAGGACGCCGCCGCGCTGCCGGTCGAGGCCCGGCCCGTCGACGGCGGCGACCGGGTGACCGTGGGCGTGACCGACCTGGAGGTGATCCACCTGCGCGGCCACACGCCCGGCTCGATCGCCCTCTACTACCCGGGCCACGTCTTCACGGGCGACTCGCTGTTCCCGGGCGGCGTGGGCAACACCCAGAAGGACGCCGAGCGGTTCACCCGGCTCTACACCGACGTCGTCGAGCGGATCTTCGACCGGTTCGACGACGACACGTGGGTCTACCCGGGCCACGGGAAGGACACCACGCTCGGGGCCGAACGCCCCGCGCTGCCCGAGTGGAAGGCGCGCGGCTGGTAGTCAGCGCGCGCCCAGCACCTTGGCGATGAGCGTGGCGGCGGCGTCGGGCTCGTCGGCGCTCTCCACCACCTCGCCCCACGACCACCGGTAGAACCAGCCGCCCTGCAGCGAGACGCAGTCGACGGTCTCGTTGAGCAGGGCGGCCTCGGGGTCGCTCACCTTCAGCGACGGCGGATCGAGCCGAAGGGTGACGGCGAAGCCGCGCTGTTCGAGCTCACGCGCCAGCTTGCCGAGGAAGTAGGACCGGGTGAGCTCACGCGGGGCGGTCGCCATACGTTCATTCAACGCCCGGCGAGGACGGCTAACCAGAGCTCGAGAGGCGCTCTTTGCGCTTGGCACGCCGGAACATGAGCACCCGCAGCGGGATCGCCGACACGATCGCGATCTGCATGATCGCGCCGACCTGGATGAGCTGGTCGCCGCCGGGCAGCCCGGCCGCCCAGATCGTGAGGCAGGCGACGTTGATCATCATCCAGCCGAGCACGACCGCCGCCAGGTTGCCCTTGGGCTTGGGGTACTCGATCCGGCTGATCATCAGGTAGGACGTGGCGAAGATGCCGAGGATCGTCCAGATCGTCGGCTGGAACAGCAGCACGATCGACACGATCGTCATGGCGCCCATGGGGATGGGCAGGCCCATGAAGTCGCCGCTCTTGGTCTTCACACAGGCGAACCGGGCCAGCCGGATGACGCCGGCGAGCAGCACCGACGCCGCGGCGGCCAAGACCAGCCACAGTGGCAGCGGGGCGTCGAAACCGCCCCAGATCACGATCATGAACGCCGGCGCGAAGCCGAAGCTGATCACGTCGGCCAGGTTGTCGAGCTCGGCGCCCATCGCCGAGGCCCGGAACCGGCGGGCCACCAGCCCGTCGAACAGGTCACAGGTCGCCCCGACGAGCAGCAGCACGACGGCGGTGCCGAAGAACCGCGGGTCGGGCTCGAACTTGCCGGTCATCCTGAGCTGGTCGATCGCGCTGTACGCCAGCACGACCACCGACAGGAACCCCGACAACGCGTTGCCCAGGGAGAGCAGGTCGGCGGCCGACAGCCGGAACGCCTTGCCGACCGGCCCTATCGGTTCTTCCTCTTCTTCGACGGACCAGCCTCCGGCCCTGATATCAGGCGCGGTCAATGCGGGTCACCCCAGCCACGGTCTTGTCGCCGACGGTCACGGCGGGCTCGACGCCCTCGGGCAGGTAGAGGTCGACCCGGGAGCCCAGCCGGATCAACCCGACGCGGTCGCCCTGGGCGACCTTCGCGCCGGCCTGCAGGTAGGGGACGATTCGGCGCGCGACGGCCCCGGCGATCTGGACCATCTCGATGTCGCCGAGCGCGGTGTCGAAGTGCCACACCACACGTTCGTTCTTGTCGCTGTCCTTGTTGAACGCGGGCACGAAGCCCCCCGCGACGTGCTCGACCGAGACGACGGTCCCGGCGACGGGGGCGCGGTTGACGTGGACGTTCAGCGGGCTCATGAAGATGGCGACGCGGGTGCGGCCGTCGGTCCAGGGGTCGACGCTCTGCACGACGCCGTCGGCGGGCGAGAGCAGCCGCCCGGCGCCGGGCGAACGGTCAGGATCGCGGAAGAACCAGAGCATCCCTCCCGTGAGGGCCGTCAGCGGCACCGCCGCGAGAGCCCACTTGGGAGACCGGGCGGTCAGGACCGCGGTGACGGCCGCCGCGGCCGCTGTCGGAGCCAGCCACGGCGACACACCGCGCGCGAGCCGTACACGCGGGCGAGGACTTTCCATTTCGTTCGACACTAGGAGCCTTTGTACTCTTTTGCGACTAGAGGACGGATTTGCGACTTAAGCAGTTATGTTACCGATGCCACAGTCCCTAACCGTCCTCTTTCGCGTCAAGCGCGGCACCCCGGAGGGGTTTCGAGGCTTTAGTGGTGCTCCGCCTGCTCGGTGGCGGCGTCCTTCTCGACGGCCGGGGTGCGGCGGGACTTGATGATGCTCGCCACCGTCGTGACCACCATCGTGCCGATGATGACGCTCAGCGAGACCTGGATGGGGATCTTCGGCGCCCACTCGACGACGTCGTGCATGGCCTCGAGGATCAGCTTCGCGCCGATGAAGGCGAGGATGAACGCCAGGCCGTAGCTGAGGTAGACCAGGCGCTGCAGCAGACCGCCGAGGAGGAAGTAGAGCTGCCGCAGACCCATCAGGGCGAACGCGTTGGCGGTGAAGACGATGAACGCGTCGGTGGTCAGACCGAAGATCGCGGGGATGGAGTCGAGGGCGAACAGCAGGTCGGTGCTGCCGATGGCGATCATGACGATCAGCATCGGGGTGACCATCTTCTTGCCGTCGACCCGGACGATCATCTTGGAGCCGACGTAGTCGGGGGTGGTCGGGAACGCCCGGCGCGCGTAGCGCAGCAGGATGTTCTCGTCGAAGTCCTCTTCGCTCTTGTTGTGGTCGCGGATCATCGTGTACGCGGTGTAGAGGAGGATCGCGCCGAACACGTAGAAGAGCCAGTGGAAGGAGTTGAGGGCGGCGGCGCCGACGACGATGAAGAAGCCGCGCATGACCAGCGCTATCAGGATGCCGATCGTCAGCACCTTGTGCTGGTAGGCCTTCGGCACCGCGAACCTGGACATGATGATGAAGAACACGAACAGGTTGTCGATGCTCAGGCTGTATTCGGTGATGTAACCGGCGAAGAACTCACCCGACTGCTGAGGACCCGCGAAGATCAGCAGGCCGATCCCGAACAGCACGGCGAGCGCGACGTACAGACCCACCCAGAAGCCCGCCTGACGGAGGGAGAACTCCTTGGGCTCTCCTCTGTCGACGACCCACAGGTCGACGGCGATGACCACGAGCAGGCCGATGATGACGGCAGCCCAACCCCACACGGGAATGTCCAATTCCTTAATCCCTCCGGCGCGCGACGAAACACACTGCCGGAGGTCTCTCCCGCCCCTGGAAAAGCTCCAGACACGGACCGACGGCCCCGGGTGCTGACACCGTGATGACGGGACCGTCGCGA
This sequence comes from Herbidospora sakaeratensis, assembly GCF_001570525.1. Lineage (GTDB taxonomy): Bacteria > Actinomycetota > Actinomycetes > Streptosporangiales > Streptosporangiaceae > Herbidospora > Herbidospora sakaeratensis. The sequence continues at coordinate 278,062 of NZ_BBXC01000016.1, forward strand.
AGGGATACTCCCCCCCAACGCGAACAGTATAGAGACCCGCCCCAAGGGCTACTGAACCCCAGGGGCAGGTTTCCTGAACGAATTATTCCTCTCAACCCGGAACAAGCCCGGGTGATTCCCCGCTCAGCCGTAGTTCTTCAAGGCCGCGTCGACCGCGTCGGCCTCGTCGGGCAGCGCCCTTCCCCGGGCCAGGGCAGCGGCCGACAACTCCTCGGCGAGCTCCGCGTCGAGCAGCAGCCGCACCAGCTCCGCCCACAACCGCCCGTGGTCGCCGGACGGGACCAGCAGCCCCGCCTCTCCCACCATCGAGGGGACGCCGCCCACGGCGAAGCCCACGACGGGCACCCCGGCCCGCAGCGCCTCCTGGACGGTCAGCGGCTGTCCCTCCCACCGGCTCGGCACCACCAGGGCGGTCGCCGCCCGCAGCAGCGCGGCCACGTCGTCGCGCGGGCCGAGCAGGATCACGGGGAGGTTCTCCCGGGTGATGCGCTCCTGGAGCGCGCCGTGCAGCGGCCCCTCGCCCGCGACGCCGAAGACAACGTCCTCCGGATAGGGACCGGCCGCCGCGTCGAGCAGCACCTCCAGCCCCTTCTGCTGGGCCAGCCGCGCCACGGTCAGCAGCACCCTCTTCCCGCCGAACTCGGTGGTGGCGGGCAGGTCGGCCAGCGGCGGCGCGGGCACCACGGCCGGGCCGACCGCCCGCGCGCCGAGCGCCGTCATGCGCTCGCACAGGTCGGGCGAGACCCCCAGGACCACGTCGGCCCGCCGGGCCACCACCCGTTCGAGGGTCGCGTAGACCGCGCCGACCGCGCCCCCGGCGGTGACCGCGTTGTGCAGCGTCACCACGAGCCGGCGCGGCCGGGCCAGCGCGGCCAGGGCGCCGGCCCGCAGCCCGTGGGCGTGCACGACGTCGGCCGGGATCCGGCGCAGCGCCGCCACCGTCCGGGCGTCGTTCACCGGGTGGGGCCGGTCGGAGACCGGGATCTCGGCGAAAGTCTGGGTGAAGCCGAACCGGTCGCGGGTCTCGGCCGGGCCGGCCACGACGACCTCGTGCCCCCGGGCCGCGAAGCCGTCGGCGAGGGTGCGCACGTGGCGGCCCACTCCCCCGGCGCTGGTGCCGAGGGTCAGCAGGATCTTCACCGTCTGATCACTTCCTTGAGGTCGTCGCGGTCGATCGCGGCGGCGACCGCCCCGCCGAATCCGGCCGCCACGATCCCGGCCAGGCCCGCCACCAGCACACTGCCCCACAGGCCGGGGGCGCCGAGCAGCCAGACGACGGCCCACCCGGCCGCCGCCCCCGTCACGCCCCCGGCGACCGCCGCGAGCACGGCCCGGGTGAGCCCCTCCAGCGGGCCGTACGCCCGTCTGACCGCCATCAGCAGCAGGACGCCCGCGGTGGTCATCCCGATCGTGCCGCCCAGGCCGAGGGCGCCGACCGCCCAGTCGTCGGGCAGGGCGAGCACCAGGGCGACCTGGGCGACGATCGCCACGAGCCAGCCGATGACCTGGTCGCGCGCGGCCGGACGGCCGTGGCCGCCCGCGTACAGGACGCGGGACAGGTGGGCCATCAGGCCGTAGCCGACCAGGCCGGGGGCGAAGGCCGCGATGCCGAGCGCCAGCTGATCGGGGGGCACGTCGGACTTGGTCGTCAGGAACACCTCGGCGACCGGGACGGCCACCGCGACCAGCGCGCCCGCCGCCAGGCCGGAGATGAGGACCACCGCCCGGGTGGTGCGGGCGGCCAGTTCGGCGAACGCCCGCCGGTCGCCGGCCTCCCAGCGCGCCGACAACACGGGGAACGCGCTGGTGGCGATGGGGACGGCGAGGACGGCGTACGGGACCAGGTAGACGGCCCACGCGTAGTTGTAGGCGGCCAGCCGCCCCGCGCCGCCCTCGTTGGCCAGCCTGACCACCACGGCCATCGCGGCCTGCTGGGCGAGCAGGGCGCTCAGCCCGGCCGCCGCCAGGCGCTTGACCTGGGGCGCGACCCCGGGCGGGAAACTCAGCGTCGGCCGCCAGCGCAGGCGCAGGCGGGCCACCGGCCCCACCACGGTGAGCACCAGGGCCAGCACGCCGAGGGTGGTGCCGACCGAGAGCACGAGCTCGGCCGCGCGGGGCAGCCCGGCGACGTCGACCGTGCCGCCCAGCGGGACGAACGCCAGGTAGGCCGCGATGACCACGACACTCGACACGAGCGGGGCCAGCGCGGGCCCGGCGAAGCGCCGGTGGGCCTGCAGGACCCCGTAGAGGACGACCGCCAGACCGTACAGGAGAATCTGCGGCGCGAAGACGACGAGCATGTGCGCGGCGAGCACCACGACGTCCCCGGCGTCGCACCCGGCCAGCGCGCCGGGCACGAACAGCCCCACGACGGGGCCGGCGAACAGCGCGGCCAGCACGCTCAGCGGCACCAGCAGCACGACGACCCAGGTCAGCAGCCCCGACGCGATGCGCCCTGCGGTCTCGCGGTCGCCCCGCTCGGCCGCGCCCGCGAGCACCGGCACGACCATGCCCGCCAGCGCGCCGCCGACGACGATCTCGAAGATCAGGTTGGGCACCGCGTTCGCGGTGAAGTAGGCCGTCGACAGGCAGCCCGTGCCCACCGTCTTGGCGAACACCAGCTGCTTGGCGAAGCCGGTGACCCGCGCCGCGATCGTGATGACGCCGATGAGCAGGGCCGCGCCCGCGACCCCCCGGGTGGTCAAGGGGTGGGCCGGGTGACCTCGGCCGGAGGCGGCACCGGGCGTCGCCCGAGCATGTCGAGCCGGTTCAGCACCGGATTACCCGCGATCACCTTGGTGAACGACACCTTCTCCGACGCGGCCGTCAGCGCCGCCACGGTGCCCAGCACGGCCAGCCGCCCCGGCCGCCCCAGCCGCTGCGCGGCGGCCAGCCCCAGCAGCGCGCCGAGCGCGTTGGCCCCGGTGTCGCCGAGCATCGCGCGTTCGGCCAGGTCGTCGGGGAGCAGCGCGGCGGCCGCCCCGAGGGGCACGGCCGCCAGCGGCGACCCGGCGAGCGGCGCCCCCGCCAACAGGCCGACCTTGATCGCCCGGCCGGGCCGCAGGTCGAACAGGTTGGCCAGGTTGGCCGACCCGGCGATCAGCAGGCCGTCGACGGCGATGTCGGCCACGTTCCGGCGGGTCAGCGCGGCGGCGGCCAGGCCGGTCGCGCCGATGCCGAGGATCTTCACCGCGCCGCTGGTGACCTGCCCCTTGCGCAGCGCGGACAGGTGGCCCTTGAAACCCTTGGAGGCGCTGGTGCCGAACACGTCGTCGTAGGCGCCGAGCGCGCCGCAGGCCACGGAGGTCAGCACCCCGGCGGCCTTCACCTTGAGAGGAAGACCGGGCGCGAGCGCCAGCGCGGCCCCCGCCCCCGCCGCGAACGCCGGGCCTTCGAGCAGCGTGACGGGCTCGCCGCGGTGGTTCACGCGGGCCCAGGTCTTCTCGTCGCCGAAGGGCTGCTTCCTGGTGAAGGTCGTGTAGGCGACCCGCGCGGCGGCCGCACCGAGCGCCGCCCCCGCCAGGGCGAGGAGCAGGGGACGTTGAGTCACGGCGGATCCTTCCGGGTCAGCCCGTGGACGAGGCCACGGGAGACGAGGTGGCTGAGGGAGTGGCGGAGGGGGTGACGGACGGCGTGATCGCGGGCACGGCCGGAGCCGGCTCGAACGCGGTCGCGCCGCTGCCGATCCCGTAGGCGCCCGACTGCCCGCCGAGCTGCTCCCGGAGCGCGTCGACCACGACGATCCGGCCCGAGGGCAGGTCGAGGGTGTCGACGCTGGAGACCTGGGAGGTCTCCTCGCCCGAGTCGAGCAGCGCGGCGATGACGCCGCCGGTCGCCGAGGCGGCGGTGGTGCCGGTCATGACGGTACCGAGCCCGGCCTTGTCGAGGGCGCCCGACACCGAAACGATCGCCCCGTTCATGGTCTCGGCGGTCTCGCCCTCGTAGGGCAGCGCGGGCGCGACCACGATCGCCAGGGTCGCCCGGTCGGCCGGCTCGCCGGAGACCGCGATGAAGCCGCCCTCCTGGAAGGCCGACAGCACGGTCGAGGCAGCCGTGTTGACGGTGCCCGCCTGCGGCCGCATGTTCGTCACGAGCGCGGCGGCCAGCACGGTGCCCGCCTTGTCGTAGGGCGTCGCGCCCTCGGGGAAGGCCGCCCCGGCCGGGGCGAGCTGGGTCGCCAGGCCGTCGACGACCCCGGCCTGCTCGGCCTCCAGGAAGCCCTCGGTCAGCGACACCCGGCCCGTGTAGGTCGCCCCCGCCAGTTCGAGCACCTCGCGCAGCGGGTCGCGCAGCGCCGTGGGCGCGCCCGGCGCCTCGACGACCACGACGCGCTCGCCCGCCAGGTCGCGCTCGACCAGTTCGGCGGTGGCGGAGGCGACGAAGGTGTTGTTGCCGTCTTCGCGGGCCTGCTGCGCGGCCATCTCGGCCTGCAGGGTCAGGTTGTTCTTCTTCAGGGTCTCGGCGGTCACCTGCGTCGATTCGATGATCGGATCCTGGATGACGGTGCTGCCGAGCACGATGCCCACGGTCAGCGCCAGGAAGATCGCCACGATGGAGACGAGGTGATAGCGAAAATCGATCACGAGAAGAGTCCGACCACCCAGAATATGAAGCCGTTCCAGACGTCCTGCGCCCCGTCGAGCCAGATCTTGCCGACCGGCGAGACGAACAGCACCACGCCGATCGTCACGATGGTGGTGGCCACGAGAAGGAGCAGCGACGCCGCGGAGATGCGGCTGCGATAGAGCCTGCTGACGCCCTTGGCGTCGATGAGCTTGCTGCCCAGCCGGAGCCGGGTGAGGAAGGTGCTGGCCATGCCCGCCCGCCCCTTGTCGAGGAACTCGACGAGCGTGGCGTGGGTGCCGACCGCGACGATGAGCGACGCGCCCTTCTCGTCGGCCAGCAGCATCGCGATGTCCTCGCTGGTCGCGGCGGCCGGGAAGACCACGGCGTCGCGCCCCAGCTTGCGCACCCGGTCGAGCCCGGGGGCCCGGCCGTCGGGATAGGCGTGGACGACGAGCTCGGCGCCGCCGGTCAGCGCGTCGTCGGACACCGAGTCGAAGTCGCCGACGATGATGTCGGGCCGGTAGCCGGCCTCGCGCAGCGCGTCGGCGCCGCCGTCGACGCCGATCATGACCGGCCGGTATTCGCGGATGTAGGGCCGCAGGGCCGCGATGTCTTCTTTGTAGTGGTAACCGCGGACCACGATCAGGACGTGCCGCCCGTCGAGCTTGGTGCGGATGTCGGGCACGCCCACGCCGTCGATGAGCAGATCGCGCTCACGGCGCACGTATTCCATGGTGTTCACGGTGAACGCCTCGATCTGCACCGACAAGCCCGCGCGGGCCTCGACCATCGCGGCCTCGACCGCCTCGGCGGTCATCACCTCGCCCTTGCCGGCGATCTCGTCGTCGACGTAGACGACGCCGTCGCAGACGCGCACGGTGTCACCGTCGCGCACCTTCTCGAACAGTTCGGGCGTCGCGTTGTCGACCAGGGTCACCCCGGCCTCGAGCAGGATCTGCGGCCCCAGGTTGGGGTAGCGGCCGGAGACGCTGGCCGCGACGTTGACCACCACGGACACGCCGCACGCGACGAGGGCCTCCGCGCTGACCCGGTCGATGTCGACGTGATCGATGATCGCGACTTCCCCCGGGCGAAGGCGTTTGGTGAGCCTCTTGGTGCGCCGGTCGATGCGCGCCGTCGCAGTCACCCCGGGAAGGACACTGACCTTCCGGCGGCGGAGGCCTGGAACCCTGACGCTCGAGACCTTCATCGGGACCATCCTGCCAGAGGCGACGACCATGACGGCCCGACACCCCGGCACCCGCCAGCTTTGTCGCCACCCTGCCCTCATGCTGCCGTCCCCCATGTCGCCATCCGGCCTTGTCCGGGCACGATGCCCTCATCTGCCCAGAACACGAACCGATGTCACCAGTCGCGGGAAGCGTTTCCGGACGCCCGGCCCCACGCCCCCGCGTGCCCGGCATCCGTCGTGACTCCAGCCTGGCCGACTTTGCTGAGATTCGCTGACAAGTTTCCGATATGTGATGTGATCCGCTCTCCCGCCGCCCGGGCTGAGCTGCTCTTTCGCTTCCGTTACGGCTCCGCCTGCCACGGCCCCGACCACCGTCGCCCATCGCGCCGCATCCGGCGCCAACCCCCGCTCGGGCCGCCCGCCACGACGAGGGAAGGCCCTGGCCGCGCGTGACCGGTCTCCGGAGTCGCGCGCATCCGTGGCCGTCGGCCGCGCGGACCGTCAGCCGGCCGATTTCGCGGCGGCCGCCGTGGCCAGAAGCTCCTCCGCGTGGGCCCGGCCGAGCTCGGAGTCCTCCATGCCGGCCAGCATGCGGGCCAGCTCGCGTTTGCGGGCCTCGCGGTCGAGGGTGACCACGCCGCTGCGCACCACGCTGCCGTCGCTGTCCTTCTCGACCACGAGGTGCTGGTCGGCGAAGGCCGCCACCTGGGGCAGGTGGGTCACCACGATGACCTGGGCGGTGCGGGCCAGCTTGGCCAGCCGCCGCCCGATCTCCACGGCCGCCTTGCCGCCGACGCCCGCGTCGACCTCGTCGAAGACGAACGTCGGCACCGGGTCGGCGCCGGCGAACACGACCTCGATGGCCAGCATGACGCGGCTGAGCTCGCCCCCCGACGCGCCCTTGTTCAGCGGCAGCGGCGGCGACGCCGGGTGGGGCGCCATGCGCAGCTCGACCTCGTCGACCCCCGACGGGCCGAAGTCGCCGCTCGACTCGATCACGACGGCGACCCGGGCGTGGGGCATCGCCAGGGCGGTCAGCTCCTCGGTCACCGCGACCGCGAAACGTTCGGCGGCGGCCTCGCGGATGCGGGTCAGCTCACCGGCCAGCTCGCCGAGCCGGGCGGTCAGCTCCTCGTGTTCGCGGGTCAGCTCGCCGATGCGATCGTCGTCGCCGTCGAGCTCGCCGACGCGGACGGCCGCCCGCTCGGCCCAGGCCAGCACCTCGGCGACGTCGGCGCCGTACTTGCGGGTCAGCCCGTTGAGCAGGGAACGGCGTTCGTGCACGATCGACAACCGCTGGGGGTCGGCCTCGACCGACTCGGCGTAGGCGGCCAGCTCGGTCGCGACGTCGTTGAGCAGGTAACCGGCCTCGGCCAGCCGCTCGGCGAGCCCGGCGAGGGCCGGGTCGTAGTCGCGGGCCGACTCGACCGCCGAGCGCGCCTGCCCGATCAGCGACACCGCGTCGGGGGCCGCCTCCGGCCCCGACATCGGGTCGCCCAGCAAAGCGGTGTGGGCGGTCGTCGCGGCCGTGCGGAGGGTGTCGGCGTGGGTGAGCCGCTCGGCCTCCTCCTTCAGCTCGGCGTCTTCGCCGGCCAGGGGGGCGACCTTCTCGATCTCCTCCAGGCCGAACCGCAGCACGTCAGCCTCCTGGGCGCGTTCGCGGGCCCGGCCGGTCAGCTCGGCGAGCAGGTCGCCGACCTGCTTGTGGCGCTTGTAGGCCTGCTCGTAGGCGCGCAGCGGCTTGACGAGTTCGTCTCCGGCGTAGCGGTCGAGCGCGGCGCGCTGACGGCCCGGCTGCAGGAGCCGCTGCTGGTCCATCTGCCCGTGGACGGCCACCAGGTCGTCGGCCAGGAACGTGAGGGTCCCGACCGGGACGGTGCGCCCGCCGAGCCAGGCCCGCGACCGGCCCTCGGAGGAGACGGTGCGGGAGATGATGAGCTCCCCGCCGTCGACCTCGCCGCCGATGTCGAGCACCTGCTGGGCGGCCCGGCCGCCCGGATCGACGACGAGCGTGCCCTCGACGGTCGCCTTGTCGGCCCCCGGCCGGACCCGCGCGGGGTCGGCCCGGCCGCCGAACAGCAGCCCCAGGCCGGTCACCACCATGGTCTTGCCGGCGCCCGTCTCACCCGTGACAACGGTGAAACCGGGTGACAACTCGAGGACGGCCTCGTCGATGACACCCAGCCCCCGGATGCGGACCTCCTCGACCCTCGGCCGCACTGGTCCCTCCCGTTCAACGTCAATGTCGCAAGCGATCCTACGCGCAACTCGCCAAGATTTTCGAGTCGCCGGAACCTCAGGCGGGCCTGGCGCGGCCGCGCCATCCCTCTACCGGCAGGCCGAACTTGGCGACCAGCCGGTCGGTGAACGGGACGCCCGTGGAGTCGACGCCGAGCATGCGCGCGAGGCGTACCGGATGGGTGCCCTTGCGGACCTCCACCCGCGCGCCCGGCGGCAGGTCGAAGCGGCGGCGGCCGTCGCACCACAACTCACCCGGGTGTGTCGTCGACAGCAGCTCGATCGCGATCGAGCTGGTCGGGGCCACCACGAGAGGCCGCGCGAACAGCGCGTGGGCGCTGTTGGGCACCACCAGCAGCGCCTCGACCTGAGGCCACACGACGGGCCCTCCGGCGGAGAACGCGTAGGCGGTCGACCCGGTCGAGGTGGCGCAGATGACGCCGTCGCAGCCCCACCGGGACAGCGGATGCCCGTCGATCTCGGCCACGACCTCGAGCATGCGGTCGCGCTTCTCCACCGACGCCTCGTTGAGCGCCCACGTGCGCGCCAGCACGCTGCCGTTGCGGACGGTCACGTCGAGGGTCATGCGCTCCTCGACCTCGAACCGCCCGTCGACGACCCGGTCGACGACGACGTGGAGGTCCTCCACCTCGGCCTCGGCGAGGAAGCCGACGTGCCCGAGGTTGACCCCCAGCAGCGGCACCCCCGTCGGCCGGGAGATCTCGGCGGCCCGCAGGAGCGTTCCGTCGCCGCCCAGGACGATGATGATCTCGGCGCCGAAGGCGGCCCGCTCGTCGGCCGGGACGACCTCGACGCCCGTGCGGGCGACGTCGTCGGCCTCGTCGGCCAGCACCCGGACCGTCAGCCCTTCTTTGAGCAGCCGGTCGATGACCAGCCGGGCGCTCTCGACCGCGGCGTCACGCCCGGTGTGGGTGGTGATCAGGACCGATCGCCTGTCGCTCATCGGGGCCCCTCCTCGACGGCACGCGCGACGGCGGCGGCCACGTCGCCGACCGCCTCGTGACCCGGCCCCTTCCCGAGCCGGATCAGGTATTCCACATTGCCCGAAGGCCCCGGCAGCGGACTGGCCGTCACGCCCTTGACCGTGAGCCCCAGCCGCGCCGCCGCGGCGGCGGCGTCGCGCACCGCCTCGGCCCGCAGTTCGGGATCGCGGACGACCCCTCCGGCGCCCACCCGTTCCTTGCCCACCTCGAACTGCGGCTTGACCAGCATGACCAGCTCGCCGCCCTCGGCCAGGCAGGCGGTCAGCGCGGGCAGCACCAGCCGCAACGAGATGAACGACAGGTCGCCGACGACGAGCGTGGGCGGCTCCCCGACCATCTCGGGGGTGAGGTCGCGGACGTTCACCCGCTCCATCACGGTGACCCGTTCGTCGGTGCGCAGCGACCAGGCCAGCTGCCCGTATCCGACGTCGACCGCCAGCACGTGGGCGGCCCCCCGCCGCAGCAGCACGTCGGTGAACCCGCCGGTCGACGCGCCCGCGTCGAGGCAGCGCCGCCCCGTGACGTCGAGGTCGGCGAAGACGTCGAGGGCGCCGATGAGCTTGTGCGCCCCCCGGGAGACGTAGTCGGGCCCTTCCGCGGCCTCGGCGACGACGATCGGGGCGGCGGTGTCGACCTGCGTGGCCGCTTTGGAAGCGGGCCGGCCACCGATGGTGACCCGGCCCGCCTCGATGAGCTGGGCGGCCTGCTCCCGCGAGCGGGCCAGCTTGCGCCGCACCAGCTCGCTGTCGAGACGGCGGCGCTGACTCAACTCTCACCCCTGGCAGGGGAGGTGGTGGGGGGATTAGAGATCACGGGCGGTCGTCCACAGCGGCAAGGGTCTCCTCCAACGTGCCGAGCACCTGCTCGTACACCTCGACATGGGCCGCCACCGGCACCTCGGCGAGCCGTTCGACGGCGGCGCGGACCGCCGCCTCGGGATCGGCCTCGGCGCCGGGCGGCCGGGTGCCGGCCGGGGCAACGGCCGGCACCACGGTGATGTTCGGGGTCGCCATGACGGCGGCCTGCACCGGCACGACGGCTTCCCCACCGCCGGCCGAGTTCGTCTCGGTCATGCGCCCCCTCCGGTGTCAGATACGCGGCCCTCGCCCGAAACGCCTCACGGACACGGGCCGCGGACGCTCCGCCGCCTTGACGGTAGCGGACCGGACCGACGACGTCGCCCGCCGCCCACCCGCCCGCGCGGCGACGCTACGACTTCTTGCCGGCCTTCTTGCCCGACTTCTTGGCAAGCGCCTTCTTGGCGGCCTTCTTCCCGCCCTTACCGGGCGCCGTGCCGGCGGACACCTTGGCCGCCACGACGGCGCCGGCGTGCGAAGCCGCCCCCAGCGCCTTGGCCGCCCGCGCCGACCCGGTGGCCTTGACCATCCGGGAAGCGGCGGTCGCCGGAGTGCGGGCGGTCCCGACGGCGTGCGCCATGCGCGCGGCCATCTTCTCGGCCCGCGCGACCCGGGTGGACCCGGTGGCCTTGACGATCCGCGCGGCGGCCTTCTCGGCCTGCGCGATCCGCTGCCCGGCGACGGCCGACCCCTTACGGGCGGTCGGCCGAGGCGAAGCGGACCGACGGGCAGCCGACGTGGCCGACCGCCCCGACGCCTTGTGCGCGCCCCCAGCCGAAGCGGACCGGGAAACCGACGCGGACCGAACACCCGACGCCTTCCGCACCGCCCCAGCCGCCGCCGAACGGGAGGCAGCCGCCTTACGCGCAGAACCGGCCGACGCCGACGCCCTCCGCTTCGACCCAGCCGCCGCCGAACGCGAGGCAGCCGCCTTACGCGCGGAACCGGCCGACCCGGCCGGCGCCTTCGCCGAACCCGCTGCCCGGGCGGCAGACGCCCTGCGAACGGACCCCGCCCGCGACCCCGCCGCCGACGCGCCCGAACGGGACGCCGACGCGGTGCGCGCGGACGCGGACCCCGAAGCCGCCCGCGACGCCGCCGACGCGCCGTTGAGCCCGGCCCTGGACCGCGCCGCGGCGGTACCGGCCGCCGTCGAAGCCCTGCGCGACGCGGCCGTGCAGGTGGTCGCGGCCTTGCGCGACGCCGCCTTGTGCGACGTCGCGGTGCGGGCGGTCGCGGCCTTCCGCGACGCGGCGGCGCGGGTGGTCGAAGCCTTCCGCGCCGTCCCGGAACGAGCGGCCGACGTCGTGCGCGCCGACGTCCCCGAAGCGGCCGCCTTGGCCGTGCGCTTGGCCGCCGACGCCTTCGTGGCGGTCGTCGAGGCGGCCTTCCCGGTGATGGCCGCGATCGTGCGTTCGGCCTTGGCCGCGATCCCGGTCACCCGGGCCGACACCCCGCGCGACGTCCGCGCCGAGGCCGCCTTCGCCCGGGTGACGGTGCGCGACCGCGACCCGTTGGCCCGGCTGGCCGGTTTCAGACGTCCCTGCAGCTCGCGGACCTGCGACCGCAGCCGGTCGACCTCGTCCTTGCGCGCGAGGTCGAACACCCCGAGCACCTGGTCGGCCCCCGACCGGACCATCTGCTGAATCCCCGTCGACGACCGCCCGGACCGGGACGACCGAGACGACGACCGCCGCGCCTTGGCCGACCGCGACGAATCCGTGTCGAGCAGGTCGACGACGGCGGCCCGAGCGTTGTTCGTGGCCGTCTCGGTGAGTGACGTGGCCATCTGTACGATGCCACGCAGCGTGTGGAACACCATGCGAACCCCCTTGTCACCTGACACGCCCCCACGTGTCAGATTTCGCGTAGTACTCAGGTTGAACGCTACCGTCCGTTGGTAGATGGGCATTTGACCGGTCCTGGCTTAAGGGGGATGACGCATGGCGACGATCGAAGAATGCCGTGCCGCATTGGACAAATTGGGCGAGCAGTTCCACGAGATCAGCGACGAGGACCGCGCCAAACATGTCGTCGAGCGCCGGCTCCAATGCCGCATCTCCGACCTGAACGTCACCTTCTACGGCCGCATTCACCGCGAAGGCCTCGACCCCTTCACCGAGATCCCCCCGGCCGACGGCCGCCCCGCCGAAGTGAAACTCACCCTGGGCAGCGAAGACCTCATCGCCCTCGTCAAGGGCGAACTCGACATGGCAAGAGCCCTTTTCGGCGGCAGAGTCAAAATCGACGCGAGCCTCGGCGACCTCCTCCGCCTCCGCCGCCTCCTCTGATCCCCCTCCCGCGCATCCCCGCGCCAGAGAGCTCTCACGACGACGAGCTGAATACAAACCCCAACTGAACCGCGCCGCCAAACATGACGGTCGAATACGAACGCATCGACTTAGACCCTTGACGAGGGGCAGCCAGAAGTGCCGGGCGCGGACTTGGGCCGGCTCGTCAGCGGTAGCCGATTGCTGACCCGCCCGGCCCGTCGTCTGCCTCGCATAGCGACGGAAACCATCCCTCATGACCTCAGCACGAAGGACAACCCCTAACCACACCTGGAAGGCTCCCACCCCACTGCGGCCAAATCGCCACGGCATTCGCCCTCCGGACACCAGTCGGCGGACCTTCCACCCAAGGCCCATGCCCCAAGTGCGACATCCGCCGTGTCACGGGCCCTCGCCGCCAGAACACAGCCGGGAAACCTCCACGCCATCGCGACGAGTCCGGCATCGCGCTCCTGTGACACCTTCGACCGGCTTTCGACTCGTGGCACGAACCGGTATCGCCTTCACGCTTCCACAACACACTCGGCCGACTTGCGACCCGTAACACCAAGCGTCGGCATCACGCTCACACCTTCGCAACGCCACCCAGTTGGCTCTTCGACCCGCTACGGCGCCCAGCCCTTCGCCACAGCCCGGCTGACTCTCAACCCATGAAGCTGACCCTGGTATCACGCCCACGCCTTCGCAGTGCCACTCAG
>NZ_BBXC01000016.1:291497-299278 GCF_001570525.1 Herbidospora sakaeratensis
CCCACACCCACGCAATGCCACTCAACTCGCCTCTGCACCCGTAACGTCAAGACCGCTATCGGGCTTGCGCCTACGACCCCTCGACCGGCTTCCGGCCATCGCGACGATGTTTCGGATGACCTCCGCCGAGCCAGAAACCGCGAGGTCTGTCTGGAGATGGCCGTCTGCCCGCCCTGACGACATGCCGATGTGCTCGTCACGACTACAACCCGCTTAAGGAAGAGCCGCCTCCACGCCCCCGGAGCAAAGCTCAACAGCTGCTCGGACGCACCCGACCCGGCAAGTGATCAGGCCCAAGTGGCAGCGCGTGACCGCCTAACCTAGCCGGAGTCACGACCCCTGCCATGAGTGCCAGGCGCTACGGCCGGCACCATCTATTCCGCCCGTTCGACACCACTGATCGCGTGAAACGAGGAATTTAGCGCCTAACCGGTAGAAGCCCCTTCCCATCAACCATTGGAAGCACCCCCAGCGTTTTGTTCAACTGCAGCGGCAGGCCCGTTCCGGGAGGTTTGAAGTTCCAAAGCTCCAACGAAACGGACCGATCCGGCTCCCGGGAAAAGCGACCGCAGCCGCCCACCCCATCAACGCACCAAGCAGATGCGTCACAAACAGAACTCGAAGCGAGAAGCTAGTAAACGCAGTCGGCAACTACTCCAGTACCGAACCACAACGGGAGCGCAGCGAAAAACTACGCAGCCACCAGAGTTGAGAGTTCGGCCGACGAACTGGTAACCCGGCGCGAGTATCACCAAGCCCTCAGCCACTCAAGCCCCGAAGCAACCCGCCACCGTCAGAAAGCCCCGGCAGACCACCCACCCGAAGCTCTAACCAAAGACCCGAAGCGCCGGCTTGACGGCATCCTCCTCCGCTCTCCCATCCCCCACCGCGGCCCACGTAGCAGCACAAGCCGCCCGCAACGCGTCAATCGACTCCCCACCCCCGGCGAGCCGCAACCGCCCGCCGTCCCAGGAAGCCACCCACCCGCCGCACTCCCACCCCTCGGAGGTGGAGCGGGCCGAAACCGCAGGCAGATGCAGCCCCGAAAGATCGTGCGACACGTGCGTAGGCCGGTGCACCGGCAGAGCCGTCAGCAGGTCGAGCGGCGTGGCCACCCCCGTCAGCACCAGCAGACTGTCGACCCCGGCCCGGTTCGCCCCCTCGATGTCGGTGTCGAGCCGATCGCCGACGATCAACGGCCGCCGCGCCTCGGTGCGGATCATCGACTCCCGATGCAGCGGAGGCTCCGGCTTCCCGGCCACCACCGGACTCACCCCGGTCGCCGCCGTGATCACCCGCAGCATCGACCCGTTCCCGGGCATCTCGCCCCGATCGGTCGGCATCGTGCTGTCGTGGTTGGCCCCCACGAACCAGGCCCCGCCCCGCACGGCAAGCGTCCCCTCGGCCAGCAGCCCGTAGGAGAGACCGTCCCAGATCCCCTGGACCACCGCCGCCGGCCCCTCCAGCGCGGTCGTCACCGGCCGCAAGCCATGAGCGCGCAGCGCCGACCGGAGCCCCATCCCGCCGACGACGAGCACGGCAGACCCGGCGGGCACGTGTTCGGCCACGAGCCGGGCGGCGGCCTGCGCGGAGGTCACGACGTCGTCGGGCGAGGCGGGCACCCCCAGGTGGGTCAGGTGTTCGGCGATCGCCGCCGGGGTGCGGCTGGCGTTGTTGGTCACGTAGGCCAGGCGTACGCCCCGCTCCCGGGCCAGGGACAGCGCCTCCGGTGCGCCCGGGACGGCGTGCCGTCCCAGGTAGACCACACCGTCGAGGTCGAGGAGCAGGGTGTCGTACGCGTCGAGCAGGTGGTTCACGCGCGCCTCGCGCGCAGGGTCGCCCGGATCTGGGTGAGGGCGGAGACGTAGTTTCGTTCGTCGGGACGCATCGCGACGGCGACGGCCAGGGGTTCCTGGGCGCCTTCGATGTCACCGGTTCGCCAAAGTGCCATACCGAGACCGTAGTAGGCATAGTCTTCGGCCGGGTTCGCGTCCACGATCCAGCGGAAGCTGGTGGCCGCGTCCTCGTACCGGCGCGAGTTGAACTGGGCCCGAGCCAGACCTTCACGGATGCTCCGGGAATCGGGCTCGGCGTCGGCCGCGCGCTCGAGGAGCGCCGCGGCGGCGGCCGGGCTGCCTTCCTGGAGGAGCTTCATGCCACGCTGGTACCACTCGTATACGTCGCCCGACGGGCTGCCGGACGTATCGCCCACTCCATTCTGATCATGCCGTGTCACGCAATGGCCTCCTGCTTCCGATTTCGGTTCCAACCGGGCACCGCGGCAGTGGGGAGTCCGGGCCTTTATGGCAGCATGCCCGATATGGAGAGATCTGAACGGGCGGGACTGGTGCTGCGCCCGTTCCGCGGCGTGCGATACACGGCCGACGACCTGAGCGCCCTGACCTCGCCGCCCTACGACCTCATCTCCCCCGCCGAGGCCCGGCGGCTCGCTGACGCCCATCCGAACAACGTGGTCCGCCTGATCCTTCCCGGCGCCGGCCACTACACCGAGGCCCGCGACACCCTGGCGGCCTGGCTCAACGAGGGCATCCTGGCCGCCGACGACCAACCGGCTCTTTATGTGTACGAACAGAGCGGCCCCGCCTTCGTCCAGCGCGGCCTGATCGGCGCCGTCGGGGTGGGCTCCGACGCCGTCCTCCCCCACGAGAACGTCATGCCCGGCCCCGTGGCCGACCGCCTGGCCCTCATGCGCACCACCGAGGCCAACCTGGAGCCCATCTTCCTCCTGTACGCCGGCGACGGCCCCGCCACCGCCCTGGTAGAGGAGACCGCCTCGACGAAACCCCCGTTGGTAGACGTCCACCTGAGCGAGAACACCAGGCACCGCCTGTGGGCGATCACCGACCCCGCCGCCCTGGACAAGATCGCCACCGACCTGGCCGACCACCGCGCCATGATCGCCGACGGCCACCACCGCTACGCCACCTACCGCGAACTCCAGTCCGAACACGACGAACCGGGCCCCTGGGACGGCGGCCTCGCCTACCTGGTCGACTCGACGGCCTACCCGCCTGACCTGAAGGCGATCCACCGCGTGATCCCGGGCCTCCCCCTCACCGAGGCGGCCGCCCGAGCCAAGGGCGCCTGGCAGGTCCAGGACTACCCTGACCTGGACGACGCCCTGACGGCCCTGGCCGCAGCCGACGCCCCCGCCTACGTCATCACCGCAGGCCAGACGTCCCACCTCCTGACCAACCCCGACCCCCTCCAACTCAACCTGGCCATGCCGAAAGACCGCTCCCCCCGCTGGCGCTCCCTGACCACCGCCGTTCTGAACGAGTTCCTCCTCCCCAAGGTCTGGGGCATCGAGGACGACGAGGAACACGTCCAGATCGTCCACCACGACCACACCGCAGCCGCCCGCCAGGCCGCGCAGTCGAACGGCACAGCGGTCCTAATGCGCCCCCTGGACGCGGCCGACGTCTTCGCCGTGGCCGAGGAGGGCGAACGCGTGCCCAGAAAGTCGACCTCCTTCAGCCCGAAACCCGCGACGGGCCTGGTCCTGCGAACCTTCGCCACAGGCTGACCACCCCGGCACGCGACAGCATCAGGCCGACTCCGCACCAGCGAGTCGAATGACTGGAGCGCCCACACAGCCCGTCGCCGGCAAGGGCGCTCCCGGGTGACGACGAAGCCTCACCCCGAGGGTTCCTCCGGTCGAACCTCCGTATCCCCCGCTCCAGCCCGGTGGGCCAACCGCACCGAGCGGGCCTCCACTTCGAACGCGCTCCCCCCTCGCCACCACCGGCGGCGCAAGGCCCCCTGCACCTCGACCACGTCGTCGACCGTCAGCCCCGTCAGCGAGTCGCGGACGATCGGGTCGAAGGTCACACATTCGATGGCGTCGGCCCGCCCCTTCTCGCTGTCGGGGGTGGGGCGGCGGACGGCCAGGCGCCACTGCGTCAGCTCGGTGCCGCTGGGCAGGACGCGGGCCTCCGGCGCCTTGGACAGGCGGCCGACGAGGATGACCTCGTTGTGGTGGGCCGGAGCGCTCACCATTTGATCAACTGACATGTGATCCCCTTCTCTCGGGCACCACTGTCGGTGACTATGCTGCTGCACCGGCTATTCGAGTCCCATTCTGTGAGAACCCGTTCTCGCTCTGAGGTGAGCTGTGGAAAACGTGACCCCGCTCGGCGGAGACGTGTACGAAATCGACACGAGGCTGGCCGGATATGCCGGAATCACCGCCGGATATCTGATTCTCGGTGATCGACCATGCCTGGTGGAGACGGGGACGTCGACCTCGGCGCCCGTGGTCCGCGACGCGCTGGCGTCGCTCGGGGTCGGAGCCGGCGATCTCGCGACCGTCGTCGTGACGCACATTCATCTCGACCACGCGGGTGGCGTGGGCGACATATCCGCCATGTTCCCGGCGGCGGAGATCGTCGTACACGAGAAAGGGGCCCGGCATCTGGCCGATCCGTCCCGGCTCATGTCCAGTGCCCGGATGGTCTGGGGCGACCGGCTCGACAGCCTCTTCGGCATGCTCAAGCCGACCGACGCGGCCCGGATCCGGGCGCTCGGCGACACCGGGGACATCGATCTGGGCAACGGGAGGCGGCTGACCAGCCACTACTCGCCCGGACACGCCAAGCATCACGTCGGGCTGGTCGACTCGCTGACGGGTGATCTGTACGTCGGCGACGCCGCCGGGGTGTACATCCCGGACACCGGGGACGTCCGGCCGTCCACGCCTCCGCCGGATTTCGACCTCGAGACGGCGTTGGCGTCGATCGCCCTCTTCGAAGCGCTCGGGCCGCAGCGGCTGCTCTTCAGCCACTACGGCCCGGTCGACGAGGTCGGATCGGTTCTGGAGCGATCCGCCGAGGAACTACTGATCTGGGTCGATCTGGCCAAGCAGGCCAAGGGCGAGCAACTCGACCTCGACCACGCGGTGGCCATGGTCGACCAGCGCACCCGTGACCGTTATGCCCGGCCCGCGCCCGGCGACAAGGCCGCTGAGCACATCGAGATGCTCAGCGGCACCGAGCCGAACCTGGCGGGGATCATGCACTGGCTCGACCGCCCGGAGACCTGATCAGGCCTCCGGCTTGTTCGCCGGCTCGTCGAGGACGTCGCCGTAGTCGGGTTCGATGAACGCCGGACCGAACCCGGCCTCCTCGGCGGGCTTGTCGGCCTCGGCCTTCGCCGGGGCGGGGGCCTGCTCCTCGTCCGCGTCGTCTTCCACGTCGTCTTCCACGTCGTCGTCCACGTCGTCGTCGAAGTCCTCGTCGTCGAGGTCGTCCTCGTCGGCGTCCTCGTCCTGGCTGACGGCGGGCTCCACCGTGACGACCTCGGCGTCCTCCTCGGGGAAGTCGTCGTCGAAGTCGCCTTCGTCGTCTTCGAGGTCCTCGATCACCGCGCCGGTCAGTTCGGCGTAGCGCTCGGCCGCGTCGGTCTCGCCGTCCTCGTCGAAGGAGGCGGCGCGGCCGAACCAGTCGGCGGCGGCGCTCGCGTGGCCGGCCGCCGCGAGGGCGTCGGCGTAGGCGAAGGCCAGGCGGGCCGACCAGTCGCGCGGCTGCGGGTCACGCAGTTCGGGCAGGCGCTGGAGGGTCACGACGGCCGCGTCGAGCTGGCCCAGGTCGCGCCGGGCGCCCGATTCGACGATGGCCAGTTCGATCTTGCCGGACCGGTCGAGCTTCTCGGCCTCCTTCGACTTGACCAGGTCGAGCGCACGCTCCGGCCGGCCCATGCCGCGCTCGCAGTCGGCCATGATCGGGAGGAACGCCTCCGAACCGGTCATCCGCCGGGCGGCCCGCAGGTCGCTGAGCGCCTCGGCGTACTGTCCGGCGTGGTAGGCCGCGATGCCCACCGCCTCCCGGACCACGCCGATGCGGCCGGCGAACCGGCGCGCGACCTTGGCGTGCTCGTAGGCCTTCTCGGCGTCCTCCGCCGCCAGGGCGCGCGTCGCCGCGACCAGGTGCTTGGCCACCAGCTCGGCCAGGTCGCCCGGCAGCGACTTCAGCTCGCCGCGCGCCTCGCGGTCGAGCTCCTCCGCGGTGATGTCGGCCTCGAGCTCGGGCAGCACCTCCCGCTCACGCTGCGGCTCGTCCTCACGCCCGTAGCGGGTGCGGCTGCCTCCCCGGTCGTCGCCGAACGACCGCTGCGGACGGTCGCCACGGTCGTCGAAACTGCGGCGCGGCCGGTCGTCCCGGTCGCCGGAAGGCCGGCGGTCGCGATCCTGGAAGGGCCGCTGCGGCCGGTCGCCGCGGTCGTTGAAGGACCGCTGAGGCCGGTCATCCCGGTCCTGGTACGACCGCTGCGGACGGTCCCCGCCCTTGAAGCGATCCCGGTCACCGTAGGCGGGCCGGCTGTCACGGTCGCCGCGATCCTGGAACGACCGCTGGGGCCGGTCGTCACGGTTCTGGTACGGCCGCTGCGGGCGGTCGTCACCGAACGACCGACGCGGCCGGTCGTCACGGTCGCCGTAGGAACGCTGCGGACGGTCGCCCCGGTCCTGGAACGGCCGGGACTGGCGGTCGTCACGGTCGCCATACGACCGCTGGGGCCGGTCACCACGATCCTGGAACGACCGCTGGGGACGGTCACCACGATCCTGGAAGGACCGCTGGGGACGGTCACCACGATCCTGGAAGGACCGCTGGGGACGGTCGCCCCGGTCCTGGAACCCACGGCGGTCGTCGCGGTCCTGGTAGGAACGCTGGGGACGGTCGCCACGATCCTGGAACGGCCGGGACTGGCGGTCGTCGCGGTCGCCATACGACCGCTGGGGACGGTCGTCACGGTCGCCGTAAGAACGCTGCGGACGGTCGCCCCGGTCCTGGAGGGGCCTCTGGGGCCGGTCGCCGCGATCCTGGAACGGCCGCTGAGGGCGGTCGCCATACGACCGCTGCGGCCGGTCGCCGCCACGGTCGTTGAAGGGCCGCTGGGGACGGTCGCCCCGGTCACCGAACGAACGCTGGGGACGGTCGCCACGATCCTGGAACGAGCGCTGAGGGCGGTCACCACGGTCGTTGAACGACCTCTGCGGGCGGTCGCCACGGTCCTGGAAGGGCCTCTGGGGGCGGTCGCCGCGATCCTGGAACGGCCGCTGGGGACGGTCGCCCCGGTCACCGAACGAACGCTGCGGCCGGTCGCCGCGGTCGTTGAACGGCCGCTGAGGGCGGTCACCACGGTCGCCGTAGGAACGCTGCGGGCGGTCGCCACGGTCGCCGCGGTCGTTGAAGGGGCGCTGGGGGCGGTCGTCGCGGTTCTGGAAGCCGCGCCGGTCGTCACGGTCACCGTAGGAACGCTGGGGGCGGTCGTCACGGTCACCGTACGACCGCTGGGGGCGGGAGTCGCGCACACCGAAGCGACCGCCGAAGCCGCCGCCTCGGGCCTCGTCGCGGTCGCGGTAGCCGCCGCGGCTGTTCGCGCGGAAGGGGCGGGCGCCCCTGTCGTTCTGGCCGTCTACCTGGCCGTCTCTGCCGCCGGTACCGCCGCGGCCATACCTGTCGCCGTCGCGGCCGCCGGCCGGTCGGTCGTTTCGCTCATCGCCACGGCCCGCGCCGTCACGCCCGTCTTCTCTGTTCACTTTGATCCTCTGTTGCTCCACCGCGTACGGATCTTCGTCTCTGGCTTCGAGGCGGGTGCGCGGTATGGGCACTGTTAGGGGTCGCGTATTCCTCTGACGCGACGAAGGCCACCCGTTCGTCAGGGTGGCCCGGCTTCACCAGCCTAGCAAGTCTTCTCAGGTGATGCGGACCTGCCCGGAAACGACGAAAGCCCGACCAATACTGGTCGGGCTTTCGTAGAAA
>NZ_BBXC01000017.1:0-71408 GCF_001570525.1 Herbidospora sakaeratensis
GGCCTGGCCGCCGAGCTTGCCCTCGGTGCCGACCTCGCGGGCGACGCGGGTCACCTCTTCGGCGAAGGCGGAAAGCTGGTCCACCATCGTGTTGACAGTGATCTTGAGTTCGAACATCTCGCCGACGGCGTCGACGGTCACCTTGCGTGACAGGTCGCCGTTGGCCACGGCCGTGGTGACCTCACCGATGTCGCGCACCTGTGCGGAGACGCGGCTGGACATCGTGTTCACGGCCTCGGTCAGGTCGCGCCAGCTGCCCGACATGCCGCGCAGGTTGGCCCGGCCGCCGAGTTTGCCCTCGGTGCCGACCTCGCGGGCCACCCGGGTCACCTCGCCGGTGAACAGGGCCAGCTGGTCGACCATGCCGTTGATCGCCTTGCCCAGACGGCGCACCTCGCCCCGGGCGGCCCGGTCGAGGTCGATGCGCTGCGACAGGTCGCCCTTGGCCACGGCGTCGATCACGTCGGCGGCCCCGGTCACGGGCGTGACCAGGGCGTCGATCAGGCCGTTCACCGACTCGACGCTCTCGGCCCACGAGCCCACGCCGGGCCCGGGGGTCAGGCGCTCGCCGAAGCGGCCCTCCTTGATCACCTCGCGGCGGACCCGGGCGAGCTCGTTGGCCAGGTGTTCCCGGCGGTCGGCCACCTCGTTGAGCAGCAACCGGATCTCGCTCAGGATGCCGGGCGGGGCGTGCGGGACTCTCCGGCGGAAGTCTCCGTCTCGCCACACGGTCAGCGTGTCCAGGAGCGGCTTCAGATCAGACTCGGTGTAACTGCGTTCGGTCCGGGCCGGTTCGACGTCCGCACGCGTCATGGGGCCTCCTTACGTGTACGCCCAGTCTGTCACGTTCCGTGGTAGCTCCACCGGCCGTTGATTGACCGCGCGTCAGAGCGAATTGTGGTAAGCACGAGTGCAGTGGCGAATTCTCCACGTGCCGTGCTCGCGGCGTCGTTCACGACGGGCGAGACGGCCGTTCCGGCGGCGAAGCGGTTCACCCAGGAGGTGATGACCGCGTGGGCCGCCATGCCCGTCGGCGCCGAGGCCGAGCGGCTCACCCGGGCGCTCGTCGAAGGGGTCTCCGGCGAGTCGTTCGAGGTGAGATGGCTCCACCAAGGCGACTCTATCCAGCTTGAGGTCATCGAGCGCGGTCATGACTACGGTCCGCCACTCGACGCGGCCGATTGGGGGGTTTCGTTCTCCGGCAACTCCCGGGTCCGGTGGGCGCGGCTCGACCTGCCGGGCGGTGGCGGCGTACCGGAGGAAGAAGCCTGGACCGAACCCACGCCGAGCCCCGGGTGGCTGGGGTTCCTGGCCGACGCGAGCGATCTGCTCGCCGGCACGCTCGACCCCGGCATGGTGCCGGCGATCATCGCCCAGATCGTGGTGCCCCGGCTGGCCTCCTGGTGCGCCGTCTACACGGCCGACCAGGGCACCGGGCCGCTGCGGCTCGACTACCTCTGGCACGCCGACGAGGCCCAGAGCGACGCGCTGCGGGCGCGGCTGGCCGACGTGGTGCTGCCGTCGGCCGACGGGCCGGCCGTGCTCAGCGTCGACGGCACCCAGGCGCTCGGGTTCCCGCTGACGGCGCGGGGGCGGCGGCTGGGCGTCATGTGCCTGGGGCGCCGCGACCGGTTCCCCGACGAGAGCCTCCAACTCGCCGAAGACCTGGCCCGCCGGGCCGCGCTGGCGCTCGACAACGCCCGCCTCTACGCCCAGCAGGCGGCGGCCAACCGGGCGCTGCAGCGCAGCCTGCTGCCGCCCGAGGAGCCCCGCACCCCCGGCCTCGACTCCTACGTGATCTACGAACCGGCGGGCGAGACCAACGAGGTCGGTGGCGACTTCTACGACCTGTTCCCGATCGGCGACGGCGTCTGGCGCTTCGCGATCGGCGACGTCTGCGGCACCGGCCCCGTCGCCGCCGCCGTGACCGGCCTGGCCCGGCACACGATCCGGCTGCTGGCCCGCGAGGGCTACGGCGTCGCGGCCGTGGTCGAGCGGCTGAACCAGGCGATCCTCGAAGAGGGCGAGCGGGCCCGGTTCCTGACCCTGCTGCATGGCGAGATCACCATCGCCGCCGACGGGCTCGACATGCGGCTGGTGTCGGCCGGGCATCCGGAAGCGCTGCGGCTGCGGCCGAGCGGCGTGGTCGACGTCGTGGGCTCGCCGCAGTCGCTGCTCGGCGTCTTCCCCGAGGCCGAGTTCGAGGCCGACTCGATCCATCTGGAGCCGGGAGACGTGCTCCTGGGGGTCACCGACGGGGTGACCGAGCGGCGGCAGGGCTCACGGCTGCTCGACGACGAGGGCGGGCTGGCCAAGCTCCTGGCCGAGTGCGTCGACCTGTCAGCCCGCGCGGTCGCCGAGCGGATCAGGCGCGCCGTCCAGGACTTCGCGCCCGAGCCGAGCGCCGACGACCTGGCCATCCTCGTGCTCCGGGCGCCGGTCGAGCCGCTCTAGCAGCATCACCCCCAGGCCGACCACGGCCAGGGCGGCCCCCACCAGAGCCGACGACATCCAGCCCCAGCCCGCCGCGATGGCCAGCCCGCCCAGATAGACGCCGCCCGCGTTGGCGAGGTTGAAGGCCGAGTGGTTCGACGCCGCGGCCAGGGTGGGGGCGTCGTCGGCGTACCGGATGACCATGGTCTGGAGCGGCGCGGTCATCAGGAAGCCGACGGCGAGGATCACGACGACCATCACCGGCGCGGGCCAGACCACGAAGATCACCAAAACGGCCGCCAGCCCGGCGAGGCTCGCGTAGGCGGTCGGGCGGGCGGCCAGGTCGGTCAGCGGCCCGGCGGCGGCCACGCCGATGGTCATGCCGACGCCGGCCAGCGCCAGGATCCACAGGACCGCGCTCTCGGGCAGGCCCATGACCTCGGTGGTGATCGACGCCAGGTAGGCGTAGGCGGCGAAGACCCCGCCGAAACCGAAGATCGCGGTGCCGAGGAACAGCAGGACCTTGCGGTTCCGGAAGGCCCGGAGCTCGCGCCTGAGGCTCTGGTGCGGTTCCGGCGGCGTGTACGGAATCAGCAGCACCAGCGCGACCAGCGCGAGCACCCCGATGGCGGTGACCATGAGAAAGGTGGCCCGCCAGCCGAGATGTTGCCCGAGCAGCGTCGCGCCGGGCACGCCGACGATGTTGGCCAGGGTCAGCCCGAGCAGGATGCTCGCCACCGCCCGGCCTTCGCGGCCCTTCCTGGCCAGCCGGGCCGCCACGACCGAGGCGACGCCGAAGAACGCGCCGTGCGGCAGCCCGGCGACGAACCGCCCGGCGGTCAGCCACCCGAAGTCCGGCGCGAGCGCCGAGAGCAGGTTGCCCACCACGAAGAAGGCCATGAGGGCCACGAGCAGGCGCTTGCGCGACATCCGCACGCCCGCGGCGGCGAGCAGGGGCGCGCCCACCACCACGCCGATGGCGTAGGCGGCGACGAGGTTCCCGGCGACGGGCACCGAGGTGTCCAGGTCGGCCGCGACGACGGGCAGCAGACCCATGATCACGAACTCGGAGACCCCGATCCCGAAGGAACTGACCGCCAGAGCCAGCAGAGCGATGCGCATGCGCGGAACAGCGCTGCGGGCATCCGCGCCTATTTCACCCACGGCGCCCAATTTTCGGCATCGCCGCTCCGAGGGCGGTGCCGCGGCTCAGAGGCCTGGGGTGGCGGGTTGTTTGCGGCCGTCCATCACCCTGCTCGCGAACTCGATCTGGGTGCGCATCTGGCGGATGCGTTCCTCGACGACCAGGGAGGCGTGGCCGGCGTCGTAGCGGTAGACCTGGCACGGGCCCGGGACCGCGTCGATGAAGCTCTCGATCTGCCTGATCGGGCAGCGGGGGTCGTTCTCCCCGGCCAGGATCAGCAGCGGCGCTTCGACCATGTCGGCGTAGGTGATCGGGGAGGAGGCCGCGTACCGTTCCGGGACCTCTTCGGGGGAGCCGCCGAGCAGGGCGCGGTGGAGGGAGCGCAGGGCCTCCGACTCGTCCTCGTAGGCCGCGCGGTGGTCGGCGATCGGGACGGCGGCGATGCCGGCGCTCCAGACCTTGGGCTGGGTGCCGAGGCCGAGCAGGGTCAGGTAGCCGCCCCACGAGCCGCCCGCCAGGATCAGCCGGTCGGGGTCGGCGATGCCCCGGTTGACCACCCAGTCGCGGACCGCCGACACGTCGGCCAGCTCGATGTGGCCGATCTCGCCGTGGAGGGCGTCGCGCCAGGCCGAGCCGTAGCCGATGGAGCCCCGGTAGTTGACCCGGACGACCGCGAAGCCGCTGTCGACCCAGGCCGCCACGTGGGGCAGGAACGAGTCGTTGTCCTGCGCCGACGGGCCGCCGTGCAGCAGGAACACGGTCGGGTAGGGGGCCGCCTGGCCGGTGGGGCGGGAGATCATCGCGTGGATCCAGCCGCCGGGGCCCTCGACGTCGACGTCCTCGACCGGGACCGACGGGGGCGCGGTCGGGCCGGGGCTCATCACCACGTGGCCGTGGCTCGACCGGATCACGGGGGCGTGGGCGGCGCTCGACCAGGAGTACTCGACCGTGCCGTCGGGGCGGGTGGCGGCCGACTCGATCACGCCGTGGGGCGTCTCGATCGGGGTCATCGCGCCGCCGACGAGGTCGTAGCGGAAGAGCTGGGTGCGGCCCCGGTGGTGGTTGACGATCAGCAGGGCGCGGCCGTCGTCGTACCAGTCGGCGGTGACCTCGCCGGGGTCGCGGAGGTAGATCTCGCGCTGCTCGCCGGTCAGCGGGTCCCAGACCAGCGGCTCGTGCCGGCCCCTGCGCTCGTGCAGCACCAGCAGGCGGCGGTCGCCCAGGACGGGGGAGAAGCGGATGCCGCGCACGCCCTTGCCGGGGCCGTCGTAGAGGTCGCCGACGACCGAGCCGTTCTTCTTCACCACGCGCAGCGCGGGGTGGCGGGCGTCGCCGTGCTCGCTGTGGTCGATGGCGATGAGGGAGCCGTCGAGGGAGATGCCGGCCACCGAGGCCGACTCCTTGTGCTGGTAGAGCACGGTCGGCTCGCTGCCCTCGCCCATCAGCAGGATCTGGAAGCCGAGCCGGCACGAACGCCCTATGGCGGCGGTGCCGTTGGCGGCCAGCGCGAGCCCGGCCGGGTGACCGGGGGAGATGTCGAGCGGGCGGGCCGCGCCGCCGTGGAAGTGCTGGCGGATCCAGACGCCGTATTCGTCGCCGTCGGTGTCGGCGAACCACCAGATCCACTGGCCGGTGGGGTCGATGTCGCCGTGGGCCGTGCCGTTGGGCCGGTCGGTCACCTGGCGGCTCTGGCCGGTGGCCCGGTCCCAGGCGTAGATCTCCCAGGTGCCGGAGGCGTTACTGCGGTAGACCGCGTGGTGCGGGGCCTGCCGAGCCCAGGTGGGCAGCGTCATACGCGGGGAACGGAACCTGGTCTGCCAGCGTTCCTCGGCCTTCATCGGCTTTCCTCCCGGGTCCGCCGTCGGTCGCGGTCAAGTATGTCCCGTCAGCCCCCGGAATGGCCGACAAACAGGGGATCTCAGGTGGGAATTTACGGTGAAAAACCCCATTGGTCACTAGGGCTGCGGGCACCATTTTCAGCTTTTCGGACGCCACACCGTGACCTGCACCGACATCCGCACCCGGGCCCCCTCCGACACCTCGCCGACCCGTCCGTGCCAGGCGCTCGGACCCATCGCGATCACCGACATGACCTCGGCCGCCGTCAGGTCGAGCCAGCCGGCCACCGGCTCGGTCACGTCGCGTGCGAAGTGGTCGCCGAGGGTGTCGGACAGCCGCCGGTCCTTTTCGTCGTCGACCGACAACAGACCGAAACGTTCGACGATCGGCGCGAGGTGGTCGGGGTTTGGCGTGACCGTTATCAGCGTTCCCGTTGGTTTCAGGACACGGTGAAACTCACGGGCGTTCCTGGGGGCGAACACGTTGAGAAGCGTGTCAAACGCCGCATCGCGCACCGGAAGGGGTTTCCACACGTCGGCGACGACCGCGCCGATCCTCGGATGGGCCCGGGCGGCCCTCTTCAGGGCGTGCTTGGAGACGTCGAGGGCCAGGCCCCGGTCGCCGACCGCCCGCGCCAGGTAGTAGCCGGTCCCGGCGCCGGCGTCGCCGACGACGCCCTTCGCGTGCGCGGCCACCGTTTCGGCGATCGGGGCGAAGGCGCCGCTCGCGAGGAACGTCTCCCGGGCCGAGACCATCTCGGGGGTGTCGCCCTTCACCGGGGTGCTCAGCAGGTTGAGGTAGCCCTGCCGGGCGACGTCGAACGAGTGGCCGCGCGGGCAGCGCGCGGCGCCCTCCGTGAGGGCCAGGTCGTCGCGGCAGACGGGGCAGACCAGCAGGTCGATGACGTCTCCAAGCATCCGTCCAGTATCCCGTCAAGTCGTCTGCAACCAGTCTGGGGTGAACTGTCCGTATGACGAAGAAGAGACGCAACTGCCCGAGTTGTCGGACCGTTCTGGACGAAGGCCCGATCGTCTACCGCTGCGCGAAGTGCCAGCGTGCCGTGTACGCCGCCGACGTGAACTTCGATTATTCGGCCCGATGATGCACGATGACCGCATGTAGGAGAATAAAGTGCGGTAATGCCGTACGAACCGATGACCTTCGCCGGGGTCGAGGTCACGCCGCTGTGTGATGCCGTCGGGCCCATGGGGCCGAGCATCGCCCGGCCGCTGCCCGAACTGTTCCCCGGCGGGTCGTTCGCCGACGGCGAGGAGTGGATCCTCCACTTCCACTGCTTCCTGCTGCGCACCGGCAGCCGTACCATCCTGGTCGACACCGGCGTCGGCGACCTTACCGGCCCCGCCGCGGGCTGGGCGCCCATCCCCGGCCGGCTGCTCCAGGAACTCGACGCCGTGGGCGTGGCCCCGGCCGACGTCGACACGGTGATCCTCACCCACCTGCACAGCGACCACGTGAGCGGCTGCGTCGCCGACGGCGCCCCGGTGTTCGCCAACGCGCGCCACGTGCTGCAGGAGGCCGAGCTCGACTGGCCCGGCGGCGGGCTCATGCGCGACCGCATCGTCAAGCCGCTCGGCGACCAGCTCCAGATCGTGCACGGGTCCCGGGACCTCTTCGAGAACGTCCGGGTGGCGCACACCCCGGGCCACACCCCCGGCCACCAGGTGGTCCTGGTCGGCGACCTGATCGTCTCGGGCGACGTGCTGCACCACCCGGTGCAGCTGGCCGACCCGACGATCGGCTACCACTACGACGACGACGCCGAGCGGGCGCTGACCAGCCGCCAGGTCGTGCTCGGCCGGGCGACCTACCTGGCCACCTCCCACTTGGCCGAGCCCTTCACGAAGGTGCGCTGACGGTAACGCAGCACCTGGAAGGCGCCGAGCGCCCAGATCGGATACTGCGCGACCAGCGCCCACCGGAAGTCGCCGTGCAGGTCGAGCCCGACGCCGATCAGCCCGAGCAGCGAGACCGTGGCCAGGAAGCCGCCGCCGTTGACGATGCCGGTGGCCACGCCGATGCGTTCGGCCGGGTTGAACGTGCGGGCGAAGTCGAGGCCGATCACCGAGCCGGGCCCGTTGGTGGCCAGCACCACCATGAGCAGCACGATCAGCCACACGGGTGAGGGGCCGGGCCAGAGCAGCACGGCCGTCCAGACGACCGCGGTCGCCCCGACGATGCCGAGCACCATCCACGAGCGGCGGTGCGGCCACCGGCCGGCGACCCAGCCGAAGACCGGGTTGCAGGCCAGCGACACGACGGTGACCGTGGTCAGCAGCGCCCCGGCCGCGTTCGGCGACATGCGCTGGTCCTGGAGCAGGAACGGATAGCCCCACAACAGCAGGAACGCCGCCATAGACGACTGGGTGGCGGCGTGTGACCACAGGCCCAGCTGGGTGCCGGGTTCGGCCCAGGCGGCGCGCAGCCCGCGCGCCTCGGCGGTCCTCCCCGGGCGGGCCTCGCGCAGCAGCACGACCACCACGGCGAAGGCGACCGCGCTCAGGCCCGCCGCGCCCAGGAAGGTGTCGCGCCAGCCGAAGGCGTGCAGGGCCGAGATCAGCGGTACGGCCGCCAGGATGCCCCCCAGCGCCCCCAGCAGCCCCGTGGTCTGCACCATCAGGGGGTTGCGGCCGGGCGGGAACCACAGGTTCACGATGCGGATCACGCTGATGAAGGTCGCCGCGTCGCCCGCGCCGATCAGGACGCGGGCGGCGACCGCCCCGGTGGCGCTGCCCGCGAAGGCGAAGACCAGGTTGCCGGCCGCCAGCACGAGCGCCCCGGCGAGCAGCATCTTCTTGGAGCCCAGGCGGTCGACCAGGATGCCGACGGGGACCTGGAGGGCGGCGTACACGAGCAGTTGGAGCATCGCGAGCGCCGACAGGCCGGCGGCGCCGAGGTCGAAGCGGGCGGCGGCCTCCAGGCCGGTGACGCCGAGGGTCTGACGGTGGAAGACCGCGACGAGGTAGGCGACGACTCCGGCGCCCCAGTAGAGGTAGGCCTTCCGCGTCCCCGGCATGCGGCGATTTTACCTTTCGACCGTTTTCGCCCTCCGGGCGGTGCGAAGATCGCATGCCATGAAGAGACTGCTCGCCGTCGCCGCCGCCCTGGTCGCGATCATTCCCGCCGCGCCCGCCGCGGCCGCGCTCCCGTCGGGGCTGGTGTTCTACCGGTACGAGCACGGGGTGACCATCCACACGCCCTTCGCCAGGCACACCGTCGACCCGAACGGCCAGTTCTCGGTCTCGCAGGACGGCCGCAAGGTCGCCTACGTCGACATCAACGGCAAGGTGCACGTCAAGGCCGGCGGGGTCGACAAGGTCGTCGCGTCGGGCGCGGTGGCGGGCACGCCGTGCGCCACCCCGGCCTGGTCGCCCGACGGCACGAAGGTCGCCTACGCGGTCATGTCGACCGAGGGCAGCGCCCCGATCGCGGTCGTCGGCGCCGACGGCAAGGGCCGCAGGACGGTCGGCCGGACCTACGGCGTCTGCCACCTGGCCTGGTCGGGCAACGGCCGCTACCTGGCGGGCTACACCGGCACCACCGACGGCGTGCACGTCCTCGACGTCACCACCGGCAAGTCGCGCAAGGCCAAGGGCGTCGGCCGGGCCAACCACGTGCAGTCGTTGTCGCCCGACGGGCGCAAGGTGGTCTACCGCGCGCTGGGACGGAACACCGAGGGCGGCGACGGCACCTGGCCGCTCTGGTACACCCCGCGCATCGTCGACACCGTGACCGGCAAGCGGGTGACGCCGCCGGTCAAGGGCACCCTCATCGGGGCCATGTATTTGAACGACGGCAACCTCGCGGTCAGGGTCAAGGGCGCGACCCGCAACACGGTGGTGATCCTCACCCCGGGCTTCAAGGTCGTCCGGAAGATCTCCGAGCCGTTCCAGTACCGCAAGTACGCGCTGCTGCGGGTGCTCTGACGGCGACGGCCCGGCTCCCCCTCGGAGCCGGGCCGTGCCGGGGCCTGCCTAGACGAGCGCGGGCTCCTTGTGCGGAGCGGGCAGTTCGTCCTCGTCGTCGTCCCCGTGCGACAACCTCGGCAGCCAGTTCAGCCAGCGCGGCAGGTACCAGTTCCACTCGCCCAGCAGGCGCATCGTGGCCGGCAGCAGCACCGCGCGGACGATCGTCGCGTCGATCAGGATCGCCGCCGCCAGCCCCACGCCCATCTGCATGAACGTCAGCAGCGACAAGGTGGCGAAGACCGCGAACACGGCCACCATGATCAGGGCGGCGCTGGTGACCACCCCGGCCGTCGAGCGGATGCCGTGGGCGACCGCGTCCTCGGTGCGCATGCCCTTGTCGTACGCCTCCCTGATCCGGCTCAGGATGAACACGTGGTAGTCCATCGACAGGCCGAACAGGATGACGAACAGGAACATCGGCAGCCAGTCGGTGATCGTGCCCGTCGACTGGAAGCCGATCACGCTCTCGCCGTACCCCCACTGGAAGACCAGCACGAGCACGCCGTAGGCCGCCGCGACCGACAGCAGGTTGAGCAGGATCGCCTTGACCGCGACCACCAGGGAGCGGAAGGAGACCAGCAGCAGCAGGAAGGCGAGCAGCAGCACGAACCCGAAGACCAGCGGCCGGGTGGCCGACATCTGGTCGTTGAAGTCCATCGACCCGGCGGTCGAGCCGGTGACGTGCGCGCCCGGCAGGGTGGCCGGGATGATCGTGTCGCGCAGTTCGTGGATCGCGTTCTCCGAGACCGCGTCGGTGCCGGTGCCCTTGATGCCGATGCTGATCCGGGCGACGTCGCCCCGCGGGTTGACGTCGACCGTGAACGGCTCGTTGAAGTGGCCGGAGGCCAGCGCCCGCTCCTTGAGGCGCTCGATCGCGGCGGTGTCGGGGTTCTTGACGACCACGACGGCCGGTTCGTTGCCGCCGGGGAAGGCCCGGTCGATCGCCTTGAACGTCTCGGCGATCTTGTAGTCGCCCTGGAGCTCGTCGATCGTCTGCGGGCCGGGCTTGAGGCTCAGGCCGGGCACCGCCAGCGCGATCATCAGGCCGCCCGCGATCACGACCGAGATGATCGGGTGGCGCAGCACCGGACGCAGGATCGCGCCCCACACGCGGCTCTCGCCGCCCCGCACGCCCAGGATGCGCCGCCAGGTGACCCGCCCCCGGGTCAGCACCCGGACGGTGCCGTGGAACGCGCGGGCGTCGATCTTGTCGCCGATCAGCGACAGCAGCGCCGGCAGCGCGGTCAGCGAGCCGACCACGGCGGTCAGCACGACCAGGATGGTGCCCTCGGCGAAGCCCATGAAGATGCCGTTGCCGGTCAGGAACATGCCCGCCATGGCGACGATCACGGTGATGCCCGAGATCAGCACCGCGCGGCCGGAGGTGCCGGCGGCGATCTCGATCGCGCGCTGCTTGCCGCGGCCCTTCGCCCGTTCCTCCCGCTCTCTCATGATGTAGAAGAGCGAGTAGTCGACGCCCACGGCCAGGCCGATCAGCAACATGACGTTGGTGGTCGCGGCGTCCACGGCCAGCAGCTGGCTGGTCAGGGCGAGCAGGCCGGTCGCGCCGGCGATGGCGGTCAGCGCGAGCGCCACCGGGATGATCGCGGCCAGGATCGCGCCGAAGGCGGCCAGCAGGATGCCCAGCGTGATCGGCAGCGAGAGCTGCTCGGCCCGGACGAAGTCGGCGTCGATGGCCTCGCCGATCAGCTTGTCGGCGCTGGCCCCGCCCGCCTGCTCGACCCGCAGATCGGGGTGCCGGGCCTGCACGCCGTCGACCGCGTCGAGCAGCGGCTTCACCCGGTCGGCGGCGGTGTCGGCGTCGCCCTTCATGGTGAACTGGATCAACGTGGCCCGGCCGTCCGGTGTGACCGGGGCCGGGGAGGCGATCTCGGCGACCAGGCCGGTCGCGGTGATCGAGCGCTTCACGTCGTCGATCGCCCGCTGGAAGGCCGGGTCGTCGGTGGTCGCCGTGGCGCTCTGCACCAGCACGACCTCACTGGCCGGGTCGACGAACCCGGCGCCGTCGAGGATCTGCCCGGCGGCGCGCGAGTCGCCGTTGGCGCTCTCGTAGGACTTCATCTCCGCCGTGCCGACGGCGCCCCCGACGAACGTGGCGCCGGCCACGAACGCCACCCAGATCAACAGCGCCCACCAGCGGTGGCGTGCGCTCCAGCCGCCCACCCGGGCGGCGATGTTCCGATTCCGAACCATGTCTACGACCGTAGAAATCGATCGGCGCCGGAACCTCCTGCGTGGATGGGAGATCGGCCCTCCTTCCGGAGAGCTAGGGGACAACCCCGGCTAACCTCAGGGCTGTGATCCCCGCAGACGTGTTCTACGCCCGGCTCCACCGCGTCATCCCGGCCGCCGCCGGGTTCGTCACCGACGCCGACGACCGGGTGCTGCTCGTGAAACCCAACTACCGCGACCTGTGGGGCTGGCCCGGCGGCCACGTCGACGAGAACGAGACCCCTGAGGAGGCCTGCGCCCGGGAACTCAGGGAGGAGGTCGGGTTGACGCTCCCCGTGGGGCGGCTGCTCGTCGTCCATTGGGTGCCGGAGATGGACGAGCGGCCCTTCCCGCTCGTCCACTTCACCTTCGACTGCGGGGCCCTGCCCGACGGCGCGCGGATCACCATCCAGGAGGAGGAGCTCGACGACTGGGGGTTCTTCACCCCCGCCGAGGCCGACAAGATCCTGCCCGAGTGGCAGGCCCGGCGGCTGCACGCCTCCGTCGCCGCGCGCGCGTCGGGAGGCTTCACCTATCTGAGTTGAGGCGGTCCAGCTCGGCGTCCGACAGCTGAAGATCGAGCGCCTTCAGCGAGTCGAGGATGCTCTCGGGGCGGCTGGCGCCCGGGATCGGCACGATGCGCGGGCTGCGCGCCAGCTGCCACGCGAGGGAGACCTGCTGCGGCGACACGCCGTGGGCGGCGGCGATCTCGCCGAAGGCGGCGTGCCGGCTGCCCAGCTCGGAGGCCGAGCCCATGCCGCCCAGCGGCGACCACGACAGGAACGTGATGTCGATCTCGTCGGCGACGTCGATCTCCGGCTCGCTGGTGCGGAACCGGGGCGAGAACTCGTTCTGCACGGCGACCAGGTCGTCGCCGAGGATCTCCCGCGCGATCCGCAGCTGCTCCGGGTTGGCGTTGGAGACGCCCGCCATCTGGACCTTCCCGGCCTGGACGAGGTCCTTGATCGCGCCGATCGCCACCTCGTAGGGGACCTGCGGATCGGGCCGGTGGTGGAAGTAGAGGCCGATCGACTCGACCCCGAGGGCCTTCAGCGAGCGGTCGCACGCCTGGAACAGGTATTCGGGGCGGCTGTCCCTGCCCCAGCCGCCGCCGGGCGTACGGGTGTGCCCGCCCTTGGTGGAGACCAGGACCGACCCGGCGTCGCCGCCCCAGCTGTTCAGGGCCTTGGCGACCAGGCGTTCGTTGTGGCCGACGTCGGTGTGCGAGGGCGTGTAGGCGTCGGCCGTGTCGATGAGGGTGACCCCGGCGTCGAGGGCCGCGTGGATGGTGCGGATCGACTGGGCCTCGTCGGGCATGTGGCCGGCGGTGGACATGGGCATCGCGCCAAGGCCGATGGCGCTGACCTGGCGGCTTCCGATGCGGCGGGTATTCATGCCCCTCAGGCTAGTCAGGGCTATCAGAGTCGCTTCAACAGCGCCTGTTTGGCGAGCGCGAACTCCTCGTCGGTCAGCACCCCGTCGCGGTGCAGCCCGCCCAGTTCCCGCAGGCGGCGCAGCACGACGTCGTGGTCGTCCTCCTTCGGCGGCTCGGGCTCGATCGCGGGCGGCTCGGCCAGCGGGTGGGGCAGCCGGGCCACGACGGCGGTCACCAGCAGGGCGACGGTGCGGGTCTCCTTGTCGAGGCCCCACAGGACGACGGAGGACGGGTCGTACTTGATCGGCGGGCGGGTGGACGGTTCGTCCTTGCGGGTGAACCTGAGCCGGCCGTTCTCCAGGCCCGCGTTGGGG
This sequence comes from Herbidospora sakaeratensis, assembly GCF_001570525.1. GTDB lineage: Bacteria > Actinomycetota > Actinomycetes > Streptosporangiales > Streptosporangiaceae > Herbidospora > Herbidospora sakaeratensis. The sequence continues at coordinate 13,384 of NZ_BBXC01000017.1, forward strand.
ATCCACTCGACGGCCGCGAGCTCGGTCAGCGGGATGCGCTGCGGCCCGGCCTTGCGTTTGGTGGTGTCGGCGGCCCAGTTGAACTCGATCAGGATCACGTCGCCGTCGAAGCTGATCAGGCCGTCGGAGGCGTTGGCGGTCAGCGGCACCGAGGGGCCGGGCAGCAGGAAGCGGTCGGTGGGCCCGTCGGGCACCCCTTCGGCGAGCAGCGCGGCGCGGACCTCGTCGGCGAAGTACTCGGCCGCGCCCGTCCGGTCGGCGTCGATCGTGAGCCGGTAGGGGTCGGCCGACTCGGGGAGGCGTCCGCCGGTGGCGTGGCTGAAGGGGTCGGCCCCCATGCGCATGCGCAGGCGCAGCTGACCGCCCTTGCGGGCGGGCTGGTAGGCGATGCCGGCGACCGCCGCCAGCGGCACCACGAGCTCGCCGAGGGCCTGGCGGAGCTTGTTCACCCCGCGTTCCTTGGCCGGCACGATCCGGATGACGTCGCCGTTGAAGGTCCACGAGCCGTCGCTTACGAGCACCTCGGTCATGGCCGGATCCTACGCATCAGGTGGCACAGTGGGGGTTATGCACGTGGGGATTCTCGGGCCGCTGGAAGTGCGGTCCGACCGGGGCGAGGCCGTGACGATCGGCGGGGCCCGCCTCCGTGCTCTGCTGGTCCGCCTCGCGCTCGACCCCGGCCGGCTGATCACCCACGACGAACTGGCCGAGGCCCTCTGGGGCGCGGCGCCCCCGGCCGACCGGGCCAACGCCCTCCAGTCGCTCGTGTCGCGGCTGCGCCGGGTGCTGCCCGACCCGGCGGCGCTGCGCTCAGAACCCGGCGGATACCGGCTGACGCTGCCGAGGGAGAACGTCGACGCCCACCGGTTCGCCGCCCTGGCCGCGAGCGGACGCGCCGCGCTGGCCGCCGGAGACCACCGGCGGGCGGCCGGGCTCCTGGGCGAGGCCGCCGCGCTCTGGCGGGGGCGGCCGCTGGCCGACGTGGCCGACGCGCCGTTCGCCGACGCCGCCGTCGACGGCCTCGACGAGGCCTGGCTGACCGCCACCGAAGACCGCCTCGAAGCCGAACCGGTCGTCTCCGAGCTGCGCGACCTGGCCGCCCGCCATCCGCTGCGCGAACGCGTGCACGCTCTATTGATGCGGGCGCTGGCCGCGTCGGGGCGGCGGGCCGAGGCGCTGACCGTGTTCGAGGAGGTCCGCCACGCCCTGGCCGACGAACTCGGCGTCGACCCCGGCGCCGAGTTGCGCGAGGCCCACCTGGCCGTGCTGCGCGAGGAGCCGGCGCCGCGCCGGGGGCGTCCGGTGTTGCGGGCGCCGCTGACCAGTTTCGTCGGCCGCGACCACGACATGGCCGAGATCGCCCGGCGGCTGGCCGACAGCCGCCTCGTCACCCTGGTGGGGCCGGGCGGGGCCGGCAAGACCCGGCTGGCCAGCACGGTCGCCGCCGGGCTCGACCGGCCGGTCTGGCTGGTCGAGCTGGCCCCCGTCACCAACCCCGACGACGTGCCGCAGGCGGTGCTGGCGGCGGTGGGCGCGGGGCAGACGAAGACGCAGGAGAGCACCGTCGCCCGCATCGTCGAGGTGCTGTCGGGCGTCGAGGGCGTGCTGCTGCTCGACAACTGCGAGCACCTCATCGACGCCGCCGCCCGGCTGGCCGACGAACTGCTCGGGTTGTGCCCCCGGCTGACGGTGCTGGCCACCAGCCGCGAGGCCCTCGGGATCTTCGGCGAGTCGCTCTGGCCGGTGCCGCCGCTGGCCGACGAACCGGCGGTCCGGCTCTTCCTCGATCGGGCCGAGGCGGTGCGTCCCGGGTTCGCCCTCACCGAGGCCAACACGCCGGTCGTGCGGGAGATCTGCCGCCGCCTCGACGGGCTGCCGCTGGCGATCGAGCTGGCCGCGGCCCGGTTGCGCTCGCTCGCCGTCGAGCAGGTGGCGGCCCGGCTCGACGACCGGTTCCGGCTGCTGACGGGCGGGAGCCGTACCGCGATGGCCCGGCACCAGACGCTCCGCGCGGTGGTGGCCTGGAGCTGGGACCTGCTCGGCGACGACGAGCGCGACCTGGCCGAACGGCTCGCGGTGTTCCCCGGCGGCTTCACCGCCGAGGCGGCCGAGGCGGTGGGCGGCTCGCTCGACCTGCTGGCCGCCCTGGTCGACCGGTCGCTGCTCCAGCTCATCGACGGCCCCCGCTACCGGATGCTGGAGACCATCCGCGAATACGGCCTCGAACGCCTGGCCGAACGCGGCGAGGTCGACGAGGTCCGCGGTGCCCACACGCGCTACTTCCTCGACCTGGCCGAGCAGGGCGGCGGCCAGATGCGCGGCCACGGGCAGCTCAGCTGGATCCGCGTCCTCGGCACCGACCACGACAACCTGCTGGCCGCCTTCCACTACGCCATCGAGCGGGGCGACGCCGCCACCGCCACCCGGATGACCGCCGCCCTCGGCACGTTCTGGATGATCACCGGCCGCCGGTCGGAGTCGGTGCCCTGGCTCAAGTCGGCGCTCGACCTCGACGGCGACATCGACCGGAACGCGTGGCTGATCACCACGATGATGTATCTGCTGAACTCGCTGATGAGCCAGCCGATCGAGGACGTCGAGGGGCTGATCGCCCGGTTCGGCGAGATCTCCCGTGAGGCCGACGTCGACGACGACCCGCTGCTCTGCCTGATCAGCCCGATCTACCACCTGTTCCAGGACGACACCGAAGGGGGCCTGGCCGCGATCGACCGGGCCCTCGCGGTGGCCGAACCGTGGAGCAGGGCCATGCTGCTGATGTTCCGAGCGTTCATGCTGGAGAACGAGGGCGACCCCAGCGGCATGCTGGCCGACCTGGGCCAGGCCGCCGCCGGGTTCCGCGAGGTCGGCGACCGGTGGGGGCTGGCCCAGGCGCTCACGTTCATCGCCGACGCCGCCATGTTGTTCGGCGACTTCGACCTGGTGGTGAAGTCGCTGGAGGAGGCCATCGAGCTGACCCGGCTGCTCAACCCCGACGACGACGCCGGGCACCAGCGCATGTACCTGGCCACCGCCCGCAGCCGCCAGGGCGACGTCGACGGCGCCCGCCACGAGCTGCGGCTGATGGCCGAGTCGAGCCGGACCGAGTGGTCGATCAGAGACGCCGCCTTCTCCCGGATCGGCCTCGGCGACCTCGCCCGCGAGGTGGGCGACCTGGCCGAGGCGCGGTTCCAGTACGAACGGGCCGCCGCCGCGATCGACGACTCGGGCATCGTGTCGCCGCAGTTCCGGGCGCTGGTGCTGACGTGCCTGGGCCATCTGTCCATCGCCGAGGGCGACCTGGAGGCCGCCGCCTCGGCCGCCGGCGAGGCCGCCGGACTGGCCGACTCGGCCCGCGACCGGCCCGTGCTGGCCCGGGTGGGCGTGCTGGCCGCCGAGGTCGAGACCGTACGCGGGAACGCCGAAGGGGCGGCCCGCACGCTCGGCGCGAGCGAGCAGCTGCGGGGCGCCCCCGACGCGTACAACCCCGACGTCTTCCGGGTCTCCGCCCAGTTGCGGGAGACCCTCGGGGACGACGCCTACCACGACGCCTACGGCAAGGGCGCGGCCCTCGACCGGGCGGCGGCCATCGATCAGGTCCTGCGCCGGTAGGCCCGGACCGCCAGCGGCGCGAAGACCGCCATCAGGCCGACGCCCCAGGCGGCGACCCACACGACGTGACCGGCCACCGGCCCGCCGATCATGAGGCCGCGGGCGGCCTCCATCGCGTGGGCGACCGGGTTGACGTGCACCCACGACTGGAGCCAGCCCGGCAGGGTGTCGACCGGGGCCATCATGCCGGTGCCGAACGTCAGCGGGAACATCGTCAGGAACGCCACGCCCTGCACCGCGCCCGGCTCCCGCAGCACCATGCCGAGCAGGACGAACGCCCAGCTCAGGCAGAACGCGAACCCGATGGTCATGACGACGGCCGCGAGCGCCGGCACGATGCCGTTGACCAGGTCGAAACCGAGCACCAGCCCGCAGATCGCCAGGGAGAGCGTGGCGACGACGTAGCGGATCAGGTCGCCGAGCACCGACCCGATCAGCGGCGCCGACCGCCCGATCGGGAGGCTGCGGAACCGGTCGAAGACCCCCTTCTTGAGGTCGGTGTTGAGGCTCACGCCGGTCGCCACCGAGGCGAACACGACGGTCTGCACGAGGATCGCCGGCAGCAGGAACTGCAGGTACTGGTGGGTGTCGCCGGCGATGGCGCCGCCGAGCAGGAACACGAACAGCACCACGAAGATGATCGGCTGGAGGGTCACGTCGAGCAGTTGCTCGGGTGTCCTGATGGTCTTTATCAAGCTCCGCCGCGCGAGGGCGAGACTATGTCTGACCAGCCCGAAAGGGCGTGGTTGCGCGCGGGTGGGGGCGGGCTTCGGGGGCTGGACGGGGGAGAGGGTGGTGGTCGTCATGGGGGGCTCCTTCTCAGGCCGCTTCTTCGTCGGTGGCGCGCTGGCCGGTGAGGGTGAAGAACACCTCGTCCAGGCTGGGCAGGCGCAGGGAGAGCTCGGTGACGGAGACGCCGGCCTGGGCGAGCCGCGCCACCGCCTCGGTGAACTGGGCGTCGCCGTCGACGGGCACGGTGACCACGCCGCGGCTGGGCGATTCGGCCGGGCGGCCGGAGACGCCGGTGAGGATGGCCTCGGTCTCGGCCAGGCGGGCCGGGTCGGCCGGTCGGGCGAGGATGGTCTGGCCGCCGACGATCTGCTTGAGCTGGGCCGGGGTGCCGTGGGCGATCGACCGGCCGTGGTCGACGACGGTGATCTCGTCGGCCAGCGCGTCGGCCTCCTCCAGGTACTGCGTGGTCAGCAGCACGGTCACGCCGTCCTTGACCAGCCCGCGCACGATGTTCCACACGTCGTCGCGCTTCGAGGGGTCGAGCCCGGTCGTGGGTTCGTCGAGGTAGATGACGTCGGGGCGGCCGACGAGGCTGGCGGCCAGGTCGAGGCGGCGGCGCATGCCGCCCGAGTAGGTCTTGGCCTGCCGCGTCGCCGCGTCGGCCAGCCCGAACTCGCCCAGCAGCTCGGTGGCCCTGGCGATCGCCTCGCTCTTGCGGAGGTCGAGCAGCTGGCCGATGAGGACCAGGTTCTGCAGGCCGGTCAGGTCTTCGTCGACGGAGGCGTACTGGCCGGTCAGGCCGATCAGGCGGCGGACCTTGGCGGCGTCCTTGACGACGTCGAGGCCGCCCACGAACGCGCGTCCCTCGTCGGGGCGCAGCAGCGTGGCGAGGATCCGGACGGCGGTGGTCTTGCCGGCCCCGTTCGGGCCGAGCACCCCGAGCACGGTCCCCTGCGGGGCGGAGAGATCGAGGCCCGCCAGGGCGGTCGTCTTTCCGTAGCGTTTCACGAGGCCGCGGGCCTCGAATGCGTATTCCATGCCTCCCAGGGTGGAGCCCGCCGCTGTCATCCGGCGCACAGCGGGCTGTCACGCCTCAGCGGGCCCTCAGCGGCGTCTCAGCCGGCTCTCAGCGAGGTGTGCGGCGCCAGCCGGCGGGCCAGGTCGCGGGCGGCTTCGCGGCCGGCCCGGTTCGCGCCGACCGTGCTGGCCGAGGGGCCGTAGCCGACGAGGTGGACGAGCGGCTCGGCCACGACGCGGGTGCCGTCCATGCGGATGCCGCCGCCGGGGCGGCGCAGCTTCAGCGGGGCCAGGTGGCGGAGGTCGGCGCGGAAGCCGGTCGCCCACACGATGACGTCGGCGGGGAAGACCTCGTCGCCCCACGACACGCCGTCGCGCACCAGGTGCGTGAACATCGGGCGGCGGGTCAGCACGCCGCGTTCGAGGGCCTCGGTGACGACCGGCGTGTAGGTCAGGCCGGTCACGCTCACCACGCTCTGGGGCGGCAACCCGGCGCGCACCCGTTCGTCGACGAGCGCCACGGCGTCGCGGCCGTCGAAGCCCTCGGGACGGAAGTCGGGTTCCCGGCGTGTCACCCACAGCGTGGAGGCGGCCACCGCGCCGACCTCCGACAGGACGTGCATCGCGGAATGCCCGCCGCCGACGACCACGACGTTCAGGCCGGCGAAATCCGCCGGGCCATCATAGGACGCGTAGTGGAGCTGCCCGCCTTCGAAACGCCCGGGATAGAACGGCCAATGCGGGCGGGTCCACGTGCCGGTGGCGTTCACGATTCCGCGGGCGCGCCATTTCCCGTCGACCGTGAAACCCGGCTCGACTTTTCCCACTTTGTACGGCCGCATGACGTCCAAACCCATTTGAGCTTCATAAGCGGCGAAATATTCCGGTACGGCCTCCGCCGCCGCCCGCCCCGGGTCGGCGGAAGGGCGCGACATGCCCGGCAAATCGAAGATCCCGTGCACGCGATCCATTGTCAGCGTGGGGGATCGGTGCCGCCACGCCCCGCCGGGGGAGCCCTCCGCGTCGAGCACGACCTGCGACAATCCGAACCGCCGCAGGTGGTACGCAGCGGACAATCCGGCCTGACCAGCACCGATCACCACAACATCGACATCGATCACGACTCACTCAACCAACGCAACCCCGTGAAACTTCCCGATTTAAGGGGCATTTACTGGCCGAGCTTTCCCGTGGCTTTGTGTGTGCTGCCAAAGGAGATCCGTCCGGATATTGCATGATCGGCACATGAGGTACGGAACGTACATGATCGCCCTAATCATGGGCCTCGGTTTCATGGGCGTCGCGCTTCCCGCGCAAGCTGCCCCGGTCTCCGACACCCAGATCATGGGCCACGCACCGGTTAAGCAGTACAAGAAAGCCAAGAGAGTCAAGGTGATCAAGTACCGGGTGAAGAAGCGGCACATCCGCATTCGCCCGAAGATTGAATGGCACCACATCCACCACTACCACCGCATCTTCCACACGAAGCACTGGCTGCACAAGCACCACCACCACAAGCGCCACTTCGTGCACAGGCACCACCACCACAAGCACGACAACCACATCATCCACAACCGCTGCTGGAACAAGCACATCCACCACCTGCACGAGCACCACAAGAAGCCGAAGCACCACCGCCACCACGGCCACCACTTCGAGGGCATGCAGAGCGCTCAGACCGCTCCTCGCATGGACTGGAACGAGGGCATGGACGCCGGCATCTCGGCCGAGCGTCGCGCTGTGAGCACTTCGGACCGTCACTGCCTGCCGGGCCACTTCTACGACGAGACCGGCGATGACGGCTTCGAAGAGGAAGACGGCTTCGAGGACGACGACGACCTCGGTGGCGGCGCCATCGGCGGCTCGGCCGGTCCGGCCGCCTCGGCTACCACCATCACCGGCGTCGTGCACGTCGCCGGCAAGCCGGTGACCCTGCTCCCGCAGCTGGGCGCTCAGGTCAACGGCGGCAGCTGCCCCGCGGGTAGCACGCTGGTCGGCGGTTCGTGGACCGTTCCGCTGCTCAGCCAGGGCGTCCCGATGGCGCCCATCCGCAGCGCCGCCAGCGGCGCCCAGTGGCAGATGCAGTTCATGAACACCGGCAGCCTGCCGACCGTCGTGACGGTCTCGTCGAGCTGCCTGGCCCACTCCTGAGATTCACTCCTGATTTCTCAGGAGTCGGCCGGTAGATAGCGGGTTGACAACCAGATCACCGCTCCGAGGACCAGTCCCACGGAAAGGGCCAGCCGAAGCGACGTCGCGTCGGCGAGGAACCCGATCAGGACTGGTCCGAGGAGCAGCCCGGCGTAGCCGATGGCGGCCGTCTGCGCGATGGCAGGCCCCGACTGCGCCGGGTCGGCCCCGCCCGCCAGCGAGAGCGCGAACGGGATCACGGTGGCCATCGCCACCCCGGCGACCAGCAGTCCCACCAATGCGACCTCGGCCACCGGCGCCGTGATCACCACCCCGAACGACAGCGCCACCACGAGCCCGCCGAAGCGCAGGCACGCGGCGGCGCCGTAGCGTCTGCGCAGCCGGTCGCCGGCGAGCCGGGCGGCCAGCATGCCGCCGGCGAACAGCGGATAGCCGAGCGCGGCCAGCGACTCGGGCGCGCCGAGCACGTCGCGCAGGTAGAGACCGTTCCAGTCGCCGACCATGCCCTCGATCATGAACGCGGCGAACACCACCACGCCCAGCACGTAGACCACCGGCGGCAGCCGCCGGCGCACCGCCGCGTCGCCGTCGTCGCTGGCCGGGTCGGGCAGGTACGTGCGCGCCAGCGCCGCCGCGACCGGCAGGCTGGCCAGCGCCACCAGGATCAGGTGGTCGCGGAACGACAACCCCAGCCTGATCGCGCCGATCCCGATGACCCCCGACGCGATGGCCCCGATGGACCACCCGGCGTGGAACCCGCTCATCAGCGACCGGCCCGAGGCGTTCTCGGCCACCGCGCCCTGGGCGTTCATCGAGATGTCGAACAGGCCCACGGCCACGCCGAACGCGGCGGCCGAGGCGATCAGCGCGACGTAGTCGGGCGCCAGCGCCACGCCGGTGAGGGTGAGCGCGCTGAGCGGCATCGACAGGGTGAGCGACCGGCCGCTGCCCAGCCGGCGCAGCATGGGCCGGGCGCCCTGCATGGCCAGCAGCCCGCCGACCGCCCACGCGAGCAGGACGATGCCGAGTTGCGATTTGGTGAGGTGGATCGTGTCGGTCATGGCCGGGACGCGCACGGTCAGCGTGCCGGACATGATTCCGCACAGCACGAAAGACGCCGTCGTGCCTAATCGGGCCCTGGTGAGGTCGGGGGCCAACAGGTGTCCTCTCGATCGGTCAGGGAGGGAGGGGACGCAAACCCGACCAGATTAGAAGACCGATCGGAAATGTGGGGATTTGGCCCGCGTGTCACGATGGATACATGCGTGCCGGAATCACGATCCTGCCCGAACACCGCCGCCCCGAGCTCGAACGCCGCTGGCGAGCCGCCGAGGCCTACGGCTTCGCCCACGCGTGGACCTTCGACCACCTGGGCTGGCGCACCCTCATCGACGGCCCGTGGTTCGGCTCGGTGCCGACCCTGTCGGCCGCGGCGATGGTGACCTCGACCATGGAGATCGGCCTGCTGGTCGCCTCCCCCAACTTCCGCCACCCCGTGCCGTTCGCCCGCGAGCTGACCGCCCTCGACGACCTCTCCGAGGGCCGCTTCACGCTCGGGATCGGCGCGGGCGGCGGGGGCGGCTACGACTCCAATGTCCTGGGCTGGAAACCCGCCAGCCGGTACGCCCGCTACGCCGAGTTCGTCGAACTGCTCGACCTGCTGCTGCGCGAGGAGCGGGTGTCCTGGTCGGGCGACTACTACGAGGCGGTCGAGGCGCGCAACACGCCGGGTTGCGTGCAGCGTCCCCGCGTGCCGTTCCTGGTGGCGGCCGACGGGCCGAAGGCGATGGCGCTGGCCGCCCGGTTCGGCGACGGCTGGGTGACCCTCGGTGGACGGGACAAGGAGACCCTCGGCGCCTGGTGGGACGCGGTCGCCGAGGCGTCGCGCCGGTTCGACGACGCGCTGGCCGACGCGGGCCGGCCGCGCGAGGGCGTGCGGCGGTTCCTGCAGTCGGACTCGGCCCCCGTCTATTCGTTGTCGAGTGTCGAGTGTTATCGCGATTTTGTAGGAAGGTCTGCCGAACTCGGTTACACCGACCTGGCCGCGCCCTGGCCGCGCGAGACTGGCATCTGGGCCGGGGACGAATCGGTCCTCGACGCGGTGGCGGCAGACGTGCTGCCGGAACTCAGAAGGGCGCCTTGACAGACTCCCCTCCCAAGAAGAAAGGGGATCCCCGCGGTCGCCCGCGAGGGTTCCTGGTTCACCGCCGATTGCCCGCCGGAGAGGGGGTCTCCTTGAGGTCTTGCATCGGCTCCACAGGCGTTTCAGCTCTCCGCAAGCCCTGCGGCGAGGATGTTCGCAGCCGCATTGACGTCGCGGTCATGGGCCGCGCCGCAGGCGCACACCCATTCCCGGACGCCCAGCGGCAGCGATTCGGTGACGGCCCCGCAGGCCGAGCACCGTTTGCTGGAGGGGAACCAGCGGTCGATGACCAGCAGCTCCCGGCCGTACCAGGCCGCCTTGTACGACAGCATGGACCGGAACTCCCGCCAGCCCGCATCGGCGACGGCGCGTGCCAGCGAACGGTTCTTGAGCATGTTGGCGACCTTCAGGTCTTCGACGGCGATCGTTTGGTTCTCACGAACAAGCCGGGTGGTGACCTTGTGCAGATGGTCGCGTCGACGGTCGGCGATGCGGGCGTGAACACGGGCGACGACAAGCCGTGCTTTGGCGCGATTGGCGCTGCCCTTGGCCTTGCGCGCCAAGGCACGCTGGGCCTTGGCGAGCCTGCGGCGGTCGGCCTTCTCATGGCGGGGGTTGTCGATCTTCTCGCCGGTCGACAGCGTCGCCAGAGTGGTGATGCCCAGGTCGACTCCGACCGTGACGTTGGTCGGAGGAGGTGGAGCGATCTCGTCTTCGACCAGAATGCACACGAACCAGCGTCCGGCGGCGTCTCTCGAAACCGTGACCGTGGACGGCTCCACCCCGTCGGGCAGCGGACGCGACCACACGATGTCGAGTGGGGCGTCCATCTTGGCCAGGGTGAGCCGGCCGTCACGCCAGCGGAACGCCGAGCGTGTGTATTCGGCCGAGGCCCGCGACCTCTTGCGCGACTTGAAGACCGGATGCCGGGCGCGCTTGGCGAAGAAGTGCGCGAACGCCGCCTGGAGGTGCCGCAACGCCTGCTGCAACGGCACGCACGACACCTCGTTGAGAAAAGCCAGGTCTCCGGTGCGCTTCCATTCAGTCAGCGCGGCCGACGACTGCGAGTAGGAGACACTCCGGCCCTCCTCCTCGCGGACGCGGATGCGTTCTTCGAGGGCCTTGTTGTAGACCAAGCGCACGCACCCGAAGGTCTTGGCCAGTTCTTCGGCCTGACCGGGGGTCGGGTAGAAGCGGTACTTGTAAGCCCGCTTCACAACGTGCGCCATGGTGAGCAATCTAAATCACAACCGAGCCGGAATCGTACACATGTTCGATCCTGTGATTCCAAGATCCGTCTCATCGGGCGGAGGGAGTTCTGATGACGGAATTGTTCGCCAAGCTCACCCCCGAGGAACAGATCGACCTGCGGACCCGCGGCCGGACCCGCACCTGGGGCCGGGGCGAGATCGTCTTCACCCAGGGCGACCCCTCGACGTGGGTGCTGCTCGTCCTGTCGGGCAAGGTGAAGATCTCGGCCGCGTCCGAATCGGGCACCGACGTGGTGCTGGCCGTACGCGGCCCCGGAGCCGTCGTCGGCGAGATGGCCTCCATCGACGGCGAGCCCCGGTCGGCGACCGTCACCGCGGTCGAACCGGTCGAGGGCCTGGCCATCCGCGACTTCGCCGGGTTCCTGCGCGAGAACGGCCGTGTCGCGGTGCTGATCATGCGTACGGTCACCGAACGCCTGCGCGACGCCGACCGCAAACGCATCGAGTACGGCGTGCTCGACACCGCCGTCCGGGTCGCCAACCGGCTCGTCGAGCTGGCCGAGCGCTACGGGGAGCCGGTGCCGGGCGGCGTCAGCCTCGAACTGCCCCTCAGCCAGGACGAACTGGCCAGCTGGGTGGGCTCCTCCCGGGAGGCGGTCAACAAGGCGCTGCGTGGATTGCGTGATCGAGGTCTGATCGAGACGGGCCGCCGGCGCGTACTTATCAATGACATGGACGGACTGCGGCGCCGCGCACGTCAGTCGTAGTGAGTACTGGTTCACAGAACTTCCCGGCAGCCCGCCCTACTGTCGATCATGTTGGGGAATGGTGCTGGAAGGACGGATGTGGACATGAGCGACCGCCTGGCGGAGTTCGCCGCCGTCTATGTCACGCTCTACACGACCCACATGATCGTGGATCACTGGATCCAGACCGACCACCAGGCCTGTACCAAGATCCAGCCCGGCTGGGCCGGACGGCTGGCCAACACCACCCACGTCCTGACCCACGTCGTGCTGGCCTTCGCCGGGTTGATGGTGCTGGTCTGGCAGCTCGGCGCGGTCTTCGCCCCCGCCGACGTCGCGATCGGCCTGGCCGTCACGGGCGTCACCCACTGGATCGCCGACCGCCGCTGGCCGATCCAGTGGCTCGCCGCCAAGACCGGCCGCGGCCGGTTCGCCGCGCTCGGCGTGCCGCGCCCCGGCCACGACGACAACCCGTCGATCGGGACGGGGGCGTATGTTCTTGACCAGACCTGGCATCTCGCCTGGCTCTTCGTCTCGGCACTGATCATCGTCTAGGGGGCGTCATGATCCTCAGGTACGCGGCCTTCACCGCCGACCCGTCAGGAGGCAACCCGGCAGGGGTCGTCCTCGACGCCACGGGCCACACCGACGCCGAGATGCTCGCCATCGCCGCCGAGGTGGGCTACTCCGAGACCGCGTTCCTGTTCCCCGAGGGCGGCGACGCGTACACGATCCGCTACTTCAGCCCTCTGGCCGAGGTCGCCTTCTGCGGCCACGCCACCATCGCGACCTCGGTGGCGCTCGGCGAACGCACCGGCTCCGGCACCATCCACCTGACGACCAAGGCCGGCCCGGTCGACGTCGACGTGGTCGCCGAACCGAACGGCCCCGTCACCGCCACCCTCACCTCGCCCCCCGCGACCACCCGCCCGGCCGACCCCGCCGACGTCGAAGCGGCGCTGCGCGCCCTCGGCTACACCCCCGCCGACCTCGACCCGGCCTTCCCGGTCCACGTCGCCAACGCCGGCATGAACCACCTGGTGGTGGGCCTTGCCTCACGCGAGCTCCTGGCCGCCCTCGACTACGACTTCGAGGCCCTGGGCGCCCTGATGGCCGCCCGCGACTGGATCACCGTGAACCTCTTCTGGGCCGAGTCGCCCGTGATCTTCCACGCCCGCAACCCGTTCCCGCCCGGGGGCGTGGTCGAAGACCCGGCCACCGGCGCCGCCGCCGCGGCCTTCACCGGGTATCTGCGCGACCTGGCCCTGATCAAGGAAGACGACGTCGTCACCATCCACCAGGGCGCCGACATGGGCCGCCCCAGCCTGCTCACCGCCGCCCCGCTCCCCGACGACCAGCGCATCAGAGTGAGCGGCCGCGCCGTCGGCTTCACGGAGAACTGACACGAAATCGGGCATCGTCGAATCGGCGCTGTCATGGCCCCGGTCGGCGGGGCCTTGGCGGCGGCCTAAGCGGTGACGTCCCAGAACGCGATCTCGTGTTCCATGCCGCGCAGGAACAACTCCCGCGCGCGCCCCGGGTGGACGTCGGCTTCGTCGATCATCTTGGCGATGCGTTCGGTGAGGGCCTGGAAGCCCGGGTCGGCGTAGGTCTCCACCCAGGCCCGGTAGCGCGGGGCGGCGGTCTCCGCGAGGGCCTGGCCCAGGGTCGAGTAGCCCCACATGCACGGGTAGAGCGCCGCCAGGCCCTCGCCGTAGTGGGCGGCGCTGTCGATCAGGAACTCGGTGTAGGCGGCGCACGCCTTGCCCTTGGTGGCCGTGTTGAGGTCGGCGCCGTAGCGGGCCGACATCGACCGGTGCAGGGAGAGTTCGTCGTGGAAGGTCGAGTAGGCGAGGTCGACCAGGTCGCCGAGGTGGGCGTCGGGGGCCTGCCAGGCGAGCCGGGAGAAGACCCGGACGTAGTCGAGCAGGAACAGGTAGTCCTGTTCCAGCCAGGCCCGGAAGGAGGCCTCGGGCAGACTGCCGTCGGCGATCCCCCGGACGGTCGGATGGGCGAGTTGCCGCTCCACGAGGGGACGGCCGAGGTTGTGAAGTTCGGTGGAAAGCGACACGCCCCCATTTTTACCCGCCACGTCCGACGTTTCCCCCGGGCGCTATGGTGTGGACGTCACGAGCCCCCGTGGGAGGACGCATGCCCGCTGGTCCGCTGGAGCCGGGAGACCCGCCCGTCCTGGGCGATCACCAGCTCGTGGGGCGTCTCGGCGAGGGCGGTCAGGGCGTCGTGTACGAAGCCCGTTCCCCCTCCGGTGAGCGCGTGGCCGTGAAACTGCTGCGCGGCGGGGCCGACCCGGCGATCCGGCGGCGGCTGGCGCGCGAGCTCGACTCGGCGCGGCGGGTGGCGCCCTTCTGCACCGCCCGGGTCCTGCGCGCCGAGATCGACGTGCCCGCGCCCTTCGTGGTGAGCGAGTTCATCGACGGCCCGTCGTTGCAGGAGCGGGTGCGCGATCGGGGGCCGCTGCGTGAGGGCGAGCTCGAACGGCTGGCCGTGAACACCGCCGCCGCCCTGGCGGCCATCCACAGCGCCGGGGTGGTGCACCGCGACTTCAAGCCGGCCAACGTGCTGCTCGGCCCCGACGGCCCGCGCGTGGTCGACTTCGGCATCGCCCAGCTCGCCGACGCGAGCACGATGCCGACCTCCATCTCCGGCACGCCGCCCTACATGGCCCCCGAGCAGCTGGGCGGCGTCCACGGATCGACGGCCGCCGACGTGTTCTCGTGGGCGGCGACCATGGTCTACGCCGCGACCGGCGAGCCGCCCTTCGGCAACGACACCGTCGCGGCCGTGTTCAGCCGCATCCTCAACACCGCCCCCCGCCTCGACGGCGTGCCCTCGCCCCTGCGCGAGACGCTGGCCAGGTGCCTGGCCAAAGACCCGGAGGAGCGGCCCTCGGCCCACCAGTTGTGGGTGATGCTGATCGGCGTGGGGCCGCAGACGGCCGTGCTGACGCCCAAACGCCGGCGTACCGGGCCGAACCTGGCCGCCGCCGCGGGTGTCGGCTTCGCCGTCGCGGTCACCATCGGCATCCTGTGGACGGCCCTCAACGGCTCCCCCGAGACCACCCCCCGGGAGACCGGCGCCGGGGAGACCAGTGCCCGGGAGACCAGTGCTCAGACCGGCGTTCCCGCGTCGTTCGCCGGGACGTGGACCGGTGACATCGTCCGCGACGCGGGCGCCAGGGTCGCCGTCACCCTGACCCTCGAAGACGGCACGAGAAGCGGCACCTGGCGGCGGGACGACTGCGAGCAGGACGTCCAGCTCCGCTCGGCCCGCCAGAACGGCCAGGTGCTGGAGATGTCCATCGTGCAGCTCGGCCAGTGCGTGGGCGGCGACATCACCCTCACGCTGACCGAGCCGGCGACGCTGAGGTTCGAGGGCCAGGAGGGCAGCAGCTCGGTCCTCTACGAGGGCACTCTGACGAAGGGCTAGGCGCGGGCGAGCTGGAAGGTGTAGCCGCCGGTCTTGGCCGCCGCCGACCTGACCACCAGCGCGTACTTCCCGTCGCCGTTGGCGAGCGGGATGGGCGCCTCGTAGCCGCACAGCGGGATCGGCTGGCGCGCGGTCGCGATGCTCTTCTCCGCGGCGTCGACGAGTTCGACCTCGATGGCCTGGCACGCGCCGTTGCCGCCGATGAGCTTGATGGCCGTCGCGCCGTCGGAGTCGAACTCGTAGCGGTCGATCCGGCCGGGCACGTCGAGCTGGCCGTTGATGTTCAGGCCGATCGTGGTGGGGATGTCGCGCACCTTCACCGTGGCCACCCGGAAGCCGTAGGGGCCGACGACGTTCGTCTGGCCGTACACCTCAAGACGGTGTGCCCCGGTCTTGGTCAGCTTCACGACGGTGGAGCCCCACGAAAGGGCGAAGCCGGAGGGGCTGATCGGTTCGCCGTCGACCTCGGAGACGATCTGGAACTCGATGCCGTCGCCGGACATGTCGGTCACGTAGAACTCGCGGGCGTCGCCCAGGTCGAGCGGGTAGGTGTCACGCTGTCCGGCCCGGGTGAGCTCGGCGGAGATCTCGGCGCCGTCGGCGACGACGTCCGAGGAGGCGGGCGCGGCGGACTCCTCAGTGGACTCCTCGGTGGAGTCCTCCGGAGAGGAGGCGGTGGGTTCGGTGGCGATGTCCGGCGTCGCGGTGCTGACGACGGTGGTGGTGCCGGGCTGTTCGCCGGAGACGGCGGCGCAGCCGGTCAGTGCGAGGAAGACGAGGGCGAGGGGGAGAGCGGCCTTCATGTCACCAATGGTGCTCAATCCGGCTTGCAGTCGGCTTTCCGGCCGCCCTCCCTGCGCTTAATCCATCACGGCGTCCATGGTGATCGGCAACGACCGCATACGCTTCCCGGTCGCGTGGAAGATCCCGTTGGCGATGGCGGCGGCCACCCCGACCAGCCCGATCTCGCCGACCCCCTTCACCCCGATGGGGTTGAACGCGTCGGGTTCCCCCACGAACTCGACGTGCACGTCGGGGATGTCGGCGTTGACCGGGATCAGGTAGTCGCCGAAGGTCGCGTTGGCGATGCGGCCGGTGTCCTTGTCGGTCACCGTGTCCTCGAACAGCGCCATCCCGACCCCGCCGACGGTCCCGCCGAGGATCTGGCTACGGGCCAGCTTCTCGTTCAGGATCCGGCCGCCGTCGTTGACCGTGACGATCCGGGCGACCCTGACCCGGCCGAGGTCCTCGTCGACGCGCACCTCCACGAACCGGGCGCCGCGCGCCCCGGCCGGCGTCATGCCCATCTGGTCGGCCGAGTTCGGCGTCGAGGTGCTCTCGGCCGACAGCTCGGTCAGGCCGTGGACGGCCAGGATGCGCGCCAGCGACTCGCCCCGCGTCGGCTCGCCCTTGCGGAACAGCCGGCCCTCCGACACCTCGACGTCCCCGAACGGCACGTCGGCCAGCGGCGAGAACGGGTCGGTGCCGGCCAGCTCGACGAACTTCTTGATCAGCCGCCCGCAGGCGTCGTGCACGGCGCTGCCGAGCGCCGCGGTCAGCCCCGAGCCGCCGGCGGCGGTGCCCACCGGCATCGAGGAGTCGCCGAGCTGCATCTCGACCTGGTCGACCTCCAGCCCGAGCAGCCCGGCCGCCAGCTGGGCCATGATCGTGTACGTGCCGGTCCCGATGTCGGTGACCGCGCTGCGGATGTACGCCGACCCGTCGCCCCTGACGATCACGGTGGCCGAACACGGTTGCTGGTACCAGAAGAAGCTCACCCCGGCCACGCCGTAGCCGACCAGCTCATGCCCGTCGCGCATCGACCCGATCTCGGGGTTCCGGTTCGACCACCCGAACCGCTGCGCGCCCACTTCGAGGCACTGCCGCAACGCGTTGCTCGACCACGGACGCCCGGTCTTCGGGTCGACCTCCGCGTAGTTCAGCAGCCGTATCTCCAGCGGGTCGAGCCCGACCTCCCACGCGAGTTCGTCGATCGCCGACTCCAGCGCGAAGTTGCCCTGGGCGTCGCCGGGGGCGCGCATGAAGTTCGTCCACGGGATGTTGAGCCGGACCTGCTGGTCGCGCGCGGTCACGTTGGGGCTGGCGTAGGACCAGGTGGAGACGGAGGAGCAGGGTTCGTACTCGTCGCCGTCGAGCGGGAGCGTGGTGAGGCTCTCGTGCTCGATCGCGGTCAGCCGGCCGTCGCGGGTCGCGCCGAGCCTGATCCAGTTGATGCTGCTGGTCCGGTGGCCGAGGCCGGTGAACATCTCCGGCCGCGTCAGCTCCAGCTTCACCGGGCGGCCGACGTGCCGGGCGGCCATCACCGCGAGCGGGATGTGCGACCAGCACCGCAACCCGGCGCCGAACCCGCCGCCGACGAACGGGGTCAGCACCCGCACCGCGTCGCGCGGCAGGCCGAACATCGCGGCCACCACCTGCTGGATCATGTTCGGCCACTGGTTGGAGTCGTGCAGCGTCAGGGTGTCGCCGTCCCACGACGCGAGGGTGGTGAACAACCCCAGCGGGTTGTTGGTGTTCTCCGAGGTCGTGTACGTCTGGTCGATCATCACCGGGGCCCGCTTGAGCGCCGTCCTGACGTCGCCCCAGGCGGTGTCCTCGCCCCACGGGTCCTTGATGCGCTCGGCCCTGGGGTCGTGCGGGTCGAGGATGGCCTCGTGGCGGTCGTAGTCGACCTCGATCAGCCCGGCGGCGGCGGTGGCGTTCTGCTGGGTGTCGGCGACGACCACGGCGACGTACTGGCCGTAGTAGCGGATCACGTCGTCCTGGAGCGGGGGCTGCGGGTTCTTGATGAACGTCGCGGGCGCCTCGCCCAGGTGGTCGGCATTCTCGTGGGTGATCACTTCGAGCACGCCGGGCGACTTCCCGGCCGCCGTCGTGTCGATGCGCGTGATCCGCCCCGACGGGATGGTCGAGCGCACCACGGCGGCGTAGGCCATGCCGGGCAGGTTGACGTCGTTGGGGTATCTGGCCTGGCCGGTCACCTTGAGCGGCCCGTCGACCCGGTCGACCCCCGCTCCCAGGATGCGCGGCTGCTGGATAGTCGTCACGAGGTCACCTCCGTGAGGGCGCGGATCAGGGTCCGCTTGGCCAGTTCGACCTTGAACGCGGTGCCCGGCACGACGAACGGGTCGCGGATCGTGCCGTCGGCCGCGCTCCGGAAGGTGTCGGGGGTGGCGGGCGCCTCGCGCAGCACCTCTTCGGCCTCGAAGCCGCGCCACGGAATGGTGCCGACCCCGCCCATGGCGACCCGGGCCTCCTTGATGACCGGCCCGTCCATGATCACCGCGACGGCGGCGGAGGCGAGCGCGAACTCGTACGAGGCCCGGTCCCGGATCTTCAGGTAGATCGACCTGGTGCCCTCCGGCGGCAACGGGATGTCGACGGCGGTGATGAGCTCGCCGTGCCGCAGCACGTTCTCCCGGTCGGGCGTCTCACCGGGCATCAGGTAGAACTGCGTCAGCGGTACGAGCCGCTCGCCCTCCTCGCTCTGGATGTGCACCACCGCGTCGAGCGCCGACAGCGGCACCGCCACGTCGGAGGCGTGCAACGCGATGCAGGCCGGGCTCGCGCCGAGGATGGCGTGCATCCGCGCCACGCTGTTGACCGCCTCGCAGCCCGTCCCCGGCTCCCGCTTGTTGCACGCCGGCACGGCCGGATCGCGGAAGTAGCGGCACCGGGTGCGCTGCAGCAGGTTCCCGCCGATGGTCGCCATGTTGCGCAACTGCACCGAGGCCCCCCGGAGCAGCGCCTCCACGACGAACGGCGCCCGCTCCATGAGCGTACGGTCGGCCGCCAGCTCCTCCATGGTGGTCAGCGCCCCCACCTGGAGCATCGTCCCGTTCCTGCGCACCCCACGGAGCGGCAGCCGGGTGATGTCGACCAGCAGGTCGGGATGGAACACGCCGTCCTTCATCAGGTCGACCTCGGTCGTGCCCCCCGCGAGGAAGTCGGCCTCCGGATCGTGCGCGACCGCCCGTATCGCCTCGGCGACCGTGGCCGGCCGCTCGTAGCGGAACTCACGCATGACGCGCCACCTCCCGCACGGCCGCGACGATGTTGGAGTAGGCCCCGCAGCGGCACAGGTTGCCGCTCATGTACTCGCGGATGTCGGCATCCGTACCGGCCCGGTTCTCCCCGAGCAGCGCGACGGCCGACATGATCTGCCCCGACGTGCAGTAACCGCACTGGAAGGCGTCGTGCCGGACGAACGCGTCCTGCATCGGATGGGACTCCAGGCCCTCGATCGTGGTGATCTCCCGCCCGTCGCACTGCGCGGCCAGCGTGAGACACGAGAGGATGCGCCGGCCGTCGCACAGGACCGTGCAGGCGCCGCATGCGCCCTGGTCACAGCCCTTCTTGGTGCCGGTGAGGTCGAGCCTGTCGCGGAGGGCGTCGAGGAGAGTGACCCTGGGGTCGGCCAGGTCCAGCGGATATTCCGTACCGTTGACGGTCAGCGTGGTCATGAGGTCCCCCTTTGTAGCGACGCTAACCATCGGGGTGGGGACCGGGACAAGCCCGTACGGACGGGATCAACGTCCGCATGGGGGAGATCTGACCTGCGCCTGGCCTGCGGAGGTTTCAGCCCGCCAGCAGGTCGTGCAGGGCGTCGAGACCGTCACGGTAGATCGTGGTGAACAGCGCGACCGCCTCGTCGTCGCTCCCCGTCGTCGGGGTGAACCGCCCCGACCACACCACCTCGGCTGCGCCGGGCATCGGATAGACCCGCAGCGTGGACAGATAACCGGTGACGGGGAAGGGCCCTTCGACGATGGCGTAGGTGTAGGAGCGCTCGGCCTCGTTGAAGGACAACAACCGCTCGACGATCACCCCGCCCTCCGGGTTCACCAGCCGGCGGACCCGGCCGCCGTCGAGCATGGTGCTCTCGGGAATGTAGGGGAGCCAGTCGGGCAGGGCGTGGAACCCGCCGATGAGCTCCCAGACCCGCTCGGGCGAGGCGGGCAGGACGCGGCTGACCGAGGTCGAGGCCATGATCGTTTCTCCAGGTGGTCGTGTCGGTCAGGCGCCATCGGGAAGCGGCGCGGCCGGGCTGACCAGCCCCTGAGCGCGCAGCTCGTGCCAGAAGGCGGCCGGGACGGTCTCGTCGACGGCGGCGACGTCCTCGGCGATCCGGCTCGGCCGGGTCGCGCCAGGGATGACGGCGGCCGCCACCGGGTGGGCCAGGGAGAACTGCAACGCCGCGGCCTTGACGCCGACACCGTGCCGCTCGGCAAGGTTTTTGATCTTCTTGACGCGTTCGAGGATCTCCGGCGGCGCCTGCTGGTACTCGAAATGGCTGCCCCCGGCCAGGACGCCGGAGTTGTAGGGCCCGCCGACGACCATGCCGACGTTCTGCTCCTGCGCCATGGGCAGCAGCCGCTGCAGGGCGTGCTCGTGGTCGAGGAGGGTGTAGCGCCCGGCGAGCAGGAAGCCGTCAGGTTGGGGCTCCTCCAGGGCCAGGGTCAACTCGATCGGCTCGGTGCGGTTGACGCCCAGCCCCCAGGCCCTGATCACCCCTTCGTCGCGCAGCCGGGACAGGGTCCGGAAGGCGCCGGTGCGGGCCTCCTCGAACTTCCGCAACCACTGGTCGCCGTTGAAGTCCTGGGCGATGTCGTGGACCCAGACGACGTCGAGCCGGTCGACGCCCAGGCGCTTGAGACTGTCCTCGATCGACCGCTCGGTGGCCTCGGCGGTCCACTCGTTGACCATCCGGTTGGGGCGGCCGTGCTCGAACAGGCCGCCCTTGTCTCCCAGATCACGGTCCCCGACCTGGACCTCGTCGAGGATGACCCTGCCGACCTTGGTGGACAGGATGTAGGAGTCGCGGGGCTTGGCGGACAGCAGCGTGCCGAGCCTCGACTCGGCCAGGCCGGCGCCGTAGAAGGGGGCGGTGTCGTAGTAGCGGGTGCCCTGGTCCCAAGCGGCTTCCAGGGTGGCGCGGACCTCTTCCTCGGGGATCGCGCGGAACATGTTGCCCAGTGGGGCCGTGCCGAAGCCGCGCCGGCCGGGAAGGATCTCCGTCAGCGACATGACCTTCCTTCTCTCACCGTGTCGGTTCCCGTCTGGGATCAGATTCCCCGCTGGTGGGGGACCGCCACGTGCGGTGAGCAAAGATCGGGTTAGCTCCCTGAACAACAGAAAAGCGGACCTCTACCTGGTACTTCACCCTCGGGGTGGCGGAATTTGAACCCACGACCTCTTCGCCCGAAGGAAGACCACGTTGTCTGAGGATGACCACACAGGTCACCTCGTAGTGCTTGCAGTAGGCGCGCCCTTTGAAGATGCGCCGGATCGGCGGTAGGTCGGCAGGGGCAGCCGGTTGCAGAAGGCGCGCCCTTCCACGGCCACGAGCCCGCCGCTGCCGAATTCGGCGCGGAACTTGTGAAGGTGCTGGGCTCCCGCTCGCCCTCGAATTCCGACCGGGTGCGTGGCGTCGGCGCTGAGCGATCGTGCAAGGCCGGTCTTTCCGAGGCCCTGCCGTTCAACCCAATGCAGGGGGTGAACTAGGACTTGGTCCGGAGCGCGGGCCAGATCCACATGAGGTTGACCACGGCGCCGATCAGCGGAACCAGGCCGATCAGCCCCAGGACCCAGACGAGCGGGCTGGGCACCGGCCAGTGAGGCAGTCCGGCCGCCGAGGTGCGGACGGCCCGGTTGAAATTCTCCGAGTCGTAGGCGACATAGACGATCTGCCCCTCCTTCGGCGCCGGGCACACGGGGACGTCGCAGCCGGCCAGCCGCATCCGGTTGCTGACGACCTCGGCGCCCTTGGCGGTGTAGCGCACCCGGCCGTGGTACTCCACCTGTGAGCTTCCGTCATCGGTGTAGAGCACGCCGCTGCGGCGGACCTCCTCCACCGTGCCCGAGGTGACGACCGACCGGCGGGCGAAGGCGGTCTCTTCGGAGTACGCGAAGGCCGCGACCCCGAGCACGAGCGCCGCGACGCCCAGCCACCTCAGCACCTGCCCGCGGATGAATTCGCCGATCATCCCTCGACTATGCGGTGCCTTTCATGGGGCGTATACGCCGATTCATGCCACACTTCCCGGCGGTCGGCGGCCCGGCGACAGCCAGACCTCCCGGGCCTTGCCTGCGGCGCATTCCGCAAGATCACTGAGTCGCAAAGATCAAAACCGACTGGACACCCGGGAACTGAGTGAGTTGGCTCCCCGATTGGCTCTCAGCAACAGAAAAAGGCCCGACCCGCCGAAGCGGATCAGACCCTTGCCTGCTACTACACCGTCGGGGTGGCGGGATTTGAACCCACGACCTCTTCGTCCCGAACGAAGCGCGCTGCCAAGCTGCGCTACACCCCGGTGCTTTCTGCCTCGTTGAGTCTAGCGGACTTTCGCCGCGCTTGCGTCACCCCGCCACGCGCGGCACGAGAGTCAGCAACGTCGCCTCCGGCGGACAGGCGAACCGGGCCGGCGCGAAGGGCGACGTGCCGAGCCCAGCGGACACGTGGAGCCACGCCGACTCGTGATGGGACAAACCCTTCACCCGGGCCCGATCGATCCCGCAGTTGGTCACCAGGGCCCCGTAGAAGGGGATGCAGAGTTGCCCCCCGTGCGTGTGCCCGGCCAGCAGCAGCTGATAGCCGTCGGCCGCGAACCGCGTCATGTTCCGGGGTTCGGGAGAGTGCATGACCCCCAGCCGCAGATCGGCGTCCGAAGGCGCCGCCCCGGCGATCCGGTCGTAGCGATCAAGGTCGATGTGGGAGTCGTTGATGCCGCCGACCGCCACGTCCAGGTCGCCGACCTTCAGGCGGGCCGTCGTGTTGTTCATGTCGAGCCAGCCGGCCGACGTCATCGCCGTGCCGAGTTCCAGCCACGGCAGGTCGGGGATGTTCCGCTTCTTGCTCTCGGTCTTGGACGTCCGCCACAGGTACTTGGCCGGGTTCTTGAAGTGGGGCGAGTACATGTCGTTGGAGCCGTACACGAACAGGCCCGGAAGGTCGAGGAACGGCTCGACGGCGCGGAGGTAGGACGGGATCGCGTCGGGGTGGGAGATCGTGTCGCCCGTGTTGACCACCAGGTCGGGTTCGAGCCGCGACAACGACCGCACCCAGTTGATCAGGCGCGTGCGGCCCGGGGTGAGGTGCAGGTCGGAGATCTGCAGGATCTTCACGGGGCGGCGGCCGGGTTCGAGGACCGGCACGTCGAAGCGGCGCAGCCGGAACCAGTTGCGCTCGACGACCGACGCGTAGCCCAGCCCGGCGAGCCCGAGACCGACCACTCCCAAAGGTACCGCTACGACTTTCCGCACATCCCAATCATGCCCGAACGCCGGGTGAGCCCGGGATAACCCGGAGAGATCCCGGGCTGGGACACGGCAAGATAGTGGGCCATGAGCGCTCTCAAAGACAGGCTGAAGGCCGACCTCACGACTTCTCTGAAGGCTCGTGACGACATCCGGCTGCGGACCATCCGCATGGCGCTGGCCGCCATCAACGTCGAGGAGGTCGCGGGCAAGGCCGTCCGTGAGCTGAGCGACGACGAGATCGTCAAGGTTCTCACCAAGGAGGCCAAGAAGCGCCGCGAGGCGGCCGAGGCGTTCGCCGGGGCGGGGCGCGAGGAGCAGGCCAAGGCCGAGCTGGAGGAGCAGGCCGTGCTGGAGGCGTACCTTCCGGCCCAGCTCTCCGACGCCGAGCTGGCCGCGCTCGTCGACGAGGCGATCGCCGAGACCGGGGCGGCCGGGCCGCAGGCCATGGGCCAGGTCATGAAGGTCGTCAACCCGAAGGTCGCGGGGCGGGCCGAGGGCGGCCGGGTCGCGGCGGCGGTGAAGGCGCGGCTGGCGGGCTGACCCCGTCCACGAGAACGGCTGAGGGCCCTCCCCCCGATCGGGGCAGGGCCCTCAGCCGTTTGGTCAGTTGACGGCCGGGATGATGACGCCGCCGCCGTCGTCCGGCGGGGGAGGGCCGTTGTCGTCGGGCGGCGGGTTGTCGCCGCCCCGGTCGTCGCCCCGGTCGTCGCCGCCCCGCTCGGGCTTGGGCTTCGGCTTGGGCTGGCAGAAGCCGGGCGAGCAGCCGCCGAACTCCGACATGTCGACCGGCGTGAAGTCGGTGGCGGGCACGCCCTTCAGCGCCTTCAGCATCGTGTACTTCCAGATCGGGCCCGAGATCGAGGCGCCGTAGACGTACGGGAAGGACTGGCCGCCGATGGTGACGCCGGTCAGGTCGTACTTGAAGGCGCCGCGCGGGTCGCCGATGCTGACGGCCGAGGCGAGGTCGGGGGTGTAGCCGGCGAACCAGGCGGCGGTGTAGCCGTCGGTGGTGCCGGTCTTGCCGGCCGCGTCGCGGCCGATGCCGCCGACGCCGGTCATGGTGCCCTTGGTGAAGACGCCGCTGAGGATCGAGCTGGCCGCGTCGGCGACCTTCTCGTCGAGCACCTGGTCGCAGTCGGGCTTGTAGTTGGTGGCCTTGCCGTCGCGGTCGACGATCTCGGTGATGACCATCGGCGCGCAGTACTTGCCGCGGGCGCCGATGGTGGCGTAGGCGTTGGCGACCGTCACCGGGTCCATCTCGTTGACGCCGAGCGTGAAGGTCGGCACCTCGCGCAGCTTCGCGCCGTCGGCCCGCTCGATGCCGAGCTTCTGGGCCATCTTGACGACCTTGCACAGGCCCACGTGCTCTTCGAGCTTCATGAAGAACGTGTTCACCGAGCCCCAGGTGCCGGTCTGGAGGGTGTTGAAGCCGCCCGCACCCTCGCTGGAGTTGAACACCTGGTGGGTCTCGCCGGTCCGGTTGCCCTTGCAGTCGCGGAACGGTGACAACGCGTTGGTCGGGATGTCGTAGGTCTTGCCGGTGCCGAAGCCGTCGTTGAGCTTCATGCCGTTGTCGAGGGCGGTCAGCAGGGTGATCACCTTGAACGTGGAGCCCGCCTGGAAGCCGGAACCGCCGCCGTGGGAGCGGTTGGCCGCCAGGTTGTAGCTCATCTCGTTCTTCTTCTTGTTGTCGCCGAACTTGCGGCTGGCGGCCAGCGCCTTGATCGCGCCGGTGCCGGGCTCGACCAGCGCCTCGGAGGCGACCTGCTCGTCACTGGGGTAGACGAACTTCTTGATCGCGTCGTCGGCGGCCTTCTGCATCTTCGTGTCGAGCGTGGTGCGGATGGTCAGCCCGCCCCGGTTCAGGAAGTCGCGCCGGGCCTTCTCGGTCTTGCCGAAGTCGGGGTTGTTCAGGATGTCGTTCTGGACGTACAGGCAGAAGTAGGGGTAGGAGCTGTCTTCGCAGCCACCCGGCATCTTCTCGCCCTTGTAGCCGAGCTTCTCCTGCTTGGCCGCGGCCGCCTGCGCGGGGGTGATCTTGTCGAGCTCTTCCATCCGGTCGAGCACGGTGTTGCGCCGCGACAGCAGTCGCGCCCGGTACTCCTTGCCGCGGCCCGGGTCGGTCTGGCTCGGGTTCTGCACCGCGCCGGCGAGCGTCGCGGCCTCGTGCAG
Source organism: Herbidospora sakaeratensis (assembly GCF_001570525.1). Taxonomy (GTDB): domain Bacteria; phylum Actinomycetota; class Actinomycetes; order Streptosporangiales; family Streptosporangiaceae; genus Herbidospora; species Herbidospora sakaeratensis. Next base: position 38,892 of record NZ_BBXC01000017.1, read on the forward strand.
CTCCAGTTCGGAGGCGTGCTTGTCGAAGAAGCGCTTGGACGCCGCCTCGATGCCGTAGGCGCCGTCGCCGAAATAGGAGATGTTCAGGTAGCGGTTGAGAATCTCGTCCTTCGAGTACTTGTTCTCGATCGCCATGGCGTAGCGGATCTCGTTGAGCTTGCGCGTGTACGTCGCCTCGATCGCCTTCAGCTGTTCTTCCTCGGTCTCAGCCGAGTTGAAGATGACGAGCTTCACGTACTGCTGCGTGATGGACGAGCCGCCCTGCACGACCCCGCCGCCGAAGAAGTTCTTCGTCATCGCGCGGATCGTGCCCTCGATGTCGAGGGCGCCGTGCTCGTAGAACCGGAAGTCCTCGATCGCGATGATCGCCTGCTGCATCACCGGCGCGATCTTGCTCAGCGGCACCGACTCGCGGTTCTGGAAGTAGAACTGCGCGATCTGCTTGCCGTCGTTGTCGAGCAGCACGGTCTTCTCGGGAAGCGGGGGCTCGTTGAGCTCCTCCGCCTCGATGCGCAAGGACTCGACGCCCGACTTCGCGCCGAAGCCGGCTCCACCGATGGCCGGCAGCCCGACGGCCGCGACCAGCACGCCGGCCATGGAGGCGGCGGCGATGAGCTTGACGAGGGTCAAGATCGCGTTCCCGAAGCGGGCTTTGCCTGAAGCTTGCACGGAGCTAAGCGTACGTCGAAGCAAGGGGAGATTCGGTACCAAACGCACCACGGCGCATTACCCGCGCTTGGGATGACTAGTCATACCCGGACACGACCGCCCGCCAAATTTGGTCCCTGCGGGTCTGTCCATTCGGATGCGGAGTCTCGTACGTTCTCCTCTGCGGCAACTGAATAAGGAGGCTCGGCGACCGCGCCCGTCGGCCCCAGAAGTCACGACTGACCACCTAAGGGGAGTGGGGTCGAAAAATGTGGATCACGGATTGGACCTCCCGTGCCGCCTGTCGAGGTGCGGATCCTGACGCTCTGTTCGTTCAGGGCGCCGCACAGAACCGGGCGAAGTTGATCTGTCGAGGATGCCCTGTCCGGACCGAATGCCTCGCCGATGCGCTGGACAATCGCATCGAGTTCGGGGTTTGGGGCGGAATGACCGAACGGGAAAGGCGCGCCCTCCTGCGCCGCCGGCCCGACGTCGACTCCTGGCGCGACCTGCTGGAGATGGCGAAGGAAGAATACGAACGGACGAACGAGCTGATCGCCGGCTGATCCTCAGCGCTTGGCGAGCAGCTCTCCGATCTCACGCAACCCGTCGAGATCGTGTACGTCCTGAGACATCGCGGGCACCTGGGTGACCGGCACAGTGGGGTGGGCCGAGGCGAAGTGTTCCTGCTCCCGGTGCTCGCGGGCGGCGAGCTGCATCCGTCCGGCGTGCAGTCTCAGCACGGCGGCGGTCAGCTCGTGCTCACCACGTGACTCCAGATCTTCCGCGGCGGCGGTGCTCCGCGCCGCGGACAGATCGGGAGCCGGGGAGCGGTGCACCCGGTTGATCACCAGACCGGCCAGCGGCATCCGCTCCTCGGCCAGTCGCTCCACGAAGTAGGAGGCCTCCCGCATCGCGTCACGCTCCGGCGTGGCCACCACGATGAACGCGGTGCCGGGGGCCTGCAGCAGCTTGTAGGTCTGCTCCGCCCGCTGGCGGAATCCACCGAAGACGGCGTCGAGCGCGGAGACGAACGTCTGGATGTCCTTCAGCACCTGGGCGCCGAGCACCTTGGTCAGCACCCCGGCCACCAGCCCGAACCCGGCGTTCAGGATCTTGAACGCGCTGCGCCCCCCGGCCTTGGCGGGCGCCATCAGCAACCTGATCAGCTTCCCGTCGAGGAACCGCCCCAGCCGCTCGGGCGCGTCGAGGAAGTCGAGCGCCGACCGCGAGGGCGGCGTGTCGACGATGATCAGATCCCATTCGCCCGACCGCCGGAGCTGGCCGAGCTTCTCCATGGCCATGTACTCCTGCGTGCCGGAGAAGCTCGACGAGAGCGACTGGTAGAAGGGGTTCGTCAGGATCTGCCGGGCCCGTTCGGGGTCGGCGTGGGCCTCGATGATCTCGTCGAAGGTCCGCTTCATGTCGAGCATCATGGCGAACAGCTCGCCGTCGGCCCCCGCCACCCTGCGCGGGGTGTTGTCGAGCGAGGTCAGCCCCATCGACTGCGCCAGCCGCCGCGCCGGGTCGACGGTCAGCACCACGACGTTGCGCCCCCGCTCGGCCGCGCGCAGCCCGAGGGCCGCCGCCGTGGTGGTCTTGCCGACGCCGCCCGACCCGCAGCAGACCACGATCCGGGTGCCGGAATCGTCGATGATGCCGTCGAGGTCAAGTTCGGGCGAGGTCATGCGGCTCCCTGCGTGCGGATCGCTTCGGCGAGTTCGTAGAGCCCCGCGAGGTCGGCGCCGTCGGCCAGCAGGGGCAGTTCATATCGTGGCACCCCGGCGGTCTCCAGCGCGTCACGCTCGGTTCTTTCGAGCTCGGCCCGGCGCTGCTGTTCGACGACCTCTCCGGCCAGGGCCTCGGCGATGACCGCCGCGTTGCCGTCGTCGCCCAGGCCGGCCGCCTTCACGCCCATGGCGAGTTCGGCCAGGTCGAAAGGGCCGTCGAGGGTGGGATCGACGGCTCGCACCATGTTGATGAAGACGCCGCCGACGGGCAGTTTGGCCGCGCGCAGCTCGGCGACGCCGTCGAGGGTCTCCTGGACGGGCATCTCCTCCAGCAGGGTGACGAAGTGCACAGCCGTCTCGGGGGAGGCCACCACTCCGCGCACCATGTCGGCGTGGGTGCGTACAGGACCGACTCTGGCCAGGCCGGCCACCTCTTGGGTGACGTTCAGGAAGCGCGTGACGCGGCCGGTGGGCGGGGCGTCCATGACGACGGTGTCGTAGACCCTCTTGCCGGTTCTGTCTCTGCGCCTGACCGCCTCGCTGGTCTTGCCGGTGACCAGGACGTCGCGCAGGCCGGGGGCGATCGTGGTGGCGAAGTCGACGACGCCCATCTTGGTCAGGGCCTTGCCCATGCGCTTGAGCCCGTAGAACATCTCGAGGTATTCGAGCATGGCCTCTTCGGGGTCGATGGCGAGCGCGTGGACGTCACCGCCTCCCGGCGCCACCGCGATCTTGCGCTCCTCGTAGGGGAGCGGCGGAAGATCGAAGACCTGCGCGATGCCCTGGCGGCCCTCCACCTCCACGAGCAGCACCTTGCGGCCGCCGGCCGCGAGGGCCAGGGCCAGGGCGGCGGCCACGGTCGTCTTGCCGGTGCCGCCCTTGCCGGTCACGACATGGAGACGTACTCCGTCCCAGTCGGTGTCGCGAGATCTCACACCCGTGAGGCTACCCAAACACGATTTCCCGATACGCCGAGGAGTATCGATAGCCTTCCGCCATGACGAAGTGGGAGTACGTGACCGTGCCGCTGCTGACGCACGCGACCAAGCAGATCCTCGACAACTGGGGCGAAGACGGCTGGGAGCTCGTGGCCGTCGTCCCCGGCCCGAACCCCGAGCAGCTCGTGGCCTACATGAAGCGGGCCAAGGCGTGAGCAGCCCCGAAGACCGCCTGTCGGCGCTGGGCCTGGTGCTGCCCGAGGTGGCGGCCCCGCTCGCGGCCTACGTCCCGGCGGTCCGTTCGGGCGCCCACGTCTACACCTCGGGCCAGCTGCCGATCGTGTCCGGGGAACTGCTGAAGACCGGCAAGGTCGGCGCCGAGGTCACCCCCGAGGAGGCCTACGAGCTGGCGAAGGTCTGCGCGCTGAACGCGATCGCGGCCCTGAAGTCGGTCGTCGGCGACCTGTCGCAGGTGGCCGGCATCGTCAAGGTCGTCGGCTTCGTCGCCTCCGAGCCGTCGTTCACGGGCCAGCCGCAGGTCGTGAACGGCGCGAGTGACCTGCTCGGCGAGGTCTTCCAGGGCGCCCACGCCCGCAGCGCGGTCGGCGTGGCCGTGTTGCCCCGGGACGCCCCGGTCGAGGTGGAGCTGATCGCAGAGATCCGATAGTTCTACACTCGGACGGTGGACATTCCGCTGCCGGGCGAGCTGGGTGTACGGGCGCGTGACCTGCTGGCCGGGCGGCTCGTCCCGGTCCCGGCCAGAGCCGCCGCCACGGTGGCCCTGCTGCGGGAGCCCCCTCTGGAGGTCTACCTGCTCCGGCGCGCGGCCACGATGGCCTTCGCGGCCGGGGCCTACGTCTTCCCCGGGGGCTCCGTCGACCCCCGGGACGCCTTCGTGGACATCGGCTGGGCCGGGCCGTCGCCCGCCGACTGGGCCGTGATGCTGAACGCAGACGAGGACACGGCGCGGAGCCTCGTCTGCGCGGCGGTCAGGGAGACGTTCGAAGAGAGCGGGGTCCTGCTGGCGGGCCGGTCGGCGGGCGAGGTCGTGCCCGACACGACCGGCTGGGAGGCCGAGCGGCTGGCGCTGATCAGCCGGGAGCTGGCGTTCGCCGACTTCCTGGCGGCCAACGGCCTGGTGCTCCGATCCGACCTGCTGAAGCCGTGGGCCCACTGGATCACCCCGGAGATCGAGACCCGGCGCTTCGACACCCGCTTCTTCGTGGCCGCCCTGCCCTCGGGCCAGCGCACCCGCGACGTGGGCGGCGAGGCCGACACGGTCGTCTGGACGACCCCCGCCGAAGCTCTGACATCCGGATATTTCCTGATGCCGCCGACGCTGCACACGTTGACCACGGTGTCGGCCTTCGAGACGATCGCCGACGTGTTCGCCGACGACCACAAGATCACCACCGTCATGCCCGCCCCCGTCGAGAAGGCCGGGCAGATGGTCCTCACGACCGAGGGACAGATCTGATGAGCGGCCTCTCCATCCCCATCGACGGCTCGGGCACCACCCACGCGACCAACGTCCTGGCCCCCAACGCCTCCCCGATGACCCTCGACGGCACCAACACGTGGATCCTCGGGCGCGGAGAGAGGGTCGCGGTCGTCGACCCGGGCCCCGACGACGAGGTCCACCTGTCGACGGTCCTGAAGCGCCTGGGCGAGCGGGCCGTGGACGTCATCCTGCTCACCCACGGCCACGAGGACCACAGCGGAGGAGCCCGGCGATTCGCCGAGATGGCCGACGCCCCTGTACGTGCTCTCGACCGCACCCACGTCCTGGGCGAGGAGGGCCTGGCCGACGGCGACGCGCTGACGGTCGGCGGGGTCGAGATCCGGGTGATCGGCACCCCGGGCCACTCGTTCGACTCGATGTGCTTCTGGCTCCCCGAAGACGGCGCGCTGCTGACGGGCGACACGATCCTCGGCCGGGGCTCGACGGTGATCGCCCCCGACGGAGACCTGGCCGACTACCTGCGCAGCCTCGACCGGCTCAGGGCCATGGCCGAACTGGCCGAAGCCGAGTCGCTGCTCCCGGGCCACGGCCCGATCCTGCCCGACCCGATCGGCAAGCTCGACGAGTACATCGCCCACCGCAGGCAGCGCCTCGACCAGATCCGCCAGGCGATCAGAGACGGCGCGAAGGACGCGCGGGAGATCGTGGAGATGGTCTACGCGGAGGTCCCGAAGGAACTGTGGCCGGCCGCCGAGATGTCGGTCGCCGCCCAGCTCAACTATCTGAAGAGCCTCTAGCGGGAGCGGTTGTAGAGCCGCTCCATGTCCATGATCACGACGGCCTTGGCCTCGATGCGGAGCCACCCTCGTCCGGCGAAGTCGGCCAGGGCCTTGTTCACCGTCTCGCGGGAGGCCCCCACGAGCTGGGCCAGCTCTTCCTGGGTCAGGTCGTGGTGGACGCGGATCCCGTCGTCGACCTTCTGGCCGAACCGCTCGGCCAGGTCGAGCAGGGCCTTGGCCACGCGGCCGGGCACGTCGGTGAAGACCAGGTCGGCCAGCACGTCGTTGGTGCGGCGGAGCCGCTGGGCCAGCGCCCTGAGCAGGTGCAGCGCCACCTCGGGCCGCCCGGTCAGCCACGGACGCAGGTCGTCGTGGGACAGGCCGGCCAGCTTCACGTCGGTGAGGGCGATGGCCGAGGCGGTGCGGGGGCGCGGGTCGAACAGGGAGAGCTCGCCGAACATCTCGGAGGGGCCCAGGACCGACAGGAGGTTCTCCCGGCCGTCGGACGCGGTGCGGGCCAGCTTGATCTTGCCTTCCAGCACCACGTAGAGGGTCGCGCCCGTCTCGTTCTCGCTGAACAGGGTCTGGCCCTTGGTCAGGGTGACCTCGGTGATGCTCGTGCGGAGGGCCGCGGCGCTCTCACGGTCGAGCGCGGAGAAGAGGGGGGCCCTGCTCAAGACTTCTTCGGTGCTCATGCCTGCCTCCCAACTTCATTCGCGATCGTAGCCATTGTGGCCTATGCCCTGCCTTCTGTATCACCTGGACCACCAGAAAGCAGACGTCGGACCGCTGTTTCGACGTAGCGGGCGCGCTCCTCGGGGGTCGTGGAGGCGACCGTGGCGGCGGATTCGGGGCTGACGGCCGTCCACACCGAGGCGAGGTGGAGCACCAGGCTCAGCAGGACACCCGGCGGGAAGTCGGCGGGGAGGACGCCGTCGGCCTGGGCCTTGGCGATGGCCTCGGCCTTGTGGCGCATGCTCTCGACGGCCAGCGGCACCGGCGGGTCGCCGGCCCGCTCCAGGCGCTGCCAGGTGGCCAGGCGGGCCACCTGGGGGTGGGCCTCGTAGCCTCGGGCCAGGGCGGCGGCGTAGCCGGGGAGGTCGTGGGGGTCGATCGGGGTCTCCCGCACGATCTGCTCGACGATCCGGTCGAAGACGGCGTCGAAGAGCTGATCCTTGCTGCCGAAGTAGTGGTAGATCTGCGCCTTGTTGGTGCCGGCCACCGCCGCCACGCGGTCGACCCTGGCCCCGGCGATGCCGTATTCGGCGAACTCCTCCAGGGCGGCGTCGAGCAGGCGCTGTCGCGTGGCGTCGGCTTTCCCAGGCATGCCCCAAGACTATTTTCTAACCGGTTAGTTGACAACTCCGCCGGGTCTTGCCTAGCGTTTCAACTAACCAGTTAGTCAGAAGGAGCCGAACATGATCTGGTTCGTCACCGGCAGCTCCCGGGGTCTCGGCCGCGAGATCGTCCTGGCCGCCCTCGAACGCGGCGACCGCGTCGCCGCCACCGCCCGCAACCCCGCCCAGCTCGACGACCTCGCCGCGAAGTACGGCGACCGCGTCCTCCCCCTGCCTCTCGACGTGACCGACGCCGAAGCGGTCGACGACGCCGTGGCCACCGCCGTCAAGGCGTTCGGCACGCTCGACGTCGTGGTCAACAACGCCGGCTGGGCCGACACGTCGGCGTTCGAGGACACCCCCATCGACAACTTCCGCGCCCAGGTCGAGACCAACTTCTTCGGCGTCGTCAACGTCGCCAAGGCGGTGGTGCCGATCCTGCGCGGGCAGGGGCGCGGCTCGCTGATCAACGTCTCCTCGATCGGCGGACGCCTCGGCACCCCCGGCCTGTCGGCCTACCAGGCATCCAAGTGGGCCGTGAACGGCCTCACCGAGGTCATCTCGAAGGAACTCGCCCCGCTGGGCGTCCGGGTCACCACCATCGAGCCCGGCGGCATGACCACCGACTGGGCCGGCTCGTCGATGACGATCCCGCCGATCTCCGAGCCCTACCAGCAGACCGTCGGCGCGATGGTCCGGCTGCTGCGACAGGGCGACCACAAGCCGCTCGGCGACCCGGCCAAGGTCGCCCAGGTGATCGTCGAGCTGGTCGAGATGGACGAGCCGCCGATCCGGCTGGTGCTCGGCTCCGACGCCCTCAACGGCGCGCAGTACGCCGCGCGCACCACCGCGGAGCGCGATGCGGCGTACACGGAACTGAGCCGTTCCACCGACCGCGACGACGCCACCGCCCAGGAGCGTGATCCTCTGGGTCAAGCGTTGTCCACGACCGACGATGGCGACGCGGCGGCGTGAGGCCGGTCGTGTATCGGTAGCCGGGTGACCGACTCGATGGGCGTCGCCGAGCTTCTCAACGCGACCCGTGAACTGATCGAACCCGCCCACCGGGCCGCCATCGACCGGCTCTCCCCGGAGCTGCGGCACGTCGCGGGCTACCACATCGGCTGGTGGGACGCGCAGGGCCGGCCACGCAAGGACGGTCAGGGCCGGTTCGTGCGGCCCGCGCTGGCGCTGGGCTGCGCGCGGGCGGCCGGCGGGCACGCCCACGACGCGGTGCCGATGGCGGTCGCGACCGAGCTGGTCAACGACTTCTCCCTGCTCCACGACGACGTGATCGACGGCGACGCGGTCAGGCGGGAACGCCCGGCCGCCTGGACCGTCTTCGGCCTGAGCGAGGCGCTGCTGACCGGCGACGCCCTGCTGGCGGTCGCGATGGCGCTGGTCGGGCCGGCCGGGGTGCGCACCCTGGCCGACGCGCTGCTCGACCTGTGCCACGGGCAGGCCGGCGACCTGGCGTTCGTCGACCGGCCCGAGGTGAGCCTGGCCGAGTGCATGACCATGGCGGAGAACAAGACCGGCGCGCTCCTCGGCGCCGCCTGCGAGCTCGGGGCGCTGGCCGGGGGCGCCCGGGAGGTGCACGTCTTCCGCGAGTTCGGCACCCGCCTCGGGCTGGCCTTCCGGCTCACCGACGACCTGCGCAGGCTGGCCGCCGACCTGGCCTGCCGCCGCAAGAGCCTGCCGGTCGTCGCCGCGCTCAACTCCGGCACCCAGGTCGCCGTGCTGCTGGCCGAGTCGCTCAACGGCGAACCCGACCCCGCGACCGAGGCCGACCTGGTCGAACAGACGGGCGCGCGGGAATGGGCGCTCCGGGAGGCCGACCGTCAGGTCGAGCTCGCGTTCGCGGCGCTCGGCCACGGGGCCACCCCGGAGCTGCGGCTGCTGGCCGACCTCAGCGTCGGCCGGGGGCGCTAGCGGGTCAGTGGATGCCGGTGCGGACCGACGTGATCCGCCCGGTGTTGAACCCCAGCCAGTGCATGCGGCCCAGGTAGCGGGCGTGCTCGATCTTCATGCAGCGATCCATGATCACGGTGAGGCCGCCCTCTTCGGCGATCCGGGCGCCCTCCTCGCTGATCACGCCGAACTGCAGCCACAACGCCTTGGCGCCGATCGCGACCGCCTCCCGGGCGATCCCGGGCACGGCGTCGGGCGCGCGGAAGACGTTCACCACGTCGACCGGCTCGGGGATGTCGGCCAGGCTCGGGTAGGAGGTCTCGCCGAGGATCTCCTTCTCGCGCGGGTTGACCGGGAACACCGTGAAGCCGTGGCGCTTGAGGTAGAAGCCGACGAAGTTGCTGGCCCGCAGCTCGTTGCCCGACAGGCCGACGACCGCGACGCTCCGGGCGGTGTTGACCACCCGCTGGATGTCCTGCGGCTCCTGGTACTTCATGCGCTCAGGCCCTTCTCGACGTGGGCGAAACCCTGCTCCAGGTCCCAGATCAGGTCGGCCACCGACTCGGTGCCGACCGACAGGCGGATCGTGCCGGCGCCCACGCCGGTGGCGGCCAGTTCGGCGTCGCCGAGCTGCCGGTGGGTGGTGGAGGCGGGGTGGATGATCAGGCTCTTGGCATCGCCCACGTTGGCCAGGTGGGACCAGAGCGACGTGCCGCGGATGAACGACTGGCCGCCCTCGCGGCCGCCGGCGCACTCGAAGGAGAACACCGCGCCCGCGCCGCGCGGCAGGTACTTCTCGACCAGCGGCTTGTACTTGCTGGACGCCAGCGCCGGGTAGGTCACGTTGGAGGCCAGTTCGTGGCCGTCGAGGAACTCGGCCACCTGACGGGCGTTCTCGACGTGGCGGTCCATGCGCAGCGACAACGTCTCGAGGCCCTGGAGGAACAGGAACGCGTTGAACGGCGACATCGCCGCGCCCAGGTCGCGCAGGGTCTCGGCGCGCAGCTTCATCAGGTAGCCGTACTCGCCGAAGGTCTCGTGGAACTTCAGGCCGTGGTAGGCCGGGGACGGGTCGGCGATGACCGGGAAGCGGCCGTTCGACCAGTCGAAGGTGCCCGCCTCGACGACCACGCCGCCGATGCTGGTGCCGTGGCCGCCGATGAACTTCGTCGCCGAGTGGACGACGATGTCGGCCCCCCACTCGATCGGCCGGCACAGGTAGGGCGTGGCGAAGGTGTTGTCGACGATCAGCGGCAGGCCGTGCTCGTGGGCGATCGTGGCGACGGTCTCGATGTCGAGGACGTTGCCGCCCGGGTTGCCGATCGTCTCGCCGTAGAACGCCTTGGTGTTGGCCTTGACCGCGCCGCGCCAGGCGTCGGGGTCGTCGGGGTCGACCCAGGTCAGCTCGACGTTCATCTTGCGGAACAGGTGCTTGAGCTGGTTGACCGTGCCGCCGTAGAGGGCCGAGGAGGAGACCACGTGGTCGCCCGGCTCCAGCAGCGTGAACAGCGCCGCGGCCTGGGCGGCGATGCCGCTGGCGAACGCCACCGCGCCGGTGCCGCCCTCCAGGTTGGCCACCCGCTCCTCGAACACCGCCGTGGTCGGGTTCATGATCCGGGAGTAGGTGTTGCCGTACTCCTGGAGGTTGAAGTAGGCCGCCGCCGACTCGGGGTCTTCGAAGACGTAGCTGGTGGTCTGGAAGATCGGCACCGCGCGGGCGCCGGTGTTCGGATCGGGCCGCTGTCCCGCGTGGAGCTGGCGGGTCTCGAACCCGAACTCCCGGGCTTCTTCGGTACGAAAAGGTCTGTCGCTCACGAAGCCATCTTCCTCGCCAGAAAATCACGGATGAGAGGGGTCTGCCGTGCTTCCTCCAGCAGGAAGCAGTCGTGCCCATAAGGTGCGTCGATGAGGTGGTTCTCCACCGGTTTGCCCAGATTAGTCAGCGCGGCCGCGATCTCGTCCGACGCCTCCGGCGGATAGAGCCAGTCGGAGCTGAACGAGATCAGCAGCGTGCGCGCCCGGACGTTCTCCAGCGCCTTCTCCAGCGAGCCGCCGCCGTGCTCCCTGGCCAGGTCGAAGTAGGTGAGCGCGCGGGAGATGTAGAGGTAGCTGTTGGCGTCGAACCGCTTCACGAACGAGTCGGCCTGGTGGCGCAGGTAGCTCTCGACCTCGAACTCGGGCTCGACGATCGTGTGCCGGATGTCGTCGGCGAACTGGAGGCGGCGGCCGAACTTGTCGGTCAGGGCCGGGCCGGAAAGGTAGGTCACATGGCCGACCATGCGGGCCACGCCCATGCCGGCGTCGGGCTTGCGGCCGGTGCCGTAGTAGTGGCCGCCCTGCCAGTCGGGGTCGCGCATGATGGACTCGCGGGCGATCGCGTTCCACGCCAAACCCTGGGGGTGGAGGGCGTGGGTGGAGGCGATGACCACTATGGAGTCGACCTGACCCGGGTACTGGACCGCCCATTCGAGGGCCTGCATGCCGCCCAGCGAACCCCCCGCGACGACCGCGAGACGCTCGATCCCGAGCGCGTCGAGGAAGGCGCGTTCGGTGCGGACCATATCGGCCACGGTGACGACCGGGAAGTGCGATCCGTAGGGGCGGCCGGTGGCGTCGTCAATGGTGGAAGGGCCTGTCGTGCCGTTGCAGCCGCCGAGAAGGTTGGTGCACACGACGAAGTAATGGTCGGTGTCGAAAGCCTTTCCCGGCCCGATCATCCCGTCCCACCAGCCCAGCCCCTTCCCCTGCGCGCCGTCGCGGTCTTCGGCTCCGAAGCCGTCGCGGGCGCTCGCCTCGGGGGCGGTCTTCGCCGAACCGGCCGCATGGGCATTGCCGCTCAGGGCGTGGCAGACGAGTATGACGTTGTCGCGCTCGGGGGAGAGGGTGCCGTAGGTCTCGTAGGCCACGCGTACGTCGCGCAGCTCCCGCCCGCTGTCGAGGCGTATCGGACCGTGCAGGTCGAGGTACTGAGTTTCAACGAAACCTATGGAGCCCATGGGTTTCATTGTATTGTTCATTTAACCTGTAGGAAATGAGGGGATCATGTCGAACGGAGTGAACGTCCAGGCCCTGCTGGACGCTCGTGAGGTCCTGAAGGGCGCGCCCGAGGCCGCCCAGTTCACCTGGCGGGCCAGCTCGAAGTGGCAGCACGGCGTCCACAGCACCACCAAGATCGAGAAGTTCTTCGGCCTCGGCCAGGAGCAGAGCCACAAGAACGAGTCGGTCTTCGAGGCCGACCACCCCGCCATCTTCGCGGCGGAGGACAACGGCATCACCCCGATCGAGTACCTGCTCGTCGGCCTGGCCGGCTGCCTGACCGCGGGCGTCGCCTCGGTCGCGCAGAACCGCGGCATCAAGCTGAACTCGGTCGAGTCGGTCGTCGAGGGCGACCACGACATCCGCGGCATCCTCGGCGCCGACAGCGACGTCCGCAACGGCTTCAACGACATCAAGGTGACCTTCACGATCGACGCCGACGCCTCCAAGGCCGAGATCGAGGCCCTGGTCGCCCAGTCGCAGAAGCGCTCGGCCGTCTTCGACGCGCTGACCAACCCCACCAACGTCACCGTCGAAGTCGCCTGAGGTCCGTCGTGTACGTCACCACGGCCGTCATCGGGGCAGGTCACGCCGGCCTCGCGGCCAGTCACTTCCTGACCGCCGCCTCGGTCGACCACGTGGTGCTGGAGCGCGGCGAGGTCGCCAACTCGTGGCGGCACGAGCGGTGGGACTCGCTGCGGCTGCTGACCCCCAACTGGCTGAGCCGCCTCCCCGGCGCGGCCTACGAAGGTCCCGACCCCGACGGCTACGCCGACATGGGCGAGGTCGTCGACCTGCTGGAACGGTCCGCCAAGGACGTCCCGGTCCGCACCGGTGTGAACGTCACATCGGTGCGGCGCTCCTCCGAGGGCTACACGCTGACGACGAGCGAGGGCCCGATCCGGGCCCGCACGGTCGTCATCGCGAGCGGCGCCTGCAACCGTCCCGTCGTCCCGTCCTTCGACGTGCCCCCGGGCGTCGAGCAGGTCACCCCGTTCGACTACCGGAACCCCTCCCGGTTGCCGGACGGGGGCGTGCTCGTCGTGGGCGCGTCGGCGACGGGCGTGCAGCTCGCGGCCGAGATCCAGCGGTCGGGCCGCCCGGTCGTGCTCTCGGCCGGGGAGCACGTGCGCCTGCCGCGCGTCTACCGGGACCGCGACGTGCTCTGGTGGATGCACCACGCGGGCGTCTGGGCGCAGCGTTACGACGAGCTCGACGACCTGACGCGGGCGCGGCGGCTGCCGTCGCCCCAGCTGGTCGCCGGGTCGACGCTCGACCTGAACGCGCTGACCGCGATGGGGGTCGAACTGGTCGGCCGGTTGTCCGCGATCCGCGACGGCGCGGCCTTGTTCTCCGGAGGGCTGCGCAACGTGGCGGCGCTGGCCGACCTCAAGCTCACCCGTCTCCTCGACGCCTTCGACGAGTGGGCCGGCACCGTTCCGGGGGAACGGCACGAGCCCACTCGCGTACCGAAGTCGGCCCGCTGGCGGCTCGATCTGCGGTCAGGGGAGATCGGTTCGATCGTCTGGGCCACCGGCTTCCGTCCTGACTACTCGTGGCTGGACGTGCCGGTCGTCGACGAGAAGGGGGCGCTGGTCCACGACGGGGGTGTCGTCGGTGCCGGCCTCTACGCCCTCGGCCTGCCGGTGTTGCGGCGGCGCGGGTCGACCTTCATCTGCGGGATCGAAGACGACGCCCGGGACGTGATCGGGCACCTCGTCCGGGGACTTCGCTGACCCCACGCGGTGCGGGCCGCGTGAGGCGGCTCCTAGACCACGGAGGAGCGGGTGAGCTCCCACCTGATCGTGATGACGGTCCGGCCCGACTTGCCGTGCGTGTCGAAGCGCAGCGACTTGCCGGGGACACAGGTGTAGGTGCCCTTGCGGGGGATCGCCCCGAGGTCCTCGTTGTGCGCGACGGCGTCGCGGAGCAGCCCGTCGAAGCCCTTGCCGCCGCCGGAGCGCTCCAATCTGGCGCCGACGTTGCCGGTGCGGGGCTTGAGGGCGACCTTGCCGTGGGTGTGCGGTCCGTGGCCGCCGAAGGTGTACGTGAAGTTCTCGCGGCCCTTCAGCTTGAAGGTGGCGCCGCCGGTCAGGGGGGCCGACGTGCGGAAGTCGAAGTGGGCGGCGACGTACTTGCCCTCGCGGGTGAAGGTCGCCTTGATGCCGGCGCCGCCCTCCGCGAAGAAGTTGTGCTTCTTGCCGACGACTTCGGCGGTCGCCTTGGTCACCGTCCACGACCCGGCCCAGCACGGTCCCTTGACCGCGGGGGTGGGGCTCGGGGAGGGGGTGGGGGCCGCTTGCGCCGTGGTGGGGGCGACGAGGAGGCCCGTGGTGAGCGCGAGGGCTCCCAGTAACTTGTGCATCGTTCCGCTCTCAGGGATCAGAGGTCTCTCAGGAAACTCCCATAATCCGGCTAAAAAATAACAATTCAACTGTTTTCGAGCAGTGAAGTACGTGATCACTTACCTCCAGAACATCAGCGACCGCAGGAAGTTCCACAACGGCCGATCCGTCGGCTCGGCCGCGACCACGAGCCGCACGGTGCCGGGGTAGTGGCCGCCCCACGTCTCGTGCACAAACCAGGACTCCGGGATGTCCGCGGGCTGGAGGACGTGGTCGGTGAAGTCCCAGTCACCCCGAACCCCTTCGGGGGACGCGTAGTAGGTCTCGACGGAGACGTTCCGCTCCCGGAGGAGGTCCCTGGCCCCGGCGACCGTCAGGTTCGTGAGGTCCTCTCCCTCCAGAGCCTCACCCCGTGCGGCCGGGTCGCCAACGAGTACGTGTCGCTCACCCTGCCGGGCGGGGCGTCCGGCGATGAGTTCCAGGGGACTGCGCAGATCGACGGGGATGCTGATTCCGTCCATGCACCAGAAGTTTCCGCACCCGGGGCCCTCGATCGCCGTGATCCACTGGCCCGCGACCTCGAAGCCGCCGGGGTGGAAGTCGACCGCCCGGTCCGGGGAGAAGATGCCGGTCACCTTCCCGACCAGACTCGGGGAGGCGGGTTCCATGAGCAGGTTCACCCTCAGGCCGTGGGCGGCGAAGTCCTCGCGGTAACGCCGGGGGTCGGCGTTGGGATCGACGATCCGGACGTCGATGTGGTCGCCCTGATCGGCGAACGCCACGGCCTTGGCCGGCCCCAGGACGAAGGGGGCTCCAGAACCGGGCCGCAGGACGATCGGCAACATGACCGCCAGGAGGGCGGTGACGGTGACCAGGATCAGCGGTGCAGGCGCATGGCCGCCGTCGCCCGCGAACAGCCGACGACCTTCGCGGCCTGGGCGAGATCGAGGCCCTCCCACGACATCAGCAGCACCAGCTCCCGGTCGCTCTCGCTCAGGCTGTTCAAGGCGGCCAGCGCCGCCTGGCGGGTGGCGACCTCGGCCGCGTGGTCGGCCTCGGTGCCGGCGACGAACGTGGTGAGCGCGTCGCGGCGGTTGGTCCGCCGGATCAGGTTCAGGGTGAGATTCCGGGCGGTGGCGTAGAGCCAGGGCAAGGGCTGGTCGTGTGGAACCCTGTCGTACTTCTCCCAGGCGATCTTGAACGTCTCGGCGGCGATGTCGGCGGCGTCGGCCGGGCCGACGCGGCGCCAGGCGTACCGCAGGACCGATTCGTCGTGCTCCTGGAACATGCCGGTGAAGCGCGCCTCGTCATCCACGCGCCGTCCTCTCTTCAGGTGCCGTCACCTGGTGAATGTCGCGAAGCGCGTGGATATCACCCCTACGCTGGGGCCATGGCGACTGAGACCCGGCTGGGGCTGGTGCGGCGGGCCCGGAAGATGAACCGCATCCTGGCCGAGACCTATCCCGACGCCCACTGCGAGCTCAACTTCGCCGACGCGTTCCAGCTGCTCGTGGCGACGGTCCTGTCGGCGCAGACGACCGACGTGCGGGTCAACCTGACCACCCCGGCGCTGTTCGCCAAGTATCCGACGCCCGACGACATGGCCGTCGCCGACCCCGACGACATGGAGGCGATCCTGCGGCCGACCGGGTTCTTCCGGGCCAAGACCAAGTCGGTGATCGGGTTGTCGATCGCGATCAGGGACCGGTTCGGCGGAGAGGTGCCGCGGAAGATGGCCGACCTCGTCACGCTGCCGGGTGTCGGGCGCAAGACCGCCAACGTCGTGCTCGGGAACGCGTTCGGCGTGCCGGGGCTGACCGTCGACACGCACTTCCAGCGGCTGGTGCGGCGGTTCGGGTGGATCGAGGGCGAGCTCGACCCGGTCAAGATCGAGCAGGAGATCGGGCAGCTCATCCCGAAGAGGGAGTGGACGGTCTTCTCCCACCGCATCATCTGGCACGGCCGCCGGATCTGCATCGCCCGCAAACCGGCCTGCGGCGCGTGCCCGCTGGCCGCGCTCTGCCCCTCCTACGGCACCGGGCCGACCGACCCCGAGACCGCCGCCAAGCTGGTGCGGTCGGGGCCCTTCTCGTGACGGGAAGCTTCGCGGGGCGCGCGCGGTTGCACTGTCCATGACCGACGTACCGGCCTGGATCACCGAAGCGGCGGAGAAGGCCGGTCGGAGCCCCGTCCCCCTGGCGATGCGCCCACCACAAGACGGCGGCCGCAGGGCCGCCGTCCTGCTGCTGTTCGGCGACGGCCCGGCCGGGCCCGACATCCTGCTCATCCAGCGCAGTTCCAACGGACGCAACCACGCCGGGCAGCCCGCCTTCCCCGGCGGCGGGGTCGACCCCGAAGACGACGGCCCGGTCGGCGCGGCCCTGCGCGAGGCCGCCGAGGAGACCGGCCTCGACCCCGAGGGCGTCGAGGTGCTCGGCACCATGCCCGAGCTCTACCTCTCGCACAGCGACAACCGCGTGACCCCCGTCATCGGCTGGTGGCACACCCCCTGTGCCGTCCACGCCGCCTCACCCGACGAGGTCGAGTCGGTCGAGCGGGTGCCCGTCGCCGAACTCGTCGACCCCGCCAACCGGTTCAAGCTGCGTCACCCGAGCGGGTTCCTCGGCCCCGCGTTCCGCGTGCGCGGCCTGCTGGTGTGGGGCTTCACCGCCGGAGTGCTCGACGGCATGCTCGCCACCTGCGGTTTCGAGGTGCCGTGGGACCGGTCACGGATCGAGGACCTGCCCCCTGACGTCGTGAACCTCGCCTCCCGTTAGCGCCAGCCCCAGCGTCGCCCAGTCGGCCACGTCGTCGTCGCGGTCGGCGGCCAGGCGGCGCAGCGCCGCGACCCCCGCCGGGTCGGCCGGGCGGCCGATGACGTTGGGCAGGGCGTACGCGGCGCCGTAGCGCACCGTCGCCTCCGGATGGGACGCGAGCTCGATGACCGAGGGCAACGCCCGCGGGTCGCGCAGATGACCGAAGGCGATGAGCACCGAGTAGAGCACGCGAGGTTCGGTCTCGCTCGCGGCCAGGAAACGCAGCACCGGCAAGGTCTTGTCGGCGAACGGCCGGTCACGCCCGAGTTCCCCCAGAATGTCGACTCCGAGAACTCTCTCCGCGGCCGTGTCGGCGGCGCACAGGCGTCGTGCGGCGGTGAAAGTCTCCAGGTCACCGCGTTCCTGCAGGGCAGCGATGGCGTCCCAGCGGGTCGGGCCGTCCGGGTCGTCATCGGCCAGTGCGGTCTGGATCAGTTCCTCAACAGGTCCCCCCATGGCGTCACGATATCGAGTGGACTGCGAAGAACCCGTGCACGAGACCGCGCGTGGCTGGATACGGTTAAGGGTGGTGGCCGGGCCCGGTGGCGATAGAGGTGGAATACAGGCGTGCAAGGCGATCTGCTCGACCTCATCCTGATCGGCCTGATTCTGGCCTTCGCGGTGTCGGGATATCGCCAGGGTTTCATCATCGGCGCGTTCAGCTTCGTGGGTTTCGCCGGCGGCGCGCTGGTCGGCATGTTCATCGCCCCGCCGATCGCCGGCGCCCTGGTCAACGGTGAGACCGAACGCGCGCTGCTCGCCATCGTCATCGTGTTCCTCGCCGCGACGGTCGGCCAGTTCGCGTCCTCGACGATCGGCGCGGTCGTGCGTTCGCACGTCACCTGGGAACCCGCGCGGGTCATCGACGCCTTCGGCGGCTCCCTCGCCAGCGGCCTGTCGGTGCTGGTGTTCGCCTGGCTGATCGGCTCGCTCATCATCTCGATGAACTTCCCGCTGCCCAAGCAGCAGGTGAACGACTCCCTGCTGCTCAAGACGATGGACCAGGCGATGCCCGAGGCGGCCCGCGACCTGA
The DNA here is from genome assembly GCF_001570525.1 of Herbidospora sakaeratensis. GTDB lineage: Bacteria > Actinomycetota > Actinomycetes > Streptosporangiales > Streptosporangiaceae > Herbidospora > Herbidospora sakaeratensis. The sequence goes on from NZ_BBXC01000017.1 coordinate 56,927, forward strand.
CGCGCGGCTTCCGCGAGTTCGTCGACGCCTCTCCGTGGCCCGAGGTGTTCACCGCGATCGGCGGCGCGCAGTTCGTCGACGTGCCCGCCCCCGACGAGAGCATCATCAACGACCCGCAGCTGGCGCGGGCGCGCCGCGCGATCGTGAAGGTGCAGGGCACCGCTCCGACGTGCCGCAAGCGCATCGAGGGCACCGGCTTCGCCTACGCCCCCCACCGCATCATGACCAACGCCCACGTCGTGGCCGGCGTGTCGCAGGACCTGCGGGTGACCGACTACCGGGGCGCCAGCCACGACGCCCGGGTCGTGCTCTACAACCCCGACCGCGACATCGCGGTGCTCTACGTCGAGTCGCTCGACGTCAACCCGCTCAAGTTCGACATGGCGGCCGAGTCGAAGGACGACGCCATCATCGCGGGCTACCCGAAGGGCCACGGCTTCACCATCAAGCCGGCCCGCATCCGGGTGAAGCAGCCCGCCGAGTCCTACGACATCTACAACCGCCACACCGTCGACCGCGAGGTCTACGCGATCCGCGGCGAGGTGCAGCCGGGCAACTCGGGCGGCCCGCTCCTCGCCCCCGACGGGCGGGTCTTCGGGGTCATCTTCGCCGCCGCCACCGACCAGAAGGACACCGGCTACGCGCTGACGGCCGAAGAGGTGCGCACCGACGCCGAAGACGGCAGCGCGGCCGTCGCCCGGGTCGACACGCAGGACTGCGACTAACCGATCGTCGCCTCGACGCCGTCGAGCAACCAGCCGAGGCCGCGTTCGAAGCTCTCGTCCCAGCCGTCGGTCGCGGTCAGCGGGCCGTGCGCGGCCAGGGCCGGATAGCGGTCGCGCTGGTGGTCCATGTGGTCGCGGGCGGCGTCGCGGGTCTCGGCGTCGGCGTTGAGCAGCCAGGTCGCCTGCATGAGGGCCGAGCCGACGACGTAGTTCGACAACCCGAACGCGGCCGCCGTGAGGTGGGGCTCGACCACTCCGGCGCCGATGAGGGCGGCGTACAGGAAATCGCTTCTGGCCAGCACGTTCGGCCCCAGCATCGGGCGGCCCAGTAGCGCGGCCGACCAGGGATGGCGCAGCAGGGTGGCCCGCCAGTCGCCGATCAGGCGGGTGACGCCGGCGCGCCAGTTCTGGTCTTCGGGGATCGGGACGGCGGCGAAGATCGCGTCGAGCGCGAGGTCGAGCACGTCGTCTTTGGTCTTCACGTGCCAGTAGAGCGTGGTCGAGCCGGTGCCGAGCCGCTCGGCCAGCCGCCGCATGGTCAGCCGGTCGGCGCCCTCCTCGTCGAGCAGCGCCACGGCCTCCTCGACGATGCGCTGCCTGCTCAGCGGGGGGCCGCCCCGGTCTTCTCGGCTGGACGTCCGCAGCCACACCCCACCGGTTCTCGCGTTCACCCGGCCGAGTCTAGTATGACGTTCGAGTACCGGATCGTTGGTCCGGTCACTCGAACAACGATCCGGTGGAGGGTTCGTCATGCCGGGACACGTCGACGTCGATCACTTGACCTACGTCCTGCCCGACGGCCGCCTGCTCCTGAACGACGTGTCGTTCCGGGTGGGCGACGGGGTGAAGGCGGGCTTCGTCGGGCCCAACGGCGCGGGCAAGACCACCCTGCTGCGGCTGATCGCCGGTGATCTGCGGCCCGGCGACGGCCGGGTGACGCAGAGCGGCGGGCTCGGCGTCATGCGGCAGTTCGTCGGGAGCATCCGCGACCGCAGCACCGTCCACGACCTGCTGCTGTCGGTCGCGCCCCGGCACGTGCGGGCCTCGGCCGCCGCCGTGTCGGCGGCCGAGGCGGCGCTGGCCGCCCGCGACGACGAGGCGGCCCAGCTCGGCTACGCGCAGGCCGTCGCCGACTACGCCGACGCCGGCGGCTACGCCATGGAGACCGTCTGGGACGTGTGCGCGACCGCCGCGATGGGGTTGCCCTTCGACGCGGTCCGCGAGCGGCCGGTCACGACCCTGTCGGGAGGGGAGCAGAAACGGCTCGTCCTGGAGGCGCTGCTGCGCGGCCCCGACGAGGTGCTGCTGCTCGACGAGCCCGACAACTACCTCGACGTCGCCGGGAAGCAGTGGCTGGAGAGCCGGCTGGCCGCGTCCACCAAGACGGTGCTGCTGGTCTCCCACGACCGGCAACTGCTGGCGAACGTGGCCGACCGCGTCGTCACCGTGGAGGACCGCGGCGTCTGGATCCACGGCGGCGGCTTCGCGACCTACGCCGCCGCCCGCGCCGACCGCATCGACCGGCTGGCGGAGCGCCGCCGCCGCTGGGACGAGGAGCACGCCAAACTCCGGCGGCTCGTGCACACCCTGCGGCAGACGTCGGCCAACAACGACGCCCTGTCGTCGGCCTACCGCGCCGCCCGCACCCGGCTCGGCCGCTTCGAGCAGGCCGGGCCGCCCGAACGCGCGCCGAAGGCCCAGAACGTGCGCATCCGGCTGCGCGGCGGGCGGACCGGGAAACGCGCCGTGACCTGCGAAGGGCTGGAGCTGACCGGGCTGACCGAACCGTTCGGCGCCGAGGTCTGGTTCGGCGAGCGGGTGGGCGTGCTGGGCTCCAACGGGTCGGGCAAGTCGACGTTCCTGCAGGTGCTGGAGTCGGCGTACGACGGGACGCACCCGGCGGTCCGGCTCGGGGCGCGGGTGCGGCCCGGCCGCTTCGTGCAGACCCACACCCGGCCCGACCTGCACGGCCGCCGGCCCGTCGACCTGGTCATGGCGGCCGACGCCCTGATCCTCAACGAGGCGATGGCCGCGCTGGCGCGATACGAGCTCGCCCCCGCCGCCAACCAGCCCTTCGAGACCCTGTCGGGCGGGCAGCAGGCCCGCCTGCAGATCCTCCTGCTGGAACTGTCCGGGGCGACGTTGTTGCTGCTCGACGAGCCCACCGACAACCTCGACCTGGCCGGCGCGGAGGCGCTGCAACAAGGGCTGGCGGGCTTCACCGGCACGGTGCTGGCGGTGACCCACGACCGCTGGTTCGCGGCCGACTTCGACCGGTTCCTGATCTTCGGAGCCGACGGGACGGTCTACGAGAGCGCCGAACCGGTCTGGTAGGCGATCACTCCGACGAGGCCACCACGGCGTCGCCCGTGCGGCTGCGGTAGTAGAGCACCGACTTGCCGGCCCGGCGGCGTTCGATCAGCCCCGCGTCGAGCAGCACCTTCAGATGGCGGCCCACCGAACCGAGCCCCTGGCCGGTCAGCGCGACGAGCTGGGTCGTGCTCTTGGGCGTGTCGAGCAGGACCAGCACGGTCGCGCGGGCGGTGCCCAGCAGGCGGCCCAGCGGCGCGGACACCTCCCGCACCTCGGTGAGCACGCCCGCGGCCGGATAGATCACCGCATACCGGTGCGGATGCTCCCACGCCACCCAGCGGTGCCGGGGCGTGACCGGCACGAACATGAGCCGCGCCGTCGCGAGGTCGCGGGGCGGGTTGCTGGTCGTGTTGATCTGCAACCTGCTGTCGCCGAGCCAGCGCATGCCCGGCCGCAGGTCGTTGAGCGCCGCCTCCCAGCCGCCCATGCTGAGACTGCCGATCCGGCCGATGATGTCGGCTTCGAGGATGCGCCTGCGTCTGTCCCAGGTGGGTTCGACGGCTTCCTGCCACACCCATTCCAGTACGTCGGCGGCTCGTCGGGCCAGGTCGTCGCGGCGCAGCGGGCCGGGGAGCATCCTGCCGAGGGAGACCTCGAGGTCGGCGTAGACGACGTCGGGCGGGGTGGCGCGGATGGTGGCGACCTCGTCGGCGAACGTGGGCTCGCCGGTGCCCGTCGGGGCGGGGACGAGGAAGTCGGCGACCCACTCGGCGCCGTTCGCGGCGCGCATCAGCAGGTCGTCCAGGGGGTCGGCGGCGAGACGGGCCTTGAAGCGGTCGGCGTGCCGGTCGAACCAGTGTTGCTCACCGGGGTGGGCGGGGTGGGCGTGGCCCAGGGCGAACATGCACGCGGTGGTCTCGGCCAGCGGCGAGACGACGAACCTGCTCCCGGCCAACGTGTCCGCACCGATCTGCCACCAACCCATGCATACCCTCCCGAACCGACTTGCCCGTTCCCCGTCCTGTTGCTTCGCACCGGCGTCGTTCCGGGCTGGTGTCGCCCTGGGCTGATGCTGCCCGCACCAGTGTCGCCGGCACCAGAGTCGTCCCGTGCGGGGGTCTGGCGACGGGTTTCACCCGCTACCGCCTCGCGGTGTGACTGCGGGACCGCGACGTGATCGATCCGTGGAACGCGCCCTGCATCTGGCTATAAGTCGTCTCTTGGTGTGGGGTGTCCGGCATCTACAGCTATCGGGCCGAACCCCGTTGTCTCAGGCCCTTCGGGGGTGGTGGTTTCGCGTGCGGGCGAAACATTACCCGGTCTGACCTGCGGGGATGGAATGTGCTCCTCATGCGTACATATCGGGAGCTGTTCGCCACCAAGGAGTTCGCGCCCCTCTTCGCGACGTCCACGTTGCAGGTCGTGGCGTCGACGATCGGGAATCTCGCGCTCGGGACGCTCGTGTTCGAGGCGACCGGGTCGCCGCTGCTGTCGGCGCTGGCCATGTTCGGGCCGTTGCTCGCTCAGGTGGTGGGGGCGACGTTGCTCATGTCGGCGGCCGATCGGCTGCCGCCTCGGATGGCGCTCTCGGGGCTGGCGCTCGTCTTCGGACTCGGGGTGGCCGTGCAGGCCGTTCCCGATCTGCCGATCGCGGTGCGGTTCGCGGTGCTCGTCGTGGTCGGGGTGGTCGCGTCGGTCGGCGGCGGGGTGCGATACGGGCTGCTCAACGAGATTCTCACGCGGGACGGGTTCCTGCTCGGGCGCTCGGTGCTCAACATGGCCGTCGGTGGTTCGCAGATCGCCGGGTTCGCGGCCGGGGGATTGCTGGTCGCGCTGCTCACGCCCGTCCAGACGCTGCTGGTCAGTGCCGCACTGGAGGTGGTCGCGGCGCTGGTCGTGTTGCTCGGGTTGTCGAAGCGGCCGCCTCGGGCGGCCGGGCGGCCGTCGGTGGCGGAGACCTGGCGGGGGAACTCGCGGTTGTGGGCGTCGCGGCCGCGGCGGTATGTCTTCCTGGCCCTCTGGGTGCCCAACGGGCTGATCGTGGGGTGCGAGTCCCTTTATGTCGCGTACGACCCCGGCAGCGCCGGTGTGCTCTTCGCGTTCGCCGCCTTCGGCATGCTGATCGGGGACACCCTCGTCGGGCGGTTCATTCCGGCCGGGTGGCGGGAGCGGCTGGGCGCTCCGATGCGCCTTCTCCTCGCCGTGCCCTACCTGGTGTTCTTCACCGGTCCGCCGATCGGGGTCGCGGTCGCGGCGGTGACGCTCGCCTCCGTCGGGTACGCCGCCAGCCTGCTCCTCCAGGAACGCCTGATGGCCCTCACACCCGACGACCTCAGCGGGCACGCCCTCGGGCTGAACGGCTCGGGGATGATGGTCATGCAGGGGGTCGGTGCGGCGGTGGCCGGGTCGGTGGCGCAGATCAGCAGCCCGGCCACGGCGATGACGGTGATGGCCGTGGCCTCCGTCGCGGTCACGCTGGCCCTGGCGCCGGGCCTGCGGCTAGACCCGGGCTCCCAGGGCGGTCAGGAGATCGGTGCTCGACCGCGCTCGGGCGGCTAGCGCCGGGTCGATGCCGTAGGGGCGGCCCTCAAGCGGGGTCAGGCGGCTCGCGCCCCGTTCGAGCAGGGTCTCCGCGCCGCGCGGGTTGCCCCGTTGCAGGTGGGTCAGGCCGACGCAGATCTGGGCCAGGCCCTGCCACAGTTCGCGCTCGTCGGGCGGGCACGACTTCCAGCGGCCCTCGAAGATCTCGTGGGCGTGGAACGGGCGGTCGAGCCGGAGCATCTCGGCGCCGTCGGCGACGGCCTGCTCGGCCGTGGGGGCGTAGTCGTCGGGCACGCGCGCGACGCCCTCGGCTCCGTGGGGGAGGGGGCGGCCGTAGGCGTCGCGGGGGCGGGCGTTGCGGGCCCGGCCCTCGGCGTCGCGGTCGCGGGTCATCGGTCGGGCTCGGGGTCGGCCAGCCAGGAGGTCAGTTCGGTGTTGAAGACGTCGGGGCGTTCCTCGTGGGGGAAGTGGCCGGCGCCCTCGATCAGCCGCCAGCGGTAGGGGGCGGCGACGTACTGGCCCGAGCCCTGGGCGGTGCGGGGCAACATGCACGGGTCGAGCGCGCCGTGGAGTTGCAGGGTGGGGGCCTCGACCTCGCGGCGCATCTGACGGGCGTAGCGGCGGCCGTCGGGGCGGAGTTGCGAGCGGGCGAACCAGCGGTGGTATTCCAGGGCGCAGTGGGCCGACGCCGGGATCTGGAAGACGTCCTGGTAGACCGGGTTGAGCTCCTCGGAGGGCCAGGCGGGGCCCGACCAGGTGTCGAGCAGGCGGCCGACGCGGGCGGCGTTCTTGCGGGTCAGCCGGTGTTCGGGCCAGAGCGGCAACTGGAAGCCGAACGCGTGGCCGCTGGCCCGCAACTGCTTCGGATCGGTGAGCACGGCCCGGCGCAGCCGCAGCGGGTGAGGGGCCGACACGACCACCAGGCGGCGCACGAACTTGGCGTCGCGGGCGGCCATCGTCCAGCCCATCCAGCCGCCCCAGCCGTGGCCGACCACGATGGCGCCGGTCTCGCCCATGGCCCTGATCAGGCCGGCCGCGTCGCCGGCCAGCGTCGGCAGGTCGTATCCCCGGGGCGGCTTGTCGCTGGCGCCGTAACCCCGGAGATCGACCGCGACCGCCCGGTAGCCGGCCGCGGGCAGCGCCTCCAGCTGGTGCCGCCACGTCCACCAGAACTGCGGGAAGCCGTGGAGCAGCAGGACGAGCGGGCCCTCACCGGCCTCCACCACGTGGAAGCGGGTGCCCCCGGCGTGGATCCAGCGGTGTTCCCACGGGCCCTCGGCCCGGACCAGCTGGTTCTCCTCCGGGGCCTGTTTCATGACGCGATCGTGGCGCGGTGGGCGCCCACCTCGCCCGCGGTGGCCGTGGCCACCGGCTCGATGTGCGGCGTCTCGTCGGTGGACTTGAGGCTCTGCAGCGAGCGCCGGGTGCGCTTGAAGCCCGCCAGGCCCTGCAGCCTGCGGTAGCCGACGAAGCCGAGCACCCCGGCCGTCACCAGGTAGAACACGGTGACGATCAGGAACGACAACCACGTCGACAGGCCGACGGCGTCGTGCAGGACGTAGGCGATCGTGAAGGAGGCCAGGATCAGGACCAGGTGGAGCGTGAACGCGGCGGCGGCGAACAGGCCGGTGGCCATGCCGACCCGCTTGGCGTCGAACTTGAGCTCGCTCTTGGCGAGTTCGATCTCGGCTCTCACCAGCGTCGAAATATGGGTGCTCGCCTCGGCGACCAGAGCGCCGAGCGATTCGTCCTCGCGCATCAGGGATCTCCTATTCTGCGGACTGTCAAATATCATCTCGTGCTCTCGTCCGTACGCGGATTCTGAGCAGCGCCGCGGCCAGCAACGATGCGATGACGCTCGCCATCAGCACGGCGGTGGTGACCGTGGTGTCGCCCTGGAAGGCCCGGTCGCCGATGAGCAGCGAGACGGTGAAGCCGATCCCGGCGAGGACCGACACGGCCGCGATGTCGCGCCAGACCAGATCGGAGCTGATCCGGGCGAAACCCAGTCGTACCGAGAGCCACGCACCGCCGAACACACCGACGAACTTCCCGACGACGAGCCCGAGAAGCACGCCGAGAGCGATTCTGTCGGTGAAAACGCCTCCGAGGGCGCTCGAATCGAGCGGAACCCCGGCGGCGAGGAAGGCGAAGACCGGCACCGCGAACCCCGCCGACACGGGCCGCCACACGTGGTCGGCCCTGGCGGCGGGCGACGGATCGCCGCCGACGTTCATGAGCAGCCCGCAGGCCACCCCCGCGACGGTCGGATGGATGCCCGACTCGTGCAGCAGCACCCAGGCGGCGACGCCGAGAAGGACGTACAGAAAAGCGGATCTGACCCGGCGCCGCTGGAGCAGGCCGAAGACGGCGAGCACCACGACGGCGGCCAGGAGCGGCAGGAAGGACAGTTTCTCGCTGTAGAAGACGGCGATCACGATGATCGCGCCCAGGTCGTCGACCACGGCCAGGGTCAGCAGGAACGCGCGCAGCGCCACCGGCAGCGCCGACGCGGTCACGGCCAGTACGGCCAGCGCGAACGCGATGTCGGTCGCCGTCGGGATCGCCCACCCCCGTATGGCGTTCGGCACTCCCCAGCTCACCCCCACGTAGATCAGCGCCGGCACCGCCATCCCGGCCAGCGCGGCCACGATCGGCAGGATCGCGTCGCGGAGGCGGGACAGCTCCCCGTGGACGAACTCCTCCTTCAGCTCCACCCCGGCGACGAAGAAGAAGATCGCCAGCAGCCCGTCGGCCGCCCATTCGTACAGCGTGAGGTGGAGCGGACCCGGCACCACGACGGACCGGAGCGCCTCATAGGTCGCCGACCAGGGCGAATTCGCCCAGATCAGCGCGAGGACCGTGGCGATCAGCATGATCACGCCACCGATCGTCTCGGTCCGCAGAGCTTCGGCGACCTGCGCCGCGTAGTGGAGTGGACGGCGCAACTGCTCCCCCTCAGGTGATTGGGGAAATGCCCGGACGATTCCCCCAGAAATCGCCGACCAGACTTCCCGGCACACCTTCGGCCCACTGTACCCAGCGCCGAACGATCACAGCCGGGGCGGGTTATCACCTGTGGATAACGGCCCCGGCTGTGGACGGTGGATCAGTCCTCGCTCTTGGCGCTGGGAAGCTTCTCCGAGATCAGGTTCATGACCGAGCTGTCGGTGAGGGTGGTCACGTCGCCCAGCGACCGGTTCTCGGCCACGTCACGAAGGAGGCGGCGCATGATCTTGCCAGACCGGGTCTTCGGCAGCTCCGGCACCACCATGATCTGCCGCGGCTTGGCGATCGGGCCGAGCACCTTGGCGACGTGCTGACGCAGCTCGGCGGCGATGTCGCCGCTCTCCTCGGCGCTGCCGCGCAGGATCACGAACGACACGATGGCCTGGCCGGTCACCGGGTCGGTCGCGCCCACGACGGCCGCCTCGGCCACCTTCGGGTGGCTGACCAGGGCGCTCTCCACCTCGGTGGTCGAGATGTTGTGGCCCGAGACCAGCATCACGTCGTCGACGCGGCCCAGCAGCCACAGGTCGCCGTCGTCGTCGCGCTTGGCGCCGTCGCCGGGGAAGTAGAACCCGTCGAACCGCGACCAGTAGGTCTCCTTGTAGCGCTCGGGGTCGCCCCAGATGCCGCGCAACATCGACGGCCACGGCTCACGCACGACGAGGAAGCCGCCGCCGCCGTTCGGCACCGACTTGCCCTGGTCGTCGACCACGTCGGCGACGATGCCCGGCAGCGGCTGCATGGCCGCGCCCGGCTTGCCGGCGGTGACGCCGGGCAGCGGGCTGATCATGATCGCGCCGGTCTCGGTCTGCCACCAGGTGTCCACGACCGGGGTCCTGCTCGCGCCGATGTGCTCGCGGTACCAGACGTACGCCTCGGGGTTGATCGGCTCGCCGACCGAGCCCAGCACCCGCAGCGACGACATGTCGAACTTGGCGGGGATGTCGTCGCCCCACTTCATGAAGGTCCGGATCGCGGTGGGCGCGGTGTAGAGGATCGTGACCTTGTACTTCTGCACGATCTCCCAGAACCGGCCGCGGTGCGGGGTGTCGGGGGTGCCCTCGTAGATCACACTGGTCGCGCCGTTGGCCAGCGGGCCGTAGACGATGTAGCTGTGGCCGGTCACCCAGCCGATGTCGGCGGTGCACCAGTAGATGTCGGTGTCGGGCTTGAGGTCGAAGACCGCGTTGTGGGTCCAGGCCGTCTGGGTGAGGTAGCCGCCCGTGGTGTGCAGGATGCCCTTCGGCTTCCCGGTGGTGCCGCTCGTGTAGAGGATGTAGAGCGGGTCCTCGGCGTCGTGGGGCTCGGGGGTGTGCTGGTCGCTCTGGCGCTCGACCACGTCGTGCCACCAGACGTCCTTGTCGGTGACGGCGACGTCCTGGCCGGTCCGGCGGACGACGAGCACCTTCTCGATCTGCGGGCACTGCGCGACGGCCTCGTCGACGGTGGGCTTGAGCGCGCTGGGCGCCCCCCGCCGGAAACCGCCGTCGGCGGTGATCACCAGTTTGGCGTCGGCGTCGTCGATGCGGCTCTTCAGCGCCGAGGCCGAGAAGCCGCCGAACACGACCGAGTGGATCGCGCCGATGCGCGCGCAGGCCAGCAACGAGACGGGCAACTCGGGGATCATCGGCATGTAGATCGCCACGCGGTCGCCCTTGCCGACCCCGAGCTCGGTCAGCGCGTTGGCCGCCTTCGAGACCTCTTTCTGCAGGTCGGCATAGGTGATGACACGGCTGTCACCCTCGGGCTCGCCCTCCCAGTAGAAGGCCACCTTGTCGCCGTTCCCGGCCTCGACGTGCCGGTCGACGCAGTTGTAGGCGATGTTCAGCTTGCCGCCCACGAACCACTTCGCGAACGGGGCCTCCCACTCCAGCGTGGTGTGCCAGCGCTCCGCCCAGGTCAGCCGGTCGGCCGCCGCCTCCCAGAAGGCCAGCCGGTCGGCCGCGGCCTCCGTGTAGGCGCTCGCCGTGACGTTCGCCGCCGCCGCGAGCTCCGCGGGCGGCTCGAACCGGCGGTTCTCCTGCAACAGGTTCGACAGCGTTTCCTGGGACTCCGTCACCGCGAACTCCTTACCGAAATTTCTCTGGCCTTACTTCTTCGTATCGTGCCGTATCGGGTGTTAATGACACGTGACTGGGCCCTGGGGAGTCAAACCCGACTTCGTTCAGCGGTGCCAGCTCGTCGTTGAACGGTCTTCGGGGGCTGGGGTGGTCTTTGGGCCTTTGGGAGGGTCTCGTGACGGTGCGAACCGGGGGCGGGGGCTGGCGCCAGACGCGGCGCGGGCCGGGGGCGGCGGGCGGTGCCGGGGTGGGCGGAGCCGTAACGGATGGGGTGTTGCCATAGGGTCGGGCGGGTGAGTGATCCGCTGGTCGTGGTGGCTGGACTGCCCGGGGTGCCGGAGGCCGTGTCGGAGGCCCGGGAGGCCGTCGACGTGCTCTATCGGCATCGCATTCTGCGCAGGCGGCAGCCCGAGGTGTCGGCCGAGTCGGCGTTGCGCGGCGCCCGGGCCTCCGCCGAGCTGGAGGGCGTCGACGTTCCCCTCGGCACGTTGCGGGCCGGGGAGGCCGATGATCCGGTGGCGCAGGGGGCGCTGCGGGTCTCCGCCGAGCTGGGGCGGCTCGGGCCGCTGTGGCGGTCGGCGCCGCCGCAGGTGCTGGCGCGGCTCCACACGCTCGCGGCCGCGGGGCTGCTCGCCGATCCGGGGCGGCCGCGGACAGGGCCCACGGTCGCCGATCCCCTGGGCATCGGGCCTGCTCCGGCCGACGTGTCCGCGCGGATGGCCGCCCTGGCCGGGCTGACCTCGACGAAGGCCCCCGCGCTGGTGCTGGGCGCGATCGTGCACGCCGAGATCGTGGCGCTGCGGCCGTTCGGCGTCGCCGACGGGCTGGTGGCGCGGGCGGCGGAGCGGCTCAGCCTGGTCGAACACGGCCTCGACCCCAAGTCGCTCGTGGCGGTCGAGGTGGGGCACCGGGAGTCGATGGGGGCGTACACCCAGGCGCTGAAGGCCTATCTGACCGGGACGCCCGAGGGGGTCGCGGCGTGGGTGGTCCACTGTGCGCGGGCTGTGGTACTCGGCGTCAGGGAGACCACGGCCATTTGTGAAGCGCTGTCGCGTTAAACAATTCCGGACACAAGCGGACGGCGTCCCTGGAATGGGACGCCGTCGCCAGTACGTCGAGCCGGGTTACCAAGCGTGCACCTGATTTTGTCGAAACGGGACAAGCCCGCAACGACACGCCTCCCGCGGCTGGTCGCACGTGGGTGCCCGGCGGCCGTACCCGGACACTCGGTCCGTACGCCCTTTGTACGTCGGAACTGCGCACTTGGGAACCCCTCCGAGCAAGACCTTTACTGAGCCCGGAATCCGCCGATTACGGCTTCTGGTGTGGTTTGGGGCCATGTGGGGCAATGGATCGATACATCCCGTCCCCTTCTGACAGTGATCACTGACCGTGACCGTGTGGCCGCATTCCCGCCGCGTGCGGCAAGCCCAAAAAAACTGCCGCAAATTGCAGATTGCTCCTCGACGAAACTCGGGCGGATCGGGCAGCATACGGTGTTATCTCCCAGTGTGGGAGTGACTGTGCACAGGGCACCTTTGCAAGTCCCTTGCCATGCCCTGGCCCACTGATGAAAGCTTTCATCACACGGGACCGGCTCTACCCCCCCGGAGCCGGACCGATCGGCGACCCCCGCTCTCCCCCCCGGCGGGGGTCGCCCCCTTTTTCCACAGGGCGACCTTTATCCACAGACCCCTGGTTCGGGCGTTTCTGATCTTCGGCCGGTCGGCACCGTGAGGCTTCCGACCTTCGACCGAGGAGCCCCCGCCCATGCACCGCCCGCTGGCCGTCACCGCCGACCGCGACCTGCTCGACGACCTGCTGCGGGTGGCCGCGGCCGCCGGGGTCGAACTCGACGTCGCCCACGAGGCCGCCCAGGCCCGTCCCCGCTGGCGCACCGCGCCGCTGGTCGTCGTAGGGGCCGACCTGGCCGACGCCCTCGCCGCCACCGGCCCGCCGCCCCGGCAGGGGGTGCTGCTGGTGACGTCCGACCCGGCCGATCCGTCGATGTGGCGGCGCTGCGTGTCGGTCGGGGCGTCCGCCGTTCTGGAGCTGCCCGACGCCGAACGCCTGCTCGTCGACGAGTTCGCCGAGGCCGCCGAGCCCTCCTCCCGCGCCGGCGCGGTGGTCTGCGTGGCCGGCGGCCGGGGCGGCGTGGGGGCGACCGTGCTGGCCGCCTCCCTGGCCCTGACCGCCGCCCGATCGGGCTCCCGCACCCTGCTCGTCGACGCCGACCCGCTCGGCGGCGGCATCGACGTGGTGCTCGGCCAGGAGGAGGCGACCGGCGCCCGGTGGCCCGACATCGTGGGACGAGAGGGACGGGTGAGCTACGCGGCCCTCCAGGGGGCGCTGCCGACCTTCGGCGAGTTGACTGTCCTGTCATGGCACCGGGGCGAGCCGATGCGCATCCCTCGCGAGGCCATGCGCGCGGTGCTCGAAGCGGCGCGGCGCGGCTGCGACCTGGTGGTGGTCGATCTGCCACGGTTCGTCGACGCCGGAGCGGAAGAGGCGCTTTCGCGGTCCGGGGTGGCCTTGCTGGTGGTTTCCGCAGATGTGCGCGGGGTGCTGGCCGCCGGCCAGGCTCTGGCCGGAGTACGCGAGCATTCGGGTGACGTCCGGGTGGTCGTGCGCGGCGGCAGCCTCGACCCCGGCGTGGTGGCCCAATCGCTGGGCGTGCCGCTGGCCGGGCTCCTGCCGGAACAGCGCGGCCTGGCCGAGGTCCTCGACCGCGGCGACGCCCCGCCGCTGAAGCGCACGCCGCTGGGCCGGTTCTGCGGGGAACTGCTGGCCGGGTTGTCGGTGTCGTGAGCACGGTGTCGGCGGAGCTGCTGGAGGCGGTCCGCGTCCGGCTGGCCCGAGACGGCCTCGACCCCTCACCGGCCCAGGTGGCGGCCGCCCTGCGGGCCGAACGGGCGGTCCTGGGCGATGCCGAGGTCTTGGCCGTCGCCCGGGTGCTCCGGGCCGAACTGATCGGGGCCGGCCCTCTTGAGGGCCTGCTCGCCGAACCCGGGGTGACCGATGTGCTGGTCAACGGACCCCGGGAGGTGTGGGTCGACGACGGGGGCGGGTTGCGGAAGACGTCCGTCGTCTTTCGCTCGGACGACGACGTGCGGCGTCTCGCGCAACGGCTGGCGGCGGCGGCCGGGAGGCGTCTCGACGACGCCTGCCCCTATGTCGACGCGCGGCTGGCCGGTGGCGTGCGCTTGCACGCGGTGCTGCCGCCGGTCTCTGCGGAGGGGACCTGCCTGTCGTTGCGCCTGCCGCCACGGCACACCTATGGGCTCGACGACCTGGTGACCGGGGTCGGGGCGCAGGTGTTGCGGTCGATGATGCGGGCGCGGCTGGCGTTCGTCGTGTCGGGCGGGACGGGGACGGGGAAGACGACCCTTCTGTCGGCGTTGTTGTCGCTGGCCGATCCCGGGGAGCGGTTGCTGCTGGTCGAGGACTCCGCGGAGCTGCGGCCGGCGCATCCCCACGTGGTGCGGCTGGAGACGCGTCCGCCGAACCTCGAAGGGGTGGGCGGGGTGACGCTCCGGGACCTGGTGCGGCAGGCACTGCGGATGCGGCCTGACCGGGTCGTGGTCGGCGAAGTCCGCGGGGCCGAGGTGGTCGACCTCCTGGCCGCCCTGAACACCGGGCACGAGGGCGGGTGCGGGACGTTGCACGCCAACACAGCCGCTGACGTGCCGCCGCGTCTTGAGGCGCTGGCGTGCGCGGCCGGGCTCAGCCGGGAGGCGGTGCACAGTCAGCTGGCGGCGGCGCTGGACGCGGTGATCCACGTGGTGCGAGACCCGGGGACGGGGGTGCGGCGGGTGGCGGAGATCTGTTTGCTGG
>NZ_BBXC01000017.1:72073-248248 GCF_001570525.1 Herbidospora sakaeratensis
GTGCGGGAGGGGGCGGCGTTTGGGGCCCTGCGGGAACGGTGCCTCCGGAGGTGAAGGCTCTGCCGCATCAGGGCGTTTCTCCGTTACGGCTTCGCCTGGCTGGCACCGCCCGCCGCCTCCGGATCTCTCCGAGAGCGGCGGCAACCGGCCGCTTCTGGGGCTGCCCTGCTACGGGCCAGCGCGGTCTGGGTGGCGCGGTCTGGGTGGCGCGGTCTGGCGGCAGGCGCGGGCAAGGCGGCAGGCGCGGGCAAGGCGGCAGGACGGACAAAGGGCGGAGCGGAGCCGTAGGTGCTTGATGTTCTGAGGCGTCGAGCATTTCTGGGGGTTAGATGATCACCGTGCTCGTTGGGTTATGCGCAGGGCTGGCGGTTTGGGTGTGGTCCGGACCTTCGGTTCCAGCCGTGCGCCTGGCGCAGCTGACCCGTGCGGCAGGCCGAGGGTTCTCGCTGCCCGACCTGCTCAAAGCCAGGCGGTCACGCAAAGGGCTGGTGCGGGCCTGGCGCGGTGGAACGGTCGAGTTGTGTCAGGCGGTCGTGGCCGAGCTCTCCGCCGGGCGGACGCCCGGTGAGGCCCTCTCCAGGGCCATCGGCGCCATCGAGGGGCCGCCGGAGATCGTGAAAGCGCTTCGGCCGGTCGCGCGGGTTGCTCGTGACGGCGGAGACGTCGCGGCGGCACTGGTGGATGTGGCGCCGCCCGTAGGAGGGGAAGGGCTGCGGAGGCTGGCGTCCTGCTGGGAGGTCGGGGTCAGCGTCGGTGGCGGGCTGGCGCCTCTCGTGGAGCGCGTGGGCGGGGCGTTGCGGGACATGGAGAACCACCGGCAGGAGATCTCCGCACAGCTCGCCGGGCCTCGGGCCACCGCTCGGCTGCTCGCCGGGTTGCCGGTGCTCGGGCTGTTGATGGCAGCTGGGTTGGGGATGCAGCCGCTGCCGTTCCTCTTCACGACTCTGCCGGGGATCGGGTGTCTCGTCGTGGGGTTGCTGCTCAATGTGGCGGGACTGCGGTGGACGGATCGTATGGTCCGGAAGGCCGAAGACAACGTCCGCTGAGGCGGACAAGGTCTGATCCGGCGACCCCTTTTGGTCGAGATCAGGCGACCCCTTTGGTCGAGATCAGGAGATGAGGGCGTGGTGGTGGGGATTCTGTCCGGGCTGTGCGTGGCGCTTGCCGTCGTGTGCTGGCCGGTTCGGCGTACTGCGGCCGAGCGGCTCAAGGCCGTGGTCGAGCCACCCGAGGTTCGGCCGCCCGTGGCCGAGAATCCGGCGGGCCGGATCGCGATGGTCGCCGGGCCGGTGCTCGTACTGGTGGTGCTCGTGGTCGGTGGGGTCGCCGGGGTCCTGTTGGGGGTGCTGCTGGCGGGGCCGGTGGTCGTCCACTTCAGACGGCAGGAGCCTCCTCAGGAGCGCCGTCGTAAGGAACTCGTCCGGGCCGATCTGCCGTTCGCCGCCGATCTCATGGCCGAGTGCCTGCGGGCCGGTCAGCCGCTCGTGGGGGCGATCGAGATCGTCGCCCGGGTCGTCGACGGGCCGTTGGGGGAGCGGTTGCGGTGGGCGGGTGGGCAGATGCGGTTGGGCGCCGATCCCGTCGAGGTGTGGCGCGGGCTCGCCGCCGAGGACGCGCTCGCCCTGCTGGCCAGGGCCATCGCGCGGGCGGTCGAGTCGGGGGCGCCCGTGGCCGACGTGCTCACCCGGGTCGCCGAGGATGCCCGGCAGGCCGGACGGGCCGCCTCTTCGGCGGCGGCGCGGCGGGTCGGGGTGCAGGCGGTGGCGCCGCTCGGGTTGTGCTTTCTGCCGGCGTTCTGCTTTCTGGGCATCATTCCGGTCGTCGCGGGGCTGGCCACTCAGGTGCTCGCGCCCTGATGGTGGTCGCCGCCTGCCATGATCTTCGAGCGAGGTTTTCCACACCGGTCCCCACTACTGCACAGGGTGTGGACGAACGTTGTCCACAGGTGTGGATAACCGGAGTGTCTCCATGTGGGTTCTGGGCTCGGTTTCCCCTTCCACGCAGGTCTTTTGAGTTATCCACAGGGTCTTTCGTTTTCCACAGTCTGAGCCTGGGGCCGGTGGATACAGCGTCCGGATCGGCAGGCTGGCAACGCCGGGACGGAGGGTCCGGACCGGTGTCAGGAGGACGCGTGAACGTCAAGACCAAGGGCATCTCGTGGACCCGGGCCACGACCGCCAAGGCCAAGCGGGCGCGGGGAGCCGAGCGGTTGCGGGAGGCGGCCGCCCGGGCGGCTCGGGTGCTGGCCGAGCAGGGCGCGGGGCGGCGGGCCGACGCGGGGATGTCGACCGCCGAATACGCCGTCGGCACCATAGCGGCCTGCGGATTCGCGGGGCTGCTGTTCAAGGTGGTGACCTCGCCCGACGTCCAGCAGATGCTCAGCTCGCTCGTGCAGAAGGCGCTGGCGCTGGCCGGATGAGCCGGCGTGAGCGCGGTTCGGTCACCGCCGAGACGGCCGCGGCGCTGCCCGCGCTCGTGGTGGTCCTCGGCGTCGCCCTGTGGGCGGTGAGCGTGGTCGGGGCCCGGCTGGAGTGCGTCGACGCCGCCCGGGCCGGTGCGCGGGCCGCGGCACGTGGAGACGGGCTCTCCGCCGTGCGCGAGGGCGCGCTGACGGTCGCGCCTGCCGGGGCCACGGTCGAGGTGGCGGTGGGGGCGGCGCTCACGCAGGTGACGGTGCGGGTCCGGGTTCGGCCTGTCTGGGCGGTGGCGCTGCCCGAGGTGGCGGTGTCCGCGTCGGCGAGCGCGGCGACCGAGAAGGGCGTGCTGCCGTGAGAGCGAGTTCGGCGACTGACGAGGGTGTGCTGCCGTGAGAGCGAGTTAGGCGACCGGGTCGGTCGGTGGGAACCAGGAGGCGATGGTGAGTGCGCGTGAGGGCGGAAGGCGTGATCGGGGGTCGGCGACCGTCTGGGTCGTCGCGGTGATGGTCTTGGTGTGGGGGGCGGCTTATGTGCTCGTCCAGGTCGGGATGGCGAGGGTGGCCGTGCACGCTGCCCGCACAGCCGCCGACCTGGGCGCGCTGGCCGCCGCCGAACTGGCCCTCGCGGCCCCCCAGGAGGCCTGTGGGCGGGCGGCCGAGGTGGTCGTCGCCAACGACGCCCGGGTCGTGTCGTGTGAGATCAAGGCCGGTGTGTCGGAGGTGACCGCGGGGGTCCGGCTCAGGTTTCCGGGGCTGGCCGAACGGGAGGCGTCGGCCACGTCAAGGGCCGGGCCCGTCTACCTCGACGCGGAACGCTGAACAGGCCCCAGCAGGACGTCGAGGAGTTCCAGCGCCCCCCGCTTGCTCAACGGCTCGTTCCCGTTCCCGCACTTCGGCGACTGGATGCAGCTCGGGCACCCGTGCCCGCACTCGCACGACGCGATCGCGTCCCGCGTCGCGGTCAGCCACGCCACCGCGTTGCCGAAACCACGCTCGGCGAATCCGGCGCCGCCGGCGTGGCCGTCGTACACGAAGACCGTCAGACGCCCCGTGTCGGGGTGGAGTTCGGTCGAGACGCCGCCGATGTCCCAGCGGTCGCAGGTCGCGAACAGGGGGAGCAGGCCGATCGACGCGTGCTCGGCCGCGTGGGCCGCCCCGCCCAGGTCGCCGATCTCGGCGGGCAGGGACTCGGGGGGCAGCGTCCACCACACCGCTTTGGTCCGCAGGCTGCGTGGCGGCAGGTCGAGGGGCTCGTCGCCGAGCATCTCGCCCGTCGACGTCCGCCGCTTCAGGTAGCTGACCACCTGGCGGGTCACCTCGACCGAGCCGAAGTGCAGTTCGCCGGGGCCCAGGGGGTGGGAGCGGAGCGACTCGATCACGGCGATGTCGGTCACGTCGCGGGCGAAGGTCGAGTAGTCGGGGGTGCCGGGCGTGACCAGGGCGACGCCCGTCTCCAGGTCGAGTTCGTCGACGACGAAGGTCTCTCCCTGGTGGATGTGCACCGCGCCGGTGTGCACCGAGGTGTGGGAGGACGCCTCGTCGCACGTTCCGAGCAGGCGTCCGGTGTCGGTCTCCACGATCTGCACGGGCGATCCGCCCGAACCCCGGATGTCGGCCAGGCCGGCGGCCAGGTCGCGGCTGGTCCAGAACCAGCCTGTCGGGCGGCGGCGCAGCAGGCCGTCGGCCACCAGGTCGTCGAGGACCGCGGCCGCGGCAGGGCCGAAGATCTCCAGGTCGGCCTCGGTCAGCGGGACCTCGGCCGCGGCGGCGCACAGGTGGGGCGCCAGCACGTAGGGGTTGTCGGGGTCCAGGACCGTCGCCTCGACCGGGCGGCCGAACAGAGCTTCCGGGTGGTGGACGACGTACGTGTCGAGCGGGTCGTCGCGGGCGATCAGGACCGCCAGCGCGTCCTGGCCGTCGCGGCCGGCCCGGCCGGCCTGCTGCCACAGGCTGGCCCTGGTGCCGGGCCAGCCGGCGATCAGGACCGCGTCGAGGCCCGAGACGTCGACGCCGAGTTCCAGGGCGTTGGTCGTGGCCACGCCGAGCAGGTCGCCCGAGCGCAGGGACTTCTCCAGCAGGCGGCGGTCTTCGGCCAGGTAGCCCGCCCGGTAGGCGGCGATCTTGTCGGTCAGGGGGACGCCCGCGTCTTCCAGGTGGGCCCGGGCGGTGAGGGCGACCGTCTCGGCGGCGCGGCGGGAGCGCACGAACGTCAGGGTGCGCACGCCGTCGACCACGAGGTCGGCCAGCAGGTCGGCGGCCTCGGCGGTGGCTGCCCGGCGAATTGGAGCTCCACCTTCGCCGCGCAGATCGGTCAGGGGCGGTTCCCACAGCGCGACCGTCGTCGTGCCTCTCGGGGAGGCGTCGCGGGTCACCTCGGCCATCTGGAGGCCCGTCAGGCGCATGCCGGTCGTCGCCGGGTCGCTCGCCGTGGCCGAGGCCAGGAAGAACACCGGGGAGGCGCCGTACTTCGCGGAGACGCGGCGCAGGCGGCGCAGGATCTGGGCCACGTGGGAGCCGAAGACGCCTCGATAGCCGTGGCACTCGTCGACGATCACCAGGCGCAGGCGGCGCCAGAACGACGTCCAGGCCGAATGCCTCGGCAGGATCGAGCGGTGCAGCATGTCGGGGTTGGTCAGGACGTAGTTGGCGTTGCGCCTGACCCAGGCCCGTTCCTCATGGGGCGTGTCGCCGTCGAAGGTCGCGGCCCGCAGGCCC
This sequence comes from Herbidospora sakaeratensis, assembly GCF_001570525.1. GTDB lineage: Bacteria > Actinomycetota > Actinomycetes > Streptosporangiales > Streptosporangiaceae > Herbidospora > Herbidospora sakaeratensis. The sequence goes on from NZ_BBXC01000017.1 coordinate 77,205, forward strand.
TGGACGCCCAGCGCGCCCACCGACCGGAGCTGGTCGGCCGCCAGGGCCTTGGTCGGGGTCAGGTAGAGCACGGTGCCGCCCGACAGGGCCTCGGTGACCGCCGGCACCAGATAGGCCAGCGACTTCCCCGACGCGGTGCCCGTGGCGATGATCACGTTTTGGCCACGGTGCGCCAGGTCGGCGGCCTCTGACTGGTGGCTCCACAACCCCTGTATCCCGAGTCCCCCGAAACCCTCCCGCACCAGCGGGGGGACCCAGTCGGGCCACTGGGCTTGACCTGCCTGACGTGCCGGAACATGCTCCACATGAGTGACCCGCCCGTGGCGGCCCGCGACCGTGACGAGACGGTCGAGAAGAGGACCGTTCCGGTTTGGCGTACGCTCTCGGGGAAGAGCAGGGGACGTCTGCGAAGTCATGGGTTTCCATCCTGGCATCTCTGGGGAGAGTCGCCCGGAGTCGTGATTTCGTATAGACACAGGGGCGTGGCGTGGTTGAATGCCGCGCGTCGGGGTCGTGCTTTCCTAGGATGCACGATCCGCATCGGGACCTACGCAGGCAAGGCGCTGGAGGATCTGTGGATCTGAAGTTGGACCACCGTACCGAGGACCGACTCACCATCGTCGAGGTTGAGGGTGAGATCGACGTCTACACCGCGCCCAGATTGCGTGAGCTGCTCATCGATTTGGTGAACAAGGGGAACTTCCACCTTCTCGTGAACATGGAGAAGGTCGACTTCCTCGACTCGACCGGCCTTGGTGTGCTGGTCGGCGGGCTCAAGCGGGTGCGGGCGCACGATGGCTCCCTGGAACTCGTCTGCACTCAGGAGCGGATCCTGAAGATCTTCCGGATCACCGGATTGACCAAGGTCTTCGGGATCTACGCCTCTGTGGAGGAGGCCAAGGAAGCCCACGGCCGAGACAAGTAGTCATGGCCACCGTCGAGCTGACGTTCAGCGCGCTACCGGCCCACGTGCGTACCGCTCGGTTGGTCGCGACGGCCATCGCCCGGCGCACCGGGGTGGCCGAGGCGCTGCTGGACGAAGTACGGCTCGCCGTCGGAGAGGCGTGCTCCCGGGCCGTGGAGGCACATCGTCTCCACTGCCCGGGAGAGCCGATCCGGATCGAGCTCAAAGACGACTCGGGGCGGTTCGAGGTCACCGTGACCGACGCCGCCCCCAGCGACGACCTGAAGGCCGTCGACTCCTCTGACGGCTACCGGCTGGTCGACGCGATGCTCGGGATAGTGCCCGAGATGCCCGGCCTCGGGATCGCGGTGATCGCCGGCTTGGCCGACGACGTCGAGGTCTCACCCGGCCCCAACGGTGTCAAGATCAGAATGAGCTGGCCGGCTGCTCCGACTCCTAACGGGTTGGCTGCCGTCTAGTCAGGGCTCCCGGTCATGCGGGAGCCCTTTTTTACTTGTGCGCAATCCCCGCGACATACGGCGATGCCCAATCCGCAGCCGATCTGTTCACCAATTTGCGGGGCGCAGGGGGTTCATATATGGCGGAGCGCTGCGTAGAGTACCCGGCACCGGCCAAGGTATTGCGGAACGCAACCGGAAGCGGCACTGCCAATGACCCGGAAGTGCGCCGCCGGAGCTCTCCTCCAACGGGGCAGCCGTAACATTTTGGGGCAGCCACTCCCGGGCAGGACCTACCCGTCTGGCCGAGGAGGACGGATTGTCTGCTCCTGCACATTTTCTAGCCGTGGATGACGGTACGGCGGTTTCCCTGAGCGGTGGTCACCTCACTCTCGTGGTCGTGGTGGCGGCCGTGGCCCTTCTCGCCCTCGCTGTCGCGGGCGGGCTCGTACGCGAGGTTCTCGCCGCGGGCCAGGGCACCGAGCGCATGCAGAACATCGCGAAGGCCGTTCAGCAGGGCGCCGCCGCCTATCTCACCCGGCAGTTCAAGACGCTTGCCATCTTTGTCGTGTTGATCCCGCTGGTGCTTCTGTTGCTGCCGGCGGAGACGACGGGGGTGCGTATCGGGCGCAGCGTCTTCTTCGTGATCGGCGCGCTGTTCTCGGCGCTGACCGGTTTCATCGGCATGTGGCTGGCGGTGCGCGGCAACGTCCGCGTCGCCGCGGCGGCCCGTGAGTCCGGTGAGAAGACGGCGATGCGCATCGCCTTCCGCACCGGTGGTGTGGCGGGCATGTTCACCGTCGGGCTGGGCCTGCTGGGCGCGGCCATCGTGGTGTTCGCGTACAAGGGGGACGCGCCGAGCGTCCTCGAAGGGTTCGGTTTCGGCGCGGCCCTGCTCGCGATGTTCATGCGAGTCGGCGGCGGCATCTTCACCAAGGCCGCCGACGTCGGCGCCGACCTGGTCGGCAAGGTCGAGCAGGGCATCCCCGAAGACGACCCGCGCAACCCGGCGACCATCGCCGACAACGTGGGCGACAACGTCGGCGACTGCGCCGGCATGGCGGCCGACCTGTTCGAGTCGTACGCGGTCATGCTGGTCGCCTCGCTGATCCTGGGCAAGGCGGCGTTCGGCACCGAGGGCCTGGTGTTCCCGCTGATCGTCCCGATGATCGGTGTCATCACGGCGATCATCGGCATCTTCATCACCGCGCCCCGGGCGGGCGACCGCAACGCGATGGCCGCCATCAACCGCGGCTTCTTCATCAGCGCGATCATCTCGGCGATCTTCGTCGCGGTGGCGGCGTTCCTCTACCTGCCGGGCAGCTTCGCCGAGCTGAACGGCGGCGTGCAGAACCTCGACGCCGACCCGCGCTGGATCGCCATCGGCGCGGTGCTCGTCGGTCTGGTGCTGGCCAGCGCGATCCAGATCCTCACCGGCTACTTCACCGAGACGAACCGCCGTCCGGTGAAGGAGATCGGCGAGAGCTCGCTGACCGGCCCGGCGACCGTCATCCTGTCGGGCATCTCGGTCGGCCTCGAGTCGGCCGTCTACTCGGCGCTGCTGATCGGCGGCGCCGTCTACGGCGCCTTCCTGCTCGGCTTCGGCAACGTCACCGTGGCGCTGTTCGCGGTGGCCCTGGCCGGAACCGGTCTGCTGACCACGGTCGGCGTGATCGTGTCGATGGACACCTTCGGCCCGGTCTCCGACAACGCGCAGGGCATCGCCGAGATGTCCGGCGACGTCGAGGGCGAGGGCGCGCAGGTGCTGACCTCGCTCGACGCCGTGGGCAACACGACCAAGGCGATCACCAAGGGCATCGCCATCGCGACGGCCGTGCTCGCGGCGACGGCGCTGTTCGGCTCGTTCCGGACCGCCGTCGAAACCGCGCTGGCGGGTGCGTCGCCGACGGTCAAGGAGATGCTGGGCAGCTTCCAGGTGTTCTCCCTGTCGGTCGACTCGCCGAACACGCTGGTCGGCCTGATCATCGGGGCCGCGGTCGTCTTCCTGTTCTCCGGTCTGGCGATCATGGCGGTCGGGCGCGCGGCGATGCGGGTGGTCTTCGAGGTACGCGACCAGTTCCGCAGCAAGCCCGGGATCATGGCGGGCACCGAACTGCCCGACTACTCCCGCGTGGTCGACATCTGCACCAAGGACTCGCTGCGTGAGCTGGCGACGCCGGGTCTGCTGGCCGTCATGACCCCGATCGCGGTCGGTTTCGCGCTGGGATACGCCCCGCTGGGCGCCTTCCTGGCCGGAGCCATCGCGGCCGGCACCCTGATGGCGGTCTTCCTGTCGAACTCGGGCGGCGCCTGGGACAACGCCAAGAAGCTCGTCGAAGACGGCCACCACGGCGGCAAGGGCTCCGAGGCGCACGCCGCGACGGTCATCGGCGACACCGTCGGCGACCCGTTCAAGGACACCGCCGGTCCGGCCATCAACCCGCTGATCAAGGTCATGAACCTGGTCGCGCTGCTGATCGCGCCGGCCGTCGTGACCTACTTCGACAACGTCGCCCTGCGGGTCGGCGTGACGGTCGTGGCCGTCGTCGTCGTGGTCGGCGCGATCATCGCGTCGAAGCGGCGCTCGGTGACGATCGACAAGCCGAACAGCGACAACGAGAAGAAGCTGGAGCCGGTGGTCAGCTAGACCCCCGGCGACGACGGCCCCCCGGCACCCACGTGCCGGGGGGCCGCCGCACGTCCATAGACTCGTTGTTCATGAACGACAAGGGTGGCCGCGGCCTGGCAGTCATTCTGCTCGGCATGGCTCTGATGTTCGCCGTGATCGTGGCCCTCGCCATGTGGGCGATGCCCTGAAAGACGCCCTGAAAGGGGAGTTGACCGCGTGAAGACGCTGATCGTGTTGCGGCACGCCAAGGCCGAGCACACGCCCGGGGTGCTCGACTTCGACCGGGTGCTGACCAGCCGCGGCGAGCGCAACTCCCGTGAGGCCGGTGAGCTGATCGCCCGGCTGACGCCCGACCTGATCGTGGCCTCGCCGTCGGCCCGCACCCGGCTGACCGCCGAACTCCTCGGCCTCGAAGGCGTGCCCATCGAGTTCGAGCGGGACGTCTACGAGGCGTACACCGACGAGCTGATCGAGATCGTTCGGCGCACCGATCCCGAGGTCGGCACGCTGGTGCTGGTCGGGCACAACCCGTCGGTACACGACCTGGTGGTGCAGTTGTCGGGGCCGCAGACCGAGACGTTCAAGCCGGGGGCGTTCGCCGTGATCGAGTTGCCGGGGCCGTGGGAGGAGCTCGACCCGGGCACCGGCACCCTGGTCGATGGCCACCAGCCTTAGAGACCGCGGCCTCGCCGTCGGCTACGGCCTCGTCGGCGCGGCCGGCCTGCTCATCCCGCTCCTCGTCGGCCTGGCCACCGGGCGGCCCGCCATGGGCGGCGTGGTGGCGCTCGGCGCCTTCCTGGTGACCATCAGGGCCAATCCCGATCCGCCGGGTGTACGTCTGTCGTTCATGCTCGCCGGCGTGCTCGTGCTGGCCGCAGGGTCGGTCCTGGGCGTGTTACTCGTCGGGAACGACTGGCTGCTGATCCCCGTGGCGACACTGGCGGCGGCCCTGGCCATCCGCTTCCCGGTGGTGGGCTTCACCGCGCCGCTGGCGCTGCTGCTCACGGCGGCCAACCCGCTGCCGGTCGACCCGATCCCGCACCTGGTCCTCCAGGTGGTCGGGGGACTGCTGGCCGCCTTCCTGCTGACGCTGCCGTGGGCGTGGCGGCGGACCCGGCCGCTGGCCGCCACCCTGGCCGAGACCGCCGGCCTGCTGGCCGACCTGCTGGAGGCGACCTTCGACGGCGAGCGCCGGGAGGAGCTGCGCGACGAGGTCGCCAAGGCCCTCCACGACGCCCGCACCGCCTGCGCGCGGCACCGGTGGGAACGCCGCTCGCGCGACGCCGAGCGGGTCACCACGGCCCTGCGCAGGGTCTTCTACGAGGCCATCACGCTGCGCGAGCTCGCCGAGGCGACCGACCTGCGCGCCGAGATCGAGCCGCTGACGTCCGAGCTGGCCGCCCGCATCCGGGACCTGTTCCACGACGACGTCGAGATCGCCGAGGTCGACTTCGCCGCCCTGATCGACGAGATGCGGGGCGAGCGGCCCGACGACGAGCGCGAGCTGCTGCGGCTGGTGCTGCTGCGGCAGATCGACCACGCCGCGACGCGGATCAGGGCCACGCTCGGCCAGGCGAGGATGCCCGCGATGAAGCTGAAGTCGGTGCTGATCCCGATCCCCCGGCTGCCCGCGGAGAGTCCGGTCACCGACGCCATCATGGTGGTTCCGCGAAGCCCGATCATGCGCATGACCAGAGACGACCCCGGCTTCCGCCATCTGCTGCGGGCCATGCTCGGCACCGCGATGGCGTGCGTGATCATCGCGATCTTCACGCCGGAGCACGCGCAGTGGCTGGCGCTGGGCGTGCTGCTGACCATCCAGCCCACCTACGGCGAGACCCTCGACAAGGCCGGCGCCCGCGTCGGCGGCAGCATCGCCGGGGCGCTGGTCGCCGCCGTGGTGCTGCTGATCGCTCCCGGGTACGGCTGGCTCGCCGCCCTGATCGTCATCAGCGCCGGCCTGGGCTTCGGCCTGTACGCCGTCCACTACGCCTACTGGGCCACGTTCATGACCATGTGCGTGCTGCTGCTGATCGACATCCAGGCGATCCAGACGTGGGAGATCGCCGGGTTCCGGATCGGGCTGAACGTGCTCGGCGGGGCCATCGCGCTGGCCTGCGTGCGGTTGCTCTGGCCGCGCGGCGAGGCGGTGCGGCTCCGGCGGCGGATGGCCGACCTGCTCCGGGCGCACGCCCTGGCGGCCCGCACGCTGGCCGAGGCGACCCGGGGCAGACGGCCCGAGGGGGCGGCCGAGCTGGCCATCCGGCGGGCCGCCGACATGGCCGAGGCGGTCGGGCAGGGCATCGCGGCGATGGCGCACGAACCCGGCGCGGGCGAGACGGGCCACGTCGCCGAGCTGCTCGACGAGGTGACCAGGGTCCGCGACGGGCTCATCACGCTGACCTCGGTGTTGCGGGAGGACCCGGGCAACGACGTCGGCCCGGCTCCGGCCGTGCTGCAGGCGGTGGCCGACCGGCTGGAGGGCGGGGCGGCGGCCGTACAGGAAGGAGAGCCCTATCAGCCGCAGGGTGACGTCGACCAGACGCTCTCCGAACTGCGGACCTGGCTGGGCAAGCTGGCGGTCACCCGGCTCGGCGAGCTCGACGCCGACCCGGCCGACTCCCGCACCGAGGTCAGGAGGGCCCTGCTGCACGCGGCCGCGGCCGACCACGCGCTCAAGGCCCTCGCCGACGACTCGGCGCGGGTGGTGAGCCTGGCTACCGGGGACCGGTGAGGCCGTCTTCGGCGTCGGCCGCCTCCACCTCTTCGCGGGAGATCCCGAGCAGGTAGAGGATCGAGTCGAGGTAGGGCACGTTCAGGGCGGTGTCGGCCTTGGCCCGGACCACCGGCTTGGCGTTGAAGGCGATGCCGAGCCCGGCGACCTCCAGCATGTCGAGGTCGTTGGCGCCGTCGCCGACCGCGACCGTCTGGGTGACCGCGATCCCGGCCTGGGCGGCGAAGCGTTCCAGGGCGCGGGCCTTGCCGGGCCGGTCGACGATCTCGCCGACGACCTTCCCGGTCAGCCGGCCGTCGACCACTTCGAGGGTGTTGGCGGCCGAGTAGTCGATGCCCAGGTCGGCCACCAGCGTGTCGGTGATCTGGGTGAACCCGCCGCTGACGATCGCGAACTTGTAGTCGAGCCGCTTCAGCGTGCGGACCAGGGTGCGGGCGCCCGGAGTGAGCACGACCTCCTTGGCGACCTTCTCGAAGACCTCCTCGGGCAGCCCTTCGAGCAGCGCGACCCGGCGGATCAGCGACTCGGCGAAGTCGAGCTCGCCGCGCATCGCCGCCTCGGTCACCCGGGCCACCTCGTCGAGGTTGCCCGCGTGGCGGGCCAGCAGTTCGATGACCTCGCCCTGGATGAGGGTCGAGTCGACGTCCATGACCACCAGGCGCTTGGCCCGGCGGAGGATGCCGGTGCGCTGCACCGCCACGTCGACCTGCTGGTGGCTGGCCTCGATGGCCAGCTCGGACCGCAGCGTCTTCGGGTCGGCGCCGGAGACGGCCATCTCGATGCAGGTCACGGGGTAGGACGACAGGCGTTCGATGCGGTCGATGTTGGCGCCGCTGGCCGCGATGCGGCCGGTGATGCCGGCCATCGCGGCCGGGGTGAGCGGGTTGCCGAGGACCGAGATGTGCAGGCGCCCTCGCCTGCGGGCCTCCTTGGAGGCCGTCCCGGTGGTCAGTTCGAGGTCCATGTCCAGGTCGGCCGCGACCTGCTCGATTGCGGTCCACAGGCCGCCGATGGTCTCACCGGTGCCCTTCGGTTTGCCTCCCGCGTAGGCCACCAGGACGCCGAGCGTCAGGCGGCCGCGGATGACCACCTGTTCGACGTCGGCGACGGTCACGGGAAAACCGGAGAGTACGGAGAAAAGTCGGGAGGTGACCCCAGGGCGGTCAGGACCGGTGAGCGTGATCAGAAGAGTGCGCTGTTTCATCCCGGATCTCTGGGCGTAGGACGGTTCCGTCGTCTCAACGCTACTGGGCCTGATCCCGGGGCCGTACACCAGGTTCACCATGCGGACGCCGACACGCCCGAAAAGTGAGAGATCTTCGTCACTTCCTCATGTCGTCATTTCAGTCATGAAGACTGAAAGGGAACTCCACCTCACGGACGCCCGCGGACGGTACTCCGTCAGCCTCGCCACCAGCGCGGCGGACGTCCAGGCGGCCCAGCGGCTGCGCTACGAGGTGTTCGCCGGGGAGATGGGCGCGCGGCTCGACTCCCCGGTGTCCGGGCTCGACGCCGACCGGTTCGACGCCTACTGCGACCACCTCATCGTGCGCGCGGGCACCGAGGTCGTCGGCACCTACCGGATGTTGCCCCCCGGGCGGACCGACCGGATGTACTCCGACGGCTACTTCGACACCGCGCGGCTGGCGGGCGTCCGGGACGGCCTCGTGGAGGTGGGCCGCACCTGCGTGCGCGCCGACCACCGGGGCGGCGCGGTGATGGGCCTGATGTGGGCCGGCATCGCCCACTACATGGTCGGCGGCGGCCACTCCTGGCTCGCCGGCTGCTGCTCGGTTCCCCTCGACGACAACGGCGCGGCCGCCGCGGGCGTGGTCGCCAACATCGACCTCGGGCCCGAGGAGTACCGGGTCACCCCGCGCAAGCCGTGGACGGGCGGCACCCCGCCGGAGCGGTTCGTGATCCCGCCGCTGCTGCGCGGCTACCTGCGGCTCGGCTCCTGGATCTGCGGCGCGCCCGCCCACGACGCCGACTTCGGCACGGCCGACTTCTTCGTGCTGCTCTCGCTGGCCAACGTCGACGCCCGCTACCTGCGGCACTTCCTGGGAGAGGCGGCATGACCATCACGGCGCCGGTCCGGGCGCTCACGCCCTGGTTGCCGCTGGCGCCCTGCGAGCCGGACACCTGCGTGGCGCCCGCGCGCCGACCGGCCGGGCTGGTCCGGCAGGCGGCGCGGCTGACCGGCGCCGTCGTCGTGCTCACGGCCGGGCTGGTCTTCGCGGTGTTCGCCCGGCGGTTGTCGGCCGAGACCCTGGCGCGGGTGACCATGGCCTGGTCGCGGCTGCTGCTGCGGGCCCTCGGCATCAGGGTGACCGTGGCCCAGGGGTTCGCGTTCGTCGGCGGCGCGGCCATGGCCGTCAAGGCCGTCTCGGACGAGGCCGGCGCGCTCATGGTGGCCAACCACATCTCCTGGCTCGACCCGCTCGTGATGGCGGCCGTCATGCCCTCGCGGCTGCTGGCCAAGAGCGAGATCGCCCACTGGCCGCTCATCAACACGCTCGTCGCCGGCTCCGGCGCGATCTTCATCGACCGTGAACGGCTCAGCCTGCTGCCCCGTACGGTCGGCGAGGTCACGGGCGCCCTGCGCGCCGGCGACACCGTCGTCGCCTTCCCCGAGGGCACCACCTGGTGCGGCCAGAGCATGGGCGGCTTCCGCCCGGCCCTGTTCCAGGCCGCCATCGACGCGGGCGCGTCCGTCCGCCCCGCGACGATCCGCTACCTGGAGGACGACGCCACCTCCGCCAGGCCCTGTTACGTCGGCGGCGACTCCCTGGTCGGCTCGATCGCCCGGGTGGCCTCGACCAAGCACATGACCGTCGAGGTGACCATGTTCCCGCCGGTCGCCGGGACCGGCCAGACGCGGCGGTCGCTGGCCGGAGTGGCCGAGGCGCAGGTCAGGACCGCTCTCGGCACGCCGTTCACCGGCCTGCACTCGTAACAAGAACAAGCGACCAGGCCATGGGGCCTGATCGCCTGTCCTCCTACTTCACAATCAGCCGTTCGGCGGCGTGTGGTTCGCCGGCGGGACCGTGCAGTTGTTCGGCCACGCCGGGTTGTTGCCGGTACCCGGGGTCGGCTGGAGCCTGCAGGCCGTCTGCCGGATCTGGCCCATGGAGTCGACGACGGTGACATGCAGGTCGGGACCCTGCACGGCCACGGACACGCCGACCACGTTCCCTCCGATCCTGCTGCTGATGTCGTGCCAGGTCGGCACGGTCCGCGGGTCGCGGATCAGCGTGGACCCGTTGCCGGGGGCGTAGCCGATGTACTTTCTGTTGTCATGGAAGGCGGTGTCGATCGAGCTGCCCGAGCGTCCAGGCAGTCCGGCCGGGCCCTGCATTCCAGGCGGGCCCTGCATTCCGGGAGGGCCCTGCATTCCGGGAGGGCCGGGAGGGCCGGGACGGCCCTTGCAGATCACGCACGGCGGCTTGGGCTTGTGGTGGTGGTGGCGGTCGCAGCTCCAGTGGTTGCAGCTGGACGTCTGGGCCTCGGCCACGTACTGCGTCGTGACCGGCTGGACCTCGCTCGCCTGCGCCGGCGTCGCCATCGAGAGGAGGCCGCCGGTCATCAGCGCCGCCGTCGCCGCGGCGGCCGCGAGGGACCCCTTGGCCGGCGGGCACGAAGACCCGATCTTGAGTCGGTGAATCACTGTTTTTCCTTTGGGTTGTCTGAGAGATGCGCCCCGCACGTTCGGCCCCGCCGGGGCGCAAGATCAGAAATACCCGTCAACGCATGTGAATTCTGTGACTGCGGTTACTGAAAGTGCAAAATCAGTACGTCAGGGCAACAGGGGGCTTTTGGGGCAGCAGCGGGCGAATCGCCCGCCGACCTTCATACGTGGGTAGTCTTCGCCCCATGGGGTCCACGATCATCGTCAATGATCTGCGAAAACACTATGGTCAAGTGCGCGCCGTCGACGGCGTGTCGTTCTCCGTCGAGCAGGGTGAGTTCTTCGGCATCCTCGGGCCGAACGGCGCCGGCAAGACCACCACGCTGGAGATCGTCGAAGGTCTCCGGGAGGCCGACTCCGGCACCGTCGAGGTCCTGGGCATGCGCCCCTGGCCGCGCAATTCCAAGCTGCTGACGCGGATCGGCGTCCAGCTGCAGGCGACCTCGTTCTTCGAACGGCTCACCGCCCGCGAGCAGATCAGGACCTTCGCGTCGCTCTACGGCGTCGCCCCCAAGAAGGCCGACGAGATGCTGGCCCAGGTCGGGCTGGAGGACAAGGCCGACACCCCCGCCGAACGGCTGTCGGGCGGCCAGGGGCAGCGGCTCTCCATCGCCTGCGCCCTCGTCCACGACCCCGACATCGTCTTCCTGGACGAACCCAGCGCCGCCCTCGACCCCCAGGCCCGCCGCAACCTGTGGGACCTGCTGCGCCAGATCAACGACAACGGCCGCACGGTCGTGCTGACCACCCACTACATGGACGAGGCCGAGTCGCTCTGCGACCGCGTCGCCATCATGGACGACGGCCGCATCCTCGAACTCGGCGCCCCGGCCGCCCTGGTCAGAGGGCTGGAGGCGGTCACCCGCATCAGCCTGGAGACCGGCACGCTCAGCGTCGAGTCGGCCGCCGAGATCGCCGGGCCGGGCGCCTCGGTCGACGACGACGGCGTCTCGGTCACCATCGGCACCGACGACCCGGCGCGGGTGCTGACCGCGCTGGCCGAGCGCAACCTGCTCACCGGCATCCAGGTGCGCGGGGCCACCCTCGAAGACGTCTTCCTCAACCTCACCGGACGGGAGTACCGCGCGTGACCGCCTTCACCTCCCTGTCGCGGGCGATGTTGCTCGGCTGGTTCCGCGACAAGTCGGCGCTGTTCTTCTCGATCCTGTTCCCGCTGATGTTCCTGGTCCTGTTCGGCGGCATCTTCAGCGACATGGGCACCTCCAAGATGGCGGTGGTCCAGGTCGGCAAGGTGCCCCTGCTGGAGCAGGCCGCGGCCGGGCTGGGCGACGTCCTGGAGATCCAGAAGAGCGACGACCCGGCCGCCGCGCGGGAGAAGGTCAAGGAGGGCGACGTCGTCGCCGCGATCAGCCAGCAGGGCGACACGCTCCACGTCTCCTACTCGGCCGCCGACCAGGTGCGGTCGGGCACCGTCCAGGGCGTGTTGCGGCAGGTCGTCAGCCAGGCCAACGCCGTGGGGGTGCCGCAGCGCTTCACCATGACCGCCCAGCAGGTCGAGGACGACTCGCTCAAGGCCATCCAGTACGTCACCCCCGGCCTGCTCAGCTGGGCGGTCGCCATGGGCGCGGCGTTCGGCGCGGCGGCGACGCTGGTCACGTGGCGGGAGAAGCGCATCCTGCGGCGGTTGCGGCTGGCGCCCGTCTCGCTCGGCTCGGTCGTGGGGGCTCGCGTCGGCGTCAGCGTCGCCATCGCCCTCATCCAGACCGCGATCTTCCTGGGCGTCGCGTCGTTGCCCTACTTCGGGCTGCGGTTGTCGGCCTACTGGTGGATGTCCATTCCGCTGATCATCGCGGGCACCCTGACGTTCATGGCGATCGGGCTGGTCGCGGGCGGGCTGGCCAAGTCGGCGGAGGCCGCGTCGGGCATCGCCAACCTGATCGTGTTGCCGATGGCGTTCCTGTCGGGCTCGTTCATCCCGCTGGACGCCTCGCCCGGCTGGCTCCAGACGTTGTCGAACGTCTTCCCGCTCAAGCACCTCAACCAGGCCCTGCTCGACGTGATGGTGCGCGGCCAGGGGCCGTTGTCGGTGCTGCCCGAACTGGGCATCGTGCTGGCGTTCGGGCTGGTCATCAGCCTGATCGCGATGAAGGTGTTCCGCTGGGACAGCGTCTAGGAAGCGGAAACCCGCCGTCGCGGCCACGACGGCGGGTTGTGGGGGTGCCTTGGGGTGCCGCTACTTCTTCTTGGGCTTGACGACCGCCGTCTTGACGGTGCGCATCATCTCCCAGCCCTTGAGGTTCTGCTCGCGCAGGCGGGCCCGGTCGAGGTTCTCCGCGCCGGCGGGGATGTCGTACACAAAGGCGCCGACCTTGCCGGTCTGGGTGCTCTTGGCGGTCTTCTTGAGCTGGAACCGGATGCTCACCCAGGTGGAGTCGCCCACGTCGAGGATGAAGTCGTTGGGGCACAGGAAGTGGCGTCCGTCGAGGAAGCACTTCAGGTCGTCGCCGGCGCCGTAGACGATCTTCTTCTTGAGGTCGACGTCCTTCGGCAGCAGGCCGCCGACGTCGAAGTAGTCGGCCGCGTGCGGGCCGGTGTTGGTCACGTGGAAGGTGTAGGTGACGTAGCCACCCGGCTTGGCCTTCTTCGTGTACGACAACTTCGTGACCTTGAACAGCGACCACGGGTCGTCGGCGGTGGTGGCCGAGGCGGCGGCCGGGGCGACTAAGGCCGCCGCGGCCAGCAGGGCGACCCCTGCGATCGCGCGCGTGACAGTGCGCATGTGTTTGTCTCCCAAGGAACAGACGGGGAGAGAGAAGGAACCCCCGTGATACTCGAAGGGATTTCTTACCATTTCCCGGCTGAACCGCGAAAGATCTTTTATATGTCGATTCGGCGCGTTCCAAGGATGAGGTGGACATCGCCGAACTCGTGCCACAGATAGCCGTGGTCGAGCGCGGCCTCGTAGGACTTCATGACGAGATCGGCGCCCCCGATGGCCGACAACATCATGAGGTGCGTCGACCTGGGCTCGTGCAGCCCGGTCAGCAGCCCGTCGACCACCTCGGGCGGGTGGTCCGGCGAGACGATCCGCGACGTCCACCCCTCGTCGTGGGCGGTCTCCAGCGCCCGCACCACCGTCGTGCCGACCGCGACGACCCGGCCCCCGTTCTCCCTGGTCATCGCGACGAGCCGCCGCGTCGCGGCCGGCACGTCGAAGCGTTCGGCGTAGGGCGGCTCGTCCTTCTCAGGTGAGGCCACCCCCGTGTGCAGGGTGATCGGCGCGATCGTGACGCCCCGGGCGACCAGGTCGGTGACCAGGCGGGTGGTGAACGGCCGCCCGGCGCTCGGCATCTCGGCGCTGCCCGGGATCCGGCCGAACACGGTCTGGTAGTCGTCGATGGGCCAGTCGCGGTCGACGTAGGAGTAGCGGATCGGCGTGCCGTGCCGTTGCAGGTAGCCGATGACGTCGGTGTCGAGCCGGGCCTTCCACAACCGGGGGGTGAAGCGCTCGACCAGCCGCAACGTGGCCCCGCCCGGCAACGGCAACCACTCGCCCGGCGCGCCGCCCCTGTACGTCGTGCCTCCCGGGCACCGCAGCTCGACCAGCCACTCTCCCCAGGGCAACTCGGTCGAGAAGTGCACCCACAACCGGTCGAGCTTCACGGCGGCCGGCAGGGTGCGCGAGTTGTTGACCACCACCAGATCGCCGGGATCGAGCAGTTCGGGCAGGTCGGTGAAGGCGTGGTGGGTGATCGCGCCGGTCAGCCGGTCGGAGACCATCAGCTTGACCGAGTCGCGGGCCTCGGGCGGGCGGTGGGCCTCGTTGACCGAGGGCAGCGCGAAGTCGATGCTCATGCCAGGCTCCCGCGGGTGTGGCGGCCACTGGCCGGGCGCTCGCCGACCAGCTTGACGATCAGCGGCGCGACCTCGTCGGGGAGCGGCGCCTCGCCCGCCTCCTGCGGCCCGATCGCGTCGGCCAGCATCCGGGTCCGCATCTCGCCCGGGTCGAGCCACCAGACGGCCACGTCGCGCTCCTCGGCGGCCAGCACGTTGGAGATCTGCTCCAGCGCGGCCTTGGAGGCGCCGTACCCGCCCCATCCCTCGTAGGCCTCGACGGCGGCGTCGGAGGAGATGTTGAGCACCGCCCCCTTGCGCCGCCGCAGCGCGGGCAGCACCGCCTGGGTGAGCGCCAGCGGCGCCACCACATTGGTCTCCAGCAGCTGCCGCAGCACGGGCACGGGATAGTCGCCCAGCGCCGGCAGGGGCACCGCCCCCAGCCCACTGGCGTTGTTCACCAGCAGATCCAGGTCCGGTACGGCCTCCGCCAGCCGCTCCCGGTGCGCGGGATCGGCGACGTCCCCCGGAATCGCGGTCGCGCCGAGACGGCCGGCCGCCTCGGCGAGGTCGTCGGCGCCGCGGGCGGTCAGGGTGAGGCGCCACCCGTCCTTGGCGAGCTCGGTGGCCAGCGCCAGCCCGAGCCCCCGGGAGGCCCCGGTGATCAGTGCGTTCTTCATGCCGTCAACGCTAGGAATCGCGGCGTCCGGCCACATCGGGCCCAGGACGGGCCGGACCTAGGCCTTCTGGGCTAGGACTTAGGGTTGCACCATGCGGGATAGTCAGGACGCCCTGCTGAACGCCGTCAGCGCCGCCGTCCTCGCGGTCACCCGGCACCTCTCCCCGCGAGAGGTGCTGCAGGTCATCGTGCGATCGGCCCGGGAGCTCCTCGACGCCCGCTACGCCGCCCTCGGCGTGCCCGACGACGACGGGTCGTTCGCCGAGTTCGTCGCCGACGGCATCACCCCCGAGCAGTGGGCGGCCATCGGCCCCACCCCGCGCCAGCACGGCCTGCTGGGCGCGATGTTGCGGGAGGGCACCCCGGTCCGGCTCGGCGACGTGCGCCGCGACCCCCGCTTCGACGGCTGGCCCAAGGCCCATCCGGTGCTGAAAGACTTCCTCGGCGTGCCCATCCAGGACGGCGACCAGGTGCTCGGCATCATCTTCCTGGCCAACAAGGCGTGCGGCCCGTTCACCCACGACGACCAGGACGTGCTGACCCTCTTCGCCGCCCACGCCGCCATCGCGCTGACCAACGCCCGCCTCTACGAACGCGGGCGCGAGCTGACCGTCATCGAGGAACGCCAGCGCATGGCCCGCGAGCTCCACGACGCCGTCACCCAGAAGCTCTTCTCGTTGCGGCTCACCGCCCAGGCGGCCATGGCGCTGCTGGCCACCGATCCCGATCGGGCCGCGCGTGAGCTCGACACCGTCCAGCGGGTGGCCGGAGAGGCGCTGGCCGAGCTCAGAGAGGTCATCGTCGAGCTGCGGCCGGCCGAGCTCGACAGCCACGGCCTGGTCGAGACGCTGCGCAAGAACGTCGGCCTGCTCGACCGCCTCCACGCCCCGGCGGTCACCTTCGAGGGGCGCTTCGAGGGCGAGCTCGCGGCCGAGACCGAGGTCGCGGTGCTGCGCGTGGCCCAGGAGGCCCAGCACAACGCGCTGCGCCACTCGGGCTGCTCGTCGCTCCGGGTGCGGCTCTGGCGCGAACACGCCGACCTCGTGCTGGAGGTCGTCGACGACGGCGGCGGTTTCGACGGCGAGCCCACCCAGGGCCTCGGGCTCGAGTCGATGCGCGACCGCGCGGCCGGAGTCGGTGGCAGGCTGGACGTGATCTCCCGGCCGGGGGCCGGGACGACGGTGAGGATGGTGGTGCCGACATGATCCGGGTGCTGATCGCCGACGACCATCCGATCGTGCGCCAGGGTCTGCGTACGTTTCTCGAGGTCCAGGGCGACATCGAGGTCGTGGCCGAGGCCGGCGACGGCGCCGAGGCGGTGAAGCTGGCCCGCGTGTTGTCGCCCGACGTCGTGCTGCTCGACCTGAAGATGCCGGTTCTCGACGGGCTGGGCGCGCTGGCCGAGCTCGACGGCGCCGCCCGGGTGATCGTGCTGACCTCGATGACCGAACGCGGCGACGTCGCGCCCGCGATGCGGGCCGGGGCGGCGGGTTTCCTCTACAAGGACGTCGACCCGGCGGCGCTCGTGTCGGCCATCAGGGCAGTCCACGGCGGCCAGGTCGCGCTGGCCCCCGAGGCGGCCGAGGCGATGTTGTCACCGTCGACCGAGGCGGTGGCGCTGACCGACCGCGAACGCGAGGTGCTGGCGCTGATCGCCGGCGGCCGGTCGAACCGCGAGATCGCGCGGGCGCTCGACGTCGCCGAGAAGACCGTCAAGACGCACGTGTCGAACGTGCTGATGAAGCTGGGCGTACAGGACCGGACCCAAGCGGCCCTGTACGCCGTGCGGCACGGCCTCGCTTAGGTGCCCTTCTTGCGGTTGCGCGTGGGGGCGCGGTCGGGCTTCGGCGGGGGCGGGGGCGGCGGCACGTAGACCTGCTTGGTGCTCTTCTTCTTCTTGACCGAGGGCGCGACGATCTGGGTCTTCACGGTCTTGGTGTAGATCCAGCCCTTGATGCCCAGCTCGCGCAGGCGCTTCTCGTCGAGGTCGCCGGCGCCGGTCGGCACGTCGAAGGTCATGCCGCCGAGCTTGGCGGTGGCGGTGCCGCGGGTCTTCTTGTTGAGGGTGACCTGGATCGTCAGCCACGTCGTGTCGGTCTGCCAGTCCTCTTCCGGGTTCGGGTAGAGGATGGGCGGCGGCCAGCACCAGAACTCGTTGCCCTCCCACGTGCACGTGGTGTTCTTCGGGCCGTTCCACTTCAGGGTGCTGATGATGCCCTTGGGCAGGATGCCCCCGATGTAGTAGTAGTCGGCGCTGTGCGGGCCGAGGTTGGTGATCTCGAAGTAGTAGGTGATCTTGGCCCCGGCCTTCACCTTCTTCGGATAGACGATGTGGTGCACCTTGAAGTTGGCGAAAGGAGCCTTCTTCGCGGTGACGCCCTTGGCGGCGCTCGCCAGGGCGGGCGCGGCGCTCGCGGGAACGCTCACCGCGAGCGGTGCTAAGAGCATGAGTCCGGCGACGATGCCGGAAGTTCGGCGCATGGAATTCTCCGTTGGACAAGACATGGCAATCCCCGTATGTCTAGACCATTATCACTTTGGAACGGTTAAGCACTACTACACTTCGCGTAGAGTTGATCGTTTGTACGGGGGAGCACCGTCGTGCCGCAGACTTCGCCATTACGGCCTGGCGACCCAACTGAGCTGGGGGTTTACCGCATCGACGCGCGCCTTGGGGAAGGCGCGCAGGGTGTCGTGTACGCCGGGACCGCACCCGACGGGACACCCGTCGCGATAAAACTGTTGCGCGTTACGGACGCGATCGACGCCGACTCGTTCCTCCGCGAAGTGTCGGCCGCGCGACGGGTCGCGCAGTTCTGCACCGCCCAGGTCCTCGGCGCCCACATGGACGGCGAGCGCCCCTACATCGTGTCCGAGCTCGTCGACGGGATCTCGCTGCAGAAGGTCGTCCAGCAGGAGGGCCCCCGCACCGGCGGCAACCTCCATCGGCTGGCCGTCGGCACCATCACCGCCCTGGCGGCCATCCACCGGGCCGGGATCGTGCACCGCGACTTCAAGCCGTCGAACGTGCTGCTGGCCCAAGATGGGCCGCGCGTGATCGACTTCGGCATCGCGCGGGCGCTCGACTCGTCGTCGACCCTGTCGAGCGGGGTCGTCGGCACGCCCGCCTACATGTCGCCCGAGCAGATCGAGGCCAAGCGCGTCGGGCCGCCGTCCGACATGTTCAGCTGGGCCGTGACGATGTTCTACGCGTCGACCGGGCGGCCCGCCTTCGGCCACGACAGCCTGCCCGCCGTGCTCTACCGCGTCATGAACGACACCCCCGACGTCTCGACGCTGCCCGACCTGCTCCGCCCCATCGTCGAGGCCAGCCTCGACAAGCAGGCCGACAACCGCCCGACCGCCAGCGAGGCCCTGTTCGCCCTCCTCGACCACCAGGTCGACGACGACCTCGACAAGTCCCTCCTGGCCGGCCTGAACGCGGCGTCCAAGAAGAAGGACACCCCGCCACCGCCGCCGCCGGTCACCCCGGCCTTCGCCCCGCCCGACCCGCAGGCGCCCCACTTACGGCCACCGGCCCAGAGCTTCCCGCCCCCGGGCTACCAGCCCCCGCCGGGCTACCCGCCGCAGAGCCCCGGCCAGAGTTTTCCGCCGCCGGGTTACCCGCAGGGCCCCGCACAGCCGCCTCCCGGCGGTTACCCGCAGGGCCCGCCTCAGCGGGGTCCCGTTCAGGGGTATCCGCCGCGTTACCAGCAGCCGCAGCAGAGTTTCCCGCCGCCCGGATACCAGCCGCCCAACGGGGTGCATCCCGCGCCGCCGGTCGAGCCGAAGCCGAAGCCGAAGGGCAAGGCGAAGGACAAGGCGAAGGACAAGGCCAAGGTGACGCCGCCGCCCGTCGAGGTCGACGCCGACGCGACCACCTTCCACCCCCGGCCCGATCCCACCGGCGGCTGGCTCGGTGAGGCGCCGCCCACCAAGAGCAGGGCGGGCCTGGTCACCGGGGTCCTCGTCGGCGTGCTCGCGGTGGCGGCGACCGCGCTGTTCCTCGTACCGAACCTCTTCGGCGGCGACGACGGCGACGACCCCGGAAAGATCCCCGCGGCCGCCCAGGGTGGCATCACCGAGGCCCCGGCGACCACGGCGCCGACCACGACCGCCGCGGGCTCGGTCCCGTCACCGGCGGCCGCCTCGTTGTCGCCGACCACCGCGCCGTCGCCCACGCCCAGTCCCAGCCCCACGCCGACGGTGGCCCCGGTCCCGGCGCTCGGCGAGCAGGACGGCAGCTCCATGGCCGGCCACCGCAGCTCGATCTACTCCGTCGCCGTCGGCGGGGACAAGGACGACCCCGTCGTCGTCACGGCCAGCGTCGACCGGTCGGTGCGGATGTGGAACGCCGAGTCGCACAAGGCGATCGGCAAGCCGTTCTACGCCCACGGCGACTGGGTCTACGCCGTCGCCACCGCCGAGGTCAACGGCCGCCCGCTCGCCGTCACCGGCAGCCGCGACGGCTCGGTGCGCGTCTGGGACGTCGAGAAGCGCAAGGCGGTCGGCGGCGGCCTGTGGGGCCACGGCAACTCCGTCTACTCGGTCGCCATCGGCAAGGTCGGCAGCAAGTGGGTGGCCGCCTCGGCCGGCGCCGACGGCCGGATCCGCCTGTGGGACCTCAAGACGCGCCAGCCCATCGGCGGCGGCATCAGGGCCCACAACGACGTCATCAACTGGATCGCCTTCGGCCAGGTCGGCGACAAGACCGTCATCGTCTCGGCCAGCGAGGACAAGAGTCTCAAGGTCTGGGACGCCTCGTCCAGGAAGCAGTACGGCAAGACCTTCAAGAGCCACGGCAAGCCCGTCTACGCCGTCACCACCGGCGAGGTCGA
This sequence comes from Herbidospora sakaeratensis, assembly GCF_001570525.1. Lineage (GTDB taxonomy): Bacteria > Actinomycetota > Actinomycetes > Streptosporangiales > Streptosporangiaceae > Herbidospora > Herbidospora sakaeratensis. Next base: position 96,930 of record NZ_BBXC01000017.1, read on the forward strand.
CGGCAAGGCGGTGGCCATCTCGGGCGGCGAGGACAAGAAGATCCGCGTCTGGGACCTGAAGACCGGCAAGCAGGTCGGCGACAGCCTGACCGGCCACAAGGACAACGTCTACTCGCTGGCCTTCCGCGAGATCGGCGGCCACCCGATGGCGGTCTCCGGCTCCACCGACGGCACGCTCCGGATGTGGGACCTGGAGAAGTCGGAGGAGGTCGGCAAACCGGTGAAGGCCCACGACGGGAAGAACGTCTACTCGGTCGGCTTCGCCGACGTCGACGGGAAGACGATGGTGGTCTCGGCCGGTGAGGACAAGCGGGTCAGGTTCTGGAAGCTGACTGACTAGGCGCTGAGTTGTTCGAGGATCGCGTGGTGGGCGGCCACCCGCGCGCGGCGCACCGCGTGGTCGAGGGCCTTCAGCGCCTCCCGGCGCGCGGTGACCTGGCCGGAGGTCAGCCCGCGCTCCTCGGCCAGCCGCAGCGCCAGCGCGAGGCGGGCCGCGAGATGGCCGACGCGGTGGGCCCGCCCGGGATAACCGGGCGCCAGCGCGCCGTCGACGTGGTCGAGCGCCGGGAAGCCCTGCATGGGCCCGTCGACCGAGGTCAGCGCGTCGGTCGCCGACCGCATCGCGGCCGACAGGGCCCGCTCGGCGTCGGCCAGCTGCGGCACGTCGGCGTCGGCCGCGTGGGCGTCGTGGACGGTCCACCGGATGCCCGAATAGGACGAGCCGCGCCGGTCGGGGGAGGGCACCAGCCCGAACCGCCGGCCGCCGAGCACCGCGATGACGGCCTGCCCCGCTTCGAGCGCGGCGCCGTTGAAGACCGGCGGGCCGGTGAGCCCGAGAAGGTCGCCGGGGATGGGCAGCGCCAGCCGGAACGACGACAATCCCGTCGCCCGCAGCTCCGCCAGGAAGACGCGCAGCGGCGACTCGCCGGTGATATCCGTCACGATCTGTGGACCGGCCGACCGCTCGAGCGCGTCGACGGCGTCGTCAAGACCGGCATGGCCGGTCAGCCAGGCGTTGCCCCAGGAGACCAGGGCCGCGGAGATCGGTGAATCGGTGCGCACCCCAACCACGATAAGGCAATAGATTTTACGCGGACGGATTCGGACGTGAGGGGGATCGTCGTGGGCGGTCAGGTGCTCAACATGCGTGGCGTCGCCATCCGGCGCGACGGCGCGATCCTGGTGCGCGACATCGACTGGGCGGTGGCCGAAGACGAACGCTGGGTGGTGATCGGCCCCAACGGCGCCGGCAAGACCACGCTGCTCCAGATCGCCGCCGCGCTGCTGTTCCCCACCGACGGCCACGTCGACATCCTGGGCGAGCGCCTCGGCCAGACCGACGTGTTCGAGCTGCGTCCGCGCATCGGCCTGGCGAGCTCGGCGCTGGCCGAGAAGGTGCCGCCGGAGGAGAAGGTCATCGACCTCGTGCTGACCGCCTCCTACGCCATCCTCGGCCGCTGGACCGAGGAGTACGACTCCCACGACGTCACCCGCGCCGTCGAGCTGATCGACCAGCTGGGCTGCGCCCACCTGATCCGCCGCCGGTTCGGCACCCTGTCCGAGGGTGAGCGCAAGCGCGTCCAGATCGCCCGCGCCCTCATGCCCGACCCCGAGTTGCTGCTGCTCGACGAGCCGGCCGCCGGGCTCGACGTCGGCGCCCGCGAAGATCTGGTAAGGCGGCTTTCCCAGCTCGCGCAAGACCCGAAGGCGCCCACGATGGTGCTCGTCACCCACCACGTCGAGGAGATCCCGGCCGGGTTCACCCACGCGCTGATGCTCCGGCACGGTTCGGTCGTCGCCCAGGGCCCGATCGACTACGTGATGACCGGCGACAACCTGTCGAAGACGTTCGGGGTGCCTCTGGGGCTGGAGAGGAACGCGGCCGGTCGCTGGTACGCCCGGCCATTCTGATATTTCGTTCTTTTTCCTCTTGTAAAGCGTCGTCCAAATATCATTTACTCCAGTCGTCACAGACTGGAGTGGACGCATGACCCAGCTCGTCATCACCCTCGTCGTGGTCTTCCTCGCCGCGTTCGCGCTGGCCCGGACGATTCGCATCGTGCCGCAGGCGACCGCGAGAATCGTCGAACGATTCGGTCGATATCACCGCACCCTGAACGCGGGACTGAACATCGTCGTGCCGTTCATCGACCGCATCAAAGTCGAGGTCGACCTGCGCGAACAGGTGGTGACGTTCCCTCCGCAGCCGGTCATCACGTCCGACAACCTGGTCGTCTCCATCGACACGGTCATCTATTTCCAGGTGACCGATCCGAAGGCGGCGACGTACGAGATCGCGAGCTTCATCGTCGCGGTCGAGCAGCTGACCGTGACGACCCTGCGCAACGTGGTCGGCGGCATGGACCTCGAACGCACGCTGACCTCCCGCGAGGAGATCAACACCGAGCTGCGCGGGGTGCTCGACGACGCGACCGGCCGCTGGGGCATCCGGGTCAACCGGGTCGAGCTGAAGGCCATCGACCCGCCCGCCTCCATCCAGGACTCGATGGAGAAGCAGATGCGCGCCGACCGCGACAAGCGCGCCGCGATCCTCACCGCCGAGGGCAACAAGCAGTCGGCCATCCTCACCGCCCAGGGCGAGCGCGAGGCGGCGGTGCTGAAGGCGCGCGGCGAGGCCGAGGCCGTGGTGCTGCGGGCCCAGGCCGACGCGGAGGCCCGCGCGATGCGCGCGAAGGGCGAGGCCGACGCGATCGGCATGGTCTTCAAGGCCATCCACGACGGCAACCCCGACGAGAAGCTGCTGGCCTACCAGTACTTGACGACCCTGCCGCAGATCGCCAAGGGCGACGCGAACAAACTGTGGATCGTGCCGTCCGAAATGGGCAAGGCGCTGGAGTCGCTGGGCGGCCTCTTCCAGCCGCCGTCCAAGACCGACAAGGATCTCCCCGCGAAGTGACAGGTGTGTTCCGGCCCGTCGGCCCACACCCGCGACGACCTGCCCGCGAAGCCGATCGGATTGTGACCGGCGTCGATCGGCCTGTCGGCGGAACCTTTGTGACCTGACCGCAAGTGCCGCCCCCGCGTCCTGAGCTCTGACCGCTGCCGCCTAGGATTCCGTCAGCCGGTACGAGATGAGGATCTGTGACACCGTGTTGACGGCGTGGGGGGCGGTCGCGGTGTTCGCGGCCGGAATCGGGGCGGGCGGCATCAACGCCGTGGTCGGCTCGGGTTCGCTGATCACGTTCCCGACGCTGCTCGCACTGGGCTACCCGCCGATCGTCGCGAACGTGTCGAACAACATCGGGCTCGTGCCGGGCGGGGTCACCGGCGTCCTCGGCTACCGGGCCGAGCTCAAGGGGCAGAGGGCCCGCCTGATCAGGCTCGGCGCCGCCTCGGTCCTCGGATCGCTGGTCGGCGCGTTCCTGCTGCTCCGGCTCCCGGCCCAGGCGTTCCAGGTGATCGTGCCGGTGCTGATCGCCATCGCGCTGGTGCTGGTCGTCATCCAGCCCAAGATGGCCGGCTGGATCTCCGGCCGTCCCCATCGGGACCACGGCGGGCCGTGGCTCTGGCTGGGGGTCTTCGGGGGCGGCATGTACGGGGGCTATTTCGGCGCCGCCCAGGGGGTCGTGCTGATCGGGCTGATGGGGCTGTTCCTCGACGAGGAGCTGCAACGCCTCAACGCGGCCAAGAACCTGCTGGCGCTGCTGGTCAACTTCACCGCGGCGCTGCTGTTCATCTTCATCGCCGACGTCGACTGGCTGGTGGTTGCCCTGATCGCGGTCGGGTCGGCGATCGGCGGATACCTCGGCGCCCGCATCGGGCGGCGTATCCCGTCGCCCATACTGCGCGGGGTGATCGTGGTGGTGGGCATCGTGGCGATCGTGAAGTTGTTGGCCTGATTTATGCGTACAAATTATCGAAAACGGGTATGAAACCCCATGTGAAAGGCGATCGCGTAGAAATCGTCATCGACGCCGGAGGAACCCCCCGCACCTACGAGGTCATCGCGACGAAGGCCGGCCGCCGGGTCGAGGTGACCACCGGCCGGGGCGTCGTCGAGGTCTCCGAAGTGACCAGGAACGGAACTCCGGTCCGCACCGCCCGGTTCATGCAGAGCCGGGTGCTCGCCCTGGTGGAGCACCCGATCGACGCTAACGAGCCGGCCTGACCTGAACCACGCCGTCGCGGCGCACCCTCGTCTCGAACGAGGGCTGCTTCGCCGTCGCCGGGCCGTGGATCACCGCGCCGTCGGCGATCCGGAACACGCTGCCGTGCCACGGGCACACCACGCACGGCTCGCCGTTCTCGACCGTCACGCGGCCCTGGTGCAGCGGCCCGGCCAGGTGGGAGCACCCGTCGGCGAGCACCGTCACGCCCTCGCCCAGCCGCAGCACGAACAGGTCGATGTAGCCCAGGCGGCGGGCGACGGGCCGGCCGTTGGGCAGGTCGCTGATCGGGCCGAGGTCGTGCCAGCCGGTCGGCACCAGATGGCTGACCTGCTCGGCGTGGTTGGCCCCCGCGGCGAGCCGGTAGGCCAGGTGGCCGCCCAGGTAGGCGCCGGCGCTCGCGGCCATCAGGCCCGCCGTGGCGAAGACCCGCCCGGCCTTCTCGCGCCCGGCGATCCGGAACGCCAGCGAGCCCGCGTAGAGGCCCACGGCGGCGGCGTTGGCGAGGGCGTGCACGAACCCGACCCGCTGCTGCTCGCGGTGCAGGGTCGACCAGTCGGTGACCCCCGCCGCGGCGGTCGGCAACGCGGTCGCCAGGCCGGCGGCCAGCACGGTCCGGGCGGCCATGGGGTCGGACTTGGTCACGTCGAGGATGGCGGTGGCCACGAAACAGCCCACGGCCACGGTCGCCAGCGGCGGGTGCACCGGATGGCCGATCGGCACGCCGTGGAGCGCGTCACGCACCCAGCCCGGCCCGATGCGGGCGCGGACCGCCTTCGCGAGCCCTCTGATCGGCCGGTCGAGCGTCGTGGCGTGTTCGAGCCGGTCGAGGAGATCGCCGCCGCCATTGCCGATTTTGCGTGGCTTCGCGGACTTCTCGGTTGATCTGTCCATCGATGTCACCCCCTGACACGACGTACCCGGCCTGTCAGGAGACGAACATCATCGGGCGAGGTGACCTCGGAGCACCGAGGTCTCCACCAGGTCGTGGGCGTAGGCGCCCAGGGTGGGGGAGCCCTCCTCGATGATCGCCACGTTGGCGAGCACCTGGGAGGCGGTGACCTTGTAAAGCGCCCAGGTGCCGCCGTCGTTGTGGTGGTTGGCCATGATCGGCGCGAGCCGGTCGAGGGCCTTGGCGTAGCGGGCCTCGGGGGTCTGCCGGGCCTCGAACTCGTCCCAGAGCTCCCGCAGGGGGCCCGCCTGGTCGCTCGGCAGCAGCCCGAAGATCCGGTCGGCCGCGGCCCGCTCGGCCGCCTCCTGCGCCTCGACCGCCACCCGGTCGTAGATGAACGTGTCACCGGCGTCGATCTCGACGATGTCGTGGACGAGCAGCATGCGCACCACCCGGTCGATGTCGGTGCCCGCCGGGGCGTGCTCGGCCATCACCAGCGCCCAGACGCCGAGCTGCCACGAGTGCTCGGCGTCGTTCTCGCGGCGCGATCCGTCGATGAGGGTGTTCCGGCGGATGACACGCTTCAGCTTGTCGATCTCCACCACGAAGGCGAGCTGAGCGTCGAGGCGATCCCGGTGCTGCGCGATGGTCACCGCGCCACCCTATTCCGTGGTGATCAAACGCGGCACAGGATCACCGGAACACCGTTGAACACGGCATTCCCGGACAGCGGATCGATGATCTTTTCATCCGTCAGCACGTTGACGTTCACACCCGCGTTCCCGGAAGCCACCTGTTGCGGCAACCCGTCGTGCCCCCAGCCGTGCGGCAGGCTCACCACCCCCGGCATGATCTTGTCGGTCGGTTCGAGGGGCACGGTCAGCTCGCCCGCCGCCGACCGGACGAGGGCGTGGTCGCCGAGCCCGAGCCGGGCGACGTCCACGGGGTTGATCTGCAACGTGCAGCGGTTGGTGCCGCCGACGAGCGGCTCGATGTTGTGCAACCAGGAGTTGTTGGAGCGCAGGTGCCGGCGTCCGATGAGCACGAACTCCGGGTTCTGTACGGCGAGCCGGTCCCTGAGCCGGGCGACGTCCTCCACGATCTCCGGCGGCGCGAGCTCGATCCTCCCCGAGGCCGTGGTGAGGATCTCCGGCAGCCGCGGCGTGAGGGGCCCCAGGTCGAGCCCGTGGGGGTGCTCGTCGCGCAGCCTGCGCAGCGTGAGGTCGCCGCCGTTCCATTTCCCGTACGGCCCCAGCCGCAGCATGGCGTCGAGCCGACGCTCGGCCCCGGTGTCCCCGTCGAGTTCGGCGGGGTCGTGGTCGCCGATCAACTGGCCGATGATCAGATCGTCCACCCCGGAGAAGCCGGAGGCGATCTCGATGAGCCGGATGAGGATCTCCGCTTCCGAGGGCCCGTCGGAGGCCAGGATCGGCGGGGAGTAGCGGGCGTAGTTGCGCACCGCGAAGCCCAGCAGCGCGAAGTCGTAGTGGCCGGTGGCCAGCAGCCGGGGCGGCGGCAGGATCACGTTCGCGTGGCGGGTGGTCTCGTTGAGGTAGATGTCGACGCTGACCATGAAGTCGAGCTGCGCGAGGGCCCCGGCCAGCCGTTTCGCGTTGGGCGCCGACGAAGCGGGGTTCCCGGCCACGGTCACCAGGGCCCTGATCCGCCCCTCGCCTGGCGTCTCGATCTCGTCGGCCAGGGTCGCGACCGGCAGTTCGCCGTTGGTCTCCTTCAGGCCGCGCACCCGGCTGGTCCACCGTCCGGTCCGGTACGGCTTGCGCCGGCGCGCCCCCTCGGTGGCGGGCATCGGGAACATGGCCCCGCCCGGCCGGTCGAGATTGCCGGTGAGCACGTTCAGGACGTCCACGAGCCACTGCGTCACGGTGCCGAACTCGGCGGTGCACGTCCCGATGCGGGCGTAGACGGCGGCGGCGGGAGCGGCCGCGAGGGCGCGCGCGAGCCGTACCGTCACCTCGGCAGGGACGCCGCAGGCGGCCTCCACCACCTGCGGCGGGAAGTCCTTGACGACCGCCTCGACCTCGGCGAGCCCCTCGACCGGAAGGGTGGTCGTCACGAGATTCTCGGCGAAGAGGGTGTGCGCGATGCCCGCCAGCAGGAACGCGTCGGTGCCCGGCCGGACGAAGACGTGCTCGTCGGCCAGCTCGGCGGTCCGCGTGCGTCGGGGGTCGACCACGACGAGGGTCCCGCCCCGCTTCCGGAGCGCCTTGAGCCGGCCGGGGAAGTCGGGCGCGGTGCAGAGCGACCCGTTCGACTCCAGCGGATTGGCCCCCAGCATGAGCAGGAAGTCGGTGCGATCGAGGTCGGGCACCGCGATCGTCATCGGATGCCCGAACATCAGCCCCGAGGCGACGTGCTTGGGCATCTGGTCGGCCGTGCTCGCCGAGAAGACGTTCCGGGTGCCCAGCGCCCTGATCAGCGCCCCTCCGTAGAGGGCCCCCGCCATGCTGTGGGCGCTGGGATTGCCCAGGTAGACGGCCCGCTCGGGTCCCGAGATGTCCTTCAGGCCCTTGGCGACGGCCGCGAAGGCCTCCTCCCAGCCCACCTCGCGCCACTGGTCACCCTCGCGAACCAATGGTGCGGAAAGCCGGTCGGGGTCTTCGTCGAGCCGCCCGAGCGAGGCCCCTTTGGGGCAGATGAAACCCTTGGAGAACGGATCGTCACGGTCGCCGGTGACCTTGGTGACGCGGTCGCCCTCCAGCGTGATCGTGAGACCGCAGACGGCCTCACAGAGGGGACAGGTTCGGTGGACGGTCGTCATGGATCTCATCGTGCGCCCGCGAGCAGGAGGGGCGGAAGCCCCAGAACGGAATAAAATTCTGTGGCCCCCGCCGTCGCCCAGACGCCCCCGCGGACCGTCCGGGCCTCCTACTGAGCCGCGCCCGGCGCCCGGTGGGCACGGCCCAGCTCAACGGGTCAACCGGCCAGCACGAGCCGGCCGACCTCCTCGACCTCACGAACGACGTCGAAACGGGGATCGCGGTAGACGCGACTCCCGAAGCCTCTGCGAGTGGTGGTCCACTCCAGCTCATAAGCCCAACGATCCTGCGCGGAGCACAACCGACGGTCGGCCCCATCACGGAGCAGTATGAGTCGGGCCTTGCATAGCAAGATGGCGTTGGTACGGTGGAAGGGCATAGGAGACTCCTTATCGGTGGCTTCGAGTGGAGCTCTCGGGTCGGGTCGTCGGTGGCAGCCTTCGGCCCGGCCTTTTTTCTTTGCCGGAGGTCACGAGGAACCGGCCGTGTCCGGTTAGCGATCTTCTGTGAACCTTCTACCTAGATGCTCTATCAGAAGAAGTTTGTCTGCAAGACATGGCGTAAAACTTCGCGAGGAATACACTGCAAGTCCGGATGCAAATTGCATACGATCGTCGGTGGCCCTCCCATGAGGGCACCAGTCCAGCGTCTGCGAGACGGGGGGACGGGGATGCCAGAAAAGGACACTGCCACGCCTCGTCGCCGCCGCCTTGGGCAGCAACTTCGGAGACTTCGCGAAGTAACCGGGATGACCGGCGCGAAGGTGGCCAAGCCGCTGGGCTGGTCAGCCGCGAAGGTAAGCCGTATAGAGAACGGCCTGACTCTGCCCAGTGAGGACGACGTTGCCGCGTTGGTTGCCGCGTATGGTGGCGACGATCCTGTGCTGAGCCAGATGATGAGGCTTCGCCGAGATGCTGCCCAAAAGGGCTGGTGGGGGCTCTTCAGCGAGTCCTTCCCGCCCGGATTCGCGGCATTTCTCGAACTCGAGGCCGAAGCCGAAGAGTTGCGGAACTGGGAACCGATGGTTCTCCCAGGGCTTCTGCAAACCGAGGACTACGCACGTGTCTTGATGAGCAACCTGTCGCAGCCGATCCTCCAGGCCCCGAAGACGTGGTTACAGGATCGAGTCGAGGTGAGGGTTCGCCGCCAGCAGACTCTCTTCCATAGCTCGAAGCCACTCCGATTCAGGGTCGTGTTCGAAGAGTCACTGCTGAGCCGTGATGTCGGCGGTCCCGTCGTGATGCGGAACCAGATGGAGAGTCTGGCGGTCGCCAGCGAACTTGATCATATTGATATTCGGATCATCTCCAAGTCAAAGCTTCTGCCGGTGACCACCGGCCCCTTTGTGCACTTCACGTTCCCTGATTTCCCAGACCTCGTGTACCTCGAAGACCTCGAAGGATCTCGGTTTGTGGAAGATCCAGAGGAAGTCTTCGTATACGAGCGTGCTTTTGATCATTTGGTTGGGGTGGCCCTCGAGCCAGTCGCCTCACGGCAGTTGATCAAGGATGCTGCAGCGTACTGGCAGGGCATGATGCAGCAGAACGGGAACGTCGGCCAATGACTTCAGGAAATGCGGTTTGGAAGAAGAGCACCCTCAGCAACGCGGGGAACTGCGTGGAGGTTGCTCGCCTTGACGAGGGGCAGGTGGGCGTGCGCGACAGCAAGGACCGGAACGGCACCGCCCTTGTCTTCACCCAGAACGAATGGCAGGCGTTCATCGGCGGTGTGAAGAGAGGCGAGTTCGACCAGTAGTCCCTGAGTGAGGGGAGGTCCGGCTGCGCCTGATTGATGCCTGGCCGGACCATAACCTGACGTTTTAGGACATTGAGTACCTAGGCCCCTTTTCGTCATTCTGACGGTGACCAAGACGAAAAGGGGTGGGCCGTGTCGAATGTCGACATGTCCGATGCCGTCTGGCACAAGAGCAGCTTCAGCACCACCGGAAACTGTGTTGAAGTGGCTCGGGTGGCAGGAAGCTACACCGCAGTCCGCCACAGCCGGGACCCCGATGGGCCCGTACTGGTCTTCACCGAAGCCGAGTGGAACGCCTTCCTCCAGGGTTTGGCGGTTGGAGAGTTCGACTAGGCGCTGACGTGAAAACGGCCCGCATTCCTCGGTGGGGAGGAGGCGGGCCGTTGTCTGTTGGGGCCGAAACCCCGGCCGGATCAGTCGATGCCCAGGCCCCGGGCCACGCCCTGGCCCAGGTCCTTGTGGACGTTGGTCCAGTATTCGACCACCCGCTTCTGCACCTCCGGCGTCATCTCCGGCGCCGAAGCGTGCCCGACGATGTTGCTCGTCAGGTTCGCCCGGTCCTCCTCGCTCAGCACGTTCTCCCACAACGCCCGAGGCTGCACGAAGTCGTCGTCCTCGGCATGCGGCCGGTACGCGGAGCGCATGATCTCCCCGGTCACGTGGTAGGTGTCCCCGGCGTACAGGTCCTCGAAGGCCGCCGGCCCGCCCATGCTGTTCGGCGCGTAGACAGGGTCGGGCATGTTGGCGTACCGCATCGCCCCGTCCCGGTTGTAGCTGTGCACCGGCACCCGGGGAGCGTTGATCGGCAGTTGCTGGTAGTTGGGCCCGATCCGGTACCGGTGGGTGTCCGGGTAGGAGAACAGCCGTCCCTGCAGCATCTTGTCCGGCGAGGGCCCGATGCCGGGCACGAAGTTCGACGGCTCGAAGCCCGCCTGTTCCACCTCGGCGAAGTAGTTCGCCGGGTTCCGGTTCAGGGTGAACCGGCCGATCGTGATCTCCGGGTAGTCGCCGTGCGGCCACACCTTCGTCAGGTCGAACGGGTTGAAGCGGTAGTCGGCCGCCTCCTCGAACGGCATGATCTGCACGTTCACCGTCCACGACGGGTGGTCGCCGCGCTTGATGGCGTCGTACAGGTCCCTGATGTGGAAGTCGGCGTCCTGGCCGATCATCGCGGCGGCCTCGGCGTCGGTGAAGTTCTTGATGCCCTGGTCGGTGCGCAGGTGGTACTTGACCCAGAACTTCTCGCCGGCCGCGTTGTACCAGAGGAAGGTGTGCGAGCCGAAGCCGTGCATGTGCCGCCACGACGCCGGGGTGCCTCGGTCGCTCATCAGGAAGGTCACCTGGTGGGCCGACTCGGGTGACAACGTCCAGAAGTCCCACTGCATGTTGTGGTCGCGCATGTGGTTGTCGGCGCGGCGCTTCTGGCTGTGGATGAAGTCCTGGAACTTCTGCGGGTCCCGCACGAAGAAGATGGGGGTGTTGTTCCCGACCAGGTCGTAGTTGCCCTCGTCGGTGTAGAACTTGATGGCGAAGCCGCGCGGGTCGCGCTGGGTGTCGGCGCTGCCGAGTTCGCCGGCGACCGTCGAGAAGCGCAGGAACAGGTCGGTGCGGGCGCCCTTCTGGAACAGGCCGGCTTTGGTGAACTGGCTGACGTCCTCGGTGATCTCCATGAACCCGTGGGCGCCGCCGCCCTTGGCGTGGACGACGCGTTCAGGCACCCGCTCCCGGTTGAACTGGGCCATCTTCTGGATCAGATAGTGGTCCTGCAGCAGGAGCGGTCCTTCGGGGCCGACGGAGAGCGAGAACTCGTCGCTCGGGGCCGGGGTGCCGGAATCCGTCGTGGTACGTGGCCTGTCAGTCATCGGGTGTCCTCCAGAAGTCGTCTGGCCTATCACCACTTTCCCCACGCTACGTCTCTTAACTTGAACTATTCAAGTAAGTGAATTTCCCCAGTTTGTCCATAAGAAGTCTCCCTAAGGCGCGAACCTTCATGAGATGGCATGCTCTGGACCGTGAGACGTGCAATTGCGATGATCGCCGCCGCTGCCCTGAGTGCCGGATGCGCCGCCGCCGCGGAGGATCCCGGCGTGGAGCGCGTCAAGGCGCCTGAGCAGGCCACCCGCGAGACGCCGTCTCCCAAGCCGAAGCCGACGAAGAAGCCGTTCACCATCGCCTTCGGGGGTGACGTCCACTTCGAGGGCATCCTGCGCACCCGGCTGAACGCCAACCCGAAGACCGCGCTCGGGCCGATCGCCAAGGTGTTGTCGAAGGCCGACCTCGCGATGGTCAACCTGGAGACCGCCATCACCGAGGCGGGCACCCCGGCCCCCGGCAAGCAGTACACCTTCCGCGCCCCCGCCAGCGCGCTGACCGCGCTCAAGGCCGCCGGCGTCGACGTCGCCTCGATGGCCAACAACCACGGCATGGACTACATGCAGAGCGGCCTGGACGACTCCCTCGCGGCCATCAAGAAGTCGAAGTTCCCCATCGTGGGCGTCGGGCGCAACGCCACCGAGGCCTACCGGCCCTGGCGGACCGTCGTGAACGGCAACAAGGTCGCGATCATCGGCGCGACCCAGGTGCTCGACGCCGAGTTCATCTCCTCGTGGACGGCCACCGGCTCCCAGGGCGGCCTCGCCTCGGCCAAGGAGGAGGCGCGGCTGATCCAGGCGGTCAAGAACGCCCGGAAGAACAACGACACGGTGATCGTCCACCTGCACTGGGGGACCGAGCTGCAGAAGTGCCCCAACGAGGCGCAGCTCTCGCTGGCCCCCAAGCTGGTCGCGGCGGGCGCCGACGTCGTGGTCGGCGGGCACGCCCACATCCTGCTCGGCGCGGGTTACCTCGACAACGCCTACGTCAGCTACGGCCTGGGCAACTTCGTCTTCTACAACTGGGGCCCCGACACCGGCCGGACCGGCGTGCTGACCCTGACGATCAACGGCCGCAAGGTGCTCAAGGACACCTGGACGCCGGCCCGCATCAACGGGGGCGTGCCCGTCCCGGTCACCGGGTCGGCGGGGCGGCAGGAGATCGCCTACTGGCGGTCGCTGCGCGAGTGCACCGGGCTTTCGGCCAAGCCGTGATTTGTCAATCGGCTGGTCATGGCGTTGTCAGGCCCGGCGGCACTACCGTCTCCTCATGACGCAGCGGTCCCAGTTCATTCTCGACGTCCTGCTGGCCGAGTTCGGTGAGTCCATCGCCCGCGAGCCCGGGGCGTTCCGGGCCAAGTTCCGCAAGATGGCGGCGACCCCGTTCGCCTTCTACCGGGGCAGCGCGTGCCTGTTCTACGCCGACCTCTCAAGCGAGCCGGCCGACGACGCGTTCCTCGACGACCTGACCCGCCGCGTCTGGATCCACGGCGACCTGCACGCCGAGAACTTCGGCACCTACATGAACTCCTCGGGCCGCCTGGTCTTCAACGTCAACGACTTCGACGAGGCCTACGTCGGGCCGTACGTCTGGGATCTGAAGCGGTTCGTGGCCAGCGTCGCGCTCATCGGCTACGCCAAGGCGCTGTCCGACGACGTCATCTCCGAGCTGGTCCGCGAGTTCGCCCACTCCTACCTCCACGAGCTCACCGCCATCGCCCACGGCGGCGACGACGCCATCGGGTCGCTCACGCTCGAGACCACCACCGGGGTGCTGCACCGGGTGCTGCAGACCGCGCGGCTGAACACGCGGGTGGCGCTGCTCGACGAGGAGACCACGGTCGAGAACTTCGAGCGCCGTTTCGCGGTCGCCGACAACCGCCACCCCGTCGACGACGCCACCCGCGACGCCGTGCTGGCCGCCTACGAGGGCTACCTGGCCACGCTGCCGCAGCCGCTCAACCCCGTCGAGCACCACGTCAAGGACGTCGTCCTGCGGCAGGGCATCGGGATCGGGTCGGCGGGCCTGCCGTCGTACAACCTGCTGCTCGAAGGGCACACCCAGGCGCTGGAGAACGACGTCATCCTCTACATGAAGCAGGCCCAGGTCCCGGCCGTGGCCCGCTACATCGACGACGAGAAGGTGCACGGCTACTTCCGGCACCAGGGCCACCGCACCGCCGAGTCGCAGCGCGCCCTCCAGGCCTACGCCGACTCCTGGCTCGGGTACGCCGACCTCAACGGCGTCGGCCAGCTCGTCGCCGAGGTCTCGCCCTACTCGGCCGACCTCGACTGGAGCGACGTCAACGAGCCCGTCGAGATCGCCTCGGTGATCACCGACCTGGGCCGCGCGGTCGCCCGCATGCACTCGGTCGCCGACGACGAGTCGAGCCACGACCTGGTCGACTTCTCCACCGAGGAGGCGATCGTCGCCGTGATCGGCGGCCGGGAGGACGACTTCACCACGCTGCTCGTCGACTTCGCCCACGCCTACGGCGCCCGCGCCCGGCACGACCATCAGCTTTTTGTGGATCTGTTCCGTAACGGCAGATTCCCCGGTCTGTAGATTCCCGGGCAAGATAGGGAGAGTGTCCAGCCAGCCCCTTGACTACTCCGACGATTCCGGGAACTCCTCGCTGCGCCGCCAGCCGACGCAACGCCGCAGCGCGCGCCGGGTCGAGCGCATGCTCGACGCCTGCGCCGAGCTGCTGGACGAGGTCGGGTACGACGGCCTGTCGACGACCAGGATCGCCGAGCGCGCCGACGTGGCGATCGGCTCGGTCTACCAGTTCTTCCCCGACAAACGTGCCATCAGCCAGGCCCTGACCAGGAGAAACGTCGAGCTCTTCGTGGCCCGGGTGGGCCGCCGCTTCATCAGCGAGGAGTACGGCGGCTGGTGGGACGCGGTCGACGCGATCATCGACGAGTACGTCGAGATGCACCGCTCGGTGCCCGGCTTCAAGTCGTTGCGGTTCGGCGACGCGGTCGACCTCAACCTGCTCGACGCGGGCACCGACAACAACACCGTCATCGCCGGCCGCCTGCGCGGGCTCCTGCTGAAGGAGTTCGGCATGGCCGACAGCGAACGCCTCGACACCGCGATACTGGTGGCGGTCGAGGGCGGCGACGCCGTACTGAAACTGGCTTTCCGGCGTGATCCCGACGGCGACCCCGAGATCATCGCGGAGGCCAAGACCCTGGTGCGCAGCTATCTGTCGCGGCAGCTGCGCCAGTTCAACGCGGCGGCCACCCGGGTGGCGCCTGGAGCTCGATCCGGCTCTTGATGATCGCCTCGACGGCGGCCGGGGTGAGAATCGGCGTGCGGGGCACGGCGAGGGTGATGCGGTCGAGTTGCGGCCGGCACGGTTGCCGCCGCGCGTTCTCGTCGCTGATCCGCGCGGCCCGCAATTGGGCGTCGCGCAGTTCGAGGGTGCGCATGTCGGCGCCCCGCGCCGACCGGATGTCCTGGAGTTGTGCCCTCAGCCGGAGCACCTCTTTGACGGCTTGTTCGTGGGCCTCGAAACGCGCCGCGACATAACCCGCCAAACCGGGCAGAATCGCAGCCGCCATGAGCGCGCCGGCCACTGTGAAGGTCGTCTGCTTGGAAAGGCCCATCGCAGTCCCGTCACCTCCTGATGGAGCTCAGGTCCCGTCAATAATGCCCATGAGCTGGAACGACACACGCTCTGTAGGTGATCTGGCGCGAATCGTTGCCGGAGGAACACCTGCCGTTGTCCGGGCAAAGAACCTTCGCGCTCGCTAGCCTCATCCTTGTGGCACATGTGACGCGGGAGCAGCTTGATCGTCTGCTCGAACAGGCTCTGCTCTCCGATGACCACGGTGCCCTCGCGAGGCGCCTCGACGACCTCGCGCAAGGGTACGAATCGGGCGAAGTATCCCGGGCCTACATCCTGGCCCTGGCCGCCGAGGAGTGGCGTCAGGCGGGTCACCCCGACGCGGCGCTCGACCGCTACCGCATGGCGGCCGAAGACGACGGGGGAGACGTCAACGTCGACCCTCGTGCGGGCATCGCCGACACCCTCTTCGAACTCGACCGGCCCGACGAGGCCCGCGACGTGATCGAGGCCCTGCGCGCCGCCCCCTGCACCCCGGCGACCGTGCTCAACGTGGCCGAGACCCTGGCGGCGTACGGAGACCTGGCGGGAGCCCACGAATGGGCCACCGAGGGCGTCACGGCCTGCCCCCCGGGCAACTCGCTCCGCGAATCCCTGCTGCGCACCCGCTACCGCATCCGCATCGACCTGGGCCTCCCGGAAGACGACCTCGACGCCCTGGCCTCCTGACACCGAAAAACGGGCCGCGAGAAATCTCGCGGCCCGTTTCGTATGTATGTCGACGGCCCGCCCGCTCGCTGGGAGCGCTGGCCGGAGGCGATAAGGGAACTACGGGGAAACGAAGATCAGTGGAGGAGGGCGCCGCCGAGGAGCCCTCCGGTCAGCTTGGTGATGTTCGACAGGCCGCCGACGCCCAGGTCGTCGGCCTTCCGCTTCGGAGCGGGCGCCTGCTGCGGCTGCACACCGTCGACGACCCCGCCGACCGAGTCGCTGATGCCGCGCGGCACCACGGCCACCTTCGGGACCTTCGGCAGCACCTTCGACACCCGGGGCACCGGCGGCACACCCGGCAGGTCGGGCAGCAGCGAGAGGTCGGGAACCACGTTGGGCACCCCCGGCAGCGCCGACCCCGACGCGATGCCGAGCACCCCGTCGGCCCGCGCCAGGCCCGACAGGCCGAGCAGGGCGGCGGCGCGCTGGACGGTCCGGGACACCTCGTCCTTCGGCGCCACCCGCCCGCACGGCACGCCCGCCAGGCGGCCCGCCTGGGCCATGGTCATCGCCGCGGAGCCGCCCGTGCGGGTCAGGTCGCGGACGGTCTGGCCGGCCGCGCCCGCCGACCGCGCGACGTCGGCGGCGCCCTTCACGACCGAGGCGGCGACCGCGCCCGTCTTGGCGGCGGCGCGGTAACCGGTCACGCACAGGCCGTCGTCCGCGTGGGCCTGCTGGCCGGCGGCGGACAACCAGCTCACCCCGGCGGTGACGACCGCCAGGGCGACGAGCCGCCCCCGGATGCTACGTGGTGTCGTCGACATCGACGTCCCCCTGTTGCTTGCGGTAGTTCGGTGAGTGCCGAACGTAGCAGCGGGGTTTTCGCAGCCGGGAGCCGCTTGTCCCAGTCGTGGAGAACTGATTACGCGCCGGGACGCACGCTCAGCGTGTCGCCGGCCTCGTCGAGGTCGACGACCACCTCGTCGCCGTCGCGGATCTCCCCGCTCAGCAGCGCGCGGGCCAGCTTGTCGCCGATGGCCGACTGCACCAGCCGCCGCAGCGGCCGGGCGCCGTAGAGCGGGTCGTAGCCGGTCAGGGTCAGCCACTCGCGCGCCGCCGGGGTGACCGTCAGCGTCAGCCGCCGGTCGGACAACCGCCGCGCCAGGTGGTTGACCTGCAGGTCGACGATCTGCGACAACTCCTCGGAGCCGAGCGCGTCGAACAGGATCACGTCGTCGAGCCGGTTGAGGAACTCGGGCTTGAACGACCCCCGCACCGCCGCCATCACCGCGTCGCGCTTCGCGGTGGGTTCGAGCGCCGGGTCGACCAGGAACTGCGAACCGATGTTGGACGTCAGGATCAGGATCGTGTTCCGGAAGTCGACGGTACGCCCCTGCCCGTCGGTCAGCCGCCCGTCGTCGAGCACCTGGAGCAGGATGTCGAAGACCTCGGGATGGGCCTTCTCGACCTCGTCCAGGAGCACGACCGTGTAGGGACGGCGCCGCACGGCCTCGGTGAGCTGGCCGCCCTCCTCGTAGCCGACGTAGCCGGGCGGGGCGCCGACCAGCCGGGCCACGCTGTGCTTCTCGCTGTACTCGCTCATGTCGATGCGGGTCATCGCCCGCTCGTCGTCGAACAGGAAGTCGGCCAGCGCCTTGGCCAGCTCGGTCTTGCCGACGCCGGTCGGGCCGAGGAACAGGAACGAGCCCGTCGGCCGGTCGGGGTCGGCCACCCCCGCCCGCGCCCGCCGCACGGCGTCGCTGACGGCCTGGACGGCGGCCTTCTGGCCGATGAGACGCTCACCGAGCACGTCTTCCATCCGCAGCAGCTTGGCGGTCTCGCCCTCCAGCAGGCGGCCCGCCGGGATGCCCGTCCAGGCGGAGATGACCTCGGCGATGTCGTCGGGGCCGACCTCCTCCTTGACCATGGTCTGCTCGCGCTGGGACGCCTGGATGGCGTCGGCCAGCTCCTTCTCCAGGCGCGGCACCTCGCCGTACATGAGCTTGGCGGCCTCTTCGAAGTCGCCGTCGCGCTGGGCCCGCTCGGCCTGGCTGCGGGTCTCGTCGAGGCGCATCTTCAGGTCGCCGACCCGGTTGAGGCCGGCCTTCTCGGCCTCCCAGCGGCCGACCAGGCCGTTGAGCTCCTCCTGGCGGTTGGCCAGCTCCTCGCGGAGGCGTTCGAGGCGGGCCACGCTCGCCTCGTCGGTCTCCTTCGCCAGGGCCAGCTCCTCCATCTTGAGCCGGTCGACGATGCGCTGGAGCTCGTCGATCTCCACCGGGCGCGAGTCGATCTCCATGCGCAGCCGGGAGGCGGCCTCGTCGACGAGGTCGATCGCCTTGTCGGGCAGGAACCGGGCGGTGATGTAGCGGTCGGACAGGGTCGCGGCGGCCACCAGCGCGCCGTCGGCGATCTGGACCTGGTGGTGGGCCTCGTAGCGGCCCTTCAGGCCACGCAGGATCGCGATCGTGTCCTCGACGGTGGGCTCGCCGACGTACACCTGCTGGAAACGGCGCTCCAGCGCCGGGTCCTTCTCGATGCGCTCGCGGTACTCGTCGAGCGTGGTCGCGCCGATCATGCGCAGCTCGCCGCGGGCCAGCATGGGCTTGAGCATGTTGCCCGCGTCCATCGCGCCCTCGGCCGCGCCCGCGCCGACCATCGTGTGGAGCTCGTCGATGAACGTGATGACCTGGCCGTCGCTCTCCTTGATCTCGTTGAGCACGGCCTTCAGACGCTCTTCGAACTCGCCGCGATACTTCGCCCCGGCGACCATCGCGCCCAGGTCGAGCGCCACGAGCCGCTTGTTCCGCAGGCTCTCCGGTACGTCGCCCGCGACCACCCGCTGGGCCAGGCCCTCGACCACGGCGGTCTTGCCGACGCCCGGCTCACCGATGAGGACCGGGTTGTTCTTGGTCCGCCGCGACAACACCTGCACCACACGCCGGATCTCCGAGTCACGGCCGATCACCGGGTCGAGCTTGCCGTGCCGGGCCCGCTCGGTCAGGTCGACGCCGTACTTCTCCAGCGCCCGGTAGGTGTCTTCGGGGTTCTCGCTGGTCACCCGGGTGTGGCCGCGCACCTTCTCGAACGCGTCGAGCAGCGCCTGCGCGGTCGCCCCCTGGCCCTTCAGCAGGTCGGCGATCGGGCCGCCGTCGGTGGCCAGGCCGACCAGCAGGTGCTCGGTCGAGACGTAGTCGTCTTCGAGCTGCGCGGCCCGCTGGGCGGCGGTGTGCAGCACGGTCAGCAGCTGGCGGGAGGTCGACGGCGCGCTCACCGTGGCGCCCTGCGCCTTCGGCAAAGCGGCCAGCATCTCCTCGGCCCGGGTCCGCATGGCCTTCCAGTCGGCCCCGACGGCCTCGAGCAGCGGCACGGCCGTGCCCCCGGTCTGGGCCAGCAACGTGGTCAGCAGGTGAGCCGGGGCCACCTCGGGATTCCCCTCGGCCGCCGCCCTGCGCACCGCCCCCGCGAGCGCTTCCTGGCTCTTCTGGGTGAGTTTGTAATCCATGTCTATCGGCCTCGCCTTCGCTCGGCGGCCCGGCCGCCTTCAGCCACTGTCTTCCCTCGTCGCTCCGCTCCTCAGTCCAGACAGCGGCGCGGCCGGGCAAGTCCCCCATATGACGAATGTCTTCAGTTATGACGGCGGTAGTTCATATCTGACCAAGGCCCGGATCAGCTTCAGTTCCGTGGCGACGCGGTTGAGTTCGTCTCTCAGGCGGAGGTTCTCGGTCTCCAGCTCCAAGATGCGTTTGATGCCTGCCAGGTTTATGCCCTCTTCCTGCGACAACCGCTGGACCTCGCGCAACAAGACGATGTCGCGGGTCGAATAGAGGCGGCCACGGCCGGCCGTGCGGCCGGGGCTGACCAGGCCGAGTCGGTCGTACTGGCGGAGAGTCTGGGGGTGGAGGCCGCTCAGCTGGGCCGCCACCGAGATCACATAGACGGGGGTCTCGTCGGACAGGTCGAAGAAATTGGCGTCCATGCGCTACTCGCTTCTGGCCTGCTTGATCAGTTCCTCGCGCAGGTCATGGCCGTCGGTCGCGTCGCGGAACTGCTCCAGGGCGGCCCGGGCCTTCTCGTCGAGGTGCTCGGGCACCGCGACCTGGACGGTCGCGAGCAGGTCGCCCTTGGTGCCGTCCTTGCGGGGGGCGCCCCGGCCGCGCACCCGGAAGGTGCGGCCGTTGGGGGTGCCCTCGGGGATGCGGAGCGTGACCGGCATGCCGCGCAGGATGGGCACCTTGATCTCGGCGCCCAGCGCGGCCTCGGGGAACGTGACGGGCACGGTGACCGTGAGGTTCTCGCCGGTCCGGCCGAACACGGGGTGGGGCTGGACGTGCACCAGCACGTAGAGGTCGCCCGCGGGGCCGCCGTTCTCGCCGGGGGCGCCCTTGCCCTTCAGCTTGACCCGGCCGCCGTCGCTGACGCCCGCCGGGATGCGGGCCTGGATGGTGCGGGTGGAGCGGCCACGGCCGCTGCCCTCGCAGACCGGGCACGGGTCGTCGACCAGCAGGCCCCGGCCCCGGCAGTCGCGGCAGGGCTCGGAGAAGGCGAAGTTGCCCAGGTTGCGGCTGGCCGCGCCGGTGCCGTCACAGGTCGGGCAGACGCGCGGCGTGGTGCCGGCCTTGGCGCCGGTGCCGGAACAGGCCGGGCAGGCCGACGAACTGGTCAGCCGCAGCGAGACGGTCGCGCCGTCGATCGACTCGGCGAACGACAGCGTGACCTCGGACTCGATGTCCTGGCCTCGGCGGGCCCGCCCGGCGGTGTTGGCCTTGGGGCCGCCGCCGCGGTTGAACAGGCCGCCGAAGATGTCGCCGATCCGGTCGCCCGCCTGGGCGGTGCCGCCGAACAGGTCGCCGAAGTCGAAGCCCTGCTGGCCCTGGCCCGGACGCCCGCCCCGGTTGTAACCGCCGAGGCCGCTGCCGAACAGGCTTCTGGCCTCGTCGTACTCCTTGCGGCGCTTGACGTCGCTCAGGATGTCGTAGGCCTCGGAGACCTCCTTGAACTTCTCCTCGGTCTCCTTGTTGCCCTTGTTCGCGTCGGGGTGGTACTGCCGGGCGAGCTTGCGGTAAGCCTTCTTGATCTCTTCGGGGGTCGCGGTCTTGGGCACACCGAGGACGCCGTAGTAGTCCTTCTCCAGGTAGTCCTTGGTGCTCATCTAGCGCTTCCTCCGCGTGAAAGACATATGTGAAGGGTGCCCCTCCCGCGCTGGGACGGGAGGGGGCTGCCCTGGAGAATCAGGCGCCGGCGGGTTCGTCGTCGAGGACGTCGCCACCACCGGTCTCCGGCTCGGCCACCGCGACCCGGGCGGGGCGCAGGACGCGCTCGCCGAGGCGGTAGCCGGGCTGCAGGATCTCGACGCAGGTCGGTTCGGTGACCTCGGCCGAGTAGCTGTGCATCAGGGCCTCGTGGACGGTCGGGTCGAAGGGGTCGCCCTTCGTGCCGAACGAGGTCAGGCCCAGCTTGCCGACCGCCGCTTCGAGCGACTCGCTCACCTTGGCGAAACCGCCGGTGAGCTCGCCGTGGTCACGGGCCCGGCCGATGTCGTCGAGCACCGGCAGCAGCTCGTTGATCACGCCGGCGACGGCGTGGTCCTTGACGGCGATCCGGTCGCGCTCGACCCGCTTGCGGTAGTTGGAGAACTCCGCCTGGAGACGCTGGAGGTCGGCGGTGCGCTCGGCGAGGAGCTGCGTGGCCGCGCCCGCGAGGGCGTCGGTGTCGGCGGTCTCGTCGGGCGCCGGTGCGCTCTCGCGCGCCGCCAGCGTCTCGGGGTCGATCTTGCGGTTGTCGCGGATCACCGGCTCCTGCTCGGAACCGTTCTCGCGCGGGGTCACTTGGCGCCGCCCTCCCGCTTCGGCTCGTCGTCGACGATCTCGGCCTCGACGACGTCGTCGTCGGCCTTGCCCGCGTCGTCCTGCTCGGCGCCGGGCGCGCCCTCGCCGGCCTGGGCCTGCGAGTTGGCGTAGATCGCCGAGCCCATCTTCTGGCTGACGGTGGCGAGCTTGTCGGCGGAGGCGCGGATGGCCGCGACGTCGGTGCCCTCAAGCTCCTTCTTCAGCTCGGCGAGCGCCTCGGTGACCTCGGTCTTGATGTCGGCCGGGACCTTGTCGTCGTTCTCGCGCAGGAACTTGTCGGTCTGGTAGGCCAGCGAGTCGGCGTTGTTGCGGACCTCGGCCTCCTCGCGACGCTGCTTGTCCTCCTCGGCGTAGGACTCGGCCTCGCGGACCATGCGGTCGATGTCGTCCTTGCCCAGGGAGGAACCGCCGGTGATGGTCATCGACTGCTCCTTCCCGGTGCCCAGGTCCTTCGCGCCGACGTTGACGATGCCGTTGGCGTCGATGTCGAAGGTGACCTCGATCTGCGGGATGCCGCGGGGCGCCGGCGCGATGCCGGTGAGCTCGAAAGTCGCCAGCTTCTTGTTGCGCGCGGCGATCTCGCGCTCGCCCTGGTAGACCTGGATCTGGACCGACGGCTGGTTGTCTTCGGCCGTGGTGAAGACCTCGGAGCGCTTGGTCGGGATCGTCGTGTTGCGCTCGATGATCTTGGTGAAGATGCCGCCCTTGGTCTCGATGCCCAGCGACAGCGGGGTCACGTCGAGCAGCAGGACGTCCTTGACCTCACCCTTGAGCACACCCGCCTGGAGCGCGGCGCCGATGGCCACGACCTCGTCGGGGTTGACGCCCTTGTTGGGCTCCTGGCCGCCGGTGAGCTCCTTGACCAGCTCGGTCACGGCGGGCATGCGGGTCGAGCCGCCGACGAGCACCACGTGGGCGATGTCGGAGACCTTGATCCCGGCGTCCTTGATGACCTGGTGGAACGGGCCCTTGCAGCGGTCGAGCAGGTCGGCCGTGATGCGCTGGAACTCCGAACGGGTCAGCTTCTCCTCGAGGTGGAGCGGGCCCTCGGCGGAGGCGGTGATGTAGGGCAGGTTGATCGTGGTCTCGGTCTGCGCCGAGAGCTCGATCTTGGCCTTCTCGGCCGCCTCACGGAGACGCTGGAGGGCCATCTTGTCCTTGGACAGGTCGACCCCGTGGGCGTTCTTGAAGCGGGTCACCAGCTCGTCGACGACGCGCTGGTCCCAGTCGTCGCCACCGAGGTGGTTGTCGCCGCTGGTCGCCTTGACCTCGACGAAGCTGTGGCCGTCTTCCTGGCCGACGTCGAGCAGGGACACGTCGAAGGTGCCGCCGCCGAGGTCGAAGACCAGGATGGTCTGGTCCTTGTCCTTGTCGAGGCCGTAGGCCAGCGCCGCGGAGGTCGGCTCGTTGATGATGCGGAGCACGTTGAGGCCCGCGATCTGGCCGGCCTCCTTGGTGGCCTGGCGCTGCGCGTCGTTGAAGTAGGCCGGGACGGTGATGACCGCGTCGGTGATCTTCTCACCGAGGTAGGCCTCGGCGTCCTGCTTCAGCTTCTGGAGGACGAAGGCGCTGATCTGCTGGGGCGTGAACTTCTTGCCGTCGATCTCGACGGTCCAGTTCGTGCCCATCTCACGCTTGACAGAGCGGATGGTCCGGTCGACGTTGGTCACGGCCTGACGCTTGGCGACCTCGCCGACGAGGACCTCTCCGTTCTTCGCGAAGGCGACCACCGAGGGGGTGGTGCGGGAGCCCTGCGCGTTGGCGATGACGGTGGGCTCACCGCCTTCGAGGATCGAGACGACGGAGTTGGTCGTCCCCAGGTCGATACCTACCGCACGTGCCATGAGTACGTCCTTGTAGTCAAAGTTGAGTCGTGGTGACTCAAGTTTCGGTGAGTACGACAGCCCTTGTCAAACGCTGTCCTGTCAACGGTCTTGA
The DNA here is from genome assembly GCF_001570525.1 of Herbidospora sakaeratensis. Lineage (GTDB taxonomy): Bacteria > Actinomycetota > Actinomycetes > Streptosporangiales > Streptosporangiaceae > Herbidospora > Herbidospora sakaeratensis. Next base: position 120,422 of record NZ_BBXC01000017.1, read on the forward strand.
GTCTAGTGCGCTCAACTCTCGGCGCGAGCGGAATGTTCCCGGGATATCCCTGATTCGACCCTTAGGGGTTACCTGGCCCCGTCGAGGATCACCCTCTTCCCTACGGGCTTCTTGAGCTTCACGTACGTGGCCTTCTTGATCGCCATGGCCACGCACATGCCGGCGTCCTTGACCGAGCCCTCGTACAGGGTGATCCGGACCGTCTTCCTGGTCTCCTTCACCGTGACCTTGGTCAGCACGGTGCACGGTTCCACGCCCGACCACCACACGACGCGCACCCCGCGCATGTGCGGCCTGGCGGTCAGCCACCTCACCTTCTTCGGTGAGAGGGCGCCCTTCTGGACCTTCACCACCTTCGGCCCGGGAGCGGCCTGCGCGGGGGCGGCGGCGGGGACGAGCAGCGCGGCGACGGCCGCGGCGACGACTAAGAGCCTCACTTGGCACCATCCACGACTTCCCGGCCGGCCAGGGGCTTGGCCAGCTTGACGAACGTCTCCTTCTCGACCGCGATCAGGATGCAGGCGGCCTCGGGGTCGGTGGTGCCCTCCCACAGGGTCACCGTCACCTCGGTGTCCGTCTCCTTCACCTCGACGCGATCGAGGGTGTAGCAGGGCTCGACCCCCGAACTCCAGGAGATCATCACGCCGTCTCCGGCGGGGGTGGCGCGCGTCCAGGGCACCTTGCGGGGGTCCACCGTCCCGCCCTTGGGCTGCACCAGCTCCGGCCCGGAACTCGGCGGGGCCGAGGCCGGCGGGGTGGCGGGCTGGTCGGGGCCGATCGGCGAACCGCTGTCCACGGAGTCTCCCTTTCCGCAGGCCGAGGCCATGATCACGGCTGTGAGCATGGCCGCGGTGACGAGCCAGATCCTTCTCATGTCCGTATGACGGGCGTCACTTCGAAGGGGTTCAGTAACCCGTTGACTCCGGTATGGGCGCCGGTTTAATTTCATCACATGATGAGTTCTGCTGAACCCGCGATAGCCGTCACCGGGCTGCGGGTCGTCCGGGGAGCCCGCGAGGTGCTCCACGGGTTGTCTTTCGAGGTGCCGAAGGGCCAGATCACCGGGCTGCTGGGCCCGAGCGGCTGCGGCAAGACCACGCTGATCCGATCGATCGTGGGCGTGCAGGTCGTCGCCGGGGGCGAGGTGACCGTGCTGGGGCGTCCGGCCGGGTCGGCCGAGCTGCGCCGGCTCATCGGCTACTCCACCCAGAACCCGGCGATCTACCGCGATCTGTCGGTCATGGAGAACCTCCGCTACTTCGCCGCCGTGCTCGGCGCGCCGAAGACCGACCCGGCCAGGGTCCTGCAGGAGGTCGGCCTGGAGGGGCACGCCGACCAGCTCGGCGGCACCCTGTCGGGTGGCCAGCTCAGCCGGGCCAGCCTGGCGGTCTCGCTGCTCGGCTCGCCGCAACTCCTCGTGCTCGACGAACCGACCGTCGGGCTCGACCCGGTGCTGCGCAAGGAGTTGTGGGAGCTGTTCGGCGGCCTGGCCGAGCAGGGCGTGACGATCCTGGTCTCCAGCCACGTCATGGACGAGGCCGCCCGCTGCCAGCGCCTGATCATGCTGCGCGACGGCGACATCCTCGCCGACGACAGCCCCGAGGGCCTGCGCGCCCGCACCGACACCGCCGACCTGGAGCAGGCCTTCCTGCGCCTCATCGAAGAGAGGCAGCCGGCATGATCACGCTCGCCACGGCCCGCCGGATCCTGGCCCAGCTCCGCAACGACCACCGCACGGTCGCCCTCATGGTGCTGGTCCCGAGCCTGATCATGATCCTGCTCTACTACGTGATCGACAACGAGCCGGTCTTCGCCCAATGGGCCCCCGCGCTGCTGTCGATCTTCCCCTTCCTGGTGATGTTCCTGGTCACGTCCATCGCCACCCTCCGCGAGCGCACCTCCGGCACGCTGGAGCGGCTGATGGCCTCCCCGCTGCGCCAGCTCGACCTCCTCCTCGGGTACGGCCTCGCCTTCGGCGCCGCCGCCGTCCTCCAGGTGGCCCTGGCGCTGACGGTCTCGCTGACCTGGCTCGGCCTCGACCTGCGGGGAGACCTGTGGGCGCTGGTCCTGGTGGCCCTGCTCAACTCGCTCCTGGGCACCGCGCTCGGCCTGTTCTGCAGCGCGTTCGCCCGCTCGGAGTTCCAGGCGGTCCAGTTCATGCCGCTGGTGATGGTCCCGCAGCTGCTCCTCGGCGGCATCATCGTGCCGCGCGACCAGATGGCGACCGTGCTGGAGTGGATCTCCAACGTGCTGCCGATGTCCTACGCCCTGGAGGCGATGAAGCTGGCCGTCATGACCGGCGACCTCGGCTCCGACTTCTGGCGCGATATCGCGGTGGTGGCCGGATCGGTCCTGCTGGCGCTGGTTCTGGGAGCCGCGACGCTGAAGAGGCGCACCCCGTAAACTGCCCCCCATGATCGCGATCCTGGGCACCGGCAAGATGGGTGAGGCTCTGCTCTCCGGCCTGGTCCGGGCGGGGCGGGCGGCTGACCAGATCATGGTCACCACCCGCCGGCCCGACCGGGCCAGACAGCTGTCGGAGACCTACGGCGTCAAGGTCGTCACCAACCTGGAGGCGGCCGAGCAGGCCGACGCGCTGATCCTGGCCGTCAAGCCCCAGGACATGGGCACCCTGCTGCGCGAGATCGCCCCCGTGGTGCCGTCCGACCGGCTGGTCATCTCGGTCGCGGCGGGCATCACCACCGACTTCGTGCAGGCGCGGCTGGGCGGCCCGATCCCGGTCGTCCGGGTCATGTCGAACACGCCGGTGCTGGTCGACGAGGCGATGAGCGTGATCTCGGCCGGGGCCCACGCCAAGGAGGAGCACCTCAAGCTGACCGAAGACCTGCTCCAGCCGGTCGGCAAGGTGCTGCGCATCCCCGAGTCGCAACAAGACGGCGCGACCGCGCTGAGCGGGTCGGGTCCCGCCTACTTCTTCTACCTGGTCGAGGCCATGGTCGACGCGGGCATCCTGCTCGGCATGCCGCGCGCGGCGGCCCTCGACATGGTCAAGCAGTCGATCGTGGGCGCGGCGATCATGCTGCGCGACTCGGGGGAGCACCCGGTGATCCTGCGCGAGGCCGTCACCTCGCCGGGCGGGACGACCATCGCCGCCATCGCCGAGCTCGAAAGGCACCGCGTGCGCGCGGCGTTCCTCGACGCGATCGAGGCGGCCCGCGACCGAAGCCGCGAGCTGGGCGGAACCAACAAGTGACCCCTGGTGACCAGGCGAAAAGGACTTAATGGTTAGGAAGCTTTCCTTATAGGCTAAGGCGAGTGGTTGTACTCTCCCCGGCTCGCCTCTGGTCTCGTGACTTCTCCCTCTACTTCGTCGGCCGGGCCGTCGCCCTCATGGGCGACGCGATGTTGCCGGTGGCGGTGACGCTCGGCGTCCTCGGCATCTACGGCCCCGTCGGGGTCGGCGTCGTGCTGGCGGCCTGGATGGCCGCCTTCGGCGGGCTCGTGCTGTTCGGCGGGGTGCTCGCCGACTGGTTCACCGCCCGGCGCATGATGATCTTCGCGGACGTTCTCCGCGTCGTCACCCAGATGACCATCGCGATCACCTTCTTCACCGGCACACCCGCGCTCTGGCTGCTGATCGTGATGTCGTTCCTCAGCGGCCTCGGGGCGGCGCTGTTCCAGCCCGGCGTGAACAGCATGATCCCGCAGATCGCCGCCGACCCCCAGCGCGCCAACGCGACCCTGCGGGTGGCCGACGCGGTCGCCCGCCTCATCGGCCCCGGCATCGCCGGCGCGATCGTCCTGCTCGGCGGACCGGGCGTCGTCTACGCCATCAACGCCGGAACGTTCCTGGTCAGCGCCCTGTGCCTGCTGGCGATGCGGGTGCGGCTGACCAAGACCGAGGCGACCTCGCTGATCAGCGACCTGCGGGAGGGCTGGGCCGAGTTCCGGTCCCGTACGTGGATGTGGTCGGTCATCCTCGTCTGGGCGGTCTACGGGATCGTCCTGTTCGGCCCGATGTGGCCGGTCGGCGCCCAGGTCATCTCCGAGGCCCACGGCGACGCGGCCTACGTCCTGGCCATCACGGGCGAGGGCCTCGGCAGCATCCTCGGCGGCCTGGTGGCCATGCGCTACCGCCCGGCCCGCCCGCTGTTCTCGGGCGCGGTGGCGATGATCGCCTTCATGGCCATGCCGCTGGTCGTCGCCCTGGCCGCCCCGATCCCCGTGATCGTCACCGGCTACACCCTGGCCGGCGCGGCCTGGGCCTTCTGGTCGGTGATGTGGGCGACCAGCGTGCAGACCCAGGTCCCGGGCGAGGTGCTCAACCGGGTCACCGCCTACGAGGTGGCCGGCTCGGTGCTGAGCATCCCGATCGGCCAGTCTCTCGGCCCGATCGTCGGCGAGGCGATCGGCGCGCAGACCGTCGTCCTCATCGGATTCTTCGCCGGCCTGGCCGGGATCGGCGTCCTGCTGTCCATTCGACCGGTCCGGAACCTGAGGGCGGTGGGGCGGATCTAGCATGGGCACTTGTGGTGATCCGGCGTGGTATCCCCCTGTTGGCCCTGCTGCTCTTATCCGTCGCCTGCACGACGGAGGAAGCGCCCGTCGTGCAGACGGCGGCCGTGGCGCGGGCGCCCGTCAGTGAGGTGGTGGAGGCCCCGGCGACCGTCGGGGCGCGGGCCACCGCGAGCCTCACCTCTCCCTCGGCCGGGACGGTCGCCAAGCTCTACGTCTCCGACGGCGACACCGTGAAGAAGGGCGAGATCCTCGCCCGCATCAGCGCGCCGCAGGCCCGAGACCGGCTCAGGGAGGCCAAGAAGGCCGACAAGCAGGCGGCCAGGCCGGTCTCCTTCGGGGGCGCGCCGAGTGTGCCGTCGCTGAGACTGCCCACGGGAGTCGACGCCCACGTGCGCAAATCGTTCGCGCAGGCGCGCCGGGCCGCGCGCAAGGTCGAGGACACGGCCATCCGCAAGCACCTGCTGGCCGCCATCGACCTGGCCGAGCAGCAGCACAGATCACAGCAGAAGGCGCTGAACGGCATCGTCGGCGGCCTCAACCGCATGCTCGGCTCGTTCACCGGGCAACTGGGCGCGGGCATGAGCGGGCTCTCCTCGTCGATGAGCTCGCTCCAGGCGGCCTCGCGCAGTCAGACCCGCGCCGCCGTGAAGGCCGCCGAAGACACCGTCAAGGGCCTGACGATCAAGGCGCCCTTCGGCGGGGTCGTCACCCTCGGCGGTGGTGGCGGGCCGGCCGCCCCGGCGCTGCCCGACCTGTCGCAGCTGGTCTCCGGCGGCGGCGTGCCGGCCTCGTCGGGCGGCAGTTCGGCCGGCACGATCGCCGAAGGCGTCCCGGTCGGCCAGGGGGAGGCGCTGCTGACCGTCACCGACGTCTCCGAGCTGAACCTGCGGGCCGACGTCGACGAGACCGACGTGCTGCTCGTGCGGGACGGCACCCGGGCCGAGGTCGAGTTCGACGCGGTGCCCGGCGCGATCTACACGGCCGAGGTCACCGGCGTCGGGGTCACGCCCCAGGAGGGCGCGACGGGCGGCGTCAGTTATCCGGTACGCCTCGCGCTCGCCGAAGGCCGGTTCGACGACGGCTCCGAGGCGCCCGACCCCAAACCCGGCATGAGCGCCGTCGTCCGCATGATCGTCAAGGAGTCGCCCGAGGCCGTCGCGGTCCCGGCGGCGGCCGTGGTGACCAGCGGGCGCGACACCGTCGTCTGGGCCGTCGTCGGCGGCAGGGCCGAACGCCGGACCGTCATGCTCGGCGCGGAAGGGGACGCCTTCGTCGAGGTCGTGAACGGGATCCAGGTCGGCGACCGGGTCATCACGCGAGGGGCCGACGGCGTGCGTCAGGGGCAGGAGATCCCGTGACCGCGTTCGAGGCCGCCGGGTTGACCAGGTCGTACCAACTCGAAGGCGTGACCGTGGACGCGCTGCGCGGCGTCGACCTGACCATCGGCGACGGCGAGTTCGCCGCGATCCTCGGGCCGTCGGGGTCGGGGAAGTCGACCCTGATGCATCTGCTCGGCTGCCTCGACCGGCCGACCTCGGGGGTGCTGAAAGTGGGCGGCGTCGACGTCTCCACCCTCGACGACACCAGCCTGGCCGAGCTGCGCAACCGGATGATCGGCTTCGTCTTCCAGTCGTTCCACCTGCTCGCCCGGACCTCCGCCCTCGACAACGTGGCGCTGCCGCTCGTCTACCGGGGCGTCGCGAAGACCGAAAGGCGGTCGAGAGCACGCCGGGCCCTGGAGGCCGTGGGCCTCGCCCACCGGCTCGACCACCGGCCCTCGCAGATGTCCGGCGGCGAGCAGCAGCGGGTCGCCATCGCCCGCGCGCTCGTCGGCGACCCCCAGGTGGTCTTGGCCGACGAGCCGACCGGCAACCTCGACACCCGCAACGGCGAGGAGGTCATGGGCCTGCTCGAACGCCTCAACGCCGACCAGGGCGTGGCGATCGTGCTGGTCACCCACGAGCCCGAGGTGGCCAACCGGGCCCGCCGGCAGATCCACGTCAGAGACGGCCTGATCGAGCGGGACGTCGCATGAGGACCGCCGAAGCCTTCCGGATGGCCCTCGAGGCGCTGCGGGTCAACCGCCTGCGCAGCGCCCTGACCATGCTCGGCGTGATCATCGGGGTGTCGGCCGTGGTGATCCTGGTCGCCATCGGCACCGGCGCCAAGGACGCCATCGAAGACGAGATCTCCGGTCTCGGCTCCAACATCATCCTGGTCGTGCCCGGCCAGCTGAACTTCCAGGCCGCCCCCACCCAGAGCCGCCTCGACCTCTCCGACGTCAACTACGTGCGCCGGGTGGTCGGCGACCCGAGCCGGGTGACCGTGTCGGTCCAGTCGGGCGAGAACATCCGCGTCGGCCGCAACGAGGCGTTCGTGACCGTCGTCGGCACCGACGAGAACATCCGCAACGTCTTCGAACGCCCCCTGAAGCGGGGCCGCTACCTCACCGAGACCGACATCGACACCCGCCGCCGCGTCGCCGTCCTCGGCTCCGAGGTGTCGGAACAGCTCTTCGGCGACCTCGACCCGGTCGGCAGACAGGCCACGATCGCCGGGGTGCGGTTCCGGGTCGTCGGCGTGTACGAAAAGGTCGGCGCCACCTTCGGAGTAGCCCGCGACCGCGAGACCCACATCCCGGTCACCACGGCCCAGCGGCTCCTCGGCGTCGAGAGGGTCAACGGCATCGCCATCGGCGCCTCGGGCCCCGACGTCATCGACAGCCTCGGCCAGCGCGTGGTCGACGCCCTCACCTCCCGCTACCCCGACGAGAAGTTCTCCGCCGTCACCCAGACCCAGCTCCTCGGCACGATCGGCACCGTCCTCGGCATGCTGACCGGCGTGCTGGCCGCCATCGCGGGCATCTCGCTGCTGGTCGGCGGGGTCGGGGTGTCGAACATCATGCTGGTCAGCGTGCGCGAACGCACCAAGGAGATCGGCCTGCGCAAGGCGCTGGGCGCCCGCCAGCGCGACGTCCTGGGCCAGTTCCTCATCGAGGCCGTGCTGCTGACGACGATCGGCGGCACCATCGGCATCGCCCTGGGCGTCGGCGGCTCCCTGCTGATCGAGACCCTCTCCCCGGTGCCCGCCTCGATCACCCTGTGGTCGATCCTGCTGGCCTTCGGCGTGTCGGCCGTCGTGGGCGTCTTCTTCGGCGTGGCCCCGGCCCGCCGAGCCGGCCGGCTCGACCCGGTGGTGGCACTCAGAGCCGAATGACCCGCAGCGCCGCCGCATCGGGGGGTCGGGGGGTCGTTGCCCCGTGAACCACGGTAATTTGCTGGCTATGAGCGACTTCGCGCGTGGCGCCTGCGGACCCGTGCGGGTCGTCTGGGACGACGCCCTGACGTCGTACGACTTCGGTCCCCATCATCCCCTCGCGCCGGTGCGGGTCGAGTTGACCATGGCGCTGGCGCGGGAGCTCGGCGTGTTCGGCGCGGTCGAGATCGTGCCCTGTACGCCCGCCACCGACGACGATCTCGCGAGTGTGCACAAGCGCGACTACATCGAGGCGGTCAAGCGGGTCTCGCTCGACGGGCGGCCCGATGTGCGGGCGGGGCTGGGCACCAGTGACAACCCGGCCTTCGCCGGCGTCCATGAGGCTTCCGCGCTGATCGCGGGGGCGACCCTGGAGGCGGTGAAGCAGGTCCATCAGGGCGGCGCGATGCACGCGCTCAACGTCGCCGGGGGGCTCCATCACGCCATGCCCGCCACGGCCAGCGGCTTCTGCGTCTACAACGACCCGGCCGTCGCCATCGCCTGGCTGCTCGCCCAAGGGGTGGAGAAGGTCGCCTACGTCGACGTCGACGTCCATCACGGCGACGGCGTGCAGGCCATGTTCTTCGACGACCCCCGGGTGCTGACGATCAGCCTCCACGAGTCGCCCCGCACGCTCTTCCCGGGCACCGGCTTCGCCGAGGAGACCGGGGCCGAGGGCACGGCCGTGAACGTGGCGCTCCCGGCCGGCTGCGGCGACTCGGGGTGGTTGCGGGCCTTCCACGCCGTGGTGCCGCCGCTGCTGCGCGAGTTCGCGCCCGACTTCCTGGTCACCCAGCACGGCTGCGACTCCCACGCCCTCGACCCGCTGGCCCATCTGATGTTGTCGCTCGACGGCCAGCGGACGGCGTACCGGGAACTGCACAAGCTGGCCCACGAGACGGCCGGTGGGCGGTGGCTGGCCACCGGCGGCGGGGGGTACGAGCTGGTCCAGGTGGTGCCGAGGGCCTGGACCCACCTGATCGCCGAGGCCGCGGGGGCGCCGATCGAGCCCGAGACCGCCACCCCCGACGCGTGGCGCGAGTTCGTGCGGGCGCGGACCGGCGAGTTGCCGCCGCTCACGATGACCGACGGACGCACGCCCGAATATCGGCCCGTCTCCGAGGGTTACGACCCGGCCGATCCGATCGACCGCGCGATTATGGCCACCCGGAACGCCGTCTTCCCCTACCACGGTCTGGATCCTTTGCCATGACGCGAGCAGAGCTCATCGACCACCTCGTCCGCACCCGCATCGCGGGTGACGTCGCCACGAGCCGTGAGAACAACCTCGACCACTACCGGTCGCTGGCGGTGCGCGACCCCCACTACATGTTCGGGCTGACCTTCGAGGGCGCCTGGGCCTACCGCGACGTCCTCGACCTGATGGCCAAATCGGCGGGCGTGGTGGCCGATCCGGGCCACCGGTCGGGCCAGGACACGATCGACCCCGAGCGCACGGTCGCGGCCCTCGACGCGATGGGCGACCGGATCGCGGTGGCGCTGCGGCGGCCGAACCCCACGATGATCATCGCCACCGGCCACCCGACGGGGCTGATGGTCGTTCACATGGCTATCGCTCGTTTCGTCGTGACTCAGGGGGCGACTCTGCTTACTCCGGCGGAAGGGTGGACGTACCTTCCCGGTTCGTTCGGCCGCCGGCGCTCGATCCGCTACATCGACGACGTCGCGCTCCTCGACGACGGCGGTGCCCTTGTGCACACGCACGACTCCGCTCCGATGCGGCAGATGCTCGAGGAGCAGAGACCGGATTTCGTCGTCGCCGACCACGGCTGGGCGGGCGCGGCGGGGGAGGCCGGCGTCGAGACGGTCGGGTTCGCCGACTGCAACGATCCGGCCCTTTTCGTGGGAGAAGCCGAGGGGAAGATCGCGGTCACCGTCCCGCTGGATGACAACGTGCTGCCCCGCTATTACGGACCGTTGACCGACTACCTGCTCCGACGTGTGGCGGCCGGCCTTTAGGGGTGTCCCTTTTAGGGGGTTTCACGCCCGCTTTTCAACTGGTGTGTCGACCGGTTGCCAACTTTTTGGTGATCCTGGGCGACTCTAATGTGAGAGAAGTTGGTCCGTTCCAAGATCAAGGCGAGGGGCACGGTCCGGCTGCTGGCCAGCGTTTTTCGGTGTTTCGCGGGCAAGATCCCCCGATGGCTGATGAAATGGGGGGTTTGCCTCTGTGAAGTCCCGACTTACGCTGACAGCAGTACACGTGCGTGAGCAATGGCACCAGTGGGGATAACCCGGAAACACGTGCGGAAGAGGCGTCCGATGGGTGCAGGCGAAAGACCTCTCAGCGAGGTGAAGTTCCTGACGGTGGCAGAAGTGGCCACCGTCATGCGGGTGTCCAAGATGACGGTGTACCGGCTCGTGCACTCGGGCGAGTTGCCGGCCATCAGGGTAGGCCGGTCCTTCAGAGTGCCCGAACAGGCGGTGCACGACTATCTGAGGGACGCTTTCATCGAGGCTGGATGAAGTGACCTGTAGCGACTAGCGATACCAAGGGCAACACGGGTTCCCCCCGGGGAACGATCAACCATGGATCGCCGGTAGGCTGTTGTGCCGGTGTGCGCTCGCGCACCGGTACGACGTCTATCTTCACCTGGGGGTCCCGTGGGCTCTGTGATCAAGAAGCGCCGCAAGCGCATGGCCAAGAAGAAGCACCGCAAGCTGCTCAAGAAGACCCGCATCCAGCGGCGTAACAAGAAGTAGCCCAGCGCGGTCCCTGCGAGGAAGAGTCTATGAGTCCCGTGACCCGGACTGTCCTGGTCACCGGGATATCCCGGCACATCGGCGCTCGGCTGGCGAGCGTCCTCGCAGCCGACCCGGCCATCAGCCGGGTCATCGGAGTCGACACGGTGCCGCCGACGTCGCTTACGCGTGATGGCGGCGCCCAACTCAATCCCCTGGGCCGCGTCGAGTTCGTCCGCGTCGACCTGCGCAGCCCCGACATCGCCCAGGTCATCGCGGCGGCCGACATCGACACGGTCGTCCACATGAGCCTGATGAGCGGGCCGGCCGGCAGCCGTCCGGCGATGAAAGAGCACAACGTCATCGGCACGATGCAGTTGCTCGCGGCCTGCCAGCGCTCCGAGACCGTTCGCCGGGTCGTCGTGCGTTCCACCACGGCCGTCTACGGCTCCTCGCCCACCGATCCCGCCGTCTTCACCGAAGACAGCGAGCCGGTGGAGGTGCCCCACACCGGCTACGGCAAGGACGCCGCCGAGGTCGAGGGCTACGTCCGCGGCTACGCCCGGCGGCGGCCCGACGTCGTGACGACGACCCTGCGGTTCGCGAACTTCATCGGGCCCAAGGTCGACTCCCCGTTGACGCGTTACTTCCGGGCGCCGCTCCTGCCGACCGTGCTCGGCTTCGACCCTCGGCTCCAGTTCGTCCACGAGGACGACGGGGTCGAGGTGCTCCGGCGGGCCGCGCTCGACGATCATCCCGGCGTCTTCAACGTCGCGGGCGACGGCGTGCTGCTGCTCTCGCAGTGCCTGCGGCGGGCCGGGCGCTTCTGGGTGCCGGTGCCCGCCCCGGCGTTCCGGTTCCTGGGCGAGGGCGCCCGCGCGGTCGGGCGCATGGACTTCACGCCCGACCAGCTGGCGCTGATGAGCCACGGCCGGGTGGTCGACTCGGGCAAGCTGGCCGACGAGTTCGGCTGGGTGCCCAAGTTCACCACCGCGTCGGCGTTCGACGACTTCCTGCGGACCCGGAGCGCACGGTGAACGCCGAAGAACTGCTGACCTTCGCCGCCCGCCGCATCTCGGGCCGCTACGAGGTCGACGAGTTCGGCTACGACGCCGAGCTGAACGACAAGGTGCTCCTCGAACTGCTGCGCCCGCTCTACCGCCACTGGTTCCGCGTCGAGACCATCGGCCTCCACAACCTGCCGCCCGAGGGCGCGCTCGTGGTCGCCAACCATTCGGGCACCCTCCCGGTCGACGCCCTGATGTTGCAGGTCGCCCTGCACGACGAGGCCGGGCGGGCGGTCCGGCTGCTCGGCGCCGACCTCGTCCACCGGCTGCCGGTGCTCGGCCACCTGTCCCGCAAGACCGGCCACACCCTGGCCTGCAAGGAAGACGCCGACCGGCTGCTGCGCAAGGGAGAGCTCGTCGGGGTCTTCCCCGAGGGCTTCAAGGGCATCGGCAAACCCTGGTCGCAGCGCTACAAGCTCCAGCGGTTCGGCCGGGGCGGGTTCGTCGCCTCCGCGATCAGGGCCGGGGTGCCGATCGTGCCGTGCTCGATCGTCGGGGCCGAGGAGATCTACCCGAAGATCGGCGACCTGCGGCTGCCGGCCCGGCTGCTCGGCCTGCCCTACCTGCCGATCACGCCGCTGTTCCCGTGGTTCGGCCCGCTCGGGCTGGTGCCGCTGCCGTCGAAGTGGCTGATCGAGTTCGGCGAGCCGATCAGGTCGGACGAGGTCGACCCCGCCGAGGCCGACGACCCGATGGTGGTCTTCGAGCTCACCGACCAGGTCCGCGAGACGATCCAGCGCTCGCTCAACGCGCTGCGGCTGCGCCGCGGACCGGCGTTCTTCCTCTAACGCTTCTTGTAGAGCCGGCGCAGAGCCAGCCCCGCCGCCACGCCGCCCGCGACCGCGCCGGCCGTCGCCGCGATGGGCAACCCGATCATGGTCGCCTTGCGGGTGGTGCGGAAGTCGCGCACCTGCCAGCCGCGCTGGCGGGCGTGTTCGCGCAGCTCGGTGTCGGGGTTGATCGCGTAGGGGTGGCCGACCAGCGACAACATGGGCAGGTCGTTGGCCGAGTCGCTGTAGGCCGAGCAGCGGGTCAGGTCGAGACCCTCACGCCGCGCCAGCGCCCTGACGGCTTCGGCCTTGGCCGGGCCGTGCAGTAAATCACCCACGAGATGGCCGGTGTAGGCGCCGTCTCTGGTCTCGGAGACGGTGCCGAGCGCGCCGGTCAGGCCCAGCCGGCGGGCGATGACGTGGGCCAGCTCCACCGGCGTCGCGGTGACCAGCCACACCCGCTGACCGGCGTCGAGGTGGGCCTGGGCCAGCGCGCGGGTGCCCGACCAGATGCGGTCGGCCATCACCTCGTCGTAGATCTCCTCGCCGAGCAGCACGACCTCGTCGACCTTCAGCCCGGCGACGAACGCCAGCGCCATCTCCTTGGCCTTGGCGACGTGGTCGGGGTTCTCGTTGCCGCGGACCCGGAACATGGCCTGGCCGACCGCGAACTTGACCAGGTCGCCGGTGGTGAACAGGCCCCGGGCGGCCAGGCCCCGGGCGAAGTGGTAGATCGAGGCCCCGCGGACCATGGTGTTGTCGACGTCGAAGAACGCGGCGGCCGTCGGATCGGGCTCGGCGCTCGGGGCCGGCAACGCGGCCGCGGCCGCCACCTCGCCCGCGAGTTCCGCCGCTTCGCGCCGTCTCAGTAGCCGCTTCATAACCTCCGAGCTTAACCGTTGAGGTCCCGTCGGCCGGTTGCCCGCGCGTGAACAGCGCTAGTTGCCGGCGGGCCCGGCGTACCCGTCGATCAGGCTCAGGTACTCGGTCGCGATCTCGCGGTTCTCGGCGTCGAGCTTCGGCACCATCTTCTCGACGACCTTCTTCTGCTCCCGGGCGAACCGGCGCACCTTCGCGGGCGGCTTGGTCGGCTGTTTCACCTTCTCCAGCGCGAGCCGCGTGGTGCTGTCCATGTCCTCGAGGGTCTGCTCGATCAGTTCCGCGCGGTCGGGCGTGGCGGCCTTCAGCAGCTCGGCCGCCTCGGCGGCGCGCGAGCGGGCCACCGTCATCTGCCGGTCGGCGCGTTCGGCCTCGCCCCGGGTGAGCGTCAGCAGCGTCGACTCGGCCGCCCGCTTCAGCGGGTAGAGCACCTCGCCGGGACCGGACGAGTAGGTCACCGCCGCCACCGACATGGTCGCCGCGACCATCGAGCCGAGCGCCAGCCACGGCCGCAGACGCACCAGCAGGGGGACCCGCCGGATGCGCGGCCGGGCGTGGGCCGGCCCGGGGCGCCGCGGCGCGGCGCGTTCTTCCTGGTGTGTACGCAGCAACTCGGCCCGCAGCCCCTCGCGGAACTCGGCCCGGGGACCGGCGCCCTCATGGCCTGCGGCCTCACGGCGGCCGAGCTCCTCGAGCCGGGCGGCGACGCGCGCGGCACGCCGCGCACGCGGAAGACGCCACCACCCCATCGCCAGAGCTCCCGCTCGAAGATCCACCCACCCCTGCGAATGGACCAACGACGACGCGTCGGAGTGGTTACGGGGCGTTTCTCAACTGAGATCTTTCGGCAGCGACCTGGCCAGCGCCTTGATGGCCCGGAACTGGAGGGCCTTGATCGCGCCGCTCTTCTTGCCCATCGCGGCGGCGGTCTCGGCGAGCGACATGCCGTACAGGAAACGCATGATCACGCACTCCTGCTGCTCGGGATTAAGCTGCTGGACGGCGCGCATGACGTGCTCGTTCACCATGTTGGTGATCGCGGCGTTCTCGGGGATGTGGGGGCCGTCGAGCGGGGTGTCGAGCACCTCGGCGGTGGACACCTCGAGGCGGCTGCGGCCCGACTTGTAGTGGTCGGTGATCAGGTTGCGCGCGATGGTCACGAGCCAGGCGCCGAAGTCGCGGCCCTGCCAGGTGAAGTCGGAGATGTTGCGCAGGGCGCGCAGGAACGTGTCGCTCGTCAGGTCTTCGGCGAGGGGGTGGGAGCCCACGCGGAAGAAGACGTACCGGTAGACGAGGTCGACGTACCGGTCGTAGAGCTGCCCGAAGGCCTCGGTGTCGCCCGTTTTGGCGCGCAGCACCAGCGTGCGCATCTCGTCGAACTCGGGCGAGACCGCCTCGGGCGCGGACTGCAACGCTCCAGCGGTGACCGAAGGGGCCAGCCCGGCTAACGACCAACTGTTCAGCATCCGGATATCCCATGGGAGAGGGGAAGTCGGCGTGCTCGCCACTCTAGAAATCTCCCATAAATTACACAATGAGGGCTGTCTCTGTAATCCCTTCCGTAACGGACGCTTCCGACGAGTCTCGCTGGCTGGGCGTGTGGACAGGGACAGGCCATAGAGTTGGTCCGTCATGGAACTCGTTGTCGCAGTCATCGCGTTCGCGGGGGCGATCCTCGCCGCGGTCACCACAGGCGTCCTGGTCGGGCGGATCCGCGAGGAGTCCTCCGGCTGGCTCGTGGCGTGGGCGATCACCACGGTCGCGGTGTGCCTCGGGCTCGGCGCGATCGCCGTCGGCACCCTTCTCGGGTTCGGCCCCCTGACCTTCCGCGTGTTCCAGATCGGCGGCGCGCTGCTGGCGCCGCTGTGGCTGGCCGGTGGACTGATCCAGCTGCTCGCCGAGTCACGGTCCGCCCGGCTCGGCGGCTGGCTCCTGGGCGGTGGCCTGAGCTTCGTCGGCGTGGTCATCATGACCCTCGACCCGGTGCAGAGCGGCTTCAACAAGACGCTGCCCCTCGCCAGCGAGAAGTGGGACATCCCGCCCGAGTGGCTGCTGCGCGGCGTCCACGTGCTCGACCTGGTGATCCTTTTCGTCGCGCTGATCGTCGCGCTGATCCGGATGCGGTCGGGCGACGACTACGACGCCGACAACATGAACGCCACCGTCGTGCTGGCCCCCATCGGCATGGCCGCGATCGGCTCCCAGCTCTTCCTGGTGCAGGGCGTCTTCGTGGCGGCCCTGCTGGCCGCCATCCCCGGCGGCCTCTGGTACGCCGTCAGCCGCCCCCTCGCCCCCTACGACGAGGAGGACGAACCGGCGGCGGCGCAACAACAGGGCCCGCCGAGCGGCCCGATGCCGGTGCAGCCCCAGCAGCCGGTCTGGCAGGAGCAGAGCCTCGGCCGCCGCGTGGCCGGCATGCAGCAGCAGCCGATGGCCAGCCCCATGACGGGCTCCATGAGCGGGCCGATGAGCGCCCCCATGGGCGGTCCCATGGGCGGCCCGCCGATGCCCACCACCGGCCCGCAGCCGGCGGTCCCGCCCGCCCCCCGCTCGGGCCTGGGCGACCTGGTCGCCGAATACCGCGCCGGCGAGCAGCAGGGCGGCGGGTTCGACTACGCCTCCCGCATGCAGCCCCCGCCGCAGCCGCAGCAGCCGCCCCAGCCGCCGCTGCCTCCCGACTTCGGCGCCCCGGCGACCGGCACCTTCATGGCCGCCGACGCCTACAACCCCCAGGCCCCCGAATACGCCATGCCGGTGCCGCCCCCGACGGCCTCCACCGAGTTCCAGATGCCGAACACCGGGGTGCTCTACCCGGGCCAGGTCCAGGCCGCCCAGTCGATGGCCGCGGCGCAGGTCCCGGCGACGGCGACCGGTTCGGTCCGGCCCTCGCCGAGCATCTACGGCATGCTGACCGTCTTCACCCTGATGGACGGCGCCGGGGAGGCCTTCGACAAGCTGGCCGAGGACACCGTCGAGCAGGTGCTCCGCAACGAGCCCGACACGCTGCTGTTCGTCTGCCATGGCGTGAAGTCGGCCCCGCTCCAGCGGCTGGTCTACGAGCTCTACCGCGACCAGACGGCCTTCCACGACCACCAGCGGCAGGCCCACATGGAGCGGTTCGCCACCGAGCGTCAGCCGCTGGTGCTGGCCACGAATGTGATCGAACTCACGGTCAACGCGGCCAAGGTCGTGCCGCTGCCCACGACGTTCAAGATCTGAGGGCTTGGCGCAGCCGGTTCTCGTCGACCCGCCAGTAGTCGTGCTGCACGCCGTCGACCAGTGTGACGGGAATCATCTCCCAGTATTTCGCCAGGTCGGCGGGGTTCTGAGTGATGTCGCGCTCGTCCCATTCGACGCCGGTTTCGGCCGCGACCCGCTCGATGACGGCGCGGGCGTCGTCGCACAGGTGGCAGCCGGGTTTGCCGAGGAGCGTGATGCGGTGGGCCATGTGCCTACCGTATGGGGCGGATTCGGGACCGGCGGCCACTCCTGACACCCTTGAAGTGAGCACGACAAGGGGGTCGCTCGACTTTGTGCATCACTTCACAAAGGCACTAACCTGGAAAGCGGCCCCGAAACCGATTCCCCTCAGGAGTGCCGGCCTGTGATCCGCCGAACCCCGCAACAACCGCGTGAACGCGGCATCCCCGACGCGACCGTCGCCCGGCTGCCGCTCTACCTGCGCGCGTTGAACGGTTTGGCCGAGCGGGCCGTAGCAACGGTCAGTTCCGAGGATCTTGCGGTCGCGGCGGGGGTCAATTCCGCCAAACTCCGCAAAGATCTGTCGCATCTGGGATCTTATGGAACACGGGGCGTCGGCTACGACGTTCAGTACCTCATCTACCAGATCTCCCGCGAACTCGGCCTGACCCAGGACTGGGCGGTCGCGATCGTCGGAGTCGGAAACCTCGGCAGGGCCCTCGCCAACTACGGCGGGTTCGTCTCCCGGGGGTTCCGGGTGGCCGGGCTGCTCGACGCCGACCCGGAGGTCGTGGGCGACCACATCGCCGGTCTCGTCGTGGAGCACAGCGACGAACTGGAATCGGTGATCGCCAAGCGGGGGGTGTCGATCGTGGTCATCGCGACTCCGGCGACCGCCGCGCAGGCGGTCTGCGACCGGGTCATCGCGTCCGGAGTGACGAGTATCTTGAACTTCGCCCCCGTCGTGCTCACGGTTCCTGCGGGCGTCGACGTCCGCAAGGTCGATCTGTCCATCGAACTGCAGATCCTCGCGTTCCACGAGCAGCGCAAGGTGAATGGGGGGCCCGTAATGGGCGAGGAATGGGCGGGGGAGGTCTCATGAGTCTGCTGATCGTGGGGCTGAGCCACCGGAGCGCACCGGTCTCGGTGCTCGAACAGGTGACGATCTCCGGCGACGCCCTGGTCAAGCTCCTCCACGACGTGCGGCAGGACGCCCACGTCGCCGAGGCCATGGTGGTCTCCACGTGCAACCGCGTCGAGGTCTACGCCGAGGTCGACCGGTTCCACGGCGGGGTGTCGGCGATCACCACCCTGCTCGACCGCCATGCGGGGGCCGACCTGGCTCCCCATCTGTACGTCCACTATGAAGACCAGGCCGTCCACCACCTCATGTCGGTGGCCTCCGGGCTCGACTCGATGGTGGTCGGCGAGGGCCAGATCCTCGGCCAGATCCGGGCCGCGCTGCGCCTGGCCCAGCAGGAGGACGCGGTCGGCTCGATCCTCAACGAGCTGGTCCAGCAGGCCCTGCGGGTCGGCAAGCGGTCCCACAGCGAGACCGGCATCGACCGCGCGGGCGCCTCGCTGATCGGCGTGGGCATCACACTGGCCGAGACCGTGCTCGGGCCCATCGAGGGCCGCCGGGCGCTGGTCGTCGGCGCGGGCTCGATGAGCGCGCTGACCGCGGCCACCCTCGCGCGGGCCGGGGTCACCGAGATCGTCATCGCCAACCGGACCTTCGAACGGGCCGAGCGGCTGGCCGAGACCGTCGGCGGCCGGGCCGTGCCGCTGTCGGAGATCGCCACCGAGCTGGCCACCGCCGACCTGGTCGTCTCCTGCGTCGGCGCGGGCACCCGCGTGATCACCCCCGAGATGATCCCGGCCCGCGACCTCCCCCTGTTCCTGCTCGACCTCGCGCTGCCCCACGACATCGACACCGCCGTCCGCGCGCTGCCCCTGGTCACCCTGGTCGACCTCGAAGACATGCAGCAGTCGGGCGCCGGGTCCGACGGCGGCCGGGCCGCCGACATCGCGGCCGTCCGCCGGATCGTGGCCGACGAGGTCACCGCTTATCTCAACTCCGCCCGCGCGGCCAAGGTGACGCCTACTGTGGTGGCGCTGCGCAGTCGCGCGGCCCAGGTGGTCGAGTCGGAACTCGGCCGGCTCCACTCCCGCATGCCCGACCTCGACGAGCGTCAGCGAGACGAAGTGGCACAGGCGGTCCGGCGAGTGGTAGACAAACTGCTCCACGAGCCGACTGTGCGTGTCAAACAGCTCGCCGCGTCTCCGGCAGGCGATCATTATGCGGAGGCGCTGCGCGAGCTGTTCAACCTGGACCCGAAGGCGCCCGACGCCGTTTCCCGGATGGAGATCGAGCAGTGAACCTGAGGCTGGGCACCCGCAAGAGCCTGATGGCGACCACGCAGTCGCAGCAGGTGGCGGACCGGCTGACCGAGCTCACCGGCCGCGGCGTCGACCTCGTCGGGATCACCACCTTCGGCGACGTCTCCAAGGCCCAGCTCTCCCAGCTCGGGGGCACCGGCGTGTTCGTCAGCGAACTGCGCGAGAAGCTGGCCGCCGACGAGATCGACTTCGCGGTCCACTCGCTCAAGGACCTGCCGACCACCCCCGACCCCCGGCTCGTGCTGGCCGCGATCCCGCTCCGCGACGACCCCCGCGACGCGCTGGTGGGCGCCCGCAAGCTCGCCGATCTGGCGCCCGGCTCCCGCGTCGGCACCGGCTCGCCCCGTCGCATCGCGCAGCTGCGGCTGCTGCGTCCCGACCTCGACTACGTCCCGATCCGCGGCAACGCCGACACCCGGATCGGCAAGGTCACCTCCGGCGAGCTCGACGGCGTCGTGCTGGCCGCGGCCGGCCTCGCCCGGCTCCGGCGCGACGACGAGATCGCCAACTTCTTCGACACCGACGAGATGCTGCCGGCCCCCGGCCAGGGCGCGCTCGCGGTGGAGTGCCGGGCCGACCGGCCCGAGCTGATCAAGCTGCTGAGCACGCTCGACGACGCGCGCACCCGCGACGCCGTCATCGCCGAGCGTGCGGTCCTCGCGGCGCTGGAGGCGGGCTGTTCGGCCCCCGTCGGCGCCTTCGCCGTCGATGACGGCCACACGCTCACCCTGACCGCCACCGTGGTGTCCATTGACGGCGCCGCGGCGGTGCGGAAGTCCACCACCGGACCCATCTCCTCGGCCATGGAACTCGGGCGGGAGCTCGCGGCCACCATGATCGCGGAGGGGGCCGGGCAATTGATGGGAGAGCAGGCCCATTGACCACATCAGAGCATCATCATGAGCATGGCATCGGGGGCTTCGTCGCCTTCGTAGGAGCTGGTCCCGGTGACGAGAACCTGCTGACGCTCCGGGGCGCCGATCTGCTGTCCAAGGCCGACGTCGTGGTCGTCGACCGCGAGTCGTACGGCCCGCTGCTGCGGCACTGCCGGGCCGGCGTCGACGTGCGCGACGTCGCGGCCGACCCGGGCGCGCTGGCCGGCGCGGTCGGCGCGGCCAAGGCCGGGAAGCTGGTCGTCCGGGTGTGCCCGGGTGACCCGTCGTTCTTCTCGTCGGTGTCCGACGAGGTCGCGGCCTGTTCGCAGGACGAGGTCGACTTCGAGATCGTGCCCGGCGTGCCGCCGGCGACGGCGGTGCTGACGTACGCGGGCATCCCGCCGGCGTCGTCGGGGCCGGAGTTCCGGATCGTCGACGCGAGCCAGATCGACGACTGGTCCAGGCACGCCTCGGTCGAGGGCACGCTGGTGATCTACAACGGGGTCGCCGAGGCGCCCGCGATCGGCAAGGCGCTGATCGCCGCGGGCCTGCCCGACTACACCCCGGTCGCGGTGACCAGCGACGGCACCACCACCGAGCAGTACACCGTGGTCTCCTCGCTGGGCCGTCTCGGGCCCGACCTGAAGCACGCGGGCATGACCGAACCGGCGCTCATCGTGGTCGGCGACGCCGTCGGCCAGCGTGAGAAGCACTCGTGGTTCGAGACCAAGCCGCTCTTCGGCTGGCGTGTTCTCGTGCCGCGTACCAAGGAGCAGGCCGCGGGCCTGTCGGAGCAGCTGCGGAGCTACGGCGCGGTGCCCGAGGAGGTGCCGACGATCTCCGTCGAGCCGCCGCGCACACCGCAGCAGATGGACCGCGCCATCAAGGGCCTGGTCACCGGCCGCTACGAGTGGGTGGCCTTCACCAGCGCCAACGCGGTCAAGGCGGTGCGCGAGAAGTTCGACGAATACGGCCTCGACGCCCGCGCGTTCGCCGGGCTGAAGGTGGCCGCCGTCGGTGAGGCCACCGCCAAGGCGCTGGTCGAGTTCGGCGTGAAGCCCGACCTGCTGCCGACGGGCGAGCAGTCGTCCGAGGGGCTGCTGGAGGAGTGGCCGCCCTACGACTCGATGCTCGACCCGATCAACCGGGTGCTGCTGCCGAGGGCCGACATCGCCACCGACACCCTGGTGGCGGGCCTGACCGAGCTCGGCTGGGAGTGCGACGACGTGACGGCCTACCGGACCGTCCGGGCCGCCCCGCCGCCCGAGGAGATCCGCAACGCGATCAAGAGCGGCGGCTTCGACGCCGTCTTGTTCACCTCGTCCTCGACGGTGCGCAACCTCGTCGGCATCGCCGGCAAGCCGCACAACGTCACGGTGATCGCGGTCATCGGGCCGCAGACCGCCAAGACGGCCGAGGAGTTCAACCTGCGGGTCGACGTGATGGCGGACAAACCGTCGGCCTCGGCGCTGGCCGCCGCACTCGCGGAGTATGGTGCCAAGCAGCGCCAGGCGGCCGTGTCCGCCGGTGAGATCCCACGCCGCCCCTCGCAGACCCGAAGGGGTGCCCGGCGACGTCCCAAGTGACCTCAGAAGGTGGTTTTCGCATGAGTGCCGAGTTCCCGGTCGCCCGCCCGCGACGGCTGCGCCGGACCGTTCCGCTGCGCCGGATGGTGGCCGGAACCCGGCTCCACCCGGCCGAGCTGATCCTGCCGATGTTCGTCAAGGAGGGCATCGCCGAACCGGCTCCGGTGGGGTCGATGCCCGGGGTCGTCCAGCACACGCGCGAGAGCCTCCGCAAGGCCGCCCACGAGGCCGCCGAGGCCGGGGTGGGCGGGGTCATCCTGTTCGGCATCCCGGCCGTCAAGGACGGCCGGGGCTCCGGCGCCGACGACCCTTCGGGGATCGTCCAGCTGGCCCTGGCCGACCTGCGCGCCGACTTCGGCGACGACCTGGTGGTCATGGCCGACACCTGCCTCGACGAGTACACCGACCACGGCCACTGCGGCATCCTGACCGAGTCGGGCGAGGTCGACAACGACCTGACGCTGGAGCGCTACGCCGCCGCGGCGGTCGCCCAGGCCCGCGCCGGCGCCCAGGTGATCGCGCCCAGCGGCATGATGGACGGCCAGGTCGGCGCGATCCGCGCGGCCCTCGACGCCGACGGCCACGCCGAGATCCCGATCCTGGGCTACTCGGTCAAGTACGCCTCCGCGTTCTACGGCCCCTTCCGCGACGCCGCCGAGTGCGCCCCCCAGTTCGGCGACCGCAGCGCCTACCAGCAGGATCCGGCGGGCCCGATCGGCGAGGCGCTGCGCGAGGTCAGGCTCGACCTGGCCGAGGGCGCCGACGCCGTCATGGTCAAGCCCGCGCTGGCCTACCTCGACGTCATCCACCAGGTCAGGGAACTGGTCGACGTCCCGGTGGCCGCCTACCAGGTGTCGGGGGAGTACGCCATGGTCGAGGCCGCCGCCGCCAACGGCTGGATCGACCGCGACCGCGTGATCATGGAATCGCTGATCGCGATCCGCCGCGCGGGAGCCGACATGATCCTCACCTACTGGGCCACCGAGGTGGCGCGGCGGCTGAGTTAGCAGGCCTGTCTTTGAGGCAGATTCCAGCGCGAGATGCGGCCGGCCTTCGGCCGCCCGCATCTCGTTTTCCAGGGGTCGCCCTGCGAAGATCCGGTCGGTCCGGGCATTATCGGGGGCAACAGCCCGTTTTTTCTCTGTGGGGGAGGAACAGCATCTGATGGTCGGGGTCCCGCTCGCTCGCCGCTCGAAACGCCGCGCGCACCGAATACCGCACCGGCTCGAAGCGGTGGTCGACTACGCCCGGCTGGGCTGGGCGAGCTGTCTGGGAGCTCATCCGCTGCGCGAGGGGCAGCGGGCGTGCTCGTGTGACCGTGTGGGTTGTCCGGATCCGGGCGCCCATCCGCTCTCGCCCGCGTGGCGCATGCAGGCCACCACCGACACGGCCCAGCTCACCCGGTGGTGGGAGCAGGAGCCAGAGGCGAATGTGATTCTGCCCACCGGACGCGTATTCGACGTGTTCGACGTCCCGGCGGAGCTCGGGATGTCCGCCCTGACCACGCTGGAGTCCCCAGGCCCGGTTGCCGCGAGCGGCGACCGGGTTCTCTTTTTCGTGGCCACGCGCGGCAACCCCGAAGACGAGGACGAGTGGTGGACGTCGTCCATCGACCACGCGCCCGAGACGATCGAGTCGAATCCGGGGCTGCGCTGGCACTGCCGTGACTCCTACGTCATGGCGCCGCCGTCGTCGCTGGTCGGTGGGGGGACCGTGCGGTGGCTCCGGCCGCCCGACGGGCGTCCGCTGCCCGATCCGCTGCGCGTGCTGGACGTGCTCGCCGACTAGGCTCGGTGGCCGTGAGTCGTACCGATGAATCAGCGGCCCTGTTCGCGCGGGCCAAGGAGATCGTGCCGGGTGGGGTCAACTCGCCGGTCCGGGCGTTCAACTCGGTGGGGGGCACGCCCCGCTTCATGGCGTCCGGGCAGGGGCCGCACATCACCGACGCCGACGGGAACACCTACGTCGACCTGGTCTGCTCGTGGGGGCCGATGATCCTTGGCCACCGTCACCCGGCGGTGGTCGAGGCGGTCGCCGAGGCGATGTCGGGCGGGTTCTCCTTCGGCACGGCGACCGAGGGCGAGGTGCTGCTGGCCGAGGAGATCGTCTCCCGGGTCGCGCCGGTCGAGAAGATCCGCCTGGTCAGCTCGGGCACCGAGGCCACCATGAGCGCCGTACGGCTGGCGCGCGGCTTCACCGGCCGCTCGAAGATCGTCAAGTTCGCCGGCTGCTACCACGGCCACGTCGACGCGCTGCTGGCCTCGGCCGGGTCGGGCGTGGTGACGTTCGGCCTGCCCGACACCCCGGGCGTGACCGGCGCGGCGGCGGCCGACACCCTGGTGTTGCCCTACAACGACCTGGCGGCCGTCGAGGAGGCGTTCACGCTCCACGAGATCGCCGCGGTCATCACCGAGGCGTGCCCGGCCAACATGGGCGTGGTGCCGCCCGCCGAGGGGTTCAACCGGCGGCTCAAGGAGCTCTGCGCGGCCAACGGCGCGCTGCTCATCGTCGACGAGGTGCTGACCGGCTTCCGGGTCTCGGCCGCGGGGTGGTACGGCCTCGACCCGGTGGACGCCGACCTGATGACCTTCGGCAAGGTCATGGGCGGCGGGCTGCCCGCCGCCGCGTTCGGCGGACGGGCCGACGTGATGGCCCGGCTGGCCCCTGAGGGGCCGGTCTACCAGGCGGGCACCCTGTCGGGTAACCCCCTGGCCTGTGCGGCCGGTCTGGCGACGCTGCGGAACTGTGACGCCGACGTCTACGCGCGGATCGACGCGGCCGCCCTGGCCCTCGGCGACGCCGTGTCGGGCGCTCTGGCGGCCGAAGGCGTCGCGCACCGGCTCCAGCGGGCCGGCAACCTGTTCTCGATCTTCTTCACCGAGGGGCCGGTGACCGACTTCGTGTCGGCGAAGACCCAGAACACGGCCGTGTTCACCGCGTTCTTCCACGCGATGCTCGACCAGGGCGTCTATCTTCCCCCGTCGGCCTTCGAGGCCTGGTTCCTGTCGTCGGCCCATGACGACGGAGCTCTGTCGAAGGTCGTCGATGCTCTTCCGGTCGCGGCCAAGGCCGCGGCCCAGGTCGCCGGTTAGGCGCTCCGGGCGCGGTTCTTGGCGCGCGACTGGCGGGCGTTGGTGGCCAGGGTCTCCAGGTACGAGACGCGGGCGGTGGCGGACTGCTTCGTGAAGAGGTTGTTGATGATTCGCATGTCTTCATCATGCAACGCTTAATAGTTGAGGACAAGCGAGATTTTCTTGGGTGGACCCTTTAGACTGGCTACATGTTGGACTTGCACCGTCTGAAGGCCCTCCACGCGGTCGCCACCTACGGTTCGGTCGGCGCGGCGGCCGAAGCGCTCATGGTCACCCCCTCGGCGATCTCCCAGCAGCTCGCGAAGCTGGAGAAGGAGACCGGCGCGGTGCTCGTCGAGCGCAACGGCCGCGGCGTGAAGCTCACCGACGCCGCCGGGCTGCTCGCCGAGCACGCCGAGAAGATCCTCGCCCTGGTCGAGACGGCCGAGGCCGACTTCGAGGCGCTGCGCGGGGCGGTGGTCGGGCGGTTGTCGATCGCGGCCTTCCCGACGGCCGCGCGCGGCATCTTCCCGGCCGCGCTGAAGCTGCTCAACGAGCAGCACCCCGACCTGGGCATGCTGTTCTGGGAGCGCGAGCCCGAACGGCAGATGCGCGAGGTCTCCCGGGGTGAGATCGACCTGGCGGTGCTGCAGGACTGGCTGAACCGCCCGATGGCCATCCCCGAAGGGCTGTCGCGGGCCGCTCTCCTCGACGACGTCGCCGACATCGCCGTGCCGGCCGACCACCCGCTCGCCGACCGGCGCGAGATCTCCCTGTCGGAGCTGCCCGACGACCGCTGGATCACCTCGGCGCCGGGCACCGTCTGCCACGACTTCCTGCTGTTCCTGGTGCGCTCGGCCGGCAAGGAGCCCGACATCGTCTGCATGGCCGACGAGTACCCGACCCAGCTCGCGCTGGTCGCGGGCGGCCACGGCCACGCGCTGATCCCCAGGCTCGGGCGGGGCGTGCTGCCGGAGGGGGTTCGGGCGATCCCGATCCTGCCCCGGCCGACCCGCCGCATCTACGCCCTGTGGCGTACTGACGCGGCGCGGCGCCCGGCCATCCGGGCCGCCGTCGACGCGCTGCGTACGGTCTGCGGTCAGTTGGAGACCACACTCGAGCTCGTCTGAACTCTTCGGCTGGCCTGACGCCGTCTCGTCATCTGGCCCGAGTAGGCTGGCGCCACCATGACTGAGACGACCGTCGTTCACCTGTTGCGCCATGGTGAGGTCTACAACCCGGGCGGGGTCCTCTACGGCAGGCTGCCCGGCTTCCACCTGTCGGACAACGGCCGGGCGATGGCCGACATGGTGGCCAAGTCGATCGCCAGCCGCGACATCGTGACCCTGTGGAGCTCGCCGATGGAGCGCGCCCAGGAGACCGCCGCCCCCTCCGCCGAGGCGCTCAAGCTCCCCGTCGTCCTCGACGAGCGGCTGACCGAGGCCATGAACGTCTTCGAGGGCAAGCCGGTCGCCGGCGACAACCGCGCCTTCTTCCGCGACCCCCGCAACTTCTGGCACTTCCGCGACCCGCGCCGCCCCTCGTGGGGCGAGGCCTACCGCGACGTCGTGGCCCGCATGAAGTCGGTGATCGACGACGCCCGCGCCGAGTCGCGCGGCCACGAGGCCCTGCTGGTCTCCCACCAGCTGCCGATCTGGATCATCCGCCTGGCCGCCGAGAGCAAACGCCTCTGGCACGACCCCCGCCGCCGCCAGGCCAGCCTGTGCAGCCTGACGACCTTCACCTTCGACGGCGACCGCCTCATCAGCGTCGGCTACAGCGAACCCGCCGCGGCGCTGCTCAAGAGCTAGTTCTCACCAGAGCGAGAAGAAGCTGCGCAGCGGGTGGGGATGGTAGGAGTCGTACAGCGCGAAGTTGATGAAGGGCGCCGAGGCGACTCCGAGCCGGGCGAACGAGCGGTTGAGCTCGGTCGTCTTCCGCAGGTAGGAGGCGCCGGGGTCGCGGCGGGCGAGCACCTTGGCGACCAGGGATGCCGCGCCCGCCAGGATCGTGCCGGTGACGAGCACGTCCTTCGACGCCACCATGATCTCCGCGTCCTTCTCCAGCGGCCTGCTGTGCAACGTTCTCCGCTCGGTCAGCCATCCGGTCGCGATGGCGGCGTTGACGAGCAGGTCGTAGAAGGGGGCGCGGGCGGGTCTGCTGAACGCGGCCGCCGCCAGGCCCAGGCGGCCGATCGACACGGCCGTCATCTGCATCATCGTCATGATCGTCACCGCCGATTCCTCAGGTGAACAGCCGGAAGATCGTTCCGGGCCGGTAGGAGCGCAGGATGTTGAAGTTCACGCGCGGGGTGAACGCGATCGCGCCGCCCGCGAAGACGCGGTTCAGCCGCCTCATCAGCGTGTACCAGCGGTAGTAGCGCCTCCCTTGGGGCGAGGCGTCGGGCGTGAGGTGACCCTCGTCGTCCAGCGGCAAACCCTTGGGGAACTCGCGCTGGAGGAGTTCGGCCGTGGCGATGGTGGCGATGTTGGTGACCGCTGATCCCACGACGGCGAGGTCCTTCAGCCTGACGGCGGCGTCGGTCGCGTGATCGAGGTGGCGCTGGGTCCGGAGGGTGTGCTGCTCGATCAGCCATCCCCCGGTGAGCATCGTGTTCGCCACGACGTCGTACCTGCTCCACAACCGTCCGGCGCCGTCGGTTTCCGGTGGTTGCGGACTGCCGACGAGAGCGGCGGCGGCGCCGAGTTGGTGGACGGATGCCGCGGAAGTGGTGAGCAGACTCATTGGTGACCCCCGTGTGGATGCGGCTCACAGGGCTTCCCACGGCGAGCCGTGAACGTGACGGGCTCTTCTTGCGCTCTTTGTCAACTCTGCGACCTGGGATTTCTCGTGTCAAGCGAGCGCCTGGCCGCCCGGACCGACCACTGGCCGGGTGGGTCGATACTATGTTTGCTCTACCGGTTGTAGTTCAAGGAGATCTCCTCCATGTCCCCCTTCTCGCGTGCTCTCCTCGCCGTATGCTCGGCGCTGGTCCTGACCGGATGCGCCGGGAACGTCGGAGGGTCGGGGCAGCCGGAGTCCGATGACACCCGGTTCGTCGCCGGCGACGGCAAGGTCCAGGTGTTCGAGGCCGGTGACCGCAAGCCCGCTCCCGTCGTCGAGGGGCAGACCCTTGAGGGCACGGCCACGAAGATGGCCGCCGGCAAGGTCACGGTGATCAATTTCTGGGCCTCGTGGTGCGCGCCGTGCCGGGCCGAAGGGCCGACGCTCAAGGACGTCGCCGCCCGCACCAAGGCCGACGGCGTCGACTTCCTGGGCATCAACTTCAAGGACCAGAAGGCCGCCGCCACCGCCTACGACGCGCAGCTCACGCCGGGCTACCCGAGCATCCACGACCAGAGCGGCAAGGTGCTGCTCGGCTTCTCCGGCACGGTCCCGCCCGCCGCCATCCCCTCGACGCTCATCATCGACCGGGAGGGGCGGATCGCGGCCCGCGCCCTGGGGGCCGTGAAGTACCAGGCTCTCCTCGACGCCGTGACCAAGGTCTCCAGTGAATCTCGCTGACACCGTCGCCTCCGGGTCGCTGCTGGTCGCGCTGCCGATCGCGCTGCTCGCGGGCCTGGTGTCGTTCCTGTCGCCCTGCGTGTTGCCGCTGGTGCCGGGCTATCTGTCGTACGTGACCGGCATGAGCGCCGACCCCAAGCGGGGGCGGCTGGTGCTGGGCTCGGCATTGTTCGTGCTCGGGTTCGCCCTCGTCTTCGTGCTGGGCGGCGCGTTGTTCGGCGGGCTCGGGGCGGCGATGCTCGGCAACGCCGAGGTGATCACGCGGGTGCTGGGCGTGGTCACGATCGTGATGGGGCTGGCCTTCATCGGCATCATCCCCGGCATGCAGCGCGACTTCCGCATCCACAAGGCGCCGGCGGCCGGGCTCGCCGGGGCGCCGCTGCTGGGTATCGTGTTCGGGCTCGGCTGGACGCCGTGCATCGGCCCCACGCTGGCCGTCGTGCTGACCCTCTCGGTCGATCAGGGCAGCGCCGCCAGGGGCGCGCTGCTCGCGTTCGGCTACGCACTCGGGCTCGGGCTGCCGTTCGTGGCGGCCGGGCTCGCCTACCGCAAGGCGCTCCACACGTTCCGCGCGGTGCGCCGACACACCCAGCTCATCACGCGGATCGGAGGAGCCATGCTGGTCGCCGTCGGGCTGCTGCTGGTCACCGGTCTGTGGGGTGAGCTCATCGCCGGTCTCCAGGTGTGGATCGGCGGATTCGAGCCGGTGATATGACACTGACCGACGAAGAGAAGACGACCGGCAACGGCCCCGCGGGGCTGGGCGTGGTCGGCTGGCTGCGCTGGGGCTGGCGGGTGCTCACCTCGATGCGCACCGCCCTCATCCTGCTGTTCCTGCTGGCCCTGGCCTCGGTGCCCGGGTCGCTCTACCCGCAGCGCGGGGTCGATCCGGGCGCGGTCGCCCGCTACTTCCAGAACGATCCCACCAAGGCCGAGTGGCTCGACCGGTTCTCGCTGTTCGACGTCTTCACCTCGCCCTGGTTCGCGGCGATCTACCTGCTGCTGTTCCTGTCGCTGATCGGCTGCGTGCTGCCGCGCACGATGGTGCACCTGAAGGAGATGCGGCGTACGCCGCCGCCCGCGCCGCGCAACCTGTCGCGGCTGCCGCACCACGCCGACATCGAAGGCGACCTCGCCTCGGCCGAGGCCTACCTGCGGTCGAAGCGCTGGCGGGTGGTCACCGGCGACGGCTGGGTGTCGGCCGAGAAGGGGCACCTGCGCGAGACCGGCAACCTGCTCTTCCACGTCGCGCTGCTCGTGCTGCTGGTCGCCGTCGGGGTGGGCGGGCTGTTCGGCTACCGGGGCAACGTGCTCGTGGTCGAGGGCGACGGGTTCGCGAACACGGTGGCGGCCTACGACCGTTATCTGCCCGGGTCGCAGGTGTCGCCCGAGGACCTGCAGCCGTTCTCGTTCACGCTCAAGGACTTCCAGGCGAGCTACATCGGGCCCGGCCACGAGAAGCAGGGCCAGCCGCTCGACTACTTCGCCAAGCTCACCGTGCAGGACTCGCCGAGCTCGCCGGAGCGCGAGTTCACCCTCCGGGTCAACGAGCCGCTCGACGCCGACGGCGCGCTGACGTACCTGATCGGGCACGGCTACGCCCCCACGTTCCGGATCACCGGCGGCGACGGGAAGGTCGCCTTCGAGGGCGCGGTGCCGTGCCTGGTGAACGACACCTCGACCTACGAGTCGGAATGCGTCATCAAGGTGCCCGACGCGGCCCCCGACCAGCTGGCCTTCCTGGGCCGGTTCCTGCCCTCCACGGTGCCGAACGGCGCCGAGTGGTTGTCGGTCTTCCCGGGCGCGGTCAACCCGACCGTGCAGATCTGGCCGTTCAAGGGCGACCTGGGGCTCGACGCGGGAACCCCTCAGTCGGTGTACGACCTGAGCGGCCACCAGAACCTCAAGCCGCTCGGCCAGATGACCGCCTCGCCGAAGCCGATGGCCGTCGGCGAGGCCGTCGACCTGCCCGACGCGGCGGGGAAGATCGAGTTCACCGGTGTGAAGGAGTGGATCACCCTCCAGACCACCTACGACCCGGGCCGTTTCCCGGCCCTGCTCGCCTCCGGCGCCGCCATCCTCGGCCTGCTGCTGTCCCTGCTCATCCACCGCCGCCGCGTATGGGTGCGGGTAAGGGACGGAGGGGTCACGGTGGGAGGATTGACGCGCACCGAGGGCGGAGACTTCGGCGAGGAGTTCGCCGAGCTGACGAAAGCCCTGGAACACCACGCTCGCGCAGAGGTGAAGGATGTCTCCTGATCGTTTGGCCACGTTGAGCGACCAGCTCGTGCTGGCCGCCATTCTCCTCTACCTGGCCGCGATGATCGGCTACGCCCTGGAGCTGGCCTTCGGCCGGGTCACCGAGACGGTCAGGGAGCGCCGTCTGGCGACCGTCGGCGGCCCGTCCGACGACCTGCCCGAGCCCGAGCCCGCGCCGGAACCCGCGTCGTGGGCCCCCAAGGCGGGCCTGGTCGGCACCGGCGCCATGTGGCTCGGCTGGGCCGCCAACGTGGGCGCGACGCTCACGCGCGGCCTGGCGGTCGACCGCTGGCCGTGGGGCAACATGTACGAGTTCGTCGTCGCCATGCTGCTCGCGGCCGTGACGGTGTTCCTGCTGCTGCAGGTGCGCTATCCGGTGCGGTTCCTCGGCGCGTTCGTCGGCGTGGTCGCCGCGATCGGCCTCGGCTTCGCGGTCCGCGTCCTCTACACGCAGGCCGGCCCGGTCGTGCCCGCGCTCGACTCGTACTGGGTGGCCATCCACGTCACCGCCGCCGTCGCGGCCAGCGGCCTGTTCATCGTCGGCGCGGCCGCCGCGGGGCTGTTCCTGGTGCGCAAGGAGGGCCCGTCGCGGCTGCCGTCGCGGGCCGACCTCGAACGCGTCGCCCACCGGGTCATCGTCATCGCGTTCCCGGTCTGGACGTTCGCCGTCATCTCGGGCGCGCTCTGGGCCGACAAGGCGTGGGGCCGCTACTGGGGCTGGGACCCGAAGGAGGTCTGGGCGTTCATCACCTGGGTGGCCTACGCCGCCTACCTGCACGCCCGCGCGACCGCCGGCTGGAAGGGCAAGGCCGCGATGATCGTCTCGCTGATCGCGTTCGCCTGCCTGATGTTCAACCTGGTCGGGGTGAACATCTTCATCGGCGGCCTGCACTCCTACGCCGACGTGAAGTAACCGCCGGTCAGTCCTCTTCGCGCAGCTTGCGCTCCAGGCTGCGCAGGAAGTCGGGGTCGTCGTCGGGACCCCTCGGCGCCTCGGGAGGCGGTGAGGGGAGCAGGTTCTGCCCGGGGGTGATCGGCTCGGGCACCGGTCGCCCGGCGAGCAGCCACAACACGCCGCCCATCGCCGGAATCATCACGACCAGAACCCACGCGGCCTTGGGGAGGGTCCGCACGATCTCCGGGGGAGTGGTGATGACGTCGAAGAGGCAGTAGAGCCAGAAGGCCAGCAGCGCCAGCCCGACAACCACGTTCGCCATTCCAACACGGTATGCCATCCCATGGCCTGATCGTGTTGCGTCTTGCATAGCGACCGACGAAGCGGGATGACTCGGACCAGACGGGCATCGTACGCTGCATCGGTACAGCACCTTGCCGACGCAAAGAGAGGTGCGATGGCGCAGCAGGGCGACAGGGGCCGCCACCGGCGAGGGAATCGGTGGTGGCAGCGGAGCCACGCAGGGGCCGGCTATGTCTCCCGTCGCGGGGCGGAGGCGACGCAGGAACGCATCGAAACAGTGGTCACCGACAGATGGGCCGACGTCCCGAGGGCCGTCGAGACCCCGGTGACCGCCCCGGTCGTGGACCGTCCGCAGTACACCTGGCGCGACTTCGAGCTGGACGACCAGCCCGCCCGCGCCGAGCCGCACCACCCCGACAGCCCCGACTACCGTGACGGCCGCCGCAACTGCGGCGCCCTGGAGACGATCCTCTACCGGCAGTGGGACGCCATGGACGGCCCCCCGCCCCCGGATGTCATCCGCGCCGTCGACAGCCTGGCACGGTTACCCGACCGCCTGAAGGAGATGCTGGCGGTCGGCCTCGACGGCATCTACGTCGGCCCCGGTGGCGTGCCCGACCTCGACGACATGGGCTACCTGCGGGGCGCCCCGCTCCCCAGCGGCCGCGCGACCTGGGACATCTGCGCCGGCGCGTACGGCGACCGGAAGATCGTGGTCGGCGATCGCCCCAGCCCCACGCCCGATGTGATGATGCACGAAGTCGGTCATGCGCTGGACGACGTGGACTCCCGTCCGGGAGAGTGGGTCTCGGACTCACCCGAGTTCGCCGCCCTCTACGACGAGTGCATCCCCCATCTGGCCTCCGCCTTCCACAAGCAGTCCGGAGAACTCGGCCGCAAGGAGTTCTTCGCCGACGCCTTCGCCGCCATAGCGTCGAGGCAGCGTCCCGCCCTGATAGACATGCTGGGTGGCGACACCCGCACGGCACTCAACGTCATGCTCTTCTTCAACAGGCGCTACGGAATCTAGGTAGGTCCCCTGATGTTCGTGATCCGGCTCGCTGACGGCACGCTGCGGGTCCCGCAGTCGTTGACCAGCGACGACGGCCGCCTGATCGGCAACGCGTATGTCGAGATAGCGCCCGGCGAGCCGGACTACGACCAGTGGCTGGAAGAGTCCATCACCGAGGAGGAAGAAGCCGACCGCCGCAGAAGATGGCAAGAAGAGAATGATGCTCTAGAACAAGAATTCCTAGCCTTCAAGGCAGAGCAGGAAAAATAACAAGCGAGCGGTGGTGCAATTTCACATGCCACCAAGTGGTCAAATATTTAAATAAAACTAGGCCGTCGGCGGAAATACCCAGGCCAGATCCATGAATTGCCGCAGCGCGCCGGCGTCTGGACTGAGGAGCGCAGGGGAGCGAAGCGACCCGGAGCGACGAGGGAAGACGCCGGATATAAGCGCGAGGACCCCGCGCCGAAGGCGCGGCTTCAGACACGTACCGTTCCCGTGGTTTTTCTCTCCCTCGGCGCCGTAGGCGCCTCAGAACAGAGAAAAGGCGCGGCTTCGGGTACGCCGCGCCTCTCTGCTTCTTCCCGTGGAGCTCTATCCGTTCGGCTTGTCGGCCGTCAAGACGTCTTCTCCACGGAGAAGGGCGTGCACTTCCGACTCGCGGAAACGCCGGTGCCCTCCGGGGGTACGGATGCTGCTGATTCGCCCCGCCGCGGCCCAGCGAGTCACGGTCTTCGGGTCGACCCGGAAGAGGGCGGCAACCTCTCCAGGGGTCAGCAGTCGCTCGCTGCTACTCTCCACAATCTCTCCCCCTCGCATCCCGCGTCATGCAGCGGGCGGACAGGTAACCAGTGTGCCGAGCGAAGCCTGATTTATCCGTGGTTTTCAGAGAAGATCACGGGATGTTACCGGCTCAGTGCCCGATTGTTATATGATAGAGCCTCTTTGGGGCGCTCATGGGTGTTTCTTTACGAAAGCGCCGTGATGGGCACACTAGCAGCGCTCGTGCCGGATGCGAAGAGAGTCCGCCATACGGGACAGTGACGTAACCTCTACGGCGTGCATCCGGTAATCGTCTACACCCTGTCCCGCCTGGGCCTGTTCGCCGTCGCCCTGGGCGTCCTCTATCTGCTGGGTCTGCGGACCTACGTGTTGCTCGCAGTGGCCGTGGTGCTGAGCGGGCTCGCCAGTTACGTTCTGCTGTCGAAGCAGCGGGACGCGGTCAGCGAGAAGATCAGCGACAAGAGGCGCCAGCCCGAGGGCTAGTCAGGGCATCGGGAACATTCCGACTCGGGCATGGTACTCGTGCCCGAGCTTCGTGGTGTCGCTTCCCACCAAAAGCCCCTTCTTTACCGGGAGAAAGGCCTTCACCCCGATTCCTCTCTCCCGGCCGGGATTGAACCCGAGCGCCTTTCCGGTACGTGGATGGAGCGCCGCGATGCCCTCTCGCGCGACCGCTCCCGGACCGGCGGAGTCCTTTCCCAGCGGGTTGTCCATCCAGCGTTGGTGCCCTCCGACGTAAACGGCCGCGCCGGTGATGGCGACGCTGTAGAGCGAATCGCCGCCCGTGTGGTTGACCCATGTCGGCTTCACGTTCGCGCCTTTCGCGTACGTCTCGAAGCGCGCCGCGGTGTCGCAGAGTTTCCCCGTCTTGGGCGCCGCGCCTCCGGTGGTGACGACCACGAAATAGGAGCCGTCGGGGGAGACGTCGAGTCCGCGTACATAGGAGGGAAAACCGTCGCGGCAATGGGGGGCGTAGGCATTGGTGCGCCATCGGGCGACCCTGCCGGTCTTCAGATCGATCTGGCCGAGCTGGTCGCGCGGCTGCCCGCCGAGGGTGGTGAAGGAGCCGTCGAGAATCAGCCGGTCTTTCGTCGCCGCCATCGCGTGGACCTTCGGATCGCCTTCTGACCGGCCGCCGCCGACGGCGACGGTGAACGCGGGGTCGACGGCCCCGGTCGCGGCGTCGAGGCGGGCCAGGGCGGTGCGCTGGGCGCGGCCGATGTGGGAGAAGTCACCCCCGACGTAGAGGTGCGCGCCCCGGCGTACAAGAGAGGTGATCTCGCCGCCGTAGGCGGCGCCCCCGAACGACGCGACCGGGACGCCCGACGGGACGGAGAAGGCGGCGAGGCCCCGGGAGAAGGAGCCGCCGGCGTAGACCGTGCCGTCGGCGCCGGCCGCGAGCGCGTTGACCGCGCCGTCGAGGAAGGGGGCGAAGGGGGAGATCCGGCCGGTCGTCAGGTCGAAGGCGAACAGGTTGGTGCGGCGCAGGGTGGACGTGCCCGACTTCACCGAGGAGAACTCGCCGCCGACGACCACGGTGTTCCCCACCAGCGCGAACGCGTTGACGATCCCGTCCAAGACGTGGGGCGTGTGGTTCACCGGATTCGGCGACACGACCGAGGGGTGACGGATGCCCGCCCAGGCCGGAGTGGCCACGAGCGCGAGAGCGCTTACTGTGATCATGAATCTGGCACGCATGGCCAAGTCCTAGCAGACGCAGAGTAATCAACGCACTACGTTGCGCACATTCGACCGGGCATGGCGTGACGGTGTGTGAGGTCGTCCTAGGCTGGGCACCATGACGCGCGCTTCGCTGGACAAACAGCCCCATGAGGTCGCGGCCATGTTCGACCGCACGGCCGCGCGCTACGACCTGGTCAACGACGTGCTGTCGCTCGGCCAGGACCGGCTGTGGCGGCGGGCGACCGCGTCCGCGATCGACGCCGGCCCGGGCGAGCTGGTGCTCGACCTGGCGGCCGGCACCGGCACCTCGACCGACGCGTTCACCCAGCTCGGGGCGCGTGCCATCGCCTGCGACTTCTCGATCGGCATGCTGCAGACCGGCGTGCGGCGGCGGGGTTCGTCGGGGCTGAGCGGCGGCGTCGCGGGTGTGACGTTCGTCGCGGGCGACGCGCTGCGGCTGCCGTTCGCCGACGGGGTGTTCGACGCGGTCACGATCTCGTTCGGGCTGCGCAACGTCGCCGACACCCGGCAGGCGCTGGAGGAGATGCTGCGGGTGACCCGTCCCGGCGGGCGGCTCGTGGTGTGCGAGTTCTCCCGGCCGAAGCCGAAGGCGTTCGACACGGTCTACACGCAGTATCTGATGCGCCTGCTGCCGGTGGTGGCCCGCGCGGTCAGCTCCAACCCCGACTCCTACGAATACCTCGCCGAGTCCATCCGCGACTGGCACGACCAGAAGAGCCTCGCGGCGGTCGTCCAGAGCGCCGGGTGGAAGCGGGTGGCGTGGCGTGACCTGAGCATGGGGATCGTGGCGCTGCACCGGGGCATCCGACCGGAAAAGTCATGAAATTTGCACCGGCACGCCAGGTAGAACGATGTTTTCGTCACGACTGTGCATGTTTACCCGCCGGTAGGTGTCTACCCCCTGACGAAGGTGTCGGAAGAGGGACTAGACTGCGGCGCGACAAGTTTGTGAAGTAGTTCACAAAGGCACGAAAGGCTCAGCCTACACGGTCTGCGGCCCCAAGAAACTCAAAAGGACAGGACAGGTCCCCTCGTGAGCGAGCCAGCCCTTGCGGCGCGGCGGAGCGAGACCGATGCCGACGTGATCGTCGTCGGCGCCGGCCCCGCCGGATCGACGACCGCGTTTTATCTGGCGCAGTCCGGGCTGTCGGTCCTGTTGCTGGAGAAGACGACCTTCCCCAGGGAGAAGGTCTGCGGCGACGGCCTGACCCCCCGCGCGGTCAAGGAACTGCTCGCGATGGGCGTCAACGTCGACGCGCCCGGCTGGATCAGGAACAAGGGCCTGCGCGTCGTCGGCGGCGGTCTGTCGTTCGAGCTCGACTGGCCTGAGTTGTCCGACTTCCCCGACTTCGGGCTCGTCCGCACGCGCAAGGACTTCGACGTCATCCTGGCCGACCACGCCGTGTCGAAGGGCGTCACCCTGCTCCAGGGCGTGAACGTGACCGCCCCGGTGATCGACGAGCGCAGCGGCCACGTCGTCGGGGTGAAGACCGCCTCGGGCGACGTCTACCGCTCCCGCCTGGTGATCGCGGCCGACGGCAACTCCACCCGCATCTCCCTGGCCATGGGCCTGCACAAGCGCGAAGACCGCCCGATCGGGGTCGCGGTCCGCACCTATTACACGAGCCCCCGCCACACCGACGACTACCTCGAGACCTGGCTGGAGCTGTACGACGGCGAACGCCTGCTGCCCGGCTACGGCTGGGTCTTCGGCGTCGGCGACGGCACCTCCAACGTGGGCCTCGGGCTGCTCAACACCAGTGAGGCGTTCAAGAAGATCGACTACCGCGACCTGCTCCGGCGCTGGACCAAGAACATGCCGGCCGAGTGGGGCTTCGTCGAAGAGAACATGGTCGGCCCGATCCGGGGTGCCGCGCTGCCGATGGCCTTCAACCGGCAGCCCCACTACACCCGGGGCCTGGTTCTCGTCGGCGACGCCGGTGGGATGATCAACCCTTTCAACGGCGAGGGCATCGCGTACGCGATGGAGACCGGCCGCATCGCGGCCGACGCCGTGGTGACCGCGCTCGCCCAGCCGACCCCCGCCGCGCGCGAGCGGGTCCTGCGGGCCTATCCGCGGATACTCAAAGACGCGTACGGCGGATATTTCACTCTGGGCCGGGCCTTCGTCGAGGCGATCGGCAAACCAGGCGTGATGAACTTCCTGACGCGGCACGCGCTGCCCCACCCCCGGTTGATGAGGTTCGGCCTGAAACTCCTGGGCAACCTGACCGACCACGGTGGCGACGCGTCAGACCGGATCATCAACGCCCTGTCGAAGGTCGCGCCGTCGGCATGACACCACTGGATCGAAGAATCATGACCACATTCACCGAGAGGACGCCTTAAGCGATGGAGCTCTACGCCCCCATCCTGGTGCTCGCGGTCCTCGGGGCGGGATTCGCCGTCTTCTCCGTGAGCATCGCCCCGTTCACCGGGCCGAAGAGGTGGAACCGCGCCAAGCTCGACGCGTACGAGTGCGGTATCGACCCCACGCCGCAGCCGATCGGCGGCGGCCGGTTCCCGCTGAAGTACATGATCACAGCGATGCTCTTCATCGTCTTCGACATCGAGATCATCTTCCTCTACCCGTGGGCCGTGGCCTTCGACAAGCTCGGGGTCTTCGGTCTGGTCGAGATGGTGCTGTTCATCGTCACCGTGCTCGTGGCGTACGCCTACGTGTGGCGGCGTCGCGGATTGGACTGGGACTAATGGGCCTTGAAGAGAAACTGCCCAGCGGCTTCGCGCTGACCACCGTCGAGCAGGTCGCCGGCTGGGCGCGCAAGAACTCCGTCTGGCCGGCCACCTTCGGTCTCGCGTGCTGCGCGATCGAGCTCATGTCCACCGGTGGCCCCAAGCACGACCTGGCCCGCTTCGGCATGGAGCGCGCCTCCGCGTCGCCCCGCCAGGCCGACCTGATGATCGTGGCCGGTCGCCTGTCGCAGAAGATGGCGCCGGTGCTGCGCCAGATCTACGACCAGATGGCCGAGCCCAAGTGGGTCATCTCCATGGGCGTGTGCGCCTCGTCCGGCGGCATGTTCAACAACTACGCGGTGGTCCAGGGCGTCGACCACGTCGTGCCCGTCGACATCTACCTGCCCGGCTGCCCGCCGCGGCCCGAGATGCTCATCGACGCGATCGTCAAGCTGCACGACAAGATCCAGAACATGAAGTTCGGCGCCCACAGGGAGAAGCAGGTCGAGGAGCTCGAGCTCCAGGCGCTGCGGACCCTGCCGCTCATCGACCAGGGAGGGCAGAAATGAGCGACAACCTTCCTGAGGTCCCGGAGCAGCCGATCGCCCGGACCGGCATGTTCGGAACCTCCGGCACCGGCGACACCTCCGGCTACGGCGGCCTCGTGGTCCGCCGCCCGGCGCCGGTCTCCAGCCCGCGCCCCTACGGGAGCTACTTCGACGAGATCGTCGACGGCCTCGACCACGAGGGCGTCGAGCGGGTCGTCGTCGACCGCGGCGAGCTGACCCTCCACGTGGCGCGCGAGCACCTCGTCGAGGTCATGCAGAAGCTGCGCGACGACCCCGCCCTGCGGTTCGAGCTGTCCCTGGGCGTCTCGGGGGTGCACTACCCCCACGAGACCGGGTCGGAGCTGCGCGCGGTCTACCACCTGTGCTCGATCACCCACAACCGCCGCGTGCGGGTGGAGTGCGCGACGCCCGACACCGACCGGCACATCCCGTCGACGGTCTCGGTCTACCCGACGCACAACTGGCACGAGCGGGAGACCTACGACTTCTTCGGCATCGTCTTCGACGGGCACCCGGGTCTCACCCGGATCGAGATGCCCGACGACTGGGAGGGCCACCCGCAGCGCAAGGACTACCCGCTGGGCGGCATCCCGGTCGAATACCGCGGCGCCGAGATCCCCGCGCCGGACCAGAGGAGGTCGTACGCATGACTCAGGAAGCGACCGAAGGCAAGGTCTACGACGTCGCGGGCCAGGACTGGGACAAGCTCACCGAGGCGGTGGCCGAGTCTTCCGAGGAGCGGCTGGTCATCAACATGGGCCCGCAGCACCCGTCGACCCACGGCGTGCTCCGGCTCGTGCTCACCCTCGACGGTGAGACGGTGACCGAGGCCCGGACCGTCATCGGCTACCTGCACACGGGCATCGAGAAGAACCTCGAATACCGCACCTGGACGCAGGGCGTCACGTTCGTGACGCGCATGGACTACCTGTCGCCGATCTTCAACGAGGCGACCTACTGCCTGGGCGTGGAGCGCCTCCTCGGCATCGAGGACCGCATCCCCGACCGGGCGCAGGCGATCCGGGTGCTCACGATGGAGCTCACCCGCATCTCCTCCCACCTGATGGCGATCTGCACCTACGGCATGGAGCTCGGGGCCACCACCCCGTTCCTCTACGGCCTGCGCGAGCGCGAGATGGTGCTCGACATCATGGAGTACATCACCGGGCTCCGGATGAACATGGCCTACATCCGGCCGGGCGGCGTCAGCGTCGACCTGCCGGCGGGCGCCGTCGACAAGATCGGCGAGCTGCTCAAGGTCATGCCCGAGCGGATCAAGGACATGCGCAAGATCCTGGACGCCAACCCGGTCTACACCCGGCGTACCAAGGACATCGCCTACCTCGACCTGACCGGCTGCATGGCGCTGGGCATCACCGGCCCGGTGCTCAAGGCCGCCGGCCTGCCGTGGGACCTGCGCAAGTCGCAGCCCTACTGCGGCTACGAGACCTACGACTTCGAGATCGCCACCCAGACCTCCTGCGACGTCTACGGGCGCTACCAGGTCCGGGTCTCGGAGATGGAGGAGTCGCTGAAGCTGATCGAGCAGGCGCTCGACCGGCTCACCGGGCCGCTGAAGAACCAGCCCGTCATGATCGAGGACAAGAAGATCGGCTGGCCGGCGCAGCTCGCGCTCGGCCCCGACGGCCTCGGCAACTCGCCCGCCCACATCGCGCACATCATGAGCAGCTCGATGGAGGCCCTGATCCACCACTTCAAGCTGGTGACCGAGGGCTTCCGGGTGCCGGCCGGCCAGGCGTACGTGCCGGTCGAGTCGCCCCGCGGCGAGCTGGGCGCCCACGTGGTGAGCGACGGCGGCACCCGGCCCTTCCGGGTCCACTTCCGCGACCCGTCCTTCACGAACCTGCAGGCCGTGCCGGCCATGTGCGAAGGCGGTTACATCGCCGACGTCATTTCGGCGGTGGCCTCGCTCGACCCCGTCATGGGAGGTGTGGACCGATGACCTACTCCCCAGAGGTCCGCGAGCGTCTCGAACTGGACGCCAAGGAGATCATCGGCAAGTACCCCAAGGCCCGGTCGGCGCTGCTCCCGCTGCTCCACCTGGTCCAGTCGGAGGACGGCTACGTCTCCGACGCCGGTCAGGAGTTCTGCGCCGAGATGCTGGGCCTGTCGAAGGCCGAGGTCGTCGGCGTCTCGACGTTCTACACGATGTACAAGCGCAAGCCCGCCGGTGACTACCACGTCGGCGTCTGCATCAACACCCTGTGCGCGGTGATGGGCGGCGACCAGATCTGGGAGGAGCTCAGCGAGCACACCGGCATCGGGCACGAGGAGGCCACCTCCGACGGCAAGGTGTCGCTGGAGCGCATCGAGTGCAACGCGGCCTGCGACTTCGCGCCGGTGATGATGGTGAACTGGGAGTTCTTCGACAACCAGACGCCCGAGTCGGCCAAGCAGCTCGTCGACGACCTGCGGGCCGGCAAGCCCGTGGTCCCGACCCGCGGCCCCGGCCGGCTCTGCACCTTCAAGGAGACCTCGCGGGTGCTCTCGGGCCTGCCCGACGAGCTCGCCGGCGAGGGTCCCTCGGCCGCCGGTCCCTCCCTTGAGGGCCTGCGCGTCGCCAAGGCCAACGGCTGGGAGGCTCCCAAGTGACCACGCTGACTCCGGTCCTCACCAAGAACTGGGACCTGCCCAACTCCTTCACGCTGGAGGGCTACGGCGACTACTCCGCCGCCCGCAGCGCGCTGGCGATGGACCCCGACGCGATCATCCAGGCGGTCAAGGACTCCGGTCTGCGCGGCCGCGGCGGCGCGGGCTTCCCGACCGGCATGAAGTGGGGCTTCATCCCGCAGGGTGACGGCAAGCCCCACTACCTCGTCGTGAACGCCGACGAGTCGGAGCCGGGCACCTGCAAAGACATCCCGCTGATGATGGCCAATCCGCATTCCCTCATCGAGGGCGTGATCATCACGGCGTTCGCCATCCGGGCCAACTACGCCTTCATCTACATCCGCGGCGAGGTCGTCCACGTCATCCGGCGGGTGCAGGCGGCGGTGCGCGAGGCGTACGAGAAGGGCTACATCGGGCGCGGCATCTTCGGCAGCGGCTACGACCTGGAGATCGTCGTGCACAGCGGCGCCGGGGCGTACATCTGCGGCGAGGAGACGGCGCTGCTCGACTCGCTGGAGGGCTTCCGGGGCCAGCCCCGGCTCAAGCCGCCGTTCCCGGCCGTCGCGGGCCTCTACGCCGCGCCGACGGTCGTGAACAACGTCGAGTCGATCGCCTCGGTCCCCTCGATCGTGGCCAACGGCGCCGAGTGGTTCGCCGGCATGGGCACCGAGAAGTCCAAGGGCTTCGGCATCTTCTCGCTGAGCGGCCACGTCACCCGTCCGGGCCAGTACGAAGCCCCGCTGGGCATCACCCTGCGGGAACTGCTCGACATGGCGGGCGGCATCCGCGAGGGCCACCGGCTGAAGTTCTGGACGCCGGGCGGCTCCTCGACGCCGATCTTCACCGACGAGCACCTCGACGTGCCGCTCGACTTCGAGTCGGTCGGCGCCAAGGGCTCCATGCTCGGCACCCGCGCGCTGCAGATCTTCGACGAGACCACCTGCGTGGTCCGGGCGACGCTGCGCTGGACCGAGTTCTACGCCCACGAGTCGTGCGGCAAGTGCACCCCCTGCCGTGAGGGCACCTTCTGGCTCAAGCAGGTGCTCAAGCGGCTGGAGAAGGGTCAGGGCACCGAAGACGACCTGACCACGATCACCGACATCGCCGACAACATCCTGGGCCGGTCGTTCTGCGCCCTGGGCGACGGCGCGACGAGCCCGATCTACTCCTCGGTGCAGCACTTCCGCGACGAATACCTCAAGCACTTCGAGATCGGCGGCTGCCCGTTCGATCCCGCACTCGCAACCGTGTGGGGGAGCAAGTGACCATCCAAGCAACCCAGCCCGAGGAGCGCGCGGTCGTCGAGATGGTCACCCTGACCATCGACGGCTTCCAGGTCAGCGTGCCGAAGGGCACGATGATCATCCGGGCGGCCGAGCTGCTGGGGATCCAGATCCCCCGCTTCTGCGACCACCCGCTGCTCGACCCGGCGGCCAACTGCCGCCAGTGTCTCGTCGACATCCCCGACGCGGGCAACGGCCGGGGCTTCCCCAAGCCGCAGCCCTCGTGCGCGATCGAGGTCGCCCAGGGCATGGTCGTGCAGAGCCAGCTCACCTCGCCGGTC
Source organism: Herbidospora sakaeratensis (assembly GCF_001570525.1). Taxonomy (GTDB): domain Bacteria; phylum Actinomycetota; class Actinomycetes; order Streptosporangiales; family Streptosporangiaceae; genus Herbidospora; species Herbidospora sakaeratensis. The sequence continues at coordinate 162,647 of NZ_BBXC01000017.1, forward strand.
GCCGAGAAGGCGCAGCGCGGCGTGATGGAGATGCTGCTGCTCAACCACCCGCTCGACTGCCCGGTCTGCGACAAGGGCGGCGAGTGCCCCCTGCAGAACCAGGCGATGTCCAACGGGCAGGGCGAGTCGCGGTTCGTCGAGCAGAAGCGCACCTTCGAGAAGCCGATCGCGTTGTCGACCGAGGTGCTGCTCGACCGTGAGCGCTGCGTGCAGTGCGCACGCTGCCTGCGCTTCTCCGACCAGATCGCGGGCGACCCGTTCATCGAGTTCTTCGAGCGCGGGGCCAAGGAGCAGGTGGGCGTCGCCGACGGCGAGCCGTTCCAGTCCTACTTCTCCGGCAACACCGTCCAGATCTGCCCGGTGGGCGCGCTGACCGGCTCGGCCTACCGCTTCCGGTCGCGCCCGTTCGACCTGGTCTCCCAGCCGAGCGCGTGCGAGCACTGCGCCTCCGGCTGCTCCCTGCGCACCGACCACCGGCGCGGCAAGGTCACCCGCCGCCTCGCCGGCGACGACCCGCAGGTCAACGAGGAGTGGAACTGCGACAAGGGCCGGTGGGCGTTCTCCTACGCCACCCAGCCCGACCGGCTGCGCAGCCCGCTGGTCCGCAACGACGAGGGCGTGCTGGTCCCGGCCTCCTGGCCGGAGGCCTTCGCGGCCGTCGCCGCCGGGCTCGCGGGCCGCAAGGCCGGCGTGCTCACCGGCGGCCGGCTGACCGTCGAGGACGCCTACGCCTACAGCAAGTTCGCGCGGGTCGCCCTCGGCACCAACGACATCGACATGCGGGCCCGTCCCCACTCCGCCGAGGAGGCCCAGTTCCTGGCCCACTCGGTGGCCGGCAAGGGCATCGAGATCTCCTACGCCGACCTCGAGAACGCCCCGGCCGTGCTGCTGGCCGGGTTCGAGCCCGAGGAGGAGTCGCCCATCGTCTTCCTGCGGCTGCGCAAGGCGGCCCAGAAGAAGGGGCTCAAGGTCTACTCGCTGGCGCCGTTCGCCACGCCGGGCCTGGCCAAGATGGGCGGCACCCTGATCCGGACCGTCCCCGGCGCCGAGGCCGAGTCGATCGGGGAGCTCATCTCCGACGGCGTCAAGCTTCCCGCGGGCACGATCATCATGGCCGGTGAGCGGCTGGCCTCGGCCAAGGGCGCGCTGTCGGCCCTGGTCCGGCTGGCCGGCTCGACCGGCGCCCGGCTGGCCTGGGTGCCGCGCCGGGCCGGTGAGCGCGGCGCCGTCGAGGCGGGCGCGCTGCCCAACCTGCTGCCGATCGGCCGCCCGGTCGACGACGAGGCCGCCCGCGCCGAGGTCGCCCGCCTCTGGAACGTCGCCTCGCTGCCGGCCCAGGTCGGCCTCGACACGAGCGAGATCCTGCGGGCCGCCCTCGACGAGCGGCTCGACGCGCTGGTCATCGCGGGCGTCGACCCGAACGACCTGCCCGACCCCGAGCTCGCGTTGCGGGCCCTGGAGAACACGCCGTTCATCGTCAGCCTGGAGATCCGGGCCAGCGCCGTCACCGACCGCGCCGACGTGGTGCTGCCGGTCGCGGCGGTCGCCGAGAAGGCCGGCACGTTCGTCGACTGGGAGGGCCGCGGCCGCTCCTTCGAGGCGTCCGTCCCGCAGCCCGGTCTGATGAGCGACCTGCGCGCCATCGCCGCCATCGCCGACGCGATGGACGTCCACCTGGGCCTGCCCGACGTCGCCGCGGTCCGCCGCGAGCTCGGCGCCCTGGGCGCCTACAAGGGCGGTCGCCCCGTGGCGCCGAGCGTCACCGGCGGCACGGTCGCCGAGCCCGGCGCGGGCGAGGCGGTCCTGGCGAGCTGGCACCTGCTGCTCGACGACGGCAAGCTGCAGGACGGCGAGCCGTTCCTCGCGGGCACCGCCCGCGACGCGGTCGCGCTGCTGTCCCCGGCCACCGCCGCCGAGATCGGCGCGGTCGACAAGGTCAGCGTCAACGGCGTCATCCTGCCGCTGCGGATCGCCGACCTGCCCGACCGGGTCGTCTGGGTGCCGGCCAACTCCGGCGGAGTCTCGGTCACCCGCGACGTGCGGGCCGAGGCGGGCGACGTCGTCACGATCGGAAGTGCCTCATGAGCCTCCTGACAACGGCCAGCGTGCTGGCCGCCCCGGCCGCGCCGGGCAGCCCCGGCCCCGGCCTGGCCGACTTCGGCCACGATCCCGTGTGGATCAGCATCATCAAGGGCCTGGTCATCTTCGTCTTCCTGCTGCTGGGCGTGCTGTTCGGCGTGTGGCTGGAGCGCAAGCTCATCTCGCGCATGCAGCACCGCTACGGCCCCAACCGGGCGGGCAAGTTCGGCCTCCTCCAGACCGTCGCCGACGGTCTGAAGATGGGCCTCAAGGAAGACCTGATGCCCCGCAAGGTCGACAAGGTCATCTTCTTCCTGGCGCCGGTGGTCATCTCGGTGCCGGCGATCCTGGCCTACTCGGTCATCCCGATGGGCCCGGTCGTCTCGATGTTCGGCCACCAGACGCCGCTCCAGCTGACCGACATGCCGGTCGCCGTCCTGTTCATCCTCGCGATGTCCTCGATCGGCGTCTACGGCATCGTGCTGGCCGGGTGGGCGTCCAAGTCGCCCTACGCGATCCTCGGCGGGCTGCGCTCGTCGGCCCAGGTGGTCTCCTACGAGATCGCGATGGGCCTGTCGTTCGTGGCGGTCTTCCTGTACGCCGGCACGCTCTCCACCTCCGAGATCGTCGCCAAGCAGGCCGACGGCGGCACCGCGACGCTCTTCGGCGTCGACGTCCCGCTGCCCAGCTGGTACGCCATCCTGCTGATCCCGTCGTTCCTCATCTACGCGATGACGATGTTCGGCGAGGTCAACCGGGTGCCCTTCGACCTCCCCGAGGGCGAGGGCGAGCTGGTCGCCGGCTACCACACCGAATACAGCTCCTCGCTGAAGTTCGCGATGTTCCAGCTGGCCGAATACGTCAACGTGTTCGTGGTCTCCGGTGTGATGGTCACGCTGTTCCTCGGCGGCTGGCGGGCCCCCTGGCCCATCTCGATCTGGGACGGCGCGAACGTCGGCTGGCTGCCGCTGCTGTGGTTCTTCGTCAAGATCGTGCTGATCTTCTGCTTCTTCGTCTGGGTCCGCGCCTCGCTGCCGCGGGTCCGCTACGACCAGCTCATGGCCTTCGGCTGGAAGGTCCTGATCCCGCTGAACCTGGCGTGGATCCTGCTGGTCGCCACCTTCCGCGCGCTGCGTGTCGAACAGAGCACCCCGGTCTTCATCCTGATGGCCATCGTGGTGGTCGGCGCCCTCGCGGTCTTCTTCCGATTCGACACCGTGCAGCAGCGCCGCCGCGAGGCCCGCGCCGAGCAGGTCGAGGAGGAGTTCGAGCAGCTCCGCGAGGAGCCCACCGCCGGTGGATTCCCGGTCCCGCCGCTGGATCTGCCGCACTACCACGGGGCGAATCGCAAGGAGGTCCCCAGTGCCTAAGTTCGACTGGCTGAACCCCGTCAAGGGATTCGGCGTCACCTTCCACCACATGTTCAAGAAGCCGGTGACGGTGAACTACCCGGAGGAGAAGCGGCCCACGGCGCCGCGTTTCCACGGGCGGCACCAGCTCAACCGGTGGCCCGACGGCCTCGAGAAGTGCGTCGGCTGCGAACTGTGCGCGTGGGCCTGTCCCGCCGACGCCATCTTCGTGGAGGGCGCCGACAACACCGACGAGGAGCGCTTCTCGCCGGGTGAGCGTTACGGCCGGACGTACCAGATCAACTACGCGCGCTGCATCCTGTGCGGGTTGTGCATCGAGGCGTGCCCCACGCGGGCGCTCACGATGACCAACGAGTACGAACTGGCCGACTCCAGCCGCGAGGCGCTCATCTACACCAAGGAGATGCTGCTCGCCCCGCTCACCGCGGGCATGGAGCAGCCGCCCCACGCGATGCGCCTCGGCGAGACCGAAGACGACTACTACCGACTGGGACGCGACAATGGGTGAGACCATCACGTTCTGGGTGCTCGCCGTCGTCTCCGTCAGCGCGGCGCTCGGGCTCGTCTTCAGCCGCAAGGCCGTCTACTGCGCCTTGATGCTCGGCGTGGTGATGCTCTCGCTGGCGGTCCTCTACGCGGTCCAGGACGCCCCGTTCCTGGCGGCGGTGCAGATCATCGTCTACACCGGCGCCGTGATGATGTTGTTCCTGTTCGTGCTGATGCTGGTCGGCGTCGACTCGTCCGACTCGCTGGTCGAGACGATCAGGGGCCAGCGGTTCTGGGCGATCGTCGCCGGGCTCGCCTTCGCCGCCCTGGTGGCGCTGGGCATCGGCAACGTGGTGTTCGCCCCGGCCACCGGCCTCGGCGCGGTGAACGCGGCGGGCAACGTGCCGTCGCTGGCCGAGCTGATCTTCACGCGCTACGTGTTCGCCTTCGAGGTCACCTCGGCGCTGCTGATCACCGCGGCGCTGGGCGCGATGGTGCTGGCCCACCGCGAGCGCCTGGAGCAGCGCGCCACCCAGCGGGAACTGTCCCGCGAGCGCTTCGTCAAGTACGGCGAGGAGGGCATCGACCCCTCGCCGCTGCCCGGCCCCGGCACCTACGCCCGCGCCAACGCGATCGACATGCCCGCGCTGCTGCCCGACGGCAAGATCTCCAAGCTGTCGGTCAACCGCTACATCGCCAGGTACGAGGCCGAAGAAGGCACCATCGACCCGAAGGTGGCCGAGATCCTGGAAGGTGAGGACAAGTGACCACCCACTACCTCGTGCTCAGCGCGCTGCTGTTCGCGATCGGCGGGATCGGCGTCCTCGTACGGCGCAACGCCATCGTCGTGTTCATGTGCGTGGAGCTCATGCTCAACGCGTGCAACCTGGCGTTCGTCACCTTCGCCCGCCAGAACGGCAACGTCGACGGCCAGGTCATCGCCTTCTTCGTGATGATCGTGGCCGCCGCCGAGGTCGTCATCGGCCTGGCCATCATCGTGACGATCTTCCGAACCCGCAGGTCCGCGTCGGTCGACGACGCCAGCCTGCTGAAGTACTAAGAGGTGGCCGTGGAACCCGCAGAGATCCTGTCGCACGCCGGCGGGGGTGCGATCAGCCTGGCCTGGCTGATGATCGTGCTGCCCCTCGCCGGTGCCGCGATTCTCCTTATCGGTGGCCGCGCCACGAACAAGTGGGGCCACCTCCTTGGCGTGCTCATGTCGGTCGGCGCCTTCGTGGTGGCGGCCCTCGTGTTCCTCCAGCTGATCGGGCTCGACCCGGCGCAGCGCCGCCAGTCGGTGAACCTCTACGAGTTCATCCCGGGCGTGGCGAACATCGGGCTCCTGATCGACCCGCTGTCGATCTCGTTCTGCCTGCTGATCACGTTCGTCGGCTCGCTGATCCACGTCTACTCGATCGGCTACATGTCGCACGACCCGGACAGGCGGCGGTTCTTCGCCTACCTGAACCTGTTCGTCGCGGCGATGCTGCTGCTGGTGCTGGCCGACAACTACGTCGCCCTGTTCATCGGCTGGGAGGGCGTGGGCCTCGCGTCCTACCTGCTGATCGGCTTCTGGCAGTACAAGCCGTCGGCGGCGGTGGCCGCCAAGAAGGCGTTCGTGGTCAACCGGGTCGGTGACTTCGGCCTGCTGGTCGCGATGTTCCTGATCTTCGCTCAGTTCGGCACGCTGTCGTACGCCGAAGTGTTCCCGAACGCCGCCCAGGCCAGCCAGGGGGTGCAGACCGCGATCGGCCTGCTGCTCCTGCTCGGCGCGTGCGGCAAGTCGGCCCAGCTGCCGCTGCAGTCGTGGCTCCTCGACGCGATGGAGGGCCCGACCCCGGTCTCGGCCCTCATCCACGCCGCGACGATGGTCACCGCCGGCGTCTACCTGGTGGTCCGCTCGGGCGCCGCGTTCTTCCCCGAGGGCAGCACGGCCGGTCTGGTCGTGACGATCGTCGGTGTGGCCACGCTGCTGGCCGGTGCGATCATCGGTACGGCCAAGGACGACATCAAGAAGGGCCTGGCCGGCTCGACGATGTCGCAGATCGGCTACATGATGCTCGCCGCGGGCATCGGCCCGGCCGGTTACGCCTTCGCCATCGCCCACCTCATCACCCACGGCTTCTTCAAGGCCGACCTGTTCCTCGGCGCGGGCTCGGTCATGCACGCCATGAACGACGAGGTCGACATGCGGCGCTACGGCGGCCTGCGCAAGCTGCTGCCGATCACGTTCGTCACCTTCTTCATCGGCTACCTGGCGATCATCGGCTTCCCGCTGCTGTCCGGTTACTTCACCAAGGACGGCATCATCGAGTCGGTCATGCACCACAACGCGATCCTCGGCTGGCTCGCGGTGCTGGGCGCCGGCATCACCGGCTTCTACATGACCCGCATGGTCGTGATGACCTTCTTCGGCCCGAAGCGCTGGGACGAGAAGGCCCACCCGCACGAGTCGCCGGCCGTGATGACCTGGCCGCTGATCATCCTGTCGGTCTTCTCGGTCGGCCTGGGCGCCTACCTGATCCTCAGCAACCGCCTGCTGGTCTTCCTCGCCCCGGCCGTCGGCCAGCCCGCCGAACTGCCGGTGTTCCACCCGTTCAGCGTCCCGGGCCTGACCACGCTGGCCCTGGTCGCCGTCGGCGCCGGGATCGCGATCGCCAAGTACGGCCGGTCCGAGGTGCCGGTCGTGCAACCGCGCGGCTCGTTCCTCACCGTCTTCGCCCGTCGTGACCTCTACGGCGACGCCCTCAACGAGGCGCTGTTCATGCGCCCCGGCCAGTGGCTCACCCGCCTGGCGGTCTTCTTCGACAACCGGGGCATCGACGGCGTGGTCAACGGCCTGGCGGCCGGTGTCGGCGGATCCTCCGGCAGGCTGCGGAAGATCCAGACCGGCTACGTCCGGTCGTACGCCCTGTCGATATTCGTCGGCGCCGCCGTGCTGGCCGGCGCCTGGTTCGTGGTTGGGACCCTGTGATGACCGCCATCCCGTGGCTTTCGATCCTGATGGGCGTGTCCGTCCTGGGCGCGCTCGGCGTGTCGTTCCTCAAGAACGACAAGCTCGCCAAGCAGGCGACGCTCGGCGTCTCGCTGCTCGTGCTGGTGCTGGCCGTCGTGATGACGGTCGGCTTCAGCCCCAACGGCGACCGGTTCCAGTACGCCGAGACGTATGACTGGATCCCCTCCTTCGGCGTCCACTACGCGGTGGCCGTCGACGGCGTGGCGCTGGTGCTGATCCTGCTGTCGGCCGTGCTGGTGCCGATCGTCGTGCTGGCCTCCTGGCACGACGCCGAGCAGGGCAAGCGCTCGGTCCGGACCTACTTCGCGCTGCTCCTGGTGCTCGAAGCGATGATGATCGGCGTCTTCGCGGCGACCGACGTCTTCCTGTTCTACGTGTTCTTCGAGGCCATGCTGATCCCGATGTACTTCATGATCGGGTCGTACGGCGGCGCACAGCGGTCCTACGCGGCGGTCAAGTTCCTGCTCTACTCGCTCTTCGGCGGCCTGCTGATGCTGGTGGCCGTGATCGCGCTCTACAACGTGGCCGACAAGAACAGCTTCCTGTTCCCCGACCTCATCGGCGCGGTCACCGACCCGACGACGCAGAAGTGGCTCTTCCTGGGCTTCTTCGTCGCGTTCGCGATCAAGGCCCCGCTCTGGCCGGTGCACACCTGGTTGCCCGACGCCGCCGCGCAGGCCCCGGCCGGCGCCGCGGTGCTGCTCGTGGGCGTGCTCGACAAGGTCGGCACCTACGGCATGTTGCGGTTCTGCCTGGAGCTGTTCCCCGACGCGGCCAAGTGGGCGACCCCGGTCGTCATCGCGTTGTCGGTGATCGGCATCGTCTACGGCGCCATCGTGGCGATCGGTCAGACCGACATCAAGCGGCTCATCGCGTACACCTCGATCTCGCACTTCGGGTTCATCACGATGGGCGTGTTCGCGATGACCACCACCGCGGCCTCGGGCGCGACCCTCTACATGGTCAACCACGGGTTCTCGACCGGTGTGCTGTTCCTGGTGGCGGGCTTCCTGATCTACCGCCGCGGCTCGCAGTTCATCGCCGACTACGGCGGCGTGCAGAAGGTCGCCCCGCTGCTGGCGGGCGCGTTCCTGATCGCGGGTCTGTCGGGTCTGTCGCTGCCCGGTCTGAGCACGTTCGTCAGCGAGTTCATGGTGCTCCTGGGCACCTTCGAGCGCTACGCCGTCCCGGCCATCATCGGCACGACCGGCGTCATCCTCGCCGCCATCTACATCCTGTGGATGTACCAGCGCACCATGAACGGCCCCACCGCCGAGTCGGTCGCCGAGATGAAGGACCTCAACGGGCGCGAACGCTGGGTCGTCGCGCCGCTGATCGCCCTGATCGTCGTCTTGGGCTTTTTCCCCAAGCCGCTTCTCGACGTGATCAACCCCGCGGTCAAGGAGTCGCTCGTCAACGTGAAGGTCACCGACCCGGCTCCGGTCGTCGCTGTTAAGGAGGGCCAGTGATCACGGCTCCCACCATCGAGTACTTCGCTCTGGCCCCGCTGCTGATCATCTTCGGCGCGGCCGTGATCGGGGTGCTCGTCGAGGCGTTCGCGCCTCGCTACCTGCGGCGGGCGGTCCACGTCCCGCTGACGCTGCTGTCGCTGGTCGGCGCGTTCGCGCTGGTCATCCTGCAGACCGTCCGCGGCGTTCCGACGACCCCGGCGGCGATGGGCTCGGTCGCGGTCGACGGCCCGACCCTGTTCATCTGGGGCACCATCCTGGTGCTGTCGTTCGTCAGCATCCTGCTGATCAACGACGAGGAGCAGTTCGTCCCTTCGGCGGCGGCCGTCCCCGGCTCCGCCGAGGAGGAGAAGGCGATCACCGAGGGCGCGGCGCACACCGAGGTCTACCCGCTGGCGCTGTTCGCCATCGGCGGCATGCTGCTGTTCCCGGCCTCCAACGACCTGCTCATCATGTTCGTCGCGCTCGAGGTCATGTCGCTGCCGCTCTACCTGCTGTGCGGGCTGGCGCGCCGCCGCCGCCTGCTGTCGCAGGAGGCGTCGGTCAAGTACTTCCTGCTCGGCGCGTTCTCCTCGGCCTTCTTCCTGTACGGCACCGCGCTGCTGTACGGCTTCGCCGGCACCGTCGACCTGGTCGGCATCTCCCGCGCCCTGGCCACCGCCGGCGGCACGGAGACCCTGCTGCTCGTCGGCACGGCCATGCTGGGCGTCGGCCTGCTCTTCAAGATCGGCGCCGCGCCCTTCCAGGCGTGGAAGCCCGACGTCTACCAGGGCGCCCCGACCCCGATCACCGCGCTGATGGCCTCCGGAACCCTGGTGGCCGCCTTCGGCGCCGTGCTGCGGGTCTTCTGGGTCGCGCTGGGCAACGACAGCTGGAACTGGCAGCCCATCATGTGGGGCGTCGCCGCCCTGACGATGGTGGTCGGCTCGATCCTGGCGATCACCCAGACCGACATCAAGCGCATGCTGGCCTACTCCTCGATCGCCCACGCGGGCTTCCTGCTCGTCGGCGTCATGGCCGTCGGCGAGAAGGGCCAGAACGCGCTGGCGCTGTCGGGCCTGCTGTTCTACCTGGTCACCTACGGCATCACCACGGTCGGCGCGTTCGCCGTCGTGACGCTCGTGCGCGACCCGGGCGGCGAGGCGTGGCACCTGTCGCGCTGGGCCGGTCTCGGCAAGCGGTCGCCGAAGCTGGCGGGCCTGTTCGCCTTCTTCCTGCTGGCCTTCGCCGGAATCCCGCTCACCAGCGGCTTCTTCGGCAAGTACGCCGTCTTCAGGTCGGCCGTCGCCCTCGGCGAGGGCTGGCTGACCGGCCTGGTCGTGCTGGCGGTCGTGGCCTCGGCCGCGGCGGCGTTCTTCTACGTCCGGGTGATCGTGCTGATGTTCTTCAGCGACCCCTCGGCCGACGGCCCCACCGTCGTGACCCCGTCGTGGGCCACGTCGACTGTGGTCGGCTTCTCGGCATTCGCTACGGTAGCCCTGGGGGTTTTCCCGCAGCCTGTCCTCGATCTGGCGGAAAAGGCTGCGAAGTCATTGTTCGTGCAATAAGGGAGCTTTTCTATGGCCGCGCCGCCCGTTGTTGACCTGCCCGTCGCCGACGAGCGGCTGGCCGAGGACCTCTCCAACGGCCTCGCGGCTGTGGAGAAGCAGCTCCGTTCGGCGGTGGAAAGCGAGGACACGTTCGTCACCGACGTGTCCAAACACCTCATAGAGGCGGGTGGCAAGCGCTTCCGCGCGATGCTCGTCCTCCTCGCCGCCCAGTTCGGCGACCACACGGCGCCCGGGGTCATCCCGGGCGCCGTCGTCATGGAACTGACCCATGTGGCCACGCTCTACCACGACGACGTCATGGACGAGGCGTCCGAGCGCCGTGGCAAGCCGTCGGTCAACGCCCGGTGGAACAACACGATGGCGATCCTGACGGGTGACTACGTGTTCGCGCGGGCCGCCGACATCATGGCCGACCTGGGCCCCGAGCCGGTGCGCATCCAGGCCAAGACCTTCGCCCGCCTGGTCCGCGGCCAGATCCGCGAGACCGTCGGCCCCGCCGAGGGCGTCGACCCCATCGAGCACTACATCGACGTGCTGGCCGACAAGACCGGCTCCCTGATCTCGACCTCGGCCCGGCTGGGCGCGATGCTGGCCGGCGCGCCCCAGGACGTCGTGCTGCGCCTGACGGCGGCCTGCGAGGCCATCGGGGTGGCCTTCCAGCTCGGCGACGACATCATCGACGTGGCGTCCGACACCTCGGGCAAGACCCCGGGCACCGACCTGCGCGAGGGCATCCGCACCCTCCCCGTCCTCTACGCCCTCGGCTCCGACGAGAACCCCCGGCTGCGCTCCCTGGTCGCGGGCCCGGTGCCCGAGGCCGACATCGAGGAGGCGCTGGAGCTGCTGCGCGCCTCCGAGTCGCTGAAGAAGGCACGGGCCGAGTTGGAGCGCTGGTCGGCGCGGGCGAAGGACCAGCTCTCCGAGCTCCCCGACATCCCGGCCCGCGCCGCCCTGCTGTCGCTGTGCGACTTCGTGGTGGAGCGCTCGGCCTAACCGACCGACGCCAGTTCCTTCTCCGGTACGGGCTTCTTGACGAGGCCGTACCGGAGGCTGTCCCACGTGAAGACCGCCAGGGCCAGCCAGACCACCCCGAACCCGAGCCAGCGCTCGGCCGGCATGGTCTCCTTGACGATCAGCACCCCCAGGAGGAACTGCAGCACGGGCGCGATGTACTGCAGCAGCCCCACGATCGTCAGCGGCACGGTGATGACCGAGGCGGCGAAGAACAGCAGCGGCACCGCGGTCACGATGCCCGAGCTGATCAGCAGCAGCGCGTGGCCGGCGCCGTGGTTGCCGAAGGTGTTGTCCCCGCCCAGGCTGAACAGGTAGATCGCGGCCGGGACCAGCATGACCAGGGTCTCGATCGTGAGGCTCTCGGCTGCTCCGACCTGGGCCTTCTTCTTGACCAGGCCGTACAGACCGAAACTGAAGGCCAGCGTGAGGGCGATCCAGGGCAGCTGCCCGTAACCCACGGTCAGGATGACCACGGCCGTGGCCCCCAGCCCCACCGCGACCCACTGCCACCGGCGCAGCCGCTCACCGAGGATGACCACCCCGAACAGGATGCTGACCAGCGGGTTGATGAAGTAGCCGAGGGCGCTCTCGACGACGTGCCCCGAATTCACGGCATAGATGTAGACGCCCCAGTTGGTCGACACGAGCGCCCCGGCCGCCGTGAGGAGCAGTACCTGCCTGCGCGTGAGCCCTCTGATCCATTTCCAGTGCCGCCGCACCGCCAGGATCACGACGACGGCCGCGAGCGACCAGAGCATGCGGTGGGCGAGGATCTCGACGGCACCGCTGGGCTTGAGGAGAGGCCAGTACAGAGGGAACAGGCCCCAGAGGAGGTAGGCGGCGACGCCGTACCAGACTCCTCGGCGCAAATCAGGCATGAACCCTAGTTTGGCTGCTTACCTTGTTTATTACAAATAAGTGATGTTGGGTTGATGGTTAAGTGGTTCTAACGGAACAAAGCTTGGCGCACCTTGGTTGAGGTGGTCAGGAGGTAGACATGGGCTGGATCTTCGGTACGAACAAGGCTTCCATGGTGAGCGCCGACAACGCGCTCCCCGGGCGGTCCGTCACCATGCCGGTGACCGACCGGCACCTCGTCCTGGGGAGTACCCTCACCCCGCCCTGGCCCGAGGGCGCGGAGGTCGCCGACTTCGGGCTCGGGTGCTTCTGGGGCGCGGAGCGCAAGTTCTGGCAGACGCCCGGGGTGTTGTCGACGGCGGTCGGCTACCAGGGCGGGTACACGCCCAATCCGACCTACGAGGAGGTGTGTTCCGGGCTGACCGGGCACACCGAGGCGGTCCGGGTCGTCTTCGACCCTTCCCAGGTCTCCTACGAGGAGCTCCTCAAGGTGTTCTGGGAGGCGCACGACCCCACGCAGGGAATGCGGCAGGGGAACGACGTCGGGACGCAGTACCGGTCGGCTATCTACACGCACTCGGAGGCGCAGGAGAAGTCGGCGGCGGCTTCGCTGGCGGCTTACCAGGAGGTGCTTTCCGCGGCGGGGTACGGGGAGATCACTACTGAGGTGCGGGCGGCGCCGGAGTTCTTTTACGCGGAGGATTACCACCAGCAGTACCTTCACCGCAACGTTAACGGGTACTGCGGGATTGGCGGGACGGGTGTCGCTTGTCCTGTTGGTCTTACTTCTGGTGAGGCGTAGAGCTGCGGCTTTAGCCTGAACTGCTGGCCCTTGGTCGGCTTCCCTTGGGGAGCTGATCTTGGGCCAGATGTGTTTTCGGCGACGAGTTTCTCTACAAGGTCAAGGGCGGCTCGCTTCGCTCACCGCCCCGGTGTGGCTCAGCGCATCGGCGTGCGGCCTCTTCGGGCCGGCTGCTGCGCCGACAGGCTGCAGAGCTGCAGCCAATCGGAATTCGTTGTGAGTGCTGAGAAAGGTCGTCTGGTTCCTTTAGCCAAGGTCCCATACTGCTGTTTCGTAATACCCCTCCGGAACCAGTTCATCGAATGCTCGCAGGAGGGGGTAACCCAAGTCTGGCTCAACAGCGGCGATGTAGCACGCCCAACCCATCAAGCGATTCCGATACATCTCCTCATTCTCGCCTCCGAAATCTGACATATAGGTGTCGTAGCCGAACTTTGAAATCATATGCAAGATCCATCGCATCCGGCGCTTTATCTTGCGCGGGATTCGTGGCCTACCCGATTCTCCGACATACAAGCCAGTAACGTATTGTGGGCCGCCACGACGCATAAAAGCGGTCTTGCGCGTGTTTACCGACCAGCCAGTGTCGTCGAGAATGCGGCCAATATTTTCCGAGTGACGGTCAGTGATCTCGCCGGAGAATGTGAGATCGTCTACATAGCGCGTAAAGGACAAGTCTTCTGACCGTGCGTAATCGGAAAGAGAGCGGTCCGTGCTCAAGAAGGCTAGGTTGGATAAGAAGGGCGACGTGCTTAGGCCGATTGGCAGCCTGCCACCGATAGTAACGAGGCTAACGGCAATGTCTGCGGCCTTTTCTTCATAACCCTGATCTTGCAGTAAAGCCTTAACTGTTGTTGCACTAATCGACGGAAAGAAATCCTCAAGGTCCATGCGCAGAACACACTCTTTTGCGAGGTGCTGGCTGGCATTGCTGACCACAGAACGCCCGCGAACAAATCCATGAACATGCTCTGGGGCCTTGTACGGAAGCAGTGTAGTAAAGCTCCGGTTCAAGTTCTTGCTGATCGCATCGAACGGACTCGCCGGCTTAATTACTTCTCTTATTCCGCCGTGCTTCTTGCGAAATGTTCGCTGAAAATAGAGCCGCCCAGCACCCGTAGGTAGAGACGAGGATAGCTTTTGTAGAGCTTCAGCCGATACGCCCGCGTGCTCAGCCAGATCATCAACTGAGAATGGCACTAGTGCCCCCGCGTAATAGAGGTGTCAGACGGTAGGGTCGCACTCGTGTCCAAAGGCCATCACGCAACGCACGCGAACTCGCGCACAAGGTTGACCGCGACCCTACCGCAGGCGTGATCGTATCATAGTTCAATGAAGAGCGTCTTTCCGGCTAGAGATACGACCCTGCTCAAACGAGTAGAGCACAGAAATAGAAGGTTCAATCTCGCGAAATGCTCTATAAGGCCAGTCTTTTGGACTCGTGGTATTTCCCGCTTGGAGCCATCTACTTACAGCTGCCATGGAATAGTCGATGATGGCCGTAGACATGTAGTCAGACTTGGCGACCATTGCGATCTTCAGTTGCGGCAAGGGTGCAACTTTGCCGATCGTTTTGTAGGCTCGCCTGGAGGCGCTATCGGAAAGTCGGGAAATGATTGAACCCATGCCCTCGCTCTGCTCAATGTAGCAAAGCAGCTCGGGTTGATCTCGATGTCGGATCAATAGGTCACTCAGCAACTTTACGTACATGAACTCGATTCGTTCGGATTCTGTCCCGCCCGGAACGCGCGTTCGATTAGTAGTGACCATGTATGTCCTAAAGAAAATATTCCGCATGAGCTCTAGAAATTGACTGGAAACCTCCAATGGGTCGGTCGAGCTATGAAAACCTTTCTTGCGAAATTCTTCAAATCCGGGAAGTCCGACCAGGTTGCTCCTAGCGCATAGGCGCTTATATAGATTCTGAATCTGCTTTTCTGTATCATCCGCATTCGTTCCAAGTTCGACCGCGCCGACGATCAGTGGCTGGGAAGTATTCCCGTTTCCTGACTCGTCCATGAAGAGCTTCACCGTGTTAGCCTTTCAAGAGTCCCGGCCATGGCGCTGCCAGGCCGCCTGTGTTTGTCACCCACTGTCGACGGTTGTGGGGGCCGCGCTTTCATCCGAGATTCGTTAACTCTACATTCTGTCATTGGCGACATCCAGAATTTCTCGAATTATTTGGCCTTCCCTCTTCCTGTCACGAAGGTGCAGGACGGATAGAGTTACCAGCCGTGTAGGTAAGGCCGCCGGATATTTGAGCCGTCGGCAATGGGCTGCGGCCGCCAACCGACCTCCGGCAGCACCCGAGCCAGCGAGCGGTTCAAGACGATCGCCATTGGCGATCATCACTGGCCCTCAGCCACTCCCGCTGTGAGCAACTGTCCACAAGCAAGATCGAGGACTCCGGGGATTGTTCGATGCCGGGTGGACTTCCTTAGGTCCTCGACCGCACGACTAGTCCCTGACCACGAGACCCTCACATAGGGCCAGGTTCGGATAGCTCCGTCCACTCGGCATCGGTCATTGCTGCTAGTCCTTCGCTTGCGGCCACCTCGTCTAACCATGCTCGGCTCAGAGAGCCTGACTGCCGCACGCATTCAACTGCAAGACGAGAGCGGACCATCCACGCCACGAGACTTCCCGTGACCTGCAACACCCGCTGCACGGTCTCAAGATCGGGCCGCTGGTCAACATCGCTGATCGGGACATTCCCGTGATTGGTATACGGCACGATCACTGATGGGTCCTTCCTGATTCCGGTCGACCCCTCGAAGCAAGCCCGCCATCGGCTCTCGCCGCATCCAGATAGCCCGGCACATGCGATGCGGCCAACTCGGCCGAAGGGACAGTCACTTCCCGACGACCTTCATCGCCGCCCCAGGCTCTGACGATGTAATGTCCGCTCAGCTCGGCTAGGTGGATGGTCGCCGATGTTGCGCCCATCGAGTCGAAGGCCACCAGTTCGGGAGCCTCCCAGGCCAGCGGAGCAGTGAGCGATGACGAGCCCGGGAACAAGATCAACCGTACGGTTCTGGTCTGGTAGCAGCACACATTCGCGCGAGCTAGCAACTCACAGACCGCCCGCAATGCCATGTACTGCCTGTCCGCCGGTGCATCCGCTGCGGGTGAGCATCCCTCTACTGGGACGAGCATCCGCTGGGAGGCGGCTACATTGCGTAAGTGGTGCGCTTGATCAGGCATGATCTGCTCCGGGGTTGACGGGCTCGCGCCTTCCCCCTGAGATTGCCTTTGGGCGTCACACTGGTTCAATGCGATCGGCCGGAACCGGGATTGCCGTTTGTCGTCAATCACTATGACGTGAGGCGGAAATGACGAAGATCTCAGCGGAGCGACGACGCGCCATCGAACGTGAAGCGAGGGAGATCATGCACGACTCTCTCCGTCGTGGCCTTGCGACAGAAGAGACGGTGGATCGCATATTGCGCGCCGTTCCTGACCTGCTGCCCCTCGAAGCGTGGCGATTCGCGAACGGATGGACTCGCGGCGAAGTCAGCGCGCGACTCGACCAGCTCTACCAGTCGGCCGGCCTCGCGCCACCCGGTATCGACCAGGCGTCCATATGCCGATGGGAGCACGGAGAACGACGGCCCAGCGACGAGAGGATCGAATACCTCTGCCGTCTCTACCGCACCCGTCCCGACAAGCTTGGTTTCGGGATCGATCACAGCCCAGCGGACGTCGGCCACATCGAGCGGGTGGGCATCATCGACGCCTACTCCTACACGAGCCAGGCTTCCGAGGGAGATCTGATCTCCCGGGTACAGGCCGCCAGGCAGCGGATCAACATGTTCGGTCTGACCCGGAACTTCTATCGCCGAGACGGCATCCTTCCGATCTTCGAGGAGAAGTCGGCACACGTCCCCGTCCAGATCTTCGTGATGGACCCCTACTGCGACTCCCGTCGTGACCGCTACCGGATCGAGCCGTCCGAGGCTGCGATGGAGGACCCCGAGAGGTACATCCGGGAGATTCTCCGGCCACTGCATCAGTCGATGCTCGTCCACCCGAACCTCAAGGTCTTCACGTACAACTTCCCCTGCTCGTTCGCCATCGAGGAGATCGACGACGTCTGCCGCGTCATGCTCTACGGGCACGGAAAGCGCGGTACTCAAGGGCCTGTCATCACGTTCAGCGGGGAGACCTCCGCGTACAACTACTTCGTCGACCAGATCCGTTGGTTGGAACGGCTCGCTGCCGAGGACGGAACTCCTGAGCCGTGGGCTAGCAAGGACATCGTCGTTCGACTGCTCGATTTCTGATGCGCTCCGCAGGGGGCTCCGGCTCCGGGAGCATCGAGGCTCAGCAGCTCTGGTCTTGGGGATGGCTGAGGTGGCGGCCGGTCTCCCTGCCTGCCGTCGCCCAGGGCAAGCCAGCAGACCAGCCGCACGAGGTCAAGGCAAGCTCCACGATCACGACAAACGCCGTGAGCCTTGACCCCGCACGTCCGGCCCGCTCCCCGGAGGGGTGGGCGACGGCAGACGGGAGACCGGCGAACCAATATGTGCTGCGCTGAACTCGCGCTGCTGTCGGTCCGAGGTGGACGTTTCGGCCTCACCGATAGGCTGCTCATCGTGGTGGAGCACTCCGACAGCGAAAGCCAGCCATGGGTATCGACTTTGGGCGGGCCACTCATCGTCATTCCAGAATCAGCCTGCCGCCATTGGAATGGCGGACTACTGATGAAGCACCCCGACGATGAAGGAGACTACCGCCGGGCCTGCGACGTGAACGGCTACATAGGGCTCATCGATGTGGGACCAGCCAAAGCCCTCGTCCTCGGTGACGGTCCCGCCGACACCACATTTCTGGCCGGATCGAATCTCTTCGTCCGTTGGATCGCCGCGGACTCTCCAGCCCAGATTCTGCACGCCGCTAATAAGGCGACCGACTCAGCTCGGTGGGAGGAGGAACTGACCTGGGACGTCCAAGGGCCGGTGATTCTCTTCGACTCTGTACTCGGTTATGAGGACCTCGCCACCGAGGAGCACATCCGTGTAGAGCTTCCACCGGGGCACTACACCGTTCGCGCGGCTTACATCCAAACCGAGAGGGTGTGGACGGTCGTTGTGCAGCTTGTCCGCGACCTTCCTGCCTGAGAAGTGCCTCCAAGAGACCAGCTTCACACGCTGTGTCACGCGCGCATCCGAGTCTGACTAACGGATCAGTCTTCGATCTTTCCGATTGCCAGGCGGCGGCGTGCCGCACCGCCGTACTCGGCCCTTCGCCGCCTGTCGTCCGGGCTGCGGCCTGGGGGCCGGTCCCGGACGACGCGGCATGGGCCGTCCTCCGACCGGCGCGACCGCCGTTGCCTAACGGTCGCGCCGACCTCAGCGACACGCCGCCGCCCGGTGGGACGCGCAGCCGCCGGCCCCAACCGCTACGCGGCCCTTCGGGTGCTTCGCATTGGCGCCGGCCGCTCCGCTCCGCAGTCGTTTAGACCTTCTGGCGTTCGTTCTCCCGCTTAATACGTCGAGCCGTGGAGACTTGTTGCCGGGCGATCTCCGCCCAGAAGTGTTCACCCTCACTCAGCCCGCTTCCGGCATAGCGCCACTGCGATACCGCCACCGTTTCTCGGCCGTTCAGTAGCAGTCCTGAAGCTGCGCGGGCGAACTCGGCTCGGTAGTCGGCGCGGGCCTGGCGGAGCGCGCCCAAGGTGACGGAGTAGTGGCGTGACTTGGTCGAGAAGTGGCCCCGGTAGCCGAGCATGTGTGACCACTGTTTGAGTCGCAGGTGATCGAAGCCCGGCAGCGTCGAGAGGGCCCAACAGGTGTAGATCATCCTCCGGGCGTGCTCGCTCACCCTCAGGTCTTCGATCTGGATGGGCTCCTTGACCGGCCGGTCGACGGTCCCGGCTGACTCCGCCCCCTTAGTGGCGTACTTGGCGATGTAGGCCGCCACCCGGCCGTCGGACATCCCGCCCAGTTCGGCGCTCACGTAGACCGGCTGCACGTCGAGCTGCTTGCCCCACCGCAGGGTGACACCCGGCCGGTTGTCACCGCGGACACCGGTCGAGGCGGTGACGGTCACTTGTTCGGCAGTGCTCCGGATGGCCTCTTCTAGTAAGGGGACGGTCGCCCAGGAAGGCGGAGGATCCCCAGGACCGTCCGGGCCGTCGAGACGGATCACGGCATGGAAGTGGACCAGGCCGCGCGTCTGGTATTCGGCAACCTTGGCGTAGGACACCCGGAGCTGCCGCCGCAGGTCCGCCCGGGAGACCCCGCGTTGCCGAGCCAGCACGGCGAGCAGGTCACGGGTGAAATGCCGCCACAGCTCACCCGCGTGGGCGTTCCACAACACCGCACCCGAGTAGTCGTAGCAATCGACGCAGATGGGCTGCCCGAGCCGGGAGTCGTTCTCGCCATGACGAACCCGGCACCCTCTCGGCCGCCCATGCGTGCACAGCGGATCGTCCCGCCGGGGACGGCACGGCAAGGTCTTGCCGTCGCGTTCGCGTCGAGCATGCACCGAGCCGAATGACGGCGCGGTGAAGGTGGCGAACATCCGAGGATGCGCGCTGACTTCATCCGGTACGCCCTTGCCGCCCTGCAACCCGGAGATGATCAGATGGAAGGTGTCGTCCCGGTACACCTCCGAGCAGGCCGGGCACCGGGAAGCGCGCCGGTTGCCGCACGCCGTGAGCAGGTAGCCGGTCGGCTCGTCAGCTGTTCGGTAGGACTCGACCACCTCACCGGTAGGCACGTCGACCGTGTAGCGCTCGCCATGCAGCCGGATCGGCTGACTACATCCGCCCGTGGCCTTGATCATCTGCCGCCAGCGGGAGAAGTCTGGCATCGCTGCACGTCGTACGGCTGCCAGTACGTCGAAGGACAGAGAAGGCACGTCGTTCATGTGGCCTCCCCGCCCGGGGAGGCGTCGCGCTTGACGCCGTTCGTGATGCGGACGCTCAGGACGGTGGCGACCCGTCGCCATTTCTCCTCGGACCAGCGTGGAGAACGGGCGGCTTGTCGTCTGCCCCACTCCCGAGCAGACACAGGACCGGGTTCAGAGTTCAGGTGGGCTCCTTTCCTCGTGGGCGGAGCCACCGCCGTACCGGGCGGGTCGCGACGTGCATCACCGACGCCGAGGCAGCCTGAAGACAGCTCTTGGCGATGGTGAGCGGCAGCGAGAGATCAGAAATGGAGTGCGGCGAGAGTGGGGATGGCGCTCTCTGGGTGGACACCTACCGCCGGGCCGGGTCTCTCCGGCGGATCATCGGTGATCAGTTCGTGGTGTTGTGCCCGGTCTCTTGTATGCGCCTGAGTGGTTCGCCGAGATGCTCGCTGTGCCGTGCCGTGGGGAAGACGATGGCTTCTTGCGTTGCTTCGTTTGTACCACTCCGGCGAGCGTTGATGCAGGTCACGAGATGTGAGGCAGGGATGTCCCCTGACGTTCCGTGGCGTCCCCCTGCGTCCCCTGATGCTCCTAGACGTCCCGCTGCCTATGAGAAAAGAAAGGGAGCTGTGGCCAGTTGGTGAGGCCGTAGCTCCCTGAAGACGTCCTCGGACGTCCTGCGTTAGTCCTCTCGCCAGATGGGCTCAAGAAGATCGGGGTTGAACTTCTTTCGCCCGCCGCCGCACGGGTGAATGATCACCGCGTGGAGGGCCTCGCGGATGTAGGTCCGCTTCACCGTCAGCGGGAGCCCGCCGTCCTCCTCCGCGAGGAACCAGCGTCGCCAGATCTCGCTCACGTCAGCGTTGGAGCGGCTCCGTTGCCGCTGAACGGACGCGGCGAAGCCTTGGGCCTCCGTCCGCAGTCGCGCGATCTGCTTCTCCAGGTCGGCTGCGGTCGGGAAGAAGAGTTCGTTGCTGACGTTGCCCAAGGCCCATTGGGTGCGCAGCGTTTCCAAGCGCTCCTTCGCACCGTCGTATTCGGCCTGTTTCGCCCAGGTGGCCTGTTCGGTCGATGCGGAGAGTTGCACTTCTTCGAGCTTGGCTAACACCGCCTCTGAGATGTAGAGGTCCACCATGTCGCCACGACGCCCCAGGCCGCCGCAGCCGCCGGCAGACTTGGCGGGGCACAAGTAGATGTGCTGCACACAGTCCTTGCTGTGAGAGACACGGAGCGAGGTGTTGCACAGCGAACCGTCTGCCTTGGGCCTGCCACAGCGGAGTGTGCCGGTGAGCAGGTAATTCGGCTCGCGGAAGTCCTGCGGGAGGATTTGCCCAACGCGGCCGTCAGGGTAGACGTAGTGCCCTTTCCTGGCGTCGAAGTGGCTCTTCACCGCCATCCACTGTTCCGGCGTCACGATCGGTTCCCAGGAGCCGACGACGGGGTTACCGTCCGGCCCGCGAACCAACTCGTTGTTGATCTGCCGCCAGCCACAGACCCTGGGGTTGAGAACGGTGACCTTGAGAGAGCTCGATGTCCACGGGTTGCCCAACGAGGTGATGACTCCGTCCCGCTGCCACTGCATGGCGATCGAGTGCAGTGACCGTCCCGCGATCAGATCGAGGATCGCTTGCCGTACGAGGGGAGCTTCGGCGGGGTCGAGGGCAAGCCGGTCGGGCATCCATCCGAAGGGGCGCGTACCGCCGACAGGCAATCCCTGCTCTGCACGGGTCCGATGGGAACGGCGCATGCGCCGCTGCATCTTGCGGACCTCCATCTTGGAGATCACCGCACCGAATAGGCCCATGCTCTCGGCGTCTTCGTTGTAGAGGTCCTTCGCTCCGCGAGCGTCGGCGAAGACCCGGCCGTCCTGGTACGTGATCGCCTCGGCGAAGCGTTCGTAGTCGCCCGGTCGTCGCGCGAGCCGATCTTCCGCGACGATCACGACGCCCTGGACGGTGGTGCCGTCCGGGAGTTCACCGGCGCGCAGAGCCTTGAGCATGGCTTCAAAGTCGTCGCGGACCACGTCGGCCTTGGCCGCCGACTTGTCGTTGTCGGTGTACTCGCGGACGACCGTCCATCCGAGGCGGGCGGCAGTCTCGCGGTTGAGCTTGTGCTGGTCCTGAACACCGTGTTCATCCCGCCTGACGTCGGCGGAGATGCGAGCGTAGGAGACGACCGGAATCTGATCCATGGAACCCCCTCGCATGAACTATTGCGGAGAGGCTAGTACTACCACCAGCAGTATTTGCACAAGAACGTGAATGGATACTGCGGGATCGGCGGGACGGGTGTCAACGCAGGTGACCCGTCTAACTGGTGCCCTACGGGGCTGACCAGTTCCTCTTCCGAAGAGTAGTACGCGCGCCGGTGAGACCTCCGGCGGCTGTGGCCGTTCGGAGGTCTCTTTCGTTCGAGGATCGCTGTGCAGACATGTCTTCAACCCCCGGACGGCTAACAAGCCACGCATATAGCATCATCGCTATGACCTGGGGTACGGTTGAGCTGGAGCCTGAGGTTCGCGAGTGGCTCGAAAAGTTGCCGGTGGCCTCATTCGCGAAAGCCGCCTTCTATATCGACCTCCTGGCGGCTGAAGGCCCACTACTGGGAGAGCCGTACACGCGGCAACTCGACGGCAAGCTTCGCGAGCTGCGGTTCCACTTGGATGATCTATCAATGCGGGTGAGCTACTGGATCGCCCCGCACAGACGGATCGTCCTACTGACGGTCTTCCACAAGACGCGAATGAGGGAAGATCGAGAAGTGGATCGAGCTCGGCGGGCATTGCTGCGCTGTGTCGATCAGGCGCACACGGTGGATGTGGATGAGGAGCCGGCATGAGTGAGGACACGACGTGGGAGGAACTCCGGCGGCGGCGGCTGGCCGAGCCTGGCGCGAGTGAAGCTTATGAGGCGGCACGTCTGGCGTTCGAGCTCGGGAAAGCCGTACGGCGGATGCGAGAAGGGTACGGGTGGAGTCAGGCGGAATTGGCCGTCGCTGCGGATATGACGCAATCCGCTGTGGCACGCTTCGAAGCTGGCGGCACGGTTCCGACTCTTCCCGTACTCGAGCGGTTGGCGAGGGCGTTGAACGCTGACCTTGAGGTGCGGATCAGTCCGCGAGCCCCGGCTGCTTGACTCGCTTCGGGAGCCGGTGCCGCCGAGCCATCGCGCACCGGTGGGGACCGGTGTCAACGCGGGTGACCCGTCCAACTGGTGCCCTACGGGGCTGACCAGTTCCTCGTCTGAGGAGTAGTTCGCGGTTCGGGTGAGACCTCCGGCGGCACGGCCGCTCGGGGGTCTCCTTTATTGTGCCCTACTTGACGAACGAGCCCATGCCGCGAGTGGTGACGATCAGGCCGTCTTGGCGCAGTTGGGCGGTGACCTTGCGGATGGTCACGCGGGCGACGTTGAACTCCGACTCCAACTGGGTGGTGGAGCGGACCGTCTCCTGGCTGGCCGGGTGCCGGCGATTACACTGCCGCTACGAACGCCGCGCCGACCACTTCGCCTCCTTCGTCGCCATCGCCGCAGCCCTCATCTGCTACCGCCGCCTCACCAAATGAGTCACCGTCTTACTGGACCCGCGCCCTACATCGAGCGCTGCCGCCCTGCCCTGACAGGGCGCATCACCCGGTTTCCGGCCAGGTCCCGTCGGGGATGCGATACATGGTGCGGGTGGATGTGAACCACTCCTGATCGAGAAAACGTCCCGTGATCCGGCCCGCCATGCACAACATGAGGTGCAGGTTCCGTCGGTCGTCCTCGCCGAGTTCCAGCCCGTCGGTATAGGCCAGGTAATCGGGGAGATCCATGTGTCCCTCCTCGTCCGGCGGCCCGGCGTAGCCGAGTTGCCGGCCGTCGTAGTAGAGATACAGCCCCTCAAGGAGGTAGCGGTCGTCGTCGTACCGGACCTGGAAGACCCGCCGCTTCCCCAGGTTGCGGATGGCGGGGTGATAGGGATAGAGGCCGAAGGCGAGGACGTGTGTCCAGCCTGGCGCGTGCGGGCCGAGCCAGACCGTGTCCGCCGGTCGTCCCTGGTAGAGGTCGATCAGTGTGCCGAGATCACACTCCTGCCGCGTTTTCTCGTCCACCCGGAGAAGTCTCGCCACCTCCTCCGGGTCGTCGCTTTCGACCCAGAGCCCATGGAAGTAGTAGCTCAGGTCATACTCGACGAGCAGATCCCACTGGTCGTGCACGGGAAGCATGATGCCGCCTTGTGTCGGGTTGTGAACTTGTGTCGGGTCGTGAAGGGGTTGCCGGGCGGTGACCCGGCAACCCCGCTCAGACGAGTGACGCTAGTCTACGATCTTCACCCAGAATGGATTGTCGCTTACCTTGGTTGGAGTTCTCTCCGGGTCGTACGGGATAACTCGATATTGGCCATAGAAGGCCTGGAGCGCGTCCCCGTGGTTCTGGTTGTAACTGGTGTGGACGGCCCGGACGGAGTAATGGATTCTGTCCTTCGCGGCCCCTTGCTCCGTCGACGCGAAGGGATACTCGTCACACTGAAAGGCGCCGTCGGCATTGTCGTCGTAGAGATGTTTGAAGTAGTACTTACAGTAGTTTCCCGTCGTCCCGACGATGCTAAAGTCCTCCTGGGGCACATAGACGCTGTGTGACGAGAAGATTTTGCGATTGGTTTTCTCGTTTCCGTCCGACCCTCTCCAGAGGGCATAGCCCTCGGGGGTGTTCGACGGCTTGGCGTAGTTTCCGGAGATGATCTTCTTCCGCTCGTTCCCGAGGGGCCCCCTGATCGGCGGGTACTTGACGTCATCCCGATCATCGGTCGTGTCTCCCGGGCGGAAGGGTGGGAAGGTGCCAGCGTTCTCGTTCTGGTTCAGGGCGGTCTCGATGTGATTGATCACCGGCAGGAAGTTCTTGTTCTTGCTTTTCGACATGGTGAAGACGCGGTCGGCCCTGATGTTGACGCAACCGCCCTTGTGCTGCTCGCCGAATAACCCGGCCTGCCTCCAGTCGCAGCGGAAACTGGGGGCGTTGAGGTTGTTCGGCGGAACGCCGTGTCCCCAGCGGACCACCCCGAGTCGCTCACCCTTCGACCCGAGGATCTCCTGGTCCCACAGGCGCAGCTTGCCCTGCTTGCCTTCGTATGCCGTGATCGCGGGCATGATGGAGCAGGTTGCCCGGTCCTTGGGAGCCGTGGGCTGCGACGTCGAGATGGTGAATGGGGAATATCCGCTGCGCCAGCTTTCGATTGTTTTGAGCTGACTTGGTGCCCCGCTCGTGATGGCGCATTCCGACGACGTCTCCAGGCCGATGCGGATCAGCACGTCATCGAGCTCGTCATCCAATTCGGAACGGCGAATGCCGGTATTGTAAATCCCGAAATCAGATAGTTTGAGCCAGAACTTCATGTCCTGCGGTTTCATGCCGTCGGTGGAGTCGCCGCCGTTGTAGATCTCCCGGCCCGTGTTGTTCGCCAGATACGAGTGCGCCACCCAGGTCGCCCGGAAGGAGAAGACGTCGCCGGGGTGCAACAGATTCACCAGGGCCAGCGGGATCTTCAACTGCTTGGGAACCAGTTTCGACCACGATGCCGGCTTATGATCCTTCCCGTCGCCGTCGTCCTTCTCCTCCCATCCCGTGTACCCGATCCACGCGGTCCAGCAGGCGTTGTAGGGGCGGTCCTGCATACGGGAGTAGGAGTCGACGAATCTGCCGGAGCTCGCGGTGGCGAGGCAGTCCTCTAGCGATGGATGCCGGTATTTGAAGGCGGGGATGTAGGGCGCGGCGGCGGCCGCTCTCCGCGTGTCCGGTGTGATCGGTGGGTCCTGGGCGGCCGGAGCCGGCAGAAGAGCGGCGACCTCAGCGGACGCCAGGGGCCGCTGGTAGATCTCGACCTCATCGAGGTCGCCCCGCATCCTGGTGCCCAGCGTCATGGCGGTGTCCGCGTGCCATGGTGTGAAGGTCACGGGTGAGGTCTTTACCAGGTTCCCGTTGAGGTACAACGAAGCGGCCCCTGCCTCCGCGTCGTACACCCCGGCCAGGTGGAACCACTCGTCGACCGGTGCCTCGACGTCGGACAACACGCCTTCGACCGCCGCGTCGGCGACGTCGCCACTCGTGAAGGTGAACACCAGTCCGTGATGAGCCTCGTTGCCGAGCCGGAAGGGCGCCTGGTGGGTGCCTCGTTGCTCGGCCACGCTGTAGTCACCGTCCTTGTCGCTCCAGCGCAGCCACGCGGCCGCGGTGAAGCTCTGGTCGGTCTGGATCACCGGATCGGCCGTCTGGGCCAGGGGCTCCTCACCGGGCTGCGTGACGTCAAGGGTGGCCTGCTGCCAGTCCGACCACGGCGAGGGTGCCTGGTCGGTGACCGCCCGCAACCGCCATCGGACCGTCCATCCGTCGGTGAGTTCGCCGCCGGGTACCGGTATTGCGGCCTGGGCGCCCGAGGCGACGCCGTCGACGCCGCCGGTCCAGATCTGGGCGCCGTCGTGCTCGATCTCGGCTTCGGCCCGCAGGGGCTGGCCGGTCGGGTGGGTGACGACGGCCCTGAGGGTGGGCGTCAGCATGGTGAGCACCGTGGCGCCGTCCACCACCTTCGACGGGGTGATCGTCAGGGCGGTGGCGGTGGGCTTGGGCACCACGACGGTGAAGGACTGCCAGTCCGACCAAGCCGACTGCGCGGTGGCCGAGACCGCGCGGGCCCGCCAGCGCACCTGCCACCCGTCGGTCAGCGTCCCGGCGGGAACGGCGATGACAGCCTGCGTGCCGGCCGGTGCGTCGTCCACGCCGCCGGTCCAGACCTGGACCGCGTCGTGCTCGATCTCGGCTTCGGCCCGCAGTGGCTTACCGGCCGGGTCGTTCACCTGAACCAGGAGGGAAGGGGCGCGGCTGGACGTGACGATCCCATCACCTACCTGCTCCGACGGGGTGATCTGCAGAGCGGTCACGGCCGGTTCTGAGACCGGGTCGGGCTCGTCGACGGCCAGGGACTGCCAGTCCGACCACGGCGAGGCGACCGTCGTGGCGGTGTTGACGGCCCTGACCCGCCAGCGGACCCGCCAGCCGTCGGTCAGCGTCCCGGCCGGAACCGTCAGGCTCGCCTGGGTGCCGGAGGCGACGCCGCCCACGTTCCCGGCCCAGATCTGGCCGGCCCCCTGCCCGGTGGCGGCCGGGTCGTGCTCGACCACGAAGTCAACCCGCACCTGCTGGGCGGCCGGGTCGGTGACTGTGGTGTGCAGGGCAGGGGTCACGCTCGTGGTCGTGGTAACACCATTCACCAGCTGTGACGGGGTCACCTGGAAGGCCCCGACCGTCGGGTTCGGCACGTCGACTGTGGCCGCCAGCCAAGCCGACCAAGCCGAGGTGGTGCCCGCCACGACGTTGGCCGCACGGGCCCGCCAGCGGACCCTCCACCCGTCGACCAGATTCCCGGCCGGGATGGCCACGGTGGCCTGCCCGCCGGAGGTGACCGTGCCCGAGGAGCCCGTCCAGATCTGGCCGGTGCCCTGCCCGGTCACGGCCGGGTCGTGCTCGACCTCGAACTGACCGGTCAGGTTCGCACTGGCGACGTCGGTGACGGTGCCGGACAGGCTCGGAGTGAGGGAGGTGAGCGTCGTGACGCCGTTCACCACCTGTGCCGGGGTGGCGGTCAGCGCGCTGACGACCGGCGCCGAGGTGACCGTGGTGACGGTCAGCGTCGGGGCCGGGCCGTAGCCGAACCAGTCCTCAGTGGGCGAGAAGACCCGGTAGTTCTCCGTCGTGCTCGACTCGTTGGGGTGCATCAGCACCAGGCCGTGGTTGGCCGCTCCGGCCGCCCAGTCCTGGGCGATGCCGGTGACCGTCCATTCCATTGGCCCCGTGCCTGCCGAGCACCCCTCGCCCTTCCCGGTGAACGAGGTCTGGGCGTCCTCAGTCGTCGTGGCGGGCTTGTTGCCCCACAGCAGGTTGTTCTGGCTCCAGGTGCTGGTCAGGCGGCGGACCTGAATTCCGGCGCCAACCGTGGTCCCGCAGCCGCTGGAGTCGAAGTTGGTCAGCGCCAGTTTCGCGTTGGTGACATTCGCCCCGGCCAGGCCGGTCGTGGTGAACCGCAGGTGCACCCGGCCGAGTTGCCCGTCGAACCGGCCCGCCATCAGATAGGGGGCCGAGGGGTCGGCGGGAACAAAGAGGTTGTCCT
Source organism: Herbidospora sakaeratensis (assembly GCF_001570525.1). GTDB lineage: Bacteria > Actinomycetota > Actinomycetes > Streptosporangiales > Streptosporangiaceae > Herbidospora > Herbidospora sakaeratensis. The sequence continues at coordinate 190,282 of NZ_BBXC01000017.1, forward strand.
CCGACCACACGTCGACGTCATTGGTGAGCGTCAGCGTGGTGGTCGGATCCACTCTCACCGGATACCTCGTCTCCGGATCGGACAGGAACGCGTGGTCCGGCTTGAGCACGAGTTCGGTCCGCCCGTCCTTCGTGACGACCTCGGTAGCGATCTTCACGCTGTCGGCCCGCTCGGCGATGGCCTTGTTCTTGGCCTCCCACATCACTGGCTGCGGCGCCGACGCCACCGTCTTTTTCTTTCCAGTACGGCTGGTCAGCAGCAACCGGCCGCCCTTGTCCTCCGACAACGTCAACCCGCCGGTGTCCACCCCGATGCGTAACTCCAGCGGTTTCTCCGGTCGTTCTCGCAGCACCACGTCGTGGCGGAAACCGGTCGGCAGCACGGTCACCACGAGGTCCGCGCCCTTGCCGGCCGCGTCCGGGTAGGTGGCGACGTTCTTCTCTACCGTCGGACGGGGAAGCGGCGTCGGCCAGCGCAGCGAATAGGACTGCCCGTCGGCGGTGGTCATGGACACGAAAGCGCCCGTCCCGCCGTTGGCGACCGTCAGAGCGAAGCCCGAGTCGACCGCCTTGGGCGCCAGCGCCCCGTTCCGCTCGACCAGCGTCGGGTCGATCGGCACCCACACGTCGCCCTGCCTGGCCCGGACCGGCCCGGCCGTGACCTCGGTCGTGTACGTCTTCCCGTCAGGTTGCGCGTAGGTGATGCTGGTCGGTGTCGTCTCAGCGGCCACCTCCACGGCCTTCCCCTGCCCGGACGCCGTCCGCGAAGCGGCGACCCGTGCCTGCGACGGCGTGTTGGAGACGGCGGTCCCGCTCTTCCCGGCGATCCACGCCGCCGTGTCGTTCAGGCTCGCATGATGATCGTTCCCGGACGTGTCGGCCGCCGTCGCGCCCTCTCCGTCATCGAACGTCCACTGGCCTGCGGCCTGCGCGACCGTCGTAAAGGACCAGGTCCGGGGAGACATCATGTTGTCCCACAGGTCCGTCGCCCCGGTGACGACGGCCTTGTAGGTCGTCCCCGGTCGCAGTGCCTGCGCAGGGGTGAAGGTCACCTCGGTCTCGGTGCCGTCGTACCCGAGGGTGCCCTCGACCTCGGTGCCGTCGGCGTCTTCGAGGATCACCTCGGCGCCGGCGACCGGCTCGTGGAAGGCGACCTTCAGTGTCATGTCGAGCGGCACCTCGACGGCACCGTCCGCGGGTTCGGTCGAGACCACCTGTGGTGCCCGGGTGTCCTCGCCTCCGCCCTCGTATCCCTCCGTGCCGATGTCGAGCTGATCCGTCTCAACCTCGTAGGCGTCTCCCTGACGTTGCCCTGAGATCTGGCCACCGAGTTCGTCGCCGATGGTTATCTGCTCATTCTCCCCGGGTTCGTAGATCGATCGGGCGATGGCGTCCTCGTACGAGGGGAAGCTCGTGATCGGATCGGGTGAGGTGAAGAAGAAGTCCTTGATGACCGGTTGGACGGGGAGTTCGAAGTCGACCGTCAGGATGGGCGGGTGGAGCTGCCCCTTGCAGGACTCCAGCGGCGTGGTCCGGCACCCACCCGCCTCGTCGGAGCGGTAGCGGCGCCAGTTCCGCAGGTCCGACTCGTTCCCGGCGGTCAGCCGGATGCCGTAGTTGGTTGCACCATCCACCCACGCTTGGACGATCTGGTTGAGTGAATGCGTCAGGTCCCAGGCGTAGGCCATCGAGCCGGTGCAGTCGTCGCCGTAGGCGCCGAATTCGGTGTCGGCGCCCGCGTTGGTGACCGATGGCTGGGTGTTCCAGTGGAGTGTCGTCTCCTCCCAGTCGGAGGTGATGCGACTCGCGGTGATCCCGGACCCGACAGAGGTCCCGCAGGCGTTGGACTGGTAGTTCCACAGGTTCAGGTCGGCGTTCTCGACCGTGCTGCCGGCGAAGCTATCGGGAATGTCGGGGAACTTGAGGTAGCCACGCCAGCGCTTCGCGATGTTGCTTGAGTAGGACTTGCCGACCACGATCTGGTCCTGGGTGAAGGTGTCCCAGCTGTCCTGGTAGTCAACGTCGTTGATCCAAGTGTCCATGCCGCCGTTGACCCAGTCGCCAGTGTGCCCTTCATACCAGTCGTCTGCGGCGGCGGTCAGCGTCACCGGGTAAGTGACCAGCGGGTCGGACAGGAACGTGAGGTCCGGGGTGAAGACCAGGGTGGTGCCGTCGTCGTCGAGAGTCACGCTCGCGCGGCCGACCTTGCCCGAGTCGAGCGCGCCCTGGGAATCGGCCGCCCTGGCGTCCCGCATCAGCGTGGGCCGCACCGTGGTGACCGTCCGGTTGTCCTTGCCCACGATCGCCGGCCGTCCCGCGGTGTCCTCGGTGAGTGACAGGCCTTCGGGCAGGTCGAGCGGAACGCGGAAGGAGACGGGGGCGGTGGGCCGTTGCCGGATGACGATCTCCTGCTGGAATCCGGTCGGGGTCGCGGCCACCAGCAGGTCCCGGCCCTGCCCGTAGGCGTCCGGATAGGTCGCGGTGTTGCCCTTCAACTTCGGAGCGGGCAGTGTCGACGGCGTGGAGATCTGCACGTCGGCGCCGGCCGCCCGCGCCTTGATCAAGGTTCGGTCCTGGCCACTGGACAGCGTGAGATCTCCGGTCGCGGCTTTCGGCCTGATGGCACCGTTCGCCGCCACCAGAGTGGTGTCGATGGGCGTGAAGCCCTTACCGTCGGCGGTCCTGACACGGACGGGTTCGGTGTGCACCTCCATCCGGACGGTTCTGCCGTCCGGATTGGCGTAGTAGGTGGCGCTCTCGGAGCGCATCGACTCGATCTCGACGCGCCGGTTGTCCATCTTGGCCTGAGCCAGGGCGAGCCCGACCGGGGTGTCGAGGGCCTTCTGCGGAGTCATGGGATCGGGTGCGGATGGTGGTGGAGGGGCAGTGGCGCCCTCGGCTTTCGCGGGCGCGCTCATCAGCGAGAGGGATAGCGTCAGAACGGTGATCAGGGCCGCCCGGCGGCGCGTCCGGGCGATGAAGCCCAACGCTGATCGTGATGTTTTCACTCCAACCTTTCGAACATATGTGGCAAAACGGAGTGATCATCACATGGTTTTGGATACTTGTAAAGATCATTCTTGTGGTGACTTGGTCCGTGGTGTCCGATTTCTCGTCGGTGGACGTGATGTAGCGCCGTGGACTGATGGATGCGCTGGTGGTTGAACCGGTCGACCCACTCGGCGGTGGCCAGTTCGACGTCGGCCAGGCCTTTCCAGGGCTTGCGGGGTTTGATCAGTTCGGTCTTGAACAGGCCGATCTGCGATTCCATCAACGCGTTGTCCAGGGCGTCGCCGACAGTGCCGATCGAAGCGTCGATCTTGGCTTCGAACAGATCTGCTGGGCAATCAGAGCCAGTGCAAGTGGCCGCTTGACACCGCGCGGGAGCCTCGCTGGGACAGATAAGGCTACGAATGCCGTATTTGACGACTGCCAGGGGATTCGGCGCATGGGCGGTGCGGGCCGCGACCGGCCGAAGAGCCGCAGCGCGGCCCGCGACCGCCGACGCGCGCCGGACCGCCGCAGGCGGGCCGGCCTTGAAGACGTACAGATATTTTTCTTTCTGATCATGCTGAGCGCAGCGTGTAGCTACATGGGACGTCTGCTGGTCTGAGACGTCCTGATGTCGTCCCGGCGTGTGGTCGTGCTGCTTGTTGCCCAACTCTCATCCTCTATGTGGAGCCATACAGAGAGGAGTACGAGAAGGGAGGCAAGCATGCGACGAAGGGAGCAAGTACGTAGGCGTTGCCAGCGAGGCTGGGCAGAGGTTCCTGCTCGGTGGCGGAAGTGACTGAGGAACTGCGGGCCAGGGTGGCTGCTTCTCGGGCGGCTCAGGGGTTGCCGCCGGTTATTGAGGATCTTGCGGTGTTGGAGCGGGTGGCGGCGGTGTTCCGGCTGGTTGGTGATGGGGAGTCGGGGCGCCGCCTGGTGGCCGCTTAGGCGATCCAGTCGAAGGTGAAGCGGTCGGGGTCCCACCTCTTGCGTGGGTTGGCGGGGGCGACTGAGATCGTGCGTACGGTGGCGGCGACGATCGCGCGTTGCTGGGAGACGTTCATCGCTTTCCACCGGTTGAGCATCTGTTCGGCGGTGCCGATGAAGGTGATCAGTGGTGAGTGGCGGGAGAGGCCAGCGAGCTCGGCGCGGTTCTTCTCCAGGCGAAGGTCGATCGGGGCGCGGGCGGCCATCCATTCTTTGCGACTGATTTCGCGGGTGGCCCATGCTTCGGCGAGTTCTTCAAGCTGCTCTTCGTCGGCGCGGACAAGTTCGGCGAGGTTGTGGTCGTCCCCGGTCTGGCTGCGGATGCGCTGGGCCAGGGTTGGGGAGTCGAGCGCGGTCAGCAGCATGTCGCGGACATGGTCGTCGGTTCGGGCGGTGTTGGTGGCGATGCCGCCGCAGGAGCCGCTGCCGGGGACATTTGGGCAGACGTAGCGGGGGACTCCCGTGCGAGGACGTCCGTTCATGCGGTGCCCACATCGGCCGCAGCGAAGGATGCCGGACAGTAAATAGGTGCGTCCTGTGGCGGACTGGCGGCGGTAGTCGCGGGCCGGGTCGTTGAGCAAGGCGCGGAGCCGGTCGGAATCCACTGCGGTGATGATGGCGGGCCATACGGCCTCGGCGACGATTTCGCCGAGAAGCGGCCGGGTGGTCTCAGAAGTGCTGCGCGGAGTGTGCTCGCGTCGGCCACTGATCCGCGCTGAAGCAAGTAACCGCCGCAGCGTGGTGGGGATCCAGTGCCTGTCGGCGGGTGTACGTACATCACGCTGCTCGAAGTCACGGCAGATGCTCGACAGCGATTCGCCGGCCAGGGCTCTCCGAGCTGCTTCCCGGATGATCGCCGCTTCTTCCTCAATGACGGTTATGCGATCGTCGGCGTAGCCGTACGGGCGCAATCCTCCTCCGGAGACCTTGCCCGCTTCGGCGTTCTGTCGTCGCTGCCGCTTTTGACGTTCTGCTTTGTGCTCTGCTTCGTGGCGGGCCGCTGCTCCGAGCATGCGGGCGATGAGGCGCCCGGTCGGTGTGCCGAGGTCGATTTCCCCGGTGACGGTGGCGAGTTCGATACCGCGTTTGTCGGCCAGGTCGATGACGTCTTCCAGCTCGCGAGGGGAGCGTGTCAGTCTGTCGACGTGCCAGCACACGATCGCGTCGACCGCACCGGCGTCAATGTCGTCCATGAGGCGTCGCCACGCAGGGCGCGGGCTGCCGGAGTAGGCGCTCACGTCGTTGTCCGGGTAGACGCCGACGATGTGCCAGCCCTTGCGCTCGACCAGAGCGCGGCAATCGGCCTCTTGGCGGGCGACTCCCAGACCTGCGCCCGCTCGATCCTGGCTGATCCGGCAGTAGATCGCTGCACGTCTCGTCATGGGTCACATAGATACACGCTCGTAGGAACGGGTGTCGCCTGTCCTGTTGGTCTTACTTCTGGTGAGGCGTAGAGCTGCGGCTTCGGCCTGAACCACTGGCCCTGGGTCGGGTCCCTGCGGGGAGCTGATCTCGGGCCAGACGTGTGTTCGGCGACGAATTTCTCCGAGAGCTCCAGTCGAGCTGTGGTGCTCACCCCTCGACGTCGGCGGGTGGGGGTCGCGGTCCCTGTCGGGCGGAGGCCGTCTGGTTAGACTCGACGGATCACGCGCCGGTCATGCCGGTCGTACCCTGCCATCTCACTGACTTGCGAGACATTCCATGATCTTCATTACGGCGAAGTTCCACGTGCTGCCCGAGTATGCCGACCAGTGGCCGGAGATCACACGCGAATTCACCGAGGCCACTCGCGGTGAGCCTGGCTGCTTGTGGTTCGACTGGTCGCGCAGTGTCGAGGACCCGACGGAGTACGTCCTCGTCGAGGCATTTCGGGATGGCGATGCGGGAGGTGCGCACGTCCAGTCCGATCACTTCAGGAAGGCGCAGCAGACGTTGCCCCGCCATCTCGCCGAGACCCCCCGGATCGTCAACGCGACGCTTCCGCAGGACGACTGGTCACTTCTCGGCGAGATGGCCGTGCCTGAGTCGTGAGGCAAGCTTGGGGCGTGAATGTCGACGTGCCCGCGGACGATGTCAGAGCCCCCGGGCGCAGGCCGGGCCGAATCCGCGGCACCTGCACTGCTCGGTGAGTTCGGTATCAGCGAGTCCAGCGCGCGGGCCGTGTTGTCGCGGTTGACCGGCCTGGTCTGATCGCCATGCGGGGATCTGGACGGCCGCCCGTCTATCACCTGACACCGCAGGCGATCGCCAGGCATCGCTCCCCGGCCGCCGCGGTGGACCGGCGACTGGGTGACCGTTTCCTTCTCGATTCGGCAGTCGGGCCAGGCCGCGCGGCACTTCTCCTGCGGAGGACTGGAGGCCTATGCCGTCTCCTACGACGCGCGTATCACCACGACGACCAGCTCAGCGGCTGACGAAGCCGATCGCCTACTTCATCGGCGGGTCCAGTGACTCGCCTACCCGAACGCCATGGACGACTGGGGCAGACTGCCGTCGGGGCTGCCCGCGTTCATGGGCAATCTGAAGGTCGGACACGGCGGCGAGTTCGGCCGCGTGGCGGTGCTCTACGGCGTGCCGCACATCGGTCGCCTGTGTTGGCGAAGAAAATCTCATGGTCTGCCGCCCTGGAAGGGCAAAGCCCACACCGTTATTACGGCAGCGCCAAGCTAGGTGACCCCCCGAGTGGATCGACTGCACATACGAGCCTGACGGACTCGGAGAAGTAAGCGCGGCAGTGCCGCGAGATTCGATACCGAAGTTCGCATGGACGATGCGGAAAATCGTGGCCCGGGTGTCCTTCCGGCGGATCACGTCGGGGCGACACTGCCGGCGGGGGATGCGGTTTATGCTCGGGAGCGATTCGGCGACAGGGGTTCGGATGTTACTTCGACGGCTGCCCCCCATCCTCGCCGCGCTGATTCTGGCCGGGTTCGTGCCGCTGGCCTCGGCCGGGTCGACCGTCGTGACATGGCCCCGGGCGGCCACCACCTGCCAGGAGACGTCACCCGGTGGCGTTCCCGCCTCGTTCGGGGCGCCCGTCGCGATGGACATGGGCGGTCACTCCGACGTGACCTCGGTGGCCGTGGGTGAGCTGGACGGCCGGCCCGTCGCGATCAGCGCTGGTGTCGAGCACACCATCCGGATCTGGGACAGGGCCACGCTGAAACCGATCGGCGATCCGATCCCCGGCGACGGGCCGGTGGCGTACGGCACTGTCGACGGCAGATCCGTCATCATCGGCCGGAGCCACGGGGCGCTCCAGAGGTGGGACGCGAGCACTCGGCTGCCCGTCGGCGGACCGCTCCCCGCCGGGCGGGTTCATGCCGTCGCGTTCGGCGAGCTCGACGGCAGGCCGATCGCCGCCGCGGCGGGCAGCGACGGCGCCCACGTGTTCGATCTGGCGACCGGGCACCGGATCGGTCCGCCCATCGGCACCGGGGTCTTCAGCGCCGTCGCGCTGACCCGCGTCCACGGCGTCCCGCTCGTGCTGACCGGAGAGGCCGACGCCGTGATCGCCTGGGATCCGGTGTCCGGAAGACCCGTCGGGAAACCGCTCACTCTTCAGGACGAGTTCATCCAGAACATCAACACGATCAGGACGACCACGATCGGCGGCCGTCCGGTGGCCCTGATCCCCACGGCCGATCTCGGGGTGATCCGCTGGGATCTGGTCACGCGTGAGGCGACCTACCACTCGCCGGAGGGGAGGTTCGGCCCTTCGTCGCTCGCCGTGCTGAACGGCCGGACCGTGTTCGTCTCGGTCGAAACCGTCGGGGGCATCGCCACCGATTCTTACGGATCGAGGCTCCGAAGCTCGATCGCGGTCATCGATCCGGCCACCGGTGAGAGGGTGTCGTCCTTCGAGATTCCGGGGCACGTCACGTCGCTGGCGGTCGGTGATCTCGGCGACCGTCCCCTGATCGTGACCGGCGGGCGCGACAACGCCGTCCGTGCCTACGATCTCGCCACCGGCCGGGAATCCGCTCCTCCCGCCACCGGGGGGCCCAACGGTGACATTCACAGCGTGAACGGCGAGTTGCACGGCAGACCGATCGTGGTGGCCCAGGGGAACGGTGACGACAGATTCCCCAAGGTGTGGGATCTCGGCAGTGGCAGGCCGCTGGACGCGCCGGTCAGGCTGCCCGGGGGCATCACCTCGTTCGCGACCGGCGACCACGGCGGACGAGCGGTTCTGGTCGCGGGGATCGGTTTCGGAGACTTCTCGATCCGGATATTCGATCTTGCCAGTCGAATGCCGATCGGCGGACCCCTCGTCGGCTCTGACGGCTTCGTCAACGGGGTCGCGCTGACCGGAGCCGATCGCCGGGCGCTAGTGGTCGGAGCGGTCGACGAGGACGACGCGGCCGGTGACCCTTCCATTCGGGGTGCGGTACGCATCTGGGACTTTCCTTCGGGAGCGCTGCTGCACGATCTCCCCGTCAGAAACGGCCCAGCCGGGCAGCTGGGCCTCATCAGCCTCGCCGACCGGCCGGTCGCGGTGACCTTCAGCGCCACCCGCGCCCGGCTCTGGGACGTCGGCGCGGGAAAACGGATGGCATCGTTCCGCATCGCGAAGACCGAGCACTCGGCCCCGGTGGAGATCGCCTTGTTCGACTGTACGGCGGTCGCGATCGTGGCCACAGGCAGGACCGTGGAACTCTATGACCTCGCCACGGGCGAGCAGGTCGAGCGTCCGTTGCTCGGCCACTCCAAGCAGGTGAACAGCATCGCCTCCGGACGGGTCGCCGGTGTCCCGATCGCGGTCACCTACTCGCCGCAGGACAGGAGCATGCGGGTCTGGGATCTCACGACCAGCCGGCAGATCGGGACGCTTCAGCGTCCTTCCCGCTACCTCGGCTCTCTCTCGATGAGCTACCTCGACGGCCGCGCCGTGCTTGTCGGCGGCGGCCGCGAAGCGTTGTGGACCTGGGATCTGGGGCCTGCCGCGTAATGCGGAAGGACCGCCCCATAATCATCGCAGCGTCCGTCGATGCCGTAACGAACGTCACGTCCCACCGGGTTCACCGCCGCCCTCTTCATGTGGGCCACCTCGCCACAGCGGCTCCCGCCCTCGCCCATGGCGAGGTCTGCGCCGAGGCCACGGCCGCGGTGATCTTCCTTCCGCGCCTCCGTGACGACGTTCGCGGCTACTCGGCGTAGGGCTGGTCGGCGCCCTGGGAGCTGTAGCCGAGACTCCAGATGTAGCCGTCCGGGTCGGCGAAGGTGCCGCCGTAGCCGCCCCACGGCAGAGCGCCGGCGGGCTTGAGGATCGTCGCGCCGGCTTTCTCGGCCTCGGCCATGATCTCGTCGACCCGCGTCTCGCTGCGGACGACGTAGGTCAGGACGAGTCCGCTGAAGCCGCTGCCCTGCTGGTCGGTGCCCACCTGGGCGGCCAGGCCCTCACGGCCGTAGAAGCCGACGGGCGAGGCGCCGTCGGAGGCGAAGAACACCGAGACCCCGAAGTCGTTCTCGATCTTCCAGCCGAGCCCCTCGGTGTAGAACTCCTTGGCCCGAGCCATGTCCCGGACGCCAAGAAGAATCGAGCTGACGTGTGCCTTCATGTCGTACTCCATTAATGAGAAACGGTGGGCTTGGACGTTCTCAACTGTGGAGTGGCGGCGTGCCTGCATCAACGTGAGATTCCGGGCGATCCGATAACTTGGCGCTTATGACGCGACGAGGAACACCATGGAACTCAGGGACATCGAGATCTTTCTGACCCTGGCCGAGGAGCTGCACTTCGGCCGGACGGCCACCCGGCTCCACGTGTCGCAGGCGCGCGTCAGCCAGGCGATCGGCCAGCAGGAACGCCGCATCGGGGCCCCGTTGTTCGACCGCGCCAACCGCCGTCAGGTCCGCCTGACCCCGGTCGGCCGACAACTGCGCGACGACCTGCTCCCGGTCTACGCGGGCCTACACGAAAGCCTCGAACGCGCCCGGATGGCATCCCGCGGCATCATGGCGCGGCTGCGGGTGGGCATGCTGCCCTTCAACGTCCACGACCTGCATCCCTACTGGCGGGCGTTCCGCGCCCGGCACCCGCAATGGGAACTGCAGTTGCGCCGCGCCTCCTTCGTCGACACCTTCGCCGGGCTCCGCAACGGCGACATGGACGTACTGGTCGCCTGGCTACCCGTGGAAGAACCCGATCTCACCGTGGGCCCGACCCTGTTCGTCGACCCACGAGTCCTCGCCGTCTCCGCCGAGCACGAATTGGCCAGCCGGTCCTCCGTGCCCCTGGAAGCGCTCGGCGGCTTCCGGCACGCCGCCGCCCCCCACATGCCGGACTACTGGGAGAACAGCTACCTCCCCTTCCACACCCCGCGTGGCCAGACCATCGAACGGGTTGAAACCATCACCACCCCCGACGAGTTGATCAACCTGGTCAGCACCGGCGAGATCGTCCACAGCTTCCCCGCCCACGTCACCCGATACTGGGCGATGGCACACCTGCAGTGGCTCCCCATGCCGGACATGCCACATCTGACGTACGCCCTGATATGGCAGACCGAGGCCGAAACCGACCTGATCCGAGCACTCGCCCAGACGGTCCACGACCTCGGCCCCGCCCACGGCTGAGCAACGGCCCGCGAGAACGCGCCTGCGGCACCACACCCAACCCCGGCGAAGCCCTCACCTGGAGGGGGCAGCCTGACGGGAGTCCGTACGCTACGGCCTGTGTCTGCTGATCCGGGTTGCCGTTGCATCCTCTGCCATGACTACGGGGACCGCGATGAGCGGGATGCCATGGACCGGCACACCGTCGAGCATGTCCGGAGCCGCGGCTGGAGCGTGAAGATGATCCCGGAGGACGAGCTGGGGCCCGGCTTCGCCTACACCGTCGGCCTGTGGCATACCTACCGATCGCCCGAGCTGGCCATGTTCGGTCTGGATGTTCATCTCATGCAGGAGCTGCTGAACCGCCTCGGAGACGGTGTCGCTACGGGGCAGCCTGTCGAAGCGGAGCAAGAGCGGCACGATCTCATCGCGCGTCACCCGGTGATCTCCAAAGAGGTCGACCTGAGGTGGTATCGGGAGTTCTTCGGGCGGGCGATCGCGTTCTATCGGCGTCCACCATTTCCGGTGCTGGAAGTCGTGTGGCCTGACCCCGATGGCCGGTTTCCCTGGCACCCAGACCACGCCGAGCAGTATCGCGGCTTACAGCCCTTGTTGTGGCTATGGCCCGGCGACCAGCAGGACTGGAGCCCCGGTTAAGGTGAGGCGCCGCGGGCTGGTTCCTGTCCGCGCCCTTCGCTGTTGTGGGCTTGTGTGAACGGGCATGCCGAGCATGGAACTTGCGTAAACTGCAAGCTATGTTTCAGTTTATGAAACAACCGCCTTCGGTCCTGCTCCCTCTGCTGCGTTCGGCCTTTCAGGGAGAACTGCTGGCCTGGCTCTTCCTGCACCCGGAGCAGGAGTACCCGCAAGTGGAACTGGCCAGGAGGTTCGAGGTGACTCCCTCGGCCGTGACGAGGGAGGTCGACCGGCTGGTCGCTGCCGGCCTGGTCAAGGAGCGCCGGCTGGGCAATCTCCGGCTGATCGGCGCGGACGCCGAGGTGGTGGTGGCCCGGCCTTTGACGGAACTGTTGGCCCTGACGTATGGGCCGGTGGCGGTTCTCCCCGAACTGCTCGACGACGTGCCCGGGGTGGACGAGGCGTATGTCTACGGTTCCTGGGCGGCGCGTTACAGCGGCGAGCCGGGCGGGGTTCCTCGGGACCTCGACGTGCTTGTGGTCGGTGAGGCGGACGAGGACGACCTCTACGACGTCGCCCGGGAGGCGGAGCGGCGCCTCGGACGAGAGGTCAACATCCGCCGGATGAGCCGCTCCTCCTGGGAGTCCGCGGATGCCGATCCGTTCTTGGAGTCCCTGCGGTCGCGTCCGCTCGTACGACTGAAGCTCGCAGAGGAGAGGTCTCGATGAGGTGGGAGCAGGGGCGCCAGGCGTCGACGGCATGCTCGGCCGCGGGGAACTGGAGAAGGTGCCGGCGAGCCGATCGCATGCGGACGAACTGCTCGACCAGGCGCGCAGGCATGTGGCGACGGCACGTCTGGCGATGAATTCTGATCCGGTCGGCTCAACCAACTGCTCTACGACGCCGCCCGCAAGGCGCTGTGCGCGATCTTGGAGATCAAGGACTTCGGGCGAGTAGCCGAGGCGGGCATATCGCCGTCTATGAGGCGGTGAGGGCTCAACTCGATCCCCCGATGGGCCAGAGCCTGCGTCCATTCGACAGGATGCGACGGCGACGGAAGAGGTGCGGAGGGACATCCCGAAAGTGGAAACGATCATTGAAGTCGCGGCGAAGGTGATGGATCAGATGCAGCCGTTTTGAACGTATGGCTAAGCCTGCCCCGCGCGGACCGCTACTACCAGCACACTGCGGGGTGTCGCCAGTCCGGTCGGTCTCACTTCTGGTGAGGCGTAGAGCTGCGGTAAGGCCCTTGATCGGCTTGGGCCAGATGTGCGAAACGAGACGATCCAGATGGGTGGGACGCGTGACATCGAGCCTTTTTCATCTCGAGGATCTCTGCATCACGTACACCACCCATAGCGACGTCGAAGTCGTGGCGTCGTTGATCGGCGCTGTCCCGTTGACGGTGGACTACCGGCTGGCCCCGGAAGCCATGGCGCAGAGCACCGCCACCATCGTCCGTTGGGGTGACGGCATTTTGCTCAGCCATCCCTACTTCGGCTACGAATGCGCACGTCAAGAGGTCTTGAGCGCCCTGTCGAACGGCGGCCGCGTGGCTGTCTGCGTGGCGTGGGGCCTCGGGTGCCTCCCGTGGAGCAAGTCCGGTGGCGACATGGTTCCGTGGTTCAGGGCAGCCGCAGAGATGGCCTACGTCGCCTACGCCGTCGACGGCCGGTTAGAAGCGGGTTCGACCCGTGTGAATTCGACCGGACCGATCCGTTCGTGCGCTGTGGCTGGAATCCCGGCGTGGTCGACGACTACCTGCACGAGCTGGACTTCGGCTCGGTCACGGTCGACGGGATGAGAGGCGGGCGGAACCCGAGGCCGGCGCGGATGATCGTCGCCCAGCACCCGACAGCCTGCGTCACCATGCTGGAACGGATCTCCGGGGCGTCCTTCCCGGCCGATGTCCAACGGCCGGATTCGACAGAGGCGGGATTCACCGTCACCGAGCCGATACGAACCATGAGTACGGCTGAATTCGCTCGTTTCATGAATCCCGCGGGAAGCTGAAGCCACCACGCTCTCGGTAGGTTGCTCACCATGGGTGAGCACTCCGACGACGCCACCCTGCCATGGGTGTCGAGCCTCGGCGGGCCTCTCATCGCCATCCCGGAATCGGCATGCCGTCACTGGAACGGTGGACGGCTGATGAACCGCTTCGATGACGAAGGCGACTATCGCCGGGCCTGTGACGTGAACGGTTACATCGGGCTCATCGATGTGGGGCCGGCGAAGGCTCTCGTGCTGGGTGACGATCCCGCCGACACCACGTTCCTTCCCGCGTCCAACCTTTTCGTCCGTTGGATCGCCGCAGAATCCCCGGCCGAAATTCTTGATGTCGCCATCCAGGCGGTCGGCTCGGCTCACTGGGACGAAGAACTGACCTGGGACGTCGAAGGGCCGGTCATCCTCTTCGACTCCGTGTTCGGTTACGACGACCTCATCACCGAGGACCACCTCTTGGTAGAGCTCTCGCCTGGGCGCTACACCGTCCGGGCCGCATACATCGAGACCGAGACGGTTCGTACGGTCATCGTGCAGCTTTTTTAGTGGTCCCGGCCCGTGGGGAGAGCGCCCAGCAGCGTGAGCGCCGGGGATCGGGCTGGGGACCTACGTCCTCAACGCCGGGATCCAGCAACCGGCCTACCTCGCCCGTGACGTGGCCGACGTCTGGCGGGCTCGGGTCGCATGATGGCGATGGCGGCGCGTACCGCCGACGTCATCAGCTTCTCCATCGTGTCGGGGTCCGGGCCGGGCTCCCCGGAGGAGGCGCTGGCCGCGCGGGTGCGGGAGGCGGCCGGTGAGCGTATCGGCGACGTCACGCTGAACCACTCCGTGGCGGGTGTCGGCGCGACGGCGGCCGACCTCGACCGGTCGCTGCTCAGTTCGGCCACGGGGGTGCCGGCCGAGCTGCCGAGCGTGCTGGTCGGGTCGCCGCGGCGGATCGCCGACACCCTGCTGCGGTATCGCGAGGAGTACGGCATCACCTACGGGCGTTCGCCGAGGTCATTCCGCTGCTGCGCTGAGCCTGGCCAGGAGCGCGCCGCTCAGCACGAGGACCACGGCCTGCACGACGGTGACGGCGTTCAGGGTCTCGGTGACCTGGTCGGCGGCGGGGCTCAGGTAGGAGAGACGGGCCACGGCCACGGGGACGGTGAGGATCGCCAGCGCCAGCGGCACCGAGGGGGAGCGTCGCCGGGGTGCGGCCAGGTGTGTCACGACGTATCCGGCGCAGGCTGCCAGGAGCGCCAGGCTGAACAGGCCCGACGGCGGCAACCACGACCACACCCAGGCCCACGGGCCGGGCCACTGCGGTGAGTCGTTCGACGTCGTCATGGCCCAGGTCAGCAGGGTGATGACCAGGAAGAGCACCGCCCCGGCGGCCAGGGGGACTGCCGCGAGCCATCTCGGAAAGCGGTGCGCGGGGACGTCTCGGTGATAGCCGGCCAGCAGGGCGACCACCGCGATCACCGGCGCGAGGGACTCCGGCGAGGTCGGGACGTACCCGAGAAGGCCGAGGAGCGCCGTCGCCTTGGCGACGCGCGGGCGGCCCCACACCAGTGCGGCGTAGCTGATGATCCACACGATGGACGAGAGGTCTCTGGCCACGTGCCACAGCCGTTCGGCCGACGCCGGTTCGCCGACCGGGAGTTCGCCGGGCGGGTAGGGCAGGAAACCGTGGACGCCCAAGGTCTGGGCCAGGTAGACGCAGCTCATGGCCGCCTGGAAGGCCAGGCCGATCAGGGCGGTCAGCCGGACGGCCCGGCCCCGGGGGCCGTCGAGGCGAAGCCGCAGGGCGAGGGCGGCCACGCTGGCGATCTCCGACCAGCGTGGCCGCGCGTCGTCGGCGGCCGGGCCCGCGCCGTCGAGGAAGGCCGAGACCATCTCCTCCTCGCGTTCGGCGCGGTAGCCGGCCGGGAGCAGGCGCAACACCCGCCGGTAGCGGGACTCCAGGGCGGTCACGCCGGGCCGCCCGCGTGCCGGGCGCGCAGCCGCTCCGTCGCGTAGCGGGCGTGCGCCGCCAGGCGGGCGGCCTCGGCCTCCAGGGCGTGCACGCCCTGGTCGGTGAGCCGGTAGTAGCGCCGCAGCCGTCCCTGGTGGGCCTCCTCGCGGTCGAGTGCGACGAGTTCGTCGGCGGCCAGCCGGTCGAGCACGCCGTAGAGAGTGCCGATCTTCAGCTGGACGCGTCCTTCGGACAGCCGCTCGACCTCCTGGACGATCCCGTAGCCGTGCCGCGAGGCGTCGGCCAGCGTGGTGAGGACGAGGAACGCCTGCTCCGTCAGGCCCCGTGAGTTCATGGGAACCAGCATATCTTGTTCGTCAAGATATCGGGCCTCCCAGCGGAGCCTCCGGGATGTACGTGCTGAGTACCGGGTGCCGCCGCCCGGCTGCTGGAAGGCGGGGAGACCGGGCCGACGTCCACGCGGAACGACTTTGAGGTTCCGCGGCGGCAGGGCGCGTTTTATGAAAGCGTCTCCCAGCGGCGCGAAGAATGCGCCGCCGAAACGCCGATCTGGAGAAACGTCGTCTTGGACGGCAGCCGGCCATTCGGGTAATCGCCGGAAAGGGCGAAGCCCGCGTTGGGCGGATATCGACAGTCGTTCGCCGGTAACGCGAGAGGAAGTGCTGGGGCGTCAGGCCGCCCCCGGGCACGTATCCGCGCAGCAGCGAGCCGAGATGGCCCGACCGGGGCAGGCGTGCCGGACCGAGGTCGGGATCGCCGCAGACCTGCCCGATGGCGGCGGCGTTTTCGGCGTGCGCGGCCGTGTCGGCCATTGTGCACAGCGCTGCGGTCAGGACGACGCTGCGTCGGAGAATGATTGCCACCTTCCAGGTTCGCCATAAGGGAAGGGGAAAAGCGCGGCGGGAAATCGTCGGTCTGCTATTTCGCGAATGACGTGATATGTGCATGTTTCGGTGGCTGGTGGCGTGCGGCAAGCTGGGGGCGTGCATGCCCCCATACCTGCGGACGACGTCAGCGCCCCGCGGACGCAGGCCGGCCCCAACCCGCAACACCTGCTGGCGACGCTGCTCGGCGAATATCTCGACTCCTCCGAGGCCGATCTTCCGTCGGCGGCGGTGGTCGCGATGCTCGCGGAGTTCGGCATCAGCGAGTCGAGCGCGCGGGCCGCGTTGTCGCGGCTGACCAAGCGTGGGCTGATCGCGGTACGCGGAACCGGACGGCCGCCCGTCTACCACCTCACGCCGCAGGCCATCGCCCGCCATCGTGCCCGGATGGACCACTTCCTGGGCTTCGGCGCGCGGCCGCCGCGCTGGACCGGCGACTGGGTGACCGTCTCCTTCTCCCTGCCGCAGTCGGGCCAGGCCCCGCGGCACGCGGTGCGCAAGGCGCTGGGGGCGCTGGGGTTCGTCCGCCTGTACGACAGCGTGTGGATCCGCCCCGGCTCCGAGTCGGGCCCGGTCACCACGGTGCTGCACGACATCCTCGACGGCGTCGACGGCGGGCGATGGTCGGTCATGCACACCCGGTTCGACGACGAGGCGGGGCCGCACGGCCCGGCCGCCGCCTATGACCTGGCCGGTCTCGCGGCGTCGTACGAGGCGTTCATCACGCGCTACTCCGGCCTGCGGGCGGCCGTGCGCGAGGGGGAGGTCGACGCCGCCCGTGCGCTGGTGGCCCGCACCTCGGTGATGGACTCGTGGCGCACGTTCCCCGACACCGACCCTGATCTGCCCGAACATCTGCTGCCGGCGCGGTGGCCCCGGCAGGAGGCAAGAGAGCTCCTGCTGGAGATCCACTCGGCGCTCGGCTCGCTCGCCGAGGCGCGGCTCATCGAGATCGCCACACCCCTCTGGCCGGACGCCGCGTCGTGGATCACCCACTTCCTGGCGTCGGCGGACTCCGTCTCCGTCTCGACCCGCGGAAACTTTCATCCCCGTACGATCACCCGCCGGTCGCCGTCGGCGGGGTGATCTGCGCGCCGGGACTTCGCGCCAGGTCAGCGCCCCGTGTGGTCTTTGACACTTTTCATGACCGCAGTGATAGTAACTGCACGCTGGGCTCCGTCGCGTGCCACCCGACCTGGAGCGCCGTCGCGACACCTTCGGAGGGTGAAATGAGAAAACGCTCGATCATCAGTGCGGGACTGGCGGCCGCCGTCGTCCCGTTACTGGCCGGAATGATGGCGCTCACCGGCACGCCCGCCGCCGCGGCGGTCGGCGGCTCCGGCCCCTACCCGGCCGACTGGGAGACCTCAGGCAGCCTGCAGAACCACACCATCTACCGGCCCGTGAACATCCCGTCGGTGAAACTGCCCATCTACGTGTGGGGCAACGGCGGCTGCTCGGCCAACGGGTTGTCGCAGGCCAACTTCCTCCGCGAGATCGCCTCGCACGGCTTCCTGGTCATCGCCAACGGCGGCCCGAACGCCTCCGGCTCGACGACGTCGCAGATGCTCACCCAGTCGATCGACTGGGCGATCTCGGAGAACGGCCGCCAGGGCAGCACCTTCTACAACAAGCTCGACACGAGCAAGATCGGGGTCGGCGGCTTCTCCTGCGGCGGCCTCGAGG
Organism: Herbidospora sakaeratensis; assembly: GCF_001570525.1. Classification (GTDB taxonomy): domain Bacteria; phylum Actinomycetota; class Actinomycetes; order Streptosporangiales; family Streptosporangiaceae; genus Herbidospora; species Herbidospora sakaeratensis. Next base: position 207,990 of record NZ_BBXC01000017.1, read on the forward strand.
CCTACGCCGTCTCCAACGACTCACGGATCAGCACGACCACCATCTTCAGCAGCGGCCTGCTCAACGACGCCGACGACTACCAGCTGCGGCGGCTGACCAAGCCGATCGGCTACTTCATCGGCGGCACCAGCGACATCGCCTACCCCAACGCCATCGACGACTGGGGCAAACTGCCGAGCACGCTGCCCGCGTTCATGGGCAACCTGAACGTCGGCCACGGCGGCACCTACGGCCAGACCAACGGCGGCGAGTTCGGCCGGGTCGCGCTGTTGTGGCTGAAGTGGCGGCTGAAGGGCGACCTCACGGCCGGCGCCACCTTCGCCGGCACGAGCTGTGTGTTGTGCGGCAGCGGGTGGCAGGTCCAGCGCAAGAACCTGGTCCTGGACGGCAGCTCGCCGAGCCCGAGCCCGAGCCCGAGCCCGAGCCCGAGCCCGTCACCGAGCCCCAGCCCTTCGCCTTCCCCGTCGCCCAGTCCCTCGCCCAGCCCGTCGCCCACCTCTGGGACCGAGGGGTGCTCGGCGACGTACACGGTGCAGGACCAGTGGGGCGGCGGCTTCGTCGCCAGCATCAACGTCACCGCGGGCAGTGCCCCGATCCGCGGCTGGAGGCTGACCCTGACCCTGACCTCCGGAGCGGCGATCTCGACGATGTGGAACGGCGTCAACTCCGGCACGACCGGGGCGGTGACCGTCACCAACCAGAGCTACAACGGGCAGCTGTCGGCCGGGCAGAGCGCCACCCTCGGTTTCCAGGGCACCGGGACCGGCGCGGGCGCGACCGTCACCTGTACCGCCACCTGACACATATATAAGGTGTGCCAGCCCGTGGCCGGTGGGCCACGGGCTTCGGCCTGCGCCGGTATGTGACTCCATGAACCTGGATGACTACTATCCGTGTCATGCGTGCTCTTCTCGTCGCGGCCATCGTGGCCGCCCCGCTGTTGACCATCCACCCGGCCGTGGCCGAGGCGCCCTCGGGGGCTCTGGTGCTCACCCGGAGCGCGGGGGGTGCGCAGCAGGTGGTCGCCAGGCTCCTCTGCGACCCCGACGTGGGATCGCACCCCACTCCGAAGCAGGCGTGCGATCTGCTCCGGTCGGTCGACGGCGACCTCGGCAGGCTCGCCGACGACCCCAACTGGATCTGCACCAAGGAGTACCTGCCGCACCGGGTCACCGCCACCGGCAACTGGAAGGGCAAGGCGGTCCGCTACGCCCGGACCTTCGGGAACCGCTGTGAGATGACTGCGGTGACGGGAGAGATCTTCAGCTTCTGATCCGGCGCAGCCGGGCGTCCTGCAGCGCGGGCGGGGTGGTGCCGTAGTTGTCCTCGGGGTTGAGGTCGACCCCGGGCGGCACGATCGTGTCGACGCGGTCGAGCACGTCGTCGGTCAGGTCGACGTCGGCGCCCGGCAGCAGGCCGTCGAGCTGCTCGGCGGTACGCGGCCCGATCAGCACCGACGTCACCGCCGGGTGCGCGCGGGCGAAGGCGATCGCGAGTTGCGGCAGGGTCAGGCCGGCCTCGGCGGCGAGCGTGGTGAGCTCGGCGAGCGCGGCCGCCTTGAGCCGGCCGGTCGGGGTCGTCGCGTCGTAGCGGCCCGGCTGGAGGGTGGCGCGGTGGCCGTTCGGCAGGTCGGCGCGGCCCGAGAGCCAGCCGCCGTTGAGAGGGCTGAAGGTGAGCACGCCCATCCCGTGGCGCTGGACCGTCGGGAAGACGGCCGCCTCCGGCTTGCGGGTGAAGATCGAGTACATCGTCTGCTCGGCCAGGAACCGGTGGCTCCCGGTGCGCTCGGCGGCCCACTGGGCCTCGGTGATCAGTTCGGCGGGGAACATCGACGAGCCGAAGGCGCGGATCTTGCCGGCCCGGACGAGGTCGGTCAGGGCCGCGAGCGTCTCGCCGACGTCGGTCTCGTGGTCGGGGCGGTGCATCTGGTAGAGGTCGATGTGGTCGACGCCGAGGCGGCGCAGGCTGTCGTCGACCGCCTTGACGATCCACCGGCGCGAGCCGCCCCGCCGGTTGGGGTCCTCGCCCATCGGCAGGCCGAACTTGGTGGCGATCACGAGGTCGTCGCGGCGGCCCTTCACGGCCTTGGCGACGATCTCCTCGCACTCGCCGTTGGAGTAGACGTCGGCGGTGTCGATCACGTTGACGCCCGCGTCGAGGGCGCGGTGGATGATGCGGATCGCGTCGTCGTGGTCGCGGTTCCCCATGCTGCCGAACATCATCGCGCCGAGGGACAGTTCGCTGACGGAGATCCCGGTCGCGCCGAGAGTTCTGCGTTTCATGCGGTCATCACACCAAGGCGGGCCCGCGTGCCGTGAGCCCGATCCTGCCGCCGCCGTGCCCGATCCTGTCAACGAGGGTGGTTGACTGGCGCGCATGGAGCTCCTGGACGAGATGCGGCGGCTGATCATGCGCCACACCGCCGACGGCCGTCAGCGGACGATCACCGGCGGGGTGACCATCGCGTCGGTGGCGTGTTCGACCGAGCCGGTCGCCACGATCTCCGAGCCGTCGCTGGCGATCGTCGCGCAGGGCGTCAAACGCACGGTGCTCAACGGCGTCCCGTACGACTACCGCGCCGGGCAGTACGTCGTGGTGTCGGTCGACCTCCCGGTGGTCGGCCAGGCGCTGGAGGCCACCCGCGACAAGCCGTTCGCGGTGTTCAGCATGTCGCTCAGCCCGGCGGTCATCGCGCCGCTGCTGCTGGAGACCGCCGTGACCGGGCCGCCCCCGGCGTTCACCGGGCTGGCGGTCAGCGACGCGGCCCCGGAGCTGCTCGATCCGGTCGTCCGGCTGCTGCGCGTCGCCGACCGGCCCGACGACCTGCGGGTGCTCGCGCCGGGCTACCAACGGGAGATCCTCTGGTGGTTGCTCAGCGGCGACCAGGGCGCGCTCGTGCGGCAGATCGGACTCGTCGACGGGAACCTCGCGCTGATCTCCCGGGGCATCCGCTGGATCCGCGAGCACTACCGGGAGCACCTCGTCGTCGCCGACCTGGCGGGGTTGTGCGAGATGAGCGCCTCCTCGTTCCACCGGCACTTCCGCGCGGCGACGTCGATGACGCCCGTCCAGTTCCAGAAGCAGATCCGGCTCCAGGCGGCCCGCACCCTGCTCATGACCAGGGCGGGGAACGTGGCGGAGGTCGGCTATTTCGTCGGCTACGAGAGCGCGTCGCAGTTCAGCCGCGAGTACCGCAAGGCGTTCGGCGCGTCCCCGGGCCGCGACGCCGCACAGCTGACGGCCATGGCGCAGAACCGGTGACCCTGACGTCAACCGAGGGGGAGTCCGTCGGCGTCCGCGACGGCCTTCAGCAGGCTCAGCCGCTCCTCGTAGCCGGGCTGGGGCGTGAACACGACCATGAGAGGGCCGGGCGGGGGCTGCAGCGGGTAGGCGTCGAATTCGACGGCGATGTCGCCGACGTGCGGGTGCTGGAAGGTCTTGGCGCCGTGGACGCCCTCCCTGACGTCGTGCCGGGCCCACATCTGGCGGAACTCGGAGCTGGTGAGGCTGAGTTCGTCCACGACCTGAATCGCCCTGGGGTGGTCGGGGTCGGTGGAGACGGCGGCGCGCAGCACGCCGATGTAGTCGAGCGCCACGGATTCCCAGGCCGAGCACCACGGCCTGGGAATCTCGTGGAACAGGGTGAGCAGCACGTTGCGCCGCTCGGGCGGCACCCGGCGGGGGTCGCCCAGCAGCGCCGCGGCCATGTCGTTCCACGCCAGCATGTCGAGGTGCCGGCTGGCGACGAACGCGGGCAGACCGACCGCGGAGAGCAGCAGCCGGGCGTTCCTCGGCACCCGGTCGGCCTCGCGGCCGGGTGACGCGCGCGTCCGGCGGGTGAGCCGCGCGAGTCTCATGAGGTGGCGGCGGTCCACCTCATCCAGATCGAGCGCGTCGGCGATCGAGTCGAGCACGGCCTCCGAGGGGCGGATCCCTCGGCCCTGTTCCAGGCGCTGGTAGTAGTCGGTGCTCAGACCGGCCACCACCGCGACCTCCTCGCGCGCCAGCCCGCGGACCTCCTGCCGGGTCCGGAGGAACTGTCCGAGCTCCCGGGCGGCCGCCCACTCCTCGCTCATGGTTGAAGTTTGCATTACTTGATCGAAACAGCGCCTCCGGACGCCTGCCGCCCGACGTCAGCGGCGTCGTGGCATGAAAGTTTCATGCCGACGGCCGGACCTGACCCGTCGACCAGGCGCCGCGAGTCTGCGCTGGATCCCGGCGACGTGGGGGCGTGTCCCTAGCCGGCCGTGACGACCGTGCCGCGCATGAGCCAGTTCGGACCCTCGGCGTAGGCGCCGGCCTCGGCGAAGAACGCGCCGAAGTAGGGGCCGGCGGCGTGCGCCTCGAAGGCGGCGGCGTCGGCGTAGACCTCGTTCAGGTAGAAGACGTCGGGGTCGTTCTCGTCGGCGATGACCTCGAACCGCCGGGAGCCGGGCTCGTTCGCGAGGGAGTCGTGCGCGGTCCTGCGCGCCGCCCGGACGAAGTCGTCGCGGTGCTCCGGCCGGACGGTGAAGGAGACGACGAACTGGTACATGGGTGATCCTCCCGTGCTGGTTCGGTGACTGAACCACAACGTAGCACGCTCAGTTCACTGACCGAACTGGAGTGGATAGGATCGGCCGCATGACGCTGCCCAGCACCTATGCCGACCGCAACTGCTCGCTGGCGCGTGCGCTGGAGGTCGTGGGGGAGCGGTGGACGCTCCTGATCGTCCGCGACGCGTTCTTCGGGGTGCGCCGGTTCGGCGACTTCGCCACCCAGCTGAAGATCCCGCGTGCCGTCCTGGCCGACCGGCTCAAGCTGCTCGTCCGCGAGGGCGTGCTCAGCCGCGAGGAGGGCCCGGCCGTCGAATACCGGCTGACCCCCAAGGGCGTCGAGTTGTGGCCGGTCGTGCGGGCCATGATGACCTGGGGAGACGCCTTCTACTCCCCGGGCGGGGCGCCGCGCTCGATCCGCCACGACCACGACGGAGGGCTGCTCGACCCGGGCGGGCGGTGCGAGCGCTGCGGGGAACCGGTTCCGGTCGCGGAGACCAGGGTCGAGCCCGGTCCGGGCTTCGACGCGGCCGACGAGGGCCACGACCCGGTGTCCGACGCCATCAACACACCCCGGCGGCTGCTCGATCCCATCGGCTGAGGTCAATACGTCCCTATACTCCCGGGCAGGTCGAGATCACCGTCGTCTTTTTCTGCGGCGGCGCGGCGACCTCGGGCAGGCCCGTGAGGTCGTCGAGGAGGCGGTCGGCGTCTACTGGCGCAACGGCCACGAGCGGGTCGCCTCCGCGCTGGCGCTGCGCGGGGAGATCGTGGCGACCGGCGACACCGGTGAGCTCCCGTTCTCCGCGCTCGACCGGCTGCCCGACGAGGTCGTCGAGGGAATCGCCGACACGGCGATCGAGCGGGCGGGCCGCGACCACGTGCTGGGGAAGGCCGTGCTCGGCCCGCTGGCCGACGCCCTGGAAGAGCGCCTGGGGCCCGACCACCAGGCGACGCTCAACGTGTTCTCCCAGCTGGCCAACGCCGGGCACGACGCCGGCGACGAGGCGGGACGGGTCGAGACGATCAAGAAGGTGCTCGCCTCCTACGACCGGCAGGGCCGGGAGCACGACGCGTTCGCGACGGCCCTCGCGCTGGCCATGGCGCAGGACGACGTCGGCGACACGGCCGGGGCGCTCGACACCTACGCCCGCGCCCAGACCAGGGCCGACCGCCTGGGACGTCCGGAGTATCACGCCCAGCTGCTGCGCAACTGGGGGCTCGCGCTGGCGGCGGCCGACCGGCCCGCCGAGGCGGAGGAACGCCTGCGGGCGGCCGTCGGGATGGCCGATCTCGGGATCGACCACGAGATCCTCGGCCGGTCGCGGATCGCGCTCGGGCTCTTCCTGCAGCACGCCGGCCGTTTCGACGAGGCCAGGCACGTCGTGGAGGCCGGTCTGGCGACGCTGGACGTCGCGCATCCCGACGCGATCACCGGCCGCAGCCACCTCACGGCCATCGCGGCCGGGCAGTCGTGCGGGTGCGGCGACCTGCAGGACACGATCGCCGACGCGTTCCGGGAGTTCGTCCTCGGGAGGCTGCCGGGCGACCTGCTCGACGACCTCGCCGTGACCGTGCGGGACGGGAACTTCGCGGTGGACGTGCGGCTCAGCCGGGAACCGGCCGAGGCCGAGATCGAGCATCTGAACCAGCTGCTGCAGAGTGCGACCGCCGAGTTCCGCGGCCGGCTGGTCGCCGGCGGCTAGCGGATCCGCGGCCGCTTCCTGGGTCGCTCTGCCTCCGTGCACGGAGGCAGAGCGACTGACACGGGGACCCAGGAGTGTGGTGCCACCCAGGCCCTACGACGTCGCGCGTCACAGGCTCGGTCCTGTTAGCGCTAGCACATCGTAGTGCGACCTCCCTTCGGCGTCCCGGCGTCTGGTGGTGCTGGCGGTGAGTAAATACAGCGGGCGTGACCGCGTCAAGGGCTCTCCCGGGCCGCACCGGAGCGGCGCTCGGTGCTGACAAGCCGTTTCGGCCTCCGTAAATTACGGCGTGAGCATGAAACTTGCACGCTCCCGAAGCTGTTAACTTTTCGACCACCGCCGGTGTCCCGTGGCCTCATCGCTCCCTGTGAGTGCCCGCGTGAGGGCCATCAGGCCAGGATGCATGGCCGCCGAAAATTTCGCTCCGGTGTTGACATGTTTCGGTTGGGTTTCCACACTAAGTCTCCGAGGCGGTCGGCCCAGTCTGATGTGGTGATCAGGGGGTCGCCGGCCATGACGCCATCGTGGTGCGCGCCAGCGGTCTGGGGTGCGGCGTCGTCCGCCGGGTTCCCGCATATCCCTCTTTCGGTGATTTCAGTTATGGAGTCAGGCATGGGTATGAACGCATTACCCGCATCCACCCTTCGCCGGGTCTTCGGCGCCGGTGTCATCAGCGTCGTCGGGATCGTCGGCGCCGCGCTGATGGTGACCCTGCCGGCGGACGCCGCCGGGAGCACGCTGGCCGCCGCCGCGCAGCAGAGTGGACGCTACTTCGGCACCGCCATCGCCCAGGGCAAGCTGGGCGACTCGCAGTACACGACGATCGCGAACCGCGAGTTCGACATGATCACCGCCGAGAACGAGATGAAGATCAACGCCACCGAGCCCAACCGGGGGCAGTTCAACTTCCAGGCCGGCGACCGGATCTACAACTGGGCCGTGCAGAACGGCAAGCGGGTGCGCGGTCACACGCTGGCCTGGCACTCCCAGCAGCCGTCCTGGATGGAGCAGACGTCGGGGAGCTCGCTCCGCCAGGCGATGATCGACCACATCAACGGCGTGATGGGCCACTACAGGGGCAAGATCTACGCCTGGGACGTCGTCAACGAGGCCTTCGCCGACGGCAACTCCGGCGGCCGCCGTGACTCCAACCTCCAGCGGACCGGCAACGACTGGATCGAGGTGGCCTTCCGCACCGCGCGGGCCGCCGACCCGGCCGCCAAACTCTGCTACAACGACTACAACATCGACAACTGGAGCTGGGCCAAGACCCAGGCCGTCTACAACATGGTCCGCGACTTCAAGTCGCGGGGCGTGCCGATCGACTGCGTCGGCCTGCAGTCCCACTTCAACAGCCAGAGCGCGTACAACAGCAACTACCGCACGACCATCCAGAGCTTCGCGGCTCTCGGCGTCGACGTGCAGATCACCGAGCTCGACATCCAGGGCGGCTCGGCGCAGACCTACGCCGCCGTCGTGAACGACTGCCTCGCGGTGGCGCGCTGCACCGGCATCACCGTGTGGGGCGTGCGTGACAGCGACTCCTGGCTGGGCGCCAACACCAGCCCGCTGCTCTTCGACACCAGCGGCAACAAGAAGGCCGCGTACAACTCGGTGCTGAACGCCCTCAACGCCGCGACGCCCAACCCGTCGCCCTCGCCGACCACGTCGCCCTCGCCGGGCACCTCGCCCACGCCGACCCCCACGCCCACCCCGGGCACCGGCGGACAGATCCGCGGCCAGCAGTCCAACCGGTGCGTCGACGTGCCGAGCGCCTCGACGACCGACGGCACGCAAGTCCAGCTCTACGACTGTCACTCCAACAGCAACCAGCAGTGGAGCTACACCTCGGCCCAGGAACTGCGGGTCTACGGCAACAAGTGCCTCGACGCCGCCGGCACCGGCAACGGCGCGAAGGTGCAGATCTACTCCTGCTGGGGCGGCGCGAACCAGAAGTGGACCATCAACTCCGACGGCAGCATCAGGAACGTGCAGTCGGGCCTGTGCCTGGACGCCGCCGGCTCCGGCAACGGTGCCCTGATCCAGGTCTACTCCTGCTGGAACGGCGCGAACCAGCGGTGGAGCCGCACCTGATGAACCCCGGCGCCTGAGTCCACCACCGGGTCTGGGTGATTTCGGGAGATCACCCAGACCCGGGCGGGTGGAGGGCCCGGGTGCACTGCGTGAGCGCCTCCAGCAGGGTGACGCGGGTGACGTCGTCGAGGTCGGCGAGCATGTCGTCCTCGATGCCGTCGAGCGCGCGGTCGCACCTGCGCAGCGCCGCCCGGCCCTGCCGGGACAGATGGACCCGCAGGATCCGCCCGCCGTCGGGGTGGGCGTCGCGGTGGATGAGGCCGCGTCTCTCCAGGTCGCGGACCACCAGATTCATCGCCTGTGGCGTGACGAAGGCGATCCGGGCCAGCTCGGCCGAGGACAGGCCGTCGCGTACGCGCAGTTCCCCGAGCGCCATGTACTCGGTCGTCGTGACGCCGTGGAGCGCGAGGGCCTCGTCGAGCCGGGCGCGGATGCGGCGCTCCAGCCGGTAGACCAGATAACTCAGCCTGGGCGGGTTCACCGCATGACCATAACGGGCGATGTAAGTTTCCGGGCCTGCATATCAAGCTACTTGATAAGCATTGGCCCGATGACCAGCATGAGCAGCGCATTTCCATGATCGATCGGCTGTGTTCCCGCACGGGCGAAGGTTGACCGGCCCGCCGCGGCGCTCGTATACCGGCTGCGTCAGGACGTCGACCAGAGGAGGGCCGATGAAGCGATTGACCGCCGTCGTCGCCGCCGGAGTGGTGTACGCCGCCACGATCCTGGCGGCCGGACAACCCGCGGCGGCCGCCACGCTGACCGAGGTGACCAGCTTCGGCAGCAACCCCGGCAACCTGCGCATGCACCTGTACGTGCCGGACAACGTGCGGCCCAGCCCGGCGATCGTGCTCGCGATGCACGGATGCGGAGGTTCCGGACCGGGGTTCTTCTCGGGCTCGGAGTTCCGCTCCCTCGCCGACCAGTACGGCTTCATCGTCATCTACCCGTCGGCGTCGAAGAAGGGCAACTGCTTCGACTCGTGGTCGGCCGCCTCGCAGACGCGCAACGGCGGCAGCGACCCCGTCTCGTTGTTGTCGATGGTCAACTACACCCGGCAGCGCCACAACGGCGACGCCAACCGGCTCTTCGTCACCGGCAGCTCCGCCGGTGGCATGGAGACCAACATCATGCTCGGCAACTACCCCGACGTGTTCAAGGCGGGAGCGGCGTTCATGGGGGTGCCGTTCGCGTGCTTCCCGAACGAGGCCGACTACGTGCCGTCGCCGGGGGTCAGCGACTGCGCCTCCGGGCGCATCAACAAGACGCCGCAGCAGTGGGGCGACCTGGTCAGGGCCGCCTACCCCGGCTACACCGGCCCCCGGCCGAAGGTCCAGCTCTGGCACGGCACCAACGACAACCTGGTCTTCTACGCCACCCACCAGCAGGCTATCGACCAGTGGACGAACGTGTTCGGGCTGAGCCAGACGCCCACCAGCAGCGACACCCCGCAGGCGAACTGGAACCGCCGCCGCTACGCCGACTCGTCCGGCACGGTGCGGGTGGAGGCGTACAGCATCCAGGGCGCGGGACACAGCCTGCCGAGCGGCGGCATGGCCGCGGCCGCGATCCAGTTCTTCGGCCTGACCGGCGAACCCAGCCCGTCGCCCAGCCCGTCTCCGTCGCCCAGCCCGTCCCCGTCCCCGTCACCGAGCCCGTCTCCGTCGCCCAGCCCGGGTTCCGGCTGCCGGGTCGCCTACGTGCCGAACACGTGGAACAACGGGTTCACCGCCGAGGTCAGCGTCACCAACACCGGCAACACGCCCGTCAACGGCTGGACGGTGACCTGGTCGTACGCCGGTAACCAGCGGATCACCAACGCGTGGAACGCCACCGTGACCCAGTCAGGCACCCAGGTCACCGCGCGCAACGTCAACTACAACGGCACGATCGCGCCGCAGGGGCGCGCCGGCTTCGGCGTGCAGGGCACCTACAGCGGCAGCAACACGAACCCGTCGGGGTTCACGCTCAACGGCACGGCCTGCGTCATGGGATGAGTTCGTCCAGGACGCCGTCGGCGACCGTCCGGGCGGGGCGCACGTATTCTTCCGCACGGGTGCGGAAGACCTGCTCCGCCCGGATAGCCGGCCAGTCGCCGGGGAGGTGCTCGGCCGGCAGGTGCGGGTCCTGCCGGACGAGCTGCAGCCAGTCGGTGTGCAGCAGGAGCTGCCTGACCAGGTCGTCGGGGGCGTCGGGCAGCGGGTGGAGCACGTCCCAGCGGGCCAGGAAGGCGCGGTAGCGGCGGGCGATCTGCTCGATGTCGAAGGCTTTTGCGACCAGGTCGGCGGCCTCGGTCGGGGTGTACGCGCGGGCGGTCAGCACCGTCACGTGGTCGTCGACGTCGAGGCCGTCGAGCACGCCGGTGACGTCCTTGGTGCCCGGGGTGATCCACAAGCCGCTCTGCAACGGGCCGAACCCGGCCCAGATGAGGCGGGAGCGCAGGTCGTGCCGGGTGCTCCGGCGGCTGTCGGGCAACGAGAAGCCGACGACCGTCCAGGTGCCGTCCCAGTCGCGGTTGACCGCGCCGGTCTCCCAGACGCGGCGGCGGCCGTCGCGCAGCACGGTCTCGGCGTGGGGGGTGAGCCCGAGGTAGACCCGCCGGCCGAGCCGGTGGCGGACCAGCAGGTTGCGCTTGACCATGCGGGCGAGCGTCGACCGGACGGCCTCCTCGGAGACGCCGAGGCGGGCGAACACCTCGATGACGCTGCCCGAGGAGATGGCGGTGCCGCGGTCGAGGGCGTAGACGCCGAGGAAGCTGAAGATCAGGGATTGGGGGCGCGCGGAGGGCGCGGCCGGTTCGTCGTCGGCGCCGATGGTCACGACGAAAGCGTAGACGGGCCAGATGTCAGGCACATAATTGACGAAAGTCAGATTTGTGCCCAAGGAGGTCCCATGAACGTCGGCGAACTCGTCGCGATCGACGTCCACACGCACGCCGAGGTCTCCGCCGACGGGCACGCCTCACTGAGCGACGACCTGGTCGCCGCCTCGGCGAAGTACTTCAAGGAGGGCAACCGGCCGACGATCCCCGAGATGGCCGCCTACTACCGCGAGCGCGGCATGGCCGCCGTGGTGTTCACGGTCGACGCCGAGCACGCCACCGGGCATCCGCGCATCTCCAACGAGGAGGTCGCGGAGAGCTGCGCCGCCCACGCCGACGTGCTGATCCCGTTCGCCAGCGTCGACCCGTGGAAGGGCAGGGCGGGCGTCAGAGAGGCCCGCCGGCTGGTCGGCGAGTACGGGGTGCGCGGCTTCAAGTTCCACCCGAGCGTGCAGGGCATGGCCCCCGACGACCGCGCGGCCTACCCCCTCTACGAGGCGATCGAGGAGCTGGGCGTGCCGGCGCTGTTCCACACGGGCCAGACCGGCATCGGCGCGGGCCTGCCGGGCGGCGGCGGGATCCGGCTGAAGTACTCCAACCCGATGCTGGTCGACGACGTCGCCGTGGACTTCCCGGAGTTGCGGATCATCCTGGCCCACCCGTCGTTCCCCTGGCAGGACGAGGCGCTGGCGGTCGCCACGCACAAGCCGCACGTGTACATCGACCTGTCGGGCTGGTCGCCGAAGTACTTCCCGCCGATCCTCGTCCGGTACGCCAACACGCTGCTCAAGGACAAGGTGCTGTTCGGCTCCGACTACCCGATGATCACGCCCGACCGGTGGCTCGCCGACTTCGACAAGCTCGACATCAAGCCCGAGGTCCGGCCGAAGATCCTGAAGGAGAACGCGGCCCGGCTGCTCGGCCTGACTTGATAGTGGGCAAAGGATTGACGTCCGTCACGAATGTGCCTAAATTCCGGGCAAGCAGGCGCAGCGGCTCACTCCCTGATCGAGGAGCTTGTTATGTCGGACCCGTCGGTCATACCCCAAAGCCAGGTTCAGCTCCGCCGTGCGGTGGCTTCCAGCTTCCTGGGCAGCGTCATCGAGTACTACGACTTCCTGCTGTACGCGACCGCCTCGGCGGTCGTCTTCGGGAAGGTCTTCTTCTCCACCCTCGACCCGCTCACGGCGACGGTCGCCAGCTTCGGCACCTTCGCCACGGGCTATCTCGCCCGCCCCCTGGGCGGGGTGATCTTCGGTCACTTCGGCGACCGGCTCGGCCGCAAGCGCATGCTGGTCCTCACCATGACCCTGATGGGCCTGGCGAGCTTCCTCATCGGCCTGCTGCCCACCTACGACCAGATCGGCGTGCTGGCCCCGGTCCTGCTCGTCGCGTTGCGGATCGTGCAGGGCCTGGCCATCGGCGGCGAGTGGGGCGGGGCCGTGCTGATGTCGGCCGAGCACGCCACCAGCCGGCGCGGCCTGTGGGCGAGCTTCACCAACGCCGGCGCCCCGTTCGGCATGGTGCTCTCGACCGGCGCGCTGACCGGCACCGCCGCCCTCCTCGACGAGCAGGCGTTCCTCAGCTGGGGCTGGCGGGTGCCGTTCCTGCTGAGCATCCTGCTGCTGGCGGTCGGGTTGTTCGTCCGGCTGCGGGTCGAGGAGACCCCGGTGTTCGCGGCGGCCGGGCGCACCACCCGGATGCCGCTCCTGGACGTGCTCCGCGACCACCCGCGCGTGCTGCTGCTCGGTGTGGGCGTCGGGCTGTCGGCCTTCGTGGCGCAGGGCACGCTCACCACCTACCTGATCGCCTACGGGGTGCGGACCGGCTTCGCCCGCCAGGACGTGCTCAACGGCCTGACGCTCTCGTCGGCGCTGGCGGTGGTGAGCATCATCGCCTGGTCGGCGCTCTCCGACCGGACGGGCCGGCGGCCGATCGTGCTCGTCGGCGCGCTGCTCATGGCGGCCTTCGCCTTCGTGCTGTTCCCGATGGTGAACAGCGGCAGCGTCGTGGTGCTCACCCTGGCGCTGGTGCTCGGCCAGGCGATCATCCACCCGCTGATGTACGGCCCGCTCGCCGCCCTCTACGCCGAGTTGTTCCCCACCAGGAACCGGTACACGGGCGCCTCGCTCGGCTACCAGATCGCCGGGCTCGGCGCGGGCCTCGGGCCGCTGCTGTTCGCCCAGCTCGACGCCTCGTCGGGCGGCGGCGGCACGATGGCGGTCTCCATCGTCATCGCCGTCTGCTGCCTGGTGACGGTCGTCTGCGTGCTGGCGCTGCGGGAGACCAGCACCCGAGACCTCGCCGCCGATGCGTAACGCCGGGCTCGGCGGCTGGCCCGCCCGCCGCGCCCGGATGAGCCCCGGCCGGACCGCGTTCGTGCAGTCCGGCCGTCGGGTGACGTACGCCGAGTTCCATGAGCGGACCACCCGCCTGGCCTCCCGGCTGGACATCCGGCCGGGCGACCGGGTCGCCTACCTCGGCCCCAACCACGTCGCGCTGGCCGAGACCATGTTCGCCACCCACCTGCTCGGCGGGGTGTTCGTCCCGCTGAACTTCCGCCTGGCCGCGCCCGAGATCGGGTACATGCTGCGCGACTCGGGCGTGTCCCTCCTCGTGCACGACCCCGCCCACGGCCCGCCGGAGACGGACGTGCCGGCCGCGGACCTCGACACGGTCGAGTCGTGGATCGCGGCGGGCGACCCCGGCCCGATCGACGTGCCGGTCGCGGCCGACGACGTGGCGCTGATCCTCTACACCTCGGGCACCACCGGCAGCCCGAAGGGCGCCATGCTCACCCACGCCAACCTGGTGTGGAACTGCGTCAACATGATGATCGGCGTGGATCTGACGAGCACCGAGGTGACGCTGATCAGCGCGCCGCTCTTCCACGTAGCGGCCCTGAACCAGACCCTCCTGCCGACCTTCCTCAAGGGCGGCACCTCGGTGATCATGCCGTCGTGGAACGCCGACCGCTGCTACGACCTCATCGAGGAGCACGGCGTCACGTGGATGTTCGGCGTCACCACCATGTTCGCCGACTTCGCCCGCTCTCCCCGCTGGGCCGACGCCGACCTGTCGTCGCTGCGCACCCTCATGTCGGGCGGGGCGCCGATCCCGGTGGCGCTGATCCGGGCCTACCAGGAACGGGGCCTGGTGTTCTGCCAGGGTTACGGCCTGACCGAGACCGCGCCGGGCGCGACCTTCCTGGAGGCGGCCGACAGCGAACGCCGGGCGGGCTCGGCCGGGGTGCCGGTCTTCTTCGCCGACGTGCGGGTGGACGCGCCGCCCGGCACGCCGGGCGAGGTGCTCATCCAGGGGCCGAACGTGACCCCCGGCTACTGGGGCAACCCGGGGGCGACCGCCGCCGCGCTGACCGGCGACGGCTGGTTCCACTCGGGCGACATCGGGGTCATGGACGACGAGGGCCATCTCACCATCGTCGACCGCGTCAAGGACATGTACATCTCCGGCGGCGAGAACGTCTATCCGGCCGAGGTCGAGGCGGTGCTCTTCACCCATCCGGCGGTGGCGGAGGCCGCCGTGGTCGGGGTGCCCGATCCCCGATGGGGTGAGGTGGGCCGCGCCTTCCTCGTGCTCGTGGCGGGCGCCGAGGCGACCGCCGCGGAGCTGACCGGATTCTTGCGCGAACGGCTCGCGAAATACAAGATCCCCGTCTATTTCGACGTCGTCGACGCCCTGCCCAAGACGGGCTCCGGCAAGATCCGCAAACCGGAGCTCCGCGCGCTCGGCGTGCCAGATGAAGGTTTCAGCAGGTCGTGATCTCCGGGTGGCCCGAATGCGCAGGCCCCGTCGGCTCCCGGCGCGCGCTCCAGATTATGTGAATGTTTCATACTCTTGACGCTGGCCTGTCGGCTGTTGTTTGCTACGCAAGACCTGTCAGGGTGGATTCACAGGAAGAAAGGAGCCATGCCGACATGTGTGCTTGTTAACGCTCACATGTCGGTGAAGTGCGCATCGTCTGAGGATGGACGCCGCATCCCTCCGCAGAGGTCGCCGATGAGGAGGCACCTGGTGAGAAGGCTCTTCGCTCTCCCGGGCTCCTGATCAGACCGATATGCGCCCCACAGATGTCATGGCGGCCCGCGTCGGTCTCCGGTGGTGCCACTCCGGTCACCGGCTGGGCCGCTCCATCTCTCCCCGGACGGCACGCCGGTCGAACCGGCTCTTTCCGCCTGCCCTGACGCCGTTCCAGAGCGACCTCATCGTCCTACCGAGCGCAGAGGAAGTCGCATGACGTCACGGCACAGATCGATCTTCGCGGCCATCGTGGCCGCGGCCGGGCTGGTGCTCGCCACCGGCTTACTGGCGCCGCCGGCGGGCGCCGCCGCGACCGCGGGGTGCGGCAAGTCGCCGACGCTCCGCAGCGGCACCCACACCATCACGAGCGGCGGCAAGAGCCGCCAGTTCATCCTGCGGGTGCCCGACGGCTACGACAACAACCGGCAGTACCGGCTGATCTTCGCCTTCCACTGGCGGGGCGGCACCATGAACGACGTCGCCTCCGGCGGCACCAGCGGGACCGCGTGGTCCTACTACGGGCAGCAGGAGCAGTCGAACAACAGCGCGATCCTGGTCGCCCCGCAGGGCCTGGGCAACGGCTGGGCCAACTCCGGCGGCGAGGACGTTCGCTTCGTCGACGACATGATCTCGCGCATCGAGGGCGACCTGTGCGTCGACACCACCCAGCGCTTCGCCACCGGGTTCAGCTACGGCGGCGGCATGAGCTACTCCCTGGCCTGCTCGCGGGCGACGGTCTTCCGCGCGGTCGCCGTGTTCGCCGGCGCCCAGCTCAGCGGGTGTGACGGCGGTACGCAGCCCATCGCGTACATGGGGCTGCACGGGATCACCGACAACGTGCTGAACATCTCGCAGGGGCGGTCGCTGCGCGACCGGTTCGTCCGCAACAACGGCTGCACCGCGCAGAACCCGCCGGAGCCCGGCCAGGGCAGCCGCTCGCACACCCTCACCACCTACTCCGGCTGCCGCTCCGGATACCCGGTCGTGTGGGCCGCCTTCGACAACGGGCACATGCCCGGCCCGGTCGACGGGACCTACGCGGAGAGCGGGATCACGACCTGGACCAAGGGCGAGGTGTGGAAGTTCTTCTCCCAGTTCGGCAGCGGTCCGAACCCCTCGCCGACGCCGACCCCGACGCCCACGGTCTCTCCCGGCGCGACGTCCCCGCTGCGCGGGGTCGCCTCCGGCCGCTGCCTGGACGTCAGCGGTGCCTCGCAGGCCAACGGCGCGGTCGCCCAGCTCTGGGACTGCAACGGCCAGGCCAATCAGCAGTGGACCACCACGGCGGCCGGTGAGCTGCGCGTCTACGGCGGCAAGTGCCTCGACGTGAGCGGCGCGGGCACCGCCGACGGCACCGCGGTCCTCATCTGGGACTGCAACGGCCAGAACAACCAGAAGTGGCGCCTCAACTCCGACGGCAGCATCACCGCCATCGGGGCGAACAAGTGCCTCGACGTCTCCAACTACGGCACCGCCAACGGCTCCCGGGTCCACATCTGGGCCTGCCACGGCGGCACCAACCAGCGCTGGACGCGCACCTGAGAAAGCGGCCTCCGCGCCGAACACCCCCCAAGGAAGGCTCCATGCTCCCACTCACCTCAGCCTCCCTGAGAAAGTTGTTGTCCGCGGCGACGACGGCGCTCGGCCTGACCGTCGCGGTCACCGTGGTCGCGCCGGTCGCACCGGCCGCCGCGGCGACCACGACCCTCTACGCCTCGGCCACCGGATCGGGCACCGCCTGCACCTCGGCGCAGCCGTGCTCGATCTCGGCGGCGCAGACGGCGGTGCGGTCGCTGAACGCCGGCATGTCGGGTGACATCGTGGTCGAACTGGCCGCGGGCACCTACCGGCTGACCGCGCCGCTCCGCCTGACGGCCGCCGACTCGGGCAACAACGGCTACACCGTGCGCTGGCAGGCCGCCGCCGGCGCCCGGCCGGTGATCACCGGCGCCCGCGCCGTCACCGGCTGGACGCTCGCCGACTCCGCCAGGAACATCTGGCGGGCCACCGTCGGCACCGGCGTCGACACCCGCCAGCTCTACGTCAACGGCGCGGCCGCGATCCGGGCGCGCACCCAGGTGAACCGGGCCGACTTCACCGCGAGCAGCACCGGCATGCGGTTCACCAGCAGCGCCCTGAACTACCTCAACAACCTGGCGAACCAGAGCCGGGTCGAGATGGAGAGCGTGGGGTCGTTCACCGACCGCTACTCGCCGGTGCAGAGCATCAGCGGCGGCCAGATCACGATGCAGCAGCCGGCGTGGAACAACAACAACTTCGGCTACGACACCTTCACCCAGCCCCACCGGGCCGGGCCGCTCTACCTGGCCAACGCCTACGAGTTCCTCGACGCCGCCAACGAGTGGTACCTCAACACCGGCACCGGGGTCCTCTACTACATCCCGGCCGCCGGCCAGAACATGAGCAGCCTCAGCGTCGAGATGCCGGTGCTGCAGTCGCTGGTGTCGGTGGGCGGCACCCTGTCCGCGCCCGCCCACCACATCGCCTTCTCCGGCCTCACCTTCACCGGCACGACGTGGCTCGGGCCGAGCAGCAACCAGGGATTCGTCGACCAGCAGACCGGTTCCTACATCTACGGCAACTGGAACTGGCCCGGCTTCTCGACCTGCCACAACGGGTGCACCCAGTTCGAGGCGGCCCGGCCGAACTGGAACCAGATGCCGGCGGCCGTGCAGATCTCGGCCGCCGACAACGTCACCTTCGGCGACTCCCAGTTCGTCAACCTCGGGCAGACCGCCATCGGGATCGGCAACGACGCCAACGCCACCACCAGCGGCGTCGGGCTGGCGGCCAGCAACATCACGATCACCCGGTCGGAGATCGCCCGCAGCTCGGCCGGCGGCGTCGTGGTCGGCGGGGTCAGGGCCGACGCCCATCACCCCAGCGACCAGCGCATGGTCAACCGCAACATCACGATCAGCAACAACCGCATCCACGACCTGGGGCTGGACTACCGGGGCATCGTGTCGGTGCTGACCACCTACGTCAGCGACGCGACGGTGTCGTACAACGAGGTCTACAACATGCCCTACACGGGCATGTCGATCGGCTACGGCTGGGGCGCCAACGACACCGGCGGCAACACCCAGTACGCCAACCGGGGCCTGTACAACTACCAGCCCCGCTACACGACCCCGACGACCGCCTCGAACAACCGGCTCATCGGCAACTACGTCCACGACGTGATGCAGCAGATGAACGACGGCGGGTGCATCTACACCCTGTCGTGGAACCCGGGCGCGGTCATCAGCGACAACTACTGCCTGCGCACCAACGGGCACTTCGGCGTCTACTTCGACGAGGGGTCCAAGTACTACACGGTCCGCAACAACGTCTTCTCCTCCATCGGGGTGTGGGCCACCGCCAACTACTGGGGCGGGGAGAACATGGGCAACTGGACGGTCACCGGGAACTGGACGAGCAGCAGTTCCACCAACGTGACCAACGGTGACCGGGGCAACGTCGTCAACAACAACGTCGTGGTCTCCAACGGCGCCTGGCCCTCGGGCGCCCAGGCGGTCATGAACGCCGCCGGGCCGCAGGGCGGCACCACCAATCCGCAGACCGTGGAGATCGTGGGCGCCCAGTCGAACCGGTGCGTCGACGTGCAGAACAACAGCAACGCCAACGGTTCGCCGACGCACATCTGGGACTGCTCCGGGGTCTCCACCCAGCGGTGGTCGCGGACGTCGTCCGGGCAGTTCACGGTGTTCGGGAACAAGTGCCTGGACGCCTCGGGCCAGGGGACCGCCACCGGAACCCCGGTGGTCATCTGGGACTGCAACGGCGGCGCCAACCAGCGGTGGACGGTCAACGCCAACGGCAGCATCAGCGGCGTCCAGTCGGGGTTGTGCCTGGACGTGTCCGGCAACGCCACGGCCAACGGCAGCCGCTTGCAGCTGTGGACCTGCCACGGCGGCACGAACCAGCGCTGGACCCTCCGGGGCTGATCAGGGCCGGGGGGCCGGGTACTCGGCGTCCGGCCCCCCTCTGGCGTGAGATGTGCGGCCTCATGGTGAGGTCTATCAGTCGTACTCTTGGAGGTGTGGCAGAGCAGACGAGCGGTGTGGAGCGGGCGGCGGGCCCTTATCGGCCCGGATACGAGGTGGCGGCGGAACAGGTACTGGAGCTGATCAGCCGGTTGCGGCTGCGGCCGGGTGACCGCATGCCCACGGAGATAGACCTGGCACAGCGGCTGGGCACCAGCCGCACGGTGGTCCGTGAGGCGGTGAAGATCCTGTCCGCCCTGGGCCGGGTGCGGGCGCACAAGGGCCGGGGCCTCTATGTGGCCGACGACGAGGGCATGCTCGGCACCGGCAGGTGGGCGCCGTTCTTCCTGCCGACCGACCTCGACCACGTCTACATGTTGTTCGAGTTCCGGCGTACCCAGGAGATGGAGACCAGCCGCCTGGCCGCGCGCCGGGCCACGCCCGCGGAGCTGCGTGAGATCGAGAAGGCCGCGGGCGTCTGTCGGCATGGGTTCGAGACGGGGCGCGAAGACCTGTTCAACGAGGGCGACGACGCCTTCCACACGGCCATCGCGACGGCCTCTCACAACATGTTCCTCCAGGTGTCCGTCCGGGAGGCGCGCCGGCTCCAGGCGCAGTCGAGCCTGATCGGCATGAGCGGGTCGGTCGGCGGCCACGCGGCCAAGGCGGTCGAGGAGCACGAGGCCATCTACCAGGCGATCCGGATCGGCGACGCCGAGGCTGCGGCGGAGGCCGCCGCCGCCCACATCGACAACACCCTGGAGGACTACCGGACAGAGATTCAGCAACGGATCTTCTCGGCGAACCAGGAAGTATTGACGTAAGACGTCATACGAATTACGTTCCGGTTCACATGAGCGGCCGGGCCGACCGGCCGCCGCCGGGAGAGTGAACAGCGATGAAGCGAACCCTTTGGCCGGGCGTCGTGGTCCTGGCGCTGACTGTGGCCGCCTGCGGCAGTGCGACGCGTCCCGCGTCCACGCCGACCGGATCGGCCGCAGCAGCAGCCCCCGCGAGCAAGCTCGTGGTCTGGGACTGGAAATCCGGTGAGCCGTACGCCAAGACATACATCGAGAAGGCGAAGGCCGACTTCGCCAAGAAGCACCCGAACGTCACCGTCGAGTTCGTGCCGCAGCCGTTCGAGCAGTACTACACCCTGCTCGGCGCGGCCATGCAGACCAAAACCGGGCCCGACGTCATGCTCTTCAACGGCGGCGGCCAGATCCGTGACCGGTCCGACTCGCTCCTGCCCCTCGACGAGTACGTCGCCGAGGACAAGTCGCGCCTGGCCGGCTGGGAGGCCTTCGCCAAGGACGGCAAGACCTACGGCGCCCCGGTGACCCTGCAGGGCCACCCGATCTACTACAACAAGGCGCTCTACGAGAAGGCCGGCATCACCGCCCCCGCCACGACGTGGGACGAGTTCCTCGCCAACTGCGACAAGCTCAAGAAGGCGACCGGCGCCGCCTGCTTCGCCCTCGGCAACAAGGAGGGCATCGGGCCGCAGTTCTGGCTTTCCGGTATGGGCTCGGGCGTCCTGACGCCGGCCGAGTACGACGGCTGGATCGCCGGCAAGCGCGACTGGAAGTCCCCCAACGTCAAGAAGATCTTCGAGATGTTCAAGGAGACCGGGGACAAGAAGCTCAACAACGAGGGCGCCAACTCCACGGCGATGTTCACCGACATCTTCTCGGTGTTCAACACCGGCAAGGCCGCCCACATCATCGGCCTGATGTCCGACATCGGGCACTGGAAGGACTTCGGCGAGTTCATCGGCCCCGACAAGGTCGGCATCATGCTCGCCCCGGTCGTCACCGACGGCGCCACGCCGAGCCTGCCCTACGACGGCGGCATCGGCTACGCGGTGGCCAAGTGGACCAAGGACCCCAAGGCCGCGGCCGACCTGGTCCGCTCGCTGACCACCACCGACGCCCTGTCGTCCTTCTCCGCCGAGGCGGGCGCGATCGCCTCCGACACCACCATCTCCGCGCCGCAGGACGCCCCCGTCGTCGGTGAGATCGTGGCGCAGCTCAAGGCGGGCAAGCCGGCGCTGCACGTCGCGATGGACTCCAAGACCATCGACCTGATGGGCCGGCTGTCGCAGAAGCTGCTGAGCGGTTCGGCCACCGTCGACGAGGCGGTGGAGGAACTGGCCGCCTCCGACCAGGAGAACTGAGCCGGTGCCGACGAGGAACACCTCGCCGGCGGTCCGCCCGGGTCACCTCGGGCGGACCGTTGAGGGAGGCAAGAAGGAGCGGGCCCGCCACGGCGCGGCCCGCCGCAGAGGGCGTTCCGAACGCCTCGCGCCGTATGTGCTGATCGCCCCGGCGGTGCTGATCATCGTGGCGCTGCGGCTCTACCCGCTCGCGCTGGGCGTCAACTTCTCCTTCACCGGAGACGGCGAGGCCAACGGCACGGCGGTCGGCTTCGCCAACTACCTGGAGCTGCTGGACGACCCGCTGTTCCAGACCGCGCTGGCCAACGTGGGGCTGCTGGTGCTGCTCCTGCCGGTCGCGGTCGCGATCCCGGGGCTGCTGGCGACGTTCATCTACCTGAAGGTGCCGGGCCACCGGTTCTTCCGCAGCGTCTACTTCTTCCCCGCCGTGTTGTCGCCGGTCATCGTCGGGGCCATCTTCAACCTGATGCTCGCCTTCGACGGCCCGCTGAACGAGCTCCTCGGCACGATCGGCCTCGGCCCGGTCGACTGGCTGGGCGACCCGGGCGTGGCGAAGTTCGCCGTCGTCGGGGTGCAGATCTGGGCGACGTTCGGCATGGCCCTGGTGGTGTTCCTGGCCGGCTTCGCCACCCTCGACGCCTCGCTGCTCGACGCGGCCCGCGTCGACGGCGCCTCGTTGCGCCAGAGCATCTGGCACGTCATCATCCCGAGCCTGAGCCAGACGATCCAGTTCGTCTTCGTCACGACGATGATCGGCATGCTGACCTCGATGTTCGGCCTGCTCTACGTGATGACCAGCGGCGGGCCGGAGGGGTCGACCTACCTGCCCGAGTACTACATCTGGATTCAGCAGGGGCAGATGAACCGGCCCGCGCTCGCGTCGGCGGCCTCCACGGTCCTGTTCCTGATCATGCTCGTGGTCGGCCTGCTGCAGATCAGCGTGCTGCGCCGCGCGGGACGGGAGGACTGATGCGGCGCCTCGGCAAGTGGGTGGTCGCCGTTCCGATGGCGATCCTGGCCCTGGCCACGATCTATCCCCTGATCTTCACGGCCAACGTGGCCATGAAGACCCGGCGCGAGTACGTGCTCGACCGCTTCTCGCTGACCGAGTCGCTCCACTGGGAGAACATCGCCACGGCGTGGAACAGCGTCGGCATGGCGCGCTACTTCGCCAACTCGCTCTTCGTGGTCGCGGCGTCGGTGTTCCTGCTGCTCTGGCTGGGCTCGATGGCCGGATTCGCGCTGAGCAGGCTGCCGTTCCGGGGGTCGAAGGCCCTGTTCATCGGCTGCCTGGCCGCGCTGTTCATCCCGTTCCAGGTGATCATGGTGCCGCTCTCGCGGGTGATGGCCGACACCGGCCTCATCGACACCTATCCGGGTCTGATCCTCGCGTACGTGGCCCAGTTCCTGCCGTTCACCGTGTTCCTGATGACCAGCTACTACCGGTCGGTGCCCAAGGAGATCGTCGACGCGGCCCGCATCGACGGCAACACCGTCTACGGCGTCTACCGCCGGATCATGGTGCCCATCGGCCGGCCGGCGTTGTTGTCGGTCGGCATCCTGGACGCCCTGTTCTGCTGGAACGACGTGCTCATCGCGCTGCTGATGATGCCGTCGGCCGACCACCGCACGCTGATGGTCGGCGTCACCTCCCTGCGCGGCCAGTACACCGACAACATTCCCACCTTCGCGTCCGGGGTCCTGATCGCCGCCGTGCCCGTCCTGCTCGTCTACCTGTTCCTCCAGCGTCAGATCGCCGACGGTGTGACCGCCGGTTCCACGAAGGGCTGACATGCGCATCTCGGGGTATCGCGCGTTGACCACCGTCCATGATTGGGGCCGTCCCGTCGGGGACGCCAACGGTCTCTACGCCGACGGGGTCGTCAAGGTCCCGCTCGTCGTCGTCGAGACCGACGAGGGGATCACGGGCGTCGGCGTCGGCCCGCACGTGGAGATCGACTCGATCTTCGCGGCGCTGGAGGGTGAGGACCCGCGGGGCGTGACGGCGCTCTACGACCGCATGCTGCGGCGGACCTTCAAGGCGGGCCACGCCGGATCCGTCTTCGGCACCATCGGGGCGCTCGACACCGCCCTGTGGGACATCAAGGCGAAGGCGGCCGGCGAACCGCTCTGGCGGCTGCTCGGCGGGCGCGACCGGCGGGTGCCCGCCTACGCCTCCGGCCTCGACATGGGCCTGGACGACGCGGGGCTCGTCAGCCTGTACAAGGAGTACGCCGAACGCGGCCTGCGCGCGGCCAAGCTCAAGGGCGGGCTCGACGTCGACCGCGACCGCGAGCGCCTGACCCTCGTGCGCGACGTGCTCACCGAGGCGGGGAACGGCGCCCGGCCGGGGCTGATGCTCGACGCCAACGAGGTCTGGTCGCGCAAGCAGGCGGTCCGCCACGTGACCGAGCTCGAACGCACCCTCGACCTGACCTGGGTCGAGGAGCCCGTCCGGCGGTGGGACGCCGACGGGCTCGGCGCGGTCGGCCGGGGCGTGCGCGCCGCCGTCGCCACGGGGGAGAACCTCACGGGGCTGGAGCAGTTCCGGCCGCTGATCACGGCCGGGGCCGTCGACGTCGTGCAGACGGCGGCGGTCTGGGGGGTCACCCACTTCCTGCGCGTGGCGGCTCTGGCGCACGCCTACGACCTGCCCGTCAGCCCGATCGGCACCACCCCCCACGGCCTGCTGCACGCCGCCACCTCGGTGCCGAACCACCTGGTCACCGAGTTGCAGGACCTCCGGCCGCCGACCGGGTTCGTGCTCGACCTGTCCATCGAGGACGGCGCGTTCGTCCTCGGCGACTCGCCGGGGGCGGGCCTCACCCTCGACGAGGACGCGATCAGGGCGATCACCGCCGGGCCGGTCACCCGGGCGTACGACAGCCCCGCGGTCCGTCCCGGGCTGGCCGGCCTGCGCCTGCTGGCTCCCCGGGTGCACTGACGTCCACGCCGGAAAGAAAGGATCTGCCGTGTCTCTCTCACCCGTGGTCGTCACCGTCGCCCCCACCGGCGCCGCGAACGCCGACGACGCCGGGCCGGGCAGGCGGAACCGCCCGCTCGCGACCCTGGGGGAGGCGCGGCGGCGGGTGCGCGCCGCGCTGGCCCAGGGCCATCTCGACGTGACCGTGGAACTCCTCGACGGCGTGCACCGGCTGACCGAGCCGCTGCGGCTCGACGCGGCCGACTCCGGCCACGACGGGCACCCCGTGACCTGGACCGCCGCGCGCGGGGCCGACCCCGTGATCAGCGGCGCCGTCCCGGTCACCGGGTGGGCGCCCGACGACCCGGCGACCGGCGTCTATCGGGCCCGGGTGGAGCCCGGGTCCGACAGCCGCCAGCTCTACGTCGACGGCGCGCTCGCCCGCCGGGCCAGGATCGCGCTGCCGCGCGAGCACGTCACGCTGACCGCCACCGGCCTCACCCTCGACGACCCCGGGCTGGCGTGGCTGGCCGGCCTGCCCGACCAGGGGCGCGTCGAGTTCCAGGCGACGTCGGCGTTCACCAACCGGTTCGCCCCGGTCGAGCGCATCACCCCGGCCGCCGTCGTCATGCGGCAGCCGGCCTGGGACAACAACACCTACGGCTACGACACCCTCCAGGCGCCGATGCGTACGCCGGAGTACTTCATGGTCAACGCGCGGAGCTTCCTGGACGAACCCGGCGAGTGGTACCTCGACCCCGCCTCGGGCACGCTCTACTACGCGCCGCTTCCGGGGCAGGACCTGGCCACGGCGCGGGTCGAACTGCCGCGCCTGGAATCGCTGCTGGAGGTCGGCGGCACCTACCACGACCCCGCCCGCCACCTGCGCTTCGAGAACCTGACCTTCACCGGCACCACGTGGTTGCGCCCGTCGTCCCATGACGGCTACGCCAACCAGCAGACCGGCGCCTTCATCGCCGGCCCGCAGCCGCACCGCCCGGCCGACGCGTTCGACACGTGCGCGGTCGGCTGCGCGGGGTTCGAGGCGTCCCGCGACGGCTGGTTCCAGGTGCCCGGGGCCGTGCAGGTGTCGGCGGCCGAGGACGTCGCCTTCGCCGGGTGCACGTTCGTCAACCTCGGCTCGGTCGCGCTCGGCATCGGCAACGACGCGAACGCCCACGCCACCGGCGTCGGGCTGGGCGCGCGCCGGATCACGGTCAGCGGCGGCGTCTTCACGGCCAACGCCGGGGGCGGCATCACCGTCGGCGGCGTGCGCCCCGACGCCCACCACCCCGGCGACCCCCGCATGGTCAACGGCGACATCGTGATCAGCGACAACCGCGTCTTCGCCACGGCGGTCGACTACCTCGACCACGCCGGCGTCTTCGCCAGCTACGTCACCCGGCTGACCATCGCCCACAACCTCGTCGCCGACCTGCCCTACTCGGGCATCGCCCTCGGCTACGGCTGGGGCGCCAACGACCCGGGCGGCAGCCCCGACTACCTCGCCCGCGGCCTGTACGACTTCCGTCCCGTCTACGACACCCCGACGACGATGAGCGACGTCCACGTCGTCGGCAACCACGTGCGCGACGTGGTGCGGGCGATGTCCGGCGGAGGCGCGCTCTACACCCTCTCCTCGATACCGGGCGGCGTCATCGAGGAGAACTACTGCGAGAACAGCGGCCAGTACGGCGTCTACTTCGACGAGGCCTCCCGCGACCTGACCGTGCGGAACAACGTCTTCGTGAACACGGCCGGCCCGTGGGCGCACGCCAACGTCGCCAACGGCAACCGCACCGGCGACCTGACCCTGACCGGCAACCACGTCACCAACCCGCTGGTCACCGGGATCGCCGACGGCCGCCGGGGCGACGTGCTGCGCGACAACACGACCGTCACGCCCGAGACCCTCCCCGTCGAGGCGGCCCGGATCATCTACGACGCCGGTCCCTCCGGCGACCACCGCGGCCCGCCCGACCCGGGGCGGCCCCCTTTCGGCGTGACCGTGACGGCCGACCCGCCCGTGCTCGACGCGGGTGAGACGGCGGTCGTCACGGTGACCGTGCGCAACCTCAGCGAGCGCCGGGCCTCGGCGGTGACGGTCGCGCTCGTCGTCCCCGACGGCTGGCAGGCCGAACGCTCCGGCCGCCCGGCGCGGTGCGGGCTCGACTCGGGCGCGTCCGGCACGGAGACCTGGAAGGTCACCGCACCGGCGTCGGTCCGGGTCCCGGTGGGCCCGGCCGTGGTGAAGGCGGTCGTCACCGGCTGGGCCGACCTGGCCGGGGCCGAGGTGGTGCGGTCGCTCACGATGACCGCGCTGAACCCGCTCACGTCGCTGAAGTCGCGGGGCTCGGTGTCCAGCCGCTTCGCCGAGGCCGGTTCCCGGTACGCCATCCTGATCGCCGGGGCCGGATCACCCGACGAGTACGGCGTCGTCTACCGCGACGGCGCCGCCGGGCCCTCCGCGGTCGTCACGGCCCGGGTCACCCACCTCGACGCCACCGACCCCCGGGCCGAGGCCGGCGTCGTGCTCCGCGACGACCTCTCCGGCTGCTCGCCCGGTCACGCGGCCATGGTCGCCACCCCCGGCGACGGCGTGGTGTTCCGATGGGACGCCGACGGCGACGGGCGTCTCGACACGGCCGGGTCGGTCCCGGACATCGGGGCGCCGGTCTGGGTGCGGCTGGTGCGCCTGGGCGATCAGGTCAGCGGCTACTACTCCCGCAGCGGCACCACGTGGATCAAGGTCGGCCCGACCGCCGATCTCACGGGCGTCGCCCACCGGCAGGACGCGGGCCTGATGGCCGCGTCCCGCGCGGGCTGGTTCGGATTCAGCGACTTCAGTGTGAGGCAGGCATGAACAACTCCGTCGTCGACGCCCACCACCATCTGTGGGATCTGTCCCGCCGTCCGCAGGACTGGCTGACCTCCCCCGAGATGAAGATCCTCTACCGGGACTTCTCCCCGGCCGACTACGCCGCCACCGCTGCCGAGGCGGGGGTCGGCCGGTCGGTGCTGGTGCAGGTCCTGGCCGACGCCGAGGAGACGCGGGAGTTCCTCCGTACGGCGGCCGAGTCGGAGACCATCGCGGCGGTGGTCGGCTGGGCCGACCTGACCCGGCCCGACCTCCCGGAGGAGCTGGCCGCGCTGGCCGCCTCGCCGGGCGGCGGGCTGCTGCGCGGCGTCCGCCACCTCGTGCAGGCCGAACCCGACCCGGCCTGGGTGGCCCGCGACGACGTGCGCGCGGGCCTGCGGCACGTGGCCTCGGCCGGGCTCACCTACGACCTGCTGGTGGCGCCGCACCAGCTGCCGGCCGCGATCGAGACCGTGCGGGCGCTGCCCGACCTCGGCTTCGTCCTCGACCACCTGGCCAAACCGGCCATCGCCGCCGGGGAGCTGCGGTCGTGGGAGGTCCTGCTGCGGCGGCTGGCGGCCGAGCCCAACGTGACCGCCAAGCTCTCGGGCCTCATCACCGAGGCCGACCGGGAACGGTGGGACGCCGAGGCCCTGCGGCCCTACGTGGAGGTGGCGATCGACGCGTTCGGGCCCGACCGGCTGATGTTCGGCTCCGACTGGCCGGTCTGCCTGCTCGCCGGGTCGTTGCCGAGGTGGACCGACACGGTCCGGACCCTGCTGGCCGATCTGCCCGAGGGCGACCGGCAGGCCGTCTTCAGCGGGACGGCCGAGCGCGTGTACCGCCTGTCCACCGCGTGATTCGTATGACGTCTAGACTCGTCGCACACGTGCGGTGGGGGTCAGCTGGAGGGGACATGGCGGCATCTCGGAGGGCGTCCGCGGGCACCGGACCCTCTCCCGACTGGACAAAACGCCCGGCCAACCTCGCGCAGGCGCTCACGGGGGAGCTCGTCGCCCGCATCGTGCGCGGCGTGCACGCCCCCGGCACCCCGCTGCCGCCCGAACCGGCGTTGTGCGAGTCGTTCTCCGTCAGCCGGACCGTGGTCCGGGAGGCGGTGAAGGTCCTGCAGGAGAAGGGGCTGGTCCAGGTCCGCCAGGGCAGCGGCACGATCGTCACCGCGCCCACCGAGTGGAACATGCTCGACGAACTCGTGCTGGGCGCGACCATCGCCCAGGACGACGGCATCACCGTGCTCGACGACCTGGTCGTCACCCGGCGGCTGCTCGAGTCGGACATGGCCCACGTGGCCGCCCGCGTCGCCGACGGCGAGGTCGTCGAACGCCTGCGCGCCCTGGTCGCCCGCATGGACGAACTCGTCGGCGACCCCGTCGCCTACGCCGACTACGACCGCGCCTTCCACGACACGATCATGCGGACGTCCGGCAACCGGATCGCGCGGGCGATCGTACGCCAGCTGGAGAGCCAGGTGATCAACACCTCGCGCTACACGGGCCGCACCGAACGCGCGCTCTGCGTGGCCTCCAACCTCGGCCACCGGCGCGTCTACGAGCGCATCGCGCTCGGCGACCCCGAAGGCGCCTCGGAGGCGATGTTCACCCACATCACCGAGGCCTGGCTGGTCCGCCGGGGCGGTCCGGGCGAGCCGGTGCGCCTGCGGCGCTGACCCGGCGTGAGCCTCACGACCGGGGGGCGACCGACTCCCGGTGCCGCACCGGCATGGAGACCCGGAACACCTGGCCGGGCTCCACCTCGCCGGCCATCTGGGCGAACAGCACCTCCACGGCCTGACGGCCCAGTTCGTAGTGGGGCAGCGCCACGGTCGTCAGTTTGGGCTGTATCCACGACGCGATCGGGTGGTCGTCGAACGACACGACGGAGACGTCGCCGGGCACCGAGAGCCCGGCTTCGCCGAGCGCCTGGTAGGCGCCCATCGCCACCCGGTCGTTGAGGCAGATCAGCGCGCGGGGGCGGTGGTCGGCCAGCAGCGCGCGGGTCTCGGCCAGGCCGTGTTCGGGTTGCCAGTCGGCGCAGACCCGCCCTCCGGCGATCCGCAGCCCGGTCTCGCGGATGCCGATCAGGCGCTCGACGGCCGCGACGCTGTCGGCGGGCACGTCGTTCAGCGTCGGCCCGGCTCCGATCAGGTAGACCTCGTCGTGGTGCCCGGCGTCGAGCAGCACCCGGGCGGCCGACCGCCCGGCCTCGATCTCGTCGGGCACGATCGAGGGCAGGCCCGAGGCCGGCCGGGGCAGCGCGTTGAGCAGGACGGCCGGGCCGATGTCCTTCGGGACCTTGATCGTGCGGGTGAACATGGCGGCCAGGATGATGCCGTCGACCTGGCGGTCCTGCATGGCGTGCAGCAGGCCGCGCTCCAGCTCGGGATCGCCCTCGCTCTCACCGATGAACAACATGAAGCCGCGCTCGCGGGCGGCCTCCAGGGCGCCCTTGATCATGTCTCCGGCGAGGCGGGATGTCGCGACGGTGTCGGAGACGAAGCCGATCGTGCGCGTCGTGCCGGTGCGCAGCCCGACGGAGACCGCGTTCGGGCGGTAGCCCAACTCATCGGCCGCACGCAGTACCCTCTGCTCCACGTCGTGAGAAATGCGCAGCTCACGGCCCCTGCCCGTCATCACGAGCGAGGCGGTCGTACGGGACACTCCGGCCGCCTCGGCCAGATCGGCCAAGGTGACCCGACGTCGGCTCACCGCTGAGACCTCCACATTTCAACCCAATTACGGGGCCTTGACACGGTCGGATACGCACGGTGAGACTATCGCATCGCTAATCCGATTTAGCAAAGGGAGACGCACCATGTCTCGACGAGTTCACTCCCGCCGGAGCCGCGTGGCGATGGTGGTCATCCTGGGGGGAAGCCTGGCCGCCGCGTGCGCCGCGCCGGGCAGCGGCAACGCCCAAGCGACGGCCGCCGCCTCGTCGGCCGCGCCGATGTCGGCCGCGCCGACCTGCGGCACCGAGCCGATCACCCTGAAGGCCTACTACGAAACGGGCTTCCCGATCACGAAGGCCCTCAGCGACGAGTTCGCCAAGCAGCATCCGAACGTCACCTGGGACATCCGCGAAGACCAGTTCGCGGTGATCACCCAGAACGCGCCCCGGGTGCTGGCCGACGACCCGCCCGACCTGATGCGCCTGCCCCAGGTCTCCGAGCTGGTCAAGAACAACCTGCTCAAGAACCTCGACGACTACGCCAAGGTCTTCGGCTGGGACCAGTGGCCCGCCTCGCAGCTGGAGCAGATGCGGCTGGCCCCCGGCGGCGCGGTGCGCGGCGAGGGCTCCCTCTACGCCATGGGCCTGAACTTCTCCATGACGGGCGTCTTCTACAACAAGAAGCTGGCCGGGCAGATCGGCATGACCACCCCGCCCGAGACGCTCGCCGACCTCGACGCCGCCCTGGCCAAGGCCAAGGACGCGGGCCTGGCCCCGATCGCCCAGTTCAACGGCGGCGCGACCGGCGGGCTGGCCTTCCCGCTCCAGGACCTGATGGCCTCCTACGGCCCGCCGGCGCCGATCAACGAGTGGATCTACCAGAAGCCCGGCGCGACCATCGACACCCCGTCGAACCTCCAGGCCACCCAGCACCTGGAGAAGTGGATCAAGGCCGGCTACTTCTGGAAGGACGTCAACGCCGTCGACTACGCCACCATGATGAGCCGCTTCATCAAGGGCGACGGCCTGTTCATGTTCAACGGCGACTGGGAGTCGGGCAACCTCGACAAGCAGATGGCCGGGAACATCGGCTTCTTCCTGATGCCCCCGGCCCAGGCCGGCGGCAAGCGCGCCGCCATGTCGGCCCCGCTGACCTTCGGCATCGGCGCGAACGCCAAGAACGCCGACTGCGCCGCCGCGTTCCTCAACTGGGTGGCCACCGACGCCCAGGCGCGCACCATCGGCGTCGAGGTCGGCGGCTCCCACCCGATGGGCCCGGCCGACGCGCCGATGCCGCCGGTCACGGCGGGCAGCGTCACCGAGAACACCCTCGCGGCGGGCGCGCAGATCGCGACGGACAACGGCGCGATGGACTTCATCGCCAACGCCACCGGCGCGATCTACGCCAAGAGCTGGACCCCGAACCTGCAGAAGCTGGTGGCCGGGGAGCAGACGCCCGACGGCCTGCTGAAGAGCGTGCAGGCCGACTACCAGTCCCAGGTCAAGGGAGGCTGACGTGAAGGCGGCCGTGCAGCGGCGCAGAAACTGGGCCGGCTGGTTGTTCGTGCTGCCCGCGGCCGCGTTCTACGTCGTGTTCGTGATCCAGCCGCTGGCCATGACGGTGCAGTACTCCCTCTACTCGTGGGACGGCATCGGCGTGGCCGCCTGGAACGGCGTCCAGAACTACCTGCGGGTCTTCACCGATCCCGACCTGTTCGCCGCGATCCTCAACGCGCTGAAGCTGATCGTGTTCTTCAGCGCGGTCCCGGTCGTGCTCGGGCTGGCCATCGCGGCGACGATCCGGCGCATCGCCGCCAGCCGTCTCGCGCTGGTGGCCCGCACGGTCATCTTCCTGCCGCAGGTGATCCCGCTGGTCGCGGCGGGCATCACGTGGAGCTGGTTGTTGTCGTCCACCGGGCTGGTGAACCAGCTCCTCACGGCCATCGGGCTGGAGGGCGTCACCCGGGCCTGGCTCGGCGACTTCTCCACCGCCCTGCCGGCGGTCGGGGTGATCGGCGCGTGGGTGCTCCTGGGCCTGTGCACGCTCCTGCTCCTGGCGGGCATGAGCAAGATCGATCCGGCCCTGTACGAAGCCGCCCGCCTCGACGGGGCCGGCGCCTTCCGCGAGTTCTTCTCGATCACCCTGCCCAGCCTGCGGCAGGAGATCGGGGTCTGCGTCACCGTCACGGTCGTGGCCGCGCTGGCCAGCTTCGACATCGTCTACATCTCGACCCAGGGCGGGCCCGGCAACGCCAGCATGGTGCCCGGCCTGGAGATCTACTACCTGGCCTTCTCCGAACGGGAGGTCGGCCTCGCCTCGGCCCTCGCGGTGGTCCTCACCGTGCTGGTGATCGCGTGCGCGCTGCCGATCCAGTGGCTCACCAGGGACCGCTCATCATGAAAACCGCTCGTCGTGAGGCCTGGACCGGCCGGGTGCTGCTGCTGGTGCTGATGGCCTTCACCCTGATGCCGTTCGTCAGCCTCTTCGTCACCGCCCTGCATCCGTCGGGCACCTATCCGCTCGGCCTCGACTGGCCCGACGACCCGCAGTGGGGCAACTTCGCCGACGCGTTCACCGCCGCGCGGATGACCGAGCTGCTGACGTCGAGCGTGCTGATCGTGCTCGGGGTGGTGCCGATCTCGCTGGTGGTGGCCACCATGGCCGGGTTCGCCATCGGGCACCTGCGCATCCCCGGGCGGCGGTTCGTCTTCGTGGCGTTCGTGCTCGGGCTGACGCTGCCGTTCGAGGGCATCATCACGCCGCTCTACTACCTGGTCCGCGACATGGGGATCCTGAACACGCGGTGGGCGATCATCCTGCCGCTGATCGGCCTGTTCATGCCGTTCTCGGTGTTCTGGATGCGGGCCCACTTCGTCAACATGCCCGAGGAGTTGTCGGAGAGCGCCCGTATCGACGGCGCGAGCACCTGGCAGCTGTTCTGGAAGGTGCACGTGCCGCTGGCCGCCCCGGCGACCTCGTCGCTGGCGATCCTGCTGTTCCTGTGGACGTGGAACCAGTTCCTGCTGGCGATCGTGCTGGTCGACGACCCGTTGCAGCGCACGATGTCGGGCGCGCTCGGGGCGTTCCAGGGACAGTGGGGCACCGACATCCCGTTGCTCTGCGCGGGCTCGCTGCTCATCCTCACCCCGACTCTCCTGGTGTTCCTGATCTTCCAGCGCCGTTTCGTGTCGGCCCTCCTCCAGGGCTCGCTGAAGGGATGACCGTGACGACGACCCGCTGGACGCGGCGCCACCTCGACCTGATCACCGACGACCCGGCGACGACCGCGCCGCTCATCACCGGCCCGGTCGAACCGGCGCTGCCGGGCTTCGACCTGTGGGACATGTGGCCGATCCAGGAAGAGGATGGTGCCACCGCCCTCTTCGACGGCCGCGAACTCTGGATGGGCCTGGCCGCCCCGGCGGCCGGCCATCCGGAGGACCGCCACGACGTGGCCCGCATCCGCTCGCTCGCCTTCGACGACGGCAAGTGGATCGACCTCGGCGACGTCTTCCCCGACGGCGCGTCGCCCGGCAGCCGCGAGTGGTCGGGCACCGCGATCCGCCGCGCCGACGGCACCGTCTCGGTCTTCTACACCGCGAGCGGCTTCCGCGGCGAGGAGCGCCGCACCTTCGCGCAGCGGGTGTTCGAGGCCCGCGACGGCGTGCACCGGGAGATCGCCCGGCCGGACACGCGGTACTTCCTGCCCGCCGACCAGATCGAGGGCGGTCCGGGGAAGATCCTGGCCTGGCGCGACCCGGCCTGGTTCCGGGGCCGCCTGCTGATCGCCGCCTCGGTCCCGTGGGGCGAGCGCTACATGGGGGCCGTCGCCCTCACCGACGGGGGGTCGGGCAACCGCCCGGTCCTGGTCGCCGACGGGATCAACCGCGAGCTCGAACGCCCCCACATCGTGGTGCACGACGGCCTCTACTACCTGTTCTTCTGCACCCACCGCCAGTCGTTCGAACCGGCGGACGCCGCCCCGACCGGCCTCTACGGCTTCGTCGGGACGGCGCCGGAGGGGCCCTACGAACCCCTGAACGGCTCCGGCCTGGTGATCGGGAACCCGCGGGCCCAGCCCGACCAAGCGTACGCCTGGATGGTGCTCGACGACCTGCGGGTGGTCAGCTTCCTCGACTACCGGGGCCCGGTCGACCGGGCCGGCTTCGGCGGCACGGTGGCCCCCCTGCTCAGACTGCGCCTGGAGGGCCACCGCACCCGGGTCGAACCCTGCTGATCAGGTCCGGGGGGTTCCCCCGTACCCGACGATCAGCGCGTCGGCGTCGCGGAGCAGGGTGGTGCGGACGATCTCGTCGGCCTCGACGCGGTGGTCCTTCACCCCGCTCTTGAACTTCTCGATCGCCTTGATGACGTTCTTGTCGTCCTTCTCCTCGGCGATGGCCGCGATGACACGGTCGAGTGCCTTGTGGAGACGGACGGCGCTGCTGGCGTTGGTCTTGTCCTCGGCCGCGAAGCGGTCGATGAGCGCCGAGAGGTCCTCGACCGAGGTGACGACGGTGAACCCGACGGTCTTCACCGTCTGGTTCCCGGCGTGGTCGACAGCGGTGACGACCAGCTCGTGCTCGCCCAGGGCCCGCGTGTACAGGGCGAGCGCGCCGGGCTGGATCGGCTGGCCGTCCAGGGTCGCGGAGATCGTGGCCACGCCCGACTCGGCGTCCTCGGCGGTCCAGCCGAGGGTCAGGTCGCCGCTGTCGCCGTACTCGCCGCCGTCCGCCACGCCGGTGACCTCGACCGCGGGGGCGGTCTCGTCCTCGGCCTGGCTCTCGAAGGCCCACGAGTCGATCTCGAACAGGTCGGCGTTCGCCGGTCCGGCGTAGGTGAAGTAGACGTCGTGCACGCCGGTCGGGCCGTCGAGCTCGGCGGTCAGCTCCGTCCACGCGTTGAGCGGGGCGTCGACGGGGATCGACGCGACCACCGGCGCGGTGCGGTCGTCGAGGCGGACGTCGATCCGGCCGCCGGCGACGAGGGGGCGCACCTTCGCGGTGAGGGCGGTGGCGCCCTTCGCGCCGAAGTCGACCGAGGCGAGCGAGGTCCAGTCGCCGTTGTCGACGTCGTGCAGCACCAGGTTGGGCGCCTTCGTGCCGAACTCCGCCGAGGAACCGTCGACCTTCTTGGTCGCGATGCCCTGCTGCCAGGCGATGGTCTCGGCCTCGATCACCCGGTAGGGCGCCAGGTCGCGGATCTTGTCGACGCCGTCGTAGGTGCCGAGCACCTCCTTGACCGTGCCGTCGGCGTTGAAGTCGAGCTTGGCGATGTGCGGGCTGCGGAAGCCCTGGGTCGCGCCGCCGGTGATGCGGCGGTTGAGCGTCTGCGCGTGGTAGGTGAAGTAGTAGTCGCCGCCCAGCTGGAAGACCGACTGGTGGTTGTTGCCGCCTGCGCCGAAGAAGTTGCCGGGGTTGCGGAAGATCACGCCCTTGTACTTGTCGGCGGTCCAGGGGCCCATCGGGTGGTCGGCGACCATGTAGGCGATGGCACCGGTCGGCGGACCGGCGGGGTCGATCGGGCCGCCGAAGCCGAAGTTCGAGGAGTACGAGTAGTAGTACTTGCCCTCGCGCTTGAAGACGTGGCCGGCCTCGAACATGAGCGGCCCGTCGATGACCTCGGCCGAGCCGACGGTGCTGGTCATGTTCTCGCCGAGCCTGATCACGCGGGTCGACTTGGGGTGGTTGGTGTTCTCGTAGCTGCGCGACCCGTCGTCGCCGCCACCGCCGAAGTAGAGGTAGGCCTGGCCGTCGTCGTCGATGAAGACGCCCGGGTCGAACAACCAGTTGATCCCGTTGGACGCGCCCGGCGTCTGGCCGGTGATCAGCAGGCTGCCGCGCTCGTCCCGCCAGGGGCCGAGCGGCGAGTCGCCGACGATGACGCCGGTGGCCGCGCCGTTGTTGGCGAAGTAGAGGAAGAACTTCTCGACGCCGTCGACGACCTTGCTCTCCATGGCCGGGGCCCAGGAGTTGCCGGCGTACTTGGCGATGCCGCTCGCCCCGGCGACCGGGATCTCCCCGTGGTCGACCCAGTTCACCAGGTCGTCGGAGGAGATGACGGTGATGGTGTTGATGCCGCCGTAGGTGTTGGTCGGGGAGATCCCGTTCGGGCCCGGGTTGTACACCTGCGTGTCGTTGGTCATGTAGAGGTACACGCGGCCGTCGTGGACGAACGCGTTGCCGTCGGCCCCGAACTTGTGCGAGATGAGCGGGTTGCCCTCACCGGGGTTCTTGCCGAGCACCTCGATCGTGGTCGACGGCGTGAACTCCCGGAGGGTCACGTCGTCGACCTTGAAGTCCATGAGGTGCGTGTCGGGCGCGGTCGAGGGCGTCTGCGTCCACGGGGTCTCGACGAAGATCCGCGCGGTCGCCACGCTCTGCGCGGCCGGGATGGTGAACGTGCCCTGGATCAGGCCCCACTGCCCGCGCGGGGTGGTCACGGTGCCGAGGTTGGTGTACGTCCCCCCGCCGTAGTGCATGGTGACGAAGAACTGCTTGGTGGCCGGGCTGTTCGGGTTCTCGTACTTCACCCGTGCCGTCACCGAGTAGGTCTTGCCCGCCGCGACCTTGCCCGACAGGTCCTGCATCGGGCCCGATCCGGTGGTCGTGCGCTGGGTGACCGCGACGGCGGACGCACCGGAGTAGGCGTCGGTCGTCGGGGTCAGGGTGGCGGTGTCGGTCGCGTTCCCGTTGTTGGGGAACCAGCCGGTCAGGCCCGATTCGAAGCCGCCGTTGACGATGATCTCCGGACCGGCCGCCTGGACGGGCGCTGCCGTGACGGTCGCCACCGCGCCCAGCATCGCTCCGGCGGTCACGATCGCGGCGAGGCGCGAGCGTAATTTCACGAGCTGCTCTCCTTGTTCTTCGGGGTGCCGCCCCAGTGGACGATCAGGGCGTCGGCGTCGCGGAGGAGGGTGGTGCGGACGACGTCGTCGGCTTCGACGCGGTGATCCTTGACTCCGCTCTTGAACTTCTCGATCACCTTGACGATCTTCTTGGGGTCCTTGTCCTTCTCGATGGCCGCGACGACGCGGTCGAGTTCCTTGTGCAGGCGCACGGCGCTACTGGCGTTGGTCCCGCCCTCGGCCGCGAACCGGTCGATGAGCGCCGAGACGTCCTCGACCGAGGTGGTGACGGTGAACCGGACGGTGCTCTCGGCCTGGTCCCCGGCGGTGACGGTGAGCACGTGTTCACCCAGGGCCAGTTCGTAGAGGGTGAGCGTGCCGGGCTGGACCGGCCGCCCGTCCAGGGTGGCGGTCGCCGGCTGCACGGCGCTGGTCCAGCCGACGGTCAGGTCGCCGCTGTCGCCGTACTCGCCGCCGTCGGCCACACCCGAGATCTCGATCTTCAGCGTGCCGAGCCGGGCCAGCTGGTGGCTGAGGGCCCGCTCGGGCGCGTCGATCTGGTTCTGGGTGCCGAACGCGCCGGCGCGGGCCGCCTTCGCCGCCGCGAGCGCCTTCCGCGCGTCGGCCCAGGCGCCGGCCGGGTAGGAGTGCTCGTTCAGCGTGCCCGCGTGCGCGATGGCCGCGTCCAGGCGGGTGGTGTCGAGCGGGCGGTTCTGCGCGGTCAGGGTGTCGCTGAGCAGGTAGTGGTCGAAGTCGACCCGGCCGCCCTTCTCCTGCGTGGCGTAGTTGAACAGGGCGACCCGGTGACCCATGAAGTGGGCGAGGCTGCCGTCGAGCGTCTGCGGGCCGACGCGGTTGCCCAGGCGGGTCCAGGTCAGGCCGTCGAGGCTGTAGTAGAAGGTCGTCCACAACTGCCCGACCGGCGCGGCGAAGTCGAGGTCGGCCTTGACCGACACCTCGGTGGCGTCACCGAGCGCGACCGTCGTGCCCGGCACGAACGCCTCCAGCGACGCCTGGTCGAGGTCGACCCCGAACGGCTGGCCCCGGTTCACCACGCCCAGCGTGTTCACGCCGCCGGCTCGCTTGACCGCCACGTAGGAGAAGCCGCGGTTGAAGGCGGCCAGGCCCGCGACGTCGCCGTTCTTCATGCCCGAGACGTCCATGCGGGTCTCGACCGACTGACGCGGGCCGAAGGTGCGCTGGGTCAGCGTGTTGCGGGCCTCCTCCAGCCACGCCAGCTCGGCCCGGTTGGAGAGCTTGGTGTAGACGTACTGGCCGGTCACCGGCTTGCCGGTGGTCAGCCGCAACCAGCCGTCCCGGTCGGTGAGCGACCAGTTGCGGTTGTCGGGGGCGTGGTTCCACTCCCAGGCGACGTCGAGGCGCGAGCCGTTGGGGGCGATCTCGGCCTCGGTCGGGTACTCCGCCGTCGACGGGAGCCCGACGACCGAGACGTCGTCGATCAGGTACTCCACGCTGGAGGACGCCGGTTGCGGGTTGGCCCAGGGCGTCTCCACCGCGAACTTGAAGTTGTTCAGGTTGGCCGTCGCCGGCACGGTGAAGCGGCCGGAGACCGTCGTCCACTGGCCGCTCGGCACGTTCCCGAACGTCATGACCTGGACGCCCGAGCCCCAGTCGGCCACCAGGTTGAACCGCACGCTGCTCGGGCCGGCGGTGTACTTGATCTTCGCGGACACGGTGTAGGTCACGCCGTGCTGCATCTTGCCGTTGAGGAACTGGTTGGGGCCCGAGCCGTTGACGGTCCGGGTGCCGACCTTCAGCGCCGCCGCGCCCGCGGCGGGGTCACCGGTGTCCCGGCTGAGGGTCGCGCCGAACTGCGCCGCCCACGGCGCGGTCGACTCCGCCTCGAACCCGGGGTTCTGCAGCAGTTCCACGCCGATCAGCGACTCGTCGACGTCGGGCGGCTCGGGGACGGTCCACTGCTCGTCCGTGTACGCCCGCTCGGGGGCGTCGTTGGCGAAGTCGTCGGAGGCGACGATGCTCTTCTGCCGCTCGAAGGTCTCCTGCTCCGGGGTGAGCCGGATCGGCTTGTCGAACACGCCGTCCACCTGGGCGGCGCTGAAGGTCGGCCAGCCGTCCTGCCAGGTCGCGGGGATCAGCGCCGGGATGCGGCCGACGGGGAAGGTGTCGCGGAAGAACATGCCGTACCAGTCGGTCCGGCCGCCGTCGCGGGCGATGGGCACCAGGCTGCCCTGGGCGAAGCCGTTGGAGTTGAGCACCCCGCGCGCCTCGTAGGTGTTCACCCCGCCGGCCGAGGTGTAGCGGCCGAGCAGGTCCCGGGAGCGGAACATGACGACCTGGCGGCCCTGCCCGGACGGCCAGGTGATGATGACCGCGTAGTACCAGCCGTCGATGTGGTAGAACTGCGCGCCCTCGAACAGGCCGCCGATGAACGGCCGCCCGGCGTAGTCGCCCGCGGTGAAGATGTTCGGGTAGTCCTGCACGATGGCCGTCAGGTCGGCGTTGAGGCGCACGGCGCTCGTGCCGCCCGAGCCGTAGAAGATGTACGGGGTGCCGTCGACGTCGAAGAACAACGAGGGGTCGTGCAGCCCCCGGCCGAGGGCGGTGCGCTCCCACTTCCCGTCGTCGATGTCGTCGGTCCGGTAGAGGTAGGCGCCGCCGAGGTTGTTGGTGTTGAAGGCGACGTAGAACATGCCGTCGTGGTAGCGCAGCGACGACGCCCACTGGCCCTGACCGTAGGAGTTCTGCCCGTTGCGCAGCGAGAAGGAGTCTCCGATGTTCGCCCGGTCGAAGACGTAGTTGACGATCTCCCAATTCACCAGGTCGTACGACTTCATGATCGGCGCACCCGGGCTCATGTGCATCGTGGTGCTGATCATGTAATAGAGGTCGCGGCCCTCGTCGTTCTCGGCGGCCGGAACCCGTTCCACGCTGATGTCGGGCACGTCGGAGCGCAGGAGCGGGACGGTGTAGGTGCCGTCGCCCTTGTCGGTGGAGGTGTACGACGAGGCGGGCGACCACGCGTCGGCGGTCGCGCTCGTGGTCACCAGACCGGCGCAGGAGAGCGCGGCGACGAGCGCGGTGAGGGCGGCGGAAATGCGTAAGCGGAGGCGGGGGGACACGGGCATTGCAAACTCCAGACGCGGAGGTGTCACAGAGGTGTTATCGCTAACATTTCGGGGTAACGGGGCGTTCGTTGAACTTCGTGCGGGCATGCGTCGCCGACCTCTGTTGATGGCCGACGGTGATACTCCTGGTGGGATCGGCGCGTGTAACGATGTGTTATCGCTAACAAATCAGGGGGTGGATACACGCGTGGATTCGGTCAGGACACGAAAGCACCCTTCGGATGGACGGGAGGCGGAGCGCCTCAACCGGGCATGCGGTCAAGAAGGTGGCAGTTATTTTCGGGTTATTTTCTGAACCTTTCGTCTGAAACTGTAAAGTGACCGGACACTCCAGACAAGAGCCTCTGAACAAGATCCCGTAACAACCGCGAAACCTGATGCCCCCGGGAACGGCCTCGCCGCCGCGGTGGCACCCGCGGCGGCGAGGAGTCAGGCGTTTCCGGTCAGACC
>NZ_BBXC01000018.1:0-41000 GCF_001570525.1 Herbidospora sakaeratensis
CGCCGAGGCCGCCCGCGACCTGCTGGGCGGCGGCGAGCCGCGCGCCGACGCGCCGCCGTGGTGGGGCCGGCCGCCGGGCCTGCCGCTCGCCTCGCTGCGCTGCCGGGTGGCGCCCCACGTGCCCGAGGGCGTGTCGGTACGCGGCTCGCTCGCCACCGGCGTCTACCTCGCCTCCGGCGCGACCGATCTCGACGCGTGGCGGTCGCGGCTGCCCGCCGACGCCCGTCTGGTGGGCCTGGCCGGCCGGTTCACCGGCGACCGGTGGGGCCCGATCCCGTCGCTGCCGCTGATGCGGCGGGTCAAGGAGCGGTTCGACCCCGAGCGGCGCATGTCGCCGGGACGGCTCGCGGGAGGAGTGTGACATGGACCCGGAGCTGATCAAAGACTGTGTGCACTGCGGCTTCTGCCTGCCGACGTGCCCGACCTACCTGTTGTGGGGCGAGGAGATGGACTCGCCGCGCGGCCGCATCCACCTGATGTCCCAGCACAACGAGGGCGTCCCGATGTCGCCCGAGATGGCCGGCCACTTCGACGCGTGCCTGGGCTGCATGGCGTGCGTGACGGCCTGCCCTTCGGGGGTCCAGTACGACCGGCTCATCGAGCACACCCGCCCGGTCGTCGAGCGGGAGCACACCCGGGCGCCGCGCGACCGGGCGGTCCGGGCGCTGGTGTTCGCCCTGTTCCCCTATCCGCGGCGGCTGCGGCTGGTCAAGCCGTTCACCCGGCTCAACCGGCGGCTGGCGCCGTTCCTGGAGCGGGTGCACCCGACGCTCGGGGCGCTGGCCGAGCTCACCCCGCCCCGTTCGCGGGTGAAGCCGCTGCCGGCGCTCGTCCGGGCCCGGGGGC
This sequence comes from Herbidospora sakaeratensis, assembly GCF_001570525.1. Taxonomy (GTDB): domain Bacteria; phylum Actinomycetota; class Actinomycetes; order Streptosporangiales; family Streptosporangiaceae; genus Herbidospora; species Herbidospora sakaeratensis. The sequence goes on from NZ_BBXC01000018.1 coordinate 847, forward strand.
GGCGGCGGGCCCGGGTCGGGCTGCTGACCGGCTGCGTGCAGGGGGCCTTCTTCCCCGACGTGAACCGGGCGACCGCCCGGGTGCTCGCCCTCGAAGGCTGCGACGTGGTCATTCCCCGGGGTCAGGGGTGTTGCGGGGCGCTCTCCCTGCATTCGGGGTACGACGCCCACCGGTTCGCCAAGAAGACGATCGAGACCTTCGAGAAGGCCGGCGTCGACACCGTCGTGGTGAACGCCGCCGGGTGCGGGTCGTCGATGAAGGACTACGCCGACGTGCTGGCCGACGACCCCGGCTGGCACGAACGGGCCCTGCGGCTGAAGGTGCGCGACCTGGCCGAATACCTGGTCGAGCTGGGCCCGGTCGCCGAACGCCACCCGCTCCCGATGACCGTGGCCTACCACGACGCCTGCCACCTCGCCCACGCCCAGGGGGTGCGCGCCCAGCCGCGTGAGCTGCTCGGCGAGATCCCCGACCTGAAGGTGCGCGAGATCGCCGAGTCGGCCATCTGCTGCGGGTCGGCCGGCACCTACAACCTCTTCCAGCCCGAGCCCGCGCGCGAGCTGGGCGAACGCAAGGCGGCCCGGGTCGAGGAGACCGGCGCCGACCTGCTGGTCTCCGCCAACCCCGGGTGCACCATGCAGATCACGGCCGCCCTGCGGCGGCTCGGGCGTCCGCCCATCCCGGTCGCGCACACCGCCCAGGTCCTCGACGCCTCCCTGCGGGGGCTGGGGACGGTGCGGTGAGCGTCCAGTCGGTCGAGCGCGCGCTCGACGTGCTCGAAGCCCTGGCCGACCACGGCGGCGAGGCGGGCCTGTCGGAGATCGCGGCCCGCACGGGCCTCCCCTACGGCACCATCCACCGCCTGCTCCAGACCCTTCTCCTGCGCGGGTACGTCCGTCAGGAGTCCGACCGCCGGTACGCGCTCGGCGGGGCGCTCGTGCGGGTCGGCGGCGCGGCCGAACGGCTGGTGGGGTCGTGGGCCGAGCCCTATCTGACGAAGATGGTGGAGCTGTCGGGCGAGACGGCCAACATGGCCGTGCTCGAAGGCGACTTCGTGGTGTACGTCGCCCAGGTCCCCTCCCCCCGGCGGCTGCGCATGTTCGCCGAGGTGGGCCGCCGGGTGCTGCCCCACAGCACGGCCGTCGGCAAGGTCCTCCTGGCCGACCACCCGAACGCGGCGGCGGTGTTCGAACGCACCGGCCTCCCCCGGCGGACCGAGCAGACCATCACCACCGTCGGGGCCATGATGACCGAGTTGTCGGCGGTGGCCGCCCGGGGCTACGCGATGGACCTCGGCGAGGAGGAGTCGGGCGTGCACTGCCTGGCCGTGCCGGTCGCCGACGGCGCCCGCGTGGTGGCCGCCATGTCGGTGTCGGGCCCCGCCGAGCGCATCTCCGCCCTCGACCGCGACGAACTGGCCCGGGGCCTGCGCAAGATCGCCGACGACTTCGGCGCGGAGGTCTTCGGCGCCCGGCCCGGGTGAGAGTGCCGGGTGAGAGTGCCGGGTGAGAGTGTCGGGGGGCGGGGCTAGGTTGAGGGCATGTGCCGAAGCATCAAGACCCTGCGCCCGCCGTTCACCGACGACGTGACCGAGAACGACGTCGAGGCCGCGGCGCTCCAGTACGTCCGCAAGATCAGCGGCTTCCGCGCTCCCGCCGCCCACAACGCGGCGGCCTTCAACGACGCGGTCGCCGAGATCACCGCCGCGAGCGTCAAACTGCTCGCCGCGCTGGAGGTCCGGGGCGCGAAGGCGTGATCAGGCGCACTGCGTCAGCATGATGTCCTTGTCGGCCGTGGTGACCGGCAGGTCATACTTGAGCGCCACCTGGGCGAACCTGACGACGTAGGAGCACCGGATCTTCCGCACCGGCGGCAACCACGACGCCGGCCCGGAGTCGCTCTTCGAGGAGTTGGTCGACCCGTCGACCGGCAGCAGGTTCAGCGGATCGTTGGCCAGCCGCTTGCGCTCGGCCTCGCTCCACCGCGACGACCCCATCTGCCAGCTGTACGACAACGGGATCACGTGGTCGATCTGCACCTCGGAGGCGTCCTCCTTGCGCCAGTCGATGGTCTTCCCCGTGTACGGGTCGTCGAGCGTCATCGACACGACCACGCAGTCGGAGCCGCTGCGGAACTCGACGTCCTCGCCGTCGCGCTGGAGCAGGTCGTTGCGGGTGTCGCAGCCGTTGCGGGCGAGCGGGATGTCGTCGGCGTTGTCGGCCCAGGCGTAGCCGAAGTCGTCCCGGTCGTAGCCGGTCTTCGGGCCGCGCCCTTTGGTGTCGACCTTCTCGATGAGCTCCCGGGCCTCCTTGCGATCGGCCTCGGAGCTGATGGCCGACAGACCGGGCTTGGTGCCCTCGGGGTTGTCGAGCGGGTTGGTGCCCGACGACGACCCGCCCCCCTGGGAATCCCCGGGCGGCGCGGCCGCCTCGATCGCACCGCAACCCGACACGAGTAATCCCGCCAGCACGAACCCGGCGCCCAGTCTGCGCAGCACCGCCCACCCCCAGGTCAAGAAATCGCAAGCCCAGGTATAGCAAATGCCCAAATTTCGCGCTTTAACAGGCCAGAACACAACGTTGGCTGGCTACGGGAAGGCGATCAGGCGTCGCTCCATCCCGGGCGACAAGCGACTCGGCCATCCAGCACCCACAGCAGGCGGCGTCCCGCCGCCCAAAGACAGGAAGCCCGTGCGGATCGCCATCAGGCCAAGCGCGGAGGCGGGGACGGCTGTCAGGTGATCAAGATCCCGCCGTCCACCGGGAGCACGGCGCCGGTCACGTAGGAGCCCGCGTCGGAGGCCAGGAAGACGGCCGCGCAGACCAGTTCCTCCGCCTCGCCCACCCGTCCCGCCGGAACCCGCAGGGCCAGGGTCTTCTCCAGGTAGCCCTCGGGATACTGCGAGGTCATCTCCGAGGCGAAGAAGCCCGGTTCGAGGCAGTTGACCCGGATGCCCCGCCGCCCCGTCCACTGCTGGGCCAGGTCGCGGGTCAGGCCGGTCAGGGCCGCTTTGGAGGCCGAGTAGGCCGCCTGGGGCAGGCCTCCGGTCGTCTCGCCCAGGATGCTGCCGATGTTCACGATCGAGGAGCCGGGCCTCATCACCCGGGCGCACGCCTGGGCCATCAGGAAGGCCCCGTGCAGGTTCACGTCGACGACCGCGCGGAACTGCTCGGCCGACTCCTTGAGAGCGGGCACCGCGGTTCCGACGCCGGCGTTGTTGATCAGGATGTCGACGCCGCCCAATTCGGCGACCGCCGCGGAGACCAGGGCCGCGCAGTCGTCGGGTGAGGTGACGTCGGTGGCCACCGCGACGCAGCGGCGGCCGGTCGCTTCGACCAGCCGCCGGGTCTCCTCCAGGCGTTCGGCCCGACGTGCGCCGATGGCGACGTCGGCGCCGGCTTCGGCGAGGCCGCGGGCGAAGGCGACGCCCAGGCCCGACGAGGCTCCCGTGACGACCGCGACTTTCCCGTCAAGACGAAAACGTTCGAGAATCACGGCCGCCACGATACAGAGCCACGTTCTAGAGGCCGTACTCCTTCACGATGTGCTCGTGGCGCTCGGCCTCGACACCGACCTCGCGGGCCAGGTCGAGCCAGGCCAGCGGGTGGACCCACGTCTCGGTCACGTCGTCGAGCACGGCGTCGAGCTCGGTCGCGCCGGCGTCCGGCGGGATCGCGATCCAGCCGAACACACCAGGGAGCTGCTCGCCGGTGCCGGGGTGGGTGACCGTGTAGTTCTTGTCGGAGTAGACCCACATCGGCCAGCCGCGCTCGGCCATCAGCTCGTCGAACTCCGACCACTCCTCGTCGGTCGGGGCCGCGCCGTCGAAGAACCAGCTGGTGTAGCCGCCCGGACGGAGCATCGTGACCCCGGCGAACGGGATGACGAAGTTCTCCTTCTCCTCTTCGGACTCGGGCACCGGCTCCAGCGGGCGCGGGTCGATGACCACGATGTCGCCGGCGTTGTACTCCATGCCGCGCGGCTGCGGGATGGCCAGCCGGGCGGTGGCGGGGCCGGTGCGGACCGCGAGGACCTCACGCTGGCTGCCGTCGGGCGCGGGGAGGATGGCGCGGATGAGGTGCCACTCCTCTTCGATCGGGCCTTCGGGCGACTGGATCGGCATGCCGAGCCGGTCCGCGCCCTTGCGGACGGTCACCCAGTCTTCGGCGGCGGTGGCCAGCACGATCACGCGCCAGATGTCCTCTTCCTCGCCCTCGACGTCGCCGTCGATGATCGGGCGCAGGATCTCGGCGGCGCGCACGTTGTCGCCGAGCTGCTGCACCGCGCCCGACCACAGGCGCAGCGCCTCGAGGCCGGCGCCGCCCTTGGCGGCCTTCTCCGCCTCGTCGGCGGTCTCCTCCCAGCGCTCGCGGGCGCGGTGGAGGCGGGCCAGCGCCAGGTGGGAGGCGGGCGCCTTGAGACGGGCCGCGAGGTCGTGGACGCGTTCGTCCTGCCCCGCCTCGATGAGGAGGCCGGTCAGGTAGGCGATGTCTTCGGTGTCGGCCTTCGCCGGGTCACCCTGGACGGCCGCCATCTGCCAGTAGACGTCGGCGCCGGTGGGCGCGTAACCCAGGAAGCCGAGCGTGGTCGTGTGGCGGCGGGTCGCCTCGAGGTCTTTGCCCGACAGGGGCCAGAGCCAGCCCACCCAGCGCTCGGGGTCGGCGGTGCGGCCGTCGGCGGCGTCGAAGTAGGCGACCAGTTCGCCCTCGGGGCCGGGCGCGGGCAGCTCGACGGCGGCGTCGCACTCGGCGCGCAGCGCGGCGATCCGCTCGGCGACGCCCTCGGCCGACTTCAGCTCGCGCGAGGCGGCCTCGGCCAGGTCGGCGAGCAGCCGGGCCTGCCAGACGCCCTGCCGCCGCAGCGCCAGCCGGGCGCCGGTGAACGCCAGGTCGACGCGGGCGCGCGGGGAGCCCATGGTCTCGAAGTAGCTCATCCACTGCCGGACGATCCGGCCGAGCTGCCAGGAGTTCTGGATGGCGTCCTGCTCCGACAGGCGGTGGACGACCTGCGCCCACTCGACCCAGTCGCGCGGGTGCTCGCCCACGACGTCGAGGTCGGGCAGCGACTCGACGGCGCGCTGGATCTCGCCGAGCTCGACCAGGATGCGGGAGTGCAGGATGCCCTCGCGGCGGGCCTTGGCCACCGGGTCGTCGGGCTTGAAGCCGCCGGCCGCCTCAAGCGCGGTGAGCGCGTCCTGCGCGCGGCCGGTGGTCAGCAGGGCCCGCGCCGACATGGCGGCCAGTTCCCACGAGGCCTCGCGGCCGGCGCCGCGCAGCCGCTCGACGGCGGCCTCGGCGTAGGCGACGGCCTCGGCGGGCTTGCCCGCGTCGAGCAGCGCCAGCACGTATTGGGTGGTGAGCCCCGAGAAGGCGAGCGAGTCGGGCCCCACGGTCTGCAGCGCGCGGCCCAGCGAGCCGAGCCGCTCGTCGGCGTAGCCCGGCCCGTCGGTGTTGGCCTGGGCCATCGCCAGCACCTCGACGGCGCCGGAGGCCGCCGGGCAGTCGGCGACGTCACCGCGCGCGGCGAAGCTGACCAGCTCGCGCGCGTCGTCGATGGCCACGGAGCCGTTGGCGCGGTCGCCGACGCGGCCGATCAGGTGCCAGTAACGGGCGAACAGTTCGAGCCAGGGCTGCTCCATGCCCTCGGCCTGCTGCGCGATCGCCGGGGCCACGACGTCGAGCTGGCCGTAGCGGCCTTCGAGGGCCTGCGCGGGAACGTCGCCCAGCGCCATCGCCAGCCCGACATTTCCCGCTTCGTGCAGTTGCCGCTGGGTGCCGCCGACCCACGACCAGATGTCCACGTCCATGGGCAGCCAGTCTGCCAGGTCACCAGGGTTGCCCCAAACGCCCGCACGGCTGTGCGCACTAATTCACGCTGACCTGTGCCGCGCGCAGCAGTTCGCCCAGCTCGGCCGCCTCACCGTCGGTGAGCACGTCATATGCGGGCGCGACCAGCGCGTCGGTCAGCTCTTCGGCGTGCGCGCGCTTCGCCAGGTCGTCGTCGGCGGGTACGGGATAGGGCTCCGGCCACGACAGAAACCTGGCGACCTCGGCAGTGCTCTGATAGCTGAGCGGCGCGCCCGACTCGTCGCTGCCGACGATCGTGGCCATGAGGAGGTCGAGCCGCGCGGCGGCGACCGCGACGGCGTGCATGCCGCCCCGGTGCTCCCGCGCCACCTGGAGGGCGTGGGCGGCCCGGCCCGGGTCGTCGTCCGGGAGCGGCAGCGCCCGCCAGCCGGCGAACAGCGGCGCGGCGGCCGCGGAGGCCGACGCGGTGGCCTTGGTGAGGAGGTCGGCGAGTCGTCCGGCACCCTCGAAATCGAGGTTGCGGCGGCCCCAGTCGGCGCACGCCCCGGCGAACAGGGACGCGGCCTTCTCGGCGGGCAACAACCGGCCGCCCTCCCACATGGCGCGGGCGAATCCGGGCTCGAAGAACGGCGCGGCGGCGAGCACCACGTCGGGGTGGACCTCACCGAGGACGCCGCACCGGCCGCGGAAGTACATCTCCCACCGGCCGAGCCCGTGCTCGTCACAGAGGGCCTTGACCTCGCGGGAGATCATGAACCTGCCCCCGAGCGCGCCGATCGCCTTCTTGTACATGTGTCCGCCTCCTGGGTCTGCGCAGCGCACCCAGGATGGGAGACAGAACAATATTCGGCAACCCAGTGATCAGGTGGGGATTGCGCCTCTCAGCCGTGGTAGTCGCCGTCGGCGACCAGGTCGGCCGGGCCCGCCAGGTAGCTGGTCAGCCCGTCGAGGGTGATCGTCAGGGTGCCACCGAGCACGCGTACCGACCAGACCCCCTCGTCCTCCCCCGCCGCGTGGGCCGCCGCCACCGCCGTGGCCACCGCGCCGGTGCCGCAGGAGCGGGTCTCGCCGGAGCCGCGTTCGTAGACGCGCATCGAGACCGAGTGGTCGCCGATCGGGTTGATCAGCTCGATGTTGACGCCGTCGGGGAAGTCGTGGCGGTCGAAGGACGGCTGGGCCGACAGGTCGAGCTCGGTCACCGGGTCGGTGATCACGCAGGCCAGGTGGGGGTTGCCGACGTTGACCCGCAGGCCGCGGTACTCGCGGCCGTTCAGGACGGTCCGGCTCTCGCCCGAGACGACCGGCCTGCCCATGTCGACCCGCACGTCGCCGGAGGCGCCCAGGCGGACCCGCCGGACCCCGGCGCGGGTCGCCACGCCGAACTCGCCCGGCTCGGCCAGACCGGAGTCGACCAGGTAGCGGGCGAACACGCGCACGCCGTTGCCGCACATCTCGGCCAGGCTGCCGTCGGCGTTGCGGTAGTCCATGAACCACTCGGCGTCGGGGGCCTGGGACTCCACCTCGGGGACCAGCTTGGTCGGGACCACGTGGAGCACCCCGTCGCCGCCGATTCCGGCCCTGCGGTCGCAGATCTTGGCGACGAGCGGCGCGGGGAGGTCGAGACGCCCCTCGGGGTCGGGAAGCAGGACGAAATCGTTCTCGGTCCCATGACCCTTCACGAAGCGCATGAGACAACCTTAATCGCTTGAGCAGGCAGGTCTGGGGCGTCGTAGGGCAACCAGACCACCCGGGGATCGCGGCGGAACCACGACTCCTGGCGGCGCGCGAAGCGCCGCGTGGCCCGGACCGTCTCGTCGACGGCCTGCCGCTCGGTCCATTCGCCGTCGAGGTATTTGATCACCTGGGCGTATCCGAGCGCCCGCGACGCCGTCACGCCCATGCCGGCCTCGTGCAGTTTCCGCGTCTCTTCCACGAAACCGGCCGCCCACATGCGGTGAACCCGGAGCTCGATCCGCTCGTCGAGCACCGGACGCGGGATGCTCAGCCCGATCTGCACCGATCGGTAGACCGATTCGTAGGACGGCATGGTGGCCGAGAACGGCCGCCCGGACAGTTCGATGACCTCCAGGGCGCGCACCACCCGCCGCCCGTTGCTGGGCAGGATCGCGGCGGCGGCCACCGGGTCTTCGACCTGGAGCCGGGCGTAGAGGGGCGCGACGCCCTTCTCGGCCAGTTCGGCTTCGAGCCGGGCCCTGATCGCGGCGTCGGTGCCGGGGAACTCCAGGTCGTCGAGGATCGCCCGGACGTACAGGCCCGAACCCCCGACGATCACCGGGGTGACCCCTCTGACCAGCAGCCCGTCGATCAGGGGACGGGCGAGCCGCTGGTATTCGGCCACGCTCGCGGTCTGGTCGACGCCCCATATGTCGAACAAATGGTGGGTGACACCTTTTCGTTCGGGGATGGTCAATTTGGCCGTACCGATATCCATTCCTCGGTAAAGCTGCATGGAGTCGGCGTTCACCGCCTCGCCCCCGAGACGGATCGCCAATTCCACGGCCAGGTCGGACTTTCCGGCCGCCGTGGGCCCCACGACGGCGATGACTGGTAGCTGCCCCACGCCATCCAGTGTCCCAAGCCCCCGGGTAAGAATGGGACGAGTGGCGCCCGACGGCGTCACGATCGGGGGGTACGACATGTCCATGTTCGACAAGGCCAAGGACAAGCTCGGCGAACACTCCGAAAAGGTGGAAGACGCCGCCAAGAAGGGCGTCGACAAGGTCTCCGAGACCGCCCGGCACAAGACCGGCGGCCGTCACGACGACAAGATCGACAAGGTCGCCGACAAGGCCAAGGAAGCGGCCGACAAGATCGACGACCAGCAGTAGGGGGAACTCTGATGTCGTTCTTCGACAAGGTCAAGGACATGTTCGGCGGACACCACACCCAGTCCGCCCCGACGACTCCTCGGCCCCAGCGCATGCCCGGAACCGAGCAGGACGGCTTCCGCGACAAGGTGGAGGATTCCGTGAAGAGCGGCATCGACTCCGCCGCCCGGAAGGCCGACGAGATGACCAAGGGCAAGTACCGCGACCAGATCAACCGCACCGCGGGCTCGGCCAGGAACGCCGCCGACAAGATCGACGGCAAGCAGGACTAAGGCGCCTCCGCCCCGCCCGCCTCTCCCGTGCGAAGGGGCGGGCGCGGCCGGGCGCTCAGAACAGCGTCGGCGGCAGGTGGCCCTCCATGGTCAGCAGCCGGCGCTTCGACTCGACGCCCGTCCCGCCGGAGAACCCGCCCAGTCCGTCGCTCGCCACCACCCGGTGGCACGGCACGATGATCGGGATCGGGTTGCTCCCCATGATCGACCCGATCGCGCGGGCCGGGATGCCGGTCTCGCGGGCCAGATCGCCGTAGGTGACCGCGCGCCCGTACGGCACGCTCTCGAACAGCAGGCCCAGCACCCGGCGCTGCGTCGTCGACATCAGCCGCCAGTCGACCGGCACGGTGAACTCGGTCAGCTCCCCCGCGAAGTAGGCCGCGAGCTGACGGCCGACCTCCTCGGTCTCGGGCTCCGCCGCGTCGTCGGGGAACGGGCTCATGCGCTCGCGCACCCGCTCGCGGAACTCCGGATTGTCGTCGAACGAGGTGGCGACGACCCCGTCGCCGGTCACGGCCGCCACGACGACCCCGGCGTCGGTCGGCACCGACACGAAAACCAGCCCCATTCACCCGACCATAGCCCCCGCCGCGGACCGAACCGGACCTCCTACCATGAGGCGATGTCCAACCGTGAGCTGATCGTCCTCGGCACGTCGAGTGCCGTGCCGACGCGGTCGCGCAACCACAACGGCTACTTCCTGCGCTGGGACGACCAGGGTTTCCTCTTCGACCCGGGCGAGGGCACCCAGCGGCAGATGCGGCTGGCCGGGGTCAGCGCCCACGACGTGACCACGATCTGCGTCACCCACTTCCACGGCGACCACTGCCTGGGCCTGCCCGGCGTGATCCAGCGCATCGCGCGCGACCGGGTGCCCCACGAGGTGCGGGCCGTCTATCCGGCCAGCGGCGAGACCTATTGGCAGCGGCTGCGCCACGCGACCGCCTTCGGCGACACCTCGGTCGTCACGCCGCACCCGGTCGAGGGCGCGGTCGTGACGCTGCCGTCCGGCGGGCTCACACTGACCGCGCGGCCGCTGTCGCACCCGGTCGACGCCTACGGCTACCGGCTCGACGAGCCGTCGGGCCGCCGGATGATCCCGGCCGAACTCGCCCGGTTCGGCATCGGCGGGGCGCAGGTGGGCGCACTCCAGCGGGAGGGCCGCCTCGGCGAGGTCACCCTGGAGCAGGTCAGCGAACCCCGGCGCGGCCAGAGCATGGCGTTCGTCATGGACACCCGGTTGTGCGACAACGTGCACGAACTGGCCGACGGGGTCGACCTGCTGGTCGTCGAGTCGACGTTCCTGACGCCGGAAGCGGCGCTCGCCCACGACTACGGCCACCTCACCGCCGCCCAGGCCGGGCAGGTCGCCGCCGACGCGGGCGTGCGCAAGCTGGTGCTGACCCACTTCTCCGAGCGCTACGGCCACGACGACGAGCGCCGCTTCGCCGAGGAGGCCGCGAAGGCCTATTCGGGCGACATCGTGGTCGCCCGCGACCTCATGCGGGTGCCGGTGCCCAAACGCGCGGCCGTGACGTAGTAGGCCACGCCGTAGGGCGCGCCGGAGTAGAGGGACACGAGGGGCCGGTCGGGCAGGGTCTGGAAGGCCGCCCGTCCGGCCGCCCACATCTCGGCTGCCTCGGCGGGGTCGAGCGTGGCGGCGCGGCCGTCGAGCAGCGCCGCCTCCATGCGCTCGGCGTATTCCGCCGCGCCGGGATGCAGGTAGCCGGGCGACTTCTCGGTCAGCCGGGCCGAGCCATCGCCCATGACCAGCAACGCCACCCGCCCGGCCAGCTCGCCCACCCGGTCGCCGAGGGCACGGCAGTCGGCGGTCGGGGTGTCGTACCGGAGCGCTTCGAGGTGGAGCGGCACCTCGGAGGAGGCCAGCAACCACCGCCCGATCGTGAGCGACAGCGGCAACACCGGCGTCCCGCTCCCGACGGTCACGTCACCGCCCCAGGGCCGCAACGTCCCGGCGGCGCTGGGGGGATAGACGCGCGCGGCGTCGGCGCCGCCCACGACCGCGACGAGGTCGGGCGAGGCGGAGCGGAGCACGGAGACGGCCTCCGCGCAGGCGGCCCTGAGGGCGTCGAGCTCCCCGGCGGCCTCCCCGGCGAGGGAGGGAACGATCAGCGGTGGATTCGGGCACACGGCAGCGGCGACGAGCACCGCCTCAGCGTATCCACCGCTGATCAGTCCACGTCCCCCGATTCGGCGGGCCCGCCGCTAGCGGAAGGCCCGGGCCGGCCCGGCGGATCGAAATCGGCCCGTTCCCGCATCGATCGACCGCCCCGGCGAATCGAAATCGGCCCGATCCCCGCCTCGATCGACCGCCCCGGCACCGCCGTCTCTGCCTGATACCCACCGACCGGCCCGTCAGACCCGGTGCTTCCGGTCGATCTCGGCCGACCGCCCGCCCAGGTTCCGTGTTCCGGCTCGCTATCCCGCCGATCGGCGCGCAGGCTCGCGTTTCGGCCCCATGCCCACCGGCCGGTTCGTGAGGCCCAGTGCTCGCCGACCGCCCGCCAGTTCGGTTTAGTACCCGCCGATCGGTTCGCCCGGCTCTACCGCGCCCGCGTCGCCGCCGCGGTCGATGGCGTCCGGGTCGTCCTGGGCCGACTGGGTCGGCTTCGCAGCGGGCTTCTTCGTGGGTTTGGCCGCGGGCCTGTTCTGGCCGCTGTTCCCGCCGCTGCCCTGGTCCTCCTGGGCCGGTGCGTCGCCGGAGGCGACGGCCGTGTCCTCCTGGACGTCCTCCTGGGCCGCCGGCGCGTCGCCCTCTTCGGCCGCCACGTCGTCGGGGGGCGACTCCGCCTCGGGGGCGTCGGCCACGTCAGGGTCGGCGTCGGCCACGGGGGGCGCGGCCGAGGTCGCCGGAGCGGGGGGCGGCGGGGTCGAGTCGCCGTTGAGGGCGAGGCCGATACCGGCTCCGCCGACGACCGCGACCAGCACGCCGGCGACGATCGCGATGGTCTTGGTGTTGCCGCCTGATCGTGCGCGGCCCGGCGGAGGCGCCTTTCGCGCGGATCGGTTCATGAGGGGAACTCCATGCTGCTTGGGTTGAGGGTCCCAGCAGCCTAGCCACAAACCCGAAATCCAGGCTCATAAATGCCGATATAGGCACAAATCAGCGGTAACCGAAGTCCTGTGTCCACCACGGCCCGTCGACCCCCTGCTTCAGGCCGACGCCGATGGCCTCCAGGTCGCAGTTGACGATGTTGGCCCGGTGGCCGGGGCTGTCGAGCCACGCCTGCACGACCTGCCTCGGGGTGGTCTGACCTCGGGCGATGTTCTCGGCCGCCGGGTAGTCGTAGCCGGCCGCCTCGATGCGGTCCCACGGCGAGCGGCCGTCGAGGGAGTCGTGGCTGAAGTAGTCGCGGGCGGCCATGTCGGCCGAGTGGAGCCGGGCCGCCCGGCGCAGCCGTTCGTCGATGCGCAGCGGCTCGCAGCCCTCGGCCCGGCGGGCGACGTTGGTCAGCCGGACCACCTCGTCTTCGGCGGTCTTCAGCGGGTTCGACGGCGCGGTCGCGGCGACCGGAGCGGCCCCGGCGCGCTCTTTCGTGGTCTTGCGGGCGGGTTTGTTGGTCTTCACCCGGACCGTCGGCTTCTGCTTCGGCGGGCGAGGGGTGGCCTCCGGGCTCGGCACCGTGTAGGAGTCGACCGGCACGGGAGGCTCGCTGGCCATGTCGAACGCCCCGGTCTGCCCGCTCCCGCAGGCGGTCAGGAGCGCGGGCACCAGAAAAAGCCAGCCACGCTGCCGGAACGAGGGCATCCGGGACCTTCCTGTGTCACTCAGCGAACGGGTGACACACTATTCCCAGTAACGAATTCGCCGCACGCGAATCACGAAAGAATCACGACATCTCGCATCGTGTCGCCTGAGGTGACAAAAGCCGACTTTCCGTTACGGCTCCCGCCTACCCCGGCCCCGACCCCCGCGCCCGCCGAGCGCCGCATCCGGCGCCGACCGGCCGCTCCCGGCGCGGGCCACGACGGCTAGGAGACCTCGCACCCCGACACGACCGGCAGCGGCGCCGGCCGCCCGATCGTGGGCATGCCGAGGTTGACCCCCTTGGCGGCCGCGGGCCGCCCCTGCCGGGCCTCCCACGCGTCGCCCGAGCGGGTGCGCCGGACAGCCACGACCTTGTCGGCCACCAGGTGGTGGGGCGCCGCGTAGGTCACCTCGGCCGTGACGACGTCGCCGGGCCGGGCGTCGGCCCAGGCCACGTGGACCAGCCGGTTGTCGGGCGCGCGGCCCGACAGGCGCCGGGTCGCGTCGTCCTTACGGCCCTCGCCCTCGGCGATCAGCACCTCGACGACCCGCCCGGTCTGGGTCTTGTTCTCGGCCCAGGCGATCTCCTCCTGGACCTCGATGAGCCGGTCGTACCGTTCGCGGACGACCTCTTTCTGCACCTGGTCGGGCATGGTCGCGGCGGGGGTGCCGGGGCGGATCGAGTACTGGAAGGTGAAGGCGTTGGCGAAGCGCGACTCGCGCACGACGTCGAGGGTGGCCTGGAAGTCGTCTTCGGTCTCGCCGGGGAAGCCGACGATGATGTCGGTCGAGATGGCGGCGTCGGGCATCGCGGCGCGCACCCGGGAGATGATGCCGAGGTACTTCTCGGCCCGGTAGGAGCGGCGCATCGCCTTGAGGATGCGGTCGGAGCCCGACTGCAGCGGCATGTGCAGCTGGTGCATGACGTTGGGGGTCTCGGCCATGGCGGCGATCACGTCGTCGGTGAAGGCGGCGGGGTGGGGCGAGGTGAACCGCACCCGCTCCAGGCCGTCGATGTCGCCGCAGGCGCGCAGCAGCTTGCCGAAGGCGAGCCGGTCGCCGAACTCGACGCCGTAGGTGTTCACGTTCTGCCCGAGGAGGGTGACCTCCATGACGCCCTGGTCGACCAGGGCCCTGATCTCGCCGAGGATGTCGCCGGGACGGCGATCCTTCTCCTTGCCGCGCAGGGCGGGCACGATGCAGAAGGTGCAGGTGTTGTTGCAGCCCACCGAGATGGCGACCCAGGCGGCGTAGGCCGACTCGCGCTTGGTCGGGAGGGTCGACGGGAAGACCGTCAGCGACTCCTCCAGCTCGACCTGCGACTCCTGCTCGATGCGGGCGCGTTCGAGGAGGACCGGCAGGGAGCCGATGTTGTGGGTGCCGAAGACCACGTCGACCCACGGCGCGCGGCGCACGATCTCGCCCTGGTCCTTCTGCGCGAGGCAACCGCCGACGGCGATCTGCATGCCGTCGCGGGCGGCCTGCCGCAGGTGACCGAGGTTGCCGTAGAGGCGGTTGTCGGCATTCTCGCGCACGGCGCAGGTGTTGAACACCATCACGTCGGGGGCCGAGCCCTCGGACGCGCGCACGTAGCCGGCGTCTTCGAGCAGGCCCGAGAGGCGCTCGGAGTCGTGGACGTTCATCTGGCACCCGTAGGTCCGTACTTCGTACGTGCGGGTGCTCTCCTCTGTCGCAGTCATCTCAATCGACAAGCGTAGGCGCTCCGGCGAGCCCGCAAAGCCCGGGACAATGTCCCGGTTGTCCGGGCATCTCGGTCTATATCCTGACGTGCGATGACAGTGAGGTGGGCGGTCGGCGTGGGCGGGCTCGCGGCGGCGGCCGCGGCGCTCGTCCTCGGGCTGGTCAACGGGCTCGGGGCGGTGGCGCTCAGTCACCTGGTCTACGCGGCGGCGTGCGTGCTGATCGGCACGATCATCGCGGTGCACCGGCCCCGCAACGCCGTGGGCGGGCTGCTGCTGACCGCCGGGCTCTCGTTCACGGCCCTGGACTTCTTCGGGCTGCTGGCGCTCTGGCGGCCGGAGTTGTCCCTGCTGGCCTGGCCGCAGAACTTCCTCTGGGTGCCGGCCAACCTGGCCATGGCCGCGATCCCCTACTGCTTCCCCGACCGCCCGCTCCCCGCGCCGAAGCTGGTCGTGCCCGCCGTGGTGCTGGCCGCGCTGCCCTGCGCGTTCGCGCCGGGGGCCAACCAGCAGCTCGGATACGGCCTCGCGCTGCCCAACCCCCTGGGGATCGAGGCCCTGGCCGGCGTCGCGGCGTTCATGGAGCCGGCGATCACCGTGGTGGCGGCCCTGCTGTTCCTGGTCGGCTCCGCCGACCTCGCCCGCCGGGCCCGGCGCATCGAGCGGGCCCAGGTCCAGTGGCTCGTCTACGCCGTCTCGGTCGCCGGCGTGGTCGTCGTGCTCCGGCTGGCGGCCGGGCTGACCGACGACCTGCCGGACACGATCTGGCCCCTCGACAGCGGCCTCTGGGAGCTCGCCGGGACCGCCGCGATCACCCTCGTGCTGGCCGCCATCGGCATCGCGATCGTGCGGCACGGCCTGTTCGACGTCGAGCTCGTCATCAACCGCACGCTGGTCTACGCCGTGCTGACCGCGTTCGTGACCGGCGGCTACGTCGGGGTCGTCGGCTACCTCGGCGCGGTCTTCGAGAGCAGCGGCCTGCCGCTCTCGGTGGCCGCCGCCGCCGTCGTCGCCCTCGTCTTCGCCCCGCTGCGGGCCCGCGTGCAGCGCGCCGTCAACGTGCTCATGTACGGCCGCCGCGACGACCCCTACGCCGCCCTCGCCCACCTGGGGCGCAGCCTGGAGGCCCGGCCGGACGCCCAGGCGGCGGCCGCGTCGGTGGCCGAGGCGCTGAAGCTGCCCCACGCCGCCGTGGAACCGCCCGGCCACGCCGGCGATCCGGGGCTGGTGCGGTTGCCGCTGACGTACAAGAACGAGCTCGTCGGGCACCTGGCCCTCGCGCCGCGCCCGGGGCAGCGCGAGTTCGGCGCCCGCGACCTGCGGCTGCTGCGCGACCTGGCCCGCCAGATGGGCTCGGTCGTGCACGCCGAACGGCTGGCCGCCGACCTGCGGGCCTCGCGCGAGCGCCTGGTGGTGGCCCGGGAGGAGGAGCGGCGGCGGCTCCGGAGGGATCTGCACGACGGGCTCGGGCCGACGCTGGCCGCGCTGACCATGCGGGCCGAGGCGGTCCAGGACCTGGTCGACGACCCGAGGGCGCAGGACCTGCTGGAGGAGATGATCGGCGCGGCCCAGGCGGCCACGGCCGACGTGCGGGCCGTCATCGAGGGGCTGCGCCCGCCCGCGCTCGACACCCTCGGCCTGCTCGGGGCGCTGCGGGCCCACGTGGCGGGGCTGCCCGGGGAGCCGCGGGTCGGTCTCGATCTGCCTGCCGAGCTGCCCGAACTGTCGGCGGCCACCGAGGTGGCGGCATACCATATCGCTGTCGAGGCGATCAACAACGCCCGCCGCCACTCCGGCGCCGGCACCGTCACGCTCCGGCTCGTGCCCTGGAAGAACCTGCTGGTCGAAGTCGTCGACGACGGCCGCGGGGCCGGGGGGCCACCGGGCATCGGCCTTACCTCCCTGCGCGAAAGGGCCGTCGAACTGGGCGGCTCCTTCGCGGTCATCACTGCGCGCGGCACCACCGTCCGCGCGCAGTTGCCGATCGGAGCCTGAATGAACCAGATCCGCGTCCTGCTCGTCGACGACCACCCCGCGTTCCGGGCGGGCCTGTCGGCCCTGCTCAAGCCGGTCCGCGAGATCGTGATCGCCGACGAGGCGTCCACCGGCGAGCAGGCCCTGGCGCTCGTCGGCGGGGTGCAGCCCGATGTGGTGCTGATGGACCTGGCCATGCCCGGCATGGGCGGGGTGGCCGCGACCGAGCGGCTGGTGCGCGACCACCCGCACATCAGGGTGCTGGTGCTGAGCATGGCCGACGACGACGACTCGGTGTTCGCCGCGCTGCGGGCGGGGGCCAGGGGGTACGTGCTGAAGGGGGCCAGGAAGGCCGAGCTGGTGCGGTCGATCGTGGCGGTGCACGGCGGCGAGGCGATCTTCGGGCCGGCCATCGCGTCCCGGCTGACCGGCTACTTCACCGGCCTGGCCAGGCGCGAGCGGGGCTTCCCCGAGCTGACCGCCCGGGAGCGGGAGATCCTGATCCTGATGTCCAGCCATCTGACCAATCCGGTGATCGCCGAGCGGCTCGGGCTGAGCGGCAAGACGGTCCGCAACCACGTGTCGAGCATCTTCGCCAAACTGCACGTCGCCGACCGCGCCGAGGCGATCACGCGGGCGCGCGAGTCGGGGTTCTGAGCAGCTCGCGGGCCACCCACCCGAGCGCGGCCAGCTCCAGCAGCGACCCGATCGACTGGACGGCGGGCGAAGAGCCCGCCACTGCGAACGGCACCGCGATGCCGGCGACCACGGCCGCCGGCACCCACCACGGGGCGACCTTCTTGACCGCCAGGCCGACGAGCAGCACCAGCGTGCCGACGTGGGTCAGGAAACCCGGGAACAACATGCCGAACAGGAAGCCGGGCAGCTCGTTGGCCACCGCCGTGACCTGCTTGGCCGTCTCGGCGGGCACGGTCTGGGCCAGCGCCAGGTCGTAGAAGTCGGTCGTGAACAGGGTGCACGCCGCCGCCGTGCCGAACAGGCCGAGCGTCAGTCCGGTGTTGGCCAGGCCGCGGGCCTTGGGGTAGAGGAGCGCGGCCAGGCCGAAGAACGCGGGGATCATCGCGAGGGTGGCGTACAGGAACAACAGGCCGCTGACCTGCACCTGGCCCGGCATCGAGGCGAAGACGGCCGGGTCGTGCTCGTCGCCGGGCGGCGAGGTGAGGAAGGCGGCGAAGAGCAGGACGGGCCAGGCGACCAGCGCGCCCGCGGCGACGACGCGCCGGTAGTTATCGGTCATGCCATCAGCAAACCGATGAGGTGCCCCAAATCTCATGAGTCAGACTCGGGAAAAATGTCCCGACCTGCCGGGATGACCAGGACAGTCGTGACGTGATCGGTATAACTCCGGTGCTGACTTGGAGATATAGCCCCCTTTACGTTGACTCCCATGACAGAAGCCGTCGGATCGACTTCTCTCGTCAGACTTGAGAACGTCAACAAGCACTTCGGCACCCTTCACGTGCTGAAGGACATCGACCTCGACATCGCGCGGGGCGAGGTCGTGGTCGCCATCGGCCCGTCGGGGGCCGGGAAGTCGACCCTCTGCCGGGTGATCAACCGGCTGGAGACCATCGACTCGGGCACCATCACCTTCGACGGCAAGAGCCTGGCGGTCGAGGGCCGCGCGCTGGCCCAGCTGCGCTCCGAGGTCGGCATGGTGTTCCAGTCGTTCAACCTCTTCGCGCACAAGACGATCCTCGAGAACGTCACGCTCGGGCCGATCAGGGTCCGCAAGATCGCGCGCGACCAGGCCGAGAAGCGCGGCATGGAGCTCCTGGAGCGGGTCGGCATCGCCTCGCAGGCGGAGAAGTACCCCGCCCAGCTCTCGGGCGGCCAGCAGCAGCGTGTCGCCATCGCCCGCGCCCTGGCCATGGACCCGAAGATGATCCTCTTCGACGAGCCGACTTCCGCCCTCGACCCCGAGATGGTCCAGGAAGTGCTCGACGTCATGATCTCGCTGGCCAGAGACGGCATGACCATGCTCGTCGTGACCCACGAGATGGGCTTCGCCCGCCGGGCCGCCAACCGGGTGGTCTTCATGGCCGACGGCGCCGTCGTCGAGCAGAACACCCCCGACGAGTTCTTCACGAATCCGGGCACCGACCGTGCCCGCGATTTCCTCAGCAAGATCCTCACACACTGAAGGTGGCTGTCATGCGTGTCCGTCGAATTGGTGCCCTCCTGATGACCGCCGCCGCGCTGGCGGCGACCTTGACCGCGTGCAGCGGCGGCGACAAGTTCGTCATCGGCGTGAAGTTCGACCAGCCCGGCCTGGGCCTGAAGCAGACCGACGGTTCGGTGAAGGGTTTCGACGTCGACGTCGCCTCCTACATCGCCAAGGAGCTCGGCTACACCCCCGAGCAGATCGAGTGGAAGGAGACCGTGTCGGCCAACCGCGAGCCCTTCATCCAGCAGGGCCAGGTCGACATGGTGGTGGCGACCTACTCGATCACCGACAAGCGCAAGGAGGTCATCTCCTTCGCCGGTCCCTACCTGGTCACCGGTCAGGACATCCTGACCCGCGCCGACGACACCTCGATCACCGGCCAGGACAGCCTGCAGACCAAGAAGGTCTGCGGCGCCCAGGGCTCGACCTCTCCCGCCCGCCTGGTCGAGAAGTTCGGCGAGGCGTGGAAGGGCCAGTACCTGACCGAGCAGCAGGGCTACGGCAACTGCCTGCCGCTGCTCGACCAGAAGCAGGTCGACGCGATCTCCACCGACGCCACCATCCTCGCGGGCTTCGCCGCCCAGAGCCCCGGCAAGTTCCGCCTCGTCGGGCAGGTCTTCTCCGAGGAGAAGTACGGCGTCGGCCTCAAGAAGGACGACAAGGAGACCCGCGACAAGGTCAACGCGGCGATCGAGAAGATGTTCGCCGACGGCTCGTGGAAGAAGGCCGTCGAGGCGAACTTCGGCGAGTTCGCGCCCAACTTCGCCACCCCGCCCGCGCTGGAGAAGTACTGATCTGACCGGCTCCCGGCCCTCCCCTTCCGGGAGGGCCGTTCTCGTGGGGAGGTAGGGCGTTGGGTGCCCTCGTCGAAGAGTTCCCGGTCATCCTGGGCGCGTTCTGGCTGACCGTACGGCTCACGCTGGCCAGCGCCGTGGCCGCGCTGGTGCTGGGCACCGTCCTGGCGGCCATGCGGGTCAGCCCGTTCGCCGTGCTGCGCGGGGTGGCCACGGCGTACGTCAACACGCTGCGGAACACGCCGCTGACCCTGGTCATCGTGTTCTGCGGGCTCGGCCTCGGGCTGGTGCTCGACGTGTCGTTCTCCGAGTCGTTGTCGACCAACTACCTGTGGTTGTCGATCATCGGGCTGTCGGCGTACACGGCGGCGTTCGTCTGCGAGGCGATCAGGTCGGGCATCAACACCGTGCCCGTCGGACAGGCCGAGGCGGCGCGGGCGCTGGGGCTGACGTTCACCCAGAACCTGCGGTTCATCGTGCTGCCGCAGGCGTTCCGGGCGATCATCGCGCCGCTGGGCAGCCTGCTGATCGCGCTGACGAAGAACACCACGGTCGCCGCCGCGATCGGCGTGGCCGAGGCGTCGCTGACGATGAAGTCCCTGTTCGAACGGCACCAGGACTCGGTCGTCGCGATCTTCTTCGGGTTCGCGCTGGCCTTCCTCGTGCTCACCCTCCCCACCGGCCTGTTCTTCGGCTGGCTGTCCCGACGGCTGAAGGTGGCCCGATGAGCACCGTCCTGTACGACACCCCGGGCCCGCGCGGCATTTTGCGCAACCGGATCCTGACCTTCGTCTTCGCCGCCGCGCTGCTGGCCGGGCTCTACTTCGCCTACCTGAAGTTCGACGAGAAGGGCCAGTTCGACGCGGCCCTGTGGGAGCCGTTCCTGCAGGGCGACGTGTGGGTGAACCTGATCATCCCGGGCCTGGTCAACACGCTCTCGGCGGCCGCCGTGGCGGCGCTGATCGCGGTGCCGTTCGGGTTCGTGTTCGGCATCGCCCGCCTGTCGGAGCACAAGTGGATCAGGGTGCCCGCCGGGGCGGTGGTGGAGTTCTTCCGCGCGATCCCGCTGCTCATCATGATCTTCTTCGCCCAGTACGGCGGCTCGGCCGTGCTCGGGCTCACCGTGACCTCGTTCACGGCCGTCGTGTTCGGCCTGGTGCTCTACAACGGGTCGGTGCTGGCGGAGATCGTCCGGGCCGGGATCCAGTCGCTGCCGCGCGGCCAGACCGAGGCCGCGCTGGCCGTCGGGCTGCGCAAGGGGCAGGTCATGCGGCTGATCCTGCTGCCGCAGGCGGTGACCGCGATGATGCCGGCCATCGTCAGCCAGCTCATCGTGCTGCTCAAGGACACCGCGCTCGGGTTCATCGTGGCGTTCGAGGACCTGCTGAACGCGGGCGCCCGCATCCTGCCCGCCAACTTCCAGAACCTGATCCCGGCGGTCATCGTCGTCGCGATCATCTACATCATCATCAACGTCGTGGTCGGACTGCTCGCCAACTGGCTGGAACGCCGTTCCCGCCGCAGCCGCAAGACCACGATCAAGCCCGTCGAGGCCCCTCAGTCGGTCGGCGTTGGTTAGGGCTTTACGTGTCGGTTCGCCGCGATCGGCGATCAAGATCTGATCCTGATCGGGTGTGGCGTGTCGTCTCCGCGGGTATCGCGGCCCTCTCGATCGCGGCCGGGCTCACGGGTTGTTCGGGCACCGGCCTCCTGATCGGCGTCCGGGCGGGCCAGCCCGGCCTGGCCGAGATGCTGCCCGGCGGCGGCTGGTCCGGGTTCGACATCGCCGTGGCCCACTACGTGGCCCGGCAGCTCGGCTACCGGAAAGACCAGATCCGGTACACCACCGACCTCGATTCGGCCGACCTGGTGATGGGGCCCGCGCGGGAGCCGTACGTCGGCCCCTACCTGGTCGCGGCCAAGGACATCCTGGTCAGGGCCCGTGACCGCGACCGGACCCTGAAGGATCTGGCCGGCGGGCTCGTCTGCGGCACCCGGGCCGACACCCTCGGCCTGAGCGGCCGGTTCGGCCCCGCGTGGCGGGCCGCCCACCTGGCCGAGGCCAACGTGCCGGCGGCCTGCGGGCCGCTGCTGGCCGACCGGCGCACCGACGCGATCATCGCCGACGCGCCCGTGCTGGCCGGGTTGTCGGCCCAGTATCCCGGCCGGTTCCGGCTGGTCGGACGCCCCCTCGCGCAGGAACGTTACGGGATCGGCCTGTCGGAGCGCACCGAGTCGTGGCGCGACGACATCGAGGACGCGCTGCGCCAGATGTACGACGACGGTTCGTGGCACCGGGCCGTCATCGACTACCTGGGCGAGCTCGCCACCCAGTACGAGATGCCGCCGGCCCTGGAAAAGCGCTAACCGCACAACATCATCCGCCGCGTTCGGGCAGGATGCCGTGCATGCTCCCCGAGCGCACGCCGTTGCCGTACGCCGCCCGCATATCCACCGCCGACGTGGCCCGGTCGGGCCTCAACCTCGGCTTCCCGACCGTGATCGGCGACGAGGTGTGGTGGGAGGAGGACCGGCCCGCCCAGAACGGCCGCCGGACCCTCGTCCACCGCGCCGCCGACGGGCGGCGGCGCGAGATCCTGCCCGCCCCCTGGGACGCCCGCACGCGGGTGCACGAATACGGCGGACGGTCCCACCTCGTCGTGCCGGAACTCGGCGTCGTCTTCGCCGAACACTCCGACCAGCGGCTCTACCTGCTCTCCGACGGCACGCCCCGGGCGATCACCGAGGAGGGCGACTGCCGCTACGCCGACCTGTCGTGGGCGGGCGGGCGCATCTTCGGCGTCCAGGAACGCCACCACGACGACGGGAAGGTGGAACGCGCCGTCGTGGCCGTCTCGCTCGACGGCTCGGTCTCGGTGATCGCGTCGGGTTCCGACTTCTACGCCTACCCCACGGTCTCGCCCGACGGGGAGCACGTGGCGTACGTCTGCTGGAACCACCCCCGCATGCCGTGGGCGGGCACCGAGTTGCGCGTCACCCGGATCGACGACGGCTCGTCGTGGACGGTCAAGGGCGGCCAGGCCGAGTCGGTGCTCGCGCCGGCCTGGAAGGACGACCGCACCCTCTACCTGGTGTCCGACTGGTCGGGCTGGTGGAACATCTACCAGATCGGCCTGTTCGGCACCTCGCCCCGCGCGCTCTACCCGGCCGAGGAGGAGTTCGCCGGCCCGCTGTGGCAACTCGGCGGCCGCCCCTTCGTGGTGCTCGGCGCCGACCGGCTCGGCGTGCTGCACGGGCAGGGCAACCTGCGGCTGGGCGTGCTCGACGTCGAGTCGGGCGTGCTGACCGACCTCGACGTGCCCTACGACGGCTTCTACCCGGAACTGTCGGCCGACGGCCGCATGCTGGTCGGCCTCGGCTACGGCTGGGACGTGCCCCGCTCGGTCGTCCGCGTCGACACCGTGACCGGCCGGGTCGAGGGCCTGCGCCGCGACATCGCCGAACTCCCCGACGTCGCCTGCCTGCCCCGGCCGTCGGAGGTGATGATCGACCACCGGGTGCCCGCCTACCTCTACGCGCCCATCGACGCGACCGGCCCCTCGCCGTTCGTGGTGTTCGCCCACGGCGGCCCGACCGGCCACGTGACGACCGAGCTCAGCCTGGCGCGGGCCTTCTTCACCACCCGCGGCATCGGCGTGCTCGACGTGAACTACGGCGGCTCGACCGGCTACGGGCGCGCCTACCGCGAGAAGCTGCGCGGCCAGTGGGGCGTGGTCGACGTCGACGACGTGATCGCCGCCGCCGAGTGGCTCGCCTTCTCCGGCCACGCCGACCCGGCCCGGATCGCGATCCGCGGCGGCAGCGCCGGCGGCTGGACCGTGCTCGCCGCCTGCGCGGCCTCCGACGTGTTCGCCGGTGGCGTCTCGATCGCCGGGGTCACCTCGCTCGGCCCGCTCCTGGAGGCGACCCACGACTTCGAGTCGCGGTACGCCGACTGGCTGGCCGGTCCCGACGGTCAGCGCCGCGAACCCCTGGCCCGGGTCGGCGAGATCGACTGCCCGGTCCTGCTGCTGCAGGGCCAGAACGACCCGGTCGTGCCGCCGTCCCAGGCCGAGACCTTCGTCGCGGCGCTCACCGCCCGGGGTGTTCCGTGCACCTACCTGGCGTTCGAGAGCGAGGGGCACGGGTTCCGCCGGCTGGAGACCAAGACCGCCGCCCTCGCCGCCGAGCTCTCGTTCTACCTGCAGATATTCGGATAGCGGTCGCGCACGACCTCACACGCCGCCACGATCCGGTCGACGTCGTCGTCACCCAGCCCGGCGTGCAGCGAGAGCCTGATCAGCGCCCGGTTCCGGGCCGTCGCGGGCGGCGCGAACACCGAGCCGAACACGCCGTGCTCCTCCAGCAACTCGCGGACCTCGATGGTGGCCCACTCGGTGCCGGTCTGGAGCGCCACGATCTGGCTCACCGAACCCTCCAGGTCGAAGCCGAGCGCGGCGACCTCGTCGCGCACCCACTCCGACACCTGGTGGAGCCGGTCGCGCCGCCACTCGTCGGTGCGCACCACCTCCAGGGTCGCGGCCAGCCCGGCCAGCTCATGGGGCAGCAGCGCCGAGGAGAACACGGCCGGGAACGACTCCAGCCGGAAGTAGGGCACGAAGGCCGGGTCGGCGGCCGTGACGAACCCGGCCCGCCCGGCGAACGCCTTCGAGAGGCTGGCGATGCGGAAGTGCACGCGGTCGGTCAGGCCCAGCGCGACGACCAGGCCGGCGCCCAGCGGGCCGGTCGTACCGAGAGAGTGCGACTCGTCGACCACGAGCACGCACCCGCTCTGCTCGACCAGGTCGCAGATCTCCTCCAGCGGGCTGGCGCTCCCGTTGGTGCTGTAGAGGGCGTCGACGGCGACCACGCCGGGGCCGTTGCGGACGATCCGCCGTTCGAGGTGCGCGAGGTCGTTGTGGCGGAACGCGTGGATCGGCGCGCCGGCCAGCCGCGCCCCGGCCGCGAGGGACATGTGGGCGAGCTGGTCGACGTACACGGGCGTGTGCACGTCGGAGATCGCCTGTAGCAGGCCCAGGTTGGCGTCCCAGCCCGACTGGCACAACACCCCGGCGGCGGCGTGCACGTAGTCGGCGAGATCCCGTTCGAGCACGTGCTGGGGGTGCCCGATCCCGTCGAGCAGGCAGTCGGCCATCTGCTTGGCGACCCGCTCGTCACCGGCCAGGGCCAGGTAGTCGTTGGAGTCGACCACGACGTCGCCCGGCCGGGGCGGCCGCCCGAACAGCAGGTCCCGGCCGCCCCACTCCCCCGCGACCCTGTCCTGGTGGAACCGCTCGACCCGGGCCCGGACACGAGCGGTGGCGGGCTGGGAGGACAAGGTCATCGCACCAAGCTTTCTCTGAGCCGGAAAGTGGTCATTCAACAACTCAGAGTGATACAACGCGCCGGGTATCGAATGCCACCCGCGCAGGGTCAAGAACGCGGAAGGCCCGCCTGGCGGGCGGGCCCTCACTCTCGTGTACGTCAGCGCGAGGCGGCCTTCACGATCAGCGAGGTGACCGTGTCGGGGTGGCTCATCATCGGCACGTGCGAGCTGTTGATCTCGACGATGACGCCCTTGGCGCGCTTGGCCATCGCCCGCTCGGCCACGGTCGGGATGATGTTGTCCTGCTTGGCGACCACGAAGTAGCTCGGGATCGTCTTCCAGGCCGCCGGTCCCGACGCGGTCACCAGCGCGCCCAGCGCCCCCGGCCGCTGCGTCGCGGCCATCACGGCGGTGGTGGAGCGGGGCAGATCCTGGGCGAACAGGCGGTGGAAGTGCGCCGGGTCGATGTAGGCGTCCTGGTCGCCGCCCTGGGCGCCCGGGAACGGCTTGGTCTTCAGGTGGTTGGTGACCTCGGTCTCGCCCCCGGCCAGGTGGTTCGCGTCCGACACGCTCTCGCCCTCGTTGAGCGCGTAGGCGGCCACGAACACCAGCGACTTCACGTTCGGGTTGCCGGTGGCGCCGTTGGAGATGACAGCCCCGCCGTAGGAGTGCCCGACGAGCACGACCGGCCCCTCGATCGTCGTCAGGAACTGGCGCAGGTACTCACCGTCGGGCACCGGGCCCCGCAGCGGGTTGGAGAACGCGATCACCGGATAACCCTTGGCGAGCAGCCGCCCCGCCACGTCGTTCCAGCCGCTGGAGTCGGCGAAGGCCCCGTGGACCAGCACGACGGTGGGCTTGGGCCGGGGCGTGCCCACGGCCTG
Source organism: Herbidospora sakaeratensis (assembly GCF_001570525.1). GTDB lineage: Bacteria > Actinomycetota > Actinomycetes > Streptosporangiales > Streptosporangiaceae > Herbidospora > Herbidospora sakaeratensis. Next base: position 26,410 of record NZ_BBXC01000018.1, read on the forward strand.
CGCGGGGGTGGCGAAGGTGAGGCCGGCCAGCAGGAAGGCGGCCATGAGGGATTTCAGTAAGCGGGACATCATGCTCCTCGGAGTCGTTGACGACCCGCTCATCGTCGGCCGGGGCACGGGGGCGGCGAATCATGTGGTGTTCGTAGTCTTTGCCCGCGATCTCCGGAGACGGTCACGCGCTTTCCGTGCTCGGACCACGCCCACCTGGGGGGATGGGTGGGCGAAGCCGTAACGGGGGCACCGGCGACGGCGAGCCGGCGCTCGCCGGAGTGCGACGGGTCAGCGGGCGAACTCGGTCGCGCGGGACTCCCGGACGACCGTGATGCGGATCTGGCCCGGGTAGGTCAGTTCCTCCTCGACCTGCTTGGCGACGTCGCGGGCGATGACCTGGGCCTGGATGTCGTCGACGTTGTCGGGACGGACCATGACGCGGATCTCGCGGCCCGCCTGCATGGCGAAGACCTTCTCGACGCCCTCGTGGCCCTGGGCGATCTCCTCCAGGCGCTCCAGCCGCTTCACGTAGGCTTCCAGGCTCTCCCGCCGCGCCCCCGGCCGGCTGCCGCTGATCGCGTCGGCGGCCTGGGTGAGAACCGCTTCGACGGTACGCACCTCGACCTCGTTGTGGTGGGCCTCGATGGCGTGGACGACGTCGTCGTGCTCGCCGTAGCGGCGGGCGATCTCGGCTCCGATGAGGGCGTGGCTGCCCTCGACCTCGTGGGTGAGGGCCTTGCCGATGTCGTGGAGCAGCGCGCAGCGCTTGACGAGGTCGCGGTCGAGGCGCAGCTCGGAGGCCATGATGCCGGCGATGTGGGCCGACTCGATGAGGTGCTTGAGCACGTTCTGGCCGTAGGAGGTGCGGTAGCGCAGCTGCCCCAGCAGGGTGATCAGCTCGGGGTGCATCTCGGTGATGCCGAGCTCGACGAGGGCGTCCTCACCGGCGCGCACGCATAGGTCGCGGACCTCGGCGCGGCTGCGCTCGTAGGCCTCCTCGATCCGCTGCGGGTGGATGCGCCCGTCGAGGACCAGCTTCTCGAGCGTCAGCCGCGCGGTCTCGCGGCGCACCGGATCGAAACACGACAGCAGCACCGCCTCGGGCGTGTCGTCGATGATCAGGTTCACGCCGGTCGTCGACTCGAAGGCCCGGATGTTGCGGCCCTCACGCCCGATGATGCGCCCCTTCATCTCGTCGCCCGGCAGATGGAGCACGCTCACGACCGACTCGGCCGTCTGCTCGGTCGCGACCCGCTGCACCGCCAGCGTCACGATCTTGCAGGCCCGCTTCTCGCCCTCCTTGCGCGCGTCGCTCTCGATCTCGCGCACGATCAGCGCCGCCTCGCGCTTCGCCTGGTTCTCGATGTCCTTGACGAGCTCGCCCTTGGCCTGGTCGGCCGTCAGCCCCGCCAGCCGTTCGAGGATCTCCCGCCGCTGCTCCCCCAGCTTGTCGAGCTCGGCCCGCCGATCGGCCAGGTCGGTCTCGCTCTCGGCCAGCCTCCCGGCCCGCTCGACGTGCGCCCGCCCTTCTTCGTCGAGCCGCCGCTCCCGCTCCGCCAGCCGGCTCTCCCGCCGTTCGAGGTCGGCGCGCAGCTCCTTGAGCTCGTTCTTCAGGACGCGCGACTCCTCCTCGACCTCCCGCCGCATCGACGCCGCCCCTTCGACGAGCGCCTCGGACTTGCGGATGATCTCCCCGGCGTCGTTCTCGGCCTTGTCGCGGATCTCCGCCGCCTCTTCGCGCGCCCTCTCCAGCTCCTTCTCCCGGAGGCTCTCGCTGAGCTCCAAGCGGATCTGGTCAAGCTGCTCCTGACTCGGACCGAGCTCTTTCGGGGCGGTACGCCGGAGCAGAATGATCAGGAGGGCCGCAATCGCCGCGAAGGCAAGCAGCAGCACCGCCACTGCTAGCACGATCACGATCGTCATGTCCATGCGCACCCACCCCTTCTAGCGTCAAGCCGACAAGGGGTCACCAGCACAGCACGAAGAGACCTGGTGGCACCACCAGGGCATATGTTCGTACCCCGAAACGATCGGGGCCGTGGTTCACCGTTATGGCAATCCGCGCTGCGCGGAGTAACTCCTCACTGCGGTCGAGGTTAAGCGTCATTCGGGTAACGAGCAAGCAAAGACGCGGCAGGTGGCGAGTTTTTCTCGATCATCATTTCCCGGTTTCCGGACGAGCCGGACGGGGCACCCGATGACAGTCCGGGTTTGATCCATTTCTGTACGTCATGGGCGATGCGCCCCCGATGCCGCGAAGACGGCGGTACAACGAGGCCCCAGATGCACCCAACAAATGCGATCAGGATCATTTGAGCACGGGGCCGGTCATACTCGGCGTCAAGACACGCGGCACCCCGAACCAGGACGACCGCGCACCGGAGTCACGGAGACTCCAGGAAGCCCTCCTCCTCACCGGAATCCTCCTCCCCCTCGGCCTCCAGAGCCTCCCTGACGATCCGGAAGGCGAGCCCCGGCGGATAACCCTTACGAGCCAGCATGCCGACCAGCTTGCGCGTCCGGGCGCGGGCGTCTCCCCTGGTCGAGCCCAGCTTGCGCGCCACCAGCCGCCGGGCCGTCTCGACCTCCTCATCAGGATCGAGCTGCTCGACGGCCTCCTTGACCATGTCCTCCTCGACGCCGCGATGCCGCAACTCCTGCGCCAGGGCCCGGCGGGCGAGCCCCCGGCCGTGGTGGCGCGAACTCACCCACATGGCGGCGAACGCCTGATCGTCGATCAGCCCTACCTCGGAGAACCGTTCGAGGACACGTTCGGCTACGTCTGGTGGGATTTCTCGTTTGAGCAGGGCTTCGGAGAGTTGGGCGCGGGTTCTTGGGGCGAGGGTCAGGAGGCGGAGACAGATGCCTCTGGCGCGGGCTTCGGGATCGGAGCTGTGCTCCTCGGAGAAGGGTGTGCGGCGCTTGGACCGACCGCCGGCGTTGTCGTCTTCGGAACCACCGCTCTTGGAGGCACGGTTGCCGGAAGCCCGATTGCTAGAGGCCCAGTCGCCGGAGGCGCGGTTGCCGGAGGCGCGGTTGCCGGAGGCGCGGTTGCCGGAGGCGCGGTTGCCAGAGGCCCGGTTGCGAGAGCCGCGGTTGCCAGAGGCGCGGTTACCTGATGCATCACCGAAGCCACCGCTCCGGTAGGCACCGTTGCCATAACCGCTGCCATAGTCATCGCTGCCGCTGCCGCTGCCGCTGCCGCTGCCGCTGCCGCTGCCGAAGAGCCCATCACCCTCGGCGGAATCGCCGTCAATGGGGTCGCTGTCAACGGGGTCGTCGCCGCGGGATGCACGCCGGCCCGCTCCGCCGGTCTTTGATCGACGCCCGTGGCGGCCACGACCGGAGGGCTCCTCATCGGGCAGGCCACCCCAATCAAGCGGATTCGGGCGCTCGTCGGCCGCTGTCCGGAGATCCGGAGACCCCGTTACATCGCCGCGCCCATCAGCACCGGTGAACCAATCCGCGTGACGCGGCCTATCGGAAGTCCGGCCTCCCCTTCCCCAACCATCAGCGCCGGAAGACCCCTCAGGCGTCCCTCCCCCTGGCTCCTCATCACCAGACGAGCCGCCAAGAGACTCCCGGCCATCCGGCGTCATAGGCAGATCAGAAGACCTCGCCTCATCACCGTCAGACGGTTGGCCAAGAGGCGCGAGCTGATCTTGTTCGCGATTCCAGGCCTCATGTCCTGACTCATCACCATCCGAAGCCTCGGTAGGCCATCGCTCGTGGTTGCGCTCCTCGCCATGACCGGAAGACCGGGGGAAGTCCTCCACCCCGTCTTCATCGAGAACCGCGCCGCCGGCGTTCCCATCCTCACCATCAGACGGCTGGCCGAGACGCTCCCGCCGATCGTCTGGCGGAGACGGGACCACGTCTCCCTGCTCACCTCGACCATCTGACAATGCAGCCGGAACACCCTCCAGCACACCACCATCAGAGAAACGACCAGGAACGTCCGACGAGGACGAGATCAGGCCTTCGCGCTCACCACCATCGACCGAACGGCCGAAGTGCCCCCTTTGACCATCCGGCGAATCCGATGAGACATCCTCCTGCTCACCGTCATGAGACGGACGATCGAGACGTCCCCACCGGTCATCCGGCGAAGTCGAGGAGTCGCCCTCCCGCTCACCGCCGCCAGACCAACTGCCGAGACCATCTGGCCAAGTCGAGGAGAGGTCCTGCTGCTCACCACCACCACGCCTACGGCCAAACCGCCCAACCCGATCATCCGACGAAGCCGAGGGGTCGCCCTCCGAGGCACCGCCGCCAGACTGACTACCGAGACGCCTCCCGCGACCATCCGGCGAATCCGAGGAAAGGTCCTGCTGCTCACCACCGCCAGACCTGCGGCCAAAACGCCCAACCCGATCATCCGACGCAGCCGAGGACTCGTCCTCCCGCTCACCACCGCCAGACCGACTGCCGAGACGCCTACCCCGACCATCCGGCGAATCCGATGACACGCCCTCCTGCTCACCGCCAACGAACCGATCGCTAAGACGCCCCCCTCGACCATCTGGCAGCAACCCCGCTGAGCCCTCATCGGACCTGCGACCAAGGCGGCTCCATCGACCATCCGACGAGGACGGGGGTGCGCTTTCAGGCTCATCGCTGTCAGGCGGCAATAGGGGTCGCCGACGCAGGCCGCTGCCTGAGGGCCTGCTCTCAAGATCCCAACCGTGCGGGCCCTCATCTGGCTGCTGATCGTCTTCGGGCAGCCGACTGAGCCGCCCCCGCCGATCACCCCAGGAAGACCGGCCTACGGCCTCCTGATCGTCCCCCTCCAAAGGCAGGCGGGATCGCCCCTGTTTGGAAGGCCGGCCCTTGCGCTGCCGACCGCGGCCGGGACTCTCAGCCGTCTTCTCCGCCTCGTCGTCGCCAAAGGACAACCCGGAAGCCGACCCGGCATCCTCCTGGGCATCACGCTGAGGCCACCGGAATCGTCCATGCTCCCCGTCATCCGACGGCTCACGCCGGCGGCCGAAGATCGAGTCGTCCGGTCCGGCTCCGATCAAGCCGCCCGGGTCGTCGTCGAACGCGGCGGCGCCGGGCCAGGGCCCGCCGCCGTCTCGGACCGTTTCCGGGTCGATCTCCGACCAGGTCGAGCCGCCGGTGGTCCATTCCGAGCGCGAATCCGGGAAGCCCCATCCCGGGGGGTCGGACTCGCGCTCGTCGGACCATCGGTCGTCGTCATACGGCCACCCGGGGCGGCCCCGGGCGCTCCGGTCGTCGTCGTTCCAGGGGTCGGAAGGTCGCACCGGATCGGTCAGACGTCACCCGGCTTGGGGGTGGCCGACGCCTTCGAGCCGCGGCCGGTCGGGGCGGGAGCGGCGACGGGGACCGCGGGGGCCTCGGGAGCGGCGTCGAGGCGGGGGCCCACTCCGAGCTTCTCCTTGATCTTCTTCTCGATCTCGTTGGCGATGTCGGGGTGGTTCTTCAGGAAGTTGCGGGCGTTCTCCTTGCCCTGGCCGAGCTGGTCGCCCTCGTAGGTGTACCAGGCGCCGGCCTTGCGGACGAAGCCGTGCTCCACGCCCATGTCGATCAGGCCGCCCTCGCGGCTGATGCCGAAGCCGTAGAGGATGTCGAAGTCGGCCGTGCGGAAGGGCGGGGCCATCTTGTTCTTGACGACCTTCACGCGGGTGCGGTTGCCGACCGGCTCGGTGCCGTCCTTCAGGGTCTCGATGCGGCGGACGTCGAGGCGGACCGACGCGTAGAACTTCAGCGCCTTGCCGCCCGTCGTGGTCTCGGGCGAGCCGAACATGACGCCGATCTTCTCGCGGAGCTGGTTGATGAAGATCGCGGTGGTGCCGGTGTTGTTGAGGGCGCCGGCGACCTTGCGGAGGGCCTGGGACATCAGGCGGGCCTGGAGACCCACGTGGCTGTCGCCCATCTCGCCCTCGATTTCGGCCTTGGGCACCAGGGCCGCGACCGAGTCGATGACGATGATGTCGATCGCGCCGGAGCGGATCAGCATGTCGGCGATCTCCAGGGCCTGCTCGCCCGTGTCGGGCTGGGAGACCAGGAGCGCGTCGACGTCGACGCCGAGCTTCTTGGCGTATTCGGGGTCGAGCGCGTGCTCGGCGTCGATGAAGGCGGCGATGCCGCCCTGGCGCTGGGCGTTGGCCACGGCGTGGAGGGCGACGGTGGTCTTACCGGAGGACTCGGGGCCGTAGACCTCGACGATCCGGCCGCGGGGGAAGCCGCCGATGCCCAGGGCGACGTCGAGCGCGATCGCACCCGTCGGGATGACCTCGACGGGGGCGCGCGCGTCTTCGCCGAGGCGCATGACGGAGCCCTTGCCGAACTGCCGCTCGATCTGGGCGAGGGCGGTCTCGAGGGCCTTGTCGCGGTCGTTCACTGCCATTGGGGTGCCCCCTGTGAGGGTCGTGGGTTGTTCCGGTCAACGGAACGCTATGGGGTGCCACTGACATTTTCTGGAGACGCTGCCTCCAGGGCGGCAGCCACAAATATAGCCGAACGGCTGTTCGATCACACCTCGAACGGCCCATCGTTTCGGGAAAGGGAACCCATCCGTAAGGTCACATTCGCGGGCATTGTGATCAGGGTGTTGCCATGCCGTTGACCTGCGGCGATCCTGGAGGAGACGGGCGAATCAGCCAGACCAGACCGCGAGTGAGAAGGCGGCGCCGTGTCGACCGAAAACGAACGCCGTACTCTCCTCGAGGCGCTCGCCGAACGGCTTCCGGGGCGAGGGCTCCAGGGGCGGATGCTCGGCGGGGGCGAACCCGTGTTGTGGATCTGGCATCCCCGTACGAACAGGCAGACGATCGTCTTCGCCACGCAGTCGGCCGGGGGGTGGTTGTTCCTCTGGTCGCCCGACGGGCAGGAGGACGCCGCCGATCCCGACGTCGCCGCCGACACCCTGGAGAAACTGCTCTCTCAGGCCGCTTGACACCCCTTCTCCACAAATGTGTGGCACGCTGATCCGTTGAGCCCCAGCGGTGAGGAGACGACACATGGGCGCACTGGAGGCGAAAGCGGCTCTGGTGACGGGTGGATCGCGGGGGATCGGGCGGGCGGTCGTACAGAAACTGGCCCGTGAAGGCGCCCATGTGGTCTTCAGCTTCAACGAGAACCGTTCGGCGGCCGAGGAGGTCGTCGCGCAGGTGGCCAGGTTCGGCGGGACCGCCCACGCCGTGCGGGCCGACATGGGCTGTCCCGACGACGTGAAACTGCTGTTCGAGCAGACGGTACGCAAGCTCGGCGCCCTCGACATCCTCGTCAACAACGCGGCGATCAACCCGATCCGGCGCATCATCGACGCCACCGCCGACGACTTCGACCGGGTGATGGGCGTGAACGCGAAGGGCCCGTTCCTGGCGATTCAGGCGGCGTCCCGCATTCTGCGCGCGGGCGGGCGGATCGTGAACATCTCCTCGTTCGGCACCCGCGCGCCCGCCGAGGGGCTGTCGCTCTATCTGGCCAGCAAGGCGGCGCTGGAGCTGCTCACCGCCGTGGCCGCCCGGGAGCTGGGCGCGCGCGGGATCACCGTCAACGCGGTCTCCCCCGGCGTGACCGACACCGAGCTGATGCGCGAGTCGTCGGGGGCGAGCGCCGACGAGACGTTCGACGGGGTCACCGCCAAGACCGCCCTGCGGCGGCTGGGCGAGCCGGCCGACATCGCCAACGTGGTGGCGTTCCTGGCCGGGCCCGACTCACAGTGGATCACCGGGCAGAACCTGAGGGCGACCGGCGGCCTCATCGTCTGAACCGGCCGACTCAGTCGGCGAGCGCGTGCTCCCCCGAACCGGGCCCGGCGGGCAGTACCGCCGTCTCGGCGAAGGTGATCACCATGTATCTGCCGTTGGCGTAGCTGACGACCGGACGCCCCAGCTGCTCGCCGGCGTACCGCGCGACGTTCTGGAACATCTCCACCATTTCGGGGGTGTCCGCGCTGATCCTGAACCGGCCACTGGCGGTCAGGTGCTCGACGACCAGAGGGACGAAGTTCCTTTCGGCGCGGACCTTCTCGTCAGGCGTGAGGGGGGTTCGTGCGGACATGTCTCTCCTGGTCAGCGGAGGCGGGGGTCGACGTCGACGACCTGGCAGACCGCCTGCCAGACCTGCTTCGCCGCGAAGCCGTCGGCCAGCGCCTGTTCGACGGTCCGGCCGCCGAGTCCTGCGATCACGTAGTCCTTCGCCCAGGACTCGGCGTACGTCTCGCCGAAATGGCGGGACATGCGGTTCCAGAATTCCGTGAGTCGCATGGCCCCCAGTATGGCCGGATCGCGGGGGTGGTCAGAGCACGCGGGAGCCGTACATCTCACCGAGGGGGTCGGCGAGGAGTTCCAGGCGGGCGCCGTCGGGGTCGGAGAAGTAGATGGAGGCGCCGCTCTCCATGATGTACGGCACTCCGGCGGCCTCCAGCTTGCCGCGCAGGCGCTCCCACACGACGGGGTCGACGGAGATGGCGATGTGGTGGAGGCCGCCGAGCACCTCTTTGTAGGGGCCGAGGTCGAGGCCGGGGAAGTCGAAGAAGGCCAGCAGGTTGCCGTTGCCGATGTCGAAGAAGAAGTGGTTGGAGCCCCTGTAGTCGCGGTTCTCGAAGATCTCGGTGAGCGGGAACTCCAGAAGGTCCTGGTAGAATTCGATCGTGCGTTCGACATTCGACGACAGTAGGGCGAAGTGGTGGAGGCCGCGCGCGCTGCTCGGGGGGCGGCGTTCGTTGAGATGACGTTCTTTTATGGAGGCCCGGGTGGCTTCGATGGCCTCGTAGTCGATGTCCATGGTTCTCATGATTGTCGCTTTGCCCATAGATGAACCACACCGGGCCCGGCCAGAACTGTCGGTCGCCGGAGGCATGATGTGCGAAGGAGGTGGAGGCACATGGTGAAAGGCGCGCTGAGCAGGTTCGGAGCGGTGACGCGCGAGTGGTTCACCGGCGCCTTCGCCGAACCGACCGCCGCCCAGGAGGGCGCCTGGAACTCCATCGCCGACGGTGACAACACGCTGGTGGTGGCCCCGACCGGCTCGGGCAAGACGCTGGCGGCGTTCCTGTGGTCGATCGACCGGCTGGCGACGCGGGAGGATCCCGAGCGCAGGTGCCGCGTGATCTACGTGTCGCCGCTGAAGGCCCTGGCGGTCGACGTCGAGCGCAACCTGCGGGCGCCGCTGACCGGGGTGCGGCAGACGGCTCGGCGCACGGGGGTGGCCGTGCCGGAGATCTCGGTGGCGATCCGGTCAGGCGACACCCCGGCCGAAGACCGGCGGCGGTTCGCGTCCAAGCCGTCCGACATCCTGATCACCACGCCCGAGTCGCTGTTCCTGCTGCTCACCTCGCAGGCGCGCGAGGCGCTGCGCGGGGTCGAGACGGTGATCGTCGACGAGGTCCACGCGGTGGCCGGCACCAAGCGGGGGGCCCATCTGGCCCTCAGCCTCGAACGGCTCGACGCCCTGCTGGAGAGGCCCGCGCAGCGGATCGGGTTGTCGGCGACCGTGCGGCCGGTCTCCGAGGTGGCGGCCTTCCTCGGGGGCGCGCGGCCGGCGAAGGTGGTGCAGCCGCCGTCCGAGAAGCAGATCGAGATCGACGTGGTCGTCCCGGTCGAAGACATGGCCGAGATCACCTCGCGCGACGAGAACGAGCCCAATCGGCGCAGCATCTGGCCCCATGTGGAAGAACACCTGCTCGATCTGATCGAGGCCCATCGGTCGACGATCGTCTTCGCCAACTCGCGGCGGCTGTCGGAGCGTCTGTGCAGCCGCCTCAACGAGCTCGCATATGAGAGAAGCACGTCCGAGTCGATGCCCACGGGGGTGCCGGCCGAGCTGATGGCCCAGGCGGGGGCGTCCAAGGGGGCGATCCCCGAGGTCGTGCGGGCCCACCACGGGTCGGTGTCGAAGGAGGAGCGGTCGCAGATCGAGGAGGCGCTGAAGTCGGGGCGGCTGCCCGCGGTCGTGGCGACGTCCAGTCTGGAGCTGGGCATCGACATGGGGTCGGTCGACCTGGTCGCGTGCGTCGAGGCGCCGCCGAGCGTGGCGAGCGGGCTGCAGCGGGTCGGGCGGGCGGGGCACCAGGTGGGGGCCGTCTCGCGAGGGGTGATCTTCCCGAAATACCGGGGCGACCTGGTGCAGACGGCCGTGGTGGCCGAGCGCATGAAGAGCGGCCAGATCGAGGAGATGCGCTATCCGCGCAACGCGCTCGACGTGCTGGCGCAGCAGATCGTCGCGATGACCGCCCTCGACGAGTGGACCGTCGACGAGCTCGAAACGGTGATCCGCCGGGCCGCGCCCTACGCCACGCTGCCCCGGTCGGCGCTGGAGGCCACACTCGACATGCTGGCCGGGCGCTACCCGAGCGAGGAGTTCGCCGAGCTGCGTCCCCGCCTGGTGTGGGACCGGGTGACCGGCACCCTGCGCGGCCGTCCCGGGGCCCAGCGGCTCGCCGTCACCAACGGCGGCACCATTCCCGACCGGGGCCTGTTCGGCGTGTTCCTCGTCGGGGAGAAGGCGTCCCGGGTCGGGGAGCTCGACGAGGAGATGGTGTACGAATCCCGCGTCGGCGACGTCTTCGTCCTGGGCGCCACCTCGTGGCGGATCGAGGACATCACGGCCGACCGGGTGCTGGTCTCCCCCGCTCCGGGTCTGCCGGGGAAACTGCCCTTCTGGAAGGGCGACCCCCAGGGTCGTCCGGCCGAGCTGGGCCGGGCGATCGGGGCCTTCGTCCGGGAGCTGGCCGGGGCCGGTCCGGCCGCCGCCGAGCGTGTCCGCGGGGCGGGGCTCGACGAGTTCGCGACCGGCAACCTCATCGGCTATCTCGCCGAGCAGCGGGAGGCGACCGGTTATGTGCCCGACGACCGCACGCTGCTGGTCGAGCGGTTCCACGACGAGCTGGGCGACTGGCGGGTGATCATCCACTCGCCGTTCGGGGCCCGGGTGCACGCGCCCTGGGCGCTGGCCATCGGGCGGCGGCTGCGGGAGCGTTACGGGGTCGACGTCCAGGCCGTCCACTCCGACGACGGGATCATCCTGCGCGTGCCCGACACCCTCGACGAGGCGCCGGGCGACGTGGCGGCGTTCGACCCCGAGGAGATCGAGCAGATCGTCACCGAGGAACTCGGCGGTTCGGCGCTGTTCGCGGCCCGGTTCCGCGAGTGCGCCGGGCGGTCGCTGCTGCTCCCGCGCCGCACCCCCGGGCGGCGCAGCCCTCTGTGGCAGCAGCGGCAGCGGTCGGCGTCGCTGCTGGGCGTGGCGGCCAAGTACGCCGGGTTCCCGGTCGTGCTCGAGACGATGCGCGAGTGCCTGCAGGACGTGTTCGACGTGCCCGGCCTGGTCCAGCTGATGCGCGACATCTCGGCGCGGCGCATCCGCGTGGTCGAGGTGGAGACCCGGCAGGCGTCGCCGTTCGCGGCGTCGCTGCTGTTCAACTACATCGGCGAGTTCATGTACGAGGGCGACGCGCCCCTCGCCGAACGCCGGGCCCAGGCTCTCGCGCTCGACACCACTCTCCTGGCCGAGCTGCTCGGCCAGGCCGACCTGCGCGAACTCCTCGATCCCGACGTGATCGCCGAGACCGAGCGCGAGCTCGCCCGGCTCGACCGGCCGCTGCGCGACGTCGAGGACCTGGCCGACCTGCTGCGCTCCCACGGGCCGCTGCTCGCCGAAGACGTGGCCATCCGCGAGGGCGATCCCGGCTGGCTGACCGAGCTGGAGCGGTCGCGGCGGGCCATCCAGGTGCGGGTCGCGGGGGTGCCGCAGTGGGCGGCGGTCGAAGACGCCTGGCGGCTGCGCGACGCGCTGGGGGCGCCGCTGCCGGTGGGGGTGCCACTGGAGTTCCTCGACGCGCCCGAGACGTCCGCCCGGCCCGATCCGCTGGGCGACCTGCTGTCCCGCCACGCCCGCACGCGCGGGCCGTTCCCGGCCTCGACCGCCGCCGGGCGGTTCGGCGTGGGGATCGCGGTGGTGTCCGACGCGCTGGCCCGGCTGGCGGCGTCCGGGCGGGTGGTGTCGGGCGAGTTCCGGCCCGGCGGGCGGGGTGAGGAGTGGTGCGACGCCGGGGTGCTGCGAATGCTGCGGCGGCGGTCGCTGGCCCGGCTGCGCAAGGAGGTCGAGCCGGTGCCGCCCGAGGCGCTGGCGATGTTCCTGCCCCGCTGGCACGGCATCACGGCTCACGAACCACCGGGCACGGCCGGCGACGGGCAGGCCCGATCGGGTTCGGCCGCTTCCCATCGGGCGATGGATTCGCTGGTCGCCGCCGTCGAACGGCTGCAGGGGGCGGCGGTTCCGGCGTCGGCGCTGGAGACGCTCGTGCTGCCGGGGCGGGTGCCCGGCTACTCTCCGGCGCTGCTCGACGAGCTGACCTCGTCGGGCGAGCTGCTCTGGGTGGGGCAGGGGGCGCTGCCCGGCGGCGACGGGTGGGTGTCCCTCTACTTCGCCGACACCGCGCCGCTGCTGATGCCCGCGCCGGCTGAGATCACCATGACGCCGGTCCACGAGGCCGTGCTCGGCGTGCTGGCGGGCGGCGGGGCGCTGTTCTTCCGCGACCTGTCCAACCGGGTGGTGCACGACGGCCTGCCCGACGACGCCACGCTTGCGGCGGCGTTGTGGGACCTGGTCTGGTCGGGGCGGGTGACCGGCGACACGCTCGCCCCCTTGCGGGCCACGCTCGGGACGGGCAAGCCGGCCCATCGTCCGGCGTCGCCGTCACGGCGTCGCCGCGCCGTGCTGCCGACGCGGTCGGGGCCGCCGACGGTCGGCGGGCGGTGGTGGCTGCTGCCGGAGCCGTCGGCCGAGGTGACCCTGCGGGCCCAGGCACAGGCCGAGATGCTGCTCGAACGCCATGGCGTGGTGACGCGCGGCGGGGTGACCGCCGAGCGGCTGCCGGGCGGGTTCGCGGCCGTCTACCAGGTGCTGCGGGCGTTCGAGGAGAGCGGGCGGTGCCGCCGGGGCTACTTCGTCGAGGGGCTGGGCGGGGCACAGTTCGCATTGCCGGGGGCGGTCGACCGGCTGCGGGCGTCCGACCGCAAGGAGACTCCTTCGGCGGCTCCGGCGGAAGGTGACTACGTCGATCCGTGGACGGTCTGGCGTCCCCAGGAGGCCGCACGCGAGGCGCCCAAGGCGACGGTGATGGCGGCGGCCGATCCGGCCAACCCGTTCGGGGCGGCGCTGCCGTGGCCCGACCGGGGCGGCGACGCCGGGCACCGTCCGGGGCGCAAGGCCGGCGCGCTGGTGGTGACCGTGGCCGGGAAGCTGGTGCTCTATGTCGAACGGGGCGGGAAGACGCTGCTGTCCTTCGGGGAGGACGAGCATCTGACCGCAGCGGTGGGGGCGTTGGCGGGAGCCGTACGGGAAGGAGCACTGGGGCGGCTCACCGTCGAGCGGGCCGACGGGACGGCGATCAACGACTCACCCCTGGCGGCGGCACTCGAAGCGGCGGGTTTCCATCCGACCCCGCGCGGGCTTCGGATACGGGGGTGATCGCCGCTTAGGGTGGGCATTCGAGGCGAGGAGGCGTAATGGCATGGACGGCTGCGGACATCGCCGATCTGTCGGGCAAGGGCGCGATCGTGACCGGCGCCGGCAACGGGCTCGGGCTCCTCGCGGCAGGTGAACTGGCCCGGCGGGGCGCGAAGGTCGTCTTCGCGGTACGCGACGTGACCAAGGGCGAGGCCGCCGCGGCACGGGTCCGCGCCGCCGCCCCCAAAGCCGAGATCGTGGTGTCGCGGCTCGATCTGGCCGACCTGTCGTCCGTGCGCGACTTCGCCGGGCGCATGCCCGAGGTGTTCCCCAACGGGCTCGACCTCCTGATGAACAACGCCGGCGTCATGGCACTGCCCCGGCGGCTGTCGGTCGACGGCTACGAGCTGCAGTTCGCGACCAATCACCTGGGGCATTTCGCGCTCACCGGGCTGCTGCTGTCGTCGCTGCTGCTGCGGCCCGCTCCCCGGGTGGTGACGGTGAGCTCCAACATGCACGCACGGGGGCGGATAGACTTCGACGACCTGCAGGGGAGCCGGAAGTACTCGCCTTACGGGGCCTACTCGCAGTCGAAGCTGGCCAACCTGCTCTTCGCCTACGAACTCCAGCGGCGGGCGGCGGCCACTCCCCTGTTGTCGCTGGCGGCGCATCCCGGCTATTCGGCTACCGGCCTGGGGGAGGCCGGGCCCCGGATGACGGGAAGTGCGCTGCAGGGGCTGCTCATGCGGGTGGGGAACGCGCTCATGGCGCAGCGCGCGGAGATGGGGGTGCTGCCGCAGCTGTACGCGGCCACGGCGCCCGGGGTGCCGCGCGGGGGGTACTTCGGTCCGGATGGGCGCGGGGAGATGCGGGGGTACCCGAAGCTCGTCTCCAGCAGCGCGGCCTCGCATGACGAGAGGGCGGCCCGCCGGTTGTGGGACGAGTCGGAGCAATTGACCGGAGTGCGCTACAGCTTCGCCTGACGAGGCAGCGGATGCGAGCGCCGGCGGTTCAACGACGACGAGCGGGCGGCAGTCGCGGACGGTGAGCAGCACGCGGACAACGCAGCCACACCACACCGCGGAACAGCACCCCCACAACACAACCGCACCAAACCGCAGAACAGCACCCCCACAACACAGCCGCACCAGACAGCGGAACAGTACGGCGGTTGCAAACGC
>NZ_BBXC01000018.1:41639-133364 GCF_001570525.1 Herbidospora sakaeratensis
GACGTGCAGGTGAATCGCGATGACGAGCCGCGGAAGCCGCGCGGCGTTGCGGCGGCGCGCGGCGGGCCTGGTGTCCCGGCTCAATGAAGGTGGCACGACCAAGGGACTTCGAGCTGGACGCGTGCCACTGTCCCGGTTCAACGAAGGTGGCACGGCCAAGGGGCTTCGAGCTGGACGCGTGCCACGCTCATTGAGCTGTCAGAGCCACCCGCGGCCTGGTGATCCAGGACAAGCGCCCCCTCTGGTGCCGCTCCGACCCGCCGGAACGGTCAATAGGCGCACTGGACGACGACGTCGTCGAGTTCGGCGCGTGAGGCGAACAGGTGGTTGAAGGCCTTTCCGACGGTCAGCCGCAGCACGACGTCGGAGCGCTGCGCGATCCAGCTCACCGTGTGCAGGCGCCAGGCCGGGTCCACCGTCTGGTCCACCGGTACCGTCTTCAGGGCGATGTACGTCCAGTCGGCCGGGTTGATGACCTCCAGGTTGAAGGTCGCCGGGGCGTTGCGCAGGTCCAGCCAGACGCCGGCGCTGCAGCGGGCGCCGGGGTGGGCGGGCACCGGGGTGAGGAAGATGGTCCGGCTGAGCGAGCACCAGCCGCCGGTGTTGCTGACGCGCAGGCCGGCCATGCCGGTGCCGGTACGGGGCGAGGCGACCCCGACGCTCTGGAAGTACGGGGCCTCGCAGTCGCCCTGGTCGGTGAACGCCCACCGGGCAGCTGGGTTCGACACCGGTTCGAAGCCGTCGGAGAGCTGCCAGATGCCCGCGGACGCGGGCCCCGCCGGGACGAGTACCGCTGCCAGGGCGATGACCACCGCCATCAGCGCGCGTAAGAGTGCTGAGCGCATAACCGAGCTCCTTGTCAGACCTGAGACGACACCGTCATTCTGCGGGCCGCCGGGAGATCCGTTCACCCTGGACTTTCCGCCCCGATAAACCAGGGTCGCCCCTGGCGCCGACCGGCCCGGCCACTCTCACCTGCACCGATGTCCTGCGGGTTGTCTCAGCTCAAGCAAGGTGACACGGCCAACGGGCTGCGAACTGGCCGCGCGCTGCTTTCACTGAGCCAGCACACCTGGCAGCGTTGCGGAGTGCTGGTGCAGCTCCACGTGACACATCAGCGAGATGCCGGCGAACGCCAAAACGCCGAGGATTTCGCCCAAGAGGGCTGGGCGGCCGGACCGTCACTCCGTGGCGACCAACCCGCGTACCTCCCGCTGGAGGGCGTGCAGGAACCGGGCCGCGTCCCGCCCGTTGATGAGCCGGTGGTCGTAGGCCAGCCCGATGTGGGCCACCGCCCGCGACCGCACCTCCCCGCCGTCGAGGTAGAGCACCTCCTGAGGCGCCGTCACGGCCAGTGCGCAGGCCGTGCCCGGGAAGATGAACGGGATCGCCAGCGTGACGCCGCCGTCGTGGTGCAGGGTCACGGCGATGTTCGCGTCCGCCAGATCGGCGGCGCTGAAGTCGCCCTTCATCGCCGCGACGCGATACTCCATCAGCCGCGTCGCCACCTCCTGCATCGTCTTCGAGCCCGCGTCATGGACGACGGGCACGTACAGGCCGTCGCCGGTGTCGAAGGTGACGCCGACGTTGGCGCGCTCGGAGAGCACCGCCTGAGTGCGGTCGGGCCCGAGAGTGGCGAAGAACAGCGGAAACTCGCCGTGGAGCCGGGCCACGCCCATGACGAAGAGCTCGGCCAGGCCGACCGGACGGCGGACCTCCTTCGTCAGCCGCCGGGTCGCGGCGAGTTCCTCGTCCAGGGGCATGTCCACGACCGCGTAGGCGGCGGGGATGGTCGAGTGCGACAGCGTGACCGCCCGGCCGACGGCCTGCTGGACCTTCGACAAGGGGGCGGTCCGGGTGGAGGTCTCCGCCGCCAGTCGTTCCACGTCCGCCCGCCGGACCACGTTGACGCCCAGGGCCGCCAGCTGGGCTTCGGTCACGCCCAGTTCGTCCATGGCCGCCCGTGCCGGAGCGGTGATCACCGGGCCCGCCGGCGCGGCCTGCGGGGCGGCCGCCACCGGGGCGACCGGGGTCGGGGCCGACGCGCCGATCGTCGCCAGGAGGTCTCCGGGGGCGCAGTCGGCCATCAGGGCGATCTCCTGCCGCAGCACTCCCGTCGCGTCGGCGGGCACCTCCTCGGCCGACTTCGAGGTCTCCAGGACGGCGATCGGGTCGCCCTCCTTGACCTCGGTCCCCGTCGCGGCCAGCCATTCGACCAGGACGTAGGTGTCGTCGTTGTTGTTGAGCTTGGGGACCTTCACTTCAGGGACTCCAGGACGGTGTCATAAACGGTGGTCTCGGTCAGCAGGACGGCACGTTCCAGGTGGCTCGCCGTCGGGATGATGCTGTCGGCCGAGTGGGCCAGCGCGACCGGATTGCGCAGCACGCCCCACAACTCCCGGTGCAGGGCGTGGGCGACCTCGGCGCCCCATGTCCCGCCGGCGGTGCTCTCCTCGGCGACGACGACCGCCTTGGCCTCGCGGGCCACGGCCACCAGCGGGGCCGCGTCCAGAGGGTGGAGGCGGGAGGGCACCAGCAGGGTGCAGACGATCTCCTGTTCCAGCAGGAGGCGGCGCATGGCGGCGAGGGCCCGGTGGGCGACGCCGCCGGGGGCGATGATCACGCAGTCGGGGGGCGTGTCGACGTGGACGCGGGCCAGGCCGCCGGTGAGGTCCCAGGTGAACAGGTCGTCCACCTCGTGCATGCGCTTGGTGTAGAGGATCTTGTCCTCGAAGAAGACGCAGGGGCGCTCGGCGGCGATCATCTCGGCGAAGACGGCGCGGTTGTCGTGGAGGGGCGACATCTCGTAGACGTCGAGGCCGGGCACGCCGATGAAGTGTTTCTGCAGGCTCTGGCTGTGGGTGGGGCCGTAGCCGCGACCGCCGCCGGTTGGCAGGCGGACGATGAGGCGCATCGGGACGCGGGAGCCGTACATGGAGACGGATTTGGCGGCGAAGTTGACGATCTGGTCGAAGGCCAGCGTGACGAAGTCGCTGAACATGATCTCGACGATCGCGGTGTCGCCGCACAGCGCGAGGCCCGCCCCGACGCCGGTGATGGCCGACTCGCTGATCGGGGTGGTGAGGACCTGCGCGGGAAACCGCGTCGACAACCCGCGGGTGGCCTTGAAGGCGCCGCCGTAGGGGTCCAGGAGGTCCTCTCCCAGGAGGAAGGCCCTCGGGTCGCCGGCGAGCACCTCGTGCAGCGCCTGGTTCAGGTTCTCTACGACTCGCATGCGTCCCGCCTCATGGCTTGGCACCGTGCAAAAGGCGTGGGTCAGAGCTGCCCTGACCCCACGTCGACAGGGGGCGGGCCTTCACATCCCGCACCACGGACTCGACCAGGTCCAGCGCCCGGGTGTCCGCCTCCGCAAATCCGGGCAGGTCAGACATCTCCCGATACCAGTCCCACAGGTCCGACACCCCTGACCGGGTGTCGTCGCCCTTGCTGTGAGGGCCGAGCCGGTTGACGGAGAACTCCACGACGAGAGGAGACCCGTCACGCACGGAGGCGACCAACGGCGTGAGCACCGCGCGGATCGACGCGATGTCGCCGGCCGGCAGGGCCACATGGCGGACACCGAAGGCCGCACAGCGCATCCCGATGTTTCCGGACATCGCCATGGCCGTCGGGGTGGTCTGCGCGATGCCGTTGTGCTCGACCACGACCAGCAGCGGCAGCGACCACAGGGCCGCCAGGTTCAGGGCCTCGTAGACCGCCCCCTCGCCCCACGTCCCGTCGCCGATGTACGCGCAGGCCAGCGCCCCCGAGCCGCGCAGGTGCAGGGCGGCCCCGGCCGCGACGGGCAGGCTCTCGCCCTGCACGCCCGTCGACAGGTAGCCCTCGCGCAGGATGTGCTGGCTGCCGCCGACGCCGTCGCAGACCGCGCCCTCGCGGCCCATGATCTCGGCCAGCAGGCCGGCCGGGTCGTCGAAGCGGGCCAGGTAGTGGCCGTGCCCCCGGTGGTTGCTGAAGACGTGGTCGCGCGGGCCGAGCAGCGGCGCCACCGCCACCGGCACGATCTCCTGGCCCAGGCAGGTGTGGGTGGTGCCGTTGAGCTCGCCCTTGGCGAACAGGTCGAGCAGGGCGCGCTCGAAGTGGCGGATGAGCAGCAGCCGGTCGAGGTCGGTGGTCACCTGACGGCCGGTTCCGCCTCGCGGATCGCCTGGACGACGCCCGCGATGGTCGGGGTGTCGAAGAAGACGTCCAGGGGGACCTCGACGCCGAGCCGCTTGCGCATGCGGGCGATGATCTGGGTGATGGTGAGGGAGTGCCCGCCGAGGTCGAACAGGTCCTCGTCGTCGCCGATCTCGTCGATGCCCAGGACGTCCTGCCAGATCTCGCGGACGGCGTCGTCGAGGCCGGTCGCCTGCGGGGCGCCGTCCACGGGGCTTTCTGGGTTGTTCATGATGGTGAGAAGGTCCTCCGCTATCCGGGCGACGTCCGGCTCCGTGCCGGAGCCGGCGCCATATTGCATGATCACGTAGAGGCCGTCGGGGTGGTCGACGGCCTGGAGGTGCAGGGTGCTGCGGACGGAATGGTTGAAGGCGGCCCAGTCGACGACGGTCTTCACGCCGGTGAAGACAGGGTCGGGGCGGCGTTTGCGATAGCTGACCGAGACCTGCGCGAGGGCGGTGCGCGGGCGCACCCCCCTGACGGCGCGGGCGTAGGGGACGTGCCGGAAGCGGTACATCGCGCGCAGGTCGCAGTGGAGCGTGCGGGCGACGTCGGCGACGGCGCCCTCCGGCGCGACGGTGACGGGCAGTTCGTTGACGAACAGGCCGATGTTGTCGCGCACGTCCGGGACGCGGGTCGACAGGTCGACGGCGACGGTCGGGGCGGGGTCGCCGTAGCGGTGCAGCAGGGTGTGCACGGAGGCCAGGAAGAGCTCGAAACGGGAGACGCCGGGCAGGTCCGGCAGTTGCCCCCGGAAGGTGTACACCGCCCCCTCGGCGGCCCCCCGGCCGGCCGGGGTCAGGCCCGGCAGCGTCGTCGCCTCTCCGGGCTGACGCGCCGACCAGTACGCCTTCGCCTCGCCGAGGTCGTCGCGCACCCGCTCCCGCTCGCCCTCGGCGAAGCTCGCGTAGGACATGCCGAGCCGGGGCCGCGACTCGCCGTTGTAGAAGTCGGCCAGGTCTCTGACCAGGATGTCCTTCGACTCGCCGTCGAACACCAGGTGGTGGGCCACGAACACCAGCACGTGCCGTTCGGGGCCCAGCTTGGCCAGCGTGAACCGGGCGAGGGGCCCGTTCTCGACGTCGAACGGCCGCAGCGTCTCCTCCCGCACGAACCCGGGGAGGTCGTCGGCGGTGGTGAGCCTGATCGGCGGGCGCCGGCCGGGCACCATCACGGGCAGGCCGTCGACCTCGGCGACCGCGCTCGACAACACCGCGTGCCGCCGCACGACCGCCTCGCAGGCCGCGTGCAGCGCGCACGCGTCAAGCGGTCCGTCGAAGTCGACGACCAGCGGCATGTGGTAGGCGGTCCGGGCGCGGCCCATGCGCTCGGTGATCCACATCCCGGTCTGCGCGAACGACGCCTCGGTCATGGCAGCGCCTTCTTGTCGACCTTGCCACCCCGGTTGCGCGGCAGCGCGTCCATCGTGGTGACCTTCGCCGGCAGCTCGTGCGGGGCGAGCCGGTCGAGCAGGAAGGCCCGCAGGTCGGCGAGCGGGATCTCCTCCTGGACGACCAGAGCCGCCGCCACCACCGTCCCGAGCACCGGGTGGGGCACCCCGTAGGCGGCGGCCTCGGTGACCAGCGGGTGCGCGTGCAGCGCCTCCTCGACCTTCAGAGTGGAGACCTTGTGGGCGCCCGACTTGACGACGTCGCCGGTCCGGTCGACCAGGAACAGGTAGCCCTCCTCGTCGAGGTAGCCGAGGTCGCCCATCCGCACCCAGCCGTCGCGGAAGGTGTCCGACACGGTCTCGCCGAGGTAGGCGCGCGGCGCGGCGGGTGAGCGCATCCACACCTCGCCGACCTCTCCGGGCGCGGCCGGGGTCCCGTCGCCGGCGGTGATCCGGACCGACCCGCCCGCCGCCGCCCGGCCCACCGAGCCGGGGCGCTCGGGGTCGAAGACCATGATCGTCTGCGCGGGGGCGGCCTCGGTCGAGGTGTAGTAGTTCGTGATCATCGCGGCCGGGAACAGGCCGGCCAGCCGGACCGCCACGGCCGAGGGCAGCGGCGCGGCGGCCGACCCGAGCAGCAGCACGCTGTCGAGGGGCTCGGCCTTGGCCGACAACATCTCGATCGCCATGGCGGGCACCAGGAACACCGTCCCGGCCTGGTACTTCGCGATGAGCGAGGCGAACCGGCCGGGGGTGAAGACGGGGGTGGTGACGACGGTCGGATGCGCCGCGATGGCGTTCACGAGCATCATCTGACCGGCGTTGGTGCCGATCGGGAACGCGTGCGCGAGGTGCCTGGAGTGCCGGAAGGCCCGGCGGCGCGGGTCGCGGGGCAGGCCGTGGGCCAGGTTGGCGTGGGTGGCGGTGACGCCCTTGGCCACACCGGTCGTGCCGGAGGTGAAGAGGATCTGCGCCGGGTCGGCCGGCGACACCCGTCGGACCTCTGTCAAGGGCCCTGTCATGAAACTTTCATTGCGCAGAATCCGAGTCATTCCGACACGTTCCGCTAGATGTCCGATCTCTCCCTCCGGCGTCCGGTCGGAGATCGGCACCGCGACGGCCCCCGCCCGCAGCACCCCCATGAACGCCACCGCGTAGTCGAGCCACCCGGCGTGGGGGTACACGAGTCCCACCGGCTCCCCGGGGCGCACACCTTCGGTGATCAGCAGGTTCGCCAGACCGTCGGCGCGGTGGTCCCAGTCGGCGTGGGTCAGTTCCCCCACACCGTGGACGATCATGGCGACGCCGTCAGGCTCGGCGGCGGCGCGGGCCGCCAGCAGATCCGAGAGCGTCATTGGACTTCCTCAAAGATCGGATGAATACTGCCCGAGCACTGCATTACTGAAAAGATTCTTTCCAGTTAGATCAGTCGCCAGTGTGGCACGGTCCGGACGCTCGTCACAAGGGGTATCGGGCTCCGGCGGCCCAATGGGTGTGCCACGTTTAGAGCTTGTGAGAGGCGGCGGGGCGTGCCAGACTGACGCCGTCCACTAATTGCAAAGAACCTTTCCAGTTAGCTTCCCCGGCTGAGGCGTTTGGCCTCTTTGTGCTGCATTCGTCCGATCACTTGAGGGAAGATGCTCGCCGTCACACCGGCCAATCCGCTCTCGCTCGGACAGGAACGGCTCTGGTTCCTGCACGAGCTCAACCCCGACGACGCGTCGTACAACATCTGTGTGACCGAACGGCTCGTCGGCGATCTCGACGTGGCCGCTTTAGAGCGGGCACTTGACACGGTCATGCGAAGGCACGAGGTATTGCGGACGCGCTACCCCGCCGTCGACGGCAACCCGGTCGCACTGGTCGAGGACCGTGCCCTCCCCCTCGAACGCGTCTCCGGCGTGCCGCTGGCCGACCTCACCAACCGGCCGTTCGACCTGGCGAACGGTCCCGTCGTCAGGGCCTTTCTGACCGACGACCAGACGCTCGTCATCGTCCTGCACCACATCGCCGGCGACGGCTGGTCGCTCGGTCTCCTGTACGACGAGATCGCCGCCCTCTACGCCGGCCGCGACCTGCCCGACCTGCCGATGCAGTACGGCGACCACGCGCGCAGGCAGCGTGAGCAGCCGATCGACACCTCTTACTGGCGCGACCGGCTCGACCGCGTGCCGGTGCTCGACCTGCCCGCCGACCTGCCCCGGCCGAGGATCCGCACCTCCAGAGGCGCGGTCGTGGCCCGAAGGCTGCCCCGGGAGCTCGCCGACCAGGTGAACGCGCTCGCCCGCAAGGAGCGCGTCACCCTGTTCATGCTGCTCATGGCGGCCTTCCAGACCCAGCTCCACCGCTACACGGGGGCCGCCGACTTCGCCGTGGGCACCCCCGTCGCGGCCCGGCCCGACGAGGACCTCGAAAGGCTCATCGGGTTCTTCCTCAACACCGTCGTGCTGCGCGCCGACCTCACTGAAGATCCGACCTTCCGCGATCTGCTGAAGCGCACCCGGCGGACCGCGATCGACGCGTTCACCCACGCCGACACGCCGTTCGACCGGGTGGTGCAGGACCTCGGCGCAGCCCGCGACCTGAGCCGCACGCCCGTCTTCCAGACCCAGTTCAGCCTGCGCAGCGAGGCCGGCACCCGCCTCCACCTCGACGGACTGGTCGCCGAGCCGGTCGACCCCGACTTCCGCCAGGCCAAGTTCGACCTGTCGCTGGAGATCACCCCGACCGGCGACGGCCTGGACGCCTTCTTCGTCTACTCGGCCGACCTGTTCCACCCCGAGACGGTCGAACGCTTCGCGGCCAACTTCGAGACGCTGCTGCGCTCGATCGTCGACGACCCGGAACAGCCGGTCTCCCGCCTCGGCCTCGTCTCGGCCCCTGAGCGGGAGCTTCTCGCCAGGTGGTCGGAGGGGCCCGACGACCCGGTCACGCCCGAGCGGGAGACCCTCGCCGAGGTCGTCTCGACCCGCTGCCCCGACCGGGTCGCGATCCGGCACGGGGACGACGCGATCACGTACCGGAGACTGCACCGGAGGGTCGCGGGCACCGCGCGGCGGCTGCGGGAGCGGGGCGTCGGCCCGGGGGTGCGGGTGGCGGTCTGCATGGAGCAGTCGATCGACCTGGCCGTCGCGCTGCTCGCGGTGCTGAAGGCGGGCGGGGCCTACGTGCCGATCGACCCCGAGTATCCCGACGAACGCCGCGCCTTCATGGTCGAGGACTCCGGCGCGGCGCTGCTGCTGACCGAGATCGACGACGCCGAGGCCGACGACCTGGCACCCGTCGGCGACGGCGACGACCTCGCCTACGTCATCTACACCTCGGGCTCGACCGGGAGGCCGAAGGGCGTCGCGGTCGCCAACCGCGAGATCCTCCGCTACCTGGCCGACGCGAAGCACCGCTTCTCGGTCGAGGACGACGCCGAGTACGCCCTCCTCCAGTCGCTCGCCTTCGACTTCGGCATCACGATCCTCTATCTGTGCCTGAGCACCGGCGGCACGCTGCACCTGCTGCCCGCCCGCATCTCCGGCCCCGAGCTCGCCGGGCACATGCGCGGCATCGACTACGTCAAGCTCACCCCGTCGCACCTGGGCGCGCTCGCCGCCGACACCGACGACGTCGCCACCCTCCTGCCGCGCAAGCTGCTCATCTTCGGCGGCGAGGGGTCGAGCTGGGAGTTCGCCCGCGACCTCGCCCGGCGGGTGCCGGTCGTCAACCACTACGGCCCGACCGAGGCCATCGTCGGCGTCTCGACCTACCGCGTCTCCCCGTCCACCGCGCCGACCAGGCCGATCACCCCGATCGGGCAGCCGCTGGGTCATTCGGTCCTGTACGTCCTGGACCGGCACCTCGCGCCGGTCCCGGCCGGCGTGGCGGGCGAACTGTGCATCGGCGGCCGGCTGGCCCGCGAGTACCTGGGCCGCCCCGACCTGACCGCCGAGAAGTTCGTCGACCACCCGCTGTACGGCCGCCTCTACCGCTCGGGCGACCTGGCCCGCTGGCTCCCGACCGGCGACCTGGAGTTCCTGGGCCGCCGCGACCTCCAGGTCAAGATCCGCGGTTACCGGGTCGAGCTCGGCGAGATCGACGAGGCGCTGCGCCTCGTGCCCGGCGTCTCCCACGCCGTCACCGACGCCCGGGACGGCGAGCTCGTCGGCTACGTCGTCGCCGACCCCCGGCCCGCGATCGGCGACCTGCGCCGGACGCTGGCCGAGCGGCTGCCCGAGTACATGGTGCCGACCCGCTGGGTGTTCCTCGACGAGCTCCCGCTCAAGGGCCACGGCAAGGTCGACCGGGCGGCGCTGCCCGCCCCCGAGGACAGCCGCGCCGAGGACGTGCCGTTCGAACCTCCGGCCGACGCCTGGGAGGAGGCCGTCGCCGCCGCCTGGTGCGAGGTGCTGGGGCTCCGGCAGGTGGGCGTCCTGGACGACTTCTTCGACCTGGGCGGCCACTCCCTGCTCGCGACCCGCGTCGTGGCCAAGCTGCGCCGGACCCTGCCCGAGGGGTCGTCGCCGATCGCCCTGATGGACCTGTTCCAGCACCCGACGGTCCGTGCCCTCGCCGCCGTCGCCCGGTCGGCCTCGGGCCCCCGGCCGCTGCTCTACCGGCTGACCGGGGCGGGCACGAAGGCGCTGGTCTGCGTGCCCTACGGCGGCGGCAGCGCGGTCGTCTACCAGCCGCTCGCCGACGCCCTGCCGCCCGAATGGGAGCTCTGGTCGGTCGCGGTGCCCGGCCACGACCTCGGGCTCGCCGAGGAGTCGCAACCCCTGGAGGAGGTGGCCCGCCGCTGCGTCGAGGAGATCCTGCGTGTCGAGGCCCCCATCACCCTGTACGGCCACTGCGGCGTCGGCGGCGCCCTCACCGTCGAGATCGCCCGCCGCCTCGAAGCGGCCGGGCGCGCGGTCGACACCGTCTACCTCGGCGGCATCTTCCCGTTCGCCCGCCCCACCAAGGGCCTGCTCGGCCGCTGGGCCGGTCTGGCCCGGCTGGAGCGGTTCCGCAGCGACAAGGGCCAGCTCAACTGGCTCACCGCGCTCGGCGCCGACCTGTCCGATTTGGACGACGCCCAGAAGGCGTTCGTCATCGGCAACATGCGCCACGACGCCCGCGCCGCCGAGGACTACTTCACCGCGCTGATGGACAGCGGCGCCCCCAAGCTGAAGGCGCCGATCGTGTCCGTCGTCGGCGAGTACGACCCCGCGACGGACTACTACGAGGAACGCTTCGCGGAGTGGGGCTTCATCGCGGAGCGCACCCGGCTGGTCGTGCTGGACGAGGCGGGCCACTACTTCCTGAAATATCGCCCAGACGAGCTGGCCGCCATCGTCACGGCCCCGGCCCCGGCTCCCGTCGCCGCCCGCGCCGAGGCGGTCCCGGCCGGGCCCGCGCCCTCGGTCAGGCGGTTCCTGCTGGTGGCGTTCGGCCAGATGGTCTGCCTGGCCGGGTCGACGCTGACCGAGTTCGCGCTGCCCCTCTGGGTCTACCTCCAGCACCAGTCGATGACCCAGCTGGCCCTGCTCCAGGTCCTGGCCGTCATCCCCGGCGTGCTGGCCGCGCCGCTGGCCGGGGCGCTGGTCGACCGGTCGTCCAAACGCGCCGTGATGATCGGCGGCAACGCGGCGGCGCTGGCCGTCCAGGCCGCGACGGGCGTGCTCGTGTGGACCGGGAACCTGCACGTCTGGACCCTCTACCTGCTGCTGCCGCTGTTGTCGGTCGCACTGACCACCCAGCGGCTGGCGTTCACGGCGGCCGTGCCGCAGCTGGTCCCCAAGCGGTATCTCGGCCACGCCAACGGCATCGCCCAGACCGCGCTCGGCATGGCCCAGTTCGTCGCGCCGCTCGCGGCCGTCGGCCTGATGGCGGTCTGGGGGCTGCAGGGCATCCTGATCCTGGACGTCGTCGGCCACGTCTTCACCATCGTCGTGCTGGTACTGGTGGCCTTCCCTGCCGCGCTGGCCATGCGCCGCCGGGAGACGGTCGGCCGGGAGATCGCCGAAGGGTTCAGGATCTCGTTCGGCAACCCCTACTTCCGGGCGATGGTCGTCTTCTTCGCGTTCCTGTCGCTCGGGTTGTCGCCGGTCTTCATGATGTACTCGCCGCTGGTGCTGGAGTTCGGCACCGTCCAGGAGGCGGGTGTGATCGCGCTGGTGGCCGGGTCGGGCGCCGTCGCGGGCGGTCTCACGATGGGCCTGTGGGGCGGGCCGTCGAAGCGCCGGATGCGGGGCATGCTGCTGCTCACGTTGATCATCGCCGTGTCGTGCGGCGTCGTGGCGCTCCGCGACGACCTGGTCGTCGTCGGGGTCGGCGCGTTCGGCGTCAGCTTCGGCCTGGCCCTGGTCAACGGCGTCTACAACACGATCATCCAGGTCAAGGTGCCGCAGCGGTTCCACGGCCGGGTGTTCGCGCTCAACCAGATGGTCGCCTGGTCGACCATCCCGATCGGCGTCGGGATCATCGCTCCCGTGGGCACCGGGCTCCTCGGCGACGTCTCCCTGATGTACGCCGTCTTCGCCGGATTCATCCTGCTGGTCGTGGCCGGGGCGCTGCTCACCAGGAGGCTGGCCCGGTTCGACGACGCGGTCCCCGACGCCACCCCCGACGACCTGGTCGGGCTGGAACGGAAGGTGCGGAATGAAGGAAAGACTGGCCGAACTGGTGTCGGAGTCGTGTGACGGCGAACTCACCCCGGCCGACGTGCTGGCGGCGACCGTGCCGCTGGCCTACCTCGGCGTGACCTCGCTGGCGCAGATGCGGCTCATCGACGCCGTCGAACGCGAATACGGCGTCGAGGTCGACCTGAGCGGCGACGTGACGTTCCTCGACAGCGTCGACGGGCTGGCGGCCTGGGTCGAGGCCGCCCGGTCACCGGCATGACGGAGCGGGCCGCCTTCTCGGGCGGGCGTACGGGGACGGCGTCGTTCACCTGGGGTCAGCGCGCGATCTGGGAGGCGATCGAGCGCACCCGGCCGGACGACCACTACTTCAACTTCGGCCGGGTGCTGCCGCTCGGGGCGCGCCCGGCGTCGGTGTCGTCGGCCCTGTGGGCGCTGGGCCGCCTGGTCGAGCGGCACGAGTCGCTGCGCACCCTGGTCGCCGACGGCGGCCAGTCGCTCCGGGCGAGCGGGGAGCTGACCGTCCGGACCGGCGACGACCCCGCCGTCCTGCTGGCCGAGCTGGCGGCGACCCCGTTCGCCTACGCGGACGAATGGCCGCTGCGCGCCGGGCTGGTGCTCTCCCCCGACGGGCTGGTCACCCATCTGGTGCTGGTGTTCTGCCACCTGGCCGCCGACGGGCTGGGGGCCGAGCAGGCCATCCGCGACCTGCGGCTGCTGCTCCTGCGCGGCGGCGCGCCCGCGTCCCGGCCGCCGCAGCCGATGGACATCGCCCGCTGGCAGGGCTCGGACGCGGGCCGCCGGGTGGCGGCCGAGGCGGCGGCGTACTGGGAGGACGCGCACCGGCGCATCCCGCCGACGATGTTCCACGTGCCGTCGGGCGCCGGGGAGACGCCGCCCGTCTGGCGGGCGTCGTTGCGCTCCCCCGCCGTCGACCTGGCCGCGCAGCGCATCGCGGTCCGGCACGGCACGAGCACCTCGACGGTCCTGCTGACGGCGGTGACCGCGCTGGTGTCGGAGATGACCGGGCACGAGACGGTGGCGATGTTGCCGATCGTGGGCAACCGGTTCCGGGCCGACACCCGGACCGCGGTGACCACGATGTCGCAGGAGGGGCTGTTCGTCCTGGACGTGGAGAAGGTGCGGTTCGACGAGCTGCTGGGCCTGGCGGGGCGGGCGGCGCTGCGGGCGTACCGGAGCGCCTATCACGATCCGGCCGACCGGTCGGCGGCGCTGGCGCGGGTCGCGGCCGAGCGGGGCACGGTGGTGCACCCGTGGTGCTGCTTCAACGACATGCGCTTCGCCGACAACCCCGTCTACCGCGACGAGGCGCTGATCCGCCGGGCGCTCAGTGAGAGCACGCTCAGCTGGCCGATGTCGCAGGACCAGCTGAACTGCCGGTTCTGCGTCCACCTCAGCGGCACCATGGACGTGTCGGTGACCGCCGACACCCGGTGGTTGTCCAAGGCCGACATGGAGCGGTTCCTGCACGGCCTGGAGACCATGCTGGTCGAAGCGGCGCTGCGGTGATCGCCTACGCCGAGGCGACCTCGTGCGCCCAGGGCCGCCCGCTGACCTTCCGGCTCGACGGCGACAGCGGCGTGCACGTCCACGACGCCACCACGGGCGCCCACGTGCTGACGACCCGCGCCACCGGCCCGCGCTGGACGCTCGACATTCCCGGCCACTGGCCGAGCTCCCTCTACCGCGCCCACTTCACCGACGCGCCCGCCTCCGAGGTGCCGAGGGCGACCGGTGAGCTGCCCGGCGTCGGCGTGTCCGGCGACGACGAGGTCTACTTCGTCGTGACGCCGGCCGGGCCGAAGAAGGACATCCTGGTGTCCATCCCGTTCGGCACCTGGCAGGCGTACAACCGCGCCGGGGTGCCCGGCGAGGGCCTCTACTGGACGGAGGACCCGTCGCGGGCCGTCGAGGTGACCTTCGACCGGCCGGGCGGCGGCCCGTCGCCCGAACGCTGGGAGGACGGCTTCCTGCGCTGGTTGCGCCCGGCGGGCTTCGACGCCGACTTCTGCGACGGCCTCGACCTGTCGCCCGGCCTGCTCGACGGCTACCGCCTTCTGGTCGTCAACGGCCACGACGAATACTGGACCCGCGAGATGCGCGACGCCTGCGAGGAGTTCGTGCGGCGCGGCGGCAACATGGCGATCTTCGCCGGCAACACCGCCTGGTGGCAGGCCCGCCTGGAGGGCCGCACCCTGGTCTGCCACCGCGACCCTTACACCGACCCCGTCGACGACCCGGCGCTGGTCACCGCCGAGTGGTCGACCGTCGGCCGCCCCGAGAACACGCTGACCGGCGTGTCGTTCCGCGCGGGCGCGGGCACCTGGGGCCCGTCGATGCCGCTGATGAACGAGGAGTCGTACGTCACCCGCTTCGCCGGCCACTGGGTCTTCGAGGGCACCGGCCTGACCGAGGGCGACAAGTTCGCCCAGGGAGCCCTGGGCTACGAGACCGACGCGGCCGAGTTCGTCGAGGTGGGCGGCGTCCCGAGGGTCACCTCGCGCGACGGCACCCCGCCGTCGTTCACCGTGCTCGCCACCGCCGACCTGCGCCACTGGCGCAGCGGCGGCCAGGGCGGCTGGGCGACCATGGGCGTCTTCACCTCGGGCCGCGGCACCGTCTTCAACGCCGCCACGGTCAACTGGGGCAACACCCTCCACGACCCGGTCGTCGACCGCATCACCCGCAACGTCCTGACCCGCCTCGGTTCCGGGCACGACGGCTGGGACGTGATCGGCGAACCGTCGGACGTCCGCGCGCTGGCCGCCGACGCCCGCGTCCTCTACGGCGTGACCTCCGACGGCGCACTGGTGGCCCGCGAACTGTGCGGCCAGAACCTGACGTGGCGCCCCATCGGCTGGGCCGGCGACGTGACCTGCCTCGACACCCCGCGCGAGGCGGCGGGGCGACGCGGCGTGCTCCTCTACGGCGTCACCCCCGACGGCACCCTGCGCTCACGGGCGGCCGTGGAGATGCCCGCCCCCTGGACCGACGAGGCCCGCTGCCCCGAGGGCACCGTGGCCCTGGCCGTCGCCGACTGCACGTTCTGGGCCGCGACCGCGGCGGGCCGCCTGTGGGCGATGCCCTTCACCGGCGAGGAGTGGCTCGACCGAGGAGAGTGCGACGCGGTCGCGATGAGCGGCATGAACGGCCGCCTCTACGCCCTGACGAGCACCGGAGAGCTGGTCACCCGCCGCCCGGACGCGACCGACACGTGGCAACCGGCGGGCGACCTCCCCGAGGGCACCACGACGTTCACCGCCCACGCGGGCCGCTTCGTCGCCACGGCCCCGGGAGAACCGCTGCGCTGGCGCGATACGCGCTTCACCAGACCCGAAAGGCCGTGTCGGTGACAAGATCGCCCGTGTCCTGCTGATGAACGAGCACGATGGCCGCGGCCATCCGGGGCGGACTCTCTCAGGTCAGAGCTCGACCGGCCCGTAGACCGCCGCCTCGCGCCCCCGCGTCATGGCCCAGTAGCGGTCGCCGTAGGACCAGTGCCACCACTCCGTCGGATAGTTGACCAGCCCGACCGCCTCCAGCGCCGTCGCCAGCACCTTGCGGTTCTGCATCGCCTCCGCCGAGATGGCGGTGGAGGCGGTGTAGCAGGCCCCGTCGCTCTGCTCGGGCGTCGCGTTGACCTCGGTCCCCATGTCGAGCTCGACGCCGTCGTCGTCGCACAGCGTCAGGTCGACGGCGGCCCCGGCCGTGTGGGGCGCGACCTCGACGGGCGAGACGAAGCGGCTGGCCGCCACGTGCAGCTCATCACTCGACATGTCCGGAAACGTCGCGCGCAACGTCTCCCGGTACTCCTCGAACCACTTCCGCTGCAACGACACCGGCCGATACCCCTCGACGACCACGAGGTGCACGCCCAGCGGCAGCACCACCCGCCGCAACCGCCCGGCCACCCCTTCGCGCAGGTGCGCGAACGCCCCGGCCGGGTCGGCCAGGCGCAGGTCGACACGGAGGAAAGCGCGCACGTCGACGAGCGGCTCAAGGCAATCGATCACCGGTATGGAGGTCACCCGGGGGTCGGAGATCAGAATGACGTCACCCATATCGTCAGACCGTATCCGAGAAGACCTGCTCCCTCGCCTCCTCCAGGGCGGCCACCAGCGCCCCCCGGAGCACCGGGTTGCCGTCGACCTCGGTCACCGCCACCCGGGGCCGCGAGGGGCAGACGCGCGCCACCTCGTCCTCCACCCGCGCGGCCAGTTCCTCGCCGCCGGCCCGGCCGACGTCGCCCGACAGCACGATGAGCCCCGGGTCCAGCACCACCGCCACGGCCGCGACCCCGACGGCCAGGCGGTCGGCGAGTTCGTCGAGGAAGCTCCCGTTCCCCTCGGCGACGGCCTTGGCGACCAGTTCGGCCACGGGCGCCTCGCCCGGTCCCACCCCGTGGGCCAGGGCCATGCCGTGCAGGGCGTCGCCGCCGACCAGCCTCTGGAAGGAGCCGGACTGCGGGTCGCGTACATCGGAGGGAAGGGGCTCGCCCGGGACGGGCAACCAGCCGATCTCGCCCGCGCCGCCGGTGATGCCACGGTGCAGGCGTCCGCCGAGCATGACGCCGAGGCCCTGTCCTATCCCGGCCCACATGATGACGAAGTCGTCGAGGCCCCGGGCCGCCCCGTGGGCCTGTTCGGCCAGGGCGGCGAGGTTGACGTCGTTCTCTATGCGGACCGCCCGGCCGAGGTCGGCGCGGAGCTCGGCCAGCACGCCGAAGTGCCACGCGGGCAGGTCGAAGGAGTAGCGCACGTCGCCGCTGCGGGGGTCGACGACGCCGCGGGTGCCGATCACCAGGCCGCTGAGCTGGTCAAAAACAATCCCGGCGCGCTCGCAGGCGCGGACGAGCGCGTTGTGCACGAGCTTGACGGGGTCGCGGGCCTCGCTGGGGTCGACGGTCACCTCGGCGATGGCCCGGCCGGTGATGTCGGCGACGCCGGCGGTGACGCTGTCGGGCGAGACCTCCAGGCCGGCGACGTACGCCGATTCGGGGTTGACGGCGTAGAGGGCCGCGTTGGGGCCGCGGCCGCCGGCCCGTTCGCCGGCCGTCGTGACCAATCCCCGGTCTTCGAGGCGGGCCAGCAACTGGCCCGAGGTGACCTTGCTGAGTCCGGTGAGTTCGCCCAGCTCAGCACGGGTGAGGGGGCCCTGCAGGAGAAGGAGCTCCAGGGCCGATCTGTCGTTTATCTGCCGGAGCAGCCGGGGCGTGCCGGGACGTCGGGCCACCGCTGTCTCCCTTCTCGTCACGATCCGCTAACGCGGGTTTTTTTTAAGAAAGTTTCTTGTTAGTTTAACGGCAGTCACCCCATAGGCAAGCGATCAAGCCTCTGAGGTGCCACAAACGCCGACCGTCAGCAACCCCAAGGTGCGCGGCCCGCCGACACCTCAACTTGCCTAGACGAGAAGCCGGGAAGGGAGAACCCCCAACGTGAAGATCGTGAAGATCGCCGGCGTAACAGCCGCCCTCGCCCTGGGTGTCGCCGCTTGTGGTGGTGGCGAGACCGCCGAGCCTGCACCCGCCGCCTCCGCCGCCGAATCGGCCCCCGCCGCCGCCGGTCCCAAGTTCGCCGGTCAGACGCTGACGATGTGGCGTCTCGGCGACTCGAACCCGCCGGCCCAGGCCTACATGGACGACCTGAACGCCGAGTTCCAGAAGGTCACCGGCGCCACGGTCAAGCTCGAGTGGATCCCGTGGCCGCAGGTGAACGACAAGTTCACCGCCGCCGCCGCGGGCGGCGCCGGCCCCGACGTCACCGAGATCGGCAACGACCAGGTGCCGCTGTGGGTCAGCCAGGAGGCCCTGAGCCCGATCACCCCGCTGACCAGCGCGGGCGACCAGGCCCAGATCCCGAAGAACCTCTTCGGCCTCGAGACCATCGACGGCGAGGTCTACGCCGTGCCGTGGGGCGCCGGCACCCGCGCGGTCCTCTACCGCAAGGACTGGTTCGACGAGCTGAAGATCGAGGTGCCGAAGACCTGGGACGAGGTCACCGCCGCCGCCAAGAAGATCCAGGACGAGAAGGGCAAGGACGTCGACGGCTTCGCCTTCAACGGCGGCTCCGACGCCAACCACCTCCTCGGCGCCATGGCCTGGTCCGAGGGCGGCGACTACGCCGTCAAGGAAGGCGACAAGTGGGTGGGCAAGCTCACCGACCCGACCTTCAAGGCCGGCTTCGAGACGTACACGAGCCTGGTGACGGGCGGCCTGTCGGGCAAGTCGCGGCTGACCCAGAACACCGTGGACATCCGCACCCGCTTCGCCAACGACAAGGTCGGCATGTACCTGACCGCGTCGTGGGACATCCCCGGCATCGAGACCGACTCCAAGGGCAAGGTGAAGGCCGACCAGCTGGCCTTCTTCCCGCTCCCCGCCAAGTCGGGCGGTGAGGCCCCGGCGTTCTTCGGCGGCAACGACATCGCCGTCTGGGGCACCACCAAGAACACCGAGCTCGCCAACGAGTACATCAAGCTCGCCACGAGCAAGCAGTGGGCCGACCGCTACGCCAAGGACGGCGGCCTGCTCCCGGTCTACCCGGACACCCTGGCCTCGCTGGCCAGCGACCCGGTCCAGGCCCCGTTCGCGGCGGCCTTCGCCAAGGCCCGGTCGTTCCCGGCCGACCCGAACTGGACCGAGGCGGGCGAGACCAAGGCGGTGCTGCAGAACGCGGCCCGCTCGGTCATCGAGGGCAAGGCCTCGGCCGATGAGGCGCTCGCGACGGCCAACAAGGAACTCGAAGACATCCTCAACCAGTAGCGACGATGACCGACACGTCGATCGCCCGCCGGGGCGGAGGCCACGCCTCCGCCCCGAGCGGGCGCCCCCGCCGCTCTCACCGTCCGCAGAAGGCCTCTGGTCTCAACCCGAAGCTCATCCCGTACGTCCTGCTGATCCCCGGCGTGCTGGTGATGGCAGCGCTGCTGCTCTACCCCATGATCCAGGCCGGGATCATGTCCTTCCAGAAGGTCGGGATCCCGCAGATCCGGGACGTCAACCCCCGGCCGGCCGACTGGGTGGGCTGGGAGAACTACACCAAGATCTTCGAGAACGACATCTTCTGGTCGGCTCTCCGCAACACCCTCGTCTTCGCCTTCGTGACCGTCTCGCTCACCCTGATCGTGGGCACCGGCGTCGGGGTGCTGCTCCAGCAGCTCAGCAAGCGCATGTCGACCGTTCTGATCGTCGGCATCATGTTCGCGTGGGCGGTCCCACCGGTCGCGCAGGGCGTGATCTGGCGCTGGTTGTTCGACGCCGAGGCCGGGATCGTCAACTGGGCGCTGAACCTGCTGCCCGACTTCCTGTCCACCGCCCTGTTCGGGCGGGCCGACTGGACCGGCGTCCCGTGGCTCAACGAGGCGTACACCGTCTACATCGCGCTGATCATGACGGTGGTCTGGGCCTCGTTCCCGTTCATCGCGGTCTCGGTCCTGGCCGGGCTCAAGAGCATCCCGAACGAGCTCTACGAGGCCGCCAGGGTCGACGGGTCGAGCCCCTGGAGGACCTTCCGCACGATCACGTTCCCGCTGCTGAAGCCCGTGTTCGCGGTCCTGACGATCCTGTCGATCATCTGGGACTTCAAGGTCTTCTCGCAGCTGTACGTGCTGCTGAACGGCCCCACCAACCGTGAGGCGTTCAACCTGTCGATGTTCTCCTACGCGGAGGCCTTCCGGCCGCCGCCGAAGATGGGCTCGGGCGCGGCCATCGCGGTGATCCTCACGATCATCCTGCTGATCGTCACCGCGTTCTACGTCCGCCAGATGATCAAGTCGGAGGAGGTGCAGTGACCACTCTGACATCGCCCCAGGTCAGGCGCCCGCGCGACACCGCCAGGACCCGCAAGAAGCTGCGGAAGATCGCCCTCAACGGCACCGCCGTGGTGGTGTTCGTCATCGCGATGTTCCCCGTGTACTGGATGGTCTCGACCGGGTTCAAGACCAACGACCAGATCTTCACCACGGAGTTCATCCCGTTCCCGACGAGCTTCACCTTCGAGCACTTCGACCGGGTGCTCGACCAGGGCGTGGCGGGCAACTCGATCTGGCTCTACCTGCGCAACAGCGCGATCGTCGCCCTCGGCACGGTCGCGGTCGGCGCGGTCTTCTCGCTGCTGGCCGCCACGGCGGTCTCGCGGTTCCGCTTCAAGGGCCGCACCTCCTTCCTCATCACCCTGCTGATCGTGCAGATGGTGCCGGCGGAGGCGCTGCTCATCCCGCTGTTCCTGAGCGTCAAGCGCCTGGGCCTGTACGACCAGCTGCTCGGCCTCATCGTGGTCAACGTCGGCCTGACCCTGCCCTTCGGCATCTGGATGCTGCGCACGTTCGTGGCGGCCGTGCCGAAGTCGCTGGAGGAGGCCGCGTGGATCGACGGCGCGAGCCGGTTCACCACCTTCTGGAAGGTGCTCTTCCCGCTCGTCGCGCCGGGCCTGGTGGCGACCAGCATCTTCAGCTTCATCACCGCGTGGAACGAGCTGATCTTCGCGTTGGTGCTGATGAGCGACCCTTCGGGCTACACGATGCCCGTGGCGTTGCAGTATTTCTTCGGACAGCGGGGCACCGACTGGGGCGCCATCATGGCCAGCTCCACCCTGATGACGATCCCCGTCGTCGTGTTCTTCCTCCTGGTGCAGCGACGCATGGTCTCCGGCCTCGTCGCGGGCGCCGTCAAGGGCTGACCGCCCACCTGTCTTCACGGCAGATTCCCGGCGCGAGCCACGGCCGGCCTTCGGCCGTCCGCGACTCGCTTTCCTGAGCGGGTACGGCCCCGGGACCCGGGGCCGTACCTTCCCATGTCCATGATCGGAGTCATGAATCCCCATGCCTGGAGTACCCGCGAGCCACAGCGATCGGGGGCTGCGCCGTCTCGCGGCCGGCACGCTGCTCGTGACCTTCCGGGGCCTGACCGCGCCTGACTGGGTGCTGGACGGCCTGTCCGCAGGTCTCGGCGGCGTCTGCCTCTTCGGCTTCAACGTCGAAGGCCCCGGACAGGTCGCCACCCTGACGTCGAGCCTGATGAACGCCGGCGACCCGGTGATCTCGCTCGACGAGGAGGGCGGCGACGTCACCCGGCTCGCCTACCACGTCGGCAGCGAGTACCCGGGCAACGCGGCCCTGGGCGCCGTCGACGACGTCGACCTGACCGAGCGGGTCTACCGCTCGATCGCGGGCGACCTGGTGAAGGCCGGCGTGAACCTCGACATGGCCCCGTCGGCCGACGTCAACACCGCCGACGACAACCCGGTGATCGGCACCCGCTCCTTCGGCGCCGACCCCGCGCTGGTGTCCCGCCACACGGTCGCCGCGGTGCGCGGCCTGCAGTCCCTCGGCGTGGCCGCGTGCGTCAAGCACTTCCCCGGCCACGGCGCGACCACGGAGGACTCGCACCTGTCCATCCCGGTCGTGGACGCCTCCCTGGAGCTGCTGCGCGAGCGCGAGCTGGCCCCGTTCAGGGCCGCGATCGAGGCGGGCACCCGGTCGATCATGACCGCCCACGTGGCGGTCCCGGCGCTCACCGGCGACACCCCCGCCACGCTCAGCCCGAGGGCGCTGACCACGCTGCTGCGCGGCGAACTCGGCTACGACGGCGTGGTGGTCACCGACGCCCTCGACATGCACGCCATCACCAAGAGCGTGGGCCTCGGCGGCGGCGCGGTCCTGTCGCTGAAGGCGGGCGCCGACCTGCTGTGCATGGGCTCGATCCCGACGCAGGCGGAGACCGAGGCCGTCATCACCGCCATCGTGGCGGCCGTCCAGTCGGGCGACCTGAGCGCCGACCGCCTGGAGGAGGCCGTCGCCCGCGCCCAGAGCCTGCGCGACTGGGCCCGCGAGACCCGGGGCCAGCACACCGAGGACACCGTCGTCGGCCTGCAGGCCGCCCGCCGCGCGGTCAGGATCAGCGGGGCCACGCTGCCGCTGCGCAACCCGTTCGTGGTCGAGATCGACACCCCGCCCACGATCGCCGTGGGCGACGTGCCGTGGGGCGTCGCGCCCTGGTTGCCGGAGGCGGAGATCGTGCGCGTCAAGCCGGAGGACGCCCAGGCCGACGACCTGCTCACCCGGGCCCGGAACCGCTCACTGGTCGTGGTCGTCAAGGACGCTCACCGCTACCCCGCCAGCCGCGACCTGGTGACCGAACTCGTCTCGGCCCGGCCCGACAGCGTGGTCATGGAGATGGGCCTGCCGATCTGGCGGCCCGACCACGGCGTCCACATCGCCACCTACGGCGCCGCCCGGGCCAACGCCCAGGCGGCGGTGGAGCTCCTGACCGCCTAGGACGCGAAGATCTCCTCGCGCGCCTGTTCTAAAGCGGCGATGACCGCGCCGCGCAGCACCGGGTTGCCGGGCACCTCGGACGTCACGACCTGCGGCCGGATCGGGCAGATGCGGGCCACCGCCTGTTCGACCCGGCCGGTCAGGGACACTCCCCCGGCCAGGCCGACCTCTCCGGCCAGCACGACCAGCCCCGGGTCGAGCACCACGCACACCGACGCCACCCCGAGCGCCAGCCGGGAGGCGATCTCGTCGAGCAGCCGGTCGCCCTGGTCGCCGGCGTCGACGGCGGCGGTCACGCACTCGGCCGCCGTGGCCCCCTCGAACCCGAGGTCGCGGGCCAGGTCGAGCACCGCCTCGGAGCTCACCAGCGACTGGAGGCCGCCCGCGAGCGAGGGCAGCCGCCCCGGCTCCGAGCGCACGTCCTCGGCCAGCGGCACCCCGGGCACCGGCAGATAGCCGATCTCGCCCGCGCTGCCCGAACGGCCGCGGTGCAACCGCCCGCCCAGCACGACGGCGAGGCCGATGCCGCGCCCCACCCACAGCAGCACGAAGTCGTCGGCCCGCCGCGCCGCGCCGTTCGACCGCTCGGCGATGGCGGCCAGGTTCACGTCGTTCTCGATGCGCACCGACCGCTTCAGGTCGCGTGCCAGCGCCTCGTGGATGCCCTCGTGCCAGTGGGGCAGGTCGAACGAGAACTGCACGTCGCCGGTGCGCGGGTCGACGACGCCGGGCGTGCCGATCACGACGCCCTTCAGCCGCGACAACGCGACCTTGGCCGACCGGCACGCCTTCACGACGGCGTTGTGCACCATCGAGACGGGGTCGTCGGCGCCGTTGGGCGTCGCGGTGACCTCGGCGACCACGTCGCCCTTGATGTCGGCGATGGCCGCGGTGACGTGCTCGGGCCCGACGTCGAGCCCCGCCACGTAGGCGCACGAGGCGATCACGCCGTAGAGGGCCGCGTTGGGCCCCCGGTTGCCGGCCTGCTCGCCGACGACCTCGACGAGCCCCCGCTCCTCAAGGCGTGACAACGTCTGGGAGGCGGTCACCTTGGACAGACCGGTCAGGTCGCCGATCTGGCCGCGCGTCAGCGGCCCGGAGGCCAGCAGAAGTTCGAGGGCGGCCCGGTCGTTGATCTCCCGGAGCAACCTGGGCACGCCAGGACGTCGCTCCATGCTCCTGCTTTCTATGATCGCCCCCGCGAAAACTGTCAACAAACTTTTCCGGCCAGCTTAGCGACTATACGAGCTCCCGGATATCGACCCTTGATACCGCTCCCATCGGGGCGGAAGGATCAGTTCATGCGTCCCGTGGCGGCAGTGACCTTAGGTCTGATCCTCTTCCTGGACGCCGTGCGTGTCCTGCTCCCGTCGCTGATCACCATCTACGGCCAGGCCGGTGACACCCCGCCGGAGCAACTGGGCCTGTTCGCCGCGTTGTGGTTCGTGCTGCCGCTCCTGGCGCTGCTCGTCCCGCCGCGATGGGCGCTGCTGGGCGGCGCGGCGGTGCTGGCCGTGGGCCGGGTGGCCCTGCAGGCCACCGACGGCGGTCTCCCCCAGCTCTATGTGAGCGGCGTCTCCGTCACCGCCGCCATCGTCTTCCTGTACGGCTCCGCCAAGCTCGTGGCCGGGCCGCACGCCCGCCTGGCCCTCCCCCTCGGACTGGCCCTCTCCCCGGCCCTCCACCTGGCCATCGGCCATGTCGACCTGGTCTGGCGGGACGGTCTCCTCCCCTGGATCCCCGCGGTGCTGGCCGTCGGGGCCTTCGGGTGGGCCGTGCTCGGCGTCACCGAGACGGCCGACCCCGCCCCCGGCCGCCTGTGGTTCGCCCTCGGCCCCGCGCTGCTGCTGACCGGCATGTTCCTGGGCCCCTCAGCCCTGATCGGCAACGGCGTCACCCCCGGCGACCGCGTCTGGCCGACGCTGGCGCTGCTGGCCGCCCTGATCGTGCTGGCGCTGGCCGGCGCCACGGGTCATCCGGCCCAGCTCGCCCCCATCCTGGTGATCGTCGCCGTGTGGATCGCGCACGACGAGGGCCGCCTCCAGGTGGCCACGCTGCCGGTCTTCGCCGTGGGCCTGGGCTGGTGCCTGCGCGTGGCCGGAGACGGCCCGCGAGGCCGCCGTCCGGGCGGCGCGCTGCTCGCCGGGATGATCGTCTTCTTCGCCGGCACCTTCCTCTACTACGCCGCCTACGACACGGTCATCGGCTTCGACAACGCCTATGTCGTGCTGGCCCTGGGCGTCGCGGTCGCCGCGACGGCCGTCCGGCTACCCGACCTCCCCCGGGGCCGCCCGGCGGTGGCCGCCGCGCTGGCGGTGCTCGCCCTGTGGGCGGTCCCCAAGCCGTCGGGCACCGACAGCCCCGGCCTGGCCGTGGACCGCGACGAGTTCACCCTGATCGCCTACAACATCAGGATGGGCTTCGGATTGTCCGGCACCCTCGACCTCGACGACATCGCCGACTGGGCCGCGTCCAGGAAGCCCGACGTCGTGCTGATCAGCGAGGTCGACCGAGGCTGGTTCCTCAACGGCGGCCACGACGACCTCGACCGCATCGCCACTCGTCTCGGCATGCACTACCACTTCGCCCCCGCAGCCGACGAGTTGTGGGGCGACGCCGTGCTGACCAATCTCCCGGTCCGCGACATCCAGTCGGCGCCCCTGGTCACGGCCGGGTACCCGACCGGAGCACAGGCTCAGACGGTGCTGGTGGAGGTCGGCGGCAGGCAGGTCGGCATCGTCAACACCCACCTCCAGGAGCCCGCGATCCAGAGCGCCGCCCTTCGCGCCGTGACGCCCATGCCGCCGGCGCTGATCGCGGGCGACCTGAACCTGACCCCCGGTGACCCCGCCTTCGCCGAACTGCTGCGCCGGACCGGGCTGACCGACCCGCTCACGGCGTTCGGCGACCCGCCGACCTCGCCCGCCGACGATCCGGTCAGGCGCATCGACCACGTGCTGCTCAGCCCGGGGCTCACGGCCGTGTCCGCCGAGGTCCCGCGGGTGCCGTTCTCCGATCATCTGCCCGTGGTCGTACGGATCCGCGTCGACTGAGTTCGGGGACCCAGGTCAACCAGTCCCAACCAGGCGGGATAATCGTTTACATGCGACTTTCTGCGCGTGTCGACTACGCCCTGCGGGCGGCGGCCGAGCTGGCCGCGTCCGGCGACGGCCCGACCACGGTGGGCGAACTCGCCAAGGGCCAGGAGATGCCGCCCAAATATCTGGAGAACATCCTGCTCCAGATGCGCCGGGCCGGGCTGGTCCGCGGCCAGCGGGGCCCCGAGGGCGGCTACGTCCTGGCCCGTCCCGCCAACCAGATCTCCCTGGCCGACGTGATCCGCGCGGTCGACGGCCCGCTGGCCAACGTCCGCGGCGAACGGCCCGAACACGTCGGCTACACCGGCGCGGCCCAGGCTCTCCAGCAGGTCT
Organism: Herbidospora sakaeratensis; assembly: GCF_001570525.1. Classification (GTDB taxonomy): domain Bacteria; phylum Actinomycetota; class Actinomycetes; order Streptosporangiales; family Streptosporangiaceae; genus Herbidospora; species Herbidospora sakaeratensis. The sequence continues at coordinate 67,541 of NZ_BBXC01000018.1, forward strand.
GGATCGCCCTGCGGGCCAGCGAGCGCGCCATCCTCGAAGAGGTCACCCTCGACCAGATCGCCACCGGCGACCTGCCGAAGCGGGTGACCGACCTGTCCGACGACCCCTCCGCCTGGGACTCCCCCAACGCCCCCGTCTAATGCCCGAGGGCGACGCCGTCTACCGCACGGCGAAGCGGCTGCGGGCGGCGCTCGACGACCGCGAGCTCACCCGCTCCGACTTCCGGGTGCCCCGCTACGCCACCGCCGACCTTCGCGGGCGGCGGGTGCTGACCACGGTGAGCCGGGGCAAGAACCTGCTCACCCGGGTCGAGGGCGGCGTGACCCTGCACACCCATCTGCGCATGGACGGATCGTGGCGGGTCACCCGGGCGGGCACCCCGCTGAGGGGCGGCGACGTCGTCCGGGTGGTGCTGGCCAACAGTGTTTGGCAGGCCGCCGGGATCAAGCTCGGCGTGGTCGACCTGCTGCCGACCGCCAGAGAAGACGAGGTCGTCGGGCATCTGGGCCCCGACCTGCTCGGCCCCGACTGGGACACGGAAAGGGCCGTCGCCAACCTGCTGGGCGATCCCGGCCGCACGATCGGGGAGGCGCTGCTCGACCAGCGCAATCTCGCGGGGATCGGCACGATATGGCGTGCGGAGACGCTCTTCGTCGCCGGCGTCGGGCCGTGGCGGCACACCGGGGACGTGGCGGATCTGGCGGGGCTGGCCGAAACGGCCCACCGCCTCTTGGTGGAGAACAAGAACGAACATGGACCGGTCACGACCGGCGACCCGAGACCAGGTCGTGCGCTGTTCGTCTACGGCAGGGCACACCTTCCCTGCCGCGTCTGCGGAACGGTCATCGAACGTGGAGAGATGGGGTCACAACCGCAGCAGCGGTTGATCTACTGGTGCCCGCGCTGCCAGCGGGGCTAGGCGGCCACCATGTCCTTGACCTCGGGGAAACCGTCGAACTCCGGCCCGGAGGGCACGGTCTCCGTGATGGGCAGACGCTCACGCTCGGGCACGTCGGCCAAGACAGGCGCGTGCTGAAGCTCGGCGAGCGCGAACTGGTCGGAGACCTCCCGCAGCACCTGCGACAGCGGCACACCCAGCGCACCGCAGATCGAGGCGAGCAGCTCGGACGACGCCTCCTTCTGACCACGCTCCACCTCGGACAGATAGCCGAGGGAGACCCGTGCCAGCGTGGAGACCTCGCGCAGTGTGCGACTCTGCCGCACCCGTAGCCGCCGCAGGACGTCGCCGAGAAGCTGACGCAGCAGGACCATCTGTCGCTCCCTTCCCGGCGCGGGAGCCGTCACGACGCTCCGCGCTTTCGGTTCATATCGCCCGTTCTTTCCGCGCCCTTCGTACATACTCCTCGCCGTCATCAGTGACTCGCTCGGCCCCTGCGCCGGGCGCGTCGTGGACTTGCTCATCGCCGATGGCTCACGGACCTCACTCACAGCTCCACCGTACCTGTATCGAGCGACACCACGGCAGACCATGGTGAGCATGTTCGCTGGGGACGTAACGCGGTAATCACCCCGAATGTTCCCCCGAATTGGCCAGCACAACACCTAGAAGTAGATCCAAAGCCATCTCACACGTATGGATACGGATGGCTTGGCGGTCTCCGGTCAATCGCAGGTCAACGACTTTCGAGACGTCTTCCGGACCGCTCACGCCGCAGAAGACGGTGCCGACGGGCCTGCCGTCCTGGGGCTCGGGGCCGGCCACGCCGGTCACGGCGACCGCCCAGGTCGCGCCGGTGAGCTCGCGCACACCGGCGGCCATCGCGGCGGCCACGTCGGGATGGACGGCGCCCTCGCGGGCCAGCAGGTCGGCCGGCACGCCGAGCAGCCGGGCCTTCAGATCGGTGGCGTAACCGATCACCCCGCCGACGAAGGCGGCCGACGCGCCGGCCACACCGGTCACGGTCGCCCCGATGAGCCCACCGGTGAGGGATTCGGCCACGGCGAAAGTCTCACCCCGCTCCGCGAGCAGGGAGATCACCTTCGCGGCGGTCGAGTCGGTCACACCTGTTCCCTCCGGGCCACCTGGCGGAGTCGGACTGCTCGCACAACGTAGTCGACGCCGGTCGCCACCGTCACCAGTACGGCGGTTCCCATGGTGGCCCAGCGCACGACGTCGAGCAGGCCCGGCACCAGGAAGAAGCCGACGGCGAAGATCTGCAGCACCGTCTTGATCTTGCCGCCGGTGCTGGCCGGGATGATGCCGAACCGGATCACCACGAACCGCAGCGCGGTCACGCCCAGCTCACGGGCGATGATCACGACGGTCACCCACCACGGCAGCTCGCCGAGGAGCGACAGGCAGACCAGCGCCGACCCGATGAGCGCCTTGTCGGCGATCGGGTCGGCGATCTTGCCGAAGTCGGTGATCAGGCCGTACTTGCGGGCCAGGAAGCCGTCGAGCTGGTCGGTGATCGAGGCGAACATGAAGACGCCCAGGGCGGCCAGCCGCCAGCCGGTGCCGTCGAGGAACAGGAACACGATGAACGCGGGAACGACCAGCAGCCGCATGACCGTGAGCGCGTTGGCGATGTTCCAGGCGCTCACGGGAGGCGTGGCCGGCTCGACCGGGTCGGTCACCACCAGCCGCTCGGGGGCGGCGTCGGCCATGACCGACGGAGCCGAATCCCGTGCCGGGTCGTTGCTCTGGCTCACGTCGTGGCCTTGATCCTCGCGATCAGGTCAACCCCTTCCGAGTCGACCGCGACGGCGCGGACGATCTGCCCCGGCACCAGGCCGATGCCCTGGACCGTGACCGAACCGTCGACCTCGGGGCCCTGGTGGGCGGCGCGGCCCTCGTAGCCGCCGTCGCCCAGGTCGTCTTCGACCAGCACCGACAACTCGGTGCCGATGCGCTCTTCGGCCCGCTGGGCGGTGAGCTCCTCGGCCAGCTCGGTGAGGATCGCCACCCGCTCGTCGACCACGTCCTGGTCGAGCTTGTCGTCGAACCCGGCGGCCTCGGTGCCGTCTTCGTCGGAGTAGCCGAACACCCCGATGACGTCGAGACGCGCCTCTTCGAGGAACGCGACCAGCTCGCCGAACTGTTCCTCGGTCTCGCCGGGGAAGCCGACGATGAAGTTGGACCGCACGCCCGCCTCGGGGGCCCGCTCGCGGATCTGCTTGAGCAGGCCGAGGAACTGGGCCGGGTCGCCGAAGCGCCGCATGCGGCGCAGGACCGGGTTGCTGGCGTGCTGGAACGACAGGTCGAAGTAGGGCGCGACGCCCTCGGTGCCGGCGATCACGTCGAGCAGGCCGGGCCGCAGCTCGGCCGGCTGCAGGTAGCTGACCCGGACCCGGTCGATGCCGTCGACGGCGGCCAGCTCCGGCAGCAGCTTCTCGAGGGCCCTGAGGTCGCCCAGATCCTTGCCGTAGGAGGTGGAGTTCTCGCTGACCAGGACGAGCTCCCGCACGCCCTGACCGGCCAGCCAGACGGCCTCGGCGAGCAGGTCGTCGGGGCGGCGCGAGACGTAGGCGCCGCGGAAGGCCGGGATCGCGCAGAAGGTGCAGCGCCGGTCGCAGCCCGAGGCCAGCTTCAGCGAGGCGACCGGCCCGCCGGTCAGCCGCTTGCGCAGCGTGCGCGGGCCGGAGGCGGGCGCGAGCCCGGTCGGCAGGTCGCCGTGGCCGGGCACCGCGACGGGCGCGGCGTGCCGCTCGACCGGGCTGATGGGCAGCAGGGCCCGCCGGTCGCGCGGCGTGTGGGCGGTCAGCGACCGCCCTTCGAGCACGTCGTCGAGGCGGGCGCCGATGTCGGTGTAGTCGTCGAACGACAACACCGCGGCGGCCTCGGGCAGCGCCCCGGCCAGCTCGGTGCCGTAGCGCTCGGCCATGCAGCCGGCGGCCACGACCTTGGCGCCCGAGTCGGCCGCCGCGAGGATGGTGTCGATCGAGTCTTTCTTCGCCGACTCGATGAACCCGCAGGTGTTGACCACGATCACGTCGGGGTCGTCGTCGCCCAGCGCCCAGCCGGCGGATTCCAGGCGCGCGGCGAGCTCCTCTGAATCGACCTCGTTGCGGGCGCAGCCCAGCGTGATCATGGAAACGGTTCGGCGTGAAGACATGATGAAGCTACGGTATCGGGGATCGGCCACTACCGGGGACGCGGGACCTCGGCCCCGTACGTCCGCTTGACCGTCTCCCCCGCGCGGCCCGGGGCGCCCAGGTCGCGGCCGTTCACGTTGAGCTGGACCGAGCCCGCGTTGCCGAAGGTCAGGCGCGCCTTCTCCTTGATCCGGAAGCTGCGGGTGTCGCCGCTCGGGATCACGCCCATGAAGACGCTCTTGTTCTTGGCGTCGCGGACCTGGATCCACGCCTCGCTGGTCGCGGTGATCTTCACCGTGACGTGGCTGGCCGCCTTCGCCGGGGCGGCCGGAGCGGCCGCCGGAGGCGCCGCCTTGGCCGCCGCCGGAGCCGAGTTGACCTTGACCGACTGCTTCTCGGGCGCGTTGATCGCGCTGCCCATGATGCGGCCGACGCCGAACACCGCCACGATGGCGAGCGCGACCGCCATCGCCAGCGTCCAGTTGGGCGTGCGGCGCTCGCGCAGCTTGATGCCCTTGTCGATCGGGTACATCGCGCCCACGCCGGGGCGCGGGCCGCCCGTCAGGGCGTCGTACTCGCGGACCAGGGCGTCGCCCTCCAGGCCCAGCTCGCGGGCCAGGGCCCGGAGGTGGCCCCGGGCGTAGAAGTCTCCGTTGCAGGCGGAGAAGTCGTCGCCTTCGATCGCGACGATGATCGCCTCGCGGATCCGGGTGCGGCGGCTCAGGTCGGCTACGGACAGCCCCCTGTGCTCCCTCGCCTCCGAGATCGTTCCACCGATGGACATCTGCGGCCCCCCGCCCATCCCGACGCTGAGTAGTGAGTTACATTCAATCAGTAACAACACTATGATGTAGCGCCGGGGTCACCACCCCGGAGATCTGCGAGCAGCCCGGCGAGTTCGTCGGGCTTCACCATCACTTCACGGGCCTTGGAGCCCTCGCTCGGACCCACGACGTTGCGCGATTCGAGCAGGTCCATCAGGCGGCCCGCCTTGGCGAACCCGACCCGCAGCTTGCGCTGGAGCATCGAGGTCGAGCCGAACTGGGTCGTCACGATCAGCTCGGCGGCCTGGACTAGCAGGTCGAGGTCGTCGCCGATCTCCTCGTCGATCTCCTTCTTCGCGGTCGCCTGGGCGGCGACGTCGGAGCGGTATTCGACCTGCATCTGCGTCTTGCAGTGGCCGACGACCTCGGCGATCTCCTTCTCCGACACGAACGCGTTCTGCAGCCGCATCGGCTTGCTGGCGCCCATCGGGAGGAACAGCGCGTCGCCCTGGCCCACCAGCTTCTCGGCGCCCGGCTGGTCGAGGATGACCCGCGAGTCGGCCAGCGAGGAGGTGGCGAACGCCAGCCGCGACGGCACGTTGGCCTTGATCAGGCCGGTGACGACGTCGACCGAGGGTCGCTGGGTGGCGATCACCAGGTGGATGCCGGCCGCGCGGGCCAGCTGGGTGATGCGCACGATCGAGTCCTCGACGTCGCGGGGGGCGACCATCATCAGGTCGGCCAGCTCGTCGACGATCACCAGCAGGTAGGGGTAGGGCTGGTAGACCCGCTCGCTGCCGGGCGGGGCGACCAGGCTGCCCGCCCTGACCGCCTTGTTGAAGTCGTCGACGTGCCGGAAGCCGCTGGCGGCCAGGTCGTCGTAGCGGCGGTCCATCTCCCCCACGACCCATTCGAGGGCCTCGGCGGCCTTCTTCGGGTTGGTGATGATCGGGGTGATGAGGTGGGGGATGCCCTCGTACGCGGACAGTTCCACCCGCTTGGGGTCGACCAGGACCATCCGGACCTCGTCGGGGGTGGCCCGCATCAGCACCGAGGTGATCAGGCCGTTGATGCAGGTCGACTTGCCCGCGCCGGTGGCGCCCGCGATGAGGATGTGCGGCATCTTGGCCAGGTTGGCCACGATGGTGCGGCCCTCGACGTCCTTGCCGAGGCCGACGATCATCGGGTGGTGGTCGGCCTGGGCCACCTGCGAGCGCAGCACGTCGCCGAGCGAGACCAGGTCCTTGTCGACGTTGGGGATCTCCACGCCGATCGCCGACTTGCCGGGGATCGGCGACAGGATGCGCACGTCGGCCGACTTGACGGCGTAGGCGATGTTCTTGGTGAGCGCGGTGACCTTCTCGACCTTGACCGACGGCCCGAGCTCGATCTCGTAGCGGGTCACGGTCGGGCCGCGCGTGAAGCCGGTGACCTGGGCGTCGATGGCGAACTGCTCCAGCACGCTGGTCAGCGCGTTGACGACGGTCTTGTTGGCCTTGGTCTCGGCCTTCGGCGCGCTGCCGGGACGCAGCATCTGGGCGTCGGGGAGCGTGTAGGGGCCGGCCTGCGGCGACAGCATGAGCTGCTCGACCTTGCGGGGGGCCGGAGTGGGCTCGGGCGGCAGCGTCTGCTGGGGCGCCGGCGGCTCGTCGACCGGGGGCGGCGGCAGCGGCTCGTCGTCGACGAGGCCCGGCACGATCTCCGGCGAGTGGTCGGACGGCTTCTCGCGCAGGATCGGCGTGTCGTAGGGCTTGCGGTTCTCGCCCGGCTCGGGCTGCGCCTTCTTCTTCTTGGGCGCGGCGTTCTCGAAGGGCTTCTGGAACAGCAGCACCTTGATCTCGCCGAGCCGCTCGGGCACCCGGTGGATCGGCGTGGCGGTGACCACCAGCGCGCCGAACCCGGCCAGCATCAGCAGCAGCGGGATCGTGATGAACGACGGCAGGATGCTGTCGGGCGGCGCGGAGACGATGAACCCGAGCATGCCGCCGGCGGCCGAGACCTTGTCCATGCCGTCGTCGGTGGTGCCCGCGGGATAGGGGGTGCCGTGGGCGACGTGCACGATGCCGAGGATGCCGGCCGCCAGCGCGGTGAAGCCGATCAGCATGCGGCCGGTCTCGCCGTTCTGGTCGGGGTGGCGCAGCAGCCGCCAGGCGATCAGGCCCATGATCAGGGGCACCGACCAGAAGAGCGACCCGACCGTGCCGCGCACGACCGCGTCGACCACCGTGGCCACCGAGCCCTTGCTGGTCCGCCACGTCATCGCGGCCAGCACGATCGCGCCCGCCAGCACGGCCAGGCCGAGGCCGTCACGCCGGTGGGCGGGGTCGAGGTCGCGCGCGCCGTTGCCGATCGCCCGCGCCGCGCCGCCGATCGCGTTCGCGATCAGGCTCCAGATGCCGACGACGAGCTTGCCGATCATCAGGAACACCCAGGAGAGGGGGTCGTTCCCGGTGCCGATCGGCCGCTTCGGCGGCGGCGCGGGCTTCCGGCGGGGCGGCGGCCCCTTCTTCTTGACGGTCGGGCGGGGGGCGGGACGTGACGACTGCCGAGGCGTCGGCCGCTTCCCACCGGAGGACGCACGGGTGGCCATGATGGTCACGGTATTGCGCAACCGTCGCATACACACGTAAGCGCGCCGCTCAAAAGCGCATCGCCGTCGAGGGTCTCAAAGCTTCTTTCCGTTACGGCTCCGCCTGGCCGGCCACACGACCGGCCCGGTCCACACGAGGTCCGGGCGCATGCCCGCACTCGGCCGTCCGGCCTGATGCCGGGATGGGCGGAAGCGCCGGTCCTCCGGAGAGGGCCGGCGCTTCGTGTCGCGACGTCGCCCGGTCAGGTCAGGGGACCGGGTGAGGTTCTACAGGGAGATGCGTCCCGCGCCCGCGCCGTTCGTCACCGACGACTTGACGTTGGAGGCGGTCTCCAGGGAGTAGGAGTACGGGATCGAGGCGACGCTGCCGCCGGCCTGGCCCGTGCCCGAGTTCACGAAGTGGTTGTTGCGGGCGACGATGCTCCCCGGGCCCGAGTCGCCCTCGCCCAGGTGGTAGGGGTCGTCGGTGTTCTCGAAGTAGTTGCCCTCGACGAGCACGCCGGCGCCCTCGGTGGAGGCCACGCCGTAGCTGGTCACGCCGCCGTAGTAGTTGTTGTAGACGTGGACCGGGTTGCCGAACCGGACGCGCGGGTGGCGCTGGCCGGTGCCGTCGAACCAGTTGTGGTGGTAGGTCACCCGCAGGCGGCCGCGGTCCTCGGAGCCGTTGCCGTCGTCGTGGCCGAGCAGCATCGACTTGTCGTGGTCGTAGATGCGGTTCCACGAGATCGTCACGTAGTCGCTGGCCCGCTTGACGTCGATGGCGCCGTCGTAGCCGTTGGACAGGGTGTTGTGGTCGATCCAGACCCGGGTGGAGTACTGGACGTTGATCGCGTCGTCGTTCCAGTTCCGGAAGGTCAGGTTGCGGATGATCACGTTGGTCGCCTCGGCGACGTTCAGGCCGCAGCCCTGGATGACCGCGCCGGAGTTGCCGATGATCGTCTTGTTGGAGCCGATCCGGAGCATGCCGGAGCAGGAGATCGTCCCGGAGACCCGGATCACGGCCGCGTTGGTGCCGGAGGCCGCGCTGGTCAGCGCGCTGGAGCTGGTCACGGTGGTGGGTGAGGCGTTGCCGCCGCCGGTGGTGCCGCCGCCCTGGGTGGCCCAGCCGACCAGCCCGCCCGGCGGCGGGCCGACGGTGGGAGTCGGCGTCGGGGTCGGGTTGGGGGTCGGGGTGACCGTGGGCGTGGGCTGCGGACCGCTCGACGGGGTGAACGTCCAGTGCTTGGTGACCACGTTGTCGCAGGAGTTCTGCTGGATCACGGCGTTGGAGGCGGTGGAGTTGTCGCGGGTGTTCACGCACTTGCCGCCGTTGCCGTTCACGATCCGGGTGCCGTTGGCGGCGTCGGAGAACGTCCACGTCTGCGAGGCGGAGCCGTTGCAGGTCTGCTGGACGATCGCCTTGCCCGCCGAACTGCTGTTGTCCTGGACGCCCAGGCACTTGCCGCTGTGCCCGGCGGTGATGCGGTAGCCGCCGTTCTGAGAGGCCAGGGTGAAGCGCTGGTTGGTGGTGCCGGTGCAGGCGTACTGGATCAGCCCGGCGTTGTCGGCCGTGCTGAAGTTCAGCACGTCGAGGCAGAGGTTGCTGCCCCGGTTGACCACGGAGTACGTACCGGCGCCCGGGGCCGCCTGGGCGCTCGTGGTCAGCGGGACCACGACGCCGGCGACGGCCAGGACGACGGCGGCGAAGACGGCCGGCCACCGTCTTCTGACACTCAATCTGGACACGTGTGAAGCTCCTCTCTCAAGGTCGGTGCACACCATAAGCACACGTTTCATGTAGTGAAACGGTGAGGTCAGATCGATCTTCGCGACATGGGCGTACACGAAAAAGCCGTTGAAAGTTTCATGTGGCGGAACGATATTTCATGTGTTGACACGCCGTTCTGTGTAGTGGAATCTCCAGGCATGTCTGCACTCGATTGGTCGGTCCTGGCCGCCTACTTCGTCGTGATGATCGGCATCGGCGTCTGGTCCAAGGGCCGCGTCCACACCGTCATCGACTTCTTCACCGCGCGCGGGCGCATCCCCTGGTGGCTCGCGGGGATCTCGCACCACATGTCCGGCTACAGCGCGATCATGTTCGTCGCGTTCGCGGCGGTCGCCTACAACTACGGCCTGGCCATGTACGTGTGGTGGGCCCTCACCATCGGCATCGGCGTCGGCATCGGGGCGTTCCTGTGGGCGGCCCGGTGGAACCGGCTGCGCGCGGTGCACGGCGTCGCCTCGCCGCTCGAATACCTGGCGCGGCGCTACAACCTGCCGGCCCAGCAGGTGCTCGCCTACAGCGGCGCGCTGCTGAAGGTGGTCGACATCGCGGCCAAGTGGGTGGCCATCGCGATCCTGCTGCGCGGCTTCGCGGGCATCCCGATCTTCTGGGGCATCCTGGTCACCGGGCTGGTCACGATGGTCTACATCACGGCCGGGGGCCTGTGGGCCGACGTGCTGACCGACTTCGGGCAGTTCGTCATCCAGGGCGTCGCCGGGATCGCGATGTTCTTCGCGGTGCTGAGCCACCTCGACGGGCTGCCGACGCTCTGGACGATGTGGGACAAGCTCCCCGAGGGCCACGGCGACCCGTTCGCGGGGCCCTACACGGTGACGTTCTTCCTGGCGCTGCTGTTCATCAAGACCTTCGAGTACAACGGCGGCATGTGGAACCTGGCGCAGCGCTACATGGCCGCGCCGAGCGGCAGCGAGGCGAAGCGGTCGGCGTTGTTGTCGAGCGCGCTCTGGCTGGTCTGGCCGCTGATCCTGTTCATCCCGATGTTCGCCGCGCCGCTCATCGTGCCGGGCCTGGCCAACGCCGAGGAGGCCTACGTGAAGCTGGCGCAGACCCTGCTGCCACAGGGGGTCATCGGCCTGGTGCTGGCCGGGTTCTTCTCCCACACCATGGCGATGGTCTCCTCCGACGCCAACGTGATCTCCTCGGTGATCACCCGCGACATCGCGCCGGTGCTGATGCCCCGGTTACGCCGCCTGGCCGACGCGGCCCAGCTCACCTTCGCCCGCGTGACGACCTTCGCGTTCGTGCTGATCAGCATGGTCATCGCGATCACCACCGAGGGCCAGGGGGTGGTGCTGAAGATCGTGGTCGACCTGGTGGCGGCGACGATGGGCCCGATCTCGATCCCGCTGATGCTCGGCATGCTGCCCTGGTTCCGGCGCAGCGGCCCGCTGGCGGCCATCGTCTCGTGGGCGGCCGGCCTGGGCGTGTGGGCCTACGTGAAGTGGATCGCCGGCTCGACCGACCAGGCCGTGGTGGTCGGCGTGCCCCTCGTCACCTCTCTGGTCCTGTACGTCGCCGTCGGCCTCCTGCGGCCCGAGCGCACCCGCGACCGCGACGAGCTGATCGACTCACTGAACGACGACCGTGATCCGGCGCGTACCTGAAGCAAGAAGGCCCCCATGGCGCGGTGGGGGCCTTCACCGTTTCTTGACTTCCTAACGGTCCGACTCCAGGACGCCGCCGTTGGCGACGTCGGACTTCTCGATCTCCCAGTACACGATGCGCACCGCCTCCGGCCGAGCCTTCAGAATGTCCACGGCGGCCTCGGTGACGGCGGCGACGAAGTCCCTGCGCTGGTCCATGGTCCGGCCGGACAGCAGTTCCACGGTGATGTTGGGCATGACGTCCTCCCTAGGCGTTGCGTAGAATAAGACCATATTCCACTACATGGAACAACAGAAGAAGGTGCGCATGGATGTGGTCGTCGCAGGCGAACCGCTGGTCGAATTCTCCGCCGACCGGCCGCTGACCGAGGCCGAGACCTTCCGCCTGTCCTTCTCCGGCGACGCCCTCAACGTGGCGGTCGCCGCGGCCGCCGCCGGGGCCCGCACCGCCCTGGTGTCCCGGCTGGGCGACGACGAGTTCGGCGAACGGCTGATCCGGTTCGCCGCCGGCCACGGCGTCGACACCCGCTGGCTCACGCCGGGCCCCGGGCCGACGGGCGCCTACGTGGTGGGCGCCGACCCGTCGGGCGAACGCGCCTTCGCCTATCTCCGGCAGGGGTCTGCCGCCTCCCGCCTGACCGCCGCCGACCTCCTCGACTCCCCCGCGGCGCTGGCCCGGGTGCTGGTGCTGAGCGGCATCACCGCGGCGTTGTCGGCCACCTGCGACCAGGCGGTCAGATCGGCCGCCGAGCAGGCGACCGGCCAGGTCGTCTACGACGCGAACTTCCGGGCCCGCCTGACCGCCCCGGAAGCCGCCGCCGCGACCCTGCGCGCCGTCGCCCCGCACACCGCGGTCGTGAAACTTTCAGTCCCCGCCGACAGCCTGGCCCTCGTGGGCACCGCCGATCCGGTCGAGACGGCCCGGCGGGTCCGCGACCTGGGAGCCCCGGCGGTGGCCGTGACCATGGGGGCCGACGGGGTGCTGCTGGCCGAGGGCGGCCACCTGCACGAGATCCCGGCGGTGCCCGCGCCGCTGGTCGTCGACCAGACGGGCGCGGGCGACAACTTCACCGGGGCGATGGCGGCCTGGCTGGCCCGGGGCGCGTCGTTGCCGGAGGCGGTCAGGGCGGGCACCGCCGCCGCGTCGTTGTCGCTGGCGGGACGCGGCGGAACGGGCCGGGTCGCGGCGGCGGCCGAGATCGTGGACCTGCTGGGAGACCCGGTCAGCGGCGGGTGAGGGTCGTCGGGGCGCCCAGCGCCAGCGACACCTCGCGGGCCGCCGAGACGATCTCGGGGGCCAGTTCGTTCAGCGCGTCGGGCTCCAAATCCATCGCCAGGGTCGAGATGGAGATGCCGCCGAGCACCTGGCCGGTGTGGTCGAAGACGGCCGCGCCGACGCAGCGGATGCCCGGCACGTTCTCCTCGTCGTCGACGGCGTAGCCGGCCGCGCGGACGCCGACCAGGTGGGCGAGCAGCTCCTCCTCGCCCACGACGGTGTTGGGGGTCAGCTTGACCGGCTGGGTGCGGGCCACGATGGCGCGCACCTCGTCGTCGTCGAGCTGGGCCAGCACCGCCTTGCCGATGGCCGTGGAGTAGAGGCGCAGGCTCATGCCCACGCGCGAGGGCATCTGGTAGGGGCGGCGGCCCTCCAGCTTCTCGACGTAGACGGCCTCGTCGCCGCTGCGGATGGCGAAGTGGGTGGTGAAGCCGGTGCGCTCGTGGAGGGCCCGCAGGGCCGTGGCGGCCTGGCGGGCCGGGTCGAAGCGGCTCATCACGCGCCCGGCCAGGGTGAGGATGCGGGGGCCCGGTTCGTAGCCGCCGTTGCCGTCGGTGCGGGCGAAGTCCCACTCCACCAGCGACTGGAGGATGCGGTGCACCGTGGACTTCGAGACACCCGTGGCGGCCGCGATGTCGGTGATCCGGTGATGTTCGGCGATCGCCTCGAGAACCGCGAGCGCCTTGTCGATGGAACTGCCTTCCCTGACCACGCCCCGAGCCTACTAGCGGGCCGGCCAGCCGCCGTCCACGGCCAGAACATGACCGTTGACGTAATTCGACACCGGGCCCGCCGGGAACACCGCGGCCTCGCGCGACGGGTCGGGGTTCACCGCAGGTCGCCGATCGGCACCGGCACCAGGTCCTGGTAGTCCTGGTTCTCGCCGCCCATGGCCCAGACGAAGGCGTAGCTGCGGGTGCCGAAGCCGCAGTGCACCGACCACGGCGGCGAGACGACCGCCTCGCGGTCGGCCACCACGAGGTGGCGCGTCCGCGCCGGTTCGCCCATCAGGTGGACCACGCGGTCGTCGGGGCCCAGATCGAAGTAGAGGTAGACCTCGGTGCGGCGGTGGTGGGTGTGGCAGGGCATGGTGTTCCACATGCTGCCGGGGGCCAGCACCGTGACGCCGAGCACGAGCCGGCAACTGCGGATCCCGCCGGCGTGGATGTGCTTGTGCACGACCCGCTCGTTGGCGCCCTCCGGCCCGCCGAGGGCGAGCTGTTCGGGGTCCTTCGACAGGGTGGTCGGGTGGCTCGTGTCGGCGGCCGTGGAGACCAGGTAGAAGGCGCCGCCCTCGAACGTCACGTCGAGCGCGCCGCGGCCGACGTAGAGGACCTCGCGGGTGCCCAGTTCGTACACCGAGCCGTCGACCGTGACGGCGCCGGGCGGGCCGATGTTGACCACGCCCAGTTCGCGGCGTTCGAGGAAGGTCGCCGAACCCAGCACCGACGGGTTCGGCAACGGCAGGGGCTCGGCGGCCGGGAGCGCGCCGCCGAGCACGAGCCGGTCTTCGTGGGTGTAGAGCAGGCGCACCTCGCCCGGCCGGAACAGGCCGCCGGCCAGGAAACGCGCCCGGAGCTGCTCGGTCGTCAGGTCGGGGAGCTGATCGGGGGCGGTGGCGTACCGGACGTCCATCTCCCATCCTTTCCATGAGACGGAATGATGTACCGCTACATGGAACAGCTTAGCGCATGGGGAAACGATATTCCGTCCACGACCGGAACTCCTCGCCCGGCCGGAGCACCACCGACGGGAAGCCCGGCCGGTTCGGCGAGTCGGGGAAGTGCTGGGTCTCCAGGCACAGCCCGGCGTGCGGGCCGTAGGGGGTGAGCTCGGGCGACAACATGCCGCCGGCGTAGAACTGCACGCCGGGCTGGTCGGTCCGGACCTCCATCACCCGGTCGCCGCACTCGACCCGCACCAGGCCGCCGGGGTTGAGCACGAAGTTGTGGTCGTAGGCGCCGCCCATCCGAGCGCCGACCGCGGCCGGCGCGCGGAAGTCGAACGGGGTGCCCTCGACCGGGGCGAGCTCGCCCGTCGGGATCTTGTGCTCGTCGACCGGGGTGTACGCGTCGGCGTCGATCGTCACCACGTGGCCGAGCACGTCGCCGCCGCCCGCCAGGTTGAAGTAGCTGTGGTTGGTCAGGTTCAGCACGGTCGGGGCGTCGGTGACGGCGGCGTAGTCGATGCGGAGGGCGCGGTCGGCCAGGGTGTAGGTGACCGCCGCCGACAGCTCCCCCGGGTAACCCTCCTCGCCCGCCGGGCTGAGGTAGCGCAGCGTGATGGCGTCGGAGACCGCCGAGGCCGACCAGACCCGTTTGTCGAACCCGCGCACCCCCCCGTGCAGGGCGGCCGTGCCGTTGTTGCGGGCCAGCCGGTGGGTGACGCCGTCGAGGTCGAAGCGGCCCCCGGCGATGCGGTTGCCGTAGCGGCCGACGACCGCGCCGAAGTAGCGGCTGCGGGTCAGGTAGTCGTCGAGGGTGTCGCAGCCGAGCACGACGTCGACGCCGTCGACCTCCAGCGACTGGATCACGCAGCCGTAGGTGAGGACCGCGGCGGTCAGCCCGCCGCCGGTCAGGACGTGCCGTTCGACCTTCTCGCCCTCAGGGGTCTGTCCGAAGTCCATGCCGCACCGGTCCCGTCGAGTCGCGGATGATCAGGTTGGTGGCCAGGGTGGCGAGCGCCGGAGTGGCCGTCTCCCCCGCGCCGACGAGCTGGAGCAGCAGGTCGACGGCGGTCCGCCCGGCGGCTTCGGCGGGCATGGCGACGGTGGTCAGCTTGGGCCGGCTGACCCGCCCGGCCACGATGTCGTCTATGCCGACCACGCTCACCTGGTCGGGCACCTCGACGCCGAGCTCGGTCAGCCCCTCGACCAGGCCGATCGCCATCAGGTCGTTGTAGGCCAGCACGCCGGTGACGTCGGCCGACGCGACCGCCTCGGCCAGCGCCAGGCCGCCGTGCTCGGTTGGGGAGTTGGGGCCGATGACGGTCAGGTCGATGCCGGGCACCGCGTGGGCGGCGTCGGTGATCTCCCTGGACGTCCACGACCCGGCCGGGCCCGCCAGCAGGGCGATCCGGCGGTGGCCGAGCGACACCAGGTGGCCGATGGCCTCGCGGGCCCCGCTGCCGACGTCCATCAGCACGTTGGACATGCCCTTCATGCGCCGGTTGACCACGACGAACGGCACGTCCTCGCGCAGCTTCTCGATCACCCGGTTGGACAGCCGGGGGGAGCACAGCAGCACGCCGTCGACCTGTTTGGCCAGCGTCTGGATGAGCTCCTCCTCGACCTGCGGGTCTTCGTCGGTGTCGGCGACGAACACGTGGTAGTCGCGGGTCCGGGCGTGGGCCTGGGCGCCCTTGATCAGGTGGGAGAAGAACGGGTTGGCGATGTCGGCCACGATGAGCCCGAGGTTGTGGGTGCGCCCGGTGGTCAGGGCGCGGGCGGCCCGGTTGGGCCGGTAGCCGAGATCCTCCGCCGCCGCCAGAACCCTGTTCCTGGTCTCGGTGTTGACCAGGTGCGGCGCCGAGAACGTGCGCGAGACGGTCGACACGTGCACCCCGGACGCCTGCGCCACGTCGCGGATCGTCGCTGCCACGAAGCTCCTTCCGTTCTTGCCTGCCGAGAATTAATGCAAACGGTTGCACGAGTGTCAAGGCGGAAAAGCCTTCTGGAAATTGACCCCTTGACGTTTCTGGCGAGTGAAGGGAATGTTTCGTGCAACCGGTTGCAGTCCGCTCCCCGCTTCCCCCTCCTCATAAGGAGTCACGGCCATGCGTGTCGCACGGTCGCCGCGCACCCCCTATGTCCTGATCGCCCCGGCGGTCGTCGCGATGCTCGGGTTCCTCGTCTACCCGATGGGCAGCGTGATCTATTACAGCCTGCAGCACTACGACGTCACCCAGCCCTGGGACAACGGCTTCGCCGGCCTGGAGAACTTCCGGGTCCTGCTGTTCGAGGACCCGCTCTTCTGGCAGAGCCTCGGTTTCAGCGTGAAGTGGGTGGTCGTCGAGGTCGTGCTCCAGCTGCTCTTCGGGCTGGCGCTGGCGTTGATCGTCAATGAGACGTTCATCGGCCGCGCCGTCTCGCGGGCCCTGGTGTTCTCGCCGTGGGCGGTGTCGGGGGTGCTCACCACCGGCATCTGGATTTTGCTCTACAACCCGTCGACCGGGATCTTCCGCTACCTCGCCGACCTCGGCATCGGGAGCTACGACACCGCGCCGCTGGCCGACCCCTCGACCGTGTTCACGGCCGCGGTGGTCGCCGAGTTGTGGCGCGGGGTGCCGTTCTTCGCGATCCTGCTGCTCGCCGACCTGCAAACGGTCTCAGGCGACCTGTACGAAGCCGCGTCGGTCGACGGCGCGAGCCGGATCAGGCGGTTCGTGCACATCACGCTCCCGCACCTGAAAGACGCGATCATCCTGTCGACCCTGCTCAGGGCGGTGTGGGAGTTCAACAACGTCGACCTGCTCTACACGCTGACCGGCGGCGGCCCCGCCCATCAGACGACGACCCTGCCGCTCTACGTGGCCGCCAAGGCCGTGCAGTCGCACGACTTCGGCTACGGCTCGGCGCTGACCACGGCCGCGTTCGTGGTGCTGACCTTCTTCTCGATCGCCTACCTGAGGCTGAGCAAGTTCGGAGCCCGCACGTGACCACGACCCTGACCCGGCCCGTCGCGCCGACGGCGCCGCCGGTCGCCAGAAAACCGGCGAACCGGGTGAGCCGCTGGCAGATCTACCTGCCGCTGGGCCTCTACCTGCTGTTCACGCTGGTCCCCTTCTACTGGATGGTGGTCTTCGCGTTCCGGCCGCGCGGCTCGAACTCGCTGCTGCCGTGGCCGGTCACGCTCGACAACTTCGAGCACGTGTGGACCGGCATGGGGTTCTCGATCTTCTTCCAGAACTCCCTGCTGGTCGGCGTCGCCTCGCTGGTCTCGACCACGGTGATCGCCCTGGCGGGCGGCTACGCGCTGGCCCGCTACGACTTCCGGGGCCGGCAGGCGTTCCTGATCGGCATGCTCTGCACCCAGTTCATCCCGGGCGCGATGATGCTGATCCCGCTGTTCGAGATCTTCCGCACGCTCGGCCTGGTCAACTCGTTGTGGGCGCTGGTGATCGCCGAGACCGTCTTCCAGCTGCCGCTGTCGCTCATCCTGATCAGCGGTTTCGTGAAGAACATCCCGATCGAGCTGGAACAGGCGGCCTGGGTCGACGGCTGCTCGCGGCTGCGCGGCTTCTTCGCGGTCGTGTTGCCGATGTTGCGGCCCGCGCTGGTGGCGGTCGGCTCGTTCGCGTTCATCCACTCCTGGAACAACTTCCTCTTCGCGCTGATGTTCGTGAACGAGCAGGACAAGTTCACCCTGCCGGTCGGGCTGGCGTTCACGATCGGCGAGTTCAGCGCCGACTTCGGGGCGCTGGCCGCCGGCGGCGTGGTCGCGGCGGTGCCCGTCGTGCTCGTCTTCGCGGTCATCCAGCGCTATCTCGTGCAGGGCCTGTCGGCGGGGGCGGTGAAGGGCTGATGAGAGTACTGGTCACGGGCAGCGCCGGGCGGTTCGGGCGCAGCGTGGTGGTGGCGCTGGCCGACGCGGGCCACGAGGTGGTCGGCATCGACACGGTCGCGGGCACTCCCGCGCAGGCCGTGTGGTTGCCCGCCGACCTCACCGATCCGGGCGAGGCGTTCGGGGTGATGAGCCGGTTCCGGCCCGACGCCGTCGTCCACCTCGCCGCCGTCGCGACGCCGTTCTCGCGGACGGACGGGCTGACCTTCCGGGTCAACACGCAGCTGGCCTTCAACGTGTGCGAGGCCGCGACGGCTCTCGGGGTGGGCCGGGTGGTCGTGGCCTCCAGCCCGACCGTCATCGGCTACGGCGCGCCCGACGGGTGGACGCCCACCTACCTGCCGATCGACGAAGACCACCCGGCCCGGCCCTGGAACGCGTACGCGGTGTCGAAGCTGGTGGCCGAGCAGGTGATGGCCTCGTTCGCGCGGTCGGGCACGGCCACCCGCTTCGCGGCGGTCCGGCCCTGCTTCGTGGTCGCGCCCGAGGAGTGGGAGGGCGCGCCGACGCAGTCGGGGCACACCATCAGGGAGCGGCTCGACCGGCCCGACGTCGCCGGGGTGTCGCTGTTCAACTACATCGACGCGCGCGACGCCTCCGACCTGGTGCGCACCCTCGTCGACCGGCTGCACGAGGTGCCCAGCGGCGAGGTGTTCTTCGCCGGGGCCCCCGACGCGCTGGCCAGGGAGCCGCTGGCCGACCTGCTCCCCCGGGTGATCCCGTCGACGGCCGGCCACGCCGCCGCGCTGACGGGCACCTCCCCCGCGTTCTCCGCGGCCAAGGCCGGGCGGCTGCTCGGCTGGCAGGCCAAGCGGAGCTGGCGTACCGAGATGGGAGACCACTGATATGGACCTCAGCGGGGTGCTGTTCTTCCCCGTCACCCCCTTCGACGCCGACGGCGCGGTGGCGGAGGACGTGCTGGCCGAGCACCTGCGCGCCGGCCTGGCCCACGGGCCGGGCGCGGTGTTCGCGGCCTGCGGCACCGGCGAGTTCACCTCCCTGTCGGAGGAGGAGCACGCCCGGGTCGTCGCGGTCGCCGCCGCGCAGACCGCCGGGCGGGCGCCCCTGTTCGCCGGGGCCGGCGGGCCGCTCGGGGCCGCGCTCCGGCACGCCCGCACCGCGCGGGAGGCCGGGGCCGACGGGGTGCTGCTGCTGCCGCCGGCCGCCCGGGGCCCGCGCTACGCCGACTACGTGCGGGCGGTCGCGGCCGAGGGCGTGCCGGTCGTCCTCTACGCGCGCGACCACCTGGTGCTCTCGCCCCGCGAGGTGCTCGACCTCGCCGAGATTCCGGGCGTGGTCGGGCTGAAGGACGGCGTCGGCGACATCGACCGCATGCAGCGCATCGTGCGGGCGATGGACGGGCGCGACTTCACCTTCTTCAACGGGCTGCCGACCGCCGAGCTGACCATGCCGGCCTACCGGGCCATCGGGGTCGACCTGTACTCCTCGGCCGTGTTCGCGTTCGCGCCGGAGATCGCGGTGGCGTACCGGCAGGGGAACGAACGTCTGCTCGACGCGTTCTACGCGCCTCTCGTGGAGCTGCGCTCGAAGGTCCCCGGGTACGCCGTCTCGCTGGTCAAGGCCGGGGTCCGGCTGCGCGGGCTGGACGCCGGGGCGGTGCGGCCGCCGCTGGCCGACCTCGCGCCCGACGACCTGGCCGAACTCGACCGGCTCATCAAGATAGGGCTGGATCTGACATGACGCGCATCGCGGGCCTGCACACGCTCCCGCTGCGGGCGGACCTGCCCCGGCCGTGGGGGCCCGACGTGCCGTACCACCACGTGATCGCCTGCACGCTCGTCCTGGACGACGGGCGGACCGGCACCGGTTTCTCCTGGACCCCCTCGATCGGGGCGGCGGCGGTGGCCGCCCTGCTCGACCACGACATCGCCGCGTTCGTGAAAGGGCTGCCCCCGCACCCGGAGGTGGTCTGGGACCACCTGTGGCGGCACCTGCGCGAGGCGGGCGGCGGCGGCGTCACGACCATGGCCATGGCCGCGGTGGACATCGCGTTGTGGGACCTGCGGGCCTCGGCCCAGGGGCTCGGCCTGGCCGACGCGATCGGGCGGCGGCGCGACGCCGTGCCCGTCTACGCCAGCGGGGTCAACCGGCACTATCCGCTGCCGGAGCTGGTCGAACAGGCCCGGCGCTGGATCGGCTACCCCGCCGTGAAGATCAAGGTGGGCCGCGACGACGACGTCGAGCGGGTGGCCGCCGTCAGGGAGGTGCTCGGGCCGGGCACCCTGCTGATGGTCGACGCCAACCAGCGCTGGGACCTGTTCCGGGCCCGCGCGATGATCCGGGAGCTGGAACCCTTCGGGCTCACCTGGGTCGAGGAGCCGCTCCCCGCCGACGACCTCGACGGGCTGCGGCGGCTGCGCGAATCGGTGGACGTGCCGATCGCGGCCGGCGAGAGCCTCTCCACCATCCACGACTTCCGCCGGCTGCTGAACGCCGTCGACGTCGTGCAGCCCAACGTGGTCAGGGTCGGCGGCGTCACCCCGCTGCTGCGGATCGCCGAACTCGCCCGCGTCCAGGGCGTGCCCACCTTCCCGCACCTGCTGCCGGACCTCTCGGCGCAGCTCGCGCTGGCGCTCCCGCTGCCGTGCATGGTCGAGGACGTCGAGGACGCCTCCCTGGCCGCGCTCGGCCTCCTCGACGGGCCGCCGCCGGTCGAACTCGGCCCCGGCGGGGCCCGGGTCGGCGCCCACTTAGGTCATGGCCTGCGCTTCCCGACTTTGGAGGGCCGCTGATGAACGGCACCACCACGCGCACCGTCCCGGTGGTCCTGGCCGGGGCCTACGGCCACGGCTGGTGGCACCTGGAGAACCTGCGCCGCCTGACCGAGGGCGGCCTGGTCCGGCTGGCGGGCGTCTGCGACGTACGGGACATCGAGCCCGGCCTGCTGCGCGGGCTGGGCGACCCCGAACGGTCGACCGACCTCGGGCGGCTGATCGAACGGACCGGCGCGGAGATCACCGTCCTGGTCACGCCCATCCAGACCCACCGCGACCTGGCGATCCGCGCGCTGGAGGCCGGGTCGCACCTGCTGCTGGAGAAGCCGCCCGCCTCGACCCTGGCCGGGTTCCGGGAGATCGAGGCGGCCGTACGGAGAACCGGCCTGGCCTGTCAGGTCGGGTTCCAGAGCCTCGGCTCGGCGGCGATCCCCGCGATCCGCCGCCTGGTCGCCGAGGGCGTCATCGGCCGGGTGCGCGGCATCGGCGTCGCCGGTGCCTGGGAGCGCCCCTCGGCCTACTTCACCCGCTCGGCGTGGGCGGGCAGACGCCGCGCCGGGCGGGTCGACGTCATGGACGGCGCCCTCACCAACCCGTTCGCGCACGCCGTCGCCACCGCCCTGGCCGTGGCCGGGAAGGACACGGCCGACGACGTCGCCGGGGTCGACGCGGAGCTCTTCCACGCCAACCCGATCGAGGCCGACGACACCTCCTGCCTGCGCATCCGCCTGTCGGACGGGCCGCCGATCACGATCGCGGTGACCCTGACGGCCGACCGCAGGCACGAGCCCTACGTGACCGTGCACGGCACCGAGGGGCGCATCACGCTGACGTACACCCTCGACCAGGTGCGGGTGGAGAGCCGGGCGCGCGGCGGGTCCACCACCACCTACGCCCGCGCCGACCTGCTGGAGAACCTGGTCTCCCACGTCAGGGACGGTGTTCCGCTGCTGGTGCCGCTGCACCGGACGGGCGCGTTCATGCGGGTGCTGGAGGAGATCCGGCTCGCGCCCGACCCGCTGCCGATCCCCGACGCCCACCAGGAGATCGAGCAGGAGAACGGTGTCGTGGTGCGCCGCACCATCCCCGGCGTCGCCAACCTGACCGCGCGCAGCGCCGAGCACCTGGCGCTGTTCTCCGAGCTCGACGTGCCGTGGGCGGCCCCGCGCGCGGTGCTGAAGGTGGCCGGGCGGGCGGTCGCCGAGTACAACTGGCGGCCCGAACTGGCCACCACGCTCTCGCCCCGCCCCTACCTGCACCCGGTGCGCACGCTGGCGGGCGTCCCGGTGACCGAGGTCAACCCGGCCGACCACGTCCACCACCTCGGGGCCTCGATCGCGGTCGCCGACGTGTCGGGCCGCAACTTCTGGGGCGGCCGGACCTACGTCAGAGGCCGCGGCCCGACCTGGCTGAACAACCACGGCGTGCAGAACCACGTCGCCTTCACCCGCCGCGACGAGCACGCCTTCACCGAGACCCTGCGCTGGACCGGCGTCGACGGCCTCGACCTGATCGAGGAGAGCCGCCGGGTCACGGCCCACCGGCTGCGCCGGGGCTGGGCCCTCGACGTGGAGTTCACCCTGACCAACCTCACCCGCGAGCCGCTCACGATCGAGAGCTCGGCCACCAAGGGCCGCGCCGGCGCGGGGTACGGCGGCTTCTTCTGGCGCGCCCCCGGCGCGTCGGCCGACCGGACCGCGTTCACCGCGTGGGACGACGAGCCGCACGGCAGCCGCGCGCCCTGGCTGGCCATGTCGGGCGACGACTGGACGCTGGTCTTCGTCCAGGACGCCGACCCGTGGTTCGTGCGGATCGACGAATACCCGGGCGCCGGACCGGCGCTGGCCTGGGACCGCCCGCTCGTCGTCGAGCAGGCGCTGACCCGCCGCGTCGTCACCGCCATCACCGACGGCCGCCTCACCAGAGCCGAGGCCGCCGCTCTGGTCACAGACATCGGGGACATCCAACGAGAAAGGTAGACACGATGGCCAGACGCCTGCTGTGTGCCCTGTTGATAGGCGCCGGTCTGACCATGACCGGATGCGGCGGCGACCCCGCCCCGTCCGGCGACGGCACGACCACCATCACCTTCTGGGACGACAACGGCGGCCCCGCCCGCACGCCGGTGTGGCAGCACATCATCGCCGAGTTCCAGAAAGCCAACCCGAAGATCAAGGTCGAGTACGTGGGCATCCCCATCGCCCAGGTGCAGCAGAAGTACGACACCGCCATCGCCGGCGGCGGCCTGCCCGACGTGGGCGGCGTCTCGACGGCGATGCTGGCCAACCTGGTCGCCCAGAAGGCGCTCGACCCGGTCGACCTGGCCGGCCTGCCGCTGAACGAGCAGGTGGTGAACTCGGTCAAGTCGACGGTGCCCGACGGGAAGACGTACATGATGCCGATGTCCACCAACATGGGCGTCTTCTGGTACCGCACCGACTGGTTCAAGGAGAAGAACCTCACCCCGCCCGAGACGTGGGACCAGTTCTTCGACGCGGTCGGCGCGCTGACCGACAAGGGCCAGAACCGCTACGGCTTCACCATCCGCGGCGGCGCGGGCTCGATCGCCCAGGCCCTGGAGGTCGTGTACGGCCAGTCGGGCATCCCCCAGATGTTCGACGCGAGCGGCGTCTCGACCGTGAACGACCCCAAGAACGTGGCCGCGCTGGAGAGGCTCGCGGGGCTGTTCAAGACCAACACGCCCGAGGCCGACGCGACCAACGACTACGCCAAGATGGTCGCCCAGTTCGACGGCGGCTCCATCGCGGTCATGCAGCACAACCTGGGGTCCTACAACGACCATGTGAAGACCCTCGGCGCCGACAAGGTCGCCGCGCTGCCCGTCTTCCGGCCGGCCGACGGCGCGCCCCGCGCGGTGTTGTCGAACCCGATCGCCGGCATCGGCCTGTTCGCGAGCGGTGAGAAGAAGGACGCCGCGCTGGCGTTCGCCACCTTCGCCGCGAGCAAGGCGATGAACAGCTACTGGGCCGACAAGACGGGCGTGCTGCCCGCCAACACCGAGGTGAACTCCGAACCGTGGATCAAGGAACGCCAGCACGTCTCGGCGGCCCTGGACGTGCTGAACGACCCGGCCACGGCGGTCGTACAGATGCCCTACCACCTGCCGGAGTTCAACGCCATCACCAAGACCGACGCCGAGCCGAACTTCCAGAAGGTGCTCCTCGGGGAGCTGCCGGCCAAGGAGTTCCTCGACGGCATGGCGGCCGCGCTGACCGAGGCGCAGGCCAAGTGGAAGCAGCGCAACGGCGGCTGACCTCGTTCTCCCGTACGTCTCCCGCCCCCTGACCTGGCGGGAGCCGTACGGGCTCTTCCTCTAGGAGACACTCCTGTGCGCAGCATGCTCGTTTTCGCCCTGACGGTGGGCGCCCTGGCCGGGCCCGGCTCCGATCCGGCCCGGCAGACGCTGGGAGCCGGCGACGGCTGGGGTTCCCACGGCACCGGCACCACCGGCGGTTCGGCGGCGCCCGCCGCGAACGTCCACACCGTCTCGACCCGCGACCAGCTCGTGACCGCCCTCGCGGCGCCCGGCCCGAAGATCATCAAGGTGCGGGGGGTCGTCGACGGCAACCTGCCCTGTTCCTCCTACGCGACCGGCGGCTACTCCCTGGACGCCTACCTCGCGGCGTACGACCCCGCCACCTGGGGCCGCGTCGACCCGTCGGGCCCGCTGGAGGACGCCCGCGCGGCCTCGGCCGCCCGGCAGACCGCGTACGTCAAGCTCAAGGTCGGCTCGAACACCACCATCGTCGGCGAGGGGAAACACGCCCGGATCAAGGGCGTCAACCTGCACGTCGACAAGGCCGACAACGTGATCATCCGCAACCTCACGTTCGAGGACGCCCACGACTGCTTCCCCCAGTGGGACCCGCTCGACGGCGCCGAGGGCAACTGGAACTCCCTCTACGACAACATCTCGCTGACCGGCTCGACCCACGTGTGGGTCGACCACAACACCTTCACCGACGGCGCCAACCCCGACAGCGCCCAGCCGGTCTACTTCGGCCGCCCGTGGCAGGTCCACGACGGCCAGCTCGACATCACCGGCGGCAGCGACCTGGTGACCGCGTCGTGGAACCGTTTCACCGGCCACGACAAGACGATGCTGATCGGCTCGACCAACAACCCGTCACAGGACCTCGGGAAACTCCGGGTCACCGTGCACCACAACCACTTCGAGAACACCCTGCAACGGCTGCCCCGGGTCAGGTTCGGCCAGGTGCACGTCTACAACAACTACTACGAGGCGTACGACCCGGCGTCGTTCGTCTACGCGCTGGGGGTCGGCGTGCAGTCGCAGATCTACAGCGAGAACAACTTCTACCGCCTCGGCCGGGGCGTCGACCCGGCGAAGATCCTCTACAACTGGGGCGGCACGACCCTGACGGCCAGGGGCGACCTGCTCCGGGTCGGCGGCACGGTGACCCCGTTCGACCCGATCGCGGCGTACAACGCGGCCAACGACCCCGACCTGGGCTCCGACGCGGGCTGGACCCCCACCCTGCACACGGGCGTCGACCCCGCGTCGAAGGTCCACAAGGACGTGTCGAAGCACGCGGGCGCGGGCGAGATCGCCTAGACCGGCGGCGCCGTGTCTCGACTTGCGGGAGACACGGCGCCGCCTCACGTCACGACGGCACGCCGTCGACCCGGCGCGGGACGCCGAGCGGGTTGTCGTCGCGCAGTTCGAGAGGCAGCAGCGGCTCGGGCAGGTCCTGGTAGGCGACCGGCGTCTGCCAGCGGCGGATCGCCGTCGCGCCCACCGAGGTGTGCATCGGCGTGGTGCTGGCGGGCCAGGGTCCGCCGTGGTGCATCGCCCACGTCACGGCGACGCCGGTCGGCCAGCCGTTCCAGATCACCCGGCCGGCCAGCCGCGCGAGCTCCGGCACCAGCGGGGCCGCCTCGACCGGGTCGGCCGAGTGGACGGTCGCCGTCAGCGAGCCGGGCAGGTTGCGCAGCACCTCGGGCAGGTCGGAGATCTCCTTGTACGTCACCACGATCGCCGACGGCCCGAACGTCTCCTCGGCGAACTCAGGCAGGCCCAGGGAGAAGGTGGTCAGGTCGGCGGTGTAGACGCGCGGCGCGACGGCCCCCTCGGCCGGGCCGGCCAGGCCGCGGGCCAGCTCGGTCAGGCGCTCGCCGAGCCGGGAGACGCCCGACTCGAATCCCTCGCAGATGGCCGGGGTGAGCATCGTGCCGCCGGTGGTGGCCGAGACGGCGGCCGTGATCGCCTTGAGCAGGTCGGCGTCGTCGGGCACGAACAGCAGGCCGGGGTTGGTGCAGAACTGCCCGACGCCGAGGGTCAGGGAGGCGGCGAAGCCCTCGGCCAGGCCGGCCGGGTCGGCCAGGGCCGACGGCAGCACCACGACCGGGTTCACGCTGCCGAGCTCGCCGTAGAACGGGATCGGGTCGGGCCGCTCGTCGATCAGCGCCTGGATCGCCTTCCCGCCGCGCAGCGAGCCGGTGAAGCCGACCGCCGCCACGAGCGGGTGCTGCACGAGTTCCTTGCCGGCCTCGAACCCTTCGAGCAGGCCGAGCAGCTCGGGGTCGGGCAGGGCGGCCCGGATCACCTCGGCGACCCGCCGCGAGAGCACCGGGTGCCCGGGGTGGGCCTTCACCACGACCGCGCAGCCCGCCGCGAGCGCGGAGGCCACGTCGCCGCCCGCGACCGAGAACGCGAACGGGAAGTTGGAGGCGGCGAACACCCCCACCACGCCCGGCACCGGCTGGAACATGCGCCGCACGTCGGGCCGGGGCGGGGTCGCCGACGGGTCGGCGTGGTCGATGATCGCCTCCACGTGCCCGCCGTCGCGCAGGACCCCGGCGAACAGCCGGAACTGGACCGCCGACCGGGCGATCTCGCCGCGGAGCCGTACCTCGCCGAGCGAGGTCTCCTCGGCCGCCACGGGCCACAGGTCGTCGGCGGCGGCCAGCAGCGCGTCGGCGACCCGGTCGAGCACGTCGGCCCGCTCGGCGGCCGGGCGGGTGCGCCAGACCTCCCCCGCGCGGGCGGCTTCGTTGATCATCGAACTCCTCCGAATTGTAATATGTAACATTTTTATACAGCGAGCCGGAAAAATCTTCGCGGCGGGTTGTCGATTCCCCGGTCCCCCGCACGTCGGATGGATGAAGGCGACCGACCCGACCAAGGAGCTTGCGATGCCGCAGTACGCCGTCATCATCCACTCGCCCGCCCCGGCCGACCCCGCGGCCCTGACGCCCGACTACCTCGCGCTGCTCGAACGCTACCCCGCACAGATCGAGGAACTCGGCGGCAAGGAGATCGCCGGCTTCGCCCTGGAGGCCGGCACCACCGCCACCTCGATCCGCGGCGACGTCGTCACCGACGGCCCCTTCACCGAGGCCAAGGAGGTGGTGGCCGGCTTCTTCGTCCTGGAGGCCCCCGACCTGGACGTCGCCCTCGACATCGCCAAACTGAATCCGGCCTGCGCCGACGGCGGCGTGGAGGTCCGCCCGCTGTTCGCGTGGGCGCCCGACGGCCGGGCGTGAACGAGCTCGAGCGCGCGGTCGCCGACGCGCACCGTCGTGAGTGGGCCTTCGTGCTCGCCGCGACGGCGCGCGTCACCGGCGACCTCGACCTCGCCGAGGAGTGCGTCCAGGACGCCTACCTCGCCGCCCTGGACGCCTGGACGCGCGACGGCGTGCCGGGGAAACCGGGCGCCTGGCTGACCCGGACGGCCACCCGCAAGGCCCTGGACCTGCTGCGCAGGGACAAGGTCTTCCGGGCGAAGATGCCCCTGCTCGTCGAACCGGACCCGGAAATGGACCTGACCGACGCGACGGACGAGATCCCCGACGACCGCCTTCGGCTGATCTTCACCTGCTGCCATCCGGCGCTGGCCCGCGAGGCCCAGGTGGCGCTGACCCTGCGGCTGGTGTGCGGGGTCGCCACGCCCGACATCTCCCGCGCCTTCCTGGTCTCCGAGCCGACCATGGCGGCCCGGCTGACCCGCGCCAAGAAGAAGATCGCCGCGGCCCGCATCCCCTACCGGGTGCCCGGCCCGGCCGACCTGCCCGAGCGCCTCGACGCCGTGTTGTCGGTGATCCACCTGCTCTACACGACGGGCCACACCGCCCCCTCGGGCGCCGGGCTGGTCCGCGCCGACCTGGTCGAGCGCGCGATCACGCTGGCCCGCATGCTGCTGGCGCTGATGCCCGACGAGCCGGAGGTGCGCGGGCTGCTGGCGCTGCTGCTGCTCACCGACGCCCGCCGGGCCGCCCGGACCGACGCCGAGGGGCGGCTCGTCCTGCTGGCAGACCAGGACCGCTCGCTCTGGGACCACGCCGCCATCGCCGAGGGCCGCGACCTGGCCGTGGCCGCCTTCCGGACCGGCCGGGTGGGCCGCTACGCCGTCCAGGCCGCCATCGCCTCGCTGCACGCCGTCACCCCGACCGACTGGCCGCAGGTGGTCGGGCTGTACGACCTCCTCCTGCGGATCTGGCCCTCTCCCGTGGTGGCCCTCAACCGGGCGGTCGCGGTCGCCATGGCCGACGGCCCGGAGACGGCGCTGGCCGAGGTCGAGCGGCTGGCCGCCGACGACCGGCTGGCCGGATACCACTACCTGCCGGCGGTCCGGGCCGACCTGCTGCGCCGCCTGTCGCGCTTCGAGGAGGCCGCCGACGCCTACCGCGCGGCCATCGCGCTGGCCGACAACGACGCCGAGAGGGAGTTCCTGCAATCCCGGCTCGCCGAGGTCGTCAGCGGGTGACGAGCCCCTCCAGCCGGTCGAGCCACCCCTCATGGACGCGCCCGAAGGGCTCCCGCCGCTCGGCGACCGCGTCCATGAGCCATTCGGCGGCCCGTTCGGCCTGCTCGACGACGTCGGGCGGGTAGCCGAACCGCACCTGGTGGTCTTCGAACTCGTCGGCGTCGTCGAGGAAGATGCGCCCGTTGGTCTTGCGGATCACGTCGAGGTCGAGGTCGATCATGGTGATGTCGACGTCGGAGACGACCGGGACGGTCGTCACGTCGACGTAGACCTCGGTCTCGTGGGGGTAGGCGTTGAACGAGGCCGCCCACCACGCGTTCCGGGGGAACAACATGACGAACGGGAACTCGTAGACGAACTTCGGTTCATGCCCCTTGCGGCCCACGATCCCCTTGCGGTGGCCCGTCCAGACGCCGTGCTCGTCTTCGCCGAGAAGGACGCCGGGGAAGTTCCAGTGGAGGGATTCGTCGTACTTGCGGTAAACGATCGCCAGGTCCGTCACGTCATCCGACCCTAACCGAAGGTGCGACAGAATCGGAGGTATGCGTTTCGCCATTCTGGGCCCCCTCGACGTGCGCCGCGACGACGGCACCCCCGTCGAGCTGACCGGCCCGCGCGGACGCACCCTCCTGGCCGCCCTCGCCCTCGACGCCGGCCGGGTCGTGCCGGCCGCCCGCCTCATCGACGTCCTCTACGGCGCGACGCCCCCCGCCGGGGCGGCCAACGCCCTCCAGGCCCAGGTCAGCAGGCTCCGCACCGCCCTGGGCGGGCACATCTCCCACACCCCGGCGGGCTACCGCCTCGACACCGACCCCGGCGACGTCGACGCCCACCGCTTCGAACGCCTCACGGCCGAACACCGCTTCGCGGAGGCCCTGGCCCTGTGGCGCGGCCCGGCCCTCGACGGCCTCCCCGAGACGCTGCACCACGCCGCCGCCCGGCTGACGGAACTGCACCTCACGGCCTACCTGGGCCTGGTCGACGCCGACCCCGCGTCTCCATCCCTGCTGACCGGCACCGCGACCGTCCCGGGCCTGCCCGGGATGATCGCCCGCCACCCGCTCCACGAGGGCCTGCGCGCCCGCCACATCACGCTCCTGGCCGCCGCGGGCCGCCCCGCCGAGGCGCTGACCGCCTACGAGGAGGCCCGCCGCCTCCTCGACGAGGAACTCGGCGCGACCCCGTCGGCCGAACTGACGGCGGCCTACCTGTCGGTGCTGCGCGGCGAGACCACAGCCGCATCGGCGGCGCCGGAGGCGGCGGAGCCGGGTCCGGCGCCCGAGCGCGTCGGGGTGCCCGTGCTCTTCACCGGGCTGGTCGGGCGGGACACCGAGCTCGCCGCCATCAGGGAGATGATGGCCACCGCCCGTCTGGTCACCCTGACCGGCCCCGGCGGCACCGGCAAGACACGGCTGGCCGCCGAGGCCTGCGCCCACGCCGTCTCCTCCGTCTACTTCGTCGAGCTCGCCCCGCTGGCCGACGCGGGCGAGGTGCCCCAAACCGTGCTCAGCACCCTCGGCCTGCGGGAGGGCCGGCTGCTCGCGCAGGGCGCCCAGCCCGTCGCCGACCCGGTCGACCGCATCGTGGCCGGGATCGGCGACCGCCCGATGCTCATCGTGCTCGACAACTGCGAGCACCTCGTCGAGGCCGTGGCCGCCTTCGCCGGACGGCTGCTGGCCGCCTGCCCGGGGTTGCGCATCCTGGCCACCAGCCGCGAACCCCTCGCCATCGCCGCCGAACGGTTGTGCCCGATCCCGCCGCTGGCCCTCCCGCCGTCGGGGGTCGACCCCGCCGACGCCCTCTCCTACCCTTCGGTACGCCTGTTCGCCGACCGCGCCGCCGCCGTGCGGCCGGGCTTCTGGGAGGCGGCCGACGCGGGCGAACTCGACGCCGTCATCCGGATCTGCCGCGCCCTCGACGGGCTGCCGCTCGCCATCGAACTGGCCGCGGCCCGGGTCCGCACACTCCCGGTGACCGACATCGCCGACGCCACCGACCCGTTCGCGGTGCTGGCGCGCGGCAGCCGGACCGCCGAACCACGCCACCGCACCCTCCGGGCCGTGATCGCCTGGAGCTGGGACCTGCTCGACAACGACGAACGCACCCTCGCCCGCCGCCTGACCGTCTTCCGCGGCGGCGCGACCCTCAAGGCGGCGCAGGAGGTCTGCGGGCTGCCCCGCCACGACGTGCTCGACCTGCTCGCGGGCCTGGCCGACAAGTCGCTCGTCGAGGTCGCCGGCACCCACTACCGCATGCTCGACACCATCCGGGCGTTCTGCGCCGAGCAACTGGCCGAGGCGGGCGAGGAGGAACACTTCCGGCAGGCCCACGCCGGCTACTTCCGCGACTTCGCGCTGGCCGCCGACCCCCACCTGCGCACCGGCGACCAGCTCGAATGGCTGCGCCGCATGGACGCCGACCACGAGAACATGCTGGCCGCCCTGCGCCACGCCGGCCCCGACGACGCCCTGCTGCTCTATTCCGGCCTGACCGGCTACTGGTGGCTGCGCGGCCTGCGCAGCGAGTCGATCGCCTCCGCCACCGAGCTGCTGGCCCGCCTGGGCCCGCAGGCCGAGGTGACCGAGGAGTTCGCGGTGTGCGTGCTGAGCGCCGTCGTCGGCGGCCACGCCGACCCCGTGCTGCGCGCCCAGCTCGACCGCGTCCGCGGCTGGCTCGACGGCTTCCGGGCGCCGAACCGCCAGCCGTTGTTGTGGGTGCTCTGGTCGCAGGCCGTCGGCCCGCCCGACCCGGCGACGGCCGACGAGCTGATCGCCGTCCAGGCCACCTACGACCTCGACCCGTGGACCCGCTCGTTGTCGCGGTTCGGCTGGGGCCTGCTGGCCCTCTTCGAGGGCGACCACGTGCGGGCCGAGGAGAACCTCAGGCCCGCGCTGGCCGGTTTCACCACGATCGGCGACCGCTGGGCCATGTCGATGGCCACGACCGGCCTGGCCGAGATCGCCGAATGGACCGGCCGCCGCGACGAGGCCCTCGCCCTCATCGACCGGGCCCTCACCCTCCTCCAGGCGCTCGGCACCACCGTCGACATCGCCGAACTACTGTGCCGCCGGGCCCAGAACCGGCTCGTGTTGTCCGAAGGACCGGGCCCCGACCTGCGGGCCGCCGCCCGCGCCGACTTCACCCGCGCCGCAGAGCTGGCCCGCGCCGCCGGCGCCGTCGAGATGGACGGCCGCGCCCGCCTCGGCCTGGCCGACCTGGCCCGCCTCCACGGCTCTCTCGAGGAGGCCCGCGAGCTGGCCGAACAGGTGCTGGCCGACCTGGGCGGCGACTGGTTCAGCCTCGACGAGATCCGCGTCGCCGCCAACCTCACCCTGGGCTGGATCGCCTACGCCGAAGACGACCCCGACCGCGCCGAGTTCCACCACCGCCAGGCCCTGTCGTCGGTGTACGTCCAGCGCAACCGCCTCCAGGCCGCCCGGGTGACCGAGGGCCTGGCCGGCGCGGTCCTCCTCCGCGACGACCCGGCGGGCGCGGCGGCCCTCCTCGGCATCAGCACGGCGCTGCGCGAGGGCGTGCCCAGCGACGAACCCGACCCCACACGCCTGGCCGCCCGCTGCCGCGCCGCCCTCGGCGAGGCCGGCTACACGGCCGCCCACACGCGCGGCCTGCTGATGCCGCGCGACCGGCTGATCCCCGTCGTGCTGGAACTCGCCCCGCCCGGCTGAGCCCGTCAGCGGCCGGTCAGCGCGCCGTCAGCGGCGTCAGCCGGTGGTCAGCGGCGGGTCAGCGGCCCGGACCAGCCTGGGGTCATGACTTCCACCACCCCCGCCGCCGCCGGGAAGAAGTGGGGCACGCTGGTCATCTCGTGCCTCGCGATGCTGCTGCTCGCCCTTGACGTCACCGTTCTCCACCTGGCCACCCCGAAGCTGGTCGAGGACATGACCCCGTCCGCGACCCAGGTGCTCTGGATCCTGGACGTCTACGGCTTCGCCCTGGCCGGTCTGCTGATCACCTTCGGCAACATCGGCGACCGCGTCGGGCGCAAGAAGCTGCTGCTGATCGGCACGGTGGCGTTCGGCGCCGCCTCCGCGCTGACCGCCTACGCGCCGACCCCCGAACTGCTGATCGCCGCCCGCGCCCTGCTGGGCGTGGCCGGGGCGACGATCATGCCGTCGACCTTGTCGATCATCCGGAACGTGTTCACCGATCCGAAGGAGCGCACCACCGCCGTCGGCATCTGGAGCAGCGTCTCGGCCCTCGGTTTCGCCATCGGCCCGGTGGTCGGCGGCGCTCTGCTCGACCACTTCTGGTGGGGTTCGGTGTTCCTGATCAACGTCCCCATCACGATCGTGCTGGTCGTCTTCGGCGCGTTCGTCCTGCCGGAGTCGCGCAACCCGAACCCGGGCCGCCTCGACGTCGTCAGCGTCCCGCTGTCCATCGTCGGCGTCATCTCCTTCGTGTACGCCGTCAAGGTCGCCGCCCACGACGGCCTCGCCGAACCGGCCGTCTGGATCTCCGCCGCGCTCGGCCTGATCACCATGGTCGTGTTCGTCCGCCGCCAGACCCGGCTGGCCGAGCCCCTGATCGACGTGCGGCTGTTCCGGGTGCGCGCCTTCTCCGGCGCCGTCGGCGCCAACGTGGCCGTCATCTTCGGCACGTTGTCGATCTCGGTGGCCTTCGCCCAGTACTTCCAGCTCGTGCGGGGCTGGTCGCCGCTGATCTCGGGCCTGGCCGGGCTGCCCGGCGGCATCGGCGCCGCCATCGCCGGCGGCCTGGCGGGCACCCTGATCATGGCGCTCGGCCGGGCCAAGACGGTCGCCCTGGGCCTGTTCCTGACCTCGGTCGGCTTCTTCCTCTACGGCCTGGTCGACGTCGACACCAGCTACGGCTTCATGCTGCTGCCAATGATCGTCGCGGGCCTCGGCATGGGCTTCACCTTCGCCGTGACCAACGACACGATCATCGCCTCGGTCCCCCGCGAACGCGCCGGCGCCGCCTCCGCCATCTCCGAGACGGCCACCGAGGTCGGCGGCGCCCTCGGCATCGCGGTGCTGGGCAGCGTGCTCGGCGGCCTCTACACCGCCAACCTCGCCGTGCCCGCCGGAATCCCGGCGGAGGCGGCCCACGTGGCCGGGGAGTCGCTGGGCGGGGCGGTCCACGTGGCGTCCCAGCTACCGGCCTCACTCGGCGCCCAGCTCCTGGACGCCGCCCAGCGCACCTTCGTCGACTCGATGCACGCGACCCTCGTGGTCGGCGGCGTCTCGATGATCGTGCTGGCGGGCGCGTGCCTGTGGTCCCTGCGCGGCACCCCGAAGGAGATCCCCGAGGTCATCCGCGACGACACCGGCCGAGTCGAGGAGCCAGTGGGCTGACACATCACGGGGAACGGCCCTCCTTCGGGGGAAGGGCCGTTCCTCCATGTACGACCTCTCGCCGGGACGGCCCGAGTCGGGTCGGCCCAGTCCGGTCGACCCAAATCGGGTCGCCCCGACTCCAGTCGCCTCAGGTCCGATCGGCCCCAGTTTGGTCGTTGCGGGGGCGGGCCCGAGCGGCTGGGTGGCGCCGGTTGCGGTGCGCGGGTGGGGCGGTGGTCGGGGTCGGGGTGGGCGGAGCCGTAACGGAGCAAAAAGGAAGGCCCTTCCCGGGGGAAGGGCCTTGCCGTGTGCGGCGAGGTCAGACTTCGACGACGACCGGGATGATCATCGGGCGGCGGCGGTAGGTGTCGCTCACCCAGCGGCCGACGGTGCGGCGGACGACGCGGCGGATCTGCAGCACGTCGGCCACTCCCGCCGCGGCCGACTCCTGGAGCGCCTTCTCGATCTGGGGGATCACCGCGTCGAGCGAGTCGGGGTCGATGCCCGATCCGCGCGCGGTGATCTCGGGGCCGCCCGTGAGGCGGCCGCTGGTCGAGTCGACGACCACCACGATCGAGATGAAGCCCTCGTCGCCCAGGATGCGCCGGTCTTTCAGCGCCACCTCGGTGATGTCGCCGACCGAGGTGCCGTCGACGAAGACGTAACCGGCCGGGACCGCGCCGACCACCTTCGCCTGCCCGTCGACCAGGTCGACCACGACCCCGTCTTCGGCGATGACGACGTTCTCGTCGGGCACCCCGGTGAGCCGCGCCAGCCGCGCGTGGGCCCGCAGGTGCCGCCATTCACCGTGAACAGGCATGAAGTTCGACGGCTTGGTGGCGTTGAGGACGTAGAGCAGCTCCCCGGCGGCGGCGTGACCCGACACGTGGACCAGCGCGTTGCCCTTGTGGACGACCTTCGCCCCCCACCGCGTCAGCCCGTTGATGACCTTGTTGACCGCCGTCTCGTTGCCCGGGACCAGCGACGACGCCAGCAGCACCGTGTCGCCCTCGGCGATGCGGATCGGGTGGTCGCGGTTGGCCATGCGCGACAGCGCCGCCATCGGCTCACCCTGCGAACCGGTGCAGATGAGCACGACGTCTTCCGGCGGCCACTCCTCGATCTCGCGCGAGTCGACCAGGATCCCGGCCGGCACCTTGAGATAGCCGAGCTCCCGCGCGACGCCCATGTTGCGGACCATCGACCGCCCGATGAGGGCGATCTTGCGGCCGTGCTTCTGGGCCGAGTCGACCACCTGCTGCACGCGGTGGATGTGGGAGGCGAAGCACGCCACGATGATGCGCTTGTCGGCCACCCGGATCACGTCGTCGATCACCGGCGCGATGTCGCGCTCGCTGGTGACGAACCCGGGCACCTCGGCGTTGGTCGAGTCGGACATCAGCAGGTCGACGCCCTCGGCGCCGAGCCGGGCGAACCCGCCCAGGTCGGTCAGCCGGCCGTCCATCGGCAGCTGGTCCATCTTGAAGTCGCCGGTGTGCAGCACGATCCCGGCGGGCGTGCGCACGGCGACCGCCAGCGCGTCGGGGATCGAGTGGTTGACCGCGAAGAACTCGAGCTCGAACGGCCCGAACCGGCGCCGCTCCCCCTCGACGACCTCGACGGTCGTCGGCTGGATGCGGTGCTCGGTGAGCTTGGCCTCGATCAGCCCGAGCGTCAGCCGCGCCCCGACGAGCGGGATGTCGCGCCGCTCGCGCAGCAGGTAGGGCACCGCGCCGATGTGGTCTTCATGGGCGTGCGTCAGCACGACGGCCTCGACGTGGTCGAGCCGGTCGCGGATGTATTCGAAGTCGGGCAGGATCAGATCGACTCCGGGCTGGTCGACCTCGGGGAACAGCACCCCGCAGTCGACGATCAGCAGACGGCCGTCGAATTCGAAGACCGCCATGTTCCGGCCGATCTCCCCGAGCCCGCCCAGGGCGACGATCCGCAAGCCTCCTTCGGGTAGCGGCGGAGGCGGACCGAGTTCCGGATGGGGATGACTCATGCGCGCACCCCGTGATCATGGGGTGTTGCCAGCAGCACTCAATCTCCTATGACCTTCAGGCCGCCCGCGACGAGGTCGGCGCGGAGCAGCGCGATCTGTTCAGGTGTTGCCTCGACCAGCGGCAGCCGCATGGGACCGGCTTCCTGGCCGACAAGTCTCAGTGCGGCCTTCGCCATGATCGCCCCACCGGCCTGGTTCATGATCCCCGAAATGACGGGGGTCAGGCGCAGGTGGATCTCGCGGGCTCCCGCGACGTCACCCTGGCGATACCGCTTGATCATCTCTGCGAGGTCGGCCCCCGCGACGTGCCCGATGACGCTCACGAACCCGGCCGCGCCGACCGACAACCACGGCAGGTTGACCGCGTCGTCGCCGGAGTAGAAGACCAGGTCGGTCGCGAGCATGACCTCGGACGTGGTGTGGAAGTCGGCCTTGGCGTCCTTCACCGCGACGATGCGCGGATGCTGCGCCAGCCGTATCAGCGTCTCACGCGCGATGGGGATGACCGACCGCCCGGGGATGTCGTAGAGCATCACCGGCAGCCCGGTCGCATCGGCGATCGAGACGAAGTGGCGGTAGACCCCCTCCTGCGGGGGACGGCTGTAATAAGGCGTGACCGCCAGCAGACCGTGGGCGCCGGCCCGTTCTGCCGCCTTCGCCGCCTTCACGCTGTGGGCGGTGTCGTAGGTGCCGACACCGGCGACCACGAAGGCCCGGTCTCCGACCGCCTCGACCACGGCGCGCACGAGGAGCTCTTTCTCCTCGTCGGTGGTCGTGGGGCTCTCACCCGTGGTCCCGCTCACGACGAGGCCGTCATTCCGCTGCTCGTCGACGAGGAAGCCGGCCAGGCGCTGCGCCGCGTCGTAGTCGACGGCTCCGTCGACGGTGAAAGGGGTCACCATCGCGGTCAGCATGCGGCCGAAGGGGGCGTCAGAGGTTCCAGTTGGCGATGCCATAGACCGAACGGTACCCGGATCCGCCCAAACGGTGGACCCCGCCACCCCGCCTGTGGATAACGGCGTGGGCCTACGGGCACGAAAGAGGCCGCCGATATGTGCTCGGGGGTACACACATCAGCGGCCTCTATCCCTCAATCGAGCCGTCTTACGGCCGCGTTACAGACTCTTGGAACTTATTTTCCCGCGTTGACATGCAGCCGTTTGGCTGCCTATCGTGCGATGGCGTGGACGACGAGGTTTTCCGTGCGCTGGCCGACCCCAGCCGCCGTCAGTTGCTCGACCGGCTGAACGCCGCCAACGGCCAGACCCTGCGTCAGCTGTGTGACGGCCTGACGATGGCCCGCCAGTCGGTGAGCAAGCAC
This sequence comes from Herbidospora sakaeratensis, assembly GCF_001570525.1. Taxonomy (GTDB): domain Bacteria; phylum Actinomycetota; class Actinomycetes; order Streptosporangiales; family Streptosporangiaceae; genus Herbidospora; species Herbidospora sakaeratensis. The sequence continues at coordinate 104,302 of NZ_BBXC01000018.1, forward strand.
CTGGCCGTCCTGGAGTCGGCCGGCCTGATCACCACGACCCGGCGCGGCCGCGAAAAACTCCACTACCTGAACGCCGAACCGATCAACGCCATCGCCGACCGCTGGCTCGGCCGATACACCCGGGCCCGGGCGAGCGCCCTGGCCGATCTCAAGACCGCATTGGAGCACCGCCCCATGAGCCCGACCGCGTTCGCCTACACGACGTACATCAAGACGACCCCCGAACGCCTCTGGGAGGCCCTGACCACTCCGGAGTTCACCCGCCAGTACTGGGGCGTGTCGCTGGAGTCGACGTGGGAAGTGGGCGCGCCGGTGACGTGGGGAATGGGCGAGGTCCGCATGGACGACCCCGCCCACCAGGTCGTTTTGGAGTCGAAGCCCCACGAGCGGCTGTCGTACACCTGGCACACCCTGACCGACGAGTTCGCCGCCGCCGTTGACCTGACGGGGGACAAACTGGCCGCCTGGCGGGCCGAGCCGCGCTCGAAGGTGACCTTCACTCTGGAGCCGATGGGCGAGCTGGTGAAACTGACGGTGATCCACGACGACTTCATGGAGGGCTCGGCGATCCTGCCCGAGATCAGCCAGGGGTGGCCGGCGATCCTGTCGAACCTGAAGACCTACCTGGAGACGGGCGAAACCCTGCCCGCCCTGAACTGAGCCTCGGCCCGCGCCGACGCGAAGGCTTCCGGACCGACCCTCCCAGACGAACGGACCGCGCACTTTCAGGACCGCTTCAGGACAGGGCGGGGCGCACTGAGCCACCCAGCCCCTCACCGGACCTGCCACTGGACCTCTCGCCGGATTGTTGCTGGGCAAGCTTGGTCCAGGAGATGGCTTGGCCGGGCACGCGGCCTGTCCCGGCGAGAACCTGCCCGAGCACGCGGCGCGGGCTGGCTGCCCAGGCGAGAGCCTCCTGCCCGAGCACGCGGCCCGTGTCCAGGCGAGGGCCTGTACGGGCACACGGCGCGGGCTGGCTGCCCAGGCGAGACCTTCCTGCCTGGGCACGCGGCCCGTGTCCAGGTGAGGGCCTGCTCGGGCACGCGGCCTGGCCAGGTGAGAACCTGCCCGAGCACGCAGCCTGGCCAGGTGAGAGCCTCCTGCCCGAGCAGGCGGCCTGTGTCCAGGCGAGAGCCTGACCGAGCACGCGGCCTGGCCAGGTGAGGGCCTGCCTGAGCACGCAGCCTGGCCAGGTGAGAGCCTCCTGCCCGAGCAGGCGGCCTGTGTCCAGGCGAGAGCCTGACCGAGCACGCGGCCTGTCCCGGCGAGAACCTGCCCGAGCACGCGGCCTGGCCAGGTGAGGGCCTGCCTGAGCACGCAGCCTGGCCAGGTGAGAGCCTCCTGCCCGAGCAGGCGACCTGTGTCCAGGCGAGAGCCTGACCGAGCACGCGGCTTGGCCAGGTGAGCGCCTGCTCGGGCACACCGCTTGTCCCAAATCAGCGGGACGAGGGGCCCGAAACTCCGTCTCCGGCGCGCTGGAATACGGACACGTCGCCGCCGGAGTCCTACTGCTCCCGCGATGGGAGCCTGCGGACTTCGTGCACACCACCCCTCAGCAGCTCGCCCGGGAAGACCGGCCCCACCACGGTCACCGGTAAGTCACGCACGGGTGCCGGCGGCGGGCACCAACCAGGCCCGATTTCCGGAAGGGGACGGAGCCGAGCGCCGGGGTCGTCGAGCTGGGCCCAGGAGGTGACGTACACGTCTCCTAGTCCCTCATGCCCCCACGCCGTGGCCATCGCGCGGACGATCCCGAGGCCGCGCCCGTGCTCGTCGCCGGGCGAAGGGCGTTTCTCGTGCGGCACGGTCGCCCCGCCGCCGAGATCCGTCACCTCTATACGAATGGAGCGTTCCATCTTAATAACGCATATGCGGACAATACCGCCATTAGGGATTCTGCTATGGCGAATGGCATTCGAGAAGAACTCGGAAACGACGACCTCGGCATCAGAGGCGAGCGGGTGCCCATCGAGGTAGCGGCGCACGAAAAGCCTGGCCACGGCGGTCATCGAAGCTCGTCCAGGCAGGGACAAAGTATGACGATCCACGACAGGATCCTCCACAGGTCAAGAGTAAAGTTGGAATCACAACTGATGGCCATTACTCTGGGTTGTGCATCGGATACGGGAGGATCGGAATTAACGCTTTACAGTCCAAGGATGGATAAGTGGCCAACTCCGATCCGGTTTACCTGCGTGTTGTCGAAGACCTCCGCCGTCAGATAACGGAAGGCCTGTTGCAACCCGGAGCGCCGATTCCCTCACGGCACCAGATCACCCGGAAGTACGGCGTCGGCGAAACCGCCGCCCGCCACGCGCTTCGAGTGCTGGCCCAAGAAGGGCTGATCATCGGCCGCGTCGGGTCGGGCCATCGGGTCCGTCAACGGCCGGACCTGCTCCCGCTCCACCGTGCACAGGCCCACTTCTCGACCGACATGCACGCCGTCGGGCGCCGCCCGACGTGTGACGTCAAGACCGATTCCGCCGAGGCCAGGCCAGACATCGCCGTACGCCTGCGCATCGCCGCCCAATCCCCCGTCACGAGAACGCGCATCGTCTATCGCAGCGACGGCAAACCCGTGCAGCTCGCGGTGTCGTACGAACCCATCGTCTACAACGACGGCACCGACGACATCACCCAGGTCGCCCACCGCCTCGGCGGCAACGGCCTGAAGCTGACCGAGGTGACCGAACACGTGTACGCGCGGGTCCCCCAGCCCGTGGAAAGCGACGTCCTGGACCTTCCGGCCGGCGTCCACGTGCTTCACGTGGAACGCACCCACTGGGCCGGTGACAAGCCTGTGGAGACCAGCGATGTGATCATTCCGTGTGACCAGTTCCGGCTTGTTTATACGCTTCCTGCTCCTTATGGGGAACAGACGAGCCGCTGAGGCCCTCCTTCCAACGGGCTTCTGAGTTTTGTACGACGGGGTCGCGGGGATCTGCTTCGGCGGGTTCCCGCGACTGGCGTTTGGGGGCTTGGACGGGTGGCGCGAGTAGTCGCTGGACGCCTGTAGCGGGTGTGAACGTCGGCTGGAGGAAAGCCCGGACCCGTTTGATAGGGCAGCGCATTTCCCCAGCTGGGACGCCGGGTCAACTGCGGTCCCACTATGCGTTGGTCATGCAGCACCCGCCAACGGACCCAATCATGATCACGAGCATCGCCTCGGCGAGAAGAACGTTGACAGCAAGACTGGCGGCCAGCTCTTCGACGCATGGTCACTGCGTGCCGACGTAACGCCCCGGCCGGTCTGGTGGACGATCCGCAGGCCCGGCCGACACCCACTACACCGATCTGTGTTACTGCTACAACGCCTTCTGGGCCCGCCACCTCCCGCCATGCACGACGCGCCGACCACACCGATCAAGACGGTCTTACTGGTCCCCGAGGCGACTTGGTCACTCCATGGTTGATGCGGGTAACGCCGGCGGTGCAGCGGAACTGGCCGGGTCGCTCGACCACGTACCCAGCAGGCCGGAATCGCTTGCAAGTTTTCATTCCACATCCGCTCGGGCACCTGGCGGGCAAGGAGATTTCCTGACGCCCTGCCGCGAGTTGATGCATGCGCGCACGTATACGGTTGTGTTCGGTTTGCGGGTAAGTCTGGCTGTGTTGATGCGGCCGGTCGCCGGAACCCCCCGATAGGTACCAGCGACCGGCCCCTCACCCCTCAAGTGCACGGAGTCACGAGCAGTGAGAGCTTGGGTGGAGCATCGGGTTGGACCAGACGTACAAGAAGTGCTGCAACGATCAACCTTCGCGGTGCTGTGTGCAGCCCTCGCGCACGACATGAAAGCGCCGGCAAGCGAGCGCGGGTCCAGTCGAGCGCCTCATCCTCAGGGCACACCGCAGCAGTCAGGCAGAGAACACACACTGAGTTCCTTGACCGGATCACCAGAGCGGCTCGCTAAGGCGCACCTCAGCCTCGGACAGGGATAGCGCAGGCCAAACACACGGAGCACCCCGGTCGAGCCGGTCAAGCCCTAGTTCCTGGCACACATCGCACGTCTGTCGTGCACACAGGTGTTGCGTTTCTGTTGTGCATGCATGTCGGGAAGCGTGCGCTCATGGATCACATGTGGCCGCAAGTGAAGCCTCACCGCTGACAGGTTCTACGACTTTGCGCCCTCAACTTCCACGCAAATCGTCTCGGACCCTCACGGCACCTAATTCCCTCACCAGCCCTCAAGCCGCGGAAGACGCAACGAAGGTCAACCGGCCGCTGGAAGCTGCCGCGCGTTCCAGCGGCCGGCCTCTCACCACCCGACAAGGCAAGGCGGGTGGTGAGCGCCTGGAGGACCTTCTTCTCGACACCGCCGAACTTCGGCGGCACCGAGCAAGAGCGCCGTTGAGCTTGCGCCGACGTCGCAAGAGGTGTGCCGGTCGCTGGAACTATCCCTCGTGCGTTCCAGCGACCGGCCGCTCGCCGTCCCACTGTGGGGGCGATGTGGGGCGGCGAGTGCTTTGAGGCGATTCGGCGCAGGCAGTAGACGCCCTTGTCCGCGTGGCTCACTTTGTCCGACAAATACGATTTGTCAGACACGGACGGGTGCAGACGTTGTTCGGTCATCCAAATTGGCAGGGGAACCAAAGGCGGCGTCTATTCTCTGCGGTCAACGGAGCCCATCGCTCGAGACTCAGCCAAATCGCCACATAACGGTGCTTGGCGGTCAATTCGGCCCTGCGGAGAGCATCTTCATACCCTCAACGCCGGCGCACGACAAGCTTCCCGGCCTCAGCCAGGTCGTACAGAACCACCCAGAGAACAGCGCAAACAAGCCCAGACGGTAGCGACGCAGACATACTCTCGCGAACGAGGCAACAGGGCGTCCTGGTAGAACAATGTCGTTCTAATCAGGGAAATCGCGTCACATCCACGCCAGGGACATTAATCACTTCCCGCCACATATCGGATGGACAAATGCGGGCACCGCAAGAACGTCGGTGGGTGATGGTAAAACGAGCGTCATGGGGTTGCGGGTCAAGGACATGGCGGCTGGCGATCAGCCACGTGAGCGTTTGCTGGAGAAGGGAGGAAACGCTCTGGCCGATCGGGAATTACTAGCCATACTCCTCGGATCGGGCAGCCGCGGCATGAGTGCCGTCGAGCTCGCCTCGCGGGTGATCTCCCACTGCGGCGATCTCGGCGAACTCGCACGTAGCGAGCCGCATCGGCTGCTCAGCGTTCCGGGAGTCGGGCCCGCCAAAGCCGCCCGGGTCGCCGCCGCCTTTCATCTTGTACGTCGTTCGCAAAGCGGCCCCGGCCCATTGCGTATCACCTCCTCGGCCGACCTCGCCGCCCTGGTGGCCCCGCTCCTGCGGGAACAGACGAAGGAGCGCCTGGTCCTGGTGGTGTGCGACGCCGCCGGCGGGGTGCTCCGCCAGCTGGTGCTCACCGAGGGCGGGAGCGACCACACCTCGCTGCCCGTCCGCGACGTGATCACCGCGGTGCTGACCTCGGGAGGGGCGGCGTTCGGGGTCGCCCACAACCACCCCAGCGGCTCCACCGAACCCAGCCCCGCTGACGTGGCTTCGACCGACCACCTGCGACACGCTTCCGACATCGTTGGCCTCACCTTCCTCGATCACCTTGTGGTCACCGACACCAAGTGGCGCCGCGTTTCGTAATCCCCAATCTACATATAGGTCTAGTCGCCGTCTATAGAGACTTAGCAAGTGTCTGGTTTCTGGGTATACGTACTGTTTGGTCTACGATACGAAGATGCTCGACCGAGAGGGACCCGTGCCGGTCTACAAGCAGATAGCCGAGGAGCTCCGGCGGAAGATCGCCGAAGGCGAGCTGAGCCCTGGCGACGCCATCCCCAGCGAGGCGGAACTCGAAGCCGAATACCATGTCGCCCGCATGACCGCCCGCCGGGTGGCACGCGAGCTGCGCGACCAGGGCCTCGCCTACACGATCCAGGGAGAGGGCACCTTCGTGGGCACGCCCGACACCCCCCGATCGGAACTCCCCGTCTACCAGCAGATCGCGAAAGTCCTGTCAGAGAAGATCCGCTCAGGCGAGTTCCCCGCCAACCGCGCCCTGCCGAGCGAGAAGGCCCTGATGGCCGAACACGGCGTGGCCAAGGCGACCGTGCGGCAGGCGATCGCGACCCTGCGCAAACAGGGGTACGTGTTCACGGTGCCCTATCGGGGGACGTACGCGACAGCCCGCGAGAAGTGGCCCAAGCCGAAGCGCTCGACACCGGCATCCCGCCAGAACGGCCTGTGACGACAGGACGTTTACGGCCGCGGCCCCCTGACACCGACATCGGCCTAATGAGCCTGGGCAGGCGGATCCATCGTCTGCCCAGGTGGGCCGAAACACCCGGCCCGCACACCCGGCCCGCACACCCGGCCCGCACACCCGGCCCGCACACCCGGCCCGCACACCCGGCCCACACACCCGGCACTATGGGCGGAATCGATTCTCATGTGCGTTCCGCGCCACCGACGCAGCCGCTCAGTGCTCGGTCCGGTAGCTCCCGGTTCGGTGCCCGGTCTTCGCCGGTGATGGTCAGTGATCCGAGCCGGTCTGCGGCGATCACGGATTCTGGGGTCACCGGGGCTACGTACACGCCGATCTTCATTCCTGTCGTGTTGTCGAGGCGCAATGTATAGATCTGCCCCGGCTCCACCCGGATCGGCGGAAAGGCTCCATAGGTGCCGCCATTGTTGGACGGTGTCAACGCGGCGCGATGAAGGACGGCGTCGTCGCGCATGACGGCGAGCGTGAGCTTGTCCGGCACCCCCGCCTCCCAGCCCACGACCACGCCAACCGTCCACACATACGGGTACGAAGTCCTGGTCGACGTGCCCGTCGGGTAGCAGTTGGAACGCCTGCGCACCGAGCTTCTGATCGTTGCTGACCTCGTAGACGCAGTCGGTGTCGTGGAACTCCGGCGGCAACACATATGGCTTCGCCGGCACTCCGGTGCTCGAAGCCGGCGTCTCGGGCACATACAACACCCACGTCAGCGCGACCGCCGCCACGGCCCCGACCACGCCCCCGATCAGCACGTGCCCCGGCCGGATCACCGCCGCCCATCCTGGAAGCGCGTCGTCGTGCCCGTTGACCGCCCGTTGCCGGATGCCGAAAGCGACGGCCGCGAGCGCGCCGAGGATGCCGCCCACCCAGCTAGCGCTCTCGAGCGTCGCCACCGCCGAAATGCCGATCATTAGCAGCGCCAGTGGCCCGCATATCGCCACAATCCACGCGAAATTACCGGTCTTCTTCATCCCAGCCATCGAGATTAAGACGAAAGAGCCCGTATTTCGGTTGACAAATCAATGCATGTGATTTGAGTCAATAAATATCGCCATTCGCGAAAGTTTCACGCCACCTCCGCCCCCACCTGCACCAACCCCACCCCCCAGTTGACAGACCCGCACCCCCGGGTTAGCCATGAGTTCCGATGTTAGCGATAACACATGGACCCCACATGCTGAGAAGAGTGCTGCTCCCCCTCCTCCTCGTCGCCGCCGTCCTCCACCCCACCCCCGCCAACGCCGCCGGCCCCGCCCCGCACTACCTGATGACCGCGTTCACCAACGCCAGCGAGTCGAACATGTACGTCTACGACTCCAGCAACGCGGCCAACTACAACCTCATCAGGGCCAACGCCTACACACCCCCCTCGGGCCTGATCCGCGACCCGAGCGTCATCAAGCACACCGACGGCTACTACCACCTCGTCTACACGACCGGCTGGACCGGCAACACGATCGGGTTCGCCCGCAGTGCCGACGCCGTGACCTGGACGTTCCAGCGCAACGTCACCGTCGGGTTGAACGGGTCGACCGGCAGCACGTGGGCGCCCGAGTGGTTCCGCGACTCCGACGGGAGTGTGCACGTCGTCTTCTCGGCGTCGACGACCGGAACGGCGGGCCAGTTCCGGCCCTATCGCATCACGGCCACCAATTCCGCGCTCTCGACGTGGTCGGCGGCGACGCCGCTCGGCATTCCGGCCAATTACATCGACAGTTTTCTCGTCAAGGTCGACGGGGTCTATCACAATTTCCTGAAGAACGAGACGACCAAGTACATCGAGCATGCCACCGCCACCAGCCTCAACGGGCCCTGGACGTTCGTCGGCACGGGCAACTGGGCGGGGTGGGGGTCGGGGCTCGAAGGGCCCGCGCTGGTGCGGCTTCCGGACAATCGCTGGCGGCTCTACTTCGACAACTACTCGGGCGGGCGTTACTACTACGCCGACAGTTCCAACCTGTCGAGTTTCTCCTCCCGGACCGAGTTGTCGGGGTTGTCGGGCACGGCCCGGCACTTCACCGTCCTGCGGGAGGACTCCGGTGACACGACCGCGCTGCCGACCGGCAACCGGTCGGTGCGGGCCGGGTCCCTGTACGTCCGCCACCGCGACTACCAGGCCTACCTGGAGAACGTCACGTCGAGCAGCCCGCTGCTGGCGCGGCAGGACTCCACCTTCACGGTCGGCGCGGGGCTGGCGCACTCCGGGTGCTACTCGTTCCAGGCGATCAACTTCCCCGGCTACTACCTGCGTCACTACAACATGCAGCTGGTGCTGCAGCGCAACGACGGATCCGCGATCTTCCGCGGTGACGCCACCTTCTGCGCGCGCGGGTCGCTGCTGGAGTCGTACAACCTGCCCGGGAAGTTCCTGAACGGCAGCTTGCGGCTCGATTCGACCGGCACCGCCTTCACCGTGACCAGTCCGCTGGCCTGAGAGGACCCGTCATGCGCCTGTTACGCCTGGTCGTCGCCGTGGCGACGCTGCTGCTCCTGACGCCGATGCCGGCGCAGGCCAGTCCGGCCGTGCAGTACTCGAACCCGATCGCGGCGCAGCGCGCCGATCCGCACATCTTCCGGCACACCGACGGCTACTACTACTTCACCGCCACGGTGCCCGAGTACGACCGCATCGTGCTGCGCCGCGCGACCACGATCCAGGGGCTGGCGAGCGCGCCCGAGACCGTCATCTGGCGCAAGCACTCCTCCGGCGAGATGGGGGCGCACATCTGGGCGCCCGAGATCCACTTCATCAACGGGCGCTGGTACGTCTACTTCGCCGCCGGCCGCGCCGACGACGTGTGGCGCATCCGCATGTACGTCCTGGAGAGCACCGCGGCCAACCCCCTGACCGGCACGTGGACCGAACGCGGGCGCATCTCCACGCCCTGGGACACCTTCTCGCTGGACGCCTCGACCTTCGTGCACAACGGCGTGCGCTACCTGACCTGGGCGCAGCAGGAGCCGGGCATCTCGACCAACTCCAACCTGTACATCGCCCGGATGGGGAGCAATCCCTGGCAGATCACCGGAACCACCACCCGCCTGACGATCCCCACCCTGGCCTGGGAGACCCGGGGCTACCGGGTCGCGGAGGGGCCGTCGGTGATCCAGCGGAACGGGCGGTTGTTCCTGACCTACTCGGCCAGCGCCACCGACGCGAACTACTGCCTCGGCCTGCTGACCGCGTCGGCGTCTTCGGATCCGCTCAACGCCGCGTCGTGGACGAAGAGCGCCAACCCGGTCTTCGTGTCGAGTTCGGCGACCGGCCAGTGGGGGCCGGGCCACAACTCCTTCACCGTCTCGGAGGACGGCCAGAGCGACCTGCTCGTCTACCACGACCGGTCGTACCAGAACATCTCGGGCGACCCGCTGAACGACCCGAACCGGCGGACGCGGGTGCAGAAGATCTACTGGCGGGCCGACGGCACGCCCGACTTCGGCATTCCGGTGCCCGACGGCGCCACCCCGGTGCGGCTCATGTCGGGGAACTACGCGGTCCGGCACTGGGAGTACCGCGTCCGGCTCGAAACCAATGTCACGCCGCTGGCCGACAGTCAGTTCCGGCAGGTCGCCGGGCTGACCGGGTCGGGCACGGTGTCGCTGGAGTCGACCAACTTCCCGGGCTACTTCCTGCGGCACCGCAACCACGAGGCGTGGGTCGAGCGCAACGACAACTCCGCGCTGTTCCGATCCGACGCCTCGTTCTACCGGCGCACCGGGCTGACCGGCGGCGGAGTCTCGTACGAGTCGGTCAACTTCCCCGGCTACTTCCTGCGGCACCGGTCGGGCCTGGTCTGGGTCGAGCAGAACGACGGCGCGGCCGCCTTCCAGAGCAGCGCCACGTTCACGCTCGAATAACACCTGCCCGGGTGCGCTGGGTGGCGGCCACGCAGACCAGCACGGCCATGGCCGCCACGATCGTCCAGGGGTCGAAGGGTTCGCCCAGCAGCAGGACCGCCCAGCTCAGCGTCAGCAGAGGCTGCGCGAGCTGGGTCTGGCCCGCTCGGGCGATCCCGCCCTGGGCGAGGCCGGCGTACCAGGGGATGAAGCCGAGGTACATGGAGATGAGGCCGGTGTAGAGGAAGCCCGCGACCGACTCGCCGGTGAGCACCGGCTCGGTCGTCAGGGCGAGCCAGACGGTCAGCGGGACCGTCAGCGGGGCGGCCACGACGAGGGCGTAGGAGATGACCCGCCAGCCGGGGGTGGTCCGGGTCAGCCGGGCCCCCTCGGTGTAGCCGACGGCGGCCGAGCCGAGGGCCAGCACGAGCAGCAGGTCGGCCGTGGCCACGTGGCCGCCGCCGCGCGACAGGGTGAAGACGGTGATCGACAGCGCCCCCAGGCCGCTGGCCAGCCAGAAGGCCGCCCGGGGGCGTTCCCCGGCGCGCAACACGGCGAACACCGCGGTGGCGGCCGGGAGCAGGCCGATGATCACGGCCGAGTGGGAGGTGGACGCGCCGCCGTACAGGGCCAGGCCGCTGAAGACGGGGAAGCCGAAGACGACGCCGAGGGCGATGACGACGTAGGACCCGAGGTCGCGGCGGGGCGGCAGCAGCGGGGCCCGCGCGATCAGCAGGAAGCCCGCGGCCACCACCAGGGCGAGCACCGCGCGGCCGATGGCGACCAGGAAGGGGTCGAGGCCGCGCATGGCGTACACGGTGGCGGGCATCGAGCCGGAGAAGGCGAGCACGCCGACGGCGGCGAGTGCGGTGCCGAGACCAGCGCTATCAGGTCGCTTGATTGATCCGCTACTGGCTACCTGCTCGTGAACGATAGCGCTACTCTTGGTTCTCATGAACGACGATAGCAGTATCGCTCGTCTCGTCGACAGCCTGAAAGCTCAGGCCGCCTCCCTGCGGGCGGGCGACCGGCTGCCCTCCAGCCGGGAGATCGTCCAGGCCCACGGCGTCTCGCCCGTCACGGTCTCCAAGGCGGTCGCGCGGCTGGTCGCCGAAGGGGTCGTCACCACCCGGCCGGGCGCGGGCGCGTTCGTGGCCGCGCCGCCGAGGCCGAAGGAGACCGATCCGTCGTGGCAGACCGTCGCCCTGGGCGAGCGGGTGGTCGACGAGGCGCCGCTGACGTCGATCCTCCAGCAGCCCGAGGATGGGGTGATCCCGCTCACCGGCGGTTATCTGAACCCGGTGCTGCGGCCCACCAAGGAACTCGGGGCGGCCGCGATCAGGGCGGTGAAGCGGCCCGACGCCTGGTCGATGCCGCCGCGCGCGGGCGTGCCCGAGTTGCGCACCTGGTTCGCCGGCGAGACCGAGACGACGCAGAACGACGTGCTCATCGTCAGCGGCGGGCAGGCCGCGCTGACCCACGCCTTCCGCGGGCTGGCCGCGCCGGGCGACCCGGTGCTGGTGGAGACGCCGACCTATCCGGGGGCGCTGGCGACCGCGCGGGCGGCGGGGCTGCGGGTGGTGCCGGTGCCCGCCGACGAGGGCGGAGTGCGGCCCGACCAGCTCGCCGAGGCGTTCGCGCGGACGGGGGCCAGGGTCTTCTACTGCCAGCCGACGTTGCAGAACCCGACGGGGGCGACGTTGTCACTGGACCGGCGGCGGCAGGTGCTCGCCGTCGCACGGGCGGCCGGCGCCTTCGTCGTGGAGGACGACTTCGCCCGCTATCTGACCACCACTCCCCCGCCGCCTCCGCTGGTGGCGCTGGACACGCACGGCACGGTCGTGCACGTGTTGTCGCTCAGCAAGATCACCGCGCCCAGCCTCCGGGTGGCCGGGCTGGTCGCCCGGGGGCCGGCCGCCGCGCGGCTGCGGGCCGCGCAGATCGTGGAGTCGTTCTTCGTCGCCCGGCCGCTGCAGGAGACGGCGCTGGAGTTCGTGTCGGCCCCGGCCTGGCGGCGGCACCGGGCCGCCGTCGCGGCGGAGATCGACGAGCGGCGGGGCATCCTGCTGGAGAGCCTGGGGCGGCACCTGCCCGGCGCGCGGGTGGAGCTGGCCCCGAAGGGAGGGCTCCATGTGTGGGTACGGCTCCCGCCCGCCCTCGACGAATCGGCGCTGGTCGAACGCGCCCAGCGGGCGGGCGTGCTGGTCAGCCCCGGGCGGATCTACCACGCCGCCGAGCCGCCGGGGCCGTGGTTGCGGCTCACCCACACGGCGGCGTCCCATCGGGCGGAGCTGGCCGAGGGGGTCATTCGGCTCGCGACGGCTTACGGGGAACCGCCGACTGGCGCTCCCGCCGCTTCTTCTGCTGGAAGGCCAGGTAGGCGAGGTAGCTGACGTGCATGGTGTACTCCTTCAGGAATTCTCGACACCAGCTAAAGCGTTACGGGGGTGTCTGGTTATTCCCGGCTAGAGTTCCCCGGAAGGGGTGATCACCGTGTCCGGCCCGGCCGAACTGCTGCGCGACTTCGTCAACACCTACGACGTCGAGACCGATACCGACGACCTGACCTCCCCGCGGGCGTTGCGCGACTGGCTCCAGAGCCACGGCCTCCAGCCCGCCGACGATCTCGCGCTCGCCAGGGATCTGCGGGAGGGTCTGAGGGCGGGCCTGCGGCACAACCACGACGCGGTGGCGTACACGACCCCCGAACCCCTGGAGACGGCGCTGGCGGCGCTGTCGCTGCGCGTCGCCCTCGACGGCGGCACGCCCCGGCTCGTGCCGGCCGACGGCGCGGCCCACCGGGGTCTCGCGGAACTCGCGGCCATGATCGCTGCGGCGCACGCCGACGGGACCTGGCCACGCCTTAAGGTGTGCGTCGAGAGCACCTGCCAGGCCGCCTTCATCGACGCGTCGAAGAACCGGTCACGGGCGTGGTGCTCGATGCGCGTGTGTGGAAATCGCACGAAAACTCGGACATATAGGGCACGACGTCAGGCTGAAGGTCCGGGGATGTCCGCCTGACCAGTACGGTGTCATAGGCACAGAAAGGAGCCGGCCAAATGGGTGTCAGACCTGCCCGTCTCGAAGATGTCGACGCGGTGACGAGCACCCAGATCAGGGCGTGGAAGCACGGCTACCGCGACTTCCTGCCCCCCGGCCCGCTGGAGCAGATGACCGGTCAGGCCGCCGAGAAGATGTGGCGGCGCCAGTGGGACGAGGCGATCCTGTCGCCGCCCTCCCCCCGGCACCGGGTGCTCGTCGCCGTGGAACGCGTCGTCCCCGACACCGAAGAGTGGCACGCGCTGGGTCCCGGCGGAGTGCTCGCGGCGCTGCCGACGGCGGCCGAGCGGGCCAGCGACCGCGTCGTCGGGCTCGCCTCCCACGGGCCCGCGGAAGACCCTGATCTGCATCCCGGGTTCACGGCCGAGCTGCTCACGCTGCTGGTCGACCCCAACCACATCCGGCGCGGCCACGGCAGCCGGCTGCTCAACGCGACCGTCGACCACCTGCGCGACGACGGCTACAGCTCCGTCGTGACCTGGGTGTTCGCCGAGAACTACGCGATGCTCGGGTTCCTCGAATCGGCCGGCTGGGGCGAAGACATGGCCGAACGGGTGCTCGACATGGGCCGTCCGATCCGGATGGTCCGCATGACGACGGACATCTCACGCGCGTGACCACCCCGGCTCAATGGGTCGCCGGCGCGCGGCCCCGCACTCTCCCCGCAGCGGTCGTCCCGGTCGCGGCCGGCACCGGCGTCGCCATCGGGGCCGGTCACTTCGTCTGGTGGGCGGCCCTGGCCGCCCTCTTCGTCGCCCTGGTCCTCCAGGTCGGCGTCAACTACGCCAACGACTACAGCGACGGCGTCAAGGGCACCGACGACGGCCGGGTCGGCCCGATGCGGCTCGTCGGCTCGAAGGCGGCCACGCCCAAGGCGGTGCTCACCGCGGCGCTCGGCTGCTTCGCCGCCGCCGCCGTGGTCGGCCTGGCCCTCGTGGTGGCGACCTCGGCCTGGTGGATGCTGGCCTTCGGGGCCCTGTCGATCCTGGCGGCCTGGTTCTACACGGGCGGCTCGCGCCCCTACGGCTACCGGGCGCTCGGCGAGTTGTCGGTGTTCTTCTTCTTCGGCCTGGTGGCGGTCATCGGCACCGCCTACGTCCAGATCGGCTGGTCGTGGACGTCGGTGTGGGTCGCGGTGCCGGTCGGGCTCCTGGCCATGGCATTGCTCGTGGTCAACAACCTGCGCGACCGTCAGACCGACGAGCCCGCGGGGAAGCGCACGCTCGCGGTGGTGCTCGGCGACCGCCGCACCCGGTTCCTCTACGCGGCGTGCCTGCTGGTGCCGTTCGCCTGCCTGGTGCCGCTGGCGTTCTCCCACCCGTTCGCGGCACTCGGCCTGCTGGCGCTGCCGCTGGCGATCAGGCCGGTGCGCGAGGTCATGAACGGCCTCGAAGGGCGGGCGCTGATCGCGACCCTCCAGCAGACCGGCCGCTTGCAGATCGTCTTCGGCCTGCTCTTCGCGATCGGCCTGTCCGTCAACCTGGCCTGAAAAGCGCATCTTTCCGTTACGGCTCCGCCCACCCCGGCGCCGACCCCCGCACTCCGGTAAGCCGCGTGACCGGCGCCGACCGGCCGCGCCGACTCGGCGCCCGACGGCCGGAGCCCTCCCGCCCGGGGTGCCATCATGCCCCGGGTGACCGACGTTTTCGCGGCGAGCGGCGCAGCCTGTGGAAGCGCCTAAAGGTCGAGCAGCGCGTCGAGGCCCACCGTGAGCCCGGCGGGCAGGTCGCGCACCTTCCGGACCCCCAGCAGCACGCCCGGCGTGAACGACGACCGGTTCATGGTGTCGTGGCGGATGGTCAGGATCTCGCCGTCGCCGCCCAGGATGACCTCCTGGTGGGCGATCAGCCCGGCCAGCCGCACCGCGTGGACGCGGACGCCGTCGACGTCGGCTCCCCGCGCGCCCGGGAGCTCCTGGGA
The DNA here is from genome assembly GCF_001570525.1 of Herbidospora sakaeratensis. GTDB lineage: Bacteria > Actinomycetota > Actinomycetes > Streptosporangiales > Streptosporangiaceae > Herbidospora > Herbidospora sakaeratensis. The sequence goes on from NZ_BBXC01000018.1 coordinate 119,387, forward strand.
GGTCGCGTCGGGCATCGGACCCACCCCGGCCTCGGCGCGGGCGGCGGCGATCAGCTCGGCGGTCCGCCGGGCGGTGCCCGAGGGCGCGTCGGCCTTGTTCGGGTGGTGCAGCTCGACGATCTCGGCCGACTCGAAGAAGCGCGCCGCCTGCGCGGCGAAGTGCATCATCAGCACGGCCGCGATGCCGAAGTTGGGGGCGATCAGGGCGTTGGTACCGGGGTTGGCCGCCAGCAGGGCCCTGACCTCGTCGAGGCGGCCGGGGTCGAAGCCGGTCGTGCCGACGACCGGGTGAACCCCCCGCTCGACGCACCAGCGGAGGTTGCCCATCACCACGTCGGGGTGGGTGAAGTCGACCACCACCTCGGCCTCGGCGATCGGGTCGAGCGCGTCGTCCTTGTCGACGGCCGCCACGAGCTCCAGATCGTCGGCCGCGTGGACGGCCTTGCACACTTCCACCCCGACGCGGCCACGCGCGCCCAGCACACCTACTCTGATCACAAGCCAAGGCTAGCGGTCAGCTCACCGAGGCAGAGAAGTCCTTCCCGGCGAACGGCCCGATGACCGCGAGGGTCAGCGGACGGGTCAGCACGTCGGAGGCCACCTCGGCGATGTCGGCCGCGGTCACGGCGTCGATGCGCGCCAGAACCTCGTCGACCGACATCAGCCGGTCGTAGACGAGCTCGCTCTTGCCGATCCGGGACATGCGGGAGCCGGTGTCCTCCAGGCCGAGCACCAGACCGCCGCGCATCTGGCCCTTGCCGCGCACGATCTCCTCCTCGGTGAAGCCGTCGGAGACCACCCGCCCGATCTCGTCGCGGCAGATCTTGAGGACGTCGTCGATCTTCGAGGGGAGGCAGCCGACGTACACCCCGAACTGGCCGGTGTCGGCGTACTGCGAGGTGTAGCTGTAGGCGCTGTAGGCCAGGCCGCGCTTCTCCCGGATCTCCTGGAACAGGCGGGAGGACATGCCGCCGCCGAGCGCCGCGTTGAGCACCCCGAGGGCGAACCTGCGGTCGTCGGTCCGGCTGACGCCGGTCGTGCCCAGCACGAGGTTGGCCTGCTCGGTCGGCCGGTCGACCACCTTCACGCCCCGGTGGGCGGGCAGGCTCACGCCGCCGACGCGGGGCGGGATCGGGGCGGCGTCGCCGCCCAGGGCCCCGGCGCGCTCGTAGGCGCGGGCGACCAGTTCCACCACGTGCTCGTGGGAGACGTTGCCGGCCACCGAGATCACGGTGTGGGTCGGCAGGTAGAAGCGCTGGTAGTACTCGTCGATGCGGTCGCGCGACAGGGCGTTGATCGTCTCCTCGTTGCCGAGGATCGGCCGCCCGATCGGGGTGTCGCCGTAGAGCTGCTCGGAGAACGCCTCGTGGACCACGTCGGAGGGGTCGTCGTCGTGCATGGCGATCTCCTCGAGGATCACGCCCCGCTCCGACTCGACGTCGTCGGGGGTGATCAGGGACGAGGTGACCACGTCGGCCAGCACGTCGATCGCCAGCGGCAGGTCCTCGTCGAGGACCCGCGCGTAGTAGCAGGTGTACTCCTTGGCGGTGAACGCGTTGATCTCGCCGCCGATGCCCTCGATCGACGCGGAGATCTCCATCGCGTCGCGCGTGGGCGTGCCCTTGAACAGCAGGTGCTCAAGGAAGTGGGTGGCTCCGGTGTGCTCCGGGTCCTCGTCGCGCGAGCCGATGCCGACCCACGCGCCGACCGCGACGGAACGCACGGTCGGCATGGTCTCGGTCACCACGCGGAGCCCACCGGGCAGGACGGTGCGGCGGATGACCCCCGCACCGTCCTTTCCATCGAACAGGGTCGTCGTGATCACGAGTTGCGGTCGTCCCGTCCGGAACGGCTGCGGGTGCGGCGGCGGCGCGGCTCGTCGTCGCCGCCACGGGCCTCCGACTGCTCCGCGGGGGCCGCCTCGGGCTCGGGCTCGCCGGCCTCGGCGCGGGCGGCCTTCTCGGCCGCCTCCTTCTCCACGACCTCGACCGGGACCAGGGAGAGCTTGCCGCGCGAGTCGATCTCGGCGATCTCCACCTGGATCTTCTCGCCGACGCCCATCACGTCTTCCACGTTCTCGATGCGCTTGCCGCCGTGCAGCTTGCGGATCTGGGAGACGTGGAGGAGGCCGTCCTTGCCGGGCATGAGGCTGATGAACGCGCCGAAGGCGGCGATCTTGACGACCGTGCCCAGGTAGCGCTCGCCGACCTCTGGCATGTGCGGGTTGGCGATGGCGTTGATCGCGCTCCGGGCCGCCTCGGCCGAGGGGCCGTCGGTGGCGCCGATGTAGATCGTGCCGTCGTCCTCGATGGTGATCTCGGCGCCCGTGTCGTCCTGGATCTGGTTGATCATCTTGCCCTTCGGGCCGATGACCTCGCCGATCTTGTCTACGGGGACCTTGATCGTGATGATGCGCGGCGCGGTCGGGTTCATCTCCGCCGGGGAGTCGATCGCCTCCTGCATCACGTCGAGGATGGCCAGCCGCGCGCCGCGCGCCTGCTTCAGCGCGGCGGCCAGGACCGAGGCGGGGATGCCGTCGAGCTTGGTGTCGAGCTGCAGGGCGGTGATGACGTCCTTGGTGCCGGCGACCTTGAAGTCCATGTCGCCCATGGCGTCTTCGGCGCCCAGGATGTCGGTCAGGGTGACGTAGGTGTCGCCCTCGCCGATCAGGCCCATCGCGATGCCGGCCACCATCTCCTTGAGCGGCACGCCGGCGTCGAGCAGCGCCATCGTCGAGGCGCAGACCGAGCCCATCGAGGTCGAGCCGTTGGAGCCCAGGGCCTCGGAGACCTGGCGGATGGCGTAGGGGAACTCCTCGCGGCTCGGGAGAACCGGGATGAGCGCCCGCTCGGCCAGTGCGCCGTGGCCGATCTCGCGGCGCTTGGGCGAGCCCACGCGGCCGGTCTCACCGGTCGAGTAGGGCGGGAAGTTGTAGTTGTGCATGTAGCGCTTGGTGCGCTCGGGGTTGAGCGTGTCGATCATCTGCTCCATGCGGAGCATGTTCAGCGTGGTGATGCCCAGGATCTGGGTCTCGCCGCGCTCGAACAGGGCCGAGCCGTGGACGCGGGGCACGACGTGGACCTCGGCGTTGAGCCCCCGGATGTCCTTCGGGCCGCGGCCGTCGATGCGGACGCCCTCGCTGATGACGCGCTCGCGCATCAGCTTCTTGGTCAGGCTGCGGTAGGCGGCCGACAGTTCCTTCTCGCGGCCCTCGAAGTCGGCCAGCAGCTTCTCGCCGACCAGGCCCTTGACCCGGTCGATCTCGGCCTCGCGCTCCTGCTTGCCGGCGATGGTCAGCGCGGCGGCGAGCTCGGAGCGCACGGCGCCCTCGACGGCGGCCAGCGCGTCTTCCTGGTAGTCGAGGAAGATCGGGAACTCGCCGGTCTCCTTGGCGGCGACCTGCGCCACCTTCGACTGCGCCTCGCACAGCACCTTGATGAACGGCTTGGCCGCCTCGAGGCCCTGGGCGATGGTCTCCTCGGTGGGCGCGACCGCGCCCTCGGCGACTAGCTTCAGCGTGTCCTTGGTCGACTCGGCCTCGACCATCATGATCGCGACGTCGCCGTCGGCGAGCACGCGGCCGGCCACGACCATGTCGAAGGTCGCGCCCTCGAGCTCGGTGTGGGTCGGGAACGCCACCCACTGGCCGCTGATCAGCGCGACCCGGACGCCGCCGATGGGGCCCGAGAAGGGCAGCCCGGCGAGCTGGGTCGAGAGGCTGGCGGCGTTGATCGCGACGACGTCGTAGAGGTGCTCGGGGTTGAGCGCCATGACGGTGGCGACGATCTGGATCTCGTTGCGCAGGCCCTTGACGAACGAGGGGCGCAGCGGCCGGTCGATGAGCCGGCAGGTCAGGACCGCGTCTTCGGACGGGCGGCCCTCACGGCGGAAGAACGAGCCGGGGATGCGGCCCGCGGCGTACATGCGCTCCTCGACGTCGACCGTGAGCGGGAAGAAGTCGAGGCTTTCCTTGGGGTTCTTCGAGGCGGTGGTCGCAGAAAGGATCATCGTCTCGTCGTCGAGGTAGACGACGGCGGACCCCGCCGCCTGGCGGGCGAGACGGCCGGTTTCGAACCGGATCGTCCGCGTGCCGAAGGAGCCGTTGTCGATGACGGCTTCCGTGCTGTGGACACCCTCCACGGGGGACCTCCTTTGTCGGGTCGGTCACCCCACGTCGCCGGCTCCCGGAGGTGCGGCGCCGGTCTTCGATCGAAGCGCCCGGTCGCGTCGACCGGGGGCCACTACCGAGGACCGGCCCTCTTTTTCCGCGGAATGACGCGGGGCACTGGTTTCACGGGTGGTGTGTGGTTATTCAGTTGTCGTTACGCGGAAGGGAGCGGCGTGCGTCGCCGCTCCCTTCCCGACGCCTTATCGGCGCAGACCCAGCCGCTCGATCAGCGAGCGGTAGCGGGTGATGTCCTTCGCCTGCAGGTACTTCAGCAGACGGCGACGACGGCCGACCAGCAGGAGCAGGCCGCGGCGGCTGTGGTGGTCGTGCTTGTGGGTCTTGAGGTGCTCGGTCAGGTCGCTGATGCGCTTGCTCAGCAGCGCGATCTGCACCTCGGGGGACCCGGTGTCGCCCTCGCTGGCGCCGTATTCGGCGACGATGGCCTTGGTCGTGGCGGTGTCGAGCGACACTGCTTCTCCTTTGTTCCCTGGGCACGCGTAGCCATTGCGATCCCGCGAACGACCGTGCGTGCCTACAGTCGCCGTGACGAGAAGCCGGTGATTACTCAGCCGACATACAAGGCTACCATCGCCCGTTAACCAGCCGAGACGGCAAGCGAGACGCGGACGGCCGAAGGCCGGCCGTGGCTCGCGTCAGGGAATCTGCCTCAAAGAAGGCGTCGGGCCTCGTCGACGTCGGCGCGCATCTGTTCGACCAGAGCCTCGACCGAGTCGAACTTCAGGGTGTCGCGCAGCCGCGCGAGGAAGTCGACCGAGACGTGGAGGCCGTAGAGGTCGAGATCGTCGCGGTCGAGGGCGTACGCCTCGACGGTCCGGACCACGCCCTCGAAGGTCGGGTTGGTGCCGATGGAGATCGCGGCGGGCCAGCGCTCGTCGGGCGACTCGAGCCAGCCGGCGTAGACGCCGTCGGCCGGGATCGCCGTGTGGGGGGCCGACTCGACGTTGGCGGTCGGGAACCCCAGGGCCTTGCCGCGCTGGTGGCCCCGGACGACCACGCCCTCGACCCGGTGGAGGCGGCCCAGCTCGTCGGCGGCGGCGGCCACGTCGCCGTCGGTCAGGTGCTGGCGGATCAGCGAGGACGTGATGTCCTCGAGGCTGCTGACCAGCGGGACCCCGACGGCGACGAAGTCGTACTTCTCGCCGAGCTCGCGCAGGGTGGCGAGGTTGCCGGCGGCCTTATGGCCGAACCGGAAGTTCTCCCCCACCACGACGCCGGCGGCGTGGAGCCGGTCGACCAGGGCGATCTGCACGAACTCCTCGGGCGAGGTGCGCGAGAACTCCAGCGTGAACGGCAGGATCAGCACCGCGTCGACGCCGAGGGCGCCGAGCAGCTCGATGCGCCGGTGGGGGGTGGAGAGCTGGGAGGGGTGGCTGCCGGGCCGCACCACCTCGTCGGGGTGGGGGTCGAAGGTCACCGCGACCGAGGCGACCCCGAGCTCACGGGCCAGGTCGACGGCCCGGCGCACCAGCGTCTGGTGACCCCGGTGCACGCCGTCGAACACCCCGATCGTGACGACGGACCGGCCCCAGTCCGCGGGCACGTCGTCAAGTCCGAGCCAGCCACGCACGTCGACCCCCAACAGGCAAGAAGCTAAGTCGTCCTAAGCGTCCCACACACCCCGGAACCCGTGAGCCCCTGGCCCCGGCGCGGCCGGTCGGCGCCGGATACGTCGCGCACCCGGGGCGGCGGTCGGCGCCGGGGTGGGCGGAGCCGTAACGGAGAAAGCTTTTACGACACGAAGACGGCGAGGGGTTTGGCGGCCCCGCCCTTCTCCTCGACCAGCGCGAGGAGTTCGCCGCCCGGGGCGAAGACGCCGATCGGGCCCTCGCCCAGCCCGGCGGCCTTCAGGCGGCCCCCGTGGGAGACCAGGCGGGCCTCCTCCTCCGTCACGTCGCGGCGGGGGAAGGCCTGGGAGACGGCGTCGGCGATGGGCAGGATGACGCACTCCTTCTGGAGCGCCTCGATGGTCAGCGCGTTCTCCACCGCGTAGGGGCCCACGCGGGTGCGGCGCAGCGCCGTCAGGTGGCCGCCCACGCCCAGGCCGTCGCCCAGGTCACGGGCCAGGGAGCGGATGTAGGTGCCGGAGGAGCAGGTGATCACGGCCGTCACGTCGACGTGCTCGCCGAGGGTCACCGAGGTGACCTCGAAGGCGTGGACCGTGATCGGCCGGGCCTGGAGTTCCACCTCCTCGCCCTGGCGGGCCAGCTTGTAGGCCCGCTCGCCGTTCACCTTGATCGCGCTGACCTGCGGCGGGACCTGCATGATCGGCCCGGTCAGCGCCGCGACGCCCTTGTGGACGTCGTCGGCCGTGACGTGGGCGGCGGAGGCGCGGCCGGTCTCCTCGCCCTCGGCGTCGTCGGTGTTGGTCGAGACGCCGAGGCGCATCGTGGCCTCGTAGACCTTCTCGGTCAGCGCCAGGTGGCCCAGCAGGCGGGTGGCCTTCTCGACCCCGACGACCAGCACGCCGGTCGCCATCGGGTCGAGGGTGCCGGCGTGCCCGACCTTGCGGGTGCCGGCGATGCCGCGCATCTTGCCGACGACGTCGTGGGAGGTCCAGCCCGAGGGCTTGTCGACGATGATGATCCCGCTCGGCGGCGGGGGGCGTCTGGTCACGCGAGCAGCTCCGTGAGGCGGGCGACGGTCTCCTGCGGGGTCTCGCGGGAGGAGAACCCGGCCGCGCCGGGATGCCCGCCACCCCCCAGGGCGGTGCAGACACGGCCCACGTCGGCCGTGCCCTTCGAACGGGTCGACACGTTCCAGGCGCCCTCGTCGTCTTCCTTGAAGACCACGGCGACCTCGGCGTCGTCGACCTTGCGCAGGACGTCGATGATCCCTTCGACCTCGTCGTAGGGCAGCGCGTTCAGGGTCCGGTCCTGCCGGGTCACGGTCGTCCAGACCAGCCCGGCGCCGCCGACGGCCGACCGGTCGAGCTCGGCCCGCGACAACGCGGCGCCGAGCACCCGCAGGTAGCCGAACGGCGACCGGTCCCACAACTCCCGCGCGATGGCGTCGGGGTCGAGGCCCGCGTCGAGCAGCCGCCCGGCCAGGGCGTGCACGGCGGGGGTGGTCGAGCTGTAGCGGAACGACCCGGTGTCGGTCACCAGGGCGGTGTAGAGGCAGGCCGCGATGTCCCGGTCGATCGGGAGCCCCAGCCGCCGGATCAGCTCCTCGGCCAGCACGGCCGTGGCCGCCGCCTTCGGGTCGACGAGCTGGACGGTCCCGAACCCGGTGTTGGACGCGTGGTGGTCGAGCACCACCAGTTCCCTCGCGGCCTTGGCCGACGGGACGAGCAGGCCGAGCCGCTCGATCGTGGCGGCGTCGAAGGTGATCATCAGGTCCGGCTCGGCCGGGAAGCGCGCGGAGTCGACCAGGAGGTCCTGGCCGGGGAGGAAACGCAGCAGCCGGGGCACGGTCAGCACGTGGTCGCCGAAGGAGGCGACCACGCGCCGGCCGGACCGCCGCAGCGCCTGGCCGAAGGCCAGCATCGAGCCCAGGGCGTCGCCGTCGGGGGTGACGTGACAGGCCAGGGCGATCGAGTCGTGCGAACCGATGAGCGCGACCGCGCGCGCCCATTCGGCCTCGGCAGGGAGCGTCACTTCGCGCTTCGCTCGGACACCTCGTCGGTGTCGTCCTCGAACTCGTCGTCGAGTTCGTCGTCGTCCTTCTTGTACGGGTCGGCGTCGCCCGCGTAGGCGGCGCCTTCGGCCTTCTTCGCGATCTCGGCGTCGCGGGCCCTGGCCTCGGCGAGCAGGTCGTCCATGTGCCGGGCCGAGTCGGGCAGGGGGTCGTGGGTGAACGTGAGGGTGGGCGTGTGCCGCAGCCCGGTCTGCCGGCCGACCTCCGAGCGGATGATGCCCTTGGCGCTCTCCAGCGCGGCGGCGGTGTCCTTACGCTCGGCGTCCGACCCGAAGACGGTGTAGAAGACCGTCGCCTCGCCCAGGTCGTTGGTGACCCGGGTGTCGGTGATGGTGACGAACCCCAGTCGCGGATCCTTGATCCGCCGTTCCAGCATCTCGGCGACGATCTGCTGGATTCGGTCCGCCAGTTTCCTGGCTCGCGCGGCGTCCATGGGCGCGCTCCCCCTTCTTCCGGATGTACGGCTGACGCTGCGACCTGGCGGTCTATTCCTCGTCGTTGAACAAACGATGCCGAGCCGACAGCAGCTCGATCTCGGGGCGGAAGGCGACGGCCCGCTCGCACGCGTTCAGGACCTCATCGACGTTCCCGGCCGAGCCGGAGACGACGGCGACGCCGATCTCGGCTCTTCGGTGCAGTTCGTGATGGCCGGTCTCGGCCACCGCGACCGCGGGGAACCGCCGGCGCAGCTCGGCGATGAGGGGACGGACAACGGACCGTTTCTCCTTCAGCGAGTGAACGTCGCCGAGGAGGATGTCCAACGTCAGAGCACCGACATACATGTGTTGTTGTGGCGCCAATAGACCCTGGCGCGTGGGTCGTGTGCAGGTTACCCAAGGAAACCGGTCCCCGGCCTGCGAGCAGGCCGGGGACCGGGTCGATCAGCCCTTAGTCGCGGGGCTTCTCACGCATCTCGAACGTCTCGATGACGTCGTCGATCTTGATGTCGTTGTAACCGACGCCGATACCGCACTCGAAGCCCTCGCGGACCTCGGTCGCGTCGTCCTTGAACCGGCGCAGCGACGAGACGGTGAGGTTGTCGGCGATGACGACGCCCTCGCGGATGATCCGGGCCTTGCTGTTGCGGGTGATGACACCCGAGCGGACCAGGGTACCCGCGACGTTGCCGATCTTCGGCACCTTGAAGACCTCGCGGACCTCGGCGGTGCCGGTCTGGATCTCCTCGAACTCGGGCTTGAGCATGCCCTTGAGGGCCGCCTCGATCTCCTCGATCGCCTGGTAGATGACCGAGTAGTAGCGGATGTCGACGCCCTCGCGCTCGGCCAGGTCGCGCGCCCGGACTTCCGGCCGCACGTTGAAGCCGATGATCACCGCGTTGTCGTCGGCGATCGCCAGGTTGACGTCGTACTCCGTGATCGCACCGACGGCGCGGTGCAGCACGCGGAGGTTGACCTCCTCGCCCACATCGATCTTGAGCAGCGCGTCTTCCAGTGCTTCCACCGAACCGGACACGTCACCCTTGATGATGAGCTTGAGCTCGTCGATCTTGCCCTTCTCGTAGTCGCTGAACAGCTCTTCGAGCGTACGGCGGCGACCGGCCTTGGCCATCTCCGCGATGCGCTGACGAGCCGCCCGCTCCTGGGCGATCTGGCGGGCCATCCGGTCGTCGCTGACGACCAGGAAGTTGTCACCCGCGCGGGGCACGGCCGTCAGGCCGAGCACCCGGACCGGACGCGACGGGTCGGCCTCTTCGACCGGCTGCATGTTGTCGTCGAGCATCGCCCGGACGCGGCCGAAGGCCTCGCCACAGACGATCGACTCGCCGACCCGCAGGGTGCCGCGCTGGACCAGCACGGTCGCCACCGGGCCGCGGCCCTTGTCGAGGTGGGCTTCGATCGCCAGACCCTGGGCGTCCATGTCGGGGTTGGCGCGGAGGTCGAGCTCCGCGTCGGCCGTCAGGATGATCGCCTCGAGCAGGTTGTCGATGCCCAGGCCCTGCTTCGCCGAGATGTCGACGAACAGGGTCGAGCCACCGAACTCCTCGGCCACCAGGCCGTATTCGGTCAGCTGGGCCCGGACCTTGGTGGGGTCGGCGCCCTCCTTGTCGATCTTGTTGACCGCGACCACGATCGGCACCTCGGCCGCCTGGGCGTGGTTCAGCGCCTCGATCGTCTGCGGCTTCACACCGTCGTCGGCCGCGACCACCAGGACGGCGATGTCGGTGGCCTGCGCACCACGGGCACGCATGGCGGTGAACGCCTCGTGACCCGGGGTGTCGATGAAGGTGATCTTCCGGTCTTCGCCCTCGTGGGTCGCGTGGACCTGGTAGGCGCCGATGTGCTGGGTGATGCCACCGGCCTCCCGCGCCACCACGTTGGTGTTCCGGATGGCGTCGAGGAGCTTGGTCTTACCGTGGTCGACGTGACCCATGACGGTCACGACCGGCGGACGCGGCGCGAGGTCGGCCTCGTCGCCCTCGTCCTCACCGAACTCGATCTTGAAGGACTCGAGCAGCTCGCGGTCCTCCTCCTCGGGCGAGACGACCTGCACGACGTAGTCGAGCTCGGCGCCGAGGAGCTGCAACGTCTCCTCGTTCACCGACTGGGTCGCGGTCACCATCTCACCGAGGTGGAGCATGATCTGGACCAGCGCCGCCGGGTTCGCGCCGATGCGGTCGGCGAAGTCGGACAACGAGGCGCCGCGCGGGAGACGGATCGTCTGACCGCCGCCACGGGGAGCCTGCACGCCGCCGATCGCCGGCGCCGACATGTTGTCGAACTCCTGGCGCCTCTGGCGCTTGGACTTGCGGCCACGCGTCGGACGGCCACCCGGACGCCCGAAGGCGCCTGCGGTGCCGCCGCCACGGCCACGGCCACCCGGACCGGGACGACCGCCGCCGAAGCCGCCGCCGCCACCACCGGGACCGCCGCCACCCGGACGACCGCCGCCACCGCCACCGGCGGCACCGGCGCGCGGCGCGAAACCGCCGCCGCCACCCGGACGACCGCCACCGCCACCGGGGCGGCCACCGCCGCCACCGGGACGACCGCCGCCGCCACCGGGACCGCGACCGCCGCCGCCGGGCCCGCCACCGGGACCGGCAGGACGACCCTGCGGCATCATCGACGGGTTCGGCCGGGGACCACCCGGACGAGGACCACCGGCACCAGCCGGCGGACGCGGGCCACCCGCGCCGGGCGGACCCGGGCGAGGACCGGCGCCGGCCGGACGAGGACCACCCGCACCGGCGGGACCGGGACGGGGACCGCCGGGACCCGGACGCGGACCGCCCTCACGGCGCGGCTCGCGGGGCCCGCGGTCGCCGCGGTCTTCACGAGGACCGCGGTCGGGCCGGTCACCGCGGTGACCGGCGTGGTCGCCACGAGGACCGGCGTGGTCGCCCCGGTCGGGACGGTCACCACGGTCGGGACGGTCGCCGGGACGCGCGGGCCGCTGGCCCATGCCGCTGGCGTTGGAAGAGAACGGGTTGTTACCCGGACGCGGGCCGCGGGGACCCGGCTTGGGACCGCGCTCGCCACCCGGACGCGGCGCGCCGCCGCCGGCCGCGGGGCCGGGGGTCGGACGCGGGCCGGGAGCGGGCCGGGGACCCGGCTTGGGGCCGGGACCGGGACGCGGGCCGGACGGCGCGGACTGGCCGCCACCGCTGGGCCCGCCGCTGGCCGCGGGTGCACTCGGAGCCGCCGGACGGGGCGCCTCGGGGCGCGGAGCCGGGGCGGGCGGAGCCGCGGGACGCGCGGGGGCCTCGCTCTGGGGAGCGGGCTGCGGCGTCGGATGCGGCATGGGAACGGGACGCGGCGCGGGCCGCGGACCCGGCTTCGGAATCGGCCGGTTGCCGAAGTCCGAAGGCGATGCGGGCGCCGGAGCGCCGTTGCCGGCCTGGTCGTTGCCGACCGGCCGGGGTGCCGGCCGTGGGGCCGGACGGGGGGACTTGCCCCCCTTGGAGTCGCCCTTACCGAACGCCTCCGTCAGTTTGCGGACAACCGGCGCCTCAATCGTTGAAGACGCCGATCGAACGAACTCGCCCATCTCGGTGAGCTTGGCCATGACGACCTTGCTCTCTACACCGAACTCCTTGGCGAGCTCGTATACCCGGACCTTCGCCACTGCACTCCCTAACTCGGCCCGGGAGGCTGTGCCGCCGGACCGTCGCTACCTGGACGTACTCATTGCCGCGTGCTCATCAGGCGCTCATAGCAATCTGACTCCGCCCATCAACTCGGCGTCCTACGAAACAGTTGGTAACCATTCACCCGGCGGCTTTCCTCGTCAAGTCCTCCAAGTAGGCCCGCAAGCGCGTCTGATCGAGCGTTCCCTCCGCGCGGAAAGCGCGGGTGAACGCCCGGCGACGATCTGCGAGCTGCAGGCAGGTCAGGGAGGGGTGCAGTGATGCACCGCGTCCCGGGAGCCGTTTCTGCAGGTCAGGGATGATCACATCCCCGGCCACCACCAGTCGGAGTAGCTCGGACTTGGCCGTGCGAACCCGGCAGCCCACGCACGTTCTCAGCGGGGCGGCCTGGTCACCGTATTCCAGCTTACCTTGCCGACGCATCTGCGGGATCGGCCGGTGCCTCATGAGTATCCGGCTTGATGTCGATGCGCCACCCGGTCAGCCGCGCGGCCAGCCGGGCGTTCTGCCCTTCCTTCCCGATCGCCAGCGACAGCTGGTAGTCGGGGACGGTCACCCGGGCCACCCGGCCGTCGGCGTCGACGACCTCCACACGGGAAACCCGCGCCGGCGACAGCGCATTCCCGACGAAGTCGGCCGGGTCTTCTGACCAGTCGATGATGTCGATCTTCTCGCCGTGCAGCTCGGTCATCACGTTGCGCACCCGGGAGCCCATCGGGCCGATGCAGGCGCCCTTGGCGTTGACGCCGGGCTTGCGGGAGCGGACCGCGATCTTGGTGCGGTGGCCGGCCTCGCGGGCGATGGCGGCGATCTCGACGGTGCCGTCGGCGATCTCCGGGACCTCCAGCGCGAACAGCTTCTTCACCAGGTTCGGGTGGGTGCGGCTCAGGGTCACCGAAGGACCCTTGTTGCCCTTCTTCACCTGGACCACGTAGCAGCGGATGCGCTCCCCGTGGACGTACTCCTCCCCGGGGACCTGCTCGTTGTGGGGCAGGATGGCCTCGATCTTGCCCAGGTCGACCAGCACGACGCGGGGATCCTTGCCCTGCTGGATCACCCCCGCCACCAGCTCGCCCTCGCGGCTCGCGAACTCGCCGAAGTTGATCTCGTCTTCGGCGTCGCGGAGCTGCTGCAGGATGACCTGCTTGGCGGTGGTCGCGGCGATGCGGCTGAAGTTGCCCGGGGTGTCGTCGTACTCCCGGAGGATCTCGCCGTCTTCGCCGATCTCGGCGGCCAGGATCGACACGTGCCCGGAGACGCGGTCGAGCTGGGCGCGGGCCTTCTGCGCGGCGCCCTCGGTGCGGAAGTAGGCGATCAGCAGCGCGTCCTCGATGGCCTTCACGACCAGGTCGAACGAGATGTCCTTCTCCCGCTCCAGGCTGCGCAGGACGCTCATGTCAATGTCCACAAGGCTCCCCCTCAGCCCTCATCGCCGTCTGCGATGTCTTCTTCATCTTCGTCCTCGTCGTCCAGATGGCGGAACTCCACCTGGACCTTGCCCTTTGCCAGATCCGCGTACGCGAAACGGCCGGCGGCCTCGATCTCGACGCCGTCGTCGTCGGCCTCGACGATCCGGCCCTCGACGGCGGCGCCGTCGGTCAGCGCCGCCTTCACCAATCTGCCTCGCGCGCGCCGCCAGTGGCGCGGCTCGGTCAGCGGGCGGTCGACGCCGGGAGAGGTGACCTCCAGCACGTAAGGGCTGTTGCCGAGCGCGTCGCTCGCGTCGAGCTTCTCGGAGACCGAACGGCTGACTTCTGAGACGTCGTCGAGGCTGATGCCGCCGTCACGGTCGACGACCACCCGCACCAGCCGGCGCTTGCCGGCGGGGGTGACCGTCACGTCTTCGAGGTCGAGACCTTCGGCCTCGACGACCGGGGCGAGCAGCGCCACGAGGCGGTCGCGTCGGGCGGATTCGCCCATGGTGACCTCCTTACCAATGGCCATCGGGGGCGTACCTCGCCCAACGTGCCCACAGCCTATCGACAGACCGGCACCGCTCGCCGCGCCGCGCGAACGCCCGCGAGAGCGGGTCCCGTCCGCGAAGC
>NZ_BBXC01000018.1:133949-246558 GCF_001570525.1 Herbidospora sakaeratensis
GCGTCAGTGTGGCGCGGGTCTGGTCTCGTCTGGAGCGCTCTACCATGGGCGGGTGCCTGTGGGAGAGTCCGGTATGAACCTGTCCCGGCGTGCCCTCCTGGGTGCCGGGGCCGGCCTGGTGCTGGTGGGTTGCGCGAAGGGCCAGGAGGCCGCGTCACCGGCGGCTTCGCCCTCCCCCGATCCGCACGCCGCGCTGCTGGCCGGGCTCATCGGCGGCAAGGAGAAGCTGGTCGCGCTCTACCAGCAGGCTGCGCTGTCCAACACGAAGCTGGCGCCGGTGCTGCAGCCGTTCCAGCAGCGCCACCTGGCCCATCTGGCGGCCCTGCGCAGACATCTGACCGAACCCGGTTCCCCCGCCGCGACCCCGACCCCCGTGGTCAACCCGGAGGTGACCGTGGAAGCGCTCAAAGAGGCCGAGCGGGCCGCGGCGGCCGAGCGGCCCGAGCAGGCCGCCGCCGCCAAGCCCGTCGTGGCGCAGCTGGTGGCCAGCATGGGGGCCTGTGAGGCCGTCCACGCCCAGGCTCTCGGGCGGCTGAAGTGAGCGCCTCCGTCGCGCTCTCGAAGGCGCTGGCCGCCGAGCACGCCGCCGTGTACGCCTACGGCGTCATCGGCGCCAAGACGAGCGGCGCGCTCCGGGTCCGCGCCACGACCGGCTTCGACGCCCACCGGGCCCGCCGCGACCAGTTGCGCGCCCTGATGCGCCGCCGGGGCGAGACCCCGGCCGAGCCGGGCACCTACCAGCTGCCCTTCGAGGTGACCACGGCCGCCCAGGCGGCCCGGCTGGCGGCCTACGTCGAGGAGCGCGTCTGCGCCGCCTACGTGGAACTGTCGGCCGACACCGACCCGGGGCTGCGGCGGCTGGCGGTGCTGGCGACCCAGGAGGCGGCCGTACGCGGCTTCGGCTGGCAACCGCAGATCACCGCCTTCCCGGGCATGCCGGGCCTCGACCACGCGGTCTCCAGCCCCGCCGTGACCGAACCCACGCCCATGAAGCCGAGCTCGGGCGAGCCGCGGCAGCCTCAGGAGTCGACGGCCCCGGCGATGCTCCCCGCACCGGGACCCGCCCCGACGCCCTGAGGCCGGGCAGCCTGACGACCCGTGCGCGGGGCTGAAAGCGTCACCGCGGCACTGTCGCCGGAGCACCCCGATTCATGAACGTTTCCGTTTATTCCCGATTTCTCGGGTAGTTCAGGACGTCATGAGTTGGGGCTTCCGAAAGACGATCAAGATCGGTCCGTTCCGGATCAATTTCTCGCGCGGCGGAGTCGGCCACAGCGTCGGCAAGGGTGGCGTGCGGTACACGAAGCGCGCCGACGGTGGAAAGCAGGTCAGCGTCGACCTGCCCGGTGGGTTCTCCTGGCGGCGGTCGTTGAGGCGCCGCTAGATCGGATAGCTCCCCTCCGCGCGAGCGGAGGGGGCGTGAGCGGGCGGTTCGTCACACTCCCCCCATAGTGACGAGCCGCCCCTCGCTGTGTCGGCGGGCTAGGCGCAGGCCTCGACGACCTTCTGGACGGCCTCGCCGAGCGGGATCTCGGCCCGCTCGCCCGAGGCGCGGTCGCGGAGCTCGACCACGCCGGTGGCCACGCCCCGGCCGACGATCAGCACAGTCGGGAGGCCGAGCAGTTCGCTGTCCTTGAACTTCACGCCCGGGGAGACCTGGGGCCGGTCGTCGAGGAGCACGCGCAGGCCCTTGGCCTCCAGCTCCTCGGCGATCTGCGTGGCGATCTCGATCTGGTTCTCCTTGCCGGTGCCGACGATGTGCACGTCGGCGGGCGCGACCTCGCGGGGCCAGGCCAGGCCGAGGGCGTCGTGGCGCTGTTCGGCCATCACGGCCACGGCGCGCGAGACGCCCACGCCGTAGGAGCCCATGGTGATGCGGATCGGCTTGCCGTCGGGGCCGAGGGCGTCGAGCTGGGCGGCGTCGGCGTACTTGCGGCCGAGCTGGAAGATGTGGCCGATCTCGATGCCGCGGTCGATCGACAGGTCGCTGCCGCAGACGGGGCAGGCGTCGCCGGCGCGGATCTCGGCGGCCTCGATCGTGCCGTCGGCGATGAAGTCGCGGCCGGCCACCACGTGGGCGGCGTGCTTGCCGGGCTCGTTGGCGCCGGTCACCCACGTGCTGCCGTCGACCACGCGGGGGTCGACCAGGTAGCGGATGCCGAGCTCCTTGAGGACCTGCGGGCCGATGTAGCCGCGCACGAGACCGGGGTGCCTGGCGAAGTCGCCCGCCTCGAAGATGGCCGGCTCGCCGGGGGCCAGCGCTGCCTCCAGTCGCTTGAAGTCGACCTCGCGGTCGCCGGGCACGCCGATGACCAGGGTCTCGGGCTCCTTCACGCCGGGCGTGACGACCTTGACGACCACGTTCTTGAGCGTGTCGGCCGCGGTGATCTGGAGGCCGTGGTGCTCGTTCATGTAGGCGACGAGCGTGTCGATGGTCGGCGTGTCGGGGGTGTCGAGCACCGTCAGGGCCGCGCGCTCGCCGGTGAAGGCCGCGGGGGCGGGGGTGGTGACGGCCTCGGCGTTGGCGGCGTAGCCGCAGGTGCGGCAGGCCACGAAGGTGTCTTCTCCGGTGGGGGCGGGGGCGAGGAACTCCTCGGAGGCCGAGCCGCCCATGGCGCCGGAGGTCGCGAAGCAGATCTTCACGTCGATGCCGAGGCGCTCGAAGATCCTGATGTACGCCGCCCGGTGGTTCTCGTAGCTGCGCTTGAGGCCCTCGTCGTCGAGGTCGAAGGAGTAGGAGTCCTTCATCACGAACTCGCGGCCGCGCAGGATGCCGGCGCGGGGACGGGCCTCGTCGCGGTACTTGGTCTGGATCTGGTAGAGCGTGACCGGATAGTCCTTGTAGGAGGAGTATTCGCCCTTCACCATGTCGGTGAACATCTCCTCGTGGGTGGGCCCGAGGAGGTAGTCGTTGCCCTTGCGGTCCTTCAGCCGGAACAGCGTGTCGCCGTATTCGGTCCAGCGGCCGGTGGCCTCGTAGAAGTCGCGGGGCAGCAGGGCGGGGAAGAGCACCTCCTGGCCGCCCATGGCGTTCATCTCCTCGCGGACGACCTTGGCGACGTTCTCCAGGACGATCTTGCCCAGGGGCAGCCAGGAGTAGATGCCGGGGGCGACGCGGCGCACGTACCCGGCCCTGACCAGGAGCTTGTGGCTCGGGACTTCGGCGTCCGCCGGATCCTCACGCAGGGTGCGCAGGAACAGGGTCGACATCCGCAGAAGCACGGCTACTCCTCGATAGGGCTGCTGTAGTCGTAAAAGGCTACCGAGAATCAGAGCGCCTGAAGCACCAACCCGTATCCGGCGCTGTAGGCGAGTCCGATCACGGCGCCGTAGACCCGGTCGCCGAGGCGGCGGCGGAACAGCAGCAGGAAGCCGGCCCACAACACCGCCGAGGTGGTGAGGGCGTAGGGCCACTCGTCCGACAGGACCAGCAGTTCCTCGGCGGTCATCGACAGCAGCACGCCCGCGGTGAGGCCGTAGCAGACGCCGCCGACGCGGTCGCACCGGGTCGCGCCGTAGCCCAGGGGGCCCAGCAGCGCGATGATGGCCAGGCCCACGACGATGCCGCCGGGCGCGGTGCCGAGCCCGGCGAAGGGCGCGTCGTGGTGGATCGCCGAGCCGGCGGTGATCTGGCCGACCAGCGCCCCGAACGCGGCCATGCAGCTGTTGAGTAAGGCCCAGCCGAACCCCGCCGCGCCCGCCCCGACGATGACGGCGAGCACCATGATCATGTACGGGTCGTACACGGCCATGATCCAGAAGGGCGCGGCGCCGGCGAGCCCTGCGCCGATGAATCCCACCAGTGCGCCGCCGACCAGCGCCGCCACCAGATACCACTGGCTGCGCCGATCGCGCCGGTCAAGTGCGATGAATTCCTGTTCAGGGCCAAGTGGGCCGTGTTTGCTCCGACTGAAAGCCCAGACCATCGATTCCCCCGAGCGATGTCCGCGTACAGCACTTTCAGTCTATAAGCGGACAAAGAGGATCACCCGCCCAGGAGCTCCTCCCACGGCTGGCGCGATCCGGTGCGCCGCGACGGGTCGAGGGCCTCGGAAAGACGCCACACGCCGGGGCGGGCGCGCATGCGGTCGAGCCCGAGCGGGTCGATGGCCCGCAGGTCGAAGCTGACGCCCATCACGTCGAGGCGGGCGCACAGCGGGGTCACCGGAGCGAGCGGGCCGACCAGCGGGCCGGGGAAACCCGGCTCGCGCACCCGCTCGATGAGCAGGTCGGCGACCTCGGTGGCGAAGGGGCCCTCGCGCCACTCGATCTCCCAGCCGTCGGTCCCGGGCCACCAGCCCAGGTCGCGGCAGGTCTCCATCATCTCGGGCTCGGTCGCGAAGGCGGCCATCACGCGGCCGAAGGCCTCGTAGCGCCGCGCGCCGATCTCGTCGCGGTGGAATCTCATGTCGGGGAGCGTTTCATCTCCCGTGCCATCCGCACCCGGATTTACGCCGGTGCGCCGTCGCCGTTTCCCCGCTCCGCCCACGAGGTCCAACTGTGATCGCGGAACAGATGTGGCGCAACCCCCAATATCGCACTGGCTACCCGGCCCCGGATGGGTAAAGAATCCGGAGAGCGGCTTCTTTGCAAGGAGGCATCCCCGTGGCGCTGCGTGTCGCTGTGGTGGGCTCCGGCCCGGCCGGGATCTACACCGCCGAAGCTCTGACCAAGCAGTCCCCCGGCCCGGTCGAGGTCGACGTCCTGGAGCGCCTGCCCACGCCCTACGGGCTGGTGCGGTACGGAGTGGCGCCCGACCACACCTCGATCAAGTCGATCGCGTCCTACCTGCGCCGGGTCCTGGAGGCCCCGGGGGTGCGGTTCCTCGGCGGCGTCGAGCTCGGCCTCGACCTGTCCGTCGACGACCTGCTGACCTGCTACGACGCGGTGGTCTACTGCACCGGGGCGATGGTCGACCGCAGGATGGGCGTACCGGGGGAGGATCTGCCCGGGAGCGTGGCGGCCACCGACTTCGTGAACTGGTACTGCGGCCATCCCGACGCCCCCGACTTCACCCTCGACGCCGAGGACGTGGTGGTGATCGGGGTCGGCAACGTCGCGGTCGACGTGGTCCGGATCCTGGCCAAGACCGCCGACGAGCTGCGCTCCACCGACGTGCCCCACAACGTGCTGACCGCGCTGGCCGAGTCGAAGGTCAAGCGGGTGCACATGGTGGGCCGGCGCGGGGCCCAGCACGCCAAGTTCACCCTCAAGGAGCTGCGCGAGCTCGGCGACCTGCTGAACGCCGACATCCTGACCTTCCCCCACGAGGTGGCCTGCGACGACCTGACCGAGCTGACCCGCCAGATCAGGGGCAACGTCGACGTGCTCCAGTCGTGGTCGGCGCGGGTGCCGGAGAACCGGCCCCGCCGCCTGGAGGTGCGTTTCTGGCTGCGGCCCGTCGAGATCCTCGGCGTCTCCCACGTCGAGGGGGTACGCCTGGAGCGCACCCGGCTCGACGGCCGGCGCGTCGTGGGCACGGGCGAGTTCGAGACGATCCCCGCCGACATGGTGCTGCGCTCGGTCGGCTACCAGAGCGTGGCCCTGCCCAGCGTGCCGTTCTCCGAGGAGACCATGACCGTGCCCAACGTGGCCGGCAAGGTGCGCGACCGCGAGTTCGTCGCGGGCTGGCTGAAGCGCGGCCCGACCGGGGTGATCGGCACCAACAAGTCCGACGCCGCCGAGACCGTCCGCACCCTGCTGGCCGCGGTGACCGAGAGCCCTCGGGAGGTGCGCGTCGACGACCTGCTGCGGGAGCGCGGCGTGCGGCCGATCACCTATCCCGACTGGCTGGCGATCGAGCAGGCCGAGGAGAAGCTGGCCCGCACCCTCGACCGGGGCGAACGGGTCAAGCTGGTGGGGCGGGCGGCCATGCTGGAGGCGATCGGCCGGAGCTGATCGGCGGGGGTTAGGGTCGGTTCGTGGAGATCAACGTCGCGGGCTTCGACAACGTCCACCGGACCCAGCAGGCGCGGTTCCCGGTCAGGGAGATCGCCTGGCAGCCGGTCCACACGGTCTACGTGCCGGCGAACCTGCTGACCGCCTCGACGGTCGCCGACTGGGGCGCGGAAGCGGCCCGGCTGCTCGCGCTGACCACGCCCGAGGAGTTCGCCGAGCTGTTCGGCGGCGACGTCCACGACCGGGTGGCGCGCACGCTGGCCCGAGAGCCGATCCAGGACCTGCGCGTCGACTTCGAGGACGGCTACACCGGTGCCGACGAGGACGCCGACGTGCTGCGGGCCGCCGAGGCGGTGGCGGCCATGCCGGCCCTCCCCCGGCGCTGGGGTCTGCGCGTCAAGTCGTTCGCCGACGGCGACCCGGGGCGGTCGTTGCGCACCCTGCGCAGCTTCCTGGCGCGGGTCGCCGAGCTCAGGGGCGGGCTGCCCGACGGCTTCGTGATCACCTTCCCCAAGGTGCTGATGGAGTCCTACCTGGGCATGTTCGCCCGCGCGCTGGCCGAGCTCGAACACGACCTCGGCCTGCCGACGCTGGGCTTCGAGATGCAGGTCGAGGCCCCGCAGACGATCCTGTTCCTCCAGCGCTCCCCCGACCTGGTGGCCAACCTGCGCGGGCGGTTGCGGGCGGCCCACTTCGGCGTCTTCGACTACACCGCCGCCTGCGGCCTGCCGCCCCACGAGCAGCGGCTCGACCATCCGGCCTGCGACCACGCCCGCCACGTCATGCAGACGGTGCTGCACCCCGAGGGCGTCGAGCTCTCCGACGGCTCGCTGGCCGCCGCGCCCGCCTCGGGGTCCAAGGCCGACGTGCTGGCCCTGTGGCGGCGGCACGCCGAGACGGTGCGCCACTCTCTGGCCCACGGCTACTACCAGGGCTGGGACATGCACCCCTCCCACCTGGTCAGCCGCTTCGCGGTGGTCTACGCCCACCATCTGGCGACCTACGACGAATACCGGGCGAGGGTGCGCGCCTGGCAGGCGAGCCGCCAGGAGGGCGGGGTGCTCGACGAGCCCGCCACCATCAAGACCCTGGTCGCGGCGCTGCGCCGGGCCGATCTCGCACTGGGACTTGACAGCGCTTCGACAGAAAACCTATAACTCTGCTTGTAGGTTCTCTCTCTGACAGGAGACAGGTTGACGGGAGCCCACAGGGGCCTCCCGGATCTTCGGAGGTGATGCGCGATGTTGCTGACGTCGATCGACCCGTTCGTGCAGGAGTTCGAGCGGCAGTTCAGTCAGCTGACCCGGCAGTACACGAAGGACGAGACCACCGCGGTCATGCCGATGGACGGCATCCGCCGCGCCGACGACGTGGTCCTCCGCTTCGACCTTCCCGGCATCGACCCCGGCTCGGTCGAGGTCACCGTCGACCGGGGCGTGCTGACCGTCTCGGCCCGCCGCTCGGAGGAGTACGCCGAGGGCGAGCGCCTGTTCGTGCGGGAACGGGTCATGGGCGCCTTCACCCGGCGGGTCTACCTCTCGGAGCACCTCGACGCGGAGGCCATCGAGGCCGCCTACGACAACGGCGTGCTCGCGGTGCGCATCCCGGTGCTGGAGAAGGCCAAGCCGCGCAAGATCGTGATCAGCACCGGCCACCGGGCCATCGACGGCTGAACGGGAAAGGGGGCGGATGAGCGCCGAACTGCCAGGGGCCTACCCGGTCGGCCTGTCGGCCATGGACGACGAGTTCGCCCCCATGTTCAGCGTGGGGCAGGTCGCCTCGATGCTGGAGGTGCAGCAGGCGTTCCTGCGCCGCATCGACCAGCAGCAGGTGGTCTCGCCCCAGCGGTCGGCCGGCGGCCAGCGCCGCTACAGCCGCCACGACATCGGCCAGATCCGGCAGGTGGTCGTCCTGATGGGCGAGGGCATGACCCTGGCGGCCGTCCGCCGGATCATCGAGCTCGAGTTCGAGGTCATCCGGCTGCGCCGCGAGCGCGACGAGCTCCTGGCCCGCCTGCGCCGCCTAAGCGTCGAGTAGCGCGCGCCAGCGGGCCACCCGCCGGGGGTCGACCGCCGACAACCACGACTCGCGGGCCGCGCTGCCGATGTGGAACGCCTTGATGCCGTAGTCGAGCAGCACCGGCACGTGGTCGAACGACAACCCTCCCCCGGCCATGATCAGCGCCGCGTCGCCCGCCTCGGCCCGGGTGCGCAGCACCGGCAGCCCCTCGCCCACCCCGCGCGGGGAGCCGGAGGTCAGGATCGTGGCCAGGTTGGGCAGCAGCCGCACGGCCCGCCAGCCCGCCTGGACGTCGGCCGCGTGGTCGACCGCGCGGTGGAAGGTCCACGGCAGCGGCGCGGCCGCGTGGATCAGCGCCTCGGTGGCCGCCAGGTCGACGGCTCCCTCGGCGGTCAGGAAACCGAAGACGAAACCGGCCGCGCCGGCCTCGGCCATCTCACGCACCTGGGCGCGCAACCGGGCCAGTTCCTCGTCGCCCGCGGTGAAACCGGCGTCGAGCCGGACCATCACCATCTGCGGCAACGTGCACTTCTCGGCGATCGCGGCGACCGTCTCCGCCGGCGGGGTGAGCCCGCCGGCGGACATGTCGGCCACGACCTCAAGGCGATCCGCGCCGCCCTCTTCTGCGGCCACGGCGTCGCGCACGTCGAGCGCGATGACTTCAAGCAACGGTCCGGTCATGGGGGAACAGTAGCGGGTCCCATCGCGCCTCTTCAGTGGGTCAGCAGGACCTTTCCGGCCGCGGTCAGGTCGCGCACCCGCGCCTCGGCACGGCCGCCGCGCAGTCCCGCCGGCCGCTCGAACAACGCCCCCGACGCGCGGTGCGGGAGGTCGACCGTGCGGACGTGCCGGAAGCGCTGCCCCAGGTAGTAGCCCTGGAGCCGGGTGTTCTCCTTGGAGCAGTCGAGCCGCACGTGCCGCCGCCCGGCCGCCAGGGCCCGCAGGCCGGCCCAGTCGAGCAGCACCTCGCCGAGTCCCCGGCCCGAGTGGGCCCGGTTCACCGCGAGCTTGTGGACGTAGAACGCCGATTCCGGACGGTCGGCCGCTGTCCAGAACTCGGCGTCGGCGTGGTCGTCCAGGGCCATCACGGCGGCCGTTTCGTCATCGACGGTCAGGACGTAGAGGACTCCCTCCTCAACGAGAGGGGCGATGCGCGCGGCCGGGAAACCGCCGCTCGGCCACTGGCGGACACCGAGACCGTCGAGCCACCGCGCCGCGTCCGCGAGAAGAGTGAGCACGTCGGGAAGGTCGGCGGCGTCCGCCCGGCGGAGCACAAGTTCTGCGGAGAGGTTGAGGGTGTCGATGCGCATGGGGGATCCCTTCGTTGCTGCGGGTTTACGTGTGATTACTGAGAGTGACCAATTAGGTGCGCAGGGCATCCGTCGCCCCTAAAGCGCGACCTGATTGGACGAAATGGGAGGGGGCTAACAGCCCGCGCGCCTCTTCGGCGGATTCACGGCGCGAGCCACAGCCGGCCTTCGGCCGCCCGCGTCTCGCTAACGGCCTCGCGTCAGAAGGCAGGCCTGATACCTGCGGTGGCGGCGTTTGACGCACAGGCGAGCGCCGCCCCGAGCGCGGCCCGGGGGGCGCTCGCGGCGCGACCACAGGTGAGACGGTCCTAGATGGACGGCCTGAGTTCGGTCAATGACGTTCCAGCTCGTACCTGATCAGATGCTTGTCGGCGGGGAGCACCGACACGGCGACCCGGACGGGTGCTTCGTCAGGGTCGTACCCGACACGGACATAGACGACAACTGGTGTACCGGGTTCTAGCTGTAGACGTGTCGATTCATCCGGAGTTGGCATACGTGCCGAAATATCGTCGACAAAGCGGACCTGGGGGTGCCCCAGCTCCTCGAGAACCCGGTTGGCCCCGCGGGTGATGTTGCCGGGACGCACGATCTCGGAGTCGGCGACCAGCCTGAGCGGGTAGTAGGAGTCGTTCGTGTTGTACGGCTGCCCGTCCACGTACCGCAGCCGCCGGCGCACCACGGTGAGGGCGTCGTCCTCGACGAGTTCGAGGCGGGTGGCGACGTCGTGGGGCGGCTGCACGATCTGCACTTCTATGTTCTGCTCGGCCACCCGCCCCTCGGAGGTGACGGCGTGCACGAAGGCGTCGAAGCGCGGGAAGTCGCCGCCGAGGGGTAACAGCTCGTCCTGCGGGCGCATCAGCAGGGGGCGGCGTTCGCGCACGAAGGTGCCGCGCCGGCGCATGCGGAGGATGAGGCCCTCGTTCTCCAGCTCACCCAGGGCCAGGCGGACCGTGTTGCGGCTGACCTGATGGCCGTCCATGAGCTCGGTCTCGGTGGGGATCTGATCACCCGGGCGGAACTCACCCGAGTAGATGGCCTTCCGGAGTTCGGCGGCCACCTGCTGGTAGAGCGACGATCGTGCCATCTTTCCTCAATCCACCCTTTTGTGCCAACAAATCTAGACGATCTCGGTCTAACTTGGAACAACCACTTGACCCCACGGCGTGAGCGCCGCATTATCCAAACGTTGGTACAAATCCATCCAATGGGGGTGGGCCGGTGTTGGCGGTCCGTTCGGGTAGGCCCTACCTGCCCTGGCGCGATCCCTGTGAGGCGACGCGACTCCTGAGGTACGCGCTGCATCGTCAGGGCTTCACCCACACCTACCAGAGCAACGGAAATGGGATGTCCGTTCTGTCGGTATCGGCCGATCTGACTGTTTGGTGCAAGCACGGGTCGTTCGTCTGGAATGAGGATGGTCACGAGATGACACATCCGTCCGACGACCCGGTGGGCGCGGCCCGGTTGATCCAACGCCACTACCGCGCACCGCTCGAAGAAGACGACGGTGCCCCAGTGACTCCGCGCGATTAGCGGCGCCTACGACCCCATCCCTCGCCGGGGTCGTCGGCATCCTCGCCGCGCCGCGCGGAGCGGTGCGTGTCCTGGCGGGTCCCCCACGCCCGCCAGGACACGCCACCGTTAATCCCCTGTTGACCGCGCCGACCGGCGAAGGCCCCCCGTGACCTGCCGGGACCGTTCCAAGACGGTATTTCGGCCGACGCGCCATTGTCATTCGGCCGTGTCAGAAGTTCACATACTTAACTTCTCTACAGAAGTTCTCGCTAGCTATAGTTCACGCTGCGATAACGCCACCCTTGTGCGCATGTCATGAAACTTCATGACGCTTGGCACGTACCAATCCGCGATCACCAGGCACAAGCCGTGGGGGACGAGTGGCGATTGTTCCGGATTATCACTTACGTGTGGTGCGATTTCTCCTGGTGGGTGGTTTCTGCTTCGGAGTCCAGTACCTCGCGATGACCGCAATGGCATCGGCCGGCGTCCCGTGGACCCCCGCCGATGCCATCGGTTTTCTGCTGTCAGCCCAGCTCAACTTCGTGTTGAGCTCGAAGTTCACCTGGGGGGACCGCCGCTTCCCGCTCACCGTCAAGAGGTGGTCGAGCTACAACGGCACCGCGCTCCTGTCGCTGGCCGTCAACACCGGCGTTTTCGCCCTAGTACATCCATTTCTGCCAACTCTCATTTCAGCTGCGACCGGTGTCCTAATCGGCACGATTGTCACCTATCTCATATGTGACAAGTTCGTATTCGCCACCCGTGAGAAGGCCCGAGAGAAGGCCGAGGCCCTCGCGTGACCCTCGAGATTCCCAGCGCGCCCCCCCGAGCCGCGCGCTTATACACCGAAGGCGTGACCGTCGTCATGCCGGCGTTCAACGAAGAGGAGAACCTGGCGGCGACGGTCGAGGACTTCCTCACCACGCTGGCCGGCATGGAGCACCGGATCGTCGTCGTCAACGACGGCTCCCCCGACGGGACCGGACGGGTGCTCGACGAGCTCGCCGAGCGCCACCCCGGCCGGGTCATCGCGGTGCACCACCAGGTCAACCAGGGGTACGGCGGCGCGGTCCGCACCGGCATCGCGGCCGCCCTCGACCAGACCGACATGCGGCGCATCCTGCTCACCGACTCCGACGGCCAGTTCAGGGCCGAGGACCTGCTGACCTTCCTCCAGGTGCAGCGCGACGAGCGCGCCGACGGAGTGATCGGCTACCGCAAGCACCGCGCCGACCCGTTCGTGCGCACGGTCAACGCGTGGATCTGGACCCAGCTGAACCGGGTGCTGCTGCGCACCCGCAGCCGTGACGTCGACTGCGCCTACAAGCTGCTCGACCGCAAGCTCCTGGACGACCTGACGCTGACCGGCGAAGCCGCCGCGATCTCGCCGGAGCTGCTCGCCAAGATCGGCGCGGGCCACACGCGCATCGTCGAACACCCGGTCAACCACTACCCGCGCCAGCACGGCCACCAGACCGGCGCGTCGATCAGGGTCATCCTGCGCTCGCTCACCAGCCTCGCCGGCGTCTACCGCGACCTGGTCAGAGACGGCCTCAAGTGGCGCCGCACCCGCCGGGCGCTCACCCCCGACGACCCGCTGCTCGCCGTGGTGACCGGCCTCGCGGCCGTCCTGTCGGTCGTGGCGGCGGTCTACTACTTCAACCAGGGCGTGGTCCTCAGCTACAAGGACGCGGTCTCGCACGTCCTGATCGCGGCCCGCGTGGTCGACAGCCCGACCGCGGGCGTCGCCCAGCTCGGCGGCGTGTGGCTGCCGTTGCCGCACGTCCTGGCGGTGCCGTTCGTGTGGATCGAGTGGTTCTACACGACGGGCATGGCCTCCAGCATCGTCTCGATGATCTCGTTCGTCATCACGGTGCGGTACCTGTACAAGATCGCCGACGGCATGGCGGGCACCCGCTGGGCCGGCGTCGCGGCGGCCGCGGTGTTCGCGCTGAACACCAACGCGCTCTACCTGCAGGCCACCCCGATGACCGAGTCGCTGCTGTTCGCGTGCATCGCGGGCGCGGTCTACCACCTGCAGGAGTGGTGCCGGACCGGACGCTACGGCCAGATCGCCCTCTCCTCGATGTGGACCGTTCTCGCGACGCTGACCCGGTACGAGGGCTGGGTGCTGTGCCTTGCGGTCACCTGCGTCGTGGGCTACACCGCGCTGCGCCGGTGGCGCGGCTACACCCACATCGAGGCGAACCTGATCTTCTTCTCGGTGATCGCCTACAGCGGCATCGCGGCCTGGTGCGGCTGGAACTGGATCATCTTCGGCAACCCGCTCTACTGGCAGGTCGGCGAGTACGCCAAACCGTCTCTCTGGGTGACCGCCGGCGACCAGACCGTCGGCGACATCGTCGTTTCGGCCCAGACCTACCTGATCGCGATGGCCGACGACGTCGGCTACGTGACGCTGGGCCTCGCGGCGCTGGGCGTGATCCTCTACTTCGCCCGCCACCGCATCCACGCGGCCACGCTGGCGCCGTACGCGCTGCTCGGGTTCCTGCCGTTCTACATCTTCACCCTGTACGCCGGGCAGCGCCCGCTGCACGTCGCCGAGATCCACGGCGACCTCTACAACGTGCGGTTCGGCATGGTGATGGCGCTGGGCGCGGCGGTGTTCGCGGGCTTCCTGGTGGCGTACGTCAAGCAGGCGCGGCCGTTCGTGGCGGTCGCCGTGGCGGCCACGGTGCTGGCGGTGCCGGGCACCAAGACGCTGGAGGAGCCGGTGGCCTACCTCAACTCCCCCGGCGGGCGCATCGACGTCGGCTCGGCCACCTGGCTGAAGCAGAACTACGACGGCGGCCGGGTGCTCATGCAGAACTTCGGCAACGAGCTCGTCACCTTCCAGTCGCAGCTGCCCCTCGGGGAGATCATCTACGAGGGTTCGTTCCGGATGTGGGAACCGGCGCTGGCCGACCCCGTCACGAGCAAGGTGCGCTGGATCTACATGCGCTCGTCGCGGGGCTCGGAGGACGGCGTCTACACGTCGCTGCACAACACCCGGGTCCTCAACGAGAACTACCAGCTCCTCTACCAGGACGCCGACCGCCTGATCTACCGCGCCATCCGAACGGAGCCCGTGCGATGAGCACCACCGCCGTCATCCCCGACGAACTGAGCGCGCGCCGGCTGCTCAGCCGTGGCCAGGCGGTCACCGGCACGCTGGTGATCGCCCTGCTGGCCGGGGCGCTGGCGCTGCACGTCGTCACCGGCTGGGGCCCCGGCCCCATCTGGTACGGCCAGGCCGCCGTCGCCATCGTCACCGCGATCTACGTCGCCGTCATCGCCTTCAAGCTGGCCATGGTGTTCGGCGCGTGGGGCTCGCCGGTGCTCCGGTTCGAGCCCTCCGACATCGACACCATCCCGCGCGACGCGCTGCCCCTCTACACCGTCCTGGTGCCGCTGCACCGGGAGGCGGAGGTGCTGCCGTTCCTGATCAAGCGGTTGTCCCAGATGGACTACCCGGCCGACAAGCTGCAGATCCTGCTGCTGATCGAGGAGGACGACGACGCCACCCGCGGCGCGCTGGCCGCCGTCGACCTGCTGCCGCAGTTCGAGGTCGTGATCATCCCCCACTCCAACCCGAAGACGAAGCCGAAGGCGTGCAACGTCGGGCTGGAGAAGGCGCGCGGCGAGTTCTGCGTCATCTACGACGCCGAGGACCGGCCCGACCCCGACCAGCTGCGCAAGTCGGTGCTGGCGTTCCGGCTGCTGGCCGACCGCGTGGTGTGCGTGCAGGCCGAGCTCCAGTACTGGAACCCGTGGACGAACTGGCTCACCCAGTGCTTCGCGGCCGAGTACGCCACCAACTTCTCCCTGTCGCTGCGCGGCCTCGACCGGCACCGGCTGGCCATCCCGCTGGGCGGCACGTCCAACCACTTCCGCACCGACGCGCTGCGCGCGCTGGGCGGCTGGGACGCCTACAACGTCACCGAGGACGCCGACCTCGGCATCCGCATCGCCCGGCGCGGCTGGGACGTGCGCATGATGGTGTCGGTCACCGAGGAGGAGGCCAACAGCCACCTGGGCAACTGGGTGCGGCAGCGGTCGCGGTGGATCAAGGGCTACATCCAGACCTGGCTGGTGCACACCCGCCACCCGGTCAAGCTCTGGCGCGAGCTCGGCACCCGCCGCTGGATCGCCTTCCACCTGACGCTCGGGTTCTCCACGTTCACCACGCTCGTCAACCCGTTCTTCTGGCTGATGACGCTGGTCTACGTCTTCACCGGCACGCAGTACATCGAGGCGCTGTTCCCGGCCGTGGTGCTCTACCTCGGCGTGCTGACGATGATCCTCGGCAACTTCCTGATGATGTACTGCCTGATGACCGGCTGCATGGAGCGGGGGCTGCACCGCGCGGTCAGGGCGATGCTCACCGTCCCGCTCTACTGGGGCCTGATGAGCGTCGCGGCCTACAAGGCGTTCTTCCAGCTGCTGCGCCCCTCGCGCCGGCACTACTGGGAGCTCACCGAGCACGGCCTGGTCGACCACGCGTCGGCCCACGAGGACGAGACCGCCACCCGGCCCGCTCCGGCCCCTTTGCCGGCCCTCACCGACTAGGCACCACCATGCGCACCCTCACCGCGTTACTGCTCCTCGTCGTGCTCGTCGTCGTGCCCGCGCCGGCGGCGCAGGCCGCGCCGCCGGTCGAGTTCGACAAGACCCTGCTCGCCGACGGCCTCGACATGCCGACGGCCTTCCGGTTCGCGCCGGACGGCCGCATCCTCATCGGCGAGAAGAACGGCGCCATCAAGCTGATCAAGAACGGCGTGCTCCAGACCACGCCGATGATCACCCTGCCGACGGCCAACGCCGACGAGCGCGGCCTGCTCGGGCTGGAGCTCGACCCCGACTTCGCCACCAACCACCACGTCTACGTCGCCTACACCCGCAGCGACAACTTCAACCGGCTGAGCCGCTTCACCGTCACCGGCGACACCATCGCCGCGGCCTCGGAGCTGGTGCTCGTCCAGTCGAACCAGCAGTCGAACGTGTTCCACCACGGCGGCGAGCTGCGTTTCCTCCCGGACGGCAAGCTGTACTGGTCGCTGGGGATGAACACCTACAACCCCAACTCCCAGAACCTCGGCACGCCGCACGGCAAGATCCTGCGCGTCAACAAGGACGGCACGATCCCGCCGGACAACCCGTTCGCGACCACCCCGGGCGCCGAGCGGGCCATCTGGGCCTACGGGCTGCGCAACCCGTTCCGGTGGGACGTGGTGCCGAACGGACCCAACGCCGGGAAGATCCTCACCGGCGACGTCGGCGGCTCGGAGTGGGAGGAGATCAACCTCGTCGAGAAGGGCGGCAACTACGGCTGGCCCCTCGCCGAGGGCTTCTGCGCCGGATGCGGCTACGCCAACCCGGTCTACACCTACCCGCACACCGCTCCCCCGGCCGCGGCCGGGTCGGTGACCTCGCTGGAGATCTACACCGGGGGCACGTTCCCGGAGGAGTACGACAACGCGGTCTTCTTCGCCGACTACACGCTCGGGTTCATCAAGTACCTGAAGATGGACGAGGAGTTCAAGAGCGTCATCTCGGTCAACGACTTCGACCTGAACGCCGGCACGCCGGTGCAGCTCTCGACCGGGCCCGACGGGAACCTCTACCAGCTCGACATCTACCCGGGCGCGTTCTACAAGATCGCCCCCTCGGGCGGCAACCGCGCGCCGGTGGCCAAGGCGGCGGCCACGCCCTCCGACGGCCTCGGGCCGCTGGAGGTGCACTTCTCGTCGCTGGGGTCGGGCGACCCCGACGAGGGCGACGAGGTGACGTACCTGTGGGACTTCAAGGACGGCACGACCTCGACCGAGGCGAGCCCGACCCACACGTACACGACCAACGGCACCTATGACGTCACGCTGACCGTCAGCGACGGCGCGAAGTCGACGCAGGCCGCGGTCAAGGTCACCGTCGGCAACCGGCGGCCGACCGGCACGATCACCGCGCCGGTCTCGCTGGCTACGTACGACGCCGGCGACGTCATCACCTACGCGGCCACCGGCGTCGACCCCGAGGACGGCACGCTGCCGGCCTCGGCGTTCTCGTGGTCGGTGATCTTCCACCACGCCGACCACGTGCACCCGTTCCTCGGGCCGGTCAACGGCGTGCGCGGCGGCACGTTCACCATCCCGCGCGTCGCCGACAACGTCGCCACGACCTGGTATCGGGTGCAGCTCACGGTGACCGACGCGGGCGGGCTCCAGCACACGTCGTTCGTCGACGTGAAACCCAACCTGGTCGAGCTGACCTTCACCTCCGACCCGCTCGGGCCGACGTACACGGTCGACGGCGTGCCGTTCACCGGGACCAAGGTGGAGCAGGCGGTCGTGGGGGTCGAGCGGGTGCTGAGCGCCCCGGCGACCCAGTTCTGGAACGGCAAGCAGTACGCCTGGCAGGGCTGGTCGGACGAGGGCGAGATCACCCACACGATCATCACCCCCGGCGAGGACGCCACCTACGGGGCCGACTTCCTGGAGCTGACCCAGCCCCCGGCCCCGTGGGCCAGCGCCGACATCGGCCCGCGCACCGTCGCCGGGACCACCTACTACGACGCCGGGTCGTTCACGATCAAGGGCGGCGGCAACGACGTCTGGGACCAGACCGACGAGTTCCGGTACGTCTTCCAGCCGCTCCAGGGCGACGGCACCGTCATCGCCAAGCTCACCGAGCAGACCAACACCCACCCGTGGGCCAAGGCCGGCGTCATGATCAAGGAGTCGGCCACCCCGATGGCTCCCTACGCGGCCGTGGCCCTGACGCCCGAGAACGGCATGCACTTCCAGTACGACTTCCAGGGCGACGGCGGCGGCTACCCGTCGCTGGGCGGCTGGATGAAGCTGACCCGGACCGGCGACGTGTTCACCGCCTACCGCTCCGCGGACGGCGTGGTGTGGACGGCGATCGGCACCACCACGCTCCCGATGGCCGCCCAGGCGACCATCGGCCTGTGGGTCAGCTCCCACGACATGACCGCGCTGAGCGAGGCGGTCTTCGAGAACGTGCAGGTCACCCAGGGCTCGACGGTCGGCCCGGTGCCGTCGCCGTGGACCCGCGTGGACGTCGACGGCGCGACCCCGGCGGGCTCGGCCACCTACGACACGGCGACCGGGACGTACACGGTCAACGGCGGCGGCACCGACGTGTGGGCCGACACCGAGGAGCACTCGTTCCTCAACCGCCCGCTGACCGGCGACGGCTCGATCACCGCGCGCGTCACCTCGCAGTCGGAGACCGCGCCGTGGGCGAAGGCGGGCCTGATGATCAGGGGCCCGTCGTCCTACGCCGACCTGTTCGTCACGCCCGAGAACGGCATGCACTTCCAGACCTCCGACCCGTCGTCGGTGGTCGGCGGCCCGTTCGTCTTCCCCGACGCGTGGGTCCGGCTGACCCGAGAAGGCGACGTGATCAAGGCGTTCCGGTCGCCCGACGGGGAGAACTGGACCCCGGTCGGCCAGCACACCCTGCCCGGCCTGCCCGAGACGGTCTCGGCGGGCCTGTTCGTGACCGCCCACCGCGACGGCACCGTCCTGGGCACCGCGACGTTCGACCACGTGACGTTCGAGTCGGCCGACGACAACGGCCTCCCGGCGTTGTGGACGGGCGGCGACGTGGGCAATCCGGTGCTGCCCGGCTCGTCCGGGGAGCTCGGCGGCGTGTTCACCGTCACGGCCGGCGGCGACGACGTGTGGGGCGCGACCGACCAGATGCACTTCGTGCGCCGCTCCCTGACCGGCGACGGCACCATCGTCGCCCGGGTGAACGCGCTGACCCGCGCCGAGGCGTGGACCAAGGCGGGCGTCATGTTCAAGGAGACGACCGTGTCGGGCTCGCCGTACGCGGCGTTGCTGCTGAGCGCCGACCACGGCGTCCACCTGCAGACGACGGGCGAGCACGACGTGACCGGCTCCGACCTGGAGACCCCGGACGTGTGGCTGAAGCTGGTCCGCGCCGGGAACACGTTCACCGCCTTCGACTCCGACGACGGCGTGACCTGGACCCGCATCGGCGCCCGGACCGTGACGATGGCCGCCGCGGCGCAGGTCGGCCTGTTCGCCGTCTCCCACGACGGCAGCCAGACGACCACGGCGACGTTCTCCGACGTGACCGTGACACCGGCGAACACGACCGGCCTACCGGCCGGCTGGAACTCCGTCGACGTGGGCGGCCCCGCCCTGGCCGGCACCGCCAGCGTCAACGGGAGGACCTTCACCGTCTCCGGCGCGGGCGGCGACGTGTGGGGCACGGCCGACCAGATGCACTACGTCTACCGCGACCTCCCGGCGAACGGCACGATCGTGGCCCGCGTGATCAGCCAGGAGAACACCGACGACTGGGCCAAGTCGGGCTTGATGATCAAGTCTGCCGCGACGGCGCTGTCGCCGTACTCCGGGGTGTTCCTGACCCCGGCGCACGGGATCCACCAGCAGGCGAACTTCAACTCCGACGCGGACGGCGGAGCCGCCACGGCACCCGTGTGGCTGCGGGTGTCCCGGGTGGGGTCGACGGTGACCACCTACCGGTCGGCGAACGGCGAAGACTGGACGGCGATCGGCACGGCGACCATCGCCGGGCCGGCGACGATCGGGCTCTTCGTCTGCTCCCATGAGGCGGGACAGCTCAACACGACGGTCTTCGACCAGGTGCTGGTGAGCTGAACCGCTCGACATATGCCGGGCGCCTCCCTGCGCGGGGAGGCGCCCGGCCCCTTTCCGGGCCGGTCCGGCGGCGCGGGAACGCGGCGCTGACCTGCGGGTTCCGTAGTTTTCTGGCATGCGAGTTCTCGTCACAGGAGGAGCCGGGTTCATCGGCTCCCACATCGTCGCCGCGCTCACCGCCGCCGGTCACGAACCCGTTCTCGGTGCGGACCCGCGTGGTGTCGACGCCGTCTGCCATCAGGCCGACGTCGTCGGCGGCTTCGCGGACGCGCCCGCGATGGTGGCGGGCAACAACCACGCCACCGCCGTGTTGCTGAAGGCCATGGCCGAGGCGAAGGTCCTGCGGCTGGTACAGGCCGGGTCGGTGGCGGTCTACGGCGAGGGCCGCCACCACTGCCCCTCCCACGGCGTGGTCCACCCCGGCCCCCGGGAGGTCGCCGACCTCGCGGCCGGCAGGTTCGAACCGTGCTGCCCGTGGTGCGGGACCGAGCTGCGCCCAGGTTTGACCGGGGAGGACTCCCCCACCCGCCCCTGCGACGTGCACGCCGCCACCAAGCTCGCGCGGGAACACCTCGCCGCCTCCTGGGCCCGCGCCACCGGCGGCACCGCGATCACGCTGCGCTACCACGACGTCTACGGAGCGGGCGACCTCCCTGCCCAGGTCATGGAGGACGGTCGCCAGCGGCGCGACTTCGTGCACGTCAAGGACGTGGCGGCGGCGAATCTGCGGGCGCTGGAGGCCGATCGGCCCAGAGGGAGCCATTCGGCGTACAACACCGGCAGTGGCGAGCCCCGGACGGTGGGAGAGATGGCGGCGGCGGTGGCCGTCGCGGCGGGGCGGCCCCGGCCGGTGGCGAGCGGGGAGTTCCGGCTCGGGGACGTGCGGCACATCACCGCCGACTCGGCGCGGTTGCGGCGGGAGCTCGGCTGGGCGCCCCGGGTGCGCTTCGCCGACGGGGTGGCCGAGTTCCGGCGGGCCGGGGGCCGGTGTGAGCCGGCGTTCCTGCTCGGTCATCCGGCGTTCGGGTTCGTGCGGGTGTGACGGAACCCTTACGGCCCGGCGCGGGAACACCCTCCGGGGCGTGGTCTTCCGTAGCGTCCCTGACATGCGAGTTCTCGTCACAGGAGGAGCCGGGTTCATCGGCTCGCACATCGTCGCCGCGCTCACCGCCGCCGGTCACGAGCCGATCGTGTACGACGCCCTGCTGCCCGCCGCCCATCCCCGGGAGCCCGAGATCCCGGACGCCGTGTTCGTCCGGGGCGACGTCCGCGACGCCGGAGCGCTCAGGGCCGCCCTCACGGGGGTCGACGCGGTCTGCCACCAGGCCGCGATGGTCGGGCTGGGGTCCGACTTCGGCGACGCGCCCGACTACGTGTCGTGCAACGACCACGGCACCGCCGTGCTGCTGTCGGTCATGGCCGAGCTCGGGGTGTCCCGGCTGGTGCAGGCGGGCTCCATGGTCGTGTACGGCGAAGGCCGTTACGTCTGCCCGGGCCACGGCGTCGTGCGGCCCGGGCCCCGCGACGTCGCCGACCTCGACGCCGGGCGGTTCGAGCCGCGCTGCCCGCTCTGCGGCGCGGAGATGGCCCCCGGCCTGGTCACCGAGGACGCGCCCGTCGACCCGCGCAACGTCTACGCCGCCACCAAGCTCGCCCAGGAGCACCTGGCCGCCGCGTGGGCGCGGGCGACCGGCGGGCGCGCGGTGTCGCTGCGCTACCACAACGTCTACGGGCCCGGCATGCCGCGCGACACCCCCTACGCGGGGGTGGCGTCGTTCTTCCGGTCGGCGCTGGAGCGCGGGGAGGCGCCCCGGGTGTTCGAGGACGGCGGGCAGCGCCGCGACTTCGTGCACGTCAGGGATGTGGCCATGGCCAACCTGGCCGCGCTCGGCGCGGTCGGCGACCTGCCCGGGGGGCGGCACGCCGCGTACAACGCCGGGAGCGGCCACCCCCACACCGTGGGCGAGATGGCGGCCGCGCTGGCGACCGCGTTCGGCGGGCCGATGCCGGTCGTGACCGGGGAGTACCGGCTGGGCGACGTGCGGCACATCACGGCCGACTCCGCGCGGCTGCGCCGTGACCTGGGCTGGAAGCCCTCGGTCGTGTTCGCCGACGGGGTGGTGGAGTTCGCCCGCGCGCCTCTCAGGTCACCAGCGGCAGGGTGACCTCGAACCGGCAGCCGCCGGGCACGTTCCGGACGTCGGCCCGGCCCGCGTGGGCCTCGACGATGCCCCGGACGATCGCCAGCCCGAGCCCCGCCCCGGCGGGCGGGGTGCGGGCGGCGGAGCCGCGCCAGCCGGTGTCGAACACCCTCGGCAGGTCGTCGGCGGGGATGCCGCCGCAGCCGTCGGTCACGGCCAGCACCGCGTGGCCGTCGTGGCGGGCCGCGCTGACCGCGACCGTGCCGTCGGCCGGGGTGTGCCTGATCGCGTTGACGAGCAGGTTGGCCAGCACCCGGGTCATCTCCTTGCCGTCGACCTCGACCGGGACGTGGTCGAGGTCGTCGCCGACCAGGCGGACGCCGCGTTCCTCGGCCAGCGGGGCGGCGCCGAGCAGCGCGTCGGCGGCCAGGTCGCGCAGCGACATCCGGGCCGGTACGGGCAGGAACGCCCCCGCCTGGACGCGCGACAACTCGAACAGGTCGCCGACCATCGTGGTCAGCCGGTCGACCTCGGCGCGGATCTGCCGGTGGTAGCGGGCGGGGTCGTCGGCGACGCCGTCCTCCAGCGCCTCGGCCATGGCGCGCAGGCCGGTCAGCGGGGTGCGCAGGTCGTGGGAGATCCAGGCGACCAGTTCGCGGCGGGAGGTCTCCAGGGCCCGTTCGCGCGCCCGGGAGGCGGCCAGCTTCTCGCTGGTGGCGGCCAGTTCCCTGGCCAGTCCGGCGAGTTCGGCGGTCGCGGGCGTCTCGGGGGGGGCGAAGTCGCCGCCGTCGCCGAAGTCGCGGGCGGCGCGGGCCAGGTCGTGGCTGCGGGCCACCACCCAGCGGCCCAGCAGCAGCGCGGTCGCCAGCGACACCACGGCGGCCATCGTGATGACGAGGGTCACCACGGTCAGGTCGTGGGGCGACAGGAACATCGCCCAGGCCACGGCGAGGGTGCCGGCCAGCATCGCGGTCACCGCGACGACCGCGACCACGGCCAGGGAGACCGTCACCGACCGGTGGCGCAGCGGCATCAGCACGGCCGCGCCCAGGAGGCCGGCGGCGACCGCGCCGCCGAACGCGAACAGGGCGATGAGCAGCAGGTCCCTCATCGGGCCTCTCCCGGGTCGAAGCGGTAGCCCACACCCCAGACGGTGTGGATGAGCCGGGGCCGGGCCGGATCGTCCTCGATCTTCCCGCGCAGTCTCCTGACGTGGACGGTCACCGTCGACAGGTCGCCGAAGTCCCAGCCCCACACCTCGCGCATCAGGCTCTCGCGGGTGTGCGCCCGGTGGGGGTGGGCCAGGAAGTGGGCCAGCAGATCGAACTCGCGCAACGTCAGGGTCAGCTCCACGCCGTCCTTCTGGGCGCGGTGGGTCGCCGGGTCGACGGTCAGCCCGGCCGCCCGCAGCGGGCCGGGCGGCCCCGGCCGGCCCGCCCGGCTGCGGCGCAGCACCGACTCGACGCGCAGCACCAGCTCACGCGGGCTGAACGGTTTGGTCACGTAGTCGTCGGCGCCCGTCTCCAGGCCGGCGATGCGGTCGTCCTCCTCGCCCCGCGCGGTCAGCATGATCACCGGCACCGCGCTGGCCGCGCGCAGGCGGCGGCACACCTCCAGCCCGTCGAGGCCGGGCAACATCAGGTCGAGCACGACCAGGTCGGGGCCGCCGCGCAGCGCCAGGTCGAGCCCGGCGGGGCCGTCGGCGGCCCGGTCGACGGTGTGCCCGGCGACGCGCAGGTAGTCGGCCACGACGCCGGCGACGGTCGGGTCGTCCTCCACGACCAGGATCCTCATGAGCCCAGCCTGGCACCGAAGAGCATGCATATCGGACGGCGTCCGCGTTTCGTAAGGACTCAATGGCCGTCTTCCGGCCCGGTCCTTCCTACGGTGGCAGGGTGATCGAAAAATCCGTGGACGTCGTGCTGCCCTGCCTGAACGAGGCTGAAGCCCTGCCGTGGGTCCTGGAGCGGATCCCGCCGGGCTGGCGGGCGCTGGTCGTGGACAACGGCTCGACCGACGGGTCGGCGGAGATCGCCCGCTCGCTCGGCGCGACCGTGGTGGCCGAATCCCGGCGCGGGTTCGGGGCGGCCTGTCACGCCGGGCTGCTGGCGGCCGAGGCCGACGTCGTCTGTTTCTGCGACTGCGACGCGTCGCTCGATCCGGGGCTGCTGACGGAGTTCGTCCAGCTGCTCTCCGAAGGCGACGACCTGGTGCTGGGGCGGCGGCGGCCGCAGTCGCGGGGGGTGTGGCCCGCGCACGCGCGGGCCGGGAACTGGGCGTTGTCGAAGATGGTGCGGCGGCGGACCGGCCTGCGGCTGCACGACCTCGGCCCGCTGCGGGCCGCGCGGCGGGAGGCCCTGCTCAAGCTCGACCTGACCGACCGGCGCAGCGGATATCCGCTCCAGATGGTGGTCAGGGCCGCCGACGCCGGGTGGCGGGTGCGCGAGATCGACGTGCCCTACCTGCCGCGCAGCGGGAAGTCGAAGGTCACCGGTACCTGGAAGGGAACGTTCCAGGCGGTCCTGGACATGCGCAAGGTGCTGCGCGAGGGAGCCGCCCGATGACGACCCTCCTGGTGATCGCCAAGCAGCCGGTGCCCGGCCGGGTCAAGACCCGGCTGACCCCGCCGTTCACGCCCGGGGAGGCCGCCGCGCTGGCCGAGGCGGCGCTCGCCGACACCCTGACGGCGGTGCTCGCCACCCCCGCCGACCGGCACGTGCTGGTCCTCGACGGCGCTCCGGGCCCGTGGACGCCGCCCGGCTTCGAGATCCGCCCCCAGTGCGGCGGCGGCCTCGACGAACGCCTGGCCGCCGCGTTCGCCGCCTGCGCCGGCCCGGCGCTGCTGATCGGCATGGACACCCCGCAGGTCACGCCCGACCTGCTCGAACCGGCGCTCGACTTCACCGGGTGCGACGCCTGGTTCGGCCCCGCCGACGACGGCGGCTTCTGGGCGCTCGGCCTGGCCGACCCCGACCCGGCGCTGCTGCTCGGCGTGCCCATGTCGGTCCCGGAGACGGGGGCCGCCCAGCGGGCCCGGCTGCGCGGCAAGGGCCTGACGGTCGCCGACCTGCCGGCCCTGCGCGACGTCGACACCGCCGACGACGCCCTGCTGGTGGCCGCCCAGGCGCCGTGGAGCGCCTTCGCCGACCTGCACGCCCGCCTGGCGCTGCGGACGCCGGCCCGATGACGGCCTGGCTCGACGACCCCTACACCGTGGCGTTGCGGAACGGGCGCGGCCCGCTGTTCCTGCGGCGGGCCGACGGCGGGCTGCTGCCGCTTGAGGTGGACCGCTGGTGCGCGGGGGCGGACGCCGCCGACCGGTCGGTGCTGGCCCGCTGCCGGGGCGCGGTCCTGGACGTCGGCTGCGGCCCCGGCCGCCTGGTCGAGGCCCTGGCCGGGCAGGGCCGCCGCATCCTCGGCGTGGACGTCAGCCCGGCGGCCGTCCGCAGCACCCGCGGCCGGGGCGGCATGGCCCTGTGCCGGTCGGTGTTCGAGCCGCTGCCCGCCGAGGGCCGCTGGACGACGGCCCTGCTCATCGACGGCAACGTCGGCATCGGCGGCGACCCGGCGGCCCTGCTGACCCGGATGGCCGACGTCGTGGCCCCCCACGGCCTGCTGATCGCCGAAGCCGACCCCGAGGACGTCGACGAACGCCACGAGGTGGTCCTGGACGACGGCCGCGGCGGCGCCGGCCCCGCCTTCCCCTGGGCCCGGGCGGGCCGGGCCGCGCTCCGCCGCCACGCCGAGCGGGCGGGCTGGACGCGGGTCGCGGAGTGGACGGTGACCGGCCGCCACTTCGTGGAACTGGCTCAGCGCCGGCGGCGCAGCAGCACCAGCACGACCGCGACGACGGCCACCGCCGCCAGGCAGATCAGCAGGTTGCGCGGGTAGTCCTGGACCAGCACGGTCGGGTTGGGCGAGGGTCCCGGCCGCAGCAGCGCCGGGATCGTGATCAGCACCAGCCCGCCCATCGTGATCAGCGCGCCGCGCACCACGGCCCGGTCGGGCAGCCGGGCCACCAGCAGGCCGGTGACCAGCACGATCGGGCCGATCAGCACGTCGTGCAGCGCGATGGCCCCGGCGAACCAGACGACCACCCCGAGCAGGCCCGGCAGCGGCAGCAGGAAGAACAGGCCCACGCCGATGAGGAAGACCCCGGCCGCGCCCACCGCGATTCTCATACCGCCTCCAGCCGGGACACCCACTTGGTCTGCAGCACGCCGGGCCGGTTCGGGGCGATGATCCGCGCCGGGTAGCCGTGGTCGAGCGAGAGCACCTCGTCGTTGAGGCGCAGCGCGAGCAGGGTGGACGGGTCGTCGGCGTACTGGGCGGGCATCTCCATGACCCGGTAGTAGCCCCAGACCTCCAGCGACTCCACCCGCACGGCGGTGCCGGGCGGCGCGCCCGCGCGGGCCAGCAGGTCGCGGATCGGCACCCCGCTCCACCACGCGTCGGCGCTCCAGCCCTCGACGCAGGCGATCGGGAGCCGCACCCGCCGCTGCGGCAGCGCTTCGAGCTCGGCCAGGGTGATGCGGTAGGGCTTCGGCCCGGCGACCTCCAGCGCCCAGCCCTCGGACGAGGCGTAGGTGACCTGCGCGGCGGCGGCCGTGCGGTTGATCGGCATGCCCTGGGTCGCGACGTCCGGGCTGCGCGGCGCGAGCAGGTCGAAGCCCCGCAGCGCCGACAGCGACTGCCCGACCGTGGTCAGCGTGACCGCGCCCACGGCCGCGCCGACCCCCGCGAGCAGGGCCCGCCGGTCGGCCGCGTCGACGTCGGCCTTCTTCTTCCGCCAGTTCTCCCTGATCAGCGGCGCCTTGACGGCCAGGTGCAGGAGCAGCGAACCGGCCACGATCCAGGCGACGGCGTAGTGGGTCTGGGTGAACGAGAACGGCCACGGATACCACTGGAGGATGTTGATCAGGCCGGTGAACAGCTCGAACACGGTGGCCGCCACCAGCAGCGCGATCGACAGCCGCTCCACGAGATGGGGCAGCGACCGGAACGC
The DNA here is from genome assembly GCF_001570525.1 of Herbidospora sakaeratensis. Lineage (GTDB taxonomy): Bacteria > Actinomycetota > Actinomycetes > Streptosporangiales > Streptosporangiaceae > Herbidospora > Herbidospora sakaeratensis. The sequence continues at coordinate 160,516 of NZ_BBXC01000018.1, forward strand.
CGGCCAGGTGAACAACCTCGGGTAGACCGCCCACAACTTCGCCATCACCAGCACGATCGCCGCCAGCCCCGACGCGACGTGCAGCCCCTGCGTGAGGCGGTAGCCCCAGGCCGGCCGGACCGGCAGCAGGCCGGTCATCCAGCCCGGCGGATGCTGGAGCACGTGGCTGATCAGCCCGGTCAGGAAGCAGACCACGACGGCCGACCCGAGCCACCGGCCGATCGCGACAGCCGTCCGCGCGTCGTGCAACCGGCCCCTGAACTGCGGAAGCGTGGGATTCATGGATCCCATGCAATCGTGCCGGAGGCCCATAGGCGGGGCTACGACACCTTACGAATCACGGACGTCCGGCCCGGCGGCCGGTTCCCGGGCCCGCATCGCTGAGACCCTGACCTGGTGAAACTCACCGTCGCCCTGCTGACCGCCCTGGTGGCCGCGCTGGCCGTCGCCGTCACCCGCCGCGGCCAGCTGGCCGACCCCGCCGGGCTGATCGGCTGGTACGCGGTCTGCTGGGCGCTGTTCGCGGCGGCGGCGTGGTCGCTGCGGCGGGTGCCACCGGGGCGGGCGGCCGCGCTGGTGGTGGCGGGCGGGCTCGTGGCAGGCGCCGTCGGGCTGCTGGACGTCCCGCGCACCAGCACCGACTCCTACCGCTACGCCTGGGACGGGCGGGTCCAGGCGGCAGGCGTCTCGCCCTATGACCACCCGCCGATCGCCGAGGAGCTGGCCGGGCTGCGCGACGACTGGTTGTTCCTCGACGGCCCCGTGTGCGAGACGGCCTACATGTCGTGGTTGTGGGGCGGCGGCTGCACCCGCATCAACCGGCCGAGGGTGCCGACCATCTATCCCCCGGTGTCGGAGGCGTACTTCCTGGCCGTGCACACCCTGTCGCCGCCGGGTTCCCGGCACAAGCCGCTGCAGGCGGGCGGCCTGCTGCTGGCGATGGCGACCACGTTGCTGCTGGTGCGGCTGGCCGGGCCCCGGGGGGCGTGCCTGTGGGCGTGGTGCCCGGCGGTGCCGATCGAGGCGGTCAACAACGCCCACGCCGACGCGCTGTCGGTGTTCCTGGCGGTCGGCGCGCTCGGCCTGCTGACCCGGCGGCGCGCCGCCGGGGGCGCGCTGCTCGGCGGGGCCGTCGCCGCGAAGTTCCTGCCCGCCGTCCTGCTTCCCGGGGCGCTTTCGGGTGTACGCCGCCCGCGCGACGCCATGACCGTCCTGGGGCCCGCCCTGCTGGTGGCGGTCCTCGCCTATCTCCCCTACGTGCTGACGTCGAAGGCGTCGGTGTTCGGCTACCTGGGCGGTTACGCGTCGGAGGAGGGCTACGCGGCCGGGTCGGACGGGCGGTACGGGCTGGTCCGGCTGCTGGTGCCCGACGTCTGGGCGTTGCCGGTGGTCGTGCTGCTGCTGGGGGCCGTGGCGGCGTACACCATCTGGAGGGGCGACCCCGCGCGGCCCTGGCAGGGCGGGCTGGTCGTGACCGGCGTCGCGTTCCTGCTGCTCACGCCCGGCTACTCCTGGTACGCCCTGCTGCTGGTCGCCCTGGTCGCCCTCGACGGGCGCTGGGAGTGGCTCGGCGTGGCCGCCGCCGGGGCCGTGGCCTACGTGACCGGCCTCGGCGTGGCCGCCTACGCGCTGGCCGCGCTGACGGTGCTCGTCGGCTGGTCGGTGCGGACCCGGGCCCGCACCGACCCCGCCCTTACCTACTGAGCCAGCGCCTCCCGCAGCGACACGGGCGGCCGGCCGAGCAGCTTCGCCAGGTCGTCGCCCGAGGTCGCCAGGTTCCCTTCGGCGATCCCGAGGTCGATGCCGACCACGAAGTCGGCGACCTCGTCGGGCAGGCCCGCGCCCTTGAGGACCTCCCGGTACTGCTCGCCGGTCAGCGGCGCGTAGCCGACCGTTGTCCCGGTGACCTCGGTGACGACCTCGGCCAGGGTGGCCAGGGTGAAGACCTCGGCCGCCAGTTCGTACACCTGCCGCTCCGGCCCCTGGGTGAGCACCGCCGCGGCGGCGTCGGCGAGGTCGGCGCGGGCCGCCCCGCCGATCGGCCCGTCGCCGGCCGCCCCCGCGATCCCGTGTTCGAGGTAGGTCGGCAACTGGCCGGTGTAGACCTCGTAGTAGAAGCCGTTGCGCAGGAAGACCGACCGCAGCCCCGACTCGGTCAGCAGCTTCTCGGTGGCCCGGTGGTCGTGGGCCAGGTCCATCGTGGAGGTGGCCGCGTTCAGGATGCTCGTGTACGCCACCAGCTCCACCCCCGCCTCGACGGCCGCCGCCACGACGTTGGCGTGCTGCGTGAGCCGCCGCCCCGGCTCCGACCCCGACACGAACAGCAGCTTGCCCGCCCCCGCGAAGGCGTCGCGCAGCGCGCCGGGGTCGTCGTAGTCGGCCTTCCGGATCTCCACGCCCAGGTCGGCGGCCTTCTCGATCTGGCGTCCGATCCCCCGGATCTCCCCGGCGGGCACGCCGCGGCGGATGAGGCTCTCGATGGCGAGCCGGCCGAAGGGTCCGGTGGCGCCGGTGACGACGTAGGTCATCTCGCTCCCTCTCATTACGATGTAACGGAGGCAACAGGGCAGGTCAGGTCATGCTTCCCCATCGATAGCGGGCACCTTGAAGTGCAGTACTCACCTGGAGGATAGTGAGCAGGTGGACAGCCTGAGAGACTGCGCGAGCCGCCAGGTGCTCGACCGGATCGGCGACGCGTGGAGCGTGCTGATCGTGACCCACCTGCGCGGCGGCCCGCTGCGCTTCACCGAGTTGTCCCGCAAGATCGACGGCGTCACCCCGAAGATGCTCACCCAGACCCTGCGCGGCCTCGAACGCGACGGCCTGGTGACCCGCACCGTCCACGCGGTGGTGCCGCCCCGGGTCGACTACGAGCTGACCCCGCTCGGCCGCAGCCTCGAAGGCGTCGTCGACGCCATCACGGCCTGGGCCGACACGCACATCGGCGACGTCCTGACCGCCCGGGGTTCCTACGACTCGAAGCCGTCGACGGCGAAGAACCCGTCGTGAGCGCCACATCCGGTGGCGATTTCGGCCCCCGCGAGCCATGACCCGCCCTGCTTGAAGGCGTCGCCGTCGAGGATCTCGCCCTTCCCCGGCACCCGCACCCCGCGCCGCCCGTCCGCCGCGCGGACGGGCGTGGTGTCCTTCGGCCAGACGGGCACGACGGTCTTGTCGCGGGTCACCGCGACGAGGCACGACTCGTTCTCCAGCCACGTCAGGCGGGCTTTCAGCGAACCCAGATTCGCCGGTTCCAGGTCGTGGACGACAATGGCCGGATCGGAGCCGATATGGCAGAAGAACGACGTACACGAAAGCGCTGAATTCGGGCGCTCTATGGGCGCTTCCACGGCGGAATCAGCGGCGCTACAGGCCGAGATGCCCATGACGCAGGCGAATGCGACAATTGTTGTCGGCCTCATGAAAGCGCCCCCCGACGGTTCGATTAGCGCCACCTTAACGGGCGGCGCGTCGAATGCGGCCGATATCCAAAGCAGGCCGTGACACGGTGGTGGCTGACCGCAAAGGTCTCAATTCCAGCATTCCGCGTGAAATACGGACGCCCACTGCTTACGCTCTGTCCGCACCGGATCGAGTGCACGGACCGGCAAGGGGCAGCGGAGTCCATGAGTCCTCCAGGCGATTCAGCGCACGGCGCCAACCCCTGGTTGGCGCCGCTCTTCGCGCTGCTGGGCTCCCTCACCGAGGTCGCGCAGGCGGTGACCGGCGACGAGATCGCCGCGCGCTGGCTCATTCGCGCCGCCGTCGCCGTCATCGTGCTCGGCGCGATCCGCCACGCGCTCCGGGGCCGGCTCGCCCGCTGGCGGCCGAGCTTCGGCGGCAGGCTCGCCACGGCGACCGCGTCCACGCGACGGCTGGGCTCGGCCCTCTGGCCCTGGTTGCGCATGCTCGCCATCGGCATCGCCGCCGGAGGCGCCGTGCTCGCCCTGTGGGTGCTGGCCTCGGCCGGGTGGCGGCTGCTCCAGGCGCATCTCGGACAGTGCCCGATGCCCCGGGAGATCATCGTCAGCGTGCCGTCGTACGACGTCGCCCGGTTCGAGGACCTGACGGACGCGTTCACCCGGGCCCGCGCCACGGGCCGGTGCGCCGGCACCCGGATGAAGGTCGTCGCCTCGCCGCCCATCGCCGGTCTGGCGGCCGCGTCACGCAACGGCTGGCGCACCCCCGACGGGCAACGGCTGATCGGCCCGCGGCCCGACCTGCTGGTCGTCGAGAGCCGGGAGATCGCGAACATGCTCGACGTGGCGACGGGGAACGGGCTCGTCGAGGACGTGGGGCAGATCGCGTACACGGAGATCGTGGTCGGGGTCACCGAACCCCTGCGCAACCAGGTCGAACGGGACACGCGGGGAGCCGGCCTCGAATCGGTGCTCCGGTTCTTCACCGAGGACGACCGCAACTTCGTCCGGCCCGACCCGCTGATCAGCGGCGCGGGACTGCTGGCCACCGTCGGCCTCGACTCTCACCGCGTCTTTCCCGACCTCGAATCGGCCGAGGACCGGATGCGGACTCTGCCGGAGGAGATGGGCGACGCGTTCTGGAACGACCAGGCGAACCCCGTTTCCCTGCTGTGCAACCTGCAGCGCGATTTCGACCCCCGGCGGAACAACCTGCTGCGCCGGTCGGCGTTTCTGGCGCCCCGCCACCTGATCGAGGATTACAACCGCCGCACCGCGCGATTCTGCGCCGAGGGCGACCGGGGCGACGGCCGGTTGTGGATTCCCGAGATCCCGCCGCTGGCCGTTCTCGACTATCACGCGATCAGGCTCGCCTGGCCCGATCGCGACAGCCCCGAACGGGTCACGGTGGTGCACGACCTGGCCGACTGGTTGCGAACGCAGGACGTGCTGCCCGGAAGCGAACCCCGGCGGCAGGCCGCCAAGGCCCGGCCGACCGGCGCGGCCGGCGAACTGGCCCGCGCGATCGAGACGATCAGAGGACGGGAACAGCGGCTCGACGTGGCCCTGGTGCTCGACGGGTCGGGCTCGATGCAGCGGCACCTGCCGGTGGCGGTGCGGTCGGTCAAGGAGATCGTCGACGCGCTGCGGCCCACCGACCAGGTCTCCGTGGACATCGCGCGCCGGCCCTCGCGCCAGGGACCGCCGCAGGTCTACCCGGCCTACCCCCTCGACACCGTCGGCGCGCAGGGCGAACAGGTCGTGCAGTACCTGGGCCAGTGGACCCCGCGCGACTGGGACCTCGACGTGGCCGAGACCATCGCGCGCATGAGGAACCGGACCATGCACGTGCTGGTGATCGTGACCGACACCAGCATGGGCAAGCAGGCCGATCTGCGGCGCATCACCGCCGAGGTCATCGGCAACGCCGCCGAGATCCCGAGCGACGCGCCCGTCTACATCGTCAACACCGGCGACGACGACTGCCCGCCCGCGCTGCGTCCCGACGCCGGCCTCGGCGACAGCGGCGCCTTCTGCGTCGACGCCGCCGGCCTCGACGTCACCACGGCCCTCGACCGGCTCAGGGAGCCCTCATGACCGGCCGCCGACGGCTGCTCTGGCCGTTGATCATCGGGTTCCTGGTCCCCCTCGCCTTCGGCTGGTCGAGCCTGACCTCGGCCCCCGCCCCCGATTGCGAAGGCGACCCCAACGAGGTGATCGTGGGCGCGGGCTACGACGACAGCATGGACCGCTCACAACGAAGCGTGGTCGACGCCTGGAACGAGAACGGCTACCGGGCGCGGTTCGTCGAGATCTCCCGGATCCCCGACGACGCCAGAGCCGAGATGGCCGCCACCGACCCCGACGGCGGCTGCCCCTACGACGTCCTCGTCCAGGACGTCGCGCATCTGGCCGAATCCGTGGAGAAGGGCACGGCCTCCCCCGTCGAACTGCCCCGCCCGGCCGCCGAGTTCATGGCCAGATCGGTCGCCGCCGGCCAGATCGCCGGAGTGCAGTACGGCGTCCCGTTCGCCGCCGACGTCCCCCTCGCCTACGCGATGGGCCCGGCCGACGCCCTCATCGCACGCATCTGGGGCGACGACCGGTCGGCCGCGAAACCCCCGGGCCAGGCGCTGACCCAGCTGACGAACTACGAGGGCGCGATGGTCAACCTCATCGAGGCGATCGGCCCCGAGGTCGTGCCGCTGCTCTCCGACCCGGGCGCCATGCCCGACGGCGCGACACTGCACCGGATCGTCGGCCCCCGCCTGGAGTCGTGGCGGACCGCGCTGACGACCGGCCTGATCGACGGCGACTCCACCGCCCACTCCGAGAGCCGCACCCTGCAGGCCTTCCGCGCCGCCTCCCGGTCGGCCCCGGTGGTCATGCGCCACTGGCCGTCGGTCTTCCGCGCCCTGTGGCTCGACCGCCGCTTCCGCGACGCCGACGGCAAGCTCACCTTCTCCTACCGCCCGCTCCCCCGGGGCGGCGTCCTCGGCGGCTCACTGCTGGTCATCTCCCCGAAGGCCCGCAACCGCGCCGCCGCCGAACGCCTGGTCGACCATCTGACGCAACCGGCGGTCCAGGCGAAACTGTTCGCCTGCGGCAGCTACGCGCCGGTCCTGGGCGCCGCCTACGAGGTGAGCGCCTACGAGACCCGCCGGTACACCGAGGCGCTGACCTGCCTGCGCGGCGACTCGGAGCAGCCCGACACCCTGGTCGCCGAGTTCGACGACTTCGCCACCACCGTGCGCCGAGCCATGGACGACGCCCTGCTGCGCCCGCAGATCCCCTACTACAGCCGCCTGAGCGAAGTGTTCCGCACCTGCGCGCTGACGGTCCTGCTCTCGGGCGGCCCCCGTGACCTCGCCTTCTACGACGCGTTCGCCGAGCGCCTCCGGGCCGCGGCGGCGGGGCGGCTGCCCGAGGAGAACTCGGCCTGCGGCTAGTGCGCGATCATGACCCCGGCTGGCTGGCGCTCAAGGACGCCCCGCTCGTGTTGTGCGCGAGTTTCGTCGTGGCGGAGGCGACGGCCCGGCTGCTGCGCGGCCGCGACGACGTCACCTTCGTGGTCACCGGCGAGGACGGCCGGGCCGACGAGGATTTGGCGTGCGCGCAGTACCTCGCCCGCAGAGCCGTCGAGGCCGAGACCGACGCCGCCGGATTCCTCCAGCGGGCAGGCCGATCGCGGGCCGCCGCCGAACTGGCGGAGGGGGTGCGGCAGGGGGTGCATCCCGACGACGTCACCCTCTGCCTGGAACTCGACCGGTTCCCCTTCGCGATGACCGCGAGCACGGAGGACGGGCTCACGGTCCTGCGCCGTCAGTGATGGAAGCCCATCGCCTTCATGTCCCGGTGCATCGGATGGGGCTGCGCCTCCAGGTCGGGCAGCACCCGCTCCAGATCCGCCAGCAGCAGATCGGCCAGGTCATGGGTGAACCCGTTCCGCACCACGATCCGCAGCACCGCCAGATCCTCCCGGTCCTTCGGGAACGTGTACGCCGGCACCAGCCACCCCCGCTCCCGCAGCCGCCGCGACACGTCGAACACGTCGAAGGCCGTCACGGAGTCGGCCGTCGTGAACGCGAACACCGGCAACTCGTCGCCCCGGGAGATGAGCCGGAACACCCCCAGCTCGCCGATCTTCCGCGACAGGTGGGTGGCCACCGCGCGTGAGATCCCCTGGACCTCCTGGTACCCCTGCCGCCCGAGCCGCAGGAAGTTGTAGTACTGCGCCACCACTTCGGCCCCGGGCCGGGAGAAGTTCAGGGCGAAGGTCGGCATGTCCCCGCCGAGGTAGTTGACCCGGAAGATCAGCTCCTCCGGCAGGCACGAGGTGTGCCGCCACAACACCCACCCCACCCCGGGATACACCAGCCCGTACTTGTGGCCCGACGTGTTGATCGAGGCCACCCGGGGCAGCCGGAAGTCCCAGACCAGCCCGGGGTCGAGGAAGGGCGCGATCATCGCCCCCGAGGCGCCGTCGACGTGCACGGGGATGTCCCAGCCGCGCGCGTCCTGGAGCGCGTCGAGCGCCCCGCAGATGTCGGCCACCGGCTCGTACGACCCGTCGAACGTCGACCCGAGGACCGCGACCACGCCGATGGTGTTCTCGTCGCAGTACTTCACCGCCTCCTCGGCGGTCAGGTGGAACCGCTCCCCCGACATGGGCACCAGCCGGGGCTCGACCTCCCAGTAGCGGCAGAACTTCTCCCAGCACACCTGGACGTTGGCCCCCATGACCAGGTTGGGTTTCCCGGGCCCCGACCAGCGGCGTTTCAGCGCCAGGCCGGCCAGCATGCACGCCTCGCTCGAACCCGTCGTCGAGGTGCCGATCACGTCGGCGGGTGAGGGGGCGTTCCACAGGTCGGCCAGGATGCAGACGCAGCGCCGTTCGAACTCGGCCGTCTGCGGATACTCGTCCTTGTCGATCATGTTCTTGTCGGCGCACTCGGCCATCAGCCGGGCGGCCTGCGGCTCCATCCACGTCGTCACGAACGTGGCCAGGTTGAGCCGGGCGTTCCCGTCGAGCATCAGTTCGTCGTGGACGAACTGCCACGCCGCCTCGGCGGGCACCGGTGTGTCGAAGAGCCGGTGGGTGGGGGCGGTCAGGTCGAGACCCAGCGCCGTGACCGGGTTGACCGATCGCGACGCCGGGTGCTTGTGGTGCGCGTGTCCGGAATGCAACGCCATGCTCGATGTCTATCAGTCACCGAGCCGTCACACGGGTCAGGCGCGCTCGGCCGCCACCAGCCGCACGCAGACCGCCAGGCCGCTGATCGCCGCCTCCAGCTCCGCCGTGTCGGGGAACGTGGGGGCGATGCGGATCACCGAGTCGGACGGGTCGTCCCCGTAGGGGTGGGTGGCCCCGGCCGGGGTCAGCGCGATGCCGGCCTCGGCGGCGCGGCGCACGACCTCCTTGGCCGTGCCCTCGGGCACCGAGAGCGAGATGAAGTAGCCGCCGAGCGGCGACGACCAGGTCGCCAGGCCCGAGAGCTCCTTCGACAGGATGCGGTCGACGGTCTCGAACTTGGGCCGGATCAGGTCGGCGTGGGCGCGCATGTGGGCGCGCACGCCGTCTTCGTCGCGCAGGAACTCGACGTGGCGCAGCTGGTTGACCTTGTCGGCGCCGATCGTGCCCTTGCCCAGGTAGCCGAGGAACCAGGCGATCGTCTCGGGCGAGCCGCCGAAGAACGACACGCCCGAACCGGCCAGGGTGACCTTCGACGTCGAGCCGAAGACGAACACGCGGTCGGCGTTGCCGGCCTCGGTGGCCAGCGCCAGCAGGTCGGCGAGCTCGGCCTCCTCGTCGAAGAGGTGGTGGATGGCGTAGGCGTTGTCCCAGAAGATCCGGAAGTCGGGCGCCGCGGTGGTCATGGTGGCCAGCCGCGCGACGGTCTCGGCCGAGTAGGTGGTGCCGTCGGGGTTGGAGTACTTCGGCACGCACCAGATGCCCTTGATCGCCGGGTCGGCGGCGACGAGGCGCTCGACCTCGTCCATGTCGGGACCGGCGGGGGTCATCGCGACCGGGATGAGCTCGATGCCGAAGCGCTCGCACAGCGCGAAGTGGCGGTCGTAGCCCGGCACGGGCGCCAGGAAGGCCACCCGCTCCTCGTCGGCCCACCGCCGGGCGGCGCCGAGCGGCACCCCCAGCAGGCAGTGGACGATCGCGTCGTGCATCAGGGCGAGGCTGGAGTTGCCGCCCACGATGAGCTGCGAGGCCGGGACCTGGAGGAACCCGCTGAACAGCGCCCGGAGCTCGGCCAGGCCGTTGAGCCCGCCGTAGTTGCGGGTGTCGGTGCCGTCGGCGGAGCGGTAGGACGTCCCGGGCAGCGAGAGCATCGGGGTGGAAAGATCGAGCTGGGCCGAGGCGGGCTTGCCCCGGGTCAGGTCGAGCTTCAGTCCCCTGGCCTTCAGCTCCTCGTACTCGGCACGCACGTCGCTCATCGCGGGTTCCCTCGGTAGTAATGGGCGGTCAGCGAAAGCTTAGTCACCACAACCCGCTCTCCCGCCGCGAGGTGATCTCCCCGATCCTCGCCAGCGCCTCCCCCACCGGCAGGGCGGCGAGCTTGCGGCCGTCCCGGAGCCGGATCGACACCTCGCCGGCGGCGACCTCCCGGGACCCGATGATCAGCTGGTACGGCGCCAGCCGCGCCTCCCGGATCCGCGCCCCCAGGCTGCCCTTCTCCGGCCCGGCCAGCTCGGCGCGCAGCCCGAGACCGGCACAGCGCGAGACGACCGAGTCGGCGAACGCCACCTCGTCCTCCCCGAGGGGCAGCACCACCGCCTGCACCGGCGCGAGCCAGGCCGGGAACGCCCCGCCGTGCACCTCGATCAGGTGGGCGACGGCCCGCTCGACGCTGCCGACGATGCTCCGGTGGACCATGACGGGCCGGTGCCGGGCCCCGTCGGGGCCGGTGTACTCCAGGTCGAACCGGGCGGGCTGGTAGAGGTCGATCTGGACGGTCGACAGGGTCGACTCGCGCCCGAGGTTGTCGGCGATCTGGATGTCGATCTTCGGCCCGTAGAAGGCGGCCTCGCCCTCGACGGCCTCGTACTCGACGTCGTGCAGCACCTCGCGGAGCATCTCCCCGGCGCGCTCCCACAGGCCCGGGACCGCGACGTACTTCCCGGAGGCGCCCGGGAGCGAGAGCCGGTGGCGCACGGGCTTGATGCCCATGGCGGCGTGGGCGGCGGCGATCAGTTCGAGGGCGGCGCGGGCCTCCTCGACGGCCTGTTCGGCGGTGCAGAAGATGTGCGCGTCGTTGAGCTGGATGGCGCGTACGCGGGTCAGCCCGCCCAGCACCCCTGACAACTCCGACCGGTACATGCCGCCGAGTTCGGCCAGCCGGAGCGGCAGGTCGCGGTAGCTGCGCCCGCGTGCGCGGTAGATCAGCGCGTGGTGCGGGCACAGGCTGGGCCGCAGCACCACCTGCTCCCCGCCGACCGCCATCGGCGGGTACATGTCGTCGCGGTAGTGGTCCCAGTGGCCGGAGATCTCGTAGAGCTCGCGCTTGCCCATGATCGGCGAGTAGACGTGCCGGTAGCCGTTGCGTCTCTCGACGTCGCGGACGTAGTCCTCCAGCGCCATCCGGACCGCCGCGCCGTCGGGCAACCAGAAGGGCAACCCGGCGCCCATGAGCGGATCGCCGTCGAACAAATCGAGCTCGCGGCCGAGCCTGCGGTGGTCGTACATGATCGTGTCTCCCTTGGTGAGAAGGGGGCGCACACGAACACCGAAGCCCGGGGCGGTGCGCCCCGGGCTTCGAAGTAAGGCAGTGGTCAGCGCGCCGGGACGGAGTCCGGCGTCGTCGTCAGATGGGCGCGCTGCATACCCGAACGCTAACACGAGGGCTCTTCCGAGGTCTCCCAAAATTCCGGCCCCCTCCCACCCGGGGGTCGGCGGCCATCATGCCCCGCGCGACCGACGTTTCCGCCGAACCGGCCCGCCCCCTGTGGAAAGCCGGTGTTCCGAACAGACCGACCGGTCGGTACCCTCAGCCTCATGACTCTCTTCTCGGTCGAAGGCAAGATCGTCGTGGTGACCGGCGGGTCCCGTGGGATCGGGCGGATGATCGCCCAGGGGTTCGTCGACGGCGGCGCGACCGTCTACCTCACCGCCCGCAAGAAGGACCAGCTGGAGGAGGCCGCCGCCGCGCTGGGGTGCGGCTCGGTGCAGGCCGACCTGTCCACGCGCGAGGGGGTCGAGGCCGTGCACGACCTGGTCGCCGCCCGTCACGACCGGCTCGACGTGCTGGTCAACAACGCCGGCGCGGCCTGGGGCGCGCCCCTCGACGACTATCCCGATTCGGCCTTCGACAAGCTCTGGAACATCAACGTCAAGGGCGTCTTCGCGCTGACGCAGCGGTTCCTGCCGCTGCTCAGGAAGGCCGCGAGCCCCGACGACCCGGCCCGGGTCATCAACATCGGCTCGGTCGACGGCCTGCGCACCCCCGCGATGGAGAGCTACGCCTATTCGGCCACGAAGTCGGCGGTCCACATGCTGACCCGGCACCTGGCCGACCGCCTGGCCAAGGAGTCGATCACCGTGAACGCCATCGCCCCCGGCCCGTTCGAGTCGAAGATGATGGCGTTCGTGCTCGACGACCCGCAGGCCCGCGAGATGGTCGCCGCCAGCGTGCCGCTCGGCCGGATCGGCCGTCCCGACGACATGGCCGGGACGGCGATCTTCCTGGCCTCACGGGCCGGTTCCTACCTCACCGGGACCGTCATCCCGGTGGACGGCGGCATCACCGCCCACGGCTAGGAGAGCATCTCCTTCAGCGCGCGGGCGAAGAAGGCCGGCGCCTCGAGTTCGGTGTCGAGGTAGAGGAACGGCTCGGTGAGCTCCAGCTCGATCAGCACCGGCTCGCCGCCGGGCATGCGCACGAGGTCGACCCGGGCGTAGAGGAGCGGCTCGGCCACCTTGCCCAGGATCTCTTCGGCCAGGTCGAACTGGTCGTCGTCGGGGTCGCGCAGGGTGGCCTTGGCCCCGGCGTCGTTGAGGTCGCCGACGCCCGCGACCAGCAGCGGGGTGCGCCTGACGGCGTGGCTGAACTGGCCGTTGAAGTAGTGGAGGGACAACTCGCCCTCGTGCTCGACGCTCTCGACGTAGGGCTGCACCATGATCGGCCGGCCCTGGGCCTCAAGGGAGGCGGCGAACGCGGCGGCCTTCTCGGCGGAGGGGGTGCGGATGGTGTCGCGGGCGCCCGCGGAGATGGTCGGCTTGACGACGTACTCGGCCCAGTCGGGCAGGGCGAGGGAGCTCCAGTGGGTCGGCACGGTCGGCACGCCCAGGTGCTTCAGGTAGGTCTTGTCGGTGTTCCAGGCCAGCACCGACGCCGGGTTGAGCACCCGCGTGTGCTGTTCGGCCCGCCAGGCCCAGTCGATGAACTCGTCGCGCCGGCCCACGTAGTCCCACGGTGAGCGGACCACGGCCGCGTCGAACTCCGACCAGTCGGCCTCGGGGTCGTCCCACCGGACCGGTGCGCCCTCGATCCCCTCGGCGAGCCAGGCCGAGAGCACGGTCTCGCGTTCCGGATCGGGCCCGTCCCAGGTGACATACGCGGCCTTCATCGACATTCCCCTTGCATGTGCGGATGACGTACAAGGACCCATCATGGCCGCAACGCACGGCGGCGCGCGCCGGGCCCGGAAGGAGAGCCCGGCGCGCGCCGGAGTCGACGACTAGTCGTCGAAGCGGTAGGCGAGGCCCGCCACGCTGTTGCGGGCGGTGACCGAGACACCGTTGATGGTGTTGGAGTTGGTCGACGAACCGCCGCCGATGTTGGTGGCGGCGACGTTGCCGAACACGTTGCCCGACTGGGCGGAGCCGCGGTTCACGCTGCCGTTGCTGATCCAGGTGTCGGCCTGGGCGGGCGCGGCGGCCAGCAGGGTCGCGCCACAGGCGGCGAGGACGGCACCGGTCACGGCGAGCTTCTTGAACATGTTCTCTCCTTCGGGTGGGGTGAGTGCTGGGGACGCGACCGCGGTTTACTTGAAGATGTAAACCACGGTCACGCTGCCGCCAGTGGCGGTAGCGGAGATGCCGTTGATGGTGTTGACGTTCGTCGAACGGCCGGAGCCGGCGTTGCGCGCCGCGACCCAGCCGAAGTTGTTGCCCGACTGAGCCGAACCGATGTTCGCGCTCCAGTTGTCGGACCACGTGTCGGCGTGGGCCGGGGTGGCGATGAGGCTCGCACCCGCGGCGGCCGCGAGCATCGCACTGGTCACGCAGATCTTCTTGATCACTACGGCTCCTTCTCGCGCTTTCCTTGACGGTCTGTTTGACTGGCCGGTCAAAGCACTGCCGAGCATATAGCTCTGCGTAGTCGATTGATAGCACTCTGTGATCAGAATTTTGGTCTGGAAATGGAAACGGCCCCGCGGCTGCGCCCGCGAGGCCGTTGCTTATGGGGATTTCACGGCAAACGACCGGTCAAGGTCTCGGCCGCCGCCTGACCGCAGACGCGCGACGCGCCGTGTGTCGCGATGTGCACGGAGCCCAGGTCGGTGCGTCCCGGCAGGCCCATCTCGACCACCACGCCGTCGGGGCGGGCGGCCAGCATGTGGCCGAGGGCGTCCATCTGCCAGGCGTGGCGGTGGGCGTCGCGCACGACCACGACCAGCGGGCGGTCGGCGGCCCGGTCGAGGAGGTCGGCGGGCACGCCGTCGGCCAGTTCGGCCTCGCCGAGACGGGTCACCGTGGTGCCGGGGAGGAGCGCTCCCAACGGCTCGCCGACGCCCCACGGCTGGCCCTTGTCGATGGCCAGGTTGGTGTCGGGCGACAACTCGACGACGTGGGGGGCCGTGCTGAGCGGCAGGCGGGCGCCGTCGTGGTGGACGACCCTGATCGCGCGGCGGGCGGCGGCCAGGCCGACCGGCCCGCCGTTCAGCACCCGGTCCTGGAGCGGCAGCCGCCAGGCGGCCAGCTTGGCCACCCGGGCGCACGCCTCGTGCAGGCGGGCCTCCGGCAGCAGGCCGCTCACGACGGCGTCGGCGATCGACTCGCGGATGTGGTCGAAGGTCGCCTCGTCGGCGTGCTCGCCGCCGACGCAGATCGAGTCGGCCCCGGCCGCCACCGCGCGGGCGGCCGCGCCGCCGATGCCGTAGACCTGCGCGACGGCGGCCATCTCGATGGCGTCGGTGATCACCACGCCGTCGAAGCCGAGCTCGCCCCGGAGCAGGTCGGTGAGGATGCGCGGGCTCAGCGTGGCCGGCATCGCCTCGTCGTACGCCGGCACGACCAGGTGCCCCGTCATGATCGCCCGCACGCCCTCCTCGATGGCAGCGCGGAACGGCCAGAGCTCCACCTCGTGGAGTTCCTCGCGGGTGACCGCGACGACCGGCAGGCCGTGGTGGGAGTCGACGGCGGTGTCCCCGTGGCCGGGGAAGTGCTTGGCGCAGGCCGCCACGCCGGCCGACTGCAGGCCCCTGATCCAGGCCGCCGTGTGGCGGGCGACCAGGCCCGGGTCGGCGCCGAACGAGCGCAGCCCGATCACCGGGTTGTCGGGGTTGGAGTTGACGTCGGCGGCGGGGGCGAAGTTGATCGTCACCCCGGCGGCCGCCAGGTCGTGTCCGACGTCCCTGGCCACCTCCTCGGTGAGATGCACGTCGTCGACCACGCCGAGGGCGTAGTTGCCGGGGCGGGAGCTGCCCGTACGGGCCTCCAGCCGGGTGACGTCGCCCGCCTCCTCGTCGATGCCGACCAGGAGCGCGGGGTTCTCCGCGCGCAGCGCGGCCGTGAGGGCCGCCAGCTGGTCCGGCGTGTCGACGTTCCGGGAGAACAAGACCACTCCGGCGAGGCCGTCGGCGAGACGCCGGCGCAACCAGTCGGGGGGCGAGGTCCCGACGAAGCCGGGGAGGATGACCGAATCAGCCAGACGCAGCAGCTCCGTGCTTCGCGTCATGCGGCACCGCACTTGGGCATGCCCGAAATCTAATAGGAAAGTTTCCTATTCGCTAGAGGTCTTACCTGCAATTTCACAAGTCGATTCGTTCGAGCTTGTTACCGACGGCACGGAACGAGGCCGCCGTGGACACCGGGGCGCCGGGGCGGTCGACGTGGGCGACGGCACGGTAGTCGGCCGTGAACTCCTCCATCGAGACGTTCGCGACCAGGTAGCCGCGCCGCCCGTCGAAGAACGCCAGATGCGGGTTGCGCTCCAGCGCGTCGTCGCGGACGGCCGGCGGCGCGCTGCTGATGGACGTCGCGACGAATTCCACGCCCCTGTCAAGACGGGCCGCCCAGGCGTTGTGGACGTCGCCGCTCAGCACCACGAAGTTCTCCGGCGCGGCGTCGAGGACCTTCTTGCGGCTCTGCGGGTAGGCGTCCCACGCGTCGGCGCTCGGCGGGGTGCGCGGCGCGAAGAACAGCGCCTGGGCCAGGACGGTCCAGCGGGCCGTGGACGTCTTCAGCTTGTCGAGCAGCCACGTCGTCTGGGCCGGCCCGAGGATGTCGCCCGCCACGCGGTACTGCCGGGCGTCGGCCACCAGCAGGTCGAGCACCCGGCCGAACGGACGCCGCCGGTAGTACTGCATCGCGTCGCCGGCCGGCTTGACGCGGTAGGGCAGGTGCTCGGCGTTGGCCTGGTAGGCGGCCTTCCTGCGCTTCGGGTCGGCGGTGCGGCCGCCGTAGTTGTTCACCACCTCGTGGTCGTCGGGGACGGTGATCCAGGGCGCGGCGGCGTGGGCGGCCTGCAGGTCGGGGTCGAGGCGGTAGAGGGCGTAGCGCTCGCGGTAGGCGTTGAGGGTGACGCAGGCGGCGGTCGAATCCTTCAGCGGGCGCACGTAGCGGCCGGGCTCGGGAACGGCGGGCTTGCCGTACTCGTAGATGTAGTCGCCCAGGTGCAGGACCACGTCGGGGGCGTCGGCGACCAGGTGCTCGTAGGCGGTGAAGTGGCCGTGCTCGTAGCGCTGGCAGCTGGCCACCGCGATCCTCAGCGGCGCCGTCGAGTCGGGCGCGGGCGCGGTCTTGGTACGGCCCACGCGCGAGGTGTGGCCGTCGGCGCGGAAGCGGTAGAAGTACACCGAGGCCGGGCGTAAGCCGGTGACCTTGACGTGCACGCTGTGCGCGCCCGCCGGCTGGGCCCTGGTCGTGCCCGAGGCCGTGAGCTTCGCGAACGTGTCGTCCTCGGCCACCTCCCACCGCACGTCGAACGCGCTCGCGGGCATGCCGCCGCCGTTCAGCGGGTCGGGGGCGAGCCGGGTCCAGATGATCACACCGTCGGGCGCGGGCTCCCCCGAGGCGACGCCCAGCGTGAACGGGAATTTGATTTTCGCCATCCTCGATCATCGCCGATTCCGCGCTCTGAATGGTCCGTCGGCGACAACGGACCATAATGGGTGGGTGAACCAGCGCAAGAGCACCGCGACGGCGCGCAGAACCCACGGGGTGACCGCCTCGGAGCGCCGCGACCACCTGGTCAAACTGGCGGCTGAACTGTTCGCGCGCAAGGGCTTCCAGGCCACCACCGTCCGGAACATCGCCGACGAGGCCGGCATCCTGTCCGGCAGCCTCTACCACCACTTCGACTCCAAGGAGTCGATCGTCGACGAGGTCCTGCGCACGTTCCTCGACGACCTGACCGCGCGCTACCGGGTGATCCTCGACTCGGGCAAGGGCCCGGCCGAGGTGCTGGCCCAGATGGTGCGCACCGGCTTCGCCACGCTCGAACCCCACCGGGCGGCGATCACCGTCATGCAGAACGACTGGAACTACCTGCGCTCGCTGGAGCACCACCGCTTCGACTACCTCGTGAAGGCCGAAGACGAGATCGAGCGCATGTGGCTGGAGCAGATCAAGAAGGGCCAGGCCACCGGCGAGCTGCGGGCCGACGTCGACCCGAAGCTGACCTACCGCATGCTGCGCGACTCGATCTGGGTGGCGGTGCGCTGGTTCCGTCCGGGCGGGCGGCTCAACACCACCGCGCTCGCCGACCACTACATCACGGTCCTGTTCGACGGCCTGGCGACCGGAGAGCGGACCAGCCAGCCGGGATGAGCCTCGTCGACGCGGTCCGGGCCGCTCTCGGCGACCTCGCCGACCCGGAGAAGGCGCCGGTGATGCGGGCGTACATGAAGTCGGAGATGCCCTTCCTCGGCGTGCAGAGCGGGCCGCGGCGGCTGGCGTTGAAGAAGGTGTTCGCCGACCACCGGCTCGACTCCGCGCCGGTGTGGCGGCGGGCCGTGCTCGAACTGTGGCGCGAGGCCAAATACCGCGAGGAGCGCTACGCGGCGGTCGACCTGACGGGCTTCCGCTTCTACCGCCCGTGGCAGACCCTCTACACCCTGCCCATGTACGAGGAGATGATCGTCACCGGCGCCTGGTGGGACCTGGTCGACGAACTGGCCGTCCACCGCGTGGGCGGTCTGCTGCGGCAGTTCCCCGAGACGATGCGCCCGACGATGCTCGAGTGGGCCCACGGCCCCGACCTGTGGAAACGGCGCACCGCGATCCTGTCGCAGAACACCTTCAGGGAGCACACCGACAGCGCGCTGCTCTACGCGTGCATCGAGCCGAGCCTGTCCGACACCGACTTCTTCGCCCGCAAGGCGATCGGGTGGGCGCTGCGTGAGTACGCCAAGACCGACCCGCGCGAGGTCGTGCGCTACGTCGAGCACCAGGGGCTGAGCGGGTTGTCGCGGCGCGAGGCCCTGAAGAACGTGCCGGGCAACGACTAGCGCGAACCCGATTCGCGTCATCGGGTGAGTGCAGGGTGATCGGCCCCTAGGAACGGAGCCCCGTTTGATCACCCATGGCCCTGACGACGCGGAGGTGATCGAGCGCGCCCGGCGTGATCCGGCCGCCTTCTCCGTGTTGTTCGACCGGCACGCGCCCGCGCTGCACCGGTACGTGCTGCGCCGTCTCGGTGACTCGCTGGCCGACGACGTCGTGGCCGAGACGTTCCTGACGGCCTTCCGCCGTCTCGGGCGGTACGACACCGCCCACCGCGACGCCCGCCCCTGGCTGCACGGCATCGCCGCCAACCTCATCGGCCGGCACCGCCGGGCCGAGCTCAGGGCCTATCTGGCGCTGGCCAGGACCGGCGTCGACGAGGTCGCCGAGAGCTACGCCGACCGGGTCGAGGCCAGGGTGTCGGCCTCGGCGCTGCACCGGGAGCTGGCCGAGGCGCTCGCGGTGTTGTCGCCGGGCGACCGCGAGGTGCTGCTGCTGGTCGCCTGGGCCGACCTCAGCTACGAGGAGGTGGCGCGGGCCCTCGGCATCCCGATCGGCACCGTGCGGTCGCGCCTCCACCGGGCCCGGCGCAAGACCCGCGCGGCCCTGGGCGGGAGCGACCCGTCCGCCGTCCAGGAGGAGGCCCGCCGTGGATGACCTGAAGCTGCTGGGCGAGCTGCGCGCTGACGCCCCGGAGCCCTCCGCCGACCGGCTCGACGCCCTGCGCCCCCGTGCGCCGCGCCGCCGCCACGTCCGGTTCGTGCCGCCCCTGCTGCTGGTGGCCGCCGCGGCGGGCGTCGCGGTCGTGGTGGTGGGCGGCGTCGGCACGCCGGTCCCGGACCTGCCGACGACGGCCCGGCCGGTCGTCACCGCCGGGATCCGGCCGATGAACGCGGAGGTGGTGCTGCGGCGGGCCGCCCGGGTGGCCGAGCGTGGCGCGCCCGTCCCGGCGCCCAGAGACGACCAGTGGGTGTACTGGAAGCTCCTCGTCCAGAACGGCGACGACCCCGCGCCGATCGCCGAGGAGTACTGGATGCGCTTCGACGGCACCGCGCAGTCCTTCCGCCGCGCGCAGGGCGGGATGGAGCACCTGGCCATCGAGCCGGAACCCGGCGACGACCAGCTCACCCCGCGCGAGTTCGCGGCCGAGTTCGCCGAGCTGCCCACCGACCCGGCGCGGCTGCTGGACCACGTGAAGAACGATCCGGTCTGGAAGGCGGACGGCGAGCACGAGGACGCGCGGGCCTTCCGGGTGTTCTCGGTCTTTCTCTACCAGGAGGTTCCACTGCCGCCCAAGCTGAGAGGGGCGATGTTCCGGGCCCTGGCCGAGATCCCGGGCGTGCGCGTCGACGCCGGGGTCCGCGACGCGGCGGGCCGGACCGGCATCGGCGTGGCCTTCGAGGGGGACGTGCCCGGCTCCGGCGTCCGGCGCGACCTGAACGGCCAGGTGACGACGCGGTCGTATCTCATCTTCGACGACACGACCTACGAGTTCCTCGGCCGGCGGGAGGAGCGGTTCAAGAATGAGATCCTTGGCACGATCTTGGTTCGGGCCGGAACCGAATTCGTCAGCGCCGTGGTCGCGACGGGCGTCGTCGACGAGCCGGGGCAGATCCCCGGATAGGCCGAACGGCTCGCGCGCCCCGAATGCGCGCGAGCCGTCGCTCAGCCGGGGAGGGTCAGCTCGCCGGGACGGTGTCGACCCAGCTCGTGCCCGCGGTGCGGTAGTTGTTCACGCGCTGGATGACGGTGGCGGGCGCGACCACCTCGTTCTTGGCGTGGTAGAACCAGTCGACCTGCTGGATCCACTGACGCTGGGTGCTGCTGCCGACGAGGCCGCCGCTGATGAACCACAGGTTGAAGTTCACCGACTGCACGGTCTCCGGGTAGTAGTCGCCGCCGTGGGTGGCGAACAGCTGCCCGTCGATGTAGTACTTGATCTCACCGCCGGAGACCTGGAGAACCAGGTCGTGCCAGCCGGCGTAGCTGATGCGGTTGGCGGTGTGGGTGTTGACCGCGAGCCAGGGCTCGTTGCGGTAGGTCTCCCACGAGGTGGCGTACATGATGTTCGCGGGCTCGCCCCAGCCGCCGTTGGGGAGGTACTCGAAGTCCTGCTCGCTGTAGTTGGGGTCGAGGTCCTGGTTGAGCGGGGTGATCGTGAAGAAGGTCTGCACGATGTGGTCGCCGTCGGGGCCGGTCGTCGGGGTGTCGGTGAAGAAGACCCGCGCGGCGTAGGTGCCTTCGAGGAACTTGCGCTGGTGCAGCACCTCCGACTGCTGGGTGCCCGACGAGGTGCCGTCGGTGACCGACTTGAGCTGGAGGGCCTTGTTGCCGCCGCTCACGGTCGGGAAGGTGACGTTGGACGCCGGCCAGGTCGCGCCGGGGATGCCAGGGCCGCCCTGGTTGGTGCGGATCGTCCAGTTGTGCGCGTTGATGTTCGGGTCGGTGTGCGAGGAGTAGCTGAAGTCGTCGAACACGACGCCGTTGTTGCCGCCCGGGTTGTTGGGCGAACCCGAAGGAGAGGGCGAGGGAGACGGCGACGGGCTGGGGTTGCCGCCCGCCGGGGCGTTGCCCCACAACAACGCGCCCGACTGGTAGACGGTGATCTTGTTCCAGTCGGCGTAGGAGGTCTGCGCGCCGAACGAGTAGTCGTCGCTCTGCGTGATGCGCTGCCAGTCGGCCCGGTAGAACCGCAGCTGCATGTCGCTCGTGGAGGCGCCCGGGGCGAGCGACCCGCTGGTGAAGCCGATCTCCAGGTAGCGGTCGGCGGTGGCCGTGCCGGGAGAGATCGTGCCGAAGGTGCCGGTGATCGTCGAGCAGCCGACGACCGCCCACGAGCAGGCGAAGCGGTACTGCTGCGACGCCGAGTCGGCCTTGAAGTAGTAGCGGATCTTGACGGTGTTCAGCGCCACGGTGGTGGTGCCGGTGTTGACCAGGTTCAGCCAGGGCTCGACCTGGTCGGCCTGGGCGCCCGACGCGCTGGTCTTGTACTGGACCTTGACGGCGGTGGCGGCCTCGGCCGGCAGCGCGACCAGGCCGATGAGGGCGAGGGCGGACATCAGTCCGCCGGCTAACCACTTCTTGCTGGACACATCTGTCCTTTCTTTACGGGATGAGCGGACCCACCGAGACGCCTTGCGCGGCCAGGCGGGACAGGTGGGGGTCGAGACGGCGCAGGAAGTCGGAGTAGTCGCCCGCCGAACCCCAGGCGACCTCGGCGAAGGCCAGCAACCGGGGGAAGGCCTGGCGTTCGACGTCGGCCGGGGTCGGCATGTACTCGGTCCAGAGCTGGGCCTGGACGCCGATGATCCCCGGGGCCGACGGGGGCGCGAAGTGGTAGGTGTTCGACAACGACAACACCCGGTCGGGGAAGAACGGGCCGGCCTCCTGCTCGGGCGGGTAGTCGAGGTAGGTGCGCAGGTGCGGGGCCAGCACCACGTCGCGGCCCTCGAGGGCGGCCAGCTCGCCGCTCTCCTCGTCGAGCCAGGTCATGGTGGTGGCGCCGGGGGGACCGTCGGGCTTCTCGTACCAATAGACGAGCTTGCGGCCCTTCTTCGCCAGGTGCTCGGCCATCCGGGCGGTGATCCAGGCCCGGCACGCGTGCGCGCCCGGCAGGCCGAGTTCGCCGATGCGCTCCTGGGCCCGCGGGGTGTGCTCCCATTCGGTGTTGCGGCACTCGTCGCCGCCGACGTGGACGTACTCGCCGGGGAACAGGTCGCAGACCTCGTCGAGCACGTGGTGGAAGAAGGCGATGGTCTCCTCTTCCAGGTTGAGGGTGTGCTCGCTTATCCCCCAGCTGGTCCACACGTCGTAGGACCGCGAGGGGTCGTTGCCGAGTTCCGGGTAGGCCGCCAGGGCCGCCTGCACGTGCCCCGGCAGGCCGATCTCCGGGACGACGCGGACGAACCGCTCCTGCGCGTACCGGACGATCTCCCGGATGTCCTCGTGGGTGTAGTGGTCGCCCGAAACCTCGGTGAGACGCGGGTAACGCCGGATCTCCAGCCGCCAGCCCTGGTCGTCGGTGAGGTGCAGGTGCAGCACGTTCAGCTTCAGCTCGGCGATCAGGTCGATCAGCCGCAGGATGAACGCCTTGGGCATGAAGTGCCGCGCCACGTCGAGCATCACCCCGCGCCACCCGAACCGGGGCGCGTCCTCGATCACCCCCTCCGGGAGCCGCTCGCCGAGCTGGCGGAGCGTCTGCCGCCCGTAGTAGGCCCCGGCGGGCCCACCGGACGCCAGCTCGATGCCGCCCTCGCCGACGGTCAGGCGGTAGCCCTCCTCCGGCAGGCCCGGGTCGGGTCGGTGCCGGACGAGATCCTCGGAGAACGTGACGGAGCCCCCGAGGACGGCCAGGTCACGTGGCCGCGGAATGATCACGTTGGGTTTCCTTTCTCAGCCCTTGACCGCGCCGGCGATGATCCCGGAGGTCACCCGGCGCTGGAGGATCAGGAAGATCAGCAAGACCGGCAGCATGAAGAGCGTGGCGGCGGCCATGGTGGCGCCCCAGTCGGTGCCGAAGACGTTGGAGAAGGACGAGAGCCAGACGGGCAGCGTGCGGTCGTCCTGGTTCTTGATGATGAGCGCGTTGGCGAACGCGAACTCGTTCCACGCGGTGATGAAGCCGAACAACGAGGTCGACATCAGGCCCGGTGCGAGCAGCGGGAGCACGACCTTGCGGAACGCGGCCGACCGGCTGGCGCCGTCCATCTGGGCGGCCTCCTCCAGTTCCTCCGGGATGGCCGCGAGGAAGCCGCGCAGGGTGACGATCGTGAAGGGCAGCGTGCTCATGAAGTAGATGAGCGTCAGCATGGAGAGCTTGTCGAGCATGCCGGTGTCGCGGGCGATGATGAACATCGGGATCAGCAGCGCCTCCCACGGGGCCATCTGCGCGATGAACACCATGAGGATGAACGCCTTGCGGCCGCGCCAGCGCATGCGGGCCACCGCGAACGCGGCCAGCAGCGCCACGACCAGGCTGAGCAGCACCGCGCCGAGCGACACCAGCAGCGAGTTGCGCCAGAACAGGGCGAAGCCCTCGGAGCCGATCGCGGTGGCGAAGTGGTCGAGCGTCGGGTGGAGCGGGAGGAACTGCGGGGTGTCGGCCTGGATGTCGCGGGTGGGCTTGAACGCCGTGACGACCATCCAGTAGACGGGGAAGACCGAGACGACGAGCACCGACAGGGCGGCGAGCGTGATGGGGAGACGCCTGATCACTTGTCCGCTCCCTCGTGCTTGTACATTCGGCGCAGGTGCGGCACCAGCACGACCAGGAGGATCAGCACGGTCAGCGTCGAGATGGCCGAGCCGAGGTCGTATTTGTGCAGCGACTGGGCGACCTGGTAGGCGTACACCGGCAGGGTGGTGGTCGCGCCGTCAGGGCCGCCCTGGCTGATCGCCCAGATCTGGGCGAAACACTTGAAGACCCAGATGATCTCCAGCGACGTGATCAGGCCGAACAGCGGCCGGAGCATGGGGAAGGTGACGTCGCGGAAGACCTGCCACCCGGTCGCGCCGTCGATGCGGGCCGCCTCGAACAGCTCCTGGGGGATGGTGGTCAGGCCGGCGTACAGGGTCAGCGCCGCGAACGGCACCGACTGCCAGACGACGAGC
The DNA here is from genome assembly GCF_001570525.1 of Herbidospora sakaeratensis. Taxonomy (GTDB): domain Bacteria; phylum Actinomycetota; class Actinomycetes; order Streptosporangiales; family Streptosporangiaceae; genus Herbidospora; species Herbidospora sakaeratensis. The sequence continues at coordinate 184,222 of NZ_BBXC01000018.1, forward strand.
AGCACCATGATGGCGAACGTGGCGGTCCCGTTCGCGAACCACGTGTAGCCGTCGAACCGGCTGAACCCGATGGTGGTCAGCAACCAGTTGACCACTCCGAGCTTCGACTGGAACAGCCACTGGAAGATCGTGGTGGCCGCCAGGACGGGCGTCGCCCAGGTCAGCACCAGCCCCGCCAGGACCGCCAGCCGCAGCCTCTTGCCGAGCCGCGCGACCATCAGCGCGACCAGGGTGGAGATGACCATGATCAGGACGACGTTGACGCCCGTCCAGACCAGGGTCCTTCTGACGACCGCCCAGAACTCCGCCGAGCCCAGCGCCTCGTGGTAGTTCTCCAGCCCCACGAACGCGGCCCCGCCCCTGATGAGCTCGCCGGTCCTGAAGTGCTGGAACGAGATGATCACACTGCGGATCAGCGGATAGAACAGCAGGTAGGCGGTGCCGGCGACGGTCGGGATCACCAGCAGGTACGGCCACAGGGCCGGGAGGCCGCGCCTCCGTCTCGGTGGCGGCGGGGCCGCCGCGGCGACGGGCCGCTCGGGAGCCTGCGTGACCACAGGAGTCCTTCCTTCTCTGTACGAACCGGTCAAGGACGGGCCCGCCCGCGCGACCCCGGGAATTGGGAGACGCGGCCGGCACGGACGGGCCCGGGACTGTGTCAGGACTTCGTGTTGAGGATGTCGGCGATGACCTGGGACGCCTTGGCGGCCTCGGCCGCGCCGTCGGTGCCGGTCAGGTAGGTCGTCATGTACTCCTTGATGACGTTCTTGGCCTCGACCGCCGCCCAGTTCGCCGAGTTCGGCGTGGCGTGGCCGTTGGCGGCGCCCTTGGCCATCGCGGCCGCGCCCTCGCTGGTCAGCACGCCGCCGAGCGAGACCCGGTTCGGCACGTAGGACATCTCGGTGGCCATCGCCGTCTGGAACTTCTCTCCGGCGAGGGCCTTGATGACCTCGTACGCGAGATCGGGGTTCTTGGACGCCTCGGGGATGATCAGGTCGCTGCCGCCGGTGAAGACGGCGCCGGGCTTGTCGGCGGTCTTGCCGGGGATCGGGAAGAAGCCGAGCTTGCCGGCCAGGTCGGGGTTGGCCTTCTCGATGGCCACCGCGCCGCCGGGCGAGGAGATGAGCTGCGCGACGTTGCCCTTGGCGAACACGTCGGCCTGCGGCGGGTTGGCCTCGTCGGAGTCCTTCGGGCCCTCGCCGAGCGCCTGGAGCTGCTTGTAGAAGTCGATCCCGGCCAGCGCCTGCGGGCTGTCGAGGCCGCCCTTCCACATCCCGCCCTCGTTGAGGGCCAGGTCGCCGCCCTCGTCCCAGATGAACCCGGCCAGGGTGTACCAGTTCTGGCCCGGCAGGTAGATGCCCTGGTTGCCGTCGGCGTTGAGCTTGGTGGTCACGTCGATCCACTCGTCCCGCGTCGCGGGCGGGGTGGTCACGCCGGCCTTCTCGAACAGGGCCTTGTTGTAGATGACGACGCGGTTGGCGGCGTACCACGGGATGCCGAACTGCTTGCCGTCGATCTTGCCGGGGTCGGCGAGGCCGGGCAGCCAGTCGGCCCCCTGGAGCTCGGTGACCTTGTCGGTGAGGTCCTTCACGCCGCCGCTGGCGGCGTACTCGGCGACCTGGGTGTTGCCGACCTCGATCACGTCGGGGGCGTCGTTGCTGGCCAGGGCGCTGGTGACCTTCTGGCCGATGCCGTCCCACTCCTGGATCTGGACGTCGAGCGTGACCCCTTGGTGCGCGGCCTCGAAGTCGCGCTCGAAGGTGCCGAGCAGGGCGTCGGACATGCTGTCGCGCATGATCCAGACGGTGAGCGCGGTCGCGGCGGGCGCGGTGCTGTCAGTGGGCGACTCGGTGGACGAAGAGCCGCATGCGGTGAGCCCGGCGGCGAGCGCCAGGACCGCCGCCGCGGCGAGGAACCGGGGGGCCATTGGTTCTCCCAGTGGTCAGATATTGGTAAGCAATCTGCCTGCTGGCGCTAGAGTGGTCTTAACCAGTAGACCCGTCAAGACCCGTTATTCAGTGTTTACATTCGACAACTGGTAAGACGCTGGTAAGGTCGGGGACGTGACTGTCAACATGCGGGCGGGGCTGAAGCGCGACCGGGTACGCGACTTCCTGCTCGACTACGTGGCCGACAAGAAACCCGGCGAGGCCATCCCGTCGGAGCGTGACCTGTGCAAGGAACTGGGCGTCTCCCGCCCGACCCTGCGCGCGGCCATAGACGACCTGGTGCGCTCGGGCGTCCTGGTCCGCGAACACGGCCGCGGCACCTTCACCGGCCCCCAGCGCGTCACCCAGGCGCTGTCGGCGACCCAGACTGGATCGTTCTACGCGCCGCCGGCCGAGGGGAAATGGCTGAGCGCGATCCTGGAGTTCGCCTCGTCACCGGCCGGCCCGCAACTGACCAGCCGCCTGCAGCTCGCGCCCGCGACGCCCGTCCTGCGGGTGGTGCGCCTGCGCGTCGTCGACGACGCGCCGATGGCGATCGAACGCCTCCACCTGCCCCACGAGCTGGTCGCCGGGCTGCGGCCGGCCGACATGGAGACGGGGTCGTTCTACAAGGTGCTGCGCGAACGGTTCGGGGTCGACGTGCGCAGCGCGGTGCAGACCATCGAGGCGACGGTGACCGACGAGACGGAGGCCGAACTGCTGGGCGTGCCGGAGCACTTCCCGGCGCTGCTGGTGGAGCGCACGACGCGCGACGTGAACGGGCGCATCGTGGAGTTCACCCGGTCGATCTACCGGGGCGACCGCTACCGGGTGACCTCGGAGCTCTACTTCGACGCCGAGTCAGGCTGACGACACGACGGTCGCGACGAAGGCGGGGGCGTCGTCGAGCCACGGATAGTGCCCGGCCCGGGGCTGCACGACGCAGTCGGCGACGGGGAACAAGCCGGCGAACTCGCGCACCTTGGCGGGGACGCTGTTGACGTCGTACTCCCCGGCGACGAGCAGCACCGGCGCGGCCAGCCGGCCGAGCGCCGCGCGGGTCGCGGCCGGGTCGTAGGCGCCCTCGGAGCTGAAGATCCCGGCCGCCTCCGCGTTGCGCGCCGGGCCTTCGATCGCCGCTCTGGCCGCCGCGTCGTAGCGGCCGTGGAAGAACGGCGTGATCGCCTCGGGGTCGGCCGGATGCCCTCCGATCAGCCGTTCCAGGGCTTTTATGGCCTCGGGGTACCAGGGCTCGCCGGCGCGCAGGCGGGCCACGGCGAGCCGGTCCTCTCCCGTCGGGTCGAGCCCGACCGCGAACAGGCTCGGGGTGACCAGCACCAGGGAGCCGACCGCCTCGGGGTGCGCGGCGGCATACAGGACCGCGAGATTCGCCCCCGCGGAGTGGCCCAGCAGGGCGATCCGGCCGAGGCCCAGATGGAGGCGGAGCGCCTCCACGTCGGCGACCTGGCGGTCGCAGCGGTACGTCGCCGGATCGGCCGGGGTCGCCGAGCCTCCGGTGCCGCGCGGGTCGAGGATAACCAGCCGGCGGTGGGCCGGCAGGCCGCCGAGGTCGCCCAGGTAGGCGGCGTCCTGCATCGGCCCGCCGGGCAGCACGACCAGGGGGTCGCCCTGGCCCGTGACGCGGTAGGACAGGACGGTGCCGTCGAATGCGGAGAACGTGGGCATCGAACGTATTTTGCCAGTCAGGCCGGGCGGAAGGAGTCGCGTTCGGCGGGGGCGGCGTGCTTGATCATCAGGTGCCGCGTCACCGAGTACTCCCCCACCGCCTCCTGGCTCATGTCCTTGCCGAACCCGCTCCCCTTCACCCCGCCGTGCGGGGCTTCGGAGGCGATCGGCAGGTGGTCGTTCACCCAGGTCACCCCCACGTCGAGCCGGTGCGAGACGCGCAGCGCCCGCGCGACGTCCGACGACCACACCGAGGAGGCCAGCCCGTAGGGCGTGTCGTTGGCCAGCCCGACCGCCTCGTCCTCCCCGTCGAAGGGCAGGGCGACGAGGACCGGCCCGAAGACCTCGCCCTGCACGATCTCGCTCGACTGGTCGGCGTCGGCCACCAGGGTCGGCGCGTAGTAGTAGCCGGGAGCGTCGAGCGGGCCGCCCCCACGGACGACCCGGCCCGACGCCCGCGCGACGAAGCCGTGCACCCTGTCCCGGTGCTCGGCGGAGATGAGCGGGCCGATGTCGGTCCCCTCGGCCCAGGGATCGCCCGGGCGCACTTTCTCCAGCGCGGCCGCGAGGGCGTCCACGGCCTCCGCGTAGCGTGCCCGCTCCACGTAGACCCTGGTCGCCGCTGTGCAGTCCTGTCCGGTGTTGTACGTGGCCCCCATGGTCACCCCGAAGGCCATGGCCTCCAGGTCGGCGTCGGCGAACACCAGGGCGGGGGCCTTGCCGCCCAGCTCCAGGTGGACGCGCTTCAGGCCGTCGACCGCGCCGCGCATCACGGCCCTGCCGGTCGCGGTCGAGCCGGTGACGCTCACCATGTCGACGCCCGGGTCGGTCACGAGGGCCTGGCCGACGTCGCCGCCGCCGGTCACGACGCCGAGCAGCCCTTCGGGCGCGCCCGCCTCGGCCATCAGCTCGGCCAGGCGCAGGGTGGTGCGCGGGGTGCGCGGGGCGGGCTTGACGACCACGCCGTTGCCGGCCGCGACGGCCGGGCCGACCTTCCAGACGGCCATGATGAACGGGAAGTTCCACGGCGCGATCGAGCCGACCACGCCGATGGGCCGCCGGATCAGCACCGAGGTGTAGCCGGCGCTGAGCACGCCCGCGCCGGTGCCGTCGAGCGAGCGGGCCGCGCCGGCGAAGAAGCGCAGGTTGTCGGCCGCGAAGGGCAGTTCGCCGTCGCGGAAGACCGCCGCGGGCTTGCCGGTCTCCTCGACCTCCAGGCGGGTCAGCTCGTCGGCGTCGCGTTCGACCAGGTCGGCCAGGCGCAGCAGCACCCGGGCGCGCTCCGACGGGGTCGCCTCGCGCCACTGCTCGAAGGCGGCCCGCGCCTGGGCGACCTTCGCCGGGACGTCGGTGCTGTCGGGGATGTCCTCGATGACCCGGCCGGTCGCGGGGTTGATCAGAGTCGTCATGTGCGGGTCTTCTAACTGTCGAAACCGATGCCGAAGCGGTCGAGCACGCGCAACCACGGGCCGCGCCTGCCCTCGTTCGCGTCGGCGCGGGCCAGGGCCCGGCGGGTGAACTCGACCACCGGCCACCTGAGGGGCTCGGGCGGGAACGGCACCGGGCGGCGGCGCACCATCGTCAGCCCGGTACGCCGCGTCTCCCGCCGCGCCAGCAGGTCGAGCCCGGCGAGGGCGCCGAAGCGCGAGGCGCCCACGCCGAGCCCGGTGTAGCCGAGGGCGTAGGCCACCCGGCCGCCGAGGGCGGTGCCGAAGAACGGGGTGAAGCGGCTGGTCGAGTCGATCAGGCCGCCCCAGCGGTGGGTCGCCCGCACGCCTTCGAGCTGCGGGAACGTCTCCAGCAGATGGCGGGCGAGCAGGGCGTGGGAGGCGGGGCGCTGGTCGGTGCCGCCGCCCGCGAAGTTGTAGACGGCGTCGTAGCCGCCGAACAGCAGCCGCCCGTCGGCGGTCAGCCGGTAGTAGTGGAACTGGTTGCCCGCGTCGGTGATGCCCTGCGCCTCGGCCCACCCCAGCGAGGCCCGCCGTTCGGCGTCGAGCGGCTCGGTGACCAGCACGTAGTCCCACACCGGCAGCACGTAGTTGCGCAGCCGCCGCAGCGGCGACGGGAACGCGTTGGTCGCGATGAGCACCTGGCGGGCGTCGAACGCGCCGTGGGGCGTGGGCACGCGTACCGACGAACCGGAGCGTTCCATGCCGGTCACCGGCGTGTGCTCGTAGATCCGCACGCCCAGGTTCTCGGCGACGCGGCGCAGGCCCCAGGCCAGTTTCACCGGGTCGACGAGGCCGCCGGTGCCGCGCAGCCGGAGTCCGCCCAGGTAGGTGGGCGAGTGGACGTCGGCCCGCATGTCGTCGGCGTCCAGGAATGTGGCGTCCTCGCCATGGTCCCGGTGGCGCTTTTCGGCGGTCCGCAATTCGGTGACCTGGTGGGGCGCAACGGCGACCGTCGTCTTGCCGATCAGCCGCAGGTCGGCGTCGATCTCGTGCCGGGCCACGAAATCGGCGATGGCGGCCAGGTTCTCGCGGCCGATCGCCAGCAGCAGATCGATCTCCCCAGGCCAGCGGTGCGCGCCGTGCGTCAGGCCGTGGGTGATGGAGTCGGCGATGAAGCCCCCGTTGCGGCCGGTGGCGCCGAACGCGATACGTTCGGCTTCCACCAGAACGACGTCGCAGGCGGGGTTTTCTTGTTTGGCCAGCACAGCAGCCCAGAGGCCGGTGAAGCCGCCGCCCACGATCAGCAGGTCGGCCGTCGTGGTCCCCGTCAGCGGCGGATACGCGGCCGGAGCGGGCCGGTCGGTCCAGAAGACCCGCGGCAGTGCGTCCGTAATCACGATCCCCTCCGACCGATATTTGTTGAATCGTGATTCAAATACTTATCGAGCAACCACGTCAAGAGCTGCGACACTAGTTGTGAGATCCTCCATACGGGGCGGGGTGCGATGACTCAGCGCAAGAGCAGGGCAGACCGGCGGGTCGAGCTGATCGACGCGGCCAGGCGCGCGATGATCCAGCACGGTGCCGAGGGCGTCCATCTGAACCAGATCGCAGAAGAGGCGGGTCTCACGTCGGGTGCGGTGCTCTACCACTACCCCGATCTGCGCGACCTGCTGATCGAGGCCCACCACGCCGGCATGGAGCGCTTCTACGAGCAGCGGGTCAAGAAGATCAGCGGCATCGCCGACCCGGCCCAGAAGCTCATCACCACGATCCGCTCGGGCCTGCCCGAAGGGCCCGACGACGCGGGCGTGCGCCTGCTGTGCGAGCTCGGCGGCGCGGCCGGCCGCAACCGCGTCTACGGCACCCTGCTGACCACGCTGTACGACCGCCAGGTGGCGATGTACCAGACCATCCTGGAGATCGGCGCCGCCCAGGGTGTCTTCAAGCTGGCCGGCGACTCGGAGCAGATCGCCCGCAACCTGGTCGCCCTCGAAGACGCCTACGGCTACCGCATCATCGCCCGCCACCACTCGATCGGCCCCGACGAGGCCGTCGGCCTCATCCTCGACTTCGCCCGCATGTCGACCGGCCACCCGCTCAAGGAGACCCCGGCGGCCCGCCAGAAGACGACCCGAACCCCCCGCCCCAGGAACGGCGGCCCGGCCCGGGGCGCCACCACGACCCCGCCCCAGCAGGACGCCTCCTGAAAGCCGCCTACCCGGGCGTCGCGCGACGGTGCGACCACGGCCAGACCCCGCATGCGGCCGTAGCCGGAGCAGGGCCCTGGGAGGCGGCCCGAAACGCCGCGGAACGCAACCAAAGCGCGATGCGGGCACTGAAGCGCCGCCGCCGAGCCGCAGGGTGCGCCTGATCGCCACGCTGATCGCGGCGCCTGCCGGCAGCGGCTCGCACCAGCTGCCCGGCACGCCGCGCAGGTCGTCGCACTGCCGGAAAACAGCCCGCCGCGTCCCGGAATGACCGGAACGCGGCGGTGGTGGATCTGAAGCCGTCGTCAGTTCGCGATGAGGACCGCGTCCTCCGGGCGCCACGTGACGCCCACGACGGTCCCCGGGGTGATGCGGGCCGAGCCCTGCGTCGCCGCCAGGACCTTGCGGCCGAGGCCGGTGACCTCGACCGCGATGTGCGACACGCCGCCGTAGAAGCTGACGTCGACGACCACGCCCTGCACCATGCCGGGGGTCGGCTCGGTCAGCCTGACCCGTTCCGGGCGGATCGCCAGCGCCGCCGAGCCGTCGGCCGTGGTCGCCTTCGACGGCAGCGGGCCGAGGCCCTCGGCCGAGAAGACGCCGCCGCGGATCGCGCCCGTGAACAGGTTGTTCGCGCCGATGAAGTCGGCCACGAAGTAGGTGCGCGGGCGGTCGTAGAGGGTCACGGGGGCGTCGACCTGCTCGACCCGGCCCTGGTCCATGACCGCGATGCGGTCGGCCAGCGACATGGCCTCCTCCTGGTCGTGGGTGACCACGACGAAGGTGATGCCGACCTCGTGCTGGAGGCGCTTGAGTTCGAGCTGCATCTCGGCGCGGACCTTCTTGTCCAGGGCCGAGAGGGGCTCGTCCAGGAGCAGCAGGCGGGGGCGCTTGACGATGGCGCGGGCCAGCGCCACGCGCTGCTGCTGGCCGCCGGACAGCTGCGCCGGACGCCGGTTCGCCATCGGCTCCAGGCCGACCTTCTCCAGCACCTCGCCCACCCGGGCCTTGATCTCGGCCCGGGGGAGGTTCTCGCGCTCCAGCCCGTAGGCGACGTTCTTGGCCACCGTCATGTGCGGGAACAGCGCGTACGACTGGAACATCAGGTTGACCGGCCGCTTGTGCGGGGCCAGTTTGAGCAGGTCGGCGCCGTCGAGGCGGACTCCCCCGTGGTCGGGCGTCTCGAATCCGGCCAGGATGCGCAGCAGCGTCGTCTTGCCGCAGCCCGACGGGCCGAGCAGGGCGAAGAACTCCCCCTGCTGGATGTCGATCGAGACGTCCGAGAGGGCCGTGACGTTCCCGAACCTCCGGGATACCCCCTCGATGGAAAGCAGTGTCATTTGAGGGACTCCGTGATTCGGGTCATGCGCTGGACGGCGAGCACCGCGACGACGCTGACGGTCAGCAGGAGGGTGGCCAGGGCGTTGATGTCGGGGGTCACGCCGAACCTGACCATCGAGTAGATGACGATGGGCAGCGTCGGGTCGGTCGGGCCGGCCGAGAAGAAGGCCAGCACGAACTCGTCGAGCGAGAACGTGAACGCCAGCAGGGCGCCGGCCGCGATGCCGGGGGCCAGGCCGGGCAGGGTGATGCGGAAGAACGTCTGCAGCGGGCTCGCGCCGAGGTCGGTCGAGGCCTCTTCGAGCGAGGTGTCCATCGAGGCCAGCCGCACCCTGACGACCACCGCGACCAGCGGGATGCCGAAGGTCAGGTGGGCCAGCAGGATCGACGTCAGCCCCAGCGTGAAGTCGATCGCGGTGTAGAAGATGAGCAGGCCGATGGCCAGCATCAGCTCGGGCAGGATGGCCGGCATCGTGGCGATGGCCTCGATCACCTTCGAGCGGGTGTGCCGGGCCAGGCCGACGGCGAGGAGCGTGCCGACGACCGTCGAGACCACGCAGGTGCCGACCGCGACGATGAGGGTGTTGCCGAGCCCCTGGAGGATGGTCTCGTCGCCCGCGAGCTTGCCGTACCAGTCGAGGCTGAAGCCCTCGAAGATGTACGGGTTGTCGCCCGCGTTGAACGACATGAAGACCACGACCGCGATGGGCACGTAGAAGAACAGGTAGACCAGCCACAGGGGCAGGAAGACGAGACGCGACGACTTCTTACGCACTTCTCGTCCTCCGCGAGACGACCGCCTGGGCCAGCAGCAGCACCACCGTGACCACGACCATGACCAGCGCGATCGTGGCGCCGAAGGGCCAGTCGCGGGCCTTGAGGAACTGGTCGCGGATCAGGTTGCCCACCATGATCGCCTTTCCGCCGCCGAGGATCTCCGGCACGACGAAGTTCCCGAAACTGGGCACGAACACGAGCACGGCCCCGATCAGCGCGGACGGCAGCGTCAACGGCAGCGTGACGCTGAAGAACGTGCGGACCGGAGAGGCGCCCAGGTTGGCGCTGGCCTCCCGCAGGCGCGGGTCGAGCCGCTCGACCGCCGAGTAGATCGGCAGGATCATGAGCGACAGGTAGCCGTAGAGCAGGCCGACGACCACGGTGCCCCGGTTGTAGAGCAGTTCGAGCGGTTTGTCGATCAGGCCGATGCCGGTGAGCGCCTCGTTGACCAGGCCCGGACCACTGAGCAGGATCGTCCAGGCGTACATCCGGATCAGGAAGTTCGTCCAGAACGGCAACATGACGGCCAGCAGCGCGATCGTCTTCCACTTCGGCGGAAGCTGCGCGATGGCGTATGCCGTCGGATAGCCGATCAGCAGTGCCAGCACCGTCACCAGGCCCGCGACGACCAGGCTGTCCTGGATCACGTTCAGGTAGAGCGGCTGGAACAGCCTGCTGAAGTTGGCGGTGGTGAACTCGTAGACCACTCCACCGAAACGACCGCGCTGGAAGAACATGGTGCTGAGCATGAGCAGCATCGGCACCACGGCCAGCAGCGTCAACATGATCAGCCCAGGTCCGAGGAAGATCAACCGCGCGAGGTTCGAACCTCGCCCACGCGACATACCGGGCCCCCCTTCTGATGTTTGGCGAGTGTTGCAGGAGACATCAAATTAGACAAGACTGTGCCGCGCGGGGTGAGCTCTGAGTTTGTGTTTCCAGTTGAACCGACATTCAGGAGAGCGCGGTGGAGTCCGCAGACTGGGCGTTGCCGGGGAACGTCGTCCTGCGCCTCGGCGAGGAGCTTGAGGCGGGTCCCGGGGTGACCGAGCAGGTCCTCCGGAACCTGGGCGCCGCACCGGCGCCCTTCGCGGTGCGCGAGATGCGCCCGCTGCCGGGCTTCCCGGCGGGAGAACGCGCGATCACCGTCGACCAGACCCACCGGTCGGTGGTCGTGGGCGAGAAGGTGATCGTGAAGTGGTTCCCCCATCCGTCGGAGGGCCCGCATCCCGGCTTGGAGATGCTGACCCACCTGGCCGAGGCGGGGTTCACGCGCACGGCGGAGCCGTACGCGGCGATCTTCTGCGGGGCGGCGCTGGCCGGGCTGGCCACGGCGTACCTGCCGGGGGCCCGCGACGGCTGGGAGTGGTGCGCCGAGGAGGCCGCCGCCGGGCGGACCGCCTTCGCGGCGGAGATCGGCGTCCTGGCGGCCGATCTCCACCTGGCGATGGCGACGCCGTCGGAGGTCGTCGCCGAGCCGGTGCGTCTCATGCCGGCCACCGACGGCTGGTCGGCGCGGGCCGCGCGGGCGCTCGACGAGGCGCTGGCGCTGACGACCGACGAGACCGACGCGGCCTGGCTGGCCGACCACGTCGCCGACCTGCGGCGCGAGCTCGCGCCGTTGCAGGTGGCCGGCGAGACGCAGGTGATGCGCGTCCACGGTGATCTGCACGTGGGCCAGATCCTCGAATGGGAGGGGGGCTTCTCGCTGATCGACTTCGACGGCAACCCGACCGTGCCGGACGCGTCGCCCTACCAGCCGGCCGCCCGCGACCTGGCCCAGCTCGTGATCAGCGTCGAGAACGCCGGGCAGGTCGCGATCAAACGGCGCGGCGCCGACCCCCAGGCGATCTCGGCCTGGGTGTGGGGGGCGCGCGAGGGGCTGGAGCAGGCGTACACGAGACGGCTTGAGGAGGCCGGGCGGGCCGACCTGCTCGACCGTTCGCTGCTGCGGCCGTTCGAGGCCGAGCAGTTGTGCCGGGAGCTCATCTACGCGGGCCGGTTCCTGGAGCGCTGGCGCTACGCCCCCATGGGCGTGCTGCGGACCTGGTTCTGAGAGGCTGCTGAGATGGACGCCGGAAAGTTCCTCGACGACCTGCTGAGGAAGCCCGAGTCGCTCGATCGGCTGGCCGCCGCGCTCGACGCGGGCGGCCTGTTCGACGGCGTGCCCGAAGCCGCGCGGCGGGTGCTGTTCCTGGGCATGGGCAGTTCCCGGTACGCCGCGCGCGTCGCCGCCCTGCGCCTGCGCGCCCTCGGGGTCGACGCCGCCGCCGACTACGCCTCGGCGGGCCTGGGCTACCCGCCCGACCCGGCGACCCTGGTCGTGGCCATCTCCGCCACCGGGGGCAGCCGCGAGACCCTCGACGCGGTCGCCCGCCACCGGGGCGGGTCGTTCGTGGCCGCGCTCACCAACAAGGAGGGCTCGCCGATCACCGAGGGCGCCGACCACGTCATCCCGATGCTGGCCGGACCGGAGGAGGGCGGGGTGGCGTGCCGGACCTTCCAGCACACCCTCGCCCTGCTGCTCGCCCTGAGCGACCGCGGCATGGACGGCTCTCTGGTCAGACGGGCCGCCGAGGCCACGCAGGACCTGCTCGACCGGCGCGGCGACTGGCTGCCGGGGGTCATGGAACTGCTCGACGGCCCCCACGGCGTCTACACGATCGCCCCGGCCGAGCGCCTGTCGTCGGCCGACCAGTCGGCGCTGATGGTGCGCGAGGGGCCGCGCCGCCAGGCCACCGCCTGCGAGACCGGCGACTGGGCCCATGTCGACGTCTACCTCACCAAGACCTACGACTACCGCGCCCTGCTGTTCCCCGGCTCGCCCTACGACGGGCAGGCGATGGAGTGGGTCAGGGAACGGGGTTCCACGGTCGTCACCGTCGGCGGCGAGGTCGCCGGGCAGGCCGGGAGCGTGCGTTACCGGCATGACGACGATCCCGGCGTCGCGCTCCTCACGGAGACGCTCGTGGCCGAGCTGGTCGCCGCGTCGTGGTGGGCGCACGGGTAGGAAAGCTACCGGTGTTCCGGCTCCGCCCGGACCCTAAGTGGCTCAATAGTGACATTCCACACCAATTCATAGAGGCCCACCGGGGCGGGGCGCGATCCGTCCCGGTGGGCACAAATCACGCTAATCCCGCACGATTTCCCACTCAAGTGCCAGGTGCGGTGATCCGATATTTCGCCATACCGGTGAGTCTGTTGCGGTTTAGGATCGCGGCGTGACCCTCGAAAAGGCACCCCCCGGCGTCGACCCTCTCACGCCGAGTGTGGCCCGGATGTACGACTACTTCCTCGGCGGCAAGGACCATTTCGCCGTCGACCGCGAGGCCGCGGAGGCGATCAACGCCATCTCGCCCGACGCGAAGGAACTGGCCCGGGCCAACCGCGAGTTCCTGGGCCGCGCCGTCCGCCACCTGATCGACCGGGGGGTGCGCCAGTTCCTCGACATCGGGGCGGGCCTGCCCACCCGCGACAACGTCCACGAGGTGGCCCTCCGGCACGCGCCCGACTGCAAGGTCGTGTACGTCGACAACGACCCCATGGTGCTGGTCCACGCCCGTGCGATCCTGGCCGAAGACCCCGGCGTCATCGTGGCCGAGGGCGACCTGCGCGAGCCCGCCTGGATCCTCGGCGACCCCGACGTGCGGGCCCACCTCGACTTCTCCCAGCCGGTCGCGGTCCTGATGGTCGCGGTGCTGCACTTCGTCCCCGACGACGAGGAGGTCCGGCGGCACGTCGCCGGCTTCCGCGACGCCCTGGCCCCCGGCAGCCACCTGGTGATCTCCCACATGAGCCCCGGCGAGGCGGTCGGCGACGACCTGGCGGCCGGCCGGGAGATCTACGCGAAGAGCTCGGCCGGCGGCCTGGCCTTCCGGACCCACGACGAGGTGCTGGCGCTGTTCGACGGCTTCACCCTCGACGAGCCGGGGCTGGTCGAGATCGCCGACTGGCGTCCCGACGACCCGGTCGCCCGCGAGCTGACGACGGCGTCGAGCGGGGCGGTCGGGCTCGCCGGAGTGGGCCGGTTGGATAGCTAAGATATCCAGCGTGCGGATCTCCCAGCTCAGCGAAGCGACCGGCGTGCCCATCCCGACCATCAAGTACTACCAGCGGGAAGGGCTCCTACCGCCGGGCGAACAGGCCTCCGCGACCCGTTCGGTGTACGGCGCCCCGCACGTGCGGCGGCTCCGCCTGATCAGAGCCCTGCTCGAAGTGGGCAAACTGCCCATCTCCTCGATCAGGGCCGTGATCGAGGCGGTGGAGGACGAGTCGAAGGGCGTGCACGAGATGCTCGGCACCGCCCACTACGCGTTGTCGCCAAAGACCGAACCCGAGGACACCGAGGAGTGGGCCGACGCCCGCGCCATGGTCGACGAACTCATCCGCGAACGCGGCTGGCGGGTCGAACCCTCGGCCCCCGGCCGCGACGAGCTCGCCCAGACCATCGTCACCCTCCGCCGCCTCGACCAGCGGGTCACCCTGCCCGACCTGCGCCCCTACGCCGCCGCGGTCGGCGGGCTGGTGCGCGACCACGAGATGTCGCGCATCCCGTTCGACGGCCCCCGCGAGACGGCCGTCGAGGCCCACGTGATCGGGACCGTGCTCTACGGCCGGGTCCTGGACGTGGTGCGCCGCCTGGCCGAGGAGTCGGAGTCGGCCCGGCTACTCGCAGATGCCGACGGGCTGCCGAAGTAGCCACTGGGCCGCACGGCAGAGCAGCGTGCGGTGGACCGGCGAGTCGTAGGACCGGGTGTCGTGCCCGAGGGCGTCGTACACCAGACGACCCCTCCTGACGTTCCGCGCCCAGAGCACCGGCTGCCCCAGCGCGGTGGCCAGCGGCGTGACGTCGGGCAGCACGTCGAGGTCGCTGTAGACCTCGTCGACGACGTCGAAGTCGCGCAGCCCGTCGGTGATGACGTGGTCGCGGTTGACGTGGACGGTGGTCCAGCCGATCGGCGGATGGTGCGACTTGCCCCACTTCCACGAGGCGCCCAGCACGCGCGGCCAGCCCTGCCAGTCGTCGAAGCAGATGGACGCGGTGTGCATGGCCAGCACGCCGCCGCCCTTGTTCAGGTGGTCGAGCAGCACCGCGCGGGCGTCGGCGCTGAGCGGGAGGTGCCACTGGTCGCGCTGGTCCTCGAAGTGACCACGCTGGTTCTTCCACCGCATCGCGTTGATGGTGATCAGGTCGACCTGCGGGGGTTCCGACAGGGCGCCCGCGATGTCGTCGGTGATCTCCGACTCGACGCCCGCTTCGAGGAGGACCTCGGCCAGGGTGCGTGACGTGGCCGCGAAGTCGTGGGCCACACCTCCGGAAAGAATGAGATTTCGCGCCATGCCCGCAACTGCATCACACGTCCCTAGGATCGGGGAATGGCCAAGCGGGTGACCTACGCCGACGCGGTTGCGTTACTGGGCGGCGACTCGAAGGTGATCAAGGCGCTGGACAACGCGCTGGGGGCGGCGCTCTTCCTGGGCGGCCCGGCGGCCGTGAGCCTGTTCGACGCGAAGACCGAGGCGATCCGGCTGGCGAACCAGCTCTTGGGGAACCTGCGCGAGAAGCTGGGCCGGGCGCCTCGCGCGACCCGCACCGAACGGCTGGTCGCGGCGCACGAGGTCATCATCACGACGGCGTTCTTCGAGGCGCTCGACGACGTGGTCACCCCGCGTTTCTCCCTCGACCTGCTGCGACTCGACGGCCCGGCGACCGAGTCGACGATGAACGACCTCAGGCGACTGCGGTCTGTCCTGCTTGAACGCGATCCGGTCACCCCTACCCGCCCCCAACTGGGCGATCTGCGATCGGCCTACGAGCTCGCGTCGAGGACACTCCCGGTGTTCCTCCGCAACCGGAGCCTCATCAGCCGCGAATGGTGGGAGGAGGTGATCACGGAACTCCCCGGGGCCGCGGCGCGCCACTACGAGGAGCTCTATCACCGGCTCGCCGCCGACTTCCCCGAGTTCGCCTTCTGGGCGCAGCTGCGGGCCCACGAATCGACCCAGACGGCACTCGCGGGCCTGGAGACGATGCTGCTGGAGGTGACGGCCGGGCGGGTGCCGTCGGCGAAGGTGCGGAGCCTCCACGCGCTGAACGCCGGCGCGCTGATCCGGCCGATCATCACCGGCGACGAGCAGGCCGCCGGCCTGCGCATCCCGAGTCTCGGCGAGGGCTACGTCGTGCCGCTCTTCCGGCGCGTGGACGACCCGAGCGGCAGCGACCTGAGCCTGGAAGCCACGTGGGAGGACAAGGAGGTCCGGGGCGACCTGGGACAACTGCTGGCCGGACACCTCACGTCGTTCGAGGCGTTACGGGCTCCCCTGCTCATCCTCGGTCAGCCGGGGGCGGGCAAGTCGGTGCTGACGCAGATGCTGGCGGCACGGCTGCCGCAGAGCGACTTCCTGCCGATCCGGGTGCCGCTGCGGCAGGTGCCCGCCGACGCGGGCATTCAGGAGCAGATCGAGGCGGGTGTCCACGTGACGACCGGCGAGACGATCTCGTGGCCCGACCTGGCCCGGTCGGCGGAGGGCGCACTGCCTGTCGTCCTTCTCGACGGCCTCGACGAACTGCTCCAGGCCACCGGCGTGAACCGGGCCGACTACCTGCGTCAGGCCATGGAGTTCCAGGAACGCGAGGCCTCGCTCGGCCGTCCGCTCGTGGTGATCGTGACGACCCGGACCGCTGTCGCCGACCGCTGCCGGGTGCCCCGCGAGTCGGTCGCGCTCCGGCTGGAGCCCTTCTCCGACGACCAGGTCCGCGATTGGGTCGACGCGTGGAACCGCAGCACCGGCTCTCGCCTGTCCTCCCACGACGTGCTCTGTTATCCCGACCTGGCCCGGCAGCCGCTGCTCCTGCTGATGCTCGCCCTCTACGACGGCCCGCTCACCGGCCGGCTTCGCCAGTCGGAGTTGTACGAACGCCTTCTCGCCAGCTTCGCCGCGCGCGAGATCCGCAAACACGAGAAGGACCTCGACGACCGCGGGCTGGCCGAATCGGTCGAGTTCGAGTTGCTGCGGCTGTCGGTCGCCGCGTTCGCCATGTTCAACCGGGGCCAGCAGTGGGTCACCCACGACGACCTGAACCGCGACCTCGCGGCGCTCATGCCGCAGGGCACGGTCACGACGACCGGGTTCCAGCGGTCGCTGACCGCCGCGCAGAAGGTGCTGGGGCGGTTCTTCTTCGTCCACCAGGCACAGGCCCGGCAGGACACCGGTTCCTTCAGCACCTACGAGTTCCTGCACGCCACCTTCGGCGAATATCTCGTCGCCCGGTTGATCATAGATCTGGTGCTGGAGGAGGCGGCGGCCGAGGCGCGGCCCAGCCGATTCCGCGCGGTCGCGCAGACCAATCTGGAAGAGCTGCTCTCGTTCGCGGTCATGGCGGTCCGGGTGCCGATTCTGCGTTTTCTCAATGAGATGCGCGACGAGAATCCGCATATCCGGGCCGTGTTGCTGAGAATGTTCCAGTCCGCCATTTTCGGCGCTTCCGCCGAAGAGGGCGGTTACCGGCCGGCCCCGATCTCGGCCGTGCAGCGGGTCGCGCGGCGCACCGCCAACCTGGTGCTGCTCCTGGTCCTGTTCGACGGGCCGATTCGAGCGAAGGAGCTGTTCGGCGGCCGCGAACCGCGGATCGCCCTGTGGCAGAACCTCGTCGACCTGTGGCGGGCCGGGCTCACCGGCGAGGACTGGCCGGCGATCCACGAATGGCTCGTCATCGCCCGGACCTGGGAGGGCGAGGAGCGGGAGCTCACGGTCACCCTCTTCGACGTCCCCATCGAGGGTGGCCTGTCCGCGACGGGCGACGTCATCGAGTGGACGCACAACATCAGGCCGGGCACAGACTTCAGGCAGTGGGAGGTACGGGCTGCGCGCACCTCACTCGACACCGGACGCGGCCGCCAGCCCATCACCGCCTTGGCCCGGATGGTCTTCCATCATCAGTCAGACCTCCCCACGACATATTTTCGAAATCGGGACCATACGGCGGACTCCATCATCGGACCGCTGCTCAACGCCTGGCTCATGGACAATCCCGGCACAGAGGACCTCGTGCGGGTCGAACCATTGCTCACGCCATGGATGATGCGCCGCCGACTTCAGTTGCTCTACAACGAGAGACACAAGGTGTCTACGGAGGACTTCGCCCGCGCCTGCCTGAGGGCCGCAAAGATGGGCTCCTCGGACATCCTCCTCGACTGCGTGCTATATGTGGTCGCCCGTGAGCGGCGTCATCTGAATCTCATAGTCGCGGTGCTGCGCAACTCCGATGCCCGCCCGTCGCAGGCGCTGCTGGCGGCCGTGACGTTGATGGAGCTCGACGTCGACCCCGCCGAGATCCCGGTGGTCGCGTTCGACTGGGTGCGGCAGATGACGCCGGCCGACTTCGAGGAGATCGCCCGGTCAGACCCGCACCTGTTCGCCCGCGCCCGCCGGATCATCCGCGCCGAAGGCGGCCGCTATCGGCTCATCTGGGCTGGATCAGGCCCATCACCTTCCGGATGACCGTCTCCCCCGACACCCGCAACCCGTCGTGTTCCCACTCGTTCGTCACCCACGTCGTCACGTTGGCGACCTCACGCGCCGTCCGCGCCGACAGGCCCTCGTCGACGTACATGTCGTCGTAGTAGACGACCGCGCCCACCGGCACCTCGTTGGCAGCCAGGCGCTCCGGGTCGTAGAGGGGAGTCCAGGTCGTCTGGGCCAGGTGCTCCGCCGTCTCCCGGAACGGGCGCAGGGCGCGGATCTCGTCGAACATCCAGGGGTAGATCATCTCCCCGGTCAGGGGGAGGTCGGGGGCCAGGCGGTGGGCCGACCAGTTCGTCGGGGCGCCCTGTCCGTAGATGGACTCGTGCATGACCGCGTACAGGGGATTGCCGGCGAAGGACGTCTCGGCCATCACCTGGTAGAGGAACTCGTCGGACAGTTCGCCGCCGACCCAGGCTTCGGTCAGGAGCCAGTGCAGGGACTGCGCGCCGCTGCCGGTGCCCAGTTCCATGCCCAGGAACTTCAGGCGGCGGGGGGTGAGGCGGTCGCCGTCGGGGAGGCGGACGTCGTTGCGCTCCAGGAAGGCGAGCAGGCCGTCGAGGCGGGCGCGGTCGCCGGGGTGGCGGGTGAAGTACCTCTGGAGCTTGTCGGCCACGCGGCGGTAGGTGCGGGCGTAGACCTCGTCGGCGTCGGCGTGCAGGCCCGGCAGGCCGCCCGTCACGTAGCAGGCCGACAGGGAGCCGGGGGCCTTCGACAGGTACGTCAGCGTCACGAAGCCGCCGTAGGACTGGCCCAGGGTCGACCAGCGCTCGATGCCGAGGGCGCGGCGGATGTGCTCGGCGTCGTCGACGATCGCGTCGGCGCGGAAGTGCGACAGGTAGGCGGCCAGTTCGGGGCCGTCGGGGCGGGGCAGCGACTTGGCCGTCACGGGGCTGCTGCGGCCGGTGCCCCGCTGGTCGAGCAGGAGCACGCGGTGGGTGCGCAGCAGGTGTCCGAGCCAGCCCTCGCCGTCGAGCGGGCGGGGGGCCTTGCCGCCGGGGCCGCCCTGGAGGAAGACCAGCCAGGGCAGGTCGTCGTCGGCGCGCCGGGGGTCGACCGCCTCGCGGGCGAACACCTCGATCAGGCCCTTCGACGGGTCGGCGTGGTCGAGGGGGACGGTGAAGACGTGGTCGGTCAGCGAAACGGTCACCGCGTCACGATAGCGACTCGGCTTCGGCCTCGGCGGCGTCGGCTTCGGCCGTCTTCCCGGCCGCGCGGAGCACCCGTGACAGGGTCGCCAGGGAGACGATCAGCGGCGGGCCGCCCAGGCCGCGGGCCAGCGAGACGGCCTCCTCAGCCAGTGGCAGCGCCATGGCGGGACGCCTGATCAACGTGTCGGCGCCTGATCGGAGGGCGCGCACCAGCGTGCCGCCGTGTTCGAGGGCGTCGTGTTCGCACAACAGGCGGGCGGCGCGGACCGCGCCGTCGACCGAGGCCGGTGAACGGGCGACCCGGGCGTGCGCGAGGAGAGCGTCGACGACTTCCGGGCCGGCCGCTCTTCGGGCTATCGCCGCGAGGTGCAGGCGGATCTGCTCCTCGTACTCGTTCGGTTCCACTGGGCCCAGCGTCTTCCCGACGCCGAGCCACACGCAACCCTCAGAGCCTTTGGAGTCCCAGGTCTTCGGTCACGCGGCGGAGGTCGCGGGGGTTGCCGAAACCCAGTTTCACCTGGATACGGACGACCAGTTGGTCGACCGACAACTCCTCGATGTTCATGGCCTTGGCCGTCTCGGGCTGGGTGCAGCCCTTGGAGATGAGCCGCAGCGCCTCGGTCTCGCGCGGGGAGAGCGCGGGGCGCAGGCAGAGGGTCGAGGTCGCCGAGGCGAGCTGGCCGCGCAGGACCTCGGCCAGGCCCTGGCCGAGGGCGAACCCGCCGGCGGCCGCTTGGAGGACCGCGTGGCGGAACTCGTCGGGCGCGGTGTTCCTGGGGAGATAGCCGGACGCGCCGGCCTGGAGGGCGTCGACGACGTCGGCCGGCTCGCCCGGGGCGGCGGTCACCAGGACGCGGGCCCGGGGCGTCCACCCCTCGATCTCGGCGAGGGCCGGGCGGCGGTCGCCGCCGTAGAGGGCCAGGAGGACGACGTCGATCTCGGCGTCGGCGGGCGGGGCGGCGACGACCGACCCCACCTCGGGCATCCGGGTCAGCAGGCGGCGGATCCCGGCCTGTGCGTGCGGGTGATCGTCGGCAACGGCGACTCTGATCATGGTGTCCCACCCCCAAAATTAGATTCTGGACACGCGATACGGTCCGGGACAAGGGGATATCCGGACGAACTTTTTCGCTATTTACGCGTGTCCGCGATACGGACCGGGCATACCGGTCACCTCTGTCCTCCAGTATTGCCAACGGACATCCATGCTCGCGCCCTGTTCGCCAAGGTCGCACCAACGGAGCAGGTCAGAGCCTCGCGACTGTCGGTTACGCCCTATGCCCAACCGGTTTGCAGCGACAAGGTGACATTTCTAGTCCGGTGACAAGCTGACGATGCGGTGAGACCTTCGTATGAGTACGCGGCGTTAGGTGACATTTCGCGCCGGGTGCCCGATGGAGGGGGCTTCGCAGTTGAGCACGTGGACGGTCCCGGGCTACCGGGAGGTACGCGAACTCGGCGCCGGGGGTGGCGGCCGGGTCGTGCTGGCGACCTACGAGACGACCGGAGCTTACGTCGCCATCAAGTATCTGAGCGAGACGCTGCGACGCGACCCTGGCTTCCTGGCCAGCTTTCAGCGCGAGGCCCGGCTCATGGTCGAGCTGGAGAACCCGAACGTGGTGCGGCTGTACGAATACGTGCAGTCGCCCCGGGGCGACGCGGCCATCGTGATGGAGCTGGTCGACGGGGTGTCGCTGCGCGGCATCCTGGCCGAGCACGGCACCACCTCGCCCGAGGCGGCGCTGGTCGTGCTGAAGGGGTCGCTGATGGGCCTGTCGGCGGCGCACGCCCACGGCGTGGTGCACCGCGACTACAAGCCCGAGAACGTGCTGGTCCAGGCCGACGGCACCAGCAAGCTGGCCGACTTCGGCATCGCCAGCCACGTCGGCGAGGCGGGGCAGGCGACGGGCACGCCGTCGTACATGGCCCCTGAGCAGTGGGCCGGGAACCCGGCCAGCCCGGCGACCGACGTCTACGCGGCGACCTGCGTGTTCTTCGAGTGCCTGACCGGCCACCGGCCCTTCCACTCGCTCGACGTGGGCACCCTGCGGCGGCAGCACCAGGGGGCGCCGATCCCGACGATGGAGGTGCCGGCCTCGGTGAGGGCGCTGGTCGGGCGCGGCATGGCCAAGGACCCGATGGCCCGGCCGCCGACCGCCGACCAGTTCGTCGCCGACCTGGAGCTCGCCGCGCTGGCGGCCTACGGGCGCGACTGGGAGGAGCGCGGCCGGCGGCACCTCGCCGAGCTGGCCACGCTGATGGCGCTGATGTTCCCGCTGGCCAAGTCGTCGTCGCCGGCGCCGCAGGTGAACACCTCGCTGGCGCGCACCATCCTGAGCCAGCGGCTGACCCGGTTCGCGCCGCGCTTCGCCATCGCCGGGTCGCTGGTGGCGGCCGTGGTGATCGCGATCGTGGTGGCGGCCAACGGCCAGACCCCCGTCGCGGGCGGCACCACGTTGCGCCCGCCCTCGCAGACCCCGACTCAGGAGGAGCCGACGACGGCCGTACCGGAGGAGGAGACCACGCCCGCGGCCACGCCGGAGGAGCAGCCGTCGAGCGAGGAGCCGTCGGAGGAGGCCGCCACCGAGCAGCCGTCGACGGTCCTGCCGCCGGGCACCGCCACGCCGACGGTCACCGCGACCGCCACCGCGACGGCCACGGCCGGCCCGACGACCCCCGCTCCCCCGCCGCCGCTCAAGGTGTCCGGCCTCGCCATCCAATCGTTCGACGGGCAGTCGGCCACGGTCCGGCTCGCGACCACCACCCCGGCCCAGGTCACGATGACGGTCCGGTTCGCCGAGGGCGCCGACGAGAAGGCGCTGAACACGCTGCCGCCGCAGGTGGTCCCGCTCGCGGGCGCGACCGCCTACGCCCCCGTCGTGCAGCAGGCCTTCACCCCACCCGCGTGCGGTACGACCTCCTACCGGCGCATCACCGTCGAGACCTCGCCCCCGGCGGGCAAGGCGGCGTCGAAGACCGTCACGGTCAAGGGCGGCCCGTGCCCGCCCCCGGCGGTCGAGAACGTCACGATCACCGGCTGGGACGGCAAGGCCGCCGGGGTGCGGCTCAAGGCCGACGGCATCGGCCGGGTGAAGGTGGTGGCTCGCTTCGGCCGCGACGGCGAGCTCACCAAGTCGGCGACCACGACCCTGTCGGGGCACCGGGAGTACTCCTTCACCGCCCGCACCGACCTGGGCGAACCGGCGTGCGGCCAGACCTCGACGTACGTCGTGCAGATCACCACCGAGCCGGCGGCGGCCAACGGCGCCCAGACCAGCCGCAAGCAGGTCACCGGGCCCAAGTGCGCGCCGCCCGCCGTCAGCCTGCAGGGGTGGAACGGCTCGCTGGCGACCGTCAGGGTGACCTCGGGCAGCACCGCGCCGATCACGCTGACGGTGACGTTCACCCGGACGGTCCGGGTCGGCGAACGGGAGACCAGCCCGATCGTGACGACCTCGACGGCCGAGCTGAGCGGGGACAAGGACTACGTCCGCGAGTTCCAGACGGGCTACCGGCAGGCTCCGTGCGGCGCGCGGGACGTCCGGCAGGTGAGCGTGACGGCGGCACCGGGGGGAGACACGGCCGCCCAGACGGTCACGCTGGAAGCTCCCGCCTGTCCGGTCGAGGAGGAGCCGGAAACCCCGGCGCCGTCGGACTCGGAGCCCGGTCGAGCCCTCTGACCTGGGCGTATCCTGTATGTCCAGTTTGGTCATGTTTGAGTAAAGTGAGTTGACCTGCACCTTAAAGGTCCATGAACATCCCATTCACGCAGATTGACCCCGAAGCGTAATGGATGTCACATATGACCCCAGAGATGCAGAAGCTCATCACGTTGTTGAGGAAGGAGATCGGATACCAAGAGCAATCCGGCGGCTACACCAAGTTCGGGGACTGGTACAACGCCGTCGAGACCGACGCCGACTACTCGTACCAGCCCTGGTGCGACATGTTCCTGTCATGGGGGGCGAACAAGCTCGGCTACAGCGACTGGTTCGGAGAGTTCTCCTACACGGTCGCGCACGCGCAGTGGTTTCAGGCGCAGGGGGCCTGGGGCCACGAGGCGAAGCCCGGAGCGGTCGTCTTCTTCGACTGGAACGGCGGAGGAAGCATCGACGGTATCGATCACGTAGGACTCGTGACGAAGGTGAACGGCTCGCAGTTCACCTCGATCGAGGGCAACACCAGCAACATGGTCCGGGAACGAACCCACGACGAGGGGACGGTCGTCGGGTTCGGCTACCCGGAACAGATCCTGGAGAAGACCGCCGGCCCAGCGGAGACCGGCGCGGACACCACGACCGACACCACCACCGGCACCGGCCCGGACACCGAAACCGGCACCGAAGCAGGCACCGAAACCGGCACCGAGACCCGGCCCGGCATGGGCCCCCACCCACGCCCGTGGGACCGGCCGGACACCCGCTCCGGCGGCGGCTTCGAAGACAAACCCGGCATCGGCTTCGACGGCCGACCCGGCCACGGCAAGGGCTCGGACACCGAATCCGGCCCGACATCCGGCACCGACTCAGGCACCGAATCCGGCCAGACATCCGGCGCCGACTCAGGCACCGAATCCGGACCTGACACCGCCGCGAAGACCGGCCCAAGCACCGCGCCCGGAGCCGACACCGGATCGGATGCCAGGAACGGATCCGACGCCGGAGCTGACACCCCGGACGCCAAGACCGGAACTCACGCCGGCGCGGGTACCGGCCCTCGAACCGACACCGGATCGCACACCGAAACCGGAACCGACACCGGCCCGGGTGTCGACAGGGGATCGGACACAAAGACCGGAACCGGCACGGGCCCGGGTGTCGACAGGGGGTCGGACACCGAAAGCGGCGCCCGCACCGGCCGGGGCTCCCACGATGGCGCCGACACCGGATCGAATGCCAGGGACGGATCCGACACCAGCGCGGGCACCAACCCCGAAGCCGGGACCGACACCACCGCGGACACCAACCCCGGAGCCGGGACCGGCACCACCGCGGAGACCAACCCCGGGGCCGGGACCGACTCCGACGCGGAGACCGGAGCCCGCACCGGCGCTGACACCGGGACCGGGTCGCACACCATGCCCAAGTTCGGGATCGGCTCCCGGCCGGGCGACCGGCCCGACACCAGGTCCGGTGGCGGGTCGGAGGACGGGCACGGGTTCAGGGACACCTGGTCCGGGCCCGGACCACAGCACGTCTGGTCGGGGATCGGCGCCGACGTCACTCCTGGGATCTCGTCCGACTCCGGCTCGCTTGCCGGTGTCGGCCCCGGCGGGTGCACGGGCAGCGACGAGAACGGCTGTCCGGACCGTGGTCCGCTCGTCTGGGCCGACACACCCCCGGCCACGTCCGAGGAGGCCCTCACGGCCCCCGCGACGCCCCGGGGGCCGACCCCCAAGGTCATCCTCCTCAAGGAGATGGCGGCGGAGTCGCCGCTCGTCCACCCTCAGATCAGTGCCCTCCCGGTGGCCGCGAGCCGGCCGGCGCCCTCCTCCGTCCCGCACGCGCTGAGCGCGCAGGGGCTCGTGGCGCCGTTGCTGGTGGTGCTGCTGGCGCTGGCCTTCCTGGCCAGTCACCGGCGTCCGGCGTCCTCGGCGTCGAAGGACTACCTGGGCCGTCACCGGCGGTAGAGCTCCGGGACCCCCAGGCGCGCCGCTCTGAGCCGCGCCCGGTGCAGTCCGGTGTCTCCGTACGCCGACCCGAGCGACCACACCCGGGCCACCCGGAGGTCGTGCCCGCGCGATCCGTGCCGCAGGATCGCGTGGGCCGCCCCGGCGGCGGCCTCCCCGGCTGCGGCCTTGGCCGCGCTGACGGCGCGCACGACCTCCCCTTCGGTCCGCGACTCGTGGTCGCCGGCGACGACCGCGGCGTCGTCCACGAGGGAGGCCGCGCACTCGGCCGCGTCGGGCGGGATGTCAGCGACCGCGCACAGGTGCCGGGCCAGGCCGACGAGCTGGGCGGCCACCGCGACGGTCGCGATCCGCAGGGCCGGCAGGGCCGACACCCGCGTGCCCAGGGGAAGGCCGGGACGCTCGGCCGCCACGCTGAACAGCCGGCGGCCCGGGTCGAGGCCGGGGCGGGGCGTCAGCCGCGCCGAGGAGGGCGGGAGGGCCTCCAGGACCCCGCCGGGACGCTCGACGACCAGCAGGCTCGCGGTGTCGGCGTCGGGGGCGTACACGGCGTCTCCGACGCGGGCCGAGACCCGCAGCTCGCCGCGGGCGAGCGGCCCGTGGAGACACTCCGGCAGCAGCAGCGCGCCGAGCACGCACGTCTCCACCAGCGGGCCGGGCAGCGCGGCGCGGCCGGTCTCGGCGAACGCGGGCACCGTGTCGGCGAACCGCAGGCCGAGCCCGCCGGACGCCGGCGATACCAAACACCCGAGGAATCCGGTCGCGGCGAGCGCGTCCCAGCCGGGCAGCCGCGCGTCGGCCGGCGGCGCCAGGAGGGCGGCCCGGACCTGGGCGGCAAGGCCGAGCTGCTCATCGGTGTAAGCCACGATCTGTTATGTACGTTCCGGCGAACCCGTCCGCCATGTCACTAATCGCCGAATCTGACGGTGCGGCCGCCGGTCTGGTCACGACCGCCGTGGCAATCTACGATTTCTGCACACATCGGGTGAACGTTCAACCGGATCACCGCGTCAGCTCTGTGACGCACGTGAAGGGGGTGACGTCCCGTCGACAGGGGCCTCGGCCGTGTCCAGCTCCTGCGTGAGCTGGAATCGGCTCTCCGGGAAACGCCGCGCACCATCTTGATCACCGGTGCCGCGGGGCTCGGCAAAACCCACCTGCTGGGTGAGCTGACCTCCCAGGCGGCGGGTTTCCGCGTGCTCAGAGGACGGGCCCGCGAACTCGACGAGGGCCTGGCCTACGCGCCGCTCGTCGACGCGCTGGAGTCGCTCGGCCGCGAGCCGAAGGCGCAGCAGCGGTTGTGGGAGCTGTACGACGCCATCGACCGGGCCGCGCTGGGCAGCCAGCCGGGCCGTCCGGTGGCCTCGCCGGGCGCGCTGGCCGGGCAGCTGCTCGCCGGGCTGCCGGGCCGCACCCTGCTGGCCATCGACGACGTCCACCACGCCGACGCCGACACGCTGCGGCTGCTCAAGACGCTGCCGCGCAGCTGCCCGGGCCTGGCGATCGTGGTGACCGCGCGGCGGACGCCGTCGCTGGAGGTCGACCTGGCGGTCCGCCTCGACCCCCTCTCGCGCGCCGAGGTCAGGAACCTGATCACGTCGCTGCTCGACCGGGCCCCGAGCGACAGCATGCTCGACCGGGTGCTGGCCGAGAGCCAGGGCAACCCGTGGTTCGTCCAGGAGGCGGTGCTCGCGCTCGTCCAGGGCGGGGCGGTGCGCTCCCCCGACCCGGGCGCGCGGCGCGGCGCGATCCTGAGCCGCATCTTCCAGCGCGACAAGGCCGGCCGCGACCTGGCGCGGGTGCTGGCCACGCTGGGCCGCACCCGCGACACCACCGCGATCGACACGCCGGGCACCCTGGAGGAGGTCGCCGAGCTCGCCGGGCTCGACAAACGCGCCGCCGAACGCGCGCTGGTCGCGCTGGTGCGCGACGAGGTGCTGGTCGACACCGGCGACGGCTACGCCTTCGCCCATCCGCTGGTGGCCGAGGCGCTGCACACCGACCTCAACGCGGGCGAACGCCGCCGCCTGCACGCCCGCATCGCCGCGACGCTCCAGCGGCAGGGCCTCAGCGGCGCGCGCCGGGTGCTCGAATGGGCCACCCACATGGCCGAGGGCGGCTCCCCCGACGAGGCGCGGGCGGCGATGTCGCGGGCCGCCGAGGTGACCCGCTGGACCGCCCCCCTGTCGGCCGCCCACTGGTACGGCCGGGCCGCCGAGATCACCGAGGACAAGGGCGAGCTGCTGGCGTTACAGGCGCTGTCGTACTGGAAGGGCTCCCGCCCGGCCCTGGCGCTCAACTCGGCCCAGCGGGCGCTGGCGCAGCTGCCGCCGGGCCGCCGCCACACCCGCACCTCCTATGTGGCCGTCGGCGCGGCCCACGCGATGGGCTGGTACGACGTCGCCCTCGCCATCCTGGCCAAGCAGCTGCCCCGCGCCGACGACCCGACCGCGATGCTGGCCCAGCGGGCGCTGCTGCTCGGGGAGCTGCGCCGCCCGCCCGACGACGCCGCGCGCCTGGCCTGGGCGGGGTTGCCGAGCTGCCCGCCGGAGGACCGCGTCATCACGGCCGGGGCGCTGGCCATGTGGGCGCTGGTCGAGGGCGACTGGCCGCAGACCGAGCGGGCGGTGTCGTTCCTGCTGACGTTCGCCGCCGCGATGCCGCCGGGCGCGCGGCTGGCCGCGCTGGAGTCGGCCGCCCACGTGCTGGCGACCGGCGGCGAGCTCACCCGTCCGGTGAAGTTGCTGGAGGAGGCCGAGCACATCCACCGCGGCCTCGGCTGGCACGACATCGCCGGGCAGAACGCCCGCACCACGGCCGTGGTCCGCCGCCTGAGCGGCGAGTGGGAGAAGGCCCTGGCCGACATCCGGGCCTCGGCCGGGCCGCTGACCGAGGCGGGCCTGCTGGAGAACCACGCGCTGCTGCGCAACGTCGAGGCCGACATCCTGCTCGACCAGGGCCGCTACGACGAGGCGCGGGCGATCCTGGCCGACCCGCCCCCGGCGAGCGCGACCCAGACGGGCCTGCGCCACATGTACACCGCGCGGTTGTTCCTCGGCACCGGCGACCGCGCCGCGGCGTGGCGGTCGATCGAGCTGGCCAAGGCGACCGAGGTGCCCGAGGTGCTCCACCGGGTCCTGGCGGTCGAGGTGATCTGGCACGCCATCACCGGCGAGACCGTAGGGGCCCGGCCGGCCGCCGAGCGGCTCGACGACTCGGCCCGCAACGGCACCCCGCGCACCAAGGTGGCCGCCGACCTGGCCATGGCGTGGGCGTTCGGCGACGCCGACCGCGCCCACGCCGCGCTGGAGAAGGCGCGCGGCCTCCCCTACGAGGAGGCCCGCGCCCGTCTCATGCTCGGTCTGTACGCCGACCCGGCGCAGCTCGCCAAGGCGCACACCCTCTTCACCGCCCTCGGCGCGGCCCCCTGGCGCGACCGCACCCTCCAGCACATGCGCGAGGCCGGCATCGCCCCCGCGCCCTCGGCCACCCTCACCCCGGCCGAACGCCGCGTCATCGAACTGGTCGCCGAGGGCCGCTCGAACCCGCAGATCGCCGACGAGCTGCACTACAGCCGCAAGACCGTCGAGGTCTACCTGAGCCGCGTCTACGCGAAGACGGGCCTGCGGTCGCGCCTCGAAGTGGCGCTCGCCGTCGAACGCGGGGAGCTGTAGGGAGCTCCCTACTGCGACAACCGAAGCCAGCACGGCACCATCGGCTCCATGGGGATCCTGGAGTACGCCGACAAGGTCTGGCGCGGAGCGGTGCGGGCGCACGAGGTGCCCCTCGCCGAGCTGCGCGCCGACGGCGTGCAGGAGGTCACCGAGGGCGTCGCCATGTGGCCGGCCTTCGGAAACGTGTACGCCGTCAAGGGGGAGGCGGGGCTGGCGCTGTTCGACACGGGCAACGCCATCGACGCCCCGGCCATGCACCAGGCCATCCGGGCCTGGTCGGACGAACCGGTTCGCTACGCCGTGTTCTCTCATGGGCACTTCGACCATGTGGGGGGAATGGAGTGCTTCGACGGCGAAGATGGGACGCGGCCCATCGTCGTCGCGCATGAGGGCGTGG
Organism: Herbidospora sakaeratensis; assembly: GCF_001570525.1. Lineage (GTDB taxonomy): Bacteria > Actinomycetota > Actinomycetes > Streptosporangiales > Streptosporangiaceae > Herbidospora > Herbidospora sakaeratensis. The sequence goes on from NZ_BBXC01000018.1 coordinate 212,929, forward strand.
CGAACCGGTTCGCCCGTTACGCCCGGACCGCCGGCTACAACTCGGTCATCAACCAGCGCCAGTTCGGGTTCGGGCAGATGCAGTGGCCGGCCACCTACCGGGTGCCCGACCTGACCTACCAGGACCGGCTCACCCTGACGCTCGGGGACGTCACCTTCGAACTGCACCACGCCCGCGGCGAGACCGACGACGCGACGTGGGCGCACATCCCCGAACGCAACATCCTGCTGACCGGCGACCTGTTCGTCTGGGTGACCCCCAGCGCCGGGAACCCGCAGCGGGTGCAGCGGTATCCCGACGAGTGGGCCGTCGCGCTGCGGACGATGGCCACGCTCGACGCGGAGATCCTGCTGCCCGGCCACGGCCTGCCGATCACCGGCGCCCTGCGGGTGCGCCGGGCCCTGATCGACACGGCCGACTACCTCGACAGTCTGGTCGAGCAGACGCTCGACCTGATGAACGCGGGGGCGCGCCTCGACGAGATCCTGCACACCGTGAAGCCACCGCTGGAGTTGTCGCAGCGCCCCTACCTGCAGCCCTACTACGACGAGCCCGAGTTCATCGTGCGCAACATCTGGCGCCTGCACGGCGGCTGGCACGACGGCAACCCGGCGAGCCTCAAGCCCGCCCCGGACGCCGTCTTCGCCAGAGCCATCGCCGACCTGGCGGCGGGCGCCGGAACCGTGGCGGGGCGCGCGGTGGTCGCCGCGGCGGAGGGCGACCTTCGGCTGGCCTGCCAGCTGGCCGAGCTCGCCGTCCAGGCGGAGCCCGACGACCACAAGATCCATGAGATAAGGGCGCGGGTGTACGCCCTCCGCGTCCAGCAGGAGCCCGGGGCGATGGCCAGGGGGGTCTACGCCTGGGCCGCGGCCGAGTCGCGCAGCAAGGTGACCGGCTGCGACCTGCTCGACGTTTACCACGAGGTGTCCGACGGCCGGATGTGGTGGATCCCCGCCCACGACCGGTGACCGACACGCGCACCCAGTCCAGGTAACCTGTCCGGCGTGCTGGAACGGATCACGGCGACGCGTTACGTCACGCCGCTGCGCGAGGGCGGCTCGCTGCCCGGTGTGATGGAGGCCGACGACCTCGGCACCCACGTCGTCAAGTTCCGGGGCGCCGGGCAGGGCCGCCGGGTGCTGGTCGCCGAGGTGATCTGCGCCGAGCTGGCCCGGGGCCTGGGCTTCGCCACCCCCGACCTGAAGGTGATCGACCTCGACCCGCAGCTGGGCCGCCGCGAGCCCGACGAGGAGATCCAGGACCTGCTGAACGCCAGCGCGGGCGACAACCTGGCCATCGACTTCCTCCCGGGCGCGCTGGGCTTCGACCCGCCGGTCTGGAACCCCGACCCCGACTTCGCGGGGAGGCTGATCTGGTTCGACGGCCTGATCCACAACGTCGACCGGTCGTGGCGCAACCCCAACCTGCTGGTCTGGCACGACGCGATCTGGCTGATCGACCACGGCGCGGCCCTGTGGTTCCACCACAACTGGCCCCGCGCCGACCCGCTGCGGCCCTTCGACGCGAGCGACCACGTGATGACGAGGTTCGCGACCGAGGTGATCCCGCTCCCGGTGACCGAAGACCTGCTGCGGCACGCCGTCTCCCTGGTCCCGGGCGAGTGGCTCGGCGACGACTCCCGCGACGCCTACGTCGACCACCTGCTGACGAGAGCCGCCTCGACCGCCTGGCATCCCGACCTGACCGCGGCACCCAAGACTCCCGTGCGGACCAACACGATCGGCGGCTTCTGGCGCTCATGACCCGCGACGTCTACGAGTACGCGCTGATCCAGATCGTCCCGGACATCGAGCGCGGCGAACTGATCAACGCCGGCGTGATCGTCTACTGCCAGCCGCGCGGCTACCTGTGCGCCCGCACCGACCTCGACGCCGCCCGCCTGCAGGCCCTCTGCCCGTCGGCGAACCTGCCCGGGGTGCTGCACTCGCTGATGGCCTACGAGCTGAGCTGCTCGGCCGAAGAGGGCCCGCTTCGCTCCGAATCGCTGGGCAGCAGGTTCCGCTGGCTGACCGCCCCGCGCTCGACGATCGTGCGCACCGGCCCCGTCCACGCGGGCCTCACCGGAGATCCCGAGGCCGCCCTGAACCGCTTGCTCGACCGGCTGGTCAGAATCACATCTACCTGACCAGCCCGATATCCCGAAATTTCGGGCGGTGGAAGCGACCGGATCCGCCGATCGGAAACGACCTAGAACAGCACCGAGGTGAACGTGTCGACCTCGTGGAAGCCCACCCGGCGGTAGGCCGCGCGGGCGGGCGCGTTGTAGTCGTTCACGTAGAGGGTCACCACGGGGGCGAAGTACTTGAGGGCCTGTTCGACCACGGTCGCCATGCCCGACGAGGCGTGGCCGCGCCCCCGGTAGAGGGGGTCGACCCAGACGCCCTGGATCTGGCACGCCTGGGGGGTCACCGCGCCGATCTCGGCCTTGAAGACCACCCGGCCGTCGTCGATGCGGGCGTAGGAGCGGCCGATGCGGATCAGTTCGGCGACCCGTGACCGGTAGAGCGCGCCGCCGTCGCCGTTGTCGGGCGAGACGCCGACCTCCTCGGTGAACATCGCCACGCAGGCGGGCAGGACGGTGCCGAACTCCTCGGGCCGCACCCGCCTGACCAGCTGGTCGGGCGTGACGAGCGGGGCCGAGCTGATCGACATGACCGGCTGGGCCCAGCGGATCGCCCGCGCCGGGCCCCAATGGGGCTCCAGCCTTTCCCACAGGTGCTCCACGGCGGCCGAGGGCCCGACGATCGAGGAGCAGCGGCGGCCCTGCTTGCGGGCCCGGTCGGCGAAGGCGTGGACGGCCTCGCGGGAGGCGTTGACCGGCACGAGATTCGCGCCGGCGTAACAGAGGGAGGTCAGCCCGCCGCGCGGGCCGAACCCCCACATCTGGCCGCCCAACCGGGAGGGACTCAGGCCGACCGACCTGACCCGGGAGGCGACGAAGACGTTGGCGACCGGATCTGCGTCGAGGATCTGGAGCACCTCGTCGCGATCGTTGTCGTCCAGCACGCGCGACGCCGACGTACGCAGCATCACCCGCCCAGCCTACGCCAGACCCCCCGATTGGTCAGCGACCGAGGAGGACTTGGGTGAGCGTCTCGTGGGTCGGATTCCCGGCCGTGGAGGCCATCCGGGTGGCCGCCCGCGCCCCCGGCGGCGGGCAGGTGAGGTCGGGCTCGCTCCCCGGACGGCGGCGCTGGGGCAGCACGCCGTCCTTCAGGTAGGCCGCCACCTGCCGGTCGACGCACGGGTTGCCGCCGAAGCTGACCCCGTGGTTGCCGCCCCCGACCAGCATCATCCGGGCCGACGGGAACCGGTCGCGGACCGTCAGCGCGCCCCGCAGTGGCGTGGCGGCGTCGCGGCGCGACTGGAGGATCAGGACCGGCACGAGGCCGCGGTTGCCGCCCACGGTCACCGGAGGGCCCCCGGCGTGCGGCCAGAAGGCGCAGGGCAGGTTGTAGACGGTGTTGCTCCAGGTCATGAACGGCGACCGGGCGTAGATGCGGCGGGCGTCGGCGCGCCAGGTGCTCCAGTCGCGCGGCCAGGCGGCGTCGCGGCACTGGGTGGACAGGTAGACGGCGTAGTTGTTCTCGTCGGCGGCGTCGTTCTCGCCGTGCTGGCGGTAGGCGCTCACCAGGGCGGTGACGTCGCCCTTGCGGACGTAGTCGGAGAAGGCGCGGGCGAAGGAGGCCCAGACCGCGTCGGTGTAGCCGCCGACGGTGAAGGTGTCGTCGAGCTCGCTCGGGCCGACGACGCCGCCGGCGGGGCGCTCGGCCAGCCGCTTGCGCATGCCGTACCAGGCGAAGGAGACCTCCTCCTCGGTGTCGCCGAGGCGGAAGAGCTCGTTGTTGTCGGCCACCCAGTCGAGGAAGTCGCGGTGGCGCTCGTCGAAGGCGACGTTCTGGTCGAGGTTGGCGTCGTACCAGACCTTGGTGGGGTCGACCACGCTGTCGAGCACCATCCGGCGGACCCGGTCGGGGAACAGGGTGGCGTACACCGAACCCAGGTAGGTGCCGTAGGAGTAGCCGAGCCAGCTGATCTTCTCCTCGCCGAGGGCGCGGCGCAGCGCCTCGACGTCGCGGGCCGCGTTCTCGGTGGTCATGTACGGCAACATCCACGCGAACCGGTTGCCGCACCCGGCGGCGTAGGTCTCGGCGCGGGCCAGCAGCACCCGCTCGGCGGCCTCGTCGGCCGGCACGTTGTCGGCGCGCGGCGTCGCGTAGTAGCGCTTGGGGTCGACGCAGCTCAGCGCGGGCTTGCTGGCTCCGACGCCGCGCGGGTCGAAGCCGATCACGTCGTAGCGGGCGGCCACCTCGGGCGGCAGCGAGGCCGCGACGTGGCGGGCCAGCGCGAGCCCGGAGGCCCCCGGTCCGCCGGGGTTGACCAGCAGCGGCCCCAGGTGGTTGCCGTCACGGGGCGCGCTGCCCTTGAAGCGGTTGAGCGCGATGGTGATCTGCTGCCCGCCGGGCTGCGCCGGGTCGAGCGGCACCCGGACGTTGGCGCACTCGGGGCCTGCGGTGGTCCGGGCCGGCACCGCCTGGCCCAGGCCGCCGCCGTTCCCGGTCAGCTCCTTGAGGATCTCGGCCAGCGTGGCGGGCGGGGCGCCCTTGGGGGCGGGCGCGGCGCACGCCCCCCACACGATCCGCTGCGAGGGCACGACCTGGGCGGCATCGGCCCCTTCGGGCTCCGTCACCACCCCTGCCACCAGCCCGGCGGACAGGACCGTGACCCCGGAGACCACCCCGACGACTCGCTTCACGTGCTCTCTCCTCTGCTCACACGACAGAGGCCAGCTTCCCCCAAGTGACGGGGCGATCACACGGAGTCGCCGAGGCGGATTACCGAATCATCACCGGACGATGACCTGCGGCCCAGGAGCGTCGTCGTCGTCGAGGTCGACGTCGACGCCCATCTCCTCGGCCAGCCGCAGCGCCTCTTCGATCAGGGTCTCGACGATCTGCGACTCGGGCACGGTCTTGACGACCTCGCCCTTGACGAAGATCTGGCCCTTGCCGTTGCCGGAGGCGACGCCGAGGTCGGCCTCGCGGGCCTCGCCGGGGCCGTTGACGACGCAGCCCATGACGGCCACCCGCAGCGGCACCTTCAGCCCGTCGAGCCCGGCGGTGACCTGGTCGGCGAGGGTGTAGACGTCGACCTGGGCCCGGCCGCAGGAGGGGCAGGAGACGATCTCCAGGCCGCGCTGCTTCAGGTTGAGGGATTCGAGGATCTGGTTGCCGACCTTGACCTCTTCGACCGGGGGCGCCGACAACGAGACCCGGATGGTGTCGCCGATGCCCTCGGCCAGCAGGGCGCCGAACGCGACCGCCGACTTGATCGTGCCCTGGAAGGCCGGCCCGGCCTCGGTCACGCCCAGGTGGAGGGGGTAGTCGCACTTCTCGGCCAGCAGCCGGTAGGCCTTGATCATGACGACCGGGTCGTTGTGCTTGACCGAGATCTTGATGTCGCGGAAGTCGTGCTCCTCGAACAGGGAGCACTCCCAGAGCGCCGACTCGACGAGCGCCTCGGGGGTGGCCTTGCCGTACTTGGCGAGCAGGCGGGGGTCGAGGGAGCCGGCGTTCACGCCGATGCGGATCGGCACGCCGTGGTCCTTGGCCGCGCGGGCGATCTCGCCGACCTTGTCGTCGAACTTCTTGATGTTGCCGGGGTTGACCCGGACCGCCGCGCAGCCGGCCTCGATGGCGGCGAAGACGTACTTCGGCTGGAAGTGGATGTCGGCGATGACCGGGATCTGCGACTTCCTGGCGATCATGGGGAGGGCGTCGGCGTCGTCCTGCGACGGGACGGCGACCCGGACGATCTGGCAACCCGACGCGGTGAGCTCGGCGATCTGCTGCAGCGTGGCGTTGACGTCGGCGGTGAGCGTGGTGGTCATGGACTGCACGGAGATCGGGGCGTCACCCCCGACCGGCACCGAGCCCACCATGATCTGACGCGAACGGCGCCGGGGGGAGATCGGCTTGACCGGCAGGGAGGGAATCCCGAGATCAACAGACATTTCAGCACCTTGCGCTAAGAGTCGTCCTTGACGTCCATCAGTCTAGGCAGGCGCCGGATCAGCCAAACCCGCGCGGCCACCCGCTGCCCCAGCTTCTGATGAATCATTCATCGCCGACCTGGGCAAAAGCCGCGAACGACCCCTGTGACCTGGGCACGCCGGGAAGCCCGATTTACATTCCGAATCGCGTGAGCGCTCCCGCAGCAGTGCGGCGATTGGCCGCCCCATAACGAGGCTGGCAGCAGCCACGGCCAGGTGAAAGGGACATCCGTGGTCGGACCACGTAGTAGAACGCTCAGATTCAGGCTCACCGCCATAGCCACCGCGGTGGTGGCACTGGCGGCCACGGCGGTGACCGTGCTGGTCTCCAGCCCCGCCCAGGCCCACGGCGCGCTGATGGTGCCGGGCAGTCGTACGTACCTGTGCTGGAAGGACGGCCTGAACGGCAACGGCGCCATCCAGCCCAAGAACGCGGCCTGCGCCGCGGCCGTCGCCCAGAGCGGCACCAACTCCCTCTACAACTGGTTCGCGACGCTGCGCTCGGACGGCGCGGGCCGGATGTCCGGGTTCATCCCCGACGGCTCCCTGTGCTCCGGCGCGGCGGTCGTCTACAACTTCAGCGGCTTCGACCTGGCCCGCAACGACTGGCCGGTCACGCACCTGACCTCGGGCGCCAACATCCAGATGCGGTACAACAAGTGGGCCGCCCACCCGGGCACGTTCCGCCTGTACATCACCAAGGACTCGTGGAGCCCGACCCGCCCGCTCGCGTGGAGCGACCTGGAGTCGACCCCGTTCGACTCCTCGACCAACCCGCCGAGCGTCGGCAACCCGGGCAACGAGAACGCCTACTACTACTGGAACGCCAACCTGCCGTCGGGCAAGAGCGGCCGTCACATCATCTACTCGGTGTGGCAGCGCTCCGACAGCAACGAGACGTTCTACGGCTGCTCCGACGTCGTCTTCGACGGCGGCAACGGCCAGGTGACCGGCATCGGCGGCACCTCCAGCCCGTCGCCCAACCCGACGCCGACCCCCACGCCCACCCCGACGCCCACGCCGACCCCGTCCCCGACGCCCACGCCGTCGCCCAGTGGCGGCAACGGCGGCTGCACGGCGACGTACTCGATCGCCAGCTTCTGGCCGGGGGCCTTCAACGGTTCGGTGACGGTCAAGGCCGGCAACTCCGCCATCTCGGGATGGACGGTCAGGTGGACCTTCGCCAACGGCCAGACCATCAGCCAGATGTGGGGCGCGACCCACACCTCGTCGGGCGGCCAGGTGACGGCCGTGCCCGAGAGCTACAACCGCAACCTGGCGGCGAACGCCACAGCCACGTTCGGCTTCCTCGCCTCCCAGTCGGGCACCAACCCGATCCCGACGCTCACCTGCACCGCAGCGTGACCTGATGTGATCTGAGAAGGCCCGGGGCGCACGCGCTCCGGGCCTTTCCGGCGTCAGGCGGTCAGTTCCGCCGCCCGCGCGCGGGCCCAGGCGTCGGCCGCCAGGACCTCCTCGATCGACTCGGCCCGGCCGACCTCGTGCTCCTCGACCACCTCGGCCACCGTGTCGACGATCGCCAGGAACGGCAGCGCGCCCTTCATGAACGCCTCGACGCACACCTCGTTGGCCGCGTTGTAGACCGCGGGCGCGGTGCCGCCCTGCTCCCCCACGTGGCGGGCCAGCGGCACCGACGGGAACGCCTCGACGTCGAGCGGCTCGAAGGTCCACGTGTGGGCGCGGGTCCAGTCGACCGGCGACGACACCCGGGGCAGGCGGCCGGGGTGGCTCAGCGCCAGCGCGATCGGGAGCCGCATGTCGGGCGGGCTCGCCTGGGCCACCGTCGAGCCGTCGACGAACTCGACCATCGAGTGGATCACCGACTGCGGGTGGACGACCACCTCGATCCGGTCGAACCCGATGTCGAACAGCAGGTGGGCCTCGATGACCTCCAGGCCCTTGTTCACCAGCGTCGCCGAGTTGATCGTGATGACCGGCCCCATGTTCCAGGTCGGGTGGTTGAGCGCCATCTCGGGCGTCACGTCGGCCAGGTCGCCGCGCCGCCGCCCCCGGAACGGCCCGCCGCTGGCGGTCACGACCAGCTTGCGCACGGCCTCGGGCCGGTAGCCGGCCGGGCCGGACGCCCACAGGCACTGCGAGAGCGCCGAGTGCTCGGAGTCGACCGGGATCAGCTGGCCGGGCGCGGCCAGCCGCTTGACCAGCGGCCCGCCGATGATCAGCGACTCCTTGTTGGCCAGCGCGAGCGTGGTGCCGGCCTTGAGCGTCTCGAGCGTCGAGGTCAGCCCAAGGGCCCCGGTGATCCCGTTGAGCACGATGTCGCACGGCCGCGCGGCCAGTTCGGCCACCCCTTCGGGGCCTTCGAGCACCTCGGGCGCGGCCCCCAGGGCCGAGAGCGCCTCGCGCACGGCGGGCAGCGCGGCCGGGTCGGCCACGGCCACGACGGGGGCGCCGGTCTCGGCCGCCTGCCGGGCCAGCAGGTCGGGACGGCCCCCGCCGGCGGCCAGCCCGGCCACCCGGAACCCGTTGCGGACGATGACGTCGAGAGCCTGGGTGCCGATCGAGCCGGTCGAGCCGAGCACCGTGATCGAACGAGGGGGGATTTCCGGTCGGTTCACCGCACCATTGTGCGCCACGTCCCGGTACGCCTGAGCCTCGGGTTATTCCAGGCGATCTATGCCCGTATCCCGCTATATCCATATGTACATAAAGGAGAAAGAGGGACACCGGGGTCGCTAATTTCGCGCGTCAGGACATCCGATAACGGAGGTACGCATGCATGGCTCGGCGCCCCGCCGCCTGACCCGATTGGCCCCCTTAGTCACCGTCCCGGTCGTGGCCGCGCTGTTGCCCGCGACGGCCGCCGCCGCCGGGGGCGCGGAGCCCAAGCCGGTGGCCGTCGCGGCCGCCGACAGCAAGAGCGAGCAGCGCGCGGTGGAGAACTTCTGGACCGAGGCCAAGATGGAGGCCGCCAAGCCGCTCGACGCCCCGGCGGCCAGCGCGCAGCGCTTCGCCAGCGGCGCGGCCGCCTTCCTCGACCTGCCCGACGCCAAGCCCGCCTCGGTCAAGCCCACCCTCACCGCCGACGCCGCCGCCGGGGAGCCCGCCGCCGCCTCGGCCACCTCCGACGGCGCCCCCTGGAACGGCGGCGGCGCCGTGGTGAAGACCTCGGGCCGGGTCTTCTTCACCGTCGCCTCGGGCTCGGGGGCCGGCAGGAACGCCTCCTGCTCGGGCAACGCCGTGACGAGCGCCAACAAGAGCGTGGTCATCACCGCCGGGCACTGCGTGCGCCTGGGTGGAGCGTTCCACAAGAACTGGGTGTTCGTGCCCGCGTACGACAACGGCCAGCGCCCCTACGGCACCTGGGTGGCCACCAACCTGCTGACCACGCCGCAGTGGAGCCGCAGCGAGGACATGAACCACGACGTCGCGGCGGCCGTGGTGGCCCCGCTCGACGGGGAGTACCTGACCGACGTGGTCGGCGGCCAGGGCATCGCCTTCAACCAGCCGCGCGGCCGCCAGATGTACGCCTTCGGCTTCCCCGCCGCCGCGCCGTACAACGGCTCGAAGCTGACCTACTGCAGCGGGCGGGTGTTCGACGACTTCCTGCTGTCGGACGACCTCGGCCTGAACTGCGACATGACCGGCGGCTCGTCGGGCGGCCCCTGGTTCTCCAACTTCAACGAGAAGACCGGCGCCGGCATGCTGAACTCGGTGAACAGCTTCAAGTACAACTTCGCCAGCTTCTGGATGTTCGGCCCCTACTTCGGCGGCGAGGCCCAGGCGCTCTACAACGCCGCCCAGCGGACCGCGCTCACCTGATTTACCAAAAGTAGTCATACGAACACGGATAGTGGTCCACAATCTGGGGCCATGACCCCCGTCCTGACCGCGCTGACGCTCGTTCTCGCCACTCTCAGTCCGGCCGCGAACCCGGCCGCCGGGCCGCCGCCCGACGTCGTCCACCACTGGGCGGCGGCCGCGCCGGCCGGCTACTGGACGCCCGAGCGCATGGCCAAGGCCCTGCCCATCGGGCTGCTGGAGGTCGTGCGGCAGTTGTCCGAGAACCTGGGGCCGAAGCGCAAGCGCCAGGCGGCTCCGGCGACGACGCGGCAAGCGCGGCGGGTGCCGGTGTCCTCGGCGCGGTGGCAGTCCGGCGGCCTGGTGGGGCGGGCCGCCGGCCGGGTCTTCCTGACCATGGACGGCGTCGACTTCGTCTGCTCGGCCGGGTCGGTCCGGTCGGCCAACCGCGACGTGGTGGTCACCGCCGGCCACTGCGTCAAGGACGGCACCGGCGCCTGGGCCCGCAACTGGGTGTTCGTGCCCGGCTACGACGAGGGCGCCCGCCCGCTGGGCACGTTCTCGGCCCGCCGCATGTTCGTCGCCGGGCCCTGGTCACGGGCCGCCGACGACAGCTACGACGTCGGCATGGTCGCCCTCAACGCCCAGTTGGGCCGCCACGTCAACGACGTCGCGGGCGCCCTGGAGATCGGGTTCGGGGTGAAGCGCGGCCAGCAGACCCACGGCTTCGGCTACCCCGCCGACCCGCCCTACGACGGCGAGCGGCTCATGTACTGCGCGGGCCCGGCCAAGCCCGACCCCCACAGCCAGACCCACGACCAGGGGCTCCGGTGTGACCTGACGGCGGGGGCGAGCGGCGGCCCGTGGCTGACCGGCTTCGACGCGGCCACGGGACGCGGCACGGTGACGTCGGTCAGCAGCTTCAAGTACAGCGACGACAACTCGATGATGTACGGCCCCTACTTCGGCAGCGCCGCCAAGCAGGTGTTCGACATGGCCGAGAAGGCCTAGAGGCTGAACTCGTCGCCGTCGTCCGAGAGGTCCTCGTCGACGATGTCGGCGGCCTTCCTGACGATCAGGGGGTCGGGGGTGCCGACGATGGTGGTGTCCTTGTCGTCGTAGTCGAACAGGCTGAGCACGTGCCGCATCGCCTCGACCCGGCCGCGCTTCTTGTCGTTCGACTTGATGACCGTCCAGGGGGCCTCGTCGGTGTCGGTGCTGACGAACATGCGCTCCTTGGCCTGGGTGTACTCGTCCCACTTGTCCAGGGAGGCGATGTCCATCGGGGACAGCTTCCACTGGCGTACCGGGTCGACCTGCCGGATCACGAACCGGGTGCGCTGCTCGGCGCGGGACACCGAGAACCAGAGTTTGACCAGCTTGATCCCGTCGCGGACGAGCAGCTTCTCGACCATCGGGGCCTGGACCATGAACTCCTCGTACTGCTCATCGGTGCAGAAGCCCATGACCCGCTCGACGCCCGCGCGGTTGTACCACGACCGGTCGAACAGGACGATCTCGCCGGCGGCCGGCATGTGGTGGATGTAGCGCTGGAAGTACCACGAGGTGCGTTCGCGCTCGCTGGGCTTCTCCAGCGCGACCACGGTGGCGCCACGGGGGTTCAGGTGCTCCATGAAGCGCTTGATCGTGCCGCCCTTGCCGGCCGCGTCGCGGCCCTCGAACAGGATGACCAGACGGCCGCCGGTGTCCTTGAGCCAGTACTGCAGCTTCAGCAGCTCGATCTGGAGCAGTCGCTTGTCGCGCTCGTAGCTGGGGCGCTCGAGACGCTGGTTGTAGGGGTAGTGCTCACGCCAGGTGTCAACCGGGCTGCCGTCCGAACGCAGCAGCACCGGATCGTCGTCGCCGTCTTCGTCATTGACCCACAGCCCCGGGGTGCGGCCCAGGAGGTCCACGACATCGTCCGCCTTCATGGCCGAAGCCTTTACCTAATCAGGGAGACCCAATCCCCTATGCCCGTTTTTGTCACCCAAAATTCGTCAGAGCGTCAGGCCCGTAAGGACCATGACCTTCTCGTAGGTGTAGTCGTCCATGGCCGACCGCAGACCTTCGCGGCCGACGCCGGAGTCCTTCACGCCGCCGTAGGGCATCTGGTCGGCCCGGTACGACGGCACGTCGCCGATGATCACGCCACCCACCTCCAGCTCCCGGTTGGCCCGGAACGCCAGGTCGAGGCTGCGGGTGAAGACGCCCGCCTGGAGGCCGTACGCCGAGTCGTTCACCTCGGCGAAGGCCGCGTCGGGCCCGTTGACCCGCTGGACGACGAGGACCGGCCCGAAGACCTCCTCGCGGACCACCTTGGCGTCCTTGCGTACGTTGGCGAGCACGGTCGGGGCGTAGGCGGCGCCGTCGCGGGAGCCCCCGGCCAGGACCTTGGCGCCGGCCGCGACCGCCTCGTCCACCCACGCCTCGACGCGTTCGGCGGCCTCCACCGAGACCAGCGGCCCGACCTGGGTCTTCTCGTCGGCGGGGTCGCCGGTGACCAGGGCGTTCACGGCCTCGACGAGCTTGCCCTCGAAGGCGTCGGCGACCAGTTCGTCGACGATCACCCGCTGGACGGCGATGCAGCTCTGCCCGGCCTGGTAGTTGGAGAACAGCGCGATGCGGGTGGCCGCCCAGTCGAGGTCGGCGTCGGCGAGCACCACGGCCGCCGCGTTGCCGCCGAGTTCGAGGGTGACGTGCTTGCGGGGCACCTGGTCCATGATCGCGTACCCGACGGGGGTGGAGCCGGTGAACGACACCACCGGCAGGCGCGGGTCGTCGACCAGCGCGGCGGCCCGGTCGTTGGGCACCGGCAGGACCGAGAACATGCCCTCGGGCAGGTCGGTCTCGGCCAGGATCTCGCCCAGCGCCAGCGCCGACAGCGGCGTCTTGGGGGCCGGCTTGACGATCACCGGCGCGCCGACCGCGATGGCCGGGGCGACCTTGTGGGCGACCAGGTTGAGCGGGAAGTTGAAGGGCGAGATCGCCAGGACCGGACCACGCGGCACCCGGGAGACGTAGGCCATGCGCCCGGCGGCGGCGGCCTCGGTGTCGAGCCGGACCACCTCGCCGCTGAACCGGCGGGTCTCCTCGGCGGCGAACCGGAAGGTGGAGACCGCCCGGTTGACCTCCCCCCTGGCCCAGAACATCGGCTTGCCGTTCTCACCGCTGATCAGCCGGGCCAGTTCGTCGGCCCGCTCGGCGATGCGCCGCGACACGTGGGCGAGCGCCTCGGCCCGGACGTGGATCGGCAGCGCCGCGGCCTGACGCGCCACGGCGTGGGCGGCGGCCACCGCCTCCTCGACCTGATCGGGGGTCGCGAAGGAGGTCACCCCGACGGTCCGGCCGTCGTGGGAGTTGGTGACGGTCAGCTCGGCCTCCCCATTCGCGGGACGGCCGGCGATCCAGAAAGGCATGGCAACGCTCATGCAACTGACGCTATGCCACTATCGTGTAACGGGCCTTACTCCGCATCGCACAATCGGCTGCAATCTTCTGGCCATTGCGGACAAGTCCCCATGCTCCAACCCCATGTCACGGTTGCGCCGCAATTTCGGGATGTTTTCCATTGCGGTGCGGTTTGAACGCTGAGTGGCGTGGTTAAGTCAAGGTTCGGGTCCGATGCGAGGGCCCCTTGATGAGAAGGGCTCGTCGCTCATGGCCACGCCGGTCCCGCTCGGATTGCAGGGCGCGTACGCTCTCGGCCAGCGGAGTACCTACGACGAGCTGCGCACCAAACTCCTCGACGTCGCCAGCGAACTGCTGATCAGCGCGGGGCCCGAGAGCCTGACCGTGCGGCGCATCGCCGCCGAGGCCGGGTGCGCCACCACCGTCATCTACACGATGTTCGGCAGCAAAGAGGGCCTGGCCGAGGCGCTCTACCTCGAAGGCTTCGAACGGTTCCGCCGCCGTCTGGCCGCCGTGCCGGCGCGCACCGACCCGTTCGAGTACCTCCAGTCGCTCGGCCCGGCCTACCGCGAGGCGGCGCTGGCCGAGCCCGGCTACTACAGCCTGATGTTCGAGCGGGCGATCCCGGGCTTCGTCCCGTCGGAGCGGGCCCGCACCCTCGCCCGCGCGGCGCTGAACCTGTTCGACCGGGTGATCTCCGACTGCATCTCGGCCGGATACCTGACGCCGACCCAGCCCCGCAAGATCGCCGACGCGTTGTGGGCCGCCGCCCAGGGGGCGATCTCACTGGAACGTGCCGGGCATCTGCCCGACGCCCAGACCTACACCGTGGTCACCAACGCCACGATCAACCAGTTCCTGGTGCCCCAGGCGCACTGAGGGCGATCCACAACTCCGCCCGCGCGGCCGGGTCGTCGAGGTCGCGGCCGAGCAGGTCGGCCGCCTTCTTCATGCGGTAGCGCAGGGTGTGCCGGTGCACGCCGAGCCGCTGCGCGGCGGCGTCCCAGTGGCCGTTGCAGGCGAGATACGCCTGGAGAGACTCCCGCAGGTCGCCGCGCTGCTCGTCGAGCGGGGCCAGCAACACCGCGGCGTAGGCGCGCACCGCCTCGGGGTCGAGCAGGTCGAGGAGGCCCTGACCGGCCAGGTCGGCGAAGCTCAGCTTGCCCCGCCCGGCCCGGTAGGCCCGCACCGCCTGGTCGACGGCGGTCGCGACGCAGGTCAGCGGGCCGGGGAGGCTGATGCCGACGGGGCCGTCGAAGGCGTCGCGCAGGGCCGGCATCTCCGCTTCGCCGCAGATCACGACGGTCGCGTCGCCGTGGGGCGCGTGGAAGGCCCTGATGGGGCCGCTCTCGGCGACGGCCAGAACGACCACCGGATCGTCGGGCAGCGTCACGCCGACGTCCGACAGGACCGCGCGGGCCGTCTCGGTCTCCCCCGCGACCAGCAGCCGGAGCACCGCCGAGCGCAGCCGCTCGGGCGCGGCGCCCTGCTCCAGCGCCAGGGTCAGCAGCGAGGCCGCCGCGTTGACGATCGTGTGGGCGATCGGCGTGAAGGGGTGGCCGGCGCCGACGGCGAAGAAGCCGCGCCCGCCGAGGGGCTGGACCACCACGTTCTCCTGCGGCCCGGCCAGCGCCACGGCCGCCGCGCCGCTCCTGAGCCGGGCGAACTCGCTGCGCAGCCCGGCGGCGCGCTCCTGCGCCTCGGGCGGGGTGGCGTGCCGGACCGTGCCGGTCTCGTCGAGCAGCACCACCCAGCCGCCGAGCTCCCGGGCCAGCCGGTCGGCCACCGACGCCGCACCGTCGCCGCGCAGGGCGGCCCTGGTCAGCCGGCCCTGGGCCTCGAAGGCCCCGGTGATCTCCTCGTAGTGTTCGGCCGCCAGCAGGTCGCTCACGGCCTTCCCGATGGCGATGAAGGGGGTCTCCCTGGCCACCTCGACCAGCGGCAACCCCGCCTCGGCCGCCGCCGCGACCAGCTCGGCGGGCACCCGCGCGTGGCTGAGGCCGATGCCGAACCCCAGGCCCGCGACGCCTCGGCTCACGAGCCGGGTGATGTACGGTCGCCACGAGGCCGTCCGCATCCCGGTGGTGAGCACCAGCTCGTCGCCCTCGAGGAACGGCGTGGGGTCCTCCAGCTCGCTCACCGCGACCCAGCGCACCGGGCGGTCGAGCGCGCCCGACCCGGCCAGCACGCGCAGCCCGGCCATGGTGGTGATCCTGCGCAGGGACGGCGCCACCTATCGGCCCCCTCGAGTTGTCCATTCCGGCACGTGGCGATCCTCGATTCTGCCACGTCGGAGCATCGAGACTTCGCACGGGGGGACGTAACGTCGACCACATGACCACTACAGCCCACGGCGGCCCGGGGCTTCCCCAGGAGCGCCGCCTCGTCACCGAGATCCCCGGCCCCAAGTCGCGGGAGATGTTCTCCCGCAAGCAGTCGGCGGTGCCCGCCGGCGTGGGCACCACCCTGCCGGTCTTCGTGACGAAGGCCGGTGGCGGCGTGCTGGTCGACGCCGACGGCAACTCCCTGATCGACTTCGGTTCGGGCATCGCCGTCACCAACGTCGGCAACGCCGCCCCGAAGGTGGTCGAGCGGGTCCAGAACCAGGTGGCCGACTTCACCCACACCTGCTTCATGATCACGCCGTACGAGTCGTACGTCGCCGTCTGCGAGAAGCTCAACACGATCACCCCGGGTGACCACGAGAAGCGCACGTTCCTGGTGAACAGCGGCGCCGAGGCGGTGGAGAACGCCGTCAAGGTGGCCCGCCTGGCGACCGGCCGCCCGGCGGTGGTCGCCTTCGACCACGGCTACCACGGCCGCACCCTGCTGACCATGACCCTGACGGCGAAGAACATGCCGTACAAGCAGGGCTTCGGGCCCTATGCCCCCGAGGTCTACCGCATGCCGCTCGCCTACCCCTACCGGTGGCCGGGCGAGAACGTGGCCGAGGAGGCCGCGGCGCAGGCGATCGACCAGATCACCAAGCAGATCGGGGCCGAGAACGTGGCCGCGGTCATCATCGAGCCGATCGCCGGCGAGGGCGGCTTCATCGTGCCGGCCAAGGGCTTCCTGCCGCGCATCGCGGAGTTCTGCAAGGCCAACGGCATCGTGTTCATCGCCGACGAGATCCAGACCGGCTTCGCCCGGACCGGCCAGATGTTCGCCTGTGAGGACGAGGGCATCGTGCCCGACATCATCACCACGGCCAAGGGCATCGCGGGCGGCCTGCCGCTGGCCGCCGTGACCGGCCGCGCCGAGCTCATGAACGCCGTGCACGCCGGCGGCCTGGGCGGCACCTACGGCGGCAACCCGGTCGCCTGCGAGGCGGCCCTGGGCGTGCTGGAGACGATCGAGGAGGAGGGCCTGGTCGAGCGGGCCCGCGCGATCGGCGACCTGATGCTGCCGCGCCTGCGCGCCCTCCAGGAGCGCTTCGACGTCATCGGGGACGTGCGGGGCCGGGGGGCCATGACGGCGATCGAGCTGGTCGTCCCGGGCACGAAGGACCCGAACCCGGCCGCCGCGTCGGAGATCGCCAAGCGGTGCCACGCCGAGGGGCTCGTGGTGCTGACCGCCGGCACCTACGGCAATGTGCTCCGGTTCCTCCCGCCTTTGGTGATTCCGGACCACCTGCTCGACGAGGGTTTGACCATCCTCGAAAAAGCCGTCAGTGAGGTGTGATTCACCCCAAATAGGGCACCCGGCTTGTGGCCGGGTGCCCGTTTTGTTGTTGTACGCCCTGTCGGATGCCAGTCATTTAACCCCGACTTGGCGTCGTGCTGGTCGATCACACCAGGTAGTCGCGTTATAACGGTTCCGACACATGACCGAGGAGGCGGACAGGTTTGCTGACGTTCGACCCGGCAGGTCTCACCTCGCTCCAGCGCGACGGAGACGCCTGTGTGGTCTGCCACAAGAAATGGCCTCGCCCCCGCGTCCGAGTCGGCCGGTTGCCCGACGACACCACCGTCCACGCGTGTGACGAGTGCGCCGAAGCCCTTCTTCCGGTCGTGCCCAGACGCGGTGAGCGGCAGCTCACTGCTCGCGGAGCGCCCAAGGAGAGCCGTAGTCGGTGAGCAGGTCGAGGAACGGCACCGCGTCGAAGGCCTCCGGGCCGAGCACGCCCTTGCCCTTCCAGACCCCGTTGGCCAGCAGCTCCAGCGCGACGACCGGGTGCACCGCAGTCTGCCACACGACGGCCTGACAACCGTACTCACGCATCGACCACTCGTTGTCGACCACGTGGTAGAGGTAGACCTCGCGCGCCCGGCCGTCCTTGCCGACGCCCTTGACCCAGGTGCCGGCGCAGGTCTTGCCGCGCATGCGGTCGCCGAGGGTCGAGGGGTCGGGCAGCGAGGCGGCCACGACATCGCGCGGCGACACGTCCAGGCCCTTCACCTTCACGGTGCCGGGTGAGTCGAGGCCGAGCTTGCGCAGCGTCTTCAGCACCTCGATGAACTCGTTGCCGAGGCCGTACTTGAAGGTGACGCGGCGGGTGTCGACCCACCGGGGCACCAGCAGCACCTCTTCGTGCTCGACGTTCACGCACTCCACCGGGCCGATGCCCTCGGGGAAGTCGAACACCTCGGGCTCGCTGAACGGCTCGGTGGTGTGCCAGCGGCCGTCCTCCCACACGATCGGGGGGTTCAGGCACTCCTCGATGGTGGTCCAGATGGAGAAGGTCGGGGCGAAGTCGTAGCCGTCGACGCGCAGGTTGGAGCCGTCGCGGATGCCGATCTCCTCGATCGTCTCGAAGAGGTGGTCGGCGGCGTAGCGGGCGAACACGTCGGCGAGGCCGGGCTCGACGCCCATGCCGACGAGGGCCAGCTGGTCGCGCTCCTCCCACTGGTCTGCCAGGGCGAACTGGTCGTCGCCGAGCTTCACACCGGGCATCTCATAGGGGCGCTGGGGGTGGCGGGCGCTGAGCGACATCGCCATGTCGAGGTAGGTCACTCCGGCGTTCAGGGCCGCGGTGAACAGCGGCATGTCGAAGCGCGGGTCGACGGCGTTGAACAGCACGTCGCACTCGTGGGCTCTGAGGGCCGCCTCGACCTCGGCCGCGTTCGAGGCGTCGAGCCCGATCGCGGAGAAACGAGGGTCTTCGATCCGGGCACATGCGGAAACGGCCCGGTTCACGTCGTAATCGGCAACAACGATGTGGTCGTAGAAACTGCGCCGCGAGGCGATGGCCACCATGGCCGAACCCACGCCACCAGCGCCGACAAGGAGGATCCGCATGGAGAGCAGGCTAACAGCTGACTGACTGACCATTCAATAAGATGGACGAATTCGACTGGTCCACCAATCAGTGAACTTGTTCGGGGGCCCTACTCCTCCTTCAGGGAGGTCCAGGCCTTGATCCAGTCGTCGTAGGCCGTGCACGACCCCGCCCCGCCGCCGCAGTCGACGGCCGGGAAGGTGGCGAACACCACACCCTTGTCGGCGTGCTCGTCGCACAACGTCCCGACGCGCGCCTGCTTGGCCGCCTCGCCGGGCGGCGCGTCCTCAGTGATCCTGTACGTGCACGCCTTCGGGTTCGCCGGCGCGGTCCCCGTCCACCAGGCGACCTCCCGCTGCACGTCGGGCCGCAACGACCACTCGAGCCAGCTCTCGGCGCACGAGGGATGAGCCGCCCGGGCCGAGACCATCCACGACATCACCCACCCCGTGACCGGCCCCCCGGCCCGGGTGACGGCCAGCCCGGCCCCCGCCATGCCGCCCAGCACATAGGGCGTGGCCTGCGCCATCGTCGCCCCGCCCGCGAAACCCTCGATCACCTGGACGGGGTCGCGCCAGTAGACCCGGCCGTCCTTGTTCTTCTCCAGCAGCGCCACGGCCTCGCCGAGCTGGTCGGCGCTGAGCTGGTAGGGATCGTCGAACCCGAGCGACAGCGCGGCGTCGGCGATGGTCAGCGGGCTGTCGCGGAGCAGCACCGGCCCGTCGGCCTCGAAGATGGAGCCCTTCGCGCCGTCCTTCAGCGCCACCACGGTGGTGTCCCACACGTAGGGCACGCCGTGGTCGCCGACCAGCTCGCGCGCCCACTTCGGCAACCCGGAGTAGCCGGCCACCTTCCCGGTGTCGATGCGGGCCGCCCCGCCGTCGGCGACCAGCTTCCCGGCCAGATCGGGCCCGGCCGCGACCACGTCGAAGGTGTCGACGTTGACGGGGTTGCCGGCGACGTACTCCCACGGCCGGTAGGTCACCCGGCAACCGGTCTCGCGCTCGAACGGCGCGACCCAGTTGACCTTCCGGTCGTTGCCGCCCCACTCGACGAACCCCCGGGGCGCCAGCACGGTCAGCGCGCCCTCCCCCGTGCCCGAAGCGGTCGGCGACGGCGACGGCGTGCGCGACGGCGTGACAGAAGGGGACCTGGTCGCGGAGGAGGACGGAGTCGGCGCGGAGACGACCTGCTGACCACACGCGGCCAGCAGCAGGACGGCGGCCCCGGCGAGGGCGGTGAGACGACGCGACGCCAACGATCCTCCACGGCCTGGAACCGGACTCCCCGGAAGCCTACTCGCAGGTCCTAGGACCAATATCCGAGTGAGTTCTGTCGGTGGACCTCCGTAGAGTCGAGCCCATGAGCTCCACCCCGTTCCCACCACCCCGCTCCACCGCCGCACTGAGCACCAGTGCGTCCGGCCGGGGGCCCGGCGCATGACCACGGCCGTCTCTCCCACTCCCGCCCGAACTCCCGGCGCGCTTCGCCGGATGGTTCCGGGGTCGAGCACGCCTCTCCCGCCACGAAACCCGAAGGCGACCCGCCGGGAACCGGCCGACAACGCGCCCGTTGCATCACGAAGCCCCAAGGCGATTCATCAGGCGTCCGCCGAGAACCCGGCCGTTCCGCCACGAAGCACGAGGGCGGTTCGCCCGGAGTCCGGCCAGAACGCGCTCCTTGCGCCACGAAGCCCGGCAGCGACTCGCGGGGCATCCGCCGACAAGGCACCCCTCCCGTCACGACGCACGAAGGCGACTCGCCGGGCATCCGCAGGTAAGGCACCTCTTCCGTCGCGGAGCACGAAGGCGACACGCCCGGTGGCCGGCGAGAACGCGCTCCTTCCGTCGCGTCGCCCGGGAGCGGTTCGCCGGGAATCCGGTGAGAACGCGTCGAAGGTGGTTCACCGAGCTTCTCCGGTCCTCTCCACCGCTGCGGCATTCGCCGAGAACATGCCGGCTCCGGGTGTCGCTCGCAAGGCCGGCATCGTGGGCGCGGCCGCGTCCTGGGCCGGCGACCGTGACCACTGGGTCGCCGCGGGGTGGGCCTCGTGACCGCGTCCGTCTCCCCGGCCTCGACGGCCGCGGAAGACGCGCCGCTCGACCGCACCGCCGTCGCCGTCATCGTGCTGGCCTGTCTGGGCCAGTTCATGGTCGTGCTCGACGTGTCGATCGTGAACGTGGCGCTGCCCGCGATGCGCGCCGAGCTCGGCTTCACCGAGACGGGTCTCCAGTGGGTCGTCAACGCCTACGCGCTCACCTTCGCCGGGCTCATGTTGCTCGGCGGCAGGGCCGCCGACCTGTTCGGCCGCAAGCGCGTCTTCCTCACCGGCGTCGCCGTGTTCGCGCTGGCCAGCCTGCTGGGCGGGCTCGCGGCCGACCCGGGGCTGCTGATCGCGGCGCGGGTGCTGCAGGGCGTCGGCGCGGCCGTGCTGGCCCCGACCACCCTCACGATCCTGACCACGACCTTCTCCGAGGGACCACGCCGCACCGCCGCCATCTCGGCCTGGAACGCCGTCGGCGCGGCCGGGGGCGCGGCGGGCGGCATCCTCGGCGGTACCCTCACCGAGCTGCTCTCCTGGCGCTGGACGTTGCTGATCAACGTGCCGATCGGCCTGGCCATCGTGATCACCGGCCTGCGGGTGATCGCCCGCGACCGGCCCGAGGGCTCGGCCCGGCTCGACCTGCCCGGCGCGGTGCTGGTCACCGGCGCGCTCACCGCCATCGCCTACGGCACGGTGGAGACCCACGAACACGGCTGGGGCTCGCCGGTCGCGCTGGTGCCGCTGGTCGTGGGCGTGCTGGGGCTCGGGGTGTTCGTCCTCGTCGAGTCGAAGACGGCGAGCCCGCTGGTCCCGCTCGCGCTGCTGAGACGCCGCACGGTCGCCGGCACCACGATCATCCAGGTGCTGTCCGGGGCGATCTTCTTCGCGATGTGGTACTTCCTGTCGCTGCACATGCAGGGCGACCTCGGCTACTCGCCGATGACGGCCGGCCTGGCGTTCCTGCCCCACGCGCTCACCCTGATCGCCACCGGTCGGCTTGCCCCGCTGCTGCTGCGGCGCATGACGCCACGCACCCTCCTGATCGGCGCGACCGTCGTCGGCATCGCGGGTCTGCTGCTGCAGTCGGCCGTGCTCGACGGCTACGTGCTCGGCCTCCTGATCCCGGGCGTGCTGATGTGCGGAGGCGCAGGGCTGGCCTTCACCCCGCTGGTCGTGCTGGCGACCAACGGAGTGGCACGGTCGGAGTCGGGCCTGGTGTCCGGCATCCTCGGCGCCTCCCGGCAGGTCGGCGGCTCCCTCGGTCTGGCGGGCCTGGCCACCGTGGCGGCCACCATGTCCACCCCGGAGGCCGGCTACGGCGCGGTGTTCCTGATCGGCGCGGTCCTGATGGCGATCACCATCGTGGTGGCCGTGGTCGTCCTGCCGAGCCGCGCGGCGACCAGGCGCGCCGAAGCAGAAGCCGCAGCGAGCGTCGGCGCACCGTCGTAGCCGACCAGCGAGCTGACCGAACAACGACCTAGCGGCAGGCGGCAGGCCGGGCCACGCCCTCCGGCCCGGTTTCCGCCTGCCGCCCCGTTCGGCTAACCGTTGGTCGGGAAGCCCAGGTTCACTCCCCCGTGCGAAGGGTCGAGCCACCGGGAGGTGACGACCTTCCCGCGGGTGTAGAAGTGCACGCCCTCCACCCCGTGCACGTGGGTGTCGCCGAAGAGGCTGGCCTTCCAGCCGCCGAAGCTGTAGAAGGCCATCGGCACCGGGATCGGCACGTTCACGCCGACCATGCCGACCTCGACCTCGTTCTGGAATCTGCGGGCGGCGCCGCCGTCGTTGGTGAAGATGGCGGTGCCGTTGCCGTACTCGCCCTCGTTGATCAAGGTCAGGCCCTCCTCGTAGGAGGCCACCCGGATGACTGAGAGGACCGGGCCGAAGATCTCCTCGCGGTGGGTGCGGGAGCCCGGCGGCACGTGGTCGACCACCGTCGGGCCGAGCCAGAAGCCGTCGCCGTCGGGGAGGCCCTCCCGGCCGTCCACGACGATTTTGCCTTCGCCGAGGTCGAGGTAGGAGGCGACCTTGTCGCGGTGGACCTTGGTGACCAGGGCGCCCATCTCCGACGCCGGGTCGTCGCCGGGGCCGACCTTGATCTTCCGGGCCCTCGACGCGATCTTCTCCACCAGTTCGTCGCCGATCGGGTCGACGGCCAGCACGACCGAGATGGCCATGCAGCGCTCGCCGGCCGAGCCGAAGCCGGCCGAGACCGCCGAGTCGGCGACCAGGTCGAGGTCGGCGTCGGGGAGCACCAGCATGTGGTTCTTCGCGCCGCCGAGCGCCTGCACCCGCTTGCCGTTCGCCGTGCCGGTCTCGTAGACGTGGCGGGCGATCGGGGTCGAGCCGACGAAGCTGACGGCCTTCACGTCGGGGTGTGCCAGCAGCCGGTCGACGGCGACCTTGTCGCCCTGGACGACGTTGAAGACGCCGTCGGGCAACCCCGCCTGCTGCCACAACTCGGCCATCAGCAGCGACGCCGACGGGTCGCGTTCCGACGGCTTCAGGACGAACGTGTTGCCGCAGGCGATGGCCACCGGGAACATCCACATCGGCACCATGGCCGGGAAGTTGAACGGGGTGACGCCGGCGACGACGCCGAGGGGCTGCCTGATGGAGAAGGAGTCGACGTTGGTCGAGACGTTCTCCGAGAAGCCGCCCTTCAGCAGGTGCGGGATGCCGCACGCGAACTCGACGACCTCCAGGCCGCGCGCCACCTCGCCGAGGGCGTCGGAGTGCACCTTGCCGTGTTCGGCCGAGATGAGGGCGGCGAGGGCGTCGCGGTTGGCGTACAGGAGCTCTCGGAACTTGAAGAGCACGTGGGCGCGCTTGACCAGCGAGGCGTCGCGCCAGGCGGGGAAGGCGGCCTTCGCGGCGGCCACCGCCGCGTCGACGTCGTCGGCGGAGGCCAGCGCCACCTGGGCGCTCACCGAACCGGTGGCCGGGTTGAACACGTCACCGGACCGCTCGGAGTCCCGAGGGGCTCCGCCGATCCAATGGGTGATGCGCTTGTCAGTCACAACTTCTCCAGAGCGGCGATGATGATGCCCAGGCCCTCGCGGGCCTCCTCCTCGGTCAGGGTGAGGGGCGGGGCCATGCGGATGGTGTGGCCGTAGAGGCCGCCCTTGCCCGCGAGCAGGCCGAGCTTCTTCGTCTCTTCCATGAATGTGGCGGCCAGCTCGGGCGACGGCGAGCCGTCAGGGCCGACCAGTTCGACGGCGAACATCAGGCCCTTGCCGCGCACGTCCCCCACCGAGGGGAGCCTTCCAGCGGCCTCGCGCAGGCCGTCGATGATGATGGCGCCGGTCGTGGCGGCGTTGGCCTGCAGGTCGTGATCGAGCACGTAGTCGAGGGTGGCGTTGGCGGCGGCCATCGCGACCGGGTTGCCGCCGAAGGTGGCCAGGCCGACGGCGTGCAGGTTGTCCATCAGGTCGCCGCGCGCGACGACGCCGCCGACGGCGAAGCCGTTGCCCAGGCCCTTGGCGAAGGTCATCATGTCGGGGGTGACGCCGTGGTTCTGGATGCCGAAGAACGCCGATCCGGTACGCCCCCAGCCCGTCTGCACCTCGTCGGAGATGAACAGGATGCCCTGTTCCGCCAGCACCTCCTGGTAGGCGCGGAACAACCCGTCAGGGGCCATGGTGAACCCGCCGACGCCCTGGATCGGCTCGGCGATGATCGCGGCGACGTCGCCGCCGACGGCGGTGGCCAGCACGTGCTTCAGGTCGTCGACGCAGGCCGCGATGTACTGCTCGTCGTTCATGCCGCGGAACTGGGTCAGGTGGCGGTCGGCGCCGTGCAGGAAGTGCACGTTCAGCGGCGACAACGAGTTGTTCTTCCACGACCGGTTCGAGGTGACCGCCACGGTGCCGAACGACCGGCCGTGGTAGCTCTGCCGCATCGCCAGGATCTGGTCGGTCTTGCGGGCGTAGGTGGCCAGCAGCAGCGCGGTCTCGTTGGCCTCGGTGCCGGAGTTGGTGAAGAAGACCTTGGCGTCGGGGATGCCCGACAGGCGGGCGATCTTCTCGGCCAGCTCGACCTGGCCGCGCAGCAGGTAGACGGTCGAGGTGTGCACGACCCCGGTGGCGATCTGGCGCTCCACGGCGTCGCGGACCTCGGCGACGTCGTAGCCGATCATGTTGGTCAGGATCCCGGCGAAGAAGTCGAGGTAGGACTTCCCGTTCGCGTCGACGACGCGGTTGCCCTTACCGCTGACGATCTCGATGGGCTCGTTGTAGTAGAGGGCCAGCCAGTTGGGCATCACCGCGCGGTGGCGGGCAAGAAGGTCCGACATGCCTTGAGTATCCCGGCTCATAACGGTTGGCCATACCCGCAGCATGTCGGACCATCCATGTGTTCCCTTACACAGTGACGGGCTCGGGAACGACCGCCTTCCGGGGCAGCACCACCAGCGCGACCAGGGCCGCGAGCAGGGTGAAGCCGAGCCCCACCCACGACCCGATCGACATGGCCGCCAGGAACGACTCCTTGCCGGCCAGCACCAGGTCGGGGGCGCCGCTCGCGAGCGCCGAACTGATCGACTCGCGGGCCGCCTCGGGCGCGTCGGCCGGCATCGCGGCGGTGTACGCCGCCGCCAGCACGCTCCCCAGCACCGCGATCGACAACGCTCCGCCGACCTGCTGCACGGTGTCGTTGAGCGCCGAACCGACCCCCGCGTGCTTGGGCGGCACGGCGCCCATCAGGGTCGCGTACGCGGCCGGGCCGGCCAGTCCGCCGCCCACGCCCATGACGATCAGACAGGTGATCAGGAAGCCGTACCCGTCGGCGACGTCGAGCGTGGAGAGCAGGCCGAAGGCGCCCGCCAGCACGGTGAGGCCCACCACGATCAGGGTCTTGTTGGACACCTTCTTGCCGAGGGCCGCCCCGACGCCGCTGAAGACGAACGACGCCACCACGTAGGGCACGAGGGCGAGCCCGGCCTGGAGGGGCTCGTACCCGAGGACGAACTGCAGGTACTGCGTGAGGGCCAGCATGAGCGCGCCCGCGCCGAACGACAGCAGCACGATCGAGAACGACGCCCCGGCGAACGAGCGGTCGCGGAACAGCTCCAAGGGCAGCAGCGGATGCCTCGCCCGGCGTTCCCACCACACGAATCCGCCGATCGCCAGCACCGCGACGGCCGTCATGAGCGGGTCGAAGCCCTCCTGGGGCAGCATGATCACGACCCAGACGGCCGAGCTCAGCCCGGTGATCGACAGCACCACGCCGAGCGGGTCGAAGCCGCGGGGCTCGCCCTTCGACTCGGGCATCAGCAGCAGCGCGGCGACGATCGCGATGATCGCGATGGGGATGTTGAGGAGGAAGACCGAGCCCCAGTAGTAGTGGTGGAGCAGGAAGCCGCCCAGGGTCGGCCCGGCGATCACGCCGACGCCGGCGACGGCGCTCCAGGCGGCGATGGCCGTGCGGCGTTCGTCCTCGTCGAAGACCGTGATGAGGATCGACAGGGTCGAGGGCATCATGAACGACCCGCCCACCCCCATCAGCACCCGCGCGCCGATGAGGTGCCAGGGCTCGGTCGCGAGCATGGCCAGGCCGGAGGCCGCCCCGAAGATCACCAGGCCGAAGACGAGGAACCTGCGGCGGCCGTAGCGGTCGGAGAGGGATCCCGCCGTGAGCAGCAGCCCCGCGAAGACGAGGATGTAGCCGTCGATGATCCACTGGACGTCGGCGGGCGTGGCACCGAGGTCGCGCATGAGCGCCGGGATGGCCAGGTTCAGCACGGTGTTGTCCACCACGAGAACCAGCAGGGCCAGACAGAGGGCGACGAGAATCCACCAACGCCGGGGGTCTCGTACGGTGTTCGAGGTCACTCGCACACTGTACGACCATCCTCGAACAGTGTGCGAGCGAATTACTGTTGATGGATGCCGGAACAGCGCTTCACCAGCGTGTGGACGCGGGAGCACAAGCCGCGCCGCGCGCAGCAGGGCCTCAGCCGTGAGCAGATCGTGCGGGCGACGGTCGAGCTGCTCGACGCCGAAGGCATGGAGGCACTCAGCATGCGCAGACTGGGCGCCAAGCTCGGGGCCGGGGCCACCAGCCTCTACTGGCACGTCGCCAACAAGAACGAACTACTCGAACTGGCCATGGACGAGGTCTTCGGCGCGGTCCGCATCCCCGATTCGGAGAGCTGGCGGGAGGTCACGAGCAACGTGGCCTGGGGGCTGCGCGCCGCGATCATGGCCCACCCGTGGTTCACCTTCGTGCTCGGCTCGCTGCCCGCGCTCGGCCCCAACGCGATGAACTGCTCGGCCACGCTCTGCGCCGCCCTGGCGCGCGCGGGTTTCCAGAAGCACGACATCGACTACGCCGGGGCGGCGGTGTTGTCGTACACCATCGGCGCCACCGCGCCCGAGGCCGCCTACACCTCCGCGCTCAAGAGGCGTGGCATCACCATGGAACAGGCCCAGCGCGATCTCGCCCCCGCAGTCGAGGAGGCCGCCCGCGCCCACCCCGAGATCCACGCACGCTTCCAGGAGGCCGTCGAGAGCACGATCGACCCGATCGCGCACCGGCAGCTCTCGTTCGACTTCGGGCTCGTCTCCATGCTCGACGGCCTGGCCCTGCGACTCCCCCGAAGTGCGGACATGTCGGCCGACCACCTGACAAAGTGAGACGTTGAGCGGCTAATGTCGCTGACATGCTCCCCACCGTCGCGGACGTGCTCTCTCTCGACACGGTCCGGCGCGGCGACCCCACCGTGGTGGCGGGCGCCGACCGGCTGAGCGGCCGGGTCCGCTGGGTCCACGTGGGCGAGATCACCGACATCGCCCCCCTGCTGCGCGGCGGCGAACTGGTGCTCACCACCGGCGTCGCGCTGCCCCCTGAACCCGACAAGCTGGCCGACTACGTCGCCGACCTGGCTCAGGTCGGCGCGTCCGGCCTGGTCGTCGAGCTGGGCCGCCGGTTCGTCAGCGAACTGCCCGCCGCCGTGGTCGCGTCGGCCGAAGACCACGGGCTGCCGCTGATCACGCTCGCCCGCGAGACGCCGTTCGTGCAGATCACCGAGTCGGTGCACAACATGATCATCGACTCGCAGCTCCAGGAGCTGCGCGCCTCCGAGCAGCTCCACGAGATCTTCACCGAGCTCTCGGTCGAGGGCGCGTCGCCGGCCGAGGTGCTCGCCCAGGTGGCCCGCCTCTCCGGCCGCCCGGTCATGCTGGAGAACCTGGCCCACCAGGTGCTCGCCTGCGACTCGGCCGGGCAGGACGTCGGCGCCCTGCTGGCCAGCTGGGAGACCCGCTCCCGCGCGGTCTCCCCCGAGGGCCGCACCGCCTATGACGAGGCCGCCGGCTGGCTGGTCACCGTCGTGGGCGCGCGCGGCCAGGACTGGGGCCGGCTGATCCTGCTCGCCGACCGCCCGCCGGGGCCGCGCGACATCGTGCTGGCCGAACGGGCCGCCACCACCCTCGCTCTTGGACGTCTCCTCGAACGCCACCAGCTCTCCCTGGAGCGCCAGGCCCACGGCACGATCCTGACCGGCATCCTCAGCCACGCCTACGCCGACCCCGACGAGGCCGCCGCCCGCGCCCGCGCGGTGGGCGTGCCGCTGACCGGCCGCAAGCTGGTCAGCGTCGTGATCAGGCCGACCACCCCCGGCGAGGGCACCTTCGACGAACAGGCCCGGCTCGCCGACCTGGCCGACCTCACCGCCGCCGCCTGCCGCGACGCCCGGCTGCCCGCCCTGGTGGGCGCCCTCGACCAGGCCCACGTCGGCGTGCTGCTCCCGCTGCCGCCCCGGGTCGGCGCCGAGTCGGCGCTCACGACCCTGGCCGAGCGGCTCCGCGCCGCCGGGGCGGTGCTCGCCGCCGGTTCGACGGTCGATTCCCTCCGAGATGTACGCCGCAGCTTCCTCGAAGCCGAACAGGTCGCCGACGTGGCCGTCCGCCAGCACGACGGCCGCCCTTATTACCGGCTGCCCGACCTGCGCCTGCGCGGGCTGCTGCACCTGCTGCGCGACGACGCCCGGTTGCAGACCTTCGCCGAACGGGAACTCGGCCCGCTGCTGGCCCACGACGCCCAGCGGGGCTCCGACCTGACCCGCATCCTGCGCATCTATCTGGAGGCGGGCCGCAACAAGGCGGTCGCCGCCCAGCGCGCCCACCTGTCGCGGCCGGCCTTCTACGACCGCCTGCGCCGCCTGGAGCGGGTGTTGTCGACCGACCTCGACGACGTCGACTCCTGCCTGTCGCTGCACGTCGCGCTGCTGGCGCTGGAGTCGTTCCGGGAGACCCGATGAGGGCACGCGACCACGGCATCGTGATCGGGACCGCCGCGCCGGGCCCGCACAACGCCATCACGGACGTGCCGGGGGTGCGGATCGGCCACACGACGCTGGTCTCCGGCGCGTCGGTCCGGACCGGCGTGACCGTCATCCTGCCGCACGACGGCGACACCTTCGCCGAGCCGGTGTTCGCCGGATACCACTGGCTCAACGGCAACGGCGAGCTGACCGGCCTGGCCTACGTGCGGGAATTCGGCATGCTCGCCTCCCCCATCGGCCTGACCAGCACCGGGTCGGTCGGCGTGGTGCGCGACGCGCTGTCGGCCCTGGACCCCGGCGGCCAGGGCTGGGCGTTGCCCGTGGTCGGCGAGACCTGGGACGGCTCCCTCAACGACATCACCGGCCGCCACGTGACCGCCGAGCACGTCGTCGCGGCGTTCACGGCCGCGTCCGGCGGCCCCGTCGCGGAGGGCGCGGTCGGCGGCGGGACGGGGATGATCTGCCACGGCTTCAAGGGCGGCGCGGGCACCGCCTCCCGGGTCGTCGGCGCGTACACGGTCGGCGTCTACGTGCAGGCCAACCACGGGCACCGCGACCGGCTCACCGTGAACGGCGTGAACGTCGGCCGCCGCCTGGGGGCCTCGGAGGTGCCCCACGAGGGCGCCGGATCGATCATCGGCGTCGTGGCCACCGACGCGCCGCTGCTGCCCCACCAGTGCGCCCGCCTGGCCAAGCGCGCCGGGCTCGGCGTCGGCCGCACCGGCGGCGCGGGCGAGAACTCCAGCGGCGACGGCTTCCTGTGCTTCAGCGTGGGCAACCGCACCCTGCCGGCGAACGTGCTCGGCGCGGAGGTCCCGGCGACCTATCAGGTGACCGTCATGGCCGACGACCACCTCGACCCGTTCTACCACGCGGTGATCGAGGCCACCGAGGAGGCCATCGTCAACGCGCTCGTGGCCGGGGAGACGATGACCGGTTTCGGCGGCCTGACCGTCGAGGGCCTCGACGGCGCCCGGCTGGCGTCTCTTCTACGCACGACAAGGTGAATGAGCATGAGTTTCCACCAGGTGTAAAACCTGCCCCACCCCACGAACCGGGCATTCCGGGTTCACCCTCCGGGACGTGATTGTCTCGCTACGTGACGATAACCGAGTCCGAGACCCCGCCTCGCGCCTTCCCCGCCCCCGACCACCGCGCGATCGTACGCGCCCTGTCGGCGCGCTTCCCCCACTGGAGCATCTGGTACGGCTCCGCCACCGGCCACTACTGGGGCCTGCGCCGATTCGACGACGGGCGGATCGGCTTCATCGAGGCGCTCTCGCCGCAGGAGTTCGTCCGTCAGGCGACGACCGGGTATTGACCAGGCGAAATACTCAATTCAGTCGAGATTTCTCATATCGATTGGCGTGTTTCGCCCACTTATAAGTGCCAATCTCGCCACGATGGTCACTCACGTCCACTATTGGGGAGAGACCATATGAGAGGCCGTCTGACCGTCGCAATCACGGCACTGGCATCCGTTTTGCCGGTTATGCCGGTTTTTGCCGACAGCCAGAAGACCACGGGACTGCCGTCGTCGAGCTTTCCGCTGGGAGTACCCGGATTGGCGAAGACGACCTCGAAGATGGTCATACCGGGCATCGAATACATCACCTTGCGCCACGGCACGAACCAGGACGGCTACACCGTCAGCGTGCTGGCCGGCGCGAACGACGCGTACACCCAGCGCACGGCGGACAAGCAGGCGCTCGCCGTGCAGATGGCCGGGTTCGAGCCGGTGGTGGTGAAGTTCACCCGGCCCGCGATCGCCGACTTCCCCGCGCAGGACTACTGGATGGTCCGGATCGGCCAGTGGCCCCTCGCCGAGAAGAAAGAGGCCGACAAGGTCGTCAAGGAGCTCAAGAAGGCCGGGATCAGCGCCAAGACCGACTACACGGGCGACGACGGCTTCGTCACCGCCGGCCCCTGGTCGATGAAGATCCTGATGGTCGACCCGAGGTCGTTCCGCGGCAGCTTCGCCGCCAGCCTCGGCAAGAAGACGGCCGTCCGCGAGCGCGTCACCGACATGGCCAAGGGCGCGGGCGCCATCGCCGGCGTCAACGGCGGCTTCTTCGACATCCACACGGGCGCCGCCTACCGGGGCGACCCCACGGGCATCTCGGTCGTCGGCGGCAAACTGCTCAGCGAGGCCGTCGAGGGCCGCACGGCGGTCGTCCTGAAGGGCCGCACCGCCCGCATCACCGAGCTCAAGTCGGCCGTGAACGTCGCCGCGGGCGGCGCGCTCGCCCCCGTCGCGGGCGTCAACCGGGTCGGCAAGGACGGCGAACTCGTCCTCTACACCGAGGAGTTCGGCGCCAGCACCCCGAAGGTCGGCGCGACCGAGGTCGTCATCGACCCCGAGGGCGTCGTCACGGCCGTCCGCTCGCCCGGCGCCAAGATCATGAAGGGCATGCGCGTGCTCCAGGGCGTCGGCGCCGGGGCCGACTGGCTCGCCGCCTACGCGCCCGAAGGCGGCAAGGTCCAGCTCAAGACGACGGTCATCGACCTGCGCAAGAAGCGGACCGTTCCGCTCACCCCCGACACCCACATCGTGGGCGGCGGCGTGGGCCTGCTGAAGAACGGCAAGACCTGGATCACCGCCTCGACCGACGGCATGGCCAACATCAACATGATCGTCCGCCGCCACCCCCGCACCCTCGCGGGCGTGACGCGGAACGGCAAGCTGATCCTGGCCGTCGTCGACGGCCGCGCCCCCGGCCAGACCGTCGGCGCGTCCTTCCACGAGGCCGCCCGCGTCATGCAGTGGCTGGGCGCCCGCGACGCCATCAACCTCGACGGCGGCGGCTCCAGCGCCATGGTCGTCAAGGGCAAGGTCGTCAACAAGCCCAGCGACGGCTCGGAGCGCGCGGTGGGCGACGCCCTGCTGATCAGGCCGTAGCGCGCAGCTTGGCGATCATCTCGTCATCGCACGACGCCCAGAACTGACCGACGACGTCTTCGAGGTGGTCGAACGAGGCCGCCTCGAAGAGCACGTCCTGGTACTTGGTGATGTCATAGACCGTCGTGCCCATCACGGTGACGTCGAGGGGCCGGATGTCCATGCCCCGGAACTCCTCGATCTCGCCGTACGAGCTGAGGATCCCGGCCCCGTAAGCCTTCAGATCCCGCCCTTCCCGCATGACCCCGAACTCGAGGGTGAACCAGAAGACCTTCGAGACGAACTCCAGCGCCTCGGCCGACTCGACCCTCCGGGCCGCCTGCCCCGCCAGCCGGTAGAGCGCCGCGAACCGCTGGGACGCGAGCGTGTTGCCGTGCCCGATGACCTCGTGGATGACGTCCGGCTCCGGGGTGTAGAACGGCACCGAGTGATGCCGGATGTACTGCGTCGAGTGGAAGAACGAGTCGGCCAGCACGCCGTAGAACTCCCGCAACGGCACCAGCCCCGCGGCCGGCAGATAACGGAACCCCGTCAGCGGCTTCAGCAGCTCGCTGACCTCTTCGAGCTGCGGGATACGGTCCTTCGGCAGCCCTAGCTCCTCGGCGGCGTCGAGGAACTGGCTGATGGCGTACTTCCGGTGCTTGACGGCCAGCTCCCGGGTCACCAGGGTCCAGACCTCGTGCTCCTCGTCGGAGTACTCGGCGTGCGGGATGGGCTCCCCCCGCGTGTAACCCACGGCGAGCCCTGCGATGGCGTTGCGACGCGCCCGATATACGGGGTCGGCGAACCCCGGATGGCTCTTGGCCAGCTCAACGGTGACGGATCCGTCCTCGTTGGCGGCGACAGGAGCGAAGTACTGCGCTTCCTCGAACATCTACAAATGACAACAAGAAGGGAGGCAGAAGAGCAAGTATCCGCAGCTCAACCTAGACAATCCGGTCAATCTGCCGGGCGGATGGTGGTGGGGAGTGGACAGATTGCGGGGTGCGCGGCGGGTCGGGTTCGGCGGGGGTCCTCGGCAAGGGTGACCGCCGGCGACGGCGTCGAAGGCGCGGCTGACGTGGGACGCCTGTGACTTGTGTGAGCCGAGTGACACCGACCAGAACGAGGCGAGTTGCTACCTGATCACCAAGGCGGAGCGTCGCGGGCAGTTGGGCAGGCCTTGATGACGTGGGACCTCAGCGGGGGCCGGCTCGACTCCGCCTCGCGTGGGCGCCTCCCCACAGGTGACCGGAAGTCCGACCGTGGCAGCCGAGCCGCATCATCGTCGCAGAATACACAGCTCAGCCCGATCGGCGGGAGAACACCTGGCGAACCATGAACGCCAGCCAACGCGGCTGATGCCAGGCCCACCGAAACCATGCCTTCAAACAGGTGTCCCAGAGACAACGAAAGCCCGGCCGAATAGCCAGGCTGCCAGAACACTCGGAAACCAAGAAGGCCGGCCCATGCGGCTGACGCAACACCCTCGACATGATCACCGGAAACGACGAAAGCCCGGCCACACGGCCGGGCAGAAACCACACCAGCGCCATTCCGGCCTCGCCATCGGCGCAGGCCCGCGATAGTGACTTGTGAAACGTCGAGGGCCACCCGTTCGCCTGGAAGGCCCGGCTTAACCAGCCTGAACCCTTCCCCCCGCGATGCGGACCTGCCCGGAAACGATGAAGGCCCGGCCGCGCGGCCGAGCCAGAACAACACCCGCAAACAGCCACAGCCGGCCGCCCGACCGGCGCCAGACCGATACCCGATGGCCTGCCGGCAGCTTGCACGCGCCCTGGAAACGACGAAAGCCCAGCCAAACGGCTGGGCTCACACCCGTGAAACGTCGAAAGCCCCGACCATTCAGGTTGGGGCCTTCGGTAGAGAAACGACGAAAGCCCGGCCGCATAGGCCGGGCAGAGAAAACACCCCTACGCGAACT
>NZ_BBXC01000019.1 GCF_001570525.1 Herbidospora sakaeratensis
GAGCTCAACGAGCAGCTCACCTGGGGAGAGCTCTACCGCTTCGTAGAACTGGCGAAGCGCGAAGGCCGACGTCTGAATGAGCAGGTCCGCACCGAGCCAACCGAGAACGGGACCGGCGTAAGCGCGTTCTTCCTCTATCTGGATGACGAAGCACAGGCCGCCGCGACCTTGCTCCCCAAGACGGAACCGGTCCTGAAAAGAGCCAATCCCGCCTAACGGGGCAAGCCGCAGCGGGGAGCCGAGGTCGATCAATCAGCGCACCGTCAGGATGAGGTGGCGGCACGCTCGGCGGCGCTGCGCTCGACGCAGAACTCGTTGCCCTCGATGTCGGCGAGAGTGACCCACCCGGAGCCGTCGGGGCGGCGGTGGTCGCCGACCAGAGTGGCACCAAGGGAGAGCAGGCGCTCGACCTCCTCGTCGCGACCGCGGTCGGTGGGCTGGACGTCGAAGTGGATCCGGTTCTTGACCGTCTTACCGTCGGGCACGGCGACGAACAGAAGAGTGACGCCCTCCGCCTCGACCAGGGCCTCAGGGTCGCCAGGGTGATCATCGTCACCGAGCTTGGCTTCGAGCACCTCCGCCCAGAACGTCCCGAGCCGATAGGTGTCCGCACAGTCGATGGTCACATGACGCACACGAGAAGCCATGGGCAACAGTATGACAAATGACGCATATCAGGTCAGACAGCCACGTCCTAGGGGAACCGGGGATCAGTGCGCATGATGCCAGGGCCGCTGCCTGGCGGAATCGTCGAAATATGGCCGCACTGCTCGAACCAGATGCCAGAGGGGTCGAAATACGCGATTCCACGACGAGCATCACTGATCGCCCGGCGACGGGTCCAGGGTGCAGACCACTGCCTGACCTGGCTTCTCGCACGATCGAAGCCCGTCAGCCGGCCGACGTCGCACGCGCCGGTGTAGCGCCGCAGGAACGGACCTGTGGTCCCGAAGATGGTCACTCCTTCGCCAGCGCGAACGGTCAGCACACGTCACAGTGTCAGTCGACTGTCTGGTTTCAGATCGGCGGTGGATCAGTGGCGAGGTGGCGTGCCGATCGGCAGAAGGGGTCGGCCGCGCGCCCAAGCCGGTGCGCGTCGTCCATACGGCATCAACGCTCGGGGCAACCTGCCCCCATGCAAGCTGGAAGGTCGCGACCAGCCAACCACACATGTTCGTTTCCGAACGCGAGCCTGACCACGAGCCTGGTTGTGGCGTGAACGTGCAGATCTTGAGGGCCAGGCGCACCTGGCGAAGTCCCGGGTGGGTGTTTCGCAGGGCTCACGGGGTGATGCATTCGACTGAGCTCGTACCGAGCGGGCATCGGCCCGGCGGCATGCCCTCTTAGGAGCGGGGGGCCAGGTCCTGAAGGCCGACGACCCGCAGTAGTTCGAGCCGCTGATACGTCTCGGTGCCCGGCCGCGCCGAGTGCACGACGAGTTGCTGGCTGTGGCCGTCGCTGACCAGCACCTCGCAGTCGAGGTCGAGGACGCCGACCACGGGGTGCAGGAAACGCTTCGGCGACGGGCGGCGCACCACGACGTCATGCGACTCCCAGAGTTGCTCGAACTCGTTGGACGCGGCGCGGAGTTCGGCCACGAGGGATGCGGGGCCTGGGTCGTGGGGGCGTGCCGCAGTGACTGCACGCAGGCTCGCCACGTGCGCGCGGGCATGCTCCTCGTGGTTCTCGTGTGGGGCCAGGTCCCGTGCGCCCGGCACCGTGAACCAGCGGCGGATCATATTCGACCCCACGTGGTCGCCGGTCACGGCCACTGACATGGTGTTCTGTGCCAGCATCTGGCCCCAGTCGCTCAGTACCGACGCCGGGATATCGTGCAGCCGGTCAAGGATCAGCAGCAGCCCCGGGCGGACGTGGTCTGAAGAGCCGACGGGGCGGGGCGGCTCCTGGCCCGCTAGGTGGAACAGGTGGTCGCGCTCCGCGTCCGTGAGCCGCAGGGCGCGGGCGAGAGCGGTGAGCATCTGCCGCGACGGGTGAGAGCCGCGGCGCTGTTCCAGCCGCGTGTAGTAGTCCGTAGACATCCCGGTGAGCTGCGCCACCTCCTCGCGGCGCAAGCCCGGAGTGCGGCGCCGTGGACCCGTGTTCAGGCCCACGTCGGAGGGGGCCAGGCGGATGCGGGCGCGGCGCAGGAAGTCGGCGAGCTCGGTACGGTCCACTGTTCGAGGATGCCCTGCTCACGGGCTTGTATCCAGGGTGTGCCGGTCCCTGGATGACCGCGTCTCTCCCGCCGTTCCCCGTCCTTCCGCACGCTTCAAGGGTGGCTACGACGACGAGGAGGCGGCCATGCTGACTTTGGTGACAGGAGCGACCGGCCAGGTCGGGCGGCGGTTCGTGCCGCGGCTGTTGCAGAACGCGGCGCCCGGCGACGAGGTACGGGTCCTGGTGCGGGACGCGGCGCGCGGCGAGCGGTTCGCGGAACTCGGCGCCCAGGTGCTGGTGGGCGATCTGCGGGACGCGGAGGTGCTTGGCAAAGCCACGGCCGGCGTGGACGCGGTGGTGAACGTCGCCGCCGCGTTCCGCGGGGTGCCGGATGAGGAGGCACGGGCGGTCAACCGGGACGCCGCCATCGAACTCGGCCGGGCCGCGGTGGCTTCGGGCGTGCGGCGGTTCGTGCAGGTCAGCACCGGTCTCGTGTACGGCGCGGGGCGCGGCAGGGCGCTGGTCGAGAGCGACGAGACGGTTCCGGGCGATCACCTGTGGGGCGCCTACCCCGAGTCGAAGTGGGAGGCCGAGCGTGCGCTCAGGGCGACGGACGGCCTCGACGACCTCCGCATCGCACGCTTGCCGTTCGTCTACGGCGACGGCGACCCGCACCTGGCCGACGCCATGAAATGGGCGCCGAACTGGCCCGCCATGCAACGCCTGCACATGGGCCACCACCTGGACGTGGCACAGGGCCTGCGGCGACTGCTGTACGCGCCCGGGGCACACGGCGTCTACAACATCGCCGACGACGCCCCGGTCACCATGGTCGACCTCTTCCAGTTCCACGGGCTACCGGTGCCACAGGACGCCTACGACAGGGACACCCCGGATCCGTGGCACAGCGTGATGTCGACGACTCGCATCCGCCACGAACTGGGCTACCGCCCGCTGATCCCGTCGGTATGGACGGCGCGGGACGCGGGAGTGCTGTAACCCCAGACCGGGCGGCGGCCGAGGGTGCGCGCTGCAGCACGCAACGAGAAGCCCAGGCAGATGATTCGTTTCTGACCTGGGCTTTTACCTGGGTGGAGCCTATGGGTCCTGATCTTGGCCGACTCGCTTCGGTGTCGCCTCTCAGGGGTCGTACAAATTTCTGTCGGACTCGAATGCCAGGATCTCCATGGTTCGTCCCTGGAGAGAACAGGATTCCCATGAGCGGCTACGACTGGCTCGATGACGACGCGTTCTGCGCGATCTTCGTTCGCGGCCTCACCCCGCACGAAGCGCTGACCCGCCTTGGCATCGACGTGTTCGACGGCGATGACGAAGAAGGCGAGATCGACGAAGGCCTCATCTGTGCCCGATCGGCCGAGGGCGGGACCATCCTGAACGAGTGGAACGGCTTCGCCGGCACGCTGGACGAGGTGATGCGGCCCTTGTCGGCCGGAACGGCCACGGCGAGTGTCTTCGTCAACGTGAACAGAGTTGCGTCCTTCGACCATTACCTGGACGGCCGCAGGATTCTGTCCTTCGATCCGCTGTACCCCGGCGACGAGGATGGCATCTCGGAGGACTACCTGGCCGACCGGGTCGAGCTCGGGCTGGTTGGCGACAAGTCGGAGGGCGGGCTCGCCGCCGCGCTGCAGCTGGCCGAGCGCATCACCGAGGTGCGGCCGAACGCTTCAAGTGACATCGTGGCCGCCCACGGCGTCATCGAGTACTGAGCAGCAGTGCTCGCAAGCACGGGCTTCGAGAATGAGACGTGGGTAAGCCCGTTACGTGAGCGATCTTGAGAACGGCATCCGGCGCCACTGGGAGGCGTCCGAACGCGGCGACATCGTGGCCGAGCACGCCATCTACGCCGAGGACGCAATCTTGGAGTATCCGCAGTCAGGCGAACGGTTCGAGGGGCGGGCACGCATCCAGGCCCAGCGCGGCGGGCATCCGGCCGAAAGGCACTTCACGGTACGCCGCATCCAGGGCTGCGGCGATCTGTGGGTGAGCGAGTGCCTCATAACCTATGACGGCAAGCCGACCCACTCGGTCAGCATCATGGAGTTCACCGACGGGCTGATCACCCGCGAGACCCAGTATTTCGCCGACCCCTTCCCGGCGCCCCCCAGTCGGTAGCGGTCACCGTTGGACGAGCAGGACCCCACCCGAGGGGACCGCGACCCCATCCGCGAGGGCACCGGCCTGATCGACGGCGTCTGGAACCGCCGCGAGGTCGGCCCCTACCGGTTGCGGGCGGCGACCTCGCCGCGGCAGACCGACTGGCCGCAGATCGCGGCGCCCTACCTGTGGCTCGAACGGCTCAACCCGACCCCGCCCGTACGGCCGGGACCCGCTGATCCGGCACCGCGAACGGGCGGTCCGCGCCCACCTGCTCCAGCTGACCCGCGACGCGGTGGCCGGAGTCGGTCGGGTGGCCGGCCAGGCGAAGCCGTAACGGAAAATGGGCTTTGGCGAGCGAAGCGAGGGCCCTACCAGGGAGCGCGAGGGCCGGAGCGCGACCGCGCTGCCGCAGCCGCCTCGGCTGTGGCACCCCTGTCGATCGTCGTATGCATGGGCACGGCCGTGGCCAGCGGTCCCGGCGACATCGCGCCGACGGGCGGAAGCGTCGCCTACCTCGTCTCGCTGGCCGCGGGTTGCCTCGCCGGGGCGTGGGCGCTCATCACGTCAGCCCGTCCTTCGGCGGTGCGCTGGCTGCTGTACGGAGTGCTCGGTTAATACGCCGCGATCGGCGTGACGCTCGCGGTGACCTGGACCGGGGCCGTGCTCCGCCCCACAGGCCCACTGATCTCCGGTCTCGCCGTGGCCGCTGTCACCGCCGTCATCGGGGTCGCCTGGTGGCGGGCGTCCTCCGCGCTGACGAGGTTCGCCGTACCGGTCGTTCCCCAGCCCGCCGAGCCACCGGCGCCCCTGCGGCCAGGCACGGAGTCGCCACCCGGCCTCGAAGTGCTCAGCCCGCGTGAGCGCGAGGTTCTCTCCCTCGTCGCCACGGGCGCCCGCGATGCGGCGATCGCCGAGCACCTGCACCTTTCGCAGCGCACCGTCGAGACACACCTGCGGCGCATCTTCACCAAACTCGGGCTCGAAAGCGCCGACGGCCGCAATCGGCGATTGCTCGCCGCCCGCGCCTGGCTGGAGGCCGTGGGCACCGACGCACAACACGCTGACGATCGAACGGGCCCAGGCGGTCCTGCCGAAGGGCCGGGCCTAGCCGCGGAACGTGTGCCGGTAGGCCGTGGGGGACACGCCGATCACGGTGGTCAGGTGCTTGCGCATGGACGCGCCGGTCCCGAAACCGGCCTGCTCGGCGACGCGGTCGACGGGGAGGTCGGTGGTCTCGAGCAGGTGGCGTGCGCGTTCGACGCGCTGCTGGATCAGCCACCTGCCGGGAGTCATCCCGACCTCGTCGCGGAAGCGCCGGGTGAAGGTGCGGACACTCATCCGCGCCCGTCCGGCCATCTCGGTGAGCGGGATGGGCCGATGGAGTCGTTCCAGCGCCCAGACGCGGGTCTCGGAGGTGGTGGCCGCCGACGGTTCGGGCACCGGACGTTCGATGAACTGCGCCTGGCCGCCGTCCCGCCACGGGGGCACGACGCAGAGCCGGGCGACCCGGTTGGCCACCTCACTGCCGTGGTCGCGACGCACGAGATAGAGGCACAGGTCGACGCCGGACGCGACTCCGGCCGCGGTGAGCACCTCACCGTCGTCGACGAACAGCACGTCGGCGTTGACCTTGACGCTGGGGAACATCCGCTGAAAGTGCTCCGCTTCGGTCCAGTGGGTCGTCGCCGACCGCCCATCGAGCAGGCCGGCGGCGGCCAGGACGTAAGAAGCGGTGCAGATCGACACTATGCGGGTGCCCGGCCGGAGACGGTCGAATATCCCGGCGACCTCGTCGGAGAGCCGCGCTCTGTCGTCGAGGGGGCCGCAGGAGAACGGGGGGACGACGAGCGTGTCCGCCGTCGCGAGGATCTCGCTGCCGTTCTCGACCGTGACGCTGAAATCGGCGGCGGTCCTGACAGGTCCCCCATCGACGCTGCAGGTGAGCACTTCGTACAGCGGCTCCTCATCGGGGCCGACGGCAGTGCCGAAGATCCTCACCGGAATGCTGAGCTCGAAGGGATAGACCCCGTCGAGCGCCAGGACGACGACGCGATGCATGGCCAGATCCTTGCAAACATTGGCAGTCGGGCCAATCGCCGGGGTGCCCCGGCCTTGGCAGCCTGAGGGACATGAGAATGCGCGCGATCGGCCAGGACTCCCTCGGCGGCCCGGAAGTGTTGAAGATCGTCGAGGTGGGCCGGCCGGAGCCAGGCCCCGGCGAGGTGCTCGTCCGAGTACACGCCACGTCGGTCAACCCGACCGATTTCTGGCACCGGGTGACCGGAGGGCTGGCGGGAGGGCCGATCCGGCTCGGGTGGGACGTCTCCGGCGTGATCGAGGAGGTCGGGTTGGGCGTGACCCTGTTCGAGCCCGGGGAGGAGGTGTTCGGCATGCCGTTGCAGCCACGGCCCGCCGGCACCTACGCGGAATACGTGGTCACCCCCGCACGGCACCTGGTCCGCAAGCCGGCTTCGTTGTCCCACGTCCAGGCCGCCGCGTTGCCGTTGGTCGCGCTCACCGGATGGCAGGCGCTGGTCGACACCGCCCGCGTCCGCCCCGGCCACCGTGTACTGGTCCATGCCGCGGCGGGCGGGGTCGGCCATGTCACGGTGCAGATCGCCAAGGCGCTCGGCGCCTACGTCATCGGCACCGCCAGCGGCCCCAAGCACGATTTCGTACGGGGCCTCGGCGCCGACGAGGTCATCGACCACACACGCACCGACTTCGCCTCGGCGGCCGGTGACGTCGACATCGTGGTCGACACCATCGGCGGCGAATACGGCCCACGCTCTCTCTGGACCCTGCGCGAGGGAGGCATGGTCGTCTCGCTCGCGTCTCCGGCCGAGACCGGGCTGGCGGTCCACGCACGCGCCCTCGGCTTCCGCTCCACCTTCATGATCGTCGAGGCCGACCACGCGGGCATGCGGGAGATCGCCGCTCTGGTGGACTCCGGTCGGCTGACGCCCGAGATCCAGACGGTCCTCCCGCTGGAGCAGGCTGCCAGGGCCCACGAGATCGGCGAAACCGGCCGGACGACCGGCAAGATCGTCCTCACGGTCGCCGACTGACCCCGCCGCCCTGGCCAGGGAGATCGATCGGCAGAAGCGCATCGCCGAACAAGCTGGCGAGGAGCAGCCGTCGTGATGCTGCTGCGGCAGGCCATTGACCGTTTCCGGCGCCCCAAGGGCAACCACCACACGGGCTCGTCCCGGACGGCCCGCCGGGACCGGCGCATCGACTCCTACTCCAGGCACCACTTCGCCGACGAACTCAACGGTGAACATTCCGACTAACTGGTGATTTGGCTGACCTGGCAATGCCAGTTCTGCGCGATGGCTCAATGGCCGATCGACAAGCCCCCGTGGTCACCGCCGCCACTCCAAAGGCCCTTTCGCCCTCACTCCCGAACCGGCGTCCTGTCGCCTCATTGACCGCACAGCTGATGATCAGGCAGCCAGGGGAGTCGGGTGACTGGCTGGGCGAAGCCGTACAGAAAAGGAGCTTTGACGAGCGAAGCGAGCGCTTCCCGAGCGAAGCGAGGCCTTGCCAGGGAGCGCGAGGGGGCGGAGCCCTATCGCAGGGAGCGCAGCGACCCGGAGCGACAGCGACGCCGGACGCGAAGCGGCCAGGGGGAGCGCGAGGGGGCGAAGCCCTCTCGTATCGGGGGGTTCGGGGGGTCGTCCCCCCGTATAAACGAACGAAACGGCCCGTGAAAGCCGCCCCGAAGGGGCGTCGACCACGAGCCGTGAAGAGAGTGGAGCCTAGGAGATTCGAACTCCTGACATCCTGCTTGCAAAGCAGGCGCTCTGCCAGCTGAGCTAAGGCCCCGATTGCGCCCGCGGCGAGCAGACGTCGCTACACGGTAGCAAGGATCTCGATGTGCCCGCCACTCACCGGACGGCGGCCACGTCGCTCCCCATCACGACGGCCGGAAAATCGGCAATCGACTCCAGTATGTGGGTGGCCCCGCCGGCGGTCAGCCGATCGCGGCTGTGCACCCCTGTCAGCACTCCGGCCACCACGGAGGCG
Source organism: Herbidospora sakaeratensis (assembly GCF_001570525.1). Lineage (GTDB taxonomy): Bacteria > Actinomycetota > Actinomycetes > Streptosporangiales > Streptosporangiaceae > Herbidospora > Herbidospora sakaeratensis. Next base: position 8,308 of record NZ_BBXC01000019.1, read on the forward strand.
CCCGCGCGGCGGGCGGAGAGCATGTCGCTCTCGGTGTCGCCGGCGACGGCGACCTCGCGGACGTCCTCGATTCCCAGCTTCATGACCGCGGTGAGGATCATGTCGGGGTAGGGCCGCCCACGGCCGCAGTCTTCGGGCGAGAGGGCGAGGTCGACCCGGTCGTACCAGCCGAGGGAGCCCAGGATGCGTCCCATGGTTCCTCGGGAGAAGCCGGTCACCAGGGCGATCTTGATGCCGGCGCCGCGCAGCTTCTCGAGTGCTTCGACCGTTCCGGGGAGCGGCGTTACGCCGGCACGCTCAAGCGATCCCTCGTACGAGCGCTCGAAGGTCAGGTTGGCGGCCTGGGCCTGCGCTTCGTTGTCGGGGAAGATCCCCCGGAATACGTCGATCTTGGGGCATCCCCGGGACCGGTGCACATGCACCATCGCACGTGCGTATGCACTGGTCCCGGGAACGATTCCCTGCGTCGCGATCGACTCGGCGAACGCCCGTTCGACCAGGGCGATGTCGCCGATCGTGGTGCCCGCCAGGTCGAGGCAGGCCAGCTTGATCACGAAGATCAGTTCTCGCTGCCGGTCGCCTCGGTCCAGAGGTCGAGCTCGGCCCGATCGGCCTGGACCTTGCGCCAGAAGAGCAGACCAACGACGGCAACGATGGCAAGAAGCAGCAGCTTCTTCATAGTGATGACCCCATTTCCCGGGTGAGACAAACGCCCGGTTCCGCCCCCGGGCCGCGCGCCGAATACAACACTTTATCCCCCCGATGATTTCAGCCGCGAAAGCCGTACCGAGGAGGGCTCTGCTATCAGCGAAAGAGACGAGACCCCAGGTGAGCCACGAGCTTAGCCCCGCACCAACCCCTGCGTCAGCCGCACTCCGGTCCCTCCGGAGGCCCCACGAATCCCGCCGATACCGGCTCCCACACTCCCACAGTCGCCCACGCGATCGGCACCGAACCGGCCCATCCGGGACATCCGGCTTGACGCCCGAGACCGATTCCAGGACTCGAAACGAACAGGCCGAGACCCGTGTCCAGGACCTCAGTCCATCATCGCGTCATGGAAGGCGGCCCGTAGTTCCTCGCAGCCGATACCTGTACAGGACCTCCGCACTGCTCTGCGGCTCCCCCTCCGCATAGCATCACGCAGTCGCGGAGCACCCCTGTATCAGTCTGCGATACGAACCTCAGCCCTCACGTCCTCATCCTGTAACCAACTGCGCAGACTCAGGCAATACACCAGGCTCAACGAGATTCGTGCTGCCGCGACTACGACGCGCCGCTCATCTGCAACGTGCGCCTCCAGCTTCGGGTGCGCCTCCAGCTTCGGGTGCGCCTCCTTCGGCTACAGCGCTCTTGCACCCCTCGTCTCTCAAAGGCTGCGCCTCTCAACTTGAGGGTGCTCCGCGCCGCTTCAGACGTTACGTCTCCCAGCCTTCGGTGATTGAGGAAACCCGAGGCACCAACCAGAGACACCGCCCGGCGGCACCCCGGTCACCACCTTCAGCCCCGGAATAACGCCAGACATGTTCGCCGACTTCACGGCATCAGCCCCGCGACAACCCCACCGTCAACCGCACCGTAGTCCCCTCAGGCGCCGTGCTCACCACGATCGTCGTCAGCCGGTGCATCAGCCAGAGCCCCCGCCCGCCCGTAGCAGTCCGGGACGGCCCTTCGCCGATCCCCGGCCCCCCGTCCGACACCTCGCACAACACCCGCTCGCCCTCGCGCCACAACCGCAGCTCCCGGGGCGACTGCGCGTAGCGCAGCGCGTTGGTCACCGCCTCGTGGACGGCGAGGACGAAGTCGTCGAGGCCCAGCCCCGACAGGCCCACCGCCCCGGCGCAGTCGTGCACGCGCCGCCGGATCTCGGGCACGGTCATCTGGTCGAGGTCGAGCGACAGCAGGAGGTCGTTCGCCACCGGCACCGCCTCCTGGGGTTTTCGACTACCGCCCAGCCTAGGCCAGTTGACGCCCGATCTCCGCGAGCATCTCCTCCTGATCGTTGACCAGCCGGCGGGCGAGGTCGGCGGTCGGGAAGTGGTCGCCGACCGCGAGCACGATCCGGCCGATCGTCATGCCGGCTTCCAGGTGCCGGGACATCAGGCCGTACCAGGCGTTGTCGAAGGCCTGGCCGGTGAGGCCCTGCAGTTTGGCGAACTCCGCGTCGGTCACGTTGCCGGGGCCGATGGGGCGGGCGCCGCCGGGGGGTTCGGCGACTTCCCAGGTGGAGAGCCAGTTCGCCATCATCTGCAGGTCGGCCGGGCCCTGGGCCCTGATCTCGGCCGAGGCCGCCTTGACCCAGTCGCTGTACGCCCGTCCCTTGGCCATCTCGGCCAGCTGCAGCGTCTGCCGGTGGTGGGGAATCATCTCCAGGGAGAACCGCACGTCTGGATCCGCCGGATCCGTACCGGAACACGCGACGACCAGCATCAGTACGAGGCTGGTCGCCAATAGCCGAATCGCGCTCATCAGCCGGAGGTACGTGTGATGACCCGGTCAGGTTCAGGTTCTACGGTGGAAAGGCCAAAACCAGGGCCAGGAAGATGGAGCGGGTGTGGACACGATCAAGCGTGAACGGGAACTCGATCTCCGTCAGCTGCTCGCCGGTCTGACGGCGGTCCGCGACGGCGACTTCGGCACCCGGCTCCCCACCGACGACGGCGACGGCCTGCTGAAGGAGATCGCGACCGTCTTCAACGGCATGGTCGACCAGCTCTCCCTGTTCACCAGCGAGGTCACCCGCGTCGCGCGTGAGGTCGGCACCGAGGGCCAGCTGGGCGGGCAGGCCGACGTGCCGGGCGTCTCAGGCACCTGGAAAGACCTGACCGACTCGGTGAACGCCATGGCCGGCAACCTGACCGACCAGGTGCGCGACATCGCCCAGGTGGCGACGGCGGTGGCGAAGGGCGACCTGAGCCGCAAGATCACCGTGGACGTCCGGGGCGAGATCCTGGAGCTGAAGAACACCCTCAACACGATGGTGGACCAACTTTCCAGCTTCGCCGACGAGGTCACCCGAGTGGCCCGAGAGGTCGGCACCGACGGTCGGCTCGGCGGCCAAGCCGACGTGAAGGGCGTCTCGGGCACCTGGCGCGACCTGACCGACTCGGTGAACTTCATGGCCGGCAACCTGACCGACCAGGTGCGGTCGATCGCGCAGGTCACCACGGCCGTGGCGAAGGGCGACCTGTCGCAGAAGATCACCGTCGACGCCCGGGGCGAGATCCTGGAGCTCAAGAACACCATCAACACGATGGTCGACCAGCTCAGTTCGTTCGCCGACGAGGTGACGAGGGTCGCCCGCGAGGTCGGCACCGATGGACGCCTCGGCGGCCAGGCCGACGTGAAGGGCGTCTCCGGCACCTGGCGCGACCTCACCGACTCGGTCAACTACATGGCCGGCAACCTCACCGACCAGGTCCGCAACATCTCCCAGGTGGCCACGGCGGTGGCCCGGGGCGATCTGTCCCAGAAGATCACCGTCTCCGCGCGCGGCGAGATCCTCGAACTCAAGAACACCCTGAACACGATGGTCGACCAGTTGTCCAGCTTCGCCGACGAGGTGACGAGGGTCGCGAGAGAGGTCGGCACCGAAGGGCGCCTCGGCGGCCAGGCCGACGTGAAGGGCGTCTCGGGCACCTGGAAGGCCCTCACCGAGTCGGTCAACGTCATGGCCGACAACCTCACCGCGCAGGTGCGCTCCATCGCCGAGGTCACCACGGCGGTCGCCAAGGGCGACCTGACCCAGAAGATCCGCGTCGACGCCCGCGGCGAGATCATGGAGCTGAAGGAGACCATCAACACGATGGTCGACCAGCTCAGCGCCTTCGCCGACGAGGTCACCCGCGTCGCCCGCGAGGTCGGCACCGAGGGCAACCTGGGCGGCCAGGCCACCGTGCGGGGCGTGTCGGGCACCTGGAAGGACCTGACCGACAACGTCAACGTGATGGCGTCCAACCTGACCAGCCAGGTGCGGTCGATCGCCCAGGTCGCCACGGCGGTCGCCCGGGGCGACCTCAGCCAGAAGATCACCATCGAGGCGCGGGGCGAGGTCGAGGCGCTGGCCGCGACCCTGAACCGGATGGTCGACACGCTGAGCGCCTTCGCCGACGAGGTCACCCGCGTCGCCCGCGAGGTCGGCACCGAGGGCCAGCTGGGCGGCCAGGCCCGGGTGCCCAACGTGGCCGGCACCTGGAAAGACCTCACCGACAACGTCAACTCGATGGCCAACAACCTGACCAACCAGGTGCGGAACATCGCCCAGGTCACCACGGCCGTGGCGCAGGGCGACCTGACCAGGAAGATCGACGTCGACGCCCGCGGCGAGATCCTGGAGCTGAAGACCACCATCAACACGATGGTCGACCAGCTCTCCAGCTTCGCCGCCGAGGTCACCCGCGTCGCCCGCGAGGTCGGTTCGGAAGGCCGGCTCGGCGGCCAGGCCGAGGTCGAGGGCGTCTCCGGCACGTGGAAGCGCCTCACCGAGAACGTCAACGAGCTGGCCGGGAACCTTACGCGCCAGGTGCGCGCCATCGCCGAGGTGACCAGCGCCGTGACCTCGGGCGACCTGACCAGATCGATCACCGTGGACGCCTCCGGCGAGGTCGCCGAGTTGAAGGACAACATCAACTCGATGGTGAAGTCGCTGCGCGAGACGACGCTCGCCAACAAGCAGCAAGACTGGCTGAAGACCAACCTGGCCGGCATCTCGGGCCTGACCCAGGGCCACCGCGACCTCGCGGTGGTGGCCGAGCTCGTCATGAACGAACTGGCCCCGCTAGTCAACGCCCAGTACGGCACCTTCCTCCTGGTCGAGGAGACCGGCACCCTCCAGGTGGTCGGCAGCTACGGCCACAGCGACCATGACCGCCGCTTCGAGTTCGGCGAGTCGCTCGTCGGCCAGGCCGCCGTCGCGAAGCAGCCGATCCTCGTCGAGGACATCGCCCCCGGCTACCTGACGATCTCCTCCAGCCTCGGCGCGGCCGGCCCGGTCAACCTGATCGTGTTGCCGATCGTGGTCGAAGACCAGGTCCTGGGCGTGATCGAGCTGGCCAGCCTCAACCGCTTCACCGCGATCCACCGCACCTTCCTGAGCCAGCTGGTCGAGACGATCGGCGTGAACGTCAACACGATCGTCGCCAACGCGAGAACCGACACCCTGCTGGTCGAGTCGCAGCGTCTGGCCACCGAGCTCCAGGTCCGGCAGGAGGAGCTCCAGCGCTCCAACGCCGAGCTGGAGGAGAAGGCCGAGCTGCTGGCCCAGCAGAACCGCGACATCGAGACGAAGAACAGCGAGATCGAGCAGGCCCGCCAGGAGCTCGAAGACCGCGCCCAGCAGCTCGCGCTGGCGTCCAAGTACAAGAGCGAGTTCCTCGCCAACATGAGCCACGAGCTGCGTACACCCCTGAACTCGCTGCTCATCCTGGCCCAGCTGCTCGCGCAGAACCCGGCCCGCAACCTGACCGCCAAGCAGGTCGAGTACGCCAACGTCATCCACTCGGCCGGCACCGACCTGCTCCAGCTGATCAACGACATCCTCGACCTGTCGAAGATCGAGGCCGGGAAGATGAACATCACGCTGGAGGCCATGCCGCTGCGGCAGCTGCTCGACTACGTCGAGGCGACCTTCCGGCCGCTGACCACCGAGAAGGGGCTGCGCTTCGACGTGGTCGTGGCGTCCGACGTGCCGGCGCAGCTGCTCATGGACGAGCAGCGGCTCCGCCAGGTGCTCAGGAACCTGCTGTCGAACGCCATCAAGTTCACCGAGCGCGGTTCGGTCGAGCTGCGGATCGAGCGTTCGCCCAACGACATGCTGGCCTTCCACGTCGTCGACACCGGCATCGGCATCGCCGAGGGCAACCTGTCGCAGATCTTCGACGCCTTCCAGCAGGCCGACGGCACCACGAGCCGCCGCTACGGCGGCACCGGACTGGGCCTGTCGATCAGCCGCGAGATCGCGGCGCTGCTCGACGGCGAGATCAGGGCGGTCAGCAAGCTCGGCGAAGGGTCGACGTTCAGCCTGTTCATCCCGCTGGCGGAGGCGATGACGGTGAGCCAGCCGCCGCGCCTCGACCCGCCGCGCCGGATCGTGCGCATCCCGCTGACCCGCGAGGGCCGCCACCTGCTGGTGGTCGAGTCGCGCCCGAACGGCCTGCTGGCCCAGCTGGCCGAGTCGGTGGTCGCCGACCTCGGCGAGTCGCACGGCCCGGTCTGGGTGTCGACGGCCAACGATCCCGATTCGGCGATGACCGCGCTGATGCAGGGCGGCTACCAGTGCATCGTGCTCGACCTGGGCATGCCGCAGGACGCCGCCGCCGAGTTCCTGCGCCGCCTCGACGAGCACCACGCCCTGCGGGAGCTCCCGATCCTGGCCCACCACACCCGGACTCTCACCCGCCCGCAGGAGAACCTGCTCCAGGGCCGGTCGAACACCCAGCCGCTGGAGCGCCTGCCCAGCCTCGACGAACTGCGCGAACGCATCACTTTGCACCTGACCGCGCAGGATCCGGGCGCGGTGCTGCCGCTCGTGGAGGCGAGTCCCGACGAACGTCCACAGGCTGTGGAAAACGTCGACACCGGCCTGGTCGGCCGCAAGGTTCTGGTGGTGGACGACGACGTCCGCAACGTCTTCGCGCTGACCAACATCCTGGAACTGCACGGAATGCAGGTGTTGTACGCCGAGAACGGCCGCAAGGGCATCGAGGTGCTGGCCCGCCACGAGGACGTCGACCTCGTCCTGATGGACATCATGATGCCCGAGATGGACGGCTACGCCGCCACGGCCGCCATCCGCAAGATGCCGCGCTTCGCGCACCTGCCGATCATCGCGGTCACCGCCAAGGCCATGCACGGCGACCGTGAGAAGACCCTGTCGGCGGGCGCCAGCGACTACGTCACCAAGCCCGTCGACGCCGAAGAACTGATCACCCGCATGCAGCAGTGGCTGGAGTTCTAGGGAAGGGTCAGCCGGAACAGCGCGCCGCGCGGGCTGTCCTCGATCGTCAGCGTGCCGCCGTGGGCGACGACGATCTCCCGCGCGATGGCGAGCCCGAGCCCGGCCCCGCCGGCGTCGCGGTCGCGCGCCTCGTCGAGCCGGGTGAACCGGTGGAAGACGGTCTCCCGGTGTTCCTCGGCGATGCCCGGCCCGTCGTCGAGCACCTCCAGCACCGGGCCGGGCGCGACGCGTACCGAAACGCTCGACGAACGGTGCCGCACGGCGTTGGCGATCAGGTTCGTGATCACCCGGGTGAGCTGCGCGGGGGAGCCCTGCACCACCACGCCGGGCGCGATGTCCAGATCGATCGGTACGGGGCACCGCAGCGCCTCCTCCGTCGCGAGTTGCCCCAGATCGACCTCCTGGAGACGCAGCGGCTCCCCGGCGTCGAGCCGCGCCAGCACCAGCAGGTCGGCGGCGAGCGACTGGAGCCGGGTGACGTCGGTCAGCGACTCCTTGGCCAGCGCGGGGGCGTCGCGTTCGCCGAGCTCCAGCCGGGTGCGCAGGGTGGCGATCGGGCTGCGCAGCTCGTGGGCGGCGTCGGCCACGAACCGTTTGTGCAGGCCGACGGCGCTTTCGAGGCGGTCGAGGGTGCCGTTGACGGTGGTGGCCAGGGCGGCGATCTCGTCGCGGGCGTGCGGTTCGGGCACCCGCTGGTGCAGGTCGCGGGCGGTGATGTCGGCCAGTTTCGCGCGGATCGCCGACACCGGCGCGAGCGCCCGGCCGACCGAGAACCAGGTCAGCGCGGCCACCATCGCGAGCAGCACCGGGATGCCGACGACGAGCACCCAGGTCAGCGTCTGCAGCGCCAGCTGGGTGGGCGCCAGCGAGGCGCGGACCGAGACGGCCGTGGTCGCGTCGAGGGCTCGGGTGGCGGTGACGTAGCCGTCTCCGGCGGCCACGGTCCCCACGGGCAGGGCCGCATCGAGCTGCCCGACGATCACGTTCGGATCGGTGATCGAGATCGAGCCGCCGACCGCCCGCGCCTCAGCGGCGTCGACGGGCCGCCATCCGGTGACGCCGGCGGCGACCAACTCCCCCGGCTGGGTGATCACGACCGTGCCGGCGGAGGTGGCCGTGAGCCCGGCGACCTGGCCGGCCGCCGAGTCGGCCCTGACCCCATGGATCGGGCCGAGCGGCTGAGCGGGCGCAGGCGACGTGACCTGGCGGAGCGGCTGAGCAGGCGCAGGCGACGTGACCGGGATGAACGGCTCGGCCGGGGCGGCGATCAGCGTGGCGACCTGGTCGGCGCGGCGGCCCGCCTCGTCGGCGGCGCCGGTGACCAGGCTGGTGCGCAACACCCCGACCAGCACCGCGGCGGCGATCCCCAGGGCGGCGGCCACGATGACGGTGACCGTCACGGTGGCGCGCAGGCGTACCGACCAGCCGCTCATGACTCGAGCCGGTAACCGGCGCCCCGGACGGTGACCAGAGACGTCCGGCCGAAGGGCGCGTCGATCTTGCGGCGCAGGGCGCTGATGTAGACCTCGATGATGCTCGGGTCGCCGTCGTACGCGAAATCCCACGCCTGGGCCAGCAGGTCGGCCTTGGAGACGACCTCCCCCGGACGTCTGGCCAGCGCGTGCAGCACGGCGAACTCCTTGGGCGTGAGGGCGATGCCGACCTCGCCCCGGCGGCAGCGCAACCCGGCCGGGTCGACGACCAGGTCGCCCACGGTCAGCGCGACCGGCCGGGCCGACTTCCCGCGCCGGACCAGCGCCCGGAGCCGGGCCAGCAGGACCACATAGGAGAACGGTTTCGACAGGAAGTCGTCGGCGCCGGTGTCGAGGGCCTCGGCCTCGTCGTATTCGCCGTCCTTGGCGGTGAGGATCATGATCGGGGTCCAGTTGCCGTCGTCGCGCAGGCGGCGGCAGACGGCGTAGCCGTTGAGCCGGGGGAGCATCACGTCGAGCACGATCGCGTCGTAGTCGTGCTCCCCCGCCAGCCAGAGCCCTTCGGCGCCGTCGTGCGCGACGTCGACCGCGAACCCCTCGTCGGCCAGCCCCGACTTCACCAGGTCGGCCAGACGCCGTTCGTCCTCCACCAGCAACACGCGCATCCGGCCAGCCTGGCAAAGGGCACCTAAAGCCAACCTGAAGAAGCGCCCTTCAGCCTGGCTTCAGGTACGCGCCGCCAGTGTGGCTGATCAACCGAACGAAGGAGATGTTCCACGTGAAACACCGCCGCCTGGCCGTTTCCGGCCTGCTGGCCCTGGCCGTGACCTTCGGCGTGACCGGTGCCGCCAACGCCACCGACGACGCCCCGACCCTCAAGCCGGTCGGAGGCTCCATCGCCTGCACCGCCGGGGGCGAGGGCATCGAGATCAAGGAAGGCGTCGTCACCATCGACGGCAAGGAGGTCGCCAGCCTCTCCGTCACCAAGGCCATCCCGGCGATCCCCGCCGAGCCCGGCGCACAGGCCGGGGGAGAGAACGTCGCATCAGCGGTCCCGGCCCCGCCCGGCGAGGCGGGCAAGCCGACCGACGTGGTGATCGCCGCTCCCCTCACCGGAGAGGCCGGGGAGAACGGCGGACCGGTGACCCTGCCCGCACAGCCGCTCCACGGCAAGGTCATCGCCGCGATCCCGGCGGGCGAGGCAGGCGTCAAGGCAGGAGTCGACGCGGCGCAGCCGGCCGCTCCTGAAGGCCCGACGCACACCACCGCCGACGAGTCCGGCGACGCCGGACCGTCGTTCTCCGGCGACGGTCCCGACGCGCCGGAGGGCGCCAAGGTCGTCTGCTTCGCCGCCGCGGTGCCGGCCGGTTCGGCGGTCCCCGCGGCTCCCGAGGCCCCCGCCGAGGACTGACCCGGCTAGAACTTCGGGACGAACCGGCCCGTCCGAGCCATGTAGGCGGTGAAGGCCGCCCCGTGCACCCGGGCGAGGTAGGGCTCCTCGACCACCCGGACCTGGATCTCGACCGCCACGACCAGTGAGAGAAGGGCGGCGAGCGAGACCCAGGTCGGCACCAGCAGGGGGAGCCCGATCAGGGCGACGACCATCGCGGTGAAGATCGGGTTGCGGACGAGCCCGAAGACGCCGGTCGTCACCAGGTCGGTGCGTTCGTCCGCGTCGACGCCGACGCGCCAGGAGGCGCCCATGGCGTGCTGCGCGGCCAGGGTCAGGATCAGCCCGGCGACCGCGAACAGGAGCCCGACGGCCATAGGCTCCCGCGCCGCCGGGGTGATCCCGGCCAGTTCCAGGACCGGCGCGGCCACCGTGAGCGCGATGCTCAGGACGAAGAGCATCCCGCCCCACCAGCCGAGGCTGAGGACCGGCTCTCGGATGCCGACGAAGCCGGTGCTCCCGGTGGCCCGCCATTGGGCCCAGCTCCGGTAGCCGAAGGCCAGGACCAGGCCCAGGCCGTAGATCAGTAACGCGGGGAGACTCATTCCTCGCTCCGGTGGACGGGGCCGTGGGGGTCGGCGCAGTGGCCGTCGCCGATGGTCAGCATGTCGGGGTGAGCGTGGTCGACCTGGAGGGTGGTGTGCTCGATCCCGTAGGCGTCGTGCACGAGCTTCTCGGCGGCCGACCGGGCCGCGTGGCAGTCGGAGCCGGGGGTGACGAGGATGTGCGCCGAGAGGGCGGCGTACCCGGAGGTGACCTCCCAGATGTGCAGGTCGTGCACCTCGACGACGTCGGGGAGGCCGGCCAGCCGGCGGCCGGTCTCGGCGGGGTTGAGGCCCACGGGGGCGGCCTCCATGAAGACCCGGCCGGCGTCGCGGACCAGCCCCCACCCGGCCTTGACCATCAGCAGGGCGACGACCAGGGCGGCCACGGCGTCGGCGCGGGACCAGCCGGTGAAGTAGACGACGAGACCGGCGATCGTGGTCGCGATGAACGCGAACAGGTCGTTGAGGATGTGCTGGTAGGCGCCTTCGACGTTGAGGCGCGACCGGTCGGCCTTGCGCAGCAGCCAGGTCGCGATCAGGTTGATCACGATGCCCGCCAGGCCGGTGAAGACCACGAAGAGGCCCTCGACCTCGGGCGGGAAGATGAGCCGCCGCACGCCTTCGTAAACGAAGAAGGCGGCCAGCAGCAGCAGGGTGATGCCGTTGATCTGCGCCGAGATGATCTCGGCGCGTTTGAGGCCGTAGGTGAAGCCGCCCATCGGGGGCCGGGCCGCGATCCGCATGGCGACGAGGGCGAAGAAGATGGCGAACGCGTCGGTCAGCATGTGACCGGCGTCGGTGATCAACGCCAGCGATCCGGCGATGAAGCCGATGACCACCTCGACGGCCATGAAGGCGACGATGAGCGCCAGCGCCGCGCTCAGATATCGCCGGTCGGCGTCCTGCGAGACGGCGTGGCCATGCCCGTGCCCGTGGTCACTCACTGGTCTTCCCGTCGTGTCGCATGTGCGTGATGGCCAGGTCGAACAGCAGCCGCACGTGGGAGTCGGCCAGCTGGTAGTAGGCCATCCGGCCGGCCCGCCGCACCTTCACCACCCGGTGGCTGCGCAGCAGCCGCAACGCGTGGGACGCCGCCGACATGCTCTGCCCGGTGGCCGCCGCCAGGTCGCACACGCACATCTCGCCGCCTTCGAGCAGGGCGGCCAGCAACCGGAGCCGCCCGGGATCGGCGAGCAGCCCGAACACCTCGGAAAGGTCACCGACCAGGTCGTCGTCGGGCATCACGGAACGGACGTGGGCCACTCGCTCGGCGTCGACGCACGCGTCGGGGGCGATGGCCACTGCGACATTTGAACGATTATTCATACGTCGATGCTAAAACAACGGGCCGCCCCCCGGAAGGGGACGGCCCGCGGTTGGTTGTGGACTACCCGTCAGAAGCGGTTGTAGTAACCGCCCAGCTGGTCTCGGTAGAGCGGGTCCTTGAAGGTGGTCTCGTCGTACTCGGGAGCGTTCTTGATCTCTTCCTTCGTACGCGCGATGAAGACCTTCTGCTGCTGCGGGTCGATCTCGGTGACCGTGCCGGCAGGCAGGACGACCTTCTTACCGAAGATCCAGGGACCGGTGTCGACGACGAGATAGCTGTCGCCCACCTCGTAGTTCGACTCGTCCACTGAGCCGATCTTTCCGTCTGTCGCCTCGACCGTGAATCCGGTCACGTCCAGGGTCGTGGTGGGATCCTGTACGCCCTGACGGTAGGTCCAGAGGTTGTCGTTCGGCTGCATATGCCTTCGCTCTCCTTTGTGGGGGTTGCGGTTGTGGCACTGCACCTACTGCCCGGCCGAACCGCGTTAAACATGCCGTTTCGCGGCGATCGTCCCGGGCAACCCCTGACTGGAAGGGGGCGAACCACCATGACAGAACCCGATGACCAGGGCATTCAGGACGTCGATCTCGACGCCGAAGACCTCGTCGAGGACACCGACCACCCGATCGGTCTCGATGAAGACCCCGACGACGACTCCCTCGACCGGCGGCTGTCCGCCGAGGAGCCCGAGGCCCATCTGCACCACGCCCGCGAGGAGCGCGAGGGGGCCGGCCGGCTGGTCGATCCCGACGAAGGAGCACGTGAGGACGTCGACGACGAACTCGTGGGCGAGGACGCGGGAGACGACGGCGGGCGTTATTCGGCCGAGGAAGCGGCGATGCGCGTGGAACGCGATATGTGATCTAAACCACAAATCCGGAAATGTCGGGTCATGATCCGCGTGGGTGAGCCTCGTCCCATAACATCCGTTACAACCGAGGCTGCAGCCGCGAAGGAGAAGGACGTGACGTCCGAGGAGCAGGCCCCTGCGGGAATCGACCCATCGGTTCCGAGCGTGGCCCGGATCTACGACTACTGGCTCGGCGGCAAGGACAACTTCGCGTCCGACCGCGCGGCGGCCGACAAGTTACTCGAATTCGTGCCCGACGCCCGGGAGATGTGCCGGGAGAATCGGGCCTTCCTCACCCGGACGGTCTCACTGATCGCCGGCGAGGGCGTCGACCAGTTCGTCGACATCGGCAGCGGGCTGCCCACCCAGGACAACACCCACCAGGTGGCGCAGCGCGTCAATCCCGACGCGCGGGTCGTCTACGTCGACAACGACCCCATCGTGCTGGTGCACGGCCGGGCGTTGCTCGAGGAGAACACGAACACCCGGGTCGTCGACGGGGACCTGCGGAAACCCGGGGCGATGCTCGCCGATCCCGAGGTGACCGAGCTCGTCGACTTCAACCGGCCGGTGGCCGTGCTGCTGCTTTCGATCCTGCACTTCGTCAACGACGACGACGAAGCCAGTGCGATCATGGCGGAGATCCGGTCGAAGCTGGCGCCCGGCAGCTACGTGGTGCTGGCCCACGGCTTCCCCGGTGAGATGAGCGACGAAAAGCTCGAATCGGTGCGGGAGGTCTATGCGAAGACCGCCCCCGGCGGCGTGACCGGACGCTCCCGCGCGCAGATCGCGAGTTACTTCGAGGGTATGGAGGTCGTCGAGCCCGGAATCGTGCCCAGCGAGGCCTGGCGCCCCGACGTTCCGTGGGACGTTCCGGTCGACTTCACCAAACACAGCGTGCTCGGAGTGGTCGCGCGGGTGCGTTAGGCCATGACCAGGTGTTCGGGTGCGCGGTGCGGGATCGCGACCGTGCAGTCGGGCATCAGCAGACCGGTGTCGTCGAACAGCACGACGCCGTTGCACAGCAGGCTCCAGCCCTGTTCGGGGTGGGCCGCCACGACGTGGGCGGACGAGCGGTCGGAAGCGTAAGCGGACGGACAGTGCGGCTGGTGCTGACACATGATGGGCACCTCTCCCCAGGTGGTGCGGTTTGTTGTTGCTCTGTTGGCCTCAGAAGGGCAGGAGACGACCTGACGGAGTGCGAAGGTCGAGGCTCGGCTTGGGCGCCTTCGGCGGCTTCGGCTGGATGCGGATCTGCTTCATCCTCATCACGATCCCTTAGCTGTAGGTCGGACCGACTCGGACGTGCACCCCTTCATCATCTCAACCGCGACCGACAGTTTCCTCGTCTTTTTGCGGGTTCGGGATGCTTCTCCGGGCTGAGTTGCGGCCCACGGACTTATCGCTTCAATCGTGCTAACGGATGACCTTCAGGTCGTAAAGGTTCAACTCTCTTGTCGATCAAAGCCAGGCGACTCGCGGCTGTCGCCGCGTCCCTCGTGATCGTCGCTTCCGGTCTTGCCGTTCGGGCGGTCTTCGAGGGACCCTTCGCCAAATACTGCGGCACTTCGTTGTACTCATCCTTTATAACCACTTTTGCCCTTGCATGGTTCCCACGGACGCGACCTTTTGTCGCCGCTGGGGCCTCAGTGATCTTCTGCTGGGCCGTCGAGTTCACGCAGCTCACCCCCCTTCTGGCGGAACTCGCGGCCCGATTCCCCGTATCCGCAGTGGTTTTCGGAACCACCTTCAATCTTCCTGATCTTTTCTGGTACGTCGTCGGCGCCCTCGCGGCGGCCGGATTTTTTACCTGGCTGGAGCAGAAGAATTCGAGGGCAAAGGATGACGATCGTTGACGATCTTTGACCCGAGCCGCGAAGGCCACCAGATTCGGTCTCCGGCGTCGATCGTGAGGGCCGTCAGGAGCACCGACCTGACCACGAACGTGTCGAGCAGCACGCCGAAGGCGACGATGAATCCGATTTCGGCCAGCACCACCAGAGGCAGCACCCCGAGGACGGCGAAGGTCGCGGCGAGCACCACGCCGGCCGAGGTGATGACCCCGCCGGTGGCCGACAACGCGATGAGCGCGGCCTTCCTGGTGCCGTGTTCGGCGGTCTCCTCGCGGACGCGGGTGATCAGGAAGATGTTGTAGTCGACGCCCACGGCCACCAGGAACACGAACGCCAGCAGGGGCACGCCTGTTTCCGTCGCGGCGAACCCGAAGACGTGCGTGAAGATCAGGCCCGAGACCCCCAGCGTGGCCGCGAACGAGAGCACGACCGTGGCGATGACCAGCAGCGGCGCGACCACGGCCCGGAGCAGGATGCCCAGGATGATCACGATCACGACCAGGATGAGCGGGATGATCAGGCGGGCGTCGTGTTCCGAGGCGCGTTCGGCGTCGAGGGCCTCGGCGACGGTGCCGCCGACCTGCGCGCCGGGGATCTCCCGGAGCCGCTCGACGGTCTCCGGGTCCGTGACCGAGCCGTTGATGAGGGCGTTCGGCCCGGCCACGACCGGCTCGGCGACCGACGTCACGCCGGGGTCGGCTTCCAGGGCGGTCTTGACCTGGGCGGCCTGCCCGGCGGGGGCGATGACGACCAGGGAGCCGTCCTGGGTGGCGGGGAAGTTCTTGGCGAGCAGTTCTGCGCCGATGACGGAGTCGGGGCGGCCCCGGTAGGTGTCGGCGTCGGCCAGGGGGCCGATGGTGATGACGCTGAGCGTGGCCGCCATGCCGGCCAGCACGACCGTGGTGATGATCCAGGTGCGCCGGGGGCGGCGCGCCACCGCCGTGCCGATGCGGGTCCAGATGCCGGCCGAGGTCTCCGCGGTGCCGTACCGGGGGATGCGGGGCCAGAAGACCCCGCGCGGGACCAGCACCAGCAGGGCGGGCAGCAGCGTCAACATGGCGACCAGGGCGCAGACCACACCGGCGGCGCAGACCGGGCCGAGACCGCGGGTGGCGCTCTGGTCGGCGGCGAGCAGGCAGAGCAGGGCCGCGACGACGGTCGCGGCGCTGGCCACGATCGCGGGGGCGGCGCGTTTCCAGGCCACGGTCATGGCCGTCACCCGGTTCTCGTGCCGGGTGAGCTCCTCGCGGTAACGGGCCACGAGCAGCAGGGCGTAGTCGGTGGCGATGCCGAAGACCAGCACGAGCAGGATGCCGCCGCTCTGCCCGCTGACGGTGAAGTCGGCGTAGCGCGCCAGCAGGTAGGCGCCGGCCTGGGCGCTGACCAGCGCGGCCCCGGCCGAGAAGAAGGGGATGAGCCAGAGCAGCGGCCCCCGGTAGGTGAGCAGCAGGACGACGATGACCACGATCGAGGTCGCGATGAGCAGCGTCAGGTCGATGGAGCCGAACACCTCGATGGCGTCGGCGCTCTGCCCGGCCGGACCGGTGACGTAGGCGCCCGGCCCGGCGAGTTCCCTGAGCCGGTCGACCTCGGCGGTCAGCGATTCCAGGTCACCGCCCTCCAGCGGCACCACCGCCCGCACCACGTTCCCGGACGCCTCGGCCCGTGGGAAACTCTCCCGGACCTCCTCGACCGACTTGTCCTCCCAGACGATGATCGCCGGGATCTGGCCGCCTTGGGCGAAGGCCCGCCTGGCCTGCTCGACCTGGGTCGACTCGGCGCTGGCCGGCAAATAGGCCGAGGGGTCGTTGTTCCTTACCTCCTCGAGCTTCCCGCTCAGCATTCCGGCTCCGGCCAGCAGAACCAGCCAGATCGCCAACGTCAGCCATGCCCGTTTCATGGGTGCTCTTTCTCCTCGTCAAAGCTAAGGGACCTTAGCATCACCTTCGCGGGACCGACCGCTGCGGTTGCACCGGAGAATCGTTCATATGGACGACCTGCCCACCTGGCCCACCGGACGTCTGCTGCTGGTCGCCGCCCGGCTGGTCGAACGCGAGTGGAACCACATCCTGGCCGGTCACGGCCTCACCCACGCCGGCTTCCTGGTGCTGCACACCCTGGCCGAGGGGCCGCTGGCCCAGCGCGAACTCGCCGTCCGCACCTACGTGGAGGAGCAGACCATCGGCCCGGTGCTCGAACGCCTCGAACGCGCCGGGCACGTGACGAGGGAACGCGACCGGGCCGACCGCCGCCGGGTCGTGGTGACCAGAACCGCGTCGGGCGCCGAGGTGTACGACGCCCTCACGGCCGCCGACGCGGCGGAATCGATCATCACGGTCCGGGATCTGGGGGCGTTCCGTGATGACCTGATGAGGATCATCACGAAGATCCGCCCTACGTAGTCACGTACAACGAGATGGCGAACGGGCGGTCGGTGTCCTCGACGACCTGTTCGGCCGCCAGCTTGAGGCTGGCGTCGAAGAAGCGGTGCAACCGGCGGGCCTCCGGCCACGGGTGCACGCTGAGCAGCACGGCCTCCGGCCCGAGCAGCCCGCAGAGCCGCGCCGAGGCGTCCTCCAGCCGGCCGCCGAGGTAGTAGAGGGTCTCCGAGCAGACGACGAGGTCGTAGCGCCCGGTCAGCGAGAACAGGTCGGCCTGCAGGAAACGCACGGACGGCGCGTTACGACGAGCCCGGGTCAGGGCGGTCTCGGAGATGTCGACGCCGGTGATCTCGGCGTCGGGGCGGGCCGCCGCCAGCATGCCGGTGAAGACGCCCTCGCTGCACCCCACGTCGATGATCGTGCGGTAACCCCGGTCGGGCAGCGCCTTCAGGGTCTCCTCGTACTTGCGCCGCTCGTAGGGGCTCGTCGCGTGGAGCCAGGGGTCGGGGCTGCGGTGCCACCAGTCGAAGTAGTGCCGGAGGACGAGGGACTGCCGATGGGGCGTGAGCAGGGAGATCGTCCGGAAGAGGGTGCGGTGGAGCAGGTCGGAGAGCTGGGCCAATGCGCTTCCTCTCGAAGGGGATGTAAAGAAAACTAGACACGATGTACAAGTTGCTTTACCTTCAAGCTATGACAATGCTGGAAAAACGGGCATGGGTCTACCTGTTCGTCACCCTCGTCATCTACGGGGGCTACGTCGTGGTGATACTCAGCCGGAGCGGCGCCGTGCCGCTCACCGAAGTCGACTATGTACCCCTCCTGCTGTGGTCCCTCGGCATTTCCATCGGGTCGTCGATCGTGGTCGGCATCGTCGCCGGGATGATCGGCGACCGGAGCACCCGGACCGACGTCCGCGACAAGGAGATCGACCAGCTCGGCGACCGGATCGGGCAGGCGTTCACCGTCATCGGGGCGCTCGGCGCGTTCGTGCTCGCGCTCGTCGAGGCCCCCTACTTCTGGATCGCCAACACGATCTACCTCGGGTTCGCCCTGTCGATGATCGTCGGCTCGCTGGCCAAGATCGTCGCCTACCGCCGAGGCGGGTTCCAGGAGTGGTGAAACCCACGAAGGTCACCAACACGATCCGCGCGCTGCGCTTCGCCAACGGGGAGATGACCCAGGCGGAGCTCGCCGACCGGCTCGGGGTCACCCGTCAGACCGTCATCGCCATCGAGGCGGGCCGCTACTCGCCCTCGCTGGAGATGGCCTTCCAGATCGCCCGCGTTTTCGACGTCTCCTTGGAAGAGGTGTTCCAGTACCCGTGAAAGCCATGGTGCACAGGACGTACGGCCACTTAGAGCAGGCCGAGCTGCCCGTTCCCGTCGTCCAGGACGACGAGGTCCTGATCCGCGTCAAGGCCGCCGGGGTCGACCCCGGCGTCTACTACCGGATGATGGGCGTCCCCTATCTCGTGCGGATGATGGGCTTCGGCTTCACCCGGCCGAAGCAGCCGGTCGCCGGCGGCGACGTCGCCGGGGTGGTCGAGAAGGTCGGCGCGAAGGTCACCCGCCTGAAGGTCGGCGACGAGGTCTTCGGCACCTCCGAGGGCAGCTTCGCCGAGTTCGTCGTCGCCAAGGAGGGCCTGCTGGCCCACAAGCCCGCCAACGTGAGCTGGGAACAGGCCGCGGCCGTGCCCACCTCGGCCACCACCGCGCTGCGCGGCGTCAAGGCCGCGGGCCCCGGCAAGAAGGCGCTGGTCGTGGGGGCCGCCGGTGGCGTGGGAACGTTCCTGGTGCAGCTCCACGAGGGAGAGGTCACCGCCGTGTGCAGCGGCGGAAAAGCCGATCTGGTACGGCAGCTCGGCGCCGCCCACGTCGTCGACTACACCACGGACGACCTCGGCACCGGCACCTACGACGTGGTCTACGACGTCTACGGCGGCCGCGACATCAGCGTGCTGCGCCGCCGGCTCACCCCCGACGGGAAGCTGATCCTGCTCGGCGGGAAGCCGAAGGGGAAGGTGATCGGCATCGGCCGGACCCTGCGCGCGATGCTGCTCAACCCGTTCATCCGGCAGCAGATCGTGATGCTGTTCGTCTTCCCGACCACCCAGGAGTTCGAGGAGCTGGGCGAACGTCTCGCCGACGGCACGCTGGTCCCCGCGCTCGACCGGACCTTCCCGCTGAGCGAGACGAAGGAGGCCATCGCCCACGTCATGGCCGGCCGAGCGAAGGGGAAGAGCGTCATCACCCTGTGAAAGTCGCCACCTCCCTGATCAGCTCGTGCACGCGGGCAGCCTGATGCTCCAGGCCCATCCCGACCTCTCCCAGTAGTTCCGCCGCGGCCCGCAGCAGCTCCTCGGCCCGCCGCTCCCGGCTCTCCGCCGCCGCCATCACCTTGGCGGGATCGACCGTCACCATCGCGGACAGCCGCTCGTTCTCCTGGTGCAGCCAGCGCAGGCTGCTCTCCACCTCGTTGAGGAACACGTCGACCTCGGCCAGGTCGTATCCCTCACGCAGTCGTCCGGTCGTGAACACCTTGGTCCGCACGTCCTCCGGCGTCAGCACCATGTCGGGTCAGCCCTTTCTCGCTACCGCGTCTACCAGATAGTCACGCTGTGGCAGGGTCAGGTCGCCCACGGTGGACGACTCGGGGATGCCGTGAGCGGTCAGATCCCGCCCGGCCAGCCGGCCCCGGAGCAACCACCAGATCGAGGTCTGCCTGGTCAGCCGGTCGGTGCGGGCCAGGATCTCGGCCAGGCTCAGGCGTCCGGTGGTCAGCGCCCAGCGCAGCTGGGAGCGGTCTTTGGGGGTGAACGCCGGGGCGGGCTCGGGGAGCGGCAGCGGGATCGCCACCGGCCGCCGGATCATGGCGGCCACCGGCGTGGTCTCGCCGGCGGAGACGGGCATCCACTGGGCGACGGCCAGGGTGGCGGCCAGGGCCGCGGCGACGCCGCCGGCGGCCACCGCCGCCCGCCGGGGCACCCGCCCGGTCTCACCGCCCGCCAGGCGGAAGCCGACCAGGGCGGTGCGCAGCAGCACTCCGGCGATCGTGCCCAGCAGGATCGGCGTGGCCTGCGGGGGGATCGGGCTCATCTCGGCGATGAGGATGCCGACGACCGGGCTGAGGCAGGCCAGCACCATCCAGAAGGCGATCTTCCGCCCGGCCAGGTCGAGCATCGCCGTGAGGGCCAGGCCCTCGCTCAGCGAGTGGATCAGCAACGCCAGCAGCACCACCAGGGAGGCGCCCGACAACGTGAGACTGGCGCCCTCGATCGCCCGGTGGATGGCCAGCGCGATGGCGGTGCCGGTGCCGCCGAACAGGGCCGCCGTGGCGACGGCCTTCACCCGGCGATGAACCCCGGCGGCGTGCCGGGCGGCCTCCTTCGGGTGTTCGTGGGCGCAACCCTCACGCGTGAAATAGGTGATCACCGCGAAACCGAGGACGATCGACACGCCGAGCACCCACAGGGGCACGTTCTGCTCGATCGCGTCGTCGACCGCGTCGGGCAGGATCTCGCCCAGCGCCGTGACCAGCATCAACGCCGACGCGATCGCCAGGCCGACGCTCACTTTGGTGGAACTCCGCCGGGCCAGCCATGACCCGGCGAGCGTGGCCACCGCGATCAACACCGCCTCGAGCCATACGGACATGACCATTCAACACCTCTCCGCAGCACAATGACCTGCGATGATTACGGAGAGTAGATAGCCATGTGACGCTCGGTTTACACATGTGATCAAGTCTTCAAACGACCAGCCGCAGTGCGCGGGGGCACACTGCGGCTGGTCGATCACTCGTGACGCGGCGGTCCGGGCGCGGCCGGTCGGCGCCGATCGCGGCGGGGGCCGGGAGCGGCGGCCGGTGCCGGCCAGGCGGAGCCGTAACGGAAAGAAACTACGGGTGCAGCTGGGTGCAGACCGCCTTGACCTCGGTGTACGCCTCCAGGACCTCGTGGCCCATCTCGCGGCCCCAGCCGCTCTGCTTGTAGCCGCCGAACGGCAGTGCGGCGTCGAAGACGTTGTAGCAGTTGATCCAGACCGTGCCGGCGCGCAGCCGCTTGGCCAGCGCGTGGGCCTTGTTCACGTCGCGGGTCCAGATGCCGGCGCCGAGGCCGTAGGCGGTGTCGTTGGCCTGGGCGGCGAGTTCGTCGAGCGAGGAGAACGGCGAGGCGACCACGACCGGCCCGAAGATCTCCTCACGGACGATCGACATGTCGGGCGTGGTGTCGGTGATCACGGTCGGCTGCACGAAGTAGCCCCGGTCGCCGTGGCGCTGGCCGCCCGCGACGGTCCGGGCGCCCTCGGCGCGGCCCGACTCCAGGTAGCCGGTGACCCGGCGGAACTGCTCGTCGGAGACGAGCGGGCCCATCTGGGTCTCGGGGTCGAGGCCCGAGCCGAGCTTGATGCCGCGCGCGATGTCGGCGACCCCGCCGACCACCTCGTCGAAGCGGCTCTCGTGGACGAACAACCGCGACCCGGCGACGCAGCACTGGCCGTGGTTGAAGAAGATCGCGTTGGCCGCGCCCGGGATGGCCAGAGCCGGGTCGACGTCGTCGAAGACGACGTTGGGGCTCTTGCCGCCGAGTTCGAGGCTGACCTTCTTCAGGTTGCCCGCCGCGGCCTGCACGATCAGCTTGCCGACCTCGGTCGAGCCGGTGAAGGCGACCTTGTCGACCCCGTCGTGGGCGGCCAGGGCGGCCCCGGCGGTCTCGCCGTAGCCGGGCAGCACGTTGACCACGCCGTCGGGCAGGCCCGCCTCGGCCATGATCTCGGCCAGCCGGAGAGCGGACAGCGGCGTCTGCTCGGCGGGCTTGAGGATGACCGTGTTGCCGGTGGTGAGCGCGGGCCCGAGCTTCCAGGCCGCCATCAGCAGCGGGAAGTTCCACGGGATGATCTGCGCCACCACGCCGATCGGCTCTCTGAGGGTGTACGCGTGGAACTCCGACCCCGGCATGTAGGGCACGGAGAGGCTGATCGTGTTGCCCTCGATCTTGGTGGCCCACCCGGCCATGTAGCGGAACAACTCGGCCGCGAGCGGGATGTCGGCGGCGCGGGCGACCGCGTAGGGCTTGCCGTTGTCGAGCGATTCGAGCTGGGCGAGCTCGTCGCCGTACTGCTCGATCAGGTCGCCGATGCGCCAGATGATCCGGCCTCGCTCGGAGGCGGTCATGCGAGACCAGGGGCCTTCCTCGAAGGCAGCCCGGGCGGCGCGCACGGCCCGGTCGACGTCTTCCCTGTCGGCTTCGGCGATGTGGGCGAGTGTGTCGCCGGTGGCGGGGTTGGGTGTCGCGAAGGTGCGTCCGGAGGCGGCGTCGACCCACTGGCCGCCGATGAACAACTGGCGTGGAGTCGAGATGAAGTCCTGAACGCTCTTTTCCAGGGTGACCGTCATCAGCGTCGGTTCCCTTCCTACTAGACGTAGTCACCATCTGACTACTCGGTAGTGGACTCCGCAAGTTTCAGGGCTGCCACGGCCGTCTCATATCGCCACGCCGCGACCGCCTGTTCCAGGCCCTGGGCGGATTCCCGCAGGTCGAGGCGGTGTGCCACGATGGGCCGCAATGTTTCGGCCTGGGCGGCGAGCAGGTTCCGGGGGTCCGTTCCGGCCCATTGGAGCAACGCGAGTTTCACCAGGAACTCGGTCCGGATCTCCCTGACCCGGACCACGGGCGTGGCCAGCCACTCGGCGGCGCGGGCCGCCCCGGCGGGGGTGACGCGGAACGGCCGGCGGGCCGGGCCCCGGCCGGGTTCGACCCCGGCCTGCTCGGCCAGGCCGCGGGCCACCAGCCCGTCGAGGGCGCGGTAGACGAGGGGCCGCGGGATGGGCATGACCCGGCCGATCGGTCCCTCGGGCGCGGTGAGGCGGGCGAGGGCGAAACCGTGGGCGGGTCCGTGCGCGAGGAGGCAGAGGACCACCCACTCGGAGTTGTTCACAGGCGACAGCGTAGTCTCAATGTGACTATGAAGCCCCAGCCCAACGCGATCTGCATCGGTGGCCCGTGTCACGGGCTGCTGCTGACGATCACGCAGGAGATCGGGATCCTCGACGTCGAGGAGTCGCGCTACCGCGTGACGACCCGGCGTCTCCATCATCCCTCGTGCCGCGAACCCTTCGTCGTCCTGGCCTGGGCCGAAGAACCGGCCTGAGCTCACCCGCAGGTCGGCCGGTAGTCCAGCGACGGGATGTGCCGGGCCCACTCCTCCCGGGTGAGGTCGCGGCCGATCTCCCGGCACAACGCCGCCGTCAGCGCCTCGGGGCGGAGCGACCAGCGGATGATCCGGCCGTCCTCTCCCCCGGAGACGAGCTCACCCCCGGCGGTGAAGGCCAGGCCGCGGATCGGCGCGGTGTGGCCGGTCAGACGGGTGGTCACCGTCTTCGTCGCCAGGTCCCACACGATCACCGTGTGGTCGTCGCCGGCCGAGGCGAGGGTTCTCCCGTCGCGGCCGAAGGCGAGCACCTGGACGGGGGCGGTGTGGCCCGTCAGGGCGGCGCCCCTCTCCTCGCCGGTCGCGGCGTCCCACATCCGGATCGTGTGGTCGGCGCCCGCCGTGGCGATGGTCGTCCCGTCGGGGCTGAAGGCCACGTCGAGGATCGAGCCCTGGTGGGTGCGGAGGCCGCGCACCTCCTTGTCGGCGGTGAGGTCCCAGACGAGCAGGTCCCCGGCCGGGCCGGTGGAGGCCAGCAGGGGAGCCGCCGGGCTGAAGGCCAGGGCCGAGGCCAGCTGGCCCGGGAGCGGCGCCTCCTTCAGGTCGGCGGTCCGCCAGCGGAAGCGGCCCAGGGCGGTGGCGGCGACGTAGCGGCCGCCGGGCTGGAAGGCGACGTCGGTGGAGGCCCCGAGGCCCGGGTACGCCGTGGTGGCGATCTTCTTCCGGCTCTCCAGGTCCCAGACGGTCAGGGTGTGGCTGCGGGTGACCGAGGCCAGTGACCGGCCGTCGGGGCTGAACGCGACGGCCCGCACGTGATCGGGATGGTCGGGCAGCACCGCGACGGGCGTGCCCGCCGCGTCCCACAAGCGGACCGTGGCGTCGCTGCCCGCCGAGGCGATCAGGCGGCCGTCGGGGCTCGCCTCGATGTCGTTGACCGCCGCACTGTGGCCGGTGAACGGGGGGACCGGCTGCTGCCTGACGACGATCGTGCGGCCCAGCCCGGCCGAGGCCAGCAGGGTGCCGTCGGCGCTCATGGCCATCGACAGGGCCTCGGTGCGGCTGCGGTCCTGGTAGGTGGCGACCGCCGCCAGGCGGGTCAGGTCCCAGACGGTGATCAGGCCGTCTTCGTCGGCGACGGCGATCCGGCCCTTGGCGGGGGCCGACATGTCCCAGGTGTAGGGCGAACGTTTCGGCAGGCTCGCCAGGGGAGTGATTGCGGTGGTGGTGACCCGCCAGAGGCGGACCCCCTCGTGGGCCGAGCCGGTCGCCAGGGTGCCGGTCTCGGCGTCGAAGCCCAGGCGGTGGACGTTCTCGACGTCGAGCCGGCCGACCCGCTCCCCCGACGCGACGTCCCAGACGATCGGGTGGTCGGCCCCGCTGACCAGCACCTTCCCGTCGGGGCTGAAGGCCAGGGCGGCGATCTCGGTCTGGTGGCCCTTGAGGATGCGTGAGGTGTCCCCGGCCACTTCCACGTCGGCGCCGTCGGCGAAGGCCAGCCGCTCGCCGTCGAAGGCGAGCGCGTCGGTGAGCCGGGCGCGTTCGAGGCGGCGGACCTCCGCGCCGGTCGTCAGGTCGCGCACCACGACCACCCCCGGCGAGGCCAGCAGGGCGGGGGAGCGCACGACGGAGGCGAGGTACCGTCCATCGGGGCTGAACGCGACCGCCCGGCCGTGGCCGCCGCCGGGTTCGGCGAACCGGGCGATCCGCGCCTTGGTGCGCGGGTCCCACAGGGTGATCGAGCCGTCCTCCCCCGCGGCCGCCAGCCGGGAGCCGTCGGGGCTGAAGGCGACGCCGAAGACCGCCGGGCCCTCGGCGTTGAGCTCGATCGGCCGCCGGGCCGCCGCCGCCACGCTCTCCAGGCCGCCCCGGGTCTCGGCCTCGGGATTCAGCCGGTACGCCGCCACCGCCAGCAGCCCCGCGAGGTCGGGATCGGTGGCCAGCAACGACCGGGCCAGCAGCGAGACCTGGCGGGCGGTCGCGGTGAGCTGCTGGAACCCGGCCTCGGCGGCCTCGTCGAGCGCCACCACACCCCCGGTCACCGCGAGCAGGAAGAGCACTGCCAGCGCGGCGAGCAGGCGGTGCAGCCTGCGGGTCCCCCGTCTCTCCTGGTCGTGGCTGGCGGCCAGGAACGCCGACTCGACGTCGTTGAGGTCCTGTGGGTGATCGCCGGCCCAGGTGCGGGCGGCGAGCAGGCGTACACCTCGGTAGAGAGCCCCTGGGTCGCGGCCGAGGTCGGCCCAGGTCTGGGCGGCGTCGGTGAGGCGGCGGTGCACGAACAGGCTCTCGCGGTCGTCGCTGAGCCAGCCGTGTAATCGGGGCCAGGCGCGGATCAGCGCCTCGTGGGCGACGTCGACGCCGTCCTCGGCCAGCACGACCAGCCGGGCGGCGGCCAGCCGGTCGAGCACCCGGGCGACCACCTCGGGCCCGGCCACCCCGGTCAGCTCCGCGCGCGCGATCGGCCGCCGGGTGTCCTCGGTGCCGTCGCCGAGGGCGGTCAGCCGCAGGAAGATCCGCCGGGCGGCGTCCTGTTCGGCGGGGGAGAGCTCGCCGAAGACCCGTTCGGCGCTCTGCGCGATGGCCCCCCGCACCCCGCCCGCCGCCTGGTATCCGGCCAGCGTGAGCCGGGCGCCCTCGCGGTTGCGCCAGGTCTCCATCAGGGCGTGTGAGACGAGGGGCAGGCTGCCGGGTTCCCCGGCCGCGTCGGCGACCAGCGTGGCCGGGAGGTCGGGGTCGACCGCCAGCCCGGCGAGCTCGGCCGGGCCGGTGACGATCTCGCGCAACCCGGCCGGCGGCAGCGGGCCGACGAGGAGCTGGGCCGTGCCGATCGCGTCGGCCAGGCCGGGGAACCGGGTCAGGTGGGCGAGGAAGTCGGCCCGCACCCCCAGCACCAGGCGCGCGTCGAGGTCGAGCAGTCCGGCCACGAACGCGCGGCGTTCCTCGTCGTCGGTGCAGAGGGTGAAGACCTCCTCGAACTGGTCGACCACGACCAGCGGCTCGTCGGCGATCTTCGCCAGGCTCTCCAGCGGGAAGGCCCCCGGCGTCATGATCAGCGCCTCCCCCGGCCAGCTCCCGAGCAGCCCGGCCCGCAGCAGCGACGACTTGCCGCTGCCCGACGCGCCGTAGACGCCCACGACCGGCCGGGTCTCGACCAGCTCGCGCAGCCGGGCGGCCGGCTCCGACCGTCCGAAGAACCACTCGTGGTCCTCCGGCTGAAAAGCCGTCAGTCCCCGGTACGGGCACACGTCCGACACCACGCGGCGCACCTGCGGCAGCAGATCGTCGTCGCCCCGGAGCATGGCCTCGTGGAGCCGCTGCAGCGCCGGCCCCGGCTCGATGCCGAGCTGATGGTCGAGCTGCTCGCGGGTCTCCCGGAACACCTCCAGGGCCTCGGCCTGCCGGCCCGACCGGTAGAGCGCCAGCATGAGCTGCCCGCGCAGGCTCTCGCGGAACGGATGTTCCCTGGTCAGCGCGGCCAGTTCGGCGACGACCTCGGCGGGTCGGCCCAGCGCGAGCTCCGCCTCGGCCAGTTGCTCGGCCGCCACCAGCCGGGCCTCCTCCAGCCGCCGGGCCTCCTCGGCGACCGGGGGCGCGTCGAGGAAGCCCGCGAACGCGGGCCCCCGCCACCGGCCGAGCGCCTCCTTCAGCAGGTCGCGGGCGGACTCCAGCTCGCCCGCCCGCAGCGCCTCGGCGCCCCGCCCGGCCAGCTCGTCGAACCGGGCGGCGTCGAGGCCGGCCGGATGGATCGCGTAACCGCCGCCGGACTGCCCGGCCACGAGCTCGGCGCCGAACGCGCGGCGCAGCTGATGGACGTAGAGCTGCACGTTGCGCCGGGCCGAAGCGGGGGGACGGTCGCCCCAGACGGCCGTGATGAGCCAGTCGATCGTGACCGGCCGGCCCGCCTTCGACAACAACGCGGCGAGCAGCAGCAGATATTTAGGCGCACCGGTGACGGGAGTGGTCGTACCGTCACGGGTCACCGAAAGCGGCCCCAGCACCCTGAATTCCACGCGACATGCATCCTTGTCCGGCTGATGATGATCTGTCAATCGCGACGTAAAGATCCCCGGCGAACCGCCTCTGACGTCGCAGAATGCGCCATATGACCAGCATCCTGCGGTGGATCAGAGAGCGGGACCCGGAGCTCAACACGATCCGCAAGGGCGCCCGCGCGGCGGTGATCATGCCGGCCGCGTTCGCGTTCTCCGACCTCGTCGTCGGCAACCCGGTGATGTCGATGTACGCCTCGTTCGGCTCGTTCGCCCTGCTGCTCATGGTCGACTTCAGCGGCTCCACCCGTGACCGGCTGACCGCGCAGTTCTGGCTGGTGCTGGCGGGCACCGTGCTGATCACCGTCGGCACGCTGGCCTCCCACGCGGTGGTGACGGCCGTGCTGGCGACGGTGGCGGTGACGTTCCTGATCCTGTTCTCCGGGGTGGTCAGCTCGGTGCTGGCCGGGGCCTCGACGGCGCTGCTGGTCTCCTACGTGCTGCCGGTGACGATCCCGGCCCCGCTGTCGGCCCTGGACGACCGCCTCTACGGCTGGTGGCTGGTCGGGGCGGCGTCGATGGCGGCGATCGTGCTGCTGTGGCCCGCCCCCACCCGCGACCCGCTGCGGCCCAAGATCGCCCATGCGCTCAGGCTGCTGGCCGAACGCGTCAAGGTCGAGGTGGCCTGCGTCTCCGGCGGGCTCCCCCTGAGCCGGAACCCGCCGCTGCGCGCCCTCGCCGAGGAGGGCGACGAGGCCGTGCGGGAGATGAAGTCCACGTTCTGGGACACGCCCTACCGCCCGGCCGGGTTGACCACGACCGGCCGCGCCGAGGTGCGCCTGGCCGGTCAGGTGGTCTGGCTGCACTCCGTGCTGGAGCGGGAGCCGTTCGAGAGCGGGCCCGGCCCGATCGACCCGGCGGTCTGCGCGGTCGAGACGGCCGCCGCCGAGGTGCTCGAACGTGCCGCCGCGCTGCTGGAGTGGGCGGGCCCCGGCGACCGGCTCGACAACGAGACCCGGCGGCTGATGGAGGCCCGGCGGGCGATGGAGCGCGAGGTCACCGGCGCTCAGGTCACCGGCGACGCGGCGGCGTTCGTGGCCTCGCTCGAACCGTCGTTCCGGGCCCAGGAGATCAGCTTCGCGATCTCGGCCATCGCGGCGAACGTCGAGATCGCGGTGGCCGCCGAGGCGCGGTCGTGGCGCGACCGGTTCCTCGGCAGGCAACCGGCCGGGTTCTCCACCCGCCTGTCGTCGGCCCGCGCCCGCGTCTCCGCGCACGCCGAGCGCCACTCGGTGTGGTTGCGCAACAGCATCAGGGGCGCCGTCGCGCTCAGCATCTCGGTGCTGGTCGCGACGGTGATCGGGGTGGAGCACTCGTTCTGGGTGGTGCTCGGCACGCTGGTCGTGCTGCGCTCGAACGCGGTGACGACCGGGCAGAGCGCCCTGCGCGCGCTGGCCGGGACCGCCATCGGGTTCGCCATCGGGGCGTTCCTGTTGTGGGCCGTCCACGGGCACACGGTCTTCCTGTGGATCCTGCTGCCGATCACGATCCTGGTCGCCGGGCTCGCGCCGACCGTGATCTCTTTCCTGGCCGGTCAGGCGGGCTTCACCGTGCTGCTGCTGATCCTGTTCGAGATCGCCGCGCCCACCGGCTGGCGGACCGGCCTGATCCGCCTGGAGGACATCGCGGTCGGCTGCACCGTCAGCCTGCTCGCCGGGGCCCTGTTCTGGCCGCGCGGGGCGCGGGCGGCCCTGGGGCGGTCGCTCGACGAGGCGTTCACCGACAACGCGCGGTACTTCCGCGACGCCGTCGACTTCTGCGTCACCCGCTGCGACGTCGCGGCCGTCTCGCCCTCTCCGAACGACGCCCGGTCGCAGGCGCTGGCGGCGGTGCAGCGGCTCGACGACGCCTTCCGCGGCTACCTGGCCGAACGCGGCACCAAGCGCATGCAACTGTCGGACGCGTCGTCGCTGGTCGCGAGCGTGACCGTGCTCCAGTACAGCGCGGAGGCCATCGTCGACCTGTGGAGCCGCGACGACGGCGTCGTCGACCGCGACCGCAGCGCGGCCCAGCTGGAGATCGTCACGGCCGCCGACCCGGTGGCGACCTGGTTCGAACGGGCCGGTCAGGCGCTCGGCCGCGAGGCGCCCGTGCCCGAACGGCTGCCCTACGACCAGGCCGCCGAGACCCGCCTGATCGCCGCGGTGAGCCGCGACCTCAGCGACGACGACGGCAGGGCGACGGCGACCGGGGTCAGGATCGTGTGGACCGCCCACCACGTCGACGCCGCCCGCCGGCTGGCGGACGGGGTCGCCGAGGTGGTGGAACAGGTCCGCTAGACCGGGCGGCCGACGTTCTGCGCGTACTGGCCGCCCCAGTTGCCCGGCGGGGTGTAGCGGGCGACGACGTACTTGGACGCCCTCGGGAAGATCGTGTTGGCCGGGCACTGCCCGACCGCCACGGCCAGGCCGGTCGACGACTTCCAGACCA
Organism: Herbidospora sakaeratensis; assembly: GCF_001570525.1. GTDB lineage: Bacteria > Actinomycetota > Actinomycetes > Streptosporangiales > Streptosporangiaceae > Herbidospora > Herbidospora sakaeratensis. The sequence continues at coordinate 37,727 of NZ_BBXC01000019.1, forward strand.
CCTGGGTGAAGTGGCCGGTCGCGGCCGAGAAGCCGGGCTTGTTGTAGTCGTAGTACCTGGCCTCGTCCATCCAGGCCTTCACCGCGTCCCGCACGATCGTCGCGTCGTCGGCGACCTTGGTGGAGGCGTAGAGGTTCTCGCCGTACTGGCCGGCCGGGTTGGAGTGCTGGAACCGGCAGGCGTTCGCCCAGGCCTGGGTGGCGGGCAGCAGACTCGGGTTCCAGACCAGGGGACGGGCGCCGTACTGGGCACGGGCCGTGTTGTGGCTGCTCAAAGCGGCGTCGATGACGGTCTCGGCGCTAGCCGGGGCCGGGACGGCGGCCAGGGCCGCCGCGACCACGAGGTATTTGATCACGGCATCAAGTCGTAGTCGCGGCGCACCCGGCGTTCAATCATCAGGACGCGGCCTTGACCGCACCCTGGTAACGGGCCACCACGAACTTGGTCGGCGCGGCGAAGATGGTGCCCGCCGGGCAGTCGGCGATGGCGATCCCCAGCCGTCCCGTCTTCGCCCCGATGGCCTGGATGTAGTAGCTGACGTCCTGGGCGTAGCGGTGGTTCTTCACGTCGAACTTGGCGGCCTCGTTCGCCCACGACACGACGGCGTCGCGCAGCACGGTCGCGTCGTCGGCCTGGCTGGTGGTGACGTAGAGGTTCTCGCCGTAGCGGTCGTCGTGGTCGGAGGGGGCGAACGAACAGGTCCGGGCGTGCCACTTGGCGTCCTCACGGAGGGTGGCGTCCCATTCGACCGGGCCGATGCCGTAGAAGGCGCGGGCCTCGTTGTGGAAACCGACGGCGTGGCCGGGCACGGGGTCGGCCGAGGCCGGGAGGGCCGGGGCGAGAGCGGCGAGGGTCGCGATGACGAGATATTTGATCACGACTCAATGTGATCGTTGTGACTATCCGTGATCAACCTAGACAACGTCAAAGTCCGCCATCATGGCCATGTCCTCGTGCTCCAGGTTGTGACAGTGCAGCATGTATCGCCCACGGTGACCGTCGAACCGCACGGCCACCTCGACGGTCTCATAGGGTCGCACGTCGACCGTGTCCTTCCAGCCCTGGTCCTCGCGGCCGAGGATCTTGAACCGGCCCAGGTGGACGTGGACCGGATGGTGGAAGTCGCTCGAGAACCGCCAGATCTCGGTCGTGCCCAGCCGGGGCGCGGCGACGGACCGTCCGGGGACGTAAGGGCGGCCGTTGATCGTCCAGGCGCCGTCGTCGACGCGGAAGTCGAAGGTCCGGCGGGCGACAGGGTTGTCCACAGGCTGTGGATCCGTCAGCCTCGGCGGCACACGGCTGTCGTCCGGGGCCTTGTGGGTCACCGTGAACCGCATGACGTCTACCCCGAGCAGGTCGGTCAGCGTGACATGGGAGCCGACCGGATAGCGGGCGAAGTCGACGATCACGTCATAGCGCTCACCCGGGGCGATGGTGATCGTGTCCCGGGTCAGCGGCCGTACCAGCAACCCCTGGTCGCTGCCGATCTGGGTGAACGAGCCGCCGGGCCGCAGCGCCAGCCGGTAGCGCCGCGCGTTGGAGGCGTTCAGCAGCCGGAGCCGATATCTGACCGCCGCCACCTCCTGATACGGCCACGGCACCCCGTTGACCAGCACGACGTCTCCTTCGACGCCCTCCATGAACTCCGGCCGCACCCCATGGCGGAGCAGGAGCGTGGGGTCGAGCGACGGGTAGCGGAAGGACCCGTCGGCCTCGAACGACCGGTCGCAGATCATCAGCGGCAGTTCCCGGTCTCCCGCCGGCAGCCCGAGCTTCTCCTCCTCGTCGTCCCTGATCAGAAAGAATCCGGCCAGGCCCTTGTAGACCTGCGGCGCGGTGAAGTCCATGCGGTGATCGTGATACCAGAGCGTGGCGGCCGGCTGGTCGAGCGGGTAGACGTAGTCCTTGGCCCGGTCGTGCAGGGTGTACCCGCCGTGAGCGTGCCGGGGGCTGACCGAGCCGACGACCAGGTCGGTCGGGTAACCGTCGGAGTCGGCCGGCGTGACGCCCCCGTGCAGGTGGGTCGAGGTGGGCACGGTCAGTTCGTTGCGGATGGTCACCACGGCCGCGTCGCCCCGTCTGAGGTCGAAGGTCGGGCCGGGCCAGGTGCCGTCGTAGCCCCAGATCTCGGTGGTGGTTCCGGGGATGATCTCCGTGCGGGCCGCGCGCTGGGTGACGACGTACCGGCCGGGGCTCGTCGGCTGCGCCGTCTTCGGCAGCACGAGGGGCCGGGCGAACTTCGGGGGCGGCGGGAGCGCGCTGGTCAGCCGTTCACCGGAGACCTCCACGCCGCATCCGGCCACCAGCAGCAGGCCGAGGAAGCCGCGCCGCGAGATCATCGTGTCACCCGCCAGACCAGCAGCGTCATGACCGCCGACGCGCCGAAGATCGACATCCCGAGCGGGAAGTGCACGGCCAGATCACGCGACATGCCGACCCAGATCTGCAGCGACTCGGCCGCGATGAGCGCGCTCGTCGCCCAGAACGGCCACACCACCCGACCTCGCCGCCAGAGGAAGACAGCCGCCACGAACTGCACGAGCAGCAGCGAATAGGTGATCCCGGCGTTGCTCTCGTGCCAGCTCAGCAGGTCGGCGTCGCCGGTCACGAACAGCCCGGCGAGCAGCGCCTGACCGAGCACCCCGGCCAGGTGCAGGACCGAGGTCACTCGGATGGTCCATCTCATGGTCGCCAATGATGGACCAGCCGAAAATCCGCAATCGTCATACCCCGGCATTGGCCGCGAAGTACATCCCGGGATGTACGCCCTCCTCCCGGTTCTGTCCTACCGTGACAGGCGTGGTGCCCTGGAAGAACGACACCGTGCTCGCCCTGCTCGTGCTGACCCTCGGCGTGGGCGGGACCTACGGCCGGCTGTCCAGCTCGGGGCTGGTCGAGCGGCCGATCGACACGCTCGGCCTGATCCTGATCACGGTCTCGTCGGCGGCGCTGGTCTGGCGGCGCACCGCTCCCCTGGCGGCCGGATGGGTAACCGTGGCGTGCGCGGTCCTCTACTACGGCTTCTCGTACCCGGGGGTGTTCGCCGCCGCGCCCGTCCTGATCGTCGTCTACACCGCCGCGAGCCTCGGCCGCCGGAGACTGGCCGTCGCGCTCATGGTCGCGCTGGCGGCCGGGGTCGGTGTGATCGCCGCACTGTCGGCCACCGACCCCGAGCCGGGCGGGCTGAGCCTGCTGAGCGGCTGGCTGGTGGCGGTGTTCGTGCTCGGCGAGGTCACCCGGAGCCGCCGCGCCTATCTGGAGGAGGTCGAGCACCGCGCGGCCGAGGCCGAGCGCACCAAGGAGGAGGCCGCGTTGCGCCGGGCCGGTGAGGAACGCCTGTGGATCGCCCAGGAGCTCCACGACGCGCTGACCCACACGATCTCGGTCATCAACGTGCAGACCTCGGTGGCGCTGGAGATGCTCGACCGCTACCCCGCCCAGACCCGCGCCTCCCTGCTGGCCATCAAGGAGTCGGGCCACGACGCCATGCGGGAACTGCGGTCGACGTTGGGGGTGCTGCGGCAGCCCGGCAGCCCGTCGTCGGGGCTGGCCCACCTGCCGAGGCTGATCGAGCAGGCCGAGGCGGTCGGCCTGTCGGTGCGGTCGACGGTGACGGGGGAGCCGGTGGAGTTGCGGCCGGAGGTCGATCGGGCGGCGTACCGGATCGCGCAGGAGGCGTTCACCAACGTGCTGCGGCACGCGGGACCGGCCACGATCACGCTCACGGTTTCACATGAAACCAGCCGCGTGGTGCTGACGATCGCCGACGACGGCACGCCGGGCGAGGCCGAACCGGGCATGGGCCTGATCGGCATGCGTGAACGTGCGGTCGCCGTCGGCGGCTCGCTGGAGGCCGGGCCCCGGGAGTCCGGCGGTTTTCTCGTACGAGCGGAGCTCCCCCGGTGATCCGGGTCCTGCTGGCCGACGACCAGCCGCTGATCAGAGCCGGTTTCCGGGCCCTGCTGGAGCTGGCCGACGACATCACGGTCGTGGGGGAGGCGGGCAACGGCGGCGAGGCCGTGCAGTTGTGCCGGTCGCTGCAGCCCGACGTGGCGCTGCTCGACGTGCGCATGCCCCTGATGGACGGCATCCAGGCGACCCGCAAGATCGGCGCCGACCCCGAACTTGCGGACCTGAAGGTCGTCATCCTGACCAACTACGCCCTCGACGAGTACGTCTTCGCCGCCCTGCGCGCCGGGGCCAGCGGCTTCCTGGTGAAGGACATCGAACCGGCCGACCTGCTCCAGTCGGTCAGGGTGGCCGCCAGGGGAGAGGCGTTGCTCCCCCCCGCCGTGACCAAACGCCTCATCGAGGAGTACGTCGCCACCCCGCCCCGCCCGACCCCCGCCCCCGGCCTGGCCAGGCTGACCGACCGGGAGCGGGAGGTGTTGCGGCTGGTGGCGACCGGCAGGTCGAACGAGGAGATCGCCGGCGACCTCGTCATCTCCCACGCCACCGTGAAGACCCACGTGAGCCGGATCATGGCCAAACTGCTGGCCAGGGACCGCGCCCAGCTGGTCGTCCAGGCTTACGAGAGCGGCCTGGTCACACCCGGCTGACCTCGCGCTCGACCGGCTCGGCCAGGTGGTGGCGGAGCTTCTCGCCCTCGACGTCGAGGTCGGGCAGGATCTTGTCGAGCCAGCGGGGGAGCCACCAGGCGGCCCGGCCGAGCATCGACATGACGGCCGGCACCAGCGTCATGCGCACCACGAACGCGTCGATCAGCACGCCGATCGCGAGCGCGAAGCCCATCGACTTGATGATCGGGTCGTCCATGAACACGAACCCGCCGAACACCGAGGTCATGATCAGCGCGGCGGCGGTGACGACGCGGGCGTTGTGACCCATGCCGTTGATGGTCGCCTGGCGCGGGGTGTCGCCGTGCACGAAGTCCTCCCGCATGCGGGAGACCAGGAAGACCTCGTAGTCCATGGCGAGCCCGAACAGGATGCCGATCAGCAGGATCGGCAGGAAGCTGACCAGCGGGCCGGGCTGCTCGACGCCGAGCAGGCCGGCCAGGTGGCCCTCCTGGAAGATCGCCACGGTGATGCCGAACGTCGACCCGACCGTCAGCAGGAAGCCGAGCGCGGCCTTGATGGGCACCAGGATCGAGCGGAAGACCAGCATCAGCAGCAGCACCGACAGGCCCACGACGAGCAGCAGGTAGACCGGCATGGCCTCGCCGAGCTTGTCGGAGACGTCGATGCCCAGGGCGGTCGCGCCGGTCACCGCGATCTCCGCGCCCGAGATGCCGGCCAGCTTGGCCCGGATGTCGTGCACGGCCTGCTCGGTCTCGGCCGAGGTCGGGCCGTTCTTGGGGATGATCGCGACCAGGGCGGTGGTGCCGTCGGCGTTCGGCTGCGGCGGGGTGGCCGCCAGCACGCCGGGCACCTGCATGATCATCTGAGCGGCCTGCCCGGCCACCGCGGTGGTGGTCGCGGCGTCCTTGGTGGTGACGACCGCGATCAGCCGCGAGTTGAAGCCCTCGCCGAAGCCCTCGCTGGTCAGGTCGTAGGCGTCGCGGGCCGGGCTGCCGGGGGCGGCCGAACCGGTGTCGGGCAGGGCCAGCCGCAGGTCCTGGGCGGGCAGCGCGAGCGCGCCGAGCCCGGCGATGCCGACCAGCAGGATCGGGATGCCGAACCGGGTGACGAGCCGGCCCCAGGTGTAGCCGAAGCCCTCCTTGGTCTCCCCCGAGCCGTTGCGCTGTTTGCGCGGCAGCACCTTCTCGCCGGCGAACGCGAGGATCGCGGGCAGCAGGGTGATCGCGACGAGCACGGCCACGGCGACGGTCCCGGCGGCGGCCAGACCCATGACGGTCAGGAACGGGATGCCGGCCACGAACAGGCCCGCCAGCGCGATGACGACGGTGGCCCCGGCGAACACGACGGCCGAACCGGCGGTGCCGGTGGCGCGGCCCGCGGCCTCCTCGCGGTCGAGCCCCTCGGTGAGGAACTGGCGGTAGCGGGAGGTGATGAAGAGGGAGTAGTCGATGCCGACCGCCAGCCCCAGCATCAGGGCGAGGACGGGGGTGACCGAGGTCAGCTCGACGACGCCGCTGAGGGCGTACAGCCCGCCCATGCCGACGCCCACCCCGACGAGCGCGTTGAGCAGCGTCATCCCGGCCGCGACCAGCGAACCCAGCGTGATGATCAGCACGACGGCGGCGATCAGCACGCCGATCGCCTCCGACCCGCCGACCTCGGGCGGCGCCCGCAGCACGTCACCGCCGTGCTCGATCCGCATGTCCTGCACGGAGGAGCCGACGTTGAGGTAGGCGTCGCGGGTCGCGTCGCTCAGATCCTCGGCGGTGCCGGAGAACTGCACCGTGATCAGCGCGTAGCGGCCGTCGGGGGAGACCGACCGGGCCTGGAACGGGTCGACCGCGGCGACCACGCCCGGCACCGACGCGGCCTCCTTCACCACGGGCGCGACCGCGGCCGGGTCGAGCTTGGCCCCTTCGGGCGCCGCCAGCACGATCGTGCCGGTGGCCCCGCTGGCCTGCGGGAAGTCGCGGGCCAGGGCGTCGAGGGCACGCTGGGACTCGGTGCCCGGCATGCTGAACTTCTCGCTCGACGGCCCCATGAACAGGACCGCACCCGCCCCCATCAGCGCGAGCAGCAGCACCCAGACGGCCACCACCCGCCCCCGGTTGCGGAAGGAGAACCGGCCGAGCCGGTAGAGCAAGGTCGCCATGAAAGCTCTCTTCTAGGAGGACAGGCCGAGCGTGCGGAACGCTCCACTGGTCAGTTCCGAACGCATGGTCTCGTCGGGGATCGAGACCCCCCGGGCCGTCGTCAGGAAGATCCCCAGCAACGCCATCCAGCCCGCCACCCTGGGCTCCTGCTCGGGCACCCGGCCGACGAGCGCGTCGACGAGTGACTCGGTCACGTCGTCGACGCAGGGCAGATCGGGGTGGTCGAGCATGGTGTCGACGTCGAGCAGCAGGATCTTGACCTGGCTACGGAAGCGGAGCGACATGTCGACCACACCGGCGACGGCGGCCCGGACGGCCTCCTCGCCGGACAGGGGCGCCAGCCGCTCAAGCAGCGTCTCGAACTCCTGCCCGACGGGGGCGAAGAGCTCGCTGAGGATCGCGTCCTTGTTGGTGAAGTGATAGAGCAAGGACGCCTTCGAGCAGCCCACATCCGACGCGATGTCCTGCAGCGACGTGCCCCGGAAGCCGTGCGCGGCGAAGAGCCGCGCGGCCGAGTCGAGGATGTCGGCCCGCATCGAGGTCGCGGATCGGGTCATGGCATCACAATAACTGACCGATCGGACAGATCTGTCCGATCGGTCAGCCGCTTAAACGAAACGCTGCACGAAGTTCAACGCGGTGTCACAAACCTCACGCCAGCCCGAGTCGATGGTGAGCGAGTGCCCCCGGTTCGGGATCTCCACGATCTCCGTCACGTGGTGCTCGTTCCGGTGCTGGATCTTGTACGACGCGTTGGCGATCGCCCACGGAACCGTGTGGTCCTTCTCTCCCGACACGATCAGCAGCGGCCCCCGGTCTTCGGCCTGGCTGTCGACCTTCACCTCCGACCAGGGGTTGAAGTTGGCGACCGCGGCCTGGAACAGCGGCGCCCCGGGGGCCGCGACGGCGAACTCGTCGAACAACTCCCGGGCCTCCTCTTCGGTGACGGCGTTCGCGAAGGCGTACCGGAACTGCTCGAAGGTCAGCGGCACGGCCCGGTGCCGGTTGGCCGGGTTGCCCAGCACCGGCGCGGAGGCCCGCAGGGTCGAGAACGGCAGCGGCAGCACCCCCTGGAACGGCGCGGGGTCGACCGCCACCGACGCGCAGGCCAGCCCCCGACCGGCGAGAATCTGCGTGAGCAGCCCGCCGAACGAGTGCCCGATGATCACCGGCTTGCGGTCGAGCCCGCCGATCAGGTCGGCGAAGTGGTCGGCGACCTGCCCGACGGTCTTGTCGGCGAACACCTCGGGGTGCTCGCGCGCCTCCTCGACGGTGTGCGGATCGTCGGGCCACCCCGCCTGCACGGGCGCGAACCCGGCTTCGGCGAAAACGGTCGCCCACCGATCCCAGCTGTTCGGCAACAACCACAATCCGTGGACGAAGACAGCGGGGATCTTGCCGGTCGCGTTGGCCTGTTCGACGAGTTCAAGGTCGTGGCTCATGGCGGATGCTCCTAGAGGATCTTGAGGGGAGAGCCCATGAACCTTACCCCCCTGACCTGTGACGACCTCGACGCCGGGGAGGGCACGTTCGATCGCCACGCCCTCCCCCTGACGCCCTAACGGCCGGGATGCAGGACGACCTTGGTCCAGCCCTCGTCGCGGGCGTCGAAGTGGCGGTAGCCCTCGGGCCCCTCGCTGAGCGGCAGCTCGTGCGAGACGATGAACGACGGCTTGGCCCTGCCGGTGTGGATGAGGTTGCGCAACCGCCGGTTGTACGCCTTCACGTTCGCCTGCCCGGTCCCCATCGTCTGCCCCTTGAACCAGAAGTGCCCCATGTCGAAGGGGATCTTCCCGGCCCGAGCGGCCTCGTCGGGGTTACCGGGGTCGTCCGGCAGGAACAGTCCGACGACGCCGATGCCGCCGGTGGGCCGTACCGACATGACGACGCTGTTCAGCGCCGCGTCCGAGTGTTCGGTCCCCTGCGGATCGTGCGCCTGGTAGCCGACGCACTCACACCCCCGGTCGGCCCCCTCGCCCGCGGTGAGGTCGAGCACCTGCTCCACCGCCGACCCCTGGGAGTCGTCGATCGGGATGCAGCCGATCTTCTCGGCCACCTTGAGCCGGTCGGCCTGCCGGTCGACGATCATGACCTTGCTCGCGCCCTTGAGCAGCGCCGAGTAGGCCGCCATCTGGCCGACGGGCCCCGCGCCGTACACGACCACGGACTCGCCCGGACGCAACCCCGCCAGCTCGGTGGCGTGCCACCCGGTGGGGAAGATGTCCGACAACATCACGTAGTCGTTCTCCTTCTCCCGCGCGTCGTCGGGCAACCGCAGGCAGTTGAAGTCGCCGTAGGGCACCCGCAACAACTCGGCCTGCCCGCCCTCGAAGGGCCCCATGCCGGCGTAACCGTAAGCGGCCCCCGCCACGCCCGGATTGACGGTCAGGCAGAAGCCGGTGAACCCGGTCTCGCAGTTCTTGCAGTGCCCGCAGGCGATGTTGAACGGCAGGCACACCATGTCGCCCACCGTGACCCGGTCGACCGCCGACCCGACCTCGATGACCTCCCCGAGGTTCTCGTGGCCCAGCACGCGGCCGGTCTCCATGCTGGTGCGGCCTTCGTACATGTGCAGGTCAGAGCCGCAGATGTTGGCGGCGGTGACCCGTACCAGGACGTCGGTCGGGCGTTCGATGCGAGCGTCTGGAACTTCCTGGACGACGACCTCCCGGGGGCCCTCGTACACCAGTGCCTGCATGATCACACCTCCGAATTCGTCGATGATTCATGCGGCAGGTGCCCGCCGGGCATGGACGAGTACCCCTTTATGCGGCAAAAGTCCCTTTAGTACGCCAAAACGGCCCAGACCTGAGGAGGTCCGGGCCGTTTCATCAGCGGTTAGTTGTGGTGCCAGCCGCCCCAGCCGAAGCTGCCGTTGTGGCCGTAGCCGCCGCGGACGCGGAAGTCGTCGACGTGCTTGCCGAAGACGATGTGCTTGGACAGGAAGCTCTTGGTGTTGTACCGCTTGTAGAAGAACCACTTCCCGTCGTTCTTGTAGTAGACGTCGAAGAAGCTGTAGTCACGGTCGTTGTGGTCGCGGTCCCACATGCGGAAGTCGAGCCAGTAGCGGCCGCCGCTCTTGCCCCAGCGGTAGTCGAAGCGACCGTCGCCCCGCTCGAAGCGGTCCCAGCTGGAGCCGTACTGCGCGGCCGACGCGGAGGTCGACGCGGTGGTGGCGGATGCCGTGGCGGCCGGTGCGATAGCAACCCCCGTGGCTGCGATGCCGGCGAGAACGGTTCCGGCGAGCAGCTTGCCGATCGTGTGCACTGTTTCCTCCGTTGTGTGGGTGCCCGGCGTTTCTCCGGACACCGCAGACGTTAGGAGCGGCCCCCGGGGGCCTTCTGCGCACAAAGCCACACAAACCCCCGAGTGCGTACTACTGCACACGCGAGCGGCCCAAGAGCCCTCTGGCAGTATCCGGAGATGCGTTTTCTCTACCTGGCCAGGCATGGCGAGGCGACCCCCGACGAGACCGGCCTCACCGACACCGGCCGGCGCCAGGCCGAGCTTCTCGGCGAGCGGCTCCGCGATCTGCCGATCCAGGTGATCCACCACGGCCCGCTGCCAAGGGCGGCGCAGACCGCGTCGATCGTGTCCGCGCACCTGCCCGGCGTGCCGGTGCACGTCTCGGAGGCGGCCGGCGACTACGTGCCCTGGTTCCCCGGCCCCGACGCGTTTCCCGGGGAGGACCGCGAGATCGGCCCGGCCCTGGCCCGGGAGGCCGAGGCGACCTTCACCGGCGTGACCGACGAGCCGCGCACCGAACTGGTGATCACCCACGGGTTCCTGATCGCCTGGCTGGTCCGGGCGGCGCTGGAGGCCCCGGAGGCCCGCTGGATCGGGCTGAACTCGGGGAACACGGGGCTGACCTGCATCCGCTACAGCCGCGACCGGCCACCCGCGCCGCTGTTCTTCAACGACATGGGCCACCTGCCACCCGAGTTGCGCTGGACCGGTTTCCCTCCTGCCCTGCGCCCGAGCGGCACCGACTGATCTCGGCTCAATCGTGGGTGGCTTATGTGGAGTAATGCACGCTCGGGGGTTTGTGTGGCTTTGTGCGCAGAAGGCCCCCGGGGCCGCTCCTAACGTCTGCGGTGTCCGGAGAAACGCCGGGCACCCACACAACGGAGGAAACAGTGCACACGATCGGCAAGCTGCTCGCCGGAACCGTTCTCGCCGGCATCGCAGCCACGGGGGTTGCTATCGCACCGGCCGCCACGGCATCCGCCACCACCACCGCCTCGGTATCCCAGGCGGGTTCAAGCTGGGACCGGTTCGAGCGCGGCGACGGCCGCTTCGACTACCGGTGGGGCAAGAGCGGCGGCCGCTACTGGCTCGACTTCAAGATCTGGGACCGCGACCGTCGCGACCGTGACTACAGCTTCTTCGACGTCTACTACAAGAACGACGGCAAGTGGTTCTTCTACAAGCGCTACAACACCAAGAGCTTCCTGTCCAAGCACATCGTCTTCGGCAAGCACGTCGACGACTTCCGCGTCCGCGGCGGCTACGGCCACAACGGCGACTTCGGCTGGGGCGGCTGGCACTTCCGTTAATCACCAAGACGGGGAGCGCTGATCGAAGGGCCCGGACCACCACGGTCCGGGCCTTCGTCATGCCCGGACGTACGTCGAGAGGGCGCCGCGCAGCAGCGGCCGCGCCGCCACCGCGACGAGCACCGCAGCGAGGACCCCCATCCCCGCCATGACCACGGCCCTGCCGGCGGCCCAGCCGAGCCACTGAACCTGGTAGATGTCGATGGTGGTGACGACCACCACCGCGACCCCGGAAACGGCCGCCACCACGCAGACCGGCGACGCCGCGATGACCGCCTGCCGCACGAGCACCCCGCCCAACGCCCCTTCCGGCACCCCCGAAGCGGCCAGCGCCGAGAACGAGCGCCGCAGGTCGATCAGCTCCTCCGCCTGATGCACCACCAGAGCGACCGCCGAGGTCACCAGGGCCACCAGGAGCGCGACGTCCACCAGCGCATGCGCCTGCGAGTAGCCGACGACGGCCTGCTGCGCCCCGGCCATCGCACCGAAGAACACCGTCAGGCTCACCACGGCCAGCGCCCTGGCCCACGCCCGCGGATCGGCCTCGACCAGCCGCGCCGCCAGCAGCGCCTCCGCCGACCGAGCCCGCCGACCGACCCGGCGGGCGTGAGCCCTGATCGCCCAGGTCGCCGCTAAGGTCACCCCGAACAACAGCAGCACCAGCCCAGCCGCCATGAGCACCACGGACCCGTACGCGCCGACGTACGGGAACTTGCCCTTCACCACGGCTCCGAGGACGAAGCACCCGACACCCATGCCGAAGAGGAGCAGGTCCCGCATGCGCGGCCCCCGCATCCGCACCCGGCGGACCACCCCCAGCGGAGAGGCGACGACGTGGCGACCGGCCCTGGCCCCCGACACGACCCCGCCGAGCGTCACCACGACCACGACCACCGGCACGGGAAGCAGCGGCCCGGAAAGATGGCTGACCACATAGATCACGCCGCCACCGAACGACCCGCCCAGCGCCAGCAGCCCCCCTTCGAGAGCCCCCAGCCTTCGCACGTCACCCGGCGATGCCCCCGCGAGCCGCAGCGCGGCCAGCCGCCGCTCCCTGGTCGCCGAGGCCAGCCGGTTGGCCTGGTGGAGCAGCCCCGCGACCGGCACGGCCAGCAACGCCAGCCCGAGCCCCGTCAGCGACCCGCCCTCATCGTCGAAGTCCGCCAGGCTGACGGCGGTACAGACCAGGAACGCCGCAACCGCCGCTCCTGCGGCCACCAACCAGGCACGCACCCGCTCGGCCCGCGAGCGCCCCCTGTTCAACATCCGTAAGACAGTGATCACCGCTGCACCCCCGCCAGCACCGATCCGTCGCGCAGCGCGACCTCCCGGTCGGCATAGGCGGCCACCCGATTGTCATGCGTGACCAGCACGACAGCGGCACGCCCGGCGCGAGCCGCGCTGATCAGCGCACTCATCACCTGCTCCCCGCCAATGGTGTCGAGCGCACCCGTGGGCTCATCGGCGAAGACCACCCGCGGCCCGGTCACCAGCGCCCGCGCAACGGCGACCCGCTGCCGCTGCCCCCCGGACAGCTCGCCGATACGCTGATCGGCACAGCCGGTCACCTCCAGCCGGGCCAGCCACTCCGCCGCCGCGGCCATCGCCTCCTGCCTGCCCCGCCGGCTGAACAACAGCGGCAGCGCCACGTTCTCGACGGCAGTCAGCTCAGGCACCAGCTCCCCGAACTGAAAGACCACCCCGAAGCTCTCCCGCCGCACCTTGGTCGACTCCGGCTCGGGCAGCGCGTCGATCCGCCTGCCATCAAGCAGAACCTCACCGGATTCGGGCCGGACCACCCCCGCCAGACAGTGCAGCAACGTCGACTTACCCGCCCCGCTCGGCCCGGTGATGGCGACGACCTCCCCCTCAGAGATCGTCAAGGAGACGTCGTCGAGCGCCCTGGCCTGCCCGAACGACTTGCCCAAGCCCCTGCCCTCAAGCATCGTCGTGCTCCTTCATCCGCGCGAGCGCGGTCTCGATCCAACGCAGATCAGCGTCAAGATGGTGCAGGGCGTAGTCGGCCGCCAGCACCTGAGCCGGCGACCCGGACGCCTTCTCGGCGGTCAACTCCCGCATCCGGGCCAGATGCGCCTCCCGCTGCCGCACCAGGTATCCGTCGGCGTCCTTCCCCGCAACGGCAACCCGCGCGAACAGAGGACTGGCGACGTAAGGCGCCGAAGGCTCAACGGCGTTCAACCACCGCTCCAGCTCAGCCCTACCGTTCTCGGTGATCGCATAGAGGACGCGCTCAGGCCCACCCTCCTGCCGCGTCTCAGCCACCTCCGCCAGGCCATCGCGCTGCAGGCGCTGCAACGTGGCGTAGACCTGCCCATAGGCCAGCGGCTTGGCCCCGGCGAGGCGATGATCGTGCTCCTTCTTGAGCTCATAACCATGCTTCGCCCGCTCAACAAGAAACCCGAGCAGCACATGACCAGTCGTCATGGCCGCGACTATACACTCAATGAATAGTCAGGTCAGGTGGCCGAACCCAAGCGAAGCGAGGCCCTGTCGGGGTGGACGTCAGGGCGCTTCGTCGGCGTTGGGCACAGTCTCGGGTGAGCCGCGCTCACGAAGACGCCTCTTGTCGTGGGGACAGTGAGACCGCCGGCACGGTTGTGGCTGGCCTGGTCGATGCTGAGCGGTCATGAACACTCCTCAATGCACACCGACGAGCTGGTCGAGCACTGGAGATGATCCTGCACGAAGAGCGCGACGCCACCCGCCTCGGCTTGCGCTCTTACCGATCCACGCTGCGCATGTGGGAGACGAGGCTAGAGTGGCCGGATTCTCCAGGAAAGGATCATCATGCTCAGCATTGTCCGGCGCTCTTCCCTTGCAGGCGCGCTCGCGATGAGCCTCGCCGTGTCCACCATCGGCTTAGCACCTCCCTCGGCCGCGGCGACACCGCCATACGGACTCCTCAAGCTGGTCTTCAGGTGTGCCCACGTGGGGGGCGTGTCGGTCACGGTCGCGGGTCCGGGCGTCGCGGGCAGCGTGCGCGACGACAACGGCACGCACTACTTCCGGGGCCGGCCCGGCGCCTACCGGGTGAAGCGCCTTGCGAACGGACGGATCGCACCGAGATCCAGGCTCATTCAGATCCCGAAGTCCTCGACCCGCACCGTCAACGTCTGCTCCCTCAAGTGGCCCGGGCGCCCGTGACCCTGGGCCGCCTTTATCGCGTCGGGCCCATGGTGCGGGACAAGACCCGGTCAGACTGGATGTAGGCGGCGCCCCAGGTGACACGGACGACCGGGTCGCCGACGCCATGACCACCGTCCGGGAGTGCGGTGTCGGCGCAAGAAGCCCGAGATCCGTGACGCGGACGCCCGGCGGTGTGCTCGGATACCCCGGCCCGATCGAGCGCCGCCCGGCACGCCGAGGCTGCCCCCGCCGCAGCGGGGGCAGCCGATATCAGAACCAGTTCTGTGCCGATCCTGCGTGGATCAACAGCGGAACAAGACCGGCCTCTCATGGGCCGGCCCCGTTCGGCTACAGCCGGATGTAGAGGCGGCGGCCCGCCGCGCGGAAGCCGATCCGCTCGTAGACCCGCCACGAGTCGTCACCCGACGCTTCGAGCCAGGCCAGGTCGGCGCCCGACTCGAAGATCTGCCGGCTGAGCGCGGCCGCGATGGCCCCGCCGAGACCGCGACGCCGGTAGGGCGCCCGCACCCCAATGCCCGCGATCTCGCTGACCCCGCCGCCGGGTGGGACTGCCTGGCCCGCACCGACGCAGGTGCCGTCCGAGGCGAACGCCGCCATCTCGAAGCCGCCCTGCTGCCGCAGCGTTTCGAGACGGTCGACGTCGACGTCGCCCACCTCGAACACATGACCGAATGCCTCGCCCTGGGCGGCGACCATCGCCGCCCGCTCGGCTCGGTTCTCCGGTTGTCGCACGACGAAGCCGTCGACCGGCGGCGGCGAGACGAAGGATTCGGGCGAGCAGGTCAGGAACTCGTGCCGCTCCTCAACCATGAAACCGGCCGCGAGCAGCAGCTCCTCAAGGCCGGGGGTGCAGTTCACGACATACTCCAAACGGGGCCGTCGTGACGCGGAGCGGAACGCGCTCACCAAGCTCTCGACGTCGGAGGCGGTGATCTCCGTGCCAGGGCGTGGTGTCGCGTAGTTGATGTTGGGACTGTCGGTCGCCGGGTCGAAACCCAGGATAAACGGCCCCGATTCAACGGCGGCCGGACGGCGGGAGAGGTTGGTGACGACAGACTGCTGGATGCGAAGATCCACAGACAAAGCGGAAAGTCCTTTACGGCATGAGAAATGGAATCACGACAAGACGTCGGACCGCCGCGACAGGCGGCCACTGGGCACACCCGTGATCACAGGCTTCATTCCCTCATGCAGAAGACGCCCGCACGCGCTGCGCGAGCGCCCAAAGATTACCAGGATCAGCGGCAACTTGACCTTCGCGATATGTCATCGTGGTCGTGCCCCTCATGACGAAACCCGGCCTGCGGGCAGCCTGATTTACGCGGTGTGCCCCGGCCCGTCGCCGTGCCCACGACCGGGCGGCCGCACATACTGCTCGCGATCCTGCCAGCTGAGCGCCTATCAGACCCGGACCGCTTCACCCAATCAGTCACCCATCGGCCGGGGCGTTTTCCCCTGATCCGGGCTACTGCTCGCTTGTTCGTTGTGCCTCGGCGAGAGCGTCGCGCAGAGCGGTGGCGTGACGGGATCTCCGTATCCTGAGGTACTCGGGTGGCCGCAGAAAGTCGAGTAGCCGCCCAGGCGAAGCCGTAACAGAAAAAGAAAGAAATTCCACCCGAGCGAAGCGAGGCTCTCCAGGGAGCGCGAGGGGCGGAGCCCTTCGCCAGGGAGCGAGAGCGACCCCGGAGCGCAGCGACGCAGGGACGCGAAGCGGCCAGGGGGAGCGCGAGGGGGCGAAGCCCTCTCGTATCGGGGGGTTCGGGGGGTCGTCCCCCCGTGTAAACGACGAAGGAGACCGTGGGGAAGTTGGCCGAAGGCCAACAACCACAGGTCTCCTACTCTCCGAGTGGGGCTACCAGGACTTGAACCTGGGACCTCTTCCTTATCAGGGAAGCGCTCTAACCGTCTGAGCTATAGCCCCTCGTCAACCAGCTAGTGCGTGGCGACGAGGTAAAGCTTACCGTGTTCCGCGGTGTGGTCGCACCGCGGAATCACGACTGCGACTACTCGGCTTCGGAGAAGGTCACTTCGACGCCGCCCACGAGGTCGGCGCTCAGGTTGTAGATCACGGCCCCGAGCGTGGAGAGCGCCGTGATGAGCA
This sequence comes from Herbidospora sakaeratensis, assembly GCF_001570525.1. Classification (GTDB taxonomy): domain Bacteria; phylum Actinomycetota; class Actinomycetes; order Streptosporangiales; family Streptosporangiaceae; genus Herbidospora; species Herbidospora sakaeratensis. Next base: position 54,246 of record NZ_BBXC01000019.1, read on the forward strand.
CGACGTTCACCGCGCCGAGGAGAGCCGTGTACCCCAGGATCCGCACCGGCTCGAACCACGTCGCGATGTTGAACGAGGCCGCGGCCCCGCCCTCGCCCTGGGTCAGCTGGTTGACCGCCTGGACGAACGCGTCGAAGACGCCCATGGCCGACAGCACCCCGTAGAGCACCGCCACGGCCACGAACAGCACGACGAAGCAGACCAGGGAGACCACGAAGCTGAACTTCATGGCCGACCACGGCTCGACCCGGCGGAGCACCAGGTGGGCCTTGCGCGGGGCCCGTCCGGAGGAGTCCTTCGGGGCGGAGGAGGTGCCGATGACGGGCCGTTCGGCCGTCACCGGCTCGACCGGCGCCGGACGGGACGCGGTCACGATCGGCTCGGGGGCCGAGACCGGCGTGGGCAGGCGGGGCGCCTTGTAGGCGGCCGTCGGCTCGTCGCCGGCCGGGTGCTTCTGGTCGCCGTTGGACGACTGGGGCCGCGACCACGGCTTGTTGTCGTTGCCCACGGGGCGGATGCGGACGGTGGAGTCGTCGGTCTTGGAAGGCTCGTCCCTGGGAAGGTCACGGCCGGTCTGAGGCGCCTTGGGCGTCTCCCGCTTGGGGGCCTGGGCAGGCCCCTGGGCCGGCGTCGGCCCAGCGGTCTTGGGGGTCTCGGCCGTGTCGTCGTTCTTCTCGTCGTCGATCCGGGCGGATACCCCGTCGCGCATCGACGACGAGGCAGCCGAGGTAGACGCGGGTTTCTTGGCCGCCCCGGTGTTCTTCGTCTTGCCCGAGTTGGTCATTGCTCGTCTCCTGCCCCGTTCTCAGTCTCCACCGCTTCGGCAGTCTCCAACGCTTCGGCGTTCCGGGCTAGGGCCACCACGCTGTCGCCTTCCGCGAGATTCATCAGTCTGACCCCCATCGTCTGGCGGCCGGACTGCTTGATCTCGGCGGCACTGGTCCTGATCACTCCACCGGCTGAGGTGATCGCGAAGACTTCGTCCTCGGGTCCCACCATGACCGCTCCGACCAGCTTGCCACGGGCACTGACTATTTTCGCCGTCAGTACGCCCTTTCCGCCCCGGCCTTGCAGCGGATAGTGCTCAACCGGTGTGCGCTTCGCATACCCGCCCTCAGTGGCGATAAGCACATCGTCGCCATGGCTCATGACATTCATGGCCAGAAGTTCATCTCCGTCGACGAACCGCATACCGATCACGCCGCTGGTGGCCCGGCCCATGGGACGGAGGGCCTCGTCGGAGGCGGTGAAGCGGATCGCCTGGGCGTTGCGGGAGACCAGCAGCAGATCGTCTTCCTCGGAGACCAGCCGGGCCGCGATGACCTCGTCGTCTTCCCGGAGGTTGATGGCGATCAGGCCGCCGGACCTCGGGGAGTCGTACTCGGAGAGCCGGGTCTTCTTCACCAGGCCGCTGCGGGTGGCCAGGACGAGGTAGGGCGACACCTCGTAGTCGCGCAGGTCGAGGACCTCCATGACCCGCTCGTCGGGCTGCATCGCCAGCAGGTTGGCGAGGTGCTGGCCGCGGGCGTCGCGGCCCGAGTCGGGCAGCTCGTAGGCCTTGACCCGGTAGACGCGGCCCTTGTTGGTGAAGAACAGGAGCCAGTGGTGGGTTGTCGTGACGAAGAAGTGCTCGACGATGTCGTCCTGGCGCAACTGGGCGCCGCGAACGCCCTTGCCGCCGCGCTTCTGGGCCCGGTAGAGATCGGTGTTGGTGCGCTTGGCGTAGCCGCCGCGGGTGATCGTGACGACCATCTCGTCTTCGGCGATCAGGTCCTCGATGGACATGTCGCCCTCGTACGCGATGATCTCGGTCTTGCGCTCGTCGCCGTAGCGGCTGACGATCTCCCCGAGTTCCTCGCCGACGATCTGGCGCTGGCGGAGGGGGCTGGCCAGGATCTCGTTGTACTCGTTGATCTGGACCATCAGGTTCTCGTACTCGTCCTGGATCTGCTGGCGCTCCAGGGCGGCGAGCTTGCGGAGCTGCATGTCCAGGATGGCCTGGGCCTGCGTCTCGTCGATCTCCAGGAGGTCCATGAGGCCCTGCTGGGCGGCCGAGGCCGACGCCGACTGGCGGATCAGGGCGATCACGTCGTCGAGCCGGTCGAGGGCCTTGAGCAGGCCGCGCAGGATGTGGGCCCGCTCCTCGGCCTTGCGCAGCAGGTAACGGGTCCGGCGGACCACGACCTCGATCTGGTGGCCGATGTAGAACTTGACGAACTGGTCGAGGCGCAGCGTGCGGGGCACGCCGTCGACCAGGGCGAGCATGTTGGCGCCGAACGTGGTCTGCAGCTGGGTGTGCTTGTAGAGGTTGTTCAGCACGACCTTGGCGACCGCGTCGCGCTTGAGCACGACCACGAGGCGCTGGCCGACCCGCGACGACGACTCGTCGCGCACGTCGGCGATGCCGTTGATCTTGCCTTCCTTGACCAGCTCGGCGATCGACAGCGCCAGGTTGTCGGGGTTGACCTGGTAGGGCAGCTCGGTGATCACCAGGCACTGGCGACCCTTGTTGTCCTCTTCGACCTCGACGACCGCGCGCATCGTGATCGAGCCGCGGCCCGTGCGGTAGGCGTCGTCGATGCCGCGCTTGCCGACGATGAGCGCCCCGGTCGGGAAGTCGGGGCCCTTGACCCGCGCGATCAGCCCTTCGAGGAGCTCTTCGTCAGTGGCCTCGTAGTTCTCCAGCGCCCACCTGACGGCCTCGCCGATCTCCCGCAGGTTGTGCGGCGGGATGTTGGTCGCCATGCCGACCGCGATGCCGGCGGCGCCGTTGACCAGCAGGTTGGGGAACCGCGACGGCAGCACGACGGGCTCCTGAGAGCGCCCGTCGTAGTTGGGCTGGAAGTCGACGGTCTCCTTGTCGATGTCCCGCAGCAGCTCCATCGCGATGGGCGCGAGCTTGCACTCGGTGTAGCGCATCGCGGCGGGCATGTCGTTGCCGGGCGAGCCGAAGTTGCCCTGCCCGTCGACCAGCGGGTAACGCAGCGACCACGGCTGGGCCAGGCGCACCAGGGTGTCGTAGATCGAGCTGTCGCCGTGGGGGTGGTAGGAGCCCATGACGTCACCGACGACACGCGAGCACTTGAAGTAGCCGCGGTCGGGGCGGTAGCCGCCGTCGAACATCGCGTAGAGCACCCGGCGGTGCACCGGCTTGAGACCGTCGCGCACGTCGGGCAGGGCACGCGAGACGATGACCGACATCGCGTAGTCCATGTAGCTGCGCTGCATCTCGGACTGGATGTCCACCGGTTCGATGCGGTCAGCCGGCGGCGGGCCCGGAGGCAGGTTAACTTCCGTCACGTCAATCCTTCACAGGGTGGGGTTCGGCTGCCGCGGTCTAGACGTCGAGGAAGCGCACGTCGCGCGCGTTCCTGATGATGAACTCCCGCCGGGGGGCGACGTCCTCGCCCATGAGGACGCTGAACATCTCGTCGGCCTGGGCGGCGTCGTCGAGGGTGACCTGGAGCAGAATCCGCGTCTCCGGGTTCATCGTGGTCTCCCACAGCTGGTTGGCGTTCATCTCGCCGAGACCCTTGAACCGCTGGATGCCGTCGTGGGCGCGCGGGTCGCGCTTGCCGCGGGCGATGCCCTCTTCGATGATCGCGTCGCGCTCGCGGTCGGAGTAGGCGTAGGACGCGTCCTCGCCCTTCCGGTCCCACTTGATCTTGTAGAGCGGCGGCTGCGAGAGGTAGACGTGACCGGCTTCGATCAACGGCCGCATGAACCGGAACAGCAGGGTCAGCAGCAGCGTCGTGATGTGCTGGCCGTCGACGTCGGCGTCGGCCATCAGGATCAGCTTGTGGTAGCGGAGCTTCGAGATGTCGAACTCGTCGTGTACGCCGGTGCCGAGCGCCGTGATGAGCGACTGGACCTCGGTGTTCTTCAGCACGCGGTCGATGCGCGCCTTCTCGACGTTCAGGATCTTGCCGCGGATGGGCAGGATCGCCTGGAAACGCGAGTCGCGGCCGCCCTTGGCCGAACCGCCGGCCGAGTTGCCCTCGACGATGAACAGCTCACACTTCTCGGGCTCGCTCCACTGGCAGTCGGCCAGCTTGCCCGGCAGCCCCGAGCCGCTTTCGAGCAGCGACTTGCGGCGGGTCAGGTCACGGGCCTGACGTGCGGCGATGCGGGCACGGGACGCCTGGAGCGACTTGCTGATGATCTCCTTGGCCTCGCCCGGGTTGCGCTCGAACCAGTCGCGCAGGTGGTCGTTGCAGGCCTTCTGGACGAACGACTTGGCCTCGGTGTTGCCCAGCTTGGTCTTGGTCTGGCCCTCGAACTGCGGCTCGGCCAGCTTGACCGAGATGATCGCGGTCAGGCCCTCACGGACGTCGTCGCCGGTGAGGTTGTCGTCCTTGCCCTCCTTGAGGAACTTCTGCTCGCGCGCGTACCGGTTGACGATGGTCGTCAGCGCGGCCCGGAAGCCCTCTTCGTGGGTGCCGCCCTCGGCGGTGTTGATCGTGTTGGCGAAGGTGTAGACCGACTCGGAGTAGGAGGCGTTCCACTGCAGGGCGATCTCGACCGAGATGCCCTCGCCGTGCTCCTCGAAGTCGACGACCGAGTTGTGCACCGCCTCCTTCTTGGAGTTCAGGTGCTTCACGAAGTCGGACAGGCCGCCCTCGTAGTAGTAGGTGATCTCGGTCGGCTCCTCTTCGGCGCCGTGGTCGGGACGCTCGTCGCGGATGACGATCGTCAGGCCCTTGTTGAGGAAGGCCATCTCCTGGAACCGGCGCGAGAGCGTCTCGAAGTTCCAGGTCGTCGTCTCGAAGATGTCGCCGTCGGCCCAGAACGTGATCGAGGTGCCGGTCTCCTCGGTGGGCTCGCCCTGGATCACCTCGGTGACGGGCTTGGAGCCGACGTACGACTGGCGCCACTCGTAGCCGTCACGCTTGATCACGGCTTCGAGCCGGGACGACAACGCGTTGACGACCGAGAGGCCCACGCCGTGGAGGCCGCCGGAGACGGCGTACGACTTGCCGTCGAACTTGCCGCCGGCATGGAGGACGGTGAGCACGACCTCGAGGGTCGGCTTCTTCTCTGTGGGATGCTCGGCGACCGGGATGCCCCGGCCGTTGTCCACGACCCGCACGCCGTTGTCGGCGAGCAGGGTGACCTCGATGGTGTCGCAGTGACCGGCCAGGGCCTCGTCGACGGAGTTGTCCACAACCTCGTACACAAGGTGGTGGAGACCACGCTCTCCGGTCGAGCCGATGTACATACCCGGGCGCTTGCGAACCGCCTCAAGACCCTCGAGAACGGTGATTGAGCCTGCGTCGTAGGACAAGTGCGAAATCCTCCTGCCGCGGACACGCGGCAGGAAACATAGGATGGCTGCCTGCCGTGCCCGTCACCGTCGTGAGTGCCCCGATGCGCTCACCCTGGGGAATCGGCTCGCCACGGCCGGGGTGACACGCAAACGGACGTGTCCTTAAGTCCACTTTCATTCTACCGGCTCTCGGAGCCTCAGGTGGCATTGACGGGGGCTGTGATGCCCTCTAATACGATGATCTTGGTTTTGGTGTGACACCCCGGACCCTGGGGTTCAGCGCGCCAGGCGCGATTTCGGGCCGGTGCAAGACTTTTCCACAAGAGTCATGCCGATCTTGTGGAAGCCCGCGTCAGCCGAAAGTGTCACCCGGTCCTCGACTCCCCTTCACCCTGATGTGGCCCGCCTGTCGCGGCGGTGCGAGGTTGGGCCCGCGGACCTTCACGGCGGTGACCGTGCCGTCCCCGAGTTCCTCGTTCAGCCTTCTGACCAGCGTCGGAGCGAGCAAACGCACCTGGGTGGCCCAAGCGGTCGAGTCAGCCGAGACGATGACCTCGCCGTCTTCGAACGCCTCGGGACGGGTGTGCAGCCCGAGCTCGGCCCCGACGATCTCCCGCCAGCGCCCGAAAACCCCGCCGATCGCGACCGGTTCCTCCCACCCTCGGGCGGCCAGCAGGTCCTGGATCGCGGCCCCGAAGAGCATCGGATCGCCCGAGTCGCGCTTCGGCCCGCCCTTCTTCTTCCTGGGTTCGGTACGCGGAAGCTGGCCCCGCCGCTGGGCGTCGGCTTTGGCCTGGGCGAGTTTTTCGCGCGCGAGTGCGGCGCCTTTGGCGTTGGAAGCCCGCTGCCCCTCAGACGGAATGTCAACAGCCTGTGGATAACCGGCCGACGGCGCGTCACCAGCGTTCTGTGGATTGCCGGGCGTTTGCCGATCTCCACGCCGCCCCTGTGGATATCCAGGTCCCTGTGGATGGTCACCCGACACCGGTCACGCTCCCCTCGGTGACGTCGAAGCGGGCGCCGCTCAGTTCCCTCGGCACGTCCTCCGCCACCGCCGCCGTGATCAGCACCTGCTCCGCCGGGGCGACGATCTCGGCCAGCCGCCGGCGTCGCTGGGCGTCGAGTTCGGCGAACACGTCGTCGAGGATGAGCACCGGATCGCCCCCTTCGGAACGCAGCAGGTCGTAGGCGGCCAGCCGCAGCGCCAGCGCGAACGACCACGACTCCCCGTGGCTGGCGTAACCACGCGCAGGCAACTCGCCCAGCCGCAGCAGCAGATCGTCGCGGTGCGGCCCCACGAGGGTGACCCCCCGCTCGATCTCCTGCGCCCGCGCCTCGGCCAGCGCCTGTCCCAACCGTACGGCCAGTTCCTCGCGGTCCGTCCCCAGGTCGGCGTCCTCTGTGGAAAACCACCGGTAGTCGATCTGCGCCGGCACGGAACCGGGCGCCAGTTCCGCATAAGCCTTGGCCACCAGGGGCCGCAGGTTTTCCACAAGGTCGAGCCGGGCCGCGAGCAACTCGGCGCCGTGGCGGACCAGGTGGGCGTCCCAGACCTCCAATGTGGACAACACGTCGCCGGCTCCGGCCGAGGCGAACGCCGCGTCGTCCATCTGCCGCCTCGGGCTCCGGCGGCGGGCCTGGGAGGCGGTCCGGAGCAGGGCGTTGCGCTGCTTGAGGGCACGGTCATAGTCGGCCCGGACGCCGGCGAACCGGGGGTGGCGGGCCACGAGGAGGTCGTCCATGAACTTGCGGCGTTCGGACGGGTCGCCCTTCGACAACGCCAGGTCTTCGGGGGCGAACAGCACGGTCCGCAGCACGCCGAGGGCGTCTCTGGCCCGCGACACCGGCGCGCGGTTCACCCGGGCGCGGTTGGCCTTGCCCGGGTTGATCTCCAGCTCGACCAGCGCCCGTCTCTGGTCGCGCTCGATCACGGCCCGGATCACTGCGCGGGGGGCGCCGTGGCGTACCAGAGGAGCGTCGGTCGCCACCCGGTGCGAGGCGTGCGAGGCGACGTAACCGATCGCCTCGACCAGATTGGTCTTGCCCTGCCCGTTGGGCCCGACGAAGGCGGTCACCCCGGGTTCGAGCGCCAGCTCGGCGGTGGGGTAGGACCGGAAGTCCGTCAGCGACAGGTGGGCGGTGAACATGCCGGTAACGGTAACGGGCTCCCGCCGTGAAACGGGAGCCCGGCCGAGATCAGGAGCCGTTGGCCTCGGGCATGGTGCTGTCGGCCGCGCCGGGGGCGTCGGCGCCCTTCTCGTACGAGCCCTCGGCGGCCGTGACGGCGTGGCCGCCGAACTGGTTGCGCAGCGCCGCGACCATCTTCATGGCCGGCGAGTCTTCCTGGCGTGAGGCGAAGCGGGCGTAGAGCGCGGCCGTGATGACCGGCAGCGGCACCGCGTGGTCGACCGCCGCCTGGACGGTCCAGCGGCCCTCTCCGGAGTCCTGGGCGTAGCCCTTGAGGTCTTCGAGGCCGGGGTCTTCGTCGAGCGCGCGGGTGAGCAGGTCGAGCAGCCAGGAGCGGATGACCGTGCCGTGACGCCAGCTCTTGAACGCTCCAGGGACGTCGGTGACGATGTCGGTGGCCTCGAGCAGCTCCCAGCCCTCGGCGAAGGCCTGCATCATGCCATATTCGATGCCGTTGTGGACCATCTTCGCGAAGTGGCCGGCGCCGATCGACCCGGCGTGGACGAAACCGTCCTCGCCCTCGGGCTTGAGCGTGTCGAAGATCGGCCGCAGATGGGCGATGTCCTCGGGCTGGCCCCCCGCCATCAGCGCGTAGCCGTTCTTCAGGCCCCACACGCCGCCGGAGACGCCGACGTCGACGAACTTGATGCCCTTCTCGGCGAGTTCCTTGCCGTGCTTCTGGTCGTCGACGTAGTGGGAGTTGCCGCCGTCGATGATCACGTCACCGGCGGAGAGCGCGTCGCTCAGGGACGCGATGGTCGCCCGGGTGGGCTCACCGGCCGGGACCATCACCCAGACGGCGCGCGGCGCCTCCAGGCGGTCGACGAGCTCCTTCAGGCTGCCGACGTCGCTGACGTCGGGGTCGCGGTCGTAACCGACGACCTCATGGCCACCGCGGCGCAGCCGCTCGGCCATGTTGCCGCCCATCTTGCCCAGGCCGATCATGCCGATCTGCATGAGAGCACCCCCTCAGGGTTCCATCTACGGTCACGCGATTCGCCTACCCGACCCGAGGGTTGATCATACGGATTCGGTCAGCTTGAGAGGCGAATGGGCATGATCAGGTAGCGGTAGTCGGGTATGCCCCCATCTTCCACAGGCTTTCCACCGGTGAGGATGGCGGGCTTCGTCGAGGTGGTGAACTGCAGGCGAGCAACGTCGGAATCGATCGCGCCGAGACCTTCGAGCAGGAACTGGTGGTTGAAGGCGATGTTGATCTCGCCGCCGTCGAAGTCGACCGGCAGGACTTCCACAGCCTGTGCCTCGTCGCCGCTGCCCGCTTCGAGCACGACCTCGTCGCCCCGGAAGGCCAGCCGGACCGGGGTGTTGCGCTCGGCGACCAGGGCCACACGCTTGACGGCTTCGACGAAGGAGCTGGTGACCAGCTCGGCGCGGGCCGAGAACTCGGTCGGCAGCAGCGAGCGGTACTTGGGGAACTCGGGGTCGAGCAGCCGCGTGGTGGTGCGCCGGCCGGAGCTGCTGAAGCCGATCATGCCCTCGCCGGTGCCGCCCACGGAGCTCAGGGCGATCTCGACCTCGGCGCCGGTGACCAGCGACTTGGCGGTGTCGGCGAGGGTCCGGCCCGGGATCATCGCGATGGCCTGGAAGTCGGGCTGGTCGGGCTGCCACTTGAGCTCGCGGACGGCCAGCCGGTAGCGGTCGGTCGCGGCCAGCGTGACCGTGTCGCCGTCGATCTCCATCCGGACGCCGGTCAGCATCGGCAGGGTGTCGTCCTTGCCGGCGGCGGTGGCCACCTGGGCGACGGCCGAGGCGAAGATGTCGCTGCCGACCCGGCCCGCGGCCGGCGGCATGGCCGGGAGCGAGGGATAGTCCTCCACCGGCATCGTCAGCAGGGTGAACCGGGCGGTGCCACAGGTCACGACCGCCTTGGCGCCTTCCACCACGAAATCCACAGGCTGTGCGGGAAGCGCCCGGGTGATCTCGGCGAGCAGGCGGCCCGAGACCAGCACCACGCCGGACTCGCCGGTCTGCAGGTCGAGGGTCACCTCGGCGGAGACCTCGTAGTCGAACCCCGAGAGCTTGAGCTGCTGGTCGTCGGTGACCTCGAGGCGCATGCCGGCGAGGACCGGCACCGAGGGCCGGGCGGGGAGGCTGCGTGCCGTCCACGCGACGGCTTCGGCGAGCACGTCTCGGTCGACCCGGAACATCACGTGGATCAGCCTCCTGTGGTGGGTGGGACGGCGTCGGGCGGTGATGGCTGGGGGCGGCGACGCGGTGGCGCTGAGGTGTGACTGCCCATCTTCGTCGCTTGCCGGGAGGTGTCAACTCCGGGATTTTTTGCTCCGGCCCGAGCTCGAAGGTTGCTCTTGACTTTCCTCTAGGTAGAGATATCGGTCGTCTTAATAGGCGCTGTGGAAATGTGGAAGAACCCCTATAACCGCAGGTCAGCGGCCGGATTTTTGTCCACAGCACCTGTGGACGACCTGGGGATTACTCAGCGCGTGCTGGGGATAACTTTTAGTTACCCACAGGCCGTCCACAGGTTTGCACCCAGTTATCCACCGGTTACCCACAGCTTATCCACAGGTTCTCCACATGAGACACGCCCGACACGGAGTGTGTTTTTTCCACTACCCACAGGTCATCCACAGCGCGTCCACAGGTTATCCACCGCTGGAGGGGGGCTTCTCCACAGGTTGTCCACAGAACTGTCCACAGCCCGGTGTGGCCTGTTGATCTATGAGTTTCCAGCGCGCGACGAATTACACCTGTGTTCCGTGATCCACAGAGTTATCCACAGGCTGTGAATCAAGAGGTGCGTGCGCGCTGCTTGATCCGGGTCGTCAGCTCGTTGACCTGGTTGTACATCGAGCGCCGCTCGGCCATCAGGGAGCGGATCTTCCGCTCGCTGTGCATAACAGTGGTGTGGTCACGGCCGCCGAACTGGGCGCCGATCTTCGGCAGCGAGAGGTCGGTGAGCTCCCGGGCCAGGTACATGGCGATCTGACGGGCCACCACGAGGGCCCGCGACCGCGATCCGCCGCACAGGTCGTCGAGCGAGACGCCGAAGTACTCCGCGGTCGTCGACATGATGAGCGCGATCGTGATCTCGGTGCTGGAGCTGTCCTCGGTGATGAGGTCCTTCAGCACGATCTCGGTCAGCCCGATGTCCACCGACTGCCGGTTGAGCGACGCGAAGGCCGTCACCCTTATTAGTGCGCCTTCGAGCTCACGGATGTTGGTGGCGATCCGGCTGGCGATGTACTCCAGCACGTCGGGCGGCGCGGCCAGGCCCTCCTGGATCGCCTTCTTGCGCAGGATCGCGATGCGCGTCTCGAGCTCGGGCGGCTGCACGTCGGTGATCAGCCCCCACTCGAAGCGGTTGCGGAGCCGGTCCTCCAGCGTGACGAGCTGTTTCGGCGCCCGGTCGCTGGAGATCACGATCTGCTTGCTGCTGTTGTGGAGCGTGTTGAAGGTGTGGAAGAACTCCTCCTGCGTCTGCTCCTTGCCCTCGAGGAACTGGATGTCGTCCACGAGGAGGATGTCCACAGCCCGGAACCGCGCCCGGAACCCGTCGGCCTTGTGGTCGCGGATGCTGTTGATGAAGTCGTTGGTGAACTCCTCGGAGCTCACGTACCGCACCCGCGCACCTTCATACAGGCTCTGCGCGTAGTGACCGATGGCATGGAGAAGGTGCGTCTTCCCCAGCCCCGAATCCCCATAGATGAAGAGTGGGTTGTACGCCTTGGCCGGCGCCTCGGCCACCGCGACCGCCGCCGCGTGGGCGAACCGGTTGCTCGCGCCGATGACGAACGTCTCAAAGGTGTACTTGGCGTTCAGCCGCGCGGGCTCACCCGGCTTGCCGCCGGAGGGCCGGGGCGGCGCCTTGTCGTTCTTCTCCTCAGCCTGTGGATACTGCGTGTACGGCTGCTCGGCGGGCGGCGGCGCACCTGGGACTCCCTGTGGGCGACCCTGTGGAAAATCAGCCTGCTGCTCTGTGGGCTCCTGGTGAAAGCCCTGGCCGAAGCCTTGCGGAGATTGCACAGGCTGTTGAAAGCCATGATCCCCAGGCTGGGGAAAACCACCGGAACCGGTGGGCTGGGGATAACCGCCGGGGGTCCCGGCCTGGGGAAAACCACCCGACGGGGTGCTCTGGGGATACCCGGGCGTACCGGTCTGGGGAAAAGCCGGACCGCCACTCTGGGGAAAACCACCCGGACGGCCGTAGTTCTGCTGCTTGGGTTCCGCCTGGGTCGCGGTCGGATCGACCATCACCGCGATGCGGACCGGCCGGCCGAACTCCTGCGACAGCGCCTGCATGATGAGCGGCCGCAGCCGCACCTCGATGACCTCTTTGGCGAAGTCGTTGGGGGCGGCCAGCAGAATCGTGTCGTTGATCAGCCCGGACGGCTGCGTCATCTGCAGGAACGCGCGCTGCTGACCCGAGACTCCCTGGTCGAGGAGTGTGGTGAGCGCTCTCGCCCACAACTGGTTGAGGTCGACGCCGTCCACCGTTCGGCACTCCTCCCTGACGCGGTCCCCATGATCGCTCGCCGCGTGTCGTTATCCACACCCGCCTCGACCGGTCTGGTCCCGGTGGCGCCGGCCCCCGCTGTGACTATCCACAGAAGATCCACAGGAGATCCACAGGTGCTCTGGGTGTGGAGGGAAGGGCTGGACGCCTGACAGTAGCGGTGTGCGCGACCTGCGTTCAAGACGTTGTCCACAGCCTACTGGCACCCGTTGCCCACAGGATGTGGATGACCAAGGACCGTGTGGATAACCCCACAGCCTGTGGAAAACTAGGGGTGCCGGTTTGACCATTCGGGCGTCTACCCCGTAACGTGACCCGGTCGGCTTTCTCGGGACGGCTCTTTCGCATGCCCTGTGCCCGGTGGGCCGTAAACTTTGGTCTAATCGCCCTAACGACAGGGCACATCTAGCCTGGAGCCCATCGTGAGCAAGCGTACTTTCCAGCCGAACAACCGCCGTCGCGCGAAGACCCACGGCTTCCGGCTGCGCATGCGCACCCGCGCCGGCCGCGCCATCCTGGCCGCCCGCCGCCGCAAGGGCCGTCACGACCTCACCGTCTGACCGGCACTTCGTAGCAGCCCCGCCCGCCGTCACCTCTGACGGCGGGCTACTTGTTAAGGAAGTATCCGGTGCTCCCGCCCGCTTCCCGCATGCGCAAAGGCGAGGAGTTCGCCGAGGCGATCCGGCGCGGGCACCGCGCCGGTAGACCCTCCCTGGTCGTCCACTTCACCGCTGTGGAGGCCGACGAGGCCCCGATCGTCGGGTTCGTCGTCAGTAAGGCCGTGGGTGACGCGGTCACCAGGAACAGGGTCAAACGGAGACTCAGACACCTGATGCGGGCACGTCTGCACCTCCTTCCGCGAGGTAGCCTGCTGGTGGTACGCGCCAATCCACCGGCCGCGTCCGCGCGCAGCGAGCACCTGGCCGCCGATCTCGATGTCGCGCTCCAGCGACTGATCCGGCGGCCGCGGGATGGACGGTCATGACAACCGAGCAGCCCCAGCCGGTCACGCCGGTCTCGACGGCTGCCCGCGTATTGATCGTCCCGATCAGGTTCTACCGGGCGTTCATCAGTCCCCTCCTGGGGCCTCGATGCCGCTTCTATCCCTCTTGCAGCGCGTACGGTCTCGAGGCGATCGCCGTGCACGGGGCGCTGCGCGGGGTGTGGTTGACCATCCGTCGCATCGGCCGATGCCATCCCTTCCACCCCGGCGGGTTCGATCCCGTGCCCCCTCGACCCCACGACAAGCAAGGGAGCTAGCTCGGTGGAGCTGTCCTGGCTGAACTGGCTGTATACGGCCATCGCCTGGGTGATCACCCATATTCACAACTTCTACAGCCTCGTCCTCAGCCCCGATAACGGGCTGAACTGGGCGCTGACCATCATCACGCTGACCGTGCTGATGCGAATCCTGATCTTCCCGCTCTTCCTGAAGCAGATGCGCTCCTCGAAGAAGATGCAGGAGCTCGCGCCCAAGGTCCAGGATCTGCGCAAGCGTTACAAGAACGACAAGCAGCGCATGAACCAGGAGGTCATGCGCGTCTACCAGGAGGCGGGCGCCAACCCCCTGGGCGGCTGTCTGCCGGTCATCGCGCAGTTCCCGATCTTCATCTCGATGTTCACCGTGCTGAACGCGATGGCCCACGGCCAGCCCCGCTTCGGCATGACGCAGGAGCTCGTCGACAGCGCCCGCGCCGCCCACATCTTCGGCGCCCCCCTCCCGGCGACCTTCTTCACCAGCGCCGCCGACATCGAGAAGTACGGCGCCGACCCGGTCATCGCCAAGATCGTTCTGGTCATCTTCGTCGCGATCTCGTCGCTGACGACCTTCCTGACCGTCCGGCAGAGCGTGACCCGCTCGATGGCGCAGATGCCCGACAACCCCATGGCGCAGCAGCAGAAGATCCTGATGTACATCTCGCCGCTGTTCGCCGTGTTCTCCCTGAACTTCCCGCTGGGCCTGATCCTCTACTGGGTCACCACCAACGTGTGGACCCTCGGCCAGCAGCACTGGTTCTACAGCCGCAACCCGATGCCGCAGTTCGACGCCAAGGGCAACCTGATCCCCGTCGAGGTCAAGCCGGGCTTCTTCGCGCGCTTCCGCAAGACCCCGCCCGTTTCCGAGCAGCCGGCGGAGCCAGAGCCTAAGATCGTCCGTCAGCAGCCGACGCGCCAATCACGTAGCAAGCGGACCGGCAGCAAGAAGTCGTGAGAGGGAGTTCCCACGTGACCGAAGCCGAGGAGACCGTCAAGGCGGCTCCGAGCGTCGCCGCCCTGGAGCAGGAGGGCGAGATCGCCGCCGACTACGTCGAGGGGCTGCTCGACATAGCCGACCTCGACGGCGACATCGACATGGACGTCGAGGGCGACCGCGCCCTCGTCTCCGTGATCGGCCTCAAGGGCGGCGACCTGGTCGGCCCCGGCGGCGAGGTCCTGGAGGCCCTCCAGGAACTGACCCGCCTGGCCGTCCACCGGCAGACCGGCGAACGCTCGCGGCTGATGCTCGACGTCGCGGGTTACCGCGAGCGCCGCCGCGAGGAACTCACCAAGATCGGTGTCGCCGCCGTCGACGACGTCAAGTCGTCCGGCGAGCCGAAGGCCCTCAAGCCGATGACGCCGTTCGAGCGCAAGGTCATCCACGACGCCGTCGCCGCCGCCGGCCTGCGCAGCGAGTCAGAGGGGGAGGAGCCCCGGCGTTTCGTCGTGGTCCTGCCCGCCTGACACTCCCGCCTGTGGAAACCGCCGCCCCGTCCCGGGTCGGCGGTTTTCTTTGTCTGTACGGCTTACGCCTGCACTTTTGGCCTGCCGCGCACAGTTGTCCACAGGACACACACCGCAGTATCCACAGGTTTATCCACAGGCTTCCTGGCCGTCGTCCACCGCCCGATACCCTACGAGGGATGACCGAAGAAATGAGCAACCAGCAGCCCCCCGAAGCCGCCATCGCGGTGTTCGCGGGTGACGCCTTGGCCCAGGCGGAAACGTATGCCTCCCTGCTGGCCGGGCCGGGGGTGGTGCGTGGGCTGCTCGGCCCTCGGGAAGTCCCTCGGATCTGGGATCGCCACCTGTTGAACTGTGCCGTGATCGCCGAAGCGGTGCCGCCCGACGTGAAACTCGTCGACATCGGCTCGGGCGCGGGCCTGCCGGGCATCGTCCTGGCGATCGTCCGCCCCGACGTGACCGTCACACTCCTTGAACCGTTGCTCAGGCGCACCGTCTTCCTCGAAGAGTGCGTCGAGACCCTCAAGTTGCGCAACGTCGAGGTGCTCCGCGGCCGCGCCGAAGAACTGAAGGGCAAACGCACCTTCGACGTCGCCACCGCCAGGGCCGTCGCCCCCCTCGACCGCCTGCTCTCCTGGTCGCTCCCCCTGCTCCGCGAGGGCGGAGAGCTCCTGGCCATGAAGGGGGAACGGGCTGCCGAAGAATTGGCGGGCGCCGACACCCAATTGTCCGCTCACGGGGCAAAGACGGCCGAGCTTGTCACGGTCGGGCGCGGTAAAGTCGATCCGCCTGCAACTCTGGTCCGCGTCATCGCCGGCGCCGGTTCACGAGCTGCACAGCGCCGACGTAAGAGGTAGTCGCGGTCGGGCCGGGAACGATCGAACGACCTGTTGAATCAACCCGGGACGACCCGAAAGACTCGCGGCGACGCGACGAGCGCGGCCTGATGGGGGTGGGGCCGCACTCCCGCTCCGAACCACCGGCCAAGGCCGGTCGAAAGGACGACCAAGGTGTCCCAGCCCCCGCTAAGCCCCGGTGATTCCCCGCTGGTTCGAGAGGCACTGAGTTCTGTGGTTTCACGTGAAACAGCCGCGCCCGGCAAGCCGGCCGCCGACGGCCCCGTCGGATACTCCGCCCGCCGCGACGGCGACTGGCCACGCCCGCCCAAGACCCGAGTGATCTGCATTTGCAACCAGAAGGGCGGCGTGGGCAAGACGACCAGCGCCGTGAACCTGGCCGCGGCCCTCTCGATGCACGGCCTGCGGGTCCTCGTGGTCGACCTCGACCCGCAGGGGAACGCCTCTACGGCATTGGCCACCGAACACCGAGCCGGGACACCTTCCATTTATCAGGTCCTCGTGGAAGACCTTCCGATGGAGTCGATCGTGACCCAGGTCCCGGACATGCCGGGCCTGTTCTGCGCTCCGGCGACCCTCGACCTGGCCGGCGCGGAGATCGAACTGGTGCCGATGGTGGGCCGTGAGACCCGGTTGCGGCGCGCGTTCGCGGCGTACGAGTCGGCGCAGATGGACTACATCCTGATCGACTGCCCGCCGTCCCTGGGCCTGCTGACGGTCAACGCCCTGGCGGCCGCACAGGAAGTCTTGATCCCCATCCAGTGCGAGTACTACGCCCTGGAAGGTCTGACCCAGCTCCTCCAGAACGTCGAGCTGGTCCGCGTCCACCTGAACCAGACCCTGAACGTGTCGACCATCCTGCTGACGATGTACGACGGCCGCACCCGCCTGGCTTCCCAGGTGGCGGAGGAAGTCCGCTCCCACTTCGGCGCCACCGTGGTCGACGCGGTCATCCCCCGGAGCGTCCGGGTGTCCGAGGCGCCCAGTTATGGCCAGTCGGTCATGACCTACGACCCGGGTTCGAGCGGCGCGATGGCCTACATGGACGCGGCACGAGAGATCGCGTACCGCGGTGCCGCTGTCGCGGAAGCGTGAACCTGTAGCCTCTTACAATCGTGCGCGGCGTTTGAGAAACGACGCGGCGTTTCGGTACGACGGGCTGACGGAGATCAGCCATGCGGCGTTTCGGTGCGGGTGAGGAGCAAGGGTGAGTCAGCAGCGTCGGGGGCTCGGCAAGGGTTTGGGAGCCCTCATCCCCACCGGCCCCATCGTCGACCCGTCGGTCGTCGGCGTGCCGGCCCCCACCCCACCGGGTGACAGGGAACTGATCCCGGTGGCCGGGGCCTACTTCCACGAGATCGCCGTCACCCAGATCATCCCGAACCGCCGCCAGCCCCGAACCGTCTTCGACGAAGACCGCATCCGCGAACTGGCCGACTCCATTGCAGAAGTCGGCCTCCTCCAGCCGATCGTCGTCCGCGCCGCCGGCGTCGACGAAGACGGCAGGGACCAGTTCGAACTCATCATGGGCGAACGCCGCCTCCGCGCCAGCCGCCTGGCCGCCCTGGAGCGCATCCCCGCGATCGTCCGCAGCACCGGCGACGACGAGATGCTGCGCGAGGCCCTGATCGAGAACCTCCAGCGAGAGCAGCTCAACTCCCTGGAAGAAGGCGCGGCGTACCGCCAGCTCCTCGACGACTTCGGCGCCACCCACGAGCAACTGGCCAGGAAGATCGGCCGCTCCCGCTCCCACATCACCAACACCCTGCGCCTGCTGAACCTCCCCCCGAACGTCCAGCGCCGCCTGGCAGGCGGTTCGATCACCCCCGGCCACGCGAGAGCTCTCCTGTCTCTGGACAGCCCGGAAGCCCAGGAACGCCTGGCGACCCGAATCGTGGCCGAAGGCATGACGGTCCGGACGGTCGAGGAGATCGTGTCCCTGGGGGAGGCGACGGCCGGTCCCGCGCCGCGGAAGCCGAGAACGAAGCAGCCGGTGGCACCGGCACTGCGGACGCTGGCGGATCGGCTGTCGGATCACTTCGAGACCAAGGTGAAGGTCGATTTAGGGCGTCGGAAAGGGCGGATCGTGGTGGAGTTCTCCACGATCGACGACCTTGAGCGCATCATCGGAACGATGGCACCGGACGCGGCTAACCAGATGCGGGAGCAGGAGAGCGACTAGGTTTCACGTGAAACAGCTCCCTTGGACGTGAGTCCGGGGGAGCTGTTGCTTTCCGGAGGCAGGGAGCTTAGTCGCCGGGAAGGACATGGTTTCACGTGAAACCGAGACCGGATTTCTGACGAGACAGGTGGCTCCCGTTCTCTTGCGGGCGCCACAGCGGGCTTGAGCGACCTTGTCTTTTGCCCTCGCTGGCAACGGCGGGGCCAGGGGGAGGCGAGCAGGTGAGTGTGACATCTCCCGTCGCGGGACCCCAACCACATCGTCCCCGAGTCGGCCGGTGGCTAGCCTCCTGGACGACCCGATAGACGGCACGCCGTGGGCGCACCAGCACGGTGCTCGCAGCCCCATGCCGACGGACACTTCGGGTCGCTCTCACGGTCGCCAGCAGCGTGAGGAGCGCGGCGAGTCCATAGGCGGAGACAAGGAACGGCCCAAACCGAGACGGCCTGGCAAGGCGGTAGGCGGCAGCCTGGCCGCCGCGACCGCGCCCGACAGGTTGCCGATCTCGGCCCCGGTGATCGACTTCCTGCTGTCGCATCCAAGCGGGCAGACGATGCACACCGCCGGTTCAGCCCGGTACATGTGGCAGACAGCCAGAACACGGAGCCTTCTTCTCGAAGGGCTTGGCTCGGAGCGGAAAAACTCTGAGCAGAAGGGAAGGCGCATGGAGATGCGGCATGAAGGGGCGCCTTCCTGTGACCACTCATCAGCGCTCACCAGCCATCGACTGGACCTCTGGGGCGGCACTGGAGGGTAGCCCGAGGCGGCGAGCCCACGTGAAGCTGAGCACAGCAGCAGCGTCGCTTGCTAGCGAAGGCCTTGTCGGGCTCAGCAGCGCTCCAGCCCTGGCGCTTGCACCGACATTGGCGCGACCCCACTTGCTCAATGGCAAGGCCGACTGAGTGCTCGGGGACGAACCTCGATCGCGAAAACGTGTGAGTCGGCATAGGCGTGAGCTTGGGCAGGGGCACCTCCCGAGAAACGTGTGGGTCCGCGCAGGCCTCGGCCTACGCAGGGGTACGTCCCGCGAATGACGCAGCTGTGGCTGCGCCGTATGTATATATGAACACGGGCAGCGAGCGTCTCTGGATGAGCGCCCATTTGCTACACGTGAGGCGCTGCACCGACGATGAGGTCGTGAGGCCAAGTTGAGGATTCCGGTAGATCTCTCACCCCGGTCGAGCCTGCTGGTCGAGACAGCAAGTCCGCGAAGAACGATGCCGTGGGCAGCGAATGAGCATCTGCCCGTCATGAGGCCGTTCATTCCGACCGGATGAGTAACCATCGGAGCTCCGGTCGGAGGGGCTCGCTACGCCAGCGCGAGGACATGACGCCGAGTCGGTGGAGCCCGGTAGATCCCTCGCCTGACATCGCTACTCGACTGCATGCTCTTCCATCCGCTGCCGTGCCACCCAGTCCGTCCTCAACTGACCGAAGGTCTGAAAGATGATCGTGTCGTTCAGGCAAGGAGCGTCTGCCCATCACGCACTCATTCATTCCTGGCAAGGGAACGCTGAAGGCGGCCGTCGCTGCGGAGCCCTCAGATCAAGCAGACGTGATGTGCCACGGGTGCATCGGCCTCAAATTGACCCCAGCTCACTGACCGCCAGTCCAGCGTGGCGGCAGTCTCCGCCAGTGCTTCTGACCTATAGATCCGAGTGACCTATAGATCCGAGCTTCGGAACACCTAGCCTGCGGTCTCAAGCGGCGGGTGGGAAAACCCTCCGGGGGCGAAGAACCCTGCTTGATCTGTTCCACATGACCTAGCAGTAAGAAGTACTACGGAGCAGAGCTGCAGTGAACCGCTCAGCTCCGGCGCTCGAGCAGGCTCGCCATGATCGACGTTTGGCGTCCTCTCGGCTGAACCGAAGGTGTCGACCAACACCATCCTCGCTCAGGGTTTAGGGAGCATCTCGTCCCACCACTACACGAGAGACGTGGACGGTTACCTCTGCCTCTCCCCCCGCTGTGCCGGCGGAGGTCTTAGCTCAAAGCCGATGCAGTCACCGCCACATGGCTGCGAAGGCGCGCCAGCGTGATAGGAGTTACCAGGCGCTAGATCCATTGGTCGGTACTGACTTGATCGAATGCGTGGGCCATGTCGAAACCATCCACTACGCCTGGACAAGCAGTGGCGCAGAGAGGCAGGGATGTTTGGCGAGCGCAGAGTCGAGTTCAAGCTTGAGCGCAAAGGTCGCGCATAGGGCTGCACCTCACCCTGATTGGCATTTGGGCAACCCATCGGCGACGAACTGGTGCTCTGTCCGCCGCGCCCACCGCATGAATTTGTGTCCGCCAGGCCCACCGCATGAACAGGAGTCCGTCGCCTGCGACAACGCGGAACCACGCTAGAACTTGAGACCGCGTCCCTGCATTCCGACGTGCAGGGGTAACAAGACGGCGGCTCCTTGACCGAATGTCTCATGCTCGCGCACTGCAGCCGGCTTGAGGCCGGTCTGCGCGGTACCAGCACCGGGGCGCTCTTTCCTGCCTCCACGCATGCCCGGAAGGAGCAGAGGGAGGACTGGCGCGCAATCCAAGTGATCACAGCACACCCGAGAGTCGCTCTCAGCTGGCGAGGAAGACGATGAGGCAAAGAGCCCGGCCGGTCAAGGCTGTCCGAGAGGGGAGCGCCCCACATGTGTGCGGACGTCCTCGCCGACCCTCTCTCACGCGCCTCCGCTTACCAAGGAGGACGCTGATCGTCTCGGGGATGTTTGGTTCTTCCTTCAGCTCCAACAGAACGGGAGGCTGCTGAAGATCGGCCCTCCTCTCGAACGGCTCGACCCGTGCGGAGAAGAAGACGCGAGATGAAGGAGCGCCTTCCTGTGCCACAGCTATCTGTTGCTCGCCCTAATGTCGCCCGCCCTCTTGGGCGCCGTCACTGACTTGCCGTCGGCCAGCACACGTTTCACGTGAAACATCGCACTGAAGCGCACTGCATTCGACAGGCATCGTGAACGATCGCTCGACTCGGAGCAGGCGCCAGCGAGGGCGATGTCGGACCGTGAGGTCTCAGCACATCGGCACCTACCGCAAATGGCATCGCCGCGTGAGACTCACGGTCGCTAAGCTGCATCACTCATCGACGGCA
The DNA here is from genome assembly GCF_001570525.1 of Herbidospora sakaeratensis. Taxonomy (GTDB): domain Bacteria; phylum Actinomycetota; class Actinomycetes; order Streptosporangiales; family Streptosporangiaceae; genus Herbidospora; species Herbidospora sakaeratensis. Next base: position 75,048 of record NZ_BBXC01000019.1, read on the forward strand.
TGCTAGGTAAGCAGATGCCTCTCTCCCCAGAGGTGATGCGTTGGCGGCTGACGATCCGCTGCCTCGATCGTGGTCTGCGCGTCGCCGTGCTGAGGCGCCACTCTTCTATTTTGCAGAGCCGACCGAAGGGCCATCCGGTCGGTGCAGCGGCGCTACGTCGTACGCGCTGGCCGTGGATCAGCGAGCCGGGAACCACGCGGGGAAGAGACGGCTTAGCAAGCCTGCGCGAGAGAAGTACCGCGGATGAGGATGTCATCGACAGCTGTGTGTCCAAGCTCAGGCAAATGGATCCACCGGGAACAGCGACACATCGACCTTGGCAGACACCTAGGCGGGGCCAGCCAGAGCATCAGGCCGGCCCCACCGCAATGTTTCACGTGAAACTAAGCGCCTCATGCGTAGCCGCGATTAGCGCGTCGACGTCTTCCTCGGTCGTGTCGAAGGCCGTCACCCACCGCACGACTCCCCCAGCCCGATCCCAATGCCCGAAGGTGAACCTCTCCATCAGGTACGCGATCGCCTTCTCCGGCAGCACCGGAAACACCGCATTCGACTGAACCTCGTACCGGAACTTCACCACCGAAGCCACCCCGTCAGCCAACCGGTGTGCCATCGCGTTGGCATGCGAGGCGTTCCGCAGCCACAGGTCGCCACGCAGCAAGGCGGTGATCTGAGGGGAGAAGTACCGCATCTTGGAAGCCAGCTGCATGCCCTGCTTACGAAGGAAGAGTGCCCCAGGCAGGAGTTCCGGCCGCAGGACGATCAGCGCTTCCGCCCCCAGGGCGCCGTTCTTGGTCGCGCCGTAGCTGAGGACGTCCACGCCGACAGCGGTCGTGATGTCCCCCAGACCGCAGCCGAGTTCGGCGGCCGCGTTGGCCAGTCGAGCTCCGTCCATGTGGAGGAAGAGGCCGTTCTCATGAACCACCTCCGCCAGCGCCGCGATCTCTTCAGGCGTGTAGACGGTCCCGCACTCGGTCACCTGCGAGATGGACACCACCCGAGGCTGCGACAGGTGCTCGTTGCCGACAGCCCCAAGCTGCGCGAGCACGTCGGCAGGCCGGAGCTTCCCGTCATCCGTCGCCACGGTGAGCAGCTTCGTCCCGAGAACCCGCTCGGCGGCGCCGGCCTCGTTGCCGTTGATGTGGGCACTGGCTGGGCAGATCACCCCGTCGTACGGCCGGAGCATCAACCCCAGCCCCACCACGTTGGCCCCGGTCCCGTTGAACATGGCGTAACCCTGCGCCTGTTCCCCGAAGACCTCCCGGACAGCGCTCTCCATGTCGGCCGTCCAGGGATCGCTGCCATAGGGGAGCGTGTCACCGTCGTTGGCCGCAACGACCGCTGCCATCACCTCGGGATGAACACCCGCATGATTGTCACTACCGAAGCTTTTCGCATGAACCACCCGCCAAGCCTAGGTCAGCGCCCTCCTGGCCCAGACGCCCAGGTCCCGCCAGACCAGGCCCGACGGCGGCCACGAGATCAAAGCGACGTCACACCCTTGTATCGGCTGAGGTGCCTGAAGCTGATCGACTCGAAAGCCTGGAAGGTGGCCATGCATTCCATAGGGGAGTAGACCGTGCTGTTGCGAACGTAGATGAAGAGACCAAGCTGCCTGGGTGCCATCCAGGCGAACCTCCATCGCATATCTGCTCGATGACTCCGCACCTTTGGGAGGAACGTATGCCTACAACGGCGGGGAGCATGTACGGCTGCTGATGACACGTCATCATGCGAGTAGACGGGTCCCGGTCGCTCATCCCGGTCGCTCATCCCGGTCGCTCATCCCGGTCGCTCATCCACGGCTTACGAGACCCGACACAGGAGTACGGCTGAGTGAGCATCGACACCTTGTTGCTGAACGTTAGAGCCGACTCTTCAACCCGCTCGAAATGTTCATGCCCCAACCCGTAGACGACCTCGTCTCATGGCTCCCGGAGAAGCCTTGGTGCTGACATCTTCTGGCGATACGGGAAATCGGCGCTGCAACATCTCATGGGCGGTCTGGCCGACCAGCGAACGTGTCGACACCGCAGGCATACGGTCCCTTGCCCGGCTGCGGCGCCGGTCGGTGGAATTCGTCTTCCAGTCCTTCCATCTGGTGGAGGAGCTGTCGACAGCCGAGGCTTCCTCGACGACGCGACGGCCCTGGAGGTCCGGTCGCATCTCGCGATCTGCGACGCCTGCGGGGAAAGCCTCGCCGGTCTGGCCGCGGTTCGCGAACTCCTCTCGGCGGTGCCGGTGACCGCCATGCCGCTGGGCGTCGCGATGCGGATCGACAGGGCCCTTGAGTCCGAGGCGGAGCGGGGTGGCCTCCGCCTCGTCGAAGCGCCCGACTGAGAGCGGTAGCGGGTGGCCGTCGCCCACGTCCTGGCCAACGAGCCGCTGGTGATGACGGCGGACGAGCTGACTGGTAACCGCGACACCACGGCGACCAACGAGGTGCTGCGTCTGTTCGCCGGGCTGCGCGACATGGGGCAGACCCTCGTATTGGTCACCCATGACGGGCGGATCGCGGTCACTGCCGACCAGCTGATCTCGATGGGCGACGGAGTCGGCCAGGTTCTGCACAACCTCCATCAGCTTCTGAGAGGTCTTCGACAAACCGTCCGGGCCGATTAACCGGGGTGGGCTTCACAGTGTCGCCCGTCTTGGTCACATCGATAGACCACGCCAACCTCAGACGAATCGTCGGTCGACTGAAAGACGATGAACGGCCCTGTGGTTGGTGGACCACGCGTTAATGGTGCAGGTGGACAGCCTGCCAGGGGTCGTCCGGGCGCCGGAGGGATGGGCTGGGCGAATGCGACGAGATCCTGGATTCGCCGGTCGTATCCGAGAGCGAGAGCCGCTGGAAGTCGCACTGACCCCCGCCGCCCACCTCCTGGTCACCGCCCGGAAGGCGACATATGTGCACTAGTACGCACTAGACGCCTTGTGTGGTTTTGTGCGCAGAACGGCCCCTGGCCCCGGTCCTAGCGTGAGCGTCGTCCGGAAAGACGGACGACGAACCACAACGGAGGAAACAGTGCACACGATCGGCAAGCTGCTCGCCGGAACCGTTCTCGCCGGCATCGCAGCCACGGGGGTTGCTATCGCACCGGCCGCCACGGCATCCGCCACCACCGCGTCGACCTCCGCGTCGGCCGCGCAGTACGGCTCCAGCTGGGACCGCTTCGAGCGGGGCGACGGTCGCTTCGACTACCGCTGGGGCAAGAGCGGCGGCCGCTACTGGCTCGACTTCCGCATGTGGGACCGCGACCACAACGACCGTGACTACAGCTTCTTCGACGTCTACTACAAGAACGACGGGAAGTGGTTCTTCTACAAGCGGTACAACACCAAGAGCTTCCTGTCCAAGCACATCGTCTTCGGCAAGCACGTCGACGACTTCCGCGTCCGCGGCGGCTACGGCCACAACGGCAGCTTCGGCTGGGGCGGCTGGCACCACCGCTAAAACGACTCCCACGGGGTGCTGATGTGACAGGCCCGGACCTTCATGGTCCGGGCCTTCGGCATTTCTCCACCGCGTAGAACGATGGCCGATCCGCCGCTTCGGCTGCTCAGGGAGGTCATAGGCGCACCGCTGAGCGAGCGGATGCTTGCCACTCACGCGGCGGATCACCCCATAGAACGCTCAAGCAGCCTCCCCGCCCGCTGCCGGTCTCACCGGCATAGGCTCGGGATCTCGGGTTTCGACTATGAGGTTTCCGCCGAGGTCCCCCTCGATCTGCACATCTCAGATTGTGCGTCTCGGGCCGCCTGCTCGCCACGATCACCCGTTGGGCCGGAGCGTGCGGGTGATCACCACGGCCCCGCCGGCTTCCGGATTTGTGACAACACCCGGCAGACCGTCTCGAGATCTGCCGGAGTCCACCGACGGCCGCATCCTGGAGGCGATCAAGCCTGTCCGGCGGGAACCGGCCTCGGGATGCGCGACGCCACGTGTCCGGATCCCGCCAGGTCCGAAACGGGCGATCAACCCCGGCGTCCCGCCGCAATCTCCAGCAACCCCCGGCAAAGCGCCCCCAGATCCCGTCCAGCCGCCTCAGCCGCCATAGGCAGCAGCGAAGTCTCCGTCATCCCAGGCGCCACATTCACCTCGAGAAACCAAGGCTTCCCGTCGCCATCGACAATCAGGTCAGTCCGCGAAACGTCCCGCAGCCCCAACGCCGAATGCGCCGCCACAGCCATGGCCTCACAAGCCGCCATGGCCTCGTCCCCCAACCGCGCCGGCGCGAAGAACTCGGTCCGCCCCGCCGTATACCGAGCCGCGTAGTCGTAAGCCCCGCCGTCAGGCACGATCTCCACGGGAGGCAACGCCACCGGCCCCTCCCCCAGGTCGACAACCGACACGGCCACCTCAACGCCTTCGATGTACGTCTCGATCAGCGCCGTGTCCCCATAGGCGAAACACCCCACCATCGCCGCCGGCAGTTCCTCGGCCGACCGCACGATGGAAGCCCCAAGCGCCGACCCGCCACGCGAAGGCTTCACGAACAGAGGCAATCCCAGGGAGTCGACGATCCGCGAAAGCACCGCGGAAGCCCCCAGGTCGTGAAATGTCTCCTTGGGGAGGGAAACGGAGTCCGGCGTGTTCAACCCCCACGACCGCACCACGGCCTTGGCGGTCGGCTTGTCGAAAGCCACCCGGCACGCGTCCGGCGCCGCCCCCACGTATGGCACGCCGAGGAGCTCCAGAACGGTCCGGATCGCGCCGTCCTCGCCGGCCCCGCCGTGCAAGGTCACGAAGACCGCGGTGGGCCGGTCGGCGAGGACGGAGGGCACCAGGGACGAGTCGGTGTCGCGGGTCTCCACGTCGACGCCCTGGGCGCGCAACACTTCGGCCACCCGGCGGCCGGACCTGATGGAGACCTCACGCTCGTAGGACAGTCCTCCTGCCAGCACGAGCACGTTCCCGAGATCGCTCATAGCCCGGCCTTTCTCCGATTCTGTACGGCTAGCCCGAACAGGCTAGCCGTACAGAGGATCAGGCGAGGTCTGGACCGGGTGTGTCCACCCCGGAGTGACCGGCCCGGGACCGGGTGCCGAACATCTCCACGGTCCGGAGTTCTTCCTCGATGACGCCGGCCAGGCGGCGGACGCCCTCGCGGATGCGGTCGGGCTGCGGGTAGCAGTAGGACAGGCGCATGTGCCTCGATCCCGAGCCGTCGGCGTAGAAGCCGGTGCCGGGGACGAAGGCGACGCGCTTGTCCACGGCCTGGGGGAGCATGGCCTTGGAGTTGAGGCCCTCGGGGAGGGTCATCCACACGAAGAAGCCGCCGGCCGGTTTGGTCCAGGTGCAGCCCTCGGGCATCAGGGTTTCGAGTGCGCCCAGGAGGGCGTCGCGGCGTTCGCGGTAGAGCTCGCGGAAGGTCTTGATCTGCTCCCGCCACGGCTGGGTCGTCAGGTACTGCCCGACGGCCAGCTGGGTGAAGGTCGAGTGGGACAGGACCGCCGACTCCATCGCCAGCACGAGCTTCTGGCGGATCGCGTGGGGGGCCAGGGCCCAGCCGACCCGGAAGCCGGGTGCCAGGGTCTTCGAGAACGATCCCAGGTAGACCACCCCGTCGGGGTCGTCGGCGCGCAGGGCGCGCAGCGGCTCGCCGTCGAAGCCGAGCAGGCCGTAGGGGTTGTCCTCGACGACCAGGATGCCGGCCTTCTGGCAGATCTCCAGGACCTGGCGGCGGCGGACCAGGTTGAGGGTCACGCCGGCCGGGTTCTGGAAGGTCGGGATCGTGTAGAGGAACTTGATGCGCTGGCCGGAGGCCTGGAGCGCGTAGATCGTCTGCGCCAGGGACTCGGGAATGAGGCCCTGGTCGTCCATGGCGATGTGGACGACCTTGGCCTGGTAGGCCGAGAAGGTGCCCAGGGCGCCGACGTAGGACGGACCTTCGGCGAGGACGATGTCGCCGGGGTCGACGAAGATGCGGGTGATCAGATCGAGCGCCTGCTGCGAGCCCACCGTGACGACGACGTCGTCGGCGCCCGCGTCGATGCCCTCCATGCGCATGACCTCGCAGATCTGCTCGCGCAGTGCGGGGTCACCCTGGCCCGAGCCGTACTGCAGGGCTTCGGGACCGCGGCGGTTGACGAGGTCGGCGACCAGTTCGCCGACCACGTCGAGGGGGAGCGCCGTGACGTAGGGCATGCCGCCGGCGAGGGAGACCACTTCCGGCCTCGATGCGACGGCGAACAGAGCTCGGATCTCGGAGGCGACCATCCCGGTAGCTCGTGCGGCGTACCGATCGACGTAGGCATCGATGCGTGACCCGTGGGTCGCGGGTGTCCGACCGTGATCCGTCTCATTCGTCACGGTCCACCTCCGTTTCATAGGCGTTAATTCAGAGGGTAAGGCAGCCGGGTGAACGGTCCGCAATCGGTATCAGCATGAGAGAAGGGCCGTGTGCTGCGCGCCGAATTCCTGTTCGGACCGGGAGCACCGGCTACTATTCCAGCAAAACTGCCGGGACCAATGCCGGGAATAGGGGCGTCACGTGTCGCGTCGGCTGGCCAGCATCACGCTCGACAATCTTGATGACCTGCCGCGCAGGTGTCGTAATTGCGTGTTCTGGGAGCTCGACCCCATGGGGGGCGAGCGGGCCGCGCAGGCCGGGGAGCCGAGCCTCGAGAAGGAGGCGTGGGTCTCCGCCACGCTGCTCGAATGGGGTTCCTGCGGCAAGATCGCCTATGTCGACGGGGTGGCCGCGGGCTTCGTCCTGTACGCGCCGCCGCTATACGTGCCGCGATCGGTCGCCTTCCCCACGTCGCCGGTGAGTTCCGACGCGGTGCTGCTGATGACCGCCCACATCATTCCGGAGTTCTCCGGCGGCGGGCTGGGGCGCATGCTCGTGCAGGGCGTGGCGAAAGATCTGACCCGCCGGGGTGTACGCGCCATCGAGGCGTTCGGCGACCTGAAATGGGAGCAGCCGGGGGCGTGCGTGATGCCGGCCGATTATCTGCTGTCGGTGGGCTTCAAGACGGTCCGCCCGCATCTGCGCTTCCCCCGCCTGCGGCTGGAGCTGAAGACCGCCGTCTCGTGGCGTGAGGACGTCGAGGTGGCTCTGGAACGGCTGCTCGGCTCCATGAGCCCCGAACGGGCGCTCCGGCCCGTCTGAAACGATCTGAGAGCCGTACAGGCCCAAAGAAGAAGCCCTCCCCGGAGGGAGGGCTTCCGAAACTAGATGACGCCGTCGAGTTCGCGGAGCAGCATCGCCTTCGGCTTGGCGCCGATGATCTGCTTGACGACCTCGCCGCCCTTGTAGACGTTCATCGTCGGGATCTGCAGGATCCCGTAGTCGCGGGCGATGTCGGGGTTCTCGTCGATGTTGAGCTTCACGACGGTCAGCTTGTCGGCGTGCTCGTTGGCGATCTCCTGCAGGATCGGCGCGACCTGGCGGCACGGCCCGCACCACTCGGCCCAGAAGTCGACGATGACGGGCTTGTCGCTCTGCAGGACCTCGGACGCGAAGTCCTTGGTGGTGACGTTCTTGACGGTGCCCACGATGGCTCTCCTTGTGTTGGGTGGGAACTATTCCTGGTCGGTGAGCCAGCGCTCCGCGTCGAGCGACGCGGCGCAGCCGGTGCCCGCTGCGGTGATGGCCTGGCGGTAGGTGTGGTCGACGACGTCGCCACAGGCGAACACGCCGGGGATGTTGGTCTTGGTGGTGGGCGCCTCGACCTTGATGTAGCCCTCGTCGTCGAGGTCGATCTGGCCCGCCACGATCGTGCTGCGCGGGTCGTGGCCGATCGCCAGGAACAGGCCGGTCGCGTCGACGGTCGACTCCTCGCCCGTCTTGACGTTGCGGACCCGCACGCCGGCGACCTTGGCCTCGCCCAGGACGTCGACGACCTCGCTGTCCCAGAGGAAGCGGATCTTCTCGTTGTTGAACGCCCGCTCCTGCATGATCTTGCTGGCGCGTAGCTCGTCGCGGCGGTGCACGACGGTGACCGACCGGGCGAACCGGGTCAGGAAGGTGGCCTCCTCCATGGCGGTGTCGCCGCCGCCGACGACCACGATGTCCTGGTCGCGGAAGAAGAAGCCGTCACAGGTGGCACACCAGGAGACGCCCTTGCCGGACAGCCGCTTCTCGTTGACCAGGCCGAGCTCGCGGTAGCCGGAGCCGGTGGCCAGGATGACCGACTTGGCGTAGTAGGTGTCGGTGTAGGTCTTGACGACCTTGGGGTTGGCGTTCAGGTCGACCTCGACGACGTCGTCGGCGACGAGTTCGGCGCCGAACCGCTCGGCCTGCTTGCGCAGGTTGTCCATGAGGTCGGGGCCCATGATGCCGTCGGGGAACCCGGGGAAGTTCTCCACGTCGGTGGTGTTCATGAGGGCGCCGCCGGCGGTCACCGAACCCTCGAAGACCAGTGGACGTAGATCGGCTCGGGCGGAATAGACGGCCGCCGTGTAGCCGGCCGGGCCCGACCCGATGATGATCACGTTACGGACGTCGCTCAACGCTCTGCCTCTCCTTCAAGCTCTGCACGGGCGTCAACAGATCCTAGGCGTCGGCGATTCCCGCCACACATGACGAAGGCCCCGCGGCATTCCGCGGGGCCTTCGATCAGCAGAAACTCAGTTCCAGGTCGCGAGACCCTCGGGACGCAGGTTGTGGCAGTCGGGGCCGACCACGACCACGCGGACCGCGTTGATCGTCTTGTCCTCCCAGAAGGCCATGATCGTGGCGTCCTGGCCGTTGTAGAAGGCCTGGTCGACCGCTATCGGCTGGCGGTCGAGCTCGTTGGCCTTGTGGGCCACGCACTTGTCGGTCTGCGCGTCGGTGTTGGTACCGGTGCCGGGCTCGGGACCGAAGTAGCCGAGCAGGGGGCCGTTCAGCTCGCGCGAGGTGTAGTTGTGCCCGCTGGCCCGCACGGCCCAGGCCGACTCGGCCGTCTTCAGCGGCGACTTCTCGGGCGAGACGGCCGGTCCGGCCACGGTGACGCCTCCGTCACCCGATCCGGACGCCACGATCTGCGTGGCCAGGCCCACTCCGCCGAACACCACGGCCGCCGCGGCGGCGGCCGCGACCGGCATCGCCCAAGCGCGGCCGCGAGTCTTCTTCCGGCGAGCTGCCAGCGGCACCACGGGCGCGGTCGGCGCCGGCTCGACCGGCTGCTCCCAGGGCGAGTCCTTCATGATCTCGTCCCAGTCGGGCGTCTCGACGAGGCGGAGGCCACCCCGCTCCGCCTCGGACTCAAGGGCCCTGTCGATCCGCATCGCGACGCCCAGCGGCATGGCGGTCACCGGCACCGCCGAGAGGAGTTCGCGAACCGCGGCCAGACCGGCGAGGCTTTCCCCGCAGGCGTCGCAGATCGCGAGATGCGACCGGACCTCCAGGGCCGTCGCGTCGTCGAGGAGGCCCTCGGCGAGTTCGGCCAGGATCTCCAGGTCGTAGTGCGTGTCACCCGTCACGAAGTTGTGCTCCCTTCGGGGATGAGACGCGAGTGAGGTCGGTTCGGTTCCGCAGATGGGAAAGAATCGGGGCAAGTTTCGCGCGCCCCCGCGCACAACGACTCTTCACCGTTCCGGCCGGTACGTCCAGTACGGCGGCGGCGTCCTCGACCGAGTAGCCCATCATGTCGACGAGCACCAGAGCGGCCCGCTGGTCGGCCGGCAGCAGCTTGAGCGCGGCCGTGACCTCGAGAGACACCTCGCGCTCGGCGGTCTGGTCGGGCAGCGGCATGTCGCGTTCGGCGGCCTCGATGAGCTCGTCGTCGGCGACGGGCCGGACCGATTTCCGGCGCATACGGTCAAGACAGGCGTTCACCACGATGCGGTGCAGCCACGTGGTGACGGCGGCGTCGCCCCGGAAGCTCTCGGCCTTGCGGTAGGCGGACACGAAGGCGTCCTGCACCGCGTCGGCGGCCTCGTCGGGGTCGCCGAGCGTCCGCAGGGCGACGGCCCACATGCGGTCGCGATGGCGCTTGACGATCTCGCTGAACGCCGTGGTGTCGCCCTCGATGTGACGGGTCAGCAAATCGGCATCACTCAGCGCCGGCCGACCGGAGAGGTCGGTCGGTGGGGGTATGTCTGGCGGCGAGGTCACTGGTCTGCCGATCCCGAGGGGTTCACGTGCACGATGGTGCCACCATACTTCCCTCTGCGAACGGCAAAGCGCGTAAACCAGATCAAACCGGCCTGCTTCTATGGCAGGTTCAGAGCGCGAGCCACGGTCGGCCTCCGGCCGCCCGCGTCTCGCGTCATTCCTTCACTCCCAGAAGCTTCACGTCGCGGATCATGGTCCGGTAGCCGTTGTTGTGCGGGGGCAGCTCGGTGAACCACACGAGCAGGTAGCGGGTGGGCGACGAGCCGTTGAGGTCGAAGGTCACCTTGCCGCTGACGTCTTTGCGGGTGAGGAAGGTCTTGAGGCTCTCGGGCGCGGGAGAGGCGCCGGTACGCAGCTCGACCGTCCCGCCGGAGGCGCCGAAGTCGATCACCGCCTGGGTCAGCCGGGTCTCCTTGCCCAGGTCGAGCAGCAGGCCGACGCCGTCTTTGAGGCGGCCGAAGTCGGGGCCGCCGTAGGTCTCGGAGTGCCAGTCGGTGGTGGCCGAGCCGTCGATGGCCAGGGCGGCCAGCTCGTTGCGCTCCTCGCCGTCGCCGAGAGGGTCGAAGCCGGTCGCGCCGGAGATCTTCACCTCGGCGGGCTTGCCCGCCGCCTGGCCCTCTTCGGCCGTGGCGCTCGGGGCGGCGCTGGGGACGGCGGGCTCGGTGCCCAGGCTCTTGCCGAGCGTCCAGGCGCCGACGCCGACCACGACCATGGCCAGCAGCACCACCACGGTCAGCAGGAACCGCGACAACATGGGGGAGCGGCGCGGCGCCGGGCGGTGGATCATCGGCGGCATCGGCGGCCGGCCGCCGATCGTGTCGACCGGCTCGGAGCGCAGCTCGACGGCCGGGGGCAGGGTCGAGACGGAGGCGGGGGCCGGGCGGGGCACCTCGGCCAGGGCCTCGGCGACCTCCATCGGGGAGTCCATCGGCTCGACCGACTTGCGCAGGCCGAGGATGCGCGAGGTGATCGTGTCGAGGTAGTTGGGCACACCCGCGGTGACCTGGCGCGGGGTGCAGTAGTGGTCGTCGTCGAGGGGGGCCTCGGGCAGGCCGCAGTCGTCGTCGGGCGAGGGCCAGTGGCCGGTGAGGGCGGCGTACAGGAGACGGCCGAGACCCTCGGCGTCGGCCTGGGCGCGTTCTTCTTCGGTGAGGTTGTCGGCGATGTCGAGGATCGCGGCGTCGACGCCGACCCCGAGGACCTTCACGGTGTTGCCGGAGGTCCACATCAGCCGGTTGGGGGCCAGGTTGAGGTGGGCCAGGCCGTGTTCGTGGGCGTGGGCGATGGCCTCGGCGGCCTCGGCGACCAGGGCGGCGCCGCGTTCGGCTTCCAGCGGGCCGGCCGCGAGCAGGTCGAGCAGCGACTCGCCGGAGACCCACTCGCTGACGACGTAGGCGACGCCGTCTTCGTCGGCGGCGTCGAAGACCTGGGTGAGGCGGGGGTCGGTGAGGCGGGAGGCGGCTCGCGCGGCGATGACCACCTCGTGCTGGCGTTCGAAGTCGGGAGCGAAGGTGTGCACGGCCACCGGCCGGGCCAGCACTTCGTCGATGGCCTTCCAGAAGGTGGCGCCGGACGACTCGTTCACCCGGTCTTCCAGCCGGAATCGATCAGCGAGACGGGTTCCGGGTTCGACAGTGGACATGCTCACGCCGCCGCTCCCAAGAACGGCAGCCGACTCCGGGTGGATCCGCCCACACCTGCTCGCTTCCGCTCGACCTTCCACTGTGGCGCACCATGCTAGTGCCGCGCCGGTCTTGCCCGCCTTCCCCTTCGGAGTCGCATCAACCGGACCTTAAGCCCCGTTGGCACGGAAACCGTTAGCGTCCTACCCGTCTCGTCACCATTCCAATGATGGACCGCACTTCCTGGATGCCCAGACGGTGCGCGAGCGCGAGGTAGACGCCGAGCGCGAGACCGCCGCCGACGACGAGCACGACCAGCGAGCTGAGCACGGTCACCTCGGCGATCCGCACGCTCGCCCACAACACCGCCAGCGCCACGAGGGCGGCCGGGATCGCCGCGAGGTACATGCGCATCAGTCCCGAGGCGACGGCCCGCCCGCCGAGTCCGCCGACCCGCCGCGACGCCAGCACCCACGTGAGGACGCACGCCAGAACGTACGTCACAGTGAACGAACCCGCCAAACCCATGACAACCAGGTCGGGTGGGACAGTGAAGTACAAAGTAAGACCGATCGCTGCGTTGACCAGCACGTTCGCCCCCGCGATCACCGCCGGAGTACGGGTGTCCCCGAAACTGTAGAAAACCCGCAGCAGCAATTGGAAGACCGAGAACGGCACCAGCGCGAGGCCGAACACCTGGAGCACGTTGCCGATGTAGATCGCCTGCTCGACCGAGACCGCCCCCCGGCCGAAGATCAGCACCGTCACCGAGGGGCCGAGCACCATCAGCAACAACCCGGCGGGCACGATCAGCGCGCTGACGGTCCTGACCCCGCCCGCGAACTCCTCGCGGGCCGAGGCGAAGTCCTTGTCGTGCACGAAACGGCTCAGCCGGGGGAGCAGGGCGGTGATCACCGAGACCGCGATGATCCCGTACGGCAGCTGGAAGAGCTGGAAGGCGTAGGAGTAGGGCGTGAGGCCGCGGCCGTGCACCCCCTCCTCCGCGGCGGCGGCGCCGGCCCCGACGGCCAGGTTGGTGGTGATCACGAAGCCGACCTGGTTGATCACCGTGAAGGCCAGCGCGCCCGCGCCGAGCCGGGCCATCTCCCCCAGGCCCGCGTTGCGCAGGTCGAACCTCGGCCGGAACCGCACCCCGGCCCGCAGCAGCGAGACGACCAGCACGAACGCCTGGGCCACGATGCCGGCCGTGGTGCCGAGTCCGAGCAGCACCAGATCGGCGTGGGTGACCTGGCCGATCTCCGACGGGCCGTCGCTCAGCAGGTAGGCCGCCGCGACGCCGATGACCACGACGTTGTTGAGCACCGGGGCCCACATCGGGGCGGCGAACCGGTCGCGGGCGTTCAGGATGGCCCCGGCCACGGCGCCCACGCCGAAGAAGGCGATCTGGGGGAGGATGAACTGGGCCATCGTCACGGCCGCCGCGACACCCTCGGGGGGGAGCTTGTCGGCGTACAGGAGCACGAGGGGCCGGGCCAGCACGACCGCGATGATCGCGACGGCGGTGAGGCCGAAGGCGGCGACGGTCAGCAGCCGCTGTTCGTAGGCGGCTCCCCCGTCGGCGTCGATCTTCTGCCGCCGCACGATCGCCGGCACCACCACGCTGCTCAGCACGCCGGTGATCAGCAGGTCGAGCAGCACGAAGGGGATCGTGTAGGCCACGTTGTAGGCGTCGCCGAGGATCGCCGTGCCGATGGCGGAGGCCAGGATGGCGGTCCGCAGGAAACCGGTCACACGGGACACCAGCGTGCCCGCCGCCATGATCGCGCTCGCGCGCAGCATCCGGCTCATCGATCAGCTCCTTGATCCACCCGGCCTACAGCGAGACGAGGCTACGCCCCTTGGGGCTCCTCCTGCTCCACGGGCATCTGCACGGGCGCCGGGAAGACCGGGTCCTTGCGCTGGTGGCGGCGCAGCAGCCGCATGACGACGGCGGCCAGCATGATGGTCACCGCCACGCCGACGATCACCAGGGCGATGCCGGTGTATCCGGTGGCGGAGATCACGATCTCGGTCGGCTTGCCGTACTTCCGGCCGTCGGCGGTGAGCAGCTGCACGTCGAACTTGGCCTGGCCGTGGTCGGCGGGCACCACGACGGGGATCTCGTAGGTGCCGGCCTTGCCGGCCTGGACCTCGGCCTGCTTCTCGACGAACACCCCGCCGGCCGCGTCGACCTGGAGCTGGTCGGGGTCGCGCGACTTGACCTCGAGGTTGAAGTTCACGTTCTCGCGGAGCGTGTTGCGCACCGTCACCAGGATGCGGCCGTTGGTGCCGGCCACCGCGAACGGGTCGTCGGCGCCGACGATGAAGACCCGGGCCATCTGTTTCGCGATCGACGAGTTGAGCTGCCGGGCGTACCCGGGCGCCTTCTTGCCGCCCCGCCACGACGCGGAGGTCAGCCGCAGCACCGCCCGGTCGTAGGTGCGCTGCCCGCTCGTCGGCAGCGCCATCGCGACGTCGGCGGTCCGGGCCAGCCGGCGAACCCCGTTCATGTACGACTTGGGCAACTCCCTCTGCCGCGCCTGCGGCGGGTAGACCAGGTCGCCCACCCGGGCGTTCTTGGCCGGCCTGATCGAGGCCAGCGGCACGTCGCGCACCCACGGCAGCGGCTTGAGCAGCGCGGTCATGAAGGTCGAGTCGGGGTTCCACAGGTGGTTCGAGGGCATCGCGATCAGCGGCGCCGCCCGCTCGGCGGTCAGCCCGTTCATAGCGGTCTCGGCGATGTAGCGCTGCCGGGCCGCCACGGTCGCCCCGGCCGCGCGGCCGTCGGTCGCGAGCAGCCCGCTGAGCACCGGATCGGCCGTCTGCACGATCACCGGCCCGCTCACCGTGTCGACCACCCCGGCCGACCCGGCCCGCGCCGCGACCGCCTCGGGCGGCAGGGCGGCCTGGGCCAGCAGCACCGTGTCGACGCCGTTGACGGCCAGCGCGTCGAGGGTGTCGCGGTCGACCACCCCGCCGACCGGCCAGACCGTGGACGTGGTCGCCGACCCCACCTTGAGCAGCTGGTTGGTGGCGAACGAGCCGACCAGCAGCGCCGTGGGGGTGGTCGTGTCGAGCCCGTTGTGGACGACCGCGCCGAGGTCGGCGTCGGCGTAGGGCATCGCCATGACGGGGTTGTCGGCCAGCGCCGACCGCAGGGAGGTCACCCACTCGGCGCCCTGGGCCACGCCCTCCTTGGCCGTGCCGTCGAGGTAGTAGGCCCGCGACAACCGCTGGGCGTCGTCGAGCACCGAGCCGTCGACGAACCAGGTGGCGGTCTCGTCGGTCGCGGTGGCCAGCGCGAGCAGGTTGTTGAGGCGGCCGTCGCCGAACAGGTCGTCGTCGAGGAACGTCTGGT
Source organism: Herbidospora sakaeratensis (assembly GCF_001570525.1). Classification (GTDB taxonomy): domain Bacteria; phylum Actinomycetota; class Actinomycetes; order Streptosporangiales; family Streptosporangiaceae; genus Herbidospora; species Herbidospora sakaeratensis. The sequence continues at coordinate 90,077 of NZ_BBXC01000019.1, forward strand.
CGTCGGCCCGCTTCGGCTGCGCGGTCAACGGCAGGGCCAGCGCCAGCCGGGTCGGCTTCACGGCGGTGCCCTCGGGGACGTACGTGAGGAAGGTGCGCTCGACGCCGACGACCTGCCCGGTGGCGCCGTCGACGGCCTCCACCTCCAGGGGGTAGACGCCCGGCTGGCTGATGCTGAGCTCGGCCGGCGACACCGAGATCGTGAACGGCAGCTTGCCCGAGCCGTCGAGCGGGGTCGCCTGCACCTTCGGCCGCCACGAGTTCGTGAAGATCGTCTGGCCGGTGACGTAGGCGGCGATGTCGGCGCGCGAGGTGAAGGGGCGTCCGGCGGCGTATCTGATCTGCACGCGGACGGGGCTCTGCGGGATGCCGGTGACGGCGCCGGCGATGGTGATCGTCTGGTCGGCCCGGGTGGGGGACTCGGGGCTGAACTCACTCAGCGTGACCGGGTCGGCCGCACGCGCGGTGGCCGCCGCTGCTGTGGGGGCCGCCGGGATCGCCAGGCCCGCACCGGCGAGCAGAAAGGCGAACAAGACGGGACCGAGGCGACGCACGCCCTGAATGCTATAGGCCCCGGCCATATGGCCGTTGTCAGCTTGCCAGGCCGTGACCGGCGAGCTCCACCGGCTTTCCCGAGGCCAGGGGGAACAGATGCACAGCGCGTAGTCGCAGCGCTGTCATGCGTTCACCCGTCGCGGTGTGCACGAACGCGTCGGGGTCGGTGGCGTCGACCAGCCGCCGGTCGATCAGCAGGGTGAGCTTCTCGGGGAGCAGCAGCGGGCAGACCAGCCCGGCCGCGTAGTCGGTGACCGCGTTGACGGTGTAGGAGGAGGCGGGCCTGACCCGTTCGGCGCCTAACGCGGCGGCGATCACGCTCGGCCGGGGCTTGCGGGCCACCGAGCTGATGACGGCGACGGGTTCGCGGCACCCCCGGGTGGTCACCTCGAACACGGTGACGGTCACGCAGGTCTCCGGCGGGACTCCGAGCATCTTGGGCAGCTCGTCGGCGGAAGTCAGGACGCGTGGAAGCCGTACGATTTCATGGTGGATTTGACGGGCGAGGAGCCAGCGATGGATCGCGAGGGCGTCCTGCATGTGGTGTGCTCCTTCTCCCGGCCCCCGACAGATCTGCACTGAACGTAGCCTGCTGATCGCCATAGGTGTATTAGCCCAGTGGCACCTGTTCCGTAACCGAAGGACCTACCCAGCTTGTCCCCTACAAACCCGATAGAGAACGCTCTGGCCGACCTGCTCCGCCGGATCGAACCCGTCGCCCACGAACTGGGCGACCTGTTCGCCAAACACGGCCACGAGCTGGCCCTCGTGGGCGGGCCGGTGCGCGACGTGCTGCTCGGCCGGTCGGGGGCCGACCTCGATTTCACCACCGACGCCCATCCTGAACGCGTTCTGGAGATCGTGCGCGATTGGGGCGACGCGATCTGGACGATCGGCATCGACTTCGGCACGGTCGGCGTACGCAAGGGCGACTGGCAGCTCGAGATCACGACCTACCGCAGCGAGTCGTACGACCCCAAGTCGCGCAAGCCCGAGGTGTCCTACGGCGACACGCTCGAAGCCGACCTGGCCCGGCGCGACTTCGCGGTCAACGCGATGGCGGTCCGGCTGCCCAGCCGGGAGTTCGTCGACCCCTACGGCGGGCTGGGCGACCTGGCCCGCAAGGTGCTGCGCACGCCCGGCACGCCGGAGCAGTCGTTCGACGACGACCCGCTGCGCATGCTGCGCGCGGCCCGGTTCGCCTCGCAGCTCGGGTTCACCGTCGACCCCGACGCGATCAGGGCGATGACCGAGATGGCCGGCCGCATCGAGATCGTCTCGGCCGAGCGCATCCAGGCCGAGCTCGACAAGCTGATCTGCGGCGCCCACCCGCGCGAGGGCCTGACCATCCTGGTCGAGACGGGCCTGGCCGACCACGTCCTGCCCGAGCTGCCCAAGCTGCGGCTGGAGATCGACGAGCACCACCGGCACAAGGACGTCTACGAGCACACGCTGATCGTGCTCGACCAGGCCATCGCGCAGGAGGTCGGCGGTCCCGACCGGGTGCTGCGCTGGGCGGCGCTGCTCCACGACATCGGCAAGCCCAAGACACGCAGGAACGAGCCCGGCAACCGGGTCTCCTTCCACCACCACGAGGTCGTCGGCGCCCAGATGACCAAGCGTCGCCTGACCGCGCTGCGGTTCCCCAAAGAGGTGACCTCCGACGTCGCCCGTCTCGTCGAGCTGCACCTGCGCTTCCACGGCTACGGCACCGGCGAGTGGACCGACAGCGCGGTGCGCCGCTACGTCCGCGACGCCGACCACCTGCTCGACCGGCTCCACAAGCTGACCCGGGCCGACTGCACCACCCGCAACAAGCGCAAGGCCGCCGCCCTGGCCCGCACCTACGACCAGCTCGAAGAGCGCATCGCGAAGCTGGCCGAAGAGGAGGAACTGGCCAAGATCCGGCCCGAGCTCGACGGCAACGAGATCCAGGAGATCCTCGGCATCCCGCCGGGTCCGATGATCGGCAAGGCGTACAAGTTCCTGCTCGACCTGCGGATGGACGAGGGCATGCTCGGCAAGGACGTCGCCCGCGCCCGCCTGCTGGAATGGGCGGCCGCCCAGTGAACCTCGCGGAGCTCGACAGCAAGCACGTCTGGCACCCCTACGCGACGGTGCCGCCGGCCGTGCCCACCCATGTGGTGGAGAGCGCCGAGGGTGTCCGTCTCACGCTCGCCGACGGCCGCGAGGTCGTCGACGGCATGTCGTCGTGGTGGGCGGCCATCCACGGTTACCGGGTGCCGGAGATCGACGCCGCGATCACCGGCCAGCTCGGGCGTATGGCCCACGTGATGTTCGGCGGGCTCACCCACGAGCCGGCGATCCGGCTGGCCGAGCGGCTGGCCGCGATGACCGGCTACGAGAAGGTCTTCCTGGCCGACTCGGGCAGCGTCGCGGTCGAGGTCGCGATCAAGATGGCCGTCCAGGCGACCGGGAAACGGCGGCTGCTGACGGTCCGGGGCGGCTACCACGGCGACACGTTCGGGTGCATGTCGGTGTGCGACCCGGTCAACGGGATGCACCACATCTTCACGGGCGCGGTGGCCGAACAGGTCTTCGCGCCGGTGCCGCCGCTCGGCTACGACACCCCGGTCGACCCCTCCTACGTCGAGGAGGTCGACCGGCTGGCCGCTGATCCGGCGGTCGGTGCGCTGATCCTGGAACCCGTCGTCCAGGGCGCCGGGGGGATGCGCTTCTACAACCCGGCCTACCTGAGGGCGTTCCGCGAGATCTGCGACCGCCGCGGGCTGCTGCTGATCGCCGACGAGATCGCCACCGGCTTCGGCCGCTCGGGCACCCTGTTCGGCTGCGACCACGCCGACATCAGGGCCGACATCGTCACCCTGGGCAAGGCGATGACCGGCGGCTACCTGACCATGGCCGCCACCCTGACCACTCCCGAGATCGCCGAGCGCATCGGGCTGCTGATGCACGGGCCGACGTACATGGGCAACCCGCTGGCCGCCGCCGCGGCCGGCGCCTCGCTCGACCTGCTGGCCGCCCGCCCGTGGCGGGCCGAGGTCGGCCTCATCGAGGAGACCCTGCGCAAGGGCCTGGCTCCGGCGCAGGGTTCGGTCGCCGATGTACGCGTCCTCGGCGCCATCGGCGTCATCGAGTGTCACCAGCCGGTCGACATGAAGAAGGCGCAGGACACCGCGCTCGATCACGGTGTCTGGCTGCGCCCCTTCGGAAAACTCGTCTACGCGATGCCGCCCTACGCCTGCACCGAGGCGGAGGTGGCGACCATCGCCGCGGCGATGGTCGCCGCGGCTACGGCTTGACGGGGAGCGGCTCCGCCTGCCGGACGACCGGAAGCACGGCCAGCCGGTAGGCGCCCGCCGCCACGAAGTAGAGCACGGTGACCATCGTCAGCACGAAGAACGACTTGCCGTCGGGCGGCAGCAGCGCCGCCGAGATCGACACGCCGGCCACCATCATGCCGTTGAACAGCAGGTCGTAGATCGAGAAGACGCGCCCCCGGTAGGCGTCGGCGATGCCGCGCTGGACGACGACGTCGGTGCAGATCTTGCCGCTCTGGCCCAGCACGCCGGTCACGAACCCGGTGACCAGGAAGCCCCACTGCTGGAACGGCGCGCACAACACGAACTCCAGCGCGCCGCACAGGCCCAGGGTGATCGGGATCCACGACTCGATCCGGAACCGCTGGGTCGCCCACGGGGTCAGGAAGGCCGCCGCGAAGTAGCCCAGCCCCGAGGTGGCCACCACGCCGCTGAGGGCCATCAGCCCCACCTCGGCGTCGGTGGTGAAGTAGTAGCGGTAGAGCATCAGCACCATGCCGAGCGACATGCCGTAGAGGATCCGGTGCGCGGCCATGCTCCCGAGGGCCGCGGCGGGACCCCGCCGGTGGGCGATGTAACGCACGCCGTCGACCAGCCCGCTCAGGACGTGACGCACGGCGTCGCGGGCCTGTGGCCGCTCGGGGTCGAACGAGGGGCCGAGCAGCTGCCGGCTCATCTGCCGGGCGATCAGCGCGCTGGACGCGAAGATCACGCCGGAGATGACCAGGATCCCGGCGGTGCCGAGGTGTTCGGGCCCGAGGATCCACCGCAGCCCGAAGCCGACACCCGCGCCCACGAACGTCACGACGGTCCCGGAGGTCGGCGTGACCGCGTTCGCGATCATGAGCGTGTCTTTGGGCACGACGTGGGGCAAGGAGGCCCCGAGCGCCGAGAGGAAGAAGCGGTTGACGCCGAGCACGCCGAAGGCGGTGGCGTAGAAGATCCAGTCGGGGGCGTGGGCCGCGACCGCGGCGGCCGACAGCAGCAGCAGGCCGGCTCGGATGAGGGGGGCGATCACCAGGATCTGGCGCCGTGACCAGCGGTCGATGAAGACCCCGGCGAAGGGACCGATGATCGAGTAGGGCAGCAGGAGGACCGCGAAGGCGGCCGCGACATCGGCGACCGACGTCTGCTTCTCCGGACTGAAGAAGGCGTACCCGGCCACCGCGAGCTGGAAGATCCCGTCGGAGAACTGCGAGACCAGCCGGGTGCCGAAGAGCCGTCGGAAGTCCCTGCCTCGCAACACCACACGAAGATCTGAGACGTAGGACACGTCGTCAGCCTACGCGCGGGGCAAGCCTGGGACATCAGGGTCATCCCCGATAGGGCAGAACCGGAACGGAAGAGACCGTAGTCTCATTGCGTGACGAACGATGAACACGTCGTGCTTGTTGACCCTGCGGGCAACGCGGTGGGCACCGCCCCCAAGTCCACGGTCCACGGCACGGCCACCCCCCTGCACATGGCCTTCTCCAGCTACGTCTTCGACGCGTCGGGCAACGTGCTGCTCACCCGCCGCGCCGACCACAAGATCACCTGGCCCGGGGTGCTGACCAACAGCTGCTGTGGTCACCCCCTGCCCGGTGAGGGCCTCCCGTCGGCTGTGATTCGCCGGCTGTCCCACGAGCTTTCGCTGACCGTTTCCTCGGTCGACCTGCTGCTCCCCCGCTTCTCCTACCGCGCGGTCATGCCCGACGGCACGGTCGAGCACGAACTGTGCCCGGTCTACCGCGCCCTGGTGGGCGAGGAGCCGACCGCCAACCCCGACGAGGTCGGCAGCGTCCTGTGGATGCCGTGGAAGGAGTTCTCCGACCAGGTGCTGGCGGGCGAGCTGGAGATCTCCCCGTGGGCCGCCGAGCAGCTGCCCCAGCTGGTCGCGCTCGGCCCCGATCCCCTCACGTGGCCGGTGGCCGATCCTGACGACCTTCCTCCGGCCGTACGCGATCTGTAGAAAAGCCGAGGGCCCCGGGATGTCCCGGGGCCCTCGGCTGTGGTCTAGCGCTCGACCTCGCCGCTGATGAACTTCTCCACCGCGTCGCGGGCGTCGTCGTCGGAGTACTGCTCCGGCGGCGACTTCATGAAGTAGGAGGACGCCGACAGGATCGGCCCGCCGATGCCCCGGTCGAGGGCGATCTTGGCGGCCCTGACGGCGTCGATGATGACGCCGGCCGAGTTGGGCGAGTCCCACACTTCGAGCTTGTACTCGAGGTTGAGCGGGGTGTCGCCGAACGAGCGGCCCTCGAGGCGGACGTAGGCCCACTTGCGGTCGTCGAGCCACGGCACGTGGTCGGACGGGCCGATGTGGACGTCGGCCTTGGCCATCTCGTGCGGGATCTGCGAGGTGACCGACTGGGTCTTGGAGATCTTCTTCGACTGGAGGCGCTTGCGCTCCAGCATGTTCATGAAGTCCATGTTCCCGCCGAAGTTGAGCTGGTAGGTGCGCAGCAGCTCGACCCCGCGGTCTTCGAACAGCTTGGCCATCACGCGGTGGGTGATGGTGGCGCCGACCTGCGACTTGATGTCGTCGCCGACGATCGGCACCCCGGCGTCGGTGAACTTCTGGGCCCACTCGGGGTCGGAGGCGATGAAGACGGGCAGCGCGTTGACGAAGGCGACCTTGGCGTCGATCGCGCACTGCGCGTAGAAGCGGTCGGCCTCCTCCGAGCCCACGGGCAGGTAGGAGACGAGCACGTCGACGCGGGCGTCCTTGAGCACCTGGACCACGTCGACCGCGTGGTCGTCGGACTCCTGGATGATCTCGCGGTAGTACTCCCCGAGACCGTCGAGGGTCGGACCACGCTGGACGTTCACGCCGAGCGGCGGCACGTCGCAGAACTGGATGGTGTTGTTCTCGGAGGCGAGGATCGCCTCGGAGAGGTCACGCCCGACCTTCTTGGCGTCGACGTCGAAGGCCGCCACGAACTCGACGTCGCCGACGTGGTAGTCGCCGAACTGGACGTGCATCAGGCCCGGCACACGCATGGCCGGGTCGGCGTCCTTGTAGTAGTGGACGCCCTGCACCAGTGAGGCGGCGCAGTTCCCCACACCCACGATGGCTACGCGCACCGAACCCATCGCACTCGCTCCTTTGGATCGTTATTCATCGGAACCGGGACGCTCGTCCCGTTCTGATTGGCTTTTATCGGCGGCTTGCGCCCGTTCAGTGTTGATCAGCTCGTTGAGCCAGCGGACCTCACGTTCCACCGACTCCAGGCCGTGCCGCTGCAGCTCGAGGGTGTAGCTGTCGAGCCGCTCACGGGTTCGGGCCAGGGCCGTGCGGACGTTTTCCATTCGTTCCTCCAGGCGGCTGCGCCGCCCTTCGAGGATCCGCAGGCGTACTTCGGCCTCCGTGTGACGGAAGAACGCGAAGTGGATGCCGAAGCTCTCGTCCTCCCAGGAGGAGGGACCCGCTTGGGTCAGCAACTCCTGGAGGCGCTCCTTGCCCTCGGCGGTGAGCTTGTAAACGATCTTCGACCGGCGGCCGAGGACCACGTCGTCCGGGGGTTCCTCCTCGACGATCAGGCCGTCGGTGAGCAAACCCTTCAAGCATGGGTAGAGCGAGCCGTAGGAGAACGCGCGGAACATCCCGAGCAGGGTGTTGAGGCGCTTGCGCAGCTCGTAGCCGTGCAGCGGGTTCTCGTGCAGTGAGCCGAGGACGGCGAGCTCCAGAACGCCGTTTCTGGACCCGGTCACTGGAGGCACCTCCTCGGTATTCTTGGTCGATGTATCGAGCTGATACATCTGCAGGATACGTCGCGGCGTCAGGGCGTGCAACGCGAGCTGCGGACGGCCGATCTGCCTGGGGTAACGGCCAACGGTTGGGCAGGATTTGGCAAAGGGACGTAATCTTGCCCACATGTGGTCACAGCGGACGGGAGTGGCAGGAGGGCCGATGCGGCCCGGAACCATGCCCGTACGCTGGGTAAAAGCCCGGTCAGCAAGGGCCCCGATGGCCCATGAATCCGGCGAATACCCCGACGGGGCGCCGGAGACCTGTCAAGGTTGTGACCGGAACCGTCTGGTGGTCTCGTACGTCCTCGGGACAGACGCCGAGTAGACGTCGACGAGCATTCCCCACGAACTTTGACGAGGACGCGTGAGTAACAGCAGCTATGGCCCGGGACAGACGGGCGGCCCCTCGGAGGGCGCCGGCCGTGGGCCCCGACCTGGGCGGCGCCGTCGCTCGCCCGCAGAATCGGCTCCCCCTCAGGCACCGCAGGCACCGCCGCATCAGCCGGTGACCGGCGGCTGGGGCGCGCCACCCGCGCAGCCCCCCGCCCCGCGGCCCGGCCAGCCCGGCCGCCGCCAGGAGGCCGCATTCGAGGACACCGCCTCCATGGGCGCCGTTCCCCCACCCGCGGGCCCCGGTCAGCCGGGCGCGGGTCAGCCCACCCGCATAGGCCGCCCACCAGGTGGGCCCGTGAGCCCGGGCGGGAACCTGCCCTTCCCGCAGGGCCCGAGGCCCGTCGCGCCGGCCGGCGCCACGGGCGGCTTCCAGCGTCCTGTCGAGGGTGAGTCGACCCAGATGATGGGCGCCGGCAGCGGCGGCCGACGCCGCCGCGGCGGCCCGCCGCAGCCCCTGCCCGGAGGCGGGCCCGGCGGCCCAGGTGGTCCGAAGGGGCCCGACGACTTCGACGACGACGATGACGAGCCGCGCCGCCGCACCGGCTGGCGCCGGTTCGTGCCGAGCTGGAAGATCGTCGTGGCCGGCGTCACGGTCGTCGTCGCCGGCGTGTTCGGCATGATCGCGATCGCGTACGCCAACACCCCGGTCCCCGACAAGAACGACGCGCAGGCCGAGGCGCTCGCCCAGGGCTCCACCGTCTACTACGCCGACGGCAAGACCCCGATCGCCCACCTCGGCACCAAGCGCGTCATCGTCGACATCTCCAAGATCTCGAAGACGCTGCAGGACGCGGTCATCGCGATCGAGAACGACACCTTCCGCGAGGACTCGGGCATCTCCATCCCCGCCATGTTCCGTTCGGTGTGGATGACCGCCACGGGCCAGCAGCTCCAGGGCGCCTCGACGATCACCCAGCAGATGGCCCGCAACTACTACGACGGGCTGAGCCAGGACGTCTCGGTCAAGCGAAAGGTCATGGAGATCTTCGTCGCGGTGAAGATCAACAAGACCATGGAGAAGGACGAGATCCTCGAGCAGTACCTGAACACGATCAACTTCGGCCGGGCCTACGGCATCGAGGCCGCCGCGCAGGCCTACTTCGGCAAGAAGATGACCGCCGCCAAGCTCGACGTGAACCAGGCGGCCTACCTGGCGGCCCGCGTCCAGACCCCGAGCTGGTCGGCCGACGAGCCCGCGCTCCAGTCGCGCTTCAAGGACGTCGTCGCCGCGATGGCCCGGCTCGACCCGGCCAAGTACGGCAACCTGCCGCAGACCGCCAAGTTCCCGAAGACCATCAAGGACCCCAACCTCAACGAGATGGGCGGCCTCAAGGGCTACATGGTCTCCGTGGCCATCCACGAGCTCAAGGGCCGTGGTCTGACGGAGGAGGCGATCCAGAGCGGCGGCTACAAGATCGTCACGACCTTCGACCCGAAGCTCATGAAGACGGCCCAGAAGGTCGTCAAGAACGTCATGGCGGGCGTGCCGAACACCCGCGAGGTGCACACCAGCCTGGCGGCGGTCGACCCGACCAACGGCCGGGTGATCGCCTTCTACGGCGGCGACGACTACGTCAAGGACAACTGGAACGAGCCCTTCGACTCCGCCAAGCAGGCCGCCTCGGCGTTCAAGCCCTACGTGCTGGCCGCGTGGCTCGACGCCGGCTACAGCCTGAACAGCTGGCTGCCCGGCAACGAGACCGTGCCGAAGGAGATCCCCGGCCAGGCCAGGGGCGGTTTCACCAACGACCACGGCGGCCCCGCGGCGGTCACCGCGATCACCGCGACCTCGGCCTCGGTCAACACCGCCTACGTCTCGATGGCCTACAAGCTCGACGAGGACACCGGCACGATCGGCAAGCTCAGCTCGGTCCGCGACATCGTGGTCGAGGCCGGCTTCTCCGAGCAGCGCATGGACGCCGACATCAAGCGCGGCACCTACCAGTTCTCGATCGGCTCGGCCCAGGTCACCGCCGTGGAGCAGGCCGCCGGATACTCGATCTTCGCCAACGCCGGCAAGCACGTGAACTACCACGTGATCAAGGGCGTCTACCAGGGCAAGCAGCTCAAGTACCCCGAGCGCAAGCCGGTCAAGCAGGTCATCTCGGCCGAGGCGTCCGCCGACGCGGTCGTCGCGCTGGAGGAGGTCCTCAAGTCCGGTACGGCCGGCGGCCAGGGCATCGGCCGTCCGGCCGGCGGCAAGACGGGCACCAACAACGAGGAGAAGGAGGCCTGGTTCGTCGGGTTCACCCCGCAGGTCTCCACCGCCGTCGGCATGTACCGCGAGGAGTGCCGGACCAAGAGCGGCAAGGTCGTGCCCCCGGTGAACGCGCGCTGCCCCTACTGGAAGGGCAAGACGCCGGAGACGGGTGACCCCAAGTTCACGATGGCCAACCCGTACAGCCAGCCCTACGAGGTGTCGCTCGGCTTCGCCGGCGCCAGCTTCCCGACCCGCATCTGGCGGGAGTTCATGCTGGAGGCCCACAAGAACAAGCCGGTCGCGCAGTTCCCGCCGAAGGCCGGGGTCGGCGCCCCCGAGAACATCGTGCCCAGCCCGACTCCGACGCCCAAGCCGGAGGAGGAGGTCATCGAGGAGCCGACCCTGCCGTGGGAGGACGACGGCGGCGGCCCTGGCGAGAGCGAGTGCTTCCCGGGCGCGCCCGAGTGCGAGGTCGACATCCCCGACGGCGGCGGCGAAGTGCCGTTCGATCCGTTCAGCTCGCCGGCCACCCCGGCGCAGCAGCAGGCTCCCCCTGCCTCGTCGGGACGTAAGTCGTAGGGTTCGGACTCGTCCAGGTCGGGGTGTCGCCGGTACAGTGCGACACCCCGACACCTGATCGAATGGCCTCATGATGACCCGGACGACGGAAGCCCCCGGGCCGCGCGCGGCGGTCGTAAACGGACTCATTCCATATGTGCCGCTGGGCCTGCTGGCCTCGTTGGGCGCGATCCTGGCCTACTACTGGAAGTCCGCCTGCCGGTTCGGCGGGGCCTGGAACTCCGGCATCGATCAGTACACGAACTTCTGCTACACCGACATCTATCCGTTGTGGTTCGCCCGCGGCCTGAATGAAGGAAAGATCCCTTACATTCAGGGAGAGGTCGAATATCCCGTCGGCATCGGCGGGATCATGGAGCTGGTGCGCCGCCTGTCGTTCGGCGACGCGGTCCGCTTCTACGACCTCACCGTCATCCTCATGGGCGTCAGCCTGGTGATCGGCGTGTTGTGCATGGCCGCGCTCGCCGGGCCGACCCGCAAGTGGGACGCCCTCTGGTACGCCCTGGCTCCCGCGGTCATCTTGTCGGCGTACATCAACTGGGACCTGGCCGCCGGAGCGCTCGCGCTCGGCGGGCTGCTCGCCTGGGCGCGCGAGCGCCACTACCTCGCCGGGGCGCTGCTGGCCCTGGCGGTGGCGACCAAGTTCTACCCGCTGATGTTCCTCGGGGCGCTGTTCCTGCTGACCGTGCGCACCGCCAAGTGGGGACCGTTCCTGAAGATGCTCGGCGCGGCGGTCGGCGTGTGGCTGCTGGCCAACGGGCCGGTCATGCTGGCCAGCTTCGACGGCTGGAAGCGCTTCTACACCTTCAGCAGCGAGCGCGGGGTCGACTGGGGCGGCCTGTGGTTCTTCTTCCAGAAGTACCAGTGGGGCATCCTGGCCGACGGCGAACACCTGAACCTGATGGCGATGATCGCGGTCGGCGTGCTGCTGCTCGGCATCGCGATCCTCACCCTCGCCGCGCCCACCCGGCCCCGGCTGATGCAGATCTGCTTCCTGGCGCTGGCCGCGTTCATGGTCACCAACAAGGTCTGGTCGCCCCAGTACGTGTTGTGGCTGATGCCCTTCGCGGTGCTCGCCCGGCCGAAGTGGCCCTCGCTCGCGGTGTGGCAGGTGACCGAGGTCTGGTACTTCTTCGCCATCTGGCTCTACTTCGTCGGCATGGACCCCAACCACACGGCGCAGGGCATCGGCGACGGGCCCTACTTCCTGGCCGTCTGGGCGCGGGCGCTGGCCGTCATCGCGCTGATGGTGCTGGTCGTGCTCGACATCCTGATGCCCGACCGCGACGTCGTCAGGGTCGCCGGGATCGACGACCAGGCGGGTGGGGTGTTTGACGGGGCGCCCGATCGGTTCGTGCTGTTCCGCCGGGCCGCCAAGACCGAAACGAGCTGAGATGCGATACGCCGCTCCGGTGTGGCTGCTGACCCGCGTCCTGCTGTTCCTGGCCGCGATGCAGATCATTCCGGTGGGTTTCTCGATGTCGTTCGAGAACGACATCCGGCTCTACTCCGACTGGTCGAACGTCCTGCTCACCGGGCAGTTCCCCGACAACGACGACAAGTGGCAGTATCCGCCGTTCGCGGCCATCCCGATGCTGGTGCCGCACCTGCTGCCGTTCTTCGACTACCTGGTGTCGTTCTTCCTGATCGCGATCCTGTGCGACCTGGGGATCCTGCTGCTGATCTGGCGGTTCTGCCGGCGTACCGGCGGCGGGAACGGGGCCCTGTGGGCCTGGGTGGTCGGGCCGGTGCTGCTCGGGCCGCTGCTGATCGCCCGCTACGACCTGATGGTGGCGATCTTCGCGGTGGCGGCGCTGACGGCGTCCACCGACGCGGCGGTGCGGGGCGCGCTCATCGGCATCGGATTCTCGATCAAGGTGTGGCCGATCGCGCTGCTGGCCGGGCTGCGCCGCTGGCGCGAGTTGCTCACCGGCAGCGCCTCGGCGGTGGCCGCCACCGTGGTGGCCTGCGGCGCGACCGCGCTGGTCATGCCCAACGCGCTCGACTTCCTGACCGCCCAGCAGGAACGCGGCCTCCAGGTGGAGTCGATGGCCGCGACGCCGTTCGTGCTGCTGCGCGCCCTCGGCCTGTGGGGCGGCTTCTCCACCTACCAGCACGGCGCGATGGAACTGGCCGGCCCGGGGGTCGAGACGGCTATCACGATCGCGGTGCTGGCCACCCCGATCGCGGCGGTGCTGCTCGTCGTGTGGTGGTTGCGGGCCCACCCGACCGAGGCCACGTTCTACGACGCGGCGCTGACGACCGTGCTGCTGCTCGTGGTGACCAGCCGGGTGCTCTCACCCCAGTACATGATCTGGCTCATCGGCCTGGCCGCCGTGGTGTTCTCGGTGCCGAGGTCGAGCCAGAAAGAGGTGGCGTGGTTGCTGCTGGCGGCCACGCTGCTGACCGGGATCGCCTATCCGTGGATCGAGGAGCACTACTCGTGGAAGGGCGAACTGCCCGGCACCCTGGTGCTGGCCGCCCGCAACCTGCTGCTGCTGATGGCCGCGGTGTTGTCGTTCAGAAGGTTGTGGACGAGCACCCGCCGCCCCCCGGCCGAAGACGACGCCGGCGAGCGGGAGCTCCAGACCGTACCCACTTCTTGAGCGCGGGAATCCGCAGACTTTATCCACAGGCTGTGGATTAAAGATTTTTTCTGAGGAAGGCGATGTCGTCGGCCTGGCCGTCGCCCGGCGTCTCCACCACGATGGGGGCGCCGGCCTGGCGGCAGATCTCCAGGATCAGCTCCGGGTCGATCTGCCCGTGCCCCAGGTTCGTGTGTCGGTCGGCGCCCGAGTCGAACGCGTCCCGCGAGTCGTTGCAGTGGACCAGGTCGATGCGGCCGGTGATCGCCATGACCCGGTCGACGATGCCCTCGAGGTTCTCCCCGGCGGCGTGGGCGTGACAGGTGTCGAGGCAGAAGCCGATCTTCTCCGGCTCGCGGGCCTTCGCGGTCACCGCGTCCCAGAGCCGGGCGATCGTGTCGAGGTGGCGGGTCATGGCGTTGTCGCCCCCGGCCGTGTTCTCGATCAGGACGGGGATCGGGCAGTCCATACGCTCGAACACCTTGCCCCAGTTGTCGAACCCCTTCTGCGGGTCTTCGCCCTTGTTCAGGTGGCCGCCGTGCACGATCAGCCCGGTCGCGCCGAGCTCGGCCGCGGCCTTGAGCTGGCCCTCCAGCAGCTTGCGGCTGGGGATGCGGATGCGGTTGTTCGTCGTGGCGACGTTGATCAGATAAGGGGCGTGGACGAAGACCTGCACATCGGACTCGCGGATCGCGTCGGCGCTCGCGGGCATGACCGGCCCCTTGAACCCCTGCGGATCACCGAGGAAGAACTGCACCACCTCGGCCTCGCGAGCGGCGGCGTGGGCCAGCGGGTCGTCCTGGTCGACATGAGCTCCGATACGCACCATGTAGTCGAGCCTAACGGGCTTTTGAAGAGCGTTTCAAAGGTGATCGTCCGGGCAGTCGCGATGGCGGTTGACGCGCCCTGCGTCTCGCGCGTCACGACAAAAGGAGACGACATGCGCTACCGGGTCGGGAGTTTCATCCTGCTGATCTACATCCTGGTCGGCATTTACGTGGCGTGGGTCTACGACTACCTCACGCCCGGCATTCTTCGCGACATCGCCGAGGCCCTTCTTTCGATCTTCCTCTGGTTCCTCGTCCTTCTCGGGGTGGACCTGCATATCGGCAAGTGATTTCCATGGAAAAGGCCGCAGCGCGTGCTGCGGCCTTTCTTTTCGCCCGTGGACGTCTAGACGAATCCGCCGTGGGCGATGCCCAGCCCGGCGCCGACGAACGACCCCACGATGCCCATGATGTTGAACACCCGCTGGGGCGTGGTCACCGAGATGAACTGGGAGAACAGCCCAGTGAAGAAGCCGACCGCGCCCAGCCACGACGCGGGCACGTGGAGGGCCACGACGAACCCGAAGACGAAGGCGAAGACGCCGATCGTGAACACCGAAAGACACAGGACGTTCTGCAGCCGATGGGGCCGGCCGTCGGTGTTGAGCGTGAGTTTTCGCGGCTGGCCCGCGACGGGATCCAAGATGTGTGGCATAAGCGCCACCCCCTTCTCCTGTCTTTTCAGGCAGGTTCAGAACGCGAGCCACGGCCGGCCTTCGGCCGTCCGCATCTCGCTTCCCCTCAGGATTCCCGGACCGGACCGGACACAACCGCCGCCCTGGTAGCCTTGACGGGCTGCGTCTGCTAAGGACGCGCGTCCTCCTGTCACGGCAAGGCGTCGTGGCCGCAGAGTCCAGAGGAGGTTGGATTCCGCATGCGTCGATACGAGATGATGGTCATCCTCGACCCGTCCCTCGATGAGCGCACCGTGCAGCCCTCACTCGACCAGTTCCTCGCCGTCGTCCGCAACGACGGTGGCACCGTGGAGAAGGTCGAAGTCTGGGGCCGTCGCCGGCTGTCCTACGACATCGACAAGAAGTCCGAGGGCATCTACGCCGTCGTCGACCTCTCGGCCGAGCCGGCCACGGTCAAGGAGCTGGACCGTCAGCTCAACCTCAATGAGGGCATTCTTCGTACGAAGGTGCTGCGTCCCGAACTTCACTGACGTTTTGTCGGAGCCTGGCTTTACGCTGGGCGACTAATACGTCGGCGGGATACGAAAGGCTACGACCGATGGCAGCAGGCGACACCACAATCACCATCGTCGGCAACCTTGTCGACGACCCCGAGCTCCGCTTCACGCCCACGGGGCAGGCGGTGGCCCGGTTCCGCATCGCGTCCACTCCGCGGTTCCTCGACAAGCAGACCAACGAGTGGAAAGACGGCGAGGGCCTGTTCCTCACTTGCAACGTCTGGCGTCAGGCGGCGGAGAACGTCGCCGAGAGCCTCCAGCGCGGCATGCGGGTGATCGTGCAGGGCCGGCTGCGCCAGCGGTCGTACGAAACCAAGGAAGGCGAGAAGCGCACCGTCTACGAGGTCGAGGTCGACGAGGTCGGCCCCTCGCTGCGCAACGCCACCGCCAAGGTCAACAAGACCGCCCGTCAGGGCGGCGGAGGCGGCGGCGGCTTCGGCGGCCCCGCCAACGACCCCTGGGCCAGCGCGTCCCCGGCCCCGTCCGGTGGCGGCGGCTTCCAGGGCGGCGGCGGCGGTGGTGGCGGCGGCTACAGCGGCGGCAGCCCGCAGGGCGGCGGCGGCTTCGGCGGCGACTACAGCGACGAACCGCCTTTCTAAATCCATATGAAAACCGAGCGACCATTCCCGCTTCGCGCGGGGCTCTGAAAGGAGCACCACGATGGCCAAGCCGGCACTGCGCAAGCCCAAGAAGAAGGTTTGCCTGTTCTGCCACGACAAGATCTCCTACGTCGACTACAAGGACACGGGCCTGCTGCGGAAGTTCATTTCCGACCGCGGCAAGATCCGCGCCCGCCGGGTGACGGGCAACTGCACCCAGCACCAGCGCGACGTCGCCACCGCGATCAAGAACGCCCGCGAGATGGCGCTGCTGCCCTACACCTCCACCGCGCGCTAAGAAAGGAGCCTTGGGAAAATGAAGCTCATTCTGACCACTGAGGTCTCCGGCCTCGGCGCCCCTGGCGACATCGTCGAGGTCAAGAACGGCTACGGCCGCAACTACCTCATCCCGCGCCAGTACGCGATCCTGTGGACGCGCGGCGCGGAGACCCAGATCGCCTCGATCAAGAAGGCGCGCGACGCCCGCGAGATCCGCGACCTGGGCACCGCCAAGGAGGTCGCCGGCCAGCTCGGCGCCCTCAAGGTCAAGCTGAAGACCAAGGCCGGCGCTTCGGGCCGCCTCTTCGGCTCGATCACCACGGGCGACATCGCCGACGCCGTCAAGGCGGCCGGCGGCCCGACCCTCGACCGCCGTCGCATCGTCATCGACAACGCGATCAAGACCACCGGCACCCACCGGGTCAGCGTCAAGCTGCACCCGGAGGTCGCCGCCGCGGTCGACATCGAGGTCCTGGCCGTCTGATCCCGGCCACCCGAAGCCCCTTCCGGCCCGCCGGAGGGGGCTTCGTCGTGCTCGCCGAAGGATTCGGCGCTCCGGGTCAGGTGAGAGCGGCCGGCTTCGACCTCCGAGTCAGATGAGGGCGTGGACATCGCCTGGAGCGCACCTACTCGGCCGGGCTCACCCGCGCCAGGTCACCCGGCTGGCCTGTGCGGAGAACCGGCGTATGGGCAGCGCTAGGGATCTGACCGGTCTGAGTGGAGAATCTGCGCCTAGGGAGGGCCAGATCGGGCGGGCTCACCTGTGTTGGGTCATCCGGCTGGTCTGTGCGGAGAGCCTGCGCGTGGGGAGCGCCGGGTCGGCCGGGCTCACCCGCGTTGGGTCATCCGGCTGGCCTGTGCGGAGACAGGTCGGGCTCGGACAGAACGCCCACGGGCGCTCGTCGCGGTCAGGAGGCTGGGGGTCTGGTGACGGTCGGGCCGGCGACCAGCCACTTCGAGCCGTAGGCGCGGGTGCCCAAAGTGATCAGACGGGCGGCCATCCACACGCCGATGGCCAGCCACAACCCCGCCAGGCTGCCGGCCACCAATGCGAAGGGCAGGAACGCGACGGTCGTCGCGACCGCGGCCCACGCCAGATAGCGCTGGTCGCCCGCGCCGATCAGCACCCCGTCGAGCACGAACACCACACCCGCCGGCGGCTGGAGGACGGCCGCGATCCAGATGATCGATGCCAGGGCCGCCGTCACGGCGGGGTCGGCGTCGAACAGGGCGGGAACGAACGGCCCGGCGGCCAGCAGTCCGAGGCCGAGGACCACGCCCGAACCGATGCCCCACAGGACCATCCGCCAGGTCGCCCGCCGGGCCGCCGTCAGTGCCCCGGCCCCGAGTTGGCGGCCGATGATGGCCTGACCGGCGATCGCGATGGCGTCGAGGGCGTAGGCGAGCAGGGTCCAGATCTGGAACATGATGCCGTGGGCGGCCACTTGGGCGGTGCCCATCCGGGCCGCCATCACGGTGGCCACGATGAGCACGATCCGCAGGCAGAGCGTGCGGATGAGGATCGCGATCCCGGCCAGGCCCGACGCCTTGATGCCCGACAGGTCGGGCCGCAACGACGCGCCCTCCCGCCGCGCGCCCCGCACCACCATGACCAGATAGGCCGCCGCCATGAGCGTCTGCGCGGCCGCCGTGCCGGAGGCGGAGCCGGCCAGCCCCCAGTCGAGGCCCAGGACGAACCAGGCGTTCAGCGCCGCGTTCAGGGCGAACCCGCCCACGGAGACGACCAGGGGAGTCACCGTGTCCTGGAGGCCGCGCAGCACACCCGTACCGGCGAGGACCAGCAGCATGCCCGGAGCGCCGAGCAGGCTGACGCGCAGATAGGTCACCGCGTCGTCGACGATGGCCGGTTCGGCCCCCACGAGGCCGACCAGCCACGGTGCGAGGGGCCAGCAGACCACGACCACGGCGAGCCCGATGGCCGTCGCGAGCCACAGGCCGTCCATGCCGCCCTGGACGGCCTCCCGCCGCGCCCCCGCCCCGATGCGCCGGGCGACGGCGGCGGTGGTTCCATAGGCGAGGAACACGCACAGGCTGACGATCGTCGCCAGAATCGTGCCCGCGACGCTCAGCGCGCCGAGCGCCCCGGTGCCGAGCCGTCCGACGATGGCGTAGTCGGCCAGCAGGAAGAGGGGCTCGGCGACGAGCGCCGCGAACGCGGGGACGGCGAGCCGGAGGATCTCGCGATCGTCGGGGGACATGGAAGTCATTCTGCCGGTCAAGAAAAAACTTCTATCCACAGGGGGTGGATAACATCTCCGCAGCTCAGAAGGTTATCCACAGACATGTGGAAAGGTTATACACAGGCTAATCCCCAAGCTGCCCACACCCTGGAGGCCGTCGTCCACAGGTTGTCCACAGAGTTATCCACAGGCCTACGTTGCTGATGGCGTGAGGTGGCGGGAAACTGTCGGAGGCGTCATCTACAACTGGGGGTGGGTGCGAGCGAGGGGGAGGGCCAAGTGAGCGTCGTCGACTTCTCCGGAGGGCCTTCCGAGCCGTCCTTCGAACGCACCCCGCCGCACAACATCGAGGCCGAGCAGTCCGTCCTCGGCGGCATGATCCTCTCCAAAGACGCCATCGCCGACGTCGTCGAGGTGCTCCGCGCCGACGACTTCTACCGACCGGCCCACCAGATCATCTACGAGATCATCACCGACCTCTACGGCCGGGGCGAACCCGCCGACGCCGTCACGGTCTTCAACGACCTCCAGCGCCGCGGCGAGGTCGGCCGGGTGGGCGGCGGCGCCTACCTCCACACGCTGACCGCCGTCGTCCCCACCGCCGCCAACGCGGGCTACTACGCGAAGATCGTGCGCGAGCAGGCGGTGCTCCGCCGCCTCATCGAAGCCGGCACCCGCATCGTCTCCTACGGCTACGGCGGCCAGAACGAAGAGGTCGACGACCTGGTCGACCGCGCCCAGGCCGAGATCTACAAGGTCACCGAGCGCCGCACGTCCGAAGACTATCTGCCGCTGTCCGAGATCATGCCGGGCGCCCTCGACGAGATCGAGGCGATCGGCAGCCGGGGCGGCCAGATGGTCGGCGTCCCCACGGGCTTCCAAGACCTCGACGCCCTGACCAACGGCCTCCACCCGGGCCAGATGATCGTCGTCGCCGCCCGCCCGGCCATCGGCAAGTCCACGCTGGGGCTCGATTTCGCCCGTTCTGCGGCAATCAAGCACGGCATGACCACCGCGATCTTCTCGCTGGAAATGTCGCGCAACGAGATCACCATGCGTCTGCTGTCCGCAGAGGCCAGGGTCGCGCTCCACGCCATGCGCTCCGGCATGATGAACGACGACGACTGGACCCGCATGGCCCGCCGCATGGGCGAGGTCGCCCAGGCCCCCCTGTTCATCGACGACTCCCCCAACATGTCGATGATGGAGATCCGGGCCAAGTGCCGCCGCCTGAAGCAGCGCAACGACCTGAAGTTCGTGATCGTCGACTACCTCCAGCTGATGAGCTCCCCCAAGAGGACCGAGAGCCGCCAGCAGGAAGTGTCGGAGTTGTCACGTGCGCTGAAGCTGCTGGCCAAGGAGCTGGAGGTCCCGGTCATCGCGATCTCCCAGCTGAACCGTGGCCCCGAGCAACGCACCGACAAGCGGCCCCAGGTCAGCGACCTGCGCGAGTCGGGATGTCTCACGGCGTCGAGCCGGATCCTGCGGGCCGACAACGGGCAGGAGGTCAGCCTCGGTGAGCTGATGGAGGCGGGGGCTCAGAACATCCCCGTATGGTCGCTCGACGACCGGCTCAAGCTCGTGCCGCGCACGATGACCCATGTCTTCAGCAGCGGCGTCAAGCCGGTCTTCCGCGTGCGGATGACGTCGGGCCGGGAGATCGAGGCGACCGGCAACCATCCTTTCCTCACCTACGACGGCTGGCACGCCCTCGATACGCTGTCTCCCGGCACGCGGGTCTCGGTTCTCCGGCATGTACCGCCGCCGTTGGAACTCAAGGCGCTCGACGAGGATGAGGTCGTCCTGCTCGCGCACATGATCGGTGATGGATCGTTCGTGCGGCGGCAGCCCATCCGCTACGCGTCCCGAGACGCGGCCAACCTGGTCGCGGTCACCGAGGCCGCGGCCCGCCGTTTCGCCATCACCGCCGTTCGCGACGAACACGAGGCGGCTCGGTGCACGAGTCTTCGCCTTCCGGCTCCCTTCCATCTGACACACGGCAAGCGGAACCCCATCGCGGCGTGGCTTGACGATCTCGGCCTGTTCGGGCTGCGCAGCCATGAGAAGTTCGTTCCCGGCCCGATGTTCGCCGCGCCGAAAGAGCAGCTCGCCCTGTTCCTCCGACACCTGTGGGCCACCGACGGGTATGTGTGGTGGGACGAGAACGCCGGCCAGGCGCGGATCTACTACGCCTCCACCAGTCGCAGGCTGATCGACGACGTGGCACGGTTGCTGCTGCGCTTCAACGTGATGACGAGGATCAAGACGAACCAGAAGCAGGGATACCGGCCGGGCTACCAGCTTGTGATCTACGGTGCGGAGAACCAACTGCGGTTCCTCGACGACATCGGTGTCCATGGTGCGCGCGGTGCCCAGGCTCACCGGTGCAGGGCCGAACTCCGGCTCAAGGTCGGCGGCACCAATCTCGACACCGTACCCGTGAAGGTGTGGGACCAGGTGCGTGACATCCTCGCTGGGCGACGGATCACCCACCGGGAGTTCGCGGTCGCCATGGGGCATTCATTCAATGGGAGCGCGATGCGGCGGGCGGCCCCGAGCCGTGAACGGCTGGGCCGCATCGCGACCGTCCTTGACGACGCCGATCTGGAGATCCTCGCGACCAACGACGTCTTCTGGGACGAGATCGCGAGCGTCGAGCCGCTCGGAGACCAGCCCGTGTACGACGCGACCGTGCTCGGCACCCACAACTTCGTCGCCAATGGCATCAATCTGCACAACTCGATCGAGCAGGACGCCGACATGGTCATCCTGCTCCACCGCGAAGACGCCTACGAGCGCGAGTCCCCCCGCGCCGGCGAGGCCGACCTGATCGTGGCCAAGCACCGAAACGGCCCCACCGCGACGGTCACCGTCGCCTTCCAGGGCCACTACTCGCGGTTCGTCGACATGGCCAGCCACTGACCCGCCCTCAGGGAACCACCCGATAGTGGGTGACCAGGTGCTCCCCGTCGAACACGTGCAGCGCGAACCCCGGCGGCTGCTCCAGCGACACCGGCGGCCCGCTCTCGGTCTCGTACGGCGTCAGCGCCGTGCTGACCACCCCCGGCCCGACCAGCAGCGGCAGCCCCGCGAACGTCGTGGCCGCGGCCGTGTGGGCGTGGCCCGAGAGCACCGCCACCACGTTGGAGTGCCGCCCGAGCACGTCGGCCAGCTCGCCCGGGTTCCGTAGCCCGATCCCGTCGACGTAGGGGCTGTGCAGCGACGACGCCTGGTGGTGCATGCCTACGAACGCCTTGCCCGGCAACGCCGAGAGCGTCTCGTCGAGCCACGCCAGCGTCGAGGGCTCGAGCCGCCCCTCGGCCCGCCCCGGGATGCTCGAGTCGACCAGGACGATGCTGAAGGTCCCGACCGACAGCACCTGGTCGACCGGTGCCGATCCGGAGGAGCCGAGCAGCACCTCCCTGAACGGCGCACGCGAGTCGTGGTTCCCCGGGCAGATCAGCGTCGGGTGGCGGGTCGTCAGGATCTTGCGGGCGAGCTCGTATTCGGCCGGGGCGCCGTTGTCGGCGATGTCGCCGGTCACGATCACGGCGTCGACCGCGAGGCCGTCGACGTGGCGCATCACCCGTTCGGCCCGTTCGGTGGCGCGGGGGCCGCCGTCGATGTGGGTGTCGCTGACGTGGGCCACGACGATCATCTGGACCTCCTAGGCGAGCCGTTCGACGAGGATACGCGCCCGCGCCAGCTGGACCTTGCGGGCCTCGGAGGCGGCGTACTTGATGATCAGAGGGGGCGCCGACAGGTTGAGCACGTCGTCGACGCGGGTCCCGGTTCCTTCGGCGCTGAGGTCGAATCGGTACGCCATCCGCACCCCGCCCGGGCTCTTCACGTCTCCCCACACGGCGTGGTCGTCGGTGAACAGCTCGACCGCGATGAGGTTGTCCCACTTGAGGAAGCCGAAGAACCGGAACCGCTCGGTGGCGGTGTAGCGGACGACTCCGGGGGCCGACCGGTCCACGTCCTTCACGGCGACCACGATCGGGGAGAGCCCGATGTAGTTCTCAGGGGTCGTCAGATGGTCGAGGACCACCTTCGGTTCGACGCCGATGTGGAACGTGTTCTTCAACACCTGAGCCGGCACGCTGGGCCTCCGGGGTAGAACGTGATCTTATCTCGCGAATTCTGTCATCACCCGGCGAGTGTGATCGTCGGCGGGAAAGAACGATTCGATGGCCAACTCGGCCACGGTCACGTCAAGGGGGGTGCCGAAGGTCGCCACGATGCTGAAGAAGCGCAGTTCGCCCCCGTCGTGGCGCAGTCGCAGCGGGACGAAGATGTCGCCGGGCCCGGGGAACTCGATTTCCGGTTCGGGCTGGTCGCAGGGGTAGCCGCGGAGCTCCTCGTACAGGGAGACGAGCTCCGGGTCGGCGGTGAAGGCGATCTGGCGGCGCAGGCGGGAGAGCAGGTGGGCCCGCCACTCGCCGTGGTTGGCGATGCGCGGGGCCAGGCCCTCCGGGTGGAGGGAGGCGCGCAGCACGTTGGCGGTCAGGTCGGGGTCGATGCCCTCGGAGAGGAGGGCGAGGCCGGCGTTGGCGTCGACCAGGTTCCAGCGCTGGTCGACGACGACCGCCGGGTGGGGCTCGTGGCCGGTGAGGACCTGCCGGATGGCCGCCTGAATGGCGGCCATCCGGGGGTTGGAGAGAGAGGTCTCGCCGTAGACCGGGGCGAAACCGGCGGACAGCAGCAGCCGGTTGCGTTCCCGGAGCGGCAGGTCGAGGCAGTCGGCGATGCGGAGGATCATCTCGCGGCTGGGACGGGCCCGGCCGGTCTCCAGGAAGCTGATGTGCCGGGTGGAGACGTCGGCGGCGACGGACAGGTCGAGCTGGCTGAGCCGGCGGTTCTCACGCCATCCGCGGAGCAGGGGGCCGACTGAGGTCATCGTCACGTCTCCGAACCTAAGCACTGACAGGTCATCTGGGCGATTACCCGGCGGGTAATCACGACCAGCGGAAGAACCGGACGGCCACGATCGCCGCGACCACGCCCCATGCGGCCATCACGACGATGTGCAGCCACTCGGTGCTGCCGGTGGACAGCACCTCGACCAGCGCGGCGCCGAAGGCCCCCGACGGGGTGAACTCGGAGATGGTCCGCAGCACGCCGGGCATCAGAGCGTGGGGCACCCACATGCCGGCGAAGAAGAGCGAGGGGAAGAACACCGCCATGCCGAGCCCCTGGACGATCCGTGAGGTGGGCGCGAGTCCGGCCAGCAGCAGCCCGATGGCGAACGACGACACCATGCCCAGCAGGAGCACTCCGGCGAAGGTGAGGGGCGCCTTGGGGAACGGGACGTCGTACACGAGATTGGCCAGGACGAGGATGAGCACGGTGGTCAGCACGGCCATGGCGACGTTGAGCACCAGTTGCACGCCGAGCACGGTGGCGGGGCTGACCGGCGTGGTCGACATCCGCTTCAGGATGCCGCGCTCCCGGTAGGTCACCAGCACGGTCGGCAGCAGCGAGAACGCGCAGGTCAGGACCGACAGGATGATCATTACTCCGGGGAGGTGGGTGTCGATCGGCCGCAGGCCGCCGAGAGCCGGGTCGGGGTCCATGAAGTCGGGGATCGTGCCGCCGAGGATCAGCGTCAGGGCGATGGGCAGGCCGACCGCGAAGAAGATGACGGCGGGTTCGCGCAGGTAGAGCTTGGTCTCGACCGAGGTCAGGCGGCGGACCTGGGGGGCGGTGATGGCCATGTCGGGCAGAGCTCCTTCGGTGGTGGGGATGGTCATTCGCCGGTGAGGGCGAGGAAGGCGTCGTCCATCGAGCTGGTCTCGGTCTTGAGGTTGGAGATCGCCGAGTCGGGCAGGGCCGTGACGATCGCCCGGAGCACGTTCTGGTCTCCGGTCACGGTCACGTGGCCGGCCTCGACGGTCACCGAGTGCACCTCGGGCAGCGACTTGAGGCTCTCCACCGGCGCGGTCGTCCGGAAGGTGATGCGCTGCACGCCGCCCGTCCGCGAGATGAGCCCGGCCGGGGTGTCGACGGCGAGGACCGTGCCGTCGGCGATGACCGCGACCCGGTCGCAGAGGCGTTCGACCTCTTCCATGAAGTGGCTGACCAGCAGCACGGTCACGCCGCGCTCGCGGATCCGGCTGATCAGCTCCCAGGTCTCACGCCGGGCCTGCGGGTCGAGGCCGGTCGTCAGCTCGTCCAGGATCGCGATCTTGGGGTTGCCGACCAGGGCCAGCGCGATCGACAGGCGCTGCCGCTGGCCGCCCGACAGTTTGGCGAAGCCCACCTTGGGGTCCAGCCCGACCTCGTCGAGCAGCTCGGTCACCGAGGCGGGGTTGGCGTAGAAGGAGGCGTACAGGTCGAGGGCCTCGCCGACGCGGAGCTTGTCGGGCATGATGCTCTCCTGGAGCTGCACCCCGACCTGCTGCTTGAGGTCGGCCGCGACGTGGATGGCGCCGCCGTCGGGCTTGCGCAGCCCTGCCACGCACTCGACGGTCGTGGTCTTGCCGGCGCCGTTGCGGCCGACGATCCCGTAGATCTCGCCCTCTTCCACGGAGAACGAGACGTCCTTGACGGCGACCTTGGCGCCGTACTGCTTGCGCAGGTTCTGAACCGTGATGATTGCCATGCCGAGAACGCTAGAAATCCGCGAGCTCGGAGGTAATGCGTCTGGTGACCCATCCGGGGTGGAGGAAACCCCACCCCCCCTCGGGCGGCTTCGTCCACTCCCCTCCGAGGCTGCGCGCGGTCACACTGAAACGCATGAAGCAGGTCAGATCGCTCGGTTACGGGCTCGCGCTGTCGGCGTTGGTGGTCGTCCAGATCCCGGTCGCGCTGGTGTCGATCCTCGGGGTGCTGGTGTCGACCGTCCTGGGCATGGTGTTCCTGCTCGAACCGTCGGTACGGCTGATCCGCTTCATGGCCGGCATCGACCGGCACCTGATGCGCCGCTGGGTGGGGGTGGAGATCCCCACCCCCTACCGCCCCAAGCCGCCCGCGCTGGTGCGGGCCCGCGACGGCTACTACCACCACAAGGGCAAGCGCTACCGCACGGCGACCTCGCCGCACATCGACCGCATGCTGGCCTGGGTGATCACCGACCCGGCGACCTGGCGTGAGCTGGTGTGGATCATCCTCGACCCGTGGACCCGGTCGGTGCTGGCCCTGGGCCCGACGTTCGTCATCGGCTGGGGCATCTGGCTGACCCTGTCGGAGGGCCTGTACTGGGGCCTGGCCCTCTCCGTCGCCGCCTTCTTCCTCGCCCCCGCGGCGCTGAAGAACTATGGCCTGTACGCCCTGGCCCTGCTCGGCCCCACGGCCAACACCCAGCTCGTCGGGCAGGTCAACAGGCTCAACCAGGTCAGGGCCGACCAGCTCGACCTCCAGGCCGCCGAGCTCCGCAGGATCGAACGCGACCTCCACGACGGCGCCCAGGCGCGCATGGTGGCCGTCGGCATGACGATCGGCGCGGCCGAACAACTCGTCGACAACGACCCGAACGCGGCGAAGGCGCTGCTGGCGAAGGCCCGGGAGTCGTCGGCGACCGCCCTGCAGGAGCTCCGGCAGCTCGTCCGGGGCATCCACCCGCCCGTGCTGGCCGAACGGGGGCTCGGCGACGCCATCCGGGCGCTCGCCCTCGACAGCCCGCTCAAGGTCAAGGTCCACGCCGACCTGCTGGAACGGCCCGAGTCGCCGGTCGAGTCGGCGGTCTACTTCGCCGTCAGCGAGTTGCTGACCAACGCGTCGCGGTACGAGGCGTCCAAGGTCACCATCGACATCAGCCGGCGTGGCCGGGCGCTGCGGGTGACGGTGACCGACGACGGGCCGGGTGGGGCGAAGGCCACGCCGGGAGGGGGACTGGCCGGCATCGAGCGGCGGCTGGCGGCCTTCGACGGGGTGCTGGCCCTGTCGAGCCCGCCCGGCGGCGGCACCACCGCGACCATCGAGGTGCTCGACGCGCTCCCCGGTGACGAGGAGCTCGAACCGGTCAACGCGCTGCCGAAGGGCTGGCGCGGCCTGGTCTACGCACTGTGCTGGAGCCTGTGCTGGTTGCCGCTGTTCCCCCAGGGCCTGGTGGCGACGTTCATGTTGATCTTCCAGCCGGACGAGCGGTCGTGGTTCCTGGCCCTGTACATGCCGCCTCCCTACCAGTGGCCCACGGTCGCGTTCATGATCGCGCTCGGCGCCACGATGCTGGCGACCGGTATCCGGCTGAACCCGACGCCGGGCAAGAGTCCGGGCGTATGCTGACCGATCATGAAGGTCGTACTCGCCGAAGACCTCCACCTGCTCCGCGAGGGCCTCGTCCACCTGCTCCGCGCCCATGAGTTCGACGTGGTCGCCGCGGTCGAATCAGGCCCCGAACTCCTGACGGCCCTGGTCACCCACCGCCCCGACGTCGCCGTCGTCGATGTACGGCTGCCGCCCACCTTCACCGACGAAGGGCTGCAGGCCGCGCTGGCCGCCCGCAAACAGGTCCCCGGATTACCGGTGCTGGTGCTCTCGCAGCACGTCCAGCAACTCTACGCCCGCGAACTGCTCGCCGACGGCACCGGCGGCATCGGCTACCTGCTGAAAGACCGTGTCTTCAACACCGAGCAGTTCATCGACGCGGTGCGGCGGGTGGCCGGCGGCGGCACCGCGATGGACCCCGACGTGATCGCCAAGCTCATGGTCAGCAACGCCCGCAACGAGCCGATCGCCCGCCTCACCCCACGCGAACGCGAGGTCTTGGAGCTGATGGCCGAAGGACGCTCGAACGCCGCGATCGGCCAGCGCCTGTTCCTCAGCGAGAGCGCCGTGGGCAAACACACGGCCAGCATCTTCGGCAAACTCGATCTGGCCCCGAGTGACGACGACAATCGGCGGGTATTGGCCGTTCTGGCGTATTTGAACGGGCGGTGATGGTCGGGTTTTGTCGGTAGTGATGGGTAGCGTGTCGTCACTGCCAGTGGTGAGGTCGGAGGTCAACGGTGAAAGTCCAGGTCAACCGCGATGTGCTGGCTGAGGCCGTGGGCTGGTGCGCCCGCATCCTGCCGACCCGTCCGGCGCTGCCGGTGCTGACGGGCCTGCTCCTCGACGCCTCCGGCGACCTGCGCATCTCCGCTTTCGACTACGACGTGTCGGCCAGGGCCGACGTCGACGCCGCGGTCGCCGAGCCGGGCCAGGTGCTGCTGCCCGGCCGGGTGCTCGCCGAGATCGTCCGCAGCCTGCCCGGTGACGTGGTCGACATCACCACCAGCGGCAACGAAGCGGTGCTGACCTGCGGCAGCGCCGAGTTCGGGCTGCTGACCATGCCGGCCGACGACTTCCCCACCCTGCCGCCGATGCCGGCCAAGGTCGGCGCGGTCGGCGGCGCGTTGTTCGCCTCGGCCGTGGCCCAGGTCGCCGTGGCCGCCAGCCGCGACAACACGCTGCCGATGCTGACCGCGATCAGGGTCGACACCGACGGCGTCAACATGACGATGGCGGCGACCGACCGCTACCGCATCGCCGCCCGCGACTTCCTCTGGCACCCCGAGACCGAAGGCACGTCCCACGGCGCGATGATCCCGGCGAAGGTCCTGGTCGACGTCGCCAAGTCGTTGCGCGTCGGCGAGGTGAGCGTCTGCCTCGGCGGCAACGTGGCCGGCTTCGAAAGCGCCGGCAAGTCGACGACGGTCCGGCTGCTCGACGAGCAGTTCATCGACTACCGGTCGAGGCTCGACGGGAACTGGGGCATCAAGGCCACGGTCAGCGTCCAGCCGTTCCTCGAGGCGATCCGCCGCGTGGCCCTGGTCGCCGGGGCCCATTCGGCCGTACGTCTGTCGTTCTCCCAGGGCCAGGTGCTGATCCAGGCCGCGGGCGACGAGATCGGCCGGGGCGCCGAGGCGATGCAGGCCGACCTCGACGGCGACGACATCCTCATCGCCTTCCAGCCGCACTTCCTGCTCGAAGGGCTGGCCGGGGTCGAGACCGAGCAGGCGGTGATCCACCTCGACTCGCCCACCCGCCCGGCGCTGATCACCGACGCGGGCGACGACCCCGCCTTCCGCTACCTCGTGATGTCGTTGCGGATCAACTAGTCGAGCTCGCCCGTCTCGGTGAGGGCGATCAGGATGTGCTCCATGCACGCGTGCCCCGCGTGCTCGGCCGCCGTGGCGTCGCCCGAGGCGATCGCGCGCAGAATGCCGTCGTGGGGGATGTAGTTCTGCTCCAGCGACCCGCCGGCCGCCGCGATGCTGGTGCGCAGCGCCGCGGAGAAGTCGACGTAGAGGTCGATCAGCACCCGGTTGTGGGTGGCCTGCACGACCGCGACGTGGAAGGCCAGGTCGGCCTCGACGAACGCGTCGACGTCGCCGGAGGCCCAGGCCTGCTCGCGCCGGGTCAGCGCCGCCTGGATGTTGACGATGTCGGCGTCACTGCGCCGGGTCGCCGCCAGCCGGGCCGCCTCGACCTCAAGGGCCCGCCTGACTTCGAGGATCTCCAGCTGCTCGGCCGCCCGCAGCCGCCGCGCCATCGCGCCGGACAGCTCACTGATGGCCCTGACATACGTGCCGTCGCCCTGACGGCAGTCGAGCAGCCCTGCGTGGGTCAGCGCCCGCACGGCTTCACGAACCGTGTTACGCCCCACGCCGAGCTGCTCGGCCAATACGGTCTCGGTCGGGATCTTGGCGTTCAGCTTCCACGAGCCCGAAGTGATCTGCTCTTTGAGCTGGTCGATCACCTGGTCCACGAGAGACGCCCGCTGCGCCGTACGCAGACTCACAACAGTCCGCCTCCTAAGGGGAAACCAGTCATCCCATGAGTCAATGACTGGTCGACCCTAATTATTCCAGAGCTTCGGACACAAATCCGAAGCTCTGGGAGGCTTATCGCGTCAGTACCGCAGGTGTGACGATGCCGGGCATGTTCGCGTGCACGCCCACCGCTTCGAGCGCTCTGCGGTATGCCTTCGACTGGTCTTCGCGAGATCCGGCCTGACCCCACAGATCGCCCAGTTCACGCCAGGTGCGGGCCGCCTCGCGGTCGGGCGCGGGCCCGGTCGCGGAGAGCAGGTCCTGCGCCTTGCGCAGCTCGGCGGTCGCGCTTTGGGACCGTGCCAAATGGACTTCCGCCAGTACGAGGTAGGCAGTCGCGGGAATCGTGCCCCGGATGCCGACCAACTGGTCGAGAGCGCGGTTGGCCAGTTCGGCGGCGCCTTCGGTGTCACCCGAGCGCAGCCGCACCGACGACATCACGATCAGGCTGCGCGCATGGTCGAGGTGTTCGGCCGGGAAGGCGCCCAGCACCGAACCGGCGGACGCCGCGAGGGCGTTGGCGCGGTCCAGATCGGCGTCTTCGGGGTGGGTGGCTGTGATCTTCGCCCAGGTCATCGCGATGCGGGCCATCCGGACCGCCATGCGCGACGGCCGACCGGCCGCGATCGCGTCCTCCGCGAGCTGCACCGCGAGCGCCGAGTCCTCCCCTTCTGCGGCGGTCACGCTGGCCTGCCAGAGCGCGAGGATCTCGGTCGTTCGGTCTTCGACCTGCGGCAGCCCATTGGCCACAAGGACGCGGTCGACGAACGGAAGTCCGGTCTCGGTCTCGGCGAGCGCCGCGGCGAGTTCCACGGCGAGTTCGCCCTGGGTCACCCCGAGCGCCTCGACGCGGCTCAACGCGTGTGCACCCAGGTCGCGGGCGCGGGCGAGGTCGCCGGCCCGGTGGTAACACCGGCAGAGGGCGACGGTCAGGGGCAGTGCGGCCAGGCGCTCGGGGTGGGCGCCGGCCTCCCGCCGCAGTCGTTCGTAAGCCTCGACGGCCCGGCCGATGCGGCCCTGCGCCTCAAGCGCGCGGGCCCGGCCGAGACGGGCGTGGGCGGCGAGCATGGCGTTGTCCTCGCCGGCCGCCTTGACGATGTCGCTGAATCGGTCGGCCGCCATGGCCGGGTCGCCGTGGTGCAGCTCGAGTTCGGCGTGCCGGAGGCCAAGCTCGGTGTCGATCCGCTGACGCGGCTCTATTCCATGAAGGAGGAACTCCGTCGTGCAGCCGAGTCGCTCGGCGAGAAGGCGGGCGACGACGGGCGTCGGCGTTCGCTTCCCCGATTCGATGAGAGAGACGTAGCTGTCGGACAGATCGGGCCCAGCGAGCTGGGCCTGGGACATGCGCCTGCTCAGTCGCAGCGCTCGGACGCGGTCGCCTATGGTTCCCTGACTCGGCATCTGTTCTCTCAGGGCAGGGGATTGGTCAATGGTCCCGCCATGATGGCACGAAGCTGTCGAATCGGGTAACCCTCCCGTCAAGAATCCCGAGGGCGAACTATGTTCGCGCCTCGGGAATCCTCGCTGGAAAGCGGCATAACGGACGTTAGTCGTCCGAGTCGTCCTTGTTCGGGAAGATCATCTGGCAGACCTCGAGGTATAGCGTCTCGGGATACGGAATGTAAGGGACCGTCCGCAACGCCTGGTCTTGACCGGCCGATTCCATGACGAATTCCCCGTAGCCGAGAATCCTGCCCATGAGGTCACGCTGGAAGCTCATGTCGGTGACCTTGCCGAGGGGCATCATGGCCACCTTGCGGGTGATCAGCCCGGTGGCCAGCATCATGCGCTGAGAGGTGACGACGAAGTAGTCGACCGACCACTCCGCCACCTTCCACACGAAGCGGATCAGCAGCAGGAGCCAGGCCCACCAGATGATGACAAGGGCCTGGCCGCCGCTTGCGGGGCCGAGCCACTGGCTGGCGAGCCCGGCGATGATCAGGCCGCCGAAGATCTCGGCGACCGGTCGG
This sequence comes from Herbidospora sakaeratensis, assembly GCF_001570525.1. Taxonomy (GTDB): domain Bacteria; phylum Actinomycetota; class Actinomycetes; order Streptosporangiales; family Streptosporangiaceae; genus Herbidospora; species Herbidospora sakaeratensis. The sequence continues at coordinate 121,244 of NZ_BBXC01000019.1, forward strand.
AGCAGCACGGCCGGATGGCGGCGAACCATGATGACCTGATGCTCGTGGGGAAGTAAGTAGCGGTTGACGGAGGACGGGGCGGAGTCCCCGTGGGTGACTAGTCTCATGACAGTCGCGCGAAGAATTGGGCGACTGAGTTGGCGCCGTTGACGACCCCGGTGACCGCGCCGGTCACGGTGTCGGCGGCGTCATGCGGCCGCGACAACAGGTAGAAAGCCACCAGAGCAACAGCTCCCCACTTGAGAATCTTCTTGACCTGCACTGCGGTCACCACTCCCACTGAGTCATAGATTACCCAGGCACCTGGTTCGGTAAAGCGCTTAAAGCCGGAACTACCGGCCTCGCTATGACTCCGTCGCGGTAGCGAGAACCTGGAGGTGCCGGCGCGCGATGCGCTCCACCAGCCCGGGATAGGCGTGACCCGTCACTTCCACGGCCCCATGGTGGGCGGCCTGAATACAGCGCGTGACAGTGGAGGCCGGGTGAATTCCGGCGAACTCGTCACGGAGCATGGCCTCGACCTGCTCATACTGACTCATGGCTCTCCCTGGTGCGCGCCCCACGTAACACCGAGTGACGCTAAAGAGACGTCGTCACTACTGTACGTACCCGAGCAGTCACCAAGTGTAACTAATCAGGCGACACCGTAGAGCCGGTCTCCGGCGTCGCCGAGGCCGGGGAGGATGTAGCCCTGGTCGTTGAGCCGCTCGTCGAGGCCCGCGGTGACGAGCTTGATGGGGTGGCCGGAGTCCTTGAAGACCGCGTCGAGGTGGGCGATGCCCTCCGGGGCGGCCAGGAGACAGAGCGCGGTCACGTCGACGGCGCCCCGGGCGAAGAGGAACTGGATCGCGGCGGCCAGGGTGCCGCCGGTCGCGAGCATCGGGTCGAGCACGAAGCACTGCCGGCCCGACAGGTCGTCGGGCAGCCGGGTGGCGTAGGTGGAGGCTTCGAGGGTCTGCTCGTTGCGGATCATGCCGAGGAAGCCGACCTCGGCCGTGGGGAGCAGCCGCATCATCCCGTCGAGCATGCCGAGGCCCGCCCGCAGGATCGGCACTACCAAAGGTGTGGGACGAGACAGACGTACACCCTGAGTGGGAGTGAGCGGCGTCTCCACGGTCACCTCGGTGACGCGCACGTCCCGGGTCGCCTCGTAGGCGAGGAGGGTCACCAGTTCGTCGGCCAGCCGCCGGAAGGTCGGCGAGTCGGTCCGCACGTCACGAAGGGTCGTGAGCTTGTGCGACACGAGCGGGTGGTCAACGACATGGGTCTCCATGGGACAAAAGGTACCGTCAACCGGAACAGACATCCGAACCCGCCCGGCGGTTTTGATCACAATTTGCGCGACAACCGGACGGGGGTGTCGCGCGTCTGAAACCATTACGGCCGTGATGACCGCGTCGGTGGAGATCAGATGACAGACGAAGACGTACTTGACTTCGCCATCGTGGTCTACCGCGAAGACGACCAGTGGGAAGCCGAAATGCTCCCGGTGGCGCTCACCTCTGACCTCCGGGGCCTGCTCCAGGCGCTGCGCCAGCAGCCCAGCAACGCCGGAACGATTGGCCTGGTCGCCGTTGGGGATGACTTCTTCGTGGCATTACGGGTCTTCGGCGAGCGGGTGAGCGTCTTCCTGTCAGACATCACCGCGTCGTGGGAGTGGCCGCTGGCGCGGCAGGTGCTCGACTTCATCGACGTCCCGGTGCCCGAGGAGGAGGAGCTCGACAGCGTGTTGCCCGCGGGCGACCTGTCGGTCTTCGCCGACCTCGGCCTCGACGAGATGGAGCTGGGGGCCCTGTCGGGCGACCGCGACCTCTACCCCGACGAGGTGCTGTTCAGCATCGCCGCCCGACTCGGATTCCGCGACCCCTTCGAACGCGCCGTCGACGCCATCATCGGCTAAAAACCTCGGGACCTCGCCATGCCCACGCGAACCAATCTCTTCGCCGCCGCTTTCCTGCGCACCAACGGCCGATGGTCGGGGGCCGAGGTCGACCTGTCCGAGGCCGAGATCGCCGACGACGTCGGCGACGCCGTGAGCGAGGCCCTCGCCCTGTCGGGTGAGGAGCTCGTGCTGCTCTGCGTCGAGGTCGAAGACGAGTGGTTCGCCCTCGTGCGCTACGAGGGCGACCTCGACCCCCGGGTGTTCCTGTCCGACGCCCAGGCCGGGGCGACCGACCCGCTCGGCGAGTTGTTCGCCGAGCTGGCCGGCATCGCGGTCGACAAGGAGACGCCCGACCTCGGGGTCCGCCCCGGCGGCGACTTCGAGCTGCTGGCCGACTTCGGGCTGCGCGCCGAGGAACTGCTGGAGCTGAGCGTCGAGGAGGGCATGCTGCCCGCCGACGTCCTGTCGGTCGTCGCCGAGCGCCTGGCCTTCGGCGAAGAGCTCGACCGGCTCAGGTGATCTTCTCTGTACGACCAGGTGATGGGCCTGGCCCTCGCCGAAGCCGTGGAGGCTTCGCAGCGGGGTGAGGTGCCCGTGGGCGCCGTCGTCGTGTCCGGCGACCGGGTGCTGGCGCGGGCCTCGAACGCGCGGGAGTCGTCCGGCGATCCGACCGCGCACGCCGAGATCCTGGCGCTCCGGGCCGCGGCCGCGGCGCTGGGGGAATGGCGGCTGACCGGGTGCACCCTCGTCGTGACGCTGGAGCCCTGCACGATGTGCGCCGGGGCCGCCGTGTTGTCCAGGGTCGACCGGATCGTCTACGGGGCCGTCGACGAGAAGGGCGGCGCCGTCGGGTCGTTGTGGGACGTGGTGCGCGACCGGCGGCTCAACCATCGGCCCGAGGTGGTCATGGGCGTCCGCGAAGAGGAATGTTCTGGGTTGCTTTCGGCCTTCTTCGCCGCGAGGCGCGAGCAGTGACCATTCTCCGGTAAGCTGCTCTGCGGTGGTGTCTCCTAGTGGCCGATGGAGCGCGCCTCGAAAGCGCGTGTAGGGCAACCTACCGTGGGTTCAAATCCCACCACCACCGCCACGCATACGAAGACCCGGTGTGATCATCACACCGGGTCTTTTGTTTCCGTCTCAGAGTTCGAGCACCCGCGCGTGCAGCACCGAGCGCTGGTGCAGCGCCGCGCGCAGGGCCCGGTGGAGCCCGTCTTCCAGGTAGAGCTCGCCCTCCCACTGCACGACGTGTGGGAAGAGGTCGCCGTAGAAGGTGGAGTCCTTGGCCAGCAGCGAGTGCAGGTCGAGGTTGGCCTTGGTGGTGATGAGCGCGTCCAGTCTGACCTGGCGGGGCGGAATCTGCGCCCACTCGCGATGTCCGAGACCGTGCTCGGGATAAGGGCGTTCGTCGCCGACCAACTTAAAGATCACGCTATGTAGTTTATGAGACGAAGGTGGCCAGGGTCAGATCGACCCGGAGAACGTGTCACATCGTGCGGGATCCCCTGATTTGTAGCCGTTCGTGAACCAGGTGACCCGCTGCTCCGAGGTGCCGTGGGTGAACGCGTCGGGGTTCACCTGACCGCCGCTCTTCTTCTGGATGGAGTCGTCGCCGACCGCCGCGGCGGCGTCGAGCGCCTCCTGGATGTCCTTGTCGGTGAACGCGTTGGCGAAGAAGCCGGTGTCGACGGCGTTCTTGGCCCAGACGCCCGCGTAGCAGTCGGCCTGGAGCTCCACCCGGACCGACCCGCTGTCGGCCCCCTCGCCGCCGCTCTGCTCCAGGGTGCCGGTGAGGTTCTGGACGTGGTGGCCGTACTCGTGGGCGATCACATACGACTGGGCGAACGGGGTGTTCGCCGCGCCCAGTTGGGATTCCAGTTGGTTGAAGAAGCTCAGGTCCAGATAGACGTACCGGTCGACCGGGCAGTAGAAGGGCCCCACGGCCGAGTCGGCCGCGCCGCACTCGGTCTGCACGCCCTGCTCGAAGAGCGCCGTCTTGGCCTTCTGGTAACCGTCGACCTGCGTGGCCCAGTAGTCCTGCAGGCTGTTGACGACGCCGACGACCCGGCACTGCTCGTCCTGGTCGGCGTCCGCGCCGGTCTTGCACTTCGCACCGAGATCACTTGACGGCTGGACGCCGGGGTTCTCCGCGCCTCCCCCACCGGTGATGTCACCGGGGTTGATGCCGAAGACGAGGGCGACGATCAACGCGATGATGCCGGCCGCGCCACCGCCGATCGCAAGCCCGCCACCGGGGATCCCGCCCCGGCCACGGTTCTCGACCTGAGACGAGTCGAGTTGCGCTTGGTCATCGAAATCCATGGGCGCGCTACTGCCCTCTTGGCGGCCGATCATGCGGGCCGTCGCGGCCCTGGTGAGCGCGGCCGGTTGGCGCCGGGTGCGGTGATCAGCCGAGGGCGGTGGGCGGTGCCGGCCGGGCGGAGCCGTAACGGAGAAAGAAGAAGGAGCAGGTCGGTTGTGACCTGCTCCTTCTGGTGGCGGAGGATAGGGGATTTGAACCCCTGATCGGTTTCCCGAAACACGATTTCCAATCGTGCGCCCTAGGCCAACTAGGCGAATCCTCCGCCGAGAAGTTTACATGACTTGGCGCATGCGCCGTCCTTCCATTCGGAGGGCTGGGCACAGGTGGTTCGGCTGGCGGCTAGACTGTCCTCGGACCCCTCGCGCGGCGTCATCCTGTGAACCTCCCCAGGGCCGGAAGGCAGCAAGGATAAGCGGGCTCTGGCGGGTGTGCGGGGGGTTCTTTGCTTCCGGTTCTGCTCTCCCCGAGGAGACCGTTCATGAGTCTCGCGCTCTACCGCAAATACCGTCCTGGGACGTTTGCAGAGGTCAAAGGGCAGGAGCACGTCACCGACCCGCTCCGCCAGGCCCTCAGAAGCGGGCGCGTGAACCATGCCTACCTCTTCAGCGGTCCTCGCGGGTGCGGCAAGACGTCGAGCGCGCGGATCCTCGCCCGGAGCCTCAACTGCGAGCAGGGGCCGACGCCCGATCCCTGTGGCGTGTGTGAGTCGTGTGTCGCGCTGGCCCCTACCGGGCCCGGGCACCTCGACGTGATCGAGATCGACGCCGCTTCTCACGGTGGTGTCGACGACGCGCGTGACCTGCGCGAACGTGCCTTCTTCGCGCCCGTGTCGGCGCGGTTCAAGATCTACATCATCGACGAGGCGCACATGGTGACCCGCGAGGGTTTCAACGCGCTGCTGAAACTCGTCGAGGAGCCTCCTCCCCACCTGAAGTTCGTCTTCGCGACGACCGAGCCCGAGAAAGTCATCGGGACGATCAAGTCGCGCACCCACCACTACCCGTTCCGGCTGATGCCTCCGGCGACGCTGAAGGCGTTGATGGAGGAGATCCTCGCGTCGGAGTCGGTGCCCTACGAGCCTGCCGCGCTGCCTCTGGTGGTCCGCGCGGGGGCCGGCTCGGCCCGCGACTCGTTGTCGATCCTCGACCAGCTTCTGGCCGGCGCCGACGAGAACGGGATCACCTACGCGCGGGCGGTGTCCCTGCTCGGTTACACCGACGGCGACCTGCTCGACGAGATCGTCGGCGCCTTCGCGCGGCGTGACGGCGGGCAGGTGTTCCAGGCGGTCAACCGGGTGATCGAGGGTGGTCACGACCCGCGCCGCTTCGCGACCGACCTGCTGGAGCGGTTCCGCGACCTGGTGATCCTGGCGAACGTGCCCGAGGCGGCGGCCAACGGCCTGCTCGACCGGCCCGCCGACGAGCTGGAGCGCCTGCAGGGGCAGGCGGCCGCGATGGGGCCCGCCGAGCTGACGCGGGCGGGGGAGATCTTCAACGCGGGGCTGACGGAGATGCGGGGGGCGGCGTCGCCCCGGCTTCTCCTGGAGCTGATGTGCGCCCGCATCCTGCTGCCGGCGGCCGAGGGCGGCGAGGCGGCGATGCTGACCCGCTTGGAGCGGCTGGAGCGTGACGGGGTCGCGGGCCATCCGGCGGCGGTGAGCTATGCGGCCGGGCCGTCGGCGGCCCACGGCGGCACCGGCCATCATGGCCAGGCTTCGCAGGCGGGGGTGTATCAAGGTCAGACGCCGCCGGCAGGGACGTATCAGGGGCAGACCGCGCCGTCTGGGGCGCAGGCTTCGCAGCCCGGCGCTCACCAGAACCAGGCGGCTCCACAAAACGCCACCAACCCGGCCCAGGCGCCGCACTCTGGCGCTGACCTGGGCCACGCGTCGCAGCAGGAGGCTCATCAAGGCCGGCCTGGCGCGCAGCAGGACCATGGCTCGGCTCAGCCGACTGGGGCATCGCACGGTCAGGTCGGCTCGTCCGAGGCCCAGCCCGGGGCAGGGCAGGTCAACGGACAACCCCGAGCGGCCGCAGGTGGCTCGCAGGCCGCCGACGAGTGGCCCGAGACGGTCAAGCCCGGTTCGGGCGGACCCTCGGCTCAGGCCGCCGCTCCCCCGGCCGACGACTGGCCCGCGGCCGTCAAGCCCGGTTCCGGTGGCCGGCCCGCTGACGTTCCCTCCTCGCCGCCGCAGGCCGAGGCTCCGCAGGCCCCGCAGGCGACCGCCGGGGCGGGTGCTGTGGCGCAGGTGTGGCCGCAGGTGCTGGAGGCGGTCAAGAACCGGCAGCGGGTCGCCTGGATGATCCTCAACGCCCAGGGGCGCCTCCTCGGGGCCGAGGGCAACGTGGTGACGGTCGGGTTCGAGAAGCCGGGCGACGTTCAGGGCTTCCTGAAGGGCAAGCGCGACGAGGTCGTCGCCGCGGCTCTCGGCGATGTGCTCGGGGGGCGCTGGCGGGTCGACGTCGTCGTGGGCGGCACCGGGGGCGGGCAGGCCGCGCGTCCGGCCCAGCCGTCTCCGCCGCCGGCCCCGCCGGTCCAGCCCGCGCAGCCGGTGCAGCAGGCTCCGGCCGCCCAGCCGGCGCCGACCCCCCCTCCTGCCCGGGAGGCCGCCCCGGCGCGCAAGCAGCCCGAGAAGGCCGCCACCGACGAGTCGTGGCCCGACGCGCCGACCGACGAGTTCGAGCGTCCGGCTCCGCAGGCCGACTACGAGGCCCCGCCGCCCAGAGCGGCGGCGCCCCGGAAGGCGGAAACCACCGCGCCCGCCCGGCAGGCCTGGCCCGACGCGGTGCCGTCGCGGGCGAAGAAGTCGGAGGTGGACGACGTCGACCCCGACAACGACGCCGACGTCGACACCGACGGCCTATCGGGCCTGGCGCTGCTCCAGAAGGAACTGGGCGGCCGGGTCATCCAGGAGATCGACCACTCCTAGCCGCTGATCCCCCGTACGACGTCCATCAGGTCGTCGGCGGTCAGCGGGTTCTCGGTGATGCGTACCGTCAGCGCGACCCCGGGTGAGTCGAGCCAGAAGGCCTCGGTCTCGGTCGCCAGGCCGGGGGTGCCGTCTTTCGAGAACTCCTTCAGGTTCCAGCCCTCGCGCTCGTCGTATTCGGTCAGGAACTCGCGCAACGACGGCAGGTCGGTCAGGGCCTCGCCGCGCAGCACGGCGACGCGGAGGTCGGCCTGGTGGCCGTCGGGTGTCTCGCGTTCCCAGACGCGGGTCGCGAAGGTCACGTCTTCCCATTCGGACTCGAAGTCGCTCACCGAGGAACCGGCCGCCGCCGGGACGTGGGTGATCGCGAAGCCGTCGAGGACGCCGCCGTCGCGGCCAGCGGAGCCGCCGGCGGGCGCCGACAGCATGAGGAGGCCGGCCATCAGGAGCGTGCCGATCATCGAAGGTTCTCCCTAGAAGGAGTGGGTGAGGCGGACCGACGCAGCCGCGTGGCGGTGGTCGTCCGCCGGGACGATCGACATGATGCGCTCCAGGATCGCGACGTCGTCGTGGCCTCCGCTGGTCTGTGCATAACTCCAGAGGTGCGTCGCGGATCCCTTGCCCAGGATCTCGGACCTCACGCGGGCTTCCAGTTCGTTCCTTTCGCGGCGGATCTCGAAGGACTCGGACCGGGGCAGCAGCGGGCCCTGGTAGTGATTGACGACCGTGTCGAGGTCGCCTGTGGACAACGCCCTGCGGACCGTCTGGAGGTCGGTGTCGACCTCGCCGACCAGGCGATACGGCTTGGCGGCCACGGCACCAGGGAGTTGTGCGCGGAGCCGGTGGATCTCCGCCCGGATGGTCACGGGGTTGCCGTCGTCGCCGTACAGGAAGAAGGAGAGCTGTTCGGCCGTCAGGCCGCGCGGGTGGGTGGCCAGGAGGGTCAGGATCTCGGCGTGGCGCAGGGAGAGGGGCACGCGCCGGCCGCTGTATTCGGCGAAGGGGGTGCCGCCGAGGAGGGTCAGCGACAGCGGGGGCGGGGCGCCGCGGCGGCAGTCGACCAGGTAGGAGTCGCCGAGGAACTCCAGATCGCCCACGCGGCCGTCGGGCAGCACGACCCGGCCGCCCTCGGACGGCAGTGAAACACGTTCCCCCTGGAACCGTCCTCCGGCGATGACCCGGCCGCTGCACGAGACGAGCAGGCCCGAGCGGGTGGCGTGGCGGGTGCGGATGCGCTCGTCGTTCTCCCGCATGCGCAGGGCGAGGTGGCTCTCGGCGAGCTGGGCGGCCGCGCCGACCAGGGCGACCGTGGCCGGGGGCAGGGAACTGGCGATGCCGCTGATGTCGACGCAGCCCAGCACCGTGCCCGTGTCGGGGTCGACGATCGGGGCGCCGACGCACGACCAGCCGTGGAGGACCTCGATGTGGTGCTGCTCGCCGTAGACGCTCGTCGGGACGCCGGCCGCCAGCGCGGTGCCGATGCCGTTGGTGCCGACGGCCGACTCGGCCCAGGCGAACCCGTCGGTCAGGCCGATGCGGTCGCCCTGGCGGAGGACCTCGTGGTGGCCGTCGCGCCAGAGGATGTTCCCCTCGGCGTCGGTGACCACCATGATGTGGGCCGCCTCGTCGGCGATCTGCAACAGCGTGTGGCGGAGGAGGGGCATCAGCTCACGCAGCGGATGGGCGGCGCGGGCGGCCGAGATGTCGGTGCGGTCGTAGACCAGTGGGGCCGCAAGGACGCCGGGGTCGACCCCGGCGGCGAGTGAACGCCGCCATGACGCCGAGATGATCGTCTCGCGTGATCTCACAGGCCCCAACCCTCCCGGATGCTGATCCACAATCTCCAGGAGTAACCGATTGATCGCAACCTGCATGCAACGTTCCGGTGACTACGTTTGGTTCCGCCACTCCGGGCCGCGGCCGACCCGGGGCGGTAAGGCCGGGTCTCGGACGCTTGGAGGGGGGCCGGGACCCGGCCAGGGCCGCACCAATGAACACGCTCGGTGCTCCGGTGTCAGATGAGCGGCAAACACCGTAGGCTCGGTCGGGACGAACTACGTCGCCGGTCGCTGAGGAGCGCACGATTGTGAACCCAGAAGTCAACCTGCAGCAGTTGCTGGAGCAGGCTCAGCTGATGCAGCAGCAGCTCGTCTCGGCGCAGCAGGAGCTCAACGACGCCGAGGTTCAGGGGAGCGCGGGCGGGGGCCTGGTCGTGGCGACCGTCAACGGCAGTGGCGAGCTGCTCGAACTGAAGATCAGCCCGAAGGTCATCGACTCCGGTGACGCCGCCGAGACGGCCGAGACCGTCGCCGATCTGGTCATCGCGGCCGTGCGCGACGCCGTCCGCGCCGCCGGCGAGCTCCAGCAGGAGAAGCTCGGCCCGCTGTCGCAAGGCCTCGGTCAGCTCCCAGGTTTCTGAATATGTACGAAGGCGTCGTCCAGAACCTGATCGACGAGCTGGGCCTGCTGCCCGGCGTCGGTCCCAAGAGCGCGCAGCGCATCGCGTTCCACCTGCTGTCGGCCGATCCGGCCGACGTCAAACGGCTGGCCCACGCCCTTCTCGAGGTCAAGGAGAAGGTGCGGTTCTGCCGCGTGTGCGGCAACGTGGCCTCCGAGGAGGAGTGCCGGATCTGCCGCGACCAGCGTCGCGACCCCCACGTCATCTGCGTGGTCGAAGAGTCGAAAGACGTCGTGGCGATCGAGAAGACGCGCGAGTTCCGGGGGCGCTACCACGTGCTGGGGGGCGCGATCAGTCCCATCGACGGGGTCGGTCCCGACGATCTGCGGGTCCGCGAGCTGATGACCCGGCTCGCCGACGGCGAGGTGACCGAGCTCATCCTCGCCACCGACCCCAACCTCGAGGGCGAGGCCACGGCCACCTATCTGGCCCGGCTCGTCAAACCGATGGGTTTAAAGGTCACTCGGCTGGCCAGCGGTCTGCCCGTCGGCGGCGACTTGGAGTACGCCGACGAGGTCACGTTGGGCCGCGCTTTCGAAGGACGGAGACTGCTGGATGTTTGACGACGAGTGGAAGGACCTGGCCGACCGGGTCGCCGGGCACGCCCAGAACTACCTCGACGGCCTGACCAGGCTGGCGGGCGGCGAGGGCGGCAACGCCATCCTCCCGCTGCTGCTCGTGGAGGTCGCCCAGGTCAGCCTGGCCGGTTCCCAGCTCGCCGCGGTGCACGACGTGATCCTGCAGGGCAACGTCGAGCCCGCCCTCAGCGAAGATCCCGACATCGATCCGCTGCGGGTGGCGCTGGCGGCCCGGCTGGGCCCCGTCGACGACTACGCCGAGGTGTTCGACCCCTACAAGGACACCACGGTGACCCCCTACCGGCTCTCCGACGACCTGACGGCGGTGGCGGCCGACCTGATCCACGGCCTGCGCCACTACAAGGCCGGCCGGCCGCTCGAGGCCATCTGGTGGTGGCAGTACTCCTACTTCAACACCTGGGGCAACCACGCCGGCGCGGCCCTGCGGGCCCTGCAGGCGCTGGTGGCCCACACGCGGCTCGACGTGGCAGAAGAGGTCACTGCGGTCTGAGGTTGTCCACATGCTGGGCTAACTCAGTTGGCCCTCTGGGGTGCGTAGCTAAACTGTGAACTCCACGTCCTGATTCGTTCGGAGAGATCCAGTGGCGCTCGTTGTCCAGAAGTACGGTGGTTCGTCCGTCGCCGATGCCACGAGCATCAAGCGTGTCGCGCAGCGGATCGTCGCCACGAAAAAGGCGGGCAACGAGGTCGTGGTCGTCGTCTCCGCGATGGGCGACACGACCGACGAGCTCCTCGACCTCGCCCAGCAGGTGTCGCCGCTGCCTCCGGGCCGCGAGCTCGACATGCTGCTGACCTCGGGCGAGCGCATCTCGATGGCGCTGCTCGCGATGGCGATCGCCAACCTGGGTCAGGAGGCGCGCAGCTTCACCGGGTCGCAGGCCGGTGTGATCACCGACTCGATCCACGGCAAGGCGCGCATCATCGACGTGTCGCCCGGCCGCCTGCGCGACGCCCTCGACAAGGGCCACATCGCGATCGTGGCCGGGTTCCAGGGTGTCTCGCAGGACACGAAGGACATCACGACGCTCGGGCGCGGTGGTTCCGACACGACCGCCGTCGCCCTCGCCGCGGCCCTCGGGGCCGACGTGTGCGAGATCTACACCGACGTCGACGGCATCTTCACCGCCGACCCCCGGGTCGCCGCGAAGGCGCGCAAGATCCCGCGCATCTCGTACGAGGAGACCCTCGAGATGGCGGCGTGCGGCGCGAAGATCCTGCACCTGCGCTGCGTGGAATACGCGCGGAGGTTCAACCTCCCCATCCACGTCAGGAGCTCGTTCAGCACCAAGGAAGGCACCTGGGTCACCTCCGACCCCGCGACCGAAGGAACCGAAGTGGAGCAGCCCATCATCTCCGGCGTGGCACACGACCGGAGCGAGGCCAAGATCACCGTTGTCGGCGTGCCCGACAAGGTCGGAGAGGCTGCCGCCATCTTCCGCACGCTGGCCGACGCCGAGATCAACATCGACATGATCGTGCAGAACGTGTCGGCGGCGGCGACGGGCCGGACCGACATCTCCTTCACGCTGCCGACCAGCGACGCCCCCACGGCGCTCACGGCCCTGAAGAAGATGCAGGACCAGGTGGTCTTCGAGACGCTCCTGTTCGACGACCAGATCGGCAAGGTCTCGCTGATCGGCGCGGGCATGCGCTCCCACCCGGGCGTCACCGCCAAGTTCTTCGGCGCGCTCGCCGACGCGGGCGTCAACATCGGGATGATCTCCACCTCGGAGATCCGCATCTCGGTCATCGTCGACCAGGACCAGGTCGACGCGGCGGTCAACGCCGCACACTCGGCGTTCAATCTCGACGCCGACCAGGTTGAAGCTGTGGTTTACGGAGGAACCGGCCGATGAGCACCAAGCCCACCCTCGCCCTCGTCGGCGCGACCGGCGCCGTCGGCACCGTCATGCGCGAGATCATCTCCGGGCGTGACGACGTCTACGGCGAGATCCGCCTGGTCGCCTCGGCCCGTTCGGCCGGCAAGGTCCTCCAGGTCCGCGGCGAGGACGTCGTCGTCCAGGCGCTGACCCCCGAGGTCTTCGACGGCGTCGACATCGCGATCTTCGACGTGCCCGACGAGGTGTCGGCCACCTGGGTGCCGATCGCGGCCGAGCGTGGCGCGACCGTCATCGACAAGTCGGGCACCTTCCGCATGAACCCGCAGGTCCCGCTGGTGGTCCCCGAGGTCAACCCGGGCGACGCCGCCAACCGGCCGCTGGGCATCGTCTCGACCCCCAACTGCACCACCCTGTCGATGATGGCCGCCATGGGCGCCCTCCACGAGGAGTTCGGGCTCAAGGAGCTCGTCGTGGCGTCCTACCAGGCCGTCTCGGGCGCGGGGGTCGCCGGTTCCGCTCGTCTGTACGACGAGGTCGAGGCCCTGGCCGGAGACCGCACCGTCGGCACCACCGCCGGTGACGTGCGCAAGGTCCTGCAGAACAAGCTCGGCGACGGCGACGACACCTTCCCGGCGCCGGTCGCGTTCAACGTCGTGCCGTGGGCGGGCTCGCTCAAGGAAGACGGCTGGGCGTCCGAGGAGCTCAAGCTGCGCAACGAGTCGCGCAAGATCCTCGGCATCCCCGAGCTGAAGGTCTCCGCCACCTGCGTGCGCGTGCCGGTGATCACCACCCACTCGCTCGCGGTCCACGCGACCTTCGAGCGCGAGATCACCGTGGCCGACGCCCACCGGATCCTGGAGGCGGCGCCGACCGTCGTGCTGGTCGACGACCCGGCCAACGGGCTCTACCCGATGCCGATCGACGTCGTGGGCACCGACCCGACCTACGTCGGCCGGGTGCGGCAGGCCCTCGACTTCCCCAACACGCTCGACCTGTTCGTGTGTGGCGACAACCTGCGCAAGGGCGCGGCCCTGAACGCGGCCGAGATCGCCGAGCTGATCGTCGCCACCGAATACACCGCCTAGCGGAACAGGATGTCCCAGTGGTCGCTCTCCCGGGCGAACAGGTCCTGCTCGGGAGAGACGTACAGCTGGGAGCCGTCGCCGCGTTTGCCGTTCGGTTCGAGCTTGCGGGTGATGTAGCGGTCGAGGCAGCGGCTGGGAGCCAGATCGATCTTCCAGCCGTTGCCGTGGCTGTAGGTGCCGACCGCGTGCCCGGTCTCGGTGCCGCCCGTCACGATCAGCCGGCAGCCCGACATGCGCTTCAGCTCGATCGTCTTCAGCAGGGTGCCGAGCCTGACGGTGTGCAGCGACGTACACGTCGGGCGGTTCTTGTCGACGCAGTTGCCGGTCGAACGCCAGCCGAGGCCCGCCTTCCGTATTCGGTTCATCGCGTAGTTGTGGTGAAGGCGGGTGTTCATCGCGCGGCGCCAGGTCCAGTAACGGACTTTCAGCACTCCCGTACGGAATGCGGTGCGCACCCCCTGAGGCGCTTCGACGGGGCGGAAGGTCAGCTCCGGTCTGGCGCGTTGGGCGTCGGCGGCGGCCGTCTGGCCGGGGAGGGTGACCAAGGCGAGAACGGTCAACCCGGTGACACTCCAGCCGGTCGTGCGTTGGGTCATTCTACTTCCCCCATTACTCTCCGTAGCGCGGTGGGGGAGCTTGATCAATGGCTTAACTCCCACGCCCGGGGGTGAGCCACCCTCGGAGAGGCGGAGTGTTTGGGGTAACTCGGCCATCATCTGGTGGGTTCATGACCTGACGGGGGCTGGAGACGTACAGTGACCGATGTGCCCAGGTCGAGCAGGGATCTCATCGTGGAGACCGCGCTGCGGCTTTTCCGCGAACGGGGGTACGACGCGACGACGATGCGCGCGATCGCGGCCGAGGCGGGGGTTTCCGTCGGCAGCGCCTATTACTACTTCGCCTCCAAAGAGCAGCTGATCCAGGCCTACTACGACCAGGCCCAGTCGGCCCACGAGGCGGCCAGCCGGGAGATCCTCGCCCGGGAAAGGGCCTTCGCACCCCGGCTGCACGGCGTGCTCGGCGCGTGGGTACGGGTTTCCGAGCCCTACCACGCGTTCGCGGTGAAATTCTTCAAGCACGCGGCCGAGCCCGACAATCCGCTGAGCCCTTTCAGCGCGGAATCGGCTCCGGCGCGCGATTCCTCGGTGGCGCTCTATCGCGAGGTGGTCGAGGGCTGCGCCGACCGAATGGACCCGGAATTGCGGGCCGAACTGCCCGAACTCCTGTGGTTGTTGTCGATGGGAGTGGTGCTTTTCTGGGTGCACGACACCTCGCCCGGATGCGAACGCACCTATCGGCTCATCGACCGCAGCGTGCCCTTGGTCGATCGTTTGGTCGCGCTTTCCTACCTGCCGGGTTTGCGTGGTGTGACACGAGATTTCATCGAGGTGGTCCGCGAATTGCGGGAATGATCTGATTACTCTCAGTCACATGGTATGGGTCTTCGGGTTTGTGGCGATTGTCGTGGTGGCCCTGTTCGCGGTGCTGACGTGGCTGCGCCGCAGCGGACGTTCCGACGAGGAGGGCGGCGCCGGGCCCATCGACTTCGCGGTCAACCTGGCCCTGGCGGTGTTCCTGGTGGTCGTGGCCTACGCCGTGGTGCTGTGCCGCGACGCCATCTCGGCGTCGGGGGCCGACGTGCGGGCCGAGTCGGAGAGCCTGGTCGAGCTCTACTGGGCGGTGGCCCCGTTGCCGCAGTCGGCTGAGGTGCGGGACTTGGTGCGGGCGTACACGACCCAGACCGTGGAACTCGACTGGCCCCGCATGCGCGAGGCGTCGCTCGACGCGCGGACCGGGGTGACGCTCGACTCGCTGCGGACGGCGATGCTGAAGTTGCCCGCGACCGACTCCGAACTGCGCGCGGAGGCGCTGGCGCGCGCGGCGGAGGTGTCGCACGCGCGGACGGTCCGGGCTGACAACGCGACGTCGGGCCTCGAATCGGTGTTCATGGTGTCGATGGTCGTGTCGGGGTTGCTGGTGATCGCCCTGCCGTGGGCGCTGCGCCGCCGACCGACTCTGCCGTCGGTGATCGCCGACGTGGTGCGGGTCGCGACGGTGGTGACCGGGATCGTGGTGATCCACCTGATCTCGCAGCCATACGGGATCGAGGGCGCGGTGGACCCCGGGCCCCTCAAGGAGGCCCAGGTCCGTTTCGACGAGATCGACCGCCTGCTCCCTAGCGGCGGCGCCGCCTGAGCACCCCTCCGGCCGCGACGGCGATCACGGCGGTGAAGAGGACGACCACGACCGACTGTCGGTCGGTCGGGCGATGCGTGCTCGCCGCCTGACCGATCCGCTTCCGCGCCCGCGCGATCGCACCGTCGGCCAGCGGGACGGAGTTGATCTGCACCGGCGCGGGGGGTGCCGGCGCTTGGGCGGGGGGAACGGCTGGGCCAGGCGGAGCAGCCGGGTCCGATGCCGAACTGGCCGCCGGACCTTCGGCGGCGTCGGCGGCAGGGCCGGCCGGCGGGTCGGCACCGGGATCCGCGGCGGGATTAGCGCCGGGATCCTGAGCAGGGGCGGGCGGGGGCTTGGCGGCAGGGTTGGAAGCCGGTTTGTGGGTAGTTCCGGCCGGAGGTCCAACAGCTGGGTTGGTTGCGGGTTCGGGGACAGGCGCGGGAGCGGTCGGGTTGCCCGGTGCCGGCGCTTCGGCGGGTGGGTTGTCGCTGGACGAGTTCTGCGCAGGCGGATTCGCCGGTTCCGCAGGGCGATTCGAGGACTCCCCGGAGCTCGGCCTATTGGGGGCCTGCAGTTCCTTTGCCTGTACGGGCTGGGCAAGCGCCTTTTGATTCATGGGGTGGCTGGGTGCGCGATCGGGCGCGCTGGCTTGGCCTTGGGGCGATGCCTTCTGCACAGGAACTTCGGTGGACGCTCCTTCCGCAGTATCCACAGCCGGTCTGTCCACAGCCGGCTTGTCCACAGCGGGGTTGTGGGCAGTTGGCTTATGCACAGGCGGCGTGGCCGCAGCGGATGAGGTCGTGTTCGAGATGTTCGCCACTGGGTTGTGTGCGGCACTTCGATCCACGTCCGGTACATCCACAGCAGTTGTACCTGTGGCCTCTGTATCCACAGGCGGCCTATCCAGCGGGGCGGTATCCACAGCTGACTTGTGCACAGCAGGCTTGTCCACACCGGGCTTTTCCACAACAGGCTTGTGCGGGGTGGGCTTTTCCACAAGCGGCCTGTTCGCGGCGGGCCTATTCACCATGGGGTTGTTCAAGGTGGGCCTGTCCACAACTGGACCGGTCAGAAGAGGCTTCTCCAAAGGTGGCTTGTGCACGGCTGGCCTGTCCACGCTGGGGATATCCACGCTGGGGATATCCACGCTGGGGATATCCCCAGTGGGGGCTTCCCCGGTGTGGTTTTCCACAGCACCCGTGTCCACAGCGCCATTTTCCACAGGGGTTGTCTCCACGAGGTGCGCCATGAACACGGCGATCGGGATCTTGATAGCCAGCGGCTTCGCAGGCGGGATCCGGATGACGACAGGCAGGAGAGTCGTAGGAGCCAAGGTGGCAGGAAGGTACACGAGTGTGTTCGCCGGCACCCGGACCAAGGCGAGCGGTCTGACCAGCACCGGAATCGTCACCGGAACCGCCAGGAACGTAGTCGTCGGCTTGCGGACCACCGGGAGCCAGACCCACCGGGAATCCCTGGTCGACGGCGGTCGGGTCGGCGGCAGGACCGCTCGGGGCAGCCGGATGGTTTCGCTTCGTTCGCAGGTCACCTCGGCCCAAGGGCCGCGCACTTCCGCGTGACAGGACGTTCTCACTTCCACCGGGATATCTGCCATTTCTTCGTTCTAGCAGGTCAGAGGGCATTTACCTGACGTACCGAACGGTTGGTATGCTCGTGCCCTCAAACCGAAGAGCCGGGAGGGCACTGTGGCGCGCTGGGGAATCACCATCCCGTTCGCGGGGAGCGGTCTCGATCGGGAGCTGATCGCCGAGTTGCCTTCCCTCGGTTACACCGACGCCTGGTCGGCCGAGGTCAACGGGAACGACGGATTCACGCCGCTGGCTCTGGCCGCCGAATGGGCTCCGGAGTTGAGGCTCGGCACGGCCATCGTCCCGGTCTCCACTCGGGGGCCCGGGCTGCTGGCCATGACGGCGGCGACGGTCGCCGATCGGGCGCCGGGGCGGTTTCTGCTCGGGATCGGGGCGTCGTCGCCGGCGATCGTCGAGCGGTGGAACGCCGGGGAGTTCGTGAAGCCGTTCGCGCGCACTCGTGACACATTGCGGTTCCTCCGGGCGGCGCTCAACGGGGAGAAGGTCAGCGAGACCTACGAGACGTTCGCCGTCAAGGGGTTCAAGCTGGAGCAGGCGCCGAAGACGCCGCCGAAGATCGTGCTGGCGGCGCTTCGGCCGCGCATGCTTCGGCTCGCCGCCGCCGAGGCCGATGGGGCGATCACCAACTGGTTGTCTCCGGGTGACGTACAGAAGGTTCGGGGAGAGATCCGCGACGAGACCGAGCTGATCGCGCGGCTCTTCGTCATCGTGAGCGACGACGCCGATCGGGTCAGGGCCGTCGGGCGCCGGATGATCGCGGGTTATCTCACGGTGCCGGTGTACGCGGCGTTCCACGACTGGCTCGGGCGGGGTGAGGTGCTGCGGCCGATGCACGAGGCGTGGGCGGCGGGTGATCGGGCGGGGGCGTTGAAGGCCATTCCCGACGAGGTGGTCGACGATCTGATCATCCACGGCACGGCGGAGCAGTGCCGGGCGCGGGTGAACGAGTACGTTCGGAACGGCCTCTCCACGCCGGTTCTGGCACCGCTTGACCTCGGTGACCAGCCGATGGACCAAACGGTTAGGAATCTGGCCCCGCAGTAACGGAACCAACGCCGCAAAGTCCTCCGTTATCGGGGCAAATGGCCGGGCAGGGAGGCAATCATGGTCAAGGCACGACGGGCGGCGCAGGCGTACAAGGCCTACCAGGACATCTCCAGGCCCGGCAGCCCCGGGCTGGGCGCCCGCATCCGCGCCCTGCCCCGCATGCTGGCCGGCGCGATGCGCGGCGACTACCGCGAGCTCGGCAAGGGCAAGCTGGCCCTGATGGGTGCGGCGATCCTCTACATCGTCAGCCCGGTCGACGTGGTTCCGGAGGCGCTGTTCCTGGCGCTCGGCGTGGTCGACGACTTCGGTGTCTTCCTCTGGCTCGCGACCTCACTGCTGGGCGAGAGCGGCCGCTACGTGGACTGGGAGCGCAGGAACCTCGCCCTGGCCCCCGAACCGGGAGCCGACCGCCGCCGCCGAATCTAGGGAAGCCGACGCGTCATCTCCCGACCGGGCCGATGTGACCAGACGGCCGGTCCTAGGAAGCCGGTGCGCATTCTCCGAGCGGGCCGACGTGACCAAATGTCGCCGGTCCTAGCAGAAGTCGCTGCGCCGTCTTCTCGACGCGGCCGACGTGACCAGAAGAAGCCGGTGCGCCATCTCCCGACCGAGCGGACGTGACAAGGTGCCACGGAAGGCCAGACCGTGCCAGTCTTTGATCCGGTTGATGCAGGGTTCGGAGGCGGTGCGTTGCCAGATCCGGATCGTGAGCATTGGGGCGGCCGCCGCGTGAGCCGCGATTCTTTGCGGTGGGCCGCCTGGTCCTTCTTCTCCGGGCGCCAGGAGAAGTCGGTGCCCGTGACGCTTCTCCCCTGCGCCCGAGTCCCTGGAGGGGTTGCTAGATCTCTTCCATGCGCAGCCACGCCCGAGACGGCAGCGGATGCCCGAACAGCCGGGCCGCGTTCCCGTAAGCCACCCGTGCGATGTCCGCAGGAGGCAGATTGCCCAGCCGTCTCGCGACCGAGTGTTGCGTGTCGGGCCACGACGACTCGGCGCGCGGGTAGCCGCTCTCCAGGAGGACGTGTTCCATCCCCACGGCCATGCGCACCCCGCTCAGCGCGGTGTCGTCCAAGGTGCCGAAGAAGAAGTTGCGGCGGAGGACCTCGCTCGGGCGGAGGCCGCCGTCCCAGGCCGATTCGCTCGACACCGGGTGGTCGAGGGCGTAGTCGGCGCGTTCGGCCAGCATGGGGAGCCAGCCCACCCCGCCCTCGACGATGAGGATGCGCAGGCCGGGGAAGCGCAGGGGGATGCCCGACCACAACCAGTCGGCGCAGGCGAACATCGCCGTCGACGGCATCAGGGTGGTGATCGCCTCTATGGGGGTGTCGGGGGAGGGCACGGGGGCCCATGACGACGCGCCGGTGTGGAGGCAGACGACGGTGCCGGTCTCTTCGCAGGCGGCCAGGAACGGGTCCCAGTGGCCGCTGTGGATCGACGGGAGGCGCAGGCGGGTGGGGAACTCGGGGAACACGACGGCCTTGAAGCCGCGGGCCGCGTTGGCCTTGATCTCCTTGGCGGCGACCTCGGGGTCGGGCAGCCACGGGAGCTGGAGGGCGATCACGCGTTCGGGGTAGGTGCCGGCCCACACGTCGACGTGCCAGTCGTTCCAGGCCTTGACCAGGGCTAAGCCGAGGTCTTGGTCGCGGGTGCGGGCGAAGGCGACGCCCGCCTGGGTGGCCAGCATGCCGGGGAAGTTCAGGGCCGCCCAGATTCCGGCACGGTCCATATCCTCGATGCGCGCGTCGACGTCGTAGCAGCCGGGGCGCATGTCGTCGAAGCGGACCGGGTCGAGGGTCCACGCCTCGCGGGGGCGGCCGGCGCCGACGTCGATGCCGGCGGCGGGGTAGGTCGCGCCGCCGTAGCGCCACACCTGGTGGCCGCTGTCGGTGTCGACGACTCTGGGGGCCGCGTCGTGGTATTTGGACGCGAGGCGGTTCTCGAAGAGGTCGGGCGGCTCGATCACGTGATCATCGACTGAGATGATCACAAAATCCCGCCGCCTCGGCTCAGGGTCGGGAAGCAGCGGGGTACTCACAGCATTCAACGTTAGGGCCAAGGAATAACGCCAAACAAGCTGGCAGGTCTCCGGTTGGTATCCGTTGGTTCAGGTCGCGGCGTGGCTCGTCGCCTCAGCCGCCCCACCATTATCAGTACTTTCACGCCGGTCGTGAAGCTCTCGCCGGATCAGGAGGATCCAGCCGCCGATCGCCACCCCGATGAACAGCCACCACTGCACTCCGTAGGCCAGATTGAGCCCTCCGCCACCACCCGATTCCGGGGCGGGCACGGGTTCGGGGGCCTTTTCCGCGATCGGCTGCTGTTCGATGAGGTCGACGTAGCCGCCGTAGAGCGGTGAGCCGACCAGGCCGGCGATGGGGCGGTCGTCGATCAGCAGGACCTGGCCCGCCGGAAGGCCCTTGCGGTCGATGATGCCGGTCGTCTCGGTGGTCTCGGCGGGGCGCAGCCGGCCCGTCAATGTCACCTCGCCGCCAGGGGGCGGCGGCACGTCGGGCAGGGTGTCGATGGTCGCGCCGGCCTTGACCCAGCCTCGGTTGACCAGCACGGCGCCGTCGGCGGTCTTGAACGGGGTGAGGACGTAGAAGCCGACCTGGCTGTTCTGGGTGCGCCTGCGGACCAGCAGCTCGTGGGCAGGGTCGTAGGCGCCGGTGGCGGTGACCCTGCGGAACTTGTCTTTTTCCGGTACGGCCCCGCCCACGCTCGTCAGCGCCCCGACCGGCACCGGAGGCGCGGCCAGATTCACGGCGTTGCGGTCTTCGGCGGCCGAGCGGTCTTCCCACCGGCCGAACTGCCACCGGCCGAGGAAGACGAAGGCCGGGATCACCAGCAGCACGACGACGTGAAGCGCCAGCCAGCGAGGGGTCAGCAGGAACCGGTACACGCCCTAAAGACTAGGGACCCTAGGCGGTGCCCTTGACGCGGGATCCCGGTCCGGGCAGCGCGACGGTCTCGCGGGGGCCGCTCACGTGGTGCCCGTCGGCGCAGCGCAGCTCCAGCGTGACGGGGGCGCCGCAGTCGCGGTGGGTGACCAGGAGCGACGGGCCCTCGGGGTCGGCCAGGTAGCGGTCGCCCCAGTGGAGCAGCGCGACCAGGATCGGGAAGAGCTCGCGGCCCTTGTCGGTCAGCCGGTATTCGTCGCGCTGGCGCTGGCCGGGCTCCTGGTAGGGGACCTTGCGCAGGGTGCCCTCTTCGATGAGCTTGGCCAGCCGGGCGCTCAGCACCTGACGGGGGGCGCCCGTGTTGGCCTGGATGTCGGCGAAGCGGCGCACGCCGCCGAAGGCCTCCCGCAGCACCAGGAAGGTCCACTTCTCGCCGAGCACCGAGAGGGTGCGTTCGATGGAGCAGTTGTCCAGCCGGAAGGCGCTTCGCGGCGGATCGGTCATGGCACGCATCGTAAATCATCACTTCCTCGTTCCATCTGAGTCTACTTGACATACCCAGCTCGGCAAGAAACCCTGAGTCCATGCAGAGAACTCAGGTGGACGTCCGCCCCGCGGGGCCGGGCGACGCGGACGGGGTGCGGAAGTTCCTGCTCGACCTCTCGCTGCACACGCAGACGCATCGCTTCTTCGCCGGGCTCACCCGGCCGACGAACACGCTGATCGGGGCCATGCTGGCCAGGGACGAGCGCCGCGACGCCTTACTCGCCACCGTCGACTCGATGGTGATCGGGCACGCGATGGCGTACCGGAAGGGCGACGAGGCCGAGATCGCGGTGGTGGTGGCGGACGCCTGGCAGAACCAGGGTGTCGGCTCCCGCTTGATCAGGGAGCTGGTCGCCCGCGGGGTGGGGATCCGGTGGCTGACCATGGACGTCATGGGGGAGAACCGGCGGGTGCTGGCCATGATCAACAGGGCCTGGCCGGAGGCCGAGATGGCCGTCGAACACGGGTCGGTTCAGGTCAGAGCGAGCCTCGCATTTGCAGAACAAAGCTCTGTTGGGCCACCATTGACGGTGTGAAGAGCGCGAAGATCGGTCGAGACGGGCGAACCAGAATCATGGACGGCGCCCTGCGCCGGTTCAGCCAGGACGGCGTCTCCGCCACCACGCTCGCCAGCCTCCGCGAGGAGAGCGGCGTGAGCGTAGGTAGTTTCTATCACCATTTCGCCAGCAAAGAGCACGTGTTCGGGGTGCTCTACGCCGAAACGCTGGCGATGTACCAGGAAGCGTTCATCACCCGGCTTCTCGCCAACGACGACGCCCGCGCCGGCATCGAGGCGATCGTCGCCTTCCACATGGAGTGGTGCGGCGAACACCCCGAGCGGGCCCGGCTGCTGATCAGCGAACGGCCGCCCCGGCGTGAGGAGCCCGGCGGCGACGAGGTCGCCGAGACGCGGCGGGCCTTCTTCCGCCAGGTCGCCGACTGGTGGAAGCCCCACATGAAGTCGGGCACGCTCAAGACGGTCCAGTCGACCATGTGTTACGTGTTGTGGCTCGGCCCGGCCCAGGAGATGTGCCGCCTGTGGTTCGCCGGCGCCCACCAGCCGTCCGACGAGGAGATCCGGTCGCTGGCCGAGGCCGCCTGGGCCAGCCTCAGCGGCTGAGCACCCGCCAGGTGCGCTTGTCGAGGGAGATCTCCAGCCGCAGGTCGTGCCGCTGGCGGCGCATGCCCGGCACCGCGATCGTGCGGTTCACCGCGTAGCGGCCCCGGGCCGGGTAGCCGAAGCCCAGTTCCCCCGGCAGCACCCGCAGGTCGTCGCGGTTCCCGCAGGCCGGGCACGTCCACGAGACCAGGTCGCGGCCGCGGTTGTAGTCGTGGCAGGCGCCGAAGTAGTCGTCGGGCCGGAACCGCGAGCCGCACGCCAGGCACGGTATAAGCATGGCAAACTCCCCGAAGAGGTTGTCCGGGTCATACGCCCGCCTGCTTGACCGCTGCTTGCAAAGCGCTTACGGCGCTAGATTGCTCTGTGTGGACGCACCATCTGACCTGCTCATACGGCTTCGCGATCGATTCCTGGAGATCGGCTACACGATCGACGGCGTACGCGAGAGGCTCGGCGACACGGCGGCCTCGGCGCTGGCCCGTGAGGAGCTCGTGCCGGCCCTGCGCGCGACGCGTGACGGCGACTCGCTGGGCACCCTGATCCGCCTGTGGTGGCTGGGGGTGCCGGTCAGCACGGCCGCCGCCGATCTGCCGCTCCAGGAGCTGCTGCGCAGCGGGCTGCTGATCAAGGTGGGCGACACCGTCCAGGCGAACGTGCACATCCAGCCCTGGGAGACCGGCGGCTACGTGGTGTCCGACCGCAAGGTCCGGCCCGGCGACCCGGCGCTGCGGCGTGACCACGTGGTCGGGGCGGGCGGGGCGTCGGCGAACCTCGCGCAACTTGTTTCACGTGAATCCGTCGACCGGGCGCTCGACCTCGGGACCGGGTGCGGGGTGCAGGTGCTCCATCTCGCCGAGCGGGCCCGCGAGATCACCGCGACCGACGTGAACGCCCGCGCGCTGCACCTCGCCCGGCTGAGCTGGGGGTTGTCCGGCGTCGCCGACGTCGAGACGCGCAAGGGCTCGATGTTCGACCCGGTCGGCGGTGAGCGCTACGACCTCATCGTGTCCAACCCCCCGTTCGTGATCTCCCCGGCCGGGCGGCTGACCTACCGCGAGACCGGCTACCGGGGCGACGAGTTCTGCCGCGACCTCGTCCGGCTCGCGCCCGCCCATCTGGCCGCCGGTGGCACCTGCCACCTGCTGGCCAACTGGCTGCACGTGCGCGGCGAAGACTGGCGCGACCGCGTCGGCGGCTGGCTCTCGGCGACCGGCTGCGACGGCTGGGTGGTGCAGCGCGACGTGCAAGATCCGGCCGAATACGTGGAGTTGTGGCTGCGCGACGCGGCCGAGCAGGGCACCCCGGCCTACCGCGACCGCTACGACGAGTGGCTGGAGTGGTTCGAGGAGCAGGAGGTCGAGGGCATCGGGTTCGGCTGGATCACCCTCAACGACTCGGGTTCCCTCGATCCGGTCGTACGAATAGAGCAGCTCACCCACCAGGTCGAGCTCCCCGTGGGGGCCTACGTCGGCAGGGTGCTCGACGCGATCACCACCGCCCACCGGCTGAGCGACGACGACCTGCGCGACGTCGCGCTGACCCTGGCCGAGGGCGTCATCGAGGAGCGGGTCGGCCCGCCCGGCGCCGACGACCCGTCGGTGATCCGGCTCCGCCAGACCCGGGGCCTGCGCCGGACCGCCGACGTCGGCACCGTCGAGGCGGCGCTGGCCGGGGTCGTCGACGGCGAGCTGAAGACCGGCCCGCTGCTGGCCGCCATCGGCGAGCTCACCGGCATACCGGGCTTGGCCGACACCGAGAGCGTGCGCCGTCTGGTGGCCGAGGGGTTCTTCGCAATCGGGCGTTGATCGATCGTCAAGCGCCGCGTAAGAGAGTGAAACCGGGCGGGGAACCCGGGGGTAGGGACCCCGCCCGGCCCGGCCGGTCGTTTTCAGAGAGGCGGCTGGCGATCACCCGAGGCGCACCGTGTGGATCCCACCGGGCCCCCTAACGCGCCGGGTGAGAGCGGCGACCGGCCGGGCGCGTCCACGTTCTACGCGAGAGGAAACCCCAGGTGATCAATCACGTCCGGATGACCAGGCTCGATGACGAACTAGGTCTCGACGCGATCGGCGAGCAACTTCCGGACGTCGTCCGCCTCGGCCGAACCGAGCCGGATGAAAAGGTCGAGGGCCTTCTCTAGCGCGTCGCGGCTGCGCGTGCGGCTGCCGAGCCCGCGCAGCGCCTTGCCCAGCGCGGTCAGCGACTGGGCCTCCCCGTAGGGATGGGTGATCTCCCGGCTGACCTGGAGGGCCTGCTCGGCGTGCCGGGCGGCCTCCTGGAAACGTTCGGCCTTGGTGAGGGTGGTGGCGAGCCGGTTGCAGACGCGCTGCTCCCAGACCTTCTGGTTGCTGGCGCGGAAGAACTCCAGGCATTCGGCGTGGTGGACGACGGCCTCGTTCAGGCGGCCGACGTACGACAACACCACGCCCAGGTGGTAGCGGGCCCTGGCCACGCCGGGGCCGCTGCCGATCTCGCCGAAGATCTGCAGACCCTGCTCCGAGACGGCGACCGCGTCGGCGGCCCGGCCGAGCAGCAGCAGGTCGCGGGCCGAGTAGCTGAGCACCAGCGCCTCGCCGGCCAGGTTGCCCAGTTCGCGGTAGACCTTGGCGGCCCGGCCGAACCAGTCGAGCGCCTCCGGGTGCCTGCCGAGCCGGCCGGTCACCACGCCGAGCGCGTTGTAGGTCTCGCCGAGCAGCGCGTGGTCGCCGGTGCGTTCGGCGATCTCCAGCGAGTCGCGGAACTCCTGGTCGGCCTCGGCCAGCCGGTTCACCCCGAACAACATCCGGCCGCGCACGTAGCGGGCGCGCAGCCGGGCCGGGTCGCCGCCGGCCTCGATCAGGGCGCGGGTGCGCAGGTCGAACTCGCGGGCGAACGCGCCGGCCTCCAGCAGCGGTTCCATCGCGACCAGCAGGTCGGCGGCCGCGGGCACGTCGGCGCGCTCCTCAGCGACCTGCCCGAGCAGGGCGAACAGGTCGTCGGCCTCGGCGGCCAGCCACGCCACCGACTCGTCGGCCGACCCGAACGTGTGCCCCCGGACGCCGATGACCGTGAGGTTGTCGGCGACCTTGCTGCCCTCGTACGCCAGCCGGTGGGCCGCGCGGGCCGAGCCGAGGTAGAAGCCGAGCAGCCGGCGCAGCGCCTCGCGGCGGGCCTCGGGGGTCTCGGCGTCCTCGGCCTGGCGGCGGGCGAACAGGCGCAGCAGGTCGTGGAAGCGGTAGCGGCCCGGCGCGGGCGCTTCGAGCAGGCTGACGTCGACCATCGACTCCAGCACGTCCTCGGTCTCCACCGGGTTCAGGTCGAGCACGGCCGCCGCGGCCGGGGTCGAGATGTCGGTGCCGTTGGGCAGCGACAACAACCGGAACGCGCGGGCCTGGCGCGGGTCGAGCTGGCCGTATCCGAGGGCGAAGGTGGCCGAGACGGCCAGGTTGCCGATCTTCAGTTCGTCGAGGCGGCGTCGTTCGTCGGCCAGCCGGGGGACCAGCGAGGCGACCGTCCACGACGGGCGGGAGGCCAGCCGGGCGGCCACGATCCGGACCGCCAGCGGCAGGAACCCGCAGGCGGCGACCACGTCCATGGCGGCGGCGCGTTCGGCGGCGACGCGTTCGGCCCCGGCGACGGCCGAGAACAGGGTCAGCGCCTCGTCGGGCTCCATCACGTCGAGGTCGAGCAGCTTCGCGGCCGGGAGGTCGGCCAGTTTGCCCCGGCTGGTGATGAGCGCGGCGCAGCCCGGTGCGCCCGGCAGCAGGTGCTCGACCTGGTCGGCGTCGCGCGCGTTGTCGAGCAGCACCAGCATGCGCCGGTCGCCCAGCAGCGAGCGGAACAGCGCGGCGCGGTCGGCCAGGCCGTCGGGGATGACGTCGACCGGGATGCCGAGCGCACGCAGGAACGCCGCCAGCGCGGTCTCCGGCGACGTCGGTTCGCGGCCGTATCCGCGCAGGTCGGCGTAGAGCTGGCCATCGGGGAAGGTGTCGTGCAGCAGGTGGGCGACGTGCACGGCCAGGGTGGTCTTGCCGACGCCGCCGATGCCGCAGATGGCCGCTATGGGCACGCCGTCGGTCGCGCCCAGCTGGTTGAGCAGCCGGTTCACCAGGGCCTTGCGGCCGGTGAAGTCGGTCACGGCGGCCGGGAGCTGCGCGGGTTTCGGCATCTCGACGACGGGCTGGGGTTCGGCCGGCTCGTCCGGCGGGAGCCGTACAGAAGCCTGCTGTTTCACGAAGCTCAGCGTCGGGTCGGCGGCCAGCACACGACGGTGCAGGTCGGTCAGTTCCGCGCCCGGGTCGATGCCGAGTTCCTCGATGAGGGCGTTGCGGGTGTCGGTGAAGACGTTGAGCGCCTCGGCCTGCCGACCGCAGCGGTAGTAGGCGAGCATGAGCTGGGCGCGCAGCCGCTCGCGCAGCGGATGGTCGGCGGTCAGCACCATCAGCTCGGAGATGACCTCGGCGTGCCGGCCGAGGGCGAGGTCGAGCTCCATCAGCGTCTCGACGGCGGAGATGCGGCGTTCGAGCAGCCGTTCGCGCTGCGACTCGGCGTAGGGGCCGACGGCGCCGGCGAGCGGTTCGCCGCTCCACCAGGCGAGGGCCTCGCGTAACGTCTCGGCGGCCCGGTCGAGCTCGCCCGCCTTGCGGGCCGACTCGCACGCGTGCGCCGCCTTCTCGAACCGGGCCAGGTCGAAGGCGTCGTCGGGCAGCCGGAGCGCGTAGCCCTTGCCGACCGAGGTGAGCAACTGCGGTGGTGTACGGGGAGAACGATCGGGCTCCAGCGCCGTGCGCAACCGGGAGACGTAGGTGCGCAGCGCGCCCAGCGCTCGGGGCGGCGCCTCCTCACCCCAGACGGCGTCGATGAGCTCGTTGGGGGTGACCGCGCGGCCCTCGCGCAGCAGCAGCATCGCCAGGATGGACCGCTGGAGCGGAGTGCCGAGATCGAGCTCGGCGTCGTCTCGCCAGGCTCTGACGGGTCCAAGTACCGCGAAGCGCAGCTGACCACTCATCAGGAGCCCTCTTCGTACCAATCGGAAGTTTCGCTCGAATGATACGACGTCAGGCCGCTCGCAATGAGGTCTCAAGGACGGTGAAAGTCCCGTGCAGGCAGGGCGACCTATCAATGAGGCGTACCCGGAAACGGGGTCGTCCTCAAAACCCTGGAGTATCCAATGCGCATCCGCAACGTGCTCGGCGTCGTCGCCACCGCCACCGCCCTCACCATCGGCATGGGCGCGGTGGCCTCCGCCGCCAACGCCGCCCCCCTCTCGTCGAACGACTGGGACTACGACGACGACTGGGGCTACTACTACAGCCAGAACGGCAAGGCCAAGGCCAAGGGCTGGATCGACGTCGAGTACGACCACGAGGAGTCGAACACCGTCCGCATCGGCGGCAAGCTCTTCGACCGCGACTACCGGACCGAGCACCAGGGCGGCAAGTGCGGCTACGTCGCCTTCCGCTACGTCTCCTGGGACGACGAGGAGGACGACTGGTCCTCCAGCTACAAGACCTACAAGCAGTGCGGCACCGACGGCTGGAAGAACATCAAGTTCACCCGCCACGACGTGGCCCAGGTCGAGGTGAAGGTCTGCCAGGTCGGCCTGCACCACAACTTCGCGACCAAGTGCGGCTCCTGGCACGAGATCTACAACGCGTGGGACGACGAGTTCGGCTACACCATCTGATCTTCCACCGATCCATATAGATAGGGGACAATCGCTGCAAAGCGACTGGTGACACGTCACTTGGACAGCACTTCCGCAGCAACGTAAGACGACAGCGGCCGGTGCGGGCGATGGTCACCCGGACACGCAGCGGCCCGCCCTCCGGCATGGGGGCGGGCCGCTCGTTCCGTTTCGGCTCGAAGTAATGGCTGGTCAGGCGGCGTGCGCGTAATCAAGACGCGCTTGGATCCGTTCTCGTACCGCCGGCCATTCAGAGCGCAGGATCGAGTAATACGCCGTATCTCGGACCGTGTTGTCGGCGCCTCGGCTGTCCGCTCGCCGCACACCGTCGAGGTGTGCGCCGAGGGCCTCGATGGCGGCCCGGGATCGGTTGTTGCGTACGTCTGCCTTGAGAGTTATCCGGTGGACCTGCCACGTCTCGAACGCGTGGGAGAGCAAGAGATACTTGGCCTCCCGGTTCACACCCGTGCCCTGGGCGGAGGCGCCCAGCCAGGTGTAACCGATGTCCGCGACCGACGGGACCTCGCCCACCACGCCTTTGGCGCCCGGCGGCCAGGGCATGGGGCCCTGCCAGTACTCCAGGTGCATCAGACGGGTGGCACCGACCACGCGGTCGGTGTGCAGCCACCGGATGGCGAAGGGCATCGTGCGGCCCTCCGCCTGCTCAGCCAGAGCGGCCTCGACGTACGAGACCATCTCCTCCCGGCCTGCGGGAACGCGAGTAAACGAGTACGTCGCGCGGTCCTCGCTCGCCGCGGCGACCAGGTCGTCGACGACCGCGAGGGTGAGCGGTTCCAGGCGCACGAAGCGCCCGGACAGGGTGACAAAAGCGGGCATGAGCACATGATGGGGTCTGGACGACATGTCTGGTGCCAAATGACACACGACATCTTGTGGAACCCCAGGTTGAGCGCCCACCATAGCCATAAAACCGCAGGTCAGAGGTGTTTCTTTACGGCTTCGCCACGGTCGCCGAGGGTAAAGATTCGACAAAGATCGTCAACGCGCCGGAGCGGGCGCCAGGAACATCCCCCTTCGTGCTCTCGACGGCTCCTTCGTGGTCAGTCCGCCGAGGGCTTCCTCCAGGTAGTCGAGCGATTCGGCCACCCACGGGAGCGACAGCGGATCCGTTCCGTGCAGCGCCGCCAGACGCTGTTCGGCGGTCTCGCCGTACAGCAGCGAGGTGGCCACCCGGACGCGCGCCGAACGGGGCTCGTCGCCGAACGCGGTGCCCGGCAGCACGCCGACGCCGTGGCGGTCGAGCAGGGTCCGGGCCAGCTCGTCGGAGTTGTCGAAACCGGGGATCTGCGGATAGAGGTAGAAGCCGCCCTGCGGCACGTCCACCTTCGCGCCCGCGCGCGCGAACCGGTCGGCGACCGCGCGGGCCACGGTGGCGTGCAGCCGCCGCGAATCGTCGATACGTTCCACGATCTCCTCGGGCTCGGCGAACGCGTACGCGGCGGCGTGCTGCACCGGCGCGGCCGGGGCCGACCAGATCTCGCTGGCCACCGCGAGCAGCCGCTGGCGCAGCGCCCACCCGTCGGGCGTGTGCGGCAGCCGGGCCACGCCGATCCGCCAGCCGCCCAGCGCGAGCGACTTGCTCAGGCCGCTGGTGATGACGGTGCGTTCGGGCGCCACGTCGGCCGGGCTCAGGAACGGGGTGGCCCGCGGGTCGTGGACGAGGTCACGGTAGATCTCGTCGGAGATGATGACCAGGTCGAGCTCGCGGGCGGCCTCGGCCAGCCGGCGCACCGTCTCCGGCCGGGCCAGGCGGCCGGTGGGGTTGTCCGGGAGCGTGACAAGCACCGAGCGGACCGTACGGCCCTGCGCGCGGGCGTGCAGCACCGCCGACCTGACCTGGTCGGGGTCGGGCACCCCGCCCTCGCCGGCCGCGGTGGGCACCAGGATCGGGCGCACCCCCACGATCTCGGCCTGGGCGGCGTAGCTCACCCAGCTCGGCATCGGCAGCACCATGTCCCCGGGAGACCTCCACTCGCCCGGGTCGGCGCCGATCGCGACCAGTAGGCCGAACAGCAACGACTTGCTGCCCGGTCCGCAGACCACCAGGTCGGGGTCGGT
The DNA here is from genome assembly GCF_001570525.1 of Herbidospora sakaeratensis. Classification (GTDB taxonomy): domain Bacteria; phylum Actinomycetota; class Actinomycetes; order Streptosporangiales; family Streptosporangiaceae; genus Herbidospora; species Herbidospora sakaeratensis. Next base: position 151,500 of record NZ_BBXC01000019.1, read on the forward strand.
CGGCAACTCGCGCCGCGACCAGTAACCGGCCGCCGCCTCACGCAGCGCGGCCAGGCCCGCGACCTCGCCGTAGCCGTTGCTGCCCCCCGCGTCGGCGAGCCGGGCCAGCAGGGCGGGGTGCACGGGCAGCCCGGCCTCGCCGAAGGCCAGGTGCAGGACCCGCTCGCCGGACCTCCGTCTTCGGGCGATGTCTTCGTTTGCGGCCAGAGTCGCCGAAAGTGTGACGTGCATACTGATTCCTCCTGAATGCTGTGGAACGTACCCACCTTGTGTGGGTACGGGCATCAGGACAAGCGAGGCTTTTCGGTGCCGGGCATAAGGAGATCCGATGCTGGATCTGCGGCGTTTGACGTTGTTCTGCGAGTTCGCCCGGAGGGGCAGCATCGCCGCCACGGCCGCGTCCCTCGGCTACAGCGCGTCGGCGGTATCGCAGCAGCTCGCGGCCCTGGAACGGGAGGCCGGAGCGGCCCTCATCGACCGGACCAGCCACAGCGCCGAGCTCACCGACGCGGGGCGGCGGCTGGTCGTGCACGCCGAACGCATCCTGGCGATGGTCGAGACGGCCGAGTCCGACCTGTCGGCACATGCTGGGACTCCAACTGGGCGGGTCATCATCACGGCGTTCCCGACCGCCGCCGTCGCCTTCGCACCCGCGCTCGCCCAGTCGTTGCGGCGGCACAAACAACTCGCACTGCGCTTGTCGCAGAGCCGGTCGGGACGCGGCATGCGCGAGGTCGAATCAGGCGAGGCCGACATCGCGCTCGTCGACGACTGGTGGGGACGGGTGCGGCGGCGCGAGACCCTCACCGTGTTCCCGTTGCTGCGCGACCCGCTCGTGCTCGTGGTGCCGCGCAAACACCGGCTGGCCAACCTCGACGAGCCGGTCGACCCGGCCGAGCTGCGCGACGAGGCGTGGATGGCCACACCCGAGGGGGAGCCGTCCCGCACCGCCGTCGACCGGCTGCTCACCGAGGTCGGCGGCGCGCCGCCCGTGGCTTGGGAGTTCGAGGGTCTCGGTACGATCCTGAGCCTGGTCGCCAAGGGGATCGGGATCGCCGCGGTGCCCGCCCTGTGCCTGGCCGCCGGGGTCCGGGGCGTGGTGGTCAGGGAGTTCCCCGGGGAACCCGTCGAGCGGGTCATCACCGCCGTGGCGCGCGAGTCGTCGGTGCACCGGGCCTCGGTGGCCGCCTCCCTGCGGGCGCTGCACGTCGCGGCCCGATATCTGGCCAGTGATCTCGGCTATCTGTCCACCACGAACGGGTTCGCCGACTAGGTTTGGCCGGTGCCGTCGTACACACTCGAACGCCTGCTCACCACGGGCAACAACAAGATCGTCGCGGGGGTCGACGAGGTCGGCCGGGGCGCCTGGGCCGGGCCGGTGTCGGTGTGCGCCGTGGTGACCGACTTCAGCGAACCGCCCGAAGGGCTGACCGACTCCAAGATGCTCGCGCCCGGTCGCCGCGAGGCGATGGTGTCGGTGCTGGAGTCGTGGGTGGTCGGCTTCGGGCACGGCGAAGCCTCCGTCGAGGAGATCGACACTCTGGGGATGACCGAGGCGCTGCGCCGGGCGGCCCGGCGGGCGCTGGAGGCGTTGCCGGTGAAGCCCGACGTCGTCATCCTCGACGGCAAGCACGACTACCTCGGCGCGCCGTGGCCGGTGCGCTGCGAGATCAAGGGCGACCTCAACTGCGTGTCGGTGGCGGCCGCGTCGGTGCTGGCCAAGGTGCGGCGCGACCTGTTCATGGCCACCCTCGACGACGACGTCTACGGGTTCGCCGAGAACGCGGGCTACCCGTCGCCGGCCCACCAGGCCGCGCTGGCCGAACACGGGCCCGGGGAGCACCACCGGCTGTCGTGGTCCTACCTCGACGACCTGCCGAAGTGGCGGCACCTGAAGCGCCACCGCGACCCGGCGGCGGGAGAAGGACAACTCAGCCTCTGGACCTGAGCATCTCCTTCAGTTCGCCGATCTCCTTGAGGGCTTCGCGCAGGAGTTTCTCGGTGTCGTCGCCGGTGTCGAATCGGCGGCCGAACCAGCTCGCCAGCGTCGCGGTCACCACGCCCAGCAGGGCCACGCCGCCGAGCATCAGGGCCGCGCCGATGAGGCGGCCGTCGGGGGTGACGGGATAGGTGTCGCCGTAGCCGGTGGTCGTCATCGTCGTGACGGCCCACCAGGTGGCGTCGCCGAAGGTCAGGATGGTCGCGCCGGGGGCGTCGCGTTCGACGCGCAACACCGCGAGGCTGGCGGCCAGGCCGAGCACGAGCGTGGTCGTGGCGGTGAAGGTCAGCACCCTGCGCTGGAAGCCGAGCCGTCGCTGCAGCATCCGCAGCGGCATCATCAGCGGCAGCAGGATGACGAACAGGTCGAGGACGTTGGCCTTGGCGAACGCCTTCTTGTCGGCGGCCCGCGCGAACCTGACCGCGTATTCGGTCAGGAACAACAACCAGCAGCCGAGCTGGGCGAGCCAGCAGGTCAGCTTCCAGTCGTAGGGAAGGTGCGGGAAGAGGATCGGGGTCGCGTACGCGACCAGGAAGACGCCCGCGAAGACGAGCAACCGCCACTCGGCCCTCATGGCGGTCAAGTCTAGGCGGGCGTCTCTGTTTTACCTGGTCAACGCGCTACTAGCAGTCGACGAGTTCCGGCTGCTGGTTGAGGATCTGGGCGCGCGCGGTGGTGAAGTCGGCCAGTTCGGCGGTCGCCGACGGGTCGAACACGGCCACCCGGTGGCAGTTCTGGAACGCCAGCTTCACCTGGAAGTGGCGTTCCAGCGCGCCCCGCATGGCGTCACTGGCGAGGCAGCGCAGCAGCTGCCCCCGGGCCGCCTCGTCGGGCGGCGGGACCTGGTTGTCGGCGAACGTCGCGCCCGACTCGGTCCTGGTTCTGACCAGCTCACTGATCAGCTCCCACGCGTACGGCAACGAGTCGCGGACGCAGGCCACGAAGGCCGCATCGTCCACGTCACCGGCCCTGGCCTGGTCGAGCAGATCGTTCGGAACGGTCAGCGACATGAGGCTTTCTCCTCTCGGTTGGGGCATTCATGACGTTACTTCTGGCAAGTTCACGACGCGAGCTACGGTCGGCCTGCGGCCGCCCGCATCTCGCTTTCCAAGGCGACGCTCCCGAAAATGAAGCCGGGGTCGATCTGGTCGGCCAGATCGCAGCCCGTCGCCCTGTCCGCCCAGGCGCGCGCGTTGCGCAGGTGGAACTCGTGCGCCTGACGGCCGAACTTCGCCCAGTCCTTCTCGGCCGCGTCGACTCGGTCGAGCAGGGTCTGGAGGCCGGCGAGGTTCCCGGGCTCCAGGTCGTCGAGGGTGAAGGCACGGCCCTGTTCCATGGCCCGTACGGCCGGGCTGTGGTCGAGGCAGGTGAGCAGGTCGGGGCCCACCTGGTCACGCAGGAACGCCCGGTCGTCGGCGGTCTGGACCTTGTTGCCGACCACCGCGATGGCGACGTCGAACTCGGCGGCGTACTCCTGGTACTGCCGGTAGACGCTGACCCCCTGGCGGGTGGGCTCGACCACGAGGAAGGTGACGTCGAACTTGGTGAACATGCCGCTGGCGAACGAGTCGGCCCCGGCGGTCATGTCGACCACGACGTACTCACCCGGGCCGTCGACCAGGTGGTTCAGGTAGAGCTCGACCGCGCCGACCTTCGAGTGGTAGCAGGCGACGCCGAGGTCGTCCTCGCCGAACGGGCCGGTCGCCATCAGCCGCAGGCCCTGGACCTCGACCGACGGGAAGAACGGGTCGTCGAGGGTGAGCAGGCGCGAGCCGCGGCCGGGCGGGGTCGTCTTGACCATGACCGAGGCCGAGGGGATGCGCGGGTTGTCGCCGCGCAGGTGGTCCTTGATCTCGGTGAGCATGCCGCCCAGCGGGCGGGGCTGCTCGGCGCCGAGGACGAGCGCCAGATGCTGGTTGATGTCGGCGTCGATCGCCACGACCCGGGCGCGGGTGGCCGCGTAGCGGGCGAACAGTGAGGAAAGGGTGGTTTTGCCGCTGCCGCCCTTGCCGACGAAGGCAACACGCACGGGTGATCTCCTGATTACGACGATGAAAATGATTGTCGTAATCAGTGTGCCATGGACCGTCAGGTCTGCGTGGGCGAGTAGGCCCGAAAGACCCGCAACAACGTGGGCCGCAGGCGATCCCATTCGGCGACGGTGGTCGTCCACGTGAGCACCGTTGTCGTGGTTTCGGTGGAGATGACGCGCCGATATTGGTGGTACGTCTCCCCCTTCACCAGGTGTGTGTCTCGCGCGTTACGAACCTGGCGCCAGGTGAACTCCCAATCGGCCGCCGACCCCAGCCTCGACCCGACGGTCTTCAGGCGCAGTTTCGTGTACGCCTCCACGTTGGGATAGAGGAACGCCTCCGCCTCGTGGAGGGCGGCCAGCGGATCGGTGCCGACCTGGTTCGTCACCTCTATCGACAGATGGCCGCGCTTACGGGGGTCGACCCACCAGACGGAGTACTCCCCGACCAGGCGCTTCCACGTGCGCGGCGCCATCGCGTGCCAACCGGCCGGGGAGTCGTACGGGACCAGCTTGAACCTCAGCGCGTCGACCGGCGAGGGCGACGGAGACGGCGCCGCGACGGGCGCGGAGGTCGGGCCGGTCGCGGCCGTGCGGGTGGTGATGACGGTCGACTCGGGACGTAACAGCGCCCACCCGCTGACCGCCCCCGCGACCACCGCGACGGCCGCGCCGACCGCGATGAAGCGCATCCGCCCGCTGCCCCTCACCGGCTTCGGCTCGGGCGGGGCCGGCGGCGGCTCGAACGCCGCGAGCAGCCCGTCGGCCGCCTCGTGCGACGGACGCCGCTTCGGGTCACGCGCCAGCAGCGCCGCCAGCACCGGCCGCAACTCCTCGGGCGCGGCCGACACGTCGACGTCCTTCGCCGGGGTGCGCGGCTTCTCCTGCGGCAACACCGGAGGCTTGCCGGTCACCGCGAAGTAGAGCGAGGCGCCCAGCGACCACAGGTCGGCGGACTCCCTGACCGGCGCGTCGGGATCGGTCCGTTCCGGCGCCCGGAACGTGGCGGCGGACCGCGCCGAACTCCACGACTCCCCGTGCGCGGGCGACCGCTCGCCCACCCGCTTGGCGAACACCGGATCGGCCGCCACCGCCCCCACGCCGAAGTCGGCCAGCACGACCCGCCCGTCGTGCCCGACCAGGATGTTGGCCGGCCGCACGTCGCCGTGCCTGATCCCGGCCGCGTGGGCCACCGTGAGGGCGGCGAGGGCGGTCCTGACGACGTACGCGGCCTTTGGCACCTCCAGCGGCCCGTCACTGGCCACGATCCCGTCGAGCGAGCGGGACCGGGCCAGCTCCATGACGACGTAGAGCGTGTCGTCCTCTTCGGCGACGTCGAAGACGGAGGCGATGCCGGGATGCCGCAACCGCTCGGCCTGCCGCGACTCCCGCGCGATGCGCTGCTGCAACGCGGTCAGCCGGCTCTCCCGCAGACCGGAGGGGAGCAGCACCTCCCGGACGGCCACGGGGCGGTCGAGCAGGTCGTCGTGGCCTTCCCAGACGATGCCCGTGTTGCCCTGCCCGAGCGCCCGGACGAGCCGATAACGCTTGACGACGAGCTGCCCCGGACTACCCATCAGAGCCTCCCGATGCCTTCGGCGATGGAGAGATCGGGCGCATCAGAGATCTCCGTTTCATCGGGCATTGCATGTGATGCTGGGGTGGCGAACGTCGCGGTCCGAGGAGGGCGGCCATGCGGAGGTCGTTCAAGTTCTTGCTGCGCCCCACCGTCAAGCAGGCGGCGGCGCTCGCGGCCTGCCTGGAACACCGCCGCACCGCCTACCGCAGGGCGGGTGTCACCATCCGGTAGGGCGACCAGTCGGGGGAGTTGAAGCACATCCGCGCCGACGACCCCGACGGCCAGCGCCGGTGGCCCAAAGACGGTGACGGATGTCGATGGGACTCCGAACCCCGTCACCCCACCGCCACCTACGTGCGGTTGAAGGGGATCGGGCAGGTCCGCGTTCACCGGCACCGGCGCGTGCTCGGCACGGTGAAGACGATCGGCGTGAAGCGGGAGGGTCGCCGCTGGTACGTCGTGTTGTCGTGCGACGACGTGCCCGCGGAGACCAGGCCCGGCACCGGCGCCGTCGTGGGGATCGACATGGGCGTCGCCTCGCTCGTCACCACCAGCGACGGCCGCGACCTGGACAATCGGCGTTTTCTGGCCGCGTCGGCCGACCGTCTCGCGGCGGCACACCGTGACCTGGCCCGCAAGAAACCGGGATCGAAGCGTCGCGGCAAGGGCGCAGTGGATCCCCGCCACACCTCCCGCACGTGCGCACGGTGCGGGCACTGCGCCAGGGAGAACCGCCTCACCCAGGCCGGGTTCCGGTGCGAAGCGTGCGGGCACACCGCGCACGCCGATGTGAACGCGGCCGAGAACGTCCTCAGGGCAGGGCTTGCCCTTCGCGAGGCTGCGTAAGCGGCTTAGCGAGAAGCCGCTCCCCGCAGGGAGTGGAGGAGTCACCAAAGCCTGCCTCTGCACCGGGCCCGACACACCTGGAGTGGGAGTCTTCCATAACTATGGGGCGTAGGTGAGGTATGTGTCACAGGGTCGGCAAAGACCCACCGGCGAGGTGGGCCAGGGTGACTCCGGTGAGGACGCGGGTCTCGTTCTCGCGCAGCGCCGCCCAGACCTTCTCCAGGGGTTCGGAGGCGCCGAAGAACGTCTCGTTGTCCTGGGGCACCCCCTCGATCACCACGATGACCTCGGCGAGGGTGATCTGGTCGGCGGGGCGGGCGAGCCAGTAGCCGCCGTCGGGGCCGCGCTGGCTGTGGATCAGTCCCGCGCGGCGCAGTTGCAGCAGGATGTTGTCCAGGAACCGGCGGGGGATGCGCTGAGCGGTCGAGATGCGCTCGGCCGGGACGGGCCCCGGAGGGGCGGCCGCGAGTTCGGCCGCCGCCCGGAGCGCGTAATGGGTGCGTGCCGACAGGCGCATGCCTGTCAGCCGATCCGCTGGTCCAGACCCCAGCGGCGACGCAGCGCGTTGTCCGCCGCGCCGAAGAGCACGTCGACCACGATGCCGATGAGCAAGATGATGATCATCGTGGCCAGCAGGCGGGCCGAGTCGGCCAGCTCTCGGGCGTAGTGGAGCTGCTCGCCCAGTGAGGGCTGGTTGGCGATGATCACCAGGATCTCGCCCGCCATCAGCGACCGCCACGCGAACGCCCAGCCCTGCTTCAGTCCCGCCAGGAACGACGGCAGTGAGGCGGGCAGGATCAGGTGCCGATAGAGGGAGATCCCCCGCAGGCCGAGCACGTGCCCGGCGCGCAGCAGGATCGGCGGCGTGTAGTCGACGCCGGTGATGAGACCGTTGGCGATGGACGGGGCCGCGCCGAGCACGACCACGAAGGTGATCGCGTTCTCGGTGAGGCCGAACAGCAGGATGGCGAGTGGGAACCAGGCGATCGACGGCATCGTCTGGAGGCCGGTGATCAGCGACCCGAACGCCGCCCGGAGCAGCTTGACCCGGGAGACGGCCCCGCCGATGACCACGCCGACCAGGATGGCCAGCAGGAAGCCCGAGACGGCCCGGCGCATCGTGGTGGCGACGGCGTGCCAGAACTCGCCCTCGCCCAGGCGGTTCCCGAGCTCGCCGAGGGCGGTGACGGGGCCGGCGAAGACGTATTCGGGCCAGAACCCGGCCAGGACGACCGCTTCCCAGATGGCCAGCACGATCGAGATGGCCAGCAGCATGGGCCACAGGCGGCCCCAGATCGCCGCCGGGATGTTGCGCTTGGCCTTGACCTGGATTTCGAGCGCGTCGAGCCCGGCGATCTGGGCGTTGAGTTTGTCAGGGGCGTCAACCGACATTCCCGGCCTCCTTCTCGTGGGCCGGCTTGCTCACCTGGGCGTGGCGGCTGACCTCTTCCTTCAGCCGTACGGTGATCTCGCCGGCCAGACCGGCGACGTCCGCCGACTCGGTGCGGCGCGGTCGTTCGAGCTTGACCGGGTAGTCCTCGATGACGGTGCCCGGGCGGCTGGACAGGAGAACCACCCGGTCGCCGAGGCGGACCGCCTCCCGGACGTTGTGGGTGACGAACAGGATCGCGAGGTTGCGCTCGCGCCAGATGCGCTCCAGCTCGTCGTGGAGCAGGTCGCGGGTCATCGCGTCGAGGGCGCCGAAGGGTTCGTCCATCAGCAGGACGTCGGCCTCCTGGGCGAGCGCGCGGGCGAGGGAGACGCGCTGGCGCATGCCGCCCGAGAGTTCGTGGGGGCGCTTCTTGGCGAAGCCGCCGAGGTGGACGACGTCGAGGAGCTCGGCCGCGCGCTCCTTGCGCTGCTTGCGGTCGAGCTTGCGCAGGGCGAGCTCGATGTTGCCGGTGACGGTGAGCCAGGGGAACAGGGCCGGTTCCTGGAACATCATGGCGATCTGCTTGCCGCCGGTCTCGATGGTCCCGGCGGTCGGCCGGTCGAGGCCCGCGACGAGGTTGAGCATGGTGCTCTTGCCGCATCCCGACGCGCCGAGGAGACAGACGAACTCGCCCTGCGCCGCTGAGAGGGAGACCTGGTCGAGGGCGAGCAGGCTGGTGGCGCCCCGGCCGTACACCTTGGAGACGGCGTCCAGCCGGACGGCGGGCGCGGGGCCCTCCGTCCGGCCGTGGCCGAGCTCCTGGGTAGGAGCTGTCACTTGTCGCTCACCGCCGTCTCGCCCTTGGCGGACAGGATCCCGTTGAGGGTGGTGAGGTCGTAGATGCCGTTCAGGTCGAGCGGCTTCAGCAGGCCCACCTTGATGGCGTGGTCGGCGCTGCCGACCAGCGAGGAGGCGATCGGGTCGTTGGTGAACGTGATGTTCTTCAGCGCCGCGTCGAGCACCTCGGGCTTGAGCGGCTTGCCGGTCAGCTTCTCGAGCTGGGCGTTGACCGCCGTGGCCGCGCCGGCCGGGTCGGAGTTGATGAAGGCGGTCGACTCGACGTGGCCCTCGATCAGCTTCTTGACCAGGTCGGGGTGCTCCTTGGCCCACTCCTGCCGGACGATCAGGTGGGTGATCACGAACTGCTTGTTCGGCCACAGGTCGCGCTCGTCGATCAGGATCTTGCCGCCGCTCTCCTGGATCAGGCGGCTGGCGAAGGGCTCGGGCACCCACGCGCCGTCGATGTCACCGGTGGCGAAGGTCTGCAGGGTCAGCGAGTTCTCCTGCGGCACGATCGACACCTCGCCGCCGCCCTTGGTGTCGGTCTTGATGCCCTTCTCGTCCAGGTAGTAGCGCAGCGCGACGTCCTGGGTGTTGCCGAGCTGCGGCGTGGCGACCTTCTTGCCCTTGAGGTCCTCGATCGTGTTGATCTCGGGTTTCACGACCAGGTAGACGCCCCCCGACGCCGCCCCGGCCACGATCTTGATCGCCTGGCCCTTCGACTTCTCCCACGCGTTGATCGCGGGGTTCGGGCCGATGTACGTCGCGTCGATGGCCCCCGAGAACACCGCTTCGATGGCGGCGGGACCGGCGTTGAAGGTGCTCGTCTTGAGGGTGACGTCGTCGCCCAGAGCCTTGGTGAAGTAGCCCTTCTCGACGCCGACGAGGGCGGTCGAGTGGGTGATGTTGGGGAAGAACCCGAGCCGGAGCTCGCTCTTCTCCGCAGGTGCCCCGCCGGCGGGAGCGGAGGCGCCCCCTTCGGCGGTCGTACCGCCCCCGCCGCAGGCGGCCGCGAGCGAGGTGACCATCACCGCGGCCAGCGCGGCGACTACCCCGCGAACCCTGCGAGCCTTCATACGCTTCTCCCTGATTCCTACTTAATAAGTCGGGTTAGGTAGTATTAAAGAGCGATCCAAGATTCCCGTCAAGCCCGGTAGGTTTTTGGACATGCAATGAACGTCTAGGAGATGTCTATATACTTCCCGTGAATATGAGGGGACGATGTGTGCGCCTTATAAGCTTTCAGGACACCGTTGGATCGGAGGTGAGGGGCGTGACCGTCGCCTACGACGGGCAGGACTACGCGTTCGATCGTGGCCCCTACGAGGTCGCGGATCTGGATCGCATGCCGAGGGACGCGCGCTACGAGCTCCTCAAGGGATGGATCCTGATGTCGCCCTGGCCGATCGTGCCCCACGAGACCGTGGCGGAAAATCTCAGAGACCTCCTGAGGTCTGCCATCAACACGGCCGCAGCCGATCTCGTCGTCCGCGGGCCGACCGACGTCCTCACCGAGCACGGCCTTCTCATACCTGACGTCGCGGTGATCGATCAGACGGCCGTCGAGCGGTCGACCCGGCAGATGGGACGAGGCCACGAAGCGCGTGACGTGAGACTGGTCGTGGAGATCGTTTCGCGAGGTAGCGGTAGCGAACGCACCGACTGGTACGAGAAGTTCGACGAGTACGCCGCTTCGGGGATTCCCGAATACTGGATCGTCGAGTTCGAGCCGGCGTTGTGCATCACTCGCAACAAGCTCGTGTCCGGACACCGCACCTATGAGCGGGTGGAAAGGGTCTTCGCCCGGCATCTGTTCGAATCGGAAGCGCCGGTTCCCATCGAGTTCGACCCCGCTGTGCTTTTCGAGGTCACGTCCTAGGCGCAGGATTCGTCGAGGTCGATCGGCTTGTCGGCCTTCGCCTTCGGCTTGGCGGCCGGGGTCGCCGCGACCGGACGGGCGTCGTCGCCCAGAGCCTCGTCGACCTTCTGCCTGATCAGGTCCCAATCGGGGTTGCCCGTTCTGATGAGGGGCGGCACGAACTGGAGGCTGGTCAGGTCGGCGTCCTTGACCTTCGGGGCCAGGTCGATCAGGTCGGGCACCAGGCTGCGCGGGATGTCGGTCGACACGTAGCGTTTGGTCACGTCCGCGATGCGTTCGAAGCCGCGGAGCACCTTCAGCGGGTCGGCCTGGTCGGCCACCGCGTTCAGCAGGCACTTCTGGCGGCCCATGCGCTGGTAGTCGTCGCTGTCGGTGCGGGAGCGGCCGAACCACAGGGCCTGGGTGCCGTTCAGGTGGTGGGTGCCGGCCTTGATGAGGCCCTCGCGGTAGGCGCCGAACACGATGTCGTGCTGGACCTTCACCGTCACGCCGCCCATCGCGTTGATGATCTGGGCGAAGCCCCGCATGTCGACCATCGCGTAGTAGTCGACGTCGAGGCCGAGGATGTCGCCGACCGTCGACTTCAGCAGGTCGGCGCCGGACTTTCCGTGGTCTTCGCCCCACTGGAAGACCTCGTTGAGCAGCGCGGCCGGCGGGTAGTCGTCGATGGGCACGTTCTGCAGGTTGCGCGGCAGGGAGAACAGGACCGACTCCCCCGTACGGGTGTCGACCGACGCCACGGTCATGCTGTCGGTCCGGGCGCCGGGGCGGTTCTCGGCCGAGTCGGCGCCGACGAGCAGGATGTTCAGGCGTTCGCGGCCGGCCCAGGGGTCGACCACCGGGGTCACCACCCCGGTCTCCGTCAGGGGCGCCGGGTCGTCGGCGACGAAGACCGTGCTGACGACCTCGTTCGACACGTACGCCAGCCGTGACGCGTAGCCCAGCGGCGCGGCCACCAGCACGCAGAGCCCGGCGACGGCGAGCAGGGGCAGGCCGAAGCGCACCCGCCGGGGGCGGATCACCAGCCACGACCAGACGATGACCGCCGCCCACGCCACCGCCAGCACGACCCCGGCGGCGACGACGACGTCGAGCCGCCGCAGCGGCAGCGTCGGCGCGTTGCCCACGACGGTCGCGGCGGCCGTGAGCAGGGTCAGCCACACGGCCGCGAGGGTCAGGCCGGTGCGGGTGCGGCCGGTCCAGATGTGCGCGACGCCCCACAGGAGCGTCGAAGCGAGCGTCAGGGTGAGGGCCCTGCGCAGGCTCCGGTTTTCGCGCATGACGTCCCGTATGCCCTGTTCGATACGGGTTTAACGTGTCGTGCAGGTGTCGTGGGTCGCGTCGAAGCCCTCGACGTCCTCGATGCTGGTCTTCGGTTCCTTGAGGCCCTGGTAGTCGGCGCCGAGCACCAGCACGACCTGCTGCGTCGTGCCGTTCTTGACGTTGAAGGTGGTCGACTTCAAGAGCTCGCGGAAGACACGCGCCGCGCGCGTCTGGCCGTTCGGGGTGTACTTCACGAACGTCTTCGCGTAGGGCTTGGGCGCGTCCTCGACGCCGAGGATGTGGTAGCCGCGCTGTTCGAGGATCGCGGCCACGTTGGTGGCCAGGCCCGAGCGGCCCGAGCCGTTCTGCACGACGACGTGGATCTGGCTCTTGGGGATCTTCTGCTCGCCCGATTCGAGCTTCGAGGTCAGCTGGTCTTTGGCGACCATCGTGAACAGGCCCTTGGCCTGGGGCTGCGTCCACTCGACCCGGCCGGGGCTGGTCAGCGAGTAGTGCCACGGCGTGGTGATGAACCGGATCGAACCGGCCTTCAGGCCCTCGGCGCTCAGCGCCAGGTCCTTCAGCACCGACGGGGTCAGCTCGGGGTCGGTGGTGATCGACTTGGTCACCGCGTCGAGCAGGGCGAGCAGCGCGCCGGGGTTGGCGAGGGTCTCGCCGCTCATCGCCTTCTTCGCCATCGAGGCCAGGAACATCTGCTGGCGCTGGATGCGGCCGATGTCGGAGCCGTCGCCGAGGCTGTAGCGGGCGCGCACGTAACCGAGGCTCTGTTCGCCGTTGAGGGTCTGCTTGCCGGGCGCGAGGGTCAGCAGGGCCTTCTTGTCGCTGATGCCGGGTTCCGGTACGCAGACCGGCACGCCCCCCAGCGCGTCGACCATGGCCTTGAAGCCGGTGAAGTCGACCTTCACGTAGTGGTCGATGTGGATCTTGGTGAGCGTCTCGATCGTCTTCCAGGTGCAGCCGATGCCGCCCGAGTTGAACGACTCGTTGATCATGCCGACGTGGGCGTTCTGGCCGGGGAAGCCCTTCCGGGCCCGGCAGGCCGGCAACTGGACGAGGGAGTCGCGCGGGAAGCTGATCAACGTGGCGCCGTCACGCTTGGGGGAGATGTGGGCCAGGATGATCGTGTCGGTGCGCTCCCCGGCGAAGGAGCCGTATCGGGCGTTCGCGCCGTTGCGCTGGTCGGAGCCCACGATGAGCACGTTCAGCGCCGGGTTGATCTTGTCGGGCCGGGCGCCGAGATCGGCCGTCGGGATCGACTCGTGCTTGACGTTCGTCGTGACCTTCACATAGCCGGTGACCACGAAGCTCACCGCCCCGACCACCACGCCCATGACGGCCGCGATCAGCACCTGCACCCACGCCACCCACAGGCGGCGGGGCCGCTCCTGGATCGGCGGCAGCACCAGCTCCGGACGCACGTCGACCTGACTCAACGCCCAACCCCCGGGAAAACGGTCCGGGGGCCACCCCCCGGTCAACCGCAGCAAAGTGTAACGACGAATCCCCTAATGCCCGGCCGAAACCGGCGGTCCGGTGCTTCCGCGAGGATTCAGACTGGCCGCCCGGTCTTCGAACGAACCGGGCTCGGAGCCGTCGATCAGGTCGAGCAGCATACGCGCGGCGTGCGCCCCATAGGCCGGGATATCCCTGGTCAGGGCGGTCAGCGGGGGGCGTACGACCTGAGAGAGGGGCGAGTCGTCCCAGGCCACGATCGACAGGTCGGCGGGCACGGCCAGGCCCATCTCCTGGGCGACGGAAAGGCCGGCGACGGCCATGATGTCGTTGTCGTAGACGATCGCGGTGGGCCTGACCCGCGACGACAACAACCGCCGGGTGGCCCGCGCGCCCTCCTCGCCGGTGTAGTCGGTGTGCACGACCGGGCAGTCGTCGAGCCCGGCGCAGGCGAGCGCGAACTCGCGGTCGCGCAGCGTGGTGTGCACGAGTTTCGGCAGGCCCGCAATTCGGGCGATGCGCCGGTGGCCGAGGGCGGTGAGGTAGTCGACGGTCTCGCGTACGGGAGCGCCCTCGTCGGACCAGACCGGCACCAGCGTGCCCGCGCCCGACGGGTCGCCGATGACGACGACCGGCATGCCGAGTTCCTCCATGACCGGCACGCGCGGGTCGTCGACGTGGAGGTCGACCAGGAACGCGCCGTCGATGCGGCCCTCGCCCCACCAGCGCTGGTGGACGGCGATCTCGCCGTCGTGGTCGCCGACGACCTGGAGCATGAGCGCGAAGTCGCGCGCCGACAACTCGGCCTCCAGGCCGCTGATCAGCTCCATGAAGAACGGTTCCATGCCGAGGATGCGGGCCGGACGGCACAGCGTCAGGCCGATCGCGTTGGCCCGGGCGCCGTTCAGGGCGCGGGCGGCGCTGTTCGGTCGCCAGCCGATTTCATCGGCTATCGCAAGAATGCGCTGCCGGGTGGACTCCGATACACCGGGCTGCCCGTTGAGCGCATAGGACACCGCACCCTTCGAAACCCCCGCCTGACGTGCGATGTCAGAGATCGTCGGTCTTTTCACGAACCCACCCCGTCGTGCGACTTAACTGGTTCAGCTTATATCAGCCTATTGACACCCCCGTCATGCGGAATTTACGGTCTCGGTACTTATCCGGTTCAGCCATGAATCACGCATTGGGATCTCCCTTGGGAGCGCTCCCAACACGTCGGCCGGGGGCTCCCACCGGCCGACCCATCGGGGTTGGCCAGTTTGTGTGTGGATGCAAGGAGTAGAGACGATGCGGAACCGCGCTACCCGGTTTCTGATCCCTATCGTGGCCGCGGGCTTACTCGCGGCCGCGTGTACGAGTGGCGGCACCCCCACCCCCGCCCCGGGAGCGTCGGCGCCGGCCGCTCCGGCTCCCGCCGCCGAGGGCGGCGCCTTCCCGCGGAACGAGACCCTCTACACCAGCGGCACCCAGTGGGGGCCGCCGGCGAACTTCAACCCCATCCGTGAGTGGGACTCCGCGACCGGCACCAAGGGCCTGGTCTACGAGACGCTGTTCCACTTCGACCCGGTCGCCGGGAAGCTCACCCCGTGGCTGGCCCAGAGCGGCGCGTGGGTCGACGACACGACGTACGAGGTCAAACTGCGCCAGGGCATCACCTGGTCGGACGGCAAGCCGTTCACCGCCGACGACGTCAAGTTCACCTTCGAACTCGGCAAGATGGAGACGGTCCCCTACCACAACCTGTGGAACTGGCTCTCGGGCGTCGAGGCGCCCGACGCGTCGACCGTGCGGTTCAGCTTCTCCAAGGCCAACTACCAGCAGTGGGACTTCAACATCTACAGCCGGTCGATCGTGCCCAAGCACATCTGGGAGGGGCGGGCCGAGAAGGACGTCCTGGACGGGATCAACGAGAACCCCGTCGGGACCGGCGCGTACAAGTACCACAGCCACGACCAGGACCGCGTCGCGTGGGTGAAGAACGACACCTGGTGGGGCAAGGCCCAGCTCAACCTCGACCCGAAGCCGAAGTACATCGTCGACATCGTCAACTCCTCCAACGAGGTGGCGATGGGCCTGCTGCTGCAGAAGGGCCTCGACCTCTCCAACAACTTCCTGCCAGGCGCGGCCAACCTGGTCAGCGGCAACTTCGGCATCACGACGTTCTACCCCGAGCCGCCCTACATGCTCTCGGCCAACACCGCCTGGCTGGTGCCCAACACCACCAAGAAGCCGCTGGACGACGCGGCGTTCCGCAAGGCGCTGGCCACCTCGGTCGACGTGAAGAAGATCGTCGAGGGCGTGTACGGCAACCTCGTCAAGCCCGCCAGCCCGACCGGCCTGCTGCCGCAGTGGGACCAGTTCGTCGACCAGGCGGTCGTCGGCCAGAAGGGCTTCGCGTTCGACACCGACAAGGCCAAGCAGATGCTCGCCGCCGCCGGTTACAAGGACGGCAACGGCGACGGCATGGTCGAGAACAAGGACGGCTCGCCGATCGCGCTCAAGCTGATCGTGCCGGCCGGCTGGACCGACTGGATGGAGGCCATCCGGGTCATCGCCACCGGCGCCAAGGCCGCGGGCATCAACGTCGAGGCCGAGTTCCCCGACTACAACGCGCTCGTCGAGGCCCGTAACACCGGCAAGTTCGACCTGGTCATCAACAACGAGCGCCAGCTCTCGAACTCGCCGTACACCTACTTCGAGTACGTCTTCCAGCTGCCCGTCCAGGCCCAGCAGAACACCGTGAACTTCGGCCGGTACGAGAACGAGGAAGCCTGGAAGCTGGTGCAGCAGCTCGACGGCATCAAGACCGACGACGTCGAGGGCATGAAGAAGGTCTCCTCGCAGATCGAGGGCATCATGCTCGACGAGATGCCGGTGATCCCGCTCTGGTACAACGGCCTCTGGTCGCAGGTCAGCAGCAGCGTCTGGAAGAACTGGCCCTCCAGCGAGGGCAGCGCGCCCAAGTCGGCGCCCACGATGTGGCGTAACTGGCTCGAACTCGGCGGCTTCGAGTCGCTCGCGTCGCTGCAGCCGGTCGCTCCCTAGCCAACCCGTCTCGGCCCTCCCCGGCACTGCGAAGCCGGGGAGGGCCTCCCTAGGGAGAACCCCTCTTGCGTCGCTATTTCGGCAGGAAACTGCTCATCTACGGGCTGACCTTCTTCATGGCCGTGACCGTCAACTGGCTGGTGCCGCGCCTCATGCCGGGTGACCCCGTCGCGAGCATGCTGGCCCGGGCCCGGGTCGCGCAGCCCGAGGCCCAGGAAGCCCTGCGTGTCTACTACAACAACCTGTTCGGCTTCGACCTCCCCTGGTGGCAGCAGTACCTGAACTCCTGGGGGTCCCTGTTCCGCGGCGACTTCGGGATCAGCCTGTGGGCGTTCCCGACGCCGGTCGCCGACCTGCTCACCCGGGCGGTGCCCTACTCGCTGGCGCTGCTCGTGCCGTCGATCCTGCTCAGCTGGGTGGTCGGCAACCGGCTCGGCGCGCTCGCCGCGCGCCGCAAGGTGCTGGACAACACCGTCCTGCCGGTCTCGTACGTGCTCACCGCCACCCCCTACCTCTGGCTGGCCGCCCTGATGGCCTGGGGCTTCGGGGTCGTGTGGGGGATCTTCCCGGTGGCCGGCGGCTACAGCTTCTCGATGACGCCCTCGTTCACGTGGGACTTCTTCGTCGACCTGTTCTGGCACTGGTTGTTGCCGTTCTCGTCGTTGTTCCTGGTCGCGCTGGGCGGCTGGGCGATCGGCATGCGGAACGTGATCATCTACGAGCTCGAATCCGACTACGCCAACTACATGTCGGCGCTGGGCGCCCCCCAGAAGCTCATCCGGCGGTACGCCTTCAGGAACGCGGTGCTGCCGCAGATCACCGGTCTGGCGCTGCAGCTGGGCGTGCTGGTCGCCGGCGCGCTGGTGACGGAGATCGTGTTCTCCTATCCGGGCCTCGGGTCGCTGATCCTGGCGGCCATCCAGAACAAGGACTTCTTCCTGCTCCAGGGCGCGTTCCTGTTCATCGTGCTGGGCGTGCTGATCGCCAACTTCATCATCGACGTCGTCTACGTGATCGTCGATCCCCGTACGCGAGTCGGAATGGTGGGTGCCGCGGCATGAAGACGGAGGCGCTCTACTTCGCGGTCCGCAACACGAAGCTGCTGGTGGGGGCCGGGATCATCCTGGTCCTGCTGGGCATCGGCGTGATCGGCCCGTTCTTCATCGAGAAACCCCCGACCGAGTACGTCGGCATGCAGATGCAGCCGCCCGGCGCGGAGTACTGGCTCGGCACCAACACGTTCGGGCAGGACCTGTGGGCCCAGTTCGTGCACGGCCTGCGTACGACGTTCCTGGTCGGCGCCCTCGGCGGCGGCATCGCGGCCGTCATCGGCATGGTCGTCGGGTTCCTGGCCGGCTACAAGGGCGGCTGGATCGACGAGATCCTCAACATGCTCACCAACATCGTGCTGGTGCTGCCGACGCTGGCCGTGCTGTTCATCCTGAACGCCTACATCGGCGTGCGCAGCGCGGGCATGCAGGCCCTGTTCATCGGGCTGACGCAGTGGCCGTGGGCGGCCCGGTCGATCCGCGCCCAGACCTTCTCGCTGCGCGGCCGCGACTTCGTCGACCTGGCCCGGCTCAGCGGGGTGGGCTCGGGCCGCATCATCGCGCGCGAGATCGCCCCGAACATGAGCTCCTACCTGCTGCTCACGTTCATCCTGCTGTTCGGCGGCTCGATCCTGATCGCCTCGTCGCTCGACTTCATCGGCCTCGGCCCGACCGACGCCGTCTCCCTCGGCCTGATGCTGCAACAGGCCCACCAGTGGAGCGCGATGCATCTGGGCCTGTGGTGGTGGTTCGTCCCACCCGGGGCCGGCATCACCCTCATCGTCGGCGCCCTGTACGTCGCCAACGTCGGCCTCGACGAGGTGTTCAACCCCAAGCTGAGGGAGTTGTAGATGACCCTGGAAGTGGACGACCTCAGGGTCTACTACCGGACCCTGAAGGGCGACGTCCAAGCCCTCGACGGGGTCTCGTTCGGCCTGCGCGACGGCGAGATCCTGGGCCTGGCGGGGGAGTCGGGCTGCGGCAAGACCACCCTCGGCAAGGCGCTGATCCGTCTGGACGGCCGGATGAAGCACGTCGGCGGCTCGGTGACCCTCGACGGCCAGGTGCTGCCGATCGGCGAGGACGCCAAGATGAACCCCTACCGGTTCAAGCAGGTGTCCCTCATCCCGCAGTACTCGATGAGCGCGATGAACCCGACCCGCAAGATCGGCCGCATGGTCAGGGAACTGCTCGAATCGCGCCGCGAGAAGCTCGACCTCGACGAGCTGCACCAGCGCCTCGAACTCGTGGAGCTGCCGAAGGACGTGCTCGGCAAGTACCCGATCGAGCTCTCCGGCGGCATGAAGCAGCGCATGGTCATGGTCATCTCGACCCTGCTCAACCCGTCGCTGCTGATCGCCGACGAGATCACCTCGGCCCTCGACGTCTCCACCCAGAAGGCCGTCGTCACCACGCTGAAGGGCTTCCGCGACCGCGGCTTCGTGAAGTCGATGATCTTCATCACCCACGACATCTCGCTGACCAACCAGCTCGCCGACACCATCATGGTCATGTACGCCGGGAAGCTGGCCGAGAAGGCCCCGGCCTCGACCGTGGTGAACGCGCCGAAACACCCGTACACCCAACTGCTGATCTCCTCGCTCCCCGAGGTCGGGGTGCGCTACGCCGACAAGCGCCTCACCGGCATCCCGGGCAACCCGCCGTCGCTGCTCAAGCCCGAGCCCGGCTGCCGGTTCCGGGCCCGCTGCCCGCTGGCCTTCGAGAAGTGCGCCGAGGACCCGCCTCCGGTCGAGGTCGAGAAGGACCACGTCGTCGCCTGCTGGAAGGCCGCCTGATGCTGAAACTCGACGGGGTCACCAAGGTCTACCGGATCGGCGCGTTCGGCGGGCAGACCATGACGGCG
The DNA here is from genome assembly GCF_001570525.1 of Herbidospora sakaeratensis. Taxonomy (GTDB): domain Bacteria; phylum Actinomycetota; class Actinomycetes; order Streptosporangiales; family Streptosporangiaceae; genus Herbidospora; species Herbidospora sakaeratensis. Next base: position 170,744 of record NZ_BBXC01000019.1, read on the forward strand.
GTCGACGAGGCCGGCTTCGAGATCAAGCCGGGCGAGGTCGTCTCGCTCATCGGCGAGAGCGGCAGCGGCAAGAGCACGATCGGCAAGATGGTGCTCCGGCTGCTCCCGCCGACCTCCGGGACGATCTCCATCGACGGCCGCGACGTGCGCGAGATCGGCAAGCGCGACTACTACCGCAAGGTCCAGGGCGTCTTCCAGGACCCGTTCAGCTCCTACAACCCGGTCTTCAAGGCCGACCGGGTCTTCACCATGATCCGCGAGGTCTACTTCAAGGGGGTGCCCGACAAGGAGTGGACCGCGAAGATCGAGGCCGCCCTCGACGCGGTCCGGCTCAGCCCGGGGGCGGTGCTGAACAAGTTCCCCCACCAGCTGTCCGGCGGCCAGCTCCAGCGCCTCCTGATCGCGCGGGCGCTGCTGCTCGACATCGAATACCTGGTCGCCGACGAGATCATCTCGATGCTCGACGCGTCCACCCGCATCGACGTGCTGAACCTGTTGGCCGACCTCAAGCAGCGGGGCCTCGGGGTGCTGTTCATCACCCACGACCTCGCCCTGGGCAACTACATCAGTGAGCGGACGGTCGTGCTCCACAAGGGAAGGATCGTGGAGTACGGACCCACCGACGCCGTCTTCGAGCAGCCGGAGCACGCTTATACGAGGAAGCTGCTGGCGTCGGTGCCGCAACTGCACACGAAATGGGAGGACGCGTCGTGATCAGGACGCTGCACGAAGGATGGACCGTCACCGCAGTCTCGTCGACCGGGCAGCCCCGCCCGGTCGTGGCGGGCTTGCCGGCGACGGTGCCGGGATGCGTGCACACCGACCTGCTCGACGCCGGGGTCATCCCCGACCCCTACCTCGACGACAACGAGAACCGGCTCAAGTGGATCGGGCGCACCGACTGGTCCTACGAGACCGCCTTCGACTGGACCGACCCCGGTGACGAGCGGGCCGACCTCGTCTGCGAGGGCCTCGACACCGCCGCGACGGTGATCCTCAACGGCGTCCAGGTCGGCCAGACCGCCAACCAGCACCGCGTCTACCGCTTCCCGGCCCGGCACCTGCTGCGCGAGGGGCGGAACACGCTGAAGGTGCTGTTCGAGGCGCCCTACGGCTACGCCGAGAAGCAGCGGGCCGCGCTCGGCGACCGGCCGGGCGCGTACGACGAGCCCTACCAGTTCATCCGGAAGATGGCCTGCAACTTCGGCTGGGACTGGGGCCCGACCGTGGTCACCTCGGGCATCTGGCGGCCCATCTACCTGGAGACCTGGTCGTCGGCCCGGCTCGCGGAGGTCCGCCCGCTGGTGACCCTCGACGGCCGCGACGGCAAGGTCCGCGTCCACGTCACCGTCGACCGCGCCGCCCAGGCGCCGCTCACCGTGACCGCGTCGGTGGCCGGGGTCGAGGAGCGGGTACGCCTGGCGCCCGGCGAGCGCACCGCCGTGATCACCCTGACCGTGCCCGAGCCCGACCTGTGGTGGCCCCGCGGCCACGGCGAGCAGGCCCTCTACACGCTCACCGTGACCGCCGGCGACAGCGTGTGGGCCCGCGAGATCGGCTTCCGGTCGGTGGTGCTGGAGCGCGAGGCCTTCCGGCTGATCGTGAACGGTGAGCCGGTCTTCATGAAGGGCTTCAACTGGATCCCCGACGACTGCTTCCCCAACCGGGTCACCCGGGAGCGTGTCGCGATGCGTTTTCAACAGGCTGTGGACACCGGCGCCAACACGCTGCGGGTCTGGGGCGGCGGCCTCTACGAGAGCGAGGACTTCTACGCCCAGGCCGACGCCCTCGGGGTGCTGGTCTGGCAGGACTTCCCGTTCGCCTGCGCCGCCTACCCCGAGGAGGGCCCGTTCAGGGCCGAGGTCGAGGCGGAGGCCCGCCAGCAGGTCACCCGCCTGTCGAGCCATCCCTCGCTGGTGTTGTGGTGCGGCAACAACGAGAACATCGAGGGCCACGCCGACTGGAACTGGCAGGACACCCTCGACGGCCGGAGCTGGGGCGCCGGGTTCTACTTCGACCTGCTCCCCGCGATCGTGGCCGAGCTCGACCCGACGCGCCCCTACTGGCCGGGCTCGCCCTACTCGGGCAGCCCCGACGCCCCGCCGAACGACCCCGCACGCGGCACCACCCACATCTGGACCGTGTGGAACCGCGAGGACTACACCTTCTACGGCACCTACACCCCGCGCTTCGTCGCCGAGTTCGGCTTCCAGGGCCCGCCCGCGTACGCCACGCTGCGCCGCGCCGTCTCCGACGAGCCGCTGACGCCGACGTCCAAGGGCGTCCTGCACCACCAGAAGGCGCTCGACGGCAACACGAAACTGCTGCGCGGCCTCGGCGACCACCTGCCGCAGCCGGGGAACTTCGACGACTGGCACTACTACACCCAGCTCAACCAGGCCCACGCGATGGCGTTCGGCGTCGAGCGGTTCCGCTCGCTGACGCCCTACTGCATGGGCACGATCGTCTGGCAGCTCAACGACTGCTGGCCGGTGACGTCGTGGGCCGCCGTCGACGGCGACGGCCGCAGAAAACCGCTCTGGTACGCCCTGCGCCGCAGCTTCGCCGACCGTCTCGTCACCTTCCAGGACGCCGAAACCGTCGCCGTCGTCAACGACACCTCCGATGAATGGCAGGCCGAACTCTCGGTGGTCCGGCTGACCGTCCACGGCGACGAACTGGCGCGCGAACGGTTCCCGGTCCGGCTGGCGCCCCGCTCGGCGATGACCGTCCCGCTGCCCGCGTCGATGACGCCCGGCGACCACTCGAAGGAGCTGGTCAGCGCCTCGGTGGGCGACCTGCGGGCCCTGCGGTTCTTCGCCACCGAGCTGCCGCAGGCCGCCTACGACGTGACGACGGAGCAGCTCAGTGATGGTGTACGGGTAGAGGTCACCGCCCGCACCCTGGTCCGCGACCTGGCGCTGTTCCCCGACCGCCTCGACCCCGCCGCGGTCGTCGACGACATGCTCGTCACCCTGCTCCCCGGAGAGACCGCGACCTTCGTCGTGACCGGGAAGGATCTCGGCCCGGAGGCCCTGACGGCCTACCCGGTGCTCCGCTGCGTCAACGAATAGACAGGGGAATCCATGACCGTCTTGGCGATAGACATCGGAGGTTCGAAGTTCTCCGCCGCGACGGTCGAACCCAGCGGGGCGATCACCGCCAAGCTGGAGATGCCGGTCGGCCCCGACCCCACGGCGACGCTGAAGGACATCGTGGCCCGCATCGTCGTGCCGGGGCTCATCTCCGAGGAGGGCCTGACCGGCGTCGGCATCGGCTCGGCCGGGCCGCTCGACGCGGTGCGGGGCACGGTGAGCCCGGTCAACATCTCGGTCTGGCGTGACTTCCCGCTGGTCAAGACCGTCGCCCAGCTGCTGCCGGGGGTGCCGGTGCACCTCGCGGGCGACGGGCAGCTGATGGCGCTCGGCGAGTGGTGGCGGGGGCGGTTCAGCGCGGGGGCGCTGCTGGGCATCGTCGTGTCGAGCGGCATCGGCGGCGGCCTGGTGTTCGAGGGGCAGCCGCACCTCGGGCCGACCGGGAACGCCGGGCACATCGGGCACATCCGGGCCGGTGAGGGCTGGGAGGCGTGCCGGTGCGGGGCCGTCGGGTGCGTGGAGACGATCGCGTCCGGGCCGTCGATGGTGCGGTGGGCGCTGGCCAACGGCTGGCAGCAGGCGGTGGAGCCGACCTTCTGGGCCGGGCGGCCGGTCGACACCCGGGCGCTGGCCGCCGACGCCAAACGCGGCGTCGCGGTGGCCGTGGAGGCGTTCGACCGGGCCGCGGGCGCGCTGGCCACCGCGATCCTGACGACGGCGGCCCTCTTCGACGTCGACAACGTCGTCGTGGGAGGCGGGGTGGCCGCCGCCGGGACGACGCTGCTGACCCCGCTGCGGCGGGCGGTGGCCGACCAGGCCGGGCTCGGCTTCCTGCGCCGCCTGAAGGTCGAGCCGACCAGCCTCGGCCGCGACGCCGGACTCCTCGGAGCGGCGGCCCTGGCACTCGGGCGCGCCTGACATCCTGGTCGGGAACGACACCCGACTCCTGAGGACGTAGACGACGTGGACCTGCTCACCAACCCGATCAAGGACTACGGATGGGGTTCCCGCACGGCCATCGCCGCGCTGACGGGCCGCACCGCCACCGGACCCGAAGCGGAGATGTGGCTCGGCGCCCATCCGTCCGGCCCCTCACGGCTGACGCGGGACGGCGTCGAACGCCCGCTCAACGAGGTCATCGCCGCCGATCCCGCCGGTGAGCTCGGGGCTGAGGTCGTCGAGCGGTTCGGCGAGCGGCTGCCCTACCTGATGAAGCTCATCGCGGTCGACGCCGCCCTGTCCATGCAGGTCCACCCCACCCTCGACCAGGCGGCCGACGGGTTCCGGCGGGGCGACGCCAACTACTCCGACCCGTGGCCGAAGCCCGAGATGATCGTCGCGCTGACCCCGTTCTCCGCGCTGGCCGGGTTCCGGCCCGGCCCCGAGGCGGCGGCCCTGGTCGGGGCCCTCGAACTGACCGCCCTGCGGCCGGTGGCCGACCGGCTGGCCGCCGGCGACGTGCTCGGCGCGCTGCGGGTGCTGCTCGAATGGCCCGCCGACGAGCGGCCCGCGCTGGTCGCCGACGTGGTGCGGGCCTCCGGCGACCCGCTGGTGGCGACCCTCGCCGAGAGCTACCCGGCCGACCCCGCCGTGCTCGCGCCGCTGCTCATGCGGCACCACGAACTGGCTCCCGGCCAGGCCATCTACCTCGGCGCCGGAGTGCTGCACGCCTACCTGAGCGGCTTCGGCGTCGAGATCATGGGCAGCTCCGACAACGTGCTGCGGGCCGGGCTGACCCCCAAGCCCATCGACGTCGAAGAGCTGCTGCGCATCACCGACCCCGACGAGCAGCCCGCCGAGATCACCCCCGCCGGCGACCTCTACCTGCCCCACTGCCCCGAGTTCCAGCTCCGCCGCATCGTGCCCGGCGAGGGCCGCACCCTGCCGGGCGGGGTGCCCCGGATCGCGGTCTGCGTCGAGGGGGCGGTCGTGCTCGCGGGCGAGACCAAGCTGCGGCCGGGCGACTCGGCCTTCCACGCCGCCTCGGCGGGCACCTTCGAGGTGTCGGGCCAGGGCGTCGTCTTCGTGGCCGAACCCCGTCAGAACTAGACGCCAGAACTAACGTGCGGCGGCGACGACCTCGATCTCGAAGCCGTCGCCGCTCACCACGTGGCCGGGCCGGACCTTGAACCGCTTGCGCAGCTCGACCTCGCCGTCGACCAGCACGTAGCCCTCGGCGACCAGATATTTGGCCTCGCCGCCGCTCTCCGCGATGGACAGATATTTCAGCAGGTCACAGAGCGGGATGAACTCGTCATCCAGTTCAAAGGTCTCGCGCACCTCCCCAGCATAGGGAGGCTCAGCGGTTCCCCGCCCAGACGAACAGGCCGGCCCCCGTCAGCAGCAGCCCGGCGCAGCAGGCCAGCGTGCGCACGTGGTTCCAGGGCGCCCACTTCGGCGCGAACTCGGCCCAGACCTGCGCGGCCCGCGCCGGGTCGGTGATCTCCCCCGCCGCCACCAGCGCGTTGTTCAACGGGACGTTCACGATCGCGGTCGGCACGAACGAGCCCAGCACGTAGACGGCCGTCGCCGCGAAGAACAACATCGCCGCCCCGCGCTGCCCCGAGCTGAGCAGCAGCACCCCGGCGACGGCCGCGACCAGGGGCGCGCCGATGAACGAGGCGAAGAAGACCGGGTTCAAGATCTTGACGTTGATCTGCTGCATCGCCGCGACGGCATGATCGGCCCGCGTGGCGTTCAGCCCCGGGATGACCGACACGGAATAGGCGTAGAACAGGCCGGTGATATTGCCCATCAGCAGTAACGCGAGCCCGGCGACGACAGCGGTGAGCAAGAACATGAGTACCTCCTGTTTATTGGCCGCGCCTCGTGTTTGATGGCCGCGCCTCCGGCGCGGCGGGCTTGGCCGCTTTCAGTCCGGGCCTTCCCTCGTCGCTCCGGTTCGCTTCGCTCTCCTGCGCTCCTCAGTCCAGGCCCGGACGCGGCCAAGCCACGACTGGTCGGTCATATGACCAAGTCAGACGGTAAAGAACGGAGATGTCCCCGCGTATCCGACTGGGGGTTGGACATGTCTCCGACCACAGGGGGAAGCCGGGGTGGCGTGTGATCTTTTGTTTGGTGTTCGTTCTGGTCACCCTGGGCTGGTATCTCCTCCGGGGGATGTCACGCTGGTCTTCCCGGGCGCGGCGGGCGGTTGCGGCCGGGGCGCCCTACACGCGGTTCGCGCATCAGTGGGTGCTCTCGGCGCCTGCCACGTTCACCTATGTGGTGGTGTTCACGAGTTCCACGATTCTGCAGCGGACCGGGCCGCCGGATCTGATCGACGTGCTGACGACCTTTCAGAGCACCAATCTGGTGCGGTTGTCGGACAATCCGCTGGTGGTGCTCGCCGACAGTGCGCTCTGGGTGTCGGATCGCGGCGCGTTCCTGGCCTTCTACGTGATCGTGTACGCCACCGTCGTCGCCTGGGCCGAGCAGCGTTACGGCACGCCGCGCATCATCGTGATCGGGCTCTGCGGGCACGTGTTCGGGTCGTTGCTGACGGCGCTCGTGGAGTATCGCGCCATCACCACCGGGCTGGCGCCGGCGCGGCTGGCCGTCTCCACCGACGTGGGGGTCAGTTACATCATGGTCGCCGGGGTGGTGGCCGCCGTGGTGCTGATGCGGGGGCGGTGGCGGGCGGTGTGGATCATCGCGCTGACGGTGGGCGTGGGGGCGCCGATCGTGATCAGCCGTACCGTCTGGGATCTGGGGCATCCGCTGGCGACGGTCTGCGGTCTGGTGGCCGCGCTGATCTGCCTGCGGGTCGCGCCGCCGCGTCCACCACCCGCTTTTGACCTGGGAAAATGGGGTATGTCCCCTTCGTCGCCGGTCTTGGGGGGAAACGATGGCGCGGGCTGACGTGCCGCGGGTGGCGTCCATCGTGCTGACCGTGCTGGCGGTCTATTCGGCGGCCATCGCCATCGTGCCGCCGTTGCGCGAGATGGCGCGGCCGCTGACCGCGCTGGTCGACGACTACGCCGTGCCGCTGACGCCCAACCTGGCCTACGCCGCCTTCCTCGGGCTGCTCGCGGGGGCGCTGGCGCGGCGCAAACGGGTGGCCTGGCGGCTGCTGGTGCTCTTGCTGGCGTTCTCGGTGCTGCTCAGCGTCATCTCCACGCCGCTGGTGGCGGTCGCGCCGATGGCGGAGGTGCCCGACCGGGGGCGGTTGTTCAGCGAGGTGCTGGTCTCCGGGGTGATCGCGCTGATCGTCATCGCCTATCTGTGGTGGGGGCGGGGCGAGTTCTTCGCCAAGACGCAGCCGGCGTCGTTCCGCAAGGCCACGGGCATGCTGATCGCGCTGCTCGGGGTGTCCTACGTGGTGGGCTTCCTGCTCACCCTCTTCTTCCCCGGCGACCTGCTGCGGTCGGCCCGCGCGATCTGGGTGCTCAGCCGGGTGCTCGGCGGGGTCATCGAGGTCGAGGGCTACGGCCATCCGCCGGCCTGGGTCGCGTTCCTGATCGGGCTGATGAGCGCGATCGCGCTGCTGGTGGCGTTCGGGGTGCTGTTCCGGTCGCAGCGGCAGCGGGCTGTGCTCGCGCCCGGCGACGAGGAGCGGTTGCGGGGCCTGCTCGGCGAACGCGACTCGCTGGCCTACTTCGCCACCCGGCGCGACCGCAGCGTCATCTTCTCGCCGAGCGGCAAGGCCGCGGTGTCGTTCCGGGTGGTCAACGGGGTGACCCTGGCGGGCGGCGACCCGCTCGGCGACCCCGAGGCGTGGGACCACGCGATCAGGGCGTGGACCGGCCAGGCCCGCGAGTTCGGCTGGACCCCGGCCGCCATCGGCTGCGGCGCCGAAGGGGCCAGGGCCTACCAGCGGGCCGGGCTCAAGGTGCTCGAACTCGGCGACGAGGCGGTCATCGAGGTCAAGAGGTTCAGCCTGCAGGGCCGGGAGATGCGCGGTGTGCGCCAGGCCGCCAACCGGGTGGAACGGGCCGGCTACCAGCTCCGGGTCCGCCGTCACGGCGACATCGCCCCCGAGGAGATGCGGCTGATCAGCGAACGCGCCGACGCCTGGCGTGACACCGAGACCGAACGCGGGTTCTCGATGGCCCTCGGCCGTCTCGGCGACCCGCTCGACGTCGGCTGCGTGCTGGTCGAGAGCCTCAGCAAGGAGGGCGATGAGGCGGCGTTGTTGTCGTTCGTGCCGTGGGGCGACCGGGGGCTCTCGCTCGACCTGATGCGCCGTGACCGGGCGGCGGAGAACGGCCTGGTCGAGTTCATGGTCGCCGGGCTGGTCAGGAACGCCGGCTGGCTCGGGGTCGAACGGATCTCGCTCAACTTCGCGGTCTTCCGGTCGGCCTTCGAGGAGGGCGCGAGGATGGGCGCCGGCCCGGTGATCCGGGCCTGGCGGCGCACCTTGTTGTTCCTCTCACGCTGGTGGCAGCTCGAAGCGCTCTACCGGGCCAACGTGAAGTATCACCCCGAGTGGGTGCCCCGCTTCCTCGCGTACGGGGACACCCGCGACCTCGTCAGGGTGGGCATCGCCTCGGCCATCGCCGAAGGGTTCTTCAAGCCGCCGAGGTTGCCCCGGATGCTCAGTTCTGAACGAACACCGACCGCCAGTTCGGCTGCTCCAGGTAACGACGCAGCTCGACCAGGCCGCTGAGCCAGCCGCCCCACGCCGCGTAGGGGGGCTGGGCGGCGTCGAACCCGCTGGTCACGAACGTCAGGGTGGTGTGGCCGCCGGAGCCCTCGAGCTCCCAGCTCGTCACCATGCCGCCCCAGTCGATCGTCGCCGACGTGTCGTCGATGGAGACGAACCGCGCGGCGTGGTCGCCGGCCGCTTCGAGACCGCCCATCGCGAACCGGCCGCCGACCTCGGGCTCGATCCCGATCGGGTAGCCGAACCAGCTGGTGGCCTGCTCGGAGTCGGTCAGCGCGGTGCGGACCCGGTCGGCCGGGGCCGCGATGTCGAGCCGGGCGGAGAACTCGCCGACCTTGGCCGTGTAGTCGACCTTCGGGCCCAGCTTGCGGCCCTCGACGTGGTCGGCCAGGTTGCCCAGGGCCAGCGCCCAGAACGTCTCCAGCGCCACGAGGGGGCTCGTGCTGCCGGAGAAGAGGAGTTCGCGGTCGAAGTGGGACTGGGTCACCGACACCCGGGTCTCGCCGTCGGTCTCGGCGAGCCGGATCTCGGTGGTGGTCTCGGTGCCGTCGAGCGTCCAGGCGAACTTGATCAGGTCGTCGGACGCCTCCAGCACCCGCTGGTGGGGGGCGTCGCCCTCCAGGGTGTGGCGGCCCCAGAAGTCGTAGCGGTTCGGCAGGTCGACCTCGGCGTGCTCGGCGAACCAGACGCGCATCTCGGCGGGGTCGGTCAGGGCGTGGAACACCGTCTTGAGCGGGGCCTGGATCCGGACGGCCGAGATGGTGGGCTGGGTCATGACGCTTCTCCTTGCTGGTTGGGGTAACAGGCCACGACGAGCTTGAAAGGGTCGCCTTCAGCTCCGCCGTACTTCGTGAACAGCCGTTGCAGGGTGGCCTGGAGCTCGGCCAGAAACTCGGGCCGGCGCTCCGGGGGGACGCGGATGTCGCCCGAGACGCCGATCGACGGCAACTCGGGAACCGATCGGTCGAGTGCGGCGATGTCGGCCTGGACCTCTTCGACCAGGTCGAGGAGGTGGCCCAGGCTGAGCTCGTCGCGGGCCCGGCCGAGGCCGATGTGGCCGACGAGCCGGGGTGAGAGCCAGTAGGAGCGGGCGGTGGCCTGGTAGATGCCCTCGGAGATGCCGCGCACCTTCCGTTCGGACACCTGCTCGACCAGCCCGGCCTCCACCAGGCGTTTCACGTGGTAGTAGACCCGCTGCGGGGTCTGCGCCAAGATCGCGCCCACCTCGCCGCAGGTGCGCGGCTCGGCGAGCTGCCGCAGCACCTCGATGCGCTGCGGCTTGAGCAGGGCCTCGGCCTGCTCGATCTCTTCCAGGTACAGGACGTCTCTCATCGCAAAAACAAGTTTGTACGTAAAAAACTTCCTTGTCAATGGGCCGCGAAACCGTGATGCGTACCGACCGGGTGTCCCCCTAAAGTGCCCACCGTGGAACAAACCGACCGCAGGGCCCTCATCGCCGCGGGGGTGACCGTGGTGCTCTGGGCGTCCGCGTTCGTCGCCATCAGGCACGCCGTGCTCTCGTACTCCCCCGGAGCCCTCGCCCTCGGGCGGATGCTGGCCGGGTCGCTGACCCTCCTGGTCATCCTGCTGGCCCGCAGGGAAGGGCTGCCGCCGCGGGCGGCCTGGCCCGGGATCGCGATCTCCGGCGTGCTCTGGTTCGGGATCTACATGATCGCCCTCAACTGGGGCGAGCAGGAGGTCGACGCCGGGACGGCCGCCATGGTCGTCAACATCGGGCCGATCATCATCGCCCTGTTGTCGGGGTTGTTCCTCGGCGAGGGGTTCCCCCGCCGGCTGCTCATCGGCATGGCCGTGTCGTTCACCGGCGCGGTCGTCGTCGGCTACTCGATGTCCGAGGGCGGCGGGGCCTCGGTGCTCGGCGTGGCGCTCTGCGTGGTGGCGGCGGTGACGTGGGCGATCGCGACCATCGTGCAGAAGCCCGCGCTGCGGCACGCCTCCGCGCTGCAGGTGACCACCTTCGGCTGCCTCATCGGCGCGGTCACCTGCCTGCCGTTCGCCGGGCAGCTGATCGACCAGGCCGGCGACGCGCCGCTGTCGGCCACGCTGAACCTGGTCTACCTCGGCGTCTTCCCAACGGCGTTGGCCTTCACGACCTGGGCGTACGCCCTGGCCAGGACGACGGCGGGGAAGATGGGCGCCACCACCTACGTGGTTCCGGCGATCGTGATCGTGATGGCCTGGGTGCTGCTGGGGGAGACCCCGACCTGGCTGGCCCTGGCGGGCGGCGCGCTCTGCCTGGCGGGTGTGGCCGTCTCACGGCGCAGGACGGCCGCTTCCTAGGCGCGGGCCCGTTCGTCGACGAGCAGGTGGGTCAGGCGTTCGACGGTCGGCCGTGACTCGACGTGCAGCCGGGCCACGTCGAGTCCCTCGTCGCCCAGGATCGCGAGCAGCGCGATGGAGCCCACGGCGTACACGACGATGAAGCCGCCGCGGCAGCGGATGACCACCTCGCGCAGTTCGTGGAGGCCCACTTCGTAGCCGAAGCGTTTGCCGAGACCGAGGGTCGCGGCCGACAGGGCCGAGACGGTCTCGGGGGAGACGCCGTCGGTGTCGGCGACGACGAGCAGACCGTCAACCGTGGCGACAGCCGTCTCCATCACCCCCGTGACGCGGTCGCGCAGGGAGTGCAGTTCTGCCTTCAGAGCGTTCTGTGCCATGGTTCTTAACTTTCGTCGGCGCCCATTAACTTGGCGATCTTGCTGGTGCCCGGCCGGCGGCGCGGCAGCAGGGGTTGCCGCCGGTCCTCCCCGTCTCCGGGCTGCTCCCCGTGGTCGTCGACCGGTGGAGCGGGCGGGGCGATGGTGAGCAGGCCCTCTCTGACCAGGGCGGCGATCTCCTTGATCACCACGAACAGGCCCTGGCCGAGGGCGAACGCGATGTCCCGGGGCGTACGCCGCCCGTTGGCCTTGGTGAGGATCTCGTGGCGCAGGTGGTCGGCGGCGATCGTCAGGGCCGGGAGCGGGCGTACCGCCGTGGGCCGGATGAACGGGGTGATGCCCAGCTCACGCCACTCCTCGGTGATGGCCAGCCGGCGGGCCGTCTCCCGGGCCAGCCGCTCGCGCGAGACGCCGGGCACGACCGGTAAGGGCGGCGGCACCTCGTGGTCGCCCACCGGCTCGGGCTGGCTTTCCTCGACGCCGAACAGGGCCATCGCGAAGACCGCGTCGAACACCGCCGACAGGCAGACGGCCTCCAGCCCGGCCTCTCCCACGCTGCCCCGGGCGACGAGTTCGGCGGCCAGCCGGTCGTCGGGGGCCCCAGCGGTGTAAGCCTCGTTCCAGGCCGCCTCGCTCACCCGTCCCGAACGGATCAGCAGGGATTCCGGTCCGGGGGACGCGGGCGTGGTCGCCGCGACGACCAGCCCGTCGCGCACGTGGATGATCCCGCCCGGACTCCCCATGACACGCAGCAGATGGGAGCCGCCGATGGGTTCGCCCAGCCGGAGCATGGAATCGACGCCCATGGGGTGATCGAGGTCGTGCGATGACACTTTTTGTGCCCTTCACTATCTGAGGCCGCAAGAGTTACCTTATGTCCCTGCAAGCACAACAGCATTGGATAAGGCAGCATGAACATCGAAACCGCCCTAAAAGAGGCGATGGCCATCGACGGGGCGATCGGCGCCGCGCTGGTCGACTACGGCAGCGGCATGAGCCTCGGCACGATCGGCGGCGGCCGCGAGTTCGACCTCGAAGTCGCCGCAGCCGGTAACACCGAGGTCGTGCGGGCCAAGCTGCGCACCATGGCCTCGCTCGCCCTCGACGACGAGATCGAGGACGTCCTCATCACGCTGAACAGGCAATATCACATCATCCGGCTGCTCAAGGCCCCCGGCGGCCAGCTGTTCCTCTACCTGGTCCTCGACCGCGACCGCGCCAACCTCGCGCTCGCCCGCCACAACCTGCGCAACATCGAACGGCAGATGAGCCTGTGATTTTCCCCGTCACGCGACGGAATGTGTGATCGTGCCCGAATAAGTACCGGCGACCGCCGATGACGGAACTCTGACAATTACTGTCGGATTCCAGGCGAGCGAGGTATTTCCCACGGCCAATGTCACGGCGAAAGCCGTGTGCGTGCCCGTCAGGGCGACCGCGTTCGCGGCCGTGAGCTGGCCGGGGGTGAACACGCCGACGCCCGAGGTGGAGGTCGCCGGGCCCGACCAGTAGGAGATGTTCGGCTTCGAGATCGTGGACGTGTTGCCGCCGACCGTGGTGGTGAAGTTGGTCGTGCTCACCGTGGCCGTGTAGCTCACCTGCACCAGCAGGTTGCGGTCGTCCGTCACGGTGACCGCGCCGAGCTGCGCCGACAGCTGGCCGCCGATCGTGGTGCTGCCGAGTGCCCTGGACGCGGGAGCGGTGATGGCCAGACCGGCGAGAGCCAGCCGTTTCGCCGGGTGATCGCGGGGTCTCCGACGGGTCGGACCACCTTGGGCGGACTTCTCCTGTGTGCCATCCAGGAAGCCGCCCGAGGTTCCGTCCCCGTGCCCAGCTTCGTCAGGCGGCGCCCACACGACGACGGTGTCGTCCACGGCCGGATCGGCCTTGTCCTCCGCGATGGCGGGGATCGCTGTCACGACGGCGGCGACCACTGCTGCCAGGGTCGCCGTCACGCGTGGTCTCACGGTGTCCTCCGGGCTCGTCGCCAGATGAGGTAGCCACCGCCCGCCACTGCGAGCGCCCCTGTGGTGATGAACAGGGCGGTCAGCGGGGGAAGGGCGGTGCTGCTCAGTTTCACGGCAGCCGTCGTGTCGAGGGCGGCGGGGAACGTCACGGTCCCGCTCGCGGTTCTGGTGGTACGTCCGCTCGTCAGCGTCAGGTCCGCTTTCCACGGCCCCATCGGAAGCGAGGGATCGAGGAGGACCTCGACCTGCCCCACGTCCCTGGGCGCCATGGTCACGCCGGTGGTCACCTTGAACGGCCCGGCCGACGTGCCGCCCGGACCCTCCGAGAGCCGCAGTTCACCCGACATGTCGACGGCCCGCAGGCCGATGTTGGTGACCTGCGCCGCAAGGCGCGGCTTGCCGGCCTGGTCGCGGCCGGCCCACATCTTGTCGACGCGGAAGTCGGTCGGCGGTTCGCCGCCGCTCCCGACGTCGAGGTAGACGCGGATGCCCACGCGGTTGTGGACCTGGACGTTGTGCTCCTTCGTCGCCGGCGCGCGGGCCTCGCCCCACATGACGGCGTACCGTTCGCCCTTCCAGGCGGTCCGCGGCACCCGGATGGTGGCCTTGAGCACCCGTTCGCCGCCGGGTGGCAGCGTGACGGCCGGTCGGTCGAACGTGATCCACGACGACAACTCGTTGGCCGTCTGATCGGGCAGGAAGGTGAACTTCCGTTTCCTGATCTCCGCTCCGGCCGCGTACAACCACAACGTCTGCGGTTTGGCGGAGGTGTTGTTCACGGCGAAACGCCGGTGGATCACGGTCCCCGGCTTCACGTGGTCGACGATGTAGGCCCGCGCGCGCGGATCGTCTGATCTGTCCTCTGGCGCCTCAACGAGCCGGATCCCGACCTGTCCCTCCGGCTCCGCGTCCGCCCGGCCGGTCAGGGCCAGGACGGGAAGCAGCACCAGGAGAGGCGAGATCAGGATCCGGTGGAGAGCGGCGCGGCTACGCCACCGAATGGGTCACCGTCCCCGTGTACGTGCCGGCGACGGCCGCGTTCGGGATGGTGACGCGCAGGGTCGGGTTCCAGGTGACCGTGTTGTTGCCGACCAGGGCGGTGGCGGTGAACGCGGTGATCTGGGTGGTCAGCGGCTGGGCCAGCAGCACGGTCAGCTGACCGGGCACGAAGGTGCCGACGCCGCTCGACGAGGTCGCCGGGCCCGAGGCGTACGCCACGTTGGCCTTGGCGATCGTCTCGTTCGCGGTGCCGCCGCCGGTGGTGAAGTCGGTCGAGGTGACGCGGGCCGTCCACGAGCCGAGGAGCGAGCCGCGCAGGTCGGTGACCGTGACCGGGCCGATCGTGCCCTGGAGCGTGGCGCCCGAGGCGGTGTTGCCCAGAGGGATGCTCGCCGGGGCGGTGATGGTCAGGGCGCCGCCCACGATCGTGAAGGTGACGGTGGTGTCCGCGGCCTGAGCCGGCGCAACGGAACCGATCAGCAGCGCCATGGCCATGCCGATCACATACTTGAGAAACCGCATCGGTCATCCTCACATCGCCCGGAAACACCGGGTTGCGAACAAGTCAGCGCGAGCGTAGATCGCTGACGAGTCGCCCCCCGGCGCTCCGCGCGCAGGTCAGAGGAGATCTTGACCGTCTGCAGGGCCACTCCTGAGCGATCACCCTGTAGTGAGCTCGGGCAGCACTTTCGCGCCGAATGTCTCGATGAACCGGGTCTGCTCCTTCCCCACGTGGTGCAGGTAGACCTCGTCGAAACCGGCGTCGGCGTACCCGCGCAGCCACTCGGCGTGCTGCGCCGTGTCGGCGGAGACGAAGACGGATTTGCGCACTTCCTCCGGGGTGACGAACCGGGCCACGCTGTCGAACATCTCCGGTGTGTCGAAGTCCCAGCTGCCGGGCGGGCCGACCACGTTCGAGCGCCACTGGTCGTGCGCGGTCGCCAGCGCCTCCTCTTCGGTCGGCGCCCAGCTCAGATGCACCTGTACGGCCGCCGGACCCCGCCCGCCGGCCTCGCGGTAGGCGTCCAGAACCTCCTTGGAGTGGGGGCTGTTCACCGTGATGAGCCCGTCGGCCCACTCGGCGACCCACTTCGCGGTCTCCACGCTGACCGCCGCGCCGACCAGCTTCGGCGGCTCCGCCGGGAGCGACCACAACCGGGCCCGGTCGACGGTGACGAGCCCGTCGTGGCTGACCTCCTCGCCGTTCAGCAGGGCCCGCATCACGTCGACGCACTCGCGCAGCCGCTGCTGCCGGATCTCCTTGCGCGGCCACCGGTCGCCGGTGACGTGCTCGTTCGACGCCTCGCCGGAACCGAGCGCGGCCCAGAAGCGGCCCGGGAACATCTGCGCGAGCGTGCCGATCGCCTGCGCGACGATCGCCGGGTGGTAACGCTGGCCGGGCGCGTTCACCACGCCGAACCGCAGCGTCGTGGCCTGCAGCGCGGCGCCCAGCCACGACCACGCGAACCCCGACTCGCCCTGCCGGGCGCTCCAGGGCGCGATGTGGTCGGAGCACATCGCCATCGCGAAGCCGGCCTCGTCGGCGAGGCGGACGGCGTCCAGAAGATCACTGGGGGAAACCTGCTCATGGGAGGCGTGAAAGCCATAGATCGCCATCTCTATCGACTACCCCGGCAAGTCATCCGCTATCGGGTGTAAAGCGGGCGGCTCTAAGCTCGCCACATGTCCTCAAGATCACTGTTAGCCGGCGCCGCGCTGACCGCGACCGCCCTGCTGGTCGCCGCCCCCGCCGCCCACGCGGCGCCCGCCCCCGCCACCGTCGCCAAGAACGTCTTCAAGGGCTTCGTCAAGAAGGACCGGAAGGCGATGCTGAAGTGGGCCGCCCCCGACGCCGTCGACAAGCTGCTCGCGTACAAGTACCGCGACCCCGACAAGTTCGCCGGCTGCACGGCTGCTGGAACGTGCCGATTCGTGCACACGAGCGTGAAGGTGCCGGGCGACCTCAACGGCATCCTCATGGTCGTCAAGAAGTCCCGGGTGACCGCGGTCTACACGTCGCAGCACGTCACGTCGCCCACGACGGTCGCGAAGACCTTCTACCGCTACTGGCAGCTCGGCGCCAAGACCCGCGCCCGCGAGATCGCCACCGCCGGGGCCATCAAGACCCGCTTCGCCGTCAAGTACGACCCGACCGGCGTGCCCTACCACTGGCAGGGCTGCTCCAAGGAGCCCAAGGGCTTCAGCTGCGCCTACTCCTACGAGGGCGGCGCCATGTTCCTGCACGTGCGGGGCACCAAGGCGGCCGGCTACTACGTGAACTCGGTGAGTTACATCGCCGACTAAACGGAGGTTAGGTGCTGTCTCCCCCAGGGAGAGGGCACACGGAAGCGGCTCGGGTCGGCACGCTGGGTGTCCGGTAACTCTCCCGAAAGGGGGGTCCCATGGACACGCTCATGCCCGTCCTGTTCATCCTCGCCGTCGTCTTCGTCCTGTACGTCGCGGCGTCGTCCAACCCGCTCAGGAAGTGCCCTCGCTGCGGCGGCAAGGGCACTCTCGACTCCAGCGTCCTCGAAGGCCGCTACCGGATCTGCCCGCGCTGCAACCGCAAGGGCGAGATCGGGAACTAGCGGCCCTCGGTTCCGGGCGGGACGACCAGTAGATAGTCGATCAGCCCCTCGCGGTTGACGCCCATCGTCACCCGCCAGACCACGCCCCACGTGTCACGCAGGTCGCCCACGATCTCCACGGTGGTGGCGCTCCTGATCGTGAACCGGGGGTCGGGGAAGTGGTCGGAGACCCGGTTGACCTCCGCCACCGGGATCTCCTCGACGAAATCGGGCGCGAAGTGCTCGACGACGTCGGCGGCCGGGATGGGGTGCCGCGTGATCGCCCCGAGCCACCAGGCGAGCTGCCTGCCCACGGGGGTGTCGGGGATCTCCTGCGTGCGGACGCTCGCGGAAGGAGCCGCACCGGCGCTGACCCCGATGGACGTGCAGCCTGACGCCAGCAGCGCGCCGAGGAGAAGGGGTAACGCGCGCACGATCGTCTCCGGGAAGGAAAAAGGGGCCTTCGTCACGAAGGCCCCAGTTTTCCAGTGATCGATCAGCGGACGTACACGTTCGGCCTGGCCGGGGTGGCCATCCCGTCGCCGATGAAGAAGCTCGGGTGGGGCGGCTGGTTGTAGGCGGTGTTCTGCCAGGCCAGCGCGACGCGGTACATCGGGTCGTGCAGCAGCGTGTGGATCTTGACCGTGGTCGCGTTCGGGGTCGAGTAGATGCGCAGCGCCCGGTTGTCGCTGGTCGGCCAGATGACCTCTTCGCGCCAGTCGCCGAGGATGTCGCCCGACAACGACGGGGTCGCCTTGGTGCCGTTGTTGGAGTGCACGTTCGAGCCGGTCAGCAGGCGGGTGTCGCCGCCGGTGCCGTACTTGTCGATACGCACGTCGTCGAGGAGCTCGCGGACCGGATCGGCGTCCCACCAGGCCAGGAAGTTGATGGACGACGGTTCGCGGCCCAGCGAGGCGCCGGTCGGCGACCGGAGCGTGGTGTCGCGCGCCGACCACGACTCGGCCCCCGCGCTGCCGGCCCAGATGTCGCCCGAGACGCCGCGGCCGTTGTCGCCGCCCGAGGAGGTCTGCCAGAGGATCTGGCCGGTCCGCGCGTCGGCCATCCACGAGCCCGGCTTCGAGGAGTCCTCGCTGACCTTGAAGATCTCCAGGCCCTGCCGCGCCGGGTTCAGGTCGCCCACGTGCAGCGCGTCGCCGTGGCCGAGGCCGGTGTTGTAGAGGCCCGTGCCGTTGTCGTTGATGACGGCCGCGCCGAAGACGATCTCGTCCCGGCCGTCGGCGTCGACGTCGGCGATCGACAGCTGGTGGTTGCCCTGGCCCGCGTAGGAGGTGGCGTTGTTGGAGTCGAAGGTCCACCGGCGGGTGAGCGCGCCGTTGCGGAAGTCCCAGGCCACCACGACCGCCCGGGTGTAGTAGCCCCGGGACATGATCAGTGAGGGGCGCTGGCCGTCGAGGTAGGCCGTACCGGCCAGGAACCGGTCGACCCGGTTGCCGTAGTTGTCGCCCCAGTTCGAGACGGTGCCCCGGGCCGGGACGTAGTCGACGGTCGACATCGCCGCGCCCGTCTGGCCGTTGAACATGGTCAGGAACTCGGGGCCCGACAGGATGTAGCCGCCGGAGTTCACGTAGTTCGCCGACCCATTGCCGATCACGGTGCCGCGGCCGTCGACGGTGCCGTCGGCGGTCTTCATGGCGACCTCGGCACGGCCGTCGCCGTCGTAGTCGTACACCTGGAACTGGGTGTAGTGCGCCCCGGCGCGGATGTTGCGGCCGAGGTTGATCCGCCACAGACGGGTGCCGTCGAGTTTGACGCCGTCGACGTAGACCGGGGACGTGACGCCCGACTGGGAGTTGTCCTTGGCGTCGTTCGGCTCCCACTTGAGGACCAGGTCGACGCGTCCGTCACCGTCGAGGTCGCCGACGCTGGCGTCGCTGGCGGTGTAGTTGGAGCTCGGCGGGGTGATCGGCACGTCCAGGTAACCACTGGCGAACCGCAACGACGTCTCGGAACTGGGCCCTTCCGCGCCGCCGCTCACCGCCCTGATCGTGTACGTCGCGTCGGACGACGCCCCGCTGTCCAGGTAGTTCGTGGAGTTGGACACAGTGGCCACGCGGGTGCCCGACCGGTAGACGTTGAACGAGGTGTCCCGGGCCTCGGTGCCGAGCAGCCGCCACGACACGAGGTTCGCGCTGCCGCTGCGGACCGAGATGACCCCGCGGTCGAGGTCCTCGACCTGCTTCGCGCCACTCGGGGTGGGAGTCGGCGTGGGAGTCGGGGTCGGGGTGGGGCTCGGCGTGGGCGTCGGGCTCGGGGTGGGGGTCGGCGTCGGGCTGGGCTGGGAGCCGTTGCAGGGGACGCCGTTGAGCGTGAAGTTCGTCGGCGTGGGGTTGTTGGTGCCGCTCATCGTGGCGTTGAAGCCGAACGCGGTCGAGGCGCCCGAGGCGAGCTGCCGGTTGTAGCCGGCGTCGTCGGCCGTCACGTTGGCGCCGCTCTGGGTGAGGGCGGTGTTCCACGCCTGGGTGATCTGCTGCCCGGCTGTGAACGTCCAGGTCAGCCGCCATCCGTCGATGGGGTCGCCCACATTGTTGACGGTGACGGTGGTCGAGAAGCCGCCCGGCCACGAACTGCCGACGGAGTAGTCGATCCGGCAGGCGACCGCCGCCGTGGCCGGACCTTGCAAGGCGACCGCGGCGACCAGCAGCCCTGCCGCGACGAGGGCGAAACGTTTCATAGCCGGTCCAATCTGGGGGAGCGTCAGGCCCAGAACGTAGAAATCCAGACTCAACCGGTCAACCATCGTCGACATCGCCGTAATGTCATCCGAGGTCGTGACTGAAACGTTCAGATCCGCCGATTCGGACTCATGTCCCTTTTTGATTGGCGGCCCGACCGCACGAGAAAACCTGATCTGTCGGCACACGACGCACCTGTCGGGCGGGGCCGACAATGGCTGCCCCTTCGCCGGGATATCCGGATTTAGCCAGCGTACCGACGCCGAAAAAAAGGGACACAAGCCCACATCGCGGCGCTCGAATTTTTTCTTCGGAAGTTTGTTTACAGGCGTGATCGCCGGGGGTAGTTCAGGGGTGTCACTAAATAAGGCGCCACCCCCCGGGGCGAAAATAAAATGAGCTCGATATTTGTGGGGGTGTGTTGTGGGCAGGCTGGTCGGCAGAACATGGGCGATTCTCGTCTCGCTCGCCTTCGCCGTCATCGGATTGTTCGTTCCCGCAGGTACGGCTCTTGCCCTGTCGGTGACGCCGGTGCCGGACGTGGTGGTCGACGCTGAGGAGACCGTCACCGGGCGCATCAATCTACCGTGGTGGCCCGGCGATCTCGCGCCGGGCGGAGATGCCACGGTGACGCGAACGATAAAAACAACGAGAAATTATCTGCTCGTCGAATTCGTGCCGGTGATTCTGGTCAGAGATAATCGGCCGGTTCAGGTGCACAGCGCGTGGCGGCTGCCAACCTCCGCCCACGTCGCCGGCGCCCCCGGACACCGGGCCCGCGCACCGCCTCACACCTGAGCCGAATCAGACCTACCGCGATAAGAGATCACGATTGGCGTGCCCCCATCAACGGGGGCACAGCGGTACCTTTTCTCCCCCGCGAAGCTCGCAGGAATCGAACTCCGGCGCATCTCCATGCCGCCGAGGGGTGGGGCGAACGCGTGGCCATGGCTGAGCCGCGCCACAGCCCCCGACCCCTCCCTTCCAGATTCCACCGACGCACATGGCGTCGCCCCGGCGCCGGCCCTGATTAAGGGTCACCGCACGGCAAGGCGGCGCCGAAGACTCGGCGCCGACCCGCACCTGCTTAGTGGTCACCGGCTACGTGGCCGGCGGGTATGTGCGGATCAAGCTGAAGACCAACCCGGACGGGACGCCGAACCGGCACGGGCCGCGAATTCCGACGGGCATCTCCACGTGCCCTCCTGCCCGGCCTGCTCGGCGAGATGACCACTGCGAAGGAGTGGGCACGGCTCTGAGACCATCGGGGTTACCAACGACCGATGTCAGGAGATCCCTGTGGCCGTCGACCGGCTCCTCCCCACCCCGGAGGCCCGTGACCTGCTCGACCTCACCCGTGATGTGGCCGACAAGGAACTGTCGCCCATCGTGGACCGGCACGAGCGCGCCGAGACCTATCCCGAGGGCCTCTTCGCCACCCTCGGCGCGGCCGGCCTGCTGAGCCTCCCCTATCCGGAGGAGTTCGGCGGCGGCGGCCAGCCCTACGAGGTCTACCTCCAGGTGCTCGAAGAACTCGCCGCGCGCTGGGCGTCCGTCGCCGTGGCGGTGAGCGTGCACTCGTTGTCGTGCCATCCGCTGGCCACGTTCGGCACCCCCGAGCAGATCGACCGCTGGTTGCCCGACATGCTCGCCGGCGACCTCGTCGGCGGCTACAGCTTGTCCGAACCCCAGGCCGGCTCCGACGCCGCCGCCCTGACCTGCCGCGCCACCCGCGTCGCCGACGGTTACGAGATCAACGGCTCGAAGGCGTGGATCACCCACGGCGGCCGGGCCGACTTCTACGCGCTGTTCGCCCGGACGGGCGAACAGTCGATCTCCTGCTTCCTCGCCCCGGGCCAGGTCGACGGCCTGACCTTCGGCAAGCCCGAAGAGAAGATGGGCCTGCACGCCGTCCCCACCACGAGCGCCCACTGGGACGGCGCGATCCTGTCGGCCGACCGGTTGATCGGCGCCGAGGGCCAGGGTCTCCAGATCGCCTTCAGCGCCCTCGACTCGGGCCGCCTCGGCATCGCCGCCTGCGCGACCGGCCTCGCCCAGGCCGCCCTCGACGCGGCGGTCGCCTACGCGAAGGAACGCACGACCTTCGGCAAGCGCATCATCGACCACCAGGGCCTCGGTTTCCTCCTCGCCGACATGGCCGCGGCCGTCGACTCGGCCCGGGCGACGTACGTCGACGCGGCCCGCCGGAAGGACGCGGGCCTGCCGTTCTCGCGGCAGGCGTCGGTGGCCAAACTCGTCGCCACCGACGCGGCCATGAAGGTGACGACCGACGCGGTCCAGGTGTTCGGCGGCTATGGGTACACGCGCGAGTTCCCGGTGGAGAGGTACATGCGCGAGGCGAAGATCATGCAGATCTTCGAGGGCACCAACCAGATCCAGCGGTTGGTCATCGCCCGGGGTCTGGCCCGCTGACCCGGTCAGCCGGGTAGCGGGGGCGACAGGTCCCAGAGGCGGATCGACTCGTCGCGGCCGCCCGTGATGGCGACCGGTTTTCCGCCGACCGTGCCGAACGCCGCGCAGTACACCCGGTCGGTGTGCCCCTCCAGCGGGCCGCCGAGTTCGGCGCCGGCCGCCAGGTCCCATACGCGGGCGGTCTTGTCCTCGCCGGCGGTGATCGCGATGGGCTTGCCGTCCGACTCGCCCAGGGCCACGCCCCACACCCAGCTCGTGTGGCCCGTCAGCGGGGTGCCGAGGCTGGTGCGGGTGGTCAGGTCCCAGATGCGGGCGGTCTTGTCCTCGCCGCCGGTGACGGCGATGGGCTTGCCGTCGAGTTCGCCGATCTCGACCGATCTGGCCCAGCCGATGTGGCCGGTCATGGGCTCGCCGAGTTGGGTTCTCGTGGTCAGGTCCCATACCCGGACCCAGCCCTCGTCGCCGGTGCTGACCACGATCGGGACGCCGTTCGCCTCGGCCAGGGCGACCGCCCAGACGGCTCCGGTGGTGCCGGTCATCGGGTCGCCGATCTGCTCGCCGCTGTGCAGGTCCCAGACGCGGACGGTGCCGTCGACGCCGCCGCTGACCGCGATGGGGTCGCCGTTCAGGGTGCCGATGTCGACGCCCTTGACGCCGCCCTCGTGGCCGAGCATGGGGTTGCTCAGCTGGACGCCCTTGCGGAGGTCCCAGATGCGCAGCGAGCCGTCGTCGGCGGCGGTGACGGCGATCTCGGTGCCGTCGAGCAGGCCGACGGCGACGTCTCTGACCCATTTCTCGTGGCCGGTCATGGCGTGCAGCTCGGCGCCGGTGTTGAGGTCGACGACGCGGACGGTGTTGTCGTCGCCGCCGCTCACCGCCGTCGGCACCCCGTCGATGTCGATGACGCCGATGTTGCGGACGTCGTCTTCCTGCACGGCGATCGGGCTGCCGACCGCCGTGCCGAAGGTGACCGGGGCGGGGGTCAGCGTGGTGCCCATGCGGGCGCCGTCTCCCGTCGCGGCGGACTCTCCGTCGGGCCACAGTTGCCAGGTCAGGACGCCGCCGGCCACCACGACCGCCAGGGCGCCGGCCAGCCAGGCCGGTTTGCGGTTCTTGACCGGGGGCGCGAGCGGCATCGTCTCGACCGCGAACTCGTCGCCCGTCAGCGCCTTGACCAGGTCGGGGGCCGTCGGGCGCAGGGCCGGGTTCTTGTTCAGGGCCTGCTCGATCAGCGGGCGCAGGTTGGGGGGCACGCCGTCGAGCTGGGGTTCGCGGTTCATGATGGCGTTGATCAACTGCGGCACGGTCGTGCCGGGGAAGGCGCGTCTGCCGGTCGCGGCGAAGGCCATCGTGGCGGCCCACGCGAACACGTCGGCGGCGGGGGTGACCTCGCCGTTCTCGATCTGCTCGGGGGCCATGTAACCCGGGGTGCCGATCGAGCCCGACATCGTCGCGGTGTGGTCGAGGGCGCGGGAGATGCCGAAGTCGATTACGACCGGGCCCTCGGGGCCCATCAGCACGTTGCTGGGCTTGAAGTCGCGGTGCACGATCCCGGCCCGGTGGATGGCCGCCAGCGCGGTCGCGGTCGCCACGGCCAGGCGTTCGAGGCCGCCGCCCGTGCGCGGGCCCTCCCGCTGCACCACGTGGTGGAGGGAGGTGCCGGGCACGAACTCGCTCACGATGTACGGCCGGTCGCCGAAGACCCCCATGTCGAGCACGCGGGCGGTGCAGAAGGGGGCGACCCGGCGGGCCAGTTCGACCTCGCGCAGGAAACGCCGCCGGTGGTCGGCGTCCTTCGACAGTTCGTCGTGGAGGACCTTCAGCGCGACCGGGGCGCCGTCGGGGCCTTCGGCGCGATAGACCGCGCCCTGGCCGCCGTGTCCGATGCGGTGGAGGATGCGATAGTCGTCGATCGACGCCGGTATGCCAGGCTCCGCGTTCACGACCTCATGATAGGAGCGGTCCACGCGCACACGCCTCCTCACACGGTGCCCCCGGATAGTCGGGGTCGTCACGATGACGATGTCCAAGAGGGGGACACAATGAGCGAGTCCGTGAAGGAACTGATCGCCCAGGCGCGCGCGCAGATCGACAACCTGTCGGTCGACGACGTCGCGAAGGCGGTCGAGGCCGGCGGCGTCACGCTGGTCGACCTGCGGGAGCCGGGCGAGGTCGAGAAGGAGGGCACCATCCCGGGGGCCGTCCTCGCTCCCAGGGGGATGCTGGAGTTCTACGCCGACCCGGGCAGCCCCTACCACCGCGCCGAGTTCGACCCGGCCGGGACCGTGATCCTGTTCTGCGCCTCGGGCGGCCGGTCGGCGCTGGCCGCGCGCACGCTCCAGTCGCTCGGCTACCAGGACGTGGCCCACCTCGACGGCGGGCTGAAGGCGTGGCAGGCCGCCGGGCAGCCCACCACTCACGAGAACTGAAAGTGGATCTGGGCCGAGGCCCGCGTTGATGTGAGAGTGGGCTCATGGTGTCGATCCGGCTGCTCGGGCCGCCCGCCGTCGAGCTCGCGGAGCTCGACGGCCGGCCGGCGAAGCCGCCGCGCGGCCGGAAGGCGTGGGCCCTGCTCGCCTATCTGCTGCTGGCCGAGCGGCCGCCCAGCCGCAAGCGCCTCGCCGAGCTGCTGTTCGGCGACGCCGACGACCCGCTCGGCGCGCTGCGCTGGACGCTGGCCGAACTGCGCCGGGCGCTGGGCCTCCGAGAGGCCCTCGGGGGCGACCCGGTGCGCACCGACTTCGGCGAGGACGTCACGGTCGACGTGCACGTCCTCCTCGACCAGGACGCCGATCCGGCGCCGCTGCTCGAACTCGGGGGAGAACTGCTCGAGGGTGTGCACCTGGCGTCCTCCCTCGAGTTCGAGTCCTGGCTCCTGGTGGCCCGCCACCGGGTGGCCGGCATGGTCGAGGCCCGGCTCCGGCAGGCCGCCGCGCGGCTGCTGGCCGCCGGCCGGGCGAAAGAGGCGGTCGTGTACGCCGCCCGCGCGGTCGAGCACAACCCGCTCGACGAGGGCAACCACGAGCTGCTGGTACGCAGCCTCACCATGGCCGGCGACCGGCCCGCCGCGCTGAAGCAGGTCGCCGTGTGCGAAGACCTGATGCGGCGCGAGCTGGGCGTGCAGACCTCCCCCGCGTTGCGGGAGGCGGTCACGGTCGGCTCCGATTCGCCGATGTTGCCGCCGCTCAGCGGCCGGGCCGCCGCGGTCAGCCAGCTCGACGCGGGCCGGGCCGCGATCATGGCGGGAGCCGTCACGGCCGGCGTCCAGTGCCTGCGGACGGCGGTCGCCGAGGCGTCCCGGACGGGCGACGCGGGGCTGAAGGCGCGGGCCTACTGCGCGCTCGGCAGCGCCCTCGTCCACGCCCTGCAGGGACGTGACGAGGAGGGGTCGCTGGCGCTGCACGAGGCGATCCTGCACGCCGAAGCCTCGGGCGACCGGTCGGTCGCGGTGACCGCCCACCGGGAGCTCGGCTTCGTCGAGGTCAAGGCGGGCCGGCGGACCGCCGCCACCATGTGGCTGACCAAGGCGGCCGCGATGGCGCAGACCGACGCCGAGACGGCGGCGATCTGCGGGGTGCTCGGCCAGAACACCTCCGACCAGGGCGACTACCGGGCCGCGATCGGCCACCTGGAGGAGTCGATCGAGCGGGCCGCCCGCTGCGGCCACCACAAGCAGCACGCGTGGTCGTTGTCGATTCTGGGCCGCGTCCACCTGATGCGCGACGAACGTTCGCAGGCCCACACGGTGCTGCGGCGGTCGCTGGAGCTGACCGAGGAGCAGCGCTGGATGGCGTTCCTCCCGTGGCCGACCGCGCTGCGCGCCGAGATCGACCTGCGCATGGGCGACGTCGAGGCCGCCGCCGACGGCCTCGAACGGGCATGGGTGCTGGCCTGCCAGGTCGAAGACCCGTGCTGGGAGGGCACCGCCGCGCGGGGGCTGGGCCTGCTCAGCCGCAACCGCGGCGAGTACGCGGCGGCGCTGCGCTGGTTCGGCCAGGCGACCGACAGCTGCAACCGGCTGCCCGACCGCTACCAGTGGGTGCACGCCAACGTGCTCGACGCGACGATCGCCTGCGCGCTCGACGCCGGCGACGTCGAGCGGGCGCGCCCGCTCGTCACCACGCTCGGGTCGCTGGCGGCCCGGTGCGACATGCGCGAATGGGTGGTGCGCGCCCATCTGCACCGCGCCCGTCTCGGGGACCGGACGGCGCTCGCCTCCGCGCGGTTGCTCGGGGCCGGGATCGACAACCCCGCCCTCGCCGCGCTGCTTCGATAGGAAACAGGGGAAATGTACGATTCGACGGCCTGGACGCTGGTCGACGAGGGGTGGGGCCGCCGCGCGGTCGACTTCGCGACGCTCAGCGAACCGGGGAACTGCAGAGAATACGTCGCCATGCACCAGCACCTGGGCATCGGCGACGGCGACCGGATCCTCGACGTCGCCTGCGGCGCGGGGCTGGCCCTGGAACTGGCCACCGTCCGGGGCGCCGAGGGCGCGGGCATCGACGCCTCGGCCCGGCTGGTCGCGGTGGCCCGCGACCGCAACCCCGGCGCGGACGTCCGCGTCGGCGACATGCACGACCTGCCCTGGGACGACGCGTCGTTCGACGCCGTGACCAGCTTCCGGGGCGTCTGGGGCACCACGCCGCTCGCGCTGCGCGAGATCCACCGGGTGCTGAAGCCCGGCGGCCGGGTCGGGCTGACGGTGTGGGGGCACATCAAGAAGTCGCCGGGCGCGTGGGCGCTGGCGCCGTTCCGGCTGGCCACCGAGCCGAAGGTGGACAACCAGCGGAACATGGTCGCCCTCGGCCGCCCCGGAGCCGGTGAGCAGGTGCTGGAGGCGTCCGGGTTCACCGGCGTGCGGCGGGTGACGGTGCCGTTCGCGTGGGAGTTCGCCGACCCGGCGACCTACGCGCGGGCGCTGGCGTCGACCGGGCCGGCGTACGAGGCGATCCAGAACATCGGCGAGGACGCGTTCGCCGACGCCGCGATCAAGGGGGCCGAAGAACGGCTGCGGGCCGGCCTGCCGCTCCGGGCGAGCATCGACGTGGTCGGCTACCTGGCCCGGAAGGAGGCGTGATGAGCAGCTTCCTGGCCGACATGGAGGCCGACCCGGCCGAGGCCGAGGTCGATCTCGAGGAGCTCGGGTACGTCATGAACGCCACCCGCTTCTGGGGCTACCGGCCCGAGGTGGCCGAGGGCATCTTCGGCCTGGCCCGGCAGGTCACCCGCGAGATGCCGCTGCGGTTGCGGGGCGTCATGGTGGCCGCCTGCGCGGTCGCCTACGGCAACTCCTACTGCGCGCTGGCCTGGGGCAACAAGCTGGCGGCCTGGGCCGACGCCGAGACGGCGGCCTCGGTGCTCACGGGCGACGACGCCGGCCTGTCCGAGGCCGAGCGCGCCGTCGCGGCATGGACCCGCAAGGTCACCCGGCGGCCCCACGCGACGACCGAGGACGACGTACGGGAACTGCGGGACGCCGGTTTCACCGACGCGCAGATCTTCGACCTCACCACGTTCGTGGCGTTGCGCATCGCCTTCTCCACCGTGAACGACGCGCTCGGCCTGCGGCCGGACGCGCAGTTGCGGACCTCCACCCCCGAGGGCATCCTCGCGGCGGTCGACTTCGGCCGCCCGATCGCCGATTAGACCGCCGCGACCAGCCGGGCCTCGACGCCGCGCAACATCGACTCCACCGTGGCCCGGGGCAGGTAGGCGGTGTCGGCGATGATGCTCAGCAGGCCGGTGCCCGCGTCGGCGCCGACGGTGAAGAACACCTTGAACCTGACGCCCGGCCAGGCGTTCTCCGTGTACGTCCGGGTCTTCGCCACCGACAGGTCGGCGTCGGCCGGGAGGGCCGGCCAGCCCGGGGAGGCCCGGCGGTCGTTGAAGAAGGCGTCCAGGTCGTGCCCGCCGGCCTTCTCCCGCATCACGGTCATCGCGGCCGGGTCGTAGTGGGCGTTGCGGTACGCCTGCAGGGCGGCCCGGTGGGTGGTGCGGCAGAACTCGGCGAAGTCGGGGCCGGGACGGTCGAGCACGAGCAGGGCGTCCTGGCCGACCGTGCCGACCATCTCCCGGGTCCGGGCGTCGCGGCGGTTGTTGTGCACGAGCTGCATGACCACCCGCGACCGCGTGTTGACGCCGGCCAGCGCCTCGGCGCAGGCGGCCAGGATCACGCTGGTCGAGCTGACCGTGAGCCGGTTCGACAACCGGGTGGCGGCCACCGCCAGAGCGGGCGAGTCCATGATGACCTCGATGAACCGGGGGTCCTCCGGCTCGCCGGGCGGATGGTCGAAGACCTCGACCGGGACGTCGCGGAGCACGTCGCGCCAGTAGGCGATCGACCGCGTCGACCGGGCCTGCCAGGCGTCGGACGACTCCAGCCCGGCCTGGTCGCGGGGCTGCCACGCCACCGGCGGCAGCTCGGCCCCTCTCAGCAGGGCCTTCCACTCCTCGGCCAGCAGGGCCAGGGCGTGGTAGTCGACGGCCAGATGGGTGAAGACGCAGGCCAGCGCGAACGGGCGGCCGTCCTTGAGCACGACCGTGCAGCGCAGCGGCCATTCCGCGCCGTGGTCGAAGACGGTGTGCGCCATCTCGCCGGCCACCCGCTCGGCCACCCGGAGCCCGCGTTCGGCCCCGGCCTCGACGAGCTCGATCTCCAGCACGCCCTCGCGGCTGACCCGCTGCCCGGCGTCGGAGAAGGTGGTCCGCAGGGTCTCGTGCCGTTCGATCAGCACCCGCAGCGCGTCGAGCACGGTGGAGAGCTCGCGGCGGCCGTAGACCGGGAAGACGAAGGGGCAGTTCAGGTAGTTCTGGCTGGCGCCCATCAGGTGCACGGCCCGCCACATCAGCCGCTGCCCCCAGGTCATCGGCGCCTCGCCCTCCGTGGCGCCGACGAACTCGATCTTCATTTGAGCGCCGCGACCAGGGTGTCGACGTCCTCGAACGACGACAGGTCGCCGCTGAGGTCGATCTCCAGGCCGAAGACGTCCTCGATGGTGTCGATCAGGCTGATCCTGGCCAGCGACGTCAGCCCGAGGGCCGACAGCGTGTGCCGTCCGGACAGCACCTCGTCGGGGCTGATCGTGCCGTTGGAGGCGGCCGCGATCATGTCCGCCAGCCGGACCCTGAGCTCTTCGGTCATGCCATCTCCAGATCAAGCAGTTCCTCGACGGCCAGTGCGAGTCCGGCCACGGTCGGCCGTTCGAAGACCGTTCTTATCGGTACGTCCAACTCCAGCGCCTCCCGCAGCCGCACGGCCACCCGCAGGGCCAGCAGCGAGTGTCCCCCGAGGGCGAAGAAGTCGTCGAGGGCGCCGATCTCCGGCAGCCCGAGCAGGTCGGCCCACACGTCGGCGACCAGCGTCTCGGCGTCGGTGCGGGGTTCGACGAACTCGGCCGTCACCCCGGGCGGCGGGTCGGCCGGGCGGGCCCCGCCGACGAACTCCAGCCGTCCGTCGGGGCGACGCCTGACCCGGGCGCCGGTACGGTGCAAATCGCCCGTTGCCAGCCCGATTTCGCCGAGGCACAGCTCACCGGGCGACCCCGGCGGCACCGGCTCGCCCCACGGCCCGAGCACGTGGGCGACCGCCGCGGTCCCGGCCGCCGGTTCCGGCCAGGCGACCGGCTCGCCGGCGGCCAGCTCGGCGTAGCTGATCTCCCCGTCGTCGCAGACCAGCGTGGTCGACGGGCCAGGTGTGAACGAGAAGGGCTCCTCGGCCGCCAAGGGCAACGTCGAGATCGGCCTCGACGGGTCGGCCGCGACGCCTTCGAGGAGCAGGGTGAACCGGCGGGCGAGCTCGCCGACCGTCTCGGCCCGGAACAGGGTCGCGTCGTAGCCGAAGACCACGAGCAGGCCGTCGTCCTGCCGCCACGCCTCCAGCGCGAGGCCGACCCTGGCCGGCCGGCGGCCGACGTCGAACGGCTCCACCCGCAGGTCGCCGGCCCGCTCGGGCGCGTCGGGCCGGTCGTGCAGGACCACCGTCGTCTGGAGCAGGTCGCCGCCGACCTCCTCGAACGGCACGGCGCCGTGGACTTGCGCCGCCAGCGCGGTCTCCGCGGTGGCCGCCAGGTGGTCGGTGAACGCGGGATCGCCGGTCAGGTCGGCCCGCAGGACCAGGACGTCGGTGAGATTCCCGATGATCGGCTGGAACTCGGCGTGGTCGCGGACGGGCCGGGGCGTACCGACGACGACGTCCTGCTGCCCCGAGTGCCGGGCCAGGAAGACCTGGTAGGCCGCCGCGAGCACGGTCGGCAACGACGCGTCGAGCCGTTCGAGCCCGGCGACGACGTGCTCCGGCAGGTGGAACCGGTGGCGGGCCCCGATCGGCGGCCCGTCCCCGGGCAGGTCGGCCGGCAACTCGGTGGGGGCCGCGCCCGCGAGTTGCGCCCGCCAGTGGTCGACCGACGGGCCGGGCAACGACGCCGCCGCCTCCACGAACCGAAGAGCCAGGTCAGGTAGCTCTTCGCCGTCGTAGAGGGCGAGCAGGTCGGCGCGCAGCACCCCGAGCGACCACTCGTCGGCCACGATCTGGTGCAGGACGACGCAGAGCACGTGGTCGTCGGGGCCGAGCTCGGCCAGCACCACCCGCAGCGGCGGCTCGGTCAGGTCGAACGGCGCGCCGACACGCTCGGCGACCTCCTCGACGTCACAGGACGACTCGATCGGCACCGGCCCGGGCGGCCGCACCCGCGCCTCCGGGCCGTCGTGGAAGGACGTCCGCAGGCTCTCGTGCCGGGCCGCCACCCCGTCGACCGCCACCTGGAGCCGCTCGCGGTCGAGGGGCCCGCGTAATCGCAGCGCCAGGTGCAGGTTGTGCGACGCGTCGGCCGGATCGAACCGGTGCAGGAACCACAACCGCTGCTGCGCGGGCGTCAGCGGCGGCACGGCCCCGGCCGGCTCGATGGTCCCGTCGTCGCGGTAACGGGCCAGGTCGCCGGTCCGGTAGAGCCGGTCGTCCGGCGCGCCGAACGGGTCGCGTACGAACCGCTCGGAGGTCAGCTCGGGCCGCCACCGGTAGCCGGCCGCCACGCCCGCGCCGCCGATGCACACCTCGCCCCGCACGCCGATCGGCACCAGCCGCGCCTGCCCGTCGAGCAGGCGGACGGTGGTGTTGGCGATCGGCCGCCCGCCGAAGGTGCTCCAGATCGTCGTCTCGGCCGAACCGTGGACGCCGACCACCCGGTCGAACCGCTGCCCGAGTTCGGGCGCGGGCAGCCCCTCGCCGACCGTCACCGCCGTCGCGCCGGAGATCCCGCCCGGCAGCAGCCGCCGCCACACCGAGGGCGTGGCCTGCACGAACGTCACGTTTTGCGCCGTGGCGAGAGCGGCGAGGGCCTCCGGGTCGCGGAGCGCCCCCGTCCCCGCGATGACCACCCGGCCGCCGGTGATCAGCGGCAGGAAGAACTCCAGCGCCGCGACGTCGGACGCCGGCGAGGTGAGCGCCAGCCACCGGTCGCCGGGGCCCGGCCCGAGCAGGTCCCGCATCGACAGCAGCAGGTTCGCCAGGTTCCCGTGGGTGACCTCGACGCCCTTCGGCCGCCCGGCCGAGGCCGGGGTGTAGACGACGTAGGCGAGCTCGTCGGGGGCGATCAGCCGCAGGTAGCCCTCGTGGTCGTCGGCCCGCGCGTCGCTCAGCACCAGCTTCGGCTGGGCGTCGTCCACGATGTAGTCGGCGCGCTCGGCCGGGTGGCCGGGATCGAGCGGCAGGTACGCCGCCCCGGTCCGCTGCACGGCCAGCAGCGCGATCAGCAGGTCGTCGGAGCGGGGGATCTTGACCGCCACGAGGTCGCCGGGGCCGATGCCGAGCCGCCGCAGCCGGCCGGCCAGCCGCCCGGCGGCCATGTCGAGTTCGGCGTAGGTCAGCGTGCGGTCGTCGTACCAGACCGCGACCGCGTGCGGCGTTCTCCGCACCTGGGCCGCGAACAGCTCGGGCAGGGTGACCGGCGGGTAGGCGACCTCGGTGTCGTTCCAGGTGACGAGCAGCTTCTCCCGGTCGGCGGGCGGGATGACGTCGAGCTCCCCGACGGCGACCCCGGGCTCGGCGGCGGCGTGCGCGAGCAGCGTGCCCAGGGCGTCCCGGAACCGGGCGACGGGCGTGTCGAGGTCGAACCGCAACCGGGCGCCGGGCCCGTCGACCTCCGGGAGCGTGCCGCGGACCTGCGCCCGCACCTCCCGCGCGAAGTCGTCGAAGGGCAGCGTGTCACGCGGCCAGGTGACGACCGGCAGCTCCTCGACGAGGACGGCCGGGGTCTCGGCGCCGTACCGGAACAACAGGGCGTGCACGCCCGCCAGCAGCGCCTCGAACGTCGTCACCCCGGCCGTCTCCGCGACGGCGGCGGCCGAGGCGACCATCGTGTCGTCGCCCTCGAATCGGACCGGCAGGTGGTGGGCCGTCATCATGTCCGTCCCGAAGGCGTGTCGGCCGGCCCGATCAAATCGAGCAGGCGGGGTTTCACCACCTTGCCGAGGTGGTTCTTGGGCAACTCGGCCACGAACATCAGCCGGCTGGGGAGCTCGTGCGGCGCGAGCCGGTCGAGCAGGAAGGTGCGCAGCTCGGCGGGGGTCACCGGCGCGCGGGTCACCACGGCCGCCCCGGTCACCCGGCCGAGCACCGGGTGCGGCAGCCCGGCCACGGCCGCCTCGGCGACCGCCGGGTGCTCGTGCAGCGCCGCCTCGACCTGGAGCGTCGAGACCTTGTGCGCGCCCGACTCGATGACGTCGCTCTCCCGGTCGACCAGGTAGAGGTAGCCGTCGTCGTCGAGGTAGCCGAGGTCGCCCATGCGCACCCAGCCGTCGCGGAACACCCGGTCGGTGGCCTGCCGGTCGCCGTAGTAGACCCGGCAGCGGGCGGGCGGGCGCAACCAGACCTCGCCGGTCTCCCCGGTCTTCACCGGATCGCCGTCGGGCGTCTGGATCCGCAGGTCGCCGCCGTGCGTGGGGCGGCCGACCGAGGCGGGCCGGGCCGGGTCGACGATCATCGCCGTCTGCGCGGGCGCGGCCTCGGTCGAGGTGTAGTAGTTGACGATCGTCGCGTTCGGGAACGCGTCGACCATCCCGGCCGCCACGCTGGGCGGCAGGTTCGCGGCCGTCGAGCCGAGCAGCCTGACCGAGCCGAAGTCGTGGCGTTCGTGCACGCCCGCGTTGAGCAGCTGGATCGCGTGCGCCGGGACCACGAACACCGTGCCGACCCGATGGATCTCGATGAGCCGGGCGAAGCGCCCCGGCGTGAACATCGGCGTCGTCAGCGCCGCCGGGCGGGCGTCGAGCGCGTTGACCAGCATGGTCTGCCCGGCGTTGGTGCCGATCGGGAAGGCGTGCAGGAAGTGCCGCGAATGGGCGAGCTTGCGGTAGCGCGGATCGGCGCCGAAGGCCAGGTTGGCGTGGGTCGCGCCGACCCCCTTGGCCCGGCCGGTCGTGCCGGAGGTGTAGATGATCTGGGCCAGCTGGTCGGGCCCGAGACCCCGTCGCATGGGGGCGGTGTCGTTCGCGGCCAGCTCGGCCGCGGTGTCCTTGGAGATCGTCTGTACGACCCCGCAGTCGGCCATCGCGTGGTCGAGCTCGGCCGGGGCCGACCGCTCCGAGAGCGGCACCGCCACGCCGCCCGCCCGCAGCACCCCGCACCAGGCGACCGCGTAGTCGATCCAGTCGCGCTCCCCGAAGACGAGCGCCACCCGGTCGCCGGGCGACAACCCGCGCTCCACGAGGGACCGGGCGGTCGCGTCAGCCCGGCGGTCCCAGTCGCCGAACGTGATCTCCCCGACGTCGGCCACCACGATCGCCGTCTTCGCTGACTGCTCGGCGGCGCGGCGGGCGAGCAGGTCGGGAAGCGTGAGGTCTCGGTCAACCCGCACGGCCACCACCGTTTCGAAATATTTCGAGCCACCATGAACCCGGTCAGGGGGCACGGAAAGTGACAACCTGCCCAGGCAGGGCAAGCAGTGAAATTTCTCGTATCGGCAGAATAGGCAACGCCAGCGGGAAACGACAGAGAAATGTTTGAGCCGTTACCCCGAAACTTTCGCAACCTCGGAGAAGTCCTCGCCCATCTCCATGAGGCTGGCCTGGAGGACCTCGCCCAGGGGGCGCGACTCGCGCTCGTCGAGCCAGACCGCGATGGCGACGCGCAGCGCCGCCAGGAAGGCCGCCGCCATCACACGCGGGCGCAGCGTGTGGTCGTCGAGGCCCTCGCGGGCGGCGACCTCGACGGCGATCTCGTTCTCGAGCAGGGCCTGGTTGGCCAGCTGGCGGGCGAGCAGGGCCGGGTGGCGGCGGGCCAGCCGGGTGCGCATCGCCCATTCGCGGTCGGCCTCCTTGCCCTGGGCCGCGTAGAGCTCGGCGGAGGCGCGGCAGAGGGCGGGCCAGGCGCGTTCGGCGGCCGGGCGGCGGCGGATGCCTTCGACGAGGTCCTGGATGCGCTGCTCCTCGCCGTAGAGGACGGCGTCCTCCTTGCCGGCGAAGTAGTTGGAGAAGGTGCGCCGGGAGATGTTGGCGGCGTCGGCGACGGCCTCGACGGTCACCGCGTCGAAGCCCAGCTCCACGGTCAGCCGCAGCGCGGCCTCGTGGACCGCCTGCCGGGTCTCGGCCTTCTTCCGCTCTCTCAGTCCCACAGCAGGCACCCTACTGTGCACGCAAATTTGCGCAATGGGTAAAGTTGCCGTGTGAGCAAAAATTCTCGACAAGTCCTGGAGGCGCTCAGCGGCCTCCTGCTCGTGCTCTTCGTCGCGATGATCTCCAGCACGATCGTCTCGGTCGCGCTCCCGCAGATCATCACCGCGCTGAAGGGCACCCAGTCGCAGTACACCTGGGTCGTCACCGCCTCTCTGCTGACCGCGACCGCGACGACCCCGATCTGGGGCCGCCTCGCCGACCTCTACAACAAGAAGACCCTTCTCCAGGTCGCCGTCGGCCTGTTCCTCATCGGCTCGCTGGCCTGCGGGTTCGCCCAGAACACCGCGCAGCTGATCGGCTTCCGGGCCGTCCAGGGCCTCGGCATGGGCGCCCTCCAGGTGCTCGTCCAGGTGATCATCGCGGCGATGATCCCGCCGAAGGAGCGCGGCAAGTACAACGGCTACCTCGGCGGCGTGATGGCCGTGGCCACCGTCGGCGGCCCGCTGCTCGGCGGCGTCATCGCCGACACCTCGTGGCTCGGCTGGCGCTGGTGCTTCTGGATCGCCGTGCCGTTCTGCGTGGTCGCCTGGGCGCTGCTGTTCAAGACCCTCAAGGTCGAGACCATTCGCCGCGACGTCACCGTCGACTACGCCGGGGCCGGCCTCATCGCCGCCGGCGTCAGCGTGCTGCTCGTCTGGATCACCTTCGTCGGCAACTCGTTCGACTGGATCTCCTGGCAGAGCGGCGTCATGGTCGGCGGCTCGCTGGTGCTGCTCGGCCTGGCCACCTATGTGGAGTCGCGGGTCAAGGACCCGGTCGTCCCGCTGCACGTCATCAAGCAGCGCACCCCGGCCCTGGCGATCCTCGCGAGCCTCGCGGTCGGCATGGCGATGTTCGGCGGCGCCGTCTTCCTCGGGCAGTACTACCAGGTCGGCCGGGGCTTCACGCCCACCGAGGCCGGGCTGATGACGATCCCGATGATGGCCGGCGTGCTGCTCTCCTCGGCGATCTCGGGCCAGATCATCTCCCGCACCGGCCGCGTCCGCCCGTGGATCATCTCGGGCTCGGTCATCCTCACCGTCGGCTTCCTCGGCCTCTCGCGGATCGACCACACCACCTCGATCTGGTGGATCATCCCGGCGATGGTGCTGGTCGGCGCGGGCGTCGGCATGTCGATGCAGAACCTGGTGCTGGCCCTGCAGAACACCGTGGCCTTGCACGACCTGGGCGCCGCCAGCGGCGCGATCACCTTCTTCCGCTCCCTCGGCGGCACCATCGGCGTCTCGGTCCTCGGCGCGATCCTGGCCGACCAGGTCGCCGAGAACGCCGTGCAGAGCCCGCTCCCGGCGGCCTTCGCCGACGCGACCGGCCACATCTTCCTCGTGTCGGCCGCCATCGCCGCCCTCGGCGTCGTCGCGACGTTGTTCTTCCGCCCGGCCCCGCTGCGCGAGACCGTGGAGAAGGAGGACGCCCCCGTCCCCGCCGGGGTGAGCTGACCTGTCAGGGGCGCTGCCCCACGCCCGTCGCCATCTCGCGGGCGCGTCCCGCCAGGCCCGACTCCGGCTCCAGCGGGGCGGTGTCCAGGCCCGCGCCCTCTCGCAGCCCCTTCAGGAAGGCGAGGATCGCCTCCTGGGAGTCGTGCGTCGGCGTCCAGCCGAGCTCCTCGCGGGCCCTCGACGTGTCCATGACCGGGATGTGCAGGGCGATGTCCAGCATCCCCGGCATGGTCGGGATCAGCCGCAGCCGCCAGGCCGCCGAGACCGCGACGCGGGCCAGCCCGGCGGGCACCGGCACCAGCCGGGCGTCGAGCAGTTCGGCCACCATGGGCATGTCGAGCACCGGCTCGCTGGCGATGTTGAACGCGCCCTTGACCGGCCGGGTCGCCGCCAGGCGGTAGGCCTGCGCCGCGTCGTCGGTGTGCAGGATCTGCAGCTTGAGCCCCGGGATGTCGGGGACCAGCGGGATCCGGCCCGGCCGGGGCGCGAGCGGGCCGACGAAGAGCCGCCGCTGCTGGGTGGCGGCCTCGCGCTTGAAGATGAACCCGGGGCGCATCCGCACCACCCGGATGTCGGAGTGGTCGCGCTCGAAGACGTCGAGGACCCGCTCCAGGTAGGCCTTCTCGCGGCCGTAGGGCGCCCCGGGCCAGCCGTGGGTGGGCCAGCTCTCGTCGACGAGACCGCCGGGCGAGTAGGCGCCGACGGAGGAGGCGTACACCAGCGCGGGCACGCCGGCCTCGGCGACGGCGTTGAAGACCCGGATGCCGCCGATGACGTTGTTGCGCCAGGTCAAGATCGGGTTGCGCATGGGCTGGAAGAGCCAGGCGAGGTGGATCACCACGTCGGCTCCGGCGAAGATCTCCACCAGGTCGTCGGTGGAGATGTC
Organism: Herbidospora sakaeratensis; assembly: GCF_001570525.1. Lineage (GTDB taxonomy): Bacteria > Actinomycetota > Actinomycetes > Streptosporangiales > Streptosporangiaceae > Herbidospora > Herbidospora sakaeratensis. The sequence goes on from NZ_BBXC01000019.1 coordinate 207,772, forward strand.
CGCCGCCCGGAAGGCGGTCTTGCCTCCCATCGCTCCGGGCAGCCGACGGGCCACCCCCACGATCGAGGTGACCTCGGGATCCGCTTCCAGCGCCGCGAGGACACTCGTGCCGACGTTTCCGGTCGCACCAACCACGATTACTCGCATATCGGGCGAATGCCCCAGACCATGCACCCGAAAC
>NZ_BBXC01000020.1 GCF_001570525.1 Herbidospora sakaeratensis
CCGTGGACGCCCAGGGCGAGATCCTGGAGCTCAAGGACACGATGAACACGATGGTCGACCAGCTCAGCTCGTTCGCCGACGAGGTCACCCGCGTCGGCCGCGAGGTGGGCACCGAGGGCAAGCTGGGCGGGCAGGCGCGTGTGCCCGGCGTCTCGGGGGTCTGGAAGGACCTCACCGACAACATCAACTCGATGGCGACCAACCTGACCTACCAGGTCCGCAACATCGGCGAGGTCACCACGGCGGTCGCCGGCGGCGACCTGACCCGCAAGATCGACGTCGACGCCCAGGGCGAGATGCTGGTCATGAAGACCACGATCAACACGATGGTCGACCAGCTCAGCTCGTTCGCCTCCGAGGTGACCCGAGTCGCCCGCGAGGTGGGCTCCGAGGGCCAGCTGGGCGGTCAGGCGCGCGTCGAGGGCGTCGAGGGCTCTTGGAAGCGGCTCACCGAGAACGTCAACGAGCTGGCCGGCAACCTGACCACGCAGGTGCGCGCCATCGCCGAGGTGACCAGCGCGGTCGCCCGGGGCGACCTGACCCGGTCGATCACCGTCGAGGCGCCGGGCGAGCTGGCGCAGCTGAAGGACAACATCAACACGATGGTGTCCAACCTGCGCGACACCACCAACGCCAACCAGCAGCAAGACTGGCTGAAGTCGAACCTGGCCCGGATCTCCCGCCTGATGCAGGGCCACCGCGACATGATCGAGGTCGCCCGCCTGATCATGAGCGAGCTGACGCCGCTCGTGTCGGCCAGCTACGGCGCCTGCTACCTGGTCGTCGACGGCGAGCTGACGCTGATCGCCGGTTACGGCATCCAGCCCGGCCGCAGCCCCCGGCAGCGCTTCGCCCTGGGCGAGGGCATCGTCGGGCAGGCCGCCCTGGAGGCCAAGCAGATCATCATCCACCAGGTGCCGCCCAACTCGTTCACCATCGACACGGCACTGACCTCGTCGCGGCCGGCCCAGATCGTGGTGGTGCCGATCCTGTTCGAGAGCCACGTGCTGGGCGTGCTCGAGATGGCCTCCTTCGCCAAGTTCTCCGACGTGCACCTCGACCTGCTGACCCAGCTGGTGGAGTCGATCGGGGTCACGATCAACACGATCATCGCCAACTCGCGTACCGAGGATCTGCTGAAGGAGAGCCAGCGGCTCGCGACCGAGCTCCAGGAGCGGTCCGACGAGCTCCAGCGGCAGCAGGAGGAGCTGCGGCGTTCCAACGCCGAACTGGAGGACAAGGCGGCGCTGCTGGCCAAGCAGAACCGCGCGATCGAGATCCAGAACTTCCAGATCGAGCAGGCCCGCCGCACGCTGGAGGAGCGCGCCGAGCAGCTGGCGGTCTCCAGCCGCTACAAGAGCGAGTTCCTGGCGAACATGTCCCACGAGCTGCGCACGCCGCTGAACAGCCTGCTCGTGCTGGCCAAGCTGCTGACCGAGAACTCCGAGGGCAACCTGACCGACCAGCAGGTCGAGTTCGCCAAGACCATCCACGGCGCGGGTTCGGCCCTGCTCCAGCTGATCAACGACATCCTCGACCTGTCGAAGGTCGAGGCCGGCCGGATGGACATCCACCCCGCCGAGTTGTCGCTGCCCAAGCTCTACGACTACGTCGACGCCGCCTTCGCCCCGCTGGCCCAGGACAAGGGCCTGTCGTTCGCGATCGACGTCGACGACGCGGTGCCGACCGAGATGCGCACCGACGAGCAGCGCCTCCAGCAGGTGCTGCGCAACCTGCTCTCCAACGCGGTCAAGTTCACCCCGCGCGGCGAGGTCAGGCTGCGGGTCCGCCCGGCGGGCGACGTCGCGTTCGTCGACGAGACCCTGCAGACCAGCGACAACATCCTGGCCTTCTCGGTCGTCGACACGGGCATCGGCATCGCGCCCGACAAGCTCGACGTGATCTTCGAGGCGTTCCGCCAGGCCGACGGCACCACCAGCCGCAAGTACGGCGGCACCGGCCTCGGCCTGTCGATCTGCCGCGACATCGCCCGCCTGCTCGGCGGCGAGATCCACGTCGACAGCGAACCGGGCCACGGCAGCGCCTTCACGCTCTACCTGCCCACCACCTACGCGGGCCCGCTGTCGGCCCGCGACGGCGGCGCGGCCACCTCGTTGGCGGGCGTCGACCGCCCCGAGCAGACGCTCCAGGTGACCACCGACGAGGTGCTCCCGGAGCTCCCGCTCCCGGCGGGCCTGCCCCCGGCACGGCCGGCCGAAGACGTGAACGGCCGCGACTGGGTCGGCGACGACCCGCTGACCGGCGCCAAGATCCTCATCGTCGACGACGACATCCGCAACGTCTTCGCGCTGACCAGCGTCCTGGAGCGCCACGGCACCACCGTGGTCTACGGCGAGAACGGCCGCGAGGGCATCGAACAGCTCGAACGCAACGAGGACGTCGCCCTGGTCTTGATGGACATCATGATGCCCGAAATGGACGGCTGGGCCACGACGTCCGCGATCCGCCGGATGCCCCAGTTCGCCGACCTCCCGATCATCGCCCTGACCGCTAAGGTCATGCGGGGCGACCGCGAGAAGAGCATCGCGTCGGGCGCCTCCGACTACGTGCCCAAGCCGGTCGACGTCGACCGTCTCCTCGAACGTCTGCGCGGCTGGCTCATGCGCGGGCGTGTATCGGGTAGTTCTGGTCGGGCAGACTCGGATGTGACGGATTCCACTGAAGGTGCGTGATCGATGCCAGACCGGGCGAAGATCCTCATGGTCGACGACCGCGAGGAGAACCTCATCGCACTCGAGGCCATCCTCAGCTCCCTCGACCTCACGCCGGTACGCGCCCGTTCCGGCGAAGAGGCCCTCAAAGCCCTGCTCAGCACCGAGTTCGCGTTGATCCTCCTCGACGTCCGCATGCCCGGCATGGACGGCTTCGAGACCGCCGCCCACATCAAGCGCCGCGAACGCACCAGGAACATCCCGATCATCTTCCTGACGGTCGTCGACAGCGCCCCCGACTACGCCTTCCGCGGCTACCAGGCGGGCGCGGTCGACTACCTGACCAAACCCTTCGACCCGTGGGTGCTCCGGGCCAAGGTGGCGGTGTTCGTCGAGCTCTACAACATGAACCGCCGCCTGACCGAACAGGCGACCCTGCTGCGCGAACGCCTCGCCACCGAGTTGCCCGGCAACGGCGACCAGCCCGCCGTCCTGCCGGAACTCTCCCGCCGCCTCACGGCGGTCGAGGAGGAACTCGGCCGGGTACGCGACCTCGCGCGCAAGAACGGCGACTCGCCCCTCAGCGGCCCCTTGTCGGACCTGGGGCAGCGCATCGCCAACCTGAGAGCGGGCTTCGACGCCCTGAGCTAGCGGCGGGCGCGTTCGAGCGCGTCCCAGAAGCCTCTTCTGAGGGCGTGGCGCACTTCGTCGTGGAGCAGGAAGTCGATCGGGAGCGACGACCCCTGGAGGAGTCTGGCCTCCAGGTCGGAGGGCATACGGGGCTTGCGGGCCAGGACCGCTTCCAGCCACAACGCGGGCGCGTCGCGTGCTATCGAGTCGCCGAAGTCGTGGCCTTCCTTGTGGGCCGCCTTGACCGCGTCGGCCAGGGTGGTCGTCGCGCCGCCGTGGGCGGCGACCGGGGCGGCCTGGGGGCCCGTGTAGGGGCCGAGCTGGGCGGCGGGGAAGCCGCCCGTGCTGGTCTCGCGGTAGCCGCTGTCTCTGCTGCCGTGGGAGCCCTGGTACTGCGGCTGCGGCTGCGGAGGCGCCGCGGGGGGCGGCGGGGCGGGCTGCGGCGGCGGCTCGGGGGCCGGGTTGTAGGTGTAGGTCGGCGTGGGCTGCCTCGGCGGCGGGGCCGCGTGGGAGCCCTTCGACTGCGGCTGGGCCACCGGGGGCGGCGGAGCGGGCGCGGGAACCGGGGCGGGGGGCGGCAGGGCCGCCTGGGCGCCGTTGAGGGCCGGAAGGGCGCCGGTGGTGCGGGCGCCGTTCTGGGCGGCTTCGGCGCCGGTCGACAGGGTCACGAAGGGGCGCAGGTGGCCGCCGCTCATCTCGACCAGGTCGTCGCACTCCTGGCGGAGCGTGCGCGAGACGGCCCAGCTGCCGTCGGAGGCGATGGAGATCACGGTGACCCGGACGCCGAGGTCCTGCGCGTCGCTGACCACCTGGGCCAGGTCTTCGTCGCCGCTGACCACGACCGCGTCGCAGACGGCGTTGTTGCGGGCCAGGGTCATCAGGTCGCGGTGGACCTGGGCGTCGACGCCCTCGCGGCGGCCCGGCCGGATGCGGGCCAGCCGGAGCTTGAGGCCGGGGATGTCGGCCAGCACGTCGTGTTCGGGGGTGCGCCGGCCCTCGACCGTGGCCTCGTACCAGTAGCAGCGCAGCAGCGGCAGGCCGGTGCGCTCGCGGGCGAGGTTGGTCAGCAGTTGGAGCAGGCCGGGGTAGTCCCAGATGACGGCCTCACGGTGGCGGGTCCCGTGAACGGCCATCGCCCCATCGGCCAGCAGATAACCGGCGTCGACGAAGAGCGCGCAGCGATCCACGCGACACCGCCTTCCTTAACGTGGCCATCTCAGGGTAATCGGGTGGCTGATGGCGCGAGGATGAATCCCGCCGATTCTCTCCTCCGCGACCGTACCAGTTTGTCCCGTTATTGCCTCCTGTCACGTGCGCAGGTAGGCATCTCGCAGACCCCTTCTGGCCCGGTAGGCGAGCGCCGCCACGCCGTTGGCCGTCAGCCCCATGAGCGGGGCGATCTCGGCCGCCTGATGGTCTTCGACGGCGGTGTGCCACAGGACCATCCGCCACCTTTCGGGCAGCGACCGGAAGGCGCGGGCGACGTCGGCCCGCTCGCAGCGCGCCAGCGCCGGATCGACGAAGGGCTCGCCGGGGGCGTACCGCTCGATCTCGTGGGTCGGGACGTCGCGGCGGTCGGCGCGGTCGTAGACGGCGCGGCGCACGGCGGCGAGGAGATAGGGGCGGAACTCCCCCCTCGGGCCGCCGCCCCGGCGGATCAGGTCGAGGATGCGGGTGAAGGTCTCGGCGACGATGTCGTCGGCGTCGTCGATCGCCCCGTGGCGGAGCAGGTGGCGCGCGACGGCGCGGGCGGCGAGGCGGTGGCGTTCGTAGAGGGCGCCGTAGGCGGCGGAGTCGCCGGCCCGGAGGGCGTCGAGCAATTGCGCGTCGCTTTGCCCGATTTGCACACTCAATGTTACCTCTCGATTACCTGGGGTTGACCGCCTGATGATTCCGCGTCCAGGGCGTCTCCTAACACGACTGAGCGGAGTCAGAAAAACTGACTGGGTCCATAGGGCAGGTTCCCTACGCGAGCCACGGCCGGCCTTCGGCCGTCCGTACCTCGCACTGAAGCTCAATACGCTGGGCCCATGACTGACCGAGAGCTTCTGCTGGACGAGATCAAGAACAAGGCCGTCGTGCACGGCCGGGTGACCCTTTCCTCGGGCAAGGAGGCCGACTACTACGTCGACCTGCGCCGCGTCACCCTCGACGGCACGGCGGCGCCGCTGGTGGGCCGGGTGATGCTCGACCTGACCCGGGATCTCGGCTTCGACGCGGTCGGCGGGCTGACCCTGGGCGCCGACCCGGTGGCCACCGCGATGGTGCACGCCGCCGCCGCGCGGGGCGAGCGCCTCGACGCCTTCGTGGTGCGCAAGGAGGGCAAGGCCCACGGCCTCCAGCGCCGCATCGAGGGCCCCGAGGTGGCCGGACGCCGGGTGCTGGCCGTGGAGGACACCACCACGACCGGAGGGTCGGTGCTGACGGCCGTGGAGGCGTTGAACGAGGCGGGGGCGGTGGTCGTGGGCATCGCGACGATCGTGCACCGGGGCGGCGACGAGAACCTGGCGGCGGCCGGGGTGCCCTACCGGTCGGCGTTCAGCTTGGCTGACCTTGGCCTCGGGTGACGGTGAAGGAGGCGGGCTCCCCGGGCTGGACCGGGGGGCGCGGCTTCCCGTTCTCCCAGATCTTCACGAGTGAGGCGTCGTCGAGGACGACGTCGAGCTTGCCGTCGAAGTAGGCGACCTGCTCCCCCTTGGAGAGCTGCCCGTTGATCAGCACGTCGCCGCCGGGGATGCGGACGAAGACCGGGCAGTTGTCGGCCTGGCAGGCGATCTGGAGGGTCGCCGGGGCGGTCCGGGCGGCCTGGGCCGAGGCGGCCGGGGGAACCGGGGTGTCGGGGGCCTCGATGGGGTCGGTGGCGGTGAGCAGCCCTACGACACCCACCACGATCAACGACAGCAGTGCGCCTACCGCGAGCACGATGAGCACGATCCGGGCGATCCCCAACGGATCGGACCTATGTCGTCCCACTCTTCTGACGGTAACCGGTTGGAAAGACCGAGCTGTCCCAAAAAGTAAGATTATTACGATCCGCTATCGGCGGAAGGTCAGGCCGTCTCGCGGTGGTGCTTGCCCTTGGGCTCGGTCGCCGGAGCCGTGGCGGCGGCCTTCCGGTTCTTCATGACCTCGCGGATGATCGGGATCACCGACAGCAGGATGATCACCGCGGCGCCGGGCAGGATGTAGCGGTCGACGTTGGGGACCAGCTTGCCGACGTAGTAGCCGAACAGCAGCAGGCCGTCGGTCCACAGGATGCCGCCGACGATGTTCCAGACGAGGAACCGGCGCGGCTTCATGCCCAGCATGCCGGCGACCGGGTTCAGGAAGGTCCGGACGATCGGGATGAACCGGGCCAGCACGACGGCCTTCTCGGGGCCGAACTTCTCGAAGTAGTACTGCGCCTTCTCGACGTACTCCTGCTTGAACAGGCGCGAGTCGGGCCGGGCGAACAGGCGGGGGCCCGCCTTCGCGCCGATGTAGTGGCCCAGTTGCGCGCCCGCGATGGCGCAGACCGGCGCGCCGACGAGCAGGACCGGCAGGGGGAACGGCGTGTCGAGCCCGACCGCCGAGGCCACCTCGGCCGACGCGCCCATGCCCGCCACGACCAGCAGCGAGTCGCCGGGCAGGAAGAACCCGATCAGGAGGCCGGTCTCGGCGAAGATGATGGTGAGAATGCCGATGAGCCCGAAGGTGACGATCCACCATTCGGCGCTGAGAAGATTCGTGAGGTCCATCGCGAGAAGAGCGTACCCCGGCATGATGAAGACCGGCGGCAACCCGGGGCGCTTCACACATCCGGGCACGCTTCGGAATACTGGTCTACACCAATCCCCATCATTGGAGCTGACTTTCGATGCCTATCGCAACCCCAGAGGTCTACGCCGAGATGCTCGACCGGGCCAAGTCCGGCGGGTTCGCCTACCCGGCGATCAACGTGACGTCGTCGCAGACGCTGAACGCTGCGCTGCGCGGCTTCGCCGAGGCGGAGAGCGACGGCATCATCCAGGTCTCCACCGGCGGCGCCGAGTTCGCCTCGGGCACCACGGTCAAGGACATGGTCATCGGTGCCACCGCCCTTGCCGAGTACGCCCGCGTGGTCGCCGCGAAGTACGACGTGACCATCGCCCTGCACACCGACCACTGCCCCGCTGACAAGCTCGACGGGTTCATGCGCCCGCTGATCGAGATCTCGCGCGAGCGGGTCGCCCGCGGCCAGGAGCCGCTGTTCCAGTCGCACATGTGGGACGGCTCGGCCGTGCCGCTGGAGGAGAACCTCCAGATCGCCTCCGAGCTCCTCGACAAGTGCGCCGAGGCGCGCGTCGTCATGGAGATGGAGATCGGCGTCGTCGGCGGCGAGGAGGACGGCGTCTCCCACGAGATCAACGACAAGCTCTACACGACGCCCGAAGACGCCATCGCCACCGCCGAGGCGGTCGGCCTCGGCGAGCGCGGCCGCTACATGCTCGCCGCCACCTTCGGCAACGTCCACGGCGTCTACAAGCCCGGCGCGGTCAAGCTGCGCCCGTCGGTGCTGAAGGACATCCAGGACGCCGTCGGCAACAAGTACGGCAAGGACAAGCCGTTCGACCTCGTCTTCCACGGCGGCTCTGGCTCGCTGCTCGAGGAGATCCACGAGGCGATCTCGTACGGCGTCATCAAGATGAACATCGACACCGACACCCAGTACGCCTTCACCCGCCCGGTCGCCGACCACTTCTTCAAGAACTACGACGGCGTGCTGAAGGTCGACGGCGAGGTCGGCAACAAGAAGGCCTACGACCCGCGCGCCTACGGCAAGCTGGCCGAGGCCGGCATGGCCAAGCGCATCGTCGAGGCCTGCCAGCACCTCAAGTCGGCCGGCACCAAGCTGAGCTAGGTGTCCCGCGCGAAGGGCCCGGATCGACGAAGATTCGGGCCTTTGGCATAGGCAGGAGTAAATGATTACGGTTTGCCGCTACTGGTAAGACAGTGTTCAAAGACCGATCACGAGAACGGGAGCCGCTGTGGAAACGCACGAGAACCTGCTGGCCGGCCCACCCCCCACGCAGCTTCCCGACAACGCCGAGGCGCGCAAGATGATGGAGAGCGGGATCAAGGCGGCCGACGTCGCCGCCCGGTTCCCCACCTACTCCGCCGCCTGGGCCACCCTGGCCGACGACTACTTCGCGGCGGGTCACGCCATCACGTCGTACGCCTTCGCCCGCACCGGCTACCACCGGGGGCTCGACCAGCTGCGCCGGGCCGGGTGGAAGGGCCATGGGCCGATCCCCTGGGACCACGAGCCCAACCGGGGGTTCCTGCGCTGCCTCAACGCGCTGGCCCGCGCGGCCAACGCGATCGGTGAGAAGGACGAGGCCGAGAGGTGCGCGCAGTTCCTGCGTGACTCCTCCCAGGAAGCGGCCGACGCGCTGTCGAACTGACCGGAGATCCCCTTTTTCCGGCAGCTCAGGTAGTCTCGGTTTGCAAGAGCCCCTGTCGCTTGCGTCAGGGGCTTTGGTTTTTGTTCCGGGAGATTGACCATGCCGGCTGTCGTTCTCGTGGGCGCCCAGTGGGGCGATGAGGGCAAAGGGAAGGCCACCGACATCCTCGGTGGCGTCGTCGACTACGTCGTCCGTTACCAGGGCGGCAACAACGCGGGTCACACCGTCGTCATCGGCGACCAGAAATACGCCTTGCATCTGCTGCCCACGGGAGTGCTGTCACCCAACGTCACACCCGTGATCGGCAACGGCGTCGTGATCGACCCGGGCGTGCTGCTCGGGGAGATCGACGGGCTGGCCGCGCGGGGCATCGACTGCTCACGGCTGCTGATCTCGTCGAACGCGCATTTGATCATGCCCCACCACAAGGCCCTCGACAAGGTCACCGAGCGCTACCTCGGCAAGGCCAAGATCGGGACCACGGGGCGCGGCATCGGGCCGGCGTACGGCGACAAGATCTACCGGATGGGCATCCGGGTGCAGGACCTGCTCGACCCGGGCATCCTGCAGAAGAAGATCGAGGCCGCGCTCAACGAGAAGAACCAGATCCTCACCAAGATCTACAACCGCCGGGGGCTCGACCCGGCGAAGGTCCTGGAGGAGTACCTCGGCTACGCCGAGCGGCTGCGCCCCCACATCGCCGACACCGCGCTCATCCTGAGCAAGGCGCTCGACGACGACAAGTTCGTGCTGCTCGAAGGCGGCCAGGGCACCCTGCTCGACATCGACCACGGCACCTACCCGTTCGTGACCTCGTCGTCGCCGACGAGCGGCGGCGCGTGCGCCGGTTCCGGCATCCCGCCGACCCGCCTCAACCGGGTGATCGGCATCGTGAAGGCGTACACGACCCGAGTGGGTTCGGGCCCCTTCCCGACCGAGCTGCTCGACGAGACCGGCGAGTGGCTGCGCAAGACCGGCCACGAATACGGCACCACCACCGGCCGCAACCGCCGTTGCGGCTGGTACGACGCCGTGATCGCCCGCTACGCCGCGCGCGTCAACGGCGTGACCGACTTCTTCCTCACCAAGCTCGACGTGCTGTCGGGCCTGGAGAAGATCCCGGTCTGCGTCGCCTACGACGTCAACGGCGTGCGCCACGACGAGATCCCGATGACGCAGACCGACTTCCACCACGCGAAGCCGATCTACGAGGAGTTCCCCGGCTGGGAAGAGGACATCACCTCGGCCAAGACCCTCGACGACCTGCCGCCCAACGCGCAGGCCTACGTCAAGGCGCTGGAAGACATCTCCGGCGCGCCGATCTCCGCGATCGGAGTCGGCCCCGGCCGCACCCAGACGCTGCAGATCAGGTCCCTGGTCTGAGTCGAGGCACGCCGATCGGAGCCCCAATACAGGGGACCGGCCGGCGTGCCTTGTACAGTTCGCGGTTGTGCACCGACCTGTTGAGTTGCACGGGCACCGGGGCGCCCGCGGCCTGCGGCCCGAGAACACCCTGCCCGGTCTCGCCTACGCGCTGGAGATCGGCGTCGACGCCATCGAGTTCGACGTCGTGCTGACCGCCGACCACCAGTTGGTCCTGAGTCACGATCTGACCGTCTCCGCGGTGACGAGCCGCGACACCGGCGCCGAGCAACTGGTCGGCCGGCCGATCAACCAGCTCACCCTGGCGCAGCTGCGCACCCTCGACGTGGGCGTGCGCCGGCCCGTGCGCGAGAACGACCCGTTCATGCTCACGCAGGTCGGCCGGCCCGACACCCGCATGCCCACGCTGAGCGCGGTGCTCGGGCTCGTCAGCGCCTACGGCGCCGACCACGTGCGGCTGAACGTCGAGCTCAAGTCAGACCCCACGCGGCCCGAGTTGTCGGCCGACCCGAAGGTCTTCACGAACCTGGTCTTGGACGAACTGGCGCGGCACCGCCGGATCGACAACTCGGCCATCCTGAGCTTCGACTGGCGGATCCTGGCGGCGGCGCGCGACGCCGTGCCGCACCGATACGCGCTGGTCGAGGCGGCGACCATCGACCCGGTGTGGATGGCGGGCTTCGACATCCGCGACTTCGAGGTCGACATCGCGGGGGCGGCCGAGGCGGTCGGGGCGACCGTGTTGTCGCCCGACCGGGTGCTGGTCGACAAGCAGCTGATGACGGGCGCGGCCCGGCGCGGCCTGCCCGTGGTGGTCTGGACGGTCAACGACCCGGTCGAGGCGGCCGCACTGCTCGACCTGGGCGTGGCCGCGATCGTCACCGACTACCCCGACCGCATGCGGGAGTTGTGGGCCGCCCGAGGCATCCCGCTCCCGCGTTCGGTGAAGGCGGTCGCGGCCGTCTAGAGCCAGCCGTTGCGCCGGAACGCCCGGTGCAGCAGGGCGCAGGCGACGACCATGACGCCGACGACCACCGGATAGCCCCAGACGGCGTCGAGCGCGGGCATGTGCTCGAAGTTCATGCCGTAGATGCCCGCGATCATGGTCGGCACGGCCAGGATCGCCACCCACGAGGAGATCTTGCGCATGTCCTCGTTGGCCAGGGCGTTGGTGCGGGCGAGCGCGGCCTGCAGGATCGAGTCGGAGAGCTCGTTGCTCGACTGCACCTGCTCGCACACGCGCGACAGGTGGTCGGAGACGTCGCGGAAGTACTCCCGCATGTCCGACGGGATGATGCGGCGCTGCGGCAGCTGGGAGAACGGGGTGTGCAGCGGCGCGACAGCCCGCTTGAGCTCCAGCATCTCCCGCTTGAGGTGGTAGATCCGGTTGATGTCGCGCGAGCTGACCTCGGCGAACACGGCGGCCTCGACCTCTTCGAGCTCGGCCTGCATCTGGTCGGCGACGTAGAGGTACTTGTCGACGACGTGGTCGGCGATGGCGTGCAGCACGCCGGTCGGGCCCCGGTTGAGCAGCTTGGGCTTGTCTTCGAGCTTCTCGCGCACGTCGCTGAGCGGGCTGTGGGCGCCGTGGCGCACCGTGACGACGAAGTCGGGACCGACGAACACCATGATCTCGCCGGTGGCGATGATCTCGGCCGACTCGGTCAGCACCTCGTGGTCGAGGAAGGCGACCGTCTTCAGCACCACGAACAGGGAGTCGCCGTAACGTTCCACCTTGGGCCGCTGGTGGGCCTTGACCGCGTCCTCGACGGCGAGGGGGTGCAGCCCGAACGTCTCGGCCAGCCACTCGACCTCGGGCGCCTCCGGCTCGAAAAGGCCGACCCAGACGTAGGCGTCGGGCTTGGCGGAGTCTTCGTTGTGCTGCCGGACCAGCTGGACGGCCTGCGCGATCCCGTCGGCCGCGACCTTCCGGCCGCCGATGTAGGCGCCGAAGGTGATGAGCGAGTCGCTCGACGGAACGCAGGGGAACTTCTTGTGCTCGCGCACCGGGGAGACCACGGTGGCGGCACGGGTGTAACGACGGGGGAAAAGCGTGGCGGAGCGCATGTCGGTCCCTTCGAAGGCCGAGCTCACATGCTCCACGCGAACAGCGGAGTCACCCCTTACACGGGCGCGGGCATGCGGGCGGCGTGCATCTGGAAATGGAGAGGGATGTCGCGCACGTCAGACGTGCGCGTGCACGTACTGACGGGATCGCCAGAAGACACCCGTACCACCTCCAATCGCCACTTGACACCGCAAAGCCAACCCAAAATATCACAGGGTCCCAGGATAACCGTGGTTGCCGGGCCTGAGAGAATGCCTGGGTGCGAGTTCTGGTGATCGGTTCAGGAGGCCGTGAGCACGCGATCTGCCGTGCTCTCCGACCCGCCGAGGTGCACTGCGCGCCCGGCAACGCGGGCATCGCCGAGGTGGCGCGGCTCCACGACGTGTCGCCGCTCGACGGCTCGGCCGTCGCGGCGCTGGCGCTCGACCTCGCGGTCGACCTGGTGGTCATCGGCCCCGAGGCGCCGCTGGTCGCGGGGGTGGCCGACGCCGTGCGCGCGGTCGGGGTGCCGTGCTTCGGCCCGTCGCGCGAGCCCGCCGCGATCGAGGGTTCCAAGAGCTTCGCCAAGTCGGTGATGGAGGCGGCCGGCGTCCCGACCGCCCGCGCCTTCTCCTGTACGACCCCCGAAGAGGCCCTCGACGCCCTCGACACCTTCGGCCCGCCCTACGTCGTCAAGGACGACGGCCTGGCCGCCGGCAAGGGCGTCGTCGTGACGACCGACCGCTCCGCCGCGCTGGCCCACGCCGCGGCGTGCGAGCGCGTGGTGATCGAGGAGTACCTCGACGGCCCCGAGGTGTCGCTGTTCGCCCTCTGCGACGGCAAGACCGCCGTGGCCCTGCAGCCCGCGCAGGACTTCAAGCGCGCCCACGACGGCGACGAGGGCCCCAACACCGGCGGCATGGGCGCCTACACCCCGCTGACCTGGGCCCCCGAGGGCCTGGTCGAGGAGCTCATGACGACCGTGGTCACCCCGACCGTCAACGAGCTGGCCCGCCGGGGCATGCCCTACACCGGCGTCCTCTACGCCGGTCTGGCCCTGACGGGCAAGGGCCCCAAGGTCATCGAGTTCAACGCGCGCTTCGGCGACCCCGAGACCCAGGTCGTGCTCGACCGCCTGGAGACCCCCCTCGCCGACCTGCTGCTGGCCTGCGCGACCGGCGAGCTCGCCGCGCAGCCCGAGGTGGCCTTCCGCGCGGGCGCGGCCGTCACCGTGGTGATCGCGGCCGAGAACTACCCCGGCGCCCCGGTCAAGGGCGACGCCATCGAGGGCCTGTCGGAAGAGGTCGCGGGCGCCTACGTCCTCCACGCCGGGACCGCCATTGAGGACGGGCAGGTCGTCTCGAACGGCGGGCGGGTGCTCAGCGTGGTCGGCACGGGCGAGACGGTGGCCGAAGCGCGGGAGCGGGCGTACGAACTCGTGGGGCGCATCCAGATGCGCGGTTCCTTCCATCGGAGTGACATCGCCGCGGGGCGTTAGTCACACGAGTCACTGTTTTCCCTGTTCCGGGCACGGTCTCCTGACAAAATGGGACAAGTGCAGGGGTGGTATTCCGGTAAGGCGCGCCGTGGCCATGTGGTCGCGGCGTGCCTCATTTCGGGCGTGGAGGGCGTACACAAGACCGGAAATCTCGTTCTACCAACTGGGCGAACGCGCCTCCACCAGCGCGAACGCCGGTTTTAGGGCGGATTTCTCAGCGTTTCGGTCGCTTATGGTCGATTGACCGATCTCGGTAGGTTCGGTGTGGAACTTCGCATTCCAGGCCAGAACTCCGGGGGGCGTAAGTGGAGCCCTTTAACGGCCTTACGGGCCGCACTTCGCAGGGGTGGTTTCGCCGCGAATGACCCCGCCTAACGGCTACTGTGGGCCGATACCCGGCTACCGCACCTGCCGCACCATCCTCTCCACCCCCAACCGAGGAGACTCATTCATGGTTCGTTACCGCGTGCGCGGTGGCAATGCGCTGCGTGGAACCGCGTTCGTCCAAGGCGCGAAGAACGCCGTGCTGCCCATGATCGGGGCGGCCCTGCTGGCGGCAGAAGGCCGGACCGTCCTCCGTAACGTCCCGCTGATCGAGGACGTCCGGCGGGCGATCGAGCTCGCCGAGGCGGTCGGCGCCCGGGTCCAGTTCCACGAGGCGGAGCGCACGCTGGTCATCGACGCCTCGGGAGTGAACAGCCCCGTGCTGCCCGAGGAGATCGCGTCGCGCTTCCGCGGCGTGATCCTGTTCGTGCCGGCGTTGCTGCACCGGGTCGGCGAGGTCATCGTCGAAGGCGTCGGCGGGTGCAATCTCGGCGCCCGCAACCTCGACTTCCACTACAACGGCTACAAGCGGCTCGGCGCCCTGGTCGACGAGCAGGAGAGCACGATCCACATCAAGGCCGCCGGGCTGACCGGCGCCACGCTCTACCTCGACCGGCCCTCCCACACGGGCACCGAGAACCTCATCATGGCCGCCGCGCTGGCCCAGGGCACGACGGTCATCGAGAACGCCGCGCTGGAGCCCGAGGTCCTCGACGTCATCGAGATGCTGCGCAAGATGGGCGCCGACATCCGCGGCGAGGGCACCGGCTTCATCACCGTCGAGGGCGTACGCGAGCTCAAGGCCGTCGAGCACACCGTCATGGCCGACCGGCTCGACGCCGGGGCGTTCATGATGGCCGCCGCGATCACCGGCGGCGAGGTGACCCTGCTCGGCACCTCGCTCGAACACCTCGGCGTCGTGCGGTGGAAGCTGGAGCAGATGGGCGTGGAGTTCTTCCAGGAGGGCGCCGTCGTGCACGCGCGCCGCGACGGGCAGCTGCGGCCGATCAACGTGATCACCGACACCTACCCGGGCTTCGCGACCGACCTCCAGCCGCAGCTGATGGCGATGGCCGCGCTCGCCCACGGGCCGAGCTACATCCACGAGCGCATCTTCGACGGCCGGTTCGCGCTGGCCCAGGAGCTCAACAAGATGGGCGCGCGGGTCGAGGTGAACGGCAGCCGGGCGGTCGTCCACGGGCCCACTCCGCTGCACGGCGCGACCGTCGAGGCGCACGATCTGCGGTCGGGCATCGCGCTCGTGCTGGCGGGTCTGGCGGCCGAGGGCGAGACGGTGATCGAGTCGGGCTACCGCGTCGACCGGGGCCACGCCGACATCGCGCAGCGCCTCCGGGCCCTCGGCGCCGATGTGGAACGCGAGATTTCCCCTTTTGCCTAGTTCGGCGTCCATAATGGCATTGACCAGCCACAACATAATGGGAAAGGACCGTGCCGCCCTTCTCAGAACGGTATTCCGGAAAATCCGGGCGTGACATTACGGCCTCCGGGAGCGATCGTTCCAAAGAGAAGTCAATCGAGAAGGCGCGCGGGATGGGACGAACATTGGTCGAGCGCACTGAAGACTCACCGCGCGGCCGCGTGGGGGGCGGAATGGGCGCTGGAACGCCGGACCTCACCATCGGTGTGGTGGGGCCCCATGACCTCGTCGAGCGGGTCATGCTCATGGGACACGCCGCCGCTCCGGTGCCGTGCCGCCTCGTGGCGGCCGCGTACCGGGACGAGCAGGAGGCATCCGACAAGGTCACCCGGCTGGGCGGCGTCGACGCCTGCCTCTTCGCCAGCCCGATTCCATACGAGCTGGCACGACGGGCCGGGGTGCTGACGATGCCGGCGACCCACGTCCAACTGGGCGGCGCGGCCCTGACGGCCGCGATCGCACGGGCGGCCCTCGACGATCGCATCGACCCCAGAAGGGTCAGCGTCGACGTGCTGAGCCGGGGCGAGGTCGACGAGGCGTTCGCGGACCTGGGCATATCCACGGCAGAGGTACACAGCCGCGACGAGCCGGGAGCGACCGGCACGATCGCGGCCTATCACGAGCGGCTGGTCCGCCAGGGCGCCACGACGGGCGCGCTGACCTGCATTCCGGGCGTGGCCGACCGATTAACGGCCGCGGGCATCCCCACGGTCCGCATCCGGCCCACCTCGGCGGCGGTCCGCACCGCTCTCCACACGGCGGCCCTGCTCGGGGCGCACCACCGGCTGGAAGAATCCCAGCTGACGGTGATCCTCGTCGAGGTGCCGACGCTGCGGGAGCCCATAAGGCGCGCGGCGCCGCGCTACTGGCGCGACGAGCTGCGGCTCTCCCTGCACCGCCTGCTGGTGCAGGAGGCCAACCGCATCAACGCCAGCGTGTGGCCGATCGACGACCACAGCTACCTGGTGGTCGCCACACGGGGCTCGATCGCGGGAGCGACCGACGGCTTCCGGGTGCTGCCCTTCGCGGCGAGGATCCGCGACGAGCTGGGCCTGGCGGTCGAAGTGGGCGTCGGCATGGGCCGCACCACCCACGACGCGGAGACGCACGCACGGGCGGCGCTGGCCCGCACACAGGCCGGCAAGCAGGCCCAGGGCTTCGCGGTCGACCGGGAGGGACGCACGCTGGTGCCCCCGCCCCGGATGCCCCCGCAGTCGGCGGGCCCCGCCAAGCCCAAGGGCGTCGAGGTGCTGGCCAGACTGGCGGCCAAGCTCGAAGGCGGCGACACCGTCGTCGACGCCGAGGGCGCGGGCAAGATGCTGGGGGTGACACCGAGAACGGCGCGGAGACTGCTGCGCACGCTGGTCGACGAGGGACTCGCGTGGCCGCTCCCGCCCAACCGGACACCCCAACCGGGGCGGCCACGGCAGCTCTACCGGCTGATCGTGGAGAAGCTGAACCGCTGAGAACGCAGGAGTGCCCGGCATCCCTTTACGGGGTGCCGGGCACTCTTTTTGTGTACGGATAGATCCGGATAAATCCGGATGTGGAATTCACTTCACCGGATTCGAGAAAGTGCGGGGCGGGCGGGGCTGGAGTTGCGCAATATTGCGCAAATTCGATGAAAGCCATGAAATTCCATGCCGTGTACGACCATGGGCCCCGCCGCGAAGGCCGCGTTTATGGGCGGTGGCTCTGGCACCGCGAAAGCCGGGCAGAGGCTCAGAAGCGCCCGGGTTTTCCACAGGGCGGGTCGTCGCCGGGGAAACCGTCGGTCGTGGAAGAGACGATCACCATCACCCGGGTGGGCGGGCCCGGCCCACCGCGCGGGGCGAGATCCGGGCAGAGTGCGGCGCCACTACCCGCACTACGACCAGCCCGAGGGCTTGAGCACCGGCTCGCAACAAGGCCCGGCACTACGACCAGCCCGAGGGTTTGAGCACCGGCTCGCAACAGGGCCCGGCAAGCTGCGGCCCTCACCCACGAAACCGCCGTCACCCAGCCGCGCAACATCCGCTCGGAGGTCGCGGCCCCGGTTCGCGCCCTACGGGACAGGCGGCTTTGGGCCCGAAGCCACGTCGGGCTTTCCCGCGGCCATGTGGGCGGCCGTGTCGCGCGTCAGTGGCTCTGGTCGGCGGTGAGGGCCGCCTTCTGGGTGGCGGCCTCCGCGTGGAGGAAGGCCTGGATGAAGATGACGTTGCGCTTGGCCGGGTGGGGGCGGCGGAAGGCCAGGTCTCCGGCGGCTCGGAGCAGGGCGGGGCCGTGTAAGCGCAGGGTCATCGCCTCGGCGATCGTGCCGGTGGCCTCCTGCTGCCATTCGGCCGCCGCTTCCAGGAGCAGGCGGCGGTAAGCCGGCGTCACCTCCTCCCGGGTGGCCTCGCAGGCCAGCAGGACGGCCGCCTGGTACGCCGCGGCGGCGTCGCCCTGGCCGGCGCGGCGGAGGATGGCGGCGCCGATGCGGCCCCACGCGATCGGCATGCGGAAGGCGGTCGACTTCACGGGGACCAGGCGGACCTCCTTCGGGGCCTGTTCGAGGATGTCGCCGGGGACGTAGGGCATCAGCGGGACCGACCTGGCCGGGACGTCGCGGGTCTCGACGGCGTCCCACACCTCGGCGAACTCCTGGGTCAGCGCGCTGATCGCCTGGGGTGAGGCGGCCATGCGGCCGTTCATCGTGCCGAACTTGTAGAGGACCGTGACGATGGTGCGGATGAGGGGCCAGCCCGGCAGCCGGGTGAACCTGCCCTTCATGATGTTGGACAGGTGCGAGGTGGAGAGCGCGCGCCACTCCTCTCCGGTGTCCGCCCTGATCATGGTCTCCGCCAGCTCCACCATCCGGCCGTAGGTGGGCCGGCCCGCCTTGCGGTACAGGCCGTCGAGCTTGGCCAGGAGGACAGCGCAGTCGATCCGCTCCCCGCGTGCATCAGCCATGAGCGAGTTCCGTTTCTCAAACAGTCAAGACAGCGCGACCGCGCGTGGGCCAGAAAGGCCGAGAACCCCGTTGGAAGATCACCGGCGTGACCGGTGTTGGTGGCGAGATTAGTGGGTTCGCGGGGGCTACGCCCCATATTTCCAAAACGTCGTGAGCGCGAAGATTAACCATGTCATCCGGTTACGTCCAGAGTCGTCCACAGGCGTCCAGACCTGCGGAAAGACGTACAGGAACAGATGATCTTCAGGTCTCCGGCGGCGGGCGCTGATATCTGTCTGTGGTCACCCACTATGCGCTATCGGAAAGAAAGTCAGGAAATGTCGCCCGTCGTTTCTTTGATCATCGCGGCTCTCGTTTCCGCCGTCATCGCGCTGATCTGCTACATCGTCAGTCTGCGGTCGGGAAAGACCGCGCCGACCGCGCTCATGACGTCGGGAGGCGCCTATCTCGGGGCGGCCACGTTGTGCCTGCTGGTCCTGGAGTACCTCCGGTGAGCCGGCTCAGGTTGAGGGAGGTGCATCCCCGGCTCACGGCCACGATCGTCGACCTGCTCGGCGTCGACCCCCTCGCGGGGACCGTCGACGCGCTTCCCTATTTCGGGGTCTGCGCGTGCTCGCCGGGCTGCCGGAACCTGCTGACCTCGCCGCCGGGGTCGGCGAGCCCCCGGTCGTTGCCGCTGCTGCTGGCCGGGACGGAGGTCATCGGGCTCAGTCTCGACCCGACCGGTACCGCGATCACCGACATCGAGGTGCTTGATCCGGCCTTGTACGGCTGATGCCCGATTTCGGGCCCCGCCCTGGAGGGCTTTGCCCTCGTTTGGCTATTGTCAGGAGTCATGCAGCGGGACGGTCGTGACATTCGCGTGTGGGTCCTCCTGACGACCGTCTACATCGTCTGGGGATCGACCTATCTCGGCATCGGGATCGTCATCGAGACCATGCCGCCCTTCGTCTCCGGCGCACTCCGGTTCATCGTGGCCGCCGCGATCCTCGGCGCGTTCCTGCTGGTCAAGACCGGGCCCGGCGCGTTCCGGATGACTCGCCGGGAGTTCCTCGACGCGGCCGCGGTCGGGCTGCTGCTGCTCACGGGCGGAAACGGCATGGTCGCCGTGGCCGAGCAGCACATCTCCACCGGGCTCGCCGCGCTGCTGGTCGCCTCGACGCCGCTCTGGCTCGTCATCATGCGCACGGTCTTCCGCGACCGGCCTCACGTCCTGACGCTGACCGGGGTGCTCGTCGGGTTCCTCGGCGTGGCCGGGATCTCGCTGACCGGCGGGATGTCGGGGGGCACGGTCGGGGTGGTGGTGATCCTGGTGGCCTCGTTCTCGTGGGCCGTGGGGTCGTTCATGTCGGGGCGGGCGCCGATGCCGAAGAACCCCTTCGCCGCCTCGACGGTGGAGATGGTCGTCGGCGGGGCCGGGTTGCTGGCGTGCAGCGGGCTGGCCGGGGAGCGCCTCGTGTGGTCGGAGGTGTCGGGGGCGTCGTGGGCGGCGCTGGCCTACCTGATCCTCGTGGGGTCGCTGGTGGGGTTCACGTCGTACGTGTGGCTGCTCGGCAACGCGCCGATCTCGCTCGTCTCGACCTACGCCTACGTGAACCCCGTCGTCGCGGTCGCCCTGGGGATGATCATCCTGGGCGAGACCGTGACGGCCACGATGGTGGCCGCCGGTCTCGTCATCGTCGCCGGGGTCGCGCTGGTCGTCTCTACCGAGCGGAGACGTGTGTCCTGAACGCCTGCGCGGCCCTCAGGAAGACGTCATTGGCCTCACGGTCACCAATGGACACACGGGCACCCTCCGTGCCGAAAGGCCGCACAGCGACCCCCTCAGCGGCGCACGCGGCGGCGAACGCGGGGGTGTGCTCGCCCAGGCGGAGCCAGACGAAGTTGGCCTGCGACTCGGGGACCGTCCACCCCTGGGTGATCAGCGCCTCGCGGACGCGGGTGCGCTCGGCGACGACCCGCTCGACGCGCTCCAGCAACTCCTCCTCGGCGGCCAGCGACGCGACGGCGGCGGCCTGGGCGAGGTGGTTGACGGCGAAGGGGACCATCGTCTTGCGGACCGCCGCGGCGATCGGCTCGGGGCCGATCAGGTAGCCGACGCGCAGGCCGGCCAGGCCGTACGCCTTGGAGAAGGTGCGCAGCACGGCCACGTTGGGGCGGTCGCGGTAGATGGTCAGGCCGTCGGGGATCGCCTCGTCGCGCACGTATTCGCGGTAGGCCTCGTCGAGGATGACGAGCACGTCCGACGGGACCGCGTCGAGGAACGCGGTGAGCTCGGCCGCGCGGTTGGCGGTGCCCGTCGGGTTGTTGGGGTTGCAGACCAGGATCATGCGGGTGGCGGGCGTGATCGCGGCGCGCATCGCGTCGAGGTCGTGGGTCTCGCCGGCGAGCGGGACCCGCACGGAGACGACGCCCGACAGGTCGGCGAGCAGCGGGTAGGCCTCGAACGAACGCCAGGCGTAGATCACCTCGGCGCCGGGGTCGCCGACCGTCTCGAAGAGCTGCTGGGCGACGGTGACCGAGCCCGCGCCGAGCGCGACGTGCTCGGGCGGCACGCCGTAACGGGCCGCGAGCGCCTCGGTCAGCCGGACCGCCGCCGGGTCGGGGTAACGGTGCACATTCGCGGCGGCCTCGGCGATGGCGGCGACGACGCTGGGGAGCGGCGGCTCGGGGGACTCGTTCGACGACAGTTTGTACGACCGCCCGTCGGCCGACACCACCGCCTTGCCCGGCGCGTAGGCCGTCATGGTGTCGAGCACGGCCCTGAACTGCGGCATTGATTCCACCCCTCCGTTGCGGCGATGTGCCCACACCCTACTTGAGGTCATTCGTGCCGATCTCAGAGTCGTCCCAGGAACACCCCTTAGGATTCGGCACCATGCGCGTGATCGTCCGGGGGGCACTCGCCCTCGCCTTAACCACGTCCCTGCTCGCCCCGGCCGCACCGGCGAACGCGAAGCCCAAGCCCTACTGCGAGCGCCACAAGTGCATAGCGCTCACCTTCGACGACGGGCCCTGGCCCTACACCCCCGCCCTGCTCGACACGCTCAAGAAGCACAAGGCCAAGGCCACCTTCTTCGTGCTGGGCCGGAAGGTCGGCAGCCGCGTCGACATGATGAGGCGCATGGTCGACGAGGGCCACGAGATCGGCAACCACACCTGGGACCACCCCGACCTGACTAAGCTCTCCGACGAGGAGATCGTCTCCGAGATCACCGGCACCCAGGACGTCATCAAGGAGGCCGTCGGCATCACGCCGACGTTCATGCGCCCCCCGAACGGCGCGACCAACTCCCGGGTCGGCTCCCTGATGGAGACCCTCGGGCTGCCGCAGATCCTGTGGACGGGCTCCACCCTCGACTGGCAGGCCCGCAACACCAAGGTCATCAAGGAGCGCACACTCACGTTCGCCAAGCCCAACGCCGTCATCCTGCTGCACGACATCGTGCCGGAGACCGTCAAGGCCATGGAGACCGTGGTCGACACCCTGACGAAGAAGGGCTACAAGCTCGTCACCGTCTCCACGCTGCTCGGCGACCGCGAACTGAAGCCGGGCGAGGCCTGGCCGAAGCCTGCCAAGAAGAAGTAGCTAGTCGGCGATCTTGAGCGAGCGCGACAGCGCGGCCTTCAACCGTGGCTGGGCGGGCGCCTCGACGAACCGGTAGACCGCCCACGCCACGACCAGCACGATCCCGATGACCACCGGCAGCGTGACCCGGTGGCCGAGCACCGGGTTGAGCCACTGGATCAGCAGGAATCCGACGTGGTGGTGGAACAGGTAGAGCGGGTAGGTCAGCGCGCCCAGCAGCGTCAGCCCGCGCCAGTCGATCCCGTCGAGCCGCCCGAGCGCGACCAGGATCATCACCAGGAACATCAGCGAGATCACGCCGACGACGAGCGCGGTGCCCAGCGGCTCGCCGAACCGCTCGATCGCCGACGGCCCCTCGCCGAGCAGCTGCACCAGCCCGAAGGCGTAGGCCAGGCCGACGAACAACCACGGCAGCAGCGAGTTGCCGAACCGGTAGATGAGGTAGAGGGACATGCCCGCGATGAAGTAGGGCGCCCCGAACTGGGCCAGGCCGACCTTCAGCAACGAGATGTCGAGCCGCTCGGCCAGCGCGAGCAGGAAGATCCAGCCGCCCATGAAGCCGAGAACCCTCCGGTACGTGATCCCGACCACCGCGAAGCAGGCGATCATCACGTAGAAGACGAGTTCGTGCCAGAGCGTCCAGTAGACGATCTCCAGGTCGCGGATGCGCAGGCCGTGCTGGAACATCGTCAGGTTGGCGAGCAGTTCGCTCAGGGTGGGCCGGTGGTCGGTGATGAACCCGAGCAGCGCCAGGCCGCCCAGGATGATCACGCTGGCCCAGTAGGCCGGATACAAGCGTGCGATCCGGGAGACCATGAACTCGCCGGGGGTGCGCCCCCAGGCGCTCATCAGGATCACGAAGCCGCTGATCATGAAGAACAGCCGGACTCCGTAGGAGCCGAACATCGTCACGCCGCTCAACGCCGGGAACGCGTTGACCGTCCCCCAGGCGCGCGTCTCCCCGAAGTGGAACAGCACCACCGCCATGGCCGCGACGAATCGCAGCAGGTCGAGCACCCGTAAGCGGGGCTGGACGAAGGGTGGGTCAACGGCGGCCGCCGCCGGCACAGTGCGCGGCTCCGATATCAGCACAGGGGGAGAATATCCTCAATCACCCCGGTAACAGTGGCCCCAATCACGCCAGAGGCACCGAGAATCATCGTCATGGAGATGATCGTGCGTAATCCGGCCGAGGGCGTCTATCCCCCCTCCGGGAGCGCCTACGTCCACGCCGTCGAGGTGCGTGACCCGTCCCGGTTCCTGTACGTCTCGGGCACCATGGGCCTCGACCCCGACGGCACGCCCGCCGACAGCGTCGAAGAACAACTCGCCCTGATCTGGGCGAACCTGCGCGCCATCCTGGCCGAGGCCGGCATGACCGTCGACAACGTCGTCAGGGTCACCAGCTACCTGCGCGACGTCGCCTACACCGGGGCCAACGCCGCCGCGCGGGTGGAGGCCCTCGGCGGGCGGCCGGTGCCGACCACGGCGATCGTCGTGCAGACCCTCGACCCGGCCTGGCTGGTCGAGCTGGAGATCGTCGCCGCAGCCTAGATCCGCAACATGGGAGGGTGCAGCGCCTCGGCCGGTCCCCTCCGGTAGAGCATCGCCGGGCGGCCGCCGTCGCGGGTGGTCGTCCGGCCCGAGGGCACCAGGAAGCCCTCGGTCTTGGTCACCTTGCGGTGGAAGTTGCGGGGGTCGAGCGGGCGGCCCCAGACGATCTCGTACACCCGGCGCAGTTCGGCGACGGTGAACTCGGTCGGGCAGAAGGCGGCGCCGAGCGAGGTGTACTCCAGCTTCGAGCGGGCCCGCTCCAGGCCGTCGATCATGATGCGGCGGTGGTCGAAGGCCATCTCGGTCAGCTCGCTCAGCGGCTGCCAGCTCATGTGGGCCTCGGTCGAGGCCGGCAGGTCGGGGGCCAGCCCCAGGTAGGCGACCGACACGACACGCTGGCGCGGGTCGCGGTCGGGGTAGCCGTAGGTCCGGAGCTGCTCCAGGTGGACCGGCGCCCCGGCCATGCCGGCCCGTTCGGCCAGCACCCGGGCCGCCGCCGCCGGGAGGTCTTCGTCGAGGTGGATGAAGCCGCCGGACAACGCCCACAGATCGGGGTAGGGCGGCCGATCCCGCCGCCACACCAGCGCGCACAGGGCGCTCGACCTCACTGTCAGCACGACGAGATCCACGCTGACGGGGATGCGCGGGACCATGTCAGGCACGTTACACGCTGTCGCGATCAATCGTTGTTGTGGTAGTAGACCGGCTCGGCGGCCTTGCGGCCGTCGGCGGCGGTCACCTCGACCCTGACCCACGTGCCGGGTGGCACGCTCGCCCAGTCGACCGGGATCCAGACCTGGCCGACGGCGGATGGTAAGTCGGTGATCGGCTGGCCGTCGTACCAGCCGACCGACTGCGAGTCGACCACCCGCGGGGTCTCCAGGCCGGTCCAGCTCAGCGTCACCCGCACGTTCTCCAGGTGGTAGCCGCGGATCTGCAGCCCGTCCTGGATCTGGCGCTTCTCCCTGACGGCCTGGATGGCGATCGGGCGTTCCCAGTCGGTCGCCAGGTCTTCGGACAACGACGGGCTGCCGCAGGTGAAGAAGTCGCTCCACATGTACGAGATGATCTTCGACACGTACGGCCCGACCAGCGTGACCGCGGTGTCGAGGCGGGGTTTGTCGGTGCGTCCGCGGGTGCCCTGCGTGCCGCACTTCTCGGTCGCCGACGGTTCGAACGCCTCGACGTTGGCCCACAACTGCACGTCGATGTCCTCTTCGTCGCGCAGTTCGAGGCGGGACTCGTACATGGCCCGGTAGTAGTCGCGGGTCGCGCCGTAGTAGGCGGTGCTGTACGTGCTCTCCCCCACCACCGGCTTCAGCCGTTCGTCCACGGGCTGGTTCTTCCAGTTCGGCCAGAACAGGCCGACCTTGCCGGTGCCGCGCGAGTCCTGCGGCGCGATGATGCCGACGCCCGTGCGGGCCAGCGCCTTGAAGCCCTCGCCGACCTGCGCGGGGGTCGAGGTGTAGTCGACCCGCTTGCGGGCGTCGAGGTAGGGGCTGACCAGGATCGGCTTGCCGGGGAGCACCTGTTCGACGATGCGGTGCTGTTCGGCGTACACCTGCAGGGTTGGCACGTTCTCAGGGTCGGCCCAGTCTCTGATGACGAGCTCGAAGGGCTGGTAGACGCCGCCGAGCGACTCGCGGCCCGCGAAGCGGGTGCCGTAGTCCTGCAGGATGCGGCGGGTCAGCGTGGTGAGGGTGCCGATGTGGCGCGGGTTGGCGCGGGTGACGCCGGTCGGGTCGCGCGGGGCCAGCGGCAGCGACGGGAAGACCTTGATGCCGAACCGGTCGCCCAGGTCGAGCAGTTCGGTCAGGCTGTCGGTCGCGCCGGCCGACACCAGGATCAGGTGGTAGCCCTTGCCCTTGCTGGTGAAGTCGCAGGTGGCGTCGTCGGAGCCGTCTTCGTCGGCGATCAGGCGGAAGAACACCCGGTCGCCGACGACGATCTTCTTCTCCATCTGCGGGCAGCGGAAGACGCCGTCGCCGTACTGCTCGTCGGTGCGGAAGACGAACGACCACGAGATGCGGTTGCCGGGGTTGGCCGCCTTCAGGTCGCGTTCGGCCGCCTGGACGCAGGTTAACCCGTCTTCGACGCAGTAGTCGTAGCGCGCGTCGGGCTTGTACTTGCCCTCGTCGTCGGGCTCCGCCTCCAGGATCCGGCCGTCGGAGTCGATCGAGCGGGGCGACAGGCCGAACCCGATCCGGACCACCGTGTCGCCGCCGACCTTGTGGATCTCCTCCAGCTGGCGGCGCCAGTTGCAGCGGTCGGCCGACGGCATGATCCAGTAGCCGGTGATGGCGTAGGGGGTGCGCATGTTCGTGTCGAACGTGCCACACGGGTCGGTGAAACCGGTGGTGGACGGGGTCGGGCTGGGCGTGGACGGAGAGGTGCTGCCGATGCGCGCGGCGTGTGGCGTCTCGGGCTCCTGGAGGGCGATCACCACGGTGGCCACGCCACCGAGGATCGCGATCCCTAGGAGCAGAGCAAGCCAGCGCAAACCGTCACCTCATCCGATCGACGTTCCGGGGGCTGATTACGGCTTGACGCCGTTCCAGGCTTCGAGCTGGGAGACGAATCGACGCGCGGAGTTCGGCCAGTGGTGGTTGCCCCGGGCGGCGGCGTAGCCGCGGGCGCCGGCGTTGCGGCGCTCCTCGGTGTTGTCGCGCAGCGCGAGCACGGCCTTCGCGACGGCCTGTGGGTCGCTCCAAGGAACCACGACGCCGCTGCGGTACCGCTCGATGAGCTCCACCGCGCGGGGCGAGGGGGTGGTGATGACCGGGATGCCGTGGGCCATGTACTCCACGATCTTCGTGGGCATCGAATGGCGGTAGTTGGGCTCGTCGTGCAGCAGCGACAGTCCGGCCAGGGCGCCGTCGAGCCGCTTGAGCGCCTCGTCGTTGGGCATGAAGTCGCGCCATTCGAGCGCGCCCTCTTCCACGGCCGCCGCGAGCATGCGCCGCGACTGCGGGTCGGCGTACCCGATGAGCTCGACGACCACCCGGTGGGGCCGCAGCAGGCGGCCGACCTCGATGGCCTCGCGCACGCCCCGGGCCTCGGACAACCAGCCCAGGTAGACCACCCGGTCGTCGCCGGGCGGCGAGACCGTGTCGGGCACCCAGGTCTCGTTCGGCACGACCAGATGCGCCTGCCGGAACCGGCCCGCGTAGGCGGTCTCGGCGAGCAGGAGGTGGAAGTTGCGTTCGGCCCAGCTCTCGAGCATGCGGGCCACGAACCGGGTCGGCGGCCGGAGGAAGGCCGGCAACCACGGCTTGAGCGACAGGGTCGCGGGGGTGTCCTCGTGGACGTCCCACACGACCGTCGGCCGGTTGCGCACCCCGGCGACCGCGAACAGCAGCTCGGGGTCGTGGATGAGCGCCATGTCGACCTTGCCGCGCATGCTCTTGAACACCTTGCGCGCGGCCCGGACGGCGGTCATCCGCCGCCGCTCGGCCGCCCGGGGCAGGTCGACCCCGTTCACCCACGACCGGGGCACGACCCCGCGCGCCGAATACGGCGCGGCGTACGTGACCTCATGACCGGCGTCCACGAGCGCGCGGATCTGCCGGTGCAGGATCCGGGCGTCCTCGGGGTGATGCACCACCGTCATGACGAGCACGTGCACGCGCCTGGCCCCCTTACAGCCGCTCGACGCGTTCGCCGGTCGCCAGCACGCCGCGGGTGTCGAGCACCAGGCGGCCCTGCTGTTCGATCAGCTCCAGGTCGAACATCGAGTGCTGCTGGAGCAGCACCGTGACGTCTGCCTCCCGGACCGCCTTCGCGAGGTCTTCCTCGCGGGGCACCGGGCTCCCCTCGACCGACCACTCCTTGACGTAGGGGTCGGCGTAGCTGACGACGGCGCCGAGCTCCATGAGCGCCTCGGCGACCGGTATCGCGGGCGTCTCCCGCTCGTCGGCGATGTCGGGTTTGTAGGTCACCCCGAGCAGCAGCACCTTCGAGCCGTTGACGGCCTTCTTGTCGCGGTTCAACAGCCGCTGCACGCGGGTCACCACGTAGGACGGCATCCGCTCGTTGATCTCCTGGGCCAGCTCCACGAACCGGAACGGGAAGCCCAGCTTGCGCACGGCGTACGACAGGTACGACGGGTCGACGGGGATGCAGTGACCGCCGACGCCGGGACCGGGGAGGAACTTCTGGAACCCGAACGGCTTGGTCGCGGCGGCCTCGATCGACTCCCAGAGGTTCACCCCGAGCTCGTCACAGAAGATCGCCATCTCGTTGACGAGCGCGATGTTCACGTGGCGGTAGGTGTTCTCCAGCAGCTTGGCCATCTCGGCCTCGCGCGTTCCGGAGACGGGGACGACCCGCTCGACGAACCGCGCGTAGAACTCGGTCGCCCGGTCGCGGCAGGCGGTGGTGTAACCGCCGACCACCTTCGGGGTGTTGCGCAGGCCGAACTTCGGGTTGCCGGGGTCGATGCGCTCCGGCGAGAACGCCAGGTGGAAGTCGGCGCCCGCGACGAGGCCCGACTTCTCGAGGATCGGCCGGGCCACCTCGTCGGTGGTGCCGGGCCAGGTCGTCGACTCGAGCACCACGAGGGTGCCGGCGGTGAGCTGCTCGGCGACGGCGCGGGTGGCGCCCTCGACGGCGGACAGGTCGGGACGGTGGTCTTCGTCGAGCGGGGTGGGCACGCAGATGACGATGGCCGCGGAACGGGCCAGCACCGTCGGGTCGAGCGTCGCGGTGAAACCGTTCGCGAGCATGTCGTCGAGGTCGGCGTCCGTCAGGTCGTCGATGTAGGAACGTCCCTCGTTGAGCGCGTCCACCTTGCGCGCGTCAACGTCGAGGCCGACGACTTTCAGACCTGCCGCCACAGCCTCCTTGGCCAGCGGCATGCCGACGTAGCCCAGCCCGATGACCGTGAGATCGATCTCGCTCACGACATGGCCTGGGGGTGGAGAGAACACTTCATGGTCGCAAAGGCTATCTCAAGTCGGCACCAATGATGCCTGATGCTGCACATCCGGCGTCCCTGGTGGATTTCTCTAGCGGGCGAGTGATTCGTAAATTTCCCGATACGTGTTGGCAAGGCTGCTCCACGTTCGCTTCGCGGCAACCTCCTCCTTGCCGGCCGCGCCCATCTTGCGGCGGCGTTCGGGGTCGTCGCGCAGCTCCGCCACGGCGTTGGCCAGCGCCTGCGCGTTCCCGGCGGGCACCAGGACGCCCGGCTCACCGTCGCCGATGAGCTCGGCGAGGGCGGGCAGGTCGCTCAGGATGACCGGCTTGCCCAGCGCCATCGCCTCGACCGGCTTCAGCGGCGTCACCAGACGGCATACGCGCAGGTCTTCGCGGGGGCAGATGAAGATGTCGATGGCCGCCTGGGCCTGCAGTGCCTCGTCGGGCCCGACGCGTCCCGGCACGATCGCGATGTCACCTATACCGAGTTTGTTCACCTGCGCGAGGAGGTTCTCGCGCTCGGTGCCGTCGCCCACCAGAAGCACCTTCACGGGGGTGCCGGCCTGCTTCAGCAACGCGGCCGCCGACAACATCGTCGCGAAGCCCTCGTAGGCCACGATCGACGACACCGAGCCGATGACGATCTCGTGGTCGCCGATGCCGTACTGGCGGCGCAGCGACCCGCCGTCGTACTCGGCGGTCAGCAGCGACGCGTCGACGGCGTTGGGCGCGAGGAAGATGCGCTCACGCGGCACGCCGCGCTCGACGATCTCGCCGACCATCGTCTCGGCCAGGGTCACCACGGCGTCGGCCGAGTTCATGATGGTGGCCTCGCGCTCCCGCATGAGCTTGTGGCGCTCGGTGCCGACGCGGGCGGGGTCGCGGCTGGCCCAGGTCTCCTCGAGGAAGCCGCGGACCTCGTACACGAACGGGGTGTTGGTTCTCTCCCGTACGGCCATCGCGACCGAACCGTTGCGGTGGTCGGTGGCGGCGTGGAGCACCTGCGGGCGCAGCTGGCGCACCAGCTCGGTGATGTCCTCGGCGCCGCGGGTGATGCGGCCGCGGGTCTCCATCGGGATGTCGCCGCTGGGCAGCAGGCGGCGGTAGGGGATGCCGTCGATCTCCTCGAACGGCTCCACGTCGGGGAAACCCTGGAGGGCCGGCCAGCCCCAGCTCGTCACCACGTGGGGGTCGAGCCCGGCGGCCTTCTGCGCGGTCACGATGCGGTGGGTGCGCACGGTGTAGCCGGCCTGCGTGAACGGCAGCGCGTTGGTCACGATGTGCAGCGCCCGGCCCGGCACCCGCTCGCCCATGATGACCTTGGGCTTCGGCGGGATCGGGTTGGGGAGCAGCGCGCCGCGCTCGCCCTCGTACAGGGAGAGCCGCTTCTTGATGAACACCCAGCGCTCATGGGGCTTGAGCATGTCGATGGCCTGGGTCATGTGCCCGGCGTCGAACACGGCCCTGGAGTCGTTGAGGGGCGCCCTGGCCATCCGCCGCCACATCTTGCGGATGGTGACCTTGGCGACCCGCGCGACCGGCCACGCCACCTTGCCCACGAGCGGGCGAAGCGGTTTCGGCACGGTCTCCGCGGCGGCGTGCGCCACCCGTAGCGGGTCCTGCACGACCTTCCCCACGAAGATCCGGGAAGTCACCATCGGGTTCCTGACGAACCCCTTCATGAACCTTCGGGCACTGGCCTTCGCGGCCTTTGCCGGAATGGGCTTGTTGGCCTCAGCTACCACGGCGTGACCGTACCATAGGCAACGTTTGCCCCCATCATGGATGAAAGGCAAGGTCAGTGAGGGAATCGAGTCTCCAGGACACCCTCGTCCTGCACGTCCTGGGTGCCCGGCCCAACTTCCCGAAGGCCGCTCCCGTGGTCAACGGACTCGCCGACCTGGGCATCCGCCAGGGCATCGTGCACACCGGCCAGCACTACGACGCCCTCATGTCCGACGTGTTCTTCGCCGACCTCGGGCTGCCCGAACCGATCGCGAATCTGGGTGTCGGCAGCGGCTCCCACGCGAAGCAGACCGCCGCCCTCCTCATGGGTCTCGAAGAGGTCGTCGAGCGGGAGAAGCCCTCGCTCGTGGTCGTGTACGGAGACGTCAACTCGACCCTCGCCGCGATCCTGGTCTGCGCGAAGCTGGGTGTGCCCACCGCCCACGTCGAGGCCGGTCTGCGCTCGTTCGACCGCACGATGCCCGAAGAGGTCAACCGCATCGTCGTCGACAGCCTCTCCGACCTGCTGTTCGCCACCTCGCCGGAGGCGCTGTCCTACCTGGCGAACGAGGGTGTGCCCGCATCCAAGGTGCACCTGGTCGGCAACCCGATGATCGACAGCCTGTTCTCGGCGCTGCCCAAGCTCGACCCGGTCCCCGTGCAGGAGCGCCTGGAGATCAGCGGCCCCTACGCGGTCGCCACGCTGCACCGCCCGGCCAACGTCGACGACCCCGCCGCCGCCAAGGAACTCGTGGACGCGGTTCTCGGCGTCGCCGAGCAGGTGCCGGTCATCGTGCCGCTGCACCCGCGCGGCCGCACCCGCCTGGCGGAGGCCGGTCTGGTCGACGGCCCCCGGATGCGCATCGTCGACCCGCTCGGTTACGTCGACTTCCTGTCGCTCGTGCGCGGCGCGGCGCTGGTCGTGACCGACTCGGGCGGCGTGCAGGAGGAGACCACGATGCTGGAGGTGCCGTGCCTCACCGTGCGCCTCAACACCGAGCGCCCGATCACGGTGACCCACGGGACCAACCGCCTGGTGACCCCCGCCGGTCTGCCGGAGGCCGCCGCCAAGGCGCTGCGCGACGGCGCGGCCACCCCTTCGGGCGACCTGCCGATGTTGTGGGACGGCAAGGCCGGTCCGCGCATCGCCCGCGTGATCGCCGCCTGGCTGCAGGGCGAGAACCTGTCGCCGGCCGCCCGCTCGACTGTGGACTAACTCCGACAAACGCACCAAACGACCACGGCCTGCGCCGTACGATATCGACCCTTGAGACGACGAGCAGGGACGAGGCATGTCTGAGACCGACGAGACCCCCGACGAGCCGAGATTCCAGCGTCTCGGCCCGGTCAACTGGCTGCCCGAGGACCGTCGCACCGTCGAGTTCTACGAGGAGACGATCCGCGAGCTGGAGACCCGGCTGGCCTACCAGGAGGCGCGCGCCGAGTACGCCCTCTGGAAGGCCAAGGCCACCCAGACCGGGCGTCAGTACCGGGTCGGC
The DNA here is from genome assembly GCF_001570525.1 of Herbidospora sakaeratensis. Classification (GTDB taxonomy): domain Bacteria; phylum Actinomycetota; class Actinomycetes; order Streptosporangiales; family Streptosporangiaceae; genus Herbidospora; species Herbidospora sakaeratensis. The sequence goes on from NZ_BBXC01000020.1 coordinate 31,632, forward strand.
GAGGCCATCACCAAGGCCGGATCCAACCCCAAGAAGATCGTCAAGCTGCCGGGCGACCTGCGCAAGGCGTGGCGGGGCAACAAGGCTCCCAAGGCGCCGCCGTCGGCCTTCGACGTCCAGGCCGAGGCCGAGAAGCGCGGCCCGTCGGTCAGGATCCCGAACCTGAAGTGGCCCGAGCCCGAGGGCGCGCAGAACCGCCCCGACCTCAAGGTCGCGGTGATCCTGGACGACTTCTCCCGGCTCGCCTTCAAGTACGAATGGGACCAGATCGAGTTCGGCCTGCACGACTGGCGCGAGATCTTCGCTGCCAAGAGACCGGACATCCTCTTCTGCGAGTCGGCCTGGCACGGCAACCAGGGCCGCTGGCGCTACCAGATGACCGGCACCAACGCGCCCAAGCAGGAGCTGCGCGACCTGGTCGAATGGTGCCGCTCCGAGGGCATCCCGACGGTCTTCTGGAACAAGGAGGACCCGCCGAACTTCGACTTCTTCATCGACACGGCCAAGCTGTTCGACCAGGTGTACACCTGCGACGGCGACATGATCCCGAAATACCGTGAGATCCTCGGCCACGACCGGGTCGGCGTGCTCCAGTTCGCCGCCCAGCCGCGCATCCACAACCCGATCATGACCCGCTGGGGCCGCAAGTACGACGTCGTCTTCGGCGGCATGTACTTCCGCGACAAGCACCCCGAGCGCCGGGAGCAGATGGAGACCGTCATCGCCCCCACGCGGGAGCTCGGCCTGCACATCTTCGCCCGCAACGCCTCCGTCGCCGACAAGTACGCCTGGCCGGAGGAGTACCGCCCCCACATCGTCGGCGAACTGCCCTACGAGCAGATGCTGGCGGCGTACAAGATGTACAAGGTCTTCCTGAACGTGAACTCGGTGATCGACTCACCGACCATGTGCGCGCGGCGCGTGTTCGAACTCTCCGCCTGCGGGACCACGGTGTTGTCAGGCTGGTCGAGGGCCATCGAGGAGACCTTCGGCCCGCTGATCCCGATCGCGCACTCGCAGGAGGAGGCGTACAACCGGGCGCTGTACTACATCAACAGCCCCGAACTGCGCGCCCGCCAGGGCCACCTCGCCATGCGCGAGGTCTTCGACAAGCACCTGTTCTCCCACCGCGTCGACCAGATCCTCGGCGACCTCGGCCGCCCCGTCTCCGAACGCTCCCGGAGCGTCTCGGTGGTGCTGCCGACGAACCGGGCCGGCCAGCTAGAACACGCCATCTCCCAGGTCGCCCGCCAGCGGCACCGCAACCTGGAACTGATCCTGGTCCTGCACGGATTGTCGGAAGACGCCGACGTGGTGCGCGACAAGGCTCTGGCGGCCGGCATCCCCGCCGTGAAGGTGCTGCACGCGCCGCCCCACTTCACCCTGGGCGAGGTCCTCAACCTGGGCATCGCGCAGGCCGAGGGCGAGCTCATCTCCAAGATGGACGACGACAACCTCTACGGCCCCAACTACCTGTGGGACCTGGTGCGCGTCTTCGACTACGCCGACTGCGAGCTGACGGGGAAGGGCGCGCACTACACGTACTTCCCCGACTCCAACACGACGGTGTTCCGGCTGCCCGGGCTGGAGAACCGGTACACGCACCTCGTGCAGGGGGCGACCATCCTGGCGCGCGCCGACCTGCTGCGGACATATGCCTTCGAGGCGGTCAACGCCGGGGAGGACACGCGGCTGGTGCGTCGACTCAAGGAAGAAGGGGTTCGCATCTACTCGGCGGACCGGTTCAACTTCGTCTACATGCGCGGGTCGGATGCGTCGCAGCACACGTGGCAGGCGGCGGACTACAAACTGACCCGCAACGCGGTGTTCTCGTTCGTGGCCCACCCGGATGAGCACGTGATGATCTGATCCTGTACGCGACCTTGAACGGCGCCACCCTTCTTCGGGGGCGCCGTTCGGCGTTGCAGGGGCGCGTGGCCGTGTGGCGGGTCGGCAGGCTGCGGCGCGTTGCTGTTCGGCCCGTTGAGAAATGCTCGACTGGCCGCCGTGAGGCCGGCTCGCGCTGGCCGGGCCTACTACCTCTGCCGCGTTGGACCTTCACTCGGCCAACCCGGCTGGGCAGACATGTTCTCGTTCGGCCAGGCCCCGGACGCGCTGCCATGTGGCCGATCCGCTTGTTGCGATGGTCCATGGCTCGGCCAGGTCGGCTGAGGGATGTGCCCGTTCGGCCAGGCCTCGGACGCGCTGCTGTGGGGCCGGTCGGCCTGCTGGGATGTGCCCTGGCTCGGCCAGGTGGGCTGGGCAGGCCGGGCCTCGGACGCGCCGCTGTGTGGCCGGTCGGCTTGGTGTGGCGTGTCCTGGGTCGGCCATGGGTTGGATGGGCCGTCGTGGGGCCCGTCGCCGGAGGTCGGTGGGGTGGGCGGGGGCGACTGGCGTCCAGGATCGGACTTGAAGGCCCACCTCAGGTTGGGCTCGATGGCCCATTTGAAGAGCACGCGGAACGGCGGTGTGCACAGGACGGCGGTGAGGGCGATGCCGAAGAGGATCACGGCGGCCACGCCGATGGGGTTGTTGAGCTGGTCGTGGAAGCGGTCGAGGCCCTTCACGACGAAACCGTGCAACAGGTAGGCGTAGATGGTCAGCCCACCGAGCGCGGTGAACCACGTCTTCCTGGACGTGGTGATCGACAGGAACGCCGCCACCAGGACCGCCCCGATGACCAGCATCAGCAACCGGATGCCCGCCCCGGTGAAGTTGTCGACGCCGATCTTCGTGTAGGCGTGCCGCCAGCGGATCCACTCCGTCGGCACGTCGTAGTGGACCAGGAACGTGATCCCGAGCCCCGCCACCAGCACGAGCGCTCCCGTGATCCTGACCCACCGCTTCTTGAGGATCTGGAAGTGCTGCGGGGTCAGCACCAGGCCCAGGACGTAGAAGGGGAGCAGGCCCAGAGTGCGGTTCATCGACAATTCGTCGGGCAGGGCCGACGCGCCGCTGATGAGCGAGATGCCCACCGCGACCGCCAGCGGCCACTTGACCTGGAACCAGACCGGCGTCGAAAGCCGCCAGATGAACAGTGACAGCAGGAACCAGGTCAGGAAGTAGGGGTCGAGCAGGGTGAGCTGGAACTTGCCGTAGAGGATCCAGCGCGGCAGCGAGTAGGCGATCTCGAAGATGACGTAAGGGACTAACAGCGTCGAGACGAGCTTCTGCGCCCTCAGCCGGGTGAAGTTCCGCGACAGATATCCGCTGATCGTGATGAACAGCGGCATGTGGAACGTGTAGACGAAGAGGTAGAGCGCGTGCGCGTACGGTACGTCGCGCAGATCCTCCACCAGGTGCCCGCACACGACCAGGACGATCGCCCAGAACTTGGCGTTGTCGAGGAAGGGGTCACGTTGCGAGACAACCGGAGGGCTGGAAGAAGTCACTGGCGCTGCCACCTGGGGACGCTATCGGCCCGAAAGAGAACACACCACTGAGCTGACGAAAACGCTAGGAGAACACTTGCTGGGAAGCGTTTGGGAACGTCGGATGGTGAGAATCACCTTCGGTTCTGCTGGGGGGCGAGGGGTGGCGGGGTCGGCGCTTCGCTGCTCACGGGCCCTGACACTGGTTCGCACCTCTCTTCACCACTTGAGCGATGTGAGCGATGGCTGCGCCGTGCTGACCCTGCTTGTCTGGCGATCCGCGCTTGTCTGGCGATCCGCCATTTGAGGGTGCTTGGTGTCGCATCACACGTCCCGCCACGCTTCAGGAACTTCCCCGTCGAGACAGGCGGTGTTCCCAGCAATCCAGACGGTGCCGCGCTCGGGGAAGCCGTGCACTGACATCTCAATCAGTCGCCCACGCACAACCACTTCGGGACGGTTTGGGTGCTTAGTGCGATCCATCTGAATGGTGAGCCCTTCCCGACGCCACAGCTCGCCGACGGCGACAACTGTCGCGCGGGGATCCCGGGTGGGGGCAGTGAAGCCGAGCTGGAAGGCTTGGCCCTTCCCCGGAGCGCACGGCCAAGGTCCAGGAGTGCGCTTAGGTGTCTCGGTGACTGAACTGACCCGGATAGCCCGCGCCAGCGCCGCATCGAGATCAGTCAGCGCTGCGGATATAGGTGGCCGAGGTTCGGAGGCACAGCCGACGACCAGCAGCAGAAGTGCGACAACCATGCGAATCACAGCGCAGCCTTCGCTTCCTCATATGTCTCGTAGTCGTCGCCAACGATCACTCTCGCCAGGTTCAGTTCGGCGATACGACCGGCTGGGCTGCCACCGAAGTAGTCGGAGTGTGCATCCAGGTCGATGCCGAAGCCGGGGTCGGCCTCCGAGCCAGAGGCCAGACGCTCCACACCTGACATGAAGACGGGATCTTCCCCGTGACCTGCGACGCTGTCCGGCAGCGGTATGAACACGCCGAGGGTCTCATCGGCAGTGGGGACGAGCTTGATGATGTCGCCTTGGTGCCTCATTGCGAACAACTTCGTCTCTGGAGCGTTGAGTTCGTCAACGGACTGAACGCCCCAGCCTGGGCTCGCGACCGCGATCAGGTTGTCGGGATGGAGACCGGCCCTCACTGCGTGACCGGTGACGACGCTTCCGTAGGAATGCCCGATGAGGGTCGTATGGATGTCGGGTCGAAGGCTAAGGCCATCGACGAAGTCCTTGAGCTTGGGGGCGCTGCGGTCGGCAAGCAGATCGAACGCCGCCGCTCCAAGGCTCTGCGGCAGCGGAGCACCCATCCACACGATCGTGGCGGTTTCGGCGGAGAGGCCGGCGGCGGTCAGGTGGATCGCTTTGAAGTCCTTCTCTGGGCCACCGAAGTAGTTCGCCAGGCTGTTCCCGGTACCTGGGATCAAGAAGGCAACATGCTTCGCGGTGGCAAGGTCGCCCCTGACCTCGGCGATCTTGCCCAAGTTCCTCGGGTCGAAGAGCAGAAGTTGCCGATCAGGGTTGAGGAGTCTCGCGTATCTCGCCGCTGCCGCCTTGTCACCCACTCGAAGGGCCTCCGCATGTGCCTGGCGCACCAGCTGGTGGTTCGCCGCGAAGCGGAGTTCGAATGGGACCCCCGCCCTGGCACCCACCTGCGCCGCCCGAGCCAGCGCCACGCCGAGCGCCTGAGCAGGAGTGAGCGCCGCGAAGAACGCCGCCACGTCACCGTTCGCGCCCAGCGCGTCGAAGGCGGCGAGTTGGTCGTCGAAGCCGCCCGCTGCAGCCGTCGTCAGAGCGTCGTAGGCGGCGTTGTCGCCTGGCGGGTTCCAGCCGATGAGGTCGGCCTGCGCGGCGATGGCCGCTCGCCGGCGGATCTCGGCGGCCGACGAGTGGCACCACTCGACCAGGTTGCGCAGCGGTCCTTCGTAGTGCGCCAACTCGGGAGTAGCGGTTATCGGGAGCCCGACGGCCACCGAAGCGCCCTGGAGGCGGGTGATCTCCTCGGCCGCCTCGTCGAGGCGGGCGGCCAGGAGGCGCATCGAGGTGGCATCCGCGAGACAGAAGGTCACCAGCAGATGGTAAACGAACAATCACTCAAAGTTATCGCCGTGCTCCACTTCCGGTATGAGCAGGCCCTCACCGTGCGGAGGCGTCTCGCCAGCCCTCGGGGATCGGCCCTCGGAGACACACGGTGTTGCCCTCGACATAGATCGTGTTTCGGTCGGGGAAGCCGTGAATCGACAACTCGACGAGCGGTCCGCCGGCGATGACCTCCGGCCGGTCGGTGTCGGTCGAGCGATCGAGTTCGATGCGAAGCCCCTCATCCCGCCACAGCCTCAAGACCGCTGCCACGGTGTCGCGAGGGTCAGCCACCTTGACGTCATAACCGAGCACGACACCGTTTCGATCGGCAGCCTCGCAGGACCACGGGTCGCGAGTGATCTCTGGATCGGATTCGGGACGCGCGATCTGCAGCACCCGCGCCAGGGCGCCTTCGAGATCACGGACTCCTTCGGAGAGGTCCGCTTCGGACGAAGACCACATGGCGCATCCGCCAATCGACACGAAGAGCAGCAGGGGCAGTAGGGCGGCGCGGATCCGGTCCATCGAGCGGCTCGCGCGGCCTCGAAGGTGGTGGGACATCCGCCGGCGACGATCACGGCGATGTTGTGCGTCGCGACACGCGATCGGCCAGCGCCCGCGAAGTAGTCGGAATGGGCGTCCAGGTTCACGCCCACGGGAAGCAACTGGTCGTCGTGCCCTGAGGCCATCCGGGTCACGCCGTCCATGAAGACCGGGTCTGCGCCATGGCCGACAAGCGACAGCGGCGGCACGTCCTCCACGGCATCGGCCATGCCGTCGATGGGGGGGAACGACGCTGATGAAGTCGTCGGGGTGGCGAACGGCGTAGAGCCTGGTTGTGGGCACCTCTAACTCGGCCGCCTCGTCGACACCCCAGCCCGGGCTGGCCACGGCGACCAGATTGTCGACCTTCAGGCCCGCGCGGACCGCGTGACCGGTGACGGTGCTGCCGTAGGAGTGGCCGATCGCCGTGGTGTTCACGGAGTCGGCGATATGAAGTCCCTCCACGAATTCTCGCAGCTTCGGGCCACCTCTCTCCGCGTAGAGCCGAGTGGCCGCAGCGGGGACGGTCGGCGGCAGGTCGGCTCCGAGCCACATGATCGTGGCAGTTTTTCCACGCGAGAAACGATCGGCCAGCCTGTGCACGGCGAGCAGCGCGCCCAGCGGGCTGCGGTCATAGGTGGAGAGATCGTTCCCGGTGCCCGGGACCATGATCGCCACCGAGGTCGCCACTGACAGGTCCCCTTTGACCTCCGCGATCCGGCCCGCGCCGCGTGAGTCGAACAGCAGGAGTTTCCGGTCGGGGGCCAGCAGCTTCGTGTACCGATCTGCCGCCGCCTTGTCCCCCACTCGAACCGCCTCAGCGCGCGCAAGACGTACAAGATGGCGGTTGGCCGCGAAGCGCAGTTCGAACGGCACCCCACCCCGGCCCCCCGACCACCCCCGCCCGGGCCAGCGCCACAGCGAGGGCCCGGCCGGGGGTCAATTCGTGAAGAACGCCGCAGCGTCACCGTCTCCCAGCGTGTCGAACACCGCGAGTTCGTCGTCGACGCCGCCGGCCGCCGCCGACTTCAGAGCCTCATAGAGGCTCGCGCCATCGGAAGGGTCGATGAGGTCGGCCTGGGCGGCGACGGCCGCTCGTTGTCTGAGGTCGGCGGCCGAAGAGTGGCACCACTCAATCAGGTCACGCAGCGCCCCTCGTAGTGGGTCAGTTCGCGGGGAAGGCCGACGGCCACCAAGCTGACCTGGAGTCGGGTCTCTCCGGCCGCCTCGTCCAGGCGGGTCGCCGGCAGCCCCGTCGACCCGATGTCCGCCAAGGCAGGAAGCCACCCTCAGTCAGACAGACCGACCGCTTCGGCGCTCACGGTCCACAACCGTTCGGCCAGGTCAGGGTCCTTCATCCGGGCTGGCACCCGGTCTGGACGGTTGTCGCGGAAGTAGCTTCCCGCCAGCCTCTCGCCGTCTTCCGACGTCGCCAGGTAAGACAGGCGGGCCGCCGCCTTCTCCACCGGCTCGTGGAGGCCCGGCAACGTGACGAGTTTCATGAACAAGGTTCCGCCGGCGAATGACGTCTTGATGACCCCGGGATGGAAACAGGTCGCTTTACAACCCCGGGCGGCCAAGCCGACGGTGAATAGAGCGTTCGCTTGTTTGGTTTCGCCATACTGCAGCCAGCCGTTCCACCGGCGGCGTTCACGCGACAGGTCGTCTGGGTCGAGGCGGGCCGTCTTCGCGGCGCGGGAACTCGTCGTCACGACACGCCCGACGCGATCTAGAAGAATATTCGTCAACAGGAACGGCGACAGGTGGTTGACCTGGATCATGAGTTCGTGACCGTCCGCAGTCATGCGGCGGTCGGGGACCATCACGCCGGCGTTGTTCGCCAGAACGTCGATCCGGTCGTACTTCGCACGGATTCGGGAGGCCAGATCACGGACGTCATCGAGCCGCGCGAAGTCCGAAACCTCCACCGTAACCTTACTATCGGTGGCGGATCGGACACGGGACGCAGTCGACTCTAAGCGGTCGCGATCCCTCCCAACCAACACAAGTTGGTATCCCTTTTGGGCAAGATCCAGGGCCGCAGCAGCACCAACGCCCGAACTGGCCCCGGTGATCACGCTAATCATCAATTCCTCCACTGCGCTCGAACTGTATCGGTGCTAGTCTCCTGTGCGATCTTCCGGAGGTGCATTTCCCCCCAAATGCGGCGCGAGCCTCCACGCACTGCAGGAGTGGCCATGGGTTCAAGAAACCGGTCGATTCGGTTCAAGATCTTTCTCTTGTTGCTTCTGCCTCTTCTGACGTTGAGCGCACTATGGGGATTCGTCCTCAACCTCACCGTCGGTGACGGCCTGGCCCTGTTACGCACCGGCCAGCTGTACGACTCCGTCGGCGTCAGCTCCACCGACCTCGGGCTGCGGCTCCAGGCCGAGCGCGCCATGGTGGCGGAGCTGCTGAGCGAGAACCGGACGTCGTCGCCCGAGCTCAACGCGCTCCAGGCGCAGACGACGTCGACCGTGAACTCCTTCGTCAAGGTCGCCACCCTGCCGGAGAATCGGTCGATCATGTCCGAGAACCTCCAGCGGGCGATGGACGACCTGCTCGGCGCGCTCGACGAGCTGTCGACCATCCGCGACGCGGTCTCCGTCGGCAAGTACAACGTGCTGGGGGCCATTGTGGCCTACAACACGATCTTGGATGAGATGTTCGACGTCTACGAACAGATGGTCCAGATCCCCGACGTCCCCATGTACCAGCAGGCCAGCGCCCTGGTCACGATGGGCACCGCGCACGAGATGCTGGCCCGCGAGGACGCCCTGATCAAGGGCTCGCTCGCGCAGAACCAGATGTCCGCCGAGGCCCACCGGTCGTTCGCCGAGTTCGTGGCCCTGCGCAAGCACTACTACGCCAAGAACCTGCCGACGCTGATGCCGGAGGCGCGGGCGCCCTACCAGCGGGTGCTCGACTCCGACCTCTACGCGCGGTTCTCCGAGCTCGAAGACCTGATCCTGTCGCAGCAGCGCCTGGGCGGCGCGCTGCCGGCCGACGTGATGCGCTGGCAGCCCACCACCGACAGCCTCGTCGGCGAGCTCGACCGGGCGCGGGTGCCCGCCACCGAGGCGCTGAACACCTACACCGCGGGCGTGGCCACCGGGATCCTCGGGCGCATCGCCATCGCGGGCGGCGTCGGCCTGATCGCCGTCGTGGCGACCATCGTCTTCTCGGTGCGGTTCGGCCGGCGGCTGGTGGCCGACCTCGCCGACCTGCGCAACGCCGCGCTGGAGCTGGCCGACCAGCGGCTGCCCCACGTCGTCGACCGCCTCAAGAAGGGCGAGGACGTCGACGTCGAGCACGAGGCGCCGCCCATCGACGCCGGCGGTTCGATGGAGGTCGAGGACGTCGGCCACGCGTTCAGCTCCGTGCAGCGCACCGCCATCGAGGCGGCCGTCGGGCAGGCCGCCCTGCGGCGCGGCGTCGGCCACGTGTTCCTCAACCTGGCCCGCCGCAACCAGAGCCTGCTGCACCGCCAGCTCACCCTGCTCGACTCGATGCAGCGCCGGTCGAAGGACCCGGAGTCGCTGGAGGACCTGTTCCGCCTCGACCACCTGACGACCCGCATGCGCCGCCACGCCGAGGGCCTCATCATCCTCTCGGGCGCCGCGCCCGGCCGGTCGTGGCGCAAGCCCGTTCCGGTCGTGGACGTCATGCGCGCCGCCGTCGCCGAGGTCGAGGACTTCACCCGGGTGACCGTGCTGCCGATGCCGGGCGCCTCGCTGACCGGCGCGGCCGTCGCCGACGTCGTCCACCTGCTGGCCGAGCTGATCGAGAACGCCACGATCTTCTCGCCGCCGCAGACCAAGGTGCAGGTCCGGGCCGAACTGGTGGCCAACGGGCTGGTGCTGGAGGTCGAGGACCGCGGTCTCGGGCTGACCCCCGAGGAGTACGCCGAGATCAACACCAAGCTCGCCGCGCCGCCCGAGTTCGACCTGGCCGACTCCGACCGGCTCGGCCTGTTCGTGGTCGGCCAGCTCGCGGCCCGCTACGGCATCGGCGTGGTGCTGCGGTCGTCGCCGTACGGCGGCACGACGGCCATCGTGCTCATCCCGCGCAGCCTCGTCTCCGACGGGACGCCGGGAGGCGCCCTCCCCTCGCGCAACGGCGCCCACGCGGTGCTGGCCCCGGCCGAGGACGACGAGCAGAGCGACCACGAGCCGCGGCACAAGAAGCAGGAGCCCGAAGAGGAGCCCGTCTTCGAGGCCGAGGAGGCGCCCCAGGCCGTCGAGCCGGAGCCCTCCCCCTATTTCACTCCCTCCGAGCGGCGCATCGAGGCGGTCCCGGCCGTCGAGCTGGTGCCGCCGATGGAGCCAGAGGAGAAGCCGGCGCTGTCCCCGCGCGGCCTGCCCACCCGGACCCGCACCACGGCCGCCCGGCCGACCCTGCCGAACAATCTGCCGACCTCGGTCGCCAGCGGCACCCACAACGGGCTGCCCCGCCGGGTCCGGCAGGCGAACATGGCACCGCAGCTCACGGACACCCCGTTGACCGCGCCCGTCGCCGAGACGACGGAGGAGCGCTCGCCGGAACAGGCGCGCGCGATGTTCTCCGCCTTCCAGCACGGAGCGCGCAGGGGCCGTGAGGATGCAGACTACGCAGATAACGCGAACGGCGAGAAGGGTGAGGAATGACCGGGAAAGTCTCGGGGTCCGGCGAACTGAACTGGTTGCTCGATGACCTCATCAGCCGGGTGGGGGCCGTCCGTCAGGCGGTGATCCTCTCCACCGACGGTCTGGTCGTGGGTGCATCCCAGGGACTCTCACGTGAAGACAGCGAGCACCTGTCGGCGGTGGCCGCCGGGTTCCAGAGCTTGGCCAGGGGGGCCGGACGCCACTTCGGCGGCGGTGAGGTCCGCCAGACCATCGTCGAGATGGAGGCCGCGTTCCTGTTCGTGACGGCCGCCGGGCAGGGCACCTGCCTGGCCGTGCTGGCCGCCTCGGACGCCGACGTCGGCCACATCGCGTACGAGATGGCGATGCTGGTCAAGAGGGTGGGTCAACACATCTCGACCAATCCGCGGAGGGCCACGCCGTGACGCGCAAGGAGTGGCTGGACGACGACGCCGGGCCCGTCGTCCGTCCCTTCGCGCTCATCGGCGGCCGGGCCCGTTCCTCCGGCGACGACCTCGACCTGATCGCGCTGATCACCACGACCGGTGTCAGCCCGCGCGACCGGGCCGACATCACGCCGGAACAGGCCACCATCCTGGAGCTGGCGGCCGACACCGCCTCGGTCGCCGACATCGCGTCGGATCTGAACCTCGCCCTCGGGGTGGTGCGGGTGCTCCTCGGTGATCTGCAAGACCAGGGGCTGGTGCGGGTGCGCCCACCGGCTCAGGTTGCGCCGCTGCCCAGCGCGCGCATTCTCAAGGAAGTGATCAATGGCCTTCGCGCCCTCTGACGAGCCGGTCGCTCTCAAGATCCTCGTCGCCGGCGGCTTCGGCGTCGGCAAGACCACGCTGGTCGGGGCGATCAGCGAGATCCGCCCGCTGCGGACCGAAGAAGTGCTGTCCGACCGCGGCGTGGGCGTGGACGACCTCGACGGCGTCGAGGCGAAGACGACCACCACGGTCGCCATGGACTTCGGCCGCATCACGATCCGCGAGGGACTCGTCGTCTACCTGTTCGGCACGCCCGGCCAGGAGCGTTTCTGGTTCATGTGGGACGAGCTGTCGTACGGCGCGCTGGGCGCGGTCGTGCTGGCCGACACCCGCAGGCTGACCGACTGCTTCCCGTCGATCGACTACTTCGAGCAGCGGGGCACCCCGTTCATCGTCGCGGTCAACTGCTTCGACGGCGCCGAGCGCTACGAGCCCGACGACGTCCGCATCGCCCTCGACCTCGACCCGGAGATCCCGGTCATGCTCTGCGACGTGCGTCGCCGGGCGTCGGCCAAGGTCGTCCTGGTGACCCTGGTCGAGCACGCGCTGAAGACCCTGACCGCCACCCAGCGCTAAAGCTAAAGAGCGCGCAGGCCGTTGATGACCTCGCGGAGGATGCTCTCCGCGGGGGGCTTCGCCGTGTTCGCGGGGCGGACCAGGATCAGGCCGTGGTCGAGCAGGTCGCCCAGCAGGATCCTGACCACGCCGAGCGGCAGGTCGGCGTCGGAGGCGACGTCGGCCACCTGGCGCGAGCGCGGGATGAGGGCCAGCAGCCGCTGGTGTTCGCGGCCGAGGTCGGCCCCCGGCTGGATCCTGGCGCCGGTGGCGGCGACCACCGACATGAGGTCGAGGGGGGCGTCGGTGGTGGCCCGTCCCCTGGTGAGCGCGTAGGACCGGACGACCGGCCCGTCGTCGACCCACTCCTCCGACGACGCGGTCATGAGCGGACCCCTTCCAGCACCGGCTCCGGCGCGAGCGCCGAAGACGGGATGAGCACAATGGCGGTGGTTCCGCCGAACGGCGACTGCCGCAGTTCCACACGTACTCCCAGTCGGGTGGCCAGCCGTCCGACGACGACCAGGCCGAGCCGGTCGGTGTCGGCCAGATCGAACTCCGGCGGGCTGGCCAGTCGTGAATTGATCTTTTCGAGCTCGGCCGGGCCGAGCCCCAGTCCCCGGTCCTCGATCTCGACCGCGAACCCCTTGGCGACCGTCTCGCCCCGGACCGAGACCTCGGTCTGCGGCGGCGAGTAGGTCGTGGCGTTCTCGATGAGCTCGGCGAACAGGTGGATGTAGTCGGCGACGGAGGCGCCCTGGACGGCCACCTCCGGCATCGGGTAGATCCGGACCCGCACGTAGTCCTCCACCTCGGCCACCGCGCCCTGGAGCATCTCGGCGACGGCCACGGCCTGCCGGTAGGTCCGGCCCGGCGTGCCGCCGGACAACACGATCAGACCTTCGGCGTGCCGCCGCATGCGGGTGGTCAGGTGGTCGAGCCGGAAGAGCTCTTCGAGAGAGCCCGGGTCCTCGGTACGGCGCTGCATCCCGTCGAGCAGTTTGAGCTGCCGTTGCAGCAGTCCCTGGCTCCGCCGGGCGAGGTTGCGCAGCGCGAGGCCGACGCTCTCGCGCAGCCGGGCCTGGTCGACGGCCGCGTCGACCGCGGTGTGCTGCACGGCGCTGAAGGCGTGCGCCACGTCGGCGACCTCGCCGGTGGTGCCCGGGGGTTCCAGCGGGGGCGCCTCGGCGGCCACGTCGACCTTCTCGCCGCGCCGCAGGCGCTCCACCACCCGGGGCAGCCGGACCTCGGCCAGTTGGCGGGCCGCGTTGCGCAGGGCGGCGAGTTCCCGGGTCAGGGCGCGCCCGAGGCGTACCGACACGAAGAGGGTCAGCGCGACGGCGACCAGCCCGAGCACCCCGGCGACGCCGGTGCGGACGAAGGTGGCCACCGCCACCGGCTCGGCCCGCACCGACAGGCGCTGCTCGCTCGACAGCAGGGCGTCGCGGAACGCCTTCTCGGTGGCGTCGACGGCCCGCCGCCATGCCGCGTGGCCGACGGGCGCGGCGCTGACGAGCCGGGTCTCCAGCCGGATGTAGGACCGGTAGGCGTCGGATACCAGCATGTCCTCGAACGGCTTGCGCAGTTCGGGGTCGAGCTCCTTCATGCCCTGGAGGAACAGGAAGTCGCGGGTGCCGGAGTAGCGGATGAAGGCCCGGCTCTCCTCGACGGTGAACGGCCGCTCGTTGATGAGCACGCCGGCGCCGAGGGCGCTCTCGCGGGCCAGGAAGTCCTTGGCGAAGGAGAGCAGGCCCAGGCTGCGCGACTGCTGGTAGAGCGGCACGTCGTTGTTGAGCGTGATGGTGTGGTCGAGCGCCTGCATCGCGGTCGGCAGCGAGCCGAACCGCTCGCCGAGGGCGGTCAGCCCGACCGCCTTGGTGTCGATGTCGTTGCGCAGGTCGTCGAGTTCGTCGACGGCCGCCATGACGTCGCTGAAGCGCCCGGCCATCGCCGGGGTCAGCGCGTCCTGCACGTCGGCGCTCGCCGCCGCGCGGCGCAGGCTCTTGCGGGCCTGGTCGGTGATCTGGCGCTGTTCCACGAGGGTGTCGAAGGCGGTGCGGGTGCCGGTGGCGGCGTACTCGGCCGACAGCAGGTGTTCCCGCTGGAGGGCGAGCACGAGCGTGTCGCCCGGCCGGCCGAGGCCGTCGTAGAGGCGTTCGACCTTGAGCAGGTCGAGCGATTCTCCGGTCGTGATGGCCGCCGCGAAACCCCAAAGTCCCACCAGGGAGACCAGTGGAATGATCAACAGCGTGGAAATCTTGAACCGGATGGATCTGCTCGAAGCCATGGCACCTCATCGGCCGTACGTAGCCGATGAGGTTAGCAGTTTGCCCCGGTTTGAATCATTCGTGGATCACGTTTGTCTGATCACGCGGCGTGAGCGTGCCGGCTTACGGCCTCGGACGTGGCGTTTTGCGTCGGTTCGGCAACGGGCTGACGGACGACTCCCGGAACTGTAGTGATCGCGGTCATGAGCCCGACTCGCAGCAGCTGCCACGCGATCGAGGCCACCAGCGCGAACTCCACGATCAGCAGGCCGCGCTCGGCCACGCCGATCAGCACGCCCCGGCCGGGCAGCGCCGCGTACGTCACGGCGGCCAGGCCGATGCCCGCGAGCAGGGTCAGCCATTCGAGCGTGCGGGCCACCGGCCGCCACTCGTCGTGGTCGGCGAACCGGCCGGCGAGCTGCGCGGTGGCGACGGGCAGCGCCAGGAACGCGACCGCCACCAGGTAGTCCTGCGCGCGCGCCCACGGGATCACGGCGACGCCCAGCAGGGTGAGGGACCAGAGGAGGATCAGCCGCTCGGGCCAGCCGTCGATCGGCGCCGATGCGGCCTTGAGCCCGGCGAGCAGGGCCAGTGAGGCCAGGCCCAGCATCGCGAGGGCGAACTCGGTCAGCACGCCGCGCTCCTGGGCGGCGTACTCGCTGATCGACAGCGCGACCGGGTCGAGGTGAGGGGAGGGATCAAGCTGACCGGCCACGACGGCGGCCATCGCGAGCACCAGACCGGAGATCGCGATCACGGGAGAGAGCCTCTTGACCATACTTCGAGAGTGCCTCTTCGGCCGCCGGATATGCATCCGGTTAAGACCCCATTCGCCCCTGATGGATTCCCCCTAGGGGCCCTCAGGGTCGCCCCAGGGCCGGGGGTGGGGCTGGGCCCACCCCCGGCGGGGTCACGCGGCGGCTTCTCTGTACCGGTCGCGCAGGCCGTCGATGGGGTCGCCCTCGAAGACGGTGACCTCACCCGAGGCCCACTCCGGCGGCTCCTCGCCGCCGGTGAGCAACCAGGCGGCCTGGCGGGCGGCGCCGTCGGCGACGTACTCCCCGGGCGGGGGCACGTGCACCGGCACGCCGAACACGCTGGGCGCGATGGTGCGCACGGCCTCCGAGCGCGCGCCGCCGCCGATCAGCAGCACCCGGTTGGGCGCCAGGCCGAGGGCGTCGAGCGCGTCGGCGAGACCGCAGAGCATGCCCTCGACGGCCGCGCGGGCGAAGTGCCCCGGCGTCGCGTTGGCCAGCCGCAGCCCGTGGAACGACCCGGTCGCGTCGGGCCGGTTCGGGGTCCGCTCGCCCTCCAGGTACGGCACCAGCGTCAGCCCTCCGGCCCCGGGAGGCGCCCCCAGGGCCAGATCGCTGAGCTCGGCCGGACCCACGCCCAGCACCCTGCCGACCGCGTCGAGCGTGCGGGCGGCGTTCATCGTGGCGACGAGCGGCAGGAACCGCCCGGTGGCGTCGGCGAAACCGGCGACGCCGCCCGAGGAGTCGGCCGACGCGTGCTCGGCGACGGCGAAGGCCGTGCCGGACGTGCCGATCGAGACGATCACGTCGCCGGGACGCGCGCCGACGCCGAGGGCGGCGGCCATGTTGTCACCGGTGCCGGGCGCGAGCAGGGCCTGGTTGTACGTCCCGGCCTGCTCCCTCGGCCCGAGGACCTTGGCGACCTGCGGGGTGTGGCCGATGGCCATCTTGAGCAGGTCGAGCCGGTAGGCCCCGGTGGCCGGGGACCAGTAGCCGGTCCCCGACGCCTCCCCGCGGTCGGTGGTGACGGTCGCGGGGGTGCCGCCGAGCTTCCAGGTCAGCCAGTCGTGCGGGAGGCAGACCGACGCGGTGCGCGCGGCGTTCTCCGGCTCGTGCTGGGCCAGCCAGCGCAGCTTGGTGACGGTGAACGACGCGACGGGCACGCTGCCCACCGCCTCGGCCCACTTCTCCGGTCCGCCCAGCTCCGCGATCAGGTCGCGGGCCGCCTGGGCCGACCGGGTGTCGTTCCACAGCAGCGCCGGACGGACGACCTCGCCGTTCTCGTCGAGGCAGACCATGCCGTGCTGCTGGCCGCCCACCGAGACCGCCGCGACGTCGTCGAGGCCGCCCGCCATGGCGATGGCCTCCTGCAACGCCGTCCACCAGTGGCTCGGGTGGACCTCGGTGCCTTCGGGGTGCTTGGCCCGGCCTTCGCGGACCAGCGCGCCGGTCTCGGCGTCGCGCACCACGACCTTGCAACTCTGGGTCGACGAGTCGACCCCCGCGACGAGAGTCATTACCGCACGCCGAGCAGGTGCTCGAGGGCGAGCTGCGACAGACGGGTGAAGTGGAAGCCCTGGGCCGCCACGGCGTCGAGGTCGAACTCGTCGTTCAGCAGGTCCTGCAGGGTCTCGCCCTCGCCCAGGGTGCGGGCGCCCAGCTCGTCGACCTTGCTGGCGGCCAGCGCCTCCTGGACCTCCGGGTCGGCCCGGTAGGCCTTCGCCTTCTCCTTGAGGATCAGGTAGGTGCGCATGTTCGCCGCGATCGAGTCCCAGGCGTCGTTCTTGTCGTCGGTCCGGACCGGCTTGTAGTCGAAGTGGCGGGGGCCCTCGTAGCCGCCGTGCTCCAGCAGGTCGACCAGGAAGAACGCGTTCTGGACGTCGCCGTGACCGAAGATGAGGTCCTGGTCGTACTTGATGCCGCGCTGCCCGTTGAGGTCGAGGTGGAACAGCTTGCCGTGCCACATCGCCTGGGAGATGGCGTGGTAGTAGTTCAGGCCCGCCATCTGCTCGTGACCGGTCTCGGGGTTGAGGCCGACCATCTCGGGGCGCTCGAGCTCGTTGATGAACGCCAGCGCGTGGCCCACCGTCGGGAGCAGGATGTCGCCGCGGGGCTCGTTCGGCTTCGGCTCGATCGCGAAGCGGATGTCGTAGCCCTTGTCGACCACGTACTGGCTCAGGATGTCCATGGCCTCCTTGTAACGGGAGAGCGCGGCGCGGATGTCCTTGGCGGCGTCGGACTCGGCACCCTCGCGGCCGCCCCAGCAGACGTAGGTCTTGGCGCCCAGCTCGGCGGCCAGGTCGAGGTTGCGGATCACCTTGCGGATCGCGTAGCGGCGGATCTCGCGGTTGTTGCTGGTGAAGCCGCCGTCCTTGAACACCGGGTGGGTGAACAGGTTGGTGGTCGCCATGGGCACCTTGAGGCCGGTGTCGGCCAGCGCCTTCTTGAAGTTCTCGATCGCCTTGTCGCGGTCGGGCTCAACGGCGAGCAGGTCGTCGTCGTGGAAGGTCACGCCGTAGGCGCCGAGCTCGGCCAGCTTGTGCACGGTCTCGACCGGGTCGAGCGGGGCGCGCGTCGCGTCGCCGAACTGGTCGCGGGCCTGCCAGCCGACGGTCCACAGACCGAATGTGAACTTGTCCTCGGGAGAGGGGGTGTACACGGGGCGCCTCCGAATTAGTCTACGTTGTGGACTAAATATGGAACGGGGACTCGTGCCGGTCAAGTAGGCGTGTCTAGGATTTCGTCCAGATTTCTGGACCGGCAGTCAGGAAGGTGCGAATGGCGCAGGCCGTACGGCACGACGCGATGCGGGCGCGCAACCTGTCCCTCGTCCTGCGAGAGGTCCGGACCCGTGGCTCGCTCACGCGGGCGTCCCTCGCCGAGGTCACCGGGCTGACCAAGACGACCGTGTCCAAGCTGGTCGCAGACCTGCTCGACGCCGGGCTGGTGGTGGAGACCGGCGCCGTCAGGGCCGGCGAGCGCGGCCGTCCGGGGGTCGAGGTGCGGGTCAGCGGAGACCGCGTCGCGGCCCTCGGTCTCGAGCTCAACGTCGACTATCTGGCGGTCAGAGTCGTCGACCTGGCCCGCCGGGTGAGGCTGCGGCTGACCCAGACGGTCGACAACCGTTTGTCAGAACCGCTCGACGTCATCGGCGACCTCCGCCGCCTGGCGCTCTCGGCGCTCGCCCAGGCCGAGGGGACCGGATTGCGGGTCGTCGGCGCCGGTCTGGCCGTGCCCGGCCCGGTCGACGTCGAGTCGGGCGAGATCCACAACGCCCCCAACCTCGGCTGGCGGAACGTGCCCGTGGGAGCCGCCCTCGACCTCGGGGTGCCGATCAGGGTCGAGAACGAGGCCAACCTGGCCGCCCTCGGCGAACTCTGGTTCGGCGTCGGCCGGGCCGACTTCCTCTACGTCTCGGGCGAGATCGGCATCGGCGCCGGCCTGGTCGTCAACGGCGCCCTGTTCCGCGGCGCGCGCGGCTTCGCCGGCGAGCTCGGCCACGTGGTCGTGACGCCCGAGGGCCCGCAGTGCCGCTGCGGGGCCCGGGGCTGCCTGGAGCAGTACGCCGGCCAGGACGCCTTCTTCGACGCCGTCGGCGACCGCAGCCCCTACGCCCACGGCATCGACGCCATCGTCGACCGGCTCGAACACGGCGACGCCGCCACCCTGGCCGCCTGCGACAAGGCGGGCTGGGCGCTCGGCGTGGCGCTGTCGTCGGCGATCAACCTGGTCGACCCGCACACGATCGTCCTGGGCGGCATCTACGCCCCCCTGTTCCCGTGGATCGGCGGCGTGGTCGCCGAGACGATGGGCGCCCGCCTGGCCCAACTGCGCGCCCAGGCCCCGCCCGTCGAGGTCTCTCAGCTCGGCTCGGAGGCGGCGGCGCTCGGCGCGGCCGGTCAGGTGCTGGAGACCGTCGTCGCCGACCCCGCCGCGCTCTCGGAGCGGCTCACAGACCGGAGGGATCCCGCCCCACGCTGATCTGCTCGGCGATCCGGCGCACCTCATCACCCGACAACCGGGGCGCCGGAGGGAGGTTGCGCAACAACGCCGCCACCACGTCGTCGACCGCGCCCCCCGCATGGTCGCGCGCGACCTCGTGGACCGCCTGGAACAACATCTGGTTCTCCGCGCGCTCCCGCGCCACGCGGTCGACGATCATCGTTAAACGTCCCCCTTAGGAATGGCCGCCGACCACCCTAGGACCTGGCACCGACAGTTTCCCGGGAACAAGCGGAGATCCCCGGTTGCTGCTGGAGACATGCCGGTTCAGCGACTCAACCACGCCGTGCTGTACGTCCGCGACGTCGCACGCAGCGTCGACTTCTACGAGAAGGCCCTCGGCTTCCGAGTGGTCATGGGCTTCCCCGGAGCCGCGTTCCTCCAGGCGGAGGGGTCGTCCAACGACCACGACCTCGGCCTGTTCGAAGTGGGCGCCGACGCGGGACCCACCACCGCCGGCCGAGGCGCGGTCGGGCTCTACCACCTGGCGTGGGAGGTCGACACGCTGGCCGAACTCGAACGCGTCCAGGTCCGCCTGCTGGAGCTCGGCGCGCTCGTCGGCGCCTCCGACCACTCGACGACCAAGGCCCTCTACGCAAAGGACCCCGACGGGCTGGAGTTCGAGGTGTCGTGGCTGGTCCCGGCCGACCTGATCACCGAGGCGATCGCGGGCGGCAAGGCGTCGGTCCGGCCGCTGGACCTGGCGAAGGAGATCGAACGCTTCGGCGCGACCACGCCGGGCGGCATCGGGGTGTCACGCTAGCCGCTCCCGCTGGGCCTCGGTGAGCCGGATCGCCCCGGCCGCGACGTTCTCCTCCAGGTGCGCGATCTTCGACGTACCGGGGATGGGCAGGATGACCGGAGAGCGGGCCAGCAACCAGGCGAGCCCGATCTGAGCCCTGGTGGCGCCGAATTCCGCTTCGAACGTCTTCATCTTCGGTGCGTTGACCAGGTCGAGAATCGGCCGCCAGGGCAGGAAGGCGATGCCCGCCGCCTCGCAGGCGGCCAAGACCGCCTCGTGGGCGGGGTCGAGCAGGTTGTAGCGGTTCTGCACGCTCGCCACCTCGACGATCCCGCGCGCCTGCACGAGCTGCTCGACGGTGACCTCGGAGAGCCCGATGTGGCCGATCTTGCCCTGGTCGCGGAGGTCCTTGAGGGTGCCGACCTGGTCGGCCAGTGGAACCTCGGGGTCGACCCGGTGCAACTGGAGCAGGTCGAGCCGTTCCATGCGCAGGCGCGTCAGCGCCGCGTCGACCTGGGTGCGCAGCACCTCCGGCCGTCCGTCGAGCTGACCGGGCTGCGCGACCCCCACCTTGGTGGTCACGAGCAGTTCTTCCCTGTACGGCCACAGGGTGCGGGCCAGCAGCTCCTCGTTGGCGCCCCAGCCGTAGAGGTAGGCGGTGTCGATGAGCGTGACGCCGAGGTCGACGGCGCGTCTCACCACGTCGCCGTCTTCTGGGGACAGGTGCATGGCGCCGAAGCCCAGTCGCCGGACCCGGAGTTCGCCGCCGATCAGGAACTCGTCGTACAGGTTGCGCCAGAACGAGGTCTCGCCGGTCTGGATGAAACCGGCACGTTGCAGCACCCGCCGGGAGCCCCGATTCTCCACGTCGGCGCCGGCCCGCAGGCTGCGCAGGCCGTAGCCCTTCGCGCGGTCGCACAGTTCCCGGACCGCCGCGGTGGCCACGCCCCGGCCGGTCGCCTTCTCGGCCAGGCGGAAGCCCAGTTCGGCGGTGCCGTTCTTCATGTCGTACAGGTTGAAGCGGCCCAGGATCTCGCCGTCGTCGGCGACCAGGACGTGGAAGCGCAGCTCGCCCTCGGCCTGCGCGTCGAGCACACCCTGATGGTGGTAGGCGAACGTGGTGAAGTAGTCGTCGCCGCGGTCTTCGACGTTGCGGGCGAAGAAGGCGCGGTTGTCGGTCTCGAAGGTCAGGAGCCGATCGGCGTGGTCGGCCCGCAGAAGCTGGAGTTCCGGCATGCCTATGAGTCAAGCAGGTCCAGCATGTAGGTGATCTGCGCCGACCGCGCGGTGTCGATCTGCTCGGCCAGGCCGAGCGCGCCCGGGTTCGCGCCGCTGCCCTTCTCGTACCGGGCGAACTGGATCGCGTCGTCCTGGTGGGCGATGAGGGCGTTGAGGAGTTCGCGGGGGAAGTCGGTGTCGGCGGTCTTGCGGAGGCGGGTCAGGTCTTTCTGCGCGTCGATCGCGGTGCCGCCGTGGGCGTGGTGGGCCTCCTGGTCCATGGTCAGGGGTTGTTCCCACTGGAGGAGCCACGTCGTCATCGTGCTCGTCTCGGTCTCCTGGGTGACCCGCATCGCGGCGGCCAGCTGCTCGACCCTCGCGGGCAGCTCGCGGTTCTCGGCGAGCCGGGCCAGCTCGTGGCCCTGTTTGTTGTGCGCGACCATCATCTGCAGGAACATGACGTCTGCCGCGTTGACCGGGGCTTCTTCCTGGACGCCGGGCGCGGCGCAGGCCGTACAGGCCAGGAAGAGAACGATGAGCAGCCGGCGCATGCCCGCCTCCTTCGACGGCGGGCCGCGCCCGACGGACGCGGCCCGCGTTCACTCACGGGATCAGACGCGCTGCCACAGGGCCGGCACGTTCGGGGGCTCCCAGCCGACGAGCGAGGTGTGCGGCTGGCGGCACTGGTAGGTTACGCCGCCGTAGGTCACCCGGTTGCCGGTCTGGTACGACACGCCGGCCGCCCAGGTGCCGCCCGGGTTCTGGGTGGGCGTGACCGTCGGGGTCGGCGTGGGCGTGGGGGTTGGGGTGACCGTGGGGGTGGGGGTCGGCGTCGGGTTGGGGTTGTTCCCGCCGCTGAAGACCACGTCGGAGCAGGTGTAGAACGCCTCGTTGGAGCCGACCACGCGCTGCCAGATGGAGAAGAGGATGTGGCGGCCGGTCCGCTGCGGGATGTTGATGGTCCAGTTGGTGAACGTCGTCGGGTTGAAGTTGTTGAACGTCTGGATGTGCACCAGGTCCGACCACTTCAGCTGCATCGACGGGTTCCAGCCCTCGCGGGTGATGTAGAACTCGAAGTTGCTGTTCGAGTGGGGCGCCGTCGCGTGGTAGGTGATGGTGCGCGGCCCGGCGGAGAACGACGTCGCCGGCCAGTCGGTGCGCTGGAGGTCCAGCCCCCGGTACTTGTCACGGCCCGCGCTGCAGAGCTTCCCGTCGGGGATGATCTGGCGGTGGCGGCCGCCCGCTTCGAGCAGGCTGACCTCGTTCCAGTCGTAGAAGGCCTGGGTGCCCCCGGCGGCGACGGCGGCGGCGCAGGCGGCCGAGTCGGGCGACTCGGGGCCCTCGTTCTTGCACTGGTAGACGCGGCTCGGGGGGTTCGACATGGTGCCGTGGGCGCTGGCGGGGGCGGACGGCAGGACTACGAGCAGCGAGCCGGCCATGAGACCGGCGGCGGCTGCTGCCACCTTGTTACGTAACACTGGCTCTCCTCCGTGGAGCGGATACGCGAACTCCGGCCACCTCATGAGGAGAGCCGGAGCCCATGGCGGAAGGATCAGCGGGGGAACGCGGGGTGACGGCCGCGAACTTAAGCTTTCTATAAAGAAACCTTCCTAAGAGAAGGATCACTCAGACTTCCTGACTCCGCAAGTCATCTGATGACATCAACCCGGATGACCGCAGGATGCCGCGCCGACTTTGTGACCCTCACCTCCCGCGCCCAGCAGGCGGAGGCGATGAGCGGCGCGGTGCCGGCGAAGTCGGCCTCGGTGATCCCGGCCCGGCAGTAGACCCACACGCGTTCCCCCTCCCGGGTCGGGCCGGTCCAGAGGACCACCGGCAGCCTGCCGCGCCGCGTCACGATGAGGGCTTCGGCGCAGGCCGTGCGGATGCGGTGGGGGGTGACCACACACCAGAGGCGGGCAAGGGCGCGCCTGCGGGCGAACGGGGAGACCGAGACGAGCGCGACAAGGAGCCCGGCGACGGTGACCACGAGCTGCCAGCCGACGGCCGAGACGAGAAACGGCCCCCCGATGAGGAGAGCCGCTTCATAACGCCAGCGCCACACGACCACGAAGGGACCCGGGGGCGCCACCCTGCCTTCCAGGGCCCGGACGAGTTGCCTGGTCATCTGCGGCTCGCCTCGGACTGGGCTTGGCGACTGGCCTGGAGGTGGTCGAAGCGGGGGTCGCGGTAGGTGCGGCGGTTCCATTTCCGGTCGATCTGCCAGCCGACGACGAAGGCGAAAGCGTCGGGTTCGGCGAAGAGGTCGTCGGTGCGGCGTTTGACGATGGCGGCGATTCGGTCCAATAAGCCACGAGGGGGCGACAATTCCCTACCTCTTGGGTTAATCTGCATTGTGGATCGTCCTTTACTGAGCGGTGAGCGACGGTCTCCAGCTCCGGGGCCCGATGCGCCAACATCGGGTCCCGTTTTATTTAGGCCACAGATGGCCCCAGTTCACACCCTCCCGGTAGCGTTCCCAATCCGTTTATAACGCCATTCGGCCGGAAACATACCTAGACGACCCTCACTGGCAATTACCACTTGGGCGGGCCCCAGTACGGGATTTTCGATCACCGGGACGTGCCATGGCTGGGACCAACCTGACGCTTCGGCGACGACAACTCGCCGCTCGGCTGAAGCGGCTCCGGCAGGAGTCGGGGCTGACCCTCGAAGAGGTATGCACGCGGATGCATGCCTCTACGGCGAAACTCTCGCGGCTGGAAAACGGGCAGCGCGGGGCGAGCCCGCGTGACGTCGAAATCCTCACGGCCATCTACGGAATCAGCGATCCCGCGCTCATCGCGGAGCTGACCGCCATGGCGGCCGATTCACGCACCCAGCTGCTGCGCCGCGAGTATGGCAGCCTCGGCGACCGCGCCATTTACAGCTACATCGACATGGAAGCGGCGGCGACCGCGATCACGGAATTCCAGATCGCGGCGTTTCCTGGCCTGCTTCAAATCGAAGACTATGCCAGAACCGTGATCCGGCTGATGAACATAGATCGAGAACCCGAGAAGATCGAGAAGTGGACCCGCGCCCGCATGTTACGGCAGCGACTCCTGACCTCAGGCGATCCCCCCAAGTATCAGGCTTTCGTCGATGAGGCGGTCTTGTGGCGAGTGGTCGGCGGACCCGACATCATGCGCCGCCAGATCGAACACATCATTCCCCTGGCGGAGAGCAGTCTCGTGACGCTGCGGATCCTGCCGTTTCAGGCGGGACCATACCCTGCCGCCGACAGCCCTTTCGTGCTGTTCGACATCTCGGATTTCGAGACCAGCGTGGTTTACCGGGAGACCTTCTCGACGTTCAACCTCATCGAGAAACCCGGCGACGTCGCCGCCTATCGCCGTGTGATCGACCACATGATGGGCGCCGCGCTCTCCCCCTCCGTGAGCATGGATTTCCTGGTCGAGATGCGAGACCACTACGAGAGGGGTGGGCCGGGCTTCCTCCGCGCGGTTCCCTGACATCGGCGAACGGCAAAGGGCCGGCAGCGGTTTCCCATCAGTGCGCCGGACCCTCGAGCGGAGATCTTCACGTGCTGGTAGGTTCCCCGCGTCACCATGATCTCGAGAGGGAACCCGATGTCAGGCACGGCACCGCTCAGCGAGGACCTCTGGATCCGCGCCTGCAACAACACCGAATGTGTTGAGGTCTCTCTGGCGGGTGACCGCGTCCGGGTGCGCGACAGCAAGCGTGGCGACGACGGAGCCGTTCTCGACTTCACGTCCGAGGAATGGCGGGCCTTCGTCGACGGGGTGCGGCGCGGCGTCTTCGACGTCTAGAAGTCGAAGTTCTCGAGATGAATCTGCTGTTTCGGGACGCCTGCCCGTCTCAGCGCGTTCAGCGCCTTCTGGGTCATCCCGCGCGGTCCGCACACGAACACGTCATAGTCCGCCAAATCGGGAATGGCGCGTGACAACGACCGGCCCGTGAGAGGGACCGTCAGGTCCTCGTTCACCGTGTAGTGCACCCGTGCCCCCCGGGCCGCCGCGATGGCGTCGAGTTCCCCGCGCAGCACCAGGTCTTCGACCGTCCTGGCCAGATAGAGCAGCGTCACCTGGCCCGGCATCGACTCGAACAGGGCCCGTAGCGGGCTGATGCCCACGCCGCCCGCGATCAGCAGGATCCGGTCGGATCGGGCGCGGGCGGCGGTCAGGGCGCCGTAGGGGCCCTCGGCGCAGACCCGGGTGCCGGGGGTCAGGGAGAAGAGGGCGCGGCTGTGCGCACCGGCCGCCTTCACGGTGATGCGCAAGTGGCGGCCGCTCGGTACGGCCGAGAGGGAGTAGGGGTTGGCCGCCCACCACATGCCCTTGGCCAGGAAGCGCCAGCGGAAGAACTGGCCGGGTTCGGCGGCCAATCGGTCCAGGTCGTCGCCTGCGATGTAGACGGACACCACGTCGGCCGACTCGCGGCGGATGCCGGCCACGCACAGGCGGTGGCGCCGGGATCGGATCACCGGCAGGGCGAAGCGGTACCAGAGCAGGAGCGCCGCCACGCCCAAGTAGAGGGCCCGCCAGGCCCACGCGCCGACGCCTCCGAAGGACGGCCCGGTGAGCTGGTGGGCGAAGCCCAGGTAGATGGCCACGTAGGTGAGGAAGTGGGCGTAGTGCCAGGCTTCGTACGACATCCGCGACCGGATCGCCGGGGCCGAGATCACGCCCACTGCCAGCAGGAACGCCAATGAGACGGTGGCCTCGAGGATGCCGGGGGCGTACAGGACGAGACCGAACGTGCCCTCCCACACGCCCGACCTGACCACCCGCGCCGACATGGCGAAGACCATGTGGGCGACCGACAGCGCCAGCGTGCCTCGGCCTCCCAGCGCGTGCCAGCGGGAGAGCCGGTCGGAGCCGATCGTGCGGTCGAGGTAAGGAATGCGGGCCATGAGGGCCACCAGGATCGCCGCGCCGTAACCGGCCAGCAGGCCGGTCAGGCGGCCCAGCCACGCCAGGCCGTCGGCGGTGGACGCCACTTCTGGCAGGTCGGCCCAGCAGCCGGCCGTCGCCACCCCGGCGCCGATCCACAGCAGGGCCCCGACGAAGCTGCCCTGGCGTCGTCGTGAGGCGGGGGCACCGCCGGGCCGGGGCGCGCGGGCGCGCGACCGGCGCGGCTCCGTGGGAACGGAACGCAGTGCCCCCGTGGCCGGGCCGTCACTACTCATCCGACGGGGTCTGCCGGGTGCGGGGGCCGCCGGGACCGGGTGCAGGCTTCCGGTCGCCGGGCCCTCCTCGTCGAGCAAGGACACCCAGCGCGCCTGCGACGGCGGCCGGAGCAGGCTTTCCCAGTGGGTCGTCATCTCAGGTCGGCCAGCGTCGTGGAGCGGGCGGCCGACAGGGCCTTGGCGTACTGTTTCGTCGCCTCGTTCGCGCCGGATGTCTGTTCGCCTTTCGCGACCAGCAGGGACTGGGTCAGGAAGTCCTTCAGGTGTTTCCGGAACAGCGTGTCGAACGGCTCCGCGTTGAGACGTTGCGCTATCAACAGGTCGCTCTTCGTCACCATACCGGGCATGTCATGACCCTCGTGGACGTTTGTCGGCGGAAGCCCCGCTTCACGCAACAAACCACGTAGTCCCGCAAGTTGCTGCTGCTGTTCGGCCGCGACCTGGGACGCCAGGGCCAGCACTGACGGGTTCGCTGTGCGTTCAGGCGCCAGGTCCGTCAGTGCCAGCACCGACTCGGTCATGGGGATCTCGAGTTGGATCCAGGCCACGTCCGTGGGGTTGAACGCGGCCGACGGCTGGGCCGCGACCGCGCTGGGTTGCACCGCCGCCGCGGCGGGACCATGAACCCGCGGGACGGCGCAGCCCGACACCAGGAGGGCGGCGAGCGCGACCGCCCAGGGTGCGCCAGATGTCAGTCGCACGTCACTTCCCTCCCCAGTGGGTCTTCCTGTTACCGGAGACCCGCAGGTCACAGCAGAACAACAGAAATCCCCCAAAAAGGTCAGTAGATTTTCGTAACCCCAGGCACTGCCGCGGGGTCTCCGAAGCACGGCCCTCAGAAGGGGATGCAGCATGCCAGCGAGGAGCGGACCCGACACGGCGATGGTCGCGGCGGCACGCGACGGGGATCAGGCTGCCCTCGACCGCCTGGTCGCCGACTCGCTGCCGCTCGTCTACAACATCGTCGGCCGGGCCCTGAACGGGCACAACGACACCGACGACGTCGTCCAGGAGACCCTGATCCGGATGGTTCGCGGGCTGCCGGGGCTGCGGGATCTCGACGCCTACCGCTCGTGGCTGGTGGCCATCGCGGTCCGGCAGGTACGCGACCACGAAGCCGAGAAGCGCACCGCCCAGCACCGCCGGACCGACCTCGACACGGCGACCGAGGTGGCCGACCCCGCCTCCGACTTCGCCGGGCTGACCATCCTGCAGCTGGGGCTGACCGACCAGCGGCGCGAGGTCGCCGAGGCGACCCGCTGGCTCGACCCGGACGACCGGGCGTTGTTGTCGCTCTGGTGGCTGGAGGAGACCGGGGAGCTCGGGCGGGCCGACCTCGCCTCGTCGCTCGGCCTGTCGGCCAAGCACGCGGCCGTGCGGGTGCAGCGCATGAAGGAGCAGATCCAGATCGCGCAGTCGGTCGTGCGCTGCCTGAACGCCCAAGCCCAGTGCCCCGAGCTCCGGGGCATGTTCCTCGGCTGGGACGGGGTGCCCTCGCCGCTGTGGCGCAAGCGGTTCGCCCGGCACATCCGGGGGTGTACGTTCTGCGGCCGCCGCACCCAGGGCATGGTGCCCCTGGAGCGGCTGCTGCTCGGGTTGCCCCTGGTGGCGGTGCCGGCCGGGTTCCTGCTCACCAAGCTCGTACCGGTGTCGATCAAAGCGACGGCCGTGGCGGCCAAGAACATCTGGATCCCCCTCACGGCCGCCGGGGCGGCGGCGGTGACGGCGGGGGTGTTCGTCCTGCAGCCCTGGACGAGCGACGCGCCGCCGAAACCCATAGCGGTTCCGCCGCCCGTGGTGGTCGCCGAGAGCCCGACCCCGTCGAAGACGCCCGTCCGCAAGGCGAGCCCGAGCCCCAGCCCCAGCCCCAAACCGTCGAAGAAGCCCTCGCCGAAGCCGTCGAAGTCACCCGAGGCGCCGCCTCCG
This sequence comes from Herbidospora sakaeratensis, assembly GCF_001570525.1. Classification (GTDB taxonomy): domain Bacteria; phylum Actinomycetota; class Actinomycetes; order Streptosporangiales; family Streptosporangiaceae; genus Herbidospora; species Herbidospora sakaeratensis. The sequence continues at coordinate 59,676 of NZ_BBXC01000020.1, forward strand.
CCGCCCGCCGCCCCGGCGGTGAAGAAGGGCGTCGGGGTGTGGCCGATGAACGGGGTCAGCACCTCCCTGGCCAAGTCGGGGGCCCGCTGGTACTACACCTGGGCGACCCACCAGAACGGCGTGCAGACCCCGAGGAACGTGGAGTTCGTCCCGATGATCTGGGGCGCCGACAGCGTCACGCCGAAGGCGCTCGCGGAGGCCAAGAAGGCGGGTCCGTACCTGCTGAGCTTCAACGAGCCCGACCTGGCCCAGCAGTCGAACATGACCGTCGAACGGGCCCTGGAGTTGTGGCCGCAGCTGGAGAAGGCCGGGAAGATCCTCGGCTCCCCCGGCGTGGCCTTCGGCGGCGACACCCCGGGCGGCTGGCTCGACCGTTTCATGAAGGGCGCCAAGGAGAACGGCTACCGCGTCGACTTCGTCACCCTGCACTGGTACGGCGGCGACTTCCGCGCCTCGGCCGCGACGCAGCAGCTCAAGAGCTATCTCCAGAAGGTCTACCAGCGGTACAAGAAGCCGATCTGGCTGACCGAGTACGCCCTGATCGACTTCTCCGACGGCGCGCAGTACGCCTCCGACGCCGAGCAGGCCGCCTTCCTGGCCGCCTCGTCGAAGATGCTCGCCTCACTGCCCTACGTGCACCGGTACGCGTGGTTCGGCCTCCCCGCCAAGGAGGCCGAACCCAACAGCGGTCTGTTCACCGAGGACGGCGTCGCGACCCGGGCCGGCAAGGCGTTCCAACAGGCCCGTTAGCGGACGAAGCCGTTCACGATCATCGGCAGCGACGCGTCGAGGCCGACGACGTTGAGCGAGTCGGGGTCGGTGTGGTCGGCGATCGAGTAACCGGCGGCCGTCATGGCCGCCACGACCAGCCGCGTCCCCGGGTTGACCGTCTTGCGGTAGCGGGCGAGCTGGTCGGCCGGGTCGCCCCGGCCGGCCCACGTCTCGTTGTCGGTGAAGACGACGACGCCGTCGACGTTCATCCGCTCCCGGAGCAGGTACCGGAACGGCATCGACAGGTCGGTGCCGCCGCCCGACGCCCGCCACTTGGCGATGTCGCGGAGGTTGGTGCGCGCGGTCACCTTCGAGGCGTGCGCCTGCGTGTCGACCTCGATGGCGTGCACGTTGCCCTTCTCGATGCGCGCCAGCATGACCGCCATGGCCGAGCCGACCTCGTACGGCGTGCCGACGGGCGAGCCGCCGACCACGCACCGCGCGTACGTCATCGAGCCCGACGAGTCGACCGCGAGCAGCAGCCTCTTGCCGGTCGGCTTGACGACGCCGAAGGACTTCTCGTACGCCTCCTCCAGCGCGTCGAGGATCGCCGGGACCGGCGTCCACGTCGCGCCGTTGCGGCCCTGGCCCGAGGCGTAGACGCGCATCGCCAGCCACACGTCCAGCGGGTGGACGCGGGCCTTGCGGAGCTGGTGGAACGCGGTGAGCCGGGCGGCCGCGCGCCGGGTGGCGTCGCCGAGCGGCACGAGCGTGCCGATGCGGGTCATCCGGGCGAGGTTGCGCAGCAGCGCGGTCAGGCCGATGGTGTCGACGAGGTGGTCCCAGACCTTCGGCTCGGTGAGCATCGCGTCGGGCAGGAACTCCCACGGCACGTCGAGCCGGGTCGCCTCCTCGACCGTGGTGACGGCCTTGGCGGTGAGGAACCGGTCGACCGAGGGCAGCGCCGCGCGGGCGGCGTCGTCGTCGACGTTGCCGGCGATCCAGCCGAACAGCGTCTTGCGCTGGTCGGTGTCGCCCGCCGGGTGGGCCATCCGCAACACGTCGCGCAGCGCGAACGACTCGCCCGAGGGCGTCTTGCGCTGACCCGCCTTGCAGACCTTGAACGCCACGTCGTCGGGCTCGCCCTGCAGGAACCACGAGCCGAGCGCGGTCCGCAGCGAGCGGCCCATCACGGGGCTGGTGCCCCGCGAGGTCCGCTTGCCGCCGAGGTTCTTGTAGTAGCCGAAGAAGGTCGCGAGGTGGTCGGTGGTGCGGGCGACCTTGGGCAGCGCCGACTTGGCGGCCCGGCGGGTCGCCTCGTCGCCGCGTGCGTAGGCGGCCGCGAGCGCGAAGAGGGCGGGCTGGTTCTTGGGGGCGCGGGGCGGCCGGGCGGTGGAGATCTCGGTGAGCATCTCGACCACGCGCGGGCCGTCGGCGTGCAGCGCCCTGTAGAGGACGCCGACGTTGATCTCGGTCAGCTTGCCGCCGTCGACGTAGTAGGTGCCCCCGGTCGTGCCGAGGATGAGGAAGTCCTCGACCCGCTGCCACAGGTCCTTCTCGAAGACGACGCCGCCGGCGGCGTTGCGCACCTTCTTCGCGCCGATCTCGGAGACGTCGGCGAGGGGGTCACGAATGTCGTTCACGACGATTCCTCCGTAATTCTGAGTGGACGGATATGACTGTGCCGACCGATGTGCACGGTGCTCTGCCATTTGAGCTAGAGCTCGATTTCCGAGCTCCGCGGGATTCGAACCCGCGAACCGCCGCGTTGGGATAACCGACCGAATTCGACCCGTCCTGGCGCGGTTCGAGAATGGCGCGGATGTGGTGCGACAACCGGTGTAAGTGCTCTAACCGCTGAGCTACCGGGGCAGGTGGCACCCCGGGCGGGATTCGAACCCGCGACCTCTCGATCCGGAGTCGATAACCGATTGTCTTCGACCCGCGCCATCCGCGAACCGACGTTAAAGACGGTACAGATCACCGTTCAATTCGCCCACCCGTTTTCGGCGGCTTGCCGGGCGTGCGGTAGGGTGATGGCGTTTCGTAGAGAGCTCTGACTTGAGGAGGTGAGACCCATTCCCGCCCAGTTCCGCCCAGGAAGGCAGGTCTCGTGTCCCTCTCCTCAGTCGTCTCCGAACTCCGCTCCGCCGGATGCGTCTTCGCCGAAGACGAAGCACGGCTGATCCTCTCCACCGCCGACTCTCCCGAAGACCTGCGCCGCATGGTCGGCCAGCGGGTGGCGGGGCTCCCTCTCGAACAGGTGCTGGGCTGGGCCCGGTTCCGCGATCTGCGCGTCGCCGTCGACCCCGGGGTCTTCGTGCCCCGGCGGCGCACCGAGTTCCTGGCCGGCGAGGCCGTCGCGCGGGCCCGGCCGGGGTCGGTCGTCGTCGATCTCTGCTGCGGGACGGGGGCCGTGGGGGCCGCCGTCGCCGCCGAGGTGCCCGGAGTGATCCTGCACGTCTCCGACATCGACCCGGCGGCCGTCGCGTGCGCCCGGCGCAACGTGCCGCAGGCACTGATCCACCAGGGCGACCTCTACCAGGCGCTGCCGCTCCTCCTGCGGGGGCGCATCGACGTGCTGGTGGCCAACGCGCCCTACGTGCCGACCGACGAGGTCGACTATCTCCCGCCCGAGGCGCGGCTGCACGAGCCTCTGGTCGCCCTCGACGGGGGCGAAGACGGGTTGGCGCTGATCAGGCGGGTGATCAGGCTGGCGCCCGAGTGGCTGGCGCCGGGCGGATCGGTCCTCGTCGAGACCTCGGAGGAGCAGGCGGCCGGCGCGTGCGCTGCGGTGCTGAAGGCCGGCATGGAGCCCTTCATCACCTCTTCCGCGGAGCTTGACGCGACTGTCATCGTCGGGCAAATGCCGATTCGGTAACAGGTATTTCGGCCCGTGCCCAACAACGTCAGATTGTCTCCATGAACGACACCGCCCCGCCGCTCCGCGAGCGCGACCGCTCCTCCGTGATCATGGCCGTGGTGCTCGCGACCGTCATTCTCGTCGGCGGGTGCGGTGTGCTGATCGGTTCCGTCGACGGCTACTACGCCAGCCGGGCCGAAGCCCGGGAACAGCTGGTCAGGAAGGGCGGCACGCTGCCCGACGTGACCGGCCTGAAGTGGCCGGAGGCCGTCGCGGAGTTGCAGGGCGCGGGCTTCTGGCTGCTCGACCGGAGCCGGGTGACGTTCGACGACGAGTCGCGGTTCGTCACCCGGCAGGACCCGGCGGCGGGCAGCGAGGTGCCCTTCTCCTCCCGGATCACCCTGCACACCGACAATTAACCGAGCACCGCTTGGCCGGCGCGGACGAGCAGCCAGCCCTGCGGGGCCGTCTCCGTGTCACGCGGTTCCCACCGGCCGCGGGCGACCGGCGTGAACCCGGCCTCGTCGAGCAGGCCCGCGATCGTGTCCGGGTCGAGGCGGCGGAAGTCGATGTCCCGGATGCGGCGGATCTCGTCGCCGACCTGGAAGGCGACCAGGAGCAGGCCGCCCGGCGCGAGCACCCGGCGGAACTCGGCGAAGACGCCGGGGAGCAGTTCGGCCGGAATGTGGATGATCGAATACCAGGCGAGCAGGCCGCTCAGCGACGCGTCGGGCAGGTCGAGGGAGCGCATGTCGCCCTCGGCGAACTCGATGTCGGGAAACGTCGCCCGAGCGTGGGCGAGCATTCCGGGCGACAGATCGACGCCCGAGATGTCCAGGCCGCGCCGGTGCAGCCAGGAGGTCACCCGGCCCGGCCCGCAGCCGGCCTCCAGAACCTTGCCCGGCGGCACCAGGTCGGCGAACAGCCCCAGCACGGACTGGTCGAACGGGTTGGTCTTCAGGTCGTCCATGAACAGGCCGACGTATTCGGCGACGAGGGCGTCGTATCCGGCGCGGGTTTCGGTGAGGAAGTCGGGCACACCGGCACCCTAAGGGCGGACCGGACCGGCCGGCCCGCCCTTGGGGTCAGTCGAAGACCGGCAGCTCGACCCTTCTCCGCCATTCGCGCTGGCGGCGGGTCACGTAACGGCCGGGCGCGAGCCCGGTCGCCCCGTGTTCGGGGTGCATCAGGTAGACGGGGGCGGGGGCTGCGAACGCCGGGCCGTCCGGGCCGTCCGTCCAGAGGCAGGTGCCGGGGTCGGCCACCAGCACGTGCGGGTGGACGCCGTCGAGCAGGACGATCCCCTCCGGCGGCACCGGCCGCCAGTCGGAGGCCCCCACCAGGACGGCCGGCATGACTAGGAGGTCTCCCTGGGCCTGGAGTCCGTCGAGGACCGGGATGGTCAGGCTCCGGTCGAGGTGGTCGTCGAAGGTTCGTCCGGTACGCGCGGACAGGGCGTCGAGTGTGATCATCATGTCCTCCTCACGAGCTGTTGGTAGAGCGGGGCGGTGATTCCGTAGGTCCAGGCGGCGGCCTCGACCGGGTCGGCGCTGTCGTCGGGGACGATCAGCCCGTAGCGGCGGCGGGTGCCGTCGCGTTCGACGGTCCCGTTGACGACCACCAGGACCCGGTGGTCACGGGCGTCGTAGAGGCGCAACTCGGCGTCGTTGCCCGGGTCGGGGGCGGTCGCGATGAGCCGCGCGGCGGTCCGGTCGAGGTACTCGGGCCAGCCCAAACGCTGGATCGCGGCGAGCCGGATCTCCGGGTCGGGTTCGTTCGTGACGCGGTCGGCCGTCGGGTGCTCGATCACCCAGGGCGGCACGGTCGTGCCGCGCCAGGCGTAGCCGCCGGAGCCGTCGCGGTAGACGACGGCCGGTCCGTCCTCCCGGTGGAGGACCACCTGCCCGGCTTCCGGCCCCGGCTGGGTGTGGACGACGCGCGGCCGGTCGACCACCACGCACACGTGGCGGTAGGGCAACCACCAGCCGCCCGCGCGGGCGGCCCGTTCCCACAGGTCGATGCCCTCGACCCCGGGCACCCAGGGCAGGCAGTCGTATTCGGCCAGCCAGGACACGTCGTGGACGTCTCGCCACTCGCGGTCGTGGTCGTACACGACCAGCCGGAATGGCAGGCGGCTGCGGGCCAACGGCCATCGGACGGTCCGGGCGACCTGCTCCCTGCGGTTCCTGGTGACCGGCAGACCGGCGTCGAGGTCGCGCGTCATGGTGTGGCGCCGGGCTTCGAACAGGCGCGTCAGCGCCCCGGGAGGGAACTCGGGAGGCGAGGAGACCCAGTGGAAGCCGGGCGGGGGAAGCCCGTTCAGCCGGTAGAGGCCGGCGATGGCCGCTTCGGCTTCGGGGCGGTCGGCGGGCTCGGTCGACAGGGCGACCCGGAGCCATTCTTCGCGGATGGAGGCGGCGTCTCGCCGCGTCGGGACACTCACCGGATGGGGGTGGTGTCGTCCTTTCCAACGATCATGTTTTCGATCATAACCTGATCAAATGCGCTCGAACTTAACGATTTATCTCATCCTCGGGCTCGTCATCGTCGCCGGGGTCATCTCGTTCGGCACGCTGACGTCGCAGACGATGACGTCGTTCGGGGTCGGCTCGGGTGTGGTGACCTCGATGAGCGCCCTCATCTCCTCCCTCGCCGCCGGCATCTCGGCCATCGCGGCCTGGCGGGCCAGCGTGCGCCCGCCCGCCGAGGACGACGAGGCCGTGCTGCGGCTGCTCGACATCGCCGAGCGGGCCGACGGCGAGATCCGCACGCTCGCGCTCGCCGAGCTGAACCGGGCGATCCCGCCGCTGCTGCGCAAGCGCCTGGCCGGACGCGACCGGGCGCCCGCCATGGCCATGCTCGACGGGCTGCTCACGCGAGAGGACGTACCGCGCCTGCGGCTCTTCCTGGCGATCTACGGGATCGCCTGACGAACCACTCGGCCACGACCAGGTTCGGCACCCAGCAGAGGAACGGCACGATGGCGTACGCCGCCTCGAACGACCCCAGCGCGGGCATCAGCACCACCAGCCACAACCGCAGCATCACCCCCGCGTAGGTCAGCGCGAACACCCGCGTGGCCCAGCCTCGGTGCGCCTCGACGTCGCCCTTCCGGATGGCCGCGAACGCCATGACGGCGAACGCCACCCACAACACCGCCAGCGACCCGAACCCGGCCGTGCCGATCGCGCCGGCCGAGTTGAGCGGCGCGATGACCGCCCCCGACACCCCCGCGACCAGGATCGACACCAGGGCGATCCGGCCGGCGACCCGATGCACGACGGGGAGGCGGTTCCTGATCCGGGCGGCGAACTGGAACGGCGACAGCAGCAGCGCCAGGCCGCCGAACACGATGTGCGCGTAGAAGGCGGCCCGGATCGCCGCGCCCTGGGGGGCGTAGGTCGCGGCGAGCGAGCCGTCGTCGGACATGCTCTCAAGGGAGTTGAGCAGGTAGGGCAGCGGAAAGAACACGGCGACGGCCACCGCCGTCAGCAGGAACCACCAGTACGCGGTCGTCTTCACGGAGGAGAGGCTAAGGACGAGTCGGAGGAGGTCACCTCCCTCTGTGGAGGGAGGCGTGGCGGCGACGGCCCTCGGAGAATGAATCCAGAAATGTCTCCCTGTGCCGACGGCGCGCGGGCACCCGGCGGGGCTGCCCGGCGCCCGCGCGCCGTCACCGGAAGGACGTCCTCGATGCGGCCGACGAGGGGCGACGTGCTGCTCGCCGCCGCGCTGCTCGCCGGCGGGGTGGTCGTCACCCTGCTCGTCGAACCCGGCCCGCTCTACCGGCGGCCCGACGTGCTCGGCCTCGTGCTGCCGGTCGTGGCCGCGCTGGGTTTCCTGTGGCGGACGAAGGCGCCGCTCGCGGTGCTGGTGTTCGAAGGGGTGCTCCTTTCGGTCAACGCGGCGGCCGGGTACTCCGTGGTGTTCGTCCAGTGGACGGCCTGGATCGCGGTGTTCACGTTCCACTCGCTCGACCGGCGGCGGGCGCACGGCGTGGTGCTCACGCTGGCCGCCGTGGCGGGCTGGGCGGTGTTCGACCGCTGCCTGCCGGAGGCGAACGACGTGGCGGGGGTGGCGATGTGCCTGTTCCTGTCGACCACTGCGGGCATGGCGGCGTGGAACCGGCGGGCCGTGGTGCTGATGGAGGAGCGCGTCCGGCTGGCGCGGGAACTGCACGACTCACTCGGGCACACCGTGAACGTCATGGTCATGCAGGCCGGGGTCGGCCGGCAGGTGCCCTCGTTCGGGGAGCAGGCGCTCGGGCACATCGAGGAGCTCGGGCGCGGGGCGCTCGACGAGCTCGACCGGCTGCTGCACGTGCTCGACCCGTCGATTGAGCTCGGCACCCTCGCCGCGCGGGTGCGGGCGGCCGGGCGGGAGCTGATCCTCGACGCCGGTGACGTGCCGCTGACGACCAACGGGTACCGGATCGTCCAGGAGGCGGTGACGAACGCGCTGCGGCACACCGCCGGCGGCCGGATCTCGGTGGTCATCGGGCGCAAGGGCACGGGCGTGGTGATCGACGTGCGCAACGAGGGGCGGTTCGCCGAGCCGGTGCCGGGGCGGGGGCTGGCGAACATGCGGGCGCGTGCCGAGGCCGAGGGCGGGACCCTCGTCGCCGGGCCGAACGCCACCGGGTTCCGGGTCAGGGCGGTCCTGCCGGCGTGATCAAGCTGGTCATCGCCGACGACGATCCGCTGGTGCGGCAGGTGCTGGCGGTCCTGCTCGGGGCCGAGCCCGGCATGACCGTCGCCGGGGTCGCCGGCGACGGGCTGGAGGCCGTCTACCAGGCCCGGCTGCACCGGCCCGACGTCGTGCTGATGGACGTCCGGATGCCCGGCCACGACGGCGTCGCGGCCACCCGCACGATCACCGGCTGGCCGGCGCCCCGGCCGAGGGTGCTGGTGCTGACCACGTTCGACCAGGACGAGGTCGTCGACCGGGCCATCAGGGCGGGCGCCGACGGGTTCCTGCTGAAGCGGGCCGCCCCGGCGGAGATCGTCGCCGCCGTGCGGACGGTCGCGCGCGGCGACGGGCTGCTGGCGCCCACGGTCACCCGGCGGCTGATGGGCATCCTCGCCGCCCGGCCCGCCTCGGTGGAGCACGGCCTGACCGAGCGGGAGGCCGAGGTGCTCACCGCGCTCGCCGACGGCCGGTCGAACGCCGAGATCGCCGCCGCCATGAAGGTCTCGGTGGAGACCGTCAAGACCCATATCAAGGGCATTCTCACCAAGCTGGGCGTCCGCGACCGGACGCAGGCGGTCGTCTGGGCCTACCGCAGCGGCTTCATCCGCAGGTGACAGGAACATTGACGACCCCGTAGCACATATGTAACATTCGACCAGCACTACGCAAGAATCTTGCAATTTGTCGTCTAATTTCTTTCTGTTTCTCGCAACTCTTCAGGGAATGCACTGCGTCCGTGCTCCCGCCCCCATCCGTGTCTCCACCTGTCGACCCTGACGAGAGAAGAACGCGAATGAGAAAGCTGCACGGACCTTTGAGGCTGGTGGCGACCGTCGTCGCCGCCGGCCTTGTCGCGTCTGGGCTCCTCGCCCCGCCCGCGTCCGCCGCCGGCGGACCCAACCTGTCGTTGGGCAAGGCCACTGCGGTCTCCAGCGCCACCGCAGGTCAGACCGCCTCCGCCCTCAACGACGGCAACCAGTCGACCTACTGGGAGAGCGTCAACAACAGCTTCCCGCAGTGGGCGCGCATCGACCTCGGCAGTGCCACCGCCGTGGACCAGATCGTGCTCAAGGTGCCCGGCGCGTCCGCCTGGCAGACCCGCACCCAGACGCTGACCGTCCAGGGCAGTTCCGACGGCAACTCCTTCTCCACCGTCGTGGCCTCGGCGAACTACACGTTCAACCCGGCCACGGGGAACTCCGTCACGATCAACTTCGGCTCGGCCACGCACCGCTACTGGCGGGTCAACGTCACCGCCAACACCGGCTGGCCGGCCGCCCAGATCTCGGAGTTCGAGATCTACGCCACCGACGGCGGCGGCAACACCGGCGGCAATCTTGCTTCCGGCCGTACGATGACCGGCAGCTCCGTGTCGCAGAATTACGTCGCTTCGAACGCGAACGACAACAACCAGGCCACCTACTGGGAGAGCAACAACAACGTCTTCCCCGAGTGGCTCCAGGTCGACCTCGGCGCGTCCACCTCGGTCAACCGGGTGGTGCTGAAGCTCCCCGCCTCCGGCTGGGCCACCCGCACCCAGACGCTGGCCGTCCAGGGCAGCACGAACGGGTCGAGCTTCTCCGACATCGTCGGGTCGGCGGGCTACACGTTCAACCCGGCCACGGGCAACACGGTGACGATCAACTTCACCGCGACCTCGACCCGGTACGTGCGCCTGAACATCACCGGCAACACCGGCTGGGCCGCCGGGCAGATCTCCGAGTTCGAGGTCTACGGGCCCACGACCCCCGGTGACACCCAGGCGCCCTCCACCCCGGGCACCCTGAGCTTCACCGAGCCGGCCGCCAACCAGATCAGGCTCGCCTGGGGCGCCTCGACCGACAACGTCGCGGTGACCGGCTACGAGGTCTTCCGCAACGGGACCTCCATCACCACCGTCGCGGGCAACGTGCTGACGTACACCGACACCCAGCCCTCGACCGCCACGGTGACCTACACGGTGCGCGCCCGCGACGCCGCGGGGAACACCTCCGGCAACAGCAACGCGGTGACCCGCCAGGGCCAGTCGGGCGGCGACACCCAGGCGCCCTCCGCGCCGGGCACGCTGAGCTACACCGAGCCCGCCGCCGGTCAGATCCGCCTCGCCTGGGGCGCCGCGACCGACAACGTCGGCGTGGCCGGCTACGAGATCTTCCGCGACGGCAACTACCTCGCGCAGGTCGGCGCCGGTTCGCTCACCTACACCGACAACCAGCCCGCCACGGTCACCGTCAGCTACCAGGTGCGGGCGAAGGACGCGGCCGGCAACAACGGCCCGCTGAGCAACTCGGTGACCCGCACGGGCAGCAACCCGCCCACCGGCACGAACCTGGCCCAGGGCAAGGAGATCACCGAGTCGGGCCACGTGCACACGTTCGTGGCGGCCAACGCCAACGACAACAACCTCGACACCTACTGGGAGGGCGCGTCCGGCGTCTGGCCCAGCGTGCTGACGGTGAAGCTCGGGTCGAACGCCAACATCACCTCGGTGGTGCTGAAGCTGAACCCGTCGTCGGCGTGGGGCTCGCGTACCCAGAACGTCCAGGTGTTCGGCCGTGACCAGGCCGCGACGACCTACACCAGCCTGGTCGGCGCGACCGGCTACACCTTCAACCCGGCCGCGCAGAACACGGTGACGATCCCGGTCACCGCGACCACGGCCGACGTGCAGCTCCGGATCACCAGCAACACCGGCGCCCCGGCGGGCCAGATCGCCGAGTTCCAGGTGTTCGGCACCCCGGCGCCCAACCCCGACCTCCAGGTCACCGCGCTGAGCTGGTCGCCCACCTCGCCCAACGAGACGCAGGCGATCACCGTCACCGGCACGGTCCGCAACAACGGCACCTCGGCCTCCCCGGCCGACAGCGTGAACGTCACTGTGGGCGGCAGCCTCGTCGGCACGGTCAGCATCCCGGCCCTGGCGGCCGGCGCGCAGGCCACGTTCACCCAGAACGTCGGCGCCCGCCCGCAGGGCACCTACGCGGTCGCCGCGACGGTCGACGCCGACGGCACCGTGTTCGAGCAGAACGAGGCCAACAACACCTTCACCGCACCGACCCAGCTCACGGTCGCCCAGGCCCCCGGCCCCGACCTGCAGGTCACCGGCGTGACGTCCAACCCGGCCAACCCGGCCGTCGGCCAGGCCGTCAGCTTCACCGTCTCGGTCCACAACCGCGGCATCGACCCGGCGGGCGCGAGCACCACCCGCGTCACGGTCGGCTCGGCCACCCTGAACGGTTCCACCGGCACGATCGCGGCGGGGGCCACGGCCACCGTCTCGATCAGCGGAACCTGGACGGCCACCAGCGGCGGCGCGACCATCACCGCCACGGCCGACGCCACCGGCGCGGTCACCGAGACCAACGAGTCGAACAACACGTTCACGCAGGCCATCGTGGTCGGGCGCGGCGCCGCGGTGCCGTACACCGAGTACGAGGCCGAGGCCGCTCAGCACAACGGGACGGTCCTGACCGCCGACGCGCTGCGCACCTTCGGGCACACGAACTTCGCCTCGGAGTCGAGCGGCCGCAGCTCGGTCCGCCTGAACAGCACCGGCCAGTACGTCGAGTTCACCTCGACCGTGCCGTCGAACTCGATCGTCATCCGCAACTCGATCCCGGACGCCGCCTCCGGCGGCGGCCAGGACAAGACGATCAGCCTCTACATCAACGGCACGTTCAACCGGAAGATCACCCTGAGCTCGAAGCACTCCTGGCTGTACGGCTCGACCGACGACCCCGAGGGCCTCACCCAGAACCCCGGCGGCGACGCGCGACGCCTGTTCGACGAGTCGAACGCGCTGCTCAGCCAGAGCTACCCGGTCGGCACCAAGTTCCGCCTCCAGCGGGACGCCACCGACGACGCCGCGTTCTACATCATCGACCTGATCGACCTGGAGCAGGTCGCTCCCCCGCTGAGCCAGCCCTCGGGCTGCACCAGCATCACTCAGTACGGCGCCGTCCCGAACGACGGCAACGACGACACCCAGGCGATCCAGCGCGCGGTCACCGACGACCAGAACGGCGTCATCAGCTGCGTGTGGATCCCGGCGGGCCAGTGGCGGCAGGAGCAGAAGATCCTGACCGACGACCCGCTGAACCGCGGCAACCACAACCAGGTCGGCATCAGCAACGTGACGATCCGCGGCGCCGGCATGTGGCACTCGCAGCTCTACACGACCGTCGAACCGCACCTGGTCCAGGGCGGCATCAACCACCCGCACGAGGGCAACTTCGGCTTCGACATCGACAACAACACCCAGATCTCCGACATCGCGATCTTCGGCTCGGGCCGCATCCGCGGCGGACCCGGCGGCGCCGAGGGCGGCGTGGGCCTGAACGGCCGCTTCGGCCAGAACACCAAGATCACGAACGTCTGGATCGAGCACGCGAACGTGGGCGTCTGGGCCGGTCGCGACTACACGAACATCCCCGAACTGTGGGGGCCCGGCATCGGGGTGGAGTTCAGCGGCATGCGCATCCGCAACACCTACGCCGACGGCATCAACTTCGCCAACGGCACCCGCAACTCCAAGGTGTTCAACAGCTCGTTCCGGACCACCGGCGACGACGCGCTGGCCGTGTGGGCGTCCAAGTACGTCAAGGACCAGTCGGTCGACATCGGCTCGAACAACCAGTTCATCAACAACACGATCCAGTTGCCCTGGCGCGCCAACGGCATCGCGGTCTACGGCGGCTTCGGCAACAAGATCGAGAACAACCTGATCTACGACACCGCGAACTACCCCGGCATCATGCTGGCGACCGACCACGACCCGATCCCCTTCACCGGGACGACGCTGATCGCCAACAACGGCCTCTACCGGACCGGCGGGGCGTTCTGGAACGAAGACCAGGAGTTCGGCGCGATCACCCTGTTCGCACAGGGCGCCGGCATCCCGGGCGTGACCATCCGGGACACCGACATCGTCGACTCGACCTACGACGGCATCCAGTTCAAGACGGGCGGCGGTGAGGTGACCGCCCAGATCACCAACGTGCGGATCGACAAGTCGAACAACGGCGCGGGCATCCTGGCGATGTCCGGGGCCCGCGGCTCGGCGACCCTCACGAACGTGACGATCACCAACTCGGCCGACGGCGACATCGTCCGCCAGCCGGGCACGCAGTTCATCATCAACTGACCTTCTCGGAACGAGAACCAGCCGTGGGCCCGGGGGGCTCACGGCTGGTTCCGTTATGTACGTTGATGCGATGGACCTGCGCTGCTCCTCCTGCGACGTGGCCGCCGACCCCCTGGCCTGGGCCTGCCCCTCCTGCGGAGGCGCGCTCGACGTGCCCCCGATCCCGCTCGACGGGTCGCCCTCCGGGGAGGGCGGGTGGCGGTACCGCGACTGGCTCCCGGCCGTCGACGCGATCTCGCTCGGCGAACCGGTCACCCCGCTGGTCCCGATGCCGTGGGACGGGCTCGACCTGACCCTCAAGCTGGAGGGGGCGCTGCCGACGGGCTCCTTCAAGGACCGGGGCACCGCCGTGCTGGTGTCGTGGCTGAAGGCCCACGGGGCGTCGTCGGTCGTGATCGACTCCTCGGGGAACGCCGGGGCGGCGCTGGCGGCGTACAGCGCGCGGGCCGGGCTCAAGTGCCACGTCTTCGCGCCCGCCTCGGCGTCGCCGGGGAAGCTGAAGCAGATCGCGGCCTACGGCGCCGAGCTGCACGCCGTGCCCGGCACCCGCCAGGCGGTGGCCGACGCGGCCGTCGAACACGCCCGCGTCACCGGCGACGTCTACGCCTCGCACGCCTGGCACCCGATGTTCGTCGCGGGCACCCGGACCTTCGCGTTCGAGGCGTGGGAGCAGATGGGGGTGCCCGACGCGGTCGTGCTGCCGGTCGGGGCCGGGACGCTGATGCTCGGCATCGCGCACGGCTTCGCCGACCTGCGGGCGGCGGGCCTGACCGACCGGGTGCCGGAGATCTACGCGATCCAGTCGACGGCCTGCGCGCCGCTGGTGACCGGCGGGACCGAGCCGGTCGAGGTCGTCGTGGGCGACACTGCGGCGGAGGGCATCAAGATCGCCCACCCACCCAGGGGCCGGGCCATCATCGCGCACGCGACCGACGTTCTGGCCGTCGACGACACCGCCCTGTGGACGGCCCACGCGCGCCTCCGCCTGGCCGGCGTCTACACCGAACCGACGTCGGCGATCGCCCTGGCGGGGTTGACGGGCCTGAGGGAACGGCTCGACGGCAGGAAGGTGCTGGTGCCGATCACGGCGACCGGCCTCAAGTCACCGGCCTGACCTGCCCACTTCGGCCGACGGTCCTGGCGCGGAGCCGATTCGCCGCGAGGATCACGCCGCGGCGGACTCGCCTGGTTCCAGGTGCAGGCCGAGCTGGGAGTAGAGCTCCAGCTGGTCGAAGTACTCCCGGTGGGTGGCGATCTTCCCGTCCTCCAGGAACGAGGCGCAGGTGCCGCGCAGCGTGATGCGGCGGCCCGTCGGCGCCAGGTCGCTGCCGTCGGGCAGCAGGAAGGGCCCGGTGTGCGTGCCGATCGCCGTCCACTCGACCATCAAGGGATTGTCGGTGGTGGTGGCCTCGTACCAGACGGCGAGGTGGAGGTCCGGGAATCCCCTGAAGAACTGCTCGTAAAGCCAGAGGATCTGTTCGGGTCCCTCGGCCACTCCCGCAGGCGAGACGTAGGTGGCGTCGTCGGTGAAGAGCTCTCGCATCCGCGCCAAGTCGTGGTCGTTGATCGCCGCGGCGAGCCTGCGTTTGGTTGCCCACTTGTCAACCATGGATATGTCCTCCCTGGTCACGACATACCTCACGTTACCCACGGATCGGGAGACACCGTCCCACGTGGCCGTCGCCCACGCTCCACGGAATGCCCGCCAAGGCAAACTCAGACCTTGCGGGTCAGCAGCGGCAGCACCACGTCGTCGACGAGCCGCTCCGCCATCCCCGGCGTGTCGCCGAGCCACAGCGCCTCGGCCACCAGCGGCCCGATCAGCAGCCGGTCGACCATGGTCAGGATCGGGTTGCCGGGGTCGATCTCGCCCGCCGCGACGTGCCGCTCCAGGGCCCGGCGCAACACCGCCAACTCGGGCTCGATCATCAGCTCGTGGAAGGCGGCCCGCAGTTCCTCGTCGACCAAAACCGCCTGGGCCAGGCCGGTCAGCGGCCGGGGCACGGTCCCCCGGCGGGTCGCCGCCAGCAGGTCTCCCCGCAGGCTGCCGGTGTCGATCTCCTCGGGGCGGGCGGGCTTGCTCGCCTTCACCGCGGTGATGACCATCTTCGCCTTGCCGCCCCACCGCCGGTAGAGCGTCGCGGTGCTCGCGCGGGCGGCCCTGGCGATGTCGTCGATGGTCACCTCGTCGTAGCCCTTCTCCCGGACGAGAGCCAGGGCGATGCCGAGCAGTTCGTGTTCGCGCTCCTCGGTGAGGCGGCTGCGCATGAGACTCCTTATCGAAAACGCGTTTTCGACTGTCCGTTTTCTATTGTATCGTCGACGGCATGGAAACAGTTCTGATCACCGGCGGGACCGGCTTCCTCGCCACCCGCGTCATCGCCGCCGCCCAAGAGGCCGGCTACGACGTGCGGACCACCGTCCGCCACACCCCCGTCGAGGGCGTGCCCTCGGTCGTCGCCGACCTCACGTCCGACGAGGGGTGGGACGAGGCCGTGGCAGGGTGCGACTACGTCCTGCACGTCGCCTCCCCCCTGCCGGCGGCCCAGCCCGACCACGAGGACGAGGTGATCATCCCAGCCCGTGACGGCACCCTGCGCGTGCTGCGCGCGGCCCGTGACGCGGGAGTGCGCCGGACGGTCGTGACCTCGTCGTTCGCCGCCATCGGCTACGGGCACCCGCAGACCGACCGGCCCTTCACCGAGGACGACTGGACCCGCCCCGACGCGGACATCGCGGCCTACCCGAAGTCGAAGGTGATCGCCGAACGCGCGGCCTGGGACTTCGACCGGGGAGCCATGGAACTCACCGTGGTCAACCCGACCGGCATCTTCGGCCCCGTGACCGGGCCGCGCTACGCCAGCTCGATCAGGATCCTGGCCGGACTGCTCGACGGCAGCATGCCGGCCATCCCGAACATGTGGTTCGGGATGGTGGACGTCCGGGACGCCGCCGACCTCCATCTGCGCGCGATGACCTCGCCGAAGGCGGCCGGGGAGCGCTTCATCGGGGCGTCGGGCGACGCGGTGTCGATGGCCCACATCGCCCGGGTCCTGCGTGAGCGCCTCGGCGCGACGACCCCGACCGAGCTCCTCCCGGACGAGGTGGTCAGGAAACTGGCCGAGACCGACGACCGGATGGCCGAACTGGCCAGGAACGTGGGCCGGATCCGGCACCTGTCGAACGCCAAGGCCCGGTCACTGCTCGGCTGGAACCCCCGCCCGACCGAGGACGTCATCACCGACACGGGCCGCAGCCTCATCGAAGGCGGCTACGTCTGACAAATCCTCCTATGGACGTATCCACGATCAACGTCGGATAATTCGACTGCTGTTGCTCGCGAGCCCCAGTCACCGTGGCCCGCACCCCACCCCCGGTGATCTGCGCTGCCCGGGCGACAGAAGGGTTTCCTCGTGAAACGTGCTGTGTTCTTGGCGTTGGCCCTGGTGGCCGCGCTGCTCATCCCCTCGCAGGCCAACGCGGCCAACCTGCTCGCCAACCCCGGGCTCGAATCGGGATCGCTCTCTCCCTGGACGTGTACGGGAGGGCTCGGGTCGGCGGTGGCCTCCCCTGTTCGTACCGGAACCAGAGCGCTCGCCGGTGCGGCCAGCGCCTCGGACAACGCCCGGTGCAGCCAGAACGTGTCGGTGCGCCCGAGCACGGCCTACGTGCTGACGGCGTGGGTGCGGGGCAACTACGTCTACCTGGGCGTGCAGGGCGGCAGCTCGGTCTGGACGTCGTCGGCCGACTGGCGGCAGCTGACCCTGAACTTCACCACCGCCGCCGGGCAGACCACGGCACAGGTCTACCTCCACGGCTGGTACGGCCAGGGCACCTACTACGCCGACGACATCAGCTTCGACGGCCCGGGCGGCACCAACCCGAGCCCGTCCCCGTCCCCGTCGCCCAGCCCGTCTCCGTCGCCGTCGCCGTCGCCTTCGGCCAGCCCTTCGCCCACGCCCACGGTCACCCCCACCAACGGCCCGACCTGCGCGGTCAAGGGCAAGCCCGCCGGGAAGGTGCTCCAGGGCTACTGGGAGAACTGGGACGGCGCGGTCAACGGCGTGCACCCGCCGCTCGGCTGGATCCCGATCACCGACGCCCGGATCAGGCAGCACGGCTACAACGTCATCAACGCCGCCTTCCCGGTGATCCGCTCTGACGGGACGGTCCTGTGGGAGGACGGCATGGACGCGACCGTGAAGGTCGCCACCCCGGCCGAGATGTGCGCGGCCAAGGCGGCGGGCGCGACGATCCTGATGTCGATCGGCGGGGCCACGGCGGGCATCGACCTGTCGTCGAGCGTGGTGGCCGATCGGTTCATCGCGACGATCGTGCCGATCCTCAAGCGGTACAACTTCGACGGCATCGACATCGACATCGAGACCGGCCTGACCGGCAGCGGCAACATCAACACGCTGTCGGCGTCGCAGGCCAACCTGATCAGGATCATCGACGGCGTGCTGGCGCAGATGCCGTCGAACTTCGGCCTGACCATGGCCCCGGAGACCGCCTACGTCACCGGCGGCAGCGTCACCTACGGCTCGATCTGGGGCGCGTACCTGCCGATCATCAAGAAGTACGCCGACAACGGCCGGTTGTGGTGGCTGAACCAGCAGTACTACAACGGGTCGATGTACGGCTGCTCCGGCGACTCCTACTCGGCCGGGACGGTCCAGGGCTTCGTCGCCCAGACGACCTGCCTCAACAACGGCCTGGTGATCCAGGGCGTGACGATCCGGGTGCCCTACGACAAGCAGGTCCCCGGCCTGCCCGCCCAGGTGGGCGCGGGCGGCGGCCACATGTCGCCGGCGCTGGTGTCGCAGGCGTGGAACAGCTTCAACGGCCAGCTCAAGGGCCTGATGACCTGGTCGATCAACTGGGACGGCTCCCGCAACTGGACCTTCGGCGACAACGTGAAGGCGCTACAGGGCCGTTAGGGGGTACGTCCCCCGGCATGCGGATCATGTGGGGCACGACCGCGCTGGCCTGCTGCGCCGGCGCGGTCGACCTCTTCACCTTCCTCGAACTGGGCGGCGCCTTCGCCGGCATCATCACGGGCAACGTGGTGACGGCGGCGTCGGGCAGGTGGATCGCCGCCCTGACGGCCGTGGCCGGGTTCGGCGCCGGCGCCTACGCCTGGGCGGTGACCTTCCGTTCGAGGCGCACGCCGGGCCTGGTCGCGGAGCTGGTCCTGCTGGTCGTCGTGGCGATCGGCTGGATCGGCACCGGCACCCACCCCGACCTGTCGGGCCGGCTGGTCCTGCTGGCCCTGGCGGGCATCGCGATGGGCGGCCAGAGCGCGATGATGCTGGGCCTGCACCCGAACACGACGTACATGACCGGCGTGCTGACCACCTCCCTCCACGACCTGGCGACCGGCCGGAGGGACCCGTTCGTGACGGCCCTCCGGCAGATCGGCGCGCTGGCCGTCGGGGCGGCGTCGACGGCCATGCTGCTGACGGTCAGCCGGCCGTTCGCCCCGGTGCTCGCGGTCCTCCTCTTGATCGCCGCGATCTTCCTGCTTCCGGTAGAAATACGAAATGGCCGTCATTGATGTGACCAACAGCTCCGACGACTGGCTCGCCTGCTGGCTTGAGCCGCTGGGCGAGGACCGCTGGATGAGACCCCGCGAGACCTTCCGGTTCCGGAACAGCTATGCCGGAGACGAGCCCGCCTTCATCGTCGTCTACGAGAAGGACTCGGACGGGATCAACCACATCGCCGTCTGGATCGAGAACGGTGACATCTACGCCGAGGTGACCACAACCGACGGCACCGTCGTCGATTGTGGCCACCAGCGGGCCGAGGCGCAGGAGTCCAGCGGTGTGGCCCGGCGCCTCATCGCGGAGGTCAGCGAGCTGTCAGGGCATACCCCGCCGGTCTCGTCGTGAAGGCTCCCCGGCCCTGGGTGCGGCTGCGGAGCCGGGTCGCGTAGCCGAAGACCTCGGCCAGGGGGACCATCGCCGTGATGACGACCGTGCCCGGTCTGGCCTCCGTCCCGGAGACCTGGCCCTTTCTCGCGGCCAGGTCGCCGAGCACGCCGCCCGCCAGGTCGTCGGGGACCGTCACCGTCACCTCCGTCACGGGTTCGAGGACGGCCATCCGGCAGGAGCGCAGCGCCTCGCGCAGGGCGAGGCGGCCGGCGGTGCGGAAGGCCAGTTCCGAGGAGTCCTTCACGTGGGTGGCGCCGTCGGTCAGGGTCACCCGCAGGCCCATGACCGGGTGCCCGCCGAGGGGTCCTTCGGCCAGGGCGTCGCGGCACCCCTGTTCGACCGCCTTCACGTACTCCTTCGGCACCCGGCCGCCGACGACCGTGCTCGCGAACACGAACGGCTCGTCGCACGGTTCGACGTCGAGGCGGACGTGGGCGTACTGGCCGGCGCCGCCGTCCTGTTTGACGTGCCGGTAGAGGACGCCGGTCACGCCCGTCACGACGGTCTCCCGCAGCGCGACCTGCGGGGCGCCGACGCGGATGGTGAGGCCGCGGTCGCGGCGGATCTTCTCCACGGCCACCTCCAAGTGGAGTTCTCCCAGGCCGGACAGGATGGTCTGGCCGGTCTCCGGGTCGGTTCGTACACGAATGGATGGGTCTTCGTCGGCCAGGCGGGCCAGCGCGACGGCGAGCTTCTGGTGTTCGGCCCCGGTCGCGGCCTCCACCGCGACCGAGACGACCGGTTCGGTCGTCGACGGGGGCTCCAGCACGAGCGGCGCGGCCGGGTCGGTCAGCGTCGCGCCCGTCCGCACCGATTTGGGTCCGGTGACGGCCACGATGTCGCCCGCCTCGGCACGGTCGAGGTCGCTGTGCCGGTCGGCCTGGATGCGCAGGATGCGCGACACCCGCTCGGTCCTCCCGGTCGTCGTGTCGAGGACGGTGTCGCCCTTGCGCAACGTGCCGGAGTAGACGCGCAGGAGCGCCATCCGTTCGGCCACCTTGAACACCAGCCCGGCGAACGGACGGTCGTCGACACGCGGTTCCGGCAGGTAGGCCACCACGGCGTCGAGCAGTTCCTCGATGCCCTGGTTGCGGTAGGCCGACCCGCTCAGCACCACGACCACCTCGTTCCTGGCCGTCAGTTCCCGCAGCGCCCGCTGCAACGTCGCCGGGGACACGTCGGGATACTCCTCCAGCACGTCCGGATGCAGCTCGGCGACCTGATCGACCAGGTCGGGGCTGCCGAGAACGAGCGGCCTCGGATGCAGCCGCCGCCGGATCGCCTCGACGGTCGCGCCGAGGTCGGCCCCGGGCCGGTCCATCTTGTTGACGAACACGATCCGCGGCACGCCATGGCGATCGGCCCGCCGCCAGACCGCCTCGCTCTGCGGCTCGACGCCCGCCACGGCGTCGAACACCGCGACCGCCCCGTCGAGCACCCGCAACGACCGCTCGACCTCGTCGGAGAAGTCGACGTGCCCGGGGGTGTCGATCAGGTTGATCTGCGCGCCCTGCCAGTGACAGGTCACCGCCGCCGCGAAGATCGTGATCCCACGATCCCGCTCCTGCGAGTCGAAATCCGTGACGGTGGTGCCATGGTGCACTTCACCCTGCTTGTACGTCGCCCCGGTCGCGAACAGGATGCGCTCGGTGACGGTGGTCTTGCCGGCGTCGACGTGGGCGAGGATGCCGATGTTACGAAGGGTCATGGCCGTTTCTCTTTCGAGAGGTGAATCCGGAAAGGACGGCGCGATGAAGCCCTCTACGAGAAGAAGGCCAGCCGGAATCGGGCGCGCAGCCGAAGCCGGGCCCCGGAAGACACGCGGATCACCTGGAAGGTACGGAGGGGCACGGCGGCGTACCGCATGACGTCCCCTCCCTTTGATCGGCCTGGCTGGCAGGGCGACGGTAGCAAAGAGGGCGAACCGCCGGAAAGCGATTTATGTGGCCCAGCGGTAGCGGTGTTCCGGGCGGCCCGCCGTGCCGTACCTCGGGCGGAGTTCGACCTGGCCCGTGGCGCACAGGTACTCCAGGTAGCGCCGGGCGCTCACCCGCGACAACCCCGTCGCCGCGGCCGTCTCCGCCGCCGACAGGTCGCCGCCGTTGGTGCGGAGGGCGTCGGCGACCAGGGCGCACGTGGTGGTCGACAGGCCCTTGGGGAGGACCGTGCGGGTCGTGCCGCCCAACAGGCGGTCGATGTCGTCCTGGGCCGCCGGGCCGGCCATGGCCAGGCGGCGGCGCGTCTGGGCGTACTGGTCGAGGCGTTCGGTCAGTTCTGCCGCGGTGAAGGGTTTGACCAGGTAGTTGACCACGCCGGCGCGCAACGCGGCCCGGACGGTGTCCATGTCGTTGGCCGCGGTGATCATCAGAACATCGACGGGGTGGGCGAGGCCGCGCAGGTGGTGGAGGACGTCCAGGCCCGACATGTCGGCCATGTAGACGTCGAGCAGGACCAGGTCGGGGCGCAGGTCCTCGACCGCCGTGATGGCCGCGCGGCCGCCGTGGGCGGTGCCGACGACGGAGAAGCCGGAGACCCGGCCGACGTAGCCCACGTGGATGCGGGCCACCATGAAGTCGTCGTCGACGACGAGAACCTTGATCATCATGACCGCCTCGGCAGGAGCGCGGTGAAGACGGCGCCGCGCTCGTTGTGCACCTTCACCCAGCCGCCGCGTCGTAGGCAGGCCTGTCTCGTCAGTGCCAGGCCCAGGCCGCGCGGGCCCGACTGGGCCGCCTTGGTGGTGAAGCCCTCCCTGAAGACCTCTTCGGCCAGGTCGGCCGCTATGCCGGGGCCGTCGTCGCTGACCCTGACGTGCAGGCCCTCGTCCGAGGTGCGGACGCAGACCTCCACGGTCCCGCCCCGGCCGTCGAGGGCGTCGAGCGCGTTGGCGACCAGGTTGCCGACGACGAGGACGGCGTCGTGGGGGTCGCCCAGGGCGCCCTCTTCGACGTGGGCGTCGTCGGCCAGGCGCAGGGCCGCGCCGCGTTCGGCCGCCTGGGCCGACTTGGCCAGCAGCAGGGCCGCCAGCGTCGGGTCCTTCACCTGTTCGCGCAGGTCGGTGGCGTACTGGCCGCCGACCGATTCGGTGATGTAGCGGACGGCCATCTCCTGTTCGCCCAGCTCCAGCAGCCCCACCACGGTGTGCATGCGGTTGGCGAACTCGTGGGCCTGGGCGCGCAGCAGGTCGGTGGTGTTGCTGGCCTCGTCCAGCTGATGGGAGAGGTGGATCAGCTCGGTGCGGTCGCGCAACGTCACCACCCAGCCGCGGTGCTGGCCGCGCACCTCGACCGGGGTGCGGTTGAGCACGAGGGTGCGGCCGTGGCGCAACACGATCCGGTCGTCGCCGACGTCGTCGCCGGCCATGACGTCGCGGAGGCGGTCGTTCGACGGGAGGTCGTCGAGGGAGCCGCCCACGTCGCCGAGGAGCTCCTGGGCGGCGTCGTTGATCAGGGTCATCCGGCCGTCGAGGTCGAGGGCGACCACGCCCTCCTTCACTCCGTGCAGCACGCCTTCGCGCTGTTCGAGCAGGCCGGCGATCTCCTTGGGCTCCAGGCCGAAGGTCTGGCGGCGCACCCGCTGGGTGATGAACGCCGCCGCGGCCGAGCCCAGGACGAGCACGCCGAAGACCGTCCAGATGAGCGGCGGGAGGGCGTCGCCCAGTTCGGCGGCGACCGTCTGCTCCAGTATCCCGACGCTGGCCAGGCCGATGACGCGGCCGTCGAGGCCGAAGATCGGGGCCTTGCCGCGCACCGAGGTGCCGAGGGTGCCGGTCTGGACGCCGGTCCACTCCTCGCCCGTGGTCATCACCTCGGTGCCGTCGGTCGACAACTTCTGGCCGATCAGGGCGGCGTTCGGGTGGGCGTAGCGGATCTCGTCGCGGTTGGCGATGACGACGTAGTCGGCACCGGTGGCCTTCTGCACGCTCAACGCGATCGGCTGCAGCGTCTGCTCCGGGTGGGGGTCGTCGAACGCCTCCCGGACCCCGGGCAGCCCGGCGACCGACTCGGCGATGGCCAGGGCCCGCTGCTCGTGCTGCTCGTTGAGCTGGCGGCGGGTGTGGCCGACCCAGACGGTCGCGGTGCCGACGACCGTGAGCAGCACGATCACCATCTGCAAGACGAAGAGCTGGGTGCCCAATGAAGCGAGATGCGGACGGCCGAAGGCCGGCCGTACCTCGCGTCGTGAATCTGCCCGGGTGAAGGCGTTGAGCAGCCGTTTCACGCGTTCACTATAGGAGCCGCGCCGAATTCCCGGCTGTGACCAATACGACCTATATGACGTCAATCACATAAAGGATCGACGGATCGTGCGGGTTCGCTCAGCATCCTCACCACGTTCAGGTAGACGGTGTAGGAGTCGGCAATGCGACTGAAACTGATATTGGCGGCGGCTCTGCTCACCGCCGCCACGGCATGTGGGGCGGGGTCGTCCGGTGGCGGGACGTCGGCTCTCAAGATCATGGCGCCGGCCGCGCCGGGCGGCGGGTGGGACACCACGTCCCGGACCGCCGAGCAGGCCTTCAAGTCGGCCGACCCGAACCTCAAGGTCGAGGTCTACAACGTGCCCGGCGCCGGCGGCACGATCGGCCTCACCCAGCTCGTCGGGGAGAAGGGCAACGGCAACCTCCTCATGACGATGGGCCTGGTCATGGTGGGCGCCATCGAGCAGAACAAGTCCCAGGTCACGCTGGCCGAGACGACGCCGATCGCCAAGCTGACCGAGGAGTACGAGATCGTCGTCGTCCCGGCGAACTCGCCCCTCCAGAACCTCCAGGACCTCGCCGCCGCCTGGAAGACCGACCCCGCCAAGGTAGCCGTGGCCGGCGGTTCGGCCGGCGGCACCGACCACATCCTGGCCGGGCTGATGGCCAAGGCCGCCGGGGTCGACCCCAAGCTCGTCAACTACATCGCCCACTCGGGCGGCGGCGAGGCGCTGAACTCGCTGCTCGGCGGCAAGGTCGCGATCGGCATCTCGGGCATCGGCGAGTTCGCCGAGCACGTGAAGTCGGGCAAGCTGCGCGCCCTGGGCGTCTCGTCCCCCGCGCGGCTCGACAACATCGACGCGCCGACGCTGAAGGAGGGCGGGCTCGACGTCGAACTCGCCAACTGGCGCGGGTTCGTGGCCCCGGGCGGGCTCGACGACGCCGCCAAGCAGTCGCTCACCGACCTGGTCACCAAGATGCACGACTCGGCGGCGTGGAAGGACGCGGTGGCCAAGAACGGCTGGATCGACGTCTTCCAGACCGGGCAGCCGTTTGCCGACTACCTGGCGGCCGAGGAGACCCGGGTGAAGGGCATCATCGCCGAGATGGGACTCGTGTCCTGATGCGGTGGAAGAACCCGGAACTGCTGCTCGCGGGGGCCGTGCTGGCCCTCGGCGTGTTCGTCATCGTCGGCACCGCCGACGTGACGGCGGCGGCCTCGACGCTCGGGCTGGGACCGCGGTTCTTCCCGATCATCGTCGGTTCCGCCATGATCGCGACCGGCCTGTTCTACGTCGTCGACGTGCTGCGCGGCGGTCAGGGCGACCCGGAAGAGAGCGAGGACGTCGACCCGTCGGCGACCTCCGACAAGAAGTCGGTCGCCCTGATCAGCGTGATCTTCCTGGCCTTCGCCGTGTCGGTCGACCTGCTGGGCTGGATCATCGCGGGCGCGTTGTTGTTCTTCGGGGTGTCGTGGGTGCTCGGGGCCGAGAACCGGCTCCGGGCCGGGGCGCTGGCGATCGTGCTGGCCGTGGCGTCCTACCTGGCCTTCGTGAAGGGCCTGGGCGTCACGTTGCCCGGCGGGCCGCTGGAGGGGCTGATCTGAGATGGACTCCTTCCAGCTCCTCCTCGACGGCTTCGCCACCGCGTTCACGCCGGTCAATCTCCTGTACGCCCTCATCGGCGTCACCCTCGGCACCCTCGTGGGCGTGCTCCCCGGCATCGGCCCCGCGATGACCGTGGCGCTGCTCCTGCCGATCACCTTCAACGTGCCCCCGGCCAGCGCGTTCATCATGTTCGCCGGGATCTACTACGGCGGCATGTACGGCGGTTCGACCACGTCGATCCTGCTGAACACGCCGGGCGAGAGTTCGTCCATGATCACGGCTCTCGAAGGCAACAAGATGGCCCGCCGGGGCCGCGCCGCCCAGGCGCTGGCCACGGCGGCGATCGGGTCGTTCGTCGCCGGTACGATCGCCACCGCCCTCCTGGTCGTGGCCGCGCCCCTCGTGGTCGACTTCGCGATCTCCTTCGGCCCGGAGGACTACTTCGCGCTGGCGATCCTGGCCTTCACGGCCGTGTCGTCGGTGTTGTCGCGGTCGGTCGTGCGGGGCCTGGCGTCGCTGGGCATCGGCCTGGTCATCGGCCTGATCGGCATCGACCAGCAGACCGGCCAGGCCCGGCTGACCCTGGGCATCCCGCAACTGCTCGACGGCATCGACGTCGTGGTGGTGGCCGTGGGCCTCTTCGCCCTGGGCGAGGTCCTGTACGTCGCCTCCCGGCTCCGCCACGGCCACCCCGAGGTGATCCCGGTGGGCCGCGCGTTCATGGGCCGGTCCGACTGGGCCCGGTCGTGGAAGCCGTGGCTCCGGGGCACCGCCCTGGGCTTCCCCTTCGGCGCGCTGCCCGGCGGCGGGGCCGAGATCCCGACGTTCCTGTCGTACTCGGTGGAGAAGCGCCTGGCCAAGGGCCGCGAGTTCGGCGAGGGCGCGATCGAGGGCGTGGCCGGGCCGGAGGCCGCCAACAACGCCTCGGCGGCCGGCACCCTGGTGCCGCTGCTGACCCTGGGCCTGCCGACGTCGGCCACGGCCGCCATCCTGCTCGCCGCCTTCCAGCAGTACGGCCTGCAGCCCGGCCCGCAGCTCTTCGACCACAACCCGGCCCTGGTCTGGGGCATGATCGCGTCGCTGTTCGTGGGCAACGCGATGCTGCTCGTGCTGAACCTGCCGCTGGCCCCCCTGTGGGCCCGGGTGCTGCACATCCCCCGCCCCTACCTGTACGCGGGCATCCTGCTGTTCGCGGCCCTGGGCGTCTACGCGCTCAACGCGTCGTGGGTGGACCTGGTGGTCCTCTACCTGCTGGGCCTGATCGGCTTCGCGATGCGCCGCTTCGGCCTGCCGCTCGCTCCGGCGGTGATCGGCCTGATCCTCGGGCCGATGGCCGAGATCCAGCTCAGGCGCGCCCTCGCGATCGGCGCGGGCGACCCGTCGGTGCTGGTGACCAGCCCGATCGCGGCCGTCCTGCTGATCCTGTCGGCGCTGATCCTGGCCGCTCCCCTGGCCCGCCGTCTGCTGGCCAGACGGCGTCAGATCGACGCGACGGCGTGACAGGCGCCGAAACCCTCGGCCCTGGCCACGATGCGGCCGTCCGCGACCCGGACGGCCGTCTCCGTCGTGTCCCTTTCGGCCGGCCCGTAGCGCACCCGCAACGACGGCGCCGCCCGGAGGGGTTCCAGGCAGTTCAACGTGTCGCCGATGACGAGTTCGGCCAGTGACGCCAGCTCGTCGTCGGCCGCCACGATGAGGGTCACGTCGTCCGGCGTGGCCCTCATCGCCTCTTCGACGGCCGACACGCGGTGGGGCGACAAGGTGACCACGACGCCCTCGGGCAGGTCGCCGGCCGGTTCGTCGACCACGTCGACCGTCGCCGCGAACGCCAGGTGGGGCGGCGGCCAGGAGTCGTCGAGGTCGAGGGCGGCGAGGTGTTCGCAGGCGCGGACCACGTCGAACAGGTCGGCGAAGCCGCTGAACTGGCCCGCGCCGTGGAGGATCGTGAGGGCCTGCTCCGCGACGCGGACCTGCCGGCCGGCGGCGGGGTCGAGGCGTTCGAGGGTCATCCCGAGCAGGATCGCGCTCAGCTTCACGAGCTGGGCGAACGGCTTGCGGGTGGCCTCGTCGGCCATGACCTCGGGCAGCAGGTCGCGGCCCAGCCAGGGCTCGGAGCTGATCGGCACGCCCGCCAGCCAGGCGCGGGCGAACCCGTGGAGGGCCTCGGCCCGGGTGGTCGCGGGGGCGGCCGTGACGACGGGACGCCCGGCGGCCAGGACCGCGAAGTAGAGCGCCCGTTTGCCGGGGAAGTTGGAGTAGACCGCGCCCCGGGTGAGCTCGGCCCGCTCGGCGATGTTGTCGATCTTCGCGTCGCGGAAGCCGTACTGGAGGAATTCGGCGCGCGCGGCGGCGAGCACCTTCTCGCGGGTGAGCCGTTGGTGCTCCACACGGGACAACCGGGCCATTTCGCCTCCGCCTTGCCGGATCGACAGCAGCCAGGATAGCGTCGCCATCCAGATGTTCTCATCATCTGAATGTTCGGAGTATGCATGTATGAGATCGACCTCGCCGCCACCATGGGCGACCCCTTCGGCGTCTACGGCCAGGCCAGGGAGGCGGGCCCGCTCGCGGTCCTGCGCATGCCCGGCGCGCCGGAGTGGATGGTGGTCACGCGCTACGACGACATCCGCGCGGCGCTCACCGATCCGCGGCTGGAGATCCGGTCGGACAGCTTCATGCGTCCCGAGGTGCCCGACGACTGCCTGCCGTACATGCGGACCATGAGCGAGATGAACGGCCCCGAGCACGCCCGCCTGCGCAGGGCCGCCACCCCGGCCTTCACCCCGCGCCGGGCCGAGGCGTTCCGCGCCCGGATCACCACGATCGTCGCCCGCCTGCTCGACCCGCTCGACGGCGAGACCGACCTGATCCCCGCCTTCACCCGCCCGCTGCCCATGGACGTCATCTGCACCCTCGTCGGCATCCCCGACGACGACCGCGAACAGTGGCGCGCCTACGGCCGGGTGGTCGACACGCCCGGCGGCCCCGGCTTCGCGGCGGCGATCCCGGGCATCATGGCCGGCGCGAAGGCGGCGGTGGCCCGGCGGCGCGCCGAACCGGGCGACGACCTGCTGTCGGACCTGGTGGCCTCCGAACTGACCGACCAGGAGCTCGTGACCCTGGTCTGGCACCTGATCCTGGCCGGTCAGACCCCCACGAACCTCATCGCCAACGCGGCGCTGGCCCTGCTCGCCCACCCCGGGCAGCTGGCCGTGCTGCGCGAGCGACCAGAGCTGATGCCGCGCGCGGTCGAGGAGCTGACGCGGTTCTGCGGCCCGACGTTGTTGTCGATCCCCCGCTACGCCCGCGAGCCCATGGAGTTGTGCGGCGTCGAGATCGCCGCCGGCACCCCGGTGACCTGCGCGCTGGCGGGCGGCAACCGCGACCCGAGGGCGTTCGACGCCCCCGACGACCTCGACGTCACCCGCGAGCGCGCCGCCCACCTGAGCTTCGCGCACGGCCCGCACTTCTGCGTCGGCGCGTCGATCGCCCGGGTGACCACCCAGGTCGCGCTGACCGAACTGCTCAAGCGCGACCTGGAACTGGCCGCCGACCCGGCGACCCTGCGCACACCCGACCCGGGCACCTACCGCCTGACCTCGTTGCCGGTCCGGCTCTAACGTTTGCGTTTGCCGCCGATCACGATGATCTTCTGCCGGCCGTCGGCGAAGTTCGAGGCGACCGAGGCGTTGACGCTGTTGGCCGACCCGTTCACGTTGGAGAAGTTGCCGCTGTTCACGCCGTTCTTGCGATTGCGGTAATTGCCGCTGTTGTAACTGTTGCCGACGTTGGTGATGGCGCCGCGGTCCTTGGTGACGTTGGTGATGCCGGCCGACGCGATCGGCCCCGGGCCGCCGCCGGTCATCAGGGCCGGGACGATGGCCAGCGTCGCGATGATCATCATCTGCGCTCTCCGATCTTCGTCTTCTGCGGCCCGTTGGCGAGGTTGGCGCTGTTGGCGGAGTTGTTGCTGCTGGTCGACCCGTTGGCGTTGGAGAAGTTCCCGCTGTTCACGGGGTTCCCCTTGTTGAAGTAGTTCCCGCTGTCGGTCGAGTTCCCGCTCGCGATGGAGCCGTTCACGCAGAGCGTCGGCGAGTTGTCGACCGGCGAGTTGTAGTTGATCAGCCGGTTGCCGCAGACGAGGCTCGGCACCAGCCCGACCACCGTGCCGAGGTCGGCCCCGACGATCCCCCCGAGCAGCGACCCTTCGGGGTCGGCATGGGCCGCGGGCGCGCTCAACGCCACACCGCCGGCGGCCACGAGGGCCACGAGAGCCCGAAGCAAGAACCTCATGGTCCGGCACCCTAGTGACCGGACGATCACCAGGGGTGACGGCATGCGAGGATCATGCACATGTCCACCGCCGATCTTTACGACGAGCATGGCGAGGCCCTGCAGTCGTGCAGCCTCCAGTTCCGTCAGTACGGCTCCCGCCGCGCCTTCCACGGCCTGATCACGACGCTGCGCTGCCACGAGGACAACGCGCTGCTCAAGTCGATCCTGGCGGAGCCCGGCGAGGGCCGCGCCCTGGTCGTCGACGGCGGCGGTTCGCTGGAGGCCGCCCTGATGGGCGACGTGATCGCCGGCACGGCCGCCGCCAACGGCTGGGCGGGCGTCGTCATCAACGGCGCCGTCCGCGACGTGGTCGCCCTCGGGGCCATCGACCTGGGCGTCAAGGCCCTGGGCAGCAACCCGCGCAAGAGCCACAAGCACGGCCTGGGCACCCGCGACGTCGCCGTCATCTTCGGCGGCGTGCTGTTCCACCCGGGCGCCACCATCTACAGCGACGACGACGGCATTCTGGTGACCACCCGAGGAAGATGACCGACATGACCACAGACCAGGAACGCGCCGACCTCATCGAGTCCCTCGCCGCACAGCGCCGATTCCTCCGCCACGCCGTCAAGGGCCTCACCGACGAACAGGCCCGCCTCCGCCCAACCGCGAGCGAGTTGTGCCTCGGCGGCATCATCAAGCACGTCGCCCTGATGGAGGCCGGCTGGGCCCGCTTCGCCTCCGGCGGCGCCGCCGCGATGCAGGCCGTCGCCATCGACTGGGCCAGCCAGTTCCGCATGGAGGACGAGGAGCACCTCGACGACCTGCTGGCCATCTGGGAGGGCACCGCCGCCGCGACCGACGACCTGGTGCGCACCCTCGACCTCGACCAGGTCCACGAACTGCCCCGCGCGCCGTGGTTCCCGCCGGGCGCGACCCGCTCGGCCCGCCGCGCCTTCACCCACCTGATCGGCGAGATCGCCCAGCACGCGGGCCACGCCGACATCATCCGTGAGTCCATCGACGGCCAGAAGACGATGGGCTGACCGATCGCCGCGGCCTGGCGGGCTCTCAGTTCTCGTCGCGGGCCATGGGCAGCGTACGCAGAAAGCTCGAATCCACTGCGATGTCACCCTGAAGCCGCCAGGCCCTACGTTCGAAAACCAGATCACCGCTGACGGTGAAGGGAACTCGCGATCTGTAGGCGATGATCGCCCAATCATGATCGGGTCCGTCCAAAATCATATGGACGTTTCTGTATCGCCCATTCACTTCGGCATGCAGAATGACCGCTCCAGACTCGTTCTCATCACGGCCGCCTTCTCTGGTGAGAGATTTGACCGTCCCGATGAGCGTCACCCGCCGCTTCGGTTCCTCCTGCCGGATGAGCCGCTCTCGGACACGCCCCAATTGAGGTATGACGTGGCGTTCCAATGTGATGGGCGCATCACCGACCGGTGGTCTTTCCAGAGCTGCGGCCCATTCGAAGGAGAGGTCGATGGCTCTCAGCGCTTCGGGTTCGGCCATGTCCTCGATGGCCTCCACCAGCCCCGCGCTCAGTCCCCAGCGCGACGGTTCGTCGAACGCGCCGAGGTCTCGCCCTTCCGTGATGTTCTTTGTCGTCTCAAGCCCTCTGGCCAACGTCTCCATGACACGACGTTGAAACGACGGCTCACTGTCACCGATCCGGGAGACGACGGTGAAGACAAAACTGCCGCGTTTGGTGTGACCGAGGCGAACATCGTCTTCGAGAAAATCGGTTACGGCCGCCGGCCTTCGACCTTGGTGCGAATGGTCGGGATTGGCCGCGGTCGTGGCCGCCGCGCGCAGGAGTTTCCAGATGCCCTCAATGGTGAGTTCGGCCTGGCGGAACGGGATGGTCCCGTCGGTCATCGCCTGGTCGAGTCGCACGAAGAACAGATCGGCCCGCGTTGCGATGATGTGTTCTTGCAGGACTTCGGGGTCCCAATTGTTCACTTTGCCGATGGTCACCAGCGCGTCGTACAAACGATCGGCGAAGTCGAGATAACTGGAGTCGAGAGGCAGCAGCAGACGCCCTCGTAGTCGGCCGTCATCGGCGGGGAGCGACCAGACCTCACGAACGTGATCGACCCTGGACTCCAACCGCCATGACTCTGTCGCCAGAAACTGCGATACCGCAGCAGGCGAGAGGCTGTGCGCCATCTCCAGGATCGAAGGGTCCTGAGCAGAAGCAGTCACAGGTCACCTCCCTCGCCGATCGACTTCATGATCCCGTGAAGCCCTGCTACGTCCAACACATTACTGCGGGGCAGGTGGACGGTCTTGGTGGCTCGATCGTCCTCTATGACGCCGAGATCACCGGCCCGTTGCACATAGAGACGGCTGCCGCTGAACAGCCCCCTCTCGTCCTGGGACAACCAGGGACCGTCCGGCAGAAGAAGAACGCCGAGATAGGCCGGAATGTAACGCTTGGGGTTGGTGAGCTTGGCAAATGGCTTCGCTTCCATCCGCCAGACCAGGTGATCGTCCTTCAGCAGATGCTGCTGCGAGGTCGCCTTGAGCTGGAGTTCGAACTCGGGGGCGTAGTAGCGCTCGTATTCGGCCGACGCCGCGATCGTGATGTCGACACCGTCATAGTCGGTCGTGTGTCTCTTGACCGACATTCGGGCGGCCGCGACGACCATTTGCACATACGCAAGGCTGAACTGGGCCTTGGCCTCGCTGAGAGGGAGCCCGTCGGGAACTTCGGCAGCCGGCCCGCTCATGGACCACCGAGAGCTTCCGTCATGCCACTCCAACCGGGACGCGATCACCGATTACCGATCAAGGAGATTACTCCGTAAGCGGCAGCGGAGATCCACTTTGCCGATATCCGCCTGTAGCGGCTCACCGGCGAGCCTCCGGCCCTCGTCGGGTGGCGCGTCAGAGCATTGACGACCATGACATGGACTCAGGCCGAGCTCACCGCCATCGCAGAGGCCGAGGAGCTCGAGATCTCGCCCCAGCGGATCGACGGCAGTTTCGTCGAGCCCGTCACCGTCTGGGTCGTGCGGCACGACGACGACCTCTACGTCCGCTCCTACAAGGGGGAGGGCGGCCACTGGTTCCGGGCCGCGCGGGAGCGGAGCGAGGGGCGCGTCAGCGCGGGCGGGGTCAGCAAGGACGTCCGGTTCGTGCCGGAGGACGACTCGATGGTCAACGACGGGATCGACCTGGCGTACCGGATGAAGTACCGCGACCAGGATCCGGCCTACGTCGACCCGATGGTCGCCGGCCCGGCGAAGGGGACGACCATCCGGCTGGTGCCCCGTTAGGCCGCCACGCGGTAGAAGCCGGGCAGGCGGTCCCTGCTCACGTCGATCGGGTCGATCCTGATCACCGTGCCGGTGCGCAGGGCGTTGACGACCTTGCCGTCGCCGATGAAGACGGCCACGTGGCGGGTGTCCGACGGGCCGCGGCCGTAGAAGACGAGGTCTCCCGGGCGGCCCGTCGCCGACTTGGTCAGCTTCCTGAGCTGGCCGTTGGTGTTCTCGCCGCCCAGGACGTCGCGGCCGTAGGCCAGGTGGTAGACCCAGCGGGCGAAGCCCGAGCAGTCGACGCCGAAGGTGACGTTCGCCCGGCACGGGAGCGGGCCGGTGTACCAGTTGCAGGTGCCGAACGACGGGCCGGGGGCCGAGCCGTGGCCGCCGCCCCACGCGTAGGGGACGAAGCCGCCGGGCCAGCCCCGCATGGCCTGGCCGTCCTTGATCGCGATGGCGATCCGCACGATCTCCGAGCCGGGGGTCGGCTCGGGCGGGGCGCAGTCGGCGGCCGTCGTGACGGCGTTGCCCATGAAGCCGTCCGTGCCGAAGGTGAAGACCGCGCCGTCGCCCGCCGCGAGGGTGT
This sequence comes from Herbidospora sakaeratensis, assembly GCF_001570525.1. Taxonomy (GTDB): domain Bacteria; phylum Actinomycetota; class Actinomycetes; order Streptosporangiales; family Streptosporangiaceae; genus Herbidospora; species Herbidospora sakaeratensis. The sequence continues at coordinate 92,968 of NZ_BBXC01000020.1, forward strand.
AGCCGTCGGCGGTGGCCGCCGCGACGCCGATGATCGGCTTGGCCAGCCGCAGCGGGGCCGCCGAACCGTGGTAGGCCGCTCCGGCCAGCGCGAACACCGCGCCGTCGGCCCCGGCGAGCACCAGCCCGGCGCCCGCCGAGGTCGCCGAGACGATGGGCGCCTTCAGGTCGGCGGGCTTCTTCGGCACGGCCGCCGCGTCCCCGTACGCCCACACCGAGCCGTCTGCGCCGACGAGCCAGTAGCCCTTCCCCGACGCGGTGGCCACGATGTCGACGACCGCGCGCTTGCGGGCAGTGCGGGTGCCGTCGGGGGCGACCACGGTGCCGTCGGCGGTGGTCAGCCACAGGCCGGTCTCGGTGCGCGTCGCCCCGACGACCGGTGAGGTCAGCGCGGGCGCGGCGGCACGGGCGGGCGTCGCGTCGCCGTACGCCCAGACGGCGCCGTCGGCGGCGGCGAGCCAGTAGCCCTCCCCCGACGCGGTCGCCTCGATGGCCACCGCGGGCTTGCCGGGCGAGCCGAACAGTTTCGCGGTGCCGTAGGCGTGCACGCGGCCGTCCCGCCCGGCCAGCCAGTAGCCGCCGTCGACGGACGTGATGCCCGCGATCTCGCCCGGCGGGCAGTCGTCGGGCGGCGCGGCGGCGCGGGCCGGGGCCGCCACGAGCGTGGCGAGCAGCAGGACACAGGCGAGCACGATCCTTCGCATGAAGCGGAGCATGCCGGGCCATCACCGGCCTTAAGTGGTCACTGGTGACGATTGGTATGACAGGGAACCCGGCAGGCGCGCCACGACGTCTGATCCGGGTGCGCCTAAGGCATGCCCGCCTCGACGCTGCGGGTGAAGGGGGACTAGGTTTCGGTTGAATCTTCAAGTCACAAAGGAAGCTCCATGAACATAGTCCTCTGGGTCGTCACGGCCCTCCTCGCTCTCACCTTCCTCGGCGCGGGGGCGATGAAGATCGGCCGTCCCAAGGAGGAGCTGGCCAAGTCGGGCCTCGCGTGGACCGAGGACTTCACGGCCGCGCAGGTCAAGGCGATCGGCGTGGTCGAGGGGCTGGGGGCGCTCGGGCTGGTGCTGCCGGGGGTGACCGGGATCGCGCCGATCCTGGTGCCGATCGCGGCGGCCGGGCTGGCCGTGGCGATGGCGGGCGCGGTGCTCGTGCACGTGCGCCGCAAGGAACTGCCGCAGGCGATCCCGGCGGCCGTGCTGCTGGTGCTGACGGCGTTCGTCGCGTGGGGGCGCTTCGGGCCCTACCCGCTCTGAGTTTTCCCCAGGCTGTGGACAACCTCGCGGGCCGTGTCGTGGAGCACGATGATCGACGACGCCGCCACCGCGACCACCGCCGCCAGCACGTCGGTGGGGTAGTGCACGCCGAGGTAGACGCGGGCCAGCATCTGCCCCACCACCAGCACCGCGCCGACCGCGACGACCCAGGGCCGCCGTGCCAGCACCCAGGCGGCCACGGCGACGGCGGCCGTCAGGCAGACGTGCCCCGACGGGAAACTCGTGTCGCCCATCTCGCCGAGCATCGAGAAGGCCACCGGCGGCCGGGGCCGGTCGAACACGATCTTCAGCAGCGCCCCGAGCCCCCACCCGGCCAGCACCACCAGGAGCGCCCGCACCGCCGCGGGCGTCCGCACGACCAGCACGAACACCCCCAGGGCGAGCGAGACGACGATCCCCGCCTCGGTGCCGAACAGCAGGTTCAGGAGCATGGCGACCCCGGTGAGGACCGGGTTCCTCGCGTCGTGGACGACCTGGACCAGCGCCCCGTCGACGGCCGTCCAGGCGGGGGTCTCGGCGACGACGCCGAGCACCGTCACGAGAACCAGCAGGGGCAGCCCGACGACAAACCTGATCACCATTTCACGCTAGGGAGCACCTGGTCAGCGGCCGATGAGGGTTTGGTTAACCCTCCGTTCACGTTCCCGCCGGCTGGGACGATGGCGACATGACGCCCGAAGGGACCCCGCTGCGGCAGCGTGCGCTCGCCGCGATCCTCGGGGTGACCGCCCTCGCGATCGTGTTGTTCGCGGTGCCGCTGGCGGTGCTGACGAACGACCGCTACCACGACCGGACCGCCTCCGACCTGGCCCGCAGCGCCTCCCGCCACGCCACCGCCCTCCGCGACGACCCGACGGTGCTGCCCCGCGAGGACGACGAGGACATCCTCATCGGCCTCTACTCGCAGGAGGGCCGCCTCACCGTCGGCGCCGGCCCGGCGACCTCCCCCCTCGCCGCCCGCACCGCCCGCGACGGCCTGCCCCACCAGGGCGAGGAGGGCGCCGACTACGTCGCGGCCGCCCCGATCCCGTCGGGCACGGGCGTGGTCAGGGTGGCCACCCCCGCCGAGGAGGTCAACGAGGAGGTGTACGAAGCCTGGCAGCTCATCGCGATCCTCGCGCTGGCGGCGCTGGGCGTCGGCGCGGCCGTGGCCGGTTACCTGTCACGGCGGCTGGCGATCCCCCTCGAACGGCTCACCGGCGCCGCGCAGGCCCTCGGCGACGGCGACTTCACCGTACGGGCCCCCAAATCAGGGGTTCTGGAGGTCGACCAGGCGGGCGAGGCGCTGGCGGCCACGGCCGGGCGGCTCGGGGAGGTGCTGGCCCGGGAGCGGGCGTTCAGCGGCGAGGTGTCCCACCAGCTCAGAACGGGTGTGACCGGCCTGATGCTGGGCCTGGAGTCGGCGCTCGACCGGCCCTCGCCCGAGAAGGTGGCCCGCGCCATGGCGCGGGCCGAACGGCTGCAGACCATCATCGAAGACCTGGTCACCCTCTCCCGCGACACCGGCCACAGCCCGCTCGACCTGCCGGTCCTTATCGCGGAGATCCGCGCCGACTGGGAGGAGGTGACGGTCCGCGTCGACGACGACCTGCCGGAGGTGACCGCCTCGACGGCGGCGGTCCGCCAGATCCTGCTGGTCCTGCTCGACAACGCCCGCCGCCACGGCGCGGGCGAGATCTCCCTGACGGTGACCGACGTCGGCGCGGGCATCGCGCTGAACGTGTCCGACGAGGGCGACGGGGTGCCCGAGGGCCGCGACATCTTCGGCCGCATCCCGCGTGACGGCCACGGCATCGGCCTGGGCCTGGCCCGCTCGCTGGCCGAGGCGGAGGGCGGCCGGCTGATCCTGCGGCGCGACCGCCCGCCGACCTTCAGCCTCCTGCTGCCGAGCCGCTGACCGGTCAGGGCTCCATCCGGTAGCCGCGCCCCCGGACCGTCGTGATGCGGGGCGCCCGGCCGCCGGGCTCCTCCAGCTTCCGGCGCAGCGCGAACACGTGGACGTCGAGGGTCTTGGTGGAGCCGAACCAGTTCTCGTCCCAGACGCGGTCCATCAGCTCCTCGCGCGTGACGACCTCGCCGGGCTGCCCGGCCAGCACCGCGAGCAGGTCGAACTCCTTGGGCCGCAACGACAGCTCGACCCCGTCGAGGTAGGCCCGCCGGGCCGCCACGTCGAGCCGCAGCCCGCCGACCGACAGCGTCCGCCCCGGCGACACCACCGCCTGCCGCCGCAGGTGGGCGCGCAGGCGGGCCATCAGCTCGGCCAGCCGGAACGGCTTGGTCAGGTAGTCGTCGGCCCCGGCGTCGAGGGCCACCACCACGTCGAGCTCCTCGGTCCGGGCGGTCAGCACCACGATCACCGCCTCGGGCGCGGCCAGCCGCAACTTCCGGCACACCACCACGCCGTCGACGTCGGGCAGCCCGAGGTCGAGCAGCACCAGGTCGGGCGCGCCGTCGTGGGCGAGCTCGATGGCCGACCGCCCGGTGACGGCCAGCACCGGGACATAACCGTTGACGCCGAGTGCCTCGACCAGTTCGGCCCCGATGACCGGGTCGTCCTCGACGACGAGGACCTTCGCAGCTGCCACCCGTTCATCCTGCCGGATCACTCCCGCCACCCCTACCTGAGAGTGACGCGGACCAGCCGCCGGCCTTCCTACCGTTGGGGCCATGAGGTTCGGACCGTTTCCCCGCGCGCTGGTCGTCGTGGTCGCCGTGCTCCTGGCCATGACGGGCGACGACCAGGCCGCCCAGATCGTGGCCGTCGTGCACGCCGCGATGCTGGTCGCTGCCCTGTGGTGGCCGGTGCCCGCCTGGGCCGCGTCGAGCACGCTGCTCGTCGGGGTGCAGCTCACCCATCCGCCGGGCGCCAACGACTTGATGTACGGATGGCTCGTGCAGGCCGGGATCGTGCTGCTGCTGGCCCTCCGCCTCGACACCAGGAAGACCGCCCTGTTCACGGCGGCCGGGGTGCTGCCGGTCCTGTCCGGCGGCCCGGTCGCCGTGGTCGCGGTCGCGGGGGCCGGGGCGGCCGGGTGGCTGATCCGCAGCCGCCGGGACACGAAAGCCGCGCTCACCGAGGAGCGGGGTCAGCGGGCCCTGCTCGAAGAGCGTGCCCGGATCGCCCGGGAGCTGCACGACGTGGTCGCCCACCACATGTCGGTGATCGCGATCCAGGCCGACGCGGGGCCCCACCGGGTCGCCGACCCGCCGCCGGAGCTGACCGAGGCGTTCGCCACGATCCGCTCCACCGCGCTGGAGGGGCTGGGTGAGCTGCGCCGCCTGCTGGGGGTGTTGCGGGCCGAACCCGGCGTCGCCCCGCAGCCGTCGCTGGCCGACCTCGACCGGCTGGCCGCCGGGGCCACTCTGGAGACCACCGGCGACCTGGCGACCGTCCCGCGCGGGGTGGGGCTGAACGCGTACCGGATCGTGCAGGAGGCGCTGACCAACACGATGCGGCACGCGCCCGGCGCGGCCGTCACGGTCCGGGTCGTCCGCGACGACCGCGAGCTCCGGATCGGCGTCGTGAACACCCGTCCGCACGACCCGCCGAGGGCCTCGCCCGGGGCCGGGCACGGCATCCTGGGCATGCGGGAGCGCGCGGCCATGCTGGGCGGCACCCTCACCACCGGACCCACCGCCGACGGCGGCTACGCCGTCAGCGCCGTGTTGCCCCTCACGGAGACGTCATGACCATCCGCGTGCTCATCGCCGACGACCAGGCCATGGTCAGGGAGGGCTTCTCCATCCTGCTCGGCGTCCAGCCGGGCATCGAGGTGGTCGGCACGGCCGTCGACGGGGCCGACGCCGTGGCCAAGGCCGCCGAGCTGGCTCCCGACGTGATCATCATGGACGTCCGGATGCCCGGCATGAACGGCATCGAGGCCACCCGGGAGATCACCCGCACCCTCCCGGCCCGTGTGCTCATCCTCACCACCTTCGACCTCGACGAATACGTCTACGAGGCGCTCCGCGCCGGAGCGAGCGGCTTCCTGCTGAAGGACGCCTCCGGCGGTCAGCTGGCCGAGGCGATCAGGGTCGTCGCGGCGGGCGACGCGCTGCTCGCGCCGGGCGTGACCCGCCGCCTGATCAGTCAGTTCGCCCGGCAGGGCGGCGTCGCGGTGCCCGAGGTCACCGAACGGATCGCCGGGCTGACCGAACGGGAGACCGAGGTACTGGTCCTGGTCGCCCGCGGCCTGTCGAACACCGAGATCGCCGCCGCCATCCACGTGGCCGAGCAGACCGTCAAGTCCCACGTCGGCCGCATCCTGTCCAAGCTCCACCTGCGCGACCGCACCCAGGCGGCCGTCTTCGCCTATGAGACCGGCCTGGTCACCCCCGGCCGGATGACCTTCTAAGGAACCCCCTCATGACAAGAGTTCTCTTTCGCATGCTCAGAATCCTGATCGCCCTCGTGGCCTCGCTGCTCGCCTTCGTGGCCGGGGCGCTCGTCCTCGGCGGCTATGTGCCCGCGATCCCGAAGGCCGGCGTCATCGGCCCGGTGCTGACCGGCCAGTATCCGCTGCACGTCGCCCTGATCGGGCTGACCGGCCTGCTGCTCGGGCTGCTGGCGCTGCGGCTGGGCCTGCGGCGGTGGGGCCGCGTGCTGACCGTGGTCACCTCGGTCGCGACCGCCGGGGCGGTGGTCGTGGCGGGCGTGCAGGCCAAGGCGGCCTACCAGGCCGGGACCGACGTCCAGTGGGCGGAGATGTTCACCCAGATCGCCTACCCCGGCGTGCGGCCCGACGTCACCGAGACGTTCGCCGGCGACCTCCAGGCCGACGTCTACCTGCCGCGTGGCGCCTCGGCCAGGACCCCGGCGATCGTGCTGGCCCACGCGGGCGGCTTCCACACCTTCGACCGCGCCGACCTGCGCGGCACCGGCCGCTGGCTGGCCGACCATGGCGTGGCCGCCGTCGCCGTCGACTACCGCCTGTCGGCCCCGGGCGCGCCCACCTGGGACAGGGCCCCGCAGGACTTCGTCTGCGCCCTCGCCTGGACCCGCGCCAACGCGGCCCGGTTCAACCTCGACGTCGACCGGTTGTCGGTGGGCGGCATGTCGGCCGGCGGCGGCCTGGCCCTGAACGCCGCCTACCGCCTCCAGGCCGGAGAGGCCACGTCGAGCTGCGGCGACGTCCCGCCGCCTCCGGCGAGCGTGGTCGGGTTCTACCCGGTCACCGACGTGTCGGAGATGTGGACCCGGAACATCGACGGCAGCCGGAACGCGGCGGTGCTCTACACCGGCGGCAGCCCGTCGGAGTTCCCCGCCCGCTACCGCGAGGTCTCTCCGAAGACGTTCGTCCGGCCGGGTCTCATGCCGACCCTCCTGGTCGTCGGGGACCGCGACCGCAGCGCCCGCCCCGAGGACGTGACGGCTTTCGCCCGGCTGCTGACTGACCACGGAGTGCCGGTGACCACGAAGATCCTGCCGTTCGCCGAGCACTCCCCCGACGACGCCTACGGCAGCCTCCCCGCCCAGCACAGCCGCCAGATCCTCCTGGACTTCCTTTCATAGCGTTATTGATTTGGTTACCATACAAACTAAGACCTCAGGCCCCGCCGCACTCTCCCCGGCGGGGCCTGCACACGTCACTCGCCCGGCAGCAGGTACCGCCACGACAGGACGAACACGCCCGCCTTCGTCTCGAAGATCGGCAGCCCGGCGTCCGGGACCGGCGGAGCGGCCTTGACCAGCGCCGGGACCTCCGCGCCCGTCAGATCTTTCTGCCACACCGGGTCGATCTGGCCCGACGGCTCCGGCACGCCCGCCGGCCACGGGGTGCGCTCGCCCTCGGCGGTCGGCACCGACTCGGCGGCCACGCGGATCCGGTCGGAGGTGTAGGGCTCCTTCTTCTCGGCCGCCTTGGCCGCCAGTCCGTCGAGGAGCTTCTTGGCGTCGACGAGCTCCTTGGGGTAGAACTCGGCGACCTGGTCGAGCGCCTCGGCCTTGACCTCGATCATCTTGCCGTCGTCGCCCGCGACGCCCAGCACGGTCGCCGGGATGTCGGTCACCATCGGCGCACCCGGCTTCGGCGTGGCGGTGGGCGGCTGCCCGGTCAGATACTTCTTCAACGCGTCGACGGTCTGGGTGACCTCGGCCGCGGAAATGGTCGTCTTGTACGCCGCGTCGGCGATCACCAGGCCGTCGCCGTAGACGACCACGCGGGGGGCGCGCAGCACGTTCGTGCTGGCGGTGACGAACCCGCCTTCGGCCCGCAGCACCGCGACCGGCGTGGCCGGCGCGCTCTGCTCCGGCTCGGCCGCGGTCGCGGCGAGTTCGCCGCCGCCACAGGCCGTGGCCAGCGACAACAGGGCCACCAGCAGGGTGGTTCTCAGTCTCATGCCCCAGAGACGTAAGGCCGGTCGCGGTGGTTCAACCGCGCCGCGGCAGCCTGACGGTGACCGCGAGCCCGCCGCCCTCCCTCGGCCGCGCGGCGACCGTGCCGCCGTGGGCGGTGGCGATGGCCCGCACGATCGACAGGCCGAGACCCGTGCCACGCTCCGACCGCCGCCGGAACGGCTGGAAGATCGTCTCCAGGTCGTACGCCGGCACGACCGGCCCGGTGTTCTCGACGGTCAGCTCGACCTCGGCGTCGGCGGCCCGGGTGGTCAGCCAGGCCCGCCCGCCGGGGGCGTTGTGCCTGACGGCGTTCTCGAACAGGTTCTGCACCAGCCGCTCCACCAGCACCGGATCGCCCTCGGTCACCGCCTCGGCGACGTCGTGGCCGACGGTCACCGCACGCTCGAGGGCCTCGGCCGCGCCCAGGTCGACGACGTGCTCGACCACGTCGGCCAGGTCGAACGCGGTCGTGTCGGTCAGCGCCTGCTCGCCCTGGGCCAGCGCGAGCAGGCCGTCGATGAGCCGTTCGTGCCGTTCGTTGACGACGAGCAGCGACTCGCCCAGCCGCACCACCTCGTCTCCTGCCCCGGCGCGGCGAATGGCCACGTCGACGAGGGTGCGGTTGACCGTGAGCGGGGTGCGCAGCTCGTGGGAGGCGTTGGCGATGAAGCGGCGCTGGCCGTCCTGGGCGCGGGCCAGCCGCCCGAGCACGCCGTCGAAGATGTCGGCCAGCTGCCGGATCTCGTCGTCGGGGCCGTCGTAGCCGATGCGTTCGGTCAGGTCGTGGCTGAGCGCCACCCGCCGCGCCGCGACGGTCACCCGGCGGGCCGGGCGCAGCGCCCACCCGGCCGCCTGCCAGCCGGCCGCCGCCGCGATCAGGGTCGCCGCCAGCACCACCAGGCCGCCGAAGCCGCGCACCCGCTCCTGGGTCTGCTCCAGATAGGTGCGCTTGACGGCCAGTTCGTAGAGGCCCGACAACGACGGGTTCCCGCCGTCGGCGGAGAAGACCAGCGTCGTCATCTCCTGCGGCAGCGGGCCCATCGTGCTCCGCACGACGAGGAACACGCAGCCCAGCAGCGCCGCGCCGATGACCAGCATCACCCCGCCGAACAGCAGCGCCATCCGGGCCCGGATGCTCAGGGCAGGCGATAGCCGACGCCGGGCACGGTCTCGATGACCGCCGGTTCGCCCAGCTTGCGGCGGAGCTTCATCATCGTGGTGCGCACCGTGTTGGTGAACGGGTCGGTCTGTTCGTCCCACACCTTCTCCAGCAGTTCCTCGGCCGACACCACGCCGCCCCGCGCCCGCAGCAGCACGGCCAGCACGCCGTACTCCTTGCGGGCCAGCGGCACGTACCGCCCGGCCCGGAACACCTGCCGGTGGGCCGAGTCGAGGCTCAGGTCGCCACGCCGCAACACCGGCGGGTCGGCCGGGCCCGGCCGGCGGCCGAGGGCCCTGACCCGGGCCACCAGTTCGGCGAAGGCGAAGGGTTTCGGCAGGTAGTCGTCGGCTCCCAGGGCGAGCCCGGCGATCCGGTCGTGCACGCCGCCCAGCGCGGTCAGCATCAGCACCCGCACGCTCCCGGCCACCGCGCGGCAGACCTCGTCGCCATGGACGCCGGGCAGGTCGCGGTCGAGCACCAGCACGTCGTAGTCGCGCTCGGCCAGCAGGGTCAGCGCGGCGGTTCCGGTGTAGGCGACGTCGGCGGTCATCGACTCGGCCACCAGCCCGGCCACGACGGCGTCGGCGATCAGTCGTTCGTCTTCGGCGACCAGCACCCGCATTCGGCCCAGGATGTCAGAAGGCGAATAACGCGGGCATAACCGATTCCCGTTACGACGGCCCGACGAGAATTCTGGTGGACTCCCGGCGATGTCTTTCGCCTCACCACTGTTCCTGTGGTTCTTCATGCCGGCCACCCTGGTGGCCTATTGGCTGCTGCCCGGGTTCAGGAACGGCATCGTCGCGGCGGCCAGCCTGGTTTTCTACGCGTGGGGCGCGGGGGCGTACACGCTGCTGCTGTTATCGGCCATCGCGGTGAACTACGTGGCGGGCCGGGTGCTCGACCGGATCGAACGCCGCAGAACGGCGGTGCTCGTCGCGGCCGTCACGTGGAACCTGTCGATTCTCGCGGTGTGGAAGTACGCCGGATTCGCCACCGAGCAGATCCGCGCCCTCGGCCTGGAAGGCGTGCCGCTGGTCGAACTGGCGCTGCCGATCGGCATCTCGTTCTTCACCTTCCACCACATCTCCTATGTCGTGGACGTCTACCGGCGCAGCACGCCGGCGCAGACCAGCGTGGTCGGCTTCGTGACGTACATCGCGATGTTCCCGCAGCTCGTGGCCGGTCCGATCGTGAGATATCACGAGATCTCGGGGCAGCTGGCCAAGCCCGTCGAGGGCGGGCTCGCGGCCGGGTTCCCGAGGTTCGCGCTGGGGCTGGCCAAGAAGGTGGTCATCGCCGACTCGCTCGCGCCGATCGCCGACGCCGCGTTCGCGCCCGGCGCGGAGATGTCGACCATGACGGCCTGGGTGGGCGCGCTGGCGTACACGCTGCAGATCTATTTCGATTTCTCCGGCTACTCGGACATGGCGATCGGCCTCGGGCTGATGATCGGATTCCGTCTTCCGGAGAACTTCGACCGGCCCTATTCGGCCCATTCGATAACCGATTTCTGGCGGCGCTGGCACATGTCGTTGTCGAGGTGGTTCCGCGACTACGTCTACATTCCGCTCGGCGGCAACCGGCACGGCCCGTGGCAGACCTATCGGAATCTGCTCACCATTTTCGTGTTGTGCGGTCTGTGGCACGGCGCCGACTGGACCTTCCTCGTCTGGGGCCTCTATCACGGCTTTCTGCTGATCGCCGAACGGCTGCTGCGTTTCCCGCCCGGCCGCGCGGTCACGTTCTTACTGGTCGTCTTCGGCTGGGTGCCGTTCCGCGCCGAGAGCCTGCCGGCCGCGTGGGACATGCTCGGCGCGATGGTGACGTGGCGGCCCGGCCCCCTCGACGAGTTCGTCGCCCACGCCGCCAACCCGCAACGCCTGGCCGTCTTCGTGCTCGCCCTGCTCGTCGTCCTCCTGCCCGGCCGCCCGCTCGGCCCGCTGGTCGCGACCGGCCCGCGCCCGCTCCGCGCCGCGGTGACCTGGCTGGCCGCCCCCTACGCCGCCCTGCTGGTCGCCGCCGGCACCTTCAGCCCGTTCCTCTACTACCAGTTCTGAGGTGGACGCCCATGCGAACCCGCCTGGCCGCACTGTTGTTCTTCTTCCTCCCGGCCATCGCCTTCGCCGCCGGAGCCCGCGCCGTGGAGATGGAGAACAAGCCGCTGCCGCCGGTACCGGCCCTCGACGGCGACTGGAACTCGTGGGCCACCGCCCACCTGCCGTTACGCGACCAGGCGGTGCGCGCCAACGTCGCCCTGACCGAGGCGCTGTTCGGCCACGCCCCCGCCTACGGCTTCGGCTACCCCAAGGTCATCGAGGGCGAGGAGGGCTGGCTCTACTTCGGCGACGACGTGACCGAAGCCTGCCGCCAGAAGCACCCGATCGCCGAGACGATCACGGCCCTGCGCCGGCTGGCCGAACGCGTCGAGGCGGCCGGGAAACGGTTCGTCCTCACCGTCGCCCCCGACAAGACGACGATCAGTCCGCAGTGGCTCCCGGCGCGTTTCCCCGGCCACGACTGCCTGCGCGCCCGCAAACAGGAGTTCTGGACCGCACTTGAGAAGGCCGACCTCCCCGGGTACGTCGACCTGCGCGCCCCCTTGGAGCGACTCCAGCGCACCACGGGACAGCCGGCCTACTGGCGCACCGACAGCCACTGGACCGACCGCGCCGCCGCGACCTACGCCGCCGAACTGGCCCACGCCCTCGATCCCGGCCTGGCCGCGAAAACCGGCCTCGTCTTCACCGGCCGCGCGCCCCGCGAGGGCGACCTGGGCATACTGCTCGGCGCCCCCCGCGAGGAGACGATCGACCGCTACCGCCTCGACCGCACGGGCGCGCCGCGCTACGAGCCGAAGACCGTGCTGATCGGCGACTCGTTCACCCGCAACTCGATGCCGTGGCTGACGCCGTACTTCGCGAACCTGTCCTACCAGCGCAACGACGGCCCGGTGACGTGGCACGACGCCGAGACGGTGATCGTCGAGATCGTCGAACGCCACCTGGTCGGCGGCAGCTCGCCCATGCTCGGCCTCGACTGAAATTTTCACCCCCATTCCAGGTCAGCGGGGGGTTCCGAGACGCCGTCGTGTACATCTCCAGCACGGGCGGCCAACCATGTGAGCGCTCCCAACCAGCCATGGAGGCTCGAACATGAAAAGACTGCGTCTCGCGGTCGCCGCGCTGCTGGCGACCCTCGGGGTGGCCGTCATCCCGCCCCCGGCCCAGGCGGCGGTCGCCTGCTCGGTGACGTACGCCAAGACCTGGGACAACGGCGGCGGCTTCGGCGCCAACGTCACCGTCAGGAACCTGGGCGACCCGGTCAGCCCGTGGACGTTGCGGTTCACCTGGCCCGGCAACCAGCAGGTGGGCCAGGGCTGGAACGGGACCTGGACCCAGTCGGGCCAGAACGTGACCGTGACGGCGCCCTCCTACGCGCAGTCGCTCGGTTCGGGCGCGAGCGTGACGGTCGGTTTCAACGGGACGTACAGCGGGGCGAACACCGCGCCGAGCGCGTACACCCTCAACGGGGTGACCTGCGGCGGCAGCCCGTCGCCCTCGCCTTCGCCCTCACCCTCACCCTCGCCCTCGCCGAGCCCTTCTCCTTCGCCGTCGCCCGGTAACGCGATGGCGGTCGTCGCGGCCATGCAGCCCGGCTGGAACCTGGGCAACTCGCTCGACGCGACCGGCCAGGGCGAGACGTCCTGGGGCAACCCGACGATCACCCCGCAACTGCTGGACAACATCCGCGCCCAGGGCTTCAACAGCATCCGCATCCCGGTCACCTGGGGTCAGTATCTGGGCGGCGCCCCCAACTACACGATCAGCTCCGCCCACCTGAACCGGGTGAAGGAGGTCGTCGGCTGGGCCCTCGCCGACGGCTTCTACGTCATGATCAACATTCACCACGACTCGTGGCAGTGGATCAACACGATGCCGACGGACCGCACGAACGTGCTGGCCAAGTACAACGCCGTCTGGACCCAGATCGCCGCGGCCTTCCGCGACCACTCGCCCAAGCTGCTCTTCGAGAGCGTCAACGAGCCCCAGTTCACCGGCAGCTCCGGCGACGCCCAGAACGCCACCCTGCTGAACGAGCTCAACACCTCGTTCCGCACGATCGTCCGGAACTCGGGTGGCGGCAACGCGAGCCGGCTGCTGGTCCTGCCGACCCTGCACACCTCCGCCGACCAGGCCAGGATCGACGAGCTGAACAGCACGTTCACCAGCCTGAACGACCGCAACCTGATCGCCACCGTGCACTTCTACGGCTACTGGCCCTTCAGCGTGAACGTGGCGGGCGGCACCCGCTTCGACGCGACCGTCCAGCAGGACCTGAACGGCGTCTTCGACCGGTCGTACAACGGCTTCGTCAGCCGGGGCATCCCCGTGATCATCGGCGAGTACGGCCTGCTCGGCTTCGACCGCCACACCGGCACCGTCCAGCAGGGCGAGAAGCTCAAGTTCTTCGAATACCTCGGCCACTACGCCCGCCAGCGCGGCATCACGACCATGTTGTGGGACAACGGCCAGCACTTCGGCCGCACCTCGTTCCAGTGGTCCGACCCCGAACTCGCCGCCCAGATCAAGTCGAGCTGGACCACCCGCTCGGGCACCGCCTCCTCCGACCAGGTCTACGTCCCCCGGACCGGGACCATCACCGCGAAGTCGCTGACCCTGAACCTCAACGGCACGACCTTCCAGGGCCTCAACGGCCTGACCTCGGGCACCGACTACACCGTCTCGGGAAGCACGCTGACCTTGACCGCCTCCGCACTGACCCGTCTGGTCGGCTCTCGCGCCTACGGCGTGAACGCCAGCGTGTCGGCCCGCTTCTCGACCGGCGTGCCGTGGCGGATCAGCATCATCACCTACGACACCCCGCAGGTGGCGGCGTCCACGGGCACGACCAGTGCCTTCACCATCCCCACGACGTTCCGGGGTGACCAGCTGGCCACGATGGAGGCCAAGTACGCCGACGGCACCTTCGCCGGCCCCCACAACTGGACCGCGTTCAAGGAGTTCGACGTCGCCTTCGCCCCCAGCTACGCGGCCAACACGATCACGCTGACCCCGGCCTTCTTCGCTGAGGTCGCCGACGCCCGCAAGGTCACCCTGACGCTGCACTTCTGGAGCGGCGCCCAGGTGACCTATTACGTGACCAAGTCGGGCTCGACGGTGACCGGCTCGACGAGCTGATCCGGCCGGTCACGTCGTCTCGTAGGCGCGGAACGTCGCCGGGGTGCCCTCGCCCGTCAGGTCCCAGGCCCACACCCCGGCGAACGCGCCCGTGAAGCCCCAGCGGCGGCCGAAGGTCGCGTAGTCGTCCGACAGGATCGTGGCGTCGAGGACCTGGGGGAACTCGTGCCACTGGCCGTCTACGGCGTAGGCGAACCGGAGGTCGCCCTGGTCCAGGGAGAGGCGGAGCCGTACCGGGAAAGGGGTGGACAGAGGGACCTCGGCGACCTCCCGCACCTCCGCGCGGTCGCTCGCCAGGAGCAGCAGACGGCCCTCCGTCACCGCGAGGAAGTACCAGTTGTCCATGTTGTAGTAGGCGGTCACCCCGGCGAGTCGCCGGGTGTCCCCGGGGGAGGACTCCACGTCGGCCGCGAAGGTGAAGCGGTGGTCGGTGACGCGGCGCGCGTAGAGGCTGGGGGCGACGGCCGACCACGGCGACTGGCCGCCCCGGAGCGTGAGCGCGTCGCCGTCGACGGTGAGCCAGTCGTCGGTCGCGGTACGCCGCAACGTGCTCCACGCGGAGTGCCGCCAGCCTTCGGGCTCCTCGGCGTGAGGCGCGGGCGGGACCGGCAACTCGCCGCCCACCTGCGGCCAGCCGTCCTCCCAGGTCAGCGGGGCGATCACGGTTTCCCGGCCCAGGATGCAGGCGCCTCTGGGGGTCAGCGGGCGGCTGGCCAGGTAGGCGACCCGCCAGTCGCCCTCGGGGGTGTCGACGAAGCTGGCGTGGCCGGTCTTCTGCAGTTCCGCCGCCGGATCGTCCTTCGCGGTGAGGACGGTGCGGGACGCGGTGTAGGGGCCGGTGAGGGTGCGGGATCTCGCCACCGTCACCTGGTGGTCCCAGCCGGTGCCGCCCTCGGCGGTGACCAGGTAGTACCAGCCGTCTCTCCGGTAGAGGCGCGGGCCTTCGGTGAAGCCCGCCGAGGTGCCTTCGAAGATCAGCTCCGGCGGGCCGATGAGCTTTCCATCGGCCCGGGAGAACTCCTGGGCGATGATCCCCCCGGCCCACGGCCGGCCGGGACGCCATTCGCACTGGTTGCTCAGCAACCACGACCGGCCGTCGTCGTCGTGGAAGAGCGACGGGTCGAAGCCGCGGGCGTGCAGGGGGACCGGCGCCGACCACCGGTCCCCCGGCCGCTCGGTGGTGACGACGAAGTTCGGGGTGTCCCAGAAGCCCCCGAAACTGCGCACGTCGGTGTAGACGAGGTAGAACAGGCCGTCGGCGTAGGACAGGTCGGGGGCCCAGATCCCGCCCGAGTCGGGCACGCCCGTCAGGTCGTCGTGCAGCGCCCCGCCCAGGCAGCGCCAGTTGACCAGGTCGCGCGAGTGGTGCAGCCGCACGCCGGGACGCCACTCGAACGTCGAGGTGGCCACGTAGTAGTCGGCGCCCACGCGCAGGATCGACGGGTCCGGATGTGACCCCCGGAGGACCAGCATGACGCTCCTCTTCTAGAGAGTGACGCTTCCGGCCGCCAGGCCCGACCGCCAGTGGCGCTGGAGCAGCAGGAACGCCGCGACCAGCGGGACGATCGAGACCAGGGCGCCGGTGACGACCAGGTGGTAGATGACGTTTCCCGACGAGGGGGGCGTGGCGTTCCAGTCGACCAGGCCCAGCGTGACGGGGTAGAGCGCGCGGTCGTTGAGCATGACCAGCGGGAGGAAGAAGTTGTTCCAGACGGCCACGAACTGGAACAGGAAGATGGTGACCAGGGCGGGCGACATGAGCCGCGCCGCGACGGTGAAGAACATCCGGTACTCGCCCACGCCGTCGACGCGGGCGGCGTCCATGACGGCGTCGGGCACCGAGCTGGTCGCGTAGATCCTGGCCAGGTAGACGCCGATCGGGCTGACGCAGCTCGGCAGGATCACCGCCAGCGGGGTGTTGTCGAGGCCGAGGTCGGCCATCAGGAAGTAGAGCGGCAGGGCCAGAGCGGTGGTCGGGACGAGGACGGCCCCCAGGATCAGGACCGACAACGTGCGCGACCCCCGGAACGTGTACTTCGCCATCGCATACCCGGCCAGCGCGGCCAGCAGCGTCGCGACCGCCGCCCCGGCGCCCGCGTAGACGACGGAGTTGAGCATCCAGCGCCAGAACAGGCCGTGCTGGTAGGCCCCCAGTTCGGCCAGGTTGCCGAACAGCGCGAACCGCTCGCCCGGCGCGAAGCCGACGGCGCTGAACAGGTCGTCGCTGCCCTTGGTCGCGTTGACCACGACCCACGCCAGCGGCAACAGGAAGTAGACGCTGGCCACCATCAGCACGATCTGGACGGGGAGTCGCTTCACAGTGCGCCCTTCCGCTGGCCGGCCCGCAGGAACACGAACGAGAACACGAACGTCGCCAGGGCCAGGACCACGGCGATCGCCGCCGCGTAGCCGGGCTGGGCGTCGGTGAACGCCTTGCTGTACGCGTAGACGTTCGGGGTGTAGTCGGCGGTGACGCTGCTCGACAGCGGGCGCAACACGGCCGGTTCGTTGAAGAGCTGGAACGCGCCGATGAGGCTGAAGATGAACGCCAGCAGCAGCGCCGGGACCAGCAACGGCAGCTTGATCCTCAGCGCGAGGGCGAGTTCGCCGCATCCGTCGAGCCGGGCCGCCTCGTAGACGCTCGGCGGTACGGCCTGGAGCGCCGCCACCAAGATGATCATGTTGTAGCCGGTCCACTGCCAGACGGCGACGTTGGCGATCGAGCCCAGCAGCGGCGCCCCCTCCAGCAGGTTCGGCGCACTGATCCCAAACGCCTCGAAGGCGGCGGCGATGGGGCTGAACTTGGGCTGGTAGAAGAACCCCCAGATCAGGGTGGCCACCACCACGGGGATGGCGTACGGCAGGAAGAACGTCAGCCGGTGGAACCGCCGCAACCTGACGACCGCGGAGTCGAGCGCCAGCGCGAACCCCGCACTGAGGACGAGCATGACCGGGATGGTCAGCCCGACATACCCCAGCACCCTGAGCAACCCCGAGTGGAACGACGGGTCGGCGAACACCTCGGCGTAGTTGCCCAGGCCGACGAACACGTCCTGCGGGCGGCCCAGCAGTCCTGAACGCTCAGTGCCATGAAGGCTCTGGACGACCGCGATCCCGATCGGGACCAGGAAGAACACGGCGAAGACCAGCACGAACGGCGCGACCATGACATAGGGGACCGAACGATTGCGCCGCGCGAGCGGCCGAGTCACGGTGTGACTCATGAGAGGACTCCTCGGGGATGGGCTTCGCGCGGCCGGCCCGGCGGGGTGCCGGCCGCACGAAGGCTCTATTCGGCCAGGGGGAAGCCCTGTTTCCGCATGTCCTCGGCGGCCTTCGCCTGCACCCGGTCGAGCGCGTCCGACAGCGTGCCGTCGCCGTTGACCGAAGCCCCGAACTCGTCTCTGAACAGGGCGAACACCGTGGTCATGTTCGGCCCCCACGTGAACGACGGGTCGACGCCCTGCTGGGCCGCCAGGAACACCTCCTGCACCTTCTGGCCGCCGAAGAACGGGTCCTCCTTGGTGAAGGCCGGCGACTGCTGCCCGGACGTCAGCGCCGGGAAGATGCCGTTGGTGTCGACGGCCAGGTTCACGGCGTCGGGGTCGGTGTTGAGCCAGGTGATGAACTCGGCCGCCTCCTTGGCGTGCTTGGAGCCCTTCGGCACCGAGAGCGAGGAACCGCCCCAGTTCCCGGCGGCGGCGCCCCCGGCCGTCCACTGCGGCATCGGCGCGACCCGGAACTTCCCTTCGGCCTTGGCCATCGAGCCCTTCAGGTACGACTGCGCCCATGACGGCGCGATCCACGTCGCGACGGTGCCGTCGGTCAGGCCCTTCACCCACTCGGGCGAGAAGTCCGCCCCCGGCGTGACCGACCCGTCGGCCAGCATGCGCTGCCACAGGTCGGCCACCTGCTTCGACTTGGCGTCGTTCAGGCTCACCCGCCACGAGTCACCCTCGACGGTGTACCACTTCGCGCCGTTCTGCCAGGTCAGGCCCGCCCACTGACCGGCCTGCTGGGGAGAGAAGACCGCCATCGACACCTCGGGCGCGGCCTTGTGCAGTTTCGCGGCGGCGGCCGCGTACTCGTCCCAGGTGGCCGGGACGTCGATCTTGTACTTGTCGAAGACGTCCTTGCGGTAGTAGAGGCTCATTGGGGCGATGTCCTGCGGGACGCCGTAGACCCGGTCGCCCAGGGTCGACTGCCGCCAGGCCCAGGCCGGGAACTTCGATCCGAGGTCGGCGGGCACGTGACCGGCGATGTCCTCCAGCGCGTCGGCCGCGACCATCGTGTTCATCATCTGGTATTCGACCAGCGCCACGTCGGGGGCGGTGCCGGCCTTCACCGCGGCCTGGAGCTTCGTGAAGTAGGTGTCGGACGGCAGGCTCTCGTACTTGACCTGCACGTCCGGGTGGGTCGTGTTCCACTTCTCGACCATCTTCGTCTGGTCGATGAAGTGCCAGTAGGTGAGCTGCACCTTGTCCTGTGCCACCGGTGCGGCGGGGGTGCTCCCGCCCGTTCCGCAGGCGGCCAGCAGCAGAGTCAACACGCCGAGGACGGCGCCGAGCCGGGAGCCGATTCCGCTCATCCCGGACTCCTCTCAGGGGACACTTTCGCGAAATTTTCGCGAGATTTTCGAGTACCGTATGCGCGAAGATCCCGGCGGTCAACGGTCCAGTTGGTCACGGATCCGCATAATCGGATCGCGAAAATTTCGAGATAGGCTCCCCAGATGACCAGTGACCGGGTGAAGATCGCCGACATCGCGGCCGAGGCGGGCGTCTCCGTGGCGACCGTCTCGAAGGTGCTCAACGGCAGGTCCGACGTCTCGTCCGCCACCCGCGCGAAGGTCGAGACCGCGCTGCGCCGCAACGGTTACGCGCGCCGGAAGTCCCATCGCCACGGCGACGTCGGTCTGGTCGACCTCGTGGTCAACGAGCTCGACTCGTCGTGGTCGATCGAGGTGATCCGCGGCGCCGAGGAGGCCTGTCACGACGCCGGGGTGGGCATGGTCGTCTCGGCCGTCCACGGCCGGTCGGCCGCCACCCGCGAATGGCTCGACAACCTGGCCGCCCGCAGGTCCGACGGGGTGGTCCTGGTCGTCTCCGAGTTGTCCCGGCCAGAACGGGCCCGGCTCGACGCCATCGGCGTGCCCTTCGTCGTGGTCGACCCGGTGGGCGAGGTCGACCCCGACGTCCCGGCCGTGGGCGCGACCAACTACGCCGGCGGCATCAGCGCGACCGAGCACCTGATCGCGCAGGGCCACACCCGGATCGCCCACCTGGGCGGCCCCCGTGAGCTGCTGTGCAGCAGGGCGCGGGCCGACGGCTACCGGGCCGCGCTCGACCGGGCCGGCCTGCCGGTGCCCGACGGGCACCTCCGCCACGGCGCGTTCACCGACGTCGCCGGCCACGCCGACATGCTCGCCCTGCTCGACCTCGCCGAGCCGCCGACGGCCGTGTTCGCGGCCAGCGACCAGCAGGCGTTCGGCGTCTACGAGGCGCTGCGCGAGCGCGGGCTCAGCGTCCCCGGCGACGTCAGCGTGGTCGGGTTCGACGACGTCCCGGTCGCGCGCTGGGTGTCGCCGCCGCTGACGACGGTCCGGCAGCCGATCTTCGAGATGGCGTCGATGGCCGTGCGGCTGCTGCTGCGGCTGATCGACGGCGAGCCGATCGACTCACCGCGCGTCGAGCTCGCCACCAGGCTCGTCACCCGCGAGTCCGTCGAAACTTTCTCGAAACATTGACTTAGCCGCGATCTCCACCGCACCATGGCGCACACGACACCTGTTCGGCGGGCCGGGTGCCGTTCGCCCGTACGACGAGTGGAGATCCCCGCATGCGCAGAACCGTCCTCCTGGTCGCCGCCTTACTGGCGGGCCTGACCGGGACCACCGTCCTCCCCGCATCGGCCGACGTGGCCGGGCGCAACCTGCCCGCCGGCGGCAGGGTGCTGTTCATGATGGGCCAGGACAGCACGACCCTGTCCGACCTGAAGCGCGACGTGCCGTCGATGAATCCCGGCGGCGTCACCCTCTACACGAACATCGTGCTCGGCGGCTCGCCGCCGCCGCTGGCCGGGATCGCCGCCCCGGCCGACTGGGGCGCGGGGCGGGTCGACTTCCCGCAGACGCTGGGCGACTATCCGAACGCCGCCCTCGCGGTCGGCCTCTACCTGTCCGACGCGACCTCGGGATGCGGCAACCAGCCCCTGCGCGCCATCATCGCCAACCCCGACGCCGACATCACGCCGTCGCTCGTGTCCGCCTACCGCGCCCAGGTCGACGAGCTGGTGAACCGGCTGAAGGGCTACGACCGCGCGGTCTACCTGCGTATCGGCTACGAGTTCGACGGCCCGTGGAACTGCTACAACACCGACTTCTACAAGCGGGCCTTCCGCTACATCAAGGGCCGCATCGACGCGCTGGGCGCCTCGAAGGTCGCCACGGTCTGGCAGACGGCGGCGTGGCCGCTGAACACCTCGACCGACCACCCCGAGTGGAACTACGTCGTCACCGACCCCGACCACCTGACCAAGTGGTATCCGGGCGACGACGTGGTCGACTGGGTCGGCCTGTCGGCCTTCTACAACTCGGGATCGGTCGCCACGCAGTGGGGCTGCCGCGCCTACGACCAGGCCCCGGTGGCCGCGCAGACCCGCGCGCTCGACTTCGCCCGAGCCCGCAACAAGCCCGCGATGATCGCCGAAACCGCCCCGCAGGGCTACACGAACGGCACGCTCACCCGCTCGTGCATCTTCTCCAAGGCGCCCGCCGGCACGTCCGCGGAGACCATCTGGTCGCAGTGGTACGCGCCCTTCTTCGCGTTCGTCGAAGCCAACCGCGACGTGGTGCGGGCCGTCTCGTACATCAACACGAACTGGGACTCGCAGCCGCTCTGGCAGTGCGCGACCGGCGCGCAGGCGGGCGGGCCGGGGTGCGCGAACGGCTACTGGGGTGACTCCCGGATCCAGGCGAACCCCCTGATCAGAAGCCGGTTCCTCGCCGAACTGAGCAAGCCGGTCTACGTCGGCGGCACCGGCCCGAACCCCACGCCGTCGCCCACGCCCACCTCGTCGCCCAGCCCGAGCCCGTCGCCGACGCCCACCGTCACCCCCACGACGGGCCGCTACGACGTCGGCGCGTCGCGGTCGGTCATCTGGTTCCGGCCGAACGGGTTCACCTCGTCGTACGTCACCGTGCACTACCGGGTGAACGGCGGTGGCCAGCTCAACTACTTCCTGACCTGGAACGCCGGGTCGGGACGCTGGGAACTGCCGGTCACCCTGACCGCCGGCAGCTCCCTGAACTACTGGTTCGACTTCCAGCCGACGTCGCAGACGTACCAGGAGTCGACGCCCGCCCGCACCACGACGATCAGCTGACGAGGCCCTTCTCCCCGGCCGTGACCCGGACGTCCAGACGGTTCCCGGCCGGGGGGAAGAAGCAGAGGAAGTGGTCGGTCAGCGCGCACGGCGGCAGGTGGGCCCTGTTGAAGTCGGCCTCCAGCGTCCCGTCCGGGCCCGGGGCGGGCAGCGGGAGGGTGCGGAAGCGGAAGGTCTCCTCGCCGTTCGTCAGGTCGCCGAACTGGGCCGACAGGCCGCCGGGGGCCTCGGTGACCGCGAGGGTGCGGCGGCCTCCCGGGAGGTCGATCTCCACCTCGCCGACCAGGAGCAGGTCGCGGTCGCGGCCGTCGGCGGTGGGGACCGTCTCGGGGCGGGTCTCGCCGTAGGGGCGGAAGACAGCGGGGCGGATCCACGCCGGGTCGTGGGCGTAGGAGTCGATGCCCCGGAAGGCGCGCAGGGTCGCGGCGTCGGGATCCCAGGTCCGGATCACCGGGAGGCCGTCCCGGATGAGGGCCTGGATCTTGACGCGGCCGTGGTGGAGGCCCGAGACGTCGGGGGTGATGACGACCGGGCCGGTCACGGGTTCGCCGTCGATGGTCAGGCCGTCGTCGGGGCCCGCCTTCAGTTCGACGCCGCCGCCGGTCGGGCTCCACACGCCGGGCACGCCCGGGACGACGGTGTCGCCGTCGATCCAGGTCGTGCCGGTCAGGGTGAGCAGGTCGCGGACTTCGGCCTCGCGGGTGGTCATGAGAGCTCCTTCCAGGCCCGGCCGAGCAGTTCGGCCGAGCGCACGCGGTCGGCGTGGTCGTGGGTGATGGTGGTGACGAGCAGTTCGTCCGCGCCCGTGACGTCGCGGAGGACCCGCAGGCGCTCGACCACCTGGGCGGGGGTGCCGACGAACTGGGTGTCGAGACGGTCGGCGATCAGTTCGCGGTCTTCGGGCGTCCACTCGTGCGCGAGCGCCTCCTCGGGCGTGGGGAACGGGATCGCGCCCGCTCCGGTACGGATGCTGCGCACCCACAGGCCGTAGGGTTCGGCGATCCTTTTCGCGTCGGCTTCGGTCTCGGCCACGACGACGTCGGCCGACACCATCACGTGGGGTTTCGCGTGCAGATCCGACGGCTTGAAGGCGTCGCGGTAGGCGTCCACGGCCTCGAGGACCGCCGACGGGGCGACGTGGTAGTTGGCCGCGAACGGCAGGCCGCGTTCGGCGGCGACCTGGGCGCTCTGGCCGCCGCTGCTGCCGAGGATCCACAACTCCAGCTCCGCGCCCTCGCCCGGGTTCACGCGGGCCTCGACGCCCTCGGCCGACCGGTAAGTGCCGGCGATGAACGCCCTGATGTCGTCCACCTGCTCGGCGAAGTCGGGCGACTGCGCGCCGGGCTGCTGGAGCAGCTGCGCCCACAGGGTGAAGATCGACTTGTCGGCGATCGAGGCGAACGAGAACGGCTTGGGGATCAGCAGGCCGTCGACGACCCGCGCCTCCTGGGGCGGCGGCGCGGGCGCGTCCTTGAACTCCTTGGCGCGCTGGCCCGACCGGCCCAGGCCCAGGTCGATGCGGCCCGGGTGGAGCGCGTCGAGGGTGCCGAACTGCTCGACGACGCCGAGCGCGGTCTGGTGACCGAGCTGCACCGCGCCCGAGCCCACGCGGATGGTGCTGGTCGCGGCGGCGACCGCGCCGATCAGCACCGCCGGGGCCGAGCTCGCCACGCCCGGCGTGAAGTGGTGTTCGGCCAGCCAGTAGCGGTGGTAGCCGGCCGCCTCCGCCGCGCGCGCCAGGTCGAGGGTGTTGGCGAGGGCCTGCCGGGCGTCGCCGCCGGAGACGATCGGGGCCAGGTCGAGGATGGACAGCCGGGTCATGCGAGCCCTCCCAGGGGTCTGCTGGGGATGTCGGCGCGGAGCACGGGCGCGATCTCCGCTTGGAACAGTTCGAGCGAGGCGCGGTGCCGCGCGGCGGGCAGCCCGTCGGCCTCGGCCGAGATGTGGATCACCTCGTGGCCGAGCCGGTCGTGGTAGCGGTGGACCTTGTCGATGATCTGCTGGGGGCTGCCGACCAGGATCGAGCTGCGCTCGATGGCGTCCTCCAGACTGTGGAAGACCGGGTCGAGGCCGCGCTGGGCGAAGAACTTCAGCCGCGCGTCGAAGATCGGCCGGTAGGTCTCGATGGCGTCCTGCGACTTCGGGGCGCTGTAGTAACCGGCCGTGCCCGCCCCGACCACGGCGTCCTTCGGGTCGTGGCCGTGGTGTTCCCAGCGTTCGCGGTAGTAGGCGACGAGTTCGGCGTACGGCTCGACCGGATTCGAGACGTTCGCGGAGAACAGCGGGTCGCCGTAGGAGGCGGCCAGGTCGACCGACTCGCGGCTGGTGGCGCTGCCGTGCCAGACCCTGATCGGCCGCTGGAGCGGGCGGGGCAGCACCTCGGCGTTCTCCAGCGGCGGGCGGAACCGGCCCGACCAGGTCACCCGGTCCTCCCGCCAGAGGCGGCGGAACAGTTCGTAGCCCTCCCGGTTGCGGTCCCACTGGTCGGCCTCGGTGACGTGGAACAGTTCGGCCTGCGCGGTGCCGTTGCCCTTGCCGATGATCAGCTCCAGCCGGCCGCCCGACAGGTGGTCGAGGGTCGAGTAGTCCTCGAAGGCCCTGACCGGGTCGAGCAGCGCGAGCGTGGTGACGGCGGTGAACAACCGGATCGTCGAGGTCTTGGCGGCGATGTGGCTCAGCACGACCGTCGGCGACGACGACAGGAACGGGCGTTCGTGGCGCTCGCCGAACGCGAACCCGTCGAAGCCCAGTTCCTCGGCCACCACCGCGCTGTCGACGATCTCGCGGAAGCGCTGCTCGACCGGCGTGCCGGGGTCGGTGTGGAAGCCCAGCGTGAGGGCGAGGAACTTCACGACACCCTCGCGTACCGGCTGGCCGGACGGCCGAGCCCGAGGCGTCCACGCAGGTCGGGGGTCTCGTACGCGGTCCGGAACGCCCCCCGCGCCTGGAGCTCGGGCACCAGGCCCCGGGTGATGGCGGTCAGGTCGTGCGGCAGGGCCCCCGGGCGCAGCCGGTAGCCCTCGAAGCCCCAGTCGAGCAGCAGGTCGGCGAGTTCGGCGGGGCTGCCCTCGAAGACGTGGGCGTCCGACTCCAGCGGCGCGCCGTCGAGGTCGTCGAGGCGGGCCTTGTGGTCGCCGAGGAAGACGACCAGGTCGGCGAACACCTTCAGGTCGGGGTTGAGCTCCCTGACCTCCTCGGTGATCCGGCGGGCGTCGTCGCGGCCGGTGGGGGTCACGTACAGGACGTCGGCGTTGGCGGCGGCGAACTCGTAGGGCTTGGTCGCGTGGCCCAGCGCGGTGACGAGCGGCTGGCCCTGCGGCGGGCGGGGGGTGATCGACGGGCCCTTGACCGCGAAGAACTCGCCCTGGAAGTCGATGTAGTGCAGCCGGTCGCGGTCGATGAACCGGCCGGTCGTGGCGTCGCGGATCTCGGCGTCGTCCTCCCAGCTGTCCCACAGGCGGCGCACCACCTCGACGGCGTCGGCCGCCTCGCGGAAGAGGGCGTCCACGAACTCGGCGTTCGCCGGGTCGAACGGCGGGAACTCCCGGCGGCCGAAGTGGGCCGCCTCGTCGGGACGTCCCGACACACGCGGACGCCAGCCCGCGCGGCCCTTGCTGGCGTAGTCGAGCGAGGCGATGCCGATCGCCACGTGGAACGGCTCGGTGTGGGTCACGCTGGTCGTCGGGATCAGGCCGATCTTCGAGGTCAGCGGGGCGACGGCGGCGGCCAGGAGCACGGCGTCGAGCCGGCCGCGCACCTGGTCGAGGCGGTCGTCGGGGGCGTCGTGCCGGGACGACTGGAGGCTGAGGGAGTCTTCGAAGGTGACCCAGTCGAGCAGGCCGCGTTCGGCCTCGATGACCAGGTCGGCCCAGTATCCGGCGGTGAACAGCCGGTCAGGCCGGGCCCCTTCGGCCCGCCAGGCGGCCGGGTGCCAGCCGGCCCCGTCGAGGGCGACCGCGAGGTGCAGGCTCATGAGAGCTCCTTCAGTCCGAGGTGGTGGCGCAGGGTCGGGCCGGTGTAGTCGGCCCGGTAGACGCCCTTCTCCTGGAGCAGCGGCACGACCTTGTCCACGAGGTCGTCGAGGCCGCCCGGGGTGAGGTGGGGCACGAAGATGAAGCCGTCGGCGGCGTCGGTCTGCACGAAGTGGTCGATCTCCGCCGCGACGGAGAGCGCGGTGCCGACGAAGGTCTGCGGGGCGGCCGTCTCGATGACGAGTTCGCGGATCGACAGGTTCTTCTCCTCGGCCAGCGCCCGCCACTTGGCCGCCGTCTCGGCGCGGTCGCGGCGGAACTGGGCCCGGCCCTTCGAGACGTCGGTCGACAGGTCGGGCTCGACGTCGGGGAGCGGGCCGTCGGGGTCGTACCCGGACAGGTCGCGGCCCCAGATCGCCTCCAGGAACAGGATCGCGGTGCGCGGGCCGACCTGGGCGCGGCGGATCTCGGCCGCGCGTTCCTCGGCCTCCTCCTGGGTGTCGCCCAGCACGTAGGTGACGGCCGGGAGGATCTTCAGGTCGTCGGCGGTGCGGCCGTACTTGGCCAGGCGGCTCTTGACGTCGCGGTAGAAGACGCGTCCCTCGTCCAGCTTGCTGTGCCGGCTGAAGATGACGTCGGAGGAGGCGGCGGCGAACTCGCGGCCCTCCTCCGAGTCGCCGGCCTGGATGATCACCGGGTGGCCCTGCGGCGGCCGGGGCACGTCGAACCGGCCGCGGATGTCGAAGTGCTGACCCGTGTGCTCGAAGAAGCCGATGCCGCCGGG
Source organism: Herbidospora sakaeratensis (assembly GCF_001570525.1). Classification (GTDB taxonomy): domain Bacteria; phylum Actinomycetota; class Actinomycetes; order Streptosporangiales; family Streptosporangiaceae; genus Herbidospora; species Herbidospora sakaeratensis. The sequence continues at coordinate 119,088 of NZ_BBXC01000020.1, forward strand.
CCGGGCGAACCGGCCGTCCGACCTCGGCAGCGCGTCGGGGGCCCAGGAGTCCCACAGTTCGCGGGCGGTCTGGAGGAACTCCTTGGCGCGGGTGTAGCGGTCGGCCTCGGCCAGGTAGCCGCCGCGCCGGAAGTTCTCGCCGGTGAAGGCGTCCCAGCTGGTCACGACGTTCCAGGCGGCCCGGCCGCCCGACAGGTGGTCGAGGGTGGCCAGCCGCCGGGCCACCTCGTAGGGCTCGTTGAAGGTGGAGTTGACGGTCGCCGCCAGCCCGAGGTGGGTGGTCACGGCCGACAGGGCCGACAACACGGTCAGCGATTCGGGCCGGCCGACGACGTCGAGGTCGTGGATGCGGCCCTTCATCTCGCGCAGCCGCAGCCCTTCGGCGAGGAAGAAGAAGTCGAACTTGCCCCGTTCGGCGGTCTGCGCCAGGTGCGTGAAGGAGTCGAAGTCGATCTGGCTACCCGACCTGGGGTCGGACCAGACGGTCGTGTTGTTCACGCCCGGGAAGTGCGCGGCGAGATGGATCTGTTTGGTCATAGTGCCCTCCTGGCACGGCTGCGAGCAGTTCTCGGGTGTACGGGTCGGCCGGCGCCGTGAAGATCTGGTGCACGTCGCCCGACTCGACGGCCCGGCCGTCCTTCAGCACCAGCACGTGGTCGCTGACGTGGTGCACCACCCCGAGGTGGTGGGAGATGAACAGGTAGGCGAGCCCGAGTTCGGCCTGCAGTCCGGTGAGCAGGTCGAGCACCTGGGCCTGGATCGACACGTCGAGCGCCGACACGGGCTCGTCGCAGACGATCACGCGGGGGCGCGGGGCCAGCGCGCGGGCGATGGCCACCCGCTGGCGCTGCCCGCCGGACAACTTCAGCGGCCGCCGGTCGAGCACGCTCTCGTCGAGGCCCACCTGTTCGAGCAGCTCGACCGCGCGCCGGCGGCGTTCGGGCCGGGGGGTGCCGCCGACCTCCAGGGCCTCGTCGAGGACGCGGCGTACCGAGAACCGGGGGTCGAAGGAGCTGAGCGGGTCCTGATAGATCACCTGCGTCTGCCGCCGGTCGATCTCGACGCTCCCCCGGTCGGGCCGGAGCAGGCCGAGCACCAGCCGGGCCGTCGTGGTCTTGCCCGACCCCGACTCGCCGACGACGCCGAGCGTCTGCCCGGCCCGCAACTCGAAGGAGACCCCGTCGACGGCGGTCCTCCCCTTGAACGTCTTGACCAGGCCCTCGGCCCTGATCACCACGTCACCGGGCACGGTGGTGCGGGAGCCCGGTCGCGGGATGGCGGCGAGCAGGCTCTTCGTGTACGCGTGCTCCGGCGCTCCCAGCACCTGCCGGGCCGGGCCGTCCTCGACGACGACGCCGTCCTTCATGACCAGGATCCGGTCGGCGAGCTCGGCCACCACCGCGAGGTCGTGGCTGATCAGCAGCAGCGCCTGACCGGCCCGTTTGCGTTCGGCCAGCAGCCGGAGGATCTGCGCCTGCACGGTGACGTCGAGCGCGGTGGTCGGCTCGTCGGCGATGAGCAGCCGGGGCCCGCAGGCGATGGCCGAGGCGATCAGGGCCCGCTGCCGCAGGCCGCCGGACAGTTCGTGCGGATACTGCCTGGCCCGGACCGCCGGCTCGGGCACGCCGACCTCGGTCAGCAGGTCGATCACCCGGCCGGGGAGCTCGTGCCGGGGCGCGGCGCGGTGCAGCTTCAGCGTCTCGGCGATCTCCTTGCCGACGGGGCGGAGCGCGTCGAGCGAGACCAGCGCGTCCTGGAGGACGTAGCCGATCGTGCGTCCCCGGATCGACCGCCACTGGCGTTCGCCGAACCTCGACGCGTCCACGCCCTCGACCGCCAGCCGCCCGGCGGTGACGGTGGCCTCCTCCCCGGTCAGCCCGAGGAGGCTGCGCGCGGTGACGCTCTTGCCCGACCCCGACTCGCCCACCACGGCCACGCACTCGCCCGGGTGGACGGCGAGCGAGACGCCGCGCACGGCGGCCACGCCCGGGAAGCTCACGTGCAGGTCGGTCACCTCGACCACGGGTGTGCTCACGCGATCCTCCGCTGGAGCCGCCGTCCGACGACGGTGACGGACAGGACGGTCAGCGTGATCGCCACCCCGGGGAAGACGGCGATCCACCAGGCGACCGAGAAGTAGTCGCGCCCGGCCGAGAGCATCGCCCCCCATTCGGGCGCCGGCGGTTGCGGCCCGAGCCCGAGGTAGCTCAGCGAGGCGGCGGCCACCAGGGCGGTGCCGACCTCGATGGTGGCCAGCACCGCCAGCGGCTCGAACGCGTTGGGCAGCACGTGCCGGGTGATGATCCGGCCCCGGCCGAGCCCGAGCGAGACGGCCGCCTCCACGAACCCGGCGTTGCGGATCACCATGGTCTGGGCGCGCACCAGCCGGGCGTAGCCGGGCGCGGTGTAGAGGGCGATCGCGAAGATCACGTTGACCGTTCCGGGCCCGGTGACCGTGATGACGAGCAGCGCCAGCAGCAGCGTCGGCAGCGACAACACGATCTCGATCAGGCGGGTCACGATCTCGTCGACCACCCGCCCGCCGAGGGCGGCCAGCAGTCCGAGCGCGGTGCCGACGACCACCGCCAGGGCGGTCGCGCCGAGCCCGGCCAGCAGGGAGGGCGCGGCTCCGTACACGATGCGGGCGAAGACGTCGCGGCCGTTGGCGTCGGTGCCGAGCAGGTGGTCGGCGCTCGGCCCCTGGAGGGCGGCGAGCGCGTCGGCGGCGTCGGGGGTGACGCCGCCCGTGAGCAGGCTCGGCGCGAGCGCGGCCAGCGTGATCAGGGCCAGGAAGGCCACCGCGAAGACCTTCACGCCGCACCCCGCAGCCGGGGGTCGATGAGGAGGTAGAGCAGGTCGACGACGATGTTGACGACGACGTACACCACCGCCGTGAGCAGCACCACGCCCATCACGACCGGCAGGTCCTTGCCGCCGACGGCGGTCAGGGTGAGCTGGCCGACGCCCTGGCGGGAGAAGATCTGCTCGACCGCGACCATCGCGCCGACCGTCAGGCCGACCAGCCAGCCGATCAGCGTCACGGTCGGGACCAGCACGTGCCGCAGCGCGTGCCGGAGCCGAACGCCGAGGTCCGACATGCCGCGGGTGCGGGCGGTCAGCACGAAGGGCTGCTCCAGCGTCAGCTCCAGGCCCTCGCGCATCATCTGGGTGAGCAGGGTCGTGATCGGCAGCGCGACGGCGATGACCGGGAGCACCAGCGCGGCGAGACCGTCGTTGCCCACGGCGGGGAACCAGCCGAGCTGGAAGGAGAAGATCGTCAGCAGCAGGATCGCGGTCCAGAACGTCGGGATCGACACCCCGACGAGCTCCAGGCCCGACGACAACCCCCTGATCCAGGGTCTGCGCCGCGCGGTCAGGATCGCCAACGTCGTCGACACCACCACGGCGACCAGCAGCGAGACCCCCGCGAGCTGCAACGACGGCCCGAGCTGCGCCCCGATCGCCGAGGCGACCGGTTCGTGCAGCTGGTACGACTGCCCGAGGTCGCCCCGCAGCACGCGCCCCAGGTAGGTGGCGTACTGGACGGCCAGGGGCTCGCCGAGCCCGTAGTCGGCGATGATCTGGGCCCGCACCTCGGGCGTGACGACGCTGCTGCCGATCAGCACGTCGACCACGTCGCCGGGCGTCAGGTGCAGGGCGGTGAAGGAGACCGTCACCGCCCCCCAGAGCACCAGCACCGAGGTGCCGAGCCGGGTGAGGATGCGGCGGATCATGCCTTCGACACCCAGGCGTCGTAGAAGGTCGGGAACGCCTGCGGCTCGAAGGTGACGTCCTGGACGTTCTTCGACGCGCCCAGCAGATAGGTGAAGACGTAGACCGGGACGATCGAGGCGTCGGCGTTGGCCTTCTGCTGGACCTTGGCGTAGAGGGCGGCCCGCTCAGTCAGGTCGGTGGTGCGCAGCGCGCCGGTCAGCCAGCCGTCGACCTCGGGGTCGTGCCAGCGGGCCAGGTTCTGGCCGAAGAAGTCGGGGCGGGGGATGTTGGAGATCGCGAACAGGTTGCGCAGCGCGTCGCCGTCGGCCCGCTGCCAGCTGAAGTCGATGAGGTCGTAGTCGCCGGCCAGCGCCTTGGGGGTGAAGTCGGCGGGCGTGACGTCGACGAACTGGACGTCGAACCCGGCCTTCTTGGCCTCGGCCTGCACCTGTTCGGCCAGCGTGCCGCGCTGCTCCCGGGCCAGCGCCTTGAGGAACGGCCACTTCACCGTCAGCCGCCGGCCGTCCTTGGTGCGGTAGCCCTCGGCGTCCTTGCTCGACCAGCCGGCCTCGTCGAGCAGCCGGGCGGCCCCTTCGGGGTCGTACCTCCACTGCGTCTCGGTGGCCTTGTCGTATCCGGCCGTCGCCGGGGAGATCGCGCTGAACGCCGGGTCGAAGGCGCCGAAGTAGAGCTTCTCGACGACGGTGGCGAAGTCGATGCCGTCGCGGAACGCCTGCCGGACCTTCTGGTCGGCGAAGACCCCCTTCTCGTTGTTCGGGTAGTAGTTGTAGTTCCCGCCCGGGGCCTGCTTGCGGATGATGGTCAGCTTGGGGTTGGCCTCGACCTGCGTGACGTTGACGGGCGGCACGCTGGCGATGGCGTCGATCTGCCCGCTGGTCAGCGCCCCGAGCCTGACGGCGTCCTCGACGATGACCTTGAACTCCAGGCGTTCGAGGCGGGCCGGCCCGGCGTGCTTGGCGGTCGGGGGCGCCCAGTCGTAGTCGGGGTTGCGGCGGTAGGTGATGCCCTGGTGCGGCACGTACGCGTCGATGACGAACGGCCCCGTCCCGACGACCTTCTTGGCCAGCGCCTCGGGCCCGAGCGCCAGCTGCTTGGGCGACTGGATGCCGAAGTAGGCGGTGGCCAGCGCCGCCAGGAAGGGCGAGTACGCCTCCTTGAACGTCACCTCGATGGTCTGCGGGTCGACGACGGTGCTCTTCTCGTACGGCCCGAACGCCGCCGCCGCCAGCTGCGACTTGGTCGCCGGGTCGACGATGTGGTCGAGGTTGGTCTTCACGGCGGCGGCGTCGAAGGGCGTGCCGTCGCTGAACTTCACCCCGGTACGGAGCTTGAAGGTGTAGGTCAGCTGGTCGTCGGAGATCTCCCACGAGCTGGCCAGCCACGGGTGCACGTCGCCCTTGTCGTCGAGGGCGACCAGGGAGTCGAGGACGGGCCGGGTGAACAGGCCGGTGACGTCCTGCGGGCTGGCGTGGGGGTCGAGGTTGAGCGGCTCGGTGTTGACGCCGAAGACGAGCGAGCCGCCCTGGGCGGGCGGGCCGGCCGGGGCCTGCTCGGGTGCGCTGGTCCCGCCACAGGCGGCGAGCAGCGGAAGTAGGAGTAGTGCGGCAAGGGGGGCGCGGAACCGGCGCACGGAGATCACCTCTCAGTTTCCTACTTTTAATGTAGGAAATAGGGGAATCTCCGTCAAGCGGCTGTGGTCAGTGCCACCCTCCGTCGACCCGCAGCGTCGCGCCGGTGACGTAGCCGGAGCGCGGGCTGGCCAGGAACGTCACCAGGCCGGCGTACTCCTCGGGCAGCCCGATCCGCCCGACGTCGACCATGGTGGTGAGCCGCTTGCCCGCGGTCTCGGCCATCTCCTCCCAGGTCTCGCCCCAGCCCGACTGCCGCCCGAGTTCCGTCAGCCGGACCTTCGCCTTCGGCGTGAGGATGCCGCCGGCGGCCACCGCGTTCGAGGTGACCCCGGAGTCCTTCAGCTCCCGGGAGAGCGAGGCGGCCAGGTTGTTGCGCGCGGCGTTGGTCGCGGCGTAGTGGGGCTGGGTGTCCATCGGGTGGTCGGAGAGGGCGCTGCTGATCTGGATGACCCGCCCCCAGCCCCGCTCCTTCATGCCCGGCACGAACCTCTTGATCATGCGTACCGAGGCGACGACGTTGACGTTGTAGATGTCGTTCCAGTCGTCGGCCGACAGACTGTCCCAGGTCAGCGAGGGGTCGAAGACGCCCAGGTTGTTGACCAGGATGTCGACCTCCTTGGCCGCCTCCGCCACGGCGTCGGCGCCCTCGTCGGTCGTGAGGTCGCCGATCGCGACGGTCCCGCCGATCTCCTTCGCGATCGCCTCGGCCCGGCCCCGATCCCTTCCGTGGACGACCACCGTCACCCCCTCGGCGGCGAGGGTGCGGGCGATCTCCTCGCCCAGACCGCTGGTCGATCCCGTCACGAGGGCGCGCTTGCCGGTGAGCTGCAGGTCCATTTCGGTTCCCTTCATGGATTGGACTACGCGGTCCAAAATGCCATCAGAAAAATGGACTGTCAAGTTCACTTTTGCTAGAGTACCCAGGTGAGAGCACTGACTCCGAAGGGCGCCGCCACTCGGCAGCGGATCGTCGAGGGCGCCGCCAAGCTCATCCGCGACCACGGCCCCGCCAACGTGGGCCTCGACGACATCCGGGCCGCGACCACCACGAGCAAGAGCCAGCTCTTCCACTACTTCCCCGACGGCAAAGCCGACATGCTGCTCGCCGTCGCCGCCCACGAGGCCGAACTCGTGCTCGCCGAACAGGAGCCCTACCTGAGCGACCTGACCTCATGGTCGCAGTGGGAGGCCTGGCGCGACCGGGTGATCGCCCGCTACGCCGCCCAGCGCCGCCGCTGCCCGCTGTCGGCGCTGACGGCGCAACTGGGCCTGGCCGACCCGGCGGTCGAGGGCATCATCACGGGCATGTACACCCGCTGGCACCGCCACGTGGCCGACGGCGTGCGGGCGGTCCGCCCCGACGCCGACGCCGAACGCGTGGCGACCCAGATCATCGGCGCCATCGCGGGCGGCGCGACGATGCTGGTCGCGACCGACGACATCCGCTATCTCGAAATCGGCCTGACCGACGCCATCGAAAGCCTCAGAAACGCATAATCAACGCGATCCATTCGTGACCGATGGCTGTGATCATCAGATTCACCAGTTCGTGGCCGGTCGGGGCGTCTCCATGACGTCGACCTTCTCCACGGTGGAGGAGGACTTCGACTACCGGCAGAAATTCCGCGTCGAATTCGGTCCCGACGGGATCGTGGCGGTCGACCGGCGCGACGTCGCCGATCCGAGATATCCCGATCCGCCACTCCGCTACGTCTTCTTCGAAGACCGTTACTACTGCCAGGGCTGGTGGTGCCTGACTCCGCCGACGAAGACGTGGGTCAAATTCGAAGAAACCGGCCGCGTCCCTGACTTCTCGGCAGGCGACATCGCCATGGACGAGCCCGCCACCCTGAAGGCGCTGCTGGCCCGCGCCGTGAGCAAGAAGCCCGGCGGCGTCTACGACGGCACTCGCACCACCCTTCACCGAGGCGCCATCAGTCACCACGATCTCTATCGGATCTCTCCCGCGTTCCAGCGCAACTACGGCGGCAAACGGCCGACCGGAAACAACGCGAAGCAGAGAATCGTCTGGCGGATCTGGATCGGCGAGGACGGGCTGGTCCGCCGCGTCTGGACCTCGGACGCCGAGAAGATGGGCCCTACCCGCATCGTCACCTCGATCACCGACTCCCTGCTCAGGGGCTGGGGCGCGGAGACCCACATCCAGGAGCCGTCGGCCAGCGATTCGGCTGAGCCCGACGAATGGCGTGAACACTGACGAATGCCTCAGTTTCTTGACAGGGAGTAGTTCGTCGGAGACTTTGTGTACGAACTGAGGACCGCCAGTTCGCCACGAAGGGATTCCACCTTTGCGACGAATCGTCCCTGCGGTCGTGCTCACCCTCATTCCACTGACCGCCGTCCTGTCCCCGCGAGCGGCCGCCGCCGCGCCCGCCGATCCGCAGGTCGTCTTCAGCGAGGAGTTCGAGAACGGGATGGGCACGGCGCCTCTCATGGTGACCGACTACACCGGGCCCGCGCCGCACGCCATGACCTACACCGCCGACCCCGCCTGGCTGACCTCGTGCAACGGTCTCATCGCCAGCCGCCTCAACCCGGCCGTCGCGCCTCCGCTGGCGCAGCAGTGCGGCGGGTGGTGGCCGGTCGTGCGTGATCTGGCCGCCTCCCTGGGCCAGTGGGCCGGCGGCGACCCCGCCACGAACCACGCCGTGACGGCCTTCACGCACACGCCTCCCGGCGCCGGCAAGGTGCAGCTGGAGACGGAGAACCCGGTGTCCATCGGGAGCGGCAACCGGTTCGTCACCTTCTCGGTCGACGCGGCGGCGGTGAACTGCAACGTGGACCATCCGCTGATCGCGTTCTACCTGCTCGACGGGAACACCGCGATCCCGACGTTCAGCCAGCCCATCGACACCTGCGCCAACCCGGGGGCCGTGATCAACGGCATCTCGGTCGGCACCTACACGAGCGACGCGCCCGTCCTGTTCTCCGGGTCGCAGCTCGGCATCCGCCTGGTCAACACGCAGGGCGGCACCAACGGCAACGACGGGGCGATCGACAACGTGCGGGTGCTCGACGTGACCCCGGCGCTCGGCGTCTCCTACGCGCCGGGCAGCCCCGCGATCGGCCAGACCGCCACGCTCAAGCTGACCGTCACCAACACCTCGGAGTTGCGGGAGAAGGACGGCTGGTCGTTCAAGGTCGCGCTGCCCGACGGGCTGACCCCGGCCGGGGCCGCCACAAGCGACTGCGCCCAGCACTCGGTCTCGGTCGCCAACGGCGTCGTGTCCGCCGGAGGCGCCATCGGCGACGGCGTGACCAGCTGCACCGTGAACATCCCCGTGAAGGCCGGGGTCATCGGCGAGTACACGACCTGCCCGGCCGACGTCTCCGACCGGGTCGGCATCAACCCGCCCGCCGCCTGCGCGTCGGTGACCTTCGTCGCGCCGGAGCACAAGTTCGACGCGCACGCCCACGCCGCCAAGGTGACCGCGCCGCTGATCGGCGGGGCGGCGCTGGTTCCCTCCGACGTGACCTGCACGGCCACGCCCGGATCCGACCACGACTCGCTGCTGACCGCGATCCTCCCGGCCGTCGCCTCGCTCGGGGTGCTCACCACGGAGGCCGAGGGCACGGTGGGGCCCGACGGGCTGCGTACCGCGCGGGCGAAGGCCACCACCGCGAAGCTGAACCTGCTCAACGGCCTGATCACGGCTGAGGAGATCACCGCCCAGGCGACCGCGACCGCCACCGAGAGCGGGACCGTCACCACCTCGGGCACGACCACCTTCACCACGCTCAAGGTCAACGGGTCGACCGTCACGAACCCGCCGGTGAACCACACGATCACCATCCCGCTGGTGGCCAAGATCGTGCTCAACGAACGGGTGCCCTACGGGAACGGCACCGGCATCAAGGTCAACGCCGTCCACGTCACCACGATCGCCGGGGTGGACGTCGTCATCAGCCACGCCCGCGCCTCGCTGACCCTCCCGGGCCAGTCCTGTCCGTCGGCCTAGCCGGAGGACGACGGAAAGCCCAGGCGCCGATCACCTGGGCTTTCCGCTCATCGGGAGGTCAGCCTGCCTGGCAGGAGACCGTCGGCCACGTGCTGTTGCCGTTGCGCATGATCGTCACGCCCCAGTTGTTGCCGCTGCCGTTCGGGCGCGCGGTCAGCGTCTGGGCGTTGGGGTAGCTCGCGGAGATGTTCCAGGTCGAGCTGATCTTCGCGGGTGACGGCACGTTCATCGTGACCGTCCAGTTGCTCGAACCGCTCACCGAGACGTTCAGGTTGTAGCGGTCACTCCACGACTGGCCCGCCGACAACGACGCGGTGCAGCCGCCGCCGCCTCCGCCCCCGCCGTTGGTGGGGGTGGGCTGCGGGTTCGGGTTGCCGCCGCCGATCGTGATGTTGGAGCTGCCGCTGCTCTGGTAGCCCTCGGTCGCCATGATCATGTAGTCGTGGTTGCCGAGCTGCATGCCGGCCCGCGACCACGCGTCGAAGTGGTTGCCGGCCGTGATGGTGCCGCCGGTCTTCTTCGACTGCCGCACGCTCCAGAACTGCTTGAACGTCCGGGTGCCCTCGATCGACGGCGCGTTGGTGCGGGTCGTCTCGTAGATGTCGTAGGTGCCGCCGTCGCTGGTCACCGTGCCCTTGAAGGAGCCGGTCGGGCGGTAGGTGCCCCAGTTGTCGACGATGTAGTACTCGATCAGCGGGTTACGGGTCCACCCGTAGAGGGTCAGGTATGCGTTTCCCGACGGGTTGAAGCTGCCCGAGTACGAAACCGTGCGGCGGCCACCGGTCTGCCAGCCCTTGCCGGCGACGAAGTTGCCGGTGTTGCGCCACGAGGTGCTGTAGTTGCCCCCGGAACCGAGCTCCATCGAGACCGTGCCCTGCGAGTCGGTCCAGAAGGAGTACCAGTAGCCGTTGTTGTTACCGGTCTGGTTGGTGGTCACGGCTGCCTGGGCGACGCCCGGCAGCAGCGTGATCATGGCCATCACCGTGGCCCAGATTCCGGCGGCCGCTAAGCCTTTTTTCATGGGTGTGCTTCCTCCCTGCCTAAGGGGCTCGGAACGACCGACGGGAGCGGATCGGTATCCCCGAAAGTGTCGGCGGGGACCTCCGGGCTGTCAACAACTTTCAGAAACATCTCCGAAACCTGAATCCGCAGATCAGAGGCGAATTCGCAGGTCAGCGGTCATCAATCGAGACGGCTTCGTGATGCACACAGATGAATGCAGCGCTCTGCCAGAAGTCGCGGAAAGAAACTTTCGGGCCGGAAGCGAAAAGCCCGCTCCCCCGGGGCGGGGAGCGGGCTCGGGGCCGGGCGTCAGCGCTTGTGCTTCAGCGCCCACTCCAGGGCGTGGTCGGCGACGGCCTCCCAGCCGGGAGCGCCGCACGTCCAGTGGTCGCGGCCCTCGAACTCGTGGTAGTCGGTCAGGGCGGGCGAGTTCTTGTAGTGCTTGGCGTTCGACCGGTTCACCGACGGCGGCATGATGTGGTCCTTCTCGCCGGCGATGAACAGTAGCGGCGCGCGGTCGGCGTCGAAGTCGACCCACGTGTCCTGGTGGCCGGGCTTGAAGTTGGCGAACAGGCCGTACTCCCAGACCCAGTAGCCGGGGGCGGCGATCGCGTAGCGCTCCCAGACGGCGCGGGAGTCCTCCTCCGACAGGGTGTTGGTGAAGGCGTAGTGCCACTCCTCCGGCGTGAAGCCGACGGCGCGGTGCCGGTTGGCGGGGTTCTTCAGCGCCGGGAACAACGACCTGGCCTGCGAGATCGGGTTGACCCGCACGCCCTCGGTCGGGGCTGAGTCGATCACCACGCCGGCCGAACCGAGGCCCTTGGCCAGCAGCAGCTGGGTCAGCGTGCCGCCGAACGAGTGGCCGATGATGATCGGCGGCTCGGGCTCGGCCTCGATGACCGAGGCCAGGTGGGCGACCGTCTCGTTGACGGTCAGGTTGGCGATGACGTCGGGGTTCTCCCGCAGCGCCTCGACCTCGATGTCGAAGCCGGGGTAGGCCGGGGTGAGCACCTTCACGCCCTTGGACTCCAGGTAAGGAACCCAGGCCTCCCACGAACGGGGGGTGACCCACAGGCCGTGGACGAGTACGACGGTCGTCATGAGATGAACTCCAGGATGTCGGCGTGGAGGCGGTCGCGGTCGGTGTCGGGCAGGGCGTGGCCGCTGCCCTCGTACACCTTGAGGACGGCGCCGTCGATCAGGGCGGCCGAGCGCTTGCCGCCCACCTCGAACGGCACGATCTGGTCGTCGTCCCCGTGGATGACCAGCGTCGGGACGTCGATCTTGGCCAGGTCGGGGCGGAAGTCGGTGGCCGAGAACGCGGCGATGCACTCGTAGGCCGCCCGGTGCCCGCAGGCCATGCTCTGCAGCCAGAACGCGTCGCGGAAACCCTGCGCCACGTCGCCGCGCCGGTTGTGGCCGAAGAAGGGGCCGTCGGCCAGGTCGCGGTAGAGCTGCGAACGGTTCGCCAGCTCACCGGCCCTGATCCCGTCGAACACCTCGATCGGCAGGCCCTCGGGGTTGTCGTCGGTCTTCAGCATGAGCGGCGGGACCGCGCCGACGAGCACGACGCGGGAGACGCGCGAGGTGCCGTGCCGGCCGATGTAGTGGACGATCTCGCCGCCGCCGGTCGAGTGTCCGACGAGGGTGAGGTCGCGCAGGTCGAGGTGCTCGATCAGGCAGGCCAGGTCGTCGGCGTAGGTGTCCATCTCGTTGCCGTGCCAGGTCTGCGACGACCGGCCGTGGCCGCGCCGGTCGTGCGCGATCGCGCGGTGGCCGTTGGTGGCCATGAAGAGCGCCGAGGCCTCCCAGGCGTCGGCGTTCAGCGGCCAGCCGTGGCTGAACAGGACCGGGGAACCCTCGGTCCCCCAGTCCTTGTAGAAGATCCGCGCACCGTCATCCGCGGTGACAAAGGGCACTGTGGCCTCCTTGGCTCGAGTGGGGTGACTCGAGCGTCGCTCGGAGGCGGGTGCCTACGTACCACGCGATTCACGTAGTTTGTCGGCCAGTTGCCGGCGCGACGAGATGCCGAGTTTCTGAAACACCTTCCGCAGGTGGTAGTCGACGGTGTTGACGCTGAGGAACAGGTTGGCCGCGATCTCGGCGTTGGTGCGGCCCACGGCGGCCAGCCGGGCGATGGTCAGCTCCTGCGTGGTCAGGTCGGGCATCTCCGACCCGGCCGACGCCGCCGCCTTCAGCCCGGCCGCCTCCAGCTCCGCCTTCGCCCTCGGCACGAAGATGTCCGCGCCGCTGCGCTCGAACAGCCTGACCGCGATCTGCAGCTGCTCCCCGGCCTCCCGCCTGCGGCGCTGGCGGCGCAGCCATTCGCCGTAGAGGAGATGCGCCCTGGCCAGGTCGATCTCGGCGCAGGCCGGGCCGAGAAGCTCGACCGCCGACGTGTAGCAGCCCTCGGCGTCGGCGTCGTCGCTGATCAGCGCCAGCGACCGCAGGGCCACACCCCGGCACCAGTCCGACCCGTTCGCCTCGGCGCGCGTCAGGAGGTCGTCGACGAAGGGCCGGGCCTCGGCGGCGTGCCCGCTGCGGACGGCGGCCTCGACGAAGTCGGGATACTCGATCGGCGTCACCTGGAGGAACGGATTGAGCATCAGCGGCCGGAGCCGCTCGTACGCGTCGCGGTAGGCGCCCTCGGCGAGGTCGCGCAGGCCGACGGCCCCGACGGCGGTGGCGCCGACCCCGCCGAAGCCGAGCGCGTTGGCCCCGTCGGCGATCGCGAGCACGACGTGCCGGGGTGAGCCGGTCCAGCTCATCAGCGAGGCGTTGATGACGTGCTCCGCGTCGTAGCCCATCGCCAGGCGCACCTCGCGGACCTGCGCCATCGACTCCTCCGCGAGGCGGACCGAACCGCCCATCAGCTCGGTGAGGGAGATCACCCAGAGCAGGGTGTCGAGGGCCTGCAGCGCGCCCATCTCCCGGGCGGCCGCGGCGGCGCGGGCGAGCCCCGCGCGGCGTCTGTCGTCGTCCCACAGGAACGCGCCGAGCGCGGCGATGGCCGAGCCCATGTGCATCATCTCGTGGTCGGGCAGCGTCAGGATCGCGTCGAACGCGGCCCGGACGTGCGGCACCGCCTCGGCATAGGGGAGCAGGATGAGCGCGCCGATGCCCGCCAGGATCTCCCGGTCGGGCCCGTCGCCGACGGCCCCGGCGGTGATGCGCCGCCCCAGTTCCTCCTGGCTGATGCCGACCATCAGGCGGTCGGCGACCGCGCAGGCCTCGTAGGCCCGTAGCAGCGCGCGCCGCTCCCGTTCGAGATCGCGCCCCTGGAACGCGTCGGCCGCCCGGACCAGCTCGGCCGCGGCCGAGGGCAGCAGCCGCGCGTCGGCCGAGAACATGGCCAGCGCGCACCGCACGACGATGGCCCGGCCCTGCTCGACCGGGCCGACGGTGGTCTCGTCGACGAGGCCGAGCAGGTCGCCCGCGACGTGCACCGCGCCCACCGCGAGCGCCGCCTCGGCCGCGCCGACCAGGCGGGAGTTCTTGACCGGGCCCGGCGGGGTGAGCTCGGCGGCGCGGGTGAGGATGCTGGCCCGGGAGGCGAAGCCGCCCCGGCGGGCGGCCAGGTCGGCGGTGTGTTCGAGCCGGTCGGCGACGCGGGCGTCGGTGCCGATGGCGGCCTTGGCGGCGTGCCAGGCTTCGAGCTCGACCATGCCCAGCCCGGCCGCCGCCCTGGCGAGGCCCCGGTGGGTGCGCCTGCGGTCGGGGCCCGACGAGGCGTTGTAGGCGGCCGACCTGACCAGCGGGTGCCGGAACCGGACGGTCTCGTGCAGTTCCACCAGCCCGATCGCCTCGGCCCGTTCGGCCACCTCGTCGTCGAGGCCCAGCTCGCGGGCGGCCGAGGTGATCAGGTCGACGTTGCCGGTGGTGTCGGCGGCGGCGAGCAGGACCCAGAGGCGCACGTGGGGGTCGGTCTGCCCCAGACGGCGGGCGTAGTGGGCCTCCAGGCGGCGGCCGACCGGGATCGGGTCGCCGCCGAAGCCGAGGCCGGCCATGTCGCGGGCCTCTTCGGCCAGGTCGATCAGGGCCAGCGGGTTGCCGCCGGTGGCGCGGGCGATGGCCGCCGCCGACGCCGGGTCGATCGGCGCCGACAACGACCGCAGCAGCAGCGCGGTCGCGGGTTCCTGGGGAAGCCCTTCGAGCAGCAGCTCGGGCACCCCGGCGAGCCGGGAGGCGATGCCCTGCTCGTCGCGGGCGGCGAACAACAACGCCACCGGCTCGACCGCGATGCGCCGGGCCACGAACGCCATGACGTCGAGGCTCTCCTGGTCGAGCAGGTGGGCGTCGTCGACGGCGCAGACGATCGGCACGTCGCCCGCCGCCGCCGCGAACAAGCCCAGCACGCCGAGGCCGACCAGGAACCGGTCGGGCGGCGGCCCCTCGGCCAGGCCGGAGGCGACCCTGATGGCCTCGCGCTGCCGGTCGGGCAGGGCCCCCAGGTGGTCGCTCAACGGGATCGTCAGCCGCTGGATGGCCGCGAACGGCAACTCCATCTCCGACTCGAAACCGTCGAGCCGGATCATCCGGAGCCCGGCCACGCCGGTGGTCGTCGCCTCCAGCAGCGCCGTCTTGCCTATCCCCGGCTCCCCGGTGATGAGCAGCGACCCGCCATGACCGTTGCGCGCGTTGCCGAGCAGCAGTTCCAGCCGCCGCCGCTCGTCATCCCGCCCGAGGAGCCTTAACACGGACCAATCACACCAGATCCCTCCTGCGTCCCGGAAGGCAGAGCCACGCTGACACCAGACCGCCGACGAGGCACACCGCCCACAACGCCCATTCGTTGTACGCGTACACCAGCCCGCCGAGGATCGGGCCCACCCCGGTGCCCGCCGTGATGGCCGCCTGGTAGAGGCCCTGGTATCGGCCGCCCAGGTGCGGCGGGGCCAGGCCGCCCAGGTAGGCGCTGGCCATGGCGGCGTAGAGCATCTCGCCGAGGGTCCAGACGACGACGGTCGCGCCGAGCCAGCCCAGGTCGCCGAAGAAGCCGGTCATCGCCAGACCGACGCCGGTCAGCAGGTTGCCCAGGGCCAGCACCGCGCCGGGCGACCGCCGCGAGACCAGCCCGGTCAGCGGCAGTTCCAGGGCCAGGACCAGCACCCCGTTCAGGCCCATCAGCAGACCGAAGTCGGCCGGGGTCATCTGCTCGGCGTCGATGTGCAGCGGCAGGCCGACCGTCGCCTGGATGTAGACGAACTCGGCGATCAGCGTCATCACCAGGAACCGCCGCAGGCGGCGGTCGGCCAGGGCCCGCCGGTAGCCGCCCTTCGGCTCGTCGTCGGGCGACTCCTCGACCGCCTGCGGCACGTCGCGCAGCGCCACCGCCGCGATCACCGCCAGCAGCAGGCAGGCGGCCGCGTTGCCGACGAAGAGGGTCTCGTAGGAGACGGTCGCCAGGAAGCCGCCGAGCACGCCGCCGGCCGCCGCGCCGATGTTCATGGCGAAGCGGTGCACCGCGAAGGCGGCCAGCCGCTCCTGGTCGGTGTGGGTGGCGTCGACGAGCAGCGCGGCGGCGGCCGGGCGGTAGATCTGCGCGGTCGTGCCGGCTGCGAAGGCCAGCAGGATCAGCATCGGCAGGTCGTCGAACAGCGGGATGGCCGCCGTCGGGCCCGCCGTGGTGACCATCGACAACACGATCGTCCAGCGGCGGCCGAGCCGGTCGGCCAGGTAGCCGCCGATCGTGCTGCCCAGCACGTTGCCCAGCCCGGCCGCGCCCAGCACCAGCCCGGCCGCCGCCGGGGCGATGTCGCGGCTGGTCAGGAACAGCACCATGAAGACCGGCAGGAAGTTGCCGATCCGGACCACCAGGATCCCGGCGCTCACGATCCACACCGTCGGCGGCAGCCGGCGGATGGTGTCGCGGAACCGGGGCGCGCTCTCCGGCGGGTTCACCGTCATGGGGCCGCCTCGGTGTGGATGCGCACCAGCGCGGCCAGCCGCTCGGCGTTGGCGACGGCCTCCGCGACGGTGCCGCCGCGCGCCAGGACGTAACCCACCCGTTCGTCGCTCCAGGTCAGCTCGACGACCTCGCCGCCGGGCTCGACCGTGATCTCCAGCTCGACGAGCGCCGGGTCGCGCCGGGCCTCCTCGACGCCGGTGATCTCGACGACCCGTCCGGGCGCGGGGGTGAGGAAACGGATCGCCGCCCCCGCCCTCGGCGCGGGCGGCTCGGTGAGCGGCTCGACCACGCCGAGGCGGGCGCCGATGGCGTGGCGGTCCATGTCGACGCCGTAGGCGATCTCGGTCAGCTCGTTGATGCGGTCGCCGCCGATGCGGGCGTGCCCCTCGACGACGCGCGGGCCCCGAGCGGTCAGCTTGACCTCGGTGTGCCCGGGGCCGTGGCGCAGCCCGACCGCGTCGAGGAAGCGCACGACCAGCTCGGTCGCCTCTCTGAGCTGCTCTTCGGGGTGCACGCTCGGCGCGGAGTGGCCCACCTCGACGAAGCCGGGGCCGCCGAGCACCTTGTCGGTGATGCCGACCACGACGTGGCGGCCGTCGTAACTGAGGGTCTCGACGCTGATCTCGGGGCCGTCGAGGAACTCCTCCATGAGGAACCGGTCGAGCGGGGCGACCAAGTCGGCGGGGTCGAACCGGGCCTCGATGTCGCGTAACCGGCCCGGGACGGCGACCAGGTCGGCCTCGTCGCGGACGGCGAACACGCCGATGCTGCCGGCCTCGCAGACCGGCTTCACGAAGATCGGGTAGCCGTGTTCGGCGACGAACTTGCGCAGGTCGTCGACGTTCTCGCCGACGGCCGCCGCGACCGGGGAGACGTCGAGCGCGTTGAGGTGGGCGCGCATCCGCCCCTTGTCGAGCAGCAGCTCGACGGTCTCCACGGTGTAGCCGCCGAGCCCGAGCATGCGGTCGGCCTCGGCGGCGGGCTGCACGCCCAGTTCGTACAGGGAGACGACCGCGTCGACGGGGTGGGCCTCGTCGAGCGCCCGGAGCAGCGGCAGCAGGGTGGCGGTGTCCATGTAGTCGAGCAGGAGGGCCTGGTCGACGTAGGGGTGGTGCTCCTTGTCGTACTGGCGGGGGGTCTGGACGTAGACGACGCGCAGGCCGAGTTCGTGCGCCTTGCGGACCAGTTTGGGCTTGCCGCCGATGATGACGACGGTGCGTTTGTCGCGGATGGTGAACGGCTCCTTCGCCAGGGCGTGACGGTCGACCTTGCCCGATCGGTTGAGCGGCAGGCGGTCGAGCCAGATGTGGAACCTCGGCAACATGTGGCCGGGGAGCTTGGCGGCGAGAGTCTCGGCGAGGTCGTCTCTCGGCGTGCCGGCCAGGTAGGCCACGATGGCGGCCCCTCCGGGGGCGTCGTGGCGGACCAGCACGGCGGCGTCGACGACGCCGGGACAGTCGCGCAGGGCGTGCTCGACCTCGCCGATCTCGACCCGGAAACCGCTGATCTTGACCTGGTCGTCGATGCGGCCGACGAAGACGAACTCGCCGTCGGGGCGGCGGCGCACGCGGTCGCCGGTGGCGTACATGCGGGCGCCGGGGACGCCGGAGAACGGGTCGGGCACGAAGACCTGCGCGGTGCGGCCCGGCAGGCCCAGGTAGCCCCGGGCCAGGCCCGCGCCGCCGATGTACAGCTGGCCCTCGGGGGCCGGGTCGAGGTTCTCGTCGAGCACGTAGGCGCGGGTGTTCCTGATCGGGGCGCCGATCGGCGCCCAGCGCGGGGTGCCGGGCCCGCAGCGGTGCCACAGCGGGGCGACCGTCGTCTCGGTGGGGCCGTAGCCGTTGGCGACCACCAGGCCGTCGACGTCGGCCAGACCCGGGCCGTCGAGCTGCGAGCCGCCGGTGATCACCAGCCGCACGCCGGCCTCGGCCAACCTCGGCAGCAGCACCTGGCCGTAGGGGCCCAGCACGGCGGCCGGGATCTCCAGCGCGGTCGCGCCGAGGGCGCGCACGGCGTGGACCATGCGGGTGGCGGGCAACTCGCCCGCCTCGGGCACGGCCACCGTGCCGCCGTGACAGAGCGGCATGAGCACGTCGTGCATGGAGCTGTCGACGGTGACGGCCAGCGTCCACAACATGACGTCGCCGGGGCGGATCAGGTCGAGGTCGTCGGCCGAGGCGAGCATCAGGTTGAGCAGCCCCTCGTGGGGCACCCCGACGACCTTCGGACGGCCCGTCGACCCCGACGTGGTGATCGCGTAGGCCAGGTCGAGCGGATGGGGCGACCCCAGCTCGCCGACCTCCTCGTCGGCCAGCGCCGGGTCGCCGAGAACGGACGCGTCGACGACGTGGCGGCAGCCGGTGTCGTGCAGGATCTCCCCGTTGCGCGGATCGTCCGGGTCGAGCGGCAGGCAGGCCGCGCCCGACCGCAGGATGCCGACGACACCGGTCAGCGCCTCGGCACTACGCGGCGCGATCAGCGCGACGACGTCGCCCGGCCCGGCCCCGAGGCGGCGCAGCCGGGCGGCGAGGCGGGCCGTGGCGGCGCCGAACTCGGCGTAGGTCCACGTGTGGCCGGCGGTGCGCACGGCCGGGGCGTCCGGTCGTTCGCGCAGCTGCCGTTCGAAGAGGTCGAGCACGGTCCGCGTCACGCGTCCTCCCGCAGGCTCCGGGGACGCATGTCGGTCCAGACGGCGTCGATGTGGGCCAGGCACCCGGCCTTCGGCCCGCTGTGGCCGATGGCCGTCCAGCCCGCCGGGACGGGGCGGCCGACCGGCCAGATCGAGTACTGGCCCTCGTCGTTGACCACGACCTCGAACTCGCCCTCATCGAACATCAGGCACCTCTTCCACCGCCCATGAGATGGCTTGCGGGAGCATCGACTGCCAGGCGGCGTAGGTGTGGCCGCCGTCTCCGTACTCCTCGCGGACCGTGTGGCCGCGTGCGGCGAGGTCGGCGGCGGTGTGCTTCACCGCCGCGACCAGGCTCGATCCGTCGTCGAGCACGATGTCGGCCTCGTCGCGGCCGGCCGACAGGAACAACCGCGACGGCGCGGCCGACGGGCCGAGGTCGTGCTCGGTCAGCGGCCCCGACATGGCCACCGCGCCCGCGAACCGGTCGGGACGGCGCAGCGCGGCCCTGAGCGCGGCCACCGCGCCCAGGCTCGCGCCCACCACCGTGGCCCGGCCGTCGATCTCCAGCTCGGCCAACTGGTCGGGGTAGCCGTCGTCGAGCAGCTCCCGGCGGCGCGACGGCCAGTCGGAAGGGCTGACGAAGACCGCCCTGACCGGCGGCACGCGGCCCTCGCGGACGAGCCGGTCGAGGATCGCGGGCAGCCGCATCACGTCGACGAACTCCGACCCGTCGAGCACGACCAGGGTGCGCTCGGGGCGGCCGGCGGACTCGTACACGTCGGTGCGCAGGCCGCGCCACGTGCCGCGCTCCAGCGTCGCGCCGGGCCCGACCCCGGGCAGGCTCTCGGCCAGCAGACCGGCGGCGTAGGCCGCCGGGGTGCGCCGCGCCATCATCAGCCGCAGCGGCACCTCGCGGCCGAGCAACCGCCGGACGGCGGCGGTCGCGCGCGGCACCAGCAGCGAGTGGCCGCCGTTTTCGAAGAAGTCGGCGTCGGCCGCGAGCGGCCGGCCGAGCACCTGCGACCACGCCTCGGCGACCCGCGCCTCCAGCCCCGACTCCGCCGGCGGCGCGGCCGTCTTCGCCGCCGTGACCGGCGGCAACGCGGCGCGGTCGACCTTGTTGTTGGCGGTCAGCGGGATCGCCGCGACCCGCACGACGTGATCGGGCAGCATGTACGCCGGCAGCGTCGCCCGCAACCGCCCCCGCAGTTCCGAGGCGTCGCCCGAGGTCACGACGTAGGCCACCAGCGCGGGCCCGGTCGGCAGGTCGGCCCGCACCACGACGGCCGAGGTCGCGCCGTGACGCAGCAGCGTGTGCTCGATCTCGCTCGTCTCGATGCGGTAGCCGCGGATCTTCACCTGCCGGTCGGCCCGGCCGAGGAAGTCGATCGCCCCATCGGGCAGCCGGCGGCCCACGTCGCCGGTCCGGTACATGCGCCCGCCCCCGCCGTCGGGATCGGGCACGAACGCCTCGGCGGTCAGCCCCGGCCGCCCGTGGTAGCCGAGGGCCAGCCCGTCGCCCGACAGGTAGATCTCTCCGCGCATGCCGACCGGCACCGGGTTGAGGTCGCGGTCGAGCACGCGCACCCGCGTGTAGGGGATGGCGTGCCCGATCGGCACCCGCCCCGACCACGTGCCGCCCCGGAAGACGGTGGCGAACACGGTGCTCTCGGTCGGGCCGTAGGAGGCCATCACCTGGCAGCGCGGCAGCGCCTCGCGGGCGGCCGAGAAGCTCTTCGGGTTGACGACGTCGCCGCCCACGACCAGCTGCCGGAGTCGCGACAGCCCCCGCAGGCCGCGTTCGACGAGCAGGTCGAGCTGGGGCGACACGAGCTTCAGGGTGCTCACGTCGTGGGCCCGCACCACCTCTTCGAGGTCTTCCAGCAGGGCCCCGGTGCCCGTGACGACGACCGTGCCGCCGTGGGCCAGCGGACCCCATTCGAGCACCGAGACGTCGAACGTCAACGGCCCGGCCTGCAAAAACGTGGTGCCCGGACCGATGTCGAGGTAGTCGGGCGCCCCGGCGACGAGCCGGCTCAGCGCCGAGTGGGGGATCGCGACCGACTTCGGCACGCCGGTCGACCCGGAGGTCGAGATCAGGTAGGCCAGATCACCCGGCCGCGCCGCGAGCGGCGGGTTCTCCGCGTCGTACGCCGCCAGGTCGATCTCGTCGAGCACCGTCGCGCCGGGCACCCGGTGCCGGAGCGACGCGCTCGCGACGGTGAGGACCGCGCCGGAGTCGTCGAGCAGGAACCGCAGCCGGTCGGCCGGGAACGCCGGGTCGAGCGGGAAGTAGGCCGCGCCGCGCTTGAGGATCGCCAGCAGCACCACGAACCGGTCGATGGTCGGTTTCAGGCAGACCGCCACGACCGACCCGCGCCCCACCCCGCGCTCGGCCAGGTAGCCGGCCAGCCGGTTGGCCCGCCGGTTCAGTCCCCCGTACGACAACTCGCCGCCCTCCCCCGTGACGGCGGCGGCCTGGGGACGCAGCGCCGCCTGCGCCTCCACCAGTTCGACCACGGTGGTGCGCGGCGCCGGGAGGGCCGGCTCCGACGGCACGCCGGTCAGGCCGAGCTCGCCCAGCGGCCGGTCGGGCTCGGCGACGCCCCGTTCGAGGAGCTCGACGTAGCGCCCGGCCAGGGACCTGATCGTCGCCTCGTCGAACAACGACGGCCGGTAGACGAAAGCGGCGCGCAGCCGCCCGTCGACCACCTGCGTGGTCAGCGACAGGTCGAACCGGGCGGTGACCGGCAGGTCGGGATACCACCAGACGGGCGCGCCGGGCGCGCTCGCCAGGGCGGTGCGGTCGCCGGCGTGGTTCACCACCACGTCGAAGATCGGGTTGTGCCGGTCGTCGGTCCCGGCGTTCACCGCGCCGACGATCTGCTCGAACGGCACGTCCTGGCGGGCGTCGGCGGTCATCCACACGTCACGCGTGCGGGTCAGCAGTTCCCGGAACGTCAGCCCCCGGCCGCCCACGTCGACCCGCAGGACCAGCGTGTTGACGAAGAAGCCGACCAGGTCGTGCAGCTCCGGCCGGGGCCGGTCGGAGACGATCGCGCCGATGACGACGTCGTCCTGGCCGCCGAACGCGCCGAGCGTGGTGACCAACGCCGCCGTCACCACCACGGCGGTGCTCGACCTGGCCCGCCACGCCAGCGCGGTCAGCGCCGACGTGGTCTCCTCCGGCAGCTCCACCACGACGCTCCGGCCGGCGCCGTCGACGGTCGTCGTGCGCGGCCGGTCGGTCGGCAACTCCAGCCGGGAGTGGCCGTCGAGGCTCTTGGCGATCTGCTCCAGCCCGCCGGTGTCGGGCATGCGCCGCTGCCAGGCCGCGTAGTCGCCGTATTGCACGGCCAGGCCGGGCAGGTCGGGCTCGCGGGCTTCGCGTGCGGCGTCGTACAACTCGAACAGGTCGCGGGCCAGGACGTCCATCGACCACCGGTCGGTGACGATGTGGTGCATGGCCATGAACAGGCCCGGCCCGTCGTCGAGCTCGGCCGCGACCACCCGCACGAGCGGGGGCCGCGACAGGTCGAACGGCTCAGACGCGGCCCGCTCCACGGCCTCCCGCCAGGCGGCGCCCGCCCACACGACGGGGATCTCGGCCGTGTCGGCGACCTCCTGCGCGACCAGGCCGTCGGCGTCGAGGACGAACCCGCTGCGCAGGACGTCGTGACGCCGGGTCAGCCCGGCCAGCGCGGCGGCCAGCGCCGAGGGGTCGAGCCACGCCGGGAACCGCCAGCCTCCGGTGATGTGGTACTGGTCGTGAGACGACTCCAGCTGGCGCAACCACCACAGGCGCTCCTGCCCCGCCGACAGCGGGAACCGGCGACGCGAGGGGTCACGGTGCAACGGGAACGGATTCGTCGGACGTGGCTCGAACCTCGGCATCGGCTACGCCCTCACCTCGGAGGCCGACCGGACCGCCGCCGTGATCGAGCCGACCGACCGGAAGGTGTCCTCCTTGAGGGCCTCCTCCGGCAGCTCGACCTGGAAGGTGTCCTCGATGGTGAGCATCAGGCCCATGCAGCTCAGCGACGTCATGCCCAGGTTCCACAGGTCGTCGTCGACGCCGAACTCGAAGCCGTGTGCGGTCAGGTTGAGGTGCTTGTCGACGAGCGCGCGCACGGCCTCGGTCGTCGACTCCTGCGAGATCGTCATCACGCACCCACCGGCTGCGCCTCGGCCCGCGCCAGGCGCTGGAAGTAGCGGGCGACCCGGCGGGCGCCGAGGAGGCTGCCCTGGGCGTACCAGAGGATGTCGGGCCCGAGGGCGTAGTCGATGTTCATGGTCTCGTAGAACTTGATCGCCATGTTGCGGTAGTAGTCGGCGATCTGGTTGGTGGTCATCTGGGGCGCGGCCTGCGCGCCCGTCTCGAACCAGCCGGCCAGGTTGTGCTCGACGTACTCGTCGATCGACCACTCGATCGTGCGGGTCTCGATGGGCTTGCGGGTGGGCTGGAACATCGGGTCGATGGTGCCCGGCTTGCCCTGGAGCTCGTTGGCGACGTGCTCGGCCAGCAGCGGCGCGCAGTGGAAACCGTCGCGGTAGGTGCCGGTCAGCAGGTAGAGGCCCGACAGCGGCAACCAGCCGATCAGCGGGAACCCGTCGAGCGTCACCGGCCGGTTCCCGGCCAGCCACTTCACCACCTCGTGGGAGGCGACCCGCTCGTCGAGCTGCTGCATGGAGTACTGCGCGAGGAAGCGCACGTCGGCCATCCAGGTCACGCTGGACACGGTGTCGACGAGGCGGTTGGTGGCGCCGTAGTACTCCAGGTCGCCCGGACCGGGCACGACGTGGAGGCCGCAGGCGAAGCCGCGGTTGGGGGTGCGGACCACGCTGCGGAACTTCTCGCCGCCGGTCCGGCGGGCCAGCATCGCGAACCCGAGGCCGGGGAACATCGGCACCGTGTCGAAGTCGTCGAGCGCGGTCTTGACCAGGGCCTCGCTGCGCGCGCCGGTGGCGACGACGACGGTGCCCGCCTCGATGAAGTGGCCGTCGTCGAGCTCGACGCCGATGATCTGGCCGTTGTTCCTGACCAGCTTGGCCACGGTCTGGTCGACCAGGACCGTATCGGTCTGCGCCAGCCGGTTCTCCAGCGCGGCCAGCACGCCGCGGGCGTCGACCGCGCCCTCGTTGGGCAGGTGGACGGCCTTCAGCGCCCGGGTGTCGAGCCGGGGCCGGTAGCCCGGGATCTCGTTGGGGTCGATCTCGGCCCACGGCTTGCCGTACTCGTCGAGGGCCTTGATCATCGCCTCGTAGTTGACCGTGTCGAGGGTCGCGCCGATCGAGTTGAGCACCACGTGGGACTCGGGCGTGACCAGCAGCGGGGAGCCGGTGGTCGAGTACTCCTCCAGCCGGGCGGTCACCTCGGGCCAGCGGTCGTGGGCGCGCACGCCCAGTTCGAACCGGGTCCGCGAGGCGTCGGTGCGGAGTGACTCGGTGGTGGTCTCCCCGAAGCAGCCGAGCATCGCGCCGGCGGCGGCGCTGGCCCCCGCGTCGCGGTTGCCCGGCCCGACCACGACCACCGAACCGGCCCGGCGTTCGACCAGTTCGTCGGCCAGGAACAGGCCGAGGGCGCCGTTGCCGACGATGACGATGTCGGCCTGGTCGGGTCGTACTTTGTGGCTCGCACTTTCAGTTCGCACGTTCAACCCTTTCCGGGAATTTGCGTGGTGGAATTGCGAAACACATTTCTGGGCAGCGTCGGGCGCCTCACCTTGATAATTGAATTTTCACGTGCCCCGGCCGCAGCGCATGCCAAAGCCGGCACACTGCGGTTAGATTGCGCCCCCGTACGCGTAGATCCTTAATCCCCCAGATCAGCAGTCATGCCGCTCTGCCCCCGCGGCAATCGATGTGCAGTTGTGGACCTTTCGGAGCAAACAGTTGACCACTCTAACTATTGGCCCGTAACCGCGCAACAGATTGTTTCTTAATTCCGCCGAAACGAGGGCGCCGCTCCGACGGCGAGTAGTAATGCAATAAAATCCTGACCGAAAAAACAAACCGCCGGTCAGACGTCGCGGAAGAGCTCCCGCAGGGTGTCGAGCCCGGCCGGGCCGCCGCGCAGCGCCCGGGTGTGGAACTCCCGGAGATCGAAGGCGGCCCCCCGGCGCGCCCTGACGTCCTCGCGCAGACCGAGCCACAACCGCTCCCCGACCTTGTAGGCGGCCGCCTGACCAGGCCAGCCGAGATAGCGGTCGACCTCCTTGGCCGCGCGGGCCGGGTCGGTCAGCGTGCGCTCGGCGAGGAACTCGACGCCGGTCTCGGGCGTCCACCGCTCGCCCTCGCGGAACCCGGTCCCGGCCGGGATGGCGAGCCGCAGGTGGAGGCCCAGGTCCAGGACCACCCGGGCGGCCCGGAAGAGGTTCTTGTTCAGCATGCCGAGCTGGAAGGCGTCGTCGAGGTAGCCGAACTCGCGCATCAGCCGCTCGGCGTAGAGCGCCCAGCCCTCGCCGTGGCCGTCGATGAAGCAGAGCAGCCGCTGGAACCGGTTGAGCCCCGTGGTCGCCACGGCGGTGCCGATCTGCAGGTGGTGGCCCGGCACGCCCTCGTGGTAGACGGTGCTCGCCTCCCGCCAGGTCGGGAACCGGTCGCGGCCCTCGGGCAGCGCCCACCACATCGTGCCCGGACGGCTGAAGTCCTCGGCCGGGTTGGTGTAGTAGGCCCCCGCCCCGCTTCCCGGCGGCGCGATCCGGCAGTCGAGGGTCATCAGCTCGTCGGGGATGTCGAAGTGCGCGCCGCGCAGGTCGGCCAGGGCCCGGTCGGAGAGCTCCTGCATCCAGTTCCGGAAACCCTCTTCTCCGTGGACGAGGTAGCGCGCGTCGGCGTCGAGGATTTCGGCCGCCTCGGCCACCGACGCGCCGGGCCGGATGCGGCCGGCCAGCTCCGCCATTTCGGTCTCGATCCGGCGGAACTCCTCCCAGCCCCAGGCGTACACCTCACGCAGGTCGAGCCGGGCGCCGAGGAAGGCCCGGGAGCCGAGGGCGTAGAGGTCGGCCCCCACGGCGTCGTCACTGTCGGACTTGTGACCCAGCTCGTCCTTCAGAAACCGCCCAAGATCGGCGTAGGCCGCGGCGGCCGTCGCCGCACCCGCGACGAGATCGGCCTTCAGCGCTTCCGGTACGTCGGCCTCGCGGACGAAGCCGGCGAAGAAGCCGTCGTGCGCCGACCACGACTCGCACTGTTCGACGGCCCTGCGGATCTGGCGCGCCGCCGCGATCCGGCCCTCGCCGGCGGCCAGCGACTCCCGGTAGCCGCTCAGCGCCGCCGGCACCGCCCGCAACCGCCGGGCGACCACCTCCCAGTCGGCGGCGGTCGCGGTGGGCATCAGGTCGAAGACCCACCGCACGTTCTGGACCGGGCTGACGATGACGTTGAGTTCCGCCTGCGGCAGGCCGGCCTCGAACGCCTCGACGGCCAGGGCCATCCGTTCGGCGAACACCGCCTTGGCGACGCGTTCGGCCTCGTCGACGGGTTCGGCGGCGGTGACGTCGGCCAGCGCGCGGCGGGCCAGGTCGGCCCGGGCGCGGTGGCCGTCGGGCGAGAGGTCGGGGAGCCGGTCGTCATGGCCGCCGATGCCGAACTCGGTGGCGGCGATGGGGTTCAAGCGTGCGTAGTCGTCGACGTAGCCGTCGCAGATGTCGTGCACAGCGAGAAAGCTCATGCCCTGGACCATAAGAGGTTCAGGCGCGGACCGGCCCGACGAGCGCCCTGACCAACGCGATACCGGTCTGCGACCGGCTGGTGCGCCATACGTGGCGGTATTCGTAGGGCCACGCGTAGACCGGGAAGTCGGCGCAGTGCAGGGTGGCCACCCGTGGTTCGCCGAGGTCCTCGGCGGCGGCCAGGTAGAGCGGTTCGAGCCGGGGCACGATGACGCCGTAGTCGAAGACCCGGCCGAGGATGTTCTCCCCGTCGAGGATCTTCTCGATCGGCTCGTCGTCGAGCGGATAGGTGTCGGGCAGCACGTCCGACAACGACAGGAACAGATCGGCCCCCCTGCGCCGGGGGTCGCCGAGGAGCGGGCCCAGGCGGGCCAGCCGGCCGAGGGCCAGCCGGGGCCGCACCAGCAGGCAGTGGGCGTAGAGCACACGCAGCAGGGCGACGTCCATGAAGAAGCGTTCGAGCGGGGTCTCCCGCTCGACGAGGTCGCGGTGCGCCAGGTATCCGGCGACGATGCTGGCGTTGTGGGCCAGGTACCACCCGCTCGGAGACGGGGCGCGCAGGAAGGCCGTCCAGTGGCCGACCGCCTTGGTGCTGGGCTCGCCGGGCACGCCGGCGACCAGCAGCGACGCCTCGGTCGTGTCGTGGAGCAGGGTCTCGTTGACGGCCCGCCACCACGGGCTGCCGGTCGCCGGGTCCATCAGGCCGCGGTCGACCTGCCAGCGCATGAACGCCATCTCGGCCCGCCGATAGGGCCGCAGGACTCTCGGCCGCTCGTAGCTCCGCGCGGCCAGCTTCAGGCGGCTCACGGGGTCGTCGCGTGCGGCCGCGACCATCGCGGCCGCCTGGGCGGCGGCGTCGGCCGACACACGGGACATGGGGTCAGCATCCCTCAAAGGGTGATGATCTCGCACGTGACACTTGCGGGCGGCAGGCGAGCCGCCGCAGGCGATCCTGCGGTCAGTGATCGCAGGTCGGAAGCGCTCGAATGGCCAGGACGGTCCCGTCATCCTGCACCGAGACGGGACCGCCCCAGGACTCATCCCAGGTCTCCTGAGGCCAGTTCCCGCGCTGGGCGAAGATCGCCTTCCGGTATTCCTCGACGCCTCCCCCTTCGGCGGAGAGCAGATCGAACAAGCCGGTCTCGACACCCGAGAACGCTTCCACACGTTTGTTGTTCAGCCGGAAGACATGGTCGGTGCCGACGAAATCCATCCCCAGAAGTCCGTAGCCGGCGTCCCGGACGCTCCCCGCCGCTGCGTGGGCGATGGAGTCACCGCGGTCTCCGTTCCGTTGCCTCTCGGTCAAATACCTGGCGGCGACCATCGCGTCCCCGGCGAAGGCCGCCACACCGGCGGCGGCGGTTCTGGCCAGCACCTGCTGGAACCACCGGAAATGTCTCGGCATCAGATGGAACCCCGGTTCCACGTGGTCCTTGGACACGCGAATCCCGAGCGGCAGGTTCTTCTGCTCCGCCGGATCGTTCAGACGACATGCCGGACGGTCGGGCGTCTCAAGCAGATCGCCCTTCCCGCGGGCGTGAAGGGCGTGGATGGTCAGCGGGCCCTCGGGTGACAACTGCGTGCTCAAGAGGAGACCGGGCGTCTCATCCGGCGCCCCGATGACCATCGAGTCAGCATGCGCGGAGCCGGCGGCCAGTTGCGTATAGGAGGTCGCCGGACGGCGATTGTGATTTCCCTTGGCGGCTATCGGGATCACCTGTGAAGGTTCCCCGGGTCGCCAGATCTCGGCGAAGAAATCCGGCTGGTAGCCGTATCCCAGCGACCGCCGGGCCCAGCCGGCCCGAATGACGACGTCCGCACGGATTATCGAGACAAGGCTGCCTGGATAGAGCTGCCGCAAGACATGGCGGGCGAGTAGCCGCGCGAGTCCATGGCCGAGTTCGTGAGACTGAATTCCTTACCCTCTGCCGAGAGCGCCATATACGTTTGGCTCCCGGCGTCCAGGGCCTGACTGTATTTCAGGCTCCCCCAGTGTTCGCCAGGCCACGACCTGCTCCCTGCCGGGCCAACGAGAGGGCACAGGCGAGATCGTGCAGGACATGCCAAGGGGTGAGACGCAGAAGTCTGGTCGTTGAAGGGGGTAACGGAGTCAGCTCTCTCTTGCGGCGCAGATAGTCGCCCTTCTTGGCTTTCTTCGCATCATCCCTGTCCGCCACTTTTTTCACATGAGATTTGAGACTCGAATCTGTTCGGACCGCCAGACCGGCCGGCAGGACCAGATCCTCGAGAACATCCGTGATTTCCTTCCTTGACGCCATCACTCGCTCTCCCTGCATTCGCCGGGCATACGCCATTGAGCGTGACATCCTCGGTCACAACATTCCGCCATCTCCGACAGAACACATGTCCATTCCCGGCATCGCCGTTCTGGTCATTCGGGGCGCCGCCGGCGATCCTGCGGTCGGAGGAGCCGGGACGTCCGGCGGCGGGAGGTGCGGCGCACGGCGGGCGGTGACGCTGGAGCCATGACCGAAGAACCACGCAAGCCCGCCCGCCGAGCCGTGCTCGGGCTCGCCGCCGCCGGGGCCGGGGCCGCCGCGCTGGCCGGGGCCGTCGTCGTCCCGCCGTTCCTTCGTGACCCGCCGACCAGTCCGGCCGCTGCCGCGCCGCCGCGAGGGCGGTTCGCCGGGAAGGTCGTGCTCGTTACGGGCGGCACCTCCGGCATCGGGGAGGCCGCAGTGAAGGCGTTCGCCGCCGAAGGGGCCCGGGTGGGGTTCTGCGGGCGGCGGGAGGCGGAGGGGGCCCGGGTCGCCGCGGCGACCGGGGCCCGGTACGTGCAGGCCGACGTCCGCGATCCCGTCCAGCTCCAGAGGTTCGTGGACGACACCGTCGCCGCGTTCGGCCGCCTCGACGTCGCGTTCAACAACGCCGGGATCACCAGGACCGGCCCGCTGCACGAGCTCTCGGTGGCCGACTGGGACGACGTCCAGAACACCAACGCCCGGGGCGTGTTCCTGGCCATCAAGTACGAGGTCCCGCACCTGCTGGCGAACGGCGGCGTCATCATCTGCACCACCTCCGAGTCGCGCCGGCCGGGAGGCGCGGCGTACACGGCGAGCAAGCAGGCCATGAAGGGCATCGTCGAGACCGCCGCGATGGACTACGGCCCGCGCGGGATCAGGGTGAACGCCATCGCGCCCGGCACCACCGACACCGCGCTGGTCCGGCCCGGCCTGCCCGATCCCGTCTGGGAGGGGTTCAAGAAGGCGTGGGGGCCGCTCAACGTCCCGGCGCTGGGACGCATGGCAACGCCCGAGGAGATCGCGCGGGCCGTGGTCGCGCTGGCCACCAACGAGTTCGGCTACATGGCCGGGTCGACGGTCCTGGTCGGCGGCGGGCCCTTCGGGGGCGGGCCGATGCGCATGCCCGCCGGTTTCCCTTCATCGGGATGAGGCCCGATGTTCAAGATCGGTCATTACGGTGGTCGGCTGGCAATTGTGTGACATAACGGAAGGTACGCCGATGTTCCGTCCCGCCCTCGCCGGTCTGGCCCTGGCCGCCGCGACGCTCGTCGTCCCCGGTACGGCCACGGCGAAGCCCGCCCCCGCCCCGGTCGTCGTCAAGGACGTGACCATCCCCTCGGTCCCGCTGAAGGAACTCCAGTCGTCGATCCAGGACGACCGCGGCGTCAAGCTCGGCGGCATCGGTTCCGGGTTGTTCCCCGCCTCCCGGAGCGGCGAGTTCTGGATGGTCACCGACCGCGGCCCCAACGGGCAGCCGACCGTGGCGGGCGAGAAGCGGCGTACCTTCCCGATCCCCGAGTTCGCCCCCGCCATCGCCCGGATCTCGACCCGGTTCGGCGTCGAGGTCAAGCAGTGGATCCCGATCACCGGCCGGTCGGGCAAGCCCGTCACGGGCATGTCGAACCAGCAGGGGCACGACGAGCTGCCGTACACCTGGGACGGCCTGACCAAGCTCGACTACAACCCGAGCGGCGTCGACACCGAGGACGTCGTGGTCGACCGCCACGGCGACTTCTGGCTCGTCGACGAGTACAGCCCCTCGCTGATCCACGTGTCGCCGAAGGGCCGGGTCATCGCCCGGTACGTGCCCCAGGGCCTCAACCTGACCGGCGCCGACTACCCGGTGAAGGACGTGCTGCCCGCCATCCTGTCGCTCCGGCCGCAGAACCGCGGCTTCGAGGGCCTGGCGATCAACGGGAACACCCTCTACCTGGCGGTGCAGAGCCCGCTGCAGAACCCGACGAAGGCCGTCGGCGACGTCTCGCGCACCGCGCGCATCCTCACGTTCGACATCCGGCGCGGCCGGGTCACCGGCGAGTACGCCTACCAGTTCGAGGACATCAAGACCTTCGACCCGTCGTACAACGGCGACCAGAGCCAGATGAAGATCTCCGGCCTGGCCCACGTCGCCGGCGACCGGATCCTGGTCGACGAGCGCACCGACAAGGTGGCGCACGTCTACGAGATCAACCTGGCCAAGGCCAAGAACCTCCTCGGCGGCAAGTACGACCGCACCACGACCACCCCGTCGCTGGAGGCGCTGACCGACCTGACGCCGGTGCGGCCCGCCCCGAAGAAGCTGATCGCCGACCTGTCGAAGGTGGCCCCGACGCTGCCCGGCAAGGTGGAGGGCCTGGCGATCCTCGACCCGTGGACGATCGTCGTGGCCAACGACAACGACTTCGGCCTGGGCGAGTTCGGCACGGACGGACGCCTGATCGACAGCGGAGTGAAGAGCCGCATCGTGACGATCAAGCTGCCCAAGCGGCTGCACTGATCTCATCGCGGGGCCGGTGGCAGGGCCTGAACCACGGCCGGGCCACCGGTCCCGGTGAGCTGGCCACTGTAGATGGCGTCGAGTACCCGCTTGCGGTGGCGGAGTTCGTCCGGGTGACGTTCGTCCACCAGGCGGCAGACCTCCAGCAACGGGCCGGGCTCCATCGACGGCTGGGCGATGCCCTGGAACTCGGGCGTGGGCAGCAGCTCGTCCTCTCCCACGACCGGCTCCGCGATGGCGACGTTGCCGGTCTGCCGGTGGAGGGCGCGCACCCGGAGAATGAAGCCCTCCCACGCGGAGACCATCTTCAGCCGGAGCAGACCGATCATCTCGTCGCGAAGGGTACGCAGGTCGCCCCAGGCGGAGTCGTAGGCCGCGATGGACCGGTCGGCCCACCCTGACCGGAGCTGGTAGATCATTTTCGACCGCCACAGGCTACGTGACGCGGCGCTGAGTTCCTCGGCCTCCTTGTCCGCCGCGGCCGCCTTCACCACCACCGCGCCGAACGACAACATCGCGATCAGGAGAACCACGGAGATCACTGGGTAATCACCCCGCGGATACAGGATTCGAATCGCCGCCCAACTCCCGATCACCATGAGCAGCGCGGCGATGAACACGACCGGGAGCGTCCACCAGAAGACCCGCATCAGCCAGCGTCCCGCCCGGGTCGGCAGCCGGTCCGCCCGCTCCGGCCGATCGAACGCGAAGGTCCGCCAGGCGCTCAGCGGCCGCTGCAGCAACTCTCCGGCGGCGGCGGTGATGACGGCGAGCGCCACGCCGGGGATGATGGCGGCCATCGTCTCCCACAGGTGCATCAGGCCGGAGCTCTGGCTGCTCCCCGCGTCGCCCGTGGCCGAGGTCAGGTACTCGAAGACCTGCTTGAAATACCAGACCTCGAAGAGGCCGACGCCGATGACCATGGGCCATCGCATCCGCCTCAACCAGCGCGACCGCCGGGGACCGGCGTCGGCCGCGCGCTGCGCCTCCCGGACCTTCGTGGCCTTCGCGCCGATCTGGTTGGTGCTGAGCGTGCGGGCGAGCCGGTTCAACTGCCGATCGGCCCGATTCCAGCGGTCGGTGGCGGCGTGTCGGCGGGGGGCGAGGCGGTGGTCAGTGCGGATCGCGTCGAATCCACTGCGGACCGCCCCCAGCATGGCGCGCATTTCGGTGGCATCGATCTCCTCCGCCTCGCGCCATCCGGTGTCGGCCGCGCGCGCGACGAGGTCGCGAACGCCGCAGACACATCCTGACGGGCACTGTGAGAAGGGATCGGAAGAGGTACGGGGTGGCGCGGGATGAGTCATGGAAAACCTCGGTCAGGTGTAGACGACGATCTCGACGCGCCGGTTGCAGGCCATGGCCACGGGGTCGGGCACGCCCTTCTTGTACTCGGGCGTGCAGGCAGGGCGCGTGGACGCGTACCAACGTGCGGTGGCCGGGGTGACGCCGTGGTCGCGGAGCACCTTCACGACCGCGCTCGCGCGTCGTTTCGACAGTTGCCGGTTGTGCTCCGGGGTGTGGGTCGAGTCGGTGTGCCCGTTCACCACGATGCGGGTGTACTTGAGCGCGGCAATCTCCTTGAGGACCGAACCCATGGCCTCCTGCGCGCGGGGTTCCAGGGTCGAAGAGTCGCTGTTGAAGAGGATCGAAGCCGGCAGGGTCAGCACGGTCGGGTTTCCCGGTGTCTTGGTCATCCCCGGCATACGGACTTCCGCGTCATCCGCCAGGGTCACCGACGACGCGTCCGCCGTCTTCGGAGCCTCGGCGGTCGGATCGAGGCACGTCGCCTTCATTGCCGTGCACATCTGCTTCCACAGGTCGATCAGCCAGGTGCGCTGTGGCGTCTTGATGTCGGGCCAGCCTGGAGCCACGTTCCCGAGACCGACGAACTGCACCGTGTAGCTGGAGTCCAGCTTCGGCAGTTCAGCCTGGCAGCCCTCCACGAGCGCCGGGATGACCGAGTGGTCGCCGATGTCCGCGCCTCGGAGGTCGGCGCACCCGGTGTTGCTCAGTCCGTCGGTGGCGATGACGACTGTCTTGGGAACCTTCTTGTACTTCCCGATCTGCTGGGACGCGGTCGCCACCGCCCGCAGCACATCGGACTGGGGCGCGGCGGAGCCGCCGTTCAACTTCCCGGTCAGTTCCGCGTTCAGGCAGGCGCGGGTGTCCTCGCGGTCGTTCTTGGTGCGGAGAGCGTTCTGGCTGTCGCCCGGCGTCATCTTCTCGGTACGCCACTCGACGGATCCCCCGAAGACGCCGGCGGTGATCAGGTTCTTCGGGGCGTCCGGAAGTCGCTGCACGACCATGGCCGGCCAGTCGAGGTGGCGACGGGGTTCCGTGGCGCTGTAACTACTCGACGAGCCGTCGGTGAGCAGGACTGTCACGGACGCGGCGTCAGGCGCGGCGCCGATGGGCTCGGTGAGCAACTCCGAGCACCGGTCGGCCTGCCCGGTAGGGCTCGGGACCAGTAACTCCCCAAGGCCACACCCGTTCGCCGTCGTCAGCGTGAGCGCCGCGAGCAGAACGCCCGTCCTCGTTCGTGGCCGCATCAGACGCTCGCTTCTTCCCGCTCGGAGAACAACGTCTCGGGGCCGAGCTCGGGCCGGGGAATGCCGAGCAGGTCGTAGGCCTTGGCGAGGGTGCCGTCGGTGGCCATCGCGAACTCCAGCAGGTCCATTCGCTCGTGCCCGGCCGCGACTCGGGCAACGGTGTCGACCAGTCCCTGCGCCTCCTTCTTCCGGTCGTCGCGCATGGCGTCGAGCACGGCGGCGGTCTGGGCCGGAGCCTGCGCCATGAGTACCGCGTAGGGCGTTTCCCACTCGGGGAGACCGTTCTCGATGAACTCGGCCCACCGGACCCGCAGCTCACCGAGACGCTGTGCCGCCTGCTCACTCAGCTCGTAGCGAGCCTCGGCCTGGACTTGTTCCGCGATCGACCGGCGCTGCAGGTCGCGGATCGCCGGGTCGACCTGGACCCGCACGACCGCCGTGCAGTCGAAGTTGACCCCTTCCTCGTCGGGCGAGCCGGTGAGTGCGGCCTCGATCGCCTCCTGAACCCGAACGGTGACCGCAGGCTCGGCTGCTCCGGGCCGGAACGGCGGGAACTCCCGCGCCGTACCGCGGACGACGTTCCTCGTCACGGTCTCCAGATCGCGAAATCGATCGGCGATCTTCGTACCGACCTCGTCGTCGTGGACCGTTCCCGTGGCACAGAGGCAGAGGTCGACCTCGATGGTGAAGTCATAGGCGTCGCCCTTCGCCGGAGTGGCGAAGGAGAAGTTCCTGGTACGCCTCGTCGTCTTCGGGACGGGCAGGATGGGCGCGGGGGTCTCGCTCTCGTATCCCGACGAGAACAGGCCCTTGACCCAGTCGACCACTCGCCCTAACAGGCCCTTGCGGGGTTGGGATGGATCGGACATGGCGTTTCTCCGTTTCCTCGTTGGTGTGCGCGCCTAACCGCGCCGGTCGCGGAAGCGCCACACGCGCATATGGAAGTCGAGGCTCTTCGCGAGGTCCTCGTCGTGCGCCTCGATGTCGGCGACCAGGGTTTTCAGGTAGGGAGCGAAGCCGTCGGCCGGTGCGTGACCGCCGAACCTGCCCGCCAGCACATGCCACTGATGGAGTGCGTCCCAGACTTTCTCGTCGCCCGCGAGGGCGTTGCACCAGAGCAGGACGAGATCGCGGTGCACATCCGGTTGCCCGGCCGCGAGTTCGGCCAGCCGAGGCCAACCACGGTCCCTGCTCTTCCTCGGCGCGAAGCTCAGCAGGCACCTGGCTGCGGCCCGCCGCCACCTCCAATGCGGCGCTTCCGTCCATTCCGCCAGCTCGTGGATGATCTTCTCTTCGAGGCCGTCACGGAACACGTTCATCAGCGCCTGCTGGACGATCTTCATGAGTTCCCGCTCGGCCTGGTCGACCAGGGGATCACGAGAGCCATCCAGCCGTTCGATCCGGCCGCCGACGGCCAGCCGCATCGCGGCAAGCGCCTCATCCGGGTCGCGGACGCCGAGCAGGGTCCCGTATGCCGCGATGGCGGTCGCCCTGAGCTGCAGGTTCCCCTCATGGCCCCAGCCGCGGACCAGACCTCTGGCGCGTTTGCCGAACCGGCTCTCGCTGAGCCACTCGAGTGCCCATGCGGCGGTCATGCGGGTGCGGAATCCGCCGTCAGCCGCCCAGGGCTGGATGATCTCCCTGATGGCGACATCGAAGTCGTAGCAGGCGAGACGGGCAGCGGTATGGGCGGCCTTGACGCGGACCGGTGCTCGCGGATGATTGCCGAGCGGGCCGAGCCATCGGATGAGCGTGTCCCGTTCGCCGAGATGGTCCTGCCAGACGAGCTGAAGGATCGACGTCTCCAGGTCGTCGTGGGTGAGCCGGACCTGCCGGCCGGCGCCGTCACCCTCGACGTCGCCGACCAGTTCCACGCACGCCGACCACTTGCTCATCGGTCCGGCGAACCAGTCATGCTGACTGGGGTCGTCGTGGAGACCGTCGCCGCGGTGCAGATCGGCGAATCGGGTGGCCTCTCGTATCACGGTCCCGGCAGGCTGGCGGTGCATGACGGCAGCGGTGATGAGAAAACTCTTCTGCCAGACCCGCTGAGGGGTGAGCAGTTCCCCTTCGGCGTTCTTGAGATCGGTGGACGGGTCGGGGCGGGACAGCAGCTGCTCGTCCGGAACCGCGCCCGCCACCTCGTCGAGCACGGCCGCCGCGAGCGCGGCGGCCTTCCGGGGCGACCGGCATCTCCTGACCTCGTAAGCCACAGTCGGCTGGCCGAGGATCTCGCCCGCCCGGAGGTCACCCAGTTTGGTGGACACGTGGCGGAAGAACACCGCCTCTGAGGCGGGCGGCTCGTGGTGGACGACGAAACCGAGCCTCAGCCCGGTCGACCCGCTCGGCTCCTCGGCAGTGACGACGATCAGCGCGCAGCGCGGGGGTAGTCCTTCGGCGATGGCCACGAGCTGGGCGACGGCGGGGACCGCCTCGTCCAAGCCGAGAATCAGCACCATCACCGAGTTCGGCGGCATCGACTTCGGATCGAAAGCGGCCAAGCCGCGTTCGGAGGCCAGCAGGCGGATGTTGCCGTGCACCGGGAGGCGGTGGCTCTCCAGGAACGAGATGGCGCCCGCGATGGCGGCGGTGGTGCGTCCCTGTCCGGGGCCGCCGACGTAGCACTGGGCGGCCGAGTTGTGACGTAACGCCTCGGTGAGACGCCCGACGGACGGCGTGTCGGCCATCGTCAACAGCAGGTTGGCGAGAAATGCGGCGCCGAGTGTGCCGTGCCGCGGCCGCTGCGCGACCTCGCCGCCGAAGTAGTAGAGCTCCTGGGCCTGGAAGACCCTGGCCCTGTCGCCGGAGACGTGGGTGCCACGCAGGCCGTTCATGCGAGCGGTGTGCGCGTCTTCGTCGTCGGCGGCCGAGGCCTCGGGGTCGCTGTCTTCCAGCCTCGGCTCGGGCTGCGGATCAGCAGAAGTGTCGGGCGTGGCGGGCGTGGCGGGCGTGGCGGGCGTGGCGGGCTCCTTCTGCCCGTTCTCGCCAGACGGCTCCTGCGCCGGGCCGCTCTCGATGTCGATCACCGGTTCCGCGAGCGGCTCCGAAGGCACGGACCGTACGTCGTCGGGCGGCGAGGCGGCCTCCTCGGTCATGGGGACTCCGGAGCTTCGTGGTAGGTGCTGTGCCAGAGCTGGTTCACCCTGGCCCTTTCACCGGTCACATGGATCGTTCCCATCCCGGCCGCGGTCGGCGGTGCTTCCTCGGGTTCCGCCGTCTTCTCGGCGGCGGGCGACTGCTCCGCGTCGATGGTCTCGTCTCCGCCGGGCTGCTCGGAAGCGACCAGGCGGAGTGTGGGTTCGTTCTTCATGATTCGCTCCCTCAGTGCGAAGGTTTCCGGGCTCGGAGAGCTTTTCCGCGATTTCTCCAAGGACCTGGCGAGATAGTCGAATGCGATTTCCGCCGCACCTCTGTTTCCCGCCCGGCCGTGCGCCTCCATGCGAAGGCGGCCGAGTTCCTCGTCCTCTCCCGCTTCCAGGACGAGGCGGTCGAGTTCGGGGATGAGTTCGTCCAGCAAACCGAGTTCCAGACGCACTCCGAGCAGATTGAGGAGTGTCCGCCGATACTCTTTTCTGACTCTTATCGCTCGCAGCGTCATCGAGCCCGGGACGTATCCGCCGAACGGCTGCGGGCCTGACAGGCCGGCGCTGTGGGAGCCCCACTCGGCGAGCGCTCGCCGGCCGAGTTCGAGCGCTTCCCCAGGAGATGCGGTCGCGGCCGCCGCCGAAAGTCGCCGAAAGCGGTGGTAGTCGATCTCCTCCGGCGATGACCGCAACTGGTAGCCCACCTTCTGGTGGGTGGTGATCAGCTTCCTGGCCCCCGGAACCGCCTTGTCCAGAGAGCCGCGGAGGCTCGACATAAGGGTGTTGAGAAGTTCGTCGTCCTTTTTCCCATCCCAAATTCCGCCGAAAAACGTCTCTCTTTGAACGACCCCCCGGTCCAGCGTCATGAGGACGATCGCGAGACCCTGCTGATGGCCGGTAAGACGAACCCGATGACCGTCGACCGTCACCTGGACAGCGGGGAGAATTCTTATGTTCAGGTTCATTCAGCCAAACTCCAGATCCGCCCAGGCCAGCTTGCGCTCGATTACAGATTGCATTGATTGGCTTCGTTCTGTGACCGGATAAACGGTCGATGGAAACGAGAAACGAGAAGGGCTTTGCGAATGAATGAGTCTGTACTGCTGAAGTGGCAGATCAGCAGCGCTTGCGACGAGGGCGCGTGCGTGCAGGTGGCGCGGCACGGCGACTACGTCTACGTCCGCGACTCCAAGGTTCCCAACGGTCCGGTGCAGGTCTACACCGTGCCCGAGTGGGCCGCGTTCATCGCCGGCGCGAAGCTGGGCGAGTTCGACGTCGGTTAAGCCGACCCCTTCGGGGCCGGAGACGATGCTCCGGCCCCGAAGGCCCCCCACGGGCGGCCTCATCGGCCTTCCTTTTGGAACTGGGCGACCAGCCCGGTGAGGAAGCGACGGGCGTCGTCCTCCACAAGGGCCGCTTCGCGGTACATCGCCCACCGGCTCCGGTAGAGCTCCACATCCGAAGGGCGGTGAGCGGTGATGTTGGCGTGGACGGTCTCGATGCTGACGAACTCGCCGGTCTCATCGTCGGCGGACTCGAAAAGGGTGAAGGCGTGCGAGAAGGGCACCCCCGCCTCACCATCGAGGGGCAGGACACCGATCGACACGTTGCTCAACGTGCTCAACGTGCTGATCCGGTCGAGTTGGGCGGCCATGATCGCCGCGGCTCCGGTGGGCCGCCAGCGCAGGGCCGCCTCAGTGATCAGAAAGTGGAAGGAGCGGCCCTCGTCGTACAGGATGAGCTGACGGTCGAGTCGGCCGGCCAGCGCGGCGGCGGCCTGCTCCTTGGTGTACGGCACCTGGAACATCGAGAACACCCGGCGGGCGTACTCCGCGGTCTGCAGGAGCCCGGGCACGACAGAGGACTGAAAAGCGAAGATCCGACGGGCGGCCCGCTCCGCCTCACGGACGTCGCCCTGGAGGTGCGGTTGGTCCACCAGCTCGGCCTTCCACGAACGGACGTCGGTGTGAGCGGTGTCGGTGAGGGCCGACAGCAGTTCGGCCGTCTCCTCCGAGGCGTTCACCTCCTCAGCCCACTTCCTGACTTCGGGAAGGGTCGGCACGGCTGCGCCCGACTCGATCCTGGAGACCTTCGATTGGCTGATGTTGAGGCGTTGGGCCAGATCACGGCCGGACAACCCGGACAGATCACGAAGACGGCGAAGCTCGGCGCCGAGGCGCCGCCGTCCTCCTTCGAGGTTCTCCGCGGGCTCGCGAACCACCCGTAACTCCTTGAATCATGTCATGTCGTGATGAATCGCCCTCTATCCCCACCAGGGCGATTCGGAGCTATTCGTGGGGATGCATACTAGATCAGCGATGGTTTTGGTTTGTCAAGGCCCATATACCGTTCCATCCTGCGTCGTCCGATGACACAGAGTCAGGTGAGGTGACAATGGACATGAATCGATTCGCTTTGATTCATAACGATGCAAGCATCATAGCCGCCCGAATCGCCCCGAACCAGACCCGATCGGCAGCGATCCGATGACCTGGGAGGCGGCCACACTCCTGATCGCCGCCGGCGCCGGCGTCATCACCCTCTGTCTGGGGCAGATCCGGGAAATCCTGATCAAGGCCGCCGAGATCGTCGATGCCTGGAACCGGCTGAGGCGGGCGATCGCCAGGGCCAAGCGCGGAAAGCGGCGTGACTGACAGCGGGAAGCGGCCGCACTGATCGCAATCGTTACCTGATCACCCCTGTGCCCAGCGGAAACATCCGTGTTACAAACCTCATTAATCACCCGGGGAGTGGCATCTCCGGCTAACTGAATACGTGGCAGCGTGATCGGCGCGCGCGCTTTGCCTGACTGTCTCCCTCCTGTCAGGAAAGGTCTCTTCATGCCTTTTCGAAGGCTGGCCAAGGTTCTCCTCTTGGCCGCTGCCCTCGTGCTGCCTTTGACCCCGCCGGTGGCCGCGCACGCCCAAGCGCAGGCCGTCGCAGCGGCGGCCGACCCTGAGTTCAAGGTCCTCGTCTTCTCCAAGACGACCGGTTTCCGGCACGACTCGATCCCCGACGGCATCGCCGCCATCCAGAAGCTCGGCACGGAGAACAACTTCGCCGTCGACGCGACGGAGAACAGCGCGGCCTTCACCGACGCCAACCTCGCGCAGTACGCCGCGGTCGTCTTCCTGTCGACCACCGGCGACCCGCTGAGCAACGCGTCCGAGCGTGCGGCGCTGGAGAAGTACATCCAGGGCGGCGGCGGGTTCGCGGGCATCCACTCGGCCTCCGACACCCACTACGGCTGGGAGTGGTACGGCAAGCTGGTCGGCGGCTACTTCAAGAGCCACCCGGCCACCCAGCAGGCCACCCTCCGGACCGAGGACCCCGCCCACCCGTCGACGGCCCACCTGCCGACCACGTGGACCCGGGTCGACGAGTGGTACGACTACCAGACCAACCCGCGCAGCACGGTGCACGTGCTGCAGTCGCTCGACGAGAAGTCGTACACCGGCGGCACGATGGGGATCGACCACCCGATCTCCTGGTGTCAGGACTACGACGGCGGACGCTCCTGGTACACCGGCCTCGGCCACACCAAGGAGAGCTTCGTCGAGGCGAACTTCACCAAGATGCTGCTCGGCGGCATCCGCACGGCGGCGGGCGTCGAGAAGGCCGACTGCGCGGCCTCGCAGTCCGGCAGCTACGAGAAGATCACCCTCGACGACAACACCTC
Organism: Herbidospora sakaeratensis; assembly: GCF_001570525.1. Lineage (GTDB taxonomy): Bacteria > Actinomycetota > Actinomycetes > Streptosporangiales > Streptosporangiaceae > Herbidospora > Herbidospora sakaeratensis. The sequence goes on from NZ_BBXC01000020.1 coordinate 159,724, forward strand.
GAACCCGATGATGATGGACGTCGCCAAGGACGGCCGCGTCTTCTTCGTCGACCGTCTCGGTGACTTCAAGATCATCAAGCCGAGCGGCGCCACGGTCACGGCGGCGAAGTTCAACGTGCACACGGCCAACGAGGCCGGCCTCATGGGCATCGCGCTGGACACCAACTTCGACACCAACAACCAGGTGTTCGTCTACTACTCGCCCGCCGGGGTCAACGTCGACCGGCTGAGCCGTTTCACGGTCGTCGGCGACACCCTCGACATGGCCAGCGAGAAGCAGGTCCTGAACATCCCGGTGCAGCGCGCCGAGTGCTGCCACCACGGCAGCCAGATCCTGCTCGACCACAAGACCGGCGACCTGTGGCTCTCGACGGGTGACAACACCAACCCGTTCGCCTCCGACGGCTACGCGCCGATCGACGAGCAGGCCGGCCGTGCCACCTGGGACGCGCAGCGCACCTCCGCCAACACCAACGACCTGAGCGGCAAGCTGCTGCGCATCCGGGTCCAGCCGGACGGCACGTACACGATCCCGCCGGGCAACATGTTCCCGCCCGGCACGGAGAAGACCCGTCCCGAGATCTACGCGATGGGCTTCCGCAACCCGTTCCGCATGGGCCTGGACGCCAAGACCGGCCACGTGATGGTCGCCGACTACGGCCCCGACGCCGGCGCGAGCAACCCGCAGCGTGGCCCGCAGGGCACCGTCGAGTGGAACCTGGTCAGCAAGACCGGCTTCTACGGCTGGCCGTACTGCGTGGGCAACAACACGCCGTACATCGACTGGAACTTCGCGACCAAGACGCCGGGGCAGCCCTTCAACTGCGCCAACCCGGTCAACGAGTCGCCGAACAACACCGGCCTGACGCAGCTCCCGCCGGCCGTCCCGGCCACGATCGACTACGTCAACTCCACCAACCCGAACCGGTTCCCCGAGCTCAACGGCGGCGCGCCGATGGCCGGCCCGGTCTACCGCTACGACGCGGCCTCCGAGTCGACGGTCAAGTGGCCGGCGTACTGGGACGGCAAGGCCATCATGGGCGAGTGGAACACGAACAAGATGTTCTCGTTCCTGCTCAACGAGGCCGGCGACGCCCAGGTCAAGATCAACCAGATCCTGACCGGGATGAGCTTCAAGCGCCCCATGGACATCAAGTTCGGTCCTGACGGCGCCCTGTACCTCATCGAGTGGGGCTCCGGCTTCGGCGGCGACAACGCCGACTCCGGCATCTACCGCATCGAGTACGTCAAGGGCACCCGCCCGCCGGTCGCGCGCGTCTCCGCCGACAAGACCGACGGCCCGGCCCCGCTGACGGTGCAGTTCTCCAGCCAGGGTTCCAGCGACCCGGACGGCAAGCCGATCACCTACGCGTGGGACTTCGACGGCGACGGCACCACCGACTCCACCGCGCAGCACCCCAGCCACACCTACACCCAGGCCGGCCAGTACAGCGCCGTGCTCACGGTGACCAACCCCGACGGCCTGCACGGCACCGCCAACCTGCCGATCACGGCCGGCAACACCCGCCCGACGGTGACGCTCACGCTGCCCCCGAACGGTGGTTTCTTCGAGTTCGGCGACCAGGTCGGCTACAAGATCTCGGTCACCGACCCCGAGGACGGCACGATCGACTGCGCCGGCGTCCAGATCCAGGCCTACCTGGGTCACGACAGCCACGGCCACCCGCTCGACCAGCACCAGGGGTGTGAGGGCACGATCCAGACCCTGACCGACAGCGGTCACGGCATCGATGACAACCTCTTCTACATCCTCGAAGCGACCTACGCCGACAAGGGCGGCCAGGGTGGTTCGCAGTCGCTGACCGGCCGGGCCGAGGTCATCCTCCAGCCCAAGCGCAAGCAGGCCGAGCACTTCTCGGGCACGGGCCGCGTCGCCGACGGCGTCGGCACCGACCCGGCGGGTGTGCAGATCGAGGCGACCGGCGACACCCAGGGCGGCAACCAGAACATCGGGTTCACCCAGGACGGCGACTGGTTCTCCTTCAGCCCGGTCAACCTGGGCGGCATCTCCCAGATCCGGTTCCGCACGGCCTCGGCCGGCGTGGGCGGCACGGTGCTCGTGAAGACCGGCAACCCCGACAACGGCCCGGTGGTCGGCCAGATCGACATCACCCCGACGGGGGCGTGGCAGACGTACAAGGACGTCACGCTGAACCTGACCAGCGCTCCGGCGACGACCGGGCCGCTGTTCTTCGTGCTGCGCAAGCCGGCCGGCGCGGCGGCGGGCGACTCGCTGCTGAACTTCAACTGGATCGACTTCGTCGGCAAGGGCGTCACCGAGAACCAGCGCCCCGCCGTGACGGTCACGGCCAGCCCGCTGTCGGGCACGGCCCCGCTGAAGGTCGACTTCACCGCCACGGCGACCGACCCCGATGGGGACACACCGCTGACGTACAAGTGGAACTTCGGGCCGACGACCGCGACGGCGAGCAACACCTACGCGGCCCCCGGCACGCACACCGCCTCGGTGACCGTGACCGACGCCCGGGGCGCGGCCACCACCGCGTCGGTGAGCATCAGGGTGGACGCGGTCACCAGCACCTGCTTCTCGGGTCGTTCCGACGACTTCCTGGGCACCTCACTCGACCGTGACCGCTGGTCGGTCATCCGCGAGGACCAGAACCTCAGGGTCCAGGACGGCAAGCTCGTCCTGCCGACCTCGCTGACCGACATCTACGGCACCAACAACACCGGCACCCCGAACCTCGTGCTCCAGCCGGTGCCACAGGGCGCGTGGACGGCCACCGCCAAGCTCACGATGAACGCCCGCGACCAGTACCAGCAGGCGGGCCTGCTCATCTACGGCGACGACGACAACTACGCCAAGATGGTCCTCCAGGCTCGCGCCACGAACGACCACTCGCAGCGTCTGTTCCAGTTCATCCGCGAGGAGAACGGCGTACCGAACGAGGTCGCCGCCAGCAACTCGCCGAACCTCGGCGACGCCTACGCCGACACCGTCTACGTGCGGTTCGTCAGCGACGGCGCCAACATCACCGCGCACTACTCGCAGGACGGCGCGACCTTCACCGCGATGACGCAGACCAAGGCGCTGGCCGGGATCGCCAACCCGCGCATCGGCCTGGTCTCGCTGGCCGGTTCGGGCACCCGCCCGATCGTCGACGCCGCCTTCGACTGGTTCCACATCACCCCCGACGACAAGGCCGTCAAGCCGGGCCCGAACGACGAGTTCGACGGCACCGCGCTGGACGTCTGCCGCTGGAACGCGGTCGTCCGCCCGGACGCCGCCACCAGCCGGGTCGCCGGCGGCAACCTGGAGATCGACACCGCGCAGGGTGACATCTACGGCACGGCCAACACCGCGCCGAAGAACTTCATCCTCCAGACCGCGCCCTCGGGCGACTGGACCCTGGAGACCAAGCTCGACGGCTCGGCGTTCAACGAGCAGTACCACCAGGGTGGTCTGATCGTGTACGTCGACGACGACAACTACGTGAAGATGGACTTCCTCACCGACAACACGGCCGGCTCGGCGGTCACCCGCCGCATCGAGCTGCGCAGCGAGGTCGGCGGTTCGGTGCAGAACCCGCAGCCCGGGGCGAACAACCTCACCCAGGGCGTCTGGCACCTGCGCCTGCAGAAGACCGGCACCACCTTCCGCGGCTCCTACTCGGCCGACGGCACGACGTGGACGACCATCGCCGAGGCCGTGACCAACACGGCGGTCGGCGCCGGCAAGATCGGCCTGTTCGCCCTGGGCGCCAACCAGACGGCGGCCAAGCCGGCCAAGTTCGACTACTTCAAGGTGACCCAGCCGAGCAGCGACACCACCGCCCCGGTCACGACCGCGACGCCGAACCCGGCGCTCCCGGCGAGCGGCTGGTTCACCAGCCTCGTCCAGGTGGCCCTGGCCGCCACGGACGCCGGGTCGGGCGTGGACAAGACCGAGTTCCAGCTCGACGGCGGCGCCTGGACGACGTACGTCGAACCGGTCACGGTGGCCGGCGACGGCCCCCACACGCTCAACTACCGCTCGGCCGACAAGGCCGGCAACGTCGAGCAGGCCAAGTCGCTGGCTCTCAAGGTCGACGCGACCACCCCCCTGACCACGGCGGACTTCCTGCCGGGGAACCAGGTGGCGCTGGCCGCGACCGACGCCACGTCGGGCGTGGAGAAGATCGAGTACAGCCTCGACGGCGGGGCGTGGACGACCTACACCGCCGCGGTCTCCGTGACCGGCGTGGGCGACCACGAGCTGCGCTACCGGGCGATCGACAAGGCCGGCAACGTCGAGGACACCAAGGCCGCGACGATCACGATCGAGGACACCGCGCCGACCATCGTGATCACCGGCGTCCAGGACGGCGGCTCGTACGGCGACGGCGCCGACGTGACGATCGCCTGGGAGGTGACGGGCGCCGGCGTCAAGACGGTGACCGGCACGCTCGACGGCCAGCCGTACGTGTCGGGCCTGGTCCAGCCGCTCTACAAGCTGGCCCTGGGCGAGCACGTCCTGCTGGTGACCGTGACGACCGAAGCGGGCGGGACGTACACCAAGGAGGTCAGGTTCACGACCACGACCTCGACCGATGACATCTCGCTCCTGATCGAGCGGTTCCAGGCGGCCGGGAAGATCTCGGCGACCGGGGCCGCGAAGCTCCAGGACGACATCGCCAAGGTCATGGCGTCGGAGGACAAGGGCCGTGACCGCGACAAGCCGAAGATCATCAAGAAGCTCGAGAGGTTCGTCGAGGCGGTCGACGATCCCAAGATCGTCAACGACGCCGAGGCGAAGGCGACCTTCCTCCGGGACGCCGCCGCGCTGATCGAGTTCTACAGCTAACCCGTTTCAGAGACCGGGGCGCCTCTTCGGAGGCGCCCCGGTTTTTTCACGCTGAGTAGACGTGGTCGCTGATGAGCCGGGCCGCGCCGACCACCCCCGCGACGTCCTCCAGCTCAGACAACACGATCGGCAGGTTCCCCGTCGCCAGCGGCAGCGACCGCCGGTAGACCACGCTGCGGATCTCGGCCAGCAGGATGTGGCCCAGCCGCGCCACCCCGCCCGCGATGATCACCAGGCCGGGGTTGAAGAAGCTGACCAGACCGGCGAGCACCTGGCCGACCCGGCGCCCGCCGTCTCTTATCAGCTGGATCGCCACCGGGTCGCCCTGGGCGGCGGCCATGGCGACGTCCTCGGCGGTCACCGAGCCCGTCGCGGCCAGCCGGGCGGCCAGATGGGGGGAGACCCCGCTGCGGGCGGCCGACTCGGCCTGGGCGGCCAGGGCGGAGCCGCCGAAGTAGGCCTCCAGACAGCCGATGTTGCCGCACGGGCAGACCGGGCCGTCTTCGTCGACCATCATGTGGCCGATGTCGCCGGCGCTGCCGGACACGCCCCGGTAGATCCGGCCGTCGACGACGATGCCGCAGCCGACGCCGGTGCCGATCTTGACCAGCAGGAAGTCGTCGACCTGGCGGGCGACGCCGGCGTGCAGTTCGCCGAGCGCCATCAGGTTCACGTCGTTGTCGAGCATCGCGGGGCAGCCGAGTTCCTGGCTGACCGTCTCGCGCAGCGGGTGGCGGTTCCAGCCGGGCATGATCGGCGGCACCACCGGCACCCCCTCGGCGAAGCTCACCGGGCCGGGCACACCGATGCCGGCGCCGTTGAGCTGGGTGTAGAGCCCCTGCTCGCGGAGTTTGCCGACGAGGTCGAACACCCGGTCGAGCACCGGGGCCGGGCCGTTCCTTATGTCGATCGGCTCGCTCACGTGGCCGAGCACGTTCAGCTCGCCGTCGGTGACGGCCACGTCGACCGAGGTGGCGCCGATGTCGATGCCCGCGAAGCGGGTGGCGGGCGACAGCCTGACCAGGCCGGATCGCCGGCCGCCGCGCGACTCGGCGAAGCCGTCGGGGGCGGCGAGGCCGAGCTCGATCAGGCGGTCGAGCTCGCCGTTCAGCTTGGACCGTGACATTCCGTCGGAGGTGAGGTCGTTGAGCTGGGCTCGCGACCTGGGCCCGTCGCGGAGGAGGCGCAGCAGCGCGGCCTGGTGCGGGTTCTCCGGGCGGTTGGTCTTCACGGGAAAAAACTACCTCACAAGCTACTTTCGTCTGAAAAATCAAAAGATTAGTTGGACCGTACGTAACTTCTAGACCATATCCCCGAAACAACTTACGCTTCGATCGAGTCAAGTCCGGCTTAAGGATGCACATGAAACACCGCCGCAGGTGGCTGATCGCCACCGCATCACTGCTCGTCCTGTCGGGCGTCACCGCCGTCCCCGCACAGGCCCACACCATCAACGCGACCGACTTCCAGCAGGTCACCCTCGCCAAGGGCGAGCCCGAGATGGGTGAGCCGATGTCGCTCGCCGTGTTACCCGACCGCTCGGTCCTGCACACGGCCCGCAACGGCACCCTGCGGCGCACCGACGCCGCGGGCAACACCTCGGTCATCGGCACGCTGCCCGTCTACACGCACGACGAAGAAGGGCTGCAGGGCGTCGCCGTCGACCCCGGCTTCGCCACCAACCGGCACGTCTACCTCTACTACGCGCCGCCGCTGAGCACCCCCTCGGGCGACGCCCCCGCCTCCGGAACCGCCGCCACCTGGACGACGTGGACCGGTGTGAACCGCCTGTCCCGGTTCACACTCAACGCCAACTTCACCCTCAACATGGGCAGCCAGGTCAACGTCCTGGACGTGCCCGCCAACCGCGGCATGTGCTGCCACGTCGGCGGCGACATGGACTTCGACGCGGCCGGCAACCTCTACCTGTCGACGGGTGACGACACCAACCCGTTCGAGTCGGCCGGCTACTCGCCGATCGACGAGCGGACCGAGCGCAACCCCGCCTACGACGCCCAGCGCAGCGCCGGCAACACCAACGACCTGCGCGGCAAGATCCTGCGCATCAAGGTGAACGCCGACGGCACCTACTCCATCCCGTCGGGCAACCTGTTCGCCCCGGGCACCGCGAACACCCGTCCCGAGATCTACGCGATGGGCTTCCGCAACCCGTTCCGGATCAGCGTCGACAAGGCCACCGGCATCGTCTACGTCGGCGACTACGGGCCCGACGCGGGCTCGACCAGCTCCACCCGGGGTCCCTCGGGCCAGGTCGAGTTCAACCGGGTCACCAGCCCGGGGAACTACGGCTGGCCCTACTGCACCGGCACGAACACCACGACCGAGACGTACAACGAGTGGAACTTCGCCACCAACGCGACCGGTCCGAAGTTCAACTGCGCGGGGCAGCCGACCAATAACTCCTTCCGCAACACCGGCCTGCAGACGCTGCCGCAACCGCGCCCGGCCTGGATCCGGTACGCCGGTGACGCGGGCACGCCCGCCGCGTTCGGCGGGGGCAGCGAGTCGCCGATGGGCGGCCCGGTCTACCGCTACAGCGCCTCGAACACCTCGGCCACCAAGTGGCCGCAGAGCTTCGACGGCCAGTTCTTCGCCACCGAGTTCGGCCGGGGCTGGGTCAAGCCCATCCACGTGAACGCCGACGGCTCGGTCGGCACGATCGACACCTTCCCGTGGAACGGCAAGCAGGTCATGGACTCGGCGTTCGGCCCCGACGGCGCCTACTACGTCCTCGACTACGGCACCGGCTACTTCAACGGCGACGCCAACAGCGCCCTCTACCGCTACGACTACGTCGGCGGCGGCAACCGCGCCCCGAACGCCGTCGCGGCCGCCAACCGGACCTCGGGCGCGGCCCCGCTCGCCGTGACCTTCTCCTCGGCGGGCAGCAGCGACCCCGAGGGCGGCGCGCTGACCTACTCGTGGGCGTTCGGCGACGGCACCACGTCGACGGCGGCGAACCCGACCAAGACGTACAGCGCCAACGGCACCTACACGGCCACGCTGACCGTGCGCGACCCGCAGGGCGCGACCGGCACCGCGAGCGTCGTGATCAGCGTCGGCAACACCGCCCCGACCGTGACGATCAACCTGCCGGCCTCGGGCCAGCTGGCCTCCTTCGGCGACAGCGTGCCGTGGAGCGTCACCGTCACCGACCCCGAGGACGGCACGGTCGCCTGCTCGCGGGTGACCATGACCTACCTGCTCGGCCACGACCAGCACGCCCACCAGATCACCGCCCAGAACGGCTGCTCCGGCACGATCACCATCCCGGTCGACGGCGAGCACGACGACGCGGCGAACATCTTTCCGATCTTCGACGCGTCGTACACCGACAACGGCGGGCTGACCACGCACACGCAGAACCTGCTCCAGCCGCGCAAGCGCCAGGCCGAGCACTACAAGACGTCGTCGGGCGTCGCCCCGATGACGAAGACCACCGCCGACGGCGGGCGCACGGTCGGCGACATCCACAACGGCGACTGGATCCAGTTCGACCCGTACAAGCTGAACAACGTGACGTCGTTCACGGCCCGGGTCTCCTCGGCCGGCATCGGCGGCACCCTCCAGTTCCGCACCGGCTCGGCGACCGGCCCGATCATCGGGCAGGCGGCCGTCGCGCCGACCGGCGGGTGGGAGACGTTCGTCAACGTCACCGGCACGATCTCAGGCGCGCCGTCGACCGCGACCTCGCTCTACGTGACCTTCGCCGGCACGGGCACCGGGGCCCTGTTCGACCTCGACAGCTTCACCTTCGCGACCGGCACCCCGCCGGCCAGCGGCCGGGTCACCGGCCTGGGCGGCAAGTGCCTCGACGTCCGGGGCGGCACCGCCACCGACGGCACCCAGGTCCAGATCTACACGTGCAACAGCTCGACGGCGCAGACGTGGACCCGTACCGGACAGACCCTCCGGGCCCTCGGCAAGTGCCTCGACGTCTCGGGCGCCAGCACCGCCAACGGCGCGAAGATCCAGATCTACACGTGCAACGGCACCAACGCCCAGAACTGGACGGTGAACAGCGACGGCACGATCCGCAACGTCGGATCGGCCAAGTGCCTCGACGTGACGGGTAGCAGCACCGCCGACAGCACCGTCGTGTCCCAGCAGACCTGCACCGCGGCCGCGAACCAGAAGTGGACGGTTTCCTGATGCGGAAGTTACTGACGGCAGCCGGGGCGATCGCCCTGGCCGCCACCACCCTGACGGCGTCACCGGCCCAGGCCGCCGACGCCCCCTATGACGTGCTCGTCTTCTCCAAGACGGCGGGCTTCCGGCACGACTCGATCGCGGTCGGCACCCAGGCGATCCGCGACCTGGGCGCGGCCAACAGCTTCAGCGTGACCGCCACCGAGGACGCCGCCGCCTTCACCACGGCCAACCTCGCCCAGTACGAGACGGTCGTGTTCCTCAACACCACCGGCGACGTGCTGAACGCCACCCAGCAGACGGCGTTCGAGAGCTACATCCGCGGGGGCGGCGGCTACGTCGGCGTGCACGCGGCGGCCGACACCGAGTACGCCTGGCCGTTCTACAACACGCTGGCGGGCGCCTACTTCGCCAGCCACCCGGCGATCCAGCAGGTCACCTCGCGCACCGAGAACCGGGCCCACCCGGCGACCGCGCACCTGCCGCAGGCGTGGACCCGCACCGACGAGCTGTACAACTACCAGACCAACCCGCGTTCGACCGCCCGGGTCCTGGCCACCCTCGACGAGTCGACCTACTCGGGCGGCTCGATGGGCGCCGACCACCCGATCACCTGGTGCAAGGGCATCGACAGCGGCCGCTCGTTCTACACGGGCTTCGGCCACACCCAATCGACCTACGCCGAGGCCGGCTTCCGCAACCAGCTCCTCGGCGGCATCCGGTACGCCGCCAAGCGCGCCGACGCCGACTGCCGCCCCGAGACCGGCTACACGACCCTCTACAACGGCTCGACCACGGGCTGGTCACAGTCGGGGCCGGGCAGCTTCGCCAACTCCGACGCGACCCTGTCGTCCGTCGGCGGCATGGGCCTGTTCTGGTACAACGCCAAGCAGTACACCAACTACTCGCTCAAGGCCGACTGGCGGCTGACCGGCGACAGCAACTCGGGCATCTTCATCGGCTTCCCGAACCCCGGCGGCGACCCCAACATCGCCGTCAACCAGGGGTACGAGATCCAGATCGACGCCACCGACACCGCCGACAGGACGACGGGCTCGATCTACGGCTTCAAGTCGGCCGACATCGCCGCCCGCGACGCCAACCTCAACCCGCCGGGCGAGTGGAACACCTACGAGCTGCTGGTCGAGGGCCAGCGTGTCCGGGTCTACCTGAACGGCGCGCTGATCAACGACTTCACCAACACCAACGCCGCGCGCAACCTCGACGGCTACATCGGCCTCCAGAACCACGGCTCCGCCGACCAGGCGGCGTTCCGCAACGTCCGGATCAAGGAGCTGGGCGGCGCGCCGATCTGCGACACCCGCGTCCAGGCCGAGTCGTTCACCTCGGTGAACGGCGCCGCGCCCTTCACCAAGGCCGGGGCCAACAACGGGCAGACCCTGGGCAACATCGAGCCCGGCGACTGGGCCGGCTACAACAACATCGCCGTGGGCGGCGCGACGGCGATCCTGGCGCGGGTGGTGTCGGGCGGCCCCGGCGGCCAGATGCAGATCCGCACCGGCTCCCAGACCGGCCCGATCCTCGGCACGGTCGCCATCCCCAACACCGGCAGCTGGAACACCTTCGCCGAGGTGGGCACCACGCTGAGCGGCGTGCCGTCGGGCAACGCCAACATCTTCCTTACCTTCACCGGCACGGGCACCGGCCTGTTCGACGTGGACGACTTCACCTTCCTCCGATCCTGTACGCCGAACCTCAGCAACCTCGCGCTGAACAAGCCGGCCACGGCGTCGAGCGTTGAGTCGGGCGCCTACCCGGCGTCCGCCGCCGTCGACGCCTCGGCCACGACCCGGTGGGCCAGCGCCTTCGCCGACCCGCAGTGGATCCAGGTCGACCTGGGCCAGACCTACACGATCAACCGGGTCCGCCTGCTGTGGGAGGCGGCCTACGGGTCGGCGTACCAGATCCAGACCTCCACGAACGGCTCGACCTGGACCACGGCCAGATCGGTGACCGGCGGCAACGGCGGCGAGGACGACAACACGGGCCTGAACAACCAGGCCAGGTACGTCCGGATCCACGGCACGACCCGAGGCACCGCCTGGGGCTACTCGCTCTTCCAGTTCGAGGTCTACGGCAGCTAGCCAAGATCACCAAAGGGGGCGCCGGCGCGACCGGCGCCCCCTTTCCCATGCGACCAAATCACCACGGACCCAGCGACCAAATCACCACGTGACGCGCTCGCGGCCGGGGCGGCTGTCATATAACGCCAGGTCGCTGGGTATCTGAAAAGAAGTTCGCGGCTTTTGTCACAACTTCTGGCTCTCCCCTGTCCTAGCTGACGTCCGGCAACGAGAAAAGGGGAAGCTATGAAGATCGTCGTCATCGGGGGCACCGGGCTGATCGGGTCCAGGCTCATCGAGATGGTGCAGGAGCACGGCCACGAAGGGGTCGCCGCCGCGCCCAGCACGGGCGTGAACACCCTCACCGGTGAGGGACTCGCCGAGGTCATGCAGGGCGCCGACGCCGTGGTCGACGTGTCGAACTCGCCCTCCTGGGCGCGCGAGGACGTGTGGAACTTCTTCACCACGTCCACCTCGAACCTCCTGGAGGCCGAGAAGGCCGCCGGGGTCGGGCATCACGTCGCCCTGTCGATCGTGGGAAGCGAGCGGCTGCCCGACAACGACTACTTCCGGGCCAAGATCGCCCAGGAGGCGCTGATCGAGGGCTCGGGGGTGCCCTACTCGCTCGTCCACGCCACCCAGTTCTTCGAGTTCGTCAAGGGCATCGCCGACGAGGCGACCCGCGACGACGGGGTGCACATCGCCCCCGTGCGGTTCCAGCCCATCGCGGCGGCCGACGTGTCGCTGAACGTCGGCAAGGTCGCCGTCGGCGCGCCGCTGAACGGGCGGCGGGAGATCGCCGGGCCCGAGCAGTACCAGATGGACGAGTTCATCGGCGAGGCCCTCAAGGCCCTCGGCGACCCCCGCACGGTCGTGCCCGACGTCCACGCCCGCTACTTCGGCAGTGAGCTGGAGCAGCGTTCGCTGGTGCCCGGCGACGGCGCGACCCTCGGCCGGATCGGCTATTTCGACTGGCTCAAGGACAACCAGGGGAAGTGATCACATGTCCGAAGCATGGAAGACCGCGCTGACGGTGCTCCAGGAGGTCGACCCTCCCTTCATCCCGGAGGGGGCGCACGCCTCGACCATCGTCATCGAGTATCCGCCCGGCGACCCCGGCACCCCGCCCCACCGCCACTCGGGGCCGGCCTTCGGCTACGTCATCGAGGGCGAGATGCGGTTCGAGCTGCAGGGACAGCCGATCAGGATCGTCAAGGCCGGCGAGGTCTTCTGGGAGCCGGGCGGCGACCCCATCCACTTCCAGGACGGCAACGCCCGCGACGACATGCGGCTGAAGTTCACCGTCACGATGTTCTGCGCCCCGGGCACGCCGATGCTCACCTTCGTCGAACAGGACGAACTCGACCGCCTGGGATGGTCGCGATGAACGAGGAGTTCCTCGAGGCCGAACTGGCCATGGCCGAAGGCAGCCACCCGGAGGAACTGGCCGAAGAGCCGATCACCGAGTGGTTGTACGACCCGGCCGAGGCCGAACGCGAGGAGATCGGCCTGCGCGGCCTCATCGGCGCGGTGGAGGTGCTCGAAGAGGACGTCATCTGGGAACGGCCATGAGTCCCACCGTCGTCCTGGTGCACGGCGCCTTCACCGGATCGGGGAGCTGGAAGCGCGTCATCCGGCGCCTGCGCGCCCAGGGGCTGCCCGTCGTCACGGCGGCCAACCCGCTGCGCGACCTGGAGGGCGACGCCGCCTACGTGCGCGACGTGATCGACGGCATCGGAGGGCCGGTCGTCCTGGCCGGCCACTCCTACGCCGGCATGGTGATCACCCAGGCCGTCCATCCGGCGGTCCAGGCGCTCGTGTACGTCTCGGCGTTCGCCCCCGAGACCTGCGAGAGCGCCCTGACGCTGGCGGAGAAGTTCGAGGGCGGCACCCTGGCCGACGCCCTGGTCTCCTACCCGGTCGCCACCGGCGGCCGGGAGTTCCGCATCGACCCCGAGAGGTTCCAGCAGCAGTTCTGCCACGACGTCGACCCCGAGTCGGCGGCCGTGATGGCGGTGTTGCAGCGCCCGGTCACCGAACGGGCGCTGACCGACCTGGCCACCAAGGCGGCCTGGCGGGACACGCCGTCGTGGTTCGTGTACGGCGAACGCGACGCCAACATCCCGGTCGAGGCGATGCGGTGGATGGCGGAACGGGCCGGTTCCATGGGCACCCGGGAGATCCCCGGCGCCTCCCACGCGATCCCGGTCTCCTGGCCCGACACCGTCACCCGGACCGTCCTCGACGCCGTGACCCACGTGCGGTGAAGTGATCCGCGTGGATTCCCTGGAGAACGCCGCATCGGTCTTCACCGAGCTTCGGCCGCGCCTGTTCGGCATCGCCTACCGCATGCTGGGCAGCGCGGCCGAGGCCGAAGACGTCGTGCAGGACGTCTGGTTGCGGTGGCAGGGCGCCGACCGCGCGGCCGTGCAGAGCCCGCCGGCGTTCCTGGCGACCATCGCCACCCGGTTGTCGATCAACGTGGCGCGGTCGGCGCGGGCGCGGCGGGAGTCGTACATCGGGCCGTGGTTGCCCGAGCCGGTCGACACCAGCGCCGATCCCACGCTGGGGGCCGAGCGCGGGGAGGCCCTGGAGTTCGCCTTCCTGCTGCTGCTCGAACGGCTCACCCCGACCGAGCGGGCGGCCTATGTGCTGCGGGAGGCGTTCGTCTATCCGTACGAGCAGATCGCGGAGATCATCCAGGTCAGCGCGGCCAACGCGCGCCAGCTCGTGAGCCGGGCCCGCAAGCACCTGGCGGCCGGGCGGCACGAGCCCATCGACAAGACCGAGCACCGCCGCCTGCTGGAGACCTTCCTGGACGCCGCCCAGTCGGGTGACGTCGTGGCGCTGGAGCACCTGTTCGCCGAGGACGTCGTGAGCCTGACCGACGGGAACGGCGTCCGGGGCGCGGCCCGCCTGGTCATGCACGGCGTGCCGCGCGTGACCAAGTTCATCGCCGCCTTCGCCCCCCGCTTCTGGCCCGGCGCGACCGTCACCTTCGTCGACGTGAACGGCAACCCGGGCGTGTTCGTGCCGGCCCGGGAGAAGGTCGGCGGGGCCCTGCTCGTGCTCGACGCCTCCCGCGACGGCATCCACCAGCTGTTGTGGGTCATGAACCCCGACAAACTCGCCGGTTATTCGAAATGACCGATTCCCTGAGGGAGCTGCTCGACGAGCGCCGCCACCTGATCGACGTCGCCACCTGGTTGTTCGGCTCCGAGACGGCCGCCGACCAGATCGTCCAGGAGACCTACCGCCGTTGGTACGCCCTCACCGACCCCGAGCGCGCCGCGATCACGCGGCCCCGGGCCTGGCTGACCCGCGTGGCGGGCGGCATCTGCCTGGAGCTCCTGGCTTCCGGCACGCCCCACCCGGTGCCGCCGACACGGCAGGCGCCCCGGCCCCGGTCCGGCCACCCGGCCCCGGCCCGGTCCGACCACGTCTCCCGGCGCTTCGCCGCCGCCTGCTCGGCCGGTGACGCGCCCGCGCTGCGGGCGGTGCTGGCGCCGGACGTCCTGGTCGTCAGCGACGGCGGCGGCAAGATCCGCGCCCCGCTCGGGCCCGCGCACGGCCCCGACGCGGTCGCCCGATTCCTGGCCCGGCTGGTCGCCGGGGTCGAGGTCTGCGCCGAGCCGGTGAACGGCCGGACCGGCGTGGTGCTCCGGCAGGACGGACGGGCGGTCGCCGTGATGAGCGTCAGCGTGGCCGCGCACGACGTGACGGCGGTGTGGATCGTGCTCAACCCCGACAAACTGGAGGGCTGGCACCGGCCATGACCTTGTACGCCACGACCGTCACGGTGACCGGCGGCAGTTCGGCCCACGGCCGGGCGACCGGCCGGGCGGTCTCCCCCGACGGCGCGCTCGACCTGGAGCTGAGGCTGCCCACGGAACTGGGCGGCGACTCCGGCGGGCCGAACCCGGAACAGCTCTTCGCGGCCGCCTACGCGGCCTGTTTCCAGGCGGCGCTGAGCCTGGCGGCCCGGCGGCACCACCTCGACCCGTCGTCGATCAGCGTGGCGGCCACGGTGGCCTTCGGCCGCGACCCCGCCGACGACGGCTACCGGGTGAGCGTCGACCTGGTGGTCACCTGGCCGGACGCCGACCCGGACGTGGCGGCCCGGCTCGTTTCGCGGGCGGAGGCGCTCTGTCCGTACACGAAGATGAGCCCGGCGACGATCAGCCTCTCGCCCGGCTGACCGCCTCCGCCGGGTCGGCCAGCAGCCCCGCGAAACCCAGTTCCGCCCCGCCCACCAGCGTCGTGTCGTCGCCGAGAGCGGCGATGCGCAGCTCCACGCGCTCCCGCGACACCGGCAGCACGTTGGCCTCGATGCGGGTGCGGACCTGCTCGGCCGAGCCCCGGTAGACGTCGCGCAACATGCCGCCGAAGATCACCACGCCCGGGTTGAACAGGTTGATCAGGTTGGCCACCCCGACCCCCAGCCAGTCGCCGACCCGGTTGAGCGCCTCCCGGGCGGCCTGGTCGCCGCGTTCGGCGGCGTGCACGACCGAGGCGACGGCGTCGCGGCCGACGCTGCCGTGGGGCCAGCCGGCCAGGTCGAGCAGGGCGCTCTCGCCCACCTCCGCCTCCAGGCAGCCCCGCGACCCGCACAGGCACGGTCGCCCGTCGAAGGGATTCACCACCATGTGCCCGGCCTCGGCGGCGTAGCCGTCGTCACCGCCCAGCCGCTTGCCGTCGACGATCACCCCGCCGCCCACGCCGACGTCGCCGTGCAGGTAGATGAGGTTGCGGAAGCCGATCCCCGCGCCGCGCTCGTTCTCGGCGACCGCGCCGAGGTGCGCCTCGTTGCCCACCCTGACGGGCAGGTCGAGCGGGAGCCGGCGTTCCAGCTCGGGCCCGAACGCCTGGTCGACCCAGCCCGTCTTGGGGCCGTAGCGGACCGTGCCGTCGTGGGGCCGGATCATCCCGCAGAACGAGGCGCCGACCCCCACGCACACCGCGCCGTCGGGCACGTCGCGGAGCAGCTGGCGGGCGAACTCGGCCAGCGTGCCGACGACGTCGTCGAGATCGGGGAACCGCCGTTGCCGCACCGCCGCCCGCCGGTCGAGGATGACGCCCCCGAGCCCGACCCGCGCCGCCACCAGCCAGTCGACCGCGACGTCGAACGCGAGCACGAACACCTTCTCGCTCTCGGGGCTGACCACCAGCGACGGCCGCCCCGCCTTCTGGACGTCGTCGGGCAGCTCCTCCCTGACCAGGCCCAGCGCGGCGAGTTCAGCGGTCAGCGCCATGGTCGTGCTGCGGTTCAGCCCGAACTCCTCCGTCAGCGCGGCCCGCGACGTCGGCCCGTTCAGGTGGACGTAGCGCAGCAGCGCCCCGAGGTTCTTCATGACCCGAGTTCAGCAGATGACGTAGTCATCCCGCGACGAGTCGTAGGAGCACGAGTCGACCAGTTTGCCCGACGCGTTGTGCAGGTAGCCGGTGTCGGACGTCTGGTTCCAGATGTAGGTGAAGGTCCCCTGCCCGCTGCGCTGCCAGTAGCGGGTCGTGGCGGTGTTCTTGCCCTTGCCGCTCCGCAGCGTGACCGTCTTGCCGGGCTTCAGGGTGAACGCGGTGAACGTGTAGACGTGGTCGGACCGCTTGGTCTCGTCGCGGACCGTCCAGCCCGTGAGGCTGACCGCCTTCTTGGAGACGTTCTTGATCTGGATGTACTCGCCGTTGACGCTGCCGTTCGCGCCGTTGTCGGGCGAGCCGGGCGAGTCATAGAAGATCTTGGTGATCCGTACGGCCGGAGCCTTCGCCTGGGCCGGCTGGGCAAGGCCCGCGGCCGTTAACAGGGCGACGGTCAGCAGAACTCGAACACGCATGGAACGCTCCAGGGGTCAGGGGAGACGAGCCGGACCTCGAATGATATTTCTGTCCCGAGAAGCTCAATTGGCGATTCTCGTATCGTTTCGATATCCGACGCCCCATTTGCCACGCCTAGAGTTGCCCCATGAGCCCAAAGATCGCGACGAACGACCCCGTCACCCGGGAGCAGCTGCTCGACTTCCTGCGCCCCCGCCACCACGCGATCGTCATCACGGCCCGGCGGGACGGACGCCCCCAGGCGTCCCCGGTCTCCTGCGGCGTCGACGCCGAGGGCCGGATCGTCATCTCGACCTACCCCGAACGCGCCAAGACCGCCAACGCCCGCCGCAACGAGCAGGTCAGCGTGATCGTCCTGTCGGACGACTGGAACGGCCCCTGGGTCCAGGTCGACGGCGACGCGGAGGTCCTCGACCTCCCGGAGGCCCTCGAACCGCTGGTGGAGTACTTCCGCTGCATCTCGGGGGAACACCCCGACTGGGACGAATACCGGGCGGCGATGGTCCGCCAGGGCAAGTCGCTCCTGCGTATCACCCCGACCCGCTGGGGCCCGGTCGCGACAGGCGGCTTCCCGGCCCGCCTGGCTTGATCGATTTGTCGGTCGCCGCTGACACCATGCCCGCATGACGACGAGCGATCCCCTGGCCCCGTTCGAGTGGCTCGCCGCGCCCGAAAGCGAAGGCGTACTGGGCTCCATCTTCACCATCGCCTGCGTCCGGGGTCTCACTCCCGCCGAGACCGCCCTCCGCTTCAGCCGCGGCACCGACGCCGGCCAGACCCTCGACTTCGCCGCTCTCGACGAGCGGGCCTGGGCTTTCGCCTCCGACGGCGGCGAGGGCGGCGGCCACGTGGGCGTGTTCCAGACAGGGGAATGGTGCGTGGTCATCGAACCCACCGGCTGGTTCTGCACCCTGTACGAGGTGCTGACCCGGCTGTCGCGGGGTTGCGAAGTCGTGACCGCCACCCGCCACGACTACGCCGAACACAGCTTCGCCTATGCGGTCGACGGCGCCGTCGTCATGGGATACAACCTCATGCTCCCCTACGAACGTCACGGCGCCGACCCCGACCGGCTCAACACCCAGATGCGCGACCTCGGCATGACCCTGGAGAAGCCGGCGGACGACGCCGCCTGGGCCGCGGCCTGGAAGGAGAACTACGGCCCGGCCGTCACCCGCGGCTTCGCCCTGGTGTCGGCGGTGAGCGGGGTCCCGCTCACCCCCGACGTCCTCGACCGCCCGATGCTCGTGACCCCCTTCGTCGCGCCCCTCAAGAGGGAAGTCGCCGAATGACAGATCTTGATCCCGCCGAGCTGGGTGGCCGAAGCAGCGGCTGGATCAGGGCCTGACGGGCCTCAGTGGTGCATGGGGGCCGGGCCGTCGCCGTGGTTGGCGGCGCGGGCCGGGAGGATGACGGCGGCGACGATCACCGCGATCGAGAGGGCCGCGCTGATCAGGAACGACAGGCGCATGCCGCCGAGGACCGCCAGGTCGTCGCTCACGCCCGTGGCCTCCAGGGATTCGGCGCGGGCCGTCATGACCGTGATCACCAGGGCCGTGCCGATGGCCGCCGCCACCTGCTGCAACGTGCTCAGGATCGAGCTCGCGTGACTGTAGAGCGACGACGGGACGGCGCCAAGACCCAGCGTGAAGACGGGGGTGAAGGTGCCGGCCAGGCCGATCATCAGCAGGGCGTGGAGGCCCAGGATCTGCCAGTAGGGCATCGACATGGTGATCTGGGTGAAGCCGGCCAGCGACAGGGAGATCGCGACCGCTCCCGGGATCACGAGCACCCGGCCGCCGAAGCGGTCGAACAGGCGGCCGACGGTCGGGCCGAGCAGGCCCATCGCGAGGCCGCCGGGCATCACCAGCAGGCCGGTCTCCAGGGTGTTGAGGCCCCGGATGTCCTGCAGGTAGAGCGGGAGCAGCACCATCGAGCCGAGCATCGCCATGAACGCGACCGACATGAGGATCAGCGAGATCGTGTAGGTGCGGTGGGTCAGCGTGCGCAGGTCGAGCAGCGGGCCGCCGCGCTTCTGCAGCCGCAGCTGCCGGAACACGAACACGGCGATCAGCACCAGGCCCCCGACGACCATCGAGCCCGCCACGGTGGCGTCGCCGCCCTCGAAGCGGCTCAGGCCGTAGACCAGGCCGCCGAATCCGACGGCGGCGGTGACGACGCTGAACCAGTCGATCGTGCCGATCTTGGTCTCGCCGACGTTCTTGAGCTGCTTCAGGCCGAAGTAGGTGATCAGCGCGGCGATCGGGAACACCACGGCGAACAGCAGCCGCCACGGCCCGAACTGGAGGATCACGCCGGAGACCGTCGGGCCCATGGCGGGCGCGACCGAGATGGCCAGCGAGACGTTGCCCATCACCCGGCCCCGCTCAGACTCGGGCACGACCTGCATCAACGTGGTCATCAGCAGCGGCATCATGACCGCCGTGCCGGACGCCTGGACGATCCGCCCGGCGAGCAGCACCTCGAAGACCGGGGCCACCGCCGCCAGGGCCGTACCGAACAGGAAGAGTCCCATCGCGGTCGTGTAGGCCGTGCGCGTGGTCACCCGCTGGAGGAACCAGCCGGTGATCGGGATGACGGCCGCCATGGTGAGCATGAACGCCGTCGACAACCACTGGGCGGTCTGCGCGGTGATCTGGAGAGCCCTCATCAACTCCGGAATGGCGTTGATCATGATGGTCTCGTTGAGGATGACCACGAACGTGGCCAGCACCAGCAGCCTGATCACGGGCGGGGTGCGACGTTGGGGTTCGGTCGCGGCTTTGGCGGGTGAGTCGAGCTGGTCTAGCTGTGGGCTGGACACGGTACCTCAATCAGGGGAATGGAAACTGAGTTGCGGCCATGGCCAGGATGGCCCGCACCACCGACAAAACTCGTCTCGCTCACTCAGAATTCCGGAACCCGCCTCCGGATGTCACCCGGTTTTCATCCGCCTTCCCGCTCCCGCCCGTGCGTCGTCGCAGCTCAACGCGTGCGCTCAGCAGGGGACTGTGACACGCGACACGTTTTCCGCCGACTCCTGCGCGGAAGGTTCACGCGTCGCGGCGGCGGTAGGCCAGCGCGGCCACGATCAGCAGGACCGGGGTCGAGACGACCAGGGTGACCAGGTCGTCCGGCAGGTACTCGTGCACGAACGGGGCCGCCACGAACAGGCAGCCCAGCAGCAGCCCGACCCCCGCGAGGGTGTGCCGCAGCAGCACCCCGACCGCCGCGCTGACCAGCGTAAGAAGGGTCAGGTACGCCGTCGTCTCCGCCACCTGCCAGAGGGCGACCGGCGTACCGGCCACCACCATCGTGATCAGCGGGCCCGACAGCGCCACAACCAAGGAGGCCGGGAGCGTCACCACCGCCAGGGCGGCGTGCTGGGCGGCGAGCTGGCGCACCCGGCGCGGCATCGCCGTCAGGGTGGTCCTGATCTGGCCGCCCGTGTACTCGGAGCAGGTCGCCAGCACGCCGAGCACGATGAACCCGGCCCGCGAGTACGCCACCGGCGCGTCGCCCACCGCGATCACGAAGGTCAGCAGCACGTTCGCCGCCAGCGTCCAGGCCAGGGTCGTCCACGTCGCGGGGAGGGAGACCAGCTTCGACAACTCCGCCCTGATCATGCGTCCCTCCGCGCGAACACGGCCCCGGCGAGCACCAGCAGCCCGGCCACCCACGCCGACATGACCAGCAGGCCCACCAGTGGGCTGATCGACACGTCGTCGTTGGCCACCTTCCCGACGAACATCCGCACCCCGGCCATGTCGGGGAAGTAGTTGGCCAGCGGGGTCACCTTGGTCAGCAGGAAGGTCACGCTCACCACCGACGTGTTGACCAGCAGCACCGTCAGCGGCACGATCCCGTGCCGGAGCAGCACCGTGATCGCGAACGCCAGCAGCGCCGTGTACGTCCAGTAACAGACCACCCCGGCCAGCCGTCCGGCATCGAGCCGCGCCTGCACCACCCCCATGGTCGCCGCCGCGGCGGTGAAGGCGAGCGGCACGGCGACGAGCACGACCGCGAGAGCCTTGGCCGCCAGGAACCGCAACCGCGACGGCACCGCTGCCAGGCTCGTCGTGAGCTGCCGCCCGCCGCCGGAGTCGGCACTTTCGGCGAGGTATTCGCTGCTGACCGCCACCACCCCGAGCACGATCACCCCCATGACGCCGAACGCGAGTTCCTGGTAGCCCCGGTCGGGGCCGGCGACGCCCCTGTTGAGCAGCGCGATCCCGGTCGGCACGACCACCGCCAGCAGCGCGGCCAGCCACACCGACGGCAGCGTCGACAGTTTCGACAACTCCGCCCTGACGGCCCTCATCGCCCGCTCCCGGAGGTGAGGGCGAAGAACGCGTCTTCGAGGTTGCGGTGGGCGCCGGTGACCTCGGCCAGGGTGCCCTTCGCCACGATCCGCCCGTGGTCGATCACCACGACGTCGTCGACGGTCTCGGCGAGCTCTCCCATGAGGTGGCTGGAGAGCAACACGGTCCGTCCCGATTGGGCGCGGTCGCGGAGGAAGGTGCGGACGAACCGGATGCCCTCCGGGTCGAGCCCGTTGAGCGGCTCGTCGAGGACCAGCACGGAAGGGTCGCCGAGCAGGGCGGTCGCCAGTGCGAGCCGCCGGCCCATGCCCAGCGAGTAGCCGCCCACCCGCTTGCCCGCCGCGTCGGCCAGCCCGACGAGGGTCAGCACCTCCTCGACCCGCGCCGGCGGCAGGCCCGCCGACCGGGCCACCCAGCGCAGGTGGGCCCGTCCGGTGCGGGACCGGTGGGCGCCCGAGCCGTCGAGCACCGCGCCGACCGTGCGGACCGGGTCGGGCAGGGCCGGGTACGGCACCCCGTCGACCAGCGCCGTTCCGGCCTGGGCGCGGTCGAGGCCGAGCAGGATGCGCAACGTGGAGCTCTTGCCGGCGCCGTTGGGCCCGAGGAAGCCGGTCACCCGTCCGGGCCGGGCCTCGAAGCCGATCCCGGCCAGGATCTCCTTGCCGCCCCGCCGCTTGACGAGGCCGTCGATGGTAATCACGCCGCCCAGCCAACCGGCGGGCCGCCCAGACCACATCGGACCGGGGTCCGGACCCGCGTCTCGGACCCTGGTCCGATGCGTCGCACCGGAAACGGTTCCTAGACTTCGGACGTGGTGGCGATTCCGAAACGCGAACGGCGGGTCTGGCCTCCGATCACCGCCGTGTACGTCCTCTTGGTGCTGGTCCTGCTGTCGGCCGGGGGCGACGGGCCCGGCGTGGTCATCGTGCCGGCCGTCATCGCGGCGCTGGCGCTGGCCACCACGGTCTGGGCGCTGATCCGGGCCCGCCGCCAGCGCGCCGCCTACGAGGCCCAGCTCACCGCGTGGGCGGGCGAGCGGGCGGCCCAGGCCGAACGGCTGCGCATCGCCCGCGACCTGCACGACCTCGTCTCCCACGGCCTCGGCCTGATCACCGTCAGGGCGACCACGGCCCGCTACGTCCGCGACGATCCCGAAGCGGCGCTGGCGGACATCGAGCGCATCGGCCGCGAGACCACCACGGAGCTGCGCCGCATGCTCGGGGTGCTGCGCGACACCGGGACGGCCGCGCCGCTGCGCCCGGCCGACACGCTCGGCGACCTGCCCGGCATCGCCGCCGAGGCGCGGCGGGCGGGCCTGCGGGTCACCGTCGACCTGGAGGACCTCGGCGAGGTCAGCCCGGGGGCGCAGCTGACCGTCTGCGCGGTCGTCCGCGAGGCCCTCAACAACACCGCCCGTCATGCCGGTCCGACCGGCGTGGCGGTCCGGGTCGGCCGCGACGGCGGCTGGATCGTCACGACCGTGCACGACGACGGGCCGGTCGACGGCTGGGTCGCCCACCCGGGGGCCGGTCACGGCCTCGAAGGTCTCAGGGAACGGGTGGCCGCCCTCGACGCCGGGCCGGTCGACAACGGCTTCCGGGTCAGCGCCCGCGTCCCCGGGGCGTCATGACGATCCGTGTGCTCATCGCCGACGACCAGCCGCTGCTGCGCCACAGCCTGGCCGCCGTGATCGACGCCCAGGCCGACATGGCCATGGCGGGCGAGGCGGGCACCGGCGACCAGGCCGTCGCCGTGTGCGCGCAGACCCGTCCCGACGTCGTGCTCATGGACATCCGGATGCCCGGCATGGACGGCATCGAGGCCACCCGCCGCATCCTGGCGGTGCAGGCCACGACGAAGATCATCGTACTGACGATGTTCGAGCTCGACGAGTACGTCCGGGCCGCGCTGCTGGCCGGGGCCAGCGGCTTCCTGCTCAAGGACGCCCACCCCGACCGCCTGCTCGACGCCGTCCGCCGCGTCCACCAGGGCGAGTCGCTGCTGGCTCCGAGCGTGCTGGAGCGCCTGATCGAGTCGTACGTCAGCCGCCCGGCCCCGGCGAAGTCGATCAAGGGCCTGACCGAGCGGGAGACCGAGGTGCTCACCCTGGTCGGCCACGGCCTGTCGAACGACGAGATCGCCGCCCGGCTGACCATCTCGATCAAGACGGTCAAGACGCACATCGGCCATCTGCTGAGCAAACTGCACGCCCGCGACCGGGCGCATCTCGTCATCGCGGCCTACGAGAGCGATCTCGTGGGTTAGCCGTCAAGAATTCCGGCGCCCGCATATGGAAGCCATCAAGATCTGCTGAACCGCCCGAAAGTGCCGTTTTCCTGGACGTCGTACCGCCCTGAAAACGGAACTGAGGAGCAGTGAACAGAGATGGGTGACCTCATCTTCGTCGCCCTGACGATCGCGATCTTCGTGGTCTTCGGGTTCGTGGTGAAGGCGGTGGAGCGCCTGTGAGCGCGATCAACGCCGCCGGCCTCGTCGTGGCCATCGGCTTGGTGATCTTCATGGTCGCCGCCCTGCTGTTCCCGGAGCGGTTCTGACATGGGCTGGCTCTTCATCCTGTCGCTGATCGTCGCCCTGGCCCTGGTCTACAAGGTGCTCGGCGACCACATGCACCGCGTCTACACGGGCGCCCGGCACAACGCCGTCGAGCGGGTCGTCTACCGCCTGCTCGGCGTCCGGCCCGACAACGAGCAGCGCTGGGGCGCCTACGCCCGCAGCCTGCTGGCCTTCTCGATCATCTCGATCTTCTTCGTGTACGCCCTCCAGCGCGTCCAGGACAAACTCTGGTTGTCGCTGGGCTTCGCCCCGGTGCCCGACCACATCGCGTGGAACACCGCCATCAGCTTCGTGACCAACACGAACTGGCAGGCGTACTCGGGTGAGAGCACGATGGGCCACCTCACCCAGATGGCCGCCCTGGCCGTGCAGAACTTCGTGTCGGCCGCCGTCGGCATGGCGGTGGCCATCGCGCTGGTGCGCGGGTTCGCCCGCCGCAACAGCGACACGATCGGCAACTTCTGGGTCGACCTGGTGCGCGGCACGCTGCGCATCCTGCTGCCGATCGCCTTCGTCGGCGCGCTGGTCCTCGTCGCGGGCGGGGTGGTGCAGAACTTCGTCGGCCCCCACGAGATCACCACGCTGACCGGCAACGTGCAGAACGTGACCGGCGGGCCGGTGGCCAGCCAGGAGGTCATCAAGGAGCTGGGCACCAACGGCGGCGGTTTCTACAACACGAACTCCGCGCACCCGTACGAGAACCCCACCGCCTGGACGAACTGGTTCGAGATCTTCCTGATCCTGCTCATCCCGGTCGCGCTGACCCGGACCTTCGGCCGCATGGTCGGCCAGCTGCGCCAGGGCTACGCGATCCTCGCCGTGATGGGCGTCATCGCCATCGCGTCGATCGTGCTCACCAACGTGTTCGAGCTGGCCGGGAACGCGACCGTGCCGCAGGCCGTCGGCGCGGCGATGGAGGGCAAGGACGTCAGGTTCGGGGTGGCCAACTCGGCCACGTTCGCGGCGGCGACCACGCTGACCTCGACCGGTGCGGTCAACTCCTTCCACGACTCCTACACGCCGTTCGGCGGCATGATGACGCTGTTCAACATGATGCTGGGCGAGGTCGCGCCCGGCGGCGTCGGCGCGGGCCTCTACGGCATGCTGATCCTGGCCGTCATCACCGTGTTCGTCGCCGGCCTGATGGTCGGCCGCACGCCCGAATACCTGGGCAAGAAGATCGGCGCCCGCGAGATCAAGCTCGCGTCCCTGTACTTCCTGGTCACCCCGGTGCTCGTGCTGGTCGGCACGGCGCTGGCCATGGGCAACGAGGCGGGCCTGGCCGCGATGCTCAACTCGGGCCCCCACGGCTTCTCCGAGATCCTCTACGCCTTCACCAGCGCGTCCAACAACAACGGCTCGGCGTTCGGCGGCGTCACGGTGAACACGCCCTGGTACGACGTGGCGCTCGGCCTGTGCATGGTCCTGGGCCGGTTCCTGCCGATCATCTTCGTGCTGGCCCTGGCCGGGTCGCTCGCGCGGCAGACGCCGGTGCCCGAGTCGGCCGGCACGCTGCCCACGCACCGGCCCCAGTTCGTCGGCCTGGTCGTCGGCGTGACGGTCGTCCTCGTCGCCCTGACCTTCCTCCCCGCCCTCGCGCTCGGCCCCATCGCAGAAGGACTGCTCTGATGACCTGGATCGCGTCGTTCCCCGACGCCGTCAAGAAGCTCAACCCCGCGACGCTCTGGCGCAACCCGGTCATGCTGATCGTCGAGGCCGGCGCGGTGTTCACCACCGTCCTGGCGATCCTTTCGCCCGGCGTGTTCGCCTGGGCGATCGTGGTCTGGCTCTGGCTGACCGTGTTGTTCGCCAACCTGGCCGAGGCGGTCGCCGAGGGCCGGGGCAAGGCCCAGGCGGCGACGCTGCGGGCGACCAAGCGCGACACCGTGGCCGTGCGCACCGACGGCCGGACCGTCTCGGCGACCGAACTGAAGCAGGGCGACGAGGTCGTGGTCGTGGCCGGGGAGATCATCCCCGGCGACGGCGACGTCGTCGAGGGCATCGCCAGCGTGGACGAGTCGGCCATCACCGGCGAGTCGGCCCCGGTCATCCGCGAGTCGGGCGGCGACCGCTCAGCCGTGACCGGCGGCACGAAGGTGCTGTCCGACCGGATCGTCGTGCGCATCACCCAGAAGCCCGGCGAGAGCTTCATCGACCGCATGATCGCCCTGGTCGAGGGCGCCAACCGGCAGAAGACGCCCAACGAGATCGCGCTGAACATCCTGCTCGCGGCGTTGACGATCATCTTCCTGACCGCGACGGTGACCATGCAGCCGATGGCCATCTGGGCCAAGGGCGCCAACCCCGGCATCCCCGACTCGCTCGCCCTCACGGGCGACGGCGTCAGCGGCATCGTGCTGGTCTCGCTGCTGGTCTGCCTCATCCCCACGACGATCGGCGCGTTGTTGTCGGCCATCGGCATCGCCGGCATGGACCGGCTGGTGCAGCGCAACGTGCTGGCGATGTCGGGCCGCGCCGTCGAGGCGGCCGGCGACGTGTCGACCCTGCTGCTCGACAAGACCGGCACCATCACGCTCGGCAACCGGCAGGCCGCCGAGTTCCTCCCGGTCGCCGGGGTCGGCGAGCAGGAGCTGGCCGAGGCGGCCCAGCTCTCGTCGCTGGCCGACGAGACGCCCGAGGGACGCTCGATCGTGGTCTTCGCCAAGGAGCGCTACGGCCTACGGGAGCGCGACGTCCACGACGCCGAATGGGTGCCGTTCACCGCGCAGACCCGCATGTCGGGTGTGAACGTCGGCGGGCGCGAGGTCCGCAAGGGCGCCGCGACCGCCGTCATGAAGTGGGTGCGCGACAACGGCGGCCACCCGACCGAGCAGGTCGGCGCCATCGTGGACGCCATCTCCGGCAGCGGCGGCACCCCGCTGGTGGTGGCCCAGAAGGACCAGGTGCTCGGGGTCGTCCACCTGAAGGACACCGTCAAGCCCGGCATGCGCGAGCGCTTCGACGAGATGCGCCGCATGGGGATCAGAACCGTCATGATCACCGGCGACAACCCCCTCACGGCCAAGGCCATCGCCGACGAGGCCGGGGTGGACGACTTCCTCGCGGAAGCCACCCCCGAGGACAAGCTCGCCCTGATCAAGCGCGAGCAGGAGGGCGGCCGGCTCGTCGCGATGACCGGCGACGGCACCAACGACGCCCCCGCGCTCGCGCAGTCGGACGTCGGCGTGGCCATGAACACCGGCACGAGCGCGGCCAAAGAGGCCGGGAACATGGTCGACCTCGACTCCAACCCGACCAAGCTCATCGAGATCGTGGAGATCGGCAAGCAGCTGCTCATCACCCGCGGCGCGCTCACGACCTTCTCGATCGCCAACGACATCGCCAAGTACTTCGCCATCATCCCGGCGATGTTCGCGGCGGTGTACCCCGGCCTCGACGCCCTCAACGTCATGCGCCTGGACTCGCCCCAGTCGGCGATCCTGTCGGCGGTGATCTTCAACGCGGTCGTCATCGTCGCGCTGATCCCGCTGGCGCTGCGCGGCGTCAGGTACCGCCCGTCGAGCGCCTCGAAGCTGCTCAGCCGCAACCTGCTCGTCTACGGCCTGGGCGGCATCGTGGCCCCCTTCATCGGCATCAAACTGATCGACCTTCTGATCGCGGGGATCGTGTGATGAATCGTCTGCCCAGCTGGATCAGGCAACACGTGGCGGCCCTGCGGGCCGTGGCCGTGCTGACCGTGATCCTCGGCGTGGCCTACCCCCTGGCGACCATGGGCGTGGCCCAGGCCCTGTTCAACGGCAACGCCAACGGCGATCCCGCCCTGATCGGCCAGAGCTTCACCGACGCCGACGGCGCTCCGGTCGCGAAGTACTTCCAGTCCCGGCCCTCGGCGGGCGGCTACGACATGCTCACGACCGCGGCCAGCAACCTGGGGCCGGAGGACGTCATCGACACCCTCCCCGTCCCGGGCGCGGTAGACGACGAGGGCAACCCCGACGAAGGCAGCCAGTCGCTGCTCACTCAGGTCTGCGCCAGGTCAGCGGCCGTCGGTCAGCTCGAAGGCGTCAGCGGGGCGCGTCCCTACTGCACCCCCGACGGGGTAGGCGCGGTACTCAAGGTCTTCCCCGACCGGGCGATCAGCGTGAACCAGGCGTGCCCCGCGCGGCCGTTCGTCGCGACCTACGACGGCGTCGAGGTCGAGTGCGCCAAGCCCGGCGAGGACTACAGCGCCGGGCGCACGGTCCCGATCAGGGGCGACGCCCAGGCCGTCGTGCCCGCCGACGCGGTCACGGCCAGCGGTTCGGCGCTCGACCCGCACATCTCCGTCACCTACGCCGAGATCCAGGCGCCCCGGGTGGCCAGGGAGCGCGGACTGCCGGTCGAGCGGGTGAAGGAGCTGGTCAGGGAGCACACCACGGGCCGGGCACTGGGCTTCATGGGGGAGCCGGCGGTGAACGTGCTGGATCTGAACACGGCTCTCGACGAGGGGTGACGACGTGCCGCGCGGCCGGCTGAGGGTGTATCTGGGCGCGGCGCCCGGAGTCGGCAAGACCTTCGCGATGCTCGGCGAGGGCCGCCGGGCGAAGGAGCGCGGCCGGGACGTGGTCGTGGGGATCGTCGAGACCCACGGCCGCGTCCAGACCGCCGCCCAGCTGGAGGACCTGGAGATCGTCCCGCGGAAGTCCATGGAGTACCGGGGCGGCGCGTTCACCGAGCTCGACGTCGACGCCGTCATCGAACGCGCGCCGAAGGTGGTGCTGGTCGACGAACTGGCCCACACGAACGTGCCGGGCTCCCGCAACGCCAAACGCTGGCAGGACGTCGAGGAGATCCTGGACGCCGGCATCCACGTGGTCACCACGGTCAACGTGCAGCACCTGGAGTCGCTGAACGACGTCGTCCACGAGATCACCGGCGTGCCCCAGCTGGAGACGGTGCCCGACGAGATGGTCCGGCAGGCCGACCAGATCGAGCTGGTCGACATGTCGCCCGACGCGCTGCGGCGGCGCATGGCCCACGGCAACATCTACGCGCCGGAGAAGATCGACGCCGCGTTGTCGAACTACTTCCGGGTCGGCAACCTGACCGCCCTGCGGGAACTGGCGCTGCTCTGGGTGGCCGGGAAGGTCGACGAGCAGCTCGACCGCTACCGCTTCGAGCACGGCATCCGCACCACGTGGGAGGCCCGGGAGCGGGTGGTGGTGGCCCTGACGGGCGGCCCGGAGGGCGACACGCTGATCCGGCGGGCGGCCCGGATCGCCGACCGCAGCAAGGGCGCCGACCTGCTGGCCCTGCACGTGATCAGCGCCGACGGCCTGACCGGCGGCGACCCGGCCAACCTGGCCCGGCAGCGGACCCTGACCGAGTCGCTCGGCGGCACCTACCACCAGGTCGTCGGCGACGACATCCCCACGGCGCTGCTCGACTTCGCCAGCGGCGTCAACGCGACCCAGCTGGTGCTGGGGGCGTCGCGGCGCGGCCGGTTCGCGCAGATCCTCTCGCGCGGCGTGGGGGTCGAGACCACGGCGCAGTCGGGCTCGATCGACGTCCACATGATCACCCACGCGGAGGCGAAGCAGGGCCGCGCCCGCCGCCAGCGCTCGCGGGCCGCCCTGACGCGGCGGCGGCGGATCACCGGCTGGATCCTGGCGCTGGCCGGCATGCCCGCCCTGGCGGGCGTGCTGCTGCCGTTCCGCGCCGAGTTGTCGCTGCCGAGCGAGATCCTCTTCTTCCTGATGCTGACGGTCGGCGTGGCCCTGGCGGGCGGCATGTGGCCCGCCGTCACCGCCGCCGTCGGCGGCTCCCTGCTGCTCAACTACTTCTTCACCCCGCCCCTGTACGAGTTCACGATCAACGACCCGGAGAACCTGTTCGCCCTGGTCGTCTTCGTGCTCGTCGCGGCGGCCGTGGCCGCGATCGTCGACCTGGCCGCCCGGCGGACCCGGCAGGCGGCCCAGGCCAGCGCGAACGCCGAGATCCTGTCGGCCCTGGCCGGGCACGTGCTGCGCGGCGAGTCGGCGCTGCCGTCGCTGCTGGCCCGGCTGCGCGAGACCTTCGGCCTGACGTCGGTGACCCTGCTGGAACGGGCCGCCGAGACGAAGGCGTGGCACATCATCGCCACCACGGGCGGCCCGCCGTGCGTGAAACCGTCGACCGGCGACACCGATGTGATCATCGACGACGACCTGGTGCTGGCCGCGCGGGGAGCGCCGCTCGACGCGTCCGACCGCCGGGTGCTGGAGGCGTTCGCGGCCGAGATCGCGGTCGCGCTGCGCCAGCAGCGCCTGGCCGAGGCCGCCGAGAAGGCCAAGCCGCTGGCGGCGGCCGACAAGATGCGCACCGCCCTGCTGGCGGCGGTCAGCCACGACCTGCGCACCCCGCTGGCCTCGGCGAAGGCGGCGGTGGAGTCGCTGCGCAGCGTGGAGATCGTCTGGTCGCCCGGCGACCGCGCCGAACTGCTGGCCACCGCCGACGAGTCGCTGGTGAAGCTCGACCGCCTGGTGGCCAACCTGCTCGACATGAGCCGCCTGCAGGCGGGCGTGCTGGGCGTGACCCTGGAGCCGCTGGCCCTCTACGAGATCGTGCCGCGCGCGATCGACGACCTGGGCGCCCGCATCGAGACCACCGTCCCCTACGACCTGCCGGACGTCGTCGCCGACGCCGCCCTGCTGGAGCGGGTGCTGGTCAACGTGATGGGCAACGCCGTCCGCTACAGCCCGGCCGTGCTGGTCACGGCGAGCTCCGTCGGCGACCAGGTGGAGGTCCGGGTGATCGACCGGGGGCCCGGCATCCCGCCCGACGCGCACGACCGCGTCTTCCAGCCGTTCCAGCGGCTGGGCGACCGCGACAACCACACCGGGGTCGGCCTGGGGTTGGCCCTGTCACGGGGGCTGACCGAGGCGATGGGCGGCACGCTCACCCCGGAGGAGACCCCCGGCGGGGGCCTCACCATGGTCCTGCGCCTGCCGGCCCGTCAGGGCAGGTGGCCGCAGTCGGGCTCGCCGATGTAGACGTTCACGCCCCACCGGCCGGAGACCTCGTTGGTCTTCACGTAGTAGAGCTTGTAGTCGGGGGTGCGCATGCGCGCCTCGACGTAGATCTCGTCGCCCGCCAGGTCCTCGTTGAGGAGCTGGGAGTCGATCACGCGGGTCCACAGGTTCGAGTGGGCCTGGCAGACCTTCTGGGTGTCGTCGCCGTCGGGCCAGTCGGCGCCCTTGATGGTGACGTAGTCGATGCGGTCGCCCTCGGCACGCGGGGTGCACTGGACGGTGATCACCGTGTCGTGCTCGGTGTCCTTCGGGCTGATCGTGAGCGTGCACTTGGCCGTCGCGGCCGCCTCGGCGTGCGGGACGACCACCAGGCATAACGCCAGTGTGCTGAGCAGGGCGATGACACGTTTCATGTCGGGACTCCATGGGTTGGAACGGTCCCTCAATGGGAGCAACCGCACCGCCGTCGCGGCGAGCGCCACTGCGGCGACGGAACGGGCGGCCAGCGGCCCGGTGAACCTTACATCTCTTACCTCGGCCTTTTCTCGCCGTGGTTGACGTTGTCAGCGCGCTGATAGAAAGTTTCCAACCCACGGCGAAATTTTTCGAAGGAGCGAAGGAGCCACCCCATGCTCTTACGAACCCTGCTGGCCGCCACCCTCGTCTTCACGACGCTGGTGGCGCCCGCGCAGGCCCATGACGTGTCGTCGGGCTCGTACATCAAGAGCGGCCCGGGCCACGGCCGGTTCCCGCTGGTCGCGGGCGGCAAGGCCGCGGCGATCCACGTCAGCCAGGCCGACTTCGCGGGCGTGACCCGGGCCGTCGGCGACCTCCAGACCGACCTGGAGAAGGTCACCGGCGTCAAACCGGTCGTCTCCACCGCCGCGCCCACCCGGGGCGAGGTCGTCATCGTCGGCACGCTCGGGCGCAGCCCGCTGATCGACCAGCTGGTCGCGCGGGGCAAGCTCGACGTGTCGGGCATCCGGGGCAAGTGGGAGACCACGATCGAGCAGGTCGTCTCCGATCCGCTGCCGGGTGTGCGGAGCGCGTTCGTGATCGTCGGCAGCGACCAGCGCGGCACCATCTTCGGGGTCTACGACGTCTCCAAGGAGATCGGGGTCTCGCCCTGGTACTGGTGGGACGACGTGCCCGTACAGAAGAAGAACACGCTCTACGTCGAACCGGGGCGGCACACCCAGGGCACCCCGGCGGTCAAGTACCGGGGCGTCTTCATCAACGACGAGAACCCCGCGCTCGGCACGTGGGGACCGGAGTTCTTCGGACCGGGCCTGGCCCCGGGCTATCCGGGCGGGTTCAACCGGCACCTCTACGCGAAGGTCTTCGAGACCATGCTCCGGCTGAAGGCCAACTACCTGTGGCCCGCCGTCTGGGGCCGCGCGTTCGCCGAGGACGACCCGGACAACCACGCGACGGCGAAGGCGTACGGCATCGTCATGGGCACCTCCCACGAGGCGCCGATGATGCGCGGCATCGAGGAGTGGAACCGGCATCCGAACGCCTACGGAGGCACGGGCGAGTGGAGCTTCCGCCGCAACCGTGAAGCCGTCAAGGAGTACTGGCACGACGGCATCCGGCGCATGAAGAACGAGGACTTCGAGGGCGTGATCACCCTCGGCATGCGCGGCAACGGCGACGTCAGCCTGCCCGACGGCGACGGCATCGACCTGATGACCGACATCGTGAACACCCAGCGCGAGATCCTGGCCGGTGAGGGCATGACCGGCGCGCCGCAGGTGTGGACGCTCTACAAGGAGGTCCAGCGTTACTGGGACCGCGGCATGCGGGTGCCCGACGACGTGACGGTCGTCTTCACCGACGACAACTGGGGCAACATGCGCAAGCTGCCCGACCGGAGCGCACCGCCCCGGGCCGGCGGCTACGGCCTCTACTACCACTACGACTACGTGGGCGGCGGCCGCAACTACAAGTGGGTCGACACCAACCAGCTGCCGAACATCTGGGAGCAGCTCAACCTGTCGTACACCTATGGCGTCGACCGCCTGTGGGTGGTGAACGTCGGCGACTTCAAGAACGAGGAGCTGCCGACGCAGTTCTTCCTCGACTACGCCTGGAAGCCGATCCCGCTGGAGAAGATCACCGACTGGGAGCGCGGCTACGCCGCCCAGAACTTCGGCGCCGGCCAGTCGCGCGAGATCGCCGAGGTGCTGCACGACTACGCGGCCCTGCAGTCGCGCCGCAAGCCGGAACTGCTCAACCGGCTGATCAGCCTCGACCCGGCCAAGGACCTGTCGACCGACTCGACGGCCGTGGTCTACGACGACCAGGCCAGCCCCTACAGCCTGACCAACTACCGGGAGGCCGAACGCGTCACCGCCGAGTGGGCGGAACTGTCGGCCCGCGCCGAGAAGATCGCGAGACGGCTGCCGCAGAACACCCAGGACGCCTACTTCCAGCTGGTGCTCTACCAGGTGAAGGCGACCGCGAACCTCTACGCGCTCCGGCTGGCCCAGTTCACCAACATCCGCTACGCCGAGCAGGGCCGGGCCGCCACCAACGACCTGGCCGACGTCGCCGAGGCCCGCTTCGCCGACGACCAGGCCATGTCCGACCACTACAACACCGGCCTCGCGGGCGGGAAGTGGAAGAACTGGCAACTCCAGCCCAAGATCGGCTACGGCGACATCGAACGCTACGGCCCCAACGCGCCCTGGCAGCAGCCCGAGCTCAACCACGTCGCGCTGCCCGACGCCTTCTACCCCGCGCTCCGGCGCATCACCGTCCCGGCCGTCGCCGAGATGGGCGTCGAACCCCCGGCGCTGCCCGAGTTCAGCCCCTACCAGAGCGCGCCCGACCAGCACATCGAGGTCTACAACAAGGGCACCGTGCCGTTCGACTACCAGATCAGGCCGTCGGTGCCGTGGTTGCGCGCCGAACCCTCACGGGGACGGCTCGACAAGCAGGTCCGCAGCACGCTGAAGGTCGACTGGTCGCGCGCCCCGCGCGGCACGACCGAGGTGCCGATCACCGTGACCGGCCCGAACGGCTCGGCTTCGGTGGTGCGGGTCGTGGTGAAGAACCCGTCGGGCCCGGTGAAGGGCTTCGTCGAGGCCGGCGGGTACGTCTCCCTCGACGCCGCCCGCCCGTCGAAGACGGTCGGCTCGTGGAAGAAGATCCCCGGCATCGGCCGCACCGGTGACGGCCTCACCCCGTGGCCGGTCACCGCGCCCCGCCAGACGCCCGGCGGGAACAGCCCCCGCCTGGAATACGACCTGCACCTGTTCACGACCGGACCGGTCAAGGTCTGGGCCTACCTGTCGCCGCGCAACAACGTGCTGCCGACCGAGGGCCTGAAGTACGCCGTCTCCGTCGACGGCGCGACCCCCCAGGTCGTCGACGTCATCGCGGCCACGGGTTCCGACGACACCCGGATGAACAAGCAGTGGGAGCGCAACACCTCCGACAACGTCAACCGGACCGTCACCACCCACACGATCACGGGCGCCGGGTCGCACACGCTCAAGTTCTGGATGGTCGACCCGACGGTCGTCGTCCAGAAGATCGTCGTGGACACCGGCGGCCTGCTGACCAGCTACCTCGGCCCGCCGCCGAGCCGCCACTTCTGAACCAGTTCACGGACCGCCGGGGCGATCTCGGCCGCGAACAGCTCGGTCCGGGCCAGGTCGTCGGACATCAGCAGGAAAGCGCTGATCCCGTAGTCGACGGTCAGCCCGGCGAGCCGTTCCGCGGCCTCCTGCGGCGGTCCCTCAACGGAGTCGCCGCCGATGTTGAGCAGCCGCCTGACGGCGCGCGGCTCGCGTCCGGCCGCCAGGGCGGCCTCGTCGATGTGCCGGTTCATCTCGGCCAGGTCGGCGGGGCCGCCCGGCAGGTAGGGCAACGACGGGAGCCATCCGTCCCCGACCCGTCCGGTCAGGGCCAGCATCTTCGGTTTGTACGCCCCCACCCAGATCCCCACGTCGTGAGCCGGGGCCGGGCCGCGCTTCGCGCCCTTCACCGGGTAGTAGGGCCCGTCCGACCGGACCCCGCCGCGCTCGTCGACCGCCCAGATCTGGCGGATGATCCCGATGCCCTCCTCCAGCGCCTCGATGCTCTGGCCGGGGGTGAGCCGCCGCCCGCCCATGGCCGCGATGGCGTCCCAGAACCCGCCCGCGCCGATGCCGAGCTCGATCCGCCCGCCGCTCAGCTGGTCGAGGCTGGCCACGCTGCGCGCCAGCACGGCGGGCTGGCGCAGCGGCAGGTTGGTCACGTTGCCGCTGAGCCTGATCCGCTCGGTCTGCGCCGCGATGTACGACATCAGCGTCCAGGTGTCGTGGAAGCGGGGCTGGTAGGGGTGGTCCTGGAAGGTGACCAGGTCGAGCCCGGCCCGTTCGGCGGCTTTGGCGTGGTCGACGGCGTGCCTGACCGGCTGGATCGCCGGGCTGACGAAGGTGCCGAACAGCAGGTCGTGCCCGTAGTCGCTCATTTCTCATCCCTGATGTTGAAGTTGTCGCGGAAGACGTTGGCCGGGTCGTGGCGGCGCTTCAGCGCCCGCAGCCGGTCGAGGGTCTCCGGCGGGAACGCGTCGGCGACCTTGCCGAGGCCCGTTTCGAAGCTGAGGTAGAGGCCGTCGAAGTGCTCGCGGCTCGCCTCCCACAACGTGTCCATCCGCCTGTCGTCGATCCCCATCGCGGTGACCTGGAAACCGGCGTCGCGGTGGGCGTAGGCGGTGGCGTCGGCCGGGACGTCGGCGACCGCCCCGCCGACCGTCCGGATCTGGAAGAAGAACACCTGCCCGCTCGCCAGCATCTTCGCCGCCGCGTCCGCGAAGGCCGGGGTGATCTCCCGGACGAACGCCGACCGCGCCACCGGCTCGCCCTGCCCGTGGTGGTCGCCGTCGCGGGCGTTGTCCATGACGTCGGCGTACGCCGCCACGACGACCTGCTGCTGGTAGAGGCCGGAGATGCCGGCGAACGGCTGGAGCTGCTCGACGATGACCTCGGGGTCGGCAGAGTCGACCATGGCCATGATCTGCGCGACGGCCGGCTGGCCACGCCGGGGCGGCCCCATGATCAGGAACGCCGTGGTGTCACGCGGGGCCGCCGACGCCACCTCGCCGAAGCGCCGCAGGAAGCCGGCCTGGTCTTCGGCGTCCATGACGAGCTGGGCCCAGCCAACGTCGGTGACCTCGTCGGCCTCGAACTCGAAGGAGGTGACGATCCCGAAGTTGGCGCCGGCGCCGCGTACCGCCCAGAAGAGCTCGGGATTCTCGTGGTCGTCGGCCCTGACCAGCGACCCGTCGGCCAGCACGATCTCGACGGCCCGCAGGCGGTCGATGGTGAGCCCGTGCTTGCGCGACAGGAAGCCGATGCCGCCCGCGGTGGCCAGCCCGCCGACCCCGACGCCGCCGTAGTCGCCCGACCCGATCGCCCATCCGTGGGGGCGCAGCGCGGCGGCGACCTCCTTCCAGCGGGCGCCCGGGCCGATCCTGACCCGCCGCGTGCCCTGGTCGAGCACCTCGATCGTGTTGAGGTGGCGCAGGTCGACGACGATCCCGCCGTCGTTGGTCGACCGGCCGCTGACGCCGTGGCCGCCGCTGCGCACGCCCAGCGGCAGAGCGGGGTGGCGGCGGGCGAAGGCCAGCGCGGCGGCGACCTCTGCGGGATCGCGCGGGAACAGCACCAGCCCGGGAGAGCCGCCGCGCAGGTAGTTCGACCTGACCCGCCCGTAGGCGGCGTCGCCCGGCTCGACGGCCGTGGCGGCCAGCGATTCGGGCACGCCGTCGTAGTCGATGCCGTCGCGCCGTCTGGCCAGCGCGGCGGCCCGCCGGACCGGCCGGTCGGAGAGGCCGCCGGGGGCGGCGGCGCGCAGGGCCGGGACCGTCTCGCGGGCGAACCGCGTCAGCACGGCCTCGTCGTCGCTCCGCACGACGATCGTGCCGAACCCGTCGTCGAGCACACTCGCCGGCACCTCGCCCGTGACGACGAGCACCCGCCGGATCTCGCGGGGGTCGCGCCCGGCCGCCAGGGCGGCCTCGTCGATCAGCTTGTTCCCGGTACGCGGGCATTCGGGCCGCTCGGGGTCGTAGGCGAAGACCCACCCGTCCGCCTGGCGGCCGGCCAGTTCCAGCACGGCAGGATCGTCGCCGGTCACCCAGACGGGCACGGCGTGCGCCGGCGCGGGCCCCGGCTCGGCCCCGTCGAGCCGGTGGTGGACGCCGTCATAACTGACCCGGGGGGCCGAGGTGTCCCAGACGGCGCGGATCACGTCGATCGCCTCGGCCAGCGCCGCGACGTCGCCCGACGTGCCGAGCGTGAGCCCGACCCGACCGCCCGACAGCAGGTCGAGCCCGGCGGCCGACCGCCCGAGCACGGCGGCGTTCCATTCGGCGAGGTCGACCCGGCCGACCAGGCCGATCCGGTCGCTCCGGCCGGCCAGCCAGGCCAACCCGGTCCACTCGGGGACCATCGCCAGGTCGTAGCCGAGCGGCTCGATCAGCTCGGTGCGGCCGGTCAGGGCGCCGAACCGCAACGCGTGGCCATAGTTCATGGGGGACTCCCTTAGGTTGATACGTCAACCAATATACGTCAAGGTTGACGCATCAACTAATCTGGGTCCCATGGCCGCTCTCACCGATCCCCAGGCCGCCGCCTGGAACAGCTACCAGCGCATGCGCGTCCGGCTCAGCGGCGTCCTCGGCCGCGAACTCGCCGCCGCCACCGGCCTGTCCGAGGCCGACTTCGAGGTCCTGGTCGCCGTCAACGAACGCCCCGACGACACGGTGCGCTCCCTCGCCCTGCGATGCGGCCTGGAATGGGAGAAGAGCCGCCTGTCCCACCAGCTCCGGCGCATGGAACAGCGCGGGCTGATCACCCGGGAGGCGTGCGAGGAGGACAGCCGCGGCTCGGCCGTCCGCCTGACGGCCCGCGGCCGCGAACTGGCCTGCGAGGCCAGGAAGCACTACGACGCGGCGGTCAAGCGCTACGTCATGGACTCGCTCACACCTGAGCAGATCGCCGCACTGACGGAGATCTCCGGCATTCTGCTCGACCGCATCGAGATCACCCACAAGTGAGCCGGGGGCCGGTCATCGTTTCCGATCTGTGACCAACCCGCCACCCTCTGCCCGCATCCAAGGATGTGACGGGGAACACAACCAGGGGGTAAAGATGAAGATCAGGGTTCTGGTCGCGCTGGCGGCGATGACCGCGTCCGTCGTGGCGGCGCCGGCCGCCGCGCAGGCCGCGCCGCATCACGGGGGCGACAGCATCC
This sequence comes from Herbidospora sakaeratensis, assembly GCF_001570525.1. Taxonomy (GTDB): domain Bacteria; phylum Actinomycetota; class Actinomycetes; order Streptosporangiales; family Streptosporangiaceae; genus Herbidospora; species Herbidospora sakaeratensis. The sequence goes on from NZ_BBXC01000020.1 coordinate 197,726, forward strand.
GCTACGCCTCGGCCAAGGCGTGCAAGGTGAAGAAGCAGACCGTGTTGTGCGGGAACTGGCGGCTCGTGACGCACCACGGCGAGATCATCCAGCTCAGAGACGCCCAGCTCGAAGCGCTCGACGGCAAGCGCAAGCCGGTCGGCTTCACCGCCGCGCCGGTGGCGATCAGCGGTGACGGCCAGAAGATCGTCTACTTCCGCAAGGACGGCCGCATCGCCGTGCGCACCATGGGCGGCGGGGTCACCCTGCTGCCGGCCGACACGCTGCCGAAGAACGTCGTGCAGTACAACGTGTGGTTCCGCCTGTCCGACGACGGCGCCACCCTCGCCGTCACCGACCGCCGGACGATGATCTTCGACACCAAGAAGGGCAAGCGGCTCGGCCTGCTGCCGACCAAGCGCGAGTTCATCGGCTTCAGCGGCGACGGCAAGGAGGTGCTGACCAGCGCGACCGACGAGGTCTTCCGCGTCTACGACCGGTCGGGGCACCTCCTGCGCCAGGGCCGTCCGGCCGAGGCGGTGAACGGCTGGGGCCCGAACGCGCTCCACTCCGACGCCCGGACCCTGGCCACCCTGGTCTCCGGCGACAAGATCGTGGTCTCCGACGTGGAGACCGCCCAGGTGGAGGGTGACACCCCGATCAAGCTGCCCAAGGGCGGCACCGTCGAGATGCTCGACTGGACCGGCCCCACCCAGGTCACCCTGCACGTGTCGCAGAACCTGCCGAAGATCCCGAACCGGATGACGGTCCTCCAGCACGACACGAAGACCGGCGTGACCAAGGTGCGCGACCGCTACGACATCCTCAAGGACACCTTCACCTACGCCGCCTGCGGCGGCTAACGGACCGGCTTGGCCTTGCCCAGCTGCTTGATCGTGGCCGGGTCGACGCCCGGGGGCAGGTCAGCGGCCTTCAACGGGCCGGTCCCCTTGGCGACCGCGCTGTTGCCCGAGCAGAGCCCGGTCACCAGACGGCCGCCGGACTTGCCGGCGAACACCAGATAACGGGCGCCGCGCGTGAACTTCACCCCGCACGCGGCGCTCTCGGTGTTGGTGACCACCTTCACGGTCACCTTCGGCTTTCCCTTGTACGAATGGTCGGCCCGGAACGTATAGGTGTGCTGCCGCGTGGGCGACGTGGCGGCCTTGAACCCGGTGGCCACGCCGGTGAACACGAGCGCGGAGTTCGCCACCCGCTCCTTCACCGGGACAAGGGCGCACTTGCAGGCGTAGGCGGGCACGGACGAGAAGACGAGCGTCCCCGCGGCCAGCGCGAGGACGAGGAGGAGACGACGCCACATGCCCCTGAAACGGAACCCGAGATCAATCGGTTCGCGGCACGTTTGCCCCTCGCGCGTCGGGTAGCGGCCTCCTCAGCAGCAGCCAATCGAAAGGGGCTTACATGTACGAGCCGTGGAGCTACCAGGAAGGCGTCGCCTCCGGCGCCGGGGTCAGCGTGACCGGGTTCGACGTCGAGGCCGTCGACGGCAAGATCGGCGAGGTCGACGAGCAGAGCGACGCCGTCGGCGACGCCTACATCGTCGTCGACACGGGCTTCTGGATCTTCGGCAAGAAGGTCATCATGCCCGCCAGCACGATCACCGAGATCGACCCGCAGCAGCGCAAGGTCTTCCTCGCCCGGACGAAGGAAGAGATCAAGAACGCGCCGGAGTTCGACCAGGACACCTACAAGGACCCGGCGTACCGGGAGCAGGTCGGCAACTACTACACCGGCTACAACCAGCTTCCGTGACGGGGCGAGACCCGCATCCGGCGTTCGGCGACAGGGGGTTGATCGAACGCCCGGATGCGGGTCTCCGCATGTCAGGTCACCGCTGCCAGGGAGCGGTGTCGCCCATCTTGGCGTAGTACTTCGCGAGGTGGGCCTTGACCCGGTCGACCTCGTCCTTCGGAATGTCCACGCCGCCGCGTGCGCCCTGCATGATCCCGCCGGCGGCCATCACGGCGCGCGGCACCACCTTCAGTTTTCCGTCGACGACGTCGGCGATCAGCAGCTTGTAGCTGCCGAAGTTCCCGGGGGCGTCGCCGTCGTACCAGACGTGGGCGTTCCGGTAGGCGGCGTCGGGCTCGTCCTCGGCGCCCGCCCAGTCGCGCACGCGGCTCTCGGCCGCGCTGCCGTCCCATTCCCGCGAACGGTCGGCGAGAGGCAGGTCCTGGAATCGTGTCACGGTCATCCGGTCGTCACCGTCCCATCAGTCTCTGACCCATTCACCGGTCGAGCGCCGGTAGGCCTCGGCGCCGGCCCGGTCGATGGCCGCCTTCACCGCCGCGAAGATGGCCCCCTGGATCGCGGCCGCCACGACCACCTCGCCCCATCCGTAGTCGGGCGAGGTCGCCTGGGGCGCCTCGTCCTCACCGGCGGCCAGCTTCCAGACCTGCTTGAAGATCAGGCTCGCCACCGCGCCGCCGATCATGCCGCTGAGCGCGCTCGCGCCACGCACCGCTAACTTGTTCATGCCGGTACGTGCTACCCGAGGCGCCCAGCGGTAGTCGGCCGATCACCCGGCGGGCGGGTGGGGATCGTTGCCGGGAGCGATCGTGCGCTGGTCGCGCACCTTGCCGTCGGTGCCGTGGACACGCAGTTCACCGCCGCCGTCGGCGGCGAGGATCTCGCTCGCCCTCTTGATCGCCTCGTCCTGGGTGCCGAACAGGGCGCTGGCCCGGCTGCCGCCCGGCTTGGTGACGGCCCACTGCCCGTCTTCCTGTCTCACCACGTCTCGTGAATTGGCCTGTCCTGCCATCACTGCTCCTCCGAATCGGGGTGCCCCCGCCGCTACCCCGATTCGGAGAGATCAGTTGCCCATGGCCTTGCGGATGGCGTCGCGGGCCCGGTCCATGATGGCGACGGGCGCGCCGAGCAGCATGTTCTTCTTGGCCGACTCCACGCCCGGGTGCGGGTGGGTGGGGGCCATCTTCTCTGCGGCCTTGACGCCGGCCGTCATCTTGCGCAGGCGGTCGGGGTCGCCCTCGGCCTCGAGCCGCGGGAACTCGAACCGCTCCTCGGCTTCGGCGTGCTCGATCACGTCGGTGCGCAAGGCGTCGAGGTGCTTGAGGAAGTCGGGGTTGTCGGAGCCCATCTCTTCGAGGTCCGACAGGGCCCGCTTGGCCTCGTTCTCCTCCTGGAGCCGCTGGTCGACGATGGCGTCCCCGCCCGATACGACCTTGCGGGCGTAGGGGTGCACGAGCTCCTCCTCGGCGGTCTCGTGCACGGCGAGCAGGTGGACCAACCTGCGGAAGGCCTCTTCGCGGGCGTCGCCCTCGGCCGACTCGACCTCGGCGAACAGGGTCTTGATCTGTTCGTGCTGGTGCTTCAGGAAGGTGACGACGTCGATCTGCCGGGTGTCCACGGCGGACTCCCCTCACTGGACGGACAACTCATCGCCCCTTACCCCTCTCCGGTGCCGCGATGTCCGGAAAACCTTAACTTTTGTCCTTTATGTCTGGTTGCTGGCATAGGCCGGGCCCACTCGGGCAGTGGCCACCCATGACACGGAACAGACACGGCCGGCCGCGTTCGTGGATCTACGCCGCCGTCTTCCTGGCCGTGTTCGTCCTCGGCGGCGTCGGCCTCATCATCGGCTCGGCCGCGCTGTTCTGGACCTGCCTGATCCTGCTGATCGTGCTGCTGCCGGTGGGCAAGCTGATCGGCGTCATGGACGACACCGTCATGGCCCCGACCGATCCCGAGGAGCCGGGCCACGGCTAGGCCGTCGTTTCTCCTGATCAGAGGCGGGTAGGCCGAGAACATCATGTCTGCGGGCTACGAACGAATGCTGGCCGGCCTGATCGAGAGCAGTCACCTGCGCACCGTCGACGACCTGCCGTCGCTCCTGGCCACCCACACCCCGCAGGCCGGGTTCACCCATGTCCTGATCTACCTGGTCGACCTTCAGCAGCAGGTCATGCGGCTGCTCAAGGGGCCCCAGATCGACCTGTCCGGCATACCAGAAGAGCTCGCCGTCGAAGGGACCCTGCCCGGCCTGGCCTTCCAGGAGGTGCGCACCCTCGTCCAGCGCGACGAGGCGGGCGAGCCCCTCTACTGGTGGATCCCGATCCTGAACGGCACCAGCCGGCTCGGCGTGCTGCGGGTCAGCACCGGCCGCCCCACCCTCGACCACATGTCCGCCCGCCACCTGTCGTCGGTGGTCGCCCTGCTGCTGACGAGCATGCACAGCTGCAGCGACACCTGGGCGCGCATCGTCCGCACCCGCGAGATGAACGTGGCCGCCGAGATGCAATGGCGGCTCGTCCCGCCGCTGACCTTCGCCAGCCACCGGGTGACGGTGTCGGGCATGCTCGAACCGGCCTACGAGGTGGGCGGCGACGCCTTCGACTACGCCGTCACCGGCGACATGCTGAACATCGCCGTCTTCGACGCGATGGGCCACGACGTCTCGGCCGGGCTGACCGCCAACCTGGCGATCGCGGCCTGCCGCAACAACCGCCGCCAGGGCGCGTCGCTGGCCAGGAACAGCGAGGACATCGAGGCGGTGCTCATCGAGGAGTTCGGCCGGGCGCAGCGGTTCGTCACCGCCGTCATCGGCGACCTCGACCTGCGGACCGGCCTGTTCACCTGGGTCAACCGAGGCCATCCGCCGCCCGTCCTGCTGCGCGGCGGGCGCTGGACGACCATGCTCGAATGTATGCCGGCCCACCCGATGGGCCTCGACCTGGGCCTGTCGGTCACGACGTGCCGCGAGCAGCTGGAGCCCGGCGACCGGCTGATCTTCTACACCGACGGCATCACCGAGATCCGCGACGCCTCCGGACGCGAGTTCGGCGTGCACCGGTTCGTCGACTTCGTGATCCGCAACCACCAGAGCGGGCTGCCGGTGCCCGAGACGTTGCGGCGGCTCATCCAGGCCGTGCTGGTCTACCACAAGGGCGTGCTCCGCGACGACGCCACGGTCGTCATCGTGGAATGGCGCGGCCCCGAGCCCGACCTGGAACTCGAACGCGCCGACTGGCCGATCCCGCGCACCTGACGGAAAGAGAACCGCCATGGGCCTGATCCACATCGATCTGCTCGCCACCCTCGACCTGGTCGCGCCGGCATGGCGGGCATGGACGCCCTGCTCCTCGGCCAAGGGCGCGGTGCTGCTCCGTTACAAGCTCGGCGAAGGGGTCCCGGCCGTCGGCGACATGGGCGCCCGGACGTCGTGAAGCCCGAGCGCAGATGTTCATGGTCCGTTTGACGCCTGGTTCTGCTGTGGCGGGCTGCGGGGACTTCGCTCATTCCCAGCGGGTGTATCCCCCCGCATCACGATTTTTCGGAGGTACTTGTGCCCAGCACAAGGTGGCCCGCCCCCGCCTTCGCCGCCGCGGCGGTCATCGCCATGCTCGGCGTGACGGTCCCGGCAGCCGGCGCGGCGACGTCCAATGATGTGAACCTCGGCGCCCCCTGCTCCGCCGACGTGGGCCTGCGCGGCTTCACCGACAGCCTGGACAAGAAGACGTTCGAGGGCACCCCCGTCGGGGGTCTGTCGGCCATCGCGCGGCTGCGCGACGACCGCGTCCTGGCGCTGTCGGACAACACGGGCACCGTGCCCGCCCGCGTCTACGACGTCGCCCTCTCCGGCGACGGCGCCCAGGTCGTCGACATGACGACGCTGAAGCGGCCCGACGGCACCGCCTACAACGGCACCGACTTCGACGGCGAGGGGCTCGTCGTCGAGCCGCACGGCCACACCATTCTGGCCAGCTCCGAGACCGAGCCGTCGATCCGGCGCTTCCGCCTGTCCGACGGCGTGCAGACCGCCTCCTTCGAGGTCCCGGCCCGGTTCCGGATCACCCCCGCGGGCGAGTCGCCGGTCAACCTGGCCTTCGAGGCGCTCACCACCTCGCCCGACGGCACGTCCCTGTACGCCGGCATGGAAGGCCCCCTGCTGACCGACGGCCGTGAGGCCTCGGGCGCGGGCCGCCAGCGCATCCTGCGCTACACCGGCACGCCCGGCGGCGACTACACGCCGGCCGCGCAGTACGCGTACAAGACCGACCCCAACCTCGGCCTGGTCGAGCTGGTGGCACTGGGCGACGACCAGTTCCTCGCGATGGAGCGCGGCTTCACCGCCGGCGTCGGCAACACCGTGCGCGTCTACCGGGTCACCGCCACCGGCGCCCCCGACGTCTCGGGCGTCGCGTCGTTGTCGACGCTGACCGACCCGCGCGCGTGGCTCGGCAAGAAGCTGCTGGCCGACATCGCCGACTGCCCCCCGTCGGGCGCGACGGCCAAGCAGCCGCAGCCGAACCCGCTGCTCGACAACATCGAGGGCATGGCGCTCGGCGACCGTCTCGACGACGACACCCGCGTGCTCTACCTGATCTCCGACGACAACAACAGCGCGACGCAGATCACCCGCCTGTACGAGCTGAGCGTCAACGTGCCCGACGAGGCCACGCTGCGCGACCGGGCGATCCTGTCGGCGACCGACTACCAGCCCGGCCCGGTCTCCGGCAACTTCATGCCGAAGACCCCGGTCAACGGCATCACGCCGCCGTTCCCCGGCCAGCCGATCCCCGGCTTCTCGGCGGTCATCCCGCACACCCGCGGCTCGAAGAACGCCAACCGCCTGCTCGGCATGCCCGACAACGGCTTCGGCTCGAAGGACAACTCGCCCGACTTCCTGCTGCGCGCCTACTACATCGAGCCCGACTACAAGTCGGGTGCGATCGAGGTCGGCAGCCACATCAGCTTCCGCGACCCCGACCGCAAGGTGCCGTTCCCGATCGTCAACGGCAACACCCCCGAGCGGCTGCTGACCGGCGCCGACTTCGACATCGAGTCGCTCCAGTGGGACGCGAACGGCACCCTGTGGATCGGCGACGAGTTCGGCCCCTACCTGGTGAACGTCGACAAGACCGGCAAGGTCCTGCGCGCCCCGATCCCCCTCTTCGACGGCACCAAGTCGCCCCAGTCGAACGAACTGAAGCCCGGTGAGACCCCGTCGCTGCCCGGCAGCGGCGGCTTCGAGGCCATGGCCGCCAGCGAGGACGGCTTCACCCTCTACCCGATCCTCGAGCGCGCCAAGACCGCCGACCCCGACCAGCGTCGCCGCGTCGTGTACGAGTTCGACGTCCGCGCCGGCGCCTACACCGGCAAGACCTGGACCTTCCGCGTCGACGACCCGGGCCTGTTCGTGGGCGACGCCCAGGTCCTCGACGGCAAGCGCCTGCTGCTGATCGAGCGCGACAACGGCATGGGCCAGACCTCGTTCGTCAAGAAGCTGATCGTCACCGACCTCGACAAGGCCGACGCGAACGGCGTGCTCCCCCGCCGCACCGCCGTCGACCTGATGCGCATCGCCGACCCGAAGGGCGTCTCCACCCCGGCCCGCCCGAACGAGTACGGCGTCGGAGACCTGTTCTCCTTCCCGCTCCAGTCGGTCGAGTCGGTCCTGCCCCTGTCGGGCGACCGCGTCGTCGTGGCCAACGACAACAACTTCCCCGGCAACGACGGCCGCATCCCCGGCCGCGCCGACGACACCGAAGTGATCGTCATCGACGTGCCCGGCCTGCGCGGCTGACGTCTCCGTAAGAAGGGCCCAGGCCGGGTGACCGGCCTGGGCTTTTCCATTGCACGCGTACGACAAAGATCACCGGGTAGCACTGGCGGCATGGCGTGCCGTATCAGTGAACTGGTGATCGACTGTCGCGACCCCGAGGCGCTGGCCGCGTTCTGGTGTGAGGTGCTCGGCTACGTCGTCGTCGGGCGCGAAGAAGGCTTCATCGAGATCGGCCCCGACGACGAGGGCCACCGGCCGGGGATCGTGCTCAGCGCCAGCGACGATCCGAGGTCCGGGAAGCTGCCGCTGCACATCGACGTGAGCCCGACCGACCGCGACCAGGACGCCGAGCTGGAGCGCCTGCTGGCCCTCGGCGCCAAGCCCGCCGACGTCGGCCAGACGGGCGAGGAGAGCTGGCACGTGCTGGCCGATCCCGAGGGCAACGAGTTCTGCCTACTCCGCACCCGGGTGAGCTGACCTGGCCAGCCGGACGAGGTCACGTTCGGCGAACCGGCGGTGCTCGCAGTACTCCCGCAGCACCACCCGCAGGCAGTGGCCGACCGGGTGCGACTCGACGCCCCACGTGGCGATCAGCTCCCCGGTCCGGACCTGGGCGAGGTCGTCGTCGGTGACCTTCTCGACGACCCCGCGCAGCGTCGCGGTCCGGTCGGCGAACAGGCGTACCGCCTCGGCGTAGGAGACCTCGATCGCCGTGTCGTCCACGTCGGTCGGCGGCAGGCTGAGGGGGTCGTGCGGCGCCGTCCCGCCGAGGATCAGCCGGCCGACCCAGGTGTCGACGGCGAAGGCGAGGTGCCGCAGCGTCTCGGCGAACGACCACTCGTCGTCGACCCGCTCGTGCCGGGCCGCCTCGGGCAGCCGCTCGGCCCTGGCCCGGGTCTCGGCCCAGAGACGCTCGACGGTGGCCAGCATCCGGCGGTAATCGTCGGCCGTCCGGACGGCCCGCAGCTGGACCCGCTCCGGATGCCGCCGATCGAGCTCGGCCGCCACGTAGGCGGTCACGTCGACGTCATCGACGACGACCGTGCCGGCCTCCCCGTCGAACCCGGAGATCCGCAACCCGGTCACCTGCGAACCGGCGATGCGCACGTCGGACAGGTCGCATTCGCGGAAGACCGCGCCGGTGAGATCGGACTGCCGGAAGACCGCACCGCGGAACTCACGCGTGTGGACGTACTCCATCGCGCCATTGTCCCTGGGTATGGGCGAACAGAGGGGACTTTTCCCATCCGAGGGGGCAGATCATGGCGAACCACACCACCCGCCTGCGGGAACTGCTGGCCGCGCCGGAGATCCTGGTCGCGCCGGGCGCGTACGACGGCGCCGGCGCCCGGCTGGTGCGGGAGCTGGGCTTCCGGGCGATCTACCTGAGCGGCTTCCAGACCTCGGCGAGCCTGCTGGGCCAGCCCGACGTGGGCTACCTGACGTCGACCCAGATGGAGGCCCGGGTGGCCGTGTTCGCCGAGGTCTCGGGCCTGCCGTTGATCGCCGACGCCGACACGGGCTACGGCAACCCGCTCAACGTGCGGCGGACCGTGCGGGCGTACGAGAGAGCGGGCGCGGCGGCCCTGCACATCGAGGACCAGACCTTCCCCAAACGCTGCGGCCACATGCTGGGCCGCCACGTCGTCGCCCGGGACGACATGATCCAGAAGATCAAAGCGGCCGTCGACGCCCGCGACGACCCCGACTTCGTGATCATCGCCCGCACCGACGCCCGCACCACCCTGGGCCTCGACGAGGCGATCGACCGCGGCCTGGCCTACCACGAGGCGGGCGCCGACCTGCTGTTCGTCGAGTCCCCCGAGACCGAGGACGAGATGCGGCGCATCTGCGGAGCCTTCCGGGGCGTGGTCCCCGTCTTGAGCAACCAGATCGAGGGCGGCCGAACACCCCAACTCGCGGCGGGAGAGCTGGAGGAGATGGGCTACGCCCTGGCGGTCTTCTCGCTGGGGGCGGGGTTCGCGGCGGCAGCGGGCATGCGCGACTACCTGCGGAGCCTGGCCGCCACCGGCCGGGCCCGGCCCGCGCTGACCTTCGACGAGTTCAACACCCTGATCGGCCTCGACGAGCACGACGCCCTCGAAACCCGCTACAAGACCTAGC
>NZ_BBXC01000021.1 GCF_001570525.1 Herbidospora sakaeratensis
CCCATCAGCTAGCCCCGAACGTCGTGGTCCCGCCGAGGTTGGGGGTCCTCCTCGGCGGGACCACGGCCCTACACCAGGTCGAGGCCCGGATCGACGCCGGGTTCCCGGCAGCGCATCAGCAACATGGCCGCGTCGTCGGTCGGAGGGCCGTCGATGTGCGCGATCAGGTCGCGGCGCAGGGACTCCAGCGCCGCCTCCGGGTCGTCGTCCTTGAGCAGCGGAACCCGGTCGGCCAGCGGATAGAAGCGGCCCAGGGCGTCGCGGGCCTCGATGACACCGTCGGTGTAGAAGAGGATCTGGTCGCCCGGTTCGAAGGTGATCGAGTAAGGCGCCGGCCCCTCGGGCCCCAGGACCGCCAGCCCCAGCGGGGGCACATGGTCGTCGGGGTCGGCGAACTCGATCTCCCCGCCCGCCCTGACCACCAGCGGCGCCGGGTGGCCGTAGTTGAGGAGCGTCATGGTCGTCTCCTCGATGGAGAACTCCGCCAGCACGGCGGTGACGAACTCCTCGCCCGACAGGCGCCGGTTGAGCGCCTTCTCCAGCCGGGCGCTCACCCCTTCCAGGTCCTTCTCGTCGTGGGCCGCCTCGCGGAAGGCCCCCAGGACCAGCGCGGCCGTCTCGACCGCCTCCAGGCCCTTGCCCTGCACGTCGCCCACGATGACCCTGACGCCGGTGGGGGCGGTGACGACCTCGTACAGGTCACCCCCGATGTGCGCCTCGGCCATGGCCGAGGTGTAGGAGACGGCCACGCGCATGTGCCCGGCGCGCCGGGGCACCGGCCGCAGCAGCACCCGCTGCGCGACCTCGGCCACCGACCTGACCTGGGCCAGTTCCCGTTCCCTGCGCCGGCGGCCGACCGTCGCCAGGGCGCTCGCCGCCGTCACGCCGGCGATCGAGCCCATGGTGATGTACGCCCTGCGCAACTCCAGATGGTTGTACGCCGCCAGCCCCATCGCCAGCACCAGCGCGGTCACCCCGACGAGCATGGTCCGCCGGATCCCGCCGGTCAGCGAGGCGAAGGCCGGCCCCACCGCGAGCAGGGGCAGGAAGCCGATCTCCGGGCCCGTGCTCAGGTCGAGCACCGACACGAGCAGCATCATCAGGAACGGCAGCACCGCCAGAGCGAGCGCCGTGCGGGCCCCGGCCGCCCGGCGCCGCCCCTTGCCCGGACGGAACGCTCCGGTGAGGCGCAACGGCATCCGGCGAATCCCCTCTAATCCCGTCTGGTATGCGCTTGCGACCATACTTCACGATCCCGCCTGAGATGCGAAGTCACAAAAACGAGAGGCGCCCGCATCCCCCCGGATACGGGCGCTCCCTAAAACGCGTGTTCTTTGGGCAGGTTCACAGCGCGAGCCACGGCCGGCCTTCGGCCGTCCGCATCTCGCTTAGAGAATCGAGCCGGACCAGACGTTGGCGGCCTGCTTGTAGACGCCGTAGGTCTCGCCGTCGAAGTAGGCCGACACCGAGGTGTCGATGCGCTTGTTGCCGTCACGGTCGGAGACCGCGATGGTCACGCCGTTCAGGTAGCCGAGGCGGCGGGTGTTCTTGTAGCCCGCCAGCCAGGAGGAGCCGATGGCGCCCTGGCCGGTGAACGACGACTTGATGCCGACGAGCTCCTGGGCCTTGATCGCCGAAGCGGAGGCGGCGAAGGTCTTGCCGTACGACCACTTGAGGGTGTTGCCGGAGAAGACGCGGTTGCCGTCGGGGTGGGCGCCGCTCGGGTAGCCGAAGACGTAGTGGGCCTTGCCGAGCTTCTGGTTGTAGGCCAGGCCCTGGCCGCCGACGTTGTCGCCGAGACGGCCGACGTCCTCGACGCCGCGGACGATGTAGTGGTCCTTGAAGTAGGCCTCGGCCACCGAGGTCTTGACCCACTTCTTCACGAACCATTCCTTCTTGAAGAACTGGTTCTGCTCGGTCTTGCGCAGCACACCCTTGAAGGCGGGGTCGGCCTTCAGCTTGTTGTAGGCGGCCTCGTCGATCGGGTATTCCTTGCCGGAATCCGGGCCGCACCAGGTCGGGCACTTCTCGCCGTTCTTCATGGCGTTGGTGCCGGTGGGGGCGGCGTTGTAGGCGGCCTGGCTGACCGACTCGGTGGTCAGCTTCACGCCGTCGACGCCGTCGGTGTAGTACTTCTCGGCCTCGGCCTGGGTGAACGACGCCTTCGGCGGGTCGACCGGGGCGGTCACGGGCGCGAGGGTCTTCTTCCAGTAGGGGCCGCCCTCGGTGTACTTGGCCTCGAACTCCTCCTTGGTGACGACCTCGGAGAGGATCTTCTTCTGGCCTTTCCACTTGTCATAGGCCTTTTTGTCCACCTCCTTGTCACCCGTGAGCTTGACACCGTTGTAGACGGTGACGAACGCGTAGTTGCGGTCGCCGTCCTCGTAGACGTCGTAGTCGTAGTGGGTGTAGGCGGTCTTGCCGACGTAGATGCCCCAGGGGGTCTTGCCCTGGTAGTAGCCGGGCACGAAGACCCAGTTGTTCAGGACCGGCTTGTTGCTCTCGGTGTCGTAGACGCACTGGCCGGCCGTGGCCACCAGGTTGCGGTACTTCGACTGGAGCGAGGTGCCCGAGCACCAGTGGGGCTTGCCGTCGGCGCCCATGAAGAAGACCTTGCCGCTCGTGCGCGGCAGGTTCACGTTCTTCGAGGTGGAGGTCGACTTCTTCTCGTCGCCGATCGCGGGCACGGTGCCCGCCTTGGTGTCGGCGGTGGGGCCGCCCGTGGAGATGTGCTTGGCCGCGACCGTCGTCTCGACGTTGTAGGGGGTCGCGTCCTGGAGCTGCGCCTTGTCCCAGAAGTAGGCGATGGCCTGCGCCTCGCTGGAACCGGCCAGCACCTCCTTCTCGATGTACTGGGGGGCGGCTGCGGCGGGGCTCGCGACCAGCGCTGCGGCCAGCAGTCCGATGGATCCGGCGAAGGTGCTGCCGATGAGGAGGGTGCGCTGCACTGCGGGGGTCTCCCTTGCTCTGCCGTGGGACGTCACTCGCGCCCCATCCGTCAGTAAATGGATTGGCAAGGACGTTACATGTGACGATTCGGATAGAACCCCCTGGTCGTTATAACTGTGACCCAGATCACATTATTTTCAGGGAACCGGATCTGATTGGACACCGTCCAATTCGCCTGTCCACTGGTAGATCGTCGCGGCATGTAACAAGTTCGACGCCCCTGGTTCACAGGGGAGGTGTGGTGTCGTACCGTGGTAGAATGTGGGAGCGCTCCCAAATCGGACGGTGAAGGAGGACGCGGGCATGAGTGTCCCTTTCGCCGTCACGGCGCTCGACGGGCTCGACGACTTCGAGACCTGGTCGGCCGAATGCCTGCTCCCCGCCGTCGGCGCCAGTGTCGCCGAGGCGCGACGCCTGGTCCGGCGTGAACTGACCGCCCGGGGTTGCGCCTCCTTCGTCGACGACTGCCAGCTGATCGTCAGCGAGCTCGTCACCAACGCCGTCCGCCACGCGGGCACGGCCTTCGCGCTCCGGCTGCGCGGCACCCGCGAATGGGTCTACGGCGAGGTCTTCGACACCGGCGCCGCCCTGCCCCGCCCGCGCGAACCGCGCGACGACGCCACCGACGGCCGGGGCCTGCTGATCGTGGGCACCCTGGCCGCGTCGTGGGGCCACGCGCCGGGCGTGCGCGGCGGCAAGATCGTCTGGTTCGTGCTGGGAGATTCCTAGTTACGGCTCCGCCCACCCCGGCCCCGACCGCCGCCGAGGGCCAAGCGCCGCATCCGGCGCCGAGCACCGCCGCCCTACCGCCGGAACGCCGCCAGGACCGCCGTCGTGATCTCGTGGGGCGTCTTCGTCGCGTCGGCCACGTGGTCGGCGACCTCCAGGAACTTCGGCCGCCGTTTGTCCCGCTGCGTCGTCAGCATGTGCACCAGGTCGGGCTCGAAGTGCGGCCGGTGGCTGCCCGACAACATACGTTCGGCCAGCACCTCCACCGGTCCGTCCAGGAAGACCACGAACGACGAGGTCAGCGCGTCACGGGCGGCCGGATCCTCGACGGTGCTGGCGGCCGCGGCCACCACCACGGCGGGCCGTGCGGCGACGGCGTCGAGCAGGACCTCGGTCTCGCGGTCGTGCAGCACGTCGGCGCCGAGGGTCTCGTTCATGCGGGCGGCCGTCTGGCCGTAGCGGGCCTCCAGGTCGCCGTCGCTGTCGCGCATCTCGCGCCCGAGCGCCTCGGCGACCAGGCGCGCGACCGTGCTCTTGCCGGCGCCCATCAATCCCATGATCACGACGGGGGTCTCGTTCATGACGGGCATTCTGCCCGTGTGGTGCGGTTTTGGTCCCCCCGCGTTTGAGATTCGCTCACGGGATAGTGCACCCGTCGAAGGAGGGAACGCCATGACCATCGCCGGAAGCATCATCCTGATCATGTTGGGCGCCATTCTCACCTGGGCGGTCGAATTCACCCTCGCGGGGCTCGACATCCAGGTCATCGGGGTCATCCTCATGGTCGGCGGCCTGGCGGGGCTGCTGTTCGGCCTCTACCGGCTGAGCGCCGTCCGCCGCGCCTCCACCACCGTCACCCCGGTGGCCCCCGTGGACGAGGTGCACACCACCCAGCGTCGCGTCTACGAGGAGCGCCACTACAACGACCCCATCTGAACCACCCACGGCACCAGGAGCCGGGCACCGAGGCCGAACCCCACGCACGTCGAGCCTCCGGCCCGGCTCCTTCGTCCGCCCGGGGCCGGACGGGCCCGAGGGCCGTGACCACGCCCTGTGGTCCGGCCCTCGGTCACTGTCACTGTCTGCCGGGATCAGGCCAGGGTGTCCTTGACCTTGATCTGGCCGGCGTCGATCACGAACTTCTGGTTGACGTGGTCGAGGCAGGTCCACAGGCGGACCTTGGTGTTGTTGGCGCGGCTGTTGGTGGTGTCGAGGCACACTTCCCGCTTGGTGCCGATGGTGTCCTTGACCTTGATCTGGCCCGCGTCGATCACGAACTTCTGGTTCACGTGGTCGAGGCAGGTCCACAGGCGCACCTTGGTGTTGTTCGCCCGGCTGTTGGTCGTGTCGAGGCACACCTCGCGGGCGGTGCCGATGGTGTCCTTGACCTTGATCTGGCCGGCGTCGATCACGAACACCTGGTTGGGGTGGTCGAGGCAGGCCCACAGGCGGACCTCGGTGTTGTTGGCCCTGCTGTTGGTGGCGTCGACGCAGACCGGGCTCGCGGCCTGGGCGGAGGCCGAGACGGGCAGGGCCAGGCCCGCGCCGATGGTGGTGGCGAGGACGGCGGCCGACAGCGTGCGCTGAATGAACGTCATGAGGGTTTCCTTCGGAGAGGGTCGGTCAAAGCGTGATCACCATTCCTCACTCTCCGTCGTGGATCAAGCACCCTCGGTCAAACGTTGCGGCTCCGCCTCGTCAAAGCCCGCGTGTGGCCGACGGCCGGCGAGGCCGACGGGATGACCATGGGACCCATGCGTTCACTCCTGTGGTCCGCCGTCGTCCTGGCCGCCGGCCTCGCCATCACGCCGGTCCAGCCGGCCGTCGCCGACGATGACATCGGCGGGGTCAGCTGCCTGTCCGGCAGCCTGCACCTGCGGTACACCCCCGGGTTGACGTTCACGGAGAAGACCATCCGGGTGCGCGGCACCGGCGACCTGAGCTCCTGCCAGTCGTCGCGGCGTCCGGGGATCACCAGGGGCGTCGTCCGGGTCAGGGCCACCGTCACGGGCAAGTGCCCGGGGCCGATCGACCCCGCCTCGGCCAAGGTCACGATCGCCTGGAACGACGGCACCCGGTCCACGGTCACGGAGTCGGCGTTCAACCGCGAGGGCAAGACGCTGCACGTCGAGGGCGACGTCGCGGCGGGGGTCTTCAAGGGCGGGGTGGTGCGCGCCGACGGGCAGGCTGCCGGCAACGTCATCGCGGCGGCCGCGGCCTGCCTGACCGGCGGCTTCACCCGCAGCTCGATCACCGTCGACCGGTTCTCGGTCGGCGACTGATGAAAGGCGACTGATGAAACGAGGGCCGGGACACCACGTCCCGGCCCGGTCCGGCTAGCCCGCCTCGGAGCGGGGCCCGCCTCCCAGCGACTTCTGGCGGCGGGTCGCGACGTACATGTCGACGCCGATCGCCGCGGCGGCCACGATGCCGATGATCATCAGCCACCACACGCCGCTGAGGCCGGCGATCACCGCCACGGCGATCGCGATCACCAGTCCGAACGACCCGAGCCTGACGTGGACGACGTCGCGCGGCGTCGCCGGCACCATGGGCTTGCCCCGGGGGTCGACCTGCTCTTCCGTCTTTCTCGGCTCTGTCATGATTTATCCCCTACCCTCCGATTTTGTGCGCTATCGCCGTTCGACGACCCGGACCTCGCCGCCGAGCTCCCGCACCAGGCGGGCCTCCGGCAGCAGGTCGGGATGGCCGCCGCCCTTGACGTAGACGTCGGGGCGGATGAGCTTCAGCAGGGACGCCGGGGTGTCGTCCTCGATCAGCGTGATGTAGTCGACCGAGCCCAGCCCGGCCAGCACGGCCGCCCGGTCCTCGGCGGTGTTGACCACCCGGTCCGGGGCCTTCCTGCGGGCCGCGCTCCGGTCGTCGCGCACCCCCACGACCAGCACGTCGCCGAACCGGCGGGCCTGCTCCAGGCAGGTCACGTGGGCGGGCTGCAGGACGTCGAAGCAGCCGTCGGTGAAGACGATGCGGCGGCCCTGATCCCGTTCGGCGGCGACCCGTTCGGCCAGCACCTTGGCCGGCATCGCCGGGCGCGGGCCCAGCTCGGCCAGCAGGTCGGTCGCGTCGCAGACCGCCGTGCCGGGGCGGCGGGAGACCACGTCGGCGCCCGCCTGGGCCAGGTCGGCGGCGGTCGCCGGGTCGGCCCCGGCGGCCAGGGCCAGCGCGAAGACCGCGGTGAAGGTGTCGCCGGCGCCGGCGCCCACGAGGTCGCCGGAGTTGGGCCGGGTCCGGTAGGCCGGGCGGCCCTCCCGGTGCACGACCGCGCCGTCGCCCTCGTCGGTGACGACTATCGGGGCGACGTCGTCCGGCAGCAGGTCGCAGGCGTCGTATCTGGCCAGCACGGCGGCCGGTTCGGCGGCTCGCCAGAGTTCGGGGTCGTAGGCGTCCACGACCAGCATCGGCAGGCCCGAGAGGGCCTGGCGGACCTCCTCGGTGCAGACGCCCGCACCGGAGTCGCAGACGATGACCACGTGGGCCACGTCGGCCAGCTCGCGGATCTGGTCCACCAGCTCGCGTTCGACGGGCGCGGGGATGGGGGACCGGTCCTCCTCGTCGTACCGTGCCACGATCTGCCCGCCCGACATGACCCGCCGTTTCACGGCGGTCCGGCGGCTGCGGGTGACGATGGGCCCGTCCACCTCGTGGCGGAGGAGGGCTCCGATAAGCGCCGTCCCCGCGGGGTCGGCGCCGGCGACGCCGAGCAGGTGCACCCGGGCACCCAGCGCGGCGAGATTGGCGGCGGTGTTGGCGGCGCCGCCGGGGGCGTCCTCGATCTGCTCGACGCTGACCACCGGGACCGGCGCCTCCTGCGCCATCCTGCTGGCCTGGCCCTGGAGCCACGAGTCGAGCATCACGTCCCCGACGACCACGGCCGTGAGGCCGGGGAAGCGGCGCACTGTCTCTTCCGTCATGGGCATCCCTGCTGCCCGGGGGCGTGCCGGGAAAACCGCAGCGTGTTTGCTCATGGACCCCTCGGGTAACCGGGCCGGGGTACCGAAACCGAACCGATCGAAGGTCCTGCGATGAACCTCATCGTCGAGAGCGTCGAGCGGATCGCCGTGCTGCGGGCCACGGCCCTGGGTGACCTGCTGCTGATCCTGCCCGCCGTGGAAGCGCTGCGCCGTGCCTATCCGGCCGCCAGAATCACTCTGCTCGGCCGGGAGTGGCAGGTGCCGTTCCTGCGCGGCCGTCCCGGCCCGGTCGACGACGTCGTGCCCGTGCCGCCCATCGAACAGTCGCCGGACGCGCCGCCCCACCTCGTGGGCCGCTTCGACCTGGCGCTCCAGATGCACGGCGACGGCCACTACGCCAACGCCTTCGTCAACCGCCTGGGCGCCCGCGTGACCGCCGGCCTGCGCGGCGACGACGCCCAGCCGCTCGACCGCTGGGTGCCCTACGTCCCCTACCAGCACGAGACGTTGCGTTTCCTCGAAGTGGCGGGGCTGGTCGGCGCGAGCTCCGAGAACGTCGAACCCCGCATGCAGGTGACCCGCGACGACTACGCCGAGTTGCGCTCGGTCCTGGGCGAACTGCCGCGCGGACTGATCGCGGTGCACCCGGGGGGCCGCGACGCCCGCCGCCGCTGGCCGGCCGCCTGTTTCGCCGAGGCCGCCGCCCGTCTGGGGCGACCGGTCGCGGTGACCGGCGGAGAGCACGAACGCGACCTGGTGGAGAAGGTGGCCGCGCTGATCCCGAGGGCGATCCCCGTCGTCGGGGCGCTCTCGGCGGGCGGCCTGGCCGCCCTCTACACCGCCTGCGACGTGGTGATCGCCAACGACAGCGGCCCCCGGAGGCTGGCCGCCGCGACCGGCACCCCGACCGTCGGGGTCTACTGGTGCGGCGACCTGATCAACGCCGGGCCGCTGACCCGCAGCCACCACCGTCCCCTCATCTCGTGGACGACGCACTGCCCGACCTGCGGAGGCGCGGGCCTGCGCGAACCGGGCGGCTGCGACCACCCGGTGTCGTGGCTGACCGACGTGGGCGCCGAGGCCGTGGCCACCCAGGCCGACGAACTGCTCAGCGCCTGACCAGGCCGTCGTTCAGCACGGCCGCCGCGGCCTTCAGCACGTCGGCGGTGGTCACGCTCGCCGGGTCGGCGTCACGGCGGAGGGCCTGGTGTCGGGGCCGCTCCCTCGGCGGGCCCCACCGTTCCGGGCGCTCCGGGCCGAAGATCGTCACCGACGGGGTGCCGTACGCCGTCGCCAGCTGGGACACCCCCGTGTCCGAGCTGATCACCAGCCGGGCTCCGGCCACGACCGCGCACAACTCCCGGAGCGACGTGCGTCCGGCCAGCACGATCTGCGGCGGCAGCACCGCCTGCGTGGCCACCAGCAGCGCCAGCGGGCGCTCCTTGCGCGAACCGGTCACCACGACCGGCAGGTCCTCTCCCGCCATCGCCCGTGCCACCTCGGCGAACCGTTCCGGCGGCCAGCGCCGCGACAGGCCGGTGCCGCCCGGGTGGATGACCACTGCGCCGGCCGCCGGGCTCGGCGTCATCGGCGGGGGCAGCAGCAGGTCGCGGGGGTCGGCCTTCAGCCCGTACCACTCGACCAGACGGCACCACCGCCGCGTCTCGTGCTCGTCGTCGTCCCACTTCGGCCCGGGGGGATAGGCCTCCTCCGCGTACGCCCACAACCTCCGGGGCCGCAGGTCGGCCAGCAGCTCCGTGGAGCGCGGCCCCCGGCCGTGCAGGTTCACCGCGATCTCGGGGAAGAACGGCAGGTCGGAGTTGCGGTCGGTGAGCCCCGGCCACATGATCGGCTCCAGGCCGTACGCCGGGATGAGCCGGTCGACCACCCCCGTGAGGGCGGCCAGCTCGCTCAGCTCCGGCGGGCAGGCCAGGGCGATCCTGATGCCACTGCGGCGCAGGGCGCGCAGGGCGGGCACGGCCGTCAGAAGATGGCCGATGCCCTGCGCGCGCAACACGAGTGCGGTCGTCATGCGGTCGCCTCCAACCGGACGCCGACCTCTCGATAGGCGGCGACCGTCTCCATCGCGATCCTGTTCCAGCCGTAACGCGCCCTGGCCCGGTCGGCCCCGGCGATGCCGACCGCGGTCATCCGCACAGGGTCGGCCAGCAGCCGCTGCACCGCCCTGGCCAGCGCGTTCGGCCGCTGCGGCGGCACCAGCACGCCGGTGATCCCGTTGACCACGGTCTCCTTCTGGCCGCCCACGCACGAGGCGACCACCGGCACCCCGCAGGCCATCGCCTCCAGCGCGACCATGCCGAAGGGCTCGTACCAGGGCACCGCGACGACGGCGGCGGCCGAGCGCATCAGCCCGGGCACGTCCTCGCGGGCCACCTGGCCGGTGAAGGTCACCCGGTCGGCCACCCCGTTCCGCTGGGCCAGCCAGCGCAGCCGGGTCACCTCGGGGTCGTGGTGCAGCGCGTGCGCGGGGGGCCCGCCGGCCACCACCAGCTCGACGCCCTTGACGCCGCGCAGCGCCTCGATGATCGTCGCCACGCCCTTGCGCGGGACGAGTCGGCCGATCGACACCAGCCGGGGCCGGGCCGTGGGCGGCGCCGCGACGTGCGGGTTGAAGCGGGCCAGGTCGACCCCGCAGGGCACCACCCGGGCCTGCCGGCGGCTGACGCCCATCCGGCGCAGCTCGTCGACCTCGTCGGTGCAGGTCGCGACGATGGCGTCGGCCTCGCGGCCGATCCGGGTCTCGGCCTCGATCCGATCGGCCGGGCTGGTGTCCTCCGAGCCCTGGTGGCGGCGCTTGACCGAGCCGAGCGCGTGGTAGGTGTGCACGACCGGGACGCCCAGGTCGCGGGCCGCGCCGAGGGCGGCCAGGCCGCTCATCCAGAAGTGGCTGTGCACCACGTCCGGCCGGTCGAACAACCACTGTTCCCGCAACCACTTCGCGAAGTGCGGCACCCACGGGAGGATGTCGTCCTTCGGGATCTTGCGCGCCGGCCCGGCGGGCACGTGCACGACGGTGACGCGCGGCGCGATCCGCACCCTCTCGGGCACCTGCTCGTCGTCGCGGCGCGTGTAGACGACGACCTCGTGCCCGAGTGCCGCGACCGCCCTGGCCAGCGCGTCGACGTGGACGTTCTGGCCGCCGGCGTCGGTGGTGCCGACGCAGGCGAGCGGACTGGCGTGCTCCGAGATCATGGCGATCTTCATGGGGTTACCTCCGGGAACGGCTGGTCCCGCTCGCGGGCGGGATCGCGAGCGAACGGGAAGCCCGAGTCCGGGGTCACGGGAGCCGGGAGGAGAGCACGCCGGTTAGACGCGGCGAAAAGGGGGGAATGTGCGGTGAGCAAGGGACCTCCGGGACGGCATGCGTCAGCGAGGGAGGTGCCTGCTTCCTAGGCACAATATTGCCTCCACTTTAACCTATAAAGCCGTCCAGCAAACATCCTGTTTCGCCGGAAAAGGGGCGGGCAGGCGTTTTCCCTATGGACACACCGCACTATGTGGCCGCCCGCGTGCAGCAAGCCATCGCGGAGGACGGCCGGACCAACGAACTCGGCATCCGGGTCGACGTGCGCGGGGACCAGGTCTTCCTGCGCGGCCAGGTGACCGGCGACGACCAGCGTCACCTGCTGACCGAGGTGGCCCGGGAGGCCGCCCCCGGTCTGACCGTCCACAACGAGGTGACGTGTGTGGAGGTCCGCGACCCCGGCGAGGAGGAGCAGCTGTGAGCATCCGTGTCGCGGCCGTCGCCGACATCCACCTGGGAGAGGCCCAGCGGGGCAGCTACCGTCCCCGGCTCGAGGGCATCGAGGAGCGCGCCGACGTCCTGCTGGTCGGTGGCGACCTGACCCGCCACGGCACCCTCGACGAAGGCAAGATCGTCGCGGAGGAGTTCCGCGGCCTGCCGATCCCCGTCGTCTTCGTGCTGGGCAACCACGACTACCACTCCGACGTGGAAGCGGAGATCATCGCGGTCCTGCGGGAGGCCGGCGGGATCGTGCTCGACGACACCGCCGAGACGCTCCTCGACGGGCGGCTCGGCCTCGCCGGGGGCAAGGGCTTCGGCGGCGGCTTCGCCGGCAAGTCGGCCAGTGAGTTCGGGGAGCCCGAGACCAAGGCGTTCGTCCGGCACACGCGGGAGATCGCCGACCGGTGGCGGGTCGCGCTGAAGAGCCTCGACACCGAATACCGGGTGGTGCTCAGCCACTATTCGCCGGTCAAGGAGACGCTGGCCGGGGAGCCGCCGGAGATCTACCCGTTCCTCGGCAGCTATCTGCTCGCCGAGGCGGTCGACGCCGAGGGCGCCGACCTGATCGTCCACGGCCACGCCCACGCGGGCACCGAGAAGGGCATGACCCCGGGCGGGATCCGGGTCAGGAACGTGGCGCTGCCGGTGCTGCGCCGGGCCTACGCCACCTACTGCCTCGGCTCGGAGGAGTGCTAGCAACACGTAATGGCGGCCGGGCTTTCCGGCCGCCATTGTCGTGTTTTCATGATCGCTATACGTTGAAGATACTGACGCCGCCGGGCCCCACGAGGAACCCGAGGACGATGAGGACGATCCCCCAAAGGATGTCCCTACGAGCGAGGATCACGTAGATCCCGGCGATGACGAGTACAACCGCGATGATCCAGAGCAAAGTAGCCATGAAGCTCGACTGCCCTCCCGAAGCGGTCATTAACGCCAGGGAACGTGGGCAGGGGAGATTTCATGACACGTTTTGGTTACTTCCTCAGCTCCGAGGAGCACAGCCCGAAAGAGCTGGTCAGGCAGGCCGTGCTCGCCGAGCAGGCGGGTTTCGAGGGTCTGTGGATCTCCGACCACTTCCACCCCTGGATCGACGAGCAGGGGGAGAGCCCGTTCGTCTGGTCGGTGATCGGCGCGCTGTCCCAGGTGGTCTCGCTCCCGGTGACGACGGCGGTGACCTGTCCGCTGGTGCGCATCCATCCGGCGATCGTGGCGCAGGCCGCGGCGACCGCGCAGGTCCTGCTCGACGGCCGCTTCCATCTGGGTGTCGGTACGGGCGAAGCCCTCAACGAGCACATCTTCGGCGACCCGTGGCCCCCGGCCGGCGACCGGCAGCGCATGCTGGAGGAGGCCGTGGGGATCATCCGCGAACTGTGGGAGGGCGGCCTGGTCACCCACCACGGCGAGTTCTACGACGTCGAGAACGCGCGGCTCTACACGCTGCCCGACGAACCCCCGCCGATCTACGTGTCGGCCTTCGGCCCCGGCTCGGCCGAGCTCGCGGGCCGGATCGGCGACGGCTTCGTGTCGGTGATGCCGGACGCCGACCTGCTGGAGGCGTACCGGAAGGCCGGGGGAGCGGGCAAGCCGGCGCAGGCCGGCCTGAAGGTCTGCTGGGGCACCGACGAGGACGACGCCCGCCGGCTGGCCCACCGCCTGTGGCCGACCGAGGGCATCGACGGCGAGGCCAACCAGCTGCTCCCGCTGCCGCGCCACTTCGAGCAGCTGGCCACGCTGGTCCGGCCCGACGACCTGACCCTCCCGGTCGGTCCCGATCCCGAGGTGCACGTCGCCGCGATCCAGCAGTTCGTCGACGCCGGATACGACGAGATCTACATCTCCCAGATCGGCCCCGACCAGGAGGGCTTCTTCGAGTTCTACGAGTCGGCGATCCTGTCGCGGTTCCGCTGAAGCGTGATCAGCGGCTGCACGAACCACAACCAGGTGCTCAGTAAGACCACTCCGGCCGCGATCAGGATGGCCGGGGTGGCGCCCAGGTAGACCTCGACGACCAGCCCGGTCGAGCACGTCATCGAGATCGCCAGGGCGATCCCCCCGACCACCGCCAGTTCGTTGGCCCGGTGGAGCATGATCTCCTTCAGCCCCGAACGGAACAGGATCCGGTTCTGCACGGCGGGGGCCAGCAGGCAGATCGACGCCACCGCCGCCGACACCAGGGCGGCGTAGAAGAGCCACTTGCCGAACTCGTCGACCCGGCTGAACCCGGCGGAGAAGGGGAGCGTCAGCAGGAACGCGAACAGCACCTGCACCCCGGTCGACTGGACGCGCAGGCCTTGGAGGAGTTCACCCAGCTCACGGTCGACCCGTTCCTTGGGGTTCTCCTCGGGGTTGGTCAGCAGGATGCGGTGCTCTTGCTCGGTCATTTCGCCACCTTGATCATTTTCGAGTACGCCAGCTGTAACCAGTCGGACACCGCCACCGCCGTCATCGTCGCGCCCACCATGCGGGTCACCCGGGGCGCGAAGACCATCCCGGCCGCGTAGCCGGTCGCGATCCACTGCGCCAGGCAGAACGGGCAGCTCAGCAGCTCGCCCACGGCGTGGCGATGGCCCTCGCCCCGGACCTCCTCCTTCAGTTCGGAGGGCCCGGAGACGCCGACGTACCGCGTGAAGGGCGCCCTGAGCGGGCTGGTGACGGTGTCCTTCGCGATCGTCCGGGAGAGGCGGTGGGTGGCCATCGACATCAGGGCGAGGTCCATGGGGGTCACCCGGTCGGGTGCCTCGCGCCCGGTCAGCTTTCCGGCGGCCAGGAGGGCGGCGACGGCGGTGCCGTACACACCGAGGACCCTGGCGTAAGAAGCCAAAGGGCGCTCCTTGGAGTACGCGTCGTTGATCTCTCTGAGGGTCTCGGTCATGGCGCGACGTATTACCCCGGATTGTTTGGGTCGAACGTTCCGGGGCAAACGGTGCGGCGTGGGTAGTCACAGTCACGAGGTAACCGACGCCATCCTGGACACGCTCAAGCGCGCGGGGTCCGGCCTCAAAGAGGTGGGCGTGCGCTTCGCCCTGGCCGGCGGCTGCGGCGGATACGCCAGGGGAGCGGCCCCTTCCCTGCACGACGTCGACTTCGCGCTGGTCGAAGAGGACGTCCCCCTGGCGCTGAAGACGCTGGAGAACATGGGCTTCCGGACCGAACGGCCGCCGGAGGACTGGCTGGTCAAGGCGTTCGACGAAGAGGGCGTGCTGGTCGACCTGATCTTCCAGCTGGCCGACCGGCCCGTCACCCCCGAGATGATCGGCCGCGCCACGATGATCAACACCGCGGCGCTGAGCCTGCCGGTGCTGGAGGCCACCGACCTGGTGATCTCGTGGATCCTGCCGCTGTCGGAGCACA
This sequence comes from Herbidospora sakaeratensis, assembly GCF_001570525.1. GTDB lineage: Bacteria > Actinomycetota > Actinomycetes > Streptosporangiales > Streptosporangiaceae > Herbidospora > Herbidospora sakaeratensis. The sequence goes on from NZ_BBXC01000021.1 coordinate 14,731, forward strand.
GTTGCGACTACTCGGGGCTGCTGCCGACCGTCCGGGCGATGCGCGAGCAGGTCGACTGGGACCGCGTGGCGGGCGTCGTGGAGTCCTCGCCCTACGCCTCGACGTTCCTGGTGCTGCTGGAGCGCCTCGACGTGATCGGCAAGCCGACCCCGGTGCCGGTCGAGCGCTGGCCCTAGAACCCGGAGACAGGCCCCGCCCCCATGGAGGGACGGGGCCTTTCTCCTTTACGGGATCCCGTACGGGAACCGGTCGGCGTAGGGCCGCCGGGGCGGGTCGCCGGCCGTGATGAAGTCGGGCGCGTCGCTGATCTCCTGCTGGGTGCGGTCGACGTAGATCTTCCGATGTGAGGCGTCGACCTGCGTGATCACGCTGGCGGGCAGCATGACCCGGTGCCCGAAGATCCACGGTCCGGTGTCGATGACGAGGTAGCCCTCGCCGATCTCGTCGCTGACGGCGTCGACGGTGCCGATCCGGCCGTCGACGGCCTCGACGTGATAGCCGATGAGGTTCACGGTGAGTCCGTTTTCGTCCATCGGCTTCCCCTACCCGGCAATCAGCACGACCTTCCCCCGACCGTGCCCCGATTCCACGTCGGCGTGCGCCTTCGCGGCCTCCTCCAGCGGGTACGCCGCCCTGACGGTCACCCGCAGCTCGCCCGAGGCGACCAGATCGAGCAGTTCGGCCAGCCTGGCCCGGTTCCGGTCGCTGCCGATCCACCGGCAGCCGAGCTCCCGCGCCAGCTCCCAGTCGGCGATCGAGCCGATCCGCGAGCGGTCGGAGACCAGCTCCACCGCGGTGCGCAGGTTCCCGTGCCCGGCCGCGTCGAGCACGGCGTCGAAGGGCCCGGCCTCCCTGAGCCGGTCGAGCTCCCCCTGGCCGTACACGACCGGAATGGCCCCGAGGCTCCGCAGATGGTCGTGGTTGGCGGCGCTCGACGTGCCGACGACCCGGACGCCCCGCCGCACGGCCAGCTGGGTGAGCATCGTGCCGACCCCGCCGGCCGCGCCGTGCACGAGCAGGGTCTCGCCCTTCCGGAGGTCCAGCTGTTCCAGAGCGGTGTGCGCCGTCTGCCCCGACGCCGACAGCGCCCCCGCCGCCGCCCAGTCGACCCCTTCGGGTTTCGGCACGACCTGCGTCTGCGGCGCCACCACGTATTCGGCGTGGCACCGCATCACCCGGAACCCGACCACCTCCTCGCCGGTGCCCTCGACCACCCCGGCGAACTCGTTGCCGGGGACGACCGGGAACTCCGCCGGCGGGGCGCCCGGCGGCAGCCAGCCCGACCGCACCGCCACGTCGGCCGGCTGCACCCCGGCCGCCCGCACCCGGACCAGCACCTCACCCGGCCCCGGCACCGGCCGGGGCACCTCCACGATCCGGACCTGGTCCGCCGGCCCGAACTCGGCCACTCCGGCCGCCCGCATGATTGCCATGGGTAGAGTCCACTTCATCAAGCGCACTTGACGTCAACGGGGGAGACGAGGGTGATCGATCCCGACGCGGTCTGGCTCCGGCCCGGCCAGGTCGCCGAACGCGCCGGGGTGGCCGTCTCGGCCCTCCACTACTACGAGAGCCTCGGCCTCATCGAGAGCCGCCGCACCGCCGGCAACCGGCGCGAATACCGCCGCGACGTGCTGCGGGTGATCGCCTTCATCCGGGTGGCCCAGCGGGTCGGCGTCTCGCTGGAGCGCATCAAGGAGGCCCTCGACCGCCTCCCGGCCGAGGGCGTGCCGGGCAAACGCGACTGGGCCAGGATCAGCCGCGAATGGCACGACGACCTGACCCGGCGCATCGAGGAGCTGACCGCGCTGCGCGACAACTTCTCCAACTGCATCGGCTGCGGCTGCCTGTCACTGGTGTCGTGCCCCTACTCGAACCCCGGCGACGTCCTGGGCCGGAAAGGTCCGGGTCCGCACCGGTTCCCGTAAAGGCTCGGCCCGGTCGGCGTCGCGGCCGGGCCGGCGGGCCATGACTACGGGTGGGGAAAGGAGCCTCGCGTGTCGCATGGTCTGCCCGAGCTCGGTGACGACTACCTGCGGGATCCGCACGGCGCCTACCGGGCGCTCCGCGCCGAGGGGCCGGTCGTCCAGGTCGTGATGCCCAACGGGATCCGCGTGTGGCTCGTCACCCGCTACGCCGACGCCCGCGAGGCCCTGGCCGATCCGCGCCTCCGCAAGGACGCCGCCGCCCTCCGCGCGGCCTTCCAGCGGGCCGTCACCATGCCGGACGCCCGCGTCCAGCCCGCCGAGCTGGCCTCGCACATGCTCAACAGCGACCCGCCCGACCACACCCGGCTGCGGCGGCTGGTCAGCAAGGCGTTCACGCCCCGGGCCGTCGAGCGGCTCCGGCCCCGGATCGAGGAGATCGCCGCCGGGCTGCTCGACCGGATGGACGGAGAGGTCGACCTGATCGACGCCTTCGCCTACCCGCTGCCGATGACCGTCATCTGCGAGCTCCTCGGGGTGCCCGAACGTGACCGCGACGACCTGCGGGCGCACCTGCGCGGGCTGCTGGAACGGCCCTTCCGCGCCGGCGACGACCCCGCCGAACGCGATCGCCGCATCGGCGGCCTGGTCGAGCGGTTCTCGGCGCTCATCGAGGAGAAGCGGGCCACGCCCGGCGACGACATCCTGACCGGGCTGGTGCAGGCCCGCGACCAGGAGGACAAGCTCGACGACGTCGAGCTGATCTCGACCTGCTTCCTGCTGTTCCTGGCCGGCCACGAGACCACGGTCAACCTGATCGGCAACGCCGTGCTGGCTCTGCTCACCCACCCCGACCAGCACGCCCAGCTGCTCGGCGACCCCGGCGTGATCGACGACGCGGTGGAGGAGTTCCTCCGGTACGACGGCCCGCTGAACTTCGCGCCCCAGCGGGTGACCGGTGAGGACGTCACGATCGGCGGGGTGACCATCCCGGCGGGCGAGCTGGTCGCGGTGGCCCTCTCGGCGGCCGACCGCGACCCGGCGGAGTTCCCCGAGCCCGACCGGCTCGACCTCACCCGCGACGACGCCCCCCACCTGGCCTTCGGGCACGGCATCCACTACTGCCTGGGGGCGCCGCTGGCCCGGCTGGAGGCGCGGATCGCACTGGCACGGCTGTTCGAGCGCTTCCCCGAGATGAGCCTGGCCGCGCCCGCCGACGAGCTGAGCTGGCGGCCCCTGCCGCTGCTGCGCGCCCTCGACCGGCTACCGGTACGACTCCGGCCAGACGCAGGGTGAGGTCGCGGCCAGATAGATGTAGTCGCCGGACCCCCAGGTCAGCGCGAGGATGAACTTGTCTGGCTCGGTGACCCCGCTCAGGTCGGGGTTGTCGGGCTGCGCGTTCTTGGCGGTGACCTGGAAACCCTGGTCCTTCCAGAAGTCGGCGACCTGGCGGGAGACCACCATGTGCTGGTTGCGGCCGACGCCGCGCAACCAGTAGGCGCGGCTGACCACGATCTTCTGCAGCGACTCGCTCTTGTCGAGGCAGGCCGTCGGGGTCACCGACACCGGGATCAGTTCGAGCTGCGGCTGGGGCGTCAGCGCCTCGGCCGTGTCGCGGACCAGTTTCTCCACCCGGTCGGTCGCCCGCAGCTCGCGCAGTTCTTCGTCGTCGGACATGCCACACCCCGTGAGCGTGAGAAGGAAGCAGAACGCGAGCGCGGTCTTCATCGGGGCCCCGATCCGTTGACGATGGTGGCCACGTCGCGCAGGGCGGCCGACTCCGGCCGCCAGTCACCGTCGCCCTGTCCGAGGAGGATCACGTCGTCGGCCAGCCAGCCCCGGCCCGCCAGGGCGCGGTGGACGGTCAGCGCCCCGTCGCCGTGCCCGATCAGCACGTTCCTGGCCGTCGCCGACGGCGTGTGCGCGGCCCGCAGGCCCAGGCAGAACGCGGTCAGCGCCTGGCCGCCGAGCGCGGCGTTGCGGTCGGGGGTGAAGGCGCCGAAGTCGACCAGCGGGCTGTCGTAGCCGTCCCAGGTGACGCAGGCCACCGGGGCGCCGGCCATGGTCGAGGCCTGCCGCCACAACAACTGGGCGCGGGTGACGCTGGTCGTCGCGTCGGCGAGGCCGGTGTTCAGGCCGTGGACGAAGATCACCGTGGTCTGCGCGGTGTCGGGGTCGCCCCACGAGACGGTCAGCCGCCCCTGGCCGGTGACGTCGAAGCCGAGCAGCATCGGATCGGGGTAGCCGGGCACCGGCGCCGTCACCGACCTGATCTTCTCCAGGCGTTTCAGCTGGACGTTCACCCGGTCCCAGCTGCGCGGCAGGTCGCGGTCGGACTGCCACATCACCGACGCGCCGAGCCGGTGGAGGTCATGGGTGAGCAGGCCGTGCTCGACCCGGAGGAACTCCTTGTTGGCGGAGTCGCGCACGACCGCCGGAAGGCCGTGCAGGCCGCCGAACGCGGGCAGGCCCAGCGAGGTGGCGCGGACCGCCGCGTGCTGCACCGTCCACCAGGCGTGCACCCGGCCCCCGAGGCCGGGGTCGGCGCCGCGGTGCTGGAGACCCAGCAGGGCGTCGACCGCCGCCGGGTCGCCCTCGGTGACCCTGCTGAGCAGGGCGTCGGCCCCGGCGGCGTCGCCGGCGTGGGCGCCGAACACGCCGTAGGCGGCCAGGGCGGCGGGCAGGGTCGTGCCCGGGGGCAGTTCGAGCAGCCGGGCGCGGATGTCCCTGGCCTGCTCGCCGGACCAGAACGCGAGGTCGGCGATGACCCGCGCCGGGCGGTCGGACACCCCGGCCGCTTTCAACTCCTGTGACAGGAATACGGCGATTTCTTCAAGGTTGCGGGAGGCGGCGCACAATTCACCGGCGAGGGTCGGCAGCACGTTCCGGGAGAAACCCGCGAACGTGCCCTTCGGCCGGGGGAGTTCGGGTATTCCGGCGGCGGGTTCGGGCGTACCGGAAAAAAGGGAAATCGATTCGGAGAGGGCCGCGTGGAGAGTGGTGCGCTGCTCGGTGAGCAGGTCGGCGAACGCCGAGGCGCCACCGCCGGTCCAGGCGATGGCGTGCACCAGGCGGGTCGCCTGATCGAGTGCCGTGCGGTGCTCGGCGGCGATGGCGGTGACCCGTTCGAGGGAGGCAGTCTGGTCCACCATGACCGAGACAGGATCGCAGTCCGCTTTGCTCCTGGTCAGGCGCTTGTCGCTTCACCCACATTCATCCGAATAATCCGCGCTAAGATCGTCGCTTTGCGACCGGAAAACGGATGAATGACATGTCAAAATTGTTAGTTGCGGCAATTGTCGGCATTTACGGTGCGGTGCTGGTGTTCTTCGCGATCACCGGCGAGGTCCGGGCGCTGCACGCCGCGGCGACCATGAACGGCTGGTGGGACGAGGACGCCGGCGGGTGGGCGCTGATCCCCGGCCTCGTGCTGATCGGCGCGCTGCACGGCTGCCTGCTCTGGGCCCTGCTGCGCATGCCGCCGCTCACCGTGCACCGGGGGGTGCGCCAGGCCCTCATCGCGCTGGCACTGTGCCTCACCCTGCTGTGGGCGGTGCTGGCGGAGCTGCCCGGCCTCCTGGTCGCGCTGATCCCGACCATCTTGATCGTCGCCGTGGTGGTCCTGCTGCCCGGGGTGTTCGGGGAGCTGCCCTGGCAGGCGCGGATCGTGCTGGTGATCCTGGGACTGATCGGCTGGTTGCTGAGCCCGCCGTTCACGACCGTCCTCGTCATCTGGTGGGGGCTGATCCTTACGCTCCAGTTCTACGACGGGCGGTGGAGCGCCGCCACCCTGGCGGCCGGGCTGCTCGCCGCCGCGACCACGCTGCTGAGGCAGGTCGTGCCGATGCCGCCCGGGATCCTCGTCGACGGCGACCCCGACTGGGCGGCCTACGGGGTCCTGCTCGACGCCACGCTGGTGGCCGACGCGCTCTGGATGGTGCTCACCGCCCGTGAGCTGACGACGGTCTCCCCACTGCTGCCGGTGGTGACTCCGCATAGAAGTCGATCACTCGCACCACGGCCCGCTTTCCGAGCGGCCGGGTGACCGTGATCGGCTCGCGGAGGGTGACGCGGGTGTTGGTCTGCGACCCGACCGGCACGATCAGCCGCTCGCCGTCGACCTTCAGCGACGACTCGTAACCGCGGACCGTGCCGGTGCTCTCGATCAGGCCGGCCGGCACGCGCACGTCGAGGTAGTGGCCGAGCCGGACGCGCAGCTCCCCGTCGCCGACGAGATGGGGCCTGACCACGCCCGAGGCGATCATGCCGCTGACCATGACGGTTCCGTAGACGCCCAGCGCCAGCAGCGGGAGGCGCACCGCCTCGGGCACGCCGAGCCCCCGCAGCAGCAGCTCCACGCCGATCGTCTCGACCACCTGGATCACCAGGAATACCGTGAGGAGCGGGTTCTGCCCCTTCGCGTAGGGCACCGCCACCGCCCCGGCCGGCACGTCGGGCCGCCGCAGCAACCACCGGCCGACCGACACCAGCCCGTCGACCTCGAACCGCAACAGCCGCACGATCATCGGTTCTGCTCCCTCGCCATCGCCATGACCTGGTGGAAGACCGCCGCCTGGGCGGGGGAGACCTCGACGCCGAGCTCGCCGAGCCAGCGTTCCCCGGCCTCCTCGCCGAGCCCGCCGACCATCGAGGCGGGCAGCACGCCGAGGAGGTCGGCGGCCAGCGCGGCCACCCGGGGGTCGTCTGGCGCGGCGTCGTGGAGGGCGTCGAGGCGGGCGTAGAGGTCGGCCGCGCCCTCGACCATGGGGCCCAGCTCGGCCAGCACGTCGGGCGGGAGCAGCGACATCATCTCGCGGTCGAACCGGGCGAAGCCCTCGCCGGGCAGGGCGCGCAGCACGTCGGCCATTTCCGGAGAGACCACCGCGTCGGCGCTCAGATCACCCTCGATCGCCAGCAACACGGACAGGCGCGCTCGTTTCGCCGCGAGGGCCTGCTGTTCGCGGGCCAGGTCGGCGTCGAGCTCCAGCAGCACCTCGCGCAGCTCCCGGCCCTCGTCGTCGGCCAGCACGTCGCGGATCTCGTCGAGCGACAGGCCGAGCTCGGCCAGCCGCCGGATGCGCGCCAGCACGACGGCGTCGCGCAGCCGGTAGTCGCGGTAGCCGTTGGCCCGCCGGGTGGGCTCGGCCAGCAGGCCCATGTGGTGGTAGTGCCGGATGGCCCGGGTGGACACCCCGGCGATCTCGGCGAGTTCCCCGATCCGCATGCCTCCGATTAGAAACGTTGCCGCTACGTCATGGTCAACAGCGGCGTGATCGCGGTCGTGGCGGAGTGCTGGAAGACGACCAGGGTCCGGAAGCTGACCGCCTCCTTGCGCTTGGCCAGGTGGTCGATGAGGAACCCGTGCAGGCGCTCGTTGTCCTGGACGGCCACCCGGATCAGGAAGTCGTCGCCGCCCGCCACGACCAGCACCTCCAGCACCTCGGTCCGGGACTGGGCCCAGTCGCGGAAGCTGTCGATGACGGTCCGGCTCGACGGCCTGACCTGCGCCGCCACGAGCGCCTGGACACCGCGGCCGATCTTCGACAGGTCGAGCCGGGCGTGGTAGCCGGTGATGACGCCGCGCTCGTGCAGGCCGCGGACCCGCTCCAGGCAGGTCGAGGCGGCGATGCCGACCCTGCGGGCCAGTTCGCGGTTCGACTGCCGTGCGTCGAGCTGCAATTGGGCGATGATCGCCGAATCTATGTCGTCCAAATCCATGGATTCGACGCTATCGCCGATCAAACGTTCGGTGAGACCGGTTTCGAGTGGAGCGATTGCCTAAAGTCGGCCATCGGAACCACTCGATTGATCGGAGTCCGATGCAGACCAAACTCGTCATGGTGCTCCGCGACGACCTGCCCACCGGCCTGGCCGTGAACGCCGCCGCCGTGCTGGCCCTCAGCCTCGGCGACGAGCTGGCCGGCTGGCTGGGCGCCGACGGCAAGGACGCCGACGGCAACCTCCACCCCGGCCTGAACACCCACCCCGTGCCGATCCTGACCGCGTCGGGCGGCGAACTGCGCGAGCTCAACGACGCCGCGCCCGACGACGTCAGGGTGGTCGGCTTCACCGAGGTCGCCCGCCGGGCCCGCGAGTACGGGGAGTACCTGCGGACCCTGGCGGAGACCCCGGCGGCCGAGATCGACTACGTCGGCCTGGTCGTGTTCGGCCCGAAGGCGCCGGTCTCGAAGCTGACCAGACGCCTGGCCCTGATGCGTTAGTTCGGGTTCTTCGCGTGGGTGAGCGTCTCCCAGGCGACGAACAGGTAGTTGGTGCCGGCCGGGCGCTGGCGTTCGGTGAGGGTCTGGGTGTTGGTCATCGCGATGCCCATGCGGGTGTTCAGCGCGTTGAAGCCGACCTCGGTCACCGGGCCGAGGCCCAGCTTGAGCGAGCCGCCGCAGAGCCACGACGGCGCGGCGGTGCCGAGCTGGTACTTCGCGTGGAAGCCGAGGGCGTGCCGGAGCCGGTCGGCGAGCTCGGGGTAGAGGTCCTGGCCCTGGATGCGGCTGGTCTCGGCGACGTGCGAGATCGCGCTGAGGCCGTAGCCGGTGTGGGTGAAGTCGCGGCAGGTCTCCTGGCTCAGGCCGTCGACGAAGGTGGTCTGGCCGTGCCAGAAGCTCACCAGCTCGCCGTAGGTGTCGACGCTCCCCACCGGCGGATACTTCGGCTGGGGGCCGTCGGCGGCGACGTACAGGAAGGCGGCGGCGCGGGCCCGGAAGCGGGCGACGGCGCGGTCGTAGACGGCCTTGTCCTCCAGGAAGACCGCGATGCCGATGGCCGCCTCCATCATCGACAACTCCCAGTTGCCGTTGCTGGACGACCCGTTGACCACCTCGGGCAGGTAGACGGTGCGCAGCATGGTGGCGAAGCGCTGCATGTTGGGCCAGCCGCCGGTGTAGGTGTACCGGATGATCTCCGCGGCCCTCGGCCACGTGGAGGCGGCCCAGGCCGACTGGAGCGGCGCGTTGCTGTTGGTGTGGTCGCGCAGCACGGCCGACCAGGCGTCCATGATCGAGATGGCCTTGGTCGCGTAGCGCGCGTCACCGGTGATGTACCAGCGCAGAGCCAGCGTGTACGCCGCCAGCGCGTCCTGCCGCTCGTCGGTGCACCCGATGTTCGGGTTGGAGTAGGAGCCGCACTCGACGACCGCGCGGGGCGTCGGGTTGCGCGTCAGCGACGCGAACGGCGAGGCCGCCATCTGGTCGAACGCGGCCTTCCACGGCTGGGCGTTCGCCGCGACCCGGCCTTTGACGAAGTCGAGCTGGGCCCGGCTGACCATGACGCCCGGATGGGCGAACACCGCCGGGGCGGCCTGGGCGGGCGTGGCGACGAGGGCGGACAAGAGCACCAGAAGTGCGCATAACGAGCGTGCCATCGGCAGACTCCGTACAGAAAAGAGACGGGTGGGACGAGCGCTCTTGAGCGCTCATCAAACACAGTCCTGACTGCCGGGGTCAATATGGTTAGGAAAGTTTCCTAAGAAATGTGAGGCACGAAGAAGGCCCCGGGAGGCGTCGTGCCTGCCCGGGGCCGGGGTTGGAAGCGGGGCGTCCGCCTGGTCATCGGGGCCTCCTCCCTACGCGAGCACCTTCGCGACGAAGTCGTCGAGGTTCACGACCAGCCGGGCGATCCGGTCGTCGAGCGTCAGGGTCTCGCCGCCCGCCAGCCGGTCGGTGGCCTTCTTGCCCCGGACGTAGAGGGAGCAGGCCAGGTCGGAGCACAGGTAGGCGCCGACCGTGTTGCCCTGCCGCCCGGCCGCGCCGACGCGGGGCGCCACGAACAGCGCCACGCCGGTGCCCCCGTGGGAGGTCACGCAGACCGAGCAGACGGTCGTCTTGACGACGCTGCGCTTGACGCCCTGCGGGAACCGCATGACGATCCCCGTCGGCCGTCCGCCGTGGTCGGCGACCAGATAGCCCCGCTCGGGGGACTGCGGGTCGCGCCAGCCCAGGAAGTCGAGCGACTCCCAGTCGAGCTCACGCAGGTCGCGCGGGAGGTTGAGGCGCGAGGCCTCACCTTTGGAACAGTTCACGAACGAGGCACGGATCTCTCGTTCTACCAGCGGAATCACCCGGTGACGCTACCCAACCCGCTGGGGTGTTTCACCTGGTTTATCAGCGCCGGATCACCTCGGTGCGCTCCGGCAGGGTGATGTGATAGCGCACCGAGCAGCCGAGGCAGCCGCCGGTGTCGATGGTCAGGGTCTGGCCGTCCCACGACTGCGACTGGTCGGGCCGGTCGCGGCCCCACGTGGTCTCGCGCTCGATGATCACCCGGTCGCCCGGGCCGTGTTCGATGTGGACCGGCACGGCCGGGCCGGCGTGGTCGACCAGCACGAACCGCGACGTGAAGAGCAGGTATTCGTCGCGGACGGTCTCGGTCGTGCGGGTGTCCGTCAGGGCCGTCGGGACCCCCGGTTCGTCGAGCACGGCCGTGGCGAAGCCCGCCGTGCCGAGCACCAGGACCCCAGCTGTGAAGACCGCGCCGGCGATGCGCCAGCGCAGGCGCGCCGCCGCGTTCACGAGACCCTCAGGAAGCGGAGCACGGCCAGCACGCGCCGGTGGTCCTTGTCGTCGCCGGACAGGTCGAGCTTGGCGAAGATGTTGTTGATGTGCTTGCCCACGGCGCTCTCCGAGACCGACAGGGCCTCGGCGATGCCGGTGTTGGAGCGGCCTTCGGCGATCAAGGCCAGCACCTCCTTCTCTCGGCGGGTCAGACGGTCGAGCGGGTCGCTGTGGCGGCGGACCAGGAGCTGGGCGACGACCTCGGGGTCGAGGGCGGTGCCGCCCGTGGCGACCCGGCGCAGCGCGTCGAGGAACTCGGGCACGTCGGCCACCCGGTCTTTGAGCAGGTAGCCGACCCCGGTGGTGGTCGTGGACAGCAGGGTGGCGGCGTAGCGCTCCTCGACGTACTGCGAGAGCACCACGATCGACAGGCCGGGCCACTGCCGCCGGAGCACCAGGGCGGCGCGCAGGCCCTCGTCGGTGTGGGACGGCGGCATGCGCACGTCGGTCACGACCAGGTCGGGCCGGTGCTCCTCGGCGGCGCGCAGCAGCCCTTCGGCGTCTTCGACGGCCGCCACGACCTCCATGCCGGCCGACCGCAGCACCCAGACGAGGCCCTCGCGGAGCAGCACGGAGTCTTCGGCGAGCACTACCCGCACGGCAGATCGGCCCGGATCGTCGTCGGCCCGCCCTCGGGGCTCAGGATGGTGATCACGCCGTCGACCGAACCGGCCCGCTGGATCAGGCCGCGCAGGCCCGAGCCCTCTGCGGGGTCGGCGCCGCCCCGGCCGTCGTCGAGCACCTCGACGATGAGCCGGTCGCCCTCGCGCCGCACGGTCACGAACGCCTCGTGGGCCTCGGCGTGCTTGGCGACGTTGGTCAGCGCCTCGGACACCACGAAGAACGCCACCGCCTCGATCGTCGGCGACGGCCGCCGGACGACGTCGACCGTCAGCCGCACCGGCACCGGCGAGCGCGCCGCCACCCCCGACAGCGCGGCGTCGAGGCCCTGCTCGTCGAGCACCGCCGGGTGGAGCCCGCGCACCAGGTCGCGCAGCTCCTTCAGCGCCAGCTTCGCCTCGTCGTGGGCCTGCGCGATCACCTGCCGGGCCGGTTCGGGCAGGTCGGTGAGGGTGGTGCGGGCCATGCCGAGGTTCATCGCCAGCCACACCAGCCGGCGCTGGGCGCCGTCGTGGAGGTCGCGTTCCATGCGGCGGCGCTCGGCGTCGGCCGCGTCGATCACCTCGGCGCGGCTCTCGCGCAGGCTCTCGACGCGCTCGGTCAGCACGTCGGCCGCGCTCGGCCCGAGCAGCGACACGGCGGCCACCTCGTCGACCGAGCAGATCAGCCGCGCCGCCCAGGGCCCGGCCACGGCCAGCGCCCCGGCGAGCGTCAGCATCAGCCAGCCCTCGACCTCGGCGGCGGTCCGGTCGGTCCAGTAGTTGATCGCCACCGTGAGGGCCGCCAGCGCCCCCGACCAGGCCACGATCATGGCGAACAGCCCGACGCCGGTGATGAGGGGGGCGAGCAGGTGGTAGGCCAGCTGCCGCCAGGTGCGGGGGTCACGGATCTCGGAGTAGAGGAACCGGATGGGGTTGCGGGTGCCCGGCCGGGGGCGGGCCGCCGGGATCTCGATCGACAGGAACGCCGCGAAGCGCCCGCGCTGCAGCCCGGTCAGCCGCGGCAGCAGCCAGAACAGCAGCGGCAGTGCGACGAGCGGGACCACGATCGTCCAGATGAAGATGATCGAGACGGCGGCCAGGCCGCCGATCACGGCCAGCGCCAGCAGCGCGACCGGCGCCCCGGTCACCACGTGGACGGTGCGCAACCAGGCCGGGGCGGCCCAGTGGGACCGCAGCCGGTCCCAGGGGGTGAGCGTCTGGGTGAGGGCCATGGGGACAACCGTAGAGACCGGGCGGGGGCTGCCACCATCCACGAGGTACCCGGGAAAAAGGTGGTGCTGGCACCACCCCCGGGTCCGGCGCCGAAGTGGCGGGCGCCGGGGATGAGTGAAAGAGTGGGGATTGTGGAGGATCATCGTCGTGCCGCCGAGCGTGTCCGCCAGGACCAGCGGCAGCGCGCCGCTCACCCGGCCGAACGCCGCTACGCCGCCGCCTATCATCTGGCGCATCTGGCGGAGTGGCGGGGCGGGGCGGACCTCCGCGAAGCCGCGCGGGCCGTTCTGGAGAGAGAGCGCGAATTGACGGCGGAAGACGACGGCGAGCCCGGTCTGGCGGGCCGCACCTTCCAGGTGACCGCCCACCGCCGAGGTGGCGACGTGATCATCGTGGTCCGGGGCGAGATCGACGCCCTGGCCGAACCGGCGTTCCACGACTACGTCCGGGAGCGTTCCGGCGCCCGCGTGGTCTTCGACCTCGCGGACCTGACGTTCATCGACAGCGCGGGCCTCCAGGTCCTCCTCGACGCCCACCGCCGGGGCCCGGCGGCCTACTGCGGCCTGACACCCCGGGTGGCCCGCCTGTTCGACCTGCTGGGCCTGCGCACCCGCCTGAAGGTCTACGACTCGGTCGACGACGCCTTCACCGGGTAGGGCGCTCAACCCTGCCGCACGATCTCCTCCAGGGCGGTCCGGTAACGCCGCGCGTCGGCCTCCGGCAGGCCCTTGGAGATCCGGAGCAGGACGTTGCCCACCTGGTAGGCGTGTTCCGGGGGCTGCGTCGCCGCGACCTCCCTGGCGTGTCCGGCCGCCGCGTTCTCGTCCGAGAAGACCTGGATCAGGCCGCCGGTCGCGAAGTCGGCCGAGCCGCCGCCCGTGATGGCGATCGCGTCGGCCTGGAAGGAAGCGCCGCTGAGGCCCTCCTCCTGGTAGGTCGCCCTCAGGTTGGCGTCCACGCCGTGCGCGGGCAGTTCCCCGACGACGTCGGCGGCCCGCAGGCGGCGAGCACGAGCACGGTGGCCGCGGAGCCGAGGGCGCGGAATCGGGTCACCTCACAGGCGTACAACCCGGGACGGTCCTCCGCAGCCCGATCGCCGCATTCCGGCGCGAAGGGAAAAGCCCCATGACCGCCGTCATGGGGCTTCTCCGGCTCGGTCAGACCGGGCAGGTGCTGCGGTACTCCTCGATCGCCAGGCCGCTCGGGCCGGGGCAGATGAACTGGCTGTAGCGGGTGTCCTCGTCGACCCAGCGCTTGAGCCAGGCGACGAACTGCTTGGCGAACGGGGTGTTGGTCGACTGCGGGAAGAAGTGGCTGGCGCTGTTCAGTTCCAGGTACGCCTTCTCCGTCTGGCTGATGCTGTTGTAGAACGGGCTGGCGTGCGTCGTCGGGGAGGCGATGCTGTCGCTCTCGCCGGCCACGATCAGGGTCGGGACGCGGACCGAGCCCCACGTCTTGTCGGTGTTCCACGGCGCGATCGGCACGGCGGCCTTGAGGGAGGGGCGGTCCTCGGCGGCGTGGAGGGTGCCGCCGCCGCCCATCGAGTGGCCGGCGACCGCGAGGCGGTTGCGGTCGATGCGGCTGCGTACCGTGGTGGAGCTGCTGTTGACCAGGTAGTCGAGGGCGGCCAGGAGCTGGTTGCCGCGGCTGGCGGGCTGGTCGAGGGTCGAGTTGGTCTCGATGCCGATGACGACGAAGCCGTGCGAGGCGATGCGCGGGCCTAACCACTCGAGGCTCGACCACCGGGCGGTGTAGCCGGGGGAGATGGCGATCGCGCCGAAGGTGCCCTGGCTGGTGTCGGTCGGGTAGTAGATGGTGCCGCCGCCGAAGCCCGAGACGAGCGACGAGACGCTCGCGGTGGCGACGGAGAACGGGCCGCGCGAGGCTTCGAGGATCGCGCTGGTGGGGTTCGGGCCGCGCTCGAACCCGGCGGCCTGCGCCGAGGGGGCGAGGGTGACGGCGGTCCCGGTCGCCAGGGTGAACGCGAGGGCGGCGGTGGCGATGCGGGACAGACGGGACCAGAAGTGGGGTCGCAAGGGGGGTGTCTCCCGGTTCTCGGAAGAGCCGCTGGTGTTGCGGGCGCGTTTCCGGCTCCGCACGACGGCCCTGTCGGAATTGCTGACTGCGTCATAGTCAGGAGCGAACCGGGGGTGGCGCATCGGCGAAATCACCGGTCGGGTCACGCCGGATGCGGGCAAAGAAAAAGGAGCTATCCTGGTGAGTTGCGGCCCCTTGTGCTGCGCAAATCACATAGCTCCGTTGGAGAGGATAGCACTCGCGTGGCCAATCGTCAAGTGCTCGAATTGGAGCAGAGCCGGATCACCCAGCTCTACGACCGGCTCGACGCCGTCCGGCGCCGGACGGCCGAGGCCCTGAAGGCCGAATACGCCAAGGGCGCCTCGGGCGGCACCCACCAGGCGCGGGTCGAGCGCGAGGTGTCGGCCAAGGAGCACGCCCGGCGGCTCGCGCAGCTCAACGGGGTCGAGCGCGGCCTGTGCTTCGGGCGCATCGACGACGTCCTGGAGGAGACCCTCTACATCGGCCGCGTCGGGCTGCGCAACGACGACCACGAGACGATCCTGGTCGACTGGCGGGCCCCCGCCGCCCGGCCCTTCTACGCCGCCACCCCCTCCTACCCGGGCACCCTGGTGCGCCGCCGCCACCTGCGGACCAAGGGCCGCACCGTGGTCGGCGTCGACGACGAGGTCTTCGACCTCGACCGCGAGGACGTCGACGGCGGCTTCGTCGGCGAGGCCGCCCTGCTGGCCGCCCTGCGCCGCCGGCGCACCGGCCGGATGGGCGACGTCGTGGCCACCATCCAGACCGAGCAGGACCGGGTGATCCGCTCGGGCCTGCACGGCGCGCTCGTCGTCCAGGGCGGGCCGGGCACCGGCAAGACCGTCGCCGCCCTCCACCGCGCCGCCTATCTCCTGTACGCCTACCGCGAGACCCTCGAACGCCGCGGCGTCCTGGTCGTCGGCCCCAACACCACCTTCCTGCGCTACATCAGCCAGGTGCTGCCCTCGCTGGGCGAGACCGACGTCGTGCTGGCGGGCGTCGGCGACCTGTTCCCGGGCGTCACCGCCACGGCCGACGACGAGCCGTTCCAGGCCGTCATCAAGGGCGACCTCGGCATGGTCGACGCGGTCGCGCGGGCGGTCGCCGACCGGCAGCGGGTGCCCGAGGGCGACCTGGAGATCCACGTCGACGGCCTGGACCTGGCGGTCCCGCACCACCTCTGCGTCGCGGCCCGCGACCGGGCCCGCCGGTCGGGCCGCCCTCACAACGTGGCCCGCAAGCTGCTGGTCCTCGACCTGCTGCGCGCGCTCGCGATCGACGAGACGGCCAAGCTCGACCGGCCCGCCGACGCCGACGAGCTGGCGTACATCAGGAAGGTGTTGTGGCACGAACCCCCGGTCAGGGCGGCGATCGACGCCCTGTGGCCGGTCGTCACCCCGCAGGAGCTGGTGCGCGGGATGCTCGGCAAGGCGCCCGGCGACCCGTGGACGACCGGCGACGTCCCCCTCCTGGACGAGGCCGCCGAGCTGCTCGGCGAGGAGCCCGCCCCGGCGCGGCGCGACGACGACCGGGCCGAGCAGGAGCTGTTCGCCCGCGAGGTGCTCACCGTCACCGGCGTCGAGGAGGTCGAGGCGGCGCTGCTGGCCGACTGGAACGCCACCCCCGGCGAGGAGGTCACCACCGCCCAGCGGGCCGGGCGCGACCGCAAGTGGATCTACGGCCACGTGATCGTCGACGAGGCGCAGGAGCTCTCGGCGATGGCCTGGCGCATGATCATGCGGCGCATCCCCACCCGCTCGATGACCATCGTCGGCGACATCGGCCAGACCGGCTCCCCGGCCGGGGCGACGAGCTGGGGCGAGATGCTCGACCAGTACGTCACCTGGCGCGAGGAGCGCCTCACGGTCAACTACCGCACCCCCAAGGACGTCATGGACGCCGCCGCCGAGGTCCTGAAGGAGGTGGCCCCCGACCAGGAACCCCCGATTTCGGTACGGCCCGCCGAGGAGCCGCCCCGCGTGGTCCGGGCCGCCGGGGCGGAGCTGAACGACGTGCTCAGGGCGGAGATCGCCGCCGCGGCCGGCGACCTGCTCGCCGACGGGGAGGGGCGGCTGGCCGTCATCACGTCCGGTGAACGCTATGCGGAAGTCGCGTCGTTGGTCCCGGAAGCCGTTACGCTCGATCCGCTGGACTCCCCGGTGGCGCTCATGACCGTGACGACCTCAAAAGGGCTCGAATTCGACGGCGTCATCGTGTTGTGGCCCGAGGAACTGGCCGGTCGCGACCTCTACGTGGCGATGACCAGGGCGACCCGCCGCCTGGTGCTGATCCATGAGCGTGAGCTGCCGCCGCCGCTCGCCGGGCTCGCTAAATAAGACTATCCTTGTAGGAAATACCGGGAGGCGACATGGGGCGGATGGAATCCGACACGCCGGTCACCGCGGCGATCCACGCCGCCCGGTGGATCCGCGAGGCCGCCGTCGACGACGACCACGGCCACCACTGGCTCGCCAACCCCGACCCCGGCGGCCGTTCCGCCAATGCCGGACACTCCGCAACCCTCTATTCGGGCGCCGCCGGGATCGTCCTGTTCCACCTCGAACTGGCCGCCGCGACCGGCGACCAGTCGTATCTCGACGAGGCGCTCGCCGGCGCCGACCACCTGGTCACCGTCTCGGGCACGATCACCGACCCGACCTTCTACCACGGCCTGATGGGCCTGGTCTTCGCGCTCACCGAGTCCTACTGGGCCACCGGCGACGCCACCCACCAGGTCGCGGCCGAGCGCATCGCCGAGCGGGTGCTCGCGTCGCAGCGGCCGTCCAGAGAGGGTCTGACCTGGACCGGCGACGTGTCGCAGCGCGGCGACGGCGGCATCGCCCTCGGCCTGCTCCACATCGCCGGCATGCTCGGCCGCGACGACTTCGAAGAGGTCGCCATCATGACCGGCCGCACCATCGCCGGCCAGGTCGTGCCCGGCCACCAGTTCGGCGGCGAGGGCGGCGACCTCCCGGTCGACGCGGTGACCCCCGGCTTCCTGTCCGGCACGGCCGGATCGGGTTTCCTGATGGCGCGGCTCTACGGCGTGACCGGTGACGGCATGTTCCTCGCGGCGGCCCGCCGGGCGGCCGACTTCGTCCGGATGGTCAGCTCGGTCAGCGACAAGTGCGCGCTGGTGCCCCACCACGTGCCCCACGCGCGGGCGCTCAACTACCTGGGCTTCTGCTCCGGCTCGGCCGGGGTGGCCCGGCTGTTCCACGAGCTCTACCGGGTGACCGGCGACCCCGGCGACCTCGACTGGGTCGAGCGCCTGGCCCGCGGCGTCATCAACAGCGGCGTGCCCGAACGCCGCAGCGAGGGCTACTGGAACGTGGCATGCCAGTGTTGCGGCGCGGCCGGGCTGGTCGAGTTCTTCGTCGGCCTGTGGGCGGCCACCGGCACCTCCGAGTACCTCGACGTGGCGACCGAACTGGGCGACGACCTGATCGAGCGGGCCACCCGCGACGACGGGCGGGGCATGCGCTGGTACCAGGCGTACCGGCGGCTGCGGCCCCACGAGATCACCGCCGACACCGGATACATGGTGGGCGCGGCGGGCGTCGGCGCGGCGCTGCTGCACCTGGCGGCGGCCCGCGACGGGCGCGACGCCCGGCGGGTGATCCTGCTGCCCGACAACCCGTTCCCGGCGATCCCGGTCCCAGCCGACTCGCTCTAGACGCGTGTTGACGCCCGGGGGGAGGGGCGTCCTCCCTCCTCCCGGGCGCCGGTCACGTGGTCCGAGCTAGGAGCCGTACACCTCGAACTCGGACAGTTGCGCCGCCGGCCAGCCGGTGTTGCCGGTGACGTTCAGGCGCAGGTAACGCTGACTGCTCGCGGTGAAGGTGATGGTCACCGTGTTGCCGCTCGCGGGGTTGAAGACCCGGCCGGCCGAGGCCGACAGGGTGCTCCACGTCGCGTTGTCCGGCGAGCCGAGGACCGACAACGTCTGGGTGCGGGTCGCCCAGGCGCTCGCGGGGGGCAACTTCAGGACGACGCGGCCGACCGTGCGGTTCTGGCCGAGGTCGACGGTGATCGTCTGGGGGAAGGCGTTGTTGGTGCTCTCCCAGTACGAGTTGGCGTTGCCGTCGACCGCGTTGCCGGGGCCGTAGTTCTGCGCGACGCCGCTGGCGGTGGCCGGTCGGCCCTGGGCCAGGTTCCCCACCGGCTGCGGCGAGGGCGACGGCGACGGGGAGGGCGAGGGGGACGGCGACGGGTTCGTGCCCGGGGTGCCGAAGACCTCGACCGACGAGAGTTGCGCGGCCGGCCAGCCGGTGTTGCCCGTCACGACGAGGCGCAGGTAACGCACCGTCGCGGCGGTGGTGTTGATCGACACCGTGTTGCCGGTCGCCGGGTTGAAGGTGCGGCCCGCGCCGGCCGACAGGGTCGTCCACGTCGAGTTGTTGGCCGAGCCCTCGATCGCGATGGTCTGGGTGCGGGTGTTCCAGGCCGTCGCGGGCGGCAGCCTCAGCTCCACGCGCTGGACGTTGACCGGGGCGCACAGGTCGACGGTCAGCGTCTGCGGGAAGGCGTTGTTGGCGCTCTCCCAGTACGTGTCGGCGTTGCCGTCGATCGCGTTCTGCGGCGTGAACGACTGGTTCTGGCTGGTCGCCGTGGCCGTCCTGGTGCACGGCGACGGGCTGGGCGAGGGACTGGGAGACGGGCTCGTGGGCGGTGACGGGCTGGGCGAGGGGCTGGGGTTGCCTCCGCCGCCGCCCGGATAGATGTAGTTCGGGTTCGGCCAGGTCCCGGTGCAGGTGGTGCTGCCCGGCGACCAGCCCGAGTTGCCGCCCAGGTCGGTCAGCGTGAACGCGCCGCCCACGCAGTTGTGGATCGCCGTCCCGGCGCCGAGGTAGCTGGCCCGCACGTTCTCGAACGTCGTCCGGGCGCCTGACTGGGCCTGGATCATGTACGTGCCCGTGCCGGCGATGTTGACGTTCTTGAAGTTGACCGTCTGGGTGCTGCCCTCGATGAAGTGGATGGCGGCGTACGAGCTGTCGATGATGTCGGTGTCGGTCACGTTGATCGTGGCGTTGACCGGCTCGTTGAGGCCGGAGAACCAGATCGCGCCGACGCCGAAGCGCCAGTTGTAGTCGTTGTTGCCGGTCCGGATCAGGGTGTTCCTGGCGACCGTGTGGGTGCCCGCGACCGCGGTGCCCTGGCCGGAGTTGACCCCGGGATAGCGGTTGGCGATGTGGATGCCGCCGCCGTTGGTCAGCGTGTCGGAGACCACGTTGTCGGTGATCTTTATGTCGCGGCCGCCGTAGGTGACGATGTTGTTGGCCAGGATCGGCGCGATCACCGTGTTGAAGCTGAAGGTGTTGTTGACGTTCGCCATCCGGTCGGGCCACATGGCCAGGCCGTCGTCGCCGCTGTTGCGGACGAAGGTGTTGGTCACCGTCGAGTTCGTCACGCCGGTGTGGAAGTTCACGCCGTCGGCGATCTGGTCGACGATCCTGCTGTTGCGGATGACGAAGTTGTTCATGGGGCCGTCCATCCAGGCCCCGACCTTGGTGTTCTCCATCCAGACGTTGTCGACGACCGAGTCGGTCATCGCGCCGCCCATGGCGTTCACCTGGTCGTCGTCCACCCGCTCGCGGATGTCGCCGTGGATGTGCAGGTCGCGGACGACCACGTTGCGGCTCGGGCCGCCGGCCTCGTGGGCGCGGACGCCGCCCTGGTAGCCGCCGCCGGCGACGTACTTGCCGTAGATGCCGACCGCGCGGTTGCGCTGGGTCGGGTGGCGGCCGGTCAGCTTGGTGTACCAGGGGCCGGCGCCGCGCAGCGTGACGCCGTCGACGACGACGTGGTCCCAGAGGGTGTACGTGCCCTCGGGGACGTACACCTCCTTGCCCTGCGCCTTGCCCGCGTCGACCGCGGCCTGGAAGGCGGCGGTGGAGTCGGTCGACGAGTTGCGGGCGGCACCGAACTCGTCGACCGACAGCGAGCCGGCCGGCCTTCCGATCGCCCCGGGGGCGACCTCGAAGTCGGCCACGTCCACCGTGATGGGGGTGTTCGACTGGGCCTGGACGCGGATCTTCGTGCCGGCCTGGTAGGTCTGGCCGAGCAGGGTCTGGGTCTCGTCGTAGAAGTGGTGGGGGTTGGTGTCACCCGGGTTGTTGTTGAACGGGTAGCCGCCGTAGAACCAGCTGTACACCGAGGTCAGGGAGATGTCCTTGAGCTTGGCGCCGCCGACGCGGATGTCGGCGTTGATGGTCTGGCCCTGGCCGCCGTTCGCGTCGGGGATGCTGTAGCGCACCGTCATCGCGTTGGCCGGCTTGGTCAGGGTGAACTCGACGTACTCGCCCGGGGCGTCGATCGTCACGGCCCGGCGGCCGGAGGCTTCGGAGGGCAGCGTCGTGTAGATCCGGCTGGGCCCGATGACGGTGCCGGTGTGGGCGACGTCCTCGGCCTCGAACTCGGTGAAGGGGACGGTCGCGCCGCGACCGGGGATGCCCCACACGGAGTCGGCGGTGGCGGCGGAGGCGGTGCCGGTGAGAGCAGGGAGGGCCACCACGCCCGCCGCGATCAGGGCGGCGCTCGCGAGGGCGGCGGACAGGCGACGTGAGCGGATTACCGATTCAGGCATCGGCGGACCCTTCTGTCAGGTGCGGGCCCGGGCCGCCGCCGGGGGGTCGGCGGGTGACACGGGCCTGAGGGGTGCTCGTCACTTCCGTCGCGATCGGCGGTGTCGAGATGAGCACACCATAGGATGGCCAACAGAAGTCCGCAATATTTCAACTTGATTTCGCAAAAGGTATGGTCTGGGGCCGTCTGACAGGACCTGACCTCTGCGGTCATGGCGTGCGGGCCGTGCCACGTGCCCCTGTTTGCTCTCTCCCAGCCCCGCTGAGCTGGTCTTATGAGTAGTTCGAAGGGCCGCGTGCGCAAACTTTCGCCCGGCCGGTCAATGGGGTCGTGTGTGTAACGTTCATGTGTCCCGGCCTCGGCGTAAGGAACACGTAAGCGCGCGTATCTCCTCGCAAACGATCGTTTTCCGGTCACGACCTGGACCGTTGGCCGTTGCGAGGGCGTTCCATGATCGTGCCCCGATGGGTGGAAAACGCTCTCATGGCGAGATGGCATCGGGGGAATGCAAGCAGGTTGCGTTCCTTGGGCGTATGATTTGCGCTGTGACACGTCGACTTGCAGAAGTGGCGAAGAAAGTCGGAGTGAGCGAGGCGACCGTCAGCCGAGTGCTGAACGGCAAGCCGGGCGTCTCCGACGCGACCCGCGCGGCCGTGCTGACCGCCCTCGATGTCCTCGGCTACGAGCGCCCGACGCAGCTCCGGGGGGAGCGCGCCCGCCTGGTCGGCCTGGTCCTGCCCGAACTGGGCAACCCCATATTCCCGGCGCTGGCCGAGGTCGTCGGCGGCGCCCTGGCGCAGCGCGGCTTCACCCCGGTGTTGTGCACCCGCACGGCGGGCGGCCTCTCCGAGGCCGACTACGTCGAGATGCTCCTGGAGCAGCAGGTCTCCGGGGTGGTCTTCGCGGGCGGCCACTACATGGAGGCCGACGCCCCCCACGAGCACTACCTCCGGCTGCTCGACATCGGCCTGCCGGTCGTGCTGGTCAACGCCGCCAGCGACAACCTCGACTTCCCGCGCGTCTCCACCGACGACGCGGTCGCCGTCGAGCAGGCCTTCAGCCACCTGGTCTCGCTCGGCCACGAGCGGCTCGGGATAGTGCTCGGCCCCGACGACCACATCCCCTCGCGGCGCAAGCTGGCCGCGATCAACGCCGCCGCCGAGAAGGCCGGCCTCGCCGAGGTCGCGGTCGAGCACGCCATGTTCTCGCTCGAAGGCGGCCAGGCCGTCACCAACCGGCTGATCCGGCTCGGCGTCACCGGCATCATCTGCGCCTCCGACCCGCTGGCGCTTGGAGCGATCCGGGCGGTCCGCCGCATGGGCATGTCGGTGCCCGAAGACGTCTCGGTGGTCGGCTTCGACGACTCGAACTTCATGAACTGCACCAACCCGCCGCTGACCACGGTGCGCCAGCCGATCGAGGCGATCGGCCGCGCCGCCGTCACCCTGCTGGTGAACCAGATCGACGGCACCCCCGTCACGGCGGAGGAACTGCTCTACGAACCGGAGCTGGTCGTCCGGGGCTCCACCGGCCCCGCCAGGATCGGCGCCGGGGTCGGCGTCGGAGTCGCGGTCTGACCCCTCCCGCCCGGTAACCCGAAGCCCCGCCTTCCTCGGAAGTGCGGGGCTTCTGTCATGTCCGGGCGCCGAAAGCCACGTCGTTCCAGTTCATCTGATCGTCGACTCCGTGCGTGCTGACGAGAGCTTGTTTGCGGTCGATCACCGGTGTTTGACTGGAACGGTCACGCCTCTGTCAGACGTGCTCTCAAGCCTGACAGCGCCGTGGAAACGACCCTGGCAGCAGGCCATCTCTGTGACCTGCGGGTTCGTGTTTCACCGGCGTGCGCTGCGTCGCACTGTCACTTTTTTGCATCTTGAGTACATGACTCTTGCTAGCCCTTGTTCGTCTCTGTATGTTTCTCGCAACCGGTAACACGAAGCGGACTCGTAACTCCACCTTCATCGATCGGGCCTTCGGGGGGCTCGTTCCGGAACTTGCCAGACGGACAGGTGCTCTCAAGGTGTCGTGGTTGGCCACGGCAGGAGGGAATCATTGATGCAATCCCGTAAAATCGCGACGTTGCTGGCCGTGGCGGGGCTTACCCTCGCCGCTGCGGCGTGTGGCACGGAGGACACCCCGGCCCCGGCCGCGAACCCCTCTGCCGGTGGTTCGGCCCCGGCCGCCGCCGAGAACGCCCCCGTGACGATCAGCGTCGGCTGTCAGCCGCCGAAGACGAACCCGAAGGAGCGCGCGCAGTGGGACGCGGACGTCACCGCGTTCCAGGCGAAGTTCCCCTACATCACGATCGAGAGCAAGGACGCGTTCCCCTGCATCGTTCCTGAGACCTTCCAGGCGAAGCTCGCCGGCGGCCAGATGGAAGACCTGTTCTACGTCTACTACACCGACGCCGCCCGCATCATCGGGGCCGGCCAGGCCGCCGACATCACGCCCTACCTGAGCGAGGCCCCGCACTTCGCGGAGATCCGCCCCGACGTGAAGGGCGTGTTCGAGTCGGGCGGCAAGACCTACGGCGTGCCGCGCACCAACTACGCCACCGGTCTGGTCTACAACCGCGCGCTGTTCACCCAGGCGGGCCTCAACCCGGACATGCCGCCCAAGACCTGGGCCGAGGTCCAGGACGCCGCCAAGAAGATCGCCGGGCTCGGCAACGGCTACGTCGGCTTCGGCGAGTACTCCGCCGGCAACACCGGCGGCTGGCACTTCACCTCGTCGATCTACGCCCGCGGCGGCGCGATCGTGAGCGAGGACGGCAAGATGGCCGCCTTCAACAGCGAGCAGGGCAAGGCCGTGCTGGAGAACCTCCGCAAGATGCGGTGGGACGACAACAGCATGGGCACCAAGCAGCTGCACCGCTGGGAAGACCTCATGCGGATGATGGGCTCCGGCAAGCTCGGCATGATGATCGGCGCCCCCGACGTCGTCCAGGCCGTGAACAACGACTTCAAGGGCAAGTTCGAGGACTACGGCGTGACCGCGCTCCCCGAGTCGACCCAGTCGCTGTCCGGCGGCGACGGCTACATGTTCAACGCGAAGGCCACCCCCGACCAGATCAAGGCCGGTCTGAAGTGGCTGGAGTTCAAGTTCCTCACCCCGGGCCAGGGCCAGTTCGACTACGCCCGCAACAAGGCCGACGGCCTGCCCACCGGCCTGCCCCTCACCGACCTGTACGGCTCCGCCGCCCCCGGCGCGCAGATCCAGACGGACCGTGAGACCAACGCGAACGTCCCGACCGAGCACTTCGCCCCGTACGTCGAGGGCACCAAGTCGGTGACCTTCAAGCTGGAGCCGCCGAAGGCCCAGGAGATCTACGCCATCCTCGACACCCCGATGTCGGCGGTCCTGACGCGCCAGGACGCCAACATCGACGAGCTGCTGGCGGACGCGGAGGAGAAGGTCAACAAGCTGCTGGCAGCGGGCTGACCTGAAGTTCGGGGGCCGGTCGCAGGGCCGGCCCCCGATAGTCACGTTTGAGATTGTGAGCGCAAACCGATGACGACTCTCTCCGCGAAGGACCGGCGGCAACACCCCGGAGCCCTGCGACGCTCGGTGAGCCGGAACCTCACGGCCTACGGCTTCCTCTCCGGGGCGCTGATCTGCTTCGCGTTCTTCTCCTGGATCCCGATGGTCCGGGAGTTCATCCTCTCCTTCCAGAAGACCAACTTCGTGAACTCCACGGAGTGGGTCGGCCTGGAGAACTTCCGCACCGTCCTGGACGACCCGGCGTTCATCTCCGCCTGGGTCAACACCGCGATCTTCACCCTGCTGGCGCTGGTCTTCGGCTACATCGTGCCGTTCGTGTTCGCGGTCGTCCTGAACGAACTCCGGCACGCCCAGGGCTACCTCCGGCTGATCGTCTACCTGCCGGTGATGCTGCCGCCCGCCGTGGCGGTGCTGCTGTTCAAGTGGTTCTACGACCCGGGCGCCGGCCTGTTCAACCAGGCCCTCGGCGTGGTCGGCATCCCCCCGCTGAGCTGGCTCGACTCGACCACGACCGCTCTGCCCTCGCTCGTCATCGTCTCCACCTGGATGAACCTCGGGACCGGCACGCTGATCTACCTCGCGGCCCTCCAGAGCATCCCCAGCGAGCTCTACGAGGCGGCCGAGCTCGACGGCGCGGGCCTGTTCAAGCGCGTGTGGCACATCACGATCCCGCAGACGCGGCTGATCCTGCTGGTCATGCTGCTGCTCCAGATCGTGGCGACCATGCAGGTCTTCATCGAGCCCTTCCTGCTGACCGGCGGCGGCCCCGAGAACGCGACCGTGACGGTGGCCTATCTCATGTACCAGTACGCCTTCAGCTTCGGGAACTTCGGCGGCGGCGGCGCCCTCGGGCTGATGCTGATGCTGGTCCTCATCGTCTTCTCCGCCTTCTACCTGCGCGTCTCGCGCGACCGTACCTAGCCGAGACCGGCAGAGAGGAGGAACACCGATGTCGCAGAGCACCGTCCAGCGGCCCGCCCGGGCCGTGAAGGACAGCGCGCCCCCGCCCAAGCACGCGCGGCGGCGCCGCAAGACGAAGGAACGGCCCCAGCAGTTCCGCGGCCTGGTGTCGCCCCACACCCTGACCACCCCGCGGGGCAAGATCGTCTACTGGACCGTCCTGACGTTCGTCGTCGTCGGGTTCACGCTCGCCTTCGTGTTCCCGCTGTACTGGATGGTCACCGGCGCGATGAAGTCGCCGGACGAACTCGTCGCGGTGCCGCCGAGCTTCTTCCCCGAAGAGCTGAACTTCGCGGTGTACGCCGAGGCGTGGGACCTGCTCGACCTCGGCACCTTCCTGAAGAACACCCTGATCTACGCGGCCGGCGCCTGGTTCTTCACGCTGACCTTCGACGTGGCCGCGGCCTACGCGTTGTCGAAGTTGCGGCCGGTGTTCGGCAAGGTGGTCCTGGCGCTGGTGTTGTCGACGCTGATGATCCCGCCGATGGTGATCCTGCTGCCGGCCTACCTGAGCGTGGTGGAGCTGCCGATATTCGGATGGAACCTGCTGAACACCCCGTGGGCCATCTGGTTGCCCGCGGCGGCCAACGGGTTCTTCATCTTCCTGCTCAAGCGGTTCTTCGACTCGATCCCGCGTGAGCTGCTGGAAGCCGCCCAGATCGACGGCGCGTCGCCGATGCGTATCCTCTGGTCGGTGGTTCTTCCGGTGTCCCGGCCGATCCTCGGGGTGGTCTCCATCCTGGCGGTGGTCAACGTCTGGAAGGACTTCGTCTGGCCGCTGCTGGTCCTGCCGGACAGCGAGAAGATGTCGATCAGCGTCGGCATCTCCTCACTTTCGGCCCAGATGCCGCAGAACGTCCTGATCGCGGCTCTCGTCATCGCGAGCATCCCGGCGATCCTGGTGTTCCTGGTGTTCCAGCGCAGCATCATGGCCGGTCTGACGGCGGGAAGCCTAAAAGGCTGACCCTGCCGCCCACTCTCCAATAAAGCCTAAGGAGTTGTTCCAGCATGCCCGAAACGTGGTGGCGGGGGGCCGCGATCTACCAGGTCTACCTGCGCAGCTTCGCCGATGGAAACGGCGACGGCATCGGCGACCTCGCCGGCCTGCGCAGCCGCCTGGCCTACCTCGCCGACCTCGGTGTCAACGCCCTGTGGCTCAACCCCTGGTATCCGTCCCCGATGGCCGACGGCGGCTACGACGTGGCCGACTACCGGGCCATCGAGCCGTCGTTCGGCGATCTGGCGGAGGCCGAGAGGTTCATCGAGGAGGCCCACGAGCTGGGCATCAAGGTGATCATCGACGTCGTCCCGAACCACCACTCCGACCAGAGCGAGTGGTTCAAGGCGGCGCTGGCGGCCGGTCCCGGATCGCCCGAGCGGGAGCGCTTCTGGTTCCGCGACGAGCCCGGCGACTGGAAGTCGATCTTCGGCGGCCCGGCGTGGAGCCAGGTGCCCGACGGCCAGTGGTACCTGCACCTGTTCGCGCCCGAGCAGCCCGACTTCAACTGGACCAACCCGGAGGTCCACGAGGAGTTCCACGACGTGCTGCGGTTCTGGTTCGACCGCGGCGTCGACGGCATCCGGATCGACTCGGCGGCCGTGCTGGTCAAGAACTTCGAGGGCGGCGACCCCGACGGCTACACCGACCTGCCCGAGGTGCACGACGTCTACCGGGGCTGGCGGCGGCTGGCCGACACCGAGTACACCGACCGGATCTTCATCGGCGAGGTGTGGTTCCCCGACCAGGAGCGGTTCGCCCGCTACCTGCGCCCCGACGAGCTGCACACCGCCTTCAACTTCGACTTCCTGGCCGCCCCCTGGGAGCCGGCCGCGCTGCGCGCCTCCATCACCACGACGCTGGAGACCCACGCCCCGCTGGGCGCGCCGGCCACGTGGGTGTTGTCGAACCACGACGTGACCCGCGTGGTGACGCGTTACGGCCGCGAGATCACCTCCTGGGACCACGGCGCCCGCCGCGACGGCCACCCGTCTGACCTGGAGCTCGGCTACCGCCGGGCCAGGGCGGCGGCGCTGCTGGCCATGGCCCTGCCCGGTGGCGTGTACATCTACCAGGGCGAGGAGCTGGGCCTGCCGGAGGTCGACGACATCCCCGGCGAGCTGCGCCAGGACCCGATGTGGCCGCGCTCGGGGCACACCGTGCCGGGCCGCGACGGCTGCCGGGTGCCGCTGCCGTGGTCGGGTCAGGAGAAGCCGTTCGGCTTCGGCGCCGGCGAGCCGTGGCTCCCCCAGCCCGCCGACTGGAACAAGCTGACCGTCGAGGCGCAGAACGAGGACCTCGGCTCGATGCTGAGCCTCTACCGCTCCGGGCTGAAGCTGCGCCGGGAACTGCTCGGCGACGGCACCCTGACCTGGTGCGCGTCGCGCGACGACGTGCTCGCCTTCCAGCGCGACTCGGGCCTGGTCTGCGTCGTGAACCTGGGCGCCGAGCCCGCGCCGCTGCCCCCGCACACCGAGGTGCTGCTGGCCAGCGGTCCCCTGGAGGGCGACGAACTGCCCTCCGACACGGCCGTCTGGCTGCGCTGAGAGACTCGGGTCCGTGACCGCTCGTGGGAAGGCGGTCACGGACCCGCGCCAAGAGACGGGGGTCTTCACATGGCACTGATCGAGGCCGAAGGGCTGGAGAAGCGTTATCCCGGGACCGACTTCACGGCGGTCGCGGGCATCGGGTTCCGGGTGGAACGGGGAGAAGCCTTCGGGTTCCTGGGGCCGAACGGGGCCGGGAAGTCGTCCACGATGCGGATGCTGGCGTGCGTGTCGCAACCGAGCGGCGGCAGTCTGCGCATCCTGGGCGACGATCCGGTCGTCCACGGCCGGGCGTTACGGGCCCGGCTCGGCGTCGTCCCGCAGGACGACGCGCTCGACCTGCAGCTCACCGTCCGCGAGAACCTGATCGTGTACGGCCTGTACTTCGGCCTCTCCCTGAAGCACATGCGGGCCAAGAGCGCCGAACTGCTGGAGTTCGCCCAGCTCGCCGACAAGGCGGGGGAGCGGGTCGAGCACCTGTCCGGCGGCATGCGGCGCCGCCTCACGATCGCCCGCTCGCTGGTCAACGACCCGGAGATCCTGCTGCTCGACGAGCCGACCACCGGCCTCGACCCGCAGGCCCGGCACATCCTGTGGGACCGCCTGTTCCGCCTGAAGAGCGCCGGCGTGACCCTCATCCTCACCACCCACTACATGGACGAGGCCGAGCAGCTCTGCGACCGCCTGGTCATCATGGACAAGGGCCTGATCGCCGATGAGGGCACCCCGCGCGAGCTCATCGACCGCCACGTCACCCGCGAGGTCGTGGAACTGCGGTTCCCGCCCGGGGAGCAGGAGCAGGCCGCCGAGAAGCTGGGCGGCGACGTGGAGGTGCTGCCCGACCGCCTGCTCTGCTACGCCGACGACGGCGACGCGGCCCTGGCCCGCGTGACGGAAGCGGGCCTGCGCCCGCTGACCGCTCTGGTGCGCCGGGCCACGCTGGAGGACGTCTTCCTCCGCCTCACCGGCCGATCGCTGACCGACTGATGACCCGCGCGCTGGCCTACTGGCTGTTCCGGTACCGCCGGACCTGGCAGGGCACCGTCGTCGTCTCGGTCGCCAACCCGCTGCTGTTTCTGCTGGCCATCGGGGCCGGGCTCGGCTCCCTGGTGCGGGGCGACGTCGAGGGCGTGCCCTACCTGGAGTTCTTCGCGCCCGGCATGCTGGCCGCGGCCGCGTTCCAGAACGCGTTCATCGACGCCGGGTTCGGGGTGGCGTCGGCACGGGGACGGGAGCGGGTCTACCAGACCGCCGTCGCGACGCCGCTGTCGCCGGGCGAGGTGATGGGCGGGCACCTGCTGTTCGTCGGGCTGCGGGTGTTCGTGGGAGCGCTCGCGTTCGTCGCGGTGATGGCGGGGTTCGGGCTCTTCTCCTCGTCCGGCACGGCCGTCGCGGTCCTGCTGGCCGCCACGCTCACCGGGATCGCGCCCGCGGCCGTCGTCGCGGCCTGGGCGGTGACCGTGACCGACTTCCCGCGCCTGAACACGGTGTTCCGGTTCGTCGTCATGCCGATGTACCTGTTCTCCGGCACGTTCTTCTCCGTCGAGCAGCTGCCCGCCGCCCTCCAGACGATCATGTACGCCCTCCCGCTCTGGCACGGCGCCGACCTGTGCCGATCGCTGGCCCTCGGCACCGCCACCCCCGGCACGACCCTGCTGCACGTCGCCTACCTGGGCGTCATGGCGGTCGCCGGGGTCCTGATCGGGCGGGTCACCTTCCGGAAGGTGCTCTATGTCTAGGCTCCCGGCCGCCGGCGGCGCCCACCTGGTCATGCTGCGCAACGTGTGGGTGCACAAGGGCGGCACCCCGTGGACGATGGCCCTGTACTCCGTGTACGAGCCGATCCTCTACCTGCTGGCCCTCGGCGTCGGCGTGGGAGCGCTCGTCGGGCGGGTGCCCGGCGTCGACGTCCCGTACGCCGCCTTCGTCGCCCCCGCCCTGCTCGCGGTGGCCATGATGAACAGCGCCCTGGAGGAGACCACCAACACGGTCTACGGCAAGCTCACCTTCGACCGCTTCTACCACTCGCTGCTGGTCACCCCGATGACCGTGCGCGGCATGGTCGCCGGGGAACTCCTCTGGGCGGCGGCCCGCGCCCTGGTCACCGGCGTCGGCTTCCTGGCCGTGATCGCGGCCTTCGGGCTGGTCAGGTCGCCGTGGGCGGTCATGGCCGTGCCGGCGGGCCTGCTGACCGCGTTCGCCTTCGGCGCGTTCGGCCTGGCGGCGGCGGGCTACGCCCGGGGCTGGCACAGCTTCCAGTACGTCCAGCTCGTGATGTTGCCCATGTTCCTGTTCGCGACGACCTTCTACCCCGTCACCGTCTACACCGACTGGGTGCGGCTGCTGGTGGAAGCGCTCCCGCTCTACCACGCGATCGAGCTCTCCCGGGGCCTGGCGCTGGGCGAGGTCGGGCCGGGTCTGCTGCTGAACGCCGCCTACCTGCTCGTTTTCGGCGGCGTGATGCTGACGGTGGCCCAGTCGCGCTGGGCCACCCTGATGTCCAGGTGACGCGGGTCAGATCCCGGTGACCGTGGTCAGCAGCACGACGGAGTCCTCCACCGCTCTCAGGCTGTGACGGCGGTGCGGGATGGGGGCCAGCGCGCCGCTGTGGTGCGTGGTCCCGTCGAGGACGACCGATCCGGTCAGGACCTGCAGGCTGGCCGCGGGCGGCGCTTGGTGCTCGGCCAGTTCGGAGCCGGCGGTCAAGGCGATCAGCGTTTGACGCAACGGGCCATCGTGGAGCACCAGATGGGCGTCGCGGCCGTGGGCCGAGCTTCGTGCCTTCTCCAGGCACTCGCCCGCGCCGGTTGTCAGATCGACGTCGGAGTTCATTCCGTGGCCGTTCCCCGGCCGGCGTCGACGACACCCGTGATCCGCCGGACGAAGTCGGCGGCCAGGGCGGCGATGGCGGACGCCTCGTAGGCGTGGCGGTTGTAGATGAGCTGGCCGCGCAGCGTCCCGTCGTGCGACTCGCTGATCAGGATCTCCGGCGGGTGCAGGTCGGGGTCGTCGTCGGGGAGCGTCCACTCCATGATCGGGCCGGCCGGGACGTCGAACTCCTCCGACGGCACCCCCGGCAGGTGGGCCGGGTGTCCCCAGCTCTCGAACCGGAAGTACGCCGGGAACGGCACCGCCGCGTGCAGGTGGCCCCAGTCGTGGAACTGGCGCTCGGCGGCCGCCAGCGACTCGCGCCTGACGTGGTCGACCACGTCGGGCAGCGCGCCCGTCCCCGGCACCGTGATCAGGTTCCAGCGGAACAGGCAGCCGACCGCGTTCTCGAACCCGGGCTTCGACCGGCCGCTGACCGGGGTGGCGACCACGAGCTCGGGGGCCCGCGCCCAGGAGCCCAGGGTCAGCGCCCAGGCCGCCGCCAGCGTCATCGACACCGTGGCGCCCCGCGAGCGGGCCAGCTCGCGCACGTCCGGGACGTCGAAGGGAAACGCGTCGGCCAGGTAGCGGCGCACGTCGCGGGCCCGTCCGGGGAGGCGCTCCAGAGACGCCGGAGCGCCCTCCAGCGTGGCCTCCCACCAGGGGCGGTGCCGCGTCCATTCGAGGCGTTCCCACGCGACCACATCGCCGTAGGAGACCGCCGGGGGCAGCGGCGAGGGGGCGCCGTGCCGGAAGGCGGAGTAGAGCACGCCGAGCTCCCGCAGCAGCACCGTGGCCGAGCCGCCGTCGAAGACCAGGTGGTGGACGGAGACGACCAGCACGCACCCTCGCGGCAGCTCGATCACCTCGACCCGCAGCAGCGGCCCGGCCTCGACGTCGAACGGCGCCCGCACCCGCTCGGCCGCCAGCATTGCGGCCTCCGCCTCGGTCTCCCGCCGGTGGACGCCGATCGGCACGTCGAGCGAGTCGAGCACCGGCCCCACGCCCGGGTCGCGGAAGACCGTCCGGAGGCTGTCGTGCCGCCGGACGAGCTCGGCCACCGCCCGCGCCAGCACGCCGAGGTCGAGCCCGCCGGGGACCCGGACCGCGACGTGCACGGGCGGCATGTGACGCCGCTCTCCGGAGGCGTGCATCCACCGCCACCAGTGGGCCTGCACTCCGGAGAGGGCGCCGTCCGCCAGAACCACGTCGTCGCCGCCGGAGACGGTGGCGACGGCGTCCCGGATCTGGGCGGCCTGGCGGCCCAGCACGGGCCGGTCGAACACGAACGTCCCCTCGACGGGGACCCCGAACCTCTCGGCCACCCGGGCGGCGAGCTGGGCGGCTCTGAGGGAGTCCCCGCCGAGGGCGAAGAAGTCGTCGTCCGCGCTGGTGGCGGGCACCCCGAGCACACCCGTCCACAACCGGGCCAGGGCCCGCTCCTCGGCCGACTCCAGCGGCCGGCCGGCCGGTCCGGCGACCGTGAACAACGCCCGGACCTCGGCCTTGACGACCTTCCCGAGCTCGTTGCGCGGCAGCGCGTCGACGAAGACGTAACGCGAGGGCACCTCGTTGCGGGCCAGCCGCTGGTGCAGGAAGGTTCGCAGCCGGTCGGCGGTGAGCTCCGCCTGTCTCCGCACCACGGCGGCGGCGATCATCTGGCCCATCGTGGCGTGCGGCAGGCCGACCACGGCCGCGTCGGCGACCGACGGGTGCTCCCGGACGGCCGTCTCGACCTGCGGCAACGAGATCTTGAGGCCGCCCGACTTCACCACGTCGCTCTCCCGGCCGACCAGGTAGAGGTAGCCGTCGGCGTCGAGGCGGCCCAGGTCGCCCATCCGGGTCCAGCCGTTCCTGAAGGTCTTCGCGCTGGTCCCGGCGTCGCCGTAGTAGGTCCGCTGGGCGGCGGGGGCCCGTAGCCACACCTCGCCGACCTCGCCGGGGGGCAGCGGCGTGCCCGCCTCGTCGGCGATCTTCAGGTCGCCGCGGGCGGTCGCGCGGCCGACCGAGTCGGGGCGGCGGGGGTCGACGATCATCGTCGTCTGGGCCGGGACCGCCTCGGTCGAGGTGTAGTAGTTGACGATCGTGGCCCTCGGGAACGCCTCCGGCAGGCCGGCCGCCACGCGGGGCGGCAGCGCGTCGGCCGACGAGCTCAGCAGTACCACGCTCGACAGGTCGTGGTCGCGCCAGGCCCCCGAGTCGAGCAGTTCGGTCGCCATCGCGGGCACCACGAAGACCGTTCCGGCGCGGAACTTCTCGATCAAGCCGCAGAACTCCGCCGCGTCGAAGCGGGCCGCCGCGACGGCGATGGGATGCGCCGTCAGGGTGTTGACCAGCATCATCTGCCCGGCGTTGGTGCCGATCGGGAACGCGTGCAGGAAGTGCGCCGAGTGGCCGAAGGCCCGGAAGGGCGGGTTCGGCGCGTGTCCCCAGGCCAGGTTGGCGTGGGTGGCCAGCACGCCCTTCGGTTTCCCGGTGGTGCCGGAGGTGTAGAGGATCTGGGCCGGGTCGCCGGGGGAGAGGTCGACGTCGGGCACCCCCGAGCCCGACGGCGCCTCGCTCAGCACCCACTGCGCTTCGCAGTCGTCGGTCATCACCTGGAGCGTGGCCGCCGACTGCCGGGCGGACAGTGGCACGGCGACGCCACCGGCCCGCAAGACGGCCATGCAGGCGATGGCGAAATCCACCCATCGATCGTTATCGAAGAGCAAGCCGACCCGATCGCCGCGTTGCAAGCCCTTGCCGAGCAGCGCGCACGCCCCGGAGTCGGCTCCCGCGTCCCATTCGCCGAACGTCAGCTCTCGCCCGTCTGTGCTGATCAGGGCGGTTCTGTCCGGTTGTTCGACGGCCCTCGCTCGAAGTAAGTGGGGGAGGGTCGCGGTCATGGGCCCACCTCTTCCGCGTCCGGCAGACGGTCGGAAGGGGAGTAAATCAGACCAGACGAATCCTCACAAGTATCTAGCAAGTGAATGCAATTTCTGGTCATACTCACGAAATAAGCGAAGCGTTGGGGCAGGCAATGTCACGAGTACCACTTTCGGTGCCGCAGAGCGGCATCTGGTTCAACGAACGTCTCGGCGGCGCGGGGGCCGTCCACCACATGCCTTTCGCGATCCGGTTCTCCGGTGACCTCGATGTGGACGCGCTGCGCCACGCCTGCGCGGGCGTGGCCACCCTGCACCCCGCCCTGCGGGCGGCGGTCCGCGAGGAGGCCGGGGCTCCCTACCAGGTCGAGGGGCCGCCGCCGCCCTTCGAGATCATCGAGACCGATCCCGACCGATTAGCCGGCGCGCGGCGGGAGGCGATCCTGCGGCCCTTCGACCTGGCCGCCGGGCCGCTGACCCGGATCACGCTGTTCCGGCTCGGCCCGGCCGAGCACGAGCTGCTGGTCGTGGCCCACCACCTGGTCTTCGACGGCCAGTCGACCGACGTCTTCGTCGCCGACCTGGCCCGCCTCTACGGGCAGGCCGTGCCGGTCGAGGCGCCGGAGTCGTTCGACGTCGCCGCCGAGGCCCGCCGGGTCGCCGAGGGGCTGCCGGCCGCGCGGGCCTACTGGTCGGGGCGGCCGACCGAGTTCCCCGACGTCGTGCTGCCGGGCCTCGACCGGCCCGACGACGCGGTCCAGCCGGGGGAGTCGGTCGAGTTCTTCCTGACCGAGCCGATCCTGGAGAAGGCCGCCGCCCAGCTGGGGGTGACCCGCTTCGAGCTGGTCGTGGCCTCGGTGCACGCGCTGCTGTTCCGGTACGGCAACAGCCGGCCCGTCACCGCCCTCGACCTCGGCACCCGCCAGGCCGAGGCGGGCGAGCGCATCGGCGTCCACGTCAACGAACTGCCGTTCACGTCGGACCCCCGGCCCGAGACCCCCTTCACCGACCACGCCCGGCAGGTCAGGGCCGGGCTGCGCGAGCTCTACCGGGTGCGCGAGGTGCCCCTCGGCCGGGCCGCCCCCGGCACCAGGCCCGGCGTCGCGCTGGCCCCCGTCTCCCTCACCTACCGGCGGCGTATCGCGCCCCCCGAGTTCCCCGGCCTGCGGACCGAGGTGACCTGGGTGGCGTTCAACCACGTCGCCCGCAACGCCCTGCGGTTCCACC
Organism: Herbidospora sakaeratensis; assembly: GCF_001570525.1. Taxonomy (GTDB): domain Bacteria; phylum Actinomycetota; class Actinomycetes; order Streptosporangiales; family Streptosporangiaceae; genus Herbidospora; species Herbidospora sakaeratensis. The sequence goes on from NZ_BBXC01000021.1 coordinate 49,662, forward strand.
TGGTCGACGGCCCCGACGGGCTCGGCGTGATGCTCCAGTTCCCGCCCGCGTCGATGCCGCGCCCGGACGCCGAACGCGTCGCCGCCCACCTGCTCGACGTGCTCCGGCACGTCACCGACGACCCGGCGACGCCGCTGGCCGCGCTGCCGGTCGGCGAGGATCCGCCCGGCCTGTGGTCCCCGCGCGCCCACCCCGGCGCGGCGGCGGTGCCCGACCTGGTGGCGGCCCAGGCCACCCGGACCCCGGACGCCGTGGCCGTCATCGGCGACCGCAGGCTCACCTACCGCGAACTGCTGACCGAGGCCGACGCGGTCGCGGCCCGGCTCCAGCGGGCGGGGGTCCGCCCCGGCGACCTCGTGGCCGTCTCGGCGGCGCGGTCGGAGCGGCTGGTCGCGGGTGTGCTGGGCATCTGGCGGGCGGGCGCGTCCTACCTGCCGCTCGACCCGGCCTATCCGGCCGACCGGCTCGACTACGTGCTGGCCGACAGCGGCGCGAGCGCGCTGCTGGCCGACGCGACGGCCGGTCTGACCGGCCCGGTGCGCGTCTCCCTCGACGGAGACGGACCCGAGGGTCACACCCCCGGACCACCCGGCGACCGGGCCTACGTCATCTACACCTCCGGGTCGACCGGACGGCCCAAGGGCGTCGAGATCGGGCACGCCGCGCTGACGAACCTGCTGTTGTCGATCCGCGACGAGACCCGGTCCGACCCCTCGGCCACCTGGCTGGCCGTCACGTCGTTGTCGTTCGACATCTCCGGGCTCGAACTGTGGTTGCCGCTGATCACCGGCGGCCGGGTGGTGATCGCGACCGAGGCGCAGGCCGCCGACGGCGACGCGTTGCGGGCGCTGGTCTCGGCCCACGGCGTCACGCACGTCCAGGCCACGCCCTCGACCTGGCGGCTGCTGGCCGACGCCGGGTTCGAGGCGCCCGTCACCGCCCTGGTCGGCGGCGAGGCGCTGCCGTTGCCGCTGGCGGCGCGGTTGCGGCCGAGGGTGGCCCGGTTGTTCAACGTCTACGGGCCGACCGAGACCACGATCTGGTCGGCCATCGCCGAGGTGCCGCCCGACCCGGCGCGGATCTCGATCGGCGGGCCGCTGGCGGCGACCGGGCTGCTGGTGCTCGACGACGACCTGCGGCCGGCGCCGACCGGGGTGCCCGGCGAGTTGTACATCACCGGGGCCGGGCTGGCCCGCGGCTATCTCGGCCGGCCCGCGCTGACGGCCGAACGGTTCCTGCCGTGCCCGTTCGGCGACGCGGGGGCGCGCATGTACCGGACCGGCGACCGGGTCCGGGTCAGGGACGGCGGGCTGGAGTTCCTCGGGCGCACCGACGACCAGGTCAAGGTCCGGGGGCACCGCATCGAGCTCGGCGAGATCGAGGCCGTGCTGCTCGGGCACGCCCAGGAGGCGGCGGTGGCCGTCCACGACGAGGAGCTCGTCGCCTACACGGTCGGCGCCGTCGGCGACCTGCGGCGCGAGGCGGCGCGGGTGCTGCCCGCCTACATGGTGCCGAGCGTGTTCGTGGCGCTCGACCGGATGCCGCTGACCCCGAACGGCAAACTCGACCGGGCGGCGCTGCCCGCGCCCGAGATGTCGGCCGAGGACGGAATCGGGGCGGCCACCGACGACACGGCCGAGGTCGTGCGGGAGATCTGGGAGGAGGTCCTCGGGCTCGACCACATCGGCGACGACGAGAGCCTGTTCGAGCTCGGCGGCCACTCGCTGACCATCGCCAGGATCGCCGCCCGCATCCACGACCGGCTCGGCGTCGACGTGCCGTTCTACGTGTTCTTCGACGTGCCGACCGTGGCCGGGATCGCCGCCGACGTGGCCGATCGCCGGGCCGAACTGTGAGTGCACGGTGAGTGCGCTGTCGGCCGGGCAGCGGCGGCTCTGGTTCCTGCAGCGCCTCGACCCGGCCGACGCGTCGTACAACATGCCGGTGGCCCTGCGGATCCGGGGCCGCCTCGACGAGGCGGCGCTGGAGGCCGCGCTCACCGCGCTCACCCTGCGGCACGACGTGCTGCGCGGCCGGTACGCCGAGGACGGCGACGGCGACCCGGTCCGGCTGGTCACCCCTGACGGGCCGGCGCTGGAGCGGATCGAGACCGGCGATCCACTGGCGGCCGTGGCCGAACGCGCCAACCGGCCGTTCGACCTGGCCGCCGGGCCGGTCGCCCGGTTCACCCTGATCACGGTGGCCCCCGACGACCACGTGCTCTGCCTGGTCGTCCACCACATCGCGGCCGACGGCTGGTCGGTCGACGTGCTGCTGCGCGAGCTCGACGTGCTCTACCGGGGCGGCGTGCTCCCCCCGCTGCCGATCACCTTCGCCGACCACGTCGCGCGCGGCGAGCGCTCCCATCCCGACTACTGGGCCGAGGAGCTGCGCTGCCTGCCGGTCCTCGACCTGCCCGGCGACCGGCCCCGCGCGACCGGCGAAGGCGGCCAGATTTTCGCCACCCTGCCGCCGGAGCTGGTCGGCGGGCTGGAGGCGCTCGCCAGGGCGGAACGCGGCACCCTGTTCATGGTGCTGCTGGCCGCCTTCCAGGTGTTCCTGGCCCGGCACGCCGCCCAGCGCGACGTCTGCGTCGCCGTGCCGGTGCTCGGCCGCGACCGCGTCGACACCGAACCCCTGGTCGGCTACTTCACCGGCCTGGCGATGCTCCGCGCCGACCTGGGCGACGACCCGCCGTTCACCGAGGCGCTGCGCCGCGCGCGGGGCGCCGTGCTGCGCTCGTTCGACCACGGCGACGTGCCCGGCGGGGTGCGGTTCCAGGCGATGTTCCAGTACACCCGGACCACGACCCGGCGCCCCCGCCTCGGCGACCTCGACGTCGAGATCTACGACTCGGGCCTCGCCTCGGCCAAGTGCGACCTGTCCCTCGACGTCTACCAGGGCCCGGCCGAGACCGGGCTGGTGCTCACCTACGACAGGGGCCGTTTCGACCGGGCCACGGCCGAGCGTTTCGCGCGGCGGTTCCAGGCGCTTTTGGACGACATCGCGAAGCGCCCCGGCGAACGATGCGGCGACCTCGACCTCTTCTGCGCCCTGGACACCGCGACGACCCCGCCGGAACCGGCGGTCGGCCCGCCGCCCGAGATCGACCCCGATTCCCCGGCCGTCGCCTGCGACGGCGCCGAGCTCACCTATCGGGAGCTGGGTGAACGCGTCGAGCGTATGGCGTCGGGACTGGCCGCGCGCGGGGTGCGGCCCGGTGACGTCGTGGGGGTGAGCCTGCGGCGGACCCTCGACCTCGTGCCGGTCCTGCTCGCCGTCTGGCGGGCCGGGGCCGCCTATCTGCCGGTCGATCCGGCATTCCCGGCGGCCCGCATTTCGACCTTGCTCCGAGACGGGGACGCGCGCATTCTGGTGGCCGACGCGGCGTTCGTGCAGGGAATTGCGGCCGTGCGCCCCGGGGATTTGAGCGGGCCCTCTCTGACAGAAATCTCCGACCATTCCTTACCCGCGTATGTGCTTTACACATCGGGGTCAACCGGTCTGCCAAAAGGTGTCATGATCGATCGCCAAAGCGTATCGGAACGCGTTTCCTGGATGCGCATGGCCTATGACCTGCAGCCCGGCGACCGTGTGGCGCAGTTTTCTGAACTGGGATTCGACGCCCACGTGGAAGAGATCTTCCCATCCTTGGAAGCGGGGGCTACGGTCGTGATGCTGCCCAATGGCGGGCGCACCCTGCCGGATTTCCTGACCACTTCCGAAGGGGCGCGAGTAACCGTGCTCGATTTGCCGACCTCCTTTTGGCATGCCCTCGTCGAGGAGATCGACGAGATCGCCTGGCCGCCGAATCTTCGGCTCGTCATCCTCGGCGGCGACCCCGTCGCGGCCTCGGCGGTCAAGCGCTGGCGCAGCCGTTTCGGCGATCGGGTCCGCCTCGTCAACACCTACGGGCCCACCGAGGCCACCGTGATCGCCACGGCCGCCGACCTCGGTGACGGCAAGCCGTCGATCGGCCGCCCGATCGCGGGCTCCACGGTCGCCGTGCTCGACTCCGCCGGCCGGGAGGTGCCGCCGGGCGTGCCCGGCGAACTCGCCATCGGCGGCGCCGGCGTCGCGTGGGGCTACCTGAACCGGCCGCGCCTGACCGCCGAACGGTTCGTGCCCGCGCCGAACGGCCGCCGCTACCTCACCGGCGACCGCGCCCGCGTCCGGGCCGACGGCGAGCTGGAGTTCCTCGGCCGCCTCGACGACCAGGTCAAGATCAGGGGCGTCCGCGTCGAGCCCGGCGAGGTCGAGGCCGCGCTGACCGCCTTCCCCTCGGTGCGGAGCGCCGCCGTGATCGCGCTCGACGGCTCGCTGGCCGCCTACGTCACGGGCGACCCCGACCCGGCCGATCTGCGCGCCCACCTGCGGCGCACCCTGCCCGAGCACCTGGTGCCGGGCCACATCGTCCCGCTGCCCGAGCTGCCGCTGACCCGGAACGGCAAGCTCGACAGGGCGGCGCTGCCCGCCCCCGGCGTGGCCGGAGAGGCGTACGTCGCCCCCCGGACCGACGCCGAGGAGCTGGTCGCACAGATATTCGGCGAAGTGCTCGGGGTGCCCCGCGTGGGGGCCGCCGACGACTTCTTCGCCCTCGGGGGGCACTCGCTGCTCGCCACCCGCGTGGTGGCGCGCATCCGCCGGGCCGTCGACCTGGTCGTCCCGGTGCGCACCCTGTTCGCCAGCCGTACGGTCGCCGAGTTCGCGGCCGCGGTCGACGAGATCCTGGAGGAGGCCGAGCGCTGATGCGCGACGACCTGAACATCCATTTCGCGGTGGTCGGTGCGGGGCTGGCAGGTTCACTGCTGGCCGTGTACCTGGCCGGGCAGGGCCACCGCGTCGACGTCTACGAACGCCGGGCCGACCCCCGGGTCGCGCCGCCCGACGAGGGCCGGTCGATCAACCTGGGCCTGTCGGCCCGGGGCATCGGCGCCCTGCGCAAGGCCGGGTTGTGGGACGCGGTGCGCACCCACACCGTCCCGATGCGCGGCCGCTACGTCCACCCGAGGGAGGGCCGGCCGTTCTTCCACCCGTACGGGCGCGACCCCGGCGAGATCCTCCACTCGATCCGGCGCGACGCCCTCAGCCGGACCCTGGTCGAGCACGCGGAGAAGCTCCAGGGCGTGCGGTTCTTCTTCGGCACCCCGGTCACCGAGATCGACCGGGACGCCCCGTCGTTCCGGGCGGGCGGCGAGACGATCACCCCCGATGTGATCGTCGGCGCCGATGGAGCGTTCTCGGCGGTGCGTGCCGAACTCCTGCGCGGCCGGCCGGCCGACTTCCGGCAGGAGTTCCTGCCGTGGGGCTACAAGGAGCTGCACCTGCCGTTCACCGAACGGCTGGAGGCGCTGCACGTCTGGCCCGGAGACCAGGGCCTCATGGTCGCCCACCCCAACGTCGACGGGTCGCTGACCTGCACGTTGTTCATGGACCACCACGATCTCGCCCGGCCCGACCTGGCGGCGTTCGTGAAGAGCGTGCTGCCGGCCGCCGACCTGCCCGACCTGGCGGGGCAGCTGGCCCGCAACCCGGTCGGCCACCTGGTCACCGTGCGGACCTCCAAGTGGCACGAGGACGGCCGCGCGGTGCTGATCGGCGACGCCTGCCACGCCGTCTACCCCTTCTACGGGCAGGGCATGAACTCGGCGTTCGAGGACTGCGTCGTCCTCGCCGAGTGCGTCGAGGCCCGGCCCGGCGATCTCGGCGCGGCGTTCGCCGCGTACCAGCGGCGCAGGAAACCGCACACCGACGTGCTCGCCGACCTGTCGGCGGACAACTTCCTGGAACTCCGCGACCGGCTGCGCTCCCCGCTCCACCTGGCCCGCAAGCAGGTGGACACCGTGCTCAGCCGGCTGCTGCCCGACAGGTGGCGACCGCTCTACACGATGGTCAGCCACACCACCATGCCGTACGGGGAAGCGCTGCGGCGTGCGCGAACGCAGGACCGGATCGTCCGCGCGGGAGGGATGACGGCGGCCGTGGGGCTGGCGGCCGCGCTCCTCTGGCGCCGCGACAGGAGGCACCCCAAGTGATCACCCACCCCGACGAGCCGACCCTGCGCCTCTTCGACGTCAAGGACGTCGAGAGCGGGCGCCCCCTCCACCCGCTGGGCGCCATGTACATCCGCCAGCTCCGCACCGTGACGGCCTGGGCGCGCGAGTACCTGTGCCGCCCCCACCCGGAACTGGGCCGCCGCGGGCCCGTCTGCCCGTACGCCCAGGGCTCCATCGACCGGGGCCGGTTCCTGCTCGCCATCCGCCCCGGGCGGCCCAAGACCGTCGAGGAGGTGGTCGCCGCCGTCGAGCCCTACCGCCAGTGGTTCGGCGAACTCGCCCCGCGTTCAATTGAGGCAGATTCCCCGGCGCGAGCCACGGTCGGCCTTCGGCCGCCCGCGTCTCGCTTGATCGCCGACTCCATGCACACGGCCGTGCTGGTGCTGTTCCCCGACGCGGGCCGGCGGCTCGACCTGATCGACGGCGCCCAGGAGATCCTCAAGGACCGGCACGTGCCCGCCGGGGTCATGGTCGGCGAGTTCCACGACGGCCCGCCCGACAAGGGCGGCCTGTGGAACCCGCTGCTGCGCCCGCTGGAGGCGCCGGTCCCGATGCTCGTCGTGCGGCACATGGTCAGCACCGACCTGCCGTTCCTGACCTCGCGCGACCAGCACGTGTCGGCGTACCGCGCCATCTTCGGCGACCGGATCCCGGCCCATCTGCGGGACGTGGTGCCCTCGTGAGCAAACTGTCCGAACGCATGGCGCGGGTCGCGGCCCGGCGGTCGGGGATCCCGCCCCGCGCCCCGGACGCCGACGCGCCGCTGGCCCCGTCGCAGGAACGGTTGTGGTTCCTCGACCAGGCCGGTTTCGACGGCGACCGCTACCTGTGCTGGGCGGCCCACGAGCTGACCGGCGACCTCGACGTGCCCCGGATGCGCCGGGCGATCGACGCGCTGGCGGCCCGGCACGAGTCCCTGCGCACCGCGATCGTGGTCCGCGACGGGGTGCCCTACCAGCACGTCCTCGACGCGGTGGAGGTGCCCTTCTCCACCGAGGGCACCATCGAGGAGTTCCTCTCGTACGGGTTCGACCTCGCCCGCGCCCCCATGATGCGCGCCCTGCTGATCCCGCACGGCGACGGGCACGTGCTGGCGATGTGCTGGCACCACATCGTGTGCGACGGCGAGACCACCGGCATCCTGTTCGACGAGCTGTACGCCCTCTACCGGGGGGAGAGCCTGCTGCCCGTCCAGGTGCAGTACCCCGACTACGCGGCCTGGCTTTCGACCCGCGACACCGACGCGGCCGACCGGGCCTTCTGGAAGGAGCGGCTCGACGGCGTCAGCGGGCTGCTCGACCTGCCCCTCGACCGGCCGCGCCCGGCCCGGCCGACCTTCGACGGCGAACGCCGGTCGGTCGTCTACCCCGAGGGCTTCGCCGGGGAGCTGCGGGGGTGGGCGCAGGCCAACCGGACGACCGTGTTCATGGTCGTGCTGGCCGCGCTCAACGTCGTGCTGGCCCGGCTGGCCGACACCGACGACGTCGTCGTCGGCACCCCGGTCAGCGACCGCGAGCTGCCCGAGCTGGAGCGCACGGCCGGCATGTTCGTCAACACGGTCGCGCTGCGCACCCGCCTGACCGGGAACCCGACGTTGCGGGAGGTCGTCCGGCTCGCCCGCGAGACGACCATGACCGCGCTCGACCACCGCACGCTGCCGTTCGACTCGGTCGTCGAGCTGACCGGCGGGCGGCGCGACCTCAGCCACAACCCGATCTTCCAGGTGATGCTGGTGACCGGGGAGCCCGGCGGGGCGATCGAGGTCGCGCCGGGGCTGACCGGCCGGGCCTACCTGCTGGCCGCGCCGCCGGCCCGCTTCGACCTGACGGTCGTGGTCGAGGGCGACGGCGTGCACCTCGACTACGCCACCGACCTGTTCGACGCCGCCTCGGTCGACGCGATCGGCCACCACATGGTCGCCGTGCTGCGCGCGACCGTCGACGACGCCGACCAGGGGGTCTGGGACGTCCCGCTCCAGACCCGATCCATGGGCGCGGTCTCCTCCGAGGCGCCGGAGTGGGAGATCCGGCCCTCCGACGAGCCCGCCGTGATCACCGACGCCGAGACGGTGACCTACCGCCAGCTGCTGCGCCGGGCCGCTTCGGTGGAGTCGTCGCTGGCCGGAGCGGCCCGCGGCAGCGTCGTCGGGGTGCGCCTGCCCGCCGGGCCCGACGCCGTCGCCGCCATCGTGGGCATCCTCCACGCGGGCTGCGCCTATCTGCCGCTCGACCCGGCCCACCCGCCGGAGAGGGCGGAACAGCTGCTGGCGGCGGCCAACGCCGTGGGCGTCGTCGACCACGACGGCTTCCACCCGCGCGACCACGCTCCGGTGGAACCGAGTTCGCTGGCGTACGTCATCTTCACCTCGGGCTCGACCGGCGCGCCCAAGGGCGTCGCCGTCGGGCACGACTCCCTGCGGCGGTTCACGAAGGCGTTCACGGACGTTCACGGGTTCACGTCCGCCGACCGGGTGCTGATGATCCCGCCGCTGACCTTCGACGCGTCGGTCGGCGACCTGTTCCCGGTGCTCTCCACCGGCGGCGCGCTGGTCCTGCACGACGAACCGGCCCGCCTCGACGCCGACGCCCTGCTGGCCTTCGTCGAGCGCCACGGGATCACCGCCGTCGACACGGCGGCCTCGCTCTGGCGGCGCTGGGCCGACGAACTGGCCGGACGCACGGTCGACTGGCCGGTCCGGCTGATGATGGTCGGCGGCGAGTCGGTGCCCGCCTCGGCGCTGGCGGCCTGGCTGGCCGCGACCGGCACCCCGCTGGTCAACCACTACGGCCCGACCGAGGCGACAGTGTGCGCCACCACACACACGGCCGTGGCGTCCACCGACCTGCTGCACCTGCCCATCGGCGCCGAGTTGCCGCACGTGCGGGCGCACGTCGTCGACGGGCACGGCGGGCTCGCCCCCGACAACGTCTACGGCGAACTGCATCTCGCGGGCGACTGCCTGGCCTGGGGCTACCTCGGGCAGCCGGCGATGACCGCCGACCGGTTCGTGCCCGACCCGTTCTCAGGGGCGCCGGGCGCGCGCATGTACCGGACCGGCGACCTGGTCCGGCGGCGGCTCGACGGCACCTTCGAGTTCGCCGGGCGCAGGGACCGCCAGCTCAAGGTGCGCGGCCACCGCATCGAACCGGGCGAGGTCGAGGCGGCGCTGACCGCGCACCCCGGCGTCCGCGACGCCCATGTCACGGCGGTCGGCGACCGGCTGGTCGCGTTCGTCGCCGGGGAGCCGGACCTCCGCGCCCACCTGCGCGAACGGCTGCCCGACTACCTCGTGCCCGACGTGTTCGTGGCGCTGGAGACGGTGCCCCGCACCAGCCACGGCAAGGTCGACACGGCCGCCCTGCCCGAGGTCACGGTGTCGGCCCCGTACGAGGCCCCCCGGACCCCGGCCGAACAGGCGGTCGCCGACGTCTGGTCGGTGGTCGTCGCGGGCGACCGGCGGGTCGGGCGGCGCGACAACTTCTTCGAGCTCGGCGGCCACTCGCTGCTCGCGGCCCGGGTGCTGGCCGCGCTGAAGGACCGGCTCGGCGTCGCCCTCCCGCTGCGCGCCCTGTTCGAGACGGCCGACCTGGCCGAGCTCGCCGCCACGATCGAGGGCACCCACGCGGTCTCGGACGAACCCGACCTGCTCGCGGAGGCGGTGCTGCCCGACGACGTCCGGGTGACCGTCCCGAGGACACGGTCGGGGATAACGGTCCTGCTCACCGGCGCGACCGGCTTCCTCGGGGCCCATCTCGCCGCCCGGCTGGCCCCCGTCTCGGAACTGCTCTGCCTGGTCCGGGCCGGCAGCCCGGCCGCGGCCGAGGCCCGGGTCAGGGCCGCGCTCGCCGCGCAGGGCCTGCCCGAAGCGCGGGTCGTCGGCATCCCCGGCGACCTCGGATCGCCGCGGTTCGGGCTGTCCGAGGAGGCGTTCCGGGAGCTCGCCGACCGGGTCGACGTCGTCTGTCACAACGGCGGGCTGATCAACTTCGCGGAGCCGTACCACCGGCTGAAGGACGTCAACGTCGGCGGCACCCTGGAGGTGCTGCGGCTGGCGGCGCTCGGCGGGGGCGTGCCCGTGCACCACGTCTCGACGCTCGGGGTGCACCTCGGCAAGGCGTACCAGAGCCGCCGGATCACCGAGGCCGACGTGCCGGAGGACCCGACCGGCCTGGGCGGCGGCTACAACCAGACCAAATGGGTCGCCGACCGGCTCGCCGCGCGGGCGCGGGAGCGTGGCGTCCCGGTCTCGATCCACCGCCCGGCCCGGATCGGCGGCGACAGCCGGACCGGCTGGGGCAACGACGGCGACTACTTCAGCCGCCTGCTGGCCACGATGACCCGGCTCGGCATGGCCCCCGACCTGCCCTTCGACGAGGACGTCTCCCCGGTCGACCACGTCGCCGACGGCATCGTCCACCACGTGCTGCACGGCGCGGGGGAGGACCACCACTACTTTAACGAGGCGACGATCAGCTACGCGGAGATCGCCGAAGCCCTCGGGGTGCGGCTGGTGGCCTGGGACGAGTGGCGGGCGGCCGTGCACGACGGGCTGCCCGACCTGCCGCTCGCGGCGTTCGTCACCGAACTCCCCGAGGAGCGGCCGGTCTTCCCCCGGCCGTGGTTCGACTGTTCGCGCACCCGCAGGGTGCTGACCGCCGCCGGGATCACCTGCCCGCCCGCCGACCGGGCGCTCATCCGGCGTTACGTGGAGGCGATGTGCCTGACCTCGTGAGATTCGGCATCGTCTGGTTGTCGTCGCTGGTCTCCGGCGTCGGATCGAGCCTGACGGGCTTCGTGCTGGGCGTCTGGGTCTACCAGAACACCCAGTCGACCACCCTGTTCGCGCTGGTCATGTTGTCGGGGCTGCTGCCCGCGATCCTGGTCGGCCCGTTCGCCGGGGTGATCGTCGACCGGTTCGACCGGCGGCGCGTCCTGATCATCAGCGACTGCGTCGTGGCGGCCAGCACCGGCGTGCAGGCGCTGCTGCTCTACAACGACGCGCTCCAGGTGTGGCACATCTGCCTCGGCTCGCTCGTGGGCGCGATCTGCGGCACCCTGCACCTGACGACCTACCAGGCGATGACCCCGCTGCTCATCCCCGAACGCCACCTCGCCCGCGCCAACGGCCTGATGCAGATCACCATGGCCACCCAGATCGCCGCCCCGCTGGCGGCCGGGGCGCTGCTCGGCGCGATCGGCATGACCGGCGTGCTGGTGCTCGACCTGGTCACCTTCGCGCTGGCGGTGACCACGCTGCTGGTGGTCAAGCTGCCCGCCTCGGTGGTGAAGGCCCCCGGGGCCGGCTCGGCCAGGGCCCCGCTGGCCGATCTGTCGTACGGCTGGCACTACCTGCGGCGGCGGCGCGACCTGATGTCGCTGACGCTGACGTTCACGGCGTACAACTTCTGCTTCGCCGTCGCCGGGGTGCTGGTGCAGCCGCTGATCCTGTCGTTCGGGTCGCCGGCCGTGCTGGGCGCGCTGATGTTCGCCGGCGGGTCGGGGGTGTTCCTCGGCGGCCTGGTGATGGGCGTGTGGGGCGGCCCGAAGAAGCGCGTGCGCGGCATGGGCGTGTTCATGCTCCTCGGCTCGCTCTTCCTGGTGCTGCACACGGTGCGGCCCGACCCGTGGGTGGTCGCGTTCGCGGCGGCGGCGTTCCTGTTCACGCTGCCGGTGGTGCAGGGCTCGGGCAACGCGGTTCTCCAGTCGGGCATCGAGCCCGACAGCCTCGGCCGGGTGCTCGGCACGGTGCACTCGATCGGCGGCATCGCCTCCCCGTTCGCCTACCTGCTGGCCGGCCCGCTGGCCGAGCACGTGGCCGGCCCGCTGATGCGGCCCGACGGGGCGCTCGCGTCCAGCGCGGGTTCGCTGATCGGCACCGGCGAGGGCCGGGGCATCGCGCTCGTCATCCTGGCCGACGCCGTGATCCTGCTGCTGGTCGCGGTACGGGTGCTGTTCCTGCGCGAACCCGCGCCGAAGAAGACCGAGGAGGCGCCCGATGCCGTTGCCACCGCATGACCCCGGCCCGTCGACCGACCTGATCGGCGCGATGTCCCTCTACGCCGCCGACGCGGCGGCCCGGCTGGGCGTCTTCGACGCGCTCCCCGGCGCGCCGGCCGAGCTGGCCAAGGAGACCGGCGCCGACGAGGAGGGCCTGGCCCTCCTGCTCGACCTGCTGACGACGACGGGCTACCTCGTGCGCTCCGACGACGTCTACACGGCGTCGCCGATGTGGACCGACTCCGGCTGGGACACCCCCGTCCGCCTGTGGGCGGCCATCGTCGGCGAGTTCTGGCGCGACCTGTACGACGGCCTGGCCACGGGCCGCCCGCGCGCCGACTTCTACCGCTGGTTGTCGTCGCGGCCCGAGCCGCTGGCCGTCTTCCACCGGCTGCAGTCGGGCCTGGCGGCCTGGCTCGCCGAAGAGGTCGTCGGCCTGGTCCCGATGACCGCCGGGCGGCTGGCCGACGTCGGCGGCGGCCACGGCGTCTTCGCCAAGGCGTTCATGGACGCCACCCCCGGCCTGGACGCGGTGGTCGTCGACCTGCCCGGCACGCCCAGCGTGGTCCCGCTGGTGGCGGCCGACCTGGCGGAGCCGCTGACGCTGGCGGGCTACGACCACGTGCTGCTGTTCAACGTCGTGCACGGCTTCTCCCGCGAACGGGCCCGGGGGCTGGTGCGCGAGGCGGTGGCGTCGGGAGCCGACGTCCACATCCTGGAGACCACGACGACCCCGCGCGGCGGCGTGGCCGACCAGGCCTTCACCGAGGGCTTCGCGCTGAACCTGTGGCTCACCCAGGGAGGCCGCCTCTACACGGCCGGCGAACTGGAGGGCTGGCTCCGCGAGGCGGGCGCCGCCGACGTCACCCGAACCGACCTGACCCGTTCCCCCACGCACACCCTCATCACCGCAAGGAGCACGTCGTGACCCACCTGGTCGTCCGCAACGACGAGGAGCAGTACTCCCTCTGGCCCGCGGGCCGCGAGATCCCCGACGGCTGGCACCCGGACGGTTTCGAGGGCACCCGCGAGGAGTGCCTGGCCCACATCGAGGAGGTCTGGACGGACATGCGCCCCAAGAGCGCCCGCCCGGCCTAACGAGACGCGCGTCCGGGCGGGCCTAGCGCCGGCCCGCCCGGACGTGTTCCTGCTAGTGAGCCGAGTGGTCGTGGCAGTGGCCGGGACCACAGGCGGCCTCGGCGCCGCAGTCGAGCTCGTGCTCGTGGTCGGCGTCCTCGTGGTCGTGATGCGGGTGGTCGTTCATCGATGTCCCCTCCGTCTGAACGATGATGGTTACGGAGAGTTATCGACGGTTCGCCCATCGATCAAACGTCTGAGCAAGTATTCACATGTCATGGGCGCGCGCCGAGCCGCGTAGGACGCGGTGGTCCGACAACCAGGGCAGCCAGCCCCCGCCGCTCGCCGTGAAGTGCGAGAAGTGGCCGCTCAGCAGGATGTAGTCGATCTTCAGGTCCTGTTCGGGAAAGGTCACGCGGGCTCTCGGGTCGATCTCGTGGAGCCGGCGGTAGAGGTTGCGGATCGGCAGGGTGCCGGGGCTCAGGTTGAGGTCGCCGCCGATGACGAGCGGGCCGGTCCAGCCCTTGATGATCGTGTCGATGTAGTTGACGTGCATCTCCCGGTTGCGGCCCTTGTAGTCGACGTGGGTCGTGCACAACCGGGTCGGGCGGTGGGCGAGGACCGCGTCGACGCAGAGGAGGGCGCGGGGTTCGTCGCCGTGCGGGTTCGGCAGCGTCCAGACCGCGCTGGCCAGGGGCGGGCCCTTCACGAACACGGCGATGCCGAAACGGCGGTCGCCCCAGTTCCGGGCGCAGGCCTTGTTCCTGCGGACGGTCACCACGTATTCGGCGTGGTATCGGCCGGACAGCCGCTTGCGGAGGGCCTCGAACTGCCGGCCGCACAGTTCCTGGAGGAAGAACGCGTCGGCGTTCTCGGTCTCGCGCCGGAGGAACGACGTCCAGCCGGAAAGGGAGAAGTCGTTTTCGCACAACCCTCCGCAGACGTTGAACGTCAGGAATCGCAACTGTTCGCCGACGGGCTCGGGAACGGGCGCGGGAACGGGCGCGGGGACGGGAACCGGCGTGGTCACGGGCGCCGGTGCCGGTACCGCGAGCACGGGTGGCGGCGGCACCGGTGTGGCCGCCGGTGTCGACGCTGGAGTCGACAAAAGCCCCATTATGGTAATTACTCGTGTTATCACGCTTTACCTCCCCCAAAGGCACTTCTAATGGTACAGAAGTGCTTTTTCGTTCCAGTGGGAAGGTGTGCCACAGTTGGGGTCTGAGGAGGTGGGCGTGCTCGAAGCGACCAGCCTCGTCGAGCTGTCGATGAACCAGCTCCGCGAGGACATCCTGAGCGGTGCGCTCCAGCCGGGGGAGCGCCTGATCGAGGAGCAGCTCACGCGGCGTTTCGGCATCAGCCGGGCGCCGCTGCGCGAGGCGCTGCGCCTGCTCGACGAGCAGGGCCTCGTGGAGCACCTGCCCCGGCGCGGGGTGCGGGTGGCGCGGTTGTCCGAACGCGACGTCGACGAGCTGTTCGGCCTGCGCGACGTGCTCGAACAGTACGCCGTCTCGCTCTCCACCCCCCTCGCCGAGGGCACCCACGTGGGCGAGCTGGAAGACGCGCTGCACGCCATGGACGTCGCCGCCCGCAAGGGCGACCTCCGCGAGGAGAACGACGCCCACTGCCGCTTCCACATCGCGATGGTCGCCCTGGCCGGGCAGCGTCAGCTGCTGCTCGCCTACCGGCCCGTCATCCGCAAGCTCCAGCTCTACATGGCCGCCAACCTGCGGCGCGAGGTCGAGCACGTCGGCGACCCGGGCGACGGGGTGCGCCGGCACCGCACACTGCTCGACGCCGTCGTGAGCCAGGACGCGCCGACCGTGCTTACCGCGCTGGCCAACCACGGCGCCCGCACCTATATCGGGTAACCGGGCGTTAACGCGCGGCGGCGGTGGCGGATACATATTCTGTCGACAATCGACGAATGGACCGCCCGGCCGGTCCGGCGTCGGGGGACGTACCGGCCCTGAAAGCATCGAGGAGCCGGCGTGCCCACTGTCGACGCGTCCCCCTATTCGTTCACGTTCGATCCCGAGTCAACCGCGCTGCTCGTCATCGACATGCAGCGCGACTTCGTCGAGCCCGGCGGTTTCGGAGAGACCCTCGGGAACGACGTCGGCAAGTTGCAGAAGGTCATCCCGCCGCTGGCCCGGCTGCTGGGCGCGGCCCGCGCGGCCGGGCTGCTGGTCGTGCACACGCGGGAGGGTCACCTGCCCGACCTGTCCGACTGCCCGCCCGCGAAGCTGAACCGCGGCGCGCCGTCGATGCGCATCGGCGATCCCGGCCCGAAGGGCCGGATCCTCATCAGGGGCGAGTACGGTCACGACATCGTCGACGACCTCAAGCCCCTCGGCGACGAGCCGGTGATCGACAAACCCGGCAAGGGTTCGTTCTACGCCACCGACCTCGGCGAACTGCTCGCCGGCAAGGGCGTCACCTCGCTGATCGTGACCGGCGTCACGACCGAGGTCTGCGTGCACACGACCGTGCGGGAGGCCAACGACCGGGGTTTCGAGTGCCTCGTCGTGTCCGACTGCGTCGGGTCGTACTTCGACGAGTTCCAGGAAGCGGGACTCGCCATGATCGCCGCCCAGGGCGGCATCTTCGGCTGGGTCGCGCCCTCCGACAAGCTCATCGAGGTGATGTGAGATGACGTCCACCACAGAGACGGTCAAGGTGCCCCGGTGGGTGCCCGGCGACACCAACGCGTTCTTCGGCCTGGGCTTCAACGTCCTGGTCAACGTGCTGACCCTGACGGCGCTGTGCGTCGGCGTGGTGCACATCTCCGAGGGCGACGTGTACGGCGTGATCCTCCCGGCCCTCGGCATCCAGCTGCTGATCGGCAACGTCTACTACACCTACCTGGCCAGACGGCTGGCGAAGAGGGAGAACCGCCTCGACGTCTGCGCGATGCCCTACGGTCCGTCGGTCCCGCACATGTTCATCGTCGTGTTCGTGATCATGTTGCCGACGTACCTCGCGACCAACGACCCGATCGCCGCCTGGCAGGCCGGGCTGGCCTGGTGCTTCATCATCGGCCTTATCGTCCTGCTGGGGGCTTTTATCGGCCCGGTGATCAGGAAGTACACCCCGCAGGCCGCCATGCTCGGCACGCTGGCCGGCATCTCGATCGCGTTCATCTCGATGCGCCCGGCCGCCCAGATGTGGGAGGCGCTCTGGATCGCGCTGCCGGTGCTGGTCATCATCCTGGTCGGCTTCTTCACCGACCTGAAGTTGCCCGGGAACATCCCGATCGGCCTGGCGGCGCTGCTCGTCGGCTCGGCCATCGGCTGGATCGGCGGCTACATGGAGCCCGCGGCCGTCGGCGCGGCGATCAGCGACATCGCGATCGGCTTGCCCACGCTCAAACTCGACCTGCTGGTCAACGGGTTGAGCGAGGTCGCGCCGCTGCTGGCGACGGCCATCCCGCTGGGCATCTACAACTTCACCGAGGGCATGGCCAACGTCGAGTCGGCCGCCGTCGCGGGCGACAAGTACAACCTGCGGGCCGTCCTGATCGCCGACGGCGCCGGTGCCGTGGTCGGCTCGGCCCTGGGCTCGCCGTTCCCGCCCGCCGTCTACATCGGTCACCCGGGCTGGAAGGCGGCGGGCGGCCGCACGGCCTACTCGATGGCCAGCGGCGTCGTGATCGCCCTGTTCTGCTTCCTCGGCCTGTTCAGCGTGCTGGCGACGCTGCTGCCGACCCCGGCGATCGTGCCGATCCTGCTCTACATCGGCCTGCTGATCGGCGCCCAGGCGTTCCAGGAGGTGCCGCGCGTCCACGCGGTCGCCGTGGTGATGGCCATCATCCCGAACATCGCCTCGTGGGCCGCCACCCAGATGAACAACGTCATCGCCGCGTCCGGCGTGGCGGTGACGCCCGACCAGATCGCGGCGGCCGGGACGGTCTACCACGGCACGGTGCTGCTGGGCGGCGGCGCCATCCTGGCGGGCCTGGTGCTGGGCGCGGTCGTGGCGTTCATCATCGACCGCAACTTCTACTGGGCGGCCGGGTACGCGCTGTTCGGCGCGCTGTTGTCGTTCATCGGGCTGGTGCACGCGGAGAAGGTCGGCTGGAACGTCGGCGGCCAGATCGCCCTGGGTTACGTCTTCGCCGCGGTGGTCCTGGCGGGCTTCGGGCTCTGGCGCGGACGCACCCCCGAGGCGGTCCCCGAGCCCGAGAAGGAGACCCCCGTCGAGGTCTGACACACGGTGAAGGGCCTCCCGCCGGCCGGTCGGGAGGCCCTTCTTTCTTCCGCGCCCTGGATCAGGTGCGGTGCCAGCGGCTCTCGGCGAAGCAGTAGACGGCGAAGAGGATCAGGCCGACCGCCACGGCCGCGAGGAGCCAGGGACCCATCGGGGTCTCCGACAGGGACTTGAGGGCGTCGTCGATGCCGGCCGCCTTGTCGGGGTCGTAGGTGATGGCGGCCTGGCCGACCAGGACGCCGGCCGCGATGGCCACGATGCCGCGGGCGATGTAGCCGGCCTTGCCGAGACGGACCACCGTGGTGCGGGCCTTCGGCTCGGTCACGTGCATGTCGCGCATGAACTTCTCGGTCCAGCCCTCGTGGATCCAGTAGACGCCGAGGGCGATGATGCCGAGCGCGAACAGGCCGACCAGGAACTGGCCGCCGGGCAGTTCGAACAGGGCGCGGGTGGCGTCCTGCGACTGCGAGTCGGTGCTGGTCGCCTCCTTGCCCTTGAGCAGCAGGCTGGTGATGGAGAACACCAGGGCGGCGTACACCACCGCGCGGGCGACCGACTCGACGCGGTCGCGCACCTTCGGCTTGCCCCAGATCGCCTCGCCGACCTGCCAGATCGCCAGGCCCGCCAGGCCGACGGCCATCACCCAGAGCAGCACGGAGCCGAAGGGCTGTTCGGCCACCATGTGGATCGCGCCTGACTTGTCGGCTTCTTCCCCGCTGGACCCGCCGAAGGCGATCTGCAGCGCGACCAGTCCGATCAGCGCGTAGAGGACGCCGCGGGCGGCGAATCCGACCTTCGCCAGCTTGTCGAGCAGCGGGTGCTGTACGGCCCTGCGGGCGGCGCCGCCCACCGTCTCCGTGGTCGTCATGGGAGGTCCCTTCGTTGAGGCTGACCCCCCTCTTCCTGCCAGGACGATCAGTAAACCAACGGCAAAGTTTTGTCGTATTCTCTTACGGTCTGTCGTAAATGGGGCCTAATGTCCGGTTACTTCCATGTGACCAAAGGAGATTCCCCCATTTCCCCCATCACAGACTCGCTGCTCGACGCGGCCCGGCAGGAACTGGGCTACCGCGCGCAGGCGGGCACGCAGAGCAAGTACGGCGCCTGGTATAGCGAAGGCAAAGACCCCGCCCTCGCCTCCGCCCCCTGGTGCGACACGTTCGTCTCGTACGCCGGCCACTCGGCCGGGGTGCTGAAGCAGGTCGGCAACTTCGCCGCCTCCACCGACCACGCCGAGTGGTTCAAGTCCAAGAGCGCCTGGACCTCGGAGCCCCAGCCCGGCGCGATCGCCTTCCTCAAGGACCACGGCCAGGTCGGCGTGGTCGAGAAGACCGCCGACGGCAGGGTCACCACGATCGAGGCCCTCAACGGCTCGGTCCAGCGGGTGACCCGGTCCACGTCCGATTTCTCCGGGTATGGCGTGCCGGACCTGGTCGTCCATCCCGTGTACGAAGGCTCGACCACCGCCTCCTACTTCTGGGACGACGGTTCGGGCCGCAACGGAGACACCGGCGCCCCCGCGTCGGGCAAGCCCATGCAGAAAGGACTGGCGGCCAGTCCGAGCTGGCCCATGGGCACCGAAGGTTACGTCATGCACGACGGCAGGAAGGCCCCCTTCTTCGTCGGCGACCGAGGGCCGGGCTCGCCGTCGAGCAACGGCGTCATGCTCGACCTCGACGGCAAGACCTTCGCCGAACTCACCGGCGGCACCTGGAACGACGGCAGCCTGACCGTCGAGGGCAACGGCGGCGCCGGCCACATCGACATCGACTACGTCATCACCAAGTGGGGCGACGGCCTGGGCAAGAAGGGCGCCCCTGAGCCGTTCTCGTCCGGCGCGTACAACTCGCGCGGCGGGTCCGGCGAGGCCCCGCCCGTCACCTTCAAGCAGTCGGACGTCCAGGACGTCTCCTGCATGCCCGACGAGGCGCCCGTCGCGGCGCAGCGGGTGGCCCCCCAGAAGGCCGTGCCCGAGAAGGCCGTCCCGCAGCAGAAGGCGGCGGCGGCGCCGTCACCGGCGGCCAAGCAGAAGACCATCGCCATCCCGTCGGCGAGCCACGTGGCCGCCGACACCACGACTCCACGGCCGGAGACGCCCGTGCCGGTCATCGCCTCCGGGCTGGTGGCCTGCGCGCTCGTCGCGGTCGGCCTGCGCTTCCTGATCGTCCAGGCCAGGAAGGGCAGGCACGAGAAGACCGGGGCATAAGGAAGAAGCGGGCCCCGAACGGCGATCCGCGCCCCGTCTCCCAGGGGGCGCGGATCGTCTCGCGTCCGGCGCTGAATTCGCGGTGAATTTCGAGCGTCTCGAATCTGCTCCGGCGATTTGCCTATTTCTGCCAATGGCCCGTTCCACCGTCTCGGCGGCCTTGCGTGGTCGTGATCGCCGGTTGAGGATGACCGGAGTAGCGGCAATTCCCCGCGCAGCCACAGGAAAGGCAACACCATGAAAGTTCTGAAAAGGGCGTTCGTCGGTCTCGCCATCGCCGGAGCGGTTTTCTCCATGTCAGGAACCGCCCACGCGGAAAGCAAGTTCTACGGCGGTTACCCCGACTCGGGTAACTGCAATTACTGGCGGTCCGCCGTGAAGGCGGCCGGGTGGAATGTGTCGTCGTGCACCTACTCGACCCCCAACAAGTGGCACTTCACCGCGTGGCGGTAAATACCTCTGAGCGATAAAGGGTCCGGCCGGTGATCGGCCGGGCCCTTTTCACGCGACCACTCCGGTCAGCCTTTCCGAGACGAGCCAGAGCCGTTCTGAGTCGCCTTCGTCCAACGCCCGTCTCGGCACCCGGGCCGTTTTCGCCGGGCCGGTCAGTTCGGCGAACCCGCCGGGCCCGTAGTAGCCGCCGCCGGTCGCGTCGGGACTTGCCGCGGCGAACCACGCGGGCAGGATCCCGCCGTCGACGTCCTGCCACAGGCCGGGGATGCGGTAGCTCGCCGCGTTGTACAGGGCCACCAGCCGGGCGCGCCGCCCCGAGGCCCCATGGGTGGGCCCGGTGACCTGGAGGTTCGTCTTCGTCGCGCCGGGGTGGGCGGCGTTGCTCAGCACGGCCCAGCCGTGCAGGCGTGAGCGGCGGTCGAGTTCCCGCGCGAACATCAGGTTGGCCAGCTTCGAGGTGCCGTAGGCGAGGCGCGGCGTGTAGGAGCGGGTGCTCTGCAGGTCGGCGAAGTCGAGCCGCCCCCACCGGTTGGTCAGGCTGCTCATCGTCGTCACCCGCCCGCCGCGCAGCAGCGGCAGGAGCGGCAGCGTCAGCGCGAAGTGGCCCAGGTGGTTGGCGCCGAACTGGAGCTCGAACCCGTCCTTGGTCTCGTCGCGGACCGGCGGGGTCATGATGCCCGCGTTGTTGACGAGCCGGTCGATCGGCCGCCCCTCGGCCAGCAGCCGCCGGGTCAGCGCCGCCACCGACCCCAGGTCGGCCAGGTCGACCAGTTCGACCCGCACCTTCGCCCGGGGGAACTCGGCCCTGATCCGCTCGGCCGCCGCGCGGCCCTTGTCGCCGTTCCTGACGGCCATGACGACCTCGGCGCCCTTTTGGACGAAGCGCCTGGTCAGGCCGTATCCGATGCCGGAGTTGGCTCCGGTGATGACTGCGTGCATGACGTCCACCATAAGAGACCACTAGTCTGTTAGCAAGAGACCGGTGGTCTGCTATAAAGTCGATCAGGTGGACTTCCAGCGGGCACGCAGGCCGGAACAGGTGGAGGCGCGCCGCGCCGCGATCCTCGGCGTCGCCCGCGACCTGCTGCGCGAGCGACCGCTGGCCGAGATCAGCCTCAACGAGCTGAGCGCCACGGTCGGCCTGGCCAAGTCCAACGTGCTGCGCTACTTCGGCAGCCGGGAGGTGATCTTCCTGGAGGTGCTCGACGAGACCTGGCGCGCCTGGCTCGACCGCCTCGCCCTCGACCCGGGGGAGCCGGGCGGCGGCTACGTCCGGGAGGAGCGGGTCGCCGCCCAGATCGCCGACGCGGTCGTCGCCGACCCGGGCCTGTGCGAACTGGTCGCCGCGATGGCCTCGGTGCTCGAACGCAACATGCCGCTCGACTACGCCCGCGCGTTCAAACGCCGCGCGAGCGCCAACACCGACCGCCTCGCGCTGCTGGTCGGCGCCGCGCTGCCCCACCTGACCCGGCCGCAGCTGGGCCACTTCGCGGGGGCCGTCTTCGTCGTGACCGCCGGGTTGTGGCCCTACGCGACCCCCTCGGAGACCGTCGCCCGGGTGTCGGCCGAGATGGGCGTGCCCCCGGCCGCCGAGATGTTCGCGGCCGGGTTGCGCGAGGGCCTGGTCAACCAGCTCGTGGGCCTGTCGGCGCGGGCGGCCGCCGGCTCCTAGCTACCCCTTCTTGCGGCCGCGCAGCGCCGAGGAGACGCGGCGCAGCACCCGGTCCCAGTCGCTGCCGAACGGGTTCTCCGACACCAGGTAGGTCCACGTGGCCGACGGCCGCTTCATGCCCTGCTCGGCCAGCGGCGCGGACAGGTCGAGGGCGTCGAAGCTCGCCGTCGAGCGCTTCTCGATCTCTTCGAGCAGTTTCCGGTACGCCGGGAGCGCCTCCCGGTTGAACTCGTCGATCGGGCTGAGCCGCCCCAGGGCCCGCAGGTGGATGCCCTCGCGCAGGTCGGCGAAGTAGCCGAGGTGGTCGGTCCAGCAGCGGTCGAGGTGGAACAGCACGATCTGGCGGGCCGCGGTGGCCACGGCCTCCTCCGACGACTGCTCGACCAGCTCCCGGTAACGCTCGGGGCGGGCCTCGCGCAGGGCCTCGGCGCCCGCGTCGCCGTAGAGGATGCGGTCGCGGTGGTCGAGCAGGCGGGTGCGCTGCTCCTCCAGGACGCGGGTGTAGCGCCAGGTGTTGCGGTGGATCTCGGTGTTGACGCCCTCGGCGATGCGCTGGGCGTGGCCGACCAGGTAGGCGGCCTGCTTGTCGCGGATCCGGCCGTCCTTGTCGGCCTTGGGCAGGGTCTCGTCGGGCAGGTACGCCTTGAGCAGGTCGTCCTCGCCGCTGACGAAGAACACCGACCGGCCGGGGTCGCCCTGGCGGCCCGACCGGCCGCGCAGCTGGTCGTCGAGGCGGCTCGACGGGTGGCGGCCGGTGCCGATGACCAGCAGCCCGCCCAGCTCGGCGACCTCGGGGGAGCCGAGGCGGATGTCGGTGCCCCGGCCGGCCATCTGGGTCGAAACGGTCAGCGCGCCCAGCTCGCCCGCGCGGGCGATGATGGCCGCCTCCTCGGCGTCGTTCTTGGCGTTCAGCACGACCGGTTCGAGGCCCCGCGAGCGCAGTTCCTTGTCGAGCGACTCCGACTCGGCGACGTCGAGCGTGCCGATCAGGATCGGCCGACCCGTCTTGTGCTGGGCGACGATCTCGTCGGCCAGCGCGATCTCCTTGTCGATCAGCGACGGGTAGATCCGGTCGGGCTCGTCCTCGCGGACGCACGGCCGGTTGGGGGCGATCACCGCGACCTTGAGCTTGTAGAACTCCCGCAGGTTCTCGCCGACGGCGACGGCCGTGCCGGTCATGCCGCAGATCTCGGGGTAACGCGTGAGCAGGCCCTGGATGGTGATCGAGTCGAGGATCTCGCCGGTGTCGGAGGGGGCCAGCTTCTCCTTGGCCTCCACCGCCGCCTGCAGGCCGTCGGGCCAGCGCTGGAGCTGGGCGACCCGGCCGCGCGAGGGGTTGACCAGCTGGACCCGGCCGTCGCGCACGATGTAGTCGACGTCGCGCACCAGCAGCGCGTGGGCGTGGAGGGCGAGGTTGACCTCGGTGACGGTGCCCGGGTGGTCGTAGAGCGAGATGCCCAGGGCGCTCTCGACGGTGTCGGTGCCCTTGGCGGTCAGGAAGACGTTGCGGCCCTCGTCGTCGAGCTCGAAGTGGTAGCCCCGCGACAGGCGGCGGACCAGCGCGGCCATCTCGGGCACCGCCGCGCCCGCGTCGGTCGCCCCGGCCAGCACGAGCGGCACGCGGGCCTCGTCGACGAGCACCGAGTCGGCCTCGTCGACCAGGGCGACCTGCGGCACCGGCTGGACGGTCGCCTCGGGGTCGGTGGCCAGGCGGTCGCGCAGGAGGTCGAAGCCGATCTCGCTGACGTTGGCGTAGGTGATGTCGCAGGCGTAGGCGGCGCGGCGCTCCTCGGGCGTGGACGCCTCGGCGATCCAGCCGACCGTGAGGTTCATCGCGGTGTAGAAGGGGGCCATCCACTCGGCGTCGCGGCGGGCCAGGTAGTCGTTGACCGAGATGGCGTGCACCGACTTGCCCCGCAGCGCGAATCCCGCGGCCGCGAGCGCGCCCGCGAGGGTCTTGCCCTCGCCGGTGGCCATCTCGACGACGTTCCCCGACAACATGGCGAGCGTGCCGACGAGCTGCACGTCGAACGGGCGCTCGCCGAGGGTGCGGTCGGCGACCTCGCGGACCGCC
Source organism: Herbidospora sakaeratensis (assembly GCF_001570525.1). Lineage (GTDB taxonomy): Bacteria > Actinomycetota > Actinomycetes > Streptosporangiales > Streptosporangiaceae > Herbidospora > Herbidospora sakaeratensis. The sequence goes on from NZ_BBXC01000021.1 coordinate 73,406, forward strand.
GCGCAGAACTCGGCCGAGCCGACTCCTCCCGCGGCCATCTCGCGCAACTCCTCGATGGAGAGGTCGCGCGCGCGGTCGGCGAGCGCCCCGGCGGCGGCGACCGTGCGCTCGAAGGGCGCGATGTCGACGCTGCCGGGCTTCTCCAGGAAGCGCCGGATCATCTGGGATATCGAGGCCACGCCCGCTCCAACGCGCCGCACGAGTAGGTCGTTCCAGGGCACCCCGTAGGAAAAACCCCGGAATGACCGATGCTAGACCCAAGGGCGGCCCTTGCGCTTTGACTGGTTATCCAGTCAGTGTTGGTGGATGAATGAGATCGCCGCCCAGCTCGGCCAGGTGGGCCTCCCCGAACCCGTGAAAGACCTGGCGCGTCGCCGCTGGGACGTGGTCGTGGTCGGCGGCGGCCACAACGGCCTGACATGCGCCGCCTACCTGGCGCGGGCGGGCAAACGGGTGCTGGTGCTGGAGGCCCGCGAACGCCTCGGCGGCGCGTGCACCCTGGAACGCCCGTTCGAGGATCCCCGGTACGTCGTGAGCCCCTGCGCCTACGTCGTCGGGCTGCTCGACGAGACGGTCATCCGCGAACTCGACCTGAAACGACGGGGCCTCGATTTCACGATCGCCGACCCCCAGCTCTGGATCCCCTACGACGACGGCACCGCCTTCGCCCAGTGGCTCGACCACGACCGCACCACCCGGGCGCTGCGGGATCTCGGCCTGCCGCAGAAGGAGATCGACGGCTACTTCGCGTACGAGGACCTGTTCGACCGCATGCGGATCAGGCTCCGCAAGGGCGCCAGGGACACCTGGATCGGCGACTCGCCCTCCCGCGAGGAGCTCGGCGAGCTCCTCGGCGACACCTATATGTCCGACGTGCTCTTCCACGCCTCGATCGCCGACGTGATCGACGACTTCGTCACCGACCAGCGCCTGAAGGACGCCCTGTTCGGCCAGGGGATCATCGGCACCTACGCCGGCCCCCGCGACCCCGGCACCGCCGCCGTCAAGCTGATGCACTTCATCGGCGAGCTCGACGGCGTCGGCGCGGTCTGGGGGTACGTCAAGGGCGGCATGGGGATGGTGAGCTTCGCCATCGCCGACGCCGCCCGCGAGGCCGGGGCGGTGCTGGCGGCCGGGGTTCCGGTGGCGCGGGTGCTCCCGGGCGAGGGGGTGTGCCTCGACGACGGCACCTTCATCGCGGCCGGCCGGGTGGTCTCCAACGCCGACCCCAAACGCCTGATGACCATGGTCGACGCGCCGGACGACTACCGGCTGCGCGTCGCCGAATGGGACGTGCGCAGCCCGGTCGTCAAGTTCAACGCCGCGCTGAGCCGCCTGCCCTCCTGGACGTCCGCCCCCGGCCAGACCTTCATGGCCGACGGCGTGGTCGACGTGACGACCGGCCTCGACGAGGCCCAGCGCGCCTTCGAACGTTGCGAGGCGGGCGAACCGGCGGTGGGGTTCGGGGAGATCTACGTACAGGACGGCCTGATGAGCGTCTTCGGGCAGTACGCCCCCTACGCCCTGAAGGGCGGCTGGGAGGCCCGGCGCGACGAGGTGGCCCGCCAGTTCATCGACCTCATCAGCCGGTACGCCCCCGACTTCGCCGACTGCCTGGCCCACTACGAGGTGCTCGGGCCGCCCGACATCGAGGCGCGCGTCGGGCTGACCGGCGGGCACATCTTCCAGGGCGAGGTGCGGCCCGACCAGATGTGGGACCGGCGGCTGACCCCCCGAACCCCGATGGACGGGGTCTATCTGTGCGGCGCGGCGACCCATCCGGGGGGCAGTGTGATCGCCCTCAATGGGCGGAATGCCGCAATGGCCGTTCTGGTAGATATGGGAGACTCGACCCGGGGAACAGGAGATTGTCCCTAAGCTGAATCGGGTGACCCGCACCCTCGAATTCTCCGGAGCATGCCCATGACCTGGCTGGGGTTCACCATCGCCCTGCTGGGCGCGCTCGGATACGCGCTGGGGGCGGCCCTCCAGCAGTTCGAGGCCGTCGCCCAGGGAGCCACCCTACGGCTGGTCCGCCGGCCGCGCTGGTGGATCGGCGGGATCATCAGCTTCAGCGGCGCCTGCCTCCACGCGGTGGCGCTCAGTCTCGCGCCGCTCATCATCGTCCAGCCGATCAGCGTCGCCACGCTCGTCTTCGCAGTGCCGCTCGCGGCCTGGCTGCACGGGCGCAAGGCCCACCGGGCCGAGTACCTCGGCTCGCTGGCCGTCGCGGTCGGGCTGCTCTGGCTGATGCTGCTGGTCCCGGCCCACAACGTGAAACCGTCGATGTCGACCGGCGAGGGCGTCGGGATGATCCTGGTGGTCGCGCTGATCGCGGCCGCCAGCTTCGTGTCGGCGCGGTTCTTCGCCGGGCCCGGCAAGGCCATCTGGATGTCGATCGGCGCAGGGGCGGTGACCGCGACCGTGTCGACGTTCGTGCGCGTCGTGGGCGCCAACTTCGACGGCGCGTGGGGCGAGCTGCTGCACTGGACCGCCCTCGCGATCCCCCTCCTGCTGGTGGCGGCCGTGGTGCTGCTGCAGAAGTCCTACGAGGTCGGCTACTTCGGCATCGCCTACGCGACCGTGCAGATCGTCGACCCGATCACCTCGATCACCGCCGGCACCGTGCTGCTCGGCGAACCCCTGCCGGCCGGGGTCGGCCAGGTCGTGCCCGCGCTCGTCGCGACCGCGATCCTCGTCTGGGGCACCATCACGCTCAGCCGGCTCGCGCCCGACCACTCGCCGGTGCCGGAGGCCAAGCCCGAGCCCGTCACGGTCTGACGGGCGGCCGCCAGCCCAGGATCGGGTCCATCTGGCGCAACATCGCCGTGGTGCCGAGCCGGCCGACCATGCTGATCATCGTGTTCCGCGCCGCCGCCGCGACGGGATTGCGCCACGCGGTCATCCGGGCGATGGTCCGCGACCGCTTCACGATCGGCGCCGTGCGGGCCATCCGCTCGGCCGAATACCTCTCCAGATCCGTCGTGTACGCCAGCGTCACCGCGTCCTCGATCGCCTGGCAGGCCCCCTGGCCCAGGTTCGGGGTCATGGCGTGGGCGGCGTCGCCGACCAGCGCGACCCGGCCGGAGTGGAAGGCCGGGGGAAGGGTCTCCAGGCTGTGGATGTCGGTGCGGATGACGGCCGCCGGGTCGGCGCGGGCGAGCAGGTCGGGAATCGGGTCGTGCCAGCCGGCGAACAGCCGCCGGAGCTCGCCCAGTTCGTCGGGGCTGGTCTGGCCGGGCGGGGCGGGCGCGGTGGCGTAGGCGTAGACGCGGTTCCCGGCGAGGGGGGCCATGCCGAAGACCTGCCCGTCGCCCCATGACTCGGCGGGCGGGGCCGTGCCCTCGACGATCACCCGCCAGCTCGTCACGCCCGCGTAGACCGGGCCGGGCAGGGCCGGGAACAGGGCCTGCCGGATCCGGGAGCGGATGCCGTCGGCGGCCACCACCAGGTCGGCTTCGAGGTCGCCCTTGGTGGTGGTGACCACGCCCTCGGGGGTGACCGACTCGACCGAGGTGCCGAGCTCGATCTCCGGCGCCTGCTCGGCGAGCAGTTCGGCCAGCACCGCCCGGTGCAGCAGCACGGTCGGGTCGCCGTAGCGCGCCTCGGCGGCCTCGGCGCTGGTGCGCGACAACCACTTCCCGGTCTTGGTCCGGATGCCGGCCGAGCCCTGGAACGCCGACAACTTGCGCACCCGGTCGCCCACCCCGATCACGTCGAGGGCGCGCAGCGCGTTGGGCGCCATCGCCAGGCCCGCGCCGACCGGTTCGATCGAGGCTGCCCGCTCCAGCACGGTCACCGCCCAGCCCTGCTGTCTCAGCGCGGCTGCCGAGGTCAGGCCGCCGATCCCGGCGCCGACCACCACGGCGTGTCTCATGATGCCTCCTTCGGAAACTACATCTGTAGTATGCACTACATGTGTAGTCTGCGGAAGTGAGCACTGAACGAGCACGGCTCGTCGGCGACGCCGCGATCGAGATCCTCTGCGATCTGGGCATGCGGGGGCTGACCCACCGGGCGGTCGACGCGGCGGCCGGGTTGCCGCCGGGGTCCACGTCCAACCTCGCCCGCAGCCGTGCTGCTCTGCTGGAGCTCGCCCTCGCGCGGCTGACCGAGCTGGAGGACGAGCACTTCGCCGAGCTGCTCACCCGGCCGCTGCCCGTCGATCAGCGGGCGGCCATGGTCGAGCTGCTGTCGGCCTCGACGCACAAGATGATCGAGATCGACCGGCGGCGCAGCATCGCCCGCTACGAACTGGCCCTGGAGGCCACCCGGCGCCCGGAGCTGCGCGCCGTCTACGACGACATCGGCCGCCGCTACCGCGACCAGGGCGTCGCGATGTTCACCGAGGCCGGCACCGCCGACCCGGTGCGGCACGGGCGGCAGCTGGTCGCCTTCACCGAAGGGCTGCTGTTCGACGCCGTCGTCGGCGCCGGGGTGACCCCCACGCTCGACGACCTGCGGGCCGCCTTCGCCGAATACCTGTCGGCGGTCTTCAGGGACGGGTCACCGACCTGATGCGGCGGCCGGCCCCCGAGTCCTCGATCAGGGTGGCCAGGCGGCGCAGCCGGGTCTCCTCCTTCTTGGCGCTGATCACCCAGTAGATGGCGGTCCGGCGGTACCAGGGGGCCTGGCCCTCGAACCAGTCCCAGGCGGCCTTGTCCTCCTGGAACCGGGCGGCGTACTCCTCGGGCAGTTCGGCGGCCTGGCGCTGCTCGTAGCTGTAGATCTCCGAGCGGTCCTCGCTGCGCGACTCGAAGGCGGTCAGCCCCGCCTGGTGGACGACGCCCAGGTCGATCAGCTCGCGGATGCGGTTGATGTTCACCGAGCTCCAGGTGCTGCGCGCCTTCCTGGGGGTGAAGCGGATCACGTAGGACTCGGGGCCGAGGCTCTTGCGCACGCCGTCGATCCAGCCGAAGCAGAGCGCCTGGTCGACCGACTCGGGCCAGGTGAGGCTCGGCCGGCCGGTGGACCGCTTGTGGAAGCCGACCCACAACTCCGTCTCGGCGGCGTGGTTGGCGGCCAGCCAGGCGTAGAACTCGTCGGGGTTTTCGAAGAACGTCGGTTCCATGGGGAGTCACCCTAGGGTCGCGGGGGCTGGGCCGGTCAAAGCATCATGTCCTGATATATCCAGAAAAATCCTTTCGGCTGCGGCTGTCACCCCCGGGTGTCGTCGACACTCATACCGGCTGGTCGGTATGCTCGCGAGCTGTGACAGTGCCCGGACTCGATCTCGACCGTCTCGCCGCCCGCCTCGCCGAGGCCGGTGTCACGCGCGGCCCGCTGACCGCCGAACTGATCGAGGGCGGCAAGTCGAACCTGACCTACGTCGTCCGCGACGCCGACCGCACGGTCGTGGTGCGCCGCCCGCCGCTCGGCCACGTGCTGGCCACCGCCCACGACATGGGCCGGGAGTTCCGCGTGATGGGCGCCCTGCAGGACACCGACGTGCCGGTGCCGCGCATGTACCACTTCTGCGACGACGTCGAGGTGGTCGGCGCCCCCTTCTACGTCATGGAGTACGTCGAGGGCACGCCCACCCGGCTCAGCCCGGAGGTGGGGGAGCACCTGGCCGACGTACTGGCGCGGCTGCACGTGATCGACCCGGCGAAGGTGGGCCTGGGCGACTTCGGGCGGCCCGAGGGTTTCCTCGACCGGCAGGTCAACCGCTGGAAGCGGCAACTCGACGCCTCGCGCAGCCGCGAGCTCGCCGGCATCGACGAACTGTTCGCCCGGCTGGCCGCCGACGTGCCGGCGTCGGGCCCGGCGGCGATCGTCCACGGCGACTTCAAGCTCGGCAACACGCTGATCCGCGACGGGCGGGTCGCGGCGGTGCTCGACTGGGAGATGTCGACGCTCGGCGACCCCCTCACCGACCTGGCGCTCTTCCTCCTGTACGCCGACTTCCCGCACCTCGACATCGGCGCGCTCGGCGGCGAGGTCGACACCGCCGCGCTGGCCGCCCACTACACGGCCCGGTCGGGCCGGGACACCACCCGGCTCGGCTGGTACGTCGGGCTCGCCTGCTTCAAGCTCGCGGTCATCACCGAGGGCATCTACTTCCGCTTCACCCAGGGGCTGACCGTCGGCGCCGGGTTCGAGGACATCGGGGACATCGTCGCGCCGCTGGTCGAGCGCGGCCTTCGGGAGGTCTGACATGGATTTCGCCTTCGACGCGACCACACGCGACTACCGCGAGAGGCTCGAGGCCTTCATGGCCGAGCACGTCTACCCGGCCGAACCGGTCTTCGAGGAGCAGGCGCGCGAGAGCGGCTGGAGCGCCCCGCCGATCGTCGGGGAGCTCAAGGCCGAGGCCAGGAGACGCGGCCTCTGGAACCTGTTCCTGCCGGGCGAGGGCCTCTCCAATCTCCAGTACGCCCCCCTCGCCGAGATCATGGGCCGATCCCCGGCCATCGCCCCGGTCGCGACCAACTGCGCCGCCCCCGACACCGGGAACATGGAGGTGCTGCACCAGTTCGGCACCGACGACCAGAAGAAACGCTGGCTCGAACCGCTGCTGAACGGCGAGATCCGCTCGGCGTTCGCGATGACCGAGCCCGACGTGGCCTCCTCCGACGCGACCAACATCGCCACCTCGATCGTCCGCGACGGCGACGAGTACGTGATCAACGGCCGCAAGTGGTTCATCACCGGCGCGATGAACCCGGACTGCGCGGTCTTCATCGTGATGGGCAAGACCGACCCCGAGGCGGCCAAGCACCGGCAGCAGAGCCAGATCCTGGTCCCGCGCGACACCCCCGGCCTGACCGTCAAGCGCGGCATGTCGGTCTTCGGCTACACCGACGGCGACCACGGCGGCCACGCCGAAGTGATCTTCGAGGACGTCCGGGTCCCGGCGGCCAACCTGATCGGCGAGCAGGGCGGCGGCTTCGCCATCGCCCAGGCGCGGCTCGGGCCGGGCCGCATCCACCACTGCATGCGCCTCATCGGCATGGCCGAACGCGCCATCGAGATGATGTGCCGGCGGGCCGTGGCCCGAACCGCCTTCGGCAAGCCGGTGGCGCAGCAGGGGGTCGTGCAGGACTGGATCGCCGAGTCGCGGGTCAAGGTCGAGCAGTTGCGGCTGCTCGTGCTGAAGACGGCCTGGCTCATGGACACCGTGGGCAACCAGGGCGCCCACACCGAGATCCAGGCCATCAAGATCGCCACCCCGGTCGCCGTCGAGTGGATCCTCGACAAGGCCATCCAGGTCCACGGCGCGGGCGGCGTCAGCCAGGACTTCCCGCTGGCCGCGCTCTGGGCGGGCGCCCGCAGCCTGCGTTTCGCCGACGGCCCCGACGAGGTTCACAAGCGCTCCCTCGCGTACCGGGAGCTGAAGAAGCACACGTGATTCCACCGATACCGGATGCGAGAGCCGGTGCGGTACGACTTTGGCAAATCGTCAGACAGGGGAACCACGTGGTGGACGCGACGACGGTCAGGCAGCGCGCGGAGGCGTTCCTGGCCGGGCACGACCCTTCCGGGCTGAGCCCGCTCGACTGGCTGCGGGCCAGGTTCGACGCCGGGCTGGCGTGGGTGCACTTTCCCGAAGGGCTGGGCGGCCTGGGCGCCCCGCGCGACCTGCAGGGGGTCGTCGACCAGCTCTTCCGGGGCACGCCCGACAACAACCCCGGCCGCATCGGCATCGGCCTCGGCATGGCCGCGCCGACGATCCTCGCCTACGGCACCGAGGAGCAGAAACGGCGTTTCCTGCGCCCGTTGTGGACCGGCGAGGAGGTCTGGTGCCAGCTGTTCTCCGAGCCCGGCGCCGGGTCAGACCTGGCCGGGCTGGCCACCCGGGCGGTCCGCGACGGCGACGAGTGGGTGGTCGACGGCCAGAAGGTCTGGACGTCCAGCGCGCATCTGGCCCGCTGGGGCATCCTGGTCGCCCGGCACGACCCCGACCTGCCCAAACACCGGGGCCTCACCTACTTCGTGTGTGACATGCGGGCTCCGGGGGTCGAGGTCAGGCCGCTGCGCCAGATCACCGGCGAGGCCGAGTTCAACGAGGTCTTCCTGACCGGCGTCCGGCTCGGCGACGACCTGCGCCTCGGCGAGGTCGGCGACGGCTGGCGGGTGGCCCAGACGACGCTGATGAACGAGCGGGTGGCCATCGGGGCGTCCGGCTCGCCGCGCCGGACCATGATGGGCGTCTTCACCGAGGCCTGGCAGGCCCGTCCCGAGCTGCGCACCCACGACCTGCACCAGCGGGCGCTGGAGTTGTGGGTGCAGGGCGAGGTGATGCGGCTGACCGGCCAGCGGCTGCGCGAGCAGCTCCTCGCCGGGGAGCCCGGCCCCGAGGGGTCGGGCATGAAGCTGCTGTTCGCCCGCCACCACCAGGAGGTCTCGGCCCTGGAGGTCGAGTTCCTGCGCGAAGACGGCCTGACCTACGACGACTGGACCTTCCGCCGCCCCGACGGGGTCGACTTCCTCGGCCGGGGGGCGGGCTACCGCTACCTGCGCGCCAAGGGCAACTCGATCGAGGGCGGCACCTCCGAGATCCTCCGCAACATCGTGGCCGAGCGGGTGCTCGGACTGCCGGCGGAACCCCGCACCGACGTCGCCGCGCCCTGGAAGGACCTGCCTCGATGACCCTGCTCTACACGGAGGTCGAGGAGGAACTCCGGACCGCCGTCCGCGACCTCCTCGCCGACAAGGCCCCCGCCGCCGCCGAGGGCGAGAACGCCGCCGCCTGGCACGGCCTGGCCCGCGACATCGGCGTGGCGGGCCTGCTGGTGCCCGAGGAACTGGGCGGCGCCGGAGCTTCGGCCCGCGAGGCGGCGGTGGTGCTGGAGGAACTGGGCCGGGCGGTGACGTCGGTGCCCTTCCTCACCTCCTCGGTGCTGGCGACCCGGGTGCTGCTGGACGCGGGATATGCCGACATTTCGCGACTTGCGTCGGGGGAGCTCACGGCGGCGCTGTGCGTGTCGCTGGCGGCGTCGCCCTATCGCGACATTCCGGTCGCGGCGGTCGACGCGGACCTGGTGAGCGGGCGGTTCACCGGGGTCGCCGGTGCGGTCGGCGCGGATCTCTTCGTGGTGCCGCTCGACGGGGGCGGGGTCGCCGTGGTCGAGGGTGACCGGGCTCGGGTCGAGCCGGTGACCTCGCTCGACGTGACGCGGCCGCTGGCCACGGTCACGTTCGAGCGGGCTCCCGCCCTGGCGCTCGACGGGGGGTCGGCGCCGGACGCGCTGCTGTTCGCGGCCGGGCTGCTCGCGTCCGAGCAGGTGGGGATCGCGGAGTGGTGTCTCGCCGTAACGGTGGGCTACCTGAAGGAGCGGCGGCAGTTCGCGCGGCCGGTGGGGTCGTTCCAGGCGCTCAAGCACCGGCTCGCCGATCTGTGGCTGGAGGTCGCGGGGGCCAGGGCGGCGGCGCGGAACGCGGCCGATCAGCTCGCCTCGGGCGGGGATGCCCGGGTGGCGGTGGCGGTCGCCGCCGCGCACTGCGGTGAGGTCGCGGTACGGGCCGCGGAGGAGGCCCTGCAGCTTCACGGAGGTATCGGGATGACCTGGGAGCATCCCATTCACCTCTACCTGAAGCGGGCCAAGGCCGACGCGATCGCCTTCGGGACTCCGGGCGACCATCGGACCGCGCTGGCCCCCTTGGTCGGCCTGCCGGCCCCGGAGTAGTCGTCGCCCGCCGAGGCGGGCGCGGCCGGGTGGCGCCGGTCGCGGCCTCGGCGGGGGCGGCGGGCGGGGCCGGGGTGGGCGGAGCCGTAACGGAAGATCGGCTTCTAAGGGGTCAGCGAGCGGAGGAGGAGGTCGGCGAAGTAGCGGCCGACCTCGACGCCGGTGAGCGGGCCGTCGGGATGGTACCAGGTGCCGAGGTGGTGGACGGAGCCGAAGAAGAAGTCGACCACCATCTCGGCCGGGACGTCGGCCCGGAAGACGCCCTGCTGCTGGCCTTCGATCACGAGGTCGCGGAACCGTTCGTGGTAGCGGCGGCGCTCGGCGCGCACGACCTTGCGGGTGTCGGGGGCCAGCTGGTGATTCGACCTGAAAAAGATCTTCGAATCGTCGAGGTTGTCGACTGTGGTGTTGATCACATCGGCCGCCGCGGCGTGCAGGCGCTCCGCGACGGTGCCCTCACCGTCGGCGAAACGTTGCAGGCGGTCCATCTGCATACGCAGGACCCGGCCGTAGATCTCATGAAGAAGATCATCTTTCGAGTCGAAATAGTGGTACATCGCCCCTTTTGTAACGCCGGCGGCCGCTACGATTTCCTGGACGGAAGTGCTCTCGAAGCCCTTCTCGGCGAACAGGCGCGTCGCCGCCGACAGCAACCGCTGGCGTACCGGTTCTTCGACGGACGTGCCCAACCGCGCCATGTCGACCCCCTCTGATAGGCGACCAGCATACCGACTGGTCGGTCAAGACGAGGTTGTTATACCGGTGGTGGCGTAACCGTGTTAGTTCCCTCACCATCGGGAGCTGGGATTCCTGTTCGGGTACGCCTTAGGCAAAGCAGTCCTAACTTGCAGGGAGTGCAGGGTGCCCAACGGGTCCATCTACGTCCCGCGCGACGACAAGTTCACGGGTTCGTCGCCACAGAACCTGTACTTGACCTTCTGGCTCGCGGGCCGGAAGAACCGCCTCCGGCTCCGGGCCGCCTACGCGGTCGCCGGGCTCATCGCCGGAAGCCTCCTCGCCACCCGATTCGGCTGGAACACCCTCGTCACCGGCGTGCTCTTCGCCGGCCTCGCGGGTGGCACCGACGCCTTCATCGCCTGGCGGTCCCACGAACGCACCGCCGTCTGGCGGGGGAAACGCCGGGGTGAGGTCCGCACCGGCCGCCTCCTGCGGGCGATGCTCCGCCGCCGCGGCTACCACGTCATGGACGGCCGCGCCGTGCCGGGCAAGGCCTCGGTCGACCACCTGATCATCGGGCCCGGCGGCCTGTGGATCATCGACAACGAGGCCTACTCACCCGACACGATCGTGGCCAAGCACGGCAAACGCCTCTTCTTCGACGAGAAGTACGGCACCAGCGTCGCCAAGGGCCTCATCGGGGCCGCGACCGACCTGGCCGAGGTGTTGTCGAAGGAGACCGGCATCCCGGTCACCATCAGCCCCGTGCTCGCGTTGCACGGGTGCACGATCGCCAACAGGGCAGGCGTGGTCAGCGGCGAGGGCTTGACCGTGGCCTACCCCAGGCGCATCCCCGGCTTCATCCGGCGCAACCCCACGGCGGAACTGACGGCCGAGCAGGTCGAGCTACTCGGCCGCACGGCTGCGCGCATCCTCCGCCGGATGCGCTAGCAGTTCCTTCGCCAGCAGGGCGACCACGATCAGGGCCGTGACCAGCGTCGTCCACGGCCCCCCGATCACCGTCGCCAGCGGCGTCAGCGCCAGCACCACCACCCCGGTGCCGGCGAACACGACCGGCTTCAGGTCCCGTCTGCCGTTGGCCAGGGCGTCGATGGCGGCGTACGCGAACAGGAACACCGCGACCGGAGCGGTGATCGCCAGCGCGACCCCCCACTCGGGCAGGTGCACGCCGTGGCCCCCGACCGACCCGGCCACCACCGCCACCCCCGCCCCGCCGGCCGCGATGGCGGCCAGGATGAAGTAGTGGCCGTACGACCAGATGTAGGTCGTTCTGGGGTTGGTCGTCAGCGCCTTGTGGTCCATGTAGCCGAAGTAGAGCCACCAGATCGACAACGAGATCAGCAACGCCGCCACGGCCAGCACGATCAGTTCGACGACGTGCCCCTGCGCCTGGAAGGCCCTCTGGATGGCCAGCGTCGCGGCCGTGATCGACTCGCCGATGACGATCAGGGTGAACAGCCCGAACCGCTCGGCGATGTGGTGGGCGTGGTAACCGCCCTGCTCGGCGTTCCACCCCGCGAACCACGGCACCGACAGGTCGACCAGGAACAACACGATGAACGCCATGATCCGGTAGTCGTCGGGCAGCAGCAGTTGCAGCACCCACAGGACCTGCACGGCCGTGGTGCCCGCCGCCAGCTTGATCGCCAGCGTTCTGACGGCCGGATGCTCCCGCCCCGCCCGCAACCACTGGGCCACGTAACCGATCCGCATGATCACGTAACCGAGGACGGTCCACCGGAAGTCGAGATCGTTGAACGCCGCCGGCACCCCCGCGGCGAGCACGAGCGACCCGGCGATCTGCACGAAGGCCAGGATGCGATAGGGCCCGTCGTCGGTGTCGAAGGCGCTGGCGAACCACGTGAACGAGATCCAGGCCCACCAGATCGCGCCGAAGAGCATCAGATAGCTGATGATCCCCTCGGCGGTGTGCCCTTCGAGGAGGGCATGGTCGAGCTGAGCGGCGACCTGGGCGACCGCGGTGACGAAGACCAGGTCGAAGAGCAGCTCAAGGGGCGTGGCGGTACGGTGCGGTTCGGACGGGTCGCGGGCGACCATCCCGGTCTTCCAGGGCATGGACGGCATCGTAGCCACGGGCGGCCGGGCCTTCAGGCCTGAGTCGCTCGTCACGGCGGGGACCGGCGCGGAGCCGTAACGGGGAAGGAGCTTCTATTCGGCCGGCCAGAACTGGAAGAGGAACGTCTCGTCGATCGGGTCGTCTTCCTCGTCGTCGTAGTCGTCCGGAACGCCGGTGGGTGACCGCAGGACGCGCAGCCGCCAGGTGCCGTTCGGCTCGCCCAGATCGATGTGCTGATAGACCACACCGCCGATGAGGTGGAGGGGGGCCACCTTTCCCGAGACGAGCCGAACGGACAGTTCGGCGGTGTCCGCGTCGAGTGTGGGGTCGACGGGCGGCTCCTCATCCCAGCGCTGCTGCTCAGTGTGGTGACACCGTTGTCGGTCGTGCCCGCGAATTCGCCGGGACCGACGAACGCTTCTCGCAGCGGTTCCGAAACTCGGAGGCCGTCGACGTCCGCCAGGAGAAGCGTGCTGTTCCAGATCGGAATCACCAGCCTGAGTTCATCCCGCAACGGCATGCCGGCTCCGTGTCTCAGCCGCCGACGTCGGTCTCTTCGATGAACGCGGCGAGTTGGCGGACGTTCCTGCATTCGTACATCGGGATCATGGCGGCGTAGCCGCTCGCCACCGAATCGCCCGTGTCCCATTGCCCTCGCGGTTCCGGGTTGAGCCAGTAGGCGTGCCGGACCTTTCCGGCGAGGCGTTTCAGGGTCTCGGTGTTCGGCGGCTGGTAGTTGGACCGGGCGTCGCCGAGGATGAGCAGGCTCGTTTTCGGGGTGAGGGCGTCGGCGTGCCGTTCCTCGAAGGTTTTGAGGACGTGGCCGTAGTTGGTGCGGCCGAATCTGCTGATGTCGGCTTCGGTGGTCATGCGGGTGATGGCGTCGAGGACGTCGGCGCCCGGGGCGAAATACTCGGTGATCTCGTCGACGGTGTCGACGAAGGCGAACGCCCTGACCTTGGTGAACTGCTCCCGCAACGCGAAGGTGAGCAGCAGGGTGAACTGCGCGAAGCCGGAGACCGAGTCGCTGGCGTCGGTGACGACGACCAGTTCCGGTTTGTGCGGGCGGCGGGGCTTCAGATGGGTGGTCAGCGGCACCCCGCCCGACTGCAGCGACGCCCGGACCGTCCGCCGGAAGTCGAGGCGGCCCCGGTCGCCCTTCTTGTGTTTCATCGACAGGCGGGTCGCCAGTCGCCGGGCCAGGGGGTGGATCTCTCTCCGCATCTCGGCGAGTTCCGCCTTGGTCACACGCAGGAAGTCGCGGTGGTCGATCGGCGGCTTCACCGCCGATCTGGTGATGCGTTCGCGGCCCTGTTCCTCGGCGATTCTGCGCCTGACGTCGGTGGCCACTTCGGCCTCGAACGCGGCGATGTTCGTCGTGATGCGCTGACGGGCCAGTTTCTCGGGCAGCCCGCCCCGTTCACCCAGGAGTCTGGCGATCAGCGTCTGCGGCGAAAGCGCGCGCATGACCGGATAGGAGAACCACGACTGGCGTCCGGGCCCGGCCTGAACCCGGCCGAACCGCTCGACCATGGCCTGCGCGAACGCCCGGAACCCGGGGTCGCCGGGATTCCCTTTCAGGAGTTCGGCGAGCTCGGTTCGCAGGTCTTCGGGGTCGTCGCCCCGGTGTTTCGGCGGGCCCTGGGTCGTGGACGGGAACCAGAGGTCGAACAGGACGTCGAAGCCCTCCCGGTGCTGGGGCCGTTTCACCAGCGTCGCGGCGTAGGCCTGGCGCAGGGTCTCCCGGTCGGCCAGGTCGATGTGCCGGAGGGCGTGGGCGGCGTCCAGCCCCTCGGCCAGCGAGACGGGTAGCCCGGTCTCCCGCAGGGCGTGCACGAAGCCGATGTGCCGGTCGATCACCGCAGGCCCAGTTCCTTGGCGGCCCGCTGCTGGTCGGAGTGGTGCTTCAGGACGACGCCCAGCGTCTCGGCGACGGTCTGCTCGTCGAGCACCTCACGCCCGAGGGCGAGCAGGGTGTGCGCCCAGTCGACGGTCTCGGCGATGCTCGGCGACTTCTTCAACTCCAGGGCGCGCAACGTGGCCGCCGTCCGCGCGAGCTGCTCGGCGAGCGCCTCGGCGATGCCCGGCACCTGCGCCAGCACGATGTCGCGCTCACGTTCGGGGGTCGGGTAGTCGAGGTGAAGGTAGAGGCAGCGGCGCTTGAGCGCCTCGCTGAGCTCGCGGGTCGCGTTCGAGGTGAGGACGACGAACGGTCTCCGCGCGGCGCTGATGGTGCCGAGCTCGGGGATGGTGATCTGGAAGTCCGAGAGGATCTCCAGAAGCAGGCCCTCGACCTCGACGTCGGCCTTGTCGGTCTCGTCGATCAGCAGGACGGTGGGCCGCTCCGACCTGATCGCCTTGAGGAGCGGCCGCTCCAGGAGGAACTCCTCGGCGAAGATGTCGTCCCAGGCGTCGTCGTCGGCCTGGATGCGGAGCAGCTGCTTCTTGTAGTTCCACTCGTAGAGGGCCCTGGCCTCGTCGAGGCCCTCGTAGCACTGGAGCCTGACCAGGTCGGCGTCTGCCGCTTCGGCTATCGCCTTGGCCAGCTGGGTCTTCCCGACGCCGGCCGGGCCCTCTGCCAGCAGGGGCTTCTCCAGTACGCCGGCCAGGAAGACCGAGGTGGCGATGGCGTCGTCGGAGAGGTATCCGGTCTGGCGGAGACGGGTGACGGCTTCCGACGGTGAGGCGAACCAGGTCACGTGGGCTTCCCCTTGGGCGTACCGAATGATGTTCTACTGTAGCCCGATTTGGTGGGGGTTCGGAGTCGCGGTAATCTACAAGGGCTTCAAGCGCCGCTAGCTCAGTTGGTTAGAGCAGCTGACTCTTAATCAGCGGGTCCGGGGTTCGAGTCCCTGGCGGCGCACAGCGAAAATCCCAGGCCGGAGCTGTTCTGGCCTGGGATTTTTCATGCCTTCGGCAGCCATCGCGCCACCACGTGGCGAGGGACCGTGGCGTCGACGTGCCACAACCGACGGGCGCCGTCCCACCTGGCGCCTCTCACCAGCCGCTTGAGCTCGTCCTTGTCGTCGAAGGACACATCGAGGTACAGGCGGCCGTCGGCCACCACACCCGGTGCGACGTCGCCCGGTGGCCTCGGCCGAGCCGGGCGGTCCATTCGGGCGCGGTCGACGATGCGCCTGACCCGGCGGCAGGAGGCCGGGTCGGTGATCCGCATCATCAGGTCGGTCGGGCCCGTGTTGGCCAGCAGGTTGAGCGAGCCGTGCCACAACACGGTCTCGTCGATGATGAGCACCTTCTCGTGCATGCGTTCCCGGAGGTTCACCCGGCACCCCGCGGCGCGGAGGTCGTCGACGAGAGGGTTCAGACGGGTGTGGACGGTCACCTGGACGCCCGCCCGTATCCTCGGCACGAGCACGTCGAGCCAGCGGCGGACGGGCCCGGGATCGAGGAAGGCGCAGAAGACGTCGACGGACCGCCGGGCGTGGGCGATGTCCCAGGCGACCGCGCGCGCGACCTCGTCGGCGGGGAAGAACGCGGGCCGGGCCAGTTCCTCTTCGGCCAGTTCCGTCAGGTCGGCCGCGCCGCGGACCGGCACCAGGTCGTCGACCGCCAGCCGGTGGGCGTGCCGCTCAAGATGGCCGAGCAGACGCGCGGCCTCCCCTGCGGGGTTGAGGCTCGCGCGCAGGAACCGCGTGTCGGCCACCACGACGAGATGGTCCTGCGCGCGGCTGAGGGCGACGTTGAGCAGCCGGCACGTGGACGAGGCCAGGCCGAGCCCCTCGTAGAACCAGCCGAGCCGCGATCCGGCGCCGGCCACGGTGTCGATGATCACCACGGGCCGCTGGCTGCCCTGGAATCGATGGACGGTGTCGACCAGCCCGTCGTAGTGGTCGCCGAACCGGTAGGTCAGGCTCTCGCGGAGCGCCCGCGCCTGTGCCTTGTACGGGGTGATCACCGCCAGCTGCCCGGTGGGCGGAGCCGCCGACCCTCGGGCGGGCAGGATCCCGCCGTACTGCAGACCGCGGACGAGTTCGTGGATGACGGCCTCGTGCACGGTGTTGGTCTTGTGGGCGTCGGCCCCGGACCGAGGGTCGGACATGCGGCGAGAGGCGGTGTCGACGAGGATCACCGGGCCGCCCAGCAGGGCGGAGACGGGCAACCCACTGCGGTCGGTGCGGCCGGTGCGCAGTGGCGCGTCGGGGTAGGCGACGGTGTTCACGATGTCGCAGATCGCCGGACGCATGCGATATTGCGTGTCGAGGCACACCATGCGCGGATCGGCGCGGCGGGCCGTGCCGGTCGGGTCGACGAGCCCGGCCAGGCTGAACGGGTCGCGGTCCATCCAGAACCGGGCGTGCTCCTTGTCGTCAGAGGTGGCTGCGCGATCGCCCGACGCCTTGGTCACCGCCGGCAACTGGCGGAAGTCCCCGGCGACCACCAGGCGGCGGGCGGCGAGCCCCGCCGCACACCAGGCCGAGGGTGTGTTCACCATCCCTGCCTCGTCGATGACGACGACGTCGACCGATTCCATGAGCTTGCGCGACTGCACCGCTTTCGCCACGGTCGTGCCCATCACCCGGCAGTTGCCGCGTACGACCTCGGCGACCCGCTGCAGGTCCTGTTGCAGCCGCGTCAGGAGGCGCTGCGACCGGTCGACGGTCTCGTGCAACTGCCCGGCGGGCGGCAGCGCCCGCAGCCGCCCGCGCGCCGCGAGCACCCCGGCCTCGACCTGGCTGATCTCCTCCGCGCGCCGCCGTCGCGCGTCGAGGGCAGCCGGGAGTCGCCCGTCGAGGACGGCCAGCTCGTGTTGCCGTTCCCACCGCATCTGGCCGAGGTGCTCCAGTTTGGCCTGCTTCTTCTTGGCGAAGAGCCCCGGACGTGTGCTGACGGCGTGGATCTCCCGGTCGAGCTCGCCGATCGCGATCTGCCGCGACCGGATCCGTTCCTGTAGGGAGGACAGTGCCCGATCGGTCTCCTCGCACGCCGCGCGCAGGTCGGCCAGCCGGGCCTCCGCCTCCGCTGCCTCTGCGTGCACGGCCAGGTCACGGCGGGCCGCGTCCAGCCGCGACTGGACGTCGGCGATCTGCGCGACCATCGAACCCGACAGCCGCCGGGCGATCCGGGCCGGATCGATGTCGTCGCCGAACGCGGTCGCCAGCGAGGGCAGCTCGATCTCCCCGGCACGCTGCACGAGCCCCGCGTCGAAGCCGTCCTCGTCCGACAGGAGCGTGCAGATCCGTTCCAGCGCCTGGTCGACGGCCACTTTCGTTGGAGCGACGAACAGCACGCGCAGGCCCTGGCGGTAGCTGCCTTCGGCGATACAGCTCACCACGTCGGTCTTCCCCGTGCCCGGCGGGCCCCAGACGAAGGTCAGATCACTGCCCAGGGCCTGCTCGATCGCCTGCCGCTGCCGGTCGTTGAGCAGGCGTTCGCGGTAGCCGCGGACATACCGTTCGGGGGTGGTGCAGCGGCCGACGCGGGGCCGTCCGTCGCCGGTCAGCCATCCGGCGGCCGTCAGGTTGAGGCCGCCCCCGGCGGCCGATTCGAGTTTCTCGACGACGGCCTCCCAGCCGGCCGTCTCGTCTTCACGTAGCCGCGCCTCGGCCGGCTGGGCGCCGAGGTCGGCCGAGGTGCGGACCTTGACCTTGCCGTCGGGCATGCGCTGGACCTCGGCTCGCGCCCACGCGTCCCGGTTGCGGGAGAGCCGGATGAGCATCCGGTCGCCGGCGAACCTGTCTCGCCATGTGGCGCAGGTGAACAGGTACTCGTTCCGCCCGGTCCGGCGTCCCGCCGAGAGAGTGAGCTTCTCCCCGTCACCGTCGCTTCGCAGTTCGGCGTCGATCTCCAGGCGTACGGCCCGCAGGAGTTCGTCAACCGGGAACGGACCTGTCATCGCGCTCCTGGGATAGGAGGTCAACATGACCGTACGATTCACACGATAACGGGATCAGCCTTCCTCCGTGCTGGTGAGGAAGCCGGTCGGTCTCATGTCGTGGTCTTCTCCCGGTTGGCGGAGCCGTGCAGGCGTCCGGCGAGCCTGTCGACATCGCGGAAGAGGTCACTCGGCTCCTGATCCAGGTCCAGAACGTGGGCGTGAACGCGGATGGTGGAGTTTCGGATCCTGTACGGCTCCGCCGCCGGTGTGCCGGAGGCGTATACGAGATGTCCTTCCGCGACGTCGAGGGCGGTGCAGTAGGCGATCACCTGATACAGGTGCTCAGGCGGCGGGTTCCCCTTGAGGGTTCGATACTTCGCGTCGACGACCACGGATGGCCGCCCGGCGCGGTGGACGAGGAGATCGGTTCTGATTCGAGTGCCGTGCCGCTCGGTCAGCCGTGACTCCTGAGACGCGGTGCACCGCAGTCCGAAAGGGCGCAGCGCGATGGTCAGGCGGCGGACGAGGAAATCTTCGAAGACCTGTGCCAGGTTGAGAAGGAATCCGTTCATGTGCACTGCCCTGAGGCCCTGCTGCCGCAACGACGCACCCGAGAGAATCAGCTCGGCCAGCTTGAGTGCGGTGATGTAGCGAGTGTTGAGCCGGCTCGGTGTCCAGCGCGGCAGGGGTGCTCCCCCGGGGATGGGTGTCACCCCGACCAGCCGACCGGAAAGGTGCCGGAGCACGGTGGTCGTGACCTCCGGTACACCGGGAAGGCGCCGTGCGACCTCGATCGCGCTGAGGAGGAGCCGGTTCTCGGGAATGTCGGCGAGGTAGTCGTCGTAGGCGACCTCGATCGGGACGGGCCGTCCCATGCGCCGGCTCACCTGGGCACCCGTGCGGATGCGACCGCGGACCACGGTGAGCGCGTCCTCGCGGTGCACGTAGCCATGGAGGACGCCGCTGCGCAGCGTCCGTTCGGCGGCACGGGCGAACACGGTGGCCAGCAGAGGCACCGGCCGATCGTCGGCGGCGGCCATGACCTCACCGGCCTGCCACTGCACGCCGAGGTCGTCGAGCAAGCCGAACAGCCGCCGGATCGGCAGCTTCGGCGCGATGCTCAGTTCGACCGCGCCGTCGCCCGTGCCCAGCCGGACGGTACCCACTCGTTGGCCGGCCTTGAGCCGCCATCGCGACCCTGCCGGAGTGAGAGTGATGAGCTCGGGGACCGTCGTCAAGGTGGCGACCTGACTCGGCGTCAGCGTCCGCGGCTCAGCGGTGGTGGTCTCGGTCAGATGGAGTTCGAGGGTCATGGCAGGGTTTCGCCGAGGGCGGCGAGCAGGACCTCGAGACCGTAGTCGGCTTCGACGTCGTCGACATCGCCGTAGAGCTGGTCTTCCAGGAGCGGCAGGATCTCGGATGCCCAGATCAGCCTCAGGCCGTGGCCGGTGCCGACCTCTTTCCTCATCAGGTACGAGGGACCGATCGCCCTGTCAGGATCATTCAGGCGCCGGTTGATCTCGTCGAGGAGACGTGCGGCCAGAGGGGGAAGGCCGTTCCCCTTCAGCCATCGGTCGAGCAATCCGGCGATCGGCGGCTTGTTCGGGGCGAGCGCCCGGAAGGCGAACCTGCGGCGCATCGCGGCGTCCACCAAGGCCACCGAACGGTCGACCGTGTTCATCGTGCCGATGACGAAGACGTTCTTCGGCAAGTCGAAGGGGTCGTCGGGAGAGTACTGCAGAGTGATCGAGTGCCCGCGGTATTCCAGCAGGTAATAGAGCTCACCGAAGACCTTCGCGAGGTTGGCGCGGTTGATCTCGTCGATGATCAGGACGAGGGGGCGGTCGGGTTCTTCCCCGGCGAGTTTCGCCGCCTGCTTGAGCGGACCCGGCACAAGGTCGAACGCCAGCACGCCGTTCTCGAGACGAGGGCGGAAGCCCTCGATGAAGTCCTCGTATCCGTACGAGGGGTGGAACTGGACGAGGCGGGTGCGATCGGGCCCCGCCAGCGCCTCGCCGAGCTTGGTGGCCAGATAGGTCTTGCCTGTTCCGGGCGGTCCATAGAGGATCAGCTGGCCTTTGGCCGCGAGCAGGTCGGCGGTCTCCTGCAGCCAGTCGAGCGGCATGAGCAGCGCGTCGGCGGTCTCCTGCGCGATGTGCGGCACGATGACGTCGCGGGTCTCGTCCTCTGTCAAAAGTTCGTCGCTGACCTGCTCGTCGAGCCCGGCGTCGGTGGCCAGAGCCGCGATGACCTTGGTGAGCTCGGTGACGGTCATCACCGCCTTGAGCTTCGCCTTGGCCTCCTCCGGAAGCTTCTCACGGCTCAGCGACGTGGGCTTCCACTCAACCGGACGGCGTCTGGCGGCGTCCGGCCCCGCCGCGTCGTCGCGGTAGGCGTCACCGGTGATCCGGCCCACGTAGACCTTGTCGCCGTCCAGCGTGGCGACGAGATCGCCCGGCTTGAACTCGGTGAGGAATCGATGGAGCTGGCCGGTGGTGAGATCCTTGGTGCGTTGCCTGGCGTCGGGGATGGCGGCCGCGACGATGTCCGCGATCTGCTGCCGAGTGGCCCCGGGGGGAACGTCCGTTGCGATCTCGGAGAAGGAGATCGAGCAGAATCCCTGGTCCAACCAGACCGGAATCATGTTCTTGCCGCTGACGTTGGCGCCGCGAACCAGCCAGCCCTTCTGGTTCCCCACACGGGGTATATCCCAGCGCGATCGCCATGGTTCGTCGTAGAAGTCGAATGGGTCGCCGGTCTCCGCCTCGATCCGACGGCGAATCGCCAGGAGATCCCGGTCGACGTCGTCGCTCTTCGCGGCGAGCCGGTCGGCGAAGGCGTCGCGGATGGAGAGCTTGTTCTGCTCGACCGAGAGCGGGAGGAAGACGTCGGGAAACATCAGGAAGAGCAGCACGTGGAACTGGGCGCGGGCCCGCGAGTTGCCATCGTGGTCGGACAAGACCGACTGGGCGAGCTCACGGAAGCGCCAGGGGTCCTTCAGAGCGGTCTGGCGCTCCTCGGCCGGAGATCTCGTCAGCAGTCGCACCAACCGGATCAGGAAGGCGAACTGGGCCCAGCGATAGTTGAGGAAGGCCACGCCTCCCTTCAGATAGCCCGGAGAGGTGGCGCTCGCCAGCTCAGCGGGCACTGTCACCTCGGTCGACGCCCATGACAGCACCGTGCGGAGGATGACCGCCTTGCGGTCGGCGCCGATCGTGGCGGGACTGAGTGGTAAGAGGTTGAGGTAGAGGAGTTCGGCGGCCAGCACGATCGCCTCGTCACCGGCTTCGGAGATCTGCCGTTTCAGTTTGACCAGAAACTGGTCGGACGATTCGTCGGCGTTTTCCACAAAACGCCGGAACAGCTCGTCGGCGGCATCAGGGGTCCAGGCCGCGATGTTTGGCGCGAACGATGACTTACCGGTCAATATGCCGCCTCCCAGTACCTGACGTGCGGCGCGGCAGACGATCACACCCTGTTCCCGATCCATGGCTTTCCCTTCATCAATGCATCAATGGGGGTACCGCCTTTGGTGAACAGTGATAGACGGCTTTCTGTATTCGCGCCAGCCTGACTGTTGAACTCAGTCCCGACAAGAACGGGTGTGCGTCGAGAGCAGGCCGCCCGATTGATCATCCTGGCGGAAGTCAACGGCCTCGCCACGGAATCCGCGAGACCCGGGCGGCCGAGCCACCCTCACGCCGAAGCGTGAGCTCAGAAACGGGCCCGTTCCCGCCACGACGTCCAGATCGTCTCGTCGCCGAAGATCTCCAGGGCGCCCTCGCGCCGGTTCAGCAGCGCCAGGAACAGCTCGGTCGCGGGCCCCCTGACCGCCAGGTCGCCCTTCCCGTGCCCCACTTCCCACACCACCCGGTCCTCCTCGCCGCGCAACATCCACTCGCCCTCGGTGTCGGTCGTGTGCAGGTGCACGGTCACCCCGGGGTCCAGGGTCGGCCGGGGAGCCGCGACGGTGTCGATCCACTCCTCGATGCCGTCGGCGGCTAGGTCGGGCGAGAGGTCGTAGGGGCGTCCGAGGGCGAGGGCCGCGTCGGCGCGGTGCATGGTCGCCTCGTGCAGGCGGCGGCGGACCCACCACTCGGCCGGGCGGGGGCCCCAGAACGTCCACACATACGTGTTCGGGCCGATCGAATCGATGGCGTCGCGCAGGATGGCGGGGCCTTCGCGGAGCCAGGCCAGGGCGCCTTCGGGGTCGGCCGGGGGTTTGCCGTCGCGGACCTCGCGCGGGTCGAGGTATTCGCCGATCCGGTCGCTGATGATCTGGGCCGACCAGCGGTCGCCCCGGCCGACGTGGCGGAAGAGCTGCTTCAGGGTCCAGCCGGGGCAGGTCGGGACTTCCGTCGTCTCGTCGGCGTCGGTGACGAGGTCAGCGAAGCGGGCGTTCTGGTCGATCAGGGCGGTCATGTGGTCCATGGGCACGATCATCCCCGGTCGGCTCGCCGTCCGACAGGAACAGCAGGCCCGGGCCGGGGTGCCGCAGCGTGGCGCGGATGCGGCGGGCCAGCGCCGCCTCGGCCAGGCCGCCGATGTCGTCGAGGGCCACGAAGCGGACTTCGGCGATCTCGCCGTCGAGGAAGCGGATCTCGGCCAGGTCGTCGGCGCTCAGGATTCCGCCGTCGAAGAGGAAGGCCAGCATGGGGCGGCGGTCGGGGCGGGCCGGCCGGACGTCGATGCTGAGCAGGTCGCCCACCGGGCGGTCGAGGCCGAGCTCCTCCCGGAGCTCGCGGCGGGCCGCCGCCGCGGGGGTCTCGCCGCCGCCGACCTCGATCACCCCGCCGGGCACGTCCCAATCGTTCTTGTACGTCGTGCGCACCAGCAGCACCCGGCCGTCTTCGTCGGTGAACAGCACACCGGCGGCGGAGATGGCGACCGGGAGGGCGGCGTACCACGCGGGGAGATTCACCGGGCGATGCTACAGCCGCCGGGCGGGGTGAACCCCGACGTTCACGACGGACCTGTCACCCAACGTCCGGGAGAGTTCGACGGTGAAGGGCGTGGGCGGGTTGCCCTGGCAGGTCGCCCCTCCGATTTTCGGCCGGACCGCCACGGCGACCCGCACCTCCCGGTCGGTCTCCTCCAGTTCGACCAGCTCGACCCGGCCGACGGCCGGCTGGCCGCTCGCGCACGCCCGTTCGGTGACCAGGAGGTTCAGGCGGGTGCCCGCCGCCGAGCCGAGGGCGAGGTCGGCGTCGTCGAGGCCGGGGAAGACCCGGTGCAGGGAGCAGCGGGTGGATGTGCGCAGGTGCCAGCCGTTGTTCGGGCCGAACCGTTCGATCAGCAGGTACTGGTGGGTGCTGTCGCCGAAGTCGGGGGCGTCGGGCTGCTCGATCTCGCCGATCAGGGCCACCCGGTCGGGGCTCTCCTCGACGATGTGCCAGGCTGCCAGGTCGGCGGGGGCGTGGACCTCGGTTCCCCTGAGCGCCGCCCGCCCGTCGGCTCCCAGGCGGGTCGCCGGTGGACCGGTCAGGGCGGCCGGGGGGACAGGTTCTCCGTTGCAGGCGTACATGACGCCGGGGGCGGGGCAGGAGGCGGCCAGCAGGATGAGCGGCAGGATTCGCTTCATGCTGTTCTAGACGTATCCGGGATGCGCGCGGGCGCAGTCGGAGCGGAGGAGGAGCGGTCTGAACCGGAATCCCGTTGCAGATCACTCCGATTTCTCGACATGGTCGGGATTATCTGACATGTGCCAATAGTCGCGGGTCGAGACGGCCAATCCCGCCGCGTCGAACGTCACGAAAACGCAGCCCGCCAAGTTCCCTTCGCGGGCGCTCACCCGGAACTCGATCGCCGCCGAATCGCCGTCGGCCAACGGCTCTCCGAATCGCACGTCGAGCACGTCTTCTTCGGAGAACGACCACGTCAGATAGTCCCTGAGCGCGTCGAGGCCGCGGTGCGGCTCGCGGAAGGGCATCGAGCGGTGGACGATGCCGGGGGCGTACAGGGAAAGGAGCAGGTCGACGTCGTGGGCGGCCCAGCCGGTCTGCCAGGTCTGGGCGAAGCGGCGGGCGATCTCCCTGGTGTTCACCCGGTGAAGCCTAGGCTGAGGGAATGGTGGTGGGGACGTCCGGCTGGCAGTACGCCGATTGGCGCGGTGTGCTCTATCCGCGGGGCCTGCCGCAGAAAAGCTGGCTGGAGCACTACGGCACCGAATTCGGCACCGTCGAGAACAACGGCGCGTTCTACCGGCTGCCCCGGCGCGAGACCTTCGAGCAATGGCACGACCGCACGCCCGGCGATTTCGTCATGGCGGTCAAGGCGAGCCGTTATCTGACCCACGTCAGGCGGCTCAAAGACCCGAAGGAACCGGTCGGCCGGCTGATGGAGGTGGCCGAGGGGCTGGGCGAGAAACTCGGGCCGATCCTCATTCAACTGCCGCCCACTCTCCGTTATGAACAGGACGTTCTCGACGAGTGCCTCCGGTGTTTTCCGAAAGGCGTCGAGCTGGCCGTCGAGCCGCGCCACGAGTCGTGGTGGAACGACGACACCCGCCGAATCCTCGAGAACCGGTCGGCCGCCCTGGTCTGGAGCGACCGGCGCGGACGGCTCATGAGCCCGCTCTGGCGGACGACCACGTGGACCTACCTGCGATTCCACGAGGGAACGTCGAGGAAGAACCCGCCCGAATACGGCGACCAGGCGATGAAGACCTGGCTCGAAAGACTGCCCGACGACGGCTACGTCTACTTCAACAACGACCCCACCGGCGCGGCGGTGCGAAATGCCCGCCGGTTCCGTCAGCTGGCGACAAAATAGGGCATATGCGCACGATGACGCTGTGGCGTCCCACCGGCCCCGAGGAACTGGAGCTGGTCCGCCGGTCGGGCTTCACCGCGTGGCCCCCCAGGCTGCCCGAGCAACCGATCTTCTACCCGGTCCTCAACGAGCACTACGCCGTCACGATCGCCCGCGACTGGAACGTCCCGGCCTCCGGCGTCGGTTACGTCACCCGGTTCGAGGTCGAGGCGGAGTTCGCCGAGCGCTACCCGGTTCAGCGGGCGGGCGGCGAGACGATCCTCGAACTGTGGGTGCCCGCCGAGGAACTCGACGAGTTCAACCGGCACATCGTCGGCCTCATCGAGGTCGTGCACGAGTTCCGCGCCGAATGAGGCTGCTCGGTCCGGCCGAGCTGGACGCCTCCTCGGTCGTCGCCAACAACGCCATGAACCGGGGCCGCCGGCTGCGCGGCTACTCCCGGGAACTCGGCCTGAATCTGGCCGAGACCGTGAAAGACAGATCGTGGCTGGACCTGTGCTGCGGTGAGGGCCACGCCCTGGCCGAGGCCGTGATGCTCGGCGCCGACGTCACCGGGGTCGACCTCGCCGGCCATTTCGCCGTGCCCCCGGGAAAGGGCCTGGAGCTGGTCGTCGCGTCGATTCCGGGCTGGCGTCCGGAAAGGAAGTACGACCTGATCACCGTCGTTCACGGCCTCCACTACCTCGGCGACAAACTCAGGGTCCTCGCCGACATCGCCGGTTGGCTCACCGAGCACGGCCGGTTCGCCGCCAACTTCGACGTCGCGTCGATCGAGGCCGGATCGCGCCGAAAGTTGCTGGCCGCGCTCAGAAGCCAGGGGTTCGCCTACGACCCCAGGAACAAGCGCGTCTCCCGGACCGGCCCGGCCGTGGTCGAGTTCCCCTACGAATACCTGGGCGCCGACGACACCGCCGGGCCCAACTACACCGGCCAGCCGGCCGTCGTCTCCCACTACCGGGCATAGACGAACCCGTACCGGATCAGGAGGTTCATCGACCATGTCACCGGCGACGCCTTACGGGGTGGAGGATCATCGCAGCGGTGTGCAGGCGGTCCTGGGCTCGTTGAGCCCGGCGGCCATCTTCATCGTGGCCACGATCAAGCCCACCGGGCACCAGGTGGTCAGGGACCTGGGCGAAGACCTGGCGGGGTTGTTGCGGACGGTCGGGTTCCGGTCGCTCGACCCCGGGTTGTCGTGCGTGCTGGGGTTCGGGTCGCAGTTGTGGGACCGGCTCTTCCCCGGGTTGCCGAAGCCCGCGGGGCTGCACCCGTTCGAGGAGATCCGGGGCGCCCACTACGCGCCGTCGACCCCGGGGGACCTGCTGATCCACATCCGGGCCAACCGGCACGACCTGTGCTTCGAGCTGGCCGGGCTGATCATGGACCGGCTGCGCGACGCGGTCGCGAGCGCCGACGAGGTGCACGGCTTCCGCTACTTCGACGCCCGTGACCTGCTCGGCTTCGTCGACGGCACCGAGAACCCCACCGGCGACCTGGCCCACCGGTCGGTGCTCATCGGCGACGAGGACCCCGACTACGCGGGCGGCTCCTACGTGCTGGTCCAGAAGTACGTCCACGACCTGGCCACCTGGAACCGGCTCGCGACCGAGGACCAGGAGAAGGTCATCGGCCGCCACAAGCTCTCCAACGTCGAGCTCGACGACGACGTGAAGCCGCCGAACGCGCACAACGCCCTCACGGTCATCGAGGAGGACGGCACGGAGCTGAAGATCCTGCGCGACAACATGCCCTTCGGCAACGCCTCGGCGGGCGAGTTCGGCACCTATTTCATCGGGTACGCCCGCACCTCCGGCCTGCTCGAACGCATGCTGACCAACATGTTCATCGGAGACCCGCCCGGCAACTACGACCGGATCCTCGACTTCTCCACCGCGCTGACCGGTTCCCTCTACTTCGTCCCCTCAGGAGCCTTCCTGGAAGACCCGCCGGAGCCCGCTCAGTCGCAGGCCGGCCGGTTGATCATCGGAGACCTCAAGGGAGTGCCGCAGACATGAACAACCTCCATCGGGAGCTGGCCCCGATCTCCGACGCCGCCTGGGCGCAGATCGAGGAGGAGGCCGCCCGCACCTTCAAACGGCACATCGCCGGACGCCGGGTGGTCGACGTGCACGGCCCCGAGGGGACCGAACTGTCGGCCGTGTCGACCGGGCACACGACCCCGATCCAGCCGCCCGCGACCGGCGTGCAGGCCCGGCAGCGGGAGGTGTCGCGGCTGGTCGAGCTGCGGCGGCCGTTCGAGCTCGACCGGGAGGCGGTCGACGACGTCGAGCGCGGCTCCAACGACTCCGACTGGCAGCCCGTCAAGGACGCCGCCGCCGCGCTGGCCATCGCCGAGGACCGGGCCGTCTTCGAGGGGTACGGCCCCGGCCAGATCTCCGGCGTCATCCCGCTCAGCGCCCACGCGCCGCTGGTGCTCCCGGCCGACGTGCGGGCCTATCCCGACGCCATCGCGCAGGCCCTCGGCATCCTGCGCATGGCCGGGGTCGACGGCCCCTACTCGGTGCTGCTGTCGGCCGACGCCTACACCGGGGTCGCC
Organism: Herbidospora sakaeratensis; assembly: GCF_001570525.1. Classification (GTDB taxonomy): domain Bacteria; phylum Actinomycetota; class Actinomycetes; order Streptosporangiales; family Streptosporangiaceae; genus Herbidospora; species Herbidospora sakaeratensis. The sequence goes on from NZ_BBXC01000021.1 coordinate 100,975, forward strand.
GAGACGGCCGACCACGGCTACCCCGTGATCGAGCACCTCCGGCGCTTCGTGAGCGGCGACATCATCTGGGCCCCGGCGATCAGCGGCGCGGTCGTGCTCACCACCCGGGGCGGCGACTTCGATCTGCATCTCGGTCAGGACGTCTCCATCGGATATCTCAGCCATACCGACACCACGGTGACGCTCTATCTCCAGGAGTCGTTCACCTTCCTGCCGTTCACGGCGGAGGCGGCCATTCATTTGACGAGTCCGTAATTGGTTCTTCGGCAATTATTGACAGGTCAACGGATACCCACCAGTATTGCCCGGACGGGGCGGGGGCCACAGCTTTAAACACGGGGAGACATGCGGGTATTCGTCGTGGACGAAGATAGTCAGACGGCGGCCGAGATCGAGGCCGCCTTGGGGAAAAGCGGTTATTCGGTCACGGTCGGATCCGACCGGACGGCGACTCTCGGATATGACGTCGTCTTTCTCGGCGTCCAGGGCGACGACGGGACCGCGGCCTGCCGGGAGATCCGGCGGGTCAGCGACGTGCCGATCATCGTGTTGTCGGCCAGCGACGACCGGGCCGAACGGGTCCGCGGCCTGCGCGCCGGCGCCGACGACTACCTGGTCAAACCCGTCTGCATGGAGGAGCTGGAGGCCCGGCTGGAGGCGGTGCTGCGGCGCACCCGGGGCGGCAAGACCGACGTGCTCCAGGCGGGCGACATCCAGATCGACGCGCGGCGTTATCTGGTCTGGCGCGACGGCCGGAACGTGCCGCTGACGCCGAAGGAGTTCGCGTTGCTCCGGCGTCTGGTGCAGACGCCCGGCGAGGTCGTCACCAAGCAGACGTTATTGCTGGAGAACTGGAAGGACCTGAGCCGTTCGGCGGCGCGGACTCTCGACGTCCACATCGCGCATCTGCGCGCCAAACTCGGCGAGCCGAATGTCGTGGAAACGGTGCGGGGCGTGGGTTACAAGCTGATCCCCTGAAAAGACTGGCAGGTGTTGCCAGGAGCGTTCCAACGGCTTCTGGGGTGTGATGTGCCCATGAGAAAGAAGCCGTTCCGGCTGTTAAGCGCTCCACTGCTCGCCCTCGCGATGGTCCTGTCCGTCATGAGCTCGCCCGCCCGGGCCGACTCCGACCCGCTGGTCGCCGTCCAGTGGGAGCTGGCCCGCACGACGTACACCCTGATCGAGGCCCTGAACCACCCCCACCCCGCGCTCGGCCGGGCCGCCCGCTCGCAGAGCATCTCGGTCGACATCGCCGCCCCGCGCGACGAGGTCTTCGGGATCTACTCGAACTTCGAGAACCACATCGGCGCCAACCCGCTGCTCCAGCGGGTGGTCGTGCACTCCGACACCACCGCCGCCGGGGTGCGCACCATCAACCAGACGGCGATCGAGAACACGCCGCTCCAGCCGGGGCTGCCCGCGACCCCGATCAATACCCACGCCCAGCAGCGCGTCAACGCGGCGGGGTACTTCTACGAGGTCGACTCGTGGACGCTGCCCAACGTCATCACCCACCAGACGATCACCTTCGAGGACCTCGGCGCGGCCGGGACCCGGGTGACCGAGAACCTGACGTTCGAGGCCAGCATCCTGCTGATCGACTACACGGTCTCGCAGGGCGTCATGGCCCACCAGGGCATCCAGTCGGTGTTCAAGCAGCGCATCGAGAGCGGTTTCTACAGCTAGTCCTGCGGGTGCACCGCGAGGGCGCCCGCCGCGTTGCGGATCGCGAACGTCACGCTGCCGGCCCGGTAGCGGTCGTCCGACCACTCCGCCGGGCGCCCCTCCCGCGTCGTCGTCACCCGCCGCTGCCGCAGCAGCGGCCCGCCCCGCCGCACGCCGAGCAGGCGGGCGTCCTCCGTCCCGGCCGCGACGGCGTCGATCAGATGCTCCCCGTACGCGAACACCAGGCCGCGCGACTCGAAGAGGGCCCGCGTGACCGAGTCGCAGTCGGCCGGTAACCGCTCGACCGCCGGGGCGAGCCAGCCGGCGTACACGGTGCGTTCGAGCAGCACCGCGACGCCGTCGAGGCGGCGCAGCCGGAGCACCTGCAGCACCGGATCGCCGACGGCCAGCCCGAGACGGGCCGCCTCGGCGGCGCCGGCCGTGCGGCGGCTCTGCTCGATCACCTGGCCGGTCACCTCGTGCCCGGCGGCCCGCGCCCACTCGGCGAAACTGTGCAGCACCGCGAAGTTCTGACTGCGTTCGCGGCCCAGCACGATCCGTCTGGCACCCTGGCGGGAGCCCACCAGCCCTTCGGCGGTCAAGACCGCGACGGCCTGGCGGATCGTCCCCCGCGCCACCTTGTGCCGGGCGGCCAGCACCGTCTCCGAGGGCAGGGGCGCGCCGACCGGGAGCTCACCGCCGAGGATGGCCGCCCGGAGCTCGTCGGCGATGCGCGCGTAACGCGGGTGCACGGGCCGCTCCCAGTCGTTGTGTACAGGTCCGGGCTCACCGTACGGTCCGCGATTCGTCCGCAAAAGTAGGTGTTTAGCCATTTGACGAATGGCCTCCGACTGTTCACCGGCAGGACGATGGCGGGCGATGTGGTGTCCCTAGCTTGTTTGAACAAGTTCTGGGCACTTCGCTCCATTGGGAGTTCACCGTGGTCTCTTCCCGAGTCCGTCTCACCGGCCTGACCGCCGGTCTGCTGATCGCCGTCGCGGCCTGTGGGTCCGCGCCCGGCACCGAGGCAACCTCCACGTCCTCCGCCGCCGCCTCCGGTGGCGCCGCCGCGGTCGACGCCCGCACCGCCACCTCGGCCGCCGACTTCGGCGGCGTCGACAAGCTGTACGAGGCCGCCAAGGCCGAGGGCAAGCTGCACGTCATCGCCCTGCCGCCCGACTGGGCCAACTACGGCGCGATCCTGGCCGCGTTCAAGGCCAAGTACCCCGGCATCGAGATCGAGGAGGAGACCCCCGACGCCTCCTCCGCCGACGAGATCAACGCCGTGAAGACCCGCAAGGGCCAGGACCGCGCCCCCGACGTCCTGGACATCGGCCAGTCGTTCGCCTACTCGGGCGCCGCCGAGGGCCTGTTCGCGCCGTACAAGGTCGAGACCTGGGACAAGATCCCCGCCGCGCAGAAGGAGGCGAACGGCCTCTGGGTGAACGACTACGGCGGCTACGTCTCCATCGCCTGTGACGCCAAGAAGATCGCCACCTGCCCGCAGACCTTCGCCGACCTGCTCAAGCCCGAGTACAAGGGCAAGGTCGCGATGAACGGCAACCCGACCAAGTCGGGCTCGGCCTTCGCCGGCGTGTACGCCGCCGCCCTCGCCAACGGCGGTTCGTTCGACGACATCCAGCCCGGCATCGACTTCTTCAAGAAGCTCAAGGACGCCGGCAACTTCAACCCGGTCGAGACGACCCCGGCGACGATCGAGAAGGGCGAGACCCAGATCTCGATCGACTGGGACTACAACAACGCCGCCTACGCGCCGATCATGGCGCCGAAGGGCCTCGACTGGAAGACCGTCATCCCCACCGACGGCAAGTACATCTCGCTGTACGCCCAGGCCATCAACAAGGACGCCCCTCACCCGGCCGCCGCGCGGTTGTGGCAGGAGTTCCTCTACAGCGCCGAGGGCCAGAACCTGTACCTGAAGGGCTTCGCCCGTCCGGTCCTGCTCCCCGCGATGATCGCCGACGGCTCGGTCGACCAGACCGCCTCCGCCGCCCTGCCGCCGGTCGACGGTGAGCCGACGTTCCCGACCGCCGACCAGGTCACGAAGGCGAACGAAGTCATCGCCTCCGGCTGGGGCGCCGCGGTCGCCGGCTGATGTCCGGCCTGACGAAAGCCCGGCGCCGCGGTGGCGGCGCCGGGTGGCTGGCCGCGGCGCCCCTGCTGCTGGTCACCTTGATCGCGTTCGGCGTCCCCGTGGTGGTGCTGGTCTTCGGCGCCTTCTCGGTCAAGGGCGGCGGGCTGGGGTTCGACAACCTGTCGGCGACCATGAAGCAGCCGTACATCGGAGCGTTGTGGTCCAGCCTCAAGCTGTCCGCGGTCGTCGCGCTCGGCGGCACGGTCCTCGGCGCGTTCCTCGCCCAGGCGGTGCTGACCTCGCGGTCCGGCCTGCTGCGTGAGGCGGTGCTGACCGCCTCCGGGGTGCTGGCCAACTTCGGCGGCGTGCCGCTGGCCTTCATCTGGATCGCCACGCTGGGCAACTCCGGCGTGGTCACCGCCGCCCTCGGCCTCGGCTCGGGCGCGCTCTACAACTTCTGGGGCCTGGCCCTGGTCTACATGTACTTCTCCGTACCGCTGATGGTGCTGGTCATCGCCCCCGCGCTCGACGGCCTCAAGCCGCAGTGGCGGGAGGCCGCGCAGAACAACGGCGCCTCCACCTGGCAGTTCTGGCGCATGGTCGGCATCCCGGTGCTCGGCCCGTCGCTGCTCGGCGGGGCGGTGCTGCTGTTCGGCGGCGCGTTCGCCGCCTACGCGACCGCCGCCGCGATGGTCGGCGCGTCGGTGCCGCTGGTCACGCTGCAGATCGCCGACGCCCTCACGGGCAACGTCCTCATCGGGTACGAGAACATCGCCCTCGCGCTGTCCCTCGACATGATCGTGGTCGCGCTGCTGGTGATGGCCGTCTACCTCCCGATGCAGAAGAGGAGCTCCCGATGGCTGGCGTGACGTGGCGTCGGGTGACGCTCGGCGTCGCGGGAGTCTACTTCCTGGTGCCGCTGGCGATCTCGGTCTGGTTCACCGTCTACAACGAGACGCAGGGCTTCTCCCTCGGCGCCTACGGCCGCATCGTCTCGGCCCCCGGCTTCACCGAGAGCCTGGTGAAGTCGCTGCTGCTCGGGGCCGCGGTCATCGTGCTGGTCCTGCTCCTGGCGCTGCCGGCCCTCCTCGCGGTACGTCTCGGGGCACCCGGCCTGCGTCCGGTGCTGGAGACCATCACGACGCTGCCGCTCATCGTGCCCCCGATCACCTACGTCGTCGGCATCGCCAACGCGCTGCGCGGCGGCACCGACGCCCTGGCTGCCACGCCGTTCTGGCAGACCCTCATCTCCATCCAGGACGAGAACTTCCCCGTCGTCCTCGTGCTGGCGTACGTCATGCTCGCGCTGCCGTTCGCCTACCGTTCGCTGGACACCGGCCTGCGGGCCGTCGACGTGCGCACCCTCGTGGAGGCGGCCCGGAACCTGGGCGCCTCGTGGCCGTACGTGCTGTTCCGGGTGATCCTGCCGAACCTGCGCTCGGCCGTGGCCAGCGCCTCGTTCCTCAGCCTGGCGCTCGTCATGGGCGAGTACACGATCGCGGCCCTGATGGGCTACCGCACCTTCCCGGTGTGGATCGTCACCATCTCCGGCAACGACGGCCAGCTCTCGGTCGCGCTGTCGGTGCTCAGCCTCGGCCTGATCTGGCTGCTGTTGCTCACCCTCTCGGGGGCGGGAAGGAAGTCGAAATGACCGTTGAACTCCGTGAGCTGCGCCGCTCGTTCGGCGGCACGGTCGCCCTCGACGGCCTCAGCCTCACCATCGAGCAGGGCGAGCTGATCGCCTTCCTGGGCCCGTCGGGCTGCGGGAAGACGACCGCGCTGCGCTGCGTCGCGGGCTTCGAACGCCCCGACACCGGCGCCGTGTTCATCGACGGCGCCGACGTCACCCGCGTGCCCGCCAACCGGCGCGACGCCGGGATGGTGTTCCAGAGCTACTCGTTGTTCCCGAACCTGAACGTGCGCGACAACGTCGCGTTCGGCCTGCGGGTGCGGCGGCGGCCCACTGACGAACGCCACAGCCGAGCCGCCGAGCTGCTGGAACTCGTCGGCCTCGGCGGCTTCGGCGAGCGCTACCCGCACCAGCTGTCGGGCGGCCAGCAGCAGCGGGTGGCCCTGGCCCGCGCTCTGGCCCTCCAGCCGAAGGTGCTGCTGCTCGACGAACCGCTGTCGGCGCTCGACGCCAAGGTGCGGGTGAACCTCCGCGAGGAGATCCGCCGGCTCCAGCTCGAACTCGGCATCACCACCATCTTCGTCACCCACGACCAGGAGGAGGCCCTCTCGGTCGCCGACCGGGTCGCGGTGCTGAAGTCGGGCCGCCTGGAGCAGGTGGCGCCGCCGGCGGAGGTGTACGACCGCCCGGCGACCCCGTTCGTGGCGGAGTTCGTCGGCACGATGAACCACCTGCCGGGCCGCGTGTCGGGGGAGACGGTCGAGGTCTTCGGCCAGTTCCTCCCGCTCGACGGCGCCGCCCCCGGCGAGGAGGTCGACGTGCTGGTCCGGCCGGAGGCCGTGCGGGTCACCCCCGCCGGCGACGGGCGCGCGTTCATCCTGGCGTCGTCGTTCCGGGGCTCCATCGCCCGGCTGCGCATCCAGCTCGACGGCGGCGGCGAGGTCCTGGCCGACGTCCCGGGCCACGAGGCGGTCCGGCTCGCGCCGGGCCTGAAGGTCGACGTCACGCTGGTCGAACGCCCGGTCCTGACGGCTCCCCGAACCGCGGTGGCCGCTCCGGTCGAACCGGTCGCCTGACCCCAAGAGGCCGATCGCCGCTCTGGCGATCGGCCTCCCGGGCGGTCCGCGCCGCCCAGAGCGACGAGACGATCCCGAGGGCCGGGAACAGGCTCATCCCCACCATGGGGACCACCCAGCTCGCCGATCCCAGCACGAGCGAGCACCAGCCGAGCCCGACGGTCAGCGCGCTCCAGCGTCCGTCGCGCCGCTGCGCGAGAAGCACCATGACCCACCACGCCGGCGACGACACCACGGGGACCAGCATCACCACCACCGGCGAGAAGGCCAGGCCCCACGGCACCGCCATGAGCACGGCCAGCACCAGCAGGGTCACCCGGTAGGCCCGGGACACCTTCGGGAAGGCCAGGGACACCGCCACGCCGACGCACAACCCCAGGACCAGCGGGCCGAGCCCGGCCACGGCGTCCGCGAGCTCCCCGAGTTCCCCGAGCAGGGCCCAGCCGGCCAGGTCCATGACCACCTCGGCGTAGAGCAGCCGCCGCAACCACCTGACCGTGCGGTCGCGCGTGCGGCGTGTCGCCAGCAGCTCCCACAACAACCAGGCGTTGAGCGCGCCGACCACGAGCAGCAGCGGCACGGTGAAGTCACCGGCGAAGTTCCGCGCCCACCACGGTCCCAGGCCGGTGACCACCGACAGGGGCGCCAGGTCGCCGCCGACCATCGAGACGACGGCCGCGACGACCACTGCCAGGCCGTAGAGGGCGACGATCACGGTTCGGATCACTTGTGCACGACCATTTTCGCGGAGCGGCCGGGGAAGGCGACGATCAGGTGCTGTTCGGCCCGCAGGCCCTCGACGGTCAGGTCGCGGGTGTAGACGCGCATGCGCTGGCGGCCCTCGCCCATGTCGTCCAGGAAGTTCCCGTCGAGCCCGCGCAGCGCCACGGAGCCGTGGGAGAACAGCGGGACCTCGACGACGCTGCGCCACCCGTCCGCCCGCAGGGGCGGCGCCTGCTTCAGCGTCTTGTACGTCAGGCACACCCCCTGCACCCCCGCTCCGACGGTGACCGGCACCTCGTCGAGCCAGCCGGGCGGGTCGTCGCGGAGGCGGTGGGTGGCGACCCGGTAGCCCTCGCCGGGCTTCTCCAGCAGGTAGGGCATGGTGGGGAAGTCCCCGCCTGACCGGACGCGCGGCCAGGGGTCGGCGCAGGCCGCGTGCATCGCGTCCACCACGGCCCGGCCGAGCAGCAGGCCCGGGGCGACCTCCGCCACTCTCTCGGGGCAGAGGTAGACCAGCCTCTCCATGGTGCCGGAGTAGAGCGTTTCGGCGGCGCAGAGGTTCCGCCCGTCCGCCAGCAGTTCGGCGTCGGGGCGCTGGTCGTACTGGCCGGCCAGGCACAGGAACGCCTTCTCCCGCTCGTGCGGCGCGGTGGTGACGTACTCCTCCCCGAGCACCGTCCAGCGCTCGCAGCCGATCGTCCATTCGTCGGCCTCGTCACCCTGCACTATCTCGTTGACGACCGTCACCGGGGGGCGCAGCACCACCCAGGCCGCCGCCCCGGCCGCCAGCGACGCCAGCACGACCGCCGCCACCCGGAACACGAGCGGCGCGGGCGGCCCGGCCGCGTGGTCGCGGCCCAGGTCGGCGGCGGTGCGGGCCAGCCACAACGCCTGGGTCACCGCGAAGGCGCCGGTCAGCACCCAGACCGCGCTCCAGTCGGAATACGTGGTGAACTGGGCCGGCAGCAGGGTCATCGCGCCGACGTACCCGAGCGCGAGCAGGCCGAGCCACCGGGTGACCGGGCTCCACCGGCAGAACACCTGGAGCAGCACCACCGCGACCGGCCAGAAGACCGTCACCCCCTGCGGCAGCGGCACGACGAACGGCAGGAGGCACGCGGAGAACCCGACCACCGCCACGATCACCCGGAGGACCAGTGGCGCCTGCCGGAACACCAGGGGCAGCAGCGCGAACACCGGCAGGGTCACCAGATAGCCGACGTACACGGCCGCGTCCGACGCCGCCGACAGCACCGGCCCCAGCAGGAAGAACACGGCGCTCAGATAGAGCAGGAACCGCAGCAGCCGGATCCACGCCGGCCCCCGGTAGGGAGGCCGGACCAGGATCATCCAGACCAGCCAGCCGCGTAACCCGGCCGCGACCAACGCCAGGAGCACCGGCGCCAGATCGGTGGAGTCGTAGTGGTCCGAGACGGTCGCGAGGAAGAAGACGTGCCATTCTCCGGTGAGTATCGCCCATGCGAGAGCGCCGGCCATGGCGACGGAATAAATGCCGACAATAACCGTCGCAATACGAGTCGACACGTCATTCCCCATTTGTCGGCAGCAGAGCGACGATCGTAGCGCGGATATATCTTGACGAATGCCGCGAATGCGGACGCGGAGAAAGGCGCGATCCGCCCTGCTCATTTCGCAGGGTCGGCAACCAGAAGTGGCCGGCCGGTCAGCGGCCGGGCAGGCGGGTGGTGATCTCCTGGAGGTACCAGCCGTTTCCGTCGGGGTCGTCGAAGGACAGGAACGAGCCGTAGGTCGCGCGGTCGGGGGCCGGGCCGGACACCCGGGCCTGGCCGCCGCCGTGGTGGAAGACGCCGCCCTCGTCGTGGAAGACTTCGCTCGGGTCGGCTCCCCGGTCGGCCAGTTCGGCCCGGGCGGCCTCGATGTCGTCGACGATCAGGTGCAGGCCGCGTGCCGAGCCGGGCGGCGCCGAGGTGACGCCGGTGCCGAAGATGATCGAGCAGGGCGAGCCCGGCGGGGTGAACTGGACGACGCGGAAGTCGTCTCCCGTGGCGAGGTCGGCGTCTTCGCGCCAGCCCAGCGAGCTGTAGAACTTCTTGGCCCGGTCGACGTCGGCGACGGGCAGGACGACGACTTCGAGTCTCATGTCCATGTCAGCGGACTCCTCTCACCCGGAACTGGATGCTGATGCGCGGGCCCAGCGCCTTCGCCGACTTCGGGATGGCGTGTTCCCACGTGCGCTGGCAGCTGCCGCCCATCACGATCAGGTCGCCGTGGCCCAGGTCGTGGCGGATGGTCGGGCCGCCGCCCATCGGGCGCAGCAGCAGCGCCCTCGGGGTGCCGACCGAGACGATCGCGACCATCGTGTCCTCGGTCGAGCTCCTGCCGATGCGGTCGCCGTGCCAGGCGACGCTGTCGCGGCCGTCGCGGTAGAGGCACAGGCCGGCCGTGCGGAACGGCTCGCCGAGCTCCTCGCGATAGTGGTCGTCGAGCATCGCCTTGGCCTGGTCGAGCAGCGGGTCGGGCAGGGGCTCGCCCTCCTCGTAGAAGGCGAGCAACCGGGGGACGTCGACGACGTTGTCGTACATGCGGCGGCGCTCCGCGCGCCAGGGGACGGTGTCGGCGAGGCGGGTGAAGAGGGCGTCGGCCCCGGAGATCCAGCCGGGGCGGACGTCGATCCAGGCGCCGTCAGACAGAAGGGTGCGGTGGACGTGGCCGCCGAGCGGCCCCGGCCCTTCGTGGTCGGCCGTCGCGTCGAGCAGCGACGGCTGGAACACAACGCTCATAACTCATCAGGCTATCAAACACCTGTTCGATCATGAGGAAAGCCCGCAGGTGGCGGCCAGGTCGGCCGGAAGCGGGTAGGGGCGCTCCGCCGGGAGCTCGGCCGCGCGGGCGCCGGGGTCGAGCGTCCGGAGCCGGTGGGCGAGGGCGGTCACGTCGTCGATGCCGACGATCCACTCGTCCACGTAGCGGTCGACCGCCTCGCGCGACAGGCCCATCTGGAGCGAGCGGTGCGGCAGCGCGTGCAGGGCGGGCGAGCGCTCCGGGTCCCACTGGATCCTGACCGGCCGGTGCCGGGTCGCCGTCCAGGCCGCCCGGTCGGGGTGCACGGCCGAATCGAAGTGGCTGAGCCCCGAATGGGCCAGCGCCCACTCGAAGCCCTCCCGGGTGATCCGGATGGCGAGCACCCGCTCCTGACCGGGCTTGGTCGCCCAGCCGGAGCGGTACATCATCCACAGGAACGACGGCTTCACCCAGGTCATCCGGTTCCGGTGGTAGGTGGGCGCGAACCGGCCGTGGGCGGCGGCGTACTCGCCGATCTCCGGGTTGTACGCCTGGTAGACGGTGATCGTGTGCTCGTCGTGGCGGGCCCGGATCTGGCGCAGGGGGATCATGCGGCCGAGTCTTCAGATCGGATCTCCGGCCCGCAATCGGAAATCGCGCAGCAGGCCGGCGTAGGGCTTGGGCGGGGGAGCGGCGTACTCGCCCCTTCTGCTGGTGGTGAGGCCGAGCCGGACGAGCGACTCGGCCAGCGTCACCGCCGCCCGGACCCCGTCGATGACCGGGGCGTCGATCCGGCGCGCGATCTTCTCCGTGTACGCCCCCATCCCCGCGCACCCGAGCACGATCGCCTCCGAGCGGTCGTGCCGGAGAGCGGCCCCGGCGACCTCGGCGACCAGGTCGCACGCCGTGTCGTCGAGGTCGAGGACCGGGATCTCGCAGGCGTGCACGCCCCGGCACGCCGCCGCGCAGCCGTAGCGGCCGGCCAGGTCCACGGCCCGCTGTACGGTCCGGCCCAGGGTCGTGACCACGCTGAAGCTGCGGCTGACCAGGGTGGCGACGTGCATGGCGGCCTCGGCCACGCCGACCACCGGGCCGTCGGCGACCTCGCGGGCGGCGTCCAGGCCGGGATCGCCGAAGCAGGCGATCACGTAGGCGTCGGCGCCGTGCAGTTCGGTCAGGATGCCGGGCACGGCCAGCGCCTCGTCGTAGTGGCTCTCGATCGAGGCCGGGCCCATGGCGGGGCTGACCGCGGTGACGTGGTCCGCCACCTCCCGGGCGCACGCGCCGATGACCTCGGTCATGTCCCGGGAGGTGTTGGGGTTGATCACCTTGACGTGGATCACACGTGGATCCGGGGGTTGCGCCGCTCGAACACGATGAAGGCCACGAAGCCGAGCCCGCATCCGATGAACCACGAGTAGTCGGCGATCCACAGGCCCGACCCGATCAGCTTCGGCACGATCACCGACGCGATGGCCGGGAGCCCGCTCGCCAGCATCGCGTAGATCGCGTTCGGGTTGTAGCCGCCGCTGAAGAAGTAGCGGCCGGTCGGCGACATGGTGAACATCGCGTCGACGTCCACGAACTGCTTGCTGATCACGTAGTAGCCGGCGATCAGGATGCCGAACAGCGGCCCGATCAGCGCGCCCAGCACGCCGAGCGTGTAGTGGATGGCGTCGGGGTTGCTGTACCAGTTCCAGGGGGTGAGCAGCACCGACCCGACCGCGGCGATCATGCCGCCCATCCGCCAGGAGATCTTCTGCGGCGACACGTTGGAGAAGTCGAACGCCGGTGAGATGAAGTTGGCCACGATGTTGATGCCGATCGTGGCGATGACGAAGGTCAGCCCGCCGAGCAGGATCGCGAACGGCGTGTCGATGCGCTCGACCGTGTGGATCGGGTCGGTGATTAGCTCGCCGAACACCGGCACGGTCGCCGAGGCGGTGATGACGGTCAGGATCGAGAAGAACAGGAAGTTCACCGGGAGCCCGAGCAGGTTGCCCCGCTTGACGGCGTCGAACGAGCGGCCGTACCGGGAGAAGTCGCCGAAGTTCAGCATCGGCCCCGAGAAGTACGACACCACCAGCGCGATCGCGCCCAGCATGACCGGGATCGACTCGGCGAACCCGAGGCTCTCGCCCGCGCTCAGGTCGAGCGAGATGTTCTCCCACCCGGCCTCGCTGACCAGGTAGACGGCCAGGACGACCATGACGACGTACACGGCGGGACCGGCCCAGTCGATGAACCGGCGGATCGCCTCCATGCCCTTCCAGAACACGGCGGCCTGGGCGACCCAGAGGATGGCGTAGCAGATGTACCCGAGCGGCGACAGGCCCAGGAAGGTCGTCTCGTTGAGGGAGGCCGTCGACGGCCAGAACTTGAGGAAGATGATCAGGAGCGACTGGGAGGCGAGGTAGGTCTGCACTCCGTACCAGGCGATGGCGATGGCGCCGCGCACGATCGCGGGGATGTTCGCGCCGAGCACCCCGAAGATCGCCCGGTTGATGACCGGATAGGGCACGCCCGTGACCTGGCTGGGCTTGGCGACCAGGTTGCAGAACACCTGGACGATCACGATGCCGACGAGCAGGGCGAGCAGCACCTGCCACGACGCGAGGCCGAGCGCGAACAGCGAGCCGGCGGTGACGTAACCGCCGACGCTGTGCACGTCGGACATCCAGAAGGCGAAGATGTTGTAGGACGACCAGGTCTGCTGCTTCAGCGGAGCGAGGTCCTCGTTGGCGAGGCGCGGATCGTAGCCGGGTTTGATGAGGCCTGTTTGCACGTCGGTCATCGCGGCTTCCTCGGGGGGTATCCTGATGTTAAGTAATCACTTAACGCTCGACCCGTTTCGCCGCTGTTAACCCGACGTGACATTCGGTAAGGAGCCATGGACGCCGAGGCCCTCGGAACCGAACAGCTCGGGGCCCGGCTGCGTGAGCTGCGCGAGCGGTCCGGGTTGTCGCTGCGCGCCGTCGCCAGGGAGCTCGGCATCTCGCCGTCGGCCGTCTCGCAGCTCGAACGCGGCCTCATGCGCCCGTCGGTGTCCCGCCTGATCGCCTACGTGACCGCGATCGGCGTCCCGCTCGCGGAGGTGTTCGACCCCGCCGACGTCGAACCGGTGGCCTTCGCCGTACGGCGGGCCGGGGAGGTCGCGCCCCTCCTGCTCGACGGCGGCATCACGTTCCGGCGGTTGTCGCCCTCGCCCACCCCCGACGTCGAGTTCTTCGAGTCGACCTATCCGCCGCTGTCGGTCTCCAACGCCCACGGGCAGTTCCTCAAGCACGACGGCTACGAGGTCGGCACCGTCACCGCCGGGGAGCTCACCGTCGAGTTCGAGTCGGAGACCGTGACCCTCGGCCCCGGCGACTCGGTCACCTTCCCGTGCGACCGCCCCCACCTGATCGGCAACCGCTCGGCCGAGGTCACCGCCGTGGCGACGTGGCTGATCGTGCACCGCTGAGAACCTTTTCCCGCGCGGGCCGGTAGCAGGGGTATGACACGACGAATTCTGGCCGCCCTGGCGGTCGTCGCCGCGGTGTTCCTCCCGGCCGTTCCCGCGAACGCCGGGGCGTGGGCGGTGACGGAACTCGACACGTTCCCCCAGACGATCGAGCCGGGGGCGACGTACACGATCGGCTACTGGGTGCTCCAGCACGGGACGCACCCCTTCGAGGGGCCCGCGTCCGAGATGGAGACGGGGCTGCGCCTCACCGACGGGCCGAAGGTGCTCGACTTCCCCGGGACGCGGCTGGCCGAGCCCGCCCACTACGCCGCCACCATCCAGGTGCCCGAGGGCACGTGGAAGCTCGAAGGCGTGCAGGGCATCTTCGAGCCGTACAACCTCGGCCTGCTCACCGTGCCGGGCGGCCTGAAGGTCGCGCCCCCGCCGTTCCCGACCAACACCGGCGGCACGGCCACCGACTACTGGGGGCCGGTGAAACCGCCGGGCTTCCCGTGGGACGCCGAGCACGTCGTGAAGGCGGGCTCCACCGCGATCGCGCCGGCTCCCTCACGCTCGGCCGCCCCCGCCCCCACCCCGGCCCCGGCCGCCGCGGCGGCTCCCGCACCGGCGGAGCGCGCCGACGAGGGCCTGCCGTGGGGCTGGGCGGTCGGCGGCGTGGCCGTGGGCGCGGTGGCGGCCTTCCTGGCCGGGCGGTTCCGGCGGCGGGGACCGGTGCCGACGCCGGCCGGCGACCAGGAGGACACGTTCGTCGTCTCCCGGAACTGACCGGCGCCGGCACCTCAGGTCACGGCTTCACGGGCGACGCGGTGTCGACGGGCTTGGACACCTCGCGGGCCTGCTTGTCCCTGGGCTCCGCCGAGATCTGGTCCTGGGGCGGGGCCTCGACCGTCACGGTCGTGCCGAAGTCGCTGAACTCCAGCACGTTCGTGTGGCCCTCGCTCAGGAAGGTCACCTCCAGGCGCCTGATCCGGTCCTGGTCGTCGACGTCGACCAGGCCGGAGATCTTGTCGGGCAGGGTGAAGGCGAACCGGGTGCCGGTCCACCCGTCCCCGGTCGCCGGGCCCTGCTCGGTCACCTCGGTCGCCGCGCGCAGTTTGCGCAGCGCCGCGGGCGGGTCGAGCGGCATCAGCTTCACCAGCCCGACGTCGGCCGGCGCGTTCGCCAGCTCCTCGTCGGGGCGCGGCCCGGCGAACCACGTCGTCTCGCCGGGGTCCTTCCCGTACACCGTGTCGCCGACGAAGCGGGTCTCGGCGCCGTCGTTCCTGACGATGACCCCCACCCGCCGCTCGGGGTCGAAGGCCCCGGTGAAGGTCTTCTCCCCGGACACGGTGTCGATCCGGTAGCTCTCGGCCGACGTCGTGTCGACCGCCGCCGCCACCTGGGCCTCGGCCGACGGCGTCGTCCCCGGCAGCACCAGGACCACCGCGGTCGCGGCGGCCGCCGCCGCGGCGAGCGGCAACCACATCCGGCGCGGACGGGGGGCGACCGGCGTGAGCCGGATCCCCGGCGGCCGGTCGGCGCTGGCCTCGGCCAGCAGGGTGCGCAGTTCGTTCTCCGGCATCGGAGCCTCCTCGTGTCGATCGTTCACCGGAGCACACTCCCTTCGTCCTCGGTCCGGTTGACCAGCCGCCGCATCGCCTTCAGCCCTCTGTGCACGTGCGCCTTGACGCTGCCGACCGAGCACCCCATGAGCCCGGCCACCTCCGCCTCGGGGAGGTCGGCGAAGAACCGCAGCACCAGCGCGGTCCGCTGCCGCGCCGGTAACCGCCGCAACGCCGCCCGCACCTCCTCGGCCACCGCCCGCCCCTCCGACAGGTCGTCGGCCCCGGCCGTGTCGGGCAACTCGGCCCGGGGGATCTCCCGCCGCCACCGGGCCCGCCACCACGACCGATGCGTGTTGACCATGATCTTGCGCAGGTACGCGTCGGGCCCGGCCGTGGTGTCGAGCCGGTCCCACACCGCCAGGAGCTTCCCGAGCGAGGTCTGCACGAGATCCTCGGCGGCGTGCCAGTCGCCGGTGAGCAGCACGGCGGTCCTCAGGTGGTGGTCGCCCCGACGGCGGACGAAGTCCGCGAAATCCGCATCCACCCGCGCTCCCTTCGTTTCTCCGGTTGTCAGCCCGGACACGCCGCGAGACCGTCCCCAGGTTGACACCGGAACCTTCCGGTCGGAACGCGGGTATCAGGGACATGATCCGAAGAATCGCCGTGCTACTGGGCGCGTTGTCCCTCCTGTACGTCCCGCTCCCGGCGACCGCCGGAGGGTTCGCGTCCACCGAACTCGACCCGATCCCCGAGATCCGGCCCGGCGTCGCCTACACGATCGGCTACTGGGTGCTGGCGCTGGGCACCGAGCCCGTCACCGACGAGGCGTTCGGCGAGACCACCCTCCGCTTCAGCCGCAACGGGGAGCGCCACGACTTCACGGGCGCCCGGCTCGCCGAGCCCTCCCACTACGCCACCTCGATCATCCTGCCCGCGGGGGAGTGGAAGGTCGAGGCGCTGCTCGACTACTACGGGCACGACGACATCGGCACGCTGACCGTGCCGGGCGGCCTGGTGCTCTCGACGCCCGAGTACGAGCCGATGCGGGTGGCCGACATGCCCGACCCGTGGGGCGCGATCAAACCGCCGGGCCACCCCTGGGGCACCCCGTTCCGGCCGGTCCCGGGCGTGACCCCGATTCCGACGACCATGCCGGCGGCGGCTCCCGCAGCTGGACCGGAGACGCCTGGCTGGCCCTACGCGCTGGGCGGGCTCGCGGTGGCCGGCGGCCTGGTGCTGCTGCTCAGAAGAAGGCCCGCCCGCCGCGAGCCGGAGGAGGTCTTCGTCATCCGCTGAACGTCAGGCGTCTTCCAGCGGCAGCAGCACCCGGAAGTTGGTGCGCCCCGGCTCGGAGGTGACCCGGATGTCGCCGTGGTGCTTCTTCACCACGATCCGGTAGGAGATGTCGAGGCCCAGCCCGGTCCCCTCGCCGACCGCCTTGGTGGTGAAGAACGGTTCGAAGATGTGCGGGCGGACCTCCGGGGGGATGCCGTGCCCGGTGTCCTCGACGTCGACCGCCACGTTGTCGCCGTCGCGGCAGGTCGAGATCGTCAGCGTCCCGGAGCCGTCCATGGCGCCGATCGCGTTGTCGATCAGGTTGGTCCACACCTGGTTCAGCTCGGCCGCGTAGGCCGGGATGGGCGGCAGCGCGCGGTCGTAGTTCTTCACCAGGCGCACCCCCTCGGGGATCTTCGCCTGGAGCATGGTCAGCGTCGCGTCGAGCAGGTCGTGCACGTCGACCGTCTGGTGCGGGGCGCGGTCGAGCTGGGAGTACTGCTTGGCGGCGGAGACCAGGCCCGAGATGCGCGAGACGGCGTCGTCGATCTCGCCCATCAGGAGCTCGGTGTCGATGGTGTACGTCAGCCACCGGATCGCCCCTTCGAGGTTGCCCTCGCCGACGCACGCCTCGACGGTCTCCAGCCACTCGGCGTCGATGCCGCCGGCGACCAGGGTGGGCGCGATGTCCCACGACCCGGCGATGTCGTGGTCGTCGAGCCAGTCCTCCAGGCCGCTCTCGGCGTCGGAGGTCTGCAGGGCGGTCAGCTCGGGCGCGGAGGCGGCCCGCTTGACCGCGATCTCCTGCAGCTCGACCAGCTTGTGCAGGCGGCCGCCGTCGATCTTCCCGTCGGCGATCATGCCCAGCTTGTGGCGCATCCCGGCCACCCGTTCCCGCAGGATCGAGGTGGCCCGGACCGCCGCGGCGGCGGGGTTGTTCAGCTCGTGGGTCAGCCCGGCCGACAACGCGCCGAGGGCGAGCAGCCGCTCCCGCTCCCCGACCACGGTCTGCGTGGTCTGCATGCCGACGAACAGGCCCTCCAGCAGGTGCATCGCCATCGGGAACCACGACCGCGTCCACTGGGCGAAGGAGTCGGCGGGGATCTCGTACATGGTGACGTCGGTGAGGGCGAGCATCGAGTTGTTGTACGTCTGCTCGCCCGGCGTGCCCATGTAGGCCTGGGTCGCCCCGCCGTAGGCGCCGCGCTGGTCGCTGCGGAGGAACTCGACGTCGTCGCCGCGCACGCGACGGTTCAGCGTGACCGTGCCGTCGAGGAGGACCACGAAACACGTCGCGGGGCGGCCCTCCTCGTACACGAGGGCGCCGGCCGGGTAGTGGACCGTGACGCCGCAGTCGGCGATCAGCCGGAGCTGGTCGTCGTTGAGCGACTCGAAGAGGAACAGGCCGCGGAGGTCGTCCGGGGTCAGAAGGTCGCTCATTGCGCCTCCAGATAACGGTGGATGAGGGAGACGGCCATGGCGCCCTCGCCCACGGCGGAGGCGACGCGTTTGACCGAGTCGGAGCGCACGTCGCCCGCCGCGAAGACGCCGGGCATGCTGCTCTCCAGGTGATAGGGGTCGCGCGGCAGGGCCCACCCGGCGGGCCGCTGCCCGCCGCTCAGCAGGTCGGGGCCGGTCAGCACGAAGCCGTGCTGGTCACGCTGGACGACGGAGTCGAGCCACGCCGTGCGGGGCTCGGCGCCGATGAAGATGAAGCACCACGTCGTGTCGGCGACCCGGATCTGGCCGGTGCGGGTGTCGCGCAGCGTCAGCCGTTCGAGGTGCTCGTCGCCCTCGGCCTGGCAGATCTCGGTGTTCGGGTGCACCTGGATCGTCGGGTGGGCGGCGATCTGCTTGATCAGGTAGTTCGACATCGACCGTTCGAGGTTGTCGCCGCGGATCAGGATGTGCACGCGGGCGGCGTACCGGGAGAAGTAGACCGCCGCCTGACCGGCCGAGTTGGCGCCGCCGACGATGTAGACGTCCTGGTCGAGACACGAGGGGGCCTCGGTGGACGCCGAGCCGTAAAAGACGCCCCGGCCGGTGAAGCCCTCCAGGCCGGGGGCCTGCAGCATCCGGTAGGAGACGCCGGTCGCCAGCACCACGGTGTGGGCGGCGATCGAGGTGCCGTCGTCGAAGCGCAGCACCCGGGTCGACCCGCCCGCCTCCAGCGCGACCGCCTCGCGGGCGCTCAGCAGTTCGGTGCCGAACTTGAGCGCCTGCCGGCGGGCCCGCTCGGTCAGCTGCGCGCCGCTCACCCCGTCGGGGAAGCCCAGGTAGTTCTCGATGCGGCTGCTCTGCCCGGCCTGCCCGCCGGTGGCCCGCTGCTCGATCAGGACGGTACGCAGCCCCTCGGACGCCCCGTAGACCGCCGCGCCCAGCCCCGCCGGGCCCGCCCCGACGACCACCAGGTCGTAGAAGTCGCTGGCCGGGGTGGTCGTCAGGCCCACGTGGGGGGCCAGGTCCATCTCCGACGGCTGCACCAGCGACTTGCCGTCGGGCGTCACCACCAGCGGCACGTCGTTCTCGGTCAGCCCGGCGGCGGTCAGCAGGCGGCGGCCCTCGGGGTCGTCGGCCAGCAGCCACCGGTAGGACACCAGGTTCCGGGCCAGGAAGTCGCGCACCGCCCACGACTCGGCCGACCACCGGTGCCCGACCACGCGGATCTCGGTCGCCGGCCGGTCGGGGGTGGCGATCCAGGCGTCGAGCAGCGCGTCGATGACCGGGTAGAGCTTCTCCTCCGGCGGATTCCACGGCTTCAGCAGGTAGTGGTCGACGTCGACCAGGTTGATCGCGTCGATGGCCGCTTCGGTGTCGGCATAGGCGGTCAAAAGAATGCGCCGGGCCAGCGGAAAGAGATCCATGGCCGCTTCGAGGAACTGGATGCCGTTCATCTGGGGCATCCGGTAGTCGGCCACGAGGACCGCGACCTGCTCCCCGCGCAGCTTGATCTCCCGCAACGCCTCAAGGGCCGACTCGCCGGAGTCGGCCCGCACGACGCGGTAGCGGTCGCCGTAGCGCCGCCGCAGGTCACGGGAGACCGCGCGGGACACCGCAGGGTCGTCGTCCACCGTCAGGATCGCCGGATTCGCCATATGCCCCATAAAAACACGCTCGGAGGGTCATTGCTTCCAACGTACCTTCCAAGGCGTTTGGTAAGGGCGCTGACCTGGGGATTCTTCGCGAATGGAGCGTGTGCTGAGATTCCCTGAGACGGCCTTGCCGGGCGAGGTCCACTTCGTCGTGGTCGGTGATAGACCGGCCGGGCAGACCATGGGGGAGTTCCGGCCCACGGGGGAGATCCCCGTCCCCGAGGACGTCGAGCTGGCCTACGTCGCCGCGACGACCGAGCGGCTGGCCGAGGTGCCCGAGATGACCGGCCTGCGGCTGAGCGGCGTCTGCGACGACGACCTGCGGCTGATCGCCAAGCGCTCGTCGCTGCGCGACCTGGCGGTGACCGGAAAGTTCACCGACGAGGGGGTCCGCGCGATCCAGGGGCTCACCACCCTCGAAAGCCTCGAGTTGTGGTCGCCCGAGATCACCGGCGACGTGCCGCTGCCCGAGAACAGCGCGCTGATCAAGGTGAAGCTCGGCGGGTCGTCGATCACCGACGCCGCGTTCGGTCACATCGCCCGCACCTCGGCCGCGGTGGTCGGCGTCTCCGGGGGTGAGGTACGCGGCCACGGCCTCGGCGCCCTCGGCAGCATGACCGGGCTGCGTTACCTGCGGCTGGGCACCGAGAACATGGAGAAGGGCTGCCTGTGGCGGCTCGGCTCGACCGAGTCGCTGGCCATCCTGTCGCTGGCCGGCCCGGTCGACTGCGAGGCGGTGCTCTCGTTCGCGCCGCCGCTGAAGGAGATCGACCTCGACCACGTCTCCCGGTCCGACTGCGCCCGCCTGCTGTTCCACGGCCTGGCCGTCAACGGCCTGGCGGGTCCGCCGAAGCTGGCCGACGCGTACGCGCGCATGCTGACCGGCCCCGACCGGCCCTCGCGGGTCGCGCCCCGGCGCCGGATCGTCACCGGGGAACGCGACCTCGCGTCACTGGTCATGGGGCCGGCTCCGGTGCTCCTCACCTTCACCGGAACCGACTGCCTGGCCAGCGAGTGGATCACTCCCGTGATCGACCGCATCGTCGCCGAGTACGACGACGAGCTGATCGGCGCGGTCGTCGACGTCGAGACCGCGATCGGCGCGGCCGCCTCGGTCGGCGTCGACCGGACCCCGACCGTCATGCTCACCCGCAAGGGCCAGGAACTGCTGCGTCTTCCCGGGATCAGGTCGCACGCCGAGCTGATCCGCCGGGTGACCGACACCCTCGGGCTGCCCATGCCGGGCGAGAAGTTGTTCCCGAAGGAGAACCGTGAGCCGCTCCTGGGCTCCGCCTGAGCGGCCCACGCCGGTACACGATCAGATCTCCATCTTGTCCTCGATGGACCGCAGGTGGTGCCGGGCCATCGCGAGGTTGGCCCGGTTGCGGTCGAGGGCGAGGTAGAGGAACAGGCCCTTGCCGCCCCGGCCGGTGATCGGGCGGATGATGTGGTACTGGCCGGACAGGGTGATGAGGATGTCCTCGATCGCGTCCTTCAGGCCCAGGCTGTCCATCGTGCGGAGCTTGGCCTTCACGACCTCGGTGTTGCCGGCCCCGGCGATCTGCAGGTCGAGGTCCTTCGAGCCGCCCAGCACGCCCAGGCTCATGCCGCTGTTGTAGTCGACCACGGCGGCGCCGATAGCGCCGTCGATCGCCATCATCTCCTTGAGGGAGATGTCCATGTTCGCCATGTCGGGTCTTCTCCTGTCATTCGCGTTCGACGATGGCGGCGATCTTCGCCGCCGTCTTCCTGCCCTCGATCCGGAGCAGCCCGAGGTTGGCCCCCGGGACGGCCAGCACGGTGAGGACGAGCTTGGGGCCCGCGGCGTAGTGGGCGGTGAAGCCGCGGGTGGCGGAGATCAGGGTCTCCTCGAGTTCGCCGATCCTGGTCAGATCGGTCATCCGGCGGCTCATCGAGAGCACGGCCGAGGTGAGCGCCGCGGTCTGGTCGACGTTCTCCGCCAGGTCGGCGGAGACCAGCATGCCGTCGACGGTGCAGGTGAGGACGCCGGTGATCTCGTTCGTCCGGCCCCTGAGGAGCAGCATCTCCTCGTGGATCTCGCGGCGCAGGTCCATCGGGATGCCCCTTCCGGCCCGTTTGAGCCACGGGCGGGTGATCACTGGAAGGCCTCCAGCGCGTTCCGCAGCCTGATGAGCAGATTCACGTCCGTCGGGTCTCCGCTGATCTCGGGATAGGACGACTGCGCCCGCCGGCCACCCCCGTCTCCGGGCAGCCCGCGGGGAGCCGCACCCGCCACGCGCTTGGGGAGATCGGGCGGCTTCTCCGGGGGCGGCGGCTCCGGACACTCCAGGAGACCCGCCGCGGCCATCTCGCGGACCGCCAGCAGCGTCGGGTACGCCGGCCGTCCGATCCGCTTGGCCAGTTCGGCGGGCGTGGTCTCGGCGTCCGCGTTGAGCAGGATCTCCCACTGGAGCGCGGTCAGCACCACGTGCTGCGAGCGGAGGCGGCGCACCGGCACCACCGGGCGGCTGTCGAGTTCGGCCGATGGCCAGGCGCGGTCCAACCGGGCCCTCCTGCGGTGACATTCCCGGAAGAGGCCCGGCACGTCGAAGAACCAGTGGATCCCCAGCCAGTGCCGGTCGCCCTCGCGGAACTTGGGCTTCGGCACGGTCGCGCCGAACAGGAAGAAGGAGGCGTCCAGGGTCGCCCCGAGAACGCACAGCTGCAGCTCGCCCCGGCTGAGCACACCCCGCCGGACCAGCAGGTCGCCGCCGTCGGCGGTGGCCGCCGCGGTCTGGCGGGCCGTCCGCATCCCGCTGAGGGAGAGCCGGCCGGAGGCCGTCAGCAGCTCCTCGACGGTCGGGGTCCGCGCGCACTCGACGTAACAGATCCGGCCCTTGCTCAGGTAGACGGTGCCGCTCCGGCCCGCTTTCAGGGCGCCGGTCGCCCTGCTCTCCGCGAGGTCGGAGAGCATGTCGTCGATCGGCACCGGTCACGACGCGATCAGTTCGTGGGAGATGCTGTCGAGGCGCCGCCGCGCCAGGGCCAGGTTCGCCCGGTCGCGGTCGAGCCGCACGCAGATCAGCAGCGGGCCGTCCCACATCGTCTCCATCGGCTTGATGAGCTGGTAGCCGTGGTCGGTGGTGATGATCAGATCGTCGATCCGGACCGTTCCATCGGGGGATGACAGGGCCAGCCCGTCGAGCGTGGCGCGGAAGGTCTCGCTCAGCCCGACCGCCGACCGCTCCGGGTCGGGCAGGCCCTCCATCGCGAGCGCCGTCCCGCTGGTGTGGTCGACCAGGATGGCGCCGAGCGCTCCCGGGATGGCCATCGCCTCGGACAGGCAGTCTTCGATGCCGATCACCCGCAACTCCTCATCCGGTTACCCCCGCCAAGTGGTGGGTTCAAACCTTAGAGAAATCAGGGAATCACTCAGCGAAACACCGCGTGTTGTCTTGTTTCCTGACATAGAGACTTTGTCAGTGGAAGGAGGAATCTGATACCCGGTGCAAGCCGTGTTGCAAAATGGATGAGGTGGAACGCATTCTCGTCAGCGCCTGCCTGCTGGGCCGCCGCGTCCGCTACGACGGCGGCGCCAAGACCAGCGACGACGCCGTCCTCGCAGGCTGGAAGGCCGAGGGCCGGCTGGTCCCGTTCTGCCCCGAGGTCGAGGGCGGGCTCCCCGTGCCCCGCCCCCCGGCGGAGATCGAAGGCGGCGCGGGCGGCGCGGCGGTGCTCGCCGGAGCGGCCCGCATCCGCACCCCCGACGGCCACGACGTGACCGCGCACTTCCTCGAAGGCGCCCGCCAGTGCCTCGCGGTCGCCCGCTCGTTCGGCGTGCGGATCGCCATCCTCAAGGAGGGCAGCCCGTCGTGCGGCTCCCTGCGCATCTACGACGGGAGCTTCCGCGGCCGCGTGCTGCCGGGCGAGGGCGTGACGGCCGCCCTCCTGGTCGCCAACGGCGTCGAGGTCTTCGGCGAAGACCGCATCGCCGACGCCGCCGCCCGGCTGTCGGATCTCAGCGGGTGAGCAGCTCGACCACGCCCGCGGCGCCCTCGCCGGCGTGGCCGGCGATCTCGTACGCGGCGGGCGCCATGGCGGTCAGCCAGTCGACGAGCAGCGGGGCGAACTCCTTCGGCGCGAGATCCTCCCCGCGGAGCAGCGCGAAGGCGTGGGAAACCCGGCGAACATCCCGGTCATCGCGCTCAGCAGCGCCACGTCGAAGAGGGCGCGGGATCCGCTGTAGAGGACGTAGCCGCCCGAGTCCGGCACGCCGATCATCGGCGGCACCGCCATGATCCCGCCGTCCAGGAAGCGGGCGCCCCGGCCCTGGGCGGGCGTGCCGGTGGTGAGGTTGACCAGGTCCTTGCCGGTCAGATCCACGTCGGCCAGGGCTTCGCCGACCGAGGCGTCGTCGAGCAGGCAGACGACCACGAGATCGCCCGCGGCCACCGCGTCGACTCGCTCGACAAGGCGCTTTCCCCGCTGGGGGACTGGGGGCGGGAGCACGTGCTCGGCCGTCGACCGGTCGGCCGCGCGGCCGGTCGCCGCCGGGTGCGGCGGGAGGCCGCGACGGCGGGCGGGGCCGCAGTAGGCGGAGCCGTGACGGAAATCAGAGGTCCGCGCCGATGATGGCCTTCTCGTCGGGGCGGTGCACCAGCACGTTGTCGATGTAGCTGCGGACCGCCGCCGCCAGGCCGACGTCCTTGCCGGCCGCCTCCGACAGGAACCAGCGGTGTTCCAGCACCTCGTGGAACAGCTGGGCGCGTTCGAGCTTGCGGTGCAGCTCCGGCGGGATCGCGTTTATCACCGGCTGGTAGACCTCGGCCAGCCAGCGGTGGGCCACTATCGCCTCGTCCTCGTGGCGCAGGCCGTGGGTGACGGTGAAGGAGTCGAGGTCGTTGAGCAGGCGGCGGGCCTGGTTCTCCTCGACGTCCAGGCCGGTCAGGCGCAGGAGGCGGCGCTGGTGGTGGCCGGCGTCGACGACCTTCGGGCGCACGATCAGGCGGCCGGTGCCGGCCTTGCGGCGGACCATCATCTCGGCCACGTCGAAGCCGAGGGTGTTGAGGCGGCGGATGCGCTGGTCGACCTTGTGCCAGTCGACCTCCTCGATGATCTCGTCGGAGTTCAGCTCGTCCCACAGGCGGTGGTAGCGCTCGACGATCTGCTCGGCGAACACGAGCGGGTCGATCGAGGGGTGCAGCAGGTCGCCGGCCTCCAGGTCGAGCAGTTCGCCGTAGATGTTGATGTGGGCGACCTCGATGTCATGGTGGCGCTGGCCCTCGCTGATCATCGGGTGCAGCTCGCCGGTCTCGGCGTCCACCAGGTAGGCGGCGAACGCGCCCGCGTCGCGGCGGAACAGGGTGTTCGACAACGAGCAGTCGCCCCAGTAGAAGCCGGTCAGGTGCAGCCGGACGATCAGCACCGCCAGGGCGTCGAGCAGCCGCTCCAGGGTCTCCGGGCGCAGGGCGCCCGACAGGACCGCCCGGTACGGCAGGGAGTACTGCAGGTGGCTGGTGATGAGGGCCGAGTCGAGGCGTTCGCCGGTCTTGCTCTCGCGGCCGGTCACCACGGCCACCGGTTCGACCGACGGGGTGTCGAGCCGGTTGAGGTCCCAGAGCAGGCGGTACTCGCGTTTGGCGTACCGCTCGCTGATCTCCTTGATGGCGTACACGGTGCCGTTGATGCGGGTGAACCGGACGACGTGCCGGGAGATGCCCCGGGGGAGGGCGACCAGGCGGTGCTCGGGCCACTCTTCGAGGGGGATGTCCCAGGGGAGCCGGATGAGATCGGGATCCGAAGGGGCGCCGGTCATCTGAAGTGGCACCTGGTTGCTCCTACTTTGGGGGGACCTATGCGATTAAGTGTCGCGGATGTCAGGTCATTCGTGGCGAGCGGGGTCGGGGGTAAGGTCGCCGCATGACGCTGCTGGACGAGTTCGTCGACTGGTATCTGAAGGACAATCCGGTGCGGGCGACCCTCCTCGGGGCTCCCGGGTTCGACCACACACTGGGCGACTTCAGCGAAGAGGGCTTCATCCGCCGCGAGCGCGCCGCCGAGTTGTGGCTCGACCGCCTCTCCAACGCCGATCCCGGGCCCTCGCCCGACGACCGGATCGACCACGAACTCGCCCTCTCCCATCTGCACGGCGAGGTGCTGACCGCCCGCTGGCCCGAGTGGCGGCGCACGCCGGCGCCCTACCTCGACACGATCTTCGCGGCCATGTTCACCCCGTTCCAGCAGCGGTTGTCCCCGGAGCCGGAGCTGGTCGAGGCGGCCGTCGCGCGGCTGGGCGAGGTGCCCGCGGTGCTGGCCGCCTGCCGGGCCAACCTGTCACCCGACCTCGCCGCCGAGCTCCTCGTCACCCGGGGGCTGGGGCAGGCCCGCACCGGCCGGCGGTTCCTGACCGAGACGCTGCCCGCGCAGGTCGGCGACCCCGCGCTGCGCGCCCGCCTTGCGGCGGCGGCCGAACCGGCCGCGCAGGCCTTCGACGACGTGGTCGCCTTCCTGGAGAACTTCACCGCGCGCGGCAGCTGGCGGATGGGCGAGGAGCTCTACTCGGGCCTGCTGCGCGAACGCGAGATGCTCGGCTACGGCGCCGCCGAACTGCACGCCAAGGGCGTGGCCGAATGGGAGGCGCTGAACGCCCGCATGAACGAGGTGGCCGGCAAGCTCGGCTTCGACGCCTGGCGGCCCGCCATGGAGTCGCTCATGGACGACCACCCGCCCACCCTCGAAGCCATGCGCGCCGAATACGAGGCCGAGACCGAACGCGCCCGGCGTTACGTGCGCGACCGCGACCTGGTCACCTTCCCGCCGGGCGAACACTGCCAGGTGCTCCCGTCGCCGGAGTTCCAGCGGCCGATCATCGCGGTCGCCAACTACCTGGCGCCCCCGCCGCTGAGCACCGCCCGCGAGGGGGTGTTCTTCGTGCCGTACACCCCCGACGACTTCACCGAGGAGCAGGTCAGGCAGCGGCTGCGCACCAACTCGCGGCCGCAGATGCCCTCGATCGCGGTCCACGAGGCCTACCCCGGGCACCACTGGCACCTGGCCCACATCGGCGAGAGCTCCCGGCGCATCCGCAAGGTGTTCCGCACGCCCTACTTCGTCGAGGGCTGGGGCCTCTACGTCGAGAAGCTCATGTGGGAGCAGGGCTACTACGACACCCCGGAGACCGAGCTGGCCCACCTCGACTGCCGCATCTGGCGGGCCGCCCGCATCGTCGTCGACACCGCCCTGCACTGCGGCGAGATGTCGATCGAGGAGGCCGAGACGTACATGTCGACCAAGGCGTCGTTGTCGCCCGGCACCGCCAAGGGCGAGGTGAACCGCTACTGCGCCTGGCCGACCCAGGCGCCCAGCTACCTGACCGGCGCGATCGAGATCGAGAAGATCAGAGACGAGTACACCGGCGACCTGAAGAGCTTCCACGACCGCCTCGCCGGGAGCGGCGGCCTGCCCCTCGGGCTGGCCCGCAAAGCCGTGCTCGGCTGAACGCGGCGACGGCGTGGCGCGTACCCTCCGGCGTGACAGCATCCGTAGACCTCGCGTTGCTGCGGAGCGACGCCCACAGCCCGTCCTACTTCGCCCTGCGGCGCGGGGCCGCGGGTGACGACCTGGTCGACTTCTGCATCCCGTGCAACCCGTACTTCCCGACCACGGCGATGTTCGACGACCTGCGGGCCAACCTGGTCGACGTGCTCAAGTACTACCCGAGCGACGCCGAGACGATCACCAAGGAGCTGTGCGACACCCTCGACCTGAACCCTTCCACGATCGCGATGGGCAACGGCTCGACCGAGCTGATCACCTGGCTCGACCACCTGATGGTGCGCGAGAGCCTGGCCGTGCCGGTGCCCACCTTCGGCCGCTGGACCGACCAGCCGCTGGAGACCGGCAAGCGCTGCGACATGTTCCCGCTGCTGGAGTCGCAGCGCTTCCGGCTCGACGTGGAGAGCTACGTCAGGTTCATCCGGGAACGTGGGTCGCGGGTGGCGGTGATCTGCAACCCGAACAACCCCGACGGCGGCTACCTGCCCCGCCACGAGGTGGTCCGGATGCTCGACCGGCTGACCGACCTCGACCTGATCGTGGTCGACGAGTCGTTCATCGAGTTCGTGGACGCCGAGCCGTCGGCCAGCGTCGCCGACGAGGCGGTCATCCGGCCCAACGTGGTGGTGCTGAAGAGCCTCGGCAAGAACTTCGGCCTGCACGGCGTGCGCTTCGGCTACCTGGTGGCCAACCCGCAGATCGCCGGCCTGGTCCGGCGCGTGCTGCCCAAGTGGAACCTCAACTCCTTCGCCGAGGTCGTGGTCTTCATGCTGAAGGCCCACATGAACGAGTACCGGCACAGCCTGCGGCTGGTCGCCCACGACCGCGAGATGATGATCCGCCAGCTCGCCTCCCTCACGGGTCTGACCGTGTTCCCGTCGCAGGGCAACTTCGTGTTGTGCAAGCTCCCCGAGGGCCGCGACGGCCGCGAGCTGCGCGACTACCTGATCCGCGAACACGGGGTCTACATCCGCGAGTGCGGCAACAAACTGGGCTTCAACAGCCGCTTCCTGCGTCTGGTCGTGCGCCCGCACGCCGACGTCCAGCGCCTGCTCGCGGGCATGTACGCCTACCTCTGCGCCGACCCGGAACCCCCGCGCCGGGGCCGGAGGAGGGCCCCGGAGATCGAGCCGGCCCCGATCTACCGGCTGCCGGGCAGCGTGGCGTGAACGGTCATTTACCCCTTATCAGGTGGTGTCGCATCATCGAGGAATGATCGGCACGTTCTTCCGGCAGCACGTGCTGCCGTGGACGCTCAGCGGCCTGGCCCTGCTCGGCGTCGCCGCCTGGTTGTACGCCGACCACACCGCGTTCGCGCGCCGGTCGGTCGTCGCCACCGGCACGGTGACCGAGCTCCAGCGCGGCGGGGTGCAGTACAGCCATGACGGGCAGCCGAGCATGGAGTACCACGGCCGGGTGAGCTACCTGGTCGACGGCGTCGAAGTGGTGAGCCGGATGTTGCTCGTCTACTGCTCGACCGCCCCGTGCGACCCGCCTCCGGTCGGCTCGGCCGTCACGGTGGCCTACGACCCGGAGCAGCCGGGCCGGGCCGTGCGTTCCTCGCCCGACGGGCTGCCGAGGTGGCCGAAACCCAACCTGGTCAGCGTGGGCCTGGTGGCGTTGGGCCTGCTGTCCCTGGCCGCGGTCGTGATCAACGTGGTCTGGATCTGGCCCGTGCTCCGCGCCCGGCCGGTCAAGCCGGGCTGACCCCGGGCCGGCCGGGGTCCGCTCGGCGTGCCGCTAGCCGGCGCAGCCCGGGACCGCGTTCAGCGGGGCGCAGTTGTCGGGGGTGTTGTCGCGGACGCCCGAGCGGTGCAGCGTCACGGTGCCGCCCGGCAGTTCGAGGACGCCGCCGCCCGCGCCGATCGACTTGTTCAGCCGGACCCAGGTGTCGCGCAGCGTCGTGGTGCCGGCGCTGGCGATCCCGCCGCCCGTCAGGGAGGCGCTCAGATTGCCGTTGACGGAGCTCCGAAGCACATGGGAGGTGTGGCCCGCGGCGGTGTAGAGGCCGGCGCCGTGGTCGTTGACCGCGTTGCCGATCACGGTGCTGTCGATGAGGTGCAGGGCGCCGGCGTTGTGGAGGCCGGCGCCGTTGCCGCCCAGGGCCAGATTGGCGGCGAAGACGGAGTTGCGGACCGTGGCGCGGCCGGTGTTGGCCAGGCCGGCGCCGTTGCCGATCTGGGCGAAGTTGCCCGCCACCGAGACCCGCAGCAGGTTGAGCTTGCCCGCGTTCCTGATGCCGGCGCCGTCGCCGCTGCCGAGGAGGCCGTTCAGCACGAACACGTCCTCGACGGTCAGGTCGCCGGTGGGGGTGACGTCGAGGATGCGGAACGGGACCGACGACTGGGCGCGCTTGATCGAGGTGTTCGCGCCCTTCAGCGTGATCCGGCCGCTGATCGCCGGGAGCGGCGTGGTCAGGTTGTACGAGCAGCTCGGCGCCAGCCTCAGCACCGCCGCGTTCGTGTTGGCCGCGATGACGGCGTTGTGCAGCGCGCTGACGCTGCACGGCACCCTGATCGTGTTGATCGGGTTCGGCGCGGCGGCGGCCGGCGTCTGCGCGGCCGAGACCGCCACCCCGGCGACGATCGCGGCATTGACGAGCAACCTCATCGTGTCCCCCTTTTGGCGAGTAGATCCGCAGGTCATTCGACCAATGGGGATCCCGCCCCGAAGGGACGACGATCAGGCGTTGCCCGAACCCTTACCCGCCCTTGCGATCACCGCGACCAGTTCGTCCTCGGTGAGGACGCGCGGCGTGCCGACGCCGAGGGCGCGGACGTACACCTCGCACAACCACTCCAGCAGCCGGGTCGCCTCGAACGCCTCCTCCAGCGTGCGGCCGATCGAGACGCTCCCGTGGTTGGCCATCAGCGCCGCCTGCCTGCCCTCCAAAGCGCGCACGACGTTGGCGGCGAGTTCGGGGGTGCCGTAGGTGGCGTACTCGGCGACCCGGACCGTGCCGCCGAGCAGCAGGGCGTTGTAGTGGATCGCCGGGAGTTCGGTCAGGGTGGTGGCGACCACCGTCCCGAACACGGAATGGGTATGGACCACCGCGCCCGCGCCGGTCGCCCGGTAGAGCGACAGGTGCATCGGGGTCTCCGACGACGGCGCGCGCGATCCCGAGACGAGCTCGCCGTCGAGGGTCAGGACCGGGCAGTCGTCGGGGGTGAGGGCGTCGAGGGCGACGCCCGACGGGGTGACGGTGACCAGGTCGTCGGCGCGCACGCTGAGGTTTCCCGAGGTGCCGATGACCAGGCCGAGGGAGGCGGCGCGGTGGCCGTACCGGCACAACTCCTCTTGGAGCTCCTTCATGGCGATCACATTATCTTGCAGCCGGTCTATACCAGTAGCCCCCTTATAGGGCATAAGATGCGGTAAAGCTCGGGTGTAAAGAGGGGATCGTCCTATGTTTAATATCCCCCATAAGCAGGCAAAACGCCGCGATCGGCACACAGACCATCGCGGTCACGTCACAGGTTGGTCTAGACCGACCCCGACACCTTGACGATGCTTGGGCCTCGCTCGTACGTTCACGAACGTTTAGGAAACTTTCCTAATTGATCCCCCCGGTATCAGGAGAGTTGGATGACCATCACGCCCCGTGACATCACGCGCCGTCAGCTGCTGGCCCGCGTCGGACTGACCGCCCTCGTCGCCGGTCCTTTTCTGAGCGCCTGTGCCACCGGTGGCGGCGGCTCCGAGGCGGCCGCCCCCTCGGCCCCGGCCCCCTCGGCCGGCGGCGCGAGCGCCTCGGCGAACAACCCCTTCAACGTCAAGGCCGACGCCCCGCTCGAAGTCGTCATCTTCAAGGGCGGCTACAGCGACGAGTACGCCACCCAGTCGCACGAGCCCCTCTACAAGAAGGCGTTCCCGGGCGCGACGATCAAGCACCAGGGCATCCAGACCATCGGTCAGACCCTCACCCCGCGCTTCGCCGGCGGCGACGTGCCCGACGTGGTCAACAACTCCGGCACCGACAACCTCGACGGCGGCGCCCTGATCAACGCCGGTCAGCTGCTCGACCTCACCCCGCTGTTCGAGGCCCCGAGCGTCGACGACCCGAGCAAGAAGGTCAAGGACGTCATCGTGCCCGGCACGATCGAGTCGGGCCTGGGCGGCGACCCCGCCAAGCCGTACACGCTGAACTACGTCTACACCGCCTACGGCCTCTGGTACGACGCCAAGCTCTTCGAGAAGGAGGGCTGGACCCCGCCGAAGACCTTCGACGAGTTCAAGACCTTCGCCGAGGCCGCCAAGGCCAAGAACATCGTGCCGTTCGGCTACGCCGGCAAGAACGCGTCCTACTACGCCTACTGGATGATCCTGATCTCGGCCGCGAAGATCGGCGGCAACAAGATCCTCCTCGACATCGACAACCTGGCCGACAACGCCTGGAACAACGACGCCGTCAAGCAGGCCGCCGCCGCGTGGGCCGAGATCGGCAAGTTCATGGACCCGGCGTACGAGGGCCTCATCCACACCGAGGTCCAGACCCAGCAGAACCAGGGCAAGATCGCGTTCTACCCGTCGGGCTCCTGGCTGGAGGCCGAGCAGGCCAAGGACACCCCCGAGGGCTTCGAGTACGGCATGGTCCCGACCCCCTCGGTCACCACCGCCGACGCGATGCCCTACGAGGCGATCCGCGCCGCCGCCGCCGAGGGCTTCATCGTGCCCTCGAAGGCCAAGAACGCCGCCGGCGGTCTGGAGTACCTGCGCCAGATGCTCTCGAAGCAGGGCGCCCGCGACTTCACCGAGAAGACCAAGTCGCTGACCGTCGTCATCGGCGCCACCGAGGGCCTGACCCTGTCGCCCGGCCTGACCTCGGTCGCCGCCGCGCAGACCGCCGCCGGCACCAACGTGGTCACCTTCTCCTCCTTCGAGGGCTGGTACAAGGAGCTCGAGACCGAGCTGCGCAAGCAGACCAACGCCCTGATGTTCGGCCGCATCAGCGCCGAGGAGTTCGCCACCAAGATGCAGGAGGCGGCCGACAAGACCAAGGCCGACTCCTCGATCATCAAGCAGACCCGGAACGTGTGACCCATGCGGCGTGGCCGGCTGACGCCGGGCGCGGTCAGGAAGTGGGGCTTCATCGCCTCCTTCCTGGCCGCGCCGCTGGCGATCTACATCATCTTCTTCGTGAGTCCCAACCTGCAGGCCCTGCAGCTCGCGTTGACGAACTCGCGCGGAATCTCCCCGGACTTCCAGTACGTCGGGCTCGATAACTTCACCCGGCTGTTCGAGGACGACGTCTTCTGGGCCGCGGTCCGGCACCACGGGTTGATCCTGCTGGTCATGCCGCTGGTCACGATCGCGATCGCGCTGTTCTTCTCGTTCCTGCTCAACCTCGGGGGCGGGCAGAAGAACGGGCAGCTGAGCGGCGTGTGGGGGTCGTCCTTCTACAAGGTCGTCTTCTTCTTCCCGCAGGTCCTCGCCGTCGTCATCGTCGGCGTGTTGTTCCAGGCGGTGCTCAACCCGCAGAAGTCGGGCATCCTCAACAGCGTCCTGGGCTGGTTCGGGATCGACCCCGTCGGCTGGCTGATCAAGCCCGACCTCGCGCTCTGGACGATCATCGGAGTGATGGTCTGGCAGGGCGTCGGCTTCTACGTCGTGCTGTTCAGCGCCGGCATGGCCGGGGTGCCCAAGGAGATCTTCGAGGCGGCCGCCCTCGACGGCGCCAACCGGTTCACGCTGTTCTTCAAGGTCACGCTGCCGCTGGTGTGGAACACCGTCCAGGTCGGCTGGGTCTACCTGGGCATCGCGGCGTTCGACGCCTTCGCGCTCGTCCAGGTGCTCTCGATCGACCGAGGCGGGCCCGACAACGCCACGACCGTGCTGCCGCTGGAGATCTTCCGGCAGACCTTCACCTACTACCGGTTCGGCTACGCGTCCGCGATGGGCGTCGCGCTGGTCTTCCTGGTGCTCACGTTCGCGGCCCTCACCCTGCGGGTCACCCGGCGCGAGAGGATCGAGTACTGATGAAGACCGAGACCGCGCCCGCCGTCCCGCAGGTGCGCCGCGCGGAGCGGCCGAAGGCCGGGAAGCAGTCGGCCGGGCTGCTCGGCGGCGTCTCCCACGTCATGCTCGTGCTCTGGACGATCCTGACGGTGACCCCGATCCTCTACACGTTCCTCAACTCGTTCAAGACCAACACCGAGATCTTCGGCGACAGCCCGCTGGCACTGCCGCAGCAGTGGGGCTGGGGCGCGTGGGGCCGGGCGTGGGAGACCTCGCGCATCGGCGAATACCTGGTCAACACCGTCATCGTGGTGGCCTTCTCCACGTTCTTCACGATGCTGCTCGGCTCGATGGCGGCCTACGTGCTCTCGCGGTACGACTTCCGCGGCAACCGTCTCATCTACACCCTGTTCGTGGCCGGTCTGTCGATCCCGCCCTTCCTCGCGCTGTCGGCCCTCTACAAGGTCGTCGACAACGTCGGCCTGCTGGGCACCCACACCGGGGTCGTGCTGGTCTACGTCGCCTACTCGATGCCGTTCACGGTGTTCTTCCTGACGGCGTTCTTCAAGACGCTGCCGACGACGGTCGCCGAGGCCGCGATGATGGACGGCTGCGGCCACGCCCGCACCTTCTTCCAGATCATGTTGCCGATGGCCAAACCCGGCCTGATCAGCATCACGATCTTCAACGTGATCGGCCAGTGGAACCAGTACCTGCTGCCGATCGCGCTGCTCCCGGGCGACAAGCAGGACAAGTGGCTGATCACCCAGGGCATCGCGAACATCTCGACCAGCGCCGGCTACGAGGCCGACTGGGCCGGCCTGTTCGCCGCGTTGTCGATGGCGATCATCCCGATCCTGATCGTCTACGTGATCTTCCAGCGTCAGATCCAGACCGGGTTGACGGCTGGGGTGGGCAAGTAGCGAGATGCGGCCGGCCGAAGGCCGGCGGCATCTCGCGTCATGGAATCTGCCTAGGAAGCAGGCTCACGAGCCGAGCACGTTCGCCAGCGCCGTACGCGAGGAGACCCCGAGCTTGCGGTAGACGTGCGCGAGGTGGTCGTCGACCGTACGACTGCTCAGCATCAGGCGGGCGGCGATCTCCTTGCTGGTCAGGCCGGTCTTGGCCAGCTCGGCGATCTGCCGCTCCCGCTTGGTCAGCAGGTCGCCCTTCCGGGGGCCGCGTGCGGCCAGGCGGCGCTGCTCGCGTTCGGCCTCCTCGGCCAGCACACTCGCCCCGACCTCGGCCGCGATGGCCTTCGCCGTCGCCAGCTCCTTGTGGCCGTCGTCGCGGAAGGGGGCGGTCATGATCAGCGTACGGGCGACGTGGGGCCGGAACCCGGCGGCGCCGAACAGCTCGGCCGACCGCGCCGCGAACTCCGCCGCCCCCGCGAGGTCGCCCTCGGCGGCCCGCACACACGCCAGCGCGCGCGAGGCGAACGCGTGCTGGGCCGGGAGCGCGAGCGCCCCGGCGGCGGCCAGCGCCGCATTGGCGGCGGCGCTGGCCCAGGCCACCTCGTCGCAGCCGAGCAGCGCCTGGGTGAGGGTCTCCAGCCACATCGGCCGGTAGCCCGGCTGGCACTGCGGCATGCCGACGCCGCCGCCGATGCCGAGCAACATCCAGCGGGCCCGGTCGGGCTCCCCGGCCGAGAGCAGCACCTGCGCCGACAGGCACACCGTGCTGGCCGACCACCAGCCGTCGACCCCGGCCACCGAGTCGGCCGCCCACGTCGCCAGGCTGACCGCCCGCTGCACGTCGGTGTAGGCCACCGACTCGGCCAGGATCGACCGCACCAGCGCCAGCAGGATCGGGCTGCCCGACTGGCAGGCGACGTCCTCGGCCTCCTCGCCGAACCTGATCGCCTCCTCCAGGCGGCCGGTCCGGCCGCAGAGCTGGGTGAGCGCCATGAGCACGTCGGCCAGCAGGCCGCTGCGCGACAACGACCGGGCCAGCGTCAGCGCGCGGCGGGCGTGGCGTTCGGCGTCGGCCTGCCGTTCGACGAACGACTCGGCCCACACCAGCCGGGTCAGCGCGGTCAGCTCGCGGGTGGCGGCGGCGTCGCTCAGCGCGTCGGCGGCGTGTGCGGCGGTGTCGACGGCCGCCGCCGCCGGGCCGGGGTCGCCCTCGTAGGCGGCGGCGAAGGCCAGCAGCGAACGGCCGGCCGCCTCCTCCTCGGGGTTCTCGGCGGCCTCGACGGACGCCGCGATGTCGGTCAGCGCGGCGGGCACGTCGCCCAGGTGCAGCCGCAGGGTGGCCAGCTCGCGGTGCAACCAGGCGCCCCTGCCGCCCTTGGCGGCCTCGTTGGTGAGCAGGGAGGCGGCTTCGGCGTACCGGCCGAGCAGGCGTTCGACCACGGCGCAGGCGGCGACGAGTTCGCTGCGGTGGCCGACCGGCAGGTGGGGGAGCAGTTCGTGGAGGGCCGCGCGGGCCTCTTCGAGGCGGCCGTCGTAGATGAGCGCCTGCGCCAGCAGCACGTGCAGCTCGACGGAGACGGGGTCGGTCAGGTCGCCGACCAGCGGTTGCGCCGCCTTGAGCCACTCGACCGCGGCGGCGGGCGCGATGTTGACGGCCTCGCGGGCCGCGGCCATCAGCGTCGGCAGGTCGCCGGGCTCGTGCCTGCTGGCGGTGCGCGCCACGTGGTGGGCCACCTCCCTGACCGGCGCCCCGAGCGCCGACAGCTCCCGGGCCGCCAGCCGGTGGGCCAGCATGCGCCAGGCGGGGTCGGCGCCCTCGTACACCAGCTGCCGGAGGAGGGGGTGGCGGAACCGGAACCGGCCGTCGCCGGTGTCGCGGATGAGGTCGCGGGCGGCGAGCTCGCCGAGCACGGCCGGGACCGGCCCGAGCATCGCCACGTCGTCGGGGGTGAAGGCGTCGCCGAGCACCGCCCCGGCCTGGGCGGCCCGTAACTCCATGTCCGACAGCCGGGCGAGCTCCCCGGCCAGCAGCCCGGTCAGCGTCGACCCGGCGGCCCCGCCCGCCAGGCCCTTCAGGTAGAGCGGGTTGCCGCCGCTCTCGTCGTGGAGGTCGCGCAGCTCCGGCCGGTCGCCGACCAGCTCGCGCGCCTCGCCCAGCGACAGCGGCCCGAGCCTGACCCGGACGTGCGGGACCGCGGCCGGCCCGGCCTCGGCCAGCGCGCCGGGCAACCGGTGACCGGCCTGCCGGTCGCGGTAGGCGCAGACGACGAGCAGTTCCTCGGCCGGCCGCCGGATCAGGGAGGCCAGCAGCTCGCAGGAGGCCGGGTCGGCCCAGTGGAGGTCGTCGAGCACCAGCGCCACCCGGCCGAGCTCGGCGAGGTGCTCCCGGACGGTCCGGGCCAGCGCCAGCCGGTCGCCGCCGCCCAGCGGGCCGAGGGCGTCCTCGAAGACGCGGTGGGGGAGGTCGCGCTCGAACTCGGTGGCCACCCCCCGGAGCACCTTGACCCCGCGGCCGCCCGCCTCGCGGGCGAACTCGGTCAGCAGATGGGTCTTGCCGATGCCGGGCTCCCCGGTCACCTCGGCCAGACCGCCCGTCTCCAGGGCCTTGGCCAGCGCGGTTGACTCCGCTTCACGTCCCACGAACACGAAAGACAGTAAAACCCCGCAATCCTACGGATGCTAGGAGATTGACCGGATGACACGGTGGTAATCCGCCATCCGACGCCCCCCTCCGGGAGTTTGTGTGATGAACGAGTTTCCCTTCCCCTTCTTCGGGGCGGGAGAGGCGAAGTACTACATGTGGGCCGAGGTCCACGTGCGGTTCGAGCGCGAACCCTCGAGCTATCAGCGTTCGGCGATCGAGTCCAGCTGCCCTGGACCGCTCCAGGACACCATCGACTGGGCCGACGGCCGCCAGCTCATGGTCGCCTCGGGCCTGTTCCTGCACGGCGCGCTGGCCCGCGCCTACCCGGCCAAGCCGGGCGACGACGACTACCTGGGCGACGACGGCTGGTTCTACGCCGCCCACTCGCGGGTGGAACGGTTCAACTCGGCCATCGAGTCGTGGCTGGCCTACGCCAACGACCACTGCCCGGTCATGGTCGCCTACCGGCAGGAGGACGGCGACAGCGGCGGCACCCAGTTCTCCCGCTGGCACGACTGGAGCGTCACCCAGCTGCCGCGCCTGATGGCCGACCTGGAGCCGATCCTGGCCAAGTCGATCGCCACCCGGCAGCAGACCCACGCCACCCACATGGTGCGCGGCATCATGTCGATGGCCCGGCGCGCCCGCGCCAAGGCCGCGCCGACGCCCGGGGGAAGCTGGCCGCGTCTGTGAGACGGTGAGTCCATGGCATGGACCAAAGACGGCGAGACGCTCCGGCGCTCCATCGAGGCCCCCGACTTCCCGACCGCGATCCTGATCGTCGACCGGGTGGCCGAGGAGGCCGAGAAGATGAACCACCATCCCGACATCGACATCCGCTGGCGCAAGCTCCATTTCGCGCTCACCACCCATGACGCGGGCGGCCTGACCGACCTCGACTACCGGCTGGCCGAGCGCATCGACGAGATCGCCCGCTCCCACGGGGCCTGAGCGGGATCGTCAGCCGAAGACCGCGGGTGGCGGCACCGGCGCCGCCACCGGGTCTCCGTCGTGGATGGGCTTGGCGCCCGCCACGAACTTCACCAGATCCTCGCCCGCCACGCAGCGCGCCTGCGTGAGCCCGCCCGCGGCCGCCCGCACGAGCCGGTCGAGCGGCAGGTCGCGGTTGGAGGCGACCACGATCAGGTTGCCGAACCGGCGGCCGCGCAGCACGCCCGGTTCGGCCAGCAGGGTCACGTGCCGGAACACCCCGCGCACGGTCGACAGCAGCCGCCGGGCGAACCGCAGCCCCTTGCCGTCGGCCACGTTGACCAGCAGCGTGCCGTGCGGCCGCAACACGCGGGCCAGGTCGCCCATGTACTCGGCGGTGGCCAGCTCGATCGGCATGATCGCGCCCGAGAAGGCGTCGAGGATGACGAGGTCGGCCGAGGCGTCGTCGAGGGTGGTGACGCCCTCCCTGCCGCCGGTCGTGCGCACCTTGAGCCGGGGCACCGCCTTCAGCGCGAGCTGGTCTCTGACGAGCTGCACGAGCGCGTGGTCGGGTTCGATGACGATCTGCCGGGAGCCCGGACGCGTCGCCGCGACGTAGCGGGGCAGCGTGAACCCGCCCCCGCCCACGTGGGTCACGTCGAGCGGCCCCTCCGGCAGGCAGTCGACCGCGATGCCCATGAGCTGGACGTATTCGAAGTCGAGGTGGGTCGGGTCGGCGAGGTCGACGTACGACTGGGGGACCCCGTCCATCAGCAGCATCCACCCGGCCGGGTTGTCGAGGTCGCGCAGCAGCTCGACCTCCCCGAACACGACGAGGTAGCGGCCCGGTACCGGGTTCGTGGACTTCGCCATCACAATCTCTCTGCCTGTCGTCTTCGCGTGGTATATCCAGGAGTGCACTCCGACCTCCCAGGAGAACCTAATGCGCAGGCGGCCCCTGCTCGTTCTCGTCGCGGCGGTCGTCACCATGTTCGTCGCCGGGGTGGCCGGGCTCATCGTGAGCGGCCGGAGCGTGCCGCCCCCCGACCCGGTGACCACCGCGACTCCTGAGAGCGTGCCCGACGAGCTCGTCGAGCCGGAGAACCCCAACCGCAACACCCCCTGGGACGCCGGGACCGCCTACCTGAAGGAGTGGGAGAAGGGCGACCTGGCGGCGATGCGGGCGCTCGTCCACGACCCCCCGGAGGATTTCACCACGCTCCACCAGGCCGCCGACACCGCCCTGCGGCCGGTGAGCCGGATCTTCACCCCCCTTTCGGTGGACGAGATCGACGACGTCACCGCCGACCTGTCGTTCACGGGGGAGTGGACGATGACCGACGGCCCCCCGATGAAGCTGACCTCGACGGTCCGCCTCATCGTCGTCAAGCGCGAATGGAAGGTCGACTGGACGCCCGGCGCCCTCCACCCCGACCTCGAACACGGCGACACCATCGAACGCCGCGAGCTGCCCGGTGCCCCCTACCGCCTGGCCACCCGCGAGGGCGAGGCCCTGCCGCCGGGCAGCTACGCCGACTCCTACGTCGGCGACCTGGCCGCGCACGCCCCGCCCAACCCCTCGACCGGCGGCTGGCGCGTGGTGATCGACAAGCCCTTCGACGGCGAGGTCGAGGAGGTCTACCGCCACGACCAGCCGGTCACCGAGGGCCCGGCCTTCGCCACCACGATCGACAAGTACGTCCAGATGGCCGCCGCCCGCGCCCTCGACCCGGTGCAGAAGCCGGCCGCGATCGTGGCGATCCGGCCCTCGACCGGCGAGGTGCTCGCGGTGGCCGACCGGCTCGGCGGCAAGGGCGCCTTCTCCTCGGCCTTCCCGCCCGGCTCGACCTTCAAGATCGTCACCGCGGCGGCGCTGCTGGCCGCCGGGGTCACCCCCGACCAGCAGGTGAGCTGCCCGGCCACCTACCAGATCCCGTTCGGGCGGGTGATCAACAACTTCCAGGCCCACGACTTCGGCACGCTCTCGTTCCGGCAGGCGTTCGCCGAGTCGTGCAACACCACCTTCGCCCAGCTGGCGGTCGAACGGGTGCCGGCCGCGACGCTGACCGCCCAGGCGGCGGCCTTCGGGTTCGGCACGACCCTGTCGACCGGCGCGGGCGGCTCCTGCGGGTCGCTGACCGAGCCGCACAACCACGACGCGCTGGCCGAGGCGTCGTTCGGCCAGGGCACCGTGGTGGCCACGCCGTTGTGCATGGCGAGCGTGGCGGCGGCGGTGCAGAGCGGGGTCTGGCGGGCGCCGAGGCTGCTCGCCGACGCGCCCGGCCAGCCGGCCGAGGCGCCGCTGGCCCCCGGGGTGGCCGAAGGGCTGCGCACGATGATGTCGTCGGTGGTGTCGGAGGGCACCGCCGAGAACACCGGCCTGCCCGCCGGGGTGAGCGGCAAGACCGGCACCGCCGAGGAGGCCGGCCAGGACGACCACGCCTGGTTCGTCGGCTTCCACGACGACCTGGCGTTCGCGGTGTTCGTCAAGAACGGCGGCACCGGCCGCGACGTGGCGATCCCGGTCGCGGCCCGGTTCCTGAACGCCCTCTGATCCTTGGCCCACATATGGGCTGAAAGCGGGATATTTCTGGACACATACCTCCTGATGGAGGTGAGGTCACATGCATGATCTGAACGCCGACCTGAACGCGGGCCTCCGCCCGGTCAGCAGGGACACCTGGTGGGTGCTGGCGGTCCGGGGCCTGCTGGCGGTGATCTTCGGAGTCATCGCCCTGGCGTGGCCGGGCATCACCCTGCTCGCCCTCGTCTACGTCTTCGCCGCCTACGCCATCGTCAACGGCCTGTTCACCATCGCGGGCGCCTTCCGTGAGGTCAACAAGGGCTCCCGAGGCTGGATGATCTTCTCCGGCGTCGTCGGGGTGATCGTCGGCATCATCGTGGCCACCTGGCCCGCGATCACCGCGATCGTGCTGCTCTGGTTCATCGGCGCCTGGTTCGTGGTCACCGGCCTGCTGGAGATCATCGCCGCGGTGAACGCCCGCAGGCGGATCGACGGCGACTGGGGCCTGATGCTGGCCGGAGTCCTGTCGGTGGTCTTCGGGGTGGTCCTGGTCATCTGGCCGGCCGCCGGCGCGCTCTCGCTGGCCTGGCTGATCGGGACGCTGGCGATCATCCTCGGGCTCTCGCTGTTCTACCTGGCGTTTCGGGTGCGGAACATGCCTGCGTGAAGATTTTCCGCGTATAGCGCTATAGGCCGGGAATATCTTCATCATGACGGTTCACGAGCGGCTCTCCCGGCACCTGCTCGTCGACGGCCTGCCGGTCGTCCTCGATCTGGCGCGCAGCTCGGGTTCCTGGCTCGTCGACGCCC
This sequence comes from Herbidospora sakaeratensis, assembly GCF_001570525.1. Taxonomy (GTDB): domain Bacteria; phylum Actinomycetota; class Actinomycetes; order Streptosporangiales; family Streptosporangiaceae; genus Herbidospora; species Herbidospora sakaeratensis. The sequence goes on from NZ_BBXC01000021.1 coordinate 141,596, forward strand.
GCGACGGCCGGAGACACCTCGACTTCTTCACCTCGTTCGCGTCCTCGCCCCTGGGGTTCAACCCCTTCGACGACGACCCGGCCTTCCTCGCCCGCCTCGGGCGGCTGGCCGCCAACAAACCGGCCAACTCCGACCTCTACACCGAGGAACTGGCCGAGTTCACCGAGACCTTCACCCGCGTCCTCGGCGACCCCGAACTGCCCCACCTGTTCCTCGTGGAGGGCGGCTCGGCGGCCGTCGAGAACGCCCTGAAGGTCGCCTTCGACTGGAAGAGCCGCTGGAACGAGGCCAACGGCCGCCATCCCGGCCTGGGCACCCAGGTCCTCCACCTGAGCCGCGCCTTCCACGGCCGGGGCGGCTACACGCTCTCGCTCACCAACACCGAACCGGTCAAGACCGACCGGTTCCCCAAGTTCGGCTGGCCCCGCATCGACACCCCCGCCGTCCACCTCGGCGACGTCGAGGCGGCCGAGGAGCACGCGCTCGGCCAGGCCGAGGAGGCGTTCCGCAAGTACCCCCACGACATCGCCTGCTTCATCGCCGAACCCATCCAGTGCGAGGCGGGCGACAACCACCTGCGCCCCGAGTTCCTGCGCGCCATGCAGGACCTGTGCCACCGGCACGAGGCCCTGTTCGTGCTCGACGAGGTCCAGACCGGCGTGGGCGTGACGGGCTCGGCGTGGGCGTACCGGGGCCTGGGGCTGCGGCCCGACGTCGTGGCGTTCGCGAAGAAGATGCAGGTCGGCGGGGTGATGGCCGGGCGCAGGGTCGACCAGGTGCCCGACAACGTGTTCCGCGTCAGCGGCCGCATCAACTCGACCTGGGGCGGCGGCCTGACCGACATCGTGCGCGCGACCCGCATCCTGCGGATCATCGAACGCGACGGCCTGATCGAGCACGCCGGCGTGCTGGGCGACAAACTGCTCGGCGCCCTCCGCGACCTGGAGGCCGAGGGCCTGCTCCGCGACGCGCGGGGCCGCGGGTTGCTCGCCGCCTTCGACGTGCCCGACCGCGACGCGGTCGTCACCCGGTTGCGCGAGCGTGAGTCACTGCTGGTCCTGCCCGCCTCCGAGGGCACTGTACGGCTCCGCCCACCCCTGAACGTCACCCCGGAGGAGATCGAAGTGGGGCTGTCCCGGCTACGGCGAGGGCTCGCGTCCTGACCACAGGTCGATGGCCGTCCCCCGGGAGGCGACGCCGAGCTTGGCGTAGATCCGGTTGACGTGGTTCTTGACCGTCTTCTCGCTGAGGAACAGCCGCTGGGCGATCTGGTTGTTGGAGTGACCGTTGGCGATCAGATCCATGACCTCGGTCTCGCGCTTGCTGAGGGCCGTTCCGGTGGGGTCGTCGACTCGCATCTGGCCTCCGTGGCAGAGATCCATTTGGCAGAGAGTTAAGTCGCCGAGGGCCCCCGCGTCCGGCGTAGCGGTTGTGAGCGAGTTTAACTCGCGTGAAAGCCCTGTGGGGGTTGCTTCGTGGGCAAATCGCACCCGGACTGCATCACCGGAGAACAACCGGCCGGGCCGGCACCCCGGTGGCGGCGATCTGTGCGAGGAGATCACCGAGGTCGGCGGGGTAGACGGTCTCCCGCGTCGCCGCCAGCTCGCCGACCGTCCACCACCGATACTCCTGAATGGTGTCAGGCTGGGTCGCCCGCGCGGTGTCGACGTCGCCGGCCGAGAGCCGGGCCAGGTAGTAACGCTCGACCTGCCGGATCATCGCGCCCTCGAACTCGAACTCCTTGGCCCGCTCGGCCACCGGCCCATCGACATGGAGACCCGCGCCGTCGACCCCGAGCTCCTCCCGCATCTCCCGGCGCAGCGCGGCGAGGTGATCCTCCGCGCCGTCGAGCGCGCCGCCCGGGGTCGCCCAGAACCCGCCGTTCTCCTCGTAGCGGAGCAGCAGCACCCGCCCGTCACCGTCGAGTGCGACGACACGAACGGCCACCCGCACGGGGAAGATCGCCATCCGCCAAGTGTGACAGCGGTTCGCGGGATCGGAGGCCGGGCCGGAATCGGCCCGAGTCGGTCGGATGGCCGGCGAGGCGGAGCGTAACTGAAAGGCTGTTGGAACGATGAAGGGCCGGTCCCGAAGGACCGGCCCTTACGCTGGGTGAGTAATGGGACTTGAACCCACGACATCCAGGACCACAACCTGGCGCTCTGCCAACTGAGCTATACCCACCATGTGCGCGATCCCGCTCACCCGGTCTCGCGTACAAGCACGAGTGTAGCGGTATCGCGAGACAACTACGAACTACTAACGGCCTCCGCCGTGTCGCGTGCCGTCGCCGAGTCTGGGCCGGGTTGCGGCACGAACACGGTCGCCCGGTAGTAGCGCAGTTCCCGGATGCTCTCCGTGATGTCGGCGAGGGCGCGGTGGCCGCCCTGCTTCTCGGGTGAGGCGAAGTAGACGCGCGGATACCAGCGGCGGGCCAGCTCCTTGATCGAGGAGACGTCGATCATCCGGTAGTGGAGGTGGCTGTCGACGACGGGCATGTCCCGGGCCAGGAACGAGCGGTCGGTGGCGATCGAGTTGCCGCACAGCGGGGCCTTCTTGGGCTCCGGGAGGTGGCCCCGGATGTATTCCAGGACGATGGCCTCGGCCTCGGCGAGGGTCACGCCGCCCGCCAGGGCATCGAGCAGGCCGGAGGCCGTGTGCATGGTGCGCACGATCTCCGACATCTGCTCCAGCGCCTCCGGCGGGGGCTTGATGACGACATCGACCCCGTGGTCCAACTGGTTCAGCTCACCGTCGGTGACGACGCAGGCGACCTCCACCAGTGCGTCGCGCCCGAGGTCGAGCCCGGTCATTTCGCAGTCGATCCAGACCAGCAGGTCGTTCATGTCCTTAGCGTAGTGCTCCGGCTCAGTGCGTTTGGAGCGAGTCCAGGACATCACCGACCTGCTCGGACTTCAGGTTGTCGGGGATCGACACGTAGAAGAACGAGGGCCGCTCGCCTTCGCCCATGTCGACCAGCACGAACGCGCCCGATTCGGTCTTGAACTTGTAGTCGTTGGCCTTCGACTCGGCGCTGAAGTCCATCTTGTACTCGATGATCCAGGCGTCGCGGTCGCCGACCTTGATCGCCTCGTTGCGGATGATCTCCCGCTCGTGCGGGATCGAGTAGAAGGCCGGCTCGTACGCCGACAGCAGCGTCGTGGTGACCACTTCGAGGTCTTCGACGCCCCGGTAGGGGAGCATCTGGGGCAGCTGGGCCGCCGCGACCGTGCCCATCCAGTCGGCGCCCTCCCGGCCGTTGTACCCCGGCTGGGAGACGGCGCCGTAGCCGCTGGTGAACAGCGGGTAGGTGGGGTCGTTGGGGGCGTTCATGGTCTTCGGGTCGGAGACCTTCCAGGGGCGGCCGAGGAACTTGTAGCTCAGGCCCGACACCGAGTCGTGGATGCGGCCGTCCTCCGGCTGCGGGAACGACGTGATCGACGGCTGCGGTGGCTGCTGCTGCGGCTGCTGCTGGTCGGGGGGCGGCACCTGCTCCTGCGGCGGCGCCTGCTCGGTCTGGGGCGGCGGCGCCGGCTCGGTGGCCGGGGGCCGGGCGATCGCGGGCTCGCTGGAGCCCTGGTTCAGGAACACGAAGGCGCCGGCCACGACCAGCGCGATGACGAGCACGATGCCGACGCCGCCGAGCACCCACGGCAGCGGCGAGGGCGGCTTCGGCGGCGCGCCGAACTGGGGCATCGGCAGCTGGCTCGTGGCGCCCCACGCCTGCGACGGCGGGGTCCACTGCGGCGGGGCCGGCGGTGCGGCGAACTGGGCGGTGGCAGCGGCCGGCGCGGCGGGGGTGGCGGGGGTGGTCGCCAGGGTCGCCGGTCCGGCGGGCTCCGGGGCGTTCCGGCCTTCCAGAGGATGGGTGGCGTCGGTCCACTGCGAACCGTCCCACCATCGCAGCTGCGGCGAGCCGTAGGGGTCCGGGTACCAGCCGGCGGGGGTCGTCGTCATGCCGTGCAGCCTAGTGAAGTCAGCATTTGTACGAGAAGCTCGCCTTCGCGGCTATGGGCTTGCCCTCGGGGGTGTGGTCGAGCACGCGGAGCGTTGCGGTGCCCTTGAATCGGCCCGGACCGCTCACCTGCCAGATCAGCGGAAGATCTACCGAAGTCGTACCCGACTCGACCCGCTGGGTCCCGGCGGTCACCCGGCCGTCGCTCTGCTCCCACTCGTACTTGAACGTTCCGCTCTCGCCGTTCGTGGTGACCACCGCCATGATCTTGGTCTTGGCGTCGCACCCCTGGGTCTTCTTCGGCGCGGACACGCTGACCTTCGACACCGCCATCTCGGCGGGCGGGGACATGCGCAGGTAGAGGATGAACCCGGCGATCAGCAGGCAGACGATCAGCGAGCTGAGCCAGGCGCCCCGGCGCTTGGGCTTGGCCCTGCGGCGGTTCTGGGCCGTGGGGTCGGCGTGCTGGGTGGCGCCCTGCCGCCAGATCTGGGCGGCCGAGGTGTCGGCGGGCACCCCCGGGCCGAACCGCATGCCGCCCGACTCCGCCGGAGGCGGGCCGCCCGGGTGGCCCCCCGCGTGGCGGGCCGGGTCGAGCAGGGTGCGCAGCTCGCCGGTCTCCGGCAGCCGTGCGGGCGGCAGCGCGGCGGCCACCGGCGGCAGCGCCGACCAGGCGTGCAGGGTGCGCACCAGCGACTCACGGGTGGAGAACCCGGCCGGGAGCAGGTCACGGCCGTTCGTCAGGACGTCGCGGGCGGTGGCCAGCCCTTGGGAGGCGGCCACCGAGGCGGCGTGGTCGAGCAGCTGCGCCTGCTGGCCGGTGGCCCAGCTGGCCGACAGGGTGCGGGCCAGGCCCTGCCAGGCGGCGATGTCACGTTCCGGCGAGGCGGGCTCGGTGCGCAGCGCCTCCAGCAGGCCGCGTTCGGCCAGCAGGGCCGAGCCGTCTTCGCCGATGACGACCGTGCCGGGGTGGACCGCGCCGTGGGCCAGGCCCGCGGCGTGCAGGCCCAGCAGGGTCTGGGCGGTCTCGATCAGGATCGTGGCGGCGCTGCCTGCGTCGGGCCGCCAGCCGAGCTGGCTCCCGCCGGTGAGCAGGTCGGCCACGGTCGGCACGGCGCGGCGGCCGACGATCAGCCAGACCTCGCCGTGGGCGGCCACCAGGTCGGCGACCGGCAGCAGGCCGTACTGCCCCGACTGGGCCAGCCGCCGATCAGCGGAAATGGCCGCCACCAGGCGCTCACGCGCGCCCGGGGCGGCCAGCAGGTGATCGTTGAACCGGAGCAGCCCCGACGGCTCGCCGCCGGGGCCTTCCGCGTCGTGCCAGGTGCCGACCTCGCTGACCCGCGTCCTGCCGGTCAGCCGGTGGCCCGCGACAGTGCCCCCGTCATGCATGACTACTTACGCCTCCGCCGGTGCCTTCCCGCCATGGATCGCTTCACGGCAAGTGTGGCGGGCACGAGGCCGGTCGTCATCAGGCCGAGGGCGAAGAATCCGGCGGCGGCCGTCTCCCCGGTCGTCGGCTCGACGGTCGGCTTCTCGGTGTTCCGGGTGGGCGACTCTTCAGACTCGGGCGAGCCGGGACCGCCACCGCCGGGGGAACCGCTTGTGGAGCCACCTGTGGAGGAGGTGGTGGAAGTCGACGTAGACGGCTGCGGGTCGGGGCTGCTGGTCGCCGACGGCTCACCACTGGGCGAGCTGCTGGTCGTCGGAGTCGTAGGCGTCGGACTCGGGCTGGGCGTGGGGGTCTCGTCGCCCGGCTCGCTGGTGGCCGTCGGGTCGCCCGGCTCCTCGAGGCCGCCACCGCCGCCGCCCGGCTTCTTGGTCGGCTTGGGGGTCGGCTTCTTGGTGGGCTTCTTCGTCGGCTTCGGCTTCGGCTGCTGCGTCGGCTTGGGCTGCGGGTTCGACGTCGGCTGGGTGACCGGGGGCTGGGTCGCCCCGGCGTCGGGCGACTCGGTGACCTCGGGGGTCTCGGTGACCGGGACCTCTTCGATCAGGCCGTCGTCGACCTCCTCGACCAGCGGGTCGGGGGTCGTCGAGGTGTTGACCGGGCTCGGGGTGAGGCTGGTGGTGCCGGCCGACAGGGTCGCGCCGCTGATCGAGCCGACCAGCACGGCCGTGCCGCCCGCGATCACCGCCATGCCGACCACGGTCAGGCCGATCTTCACGAACGCCTTGCTGAAGAAGCCGCCCTTGCGCTCCTCGTCGCCGAAGTCCTCGCCGCCCGCGGCGAGCTGGGTGTCGGCGAGCTGGGTGTTGGCCTGGGGCACGGCCGCGGCGAGCGGGAAGAAGGCGGCCAGCAGGCCGGCCAGCGCCGCCAGGCGGCGGCGTCCGCGCTCCTCCCACTGCGGGCCGTACGTCTCGATCGCCACCGACTCCAGGTCCTGGAGGAAGGCGTGGGCCGAGGCGGGGCGCTCCTGCGGGTGCTTGGACATGCCGCGCTCGATGAGGCCGCGCAGCTGCGGCTGGATCTGGTCGAGCGGGACCGGGGCGGCCTGGTGCTGGTGGGCCAGCGCGGCCAGGTTGCCGGCCTGGAACGGGCGCTGGCCGGTGAGGCACTCGAAGAACACCACGGTGGCGGCGTAGACGTCGGTCGTCGGACCGGCCGGGGCGCCCGCCCACTGCTCGGGGGCCATGTACGACGGCGTGCCCGACGCCGGCATGCCCTCGCCCGCGCGGGCGGCGATGCCGAAGTCGACGAGCTTGCTGTGGCCGTCGCCGTCGACCATGACGTTCTCGGGCTTGAAGTCGCGGTGCACCACGCCCATGTCGTGGGCGATGGCCAGGCCGATGAGGGAGCCCTTGAGCACCGCCAGGGCGGCCTCGGGTCCCGTCGGGCCTTCGGAGCGGATCATCGCGCGCAGCGAGACGCCGTCGACGAGCTCCATGACGATCGCGGCGCCGTGGGGCTGCTCGACGTACTCGTAGAAGCGGGCGGCGTGCGGGTTGCGGTCCATCAGCGCGAGGAGACGGGCCTCGTGCCGGAACCGGGCGATGAAGTTGAGGTCGGCTCGGAGTTCCTGGGAGAGGTATTTGATCGCGACTAGCGTTCCATCGGCATCGTGCCTGGCCAGCACGACCTGTCCGGCTGCGCCGGTGCCGAGCTCGCGTAGCTCCGTATAGCCGGGAACCCGCCAGGCGCCGGTCTGGCCGTACATGCGGTCTCCTTATGTGCCCGGGCCCCCACCATGACGACCACAGAGCCTAACGGCGGGTCTACCTCGTGATGGGAAAAGTCATGAGATTGTAGTGACTCAGTGTCAAACGTGACTTTAGTGGTACAGGTGGGTAGTGCGGGGACGCCGAGTCGCGGTCGCGGGCCCCGTCCAGCCGGTTGACCAGGGCATAGTGTGACATCGGCCATTCCTGAACCCATACTGCGCGGAGCGCCGATTCATGCCCGGAGGGCATCCGTGGTCGTGATCAGGTGACCGTGATCACATCTGCAGACATGAAAAAAGGCGACCCGGCCGCCCATGCGAGTCCCTTGCGGGTACTCGATGGCCACATGGGCGCCGGTCGCCTCGTGCTGCGTTAAGTAGACGCCCGATCGGGCGACAGGGTTGTCAAAGGTCATCTTCCGGAGATATGGGCGGGAACCGGAACGTCCCGGGTCATCTTCGGGTCGGTCTCCGGCACGCCCCACGTCGTCACGACGGGCAGCACGCCCGCCCAGACGGGCAGGTCGTAGTCCTCGTCGTCGTCGCTCGGGCCGGCCGCGCGCATCTTGACCGACGCCTCCTCCAGCGACAGCGCCAGCACGGCGGTGGCGGCCATCTCCTTGCGGTTGGGCAGGCGCGCGTAGTCCCACTGGCCGGGGGCGAGCTGCTCGGTGATGGCGGCCAGCCCGGCCATGCGCTCCTCCTCGTCGGTGACCAGGCGCGGCACGCCGTAGATCATCGCCGAGCGGTAGTTGACCGAGTGGTGGAAGACCGACCGGGCCAGCACGATGCCGTCGAGGTGGGTGACGGTGACGCAGATCGTCTCGCCCGGCGCGGTGCGCAGCGACCGGGCGCCGGTCGAGCCGTGGACGTAGAGGGTGTCGCCGATGCGGCCGTACCCGGTCGGGATGACCATGGGGGAGCCGTCGGCGATCACACCCAGGTGGCAGATCAGGCCGGCGTCGAGGACGGCGTGCAGCTCGGCGCGGTCGGTGCGGCCCCGGGCCTTGGAGCGGCCGAGGACGGTACGAGGGGTGCTGGACAGCTCGGTCATACCGGTACCGTAGGAGCCGAGTGGCCTGGAGGAACACGTCCACTTTCGCGGTGTTGAGGGAGACCACTTTGCGGGAGCAGCAGGTCGATCTTCCGGTGGCCGTCGACCGGTCCGACGCGACGCCCCTGGTCGTCCAGGTGGGCGACCAGCTGCGCGCGGCCATGCGCGACGGCGCGCTGCGGGCGGGGGAGCGGTTGCCCTCCAGCCGGAGCCTCGCCGGTCTCCTCGGCGTCAGCCGGACCGTGGTCACCGAGGCGTACCAGCAGCTCTACGCCGAGGGCTGGCTCGACGGGCGGCACGGCTCGGGCACCTACGTGGCCGACGTCCACGGCGACCGTCCGGCCGAACCCGCGCCCGACGCCGGCGTCGCGCCCTCGTTTCACGCGCCCGACCCCGGCCTGATCGACCTGCGGCCGGGCCGCCCCTGGGTGAGCGCCTACGACACCGCCGCCTGGCGGCGGGCCTGGCGGGCCGCCGGAGACCTGCCGATGAGCGCCTGGCCCGACCTCTACGGCGACCCGATGTTGCGCGAGGCGCTGGCCGACCACCTGCGCCGGGCGCGTGCGGTGCCCGCCGGGCCGGGGAACGTGCTGATCACACGCGGCACCGGCAACGGCCTCGACCTGCTGGCCGCCACCCTGCTGAAGCCGGGCGACCGGGTCGGCGTCGAGGAGCCGGGTTACCGGTCGGCCCGGCGCATCTTCGCCTCGCGGGGCGCCGAGATCGTGCCCTGCCCGGTCGACGGCGACGGCCTGATCGTCGACGACCTGCCCGCCGGCCTGCGGATGATCTACACCACCCCGGCCCACCAGTTCCCGACCGGCGGCCGCCTGCCGATCCCGCGGCGCGAACGCCTGCTCGCCTGGGCCCGCGCCACCGGCGCGCTCGTCGTCGAAGACGACTACGACGCCGAGTTCCGCTACGACGTCGCCCCGCTGCCCGCGCTCTACGGCCTCGGCCCCGAGCACGTCGTGCTGCTCGGCACGTTGTCGAAGTCGCTCAGCCCCGACGTCGGCGTCGGCTGGCTGGTCGCCGGACGGCCGCTGCTCGACCGTGTCGCGCGAACGCGGAAGGAACTCGCCGACCGCACGTCGGGGCCGGTCCAGCGGGCGGTCGCGGTGCTGCTCGACCGCGGTGACCTCGACCGGCACCTGAGACGCATGCGATTGGAGTACGCCCGGAGGCGGGAGGCCGTGGTGGCCGCCCTCGGCCCGTGGACCAAGGGCGACACGGCCGGTCTGCACGTCCTGGCGGAACTTCCGGAACACGTCGTGCCGGAAGTGGTCGCCGGAGCCCGTGAGCGGGGGGTCCTGGTCGACACGACCATTCGCCACCACCACGGCCCGCCCCGCGTCCACGGCCTGGTCGTCGGCTACGGCTCCGCCGCGCTCCACGACGTCCGCCGGGGCTGCGGGATCGTCAGGACCCTGCTAGACCACGCTCTCCAGGAGCCGTAGCTCCTCCCGGGGACGGGGCACCTCTAAGTGAGGCGCGCTGTCTCCGATGATGCGGGCGACGTCGATGGCCCCCGGATCCCCCTCGGCGGAACCCGGAACCTGTGAGTGCCCGAAATGCCCCCCACGGGCCCAGAGACGGCGGTTGCCGTCCTGCACCAGCGAATGGGGCACGGGTAGGGGCGGACCGGCCGGCCACCGCCGGGGAACCTCCCACGAGTCGAGCCAGGCGAGGATCTCGTCGAGACCGTCGAGCTTGCTGTCGGTGAACGGTTCGTGCACCGACCCCAAGACCCTGATCTGGACGCACACCCGGCCCTGCCGGTTGAGGTCTCCGGTGAGGCCGCAGGCCGCGCGGGTCGGCGGCAACTGCTGGATGATCTGCCCCGTCACCGGGTTCCACACCAGGTGGGCGGGGCGGTTGAGCTGGACGAGCCGCTGGGCCACGGATTTGGCCGAGATCCCTTGTGGGTCCGTAGGCCAAATGAACCAGACCACCCTGGGCGCGCCCCCGATCATGGGGCCGGCGTCCTGGGGAGCGGGAATGCGACTGGCGACGGGTAGCCATGCCTGGGCCACTGTGCCCCCTCATGTCCTCGGTCGCCCTGTTTTCTCCCCTTATGCTCTTCGGGCGAAACGCGCGATTCCGTACCTGCCCCGGCGGACGACGGCGTAGCCCCGGGTCAGCGCGCGCTCCCGGAGATAGACCAGCGGGAGCGCCCGGCCCTCCACGGCCCGTGCGAACCGGCCCGGCCCGGTGGTCCGGCTCACCGTCAGGCGGGGAACGGCCAGCATGTCGGGGGCGGGCAGCTCGGCCACATCGTTGGCGACCGCGCACGCCGCCCAGAACCCGGCCCGCCGCGCCTCACGCCGGACCCGCGCGCTGGAGTAGCCGTAGGGATAGGCCATCGTCGTCACCGGGAGTCCGAGTCTGTCTTCCAGGACCGCCTTGCCGCGCCGCAGCTCCTGCCGGAGTTCGGCGTCGGGCAACTGGTCGAGCTGCGGGTGGCTGTGGCTGTGCCCGGCGATCTCGTGCCCCTGCGCGGCCGCCTCGCGGGCCTGCGACCAGCTGACCATGTGGTCGAGCGGCCGGCCGGCCGCGTCGCCGCCCGCGTCGGCCACCCAGCCCGTGGTCAGGAACAGGGTGGCCGGGAAGCCGAACCGGTCGAGGATCGGCATCGCCTCGGTGTGGAAGTCGGCGTAGCCGTCGTCGAAGGTGAGCACCACCGGCCGGGCCGGGAGGGTCGCGCCGGTGCCGTTCACGGCCGCGATCAGGCTCGCGAACGTCATCGGCGTGAACCCGTTGGCGGCCAGGTAGGCCAGCTGCTCGGCGAAGTCGCCCGGCCGCACCGCGAGCGGCCGGGTCTCGGCGTTGGGCCGGTCGGTGACCGAGTGGTACATCAGGATCGGCACCCGGTTCATCGTCGTGCCTTCCCGACCAGGTAACCCCAGGTCGTCCAGGCCAGCCCGACGACGATGGCGGCGCTGGTCCCCCAGCGGAGGGTGACCAGCCCCCTCAGCGCGCCGAGCGGCAGGGTCGTGAAGGTGTACGACCGCTCGCTCGCCAGCCCGTCGCCGCTGCCCACGCTCCGGGTGACCAGGGCCTTGGACAACCCCTCGGCGTAGCAGCGCGAGCGGAAGTAGCGGAAGGTCTCGCGCGCCGCCGGCACCCGGTGGCCGATGCCCGCCGACGGCTCGAACAGCAGCACCGAGCCGGGCAGCCGCTGGGTGAGCCGGATGCAGAACTCGGTCTCCTCGCAGCCCAGCGGCCGGCTCTTTCCCTCTGCGACGCTACGGCCGATTCCGGAGGAGAACCCGCCGACCGCCCCGATCACCTCGCGCCGGAAGATCGCGTTGCCGCCCATCACGTTGCGGATCGGCGCCCGGGTCTCCGGCATGCCCTTGTAGGTGCAGCCGACCGTCCAGTCGAACTCCACCGGGAACCAGCGGGGCCGCCGGGTGGCCCACAGCGGGCGGGTGGCCCCGCCCGCGCCGACGACTCCGGGCTGCGCCATGGCCGACTCCAGGCCCTCGATCCAGCCCGGGTCGGCCACCGCGTCGTCGTCGAGGAACGCGACGTAGCTCCCGGTGGCCGCCTCGGCGCCGGTGTTCTTGCCGCCCGACAGGCCCTTGTCGTGCACGTTCTCCAGCACGGTCGCGTCAGGGTAGGCCCGCTTGAGCCGCAGGTGCAGGTCGGGGTTGTGGTCGACGACCAGCAGCAGTTCCCGCGCCGGCACCGTCTGGGCCCGCACCGAGGCGACCGCGGCGGCGATGTCGTCCCAGCGGTCCTCGGTGTACGCGCAGATCACGACGGAGGTGTTCATGCCGCGCCCTGGTCGGCCGTGGCCGGCTGCGGCAGCGGCGCGGGGACCACCCGGCGGCGCCGCCACTCCCGCACGATCGTGCGCAGCACCCGCAACCCGTCGCGGATCGCCCGCAGGTTCGACTCCCCGTGGATGCGGCAGCGTTCGTGGCTGGGCACCTCGTGCACCCGCAATCCCGCCCTGGCCGCCCGGATGTTCATCAGCGTCTCGACCTCGAAGCCCTCGCAGTCGAGGTCGAGCGCGGGCAGGTGGCGGGCCCAGAAGGCGTTGTAGCCGTAACACAGATCGGTGTAGCGGGTGCGGTAGAGCGTGTTGACGATGGTGCGCAGCACGCTGTTGCCGGCCCGCCGGGTGACCGTCAGGTCGTCGCTGCCGCCGCCGGGGACGTACCGCGAGCCCTTGGCGAAGTCGGCGCCGCTGACCAGGGCGCTGACGAAGTGGATGATCTCGCGGCCGTCGGTCGAGCCATCGGCGTCGATCATCACGATGATGTCGCCCGTGCAGGCCGCGAACCCGGCGGCCAGGGCGTCGCCCTTGCCCCGGCCGGTCTGGTGGACGATCCGCAGGCCCGGCCGCAGCCGCCGGGCCACCTCGACGGTGTCGTCGGTCGAATGGCCGTCGACCAGGACGACCTCGTGCACCCAGGTCGGCAGGGTGGCGAACACGTGGGGAAGGTTCTCGGCCTCGTTCATCGCCGGCACGACGACGCTCACGGTCGGCGAGACCGCGAGGTGGGGGCCGAGGGGGGTGTATCGGTCGACGTGCGGGAGCGGCCGCAGGCCGGTGATCTCGGGACTCATGGTGACGGAAATGTCCTTCCGGGCGGTCTGTCATGAGCGGAGACTGCCAGCGGACCGGCGCGACTGGACGAGATGGGGCAGGGGCTCGTCCCGGTCGTGGGGCAGAGGGTGGTGTGGGGTCGTCATCCCGGGTTTCGGGCGGGGGTGACGCGAGTGCGGGGGCGGTGAAGCTGGCGCAGGATCACCAGAAACGCGCTCACGACCGCGACGGTGGCCACGCCGGCACGCGGTGACCATGCGTCGAAGAGGAGCATCGCCTCGGCGAGAAGAACGTTGACAGCCAGACTGGCGGCCAGTCCCACGGTTAGTGCCGATAGGGGGTCACGATCACGCAACAACCCGGCGATGGCCACGCCGGGCGCCAGAAGGAGGAACGCGGGCGTCAAGATCAGCCTGGCGGGCGTCTGCACGTCGGCCAGCGCGAGCACGGCTCCCGCCACGCACGACGCGCCGACCACACCGATCAGGACGGTCTTACTGGTCCCCATGTCACTCTCCCGGCTGGTGGAGGCACTTCATAGGATCAACCGGGGGCACGCGCGTCAATGGCGACGCTCTTCCGCAGCGCCCGGTTCACAAAGGACCAGGACTCTATCGGTAACGACTCGGCAACCGCTCGTGTTATGCCTGAGGTTGCTGGGGCCCCTCCGACACCTGGGTCGCCGGGGTCTCGCTGGGCGCCGAGGTCGGCTCGTCGGTCTTGGGGGGCGTCGGGGTCGGCCGGGGCGGGCTGGTCGGGTCGGGCACCCCGCCGCCGGGCGGGGAGTAGCCGTCGCCGCGCCAGCTGATCCGGCACGACGGGCTGCCGCCGGGCGAGGTGATCGCGATCGTGGTGCTGCCCGCCGACTTCGGATCGATGATCGAGATCGTCATGCGCCCGCTCGCGCCCTTCTTCAGCACGCCGCGCGCCGGGGCGATTGAGACGTTGTCGCCCGCGCGGGCGCTCCAGGCGATTGGAGCGTTCCTGGCGGTGAGGTAGAGCACCCCGCCGGACGACTCGCCGACGTCACCCGGGCAGGTCATCGACAGGGCGGCCCGGGCAGCCGCCGGGCGCTTGGTGGGCCTGGGGGTGGTCACCGGCTTGCGGCTCGGCTTCGGCCGCGCCGGCGGCTGCCCCGCCGCCGTCGGGACCGGCCCGGGAGCCTGCGTGGACGAGGTCTCCTCGGCCTCCACCGGCGTCGGGCTCTCCTCCTCCACGGGAGGCGGCGGCGCGGTGTCCTCCTCGGTGACCTCGTACTGGGGGGCCTGGACGGCGTCGTCGGTGGGCTGCGGCTGCGGCATGGCCTCGACGCGGGTGGGCGCGCCGGCGCCGGCCCCGTTGAGCCAGAACACCCCGCCCCCCGCCACCAGGGCCACGCCGAGAGCGGCCACGACGGGCGTCGCGCGCCGGGACTTCTTCTTCCCCGCCGCCCGCCGTGACGCGCCCCCCGCCCGGCGGCCCCGCTTCACTCGGGGCCGCCGCCCGACCGGCACGGGGAATCCGTTCCGGTCGAAGTGATCCCCGTCCCGCACGATGAGGATCTTCGTTTCGTCTCGTTCCGGGTGGGCGCAGGTGTCCACGACCCGGCGTCGCAGCGACAGCGGCGGGAACGCCACCGGCACCATCTCCAGCAGCTTCGGGGCCGAGACGTGCCGCTCGCGGCCCTCGACGCAGACCTCGCAGCCCGCGATGTGGCGGCTCAGCCGCTGACGCAGCAGCGTGCTCAGCGGGCCGTCCCAGGAGTCGACCATCGCCGACAGGTCGGGGCAGTGGGCCCGGCCGGTCCGCGCCAGCACCACCGCGGCGGCCGAGTTCTCCAGGTGGTCGCGGGCCCGCTCCAGCCGCGTCGCCGCCTGGCGGGAGGTCAGCCCCAGCACGGCGCCCGCCTCGGCCGGGGTGAGGTCGTGGCGCAGGGAGAGCTCCAGCACCTCGCGCTCGGGCCCGCTGAGCTCGCCCAGCGCCTCGTGGACCAGCATGGTCATCTCGGGGTCGGGGCTGTCGGCCAGGTCGATCGGCGTCGTCGCCGTGCCGGGCGTGCGCGAGGCGCACTGGAAGCGCACCAGGGCGTAGAGCCAGGCGCGCAGCCGCTGCGTCTCGGCCAGCCGGCCGACCGAGGCGACCGCGAGCACGAGGGCGTCGTGGACGGCGCTCGCGGCCAGGTCGAGGTCGCGCAGGCGGCTGTAGGCGTAGTCGTTCAGCCGGTCGGCGTACGCGTCGTACAGGCTGGCTGGTGCGTGCGCGTCATCGCGCTTCAACGCGTCGAGCAGACGGGTGTCGTCGGCTCGGCCGACGGTCGGCCATCCGGGCAACGGAATTCCTCCCCGAGAACGGGACCCTCCGGTCCCCACACGAGAAGGACGCCCCTTTCCGGCGCCGCGTTTACTGTCTTCCAGGCCATGCTCAAGTGGCATGACCTGGGAAGACAGCGACTCCTGTGACTCGGGTGAAGATTATTTGGCGCTGGGGCAGTTGGGCGCGCACAGGCGGCGCGCGATGCCCTGCAGGAAGATGTTGCGGATCTCCAGCACCGTCTCGGGGAAGTACGCCTGGCCGCCGGTGGCCTTGGCGATGTTCTCCATCTGGGTCCGGTTGGCGTCACCCTCGGTGTTGAACGAGATGACCAGGATCGAGACCGGCTTGGTCGCGTCGAACTTGGCCTTGAGGCGCTTCAGGATGCCCGCGTTGGTGATGCCGCCGCTCGGGTCGTCGTTGCCGACGCCGTCGGTGAACAGCAGGATCGTGTTGATCTTGTCGGCCTCGTACTCGTCGCTCATCTTCTGGTACGCCGCCCAGAGCGAGTCGTTGAGGCCGGTGTTGCCCGTGGGGATCGCCTTGATCTGGGTCATCTGCCGGGCGATCACCTCGCGGCGGGTCACCCCGTCGATCTGCTGGGCGAGCGGCCCGACCGGGACCGTCTCCTTCCAGTCGACCTTGTCGCCGTTGAGGTTGTCGGAGAAGATCCAGGTCCCGATCTCGGTCTTGTCCGGGAAGAGCTTCAGGCCCTCGGTGCTGACCTGGGAGATGGCCTGCATGCGGGTGATGCCGGAGGAGTCGGCGGGCAGCGCCATCGTGCCCGAGACGTCCAGGAGCGACAGCAACTTGGTGCCCAGGCCGACGCGCTTCCACGACTGCGCGAGCGTGACGACGGTCTTGGCGTCGGGGATCGGCAGCGCCGTCGGGGCCTCGGCCCGCATCCCGGCCTCGGGGGTCAGCACGCTGCCCTGGCCCTCGGGGGTGCGGAAGCCGTAGCCCTGGATGATCTTGCGGGAGGCGGCCGACTCCAGCTCGGCGGTGAACAGCTTGGCGGCCTGCGCGCTCTCCGGGTCCTTCGCCGTGGTGATGATCGGGTAGTCGAGGTTGACGGTGCCCTCGGCCGGATAGAGCGCCACGGCCGCGTTCTTGTTCTCCTTGTTGAACGCGTACACCGACTGCTCGGAGGTCACCCCGATCGGCACCCGGGTGGCGGCCTTCGACAGGGTCGCGAACAGGTTGTCGGGCGAGGTCACCTTCGACTCCGACAACTGCCGCAGCACGCCGACCAGCAGTTCCTCGGAGCCCTCGTCGCCGCTCTGCCGCAGGATGCCGGCCCCGGCCAGCAGCGCGCCGAGCCCGGCGGCGTTCTTGGCGGGGTCGAGCACGACCACGCGCACCTTGCTCGCGAGGCCGTCGGGGTTGGCGGCGTTGGCGGCCGTCATCATGCCGGTCCAGCTGGGCTCCAGCGACTCGGCCAGCTTGGCGGCGGCGGCCTTCGGCGCGGCCAGCACGATCGGCGAGGTGGCCAGGCTGGCGCTCACCTTGGGCGCCGACTTGGCCGGCATCTGCGACAACCAGAGCGAGGAGTCGGGGATCCACAGGTCGGGCGCGGAGCTCGCGCCGCCGGTCCCGGCCAGCGCGGCGGCGACCCCGTCGGAGTCGGCCCCCTTCACGGCCACGTCGACGCAGCTGCCGTCGACGGTCTTCTCGGCCTTCACGAACCGCCCGGCGATCTCGCTCACGGCCGGTTCGATGTCCTTGGCGACGGCGACGAACAAGGACACCTTCTCGCCGGAGCACCCGGCGGAGTCCTTGTTCACCACGACGTACGCGGCCACGCCCAGCAGTACCGCGAGGGCCACGGCCCCCGCCAGCGGGACGAGCACCTTGCCCGGCCCTGCCGATTTCCGGCGGGAGGGGGGCTGCTCGTACGCGGGGTAGCCGCCCTCGATCTCGTCAGTGCGGTGACGTCCCACGATGGCCTCTTCGTCAGTCGTTGCTCTCCCCGCCAGGCAAAAGGGAGATTCTCCGTAATGCTTACGGAACCATAGTGGCAACCATTAGACCGGCAAAACGGTCCTTTTACTGCGATGATGGGCATCGCGATACATCTTGACTCCACGATCTCGCGATGTATCGTGTTCGTGAAATCAGTGGAAATCGGCACCCGGGGGCTGGGATGCGTGACGGAGATCTCCTCCTGCTGGAGTTCAACCGCCCCGGCCTGCCGCCCTCGGCCAGAGAGGCGATGCGGGCCCTCCCGGGGCTGCGCGCGGTCCATCTGGCGGGCCGCCACGGCCGGGTCTGGACGGTCCCGGGCGGCGCCTCAGAGGTGATCGACGCCCTGCGCGACGCCGGCATGGACGTCGCCGTGCTCTCGCTTCAGTGGTCGCAGACGTGCCCGCGCCAGGCCCTGCCGCCCTCGAAGACGGCGATCGCCGCGAGCGAGAGCGCCACCAGCGGATCGGCCCACCACCACCCGATCGAGCCCGCCGCGAACCCGGCGAGCACCCCGGCGGCCGTCAGCCCGCAGAGCACGTTCTGGGTGCCCTCCCCGGTCGTCGCGGCCGAGGCCAGACGGGCCCCGACACGCCGTTTGGCCCACCCGAGGACCGGCATGCTGACCAGGCTGATCGTGGTGACCAGGACGCCGAGCACGGTCGGCGCGGCCCGGTGACCGTGCTCCAGGTCGTGGAGCACGTGCAGCACGAGATAGGGCGCCAGCAGCCAGAAGCTCACCGCGACCGCGCGGGTCGCGCGGAACTCGGCCATCGGTGACACCAGGCGGGCGCCGGTGAAGCGCCACAACACGATGAGACTGGCCAGCGCCTCGACCAGGGCCGCGAGGCCCCAGCCGAGCAGCGCGACCGAGTCGGCGGTCCAGCCGGCGTAAACGCCGACCAGGCTTTCGGCGCCGAGCCAGCCGAGGGTCGCCACCGACAGCAGGCGCGCGCGGCGGGCGTCCCTCAGCCAGCTCTCGGCCGAAACGGCCGGGCGCGTGAGCGTCCGCTGGTCAGGCACCTTGACCCCCGTTCACCCTCGCACCGCCGGATACAGCGCTGAGTACTTTATCGGCCACGGACCGTCACACCGGTTTGCCGTTGCCAAGGGGTGGCAAGGGTAGGCTTGCGTGATGGTCATCCAGCTCCACGACCCGGCTGACCCGCGCTTGACCGACTTCACCCACCTGCGTGACGTGGAGCTGCGCAAGAGCCTCGAAGCCGAGCATGGCCTGTTCCTGGCCGAAGGCGAGAAGGTCATCCGCCGCGCCCTGCAGACCGGCCACCCCGCGCGGGCCTTCCTGACCACCCCGAAATGGCTCACCCACCTGGCCGACGTGCTCGAGAACCAGGTCGTGTACGTCGTGAGCGACGCCCTCATGGAGCAGGTGACCGGCTTCCCGGTCCACCGGGGCGCGCTGGCCTCCTTCGAACGCCTGCCCCTGCCGACGGTCGCCGCGCTGGCCCGCCGGTCGAGCCGGATCATCGTCCTCGAAGACCTTGTCGACCACGCCAACGTCGGCGCGATCTTCCGGTCGGCGGCGGCGCTCGGCGTCGACGCCGTGGTCCTGTCGCCACGCTGCGCCGACCCCCTCTACCGCCGCGCGATCAAGGTCTCGATGGGCGCCGTCTTCGCCATCCCGTGGGCCCGCATGGACGACTGGCACGGCGGCCTGGCCGCCCTCGACGGCTACGACACCCTCGCCCTCACCCCCGACGCCTCGGCCGTGCCGATCGACGAGGTCGGGCTGGGCGAGAAGGCGGCGCTGCTGCTCGGCTCCGAGGGCGACGGCCTGTCGTCGCGCTGGCTCGGCCAGGCGACCCAGCGGGTCCGCATCCCGATGAGCCCTGCCGCCCTGAAGAACGGCGTCGACTCCCTCAACGTGGTGGCGGCCGCCGCTATCGCCTGTCACTCACTCGTTCGGCCCAGCTCAGCAGGTTCCGCGCCGTCGTGAACCGCCGCAGGTCGCCCGTGTCGCCCAGGATCACCCCCAGATAGGTGCGTCCGTCGCGCCGCGCCGCGAACGCCAGGCAGTAGCCCGCCGCCCGGGTGAACCCCGTCTTCAGCCCGATGACGCCGGGCGTGGTGCCCAGCAGTTTGTTGGTGTTGGTCCAGGTGTGCCCGCCGGCCCGGGCGACCCGGGTGCGCGCGATCTGGGCCAGCACCCGGTCCTTCAGCACCACCCGGGTCAGCTCCAGCTGGTCGCGGGCGGTCGAGTACTGCCCCGGCGCCGGCAGCCCGTCGGCGTTCACGAACCGGGTGTCGTGCAGGCCGAGGTCGCGGGCGGCGGCGTTCATCCGGCCGACGAACCGCCGTTTGCCGGGCCCGTAGACGCGGGCCAGCGCGTTCGAGGCGTCGGCGGCCGAGGGCAGCAGCAGCGCGTAGAGGAGCTGTCGGACGGTCAGCCGCTCCCCGGCCCGCAACCCGGCGTGGGTGGCGCCGCCGGCCCGGGCGTGGTTCACGTCGGCGGCGGTGATCGTCACCAGGTCGTCGAGCTCGGCCCGATCGCGCACGACGTAGGCCGTCATCACCTTCGTCAGGCTGGCGACCGGCACCCGGCGGCCCTCGTGTTTGGCGTACGGGACCGTTCCCGACGTGAGATCCACGACGTAGACCTCCTTGGCGGTCACCCGAGGGTCGGCGTGGGCGGGCGTCGACAGGAAGATTGCCCAGGTGAGGGCGGCACTGAGAAGAACGGCGGCACGCATGCCCGCATGATCGCACGGGTAGGCCCGCATCGGCCGGACGGCATTCGGGGGGAACACATGGCGAGCAGATTCGTCATCAGCAGAGACGCGGCGGGGGCCTACCGGTTCCGGCTCGTCATGGGCAACGGGCAGACCATCGCGGTCAGTGAGGCGTTCACCAGCCGCGCGGCCTGCGTGAACGGTATCGAGTCGGTCCGCCGCACCGCGCCGGAGGCGGTCCTCGACGACTCGGAGCTCTAGCCCGGTTGAGACGCCGCCGTGGTGTCGCGGCTGCGGCGGCGCCGCCGGACGTACACGACCACCGCGACCAGCACCACGACGGCGAGCACGCCCGCGACGACCGGCGAGTCGGCGGCGAGCCCGAGCCAGGCCCAGATGACCGAGTAGAGCCCGAACCACACCAGCGGCGCCCAGGTCAGGCAGCCCAGCGCGCTGGCGACCAGATACCAGCGGTAGTTGACGCGCAGCACCCCGGCCACCCAGGGCAGCGTGTGCCGCAGGCCCGGCACGAAGAAACACCCGTAGACGGCGAGCGCCCCCCACTTGCGGACGACGTTCTCGACCTTGATGATGCGTTCTTGCCCGATCTTGCGCCCGAGCCGCGACTCGTAG
This sequence comes from Herbidospora sakaeratensis, assembly GCF_001570525.1. Lineage (GTDB taxonomy): Bacteria > Actinomycetota > Actinomycetes > Streptosporangiales > Streptosporangiaceae > Herbidospora > Herbidospora sakaeratensis. The sequence goes on from NZ_BBXC01000021.1 coordinate 161,895, forward strand.
ACGGCGTCGCCGACCTTGTGCCCCACCCAGTAGTAGACCTGGAAGGCCCCGAAGAGCGCGACCGTGAGGATCGCGCCGACGAGCCAGTAGGGCAGCCCGAACAGGGGGTCACCGAACTCCACCGTGTGCCGCCTCTTCCCGGAATTAGGACAGCCTTACCTTAAGCGACGCATCGTGGACCGCGCCAGGCACCACACGCCCCTGCAAGCGGACGGCAACCACCGCTCAACCACGGCGTTCTACAAAAAGGGTATGAAATCCCGCAGCCTCGCCCCGGTCGTCGCGAGCGGCGGCGGAACCGCGCTGCGGCTCCTCGTCGCCACCCTCGCGGTCGCCGCCGCCTACCTGACCGGAACCGCCGTCACCGACCAGCCGGCCCGCTCCGTGGCCCTGTCGTCGGCCCAGTCCGTGCCCGCCGAGAAGGTGCTCGCCGCCCCGATGCCGGGCGTGCTGGCCGTGGACGAACTCCCCGACTGCGCCTACCGCGTCCGCGGCCTCGCCGAATCGGGCGCCGTCTCCTACACGTGGACCCTCCAGCGCTACAGCCCCTCGGCCGAGGCGTGGCAGGACTACCTGTCGGGCTCGGGCGGCTTCGACGGCGCCGGCCGCACCGTCGACTGGCGCGTGCGCGTCCCCGGCAACCCGGGCCTCTACCGGGCGGTCCTGGACGTGGCGGACAACCAGCTCATCAGCGAGAAGTTCCAGGTCAACTGCTGATTCATCGACCGGGATCTTCCCGGCGAGAGGCAGGGTGGGACAGGTCAGCACCCCTCCGATACCGGGGAGCACACCCATGTCCCACCACCTCGACTCGCCCCTCGCCCGCCAGGACCCGCGCCTGGACGTCTGCGACCTCTACGTCTTCCGCGGCGAACGCGGCACCGTCATCGCGGCCGACCACAGCCACTCCTTCGCCGGCCCCGACGCCCCGAAGGGACTCCACCCGGAGGGCCGCTACGAGCTCAAGATCGACGGCGATGGCGACGCCGTCGAGGACGTGACCTTCCGCTTCACCTTCGGCGAGCGCGACGCCGAGGGCGGCCAGACCTTCCGCCTCCACCACGTGACCCCCGGCGAGGACAAGCTCATCGCCGAGGGCCGCCTGGGCGAGACGACCGAACTCGACTGCGGCGGCCGCGTCTGGATCGGCCAGGCCGGCGACTCGTTCTGGATCGAGCCCGACGTCCTGCACGCCGTCGGCCAGGCCTTCCAGCACGGCACGACCGTCGACCTGACCGGCTGGAACCCCGACAAGGCGGGCAACCTCTTCGCCGGCCACACGGTCTACTCGATCGTCCTGGAACTGCCCGACGACGAGCTGCGCGCCGTCGCCGGCCCCGACGGCCGCATCGGCGTCTGGGCCCAGACCTACCTCGCCACCGACGGCGGCGGCTGGCGCCCGATCAACCGCTGCGGCCTGCCGATGATCCACCCGCTGTTCACCCAGTACGACGAGGACCTCGGCGACCGCCTCAACACCAACGCCCCCGCCGACGACGTCCGTGTCCACGGTGACGTGATCCGCTCGAAGGTGGCCGGCGTCGTCCGCGCCTACGGCACCGCCGCCGACCCGGACGCCTACGCGCGAACGGTCGTGGAGCGCATTCTACCGAACCTGCTGCCGTACCGGATCGGCACCGAGGCCGCCTTCACCTTCGCCGGCTGGAACGGCCGCGCCCTGACCGACAACGCCCCGGACGTGATGTTCTCCTTCGCGGCCAACACCCCGGTGACCCTGGGCATCGGCCGCGAATCGGTCACCCCGAAGCCGAGGGACGGGTTCCCGTACCTGCCGCCGGCCGAACACGACTGACTATGCGCGGTCGAGGGCGATCTCCGCGTCGTCGACCCAGCGCTGCACGCCGACCCGGCGCGCCACCGCCAGGGCCTTCTCGTAGTGGGCGCGGGCGTCCGGGTGGCCGAGTTTCACGGCCAGGTCACCCAGCGTGCGGGCGACCGGCCACAACGCCACCACACCCGTGCCCGCGCCCGCGATGCGGTCGTGGAAGGGGCGCAGGGCGGTGTAGGCCTCGTTCATGCGGTCGGCGTCGTCGAGGCGCAGGCCCGCCAGGGCGCGCCAGGTCATCGCGAGTTCGTAGAGGAAGTCGCCGCGGACCGGTTCTCTGGTCACGGCCACCGCGCGGGCGTCGCGCAGGTGCCCGGCCTCGGCCAGGGCGACCGCGTAGGCGTCGAGGGTCCACTTCGCGCCGCGCGTGTGGGCCTCGCCCAGGGCGTCGGCCATCTCGTCGGCCTTGCCCTGCACCAGGTGGAGGCAGAACGTCGCGATCAGCGGCAGGTCCTGGCGGCCTTCGAGCATGCCCGCGCGGGCGGTCAGGCGGGCCGCGTTGCGGTAGGCCGTCTCGGCGCCCGCGTAGTCGCCCGCGATCATGAGGCGCTGGCCGGCGTACCAGGCGCCGACCGCCGCGGGGGCGGCCAGGCCGTACTGCTGGCCGAGCCGGTCGGCGCGGGCCAGCTGGCGGTCGGCCTCGGCGAAGTCGCCGCGGGCCGCCGCGCATTCGAGCAGCACCAGGTGGGCGAGGGTCTGCACGGAGATCTGGCCCGACTCGGCGCCGACCCGGAGCAACTCGCGGCCGATGTCTTCGCGCTCGTCGACCTGGGCCAGCGTGTAGGACTGCCGCAGGCGGCCGCTGAGCGCCATCGCCAGCAGGTTGGGGTCGCCGCTGGCCCGGGCCAGCTCCTCGGCCTCCAGTGACGCCTGCTCGCCGCGCGGGGTGGCCGAGCCTTCGAGCTCCAGGGCCAGGGTGGCCAGCAGGCTGGCGCGCAGCGAGTGTTCGCTGGGCGGCAGCTCCAGCAGCGCCTTCTCGGTGACGTCGACGATCTCCCACGCCGTGCGGGTGAAGTCGCGGGCGATGCCCTTGTGGGGCACGGCCAGGGCGGCCGCCACCCGGGCGGTCAGTTCGAGGTCGCCCAGCGGGAGCGCGACGTCCATCGCGTCGCGCCGGTGGGCGCGCGCGGCGGTCATGTCGCCCGCGAGGGCCAGCGCGTGGATCGTGCGGACCTGGAGTTCGAGCCGGTCCTTACCTGGACGCCCGCCCGCACGGTCGTAGGCGTTGATCGCGCGTTCCCACTGCGAGGCGGCCTCGCGGTAGGCGTAGCGGCGTTCGGCCTGCTCGCCGGCCAGGCCCGCGTAACGCACCGCCTTGGCGGCCGTGTCGGCGGTGCCGGCCAGGTCGTAGTGGTGGGCCAGGGCCGCGACGTCGCCCGGGGTGCGCGACTCGATGACCGAGGCGACCGCCGCGTGGAGGCGGGAGCGGCGCAGCCGGGAGGCGTCGGAGTAGAGGGTGTCGCGCACCATCTCGTGGTCGAAGCGCAGCCGCCCCGCGCCGGGCTCGGTGACCAGCCCGGCCAGCAGCGCGGCCTCGACCGCGTCGACGACCGAGTCCTCCTCGCCGGAGATGTCGACCAGGACGTCGACGTCGACGTCGCGGCCGATCACGGCGGCCTGCAGCAGGATCTGCTGGGCCTTCTCGGGCAGCCGCGCGATGCGGCGGCGGAGCACGTCGCGTACACCCGACGGCACCTGGGAGATGTCGGCCTCCGCCTCGAAGAGGCGGACCGTCTCCTTCACGTAGAACGGGTTGCCGCCGGTGCGCTCGACGATCGCGGCGACCACGTCGTGGTCGATCTCGCCGCGCACGAAGGTCGCCCGCACGAGCTCGGCCGCCTGCGCCGGGGCCAGCCCGTCGAGCTCGACCCTGACCGGGCCCAAGCGGGCCAGCGCGGCCAGCACGTCTTGCTGCGGGTCGCTGAGCTCGCCCTCGCGGCAGGTCACCACGAGCAGCACCCGGCTGGCGGCCAGCAGGCTCGGCAGCGCGCGCAGCAGCGCGAGGGTCTGGTCGTCGGCCCAGTGGAGGTCTTCGAGGGTGATCAGCAGCGGCGCCTCGCGGGCCACGCCCGACAGGAAACCGCCGACCGCCCGGTGGAGGCGGAAGCCGCCGGAGGCGTCGTCGTCGTTGGGGACCGGCGCGTGGTCGTCGAGCAGGGGAGCGAGCAGCGCGCCGTACTCCCCGGCGCCGCGCCGGGCGATCAGCGCCCGCAGCACCTCGACCCAGGCCCAGCCGGGCGGGGTGGCCGCGCTGTCGGGGCAGCCGCCCCCGGCGATGACCCAGCCCTGCCCTTCGAGACGGCCGGAGAGCTGCCGCAGCAGCGTGGTCTTGCCCGACCCCGGGTCGCCGGTGACCATCGCGATGGCGAGGCGGCCCGACTTGGCGTGGGGCGCGGCGGCCAGCAGGGTGGTCAGCTCGGGCTCGCGGCCGACGAACGGCTCGGGCTCCAGCGGCGGCAGCGGGCTCACTTCGAGCGGGCGCGGCGGCCAGGTCGGGGTGGTCTCGGCCCGGCGCGGCAGCGGGGTCAGGTCGAGCCCCGGGGCCTGCGACAGGATGTCGCTCTCCAGCTTGCGCAGGGCCGGGCCGGGGTCGATGCCGAGTTCGTCGTCGAGGATGGTGCGGGCCCGGCGCAGCGCGGCCAGCGCGTCGCCCTGCCGCCCGCAGCGGTAGAGGCCGAGCGCCAGCAGCCGCCAGCCCTCTTCGCGCAGCGGGTGTTCGGTGGTGAGCGCCTCGAGGTCGGGCACGGTCTCGGCGTGGAGCCCGAGGCGCAGCCCCGCGTCGGCGTGACGCTCGCGCGCCACGAGCCGCAGCTCGCTCAGGCGGGTCACCTCGGCCTCGGCCCAGGGCTGGTCCTGGAAGTCGCTGTAGGGAGTGCCCTGCCACAACCCGAGGGCCGATTCGAGCCGCGCCCTGGCCGTCTGCGGATTGTCGTCGAGCCGCTCGCCGGCGGCCCGCACGGTCGCCTCGAACCGGAGCGCGTCGATCTGCTCGGGCGCGGCCCGCAGGGCGTAGCCGGAGGCGACGGTGACCAGCAGCCGGTTGGGCCCGCCCCGGGGACGGTTGGGCTCCAGCACGCGCCGCAGCCGCGAGATGTACACCTGGAGGCCCGACTGCGCGCCCTTGGCGGCGTCGTCGGACCACAGGTCGAAGAGGAGGGTGTCGACGGGTACGACCTGGCCCCGGGCGACCAGAAGCCGGGCCAGGACGGCCCGCTGGCGGAGGCCGCCGAGATCGAGCTCGTTCTCGCCGTCGTACGCTTCGACCGGACCAAGGACCCGGAAGACCACCGTGCTCATGTCAGCCGCCACGCTATGCGCGCCGCCAAACGGTACACAAGACGTTCACCGGTCATCCTCACTTCGGGGAGAGTGAGGTCAATTGTCGCGCAAGATCATGATGCTTTCTCGCGGGTGACCGGTTCGGATTCCCGTCTCCCGTCGCGTTTGCGAAGAATCGCCCAGCCTCCGAGGGCGAGCCCGCCCCACGGAATCTCGATCGTGTACGTCCAGAAACCGAACAGAATCGCCGCGGCGGTCGCCTGCGCCTCGCCCGCGCCGAACCCGATCAGCGCGAGCGCGGTGCCGGCCTCCATGAACCCCGCGCCGCTGGGCGTGGCCAGCGCGCTCGTCAGCACCCGCGACAGCGCGAACACCGCGATCGACTGGGCGGTGCCGACCCACGAGCCGGTCCCGGCCATGCAGAGCGCCAGGATCAGCCACTGGAAGCCGAGGAAGAACACCATGCCGAACGACATCTTCAGCCAGCCCGACCTGACCACCCCGGCCATGTCGTCGCGCAGCTTGTGGATCGCGCCGGAGGCCCACCGCTCGGCCGGCCGGATCTTCTTCGGCGACAGCGCCACGAGACGGTCGGCGCCGCGCCCGATGACGTGGGCCCCCCGGTCCCAGAACAGCGCCGCCCCGACGATCACGACGAGCGCCAGCAGCGAGGCCGACGCGGCCCACCCGGCCTTGGTGACCGTGGGGGACAGGGCGGTCCCCGACAGCAGCAGGGCCAGGATCCCCACGGCGGGCAGCAGGAACCGGAAGATCATGTTCCACACGCCGCTGACCAGCGTCGAGGCGACGATGGCCCCGACGGGGAAGCCCCAGCCCTTGGTCATCGCCATGGTCAGCGCGACCCCGGCGGCCCCGCCGAAGGGCAGCAGGTTGCTGACCGCGCTCCCGGCGGCGTTCAGGGTGAGGGCCTGGGTGTGCCCGAGCCCGGGCAGCGACCCGGTGAGCACGAAGGTGTAGGCGAGCAGGCTGGCCAGCCACACGACGGTCATCAGCGCGGCCATCTGCCAGGAGACGGCGGCGAACAGGTCGCCGATCTGGCCCCACGACATCGTCGCCCCGGTGAGCGACCCGATGATCGAGGGCAGGTAGACGATCAGCCCCGCGGCCAGCGCCAGCGACGCGACCGACATGGCGACCCGCACCCACCTGTTCATGCGCCCAGTCTGCCGGGCACTGTGACCGCTTCGCTCATCCTCTGGTACGAGATCAGTCGTCGAAGGGATGGGTCATCTTGGTGCCGGGGGGCAGGTCGCGGCGGACGTACCACTCGGTGCCGAAGACGTAGCGGTAAACCGGGGCCGGGATCTTCAGCAGGGCGGCCAGAGTGCGGTCGCCGTCGCCGCCGCTGGCCTGGGTGGCGTGGGCGGCCATCGACTGGCGTTTCACCGACGTCCACTTCCGGACGTTCACCCGGTGGGTGATGTCGGCCGAGGCCGAGTAGGCCGTCTCGAAGGAGCGGATGTCGAGCTGGGGGTAGAACCTCGCGGCCAGCCGCACGCCCTTCAGCAGGGGGTCGCGGTTGACCGTGGCCTCCAGGAGGATCGGCGGGATCGCGGCCAGTTTCGCCGCGCGGGTGCCGACCCGGTAGACCTGCACGTGGTCGGGGTGGCCGTAGCCGCCCGAGGGGTCGTAGATGGTCAGGAGTTCGGCCTTCTCCTCGTCGAGGATCGCGGCCAGGCGGGTGGCGGCCTCTTCGATGTCGGCGTCCATGAAGGCGTCGGCCGGACGGTCTTCGGCGCCGCCGCCGGCCTCCAGGCCCGAGTCGGCGTAGCCCAGGCGCACCACGCGGGCGCAGCCGAGCCGGGCGGCCGAGTCGTAGAGCTCGTTCATGCGGGTTTCGCCGAGTTCGTCGCCGTGGGGGAGTTCGGCCAGGCCGTGCTCGCCCGCCGTGGCCACCACCAGGACCACGCGGTGGCCCTCGGCCGCGAGCATCGCCATGGTCCCGGCCGTCAGCAGCGCCTCGTCGTCGGGATGGGCGTGAAAGAACACCGCTGTCTTCACCCGACACATGATCCCACCCTCCGATCGCGCGTTTGAGCCGGGTCCGGACCTCTGTCAGGCTGATCGGGTGCGCATCCTTCACGTGAGCGACTGCTACCTGCCCCGGCTGGGCGGCATCGAGGTGCAGGTCGCCGACCTGATCAGGAGCCAGCGCGACGCCGGGCACGACGTCGAGGTGGTCACCGCCACGCCGGGGGAGCCGCTGCCGGGCGTCCACCGGACCACCGCGCGCATGCCGTTCGACCTGCCGGTCCACCCGCGCGGCACCGGCCATCTGATCCGGATCATGACGCAGCGCGAGCCCGACGTCGTCCACGTCCACACGGGCGCGGTGTCGCCGTTCGCGTGGATGGGGGTGCTGGCCGCCCACCGGGTGGGGCTGCCCACGGTCGTGACCGTGCACAGCATGTGGGATCCGGTGACCGCCAACCTCTACCGCGTGCTGAACGCCGCGAACTGGAGCGAGTGGGGGATCGTCGGCACGGCCGTCTCCGAGGCGGCCGCCCGGCACATCCGGCGGGTGGCGGGGCCGCAGACCCCCGTCCACGTCGTGTCGAACGGGCTCGACCTGTCGGGCTGGCGGCCCGAGGGGCCGGCCCGGGTGCCCACCGACGAGGTCCACGTGGTGGCCGTGGGGCGGCTGGCGCCGCGCAAGCAGCCCGTACGCCTCCTGAAGCTCCTGGAGGCCGCCAAGGCCAGAACGCGCAGGGGAGTCACCCTGCGGGCCACGATCGTGGGCGACGGGCCCGCACGGGGCCAGATGGAGCGCCATCTGAAATCAAAGCGGATCGACTGGGTCGAGATGCCGGGAAGGTACACCCGGGACCAGATCAGGGGGCTGCTGGCGGAGGCCGACGTCTTCGTCGCCCCGGCGCCCCGGGAGTCGTTCGGTCTGGCCGCGCTGGAGGCGCGCGCGGCGGGGGTGCCGGTGGTGGCACGGTCGCAGAGCGGTGTGGCCGATTTCGTGAGCCCGGGCAAGGAGGGCCTGCTGGGGCGCACCTTCGACGAGCTGGCCGGTGCGGTGGCCCGGCTCGCGGGGGACCCTGCGCTACGAGGGGCGATCGCCGAGCACAATCGGTCGACGTCGCCGGTCAGATGCTCGTGGCCGGTGGTCCTGGAGGGCTTCGAGCGGTGTTATGAACGGGCCGCCGACGCTTCGTCGGGCCGGCGGTGAGACAAGGGCCGGGTCAAAAAGGGAGGACCCGCCCCGACGGAGTGCGTAGGTCGATGGGCAGCGGCTGCCGGGGCGGACGGGGGCGCTGGACGATCTGGACCCTTTTCACAAGAGGCTCTCCTCTCTCGTATTGGTCTCAGCCTTCCCAGTAATACGTAATGATCACGCCAACCGGGTCACTTCGACCTTTACTTCTTGTCTTCCCGCAGGTGGTCCTTGGTAAATACCTTTCAAAGGGGGTACGTCAGCGTAGTCTCTCCCGCGCGCTACCACTACATGTGTTTCGCCTACTTTTGAGCGATTTGTCGGGTCGAGCGCGTTCCACTCGCCCGACCAGTACTCCACCCACGCGTGCGACTGCCCCGCGACCGGCTCGCCGACGACCGCGTCGGCCGCCGGATGGATGTAGCCGGAGACGTACCGGGCCGGCAGCCCGGCCGCCCGCATCAGCGCCACCGTCAGGTGCGCCATGTCCTGGCAGACGCCTTTGCCCTGGTCCCAGGCCTCCTGCGCGCTGGTGAGCACCCCGGTCGCGCCGGGCACGTACTCGACCCGTTCGTGCACCGCCCAGGCGATGGCCTCGGCGGCCTCGTGCGGGTCGCGGCCGTGGACTTGGGCCAGGCCGACCTCGCCGCAGGTGATCGTGGTCCGCTCGGTCGGGCGCAGCAGCTCGGCGACCGGCCCCGCCACGTTCCGCAGCAGATCCCAGCTCAGCGGCCTGGCCAGCGGCCGGACCGGTGAGGTGTCGACCCGCGCCTCCGCCTCGATCGCGAGCGTGCGGTGGCCGCCCGTCACGTCGAAGACGCTGACGTGGGTGCCCCAGTAGTCGCGGTAGGTCCAGACCGGCGTGGTCGGCCGGACGACCAGGCTCCAGTCGAGCGTCGCCTGCCGGTGGTCGTCGACCGGGGTCATCCGGACCTCGTTGTACGACGACGCCGCCTCGCCCTCGTACTCCACGAACGTCGAGTGGCGGATCCTCACACGCCAGCCGGTTTCCACACCGCACCTCCCAGCGCCTGCACGCCCAGCTCCCAGCGCAGCGTCGAGGCGTGCTGGAAGAACCGTTCCGTCAACCCCTCCGAGGCGATCACGCAGGCCGCCTGGAGGGCGATCAGCAGCTCGGGCAGCTGCTCTTCGAGGCCCGCCGTGTCGGCGTACTCGAGCGCCATCCTGACCCGCCCGACGGCCGCCCGCGCCGGGTCGCTCATGCCCGCCCTGCCCTGGTTGGGGCTGAGTTCGGCCAGGCACTGCTCGGCCGTGGTGAGGGCGTGCATGACCGAGCGGGGGAAGAGCCGGTCGAGCAGCAGGAACTCCAGCACCCGCTTCGCGTCCCCCCGGTGGGTGCGGGTGAACGACTCGTCGGCCCCGCACGCCTCCAGCAGCGCCTTCCACCCGATCGACTCCGAGGGCGGCGCGAACTCGCTGGGCAGCACCTCGCCGTGCACCGCCAGCAGGCGGGCGGTCATGTCGACCCGCTCCAGGCTGCGGCCGAGCACGATGAACAACCAGCCGTCGTCGCGGCTCATGGTCGCGTCGGTCAGACCCGAGAACAGGGCGGCGCGCTCGCGGACGTACCGGAGATAGCCGTGCGGGCCGAGCCGTTCGGCCCCGATCTGGCGGATCGGCAACTCGTTCCAGGTGACGTTGAGGCACTCCCAGACCTCGCTGGAGATGATCTCCCGCACCCCGCGCGCGTTCTCGCGGGCCGCCCTGACGCACCCGGCGATCGAGCTGGGCGTGGCCGAGTCGTAGGCCAGGCGCTGGATCATCGTCTCGGTCGTCGGGTTGTCGCCGCCCTCGTGGCCGAGGATGGCCAGCACGGTCGACCAGTCCTCGTCGTCGCCGAGGGTGCGGTGCAGGGAGACGTCGAGCAGGCGGGCGATGTCGTCGGAGCGTTCGACGTACCGGCCGATCCAGTAGAGGGTCTCGGCGATGCGGCTCAGGAGTTCTCTCACTGGTCGGTCTCCCCGTCCCAGGCCGCGTTGCGGCTCGGTTGCCAATGGGCGGGCGGCAGGTGGCCGCCGGTGACGACGTGCGGGATGCGCGGGCCCGGCTCCGAGAGCACCCAGGTGTCCTTGGAGCCGCCGCCCTGGCTGGAGTTGACGACGAGTTCGCCCTCCGGCAGCGCGACCCGGGTGAGCCCGCCCGGCAGCAGCCAGACGTCGTCGCCGTCGTTGACCGCGAACGGCCGCAGGTCGATGTGCCGGGGCCGGGGCAGGTCGCCGATCAGCGCCGGGGAGGTCGACAGGGCCACCGGCCGCTGGGCGATCCACCCCCGCGGATCTTTCTGTACGTTCTCTTTCAGCGTCCCCAGCGTCTCCTCGGCGGCCCGGGGGCCGATGACGATGCCCTTGCCCCCGGCTCCGTCGACGGGCTTGAGCACCAGGTCGCCCAGGTTGCCGAGCACCCATTCGAGGGTGTCGGCGTCCTCCAGCCGGTAGGTCTCCACGTTGGAGATCAACGGCGTCTCACCGAGGTAGTACTTCATCAGGTCCGGCACGTACGTGTAGAGCAGCTTGTCGTCGGCCACCCCGTTGCCGACCGCGTTGGCGATGGCGACCGTGCCGGCGCGGGCGGCGTTCAGCAGCCCCGGGCAGCCGAGGGTCGAGTCGGGCCGGAAGTGCAGCGGGTCGAGGTAGTCGTCGTCGACCCGCCGGTAGATCACGTGCACCGGCCGCTTGCCGTGCGTGGTGACCATGTAGACGCGGTTGTTCTCGCAGACCAGGTCACGGCCCTCGACCAGCTCCACGCCCATCAGCCGGGCGAGCAGGGCGTGCTCGAAGTAGGCGGCGTTGTAGACCCCGGGCGTGAGCACGACGACCGTCGGGTCGTTGATCGCCGCCGGGGCGGCCCGCCGGAGGGCGGCCAGGAGCCGGGCCGGGTACTCGTCCACGGCCCGCACCCGCTGCTCGGTGAACAGCGCCGGGAGCGTGCGCATCATCGCCAGCCGGTTCTCCAGGACGTAGCTCACGCCGCTCGGGGTGCGGACGTTGTCCTCCAGCACCCGGAAGGCGCCGACCTCGTCGCGGATGATGTCGACCCCCGCGATGTGCACGCGCACCCCGTTGGCGGGCCTGATCCCGTCGGCCATCCGGTGGAAGTGGGGGGAGCTGTGCAGCAGCCCCCACGGGACGACCCCGTCGTGGAAGATCTGGCGGCCGCCGTACACGTCGGCGAGGAAGGCCTCCAGCGTGCGCACCCGCTGCCGGACCGCGCGGGAGATCAGGTCCCACTCGGCGGCGTCGATGACCCGCGGGATCAGGTCGAGGGGGAAGGGGCGCTCCTCGCCCGCGTAGTCGAACGTCACCCCCCGGTCGGTGAACACCCGGGCCAGCTGGTCGGCCCGGAACCGGAGCTCGTCGGCCCCGAGGGGTTGCAGGGCCGCGAACAGCCCCTGATACGGCGGCCGGGGCGTGCCCGGCCGCTCGAACATCTCGTCCCATGCGTCGGCCAGGGCATATGAGTCGAATATGTCCGCCATGTCCGGAGCGTAGGAAACCGATGTTTCGCGCGATGCCGCCGGATGTTACGGCCGCGCGTTCACGTACGCCGGCCACGAGCCGTAACCCGTGATGTCCCGGGCGCCTTCGGCCGCATGGGACTCGCACAGGAACCCGATGACGACGGTCCCGTCGTCGAGCTCGACCGACCCGAGCCCGAGCGGCGCCGGGATCTTCGTGAGCAACTCGCCCAGCTTCTCCGTTTTGAGGTGGTGCAGTTCCACCTCGATGGACGCCCCATCGGCGGTCCTGACCAGCCCCGGCCGGTCGCCGAGGTCGTAGAGCCGGTAGGCCGCGGCCGTGTGGGCGATCCCGGCCGGACAGGCCCCGAGCGCCAGCAGTTCCGGATGCAGCGCGTGCCCGGTCCGGTGCGCCCCCACCACCGCCAGCAGCGGCTCGTCCTTCCTGATCCGGTACGGGGTCGCTCCCGCGCGGCCCGTGTGGAAACGTTCGGCGGCGTCCGCGAGCGGACCGTCGGCGCCTGCGGGGGCGAGCAGGGTGACGCCGTGCGGTCGGCCCGCGGACGTGAAGCCGGCCGGGACGGCGATCCCGGCCAGATCGAGGAGGTTGGCGAAGGTCGTGTAGGTGCCCAGCACGGAGTTGCGGGCGATGGGATCTTCCGCCATCTCGGCGAGCGTGAACGTGCGCGGCACGGTCGGCACCGCGATGGCGTCGACCTCCGCCCAGGTCCGGCGGGTCCGCGCCGTCAGCTCCCTGAGCCGGTGGAGGCCCCGGAACGTGTCGGCCCCGGTGACGTCGCTCCCGCTTTTCAGCACCGCCGCGGTGACCGGATGGAGAGACTCGGGGTGGCTCTCGACGAACGGCCCGAGCACACTCCAGCGCTCGGCCACCCACGGCCCCTCGTAGAGCAGCCGCCCGGCTTCGAGGAACGGTTCGAGGTCGATCTCGACGAGCTCGTAGCCGAGGTCGCCGAGCCGGGTGAGCACCTCGGCCCAATGGGCCTCGCCCGGAATGACGCCGATCCTCCTGATCGGCTTCGTGGCGGGGGTGAGCTCACGCGACCAGGGGTCGTCCGGCTCGTACCCCTGGATGATCTCCAGGACGGTCCGGGCGTCGCCGACGTTCAGCGAGAACACGCTCGGGCAGTCGAGCGACGCGCACGCCGGCACCACGCCGAGCGTGCTGACCAGCCCCTTCGACGGCTTGAGCCCCACGGTCCCGGTCATGACGGCCGGAACCCGCCCCGAGCCCGCCGTGTCGGTCCCGATCGAGAAACTGACCAGCCCCGCGCTCACCGCCACCGCCGACCCCGACGACGAACCCCCCGAGATCAGCCCCGCGACCAGCGGCGACTCCACCGAGCCGTAGGGGCTCCGGGAGCCGGAAAGCCCCGTGGCGAACTGGTCGAGGTTGTTCTTCCCGATCAGGATCGCACCCGCGCCGACGAGCCGGTCGACGAGCGGCGCCGACCGGCCGGGCGAGTAGGCGAAGCCGGGACAGGCGACGGTCGTGGGCAGGCCGGCGACGTCAATGTTGTCCTTGACGGAGAAGGGGATGCCGTAGAGGGGCAGATCGGGGTCGTCGGGCAGGTCGGCGAGGGTCTCCTCCTCCGGCCGGAGACTGATCCACACGCTGTCGTCGCCCCTGGCCTTGATCCTGCGATAGACCTCGGCGACGACCTCACGGGGGTGGAGCCCGGTCTTGTACGCCGCCTTCAACGCCGCAATCTGCAGATCCACTCTGGAGGCCCTTCGTCGATTGTCGACAAAATATCCGATAGGCGATTCGGTGCATACCGTGACGTGTTAAATCCGCGTAGCGATAGAGGAGTGTGCTGAAGATCCTGCGGATCGCCCTGGTGGTCGTGGCCGCTGCCGTCAGCTCGGTGCTCCTGCCGCTCATGACGAACATCGTGACCGGCGGCGCCGCGCCGTCCTGGCTGGAGCCTCATCGAGGATTGACCTGGCCGCTCACCCTGGTGCTGGGGGTGATCGCGATCACGTTCACGGTTCTCCAGCAACTGGAGAAGAGCCCGGAAGGCAAGATCGCACGCCTCGTCCGACCCGGTTTCCGCGACCACGCCTCCGCACACGTGCGGCATCACCTGGACCAGCGTCTCGACCAGGAGCCGAGTCGGGCCGTCCGGGTGAAGCTCGATCTTGGCATCGTCCCCGACGCGGTCCTTCCCCCGCCGCCCGCAGATCGTGTGGGTCCCGGCGCACCCTTGCGGGTGACCGAGAATGCCACGCCTTTGGACGTCTACGACCGGCTCGACGGTTCGATGCTCCTTCTCGGCGCGCCGGGCGCGGGCAAGAGCACCATGATCCTCGAACTCGCGAAAGCTCTTCTCGACCGGGCGGACGGGCCGCTGCCACTGGTCGTCGAACTCGGCGAGTGGGGCAGGCGGCGTCGTACCCTGCTGCGCACCCGGCCACCGGAAGATCTGCGTGAATGGCTGCTGCGCCAGATCGAGAAGCGCTACGACATCGGCGCCAACATCGCCGATAGGTGGCTCGACGACGGCACGGCCACGCTGCTGCTCGACGGTTTCGACGAAGTCGGACCGGACTTTCGCGCCCGCTGCCTGACGGAGGTCAACGCGCTTTATGACCGGTATCCGCAGCTTTCCATGGTCATCGGCAGCCGCGCCGAAGAGTACGACGCGCTGCCCGCGCGGTTCCGGTTGTACGGCGCAGTGGTCATCCGGCCGCTGACCGGCGAACGGGTGCTGGCGTACCTGGCCTCGGGCGGACCTGAGCTCCGATCCGCGCATGAGGCGGTAGAGCGGGACCCGGAGATGCTCGAACTCATCAGCGCGCCGCTCTGGCTGCACGTTCTCGCGGGAGCTGTGATCAGCGCCGATCCGGGCGTCGGCGGCTGGAGCAGGAACGACCTGCTGGCCGCGTATGTGGAGCAGATGTTCCATCTGAAGCGAGCGCGTCGTCAGCACTACGGGAAGGACCAGATGCTCGGGTGGATCTCGCAGCTCGCCCGCGTGACGCTGGCGCTGAACTCACGCACGCTGCCCGGTTCTCTGCCGGGTCTCCGGCCGTTCCTGTGGTGGTGGGCGCTGCCCCCCGGACAGAGATCGGCCGTCGCCGAGACAGGTGCGTTCGTCGCGACGGCCATGTGGTCGGTGGCGCTGATGGCGACCCTGATCGTGAGCGATGGGACCGCCGGCGGCCTGATCGGAGCGCTCACGTCCCTGGGCACGGTGGTCTCGGTGCGCCTCTTCCTGGCACCACGAGAATCCGAGATCTCGGCTGGTTCTTTCCGGCTCCGCGGCTGGCTCTGCGGCGCTGTTCTTGGGCTCGTCGGAGCCGCTGTCGTCACCGGCATGGCCCGGCTCGGCACTCTCGCGACCCAGGCCGGTGTCTCGTGGCCGGTCAGGGCGACGAGTCTGCTCTTCCTGGCGTTCTGCCTCGTGGCCCTCATCGAGATCCTGCGGCGGAGATCATGGGTGGATCTGATCGGCGTCGGCGTGTGCGCGGGGATGGCGACCCTCGTCTGGCAGGTCGATGAGAACAGGACCACGCCTTTCTTCGTCGGCATGGGGCTCGCGTTCTGCGTCACGTTCCTGGTGGCGATGATCTACTCGCCCGCTCTGGCGATGGATCCGGACAAGGTCGACAAGGACGACAGACGGGTGCCGCTCACCGCGATGGCGGGGGGGTACCCGGGATCGCTCTCGGAATTCTGTGGGGTCCCGGTGACGACGGATCACCGTTGACCTTCGTGGCGCTGTTCCTGGGAATCTTGACGGGCGCAGGCTTGACGATGCTTGTGATCTTCCCGGTCCGCGGTGTCGGGGGCTGGGCACTTCTGGTGATCTCGGGGCTGCTGCCCCTCCGCTATCGGCGCTTCGTGATCCAGGCGGCCGAGATCGGCCTCCTGCGCCGTGACGGCAAGGGGTACCGGTTCCCGCACCTGATCCTGACGGAGTACCTGGCTACCGAAGCCGGTCGGCGACCAGGGCGAAGCTCTCCAGCGTGAGGTCCCAGAACCGGGCCACGTCGATCGACCGGGCCACGTTCGCGTTCGGCGACCGGCCGCGCAGGTTGAAGTCGATCACCGTCATCCCCGACGTGAACCGGCCCGCCGTCTCGACGTCGACCACGGCCGGGGTGAACTCGAACAGGCTCGGGTCGGCGACGAAGGCGACCGCCAGGGCGTCGTGGACCGCCGGGCCGTCGTGGGCGGTCGTCATGCCGTAGAACTCCAGGCTGGGGATCAGCAACTCGCCGCCGAGCCGGCCCAGGCCGCGCATCCGGTCGAGGATCGGCCCCTTGGCCAGGGCCGTCAGGCTGACGTCGAGGCCGATCTGGTTGACCGTCCAGCCCACCCCGAAGACGATCGCCGCCGCCTCGGGGTCGGCCGCGATGTTGAACTCGGCCGCGGGGGTGCGGTTGCCGCGCGTGTACGACCCGCCCAAGATCGTGAAGTCGCGTGCCCACTCCATGATCCGGGGCTCCCGGCGTACCGCCAGGGCGATGTTGGTGAGGGGGCCGACGGCGACCAGGGAGATCTCACCCGGAGCGGCGGCGAGGGTCTCGACGATGAAGTCGACCGCGTGCCCCTCGGCGACCGGCAGCCGGGGTTCGGGCAGCACCGCGCCGCCCAGGCCGCCGAAGCCGTGCACCTCCGAGGCGTCGATCCGGCTGGCGACCAGCGCCCCGGCGCAGCCGGCGACCACGGGGACCTCGGGGAAGCCCAGGAACTCGCGCAGCTTGCGCGCGTTGAGCGTCGTCAGGTCGAGGGAGACGTTGCCGCCGACCGTGGTGATCCCGACGAGGTCGAGCGCGGGGGAGCCGTGGGCGAGGGCGATGGCCAGTGCGTCGTCGATCCCGGGGTCGCAGTCGATGAGGATCTTCTTTGGTGCGGGCACGCCTCAGAGCGTAACCCGCTGGCGAATCTTGAGAGCGGTGTCGATCTGCCGGTGCATGATCCGGGCCCGTTCGAACTCGCCGCGTTCCGCGCTGGCCTCGGCGAGATTTCGCACCACTCCGAGCACGGCCCCGGCGACTTCCCGCAACCGTGTTTCGTTGGCCCAGTGTTCGCTCATCGGATCGAGGCCCAGTACGTCGAGCATCGCCCGCACGTCGGCGCATTTCCGCGCCGCCTTGTGAACGTCGCCGGAATCGAGGGCCGCGTTCCCCTCGTTGACGGCCGCGTGAATGAGCGAAACGGCCTGCGGGAGGTTCAGGTCGTGGTCCATCGCCTCTCTGAACTGCGGCGGAAGCTCGCCGGCCGCCTCGACGGCCACGCGGTGAACGAAACGTTCGATGCGCCGGTAGGCCACCGCGCTCTCCTCCACCGCGCCCACCGAGAATTCCATCGGCGACCGATAGTGGGCGGCGGCCAGATAGAAGCGCAGTTCCACCGGCCTGATGCGCCGCAGCAACGTGTGCACCGCCAGCGGGTTCTTCGCCGCCTTGCGAATCTTCTCGCCCCGGTGGGTGACCGGGCCGTTGTGAATCCAGAATCGCGCGAAACCGTCGCCGGCGGCCCGTGACTGGGCTATCTCGTTCTCGTGGTGCGGGAAAATGAGATTGGCCCCGCCGCCGTGGATGTCGAATTCGGCGCCCAGATATTTGCGCGCCATCGCCGAACATTCCAGATGCCATCCGGGCCGGCCGTCACCCCACGGCGCGTGCCAGACGGGTTCACCCGGGCGGCCCCTTTTCCACAACGCGAAATCGCGGGGGTCGCGTTTGCCGTGGCCGGGTTCCTCGCCGCCGCGCATCTGGCCCGGGCGCTGCCCGGAGAGTTCGCCGTAGCTCGGAAACGAGGAGACCGAGAAATAGACGTCGCCGTCGGCGGTGTACGCGTGCCCGGAGTCGAGCAGTTGCTCGATGAGCTCCAGCATCTCGGGGATGTGGCCGGTCGCCCGGGGCTCCACGCTGGGCGGGAGGCAGCCGAGCGCCTCGTAGGTGCTCTCGAAGGACCGGTAGACCGGGTCGGTGATCCGCCACCAGTGCACGCCCTCGGAAAGCGAGCGGCTGATGATTTTGTCCTCGATGTCGGTGACGTTGCGGCAGAAGAGAACGCGATATTCGGAATATGATAACCAGCGGTGCAGAATATCGAAGTTCACTTGCGAGCGTATTTGCCCGACATGGGGCGGGACGACGACGGTGGGACCACAGAGATAAATCGACGCGATTCCCGGAATTCGGGGGGAGAAATCGCGGACCGACCGGCTGAAAGTATCGTATAGGCGAAGTCCCACCTAGCCGAGGGTAAGCCAGTAATCCGCGTCCTGTCGATAGAAACGGGCAGACGTGGCGCGCACATCATGAATGCCGCATTGTGAGACAGGTCAAACGGGTTGACACAGTAATGAACCACGCGTCATGGCTAAGGGATCGGCTATGGACAAATCGGTCGGGTGGGGGTACGGCCCGCGCCCCGGTGGGTGGGCGTGGGCGGCCGGCGACAGCTGGTCGGTTCGGCTCGTGGGCCGCGCCCCCCTCTTTGACGAGAAAGGGGCGCGGGTGCCGCCTGACAGTCGGCCGCCGGGGGCGTGGGCCGTACCGGCTGAGGGGTGTCCGAAATTATCGGCGGATCACGTGCAGAACCGAGGCGATGCGCTCGGCGGCGGTCACGACGTCGGAGGCGTGGCCGATGCGGCCGGCCCAGGAGAGCCAGTACCACCACTCTCCGTCGTTGGCGTTGGACGCCAGCACGTCCTCGGCCATGGCGGGGGCCATCGGGTTCACCACGCGCAGCCGGGGGTAGAGGCCGGCCGGCGCCGACAGGCGAACCTGGAACGAGTGCGCCTCAAGTTGGGCGGCGAGCCGTTCGAGGTGGTCCATCGCCTCGCTGCGATCTGCCTTAATCGCCATGGTGGTCTCCCGGGGGACGTTGCGACCTTTCTCCGGAAAGGGTGAACCTGGGATGACTGCCCGGCAATCGGGCGTACTACCCGAATACGTGCAATAACCAGGGAACTCGCTGGTATTCAGTGGAACAGCCACGGGTCCCGGGTCGCGAACCCATAACGACGCTGGCAGTTGGGTGCGCGCCGGTTAACCTGTGGGAAATATCCGTAATAGCCGATCACGGCGGGTCCGGGGCAAACTGGGACCAGCGGGATGTCAGCAGCGGAAGGGCAGGCGGGATGGCCCGAGGAGAGCACTCTCCGGCATGTGCTCGTCGCTGGCGCGAGCAGGCCGAGGCACGACAGTGGTCGATGTGGCAGACGGTCCAGGCGATCCACGGCTGCTGCGGGGTCAGCATGCTGAAGGCCCACCGGCTCGGCCGGGGATGGTCCGCGCGCCAGGCGATCGAAGAACTCGAATACCTCTGTGAACAGCAGTCGCTCGGCCTGCCCAGGGCCAGCATCGACCTGCTCAACGCGTGGGAGAACAACCGGGCGCGACCCCGCCCCCAGACGATCGACCTGCTGGCAAGGCTCTACAAGGCCAACGCCGTACGCCTCGGCCTCGCCGCCGACTACTGCGACGACCCCGGCGTGAGCCAGAAGGTCGTGGTCGTGGCCAACGGGTCCTCCGAAGACGCCGTCCACGTCGAAGACCTGGCCGACGACGACACCGACCGGCGGGCGCTGTTCCACCAGGCGATGCTGATGGGCACCCCCAACGGCAGGTTCTTCGCCGAGGTCGAAGGCACCCGGCACGATTTGGACCGGTCCCTGGCAACCACGACCGTCACCGAAGACCAGCTCGACCGGCTCGACGAGCAGGTGCTGCGTTACCGCCGCGAATACATGACCACCCCGCCCACGCCCATGTTGTGCCGGGTGATGCTCGAACTCGCCGACGTACGCAAACTGACCGGCGCCCGCCAGCCCGCCGGCGTGCAGCGCCGCCTGCTGACGGCCACCACGATGCTGGCCCTGCTGTCGGCCGACGCCCTGATGAAGCTCGGCGACACCCGCCAGGCCCACGCCTGGTACGGCACCGCCCGCACCTCCGCCGACGACGTCGGCGACCTGCGCTTACGCGCCCTGGTCAGGGCCAACCAGACGATGCTCCCCTACTACTACGGCGACCTGACCGAGACCGTCCGGCTGGCCCGCGAGGCCCGCATGCTGGCCGGTTCGGCCCCCAGTTCCCCGGCGGCCCTCGCGGCGGCGGCCGAGGCGCGGGCCCTGGCCCGGATGGGCGACCGCAAGGCTGCCCGCATCGCGCTCGCCGAGGCCGAGCAGATCTTCGCTCGCATGCGCGGCATGAGCCAGGACGACCTCGCCTTCGTCTTCACCGAGAAGCGCATGAGCTTCTACCGCACCGGCACCCTGATCGAGCTCGGCGACGACTCCCAGCTCCAGAACCTGGAGATGGACTCGGGGTTCCAGACGATCGACCCGGCGCTGATCCTGCTCGACCAGGCCACCCACCTGGCCCGCCACGGCGACTACGAGGAGGCCTGCCGCCTCGCCGCCCAGGCGCTCAGCCAGGTCCCGGCCGAGCACCGCACCTCGATCGTCATCACCCGGGCGAAGGCGCTGCTGAACGAGGCCGATCCGCGGCTCCCCGCCGTCCGCAACCTGAACCAGGTCCTGTCGGAGTCGTCCCTCCGGCTGGCCATATGAGCGCCTCACACGTGACGATCACGCACCTCGCCCGCACCACGCCCGCCCGTCCGCTCGCCGACGAGGCGTTCACCGTCCTGCGCGCGGTCTGCGACCGCATCGGCGTCGACGCCGGCGGGGCGCGGCTGATGCGGCTGCGCAGCAACGCCGTCTTCAAGCTCCGGGGCGACATGGTGGTCCGGATCGCCACCGCCCCCGACGCCCTCACCCGGCTCCCGGCCGTGCTGGCGGTGGCCCGCTGGCTGGCCGACCGGGGCTTCCCGACGGTCCGCCCGGTCGACGAGATCCCGCACCAGCCCATCGTCCACGGGGGCCGGGCGGTCACCTTCTGGCGGTACGTCCGCTCCAACGGCTCCCCGACCACCACCGAGCTCGGCCACGTGCTGCGTGATCTCCACCGCGAGCCGGTGCCGACGTCCATCCCGCTCCGGCGGCTCACCGACCCGCTGGCCGAGGTCCGGCACGCGGTCGAGCACCGGGCCGAGGTGCTCACCCCCTACCAGCGCCGCTGGCTCGGCGACCGCATCGAAGAACTGACCGATCGATGGCCCACCCTCGACTCGGGCCCGCCCGTCCTGCTCCACGGCGACGCCTGGATCGACAACCTGCTCCGCTGCCGCGACGGCAATGCGATTCTTTGCGATTGGGACGGCGTGGCCGTGGGCCCCCGTGAGTGGGACCTGGTGCACACCTACCACGGGCAGCGCCGATTCGGCCTCTCGGCCGGCGACGTCGACGCCTTCGCCCACGCCTACGGCTCTGACCTGCGAGATTGGCCCGGCTACACGACCCTGATGGAGATCAGGGACATGTACGCCGTGGGCATCCACATCCGCAACGCCCTCGGCGATCCGTTCTCCCGGCAAGAACTTCCACGCCGTCTCGACTCGCTGACCAGAGGCGATGGCCACGCGAGGTGGTACATGGCTGCCCCCGCGCTCGGGGTGCGCTAGGCTTGACGTGTTGCAGTGGTGTTTTGTAAAGAACGCCTCCGGCCAAACGGCCGGTAGCGGGCGTACTGCTTTTCCGACGTAGGCGGATGCAGGGCTGGTCCGCTAAGCAGCCCGTCTCGTTGACCTGACGAGACGGTGAGGCTCCGCATAAGGAGAAGCAGTTGTCTGAAGGCACCGTCAAGTGGTTCAACGCCGAAAAGGGCTTCGGTTTCATCGCCCCTGACGACGGCACCCCTGACGTGTTCGTGCACTACTCGGCGATCAACAGCGGTGGCTACCGCAGCCTGGACGAGAACCAGCGCGTCAGCTTCCAGACCGTGCAGGGCCAGAAGGGTCCGCAGGCCGAGAACGTGACGCCGATCTAAGTTCCATCCAGCACCAACCAGAAGCCGACCGATTGCCTCGTGCAACGGTCGGCTTTCTCGTTCCGGAAATGGGTAGGGGCGCTGCCCATGCGGCTGACCCAGACCTCTGAACTGTGGTGGAAGAACGCCATCGTCTACTGCCTGGACATCGAGACCTTCGCCGACGGGAACGGCGACGGGATCGGCGACTTCCGGGGCGCGATCCAGCATCTCGACCACCTCGACCGGATCGGCGTGACCTGCATCTGGCTCATGCCGTTCTTCCCGACCCCCGACCGCGACGACGGCTACGACATCGTCGACTTCTACAGCGTCGACCCCCGCCTCGGCACCCTGGGCGACTTCGTGGAGTTCATGCGGGTGGCCCGCGACCGGGGCATCCGGGTGATCGCCGACCTCGTCGTGAACCACACCTCCGACCAGCACCCCTGGTTCAAGGACGCCCGCTCCTCCCGGGACGCCAAGCACCGCGACTGGTACATCTGGTCGGACGAGCCCGAGCCCGACGACCCCGAGGGCGTGGTGTTCCCCGACCAGGAGAACAGCCTCTGGCAGTGGGACGACCAGAGCGAGCAGTACTACTTCCACCGCTTCTACAAGTTCCAGCCCGACCTCAACACCTCCAATCCCGAGGTCCGGGACGAGATCGCCCGCATCCTGGGATTCTGGATGGAGCTGGGCCTGTCGGGCTTCCGCGTCGACGCGGTCCCGTTCCTGGTCGAACGGGTGCTCGAACAGGACGACGCGCTGCCCGACCCCCACGAGTTCTTCGCCGACCTGCGCGCGTTCATGAACCGCCGCGACGGGACGGCGATGCTGCTGGGGGAGGTCAATCTGCCGTACAAGGACCTGATGGCCTATTTCGGCGACACCCCGCTCGGCAACGAGATCACCATGTGCTTCGACTTCATCGGCATGCAGCGCATGTACCTGTCGCTGGCCCGCGAGGACGCCCGTCCCCTCGCCGAGGCCCTGCGCGAGCGCCCCGCGCCCCCGAAGGACAGCCAGTGGGCCTCATTCGTCCGCAACCACGACGAACTGACCCTCGACAAGCTGACCGACGCCGAACGCGAGGAGGTCTTCGCCGCCTTCGCGCCAGAGGAGGACATGCGGATCTACGACCGCGGCATCCGTCGGCGGCTGCCGACCATGCTGGAAGGCGACCAGCGCCGGATCAGGATGGTCTACAGCCTCCTGTTCGCCCTGCCCGGCACCCCCGTGCTCTTCTACGGCGAGGAGATCGGCATGGGCGAGAACCTCGCCATCGAGGGCCGCCAGTCGGTCCGCACCCCGATGCAGTGGACGTCCGGCCGCCACGGCGGCTTCAGCACGGTCGAACCGGCGATCCCGATGCCCGGCGGCGACTACGGCCCCGATGAGATCAGCGCCAGCGCCCAGCGGCGCGACCCCGAGTCGCTGCTCTCGTGGATCGGCCGTCTGGTCGAGCAGTACCGCGAGGCCCCCGAACTGGCCTGGGGCTCCTACGAGGTCATGGACGGGGGAGACGACGCCGTCCTCGTGATCAGGAACGAGGGCATCGTGACCCTGCACAACTTCGCCGGGCGGCCGGCGAAGGTGACCCTGGACCTCGACGCCGAGGGGAAGGTGCTGGCCGACCTGTTCTCCGACGACCAGGTGGAGATCACGGACGGGCGGGCTCTGGTGGAGGTGGACGACTACAGCTGCCGCTGGTTCCGCCTCTCCGACCCGGAGACCGCCCCGTAGCGGTCAGGCGTGGCGGGCGGCCATGATCCGGGTGCGCAGGGCGTCGAGGAAGACGCTGCCCTCTTGGAGCGGCAGCAGGTAGGAACTGGCGTCGGCCCCGAACCACTGCGCGTGCACCCAGACGCCGCCGTCCGCCGCGCGCAGGTCGGCCCCGGCCAGCCGGGCGCCCAGCCGGACCGACTCCCCGTCGGGCCGGACCAGCACGATCACGATCAGGGCCGGGGTGAGCACCCCTGCCGACAGGTTCGTGCCGCGGGTCTGGCAGCACATGACGACCCGGTCGGTCAGGTCGCCGAGAAGGTGCTGGTCGGCGTATCCGTCGACCAGCACCCGCAACCGCACGTCGAGGTCGTCGAAGGGGAGGATGGTCGTCTCGGTCATGCCGACACCCTAGGTGGCACGTGCACGTCGAAGTGGATCGAGGCCTGTCCGAGGACCGAATGCGGCTCCTGCCCCGGTTCGACCAGCCCCAGTTCCTCGAACACCCGGAACCTGGCGTGCGTCGCCGCCAGGAACACCGGCTCCATGACGGGGTGCCACACGCTGTAGGTCCCGACCGCCCGCCGCCCCTGGAACCAGCCCGTGGTGGGGTGGGTGAGCAGCGGCAACCAGTCGTCTCCCAGCCCATCCGGCGGGTACGGCGCCACGCCCGCCGCCCGGCACTCCGCGTCGTCGGCGTCGAGCTCCCAGCGGGGCTCCGGCCCCCAGTCGCCGGTGATCCTGATCCGGGTACGCCGCCACGGCATGCCCCACAGACGCCTCGGCACCGCGACGAGCGGATGGTCGAGAGCGGTCCGGAAGAACCACACCCCGGGCTCGCCGTCGCGGGTGACGTAGGCGCGGTAGTTGATCTGGCCGCAGGCGATCGCGACGCGGGGACAGAACCGGAAGCGGAAGTCGCGGTCGCGGAAGCCCACCGCCGACACCAGCGCCCCCGAACCCCCGGCCGCCCAGTGGAAGCGCACGGGCGCGAAGCCCGGCGGCAGCAGGGCGGCCAGCCGGTCGGCGGGCACCCGGAAGCTCACGATCACGAAGTCGTCGAGCTCGCTCTCGGCGTGGTGCCATCGCGGGGCCGGACGGGGGGTGCCGCTGAAGTCCACCCCGTCAGGTTACGGGCGATCTTGTCCCAGCAGGTTCTTCAGCGCGTCCTCGATGCCCCGGTGGAAGGTCGGGTAGGCGTACATCATCGAGCGCAGGGTCATGATCGGCACCCGGGCGTGCACCGCCACCGCGAGGGCGCCCATCACCTCGCCGCCCGTCGGGCCGACCGCCGTCGCGCCGACCAGGACGTCGTCCGAGGCGACCAGTTTGATCAGGATGTCCTTCGTCCCGTGGATCCAGTCGCGGGCGCCCGCCGTCGTGATGCCGATCGTCACGGCCAGACCCTGGTCGCGGGCCTGCTTCTCGGTCAGGCCGACCGCGCCGACCTCCGGGTCGGTGTAGGTCACGCGGGGGACGGCGCGGTAGTCGGCCCCCGCCACCTCCTCGCCCAGGATGTCGAGGGCGGCGATGCGGCCCTGGTAGTTGGCCACGTGGGTGAAGCCTCCGTGGCCGGTCACGTCGCCGGCCGCCCAGACGCCGTCGGTGACCCGCATGTGGGGGTCGGTGGGGATGTACTTGGCGTTCTCGTCGACGCCGACGACCGACAGGCCCGTCAGGTCGGTCGACCGGCCGGCCACCACCAGGAGGTTGTCGGCCTCGATCACCTCGTCGCCGACCGTCACGGCGAAGCGGCCGTCGTGGCGCACCCGCGACGCGGACGCCCCGGTCAGCACCCTGATGCCCTCGTCGCGGAAGACCTTCGCGATCAGTTTCCCGGCCTCGGGCTCCTCGCCGGGCAGCAGGGTGGGGGCGGCCTCCAGGAGGGTGATCTCGGTGCCGAAGCGGGCGAAGACCTGGGCCAGCTCCAGGCCGATCGCGCCGCCGCCGAGCACGATCATCGAGGCGGGCACGTGTTCCGTCGCGACGGCCTCGTGGTTGGTCCAGTAGGGGGTGCCGGCGAGGCCGTCGATGTCGGGGATCGCCGGGCGGGTGCCGGTGGAGATCAGCAGGCCGCGCCGGGCGCGCAGCACGCGGTCGCCCACGGTCACCTCGCGGGGGCCGGTGACGACGCCGTGGCCGCGGACGAGATGACCGCCCTTCTTCTCGAAGCGGTCGGCGGCGGCCTGGTCGTTCCAGTCGTCGGCGGCCTCGGCGCGGACGCGGCGGGCGACCGGCGTCCAGTCGGGGGAGACGGTCGCGTCGCCGGCCAGGCCGGGCACGCGCCGGGCCTCGCCCAGCACGTGGGCGGCCCGGATCATCATCTTCGACGGTACGCAGCCCCAGTAAGGACATTCGCCGCCGACCAGGTCGGCCTCGACCCCGGCCACGCTCAGCCCGGCCTCGACCAGCCGGCCGGCGGCGTCCTCGCCACCCGGGCCCATGCCGAGCACGATCACGTCGAATTCATCCATGCCCGGCTACCTGCCCATATGGCGTCAGATCAGGCCGAGCTCCGTGACCGCGTCGCGCTCCTCCTGGAGCTCCTTGACCGAGGCGTCGATCTTGCCGCGGGAGAAGTCGTCGATGTCCAGGCCCTGGACGATCTCCCACTGGCCGTTGCGCGAGACGACGGGGAAGGAGGAGATGATGCCCTCGGGCACGCCGTAGGAGCCGTCGGAGACGATCGCGGCGGAGGTCCAGTCGCCCTCGGGGGTGCCGTTCACCCACGAGTGGACGTGGTCGATCGCGGCGTTGGCGGCCGACGCGGCGCTGGACGCGCCCCGGGCCTCGATGATCGCCGCACCGCGCTTGGCGACGGTGGGGATGAAGGTGTCCTTCAGCCAGTCCTGGTCGACCAGCTCGGCGGCGATCTTGCCGCCGACCTCGGCGTGGTAGAGGTCGGGATACTGCGTCGCCGAGTGGTTGCCCCAGATCGTCATCTTCTTGATGTCGGTGACCGGGACGCCCAGCTTCGACGACAGCTGCGACAGGGCCCGGTTGTGGTCGAGCCGGGTCATGGCGGTGAACCGGTCGGCCGGGACGTCGGGCGCGTGCCGCTGCGCGATCAGCGCGTTGGTGTTGGCGGGGTTGCCCACGACCAGGACGCGCACGTCGTCGGCGGCGTGGTCGTTGATCGCCTGGCCCTGCGGGCCGAAGATGCCGCCGTTGGCCGACAGCAGGTCGCCGCGCTCCATGCCCGCCGTGCGGGGCCGCGCGCCGACGAGCAGCGCGACGTTGGTCCCGTTGAACGCGTAGTTCGGGTCGTCGGTGATGTCGATGCCCTTGAGCAGCGGGAAGGCGCAGTCGTCGAGCTCCATCGCGGTGCCCTCGGCGGCCTTCAGCGCCGGAGTGATCTCCAGCAGGCTCAGCTGGACGGGCACGTCCGGCCCGAGCAGGTGCCCCGAGGCGATGCGGAAGAGCAGGGCGTAACCGATCTGGCCGGCCGCGCCGGTGACGGTCACTTTGACGGTCATGACGATTCCCCTTCGGGCGGTGTACGTGTCCTGCGGATGCTACTCGCCAGTGGAGCCCCACTTATGCTCAGGCCACGGGTTTGCGGCAATTCATGGGGACGCGGGCCGGGCGGCGCTGCCCTGGCAAATCGGGCAAACATGGCGATACAGCTGAAACTTTCAGGTAACAAACCACGTTTTCGGCCGGTGACGGGGCGGCGTGTGCGCTGGTCGCCGGTGGTGCTGGTGTTTCGGGGCACGAAAGCGGGAGGCTGGGGGCCGACGGTCTTCCTGTACGCCACGGGACCGCGCACCTAAGGTCCGTGGGAGCGCTCCCAGCGCGCAGTGAATCATCGCAGGAGGACCCCCGCAATGAGATCCACCCCCCGATCCGGAGCCGCGCGCTCCCGACTGCGCCGCGGCCTCGCCGCGGTCGCGGTGGCCGCGCTCGGATCCACCATGGCCGTCGTCACGGCCACGTCCGCGCAGGCCGCGGTCACGTGTGACGTGACGTACACCACCAACGACTGGACCACGAGCCCCGGCCAGGGCGGCTTCACCGCGAACCTGACGGTTCGCAACACCGGCGACGCCCTCTCGAGCTGGAACCTCGGTTTCACGTTCCCGAACTCGGGCCAGCGTGTGAGCCAGGGCTGGTCGGCCAACTGGACGCAGAGCGGCTCGAACGTCACCGCGTCGAGCATGCCGTGGAACGGGAGCGTGCCGAGCGGCGCGACCCTGAGCCTCGGCTTCAACGGCACGTGGAGCGGCAGCAACCCCAAGCCGACGTCCTTCACCGTGAACGGCGTGACCTGCGGCGGCGTGACCCCGTCTCCCTCGCCCTCACCGTCGCCCAGCCCCTCGCCGTCGCCGTCGCCGTCGCCTTCACCCAGCCCCTCGCCCTCGCCCTCGCCTTCTCCCTCCCCGTCGCCCTCGCCGTCACCTTCGCCGAGCCCGTCGCCGTCGCCCCCCGGCCCCCGAGTGGACAACCCCTATGCGGGCGCGACCGGTTATGTGAACCCCGACTGGTCGGCCAGCGCGGCCTCCGAGCCGGGCGGCGCGGCCGTGGCCAACACCTCGACCGCCATCTGGCTGGACCGGATCGCGGCGATCACCAGCGGTTCGGCCGGCAACAACAGCAAGGGTCTGCGTGACCACCTGGACCTGGCCGTCCAGCAGGACGCGGCCAACGGCTCCGCGCCGTTGACGATCCAGGTCGTGATCTACAACCTGCCCAACCGCGACTGTTCGGCGCTCGCGTCGAACGGTGAGCTGAAGGTCGCGCAGAACGGCCTGAACCGGTACAAGACCGAGTACATCGACCCGATCGCCTCGATCATGTCGGACTCGAAGTACCGCAACCTGCGCATCGTCGCCATCATCGAGATCGACTCGCTGCCGAACCTGGTGACG
>NZ_BBXC01000022.1 GCF_001570525.1 Herbidospora sakaeratensis
GCGTGGGAGTGGGGGTCGGGGTGGGCGTCCGGCTCGGGGTCGGGGTCGGCTGCGGGGTGTACGGAGCCGCGATGGCCAGGTCGTAGGCGCGCTGCGGCACGAACTGGCCCGCGGCCGCGATGCAGCCGTCGGCCTCACCGGGCAGCTTGATCCACAGGAAGGCGTCGATCGCCGAGTCGCCGGTGTTGGTGGTGCTCCACGTGCCGGTCGCGCGGCCGCTCGGGTCGCACCACTCGCTGCCCTGCGGGCCGTTGCCATTGCGGCTGGTGTCGATGACGGCCTTCAGGCGGGAGATGCCGGTCGCGGCGATGACGCTCTTCGCGTAGGCGATCTCGGTCGAGTTGGAGCGGTAGTTCGAGACGTTGACCGAGATGCCGTCGGCCGAGTTGGCGATGTCCGACTGGAGGAGCCGGTTGGCCGCCTCCTGGGCGCCGAGCCAGCCTCCGTGGCCGATGTCGAAGTAGACCTTGACCTGCGACGACGCCGCCTTCAGCTTCTTGCCGGCGTACGCCATCGACGCCTTCACGTCGTTCTGCAGCGACGAGCTCATGCAGTTCGTCATGATCGGGAGCACGTCGGGCTCGAGGATGATGTACGCCGCGCGGCCCGAGAGACCCGCCGCGACCTCGTCGATCCAGGCGCGGTAGGCCGAGTGGCTGGGCGCGCCGCCGGTCGAGGCGCCGGAGCAGTCCCGGTTGGGGATGTTGTACACCACCATGATCGGGATCTTGCCCTGGGAGGCCGCCGCGCCGACGTAGGAGCTGACCTGCGAGCGGACCGCCGACGTGTTGGTCGTGGTGAACCAGCGGCCCTGCGGCACGGCCGCGATGCGGTCGCGGATCACGGCGGTCTTCGAGTCGTTCGGGTTGGCGGCCACCCAGCGGGCCGCGCTGGTGTCCGGGTCGACCCAGAAGACCGAGTCGGCGGCGTTGGCGGCCGACGTGCTGAGAACGGCGGCGCCCACCCCCAGGGCGGTGACGGCGGCGGCGAATGCCGCTGTCAGAGTCCTTCTTCGAAACATGAGATACTCCGTCCCAGAATGTGGGAGCGCTCCCACCAAGTTGCGGCGATCTAATCACCAGATGGCGGGCACCTGAAGGCCCAGACCGGATTAGGCGAGGCCCCTGGAGTGAAACACCCAGGCAACACGGTGGAAACGGCTATCTGGGCATCTGAAACTTTCAGTGCGAACGTGCTAGATCAATCCATCGCACGAAATATCCCGTAACGCAACGTGCCCAAGCGGTTTCGCGAAGTGGCCCGTAGGCCGTACCCTCCCATAGTGACCTCTTGGGGGGTTTCTCAACGATGACTGCAATTGCGCGCCATCTCATGCCATGTCCTGAGATCGGCGACTCGACCGGACCTACTGACCGCGCCCCCGCGCCGCCCGACACCCGGGACGCCGGGCCGCGGCCCGGCTCGCCCCTGTGGACCTACTTCGCCGCGATCATCACGATCGGCTTCACCGCCCTCGTCGTGGCGACCGTCCGGCTCGGCGGGCCCGAGCTGGGGCTGCTCGGCGCCGATCCGCTCTTCTGGGTGCTGGTCGTGCTGGTCGTGCTGGGCGAACTCCGGCCGGTGATGGTGAGCTCGTCCGCCCTCGTCGGGGGCACCCCCACCTCGACGATGTTCACGTTCGCGGTGCTCATGCACTACGGGTTGTCCGCCGCGGCGATCATGCAGGCCGTCGCGATGCTGGTCAGCGGGCTGGTGCACAAACGCGCCTGGCACCGGATCGCGTTCAACATCGCCCAGGTCACCCTCGCGTGCCTGGCCGCCGCCGTCACGTTCGGCATGTTCGGCGTGCACTCGCGGCCCATGAACCCCTGGACGCCCACCGGCGCCGACATCCCCGCCATCCTGCTTGCCGGGCTGGCGTACTTCCTGGTCAGGGGCCTGCTGGTGTGCGGGGCGGTGGCGCTGCACGAGCGCAAGACCGTGCTGCGCGTGCTGAAGACCTCGCTGGTGCCGCAGGGCCTCGTCTACGGGGCGCTGCTCGGCCTGTCGCCGCTGGTCGTGGTGGTGATGGAGCACTCCGCCGGGCTGGTGCCGCTGTTCGTGGCGCCCCTGGCGGCCGTCTACTTCACCGCGACGTTGTCGATGCGCCGCGACCACCAGGCGATGCACGACGGCCTGACCGGGCTGCCGAACCGCAAACTGCTCATCCTCCGTACGGAGGAGGCGCTCGCCGAGGCCCGCGCCGACGAACGGGTGGGCCTGCTGCTGCTCGACCTCGACCGGTTCAAAGAGGTAAACGACACCCTGGGCCACCCGGTCGGCGACCTGCTGCTGAAGATCGTGGCCCATCGGCTGACCCACTCCGTCCGGCCCGGCGACGTCGTCGCGCGGCTCGGCGGCGACGAGTTCGCCGTGCTGCTGCCGCAGATCCGCGACGCCCAGGCGGCCAGGGAGGTGGCCGCCCGCCTGCGGGTCGCGCTGACCGAGCCGGTCCGGCTCGAAGGCATGACCTTCGACCTCGACGCGTCCATCGGCATCGCCCTCTACCCCGACCACGCCCCCGACTTCGAGCTGCTGCTCCAGCGGTCCGACGTGGCGATGTACATGGCCAAGGAGGCCCGCTCGGGCGTCGAGTTCTACGTCGCCGAACGCGACCGCAACTCCCCCGAGCGCCTCAGCCTGCTCGGCGACCTGCGACGGGCCATCGACGGGGCCGAACTCGACCTCCACTACCAGCCCAAGGTGGCCCTCCAGGACGGCCGCGTCGAGGGCGTCGAGGCGCTGCTGCGCTGGTGGCACCCGGTACGCGGCCCCGTCTCGCCCGGGGAGTTCATCCCGCTGGCCGAGCAGTCCTACCTGATGCGCGAGCTCACCCAGTACGTCATCGCCAAGGCCCTCGACCAGGCCGCCCGCTGGTGGCACTCCGGCCTGGAGATCCCGATCTCGGTCAACGTGTCGGCCCGCGACCTGCTCGACTCGGGCCTGCCCGACCAGCTCTCGGCCGGCCTGGCCCGCTACTCGCTGCCCGCGAACGCCATCCATCTGGAGGTCACCGAGCGCATCCTGATGACCGACCAGGCCTACTCGGCCGACACCATCCGCACGCTGGCCGAACTGGGCGTACCCCTCGCGCTCGACGACTTCGGCACGGGCTACTCGACGCTCGTCCGGCTGCAGCGGCTCCAGGTCGACGAGGTCAAGATCGACGCCTCGTTCGTCCGGAAGCTGGGGGAGTCGGCCGACGACGAGCGGATCGTGCGCTCGATCATCGATCTGGTCCGGTCGCTCGGATTGCGCGCCGTGGCCGAAGGGGTGGAATCGGCCGACATCGCCGCGCAATTGCGGGGCATGGGCTGTCATGCCGGGCAAGGGTGGTGGCTCGCCGAACCCATGCCGGCCGAGGAGGCCGTCGTGTGGTTGCGGTCGCGGCTGCGGCTGCCGATGGCCACGGTCAGGGTGGAATAGCGCGTCGAGGAGGGGCTGCGGCGCGCCCTAGGATGAGGTGTCCACACTCCACCCAGGAATCGGGTTAAACGACTTATGTCTGCCATAACCCGCGAAGAGGTCGCTCACCTCGCCCGGCTGTCCCGGCTGGCGCTGGCCGACGAGGAACTCGACCACTTCGCCGCCCAGCTCGACCAGATCGTCGGCGCGGTCGCCCGCGTCGCCGAGGTCGCCACCGCCGACATCCCGCCGTCCTCGCACGCGCTTCCGCTGACGAACGTGTTCCGGCCCGATGTCGTCGCGCCCAGCCTCACGCCCGAGCAGGCCCTCTCCGGCGCGCCCGCCGTCGAGGACGACCGCTTCCGCGTGCCCCGCATCCTCGGGGAGGAGGCGTGAGCGAGCTGATCAAGAAGACGGCCGCCGAGCTGGGGTCCCTGATCGCGTCCGGCGAGGTCTCGGCCGTCGAGGTGACGCAGGCCCACCTCGACCGGATCGCCGCCGTCGACGACCGCGTCCACGCGTTCCTGCACGTGGGAGCCGAGTCGGCGCTCGCGCAGGCCGCCGCCGTCGACGCCAAGCGCGCCGCCGGCGCGGAGCTGGGCCCGCTGGCCGGCGTGCCGATCGCCCACAAGGACGTCTTCACCACGACCGACATGCCCACCACGGCCGGGTCGAAGATCCTCGAAGGCTGGCGCCCGCCCTACGACGCGACGGTGACGCGCCGTCTGCGCGAGGCCGGGCTGGTCATCCTGGGCAAGACCAACCTCGACGAGTTCGCGATGGGCTCCTCGACCGAGAACTCGGCCTACGGCCCGACCTGCAACCCGTGGGACCTGACCCGCATCCCGGGCGGCTCGTCGGGTGGCGCGTCGGCCTCGGTGGCGGCCTACGAGGCCCCCCTCTCGACCGGCACCGACACGGGCGGCTCGATCCGCCAGCCCGCCGCCGTGACCGGCATCGTCGGCATGAAGCCGACCTACGGCGGGTCGTCCCGCTACGGCCTGATCGCCTTCGCGTCGTCGCTCGACACCCCGGGCCCGTTCGCCCGCAACGTGCTCGACGCCGCGCTGCTCCACGAGGCGTTCTCCGGCCACGACCCGATGGACTCGACCTCGATCGACCAGCCCGTGCCCTCGGTGGTCGAGGCCGCCCGGCAGGGCGACGTCGCGGGGCTGACCGTCGGCGTGGTCAAGGAGTTCGGCGGCGACGGCTACCAGCCGGGCGTGCTCGCCCGCTTCCAGGAGGCCGTCGAACTGCTCGAATCCCTCGGCGCCAAGGTCGTCGAGGTGTCGTGTCCCTCGTTCACCTACGCGCTGCCGGCCTATTACCTGATCGCGCCGTCCGAGTGCTCGTCCAACCTGGCCCGGTTCGACGCCATGCGCTACGGGCTGCGGGTCGGCGACGACGGCACCCGCTCGGCCGAAGAGGTCATGGCCCTGACCCGGGCGGCCGGCTTCGGCCCCGAGGTCAAGCGGCGCATCATGCTCGGCACCTACGCGCTGTCCTCGGGCTACTACGACGCCTACTACGGGTCGGCCCAGAAGGTCCGCACCCTCATCTCGCGTGACTTCGAGGCCGCGTTCCAGCACGTCGACGTGCTGATCTCGCCGACGACGCCGACGACGGCGTTCCCGATCGGCGAGCGCGCCGACGACCCGATGGCCATGTACCTGGCCGACCTGTGCACCATCCCGTCGAACCTGGCCGGCAACGCGGCCCTGTCGGTGCCGTGCGGTCTCGCCGACGAAGACGGGCTGCCCGTCGGCCTGCAGATCATGGCCCCAGTGCTCGGCGACGACCGGTGCTACCGGGTGGGCGCCGCGGTCGAGCGGGCGTTCGAGGCCCGCTGGGGCGGGCCGCTGCTGTCCAAGGCCCCGGCCCTGTAGACGGCCCTGGAGAAACAGGGAAGGAGGGCGGCATGATCACTCATATTCGGATCGACGGCTTCAAGTCGTTCCTGGATTTCGAGCTGGACGTGCCGCCCCTTCTTGCCTTGGTGGGCCCCAACTCAAGCGGAAAGTCGAACTTCTTCGACGCACTGGATTTCGTGAAATCCAGCGGGCTCATCAACGGTGAACCACTCAGAGGGCGCTATCGGGACCAGTTCCACCATGTGAGCAAGGGGCTCGAGATCGCCGATCTCAGTGTCGGGGTGAAGGCGCTCACCTGGACTCCACTGGGCCTGCTGCCGTTTGACTACGCGGCGACGGCGACGGGTGAGCGAGGGCTGGCTCCAGACTCGGAGCTGGTCCTGTCGTCTTTCGACTCTGCGGGACTTGGCCAGTTCGGAGATCTGAAGTCCCCGCTTCAAGTGGCGGCCGACATGTTCAAGCTGCATAAACGTCATCCCGATTCGCCCCTCTTTGCCATTTTTTTTCCCTATGAATTGCGAACCTGGCGGCTCTACAAGCCAGATCCCGACCGAATGCGCGGACTCGGTGACGGGGTGGATAGCGGACCCCTTACTTCGGATGGCAGCAACCTTGCGGCTGTCTTGGGCCGGATTAGACGTACCGGCGTCTTTGAGGACCTGCTCAATGACTTCATCGCGCTGACGCCTGATGTGGTGGATCTTGTGCCCTACCTCGACGAACGCCGCCATGAATGGGCTTTTGACGTGGTCATCGACGGCCAGGGCGATGTCTCCAGCACATTGCTGTCCGACGGCACGCTTCGGATTCTCGGGCTGCTGGCCGCAATCCACGACCCTGACCATGCGGGCACCCTCCTCATTGAGGAGGTCGAGAACGGTCTGCACCCCAGCCGGTTGGCTGAGCTACTCCGCCGGATCGAACGCAAGATCACTGACATGGATGATCCCGCCACGCTGAACGAGCCGCTGCGTCAGGTCATCATGACCACCCACTCTCCGGTGGTCGTCTCGGAGCTCTATCGGCTGCGCCGTGAATCGCTGATCTTCCTGAACACGGCTGTTCGCGTCGACCCGGAGAGCGACCGGGTCTCCCGGGTCACCGTCGCCAAGCCCGTCCGCGATGAGGGCGAGCCTGGCACCTTCGTTTCACCCCGTCAGGTCCGGGCCTTCCTGAGCACCGTCGGAACGGTCTGATGGCTCGACCGCTGGTGCCTGGTTTGGTGGCGGAAGGTCGCGAGGACGAGGACTTTCTCGGTGCGGTCATCTACCGCCAGCTCCGCGAGCTCACGCTTGCATCCGCCACCAGTGCGGTCGACGTCGAGCCGACCCAGATCGGCTCCTGCCGGTCCATCCGCGATCACCGAAGCGTGGCGGAGGCGTTGGCCGAACTATCCGGCGACTGCCACGTGTTGTTCGTACACAACGACATGAAAGAGCGGCACAAGGCCGAGCAGGTCATCGGCGCCTGCCGGTTACGGGCACCGGTGATCGGTCTCGTCCCCGTCAAAGAGACCGAAGCCCGGATGCTGGCCGATCGCCGGGCGTGGGCCGACATCAGAAGGGCGAATCTCGACGCGCTTCCGGCGCGGCCAAGAGACGTCGAGGGCGTCGGCGACCCGAAGCAGGCACTCAAAGACGTCATCCCGCGCAAGAGCGACGCCGCAGACTACGCAAAACGAATCGGACAGACAATCGATCTCGACACGCTGGCCCAGGTTCCCGCCTACAAGGACTGGGTCACGCGGACGAACACTGTGTTGAAGGGACTCGGTTACCTATGAGCACTCCTACGCTCATGCCGTACGACGAGGCGTTGGAGAGGTTCGAGCCGGTGCTCGGCCTGGAGACCCACGTCGAACTCGGCACCCGCTCGAAGATGTTCTGCGGCTGCCCGACCACCTTCGGGGCCCCGCCGAACACCCACGTCTGCCCGACCTGCCTGGCCTTCCCGGGCGCGCTCCCGGTCGCCAACGCGGCGGCGATCGAGTCGACGATCCGTATCGGCCTGGCCCTCAACTGCTCGATCGCCGAGTGGTGCAGGTTCGCCCGGAAGAACTACTTCTATCCGGACATGCCGAAGAACTACCAGATCAGCCAGTACGACGAGCCTCTCTGCTTCGACGGCTACCTCGACATCACCGTCGAGGGCAAGACCGTGCGGATCGAGATCGAGCGCGTCCACCTGGAGGAGGACACCGGCAAGTCGACCCACGTCGGTGGCGCGACCGGCCGCATCCAGGGGGCCGACCACTCGATCGTCGACTACAACCGGGCGGGCATCCCGCTGGTCGAGATCGTCACCAAGCCGATCGAGGGCACCGACCGGCTCGCGCCCGAGGTCGCCCGCGCCTACGCGACCGAGCTGCGCGAGGTCATGCGGTCGCTGGGCGTCTCCGACGTCCGCATGGACCAGGGCTCGATGCGCTGCGACGTCAACGTCTCGCTGATGCCGCGCGGCTCGTCCGAGTGGGGCACCCGCACCGAGACCAAGAACGTCAACTCCTTCCGCAGCGTCGAGCGGTCGGTCCGCGGTGAGATCGAGCGGCAGGCGGCGATCCTGGCCGAGGGCGGCCGGATCATCCAGGAGACCCGCCACTTCCACGAGGACACCGGGCTGACCACCTCGGGCCGCTCGAAGGAAGAGGCCCAGGACTACCGCTACTTCCCCGAGCCCGACCTGGTGCCGATCGCGCCCGACCCGGCGTGGGTGGCGCGGCTCAAGGCCGAGCTGCCCGAGCTGCCGTCGGTGCGCCGCACGCGGCTGCAGGCCGAGTGGGGCGTCAGCGACCTCGACATGGCCGCCATGCACAACGCCGACGCGTTCGGCCTGGTCGAGGCGACCGTCGAGGCGGGCGCCCCGGCGGCCGACGCGCGCAAGTGGTGGATGGGCGAGCTGGCCCGCCGCGCCAACGAGAACGGCGTCGCGCTGGCCGAGCTGCCGATCACCCCGGCGCAGATCGCGCGGGTGACCGAGCTGGTGAAGTCGGGCGCGCTGAACGACAAGCTGGCCCGTCAGGTGCTCGAAGGCGTGCTCGCGGGGGAGGGCTCGCCCGACGAGGTCGTCGAGGCCCGCGGCCTGAAGATCGTCAACGACGAGGGCGAACTGTCGGCCATCATCGACCAGGTCATCGCCGGCAACGCCGACGCCGCCGACAAGATCCGGGGCGGCAAGATCGCCGCCGTGGGCGCCCTCGTGGGCGGGGTCATGAAGGCCAGCCGAGGCAAGGCCGACGCCGGCCGCGCCCGCGCCCTCATCCTCGAGAAGCTGGGCGTCAGCGAATAAGCCGATGTGTGCCCGGGCCCGTCCAGGGCCCGGGCATTTCTTCTTCCGTTACGGCTCCGCCCGCCCCGGCCCCGACCGCCGTCCCCGCCGCGCGCCGCGTCCGGCGCCGGCCCCCGCTCTCGCGTCCCGCCGCGACGGCGTTCCACCCGGCGTTTGACACGCCTTCCAACGGCCGCCATGTGACATAGCGCAAAAATTCGCCGGCACAAATCCCTGATCTGTTTCATCCGCACTCCGTCCAGCGGCGAATGTGTCATGACAGATCCCTGACAGTTCCGGCCCGGCGCTACCTGGCTCTGTTATAAGAAGTCCGACGTCTCGCCCCAGAACCACGTTCCACCATCGCTTGACATGACTCCTGACAGGGCGAACCTCATGTTTTCGCGACATATCCAGAAGAGGGTGCTTTAGGGTTAACTGAAGGGAGTTTCCCCTGAGCCGGAGGAGAGCAAGGCGTGCGGAACGCCGAAGCGTCCATCGACCCGCCGACGGATCCGTTCGGGACGGACTCTGAGGCGGTCTCCGCACGTAAACACCCGGTTCGCGCGGGCGGCACACTGCCGCCGGGCGTGACGTCCGACATCTTCGGCAGCGCCCCCCTCGTCAAGTCGCCGCCCCCCGAGACCTCGTTACCGCCGCCTGCCAAGGTCGAGGTCTGGCCCGTCGCCGCGCCGCGCAAGGTCACCATCGCGCCGCTGCCCGCCGAGGTCGAAGACCTGCCCGACGAAGAGGGGCCGGGGTTCCGCTGGGTGCGGCCGGCCCTGCTCGTCGTGGCGGGGCTGCTGGTGTTCCTCTACGCCGTGCCCGCCTTCCTCATGGCCGGCAACGTCTACCCGGGCACGACCGTGCTCGGCGTCGACGTGGGCGGCCTGAACGCCCGCGAGGCCACCAACCGGCTCACCACCGGGCTGGTCAACGCGGCGACCGACGCCATCGTGGTGCGCCACGGCACCGAGAGCGAGCGCATCAGCCCCGAGCGGAGCGGCCTGTCGATCGACGTCCCGGCCACCGTGCGGGCCTTGCCCATGGGGTTCCCCAGCCCGGTCGACATCTGGCGGGCGATGACCGGCGGGCGCGAGGTCGCCCCGGTCGTCCAGGTCGACAACGCGCGGCTCGGCGAGGTGGTCTCGACGCAGGTGGCGCGGGCCATGGAACAGCCGATGGTCGAGGGCGACGTGAAATTCGACGGCCTGCGGCCCGAGCCGGTCTACCCCAAGGAGGGCACCACCCTCGACGTGCCCCGTATCGTCGACGCGGTGCGGGACGCCTACCTGAAGCCCGACATCATCGTCGAGGTGAAGCCCGTCGAGTCCGACCCCCGCGCCACCCGCGACGGCGTGAACCGGGCGGTGGCCTGGGCCCGCCGGGCGGTCGCGGCGCCGGTCACGCTGACGTACGGCGGCACCTCGCTGGAGCTCGCGCCGGTCGACATCGCGGCGGCGCTGAGCTTCGTGCCCGGCGACACCGGCGGGCTGGAGGCGCGGTTCGACGCGGCCGTGGCGACGCGGGGCATGCGATTCGTGCCCGCCGACGAGTCGCCCCGCGACGCGACCTTCGTCATCGACGACGGGCAGCCCGAGCTGGTGCCCGGCCGGCCCGGCATCGGCATCGACACCTCCAAGCTGGGCGCCCAGATCATCGCCATCCTCGGCCGCCAGAACGACCGCGCGGTGACCGTGCCGATGACCCTGCTCCAGCCCGGCCTCGACGAGAAGGAAGCCGCGTCGATCGGCATCAAGGACCAGCTGGTCAGGGTCGACATGCGATACAGCTGCTGCCAGCCCCGCGTGACCAACATCAAGGAGACCGCGCGGCGCGTCAACGGCCTGATCATCCGGCCCGGCGAGACCTTCTCCCTCAACCGGGCGACCGGCCTCCGCGAGGGCCGCCCCGGGTACGCCGGGCCCGCCGAGCCGGTGGAGATCCGGGGACGGCAGGGCCGCGACGTGCCGGGGGTCTCGGTCGCCGGGACCGTCCTCTACAACGCCGCCCTCGGCAGCGGCATGGAGATCGTCGAGGCGGTGGCGCACGAGTCGTTCCTGCCGCCCTACCCGGCCGGGATGGAGGTGGCCGTCTCCTACCCGGGGCCCGACCTCGTCTGGCGCAACGACACCGACTACGGCGTGCTCATCCAGGCCACCGCCTCCGACACGGAGATGGTCGTGTCGTTGTGGGGCACCAAGACGTACGAGGTCAAGATCACCCAGAGTGAACGCACCCGGTTCACCTCCATGCTGCCGGTTCAAGGGCCCGAGGCGGGCTGCGTGCCGTCGGCGGGCACCGCCGGGTTCACGATCGTGACCACCCGCGAACGCGTGCGCCTCGACGGCACCGTGGAGCCCCCGGAGAACTGGAAGACGGTCTACAAGCCGCGCGCCGAGACCGTCTGCCCAGAAGCCGATTGAGACCTGCTAACGACCGGGGATGACCAGGACGCGGTCGTCGCCGTTCTTCGGGTCGCCGCGCCCGTCGCGGTTGCTGGTGCCCACCCACAACGAGCCGTCGGGCGCCGTCGCGACCGACCTCAGGCGGCCGAACTCGCCCTCGTAGAGCGCCTCGGGGCGGCCCGCCGCGCCGTCGGGGGTCACCGGGACCTTCCACAACCGCTCGCCGCGCAGCGCCGCCGCCCACACCGCGTGGTCGGCGTAGGCCAGGCCCGAGGGCGACGCCTCGTCGGTCGACCACGTCACCAGCGGGTTGACGAAGCGGTCGTCGGCGGCGACGCCCTCGACCTCGGGCCAGCCGTAGTTGCCGCCCGCGCGGATCAGGTTGAGCTCGTCGAAGGTGTTCTGGCCGAACTCGGTGGCGTACATGTTGCCGCTCTCGTCCCAGGCCAGGCCCTGGACGTTGCGGTGGCCCATGCTCCAGACCAGGGTGCCGAACGGGTTCTCGGGGGCCGGTTCGCCGTCGACCGTCATGCGCAGGATCTTCCCGGCGAGGGAGTCGCGATCCTGCGACAGGCCGCGGTCGCCGATCTCGCCGGTGGACGCGTAGAGGTAGCCGTCGGGGCCGAAGGCCAGCCGGCCGCCGTTGTGGATGCCGCCCTTGGGGATGCCGGTCACGATCGGCTCGGGGTCGGACAGGGCGCCGTCGAAGCGGTAGCGGACGATGCGGTTGTCCTGGGCCGAGGTGAAGTAGACGAAGACCTGCTTGTCCCGCTCGAACTCGGGGGAGACCGCGATGCCCATGAGGCCGCCCTCTCCCGACGCGGCGACCCCGGCGACGGTGCCGATCTCGGTCTTCCGGCCCGACGCGGCCACCTGGACGATCTGCCCCGAGTCGCGCTCGGTCACCAGGGCCTCGCCCGTGGGCAGGAACGCGATGGCCCAGGGCACCTCCAGGCCCTCGACCAGCGTGCGCGGGCCGTCGGCGGGAGCGGGGCTCGCCGTCGCCGTCGCGGCCAGCGGGGTGGGCGTCACGCCCGTGCCCACTCCGGTCTCCGTCGTGCAGGCGGCGGTGCAGCCCACCGTCAGTGCCGCCGCCAGCGTGAGCAGCCCGGTCCGGCCTACGCCCATCAGTCACACCCTTCTTTACCGGTCATTAGGGTTGTCCCCTGTGAAGATCTGGGTGGCCCCGCAGGCCGAGTCCGCTGTCCCGACTGACCTGGCCGACGTCGAATACACGCTCTTCGACGGACGCGACCATCCCGAGCCGTCCGGTGCGGGGGACGTCGAGGTGTGGGTTCCCCCGCTCATCCCGGTGCCGGACATCTCGGAACTGCTGTCGCGGATGACACGTTTGCGGCTCATCCAGACGGTTACCGCCGGGGTCGAACCCTACCTGCCCCACGTCCCCGATGGCGTGTTGCTGTGCAACGCCAGGGGCGTCCACGACGCCGGAACCGCCGAGTGGGCGGTCGGCGCGATGATCGCGATGCAGCGCGAGTTCCCCGCGTTCGTGCGCGCCCAGGAACAGGGCCGCTGGGCCTATCAGCACACCGGTGTCCTGGCCGACTCCACGGTGCTCATTCTCGGGTACGGATCCATCGGCGCCGCCCTCGAACGGCGGCTGGCCGGGTTCGAGGTCGACGTGATCAGGGTGGCCAGGAGCGCCCGCGACGGCGTCCACGCCGAATCGGAACTGCCCGGCCTGCTGCCCCGGGCCGACGTCGTGGTGCTGCTGGTGCCGGCCACGGCCGCCACCAAGGGCCTGGTCGACGCCGCGTTCCTGGCCCGGATGAAAGACGGCGCGCTGCTGGTCAACGCGGCCCGCGGGCCCGTCGTCGACACCGGCGCGCTGCTGGCCGAGCTCGAATCGGGCCGGCTCCGGGCGGCGCTCGACGTGACCGACCCCGAGCCGCTGCCCGAAGATCATCCGCTCTGGAAGGCGCCCCACCTGCTCATCACCCCTCACGTCGCGGGCAGCACTCCCGCCTCGACCAGGCGCGCACTCGTCTATGTCGAGGCACAGCTGCGAAGGCTGCACGACGGCCGTCCGCTGACCAATATCATCAGCGGGGGCTACTGAATCTGGTTCCGGACCGTAGCGAGGCCGTGACCTCGGGTCCGTACCGTGAATTCCTGTTTATCAGATCGGTGACGACTGGGCCGATGTCCCCATCAGGGGCGGCACCGGCGCGCAAACTGACGATGTGACCGGAAGTAAAGGGCGACGAGCGTGAACGGCACGCGTGACCCCAGGGTCTCGCTCATCGCCGCTGCCGGGCTCGGCGCGGCGGTCATCGCCGCTGCCCTGATAGCGGGGGGATCGGCCTCCGCGGTGACGGCGGTGGCGGGCCTGGTGACCGGCCTGCTCGCGGCGGTCTCCCTGGTGGTGGCCTCGGGCCGGATCCTGTCGGGCGACCGCGGGGCCGGCGACGGCGCCGACGACCGCCGCGAGGCCGTGGGCTGGCGCTGGCTGGCCGGCGGCGCGCTCACCTGGCTGGCCGGGACCGGCGTGCGGCCGGTGGCCGAGGGCACCGCCTTCGTGCTCACCTTCGCCGACCTGATGCTGCTGGTCGGGGCGCTGCTGATGATGATCGGCTGCTGGCTGACCTCGCTGCCGCCGCCCCAGAGCCGCGGCCTGTTCCGCCAGATCGGCGACGGTTACCTGTCGGCCGCCTCCCTCTTCGCGATCACCTGGGCGCTGCTGCTCGCGCCGATGTTCGCCGAGGCCGAGGAGACGGGCGCCTTCTACACCACCCTCGCGCTGCCTCTGCTGTGCCTGCTGGCGACCTGCGCGGCGGCCCCGTTCGTCGCGGTCTCGCGGGCGGCCAACCGCTCGGTCGGGCTGGCCGGCCTCGGGGTGCTGTTCGCGGTCACCGTGGCCGAACTGGCCACGGCCGTCTCCCGTCTCAACGGCGTCGACCCGGCCGTCCCGGCCGGGCTGGTCGCGCCCCTGGGATTCGTCGCGCTCGCGATCGCTCCGTGGATCGAGGAGGCCGGACGCCGCCGGGTGCCCTCGGATCAGCGCAACGCCGCGACGCCTCCCGTGGTGGTCACCGTCGCCCCCTACGCGCTCGTGCTCGCGGCCGTGGTCGTGGTGGCCGTCAAGGCCGTCGGCGCCACCGGCGACGTGCTGATGCCGGTCGTGACCGTGTCGGCGGTGGCCGTGCTGCTGGCCCGGCTGCTGATCGTGATGCTCTCGGCCGACGGCATGCGGCGGCAGATGGTCGTCAGCGAGCGGCAACTGCGGCAGCTCGCCGAGAACACCGGCGACGTCGTGCTGATGGTCGACCTCGAGGGGGTCGTCCAGGAGATCAGCGACGGCGTCGAGACCACCTACGGCTACCCGCCCGCGAGCCTGCTCGGCCAGCCGATCGTCGACTACGTCCACCCCGAGGACGTGCCCGTCATCCAGGCGCTGCTGCGCCAGGTCGCCGAAGACGACGGCAACATCGAGCGCTACGGCACCTGCCGGCTGGCCTGCCGGGTCCGCGCCGCCGACGGCACCTGGCGGCCCACCGAGTCGGTGGCGACCCGCGACGTCCGCCGCGAAGACCTGATCCTGGTGACCACCCGCGACGTCTCCGACCAGGTGGCGCTGCGCAACCAGGTCACCCACCTGACCTTCCACGACGGCGTGACCGGCCTGCCCAACCGGGCCTACTTCGAGGAGCGCACCCGCGAGGTGCTCGCCCGCTCGGCCGGCACCGCCGTGATCTTCCTCGACCTCGACGGCTTCACCGGCGTCAACGACTCCGTCGGCCACGCGAGCGGCGACTACCTGCTCGGCCAGGCCGCCCGGCGGCTGCGCCAGGCCCTGCGGGCCGACGACACGCTCGCCCGGTGGGGCGGCGACGAGTTCGCCGTCCTGCTGGAGGCGGGAGCCGACGCCCAGATGGTCGTCGACCTGGCCGAACGGCTGGTCCGGGCCGTCTCCCAGGAGCCGTTCCGGGTCGCCGACCGCGACATCGCGCTGACCGCGTCGGTCGGCGTGGCCTTCACCGAAGACGACACCTCGGCCGCCGACCTGCTGCGCAACGCCGACGTGGCGATGGCGCGGGCCAAGGGCCTGGGCGGCCGCCGCGTCGAGGTCTTCGCCGCCCACATGCA
Source organism: Herbidospora sakaeratensis (assembly GCF_001570525.1). Lineage (GTDB taxonomy): Bacteria > Actinomycetota > Actinomycetes > Streptosporangiales > Streptosporangiaceae > Herbidospora > Herbidospora sakaeratensis. Next base: position 15,056 of record NZ_BBXC01000022.1, read on the forward strand.
CGCCGAGGCCGTACGCCGCCTCGAAACCGCCGCCGACCTCCAGCGGGCCCTGCTCGACCAGCAGTTCGCGATCGAATACCAGCCCGTGGTCGACCTGGCCACCTCACGCGTCACCGCCGTCGAGGCCCTGGTGCGCTGGTGCCGGGGCAACGGCGTCTTCACCCCGCCCGAGCAGTTCCTCGGCACGGCCGAGGACACCGGCCTGATCGTCCCGCTGAGCGAGTGGATACTGCGCGAGGCCTGCCGCGAGGTCGCCGAATGGCGCGCCGCCAACTGGGACATCGGCCTGTCGGTCAACCTGTCGAAGCGCCAGATCATGGCGGCCGGCTTCGTCGAGACGGTCTCGGAGGCCCTGTCCGACAGCGGCCTCCCCCCGAGCGCCCTCACCCTCGAAGTGATCGAGGAGATGCTCGTCGAAGACGCCGAGGACACCATCGGCAAGCTGTCCGACCTGCGCGCGCTGGGCGTGCGCCTGGCGATCGACGACTTCGGCACGGGCTACGCCTCCCTGGCGCTGCTGCGCCAGCTCCCGGTCGACATCATCAAGATCGACCCCTCCTTCGTCAGCGGCCTGGGCCGCGATGAAACGCTCAGCCTGCTGACCCGCACGATCGTGCGCCTGGGGCATGACCTCGGGCTGATCGTGGTGGCCGAGGGCATCGAGCGCCCGGAGCAGCTCGATCTGCTGCGCGAGATGGGCTGCAGCCGGGGCCAGGGCTACCTGGTGGGCCGCCCGATGGCCGCCCAGGGCGTGAGCTCCCTGATCCGAACCAGCCTGACGGCCTCGGCGTAGTGCACTCCTGGCAGGCCGAGGTCCGGAAACGGGCCCTGCTCACCCTCGCCGACTACGAGAAGCCGCGCCCTTCCGACGACGAGGACGAGGGCCCCCGGTTACGCCCGTTCAAGATGGAGCGGTGGAATCTGCCTCTCCGGAGCATGGGCGGCGCGGGCCCCCGTGCCCGTGACGCGGCCAACCGTTTCAACGACGCGTTCTCCGGGGTCGAGAACAACGGGTTGTGGAAATCCAATCCGCAGGCCGCCGCCCACCACGTCTTCAGCTGCGATCACCACTCCACGCGCCGCATCATGTCCGCCGCCGCCCTCGTCGCCACCCACTGCGACGGTGTGACCGGCCCGGATGACGACTACGCCTTCCGCGCCGTCGAGGCGCCCGCGTTGCTGGAGGAGATCCACGCCTTCGAGGTCCGCGCCCCCGGCTGCTCGATCGACGACCCGGACATGGTGGTCGAGTACGTCGTGATGGCGTACCGGAACATGGTGGTCGTCTACCGAGGCCACACGACGCCGGCGCGGTCGACCTGGCCGGAGACCTTCCGCTTCGCGGAGCTGGCCGCCGACCGCCTAAAGCGGGCCCATGCCCGGCGGCACCTGATTCGGATGTCTCATTTGTTGAGACGTCCGTCCCACAGGATTTGACGACTGCCCGTTTCATCGGACAAGGTGGGTCCATGCATCGCGGTGGGATCCTCCTCGTAGTACTTCGCAGGCGCGCCTGACGAAGTCCGAAGTCCTGCGCGCGCCGCCCCAGTCCCGCTCTCTGCGGATGGGGCATTTTTTATGCCGGAACACGCCCAGCTCAGCCTCAAGGAACGAGCCGATGACCGAACAGATGACAGGTGCTCAGGCCCTCGTGCGGGCCCTGGAGCAGGTCGGGGTCGACACCGTGTTCGGGATCCCCGGCGGTGCGATCCTCCCCGCCTACGATCCCCTCTACGACTCCAAGAAGGTCCGGCACGTGCTCGTGCGTCACGAGCAGGGCGCCGGGCACGCCGCCGAGGGCTATGCCCAGGCCACCGGCCGGGTCGGCGTCTGCATGGCCACGAGCGGCCCGGGCGCGACCAACCTGGTGACCCCGATCGCCGACGCCTACATGGACTCGGTGCCGATCGTGGCGATCACCGGCCAGGTCGCGTCGGCCGCCATCGGCACCGACGCCTTCCAGGAGGCCGACATCTCCGGCATCACGATGCCGATCACCAAGCACAACTTCCTCGTCACCGACGCGGCCGACATCCCCCGCACGATCGTCGAGGCGTTCCACATCGCGGCGAGCGGGCGTCCCGGCCCCGTTCTCGTCGACATCTCCAAGGACGCGCTCCAGGCGACCACCACGTTCTCCTGGCCCGTCCAGATGCAGCTTCCGGGCTACCGCCCGGTCACCCGCCCGCATTCCAAGCAGATCAGGGAGGCGGCCCGGCTCATCGCCGAGTCGAAGCGCCCTGTCCTGTACGTCGGCGGCGGCGTCCACAAGGCGCAGGCGTCGGCAGAGCTGTTCGAACTGGCCGAGCTGACCGGGATCCCGGTCATCACGACCCTGATGGCCCGGGGCACCTTCCCCGACAGCCACCGGCAGCACCTCGGAATGCCCGGCATGCACGGCACGGTCGCGGCGGTCGGCGCGCTCCAGCGCACTGATCTCATCATTGCGCTGGGCGCCCGCTTCGACGACCGGGTCACCGGCCGGCTCGACACCTTCGCCCCGTACGCGAAGGTCGTGCACGCCGACATCGACCCGGCCGAGATCTCCAAGAACCGCCACGCCGACGTGCCGATCGTCGGTGACTGCAAGGAGGTCATCGCCGACCTGGTCGCGGCGATCAAGGCGAACGGCCAGAAGGGCGACTACGCCGAATGGTGGCGTCACCTCGACGCCTACCGCGAGACCTACGCCCTGGGCTACGAGACCTACGAAGACGGCTCGCTCGCGCCGCAGTACATCATGGAGCGCATCGGCGCCCTGGTCGGGCCCGACGCGATCTACACCGCGGGCGTCGGCCAGCACCAGATGTGGGCCTCGCAGTTCATCGGCTACGAGAACCCGGGCTCGTTCATCAACTCGGGCGGCGCGGGCACGATGGGCTTCGCCGTCCCGGCCGCGATGGGCGCCAAGATGGGCCGTCCCGACAAGGACGTGTGGGCCATCGACGGCGACGGCTGCTTCCAGATGACCAACCAGGAGCTCGCGACCTGCGCGCTCGAAGGCGTCCCGATCAAGGTCGCGGTCATCAACAACGGCAACCTCGGCATGGTGCGCCAGTGGCAGACGCTCTTCTACGAGGAGCGCTACAGCAACACCGACCTGCAGTCGGCCCGCCGCATCCCCGACTTCGTCAAGCTGGCCGAGGCCTACGGCTGCGTCGGCCTGCGCTGCGAGCGGCCGGAAGACGTCGACGACACCATCCGCAAGGCGATGGAGATCACCGACATGCCCGTCGTGATCGACTTCGTGGTGCACCAGGACGCCATGGTCTGGCCGATGGTCGCCGCCGGCACCAGCAACGACGACATCAAGTACGCCCGTGACATGGCGCCGAAGTGGGAGCACGAAGACTGATGAGCAGGCACACCCTGTCCGTTCTGGTCGAGAACAAGCCTGGCGTGCTCGCCCGGGTCTCGGCCCTGTTCAGCCGCCGCGGATTCAACATCGACTCGCTCGCGGTCGGCCCGACGGAACACGCCGACGTCTCCCGCATGACGATCGTCGTCAACGTCGAGGACCTGCCGCTGGAGCAGGTCACCAAGCAGCTCAACAAGCTGGTGAACGTCCTCAAGATCGTCGAGCTCGACACCGCCCAGTCGGTGCAGCGCGAACTCATGCTGATCAAGGTGCGGGCCGACGCCGACTCCCGCAGCCACGTCCTGGAACTGGTCAACCTGTTCCGGGCGCGCTGCGTCGACGTCGCCCCCGACGCGGTCACCATCGAGGTCACCGGTACGGTCGACAAGCTGGAGGCGTTCGTGCGCGTCCTTGAGCCGTTCGGCATCAAGGAACTCGTGCAGTCGGGCATGGTGGCCATCGGCCGCGGTGCCCGGTCGATCACCGACCGCTCGCTCCGGGCCCTGGACCGGACCGCATAGAAACCCCGAAAGGTTTATCGAAGTGACTGAGATCTACTACGACAACGACGCCGACCTGTCGATCATCCAGGGCCGCCACGTCGCCGTCCTGGGTTACGGCAGCCAGGGCCACGCGCACGCCCTGAGCCTGCGCGACTCCGGCGTCGACGTCCGTGTCGGACTCCCCGAGGGCTCCAAGAGCCGGGAGAAGGCCGAGGCCGACGGCCTGCGGGTGCTCAACCCGTCCGAAGCGGTCGAAGAGGCCGACCTGACCATGATCCTGGCGCCCGACCACATCCAGCGCCACCTCTACGCCGAGCACGTGGCCCCGAACCTGGTCGAGGGCGACGCGCTGTTCTTCGGCCACGGCCTCAACATCCGCTACGGCCTGATCGAGGCCCCCGCGGGCGTCGACGTCGCCATGGTCGCCCCGAAGGGCCCGGGCCACCTGGTCCGCCGCCAGTACGCGGCCGGCCGCGGCGTCCCGTGTCTCGTCGCGGTCGAGAAGGACCAGACGGGCAACGCCTGGCCGCTCGCGCTGTCGTACGCGAAGGGCATCGGCGGCACCCGCGCCGGCGCGCTCAAGACCACCTTCACCGAGGAGACCGAGACCGACCTGTTCGGCGAGCAGGCCGTGCTCTGCGGCGGCGTGTCCGAGCTCATCAAGGCGGGCTTCGAGACCCTGATCGAGGCCGGCTACCAGCCGGAGGTCGCCTACTTCGAGTGCCTCCACGAGATGAAGCTGATCGTCGACCTCATGTACGAGGGCGGCATCCACAAGATGTACTGGTCGGTCTCCGACACCGCCGAGTACGGCGGCTACTCGCGTGGCCCGCGCCTCATCAACGACGAGACCAAGAAGGAGATGCGCCGCATCCTCGACGAGGTCCAGTCGGGCGAGTTCGCCCGCGAGCTCGTGGCCGAGTTCGACGGCGGCCAGAAGCGCTTCCAGCAGTACCGCGACGAGCTGGCCGAGCACCCGATCGAGAAGACCGGCGCCAAGCTCCGCCCGATGATGAGCTGGCTCCAGAACCAGGCGTAGTCACCGGTCACGGCCCCTTCCCTCCGCAGGCGACTCCGGGGGTGAGGGGCCGTTCCGCGTTCTCGCCGCGACCGAACGTCTCGCCGTCGCGGCGAAAGATCGATTTCCGTTACGGCTCCGCCTGGCCGGCCATATGAGCGACTCTGACCTCATCGACTGTCGAGCCGAAGGAGGGCCGGTGAGCACCTTCAACGTGACGGCGCGGAAGTCCGGGGATTGGTGGGCACTGACGGTGGAGGGGCCCGGCCTGTCCCGGCCCGCGCATACTCAGGTCCACCACCTCGATCAGGCCGAGGACATGGTGCGGGACCTGCTGGTGTTGCTCGGCGTGCCGCTGCCCTGCGACTTCATCGTGGCAGCGCACCCGGACTCAGGGCCACGCCCACCCGGCCGGAACCGGCTCCCGTAGCACACTGACCACCTGCCGCCGGAGCGTGCCCGGATCAGCCCCGAGGCCGGGGAGCAGGTCTGGGGCCACCTCCGCCAAGGCGAGCAAGAGGTGTTCGGTGCCGATGTACCGGTGGCCGAGAAGGCGGGCCTGACGCCGGGCCTGCTCCAGGACCGTGGTGATCCCGGTGGCCGTGGGCGGATCGTCGGCCAGTGCGAGCACTCGTCGGGCGTTGGTGGTGAGGAAGCGCTCGACCGGCCCTCTCAGCACTCCGCGCCGGAACATGGGGACTCCTCTCCCAACGGCGGAAATCAACAAGGCCCGGCTCCCTTGATCAGGGGGAGCCGGGCCTTGGTGCGATCAAAGGGGGACCGACACCAGGAAGGCGCAGTCGCCGAAGCTGATCTCATCACCGCTGCGGACTCGGGCCGGGCCCACCAGCCGCCACCCGTTCAGGCGGGTGCCGTTCAGTGAGCCGAGGTCGACCAGCAGCCAGTGGTCTTCTTCTCGTCGCAGTTCCGCGTGGATCCGCGAGACGGTCAGGTCGGCCAGCACCAGGTCACAAGCCGATCCTCGCCCCACGACGTACCGGATCCGCGTGTCTGCCGGCAGTGCGAGGCGGGGGAGCTTGGGGCGGCGCCAGGCCGCCCGTAGCCGGGTGCTGAAGTCGGACACCGATCCGACCAGGTCGGTGGCCCGCCGCCGGAACCTGCCCCGCTGGGGCAGGTCGGCGACGAGTTGTTCGAGCTCTGCGGCGCTGCGGGCGCGCAGGGCCTGGTCGACCCTGCCGACGAACGTCTCCATCGAGAGGTGGCCTTCGGCCGCCCGTTCACGTAGCTCGTTGAGCGCACGCTCGCGGTCCTCGTCAGAGGCGCGCACGTGTGGCTCGGAGCTCATGTCTGGAGTATCCGCTTTCCGTCAGGCCGGTGTCCAGATAGCCCCTAACGTCAGGGCTTCGCGAAGTCTTGGGTCCAGTATGGCCCACCCGCGACCACGTGACCCACGCCAATGTGCGTGTAGGTGCAATTCATGATGTTCGCCTTGTGGCCGGGGCTGTTCATCCAGCCCTGAACGACCTGGGCGGCCGTCTGGTAGCCCTTGGCGATGTTCTCGCCGGCGGCCCGGAAGCTGAAGCCGGCCTGCCGGAGGCGGTCGCCGAAGTCGCGGCCGTCGGCCGAGTCGTGGCTGAAGTAGTTCTTCGCCGACATGTCCGCCGAGTGGTTGAAGGCGGCGGTGCGGAGCTTGGCGTCGTGCGTCAGGGGGCCGCAGCCGCCCTTGGCGCGCTCGGCGTTGGTGAGCCGCACGACCTCGTTCTCGACGGCGGTGCCGACGGCGCCGCCGGTGGGCGGGGTCGACGGGGTGGCGCTGGGCGAGGCGCTCGGCGACGCGCTGGGCGAGGCCGAGGGCGACGGCGAGGGGGACGGCGCGGGGGCCGGGGTGCACGTGGTGATGTTGACCCGGCGCGAGTTGACGACCTGGCCGAAGCGGCCGGTCACCTGGGTGTAGTAGACGCCGGGGGTGCAGGTCGCGCGGACCCGCAGCTTCGCGGTGCGGACGAACTTGGAGCCGCTCTTCAGCGTGGTGTCCGGACCGGCGACCGACTGCTTGATCCGCACCCGGACCCTGGTCTTGCCGAAGCAGCGGCCGGTGCGGGAGCCGACGGCGGTGAGCTGGCCGAGCTGGTTGACGGCGGGCTTCGAGGCGACGATGCGGCAACGCGCGGCCTGTGCCTGCGCGGCCTGCGCCTGTGCGGTCGCCGCCGAGGCAGAGCCGACCGCAGGGAGAGTGGCGGCCAGCAGCACACCGGCGCAGAAGAGCGCGCGGAGTGAAGTCTTCATGAACTTCCTTCCAGGGGTGGGGTTCCGAAGCTCTGGAATGGAACCGAAGTATGGCCTGGTCGGAAGCGCTGTGGGAGGAAAACCGTCATATTCGGTGACCTGGCCGAGATCTTCCCGTTACGGAATCCCTGATGGCCACGTTCCAACCGAGGTTCATGTGATTTACGTCACATCGTGTGAAACCTGGGACATCTTGGCACTCGTGAGGTCGTATTTGAAGGTCATCAGGACCCCCAGGAGGATGATCGCCGCGGGCACCACCGTGATGCCGATGAGCACCGCGAACTCCGCGCTCTCGGGCTGGGTGACCGGGTTGGCCGGGTCCGACTCGCGGAAGCCGCCGATGGCCAGCGTCGCGCCGTAGATGGTCGCGCCGAAGGCGGCCACCGCGCTCTCCACCGCCGTCCACAGCCCGGTGAACACGCCGCCGCGCCGCTTGCCGCTCACCTGGCCGTCGTACGCGATCACGTCGGCCAGCATCGAGAACTGGAGCAGCTGGAGACCGGCGTACCCGACGCCGACCACGACGATCACCGCGTGGGCGTAGAGCGGGCCGAACAGGGGGGTGGCGACGGCCGCGACCGCCCCGCTCATGAACAGCACCCCCGACAGGATCATGGCGCCGCGCTTGTCGAGCTTCCTGGCCAGCCACACCCACAGCGGCATCGTCACGAGCATCGGGCCGACCAGCGCCGCGAACAGGGTCGTCGTCGCGCCGGTGCTGCCGACCGTGTACGCCGCGAAGTAGGGCGCGCCGGCGAGCATGACGTACGCGCCGAGGGTCTGGGCACTGCTCAGGCCCAGCAGCCACATGAACGGCCGGGAGGTGCGCGCGGCCCTGAGCTGGGCCCTCAGGCTGACCTCCGGCTCGGCCTGGCCGGTGTAGGGCGCGCCCGCGGTGCCGAAGAACGAGGCCAGCATCGCGAGCAGCAGGATCACGCCGAAGACCAGGCCCATCAGGCGGTAGCCCTCGACGGTGTCGCCCGCGAGGATCGGCGCCAGGATGCCGCTCATGCCGATGCCGATGGCGATGAAGATCATGCGCCACTGCAGCAGCGACGTGCGCTCGTGGTAGTCGTGGGTCATCTCGGCGGGCATCGCCTTGTAGGGGACCTCGTAGAGGGCGTACCCGCTGGCCGCCACCAGGAAGGCGAGCCCGACGAAGAGCGCGGCCGCGCCGCCGGTGAGCGGCGGGCCGATGAACATGACGACGAACGCGATGGGCAGGATCGCCGCGCCGCCGAGCAGCCACGGCCGCCGGGGGCCCCACCGCGACACGGTCCGGTCGGACCACTGGCCGACGAGCGTGTTGGCGACCAGGTCCCACGCCTTCGGCAGGAACACCACGACACCGGCCAGCAGCGGATCGACGGCCAGCACGTTGGTCATGTAGATGAGCAGCAGGAGGCCGGGGATCGTGGTGAAGTTCGCCGTGCAGAACGAGCCGACGGCATAGCCGAGGCGCACTCGGGTGGGGACCGTGACCATGGCCGCAATTCAAGCCCAATCACGGCAAATGGGGTAGGGAATCGATCAGTCCGTTACGTCCGCACAGACGACGTGCGCGCCCAGTTCGATCATGCGCCGTTCGGTGAACGCGTCGGCCACCCTCGCCATCAGCACCGGAGCCTCGCTGGCGGCCAGTTGCGGCAGCCTGGCGCGCACCCCGCGATGGAGGTCGCGGACGATGTCCTCGGCGTTGGCGGTGTGCACCTTCACATGCAGCATGATCCCCTGCGACCCCGAGACCGTGCGCGCGGCCGAGATCCACACGTGGTGGACGACCGGCATGTCGCGCAGCAACTCGGCGATGGCCACCCGCAACGCGGGCAGTATCGGATGGTTCGTGCGCTGGTATCCGGGATCGACGACCTGCATCGCGCCCGACAGGTGCTGGCGCGGCTGGGGGATCCACGGCGCCGGCGCGGCGGGGGCGTGCTGCTGCACCGGCGGGACCGGCGCGCCCAGCGGCATCGGGGCCGCGGTGCGGACCGGCGGCTTGGGGATCCGGTCCATGCTGCCGGTCGCGTAGGCGTTCGGCGTGGCGCCCGACAGGACGGGATGCGGCCCGCTGCGGGTCTGGCGGAGGTGCCGCTGGAGGTCGTCGATCGGCACGGCCGCGGCGGCCGGCCCGGCGGCGTCGATGACGATCTCGCGGACCCCGGTCACCCGCTGGATGTCCAGGATCGTGTCGGCGTCGCACACCGACAACGAGTGGCTGCCCCGGTGGCGCGCGTACGTCGCCGGACCGGTGTAGCCGAGCAGCACCCGTTCGCCACTCTGCGTGGTGCCGAGCACCACGGAACGATCGGGCCGGACGGCGACCAGGATGCCCCAATCCGCCAAAGCGGCGAGAAGTTGGTGCGGACTGCCGTGCTGGGCGAGCACTTCGCCGAGAGCGGGATTCCCGATGCTCATATGCTGAACCATAGGTACCGAACCACGATTTAGCAGGCTAATCGCCAAGATTAGGTGCGATCAATACCAACTTGGCGGCTGTGGGGATTGGCTCGGTCCAACCCGGGTATGCCGTCAAATCCGCTGTTTACGTGAAGGATTCTCACGACTCCCCTGAGTAACAGGCGTCTCGGATGGCGGATCCTCCGAGGGCACTCCGACGAGCGTGGATAGACTCGACGGCGGCCATTGAAGTCGTCACGTTCGAAGGAAATCACCAGTGAACAAGCCCGTCGTGCTGGTCGCAGAGGAGCTCTCCCAGGCCGGTCTCGCCGTCCTCGGAGCGGACTTCGAGGTCCGTCAGGTCGACGGAGCCGACAGGTCCGCGTTCCTTCCGGCTCTCTCCGACGTCGACGCTCTGATCGTGCGCAGCGCCACCCAGGTCGACGCCGAGGCCGTGGCCCACGCGCCGAAGCTGCGGGTCGTGGCCCGCGCGGGCGTCGGCCTCGACAACGTCGACGTCGATGCGGCCACCAAGGCCGGCATCATGGTCGTCAACGCGCCCACCTCGAACATCACCAGCGCCGCCGAGCACACCGTGGCGCTCATCCTCGCCTCGGCCCGCAACGTCGCCCAGGCCCACACCGCCCTCAAGGGCGGCGAGTGGAAGCGGTCCAAGTACACCGGCGTCGAGCTCGACGAGAAGGTCGTCGGCATCCTCGGCCTCGGCAAGATCGGTCAGCTCGTCGCGCAGCGCCTCGCGCCGTTCGGGGTCGAACTGATCGCGTACGACCCCTACCTCCCGGCGGCCCGCGCGGCGGCCATGGGCGTCCAGCTGCTGTCGCTCGAAGAGGTGCTGGCCAAGGCCGACTTCATCACCGTCCACCTGCCGAAGTCCAAGGAGACCATCGGCCTCATCGGCGAGCGCGAGCTGCACCAGGTGAAGCCCAACGTGCGCCTGATCAACGTCGCGCGCGGCGGCATCATCGACGAGAACGCCCTCTACTCCGCCATCAAGGAGGGCCGCGTCGCCGGCGCCGGCATCGACGTGTTCCCCAAGGAGCCCGTCACCGACAGCCCGCTGTTCGAGCTCGACCAGGTCGTCGTCACGCCCCACCTCGGCGCCTCCACCCACGAGGCCCAGGAGAAGGCCGGCACCCAGGTCGCCCGCAGCGTGAAGCTCGCCCTCGGCGGCGAGTTCGTGCCCGACGCGGTGAACGTCCAGGGCGGCGCGGTGGCCGAGGAGGTCAAGCCGGGCCTGCCGCTGACCGAGCGTCTCGGCCGGGTCTTCACCGCCCTCGCGGGCGAGGTCGCCACCCGCCTGGTCGTCGAGGTCCGGGGCGAGATCGCCGCGCAGGACGTGCGGGTGCTGGAGCTGGCCGCGCTCAAGGGCGTCTTCACCGACGTCGTGGAGAACGGCGTCACCTACGTGAACGCGCCGCTGCTGGCCCAGGACCGGGGCACCGTCGTCGAGCTGGTCACCAGCCCCGACAGCCCCGACTGGCGCAACGTGATCACTGTCCGCGGCGTGCTGGCCGACGGCCGCACCGTCTCGGTCTCGGGCACGCTCTCGGGCCCGCGCCAGATCACCAAGATCGTCGAGGTCAACGGCTTCACGATGGAGATCGAGCCGACCGACCACCTGGCGTTCTTCACCTACACCGACCGTCCCGGCATCGTCGGCATCGTCGGCCGCCTGCTCGGCGAGCAGAGCGTCAACATCGCCTCCATGCAGGTCGCCCGTGGCGCCAAGGGCGGCAAGGCCCTGATCGCGCTGACCCTCGACTCGGCGGCCCCGGCCGACGTGGTCGACCAGATCGCCAGCGAGATCGGCGCCGACAGCGGCCGGGTCGTCGACCTGGAGGGCTAGTCTCCGCGCCTCGGAAAGCCGTCCCCGCCCACCGCGGGGGCGGCTTTTGCCGTCTCATGGGATGAGATGGTAGGTCGTCCTACGAGACGGCTGGGGTACTGTGACAGGGATGCGTCGGGTTCTCGTAATTACCTGCCGCGGCGGGGTCTGATCCAGCAGGCCGGCGACCCGCCGCGGAGTCGTGGCGTGCCGACCTCCCTTTCTCCTCCCAGAGCTGGAGACCCTCATGTACGACATGTATCCGTGGAACCGTCCCGAAGACACCGACGACGAGGTCGCCGAGGCCCTGCAGACGGCCCTCGACCGGCGCGACAACGGCGGCTCGCCCGAGCGCTGACGCGACATTCCGTATGGTGAGATCGTTGTTCGATCTCCGAGACAGCCCGCTAAGGTACCCCCATGGATTCGAGCAACATCCGCCTGGCAGTGATCCCGGGCGACGGGATCGGCACCGAGGTCGTCGCGGAGGGCCTCAAAGTTCTCGACGCGGTCGGCGTCAAGGTGGAGTCCACCCACTACGACCTGGGTGCGGCGCGCTACCACGCCACGGGTGAGACCCTGCCCGACTCGGTCCTCGCCGAGCTGCGCGGGTTCGACGCGATCCTGCTCGGCGCGGTGGGCGACCCGAGCGTGCCGCCGGGGGTGCTGGAGCGCGACCTGCTGCTCCGCCTGCGCTTCGAGCTCGACCACTACGTCAACCTGCGCCCGGTGAAGCTCTTCCCGGGCGTGGAGACCCCGCTCGGCAAGGCCCGCCCCGAAGACATCGACATGGTCGTCGTCCGCGAGGGCACCGAGGGCCCCTACGCCGGCGCGGGCGGCGTGCTCCGCAAGGGCACCCCCCACGAGATCGCCACGCAGGACTCGGTGAACACCGCCTACGGTGTCGAGCGGGTCGTGCGCTACGCCTTCGAGAAGGCCGCCGGCCGCGAGCGCCGCCACCTCACGCTGGTCCACAAGACCAACGTGCTGACCTTCGCCGGCGACCTGTGGTCGCGTACCGTCAAGCGGGTCGCCGAGGAGTACCCGCAGGTCACCACCGACTACTGCCACGTCGACGCCGCGTCGATGTTCTTCGTCTCGCAGCCGCAGCGGTTCGACGTGATCGTCACCGACAACCTGTTCGGCGACATCATCACCGACATCGGCGCCGCCATCGCCGGCGGCATCGGCCTGTCGGCCAGCGGCAACGTCAACCCCGACCGCACCGCGCCGAGCATGTTCGAGCCGGTCCACGGCTCGGCCCCCGACATCGCCGGGCAGGGCAAGGCCGACCCGAGCGCGACCATCCTGTCGGTCGCGATGCTGCTCGACCACATCGGCCAGGCCGAGGCCGCCGCCCGCGTCGAGCAGGCCGTCGCCGACGACCTGGTCGAGCGCGCCGGTGCCTGGCAGGCCCGCACCACCAGGGAGATCGGCGACGACATCGCCGCCCGAGTAGCCGGCTGATCGCCGGCCACCTCCGTCGTTCCACCGCGCACAGTGGCCCGTGTTGGGTCACTGTGCGCTTTTTTGTGCCCCGCGACATGCCCTAGGTTTTCATCAGTAGCGTAGAGAGGAACCCGCATGACCAGCCAGCTCAGCTTTGAGGTGCGCGCCAACCCCCAGGCGCGCAGCGCGTCGGACCGAGAGCGGGTGCTGGAGGCGCCCGGCTTCGGGCAGACGTTCACCGACCACATGGTCTCGATCGACTTCACCGAGGGCCAGGGCTGGCACGACGCCCGCCTCGAGCCCTACGGCCCCCTCGTGCTCGACCCCGCGACCTCGGTGTTCCACTACGCCCAGGAACTGTTCGAGGGTCTGAAGGCCTACCGCCAGGCCAACGGCTCGATCGTGGCGTTCCGCCCCTATGCCAACGCGGCCCGGTTCAACGCCTCGGCCGCCCGCATGGCGATGCCCGAGCTGCCCGAGGACACGTTCGTCGAGTCGCTCGAACTGCTCGTGCAGACCGACCGCGAGTGGGTGCCCACGACCGAGGGCCACAGCCTCTACCTGCGCCCCTTCATGATCGCCACGCAGGCCGGGCTGGGGGTCAACTACCCCTCGAAGACCTACCGCTACATGGTGATCGCCTCACCGGCGGCCTCCTACTTCGCAGGCGGCGTGCAGCCGGTCTCGGTGTGGTTGTCGACCGAGTACACCCGCGCCGCCCCCGGCGGGACCGGCTTCGCCAAGTGCGGCGGCAACTACGCGGCCGCCTTCGTGGCCCAGCGCCAGGCCGTCGCCGAGGGGTGCGACCAGGTGGTCTGGCTCGACGCCGTGGAGCACCGCTACGTCGAGGAGATGGGCGGGATGAACCTGTTCTTCGTCTTCGGCGACCGCCTGCTCACCCCGGCGCTCACCGGCACCCTGCTGCCGGGCATCACCCGCGACTCGATCCTCACCTTCGCGGCCGACCTCGGCCTCACCGCCGAGGAGGGCCGCCTCTCGATCGAGGAGTGGCAGGCCGGGTGTGAGTCGGGCGAGCTCACCGAGGTCTTCGCCTGCGGCACCGCCGCCGTGGTCACCCCGGTCGGCTCGGTGAAGGGCGCCGACCGCGCCTGGACCGTCGGCGACGGCACCCCGGGCCCGGTCACCCTGAAGATCAGGGAAGAGCTCATGGGCATCCAGTACGGCAGCCGTCCCGACCCCCACAACTGGGTGCACAAGATCGCTTAACGCTTGCGCGCCAGCGTCAGACCGTCGGCCACCGGGAGCAGCACGGAATCGACCCGGGGGTCGGCGGTCACCAGGTCGTTGAACTCGCGCATCACCGGCACGTTGCCCTCGGCGGCGGGGTCGGTGATGCGGCCGCCCTGGATCGTGTTGTCGCAGACGATCAGGCCGCCCGGGCGCATGCGCGGGAGCAGCGCCTCGTAGTAGGCCGGGTAGCCGGCCTTGTCGGCGTCGATGAACGCGAAGTCGATCTCCTCCTCGGCGGGCAGCGCCCCGAGGGTCTCGACGGCGTCGCCGAGCCGCAGTTCGATGCGGTCGGTGAGCCCGGCGCGCTCCCAGTACTTCCGGGCCATCGACGTCCATTCCTCGCTGACGTCGCAGGCGATCAGCCGCCCGCCGGGAACCAGCCCCCGGGCGATGCAGATCGAGGAGTATCCGGTGAAGGTGCCGACCTCGACCGCCAGCCGCGCGCCGGTGAGCTGCACCAGCATGGTCATGAAGGTGCCCTGCTCGGGTGCGATCTGCATGCCGGCGTGGTCGGAGTGGAGCGCCGCGGTCTCGACGGCGAGATCACGAAGTACCTGGTCGGGCGGGGTGGCGTGGGCGGACAGGTAGTCGGGCAGTGCTTCGCCCAGATAGGAACCCTTCATGATCTCTATCTTACTTCGTGAGATCGATGTGCCAGATCGTGAATCGTATGGTTAACTCGCAAGCACCATGTTCAACGGTCTGCTCATTATTGGCAGGCGCGCCGGCTGACGGATCATTCCAGCCAGGCGCGCAGACCTCTCACGCCCGTGAGGGGTCTTTTTGTTTGTCTCGCAATCACCCCAAGGAACCGAGATGGCCGACGACCGCTTCCACGTGTACGACACCACGCTCCGCGACGGCGCCCAGCAGGAGGGCCTCAACCTCTCCGTCGCCGACAAGCTCGCCGTCGCCCGTCACCTGGACGCCCTGGGGGTCGGTTTCATCGAGGGCGGTTGGCCGGGGGCCAACCCCAAGGACACGGAGTTCTTCCGGCGCGCTCAAACAGAGCTCGACCTGAAGCACGCGCAACTCGCCGCGTTCGGCGCGACCCGCCGGGCCGGAGTGAAGGCCGCCGACGACCCACTGGTGGCCGCCCTGCGCGACTCCGGCGCGCCCGTCGTGACCCTTGTCGCCAAGAGTCATGACCGGCACGTCGAGCTGGCCCTCCGCACGACCCTGGAGGAGAACCTCGCGATGATCCGCGACACGGTCTCCCACCTGCGTGCGGAGGGTCAGCGGGTGTTCCTGGACGCCGAACACTTCTTCGACGGCTACAAGTCCAACCCGGCCTACGCCCTTGAGGTGCTCCGGACGGCCGCCGAGGCCGGGGCGTCGGTGATCGCCCTGTGCGACACCAACGGCGGCATGTTGCCCGACGAGCTCGCCGACGTCGTCCACGACGCGGTTGCGACCAGCGCCCGGATCGGCATCCACTGCCACGACGACACCGGCTGCGCGGTGGCCAACAGCCTCGCCGCGGTGAAGGCCGGGGCGACCCACGTGCAGGGCTGCGCCAACGGCTACGGCGAGCGCTCGGGCAACGCGAACCTGTTCACCGTGGTGGCCAACCTCCAGCTCAAGCGGGGCTTCGACCTCGTGCCGCCGGAGGCGCTGCGTGACATGACCCGCATCGCCCACGCCATCACCGAGGTCACCAACGTGACCCCCAACTCCCACGCCCCCTACGTCGGCGCCTCCGCCTTCGCCCACAAGGCCGGCCTGCACGCCTCGGCGATCAAGGTCGACCCCAACCTCTACCAGCACATCGACCCGGCCGAGGTCGGCAACGACATGCGCATGCTGGTCTCCGACATGGCCGGCCGCGCCTCGGTCGAGCTGAAGGGCCGCGAGCTCGGCTACGACCTGACGGGCGAGCAGTCGCGCGAACTGGTCGACCGGGTCAAGGACCTGGAGTCGCGCGGCCACACCTTCGAGGCCGCCGACGCGTCGTTCGAGCTGCTGCTCCGCGACACCCTCCACGGCGAGCGCCGCCGCCACTTCACGGTCGAGTCGTGGCGCGTGATCGTCGAACGCCGCCCGACGGGCGAGGTCGTCAGCGAGGCGACCGTGAAGGTGCACGCCAAGGGCGAGCGCATCGTCGCGACCGGCGAGGGCAACGGCCCGGTGAACGCCCTCGACCGCGCGGTCCGGCTGGCGCTGGAGAAGCTCTACCCCGAGCTGGCGACCGTCGAGCTGATCGACTTCAAGGTCCGCATCCTGGAGGGCACCCACGGCACCGACGCGGTGACCCGCGTCCTGGTGACCTCCAGCGACCCGAAGGGCGACTGGAGCACGGTCGGCGTCGACGAGAACATCATCGAGGCGTCCTGGCACGCCCTGGAGCAGGCGGTGACGTTCGGCCTGTTGAGGGCCGGCTACGAGATCTGACCTCAGACCACTTGCAGTGCCCAGCGCCTCCGGCCCTGGGCACTTGTCGTTTCTGCGGGTTGTTGACTGGAAGTTCTTGATCCAACCTTATAGCCGATCGATCGCACGTTCGATTGTGAGACGGCGCTCTAGATCCATTTCACCCATTGGAGCAAAACGCCCCATATCTCCAAATTGAGTGAAATGTACGCATATGGTAACCAATTTGCGTTTCATATTTCCGATGGGCGGAGCTTGAATTGATCACCGAAGGGGCATGTGCGGGTTTTCGGTTGTGCCAGATATGGTTCTTTTCGTGTCTCTTTCGGGTAATTGTGGAATTGTAGAGAATGTCGTGCGGGGAGTGTACTCTCTTCGCCATGACCTGGTGGCAGGCGGTTCTGGTGGCGACTGTGAGTGGGTTGTTTGCCGTTGCTGGAATCTTGATAGGGGTCCTGGTCAACCGGAACAAGCTCACCGCCGAGGTCAATAAGATTCGCGCAGAAGTGGGCAAGGCGCCCTTGGAAGTCGAGAAAATCCAAGCCGACATAGCCAAGACGCTGAGGGAGACGGAAAAGATAAGCCTTGAGGCCGAAAAGCTTCGTCAAGAACTCGGTGCTGTCAAAAACTTCGTGTCAGATGGAAATAGGGTCCACGGCGCCAGGCTGGATCAAATACATCTAGCGGTTTCCGAGACTGTCGAGGAGGTCAGGCAGCTCGATGCCGCTGTGAAGACCCAACTTCATTGGCAAATTTCACCTGAGATGGTGAATGCCTTGCGTGTCATAGCGAAAATGGCAAGCCAAGAGGTCGGAGGTCGGCTGAGTCGACAAAAAGCCTTGGACGCGTTGAGCAACCTGGTGCCGACTGATCAGGCTAATTCTCTGCTTGGGGAAATGGTCAATCGCAAGTATCTCAATCAAACCCCGAGCGGAAATGTCGAAGTGACCTCGGCGGGTAGGCAATCCATCTCCAGGGGAGGATCCAGTCAATGACAAGACGCACGTGGGCAATCGCCAAGGTGAAGGAGAACGCGGGAGACGGCGTTCTAGAAGTACCGAGCATGGCTGTCCTGCGCTATCGGACGCCGGCGCAATTAGTCTCAAACTTCAGGCGTCTCTGGGGGGTGGATCCCAAACTTGTCTGCCTGCCCGTGGTCGAACATGACGGTCCATTGTTCGAAGTAGACGGGCTGGGAGGAATTCCACTCTCGACCTACGCGCCGATCTCTAACGTGCTGAGAGGTTTCGAGGACGCAATCCAGCAGTTTGCGTCAATGGGCATCGGGATCATCCTGTCTCTGAGCCCGAACCTCTCGTTCATCCCCGGAGACGGAATCAATGTAAGAGATATCTTGGGCTCCGCCACGCCTCAGTTGTGTGTGGCAAACCCGCGTAGCGGTGAAGTCTTAGCCGCAATCCTGGGTACGGGCATTGATATCGTTCGCGAGGTATGCGCTAAGCAGCCGGGCAAGTTGCAAGGTGCAGCAATCGACGCGACAACCCTCTGGCCCATGGGCGGAAGCCCCGGCAGGGTGGAGGCAACCTGCTTCTGCGCATTCTGCACGGAGCATTTTGAAGAGATGGCGCCAGGTCTCCTGAAGAAATTCAGGACGTTTCCCAACCCGTGGAGCCTGCTTCTGAAGCCAAGCGACACGGGAATAGCTTACATAGATGAGTTGGGGCCGCTGGCGACCCCTGAGGAGCTCGTCGGACTTTCGCGTCAGCGCGGATATGTGGATCAATTCCAGTCGGCGAACGAAGCTGTGATGCTCGAAAACGCCAACTCTCTGCTTCGATACATTCGCATCAGGCATGAACAAACGATGGGTTCGCTGGCGGCGATCTTCGATCAAGCGTACCATGGGCTAGACGACATGCCGCGCCGGATTCTGTTCTTAGAAGGCGAAAGATACAATTGGACATCTGGCGTGTGGATGGAGGAGCTGGATCTCTCTTATCCGGACACCAAGGGGGCGTACGACGAGGTATGGCTGAACTCTAATCCCAGCCTCCTCCTGCGGAACATTCCATTTCGAGTGTATATGTGGCGCAGGTCGAGATATCTCATCTCTAGCTTCTTTGATCTCGCGGCAAGCGCGACCGACCCGTCAAGACGAGCGATCTCTGGTATCGCGCGGATTTCGGAAGCCCACCTGAAGCGCATGCTTGATCAGCGCTTCCACCAAATGCTGGGCTATGGCCTCAACAGCGAAGGCGCATTGCTATCACTTCCTGGGCGTATCGATCACCAGGATAGTCAGATGCGGCTGGGCTTCGTAGCGGTCAGCCTGGACAGCGACTTCGGGGAACGATTCATCAATCAACTAAACATCGTTCCAGGCAGAGCCGATTCAGATCTTCAGTCGAGTGCCGGTGGCATCGATCCGCGGCTCCTCCAGATATTGATGGAGCAGTTTCAAAACACGTCGGACGACAATTGATCCCCCGATCTTCCACTCATTTTTCTCCGAAGAGCTTTGCTCGAGCGCGCCTAGGTTGTGTTTCGAAGTCGGGTTAGCCAGTCGTTGATGGCGGCGATCTGGACGGAGGCTTCTTAGCGGACCGCGAGCTTGTCGTAGCGAGTGGCGATGGCGCGGTCGCGTTTGAGCCGGTTGATCCCGCATTCAACTGCTGATCGGGGCCTGATAGTCGGCCGGGTCAAAGGCGGGTGGGCGCCCGCCTCGGCTGCCGCGCCGGAGTCGGCCGGCGATGCGATCGGCGGGTTCGGGAATCGTGGCCTTGATCCTGTGGGCGCGTAAGTGCGCGCGGATGGCGCGGGAGGGGTAGGGCATTGTCCGCCCGGACCCCCTCCCGCCAGGTGCGAGGGCGTCCCGCACCTGGGCGGGGAACCTTGATGGTGTTCATGACCAGGATGAACTGAGGGGTGCGTCCCCGCGCTGGCCGGCGGTCACCACCAACGCGAGCAGGCCTTGGCCGCTGTCGCGGGCCAGGTGGAGCTTGGTCGAGCAGCCGCCGCGGGAGCGGCCCAGAGCGTGAACGGCCGGCTCCGTGGTGATCCCGCCGGGTGGTTCGGCCTGCCGGTCGCCTGACCTGCGGGCTCCGGCCGCGTGCTGGTGAGCCCGGCAGACAGTGGAGTCCACGCCGATCTCCTAACCGATCAGCCCGGCGGCGTCGGCTCCCGTCTGCGATGCGGTCATGATCTGCCGCCAGACATCGGCGCGTTGCCAGCGGCGGAACAACGCGTACACCGCCTGCCAGGAGCGGTAGCAGTTAGGGCGCTCCGCCCCTTACGCGCCAGCAGATGCCGTCGATGAGCTGTCGTCTGGTCCACTGCGCGGGCCTGCCTGGTTTCACGGGCGTGGGGAGCACGGCTTTGAGCCGGGCCCAGTGCGCATCGCTCAGGCCGAACCGCCGCGCCACCGCTAAGGGTGCCACGAGGTCTCCGGTGGTCAGGTCTTTCTCGGTCGATCAACCCACTTACCGGAGACCTTCTTCATTTCCCGGCCACGACACGCCAGCACGTCACGGCACTTCGAAACACGTCCTAGACCAACTGTTTGCCCGAGATCTTAAAAGTGACCGGTCCGTTCGGGGTGTGCGCGATGACCGTGCTCCCCGAACAGGTCACCGAGCCCTCGGCGGTGCCCGGCACGACCACGGTCAACAGGCCCTTGGCCGACGGCGAGACGATCACCGGGGCGGCGGTCTTCTGCATGTAGGTCTGCGAGATCCAGCCCTGGAAGGGCTTCGGCCGCCCGGTCACGATCTTCTGGCCCTTGACCGGCTTGCAGCCCGGCAGCGCGAACTGCACGACCGAGGCCCGCCAGTCGTTGTCCTTGACCACGACCCGGCCGCCGCTGTTCTCGACGACCGACATGCGCGGGTCGAGGTGCCAGAGGTTGGCCACCTTGCCCGACGCCACCGTGTCGAGGACCGCCATGACGTCCTTCTTGTCATGGTTGACCAGCACCGCCCGGGTCCGGCTGACGCCATAGGCCTTGTCGCTCAGCGTGTACGACTGGCGGTCGCTCCCGAGAGTCTTCTGCACCAGTGACGACGGGGTGCTCGGCCGCAGCTTGCGGCCCTGCGGGATCGGCACGTTGTGGGCCTCGGGGCTGAGGGTCCAGTTCCGGTAGGGGCTCGGCTCGTAGGAGTGGAACCCCGCCTCGGTCAGGATCGGCCGGCCCTGGGCGTAGTAGGTGACGCCGAGGTGGTCTTCGTGGCCGTGGAACTTCATGCCGGGGCCGTACCGGATGGAGTAGTAGGAGGCGTCCTTGGCGTCCCAGGCCGACCGGCCGAAGACGTACCCGGCCTTGTAGATCTGCACCTTCGAGTCGGGCCGGGCGTAGGCCGAGGGCTGGACGTCGGCCGCGCCGTCGCCGATCGGCACCAGGTAGCCGTTGGGCATCGTGGCCGCCGAGATGTGCTCGGGCATCAGGTCGAACCGCGCGGCGAGCTCGGCGGGCACCATCTGGCCGCACTCGCGGATGCGGTCCATGGCGACCTTGAGCCGCTCGTGGAAGTAGATCGCGTACCGCGGCGACTGCTCGCGCAGCACACCCTGGGAGTCGACGTCCATCTTGGTGGTGGTGGTCATCCGGCTCAGCGCCTTGGACCGCCAGGCCGCGTTCCCCATCCGGCAGCCGACGCCCAGCAGGGCGATGTCGGCGTCGAGCCCGTGGTTGTGGCCCCACTTGTAGTGGCGGTTGTCGTTGAGGAAGGCCGCGTGGGCGTTCAGGCTGTCGGTCAGCCACTTGTCCGAGACATGCTTCGACAGGCACACCAGCACCGGCGTCCGCAACGAGACGGTGTGCTCGGCCCACGCCAGCTTGGGGGTGTTCCGCCCGTGATAGGGGTTCTTCGCCACCCAGTCCTTGATCACGGCGGTGCCGCGGGCCAGGTAGGAGGCCTTGCCGGTGGTCTCGTAGTCGGCCACCAGCCGCCCGGCCCAGCGCAGCGACTGGAACACCATGACCCACGACCGGTTCTTGTACGGGTCGAGCCGCCAGTTCACCCTGTCGCCGATCTTGACCGGGTCGAGGTCGAGGAAGCCCAGCTCACCGTCCATGACCTCGGGGGAGGTCGGCGTCGAGGGCAGCCACTCGCCCTGACACTCGGGCGTCTTCGCCACGGCATGGGCGGGCCCGGCCTGAATCAGGCTGCCTAACACGACAAGAACGGCGAACACGCCGATTCGGATACGGCGCGTCACGCCTGTTCCTTCCATACGGGGGGCGCGGCTCATGCTGGCCGACGGTGCGTTGCAGGTCAAGTCGGTCAGCGGAGCCTGAGAAACCCCTGGGAACCGGGAACGCGCTAATCGGCGATCTCGTGCTGGGCCAACCTGAGAGAAAGATCGTTATACCAGTCCAACGCGAACTGCCTGATGGTTGCCAGATGCTCGTCGCTCAGGTCGTACTGCGCGAAGATCTGATCGTCGAGATACGTCGCGGTCTCCAGGCGCTCGACGAGGTTGACCAGACTGAAGCGGTCTTCGAAGAGCGACCCGAGGCGCTCCAGCTCACCGAAACTGTAGAACTCCCGAACCGAGGCGACGTCGATGAGGTCACGGGCGACGCTGCGGCCATGGAGTGCCGCCACCTTCATGCCCACCATGTCGTCGAGGCTCGCCACGGGAAGGTCGTGCTTTCTGACGGGTGCCCTCTGGAGCGGTTCCTTCATGAGGTCTACCGCGCAGGTCTGTTCGGTGACCGGGTCGATGACGATCAGGCGGCCGAGGAGCGGGGTGCCGCGAACCTCTTCGACGGTGAAGCCGTGCCGGCGGAAGGTCTCGGCCATCGCCCCCGTGGCCGCTGGGATGGACGGCGCGTCGAACGTGGCGAAATCGAGGTCCTGGCTGGGCCGGTCGACGAGGCCGTGGGCTCGCATCGCGTAGCCGCCCGCCAGGACCAGACGATGTTCGTCGCAGACTTCGAGAGCGATCGAGAGAACGCGTCGATGGAAGTCCGGCATCTCCATCAGGCGGAACGTCTCGCCTCGATCGCCTCACGGGCGCGGCGCATCTCGGCCTTGAGCGCGGGCGCCGCCTGCTCGGCCACCTCACGCAGGACCGGGAAGCGCCCCTCCCACGTCTCGATGTACGCGGGCCCGAGCATCCGGTGCAGCAGGGGCCAGACTTCCAGCAGGTGGTCGGCCGTCAGGAAGTGCTCGACATCGGCCCGCACGCCCTCGGTGATGACGATCTGGTACATCATCAGGCACTGCGTGGGGTCGCTCAGGTCGAAACTGCGGAGACCTGACCAGCAGAGCTTCAAAGGGAGATCGACGACTCCCGTGGCAGGGCCGCGCAGCGCCTCCAATGAACTGGGCGCGCGGTCCGGGACATCCGCGTAGCGACTCGGCAGGGCCATGGCCTCAGTATCCCCCGCCCCATCTCCTCGCGCAGGCCTTTGGTCCAGATCCTGTACAGGACTAGGCGGGCCCCGCGCTCTGGACCACGTCGAACGTCCGCACCTCCGCCTGCCCCTGGCCGTGCCCCTGGCCGGCCCACCGCTGGAAGTCCTCCTCGCTGCGCCAGCGGGTGTAGACCAGGTATCGGTCGGTCCCCTCGACCGGGCGCAGCAGTTCGAACCACTCGAAGCCGTCGGCCGTCTCCACCGTTCCCGCCCGTCCGGCGAACCGCTTCTCGAGGTCGTCCCGCATCTCGGCCGGGACGGTCAGGACGTTGATCTTCACTACCGATGCCATGGCGCCACCTTACGAGGCACTAGCCTGGGACGGTGCGTATCGCGAGGTTCTCCACTGGTGGCGGGGTCGCCTTCGGTGTGGTCGAAGAGGGCGAGCAGGTGCTCGCGAGGATCGACGGTCATCCCTTCGGCGGGGTGTCGCTGACGGGGGAGCGGTTCCCCGTCGCCGAGGTCCGCATGGTGGCGCCCATGTTGCCGTCCAAGGTCGTGGCGATCGGGCGCAACTACGCCGACCACGCCAGGGAGATGGGCAACGACGTACCGGAAGAGCCGATGATCTTCCTGAAGCCGTCGACGTCGGTGATCGGCCACAACGAGCCGATCGCCTATCCCGAGAACCTCACCCAGCACGTCGACTACGAGGGCGAGCTCGCCGTCGTCATCGGGCGGCTGTGCCGCGACGTGTCGGCCGAGCGGGCTGACGACGTCATCCTCGGTTACACCTGCGCCAACGACGTGACCGCGCGTGACCTGCAGCGTAAGGACGTCCAGTTCACCCGGGCCAAGGGGTTCGACACGTTCTGCCCCCTCGGGCCGTGGATCGAGACCGACCTCGACGCGTCCGACCTCGCGCTGACCACCACGGTCAACGGCGAGTTGCGGCAGAGCGGGCGCACCTCGCAGCTGATCTTCGACATCCCGGCGCTCATCGCCCACGTGACCGCCGTCATGACCCTCCTGCCGGGTGACGTCATCCTCACCGGCACTCCCGCCGGCGTCGGGCCGGTCAAGCCCGGTGACGAGGTCTCCGTGGGCATCGAAGGCATTGGAACTCTCACCAACAGGGTTGTCTCTCGTGACTGAGGTACGTGTTCGCTTCGCGCCGTCCCCCACCGGCATGTTCCACGTGGGCGGCGCCCGCTCGGCCCTCTTCAACTGGGCGGTCGCCGAGCAGACCGGCGGGAAGTTCGTGCTCCGCATCGAGGACACCGACGCCGCCCGCAACCGCCCCGAGTGGACCGACGGCATCATCTCGGCCCTGGCGTGGATCGGCATCAACAAGGACTCGCCGCTCTTCGAGGGCCCCTACTTCCAGTCGTCCTACGCCGACCAGCACCGCGAGACGGCCGCCCGCCTCCACAAGGAGGGCCGCGCCTACCACTGCACGTGCACCCGCGACGACGTCAAGGCCCGCACGGGCTCGGAGCACAAGGGCTACGACGGCCACTGCCGCGACCGCGGCCTGACCGAGGGCGCGTTGCGGTTCCGCACCCCCGACACCGGCGTCACCGTGGTCGAAGACCTGGTCAGGGGCGCGGTCGAGTTCCCCAACGACGCGATGGAAGACTTCGTGATCTCCCGCGCCGACGGATCGCCGCTGTTCGTGCTGGCCAACGTGGTCGACGACGTCGAGATGGGCATCACCGAGGTCGTCCGGGCCGAGGAGCACCTGTCGAACACGCCGAAGCAGCAGCTGTTGTGGGAGGCGCTCGGCCACACCCCGCCCGTGTGGGCGCACCTGCCGGTGATCGTCAACGAGAAGCGGCAGAAGTTGTCGAAGCGGCGCGACAAGGTCGCCCTGGAGTCCTACCGCGACGAGGGTTACCTGGCCGAGGCCATGGTCAACTACCTGATGCTGCTCGGCTGGGGCCCCGGCGACGACCGCGAGATCATGCCGTGGTCGGAGATGGCGCCCCTGTTCGACCTGCGCAAGGTGAACCTGTCGTCGGCCTTCTTCGACGAGAAGAAGCTGCGCGCCTTCAACGGCGAGTACATCCGCAAGCTCTCTCTGGCCGAGTTCGTCGAGCACTGCGAGCCGTTCCTCGACCCGTCGTGGGACCGCGAGGTCTTCCTGAAGGTCGCCGAGCTGGCCCAGACCCGCGTGGCGGTGCTGTCGGAGATCGCGCCCAACGTCGACTTCCTCTTCCTCGACGAGCCCGTCCACGACCAGCAGTCGTGGGACAAGGCGATGAAGGCCGGCGCGACCGAGATCCTCACCGGCTACGCCGAGCGCCTCGCCATCGCCGACTGGACCCCCGACGCCCTGAAGACCGCCCTTGAGGAGGTCGGCGCCGAACACGGCCTCAAGCTCGGCAAGGCCCAGGCCCCGGTCCGCGTGGCGATCACCGGCCGCACGGTCGGCCTCCCGCTGTTCGAGTCCATCGAGGTCCTCGGCCGCGAGAAGTCGATCGAGCGCGTCAACGCGGCCCTGTCCAAGCTCTGACACCGCTCGGCCGCCTGCCCCGCGAGAGGCAGGCGGCCGTTCTCAAAAAGCTTTTTCCGTTACGGCTCCGCCCACCCCGGCCCCGCCCGCCGCCTCCGCCCCTCGCCGTGACCGGCGCCCACCACCGGTTCCCGGCTCGCGCCGCGACGCCCGCACCCCAGGGTCGCGGCCGGAAAAGACCAGGGTCCACAGGGCGTCACCCCGCCTCCACACTGAGCGCATGTCCTTAAGTGCGAAGATCTCGCGCGCGTTCATCGCCGTCACCGTCGCCGCCACGGTCGTGGTGGCCCCGGCCGGGCCGGCGTCCGCCGGGGTCTGGCAGCTCACCGACGGGTTCGAACCCGCCACCAATCCGGAGTCCCGGTGGACGCCCACGGTCGTCGACCAGTGCTGGGGGCCCTACTACACCGGCGGTCTCGGGCCGCCCCGCTCCGGCACCGGCTTCGCCCACTGGCGGGTGCTCTACCGGCCCGACTGGTGCGCGATCGGGCGCACCATCACCCTCACGCCGTTCATCACCCGCCCGGGGCCCATCAGGTGCACCGCGGGCGTCTGGGCGCGGCTGCGCGGCCAGGGTCCCCAACTGAACGTCGAAGTGATCGATCCCGACACCTGGACGTACATCGCCCTGAAGACGGTGCCGTATCCCGGCTGGCGGGCCGACTACACCCTCCACACGGTGAGCTGGACCGCGCAGCGCGCCGACGTCGTGCTGCGGTTCGCCATGGCGGCCACGGACAACGGGCCCTACGCCGCCGAGATCGAGCTCGACGACGTCACCGTGCAGTGCACCTACTGATCGTCAGAGCAGCCCGCGCCTCTCCAGGAGCGGTTCGATGCGCGGGTCGCGGCCGCGGAAGGCGCGGAAGGCGGCCATCGGGTCGGCGCTGCCGCCCTTCGACAGCAGCCGCGACCGGAAGAGGTCGCCGTTCTCCCTGGTCAGGCCGCCGTTCTCGGTGAACCAGTCGACCGTGTCGGCGTCGAGGACCTCGCTCCAGATGTAGGAGTAGTAGCCCGCCGCGTAACCGCTGGCCCAGATGTGCGCGAAGTAGGTGCTCCGGTAGCGCGGCGGCACGGCCGGCAGGTCGAGCCCGGCCGCGCGCAGGGCGGCGACCTCGAAGGTCTCGGCGTCGCCGCCCTCGTAGTCGGTGTGCCAGGCCCAGTCGAGCAGAGTCGCGGCCAGGTATTCGACCGTCGCGAAGCCCTGGTTGAACTTCTGCGCCTCCAGCATGCGGTCGACCAGGTCGCGGGGCATCGGCTCGCCGGTCTCGTGGTGCTTGGCGTAGTTGGCCAGGATCTCGGGGTGGGTCGCCCACATCTCGTTGACCTGGGAGGGGTACTCGACGAAGTCGCGCGGCACCGACGTGCCGGAGAAACGCGGGAAGCGCACGTCGGAGAACAGGCCGTGCAGGGCGTGGCCGAACTCGTGGAACATCGTGTTGACCTCGTCGAAGGTCATCAGGGTCGGCTCGCCCTTGACGATGTTGAGGTTGTTGACCACCACCGGCCGGTAACCCGTCAGCCCCGACTGGTGCACGAGGCTGTTCATCCAGGCCCCGCCGCGCTTGGACGCCCGCGCGTGGAAGTCGCCCAGGAACAGGCCCAGCGGCGAGCCGTCCTCGTTGGCGACCTCCCAGATCCGCACGTCGGGGTGGTAGCCGACGAGGTCGGCGCGTTCGGTGAACGAGAGGCCGTAGAGGCGGTGGGCGGCGTGGAAGACGCCGTCGACCAGCACGCGGTTGAGCTCGAAGTAGGGGCGCATGGCGGCGCTGTCGATGTCGTAGCGGGCCTGGCGCACCTTCTCGGCGTAGAACGACCAGTCCCAGGCCTCGATCGGGAAGCCGGCCTGCTCTTCGAGGGCCGCCTGCTCACGCCGGGCGTTGGCGACGGCGGGGGTGACGAGCTTGTCGAGCATCTCGGTGACCGCGCCGGTGGTGCCGGCGGTCTGGTCGGCCAGCGCGTATTCGGCGTGGTCGCGGTAGCCGAGCAGGTTGGCCCGCTCGCGGCGGAGCGCGGCGATCCGGGTGATCAGGTCGGCGTTGGCCGCCCCTCGGCCGGTGGAGGCGCGGTGGACGCGCTCGCGCAGCGACCGGTCGGTCAGCGACGACAGGGCGGGCTGCCCGGTCGGCAGGACCAGGGTGATCAGGTGTTTCCCGTCGAGGCCCCGCTCGTTCGCGGTCTCGCGCAGCCCGGCGATCTCGTCGGCGGTCAGGCCGTCGAGGGCCGCCGCGTCGTCGACCGCGACGGCCCGCGCGTTGGTGTCGTTGAGCAGGTTGAACTGGAAGGTCGCGGCCAGGCCGGACAGCTCCTCGTTGATCGCGCGCAGCCGGGCCTGCTGGTCGTCGTCGAGCTCGGCGCCCGCCCGGACGAAGTCGGTCAGGTAGCGCTGGAGCAGCCACCGCTCGTCCGGCACGTCGGTCTGCACGGCCTTGATCCGCGCGTAGAGCGCCGGATTGAGGGCGACGGCGTCGTTGTGGGCCGCCAGCTTCGGGGTGATCTCCTGCTGGATCTCCTGGATGCGGGGGGTGGTGTCGCTGCCCGCCTGGTTGAAGAAGGCGATGGAGACCCGCTGGAGCATGTCGCCGGCCCGTTCGAGCGCTTCGAGGGTGTTGGCGAAGGTCGCGGGCTCGGTCTGCGTCGCGATGGCGTCGATCTCGGCGAGGTGGTCGGCCATGGCCCGTTCGAACGCCGGAACGTAGTGTTCCTCCCTGATCTCCGCGAACGGCGGCAGCCGGTAGGGGAGGGCGCTGGGCGTGAGGAACGGGTTGGTCATCGGCCGGACTCCTTCGCGAAACGGGACTTTCAGCTTGTCACACCGCTCGTCGGCGAGGCGATCGGCTTTCGTTTTGGCAGTGGGCCCGGAGCTGGGCTATTCTTTCGGAGTCGCGAGCGATAAGCCCCCCGGGGAACAAGTTCGCTGATGGGGTATGGTGTAATTGGCAACACGACTGATTCTGGTTCAGTTATTCTAGGTTCGAGTCCTGGTACCCCAGCGCACGTAGTGCAGCTTTGCTCCCGTCGTCTAGTGGCCTAGGACGCCGCCCTCTCAAGGCGGTAACGGCGGTTCGAATCCGCTCGGGAGTACGAGATTTCCCTCTCACCAGCAGTTCTAGGGCTCCGTCGTCTAGCGGCCTAGGACGCCGCCCTCTCAAGGCGGTAGCGGCGGTTCGAATCCGCTCGGGGCTACCTCGAAAACGGACTTCCACCTGGAAGTCCGTTTTTTGTTGCCCTCAGATTAGATAGTGCTACTATCGATACATGAGCTATCTACTGGTGGACGGACGCGTGGAGACCATCCCCGGGGCCGTGGTGCCCCACGGCGTCCCGCTGATGGGCTGGGAGCGCAAGCCGCACGGGTGGTGCCGGGGAGACGCCTGCATCCCGGCCTTCCGGGCCGCCGCGGCCGAATCGGCCGAGGGCGTCGACGTGGTGAAGTTCGCCGAGCTCCTCGGGCGTCCCGTGGTGGCGGGCGAGGGGGTCGTCGCGGTCGGCGAGCCCGTCACGGCCGATCTGGGCGTCGCGCCCGGTTTCACCCTCGACGGGTTCACCCTGTCGTCGCTGCGGGGCCGCAAGGTCGTGCTGGTCTTCTGGGCGTCGTGGTGCGGGTGCCGCTACGACCTGCCGGCCTGGCTGGCCCTCGGCGAGGAGCTGCCCGTGGAGATCGTGCCGATCTCCCTCGACCGGTCCCGCGCCGACGCCGCCGAGTGGCACGACGGGCCCGTCGACGCCGAGGGCGTCGTGGCCGAGCTCTACAACGTCGTCAACGTGCCGACCGTGGTCTGGATCGACGAGGAGGGCCGCGTCGCCCGTCCTCAAGACACCATGACCGCGACCGACGCCTTCCGCGCCATGAACGGCCTGTCGTCGGAGGCGGCCGTCGCGGCGCTGCGCCACTGGGCGCTGACCGGCGAGTCGGGCGCCTCGGGCCGGAGCCTGCGCCGGGCCACCGAGGGGGAACGGACCGCCCGCCTGCACGCCCGGATCGCCGCCTGGGCCTTCCGCGAGGGCCGTCCCGGCCAGGCCCGCCACCACCTGGCGGTCGCGGCCGAACTGGCCCCCCACGACGTCGCGATCAGGCGCGGGCTGATGCCGCTCGACGGCGTCGACCCGTTCGGCGACGCCTACTTCGCCCTCAGGGGCGAACTGGAGGACGCGGGCATCGCGATCTACCGTCCGCTGCCCGACTGGAGCTGACGATTTGCCTCCGGCCAGCCCTGGGTTCCAAAATTAGACTCATGACGACCACGATGCAGAGCCGGACCCACTCCTGGGCGCCCCCGACGATCCCCGCCGACGCCGCAGAGATGTCGGGGCTGGAGTTCCTCCAGGCCATGCTCGACGGGACGATTCCGGCCCCGCCCATCGCGGGCACCCTGGGCTTCACCATGCTCCGGGTCGAGAAGGGGCTGGCCGTCTTCGAGGGGGAGACCGGTGAGCATCAGTACAACCCGATGGGCACCGTGCACGGCGGCTACTTCGCCACCCTGCTCGACTCGGCCCTCGGGTGCGCGGTCATGACCGCCCTGCCGGCGGGGCGGGCGTACACGACCGTGCAGCTCAACGTGAACATGATCAGGCCCGCGTTCGCGCACACCGGGCCGCTGCGTTGCGAGGCGAAGACCCTGCACGTCGGCCGGACCACCGCCACCGCCGAAGGGGCGCTCGTGGGCGTGAACGACGGCAAGCTCTACGCCCACGGCACCACGACCTGCGCGGTCTTCGCCCTGCGTTAGTCGCCTGAGCGGGCCTTGAACAGGGCCCGCTTGGCGGCCTTGCCGACGTTGCGGTCGGGGTGGGCCTCGGCGATGGCCTCCAGCAGCTCGTCGAGGTGGGGGTGGCGGACCTTCCAGATCACCTCGAGGAGGCTGATCAGGTCGGTCGCCGGGCCGATGTCCTCGAGGCTGCTGACGAACTCGGCGCGGCCCAGGCCCGCCGAGATGGTCCACATGTCGAGGATCAGCCAGTGGGTGTCGGCCTGGGTCGGCTCGGGCGCGTCGTCGACCTCGAGCTGGGTCAGGTGGGTCGCGGCGTAGGAGCGCAGCGACTCCTCGGCCAGGGCCTTCTTCCAGGCCGGGATCGCCACCTCGCCGAGCTGGCCGACCAGGGAGGCGGCCTGCACGCGGACGAGCGCGTCGGACTCGTCTTCGACGGCCGCGCCGAGCAGTTCCTCGGCGGCCTGGGCCGGCTCGCGCAGGCGCATCCAGGCGGCGAACTCGGCGTCGGCCTCCTCTTCGGACATGTCGGCGCTGAGCGACAGCAGGTCGTGGGCGGTCATGGCGTCGATGGCCGGGCGGGCGTCGATGTCGAGGTCGGCCTCGTCGACCAGGTGGACGACGCCCTC
Organism: Herbidospora sakaeratensis; assembly: GCF_001570525.1. Classification (GTDB taxonomy): domain Bacteria; phylum Actinomycetota; class Actinomycetes; order Streptosporangiales; family Streptosporangiaceae; genus Herbidospora; species Herbidospora sakaeratensis. Next base: position 45,673 of record NZ_BBXC01000022.1, read on the forward strand.
GGTGCCCAGGGAGGTCAGCCGGACCGTCTCACCGTCGACCTCGGCCATGCCGTAGCCGGTCAGCCAGTCGAGGACCGGGGCCAGCGGGTCGCCGGCCGCCTCCCACGCGGCGTCGCCCAGGTCGTCGTAGTCGCGGACCGCCTCGGCCAGCTCCTCGCGCAGCTCGTCGAGCGCCTTCTGGCCGCCGCTCAGCAGCACCCGGATCAGGGTCTCGCGGGTCAGCCCCGACAGGGCCAGGGTCAGGTCGTCGTCGTCGAGCTCGGGGTCGCCGTAGTCGATCGAGCCGAGGCCGAGCATCCAGGCGTCGAGGACGTCCTCGTCGTCGTCGAACGGCCAGGCGGCGGTGTCGGAGTCGATGCTCACGGTGTCGTCGCCCGAGGGGGTGACGAACTCGAGGTCGATCGCCAGGTTCCACAGGTTCCACAACTTCTGCGGACCGGGCAGGGCCAGGGCCGTCACGGCCTCGTCGACCTCGGCGTCGGTCAGCAGGGTCGACTGGCCGACCTTGCGGTCGGTGCCGATCCAGACCGACAGGTCGCGGGCCGAGGTGATCAGCGGCACCCGGCGGGCCTCGGCGGCCAGCTCGGCGTCGGGGCGCAGCCGCAGGGTCGGCAGCTCGGCCAGTTCGTCGGCGAAGGGCTCGAAGTCGCCGAGGCCCTCGTCTTCGTCGCCTTCGTCCTCGTCGTCCCACTCGGTCTCGCCGATCGCGTCCTCCATGCGGTCGACGAAGTCGTCTTCGAGCGCGTCGAGCTCGTTGAGCAGGAGTTCGAGGCGGTCGGAGCCGGCCGTCAGGCGGCCGGTCTCGTGGAGGAAGGTCAGGTAGGACCGCAGCGAGGGCACCATCGCGTCGGCGGCGGCGTCGGGGTCTTCGACCACCTGCGGCAGGCGCTCGAGCATGAGGGGGCGCAGATCGTCGCGGCGCCAGTGGCCCACGTCGGAACGCTGGCTCAGGCGGTGCCACAGGGCGGCCGAGCCGACCAGGTCGGGGTCGCTTTCGGGTGCGTTGGCGGGCACCCAGAGAAGGAATTCCTGGAGCAGGGGACGCAGTTCAGCGGCGGCTGCCTCAATGCGATCTGTCACCCCGCCAGCCTAGGGCCAAGAGGCGAGGCCATCTAACCGGTTGGCCCTCCTTCGGCAGACCGTTCAGGCCCCGTTCGCACCGGCTCTGCGCATCGCCTCGGTGATGCGGTCGGCGGCGCTCACGACGGGCGCGGCGTGGAGGCGGCCCGGGGTGCGGGTGAGACGCTCTATCGGGCCCGAGACCGACACGGCGGCGATCACCTTGCCGCCCACGCCGCGGATGGGCGCCGACACCGAGGCGACGCCCTGCTCGCGCTCGCCGACGCTGTGGGCCCAGCCCCGCCGCCGGACGCTGGCCAGGGTCGCGGCGGTGAACTTGGCGCCGCGCAGGCCCCGGTGGAGCCGGTCGGGCTCCTCCCACGCGAGCAGGATCTGGGCGGCGGAACCGGCGCTCATCGGCAGCGCCGACCCGACGGGAACGGTGTCGCGCAGGCCGCTGGCGCGTTCCGCCGCCGCGACGCACACCCGCTCGTCGCCCTGACGGCGGTAGAGCTGGGCGCTCTCGCCGGTCAGATCACGCAACTGGGTCAGGACGGGACCCGCGACCGCGAGCAGGCGATCTTCGCCCGCAGCGGTGGACAACTCGGACAAACGGGGGCCCAATATGAAGCGACCCTGTGTGTCGCGGGACACGATCCGGTGATGCTCCAGGGCCACCGCGAGACGGTGAGCAGTGGGTCGGGCCAGCCCGGTGGCCTGGACCAACTGCGCGAGCGACGCCGGTCCGGCCTCCAGGGCGTTGAGCACGAGGACGGCCTTGTCGAGTACGCCGACTCCGCTAGAGTTGTCCATACCCCGATACTGCCGTCTCGCTATCCGAGATGCAACCGAAGCAGTGGCGGTTAGAAGATACAGTGTCCATATCCCGATATTTCAGTCTCATGATGAGAGACGGGACGATAACGCGAGGAGGCGTTGGAGACCATGGGACGCACACTGGCCGAGAAAGTATGGGAGCAGCACGTCGTCAGGCGCGCCGACGGTGAGCCCGACCTGCTCTTCATCGACCTCCACCTCATCCACGAGGTGACCAGCCCGCAGGCGTTCGACGGGCTCCGCATGGCCGGGCGGCCGGTCCGCCGGCCCGACCTGACCATCGCCACCGAAGACCACAACGTGCCGACGGTCCGCGGCCCGATCGCCGACCCGGTGTCCCGCACCCAGGTCGAGACGCTGCGCAAGAACGCCGCCGAGTTCGGCATCCGGCTCCACCCCATGGGCGACGCCGGCCAGGGCGTGGTGCACATCATCGGCCCGCAGTTCGGGCTCACCCAGCCGGGCATGACGATCGTCTGCGGCGACAGCCACACCTCGACCCACGGCGCCTTCGGCGGCATCGCGTTCGGCATCGGCACCTCCGAGGTGGAGCACGTGCTGGCCACCCAGACGCTGCCGGCCTACCGCCCGAAGACGATGGCGATCGAGGTCAAGGGCGCGCTGCCCTTCGGCGTCACGGCCAAGGACCTGATCCTGGCGATCATCGCCGAGATCGGCACCGGCGGCGGCCAGGGCTACATCGTCGAATACCGGGGCGAGGCGATCCGGAACCTCTCGATGGAGGGCCGGATGACGGTCTGCAACATGTCCATCGAGGCGGGCGCCCGCGCGGGCCTGATCGCCCCCGACGAGACCACCTTCGCCTACCTGAAGGGCCGCCCCCACGCTCCCGAGGGCGAGGCGTGGGACGCCGCGGTCGACTACTGGAAGACCCTGCGCACCGACGACGACGCCGTCTTCGACAAGGTCGTGGAGATCGACGCCGCGACGCTCACCCCGTTCGTCACCTGGGGCACGAACCCGGGCCAGGGCGCGCCGCTGAGCTCGGTCGTCCCGGCGCCGGAGCAGTTCGGCGACCCGATCGAGCGGTCGGCCGCCGAGCGGGCGCTGGAGTACATGGGGCTGACCGCCGGCACCCGGCTCACCGACGTCGAGGTCGACACGGTGTTCGTCGGCTCGTGCACCAACGGCCGGCTCGAAGACCTGCGGGCCGCCGCCGAGATCCTCCAGGGCCGTCAGGTGCGCACCCGCACGCTGATCGTGCCGGGCTCGATGATGGTCAAGCTCCAGGCCGAGGCCGAGGGGCTCCACGAGGTGTTCAAGGCCGCCGGGGCCGAGTGGCGGGAGGCCGGGTGCTCGATGTGCCTGGGCATGAACCCCGACACCCTCGCGCCGGGGGAGCGCAGCGCCTCCACGTCCAACCGCAACTTCGAGGGCCGGCAGGGCAAGGGTGGCCGCACCCACCTGGTGTCGCCGCAGGTCGCCGCGGCGACCGCCGTCACCGGCAAGCTGACCGCCCCCGCCGACCTCGTCTGACCCGGAGAGCTCTGATGGACGCCTTCGTCACCCACACCGGCACCGCCGTCCCGCTGCGGCGCAGCAACGTCGACACCGACCAGATCATCCCGGCCGTCTGGCTCAAGCAGGTCAGCCGCACCGGCTTCGAGAGGGGCCTGTTCGCCGCCTGGCGCGAAGACCCCTCGTTCGTGCTGAACGACCCGGCCTACGCCGGCGCCTCGGTCCTGGTCTCCGGGCCCGACTTCGGCACCGGCTCCTCGCGCGAGCACGCCGTCTGGGCCCTGCAGCAGTACGGCTTCCGCGTCGTCATCGCCGCCCGCTTCGGCGACATCTTCCGCAACAACTCCACCAAGATGGGCCTGCTCCCGGTCATCCTGTCGCCCGAGGCGGTCGAGACGCTGCAGAAGGCCGTCGAGGCCGACCCCGCGACCGAGATCACCGTCGACCTGGCCGAGCGCCAGGTGCGCGCGGCGGGCGAGACGTGGTCGTTCGAGATCGACGACTACACCCGCTGGCGGCTGATGGAGGGCCTCGACGACATCGGCCTGACCCTCCGGCACGCCGACGCGATCGCGGCGTACGAGAGCGAGCGGCAGCCGTGGCTGCCGAAGACGGCCTGACCGGCCCCGAAGAAGAACTGGCGCGGCGGCTGCGCGACGCGCAGCGCCGCGTTCGGGACCTACCCTTGACAGGGGAGGAGCGGGAACGTGTCGCTCGGAGGCTGCTCGCGATCTGTGATGCGGCAAAGCGCGACATTCCCCATGCAACCACCCGGCTGGAGGGCTTCATCGCCTTCCTGGACGGCGAATTCGACACGCCGAGTGGCGGCGAATTCACGTAAGGTGATTGAGTAACGCGCGTTCCTCCCCTACTTTCAAAGCGCGTAAGGGGGAGGAACCACATGAACAAGAAGGAACTCGTCGACGCCATCGCCGACCGAGTCGGCGACAAGAAGACGGCGACCGAAGCGATCAACGCCGTCATCGACGCCATTCAGCAGGCCGTCGCCAGCGGTGACAAGGTCTCGATCACCGGCTTCGGCGCTTTCGAAATGGCCCACAAGCCGGCCCGCACCGCGCGCAACCCTTCCACGGGTGAGCCGATCAAGGTCGCCGAGAGCTGGGCGCCGAAGTTCCGTCCGGGGGCCGATTTCAAGGAACTGGTCAACGCGGGCGGTAAGAAGGCGCACAAGAAGAAGTAGCCACAGCACGCGGAAAACGGCGCACCCGATCCATTTCGGTTTCGGGGGCGCCGTTCCTGTTTACGGCACCGGAAATGTGCTGAGCGTGATGAACGAGATCACGCCGTCGGCCAGCACGACGTTCACCCGCTGGCCCGGCCGGAGCAGCCGCAGCGGGCCCGCGTCGAAGGCCGCGGCCGGGAACGGCACCTCGGTGCCGTCGTCGAGGTAGACCGACCCTGAACGGGTCTCGTCGTCGAAGGTCTTCACCGTCGCCTGCACGCCGTCAGGGTAGTCGATGTAGGACGCCAGGCCCCTGAGGATGATGTCGAGCCCGAGCTCGAACCGGTAGTCGTTGGTCTCGCCGGTCATGTAGCGCGCCATCGCCGTCAGGTTCGGGTAGTCGTCGGCCGGCAGGTCGCGGAAGTAGCCCTCCATCTGCTCCATGACCTCGGCCCACTTCTCCGGCGTGGACGCCTTGAAGCGCTGCTCCCACATGCCCTCCTCCAGGGTGAACCCTTCGAGGAAGGTCGACAGCAGGTCGCCGGCGATGGCGGCGACCCGGTCGGGCAGGCCGGAGCGCAGGATCGCCATCAGCCGCTCGACGTTGGGCATCAGCTCGGGCGTGAACGGCACGTGCTGCATGGAGATCCAGGCCAGGTCGCGGTGGGCGCGCAGTCGGGTCCGGCCGGCCCGCGCGAAGTCCTTGATCTGCTCCATCCAGTTGGCCGGGTCGGGCTCGGGCAGGCCGTCGCCGACGAACATGCGTTCGTACATGAGCTTGAACAGCTCTTCCTTGTTCTCCACGTGGGCGTAGAGCGCCGAGACCGCGACGCCGAGCTCGGCGGCGACCTGGCGCATGCTCAGGCGGTGGTAGCCCTCGCGGTCGAGCACGACGTAGGCCGCGTCGACGATGCGGTCGCGGGTGAGCGGGACCTTCGCCGGACGCTTGGGCTCCTGATCGTTCTTCTCCCACGGGGGCGTCGGCATGGTCATGCAGCCAAGCCTTTCAGATGAACAGTGTTCTTGCTTACTGAACACTGTTCATGCTAGAACAGTGTTCACTTCATTATGAACACTGTTCTCCTCCCGGGGGTAATCGTATGTCCCAGACGACCGTCACGGGGGTGACCGAGGGCTACCGGTGGCGCTGGCCGGCCCTCTTCGTCATCCTCGGCGCCGAGATCATGGACCTGATCGACGCCATGGTCACCAACATCGCCGGCCCGCACATCCAGGCCGAGCTGGGCGGATCCGAGACGCTGCTCCAGTGGCTCGGCGCCGCCTACACCCTGGCCATGGCCACCGGCCTGCTCACCGGCGGCCGCCTCGGCGACGTCTTCGGCCGGCGCCGGATGTTCATCGTCGGCGCCGTCGGCTTCACCGTCAGCTCGCTGCTCTGCGGCCTGGCGATGTCGCCCGAGATGCTCGTCGCCTCCCGCGCCCTTCAGGGCCTGTTCGCCGCCGTCATGCTGCCACAGGGGCTCGGCATGCTGCGCGAGATGTTCCCCCCGTCGGAGGTCGGCAAGGCGTTCGGCCTGTTCGGGCCGGTCATGGGTCTGGCGGCGGTCGGGGGGCCGATCCTGGCCGGGTGGCTGGTCGACGCCGACTTCTTCGGCACCGGCTGGCGCATGATCTTCCTGATCAACCTGCCCGTCGGCCTGCTGGCCATCGCGGGCGGGCTGCGCTACCTGCCCGAGTCGAAGTCGCCCAGCCCGCCCTCGCTCGACCTGCTCGGCGTCGTGCTGGCCTCGGTCGCCGGGCTGCTCGTGGTGTTCCCGCTGGTCCAGGGCCGCGAGCACGACTGGCCCGCGTGGGCGTTCGTGATGCTGGCCGCCTCGCTCGCGGTGTTCGGGCTGTTCGGCTGGTATCAGGGCCGGCGCACCCGCGCGGGCCGCGACCCGCTGATCGAGGGCAGCCTGTTCCGCAAGCGGGCCTTCAACGGCGGCCTGGTCACCGGGCTCGTCTTCTTCTCCGGCATGTCGGGCTTCATGCTGGTCTTCAACCTCTACACCCAGATCGGGCTGCACTACTCGCCGCTCAAGGCCGGTCTGGCGGGCGTCCCGTGGTCGATCGGCATGATCGTCGGCTTCGGGCTGGTCCAGCCGCTCATGAAGTACGGCCGCGCGTGCCTCCAGGGCGGCACGCTGATGATGACGGTCGGCGTCGTGCTGGTCTGGGTGACCCTCCAGCTCGCCGGGCTGAGCGTCACCCCCTGGCAGCTCGCCCCCGCGCTGGTCCTCACCGGCATCGGCATGGGCTTCCTGATGGCGCCCTTCTTCAACCTGGTGCTCGCCGGGGTGGAGCCCCACGAGACCGGCTCGGCCTCCGGCACGCTCACCGCCGTGCAGCAGCTCGGCGGCGCGTTCGGGGTGGCGCTGCTCGGCACCGTCTTCTTCGACCTGCTGGGCGAGGTGCCCAGCCCGGAGACCTTCGAGACCGCGATGGAGACCACGCTCTGGGTGGTCGCCGGGATGCTGCTGCTCACCTTCGTGGTGTCGTTCCTGCTCCCCAAGCACGTCAGGGAAGAGGACCTACAGCACTAGGCGCGCCACGGCGGCGGTGTGGGGCCCCAGGCCCAGCGCCGCCGCCGCGGCCAGGTCCTCGATCGTGTCGACGTCACGGCGGACCGAGTCGACGTCGGCCAGGCAGAGCTCCTTCGCGCCGCCCGACAGGTGCCGCGCCCGCGACTCGCCGCCGAACCTCGGCCGGAAGGGCACGCCGGGGCGCACGGCGTACAAGACGGTGCCCACGTCGGCGGCGTCGGGCAGGAACGCCTGGTCGAACTCGGCCGCCGCCGCCAGCACCCGCGCCAGCTCGCCGGGGCGCAGCGCGGGCAGGTCGGCCTGGAGGGCGGCCACCGCTCCGGTGGCGCTCGCCGCCCCCGCGCGCAGCGCCGCGTTCAGCCCGACGTCCGGGTCGTGGACGACCTCCGCCCCCAGCCCCGCCAGCACGGCCGCCGGCCTCGGGTCGGCCGTCACCACGATCACCCGCGCGACCCCCTCGGCCGACGACGCGGCCGTCACCGTGTCGGCGGCCACCGCCACCGCCAGGTCCTCCCGATGGGGCCCCACGGCGGCGGCCAGCCGGGTCTTGGCCCTGATCAGGGTCTTGACGGGGACGACGATCGTCCATCCGAGCCGTTGCATGACACCAAGCATCGCGCCTCGACATCGGCTCGGGCCAACCGGGACACTTGGGTGATGAGCCGCCGCCCCGGGCGACCGTCCCGTTTCTGGGAGACGGTCGCCGTCGTGATCATCAAGCCGCTATCGCTGCTGCTCGTGAAGCACGACTGGCGCCGGCTCGACCGCATCCCCCGGACCGGCGGCGTGATCGTCGTCGCCAACCACCTGTCGTGGACCGACCCGGTGCTGCTCGGCCACCTGCTCTACGCCTCCGGGCGCTGGCCGGTCGTGCTGGCCAAGTCGGGCGTCTTCGGGGTGCCGGTCCTGGGAAAGGTGATCGCCGCGCTGCGCGCGATCCCGGTCTACCGGGGCAGCTCCGACGCCAACCGCTCGCTGAACGACGCGGAGGAGCGCCTGGCCGAGGGCGGCGCCATCCTGTTCTATCCCGAGGGCACGATCACCCGCGACCCCGAGCTGTGGCCGATGGCCGGCAAGACCGGCGCGGCCCGCCTGGCCCTGGCGACGGGCGCCCCGGTGATCCCGATCGCCCACTGGGGGGCGCAGGAACTGCTGCCGTACGGCGAGAAGAAGCCCCGGATCCTCCCGCGCAAGACCTTCAAGGCGGTCGTCGGCGAACCGGTCGACCTGTCGGGGTTCGCCGACCGCCCGGCCGAGGCGACCGCCGAGATCATGCGCGCCCTCACCCTGCTCGTCGCGGAGCTACGGGGTGAGAAGGCGCCTGACGCCTAATCACCGCGTACGGTGAGCACCATGACCAAGGCTGCCGTTTTCGGGTCCGGTTCGTGGGGCACCATGTTCGCGCTCATTCTCGCCGAGGCGGGCACGAAGACCACGCTGTGGGGCCGCCGGCCCGATCTCATCGAGGCGATCGACCAGCGCCACGAGAACCCCGACTACCTGCCCGGACTGCGGCTGCCCGACTCGGTGCGCGCGACCACCGACCCGGCCGAGGCGATGGACGGCGCCGACTACGTCGTGCTGGCCGTGCCCTCGCAGACGCTGCGCGAGAACCTGGAGCGGTGGCGGCCGTGGTTGCCGCCCCGGGCGGTGCTGGTCAGCCTGATGAAGGGCATCGAGTTGTCGACGACCAAGCGCATGAGCGAGGTCATCGAAGAGGTCGGCGGGGTGCCCCGGGAGCGGATCGCGGTCGTGTCCGGCCCCAACCTGGTGGGCGAGCTGGCCCAGCGGCAGCCGGGGTCGACGGTCGTGGCGTGCTCCGACGAGGCGGTGGCCGCCCGGTTGCAGGAGGCGATCCACCTGCCCTGGTTCCGCACCTACACCAACACCGACGTCGTCGGGGTCGAGGTCGGCGGCGCGGTCAAGAACGTGATCGCGCTCGCGGTCGGGGTGTCGGCCGGCATGGGCATGGGCGACAACCTCGCCGCGACGCTGATGACCCGGGGCCTGGCCGAGATCTCCCGGCTGGGCGTGGTGCTCGGGGCCGACCAGCACACCTTCGCCGGACTCGCCGGGATGGGCGATCTCATAGCGACATGTACGTCTCCATTGTCCCGTAACCGTACTTTCGGTGAGAATCTTGGGCGCGGCATGACCTTCGAGGAGGTCGTCTCCGTGACCAAGCAGACCGCCGAGGGGGTCAAGTCGTGCGAGTCGGTGCTGGAGCTCGCCAGGAAGCACGACGTCGAGATGCCCATCACCGAGGTGGTCGTCGGGGTGGTGCACGACGGCATGACCCCCGGCGAGGCCGCGATGCTGCTGATGTCCCGCACCCCGAAACCAGAGCGCTACGTGTGAGAGCGGGTGACGCCCGGTGAGACGAGCTCGGCCCGAGGGCCCGGCGGACGCGCGGCGGGAGCCGCAACCGGGCTCCGGCCGGTCGGGTCCGGCACTCGGCGAGAACACCCGGGCGGTGCACCTGCCCCAACCGCCGCCGCCCCGGCAGGAGCCCATCGGGCTGCCCGTCTGGCGGTCGGCCTCGTGGGCCTTCGACTCCTCGGGCGACCACGCCGACGTGATCGCCGAGCACCGGCCGGGATACGCGTACAGCCGCATCGACAACCCGACCGTCGACGCGTTCGCCGCGGCGGTGGCCGCCCTCGAAGGGGCCGCCGCGCCCGAGGACGTCGCCGGTCAGGCCTTCTCCTCCGGGATGGCGGCGATCACCGGCACCCTGCTCACCTTCCTGGGCAACGGCTCCCACGTCGTCGCCCCGGCCCCGGTGAACGGCGCCACCTACCAGCTGCTGGCCAACGTGTTGTCCCGCTTCGGGGTCTCGGCCGACTTCGTCGACCACTCCGACCTGCGCAGGGTGCGGGCCGCGATCCGGCCCACCACCAAGATCGTGTACGCGGAGACGCTCGCCAACCCCACCCTGGCGGTGGCCGACATCCGGGGCCTCTACCAGGTCGCCCGGGAGGCGGGCGCGCTGCTGGTGGTCGACTCGACCTTCGCCACCCCGGTCGTCTGCCGCCCGCTCGAACACGGCGCCGACCTGGTCATCCACTCGGCGACCAAGTACATGGGCGGCCACGACGACTGCGTCGGCGGCGTCGTGGTGGGCCGTCCCGACCTGGTCGCCAAGGTGCGCCAGACCCGCATCGACACCGGCTCGGCGCTCTCGCCCGACGACGCCTACCTGCTGCGCCGCGGCCTGGAGACCCTGCCGCTGCGGGTCCGCCGCATGTGCTCGACCGCCATGGTCTTCGCCGCCGCCCTCGCCAGGCACCCGCACGTCCGGCGGGTCGACTACCCGGGCCTGCCCACCCACCCGGGCCACCGGACCGCCCGGCACCTGTTCGACTCCGGCCCCGAGGGCACCCGCTTCGGCGCGGTCGTCACCCTCACCCCCCACGGCGGGTTCGAGGCCGGGGTGGCGCTGACCGACCGGCTGCGCACCGCCGCCATCGCGCCGTCGATGGGCGGCACCCACACCAAGGCCGTCCACCTGGCGTCGGTGGCCCGTTCCGACGAGGCCCTGTCGGGGGTCGACGCGGGGGCCGTGCGGTTCGCCATCGGGCTCGAAGACGCCGAGGACCTGATCGCCGACGTCACCCGGGCGCTCGACGCATTGGGCTCTTTGCCCCGAGCTCGGACCTGACGAGGCGTTTTTCCACCTCGACAGGATAGATTCGGACCTCATGAACCGGATTCGAGTCGCCGTCGTCTTCGGCGGGCGCAACTCCGAGCACGCGGTGTCGCTGATGGGTGCCGGGAGCGTCCTGTCGGTGATCGACCGTGCGCGATATGAGGTCGTGCCGATCGGCATCGCACCGGACGGCCGCTGGGTCATCGCGGCCGACACCCAGAGCTTCGCGATCGAGGACGGCGCCCTGCCGGTCGTCGACACCAGCGGATCCGCGCTGGCCATCCCGCCCGGCGACGGTTCGCTGGTCGCCCTCGACCCGGGCGACGTCCCGCGCTCGCTCGGCGCGGTCGACGTCGTCTTCCCGGTCATGCACGGCCCCTTCGCGGAGGACGGCACCATCCAGGGCCTGCTCGAGATGGCCGGGGTGCGCTACGTCGGCTCAGGGGTGCTCGCGAGTGCCGTTGGTATGGACAAGGCGTACATGAAGGCCGTCCTCAATTCGGCCGGGCTGCCCGTCGGGCCGTACGTCGTGGTGGCCGACCGGACCTGGCGCACCGACCGCCACCGGGTGCTCAAGGAGATCGAGGAGCTCGGCTGGCCGGTCTTCGTCAAGCCCGCGCGGGCCGGGTCGTCGCAGGGCATCTCCAAGGCGTCGACGCCCGAGGAGCTGGAGACGGCGATCGAGTTCGCCCGCGAGCACGACCCGAAGGTCCTCGTCGAGGCGGCCATTCCCGGCCGCGAGATCGAGTGCGCGGTGTTGCAGGGCCTCGGCGACGAGCCGCCGGCCGCCAGCGTGCCCGGCGAGGTGCTGGTCACGGGCGGCCAGGAGTTCTTCGACTTCGAGGCCAAGTACTACCCCGACCAGATGGCACTGCGGGTGCCCGCCGACCTCCCCGAGGAGGTGGCCGAGGAGATCAGGGCCATGGCGGTACGCGCCTACGAGGCCCTCGGCTGCGAGGGGTTGTCACGGGTGGACTTCTTCTACACGCCCGACGGCCGGCTGGTCCTCAACGAGATCAACACGATGCCCGGCTTCACGTCGCTCTCGGTGGCGCCCCAGTTGTGGGCGGCGACCGGGCTGCCCTATCCGGAGCTCGTCGACCGGCTGATCCAGCTCGCCCTGCAGCGCCCGCTGGGCCTGCGCTAGGGGATCGTGGCCTTGATCGGGTCGGCCAGGTCGACCAGGACGCTGCCCGGCTGATGGTTCGCCGAGATCGTCACCTCGACGTACGCCTCGCGGTTGACCGAGGTGAACAGGGTCGGCCGGGCGGGGTCGGCGAACCAGCCGACCCCGTTCACGTCGCTGACCTCGGCGGTCGCCTCCATCGAGGCCGGCCGGGCGACGCCGCAACGCAGTGCGATCTCACCGGGCCCCCACACCGCGGTGTAGGGGGAGACCGGATCGGTTTCGGTTCGGGCCAGCCCCTCGATGGTGGCCGGCAGCCGTCCGGCCAGGGCCTGGCAGGCGGTCGCGGCGGCCCCTTCGGGAGCCGGCGGGTCGAGGCTCACCGCCTGGGCACACCCGGCCGCCAAGACCGCCACGATCAGCCAGCCACGCTTCATATGTGGACGATAGGGCAGGTCAGCGTGCGGGTGATGCCTCTGACCCCCTGGATCTGGGCGACCACCAGTTTGCCGAGCTCGTCGACGTTGTTGGCCTCGGCCCGGACGATCACGTCATAGGGGCCGGTCACGTCTTCTGCTTGGGTGACCCCAGGGATCTCCGAGATGGCCTCGGCCACAGCCGCCGCCTTGCCGACCTCGGTCTGGATAAGGATGTAGGCCTGCACCATCAGGTCCTCCCGGGATTGATCACCACCGAAAGGTCAAGGTACCCCGAACACCAGGAGGTGTGACATCACAGTCGGAGAACTCGGCGAATTCGGTGTTGTTAGCCGGATATCGGGGCGTCTGCCCCAAGGCGCGACAGTCCTCCTCGGCCCAGGCGACGACGCGGCGATCCTGCGCGCTCCGGACGGCAGGGTCGTCGTCACGACGGACATGCTCCTTGAGGGTAGACACTTTCGCCGTGATTGGTCCAGCCCGTACGAAATAGGTCGAAAAGCGGCAGCGCAGAATCTTTCCGACATTTCGGCCATGGGGGCGGTGGGGACGGGGCTTTTCGTGGGCCTCGGCATACCCGCCGACCTGCCGGTCGACTGGCTCGACGCGCTGATCGACGGCCTCCGCGACGAGTGCGACCTCGTGGGGGCGAGCCTGGCCGGGGGAGACGTGACGCGCTCCTCCTCCGTGGTGCTGGGCGTGACCGCCCTGGGAGATCTCCAGGGCCGCTCGGCCGTGTTGCGATCGGGAGCCCGGCCGGGGGACGTCGTGGCCGTGGCGGGCTCTCTGGGGCGTTCTGAGGCCGGTTTGCGACTGCTTCTGGCGGGATTGTCAGGTTTTGACGATCTGGTGGAGGCGCATCGGCGGCCTCGGCCGCCCTATCCGGAAGGCCCCCGGGCCGCCGCGCTGGGCGCCACGGCGATGCTCGACGTCAGCGACGGCCTCCTGCAGGACCTCGGCCATGTCTGCGCCGCCAGCGGCGTGGCGATCGTGCTCGACCCGGTCGAGGTGCCCGGCGACCTCGCGGCGGCGGCCAAGGCCCTCGGGGCCGACCCCGTCGACTGGATCCTCACCGGGGGAGAGGACCACGCGCTCGCGGCGACCTTCCCATCGGGGGTTCTCCTGCCTTCCGAGTGGCGGATTGTAGGAAATGTGGCCGAAGGGGATGGAGTACAGGCCGGAGGGCGCGAGAATGTTCCGGGGGGTTGGGACCACTTCCGAGGATGACGGGAACTTTGTGACAGCGGCAGCGTGACCTGTTAAGAAGGTTGGCGGGTGCAGATCAGGAAGGACCAGCAATGGGGCGCCACCGGGCCGGACGGACGGCCACGACCCCGGCCAAGAAGAACAAGCCGAAGGTCGAAGAGACCGGCGATCCCCTAGCGGGCCCGGTCCCACCTGCACCGATCCCGAACCCGGGAGACCCGCAGCCCACCGGCCCCCTCGCCGCCCCGGTCCAGGCCCCGGCCGACCCCACCACCGGCCCGCCTTCGACAGGCGCCTTCGCGGCCCAGGTCCAGGCCCCGGGCCGCCCGACGGCCGACCTGCTGGCCCCCGGCATGGCTCCGCCTCCCGGCGGCCCGCCCTCGACGGGCGCCTTCGCAGCTCAGGGCGGCCCCGCAGCCGACCCGTTCGCCTTCGCGGATCCCCTCGGGCCGCCTCCCGGAGGCCCGGGCCCCTTCACGGGTCCAACCGGCCCGGTTCCGGGCGGTCCCTTCACCGGTCCCATCGGGGCCCCTCCGGCGGGTCCTTTCACAGGTCCTGCCGGGCCGCCTCCTGCTGATCCTTCGACGGGACCCTTCACGGGTCCGGTCGGTCCGCCTGCGGGCGGTCCTTCGACAGGGCCGTTCACGGGACCGGTCGGCCCGCCTGCCGGTGGTCCTGCAACGGGGCCGTTCACGGGACCGGTCGGCCCGCCTGCGGGCGGTTCGTCAACAGGGCCGTTCACAGGACCGGTCGGCCCGCCTGCGGGCGGTCCTGCAACGGGGCCCTTCACCGGGCCCGTCGGGGTGCCTCCCGGTGGTCCCTCGACCGGGCCGTTCACGGGTCCGGTCGGCTCGCCCGCGGGTGGTCCTTCGACCGGGCCGTTCACCGGGCCCGTCGGGCCGCCTCTCGATCACGATCTTCTTGCACCTCAGGCCCCGGGGGCCGATGATCCGGCCACCGGGCCGATCACCGCGCCCGTGCGGGCGGCGCTCGCCGACGGGGCGCCGGTGCCGCAGGGGACGGCTCAGCTGACCTACCGGTGGCCCGACGACGACGAGGCCACCACGGGCGAGATGCCCGAGTCGACCACCGAGGCGCCGCTGCCCCCCGGCGGTCCGCAGCCGGGGCGCCGGCGGCGGAACCGGGAGGCGGTGCCGATCGCGCGGTCGCGGCGGATGGCGGTGATCTCCGGGGTGGCCGTCGTCGCGGCGGTGTGCCTGACCCTGCTGGGGATCCGGCTGGCCTCCGGCGGGACCGAGCTGGTCGTGGTGCCCACGCCCAGTGAGAGCGCGCCGCCCTCGCCGTCGCCGACCCCCAGGAAGGCCTCGCCGAGCCCGACCCCCAAGGCGTCCGAGACGGCGCAGGCCACCTCGCGGCCGCATCCGCAGCCGGTGGTCACCAAGCCCAAGCCGAGTCCGAAACCCAAGCCGACCACGCCCACGCCCGAGCCGCCTCCCGTCGAGGTCGACCTCGACACCGGGCCGGGGCAGAACCAGCCGGGGTTCGGGTTCTGACCGGGCGACTGATTGGATGTCAGCATGACCCCACCGCGCGTGCTGACGATCGCGGGCTCGGATTCCGGCGGTGGCGCCGGGATCCAGGCCGACCTGAAGACGATGCTGGCCAACGGTGTCCACGGCATGAGCGTGATCGCCGCCGTGACCGCCCAGAACTCCCTGGGAGTGCAGGGCTACTGGGAGCTGCCGCCCGAGGCGGTGAAGGCCCAGCTCGACTCGGTGCTGGGCGACATCGGCGTCGACGCGGTGAAGACCGGCATGCTGGCCTCGCCGGTCCTGGTCGAGACCGTCGCCGAGGTGCTGGCGGGCGTCGCGGCGCCGATCGTGATCGACCCGGTCGGGGTGTCGAAGCACGGCGACCCGCTGCTCGAACCGGCGGCGGTCGACGTCGTGAGAGCCAGGCTGTTGCCGCTGGCCACCGTCGTGACCCCCAACCTGTATGAGGTCGAGCAGCTCACCGGCGTGAAGGTCGAGGCCGAGGAGCAGATGATGGAGGCCGCCGAGGCGGTGCTCGCGCTCGGGCCGAAGTGGGCGCTGATCAAGGGCGGCCACCTGCCGGGCGAGCCGGTCGACCTGCTGACCGACGGCGCGACCGAATATCGCTACAGCGCCGAACGTCACGACAACGACCACACCCACGGCACCGGCTGCACCCTGGCCTCGGCCATCGCCTCCCACCTCGCCCACGGCGAAGACGTGCCCGACGCGGTCAGGATCGCCAAAGACTACGTGACCGGCGCGATCGCCCACGGGTTCGCCCTGGGGGCGGGCATCGGCCCGGTCGACCACGCCTGGCAGTGGCGGCCCCTCGACGTCGTGCAGTGAGCGAACACGAAAAGGCCCGCCTCGCGAGGCGGGCCTTTTCGGAACAGCTCTAGCGGGTGACCTTCCCGGCCTTGATGCAGGAGGTGCACACGTTCAGCCGCTTCGGCGTCCCGTTGACCGTCGCGCGCACGGTCTGGATGTTGGGCTTCCAGTTGCGGCGGGTTCGGCGGTGCGAGTGGGAGACGTTGTTGCCGAAAATCGGCTTCTTAGCGCAGACGTCGCAGACGGAAGCCACGGTCATCGCTCCTTCGGAGAATCAGAGAGCCCGGTTCGCAACGGGCAGAAAGGCCAGGCCGAACGGCTGGCCATATGAGGATAGCCGATGTCGGCCAATGCATGTTAAACGAAGGGATCACCCATGCTGGACGTCCTCGATCCTCCCGCGGTGCGGGAGTGGGCCAGGCGGTCGGCGCAGGCGCTCGGCGCGGCCCGCGCCCAGATCGACGCGCTGAACGTCTTCCCGATCCCCGACGGCGACACCGGCACCAACCTCCACCTCACGCTGCTCGCGGCGGCCGACGCCCTCGACGCGCTGCCCGACACGGCCGACCACGACGCGACCTGGCGGGCCCTCGCCCACGGCGCGCTCCTGGGGGCCAGGGGGAACTCGGGGGTGATCGTCAGCCAGGCGCTGCGCGGGCTGGCCGAGGTCCTGCGCACGGCCGAGGGACGCGCCGACGACCTGCGGACCGGCCTGGCCAGGGCGGCCGAGCTCGCCACGGCGGCGGTGTCGCGGCCGGTCGAGGGCACCGTGCTGAGCGTGCTGACCACGGCCGCCTCGGCGGTGCGCGACCTGCCCGGCGACCTCGCGGCCATCGCGGCGAAGGCCGCCGAGGAGGCGCGCGGGGCGCTCGCCCGCACGACCGCCCAGCTCGACGTGCTGGCCAGGAACGGGGTCGTCGACGCGGGCGCGGCCGGGCTGGTGATCATCCTCGAAACGCTCGTGGACGTCGTCACGGGCGTCCACGGCCGGCACGAGGTGCCCGCGCCGGCGCGGCCGGTGATCCGCGCCGAAGACGACGACGCCCACGGCTACGAGGTCATGTACCTCCTGGACGCCCCCTCGGTCGACCGCCTGCGCGAGGAGCTCGACGCCCTCGGCGACTCGCTGGTGATCGTGGGCGGCGACGGGCTCTGGAACGTGCACGTCCACGTCGCCGACGCCGGGGCCGCCGTCGAGGCCGGGCTGGCGGCCGGGCGGCCGCACCGGATCAGGATCACCTACCTGGGCGGGCGGGCCCACGTCCAGGGCGGACGCGGGGTCGTCGCGGTCGCCGCCGGAGACGGGCTCGCGGCGCTGTTCCGCGAGTCGGGGGCCGTGGTGGTCACCCGCGAACCGGGCTCGTCGCCGCCGCTGGCGGCGGTGCTCGCGGCGATCAGGGAGTCCGGGTCGGAGGTCGCGGTGCTGCCCAACGACGCGGCGGTCCGCTCGGTCGCCGCCGCCGCGGCCGAGATCGCCCGGGAGGAGGGCTCGGCCGTCGCCGTGTTGCCGACGCTCGCGTCGGTGCAGGGCCTGGCGGCGCTCGCGGTGCACGACCCGGCCCGGCGGTTCGACGACGACGTGCTGGCCATGGCCGAGGCCGCCGCGCACACCCGGCACGGGCACGTCTGGGTGGCCAACCGGGAGGCGATGACCTCGGCGGGGTTGTGCCGGCCGGGCGACGTGCTGGGCGTGGTCGACGGCGACGTCGCGCTCATCGGGTCCGAGTTGCGGGAGGTGACCGAGGACGTCGTGCGGCGGCTGGTGTCGGCCTCCAGCGAGCTGGTGACCCTGGTGACCGGGAGCGAGACGGGGGAGGGGCTGGCGAAGGCCGTACAGGACCTGCTGGCCCTGGAGAGGCCCGACGTCGAGGTGGCCGTCCACGCCGGCGGGCAGGGCGGTTACCCGTTGCTCATCGGCGTCGAGTGATTTCTGTCGGCCGGTCGCGGTAGAACTGGGTGTCGTGACCAGGTTCGACGAGCCGTTGAAGCGGGTGGTCGGCGCCAAGACCGCCGCGCCGCTCGAAAGCGCCCTCGGCGTCGCCACCGTCGGCGAGCTGCTGCGCCACTATCCGCGCCGCTACGCCGAGCGCGGTGAGCTGACCTCGATCGCCTCGCTGGAGCACGACGAGATCGCCACCGTGCGGGGGCGCGTGTCGGCGGTGCAGCGGCGGCCGATGAAGAACCGCCAGGGCACCTGGCTCGACGTCGAGGTCACCGACGGCAAAGACCGCATCCACCTGGCCTTCTTCGGCAAGGGCGCGTTCGTGGCCGAGCAGCGGCTGCTGCCGGGCACCGAGGCGACCTTCTCCGGCAAGGTCAACGTGTTCGTCTCGCCGAAGGGCGCGAAACGCCGCTCGCTCACCCATCCCGACTACGTCACCGACGATGAGGAGACCAGCGAGGAGTTCGCCACCGCGCCGGTGCCGATCTACCCGTCGGCGCAGAACCTGGCGAGCTGGAAGATCGGCCGCGCGGTCCGGCTGATCCTCGACACCCTGTCGCTCGACGACCCGCTCCCGGCCCCCATGCGTGAGCGCCACGGCCTGATCGGCCTGGCCGAGGCGCTGACCCTGATCCACCGCCCCCGCGACCAGGGCGACGTCGCCCGCGCGAAGAAGCGGCTCAAGTTCGACGAGGCGTTCAACCTCCAGGCCGTCCTGGTACGCCGCCGCATGGCCGCCGACGCCCTGCCCGCCCAGCCCAGGCCCGGCAGCGCCGACGGCCTGCTGGCCGGGTTCGACGGGCGGTTGCCGTTCCAGCTCACCGAGGGCCAGCGCACGGTCGGCGACGAGATCGCCGCCGACCTTGGGCGCGACCACCCGATGCACCGCCTGCTCCAGGGCGAGGTGGGCGCGGGCAAGACCGTGGTGGCCCTGCGCGCGATGTTGCAGGTCGCCGACTCGGGCGGGCAGGCGGCCCTGCTGGCCCCGACCGAGGTGCTGGCCCAGCAGCACCACCGCTCGATCACCGCCATGCTCGGCGACCTCGCGGGCGGCGGCATGTTCGGCGGCACGTCGGTGGCCCTGCTGACGGGCTCGATGGGCGCCGCCGCGCGGCGGCAGAACCTCCTCGACGCCGCCTCCGGCGCGGCCGGCATCGTCGTCGGCACCCACGCCCTGCTGCAGGACAAGGTCCAGTTCGCCGACCTGGGGCTGGTCGTGGTCGACGAGCAGCACCGGTTCGGCGTCGAACAGCGCGACGCGCTGCGCGAGAAGTCGGCGTCCGGGCGGCCCCACGTGCTGGTGATGACGGCCACCCCGATCCCGCGCACGGTCGCGATGACCGTGTTCGGCGACCTGGAGGTCTCCACGCTCTCGCAGCTGCCCTCGGGCCGCGCGCCGATCACCACCCACGTGGTGCCCGCCGCCGAGAAGCCCCACTACCTGGAGCGCACGTGGGAGCGGGTGCGCGAGGAGGTCGGGCTCGGCCGCCAGGCCTACATCGTCTGCCCCCGCATCGGCGACGTGGAGGGCGACGAGGGCGACCTGACCAAGGACGCCGACGAGCGCCGCCCGCCGCTGGCGGTCGTCGAGGTGGCCGAGATGCTGGCCTCCGGCCCGCTGGCGGGCCTGCGGGTCGAGGTGCTCCACGGCAAGCTGCCGCCCGAGGAGAAAGACGCGATCATGCGCTCCTTCACCCGGGGCGAGATCGACGTGCTGGTGGCCACCACGGTCATCGAGGTCGGCGTCGACGTGCCGAACTCCTCGGTCATGATCATCATGGACGCCGACCGCTTCGGCGTGTCGCAGCTCCACCAGCTGCGCGGCCGGGTCGGCCGGGGCGGCCTGCCCGGCCTGTGCCTGCTGGTCAGCGAGACCATGCCCGGCACCCCCGCCCGCGACCGCCTCGACGCGGTGGCGAGCACCCTCGACGGCTTCGAGTTGTCCCGCGTCGACCTGGAACAGCGGCGTGAGGGCGACGTGCTCGGCGCGGCCCAGTCGGGCCGCAAGTCGTCGCTGCGCATGCTCCAGCTGCTGCGCGACGAAGACGTCATCGCCGAAGCCCGCGAGGAGGCCCAGAACCTGCTGGCCCGCGATCCCGAGCTGACCGGCCACCCGGCCCTGAAGGCCGAACTCGACGCACTGGCGGCGGGGGAGCGCGCGGAATACCTGGAGAAGACCTGACCTGGCTCGGTGGGCGGGCTGATCGCCGACGCTGCGCGAGCGCTCGGCAGGGTCGTGGCGTCGACCTGATCCGGCGTGGCGGTGCGGGGCGGGAGCGGGTGGTCGGCGCCGGTTGCGGCGAGGCGCGGGGGCGGCGGGCGGGGCCGCCCAGGCGGGAGCCGTAACGGAAGAAGAGTTTCGAAAAGGGAGCGATCCGGGCAGAAGGCTGCCGGGTGGAGGGCCCTGGGTCATAGAAATGACCCAGGGCCCAGCCATGGGACGGCCTCCCCCCGAATGCCGTCCCCGGCTGGGCCCACCCTCGGGTCAGGTGCCGAGGGCGCCGGCGTGCGGAAGGGCTCACGATCACGCCGGCCGGCCTTCCCCTGGGTCACCTTGAAGGCCGCACGTTCATAGTGCAGGGCCACGACCACGAACGGAACGACCCTGGCCGTTCCTTCGCCAGGCATTACCGAGCTTTTCCATTCCGGCTCTCCGCGACAATGGGCTGGTGACGCGTCTCATCGCCGGAACCGCCGGTGGCAGGCGGATCGAGGTCCCGCCCGGCAGGGGAACCCGGCCCACCAGCGACCGCGCCCGTGAGGGCATCTTCTCGACCGTCGGGTCGCTCGCCGGCGTGCCGGAGCGGGTGGCCGACCTCTACGCCGGGTCGGGGGCCATCGGGCTGGAGTCGCTGAGCCGGGGGTCCGGCCACGCGCTGCTCGTCGAGTCCGACGCCAAGGCGCTGCGCACGATCCGGGCCAACGTCGCCGCGCTGGGCCTGCCCGGCGCGGTGGTGCGGGCCGAGAAGGTCGAGCGGCTCGTCGCGCGCCCCTGTGAGGGCGAGCCCTACGACTTCGTCTTCGCCGACCCTCCTTACGCCGTGTCCGACGAGGTGGTCGGAAAGGTGCTGGTCCAGCTGCTGGAGAACGGGTGGCTCGCCGAGGGGGCGCTGGTGGCGGTCGAACGCGAGACCAGAGGGAATGATCTGCGGTGGCCCCCCGGCTATGAGGAGGCCAGGGCGCGTCGTTACGGTGAAGCGACCGTTTGGTACGGTCACGCCAACCGGGCCGAGTAGGGGGTTGTTGTGCGCAGAGTCGTCTGCCCCGGATCGTTCGATCCCGTGACGAACGGCCATCTCGACATCATTGGCCGAACGTCGCGTCTGTACGACGAGGTCGTCGTCGCGGTGTTGATCAACATCGAGAAGACGAGCCTGTTCACCGTCGAGGAGCGCATCGACATGCTCCAGGCGGTGACCAAGGAATACGGCAACGTCCGCGTGGAGAAGTTCCACGGCCTCCTGGTCGACTTCGCCCGCCAGCAGGGCATCCCGACCATCGTCAAGGGCCTGCGCGCGGTCAGCGACTTCGACTACGAGCTCCAGATGGCGCAGCTCAACTACCGCATGTCGGGGGTCGAGACGCTGTTCATGTCGACCAACCCCGAATACTCCTTCCTGTCGTCCAGCCGGCTGAAGGAGATCGCCCGCTACGGCGGCGACGTGTCGGGCCTGGTGCCCGACCTCGTGCTCGAACTGCTGGTCGAACGCGTGCGCGGCTGAGTTCCCCGGCGGGCTGGTATTCTTGCGTTTCGGCCTTGCACGACGGCGGTGATTCGCCATGCCTAAGAGACCAGGATGAAAGTGCACACCCTCGACCCTCGCGCTCCATGGGTGATTTCGACCCATGACCTCGGGCGCCGCCCGGGGTCGATGCGCACGATGAAACCCGTTCTCCCGGCTCCGGCGGACGTCGCGGTCGGCTTGATCGGCGTCCCCAAAGACGCCGACGTCGAGCTGGATCTCCGGCTCGAAGCAGTGATGGAAGGCGTGCTCGTCACGGGCACGGCGCTGGCCCCTCTCACGGGAGAGTGCTCGCGCTGCCTGGAACCCCTGACCTCGGATGTCGAGGTCGACTTCCAGGAGCTCTTCTTCTACACGGCGGAAGACGCCGGAGAGGACGACCAGATCCTCGACGGCGAGCTGCTGGATCTTGAGCCGACCTTCCGTGACGCGGTGGTGCTCGCGCTGCCGCTGAGCCCGGTGTGCAGCGACGACTGCGCCGGTCTCTGCACGGAGTGCGGGGTCAAACTGGCCGAGGCCGGTCCCGACCACCGCCACGAGACGCTCGATCCCCGCTGGGCATCACTGCGGGGCCTGGTTTCCAACAACGACGAAGACGATCAGGAGGCCTGACGTGGCCGTTCCCAAGAGGAAGATGTCGCGGGCCAACACGCGCGCCCGCAGGTCCCAGTGGAAGACCAGCGCGGTCGCTCTCGTGAGCTGCCCGCAGTGCCGTTCCCCCAAGCGCCCCCACATGGCCTGTGGCGAGTGCGGTACCTACAACCGCCGCCAGGTCATCGAGCCCAACGCCTAGATCCGGCGTGACTCCTTCGCCGGCCGGGATCGTCAAACGACCCCGGTCGGCGTTATTTTGCTCCACAGACGCGTCAATTCGGGCGCGTCTCCACAGCGCGGTGGCGGTCGTGCCCGCGGTCGTGGTGGACGCCGGGTTCAACCCGGCGTCCACCACGCCTTCGGGGCTTCGCCAGAAGTTCACTCCTGCCACCGTGCGGGCGATTCGCCATGCACAGGAGGAACTTCATGATCGGTAAGCCCGTCGCCGTCGAGATCGTCCGGGACGAACTGGAGACCGTGCTCCAGGTCCGGCTCGACGTGGCGATCCTGGAACGCGCCCTGACCCACCGCTCTTACGCCTACGAGAACGGCGGGCTGCCCACCAACGAGCGCCTGGAGTTCCTGGGCGACTCGGTGCTGGGGCTCGTGGTCACCGACACGCTCTACCGCGACCACCCCGACCTGCCCGAGGGCCAGCTGGCCAAGCTCCGGGCGGCCGTGGTCAACATGCGCGCCCTGGCCGACGTCGCCCGCTCGCTCGGCATGGGCCGCTACCTGCGGCTGGGCCGGGGCGAGGAGGGCACCGGCGGCCGCGACAAGTCGTCGATCCTGGCCGACACGCTGGAGGCCCTGATCGGCACCGTGTACGTCGACAAGGGCCTCGACGAGGCGTTCCGGGTCGTCCACACGCTCTTCGACCCGCTGATCAAGCGGTCGGCGTCGCTGGGCGCCGGGCTCGACTGGAAGACCTCGCTGCAGGAGCTGACCGCCTCCGAGGTGCTCGGCGTGCCCGAGTACCACGTCGAGGAGTCGGGCCCCGACCACGCCAAGTCGTTCGTGGCGACGGTCCGGGTCGGCGGGCAGGACTACGGCAAGGGCGCCGGACGGTCGAAGAAGGAGGCCGAGCAGCAGGCCGCCGAGGCCGCCTGGACGGCCATCCGCGCGATGCGCGACGCCCGTGAGGCCGCCGCCGCTGCCGCGGCGGGCCAGGCCGTCTGATGCCCGAACTTCCGGAGGTCGAGGTCGTCCGGCGCGGCCTCGACGTCTGGGTGTCGGGCCGCACGATCGAGTCGGCCGAGGTGCTGCACACGCGGGCGGTCCGCCGGCACGAGGGCGTGCTGTCCGACCAGCTCAAGGGCCGCCGCGTCGAGTCGGCCGACCGGCGCGGCAAGTACCTGTGGCTGCCGCTCGACGACGGCGCCGCCCTGATGGCCCATCTGGGCATGAGCGGCCAGGTGCTGATGCTGCCGAAGGGGTCGCCCGACGAGAAGCACCTGCGGGTCAGGGTGACCTTCACCGACGACGGGCCCGAGATGCGCTTCGTCGACCAGCGCACGTTCGGCCATCTCATGATCACCCAGCTGACGGCGGCGTGGGGGCGTACCGTCCCGATGCCGATCGCGCACATCGCCCCCGACCCGCTGGAGGACGCCTTCGACGAGGCGGCCTTTACGGCAGCTCTGAAAAAGCGAAAAACCGGAATAAAGCGGGCGCTTCTTGACCAGAGCCTGATCAGCGGCGTGGGGAACATCTACGCCGACGAGGCCCTCTGGCGGGCGAAACTGCACTGGGCCCGCGCGACCGAGACCCTGACCAGGCCGAAGATCTCCGAACTCCTTGCCGCCGCCCGTGCGGTCATGACCGAAGCGCTCGGCCAGGGGGGTACATCGTTCGACAGCCTGTATGTGAACGTGAACGGCGAATCGGGCTACTTCGACCGGTCACTCAACGTGTACGGCCGCCGCGACGAACCCTGCCCGAGATGTGGCACGCCGATCCGGAGAGACCCATTCATGAACCGCAGCAGCTACTCGTGCCCCACCTGCCAGCCGCGTCCGAGGAACGGACGATGGTGAGGCTCACCGCGTGGGTGCGCGGGCGGGTGCAGGGCGTGGGTTTCCGCTGGTGGACGCGGGCGCGGGCGCTGGAGCTCGGTTTGACGGGCTGGGCGCTCAACCTGGGCGACGGGCGGGTCGAGGTGGTGGCGGAGGGTCCCAGAGACGCCTGTGAGCGCCTCCTGGAGCGTCTGAGAGGCTCTGACACGCCCGGACATGTCTTAGGAGTGTCTGAGCGCTGGTCGGACGTCAAGGGCGGTTTGGTGGGGTTCGTGGAGCGCTAGCTCTTCCCTTAAACCGCCCAAATGAGGTATATTTACATGTCGACAGTGTCCAACGGCTGATCCTTACGAGGCGTTCAACTTGACCGACTTCGCAGCCGGTGCGACTCTTGGACAAGAACCACGCGCACCCCTCCCGCGGCTTGAAGTGCGCGAACCAGTCTGGTCACTCAGCGTGGAGGACCCTTAACCATGGCTAAGGCTCTACTCGGCCACGTCGGCGGTCCTGATCCTCGAATGGTCTCGGAAATGCGTCGCCTCCAGCAGCGCATCCGTGATCTGGAGGCAGAACTCACCCGACTCCAGGAACAGAACGAGGCCCTTGCGGCGCAAACTCGTGACGAAGACCTGGTCAGGCTGCAGGATCGCGAGCCGGCTCTCACCTGAGAGACCGGGTTTTCACGAGAATCAAATTGCAAGGGGCGCCTCGTAGGGGCGTCCCTCGTCATTTCTCTCTGAGGCAGATTCCAAGGCGCGCGAACCACAGCCGGCCTTCGGCCGTCCGCGTCTCGCTTTGGGTTCCCTGACGGCTTTCCCGGGAAGCAGGCGATAGTCTTCCCCGGTACTGTCGGCGCAGGGAGGGACTCCTGAGGTGTACCTGAAGACCCTCACCCTGCGCGGCTTCAAGTCGTTCGCGTCCGCGACGAAACTCCAGTTCGAGCCCGGCATCACCTGTGTGGTCGGGCCCAACGGGTCGGGCAAGTCCAACGTCGTCGACGCCCTCGCGTGGGTGATGGGCGAGCACAGCGCCAAGTCGCTGCGCGGCGGCAAGATGGAAGACGTCATCTTCGCGGGCACCTCCTCACGGCCGCCGCTCGGGCGTGCCGAGGTCACCCTGACGATCGACAACACCGACGGCGCGTTGCCGATCGAATACTCCGAGGTGACGATCAGCCGCCTCATGTTCCGGTCGGGCCAGAGCGAATACGCGATCAACGGCGACACCTGCCGCCTGCTCGACATCCAGGAACTGCTGTCCGACTCCGGCATCGGCCGGGAGATGCACGTCATCGTCGGCCAGGGCCAGCTCGACCAGGTGCTGCACGCCGGTCCCGAGGAGCGCAGGGCGTTCATCGAGGAGGCCGCCGGCGTCCTCAAGCACCGCAAGCGCAAGGAGAAGGCGCTCCGCAAGCTCGACGCGATGCAGGCCAACCTCACCCGTGTCCAGGACCTCGCGACCGAGCTCCGGCGTCAGCTCAAGCCGCTGGGCCGCCAGGCCGAGATCGCCCGCAAGGCCGCCGTCATCCAGGCCGACCTGCGCGACGCCCGCCTGCGGCTGCTGGCCGACGACGTGGTCTCCCTGCGCGACACGCTGGAGCGTGAGGCGGCCGACGAGGCGGCCGTACAGGCCCGGCGGTCGCAGGTCGAACAGGGGCTCAACGAGAACCAGGAGCGCGAGGCCGCGCTGGAGGCCGCCGCGGCCGAGGCCCAGCCCCGGCTGACCGTGGCCCAGGAGACCTTCTACGCCCTGTCGGCGCTGCGCGAGCGGCTGCGCTCGGTCGAGAACCTGGCGGCCGAGCGGGAGCGCCACGCGACCGACGCGGCCTCGATCGAGCGGCGCGGGCGCGACCCCGAGGAGTTCGAGCGCGAGGCCGCCGAGATCCGCGAGAAGGAGCGGGTGCTCCAGGAGGCGCTCGACGAGGCCCAGATGCGCCTCGAAGCGGCCGTCGACGCCCGGAGCGAGGCCGAAGAGGCCCTGGCCGGTGAGGAGCGGCGGTTGTCGATCGCCGCCCGGGCCGCCGCCGACCGCCGTGAGTCCCTCGCGCGGTTGCGCGGCCAGGCCGAGTCGGCCCGGGGACGGGTGCGGGCCGCCGACGACGAGATCGGCCGGCTGGAGGCCGCCGTCCGGCAGGCGAAGGAACGTGCCGCCCAGGCGCAGGGCGATCTGGAGGCCCAGGCGGTCGCCGAACCCGCCACCGATCCCGAGGTCGCCGCCGAGCTGGCCGTCGCCGCGGAGGGCGTCGAGCTCGCCCGCGCCGAGGTCGAGGTGGCCCGCGAGGCCGCCGACGAGGCCAAGGCCACTGTCGATGAAGCCCGCGCCGCGCTGGCGGGCCCCCGAGCGGCCCTGTCGGCCGCGTCTTCGGGGGTCTCGGCCGCCCGTACGGCCGATCAGGAGGCCCAGAAGGCCGTCACCGCGCTGGAGGCCCGGCGGGAGGCGCTCGGGCTGAGCCTGTCGGGAGGGGCCGACGGCACCGCCCTGCTGGCCGACGGCGGCCACGCGCCGCTGGCCGCCGTGATGAGCGTGCGGGCGGGCGCCGAGACCGCGATCGCCTCCGTGCTCGGGCCGCTGGCCGAGGCGGTGACGGTGGGGTCGATCGAGATCGCGCTCGACTCCCTCGAACTGCTCCGCGCCAAGGAGACCGGCCGCACCTCCCTGGTCATCGGCGCGGCCCCCGCGGTCAACCGGCCCGCCGGGACCTTCGAGTGGGCCGCCGACCTGGTCGAGGTCCCCGCCGAGCTGCGGCCCGCCCTCGAACACCTCCTGTACGGCGTCGTCGTCGCCCCCGACCTCGACGCCGCCCGCACGATCGTCGCCGCGCGCCCCGACCTGCGGGCGGTCACCCGCGACGGCGACCTCCTCGGGGCCCACACCGCCCAGGGCGGTTCGGGCGGCGGCTCGGTCCTCCAGGTCCGGGCCGCGCTCGACCAGGCGGGAGCCGACCTCGACCAGGCCCGCGCGGCGGGAGAAGAGACCGCGTTCGCCCTGGAGGAGGCCCACGAGGCCGAGGCCGCCGCCCAGGAGGCCCTCGAAGCGGCCCAGGGCGCGGTGGCAGAGGCGCAGGCCCAGCAGTCGGCCGCCCAGAACGGCGTCAACGCCGCCCGCTCCCGCCTCGACCAGGCGCAGGCGGCCCTCGACCGGGCCCGGGGCCGGCAACGCGCCGCCGACCAGCGCCTCGCCGACGCCGCCAAGCAGCTCGCCCGCCTCGAAGCCAACGTCAAGGCGGCCCTCGACGAGGCCGAGCGCCTCCAGGGCTCGGTGACCTTCGCCGAAGAGGGCCGCGAGCTGGCCCGCGAGGAGTCCCTCACGCTGGAGGAACGCCTCGCCGAGGCCGAGTTCGCCGCCGAGCTGGAGTCGGAGCCCACCACCGAGGAACGCGACCGCCTGGCCGCCACGGTCGGCGTCACCCGGCAGGCCGAGATGGAGGCCCGCCTGACGGTCCGCACCGCCGAGGAGCGGGTCCGCGGCATCGCCGGCCGGGCCGACGGCCTGATGCGCGCCGCCCAGCGCGAACGCGACGACCGCGCCCAGGCCGCCGCCCAGCGCGCCCGGCGCCGCCGCCAGGCCACCGTCGCCGCGAGCGTGGTCAGGGCCGCCCGGGTCGCCCTCCACTCCCTTGAGGCGTCGATCATGCGGGCCGCCGCCGAACGCGACGAGCTCACCGTCGCCAGGGAGGCCGTCGACGCCGAGCTCAAGACGGTCCGGATCAGGGTCCGCGAGCTCGGCTCCGAACTCGACAAGCTGGTCAACCGCGCCCACGGCAGCGAGATGGCCCGCACCGAGCAGCGCCTGCGCCTCGAACAGCTCGAGGAGCGCGCCGTCGAGGAGTACGGCGTCGAGTCGGAGGCCCTGATCGCCGAATACGGCCCGAAGGCGCTCGTCCCTGGCGACCCTCCGGTGCCCTACGTACGCGAGGAGCAGGAGAAGCGGGCCCGGATCGCCGACAAGCAGATGCAGCAGCTCGGCAAGGTCAACCCGCTGGCCCTGGAGGAGTTCGCCGCCCTGGAGGAACGCCACACGTTCCTCACCTCCCAGCTCGAAGACCTCAAGAAGACCCGCCGCGACCTGCTCCTCGTCGTCAAAGAGGTCGACGACCGGGTCGAGCAGGTGTTCTCGGCGGCGTACGAAGACGTCCAGCGCGAGTTCGCGACCATCTTCGAGCGGGTCTTCCCCGGCGGTGAGGGCCGGCTGCTGCTGACCGACCCGACCGACATGCTGACCACCGGCGTCGAGGTCGAGGCCCGCCCGCCCGGCAAGAAGGTCAAGCGCCTGTCCCTGCTGTCGGGCGGCGAGCGGTCGCTGACGGCGGTGGCCTTCCTAGTGGCCATCTTCAAGGCCCGCCCGTCGCCCTTCTACGTGATGGACGAGGTCGAGGCCGCCCTCGACGACACCAACACCCAGCGCCTGCTGACCCTCTTCGAGGAGCTGCGGCAGAACTCCCAGCTGATCGTCATCACCCACCAGAAACGCACCATGGAGATCGCCGACGCGCTGTACGGCGTCTCGATGCGCGGCGACGGCGTCACCCAGGTCGTCAGCCAGCGGCTGCGCGAGAACGCCTGACTTCGCGTCAGTCGATCGCCTTGAGGTTCACCAGCCACGACACCGCCGGGTCGGCGCTCCTCCCGTAGACCAGCTCGTCGCCGACGCCCACGCTTTCGGGCACCTCGATGAGGTGGTCGAGGGTGATCACCTGATTCCGCTCGGGGTCGTAGAAGCGGTGGCGGACATCGGTGATCAGCTTGCCGCCGTGGGCCAGCCACGAGTATCCCGTCAGGGGTGACTCCCGGAACCCCGTGCCGTCCACCCGCTGGATGTAGGTCCGCATCGACAGCAGGCCGGGCTCCCGCAGGTCCGTCGGCGCCTGCCCCGTGTCCACGTAGTAGCCGCCATACGGGTTGTCGGGATCGATCGGCGTGAGCGTGGGCTGCGCCCTCGTGGCGGTGCACCATTCCGGGCCGCAGGCGGTCAGACCCTTTCCGTCGGCCGGGGTGACCCAGAGATTGTTCGCGGTCATCAGGTTGGTGAGGATTCCCGGGGACCCCCGCATGAGTTCGGTGGACATCAGCCACGGCCACACGGCCATCGCCGGGCGGTTCGTGCCCTCCATGCTGAAGTTGAAGATCGCTTCCGACGGGCTGCCGTCGAGGGGGACGTCCACGACGGACCCGAACCCGCCCAGCCAGACGACCTTTCCGTCATCGATGGCCATGAGGGTGGGCAGCGCCCCCTTCCCCAGATCGTCCAGGCGGCGGGCGGGCCCGCCCGGCAACGGGGTCTGCCACAGTTCCGTGCCGCTCAGCCAGGCGGCGGTCTGGCCGTCGGTCGTCACGACGGTCGGGGACGCGGCCGCCGGGTCGAGGGCGGTGACGGTCGTGATCACGCCGGTCGCCGTGTCGAGGAGGTCCATGCGGGTCGCCGTCCCGCCCTCCGGGCCGGTGAGCAGCAGCGTCCGGGTCGCGTCGACCGCCAGCAGAGGCGTGTACGTCAGCCCGTCGGCCGATCGTGTGGGGAACCGCGTGACCGCGCCCGGCCAGGCCTCCTCGGCGGTGACGATGGCCGGCGACGGGTCGCCGACCGGGGGAGGGTCGGCCCGCAGCCGGCCCGTGACCAGCGTCGACCCGGCGATCACGGCGATGACGGCGGCGGCCGCCAGCACCGCTTGGGCGCGGCGGCGGGTCCGGGCGCGGCGGCGGCGGGCCACGCCGGTAAGCAGGTCGTCGGCGGACGGGAGGACGAGGGCGTCGGCGGCCCTGAGCGTCCGGATGAGGCGGGACTCCATGGTCTCGGGCATCACACGCTCCCCAGGTCGGGAATGGGCAGGCCGGGTTCGGCGCGCAGCCGGGCCAGGCCCCGGGCGGCCAGGCTGCGGACCGTGTTGCGGGAGACGCCGATCCGGGCGGCGATGTCCTCGTCGGAGAGGTCCTCGTAGTAGCGCAGGACCAGGACGGCCCGCTGGCGCGGGGACAGGGCCGCCAGCAGCCGCCACGTGCCCGCGTCACCCGACAGCCGTTCGATGTCGGCGTCGCGGTAGGACGACTCCGGCACCTCGGCCACCAGGCGTTCCCGGCGTGATCGCCGCCAGCGGCTGATGTGGAGGCGGACCATCGTGACGCGGACGAAGCCCTCCGGGTCGTCCTTCGACCTGACCCGGGGCCACGCGTCGCTCAGGCGCAGCAGGGCCTCCTGGACGAGGTCGGCGCCGTCGTCCCGGTTCCCGGTCAGCACGAAGCCGTAGCGGAGGAGCGCGAGACCCCGTACATGAACGAACTCCTCGAAGCCGGTCGGCTGGTCGTCCATCTCGTACCTCCCCGTTCATCCCAGGGACGCGTGTCGCGGGCGATCTGTTGCGGTTCGTCGCGGCGGCGGGGAGAGAGCGGCCTGACGTGCCGGAGGCACGGCGACGGGCGCCCCTCTGGAAGACTGACGTTTTGTGGATGGGTACATCGGCATCATCGCGATCATCATCGTCGTCATACTCCTGGGCATAGGCACCACCGCCCTGCTCGTACGGCCGAGGTCGAAGACGACCCTGCCGCCGCCCCCTGCCCCGACCCCGCAGGCCCCCGCGCCGCCGGTCGAGGAGGAGGTCGCCGAGACGGTGGCGCCTCCGGCCGTTCCGGTCGAGGAGCTGGTCAAGCCGCCGGAGGTGGAGGTCCCGCCGCCGTCGGCGGGGCGGATGGTCCGGCTGCGCGCCCGGCTGGCCCGCTCGCAGACCACGCTGGGCCGGGGCCTGCTCGAACTGCTGTCGCGCGACCGGCTCGACGACGACGTGTGGGACGAGATCGAGGAGACCCTGATCACGGCCGACGTCGGCGTCGCGCCGACCCGGGCCATGGTCGAAGACCTGAAGACGAAGGTGAAGGTCCTCGGCAGCCGTACGCCCACCGAGGTCCGCGCCCTGCTGCGCGCCGAGCTGCTCACCCAGATCGACCCCGGCCTCGACCGGACCCTCCACACCTCCGCCCCCGGCGAGCGCCCGGCGGTCCTGCTGGTCGTCGGCGTGAACGGCACCGGCAAGACCACCACCACCGGCAAGCTGGCCCGCTCCCTGATCGGCGACGGCAAGTCGGTCGTCCTGGGCGCGGCCGACACCTTCCGCGCGGCGGCCGCCGACCAGCTCCAGACGTGGGGCGACCGCGTCGGGGCCCCCGTGGTGCGCGGCCCCGAGGCCGGCGACCCGGCGTCGGTCGCCTTCGACGCCGTGGCGCGGGGCATCGCCGACAAGGCCGACGTGGTGATCGTCGACACGGCCGGGCGGCTGCACACCAAGACCGGCCTGATGGACGAGCTCGGCAAGGTCAAGCGCGTCATCGAGAAGAAGGCCCAGGTCGACGAGGTCCTGCTGGTCCTCGACGCGACGACCGGGCAGAACGGCATGCGGCAGGCGCAGGTGTTCGGCGAGGTCGTGAACATCACCGGCATCGCGCTGACCAAGCTCGACGGCACGGCCAAGGGCGGCATCGTGATCTCGGTGCAGCGGGAGCTGGGCGTACCGGTGAAGCTGGTCGGCCTGGGCGAGGGCCCCGACGACCTGGCGCCGTTCGACCCGGAGGTCTTCGTCGACGCCCTGCTGGGCGACTGAGCCTCTAAGAGCATTCCAAGGAAAGCACAAGGTCGTTTTCGGAAGATGCCTCCTGAGTCCGAAGGACACGGGAGGCGTTTTTCATGCGAAGACTCATGCTCACACTCGCCGCAGGAGCGGTCGTCCTGGGATCGGCGGCCGGTCCGGTGCGGGCCGAACCGATCGGCATCCCCTATCTGGTCATGTTCCACGACGAGTACTTCCGGGGGCGGCAGATCGTCGTCACGCAGGCCACGTCGCATCTCGACGGCGACAGCGACGAGGCCAGTTCCGTCATCAACAATGACGGCGTCGCCTGGGTGCTCTACGACGACGAGTCCTACGGCGACCGCAGGTACTGCGTCCGGCCGGGGGAGTCGGTGCTCGACCTGGGGGACGACCGCTGGAAGTTCAACGACAAGATCACCTCGGCGCTGCCGCTGAAGTCGGCGGGGTGCGGGACCTTCCCGCCCTTCCACGGCAACGGCTAGGGGTTGTTCCGGTCGCGGGGCAGCCGGACCCCCGTCGCCCGGTCGGCCAAAGCCAGGGCGCGGGCGGCGTGGTCGGCGGGGAAGTCGACCGACTCGCCCGTCAGGTGGAGGCGCAGGTCTTCGACCTCGGCCCTGAGCCGGTCGGGGTCGAGACCCTCGCGCAGCTCGTAGGAGAAGAGGCTGAACCCGGTCACCAGGCGGCCGTTCTCGCAGTAGGTGAAGCGGTCGCTGTTCACGGTCACCTCGACCAGGGCCGCCGCCGTCCCCGCCGACAGGCGGGCGGTCAGTTCGCGGGGGTGCAGCTCGCTGAGGCCGCCGAAGAACACGACCGTTCCCCCCTCGGCCGGGGTCGCGTAGAGCTCCTTCTCGGGTGTCAGGCGGGCGAGGGCCTCGTCGGGCGATACGCCGCGCACGAATGCGACCTCCAGCCACGTCTCGCCCGCGTCGTCGGTGGAGTCGCGGGAGAGCCACGTGTAGGTGCGGGCGGTCGCCTTCCTCATCCGGCGATCATGGCAGACGTCACCGGCGGAAGAGGCTCCGGAACTCCTCCAGGGCCGGGGCGATGTCGATGCCGTTCTTCCGCAACCACGCGTCCTTCTCGTACGTCCCCTTGTAGCGGCTGGCGCTGTCGCAGATCAGCGTCACGACGCTGCCCCTGATGCCGTGGCTGCGCATCTCGCGGATGATCTCCATGGCGGCCGCCACGCTGGTGCCGGTCGAGGCGCCCACCTGGTGGTGGGTGACCTCGTTGACCCAGCGCATCGCGGCGATCGAGGTCGCGTCGGGCACCGAGGTCATGCGGTCGATGACCATCGGCAGGAACGACGGCTCCACGCGGGGGCGGCCGATGCCCTCGATGCGGGAGGGCGTGCCGGGATGCGCGGCTCCCGTCACCCACGACGGGTAGAACGACGAGCCCTCGGGGTCGGCCACGCACAACCGGGTCGAGTGGCGGCGGTAGCGGATATAGCGGCCGATGGTGGCGGAGGTGCCGCCGGTGCCGGCGCCGACCACGATCCAGGCCGGGATGGGGAACCGCTCCATCGCCATCTGCTCGTAGACGCTCTCGGCGATGTTGTTGTTGCCGCGCCAGTCGGTGGCCCGTTCGGCGTAGGTGAACTGGTCCATGTAGTGCCCGCCGGTCTCCAGGGCCAGGCGGGCCGACTCTTCGTAGATCTTCCCCGGGTCGTCCACGAGATGGCACTTGCCGCCGTAGAACTCGATGATCTCCCGTTTCTCGGGAGAAGTGGTGGCTGGGATCACCGCGATGAAGGGCAGACCCAGGAGCCTGGCGAAGTACGCCTCACTGACCGCGGTCGAGCCCGAGGACGCCTCGATGATCGTGGTGCTGGGGCCGATCCAGCCGTTCGACAGGCCGTAGAGGAAGAGGGAGCGGGCCAGCCGGTGTTTGAGTGAACCGGTCGGGTGGACCGACTCGTCTTTCAGGTAGAGGTCCACGCCCCACGAGGGCGGGAGGGGAAAGACGTGGAGATGGGTGTCGCAACTGCGGTTGGCGTCGGCCTCGACAGCGCGGATGGCGTCGTTCACCCAGGTCCGCGTGGCGGGGTCGTGCCGGTCCACGTGTTTCATGTGGCCCACTGTAGTGAGTGTGGTTTGACATATTTTACGCCGGTTAGGGGGTTCGGTGTTACGATAATGAGACCTGTCCGGCTTGCGTGTGACCGATGCCACGCCCGCCGATGCGCCGCCTAACGCCCGACTTACGGGCCGGTTGAAACGATGACGACGGGATCCGCCCAACCCGCATGGATCACATTCGGACGGGTAACGGGGGAGAGTTCAGCAGGGGGGATGACATGATCTCGATGACCGACGAGCAGCGTCAGGCCTGGTTCGAGCGCGACGTCGTGCCGGTGACCAGCCAGCTCTACGCGTCAGCCATGCGACTCACCCGCAACCCGGCCGACGCCGAAGACCTCGTGCAGGAGACGGTGACCAAGGCGTTCACCTCCTACCACCAGTTCCGCGAGGGCACCAACCTCAAGGCGTGGCTGCACCGCATCCTCACCAACAACTTCATCAACGACTACCGCAAGAAGCAGCGCTCGCCGAAGCTCTCGGCCGCCGAGGAGATCGAAGACTGGCAGCTCGCCGCCGCCGAGTCGCACACCTCGACGGGGCTGCGCTCGGCCGAGAACGAGGCGCTCGACTCGCTGCCCGACAACGTCGTGATGAACGCCCTGCGCTCGCTGCCCGAGGAGTTCCGGGTGGCCGTCTACCTCGCCGACGTCGAGGGCTTCGCCTACAAGGAGATCGCCGACCGGATGGGCACCCCCATCGGGACCGTGATGTCGCGCCTGCACCGGGGCCGCCGTCAGCTGCGCGGCATGCTGGAGGGCTACGCCCGCGAGGAAGGCGTGGTCAAAGAGGCGATAGCCGCCTGAGCCGGCCGTCAGGAGAGCGGGTCGTACTGGAACGCCCGCACCTCCTGGGGGCAGCGGCAGGAGGCCGCGATCTTCTGCGCCCATTCGAGCGCCGCCTCATGTGAGGGCAGGTCGAGCACGGTGTAGCCGCCGTCGAGCCGCGTGGTGCCGCCGGTGACCGTGCCGTCGGGGGCCACGAGGACGGGATCGACCTCCTCGTCGATTCCGCCGCCGAAGACGTACACCCCGGCGTCCTTCGCCTCCTGGATGACGGCGCGGGCCTCGCGGACCACGTCGGGGAACTCCTCCTCGGTGAGGACCATGGCGGCGCTGGGGAACGAGATGAGGAAATGCGTCATCCCCCGATGATGTCCCGCCCCACCGACATTTCGGTCGGGAGAGGGGGAACTGGATCCCGTCACGCCATCGCCATGTGCAGGCGGATCCGCGACTCCCGTCCCGTCGTCTGGACCTCCATCAGGTCGCACAACTGGCGGCTGATCCACAGGCCGTAACCCCGGAGCGACTCCTGTTCCGGCGGGATGTAGCCCGGGAACTCGACCTCGATGCCGCCCCCGTCGGGGTTGGTGATCTCGCAGACCAGGTCGGTGCCGGCCGTCCAGATCGTGACGGTCCCGTGGCCGGCGCCGTGTTCGACCGCGTTGGCGGCGATCTCGGACGCCGCCAGGACCAGGGAGCCGGCCGCGTCGTCGCTCAGGCCCGCCTCGGTGGCGGTGGTGCGGACGAACGACCGCATGGCCCGTACGGTCGGCAGGTCGAACTCCATCACCCTCGCGCCGTCGGGCGGGGCGGGAAAGGGCGGCGGATCCCAGTTCATGCGCTGCGGCGGGACGTACCCGCCGCTGCGGTGTTCCCCGGCCATGTCGAGGTAGCGCGGGTGGGTGCGCAGGGCCTCCTCGGCGGGGCGGCGGTAGACGCACAACGCCGCGCCCTTCAGGGAGGCGCAGACGATGTTGACGATCGCCTCCACCCTGGCCCACTCGGCCGCGTCGCGCGGCGAGCGCCACGTGGGCTCGCCGACGAACAACGACGGGCCGCCCCGGCGGGCGTAGTCGAAGTATTCGGCCAGGACGCGGGCCGGATGGCCGTACCAGTCCTGGCTCCTGATGGAGCGGATGCGGGAGGCGTCGGCGCCCAGATGAGCGCGGACCAGGTCGAGGTTCTCCTCCGGAGCCACGAACAGGATGCGGTCGCCCCGCCGCAACCCGTCGATGAGGGCCGGCAGCACCAGCCGGAGGTATTCCTCACTCGTCCCATATGGCACAGCAAGGTGCGTGAAGGCCACCGCACCGCGACTTCCCCGTTCGGCCTGCACGGGGATGAACGTAACAAGCGTCGTGCGTCGTGACAATGCGTCAGGAAGCGACAATAAACCGAATACAGCAGGAACTTCCCGGGACGCGCAACCTTGGGGGGAATACGCCTGCGTGATGACGGGATGGAGTCCCATGATTACTCCATGCCGTTGCAACGCGGTGTCCCAAATTTGGGTACATCCACCAATGTGCGCGTCTCGTCCTGGAGGTTGCCCCGGTGAGTGAGTCTCGCGCAGCTATACAAAAACTGCATTCGGACTTGATCGAACTCGGCGTGAACGGCGCCTACGAGCTGGGCGACGACGCTACGCTCTGTGTGTGGATCGGCCTGGTGGTCGTCTATCGCGATGGCTGTTTCCGCTGGTGGGAAGGTGCCTCCCGATGTCGGCACCCGGGAGATGATCCGCGCGGGTGCGCCGTCCGGGTGGCCCGGCGGCACGCCGGGTTGATCAAGGAAGTGCCGCCC
This sequence comes from Herbidospora sakaeratensis, assembly GCF_001570525.1. GTDB lineage: Bacteria > Actinomycetota > Actinomycetes > Streptosporangiales > Streptosporangiaceae > Herbidospora > Herbidospora sakaeratensis. The sequence goes on from NZ_BBXC01000022.1 coordinate 82,052, forward strand.
TGGTGGGAGGACCAGAACGAGGTCCTGCGGGGGGAAGCCGTGGACGACCATCCATAACCCCCATCGAGTCTGGGGGGACGAATACATGCGGGGATTTCTGCGGCTGCTGGCGGTCACCGTCTGTGTCATGGTGAACACGCCGCCGGTACACGCGAGCCCCGACCCCGACCTGCTGAACCGCAAGCTCACGCTCGCGCAGCCCGACTTCCCCCGCACCCACTTCCCGCCGATCAGGCAGGTCGACTGCGCCAAGGCCAAGTGCGTCGCGCTCACCTTCGACGACGGGCCCGGCGCCGAGACCGGCAAGGTGCTCAACCACCTGGCCCGCCACCAGGCCAGGGCCACCTTCTACGTGCTCGGCAAACTGGTCACGCCCGAGTCGGCGCCGCTGCTGAAGCGCATGGTCGCCGAGGGCCACGAGCTGGGCAACCACTCCTGGGACCACGCCATGCTCTCCGGCCTGTCGCGCCACGGCGTCGACCGGCAGCTGGCCCGCACCCAGCAGGTCGTCCGGAAGATGGCCGGCGTCCGCATGCGGACCATGCGCCCGCCCTACGGCGCGACCAGCAAGATGGTCGGCGAGGTCAGCAAGGTCCACGGGCTGGCTCAGATCATCTGGAGCGTCGACACGCAGGACTGGCTGGTCCGCAAGCCCGACCGCATCGTGCGGCGGTCGGCGTCGGCCAAGCCCGGCGAGGTGATCCTGCTGCACGACATCCACGAGTCGACCGTCCGGTCGGTGCCGCGCCTGCTCGACGCGCTCGACAAGAAGGGGTTCGTGTACGTCACCATCAGCGAGCTCTTCGGCGAGATGACCCCGGGCCGGAAGTACTTCGACAACCGGCCTCAATAAAGTAGGGCAATGGCATTCACCGGGTTCCCCGACGAGGCGCTGCTGTTCTACGAAGGGCTGATCGCCGACAACAGCAAGGCCTACTGGACCGCCAACAAGCACCTCTACGACAGCGCCGTCAAAGCCCCGATGCAGGAGCTGATGGCCGAACTGGCGGACGAGTTCGGCGAGCCCCACGTGTTCCGTCCCTACCGCGACGTGCGGTTCTCCAAGGACAAGACGCCCTACAAGGACCACCAGGGCGCCTACGTGGCCAAGCTCGACGGCGTCGGCTACTACGTCCAGGTCGACGCCGACGGCCTCTACGTGGCCGGCGGCTGGTGGGCGTCGGGCGAGATGACCCACCGCTTCCGCGCGGCCGTCGACCACGACGACCACGGCGGCGAGCTGGAGAAGATCGTGGCCGAGCTGCCGGGCCGTTACGCGATCGAGGGTGACCGAGTGAAGACGCGCCCCCGTGGCGTCTCCCTCGATCACCCCCGGATCGAGCTGATGAAGCACCGGACTCTCTACGCGGGTCACCGCTTCGAGCCCGACCCCTGGTTCCACACCGCCGAGGTGACCCAGCGGGTGCGCGCCGCGTGGCGCGAGCTCACCCCGCTGGTCGACTGGTTGCGCGTACGGCTGAGCTAGCCGATCACGATGACGAGGAGGGCGATCAACGCCCAGGCGCCCACGAGCGCCATGTAGGTTGCCCCGCTGACGATTCTCATGGTCCGAGGATCGCGCCGGCAGCTTGTGACTGACTTGCAGTTCAATCAGTGGGTTCGATCATCGCAACACGCCGCAGGCCACCCGTCCGCCCGCGTCGCCGGTGCGCAGCGTGGCGGCGTCGGCCGCGCCGTAGCGCTCGGGGAGGTGGGCGAGGTTGTCGGGCAGCGCGTGCACGACGAACGCGGCCCCGTCGGCGTCGGTCAGCTTGCCGATCCGGAACCGGTCGGTGATGAACGACGCGGCGGCCACGCCGTCTTCGCCGGCCAGCAGCGGCGGCAGGTCGCCCGCGTGGTCGCCGTGGTTGTGCGGCGCGACCGGCAGGGGCAGGACGGTCGTGTCGGGCTCGGCGGCGTTCCTGGCGACGTCGAGATGGCCGCCGGCGGAGAAGAAGGGGGTCGCCTGGCCGGTCGCCGCGTCGACCGCCTTGGGGTCGCAGACCCCCGTGGTGTGCACGTGGAACCCGTGGAAGCCCGGAGCCAGCCCTCTGACCTGGACCCCCACCCGGACCTTGGTGACGCCTCTGCGCTGCACCACGACGGTGCCCACGCGGGTGCCGGCGGCGTCGTGGAGCGCGATCGAGCGGCCCCGGCTCCAGGGCCCGGCCTCGGCGACCGTCGTGGCCCCGATGACGCCGACACCCGTGAGCAGCGCTCCGGCGAGCGCGAGATGAACCTTGCCCGGCATGCGAGCCTCCCCCTCAGATCACAACTCTGCGTGACTAGGCAAGCACAGAGGGTGGAGGCTCGCACGGAGAAAGGCCGAAGCGGCCCTCTCGAGTTAGTTGGCGCGCTTGGCCCGCGCGGCGGTCCGGCCACGCGTGGAGGCGTCGAGCACGACCTTGCGGATGCGCACCGTCTCGGGGGTGATCTCGACGCACTCGTCGTCGCGGATGAACTCGAGCGCCTGCTCCAGCGACAGCTGGCGCGGCGGGATGAGCGTCTCGGTGACGTCGGCGGTCGAGGACCGCATGTTGGTGAGCTTCTTCTCCTTGGTGATGTTGACGTCCATGTCGTCGCTGCGCGAGTTCTCACCGACGATCATGCCTTCGTACACCTCGGTGCCGGGGGCGACGAACAGCACGCCGCGCTCCTGGAGGTTGGTCATCGCGAACGCGGTGACCGGGCCCGAGCGGTCGGCGACCAGCGAGCCGTTGTTGCGGGTGCGCAGCTCGCCGAACCACGGCTCGTAGGCCTCGAAGACGTGGTGGACGAGGCCGGTGCCGCGGGTCTCGGTGAGGAACTCGGTGCGGAAGCCGATCAGGCCGCGGGCCGGGACGATGAACTCCATCCGGATCCAGCCGGTGCCGTGGTTGGTCATGTGCTCCATGCGGCCCTTGCGGACGGCCAGGAGCTGGGTGATCGCGCCCAGGTACTCCTCGGGGCAGTCGACGGTGAGGCGCTCGACGGGCTCGTGGCGCTTGCCGTCGATCTCCTTGGTGACCACCTGGGGCTTGCCGACGGTCAGCTCGTAGCCCTCGCGGCGCATCTGCTCGACCAGGATGGCCAGCGCGAGCTCGCCGCGGCCCTGGACCTCCCACGAGTCGGGCCGCTCGGTCGGCAGGATGCGCAGCGACACGTTGCCGACGAGCTCCTTGTCGAGGCGGTCCTTGACCATGCGGGCGGTGACCTTGCTGCCCTTGACCCGGCCGACCAGCGGCGAGGTGTTGGTGCCGATGGTCATCGAGATCGCCGGCTCGTCGACCGTGATCAGCGGCAGCGGGCGCGGGTCTTCGGGGTCGGCGAGGGTCTCGCCGATCATGATGTCGGGGATGCCGGCGATGGCGATGATGTCGCCGGGGCCCGCCGAGTCGGCCGGCTTGCGCTCCAGCGCGTCGGTCATCAGCAGCTCGGTGATCTTCACCCGCTGGATCGAGCCGTCGGTGCGGCACCAGGCCACCTGCTGGCCCTTCTTGATCTCGCCCTGGTGGATCCGGCACAACGCGATGCGGCCCAGGTAGCTGGACGCGTCGAGGTTGGTGACGTGGGCCTGGAGCGGGGCGACCGGGTCGTAGACCGGGGCCGGGATCGTCTTGAAGATCGTCTCGAACAGCGGCTCGAGGTTCTCCTCGTCGGGCATGCCGCCGTCGGCCGGGCGGGTCAGCGAGGCGCGGCCGGCCTTGGCCGAGGCGTAGACGATCGGGAAGTCGATCTGGTCCTCGGTGGCGTCGAGGTCCATGAAGAGCTCGTAGACCTCGTCGACGACCTCGGCGATGCGGGCGTCGGGGCGGTCGACCTTGTTGATGCACAGGATGACCGGCATCTTGGCCGACAGGGCCTTGCGGAGCACGAAGCGGGTCTGGGGCAGCGGGCCCTCGGAGGCGTCGACCAGCAGGACCACGCCGTCGACCATGGACAGGCCGCGCTCGACCTCGCCGCCGAAGTCGGCGTGGCCGGGCGTGTCGATGATGTTGAGGGTGACACCGCCGTGCTTCACGGCGGTGTTCTTCGCGAGGATGGTGATGCCCTTCTCGCGCTCGAGGTCGTTGGAGTCCATGACGCGGTCGTCGACGTCCTGATTGGCGCGGAACGCCCCGGACTGCCACAGCATGGCGTCGACGAGCGTCGTCTTGCCATGGTCGACGTGCGCGATGATCGCGAGGTTCCGCAGGTCGTCGCGGCTGTTCATAGGCATAGTTGAGTCTCGCTCTGGTCGTCGGGGCGGTGCCGCGTCTCGCTCCCGATCGGGAGACGCGTTCGGCCGCGCAAAGGCGCGACCTTCCCATTTTAGTTGATCGCCATTACCGCTCCGAGCCTGCCGCCCGCAAGAGGGCGACAATTCACAGCGTCGTAATGTTGCCCCCATGATCTATGGGGCCATGTTGCGCACTCCTGACGGTGTCCGGATCGACGCGGCGCACCTGCCGGGCGACGGGGAACTCGGGATCGTGCTGGCCCACGGCTTCACCGGGACCTGGCGTTCCCCGGCCACCCGGCGGATCGCCGCCGCGCTCAACCGGCGCGCCGGGGTGGTCGCGTTCGACTTCCGGGGGCACGGCCGCTCGTCGGGGCTGAGCACCGTCGGCGACCTGGAGGTCCTCGACCTCGATGCGGCGGTACGCCACGCGCGCGCCCACTACGCCAAGGTGGTGACCGTCGGCTTCTCGATGGGGGCCGCCGTGGCGGTCCGGCACGCCGCGCTGAACCGGGGCGTCGACGCGGTCGTCTCGGTGAGCGGCCCGGCGCGGTGGTACTACCGGGGCACCCGGCCGATGCGGACGGTCCACTGGGCGATCGAGCGCAGGTCGGGCCGGCTGGCCGCCCGGCTGGCCAAGCGCACCCGGATCAAGGTCGGCACGTGGGACCCGATTCCGCTCGCCCCCTTCGAGGCCGTGCCGCTCGTCTCGCCGACGCCGCTGCTGGTCGTGCACGGCGACGCCGACGCCTTCTTCCCGCTGGAGCACGCCGAGCAGCTGTACGCCTGCGCGAACGAGCCGAAGGAGCTCTGGGTCGAGCCCGGTTTCGGGCACGCCGAGAACGCCGCGAGCGCCCATCTGATCCGGCGCATCGAAGAATGGATTTTCGCGCGAACCAAATCGGCTCAGGCGTCGTCTACATGAACGTGCGGGAGGGGCCCAGCGTCGCGGGGGCGCGTTGGGCACCCTCCCGGGTGACTCCGGAGACCTCCTAGCCCAGCCGGGCGATGCTCTTGTACTCCAGGTAGCCCGCCAGCCCCTCCGGCCCGAGTTCGCGGCCGATGCCGCTGGCCTTGTAGCCGCCGAACGGGGTGCCGCTCTCCAGCGGGTTCATCATGTTGACGCCGTAGGTGCCGGTGCGGACCTGGCGGGCGACGTCCATGCCGTGGTCGGCGTCGGCGGTCCACACGCTGCCCGACAGGCCGTAGTCGCTGTCGTTGGCGATCCTGATCGCGTCGGCCTCGTCGTCGTAGGGGATCACGGTCAGGACCGGGCCGAAGATCTCCTCGCGGGCGATCCGCATGTCGTTGGTGGCGTTGGCGAAGACCGTGGGGGCGACGTACCAGCCTCGGTCGTGGGGGCGGTCGAGGCCGCCGACCACCGCCTTGGCGCCCTCCTCCAGGCCGATGCGGATGTAGCCCTCGACCCGTTCCTGCTGGCGCTTGGCGACCATCGGGCCGATGCCGGTGGCCGGGTCGGCGGGGTCGCCGACCTGCTGCCCGGCGGCCATCTCGGCGACCGCCTGGACGACCTCGTCGTAGCGGTTGCGGCTGGCCAGGACCCGGGTCTGGGCCACGCACGCCTGGCCGCTGTTGAGCAGGGCGGCGATCGAGAACATGCCCATCGCCGAGGGCAGGTCGCAGTCGTCCAGGATGATCGCGGCCGACTTGCCGCCGAGCTCCAGGCTGACCCGCTTGAGCTGCTCGCCGCAGATCGAGGCGATGCGCCGCCCGGCGGCCGTCGAGCCGGTGAAGGCGACCTTGTCGATCCCGGGGTGGGAGACCAGGTGCTCGCCGGCCTCGCGCCCGGCGGCGACGATGTTGACCACGCCCGGCGGGATCTCCGCCTCGCGGATCACCTCGGCCAGGATGTAGCTGTCGAGCGGGGTCTCCGGCGCGGGCTTCACCACGACAGTGCAGCCGGCGAGCAGGGCGGGGGCCAGCTTGGTCATGATGACGAACTGCGGGACGTTCCACGGCACCACGGCCGCCACCACGCCCACCGGCTCGCGGCGGACGGTGACCGCGCCGAACATGCCCGGCCGCTGCTCCTCGACCTGGAAGGTCGTGCCGAGTTCGGCGTACCACTGGAGGACCCCGGTCGGCGGGCCGACCTGGCCGAAGTGGGAGAAGGTGATGGGGGAGCCCATCTCCAGGGTGATCAGGTCGGCGAGCTCGGCGGCGCGGGCCGCGTAGAGCCCGGCCAGGCGGCCCAGCGCCGCGGCCCGCTCGGCCATCGTCAGGCGCGGCCACGGGCCGTGGTCGAAGGCCTGCCGCGCGGCGGCGACGGCCCGGTCGAGGTCGGCCGGGGTGCCTTCCGGAACCCTGCCGACGACCTCCTCCGTGTGGGGGGAGACCACGTCGATCGTGCCGGTGCCCGCCGGGGGAACCCAGTCGCCGCCGATGAAGAGCGTCTCGTGCTGGATCATGGAATGCACCTCCATAAGGTCTGCCGCACCCGACCGAATCATGTTCTGTGAGCCCTTGGCAAGGATGGGACAGTCCTCGCGCATCATCTCGTCCCATACAAAATGGATGAATCTTCGCCAAAGGCGCATGGGTTCCCTGGTTCGGGTGGCGACCACCAAGATCGCCTTCTATAGTTTCGGTCCGACTGGGAGGGGAGGGGCACATGCGGCGGGCACTCGCGGCTCTCGTCGTCTCCGGTCTCCTGCTCTCTCTCTGCGTGTCGCCCTCGGCCGCCGAACCCGACCGGCAGGCCCGGCTGAACAAGCTGACCAAACAGGCCGCCGACCTCGAGAAGGCGTACCGGGGCGAGATCGCCACCCTCGACGACACCAAGAAGGCCGCGCAGAAGGCCGACTCCAAGGTCAAGAAGCTGCGGCGCGACCTCGGCGCGGCCGAGCGACGGGCGATCCAGTTCGCCCAGACCTCCTACATGGGCGGCGGCCTCGACACGGTCGGCATCTTCTCCATGTCGTCCGACCCCGGCGACGCGGCCACCCTCACCTACCTGTCGAGCGAGAAGGTCGAGCGGCTCGGCAACATCCGGCGTCTCGTCGACCGGCAGAAGCAGGCCGCGAAAGAGGCCGACCAGAAGATCGACGAGCTCGAGCGCGACATCAAGGAGCTGAAGGCCAAGCAGCGCGACGTCGAGAAGCTGCTCGCCAAGTTCGGCTTCCAGACCCCCGACGCGGGCAACGGCCTGACCGCCCGCATGGTCAGCATCCGCAACGCGATCATGGCCCAGTTCCCGATGCCCTACGGCATCGGCTGCCTGCGCCCCGGCGACTTCGGCGAACACGGCAAGGGCCGGGCCTGCGACTTCATGATGTCGAGCGGCGGCCGCATGGCCGGCGGCGCCGACAAGGCCCGCGGCGACGCCCTGCTGCAGTGGTGCATCACCAACGGCCGCGCCCTCGGCATCATGTACGTCATCTGGCAGCAGAAGTACTACGACATCCGCACCGGCGCCCCCGGCAAGATGATGGCCAACCGCGGCGGCGCGACCGCCAACCACTACGACCACGTCCACGTGTCAGTGCTCTGACGGTTCGAGCACCACGACCTCCCACGACATCCCGGCCACGAGTCTCCCGGCGGGGTGCCAGGCGAGCGCGGAGACCGGCCAGGGGAAGGTGACCGGCGGCGCGACCTCCTCACCCGTGCGCAGGTCCCACGTCCGGAGCGTGTGGTCCCATCCGCCGGAGACGGCCCGGCCGCCGCGCAGCGCCACCGCCGTCACCGCGCCCGCGTGCCCGCGCAGCCGTCTGCCCGCCCGTTCGCGCAGGTCCCAGACCCGCAGGTCGGCTCCGCCGACAAGGGCCGTGCGATCCTGTACGTCGATCGCGTGCGCCACTCCGGTCGGCAGCGCGCCCAGGGCCTCCTCGGTACGGAGATCGAAGAGCCGGGTGACGCCGTCTGCCCCGCACGCGAAGATCCGGCCCCCGCTGACGGTGAGCGCGTCGACGGCGCAGGGGGAGACGATCGACCGCGACGACCCGGTCGCCACGTCCCAGATCCCGATCATGCCGTCGAGCCCGCCGCTGACGACCGTGCCGTCCTCGGCGGCCAGTGCGTGGACGGGACCGGAGTGGCCTGCCAGCACGCGGCGTTCGCCGGTCTCCAGGTCGTGGACCCTGAGCGCGCCGTCCCGCCACCAGGAGGTGACCACGGCCCCGGGGACCGTGGTGACCGCCGAGACGCCGGGCGCCGAGAGCGCGTGCTTGAGCGGCGACGATTCGCCGTCGGCCAGGTTCTCGGCGGCGAGGAACATGCCCTCCTCCCACGCGTAGAAGACACCGTCCCCTGCGAGGGCGGCCGCCCCCACCCGGGGGTGGCCGGGCAGCGGCGTGCCGCGGAGGGTGCGCAGGTCCCAGACCCGCACCACGCCGTGGGAGGAGCAGGTCACGGCCTGATGGCCGACGGCGGCGACGGCCCGGCCCGCCTCGCCGAGGGTGCCCAGGTCCACGCCGGTGCGCAGGTTCCACACCCGGGTGCGCCGCCCGGGTGCGCCGCCGATCCCGACGGCCCGGCCGCCGACCTCGGCCGTCGCCAGGGTGGTCACGGGCTCGCGCCGGGGCCGGCCGCGCGGGGCGCCGGTGCGCAGGTCCCACAACCTGACCGTGTCGTCGTGCCCGGCGACCACGACGACCGGACGGCCCGCCACGTGGGCGACGGCCAGGGCGCGCGTATGGCCGCCCATCGGACCGCCGCAGGGCTCGCCGGTCCGCAGGTCGTAGACGCGCGTCGTGTCTCCTCCGACGACGACGCGTCGACGGCCGTCGACGCGGATCGTGGCGGCGGAGGTGTCGCCGGGATGGCCGATCCTCCGCCACGGCCCGCGTGGGCCGCGGATCCGCACCCGCCCCTGCTGGGCGAGCAGCAGATGCCATTTCCCCGCGTCCCGGACCGTCGCGGCCTGGCCGACGCCCCAGTGGCGCTCCCGGGTCGTCTCGCCGGTGCGCGGGTGCCAGGTGAACAGGTGGGCCCAGTCGGTGGCCACGACCACCTCGTCCATGACCGCGATCGAGCCGATGTCGTGGGCGTCGACCCGCTGTTCGCCCAGCGGCAGCCCGGTGCGCAGGTCCCAGGCGCGCAGCACCCCGTGGTCGGAGCCGGTGACGGCCACCGGCACGCCGTCCAGCAGGCCCGCCGCCACGGCGGTCACCGCGCCGGTCTGGTTGTTCCAGGGTGCGCGGACGTGCCGGTTCTCCTGGATCCCGGCGGACCGGACGATGCGCCAGCCGCCGCCGGGCTGCTCCGGCCGAACCGCCCCCAGGCGGGCGGCGTGCACGGCCGCCACCCAGGCGCGGATCTCGGGATCGGCGGCGGCGAAGCGCCCGTCCGAATAGCGGTCGAGCCACTCGTGGTGGAGGTCAGGCATCCCGGGCGATCCGCTCCCGATACCACCGGTACGACGCCTTCGGGGTCCGCGCGCCGGTCTCGAAGTCGACGTGCACCAGCCCGAAGCGCTGGTGGTAGCCCTCGGCCCACTCGAAGTTGTCGAGCAGCGACCAGACGAAGTAGCCGCGCACGTCGGCGTCGGCGGCCAGCGCGGCGTCGATGTGGCCCTCCAGGTAGGCGATGCGCTCACGGTCGTCGAGGCCCTCGTAGGAGCAGCCGTTCTCGGTGACGTAGAGGGGCACGCCGTAGCGCCGGTGCAGGCCGGTGAGGAGTTCGCGCAGGCCGTCGGGCACGACCGGCCAGCCGAAGGCCGTGGTGGGGTGGCCCTCGACGCCCGCGTCGGTGAAGGGCAGCTCGGGCGACTGAGGCGCGGAGATCCGGGTCGGGTTGTAGTAGTTGACCCCCAGGCCGTCGATCGGCCGGCTGATGACCGCGAGGTCGCCGTCGCGCAGGCCCGCCATCGCGTCGAGGCCGAAGGCGCGCAGGTCGGGGTATTCGCCCCGGAAGACCGGGTCGTTGAACATGCGGTTGTGCAGGGTGTCGTAGGCGTCGGCGGCCGCCCGGTCCTCGGGGGAGTCCGAGGCGGCCCACACGGGGGTCAGGTTGTTGGTGATCAGGACCGTCCCGGCGCCGGCGGCGCGCAGCGCGTCGACGGCCAGGCCGTGGCCGAGGAGCTGGTGGTGGGCGGCGGGCAGGGCGTCCAGGAAGAGCGCCTGCCCGGGGGCGTGCACGCCCAGGGCGTGGCCGTAGACGGTGTGCACGAACGGCTCGTTCAGGGTGATCCACAGGCCGACGCGGTCGGCCAGCCGGTCGGCGACCAGCGCGGCGTAGTCGGCGAACCGGTAAGCCGTCTCGCGGTCGAGCCAGCCGGGCAGCGCCGCCGGCAGGTCCCAGTGGAAGAGCGTCAGGGCCGGGGTGACGCCGGCCGCCAGGAGGGCGTCGACCAGCCGTTCGTAGTGGTCGAGGCCCTTCGGGTTCGCCGGGCCGGTCCCGTCGGGCTGGACGCGGGACCAGGAGACCGAGAAGCGGTAGGCGTTCACGCCGAGTCCGGCCAGCAGGGCCACGTCGTCGGCCCAGCGGCGGTAGCTGTCGCAGGCGACCTCGGCCGTGTGGCCGTCGCGGATCGGGCCGAACGAGTCCCAGATCGACGGGCCCCGGCCGTCGTCCGACAACGCGCCCTCGATCTGGAAGGCGGCGGTGGCCGCGCCCCACAGGAACATCAGCGGTCCTCCCTAGAACATGAGTGCGACTCAGGTTAACTCGTTGGCAATCGAATCGGGAGAAAATGGGGTCATGACAAACACCGCCACCGGCACCCTGCGCCGCAAACCCGCCCAGCGCAGGAGCGCCGAGAGGGTGGAGCGCATGCTCGACGAGTGCGCCCTGCTGCTCGACGAGGTGGGTTACGAGGGCCTGACCACCAAAGAGGTCGCCCGCCGGGCCGAGGTCCCCATCGGCACCTTCTACCAGTTCTTCCCCGACAAGCAGGGGCTGGTCCGCGCGCTGGCCTACCGCAACCTCGAGGCCTACCTGGCCCGGATCACCACCACCCTCGCGCACACGACTATCAACGACTGGACCGAGGCGACCGACCTCGTCATCGACGAGTTCGTGTGGATGAAGCGGTCGACGCCCGGCTTCAGCGTCTTCGACTTCGGCCTCGCGCTGGCCGAGCCGGGCTCCTCCCGGATGCTCGACGAGGCGCTGGAGGACAACCTCGTCGTCGCCGACCGGCTGCGCGGCCTGCTGATCGACCTCATCGGGGTGCCCGCCGGCGAGGTGGAGGCGCGCGCGTTCGTGGTGGCCGTCGAGGCCGCCGACGCCGTGCTCAAGCTGGCCTTCCGGGCCTGCCCCGACGGCGACCCCGACCTGATCGCCGAGTGCAAGCGGCTGGTCCGCCGCTACCTGTCCGACCACCTCGGCTAGCTTGACCTGGAGCCGACTCCAGGTGTGATGATGCCGTGCATGGCCGTATACACACCCGGACAGGTCGTCGAGGAGACGGGGTTCAGCCTCGACACGCTCAGGTACTACGAACGGATCGGGCTCCTCGGCAACGTCGGCCGCAACTCGGCAGGTCAGCGCCGGTTCACCGACGGCGACGTCGGCTGGCTCGGCATGATCCGCTGCCTGCGCGACACCGGCATGCCGATCGCCGAGATGTTGCGGTTCGCCGAGCTGACCCGCGCGGGCGACCACACCATCCCCGAGCGCATCCGCCTGCTGGAGGCGCACGACCGCCAGGTCGAGGAACAGGTCGCCGACCTGCGCCACAAGCAGGGCGCGATCCAGCGCAAAATCGACTACTACAAGGACCACGTGATCGTCCCCGAAGCGATCTAGTTCCCCGCTTTACCCACCCCCCGCCCCCTCTTTCCGGTCCGGCTGTTAGACCGGACTCCAAAGGAGGGGGCGACATGGCGGGTCCGCGCGCCGGGCGCATGAACGTGCCGCTGCGCGGTGTCGCGGCGGTGTCCGGTCTGATGTTGTTCGCACTGCTCGGCAACGTCACCTACCTCCAGGCGTTCCGGTACGACGCCCTGACGGCCGACCCGCGCAACAACCGGACCATGATCCTGCGGTTCGACGAACCCCGGGGCGAGGTGCGCCTGCGCGACGGCACCGTGGTCGCGGCCAGCGAACGCGTCACCGACCAGCGGTTCGGCTACCGCCGCGTCTACCCGCACGGCCCCCTCTACGCCGCCGTCACCGGCTACGCCTCCCTCTACCGGACCACCGGCATCGAGGGCGCCGAAGACGGCTCCCTGACCGGTGAGGATCCCCGGGTCCGGGTGCGCGCGCTGCTCAAGGACATCGACCGCGGCGCGACCGTGACGCTCACGCTCGACCCGCGCGCCCAGAAGGCCGCCCACGACGGCCTGGCCGCCACGGGCGACCGCGGCGCGGTGGTCGCCCTCGACCCCCGCACGGGCGCGATCCTCGCCATGGTCTCGCTGCCCTCCTACGACCCCAACCGGTTCGCCACCTTCTCGGCGGAGGAACTGGCGGCGTACGACCGCGAACTGCAACGGGACCCCGCGCGGCCGCTGCTGAACCGCGCGATCGGGGAGAACTACCCGCCCGGCTCGACCTTCAAGGTGATCACCGCGGCGGCGGCCCTCGCGTCGGGCGACTACGACCCCGAGACCGAGGTGCGGGCCCCCGCCCGGCTGAAGCTGCCCGGCACCCAGACGTGGTTGCGCAACTCCGGCGGCGCGGAGTGCGGCGACGGCACCCCCGCGCTCCTGGACGCCTTCGTCATGTCGTGCAACACCGCCTTCGCCGACCTCGGCCTGGAACTCGGCGAGCAGGAACTGAGCCGCTGGGCGGCCGCCTTCGGCTTCGGCGACGCCGGCCTGACGGTCCCGCTGGCCGTCGCCGCGAGCGTCTACCCGACCGGCCTCGACCGCGCCCAGACCGCGATGAGCGCCATCGGCCAGTACGACGACCGCGCCACCCCGCTGAGCATCGCGATGATCTCGGCGGCGGTGGCCAACGGCGGCAGCCTGATGCGCCCCTACCTGGTCGACGAGGTGCGCCTGCGCGACGGCACGATCGTGCGCTCGGCCGACCCCGCCGAGTACCGCGACGCGATGCCGGCCGCCGTGGCCGACCGGCTGACCGAGATGATGGTCGCCGTCACCGGCCCCGGCGGCACCGGCACGGCCGCCGCGATCCCGGGCGTGAAGGTCGCGGCCAAGACCGGCACCGCCGAGAACGAGGGCACCGACCACGCGATCTTCACGGCCTTCGCGCCCGCCGACGACCCGGTGGTGGCCGTCGGGGTGCTGGTCGAACACGGCGGCTTCGGCGGCCGGGTGGCCGCCCCCATCGCCAGGGCGGTCATCCGCGCCCTGCTGTAGGGTCCGCGCCGCTCGTGCGCGCCGGCCAGGAGGTCGACGCGTCTCGCCGCCCCGGCGCGGCTCGCAATCCATAGAGATCGGCGTAGATGCCCTGGCGGTCGATGAGTTCGTCGTGGGTGCCCTGCTCGACGACCAGGCCGTGGTCCAGGACGTAGACGCGGTCGGCGTAGCGGACGCCGGCCAGGCGGTGGGTGATGAGGAGGACGGCCCGGTCGTCGGCGTGCTGGCGGATGGGCCGGCCAGCAGTTCGCTGACGATCCACTTGTGCCGGTGGACCGGCAGCAGCGACAACATCGTCGTGTAGCGCGTGCGAGCCGACCGGACTGTGGCCCACGCGTCGGGCAGCACAGGGTGGCGCACACCGAGCATGCTGCTCGCGGCGATCAGACTGATCGTGGCGGTCAGCACGTCGGCGGCCGAGCCGACCACCTCGTCGGAGGAGTTGACGCCGCGGGTGCGGGCCCGCTGGAGGGTGTCGTGGAACTCCGGGTCGTCGAACCTGATCAGGTCGACCCGGGAGGTCAGGCCGTACAGACGCTTCTCGGCGATGCGCAGGACCAGGGGCCGGAGCCGGGCCTGCGCCCATCCGGCACCCGCCTGGAGCAGGGAGCGGTGAGGTCGGCAATGGTGCGCCGCGCCCCTCGATCACCGTCCGGTGGTCGTTCCACCGGACGGCACCGCCCCTGCCGAGCAGGGGCGGTGCCGTCGGAGCGGCCAAGGCGCTCCGGTTGGCTCTGATGCGCCTGGAGGCTTGGGCCTCTCGGTGTTCTCCTACCGAAACTGATCGAATAGGTCTGGGCCCTTTTCAGGGCGGCCAGAATCAATCGGGTTCCGAACCGGGAATATCTCCGTGTTGGCGCCAGGCCACGCTTACAGAATGTCGTAGTACCAGTAATAAAGCTCGTCCACGGGACTGTTGCAGTATACCGTGATGGTTCCGTTTCCCTTACGGCTGCGGCTCCAGTCGTAGTCGGTGTTCATGGGATAGTTCCGGCACCGGATTGTCAGGAGCCAGGTGGTGGTGTTGGCGAGGCCCGTGCACGTTGATCGTCGGCCCGGACGGTTGTAGGTGCTATCCCGAACAAAGCTATGCGTGCAGCTCACCGCCGCTTTTTTGCTGGTGCCCGCCTTGGCGGGGCTCGCCACCGTGGTCATTGCGAACGCGAGAATCGCAGATGCGAGGATGCTGAGCGCTGATCGATGTAGCTTCAATTCAACCTCTGTTCTCGAGTCGGGCTAATGAATGACCGGTCGGCCACGAGGGGAAATTACTAAGACATTTACCTCTTGTCAATCATGATCTGGCTGGTTTTTGCCGCAGCGGCCTTTGTGCGGGCGCGACTAAGTGTTGACGCGGTGTGCGGGACCTGCCTGTTCGGGCAGCAGAAATAAGTCGACGTGAGTCGTGGAATCGGCGAGACGCCTGGGTGCCTCTGGAGGTCCGGCGCGAATCATGGGAGTAAGCGCTGCCGGTGAGGCCGAATTCACAAGAAGGCGCAAATGCGGGAGCTTCCCTTCCCTGTCGTACTTCTTACTCTGACGTCTTGCATTCTGCTGAAGAAGATGCCTGGCAAGATCAGAACGTTCAGGGCTGCGTGGGAGGGGTGTGACGCCCAGTCCCAGGGCAAGCGAGCAAATTCGGGATCAATCTACCCAAATAACATCTGTTTGCCAACGCCGCAACCAGAGGTTGATCTTCCGAAAAGTCGTTGGTAAGCGGGCAGGGCCCAGAACCGTGGACTCGATCATCTAGACCGTGAACCTGCCGCGCCGCCACTGCCAGTGGCGGCCGGCGCGCAGGTGATCCGTGGCGGCGCGCTGCAAAACGGTATCGCGCTGCAAAACGGTATTGCGGGCAGGGCGTCGAGCGGTGTGGTCAGCGAGCGGAACACGAATCGGAGTTCCTCGACGCCTCGTAGGGCTCCAACTGGAACATGCGCTGGAACCTGGCGATGTTGGAGCTTTCCGGCAGGTATTCGGCCAGTTGCGGGTCGAGCGGCCACGAGCCGCAGGCGAAATGTGTGGAGTGCTCGGCGGCCAGGCGGCGGCCCGATCGCCCGCGCGGTGACGCGGGCGCTGCTGTGGCGGTCCGCGCCGCCGACATGCGCCGATCGGGTGGGTCGACGCCTCTCGCCGCCCCGGCGCCGAAGCAGGGCACTGGTTCCCGAGCCAGGGCGGGTGCCTGGCCCGGGCCGGTGGGTGCGTCAGACGCAAGCGCGCCGGACCTGGGCGCGATGAACCTTATGCCTGGTAGGCGCTGGCCTGGAGGCCGTAGAGGTCGGCGTAGATGCCCTGGCCGTCCATCAGCTCGTCGTGGGTGCCCTCCTCGACGACCAGGCCGTGGTCGAGGACGTAGACGCGGTCGGCGTAGCGGACGCTGGCCAGGCGGTGGGTGATGAGCAGGACGGTGCGCCCGTCGGCGTGCGCGCGGATGCGTTCGAACAGGGCGTGCTCGGCCCGCGCGTCGAGGGCCGCGGTCGGTTCGTCGCAGATGAGCAGCGGGGCGTCGCGGTAGAAGCCCCGCGCCACCGCGATGCGCTGCCACTGGCCGCCCGAAAGCTCCTGGCCGTCCTTGAAGCGGCGGTCGAGGAGGGTGCGGTAACCGTGCGGCAGCTCGCCGATGACCTCGTCGGCCCCGGCGACCCCGGCGGCGCGCACCACGGCCGGTTCGCCCTTGTTCAGGCCCATCGTGATGTTGTGGCGGGCCGACAGCGGCCAGCGCGTGTGGTCCTGGGCGATGACCGCGATGCGGCCCCGCAGTTCGTCGGCGTCGACCGTGGCCAGGTCGGTGTCGTCCCAGCACACCCGGCCCGACTGGGGTGCGTAGAGACCGGCCAGGATCTTGGCGAGGGTGGTCTTGCCGGAGCCGTTCTCGCCGACCAGCGCGACCACCTCGCCGTGGTCGAGGTGGACCGACACGCCCTTGAGGGCCGGGGTGTCCTTGCCGGGATAACTGAAGACCACGTTCTCGGCGGCGATGCGGCCGAAGCGGCGGGGCGGCGCTCCCGTGCCCGCCATGACCGGCGTGGCCTCACCGGCGGCGCAGAAGTCGAGGAAGTCGGTGAAGTAGAGGCCGTTCTCGTAGAGCCGGTTGACGCTGTAGAGGAGGTTCTGCAGGGCGCCCTGGCCCGTGCGGACCGCCAGCACCGCGGTGCCCGCGATGGCGAGCTCCACCTGGCCGCCCGCCAGCAGCAGGCCGAGGGCGACGAACACCAGAGCCGTGCCGACGCCGCCGAGCGCCTGGCCGATGACGCCGGCCACGGCCTGCCGGCGGGCCAGGTCGACCAGGACGTCCTGCTGGGTGCGGGCCACCATGTCGTAGACGCGGAGCAGGAAGCCGCGCATCGTGAACGAGCGCACCTCGGCGGCGGTGTTCCGGTCGGCCAGCAGTTCGCTGACGATCCACTTGCGGCGGTAGACCGGCAGCAGCGACAACATCGTCGTGTAGCGCATGCGGGCCGACCGGACCGTGGCCCACGCGTCGGGCAGCACGGCCAGGAGGAGCAGGGGCAGCAGGACCGGGTGCAGCACTCCGAGCACGCCGCCCGCCGCCACCAGGCCGATGGCGGCGGTCAGCACGTCGACGGCCGAGCCGACCACCTCGTCGGAGGAGTTGACGCCGCTGGTGCGGGCCCGCTGGAGCGTGTCGTGGAACTCCGGGTCGTCGAACCTGATCAGGTCGACCCGGGAGGTCAGGCCGTACAGACGCTTCTCGGCGATGCGCAGGACCTGGGGCTGGAGCCGCGACTGCGCCCAGCCCGCGCCCGCCTGCAGCAGGGCGCGGGTGACGGCGGCGGCGCCGACGAGCAGCAGGGCGGGCAGCGCGTCGCGCACCCGCTCGGGGGTCGGCCCGGCCGCGAACAGCGCCTCCAGCACGCCCGCGGTGGCCAGCAGCCCGAACGCGGTGAAGACGCCGCCGAGCCCGTTGAGGGCGATCGTGGCGGCGGTGTCGCGGGGGCTGGCCTCCCAGGCCATGCGGAACGACTGCACGATGAGGGCGGGGAGCCGCCGCGCCACGGTCAGGAACCCGATGTTGCTCATCAGGTCGTCGTGGTGGTGCCAGTTGGTGGTGGTCAGATCGGAGAAATCCGGAAGGTCATCGCTTTCTGGGGAGTCGTCCCTGTCGATCGGAGTGACGGTCATGCCGTCCAGTGTGCGCTCGCCCACCGACAAAGGGCACCGGGGATGTCAGGGGTCAAAGCGGAATACGATCTGGGCACGTTCCGGAATTGATGCGACACTTCCTGTGACGATCCACCCCCGAAGCTCACGCGAAGGCGACTCCCGAGGGCCGATGACCACTGAGATCTCCCACTCGATCGCCGTCGAGGGCAACCTCCCCCTGGAACCCAACGCGTTCGTGGGACGCGAGCCCGACGTCGAGGAACTCCTGCAACTGATGACGGCCACGCGGGTCGTCACCCTCTGCGGCGTGGGCGGGATCGGGAAGAGCCGGCTCGGCCTGCGGGTCGCCGCCGAGCTCGCCCGCGACCTGCCCGACGGCGCGTGGCTGGTGGAGTTCCCCGAGGGCACCCGGCCCAAGGAGACCATCCGCCGCATCGCGTCGGTGCTGGGCGTCGAGGGGGAGCCGGGGCGCGATCTCGACCTGGCCGTCGCCGAGGTGTTCGCGGGACGCAAGGCGGTGATCCTGCTCGACAACTGCGAGACCGTGGTCGGCGAGTGCGCGCTGCTGACCCGGCGGCTGGCCGAGCACTGCCCCGAGGTGCGGGTGCTGGCCACCAGCCGCGAGCCGCTGCGGGTGCCCGGCGAGACCGTCTGGCGGGTGCCGCCGCTGGCCCTGCCGCCCGACCACAACGCGGGCGCGGCCGTCGTCGGCGGCTACGAGGCGGTCCGCCTGTTCCAGGACCGCGCGGCCTCGGCCCGGCCCGGGTTCACCCTCACCGACGACAACGCGCCCGACGTGTCGCGGCTGTGCCACGCGCTCGACGGCATGCCGCTGGCGCTCGAACTGGCCGCCGGCATGACCCGGGTGCTCTCGATCCCGCAGATCGTGGCCCGGCTCGGCGACCGGTTCCGGTTGTTGTCGGCCGGCGACCGCACCGCGCCGCCCCGGCAGCGCACCCTTCGGGCGACCGTCGACTGGAGCTACGACCTGCTGACCGAGCCCGAGCGGGTGCTGCTGCGCCGGGCCACCGTGTTCCGCTCCGGCTGGACGCTCCCGATGGCCGAGCTCGTCTGCGCGGGCGGCCCGGTCGACGGGCCCGACGTCCTGGGCCACCTGACCGCCCTGGTCGACAAGTCCCTGGTCGTGGTCGACGGCGAACTCGCGGGCGAGGCCCGCTACCGGCTCCTCGACACCATCCGCCAGTACGCCGCCGAGCAGCTCGACGGCCCCGACGAGGAGGCCACCCGGCGGCGGCACCGCGACTTCTTCGTCACGTTCGCGCGCGACTGGGAGATCGCGGTCGACGCGGGGTCGTGGCCGGCGGTGCACCGGCGTACCGAACGGCTCGAACGGCTGCAGAGCGACCTGCGGGCGGCGGTCGAGTGGTCGCTCACCACCGGAGACGCGGCGCCGATGTTGCGGGCCCTGCTCGGGCTGCGGTGGATGCTGCTCGGCAGCGGCCGGTTCCAGGCCGAGCTGACCCGGTGGGCCGACCGGCTGGTGGAGCTCGCGCTGCCCGAGATCGACCCGGCCACCCACGGGCGGGCGCTGGCCTTCACCGCCAACCTGCTGTCGAACACCGCCGACTTCGCCGGGGCGCGGGAGCGGGCTCGGCAGGCCCTCGACCTGTGCCGGCAGGCCGGCGACCGGCTCGGCGAGGGGCAGGCGCTGCTCGTGCTCGCCATCAGCGACGGGTCGCGGCCGGCCGAAGACCGGCTGGAGGAGTCCATCTCGATCGCCCGCGCCATCGGCGAGCGGGTGCTGGAGGCCGAGGGCCACGGCACCCGCGCGTTCCTCGCGCTGGCGCAGGGCCGGCTGCGCGAGGCGCAGCGCTCGGCCGAACGGCTGGTGGTGCTGGCCACCGAGCTCGACAACCACCTGGCGCTGGTCATCGGCCTGTCGGGGCTGGGCCAGACCGCCCGCCGCCGCGGCGACCTGCAGGCCGCCCGCCACCACTTCACCCGGGCGCTGCGCATCGTGCGCACTTTCGACGCCCGGCAGTGGCTCATCTCGTGCCTGGCCGGGCTCGGGTCGGTCGCGCTCGACGCGGGGGACCTGCCCGAGGCGCGCCGCCGGCTGGGCGAGGCGCTGCGGCTCGGCCGCGACGCCGGGTTGCGCATGCAGTCGGCCCGCCGCCTGGAGACCTTCGCCACGCTCTACCTCAAGCAGGGCGACCCGCGCCGGGCCGTGCTGCTGGCCGCCGCCTCCGCCGGGCTGCGCAGCGGACGGCCGGGGGCCCGCGTCGAGGGCGTGCTGACCCCCGCCCGCGACACGCTGGGCGAGCCCGTCGTGGCGGCGTTGTGGGCCGAGGGGCTCGCCCTGCCGTTCGACGCGGCCGTCACCCTCGCCCTGGAGGAGTCGGCCGGCAGCCCGCCGCCCGTCGTCGCGCCCGTGGCGGTCGTGCCGCAGAGCACGCTGACCGCCCGCGAGCGCGAGATCGCCGAGCTGGTCGCCCGGGGTCTGAGCAACCGGGCCATCGCCGACGAGCTCGTCATCAGCCAGGCCACCGTGGCCCGCCACGTCGCCAACATCCTGGCCAAACTCGGTTTCTCCTCGCGCACCCAGGTCGCCACCTGGGTCGTCGAACACGGTGTGTAGACGCCCCGCGGCGTTCCTTCTACACACCCACGTGCGCACATTCGCCGATGTGAGGGCGGCCCGCGCCGATCTACGGTGAATCCGTGGTCGGGGGCGGCGACTCCGTGGCCGCCACCAGGCCCGCGAGGGCGGATGCCTACTGAAGCCGGACGTCAGGGGGGGCATCTGGAAACGGCCGCGTGTCCGTCACGCCGGTCGAGGTCACCTCGGAGGGGTGGAGACCGAGACCGGGGGCACGTGGCCCGCGGGCCCGGGTCGCGCAGGACCCGGGCCCGTCCACGCGCCGGCTTTACACACCCCCCTACACAGTTATGCGGATTCCGGCGCGGGAGCCCGGCCCGTACGGTCACGGACATGGAGTCAGGGGTCACCGGCGCGGTGTTCGGCCGATCCGCGCTGTGGGCCGACCGGCCGGCGCTGATCGATTTCGGCGAAGGCCGGGCCGTCAGCCACGAGACGCTCGCGGCGACGGTCAGGCGGGCTGCCACGGGGCTGGTCAGGAGGGGGACCCGCCCCGGGCAGACCGCCGCCGTCTGCACCGACGGCGTGAGCGGGCATCTGACCGCCGTCTTCGCGATCGTCGCGGCCGGCGGGGTGGCGCTGCCGCTGGGCGTGCCCGACCCGGCCGAGCTGCTCGCCCACGACGTGCGGCTGATGTTCACCGGCGAGAGCCGGGCCGCCGAGGCGGTCTCGGCGGCGGAGGCGTCGCGGGTGCGGCAGGTCGTCTCGTTCGGCGGCGGGCCCGGCCGGGAACACGGCGCGACCGAGTTCGAGGTGCTGCTGGGGCTCGACCCGCTGCCGCTGCCGGTCGCCGCCGCGCGCGACCCGGCGGTCGTCGCGGAGGAGGGCGAGCTCAGCCACGACGGGTTCACCGAGGCGATGGCGCTGCTCGACGGGCACGTCAGCCTCGACGAACACGACGTCGTGCTGGTCGACTGGCCGCCGTCGGGGTCGGCCGACCTGGCGGTGCTGGGCGGGCTGGCGTTCGCGAAGGGGGCGGTGCTGGTGACGGGCGGCGGGCGGGAGCTGGGGGTGACGGTGGCGGCCGTGGTGGAGTGCGGCAAACGGGGGCTGCGTCGCATATAGAGGCGTATATAGAACCGTTGCTTGACGGGGCACCTTCGGTGGTGGGTTGATGGGCTGCCATTTCACACCCGGAGGTCGGCCGCGATGAGGCGACGATGGACCGCGGTCGCCGCGGCGCTGCTGGTATTGGTGACGTCGTGCTCGGGCGAGGCGGCGGAGACCCCCGAGCCCTCGGCCAAGCAGCGCGTCGAGGTGTTCTCGTGGTGGACGGGCCCCGGTGAGGGCCCCGGCCTGATGGCGATGCGCAAGCTGTTCGAGCAGCAGAACCCCGGCTACACGTTCGTCGACGCGGCCGTCGAGGGCGGGTCGGGCGACCAGGCCCGCGCCCTGTTAGCCAGCAAGCTCCAGGCCAACCAGCCCCCCGACACCTTCCAGGGTCACGCGGGCGCGGAACTCCAGGGCTACATCACCGCCGGCAAGCTCGAACCCCTCAATTTCCTGTACGACGAACTGAAGCTGCGCGACGCCTTCCCGCCCCAGCTCGTCGAGCAGATCTCCGTCCACGGCGAGATCTACTCCGTCCCGGTGAACATCCACCGCTCGAACGTCCTGTGGTTCAACCCCCGCGTGCTCAAGGCCGCCGGGGTGAGCGGCGCCCCGCGCACCCTCCCGCAGTTCCTCGACGCGCTCGGCAAGGTCCGCGACGCCGGGCGGATCCCGCTGGCCATCGGGCCGCAGTGGACGGTCGTCCACCTCTTCGAGTCGGTGCTGCTGGGGTCGCTCGGGACGCGGGCGTACAACAAGTTGTGGACCGCCGACGCCGACTGGAGCAGCGCGGCGATGAAGAAGGCGCTGACCGACTTCGCGGCGATCCTCTCGATGACCGGGCCGCCGCAGACCGACTGGCAGCCGGCCGCCAAGCAGGTGGCCGACGGCGAGGCCGCCTTCACCGTCATGGGCGACTGGGCCTACGCCTACTTCCACAACAAGCCCGACACCGGGCTCGGCAAGACCTCGAAGACCGACTTCGACTGGGCCGCCTCGCCGGGCACCGAGGGCACCTTCATGTGGCTCTCCGACAGCTTCACGCTGCCGCGCGGCGCCCCCAACCGCGCGGGCGCGCTGGCCTGGCTCAAGGTGGCCGCCAGCAAGGCCGGGCAGGACACCTTCAACCCGATCAAGGGCTCGATCCCGGCCCGCCGCGACGCCGACACCTCCCTCTACCGGAACTACCTGGAGTGGAGCCTGAGCGAGTGGGCGCGCGACGAGCTGGCCGGGTCGATCCAGCACGGCGTCGTCGCCAACGACGGCTGGCGCGCGGCCATCAACGACGCGGTCGGCATCTTCATGGAGAACCCGGACGTCGCGGAGTTGCAGCGGGCCTTGGTGCTGGCGGCGAAAAACAGTGGCCAATAGACCGGTTTGTCATAACATCGCCCGGTGAGTGTGGTTGACGACCGGGGCGCGACCTTCGGTGAACTGTTCCGGATCGGCGAGTTCCGCGCGCTGTTCGGCAGCCAGCTGCTGCTGACGCTGAGCGAGTCGGTCAAGATGCTGGCCTTCTCCGTCATCGTCTACGACCGCACCGAGTCGGCCGGGCTCTCGGCCATCTCGTGGATGATCGGCTTCCTGCCGATGATGCTCGGCGGCCTCTTCCTGTCGTCGGTGGCCGACCGCGTCCGGCCCCGGGTGCTGATGGTCACCGGGGAGCTCACCCGGGTCGTGGTCTGCCTGGTCCTGGCGTTCGCCGGGCTGCCGGTGTGGGCGATGTTCGCGGTCGTGCTGGTCACCGGCGTGCCCACCGCCGTCTTCATGGCGGCCCGCAACGCGGTGCTGCCCGACATCCTCGACGGCGACCGGTTCGTGCTCGGGCGGGCCCTGTTCACCATGACGGGAGCCGGGGCGCAGATCGCCGGGCTCGCGGTCGGCGGGGCGATGCTCGCGCTGACCGGGCCCGAGGGGGCGCTGCTGATCACCGCCGGGCTCTCGCTGGCCGCCGTGCCGCTCATCAGGTTCGGCATCGCCAACCGGCCGGCCCGCGTGGTCGCCGACGGCGACGGCGCGATCCGCGCCACGCTGCGCGGCAACTGGGAGCTGCTGACCGACCGGACCGTGCGGGGGCTGCTGCTGGCGGGGTGGTTGCCGCTGATGTTCATGGTCGGCTCCGAGGCCGTCTTCATCCCCTATCTGACCGAGATGGGGCAGGCCGGGGCGGCCGGGTTCGTGCTGGCCGCGACGGCGGCCGGGATGGGCTTCGGGGAGTTCGTCGTCGGCCGGTTCGTGTCGCCGGCGAACCGGGCCCGGCTCGGATTGCCGCTGGTCGCGCTGATGGGGGTGCCGCTCATCGGGTTCGTGACCGCGCCGGGGCCGTGGTGGGCCGGGATCCTGGCGTTCCTGGCGGGCAACGGGCTGGCCTACCAGCTGATGTTGCAGCGGCCCTTCGTCGACGCGGTGCCCGAGGAGCGGCGCGGGCTGGCGTTCGGTTTGCAGGGGTCGGGGATGATGACCGTCCAGGGGCTCGGCGGCGTGGTGGCCGGGGGCCTGGCCGAACTGGTCGCCGTGCACCACGCCATCGCCGTCTGCGGCGGGCTGGTGCTGGTGGCGGGTGCGGTGTTGTGGCGGCCGCTCACCCCGTCTCGGGGGTAGGCCGGCGCTGGGTCGCGTGCAGGTCGGTCTCGATCCTGGCCACGCCGGCCCGGAGCGGGGGCAGCAGGTCGCGCCGGGCCGACTCCAGAGACGTGCGGCTGGCGTGCGACGACAGGTTGACGGCCGCGACGACCCGGCCGGCCCGGTCGCGGACGGGCACCGCGATCGACCGCAGGCCGTCTTCGAGCTCCTGGTCGACCAGGGCGTAGCCGTTGGCGCGCACCTCGGCCAGCACCGCGCGCAGGTCCTCCTCCGACGTGAGGGTGCGGTCGGTCATCTGGACCAGGTCGGCCTTGGCGAAGTAGGCGTCGAGGTCGCAGGGGGACAACCCGGCGAGCAGGACGCGGCCCATCGACGTGCAGTGGGCCGGGAAGCGGGTGCCGATCGCGATGGTGACCCGCATGATGCGGGTGGTGGGCACCCGGGCGACGTAGATGATGTCGGTGTCGTCGAGCACCGAGACCGACGCCGACTCGTGCACCTCGCCGACGAGCTGTTCGAGGTGGGGGAAGGCGACGTCGGGCAGCGACAGGTTCGACAGGTAGGCGTAGCCGAGTTCGAGCACCCGGGGCGACAACGAGAACAGCCGGCCGTCGGTGCGGACGTAGCCGAGGTCGACCAGCGTGAGCAGGAACCGGCGGGCCGCCGCCCGCGTGAGCTCGGTCTTCCTGGCCACCTCGCTCAGCGTCAGCTCGGGAGAGGACCCGTCGAACGCGCGGATGACCGCCAGGCCGCGCGCCAGCGACTGCACGAATTCCTCAGCCATAGTCCGGCACTCTAGCGCCTCGTATCGTTCCCATAACGAACCATTGTTCTCTATGCGAACAATGTGCCATCGTTCGCCAGGAGAACCATCGTTCGGATGACGAACTTCGCCCCAGTGGGAGCCGTGCGTATCCCAGATGGACGGCCCTTCAGCGGGCGCGGATCCGAGCCGACTGGAGGACCTGACTCTGAACAGATCACCCCATGGTGTGCGTGAAGAGGTCGTCGCGTTGCTCAGGGAGACCGGCCTGACCACGGTCTTCGCCGCGCACGCCGCCGCCGGGGCGTCGCTCCTGGCGGGCCGGCCGCCTGAGCTGCGGCCGGTGCTGGCCCTGCACGAGAGCGCGGTGGTCGGCATGGCCACCGGCTGGGCCGTCGCCCGCGACGCCCCCGCGCTGGTGCTGCTGCACACCGCGACGGGGCTCGGCAACGCGGTCGGCGCGCTGGCCACCGCACGGGCCAACCGCGCGCCGCTGGTCGTGCTGGTCGGCCGGCCGGGCCGCCGCCACCTGGTCGACGAGCCGTTCCTCACCGGCGACCACGCCGTGTGGGTGAGCACCCCGGCGCGGGCGCAGGACGTGCCGGGCGCCATCGCGCGGGCCCGCCACGAGGCGGTGACCGGGCGCGGCCCCGCGCTGGTCGTCGTGCCCGAGGACGACTGGGACGCGCCCGGCTCCGGCCTCGGGATCCCGGCCCCGCGGCAGGTGGTCAGGACCAGGGCGGTGGGCGACGGAGAGCTCGCCCCGGTGGCCGAACTCCTCGACGACGCCCGGTCGCCCGCGCTGGTGACGGGCACGGGCGCCGACTCCCCGGCGGCCTGGGCGGGGCTGGTCGCGCTGGCCGAACGGCTCGGGTCGCCGGTGTTCCAGGAGCCGTCCGGCGCGCGCGCCGGGTTCCCGCAGGACCACCGGCTGTTCGCCGGGGTGCTCCCGGCCGACCGCCGGTCGCTGGGCCGTGCGCTCGGCGGCCACGATGTGGTCCTGGTGGTGGGGGCGGCGGCGTTCCGCCAGCACCCCTACCGGGAGGGGTCGTCGACCCCGCCGGGCACCACCGTCGCGGTCATCTCCGACGACGCCGCCGAACTGCACCGCAGCTCGGCCGAGGTCGCGCTGCGGGCCGATCCGGGGGTGGCCGCCCGGCGGCTGGCCGAGCTGGTGCGGCCGCGCGACTCCCGCGCGGTCGACAGGGTCGTCCCGGAGCCCGGCGAGGGGTTCCGGGCCGCCCACGTGCTGGCCGCGCTGGCCGAACGGCTGCCCCCGGAGACGGTCGTGGTCGAGGAGACCCCCTCGTCGCGGCCCGACCTGCACCGGCTGCTGCCGGCCCGCCGCCCGCTCGGGCTGGTCTCGGCCGCGACCGGCGGGCCGGGGTTCGCGCTCCCGGCTGCGGCCGGGTTGCGGATGGCGCTGCCGGCCCGTCCGGTGGTGGCGGTCGTCGGCGACGGGTCGGCCATGTACGGCGTCCAGGCCCTCTGGAGCGCCGCCCACTACGGCGTCGGGGCGCTGTTCGTGGTGCTCTCGGACTTTCCCGGGATCAGCCTCGCGGGCCTGGCGCGGGCCCAGGGGTGCGCCGCCGTCGAGATCGGCGACCGGACCACCCTCGTCGACACCCTTGACGCGGTCATCCCGACCCTGACAGAACGGTCAGAACCCCTTCTTCTCGACATAGCAGTCACTCCGTAGGAGGTCTCATGTCCCTGCTGGACCCCAAACTCTGGACCGGCCGGATCTTCAGCGACGGCTGGGTCGCCTCGCAGGCGGGTGACGCGGCCGTGGTCGAGCCCGCCACCGGCGGCGAACTCGGCCGCATCGGCGTCGCCGGGGCCGACGACGTGCGGGCCGCCACCCGCCGGGCCGCCGAGGCGCAGAAGGAGTGGGCGGCGACCAACTTCGAGGAGCGCGCCGCCGTGCTCCGCCGCGCGGGCGCCCTCTTCGAGCAGTACGCCGACGAGATCCACCAGTGGATCATCCGGGAGACCGGATCCGTACCGCCGAAAGCCGGCCTGGAGACCCACGTCGCCGCGCAGGAGTGCTTCGAGGCGGCCGCGCTGGCCTCCGGGACGACCGGGGAGATCCTGCCGACCAACCGCAAGCGGCTCAGCCTGGCCCGGCGCATCCCGGTCGGGGTGGTCGGCGTGATCGCGCCCTTCAACGTGCCGCTGATCCTGGGCATCCGGTCGGTCGCGCCCGCGCTGGCGCTGGGCAACGCCGTCGTGCTGAAGCCCGACCCCCGGACCGCCGTCTCCGGCGGCGTGGTGATCGCCCGGGTGCTGGAGGAGGCCGGGCTGCCCGAAGGGCTGCTGCACGTGCTGCCCGGCGGGCCCGAGGCGGGGGAGGCGCTGGTCGCCGACCCGCTGGTGCCGGTCATCTCGTTCACCGGCTCGACCGCCGCCGGGCGCAGGGTCGGCGAGGCGTGCGGACGCCTGCTCAAGCGCGCCCACCTGGAGCTCGGCGGGAACTCGGCGCTGGTCGTGCTCGACGACGCCGACCTCGACCTGGCCGCCGCGGCCGGGGCGTGGGGCTCGTTCCTGCACCAGGGCCAGATCTGCATGACCACCGGCCGCCACCTCGTGCACGCCTCGCTGGCCGACGAGTACGTCGAGCGCCTCGCCGCCAAGGCCGACCACCTGCCCGTGGGCGACCCGGCCACCCAGCAGGTCGCCCTCGGGCCGCTGATCTCGGCGGGCCAGCGCGACAAGGTGCACGCCCTGGTCACCGGCAGCGTCGAGGCGGGCGCGCGGCTGGCGGCGGGCGGCACGTACGAGGACCTGTTCTACCGCCCAACGGTGCTGGCCGGGGCGGGGCCCGCGTACGACAACGAGGTGTTCGGGCCGGTCGCCCCCGTCATGCCCTTCCACACGATCGAGGAGGCGGTGGCCCTGGCGGGCGACAGCGAGTACGGCCTGTCGCTCGGCATCCTCACCCGGGACGTCATGAAGGCGATGCACCTGGCCGAGCAGATCCCGACCGGGATCGTGCACATCAACGACCAGACCGTCGACGACGAGGCGGTCGCGCCCTTCGGCGGGCTGGGCGCCTCGGGCACCGGATCGAGGTTCGGCGGACCCCGCGCGAACGCCGACGCGTTCACCCACACCCAGTGGGTGACCGTCCAGGGTGACATCGCCGTATATCCGTTTTGACCGATCTTGTAGGTTCGGGGGTCATGAGAAAGAACGGCTGGTTGTTGCTGGTCGCCGGGTTCGTCCTGGCCGCCCTCAACCTGCGACCGGCGCTCGCCGGAGTCTCGCCGCTTCTGGGCGAGATCATGTCCGACCTGTCCCTATCCCCCGCCGCGGCCGGGGCCATCACCACCGTCATGTTGTTGTGCCTCGGCCTGCTGGGCCCGCTGGGCCCGATCCTGTCCTCCCGCCTCGGTCTCGACCGCACCCTGATGGCGGGCATGCTGCTGCTGATCGCCGGAGTCGTGATCCGCAGCTCCGGCGGCGTGGTCACGCTCTACCTGGGCGCGGCGATGGCCGGCACCGCCATCGCGTTCATGAACGTGATCATGCCCGGCCTGGTCAAGCAGCACTTCCCCGACCGGGTGGGGCTGTTCACCGGCCTCTACGTCACCAGCCTGGTCAGCGGCGCCGCCCTCGGCTCGGCCGTGATGGTGCCGCTGGCCCAGGAGATGGGCTGGCGCTGGGCCGCCGCCACGACGGCGGTCTTCGCCCTGGTCTCGGCGATCGTCTGGTTGCCGCAGGTGCTGAAGCCCCCGACCCCGCCCCCTCCGCAGGCGCCGCGCCCCTTCCGCGCGCTGATGCGGCGGCGGGTGACCTGGTACGTCGCGACGTACATGGGCGTGCAGTCGATGACCTTCTACATCATGCTCGCCTGGTTGCCGACGATCTTCCAGGACGCCGGGCTCAGCGCCGACGACGCCGGATACCTCCTGGGCCTCACCAACCTGGCCCAGATCGCCGCCACCCTGACCGTGCCGATTCACGCGGGGAAGGCGAAATCGCAGGTACCGCACGTCGTCTGGGCGGCCGTGATCACCATCGTCGGATACGTCGGGGTGCTGTTCTGGCCGACCACCGTCCCGTGGTTGTGGATGATCGTGCTCGGCCTCGGCCAGGGCGCGTCGATCGCGCTCGCGCTGCTGATCATCACGCTGCGCGCCCCCGACCCCCGTTCGGTCACCGCCCTGTCGGCCGTCGCCCAGTCGACCGGCTACACCCTGGCCGCCATCGGCCCGGTCGTGATCGGCGCCATCTACCAGGTCAGCGGGAACTGGACGGTTCCCCTGGTCGTGGGGCTCGGCGTCTGCGGGGTGCAATTGGTGTTGGGTTATCTCGCCGCACGTCAACCGCACGGCACCTGATCTTCACCTCACCCCTTTACCGTCCGGCCCATGAGTCTCACGCGCAGAGGCGCGATCACCGTGCTCGCGGCCGGAACGGCCGCCGGCGCCCTGATGGGCACCACCCCCGCGTCCGCCAAGCGCCGCTTCGGCGACGTCACCGTGATCGGTCACCGGGGCGCCAGCGCCGTCCGTCCGGAGCACACCCTGCTCTCGTACGAGGCGGCCATCGCCCTGGGGGCCGACTACATCGAGCCCGACCTCGTCTCCACCAAGGACGGCGTGCTCGTCGCCCGGCACGAGAACGAGATCGGCGGCACCACCGACGTCTCGACCCGCACCGAGTTCGCGGGCCGCCGCACCACCAAGATCATCGACGGCCGCCCGATCACCGGCTGGTTCACCGAGGACTTCACCCTCGCCGAGCTGAAGACCCTGCGGGCCACCGAGCGCATCCCCGACCTGCGGCCGAACAACGCCGCCTTCAACGGCCTGGCCGAGATCCCCACCCTGGAGGAGGTGATCCAGCTGGCGCAGCGTCACGAGGTCGGCATCTACCCGGAGACGAAGCACCCCACGTACTTCGACTCCATCGGCCTCTCCCTGGAGGAGCCGCTGCTCGACGTGCTCTCCCGCTACGGCTGGACCCGCTCCGGCGACCCGGTCATCATCCAGTCGTTCGAGGTCGGCAACCTGAAGGCGCTGCGCCCGAAGACCAAGCTCAAGCTGGCCCAGCTCATCGACGCCGCCGGCAAGCCGTTCGACACCGCGACCCTCACCTACGACCAGATGGTCACCCGCGAGGGCCTGCGCGAGATCCGCGCCTACGCCAACGGCATCGGCGTCAACACCCGCCGGATCCTCCCGGTCGGCCCCGACGGCCGCACCACCGCGCCGACCCGCCTGGTGCACGACGCCCACCGCGAGGACCTGATCGTGCACGCCTGGACGCTGCGCAACGAGAACTCGCAGCTGCCGGTCGACTACCAGTTCGGCAACCCGGCCAACCCGGCGTTTCCGCGCGCGGTCGGCAACGTCATGGGCTTCGCGGCGGCCCTGTTCGAGCAGGAGATCGACGGCATCTTCGCCGACGACCCCTCGATGCCCCGCGCCGTGCTCAGCTCGGACAGGTGACTCAGTCGACAGGCCGCAGCTCGTCGGCGTAGCTCACCGACTGGCGGCGCATCATGCCGTCGTCGCTGATCGAGTACTGACCGAGCCGCCACAGGGGCGGGGAGTAGGCGTGGATCGACACGCTCCCGTGCTCCGCCCCTGTGAGGCGGTGGATGTGGTCGGGGCCGAAGCTGAACGAGGTCCCGGCGCTCACGCTGGTCTCCAGGTGTTCGCCGCCGATGCGCGGGTTGGCCTCCACCAGCGTGCCCCGGACCACGTTGACCGCGCCCGACGAGACGTCGTGGTCGTGCCAGCCCGTGTCGTCCTCGGGCCGCCAGCACAGCAGCCAGACGTCGACGTAGGCGTCGCGGTAGAGCGAGGCGTAGTGGCGGCCGCCGTCCGCGGAACCCTCGAACGACAGGTGCTCCTGCCAGAGCTCCGGCTTGACGGCCAGGTCGTCGACCAGTTCCCGCAGCTCACGCCGGTCGAGCGCGCGTGGTGGCAGCGACTCGAAAGGGGCCGGGGGACAGGTCGCGGGCACCGGGAGGGTGGGCGTGCTCATGAGGACGGCTCCTTTCGTGTCAGCAATCTGGCGGGATTCGCCACGGTGATGGCGTGCCGGGCGGCCGGCCCGAAGTCGAGCACCGGCGCTTCGGCGTAAGGGCGGTCGGACCCGTTGACGATCACGTCGATGCCGAGTTCCCTGATCACCGCGTCGACGGCCCGGGGGCCGTAGGACGAGGTCTCCACGAACACGGCCGGATCGACCTGGCCGCGGCCCGAGCCGCCGCGGGTGATCTGACGTTCGGCGTGCAGCGGCGCGAGGCCGGCCAGCAGCGCGAAACACACGTTGAGCCGAGGGTGCCGGGCCCGGCCGAACGCCTGGAAGGCGTACCAGGCGGCGTGCATCTGCTGCACGTAGGGCACGACGGCCGGCCACCAGGGCGGGGTGCCGGGCGCCGAGGCCGGCCCGGGGTGCACGAACAGCGGGCGCTCGCCCAGGGCGTCGAGCAGCGGGGCGACCCGCGCGAGCCCGTCGGCGTCCTGCACGGCGGTGGCGGGAAGCTGGAGGCCGACCGCTCCGGCGTCGAGCGCCTCGGTCAGTTTCGGCACGGAGACGTCGGTGACCGGCGCGGACGCCCAGAAGCCGAAGGGCTCGGGGAGGGCCGCCGCGCCCTCGTGGAAGGCGTCGATGAGCGGCCACGCCTCGTCGGGCGGGAGGTGCTCGATGCCCAGCGGGCTCGACAACGAGACGAGCGCGAGATCGAGCGTGGCGTTGAGCTTGGCCCGGGCGGCGGGGTCGTGGTCGGCCGGGTTCACCTCGTAGGCCGGTTCGCCGTCGAGCAGCAGGGTCCAGCCGTCGAGGCGGGGGTTGGCGGTCCGTGATCGCAGCGCGTCGAGGAAAGGCGCAGGCCAGAGGTGCTGGTGCACGTCCACAGCCATCTCCGCCTCCTCCAACCCGAATTCCCTACTAATAATACAGGTATATCGATCTGAGGCTAGTGAACCGCTTCACTGATTCGCTTCAGTGAACCGTTTCACCCCATATGTGTCAAGTACGCTGGATCGATGCCCCAACGGAAGCGAGCGACGATCCGTGAGGTGGCGCAGGCGACCGGCCTGTCCACCGCCGCCGTCAGCTACGCGCTACGGGGGCTCCAGGTCTCCGAGGAGACCATGCACCGGGTCCGCCGCGCCGCGGCCGAGCTCGGCTACGAGGCCGATCCCAACGCGCGGGCGCTGGCGAGCGGGCGTACCGGGATGATCGGGGTGCTCTGCGGCTCGCTCGAAGACCTCTGGCAGCAGTCGCTGGCCGTCGGCATCGGCCGGTCGCTGCGCGAGAAGGACCACTACGGCCTCATCCTCGACGCCGCCGGCGACCCCGACCGCGAGCGCACCCTGGCCCGGCAGCTGCGGGGGGTCGACGGGCTGATCGTGCAGCCGGTCGACCCGGCCGCGCCGTTCTGGGCGGGAATCGCGGAGGACATCCCACTCGTCACGATCGGCGACGCCCTGAAGGAGGCCCGGACCGCCGCCGAGGTGGTGTTCGACAACCAGAGCGGGGTCACGCTGGCCCTCGAATACCTGGCTGGTCGCGGCCACAGGCGGGTCGCGGTGCTGACCTCGACCCTGGCCGAGACGCCCGACCGCCCCGCCGACCGCCTGGTCACCGCCGAGGCCGCCCGGCTCGGCCTGGAGGCGACCGTGGCGACCTGCCCGCAGGCCCTCGGCCCGGCCGCCGAGACGGCCCGCGCCGTGCTCAGGGACCGGCCGAGCGCGGTGTTCTGCTTCTCCGACTCGATCGCCTACGGCGTCCTGAAGGCCGCCGGCGACCTGGGCCTGTCGGTTCCGGGCGACGTCTCCGTCATGGGCTACGACGACCATCCGATGTCGGAGCTGCTCGGCCTGACCACGGTGAGCTGGGATCTCGACACGATCGTCCGGTCGGCGGTCAGGCTGGTGCTGGGGGCGGCCGACGGCACGCTGCGGCGCCGCCGGGTGGTGCAGAAGCCGACGCTGCGCGAGCGGGGGTCGGTCGGTCGCCGCTGACCGGGCGGCTCCGAAGCGGCCGGTGTCGTGCGGCCGGGCTGCCGGGTGGTTTCGACGCGGTCAGTCCGCCAATGCTGATCGGGCCGCGTCGATCTCGGCCTCCAGTGATCGGTCTTCCGGCGTTTCGCCGGCCCGGATGGCCAGGGCGCGGTCGGCGGCCACCAGCTCGCAGGCCAGGATGATCTCGTAGGGCTCGCGCGCCGCCAGGCAGGCCCGCGCGGCCTGGGTGCCGAAGCCCGCGTGGTCCTCGACGCTGCGCGACAGGACCGCGCCGCCCAGGGTCACCGGCGCGGCCAGCTGCCGGAGCGAGGCGAGGGCGTCGTGGGCGACGTACTCGAGGATCAGCGCGCCCGACTTCCCGGGCGACCCGGCCAGGAAGGGCAGCAGGCCGGTGTAGGCCGGTTCCATCAGGGTGGCCAGCCGGGCGGTCGAGAGCGACGCCGTCTGCACCAGTGCGGCCCGCAGGGCGTCGAGGGCCAGCGCGACCGGGGCGGTGTGGAAGTTGCCGTTGTGCCAGGCCGCCTCGCCGGCGATCAGCGGGTTCTCGGCGGCCGAGTTCATGTCGATGGTGACCGCGCGGCGGGCCACGTCGAGGGCGTCGAACGCCGCGCCGTGGACCTGCGGCAGCGCGCGGTAGCCGTAGGGATCCTGGAGGCGGCCCGCGGGGGAGTGGTCGTCGAGGAGGGCGCTCAGCGCGGCGGCGACCCTGGCCTGACCGGGGTGGCGGCGGGCGCGCTGGACCTCGTACGCGAGCGGCTCGACCGAGGCCCCGGCGGCCCGCCACGTGCGGGCGGCGACCCGCACCGACGCCTCCAGCAGCCGGGCCAGATCGGCGCAGGCCAGCGCGGCGTCGGCCAGGGTCAGGGCGTTGGAGCTGATGAACGGCAGGGCGTCGGCGGAGGCCAGCGGGAAACGCGGACCGTTCCAGGGCGTCTCGCCGAGCAGGCACAGGGCCGTGGTCGACAGGGCGGTGAGGTCGCCGGTGCCGATCGCCCCATAAAGGCGGATCGGCGGGGCGGCCCCCGCGTTGATCGCCTCGGCCAGCACCGGCAGCAGCGCCGGGTCGATGCCGGAACCGCCCCGGAGGAGCTGGTTGAGGCGGACGGTCAGCATCGCGGTCGCGCGGGCCGGTTCGACCAGCGGCCCGGCGCCTCCGGCGTGGCTGCGCAGCAGGTCGAGGCCCGGTTCGTGCACCTCGACGTCCTTGTTGGCCCCCACGCCGGTGGTGCGGCCGTAGACCGGGCCGGTCTGCTCCCGGGCGGCGGCGAAGGCGTCTTCGGCCCGGGCCGGGGAGCCCAGCTCGACCGTCGCCGTGCCGTAGCCGACCGCCCTGACCTCGTCGCAGGTCAGGGTCGAGCCGTCGAGCAGGACCGTCCTAGTCGTCAATTCCGAGGATCAGGTCGAGCAGCCAGGAGATCACGCCGATGATGATCGCTCCCCAGAAGGCCGCCCAGAAACCGACGACCTCGAACGGGAGAGTCAGCTGATCGGCGATCCAGCTGGTCAGGAGCAGCAGGCCGGCGTTCACGACGAGCGCGAACAGACCCAGCGTGAGGACATAGAAGGCGCAGCCGATCGTTTTGATGATCGGCTTCAGGAGGGCGTTGATCACCCCGAAGATCAGCGCGACCGCGAGCAGCGTGCCGATCTCTTTGGCGGTCGACTCGCCGCCGACCGTGATTCCGTCGACGACGCGGGTCGACACCCACAAGGCCGCCGCGACCACGAGGATCTTGACGATGTATTTCACGAGGGTGATCCTCGCATGTCCGCCCCCGTCTGGGCGAAGGTCGTGTGACTCTGACCCGTTGTTGGGCATAGGTGGTGATCGTCCCGGGAAATCACCGCTTGGGGGTGGGCCAGATCATGAACGTCGACCAGCTCGAACAGCTCTCCGCGAAGGAACTGCACGACCGCGCGGTCCGGTATGCCGTGCGCCACGGCGACTTCGGCTTCCTGTGGGACCTGCTGAAGGTCATCCCGGCCGCCCAGGGTGCGAGCGGCCGCGAGGAGGAGACCGCCAACGATCTGAGCAGGGTCTCCGCGCTGCTGAGCGACGCCATGGCCGCCGGCGAGGGCAAGCTGGGAGAGGCACTGCGCCCGGTCTACATCGAGTACCTCTCCAAACACAACGACCTCGACGACTAGCTCGCCTTGACGTCGGGTCCGTACACGAGGAACCCCGGCGTGCTGGTCACCCGGCCGTCGAGCCCGGTGAGCATCACGTCGTAGGGGGTCGCCTGGGTGTCCTTCGGCAGCGCGATCTCCCGGGCGAACCGGCGCGCCCGGACCGAGCCCATGGCGTGCAGCGCCGTGGCGTACGCCCCTGCCGTCGCGAGGTCGGGCCCCACGACGGTCACGGAGGCCAGGTCGCCCTGCGCGCCCGAGCCGTTCGGCCGCTCGGCGGTGGCGACCGCCAGGTCGTGGGCGAACACGACGCGTGACACGGCCCCTTCACTGGGGTCCTTGAGCCCGACCCGCCAGGGCACCCCCGGCCGGGCCGATCCCCGGACGCGGACGTCGCCGTCGGCGCTGACGCAGTGGTCCACCGCCCCGGCGGCGGCCAGCGCGCGGGACACCCGTTCGAGGGCCCAGTCGCGCACGTACCCCGACCCCGCCGACTCGCCGGTCGAGCCGCCGAAGAACCCGTCGGTGATCCGGTCGAGCTCCGCGATGCGCTGCAGGACCTCGGTCAGTTCGGGCGCCGCCTCCTCGGGCGTGATCTCCTTGCGCGCCAGCCGGTTGAGCTGGCTGTCGGGCCGCCGGGTGCTGAACGTCTCTTCGACCCAGCGCAGCCACTGGAACGCGTCGTCGAGGAGCGGGCGCAGCTCCCGCTGCGGGAGAGCCGTACGGATGTCGATCCCGACATGCGATCCCATCAGGTCCTCAGCTCGGTGAGCACCGGGGAAGCGGTCGATGCGGCGGGTGGTGGTGTCCGTAGAGGTAGTCATCGCACTCCTTCGTCTCCGAGCTGAGATACGCGCCGGAGCAGGGACGCGTTCAAGCCCGATAACGATTCAATCTCAGAACGTTCGTCCCTTTTAAGAGGTATGTCGGATTCTTTACTTTACTCAGCGACTTTTCATGAACCGACGGCAGAATGTCCGCTGTGCCAGAGACCCGAGTGCTCGTCGTGGACGACGAGCCCGAAGTGCGGACCGCCATCGCCCGCGCGCTCCGCGTCGAGGGCCACCGCGTGGCCAGCGCCGTCGACGGCGTCACCGCCCTCGCCGCCATCGCCGGGAACGCTCCCGACGTGGTCGTCCTGGACGTGATGATGCCCGACATGGACGGCCTGGAGGTCTGCCGCCGCCTCCGCAAGAACGGCGACCGCACCCCGGTTCTGATGCTGACGGCGCTCGACGGCGTGGGTGACCGGGTGGCCGGTCTGGACGCCGGCGCCGACGACTACCTGGTCAAGCCGTTCGCCCTGGAGGAGCTCTTCGCCCGCGTCCGCGCGCTGCTGCGGCGGGCCGCCCCGCCCCCGGAGACCTCCTTCGCCGACCTGCACCTGATGCCCGACCGCCGCCAGGCCCGCCGCGGCACCCGCGTCTTCGACCTCACCCGCACCGAGTACGCCCTGCTGGAGCTGCTGATCCGCAACGGCGGCCAGGTGCTGACCCGCGAGGTCATCCTGGAGCGGATCTGGGGCTACGAGTTCACCCCCGGGTCGAACTCCCTGGAGGTCTACATCCGCTACCTGCGCCGCAAGACCGAGGCCGACGGCGAACCCCGGCTCATCCAGACCGTCCACGGCCTGGGCTACGCACTCAGGGAGCGCTCGTGAAACTCCACTGGCGGATGGCCCTGGCCTCGGCGCTCGCCGGGGCGGTGAGCGTCAGCGTGGTCGTCTACGCGGCCTACCGCATCACCTGCAACCGCTTCGAGTCGGCGATGGGCAGCTACGGCTACCGCCCGCCGTCGGGCGTGCTGGCCGGCCTCGCCGAGGTGACCGACCTCGGCTGGCCCTTCTTCGCCATCGCCCTGGGAGGCCTGTGCCTGTCGGGGGCGCTGGGCTGGATCGCCGCCTGGACCGGCCTGCGCCCGGTCGGCAAGTTCAAGGACGCCGCCCAGCGGGTGACCGACACCAGCGACCTGACCACCCGGATCGACGTCACCGGCGAGGACGAACTCGGCAGCCTGGCCCGCAGCTTCAACACCATGCTCGACGCCCTCGAACGCTCGGCCAAGGCCCAGAAACGCCTGGTCGCCGACGCCTCCCACGAGCTGCGCACCCCGCTGACGGCGGTCCGCACCAACGCCGAACTCCTCCAGCGCGGCCGCCTGCCCGCCGACGAACGGGAGGAGGTGGCCGCCGCGATGATCAGCGGGATCGAGGAACTGACCGGCCTGGTCTCCGACATCGTCGAACTCGCCCGCGACGAGGAACCCCAGGCGCTCGTGGAGCCGCTGCGCCTCGACGAGATCGTCTCCCGGGAGATCGTCCGCGCCTCCTCCCACTGGCCGCGCACCAGGTACACCTCCGAACTCGACCAGGTCGTCGTCCTGGGCGTCGCCGACCGGCTCGCCCGCGCGGTCGGCAACGTGCTCGACAACGCCGCCAAGTACAGCCCTTCGGGCGCGACCGTGGAGGTCCTGCTGCGCGACGGCGTCCTGACCGTCCGCGACCACGGCCCCGGCATCGCCGTCGAAGACCTCCCGCACGTCTTCGACCGCTTCTACCGCGCCTCCGGCGCCCGCGCCATGCCCGGCTCCGGCCTCGGCCTGGCCATCGTCCGCCAGGTCGTCGACAGCCACGGCGGTTCCGTCTCCGCAGGTCCCGCCCCCGGTGGGGGCACGCTCGTGAAGCTGGCCTTCCCGTAGGGTGCTTTTCATGGGAGATGTACGGGTCACCCGGACCCCGTCCGGTTTCGTGGCGACCAACGACCGGGGCGCCTCCGTGGCCCTGGGCCACGGCGAGGGGGAGTTCGGCGCGGTCGAACTGCTCCAGGTCGCCGTGGGGGCCTGCAACGCCATGACCGTCGAGCCGCTGACCGCCCAGCGCGGCCTCCGGCTCCCCGAGCTTTCTGTGACGATCAGCGCAGAAAGGTCTGCTCCGACCCTGCTGGGCAAAGTGACGGTCAGCTACGAAATCGAGCTGCCCGAGGGCATGCCGATGGCCAAGTTCCACGAAATAGCCCAGCGCGTACACGACAGGCACTGCGTCGTGAGCCGATCGCTGGAAGCCGGGACAGAGGTCAAGCTCGACCTGCCGGACTCCTGAGACTTAGACCAACAACCGGCAGTGCCATTGCGCGGTCCTTAAGGTCGGTTCAGTAACGTGGAAGCAGGTCAAGGGGGCTGGAAAGCCACCACACAAGCCTTTTTCCCATAAGGGCGCGGAGGGGGAACCGCGCCCGAGAGCGGGGGAAGCCGTCCAGATGCCTTTGGGGGAGGGCGTCTCGGCGGCACCGCTTGGAGTCGGGGCCGGCGCAGTTGGGGGACTGCGTCGGCCCCGACGTATGTCCGGAGGTTGTCGCGACTCTGTGCGACATTGGAGCTACTACTGGTAGCGTGCGGCCGAAAGTGCCAATGCCCCCGTTTCCGATTCTGCGAGGCATCCCCCGTGCCCGATCGTGTGATCCTGTTTCTGGACTACCAGAACGTCTACAAGGGTGCTCGCGAGACCTTCCATGAGCCGTCTCTGGCTCCGGGGACGGACGGGCAGATCGATCCGGTCCGCCTCGGCCGTTGGCTGATCGAGAACAGCCCCTACGACCGTGAACTGGTCGAAGTGCGTATCTATCGCGGCCAGCCGCACCCGTCGCGCGACGCCCGAGGGCATGCGGCTTTCGTCCGGCAGCGGGTCGCCTGGGAGAGCGATCCGCGGGTCGTCGGGGTCTTCCGTGACCTGCGCTACCCACGCGGGTGGCCGGATCGGTGCGCGCCCGGGCTCAAGCCCCAGGAGAAGGGCATCGACGTCGCCCTCGCGATCGACTACGTCAAGCTGGCCTTGGAGGGCCGATACGACGTCGGCATCCTCATGTCGACCGACAGCGACCTGAAGCCCGCGCTCGAAGTCGTCGCGGCCATGCGGCCGAACGGCGGTCCGCGCGTCGAGGCGGCGGCCTGGAAGGGGCCGGGCGCCAAGCGGCCGCTGACGCTCTCGCAGCCGAAGATCTGGAGTCACCTGTTCGACAAGTCCTGCTACGACGCCGTGCGTGACTCGACCAACTACGGAGTGCCCATCTAGCACGGGTTGCGATCAATGAGTGACTCCTGGTAGTCTCCAGTCACTGTTCCCCGCCATCCACTGGATTGGCGGGGCTATTTTTTTGCTCCTCGAACTCGCAGACGGCGGCCATGAACTCGTCGTGGTGGCCGTACCAGACGTGGTGGTCGGCGCCCCTGATCGTGACCGCCCCCGGCGTCTCCTCCGGTACGAACCGGCTCCCCTCCGCCCGGATGACGAGCCCCGGTCGCGTCGGCGTGTAGTCCCTCCCCCCGGACGCGACCAGCAGCGCCACCGCCGTCTCCACGTCGAACAGCTTCGCCGCCTCGGCCTCGGCCTCCCGGTCGAACACGTCCCAGCCGGGGTGCTTGTCCGTCAGCGCCTCCAGGGTGCGCCGGGACTTGGCCTTCTCGTACGTCCCCCACCACGCCTCCGCCGGCATCCGGTGCCCCGCCCCCGTGGGCGCGTCCACGTAGACGAACCGCGAAGGGGCCAGGGCCGCCCCCGCGATGAACGAGCCCATCGAGTGCGCCACCGCCAGGTCGACCTCGGCCGGTACCGCCAGGCGCAGCTCCTGGGCCATGCGTTCGACCGTCGCGTCGGGCATCGGGGCGCTGCGGCCGTGGCCGGGGAGGTCGACGGCCACCACGCGGTAGCCGCGGGAGGCCAGGTCGGGGCCGACGCGCCACCAGCAGCCCGAGTCCGACAGGATGCCGTGCACCAGGACGGCCGTCTTCGGGCCGGTGCCCCATTCTCGGACGTTCAGCATGTGGCTTCCTCTCTCGTCAGGGTGGTGAGCAGGTCGGCGAGGATCTCCACGCCGTTGCGCGTCAGCACCGAGGCCGGGTGGAACTGGACCGACGCGAAGCCGGGGCCCATGAGGGCGTGGACCTCGTCTCCTTCCCTGGAGACGGTGATGTCACCGAGGGCGTCGGCGTTGCAGCGGGCGGCGAAGGTGTTGTAGAAGCCGGCCTGTTCCATGCGGCCGAAGAACGGGATGGTGCGCTGGACGCCCTGGTTCGGGAACGGGTTGCGGGTGATGTCGAGGCCGAGCAGGGTGCACAGGACCTGGTGGCCCAGGCAGACCGACAGGAAGGGGATACGCCGGTCGAGCAGTTCCCGGGTGGTGGCGCGCAGGCGGGCGATCTTCGGGTGGGTGAAGTCGCGGGGGTCGCCGGGGCCGGGGCCGACGATCACCACGTCGTACGCGCCGACGTCGTAGGCGTCGGAGTAGCGGGTGACCGTGACCTCGCAGCCCAGGGCGTGGATGATGTGGCGGGCCATCGCCGTGAAGGTGTCCTCCGCGTCGATGACCAGCACCTTCAGGCCGCACAGCGCCGGGATGCGGCGGTCACGGCAGTCGGGGCCCTCGAACCAGAAGCCGGCCAGGGGCTCGTTGCGCGACATCAGCGCCTGGTAGATGGCCGGGTGGCCGCCCACGTCGGCGGGGGCGTCGCGACAGGCGCCTCCACGGAGGGCTTCCAGTAGGCCTGCGGCTTTGGCCCTCGTCTCCGCCGCCTCCGACGCCGGGTCGCTGTCGCGCACCAGGGTCGCGCCGACCGAGACGCGCAGGTCGCCCGACGCGGCGACGTCGGCGGTGCGGATCAGGATCGCCGAGTCGAGGGCGCGGGCGCCTGCCGTGTCGCGGCCGATCAGGGCGACCATGCCGGCGTAGTAGTCGCGGCCCTCCGGTTCGAACTTGGAGATCACGCGGCAGGCGCTCTCCAGCGGGCCGCCGGTGACCGTGGGGGCGAACAGGGTCTCGCGGAGGATGTCCCGGACGTCCAGGGAGCTGCGGCCCTCGATGAGGTATTCGGTGTGGGCGATGCGGGCCAGCTGCTTCAGGTGCGGGCCGAGGGCCCGGCCGCCCTGGTCGCAGACGCGGCCCATCATCTTGAGCTCCTCGTCGAGGACCATGTAGAGCTCGCCGGCCTCCTTCTCGTCGTCCAGGAAGTCGAGCACGCCGGGCAGTTCGGGGCCGCCGCGCGGGTAGCGGTAGGTGCCGCTGATGGGGTTCATCACGACGGTGCCGGCGTCGAGGGTGATGTGGCGTTCGGGGGAGGAGCCGACGAACGTGCGGGCGCCGGTCCAGATCACGAAGGTCCAGTGGGCGCCGGGGTCGCGGCCCAGGAGGCGGCGGAAGCACGACAGGGCCGTGCGGGGCGACCAGCCCTCGATCGACGCCTGGTAGGTGCGCTTGATGACGAAGTTGGCGCCGGTGCCCTCGCCGATCTCCTCGGCCAGGATCCGGCGCACCACCGCTTCGTACTCCTCGTCGGAGGTGTCGAAGTCGCCGTCGCGCAGCTCGACGGGGTCGTCGGGGAGGACCCGCCGCGCCTCGTCCACGGAGAGGGCCGACTGGTCGGTCACGGTCATCGCCAGCAGGGGCGCGGCGTCGTCGGGGCAGGCGTAGCCGCGCTCGCGGATCTGGCGGTAGGGGAGCACGACCAGCGTCTCGTGGCCCTCGCCTCCCTCGTCGGACAGGGGGATGTCGGCGATCCGGTCGA
The DNA here is from genome assembly GCF_001570525.1 of Herbidospora sakaeratensis. Lineage (GTDB taxonomy): Bacteria > Actinomycetota > Actinomycetes > Streptosporangiales > Streptosporangiaceae > Herbidospora > Herbidospora sakaeratensis. The sequence continues at coordinate 123,285 of NZ_BBXC01000022.1, forward strand.
GCGGCACGACCTCGCCGGACAGCACGTCGATGTCGGCCACGCCCGAGCCCGGGCGGTGCAGCAGCGCGAACGGGGGCGGGTCGGCGTCCAGCAGGCGGGTCAGCATGTCGGCTCCAGTTCGTCCAGTACGCCGGCCGTCGGGATCGTCACGGCGCAGCGGGCGGCGGCGTAGTCGAGGGCCAGGCGGTGGAAGTCCGGCGTGAAGTCGGCGATCGCGTCGGCCACGACGAAGGTCTGGATGTCGTTGGAGAAGCTCTCGTGGGCGGTCATCAGGATGCCCACGTGGGCGTACACGCCGCAGATGACGAGCTGGTCGCGGCCCTGGTCGCGGAGCCGGCGCAGCAGGTCGGTGCGGCAGAACGCGCTCGGCCGCCACTTGGTCAGCACCACGTCGCCGGGGGAGGGTGCCAGGGCCGGGACGATGGCCCGGTGGGCGGGGTCGGTGGTCATGCCGGGGCCCCAGAAGTCCATCAGCAGGCCCCGGTCCTCGGTGCTCATGCCGCCGGGCTGGGCGGTGTAGAAGACCGGTGCGCCGCAGGCCGTGAACCGCTCCTTGAGCGCGCCGACGTTCGCCAGCAGCGCCGAGGGGTCGGTGAACGGGCTGAGGAAGTAGTTCTGCATGTCGTGGACGAGCAACGCCGCCCGCCGCGGATCCACCCGCCACGGGGCGATGTTGTCGGGCAGCTCGGTCGGCATCGGATAGGGCTCTATCGCGGGGATCGCCATGACTTTCTCCTTTCGGACGCCCAGAAGGCGCCTCCGTCAGACGCCCAGGCAGGCGCCTCCGTCGACCGTCAGGTCCTGCATGGTGATGTGGGCGGCGCGGTCGGAGAGCAGGAACGCGACCGCTTCTGCGACGTCCGAGGGGCTGGCCACCCGGCCCAGCGGAATGCCCACCCGGTACGCCCCGGGCGCGCCCTCGACCGAGGTCCGGATCGCGTCGGAACCGTCCCAGAGGCCGGTCAGCATCGGGGTGTCGGTGGAGCCGGGCGCGACCACGTTGCAGCGGATGCCGAACTCGGCCAGCTCCAGCCCGAGGCACTTGGTGAACACGGTGGCTGCGGCCTTGGAGGCGGCGTAGGCGGCCATGTTCTGGCGGGCGGTCTTGGCGGCGTTCGAGGCCACGGTCACGATCGCGCCCGAATGCCGGGGGATCATCCGCCGCGCCACCGCGCGGGAGACGTGGAAGACGCCCGAGGCGTTCACCGCCAGGGTGTCGGCCCATTCGGCGTCCGACAGGTCGACGGCCCGGCCGGTCCGCAGCACTCCCGCCGCGTTGACCAGCGCGGTGATGGGCCCCGAGGTCTCCACGTGGTCGACGAAGGACTCGACCTGTGCCGAGGAGGTGACGTCGATCTCGGCGTCCAGGCCGACCACCGTGTAACCGTCGTCGGCCAGGCGTTCGCACACGGCCGAGCCGATGCCGCCGGACGCGCCGGAGACGAGGGCGATCATGGCAGCTCCACCCCCAGGCACCGGACCGAGAACGAGCGCAGGGCCTCCAGGTAGTCGTCGCGGAGCGTCTGCTCGTCGGCCTTGACGACCCGGCCGTTCACGATGACGGTCTCGACGTCGGCCGACCCGCCGAGGGTCAGGAACGCCTCCAGCGGGCGCGGGTTGAGCAGGTAGCGCCAGTCGTCGGCGCGGATCAGCACCAGGTCGGCGCGGTTGCCGACCTCCAGCGAGCCGACGTCGGCGAACCCGAGCCCCTTCGCGGCGATCCGGGTGGCCATCGCGAGGGCGTCGGTCGGCAGCAGGGCGGTCGGGTCGGCGGCCATCTCCGTGTACGCCTGCCACGCCGCCGTCATGTTCTCCGCCATCCCCGGGACGGGCAACGACGCCCCGTCGGTCGACAACGACACGTCGAGCCCGGCGGCCCGCAGGGCGGGGATCTGCCGGGTCTCGGTCAGGGTCGACTCCCCGGCGGGGCCGTACTTGGCGGGGGAGTGGGTGATGTGCGCCCCGGCCCGTACGAGCAGCTCCCGCTCCTCGGGCGTGGCGAACGCGCAGTGCACGGCGGTGAACCGCTCGTCGAGCAGGCCGAGGTCGGCGAACCGGCGTACCGGGGTGAGCCCGAAGTACTCCCGCATGGCCCGGGCCTCGTTCCGCAGCGCGCCCACGTGGGCGGCGAACGGCAGGTCGTGCGCGGCGCACAGGTCGCGCAGCCCTGATCCGAGCTCGTCGGTCATGTTGGTGGCGTACACGGCGGTGGGTCTGACCCGCACGAACGCGTCCTGGAGCGCCATGAGCCCCTCGACGCGCGCGAGCGCTTCGGCGGCGTCGCGGGTGCGGCGGCCGCAGACCGCGTCGCTGACCCACGCCGACACCGAGAGCCGCATGCCGAACTCGCGCGCCGCCTGGGCCAGCGCGGCCGGCTTGTTGACCGACCCGACGTCGCCGAGCGTGGTGACGCCGGAGCGCAGCTGCGTCCAGAGCGAGTAGCGGGCCACGGCCAGGGCCTCGTCGTCGGTGAGGGCGTCGACCAGGCCGTGGAAACGGTCGAACGCGGTCGAGATGGCCGGGATGTCGCCGCCGTGGGCCATGAAGGCCGGTTTGTCGCCCCGGTCGGACGGCGGCCGCAGCGCCCCCTTGAACGGGTAGCGCAGGGCGAACATCTCGTGCCAGTGCGGGTTCACGAACCCGGGCAGCACCAGCATGCCGGTGGCGTCGAGCACCTCAGCGTCTGAGCTGTCCTCGAATCCGGCGATCACGCCGTCGTCGACCAGCACAGAGCCGCCCGGAGTGACGGTGTGGTCGGGGTCGGCCCGGTAGACGGTGCCGCCCCTGATCAGCAGGCGGCTCATGCGCTCGCCTCCTCCAGGCGCGCGGACCAGGCCGAGATGGTCGGCACGGCCGCCAGGTCGCGGAACTCGACCTTCAAGCCGGCCCGCCGCCACCTGGTGACCAGGCGCATCATCTCCAGCGAGCCCAGCCCCAGGACGACCAGGTTGTCGTCGTCGGCGAGGGACGCGGGGTCGGCGCCGACGAGATCGGCGACGGTGCTGCGCAGTTCTTCCTTGACGCTCATGCCTGTTCCTTCCAGCCCCGGGCCGCCAGCGGATCGGCCGCGGCGGCGGCCAGGGTCTTCTTGTCGACCTTGCCGAGAGGGGTCAGCGGGAAGGCGTCCACGAACTCGACGCGGTCGGGCAGCTTGAAGTCGGCCAGCCCGCGTTCGTGCAGGGCCCGCTTGAGGTCGGTCAGCGACGGGCGGACCCGGCGGCTGACCAGGAACGCGTAGATGCGCTCGCCGAGGAACTCGTCGGGCACCGGCACCACGGCCGCGCGGTCGACGTCGGGGTGGCTGAGCAGGTGCCCCTCCACCTCGCCGGCCGCGATCTTGTCGCCGCCCCGGATGACCACGTCCTTGATGCGCCCCTCGATGACGAGGTCGCCGTCGGGGGTGACCGAGGCCAGGTCGCCGGTCCGGTAGAAGCCGTCGCCGGTGAACGCCCGCGCGTTGTGCTCGTCGGCGTTGTAGTAACCGCGCAGCGTGTACGGTCCGCGCGCCAGCAGTTCGCCGTCGACGATCCGGATCTCGTCGAACGGGGAGACGGGCCGCCCCTGCGTGTGGATCACCCGGTCGGCCGGGTCGTCGAGGCGGGACATCGACAGCAGGCCCTCGGCCATCCCGAACACCTGCTGCAACCGGCAGCCCAGCTCGGGTTCGATCCGGGCGGCCAGCTCCGGCTGGAGCCGGGCCCCGCCGATCTGCACCAGCCGCAACGACGACAGGTCGTCGTCCAGGAACTCGCGGGACTCCAGCCACAGGTGCGCGACCGTCGGCACCAGCGAGGTGACGGTGACCTTCTCGCGCGCGATCAGCGCGAAGCAGCCGTCGGCGCCCGGGTCGTCGGCCAGCACGACCGTGCCGCCCCGGCCCAGGGTCCCGATGACGCCCGGACAGCCCCACGTGAAGTTGAACTCGACGGGGAGGGCCGCGAGGTAGACGTCGTCAGCGCTCACCTCGCACAGGTCGGCGACGATCCGGGTCTGGTAGGCGTAGTCGTCGTGGGTCCGCGGGATCAGCTTCGGCAGCGCGGTCGTCCCGCCGGAGAGCAGGAAGAACGCCACGTCCGAGGGGTCGGCCGCCGGGTGCTCGACGGGGTCGCCGTCGAGGTCTTCCGGGGACAGGACGTGCTCGATGCCCAGCTCCACCGCGAGGTCGTGGTTCGGGCCGACGTATCCGACGGCGCCCGACACCGAGGCCAGGTGGCCGACCTCGTTCGACCGGTGGGAGGCGAGCGAGAACACCGCCTTCACCCCCGCCTTGAACATCGCGAACGCGACGACCACGAAGTCGGGCGTGTTCGGCAGCTGGAGCACCACCCGGTCACCGGGCTCGATGCCGTGCTCGGCGAACCCGGCGGCGGTGCGGTCGACCCGCGCCGCCAGGTCCCGGTACGACAGGCGCTCGTCGCGCCAGACCAGGGCGGTGCGGTCGCCGAACTCGCGGGCCCACTCGGCCGGCAGGCCGCCCAGGGTGGTGCCCTGCCAGACGTGCCGGGATCGGTAGTGGGCGGCCAGCTCGTCCGGCCACGGGGTGCAACCGGGCAACATCACGTGCTCCTTTCGGTGATCTCGACGACCGCGCAGGCGGCCTCCATCCCGGGGGCCGTGCCGATGAGCAGCACGTGGTCGCCGGGTTCGACGTCGCCCCGCGTCCACAACCACTCCAGGCCGATGAAGGGGTCGCCGGCCCCGGCGTGGCCGGTGGTCCGGGTGAGCTCCCAGGTGCCCTTGGCGGCGTCGACGCCGAGCGGGTCGAGGTAGATGGCGGTGAGCGGGCCCTCGGTGAAGCCGACGTGGCAGACCCGCTTCACGCGGTCGATCGAGCTGCCGGCCTCCTCCAGGGTTCGTTCGGCGACCTCGGCGACGAGTTCGCCCAGGTGGCCCATGGGCGGGGCGACGCCCTCGGCCCAGCGGGCCCGCCACCAGGCGGTGCGCTCCTCGAAGTTGAGGCCGCGCGACAGGTCGGGCGGGAACAGCGTCTCGCCGCCCCGGTGCAGCTCCTCCATCGCCGGGTTCGACACCGCCCCGGCCGCCAGGACCTTCGCGAACCCGCCCCGCCGCGACGCGACGACGGCCGCGCCGCCGTCGGCCAGCAGGAACATCCGCGAGGCGTTCCACCGGTCGACCAGCGGGCCTCCGTAGTTGTCGCCGGCGGTCAGCAAGACGGCGTCGGCGCCGGTGTCCGACAGGCCCGCGTCGCCTTCGACGTCCGGCAGACCGGCGTGGCTTCTGTTGGTGAGCAGTCCGGCGGCGATCTGCAGGCCGGACAACATCCCGAGGCAACCCTGGCGCACTTCGAGGGCGGTGATCGGGCGGTCGACGGTGTTGCGCAGCACGTAGTGGGGCGCGGACCAGCCGTCGGGGCCCTGGTGGTAGCTGCCGCTGTGCAGCAGGGCGACGAAGTCGCCGGGCTCGTGCCCGGAGCGCTTGATCGCGATGTTCCCGGCCTCGGCGGCCAGGTCGACGGCGGGCGTCTCGCCGGCCACCATCACGCCGAGCATGCCCGACATTTCGCGGTCTGCCGGGTCATAGAGGCCGCGTGAGACGGCCTCGCTCGTGGTGACCGTACCGGGCAGGGCAGAACCGATCCCGGCCAGGTAGAGGTTGTCGAATCTCATGCCGCGCCCCTCACCAGGTGACGCGCGACGCTGTCGAGCTTCTCGCACGTCTCCTCGAACTCGCGCTCCGGCGTCGACTGGCCGACGATGCCGGCCCCGGCGCGCAACCAGGTCCGGCCGTCGCGGCGGTAGGCCGAGCGGAGGACCAGCGCGGCGTCCATCGCGCCCGTGTGGTCGACGGTCATGACGGCCCCGCTGTAGAGGCCGCGCGCCTCCGGCTCGTGCGCCCGGATCGCCTCGTAGGCGGCCTTCTTCGGCACGCCCGACGCGGTGACGGCCGGGAAGACGGCGCCGAAGGCGTCCCAGGCGCGCATGCCGGGCGACAGGCGGCCCGACACCCGGGAGGCCAGGTGCTGGACGCTGCCGCGCTCGCGGATCGCCATGAACTCCGGCACCTCGACCGAGTCGGGCTCGCACACGCCGACCAGCTCGTCGGTGCCGACCTTGACGGAAATGGCGTGCTCGTAGACCTCCTTGGCCGAGCCGTAGAGGTCGGCCCGCAGGGCCGCGTTCACCGCCTCGTCGGGGGTGAGCGCGCGGGTCCCGGCGAGCGGCTGCGACACCACGTGCCCGTCGGCGGAGACCTGAACGACGATCTCGGGGCTGAACCCGGTCGCCTCCAGCCCGCCCAGGTCGAGCAGGAAGGAGCGGGCCGGGTTGTTGCCGCGCCGGCCGGCCAGGTAGGTGGCGGTCAGGTCGACCTCGCCGGGCACCTCGACCACCCGCGACAGGATGACCTTGTGCAGCTCGCCGGCGTTGATCGACTCGACGGCCAGCTTCACGGCCTCGCGGTAGGCGTCCTCGCCGGTGCCCCACACGTCGAGGGGCGTCGACCTCGTGGCCCGCGCCGCGGCCGGGCTCCGGACGACCGCGAGCAACGCGGTCAGCGTCGTGGTGTCGGCCGCGCGCAGCCGGGCGTGCCCGTCGGCGATGCGCGCCTCGGCCTCGGGGACGATCAGGTGCAGCAGCCGCCCGTCGCCCACGTGCTCCTCGGTGTACGACAACTCGAACGCCGCCCAGCCGTAGGCCCGCCACTCGGGGATCGACACGGTGTCGAGCAGCCCGGCGACCTGGTGCAGCGGGTCGCCGTTCCACGGCTCGAACACCTCGTCGCGGCCCTCGTGCCGGAGCAGCGCCCCGGACCGGTCGAGGGTCAGCTCGGCGCGGGCCCCGCCGGCGTAGGACCAGACACCGCCGTTCTCGTAGACGACGTGGTCGGCGAAGAGGCCGGAGTCGGCGAGCCGGGCCGCGACCTCGACCGCGTCCTCGGTGAGGGGGACCTGGGTCTCGAAGTAATGCATGCCGTCCTCATTTCGCGGCGATGGCCAGGGCCATGCGCTCGATCGTCGGGTCGTCGAAGAGGTCGTCGATGTCGGCGTCGGTGGCGAACCGGGCCCGGATGCGGTCGGTCAGCGCGGCCGCGCGCATCGAGTCGCCGCCCAGGTCGAAGAAGTTGTCCTTCACGCCGATGCCGTCGAGGTCGAGCGTGGTCGCCCACATGTCGCGCAGCGTGTGCTCGACGTCGGTGCGCGGCTCCTCGTAAGGGCTGTCGACGTCGGGCCGCTCCTTGGGCGGCTCGGGCAGCGCGTTGCGGTCGATCTTGCCGTTGGTGGTCAGCGGGAACCGGCCGACGACGTACGCCGACGGCACCATGAACGACGGCAGCAGCTTGGCCAGGGCCCGCCGCAGGTCGCGGATCGAGGGGTCGCCCTCGACGTAGGCGACCAGGCGGGTGTCGCCGGAGGCGTCCTGCTTGGCCAGCACGGCCGCCTGGGCGACCCCGGGCTGGGCGGCGATGACGACCTCGATCTCGCCGAGGTGCACCCGGTTGCCGCGCACCTTCACCTGGTTGTCGGTCCGGCCGACGATCTCGATGCTGCCGTCGGTCCAGAACCGGGCCAGGTCGCCGGTCCGGTAGAGGGCGCCCACCTCGTGGGAGACCCACTTCTCGGCGGTCGCCTCGGGCCGGTTCAGGTAGCCGGACGACAGGCTCTCCCCGGCGACGCACAGTTCGCCGACCACCCCGGGCGGGACGGGCCGCAGGCGCTCGTCCAGGACGTAGGTGCGCACGTTCGGGGTCGGGCGGCCGATGGGCGGCAGTCTTCTGGCCCGCTCGCGTTCGCCGAGTTCCCGGCCCAGTTCGGTGATGTCGCAGGTCGCCACGACGGTGGCCTCGGCGGAGCCGTAGAGGTTGAAGACGTGGAACGGCAGGTCGAGCGGCCACGACTGGACCCGCTCGCCGCAGATGCGGATGTTGGTCAGCACGGTCTCGGTCGGCCACTCCAGCCCCCACAGGCGTTCGCACATGGCCTTCATGAGCAGCGTGTGGGTGATCCGGCTGCCGACGAGCCAGTCGCGCAGCCACTCGGGGCTGGTCACGACCGACGGCTCGGGGATGTGGACGGGGGCCCCGGCGGCCAGCACCGAGAAGCACTCGACCTCGACCATGCCGTAGCCGGGCGCGGCCAGCCAGGTGCCCCGCGACGCCGGGGTGACGCCGCAGATCGTGCGCATGGAGTAGATGAGGTTGCGGGCCGCGCCGTGGCGGACCATGACGGCCTTCGGCTTGCCGGTCGACCCGGAGGTGTAGCAGATGTGGATCAGGTCGTCGGGGCCGGCGGGCGTGTTGATCGGGGCGGCCGGCTCCCGCCGCCAGTCGTCGCCGTCGAGGGTGACCACCTGACCGGTGACGACCTCACGGTGGGCGTCCATGGTCAGGGTCAGCTTCGCCTCGCCGTCGACGATCATGAACTGGACCCGGTCGGCGGGGAAGTCGGGGTCGAGCAGGATCGCCGCCGCGCCGGCCTTGAAGCAGGCCAGCTGGGCGATCAGGCTCTCGGGCCCGCGCGGGAAGCAGGTGCCGACCCGGTCGCCGCGCCGCACGCCCAGCCCGGTCAGGCGGTGGGCGAGCCGGTTGGCGTCGGCGTCGAGCTCGCCGAAGGTCAGCGTGCCGCCCGGCCAGACGACGGCCGGGGCGTCGGGGGTGGCCCGCGCGATCTCGGCGACGCGCTCGTGGAAGTAGGGCGCCGGGACCGGCTCGGCGGTCTGGTTCCAGGCGACCAGCATGCGCTCGGTCTCTTCGGCGGTGAGGATCTCGACGTCGCGGACCCTCGCGGCCGGGTCGGTGAAGCGGCCCAGGTGGGCGGCGTACTGGTCGGCGGCGTCGGCGTCGAAGTCCGAGCCCCGCATCCGCAGGGTGGTCCCGTCGAACGACAGCGGGCCGATCGTGATCGGCAGCGCCGCGGCGATCTCGCCGACGGTCAGGTCGCCGGTGACGTGCGATCCGGCGATCTCGGTCTCGCCGGTGTAGCGGTGCAGCAGGGCGACGAGGGCGCGGCCCGGGGCCTCGACCCGGCGTTCGTGCGTGACGGCCGGGTCCCCGCCGGGACGGGCCAGGGGAAGGGCGGTTTCCATGATCAGTCCTTTCAGGCGGCGACGGTCGTGCTGCGTCCGGCGGTGACGGCGTCGGCGAGCTGGGCGATCATGCGGGTCGTGCGGTCCCAGCCGACGCAGGCGTCGGTGACGCTCTGGCCGAAGACGAGGCGGTCGGGTGAACCCAGCACCAGCTCCTGCCGGCCGGAGGCCAGGAAGCTCTCGACCATCAGCCCGGCGATGCCGCGTTCACCGGCGGCGATCCGGCGGGCGACGTCGGCGACGACGACCGGCTGGCGTTCGTGGTCCTTGCCGCTGTTGCCGTGGCTGGCGTCGATGACGAGGCGGCGCGGCAGGCCGGCGCCGCCGAGGGCGTCGAGCGCGCGGGCGACGTCGAGCGGCCCGTAGTTCGGCCCGGCCGCGCCGCCGCGCAGCACGACGTGGCAGTCGGGGTTGCCGCTGGTCTGGATGACCGAGGCCAGGCCGTCGTCGTCGATGCCGGGGAACACGTGGCCGTGGGAGGCGCAGACGATCGCGTCGATGGCGTCGCCGACCGCGCCGGTCGTGGTGTTCTTCATGCCGACCGGCATCGCCAGGCCGCTGGTCAGCTGCCGGTGCGTCTGGCTCTGCACGGTCCGGGCGCCGATCGCGCCCCAGCAGACCACGTCGGACAGGTAGCGGGCCACGGTCGGGTCGAGGAACTCGCAACCGGTGGGCAGACCGAGGTCCAGCACCTTCGCGAGCAGTTCGCGCGAGAGCCGGATGCCCTCGTTGACGTCGTCGCTGCCGTCGAGGTGCGGGTCGGTGACCAGGCCCTTCCAGCCCAGCCGGGTACGCGGCTTCTCGACGTACACGCGCATGACGAGCAGCAGCGTGTCGGACACCTCCTCGGCCAGGCCGGCCAGGCGCTCGGCGTAGGTGAGCGCGGCGGCCGGGTCGTGCACCGAGCACGGGCCGGTCACGACCAGCAGGCGGTCGTCGGTGCCGTCGAGCACCCGGGCGACCTCCTCCCGGCCCCTGAGCAGGGTGCGGGCGGCCCGGTCGCCGACCGGGACCTCGGCCCGCAGTTCGGCCGGGGTGAGCAGCGGTTCGACCGCGGAGATGCGGGCGTTCACCGGACGCATGGCGTGTCCTCCCTGGTAAGCACTGCCGCGGAGAAGGTGAAGCCCATGCCGGTGCCGAGCACCAGCACCGTGGCCCCGGGCGCGAGCAGGTCGTCGCGGATCAGGTGGTGCAGCGCGTAGAGGCCGTCGGCCGGGCCGAGGTGCCCGGTGGTCAGGCCCAGTTCGTGGACGGTGTTCTTCGGGGTGAAGCCGTCGAAGGGGCGCACGAAGCTGTCGTGGAAGAGGGCCCGCCCGACGAACGGGGTGACGAACCAGTCGACGTCGCCGAGGCTCTTGCCCGCCTCGTCGAGCGCGCGGGTCACCACGCTGTGGGTGCGCTCGGCCGAGCGCCGCCGCACGTCCTTCAGCGAGAGGCCGCCGTGGGCGAGGAACGCCCGGGTCCGGCCGCGCATGTCGGATCCCGGCTGGGGCGCGGTGCGGAACGGCTCGTCCCCCCGCGACAGACCCTCGAGCGCGGCGTCGGTCTCCGACACCAGGCTGCGGAGCCGGAGTTGCCCGCTTCCCCTGGTCAGCACGGCCGCCGCCGCGCCGTCGCCGAACACCATGCCGGGCGACAGGTACCACCGGTCGGCGGGCGGCGCGAACCGGTCGGCGACGGTGATCAGCGCCGACGGGGTGTGGGGCCGGGCGATGAGCATGTGCGCCGCGATCTCCAGGCTGCCCAGCGACCCGTTGGAGGCCGCCTGGACCGACATCGGCAGGCTGCGCAGATCGGTGCCGAGGAGCTCCCCGGCGATCCAGCAGGCGGCCGGCCACATGTCGACGCCCTGGAAGTGGCTGTGGCTGTGCAGGTAGAAGGTGTCGGGGCCGACGGTCGCGCCGCCGTCCTCGGCCGACTTGACGGCGCGGCGCCCGGCGGCGACCGCCATCTCGGGCGGGGCCTGCCGCGACATGGCGACCGAGACCTGCCCGGTGCTCTTCGCGGCGTCGGCCGAGTAGTCGCCGCTGGCGACGGCCCGCTCGACCGGCACCCGTTCGCCGAGCGTGCCGCCGGTTCCGGCGACCCAAATGTCATCGAACCGCATCGCTCGGGATCCTTTCTGCTAGATCGAAGGCGTGTAACCAGGCCACGTGGTCGTGCAGGTCCGTCTCGGACAGCGCGGCCAGGGTGGCGTTCCGGTCGCGGGCGGCCTCGCCCGCCGGGTGGTAGAGGTGCTCGCCGAGCCATCGGGCGGTGCGCGTCGCCTCGGCGGTGCGCTCCCGCCGCAGCGCGGCGTAGGCGTCGAGGTCGGGGAAGACCCTGCCGAGCACGACCGCGTCCTCCAGGGCCGTGCAGGCGCCCTGGGCGGCGTACTGGAGCATGGGGTGGGCCGCGTCGCCCAGCAGGGCCACCCGGCCGTCGACCCAGGTCGTGACGGGGTCGCGGTCGCAGAGCACCCAGGTCCGCCACTCGTCGCCGAGCTCCAGCAGAGCTCTGGCCGTGGCGCTGAGACCCGGGAACCGGTTCTGGACGAGGTCTCGCGCGACCGGCTCGCCCGCGACCTCCCGGGCGGCCCCGTCGTCGTGGGTGGCGGCCAGGTTGAGGAACCGGCCGCCGCCGATCGGGTAGTGCACGAAGTGCCACTTGGGCCCGGCCCACAGGGTGACGACGTTCCACCGCAGCTCGGCCGGGACCCGGTCCATCGGGATGACCGACCGGTAGATCGTGTGGCCGGAGACCCGGGGACGGCCGTCGCCGACCAGCTGGGCCCGGACCGCCGAGCGGATGCCGTCGGCGCCGATCAGGCAGTCGGCCTCGAAGCCGTCGACGACGACCTTGCCGGCGGTCTGCGTGTAGCCGGTGACCGGGTGGCCCGGCAGCAGCTCGATGCGGCCGTCGGCGCGGCAGGCGTCCAGGAGCGGCTGGTAGAGGTCGCCCCGGGAGACGACCGCGTAGGGGTTGCCGAAACGTTCCCGGTAGGCGCCCGTGAGGGGCAGGCCGGTCACGCGCTCGCCCGTGGTGCCTTCCATGAAGCGCAGTTCGTCGATGAAGACCGCGCGGTCGCGCACCCGGTCGCCCACGCCGAGCAGGTCGAGGGCGCGGAACGCGTTGGGCGCGAGCTGGATCCCCGCGCCGAGTTCGGCGAACCGGTCACCGCGTTCGAGCACGGTCACGCGATTGCCCTCTCGGGCGATCGAGAGCGCGGCCGCCAGGCCGCCGATCCCGCCGCCGGCGATCAGTGTGTTCGCCATGTCCGTCCTTTCGCTGTTACCGCTTACAACGCTATGGCGGTAACTACGGCCGAACAATGGCATCTCGATTAGCGCTAGTTATGCAATAAAAAGAGCCGGTCTCCTCGAAAGGAGACCGGCTTTTCCGCGGTTCTGTCAGGCGTCGACTTTCTCCCTTTCGACCGCGGGCCTCCGCGACGGCAGCACGGCGGCCGCGATCAGCGCGATCAGCACCGACAGGACCGTGCTGATGCCGAACGCGACGTGGTAGCTGCCGATGTTCTGCGGGTCGGTCGACGGCACCGCCGCCGTCACGGCGACGGCCAGCAGCAGCCCGACCCCGAGCTGGCGCAGCGAGTTGTACAGGCCGCTGGCCAGGCCCATGCGCGGCCCGTCGACCCCGGTCGTGGCGGCCACCGCCGTGGAGATCATCATGACGGTGACGCCGAGCCCGATCAGCACGCCGCCGGGCAGCACGTGCAGCCAGTAGCTGCCGCCTGCGGGCACCGTGAGCAGCCAGGCCGAACCGGCGGTCAGGAACGCCGCCCCGCCGATGAGCACCGGCCGGGGCCCGACCCGCCCGGTCAGGTCGGCCACGAACTTGGCCGACAACACGGTCACGACGGCCTGCGGGAAGAACGCGACGCCGGTCTGGATGGCGGAGTAGCCGAGGCCGTGCTGCATGTAGAGGGTCAGGAAGTAGGTCGAGATCGACATGACGCCGCCCGACAGGAACGCGATCGAGTCGCCCGCGACGACGCCGCGGATCTTGAAGATCGACAGCGGCACCAGCGGGTTCGCCCGCCGGGTCTGGAGCACGAAGAACGCGGCGAGCAGCACCGCCGCCCCGATCAGCGGGTAGACGACGCCGGGGGCGCCCCAGCCGTGGTCGGTGGCCGTGGTGAGGGCGTAGGTCAGCGCGCACATCCCGGCCGTGACCAGGATCGCGCCGGGCACGTCGATCTTCTGGGTGCGCGCCGAGACGTGGTCGGGGGCCAGCCGGCCGACCGCCCGCAGCACCAGCGCGACGCCGACCGGGACGTTCACGAACATGACCGCCCGCCACCCGAACAACTCGGTGAGGATGCCGCCGAAGAGCACCCCGCCGGTGAACCCGGCCGAGGCGACCGCGCCGAAGATGCCCATGGCCTTCGCGCGCTCCCTGCCTTCGGGGTAGCCCGCCGCGATCAGCGCCAGCACGGCCGGCGACACCGCCGCCGCCGAGAGGCCCTGCAGCGCGCGGGCGACGATGAGCACGATCGGCTCGGTCGCGACCCCGCCGGCCAGCGAGGCCGCGGTGAAGACGGCCAGCCCGCCGACGAACATCCTCTTGCGTCCCACGATGTCGCCGAGCCGCCCGCCGATCAGCAGGAACCCGCCGAAGAACAACGCGTACGCGCCGACGACCCACTGCAGGGCGCTGTCGGTGAAGCCGAGGTCACGCTGGATGGAGGGCAGTGCGACGTTGACGATCGCGAAGTCCAGGACCAGCACGAACTGGGCCATGCACAGCAGTGCCAGGGCCGGCTTGCGGTTCTCCTGGAACATGGGTTTTCCTCCTCGTACTTGATTTGTTACCAGTGAACTGTCTTTACTGGTAGCCATGAAGGGGCAGCCGGGAGACAGGGAGATCGCGCCGGGTCCGCTGGCGCTGGTGCAGTCGTTCGTGAACAGCCTCAACGTGGAGTTCGGGCCCGACGAGTTCGCGACGACCGAGGCGGCCGGGCGCTGGCTCGCCCGCCACGGCTTCCCGCTGGAGGTGGCCGAGCTCGACCGGCGCGACGCCGTCACCCTGCGGGAGGCGCTGCGCGCCGTGCTCCGCGAGAACAACGGTGGCACGCCCGACTCCGAGGCCCGGCTGACGATCGGCCACATCGCCCGCGACTGCCCGCTGGTGCTGTCGGGCGAGACTCTGGGCCTGCGCCCGGTGCAGCCCGACCTGCGTGGCGTGTTCGCGACCATCCTCGGTTCCGTCGCCTCGGCCGTGGCCGACGGCTCGTGGTCCCGCCTGAAGGCCTGCCGCGAACACCGCTGCGAGTGGGCCTTCTACGACCGCTCCCGCAACCGGGGCAGCCGCTGGTGCTCGATGGCCGTCTGCGGCACGAGGGCGAAGATGCGCACCTACCGCCGGGGCGCGGCCGACCGGGCCGAGTCCCGAGCGGGCGACGGCACCGACGCCGGACCGGTGACCTGAGACCTTCCGGCCGGTCACGGGGCCGCCTCCCGTCCCAGCAGGTGACGGGCGACCACGAGTTTGGTCGCGGCGGCGGTGCCGTCGGCCAGTTGCAGGCCGATGACGTCGCGCAGCCGCTGGGCCACCGGGCCGTCCTCCGACCAGCCGAGGTGGCCCATCGTGAGGAGCGACTGGTGCACGGCCTCCATGGCGGCCTTGGGGGCCCACCACTTGGCCATGTTCGCGGGCAACCGGGGGTCGCGGCCGGCGTCGGCGGCGGCCAGGGCCTCGTAGGAGACCAGGCGGGCCGCGTGGAGCATGGTCGCGTGTTCGACCAGCGGGAACGCGACCGACTGGAACTTCCCGATGGGCTGGCCGAAGGCTTCGCGCCGGCCGGCGTGGGCCATGGCCTCGTCGAGGGCGGCGCGGCCGACGGCGATCGCCATCAGGGAGATCAGCGCCCGGGAGACCCCGAAGCCGCGCATGACCTCCACGAAGCCCGCGCCCGGCCGGCCGACGAGGTCCTCGTCGGCGACCCGCAGGCCGTCGAGGCGGAAGCGGCCCCGCCCGCCCGAGCGGCAGCCCAGGTCGGTGTGCAGCTCCCGGGGCACCCCGTGCAGCGGGGTGTAGAAGGCGCTGATGCCGCGGGCCCCGGCCCCGCCGGTGCGGGCGAACAGCAACCCGTGGGTGGCGTAGGCGGTGGCCATGATGGACGTCTTCTCGCCGGTCAGCCGCCAGCCGTCGGCGGCGTGTTCGCCGACGGTCTCGATGGCCGCCGCGTCGGTGCCGTGGCCGGCCTCGGTCAGGCCGAGGGCGACGATCGACGTGCCGGCGGCGAGGCCGGGCAACCAGCGGGCCAGCTGGGCCGGGGTGCCGTTGGCGGCCAGCACGCCGCCGACCAGCGCCGCGTTGAGCACCGGGTAGCAGACCGACAGGTCGGCCGAGGCGAGCTCTTCGAGCACGATGCCGGCGCTGACGGCGTCCAGGCCCTGACCGCCGAACTCCTCCGGGACGCGCAGACCGAAGAGTCCTTCGGCGGCCATCTCGGCCAGCAGCCCGGGGCGGTATTCGGCCCGCCGGTCGCTCTCGGCCCGGAAGGGCGCGACGCGGTCGGCGGCGAACTCGCGCACCCGTTTGGCCAGCGTCTCCTGTTGGGGTGTGAAGTCGAAGTTCATCGCAGCCCCTCCCGCAGGGCGAATTTCTGGATCTTCCCGGACGGCGTGCGCGGCAGCGCCTCGACGAGCTCCAGCCGTTCGGGCCAGTACTGCTTGGCCATGCCGAGCCCGGCCAGGTGCACGCGCAGGTCGTCGAGCGTCACCCCGGAGGGGGCGACCAGGACCGCGCAGGCCCGCTCGCCGAGCCGCGCGTCGGGGTAGCCGACGACCGCGACGTCACGAATGGAGGAGTGCCGGAGCAGGGCGGCCTCGACCTCGACGACCGGGATGTTCTCGGCGCC
The DNA here is from genome assembly GCF_001570525.1 of Herbidospora sakaeratensis. GTDB lineage: Bacteria > Actinomycetota > Actinomycetes > Streptosporangiales > Streptosporangiaceae > Herbidospora > Herbidospora sakaeratensis. The sequence continues at coordinate 139,188 of NZ_BBXC01000022.1, forward strand.
GCGCATGATGACGTCCTTGGCGCGCCCGGTGATCCGGATGCCGCCGTGGCCGTCGTCGCGGGCCAGGTCGCCGGTGTCGAACCAGCCGTCGCCGGTGAGGCAGGCCTGGTAGAGGTGCTCGCGCCGGAAGTAGCCGGCGCACTGCGACGCGCCCCTGACCTGTAAGCGGCCCTCGCCGGTGACGCGCACCTCCATGCCCGGCACGACCGTTCCGTCGCTCTCGGCGGCCCGCATCGGCGGGTCCTCCGGCCTGGTGATGGTGACGCAGCCGTTCTCGGTCATGCCCCACAGGGCGTAGAGGCGGCAGCCGAGCACGTCGCGGGCGCGTTCGACCAGGTAGGGCGCGATCGGCGCGCTGCCGGTCGCGAACGTCTCCAGTTTCGTCAGATCCCTCGGCCGCTCGGCCTGCGCCTCGATGAGGTCGGCCAGGAACGTGGGGGCGCCCATGAAGAAGCTCACCCCGCGCTCCTGGAGCACGTCGAGCATGCGGCCGGCGTCCCACGACTCGACGTGCACGGCGGTGCCGCCCAGCAGCAGCGGCATGAACAGGTTCCAGGTGAACCCGGCCTGGTGCGTCGTCGGCGACCCCATGGCCGTGACGACGTCCGACGTCAGGTGGAGCACGTCGGCCTGCGCCCGGTTCATCGCGTAGAGGCTGTCGTGGGTGTGCACGACGCCCTTCGGCTCGCCGGTCGTGCCGGAGGTGAACGCGACCTGCGCCGGGTCGCCGGGACCCGACTCCTCGGCCCCGGCCAGGTCGGCCGGGGGCAGCTCCAGGTCGTCGACGAACAGGGCGTGACGCAGGTGCGGCGCGTCCACGTCGTCGATCATCCGCCGGTACGAGAACCCGCGGAACTCCGCCTTGGCGAGGTAGACCGGGCTCTCGGTGAGGTTCAGCATGAACTGCACCTCACGCCGCCGCATGATCGGCACCACCGGCCCGGGAATCGCCCCGATCCGGTAACACGCCAGGATCAGCGCCGCCAGCTGCCACGAGTTGGGCAGCTGCAACGTCACGACCTGGCCCCTGCCGACGCCGAGCCGGCGCAGCAGGGTGGCCATCCGGTCGACGCGGTCGAGCAGTTCTCCGTACGTCAGCTCCACGACCCCGCCGTCCTGGTGGCAGACCAGGGCGAGCTTGCCGGGAGGATGGGCGCGCAGGTCGTCCATGATGGTCATCGCGGCGACCTCCCCAGCGCTGATCGGGCTTTGGCGGCGACCGCGGCCGAGGTGACGCCTCCGCGTTCGGCGAGATACCGCTGCCCGCCGGAGACGGGCACGAACGCGTCCGGCATCGCAACCCGGAGCACCAGGCTGGGCGTGATCTCGGCCAGCGACTCGGCGACGGCGGCGCCGAAGCCGGCGTTCCGCCAGTGCTCCTCGACGGTCACCACGACGCCCGAACGTTGTGCGTGCGCGGCGATCGTGGCGACGTCCAGGGGCTTCACGGTGTGCACGTTCAGCACCGAGGCGCGGACGCCCTCGTCGGCGAGCGCGTCGGCGGCGTCGAGCGCGGCCAGCACCGGGTAGGGCCCGCACGCGGCGAGCGTGACGTCGGCGCCGTCGCGCAGCACCTGCGCCAGGCCGAGCGTGACCGGCGGCGCCTCGGGCAGCTCGGGGGTCGCGTTGCGGCCGAGCCGCAGGTAGACCGGGCCGTTGACGCGCAGCGACTGCCGGAACAGGGTCCCGGTCTGCGGGCCGTCGGCCGGCACGACCACGGTCATGTTGGGCAACGTCCGCATCACGGCCAGGTCCTCCAGCGCGTGGTGGGTCGGCCCGAGGTGGCCGGCGGACACGCCCGAATGGGTCGCGGCGATGCGCACCGGCAGGTTGTTGAGGGCGATGTCGATCTTCACGGCCTCGTTGGCGCGCGACGACGCGAACGCCGCCATCGTGTTGACCAGCGGCATCCGGCCCGACTTGGCGAGCCCGGCCGCCGCGCCCATCAGGGTGTGCTCGGCGATGCCGAGGTTGACGTAGCGCTCCGGGAAGGCGGCCGCGTCGAACAGGCCGGTGTCGGAGTCGAGGCAGACCAGCCGGTCGTCCTGCGGGAGCAGGTCGAGCACGGCGTCGCGGTAGACCTCGCGGGACGAGGCGGTCATGACGCGGCCCCCCTTCGCAGCGCGGCGAGGGCCTTGGCGTGCTGGCGCTCGCCCAGCTTGGCGTAGTGGCTGCGCGGCTGGTCCTCGACGAACGGGAGGCCCTTGCCCTTCACGGTGTGCGCGATCACGACGGTTGGGCGGCCCGGGGTCGGCGGCTCGGTGAGCGCGGCCTCCAGCTCCTCGCAGGAGTGGCCGTCGACCTGGCGTACCGTCCAGCCGAAAGCCGACCAGCGGTCGGCCAGCGGTTCGAGCGCGTCGATCGTCTCGGTCGCGCCGGTGATCTGGAGCCGGTTGCGGTCGACGATCGCGACCAGGGTGTCGAGCCGCTGGGCGGCGGCCACCGAGGCGGCCTCCCAGACCGAGCCCTCCTGGAGTTCACCGTCGCCCATGACGACGAAGCAGCGCCGGTCGGCGCCGTCGAGGCGGAAGCCCAGGCCGAAACCGACCGCCAGCGCCAGCCCGTGGCCGAGCGAGCCCGAGGGCATCTCGACGCCGGGGATCTCGGCGTGGGGGTGGGCCATGAACTCGCCGCCGGGCCGGCCGTATTCGGCGAGCCGCTCGGCGGGGAAGAACCCGGCCTCGGTCAGCGCGGCGTAGAGCGCCAGGCCGCCGTGGCCCTTGCTGAGCAGCAGCACGTCACGGCCGGGGAACGCCGGGTCGAGGGGGTCGACCCGCAGCACCCGCGTGTAGAGGGTGGCGAGGATCTCCGCGAGCGACATCGAGCCGCCCAGGTGGCCGCCCTCGGGGCCGGCGCACAGGTTGACGACGTGCTCCCTGATCCGGGCGGCCGTCCCGGCCGCCGGAGGGGCGTCGATGGTGGTGGTCATCGCTTCTCCTAGTTCGGGTGCAGGCCGACGAACTCCAGGCCCTCGCGCTCGGGGCGCCCGTGGCGGATGTTCATGCACTGCACGGCGTTGCCGGCGCCCCCCTTGACGAGGTTGTCGAGGGCCGCGATCACGGTGACCGTGGTCGAACCGGCGTCGAGGGCGAAGCCGACGTCGCAGAAGTTGGAGCCGGAGAGGATCTTGGCGTCCGGGAACCGGTGCAGGCCGCGCCGGTGGGCGACCACCCGCACGAAGTGCTCGTCGGCGTAGCGGTCGCGGTAGGCCGACCGGATCGCGCGCTCGTCGGCGCCCCCGGCCAGCCGGGCCTTGCAGAGCAGCTGCACGCCGCGCACGGCCTCGACGCCGGTCGCCGTCATCCGCACCGGCAGCCCGGTGGCCTGGGCGATCTCCGCCTCGTGCCGGTGCCGGGTGGGCGCGAACACGCGCAGCGCGCCGCTGCGTTCGGCGTGCAGGTTCTCCGCGCCGGCGGTCGCGCCGGCGCCGCTCGACCCGGTGCGGGCGTCGACGGTCAGCTCGCCGTCGATCAGCCCGGCCTCGGCCAGCGGGGTCAGCGCCAGGATGCCGGCGTTGGCCATGCACCCGGGCACGCTGATGCGGCTCGCGACCTGGAGTTCCTCGCGGTGCAGCTCCGGCACACCGGTCGTGAAGCCGTCGATGAGCTCGGGCGCGGCGTGCTCGACGCCGTAGTAGTCGGCGTAGACCGCCGGGTCGCGCAGCCGGAAGTCGCCCGACAGGTCGACGACGGTCGCGGCCAGCCCGAGGAACTCGGGCATCCGCCGCATCGTCTCGCGATGGGGCGTGGCCAGGAACAACACGTCGTAGGGGCCGTCCTGGTCGAGCTCCTCGTCGGAGACGAAGGCCAGCCGGGTGCGGCCCCGGAGGTTGGGGTGGGCGCCGTCGATCTGCCGGCCGCGCAGCCGCCGCGAGGTGGTGGCCACCAGCTCGGCCGATGGGTGCCCGGTGAGGATGCGCAGGAGTTCGCCGCCGATGTAGCCGGCGCCTCCCACGACGGCGCATCTGATCATGCCTCTGCCCTCGTGATGAGATGGGAGGCGACCACGTCGGCGACGTCGATCTCGTGGGCGTCCTGGAAGCCGCGGAACTCCACGCGGTCGTTGACCTCCAGGACGGTCAGGTGCCCGTCGGCGTCTTCGAGCAGGTCCACCCCGGCGATCTCGGCGCCGACCGCCTCGGCGGCGGCGACGGCGAGCTTCGTGTGGACGTCGGTCAGGTCGCACCGGGTCGAGACGGCGCCCCGGGCGACGTTGGTGCGCCACTCGTCGCCGCGCCGGTAGGTCGCGCCCAGCGCCTCGCCGCCGACGACCAGCACCCGGATGTCCCGGTCGGCCTTCTCGACGAGTTCCTGCACGTAGACGACGTGCTGCTGGGGCGAGGGCAGGGCCGCGACGTGTTCGAGCACGGCGGTGGCGGTGGGCCGGTCGGGGATCGCGGTGACGAGGCGTCCCCACGATCCGACCAGCGGTTTCACGACCGCCGGGTAGCCGATCTGGTCGAGCGCGTCGACGGCCGCCTCGGGCGTCATGGCCAGGGCCGTGCGGGGGGTCGGCAGGCCCGCGGCCAGGAGCGCCGAGGTGGTCAGCCACTTGTCGCCGCTGACGTGGGTGGCGGCGGCGCTGTTCAGCACCGTCGCCCCCGCCGACTCCAGCGCGCTCGCGGCGTAGAGGGCCCGGTAGTGGCCGACCTCGCGGTTCAGCACGAATCCGGACCGGGAAACGCCGTCGGCCACGACCAGAGACCGGGGATCGAGGTGGACGAATGTCGCGCCGCGCCGGTCGAGCGCGGCCATGATCTGCTTCTCCTCGAACCGCACCCGTGACGCGAGCACGGCGAGGCGACGGCCGGAGCGCATTACTCCCCCCAGTCCTCTTCGACCTCGGGGGCGAGGGTGAGGGACGGCGGCGTGACGGAGGAGATCTCCAGCTCACTGCGGCAGTCGAGGCATTCGACGATCTCGCTCACCCGGGCGTCGGCGTCGATGGAGACCGGCGCCGCGCACTCGGGACACTCGGGGGCGTTCATAACCTTCTGCATGGCTCGTCCCTATGTCGTCGGGGAAATATCGGCGTTTCAACCGTAACCAGAACCGGCGTGAAATCGCCAATAAGGGTTGCCGATCGAAGTGAATTCCCGCGCTTATGGGGGGCCGTATAAACAGGTGATTCGCCGGGCATAAGCGCTCCTACTCGATTTGGTACGGAAATTCATCCGCGCAATTCATAGGCTCAATGGGAGTCGTATATCCCTAGGAGGGCTCAATGCGAGCGATCGCCCTGCACGAAGCCCCGGCCGCCCTGTCCCATGAAGGGTCGCCGGGTGAGCGGTTCGCCGCCGAGGTGGCCGCCGGGGCCCGCGAGGTCCCGTTCGGCCTGCACCTTCCGGCCGCGTTCCCGCTGTTCGCCTCCCGGCCGCGCTACACGGTCCGGCACCTGCTGAAGACCGCAGACGTGGCCGACGGCTCGGTGTCCTACGTCCACGAGCCGCCCCAGGGCCGGATCGAGGCCGCGGGCACCGCCTACGGCGCCACCCCGGAGGCCGCGTTCGCGCCCCGCCTGATGCGGGCGCCGCTGACCGACCTGTCCGTCGAGGTGCCGCTGCCCGGCGGCGTCGCCGACGACCCCGCGCTGCTGGCCGCCTACGTCGACTACCGGGTGCTGGTGCGCCTGTCGGTCGTCGAGAACGAGTCGCTGCTGCACGGCACCGCCGACGGCGCGATCACCGGCCTGCTGGGCCTGCCGGGCAGCCGCTCGGCCGAGAGCCACGACGACCTGGCGACCACGGTCACCCGGGCCGCCGGGGAGATCGAGGAGACCGGCGGGTCGTGCGACGGCGTGGTGGCGCACCCGGAGACGTACTGGAAGATGGTCCGCGACGACCTGTTGGTGCGGTTCCAGAACGCCGGCATCACCGTCTCGCGCACCCGCATGATGCCCAAGGACACCCTGCTCATGGGCGACTTCCGGGCCGCCTGCACGCTGCTCATGCCGGGCGTCGCGTCGATCGGGCTGGTGCCGGGGGCGGTGCGGGCCACGTCCAGGATCGGGCTGGCGGTGCACCTGCCGCAGCACCTGATGGCGGTGAAGTGGCATGGGTGAGCCGCGCGTCCTCTACATCACCGGCTGGTTGCGCAGCGGCAGCACCATGCTCGGCAACGTGCTGGGCGAACTGCCCGGCGTGCTGCACGCCGGCGAGCTGCACTACCTGTGGCAGAACGGCATCCTCAGGGCCGGCACCAACTCGACCTGCGGCTGCGGCGCCGACGTGACCGCCTGCGACCTGTGGTCGAAGGTGATCACCTCGACGGGTGGTGACCGGCTGGGCGAGGCGCGGCTGATGACGCTCCGGCAGCGGGCGCTGCTGCGCACCCGCCACACCCGCGACCGGATCGCCGAGTCGACCGGCCGGGCGCCCACCGCGCCGGGCGTGGCCGAGGCGATCTCGCGTACCGCCGAGGTCTACCGCACCCTCGCCGCGCACGGCGGTGAGCGGCTGATCGTCGACGGCTCGAAGTTCCCGGCCGAGGCGGCGGCCCTGCTGGGCCGCGCCGACCTCGACGTGCGGGTGCTGCACATGGTGCGCGACCCGCGCGCGACCGCGTTCTCCTACGCGAAGGCCAAGGACTACATCGACCCGATGAGCCCGGCCCGCAGCAGCGGCTTCTGGACCGGCTTCAACCTGGCCTCCGAACTGTCCGGCCACGCCGCCCCCGACCGCTACCTGCGGGTGCGCCACGAGGATCTGTGCCGCGACCCGCGCGGCACGCTCGCGCGGGTGTTGCGGTTCGCCGGCCTCGACGACGACCCGCCCGCCGACGCCGACGGCAACGTCACGCTGGGCGTGAACCACACGGTCACCGGCAACCCCGACCGCCTGTCGGCCGGCCCGGCGCGCATCCGCGCCGACGAACGCTGGCGCACCGGGCTGCCGGCCCGCGCCCGCGCCGCCGCCACGGCCCCGGCCCTGCCCCTGCTCGGCCGGTACGGCTACCCGATTCTGACCTGAGGGGGACATCCCATGGATCTGCGCCTGAAAGGGCGGGTCGCCCTGGTGGCCTGCTCCAGCAGCGGCCTCGGCCTGGGCGTCGCCAAGGCCCTGGCCGCCGAGGGGGCCAGCGTGGCCATCTGCGGCCGCGACCCCGGCAAGCTCGCCCGCGCCCACGTCGAGGTGAGCGCGATGGGCGACGGCGACGTGCTGAGCGTGCCCGTCGACCTGACCGACGAGAACGCCGCGGCCGCCTGGGTCCGCGACGCCGCCGCCACCCTCGGCGGCGTCGACATCCTCGTGACCAACTCCGGCGGGGTGCCGTTCGGCCCCGTCGACGCGTTCGGCGTGGCCGACTACCGGGCCGCGATCGACGCCAACCTGATCCCGCACATCGCCCTGACGCTGGCCGCGCTGCCCTACCTGAAGAAGGACGGCTGGGGCCGGCTGCTGATGATCGCCTCCGAGTCGGTCCGGCAGCCGCACCCCGAGAGCGGCCTGTCGTCGGTGGCCCGGCTGGGGCTGCTCGGCTACATGAAGGGCCTGGTCTCCGTGCTGGGCGCGAGCGGGGTGACGGTGAACGTGCTGGCCCCCGGCTTCCACCGCACCCCGATCCTCGACGAGCAGTTCGGCGCCTCCGTGGAGGAGGAGCTCGCCGCCGTCGCGCGGCGGATCCCGCTGGGCCGGATCGGCGACGTCGACGACTTCGGCGCGCTGGCCGCCTTCCTCGCCAGCGACCAGGCCGCCTATGTCACCGGCACGGTCTTCGTGGCCGACGGCGGCAACACCAGAGGAGTGTGAGAAGTGTCTGTTCTCGGTGAGGTCGCCACCACCCACACGGCGGCCCTCTACGTCATCAAGATCGGCAGCGCCAGCCTCGCCCACGAGAGCGTCTTCGACGAAGTGGCCCGCCTGCGCGGGCGCGGCGCGAAGATCCTCCTGGTGGCGGGCGGCGCGGCCGGCATCGCGGCCCACTACGCGGCCATCGGCCGCCCGGTGCGCTCGCTCACCCTGAAGAACGGCTCCACCGCGCGCTACTGCCCGCCGGAGGAGATGGACCACATCGTGGCCGCCTACGAGCGGGTCACCCTGCCCCGCGTGCACGCCGCGCTGACCGCGCGCGGGCTGACCAGCTTCACCTCGACGGCCCAGGCGGGCTCGCTGGTGACGGCCCGGCCCAACCCGCCGCTGCGGGCGGTGTCGGGCGGTCGCACGATGGTCGTGCGCGACCACCGCGCCGGGGTCGTCTCGTCGGTGGACGCCGACTGCCTGGCCACGCTGCTCGACGCGTTCGACGTCGTCTGCCTGGCGCCCCCGGCCGCCGCCGCAGGCGGCGGGTCGCCGCTGAACGTGGACGCCGACGTGCTGGCCGCCGAACTGGCCAACGCGCTCGACGCCGACCACCTGCGACTGGTGACCGGGACGCCGGGGCTGCTCGCGGACCCTTCCGATGAGTCCTCCGGCCTCGCCGACCTCGGCCGCGGCGAAGGGCTTCACTACGCCGAGGGCCGCATGCGGCAGAAGGTGCGCGCGGCCGAGATCGCCCTCGACGGCAGCGCCGACGTGGCCATCACCGGCCCCCACTCCCTGGAGGTCGGCACCCGCTTCTGGCGGGCCGCCGCGCCCGCCGGCGACCTCACGCTGCTGTCGCGGGCCGTGGAGATCTCCTCGGTCTCCCGCGACGAGCGCGAGCTGGCCGAATACCTGGTCTCGTGGTGCCGCGAGCGCGGCATCGACGCCGGGATCGACGAGGCCGGCAACCTCGTGGCCTCGAAGGGCTCCGGCCGCCGCCGCCTCCTCATGCTCGGCCACCTCGACACCGTCCCGCACCGCTGGCCGGTGCGCTGGGACGGCGGCACCATCTCCGGCCGGGGCTGCGTCGACGCCAAGGGCAGCCTGGTCGCCTACCTGGAGACGCTGCACGAGCTCGACGTGCCGCCCGACGCCCAGGTCAGGGTGGTCGGCGCGGTCGAGGAGGAGATCACCTCGGCGGGCGCGTTCTTCGTCCGCGACCACTACCGCGCCGACGCCGTCGTGATCGGCGAGCCGTCCGGCGCGGGCGCGCTGACCATCGGCTACTACGGCCTGCTGAAGGTCCGGGTGGCCGTCGCCGACCCCGTCGGGCACACCGCGGGCCAGGGCGTCACCACGGCGGCCGACCAGATGGTCGACGTGCTCGCCCGGTTGCGCGCCGCGCTGGCCGAGGCGGGGCCCGACGCCCTGCTGGCCGTGCTCGGCATCCACGCCGTCAACGGCGGCGACGAGCAGCGCGGCGAGGCGGTCGTGGACGTCCGGGTGCCCGCCGACCTGTCGGTCGCCGACCTGACCCGGCTGATCCGCACCGTCGCCCATCCGATCGAGGTGGAGGTGCTGCGGGCCACCCCCGGCCACCTCACCGCCCGCACCAGCCCGCTGGTCAAGGCCTTCTCGCGGGCCTTCCGCGCCGAGGGCGTGGTCAACCGGTTCCTGGCCAAGAAGGGCAGCAGCGACATGAACACGCTGGCCACGACGTGGCAGGGGGTGCCGATGGTGGCGTACGGCCCCGGCGACGCCAAGCTCGACCACACCCCGCACGAGCACCTGGACGCCGTCGAGTACCGGCGGGCCCGCGCGGTGTTGTCGCGCGCGGTCGCCGAGTGGATCGCGGCCGAGACCCGGCTCGTCGAAAGGGCGGCGTGATGACGACCACCACTCACTTGGAGGCGCTGGAGGCCGAGGCCGCGCACATCATGCGCGAGACCGCCGGCGAGTTCGACCGGCCGGTGCTGCTGTTCTCCGGCGGCAAGGACTCCATCGTCATGCTGCACGTCGCCGCGAAGGCGTTCGCCCCCGCGCCGGTGCCCTTCCCGCTCCTGCACGTCGACACCGGCCACAACTTCCCCGAGGTCATCGAGTTCCGCGACCGGGTGACGGCCGGCCTGCGGCTGGAGGTCGCCTCCGTGCAGGACTACATCGACCGGGGGGCGCTGCCGGACGTACCGGAGAGGAACGGGCTGCAGACCACGCCCCTGCTGGACGCCATCGAGGCCGGCGGTCACGACGCCGTCTTCGGCGGCGGCCGGCGCGACGAGGAGAAGGCCCGCGCGAAGGAGCGCGTGTTCTCCCTCCGCGACGAGTTCGGAGGATGGGACCCGCGCCGCCAGCGCCCCGAACTGTGGAACCTCTACAACGGCCGCCACAACCCGGGGGAGCACGTGCGCGTCTTCCCGTTGTCGAACTGGACCGAGCTCGACGTCTGGCAGTACATCGCGGCCGAGGACATCGCACTGCCGTCGATCTACTACGCCCACGAGCGCGCGGTGTTCGACCGGCGCGGCATGTGGTTGTGCCCCGGCGCGTGGGGCGGGCACGGGGAGCGGCTGGTGCGCCGGACGGTGCGTTACCGCACGGTCGGCGACATGTCGTGCACCGGCGCGGTCGAGTCGGCCGCCCGCACGCCCGGCGAGGTGATCGAGGAGATCGCGGCCTCGCGCATCACCGAACGCGGCGCGACCCGCGCCGACGACCGGCTGGCCGAGGCCGCCATGGAGGACCGCAAACGAGAGGGGTACTTCTGATGTCCACGCTGCTCAGGCTGGCCACCGCCGGCTCCGTCGACGACGGCAAGTCGACCCTGGTCGGACGTCTGCTGCACGACTCCAAGTCGGTCATGTCCGACCAGCTGGAGAAGATCGCCTCGCCCAGCGACCTGGCCCTGCTCACCGACGGCCTGCGCGCCGAACGGGAGCAGGGCATCACGATCGACGTCGCCTACCGCTACTTCGCCACCCCGCGCCGCCGGTTCGTGCTGGCCGACACCCCGGGCCACGTGCAGTACACGCGCAACATGGTCACCGGCGCCTCGACGGCCGAGCTCGTCGTGCTCGTGGTCGACGCCCGCAGGGGCGTGACCGAGCAGACCCGCCGCCACGCCGCCGTGGCCGGGCTGCTGCGGGTGCCGTCGCTGGTGCTGGCCGTCAACAAGATGGACCTGGTCGGCTGGTCGGAGGAGGTCTTCGCGGCCATCGCCGACGACCTCGACTACCCCGGCGAGGTGACCGCCATCCCGATCTCGGCCCTGACCGGCGACAACGTGGTGACCCCGTCGGAGCACATGGACTGGTACGCCGGGCCGACCGTGCTGGAGTTCCTGGAGACGGCCGAGACCGGCGAGGACCTGACCGCGCTGCCCGCGCGGCTCCCGGTCCAGTACGTCATCAAGACACGCGGCCGCCGCGCCTACGCCGGCCAGCTCACGGGCGGCATCCTGCACGTCGGCGAACGGGTGGTCGTCCAGCCCGGCGGCCGCACGACGACGGTGGCGGGCATCGACGTGCTGGGGGAGCCGGTGACGATGGCCTGGGCGCCGCAGTCGATCGCGGTCCGGCTGGCCGACGACCTCGACGTGTCGCGCGGGGCGCTCATCTCGCCCGCCGCGACCGCGCCCGGGACCACCCGCGAGCTGCGCGCCACGGTCTGCCACCTGCACGAGAAGGCGCTGACGGTGGGCGAGAAGGTGCTGGTCAAGCACACGACCCGGACCGTCCACGCGGTGGTGGAGCACATCGGGACGGGCGGCCCGCTGGGCGTCAACGACATCGGCGACGTGGTCGTGCGCACGGCCGCCGACCTGGCGGTCGACGACTACGCCGAGAGCCGGATCACCGGCGCCTGCCTGCTGATCGACCCGGGCGACGGCGCGACCCGGTCGGCCGGCATGATCTCGGTCGGCTGATTCACCACGTCTGCTCGCCGGCCCGGACCAGCATCTCGTTGACCGCGACCCGCCGCTCCCGGGTGACCATGTAGACGACCGCGTCGGCGACGTCCTCCGGGCGTAGCAGCTCCATGTCCCCGAGCTGGCCGGCGACGGCCTCCCTGATCCCGGGGCGCAGGTGGGTGGACAGTTCGGTGGCGACGGTCCCGGGGCCCACGACGCCGACGCGCACCCGCTTCGGCTGCAACTCCTGCCGCAGCGACTCGGAGAAGGCGTTCACCCCCGACTTGGTCAGGCTGTAGACCGCCTGACCGGCGCGGGCCACCCGGCCGGCGGTCGAGCTGATCGTGACCAGGTCGGCGACGCGCCGGGGCGAATCGGCCGCCGCGCCGACGAGGTGGGGGAGCGCCGCCCGGGTGACGTGCAGCAGGCCCTCGACGTTGACCGCGAGCATGCGGTCCCACTCGTCCTCGGGGGCAGCCTCGGCCGGGCCGACCAGCGCCAGGCCCGCGTTGTTGACCACGACGTCGAGGCGGCCGAACTCGGCGACGGCCCGGCCGACCGCCTGCCGCGCCTGATCGCGGTCGGCGACGTCGGCGGGCGCCGCCGCCGCCGTGCCGCCGCCCGCGCGGCTGCGGCCCTGGATGGAGGGCTTCCTCGACTTCCTGGCCGCCAAGCGGGCCATGGCCGAGGCGCTGAAGGCCGTGCTCGCGGGCGACGAGGAGCGGCGGCTCGTGATCCGCGCCCGGATCACCGGCGCGCTCGCCGCGCTGCTCGCCGCCGACGGGTCGGTCCGGGACGACGTCGCGGCCCTCGACGTGCTGATGGCGCTGGGCGGGATCTCCCTCATCGCCGGTGAGCCCGGCCAACGCGACCAGGCCGGGCGGCTGCTCGATCTTCTGATGGACGGATTGCGTCCGCTATGTGCCTGATGACGATTTGTGTCCTGTTCAGTCAGTAACGTGAGACTCGTCTGTCGCACCCTTCGCACACCCGGAAGGCTCGAACGTGACAGACAACCACTTCTCCCGCCGCCAGCTGGTCAGGTACGCCGGAATCGGCGCGACCCTGGTCGCCGCGAGCCCCTTGGCCACGGGCACCGCCGCCGCCGATGACGACGCCGCCGTCCGGGGCCACGGCGGGCCCGCCGCCCCCCAGGGCCGGATCTGGCGGGCCGGCGACCACCACATCCACTCGGAGTACAGCGGCGCCTTCGACACCTCCGTCACCCCGCCCAAGTTCAGCAAGGGCGCCGACGCCGTCTACCCGATCGTGACGAACGCGATCATGGCGAAGCACTTCGGCCTCACTTGGGCCATGTGCACCGACCACGGCGGCCCGACGCACTCCAAGGTGAACCTGGAGCAGGCCTACCCCGACCTGCTGCGCTCCCGCGTCCTGGTGCCCGAGGTCCTGCAGTTCTGGGGCATGGAGTTCGACGCGCCCGCGCAGGACCACCACACGCTGATGATCCCGCACCACCGCGACGAGGCCCAGCAGCTGTTCGAGCTGGAGCAGCGCTTCGCCAAGCACGACGCGTTCCCCGCCGACCCCGGGCGCGACACCGAAGCCAAGATGATCGAGTTCCTCAAGGCCGCCAAGGGCATGCCCCACAAGCCCCTGGTGATCGCCCACCACGCCGCGCGCTCCGCGACCGGCCTGGGCGTCTACGGCCAGGACACCCCGCGCGAGTTCCGCAACGGCAACGACGTCGCGCCCGACGTCTACGTGGGCTTCGAGGGCGCGCCCGGCCACCAGGCCGCCCCGCTGCTCGGCGGCGCGCGCGGCGGTTACGGCAACCACCCCACCTACGGCGGCTTCGACCAGATGACCGCCCGCGTCGGCGGCCTGTGGGACGCCCTGCTCGGCGAGGGACGCCGCTGGTGGATCACCGCCACCTCCGACTCCCACGTGCACTGGACGCGCGGCGGCGCCGACTTCTGGCCCGGCGAGTACAGCAAGACCTACGTGTACGCCCGCCAGGACTACGCCGACATCATGGACGGCCTGCGCAACGGCCGCATCTGGGTCACCACCGGCGACCTGGTCAGCACCCTCGACCTGACCGCGCGCGGCCAGGGCCGCGAGGCCGCGATGGGCGAGACCGTCGTCCTCAGCCGCCGCAACCGCGGCGACGTCGAGATCGAGATCCGGTTCCGCCCGCGCCTGCTCGCCAACGGCAACGGCGACCGCCCCGAGGTCCGCCGCGTCGACCTGATCGTCGGCCAGATCACCGGCCCGAACGCCGACCGCGACGCCGACACCAACCCCACCACCAAGGTCGTGGCCCGCTTCGGCCCCCGCGACTGGCGCCGCCAGGGCGAGGAGTACGTCATCCGGCACACCCTGCGCGACGTCCAGACCGACCTCTACGCCCGGGTCCGCGGCACCGGCACCGACGAGGCCGAGCCGCTGGCCGACGGCAAGGAGAGCCCCTGGGACGACCTCTGGTTCTACTCCAACCCCGTCTTCGTCGAGGTTCGGTAACCGGCGAGATCATCATCCGAGCCGGGTGGTCCCCTAGGATCGTCCGCGTGGACCTGGACGCCATCGCCGCCCGGCTCGGAGTTCCCCCCGACGAGGTCGACCGCGTGCACCGGCTCGCCGGTGACCTGCCGTCGGCCCCGCTGCCCGGCAAGGCCGACGCGCCGGCGCTCCTCGCCCGGCTCGCGGTCGGGCCCGACGACGCCGCCGAGATCATGGCGGGCTGGCCCGATCCCGGCTCCCCGTGGTGGACGCCGGAGCTGCGCTGGCTGCTCGACCGCTCCATCGCCCTGGTCCGCGCCGATCTCGGCGGGCCCGGCTGGCTGCCGCCCGGCCCCGAGCTGCCCCGCGAGCGCGGGCCCGCCTACCGGCACCTCTACGTGTACGCCTACCTGGCCCTGGTCGACGTCACCACGAGGTTCCACCGCGACCACGGCGTGCCAGAAGACGTGACCTGGCTGACCCTGTCCGACCTCGGCCGCAACCTCGCGATCGACCGGCGGATGAACGGCGAGGGCTGGCCGGTCATGCAGAGCTGGCTGACGCTGCACGCCCGCGGGTCGGTCTACGAACTGGGCCGGCTCCAGTTCCACCGCGGCGGCGCCACCCTCGACCTGCACATCCCCGAGACGGGACCGCTGACCCCCGAGGCGGTCGACGCCTCGCTCGGCCTGGCCCGCGCGTTCTTCCCGCGGCACTTCCCCGATGAGACCTACCCGGCGTTCGCCTGCGGTTCGTGGTTGCTCGACCCGCAACTGGCGGAGTATCTGCCCGGCGACTCCAACATCGTCCGGTTCCAGCGCAGGTTCGAGCTGGAGCCCGATGAGGAGCCCGAGGGCATCGACGCCGACGTCGAGGTGCTGCGGTTCGCGTTCCGTTCGCTGACCACGCCGCTCGACCGGCTGCCGCGCGGCACCGCGCTGCAGCGCGCGATCGTCGATCATCTTCAGGCCGGCCGCCACTGGCGGTGGCGTCGAGGTTCCTTCCCGGTCTAGCCGACGTGCACGACCGGACGGCGCGCCGGGTCGGGCTCGGCCTGGCGCAGCACCTCGCGGGTCAGCGGCGGGATGTCGCCGCCGCCGAAGACCAGGTAGCGCAGCAGCGCGCCGATCGGGTTGCCCTCGGCGGCCCAGTGGAAGTAGACCTGCGGCGTCTTGCCGGTCAGGTCGCGCAGGTGCAGCAGCAGGGCCGCGATCGAGTTGGCGACGGTCGTGCTCTGCATGCGCAGGACGCGGAACCCGTGCCGCTCCTCGCCGATCACCCGCAGCTCCCCGGCGAACTCCGAGGCGTCCGGCACGGTCACCTCCAGGAACAGCAGGCCCTCGCGGGTGCGCAGGCGGTGCAGTTCCCACGCCTCGCGGGCCTTGTCGACGTACTCCTTCGCGTCGCGGTTGTTCGGCTCGTTGGCGATGAGGTGGAGCTCGCCCGCCTCGTTGACGAACCGGCGGGCCGCGTCGTCGAGGCTGATGCGGGTGACCCGCAGTTCGGTCGAGCGGGTGGCCCGGGAGACCAGCGAGACGACCACGATGGCCAGCACGAACAGCAGCGCGATGACCAGGCCGTCGGGGCGTTCGATGATGTTGGCGACGGTGGCGTACCCGAAGACCAGGGTGACCGCCCCGAAGAAGAGCGCGGGACGCACGCGCCGGCTCGTCCAGGCCGACAGGGCGACCGCCACGGCCGCCGACAGGATCAGCGCCAGCACCCCGGTCGCGTACGCGCCGCCCTGCGCCTCGACCTCCGCGCCGAAGACGACGGTGATGACGAAGGCGATGGCGGTGAAGACCAGCACCATGGGCCGCGAGGCGCGCGTCCAGTCGGGCGCCATGCCGTAGCGGGGCAGGTACCGCGGCACGATGTTCAGCAGCCCGGCCAGCGCGGAGGCCCCCGCGAACCACAGGATGGCGATGGTCGACAGGTCGTAGGCGGTGCCGAACCAGTCGCCGAGATAGAGATGGGCCAGGTAGGCCAGCGCCCGCCCGTTCGCCGAGCCGCCCTCGGCGAACTCCGCGGGCGGGATGAGCACGGTGGTGGCGAGGCTGGACGCGATCAGGAAGACGCTCATGATGAGGGCGGCCGTGGTCAGCAGCTTGCGCGCGCCCCTGACCCGCTCGGCGACGTCGCCCCTGACCAGCGGCATCACCGCCACCCCGGTCTCGAAGCCCGACAGGCCGAGGGCGAGTTTCGGCATCACGTAGAGCGCGACCGCGACCATCGCCAGCGGGCTGGCGTAGTCGCTGTTCAGCGTCTGCTGCCAGTCGTGCACCTTCTCCGGCGCGGTGATCACGTGCTGGACGGCGGTGGCCACCACGACCACGTTGAGCACCAGGTAGACGGCCACCAAAACGACCGCGACCGAGATCGCCTCGCTGAACCCGGCCAGGAAGACCGCGCCCAGCGCCGCGATGAGCAGCAGCGTGACCGGCACCTGCCAGCCCGCCAGCGCCTGCGGCACGAACGGGTTGTGCAGGATGTGCGCGGTCGCGTCGGCGGCCGACAGGGTGATGGTGACGATGAACGCCGTCGCGACGAACCCGAGCAGGAACAGCACCAGCAGCTTGCCGCGCCACCCCGGCATCAGCCGCTCCAGCATCGACAACGAGCCGAGCCCGTGCGGGCTCTGCTCGGCCACCGCCCGGTACGTCGGCAGCGCGCCGAACAGCGTCAGCGCGACCAGCACCAGCGTGGCGACCGGGCTGAGCGCGCCGGCCGCCAGCGCGGCGATGCCCGGCTGGTAGCCGAGGGTGGAGAAGTAGTCGACCCCGGTCAGGCACATCACCTGCCACCAGGAGTGCTGGTGCTCGGGCGGCTCCTCGTCGTGGGTGCCGCCGACCAGACCTTCGGGCCGCTTGAGCCCCTTCAGCAACCATCGCCGGAGCGTGCCGGTCACCGAGTACCTCCGCTATCCGGGCAAATCAGACGAGTGGTCACGCTACTGACGGCACACGTCGTTGCCCGGGAACCGGGGCGTCAAGAAAACGTAAAAATATACGGTCCCTTTACGGCTCGCCGAAGCCGAAGTTGTCGTGCACGACGTTCGACCTCTTGGTCATGCGCGGATAACCGGGCGCCTCGAAAATGATCTTCGTGTAGATCTCGTCGCCGAAGTCGAACGGCGGCTTGTCGTCCTCGTCGAGGTGCTTCACGCACGACAACTTCAGGTCGGAGACGATGAACAGCCCGCCCCCGTTCCGGTCCGAGATCGCGCTCAGGCTCGCCTTCGGCGCCTTGTAGACGCGGTTGTCGTAGATCGGGTCCTCGGCCCAGACCTCGACCCGCGCCGTCGCGCCGTTGTCCACGAGGTACTGGGCCTGGGCGTTGGTCATGCCGATCTTGCCGACGGTGAGCACCCGGCACTCGCTGCCGCTCCCCGTGATGGTCAGCCGGGCCGACAGTTTGCCGGCTTCGTCGGCCGCGAGGGCGGGGGTGGTCAGGGCGATCACGGTGACGCCGAACGCGGCGAGCGCGCTTCTGAAGGAGGTCATGCCCCACGGTCGGGCGGCCGGCTTGCGACGGGCTTGACACCCGGCGACCGACGCCGCCCATCGGGTCTCTGACCTCGGACGACGGTCCGGTCCACTTGCGCCGGGCCACTTCGCCGCTACGTCGTCGGGTCGGAGAGGTAGTAGCCCTGGAAGGCGAGTTCGGTCAGCATGCGCGGGGTCAACGTGATGCCGGTGAGACTTTCGGTCAGGGCGAAGACCGGGCCCTCGTCGATTTCGAACCAGTCGGGGAACTCCGCGTCGATGCGGGCCATGGGTGCGACGAGCTCGGGAAACTCCTGGGGATCCACGTGCAGGTCATCCGCCATGAAGCCCTCCTGCGCGTAGAAGCCGATGCGCAGGTGCCCGTCTTCGGCCCATCGCCACTCATGCAGGCCCTTCACCTCGAGCAGCGAGTGGGACACGACGCGGGTGCCGACCGACAGCCGCTCGACGATCTTCTCGTCGACGCCGATCCAGCGGGAGTCGACGACCAGCGTCCAGCCGCCGACGGCGGCCACGGCGACGAACGCGTCTTCCTCCTCGTAGATGTTCCACCAGGAATCGATCATCTCGCCGAAGGTCATCGGGGAGAACGCGGCGGGATTCCCGCCCCAGCGGGTGACCACATCGGCCGGGGACACGCCCTTCACCCAGGCGACGGTCTTGCAGTCGAGTAACTCGGCCAGTTCTGCGTACATGAGCGGCATGATCGCAGAGCGCACCGACAGATCAGGCGAACGGATAATCGCGCAGAGCCTGCTGAATGGCCCGCTCCGCGATCGGCACGTACTCCGAATCCGTCGCGTTCGCGGAAAGGGCCACCGTCACCGGCAGCGGACCAGGGGCCGAAGGGAGCGCGTTGCGCGCCGCACGTGGCAGCCCCCACAACTCGTCGCCGTTGGCGACCAGGCAGGCGACCCCCAGCCCCGCCTTGGCGGCGGAGCGCAGCCCGACGAGCTCCGGCCCCTCGTAGGCCACCCGCCACGGCACCTCCGAGGCGTCGAGGGCGTCGACGATACGCCGGCGCAGCGTGCACGGCTCGGTGAAGAGGGTCAGCGGAAGGGCCGCGCCCTCGCCGTGGGCCGGGCGGCCGAACCAGTCCATGCGCATCTCGCCCAGCTGGTGGGCGGGCCCGGCGACCGGCTCCGACTGGAGCAGCAGGGCCAGGTCGAGC
This sequence comes from Herbidospora sakaeratensis, assembly GCF_001570525.1. Taxonomy (GTDB): domain Bacteria; phylum Actinomycetota; class Actinomycetes; order Streptosporangiales; family Streptosporangiaceae; genus Herbidospora; species Herbidospora sakaeratensis. The sequence goes on from NZ_BBXC01000022.1 coordinate 157,973, forward strand.
TGCCCCGACGACACCTGGTTCTCCAGCGACTCGCTCAACCCCGTCTGCACCCCGACCTGCACGTGCGGCAGACCCCGGTTCAGCAGCCGCAGGATCTCCGGCAGCGCCTCGGCGAGCTGGTTGACCACCCCGATCGTCAGCCGGGCCGCGCCCGACGGCGGCACGAACCGGCCCACCGCCTCGTCGTTCAGGGCGACGATCCGGCGGGCGTACCCGAGCAGTTCCTCGCCCTCGGTGCTCAGCTCCAGGCTGCGCCCGGTCGAGGTGAAAATGGGCCCCTTCACGAGACCGCCGAGCTGACGGATCTGCTGGCTCACCGCCGGCTGGGTCACGTGCAGCGCCTCGGCCGCCTTCCGGAACCCGCCGAGCTCGACCACGGTCACCAAGGCCCTCAGCCGATTGACTTGCAGATCGTGATACATGCGCTTTCCCTCAATAAGGCAGATGGACGCCTGACGGCGTACGCGTGTCGATGTCCCGGACCGTCCCGGGCCGCGGCCTCTTGGGCCGGCGGAGAAGAATTCGATTCACGCGGCTCAGCCTAGAAGCGCTTACATCGCCGGGTCTGCATCCGGTTTCACGATCCCGGCGTGAAAATCTCACATTCGGCTCGTGAATCGATGACTAGGGCCATCCGGCCCGCCTGCGGAGAATCGAACGCATGACCACGATGACTCACGCGGACGAAGACTGGCGTTTCGCCGAACTGGTGATGCGGGCGTGGACGGAACCCGATCTGGCCGCCCGCTACGAAGACGACCCGGCCGCCACCCTGGCCCAGTTCGGCATCGACCTGGGCGACGACGACGCGCCCCCGCTGTCGGCGGGCGGTGACCCCCTCCACATCGCCGACCTGAGCAAGCCGTCCCTTTCGTCTGCGAAATGGACGTATTGCGGATGAAAGTCGGATTCAAGCGGCACTGGCGGGCGCTGACCGTGCCCGGTGACGGGGTCTACCTGACCTCGGCGCGGGCCACCGTCGCGTTGCACGGCGACCACATCGAAGAGGTCGCGCCGCTGCTCGACGGCAGCCACGACCTGGCCGGGCTGCACGAGCGCACCGGGCTCGGCGCGGCCGACCTCGGGCGGCTGCTCGGGCGGCTGGCCGAGGCCGACCTGGTCGCGCCGCAGGCCGACGACGGCGTGCCGCCGGAGGTCGCCGCCTTCTGGGACCTGGCCGGGCTGGACGTCCCTGACGGCACGGTCGAGGTGATCGGGCGGTCGCCGCTCGTCGATCGGGCGCTCGCCGACCTGGGGTTGCGCGCCGGTGGCGAAGGGCCCGTCGTGGTGGTCTGCGACGACTACCTCGACCCGGTGCTCGCCTCGGTCAACGCCGATCGGCTGGCCGACGGGCGGCCGTGGTTGCCCGTCGCCGTCAACGGGCCCGACCTGTGGATCGGCCCCGGCTTCCATCCGGGGGACACGGCCTGCTGGGAGTGCCTGGCGGCCCGGTTGCGGATCCGGCGGCAGGCGCCGCTCGGGCTCGCGCCGCGCGCCGCGTTGCCGGTCACGTCGTCGGTCGGCGCGCAGCTCGCGGCCCTCCAGGTCGCGCGGTGGCTGGCGGGGCGGCGGCTCGGCACCCTGTGGACGTTCGACCCGCTCACCCTGGAGGCCGCGCACCACCGGGTCACCCGCAGGCCGCAGTGCCCGGCGTGCGGCGACCCCTCGGTGCGGAGCGCTCCGGTGGAGATCACGTCCCGGCCCAAGGCGCACGCCCACCGGTCGGCCGGGCCGCAGGAGACCTGGGACCGGTACGTCCACCTCACCGACCCCGTCACCGGCGTGGTCGACCGGGTCCGCCGCGATCCCCGCGCGCCCGGGTTCCTCAACAGCTACCTGTCGGGCCGCAACCTGGCGCTGCCGGTCTCGGGCCTGCGGGCCAACAGCGGCGGCAAGGGCGGCACCCCGCTCGAAGCGAAGGTGGGCGCGCTCTGCGAGGCGGTCGAACGCTACTGCGGTTCCCGGCTCGGCGAGGAGCACGTCGTCCACGACTCCTACCGGGGGCTGGGCACGGCGGCCGTGCACCCCGACGACGTGCTGCTCTACGACGCGCGCCAGCGCGACCCCTTCGACGAGACCGCCGTGACCGAGTGGACGCCCCTGTTCACCCTCGACGGCCGCCGGCGTTACCTGCCGACCGGCCTGCTCTACTTCACCGAGGGCGGCCAGGCCGACTCCAACGGCAACGCCGCCGGCTCGTCGATCGAGGACGCGATCCTCCAGGGCTTCCTCGAACTGGTCGAACGCGACGCGGTCGGCATCTGGTGGTACAACCGCACCCGCCAGCCGGAGGTCGTGCTCGACGACCCGTGGACCGCCGGGCTGCGCGACGACTACGCGGGGCTGGGCCGCGACGTCCACGTGCTCGACCTGACGACCGACCTGGGCATCCCGGCCATGGCCGCGGTGTCGACCAAGGACGGCGAGGAGGTCATGCTGGGCTTCGGCGCCCACTTCGACCCCGCGACGGCCGCCCGCCGCGCCCTGACGGAGCTCGGCCAGCTGCTGCCCGCCGCCCAGGACCTCGACATGCGCCCGTGGTGGGGGCGGGTCTCGGCCCGCAGCCATCCGTGCCTGCTGCCCGACGGGGTGGCGGCGCCCCATCCGTACACGCCGAACCACGACCTCAAAGACGACCTCGACCTGATCAGGCCCTTCGACCCGTTGATCCTCGACCAGACCCGGCCCGACATCGGGCTGCCGGTGGTCAAGGTCGTCGTGCCGGGGCTGCGGCATTTCTGGCCGCGGTTCGCCCCGGGGCGGCTGTTCGACGTCCCGGTGGCACTGGGGCGGCTCGACCGGCCGATCGCCTACGACGACCTGAACCCGGTCGCCCTGTTCATGTGAGAGGAGCCGACATGCACGACTCGCTCCCCCCGTTCCCCCTGTGGTCGTTCCGCGAGGACGTCTTCGTCGAACCCGACCCGGACCAGGGTGTGATCGTCGTGCACTCGCGCTGGGAGGACAGCGTCCTCCCGCTGCCCGCGCCGGGCGTCGTGGAGGCGCTGCGCCGGATGAGCCTGGGGCCGATCTCGCTCGGCAACGTCATCAGGTCGGGCGCGGAGCGGCGGGCCCTCGGCGCGCTGCTCGACCGGCTGGGGCACCTGGTCGTGCGGTCGTTCGGCGTCGACCGGGAGCAGCCGCTCATCTCGGTCGTGCCGCTCACCCCGCAGGCGGGCTTCCGGCTGCCCGACCGGCCGCCGGTCCACCCGGTGAGGTTGTCGCGGTTCGCCGTCCTCACCACCGACGGCGGCAACTACCTGCTGGAATCGCCGCTGTCGCACCACCGCGTGATCCTGCACCGCGCCGACGCCATCGCCCACCTGGGCGCCCTGATGCGCCCTTCCCCGGCCTCGGCGGCCGGGCCGGCGACCCGGTCGGTGATCTCCTACCTGATGGCGGCCGGGATGGTCGTCGAGGCGGAGGCCGGCGACCCGTTCCAGCGGGTGGTGTTCGCCGAGGACCACGATCCCGCGCTGACCGCGTGGACCCCGATCGACCTGATGTTCCACACCCGCTCCACGCTGGGCCGCCACGACCAGGACTTCGGCGTGACCTATCCGCTCGGCGAGCACGGCAGCGTCGAGCCGGTCGTGAAGGAGGCGGCCGACGGCGTCGCGCTGCCCCGGCCGTCGTGGCACGACCTGGCCGCCGACCCGCCCTTCTCGGCCGTCGTGGAGGCCCACCGGCCGGCGCAGACGTTCTCGGGCGAGGCGATGACGCTGACCGACCTGGGGGCGCTGCTCTACCGGACCGCCCGGGTCCGGTCGCTGACCGGCTCGCCGTCGACCGAGGCGACCGCCACCACGAGCGACCGTCCCCATCCGACCAGCGGCGACTGCCACGAGCTGGAGCTCTACGCCGTCGTCGACCGGTGCGCCGGGCTGGCGCGCGGCGTCTACCACTACGACCCCTACCGGCACGCCCTGAACCCCCTCGACGGCGATCCCGACGAGCTGCTCGTCTCGGCCAACCTGGGCGCCCCGCCGCCGGTGCTGCTGATGGTCACCGCGCGGTTCCGGCGGTTGTCGTGGAAGTACAACGGGCTCGGCTACTCGCTCGTGCTCACCGACGCGGGCGCGCTGGTGCAGACGTTGTCGCTGGTCGCGACGGCGCTGGGGCTCGCGGGGCGCCGTCTCGACGGGCCCGACATCGAGGCGTCGGCGCACGTGTTCGGGCTCGACTGGCGGACCGAGTCGAGCGTGTGCGGCTTCGCCGTCGGCCACGCCGGGAGCGGCCCCGCCGACGAGGGATTTCCGGTCAACGACGCCGAGTGGCCGATGCTGGCCGCCGCACTTCTCGCATAAGCCGACATTTCCCGGTAAGTGAGGGCTCCGTGGTGTCGTTAGGGATGCGCCCCGTACTGATGGCGCGCGGCGTCATCGGCGCCGTGTTGTTCGGCTACACCTTCAACGCCCTGATGTTCGTCTGGGACGAGGGCCTGCGCGGATGGTCCCTCGGCGTCTTCGCGCTCTGCCTGCTCGCCGGCTTCGGGCTGCAGCTCGTCCACTCGACCCGCGATGTGGTGTCGTGGCCGGTGCGGCGCACGGCGGTGACGTTGTCGGCGCAGGCCCTCGTCACCTTCGCGCCGTTCGCGTGGGCCGGTCCGCAGGCCGGTTCCCTCGCCGGGTTCCTCGCCGGCTCGATGCTCCTCGCCGTCGCGGGCCCACTGCGCTGGGCCCTGTACGCCGCCGTCCCCGCCGCCATGTCGATCGCGCTCACCTGGACGGGCCTGGCCACGGTCGACGTCGTCTACGGCGCCTACTTCACCGCGCTGACCGGGCTGATGGTCTACGGCGTGAGCTCCCTGGCGTCGCTGGCGCTGACCGTCCACGCCGCCCGGGGCGAGCTCGCCGGGGTGGCCGTCGCCCAGGAACGCCTCCGGGTCGCCCGCGACCTGCACGACCTGCTCGGCTACAACGTCTCGGCGCTCACCCTGAAGAGCGAACTGGCCTACCGCCTGCTGCCCGGCTCGGCCGAACGCGCCCGCCGCGAACTGCGCGACGTGCTCACGCTGTCGCGCCAGGCGCTCGGCGACGTGCGGGTGGTCGCCGGGGGCAGCCGCCCGATGTCGCTGGCCGCCGAGGCGCGCTCGGCCGAGTCGATGCTGATCGCGGCCGACATGGACGTCGAGGTGCGCCTTGAGCCCGGCCCGCTGCCGGAGGAGGTCGACACCGTCCTGGCCATCGTGCTGCGCGAGGCGGTGACCAACGTGCTGCGGCACAGCAAGGCGCAGTACTGCCTGGTGGAGACCGCCCGACAGGGCGACCACATCGTGTTGCGGGTGGTCAACGACGCCGCCGACGTCGGCGGCCCGGAGCCCGGCGGGGGAGCGGGCCTCGACAACCTGTCGGCCCGCGTCGAGGAGGCCGGGGGCGTCAGCACCACCAGCCTCGACGGCGAGTGGTTCACCTTCACCGCGAGGGTCCCGGCCGCCGGTCCGGCCGCGCCGGTCGCCGACGACCCGGTGACGTGGACGTTCGCGCAGATCACCGGCCAGCCCTGGCACCTGCGGGTGGCCCGCACGATCGCCGTCGTCGTGCTGCTCGGCTACGGCGTGCTGATGGTCGTGAACGTGCTCGGCCGCCACCCGGAGGCGCTGAGCCTGCTGGAGTTCGCCCTGTGCGCGGCCGTGCTGGTCGGCGTCCAGATCGCGGTCTCCCTCGGCTTCCTGCGCCGGATCGCGCTGCCGGTCCAGGCCGTCGCCACCTACCTGCCGCTGCTCTGGATCGGCGAACCGTGGGGTTCCATGGGCGGCTTCCTGGCCGGCACCGCGCTGACGGTGCTGCCGGCCGTGTGGCGCTGGGGCTGCTACGCCGCCGTCGGCGTCAGCGTGGCCGCCCTGTCGGTCGCCAACGGCGACGCGGGGGAGTGGACCGCCTACCTCGCCCTCTCGACCCTGCTGACCGGCCTGGTCGTGTACGGCATCGGCGAACTGTCCGGCCTCGTCGCCCAGGTCGACCAGGCCCGTGACGACCTCGCGCGCGGCGCGGTCACCCGGGAACGACTACGCGTCGCCCGCGAACTGCACGACCTGCTCGGCCACGACCTGGCCGCCATGACGGTCAAGAGCGAACGCGCCTACCGCCTGCTCCCCGGTTCGGGCGACCGGGCCCGCGCCGAACTCGCCGACGTCCTGGACGTGGCCCGCCGCGCCGTCGCCGACGTCAGGTCGGTGGCCAGCGGCTACCGCCACATGTCCTTCACCGCCGAACTCGACTCCGCCCGCGCGACCCTGGCGGCGGCCGGGGTGTGCGTTCGGGCCGGGGCCCGCGACGTCCCGCCGGAGCTCGACGCGGTCCTCGCGGTCGTGCTGCGCGAGGCCGTGACCAACGTGTTGCGGCACAGCGCCGCCACCTACTGCGAGATCACCTTCGCCGACGGCTCGCTGACCGTCTGGAACGACGGGGTCGTCACGCTGATGACCCCGGCCGAGCCCGGCACCGCCCTTGATGACCTGGCCGAACGCCTGGAATCCCTCGGCGGTTCGTTGAAATGTGAACGAACGGCCGGTACGTTCCGCCTAAAAGCCGACATCTCATAATGACGTTCTGTCAAGAATGTCGGCATTGCCTATTCGCGTAACCTCGGTACAAGATTCCTTTTGACCTTGTGGACCGGCCGGGGGAATGGCGTGCTGACGTTACGGATCCTCCTCGCCGAGGACGTTCGCATCGTCCGGGGCGCCCTGGCCGCCCTGCTGGAACTGGAGCCCGACCTCACCGTCGTGGCCCAGGTCGGCAGCGGCGCCGACATCGTCCCGGCGGCCCTGGAACACCGCCCCGACGTGGCGATCCTCGACGTCGACCTGCCCGTGGTCGACGGACTGTCGGCGGCCGAGGAACTGCACGCCAAACTTCCCTCGTGCCGCACGCTCATCCTCACGGGCCTGGGCCGTCCCGGCACGCTGCGGCGGGCGTTGTCGGTCTCGGTGTCGGGCTTCCTGCTGAAGGACACCCCGTCGGAGCGGCTGGCGCAGGCCGTACGGGAGGTGGCCGCCGGCCGCCGCATCATCGACCCGCAACTGGCGCTGACCGCCTGGGACGTCGGCGACATCCCCCTGTCGGGCCGCGAGATCCAGGTGCTCCGCCTGGCGGCCGGCGGCGCGGAACCCCCGGAGATCGCCGCTCAAATGCACGTTTCGGTCGGAACGGTACGAAACTATCTGACCAAAATCGTCACCAAACTCAACGCGCGAAATCGGGTGGACGCGATACGCATAGCCACGGAAGCGGGCTGGATCTGAATTCCTGCCCCGGTTATTCTCGCCACGGGGTGATAGGCGATGACATATACGGTTTTGCGCGGCAATTTCGTGATCAGATATTCCGATCTCCCGCGCCAGGGCCCCGAGCCCGACGGTGACACGATCAAGTTCCTCCCCGACACGCCGGCGCTCATCGAGGCGCTGCCCAGGCCGTCGGGCACCTCGCCCGACCTGAACCGGCGCGGCATCTCGGTCCGCCTGGAGGCGATCGACGCCCTGGAGACCCACTTCGAGGAGACCCACCAGCGGCTGGAGTGGGCGAACGCCGCCCGCGACCGGCTCCTTGAGCTTCTCGGCTTCACCGGCGTCGAGTTCTTCGACGACCTGCCGAACAAGGTGGAACGCGCCGACCAGGACACGATCAGGGGCCACGTCCTGTCGAACGGCATCGACGCCAACGGCCGCCTGATCGCGTTCGTCTACGGCGGCCCGACCGACATTCCCGACGGCGCGCCGGTCTACCTGACGCCGGAGCTGGCCGACGCGTCGGCCAACCGCGTCCTGCTGGCCGAGGGCCTGGCCTACCCGGCCTACTACGCCACCCTGCCGGTCGAACTGCGCGACCACCTGGCGGGCGTCTCCCGCGCCGCCCGCCCCGCCACCGGCCTGTGGCCCCACGCCGACGGCCATCCCGGCGAACCCGCCACCGTGACGGCCGGCAACCTCGACGAGACGATCATCTGGCCGAAGTTGTTCCGCCGTCTGGTGCCCTACTTCGCGGCCGGCTTCCCCGACTTCGACCAGTTCGACACCTGGTTGCGCGCCGACCCGGTCCACCGCGACGATGCGATCTGGCTGATCGGCCGGCAGGAACGCGGCAACCTGCACGACGTGGTGCGCGCCTCGGGCGACCAGATCGAGCTCACGGTCTGGCCCGAGGACTTCGTCATCGCCCCCGACCCGGCCACCGGCCCGACCACTCCGCCGACGGCGGTCACCGGCGACCTGGTCATCGTGGCCGCCCTGCCTAACCCGGCCGGCGCCGACGCGGGCGCGGAGAAGATCACCCTGCTGAACGTGACCGCCGACCCGGTCGACGTCGGTGGCTGGCACCTGCGCGACACCTCGGGCAACCGGACGGCGTTGTCGGGCGCGATCGAGGCGGGCGACGTCAGGGTCGTGAAGGTGAGCTGGCTGAACAACGACGGCGACTCGATCATGCTGGTCGGGCCGGATGACGTGGTGATCGACACGGTGACGTACAAGAAGGAGCAGGTCCGCACCGGCCGCACGATCGCCTTCGGCCGCTGAGGCTCACGAGGCGAGCTGGCGGGTGATGGTCGGGTCGGTGATCGCGGTGTCGGCGGCGAGCAGGAACGCCTTCGACAGGATGATCGACAACATGCCGCCGTCCTCCTCGAACGGCAGGAACACCTGCTGCTCCGGGCGGCCGGGCACGATGCACAGGTAGGCGTCGTTGGGTTCCATCAGGATGTTGCCGGACCCCAGGTGGATCTTGTAGGTGCGCAGGTCACCGCGCACCCGCAGGAACCGCTCGGTCAGCTCGGCGCGCCCGGCGAGGCTCAGCCGGGGCAGCAGGCGGGCCAGCGCGTCGCGGCGCGTGCGCGCCGTCTCGGTCAGCTCGCCGAAGCCGTGGGAGCGCCAGTAGTCCTCGTGGCCCGCGACCACCTGCGGGTCGAGGCCGATGGAGGTGACGCCCACGGCCAGGTCGGCGTCGCGCAGCGCCTCCGACAACACCAGCGGCGGCACCTCGGCCAGCGGCAGACCCTCGCGGGCGTAGCCGTAGACGTCGGTTTCATCCTGGTCGGCGCGGTAGAAGCGGATCTGCTCACTGGCGCAGAAGGACGCCGTGCCCCAGCCGTCGGCCTCGGGGTCGGCGTTGACCGACATGTCCCAGCGGACCCGGTAGCCGGACAGCTCCTTGACCGCCGCGCCCTGGTCGCCGCCGCACTCGTAGTCCCAGTGGCCGATCGACAGGCCCGTCCAGCCGCGCTGGTTCAGCAGCGCCTTGGCCTGGCCGTAGCGCAGGGTGTGCCCGGCGAACCGGTTGGAGTAGGCGCCGGTCTGCTCCTCGGCCGGGGTGAGCAGGTAGACCTCGCGGAAGGCCTGCTTGAAGGGCTGCCGCACGCCCGCGTCGAGCAGGTGGTCGCGCCAGGCCCGGACCGTCTCCCGCGTCTCGCCGATGGGATGCCACAGGTGAAGAGGGGTGTTCGGATCGGGCTGGATGCGGCGGCCCGCGGGGTCGGTGAGCTCCCAGCCGTCTTCGGTCCGCACCGGGAGGCCGGCCGGGCCCTGGAGGACGCGCCAGATCAGGGTGCGCGCGTAGAGGCCGGTGACCGGGTGGTCGAGGAAGAACTCGGTCACCTCGTGCCACCGCCAGATCCGCTCCTCGATCAGGGCGCGCTCCAGGCGGAACCGCTCGGCCGGGAGCAGCTGCCTGAGCTCCTTGAGCGTCGCCTTCAGCTCGGCCAGCGCCGGGTCTTTCCTGATCGCCGCCGGGGCCGCCTTGACGGTTTTGCCCTTGGCGTTGACGAACTCCAGCGCCTGCGCGCCGGCCCGCAGCCGCACCAGGCAGTCGCCGACCGGCTCCTCGCGCACCCCGTCGGGGCCGAGCCCGAACGCCGGCACCGTCCGGTCGAGCAGCCGCTCGGGGGAGAGCCCGGCCGCCTCGGCGACCGCGTCGAGGGCGCGGGCGACCCCGGCCAGCACGGTCTTCTTGCGCACCTTCGCCTGGACGCGGGCCAGGTGGGGCACGGTGTCGAGACCGCCCCGGCTGGCCAGCGCGCCGACGGCGGCGTTGGCCAGCTTCTCGTCGCGGCAGCTCGCCCCCGAGCCGCCGACGCCGGTCCCGCAGGTCACGGCGCAGTCGCCCAGCAGCGCGGTCACCCAGGGTTCGTCGATCAGCCGGCAGGTCCAGATCAGGCCCCGCAGCGGGGTGGCGGTGCGCTCGTGGAGGAAGACGGTGCTGGTCCACTCCTGACCCTGGTGGCGCAGCGTGACGGGGCCCTCCCGGTGGGCGGACAACCGCTGGAGGATCTCCCGGACCAGGACGACGGCCTCGGGGGTGAGCAGCCTCCCGGCCGTGGCGAGCCACTTTCCGCTGGGCTTGGCGGCGGTGGCGCCGTTCCAGTGGCGTAACAGCGGGAAGACCCCGGGGGCCGCGAGCGCGGCCCCGAACTCCGTGAGGAGCTTGGCGGCGAACCGGTCGTGTTCGCCCAGCAGGGTGGCGACCACCGAGCCCGGGTCGGCGTGTTCGGCGAGGAAGTCGTCGAGCCGCCGGGCCGTCTCGGCGCGGGCCGTCCACTCGTCGTCGCCCACCGCCTTCCGGGCCTCCTCTGCCTGGGCCACGTAGCGTTCGCGCAGCTCGCGCGGGAGCGACGCGGTCGCCGTGAGCGGCAGGGTCAGCCTGCGGAGCACCGCCTGCGCGGTGCGTTCACGGGTGAGGCTCAACCGCCACAGCAGATCGGTCTCGTCGGCCGTCCACCGGAGTTTGCGGCGGGCCACCCGGGAGGCGACCTCGTCGGCGAGGTAGTGGTAGCTGAGCCGGGTCTGACGATGCTGGGCCCAGAGCCCGAGCACCCGCCACTGGGCGTCGTCGAAACCGGCCATGCGCAGCCCGAGTCCGGTCTCGCCGAGCGGCTGGCGCGGCCACCGCCACTCGCGCTCGGCGGGGATCGCGGAGGCCAGCCGCTCGATCTCGGCGAACAGGTCGGTGTGGCCCCAGCGGTCGAGCTCGGCACTGATCTTCATGGCCGCAATTGATATCAGCGGCGAACGACAATTCCCGGAGGGCCGCCGCCGAAAAGAGAAAATCCCAACCCGGTCGAACCGAGTTGGGATTTCTTCTGGTGCGCCGCCAGGGACTCGAACCCCGGACCCGCTGATTAAGAGTCAGCTGCTCTAACCAACTGAGCTAGCGGCGCCCGCGAGGAAGACTTTAGCAGCTCCGAGCCCTCCATCGCACATCGATAAGGCTCAGCTCTTCCACGCGCCGGTCGAGAACGGCACCGGCGCAGCCTTGAGGCCGATCCCGTCGCCCCACTTGGTGATGTGGTATTCGATCGGGATGTGGCCGAAGCCGCCGTTGTTCTTCACGGCGAGCGTCGTCATGTCGAAGGAGCCGCCGGTCAGCTCGGCGAAGGTCTGCCCGTCGAGGTCGAGCATGATGCCGCGCGACGAGGGGTTGCCGGGGCCGCGGTCGCCGACGAAGAACGGCTTCTTCACGCCCTTGTAGACCACGTAGCCCTCGGTGCCCAGGGGCCAGCTCGGGGAGGCGGCCATGCCCTTCTGCATCGGCTTGCCGCTGGCGGGCAGGCCCGTGTCGCCGGCGCGGCCGGAGGAGTCGTCCCAGAAGTAGGAGGCGGTGGTCTTGCCGGTCAGCACGGCCGGCTTGACGAACGAGGGCTCCTTGATCGCGGGCTTGGCCACGGCGGGCGCCTTCGCGAGGGGCTTGACGACGGCGGCCGTCTGCGGGTGGATCCGGACGTGGTTCGTGTGCGGAGGTGCGGCCAGGGCGGTGGCGGCGCCGGTGGTGCCCAGTCCCAGGACGGCCAGGCCGGCGGCGGTGAGCGCGGTGGTCACGGTCTTGTTCTTCAGGATGCCTTTGAGGGCGTACATGAAAAAGGGAGATCTTTCCGTACGACGACAGGACTGCCACGCGAGTCATCAGGGGTGGCGTGTCCGGTGGGCCCCGCGGGCCGTTCCCGGATCCGATGGTCAAGCGCTGTCTCGTGGGTTGGTCAGCACTTGGCAACGAAAGCGACACTAGCCACCAAACCATGACATGGCAAACCTAAGACAGTAAAACATCTCAGATAGCCATGAAACGCCCATAAACAAGGGGATTCCGTGGTCAAGCGTGCCGTTTGCCCTCCCGTGACCGGTCAGGTGTTGGACTTGGAAACGGTAAGGACCCAAGGGATCGGGAGCCCTGGATGGAAAGCCTGCTGCAGGGGGCCACGCGTCTCTTCGCCGCGCTCGGGTACGACGCCACGACCTTGAAGCAGATCGCCGAGGCGACCGGGATCGACCCGGCCCAGGAGGGGTTCGGGGGGTCCAAGCGGGACCTCTACCTCGCCGTGATCGAGCGGGCCTCCCGGATCGAGACCGAGGCGCTCGAAGGCGTCGTCAACGACATGATGGCGGCCGACCACATCACGGCCGCGGCGGCCGTGCACGAGATCGTCGACCGCTACATCGACTTCTGCGTCGCCAACCCCGAGTTCCCGGCCCTGTGGATCCACCGGTGGCTGTACGACGCCGCCGACCTCACCGGCCTGGAGCGGCAGTACTCCCAGCCGCTGATCACCATGACGACCTCCGTGCTCGAACAGGCCGCCGAGGCCGGATACATCGACGACACGGCCGACATGGAGTACTGCGTGTGGACGCTGATCTGGTGCGTCCACGGGTTCGTCCAGGGCGGCGTGCTCGACGAGTCGGGCGACCGGCTGGGGGCGGAGAACCCCGAGGTGCTCGCCCGCTTCCGCCGGCACCTCCACCGGCTGGCCGCGCGGACCCTGAATCTTTCATAGGCATCCTGGCCGTATCCCGTCGAACCAGGAAACATGCTGTACACCTCGGCGAAACGAACCCATGTTGGGAGCGCTCCCAATCGTGTATGCCGAGGAGAAGAGAAAGCTATGGGACCCCGATTGAGTTCCTGGCGCAGAGCCGCCATGGCGGCGGCGGCCATGCTGCTGGCCGTCACCGGGCTCGCCGTCATGCAGACGCCGGCGGGCGCTGCGGTCGCCTGCCAGGTCACGTACGCCAAGCAGTGGGACAACGGCAGCGGTTTCGGCGCCAACATCACGATCAACAACCTCGGTGACGCGGTGAACCCGTGGCGGCTCACGTACACGTGGCCGGGGAACCAGACGGTCCAGCAGGGATGGAACGGCACCTGGAGCCAGTCGGGCCAGAACGTGACCGTGGTCGCCCCCTCGTGGGCCGGCGCCCTGGGCTCCGGCCAGTCGGTGCAGATCGGCTTCAACGGCCAGTTCAGCGGGACCAACACCAACCCGAGTTCGTTCTCCCTGAACGGCACGGTCTGCAACGGCCCGATCACCTCGCCGTCGCCGTCGGCGTCGCCGAGCCCCACGCAGCAGGCCCTGATCGTGACCCCGACCAGCGTGAGCGTGCCGGAGGGCGGCACCGCCACCTACTCGGTGCGTCTCCAGTCGCAGCCCAGCTCCAACGTGACCGTGACCACGAGCGCCGGGTCGGGTGACACCAACCTGTCGGTGAGCTCCGGCTCCAGCCTCACGTTCACCAGCAGCAACTGGAACACCGCCCAGAACGTCACCCTCGCCGCGGCGCAGGACAGCGACTCGACCAACGGCTCGCGGACCTTCACGGTCGCCTCCAGCGGCCTGACCAGCGTCAACGTCACCGCAACCGAGGCCGACGACGACGGCACGCAGACGCAGTCGCTGGTCGTCTCCTCGACCTCCGTGACCGTGCCCGAGGGCGGCACCGCCTCCTACACCGTCCGCCTCGCGGCCGCGCCGAGCGGCAACGTGAGCGTGACCAACACGGCCGGCTCCGGTGACACCAACATCACCGTCAGCTCGGGCGCCAGCCTGACGTTCACCACGTCGAACTGGCAGACCCCGCAGACCGTCACCCTGGCGGCGGCGCAGGACAGCGACCAGACGAACGGCACCCGGCCGATCACCGTCGCCTCCTCCGGCCTGACCAGCGTCACCGTCACCGCGACCGAGGGCGACGACGACATCGTCAACCCGGGCCGCGTCGACAACCCCTACGCGGGCGCCACCGGTTATGTGAACCCCGACTGGTCGGCCAGCGCGGCCTCCGAGCCGGGCGGCGCGGCGGTCGCCAACACCTCCACGGCCATCTGGCTGGACCGGATCGCCGCCATCACCAGCGGTTCGGCCGGTAACAACAGCAAGGGCCTGCGTGACCACCTGGACCTGGCCGTCCAGCAGGACGCCGCCAACGGCTCCGCGCCGTTGACGATCCAGGTCGTGATCTACAACCTGCCCAACCGCGACTGCTCGGCCCTGGCCTCCAACGGTGAGCTCAAGGTCGCCCAGAACGGCCTCAACCGGTACAAGACCGAGTACATCGACCCGATCGCCTCGATCATGTCCGACACCGCGTACCGCAACCTGCGCATCGTCGCCATCATCGAGATCGACTCGCTGCCGAACCTGGTCACC
>NZ_BBXC01000023.1:0-23439 GCF_001570525.1 Herbidospora sakaeratensis
CGTATGACGCGACGAGGCCCTGCCGCCCCCGGGGTGGCAGGGCCTCGCGCGGGCCGGTCAGCGTCCCCAGAGTCGCCAGGTCTGGTTCAGCGGACTGCCCTGCCCCGCCGCGACGCACGTCCACTGGTGGACGGCCGCGCGGGGCGCGGTGGAGATCGTGCTCACGTCCACGCACTTGCCGCTGTGCCGGGCGAGGAGCTGGTAGTCGTGCGCGTCGTTGCCGCCGTAGGTCACCTTGCGGAGCGTGAACTGCTGGTTCTGCGCGCCGCTGGCGCAGGTCCACTGGATGACGGCCGCGCCGTCGGCGGTGGAGACCCCGTTGACGTCAAGGCACTTGCCGCTCTGCCGGTTGACGACCGTGTAGGTGTTGGCCACGCCGCTCACCGGGACGAAGTTCCAGAGCTGCTGGTCGCCGCCCTCGCAGTGGAACTGCTGCTGGACGGCGCCGTTGGCGGTCGAGGAGTTCGGGTTCTCGAGGCACTGCTGGGAGTGCTGGGCCACCGCGACCGAGGTGAAGCTCCCGTCCGACGGCGGCACGAGGGTGACGGTCAGGGCGTCGGCGATCGCGGTGTTGGGCAGGTTGAGCGTGACCGCGTTGCCCGACAGGGTGACGACGGAGTTCGAGATGGTGACCGGCCCCTGCACCGCGCCGCCGTTGTTGTTCGGGATGCGCTGCACGATCGCGCGCACCTGGTTGTTCTGCACGAGGCCGCTGGTGGTGTCGAGCCGCTGGAGGTTGACGGCGAGGTTGCCGGTGGTGCGTCCGCCGCCGACGAGCACCTTGGCCGTCCCGGTGTCCTTCGTGGCGAAGGCGTCGTAGGAGCTGCTCGGCGTGACCGCCACGGTCTGCCCGGTCTGGGAGGCGTAGAAGCGGTAGACCCACCACTCGCCCTTGGGCTGGTGCTGCCCGGCGCTGTTGCGGATGAGCAGGTTGGCGGCGTCGTTGTGCAGGTTGCCGCCGCCGCCCCAGTGGGCGCGCAGGCCGTCGGCGCCCGCGCGTTCCAGGCGGGAGATGTACCAGGCGCCGTCGCCGGGGTTCTGCTCGTCGGGGGCGCCGTACTCGTTGATCTGGTAGGGCCTGGGGTGCGGGATGCCGCGGGAGTTCAGGGTCGTGTTGGCGGCGGCCACGTTGGCGACCGGGTCGCCCGGCAGCGAGTGCCAGCTGATGATGTCCGGCACCACGTTGTTGGCCTTGATGAAGTCGAGGTAGGCGTTCCAGAAGGCGTGCGAGGTGGAGGGCACGCACGCGCAGCTCGGCCCGACGATCAGGTGGTCGGGGAACGCGGCGCGGACCCGCTGGTAGCTGCGCCGCCACAACTCGAGGTACTGGGACTGCGGGCGGTTCCAGAACAGCGTGATGTTCGGCTCGTTCCACAGGTCCCACTGCACGGTGAGGCCGGCGGCCCGCACGTCGTTGATGACGCGCGTCAGGAAGTTGTCGTAGTCGGTCCAGTCGCCGTTGTCGCCGGGGAAGCGGGAGATGCCCGCGCCGTCGGCGCCCCACAGGTCGTGCGGGAGCAGGATGAACTGGCCGCCGAGGGCGATCGTGCGGCGGGCCTGGGCGACGGTGGAGTTCCAGCGGCGGTCGTACCCGCCCGACACCCAGCCGCCCCCGGGCAGCTGGGCGCCGCCGGCGCGCATGGAGCGGAACTTGACGTCGCGGTAGAAGTGGTCGGCCGGGCCGCTGCCGTTCTCGGTCATGCCGTAGATCCAGCCGGACGCGCGGTAGGAAGGGCTCGCGCCCGTGGTGGCGAAGTTGACGGTGATGGCCTCGTCGGCCGCGAGGGCCGGGGCGGCGGGCACGACCAGCGCGGTCGCGGCGAGTGCGCAGGCGGCGACCACGGATCTCAATCGGGTACGCATCGGGCTACTCCTGGAGGCGAGGTGATCTCACGCGAGGGGTGGGTAGCGAATCGATTCGACCGCAGATTAGGTCCGGTTACGACACCATGTCAACGGAGTGACGGGCTTGTGAAACGAATCGATTCGCGGCTACGACCGGGCCGGTCCGGTCGTGGCGCGCAGCGAGATCGGCGGCGCGACCAGCAGGTGGCGGTGGGCGGCGGCCGGGTCGGCGATGCGCCCCAGCAGCAGGTCGACGGCGTGCGCGCCCAGCTCGACGGCCGGCACGTCGGCCGCGGTGAGCGGCGGGTGGAGGTTCTCGGCCCAGTGCCGGGCCGCGACCCCCACGATCGAGAAGTCGCGCGGCACCTCGCGGCCCGCCCGGGCGAGCGCGTGGTAGACCCCGGCGGCGGCCGCCTCGTTCACGGTGGCGATGGCCGTCAGCTCCGGGTGCTCGGCGAGCAGGCGCTCGGTGCACGCCTGCCCGGCCTGGGCGTCGTCGGCGCAGCAGACGGCCACGCCGCGCAGGCCGCGGTCGGCGACCGCGCGGTCGAAGCCGGCCCGCGCCCGGTGCCCCGGCCCGTATCCGGCGGCCACCAGTTCGGCGCTGCGGTTGACCAGGGCGATGTCGCGGTGGCCGAGGTCGGCGAGGTGGTGGACGCACCGGCCGATCAGCGTCTCGTAGTCGAGGTCGACCCATGACATGCCGGCCGGGTCGCGGGTGCGGCCGATGCCGACGAACGGCAGGCCGCTGGCCATCAGCCGGGCGACCCGGTCGTCTTCGAGCCGTATCTCCATGACGATCACGCCGTCGACCCGCTGACCGGTGACGACGCGCTCGAAGGAGCGGTCGTGCTCGCCTCCCGAGGGCGACAGCAGCACGTCGAGGTCGGCCCGCGCGGCGGCGTCGACGACGCTGGCCACGAAGCCGAGCTGCATGTCGGTCAGCCGGGTGCTCGCGGGCGGGATGACCAGGCCGATGGTGCGGGTGCGGCCCTCCTTGAGGGCGCGCGCCGCCGCGTTGGGGCGGTAGCCGAGTTCGTCGATCACCGCCAGAATGCGCTGTTTGGTCTCCGGCGAGACCGGGCGGCGGCCGGTGAGCGCGTAGGACACGGTGCTGCGGGACACTCCCGCCCTCTTGGCGATCTCCCCGATGTTCACCCGTGCATCGTAGTCGAATCGTTCCACAATTCAGCAGAAGGACCCCCATTGACGTCCACACGGAACCCGCCTATCTTCGGTCGAACCGATTCGTCGAATCGGTTCGACCGAGGGAGGTCACCCCCCGATGAGATCTTCCGCGTCCGGCCGTGTCGCCACCGGCCTCGGACTGGCCCTGCTGGCCGCCTGTTCCACCCCCTCCACCCCGTCCGCCGTCGAGGAGGCCCCGGCGTCCACGGCCTACACGATCTGGGACCCCTATCCGCAGTACGACGCCACCTCCGAATGGGTGCGCCTGCTGGAGGGGTGCGGCGCCCAGGCCGGCGTCACGGTGGAGCGCACCGGCTACGACACCAGCGATCTGACCAACAAGGCGCTGCTGGCCGCGCAGCAGGGCAACTCGCCCGACGTGCTGATCGTCGACAACCCGGTCGTCTCCACCCTGGCCGAGGCCGGCGTGCTGACGACGACCGCGGAGAACAAGCTCGACGTCTCAGCCGTCTCCCCCAACCTGCTGGGGGCCGGCCAGAGCGGCGGCGAGACGTTCGGCGTCCCGATCGGCGCCAACACCCTGGCGCTCTACTACAACAAGGACGTGCTGGACAAGGCGGGCGTCGACCCGGCCACGGTCACCGACTGGGCCGCCCTCACCGCGGCGCTGGAGAAGGTGACGACGTCCGGCGGCAAGGGCATCACCTTCTCCGCGATCGGCACCGAGGAGGGCAGCTTCCAGTTCCTCCCCTGGTTCTGGGGCTCCGGCGCGAACCTCACCAAGCTCGACTCCCCCGAGGGCGTCGCGGCGGTCACGCTCTGGGCCGACTGGCTGAAGAAGGGGTACGCCCCCAACTCGGTCATCAACAACACCCAGACCACCAGCTGGCAGGAGTTCGCCACCGGCGAGTACGCCTTCGCCGAGAACGGCACCTGGCAGCTGGCCAACGCCGAGAAGGCCGGCTTCCCCTACGGCGTCATCCCGATCCCGGCCAAGGCCGGCGGCCCGGCCCCGGCGCCCACCGGCGGGGAGTTCGTCGCCATCCCCGTCCAGGAGGACACCGGCCGGTACGCCACCTCGCAGAAGCTGGTCGCCTGCCTGACCAACGGCGAGAACTCGCTCAAGACGACCACCACGCTCTCCTACATCGCCCCGACCGACTCCGTGCAGCAGCAGCAGGTCGCGGCCGACGCCAAGCTCGGCGTGTGGGTCGAGGCGGTCAAGGTCGCCAAGGGGCGTACCGGCGACGACCTGGGCACCAAGTACCCGAAGATCTCCGAGCCGATGTGGGGGGCCGTCCAGGCGGCGCTGAGCTCCTCGAAGCCGCCGCAGCAGGCGATGACGGAGGCCCAGAGCGCGGCGGCGAGCGCCACGCAGTGAGGGTCCGCCTCCGCTCCGGGCAGTGGGCGGCCTGGGCGTTCCTCGCCCCGGTCGGCCTCTACCTGGTGGTCTTCTACGCCTACCCGCTCTACCGCAACGTCGAACTGAGCCTGCGGAACTACACCGTGCGCTCGTTCGTGCGGGGCGACGCGCCGTTCGCCGGGTTCGGCAACTACCTCAAGGTGTTCGACGACCCGGCGTTCGGCCCGGCGTTGTGGCACACCGTCGTCTTCACGGTGGTCTCGCTGGTCTTCCAGTTCACGATCGGGCTGGCCCTGGCGCTGTTCTTCGTGCAGAACTTCCCGCTGTCGGCGACGCTGCGGGCGCTGTTCCTGGTGCCCTGGCTGCTGCCGCTGATCGTGTCGGCCTCGACGTGGACGTGGTTGCTGAACAGCGAGTCGGGCGTGGTCAACGCGGCGCTGGGCGTGGCAGGGCTCGGGCCGGTGAACTGGCTCACCTCCCCCGACTGGTCGCTCTGGTCGGTGACGATCGCCAACATCTGGATCGGCGTCCCGTTCAACCTCGTGGTGCTCTACTCCGGCCTCCAGGCGATCCCGGCCTCAGTGTACGAGGCCGCCGCGCTCGACGGGGCGAACCGGCGGCAGCGGTTCTGGCGCATCACCTTCCCGCTGCTGCGGCCGGTCTCGGCGATCACGCTGCTCCTCGGCCTCGTCTACACGCTGAAGGTGTTCGACATCATCTGGATCATGACCAGGGGCGGCCCGAGCGGGTCGTCCACCACCTTCGCGACCTGGTCCTACCGGCTGGGCTTCGGCAACCTCGTCCCGTCGTTCGGGCCGGGCGCGGCGGTGGGCAACCTGCTCATCGTGGCGGCGCTGGTCTTCGGTCTCGTGTACGTCCGCACGCTGCACCGGCGGGAGGCGTGATGCGACGGGTGAAGACCGCGATCGGGCTGGTCCTGACCGCCGTGATGTTGTTCCCGGTCTACTGGATGGTCAACGTCTCGTTCACCCGCGACGAGGACATGCGCCGCAGCCCGCCGAACTGGTTCCCCGTCGACGGCACGCTGGAGGGCTACCAGGCGGTGCTCGACCGGCAGCTGCCCTACCTCGCCACCAGTCTCGTCGTCGGGCTCGGCACGGTGTCGCTGACCGTCGTCGTCGCCGCGCCGGCGGCGTACGCCCTGGCCAAGCTGCGGCCGAGGGGCGGCGGGGTGCTGAGCTTCCTGCTGCTGATCGCGCAGATGATCCCCGGGATCATCATGGCGATGGGCTTCTACGCCTTCTACCTGTCGGCCGGGGTGCTCAACACCGTGCCGGGCCTCATCGTGGCCGACTCGACGCTGGCCGTGCCGTTCGCGGTGCTCGTGCTGACCGCGTTCATGTCGGCCCTGCCCGAGGAGCTGCTCCAGGCGGCCCGGGTCGACGGGGCCGGGACGGTGCGCACCTTCCGGTCGATCGTGCTGCCGCTCAGCCGCAACGCCCTCGTCACCGTCTCGCTGTTCGCCTTCCTGTGGGCGTGGTCGGACTTCGTCTTCGCCTCGACCCTCGACCAGGGCGGCGACCACCAGCCGATCACCCTCGGCATCTACCACTACATCGGCCACAACAACCAGGAGTGGAACGCCATCATGGCCACCGCCGTGGTGGCGTCGATCCCGGCGGCCGTGCTGCTCGTCATCGCCCAGCGTTACGTCGCCGCCGGGGTCACCGCCGGCGCCGTGAAGGACTGACCTCTAGGAGAAGGGCCACCCCTCCGTGTTCTCCCTACGGGACATCCCGTTCAGCCATCGCGGCTCCTGGTTCGGCTTCTCCCCGGTGATCGCCGAGAAGACGTACGCCGATGAGGTGCACCTGGTCTCGCACCAGACCGGGATGCACGCCGTCCTGCGGCTCGTGGTCGACCCGGAGGCGGCGCTGACCGCCACGCCGCAGCAGCTCCTCTGGGAGCGCGGCGACGACCGGATCGAGCTCGCCTACGAGAGCCCTGACACGGTGCGGATCAGGGGCCGGGGCCTCGACCTGGGCCTGGTGGCGGCCGATCCCGTGCTCACCCCGTTCAGCGGCCCCTACTTCTACCGGGAGCCGTCCGACGGGTCGTACGTCTTCACGCTCTATCAGACCGGCCGCCGCTACCGCGTCACCGTGCTGCGCGGCACGGCCGACCCCGTGGGCGCGCAGTCGCTCGGCGGCGCGGAGCGCGGGGTCACCCTGACGGGCGGCTGGGAGATCGCCGTCGAGGAGTACGAGACCGCCCGCGCCCCCTACGCCGAGGCCGACACGTTCGAGCAGGTGGTGAAGGCGGCCAGGGCGGAGTTCGACGCGTTCGCCGCGGCGGTCGCCCCCTGGCGCGACGCCGCGACCCCGGCCGCCGAGCTGGCGGCGTACGTGTTGTGGTCGGCGACGGTCCGCCCGGCGGGGTTCGTCACCCGTCCCGGGGTGCTGATGTCCAAGCACTGGATGGACAAGGTGTGGAGCTGGGACCACTGCTTCAACGCCCTCGCCCTGGGCGAGGGGCTGCCGGAACTGGCGTGGCACCAGTTCCGGCTGCCCTTCGACCACCAGGACGGCGCGGGCGCGCTGCCCGACTCCGTGACGCACTCCGAGATCCTCTACAACTTCGTCAAACCGCCCATCCACGGCTGGGCCCTCGGCCGCCTGCGCTGGCGGCCCGAGCCGGAGGAGACCTACCGGCTGCTGGCGAGGTGGACGGACTTCTGGCTGACCGCCCGGCGCGTCCCCGGCCACGAACTGGCCTACTACCAGCACGGCAACGACAGCGGGTGGGACAACGCCACCACCTTCGACCCCGAGCGCGTCGTCGAGACCGCCGACCTGGCCGCCTTCCTGGTGCTCCAGATGCGCGAGCTGGCCCGCCGCGCCCCCGGCCCCGATGAGGCGGCCCGCTGGGACGCCGCCGCCGACCGCATGAAGGACGCCCTGCTCACCGAGTTGTGGACGGGCGACCGGTTCGTCGCGCGGGGCGCGCTCACCGGCCGGACCTGGTCGAGCGACAGCCTGCTCGACCTGATGCCCATCGTGCTCGGCGAGGAGCTGCCCGCCGAGGTGAGCGCGGTGCTCGCCGGCAGGATCGAACGGCACCTGACCGAGTTCGGGCCGGCCACCGAGTTGCCGTCGTCGCCGCACTACCAGGACGACGGCTACTGGCGCGGCCCCATCTGGGCGCCCTCGACGATCCTGATCGAGGACGGGCTGCGCCGCGCCGGGCACGTCGGCCTGGCCGACGAGATCAGCGACCGGTTCCGCCGCCTGTGCGAGAAGTCGGGGTTCGCGGAGAACTTCGACGCGCGCACCGGCCAGGGGTTGCGCGACCGCGCGTACACGTGGACGGCCAGCGCCTACCTCATCCTGGCCGCGGCGCGCCGTGGCTGACGGTCAGAGGGCGTCGAGGGCCTCCCGGGTCAGCACGCCGAGCGACTTGCCGGTCGAGGCGGCCAGCCGGGCGAGGTCGTCGTACTCCGGCTTGACGCCCCAGGGGCCCTGCTTCATGCGCACGGTCCGGCCGTACAGCTCGACCGTGCGGACGACCCGGGGGACGGTGACCTTGTCGACCCAGCTGCGGCGCAGCCCGAGCGTGCCGGTCTCGGCGAAGATCAGGTTCTCCAGGTGGTCGGCCAGGTCGACGGGCGTGAGCACGTGCAGGACGTGCGCCGGGCGGCCCTTCTTCATGACCGCCGGCGTGATCCACGCGTCGGCGGCGCCGGCCCCCAGCATCCGCGTGATGACGTGCCCGAGCAGTTCCCCGGTCACGTCGTCGAGGTTGGTCGACAGCACGACCTGCCGGTCCTGCTGGGCGAGCGGGCGGCCGAGGGTGGCGACGACGACGTTGGGCCGGTCGGGCAGCCGCCGGGTGCCCGCGCCGTAGCCGGTGGTGTGCACCTCCATGGGCGGCACCCCGCCGTAGACGGTGTCGGCGGCGCGCAGCAGGGCGGCCCCGGTGGGGGTGACCGCCTCGTGCTCGCCGCCGCCGCGCACCTGGGCCCCGCGCAGCAGGGCGAGGGTGGCGGGGGCGGGCACCGGAAGCACCCCGTGGCGGGTCTCGACGCTGCCGCTGCCGAGGGGCAGCGGCGCGCAGTGCACCTCGGTCACGCCCAGGTCGGCCAGCGCGGCGGCGCAGCCGACGATGTCGACCAGCGTGTCGTGCCCGCCGAGTTCGTGCAGGTGGACGTCGCCCGGCGGCAGGCCGTGCAGCTCGGCCTCCACCTCGGCGATGGCCTTCAGGGCGCGTTCGGCGATCGGCAGGCCGGTGCGCGCGGCCATCTCGATGAGCACCGAGGCGGGGCGTTCGGTCGCGTCGTCGTCGACCTCGACGCGGACGCGGACCGCCATGAGCGCGCCGGTGCGGACGTTCTCGGCCTCCAGCCGCCAGCCGGTCAGGCCGGTCCGGGCGACGGCCTGGCGGACGACGTCCACGGAGGCGCCCGCCGACAACAACGCCCCGAGGAGCATGTCGCCGGCCAGGCCGGTGAACGGGTTGAGGTGGAGGATCACGGCCGCCGCCTGGTGAGCCGGTAGGCGGCCAGCGCGGCGCCGAACCCCGAGTCGATGTTGACCACGGTGATGCCCGCCGCGCACGAGGTCATCATGGCCAGCAACGCCGTCACGCCCTCCAGGGCCGCGCCGTAGCCGACGGAGGTGGGCACCGCGACGACCGGCGTCTCCACCAGCCCGCCGACCACGCTCGCCAGCGCGCCCTCCATGCCCGCGACGACGATCACGCTGTCGGCCTCGCGGAGCTCGTCCACCACGGCCAGGACCCGGTGCAGGCCCGCCACGCCGACGTCCCGGATCACGGTGGTCTCCAGGCCGAGCGCGCCCGCCACGGCCGCCGCCTCGGCCGCGACCGGCCCGTCGGCGGTGCCGGCGGTGACCACGGCCACCCGGTGCCCGAGGAGCAGCGCCGGCCGCCACACCAGCAGGCGGGCCGCCTCGTCGTAACGGCCGCCGGGCACGCGGGCGCGCACCTCGGCGGCGGTCTCGGGCCCGACCCTGGTCACCAGGACAGGGCCGTCGTTCCGGTCGAGCAGCACCTCCAGGATGCCGGCGATCTCCCCGGCCTCCTTGCCCGGCCCGTAGACGATCTCGGGCAGGCCCTGCCGCCTCTCCCGGTCGAGGTCGATCCGCGCGTACCCGATGTCCATCGCTACGCCCCCGCCAGGTAGGGGATGGTCATCGGCCCCTCGGGCAGCACGCACACGCTGCCGGGCAGCCCCCGGACGGTGGCCGCGACGTCGTGGGTCTGCTCCAGGTGGGCGGCGGCCAGGTCGGCGTCGCTCAGATAGGAGGTGTGCACGATGACGCGGGCGTGCCGCTGGATGCGCGCCTGGATCTGCACCTGCCACTGGTCGGGCACCGTCTCGGCGCGGGCGGAGATCTCCTCGAACAGGGCGTCGGGCGAGGTCGCGCCGGTCAGCGTCTCGCGGTAGGGGCCGTGGTCGGGGAAGCCGTCGCGGCACTCGGCCGCGCAGATGACGACGCCGCCGGGCCGCACGATCTGCGCGGCGGCGCTCATGCCCTTCACCGCCTGGTAGAGGTTCTGGTCGAGCGGGAACCCGGCGTTGGTGGTGACCACCACGTCGAAGGCGGCCGGCACAGGCCGCATCGCCGCCGCGCGGGCGGCGTCCATGGCGGCGGTGTGCATCGGCCCGAGGTCGCCGCCGAACGCCTTGACGATCTTCTGCTCCCGGTTGAGCACGACGTCCAGGGAGAAGGTGACGCCGGTGCCGGCCGCGATGGCCCGGACGTCGTCGTGGACGGGGTTGCCCTCGGTGACGCCCCACGTCGCGCGGGGGTCGCCGATGCGGGCCGCGTCGTGCAGGGTGAGCACGGTCTCCAGCGCGGCGAGCCCGGGGGCGACCAGCTTGGGGCCGCCGGAGAAGCCGGCGAAGAAGTGCGGCTCGACGAACCCCGTGGTGATGCGCACGTCCGCGTCGACCCACTCGCGGTTGAGCCAGACCGGCACGTCCTTGCCGAACCGGCCCATCCAGCGCAACGACGACGCGTCGCGCGAGTCGTGGTTGACGATGCGCACGGCGTCGACGACGGCGTCGCCGAACATGGCGCGCAGTTCCCCGGGGGTGTTGCCGCGGTGGGTGCCGGTGGCCACCAGGATCACCACGTCGTCGAGCGACACGAGCCCGTCGAGCTCGGCGAGGATGGCGGGGATCATCAGGTGCCGGGGCTGCGGCCGGGTGTAGTCGCAGGCCGAGATCGCCACCGTCTGGCCGCGCCGCACCCGCTCGCGCAGCGGCGGGCCCGCGACGGGGTCGCGCAGCGCCCGGCGCACCTCGGCCGCCTCGTCGGCCACCGCGGGCCGGGCGACCGGCGTGATCACGGTGGTGCGGTCGGCCGGCAGGTCCACCAGCAGCCCGTCCGTGCCGTAGGCGAGGTCGACGAGCATCCCGGTCATGACGTGACCGGCCGCAGGCGGAGACCGGCCATCCCGCCGTCGACGGGCAGTTCGATGCCGACGGTCGACCCCGACGCCGGTCCGGCCAGGTAGGCGACGGCGTTCGCGACCTCCTCGGCGGCGACCAGCCGTCCGTGCGGCTGCCGCGCGCGCAGCGCGGCCCGCTCGGCGGCGGGGTCGGGGGCGGCGTCCAGCAGGCGGCCGATCCAGGGGGTGTCGACGGTGCCGGGCGTGACGCAGTTGACCCGGACGCCCTCGCGCACGTGGTCGGCCGCCATCGCCCGGGTCAGCGCGAGCACGGCTCCCTTGGACGCCGAATAGAGGGCCCGCTGCGGCAGCCCGGCCGTGGCGGCGATGGAGCAGACGTTCACGATGGCCGCGCTCGGCGAGTTCCGCAGATGGGGCAGCGCGGCCCGGCTCAGCCGGACGATGCCCAGCACGTTGAGGTCGAGGACGCGCAGCCACTCGGCGTCGTCGTTGTCGGCGACCGTGCCCTGCGCGCCGATCCCGGCGTTGTTGACCAGCACGTCGATGCGCCCGAACCGGTCGGCCACCGCGGCGACCGCGCGCCGGACCGCCGCGTCGTCGGTCACGTCGCAGACGAACTCGGTGCCGGCCAGGTCGAGGACCGCCACCTGGGCGCCCCGGGCCGTCAGCTCCTCGGCGACCGCGCGGCCGATGCCGGAGGCGCCGCCCGTGACGATCGCGACCAGGCCCTCGAAGCCGCCGCTCATGCCTGTCCCATCCGCTGGCGCTGGCGGCCCAGGCCGTCGATCTCGACCTCGACGACGTCTCCGGCGCGCAGGTAGGCGTCGGCCCCCCGGCCGAGGGCGACGCCCGCCGGGGTGCCGGTGTTCACCACGTCACCCGGTTCGAGCACCATGAACTGGCTGAGGTACCAGACGACGTGATGGACGCCGAAGATCTGGTTCTTGGTGTTGCCGTTCTGCCGCAGCTCCCCGTTGACCCACACCCGCAGGCCGAGCGCCTGGGGGTCGCCGACCTCGTCGGGCGTGACCAGCCAGGGACCCATGGGGTTGAACGTCTCGCACGACTTGCCCTTGTCCCACTGGCCGCCGCGCTCAAGCTGGAACTCCCGCTCGGAGACGTCGTTGACGACCGCGTACCCGGCGATGACGCCGGCCGCCTCGTCCGGGGAGGCGAGGTAGCGGGCCGTCGCGCCGATGACGATCGCCAGCTCGACCTCGTAGTCGGTCTTGACGCTGCCGCGTGGCACCAGCACCTCGTCGTCGGGGCCGACCACCGTGCCGGGGGCCTTCATGAAGACGACCGGCTCGGCCGGGACGGCCGCGTTCGTCTCCTCGGCGTGGTCGGAGTAGTTCAGCCCGATGCACACGACCTTCCCCGGCCGCGCCACGGGCGCGCCGACCCGCTGGCCGGAGGCGGCGCGCGGAAGCTCGCCCGCCGCGAGGGCGGCGCGCACCCGCTCGATCCCCCCGCCGGCGAGGAACGCGCCGTCGATGTCCCGCGTCAGCGACGACAGGTCGAAGACGGTCCCCTCGGGGTCGACGACACAGGGCCGTTCCTCGCCCGGACTCCCCAACCGGCACAACTTCACGCTTCTACCTTCTTTCACTCACGGGTCAGGGGGAAGCTAATTCGTATGACGTGTGACGTCAAGACGGCAGCGACCTGGCCCAGGGTGGCGAAACGCCCCTTGAGATACTGGGAGGGCTTTCGGCAACGAAGGGGATGACCATGTCTTCCAGGACTTCTGCCGCCGCCTCCCCTCTCGGCAGCTGGGTGGGGACCGACTACGAGATCGTCGCCGAATTCGGCGACCTCATGCCGACCGGCGTGACCGTGACCGACGACGGACGCCTGTTCGTCTCCTTCCCGAGGTGGGGCGACGACGTGCCCTTCACCGTCGCGGAGGTCGTCAAGGGGGAACCGGTCCCCTATCCCGGCCCCGAGATCAACGCGTGGAGCCCGGGGGCCACCGCGGAGACCCTGGTGTCGGTGCAGAGCGTGATCACCGACCCGGCCGGGCACGTGTGGCTGCTCGACACGGGCAGCCTGGCCTTCCAGCCGTGGCTGGCGGACGGGCCGAAGCTGGTCGAGGTCGACCCGGCCACCGACCGGGTCGTCCGGGTGGTCCGGCTCGACCCGGCGGCGGCCACCCCGGACACCTACCTGAACGACGTGCGCTTCGACCTCTCGCGGGGGCCGGGAGGGTACGCGTACATCACCGACTGCGCGCCCGAAGGCGCGCTGATCGTGGTCGACCTCGACTCCGGCGAGAACCGGGCCCGGCTGCGCGGCCACGTGAGCACCTCGGCCGTGCCGGGCTTCCGCGCGATCGTGCAGGGGGTCGTCCGGGAGAACTACCGGGTCGGCGTCGACGGCATCGCGCTGAGCGCCGACGGCTCGCGGCTGTTCTACTGCCCGCTGTCCAGCAGGCGTCTCTACAGCGTGGCCGTCGACGCCCTGCTCGACCGCTCGCTCGACGACGATCAGGTGGCGGCCACGGTCGTCGACCACGGCGACAAGGGCGCGTCCGACGGCCTGGAGTCCGACGCCCAGGGGTTCGTCTACGCCACCGCCTACGAGCACAGCGCCGTCGTCAGGCGCGACCCCGGCGGCCGCTGGTCGACGCTCCTGCACGCGCCCGGCCTGTTGTGGCCCGACACCCTGGCGCTGGCCGCCGACGGTTTCCTGTACGTCAGCGTGAACCAGCTGCCGCGCAGCCCGCTGTTCGACGACGGGACCGACACCCGGGTGCCGCCCTACCAGGTCATCCGGGTCCAGACCGGCGCCCGCCCGATCCGCCTGACGGAGGAACGATGATCGTCGCCGGAGTCGACGGATCCCCGTCCGCGCTGGCCGCCGTGGAGTACGCCGCCGCCGACGCCGCCCGAAGGGGCGCCTCGTTGCGGCTCGTGCACGTGCGCGAACCCTGGACGGGCGTCCGGCTCAGCCAGCTGAACGACGTCGAGAACACCTACGGCGCGGAGGTGCTGGCCACCGCCGAGCGCCGCGCCCACGCCACCGCCCCGGACGTCACGGTGACCACCGGCCTGGCGACCGGCGGCGTGGTCGCCCGGCTGAAGGAGGAGGCGGCCAAGGCCGACGCGGTCGTCATCGGCAGCCGGGGCACGGGCGGGTTCGCCGGCCTGCTGCTGGGCTCGGTCGGCCTGGGCCTCGCCGGGCACACGTCCGGCCCGGTGATCGTGGTGCGCCAGCCGTCGTCGGGGACGCACGGGCGGCTGCTGGCGGGCTACGACGGCAGCGAGGACGCCGACGTCGCGCTGGAGTTCGCCTTCGCCGAGGCGCGGCGGCGCGGGTCCGCGCTCCGGGCGGTCTTCTCCTGGCAGCCGCCGCCGTTCTCCTCGGTCGGCACCATGTACGACAACCTGATCCACTGCGTGTACGAGGAGCGCACCGCCTACGTCGAGGAACGCTTCGCCGCCTGGCGCGACCGGCACCCCGGCGTGCCGGTCGAGTACGCCAGCGTCTACGGCCACCCGGTGAACGTGCTGGCCGAGGAGTCCCGCGCCGCCGACCTGGTGGTGGCCGGCTCGCGGGGCCTCGGGGCCTTCGGCGCGGCCGTGCTCGGCTCGGTCGGCCACGGGCTGCTCCACCACGCCCACTGCCCGGTCGCGATCGTCAGCTCGGCTGACGGGTCGGCATGATCGTGACCTGCTGCAGGTTGACCCGGGGCGGCAGGGTGGCCAGGAAGCCCACCGTCGCCGCCACGTCCTGCGGGGTCAGCCACTCCATGACCGCCTTGGAGCCGTCGAGCCAGGCCCGCACCCCCTGATCGGTCACGTGGTCCTGCAGTTCGGTGCCGACGATGCCGGGCTCGATCGCCGAGACCCGCACGTCCCGTCCGCCCAGCTCGGCGCGCAGGTGCCGGGACAGGTGGGTGACGTAGGCCTTGGTGGCGGAGTAGACGGCGAAGCCGGGCAGCAGGTTCTGCGCCAGGATCGACGAGGTGTTGACCAGGTCGGCGACCCCGTGGGCGGCGGCCGACTCGACGAGCTGCGGCACGAACGCCCCGATGGCGTTCATCAGCCCGGTCACGTTGAGGTCGATCTGGTGCTTCCACTGGTCGGCGGGCAGCTGCTCGACGGGCGCGGGCAACATCACGCCCGCGTTGTTGAAGAGCAGGCCGGCCGGGCCCCACTCCGACCTGACCCGGTCGGCGGCCGCCCGCAGCGCCGCCGCGTCGGTCACGTCGGCCGCCAGCACCAGCGCCCGGCCCCCGTTCTCCGCGATGCGGGCGGCGAGGTCGTCGAGCCGGTCGGCCCGGCGGGCCACCAGGGCGACGCGGGCGCCCAGGGAGGCGAGGTGTTCGGCGGTCGCGGCGCCGATGCCGCTGGAGGCTCCGGTCACCACGGCGATCCGGCCGTCGAGGTTCATCGAGATTGACATGTGCCCAGCTCACCAGCCCGGGAGGGCGGCTCGCGGCGTACGGGCGGCCCTGTCCCGGCTGGTACTCACAGGGCCACCCTGGACGACCTGAGCAGCACGGACACCGGGTGACACTGGACGGATGGACCGCAGTCACGAGACCGCCGACTTCCTGCGCGGCCGCCGGGCGCGGCTGCGCCCCGACACGGCCGGCCTGCCGGGCGACGGGCGGATCCGCCGGGTGCCCGGGCTGCGCCGCGACGAGGTCGCGCGGCTGGCGGGGGTCAGCGTCGAGTACTACACCCGGCTGGAGCAGGGCCGGGGCGGCAATCCGTCGCCCGAGGTCGTCGCCGCGCTGGCCAGGGCGCTGCGGCTCGACCCGGCCGAGCGGGAACACCTCACCGACCTGCTGGGCCGCGCCCCCGCGCGCGGCCCGGCCGACGCGCCCCAGCGGGTGAGATCGGGGCTGCACCTGATGTTGCGCAACCTCGACCGGGTGCCCGCCTACGTCATGGGCCGCCGGACCGACGTGCTGGCGTACAACCGGCTGGCCCGCGCGGTCATCGCCGACTTCGACGCCCTCCCCGTCGCGCAGCGCAACATCGCCCGACACAGCTTCCTCAATCCGGAGTCCCGTGAACGGCTCGTCGACTGGGAGGCGTGCGCGTTCGAGACGGTGGCGACGCTGCGGCTGGAGGCCGGCCGCAACCCCGGCGACCGGCGGCTGACCGATCTGATCCGCGAGCTGACCGCCCGCTCCCCCGAGTTCGCGCGCTGGTGGGACGACCACCGCGTCTTCCGGCGCACCCACGGCACCAAACGTTTCCGCCACCCGATCGCCGGCGACCTGGAGTTCTTCTACGAGAACCTCCAGGCGCCCGACGACCCCGACCAGTCGTTGTGCGTCTTCAACGTGGAGCCGGGCTCCGCCACCGAACGGAACCTGCGGCTCCTGGCGGATCAACCTACTTAATTGGTAGGTTTAGTGGAAATGGTTCGTGAGGAGCTGCCATGACCACGCACGCGCCCGCCTACGCCGGCCCCGTCGACCTCGCCGCCTTCGGCCCCTACGGGCCCGGCCGCCTCGACCGGGTGAGCGACCGCCCCGTCTACCCGTTCCAGGGCCGGATCACCGTCGAACCTGGCCGTTACCACCTCTATCTCGCGTACGTCTGCCCGTGGGCGCAGCGCGTCGCCGTCATCCGCGACTTGGCCGGGCTGCGGGAGGCGGTGTCGCTCTCCTACGTCGACGACGCGCGCGACTCCCGGGGCTGGGCGTTCCGCGAGAACCGCGGCCCCGACCCCGTCAACGGGTTCCGCTTCCTGTCGGAGGCGTACGAGGCCACCGAACCCGGCTACCCCGGCCACATCTCGGTCCCGACCGTGTGGGACCGGCGGACCGGCACGGTCGTGAGCAACGACTACACGACGATCCCGATCGACCTCGGCACCCAGTTCACCGCCGACGGGATCGACCTCTATCCGGCCGACCGGCGTACCGAGATCATCGCCCTGGACGCGGAGATCGCCCGCGACCTCGCCCACGCCGCCCACGGGGTCGGCCGGGCAGCCACCCAGGACGAGTACGACGCGCGGCGGGCCGCCGTGGTCGCCACCCTCGACCGCCTGGACGCCCGCCTGGCCGGGAGCCGCCACCTGTTCGGCGACGACCTCACGGCCTCCGACGTGCAGCTCTTCGTGGCGCTGATCAGGTATGACGCGCTGACCAACCCCCGCAACGGCATCAGCGAGCGCAGCCTGGCCGACTTCCCGAACCTGTGGCGGCACACCCGCGACCTCTACGAGCTCCCGGCCTTCCGCGAGACGACCGACGTCGCGGCGCTGCGCCCCGCCGGCCCGACCGAGCACCCCGACGACGGCGTGACCCGCCTCGCCGTCGAGCCGCGCCCTATCTGGTGACCTTCTCGCGCCGCCTGATCCGCGAGACGACGAACCAGACGACGGCGAGGGCGACCACCACGATGACGACGTTGGACAACACGCCCACGTAGCCTTCGACGACGCTCCAGTTCTCACCCAGGTAGTAGCCCGCGAGCACGAAGACGGTGTTCCAGATGGCGCTGCCCAGCGTGGTGAACAGCAGGAACGTCGCCATCGGCATGCGGGTGACGCCCGCCGGGATCGAGATGAGGCTCCGGAAGATCGGGATCATGCGCCCGAAGAACACCGTCTTGCGGCCGTGCCGGGCGAACCACGCCTGCGTCTTCTCGATGTCCGACAACTTGATCAGCGGCAGCCGCGACGCCAGCCGCATCATGCGCTCCTCGCCCAGCATCGCCCCGATGGCGTAGAGGGCGACCGCGCCCACGACCGAGCCGATGGTCGTCCAGATCAGGACGGCCATCAGCGACAGGTCACCCCGCGCGGCGGTGAACCCGGCGAGGGGCAGGATCGCCTCGCTGGGCAGCGGCGGGAAGAGGTTCTCCAGGGCGATGGCCAGCCCGGCGCCCGGCGCCCCGAGCGTCTCCATCAGTCCGATGACCCACCCGGTGACGCCGCCGAGGTCGCTGCTCAATTGATTCCCCCTGGAATTCGGCTCCGTCCACGCTAGGGCCGCGAAGATCAGCGCCGGATCAGCGAGGCGTTAACCGTGCGCTAACCAAGCGCCGGGCGCGACGACGCCGTGCCGGGTCTGCCGGACGATCTCGGCGAGCACCTTCTCACCCGCCACCGCCGCGTCGAGCCCGGCCCCGACCCGGCCGACGAGCCGCCCGTCCACGACCTCGACCCGGGCCACCCCGGAGCCGAGCGCCAGGTCGGCGACGTCCTGCACCCCGGGCACGTCGACCCAGCACGCCCCCACCCGAGCCCAGCCCGCCCCCCGCTCCACCGGCGGAATCCCGAACTCACCCAGATCGACCTCACCGTGAGCGGCGGCGACGACCAGCCGCTCGACCTCGCCGAGCAACGTCGCGGCCTCGTCGGCGGTGGCCAGCCGGGCGTCGAGCCCGAGCCCGCACCCGAGCTTCCCGTCGAGCCGGTAGACGTCGAACTCGACGGGAGCGTCGAAACTCCGGTCACCGGCCCCCGCCTCCACCCCCGACGCCGGCAGGATCGCCCGCGAGTGCCCGGTCGTGTTGTTGACGACGACGTCCCGGTGACAGGGCATGCCCCGGGCCCGCTCGGCGGCCCGCATGGCGGCGTTGAGCCGGGCCGAGTCGTACCGCCCGTACTTGTACGCGGCCAGCGCCGCCGCGTTCATCCGCGCGACCGCCTCGGGGAACGACGCCGTCGCGGTGAACGGGATCCAGGTCTCCTGCGAGATCGTGCCGACATAGTCGCGCAACTCGGGCGAGAACCGGTTGCTGCACAGGCAGTTGAGCAGGCAGCCCGGCTCCCCCGTCCAGCGGGTCAGCACCGCCGCGAACGCCGCCATCACCACGGCCAGCGGACGCACCCCCCACGCCCCGGCGACACCGGACACCGCCTCGGCCCCCGCCCGCGACCCGAGCAGCACCTGATGGTGCCCCTTCTGGCCGGGAAACCGGTAGGGCAACCCGAGCGAACACAACGGCCGCTCCTCCAGATGCCGCCCCCAGTACCGGATCGACCCGTCGAGCTGCCGCCGCCCCGCGGAGCTGCGCTCGAAGTCGGCCCGATCGGCCGGATGGTAGTCGGCAGTCGGCACCTCCCGCCCCGCCAGCAGGGCGGCCAGCTCGCCCCGCAAGACGGTGATCGCCGACAGATCGGCCGCGACGTGCGAGACGTGCAGAACCACGACGAACGGCGCCCCGCCCCGCGTGACCACCCGCACCCGCAGGGGCAGATCGGCGGCGGGGTCGAACGGCCGCGCCCCGGCCAGCGTCCAGTCCCGCTCGGACCCGGTGGCCTCGACGACCTCCGCGACCAACGTCCCTTCGGCCTGGACGACCTGCTCCCCGTCGCGCACCACCGTGCGCAGCGCCTCATGGCGGCCGACCAGCTCCCCGACCGCCGCGGCGACGACCTCGACGGTGGTCGCCCGGGGGGCACGGACCACCGCCGACAGGATGTCGGCCGGGCCGGGGAAATCGGGCCTGATCCACTCCAGGACGTTCTTCTGGCCCACCGTGAGGGGCCACCGGCCGGCGCGGCGGCCGGTGAAACGAATCTTGAGGTCGGTCATCTGGACGACCCCGCTAGAGGGGAGGGATCGGAAGAGGCTGCCCTGATCGGCACTGCTCGTTGTGACCGGACGGCTGATTCAAGCCCACTCCCTCGACATCGGTGGGAGAAGGTTAAATAGCGCTTTTGGGGGCGTCAAGGCGGCGTGTAACTTTCACAATCGGAATTCTTGACATACCGGTGTGGGGAATTGTTACAAATCCCTTAACCAAAGGAGTGAGGGTTCTGGAAGCGTTTTCCAGTCGTTTGTTGAAGACGCCG
Source organism: Herbidospora sakaeratensis (assembly GCF_001570525.1). Lineage (GTDB taxonomy): Bacteria > Actinomycetota > Actinomycetes > Streptosporangiales > Streptosporangiaceae > Herbidospora > Herbidospora sakaeratensis. The sequence goes on from NZ_BBXC01000023.1 coordinate 19,526, forward strand.
TTTCGGACGACCGCCGCACGAATTACGTGGCCCTCCTCCGGGCGCAGTCGTGACCTTACGGGACGGAGGGTGTCTGGCCGATTCCTCCGGCGCGCCAGGAGCTGGGACCGGGGAGCAGAGCTTGCGAGAACGATGGCCCGGAGAAGGAAACGCCCGAGTGCGGAAGCCGACGAGCAGAGCGCTCTCTGAGCGGAGCCTGGGGGCGAAATGTCCGGGAGCGGAAACCGAGGGACAGGACACTGTCCAAGCGGGAGCCGAAGAGCGAAACGCCCGAGGGCCAGTGCCCAGGAGCGGGGTCATCGGGAGCAGGAGCCGAAACAGGGCGCTTTCCAAGCGGAGCCTAGGAGCTGATGCCTGCGAGCCAAAGCCGCAGGGCAGGGCACTAACCACGTGGGAACCGAAGAGCGAAGCGCCCGAGAGCCAGTGCCCAGGAGCGGAGTGCCCGGAAGCTGGGAGCCGGGCCCCGGGAGCGGGTGCCTGGGAGCGGGGTGCCTGGGAGCGGGGTGCCTGGGAGCAGAAGCCGACAAGCAGGGCACTCTTTAGCGGGAGCCTGGGAGCAAAATGCCCGAGAGCAAGAACTGGAGAGCAGGGCACTCTCCGAGCCGGATCCGGAGGGCGACTAACGGGAGCAGGATCATCAGAGGTGGAGGGGAGAAAGTGGCTGCGGCCTGAGCGTTTTGCGTACAAGGAGCAGCGCGACTCACTAACGCACGCGAAGACGGTCCTCACGATGGGATTGTGACGCTCGGTCCGGCGTTGCTGACCCAACGGATATGGCTGACCAGACTGCAACGGAAGTTCACGGCCACGTAGCCTCCATTCACAGGCAGAATTACAGACGGACTCCGCCCTATTCGGAGATCTCCTCCGGGCGAGCCTCGAATCTGGCCGCCTCGAATAGGCCCCGACGAAAATCGGAAGGGGTTCGGCCTCACTCCCATCCGGACTCAGCGCTCGGCTTCCCCAGCGGGTAGGTCTCCACCGCCTCGTACCGCAACGGCGGCCCAAGATGGCTCACGAACAGGTGAGCGCCGTCGGCCGTCCAGAACGTCGACTCGAAGCTTTTCAAAGCGTCGGCCAGCGGCCGCAGATCGACCCCTTTGCGGCTTCTGACGAGGGTGAAGTGCGCCCGATAGGGCCGCCCGTCAGGCTCCTCGGCCCCCGCGCGCCGGGCGCCGGCCGCGATCGACCCGGCCAGCCGGGCCAACCGCCCGGGCTCCCGCACGCTCAGCCACACCACGCCCACCCCGCCGCGCCCGGTGAACGTCCCGGACTCGCCCAGGGCCAGCGGCAGCGGTTCGTGATGGCGGGCCGCCCGCGCCAGCCGGGCGCTCAGGTCGGGCCGTACCCGGTCGGGCACCTCGCCGAGGAACGCCAGGGTGATGTGCCAGTTGGCGGGCTCGACCCACGTCAGGTCGGGCCACGCGTCGCGCAGCGGCGCCACCACCCGGGAGACCTCGTCGAGCACGCCGGGCGGCGGGACCAGCGCGACGAACATCCTGCTCATTCCCGCAGTATCCACCGGCCGATCTCCACCCCCCGGCCACCCTCTTGCCCGACGGTTCGGCGCCCCGGATAACCCGCCAAGACAACTCGCCGCCAATGTTCTGCTTTTGGTCATTTTGAACACCACCCCGCAGGCTGCGGGTTCACCTCATTGGGCTATCCTCACCAATGCCTTTATGTCGTCCTAAATGCGGACAATGCCCCCTTGGCGGTCCGTAGACGGCGTATTCCGGCATTCCCTCCGTCCGAAAGGCGACTGGTGCGTTACCGTCTTGCGCCGCTTGCGGCAGCCGCAGTTCTGTCCCTCCCGTTAACGTGGGTCTCGGCCCCCGCGCAGGCCCAGGTCAAGCCCTGCGTCGGCCACGGCACCGACGCCGCGGTGCAGAGCCCGATCGAGATCGACCGGTCGAAGTCGTGCCCCGGCCACGGCCCCGCGATCACGATCCACTACCCGAACTCCGTCGACGGCACGATCCTCTTCCAGGACAAGGCCCCGCTGGGCGAGATCAGCGAGCACGACGACGTCCGGTTCATCATCGGCACCGGCGGCACGCAGCCCTACATCACCTACGGCGGCGAGCGCTACAACCTGAACAACGTGCACTTCCACGGCCACGCCGAGCACAAGTTCGCCGGCCAGGCGACCGCTCCCCTCGAGGCGCACTTCGTGCACACCAAGGCGACCGGCACCGGCTACGTCGTCTTCGGCGTGATGATCGACGCCAAGACCTTCCTCGGCCAGACCCAGCACGACCGCCTGATCAAGTCCCCGCCCGCCCTCGGCGCGTCGAAGCCCATCACGGGCATCCACCTGAACGACATGCTCCCGGCGAACCGCGCGACCTACCGCTACACCGGCTCCCTCACCACGCCGGACGAGGTCGGCACCTACTTCCAGCCGGTGAACTGGGTCGTCTTCGACCAGCACTCGAAGGCCCACCGCCTGAACGTCCTGGGCTACCGCTCCCTGTGGGGCGCGGAGGGCAACTTCCGCGAACTGCAGGAGAACCACCCGGCAGCGAACATCTACTCGTACCACTAGACCCAGCGGTCCGAGGAACCCACGCCGGCCAGAGCTCACCCTCGGCCGGCGTGGCCTTTTCACCTCTGAGAACCACTCGAGGGCCCCGGCCAGGGCGGGTCACTCCGCAGACTCATCCACGTCGTCAGGCTCGCGCGAGAACCGGACCACCATCACCACCAGGAAGATCCACCATCCCCCGAACAGGATGATGCGAGGCAGGAGATACTCCCACCTGGCGACCCGCTGAGCTCCATCGACGACATAGTCGCCGATGCCCGAGCCGAAGGCCGGAAGGAACGCCATGCCGGTCACCAAGAGAAGCGTCTTCCAGAGCGCCCAGTCCCACTTCTTCACGCGGTCTCCCAGCACGACGCGATCCTGCCCAACCCAGCCTCGCGCGATCACGACCACACGACAAGGCCCTCCGGCCCTCGCCGCACCCGGCCTACCTGGCAAGTCGGCACGGCGTCCGGCTCAAGTCGCCCCGGCACCCCGATCAACCGCTCCAGCCTCGCAGCCCCCCGGGTCAGCTTCCCGGCCACCATCACGCGCACGAACGCACCACAAGGCCACGGCACTCGCCGCACCCGGCCTACCCGGCAAGTCAGCGCGGCACCCAGCTCACCTCGACCTGGCATCCCGATCCGCTGACTCAAGCTTCCCGGCCACCCTCACGCGCACGAACGCACCGCAAGGCCACGGCACTCGCCGCACCCGGCCTACCCGGCAAGTCAGCGCGGCATCCAGCTCACCTCGACCTGGCATCCCGATCGGCTGGCTCAAGCTTCCCGGCCACTCGACCCGGCCACCTGGCATAGCCTGTCGGCCCAGTGCCCAGGCCCGGTTTCCCGGCCACCCGGCCGGTCTTCGACGAGCAGAACAGACCACAGGGCCCCGGCCCTCGCCGCACCGGGCTCGACCTACGACGGCTACCGGCTGGGCGACGAGATCGCGGTCGACATCCCCAAGGTGGGCCTGCAGAAAGGCTAGGCGCCGGGGCCGACGAGAGGCGCTCGCGCGCGACGTCAGAGCCTCGCCGACCCCGTGACAACCAACAGAGGAGTCGTGCCCCACTCTAGGACCGTGTACCGGTGGCGGGCTCCACCGCCCAACCTCCTTCAGCGGGTCTCTCCACGCGGCCCGGCCTCCCGCGAGCCTGAACACACCACAAGGCCCCGCCGCACCCGCCTACCAGCACGAGTCGGCGCAGCACCCGGCCCACCCGGCACAAGTCGGCGCAGCATCCCGCTCACCTCGACCTGGCCACGCGACACGAAAGTCGGCCACCCCGCTCGGCCGCCAGACCGCCCGGCCAGCCTCAGGCCCCCCGACCTGACACCCAGGACACGGTGCGACCCAGCCACACCGCGCGAAACCCCGCCAC
>NZ_BBXC01000023.1:23493-170572 GCF_001570525.1 Herbidospora sakaeratensis
CCGCCACACCGCGCCCCCCGCCACACCGCGCCCCCCGCCACACCGCGCCCCCCGCCACACTGCGATGGGCACTCCGGGCGCAGGGGCCACCCCGCGCGGGCCGATCGCCGACGCGGCGCGCTCCAGGCACGTCACCTAAGGTCACGACAACCTCCTGGTCAGCGGTGCCCGGACCCTGAAGATCAAGGCGATCGCGCCCGCCAGCAGGGGCAACCCCACCACCAACGTCGCCAGGAACGCCCACGGCATTGCGATCGTGGCCGGGTCGCCGGCGCCTTGTGAGGTCATCGGCCGGCTCAGGGCCACGCCGGTCACCGTTCCGGCGGCCAGGCCGACCGCCGCGCCCAGGCCCGCGATGAAGAGGGCCTGGCCCGCCACGGCCCAGCGCAGCGTCCATGGTGGGGCGCCGATGGCGAGCATGGTCGCGCGGTCGGGGCGCATGTCGGCGGCCGCCAGGCGGGTGGCGGCCAGGGTGCCGCCGACGACCAGGAGGACGGCTGCGCCCAGCCAGATCCACAACCAGATCGGGCCGCTCGGGTTCTGCGGGCCGGGCTCGGTGGCGATCGAGACGCGCTGGGTCACCTTCGTCAGGTCGCTCCACAGGGTGGAGTCCGTGGGCAGGTCGTGTTTCGCATACAGCTGGCGTGGGGTGGCGGTGAAGCCTGCCTGCTCCGCGAAGGCCAAGGGCAGGAGGGTGCCGCCCTGGAACTCGTCGGCCGGGGTGGCGACGACGGCGGGGACCTCTATCCGGCGGTCGGGGTGGGAGGCGACGCTGGCCCGTAAGGTGATCTTGCCGTTGCGCACGCTGGACGGGTCGAAGACGACCGCCTTTCCGCTGGCCAGGGCCGCTGCGGCGGCCGGGTCGTCGCGGCCCTGCAGGAGGCGGAGCAGGTCGCGGTCGCCGACGGCGGCGGTGCGGCGGACGCGGGTGCCGTTCCAACGGGCCGTGTAGCGCATGGCGTAGCGGCGGCCCTCGGCGTCGTGGAGGTGGTAGCCGACGGCCATGGGCACGCCCGGCAGCAGGCGGGACGTCTCGGCGCGCAGTTTGGTCCAGGTCGAGTCGCGCATGTTGCCGGCCCAGACGGCCAGCAGGCCCGCCGGACGGGCCGAGGTGTAGGAGTCGTGGTAGTCCTGTCGCTGGCTTTCCGTCGCGATGCCGACCTCGACGGCGGCGGCGGTCACGGCGATGACGGCGGCCACGGCGCTGACCGTGCGCGCCCGGTTGCGGACGGCGTCGCGGACCGCGATCCGGAACGGCAGGCGCAACCGCGAGGCGATGCGCCCGGCGAACCAGACGAGGAACGGGGTCAGGGCCACCAGGCCGAACAGGATCGGCAGCGAGGAGACGAACGGCCAGACCAATTCGGACTGGCGGCGGGCGGCCACGCTGGCGGCCAGGCCGGCGAGCACCAGCGCCGCGCCGATCAGCGTCCAGGCCAGGGGCCAGGCTCGCCCCGGTGTGGCGGGGGCGCGACCGGCGAGCACCGTCGGGGTGTGCTGCCGTCCGGCCTGCAAGGCCGGGACGAGTGCGGCCAGCATCCCGGTGCAGAGACCGATCGCGGCGACGTAGAGGACCTCGCGCCACGGGATCTCGGCCGGACCGATCTGGCCGCCCAACTGGGCCAGGACGGGCGCGGCGCCCAGGCCCGCGCCGATGCCCAGCGTGGTGGCCGCCACGGCGGCGAAGCCTCCGAGGACCAGGCCGTCGGCCAGCACGATCAGCCGCAGGTGCGCGGCCGAACCGCCCTGGGCGGCAATGGCGGCCAGTTCGCGGCGGCGACGGCGGAGGCCGACCGCGAAGGCCGGGCCGGCGAGCAGGACGGGTACCAGAATCACCATGATCACGATGGCGGCGACGCCGATCGGGAGGGGGGTATTCCAGAGGCCGGCCGGGCGATCGGCCCGGTCGGGGAGCAGGTCGCGGGCGACGACGTACAGGCCGATCTTGTTGAGTGCCGTCACGTCGGCCCACGTGACCGGGCCCGGGACGGTGGCCAGCCAGCCGGGCCCCTCCTCCGGTGTCAGGTGGCCGCGGGACGCCAGCGGCAGGTCGGGGCCCGCCACCTGCCGGATCGTGGGCCGGTGGGGGTGGTCGACGATGCCGGTCACCCTCAGCGGCGGGGCGTCGGCCGGGCGCAGCAGGTCGCCGGGGCGCAGGCCCAAGGCGGGGGTCACCACGACCTCGCCCGCCCGGGGCAGCCGGCCCTCGCCGAGCGTCAGCAGGCCCTTGGTGAGCGGATCGCCGAGGTCGACCTCGATCGCGTCGACCGGGCCGGACGGCAGCCGGATGGCGCCGGTGCCGAAGGGGATCAGGCGGCTGCCCGGCCCGAGGAGCGTGGTGATCTCCGCCGCCTGGGCAGGGGGACGTTCGGCGTCACCGTCGGTCGTCCAGGAGAGGTTGTTCGGGCTCTGCTCGATCGTTCCGTCTGGCGGGAGCTGAACCAGGCCCGCGTCGGCCGCGCCGATCCGGGAGCCGATGCTCTCGTGGGCGTCGAGGGTGGTGGTCGCGTAGAGGACGAGCAGACCGGTGATCAGCAGCACGGGCAGGCCGATCATGACCACGATGAGCACGCTGCGGCCCCGTGCCCGCCACGCGCCGCGCCGCGAGATGCGCAGCGCCGCGACCAGGGCGCTCATCGGGCGCTCGCCATCGGGACGTCGGTGGCGTCGGCGACCAGGCCGTCGCGGAGGAACACGACCCGGTCGGCCCAGGCGGCGTATCGGGGTTCGTGGGTCACGAGCAGCACCGACGCGCCCGCCGCGCACCGGGCGGCCAGTAAGCGGAGGATCTCGTCGCCCGCGACGGTGTCGAGGGCGCCGGTGGGCTCGTCGGCCAGGAGGAGTCGGCGGTCGCCCACCAGGGCGCGGGCGATGGCGACCCGCTGGCGCTGGCCGCCGGACAGTTCGTCGGGGAAACGGTCGGCGAGCGCCTCGGCGCCGATCTCGGCCAGGACGGCCAGCGCCTCGGCGCGGGCCCGCCGCGACCGTACGCCGTCGAGTTCGCGGGGCAGCATCACGTTCTCGGCCGCCGTGAGGGAGGTGATCAGATTGAGGTCCTGGAAGACGAAGCCGACGCTGCGCCGGCGTAAGGCCGCCAGGTCGCGCACGGTCGCCAGGTCGCGGCCGCCGACGTGGACGGTGCCCGACGTCGGCCGGTCGAGGCCGCCGGCGATGTTGAGCAGGGTCGACTTGCCCGACCCCGACGGGCCCATGACCGCGACCAGTTCTCCTTCGCCGACCTGGAGGCTCACCCCTTTCAGGGCGTGGACGGCCGTCTCGCCCTCTCCGTGCACCCTGGTCACCCCGGCCAGTGCTACGACGGTCATGGCGCCTCCTTGAGAACGGCCTCGCAGTGGTCGAGCCACCGTTGTTCGGCCTCGGCCTGAAAGATCATGGAATCGAGCACGAGCAGCTGGGCCCGGCCCTCGGTGCTGTCGCGTTTGGCGCGGGTCAGCTGCTGGAGCGTGCGCATCGTGGCCGTGCGCTGGCGGCGGATGACCTCGGCGACGTCGATCTCTTTCGCGGCGACGGCCATGGCCAGCTTGATGACCAGTTCGTCGCGGGGCCGGTCGGACGGGACGACCGGCGTGGTGAACCACCGCTCCATCTCGGCCCGACCGGCCTCGGTGAGGGCGTGGACGACCCGGCCCTGGTCGTCGGTCTCCCCGGCCTCGACCAGGCCGTCACGCTCCATGCGGGCCAGCGTCGTGTAGACCTGGCCGACGTTCAGCGGCCAGGTCGCCCCTGTGGACGCCTCGAAGTCGACCCGCAACTGATAGCCATGGCGAGGCCCTCTGCTGAGCAGAGCGAGCAACCCGTGCCTGATCGACATGGTTACTCAGTATGCATACCGGGTATGCATCCGGCAACTCGACGTCCACATAGACCGGGAAAAGGAAGCAGGGACGCGGGAACTCAGAGCAGCGAATGACCGAACGCGGCGACCGCGTTCCGGAGGTCGCGGATCCCGGCCCGGCCGCGAAGAGGATGCACGTTGTTGGTCAGCAGGATCACGGTCAGCCCGCGTTCGACGTCGACCACGAGCGACGTCCCGGTGAACCCCGAATGCCCGTGGGCGTCGGCGAGCGGCCCGACGATCGCCGGATCCCCGATCCGGAAACCGAGCCCCTGCCGGAACGACGCCCCGGCCACCCGTTGATCGCGCATCATCTCGGCGACCGACTCCGCAGAAAGCACCCCGGCCCCGCCTGTCCGCAGAATCCCGGCGAACCGCAACAGATCCGCCGCCGTCGAGAACAATCCGGCGTGCCCCGCCACTCCCCCGAGCGCATGGGCGGTCTCGTCGTGCACCTCGCCCCGGACCACGCTTCCCGCCTGCCCCGACGACTCAGTCCCGGTTCCCAGAGCAGCCCCACCGCCGGCCGCCGTCGAAATCAGCCCGGCATTCCCACCCCGGACCACGCTTCCCGCCTGCCCCGACGACTCAGTCCCGGTTCTCAGAGCAGCCGCACCGCCGGCCGCCGTCGAAATCAGTCCGGCATGCCCACCCCGGACCACGTTCGCAGCAGCCCCACCGCCGACCGCCGCCGTGCGTTCCGGCTTGAACTCGGTCGCGGCGATCCGCGGCAGCAGTGCCGCCCCCGGCCGGTACGTCGTGTCGGCCAGCCCCAGCGGCCCCGTGACCACCCGCTCGACCAGCACATCGAGCGACGCCCCGGAGGCGATCTCGCAGACCCGCCCCAACGTGATCATGCCGACGTCCGAGTACGCGTAAGGACCGGGAGGCCCCGTCACCCCCGCCGACAACACGAAGTCCCACCGCGATTCGGGCGCGATCCCGTCGGGCCGCCGCCCCGGCGGCAGCCCGGACGTGTGCGTCAGCAGGTGGCGCAGGGTGATCGACGGCCGGTCGCCGTAGTAGGACGGCAACCACGTCGCCACCGGCTCGTCCAAACCCAGCGAACCGGCTTCTGCCAGCGACATCGTCACGACGGTCGTGAACAACTTCGTCAGCGACGCCAGGTCGAAGACCGAGTCGGCCGACGCGGGAGGCCGGTCTGGCAGGAGGGTCTCGGCCGCGTCGGCGTACCGGACCAGTTCACCGGCCGCCGACACGGCTACCGGCTCGCCGTCGACCGCCACCAGGGCCACCGCCGCCGACGCCACCCCCGGGACGGCCGAGGTCAGGAGGCGGTCAAGCATGGTGGAGGGCGGTGTCCAGGCGGTTCCCCGAGTCGGCGAGGATGGCGCGGGCCCGGTCGGCCGGGACGGCGCGTTCGATCATCACGACCGCCGTCTTGAGCTCCAGGTCGGCGGCCTCCAGCACGGTGCGGGCCTCGTTGAGGCCGGTGCCGGTGATGTCGCTGACGATGCGGGCGGCGCGGTCGGCGAGCTTGGAGTTGGTCGGCGACATCTCGACCATGTGGTTCCCGTACGTCCGCCCGCTGCGGATCATCGTGATCGTCGACATCATGTTGAGCACGAGCTTCTGCGCCGTCCCGGCCTTGAGGCGGGTCGAGCCGGTGATCACCTCGGGGCCGACGACGACCTCGATGGCGTGGTCGGCGGCGGCCGACAGCGGTCCGCCGGTGTTGCACGACACCCCCACGGTCAGCGCGCCGCGCCGGGCCGCCTCGGCCACCGCGCCGACCACGTAGGGGGCCCGGCCGCTGGCCGAGATGCCCACGACGGAGTCGAGCGGACCGGCCCCGGCGACCGCGAGCGCGCCCGCCTCGGCGTCGTCCTCGGCGCCTTCGACCGACCTGACCAGCGCCTGCTCGCCTCCGGCGATGATGCCGCAGACCTGGTCGGGCGCGGTGCCGAAGGTGGGCGGGCACTCCGAGGCGTCCAATACGGCCAGGCGGCCGGAGGTGCCGGCGCCGACGTAGATCAGGCGTCCGCCACGGGACATCCGGGCCGCGATGGCGTCGATCGCGGCGGAGATCGCGGGGATCGCCAGGGCCACCGCGCCGGGCACGGTCGCGTCGGCCGCGTTCATGCGGCGGGCGATCTCCTCGGTGGGGAGCTCGTCGATGCGGCGGTGCCGGGGATCACTCTGCTCGGTGACCAGGCCGCCGAGTGACTGTGTCATGAGAACTCCTTGCGATAGAGCCAGAAGACCCGCTCGACCCGGGCGCCGACGGCCTTGGCGTAGAAACCGATGGGCCCGACCCAGGCGATCTCCGCGGCCGGCAGGCCGGCGGCGGCCATGTCGGCGAGGCAGCGCCGCAGCAGCGCCGTGCCGACGCCGAGACCACGTGCCTTCGGGGTGGTGCCCATGGGGCCGAACCAGGCGGGGCGCGCCCCCCAGGCGGCGAAGCCGACGATCTCCCCGTCGACCTCGGCGTGGTAGCAGCGTTCGGCCTCCACGGCCTCCCAGGCCCAGGCCTCGTTCCAGTTCTCCCGGACGAACTCGGCGACCCCCGCCCGGTCGTCGGAGATCGTGAAGTCGCCCGGGGCCACGGAGAAGTCGGCGTGCAGGTCGACGGTCATGTTGCAGGCGGCCCGGTAACGTTCGTACCCGAGGCTGTCGGCCAGGCACAACGCCGGCGTGTAGCGCACGTCGATGCCGGGCCAGGCGTAGCAGGGCGGATTGCCCGCGAACCGCATCTCCCGTGCGCCGTGGGACCGGGCCCACTCCTCGGCCGCGAGCACCAGGGCCCGCCCGGTGCCGCGCCGCCGGGCGGCCGGATCGACGGCCAGCAGGTCGACATGCCCGATATCTCCCCCGTGGGACATCGAGGCGAACACGACGCCGTCCTGCTTGGCGAAGGACGTCCAGACCCGGCCGTCCGGCGGCGTGACGAGGCGGTCCACGAGCGCCTCGGCGGCGTCCGCGTCCCAGATCAGCGCGTCTCGGAGTTTCACGCCGCTTCCACGGGGATCACGTTGCGCCGCTGCGGGTGGTAGCAGGCGTGCGCCTGCTCGCCGTCGGAGACCAGCGAGGGCAGTTCGGCCTCGCACCGGTCGGTGCGGAACGGGCAGCGGCGGGCGAACAGGCAGCCGGTGTCGGGGTGGGCCTCGTTCAGGGCCTCGGTCGGCACGACCCGCTCGGGGCCGGGCCGCTCGACGCCGTGCAGGACGGGGATCGCCGACAGCAGCGACTGCGTGTAGGGGTGGACCGGGCCGGAGATCACCCGCTCGGTCGGGCCGCTCTCCACGACCTGGCCCCGGTAGATCACGTAGAGCTCGCCGTCGCCGCCGATGTAGCGGGCGGTGGCGATGTCGTGGGTGATGAACAACACGCTCACGTTCAGGCGTTCGCGCAGGTCCTTCAGCAGGGCCAGGACGCCGAGCCGCAGCGACACGTCGATCATCGAGACCGACTCGTCGGCGACCAGCACCTCCGGGTCGACGGTCAGCGCCCGCGCGATCACGACGCGCTGGCGCATGCCGCCCGACAGCTGGTGCGGGTAGCGCGGCAACACGTAGCCGGGGTCGATGCCGACGAGGGCCAGCAGCTCACGGGCCCGCTCCTCCATCCACGCCTTGCCCCGGCCGGTCTGCTTGGCGCGCAGGGCCAGCGGCGCGGCGAGGGTCTGGTGGATGGTCCGGGTCGGGTTGAGCGCCGAGTAGGGGTCCTGGTGGATCAGCTGGATCCGGCGGAAGAACGGCTCGCGGTGCCGGGGCTTCAGCGACGACATCGGGGTGCCGTCGATGACGATGTCGCCGCCGTCGTAGGTCTCCAGCCCGGCGACGATCCGGCCGAGGGTGGTCTTCCCGCAGCCCGACTCGCCGATGAAGGTGACCGCGCCGCCCTTCTCGATGCGGAAGTCGACCCCGCGCAGGGCCGGCACCGCGCGGGCGCCGAGCATGTTCCCACGCTGCTTGTACGTCTTGGTGATGCCGCTCGCGGTGATCACACATACTCCTTCGGGACGACCGGGGTGGCGAGATGCCCCACCGCGTGACAGGCCACGGTGCGGGCGTCCCGGGTGACCGGCTCGGGGTCGACGGTGTCGCAGACGGCGATGCGCAGCGGGCAGCGCTCGCGGAACACGCACCCCTGCTTGGGGATGGTGCCCAGCGTGGGCGGCCGTCCGGGCAGCGCCCGCGCCTCGTCGATGTCGCCCGAGAGCCGGGGGATGGCCCGGATCAGGCCCTTCGTGTACGGATGCCGGGGCGAGCCCAGCACCTCGGTGGTCGGGCCGTGTTCGACGACGCGGCCGCCGTACATGACGGCGAGGCTGTCGGTGACCTCGGCCGCGACCCCCATGTCGTGGGTGATGATCAGCGTGGTCAGGCCGCGCTCGTGGTGCACGTCCCGGACGATCTTGAGGATCGCCGCCTGGGTGATCATGTCGAGGGCGGTCGTGGGCTCGTCCAGGACCACCAGGTGCGCGTTCAGGACCAGCGCGAACATGATCCCGACCCGCTGCCGCATCCCGCCGGAGAGCTCGTGCTGGTAGGAGTCGAGCACCCGGCCGCCGTCGAGGCCCATCCGGCCGAGCAGCGCCCGCGCGTCCTTCAGCAGGGCGGGCAGGTCGTCGAAGTCGTGGGAGCGGCCCAGGTCGAGCAGCTGCTTGCCGACCGTCTTCAACGGGTTCAGGGAGTTCTGGGCGGCCTGGAAGACGTACCCGACCTGACGGCCGCGGGCCCGCCGCAGCTCCTCGCCGGTCAGTTCCACGACGTTCCCGAGCCCGTCGATCTCGACGGAGCCCTCCTTGATGCGGCCGGGCGGCTGCACCGCGTTGAGCAGCGACAACGCCAGGGTCGACTTGCCGGAGCCCGACTCGCCGACGATGCCGGTGATGGTGCCGGGCGCGAGCGACAGGGAGACGCCCCCGAGCGCGGGCAGTTCCCCGGCGGGGGTCTTGTAGACGACGGTGAGGTCCTTGACGCGCACGCCGGGTGCGGAAGTCCTGGTCATGTTCGGCCTACTCCTCACGCAGACGTGGGTTGAAGATCTCGTCCATCGCGTCGACGACCAGCACGATCCCGAGGGTCAGCAGCAGGATCGCCAGCAGCGGGGCCAGCAGGTAGGGCAGCGCGGCCGTGCTCGACAACGCGCCGCCGCCGAAGACCGACAGGTTGAGCATCACGCCCCAGTTGTTGGCGTCGAACGGCAGCACGCCCAGGAAGAACAGGCCGACCTGCGCGTAGATCGCGCCGGTCACCGCGATCAGCATGTTCATCGCGATGTACGGCGCCATCGAGGGCAGCAGCTCGCGCACCACGATGTGGCGGGTGGGCAGGCCCAGGCCCTTGGCCGCCTCGATGAAGCCGCGTTCGCGCAGCGAGAGCGACTGCGACCGGACCGCGCGGGCGATGCCGCCCCAGCCGAGCAGGCCGAGCACGACGCCCATCTCGATCGGGCTGGTGAACTTCCAGACCGTCGACAACACCAGCAGCAGCGGCAGGCCCGGGATGGTGAGCTGGAGGTCGGTGAGCCGCATGAGCACGGTGTCCCAGCGGCCCCGGTGGAACCCGGCCAGCAGCCCGATGGCCGTGCCCAGGGCGACCGTGATCACGGCCGTGGCCAGGCCCGCGAGCAGCACGTAGCGGGTGCCGGTGACGACCAGGGCGAGCACGTCGGTGCCCTCGAAGTCGGTGCCGAACGGGTGGGCCCAGCTCGGCGAGGCGTAGAGCGCGTTGTCGTCGCGCGGCAGCGGGTTCGGGTAGAGCAGCGGCCCGAAGATCCCCATGAACACGAACAACACGACGATGGCGACGCCGACCATGCGGCTCGGCTTGCGCCGCAGCACCCGCCCGACGCCGCGCCAGAAGTTGCGGCGCAACGAGATCGGCGCGGGCGCCACCGGTGAGGTGACGGTCATGCCTCGGCTCCCTTGCGGACTCGGGGGTCGATGACGGCGTACAGGAGGTCGGCCGCGATGTTGGCGACGACGATGGCGACGGTGAGCACCAGGAAGGTGCCGCCCATCAGCGCGTAGTCGCGGGCGCCGATGCTGTTGACCAGCAGCAGGCCCAGACCCGGGTAGTTGAAGATCGACTCGATGAAGATCGCGCCGCCGAAGAGCAGGCCCAGGGACAGGGCCAGGATCGTGAACAGCGGCAGGATCGCGTTGCGGGCGATGTAGCGGAACAGGATGCCCCGGCTCATGCCGCGCAGCTCGGCGGCCATGATGAAGTCGTCGCCGAGCACGGTCGCCACGCTCGACTTCATCGCCAGGATCCAGCCGCCGTAGCTGGCCAGCGCGTAGGTGAGCACCGGCAGGGTGGCGTGCTGGATCAGCGAGGCGATGTAGGGGCCGTTGAAGCCCGGGGTGAAGTCGATGTCGACCGGGCCGCCCGCGGGCAGGATCGGCCAGAGCGTGGAGAAGACCGCCACGACCAGCAGGCCGATGACGTACTGCGGGATGCCGTGCAGCAGCGAGCCGGAGATCGCCAGGGCGTCGCCGAGCTTGCCCGACCGCTTGATCGCCGCGTAGACGCCCAGGGTCACGCCGAGCAGGAAGCTCAGCAGGGTGCCGCCGAGCACCGGCAGGATGGTCCATTTGGCCGCCGACCCGATGATGGTCGCGACGCCGGTGCCCGGGGTGCTGAGCGACTGGCCCAGGTTGCCGTGGAGCAGGCCGTTCAGGTAGTCGACGTACTGGCTCCACAGGCTGCCCTTCGGCAGGAAGCCGTAGAGCGCCGCCGTGGCGCGTTCGGCCGCGTCGGGTGACATGCCCTGTTCGATGAGCTTCTCGTACTGGCCCCTGACGGGGTCACCCGGGATGTTGCGGATGATCACGAAGCTGAGCGTGGTGACCACCCAGATCATGGCCAGGCCGCGGGCCAGGTGGCCGGAGAGCCGCCGGACGACGGTTTTCATCGGGTCCCCTGTTCCTTGATCAGGCCGAGCTGCATCCACACGCCCGCCGACAGGCGCAGCACGTCGCTGTCGTCAGGCGGCCAGCCGGTGAAGCGGCTGTTGTTGACGAACTGGGTGTTGACGTAGTCGTACAGCTGGATCATCGGCAGGTTCTGGTTGGTCAGCCGGGCCAGGGTGCCGACGATCTGCTTCTGCTGCTCGGGCGTGGCCGCGTTGAGCTGGTTGGTGAGCGCGCCCGGGTTGACCCCGTCGAGGGTCTCGGGGCCGCCCATCCAGTTGCCCTCCTTGCCGGGGGGCACGTGGGTGAGGTTGCCCGCGAGCAACTGCCAGCCGTTGGCCGAGCCGTAGATGCGCTGGTAGATGTTGTACGGCGCGGGCCCGAGGGCCATCAGCCACAGCCCGATGTCGTACTTCCCGGCCGCCAGCTCGTCGAGGTAGAGCGTGTAGTCGGCCGAGGTCAGCACCGACGCCTGGATGCCGTGGTCGTTGAGCTGGCTGGTGATCGCCTTGGCCGCGGCGACCCAGTCGGAGAACGAGGCCGGCACGTGCAGCTCCACCACCCAGGGCGACCCGTCGGGCATCGTCCACTTGCCGTTGACCTGCTTCATGCCGGCGGCCCTGAGCTCCTGCGCCGCCTTGGCGGGGTCGAGCGTGTACTGGTCGAGGCCGCCGATCGAGTCGCCGAGCCACGACTTGGCCGCCTCGGCGTGGATGCCGGTGGTGGTCGGCGACGGGGTGCCGCCCTCGGGCGAGGCGACCTTGGTGACCTGCGAGCGGTCGATCAGGTACGCCAGCGCCTTGCGGACGTGCACGTTGTCGTAGGGCGCCTTGGTCTGGTTGAACGCCATCGACACGGCGACCGGGGAGAAGCCCTTGACGACCTCGTTGCCGTCGGTCTGCCGGATGCGGTTCAGCACGCCGCTCGGCACGGCCGTGAAGGGCGCGCTGTCGAGGCGTCCGGCGATCAGGTAGTTCCAGATCTGCTGGTTGCCGGTGTAGTTCAGCACCTTCACCCGGTTGGGCGCGATCTTGTCGCTGGCCCAGAAGTGCTTGTTCTTGACCAGCAGCGCCTCGCCCGGGTTCACCCGCTCCAGCACGAAGGGCCCGGCCGACACGTCCTTGGCGGGGGCGAAGGAGATGACCTTCTGCGCCAGCCCGGTGATCGACGCCTTGGCCTTCTCGGCGGCGGGGCCGCTCCCCCGGGCCAGCTTGAGCTGGGTCCAGAAGTCGGCCGGCAGCAGCGAGCCGAACACGTGGGTGGGGACGACCACGGTCGACAGGACGTTCCGCAGGAACGTGTTGCTCTTGTTGGCGCCCTGGGTGACCTTCACCGTGTGGGGGTCGACGACGATCACGTCGGCCGCCGCGCCCGCGGCCTTCGGGTCGACCGCGTAGGCGGTGCCGCCCTGGGTGTAGGCCAGGCCGATCGAGGTCTTGACGTCCTGGCTGGTCACGGGCTTGCCGTCCGACCACTTGGCCTTGGGCTGGAGGTGCACCACGACCTCGCTCTGGTCGGGCGTGGTGGTCCAGCTCTGGGCGATGCCCGGATAGAACTGGTTGGGGTCGACCGGGTCGTTCTTGGGCCAGGCCAGCGACATGGCGTCGTAGCCCAGGAAGGTGTTGCCCTGCGGGTTGAACGGGTTGATCGGCGCGGTGGCGTCGATCTGCTTGGCTCCGTCGATCGTGGTGTAGACGCCCGCCTCGCCGGACCCCCCCACGCCGCTGCACGCGGTGCCCGTGACGGTTGCGATCACCGCCACGGCTGCGATCGCCGCGAGTCGTCTCATGAACTACTCCTGGTTGCCGGTTTCCCTGGACGATACGGGCGGCTTCCGGAGAGGTCAATTTTTTTCACCCGTGGCGACGGATGTGGAGTTAATTTTTACCCGTAGGCATCTAGCTGCGATGACGCCGTTCGGCGTAACGATCGAGAGCGTCCTTCGTGACCCGGAGCGCGGTGTCGGCGGTGCTGAAGGTGCGCTGCGCGACGCCCACGAAGACGCAGTCGACGATGAGCAGCTGGCTGATCCGGGAGGCGAGCGCGCCGGGCCGGAACTCGGTCTCGCGGCCCGCCGAGACCAGGACGTGGGCCGCCAGCCCGGCCAGGGTCGAGCGCGGGTTGTTGGTGATCGCGACGACGGTCGCGCCGGCCTCGCGGGCGGCCCTGATCGGCTCGACGACGTCGGCCGTCTCGCCGGTGCAGCTGACCGCCACCCAGACGTCGCCGGGCGCGGCCAGGGCGGCGGCCGTCATGGCGAGGTGGACGTCGGTGAACGGGTGCCCGGCCAGGCCGATGCGCATCAGCTTCTGCGCCATGTCGGCCGCGACCAGCCCGGAGGCCCCCACGCCGAGCATGCTGACCCGGTTGGCCTCGACGACGGCGTCCACGACCTGGGCGAGCTTCTCGGGGGCGAGCTGGGCGGCGGTGTCGGCGATGGCGTCCGACTCGGCCCGGGTGACCTTGGCGATGACGTCGGCGAGCGGGTCGGAGGGGGCCAGGTCGCCCGGCACCAGCCGGTCGGCCGCCTGCCGCGACTGGGTCTGCGCCGAGGCCGCCGCGAGCGCCAGGCGCAGCTCGGAGTAGCCCGAGAAGCCCAGCGCGCGGGCGGTCCGCACGATCGTGGCCTGGCTGGCGCCGGAGGCGGCGCTGAGCTCGGTGATCGTGCTGCGGGCGACCATCGCGGGGTCGTCGAGGATCAGCCGGGCGATCGACCGCACCGAGGGGGTGAGCGAGGGCAGCACGGCCCGCACGCTCGCCACCAGGTTCGCGGCTGTCGGTCCGCTCATGGGGGGCTCTCCTTCTCCGGAGCAGGGGGTCGATGGGCCAGCCGGCGCGCGGCGGCCCTGGCGGAGGCACGGGAGTTGCCGTGGGTGGCGACGTAGCCCGCGCCGGCCGGGGGGCCGGGCAGTCCGGTCTCCACGACGATCGCGTCGGGACGGGTCTCCAGCGCCCGGCCCAGCACCTCTCTTATCCAGCCGTGCCGGGCGGCGTCCTGGACGACGACCACGAGCGGGCGGTCGGCGCTGAGATCCGGGAGGGGGTCGCCGACGGTGACGGAGACCGCCTGGGTGCCGGGGAGGAGCTCGGCCAGCGCGCGGGCGACGCCGGGCGGAGTGCCGCTGTCGGCGGCCTGGTTCGGGCGGGCGGTCACCTCGACGACCAGCGGGGCCCGGTCGAGCCGGGGCTCGCCCACCACGTGGAGGGCGGCGATGGCGGCCGTCAGGCCCAGGTCGTCGTCGGGCTCGGTCGCGGCGGCGGCCCGCGCGGAGGCCTGGCCCGCGTGCCAGCCGACCAGGTCGCCGACCCGCGCGGCGGCCTCGGCCAGGCGTTCCTCCGGGAGCCGTCCCTGCCTGACAGCGGCCACGATGGCGTCGCGGAGGGCGTACACGGACGAACCGTCGGCGGAGGAGATGCCGGCGCAGACCGCGTCGGCCCCGACCGACAGGGCGCGGACGGCGATCTCCTCCGGCGGCCAGTGGGCGGCCACGGCCCGCATCTCGATCGCGTCGGTCACCACGAGGCCGCCGAATCCGAGGGTCTCGCGGAGCAGGCCGGTCATGACGGCGCGGCTCAGCGTCGCGGGCACGTCGTCGAGGGCGGGCACGAGCAGGTGCCCGACCATGATCGCCCGCACCCCGGCGTCGATCGCGGCCCGGAAGGGGCGCAGGTCGCGTTCGGCGAGGACCTCGGGGGACGCGTGCACGGTCGGCAGCTCGACGTGGGAGTCGGCGATCGTGTCGCCGTGGCCGGGGAAGTGCTTGGCGCAGGCCGCCACCCCGGCGCCCTGCAGGCCGTCGACCCAGGCGGCGGTGTGCCGGGCGACCAGCCCGGGGTCGGCCCCGAACGAGCGCACGCCGATGACGGGGTTATCGGGGTTGGCGTTCACGTCGGCCACGGGGGCGTAGTCGAGGCTGATGCCGGTCGTGCCGAGGAGCCGGCCGATCCGGCGGGCGACGTGCTCGGTGACGTGGACGTCGTCGGCGACCCCGAGGGCCCGGTTGCCCGGCCACGAGCTGCCCGTCCGGGCCTCCAGGCGGGTGACCGACCCGCCCTCCTCGTCGACCGCCACCACGACGTCGGGGCTCTCGGCCCTGATCTGGGCCACCAGGTCGGCGGTGCGCACCTGGTCGGACAGGTTGCGGGCGAACAGGACGACCCCGCCGAGGCCGTCGCCGAGCGCCCGGCGCAACCAGTCGGGCGGCGCGGTGCCGTCGAACCCCGGCTGGAGCACGCTCATCGCCATCCGCTCAAGCCGCATGCGCGTCCCCGATCACCCGGCGGTGCGCGTCGGCCGACGGGCACGCCACCCGCAGGCCCAGCGCGGCGGCCCCGGCCGCGTTGTCACGGGCGGGGATGGTCGCGACGTCGCCGAGTTCGGCCCTGACCAGCCGCGCCAGCTCGGTCGGCTGGGTGAGCAGCGACCCGGCGAGCACCATCGGGCCGGGGCCGGGCCCGAGCGCGCGGGCCGTGGCGGTGAGGCGGCGGGCGGCGTCGATCAGGATGGCGAGGGCGGCCTCGTCGCCGTAGCGGGCGGCCTCGTCGGCGATCGGCGCGAACCGGCCGAGGGAGGCCGGGCCCTGGTCGGCGACCTGGGCGTACACGCGGGAGACGATCTCGTCGGGCGACCGGCCGAGGTCGAGCCGGTCGACCAGGTCGGTGCGGGGGCCCCGGCCGTCGAGCGACTTCAGGGCCGCCGTCACGGCCTGGCGGCCGATCCAGACGCCGGAGCCCTCGTCGCCGACCAGCCAGCCGTGGCCGTCGGCGACCCTGACCACGTCCCATCCCGCGATGCGGGCCGCGACGGAGCCGGTGCCGGCGAGCAGGACGGTGCCGTCGGGCTCGGCCGTCGCCCCGGCGAAGGCCACGAGCACGTCGGCCACGACGAACGGCCGCCCGGGGAGCCCGGCCGCCCGCCACGCCTCGGCCGCGAGCTTCCCGGCCCGTCCGGCGCCCGATCCGGCCAGGCCGAACACGCCGCCGACGACCCGCGCGGGGTCGAGCCCGCGCATCGCCTCGCGGAGCGCGGCCAGCAGGTTGCCGGCCGGATCGGCGGCCGAGACCACGTTCGCGCCCGCGGCGTGGCCGCGCCCGGCGACCCGGCCGTCCTGACCGACGACCACGCACCGGGTGCTGGTGCCCCCGCCGTCGACTCCGATGATCAACGCTGTCACAGCTCATCCCCCTGGAAATACCTTCCAAGAAGGTACAAGAGGATGAAGATTTCCTACAACGACCACGCTGTTAGCCTCGTCACTTCCGGTGTCGCGAGTCCCTTATGGATCACTTTGAGGCGGTTAGCCGTCGTCAGCCGGGTATGGGGAGCGCATGGGACAGCTGCCCCGGCCCCGAGGGCCGATCTCCGAGGGGATCCTCGCCGCACTCTCCGGCGGAGCCCCGCCACCCGCCGGAGACCCCGACCCGTTCGGGGAGGATCTCCACTTGTCCCTGTACGTCTGCTACGAACTCCACTACCAGGGCTTCGACGGCGTCGACCCCGAATACGAGTGGGACCCCGGCCTGCTGGCCCTGCGCCGCGACCTGGAACGCGTCTTCCTGACGGCGCTGCGCGACGGCGTCGAGGGAGGAACCGACGTCGAGGCGGCCGTCGACGCGGCGATGATCGACTCCCCCGGCGGGATCTCCCACTTCCTGGAGGACAAGGGCGAACTCTGGCACCTGCGCGAGTACGTCGTGCACCGGTCGGCCTACCACCACAAGGAGGCCGACCCGCACGCCTGGGTGATCCCCCGGCTGACCGGCCAGGCCAAGGCCGCGCTGGTCGCGGTCGAGTTCGACGAGTACGGCGGCGGCCGGTACGCCCGCATGCACGCGAAGTTGTTCGGCGACCTGATGCGCGCCCTTGGCCTCGACGACGGCTACCTGGCCCGGCTCGACGACGTCCCGGCGCCGATGCTGGCCGTGGTGAACATGATGTCGCTGTTCGGCCTCCACCGGTCGCTCCGGGGCGCCCTGGTCGGCCACTTCGCCTCGGCCGAGATCACCACCTCGCCCGGTGCGGCCCGGATGACGCGGGCCCTCGACCGTCTGGGCGTCGCCGAGACGGTGTTCTTCACCGAGCACGTGGAGGCGGACGCCGTCCACGAACAGGTGCTGCGCCGCGACGTCGTCGGCGACCTCCTCCGGCGCGAACCGGCGCTGGCCGGGGACATCGTCTTCGGGTTCCAGGCCACCGACCTGCTCGAAGGCCGGTTCGGCGCACACGTGCTCGGCGCGTGGGACCAGGGCCGGACCTCGCTCCGGGAGACCCCCGATGGCCGGTGACCCGACGCGGATCACGATGGTGACCGGCGGCCCGATCCTGGTGGAGGGCCCGGTCGAGATCACCCTCGACGACGGCCGGGTGGTGCGCTCCGACCGCTTCGTGGTCGCCCTGTGCGCGTGCAAGCGCAGCCGGACCTATCCCATCTGCGACACCAGCCACCGACCCAAGCACCGACGGGGAGAGTCATGAACATCGATCTCACTGGCAAGACCGCGCTGGTCACCGGCTCGACGCAGGGCATCGGCCTGGCCATCGCGACCGGCCTGGCCCGCGCGGGCGCCAGGGTCGGGGTGAACGGCCGCGACCCCGAACGCGTCGAGAAGGCCGCCGCCGAGGTCGGCGGCTTCCCGGTCGTGGCCGACGTGGTGGACGGCGCCGACGCGGTGCTCGCGGCGCTGCCCGACGTCGACGTCCTGGTCAACAACTTCGGCGTCTTCGAGTCGCGTCCCGCCCTGGAGATCACCGACGGGGAGTGGCGGCGCTACTTCGACACCAACGTCCTGTCGGCGGTCCGGCTGACCCGCGCCTACCTGCCCGGCATGATGAAGCGGGGCTGGGGCCGCGTCCAGTACATCGCCAGCGACTCGGCCGTGGCGACGCCCATCGAGATGATCCACTACGGCATGTCGAAGACGGCCCTGCTCTCGGTCTCCCGCGGCTTCGCCAAGGCCGCCGCCGGGACCGGCGTGACGGTCAACAGCGTCATCGCCGGCCCGACCCACACGGGCGGTGTGGAGGACTTCGTGTACGGCCTGGTCAGCCGGGACCTCCCGTGGGAGGAGGCCCAGCGCGAGTTCATGCGGCTCCACCGGCCCCACTCGCTGATCCAGCGGCTGATCGAACCGGAGGAGATCGCCAACATGGTGACCTACCTGGCGTCGCCGCTGGCCTCGGCGACGACGGGCGGGGCCCTCCGCGTCGACGGCGGTTACGTGGACGCGATCCTGCCCTAGACGGCCGTGCGCGACCACTGCTGGTTGGCGCCGGAGTTGCAGGTGTACTGCTTGAGGATCACCCCGTCGGCGGTCGCGGAGGCCGGCACGTCCACGCACTTGCCGCTGTGCCGGGCCCGGAGCTGGAAGTAGCCGCCGTTGGCGACCATCTGGAACTGCTGGTTGCCGCCGCTGCCGCAGGTGTACTGGACGAGCTCGGCGCCGTCGGCGGTCGAGGCGCTGACCACGTCGAGGCACTTGCCGCTGTGGCGGCTGACGATACGCCAGTAGCCGCTGCCGGCGTCCTGGAACTGCCACTGCTGCCACGCGTCGCCGCCGTAGGCGTACTGGCTGACGCGCGCGCCGTTGGCGGTGTTCGGCTGCTGGACGTTCATGGCCTTGCCGCTGTGGCGCGCGTCGATCCGGTAGGCCGACGGGGGCGGGGAGTCGTTGACGGCGTCGCCCCAGGCGTACCTGACCCGGTTGGCGCCGTGGCCGTTGCGGGTGGCCAGGTTGAGGGTGGTGCCGCTGCCGCCGAGAGCGAACATCGAGTAGTGGTCGTAGCCGAGACCCGCGGTCACCTTGCCGCCGATGGCGGGCCAGTAGGTGCCGCCCATCTGGTTGTCCCGCATGACCTGGGCCATGGCGCGGAGGTAGCGCACGAAGTTGTCGGTGCTGTTCGGGTCGCCGTAGTTGAGGCCGGTGGCCATCGGCGCGCCGAACTCGGTCGCGACCGCGCGGGAGGCGCAGGTGCCCAGACGGGTCTGGATGTGGCCGCGGAACTCGTCGTAGGTCATCGCGCCGTAGAAGAAGGCGTAGTAGTGG
This sequence comes from Herbidospora sakaeratensis, assembly GCF_001570525.1. Taxonomy (GTDB): domain Bacteria; phylum Actinomycetota; class Actinomycetes; order Streptosporangiales; family Streptosporangiaceae; genus Herbidospora; species Herbidospora sakaeratensis. The sequence continues at coordinate 42,273 of NZ_BBXC01000023.1, forward strand.
AAGGACAGCAGCGTCGCGTTGAACCGGCTGTCGTTGCAGATGTCCCGCAGGTCCTGGCTGAAACCGGTGCCGCCGATGAGCACCCGGCCGGGCGCCGCCGAGGTGTGCCGGCTGAGCCAGTCGGCCGCGACGTTGCGCCACTCGGCCGAGCTGTAGCCGTGCGGCTCGTTCATCGGCTCGAAGTAGACGTTGCCGTTCGCGCCGTACGTGCTGGTCACGCTGGACCACATGGTGTTCCAGGCGGCGAGGTTGGTGATCCGGCCGCCGGAGGCGGCGCCGTCCTCCCAGTAGGCCAGGATGACCTTGAAGCCGCGCTCGGTGGCGGCGTCGATGGCGCCGCGGTAGGAGTTCCACCAGGTCGTGTCAGCCACGGTGTGCGTGTTGATGGGCAACCTGACGGTGTTGACCCCCATCAGGTATTCCATGCTGTCGTAGATCGAGTTGGCCTTGGCGCGAACCGTCGCGTTGGTGTCGGACTGGCTCAGGCCCTGCACGACGAGCGTGCCGGTGGTGAAGTTGTCGCCCAGCACGGCCCAGTTCATGCCCCGGAAGTGGCTGGTGGCGGCGTGGGCCGACGGGGCGGAGACGACGAGGCTCGCCGCCGCGGTGAGCAGGGTCACCACGGCGGCGCTCAGTAACCGGCGGAACACCATGAGAGGTCCCCTCTTGTTAGCGTTAACATCCTGGGAGGAGTCTCGGGTTCGCCGCCGGGCCTGTCAAGGTTCGCTGACGGCAGTCAGGCCCGGCCGTCGGCCTATCGCCTGGTCAGCCCCCCGGCGGCCGGGACGGCCCGGATGAACGTATTCAGTCTTCGCACGTGAGCACCGGTTCGGCGTCGTAGACCGTGTGGAACTTCTGCCGCCGGACCTCCTTGCCGTCCTTCTTGAAGACCCGGGTCACGTCGATGGAGAAGCCCTGCGCCCCGCCCATCGGCAGGCAGTCGGGCCCCGAGTCGGTGATGGGATCGGCCGAGTTCACGTTGTACGGCCCCGAACTCTCCGCCTCGATCTCCCAGCGCTTGGTGCTCCAGAACGTCACGGTCACCGACGTCGAGGTGTACGACGTCGTCACCAGCACCCCGTACTTCGAGTCGTTCTTCCAGCGGAAGTCCGGTTGCGGATACGACACCGTCGACTCGCGGCCGGCCGGGTAGCGGGAGATGTAGTACTGGTGCGCCATGTGCTGGACGTCCTCGAAGCCGCCGAAGAACACCGCGTTGAACATGGTCGTCACGAACTGGGAGATGCCGCCGCCGACGTCGTTGACGAACCGGCCGCTGGAGATCATCGGGGCCGAGACGAAGCCGCGCGCGGTGTCGCGCTCGCCGACGGTGCCGTTCAGGGAGAAGGTCTCCCCCGGCATCACCAGGTGATCGTCCAGGATGTCGGCGATGGTGTGGATGTTGGTCACGCGGGGGGCGCAGCAGGGGTGGTGGGTGGTGAAGGTCGACACCTTCTCCTTGACGCCGAGCGCCTTCGCCTTCTCCGTCGTCAGTTCCGGCTCGCTGGTGGTGAACGACACCTCGACGGTACGGTCGCCGCCCCCGGTCACCACCTGCTCGACCGAGGTCTTCAGCGCCGCCGCGTCGACCCCCTGGCCGGTCTGCGACGGCACCACCACGGGCTTGCCCTTGACGATCTTGAAGCGGGCGTCCTTGGGGGCCTTGGCCGCGTCGACCAGGCGCTCCTCGACCCCGGCCAGGGCCTTGCGGGCGTTGAACGCGGGGCGTAAGGCGCCCTGCTCGTCGGGCAGGAAGCGCAGGTTGGCCGCGACGACGGCGGCCGGCAACCGGGCCGACCGGCCGCCGTTGGTCAGCGTGATCGGCCCGGCCGCCTCCTTGGCGGTGGAGTCCGCGAAGCGGCGCATCGTGTCGGCGGTGGCGTAGGGCTCGACGACGCCGAGGGGGAGGGAGACGGTCCGGGCGCCGTCGAGGTAGGCCTGCCGCAACTTCCCGACGGCGTCGGCCTGGTCGACGGCGCGTCCGGCGGCGGGGGTCACGACCCGGGGGGTGAGGCCCCGGTAGAGCACGCCGCCCTGCCGGGCCGGACGGTCGGCGCCCTCGGCGATGGCCGCGACGGCGGCCTTGAGGCGTTCCTCGTCGACCGTGAGGCGCAGCGGCACGTCCCGGCGGCCGAAGAGGGCCTGCAGCGAGTCGACCACGCCCCCCTGCGCGGCGGCCACGGTGCCCGGGAGGTCGAAGGCGAGGCCGGCGTCCTCGGGGACGAGCTCGGTCTCCTTGCCGCCGGCCGTGACGGTGATGGGCCTGTCGGCGCGGACGGCCAGCCCGGCCTCGAGTCTCTCCCGCGCGTCCTCGGGGTCGAGGCCGCCGATGTCGATCCCGGCGACGAAGGTGTTGCGCGGTAACTCCCCGGCGAACGCCACGGCGGGCCCGCCGACGGCCGCGACCAGTGCCAGGACGACCAGGCCGGCGATGAGGAGCGGGGTGCGCGACCGGCGTCGCGGCTCGGGCGGGGGCACGCTCCGGCCTACTCCGCTGGTCCCATCGGTCACGTACGTCACAACCGGCCTCCCACCCATTTCGGGCATTTTAGGGGGCCGGGCGACCTACGCGGTCAGCCGCGTCCTTATCTCCGTGACAAGTCCGGGGGCCGCCGCCTCGATCTGCACGCGCACTTTCTCGAAGTCGGCGCGGCCGCCGTAATAAGGGTCGGCGACGTCGGGGGAATCGGCGTCGGGGTCGAATTCGCGCAGCAGCCGGACTTTCTCCCGGTCGGCCTCACTCGGGGCCATGGAGCGCAGGTCGCGCAGGTGCCCGGCGTCGAGGGCGATGATCAGGTCGTACCGGCCGAACCACAACGCGCGGAACTGGCGGGCGCTGTGGGCGCTGGTGTATCCGGCCCGGCGCAGGGCGGCGATCGTGCGGTGGTCGGCAGGTTTGCCGATGTGCCAGCCCTGGGTGCCGGAGCTGTCGACCTCGACGTCGAGACCGGCGTCGCCGAGGCGGCGGCGGAGGATGTGCTCGGCCATCGGGGAACGGCAGATGTTGCCGGTGCAGACGAACGTCACGCGAAAGACCACGACGCGAACCCTATACCGGAGTGTTTTATCCCTCAATGTCCGTATAGACCATTTAGTTATCGAAACTTCCCAAATCGGTTGTTTCGACACCTTGACGGTGATCATCTTATGGGCGAAGACTTCAAAAATACTCGCGTGCCCTCTCCCGCCCGGTAGAACCTCGCCCGGCAGGCACGCTCATCTGGAGGAACTTCAGTGAGGATCGTTCCCCGAAGGAGGAGCCGCCAGCTGGCGGTCGGCCTCGCCATCCCCATCGCCCTCGTGCTCAGCCCGCTGCCGAGCCTCGCCGACCCGGTGCCACCGGTCAGCGCGGTGCCGGCCGACCGGCAGCCCGCCGGCACCCAGGACGGTGTCGCGCTGATTCGCATCGTCGTTCCCGACCAGGCGGCCGTCGACCGCCTGAACGACATGGGCGTCGACCTCGCCGAGTACAAGAAGCCCACCGACGAGGGCCTGGAGATCCACGCGGTGCTCAGCCCGGAGGAGGCCCAGGCGCTCCGGGACCAGGGCTACGACCTGCGCGGCACCATCTCCGACCAGAGCGACGTCGCCGAGAACCAGGCGCAGCGCCGCCAGGCCCTCGCGCGCATCGCCGCCGCGGAGGCGGCCGACAGCGACAAGCTGACCGTGCTGCGCTCGGAGTGGTTCACCAACACCGGCAACCAGCGTTTCCTGTCGGTCGAGGTCAAGTCGAGCGCCGTGGACGCCGAGACCGTGCTCACCGTGAGCTGGGACAACGGACCGGGCACCGAGCCCGGTTCGGGCGGCACCGCCACGATGAGCCGCTTCACCGACGCCGGCCAGTACATGTACCACCGCTTCAACTCGCCGCTGCCGATCAACACCGCTCCCTCTAAGGTGACGATCACCAGCAACCGCGGCGGCACCGTCACGGTCGACGTGAAGCAGTGGCTCGGCGCGCCGCAGAAGGCGCCCAGCCCCCACTACGTCTCCGACTTCATCGACCACTACATGGACCCGACGGAGATCACCGACCGCATCGTCGGCCTCGCCGCCGAGTTCCCGAAGATCGCCGAGATCGTCGACCTGCCGAACAAGACCAACGGCTACCGCCGCCTGGCCCAGGCGCAGTTCGGCGGCACCGGCGCGGCCGCGTTCTACGTGAGCTCCAAGGTGTACGGCCACGAGGGCGGCAACGACATCACGTTCGGGCTGACCAACCCGGGCACCGCGAGCAGCCCGCTCTCCGTCGCGGTGAACGCCAAGGCGATCACGGTCAGCCTCGGCACCGACGCCGCCGGCGCGGTGAACAGCACCACCAAGCAGGTCGTGGACGCCGTCAACGCCAGCGCCCCCGCCGCGGCCCTGGTCAAGGCCAGCCTCTACCGCACCAACACCGGCGCGGCCGTGGCCCCCACCTCGGCGGCGACCGCGCTGACCGACGGCCTGAAGGCCCCGGCGACCATCTCGCGCGAGCCCTTCCAGACGAAGGCGCTGCGCATCGGCCGCGACCGCGACGGCTCCAAGACCGGCGTCTTCCTGTACTGCCAGGAGCACGCCCGCGAGTGGGTGGCCCCGATCACCTGCCTGGAGACCGCCGAGCGGCTGCTGCGCAACTACGCGCACGACCGCCAGACCAAGGACCTGGTCGACGACCTCGACATCTTCGTCCTGCCGGTCACCAACCCCGACGGCGCGCACTACAGCTTCTACGACTTCAACTCGATGCGCCGCAACATGACCAACCACTGCCCCGAGAACAACGCCGACCCGGGCCGACGCAACTCGTGGGGCGTGGACCTCAACCGCAACTTCTCCGTCGGTTCGCTCACCGACGGCTACAGCGGCGCGTCGTCCTCCTGCACCAGCGACACCTACGCCGGTCCGGCGGAGTTGTCGGAGCCGGAGGCCAAGAACGAGGTCTGGCTGACCCACCAGTTCCCGAACATCAAGTTCGCGATGAACACCCACTCGTACGGCGGCTACTTCATGTGGCCTCCGGGCGCCTACAAGTCGGCCGGCCGTGAGCTGCTGCCGCGCGTCGACTTCGGCACCGAGAACTACTTCTGGGACGCCTCGTCCGAGATCCTGTCGGCCGTCCAGGCCTGGCGCGGCACGGGCATCTGGCCGGGCCGCACCGGTCCCGTCCCGGACGTGCTGTACTCGGCCGCCGGCAACAGCGCCGACGAGCACTGGTTCAACCGCGGCATCATCGGCTGGGACTTCGAGGTCGGCGCCGACCTCTGGAACCCGACCACCAAGCGCTTCGAACCCGTCGGCTTCCAGCCGCCGTTCGCGGAGGGCCACCAGGAGGCCATGGAGTTCGCCAACGGCCAGATCGCCATCCTGAAGGTGGCGAGCGAGTTCGCCGACGACGGCAAGCGGCCCACCTCCAGCCTGGTCAAGGTGTCGAGCGGGCCGGGCACCGCGACCTTCACCTTCTCGGTGAACGAGGCGGCCAACGTCTACTACACCCTCGACGGCAGCAAGCCGACGCTCCAGAGCACCAAGCTGGAGCAGGCCGGCATGCGCGAGGGCGCGGCGCACCTCACGGTCGACAAGGACACCACCGTCAACTGGTTCTCGGTCGACATCGCCGGGAACGTCGAGCGGAACTACGACCCCGCCACCGGCACGGGCAACTACAGCTCGAAGGTCGTCAAGGTCGGATAACCGCAGTACCAGATGGCCGCCGGGCGTCTCGCCCGGCGGCCATCGCCGTTCCGTTTCATTAGAGGTTTCCCGACAGCTGGCGTGAAAAGATCAGATCCGGTACGTTCCAGCACGGCGGGCCGCATTCCCGGCTCCCCCCTGCCCTCACCAGAAGCCAAGGATCAATGCTGTCCACTACCAGGCGAGGATTCCTCGCGGGCACCGGCGGGATGTTCGCCGCCGGTCTGGCCTCCGCGAGCGTGGCCCAGACGGCGGAGGCGCGTGCCCGCGCCCCGCGCAACATCGTCCTGATCCTCGCCGACGATCTGGGCGTGAGCGAGATCGGTCCCTACGGCCAGCGCATCATCGCGACGCCGAACCTCGACCGGATGGCGGCCCAGGGCGTGCGCTTCCGCAACGCCTTCGCGGGCTCCTCGCTCTGCGCGCCCTCCCGCTGCGCCCTCCTGACCGGCCTGCACACCGGGCACGGGACCGTGCGCGAGAACCCCGAAGGGGGTCCGCAGCACGCGCTGAACCCGGGCGACCTGACCTTCGCCGAGGTCGCGCGGCTGGCCGGCTACCGCACCGCCCTCATCGGCAAGTGGGGTTTCGGGCCCGAGCAGCCCGACCAGGACTCCCACCCGAACGTGCGCGGTTACGACGAGTTCTACGGCTACATCACGCACGTGCACGCCCACCAGTACTGGCCGACGTACCTGTGGCACAACCGCGAGATGGTGGCCTTCGACGGGGCGACGTACTCCCCCGACTTCCTGCGCGACCGCGCGGTCAGGTTCATCAGGGAGTCGGCCAAGGACGGCAAGCCGTTCCTGCTCCAGTTCGCCACGATCCTGCCCCACTCGCCGAGCGAGATCCCGGGCGACGCGGGCCAGTACGCCGACGCGCCGTGGACCAAGCCCAACCGCCGCCACGCCGCCCAGGTGACCCGACTCGACGCCCACGTGGGCGACATCCTGCGGACCCTGCGCGAGGCGGGCGTCGCCGACGACACCATCGTGATCTTCACGGCCGACAACGGCCCCCATCACGAGAAGGGCGTCGACCCGAACATCTTCAACTCCAACGGCCCCTACCGGGGCGTCAAGCGCCAGCTGTACGACGGCGGCATCCGCGTCCCGATGATCGCCTACAACCCGTCGTTCAGCCCGAAGGTCGTCGACGACCCGGTGGCGTTGTGGGACGTGCTGCCGACGGTGGCCGACGTCGCGGGTCTCCCCGTCCCGGCCCACATCGACGGCCGATCCTTCCTCGGCGCGTTGACCGGCGGCCGCTACGCGGGCCACCCGTACCTGGTCTGGAACCGCCCGAAGAAGATGCAGGCGATCCGGCGCGGCCACTGGAAGCTGATCCGCTTCCACCCGAACATCGCCGGCGCCGGCCCCGAGGGCCGCAACGAGCTCTACGACCTGCGCAGCGACCGGGGCGAACGCCACAACGTGGCCGAGCGCCACCCGAACCTGGTCGCCGAGCTCAACGAGCTGCTCGACGGCGCGATCGGCCCCGACCCGCGCATCCCCTACGGCCTGTCGGCCCGCGAAGAGGGCGACGGCGTGGTGGTCTCCCTGGCCAACGGCTCGGCCGGCCCGTGGACCAAGGTCCGCCTCTACCTCGACGACGACGACGCCAAGAGCGTCGGTCAGGAGCGCCTGGTCAAGGCCGAGTCGTTCGTGGCGACGTTCCCGAAGAAGGGCAGGGTCGCGCACGCCCGCTTCGTCGTGAACGGCGAGGAGATCCACTTCCGCACCAAGGTCCAGAAGGCCCCCCACTGACGATGCGGATCATCGAGGGCGCCGGCGTCTGGGCCGGCGCGGCCGACGACTGGACCGAGCACCTGCGCACCCCCGACCTGTCGGTGGGCACCTACTGCATCCCGGCGGGCGGCGTCGACGACCAGAGCCCCCACACCGAAGACGAGATCTACGTCGTGACGACCGGCCGCGCCCGCATCGTGACCCCCACGGGCGACGCGGAGGTCGGTCCGGGCGCGGTCATCTTCGTCCCGGCGGGCGAGGACCACCGCTTCGTCGACGTGACCGAGGACCTGACCCTCCTGGTGGTGTTCGGCCCGGCCTACGGCTCCCGCGGCGCGTGACCCGTCCTGCTCTGGGAGCTTTCCTAGATCAATAAGGAAACTTTCCTATTGACAACTCAAGTGACAGCGGTGTTACATCCTCTTAATTTAAGCCGTAAAGCGCTTTCGGAGGACTCCCATGCGCCGACCGAGGCTGCTCCTCGCCCTGTTAACCGCGGCCGCCACGCTCGTCAGCGGGCTGGTGGCCATGCCGCAGGCCCAGGCCGCCATCGGGCCTGTGACCTGGTCTGATGAGTTCAACGCTCCGGCGGGCACGTCGATCGACGGGTCCAAGTGGAAGTTCGACATCGGCGGCGGCGGCTGGGGCAACAACGAGCAGCAGTACTACACGAACTCGACTCGCAACGTTTACCACGACGGCGCGGGCAACCTCGCGATCACGGCCCGGCGGGAGAACCCGTCGAACCTCCAGTGCCACTACGGGACCTGCCAGTACACCTCCGGCCGCATCCTCACGGCCGACCGGTTCACGCAGGCGTACGGCCGGTTCGAGGCGCGGCTGAAGATCCCGCGGGGGCAGGGCATCTGGCCGGCGTTCTGGATGCTGGGCGGCGGCACCTGGCCCAACGGCGGCGAGATCGACATCATGGAGAACGTCGGCAACCAGCCGAACACGGTCTACGGCACCGTCCACGGCCCCGGGTACTTCGGCGGCACGGCGGTCGGCGGGAACCGGTCGATCGGCGCGCCGCTCGCCGACGCCTTCCACACCTACCGCGTCGACTGGTCGCCCAACCTGATCATCTGGTACCTCGACGGCTCGGAGTTCTTCCGCGTCACCCCCTCCAGCCTGCGCGGCAACGCCTGGGTGTTCGACCACCCGTTCTTCATGATCCTGAACGTGGCGGTCGGCGGCTACTGGCCCGGCTACCCCGACGGCACCACCCAGTTCCCGCAGACCATGCTGATCGACTACGTCCGCGTCTCGGCCTGGCAGCCCGACGGCGGGGGCGGCACCGGAAGCAACCTGCGCTCGGCCCTGAACAGCAAGTGCGTCGACATCCCCGCCGCCAACCCGGTCGACGCCGCGAGACTGCAGATGTACGACTGCAACGGCACCGCCGCCCAGCAGTGGTCGGTCAACTCCGACGGCACGGTCCGCGCGATGGGCAAGTGCATGGACGCCGCCGCGGCCGGCACCGCCAACGGCACCCCGATCCAGCTCTACACGTGCAACGGCACCGCCGCCCAGCGGTTCACCCTGTCGGGCGCGGGTGACCTGGTGAACATCGCCGCCAACAGATGCGTCGACATCGCCGGCCGCAACACCGCCAACGGAGCACAGCTCCAGCTGTGGGACTGCACGGGCGCCTCCAACCAGAAGTGGTCGCGCTCGTAACGTCCACCAAAAAGAGAAGAGGGCGCCCGCGACCCGGGCGCCCTCTTCTTTGCCCGGAGTTCTGCCTGTTTCAGGCTTAATTCAGTCGTGACACGCCGGTCAGCCGGTTGAGTATTGACGGTTTTCGGCACCGGTCCGATACTCGGTTCACTCCGAGAGAGCGTTCTCTGTGAGGGGGTGAACCATGTCCCGGCGGATCGCCAACCGCACCCGTGTCATCCGCGCCCTGCGTGAGCGCGGTCCGTTGTCGCGCCGGGAACTGGCCGGCATCGGGTTGTCCCGGTCGACCGTCACCTCGGTCGTCGACGAGCTCGCCGGCTCGGGGCTGGTCGTGGAGGTCTCCGGGCCCGCCCGGGGGGCCGGGCGGCCGGCGCAGCTCATCTCGCTCTCCCCCGCGCTCGGGGTGGCGGTGGGGGTCGAGATCGCCAACGGGGTGGTCCGGGCGGCGGTCTGCGATCTCTCCCGGCGGCTGCTCGCCCATGAGGCGGTCGCGGTCGACGAGCGTACCGGACCCGAAGAGACGCTGGTCGTGGTGGCCGGGCTGGTCGACCGGCTGCTGGCCGGGCGCTCGCGCGACGACGTGCTCGGGGTGGGCATCGCGATCCCGGGGCCGATCCAGCGCGGCACCGGGCGCAACGGGCGGGCGACCACGCTGAAGCCGTGGGTGGACGTCAACCCCTACGTCACCGCGGCCGAGGCGCTGAAGTTGCCGATCGCCGTCGACAACGACGCCAACCTCGCCGCCGTCGCCGAGGCCACGTGGGGCGCGGCGCGCGGGCTGCGGGACGTCGCCTACGTCTACTCCGCCGCCGGCATCGGCGTCGGGTTCATCCTCAACGGGTCCCTGTACGCCGGGGCGAACGGCACCGCCGGGGAGCTCGGCCACACCACGATCGACGAGAACGGCGAGATCTGCGAGTGCGGCGGCCGGGGCTGCCTGAACACGCTGGCCAACGCCGCGTCGATCTCCCTCAACCTGCGCCGGAGCCATGGACGCGAACTGTCCATCGCCGAGGTCATCACGCTGGCCCACCAAGGGGATCTCGGTTGCCGCCGGGTCATCGCCGACGCGGGCCGGCACATCGGGCTGGCCGCGGCCAACCTCTACAACCTGCTCGACCCCGAGCTGATCATCCTGGGCGGGAACCTCGCGCCCGCCGGGGAGATCCTCCTGGGGCCGCTGCGGGAGTCGATGGCCCGCCGGGCCATCCACGCCGGGGAGGTGCTGCCGCCCTTCATCGTCGGCGAGCTCGATCAGGACGTGGTGGTCGGGATGGGCGCCGCCGCCGTCGTGTTGCGGGACGACGAGAGGTTCCCGCTGCCCGACAGGTGACGGCCCGGCTCACGGTTGCCGCCGGGAGCCGGGCCTTTTACGCCACGGGGTGGGCCCGTGGCGGCGACACAAAAAGTGGAGCAGTCATGAATTTACCTCGCCTCGGCATGCTCATCGTGCTGGTGCTGGCGACGGCCTGCGGGACGGCGGCCGAGCCGCCCGCGTCGGCCCCCGCGGGCGCCGGAGGGAAGCTGAAGATCGCCCTGTCCAACTCGTTCATCGGGAACCAGTGGCGGGTCGAGATGGAGAACGTCTTCAAGGCGGCGTGCGCGATGCCGCCGTACAAGGACCAGGTCGAGTGCAGCGTCTTCAACGCCGGCAACGACGTGTCGACGCAGTCGCGGCAGATCTCCAACCTGATCTCGCAGGGCGTCGACGGCATCGTCATCAACGCGGCCTCCACGAGCGGGCTCAACGGGGTCGTGCAGCAGGCCTGTGACCGGGGGATCACCGTGGTGTCCTTCGACAACACCGTCGATCACCCGTGCGGGATCACGGTCAACACCGACCAGGTGAAGTTCGGGCAGCAGCTGGCGCAGTTCATCGTCGACGAGCTCGGCGGCAGCGGCAACGTGGTGATGGTCACCGGCGTGGCCGGGACCGGCGCCGACAACGACCGCAACAAGGGCGCCAAGGAGGTGTTCGCGGCCAACCCCGGCATCAAGGTGGTGGCCGAGTACAGCGGCATGTGGGACTCGGCGACCGCCCAGCGGGTCACGGCCGCGCAGTTGCCGAGCCTGCCCGACGTCGACGGCGTGTGGGTCTCGGGCGGCACCGACGGCGTCATCAAGGCGTTCGCCGACGCCAAGCGGGAGATGCCGGTGTTCGGCGGGGAGGCCGAGAACGGCTTCCGCAAGTACATGGCCGGCACCCTGACGCCGCAGGTCAAGGGCATGTCGATCGGCCAGCCGCCCTACCTGTCGGTGGTCGCGCTGGAACTGGCGCGGGCGGTCATCAAGAAGGAGCGTGAGAAGGGCAACCTGACGATCCCGTTCCCGGTCGTGACCGGCTCGGCGCTGACCCCGGGTGAGACCGTCTTCCCCGACCTGCCCGACAGCTTCTTCGCCGACTTCACCGACTCGGGCCCGAACGCGATCCTGGTCCTGTGCCAGCAGGCCGCGACCGACGGCACCCCCTGTCCTGGCGCGACCCTCTCCGTCAAGCTCGGCACCCCATGACCGTCGTGGCCACCGGGGTCGGCCGCGCGTTCGGCGGCGTCCAGGCCCTCCGGGACGCGTCCTTCGCGGCGCGTCCCGGGGAGATCCACGCCCTGGCCGGGGAGAACGGCGCCGGGAAGAGCACCCTCATCAAGGTGCTCTGCGGCGCGATCCGCGCCGACACCGGGACCGTCACGGTCGAGGGCCGGATCGCGACCGCCTTCCAGGAGCTCTCCCTGCTGCCCGACCTGACCGTGGCGGAGAACCTGCTGCTGGCCGCGCCGCCCCGGGGGCGGCTCGGCCTGGTCCGCCGCGGCCGCCTCGCCGACGAGGCCGCCCTCGTGCTCTCCCGGTACGGGGCCACCGGCGTCGACCCCCGCTCCCCCGCCCGTGACCTGGCCGTCTCGCAGAAACAGGTGGTCGAACTGGTGCGGGTGCTGGCCATGGAACCCGACGTCGTCTTCCTGGACGAGCCCACGGCCGCCCTGGCCGAACGCGAGGTCGACTGGCTCGCCGGGCACATGCGCCGCCTGCGGGACGCCGGGGCGTGCGTCATCTTCACCTCGCACCGCTGGCGGGAGATCGAACGCCTGGCCGACCGGGTGACCGTCTTCCGCAACGGCACCGACGTGGCGACCCGCGAGCGGCTGACCGAGGAGGAGGCGATCACGCTGATGACGGGCCGGACCCTGGGCGCCACCTATCCCGATATTTCGGGAATCGTTCCCGGAGAGAACGCGCTGACGGTGTCCGGCCTGACGAGCGGGCGGCTCCGCGAGGTGTCGTTCGAGCTGCGCAGGGGCGAGATCCTGGGCGTGGGCGGCCTGGCCGGGCAGGGCCAGCGGGACCTCTTCCTGACCCTGTTCGGCGCGGGCAAGCCGACCGCCGGGGGGTTGTCGGCGGGCGGGTCGAGAGCCCGCGCGGTGCGGCAGCCCCGGGACGCGATCAGGGCGGGCATCGCCTACGTGCCCGAGGACCGGAAGGCCGAAGGGCTGCTGCTGCACCTGTCGATCCGCGACAACGTCGCGCTCGCCACCCTGGCCCGGCGTTCCCGCGCCGGGTTCATCCGGCAGCGGGCGGAGAAGGCCGCCGTCTCGGGCATCGCCGCGAAACTGGACATCGGGGCCGGGCGCTCGACGGCGCAGGCGGCCGGCACGTTGTCGGGCGGCAACCAGCAGAAGGCGGTGATGGCGCGCTGGTTGCTCACCGACGCCGACGTCTTCCTCCTCTACGACGTCACCCGGGGCGTGGACGCCGCCACCAAGCACGACATCTACCACCTCATCGCCGACCTGGCCCGCGACGGCAAGGCGATCCTCTTCTACTCCAGCGAGACCGAGGAGATCGCGGGCCTGTGCCACCGGGTGCTGGTCCTGCGCGAGGGCCGCATCGTGAGCGAGCTCCGCGGCCCGGTCGGCGACGCGGAGACGATCGTCGCCGCCTCGATCAGGGAGCCCGCCGATGCGTGATCTCCAGGACCGGCTCGGCTACCTCGTGCTGGCCGCGACCGCGCTCGCCTACTTCGCCGTCTACACCACCAGCCTGGGCCGTCCGCCCGGGTCGTTCGACTACCTCGCCATCCTCAACACCACGATGCCGCTCGTGCTGGTCGCGCTCGGCCAGAGCCTCGTCGTGCTCACCGGCGGCATCGACCTGTCGGTCGGCGGGGTCGTGAGCCTCTGCGTCGCGATCACCGCCGCCACCGGGGGCGCCCCCGGCTGGATCGTCGCCGTCGTGCTGCTCGGCGCGCTCTGCGGCCTGGTCAACGGCCTGGTCGTGGCGTACGGCCGGATCGCGCCCATTCTCACCACCCTGGCCACGCTGTCGGTCTACACCGGGGCGGCCCTCTGGGTGCTGCCCGTCCCGGGCGGGTCGATCGTGCCCGAGGTCAGAGCGGTGTTGTCGAACCCGAACGTGCCCACCGGCCTGGGCTGGCTGGCGCTGGCCGTGGCGGGCTGGTGGGTGCTGCGCCGGACCCGGTTCGGTCTGCGCGTCTACGCCGTCGGCAGCGACGAGACCGCCGCCCGCGCGGTCGGCGTACCGGTCGAGCGGGTCAAGGCGACGGTCTACGCGCTCTCGGGACTGTGCTCGGCCGCCGCGGCCGTCTTCTACGTCGCCACGACGACGGCGGGCGACGCCAACGCCGGGGCGCCGTTCATCCTCACGTCCATCGCCTCGGTCGTCGTCGGCGGGGTCGCGTTCACCGGCGGGAGGGGCAGCGCCATGGGCGCGGTGGCGGGCGCGGTCGCGCTCACGCTGGTCATCGACGTGTTGTTCTTCGCCGGCATCGACCCGCTCTACCAGTCGCTCTTCCAGGGGTTGTTCCTGGTCGTCGCGGTGCTGCTCGGCACCGGGGCCGCGCTGCTCGCCCGTAGGAGGGCCGCGTGAACCGCCGGGTCGCCTACGCCGTCGCCGTCGCGGCCGTCGTGCTGATACTGGGGGCCGTGTTGTCGCCGGGCTTCGCGTCGTGGCCGGGCCTGCGGGCCGTGCTGATCGTGGCGAGCTTCACCGGTTTCGTCGCGGCCGGGCAGATGCTGGTGGTCCTGGTCGGCGGCATCGACCTGTCGATCCCGTGGGTGCTCAACGCGGCGGCGATCGTGCTGACCACCACCGGCCTGGGCCTGGCCGACCGGCTGCCCCTGGCGCTGGCGCTGGCCGTCGGTGCGGGCCTGCTGGCGGGCCTGGTCAACGGCCTGGGCGTCGCCTGGCTCGGGGTGCCGGCGGTGGTCATGACGCTCGGCATGAACGGCGTCCTGCAGGGCCTCACCCTGGGCGTGTCCCAGGGTCTGACCTGCGGAGACTGCGGCCACTACGCGCCGCAGCCGCTCCGGGACCTGTTCGCCGGCACCGTCCCGGCCGCGCTGCTGGTCTGGCTGGGCGCCGCCCTGTTCGTGACGGTCCTGCTCACGCTGACCACCTTCGGGCGCCGCGTGTACGCGACCGGCGCCAACCCCCGCGCCGCCTACCTGTCCGGGGTCGGGGTGAAGGGGGTGACGGTCGCCCTCTACACGCTGTCGGGCGGCTTCGCCGCGCTGGCGGGCATCATGCTGGTCGGCTACGGCGGCCAGGCGTCGCTGGGCCTCGGCGACCCCTACCTGTTCGAGTCGATCGCCGCCGTCGTCGTCGGCGGCGTGTCCATCCTCGGCGGGCGGGGCGACTACCTCGGCGTCGTCGCGGGGTCGCTGACGCTGGTGGCCGTCACGACGGTGCTGCGCGCCCAGCAGGTGCCCGAGTACGGCCGCCTGATGATCTACGGCCTGGTCATCCTGGCCATCCTTTTCGCCTACGGCCGGGAGAGGGCCCATGATTGACGTCTTCAGCGACATCCCCTGCGCGCTGGGCGAGAGCGCCCTCTGGGACGGCGAACGCCTCTACTGGGTCGACATCCTCGGCGACCGCATCTACGCCAAACCCTGGACCGGCGGGGACACGGCCGTCCTCGACACCCCGGGCCCGGTCGGCGCGGTCGCGCTGCGCCGCACCGGCCTGCTGGCCACCCTCCGCCACACCATCGCCTTCGCCGACGTCGACCGCGGCACCGTCGAAAGCGTCGTCCCGGTCGAGAGCGCCCCGGAGAACCGGCTGAACGACGGCGCGGTCGACGCCGAGGGCCGGTTCTGGTTCGGTTCGATGAACCTGGACGAGGCCGCCCCGACCGGCGCGTTCTACCGCCTGAACCCCGACCTCACGGTGGAGAGGATCTTCGGCGGCGTGACCTGCTCCAACGGCCCGGCCTTCAGCCCCGACGGCACCACGATGTACCACGTCGACTCCTCGGCGCGGCGCATCACCGCCTACAGCGGGGGCGAGAGCCGCGTCTTCGCCACCGACGACGACTGCTTCCCCGACGGCCTGGCGGTCGACGCGGAAGGCGGCGTGTGGAACTGCAAGTGGGACGGCTCCCGCGTCGTCCGGTACGCCCCCGACGGCACGATCGACCGGATCATCACGGTCCCGGTCGAACGGCCGACCCGGTGCGCCTTCGCCGGGCCCGGCCTCGACGTCCTGGCGATCACCACGGCGAAGGGAGACCACCCGCTGTCGGGCCAGGTGCTCTTGGCCGACCCCGGCGTGAAGGGGCTCCCGGCCCATCCGTTTCTGGGCTGACCGCGGTCAGCCGTCGAAGCGGCGGCGGGCGGTCTCGATGTGGCCGAAGTACTGGTGGGTCCAGCCGCAGATGAGATCGACCGTCGCGCGCAGCGCCTGCCCCGGCGCGGTGAGGGTGTACTCGACCCGGGGCGGCACCGTGGGATACACCGTGCGCTCGGCCAGGCCGTTGCGCTCCAGCATGCGCAGGTTCTGGGTGAGCATCTTGTGGCTGATGCCCTCGACCTCGTCGCGCAGTTCGCTGAAGCGCAGGGTGCGCTCGCCGAGGGTTTCGATGATCAGCAGCGCCCACTTGTTGGCGACGTCGGAGAAGATCTCCCGCGCCAGGGAGTCGGCGCGCCTGAGGTCGGCCTCGTCGGCCGTGCCCGCGAACTGCTTGGTCACCATGAGGTTCCCCAGTCTCCGAAAAGTGCGTTCTTCCATGTCAACGTACACTCTCCTATGGTTCCCGAGTAACCAGAAGAGAGCACTATCGGGAGATCTCATGGCCGTTTCACTCATCAACCCCGACGGGCACGTCCAGATCCCGCTCTACCACCACCTCGCGGTGGCGAGCGGCAGCAGGCAGGTCCACATCGCCGGACAGGTCGCCTGGGACGAGCACGGCGAACTCGTCGCGCCGGGCGACCTGGCCGGGCAGGTCGCCCAGGTCTACCGCAACGTCGCCAAAGCGCTGGCGGCGGCCGGGGCGACGTTCCACGACGTCGTCCGCATGACGTGGTACGCCGCGGGCTGGAAGAGGGAGATGTACGACGCCTTCAACGCGGGCGTGGCCCAGGCGGCCCGCGAGTTCGACCTGGCCGCGCCGCCGGCGGCGCTGATCGGGGTGGACGTGCTGTTCGAGCCCGGCATCCTCGTCGAGGCCGAGGTCACCGCCGTCGTCGAGTAGGACTTGAGTGTGCCCCCGGGGCACGGTGTTCGCTGGTCGGCGGAGCGACGGACGCGAACCTGGAAGGAAACAGACGATGAGTACCGTGACGCTTGGACAGTCCCAGGAGGCCCGGCCGTTCGGCGCGCATCTGCGTATGAGCCGGTGGAAGCCGCTGGTGGTCATCGTCGTGCCGTCACTCGTGATGCTGGCCCTGCAGATCCTGCTCTACCAGGTCGTCGGCGTCGTCGAGGGCAGTGACGACCCGCTGGCCGCCACGTTCACGCCGCTGAAGTTCCTGGCCGTCAACCTGAGCGTGGGCGCGGCGGGCCTGCTGGCGATCACGCTGCTGGCGTGGGTGGCCAAGGTGCCGTGGCGGGTGCTCCTCAGCGCACCGCGCGCCTTCGACCCGCGCCGCCTGGCGCGTCACCTCCTCGGCGCGGCGCTGCTGGTGGGCGCCGGGATCGGGGTCGTGGCGCTGGTCGCCCCCGACGCCCCGGGCTGGACCGCCTTCGGGGTGAGCGCCACGACGGTCGCCATGCTGGCGCTCATCCTCGTGACCACGCCGATCCAGGCCGCCGGAGAGGAGCTGATGTTCCGGGCCGTCGTGCTGCCCGCCGCCGCGTCCTGGCTGCGGGCGGTCCGCCCGGCCCTGGCCGTCGGACTCGTGGTCTCCAGCCTGGCCTTCGCCGTGATGCACGGGTCGACCGACCCCTGGTTGTTCGGCTACTACGCCTTCATCGGCGTCTCCACCGGCCTGATGGCGATCATCAGCCGGGGCCTCGAGGCGCCGATCGCGTTCCACGTCGCCAACAACGTCCTGATGACGACCGTCAACACGCTGATGGCCGACGGTGCGGCGTTCCCCCTCGACCGGTCCACCGACACCGGCGACGCGTCCCTGCTGATCCTCGCCGCCGTCAACGTCGGCATGGTCGTCCTGGTCTGGCTGCGCGAACGACGGGAGAAGGCGGGCAACCCGTGACCTGGAGCACGCGCGAGTTGGCGGAACTCGCGGAGACCACGGTGAAGACGGTGCGCTACTACCACCAGATCGGCCTGCTCGACGAGCCCGACCGCGCCCCCAACGGCTACAAACGCTACGAGGTCCGCCACCTGACGCGGCTCCTGCAGATCAAACGGCTGACCGGGCTGGGGGTGCCGCTCGCGCAGGTGGCCGCGATCGCCGCCGACACCGACCGTCAGACTTCGGTCTTCCGGACCATCGACGCCGAACTCGAGGCGACGGTGGAACGGCTCCAGGAGATCCGCCGGGTCCTGGCCACGCTGTCCGAACCGGGCACGTCACTGGACGTGCCGACCGGGTTCAGCCGCGCCGCCGGGCCCCTGGGCGACAACGACCGCGCCCTCCTCACGATCTACGCGCGATTCTTCTCGGACGAGTCGATGAACGCCGTGCGGCACACGCTGGAGGCGGACCCCGACCCCGCCCTCGACGAGGAGTTCCGCGATCTCCCCGAGGACGCCGACGACGCCACGCGGCAGGCCCTCGCCGAGAAGCTCGCCCCGTTCGCCGACGGCGCGGGCGCCGATCACCCGGTCAGGCTGGACCTGAAGGCCGCCACCCCACGCCAGGCCCGAGCGGCCCGAACCGCCCTCGGACACGCTCTCACAGCCCTCTACAACAGGGCCCAGATCGACGTGCTGCACCGGGCCCACGTGATCAGCACGACCGGCCGCCGGCCGTGACGTCGACGGTTCCCGTGCGCGGCGGAGGACGCCCCTATCCAGCGGGGCCTCAGCCGGAGGCGCAGGTCTGGTAGCCGCGGCTCGCCGTCGTGATGACGCCGTTGACGCCGACGACCTCCAGACGCCACGAGGCCGAGTCGCCCATGCTCGAACCGACCACCTTTGTGACGGGTGCGCGGCCGCCCGCCGAGGAGGTGATCATGACGGTCTTCCACGGCTCACGCGCCCACACGGCCTCCTCGGTGAAGCGGGACCAGGCGTAGGTGAGCTGTCCGGAGGTGTTGCTCTCGACGTGGCCCTCCAGCCGGTACTTGAACGGCGTCCACGGAGTGCACGTGCCGGCGGTGCGGGTCACGGAGACGAAGTCGGCGCCGATGCGGTGTTCGCCCGCGCACACCGTGCGGTAGGACCCCCACTCGACCGCGTCGACGTGTGTCTCGGGGCTGACGATCCGCACCGAGATCCAGTCGCTCCCCACTGGGCTGGCGACCGGCAAACGGTGGAAGGGAGTGCTCACGGTTCTGGTGCCCGGTTCGGTGAAGACCACCTCGTGCACTCCCTGGGCGCCCCGCAGGTCCGAGCCGTCATTGGTGATCCACCGGTAGCGCACGGTCTGCGCGATCGGCGAGGTGATCTGCGCGGTGGCCGTGTGCACGACACTGGCACCGCAGGGGCCGAGATAGTCGGCCACCGGTTGGATCTCCGGCCTGTGCGGCATGGGCTCGTCGCAGGCCAGGGTGTACGCGATGGTCGCCGTGCTCCCGGCACCGATCAGCCGGATGGTCGTGGATTTCGGCCCGTGCCCCCAGTGGTGCGTCTTCGTGGTGGTCACGGTCGTGGATCCGGCCTCGGCGAAGACCACCTGCTCGACGCTGCCGGTGCCCCACTGGTAGGCGACGACCCGGGGGCCGTCGACCGTGATCGTGGCGCTGAGGGTGATCCGCGCGGGCTCCGGGTAGCAGGAGCCGGTGTGTGAGGGTGGTTGTGCTCCCACGGCCGCCACCGTGGCGTTCGGGGTCTCCGCGTGGGCTGGAGGTGCGCCGGCCAGCATCACGGCCGTCAGCGACACCAGGGCACTCCATAACCGCATGTCTCGTCCTTCCGGGAGGGATCGAGATCATCCTGAGGAGGCCGGCTTGCGGCCGGATGGTGGATGGGTTGGAGCAGTTCTCTAGTTCGGGCCGCCGGCCCGGCGGAGCCGTAAAAGAAGAGCGAAGCGAGCGTGAGGGGGCGCAGCCCCCTGACAGCGGGGGGCTCGGGGGTCGGCCCCCCGTATGCTCGAACCATGTATGACGACGGGCTGGTGACCTGCACGGACGCCGAGCTGATCATCAGGACGTACTACCTCTGGGGTGGCGACAAGAGGATCTCCCTGAGGGCGATCCGGGCGGTCAACGCGGTTCCGTTGCCGCGGGGCAGCCGGCGGTTGTGGGGCACCGGTGACTTCGTGCACTGGTACAACCTCGACCGTGACCGTCCCCGCCGCCGGATGGCGCTCTGGATCGACGTGGGCGCGCGGATCGTGCCGGCCGTCACGCCGAAGGACCCCGGACGGTTGATCACTGAACTGGCGTCGAGAGGGATCCGGACGAATCGGGCCGGGTTTGTGCAACGTGGTCAGAGCTGGATGCGGCCGGCCTGACGCGCCGCCCCGTCGCGAGGTCGACCACGGTGCCGTGGCGGCTGGTGGCGGCGTGCGCGGCGGCGTACAGGATCAGGACGTTCATGAGTTTCAGGAACAGCAGCATGCCGACCGCGCCGGCCACCACGGTGTACGCCGGGTTCGACGAGCTCAGGTTGAAGTAGAGCTGACCGGCCGTCTTCAGCACCTCCAGGCCGACCGTGATGATCAGGGCGGGGCCGATCACGCGGCGCGGCGACAGGCGCAGTCGCGGCGCCAGTGTCAGCAGCGCGGCCGACAGCAGCAGGTTGACCGCGAAGCCCAGGCCGAAGGCGGCGGCCTGGAGGAAGAACCGGGCCGTCGGGGCGTCGGGGCCGACGGTGTGGCCGGTCACCCACAACAGTGCCGACTGCGCGCCGAACGACAGGGTCAGCGACGCCGCCAGCAGCAGGCCCAGCGCCGCCAGCACGCCCAGGTCGATGAGCCAGCGGGTGAGGAAGCGGCCCGGGTACTCGTTGAGGCCCCACACCGCGCGGCTGGACGACCGCATCGAGTCGACCCAGAACAGGCCGGTCAGCGGGAGGCCGAACAGGGCGATCCAGCCCGCCGTGTCGCGGGCGTCGCGCAGGGCCACGACGTCGAGGCGGGGAAAGGTGTCGGACAGGTAGTCGGCGACCTGGGCCAGCGCGCCGGGGGTGTCCCAGACGTGGCCCATGATCACGAAGGCGAGCAGGCCCAGCGCGAAGATCGCGAAGAACGCGTAGTAGGTCATGCCCGCCGACAGCCGGCCGCCGTCGGCCTGGTCGAACCGGAGGACCGCGCGGACGTGGTGGTCGATCCAGGGATGGCGCAGGCGGAGGTCACTCCATCGACTCACCCGCATGGCCCCTTATTACCCGAGAAGCGCTGATTCAGACGGTGCCGCCACTGCGCCAGTAGACCCCGTCCTCCCTGGACAACAGGTCATTATCGATGAGGTAGCGGCGCAGGGCGGCGTAGTCGTCGAAGAAACCGGCGAGGACCGTGTTGACGTCCTTCTCGGAGTAGCGCACGCCGATCTCGAACGACTGGGCGACGCGGTCGAGGACCGCCAGGCGCACCGCGTGTTTCGCGGGCATCTGCACCAGGCGGCCCCCGACCAGGAACCTCTCGATGACTTCTTGGGTGATCTCGGCGCTCATGCCTCGATCGTAGGGCGGCTCCCGGCTACATCAGGAACTGCGGCGGGATGCGGAACCGCCGGGGCGGGCTCGTCACCGTCTTGACGAGCGTCGGGACGAAGACCTCCCGCTCGTGGCAGATGCGGTAGCCCTTGCAGACCTCGTTGTAGCCGTTCTCGATGTTCATCGCGGTGCCCCAGGTGTCCCACGCCCGGTCCCGGGCGCGGGCCCTGGCCTGCGCCGCGAGCGCGCGTTCGCGGTCCTTCTGGGCCTGGATCATCTTGAGCCGGTTCTGGTAGAGCCGTTCGGCCTCGATGTCGACGTTCATGCCGGGTTTGGCGTGCCCCATGACCGCCTCGTCGATGGTGACGTCCTGCCTCCTGGCCTGGATCTTGGCGTCCGCCTCTCTGATCGCCTTCTTGGCGGCGTTCTTGGCCGGGCCGTTGGCCAGGGCCTTGCCCACGATCGGCACGAGCCCGGCCGCGCCCACGGCGCAGTCGATCTTCTTGCCCTCCTTGCACGACTTCACCGTGTCGATGACGCCGGTCACGGTGGAGACCGCGCCGAGCACCGCCGCGAACGGCTGGCCGCCGGGGATCATCGCGGCGGCCATCGCCGCGTACCCGGTGACCGCGGAGATCTTGCCGGAGTGCTCCCAGAGGAACTTGCCGGTGCCCTTGGCCGCGCTGACGACGGGGCTGGCCACGGTGGTGGCGACCGCCTTGGCGACGTTGGTGACCTTGTCCATCCACGCCGGCTTCTTGATCCCGAACAACAGGCCGTCGGGGTCGGTGAAGGTCAGCGGGTTGCCGTTGGAGTAGCTGTAGCCGTGCATCTGCTGCGGGTCGAGGGGGTCGATGACCGGGTCGACGCTGATGAACGCGCCGAGCAGCGGGTCGTAGTCGCGGGCCCCGATGTTGACCAGGCCCGTGGGGTCGTTCGTCCCGCCGACGAAGCCCTTCTCCCCCGCCCAGAAGGCCGGGTTGGCGCCGCGCTGGGCGCCGAAGGGGAGGCTGCGCTTGCGGGTGGCCGACAGGTCCGCGGCCCTGATCATCGCCTCGGCCGTGTTGTGGTGGTCCTGGGCCAGCCAGGTCAGGCCGGTGAGCCCGGTCCCGGTCCGCACCGCGACGGTGTCGTCGCCCTGCAGGTAGTAGCGGGTGCCGGTCACCGTGGCGCCGACCGCCTTCACCTCCTGGCCGTGCGGCAGGTAGGCGGTGATGGCGCCGGGCTCCTTGCGGATCAGGCGGGCGCCCTCGGTGTCGTACAGGTAGGAGGTGGTCTGGCCGTTCTGGACGGTGGTGGCCAGGTCGCCCTCGGGGTCCCAGGTGAGGGTGGTGGCGGCGCCGTTGACGGTCCGGGCGTTCATGTTGCCGGCTTCGTCGTAGGCGTAGGTGTCGGAGCCGCCGGTGGACTTGTCGACCCGGGTGACGGCGTGCGGCTTGGAGCCGGCGGCGCCGCCCTGGGCGGGCTGGACGAAGTCGCGGATCGTCGTGGTGGTGGCGGTGCGCCAGGTCTCGGTGTCCCGGCTGCCGGTGGTCGTGTACGCGTAGCTGTGCCAGTAGGGCGCCGGGCCGCCGAGCGTGGCGGCCGAGCGGGCGGCCGGGTTGCAGTCGCCGTTGGCCGGGGTCCACGCCTCGGTCATGCGGCGCAGGTGGTCGGTGGTGAAGCACTGGTGGTCGGCCTGCTGGCCGCCGTTCGGCCGGTCGCTGACCTTGGTGACCGAGCCCATCTGGTCGTACTCGTAGTTGAAGTTGGCCGTCTGGTTCTTCAGCTCCGGCGTCGTCGAGCTGGTCACCAGTCGGCCGGTGGGCTCGTCGAAGGTCTCGGTCTGCCAGACGCGCTTGTCGTCCTGACCGAGGATGCGCTGGATGCGCCCGCCGATCTGGTTGTAGACGGTGTCGTTGACGTAGATCTGCACGCCGCTCTTGATGTACGACTGCTTGCCGACCGGGTTGTAGCCGTACTCGAGCTTCTCCTCGGGCAGGTTGCCGGCGGCCGGCAGGGTCAGCGTGGCGGGCTGGCCGTCCTGCTTGTAGGTGGTCTTGTACTCGTACGTCTTGGCCAGCGCCCCCGTCTCGGCGGGCAGGGTGACCGTCAGGCCGGTCGCGTAGCCGCCGGCGTCGTAGCCGCTGATCAGGGTCGAGTACTTGGCGGAGCCGTTGTGCCTGATGGAGCCGGCGGGCTTGCCGAGGCCGCCGGGGGCGGTGTCGTACAACCACTCGGAGCGCAGCGGGCCGGTCGCCGAGCCCTCGCGCAGGGTGGTCTTGCGGCCCAGCGGGTCGTAGGTGTACGCGAGGACCACGCCCCGCGCGTCCTTGACGCCGGTGAGCTGCCCGGCCGTGTCGAAGGTCTGCTCGCTGACGCCCTTGTCGGGGTCCTCCAGCTTCACCTTGTTGCCGCGCACGTCGTAGGTGTTGCGCCAGACGTTCCCGGCCTGGTCGGTGATGCTCGCCAGGTCGCCCTTGTCGGTGTAGGTGTAGCGGGTCCGGTCGTAGGTCCCCGCCGTGAACGAGTGGAACTGGCGCAGTTCGACGGTCCGGCCCCGGGCGTCCTGGACGGTCTCCGTCTTGGTCCCGCCGATCGGCGGCGTGACGACCGTGCCGGTCCCGGTGTAGGCCGTCGTGGTCGCCCACTTGGCCACGCCGTACGCCTTGAACTCGGCCTTGGTGACCCGGCCGGCGCCGTCGTAGGTGTTCTCGGTCACCGACGGGATCGCCTTGGTCGGCACCGCGATGGCCTCACCCGGCCCGGCGGTGTCGTGGTAGTACGGGTCGGAGCTCCAGGCGACCAGGCCGCGCGAGTCGTAGACGGTGTCGGCGATGACCCGGCCGCCGCCGACCGCCTGGCTCTGCGCCTGGCGCTGGCGCAGCAGCGCGTCGAACAGCACGGTCGAGGTCTGGTAACGCCCGGTGCCGTCGGGGAGCAGCTTCTTCGTGGTGGTGACCGACGGCGCGGTGTTGCGCACCTTGTAGGCGTACAGGATGTTGGCGGCCTCGCTCCTGGCCCGGCCGGGCAGCCAGACCTTGGTCAGCCGGCCCGCGCCGTCGTATTCGAGCTCGGTCTTGCGCCCGCCCGCGTCGGTGATGGTCGTCGGCACCTGCCAGGCCGCCTCCATCAGCGAGGAGGCCGTGTGGTCGAGCGCGTTGGTCGTCTTCACCTCGGTGACCGGCCCGGCCTTGTCCGGGACGTACTGCGTCCTCGTCGTCCGGTTCAGGGAGTCGGTGGCCGAGGTCGCGCGGCCGTTGGCGTCGTAGGTCGTGGTGGTGACGGCGAACCACTGCGGCGTGGTGCCGTTCCAGCCCTTGAGCTCCTCCTCCTTGACGACCAGGCCGCGGGTCGGCGCGGTGCCGAGCGGCTTGGTCGCGTCGTCGTAGTAGTTGCGCTCCTGCATGATCACGTCGCCGGGAATCGACGGGGTGGTGGCGCAGGCGACGCCGTACTGGTCGGTCTGCAGCACCTTGTCCTTGATCCACAGGGTGCCGTTGTGGACGTAGGACGTCTTGGTGCACTGGTCGTCACTCGCCGTGGACTCGTCGCCGAGGTCGCTGACCTCGGTCGGCAGGTTCTCGGCGTTGACCTTGGTCAGCACCTTGGTCCACTGGGTCCGCCCGTCGGCGAGCCGGGTGCGGGTCAGCTGCACCGGCGTGTGCACCATGTACGCCTTGAGCGCCCCCGACGCGCCGGTCTGGGTGAAGCCGGGCTCGGTGAGCTTCCCGGTGATCCACTGGCCGCCGACGCCGTCGAAGGTGGTCTGCTCGCGGAGCTGCCCCTGGTAGGCGTCGTGGTCCTCGATGCGCTTGGAGTGCGCGTCGCCCGTGCCGTCGAGGCTGTCCTTCACCCAGACGTCGCGGACCTTGTCGTCGGGCTGCTTGTCGCCGTCCATGCCGCGGAAGTAGCGGTACTCCGACACCGACTGCGGGCCCGACTCCAGGCCGACCCTGACCCGGACGTGGCCGTAGCCGCGCCACTGGCCCCAGGTGCGCTTCTTCTCCTCGACGAGCTCGCTGTCGTCGTACTTCCACATCGGGGCGTCGAGGTAGTCGTAGTTGGTCTGCTCGTGGGTGAAGCCGCCGCCGTTGTCGTACAGGTCGATGCGGCCCACCACGTACTTGTTGAACCAGTCGAGGGTCGGGTCGGTGCCGTCCTGGGTCGACCACTGCGGGAAGCAGCGTTTGCCGTTGGAGTGCACCGCCGGCAGGGAACTGCGGGTGCAGTCGCTCGCCAGGTAGGTGACGCCGATCTGCGCGCCGGTCTCGGTGGTGATCGACACGACGCGGAAGCGGTTGAGCGCGGTCCGGCCGTCGTTCGCGCCGTCGACCCGGTTGGGGAACGGGTCGGCGCCGGGCGAGAAGGTCACCGCGGGGTCGGTCACCGTGGCGCCGCCCTTGACGCCCGAGCCCGAGTGGGTGATCGAGTCGAGCCACATGGGCACGCCCTCGTTCTGGCTGACGCCCGCGTTCAGCCACGAGTGCTTCAGCGTCCACGACTCGACGGTGCGGAAGCCGCTGCCGTCGCGCACCTGGGCGCGCACCGCGGCCAGCCGCTTCTGCGTCCAGAACGTGGGCGACATCTGCTCGGTGCACTTGTCGCGGCAGTACTGGTCCCACGGCACGTCCGGCCACGACGCCGCGACCGCCTTGCCGCCCGAGTCGAAGCAGGTCGCGCCGGCCAGGCAGCGGTCGGCCACCTCGAACGCGATGCGCGTGGAGGCCGTCGACTGGTCGGTGCGGGTGCCGTAGTCGATCGTGGTGAGGTAGCCGCCCCGGTCGTAGGTCTGGCGCTTGTCGGCGTCGAACTCGCGGCCGTAGGCGCCGGTCTCCTTGCCGTAGTTCAGCGTCATCGTGTTGCCGTGCGGGTCGACCACGTAGTCGAGGTTCCAGCGCCACGCCTGGGTCTCGCGGCTCCCGGCGAAGTCGCCGGCCTCGTAACCGGGGTCGCCGGGGTGGTTGCCGAAGACCTGGGTGGTCCAGGCCGAGTCGGTGCGGCGCCCGAAGAAGTACTGGGTGCCGTCGATCGTGGTGACCTTCCAGTGCTCACCGTTGTAGACGCCGTTGGAGGCGTCCGGCAGCAGTTCGACGCGGGAGCCGTCGTCGCCGGTGCCCTTCCACTTGCCGCCGCCCAGATCGATCAGCTCGGTCGAGCTGCCGTTGAGGCTCATGGTGGCGTTGGGCTTCCACCAGCACTGGTCGCCGGTCTTCTTGTCCTTGTTGTTCGGGTCCTTGCCGCCGACCGCCTTGGTGTCGTCGAGACAACTCTTGTACGTCCGCTCGATGAAGCCGGTCCACATGTCCCAGCCGTCGCCGACCCACGACCCCTGGCCGTTCTGGCCGGAGGTCTTGCCGTCGACCGCCTGCGACGAATACGAGAAGGCCAGCGAGGGCGCCGGGCCGCCCACCGCGGGCGGGCTCTTGATCGGGTACTTCCAGGAGAACGCGCCCGTCTGCTGCGACACCTGCCACGTCGAGGCCGGGGTCAGCGAGGTCGCCTTGTAGTCGCCGTTCGGCCCGGCCGGGGCGGCGGCGGCCGCCAGCAGCTGGGGCGCGCCGGCCGCCGGGAGGGCGACGTCGGCCGTGAGGGTCTGCGTCGCGGCGTCGTTCCTGCCGTCGACGGGGACGGCGGCGTCCAGGCCGCAGCCCTTCGCGCCGGGGGTGGTCAGGGCGCAGGCCGGGAGCCGGACCAGCCGCAGGCGGCTGGCCCAGTCGCCGCCGAAGGCGCCGGCGAACCCGGAGTAGTCGAGGTTGACGCCGACCGTGCCGGTCGACCGCTGGCCGTCGCTGCGGGCCACCGACATCATGACGCCGCTGATCCCGGCGGTCTCGGCGGCGGCGCGGCCGTACACCCGCACCCCGACCTTGCCCACCGAGGCCGCCGCGGCGACCGAGACCGCCTGACCGGCGGCGGCCCGCGCGCCCGGGGTGATCTGCGCGGCGGTGTCGGCGGGCCAGACGATCGTGGCGGGGCCCTTGACCCGGGGCGGCTGCGCCGTCTCGACGACGGTGCGCCGCGTGTTGTCCTCGACGGGGACGGGGGTGACGTCGACCGGGACCGGGGCCTCCCAGTCGGCGAGGGCGTTGGCCGTCCCCCCGCTGACGATTCCGGCCCCCGACAGTACGAGGGCGATCAGTAACGCGGCCGGTTTCCTCATCCCTTGGCTCCGTCCGTGACGATCTCACTCTGGGTCAGTGCCTTCTGGTAGGCGCCGACCCTGTCGACGGCGCCGGTCCAGTACTGCGTGAGGGCGCCGGCGTCCTTGGCCCGGCCGACCGACCAGCCCTGGGTCGCCGACCACGTCGAGGTGAAGGGGACCTGGTCGGCCTCCTCCCAGTTCAGGCCGTTGACGTAGACACGCAGGCGGGTGCCGTCGTAGACGCCGGCCAGGTGGGTCCAGCCGGTGCCGACCGACTCGGTGGAGCAGGCCTTCGTCTCGGCGCCGCCGTCGGCGGCGTACATCGAGAAGCACCAGCCCTCGGCGCGGTAGCCGAGGCGGAAGCCCGAGCCGGTCGCGCCGTGCGAGGAGACGGCGGTGATCGGGCCGCTCACGGTGGTGGAGGTGAGCTTCACCAGGGCGGTCACCGTGAAGGGCGTCTTGGTGTCGACGACCGGCTGGGTGCTCGCCCAGGCCGAGGCGCCGTCGAGGTTGAGGGCGTAGCCGCCGTTCTTGCCGGCGACGCGGGCGGCCGGGCCGGCCTTGCTGTCGAGCGTGGTCCCGGCGGGGTCGGAGGCGGCGGTGGTGCCGGTCGCCTCGTTGAAGCCCCACCCGATGGCCTTGGCCGGGACCGGGCGGACCAGGAACTCGTAGGTGAACGGGCTGCCCGCGACGTTGCCGGCCGCGTCGGCGGCGCGGGCGGTGAGCAGGTTGACGCCGTCGCGGTCGGGGGTCAGCGCGCCGGTCCAGACGTCGCCGGTGGTGTTCACCCAGCCCTTGTTCACGCCGTTGAGGGTCAGCTCGAAGCGGTTGGCGCCGGACGCGCCGATCGCGAACGTGCCCGCCTGACCGGCCCCGCCGTTCCAGGTGCCGTCGCTCGCTGGCGGGTACTCCGCCGACGTCACGCTCACGTTGGTGGGCGCGGTGGTGTCGACGGTGAAGTCGAACCAGCCGCCCCAGCCGCCGCAGACGTAGGCGTCGCAACCCCGGACCCGCCAGGAGTAGGCCCCTTCGGGCAGCGCCGGCGTGACCTTCCACGCCGCGGCCTGGCCGGAGGCGCGGTTGGAGACGGCCGTGCCGGACGCCGCCTTGCGGCTGGCGCGGGCGCGGTCGTACACCTCGAACTCGACCCGGGCGAGGGTGCCGCCGTTGGGGTCGGCGGCGACGGCCGACAGCGTGGGCGTGCCCGAACGCACCCAGGCGCAGGAGATGCCGCAGTCGGTGGTGATCTTCAGCGAGGTCGGCACCGTCGGGGTGTGGTTGTAGGTGATGATCAGCGCCACCGAGCCCGGGATGAAGTTGCTCCACCCCATGTGGTCGCCCTCGTCGGAGGAGATGAGCGCGAACGTGGTCTGCGAGGCGCGGGCGTTGGCCTGGCTCTGCATGCGGCCTTCGAGCACCTTGGCGCTGCCGTCGTCGTAGACCTTCTTCTGGTCGCCCGACGGGCAGCTCGACTCGTTGGCGTCGAACTTCTCGGTGCCGATGGTCTGCACGTTGCCGCTGCTGGTGCTGTTCCAGGTCGCGGTGTTCATGGCCGAGATGTTGTTGCGGAACAGCAGGTTGGTGTTGGCGCCCGCGCAGTTGGCGACGTGGTCGGCGGTCACCGCGAACTCGGCGGCCTGGATCGTCGCGCCGGCCAGCTGGGCGGTGTCGAACCGCATGTAGGCCCGCCACTTGCACGAGGTGTTCCACTGGCGGCCGACCCGCAACTCGCTGCGGTAGCTGGTGTAGAAGCTGGTGCCGGGCGAGCAGCTGTTGGTGTGCGTCCAGTTGCCGCCCATGCTGGGCTTGCTGAACGCCGGGTCGATGTAGATCGGGAAGGTCGCGTCGGACGCGGTCAGCAGCGCCTGGTCGGGCACGACGACCAGTTCGTGCGCGCCCACCTCGACGTCCATCTCGGCGGTGCGGCCGGGCGCGCTGTCGGCGCCCTCGTCACCCGCGCCGTCGGCGTCCCACATGAGCGCCGAGCCCGACGCGAACAGCACGTTCCCGGCGGCGTCGACGACCTCCAGGGCCGACTCGTTCTCGCGGATCGACGCCCCGCCGGACGCCTCGATCGGGAACGCGATGCGGGCGAGCTCCGCGTTGGCGGCGGCCGCCGGCGTGTTCACCACGAGGTACTGCGAGAAGCCGTCGGGTTCGGCCCGCAACTGCAGGTCGACGCCGGGCAGCACATTGGGGTAGGTCGCGGTGTCGCCGTTCAGGGAGGGCGTGGGAAGGTTCCACGGCGACTTGATCCGGATGGAGGCCGCGCCCTCGGTGAGGGTCACCATGGGGTCGGCGCCGCCGGTGGAGAAGCGCACGTCCGCCGAGGTCGCGACCGGGGTCACCCCGCCCGACAGGCGCAGGTCGGTGTTCACGTCGGTCCAGACGCCGTTCTTGACGACCTGGGTCGGGTAGAGGGAGGTGACGGCCTCCATCGTGCCGTCGGGCTGGGCGAAGACCTGGCTGGTCTCGGTGCGCTCCGAGAGCACCTCGACCTCGGTGCCGCACTGGGCGGCCATCCCGGCGGCTCCGTCGGGATTGTCGGCGGCCGCCACGCACGTCGGGGCCGTGGGAATCGGGACGGGCACGGCCGCCGCCGGAGCGGGTAGGGCGACGATGGCGGAAAGGGAGAGAAGGACGGCCGACAAGGCCGTCCGGGAGCGGGACACCACGATGTCTCCTCAGGTATGGCTGGGGCTGAGGCACACCATGAGGCACGGGCGTATTTTTGCCGTATAGGCGACGTGAGAGGCGTATATACCGTTCTGGAGTTTCGTGGGATATACGGCTCTTGACCCGATCCGATAATGGATAAGGCACATATAACGATCGACCGGTAAGGTGCATCTCACTCCCGGAGATCACCCCGAAGGTGGCGATGAGGCTTCGCGTTCTCGGTCCCCTCGACATCACGATCGACGGCGCGCAGGTGCCGCTGCGGTCGGAGAAACAACGGCTGCTGCTGGCCGTGCTGATCGGCAACGCCAACGCTCCCACGGCGGGTTCCCGCCTGATCGGGGCGCTCTGGGAGGAACCGCCGGCCTCGGCGCACGAGAATCTCCGCCTGTACGTCTACCACCTGCGCAAAGCCCTGGGAGACCGGGACCGGGTGGTCCGCCACCCCTCCGGCTACGCCCTGGCGGTCGGCCCCGGCGAGCTCGACGCGGCCGACTTCGAGGCCCTCACGGCCGAGGGCGCGCGGGCGATGAACGGCGGCGACCCCGCCACCGGGCGGCGGCTGCTGGCCAGGGCCCTGGAGATGTGGCGCGGACCGGCGTACGGCAACCTCGCCGACCACCCCGCGATCTGGCCCGCCGCAACCCGTTTGGAAGAGGCGCGGTTACGGGCGGCCGAATTGCGGATCACCGCCGACCTCGCACTGGGCCGCCACGAGGACCTCATCGGCGAGCTCACCGGCCTGGTGGCCGAACACCCGACCCGCGAACGGCTGCGTGCCCACCTGATGCTGGCCCTCCATCGGGCCGGGCGGCGGGCCGAGGCGCTGGAGACCTTCCGCGAGGGGCGGCGCGTCCTCATCGGCGAGCTCGGCCTCGAACCCGGCGCCGAGCTGCGCGCGCTGCACGAGGAGATCCTGCGCGGCGACTCCGGCACGTCCGCGCCGCGCCCGGCCGAGCCCAAGACCGGGCCGACCCTGTTCCCCACGCCCGCGCAGCTGCCCCACGACGTCGCCGACTTCGTCGGCCGGGCCGAGGAGCTCGGCGAGCTCGACCGGCTGCTCGACCTGCGGCAGAGCCAGGGCGTGCCGGCCTTCCTCGGGCTCACCGGCATGGGCGGCGTCGGCAAGACCGGCCTGGCGGTCCACTGGGCCCACCGCGTCTCCGGCCGCTTCGCCGACGGCCAGCTCTACGTCGACCTGCGCGGCTACGCCGAGGACGCGGAACCGCTGGCCCCCCGGCAGGTGGTCGACCGGTTCCTGCGGGCGCTCGGCGTGCCGGGCAGCCGGATCCCCGACGACGTCGACGAGCGGGCCGGGTTGCTGCGCAGCGTGCTCTCGCGCCGGCGGGTGCTGCTCGTGCTCGACAACGCCCGCGACGCCACGCAGGTCAGGCCGCTGCTGCCCGGCTCCCCCGGGTGCGCGGTCATGGTGACCAGCCGCGACGGGCTCGACGGGCTGGTGGCGCAGGAGCGCGCCGACATCCTCCAGGTCGGCACCCTCGGCGATTCGGAGGGCGTGGCCGTGCTGGCGGGCCTGGCCGGGGGCGCGGTCGACCCGGCCGACCCCGAACTGGCCCGGCTGAGCGAGCTCTGCGGCGGGTTGCCGCTGGCGCTGCGCATCGCCGGGGCCCGGCTGGCCGGGCGCACCCGCCTCACCGCGGGCGTGCTGGCCGGTCACCTGGCCGACGAGCGCAACCGGCTCAGCGAGCTCAGCCACGGCGGGGTGCGGGTGCGGGCCAACTTCGGGCTCAGCTACCGCGACCTCGACCCGGAGGCGGCGACGCTGTTCCGGCGGCTCAGCCTGCTCGGGGTGCCCGACTTCGGCGAATGGGCCGGCGGGCCGCTGCTCGGCATCGGCCGCGAGCCCCTCGGGGAGCTGTTCGAGCAGCTCGTCGCGGCGCAGCTGCTCGAAGTGGTGGCGCAGGAGGGCGCGGGCGGGGTGCGCTACCGCTTCCACGACCTGGTCCGCCTGTTCGCCCGCGAACGCGCCATGGAGGAGGACGACGAGGCCGCCCGCGCCGCCGCGATGGGCCGCTCGCTCACCCTGTGGTTGTCGCTGGCGCAGGAGGCCCACCGCCGCGAGTACGGCGGCGACTTCGCCGTGCTGCGCGGGAGCACGCCGCGCCGGGTGCCCGACCCGGCGCTGGCCGACGCGCTGCTCGGCGAGCCGATCGAGTGGCTGGCCGCCGAGCGGGCCGGGCTCGTGGCGGCCGTCTCGCAGGCCGCCGGCCTGGGGCTGGCCTCGCTCGCCTGGGAGCTCGCGATGACGTGCGTGACGCTGTTCGAGGCCCGCAGCCTGTTCGACGACTGGCGCGCCACCCACGAGGTCGCGCTGGCCGCCGCCCGCGCCGCCGGCGACGGGCTCGGCGAGGCCGCGATGGTGTACGGACTGGGCAGCCTGGCCCTGTTCCGGCAGGAGTACGCCACCGCGGCCGAACTGCTGGAGGACTCCTCGGCTCGGTTCGAGGCCCTCGGGGCCGACCACGGCGTGGGGCTGGCGCTGCGCAACCTGGCGCTGCTCGACCGCATCACCGGCACCCCCGAACGCGCCCACCACCGCTACAAGGAGGCGGCCGACCTGCTCAGCGAGGCCGGCGACCGGGCGGCCCAGGCCCACTCGGGCATCGGGATGGCCCAGATCCGCCTGGAGGAGGGCGTGTTCGCCGAGGCCGAGACGCTGCTGCGCGACGCCCTGCGCACCTTCGAGGACATCGGCAACCGGCGCGGGCAGGCGCAGGCGCTGTTCCGGCTCGGCGACGCCTACCTCCGGCAGGAGCGCCCCGAACCCGCGCGCGACGCGTTCGCGGCGGCGCTGCCGTTGGTGCGCGCCATCGGCGACCTCGTCGGCGAGGCCTACCTGCTGCGCGGCCTCGGGCAGGCGCAGCTCGCCTCCGGCGAACGGCCGGCCGCCGAAGCCTCGATGAAGGCCGCCGTCGCCGCCGCGCAACGGGTCGGCGACCAGTTCGCCGAGGCCAGCGCGTCTCTCGGGCTCGGCTCCCTCTACGAGTCCGGCGATGACCTCGGCGCCGCGGTGCCGCCTCTCGAACGAGCGGTGACGTTGTTCGCCGAGATGGACAACACGACCTGGCGGGCCCGCGCAATGGACGCCCTCGCCGTCACCCTCCAGAGGACGGGCGACGAGGAGGCCGCGCGGGCCCTGTGGGAGACGGCCCACTCCCTGCTGCTCGGCCTCGACTCCCCCGAGGCCGCGAAGCTGGCGGCGCGGCTCACGCCCCGCCCCGAGTAGGCCGTCTCCGTCCTGGGACGCTAGGGGCAGTCGTAGTTGCCCCAGTGCATGTTCTCCGGGCACAGGTTGACGATGACCTCGTTCCACGGCACGGCCGAGGCCGGCCCGTGGAACGTCAGGAGCACGCCGATGACCAGAGCGAAGACGATCAGTCCTGCTTTGACGACTCTCTTCATGTGATTCCCCGTCAGGAAGGGAGCCCGTTCAGTCGCTGGGACGTTCGTTGCCCCAGTGCATGTTCGGGTCCGGAGGGACGACGCACTCGTCGGGGTCGACAGCGTAGTCGCACGGAGGAGGCGGCAGCGGCCCCGGCGCCGCGAAGGCCGGGGCGCCGAACACCCCGATTCCGCCCGCTGCCAGCGCGGCCACGACGACGGCCTTCCGGCCCTTCTTCAGGTTCACGTGGCGCCCCCATCCGGGTTGTCGTTCCCACAGGTGGGGTTGCCCCAGTGCATGTTGCTCCCGCACACGATGGGGTTCTGCTGATACTTGGAGGGATCGTTGACGGTGATGATGATCAGGACGCCGCCGTCGGGTTCGTCGGCCGCCGCGGGCGCGCTGAGTGCCCCGAGGACGCCGGCCGTCAGCGCGAGAACGGCCAGCCCCTTGATCGCTCTTTCCTTCATGGTTGGTCCCCCGTCAGAGGTGGGAGGCCAGCCTGGCACGCCCGCGTATACGGGGCGTATATCCCCGCGTCAGAAGCGGCTTCCGCTCGGGTGGACGACCACCTCGACGCCCACGCCGAGGTCGCCGAGCGTGCGGGCGGCGTCGGCCAGCGAGAGGCGGACCAGCGGGAACAGCCGCTCCGGCGGCAGCGGGGTGACCGACAGCACGACGAAGACCACCCGGGAGGGGCGGGCGCCGCCGGCGAACCGGCGGCGGGCCGCCGTCGCGGCGGTGGTGACGACCGGGCCGAGGGCGGCGGGGGTGGTCACGTAGACGAGGTCGCCGCGCGCGGTGAGCAGGTCGCCGAGGTCGCCGCCGGGCAGGGCGAGCAGGTCGGGGCGGAGGTTCCCGGCGTTGGCCGCGTAGACGCGGGGCGACTCCCCCGGGCGCCAGTCGGGCAGTTCGGGGTCGGCGCCGAAGAGGGGGCGGACGGTGGCCAGGGCGGCCGCCAGGCGCTCGGGGTCGAGTTCGTGCCAGTCGCCGTCGACCAGCGCCCAGCGGTCGTCCATCACCGCCTGGAGCCAGGCCAGCGCGCGGGCGCCGCCGATGTCCGTGCGGCCGGCGTACATGCGGACGGTTCCCGACCGGAGCGCGGCCACCCTCGCGCCGGCGGGCTGGAGGAGGGCGCGCTGCAGCAGGTAGCCGACGTCGACGGCGTCGCGGTAGCCGGACACGCTGCCGACCTTGACGCGGTAGCGGTCGGCCCGCGTGTGGGCGGCGCGGCAGGCGGGCGGCACGACCGCCTGCCACGTCACGGCGGCTCCGTCGGCGCGGGTGTCGATCCGGGCGTCGAGGCGGGCGTCGAGTTCGGCCCGGGGTAATGGAGGGCGGCAGCGGCTCATGGGTCGTCTTCCTTCTCGCGGGTGTCTTCAGTTGTGGAAATGTAATGCTGGAAATTACTGGAAGCAACTGGAATAGCTTGGCTTTCCCTGGGGCCGCTGTTAAGGTGCGGAAACGTGGATCTGGACGGGCTGGAAGCACAGATGGGGAAGCTGAGGAAAGCCATCCGGCAGGCGACGACGGCCGGGCGGCACGCCGAGGCGCGGGCGCTGCGGGCCCGGCTGCGGGAGGCCGAGCGTCAGTGGGACGCCGAGGTCGAGCAGCCCGCGACACAACCTCCGCTGGTTCCGGTACGCGAACAGGTCCACCGGGCGCTGACCCTGCTCGGCGCCCCGACCGCCGCGAAGATGATCGTCGCGGTCGACGAGTCGTTCTTCGGCGGCCAGATGGCCAACACCCAGCTCACCAGCCTCCGGCGCGACGAGGAGAAGTCCTACCGGTCGGCGCCCGGCGCCCGGCCCTACTACCTGTGCGCGGCGCTCACCTCCGAACTGCTGTCCCCGGCCCGCGGTTTACTGGCGCTCAGCACGTGGGGGCTGCCGCAGCGGATCATCGGGCCGCTGAGCCCGCGCACCGACTTCCTGACCTCGGCCGTCCGGCTCGCCGAGCACCTCATGCGGCTCGACGACGCCTCGCCGGGCGCGTTCCGGCTGCTGGGGCAGCTGGCGCAGAACATCCCGGGGGCCGGCGACGGCTTCGGACCGGCCGATCCGGCCAAGGTGATCGCCGCGGCGGGGGCGGAGCTGGCCGTACACCAGGAGAGGGATCAGATGGACAGGCGGGAGGCGGCCGCGCGGGCGGCAGACCGGCTCGGGCCGGTCGAGCGGCTCTTCGGTTCGGGAGTCAAGACGGTGAGGTCCGCGTGAACCGGCTCGACGCCATCCGGGGCACCACGCCGGGGCAGGACCACAACGCGCGCAGCATCGCCGCCCTGGCGGCGAACCCGGCGTGCGACCGGCGGGCGGTCCTCGACGCGGCGGCGATCGACAAGCCCCGGCTGATGCGGCGGTTGCGGTTCGACGACCGGTGGGGCCAGTCGCCGTTCGCGATCCAGCGCAACCAGCAGTTCACCGACCTGGTGAAGGCCAACGGCGCGGCCCACCTGCTGCGGCTGCTGCGCACCCTGCTCGACCTGCCCATCGAGGAGGCGGGTTACGTCAACCTCGAAGACGCCGGGGGCAACGAGGGCCACGTCGCGCGGCACGGGCACACCCGCCGCATCATCCGGCAGACCGCCGAGGGCCGGGGCCGGGCCACCATCCTCGACCGGCCGCTGCTGCGGCTCGACGTCGCGGGCGCGCAGGTCTACCTGGAACCCGACGTCATCGCGTTCCAGCTGGGCGGCCGGTTCCACATCGTGGCGATCAAGTCGTTCGCGATCGTCGACGACCAGGCCGACACCCCGAAGGTGTCGGCGGCGGCGCGCGAGGCGGCGGTCTACGTCCACGCGCTGCGCGACCTCGTCGGCCGCGACCTGGTCTCCCACGACGTGATCCTGGTCTGCCCGCGCGACTTCACCAACGAGCCGACGGCGACCACGGTCGACGTCCGCCACCAGCTCGTCACCCTCGCCCGGCAGCTCTCCCGGCTGACCCGGATCGACACGATCCTCGACCGGCTGCCCGCCGGCCTCAGCCTCGACGTCGACGCGCTGCCGGCGGCCCAGATCGAGGCCGCCGTGGCCGCCATCCCGGCGCGTTACGCGCCGCAGTGCCTGTCGGCCTGCGAGTTGTCGCACCTGTGCCGCCGCGAGGCCCACGACCTGGGTCACCTCGACGCGCTGGGCCGCATCGTCCGCGACGACCTGGGCGGCATCGAGTCGGTGCAGACCGCGCTGCGGGTGGCGACCCCGGGCGAGCCGGTGGCCGACGACCAGGCCGAGATCGCCGAGCGGCTCCGCCACGTGGCGCGCCTCTACGACGAGGCGGTCGCGTGAGCCTGCTCCACTCCTACGTGAAGGTGCGGGCGCGGGAACGGGGACGGGCGCTGCCGCGCGCCACCGTGCGCCACGTCCATCTGGCCGAGGCGCCCATGGTGTTCGTGCCGCTGCGGCTGGCCGGTGAGGCCGCCGCGCCGCTCGGCGCGATGGTCGGCACCGACCCCGCCCGGCCGAAGTTGCTCGTGGTGCCGCAGCCGCGCAACCGCGACCTGCGGTTCCAGTTCCTCGCCGACCTGGGGGCGGTGCTGCTGCCCTACGTCGACCGCATCTCCCGGCAGGTCGAGACGGTCGAGGCCAAGACGCCGTTCGACCGCTGCCTCGACGCGCCCCAGATCGTCGTGCCGAGCCCCGGCGGCGTCGAGTTCACCGCCAAGCTGGGCCGCTCCTCGCGGTTCCGGCGCACGACCGGGCCCTACGCGGTCGACCCGGCGGTGCCGATGCTGGGCCGGTGGTTGACGTTCCTGGCCGAGCAGAGCGAGTTCGCCGGGTCGTCGCTGATGGTGGCGATGACCGACCTGCTGACCGCCCACTGGGTGACCGGGCAGAGCGCCGCCGAAGACGGCGACCTGGCCGCGCTGCTCGGCTGGATCGACCCGCCCGAGGGCCTGACCGGCCCCGAGGCGGCGGCGCTGGCCGACGACCCGCTGAGCCCACCCGCCGGGCCTGACACCCATCCCGAGTTCGACCGGCAGGAGCTCCAGAAGGCGATCGAGCACTACGACGCGACCGGCTCGGCCGCGCAGGTCGAAGAGGCGCTGCACGGCCAGCTGCGGCCCACGTGGGATCGCATGTGGCAGGCGATCGGGCTGCTCGCGGCGCTGAAGGAGTCGCCCGGCGCGACCGCGCGCTGGGAGCGCGACCGCGTCCACGTCGCCCTCCACCGCGCCTGGATCGACGGCGGCGGCCTGCCGCAGGGCAAGCGCGACAGCGCGGTCGCGGCGGCCAAGCGGCTGGCCCGGCTGGAGGCGGCGCAGCAGTCGTTCGAGGCGACCCGCGCCTTCGACGACCCGCTCGTGATGGCCGAATACCGGGCCGACGGGGTGGCGTTCGCGGGCGAGGTCGTGGCCGTCGACCTGACGCGGCGCATCGTGCCGCCGGGCGGCAAGCGCGAGGTACCGCGTCCCCTGGTGACGATCGAGACCGCCGATCCGGTACGCCTGGCGAAGGGCAAGAAGGTGCGCTCGCCCTCCCGTCCGCGTCAGTCGGCGACCATCGCCGACATCACCGAGACGACGGTGACCGTCCAGATCGACGACGGCATGGGCCGGGGCGGCCAGCCCGCCGAGGGCAGCGTGCCGGGGGTCGGGACCGTGATCTGCTACACCGAGCTCGACCCCGGCGAGTCGCGCCGCGCGCCCCTGCCGCCGCGCGAGGAGACGCCGTGGACCCACGGCGGCCCGCCGCCCGAGTACGTGCCCACCGACGACGACGCGATGGAGCCCTGGTCGTGACCCCCGCCGAGGCCGCCAGGGCGGCCACCGAGACCATCCTCGCCGACTACACCAGCGCCGCCTCCCCGGGCCTGGTGGTCGACTCGCCGCCCGGCGCCGGGAAGACGACGCTGGTCGTCGAGACCACCGCCGCCATCGCCGCCAAGGGCGAGCGGCTGATGATCGTGGCCCAGACCAACGAGCAGGTCGACGACCTGGTCGACCGGCTGGCGCGCCGCTCCCCCGAGCTGACCATCGGGCGGCTGCACGCCGAGGGCTTCGACCCGCCCGAGCGGGTCCGCCGCCACGCCGCCGTCACCACCGGCAGCAAGATCGCCCAGGTCGACGCCTGCCAGGTCGTCACCGCCACCGCCGACAAGTGGGCCTACGTCGCCGACCGGAGCTGGACGTGGGCGATCGTCGACGAGGCTTACCAGATGCGCTCCGACAAGCTCCTCGGGGTGGCGCGGCTGTTCGCCGACGGGCACGCGCTGTTCGTCGGCGACCCGGGGCAGCTCGACCCGTTCAGCGTGGTCGACAGCGAGCGGTGGACCGGCCTGAAGTGGGATCCGCTGCAGAGCGCCGTCGCGGTGACCCAGCGGCTCAACGGGCTGCGCACCCACCGGCTGCCGGTGTCGTGGCGGCTGCCCGCCAGCGCCGCGCCGATGGTGGCCGAGGCGTTCTACCCGGCGGGCGGCTTCACGGCCGGCACCGAGGAGGGCGTCCGCCGGCTGGAGCTGACCGTGCCGGGCATGCGCTCGTCGTTCGACCGGACGGTCGAGATGGCCGCCGCCACCGGGTGGGCGCTGTACGAGCTGCCGAACCGGCACACCGTGCGCACCGACCCGGAGGCCGCGCAGGCGTGCGCCGAGATCGCCCGGCGGATGGTCCAGCGCGGCGCGGTCGCCCACGACGAGCACGGCTCCCACCCGGTGACCCCCGACCGGATCGCGATCGGCTGCGCCCACAACGACCAGGTCGCCGCGGTGAAGCTGGCCGGGCCGCCCGAGGGCGTCACCGTCGACACGGCCAACCGGCTCCAGGGCCGCGAGTACGACGTCACGATCGTGCTCCACCCGCTGTCGGGCCGACGCGACGCGACCGCGTTCCACCTGGAGTCGGGGCGGCTCTGCGTGCTGACCTCGCGGCACCGGCACGCCTGCGTCGTGGTGGCCCGCGCGGGCATCGCCGACCTGCTCGACCACCATCCGATGAGCCCCCGGGTGCAGCTCAACGTGCCGATCAAGTTCCCCGACGGGTGGGCCGCGAACCACGCGGTCCTGGCCCACCTGGAGAACTACCGGGCCTGAGCCAGCACGTCGCCGACCAGGGTCTCGGTCAGTCTGATCTTGTACGCCGTCTCGGCGAACGCCGGCGTCCAGTCGAGGCGGGCCGCCCGCGCGAACAGCTCCTCCGACGGCGCGTGGCCGGTGAGGGCCGCCTCGACCTCGGGCAGCCGCAGCGGCACCGCCGCCACTCCCCCGACCGCCACCCCGGCCCGCACGACGACGCCGTCGCGCACGGTCAGGTGGGCGACCGCCTCGGCCAGCGGCCACTCGGCCGAGGCGCGGCCGATGGCGCGCTTGTACCCGGCCCGCTCGCCCTCGGCCGGCGGCGGCAGGGTGACCGCGGTGAGCAGGTCGGACGGGTCGAGCAGGTGGTCGCGGGCCCCGTCGCCGTAGAGGTCGGCCACCGGCTTGGACGGCCGGTCTTCGATCTCGGCGACGGCGTCGTAGGTGAGCAGCGCCATCGCCACCGACGACGGGTGGGGCGCGACGCACGGCCCGAGGTCGAGCACTACGGCGCGCTCCCCCGGGTTGCCGCGCGCCGGGCAACCCTCGCCGCCGGTCTTCAGGCACTCGTAGTGCTCGTTGCGGTAGTAGCGGCAGCGGGTGCGCTGGAGCAGCACCCCGCCGAGCGTGGCGGCCCGCCTGATCTGCGGTGTCGCCAGCGCCCCGGCGGTGAGCGCGAGGGCGGGGTAGGCGGCGGTGAGGGCGGGGTCGGTCGCCAGGGTGTCGACGGTGACCATCGCGCCGATGCGGAAGCCGCCGTCGCCGGTGGTCTCGATCGACCGGAGGCCCCGGTCGTACAGGTCGATGATCGGGCCGGTCGAGCGGCCCGACAGGCGGCGTTCCATCAGGTCGGTGCCGCCCGCCAGATATTCGGTCATCGGGGCATCCCTTCGAGCAGCCGGTCGGGGCGGATGGGCAGGTCGAGCGGGCGGAATCCGGTCGCGTTGAAGACCGCGTTGCCCACCGAGGCGGCGACCGAGACGGTGCACACCTCGCCGAGCCCGATGCCGCCGCCCGGGACGTGGTCCCAGCCGTCCTCGTGGAAGTGGATGGTCATCTCGGGGGTGTCCTTGACGCCCGGCAGGCGGTAGTCCTCCAGGTTCGCCGACAGGACCACGCCCGTGCGCGGGTCGGTGACCCGCTCCTCGTAGAGGGCGTAGCCGATGCCCTGCACGATGCCGCCCTCGCACTGGTTGCGCGCGGCGGCCCGGTTGTAGATCGCGCCGACGGCGACGCCGCCCCACACCCGGGTGACCCGCGTGTGGCCGAGCAGGGTGTCGACCTCGACTTCGGTGACGTGGACGGCTCCCGCCAGCCCCCGGCCGATGCGCAGGTGGTCCATCGACACCGGGACCGCCGAACCGCGCCGGTCCTTGGGCCGTTCGCCCAGGATGGTCACGCCCTCGGCCTCGGCGACCGGCTTGCCGCCCAGGCGCGCGGCGAGTTTCCCGGCCGCGTCGCGGGCGGCCGGGCCGACCGAGGCGGTCGACCGGCTGCCGCCCGCCACCGGGCCGTGGGGCGCGTCGGAGTGGCCGAGCTCGACGACGATGTCGGCGTCGGGGAAGACCTCCCTGACGGCGTTGCGGATGACGGTCCGGACGCCGGTGCCGATGTCCTGGGTGGCGGTGCGGGCGACGATCCGGCCGTCGCGCACGGTGAGCTCGACCTTGGTGTCGAGGTCGGCGGTGTAGATCCAGTTGGCCGCCGCCGCCCCGACCCCGCGCCGGTAGCGGCCGGTCTGGGGCGCGGCGGGCCGGTCGCGCCACAGCGGGAGCTCGCCGGCGATCTCGTAGAGGGCGCGGCGGCGGCGGTTGCCGTCCCAGGTGCGCCGGAGCTTGAGCGGGTCGGCGCCCAGGCGGTGGGCGATCGCGTCGACGCCCTGCTCGACCGCCCACGCGAACGGCGGCCCGCCCGGCCCCCGGAACGGGCTGGCCGGGGGCGCGTTGCCGATCACGTCGCGGTCGCGGACGTGGCGGGGGCCGAAGCCGTACATGAGCAGGCCCAGGGTGGCGACCATGGAGCCGGTCGAGACCCCGCCGTGGCCCGAGACGTCGAGCGAGATCGCGGCCAGCCCGCCGGTCGGGGTGCCGAGCATGCGCAGCTCCGACCGGGTGCCGGGCCGGTAGCCGGTGTCGGTGAGCTCCTCGGCGCGCGACATCGCGACCCTGACAGGGCGGCCCAGCTTCCTCGACAGCTCGACGGCGGCGACCACGTCGGTGCTGAGACCGAGCTTCGAGCCGAACCCGCCGCCGACGTGATGGGCGACGACCTCGACCTTCGGCGGGTTCCAGCGTTTGGCGGCGGCGGCCTTGACGTGCGGGAGCGCCTGGGTGGAGACGTAGAGCGTCAGCCCGTCGGGCCGCCAGTCGGCGACCGAGGCGTGCGGTTCAAGCGCGGTGTGCGACTGGCCGGAGGTGGTGAACGTGGCGGCGAAGTAGCCGGGCGCGTTCCGCTCCTCGGCGGCGTCGAGCCGCCGCCGGGCGGCGCGTCCGCGCCAGGCGGAGGCGTAACCCGACCGGACGTTGCCCCGCCACCGGCCCGGGAACCCGGCGCCTTCGGCGCTGGAGGGCGCGTTCTTCTGGTCGGCGGCGTCAGCGAAGATCACTGGTGCGCCGTCACGCCGGGCCTCCTCGGGGTCGACGACGGAGGGCAGCGCCTCGTAGCCGACCGCGACCCGCTCGGCCAGCTCCCTGGCGAGGGCGGGCGTCTCTGCGGCCACGGCCGCGATCGGCTGACCGGTGTAGCGGACGACGTCGCCCCGCAGAAGGCGGACCGCGCCCTCGGGCAGGTCGACGGTGACCCGTGCGTGAGGAAGCCGCGAACGCACGATCGCCCCGTGGAGCATGCCCGGCAGGGTCACGTCGACCGTGTACTCGGCCGCGCCCGTCACCTTGGCGGGGGCCTCGACGCGGGCGGCCACCGGCTCGCGGTCGTCGAACGCGCCCGCGCAGGCCTTCTGGACGGCGGTGAGGATGTTCTCGTAGGCCCCGCACCGGCACAGGTGCCCGGTCAGCGCGTCGGCGACCTCCTCGCGGGAGGGCACTCCCTCGCGGTCCTTGCGCCACCGGTCGTGGAAGGCGACCGCCTCGGTCACGAAGCCCGGCGTGCAGAAGCCGCACTGGAGCGCGTCGCACTCGACGAAGGCCCGCTGGACGGGATGGTCACCACCCACCCCCTCGACGGTGGTGACCTCGGTCCCGTCGAGCCGGACGGCGGGCAGCAGGCAGGACACCCTCGGTTCGCCGTCGACGAGGATCGTGCAGGCCCCGCAGACCCCGGCGCCGCAGGAGACCTTGGTGCCGGTGGCCCCGAACACCGTCCGGATCACGTCGGCGGCGGTGTCGTCGGGGCCGGGGTCGTGCTCGCGGGGACTGCCGTTGAACGTCAGGCGCATCGGAGGATTCCCTTCGGCTCGCATCCGGAGTGAATGTTCACTCCGCTTAGGAGCGTATGTCAAGCAGCGCCCACGTGGCCGCCTCCGCCGCCGCCAGGTCGTCGTCGGTCAGCCGCAGCCCCGAGCGCCGCGCCTTCACCAGCCCGACCAGCGCGCCGTAGACGAGCGCGACCAGCATGTTCGGCTCGCCGGGCCGGATCTCCCCCGCCTTCTGCCCCTGGGAGACGAACTCCACCGCCATCCCGTCGACCGACGCCGAGGCGGTGCGGCTGTCGACGTTGAGGTAGCTCTCGTGCTGCTGGAGTTCGAGGAAGGCGAACGCCTCAGGATGGTCGGCGGCGAACCCGACGAACGC
The DNA here is from genome assembly GCF_001570525.1 of Herbidospora sakaeratensis. Lineage (GTDB taxonomy): Bacteria > Actinomycetota > Actinomycetes > Streptosporangiales > Streptosporangiaceae > Herbidospora > Herbidospora sakaeratensis. The sequence goes on from NZ_BBXC01000023.1 coordinate 85,302, forward strand.
GTGGAAGATCGCCGCGAAGGTGGCCGCGTAGGAGGCGTCGGCCGGGCGCGCGGCCGCGATCCGCTCGGCCAGCCGCTCCTTCCAGAGCCGGTAGACGGCGTTCCCGAGCGCCTCTTTGCTCGGGAAGTACCGGTAGAGGGTGCCCACCGACACCCCCGCCCGGTCGGCCACCACGGCCACCGGGGTGTCGCCATAGGTACGCTCGTCGAACACCGCGAGCGCTGCGTCGAGCAGCGCCGCACGCGTACCTCCCGCTCGTGTCATTCCGGCAGTCTACGGTGGGCCTCGTGGGGATGACCTGGGACGAACCGGCCACAGTCGCCGAGGCGGAGGCGATCCAGACGCGGCTGCGCCCGCTGGCCGACCTGACCTCAGAAGGACCTGCCGAGATCGGCCTCACGGCCGGGCTCGACGTCGGCTACGCGGCCGACGGCACGGTCACCGGAGCCGTCGTGGTGCTCGACGCCGACCTGAACGTCGTCGACCAGGCGGTGGCCCGGGAGAAGGCCCGGTTCCCCTACGTGCCGGGGCTGTTCGCGTTCCGCGAGATCCCGCCCCTGCTGACGGCGCTGTCCCGGCTGTCGGTCACCCCCGGCCTGCTGGTCTGCGACGGCTACGGGGTGGCCCACCCGCGCCGGTTCGGGCTGGCCTGCCATCTGGGCGTGCTGACCGGCCTGCCCGCGATCGGGGTGGCGAAGACGGCGTTCGTCGGCACCCACGAGGTGCCCGCCGACGAGCGCGGGTCGTGGACGCCGATCGTCCTCGACGGCGAGACGGTCGGCCGGGCGCTGCGGACCCGGAGTGGGGTGAAGCCGGTCTACGTGTCGCAGGGGCATCGCATGAGCCTGGACAACGCGTGCGCCCAGGTGCTGCGGCTGGCCCCGGCGTTCCGGCTGCCCGAGCCGATCAGGCTGGCCGACCGGCTCTCTCGTACCTGACCGACAGGTCGGGCTTCCAGACGCCCTCCTCCTGCGCGAGCTCCCAGCCGCCCTCGATGACGTCGCCGTCGAGGGTGGCGGTGTAGCGCTGGGCGAACCCGGGCTGGTCGCGCCACATCCGCCAGACGCCGTCGTCGACGGTGCACTGGTAGACGCGGTGGACGCCCCGGCCGTCGGAGTAGAGCTGGGTGAACCTCCCGGTGTCGCCGTCGACGCCGTAGACGCAGACGGCGGGGAACAACTCGGGCATGCCCTGGTCGCCGGGGAAGACGTCGGTGTGCTGGACGACGAACCGGTCGTCGAGCCACGCGAACACCGACCTGACGCGGCCGAGCACCTGACCGCCGGGGAGCGCGGTCGTGACGGCCCACTCGCCGATGAGAGGCTTCAATCGCTGCATTCCGCATGCCTAGCAGAAGGCGGCGGGTGCGGGCACCGCCTTCTCGGCGGCGCGGCTGACCTCCTCCCAGGCCGCCCAGGTCTCCATCCGCGTGCGGGAGACGTCGAAGGCGAGGTCGTAGACGAGGCTGCCCAGCAGCAGCCGCAGCGGCGGGTCGTCGCTGTCGACGAGCGTCATGACGGCGTGGGCGGCGAGCTCCGGCAGGCTGTCGACCGACCCCTCGGCGAACCGTTTCTCCAGCTCGGCCCGGAGCGGCGCGTAGACGTCCAGGGGCTCGGTCGTGACCAGCCCGGTGGTGTAGAGGCCGGTCCAGTAGCCGCCGGGCTCGACGATGGTGACCTTGACGCCGAACGCCTCGGCCTCGGCCGCCAGCGCCTCGCTCATGCCTTCGAGGGCGAACTTGCTCGCGCTGTACATCCCCGTGAGGGGGAAGCCGCCCAGCGCGCCGATGCTGGAGATCTGCAGGATGTGGCCGCTCCCCTGGTCGCGCAGGTGCGGCAGCACGGCCTGGGCGACCCAGAGGGGGCCGAAGAAGTTCGTGTCCATCTGGGCACGGGCCTCGGCCTCGCCGAACTCCTCCAGCATGCCCATGGCGAGGTAGCCGGCGTTGTTGACGACGACGTCGAGGCGGCCCATCCGCCGCACCGCCTCGTCGACGGCGGCCCGGACGGCCGCGCGGTCGGTGACGTCCAGGGGAAGGGCGAGGAAGCGGTCGCCGTGTTCGGCGGCGAGCGCCTCCAGCGGGGCGATGCCGCGGGCCGCCCCGACGACGCGGTCGCCCGCGGCGAGCGCGGCCTTCGCGAAGGCCAGGCCGAGGCCCCGGCTCGCACCGGTGACGAACCACACACGATCAACGGTCATGTCAGATCTCCTGAGAGGTTTTGGCGAGACGAACCGTCTCGGCTCGCCATGACTGTAATACGAGACGGTCCGTCTCGTCTACACTTCTCCCATGACGACGCAGCGAAAGGCGCCCGACGCGGCCCGGCGCAACGAGGCCGCCCGCCGGGCGATCCTCACCGCCGCACTCGACCTGGCCGGCGAGGTCGGTTACGCCCGCCTGAGCATCGAGGCCATCGCCGCCCGCGCCGGGGCGGGCAAGCAGACGATCTACCGGTGGTGGCCGTCGAAGGGGGCGGTGCTGTTCGACGCGCTGCTCATGCTCGCCGAGGGCCCGCCGGACCAGCCCGCCGACCTGCCGGACACGGGTGACCTGGAAGCCGACCTGAAGATGGTGCTCCGCGCCACCGTCGCCGAGCTGACCGAGCCGCGCTACAGCGAGCCGATGCGCGCCCTGGCGATCGAGATCCTGCTCGACCCGGCCCTCGCCGCCGACTACGCCGAGCGCCTCGACGAACCGATGAGGGAGCTCAAGCGGCGCCGGCTCCGCAAGGCCCAGGAGGCCGGGCAACTCGGGCCCGGCGTCGACCTCGACGTGGCCGTCGACCTGCTCTGGGGCCCGCTGAAGAACCGCTGGCTGCACCGCGAGGGCCCGCTGACGGCCGAGTTCGCCGACGCCGTCGTGGAGACCGCGCTCAACGGGCTCCGGCAGGGCCGCTGAGTAGCCCCCTACTCTCCCCTGGACCGTTCCGGGCGGCCATGGTGGACTTCCGACATTCCTTCCGAAGGCCACCAGGAGCCAGATATGGACGCAAAGGCCGTCTTAACCGCCGCCGCCGCGGATCCGCAGCCCGAAGCCGCCGCTCCGCAGCCCGTCTGGACGATCGTCCCCGGCACCCTGGCCGACTTCCTGGCCACGGCCGGCACGCTCACCCTCGACCAGCGGCGGCTGATCGTCCGGCAGGCCCTCGTGGTGTTCGAGCAGAACTTCGCGCACCTGCCGCTCAAGGTCGCCATGCACGGCGTCAACCCGGTCCAGCGGCTCCGGCTGCTCCAGGCGCGGCTCAGCCGGCAGCAGACCCCCGACCCCGAATGGGCCTTCCACTTCGAGCTCCAGTCGATCTTCCACTCGGTGCGCGACCTGCACACCGGCTACCAGTTGCCCAGGCCGTTCGCCGACGCGGCGGCGTTCCTGCCGTTCCGCATCGAGCAGGCGGGCGACCGCTACGTCGTCACCCAGGTCAACGCCGGCCTGCTGCCCGTGGGCGGCGACCTCAAGGTCGGCGTCACCGTCACGCACTGGAACGGCATGCCCATCGGCCGGGCCGCCGACGTCAACGGCGAACGCTACGCGGGGAGCAACCTGGCCGCCCGGCACGCGCGCGGGCTGGAGTCGCTGACCCAGCGGTCACTCGCCGGTCACCTGCCGCCCGACGAGGAGTGGGTCGTCGTCTCGTACGTCGACCTCGACGGCAAGCCCCAGGAGCTGCGCCTGCCGTGGCTGGTGCTGCGCCGGACCGTGCCCCCGGCCCCGGTCGGCGGCGACGCGCCGCGCGGCGTGGACATCGAGGGCGAGCAGCTGGCCTCGATCAGGAGCTTCCTGTTCCAGGGCGCCGGCCCGTCGAACTACACCGCGACCGGCATCTTCCTCTGGCGGGCCGTCGAGACGACGTCCGGCACGTTCGGGCACGTCCGCATCACCGGCTTCAGCCTGGGCGAGTTCACCTCGCAGGAGCAGTTCGTGGCGGCGCTGCAGGCGCACGTCGAGGCGTTCGCGCAGATCGTCACGTCGTTGCCGGAGGACGGGCTGATCATCGACATCCGGAGCAACCCGGGCGGCCACATCCTGGCCGGGGAGATCCTGCTCCAGTTCCTCACCCACCGCCGCATCCAGCCCGAACCGGCCCAGATGGTGAGCTCGCCGCTGAACCTGCTGCTGGCCACGCACACCCGCGACTACGCGCGCTGGCGCCGGTCGCTGGAGTTGTCGGTCGAGACGGGCGCGGTCTACTCCGACGCCTTCCCGCTCAGCTCGGAGGAGATCGTCAACGCGTTCGGGCAGTTCTACCACGGCCCGGTCGTGCTGATCACCGACGCGCGCTGCTACTCGACGTCGGACATCTTCGCCGCCGGCTTCGCCGACCACACGATCGGCACGATCATCGGCGTCGACGACAACACCGGCGCGGGCGGCGCCAACGTGGTCGGCCAGGCCGACCTGCTCGACGACCTGCGCGACGTGCCCGGCAGCCCCTACGAGCCGCTGCCGGCGGGCGCCGCGATCAGCGTCGCGATCAGGCGCACCCTGCGGGTGGGCGACTCGGCCGGCACCCCGCTGGAGGACCTCGGCGTGGTCCCGCCGGTCCGCCACCGGCTCACCGTCGCCGACCTGCTGGAGGGCAACCCCGACCTGATGGAGACGGCCGGGCGCGAACTGACCCGGTTGCCGAAGCGGCGGCTCCGGCTGAGCGTGGTCCCGGGCGACGACGCGCTCGTCACCCACTTCGACACCCTCGGCCTCGACCGGGTCGACGTGTACGTCGACGGACGCCCCCGTGGCTCAGTCGACGTCGCCCCCGGGGCCGGCAGCCTCACCCTGCCGGGCACCGGTGAACAGGTCAGGGCCGAGGGATTCCTCGGCGGGGAACTCGTGGCGGTCGCCACGGCCTTCCCCGAGGCGGGTTAGCGGCGGGCCGCGGCCGACCGGCGGACCTTCTTGTCGAGCCAGGTCGGCCCGCTGGAGCGGATCGTGACCGGCGCGTCGAGCTCCTGGGCGACGAGCCCGGCCCACGACTCGGGCGCGGCCGACAGGATCGGGCGGGCGGTGAGCAGGCGCTCGGACTCCCGGGCGCGGTGCTCCAGCCCGCCGCCGGGCACCAGGGTCAGGCCGTCGGCGTACTCACGGCAGACCTTGAGCTCGGGGTGCTCCTCGGCCACGTCGAGGTGGGTCACCGCGATCTCGTCGACGCCGCCGCAGACGCGGGCGGCGTAGCGGAGCGCGACGAGGTCGAGGTGGCCGGTGCGGAACGGGCCCTGCCACTCGCCGGTCATGTTGTGGCGCTCGGGCAGGTGGAGGGTCGGGTCTTCGGTCACGAACGGGCCGTTGCCGTGCCGGGTCATGTACGTCCGGACCACGCCCAGCCGCTTCGCGTCGTCCATGCCGACCTCGCCGAGCAGCTCGAACGCGTTGGTGAACGTGGTGGTCGACCAGGTCGTGTAGGGGTGGAAGCCGTGCCACTCGTCGAGCAGCACGCCCTGCGCGCCCTCGAAGATCAGCGGCCCGCCCGAGGGCAGCCGGCCGGTGTGGACGGTCGCGCCGAACTGGCGGTAGGCCTCGGCGACGTCGTCGACCGACGGCATCCGGATCGGCTGCCCGATCTCGGCGGAGGCCCAGTCGCGCAGCCGCCGCAGCAGCGGACGCAGCGTGCGGGGGTTGCCGCAGTCGGCGACCCGGATGGCGGAGCCCGGGTTGTCGATCGCGTAGGACGCCGTCTCGCCGACGCCCATGCCGCACGAACCGTGGCGGCGCTCGCCCCGGGAACGTTCCCGGAACTGGTTGACACGCATGTGGAAGGGCGTGGTGACCAGCGCCTCGGGGTCGACGGTCAGCAGGTCGAACGGCCGGTGCACGCCCAGGGAGCGCAGGTGGTTGGCCTCGGCGGCCAGCCGCATCGGGTCGACCATCATGAACTTCGACAGGAAGGTCGGCACGCCCCAGAAGGTGCCCGCGCCGAACTGGGCGAAGGTGTGGTGGCGGCCGTCGGGGGTGACGACGTTGTGGCCGGCCTGGCCGCCGCCGTTGTAACGGACGACCGCTCTGACGTTGGCGTGCCGGGAGCACAGGTAGTCGACGATGGTGCCCTTGCCCGCGTCGCCGTATCCGAGGTCGGCGACGATCACGTGGTCTTCCATGGTGGCCTCCACTCTCGCTAGTGGGCCTTCTGGGACATGACGCGGTCGACCACGGTGAGCGCGATCGTGTCGCAGATCGACGAGATGTCGTCGAGCTCGATCACGCGGTCGCCGAGAAGCGTGCGCCACAGGCCGCTGACCTGCTGGTCGCCCGCGTGGGAGGTGCCGCCCGGGATGATCATGTTGATGTCCCAGAGGCGGGAAGCCTCCTTGATCACGGTCTCGGTGCGCACGTCCTTGACCATGGACTCGCCGAACAGCGCGGCCACCTCGTGGCCGGCCACCGTCGGATAGGGCATCTCGTCGCCGATGACGAAGGCGACCCCCTTCACGCCGCGCTTCTCGTGGCAGTCGAGCGCGGTGTGCCGGGCCAGGAAGTAGAGAGCCAGTTCGTAGCTCTCCCGCATGCCGCCGCCCCCGCCGCCCTCCAGGAGGATGCGGCGCAGGTCCTCGTCCATGCGGTTGTCGGACTCGAACTGGCCGATCTGGAGGGGCGCGCGGTCGGAGGTCGCGTCGCCGACGGCGCCGAAGAGGATCTGGGCGTCGGGGACGAGCGCGGTGACCGTGGAGAGCAGGTTCGGCAGGCGTTCCTGTAACTCCCGGGGGACCCGCTGCATCGAACCGGTGACGTCGAAGAAGACCGCGACGGCGACGCTCTCGGGGTGTTGCTGGGAGTCGCGCGCCTCCCGGACCCTCACGTTGTAGGGGTCGAGCGCCTGGTGCACCCGCCAGGTGTGGCGGGGCTGGTCGCGCATCGCCTCGGAGTGGCCGAAGGCGGCCAGGCCGCGCTGCTCGCGGTAGGTCCGCGCGGCCTGGAATTCATCGTCGGACCAGTGGCCCCATCCCATGTGCGGTGACTCCTCATCGGTGGCTTCGAGTGTTTCGGTGGCTTCAGGTTTCTGACGGACGCAGTAACGCCGGATGGAGCTGGGTCGCGCCGCCCCACCGGTAGAGCCGCGCACGGGGGCCCCCACGTTCTCCCCCGCGCTCGGTGGTGCGGCCGGTCTCCTCGACGTAGCCGTCGACCGACATCACCTTCCGGTGGAAGTTGCCCGGGTGGAGCTGCTCGCCCCAGACGACCTCGTAGACGTTGCGCAGCTCGGAGATGGTGAACTCGCGCCCCACGAACGACGTGGCGAGCGAGCTGTACTCCAGCTTGTTGCGGGCCCTTTCGACGCCCTCGGCCAGGATCGCGGCGTGGTCGAAGGCGAGCTTCATGTCCCTGGTGGCAGCCAGGGACATCCACGCGGCGTTCTTGGCGTCGGTGCCGGCGACGGGCTCGGGCACCTGGGGCGCGAAGGCCAGGTAGGCCACCGTGAACACGCGCAGGGGGCGCGGGTCGCGGCCGGGCTTGCCGAAGGTCTTCAGCTGGTCCAGGTAGACACGGTCGAGATCGGTCTGCTTGAGGCCGGTCTCCTCTCTCAGTTCACGGGCGGCGGCCTCGGGCAGGTCCTCGTCAGGCAGCACGAACCCGCCCGGGAGCGCCCACTCGCCCTTGAACGGCGGCTCGCCGCGTTCGATGAGCAGGACGTGGAGCTCCTTGTCGCGGATCGTCAGGATGACGAGGTCGACCGTCACACCCACAGGCGGGTAGGCATGCGGCTCATAGTTCTCCAGCCATTCCGCATCCGCCTCTTTCATCGCACCGTCTTTCTCATACTGAGTATTTCTGTGATTGAGCATAACCCCGTGCCGATGTGTGCACAAGGAGCCCTGTCTTTTCGGCAGATTCCGGACGCAAGCCACGGCCGGCCTTCGGCCGTCCGCGTCTCGCTTTGAACGTTTCACCACGCTCCGTACGCCGTCCCACGTCGGTTGACCTCGGGTGGTCACGTTGCCGAAACACCCTGTACGCCGAACGGAAACGCGCCCACATTGAGATCCGCCCACCCCCCCTGGAGATGACCTGCTATGAGACCCCCACCCAGACTCCGGCCTCGGTCGTGGCGTTTCCGCGCCACGGCCGTCTTCGCCGCGGTGGCGGCGGCCGTCGCGCTCGCCACCTTCCCGACCCTCCCCGCCAGCGCCGCCATCGCGTGCCAGGTGACCTACGCCAAGCAGTGGGACAACGGTTCCGGCTTCGGCGCCAACATCTCCATCCAGAACCTCGGCGACGCGGTCAGCCCCTGGCGGCTGACCTACACGTGGCCCGGCAACCAGACCGTGCAGCAGGGCTGGAACGGCACCTGGTCGCAGTCGGGCGCGAACGTGACGGTCGTCGCGCCGTCGTGGGCGCAGAACCTCGGCAGCGGCGCGAACGTCGGGATCGGCTTCAACGGCCAGTACAGCGGCACCAACACCAACCCGGCCTCGTTCTCGCTGAACGGCACGGTCTGCAACGGGCCGAACCCCTCGCCCTCCCCGTCTCCTTCGCCGACCCCGCAGGCGCTCGTCGTGACGCCGACGACGGTGAACGTGCCCGAGGGCGGCACCGCCACCTACTCGGTGCGACTCCAGGCGCAGCCCTCGTCGAACGTCACGGTGACCTCGACGGCCGGTTCGGGTGACACGAACCTGACCGTGAGCTCGGGAGCCAGCCTGACGTTCACGTCGTCGAACTGGGCCACCGCCCAGACCGTGACACTGGCCGCCGCGCAGGACTCCGACAGCACCAACGGCTCCCGCACGATCGCCGTCGCCTCCAGCGGCCTGACCAGCGTGAGCGTCACCGCGAACGAGGTCGACGACGACCCGGGCACCACCCAGTCGCTGGTCGTCTCGCCGACCGCGGTGACCGTCCCCGAGGGCAACACCGCCATCTTCGGCGTACGCCTGGCGATCGCGCCCACCTCGAACGTCACCGTGACCACCACGGCCGGCTCGGGCGACGCCGACCTGACCGCGACCGCCGGCACCTCGCTGACGTTCACGCCGTCGAACTACGCGACCGCGCAGAACGTGACGCTGAGCGCCGCGCAGGACAGCGACAGCACGAACGGCTCGCGCACCTTCACCGTGGCGTCCACCGGCCTGTCCTCGGTGGCCGTCACGGCGACGGAGGCCGACGACGAGAACACGAGCAACGCGTACATCACCGAGTTCCAGACGCAGTACAACAAGCTGAAGTCGAGCGCCTCGGGCTACCTGTCACCCGAGGGCATCCCCTACCACTCGGTGGAGACGCTGCTCGTCGAGGCGCCCGACCACGGGCACGAGACCACGTCGGAGGCGTTCTCCTACCTGATCTGGCTGGAGGCGCAGTACGGCCGCGTCACCCGCAACTGGGCGCCGTTCAACGCCTCGTGGGCGCTGATGGAGCAGTACATCATCCCGTCGACGGCGGGGCAGCCGGGCGGGCAGACGGCGTACAACCCCAGTGACCCGGCCGACTACGCGCCCGAGTTCAACCAGCCGAACCAGTACCCGTCGCCGCTCTCGACGAGCGTCGTCGCGGGTCAGGACCCGCTGGCCGCCGAGCTCCAGTCGACCTACGGCAACCGCACCATGTACGCCATGCACTGGCTGATCGACGTCGACGACGTCTACGGCTTCGGCACCGGCCGCGGCAGCAGCCTGAGCGAGTGCGGCGACAACACCAAGCGGGTCACCTACATCAACACCTACCAGCGCGGCCCGCAGGAGTCGGTCTTCGAGACCATCCCGCACCCGTCGTGCGAGACCCAGCGGTACGGCCAGACCGGCGGCGGCTTCCAGCCGCTGTTCATCCAGGGCACCGCGGCCCCGCAGTGGCGCTACACCAACGCCCCCGACGCCGACGCCCGCGCCGTCCAGGCCGCCTACTGGGCGCTGATCTGGGCGACCGAGCAGGGCAACCAGTCGCAGATCTCGGCCACCCTCACCAAGGCCGGCAAGCTCGGCGACTACCTGCGCTACGCGATGTACGACAAGTACTTCAAGAACCCCGGCTGCGCGTCGCCGACGTGCACCGCCGGTTCGGGCAAGAGCAGCTCGGCGTACCTGCTGAACTGGTACTTCGCCTGGGGCGGCGCCATGGACGGCACGTGGGCGTGGCGGATCGGCTCCAGCCACAACCACGGCGGATACCAGAACCCGCTCGCGGCCTGGGTGCTCAGCTCGAGCGGCCCGACCGCGCTGCGCCCGCAGTCGCCGACGGCCGCGACCGACTGGACCACCTCGCTCACCCGCCAGGTGCAGTTCTACAAGTGGCTCCAGTCCGCCGAGGGCGGCATCGCGGGCGGCGCGACCAACTCGTGGGACGGCGCCTACGCCTCCCGGCCGAGCAACCTGCCGCAGTTCTTCGGCCAGACCTACGACGTCGACCCCGTCTACCACGACCCGCCCTCCAACCAGTGGTTCGGCTTCCAGGCGTGGGGCATGCAGCGCCTCGCGGAGCTCTACTACGTGACCGGCAACACGATGGCCAAGTCGGTGCTCGACAAGTGGGTCCCGTGGGCCGTCGCGAACACCACCCTGGGCAGCGGCGCGACCTTCGCCATCCCGAACGAGATGGACTGGTCGGGCGCGCCGGTGGCCAACTTCAACTGCTCGACCTGCACCCCGGCCGACAACCCCGGCCTGCACGTGTCCATCCGCAACACCGGCACCGACGTCGGCGTCGCGGCCTCCCTGGCCCGGACGCTGATCTGGTACGCCGCCAAGGAGAACGGCTCGACCCTGGGCAACCAGGCGAAGGCCACGGCCAAGGGGCTGATCGACCGCCTGCTGCTGTCGAAGACCAGCAAGGGCATCGCGATCCCCGAGCCGCGCGCCGACTACCAGCGCTTCGACGACGTCTACAACGCGTCGACGGGCCAGGGGGTCTACATCCCCTCCGGCTACAGCGGCGTCATGCCCAACGGCGACACGATCGTCCCGGGCAAGTCGTTCCTCGGCATCCGGTCCTTCTACCTGCAGGACCCGGAATGGCCCAAGGTTCAGGCATACCTGAACGGCGGCGCCGTGCCGACGTTCACCTATCACCGGTTCTGGGCCCAGGCGGACATCGCCATGGCCCTGGCCGACTACGGCACGCTGTTCCCGGCGGGCTGACCATCCGACCGGCGCGGGCTCGCACGAGCCCGCGCCGGCTGTTCTGGAGTACGCAGTGAGAGCACAGTTCGCGGGGGGTCGCGAAGGGAAGGCCCGGCTGGCCTGGGGGCAGCGCGCCATCTGGGACGCCGTCCAGCAGGCCGGAGCGGCCAACGCCCACTTCTTCAACATCGGCCGGCTGATCCCCTTCGCCCGGGGCCGGGGCCCCTTCCCGCTCGACGACGTGGTCGCCGGGATCGCCGCGCTGACCCTCCGGCACGAGGCCCTCCGGGCCCGCACCCACGTCGACGCGGACGGCGAGCCCTTCCAGGTCGTCCACGGCGAGGGCGCGCTGCCGATCCGGCTGGCCGAGTGCGCCGACGAGGAGGCCGACGAGGTCGCCGAGGTGCTGCTGGCCGACCTCGGCCGCACGGCGTTCGCGCCCGGCGACGAGTGGCCGGCGCGGTTCGGCCTGGTCGTCGTCGACGGCATGGTCCGGCACGTGGTGTTCGTGCTGTGCCACCTGGCCGCCGACGACTACGCCGCCGACCTGGTCGCCCGCGAGCTGCGCAACCTGCTGCTGCGCGGCGGGTTCCCGGTGCCGCCGTCGCAGCAGTTGCTCGACCTGGTGACCGAGGAGGAGTCGGGCGTCGGCCGCTACCGCTCGGAGGCCGCGCTGGCCCACTGGGAGAAGGGCTACCGGCGCATCCCGCCCGCCATGTTCCCCGCCGTGGTCGGCCCGCCGGCCGAGCCGCGCTGGAGCCGGGGCGTGCTGACCTCGCACGCCCTGGAGGACGCGGTCGCGGTGGTGGCCACCCGCCATCACGTCAGCACCGCGACGGTGCTGATGACCGCGGTGTCGGTGCTGCTCGGCCCGCTGCTGGGGCACGACGTCTGCGCGATCACCCCGATCGTGCACAACCGCTACCGGCCGGCCACTCGCAACCTGGTGGCCACGCTCACCCAGCTCGGCCTGTTCACCCTGCGCCACGACCCCCAGGCCCCGCTGGCCAAGACCCTGGAGCAGTCCCACTCCGACGCCATGCGCTCCTACCGGCACGCCCAGTACGACCAGCGCGCCTGGGACGCGATGGTGGAGAAGGTGAGCGCCGACCGCGACGTGCGCGTCTACCCGTCGTGCTGCTTCAACGACGTCCGGCCGGTCGAGCAGCGGACGGCCGCCCAGGGGGTGCCGACCGACGGCCCGTGCCCGGCCGAGGTGGAGTGGCTGCCGGGCGTGGAGCACTTCAACTGCGACTTCTGCTTCGTGGTGACCCGGCAGGCCGGGACGCTGGCGATCGGGCTGACGGCCGACACGTGCCGGTTCCCGCGCGACCGGATGGTGACGCTGATGCGCGGGGTCGAGGAACTGGTCGTCGAGTCGGCGTACCGGGACACGCGGCCGGTGGACCTTCGGGCGTTGCGGTGACGTTACGGCGGACGGGCGGTGAACTGGGGCTTATGTCCGACTTGTCCCCAGCGCGTTCCCACGAAGACGGGGCGCCTCGGTAGTCAAAGCCTGATATTTCACGATTTTGTCAGCGATGTGAGAGTCCTCCTTGACAAGGTTCACAACCCCTCAAGGAGCTCCCGTGCGGCGTGCCCTGTCCTTAGGCGTGGCCTCGATCGCCACCCTCGCCCTGCTCGCCACCCCCGCCTCCGCCACCCCTCCCGGTGTGCCCTCCTACTCCACCGCCGTGAGCCAGCTCAACGCGCTGACCGTGGCGGCCGAGGCCAACGCCGGCTCCTACAACCGGGACCTGTTCCCGCACTGGAGCACCGTCTCCGGGGCGTGCAACACCCGGGAGCAGGTGCTCAAGCGCGACGGCAGCGGCGTCGTCGTGAACTCCTCCTGCGCCGCGACCTCCGGTAGCTGGTACTCCCCGTACGACGGCGCCACCTGGACCAACGCGGCCGACGTCGACATCGACCACATGGTGCCGCTGTCGGAGGCGTGGAAGTCGGGCGCGAACGCCTGGACCACCAGCCGCCGCGAGCAGTTCGCCAACGACCTGTCGAGCCCGCAGCTCTGGGCCGTGACCGACAACGTCAACCAGTCGAAGGGCGACAAGGACCCGGCGGCGTGGAAGCCGTCCAGGACCGCCTTCTACTGCACCTACGCCAAGTCGTGGATCGCCGTGAAGTACAAGTACTCCCTGAAGCTCCAGTCGTCGGAGAAGACGGCCCTGAACTCGATGCTCGGCTACTGCTGACCCCTGGCCGTCGCGAGGGGGCCGGTCCGTCCGGCCCCCTTCAGCATCTCCTGGCCGATGAGGTCGTCGGGGAGCGCGTCGGGGATCTGCTCGTCGAAGTGCCAGAGCACCTTGATGAACCGGCTCACCAGCACGGCCGTCGCCATGACGAGCGCGAACAGCACGTACATGAGCGCGATCCCGCGGCCGTCGCCGGTGCCGATGAGCACGCCGACCGACCCGGCCAGCAGGCCGCCCTCGGCCATCAGCGGTTCGAGCAGGGCGGTGCCGTAGGGCGCGACCAGGCCGTAACCGAGGGGCAGGGTGGAGAAGGCGACCAGCTGGTTGAGCGCGAACACCCGGCCGTGGAACCGCTGCGGGACCTTGACCTGGATGATCGTGTTGTAGATGCCGTTCAGCACGGTCAGCGAGAAGAACATGCCGAAGACCCCGGCGGCGATCACGACGAGGTTCTCCTGCGCGCCCACCACGACCGCGCCCGCCGACAACGCCACCGTCGACCAGAGCTGTCCCCGCAGGCGGCGCCGGCGCGGGCCGCCCCAGATCGTCATGAGCAGGCCGCCGACGAACACGCCCAGGCCGCCGGCGAAGGTGACCCGGCCGACGTCCTGGAGGTCGCCGAAGCTCAGCACCAGCGGCGAGACCAGCAGGAACAGCGGCGACATGAACAGGTTCACCACGGCGAAGAACAGCAGCATGCTGCGGATGCCGCGGTTGCCCCAGGTGAACTTCAGGCCGTTGACCAGCTCGGTGAGCAGCGGCTCGCGACGCCGCCAGCCCATCGTCTTCGGGAACCGGACCAGCAGCACGGTGACGATCGCGACGGTGTAGCTGACGACGTCGATGACGAGGATGCCGCCGAGCCCGACGACCGACATGAGCCCGGCCGCCGCCAGCGGCGGCACCAGGTTGGCCAGGCCGCCGACCATGCCCATGAGCCCGTTGGCGTGCCCGAGGAACCGTTTCGGCACGATCTGCGGGATCGCGGCGGCGTACGCGACCCGCTGGAAGGTGAGCGCCAGCGAGAGCAGCACCAGCAGCGGGTACACGTGCCAGACCATCAGGTTGCCGGTCCACACGAGCACGCCGAGGGCGAGCTGGGTGCCGCCCGCGGCGACGTCGCTGGCCAGGATGACCTTCCGCCGGTCGAACCGGTCGACGACGGCGCCCGCGAGCGGCGCGGCGAGCATGCCGGGCACCAGCGCCAGCACCGAGAACAGCGCGAAGTTCACCAGCGAGCCGGTGGTCATGTAGATCCACAGCGGCAGCGCGAACTCGGTCAGCGCCGACCCGGTGATGGAGACGAGCTGCCCGGCCGCCAGCGCGGTGAAGCGCCGCATGCTCGGCTTGGGGCCGACGTGGACGTCGGGGCGCGGCTCCCCGTCAGCGGTCGCGCCGGCCGTCGACAGGCCCTCCAGCCACCAGGTCTCCTCGCCCGTCCGCTTGGTGAGGGTGTCGGCCGCGCCGTCCTCGATGGCCCGGTGGGTGTGGGTGACGATCGTGGCCAGCTCTTCGTTGCGGTACTTCACGAAGTAGTGGGCCGCCTCGTCGAGCACGACGCAGGCGGTGGTCTCGGCCACGCAGTGCCATTCGCGGAACCGTTCCTGGTAGTACTCCATCGCGGGGTCGCGCTCCCCCACCACCGCGATGACCGGCGCCGACAGCGGCGGCAGCTCCTTCTCGAAGACCTCGGTGAAGTACTCCTCGGCCTCCCGCGTGCCCGACCGGCGGTTGGCCACGATGAGCTTGAGCTCCTCCTGGTCGAACTCCGCGACGTCGAGACCGGCGGCCGACAACGCGTTGATGCGGCCCTGGTCGCCGCCCAGTTCCTCCAGCCAGGTGCCGATCCGGGCGAACGGGCCCTTCGGGCGGGCGAAGGGGAAGGCGCCGCCCAGGTAGACGGCCTCGGGGGCGCGCCCGGCGGCCTCCAGGTGGCGGGCCGCCTCGATGCTGATCATGCCGCCGAGGCCGCAGTGGCCGTACAGCACGATCGGGCCGGTGACCTTGGCGAGGATCTCGTCGGCGTACTCCCTGGCGACCTCGTGCATCGGGCGCGGCTCTTCGCCGAGTTCGTTGCCCGGTACGGCCAGGGAGAACAGGGCCCAGTCGTCGGGCAGGGCGTCGGCCAGCGGTTTGTAGATGATCGCGCTGCCGCCGCCATAAGGGGCGCAGACGACCGTGGCGCGGGCCGGCCGCGACGGGGTCAGGCGGTGCAGCAGGCCGCCCGCCGCCTTCTCGGTCGACGGGTCGAGCAGCCGGGCCAGGTCGCGGACGGTCGGGTGCTTGAACAGGTCGAGCAGGGTCGCGACGTGCCCGGCCTTGCGCAGCCGGGCGACGACCTGCATGGCCAGCAGCGAGTGGCCGCCGAGGTCGAAGAAGTCGTCGGTGACGCTGACCCGTTCCAGGTTCAGCACGGCGGCCCAGATCCCGGCGACGAGCTCTTCGAGTGCGGTCTCCGGGTCGGTGAACTCGCCGGCCGGCTCGGCCACCGCCGCCGGGTCGGGCAGCGCGGCCCGGTCGACCTTGCCGTGCGACTTCAGCGGGAGGCGGTCGAGCCAGACGTACCGGGCCGGGACCATGTAGTCGGGCAGGCGGTCCTTCAGCCAGGCGCGCAGCGCGGCGGTGTCGCCGACCCCGGCCAGGTAGGCCACGAGGCGCTGGTCGCGGAGTTCGACCACCGCCTGGGCGACGCCCTCGTAGGCGCCGAGCAGGGTCTCGATCTCGCCGAGTTCGACGCGGTAGCCGCGCACCTTGACCTGGAGGTCGCGGCGGCCGAGGAACTGCAGCTCGCCCGACTCCAGCCACCTCCCCAGGTCGCCGGTCTTGTAGAGGCGGGCGCCGGGAGGGCCGTACGGATCGGGCGTGAACTTCTCGGCGGTCAGCGCGGGGCGCCCGAGGTAGCCCCGGGCCAGCCGCGCGCCGCCGAGGTGGATCTCCCCCGGCATGCCGATGGGCACCGGCCGGCCGTGGGCGTCGAGCAGCCGCACCGTCGCGCCCGGCAGCGGGCGGCCGATGGGCAGCAGCCCCTTCTCCGTGCCGACCTCGTGGGTGGTCACGCCGACCGTGGCCTCGGTGGGGCCGTAGTGGTTGACGACCCGGACATGCCGGGTCAGCCCGGCCGCCCATTCGGCCGGGGCCGCCTCGCCGCCCAGGACGAGCAGCTTTCGGGGCAGCAGCTCGGCCGGGTCGGCCTCGGCCAGCAGCGCGGCCAGGTGGGAGGGGGTGATCTTGAGGTAGTCGGGCGGATAGAGCCGGAAGTACGCGGCCAGGTCGGGCGCGGCGGTCTTCGGGGGCAGCAGGTGCAGGCAGCCGCCCGTCATCAGCGACAGGTAGAAGACGGTGATGCCGAAGTCGAAGGCGAGCGACTGGAGCAGCGCGAACTCCGAGCCGGGCTCGACCTCGAACCGCTCGTGCACCCCGGCCAGGTAGACCAGCACCTCCCGGTGCTGCACCGCCACGCCCTTGGGCCGCCCGGTCGTCCCGGACGTGTAGATGACGTAGGCCAGGTCGTCGGGCGTCACCGTGGTCGGCGGCGCGGCGTCGGCTCCCCCGCCGTCGAGGTAGATCCCGGCGACCCCGTCGGGCCGCAGCTCGGGGGTGGTCACCGCGAGGGCGATCCCGGCGTCCTCGATCATGTACGCCATCCGCGCGGCCGGCAGCTCGGGGTCGACCGGCACATAGGCCGCCCCCGACTTCAGCACGCCCAGGATCGCCACGGCGATCTCGGCCGACTGCTCCAGGCAGACCGCGACCCGGTCGCCGGGCCGCACCCCGTGCTCGACGAGCCGCCGGGCCAGGTGGTTGGCCTGCCGGTCGAGCTCCCGGTAGGTGAGCGTGTCGTCGCCGAACACCACGGCCGGGGCGTCGGAGATCCGCACCGTGTGGTGCAGCAGCGTGGCGTCGAGGGGCCGCGGCTCGGCCGACTCGCCGAACGCCAGGGTCGCCGACGCCTCGTGGGCGGGCAGCAGGTCGAGCGTGGAGATCGCGGCCGACGGGTCGGCCGCGATCGAGCGCAGCAGCGTCTCGAACGACTCGGCCAGCCTCCGCACCGTCGACGGCGTGAACAGGTCGGTGCAGTAGATGAACGAGGCGCCGGTGCCCTCCAGGCCCTCGTACAGGTAGAGCGCCAGGTCGAACCGGGCGGCGGTCACGTCGGCCGAGAAGCCGCTGACCCCGATGCCCTCCGCGCCGCCCGATCCGGTCTGGTAGTTCTGCAGCGCGAACAGCACCTGGAAGATGGGCGTGCGGCTGACGTCGCGTTCGACGTTGAGCTCGTTGACGAGCTGGTCGAACGGGAGCTCCTGGTGGGAGAAGGCGTCGAGCGCGCCGTCCTTCACCCGGTCGAGCAGGCCGGTGAAGGACGGGTCGCCGTCGAGGTCGGCCCGCATCGCCAGGGTGTTGACGAACATGCCGACCAGCCCGTCGAGCTCGGGCTGGCCGCGCCCGCTGACGGGGGTGCCGACGGCGAAGTCGTCCTGCCCCGACCAGCGGCCGAGGAGGACCTGCAGCGCCGCCAGGAAGGTCATGTACGGCGTCGCCCCGCGCGCGTTCCCCAGCTCGGTCAGCGCGGCCACGAGCTCCCCGTCGAGGTGGAACTGGTGCTCGGCCCCCTTGGCGCTCTGCTCCGGCGGCCGGGGCAGGTCGGCGGGCAGGTCGAGCGGCGGCAGGTGGGCCAGCCGGTCGCGCCAGTAGTCGACGTCCGACTGGAAGACCCGGCCGCGCTGCCAGAGGGCGTAGTCGCCGTACTGCACCGGCAGCGGCGGCAGTTCCTTGCCCGCGAGCAGGGTCAGGATGTCGCCCAGCAGCACGTCGCCCGACCAGCCGTCGGTGACGGCGTGGTGGGCGGCCAGCTGGAGCACGTGCTGGCGTTCGGAGATCCGGACCAGCGTGGCCCGCAGCAGCGGCCCGGCGGCCAGATCGAACGGCCGGGCCACCTCGGCCGAGATCAGCCGCCGGGCCTCGTCGGCGTCGGCGGCCTCGTACACGGTCAGGTCGACCGGGGTCGCGTCGTCGATGACGAGTTCCGGCAGGCCGTCGTCGGTGGTGGTGAACCGGGTGCGCAGCGTCTCGTGCCGGGCGGTCACCTGGGCCAGTGCGTCGCGCAGGGCGTCGGCGGACAGCTCGCCCTCCAGCCAGGCCGAGAACGGGACCGTGTAGGCGGTGGTGCCCGGACGGTACTGCTCCAGGAACCACAACCGTTCCTGCGCGTGCGACAGCGGCGGGACCACCCCCGGTTCGCGGGGGGCGATGACGGCCTTGGCCGTGCGGCGGCGCAGCCGCTGCTGGATGAGGGCCCGCTTGGCGGCGGAGAGGTCCTGGGTCATGACTCCTCCAGCAGGGCGAGCGCCTCTTCGTCGGACAGGTCGCCGAGTTCGGCCAGCAGCAGGTCCTCGACCGCCTGGCCGAGGGTCTCGACGGTGGTGTGCGTGAACAGGGTCCTGATCGGCACCGAGACGCCGACCGTGCTCTCCATACGGGCCGCGACCCGCACGGCGAGCAGCGAGTGCCCGCCGAGCTGGAAGAAGTCGTCGAACGCGCCGATGCCCTCGACGCCCAGCAGCTCGCTCCAGACGTCGGCGACCAGCGCCTCGGCGTCGGAGCGGGGCGCGACGAACGTCTCCTGCCGGAGCGGTTCGGGTTCGGGCAGCGCGAGCCGGTCGAGCTTGCCGTTCGGGGTCAGCGGCAGCGCGTCGAGCGGCACGAACACGTTCGGCACGTAACCGGCCGGCAGCCGCTCGATCAGCCGCTCCCGCAGGTTCGCCGTGCTCCCCACGACGTAGGCGACCAGCACGTCGCCCTTGACCGCCACGGCGGCCCTGGCGACGCCGTCGAGCGCCTCCAGCGCCGACTCGACCTCGCCGAGCTCGATGCGGTGCCCGCGCAGCTTGACCTGGTCGTCGTTGCGGCCCAGGAACTCCAGCGTGCCGTCCCAGTTCCAGCGCACCAGGTCGCCGGTGCGGTAGACGCCGCCGGCGAACCGCTCGGCCGTCAGCTCCGGCCGCCGCAGGTAGCCGTCGGCCACCCCGAGCCCGCCGATGACGAGCTCACCCGGCGCCCTCGGGGGGACGGGGTTCAGCCCGGCGTCGACGACGGCGACGGTCGTGTTGCCGATGGGCCGCCCGATCGATGTCTCTCCCGGATCGTCGGGCACCTCCCAGGCGGTCGACCAGATGGTGGTCTCGGTCGGGCCGTAGACGTTCACCAGCCTGCCCGTCCTGGCCTTCAGCTCCCTGGCCAGCCCGGAGGGCAGCGCCTCCCCGCCGACCAGGGCGGTCACCCGGGGCAGGTCGCCCTCCATCAGCACTCGCCAGCCGGACGGGGTGGCCTGAACGTGGGTCACCCCGCCGTCGGAGATCCGCCGCGCGAGCGCGTGCCCGTCGAGGGCGATCTCAGGATCGGCGATCACCACCCGCCCGCCGGTGACCAGCGGCAGGTAGAGCTCCAGCCCGGAGATGTCGAACGACAAGGAGGTGAGCGCCAGCCAGACGTCATCGGGCGTGGACCCCAGGAGTTCCCGCATGGAGACGAGGAAGTTGAGCAATGCCCGGTGGGGAACCACAACCCCCTTCGGCTTCCCGGTCGAACCGGAGGTGTAGAGCACATAGGCGGGGTCTTCGGGCAACGGCCCACCGACATGCCCACCATGGTTCGCGCCGCCCGATATTTCCGGACCTGGCGGCAAGAGCACATCGGGCGCGGCGACATGCCCGCTATCGTTCGCGCCACCCGAAATCTCGTGACCTGGCGGCAGGGGCACGCCGGGCCCGCCGACATGCCCACCATGGTTCGCGCCACCCGAAATTTCGGCATCTGGGGTGTCTAGGCGGATGACGGGAAGGTCTCCGCTCCCCCTCGGCTCACGGTCGGCGAGGAGGGCCTTGGGCTGGGCGTCGGCCAGGACGAAGGCGATGCGGGCCTCGGGGTAGGCGGGGTCGAGGGGCAAATAGGCCGCGCCCGCCTTCATGACCGCGAGCATCCCGGCCAGCGCCCGGGAGGATCGTTCGGCGAGGATGGCCACCACGTCGCCGCGGCCCACGCCGAGGGCCCTCAGTTCGGCGGCCAGGGTGTCGGCCACCCTGAGCAGGTCGCGGTAGGTGAGGTCGTCCACGGCGACGCGGTCGCTCGGGGCGATCAGGTCGAGCAGCGTCCCCGAAGGGAGCGGGAGGGCGGGGCCCGCCCCCCACTCCGCCAGGGCGGCCTCGTCCTCCGGGGTGCGCATCGTGAGGGCCGACAGCGGCGCGGTCGGGTCGGCGGCGATCTCGTGCAGGCAGGCCAGGAAACGCGCCGCGAAACGTTCGATCGTCGAGGTGTCGAAGAGGGCCAGGTCGTAGTCGAAGACGAGGGTCAGGCCCCCTTCGACCGGCCAGACCGTCAGGGTCAGGTCGAAGGGGGTCTTGATGGCCCCGGCGTCGTAGGGCTCGTGGCGCAGCCCGCCGAAGGTCTCCGGGAGGTTGCCCTCCGAGGTGTGGCTGTGCAGGATCAGCATGGTCTGGAAGAGGGCCGCCTGGCCGAGGTCGCGGCGCACGCCGAGCACCGACTTGATGCGCTCGACCGGCACGTCCTGGTGGGCCAGGGCGTCGACGAGGGTCGCCCACGTCCGGCGGAGCAGTTCGTCGAAGCCGGGGTCGCCGCTCAGGTCGGCCCGCAGCACCAGCGTGTGCGCCAGGTAGCCGATCACCGACTCCAGTTCGACGCGTTCGCGGGCGGCCGTCGGGGAGCCGACCGCGAAGTCGTGCTGGCCGGTGTGCCGTGACAGGACCGCCTGGTAGGCGGCCAGCAGCACCATGAACAACGTGGTGCCGCTGTCGCGGCCGATCGCCTCCAGCCGCGCGACCAGGTCGGCGGGAGCCCGCAGGCTCAGCTCCCCGCCGATCCGCGCGCCGTCGAGGGGGCGCGGGTGGTCGAGGGGCAGTTCCAGGGCCGGTACGCCGGCCAGCCGCTCCTTCCAGTGCGCCAGCGCCGCCGCGCCCTCGTCGAGGGCCTCCCGCCGGAGTTGCCACAGGGACACGTCTCCGGCCTGGACGGGCAGCGGGGGGAGGTCGGCGCCGTCGTACAGGGCGGCCAGTTCGGTGATCATCACGTTGACCGAGTAGCCGTCGGCGATGATGTGGTTCATCGCGACGCAGAGCACGTGGTCGTCGGGGCTGATCTGCACCAGCGTCGCCCTGACGGGGGGAGCCGCCGCCAGGTCGAACGGGGTGGTGACGAGTTCGGCGCAGAAGTCGGCGACGGCGTCCTCGGGCAGGGCGATCCACTCGATCGTGCCGCCGCCGGGCGGGTCGATGACGAGCGTGGGGCGGCCGTCGTCGGCGGGGAAGCGGGTGCGCAGCGACTCGTGCCGGTCGACCAGGGCGCGGTAGGCGTCGGCGAACCGGGCCAGGTCGAGGGGGCCGTGGAGGCGGCGGGCCAGATACATGTTGCTGGAGGCGTCGCCGGGGGTGAAGTGGTCCATGAACCACAGGCGCTCCTGCGCCGCCGACAGCGGCACGGGGGTGCCGGGCTCGCGGGGTTCCAGCGGCACCACGCCGGGGTCGGCGCCGATGGCGGCGGCCAGGCCGGCGACGGTCGGGTGGGCGAACAGCGCCCGAACCGGGACCGGCACGCCGAACGCCTTCGACAACAACGCCGCCGCCCGGGGAGCCAGCAGCGACCGGCCGCCGAGGGCGAAGAAGTCGTCGTCGGCCCCGACGTCGCCGACGCCGACGACCTCGCCGAAGACCCGCGCGATGCGGCGTTCGGCGGGCGTCTCGGGGGCCCGGTGGGTGCGGGTGACCGGCGTGGCCTCGACCCGCGGCGCGGCCGCCAGCCCCTCGGCCCGCCAGGCCGCCCCGCCGAGGGTGACGCCGGGGAACAGCAGCTCGGACAGCGGCCGATCGGGCGTCTCGGCGACGGCCGCCAGCAGGGTGGTCAACCGGGCGGCCAGCGCCTCGACGCGGGCCGCGTCGAACAGGGCCGAGTCGTACGTGAAATCGAGGGCGAGGGTGTCGCCGGACCGCCAGGCGTCGACCGTGAGGTCGTAGCGGGCCGGCACGTGGTCGAGCGGGAACACCTCGCCGAGCGTCTCGGGCAGGGTGTCGAGGTTGAGCACGGTCTGGAAGAGCGGCGCCTGGCCGAGGTCGCGGCCGAGGTCGAGCTCGGCGAGCAGCCGTTCGACCGGCACCTCTTCGTCGGCCATCGCGGCCAGCACGGTCGCCCGCGCCCGCGCGAGCAGCCCGGCGAACGCCGGGTCGCCCGAGAGGTCGGCGCGCAGCACCAGCGTGTTGCCGAGGCGGCCGAACACCGGCTCCAGCTCGACCCGGCCGCGCCCGGCGGTCGGCGCGCCGACGGCGAAGTCGTGCAGGCCGGTCTCCGCCGACAACACGGCCTGGTAGGCGGCCAGCAGCACGGTGAACAGGGTGGTGCCCTGGTGCTGGGCGAGCGCTTCGAGCGGGGGGATCGGGAGCTCGGCACGTACCCGCGCGCCTCTTCTGGCCGCGACGGCGGGGCGGGGGCGGTCGGCGGGCAGGTTGAGCACCGGCAGGCCGGCCAGCCGCTCACGCCAGCGGGCCAGCGCGTCGGCGCCGATCCCGGCCGCCTCCCGGCCGCGCAGCCAGGCCACCACGTCGCCGTGCTGGATGCGCACGGGCTCACGGTCGGCTGCCAGGTCTTCGGCGAGGACGTCGAGCGACCACTCGTCCCCGGCGATGCCGTGGAAGACCACGCAGAGCACGTGCTCGCCGCCGACCCGCACCAGCGCGGCCCGCACGGGCGGCGCGGCGGCGAGGTCGAACGGCGCGTTGACCCGCGCCGACAGCAGCGCTCTGGCCTCCTCCTCGGTCGCGGCGGTCAGCCGTTCGAGCGCGAGCGGGAACCGCTCCTCGACCACGGCGACGGGCCGCCCGTCGGCGTCGGGGAAGCGGGTGCGCAGCGCCTCGTGCCGGTCGACGGCCCGCTGGAGGGCACGTTCGAGCGCGTCGGGGTCGAGGGGGCCGCGCAGGCGGCGGGTCAGGTGGAGGTTCCACGACGCGTCGCCGGGGTCGAAGCGGTGCAGGAACCAGAGCCTTTCCTGCGCGGGCGACAGCAGCACCGGCGACCCGGCGGGCCGGGGCTCCAGCGGCACCGACACCGTGTCGAGGCCGTCGAGCACCGCCGCCAGCGCCTCGACCGTCGGCGCCCCGAACAACTCCCGGACGGGGATCTCCACCCCGAGCCGCCGCGTCAGCCGCGCGGTGACCTTGGTGGCCAGCAGGGAGTGCCCGCCGACCGCGAAGAAGTCGGCCTCCGCGCCGACCCGGTCGAGCCCGAGCACCTCGGCGAACGCCTCGGCGACGACGCGTTCGGTGGCGGTACGGGGCACGATCTCCCCCGCACTCCTGGCGGGCGCCGGGAGGGCGAGCCGGTCGACCTTGCCGTTGGGGGTGAGCGGCAACGCGTCGAGCGGGATCACGACCGACGGGATCATGTACGCCGGCAAACGCTCTCTGAGCGCGCTCAAAAGATCGCCGTGGTCACCGACCACGTACGCCACCAGGACCTCGTCGTGGACGGCCACCACCGCCTGGGCGACGCCGTCGAGCTCCTCCAGCACGGTCTCGATCTCGCCCAGCTCGATGCGGTGGCCGCGGAGTTTGACCTGGGTGTCGGCGCGGCCGAGGAAGTCGAGGCCGCCGTCGGCGCGGCGGCGGACCAGGTCGCCGGTCCGGTAGAGGCGCTCGCCCCCGGCGGTCGGCAGGAACCGCTCGGCCGTCAGCGCGGGCCGGTGCAGGTAGCCGTCGGCGACGCCGAGCCCGCCGATGTAAAGCTCGCCCTCCTCCACCGGCCGCCCGTCGTCGTCGAGCACGTGGACGGTCGTGTTCAGGATCGGCGTGCCGATGCTGACGGACGAGGGGTTCTTCGGCACGTCCCACGCGGTCGACCAGATGGTCGTCTCGGTCGGCCCGTAGACGTTCACCAGCCGGGCGCAGCGGGCGGCGAGCCGCCGGGCCAGCCCGAGCGGCAGGGCCTCGCCGCCGACCAGGCCGGTGACGTTCCCGGCGAACCCGGCGTCGAGCAGCACCCGCCAGCCCGAGGGGGTCGCCTGGACGTGCGTGACGCCCTCCCGCTCGACGAGGTCGCGCAGCCGCGCGCCGTCGCGGGCGGTCTCGGCGTCGGCGATCACCATCCGGCCGCCGGTCACCAGGGGCAGGTAGAGCTCCAGGCCGGAGATGTCGAACGAGAGCGACGTGAGGGCCAGCCACACGTCGTCGGGCCCGGCGCCGAGGAGTTCGCGCATGCCGGTCAGGAAGTTGAGCAGGGCCCGGTGCGAGATGACGACGCCCTTGGGGCGGCCGGTCGAGCCGGAGGTGTAGAGGACGTAGGCGCGGGCGTCCCGGCGTCCGCCGAGGTCGCCGCCCGCGCCGTCGACGTCGACGACCGGCCCCCGGAAGCCGGGGAGGCTGTCGCGGAGATGCGGCCTGGTCAAGGCGGCCGCAGCCCCGGAGTCCTCCAGGATCATCGCGATCCGGGCGGCGGGGTAGCCCGGATCGAGGGGTAAGTAGGCCGCGCCGGCTTTCAGGACGCCGAGTAACGCGGCGACCATCTCCGCCGATCTGTCGACGTAGAGGGCGACGAGGTCGCCGGGCCCGACTCCGGCGTCGGCGAGGCGGCGGGCCACCCCGCGGGCGGCGGCGTCGAGGTCGCCGTAGGTCAGCGTGCGGTCCCCGCACACCACCGCGACCCGGCCGGGCGACGCTTCCGCGTGGGCCTCGAAGAGGTCCAGGAAGGCCGGGACGTTCGTCAGGGTGGTTTCGATCATGCAGCCATCTCCCAGGGATGAAACAGGACTTCTCCGCGATCAAGGACTTCGGCGACAATCGCGGGATGACAGTGCCCGAACAGGCCGACAAGCGCCGCGCTCTCGTAGCCAAGCTGCTGGCGCGCAAGGCCGCCCCGCAGGGGGTCACCCCGGTTCCGCGGGACGGCGGCCCGCTCCCGTGCTCCCACGAGCAGCGCCGCATCTGGCTCGCCCAGCAGTCCGACCCGGCCGCCGCCCCCAACGTCACGCTGGGCGTGGCCCTCTCCGGGCGGCTCGACCTCGCCCGGCTGGCCGGGGCGTTCGCGGCGCTGATCAGACGGCACGAGGTGTTCCGGACGACGTACACCGAGACCCCGGAGCAGGTCGTCCACGGCGCGCTGCCGGCGCCGTTGGAGTGGCTCGACGTCAGCGACCTGCCCCATCCGGAACAGGCGGCCCTCGACCTGGCGCTGGCGCGGAGCGGCGAGCGTTTCCCGGTCGGGCAGGGCCCGCTGCTGCGGCTGACCGTGTTCCACGTCGGCCCCGGCGAGCACCGGCTGTTCCTGGTCTGCCACCACATCGCCGCCGACGGCGGCTCGCTGGGCGTGGTCGCCGACGACCTCGCCGCGCTCTATTCGGGCCTGCCGCGCCCCGGCCTGCCGATCCAGTACGCCGACTACGCCGCCTGGTCGGTGCAGCGCGCCGAGACGAGGATCGACGCCCGCCTCCCCTACTGGCGCGACCTGCTCGGCGGCGCGCCCGGCCCGCTCTTCGAGGGAACGGCCGCCGTCCAGGGCGGCCGGGCCGGGGCGACCGCCGCGATCCGGGTGGGCAGGGAGACCGTCGACCGGCTGCGGCGGCTGGGCGACGGCCCGACGACGCCGTTCGTGGCGCTCTGCGCCGCCTATCTGACGCTGCTCCAGCGGATGACCGGCCGGCGTGACCTGGTGACCGGGATCGTCTCGGCCTCGCGCACCCGCAGAGAGCTCGAACCGGTCGTCGGCACGTTCGTGAACATGGTGCCGCTGCGCGTCGCGCTGCCCGCCGGGCAGGCGTTCCCCGCGCTGCTCACCAAGGTCAGGGAGGCCGCGGCGGGGGCGCTGGCCAACGAGATCCCCTTCGACACCCTGGTCTCGCGGGCGGGCGTGGCCCGGATCCCGGGCGTGCATCCGGTGTTCCAGACGTCGTTCATCCACCGCGACGACCCGAAGCCCCCGCCCATCTGGGAGGGCCTGGAGGCGCGCGTCTGGGACCACGAGGTCGACGACGCCGCGCTCGACCTGATGCTGACCGCGACCCCTCGCGGGGACGAGTACGAGCTCGCCTTCACGGGCAGACTTGACCGATTCTCCGCAGGTCAGGTCAAGGAGCTGCCGGTCGTCTTCCGGGAGTTGCTGGAAGAACTTCGATGACGGGCCCGGCACCCGCGCATTGGATCACGCCGGGCGGGGGCGGCGGTAGCGCCGTCTCACTTACCGGCACAGTCTTCAAAGCCTGAATGGCGTGTGGGGGCCGGTGGGAATGGCGCACCGGCCCCCACGCCGTCGCCCGGGGCCAGGGTGACGCCGGCGCGCGCCGCCCATGTCGCCCTGCCGTCCGGGACGGGGGCGCGGGGGCCGGTGGTCAGGTCACCGGCGCCCCGCGTGGTCCTACTTCTCCTGGTGCTCGGCGCGGTCGCCGCTCCAGTCGGTGTGGTAGACCCCTTCGCGGTCCACCCGGTTGTAGGTGTGGGCGCCGAAGTAGTCGCGCAGGCCCTGGATCAGGGCCGCCGGCAGGCGGTCGCGGCGCAGGCCGTCGTAGTAGGCCAGCGCCGAGGAGAACCCGGGCGTCGGCACGCCGATCGAGGCGGCCGTGGAGACGACCCGGCGCCAGGCGCCCTGCGCCTCGGCCAGCGCCTCGCTGAAGGACGGCGAGGCCAGCAGCGTCGGCAGCCCCGGGTCCTTGGCGTAGGCGTCGCGGATCCGGTCGAGGAACCGGGCCCGGATGATGCAGCCGCCGCGCCAGATCGTGGCCATGTCGCCGAGGTTGATGTTCCAGCCGAACTCCTTGGAGGCGGCGGCCATCTGGTCGAAGCCCTGGGCGTACGCCACGATCTTCGAGGCGAGCAGGGCCTGCCGGACGTCGTCCACGAGGGAGTAGTTCGGCGCCGACCCGATCGGGCCTTCGAGGTCGCGGGCGGCCTGGCGGCGGGTCACGTCGCCCGACAGGCCGCGCGCGAACACCGCCTCGGCGATGCCGGTGACCGGCACGCCGAGTTCGAGGGCGTTCTGGACCGTCCAGCGGCCGGTGCCCTTCTGCTCGGCGCGGTCGGCGACGACGTCGACGAACGGACGGCCCGTCTTGGCGTCGACGTGGCCGAGCACCTCGGCGGTGATCTCGATCAGGTAGGACTCGAGGTCGCCCCGGTTCCACTCGGTGAAGATCTCCGCCAGCTCGCCCGGGGAGCGGCCGAGGGCCTGCCGGAGCAGGTCGTACGCCTCCGCGATGAGCTGCATGTCGGAGTACTCGATGCCGTTGTGGACCATCTTCACGAAGTGGCCCGCGCCGTCGGCGCCGACGTGGGTGCAGCAGGGCACCCCGTCGACCTTGGCCGAGATGTCCTCCAGGATCGGCCCGAGGGACTTGTACGCCTCCGGCGAGCCGCCCGGCATGATGCTGGGCCCGTTGAGGGCGCCTTCCTCACCACCGGAGATGCCGGTGCCGACGAACAGGATGCCGCGCTCCTTGAGCGCCGCCTCGCGCCGCCGGGTGTCGGTGAACAGGGCGTTCCCACCGTCGACGATCATGTCGCCGGGCTCCATGTGGGCCGCCAGGTCCTCGATCACGGCGTCGGTCGACGGACCGGCCTTCACCATGATGATCGCCTTGCGGGGTTTCGTGAGCGACGCCACGAACTCCGCCGTCGTGCCCGTCGCGACGAACGCGCCCTCTCCGGCGTGGTTCTCGACGAGCTCCTGGGTCTTGCTCTCGGTGCGGTTGTGCACCGCGACGACGTATCCGTGGTGGGCCAGGTTCCTCGCCAGGTTCCGGCCCATAACCGCAAGGCCGGTCACCCCGATGTCAGCCGTGCCCAAAACGTTCTTGTCCATGCGCCGCTCCTATCCTTCCGGGCAGCTCAGTAACCGTAATTGCCGCCCGCTGACGACGTCGGCGTGGTGGCCGCCGACGGCTTGGGCGTCGCCGGCGCAGACGCCGAAGGCGCCGGCGTCGACACCGCGCCGGGCAGCGGCCCGGCGTCCGACGGCCTCAACACGCCCAGGAGGCCGTGCTGCGCCTTGTCGATACCCGCCGCGAACCATACAGAGTTCTCTCCGCCGTTCGCCGCAGTGCCCGGCTCCAGATCCCACAGACCCTCGAGCTGGATCGCCTGACCGTTGGTCTGGCGCAGCGGCCCGAGGTAACGCCCGGTGCGGGCGTTGTAGGCGTTGACCAGCCCATCTCCGAAGTTACCCACCAGAACGGCCCCGGCCAAGGCGCCGAATCCGCGCGGCGCCCGGATCATCGCCCACGGGGCGTTGAGCGCTCCGCGATTGGCGAAGCGGCCGAGGAAGCGCCCGTTGGCGGAGAAGCGGGAGACGAAGCCGTTGCCGCGGCCGGGCACGGCCTTGCCGGTGGTGGCGTCGCGCTTGGCGTACGCGACCATGATCACGTTGCCGACGACCTCGACGTTGAACGGCGCGTAGTCGGCGGGCATGCGCGGGTCGCGGAACTGCGAGCGGGACAGCCGCACCCGGTCGAACTCCGAGTCGTACACGTGGATCTTGCCGTGCGAGAATGAGGGGGCCAGCAGGAAGGCGCCCCGGTTGGTGTTCATCACCGCCAGGCCCTTGTAGTCGGCGTTCTTCGTGAACGCCGCGATGATCGCGTTCTTCGGGTTGACCTCGGCGTTCCACGCCGTGATCGCGCCCGAGGGGCTGGCGAAGATGAAGGTCGCGGGCTTGTCCTTGATCAGGAATTCGTCCTGCGACATGTTGACGACCTGTCCGGTCGGCGTGCCGCCCGGAATGGCGACCTCGGTCTGCTCCTTCTTGGCGTTGCCGGAGTAGACGGTCGCGACACCGGTGCCGGCGCCCGAGACCCACAACGTCTTGCCCATCGCCAGACCCCAGGGGTTGACCAGCTTGGGGTCGGTGACGGGGGCCTTGCCCGGCACGTCGGAAACCAGGTTGACCTGGGCGAACCGGTTGGTCGACGTGGTCGTCTTGCTAACCTTGACGGTGGCGGGCTTGGCCTGTGGGGCCGTCTGGGCGCTGGCGGGAATGCTCAGGGGGGTGCTCAGAACGAGCGTCCCGGCGGTGAGCACGGCGACGCGTGAACGCATCTGGTGGTCTCCTTCGAGGGCCTTCTCGGTAATGACCTGAGGTGCGGAGGTTCGCGAAGCTCCCTTACGGGCGGAGATACGCGGCGCTTCCCGAGAGGGTTCAGCGGAATATCACCGGCCTATAAACCTAGTAAAAGGGTAGGGTTTGCCGAGTCAATGAGCAGGCAAAGCCCCTTTGACCCGTCCACCTGGCTGTCTATCGTCGACGTGTGATCCTTGGAGACTCCGGAATGTTCCTCCCCCAGCCTCAGCGCTCCGTCGTGGCGATCCCCCCGCCGGGAGACGGCCCCGGTTTCTGGGCCGGCGCGCCGAGCGCCGTGGTGACGCCCGACGGCACGATCTACCTGGCCTACCGTCTCCGCCGCCCGATCGGCGAGGGCCGGGGCTACGCGATCCAGATCGCCCGCTCCGACGACGGCGAGCGCTACGAGCCGGTGCTCACGATCACCAAGGACCAGATGCGGACCGAGTCGCTGGAGCGCCCGACGCTCGTGCTGACCCAAGAGGGCGACTGGCGTCTCTACCTGAGCTGCGCGACCTACGGCACCAAGCACTGGCGGGTGGAACTGCTCGAGGCGTCCCGTCCCGAGGACCTCGACCCGGCGACCGCCCGCGTGGTGCTGCCCGGCGACCTCAAGACCGGCGTGAAGGACCCGGTGATCGTCCACCACGGCGGCCAGTGGCACCTGTGGGCGTCCTGCCACCCGCTGGAGGTGCCCGAAGAGGCCGACCAGATGGTCACCGACTACGCGACCAGCCCCGACGGGCGCGACTGGTCCTGGCACGGCACCGCCCTCGACCGCCGCCCCGGCTCCTGGGACTCCCGCGGCGTGCGCATCTCGGCGGTCCGCTTCACCGACGACGGCGTGCTGGCCTACTACGACGGCCGGGCCAGCGCCGCCGAGAACTACGAGGAGCGCACCGGCGTCGCGACCGGCCCCGACCCCTCGACCCTGACGGCGGTGGGCGTCCACCCGCACGCCCAGTCGCCCCACGGCGGCCTGCGCTACCTCGACATCCTCGACCTGCCGGGCGGCGGCCGGCGCATCTTCTACGAGTGGACCCGCCCCGACGGCGCCCACGACCTGCGCACCGAACTCGTCTGACGGAACCCGCGCCATCGGCGCGGGTCAAAACTCTTTCTCCGTTACGGCTCCGCCCGCCCCGGCACCGACGCCCGCCCCGCCCGGGCGCCGCACCCGGCGCCGGTCACCGCTCCGCCGGCCCGCCGCGACGAGTCATCTGGGGCGGCCGTTGCGCGCCTGGCCCTGGCCCTCGGGGCGGTGGCCGACCTGGCCGCCCGAGCGGTCGCGCGGGCCGATCCAGTCGGAGAAGTCCTCCCCCGTCACCTCTTCGAGCAGCTTGATGTCGTCGGTGAAGTAGGGGATGAGCTCCTGCCGCTGCTCCCACGTCAGGGGCCGCCGGGCCTTGCCGTCACGCTGGAGCACCCGCGCGAGCGGCGCGGTCAGCACCTGCCCGCCGAGCCGGTCGCCCACCCGCACCACCTGTGACAACACCTGGTGCAGCACCGTCTCCTGGGGATGCACGGTCACGTTCTCCCGGGGCACCTCCGAGATGAGCCCGGTCCGCACGCCGAGATGCCCGCAGATGCGGTCGAGGGTCTCCCCCGGGCGGTCGAGCAGGTCGCGGTAGCGGAAGACGAGCACCTGCTCCTCGGTGAACAGGTCGTAGAGGTCGCGCAGCTGCTCGCCGTACCTGCCCAGCCCGACGTAGTGCCAGAAGGGGGCCCACCCGGCCCTGATCCGCTCGGGCTCCCGCGCGCACGCCTCCACGACGTCGCCGACGGGCTCCAGGCCGGCCGACCACAGGTGGGTCCAGTTCGAGTGGGCCCGTTCGACCGGGTCGCGGACGACCACGATGAGCCGGACCTCGGGGATGAGCGCCTTGATGCGCCGGTGGGCCTCGCGGTCGTACAGGTAGAACGGGGTCGACTCGCCGTTCAGGTAACCGGGCCGGAACAGGGCCTCGTAGTCGTCACGCCGCCAGACGTGCTCACGGTAGGTCTCGGCGTCGCCGGGCCCGCCCTTCTCGGGCGGCGGGCCGTCCGAGAGGAAGAATTTCGGCTCCTTCACCGCGGACAGGTGCAGGTCCGGGTGGGCGTTGAGCGCGGCGTGCAGGGCGGTCGTGGCGGCCTTGGGGGCCCCGATGACCAGGAAGCCGGGCAGAGTCACACTAACCTCCACTTTTCCTACTAACTTAGTCTGGAATTGATCCTCCTTCAACGTCCCGGCCTCTTCCACAGTACGGCGGCCCCAAAAGAGGCCAGATCACAGGGGTCGCGCCACGGTCTCCGCGTAACGCCGGACACTCCCGGAGTCCCCACCCCGGCGCGGAGCGTTCGTGAGCCGGGGATCCGAACCCTCCGCCGGCCAGAAGCTCACCCTCCAGCGCTCCACCCCGACAGGGGGCCTCTCCTCGTCGGGCCACTCCCATCCGGGACCGGGGCGAACCTCGGCCCTGACCAGCCATTCGGCGGCGTCCCTGCGCAGATCCAGCGGGCGGGGCGGCGGATCTCCGCCGTAGAGCGGGCACGCATAGACCAGCCCCGAGGTGGCGAAGAACGGAGCCACCCGGCTCCGCGGCCATTCCGGGCCGCCTTCCGGCGGCCGGCCGTCCCACAACTCCAGCTCGACCTCGACGTCATGCCATTCGGCTTCACTGAGGAACACCGCCCAGTTCACGGTCGCCTCGAACCACGAGCCACCCTCCTGCGGCGACAACCGCCCCGCGACCTCCGCCGGAGTGGGCCACCCGGCCGGGTCGTCGGAGTCACCATCGTGATCCTTGAGCGCGAACTGGGCCCGCTCGACCGTGATCACGCTACTGAGCCGGTCGACGATTCTCGACGTCATTCGCGCCGTGATCCTTTCTCTCGCGAACCCGGGCGGCTGGAGACCAGATCTGCGCCAAGGTATTCACAATAAGTAATCAAGCGATTACTCTTGGTAGTAACAGCAGGTCACAAGCCTGCCAAGTACGTAAGGAGTGAGATCATGGATCTCGTCAAGCCCGCCGCCCTCGCCACCGCGACCGTACTCTGCCTGGCCCTCCCGGCCGGCGCGAGCACCGCCGCGACCTCCGCCGCGTCCTCCGGCGTGGCGGTGACCTCCGCCCCCTCCACCGTCCACGCCGGGCAGACCGTCCGGCTCCGCACCAGGGCGTGCCCCAACCGGCCCGGCTACGCCTACTCGCCGGCCTGGGGCCGCAGCGTCACGCTGCTGCCCAACGGCGTGCGGGCCACCGGCACGGCCACCGTCTGGTCGGGCGCCAAGCCGGGCACCTACTCGATCTCCGTCGCCTGCCAGGGCCAGACCTACCCGAGCGCGTTCGGCTACCTCACGGTCGTGGCGGCCGGGACCACGGTGAAGTACCGGGTCCAGCACGTCCGCAAGGGCAGCCACCTCAACGTCCGGTCGGGGCCGGGCCTGGGCCATCGGGTGGTCGGCAAGCTGAAGTGGAAGGCGACCGTCCAGGGTTCCCCCGTCCGTGAGAAGGGCTGGGTCAAGGTCACCACGAAGCGCGGCACGACCGGCTGGTCGTACGGCTACTACCTGCGCCGCGCCTAACCGGTCACCAGGTCGTGGGCCCGTTCGGGTACGTCCCCGGCCGAACGGGCCCGCCCCCTGCAGGTCAGCGCGGCCAGTGCCGTCGTGACCGGCACCGCCGCGACCAGCCCGATCGTGCCCACGATGCTCCTGACCAGCTCCTGGGCCACCACCGGCCCGGCCAGCACCTCGCCCAGGGGCTCGTTCCCGACGCTGATGAGCAGCAGCAGCGGGAGCGACGCGCCGGCGTACGCGAGCACGATCGTGTTGATGACCGAGGCGATGTGCGCCCGCCCGACCCGGGAGGCGGCCCGGTAGAGCTGCCGGGCCGTGTATCCCGGGTTGGCGTGGGCGAGCTCGGCGACCGTGGCGGCCTGGGTGACCGTGACGTCGTCGAGCACGCCGAGCGAGCCGATGATGATGCTGGCCAGCAGCAGGCCCTGGGTGTTGAGCTGGAGGCTGGTGCCGAGCAGGAAACTGGTGTCGTCGGTCACGCCGGTCAGGTGGGCCCAGTCGATGGCCGCCAGCGCGAGCAGGCCGGTGAGGCCGAGGCTGACCAGGGTGCCGATCACGGCGACCGAGGTGGGCACGGTGACGCCGTGGGTGACGTACAGGACGATGAGCATGATCGCCGCCGAGCCCACGACGGCGATCAGCAACGGCGGTCGCCCGGCCAGGATGGCCGGGAGCACGAACGTGAGCAGCAGCCCGAACGTGATCGCCAGCCCGGCCAGCGCGGTGAGCCCCTTCCACCGCCCGAAGGCGATCACCGCCAGCGCGAACGCCGCCCCGAACACCCACAACGGCGTCGAGCGGTCGTGGTCGGAGACGGCGTAGGTGCCGTCCTGGAGGTCGAGCACGACCACCTTGTCGCCCACGGCGAAGGTCGCCGACCCGGGCGCGGTCGGCACCATCGCGGTGACCCGGTCGAACGCCGAGAACTCGACGGTCGCCGACTCCCCCGAGACCGCGCTGATCGTGCCGACGGTCTCGGGGAGCTGCGGCTCCTGCGCCCCCTTCTTCACGTCACCCGGCCACAGGACGACGAGCGCGACGAGCGTGGCGACCGCGAGCGGCACGATGACGGCCAGCATGGCCCAGACGGTTCGGCGGTCGGCGGGGGCGACCGGCCCGTGCGAGTGACCCATGGTCGGGAACAGTAGCTCAGGCCGACATGATGGCGATCCCCAGGCACATCTCGTCGGCGGTGCCCTCGCCCCACACCACGTAGCGGGCCGGTTCCTTCTCCAGCTGCGGCAGCATGCTCCGCAGTTTCGCGTCGTGCGTGCAGGTCACCCGCACCACGTCGCCCTCGCCGACCTTCACCGGCGCGGGCAGCGGGCGCAGCGCCTGGTCGTCGAAGTCGTATTCGGGGACGTCGAGCAACGTCCGCGCACCGGGCGTGCCCGGGTTGAGCTCGATCTTGATCGACCGGCCGAGCAGGTGCATGTGCCCGGCCAGGGCGTGCAGCAGGCCCTCCTGCGGCACGGGGATGTCGCAGTGCTGGGTCGGTCCCGGCCTGGCCGGGCCGCACAACTCGGTCAGCGAGCCGGGCGTGCGCGCCGACTCCTCCCCGAACCGGCGGCCGATGTCCGCGACGGCGGCCTCCCGCTCGCAGAGCGGCCCCGACTCCCCGGCGGCGCAGGGCAGTTCGACGGCCGCCGGGAACAGGGCGGTGCCGAGAGGCTGAAGCTGCTTGTCGCTGACCCGCAGCCGGATGGCCGACTGGTCGGCCCCGTCGCCCGCGCGGGTGTTGTAGTGGACCTGCATGACGAGCTGGCTCCCCGGCGGGATCGGGTGGCCGTACCTGGGGTCGAGCAGCGTCTCGCGGTCGCCCGGCGCCCAGTGGGCCACCCAGCCGGCCTCCCTGACCCCGGCGTCGGCGAAGCAGGTCCAGCCCTGGCCGGGGGCGGCGGCGTCCATCTTCTTCGCCTCGGCGACCTGTTCCGGGGCCAGCCGGAAGAAGATCGCGTGGTGCACGATGGCCAGGTTGAGCGGCTGGAACTGGGCCCCGGTCAGGAATCCGGCGCCCTGCGTGCCGGGGTCGATGAGGAAGCACCGGTAGTCGTCGGACCCGCCGTTGGGTCCTTTGGGGGTGTAGGGCTCCGGCATCGTCAGCGTGACGAACCGCTCCCCGTCGCGCAGCGGCTGCGCCGGCGCCTTGGTGGCCGCGTGGCCGTGCTTGGGTGTGGCGGCGGGCGCCGGCGCCGCCGTCTCCTGCGTTCCACAGGCCGCCGTCACCACTAAGACCAGGAGCGCGGCCAGGCTTCCCCGAAGTCCATTCATGTGTTCAACGCTGATACACCGGGCGTTACCCGGCCATCCTCCTTTGGGAGGGAGGGGTCGTTCCTTCGGATGGGCCCCTATGTCGACTCTCGTATGACGAGTTCGGCGGGCAGCACGATCGAGGCGAGCGGCCCGCCGCCCATCCGGTCGACCAGCAGCCGGGTCATCGCGCCGACCTGTTCGGCCACCGGGTGCCGGACGGTCGTGAGCGGCGGATGCGTGAACCGGGCCGCCTCGAAGTCGTCGTAGCCGGCCACCGCGACGTCGTCGGGCACCCGCCGGCCGGCCCGGCGCAGCGTCTGGAGCGCGCCGATGGCCATCAGGTCGTTGGCCGCGAAGACGGCGTCGACGTCGGGCTCGGCCGCGAGCAGGCGGGCCATCGCCTCGGCGCCCGACTGCCGGGTGAAGTCGCCGTGGACGACGTGCGCCCGATGCCCGGCGTCGCCGACCGCGCCGAGGTAACCGGCCAGCCGGTCCTGCCCGGCGATCATGTCGGGCGGCCCGGCGATCGTGGCGACCGTCCGGCGGCCCCGGTTGAGCAGGTGGTTCACCGCCAGCCGCGCCCCGGAGGGGTTGTCGCTGTCGGCGAACCCGATCGGCACGGAGGGCGCGGGCCGCCCGTACGACACGACCGGCACCCCGATGCGGTCGATGGCCCCCGGAAGGGGGTCGGCGGCGTGCATCGACACGAGCATCACGCCGTCGACGTGGCCTCCCGCGACGTAGCGCTCGATGCGCGCCGAGCTCCCCGGGCCGGTGCCGAGCATCAGCACGAGCTGCCGGTCGACGTCGCCGAGCTCCCGGCTGACCGACCGGCTCACGAGCGCGAACAGCGGGTCTTCGGAGAACACCCGAGACAACGGTTCACCCACCACCAGCGCCACGGACCCAGCCACGCCGGCCACCCTTCCCGAGAAGTGCAAGAGAGCGATTTCCTGCACAGGCTGGTCCTTTCCGCAGAACACGTCAAGACCCAAAGTTTTCCGAGAGAGCGCTCTCAATTTTCGCACCGGACCTATTGACCACTGTGAGACGAGCGGAGCACAGTGTCGGGCAGACCGATCCGCCGTCGCGGCGTCATCCCCACCCCGCCAGGGGCCGTCTCCAGCGGCCCCTCCGCGAGGCTGCCCGGGAACCGTCACCGGCGCCGCCTGGGAGCGGATCGGAGAGAGGGTCCATCATGCTCACTCGAGTCACCCGATTAGCGGCGGCGGCCGTCGTCGCGGCCACGGCGCTGGTCGGCGTCCCGGCCGCCGCGTCGGTCCCGTCGACGCCGTCGGGCTGGTCGCTGGTCTGGGCCGACGACTTCACCGGCTCGGCCAACACGCTGCCGTCGTCGTCCAACTGGATCGTCGACACCGGCTACGGCTACTCCGGCGGCCCGTCCAACTGGGGCACCGGCGAGATCCAGCAGTACACGGCCAACACCCAGAACCTGAGCCTCGACGGCAGCGGCAACCTGCGCATCACCCCGATCAAGGCGAGCAACGGCTCGTGGACGTCGGGCCGCATCGAGACCCGCCGCGCCGACTTCAAGCCCTCGGCGGGCGGCGTGCTGCGCATCGAGGGCCGGATCCAGATGCCCAACGTGACCGGCGCCTCGGCGATGGGCTACTGGCCGGCCTTCTGGTCGCTGGGCGCGCCCTACCGGGGCAACTACTGGAACTGGCCGGGCATCGGCGAGCTCGACATCATGGAGAACGTCAACGGCGTCAACGCGGTCTGGGGAACGCTCCACTGCGGCGTCAACCCGGGCGGCCCGTGCAACGAGACCAACGGCCTGGGCGCCAGCCGGGCGTGCCCCAACTCCAGCTGCCAGTCGGCCTTCCACACCTACCGCCTCGAATGGGACCGCAGCGTCTCCCCCAACCAGATCCGCTGGTACGTCGACGGCATCCAATTCTTCAGCGTCAACCAGGCCCAGTTCGACTCGACGACCTGGTCGAACATGACGAACCACAACGGCTACTTCCTGCTGCTGAACGTGGCGATCGGCGGGGCCTTCCCCAACGGCGTGGCCGGCTACTCGACGCCGACGTCCTCGACGGTCTCCGGGAAGCCGATGCTGGTCGACTACGTGGCCGTCTGGCACAGCGGCGGCGGCACCACCAACCCCAGCCCGACGCCGACGCCCTCCCCGACCGGGGGCGGCGGCGGGGTGAACGCCCGCTCCACCATCCAGGCCGAGGCCTACCAGGCGCAGAGCGGCACCCAGCTGGAGACGACCACCGACGGCGGCGGCGGCCAGAACGTCGCCTACCTCTCCAACGGCGACTACCTGCGCTTCGACAACGTGCAGTTCGGCACGTCGGCGGCCACCCAGTTCCGGGCCCGGGTGGCGTCGGGCGCGACCGGCGGGGTGAGCGGCCTGATCCAGGTGCGCCTGGGCAGCCCGACCGCCACCCCGATCGGCAGCCTGTCGGTGGGCAACACCGGCGGCTGGCAGACCTGGCAGACGATCCCGGCCAACATCGGCGGGGTCACCGGAACGCAGACGGTCTACCTGACCTTCAGCAGCGGCCAACCGGCCGACTTCGTCAACCTGAACTGGTTCACCTTCGGCTCGTGACCCCCTGAGCGCCCCGGCCGATGCGGCGCCATCGGCCGGGGTCAGCCGTCGCCGGACAGCTCCTTCAGCTGGGGCACCTCGACCGTCGCGAGGTAGTTGATCTCGACCCCGCCCATCTGGGTGCAGGCCCCCGGTCCGGCTGCGGGCAGCAGCCGGATACGCCTCATGGCGGTTGCGCGGGCCCCGGAAACGAATACGGCCCCCGCGCGGGCGGGGGCCGTACCGGACAGAAAGAACGGGGTCAGAGAGCCGCCACCGGCTCCTCCTTGCTGAGCTCCTCGGGGCCGCCCCGGAGCGGGATCTCCTTGATGAAGGCCGCCAGGATCGGAACGGCGACCGCGAAGACGATCGCCCAGAGGAACACGCCGCTGATCGCGCCGGCCAGCGACTCCAGGAAGCCGGTCTTGATCTGCGGCGGGAGCTGGGCCAGGGCCGCGGGGCTCATCTGGCCGCCCGAGGCGACCATGTCGGCCGACTGCTCGCCGAACTTCTCGCGCAGGCTGTCGGCCAGGTGGTTGTTGAACACCGCGCCGAACAGGGCCACGCCGAACGAGCCGCCGATCGACCGGAAGAAGGTCGAGGCGCTGGAGGCCACGCCCAGGTCCTTCTGCTCCACGCTGTTCTGCGCGATCAGCATGGTGGTCTGCATCAGGAAGCCCATGCCGAGGCCGAGCACGGCGATGAACACGCCGGTCTGCCACAGCGGGGTGTTGACGTCCATCAGCGTGAGCAGGCCCATGCCGACGGCCATGACGACGCCGCCGATGACCGGGAACGCCTTGTACTTGCCGGTCGTGGTGATGCGCTTGCCGACGTAGAGGGAGACGACCATCGAGGCGGCCATCATCGGCAGCAGGAGCAGGCCGGAGTTGGTCGCCGAGGCGCCCTGGACCAGCTGCTGGAACAGCGGCAGGAACGAGATCGCGCCGAACATGGCGAAGCCGAGCAGGAAGCCGATCCACGAGATCAGGTTGAAGTTGCGGTCCTTGAAGACGTGCAGCGGCATGATCGGCTCGGCGGCGCGCCGCTCGACCGGGATGAACGCCGCGAACGACACGACCGCGAGCACGGCCAGGCCGATGATCTGCCACGATCCCCACGGGTAGCCGTGACTCTGGCCCCCCCATGAGGTGATCAGGACCAAAGCGGTGATCCCGACCGTGAGGACGATCGCGCCGAACCAGTCGATGCGGTGCTCGGTGCGCTTCTTGGGCAGGTCGAGCTTGAGCCACAACCACACCAGCGAGATCCCGCCGAGCGGCAGGTTCACGTAGAAGGCCCAGCGCCAGTCGAGGTGGTCGGTGATGAAGCCGCCGGCGAGGGGACCGGCGATCATCGCGACCGACATGATGGCGGCCATGATGCCCTGGTACTGACCGCGCTCGCGCGGCGGGACCAGGTCGCCGATGATGGCCATCACGCCGACGATGAGGCCGCCGGCGCCGAGGCCCTGGATCGCGCGGAAGGCGATCAGCTCGGTCATGCCGTTGTCGACGCCGCCGAGGAACTCCGAGCCGGCCATGCCGCACAGGGCCGAACCGACCAGGAAGATGACGATCGAGGTGAGGAAGACGGTCTTGCGGCCGTAGAGGTCGCCCAGCTTGCCCCAGATGGGCGTGGACACCGTGGTGCCCAGGATGTAGGCGGTGGTGACCCAGGTGAAGTATTCGAGACCGTTCAGCTCGCCGACGATGCGGGGCATCGCGGTGCCGACGATCATGTTGTCGAGGAAGGCGAGCATCATCGCCAGGAGCAACCCCGGCAAGATGATCATGACTTCTCTGGACCGCGCCGGAGGAGGACTGGCGGCGGTTTCCGACATTGCGGGGCCCCCTTGTTAACCCATGAACTTACTTGCCGACCGGCAAGTGGCCGGAGTTAAGGTAAGGTCCGTCTAAGCCGCCCGTCAAGTTGAATTAAAAGGACGACCAAACGCCATGAGCGAACGCGCGTTCGCCCCTCGGGAGACCCGAGACAAGACCCGCGACACCCGTGCGCGCATCCAGGAGATCGCGCTCGAACTGTTCACCGAGCAGGGCTACGAGGCGACCTCGCTGCGCGAGATCGCCGAGGCGCTGGGGGTGACCAAGGCGGCCCTCTACTACCACTTCAAGACGAAGGAGGACATCGTCGCGGGCATGGTCCTCGACCGCATCGCGACGCTCGACGTGATCATCGACGAACTGCGCGCCCACGACACGGTCACGCCCGAGGTCCGCCGCGCCGCCGTCGTCCGCTATGCCGAGGGCGCCTACGAGGGCCGCGCGATCACCCGCTTCATGGAGCGCAACCCGACCGCGATGAAGCACCACCCGGTGATGTTGCGCATGCGTGAGAAGGTGATGGAGCTCAGCGAGCTCCTGATCGACCACGACCAGCCGCTGACCCGCCGCCTCAAGCACGGCCTGGCCCTGTTCGCCATCCACGCGGTCGGTTTCATGCTGCCCGACCCGAAGATCGACGAGAACGAGAAGTACGAGGCCTCGCTGAAGGTTGCCCTGGAATTGATCGAGGCGACCGGGAGTTGATCCGCCCGAAAGGGTAGGTGACTCCACATGCTTTACGGTAAGGAACACGTCGAGCGTTACCAGGCCACCGACGGCGCCGAGGGTCACGACTGGCAGGGCACGACGGCCGCCCTGCTGACCACGACGGGCCGCCGCTCCGGCACGAAGCACACGACACCGCTGATCTACCAGAAGTACGGCGACGACTATCTGCTGGTCGCCTCGAAGGGCGGCGCGGACGCCCCGCCCGAGTGGTATCTGAACCTCCAGGCCAACCCCGAGGTGGAGTTCCAGGTCTTGGGCGACAAGTTCCGCGCCCACGCCCGGACCGCCACCCCGGAGGAGAAGCCCGGCATGTGGCAGGTGATGGCCGCCGCCTGGCCCGACTACGACGAGTACACGAAGAAGACCGACCGCGAGATCCCGGTCGTCGTCATCGAACGCGCCTAGCTACCACGCGACCACGCCCTCCTCGTTGACGAACGTGCCCGTCGGGCCGTCGTCGCCGAGCAGGGCCATCGCCACCGACACGGCCGCGCCCTGGGCGGCCGTCCGGGTGCCCTGGAAGCCGTTGAGGTCGGTGGCGCAGTAGCCCGGTGAGATCGCGTTCACCTTGATCGGGGTGTCGGCCAGCTCCTTGGCGTACAGGGCGGTGACCATGTTGAGGGCCGTCTTGGACGACTGGTAGGCCAGGCTGTTCAGGTCGCCCCACGGGTTGGCCGGGTCGGTCGTGACCGTGAGGCTGCCGACCTCGCTCGAGACCATGACGATCCGGCCGGCGGGCGACTTGAGCAGCAGCGGCACCATCGTGTTGGTGACCGCGACGACGCCGAAGACGTTCACCTCGTAGAGCCCCCGCATCAGGTCGAGCGGGGTCTCGGTGGGCGGGCCGCCCTGCGCGATGCCGGCGTTGTTGACCAGGACGTCCAGGGAGCCGAACCGGTCCGCCAGGTACGCGGCGGCCGCGCTGACGGTGGCGGGAGAGGTCACGTCGAGTTCGACGGAGGCGACGCCGAGGCGCGCGGCCGCCGCCGCTCCCCTGCCCGGGTCCCGGGCGCCGATCACCACGTCCACGCCCCGCTCCGCCAGGAGGCGGGCGGTCTCGAAGCCGATTCCCTTGTTCGCGCCGGTGACGAGTGCTGTTGTCATGGCGTCCAGCGTGGGCGGGGCCGGACCGGGGCACGAGAGACCGCCCGAGGCTGGGATCGGCGGTACCACCCACGCGCCCCCGGCCAGGGGGAGAATCGGGACATGGACAGGAACGGGCTGGCCGACTTCCTCCGCACCCGCCGCGCCCGGCGCAAGCCCCGCGACGTCGGGCTGCCCGACGGCGCGCGGCGGCGGACGGCGGGGCTGCGGCGGCAGGAGGTCGCCGAGCTGGCGGGGATGTCGGTCGACTACTACATACGGCTGGAGCAGGCGCGCGGCCCCCGTCCGTCGCGGCAGATCCTCAACGCGCTGGCCCGCGCCCTGATGCTCAACGCCGACGAGCGGGCCCACCTCTACAACCTGGCCGGAGAGGCCCCCGCCCAGGTCAGCGTGGCGGCGACGCCGCCGCAGGGCGTGCTGGAGCTGCTGGCGACGCTCACCGACGTGCCGGCCTACGTGCTCGACGACGGGTTCGACGTGCTGGCCGCCAACCCGATGGCCCTGCACCTGATCCCCTACCTGCAGGTCGGCGGGAACGAGATGCGCGGCATCTTCGCCGGTCCGGTGCACCGCGAGGTCTGCCGGCACGCCGAGTCGTTCGCCGCGGCGGCGGTCCGCGAACTGAGGGCGGCCTCGGCCACCCGGCCCGAGCTGGCCGGCCTGGTCGCCGAACTGGCCGCGCGCAGCCCCCTGTTCACCGACCTCTGGGCCGCCCACGACGTGGAGATCCGTCGTGAGCTGCGCAAACAGCTGCTGCACGAGGTCGTCGGCGCGATCGACGTCCGGAGGCAGATCCTGGCCATCCCCGACTCGGGCCAACGCCTGATCATGTACGTCCCGGTCCCCGGCACCGGCGCGCAGGAGGCCCTCAGGAGGGTTCGGGAGCTGCTCGACCGACCGGGATACGCGCGGTCAGGGTGAACCCGTCGGCCGACGCGCCCGCCTGGAGGGTGCCGCCGACCAGCATGATCCGCTCCCGCAGGCCCGCCAGCCCGTAGCCCGACTCGCCGAAGACCCCACCGCGCGGCGGCCCGGCGGCGTTGTGGATGACGATGACGAGCTGGTCGCCGGAGACGCGCCCGGTCACGGTGACCGCGGCCCCGGGCGCGTGCTTGCGGGCGTTGTTCAGCCCTTCCTGGACGACCCGGTAGGCGGCGTGCTCGACGCTGCGCGACAGGCCGGTCCCGTCGACGGCGAAGTCGAGGTCGACCCGCTGCCCGGTCGTGTTGCTGTCGGCCACCAGGCGCGGGATCGCGTCGATGCCCTGGGCCGATTCGGGCAGGTCCCCCGCCCGCAACACGGTGAGCAGCTCGCGGAGTTCCGTGAGGGCGCGTACACCCTGGTCTTCGATGTCCCGGGCCAGGGCGGGGTCGTCCTCCTGGTCGGTGTCCTCCTGGATCATCCCGGCCTTGAGCACCATCACGGTCACGGCGTGCGTCACGGTGTCGTGCAATTCGGCCGCGATCCGCCTGCGCTCGCGCGCGGCGGCGTTCTCCTCCCTGATGTGGACGTCGTCCGTCAGCTTCTGGATCATGTCGCGGTAGCCGCGCACCCAGGTGCCGACGACGGCGGCCACGTACACGGTCGTGATCGCCCGCACCACGTCGATGCCGATGTTGGTGCTCATGTTGGGCTGGTAGTGGTAGCCGACCGCGAACCCGACGGTCAGCACGGCCGCCACGGCCTGCCACCACCGCACGGTCCGGTGCGCCGTCATCGAGTAGGCGGCGATCGACACCGCGATCGACTGCCCGGTGAACAGGTAGCACACCAGCGAGAACACCAGCGAGGGCCCAGCCCACCGGCGCCGGACCAGCATGGTCAGCGCCGCGACGATCCCGCTCGCGGTGGCCACCCAGACCGGCACCACGATCGAGGAGTCGTTGCGCTCGACCAGCGCCGGCGGGAGGGTGTAGACGAGCAGCGTGACGACGAGGAGGAGGTCGACGATCCTGGCCCGCCGTTCGGGGTCGAGGGATTCCCAGCGCTCCCG
This sequence comes from Herbidospora sakaeratensis, assembly GCF_001570525.1. Lineage (GTDB taxonomy): Bacteria > Actinomycetota > Actinomycetes > Streptosporangiales > Streptosporangiaceae > Herbidospora > Herbidospora sakaeratensis. The sequence continues at coordinate 128,698 of NZ_BBXC01000023.1, forward strand.
CCACCGGTCGATCGTCTCCCGCATCCCGCCAATGTCGGCTCCGCGCGGGCCCCGCGGGCCCTCTGACACGCGGACTTTCCCGATCTTGTACGAACACGCGTTTCCGCTCCACCGCCGCTTCGGGGCAGGATAGAGCGGTGAGCCTGATCGAGCGCCTGCCGCAGACCCCCGACCCGGATTCCCTCTTCGAGGCGTTCGCCGCCTGGAACGCGGAGCGTGGGCTGACGCTCTATCCGGCGCAGGAGGAGGCGCTGATGGAGGTGGTGACGGGCAGCAACCTGATCCTGTCGACCCCCACCGGCTCGGGCAAGTCCCTCGTCGCGGCCGGCGCCCACTTCGCCGCGCTCGCGGGCGACCAGGTCTCGTTCTACACCGCGCCGATCAAGGCGCTGGTCTCGGAGAAGTTCTTCGACCTGTGCGCGATCTTCGGCACCGAGAACGTCGGCATGATGACCGGCGACGCCTCGGTCAACGCCGACGCCCCGATCATCTGCTGCACCGCCGAGATCCTCGCCCAGGTCGCGCTGGCCGAGGGCCGCCAGGCCGACGTCGGCATGGTGATCATGGACGAGTTCCACTTCTACGCCGAACCCGACCGGGGCTGGGCCTGGCAGGTCCCGCTGCTGGAGCTGCCGCAGGCCCAGTTCGTCTTGATGTCGGCGACCCTGGGCGACGTCACCCGCTTCGAGAAGGACCTCACGCGGCGCACCGGCCGTCCGACGGCCGTGGTCAAGCACTCCGAGCGCCCGGTGCCGCTGGTCTACTCGTACCGGATGACCCCGCTCCACGAGACGCTGGAGGAGTTCCTGTCGACCGGGCAGGCCCCCGTCTACGTCGTCCACTTCACCCAGGCCGCCGCGATGGAGCGCGCGCAGGCGCTGATGAGCATCAACATGTGCAGCAAGGCCGAGAAGGAGGCCATCGCGGCCCTGATCGGCAACTTCCGCTTCACCACCAAGTTCGGCCGCGCCCTCTCCCGGCTGGTGCGCCACGGCATCGGCGTCCACCACGCGGGCATGCTGCCCAAATACCGCCGGCTCGTCGAGAAGCTCGCCCAGGCCGGCCTCCTGAAGGTCATCTGCGGCACCGACACCCTCGGCGTGGGCGTCAACGTCCCGATCCGCACGGTCCTGTTCACCGCCCTCACCAAGTACGACGGCAACCGCGTGCGCCGCCTGCGCGCCCGCGAGTTCCACCAGATCGCCGGCCGCGCCGGCCGGGCCGGCTTCGACACCATCGGCTACGTCTCCTGCCAGGCCCCCGACCACGTGATCGAGAACGAACGCGCCCTGGCCAAGATCGGCGACGACCCCAAGCGCAGAAGGGGCTACGCCCGCAAGAAGCCGCCGGAGGGTTTCGTCAACTGGAACGAGGAGACCTTCGAGAAGCTCCAGACGGCCGAGCCCGAGCCGCTGACCAGCCGGTTCAAGGTCTCCAACGCGATGCTGCTGGCGGTCATCAACCGCCCCGGCAACTGCTTCCAGGCGATGAAGAGCCTGCTGACCGACAACCACGAGGAGCGCAAGAACCAGCGCCGCCACATCAGCCACGCCATCGCGATCTACCGCTCGCTGCTGGCCGGCGGCATCGTCGAGACCCTGAAGGAGCCCGACGACCAGGGCCGCTACGCCCGCCTGACGGTCGACCTCCAGCAGGACTTCGCCCTCAACCAGGCCCTGTCGACCTTCGCCCTGGCCACCTTCGAGCTGCTGGCCCCCGACAGCCCCACCTACGCCCTCGACGTGGTCAGCGTCGTCGAGTCGACCCTCGACGACCCCCGCCAGATCCTGCACGCCCAGCTCAACAAGGCCCGCGGCGAGGCGGTCGCCCAGATGAAGGCCGACGGCATCGAATACGAGGAGCGCATGGAGCTCCTCCAGGAGGTCACCTACCCGATGCCGCTGGAGGCGCTGCTCTTCGGCGCCTACGAGACCTACCGCCAGGGCCACCCCTGGGTCGGCGACCACACGGTCAGCCCGAAGGCCATCATCCGCGACATGTACGAACGCGCGATGACCTTCACCGACTACATCCAGTTCTACGAACTGGCCAGGTCGGAGGGCACCGTCCTGCGCTACCTGGCCGACGCCTACCGCGCCCTGTCGCGCACCGTGCCCGAACACATGAAGACCGACGACCTGATCGACCTGATCGAGTGGCTCGGCGAACTGATCCGCCAGGTCGACTCCAGCCTGATCGACGAGTGGGAGAAGCTCGCCAACCCGTCGGAGGCCCTGGAACACCGCGACGAACTCGAGTCGAAGCTGCGCCCGGTCACCGCGAACACCCGCGCGTTCCGCGTCCTGGTGCGCAACGCGATGTTCCGCATGGTCGAACTGGCCGCCCTCGACCAGCAGGAGGAGCTGGAGGAGATGTACCCCGACGTCGACTGGGCGGCCGGGCTCGACGCCTACTACGACGAGCACGACACGATCGGCACCGGGCCCTCCGCGCGCGGGCCGGCGTTCCTGCGGATCGAGGAGGAGGCGGGGGTCTGGCGGGTGCGCCAGGTCATCGAAGACCCGGCGGGCGACGGCGACTGGGGGGTGTCGGCCGACGTCGACCTGGCGGCGTCCGACGAGGAGGGGTACGCGGTGCTCCACGTGGTGGGCATCAACCGCCTCTAACCACCGACAAGTTTGCTCGCGGCTGCGTTCACACACTTCACCGCCCGCGTCGACTGACCATGGTCAGTCGATGCGGCAGAAGGTAAGAATGGGCCATGCGCCGTACCCGCGTCGCGCTTTCCGTCCTCTTCATCGCGCTGCTCGGAGTCGCGACGAATGTGGCGACCGGAGTTCTGCCGGCGTCCTGGAAGCACCATCTCTGGGTGGCGTGGCCCCTCATGCTGGTGCTGGTCATCGCCACGGTGACCGTCGAAGTGGTCGTCCGGAAGGACGACGAACCGACCGACTTACCATCCACCCAGGCCAGGGAGGAACTCATCCGCCGCGTCCGGCGATACTGGGTGACCGGTGTGCTGGAGCAGTCGTTGTACAACGAGGCCCGGATTCAGCTTGACCTGGTAGTCAGCGAGGCGAACGACCATCCATGGGACATCGCCGTCACCTGGACGAACGGCATGAGAGAGCCGCTTCCTCCTGGCATGCAGATGGCGGAAGCGTTCACGTTGATGGACCATCGGCTCGTCATCTTGGGTGCGCCCGGAGCAGGAAAGACCACGATGCTGCTGGAGCTCGCCAAGAGTCTTCTTCTGGCAGCCGAGAATGAGAGCAGGCCGGTTCCGGTCGTCCTCCCACTGGCTTCATGGGCGCGGCAGCGTAAGACGATCGCCGAATGGATCGTCGACGAGCTCGTCGAAAGCTACGGAATGCCTCGGCGACTTTCCAGCGCATGGCTGCGAAACCACCATATCCTCACCCTCTTCGACGGCCTCGACGAAGTGGCGGCGGAGTACCGCTCCGCGTGTGTCTCGGAATTGAACAAATATCTTCAGGCCAACCCCACCAGTAGCGCCATCTGCTGCCGCGAAGCGGAATACATGCTACTCAAAGAGCAGGTGAGGCTACATGGAATCGTAACGATTCAGCCGATGAGAGCAGAACAGACCAGGCGTTTTCTCGACGAGGCAGGACCTGGGTTACATGGATTGAGAGTTGCCCTGGTCGCAGACCCCGAGCTTTGGCAACTGGCCTCCTCACCACTTCTGCTGAGCATCATGGCGCTTGCCTATCGAGACGGCCCCGAAGCCCCGGTGGAGGCACGGCAGGCCGGCCCGCGTCACCGTCTTTACGCGCAATACTTGAGAACGATGCTGCGATGGAGAAAGAATCATCGCTATCCTCCGGAGATTTCGAGCCGATACCTCCACGTGCTCGCGGACCGACTCCACCTGGAGCGACAGACCGTTTTCACGCTTGATCTACTGGGTCCCAGCTGGCTCCCGGAAGGCCGCCTGATAAGAATCTCCGACTATGCCAAACCGTTCGCGGTGGCACTGTCATGCGGGCTCATGTTCGTCGTCTCATGGCCGTTGACAGGTGCATCGACGGCCGCAGCCGCAGCCGTCGTCTTAGGGATCAGCTTGATCACCCAGCTGGCCAGTCATGATCACAGCGATACGACGCAGATCACCTGGAGGAGCCGACAGGACACCCGGGAATTCAAAAGCGTCGGGCCACCGAGAGAGCAGTCGCTGAAGGGCGACGCCACGTCGTATCCGATCATCAAATCTCTGGTCCTAGCACCCAGGGGCTTCATGGCGCATGGCCTCGGAGACAAACTCGCCGGATCGGCGCTGGCACTTGTCGTCGGCGCCGCTCTCAGCTTTCAGGAATTCACCATCGCGGGTCCCGTCTACTCGATCACCCTGCTGATCTCATATCTTCTGGTGTCAGGGTTGATAGATGGATTCATCGAGGAGCTGGCGTCGTCAGGCCGCACCATCATGCGGAGTCGCGAAGTGCCGAGTCCCGCCTTACGCCCGCGGGTCTACCTCGCCATACGCGTCGGCTTCGTCTGGAGCGTAATCATCGGCCTTTTGGTCGCCTTCGTCACGCGCCTCGCCCCGTCAGCCGTGCTTCCTCCTCACGACTACGCCCTTCTCATCGGCTTCGCATCATTCGTCCTGACGTTCGCCTCAATAGCGGGCGAACCACTTCTCGAGCAGGTCATGATCCGACAGGAGCTGGCCCGCTTTACTCTCTTCCCTCGGCCCTGCCTACCATTTTTCGACTTCATGGCAGAGTGTCTAATACTCCGGAAAGTGGGGAACGGCTACATATTCGTCCATCGCGAGCTCCTCGACTTCCTGGCAGACCCCACCACCGGGTCGGAGCTGCAACTTGGTCCAGCGGGCTCTCATCTATGAACGACATCCGGTTCGGCGTAATCCAGGTCTCCGCCTCTAGAAACCGGCCTTGGCCAGGTCGACGATCACCAGTTTCCCGTCCTGCTGGTAACTCAGCAGGCGGTCGTCGGAGGCGGGCACCGGGATCGCGATCCCGCCCGCCTGCACCCCCCGCGCCGGCAGCGGCTTGACGCCCAGGTCGGCCACCTGCCCCGACACCAGGTCGTAGAGCCCCGCCCAGATCTCCCCCGGCCCGGCCAGGGTGCTGGAGGTGACAAAGCGGTCGCGGGCGGGCCGCGACACCGGCGGGTCGGTCAGCTTGGTCGCGCGCAGCCCGGCGCCCGACCGCGCCGAGGCCAGCCGGTCGGCCGACACGCACAGGTTCACCCCGCACGACGACCCGGGAAGGCTCTCCCGGCGCTCGCCGGTCTCGGCGTTGACGGCCGTGGTGAAGGCGCGGGCGGGCGAGCCCACCCACGGCCACCTCAGCACGTGCTGCCCCTGCGTGCCGGGCACCTCGGTAGGGCGGCCGCCCGCGTAGGGCACCCGCCACACGCCCCCGGCGTCGGTCGACCACACGACGCCCTGGGCGGTCAGTTCGAGGCCGGTGACCGTGCCGGTCAGCGCGAAGGCGGCGACGGCGACCGGGTCGCCGCCCGTGAGGGGCACCGTCCAGATCTCGCCGACGCGGCCCGCGCCGTCGCGGCGGGCCGTCCACCAGGCGATGTGGCCCGACCCGGCGGCCACGTCCGAGGGGTGGACGACGGTCCGAGGGGGCACGGCGAGTTCGGCCAGCTCGGTGGTCTCCCCGTCACTCAGTTTGTACGACACCAGCGCCTCCGACCGCTCGAAGCCCTTGGCCGCGGTGGCGAGCACGGTGTCGTCGTCGAGGAACAGGCGCGGGGTGAGGGTGCGGCCGTCGGGCAGCACGGCCGGGACGACGTGGACGGCCCTCGGCCAGAGGTCCTGCACGAGCGGGGGGCGGTCGGCGAGGGCGGCGCCGTTCAGGGTGCCGGTGAGCGCGAGGGCGGCGAGCAGGACACGCACGGTCAGCCCCCCACCGGGCCGCAGTCGGACACGAACGAGCCCAGCAGGCGGCAGGTCTGGAGGGTGACGTCGGGGGCGTTCAGGTAGTGCCTGACGACGGTCCCGGCGCCGCCGGTGTTCTCGTCGTACCCCTGGCCGACGCCGCCGACCCCGACGTAGGTGCGGACCGCCTGGCCGTCGGCCTCGGTGTCCCACACGTCGAGCACGCCCCGCTCATGGGTCGCCCGGCCGCCGCCCGGGGTCAGGGTGGTCACCGGGCCGCCCGCCGCCGCGCTCGCGGGCGCGGCCAGCAGGGCCGCCGTGGCGAGGGCGGCGACAGCCGATCTGCGACGCATGCAAGCACGATAAGTCACGAATCCATAAAGTGACCATCAACCGCCGGAAAGCGCGTCTTCGACCTCGGGCACGGCGTAGTCGTCGGGGTCGTCGAGCCAGCCGTGCGGCAGCGCCACCTTCTGCCGTTCGCCGCTCTTGCCGCGCGGGCCGTCGGCGGCCTCGCCGGGCCACGGCTGGTCGGGGTCGAGGCCCGACAGCCGTTCGCGCAGCTCGTCGATCGAGGCGGCCTGGGCGGTCAGCCGCCGGGTCTCCGCGCCGACCGGGAACGCCTTCAGATACCACCCGACGTGCTTGCGGAAGTCGGAGACGCCGTGCTTCTCGTCGCCCATCACCTCGACCAGGAGCTCGGCGTGGCGCAGCAACATGGTGACCACCTCGCCGAGGCGCGGCTCGGCGCGCTCGGGCGAGCCGTTGAACGCGTTCTCCAGGTCGCGGAAGAGCCAGGGGCGGCCGAGGCAGCCGCGCCCGATCACCACGCCGTCGCAGCCGGTCTGGGCGACCATGCGCAGGGCGTCGTCGGCGGTCCAGATGTCGCCGTTGCCGAGCACCGGCACGTGGCCGGGCACGGCGTCGCGCAGGCGGGCGACGGCGTCCCAGTCGGCGAAGCCGCCGTAGTGCTGGATGGCGGTGCGGGCGTGCAGGGCCACGGCCTGGACGCCCTCCTCGGCGGCGATCTGCCCGGCGTCGAGGTAGGTCAGGTGGTCGTCGTCGATGCCCTTGCGCATCTTCACGGTCACCGGCAGGGGGCCCGCGCCGGCCACCACCTCGCGGATGATCGCGCGCAGCAGCCGCCGCTTGTAGGGCACCGCCGCGCCGCCGCCCCGGCGGGTCACCTTGGGCACCGGGCAGCCGAAGTTGAGGTCGATGTGGTCGGCCAGGTCCTCGTCCACGATGATCTTGGCGGCGCGGCCCATGACCACCGGGTCGACGCCGTAGAGCTGGATGCTGCGCGGCGACTCGGTGGGACCGAAGCGGATCATCTCGTAGGTCAGCGGATTGCGTTCGACCAGCGCCCGCGAGGTGATCATCTCGCACACGAACAACCCGCCGCCCTGTTCGCGGCAGAGCGTGCGGTAGGCGCGGTTGGTGATGCCGGCCATCGGGGCGAGCACCACGGGGGGCCAGACGTCGAGCGACCCGATTTTCATCTGCTCATTGTCGTCCACGGCCGGGAGTGACCGGTGCACTAGCCTGGTCGCATGCTGCTGCGGTTGCGGATCGCGCTGCCCGACCGTCCCGGCGCCCTGGGCGCCGTCACGCAGGCCCTCGGCGTCGCGGGGGCCGACATCATCCAGGTCGTCGTGCTCGACCGGGGCGACGAACGCGCGGTCGACGACTTCACCGTCTCGTGGCCCGACGCCGCGCCGCGCGAGCACCTGCTCCGGGCCCTCGACGAGCTCCCCGACATCAAGGTCGAGGGCGTGTGGGCGACCCGGGAGGCGCCCGGCACCTTCCCCGAGCTGGAGGTGCTCAAGTTCCTGACCACCGCCGGCGACCGGGCGCTGGCCACCCTGGTCGACGCGATGCCGGTGATCTTCAGCGCCGACTGGGCGGCCTGCGCGGCCGACGGCAGCCACGACGTGGTCTGCGCCAGCTGGCGGGCGCCCGAGTCGGTCAGGTTCCCCGAGCTCGTCCCGGCCCGGCCGGTGGCCGCGACGCTCGAGTCGGGCGTCCACGTCGTCAACGCGCCGCTGCCGCCGCTCGCGCTGACGCTGGTGCTGGCCCGGGTCGAGGGGCCCGCCTTCCACCGCATCGAGGTGTCCAGGCTGGCCCGGATCCTCGACATCTTCCTGCTGCTGCCGGCGATCGAGGCGGGCGCCGAACGCGCCTTCCGGTCGGCCTCTCAGCCCACGTGATCGCGCCAGGAGTGCCGGGGGTCGTAGCCGAGCACCTTCCTGGCCTTGTCGATCGACAGCAGCGTGCCGAACTCGCCCACGTCGTGGGTGAGCTCGACGCCCGGGAACTCCTCGCGGAGCAGGTCGGCCGAGGGGCGGTTCATGATCGTGTCGGCGGCCGCGATCACGAAGCTCTCGGCCCCGGTGACCTCGGCGGTCAGGCCCAGGCGGCAACTCTGGGCGACGTCGCGCACGTCGACGTAGCCCCACAGGTTCCAGCGCCGCGAGGCGGCGTCGGCCCAGTATGACGGGACGTTCGCGTAGTCCTCGGGCAGGTGGATGTTCGACAGGCGCAGGGCCACGAACGGGATGCCCGACCAGGCCGCGACGTGCTCGGCGGTGGTCTCGGTGACGACCTTCGACAGCGCGTAGGTCGAGGTCGGCACCGGGTAGTGGGCCTCGTCGACGGGCGCGTAGCGGGGGGCGTCGTCGAAGGGCAGGCCCAGGGTGGTCTCGCTGGAGGCCCAGACGACGCGGCGCAGCTTCAGGGTCGCCGCCGCCAGGAACACGTTGGCGTTCATGGTCACGTTGCGCTGGAAGGTGACGGCCGGGGTGGCCAGGCCGGGGGCGGGGATGTTGGCCAGGTGGACGACCGCCGAGCAGCCCTCGAGGACCTCGACCGCCTGCCCGTGGTCGGTCAGGTCGGCGGCCAGCACGCCGGGGCCGGCGAGGTCGGTGGCGACCACGTCGTAGCCGTGTTCGCGCAGGTCGGCCACGACCGCCCGGCCGGCCTTGCCGGCGGCGCCGGTGACACAGATGCGTTCCATGGCTCGGAAGCCTTTCACATCCGGGCGAGCCGGTTGATACCGGTCGCATACAGGATTTTCGGGGCTTTTGCTCCGCGAGCCAGGGCGAGCATGGCCCGGCCGATCGCCTCGGTGCTGGTCACCAGCCGGGGGAACAACCGCGAGAGCACCGGCCAGATCGGCAGGCCGATCATGTAGAGCACCCGGTAGGACCGGGTCTTGCTGGTCGCGCCGTGCAGGGCCCTGATCACGCCGGGGCGCATCGCGAAGGCCCGGTCGAACCGCTCGAACAGCGTGTTCTCGGTCTCGGCCTTCACCCGGGCCCACATCCGGCGCCCCTCGGCGTCGGCGCCCTGGGCCGAGACGTACACGAACGTCACGTCGCGCCGCAGCGTGCGGGCCACGTCGGTGGTCAGCGTGTACGTCACCTGCCGGTAGTCGGCCTCCGACATCCCGGCCGAGCTGACCCCGACGCAGAAGAAGCAGGCGTCGAAGCCCTGCAGAAACGTCGCGTACCCGGCTGGCTGCGCGACGTCGGAGATGACTTCGGTGAGTTTGGGATCGGTGACGCCGGTGGGCGTGCGCCCGACGACGAGCACCTCGGACACGTCGGGGGCGAGCAGGCACTCCCGCAGGACCCCCTGGCCGACCATTCCGGTCGCTCCGAACACGATCACGCGCACATAACCGACATTACGCCTGGACGACCACGGAGGTGACGAGGAGCCCGCCCTCGGCCGCCCAACGGCCCTCGAACACCGGTAACGGCGAGTCGACCAGGATCCGGGCGCTGAACACACCGTCCCCGAAGGTCACATGGGCGTCCTCGAACCCCAGCCAGCGCCCGGTGATCGGGAACCACGCCTTGTACACCGACTCCTTGGCGGAGAACAGCAGCCGGTCCCAGGCCACCACCGGCCGGTCGGCCAGCAGCCGCCCGACCGCCATCTGCTCCTCGGGCGAGGCGACGGCGCCCAGCACCCCGTCGGGCACGGGCTGGTCGGGCTCGGCGTCGATGCCGATCGAGGCCACCACGCCGTCGGGGGCCACGGCGGCGGCCCGGTAGCCGTCGCAGTGGGTCATGCTGCCCACGATGCCCTTGGGCCACAGCGGTTCGCGCTTCGGGCCCGACAGGATGGGGACGTCGGCGTGCCCGAACGACGCGAGGGCCTGGCGGGCGCACCAGCGGGCGGTGGCGAACTCGGCCCGGCGGCGCGGCACGGCCTGGGCGACCAGCGACTCCTCCTCGGGGAGGGGCCGCACACCGGGCGGGTCGCCGAAGCTCTCGTGCCACACGACGCCCGAGGGAAGCACCGATCCCAGCATGAAACGCCCCCTTTCCGGCTGGACCTTACCGCCTGGAGGGTCACGGTAAAGTGACAGCCCAGGAGGTCCGATGTCTGACAGCACACCCGATTCCGCCGTCGAGGCGGAGGTGACCGACGAGTCGATCGACGGGGTCGCCGACGAGGCGAGCGCGGAAGACGAGCTCAAGCGGAAGTTCCGCGAGGCTCTCGACCGTAAGCGCCAGGCGCAGTCCGACCGCAACGGGAAGGGTGCCCGGGGGTCGTCCAAGATCCACGGCACACACGAGGCCGCCGGCGGCAAACGTTCGTTTCGCCGCAAGAGCGGGGGCTGACATCCGCTGAAAGGGGCCGCCATCGGAGGGGGGCCTTCCGATCCGCGTGATCCGGGCGCACTATGGAAAGTGACATCCTGGGCGAAATCGCATGGAGCGGCTGTGCAAGGTCACCTTCCGGCGGCGGTCCCGCTGCTGTCCCGAGGCAAGCACCGCAACCCGCGCAAGGGTGCGTGTTTCATGGAGTTCGCGTCCTACCTGGCCGGTGAGCGCTGGAGCGACCACCCGGCCTGCACCCACCCGCTTTTGGCGGCGATGGCGCGGCTTGTCAACGACTACACGACCGACGCCAACCGGCAGCGGCTCGCGCCGCTGATCCCGTCGGTGATCGGGCTCACCACCAACGATCCACGGGCCGACGTCCGGATCGCGCTGCGCGCGGCCACGACGGCGCTCCCGGTGGTCGCGGCCGAACGCCAACTGGCCCTCGCGGTCTCGGTGCTGGCGGCCGAGCACGTCCTGGCCGACCTCGAAGGCCGGGAACCCGGCCTCGAACCGGCCAGCCAGGAGGCGCTCGACCTGGTGCCCGACGCCGCCCGCTGGGCCTACGGCTTCCGCAGCGGGGTCAAGGTGTCCCGCCGCGGCTTCCGCCGCTACGCGGCGCCGAACACGGTCCAGCTGGCCGTACGGGGCGTCTCGCAGGCGTGCGTCGACGATCCCGACCGGATCCTGCGCGGCCTGCTGACCACCGCCATCGACGAGGTCAGGGCCCTGGTCGGCGACGATCAGGTGGAGACCCGGCCGCTGGCCTTCAAGGCAGGTCGATAGAGGGCCCCGCCGGCGAGGATCGCCACGCAGGCCGCGCCGAGCATGAAGCCCCAGCTGACGTCGGTCAGGTGGTGCATGCCCCGGTAGAGCCGCGAGGCGGCGATGCCGAGCGGAATGGTCAGGCCGATCGCGAGCAGCACCCACCGCAGAATGGCGTGCCGGTGCACGTGCAGGCCGAGCACGACGGCGACGCCGAGATAGAAGGCGACGCCCGCGCTGGTGTGCCCGGAGGGCCAGCTGGAGGTGGGCGGCGCCGGGTCGAGGTGGGCCACCTCGGGCCGGGGCCGCTCCGACACGACCGTGGACGCCAGGAAGATCAGCGACTGCGCCCACACGGCGAAGATCAGGAACACCGACTCGCGCCATCGCTTGTAGGCGATCCGGAACCCGATCGCGAAGATCGCCGTGGCCACCACGATCACGGGCGTGTCCGAGAACGACGACACGACGTCGGTGACGCCGTTCCAGAACGGCGACCGCTCCCCCGCGACCTCCCGGCTGACCTCCTCGTCACGGGCGATCAGCCAGCTGTCGCCCAGCACCCGCACCAGCAGCAGGCCGGTGCCGAGTGTGGCGATCAACAGGGCGAACAGCGGCAGCAGCACCCGCCGCCCGACCTCTTTGAAGTCGACCCGCTGCCACGGACGCCCGTGGGCGTGCTCCCGGGTCGCCGGGGGGCTTGTCGTCACCATTGGGGCTCCAATCTGATTCATCGGGGCTCTCCCGTGCCCGTCGGGGCGGCCATCTCCGGCTCGACCCCCTCGATGTAGGGTTCGACCGGCCGCCGGCCCATCCGCCGCCGCCAGGCCTCGAATCCGGCGGCCGTCGCCGCCACGACCACCAGCGCCAGGATCAGCCCGGCCACCACGTCGCTGAGCCAGTGCACCCCGAGGGCGACGCGGGTGAAGGCGACCGTCACCGAGGCCAGCGCGGCCAGCGTCCAGGCGACCACCCGCCAGACCCCGTGCAGCATGGGCAGCAGCAGGAGCACCAGCGTGACCGCTCCGAGGGCGGCGTTGAGAGCGTGGCCCGAGGGGAACGACCAGCCGGGCGCCCACGAGACCGGGTCGGGCAACATCGGCCGGGCCCGCTCCACGGCGATCTTCACGGCCAGCCCGATCAGCCCGCCCGCGACCACGGTCGTGATCGCCCAGATGGCCAGCCGGGGCGCCCCGCGCAGCAGCGTGTAGACCGCCGCGGCCCCGACCAGCACCCGCCACGTCTCGGGCGCGAGGGCGTTCGTGATGAACTCCATGGCCCGGGCGAAGCCGGGGTTGCTCAGCGCGTAGGAGTGCAGATCGGCGGCCACGCCCTGGTCGAAGCGGTTGAGAGGGGTGAAGGCGCTCTTCACGAGGACCAGCAGGACCATGAACGGGACCAGCAGAAGCGCCGCCGCCAGGATCGCGGCCGTCAGCCGCGCGCCCAGGGCGCCGTCGGGTCCCAGCATCCATCGGCGCATCTCCGTCATGGGCCGCCGTGCTACCCCGGCGAGGGGCGATCGAACATCAACATCCCACGCGCAGCGGGGCCTTCGCCGACCATCGGCCGGAGGTGACGTCCTGGGCGCGGGCGTAGGCGTTGGGGACCCCGGCGCAGTGGGGCAGGCCGGTCTTCTTGCCCCAGCTGCCGCCCGGGTAGCCGGGGAACTCGGCGGCGGCGATCACGCCGCTCCAGACCAGGTCGCCGCCCGACCGCCGCACGTAGAGCTTGACCTGGCCGACGTTGTAGTGGCTGCCGTTGAGCTTGACCACGTGGCCCTCGGTGGTGATCCACAACTTCGCGAGCAGGCGGCGGGAGTCGGCCGCCGCGTTGTCCGCCCTGGCCTGCGCGCGGACCGCCGGGATGACGCAGACGTCGTCGTCGTGGAAGGCCTCGCGCCAGACGTAGCCCTCGACGCAGGCGTGGCTCTCGTCGGCCCAGCGGGTCGCCTTGAGCGCGTTGTCGGCCAGGGTGCCCGCCCGCGTGGCCGGGGTCACGCAGACCCGGTCGGCCGGGCGGGCGGCGCGGAAGACGAAGCCCTCACGGCAGAGCTGGGGGGCGGCGGTGGCGGGGGCGGCCGCGGCACCGAGGAGGAGCGCGGCGGCCGTGAGGGTACGCAGGATCATGGGTGGAGCTCCAGAAGGGCGTGGGTGTTGCCCTCCCTTATGCACCAGACCGCCTGCAGGAGGCTTGCAAACCCGTGTCAGGCCGACTGGAGCAGGGCGTACGCGCCGCCCGCGCGCACGAGTTCGTCGTGGGAGCCGGTCTCGGCGACGCGGCCGTGCTCCATGACCACGATGCGGTCGGCGCTCCGGATCGTGGACAGCCGGTGGGCCACCACGAGGACGGTCCGGCCCTCGACGAGACGGGCCATGGCCTGCTGGATCAGCTTCTCCGAGCGGGTGTCGAGGGCCGAGGTGGCCTCGTCGAGGATCAGGATGCGGGGGTCCCTGATCAGGGCGCGGGCGATGGCCAGGCGCTGCTTCTGGCCGCCCGACAGGCGGGCGCCGCGCTCGCCGACCACGGTGTCCCAGCCGTCGGGCAGCCGGTCGACGAACTCGGCGGCGTTGGCGTCCTCCAGCGCCTGGCGGATCACCTCGGCGGGCACGTCGGGCAGGCCGTAGGTGACGTTCTCCCGCACGCTGCCCTCGAACAGGATCGACTCCTGCGGCACGACCGACACGAATTTGCGGTAGGTGCGCAGGTCGAGGGTCTCCATGTCGACGCCGTCGAGCAGGATGCGGCCCTCGGTCGGGCGCAGGAAGCCGATGACGAGGTTGAGGACGGTGGACTTGCCCGCGCCGGAGGCGCCGACGAGGGCGACGGTCTCGCCGGGGCGCACCGACAGGGAGAGGTCCCGGACGCCGTAGGTGAAGGCGACGTCCTGGAAGTCGAGGCGGCCGGTCACCTCGGCGACCTCGGCCTTGCCGTCGTTGTGCTCCAGGTCGGGGGCCTGCAGGACCTCGCCGATCGAACGCACCGACTCAAGGCCCCGGCTGATGATCGGGGTCAGGCTCATCAGCGAGGTGACCGCGGTGGTGAGCGTGGTGAAGAAGGTGCTGAGCATGACGACGTCGCCGGGGGTCAGGGCGAACACGCGGTGGTACGACACCAGCGCCGCCCCCGCCAGGCACACGACGCCGAGGGTGTTGAGCAGGATCCAGGCCAGCGAGCCGAAGCGGCCGTTGACGAGGTCGAGCCGCAACCCGGTGCGGAGCACGGTGCGCAGGGTGCCGTCGACGCGGTGCAGGGCGTCCTTCTCCAGGCCGTGGGCGCGGGTGATCGGGATCAGGTGCGTCATCTCGGTCACCCGGGACGACAGCCGCTCGACCTCCAGCCGGAAGCTCTCGTTGTCGGTGCGCATGCGGTGGCGCATCCTCATCACCAGGATCGCGGCGGCCGGGACGACGACCAGGAAGACCGGCAGCGCCTGCGGCACCTTGACGGCGATGACGGTCACCCCGCCCGCCAGCATCACCAGCGCCGACAGGCCGATGTCGCCGGCCTGCTGCGACATCGTCTCGACGCTCTCGACGTCGCGGATGACCTTGGTCTGCAGCACTCCGGCGCTGACCCGGGCGTGGTAGCCGATCGAGAGCTGCTGCATCCGGGCGCACAACGAGGAGCGCAACCCGGTGCTCACCTTGCGGATGGTGCCGCTGAGGTGGCGTACATAGAGCAGGTGGAAGGGGTAGTTCAGGGTGAGCAGCAGGCAGAGCACCCCGGCGTTGAGCCAGATGCCCGAGACGGGCCCCCGGTCGACCAGGACGTCGATGATGTTGGCGGTCACCAGCGGCAACATCCACGTGGGGCTGTGCTTGAACACGAAGGCGACCACCGCGATCAGGAGCGATGCGCGGTGGTCGCGGTAGAGGTAGGCGAGCGTCCGGATCGGATGTTCGCCCCGGTAGCGGTGGTCCAGTTCACCCATTGATGTCCTCAGCGCAAAATATCTACGGATTCAGGGTAGATCTTCGCATCCCAGGATTAACGGGGTCATATCGTGGCGTAAAGCACCTTCCATGCGCCGCCGTACAGGCACTGGACGGAGACCTTCGTGGTCTTGGCCTCCGAGCAGACCTTCAGCTCGACGAGGGTCGCGTTCTTGTACGTGAAGCTGTACGACGCCGGCGTCTTGTAGGTGCAGTCGCGGAAGGTCTTGTGGGTGAAGGGCTGGTTGCCGCCCTTCTGGTAGGTGATCCGGAAGACCGCGTAGCCGCAGCCAGAGCCCTTGGTCAGGTCGCTGATCTTGCCGCTGACCTTGATGTCGGCGTTCTCGATGACGGCGCCGGGGTTGGTGATCACCCCGGAGACGGAGCCCTTGGTGTAGGCCCGCTTGCCCGAGCTGTAGCGCTCGAACTTCTTGGCGGGGGCCTGCTGGACGAGGTCGGTCTTGGACGCGACCGGGGGGTTGTCGGCGAAGGCGGGGGCGGAGGGGACGAGGACGAGGGCGAGAGCTGCGACGAGGCCGCCAAGGAGGCGCACGGCTGGTTCCCTTCGGGGGTGTTTCGCTTGTTGTGGTGACACCATCTCGGAATCCCCTTGCACGGCGCTTACGATCCGGTTATGAAGGCCCTGAACGCCCGGCGCGTCGCCTGGGAAGCCGCCCGTGTCGTCGTCGAGGCGTCGACGGCCGAGACCTACTGGTGGCTCAACGACATGATCGGCCGCTACTTAGGCGTCATGTACCAGCTGAAGCTGGCCGAGACGCGCCTGCGCCTGCTGGAGGACGACGAGTTCACCGTCACCGAGACCGGCGCCTGGCGGGCCCGCTTCGACGAACTGCTGGGCGACCGGCCCGACCTGACCCCGGTGGTCGCCGACCTGACCAGGGAGACCGCGGCCCGCCTTCCCTAGGCTGACCGCATGACGATCCGTCCCGTCCGGCCCGGCGACCTCCCGTCGGTCGCCGCCGTCCACGAGCACTACGCGCTCACCACCGTCATCACCTTCGACGAGGCCGGGCTCGACCGGGCGGCGTGGGAGGCCAAGGCCGGCACCGGGTTGCCCTTCCTGGTGGCCGAGGTCGGCGGGGTCGTGGCGGGGTTCGGGTACGCGGGGCCGTACCGGCCGAAACCGGCCTATCGCTACACGGTGGAGGATTCCCTCTATATTTCCCCCGAGCACACCGGACGGGGGCTCGGGCGGGCCCTGCTGCGCGAGCTGATGATCCGGTCGAGGGAAGCGGGGGCCAGACAGATGATCGCGGTGATCGCCGACGCGCAACCGGCGTCGGTGGGCCTGCACGTCGCCGAGGGGTTCACGGAGGCCGGGCGGCTGCGGGACGTGGGGTTCAAACTGGGGCGCTGGGTCGACACCGCCCTCTACCAGCGGGCCCTGTCATGAGGGCGGTCGTGTACGACGCCTTCAAGGAGCGGCCCTCGGTCCGCGAGGTGCCCGACCCGGTCGCCGGGCCGGGCGAGGTGGTCGTGAAGGTCGAGGCCACCGGCCTGTGCCGGAGCGACTGGCACGGGTGGCAGGGCCACGACGCCGACATCCAGAGTTTCCCGCACGTGCCGGGGCACGAGTTCGCCGGCGTGATCGCCGAGGTCGGGCCGGGCGTGACCGGCTGGGCGGCCGGCGACCGGGTCACCGCGCCGTTCATCTTCGCCTGCGGGGTGTGCGCCGCGTGCCGCGCGGGCGACCACCAGGTCTGCCCGGCGCAGACCCAGCCGGGCTTCACCCACTGGGGGTCCTACGCCGAGTACGTCGTCGTCCGGAACGCGGCCGTCAATCTGATCGCGCTGCCCGCCGACCTGTCGTTCGGGGCCGCCGCCGCGCTCGGCTGCCGGTTCGCGACCGCGTTCCGGGCCGTCGTCCACCAGGGGCGGGTGCGTCCCGGCGAGTGGGTGGCCGTGCACGGCTGCGGCGGGGTCGGGTTGTCGGCGGTGATGATCGCGGCGGCGGCCGGGGCCCGGGTGGTCGCGGTCGACGTCCATCCCGACGCGCTCGCGCTGGCCGCCGCGGCGGGGGCCGCCGAGACCCTGCCGCCGGGCCGCCTCGACCGGCTGGTCGAGGTCACGGGCGGCGTCCACCTGTCGATGGACGCCTTCGGCAGCGCCGCGACCTGCCGGAACTCGATCGGCAGCCTGCGCAGGCGGGGGCGGCACGTGCAGATCGGGCTGCTGCCCGGCGACACCGAGTTGCCCATGGGCCGGGTCATCGCGTGGGAGCTGGAAATCCTCGGCAGCCACGGCATGCCCGCGCACGCCTATCCCGAGATGCTCGCCCTCATCGAGAACGGCTCCCTGTCGCCCGAGCTGCTGATCACCCGGACCATCCCCCTGGACGAGGCTCCCGACGCGCTCGTCCGGGGCGGGCGGCCCGGGGTGACGCTGATCAGCCCTTGAAGGCGCGCAGCCGCAGGCTGTTGGCGACCACGAACACCGACGAGAGCGCCATCGCGGCCCCGGCGATCATGGGGCTGAGCAGGCCGAGGGCGGCCAGCGGCAGGGCGGCCACGTTGTAGGCGAAGGCCCAGAACAGGTTGCCCTTGATGATCCGCAACGTCCGGCGCGACAACCGGATCGCGGCGGCGGCCACCCGCAGGTCGCCCCTGACCAGGGTCAGGTCGGCGGCCTCGATGGCGGCGTCGGTGCCGGTGCCCATGGCCAGCCCGAGGTCGGCCTGGGCCAGCGCGGCGGCGTCGTTGACGCCGTCGCCCACCATGGCGACCACGCGGCCCTCGGCCTGGAGCCGTTTGACGGCCTCGACCTTGCCCGCCGGGAGGACCCCGGCGACGACCTCGTCGATGCCGACCTGGCCGGCGATCTCGCGGGCGACGGTCTCGTGGTCGCCGGTCAGCAGGACCGGCCGCAGTCCGAGGGCGCGCAGCTGGGTGATCGCCGCGGCCGACGACGGCTTCAGCACGTCGCTCACCGTCATGACGGCGGCGCGCACGCCGTCGATCGTGACGGCGACGCCCGACTCGGCCCGCCCGACCGCGACCTCATGTCCGTCGACGACGCCCCGCACGCCCTCTCCGGCCGTGGCGACGAAGCCGGTGACCGGCGGCAGGTCGCCGTGGCCCTTGACCAGGGCGCGGGCGATGGGGTGCTCGGAGGCGTGCTCGACGGCGGCGGCCAGGCGGCGGACCTCCTGCTCGTCGAAGCCCTCTTCGACGCGGACCTCGACCAGGGTCATCCGGCCCTCGGTGACCGTGCCCGTCTTGTCGAGCACGATCGTGTCGACGCGCCGGGTCGACTCCAGCGCCTCGGGGCCCTTGATGAGGATGCCGAGCTGCGCGCCCCGGCCGGTGCCGACCAGCAGCGCGGTCGGGGTGGCCAGGCCCAGGGCGCAGGGGCAGGCGATGATCAGCACCGCCACGGCGGCGGTGAAGGCCGCCACCGGCCCCGCGACCGGGAGCCAGAAGCCAAGCGTGGCCACCGCGAGGGCGATCACGACCGGCACGAAGACGCCGGAGATCCGGTCGGCGAGCCGCTGCACGCGGGCCTTGCCGGTCTGGGCCTCCTCGACCATGCGGGCCATCTGGGCCAGCGTGGTGTCGGAGCCGACGCGGGTGGCCCTGACGACCAGCCGGCCGCCGGCGTTGACGGTCGCGCCCGTGACCGCGTCACCGGCCCGCACCTCGACCGGCATCGACTCTCCGGTCAGCATCGACGCGTCGACCGCCGAGGCGCCCTCGTGGACGACGCCGTCGGTGGCGATCTTCTCGCCGGGCCGGACCACGAACAGGTCGCCCGCCTTGAGCAGCTCGGCCGGGATCCGGCTCTCCCTGCCGTCGCGCAGCACCGCGACGTCCTTGGCGCCGAGCTCCATCAGGCTGCGCAGGGCGTCTCCGGCGCGGCGTTTGGCGCGGGCCTCGAAGTAGCGCCCGGCCAGCAGGAACGCGGTCACGCCCGCGGCGGTCTCCAGGTAGATGTTGCCGGCGCCGTCGCTGCGCTCGATCGCGAACGAGAACGGGTGGACCATGCCCGGCTCCCCGGCCGTGCCGAGGAACAACGCCCAGAGCGACCAGCCGAAGGCGGCCAGCGTGCCGAGCGAGACCAGGGTGTCCATGGTCGCCGCGCCGTGGCGGAGGTTGGTCCAGGCGGCCTTGTGGAAGGGCCATCCGGCGTAGACGACCACGGGGGCGGCCAGGGTGAGCGAGAGCCACTGCCAGTAGGTGAACTGGAGGGCCGGGATCATGGCCATCGCGATCACGGGGACCGCGAGCACGACGGCGGTGATCAGCCGGGTCTTCAGGGGGTCGCTCCCGGCGGTCTCCGGCTTCTCCTCGGGCAGGGTCGCGCTGTATCCGGCCTTCTCCACCTCCTCGACCAGGGTGCGCACCGAGACCCCGGGCGCGAAGACGACGTTGGCCTTCTCGGTGGCGTAGTTGACCGTGGCGGTCACGCCGTCGATCTTGTTGAGCTTGCGCTCGATCCGGTTGGCGCACGACGCGCAGGTCATGCCGCCGATGGAGAGCTGGATCAGGTTCGGCATGTCATCCCTCCAGCGTGAACGACGCGGTCCGGACCGTGCCGCCGTGCTTGAAGTCGAAGAACAACCGGTAGGCGCCGCCCTCGCGGGGGGCCTGGGCCATGAAGATCAGCCCGGTCATCGGGTGGACGTGGAGATAGGCCAGGTCGCCCGCGCGCAGCATCACCAGATGGCCCTGGGCGCCCAGGTAGGGCTCCGGGTTCACCTTCTGACCGTCTTTGCTCACCACGAGGGAGAGCGGCGAGGGCTGGCCCGGGTTCATCTCGCCCTGGAGGGTGACGGTGTAGCCGTCGACCGTGGACGTCCGGCTCGTCGCCGGGAACGGGTCGGGCTCGAAGTCGCCCGGGGCGGTCAGGTCGGCGCCGAGGGTCAGGGCCGGGCCGCCTTCGGGAGCGAAGTCGGCGTACATGCGGTAGGCGCCGGGTTCCGGCAGGGTGAGCGGGACGGTCCAGGTGCCGTCGGGGGCCAGCTCGGGGTGGAGGTGCTGGAAGCCGCCCAGGTCGCGGGGGGCCACGATCAGGTGCAGCTTCTTCTCGTGGGCGACCTGGTAGCCGGTGACCGGCTTCCCGTCGGGGCCGGCCACGTGGAAGGCGAACTCGTGGCTCTTCCCCGGTTCGAGCGTGGTGGCCGCCGGGTGCAGGCGGTAGCCGTCCTGGGAGATCTGCAGGCCGCCCGGCACGTGGTCGGCCGGCGCCTCCGCGCTCTCCTCATGGGCGTGGCCACCGTGGGCCGGCTCGGGCGAGTAGGCGGCCTGGCCGCGCGGGAGGTCCTCCTCCTGGGTGACGCCGACCGCGTAGGCCCCGCCGAAGACGACGGCGAGGCCGGCGGCGAAGACGCCCAGCTTCGTGGCGGTGTTCACGCCGGGCCCGCCAAGGTGTAGCCGGCCTCCTCGACGGCGGCCTTGACGGCGGTCTCGTCGACCGGGCTCTGGCTGGTCACGGTCACCGTGCCGGTCGGCACGTCGACCTTGACGTCACTGACGCCCGCGATGGCGCCGACCTCCTCGCGGACCGAGCTCGCGCAGTGTCCGCAGGTCATGCCGGTGACGGTGTAGGCGGTGACGGTCATGGCGGTGTCCTCTTTCAAATCGGGTCGTCAGGAGCGGACGAGGCGGGCGATCGCGTCGGAGGCTTCCTTGATCTTCGCGTCGGCCTCGGGGCCGCCCTTGGCGGTGGCCTCGGCGACGCAGTGGGCCAGGTGCTCTTCGAGGAGGGCCAGGGCGAACGACTGCAGCGCGCGGTTGGCGGCCGACACCTGGGTCAGCACGTCGATGCAGTACTTGTCTGCTTCGACCATTCGCTGCAGGCCCCTGACCTGCCCCTCGATTCGGCGGAGCCGCTTCAGGTGGTCTTGCTTGTGATCGGTGTAGCCGTGCATCGCGACCTCCCCGGGCCTTCGTCCTTGCCTAATAGTACCCCTAGGGGGTAGTGGTATAAAATCTAACATACCCCCGGGGGTTTAGTCGAGGAGGTCCCGAAATGCACGATCACCATGTGGCGCAGTACCGGCGCCTGTTCTGGTGGATGCTGGCGCTGGCCGTGCCGACGGTCCTCACGTCCGGCATGTTCGCCATGGTCGTGGGCTACCAGGCCCCCGGCCCGCCGTGGCTGTCGCCGCTGCTCGGCACCGTCATGTACGTCTGGGGCGGGCGGCCCTTCCTCACCGGCGCGGTGCACGAGCTGCGGTCCCGCACGCCCGGGATGATGCTGCTGATCGGGCTGGCCATCACGGTCGCCTTCGCAGCCTCGATGGGCGCGAGCCTGGGGCTGCTCGACCACGGGCTCGACTTCTGGTGGGAACTGGCCCTGCTGATCGTGATCATGCTGCTGGGCCACTGGATCGAGATGCGCTCGCTGGCCCGCACCACCTCGGCGCTCGACTCGCTGGCCGCCCTGCTGCCCGACGAGGCCGAACGCGCCGACGGCACGCGGGTGCCGCCCTCGGAGCTGCGGGCGGGCGACGTGGTGGTGGTCCGGCCGGGCGGCCGGATCCCGGCCGACGGCGTGGTCGTCTCGGGCTCGGCGGGCGTGGACGAATCGATGATCACCGGCGAGTCGGCCACGGTCCGCCGCTCGGAGGGCGACCGGGTGGTCGCCGGGACCGTCGCGACCGACTCGGGCCTGCGGGTCGAGGTGCGCGCGGTGGGCGAGGACACCGCGCTGGCGGGCATCCGGCGGCTGGTCGAGGCCGCCCAGAACTCGACCTCCCGGGCCCAGCGCATCGCCGACCGGGCGGCCGCGCTGCTGTTCTGGTTCGCGCTCGGCGCGGGGCTGCTCACGGCGGTCGTGTGGACGTCGCTGGGGCAGCCCGACGAGGCGGTGACCAGGACCATCACGGTCCTGGTGATCGCCTGCCCGCACGCCCTCGGGCTGGCCATCCCCCTGGTGGTGTCGATCGCGACCGAGCGGGCCGCCCGCGCGGGGGTCCTGGTCAAAGACCGGCTGGCGCTCGAGAGCATGCGGACCGTCGACACCGTGCTGTTCGACAAGACCGGCACCCTGACCAAGGGCGAGCCGGTGGTCACCTGGGTCACCTCCGACGAGGTGCTGGCCCTGGCGGCGGCGGCCGAGGCCGACTCCGAGCATCCGCTCGCCAAGGCGATCGTGGCGGCGGCGAAGGAACGCGGGCTCGACGTCGAGCCGGCGACGGAGTTCGTCTCCTCCCCCGCGGTCGGGGTGTCGGCCCTGGTCGGTTCGCGGCGGGTGCGGGTCGGCGGGCCCGGCCTGCTCGACGAGGAGGGTCTGCGGCCGATCCGCGAGGCCGAGGGGGCGACCGTGCTGCACGTCCTGGCCGACGGGGTGGTCGCCGGAGCGCTGACGCTCGCCGACGAGATCCGGCCGGAGTCCCGCCGGGCCGTGGCGGACCTCGAAGCGCGCGGCATCGAGGTCGCCATGATCACCGGCGACGCCCGTGAGGTGGCCGCGGCGGTGGCGCGCGAACTGGGGATCACGCGCTTCTACGCCGGGGTCCGGCCGGAGGACAAGGCGGGAGCCGTACAGGAACTTCAGGACGAGGGACGGCGCGTCGCGATGGTCGGCGACGGGGTGAACGACGCGCCCGCGCTGGCGCGGGCGGACGTCGGGATCGCCATCGGGGCCGGCACCGACGTCGCCATCGCCTCGGCCGGGGTCGTGCTCGCCGGAGACGACCCCCAGGCGGTGCTCTCGGTCATGGACCTGTCGCGGGCCGCCTACCGGAAGATGAAGCAGAACCTCTGGTGGGCGGCCGGTTACAACCTCGTTTCGGTCCCCCTGGCGGCCGGGGTGCTGGCGCCGTGGGGGTTCGTGCTGCCGATGTCGGTCGGCGCGATCCTGATGTCGGCCTCCACGGTCGTGGTCGCCGCCAACGCTCAGCTGCTGCGGCGGCTGAGGCTCTCGTAGAGGTCGCGGGTGCGTTCGGCGATGGCCGGCCAGGAGAACTCGGCCACCGCGCGGGCCCGGCCGGCGCGGCCCATGCGGGCGGCCAGGCCGGGATCGGCGAGCAGCCGGTTGACGTCGGCGGCGATGGCGTGGGCGAACAGGGCCGGGTCGCGCGGCTCGCCGTGCTCGCCCGCCTCGATGGGCACCAGCAGGCCGGTCTCGTCGTGGGCGACCACCTCGGGGATGCCCCCGGTCGCGGTCGCCACGACGGCGGTCTCGCAGGCCATGGCCTCCAGGTTGACGATGCCCATGGGCTCGTAGACCGACGGGCAGACGAAGACGGTCGCGTGCGTGAGGATCTCGATGATCTCCGGGCGCGGGCGCATCTCGGTGATCCAGACGACCCCCTCGCGGGTGGCCTGGAGCTCCTCGACCAGGGTGGTGACCTCGGCCGCGATCTCGGGCGTGTCGGGCGCGCCGGCGCAGAGCACGAGCTGGGCGGCCGGGTCGAAGTCGCGGGCGGCCCGCAGCAGGTGGGTCAGGCCCTTCTGGCGGGTGATGCGGCCGACGAAGACGACGTAGGGCTTGCCGGGGTCGATGCCGTGCCTGGTCAGGGCCTCGGTCGAGCGGGCGGGGGCGTACTCGTCGGTGTCGATGCCGTTGTGGATGACGGTGACCTTGCCCGGGTCGATCTCCGGGTAGCAGGTCAGCACGTCGCGGCGCATGCCGCCGGAGACCGCGATGATCGCGTCGGCGGCGGCCAGGGCGGTGCGCTCGGCCCACGACGACAACACGTAGCCGCCGCCGAGTTGCTCGGCCTTCCACGGGCGGAGCGGTTCGAGGCTGTGGGTGGTGGCGACGTGCGGGATGCCGTAGAGCATCTTGGCGACGTGGCCCGCAAAGTTGGCGTACCAGGTGTGGGAGTGCACGAGGTCGGCCCCGGCGCAGCCGGCCGCCATCTCCAGGTCGGTCCCGAGCACCTGGAGCGCGGCGTTCGCCGAGGTCAGGCCGGGTGGAGTGGAGTAGGCGTCGGCGCCCTCGCGGGGCGCGCCGAAGCAGCGGACCCGCGCGTCGAGGAGCCGTCGCAGCTCCCGCGAGAGGTATTCGATGTGCACACCGGCCCCGCCGTAAACGTCGGGCGGGAACTCACGGCTCAAAAGATCGACACGCATATGCGCAGCCTAGTGTTTGCGACCGTTTTGACGGGTTAAGGTCTGCGTCATGAGGGTCATGGCAATTGTGCTCGCCGGTGGTGAGGGGAAGCGGCTCATGCCGCTGACCGCGGACCGGGCCAAACCGGCGGTGCCGTTCGGCGGCATCTACCGGCTGATCGACTTCGTCCTGTCGAACCTGGCCAACGGGCACTATCTGCAGATCGTGGTGTTGACCCAGTACAAGAACCACAGTCTCGACCGGCACATCTCGCGCACCTGGCGGTTGTCGGCGATGCTCGGCAACTACGTGACGCCGGTGCCGGCCCAGCAGCGGCTCGGGCCGCGCTGGTTCGCGGGGTCGGCCGACGCGCTCTTCCAGAACCTGAACCTGGTCTACGACGAGCTGCCCGACCACGTGATCGTCTTCGGCGCCGACCACATCTACCGGATGGATCCGCGCCAGATGGTCGAGCAGCACATCGACTCGGGCGCCGACGTGACCGTGGCGGCGATCCGCCAGCCGCTGGGGCTGTCCGACCAGTTCGGCGTGATCGAGACCGACCCGACGGGCCGCCGCATCACCGCGTTCCGCGAGAAGCCGAAGGACGCCGTCGGCCTGCCCGACTCCCCCGGCGAGATCTACGCCTCGATGGGCAACTACGTCTTCCGCACCCAGGCCATGATCGAGGCCCTGCGCGAGGACGCCATCGACCCCGGCAGCAAGCACGACCTGGGCGGCAACATCATCCCGATGATGGTCAAGGCCGGCAGCGCCGAGGTGTACGACTTCAAGGACAACAAGGTCCCCGGCTCCACCGAACGCGACCGGGGCTACTGGCGCGACGTGGGCACGCTCGACGCCTACTACGACGCCCACATGGACCTGATCTCGGCCCACCCGGTCTTCAACCTGTACAACGACCGGTGGCCGATCTACACGGGCCACGACCCGCTGCCCCCCGCCAAGTTCGTGCACAACGACGGCGACCGGGTCGGCCGCGCGATCGACTCGCTGGTCTCGGCCGGCGTGATCGTCTCGGGCGGCCTGGCGCTGCGCTCGGTGCTCTCGCCCGGCGTGATCCTGCACAGCCACGCCCAGGTCGAGGACTCGGTGCTGATGGGCAACGTCAAGGTCGGCCGGGGCGCGATCGTGCGCCGGGCCATCATCGACAAGAACGTCGTCATCCCCGACGGCGCCCGCATCGGCTTCGACCTCGAAGAGGACCGCGAGCGCTTCGCGGTCACCAACGACGGCGTCGTGGTGATCGGCAAGAACGAGATCATCGACCGTTGACGCGTCCCAGGTTGACGCCGCTGGCGATGATCCCGATGTGGCTGAACGCCTGCGGAAAGTTGCCCATGAACGCTCCCGTGGAGGGGTCGATCTGCTCGGGCATCAGCCCGACCGGGCTGGCGCGGGCGCACAGGGACGCGTACAGATTCCCGGCCCGTTCTCGATGGCCCTGCATGATGAGGTTGTCGACCAGCCAGAAGCTGCACAGCAGGAAGGCGCCCTCGTCTCCGGGCAGGCCGTCGGGGGATTGATCGTGCAGGTACCGGTAGAGCAGGCCGTCACCGGCCGACAGGCGTTCGGCGATGGCCGCGGTGGTGGCGGCCATGCGTGGATGGTCGGCGGGTACGACCTTGCGCAGCGGTAGCGCGAGCAGGCTGGCGTCCAGACCGCCGCCGCCGTCCAGATGCTCGCTCAGGCACTGCGCCCGCTCGTCCCAGGACTGCCCCAAGATGAGCCGGCGCAGCTCATCGGCGGTGGCCCGCCAGGTCTCGATTGGGCCGGACCGGCCGAACCGCTCGCCGATGGCCGCGGCCCGGTCCAGGGCCACCTGGCACATCCCCGCCGAGTAGGTGAAGACCCGGCCTTCGCCGCGTATCTCCCAGATGCCCTGATCCGGCTGCCGCCAGGTGCGCGCGGCGGCCTCGGCCAGCTCCGCCAGACCGGACCACATCGCCGGCTGGAGTTCGCGGCCGGGGAGCAGCCACTGATCGGCGCAGTCCAGCACCTCGCCGTAGACGTCGTGCTGGCGCTGGTCGGCTGCGCCGTTGCCCCAATCGTCGCACAGCTTGAGCGTGATCACCGAGCGCCGGACCAGCGCTTCCTGCGGGCCGCGGTAGCCGCACTCGCGCATCCACCGCCGCCAGGCCTCGATGGTCTGCCGCACCATCGCCTCGGGGTCGAACCGGTGATGGCGGTGGATGCGGCCCCAGGACAGCACCAGATCGAGGCGGTCGCCCTCCCGAAGGTCGTACACGGTGCGCAGGCCGGTAAGCGGGCGGCTGCCGCGCAGATGCAGCCGCAGGTCGGGCCGCCGTGAAACGCGCACCTCCAGACCGCTGCAAAGGGCCCGAGCCTGCCCGCCGCCGCGCGGCTCCAGCTCCGCCCGCAGGCGCACGGTTCCGGCCCGCACGACCGCGGATCGGACCAGCTCTCCCCGGCCGCCGCCCGCGTCGTCGCTGAGGTCGGCGCCGGCCCGCAGGGCCAGCGCGTCGGTGATCCGGACCAGGCCGGTCGGGCCGCGGAGCTCGGTCACCAGCACCGCGGTGTCCGGCTCGTAGAACTGCCGGGCCTCGCGCAGGTCGTCCACGGTGAGCGTGAAGTGGCCGCCGCGCTCGTGATCCAGTAGGCCGCACAGCAGGGGGTCGCCGTCGAAGTGAGGCAGGCACAACCATGGGATCGAACCGTCCACGCCGACGAGCGCCGCGGTCGTGCCGTCACCGATGAGGCCCAGGTCCTCCAGGGGCGGATAGCCCTCCCGGCGGCGCACCGGGCGGAAGGGCGGATCGGGATCGAGCATGCCTGGCCCTTCTCCTCCGTCCTAGCGCCCGTTGATGCGCCACGTGGGTTCGACGACCGTCCAGGCGTCGGCCCAGTCGCGGCGGACCTGGCGCCACACCAGCAGCCGGGTCACGCCCAGCAGGGCGCAGCTCGCGACGATCATGGCCAGCGGCACGCCGGTGCCCACGGTCAGCGCGGCCACGACGGTGGTCTCCCGGTCACGCGGGCGCGGCACGGGCTGGCCCTGCGTGTCGGTGTAGACGGTGATCTTCTGGCCCTTCACTGACAACACCGGGGCCTGGACCAGACCCTGGTGATCCTTGCCGTCGGGGCCCGTCCAGGCGGCCATGACGGTCGCGGTCGCCGGGCCGTTCACGGTCGCGTGCACACGCGCGTCGTCGAGCAGGGTCGCCTCGGTGGCGTGCCGGGCACGCGCCTGCTCGTGCTCCGCGCGGACGCCCTCGCCATAGGCCTTGATCCCCAGCATCAGCCCGCACACCACGGCGGCGAGCGTGACGAGGACGGCCAGCCGCCGGACCGCCGCCTCGACGCGGTCGCACGGGCGGCGCAACGGGTTCCGGTCGAATCCCAGCCAGCGCCGGAACCGGACCACAGGATTTGCAGCCATCTCCCCACCTCTAGGGAGACCTACCACTTCACATCCGGTTTATGCCTATATCCGGACATGTGACCTGGGGTTTCCGCCGTTTGGCGTTACGCTCGTGGGCGTGCGTCCAGCCCTCATCGCGCTCACCGCCCTGCTCTTACTCTCGGCCTGCACCAAGCCGCAGCCCAAGCCGATCCCCGGCACCGAGGTGCCCGACGGCTTCCACCGCATCGGCAGCGTGGCCACCGGCGTCTCGATCGGCGTGCCGACCGCCTGGAAGGTCGTCGACCTGTCGAAATCGGGCTTCGAGGAGCAGCTCGCGGCCACCGGCCTCACCGGCCCGGCGCTCGACCAGGCCCGAGAGGGCCTGAAGGCCCTGCAGGCCGCCAAGGCGGTCTACGCCCTCGACCCCGCCAGCCGTCAGGAGTCGAAGCAGGGCTTCGTCACCAACCTCAACGGCTTCTGCCAGCCCAGCGTGGGCGGTTCCAACGAGGCCCTCCAGCAGCAGGCCGAGCAGCAGCTCGCCAGCGTCGGCGCGACCGTCTCCGGCGCGGGCGTGGTGAAGATCGGCAATGGTCAGGGCGTCCGCATCCGCTACACGCTGAAGATGCCGGCCGGGCCGGTCCAGGGCACCCAGTACTACGCCCACTCGGGCAAGGGCACGACCTGCGTGGTGACCCTGACGACCGACCTGCCGGGCAAGGAGACCCTGTTCGAGCAGATCGGCTCGACGATCAGGCCTCTGTGACCCGGAGCCGGGGCAGGCTCTCGGGGTGGTTCTCCCTGATCCAGGTCACCAGGTGTTCCCGCACGTCGCACCGCAGGTCCCAGGCGCTGGCCGAGTCGGCGGCCGACATGAGGGCGCGCACCTCGACCAGCCCGCCCGGGGTGACGTCGGTGACCTGGAGGGTCCAGTCCTTCTGGTCCCAGAGCGGGTGGTCCTTGATCGCCCGGTGCAGCTCGGCGCGCAGGTCCGGGATCGGCACCGTCCAGTCGACGCGCAGGAAGACCGTGCCGAGGATCCGGCTCTCGTGCCGGGTCCAGTTCTCGAACGGGTTGTTGGCGAAGTGGGAGACGGGCAGGATCAGCCGCCGCTCGTCCCAGAGCCGCAACGACACGTAGGTGAGGGTGAGCTCCTCGACCCGCCCCCACTCGCCCTGGACGACCACGACGTCGTCGAGCCTTATGGCGTCGGAGAAGGCCAGCTGGAGGCCGGCCAGCAGGTTGCCCAGGGTCGACTGGGCCGCGATGCCGACCAGCACGCCGGCGATGCCCGCCGACGCGAGCAGGCCCGCTCCCAGCGCCCTGACCTGGGGAAAGGTGAACAGCATGGCCCCGAGGGCGAGCACGATCACGACGGCGGCGCAGACCCGGCGCACCAGCTCGATCTGGGTCCTGATGCGCCGGGCCCGCCGGTTGGCGTCGCCCTCGACGCGCACCAGCCGTTCCAGTACGACGTCCGTCACCGCGTAGGCGGTCTGGATGACGAGCCAGGTGGCGCAGAAGATCAGCGCGATGGTGGTCAGGTGGCCGACCCAGCCTTCGGCGTCGGGCGGGATCAGCCCGCGGTCGTAGACGGCGGTGCCGGTGGCGAGCGCGGCGGTGACGAACCCGGGCCAAGTGCAGCGCCGGACCAGCGGCCCGGCCAGGGCCCAGCGGTCACCGACGAGCCGTGAGCGCAGGATGCGTCGCACCAGCTCGACCGCGATGAGGGCGGCGAGCACGGCGATGGCGAGGGAGATCCAGTTCCATGCGTCCGTCACGGTGTGAGCGCACCACATTTATGGCTTTTTGTCAGATTATTGCTTGAGGCCCAGATCGGTGAGGACGTCGCGGGCACGGGCCGACTCGACCCGCAGCCAGTCGTCGAAGTCGGGGCCGTCGAGGTAGAGCGGGGTCCAGAGATGGCGGCGGCAGGAGGCCGCCCACTCGTCGGAGACGCCGATGCTCCGGCAGACGTCGAGCAGGTGGGCGCGGTCGTCGTCGCGCAGCGCGTCGGAGGCCAGCAGGGCGCGCCAGTCGGCGTGGACGAGGCGGACCCCCGATTCCATCAGGGTCGGCGCGTCGACCTCCGGCAGGCGTTCGGGCGAAGAGACGGCCAGGGCCCGCACGCGGCCCGCGCGGATCTGCGGCGCCAGCCGGGCGACCCCGCCGACGCCGGCGGCGACGCGGCCGTCGAGCAGCGCGCCCAGCAGGCCGTCCTGGCCGGGGAAGGCGGCGTAGTCGACCAGCCGCGCGTCGGCGCCGAGGCCCTTGGCGACGAGGCCGCACAGGACGTGGTCGGCGCCGCCGTGGCCCCGGCCGCCCATCAGCACCGAGCCGGGACTCCTGCGCAGGGCGGCGGCCAGGTCGTCGAAGTCGCGGAACCTGGAGCCCATCGGGGCCACGACGACCGACCACTCCCCCGCCATCCGGGCGAGCGGGACGGTGCCCGCCAGGTTGACCAGCGCCGGGCCCGCGACCAGCATCCGGCCGCGGCCGGTCCCGTGGGTGAAGTCTCTGATCGACGCCTTGTCGCCGTCGCAGGCGGTGACCTCGGCGGCGCGGGCGAGGCCGCGCCGCGTGACGACCCTCCGCAGCTCCTGGGCGAACTCGTCGTCGAGGCCGCCCACGACGGCCGGCACGACCAGGGAGAGCGGCACGCCCAGTGGACGCGGGCCGGCCCCGCAGCCGGCGGCCAATGCGGCGAGACCGGCTCCCCACAGGAGGAACTCCCGACGCCGCACTCCACCCTCCCCTCGGTCGTACACGTTGAGCATATGACCGATTACCTGCCGTTACGTCAGCGGGGTCGGCATTGACGGGAGAGCTCTCCATCAATTAACTAATGCATTAGTGGATTGATGGGAGTGACGTTGATCGAGTTCTCTCTCGACAAGAGGTCGGGCGTGGCGACGTACATGCAGATCGTGCAGCAGGTCGAGCAGGCCATGCGGCTCGGCCGCCTGACGCCAGGCGACCGGTTGCCGACGGCGGCGGAGGTGGTGGGCCGGCTGGCCATCAACCCGAACACGGTGTTGCGGGCCTACCGCGAGCTGGAGTCCCGGGGGCTGGTGGAACCCCGGCCGGGCCTGGGCACCTTCGTGCGGCGGTCGCTGGCCCGGCCGCGCGACCCCGCGCTGGAACGGCGGCTGGCGGCGTGGGTGCGGGACGCCCGGGAGGCGGGTCTCGGGCCCGACGACATCCGGGCCCTGGTCGAGTCGGCCCTGTCCGGCGGCCTGATCGGGGAGGCGACGGCGTGAACGCGCTGGAACTGGCCGGAGCCGGGCTGCGGTACGGCCGGACGTGGGCGCTGCGCGGCTGTTTCGCGAGCGTGCCGCAGGGGCGGGTGGCGGCGCTGGTGGGGCCCAACGGGGCCGGCAAGTCGTCGCTGATGCGGCTGGCCGTCGGGCTGCGGAGGGCGGACGAGGGCGAGGTCAGGGTGTTCGGGGAGCCGCCGCGCGGCGCGAACCTGCCCCGGGTGGCGTTCGTCGCGCAGGACAAGCCGCTCTACCCCGAGCTCACCGTCGCCGAGACGATCAGGGCCGGGGCCGGGCTGAACCCCCGCTTCGACACCCCGGGCGCGCGCAAGCGGCTCGACGACCTGGGCATCCCGCAGCGCAAGCGGATCCGCCAGTTGTCGGGGGGTCAGCGGGCCCAGGTCGCCATCACGCTGGCCGTCGCCAAGCGGGCCGACCTCGTCGTGCTCGACGAGCCCCTCGCCAACCTCGACCCGCTGGCCCGCCACGAGGTCATGGAGGGGCTCATGGCCGCCGTCGCCGAGCGGGGGCTGACCGTGCTGCTCTCCTCGCACGTCGTCGCCGAACTCGCCGAGGTCTGCGACCACCTGATCCTGGTCTCGCAGGGCCGGGTGCAGGTCGCGGGCGACATCGAGGAGCTGGTCGCGGCGCACCGGCTGCTGGTGGGCCCGGCCGGCGGCCCGCCCGCCGGTTCCTACGACGTCGTCGGCCGGAGCGACACCGAACGGCAGACCACCCTGCTGGTCAGGCTGAGGGGACCCGTGCACGATCCCCGCTGGACCGCCCGCGAGCTCTCCCTGGAGGACCTGGTGCTCGGCTATCTGCGCGCGCCCGACGCCGTGCTGGCCCCGAGGCCGGTGGCGTTGTGACCTGGCTCGCGATCAGGCAGCACCGCGTCCGCATGGCCAGCATGGCGCTCATCGTCGTCCTATGGGCCGGGTTCGTCGCCGTCGAGCGCCTCTATCCGGGCGTGCGGGGCATCTCGGCCGGTCTGTTCCCCTACCTGCCGCTCGTGATGGCGGTGTTCCTCGGGGCGCCGCTGCTCTCGCGGGAGTACGAACGCGGCACCCACCAGTTCGCCTGGACGCAGTCGATCAGCCGGAGCCGCTGGCTGGCCCCCCAGGTCGGCACCGCCGCCGTGCTCGCCCTGGTCACGACCGGGCTGGTCACCGCGCTGATCTGGTGGTCGCTCCGGTCCGTCCCGCCGGAGCTGACCGGCCTGCTCCCGTTCACCTGGACGCTCTTCGCGGTCGCCCTCGGCACGTTCTGGAGCGCCGTCACCCGACGGACCACGGTCGCCATGGGGGCGGCCTTCTTCGGCGTCGCCGCCTGCCAGCTGATCGCCGAGGGGCTGCGCAACCGGGCCGCCCGCGAGCTCGGCTGGGCCCCCGCCACGCTCGGCGCGGTGGAGGCCGCGATCACGGCCGGGCTCGCGGGCGTCCTGCTGGCGGGCGCGTGGTGGTTCGTCGCGCGCCGCGATCCCGGCTAGACGTCCAGCTGGGCCAGGTCCCCCGGGGAGAGCGGGGGCAGGTCGAGCAGTTCGTCGAGCTGGGCGACCGTGGACGGCCCGATGATCGGGCTGACCCCGGCGGCGAGCAGCCAGGCCAGCACGACCTGGTTCCGGGTCGCCCCGAGGCCGTCGGCCACCTGTGCGAGGGCCTGGAGCCTGCGGGTGGTCCCGGGGTGGTCATAGGCCTCGGGGAAGGGGCGCTCCGGACGTACATAGGAACCCGAGATGAGCGGCGTGTAGGCCCACAGGTCGAGACCCTCCGAGGCCACGTAGTCGAGGGTCTCGTCGGTCACCCACGCGAAGCGGTGGTTGACGCCCTCGACCGAGGTCCAGGGCCGGGGGGTCAGGTACGAATACCGCAGCTGCAGCGCCGAGTAGGGCGCACCGAGGGCGCGGGCGCGCTCCACCCGCCACGTGGGGTGGTTGGAGACGCCGACGCGGGTGGTGAGACCGTCGGCGACCAGGCCCGCGAGAGCCCCGGCCGTCTCCTCCAGGGGGACCGACCGGTCTTCCATGTGGGTCCAGAAGAGGTCGACGTGGTCGATCCCGAGGCGGCCGAGGCTCAGCGCGAGCGCCTCCTTGAGGGCCGGTGCCGAGAGGCCCTCGCGGCTGGCGGGCCACTCCCCCGGGCCGACCGGCTCGGCCCCGGCCTTGGTGGCCAGGGTCAGCCGGTCGCGCAGGCCCGGACGGGCGGCCAGCCAGCGGCCGAGGAGCAGTTCGCTCTGGCCGCCCCGCCCGTCCGGGTCGTTCCAGAAGGCGTAGCAGTTGGCGGTGTCGATCACCGTGCCACCGGCGTCGACGAACCGGTCGAGCAGCGCGAACGAGGTGCTTTCGTCAGTCAGGGTGCCGAAATTCATGGCCCCGAGCACGAGAGAGGTCATGTCAGTACCCTGAATGCTGGAGTGCGCTCCAGGTCAAACCTGGGTGCATCCGGGGATCGACGGCACTCCGCTGCTGCCCGGCCGGGTGGCCTGGAAGCCGAAGTTGGTGCTCTGGCCCGAGCTCAGGCTGGCGTTGTAGCCCATGCCGGTGATCGTCACGTTCGATCCGCTGACCGAGACCTGCGAACTCCAGCTCGACGTGATCTGGTGGCCCGAGGGCAGCGTGAACGGCAGCGACCAGTTCGACGCCGGGCCGTTCAGCGTGAACTGGGCGACGTAGCCGCCGCCCCACTGGTCGAACCGGACCGTGCAGCTGCCGCTCTGGCCGCCGCCCTGGGTGGTCAGCGAGATCGTGTTCGACTGTCCCGAGACGTTCCCGGCCGCGTCGTAGGCGGTCACGTAGAACTGATAGGTCGTCGAGGCGGCCAGGCCCGTCGCGGCGTAGGAGGTCGAGGTCGACGTCCCGACCTGGCTGAACGACCCGCTGGTGCCCTGGCGGCGGTAGACGCGGTAGCCCGCGACGCCGACGTTGTCGGACGAGGCGCTCCACGACAGGTTCGTGCCGCTCGCCGTCAGGTTCGAGGGCGTGCTCGGCGGGGTGGTGTCGGTGGGGTTCTGGCCCCCGCTGGTCGTGTACGTGAAGTTGTTCAGCGTCAGCCCGGCGCCGCCCACCCACGGTTCGAACCCGGCCTGCACGCTGGTCAGGTACCACGACCGCTGCGCGTAGCCGCGCGAGACCGCGTCGCTGTAGAAGGTGTTCACGGCGAAGTCGATCGACGAGGCGGCGGAGGTCCGGACGTAGGAGATGACGTTCCAGCCGATGTTGCCGAACCAGACCTGCCAGGTCCCGCCGGCCAGGTTCACGGTCCCGACCTGGCTGCCGACCGGCTGCACCGAACCCCGGTGGTTGAGCCAGATCATGATCTCCGCGCCGGTGTTCTGGCCGTCGGTGCGCGGGGTCGGGTCGAACCAGATGTCGTAGGCGGCGTCCCACGTCCCGGTCGACGGGTAGCTCATGCTGACGCTGGTCCGGACGTTGCCGAAGTTGCCCGAGCTGGCCTGCATGGGCAGGCTGCTGCCGCTGGAGCAGTTGGCGTAGTGGCAGCCGGCGTAGATCGCCGGGTAGGAGGCCGGGGCCCCGTTCGTGGCGTTGTTGTGGTTGGCCGACTGGATGGTGAAGCCGCCGGACTGGTTGACGTCGATGCACTGGGAGGTGCTCGCACCCCAGACGTTGTTGATCACAACGAAGCGGCCCGACTGGACGGTGGTGGAACCGTACTTCTCGCAGATCACAGGCGCGGCCTGCGCGGGGGAGACGCCGAAGAGCACGAAACCGCCGAGCAGCGCCGCCACAAGGGCGATGCGTCTCATGTCACGGACGCTAGGACGGGCCGGTGAAGGGGCCTACGAAAGCTGTCACGCGAGTGTGCTGACCTGCGGAAGAGCCTGAAACTTACACCAGCACGCCTTCGAGGAACAGGTCGAGGAGGCGCTCCTGCCGGACCGGGTCGCTCTCGCACGACCACGCGATGCCGTGGACGATCGTCGCCAGGTCGGGCTGGGTGAGGTCGGGCCGCACCGCGCCGGTCTCCTTCGCCTTCGCGAGCAGGTCGGCGGAGACCGAGAAGAGGGCCTCGCACTGTCCGTGCAGCGGCGATTCGGGGTTGTTGACCGCCACGGCCAGCTCGGCGGTGAGCCCCCGGGTGGCGGTGATGTGGTGGAGCTGGGCCAGCAGCCACGCGCGGAGCGCGCGGCCCGGATCGTCGAAGGTGAGGTCGCGCGCGGTGGCCGCCATCGCCTCGAAGCGGTCGCGGAGCACGGCCAGGATCAGGTCCTGCCGCGTCGGGAAGTGGCGGTAGAGCGTGCCGACGCCGACGCCGGCGGCCTTGGCGATGTCTTCGAGCGACGCCTCGGTGCCCTTTTCCCCAAACGCCGCCCCGGCCTCGGTCAGCAGGCGCTCGTAGTTGCGGCGCGCATCGGCCCTCACGACAACTCCCTTGCATAAGCGGAGGCAGCCTCCGTATATTTACCGGAGTCGGCCTCCGATTATTTTATCGCCTGAAGGGCCTCCCCATGAACTCTCGCCAGCGCATCACGCTGCTCGTCATCGCCCTCGCCCAGCTCATGCTGATCCTCGACGGCACGATCGTGACGGTCGCGCTCCCCGGCATCCAGGAGGAACTCGGTTTCAGCCCTGGCGGGCTGTCGTGGGTGATGAACGCGTACATGCTGGCCTTCGGCGGCCTGCTGCTGCTCGGCGGCCGGGCCGGCGACATCCTGGGCCGCCGCCGCGCCCTGATGGCCGGGGTGCTGATCTTCACCCTGGCCTCGCTCCTGGGCGGCTTCGCCCCCGGCCCCGAGGCCATGATCGCCTCCCGGGTGCTCCAGGGCGTCGGCGGCGCCCTGGCCGGACCGGCCGGGCTCGCCCTCATCACCGGCAACTTCCCGCAGGGCCCGCTGCGCGACCGGGCCATCGCCGTGTTCACCTCGGTCGGCGCGGCGGGGGCCGCGATCGGGCTGCTCGCGGGCGGGGTGCTGACCGACCTGGTGTCGTGGCGCTGGGTCATGTTCGTGAACGTGCCGATCGGCCTGGCGATCCTGGCCCTGGCCCCCGTCGTCGTCCGCGAGACCCCGCGCGTGCCCGGCCGCTTCGACCTGGCCGGAGCCGTGACCGCCACGACCGGCTCCACCGGCCTCGTGTACGGGCTGGTGCGCGCCTCCGAACTCGGGTGGGACGACGGGTGGGCCCTGGCGTCGCTGCTCGGCGGCGTGCTGCTGCTCGTGCTGTTCGTCCGGGTCGAGCGGCGGGCCGCCCAGCCGGTGATGCCGCTGCGGCTGTTCGGCGAGCGGTCCCGGGTGGCCGGTTACGCCTCGATGTTGCTGCTTCCGGCCGCCATGATGGGCACGTTCTTCTTCCTCACCCAGTTCGTGCAGGCCGGGCTCGGCTACTCCCCCATGCAGGCGGGCCTGGCCTTCCTCCCGCTGGCGCTGACGATCCTGGCGCTCTCCCAGCTGGCGGGCCGCATCCTGCGCGTGGTCAGCCCGCAGACGGCGTCGGTGGCCGGCATGCTGCTGATCCCGGCCGGCCTGGCGTGGTTGTCGCGCGTCGACGCGACGACGGCGTACTTCCCCGGCGTGTTCGTGCCGCTGGTCATCATGGGCGTGGGCGCGGCGGCGGCCCTGGTCGTGATGAGCATGCGCATCATCAACGGCGTCCAGGGCGACGACGCGGGCGCGGCCTCGGGGCTGCTCCAGGCGATGCAGCAGACGGGCGGCTCGCTGGGGCTGGCGGTGCTGGTGACGGTGCACGCGTCGGCGGGGCTGGCGGCGACGTTCCTGACGGCGGCGGCGTTCTCGCTGCTGTCACTGCTGATCGTGACCGTCCTGCGGCCCCGGCGGTCGGTGCCGGAGCCGGAGAACGGACGGCCCGTGGTCACTCCACGGTGACGCTCTTGGCCAGGTTGCGGGGGCGGTCGACGTCGCGGCCCAGCGCCACCGCCGCGTGGTAGGCGAACAGCTGGAGCGGGATCGACAACAGGATCGGGTCGAGCTCGTGCTGGTTCTTCGGGATGACGATGCAGTCGTCGGCCTGGTCGGTCTCGCGGTGGCCGACCATCAGGATGCGGCCGCTGCGGGCGCGGATCTCGCCCAGCGTCGTGAGGTTCTTGTCGAGCATCTCGTCGTCGGGGACGATCGCGACCGTCGGCATCTCGGGGCCGATGAGGGCGAGCGGGCCGTGCTTGAGCTCGCTCGCCGGGTAGGCCTCGGCGTGCACGTAGGAGACCTCTTTGAGCTTCTGCGCGCCCTCGCGGGCCACCGGGTAGCCGCGGACCCGGCCGATGAACATCATCCCGGCCGACGTCGCGTACCTGTGGGCCAGCGCGCGGATGTGCTCCTCCTGGGTGAGGATCTCCTTGATCTGCTCGGGCAGGGCGCGCAGGCCCTCGCAGATGCGGCGGCCGTCGGCGGGCGACAGGTCGCGCACCCGGCCCAGGTGCAGGGCGAGCAGGGCGAAGGCCGCCGCCGTCGAGGTGAACGCCTTGGTCGAGGCGACCGAGACCTCGGGGCCGGCGTGCAGGTAGACGCCGCCGTCGCACTCGCGGGCGATGGCCGAGCCGACCGTGTTCACGATGCCGAGGACCCGGCCGCCCTTGCGCTTGAGCTCCTGGACGGCCGCCAGGGTGTCGTAGGTCTCGCCCGACTGGCTGATGGCGACGTACAGGGTGTCGGCCTCGACGACCGGGCTGCGGTAGCGGAACTCCGAGGCCGGTTCGGCGTCGGCCGGGATGCGGGCGAGCTCCTCGATCAGCTGCGCGCCGATCTGGCCCGAGTAGTAGGCCGAGCCGCAGCCGATGATCTTGACCCGGCGGAACGAGCGGGTCTCCCGGGCGTCCATGTTCAGGCCGCCGAGGTGGGCGACGTGGAAACGGTCGTCGAGCCGGCCGCGGAGGGTGCGGGCGATCGTGTCGGGCTGCTCGGAGATCTCCTTGAGCAGGTAGTGCTCGTAGCCGCCGGTGTCGTAGTGGCCGGTGTCCCAGTCGACCGTCAGCGGCTCCTTGGCGGTCTCGCGGGCGTCGCCGCCGAAGGTGTGGAAACCGTCGGCCTTCAGCACGGCCAGCTCGCCGTCCTCCAGGTGCACGACCTGGCGGGTGTAGCGGACCAGCGCGGCGACGTCGGAGGCGGCGAACATCTCCTTCTCGCCGATGCCCAGCACGATCGGGCTGCCCAGCCGGGCCACCACGACCTCGCCGGGGCGCTGCGCGTCGACCACGGCGATGCCGTAGGTGCCGACGACGCTCTTCAGGGCCCGGCGGACCGCGTCCTCAAGGGAGTCGGTCTCCTCGACGGCGCGGGCGATCAGGTGGGAGAGCACCTCGGAGTCGGTCTCGCTGAGGAACTTGACGCCCTCGCCCTCAAGGCGCTGCCGCAGCGCGTCGGCGTTCTCGATGATCCCGTTGTGGACGACCGCGATGCGCTCGTCGCTCGACAGGTGAGGGTGGGCGTTGACGTCGCTCGGCACGCCGTGGGTGGCCCAGCGGGTGTGGCCGATGCCGGTCGCGCCCTTGAACCGGGCCGGCACCGCCGCCGCCAGGTCGGCCACGCGGCCCTTGACCTTGCGCGTCTTCAGCGCCCTGGCCGCGACGACGGCGACGCCCGCGGAGTCGTAGCCGCGGTATTCGAGCCTCTGGAGCCCCTCCAGCAAGATGGGCGCGGCGTCCTTCGGCCCGACGTAGGCCACGATTCCGCACATAGAGTTCACCCTCCGTAGATGATCCGGCGGAGCTGGCGCTGTGACAGCTCCGGTGCCGCGACCCGGCGCGCGGGCAGCTCGGCGGCCACCCGGCGGAAGATCTCGTCGTTGCCGAGCCCGCGTGCCCGCATTTCGGCGTGCCTACGCCTGACATAGGCCTCGGCCGTCTCGCCGAAGTAGCTGAGCACGTCGGCGACCACCCTCGCCGCCTCCCCCGGGCCGAGCGAGGTCGTCCGCATGAGGTGGGCGATGAGGTCGTCGTACGGCACAGAGATGGACCTTACGGAGGAGGAACCGGGAATACCAAGAATCCTGCCCGGAATCGGGCATCAAACCCCGTTTTCGTACGTCCAGCGCCCGGCGAGCATCGTCCCGAGGATCTCCGGGTTCCGCAGATCGGACATATCACCCACGACGACGAGGTCGGCGGCGTCTCCGACGTGGACTCCGGTTCGTCCCTGAGCGGCCGCCGCGAGGGCCGTCTCCAGGGAGATCGCCTGCTCGGGGTGCCAGGCCGGCCGGTCGTCGTCGGTCCGGGTGACGGCCGAGGCGATGCCGTCCCACGGGTCGAGCGGCGACACCGGGGCGTCGGAGCCGATCTCGATCCTCGCCCCGGCGGCCAGCAGGTCGGCGAAGGCGTAGGCGCGGTCGGTCCGTCCCGGCCACTGGACGTCGGCGACCTCCCGGTCGTCGGGCTGGTGGGCGGGCTGCACGCCCGCGACGAGCCCGTCGAGGGCGAACCGGGGGAAGTCCTGCCGGGAGACCAGCTGCGCGTGCTCGATCCGCCCCGGGCAGCCGAGGGTGTGGAAGGCGTCGAGCGCGATGGTGACCGCGTCGTCGCCGATGGCGTGCACGGCAGGGTGGACGCCGTTCTCGGCGGCCCGCTTCATCACGCCGAGCAGTTCGTCCGGCGGCAGCTCCAGCAGGCCCCGGGAGGCAGTGCCGGGATAGGGGTCGGCGCAGTAGGCGGTCCGGGTGTTCAGGGACCCGTCCACGAACATCTTCACCGGCCCGACCGTGAGGAACTCCCCGATCTCCGTTCCGGTACGCAGCCCGCGGGCGATCGCGGTGTCCAGCCGGTCGCGCGGGATCGAGCAGGCCACCCGCACGTCGGTCCGGCGGCGCTGCCAGTCGCTCACGTTGTCGGCGTACTCGAAGTCGATCACCCCGGTCACGCCCCGCGCCGCCGCGGCCGTCATCGCCTCGGCCACCCAGGCGTCCACCTGCTCGACCGGAGGGGGCGGCAACGCGGCCAGGCCGCGGAAGCAGTCGCCTTCGAGGAGCACCCCGGTCGGGTGGTCGCCCCGCCCGATCAGCGAGAGCGCGGCCTGGTTGAACCACGCGGTGTGCAGATCATTGCTGACCAGGACGATGGGGTGCTCGCCGGGCAGCAGGTCCTTGTGCATCTCGTCGGCCCAGAAGGCGTCGCGGAAGCCGAAACCCATGGTGGGCTCCCCCGGGCGTACCGCCGCGAGAATGAGAGAGACGGCGTGCGCGGCGGAGGCGGCCGCCGACAGATCGGCCCGGCGGCGGTTCTGCGCCCACTGCACGGAGTGCACGTGGGCGTCCACGAGACCGGGCAGCACGGTCGCGCCCTGGAGGTCGACGATCTCGTCGGGGGTGACGTCACCGGGGGCGACGACCCGCCCGGCCGAGATCCCGAACGCGGTGAGCGGCCCGCCGATCCCCGCACGGGCGTTCCTGAACAGGAGAGACATGCCCTGAACCTTATTTGTCAGTCTTTGTGTCTTTATAGGGGGTATGGTCCGTGTGCAAACTTAAGGGATGCTTGCTGCAGACCTGACGCGTGAACTCGGCACCGTCCCCGAGTACGACCGGTTCGCCACCGTCGACGAGGTCAACGCGTGCCTGACCGGCCTGGCCGCCACCCACCGCGGCCTGACCTCGATCGACAGGATCGGCACCTCACGCCTGGGCGACCCCCTGCTGTGCCTCACCATCGGCGACGGCGACCGCGACGTGGTCGTGGCCGCCGGCCCCCACCCCAACGAGCCCATCGGCGGCCTCACGGTGATGCACCTGGCCTCCCGGCTCTGCGCGGACGACCTGCTCCGCAACGGCGCCCGCTGGCACATCGTCGGCTGCCTCGACCCCGACGGCACCCGCCTCAACGAGGGCTGGTTCGCCGGGCCGTACACCAAAGCCCACTACGGCCGGCACTTCTACCGCCCCGCCGGCGACGAACAGGTCGAATGG
Source organism: Herbidospora sakaeratensis (assembly GCF_001570525.1). Lineage (GTDB taxonomy): Bacteria > Actinomycetota > Actinomycetes > Streptosporangiales > Streptosporangiaceae > Herbidospora > Herbidospora sakaeratensis. Next base: position 169,369 of record NZ_BBXC01000023.1, read on the forward strand.
ACCTTTCCGTTCACCTACAAACGTTCCTATTTCGACCGCGTCCTGCCGGAGACCCTGGCCTTGATGCGCCTGATCGACCGCACCCGCCCCGCGTTCCTGACCACCCTCCACAACGGCGAACTCGGCGGCGTCTTCTACTACCTCTCGCGCCCCGAACCCGAACTCCAGTCGGTGCTCGCCGAACTCCCCGCCCTGTTCGGCCTCCCCCTCCACGTCGGCGAACCCGAACATCCGGCGATCGGCCAGCTCGCCCCCGCGATCTTCCTCACCCCGCGCATGGAGGAGACCTACGACTACGTCGAGGCCCTGGGCCAGGACCCGACCGAGGTCATCACCGGCGCCGCCTCCGACACCTACGCCGCCCGCTGGGGCACCCTCTGCCTGACCGCCGAACTCCCCTACTGGGTCGACCCGGCCGCCGGCGACACCTCCGAGACCGAGATCGCGTACGGGGAACTGATCCGCACCCAGGCCGCCCACCTGCGCGAGACCGCCACCATCCTGGAGGAGACCCTCACCGGCGTCACCGCCGACCTGGTCAGCTCCTCCCCCTTCCTGCGCGCCTCCCGCTTCTTCATCCCCATGCTCGCCAGCATCGCCGCCACCGACGAGAACCGCTCCACCGCCTCCAGCGCCTCCCGCCCCGCCACCGCCGCCGAGGTCTCCTCGTGCCGCGACCTCGTGCACAGCTACCGCCTCCGCTTCGGCGGCATGCTGCTGCGCGCCCTGGAAGGCGAACTGGCCATCGGCAACGGCACCCCCGCCATCAGACGCGGCTGCCGGACCCTCTCGGAGACCTACGAAAAGTGGTGCGTGGACGCCGAAAACGAGATGTCCGACCAGACGATCCCCATCGCTCACCTGGTGGCCATCCAGTACGGCGCGATCCTCGCGGGCGCGCGGCACGCGCTTGGTGCGCACGAGCACCCGGGAAACACGCTAAAGTCTTCTTCGTGAGGCCGACCCGGAAGGGAACGGCGGATCACGCGGAAGTGGCTCAGGGGTAGAGCATCACCTTGCCAAGGTGAGGGTCGCGGGTTCGAATCCCGTCTTCCGCTCGGTGGAGTGGCCGAGAGGCGAGGCAGCGGCCTGCAAAGCCGCGTACACGGGTTCAAATCCCGTCTCCACCTCCAGGTCGTCACGAAGGCTCGTGAAGTCCGCTAGAGTAAGACAGGTGTCGCGGAGGTAAATCCGAGGCGACCAC
>NZ_BBXC01000024.1:0-27733 GCF_001570525.1 Herbidospora sakaeratensis
CTAGTGTCAGGCGCAGGTTCAGGTGAGACTTCTCGAAGTCGGCCATTTCGTCATCCTGTCATCGAGCGGATTGCTGGGAAACGGCCATGCCGTCTGACTCTCAACCGGATGCGCCGCATCAATTGCGAAGCGGCGCGGTTCGAATGCCAAGGACCGGACTCTGTCGGCAGGCTCTCGGTGCCACTTCTATGATCAACTCATGCGAGGCAGGGACAACGAGGCGTTGGTGATGCTCGGGTACGTGCTGGGTGTCATCGCCACGTCCCTGCTCGCGGAATGGGCACGTGAGAGCGGCCGGGAATTGTTGGGCGACCTCCTGAACATGTGCTCCGCACTGTTCCAGATCGCATTCGTTTTCGGGGTGTTACGCCTTCTCCTCCGTGGATCGCGGCGGATGATTTTCAGCCGGCGGCAAGCCGCGTCGGAACGCATGAAGGCCGAGTCCTCAGTTGGTGAGACACTGCGGCCGTAGCGACGCCGCTGAACACGCCAATAGTCGCCAACACCCCGCTCACAAGCGCAGCTCGATCAGGTTCAGCAGCGCCATGGAGCTGCCCACCAGCGCCAGCGCCGCCATCCCCCACACCGCCGCCGACAGCGCGGGAGCAGGGATGCGGTCGCCCCACGGTCGCACGGTCGCGGCCGCCGTCGCGGAGGCGAGGAGCAGGACGATCACGCCGGCCCATGTCACGTCAGACCAGCCCAGGGCGGGGATGCCGAGGAAGGAGCGGTAGCCCCAGAGTGCGGTCACCAGCAGGACACAGCCGTACACGGCGGCTCCTCCGCTCGCGGTGTGGTCGGATGCGGGGGATCTTGAGGACCGGCTCAAGCGGTCAGGGGGAACTCGGCGCCGTCGGCCGCAGAGCCGCCTGGACGATGCGGAGCGCCTCGGTCGCGTCGATGCCGACGCTGGCGATGACCGCCGCGTAGTCGGCGGCGGCCTGGCGGGCGCGTTCGCGGCCCTCTTCGCCTGAGGCCGAGACGAACGAGCCGGCGCGGCCCCTGGTCTCGATCAGGCCCGCCTCCTCCAGTTCGCGGTAGGCGCGGCCGACCGTGTTGACGGCCAGGCCCAGGTCGGCGGCCAGGTGGCGGATGGTCGGGAGGCGGGCCCCTACGGCCAGGGTGCGGTCGTGGATCTGTCTGGCCAGTTGGGCGCGGAGTTGTTCGAAGGGGGGAACCGGTGAGGTGGCGTCGATGACGATCATCGGGCGCCCACCGACTGTCTGGCCACCTGCGTGCTCGACGGGGTCTTGGCGCGGAGCAGGATGAACGCTCCCAGGCTCACCAGGAGGTAGCCCAGTGCGGCGGCGCTCCACCAGCCGGGGGCAGTGCCGAAGAGCAGAATCATGGGGAGCGTCCACTGTACGTTCGGCGTGGTGAGGTCGCGGGCGTCTTCTACGCGCATGATCACGTCGGCGGTCAGCGACGGCTCGTCCTCGGCCACGACCGGGTGGCGGATCAGGTGGCGGAGCTGCAGGGCGGAGATGGCGCTCGCGCCGAGCAGGCCGATCAGCATGACGACGGCCAGCCGCCGCACGGTCTCGTCGGGGAGGGCCAGGGCGCTGCCGGTGAGCACCATCGAGCCGGCGAAGACGGCGGCGGCGAAGACGGCGTAGGGGCGGCCGAGCACGGTCCGCCAGCCGGGCTGGATCAGGTGGGCGGCCCTGCGGGACAACGTCGCGCCCGCCCGCCGGTCGACCCGGCGCACCCACCGGTCGAGCAGGAACTGGGCCAGCAGGAGGCCGGCGACCAGCACGGTCAGGGCCACCAGCGACACCGGGCGGGCGGATTCGGGGCCGAATCTGCTGTACGTCGCCGCCCCGGCGCTCCCGAGGATCAGGACGGCCAGGATGACCGAGGCGGCGAGGCGGGCGTACCTCCGGGCGTGCAGCCGGTGGGCCAGCAGCGGGGTCGGGCGGGCGTCGGCCAGGTCGTGCTGCGCCAGCCAGGTTTCCGCCTCGCGCAGAGCGGCCTCGGGCGCGTCCGTTAAGGGCTCACGGGACATGACGGTCTCCTTTGTCGCAAGCTTTGTAGCAACATGGTGCGTCAATGCTTGGGACAAAGTCAACCGGGGGTCAGGTCGTCGACGCCTGACCCACGAGGGTGTGCAGCACGGCGGCGTCGTCGCGGCCGAGCACCCGGTCGGCGATGGCGAGCACGCCCGCCATCGCCTCGGGCGGGGCGGTGGCGGCCATCCGGGTGACGAGCCCGGCGCGGGTCGGCCGGTCGAGCGACGGCAACATCAGTTCCAGGCTGATCGCCTGGATCTGCGGGGTCATCTCGGCCATGAACGCCGCCCGCGCCGCGGCGATCTCCTCGTCGGTGCAGCGGGCCCAGATGCGCGGCATCACGACCGTCTCCTCCTCGTGCAGGTGGGGGAGGTAGGCGGCCACGTACCGGGCCAGGTCGCGGTAGAAGGCGAGGCCGGCCGCCGGGTCGGGGCGGACGACGAGGGCCTCGAAGGCGTCGGCCAGGTGTTGTTCCAGTTCCTCCAGGTCGGCGTGTTGTTCGGCGATGGCCTCGGTGGCCTGGTGTTCGTAGGGGTCGAGGACCCGCAGGATGTGCCGGTCCTCGTGCTCGGTGTGGGAACGCAGCAGGGCCAGCAGGGGCCGCCAGCGGGCGGCCAGCTGGTCGACCTCGCCGACGTTGGTCCAGTCGGTGGCCCCCGCCTGCATGGTGACCTCGAACAGGCCCCGGCGCAGGGCCTTGTGGATGTGCGTGAACAGGTCGTCTCTGGTCATGCCGGGAACGTAGGAGACGGCGCCCGGCGGGCGGTATCCCGTGAACACGGGGGTGGCGGGCGGGCGGCGTACAGGGGATTCTGCGGACATGGACCTGCACGATGGCCTGCGCCGGCTCGCGGTGCGGGGCGGCGACCTCACCGAGGTGCGCACGGAACTCGACCGGCTGCTGCGCCGGGCCGTCGGCTACGACGTCGCCGCGATCTCCACGGTCGATCCGGCCACCCTGTTGTGGACCAGCTGCTTCGTCACCGGGATCGACCAGGAGGGCGGCGGCGAACGCGAGCGGGTCATCTTCGACCTGGAGTTCCGCGACGCCGACCTCAACGGTTACGCCCGGCTGGCCTCCGCCGCCGTCCCGGTCGCGGGTCTCCACCAGGCGACCGGCGGCCGGATCAGCGCGGCGGCCCGCTACGAGCCGCTGCTGCGCGACCTCGGGTTCGGCGACGAGGCCCGGGTGATGCTCCGCTCGCGCAACGGCTGCTGGGGCTCACTGACCCTCTACCGGCGCACGCCTTCGCCGCCGTTCGGACCGGTCGAGCTCACGCTGCTGGCCGGGGCGGTCCCGCTGATCGCCGACCTGTTCCGGCTGACCCTGCTGCGCGCCGCCCTGGACGTCGCCGGCGGGCACGACGAACCGCCCGGCATGCTGGTCGTCCGGGCCGGGGGTGTGGTGGAGACGGTCAGCACCCAGGCGCGGGCCTGGCTCGACGCCGTCGACGACCGCGGCCGGATCCCGAGCGCGGTCTGGTCGGTGGCGGCCGCGGCGCGGGCCGGGAACCGCCCGGCCACGGCGGCGCTGCCGTCCCGGGGCGGCCGGTGGGTGGTGCTGCACGGCTCGCCGATCGAGGGCTCAGCCGACCGGGTGGCCCTGATCGTCGAAGGCGCCCGCCCGGCGGTGCTGGGGCAGGTCATCGCCCGCGCCTACGACCTGACCGCGCGCGAGCGGGAGGTGACGGCGCTGGCCGCGCAGGGGCGCAGCACCCGCCAGATGGCCGCCGACCTCGGCATCTCGCCGTTCACCGTACAAGATCATTTGAAGGCGGTCTTCACCAAGACCGGCACCCACAGCAGGGGCGAGCTGGTCGCCTCCCTGCACAGTCGCCACTACGCCCCGCGCACGGCGGCGGGGGCGTCTCCCAGTCCTTACGGCTGGTATCTCGACGACGGAGTCGCCTAGCCGGCGGACCGGAGCAGGTCGGCGAGCACCGCCGCCTCGCTGACGTCGGCCTGCTTGGTCGCGGTGAGCAGGGTCAGCACCCCGTCGTGGGCCAGTTCCCGCAGGTGCGCCACCGCCGCCGCCCGCTCGGGGGTGGTCAGCTCGCTCCGGTAGCGGCGGCCGAACTCCGCGAAACGGTCGGGGTCGTGGTGATACCAGGTGCGCAGCTCCGCCGAGGGGGCGATCTCCTTGCACCATTCGTCGAGGTCGGCAGTGGCCTTGGCCAGCCCCCGAGGCCAGAGCCGGTCGACCAGCACCCGGGTGCCGTCGTCGTCGGCCGGGTCTTCGTAGACCCGGCGTACCCGCACTTCGCTCATGAGTCCGACGTTACGCCCGAGGTCTCCTCCCAGATCTGGAGGTACGTCTTGATCGCGTCGCGGTTGCGCTGCAGCACGTCGATCCGGCGTTCGACGTTGCCGAGCTGGCGGCGCAGCGCGTCGAGATCGACCTTCACCACGCACTCCGCCGGGCGCGGGTCGTCGAGGCACGGCAGGATCTCGCGGATCATGTCGGTGGTGAAACCGGATTCGAGCAGCTCGCGGATCTGCAGGACCCGCTCGACGGCCGGCTCGCCGTAGGCGCGGTATCCGTTGCCGCTCCGGTACGGATGCAGGATGCCGACCTCTTCGTAGTAGCGCAGCAGCCGCGGCGCGACACCCGTCTTCGCGGCCAGGTCACCGATCTTCATCGCTCTCCTCACCCAGTCTCTTGACCTTCACATTAATGGCAAGGTTTACCTTTTCCGCGTTCCTGACCTGCTGAGAAAAGGAGAACGAGAGATGAAGTGGACCGCGGACCGCATAGGCGACCAGAAGGGCCGCACCTTCGTGGTGACGGGGGCGACGAGCGGACTCGGGCTGGTGACGGCCCGTGAACTCGCGGCGCGCGGCGGGCGGGTGCTGCTGGCCGTCCGGGACGCCGTACGCGGCGAAGACGTGGCGGCCGCGTTGCGGCGGGCCCATCCGGGGGCCGACGTGGCGGTGCGCCGGGTCGACCTGCTCGACCTCGCGTCGATCCGCCGGGCGGCGGCCGAGATCGGCTCGGAACCGGTGGACGTGCTGGTCAACAACGCCGGGATCTCGATGGTCGGCCACTCGGTGACCGCTCTGGGCGCGGAGCGCCACTTCGCCGCCAACCACCTCGGCCACTTCGCCCTCACCGAGCTGCTCACGCCCGCGCTGCGCCGGTCGCCGGCCCCGAGGGTGGTGACCGTGACGTCGTACCTGCACGAGAAGGCCGAACTCGATCTCGACGACGTCGCCTGGACGCGCAAGTACAGCCCCCTCGCGGCCTACTCGGCCTCGAAGCTGGCCAACGCGGTCTTCGCGGTGGAGCTCGCCCGGCGCGAGGAGGCGGCGGCGTCGCCGATCACCAGCGTGCTCGCGCACCCCGGCTACAGCAACACGCCGATGCAGAGCAAGGGAAGCGGCCTGATGGGCGTGGTCATGCGCGTCACCGGCCGGCTCTTCGCCCAGAGCCCCGAGATGGGCGCGCTGCCCCAGCTCTTCGCCGCGACCGAGCCCGGCCTCGCGCCCGGGTCGTACGTCGGCCCCGACGGCCGGGGCGGCCGATCGGGCCACCCCGTCGTGGTGCCGCTGTCGGCGGCGGCCCGGGACCCCGAGCTCGGCCGTCGCCTGTGGGAACGGTCGCGGCAGCTCATCGGCGGCTAGCGCAGGGTGCCCTCTTCGGAGGAGACCAGTTCGTCGATGGCGGCGAAGAAGGCCTGGATGCCCGGCAGGTTGCCGCCCTTGGCCCGGGAGGCGGCGAAGTCGGCCGGGGAGCGCCACTCGACGACGTCGAGCCATTCGCCGCCGGGCAACTCGATGAGCTTCGCGCCCAGGAAGCCCTCGCGGTCGGCCTCGAAGTCGGCGACCATTCCGGCGCGGGAGGCCAGCAGGTCGGCGGTGCGCTCGGGAGAGACCCGGAACCGGGTAATTTCCACTGTCGTCATGAATCCAACCATATAGTCACTAATCATGACAGTCAAAATCAGTGACTAATTGCCTTCTTGTGTCGCACGTCCAGCACGGCGATCACCGCGAACGCGACGGCCGCCGCCGCGACGGCGACCACGTAACACCACGGCTCGGGCAGGTAGTTGGCCGCCACGAGCCAGCTCGGGCCCTTGTCGGTGAACACCCGGAAGATGATCGCGATCGGCCCCTCCCAAACCCCTACGACGAGCGTGAGCAGCATCGCCAGCCGATACCAGGCCTCGTTCACATTCCCTCCTCTGCGGTACGGACGTATCAATGACAGCAGCGGGAAACCCGGTGTGGCAACGAATACGTCACGCAATCTAAGCTGGCCGGGTGCGTGACGAAATGACGTGCCGGGTCTGTCGCGGCGTGCTGAGGCCCCCGGCCCGCGGGCGCCGGCCGGTCTACTGCTCCCGCGCGTGCCAGGCCCGGGCCTACCGCTCACGGCGCGATCCGCCGGTCCCGGCGCCCGCCGAGCCCGAGCCGGCCGGGCGGCGGCGGCAGATCGTCGAGGCGGTCTGGCGGATCGCCGCCGAACGCGGGCTCCAGATGGCCACCGTGCGCGAGATCGCCACCGAGGCGGGGGTGTCGCCCCGGGTCGTGCAGTATCACTTCGCCGACAAGCACCACCTGCTGGTGACCGCGTTGCGGATGTTGCACCGCGACAACGAGCGCCGGGCCCGGGAGCGCATCGCCGCGCTGCGCGACCCCGCCGATCCGCGCGCGGTGTTGCGGGCCACCCTCGAAGAACTGCTGCCGCTCGACGACCAGCGGCAGACGAGCCTGCGGGTGCTGACCGCCTACTACGCGCGCAGCCTCACCGACCCCGCCCTGGCCGAGGTCTTCCTGCCCGGCGACAGCCCGCTCGAAGACCTGGTCGCCGCCCTCATCACGGCGGCCGGGCCGAAGCCCTCGATCGACGTCGCCCACGAGGCCGACCTGCTCGTCGGCGGCGTGAGCGGGCTCGGCCTCGACCTGCTCCACCGCCGCCGCACCAGGGCCGACGTGCGGCGCACGATCGACTACCACCTCGGCCGCATCCTGACCGATTGGGTGCTCAGGCCGGCGTCGCCCGGCGACGTCGAGGCCGTGGCCGAACTGCGGGCCGTCGTGTTGCGGGCCGACCTCGAACGGCTCGGCCGCTACGACGAACGGCGGGTGCGGCAGCGTCTGCGTGACGGCTTCGTCCCTGCTCACACCTGGACGATCGAGGTCGACGGCGCCTTCGCGGGCTGCGTCGCGCTGCGGCCCGACGGCGAGGTCGTCTGGCTCGAACACTTCTATCTCGACCCGGCCCTGCAGGGGCGCGGCATCGGCTCGGCCGTGCTCGACCGGCTGCTCGAACGTTGCGACCGCGACGGCGTGGTGGTCCGGCTGAACGTGCTCCGGGGCAGCCCGGCCCGCCGCCTCTACGAACGCCGCGGGTTCACCCTCGACGCCGAAGACGACGTCGACGTGTTCATGACCCGCCGCCCCGCGTGAACCACCGCCGCCTGCGGGCGCCCCGGTAACGCACCCGGACCTTCCCGTAGCCGACCTCCCCGATCACCCGCACGTGCGGCGACCCCGGCCGGGGCGCGCCCGGGACGTCGGAGGCCACGCTGCCCCACTCGCAACGCACGCCGTCGGTGTCGGCCGTCGCGCCCGGCGGCAGCAGGATCTCGGCGGAGCCGTACTTCAGGTGGAGGTCGAAGGTGACCTCCGCGTGCTCGATCACCGCCTCGCTCAGGTCGAGGTGCGGGTTGCCGTAGACGGACTCGATGCGCAGCACCTTCGGCACCCGCCACTGCCCGGTACGCAGGATCTTGCCCGCCTTCGTCGAGACGGTGACCGTCTCCCCGGGCCGTTCGGGCAGGTCGGCCAGCAGCGCGGCCAGGTCGCCCTGCGAGACGGCCGTGAGGGCGCGCTCGACACGCTGTTCCATCTCGTCCGCGGCCAGTCGTCCGTCGGCGTAGGCCTGCTGGAGGCGGCCGACGGTCGTCTCCCGGTCCTGGTCGGAGGCGCGGGCTTCAAGGTCCATGGGGTCAATTTACGGTCGAGTGGGGCGGTTTGTCGGTGGTGATCTCTAACGTGCGGCGCATGACTTGGCAGCGGGCACGCGACTGGATCGAACACGGCGGCGACCACACGTTCCCGATGGGCGACGTCGACCGCAAGGCGGTGGCCGCCGAACTGCCCGGCTACCTGGCCGGGCGGCTGCGCGCGGAGGGCCGCTGGGCGATCACCCCGCACCCGTTCCGCGTCGCCGGCGCGGCCTGCCTCCCCGGCGCGGCCCAGGTCGCCGCGTGGCTCGACCGCCGCGAGTTGCGCGAGCCGGACGACCCGGAGGCCGACGCCGAGCGCATCCTCGACGTCCTGCGCGACCGGCCCGAGGAATGGCGCCGCGACCTCGCCCACCGGCTGGTCAACGGCCTGCGGGCCAGCAGGGTCAGAGGCTGGCAGACCCTCGCTGGCCGCCCCGGTTTCGACCTGGCCGCCTGCCTGGCGATCGAGACGGGCATCGAACCACCCGAGAACGACGCCTTCGTCGTGGGCTGGCTCTGGCACCTCTACCGGGAGATCCGCAACGGCGCGGGGATCGGCCTCGTCCGTGACCATCTCTTCCTCGACCTCATGGTCGCCCGGCTCTTCCAGGCCGAAGGCGTCGCCGCGCCGCTGGCCCACGATCGGAATCGCAGCCCGATGCCGGTCATCGGTGTGCTGGCCGACCTGGCGGCCGAGGGGCGTCTCAAGCGGCAGACCCTGATCGACGGCTGCGCGGCCCGTTTCCTCACCCATGGGCAGGGCCGCGACATCGAACCGTTCGTCCACCTGTGGAACCGGCTCGCGCCGACCCACGCCGAGCTGCCGGTGGTCGACCTGGTCCGGGTGCTGCCGGTCGCCGCCGCCCCGCTGGCCCGGCTGGCCGCCGACGAACTGCGCCGCTACGACGACGCCGTCGGCCTGGCCCCCGACCTGTTCGCCGAGACGGTCGGCGCGCTGGCGTTCCGGCCGGAGCGCACCCACGTCACGACCGCCGTGCGGTGGATCGCCACGGCGACCCCGGAGCGGGCCGACGGCGCGCTCGCCGCGCTCGCCCTGGTCTTCGGTCAGGAAGACCATGCGCTTCGCGCCCGTTCGGTACGGCTCGCGCGCAAACTCGCCCCCCACGCCACCCCGGCCGCGTTCGCCACGATCCGCGAGGCCGCGAGCGAATTGCCGTGGGATCTGCGCACCCAGATCGCCGCCGTCTTCGGTGAGGTCGCCACCCCGCCCCCGGCGGAGCGGCCCGTGCCCGGCACCCTGGAGATCACCTTCTCGCTGCCCGAGACGCCCCCGCCGATCGTCTCGGCGGCCGAGCTGATCGCCGCGCTGGGCTCGGCGCGGTCGTCCGGGCCGATGGACGTCGAACCGGCTCTCGCCGCGCTCGTCACCCTGACCCATCACGACCGCGCCGCTACCGCCGAGGCCCTGCGGCCCTGGTGGGAAGCGAGCGGCGGGCGCGCCTTCCTCCGTGGCGACAGCCTCACGAGCTACCATCCCCGCCTGCTGCTGCGCGACTGTGTGGGCGCGGTCGTCTCTCCCTGGGAGAGCGCCGAGTTGTCCCGGCTGGTCGGCGAATACCGCCGCGATTACGACCGGTTCCGTCCCCTGCCCGACCGGGTGTTCCCTGATCGGATGCGCGAGCTCATCGCCCTGCTGGAGTCGGGCCGCACGCTGCCGGTGCTGCTGGCCACCCCCACCTCCTCCACCGGTCACGTCGATCCGGCGACGCTGGTCGACCGCCTCGAGGCGCTGGGTGACAACGAACCGCTCCCGCTCGACTTCGGCCAGGCGCTCCTGCGCCTGCCCCGCTCCGCCGACCCCGACGTGGTCGCCCGCGCCGAGACGCTGACCTCACCGGCGGGCCGGCGACTGGCCGCGTGGTTGCGCGAGGGCCCGCCCGACCCGATCACGGAGTGCGGCATCCTCGCCATGAGGCGCTGCGTCGCCTACGAGGACTACCGGCAGGTGCCCGCCCTGCACACCCGCATGCGGCCGGGCACTCCCGGCCTGCCCGAACCGATCGCCGGCCTGTGGACGCTCGAACCGAGGGAGAGCCCCTACGCCTCCTACCCCGAACACCTGGCGTGGTGGCCGTCGATCACGCCGTCGCACCGGGAGTCGATCGCCGCCCACCTGCTCGAGTGTTTCTCCGCGCGCACGACGGATGAGACGCGGGTGCTGACCGTTCTCGTCCAGGGAGAGGGCCCGGTGGGCCGGGCCACCGCGGGCGCCATCGTGACGGCGTTGGGCCGCAAACGCCCCGAAGCCGCCGAGGCGATGAAGATCCTCATCGCGCGGGGACAGTTCGACGGCGCCGACTTCGGCTGGGCGCTGGCGGAGCTGGTCAGGGCCGACGTCGTGAAACTCGGCCGGGTGATCCCGGCCCTCGACGATCTCGCCCAGTCCGGGGCCCATCAGGAGATGTGGGCCCTGCTGGCCGAGGCGATTCCCGCGCTGCTGCCGAAGGCTGGAGACCGCCCGCTGACCGGCCTCGCCGAGTTGCTGACGGTCGCGGCCAAGGCCGCGCTCATGGCCGGAGCCCAGGCTGAGATCCCAGGGCTGGCCGAGGCGGCGGCGCGTAAGGGCGGCAGCCGGGTGACGCTGGAAGCCCGCGTCCTGCTCGACGCGATCAGCCGGGCGTCCCGTTGAGCACCTCGACCTCCCCCGTGTCGAGGGAGTAGTAGGCCGCGACCACCGCCAGTTTCTTCTCGGTCACCAGCGGCCCCAGGCCGCCGTTCCCGCGCAGCGTGTCGGCGGTCAGCGTGACCTGGTGTTTCGTCATCGCCTCGATGGGGTCGGCGCTGCCCTCCCGCGTGGTCGCCTCGTAGGCGGGCCGCAGCGCCTCGACGATGGCCTGCAGGTTCCCGGGGAGCGGCTTGCCGTCCTTCAGCGCCAGGTACGCCGCCTCCACCGCCCCGCACCGCTGGTGACCCAGCACCACGATCAACGGGGTGCCGCCGGTCATCGGGCCGTATTCCACCGAACCGGTCACCACGGGCCCGATGGCCTGCCCGCCGGTGCGCATCACGAACAGGTCGCCGAGCCCGGTGTCGAAGACGAGTTCGGGCGGCACCCGGGAGTCGATGCACGACAACACGACCCCGTAGGGCTTCTGCTTGGCGGCCAGCAGTTCGCGGCGGGTGGGGTCGCGGTCGGGGTGCTGGAGCGCGCCGGTGATCCAGCGACGGTTGCCCGTCATCAGGCGGTCGAAGGCCGCCTTCGGCGAGCCGGGGTAGCCCTGGGACGCGGTGGCCACGGGCACGGCCCGCAGGCTCGCCTCGGTCGTGGCGCAGCCGGCCAGTGCGAGGGACGCGGCGCCCGCGAATAGTGTTCTTCGCCCCATACCGTCCATGACCTGGATCTTCTCCACCCAGGTCGACGGAAAACGGAGTGCGGCGACCGCTGCCAGGTGGCGGTCGCCGGGGGAGGACTTAGAGGGCGCCGCTCTCGATGCGCTGCTTCAGGACCGTCTGGATGCCCTGGTGGGCCTGCACGCCGGAGGTCAGCGCGAGGTCGATCAGCTCCGTGGGGGTCTCGAAGGTCAGGTTCTCGGTCACCTTGGTCTTGTTGCCGGTGACCTTCTCGAACGTGATCTTCTGGTGGGTCACGATGTTGCCCGTGGACCACGAGTCGACCGTGTAGTAGTAGTCCGCCAGGTGCAGCTTCTGGCAGGCGTGGGTGTTCAGCGTCAGCGGGGCCGGCTCCATCGGGATGACCTCGATGGCCGTGAGCCGCCTGGCCTCGACGCCGTAGCTCGTGGTGTCGCTATGGGTGACGACCCGCTCCAGCACCGGGTTGGCGCCGATGTGGTTGTTGAAGTTCGAGTAGGCCCAGAAGACCTGGCTCCGCGGAGCATTGATCACGATGGAGATGCTCTGGGAGGCGCGCGACCGGCCTTCCGGCAGCGGATTCGCGACCTGGGTGAACTTGTAGGTGTTCCAAGTGGTCAGCCACTCCTGTGCGAGTTCGAGGTCGGTCGCGGCACGCGCCGGCGCGCCGAAGACCGAGAGCACGAGGGAGATGGCGAGGAGGGGAGCGCTTAAAAAGCGAAGCAGCCTCGTTTTCATGCAGAACATTTATCGCATTCAGGACCTGAACACATCTCCCATGATCATGTCTGTCACTGATTGACAACAGGTGCCCCGATCGGCACCGACAAGTCACACTTCGTGCCAGAAAGCGGACAGCGACCGAATGACCGCGATCTGTTGAATGATCAACTACTCGAAGCGCTTGCGTGTTGGTTGACGTTGTTTTACGCTCCACGTCAAATTAGGAAACCTTCCTAACTACTCGCTTAGGAGCGCCTATGTTACGTAGCACGCTCGTCGCCCTGCTCATACTGACCGGCTTGACCACGGTCAGTGCGCCGGCCGCCGCCGCACCCGTCCTGATCTCCACCGGCAAGCCCGCCACGTCGTCGTCGATCGAGGGGACCGGCCTGGAGGCCGGCAAGGCGGTCGACGGCAACACCGCCACCCGCTGGGCCTCGGCCGAGGGTGTCGACCCGCAGTGGATCAGGATCGACCTCGGCGCCTCGTATCCGATCTCCCGCGTCAAGCTGACCTGGGAGACGGCCTACGCGTCGGCGTACCGGATCGAAGTTTCGCCTGACGGCGCAACGTGGTCGAGCCTCTATTCGACGACCACCGGCAACGGCGCGACCGACGACCTCACCGTCTCCGGCGCCGGCCGCTACGTCCGCATGTACGGCACCACCCGCGCCACCCAGTGGGGCTACTCCCTGTGGGAGTTCGAGGTCTACACCGAGTCGTCGACCGGCGGCAGCACCCCCGTGGCCGCCAACGGCCAGCTGCGCGTCTGCGGTGTCAAGCTGTGCAACGAGGCCGGCAAGCAGATCCAGCTCAGGGGCATGAGCAGCCACGGCATCCAGTGGTACAACCAGTGCCTCAACACCGCCTCGCTCGACGCCCTGGCCACCGACTGGAAGGCCGACGTCCTGCGCATCTCCATGTACATCCAGGAGGGCGGCTACGAGACCAACCCGCGCCTCTACACCGACCGGGTGCACAACCTGATCGAGATGGCCACCGCCCGCGGCATGTACGCCATCGTCGACTGGCACATGCTCACCCCGGGCGATCCCAACTACAACCTGACCAGGGCCCGGACCTTCTTCACCGAGATCGCCCAGCGTCACAACGCCAAGAAGAACGTCCTGTACGAGATCGCCAACGAGCCCAACGGCGACAGCGTCACCTGGTCGGTCATCCGCAACTACGCCAACTCGCTGGTCCCGACGATCCGCCAGTACGACCCCGACGCGCCCGTCCTGGTCGGCACCCCGGCCTGGTCGTCGCTCGGCGTCTCCGGCCCCGGCGACCAGACCGACAACATCCGCGCCAACCCGGTCTCCGGCACGAACATCATGTACGTCTTCCACTTCTACGCCGCCTCGCACGGCACCCAGTACCTGAACGCCCTGTCGCGGGCCGCCGACCTGCTGCCGATGTTCGTCTCGGAGTTCGGCACCCAGGAGGCGTCCGGTGACGGGCCGAACAACTTCAGCAGGGCCCAGCAGTACCTCGACCTGATGGCGCAGAAGAAGGTCAGCTGGGTCAACTGGAACTTCTCCGACGACTTCCGCACGGGAGCCGTCTTCACCACCGGGACCTGCTCCAGCGGTCCGTACACCGGAACGACCAGGCTGAAGGAGGCGGGTGTCTGGGTGCGCGACCGGATGCGCACCGCCGACGACTTCTAACCCATGGTCTTCTGACCGTCGAGGGACTCGCGGATGATGTCCGCGTGCCCCGCGTGCTGGGCGGTCTCGGCGATGACGTGCAGCAGCACCCGCCGGGCCGTCCAGGACGTGTTCTCCTCGTACCACGGGGCCTTCGGAAGCGGCTGGGCCGCGTCGAGTGAGGGAAGGTTCCTAACCAACTCGTCGGTCTCCTGGGTCACCTTCTCGTAGGCGGCCAGGACTCCGGCGACGGTGTCGCCCGGCAGCATGCGGAACTCCTCCTCACGGCGCTGCCAGTCCTCGTCGGTCATGGCGGTGAAGTCGCCGAGTGCCGAGGGCCCCTGCACGATGAACGTGGCCCAGCCGCGCTCGACCGACGTGACGTGCTTGATCAGGCCGCCGAGGCACAGTTCACTCGCGGTGGTCCGCAGGCCGGCCTGCTCGTCGGTCAGGTTCTGGACGGTGTGGCGCAGGAAGTCCCGGTGCGTGGCCAGGGTGGAGAGAAGGTCGTCTCGTTCGCTCATGGATCCAGCTTGTCGCCAATAGCGGCCACTTCCTGTCCTGTACGACGGCCAGAATCGAACCATGGCGAACACCAGCAACCGGACCCTGCGGCTGCTCTCCCTGCTCCAGACCCGGCGCTACTGGCTCGGCGGCGAACTGGCCGAGCGGCTCGGGGTCTCGGTCCGGACGCTGCGCCGCGACGTCGACCGGCTGCGCGAGCTGGGCTACCCGGTCGAGTCGCAACGCGGCGTCGACGGCGGCTACCAGCTGGCCGCCGGGGCCGCCCTGCCCCCGCTGGTGATCGACGACGAGGAGGCGGTCGCCCTGGCCGTGGGCCTCCAGGCCGCCGCGCAGGGCGCCGTCGAGGGCATCGCCGAGTCGTCGGTACGGGTGCTCGCGAAGGTCGTCCAGGTCATGCCGGCCCGGCTGCGGCACCGGGTCGAGGCGCTGCGCACGATGACCGTGCCGAGCGGCTGGAGCGGCTCGCCCCGGGCGGGCATCGACCCCGACGTGCTGACGCTGGTCGCGCTGGTCTGCCGGGACCAGGAGCAACTCCGCTTCTCCTACACGGCGGCCGACCGCCGGGAGTCCGAGCGGCTGACCGAGCCGCACCGCCTCGTCTGCACCGGCTACCGCTGGTATCTCGTGGCCTACGACCTGACCAGGCACGACTGGCGCAGCTTCCGCGTCGACCGGATGACCGGGCCGGAGAAGACCGGCACCCGGTTCCGCCCCAGAGACCTGCCGGCCGCCGACGCCGCCGCGTTCGTCCAGGAGGGCCTGGAGAACCAGCCCGCCCCCTACGCGGTGGAGGCGCTGATCGAGGCCCCGGCCGACGCCGTGCGGGAACGGATCGGGCGGTGGTGCACGATCGAGGCGATCGGCGAGACGCGCTGCCGGATGGTGATGACGAGCAACACCCTCGACTGGCCGACGATGGCGCTGGGGATCGTGGGGGCCGACTTCCGTGTCGTCCACCCCCCTGAGCTGGCCGAGCAGGTCAGGGAGTGGGGCTCGCGCTTCCGGCGGGCCTGACGCCCGCGTAGTAGCGGCGCGACTTGTCGCGGCTGCCGCACGTGGTCATGCTGCACCAGCGCCGCCGCCGGTTCTTGCTGACGTCGAGGAACAACCAGCAGCACGACGGGCACTCGCCGAGCCGGTCGAGCGGCCCGTGCGTGAGCAGTTCCATCGCCGAGGCGGCCACCTCCCACGTCAGGACCTCGATCGTGCGCGGCGGCGGCCAGGCCAGCCGGAAGTCGCGGCCGAGCCGGGCCCGGGTCACGCCCTGCCCGTAGACCGCGACGATCCGGTCGAGGTCGGTCTGCGGGGCCTCCGCGCCGTGCGCGAGGGGCTGGAAGACCCGGAAGACGGTCTCGCGGAACTCGCGGGCCGGGGCCAGGTCGCCGATCTCCTCCAGCGGGTGGCCGGTCGCGTCGGCCCAGGTGCGGGCCTCTTCGGGAGTGTTCAGCCAGTCGCGACGGGCCACCGGACGCGTGTTGACCGTGTTCGCGAAGTCGAGGCAGAACGTGTTGCCCACTAGCTCGACCGTTGTCATCTCACCATTAAAACACCGTTGACAGGTGAGAGTGTCGGCCCGCACGCTATGACCGATCAAATGCCTTTGAAAGGTAAGAATCGGATGGGTCGATCGTTCAACGCCCTGTGGTTCGGCACCGGCGCGGCCAACCTGGGCGACGGCATCGCCCTGTTCGTGCTGCCGCTGCTCGCGCTCGGCGTCGGGGCCTCGCCGGGCGGCGTCGCGATGGTCACGGCCGCGCTGACCCTCGCCTGGCCGGTCTTCGGCCTGCACGCGGGCTGGATCGTCGACCGCGTCGACCGGCGGCTGCTGCTCGGCGGGGTCAACCTGCTCAGGGCCCTGCTGCTGGCCGGGGTCGGCGTCGCGTTCCTCACCGGGACGTTGTCGCTCGGCGGCCTCATCGCCGCCGCGATCCTGCTCGGCGCGGCCGAGACGCTGGTCGACACCGCGCTGACCTCGACGATCCCGCTGGTCGTCGGGCCCGACGGCCACACCCGGGCCAACGCCCGCATCGAGGCGACCGTCAACCTGGCCAACCAGCTCGCCGGACCGCCGCTCGCGGGCCTGCTGGCCGCCGTCAGCCTGGTGCTGGCGACCGCCCTGAGCGCGGGCCTCTACGCGCTGGCCGTGGCCGGCCTCGCCCTGCTCGCACTGCGCCGGAGCCCGGCGGGCGGCGGGGACACCCGGGTGGCCGCCGGGTTCCGGCACCTGTGGCGGCAGCCGGTCGTGCGCCGCCTGACCCTGTTCACGGCCGCGATGAACATCCCGTGGGCCGTCTCGACCGCCCTGTTCGTCGTGTACGCCGTCACCCCCGGCCCCCTCGGCCTGACCCCCGCCCAATACGGGCTGATCCTCACCGGCATGGCCGTCGGCGGCCTGGTCGCCTCGGCCGTGGTCGACCGCCTCACGAAGAGGTTCGGCGTGATCCGGCTGCTGATCGCCGACGCCGTCGGCACCGTGCTGCTGGTCGCGCCGGTCGCGGTCGGCGCCCCGGTCTGGGTGGTCGTGGCGGGGGCGCTCGTCGCGGGCGCCGGGTCGAGCGTCTGGCGCATCCTCGTCGCCACGATCCGGCAGCGGCTCTCCCCGCCCGACCTGCTCGGACGCGTCTACGCGGCGTCCCGGATGATCAGTTGGGGGGTGATCCCGATCAGCGCGGCGCTGGCCGGGGGCGCGGCCGAGATCTGGGGCGTGCGGGCCGTGTTCGCGGGGGCGACCGTGATCTCCCTCGTGGTGCTGGTCGCCTTCACGCTTGACGCAACCATTCGGTTGCCATACATTAGTGGCAACCAAATGGTTGCGATAAACGGAGGGGTTCCGATGGCATTTCCCGATCGGATCGAACGCACCGTCCACATCGGCCGCCCGCAGGAGCAGGTCTGGGCCGCCATCACCACCGCCGAGGGGCTCGGCACCTGGTTCGGCGAGGCGGCCGAAGGCGAGGTGAAGGTCGGCGGCACGGTCGAGCTGAGCTGGCAGAGCGGCGACACCGCCCGCCTGCGCGTCGAACGGCTCGACCCGCAGTCGGTCTTCGCCTACTCGTGGCACATCTACGGCCTGCCCGAGAACGACCCGCGCCGGACCTACGTCGAGTTCACCCTCACGCCCGACGCCGAGGGCACCAGCCTGACCGTCGTCGAGACCGGCTTCGCCCAGCTCGACCACGACGAACACGCCAAGGCGTACGACGGCAACACCCGCGGCTGGAAGAGCGAGCTCGACGAACTGGTCGCCTACGTCAATGGCTGACGCGTCGCCCGAGACGGTCGCCGAGGCGGTCTTCGCCGCGCTGGCCGACCCCAACCGGCGGGCCATCCTGGCCGCGCTGGCCGAGCGGGGGCCGGCCACCGCGACCGATCTCGCCGGGCGGCTGCCGATCACCCGGCAGGGCATCGCCAAGCACCTCGTGCTGCTCGCCGAGGCGGGACTGGTGGTGGCCGAACCGGGTGAACGGCGGCGGGTGCGCTACCGCGTGGAGACCGAGCCCATGCGGGTGGCGCAGCGGTTCCTGGCCGCGCTGGCGCGCGACTGGGACGGCCCGCTCGCGGCCCTGCGGGCCCATCTGGAGTGACCCGCTACTCCAGATCGGCGTAGACGATGACGTTGTCGCGGTAGTGGCCCGTCGCGGCATCGAAGGACCCACCACAGGTCACCAGTCTCAGGGCGGGGTGGTCGAGGGCGCCGTACACGCGCTCGGCGGGGAACCGGCTCTTGGCCACCCGTTCCACCGACGTGACCGTGAACCGGGCCGTCCTCCCGTCGGCGCGGGTGACGGCGATCGTGTCGCCGCGCCGCATCCGGCCCAGGTCGTGGAAGACGCCGTCGCGGCCCTTCCCGTCGACGTGCCCGAGGATCACCGCCGCGCCGGGTTCCCCGGGCGCGTAGCCGGGGGCGTACCAGCCGGCGTCCTCGGGCTCCTGCGGGACCTGCACGGTCCCGTCGGCGTTGAGGCCGAGCAGCAGCAGGCCGGTGTGCACGCCGATGCGCTCGACGTCCAGCCGGACCGGCCGTGACCTGGGCAGGCCATGCGCGGCGGGCACGACCGGCACGGCCCGCGACACGGCCTCGGCGGGCGGCGGGGCGGGCGGCGCCTCCCTCGGGAGGAGGGCGCCGCCCGCGAGCAGGGTCCCGGTCGCGGTGAGGGCGGCGGCCGCCAGGCCGAGGACCCTGCGGGTCACGCCGCGCTGCGACGCCGCAGGGCGACGAGGCCCGTCGCGGCCCCCGCGACGAGAAGGACCCCGCCCAGCGGCAGCGCGGCGGGCACACCGCCGCCGGTCTGCGGCGCGCCGTCGGGAACCGGGCGGCTGACGCCGCGCTGCGGCACCGGCGCCGGAGACGCGGCGGCCCGCGACCGCTCCGACGGCACGGGAGTGGGCTCCCCGGCCTGCTCCGCGGGCGCGGGTGCGGGCGACGGCGCGGCGGCGGCCGGGGCGGCGAAGGTGAGCGTGGCCGCGACGAGGCCGATGGCGGCCAGAGTGAATCGCATACATCCTCCTAGGTCTCGACCCGGGATCCTGGCAGCCCGATGTCCGCTGGCCATGAGCGGAATGTCATCAGCGTGTAATGAACGTCGCTTTCGGCCGGATATGCGCTGATCAAGCCGGATACTGGTTCGCGTGGCCCGGGTGATGCTCATCGAGGACGACCAGTCCGTCCGCGAAGGACTGCGGTTGTCGCTCAGCCGCCACGGCCACGAGGTCGCCACCGCCGGGACCGGCGAGGAGGGCCTGCGGCGGCTCCGCGAGACGACGATGGACATCGTCGTGCTCGACCTGATGCTGCCCGGCCTCGACGGCTTCGAGGTCTGCCGCCGGATCAGGGCCGGCGGCCACCTGCCGATCGTCATGCTCACCGCCCGGGGCGACGACCTCGACGTGGTCAGCGGCCTGGAGGCGGGCGCCGACGACTACGTGGTCAAGCCGGTCAGGCCGCGGGTGCTGGAGGCGCGAATCCGCGCCGTGCTCCGGCGCTGGGCCGCGCCTCTGGACGCCGGCCAGGAGACCCACGGCGACCTGGTGATCGACCGGGGGGCGCTGACGGTGGCCAAGAACGGCGTGCCGGTCACGCTGCCCCCGCTGGAACTGCGGTTGCTGCTGGAGCTCTCCGCCTCTCCCGGCCAGGTCTTCAGCCGCCAGCAGCTGCTCGAATCGGTCTGGGACCTCGACTTCCTGGGCGACTCGCGGCTGGTCGACGCGTGCGTCCAGCGGCTCCGCACCAAGATCGAGGACGTCCCCGCCCAGCCCCGCTACGTCCAGACCGCACGCGGCTTCGGCTACCGGTTCGGGCCCCTGTGAGAGAACCGCTGTGAGGGGTCTGCGGGCCCGATTGGTCGTGGTGTTCGCCGTGCTGGCGGGGCTGAGCGCGCTCACCGCCGCCGGCCTGGTCTACAAGCAGGCCCGCGACCTCATGCTGACCCGGACCGAGTGGTCGGTCGTCAACGAGTTCCGGCTCCGCGTCTCGACCCTCACCGAGAACATGCAGCACCCGCCGAGCCGGGCCGCCCTGCAGCAGCTCGCCAACGGCGTCGCGCCCGCCTTCCTCGACGCGACCGGCGCGGCCGTCTACGGCGACTCGGGCCTGGTCGCGTCGGGCGACGCCGTCGCGCCCCTGACGCCCGACCTGCGCCGGCGGGTGGCCGCCGAGCAGCGGCTCGTCTACCAGCGGGTGGTGCGCGACGGCGACCCCTACCTCGTGGTGGGCACGCCAGTGCTGCTGCGCCGCGAGGGCACGCCTTCTGGCGTCGAGGTCTACCTCGTCTCCTCGTTGCACACCGAGGCCGCCGACCAGGAGGCGCTGGTCGCCGCCGCGCGCAACGGCGTGCTGCCCGTGCTGCTGCTGGCCGTGCTGTTCGCGCTGGTCGCCGCCGGCGGGGTGCTCAGGCCGGTACGCGACCTCGACCGCGCCGCCCGCCGCCTGGGCGCCGGGGAGCTCGACACCCGGCTCAAGGTCACCGGCCGCGACGAGCTGGCCCGGCTGGTCAAGACGTTCAACGCCACCGCCGAGGCGCTGGAGACCAACGTGTCGATGGCCCGGCGGTTCGTCGCCGACGTCTCCCACGAGCTGCGCACCCCGCTGGCCTCGATCCTCGCCATGGCCGAGGTGATCGAGGAGGAGTCGGCCCGGCTCGACGGCGACCTGCCGGAGGCGGCCCGGTTGCTGAACCTGGAGGCCGGGCGGCTGGTGAAGCTCGTGGAGGACCTCATGGAGATCTCCCGGTTCGACGCCGGGGCCGTCGGCCTCGTCGTCGACGACGTGGACGTCGCGCAGGCGGTGGCGGCGAGCCTGCGTACCCGGAGGTGGACGTCGGAGGTCGAGGTGGACGTCGAACCGGGCGTGCGGGTCCGGCTCGACCCGCGCCGGTTCGACGTCGTCATGGCCAACCTGGTCGGCAACGCGCTGCGGCACGGCGCGAAGCCGGTGACCGTCTCGCTGAAAAAGGCGCAGGACATCGTCATCGAGGTCGCCGACGCGGGCCCCGGCGTCGACCCCGAGCTGCTGCCGCGCGTCTTCGACCGCTTCTCCAAGGCCGACGCCGCCCGCACCCGGTCGGACGGCAGCGGCCTCGGCCTGGCCATCGCGCTGGAGAACGCCCGCCTTCACGGCGGCTCGATCGAGGTCGGCAACCGGCCCGGCGGCGGCGCGGTGTTCCGGCTCACGCTGCCCAGGGAGCCGCGATGAGATACCTGCTGGCGGCGCTCCTGCTGGTGGCGGGGTGCGGCATCAGCCCGACGGGCGTACAGGACGGCGGGGAACCGGCGAGCGGGTTCCAGCCCAGCATGCGGCTCTACTTCGTGTCGGGCCAGCGGTTGAAGGCGGTCACCCGGCCGATGGCCTGGCCGTCGCTGAAGGAGACGCTCAACCTGCTCGTCGACGGCCCCAGCGAACCCGAACGCCGGCTCGGCCTCGGCACCCAGCTGACCGACTGGATCGGCGGCGTGGGCTCGGTCACCGCTGACGACGCCAAGGTGCGGATCACCGTCGAGACGCCCCAGACGGCCGCCGTGCCGGTGCCGGCCCCCCGGGAGACCTTCCCGGCCCAGCGCGACCGCCTGCTCTGGCTCGGCCAGCTCACCTGCACGGCCGCCGCGGCGCTGGCCGCGCGGTCGAACATCGACGCCGACGCGGTGACGGTGGTGGTGCGGCGCGGCCGGGAGAGCTTCGGGTCGTTCCGCTGCTCGGAGTTCCCGCGCGCGGCCGAATGACGGTCAGCAGCCCCCGCCGCAGCGTTCGATGATCTCGGCCATCGCCTGCTCGAAGTGGGTGCGGCCCTCGGGCGTCAGGGACGCGACCAGCTCCTCCAGCTCGGCGTGGATCTCCTCGTAGAAGGCCGTCGCCGCGCGCCGCCCCTCGTCGGTCAGCGTCACCGCGACCGCCCGCCGGTCGCCCGGGACCTGGGCGCGCCGGGCCAGCCCGCGCTTCTCGGCCCGGTCCATCAGCCCGGTCAGGGCCGCCTTCTCGACGCCGAAGACCCCGGCCAGCTCGGCCATCCCGCGCGGCCCCTCCAGCAGCACGCACAGCAGCTTGGCCTGGACGGGCGTCAGGTCGTGCCGCTGGGAGACCCGCGCGTACCGGCCCTGCACCAGCCCGGTGAGCTGGACCAGTCCGATGGCGACGTCGTTCATGGACGTAACGGTACATCGTGCATATAGTTAGCGCCGCGTACAGTACGCGCCATTAACTAACCGAGGTGTGCCATGACCTTCGACACCCCCGCCGGAACCCGCGGCAGCCGCCAGCCCGGCGGGCGCCTGTTCGTCTGGTTCAACAAGCTGATGGCCCGCCGCATCCGCAAGAGCGGCAGCTTCAGCGGCTTCAATGCGCTGGTCCTGACCACCGTCGGCCGCAAATCCGGTCAGCCGCGCACCACCCCCGTCGGCTGGTTCCCCGGCCCGGACGGCAGCTGGCTGATCGTCGCCTCGGCGGCGGGCGCGGCCGGGAACCCGGCCTGGTACTACAACCTCGCCGCCCACCCCGACCAGGTGCGCATCGAACTCGACGGCAAGACCGTCGACGTCACCGCCGACCAGCTGCACGGAGCCGAACGCGAGCAGGCCTGGCAGCAGATCGTCGCCGCGTCGCCCCGGTTCGCCGGATACCAGGAGAAGACCGACCGGGAACTGCCGATCATCCGCCTGACGTCTCGCTGACGGCAGGATCGGGCAAGAGGTCGAGCGGATCTTTCTACCTGAACGCCCAGCTCAGCGCTTCGATGGAGGAAGAAGAAAGGAGCACGATCATGCCGCTCGACCACTACGTGACCCTCGGCCGCTCCGGCCTCCGCGTCAGCCCCTTCGCCCTCGGGGCGATGACGTTCGGCGACGACCCCGGCTCGGCCGGGTGCGACGTCGCGGAGTCGGAGAAGATCCTCGCGACGTACCTCGACCGGGGCGGGAACTTCGTCGACACCGCCAACTTCTACAGCAAAGGCCATTCGGAGAAGATCCTCGGCGACTACTTCGCCGCCCGGCCCGGCCTGCGCGGCCACACGGTCGTGGCCTCGAAGTTCTTCGGCAACATGCACCCCGGCGACCCCAACGGCGGCGGCGCCGGCCGGGGCTCGATCATCGCCCAGCTCCACGAGACCCTGCGCCGTCTCCAGACCGACTACCTGGACCTCTACTGGCTGCACAACTGGGATCGCAACACTCCCCTGGAGGAGACGATGCGCACCCTCGACGACCTGGTGCGGGCCGGCAAGATCCGCTACATCGGCTTCTCCAACACCCCCGCGTGGGTCACCGCCCAGGCCCAGACCACGGCCCTGCTGAGGGGCTGGACCCCGCTGATCGCCCTCCAGGTCGAATACTCGCTGCTCGCCCGCACGGTCGAGGGCGAGATCGCACCCCTGGCCCTGGACCAGGGCCTCGCGCTGACCCCGTGGAGCCCGCTGAAGAACGGCTTCCTGTCCGGCAAGTACCGCCGGGGCGCCGACGTCGCCGACTCGGCCCGGACCGCCTACGTGGGCGGCCCGACCGAGGAGGAGTACCGGGTCATCGACGCCCTGGCCGCCGTCGCCGAGGAGGCCGGCGCGACGTCGGCATCGGTCGCCCTGGCCTGGCTGCGCGCCCGCCCCGGCACGGTGGTGCCGATCGTCGGCGCGCGCCGGATCGAGCACCTGGAGAACAACCTCGTGGAGGCGACCCTTTCCGAGGAACAACTCCGGGTCCTCGACGAGGTCTCGGCCCCCACGCTGGGCTACCCGGCGGCCGTCAACGGCGAGGTGCGGTCGATGCTCCAGTTCGCCGGGACCACGGTCGACGGCGAACCCTCGATCGTCTATCCGCCCCTGCTCCAGAGTTCCGTGCGTTACTGACGCAGAATGGGCGAATGGCATACAAGGTCATTCCCTTTGACGACCAGCCGTGGCATGAAATCATCCCCGGACTGTTCATGGGCGGCCATTTCCGCAATGACCCCGGCGGCCTGCTTCCCGTAGTCGTGGCCGACGAGTTCGACGTGGTCATCAGCATGATCCGCCTCGACGGCCACGGCCCGGGGGCCACGGCCGTCCACCACGCCTGCCACGTGCCCGACGGGCCGCTGAACCCGGCGGAGATCGGCGAGGTCTGCGCCATGGCCGACCTCGCCGCCGAGGCGGTGCGGTCGGGGAAGAAGGTGCTGGTCAGGTGCAGGGCGGGCTACAACCGCTCGGGCCTGGTGGTGGCGCAGACCCTGCTCCTGCTCGGCCACGACCTGAACGACGCGATCACCCTGGTGCGGACGCGCAGATCCGAGTTCGCCCTGCACAATCCGTTCTTCGTCGACTACCTGACCACCGGATTGGCGCAAATGCGAAATACAGAACTGCCCTAAAGAAATCATTCGACGCGGGCTATCTTCTGCTCATGTTGATGCGGATCCCGCTGGACGACACCCCTGGTGCGCCGGTGATGGTGGTGGAGGTCGACTACGACGACATCGCCGACGAACAGGGCGTCGAACTGGTCTCCGACACCGGGCCCGGCCGGACCGCCCAGGCGTTGCGCAGCCTCGCCGGCGCCTTCGACACCCTCGAACCGGCCGTGTCGGCGATCGTGACCCGGCTGCGCTCGGCGGCCAGAGCGCCCGACACGATCACCGTCGAGTTCGGCCTGAAGTTCGGCGGCGAGACGGGCGTCATCTTCACCAAGGGCAAGGCCGAGGCCGCGCTCAAGGTGACGGTGGCCTGGAACGGTCCAGGTCAGACCGTGGTCGAGGAGAGCGGCGAAGATGGCGCGGACCAGCCCTGACCGCTACCTCGCCCGCATCCTGAGCCGGGCCACCCGCCAGCCGGTCGGGGTCGCGTTCGCCGCCGGCGACCGCCACGTGGTGACCTGCGCACACGTGGTCAACACCGCTCTGGGCGCCGACGAGCGCACGGCCGACGATCCGTCCGGGGCCTGGGTAGAGGTCGAGTTCCCCTTCGCGGCCGACTCCGGCAGCCGGGTGACCCGGATGGCCGCCGTCGTCCGCTGGATGCCGCGCGACGGCCTGCCCTTCGACGAGACCGACGTCGCCGGTCTGGAACTGGAGGCCGACCTGCCGCCCGGTGTCGAACCGGCCACGCTGGCGGCCGACGACGGGCCGTGCGGCGAGCGGCGGGTCGGCGCGTGGGGGCCGAACCGCGACGGCGGGCCCGCCCGTGCGGGCAACGTCGCCGGCACGCTGGCCGGCGCCTACGACGCGGCCCGCCTCCAGGTCGACGCCGACCTGCGCGGCTCCTTCCGGGTGCAGAGCGGCTACAGCGGCGGCCCGGTCTGGGACCAGGGCACCGGCCAGGTGGTCGGCATCGTGCAGGCCGTGCCGACGAGCACCAGAGCCGACGACGTGTACGTCATCAGCGCCGCCACCCTGGTCCGCGCCTGGCCGGAGGTGCTCTACCGCCCGCCGCCCAACCCCTATCGCGGCCTCAGCGCGTTCACCGAGGCCGACGCGCCCTTCTTCTTCGGCCGGGCCGACGTCGTGACCGAACTGGCGGCCGCCGTCGAGGAACAGCCGCTCATCCTGGTGGCCGGACGGTCGGGCGTCGGCAAGTCGTCGGCGGTCGCGGCCGGGCTGGTGCCCCGGCTCCGCGAACAGGGCTCCTGGGCGGTGGGCTCGTGCCGGCCGGGCGACGACCCGATGACCCGCCTGATCGGGGCGGTCGCCGAAGCGGCCGGCACCGGGTTGCCCTACCCGATCCAGGTGCTCCAGGCGTGGCACGACCGGCTGGCCGAGGGCGGGCTGACCGGCGTGGCCCGTTCCGTCTGCGTCGCCACGGGCGCCACCCGCCTGCTGCTGATCATCGACCAGTTCGAGCAGGTCTTCACCGAGTGCGGGCCCGACCAGCGGGCCGTCCTCTTCGACCTGCTCAACCGGCTGCTGGCCGAGCGGCCCCGGGCCGTCCGGGTGGCGGTCAGCCTGCGGGCCGACTTCCACTGGCTGCTCACCGAGGCCCCCGAGCCACTGGGCTCCTACGCCAAGGACCACTGGCACCACCTGCGGCCGATGTCGGCCGACGACCTCCACCTCGCCGTCGTCGGCCCGGCGCGGGTCGCCGGCGACGTCGCCTTCGACGCCGGGCTCGCCGAGCAGATCTGCGACGACTTCACGGGCAGGCCGAACGAGCTGCCGCTGCTGGAGTTCACCCTGACCCGCCTGTGGGAGCTGCAACGGGGCCGCAGGCTCACCCTCCGCTCCTACCGCGAGCTCGGCGGGGTGCACAGCACACTGGCCCGCTACGCCGAGGAACGGTTCGCCGCGCTCACCCCGGCCCAGCAGGAGGCCACTCGACGCGTCTTCACCGAACTCCTGCAACCCGGCGACCACGAGATCGCCCGCCAGATCAGGCGCGTCGACCTGCGTTCAGACGACTGGCCGACGGCCGAGCTGCTGCGCGACGCCCGCCTGCTGGCCATCACCACCACCGCGGGCGGCGACCAGATCGTCGAGGTCGCCCACGAGGCCCTGCTGCGCGGCTGGCGGCGGCTGGCCAGCTGGGCCGCGCTGAGTCAGGACTTCCGGTCGTGGAAGGCGGGCGTCATCGCCGACCGCCGGCGCTGGGAGGACAACGACCGCGAGGACGACCAGCTGTTGCGCGGCTCCGCACTCGCCAAGGCGCTCGACATGATGGAGACGCACGCCGCCGACAGCGCGGGCGTCGCCGAATACGTCACCCTGAGCAGGCTGAACGCCGACCGGGAACGGGCCGAACGCGGCAACCTGCTCGTCCGGGTGGCCGCCCCCCGGCTCGCCCGTGAGAGCGAGTCGGCCCTGCGCGGCGACGTGCACTCGGCGCTCGCGCTCGGCGTCTGTTCCCTGCAGTCGGCCCCGACCGCCGAAGGCGAACGGGCGGTTCGCCGCGCCCTCACCCTCGCCGCCACCGTCCGCACCCGCCTGCCGCACAAGGGCGCGGTGCGCTCGGCCGCCTTCAGCCCCGACGGCCGCTGGGTGGCGACGGCCGGTCTCGACCGAACGGCGCTGGTGCGCGACGCGGTCTCAGGCGAGGTGCTGACCTGGCTCGACGTCAACGGTCCGCTGCAGGCGGTCGTGTTCGGCCCCGACGGAACCACGGTCGCCACGGCCGACGCCGACGGGTCAGGACGCGTCTGGCGGGTGCCGTCGGGCGCCGAAGTGGCCTGGCTGGACCACAAGGGCCCGGTGTACGCGGTCGCCTTCAGCCCCGACGGGCACCGGCTGGCCACGGCCGGCGACGACGGGTCGGCCCAGGTGCTCGGCGGCGGCGTGTTCCGGCTCCACCACGGAGGCGGCCCGGTGTGGTCGGTGGCGTTCAGCCCCGACGGCGGCACGGTCGCGACCGCGGGTGAGGACGGCTCGGCCCGCCTGTGGAACGCCGATTCGGAAACGGAACTGGCCCGGCTCGACCACGGCAGCCGGGTGTGGTCGCTGGCCTTCAGCCCCGACGGGAGCCGCCTCGCCACCGCCGCCGAGGCGGGGTCGGCGTGGATCTGGACGCCGGGCGCTGACGCGGAGCCGGTCCGGCTCGACCACGGCGGCCCGGTGTACTCCGTGACCTTCGACCCCGAGGGCCGACGGGTGGCCACCGCCTGCGCCGACGGGGTCGCCCGCGTCTGGGACGCGTCCACCGGCACGGAACTGGCCCGGGTGGAACACGGCGACTGGGTGTGGAGGGCGGCGTTCAGCCCCGACGGCGGCCGGGTCGTGTCGGCCGGCGTGAACGGTTCGGTGCGGGTGTGGGACGCGTCCACCGGCCGGGAACAGGCCCGCGTGGACCACGGCGGCTGGGTCTGGTCGGCGGTGTTCAGCCCGTGCGGTGACCGGGTCGTGTCGGCGAGCGAAGACGGCGCGGCCTGGGTGTGGGACGCCCGCGCGGGCGCGGAACTGACCCGGGTCGACCACGACGGCGGGGTGCGCCTGGTGGCCTTCGCCCCCGATGGCGACCGCGTCGCATCGGCCGGCGACGACGGCACGATACGGGTGTGCGACCCCGCCACCGGCCGCGAGCAGGCCAGGTCGTCTCACCCAGGCGAGGTGAACTGGCTCGCCTTCAGCCCTGACGGCGCCCAGGTGGCGACGGCCGGCCGCGAC
>NZ_BBXC01000024.1:27783-167958 GCF_001570525.1 Herbidospora sakaeratensis
ATATGGGACGCGGGCGCCGAGGTCCTGCGGCTCGCGCACGACGGCCCGGTGAACTGGGTCGTCTTCGACCCAGGCGGCGCAGGCCTGGCGACGGCGAGCGCCGACGGCACGGTCCGGGTGTGGGACGCGGCCACGGGCGCGGAGCTGATCCGGCTGACCCACGGCGACGTGGTGTGGTCGGTGGTGTTCAGCCCCGGCGGCGACCTGCTGGCGTCGGCGAGCGGCGACGGTACGGCCCGCGTCTGGGACACCCGATCGGGCACGGAAAAGGCCCGGCTGGCCCACGACGTCCTGGTGCGGGCGGTGGTGTTCGGGCCCGGCGGCGACCGGCTGGCCTCGGTCGACGACGCCGGGTGCGTACGGGTGTGGGACGTGGTCTCGGCCGCGGAGGTGGCGCGGCTGACCCACGACGGCGAGGTGAACTGGGCGGCGTTCTCCCCCGGCGGCGACCGGCTGGCGACGGCCTGCCGCGACGGCTCGGTGCGGATCTGGGACGCCGCCTCCGGCGCGGAACTGGCCGAGTTGCCGCACGACGACGCGGTGTGGTCGCTGGCGTTCAGCCCCGACGGTTCCCGGCTGGCCTCGGCGAGCGGCGACGGCTCGGCGCGGGTGTGGGCCCTGAGCACCGAGGAGCTGATCGCCCAGGCGCTGGGCCGCCTCACCGAGAACCTGACCGAAGAGGAGTGGCAGCACCACATGGGCCCGGACGTGCCCTACCGCCGCCTGCGCGACGACCTCCCCTGAACGCGGAAACGCCCGTCCCCCGGGGAAGAGGACGGGCGCTTCCGTTCTGCGGAGGGTGTTACTCGACGTCCACGACCGGGCTGCCCGGACGGCACCGCTCGGGCAGCGGCTCCGTGTTGCACCCGGTCAGGATCCGCAGGATCTGCGGGTCGTGGTCGGAGGCCTGGTCGGAGAACTCGGCGTTGATGTGCACGACGCCGTACGCGTAGCCCTTGATGTTCGGGGTCACCAGGATGTGGTCGAGCGCCTGGGAGTTCCCGTCGAAGATGTACGAGTAGCGCTCACCGGCGGGCAGGTCGTTGATCAGCGCCTTCAGCAGCGCGCCGTTGTCGGTCAGCGTGCCGACGGCCGGCGAGAACTGGTAGTCGTTGATGTCGCCCAGGACGACCGCGCGGGCCTGGCCGCCGCTCTTGGTGTTGAGGTCGGCGATGAAGTTGCGCACCTCGGTGGCCTGCGCGATGCGCTGGACTTCGGTGGTGCGGTTCGGGGGCTGGACCGCCGCCGAGTGGGGGTGGTCGCCGCCCTTGCTGTTGAAGTGGTTGGCGACGACGAACAGCTGCTTGTTGCCGTCGTACAGGAACTCGCCGACGAGCGGCTTGCGGCTGGAGGACCACGCCGACGACGTCGGGTTGATGCGGCCGGGGGAGGCCGACAGGTAGACCTGGTTGCTCGTCGGACGCTCGCGCAGCACCGTCACGGCGGTGTTCGCGTCGCCGCCCGGACGGTCCACGAAGGTGGTCCGGGCCGGGTTGAACAGGAAGACCTGGCGGATGTTGCCGCCGGGCGCGCCGCCGTCGGTGCCCTCGTTGGGGTCGATCGAGCGCCAGTCGTAGGTGGGGCCGCCGGCCGCGACGATGGCCGCGATGAACTTGGCCACGGTCTGGTCGGCCGCGACGGTGCCGGTGGCGGTGCCGTTGTTGTCCTGGATCTCTTCGAGGGCCAGGATGTCGGGCGTGCCGAGGTTGACGACCACGGCCTCGGCGAGACGCTGGTACTTCGCGGCCGAGTCGGCGACGGTCAGGTTCTCGACGTTGTACGTCGCGATCGACAGGTCGCCGGCCTTCTTCGCCGGGGTCACCTTCTGGCGCTTGAGGCCGCCCTCGGTGATGGCGCCGAGCTGGGTGGCCTGCAGGACGTAGCCGCCGAAGCTCTGGTAGTCGATGACGCCGGTGGTGCCGGCGGCCAGCGTCGAGCCGACGTTGGCGGCGGGGGCGCCGACGAGCGACTGGATGAAGAACCGGCCCGCGTTGTTGTCGGCGTAGTCGAGGTAGATGTGGCCGCCGCGCGGGGTCGGGTTGTGGTTCGGGGTGTACGACACCCAGAGCTCGCCGAACTCGGTGTTGACCGGGCTGACCAGCTTGGTGTCCTGGGCGACGGTCATCCGCATGCCCTCGTGGACCTCGAGGTAGTCGAGCACGTACGACGACGGCTCCAGCGGCTGGGCCTCCAGGGCGCCCGACTTGGTGTAGACGGCGGGCAGGTTCACCGGGATCGGCGCGGGGAGCGCGTTGCCGCCGCTCACCCTGATGGTGCTGACGGTGCCGCCGATCTCGGTCAGCGCCTGCGAGCCCGTGGCGGGGCGGAACTCGGTGACGCGGCCGGAGGTGACGACCGAGTCGCCGGCGACGACACCGGGGGAGGTCGAGCCCGTGAAGACGAACAGGCCCTCGGAGGTCAGCGGGTCGGCGTCGGCCGAGAGGTCCTGCATCCAGTAGCCGCGCGAGTTGCCGGTGTTGCGGACGGCCGTGACGATGCCGGGCACGTTGGTGACGTTCTGGCCGACGATCGGGGAGATCCGGCCGCTGCCCTGGATGTCGTGGATGCGGACCGAGCCGGGCGTCGGGTCGGTCGGGCCGCCGGTGTCGGTCGCGACGACCGTGGTGCCCGCCGAGTTGGTGGCCTTCGGCACGCCCGAGGTGAAGTCGACCGAGTTGTTGTCGGTGTCGACCATCGAGCCGGACCGGGCGGCGGCCGTGGTGTTCGACAGGCCGGGGGCCGCGAGGGTCTCGACGTTGGCGGTGGCGCCGTAGCCGACGAGGTCCTTCACGTTCGGGGCGGTCGAGCAGGTGATGCCGCAGCCGACCAGCGGGATCTGCGCGGTGACCAGCGCGACGACGCCGGAGGTGCCCGACATCGGGATCGAGCCGATGGCGTCGGGGGTCGGCAGGTTCAGGGTGCCGCCGGCGCCGGCGGCCTGCTGGACCAGGTACTTCCCATGGGCCGGGATGGTGCCCGTCAGGTTCGTCATCTGGAAGACGGCACCTGCGGCGGAGGCGTATTGAACGCTCCAACCGGACACGCTGACCGGGCTGCCGGTGAGGTTGGCCAGCTCGATGTAGTCGTTCTTGATGGTCGCGCCCGAGTTGCCGCCACCGCCGTAGACGCCGGAGATGACGACATCGCTCGAGAGGGCGTTGGCGGGAGCCGGGACGGTCGTCAGGCTGGCCGCGACCGCTAACGACAGACCTGCCGAGGCGATCAGGCGGCGTGCTCTGGGATTAGCCACAGGTGTTCTGCTCCTTGGGGGAGATGGTCTCCACAGAGCATGGTGCCAGCGCATATCCCTTGGAAATGGCACATTCTGCTACTAACGATGTGTTCTCCGTTTCTTTCCGTGACGTTTCACTTCGGCCTGCTCTCCGACGTGCCCAAATGCCGCTTTGACCCTGGTCGTGTACGGATCGACGACAATCCCAGTGAAATGCCGGCGCCGGTCAGCCCATGAAGAAGGTGTACGCAGCCCCGCCGACGAAGGACACCAGTGGATGAACGCCAAACCCGGTTCGAGGAGGTCTACCGGGAGACGTACGGCCGGATCACCGCCTACGCCGCCCGCCGCTGCGCCGACCCCTTGGACGCCGCCGACGTCGTCGCCGAGACCTACACGATCGCCTGGCGGAAGGTGGCCCGATTACCTCCCGGCCCCGAGGCGCTGCTCTGGCTCTACGGCATCGCCCGGCGCGTCGCCGCAGATCACCGGAGGGGTGAGGCGAAACGGCGGGCCCGCATGGTCGAACTCGACGCCGACCTCGCCGCCTTGTACGCCGACCCGGCCGACCTGACCGCGATCCACCAGGTCTTCGCAACCCTCAAGGATGACGATCGGGAACTGCTGGGCCTGCTCGCCTGGGAGGGCCTGTCGCACGAGGAGATCGCGGCCGTCCTGGGGATCTCCCGCAATGCGGTCAGGATTCGCCTGCACCGGGCGCGACGCCGCTTCTCCGAGAAGCTCACCGAGAACGACCTGTGCCTACCGGCGGAAAGGCCCCTGTGAACGACACCGACGAACTCATCGCCGCGCTGGCCAGGGTCGAACCCGGCCATCAAGGCGCCGACCCGTCCGGCGCGGGGGCCCGGACGCTGCTGGCCGGAATCACGACCCGAAAGCCGCGAAGAAGAAGGTTCACGCTGGCCCTGGCCGGAATGGCCACGGCCGTCGGAGCCGGGCTCTTCCAGATCGGCACGCCCTCCTACGCCGTCACCAAGGACGCCGACGGCGTCGTCTGGGTCAGCGTGCACGACTTCGGCGACGTCAGCCGCCTGCGCGATGACCTGATGAGCCTCGGCGTCTCGGCCATGGTCGACCACGTCCCGGCAGGTCACTGGTGCCAGGAGCCACGGGGGGAGATCGTCTACGACGTCCCGCCCGGTCTTTACACCCTCCCGGAAGGAGACGGGCCGGGCTGGAGAATGCGGATCGACGGCACCCTGCTCGAGAAAGACCAGACGATCGTCTACACGATCGGCGCCGACGGGGGCGCCGGCACCTTGGTCTACCGAGGCCCGGTCGCGCCGTGCCGGGTCGTCTCGGGAAGTCCGTTCAGGGAGGTGACCAGCGAAGAGGAGGAGCCGTTCCGGTTCGTCGATCTCGACGTCGGCGGGCAGACCGTCGGGGAGGTCCTGCCCCGCCTACCGGGCGGGAAGGTCGGCTTCATGCCCATCAGCGTTCCGCCGGGCAGCCCCGGCGGCTGGGGCGAGGGGCCTGTCATCGAGAAGGCCGACGCTGGCTGGTACGTCTGGGCGGCCGTGCGGTTCAGGGACGACCCCGGCCGCCTCGTTCTCCTGGTCACCGAGGAGAAGTTCGGCCGCAACCCCGTCACCGGCCGCTAGAACGACGTCGACTGGCCGGGTTCCAGGAGGCGCAGGCGGTCGGCGAGTTCGTACTTCTCGAAGGCGTCGAGCAGGTCGGCCGGGCCTTCGGTGAAATGTTGCCAGCCCTCCATGTGGACGGGGATCACCACCTCGGCGCCGGTGATCAGGGTCGCCTCCACCACCTCCTCGGCCGTGAAGGTCAGGAAGCCGTCGAGCAGCGGGGTGCGGGCGGCGCCGGCGAAGAAGATCCCGGCGTCCATGGGGCCGAGGCGTTCGGTGATCTCGCGGGTCTCCTCCAGTGAGGCGTTGTCGCCGCTCACGTAGATCGCCGGTAGATCGAAGGCGGTCAGCACGAAGCCGGTCACCGGGCCGGTGAGATCTTCCGTGCCCGGCGGCCCGTGGCGGCCCGGCACCCACGTGATGCGGAGGGAGCCGCCGTCGGGTCGCTCGAAGGTCACGTGGTCCCAGGGCCGCAGGCCGGTGATGTCCTCGCCGAGCCGTTCGGCCGCCTCGGGCGTGGTCAGCACCTCGGGCACCTCGTCGAGCAGGGCGCGGCCCGAGCGGTCGAGGTTGTCGGCGTGCTGATCGTGGGAGAGCAGGATGATGTCGAGATCGCCCAGTTCCTCCCGGGAGACGGCCGGGCCGGTGGTCTTGATGAGCGTCCGGGTGCCGCTGGCGATCGGCCCGGGCGCGTCGAAGGCCGGATCGGTAAGCAGCCGGAGGCCGCCGATCTCCAGCAGCGCGGTGGGCCCGCCCACCAACCGCACGGTGCAGGTTTTCCGCTCCATCACCCCATCCTGCGCACACTCCGCCAAGGGGATTCGCCCGGGGGTACCGGACACCACATGTTGATGTGACAGCTGAGAACGATCCCATATATGGTGTCCCACGCGTTGGTTCGCCCCGCCTGCCAGGTGGGACGGCGTAAGAGGGAACCCGGTGGGAATCCGGGACTGCCCCGCAGCGGTGAGTGGGAACGAAAGCCGTCATCAAGCACTGGGCCCGTCGACGGGCCTGGGAAGCGACGGCCGGTAGGCGCTTCGAAAGAGCATGCCCGCGAGTCCGAATACCTGCCAATCGCGATTTGGTCCGAGGCCGCGTGGGACGGCCCCGCCCGGTGCCCTCGTGCCCGCGCGCCTCGGTGAGTTCGCGAGGAGAGGACGAGGATGCGGATCAAGAAGCGCGACGGGTCGCTCGAACCGGTCGACGTGACGAGGATCGTCCGCGCGGTCGAGGATTGTTCCGGCGGGCTCGCCGACGTCGAGCCGCTGCGGGTCGCCACCCGGACGATCAGCGGCCTGTACGACGGCGCCACCACCGCCGAACTCGACCGCCTGTCGATCCAGACCGCCGCCGAGATGATCGGCGAGGAGCCGCAGTACTCCCGGCTGGCCGCGCGGCTGCTGGCGGCCTACATCCGCAAGGAGGTGGAGGCCGACACGTTCAGCCGGTCGATCAAGGAGGGCCACGCCCTCGGCCTGATCGGCGACACGACCGCCGCCTTCGTGGCCGACCACGCCGACCTGCTCGACGCCACGATCGACGTCGGCAACGACCGGCGGTTCGAGTACTTCGGCCTGCGCACCGTGTACGACCGCTACCTGCTCCGCCACCCCCAGACCCGGCTCCCGGTCGAGACCCCGCAGTTCTGGCTGCTCCGGGTGGCCTGCGGCCTGGCCCAGACGCCCGGCGAGGCGGTCGAGCTCTACCGCCTGATGTCGTCGCTGGCCTACCTGCCCAGCTCGCCGACGCTGTTCAACTCCGGCACCGGCCACACCCAGATGTCCTCGTGCTACCTGGTCGACTCCCCGCGCGACGAGCTCGGCTCGATCTACGAGCGGTACGCCCAGGTCGCCCACCTGTCGAAGTTCGCCGGCGGCATCGGCATCTCCTGGTCGCGGGTCAGGTCGAGGGGCGCCCTGATCAAGGGCACCAACGGCCACTCCAACGGGATCGTGCCGTTCCTGCGCACCCTCGACGCCTCCGTGGCCGCCGTGAACCAGGGCGGCCGCCGCAAGGGCGCCGCGTGCGTCTACCTGGAGCCCTGGCACCCCGACGTCGAGGAGTTCCTGGAGCTCCGCGACAACACCGGCGAGGACGCCCGCCGCACCCACAACCTCAACCTGGCCAACTGGATCCCCGACGAGTTCATGCGCCGCGTCGAGGCCGACCAGATGTGGTCGCTGTTCGACCCGAACGAGCTGCCCGAGCTGCCCGACCTGTGGGGCGACGCCTTCGACGAGGTCTACCGCAAGGCGGAGCAGGACGGCCGCCAGGCGCGCCAGATCCGCGCCCGCGACCTCTACGCCAAGATGATGCGCACCCTGGCCCAGACCGGCAACGGCTGGATGACGTTCAAGGACACCTCGAACCGCACCTGCAACCAGGCCGCCGAGCCGGGCAACGTGGTGCACCTGTCGAACCTGTGCACCGAGATCATCGAGGTGTCGAACGACGACGAGACCGCGGTCTGCAACCTGGGTTCCATCAACCTGGCCGCCCACCTGGCCGACGGCGGCGTCGACTGGGCCAGGCTGCGCCGGACCGTCAAGACGGCCGTGGTCTTCCTCGACCGCGTGATCGACATCAACTACTACCCGACCAAGCAGGCCGCGGCGAGCAACCCGCGCTGGCGTCCGGTCGGGCTCGGGCTGATGGGCCTCCAGGACGTCTTCTTCGCGCTCCGGCTGCCCTTCGACTCCCCCGAGGCCAAGGAGCTGTCGACCCGGATCTCCGAGGAGATCTACCTGGCCGCCCTCGACACCTCGGCCGACCTCGCGGCGGAGCACGGGCCGCATCCGGCGTACGGCGAGACCTGGGCGGCCCGTGGGAAGCTCCAGCCCGACCTGCACGGCCTCAGCCCCGAGTGGACCGCCCTCCGCGCGAAGATCGCCGAGCACGGGCTGCGCAATTCCCTGCTGATCGCCATCGCCCCCACGGCGACCATCGCCTCGATCGCGGGCTGCTACGAGTGCGTCGAACCGCAGGTGTCGAACCTCTTCAAGCGCGAGACGCTGAGCGGGGAGTTCCTCCAGATCAACAACGCGCTGGTCGCCGAGCTCAAGGCCCGGGGCCTGTGGACCGAGCCGGTCCGGACCGCCATCCGCCAGGCCGAGGGCTCGGTGCAGGGCATCGCCGAGTTGCCTGGTGAGGTCAGGAGCCTGTTCCGGACCGCGTGGG
The DNA here is from genome assembly GCF_001570525.1 of Herbidospora sakaeratensis. GTDB lineage: Bacteria > Actinomycetota > Actinomycetes > Streptosporangiales > Streptosporangiaceae > Herbidospora > Herbidospora sakaeratensis. Next base: position 35,800 of record NZ_BBXC01000024.1, read on the forward strand.
AGCTGCCGCAGCGGGCCCTCATCGACATGGGGGCGGCGCGGGCGCCGTACATCGACCAGAGCCAGTCGCTCAACCTGTTCATGGCCAGCCCGACCATCGACAAGTTGTCGTCGATGTACCTGTACGCCTGGAAGTCGGGCCTGAAGACCACCTACTACCTGCGCTCGCGCCCCGCGACGCGCATCCAGCAGGCCACCGTGCCCGTCGCGGCCGTCGACGCCGCGATCGCCTGCTCCCTGGAGAACCCCGAGTCCTGTGAGGCGTGCCAGTGATGCTGCTCGACCCCGGCATGAGCCTGACCCTGCGCCCGATGCGCTACCCGGCGTTCTTCGAGCGTTATCGCGACGCCATCAAGAACACCTGGACCGTCGAGGAGGTCGACCTCCACTCCGACCTCGCCGACCTGGGCAGGTTGTCGCCGGCCGAACGCCACCTGGTGTCGCGGCTGGTGGCCTTCTTCGCCACGGGTGACACGATCGTCGCCAACAACCTGGTGCTCAACCTCTACCAGCACGTCAACGCCCCAGAAGCGCGCCTCTACCTGTCGCGGCAGCTCTTCGAGGAAGCCGTGCACGTGCAGTTCTACCTGAACCTGCTCGACACCTACGTGCCCGACGAGCAGGAGCGCTTCGAGGCGTTCGCGGCCGTCGAGAACATCCCGTCGATCAGCCGCAAGGCCGAGTTCTGCTTCCGCTGGATCGACTCCCTCGGCGACCTGAAGAGCCTGGAGACCAAGGCCGACCGCCGGGCCTTCCTGCTCAACCTCATCTGCTTCGCCGCGTGCATCGAGGGCCTGTTCTTCTACGGCGCCTTCGCGTACGTCTACTTCCTGCGCTCCCGCGGCCTGCTCAACGGCCTGGCCTCGGGCACGAACTGGGTGTTCCGCGACGAGTCGATGCACATGGCGTTCGCGTTCGACGTCGTCGAGGTCGCCCGCGCCGAGGAGCCCGACCTGTTCGACGACGACCTGGTCGCCCAGATCAGGACCATGCTCGCCGAGGCGGTCGACTGCGAGGCCCAGTTCGCCGAGGACCTGCTCAACCAGGGCGTGCCGGGCATGTCGATCGCCGACATGCGCCTCTACCTGGAGCACGTCGCCGACCGCCGGCTGGCCCAGCTCGGCATCGCGCCCCTGTACGGCTCGAAGAACCCCTTCGCCTTCATGGAACTCCAGGACGTGCAGGAGCTCTCGAACTTCTTCGAGCGCAAGGTCTCGGCCTACCAGGTCGGCGTCACCGGCTCGGTCAGCTTCGACGCCGACTTCTAGCGCACGCTCAGCCGCGCCCCGGTGACGGTCACGCCCTTCGAGGAGACCGTCACCGGTGACAGGTCCACCGACGTCACCTCGGGGACGGTCGCGACCAGGCGGCCGACCTGCGTGAGGAGTTCGCCCAGCGCGGCCGTGTCGGCCCGGGGGTGGTCGCGGTAGCCGTACAGGAGCGGGGAACAGCGCAGGTCGGCGATCATCTCGGCGGCGGCCTCCGGCCCGAGCGGCGGCACCCGGCAGGCCCGGTCGCCGGTCAGCTCGGCGACGACGCCGCCGTAGCCGACCACCACGAGCGGCCCGGTCACCGGGTCGTTGACGCCCCGCACGGTCATCTCCACCCCCGGCCACGAAGGGCCGAGCGTGATGCCGAAGTGGGCCAGCAGCGCCGGAGTGTCGTGGACGAGGCCGCGCGCCGCCGGGTCGTCGGCCGCGAAGAGCCATTCGGGCGCGGTCCGCCGCCACTCCACGTAGGCCGCCACCCGGGCCAGCGCCCCGACCGCCTGCTCGGGGTAGGCGTAACACGGCACCCGGCCGCCGACCAGCCCGTCCTGGCCGAGCACGCACGCCAGCGTGGTCACCTCGCGCTCGGCCGCCAGCACGGTCTTCCACGCCGTGCCGAGGTCGGCCCCGAACGGCGCGACGACCAGGCACGCGTCGGCGTCGGCCTCGGCCCCGCGCGGGAGCAGCGGCGTGGCCGCGTCGGCGTGCAGCAGGTCGCCGCTGACGGCCACCCGGCGGCCCGCGGGCAGGGGCTGGTAGGCGAGCAGCCGGACGGTGTCGACCAGGTCGCGCAGCCCTTCGACCAGGATCACCCCGGTGGCGCGGGCGAGCGCCGCCAGGCCCTCGGTGATCCCGGCCGGGGTGAAGACCACGATCGGCTTGCGGCGGCTGACCCGCGCCGCGACCTGCGCGAACTCCCGGGGGTCCCCCAGCGAGTCGACGACGATGACCGTCGTCAGCGGGTCGTCGCCCCAATGGGTCAACATCTCCGCGTCGTCGGCCCGCACGTAGGAACACACCGGCAGCACGTCGACGAGCGCCGCCAGCACCGCCTCCGACCGCGCCAGCACGGCCACCTCACCAGGAATGGAAACCACGCGATCAGGCTGCCCGCGTCGAGATCTCCCGGCTAGGGCCGGACGGCTCGCCCCGAAAGGACCAAAGTCCCGCCGGTTAGGAGCAGAATGTCGGCATGGCTCACCCCCTCGTGCCCAGCATGCGCCTGGATGAGCTGCTCGCCGAGCTGCAGACCCGGCTCGAGGCGGTGCTGGCCACCCGCGACCGCGTCCACTCGCTGCTCGAAGCCGTCGTGCTCATCGGCAGCGACCTCCAGCTGGAGACGGTGCTCGGCCGGATCGTGGAGACCGCCGCCCGGCTGGTCGACGCCACCTACGGCGCGCTCGGCGTGGTGGGCGAGGAGTCCACCCTCCTGGAGTTCATCCCGGTCGGGCTGAGCGAGGAGGAGATCGCCCGCATCGAGCACTGGCCCCACGGCCTCGGGCTGCTGGGCCTGCTCATCAAGGAGCCGAAGCCGCTGCGGCTGGCGCGGATCTCCGACCACCCCGACTCCTACGGCTTCCCGCCCGGCCACCCGCCGATGGGCAGCTTCCTCGGCGTGCCGCTGCGGGTGCGCGACGAGGTCTTCGGCAACCTCTATCTGACCGAGAAGCGCGGCGGCGCCGAGTTCGACGAGGAGGACCAGGCGGTCGTCACCGCGCTGGCCACGGCCGCCGGCGTCGCGATCGAGAACGCCCGCCTCTACGAGGAGACCCGCCGCCGCGAGATGTGGTTGCAGGCGTCGTCCGAGGTGACCACGAGCCTGTTGTCGGGCGCCGGCCCTCACGAGGTGCTCACCCACGTCGTCGGCCGGGCCCGCGAGATGGCCGACGCCGACGTCGCGGTGTTGCGCTTCGGCAACGGCACCGAGATCGTCGAGGGCGACCTCGCCGACCTCGTCGACCAGACGTCGATACCGCTCGGCCGGGTCGGTTCGGTGCGCGCGGTGCTGCTGCTGGGCAAACGTCCGGGGCGGTTGCCGTTCACGCCGTCGCTGGTGCGCATGCTGAGCGCCTTCGCCGACCAGGCGTCGATCGCGCTGGAACTGGCCGAGGCCCGCGAGGACGCCGAGCGCCTGGGCCTGCTCGAAGACCGCCACCGCATCGCCAAGGACCTGCACGACGTCGTCATCCAGCGGCTGTTCGCCACCGCCATGACGCTGATGAGCACGGTCCGGCTGGTCGAACACCCCGAGGCGGCGACCCGCGTCAGGCACACGATCGACGAGCTCGACGAGACGATCCGGCAGATCCGCTCCACCATCTTCGCGCTGCAGTCGCCGGCCGTGATGGGCGAGCAGAGCCTCCGGTCCCACATCGTCGAACTGGTCGAGGGCGCCCGCGGCCACCTGGGCTTCATGCCCGGCCTGCGGATGGACGGCTGGCTCGACAACGCCGTGAGCGACGCGGTCGCCGAGCAGCTGCTCGCCGTCCTGCGCGAGGCCCTCTCCAATCTGGTACGCCACGCGAAGGCCACCCGCGCCGACGTGGTGGCCGAGGTGACCGACGGCGTGCTGACGTTGATCGTCCAGGACGACGGCGTCGGCGTCGCCGCCGAGGGCCGCCGCAGCGGCCTGCGCAACCTGGAGGAGCGGGCGGTCCTGCTGGGCGGGTCGTTCTCGATCGGCCCGGCCGGCGCCTGGAACACCCGCCTCCGCTGGAGCGTGCCCGTCAATTAATACGGCGCCCCGACACCTCTTCGGTCGAGAGCGTCACGAAGTGGTCGAAGGCCGACGGCGCCCAGGGCATCAACGGCAGCGCCGACAACCGGGCGACCTCCTCGGGCGCGGTCACCCCGCGGGCGTGCCCGAGCACGGTCACCGACCAGCCCGAACCGGTGTCCTTGTCGACGTCGTCGATCTCGAAGGCCACCACGGCGTCACGGGTCGCGGCGGCCAGGCGGGAGCCGATGGCGGTCCGGATGACGACGGTCTCCCCGTCGAGGACGTAGTTGACCGGCTGGACGGCGGGCAGCGCCCGATAGGTGAAGACCAGCCGCCCGATAGGCGTGGTGGCCAACAGGCGCAGGCACTCCTCCCGCGACAACACCGTGAGTCCGGCCGAGTCGATTCTCATGACGTGAGTCTGCCGGTAACGGCATATAGGGGATTAGGGACCTAAGTCACATCAATCGCGCCGATCTGCCCTCATCCGGGCCGCGAGAGCCGCCGCCTGCGTCCGGCGCTGCATGTTCAGCTTGGCCAGCAGGTTGGAGACGTAGTTCTTGACGGTCTTCTCCGCCAGATACATGCGCTCGCCGATCTGCCGGTTCGTCAGCCCCTCGCCGATCAGCTCCAGGATCGTGCGCTCCTGCTCCGACAACATCCCCAGCGGGTCGGTGCGGCCGGCCTGGTCGCGCAGCCGGTGGAGCATCGACGCGGTGGTCTGCGGGTCGAGCAGCGACTGCCCGGCGGCGACCGTGCGGACCGCGCCCACCAGGTCGGAGCCGTGGATCTGCTTCAGCACGTAACCGGCCGCCCCGGCCATCACGGCCTCGAAGAGGGCGTCGTCGTCGGCGTAGGAGGTGAGCATCAGGCAGGCCAGGCCGGGCACCTGGCTGCGCACCTCGCGGCAGACCTTGACGCCGTCGCCGTCGGGCAGGCGTACGTCGAGGATCGCCACGTCGGGCCGCAGGGCGGGGATGCGCGCGGCCGCCGCGGCGGCGGTGCCCGCCTCGCCGACGACCTCGATGTCCTCCTCCGACTCCAGCAGCGCTGCCACTCCACGCCGCACGACCTCGTGGTCGTCGAGCAGGAAGACACGAATCATGGGACGAAATCTAGATACCGGAGGTCTCCGGCGGAAGGGACCTAAGCCCTCCTTGACGTCAAGCTCACTTGATGAAGCACGCTGAGGCCATGGACATCGAGGAGATCAGAGCCGTCGTCGCCGCCGTCGAGCACGCCCAGCGGAACGAGCTGGTCGAGGAGTTCGTCGCCCTCTTCCGCCACGACGCGATCTGGACCACCGGCCACGGCCGCCGCCTGTACGGCCGCGACGAGATCGCCGCCTTCACCCGGAAGGTGCTGCCGGGCGCGATGACCGACCTGTCGGTCACCTTCGAGATCGAGCACGTGCTGTTCATCCGCCCCGACGTCGCGGCGGTGAAGGTGGTCCAGCGCTACACCCCGTCGGACGGCAACCCGGGCTCGCCCATGTGGGTGATGGCCAAGGAGGACGGCCGCTGGTTGCTGACCGCCTGCCAGAACACCGAGGTGCTCCCTACGTGTTGAGCCGGCCGAACTCGTAGCTGAGGGCGATGAGGTAGGTCGTCCAGGCCATGAACGGCAGCAGTAGCAGGGCCGCCATCCTGCTGTCGCGCCAGAAGACGAAGAAGCCGACGACCTGCAGCACCAGGAAGATCGCCGCGTCGACCGCGGCCAGGTAGTGGAGGCGCAACCCGAGCGAGAGCGGCGCCCACAGGCCGTAGGCGATCAGCTGGGCCACCCACCACCACAGGGCGAAGGGCCGGGCCTCCTCGTACCAGAGCAGGCCGGCGATCAGGGCGAGGGTGAGTGAGAGGAAGGCGAACATCGGTCCGTGCAGCCAGATCGGCAGCTCGAAGGGGGGACGCTGGAACTCCGCCAACCCCGGCCGCGCGTTCTGCGCGATCACCCGGTTGTCGATCGCCGTCATCAGCACGGCGAGCAGCGCGAGCACCAGCCCCGGCCAGCGCCGGAGCCAGTGGGTACGCGGGGGTTCACTCATGGTGACACCGTAACGTCCCGTAAAACGGCCCGGCCGGAGCCGGGCCGTTTCCCGGTCAGGCGACGGTGCAGGCGGTTCCGTTCAGCGTGAACGCGCTCGGCCGCGCGGTGTTGCCGTTGTGGTTGGCGTTGAACCCGAACGACTGGCTCCCGTTCACGGGGATCGTCGCGTTGTACGACAGATTCGCCGCCGTGACGTTCCCGCTGGCCGGCGAGACGGTGGCGTTCCACGCCGAGGTCACCGTCTGCCCGGACGGCAGCGTGAACGCCAGGTTCCACGAGCCGATCGGGCTGGTCCCGGTGTTGGTGACGGTCACCCCGGCCGTCAGCCCGGTGTTCCACGGGTTGACCGTGTAGGTCACCCGGCAGGGACCGTTGTTGGGGGTCGGCGTGGGCGTGGGCGTGGGCGTGGGCGTCGGGCTGGGCGTGGGCGTCGGGGAAGGCGTCGGCGTGGGTGAGGGTGACGGCTGGGCGCCGTCGAGGCCGAAGAAGGTGATCGCCATCGCGGCCTGACCCGACAGCGGCAGGTTGTGGCCCACCCCCTGGAGGCTGATCGCCTCGACCTGGGTGCCGTAGCGGGTCCGCGTCCAGCCGGAGCGCGGGGTGTCGGTGGAGGTCGGCGTCTGCGACAGGCCGTGGACGTTGGTCCACTGCTTGATCTGCTCCCCGAAGTTCGGGTAGCGCAGGGTGGCGTCCTCGGTGCCGTGCCAGATCTGCATCCTCGGCCGGGGCCCGGTGTACCCCGGGTAGGCGCCGCGCACCAGGTCACCCCACTGCTGGGCGGTCCTGATCAGCTGCCCGTTGGCGCACTGGCTGTTCCACGTCGACCCGCCCGTGGTGGCGAAACAGGCGAACGGCACGCCCATGAACGCCGCCCCGGCCCGGAACACGTCGGGGTAGTCGCCGAGCAGGACGTTGGTCATCATGCCGCCCGAGGAGGCACCGGCGGCGAAGACCCGGTTCGGGTCGGCGTTGTAGCGCGACTTCACGTAGTTGACCATCGAGACGATGCCCACCGGGTCGCTGTTGCCGTTGTGGGTCAGCGCGCCGGAGGAGTACACGTCGAAGCACTGGCCGCTGCGGGTCGCCGACGGGTAGATCACGATGAAGCCGTAACGGTCGGCCAGGGAGGCGAACTCCGTGCCCGTGTAGAAGGCGGGACCGGTGCCGGTGCAGTAGTGCACGGCCACCAGGATCGCGGGGCGCTGGGCGACGGTGTCGGGGACGTACAGGTGCATGCGCAGGTTGGTGGGATTGGTGCCGAACCCCGTCACCTCGACGAGCGAGGCCGCCTGAGCCGGGCGCAGGGGCAGCAGCCCCGCCGCGAGGATCAGGAGGGCGACCAGGAGTCGTTTCATGCTCTCCTCCGAACGTTCGAAATATATCGGAGAGTGAACCGAAATATTTCAGCAGGCAACGTTCCGCGCGGAGGAGATCAGCCCACCTGGGACGGGTCATGAAACATTCGGAAAGAGGTTCTCAAGGTCTTCGGCACCGTGGTCACCGACGCCTGGCGCGACGACCAGTGCCGCAGGGCCGCGGCCGACCGGTTGTTCCGTTCCCGTTCCCGTTTTCGTCACCTCGGCCCAGGTGATTGCATGACCCCATGCGACTTCGTCTTGCCGTGGGCTGTGCGATGTGGAACCAGAAGTCGTGGCCGTCGGAGGGCCTGGCCGACTACGCGGCCCACTGCACCGCCGTCGAGGGCAACACGACCTTCTACGCCGTCCCGTCGCGCGAGACCGTCGAGTCGTGGGCCCGCCAGACCGGCCCCGACTTCCGCTTCCTGGTCAAACTCCCGAAGACCATCACCCACGAACGCCGCCTGACGGGCGCGGCCGACGAGCTGAGGGCGTTCCTGCACACGATGGAGCCCCTCGGCCCCCGCAACCACGCCCTGTGGATCCAGCTCCCCGGCGGCTTCGGCCCGGCCGACCTCGGCGTCCTGGCGGCCTTCCTGCGCGGGCTGCCCACGGGCCACCGCTACGCCGTCGAGGTCCGCCACCGGGCCTTCTTCGACGACGAGCGGGCCGCCTCGGCGCTTGAGAAGGTGCTGGCCCCCCGCGACGCCGAATGGGTGCCCTTCGACACGACGGTCCTGTTCGAGCGGCCCCCGACCTCCGACACCGAACGCGAGGCGTGGACGCGCAAACCGCGCATGCCCAGAAGAGACCGCGCGCTGACCGCCCACCCGCTGATCCGCTACATCGGCCGCGACGACCCCGACCGGACCGTCGAGGGCTGGGCCTTCTGGGTGGAGAAGACGGTCGAGTGGCTGAAGGAGGGCCGCTCGCCGACGATGTTCGTGCACACCCCCGACAACGTCGACGCGCTCACCCTCAACCGGCGCTTCCACGAGGAGGTCAGGGCGCGCCTTCCCGAACTGGAGCCGCTGCCCGAGCCTCCCGAGACGGAGCCGCTGACCCTCTTCTAGAGCACGGACAGGTGCAGGCCCTCGCCGACGGCGTACAGGTCGAAGCGCCGCAGCGTCTCGGCGTCGTCGGCGCACAACGTCACCCGTTCCGACTGGCGGCTCACGGCGTCCAGGCAGGCTCCGGCGCGGGAGACGCCCCACCCGATCCGCACTGTCACGGGCCTGCCGTGGAGCGTGTAGTGGACCCGCTGCTCCCAGAACCTGGGCGCGGTCTCGGTGCCGAGCCGGACCACCTCGATCCGGTCGAGCCGCCACCCCTCGGGCAGCAGCGCGTCCGCCGCGTACGACCTCGGCCGCAGCACGACCGTCAGCTCCGACGCGACGCGGTGCAGCACGCCGCGGACGTCCCGCTCCGGCAGGTCGTTCGTGCCGGCCTGGACCCAGGTTCCGTCGGGCATGCGCCAGCGCAACCAGTCGTCGTCCACCCAGAACGCCGGGTTCCCGTTCACCGGCGGCGCCTGCTCACCGCTCCCCGGAGGCACGAGCAGGTCGAGCAGGATCGCCGACTTGGGCTGGTCGCCCGACTCGTAGATCGCCGCGCGCTCGTCATCGACGTCGTAGATCGAAAGACTGCCGCCCCCGCGCCTGACCGACTCGGGCAACCAGCCGAAGACGGGATAGCGGTCGAGGACCGCGCCGCCGGTGACCGAAGGACCGGCGACGGTGTCGGCTTCCCGGTGGGCCGGGTTGAGGAACACCGCCAGCGCCCCCGCGAGCGCCAGTGCGCCCGCCAGGCCGCCGACCTGCCGCGCCCGCCGCCGTCTCCGCCCGCCGCGCACGGCCCGGCCGACGTCGATGGTGGTGTGCGGGGGCGGGTTGCGTACCAGATCATGAAGTTGCACGGTCAGCCCGTCGGACACGTCAGACCCTCTCCAGGTTCCTGCGCAGCGTCGCCAGCCCCCGCGAGGCCTGGCTCTTGACGTTCCCGGGCGAACACCGCATCGTCCGCGCCGCTTCCTCGATCGACAGGTCGCAGTAGTACCGCAGCACCACCGCCGCCCGCTGCCGCGGCGGCAGCGCGTCGAGCGCGGTCCGCAGGTCGAGAGCCGTCTCCAGGTCCTGTACGGCCACCGCCTCGTCCGTCCCCGTCCACGGCACCACCCACCGCGCCCAGAACCTCCGGCGCTCGGCCAGGAACTCGTTCACGAGCACCGCCCGCGCGTAGCCGTCGAGGTTCCCGGCCCGCCGCGCCCGCTGCCAGTGCACGAACAGCTTGGTGATCGCCGCCTGGACCAGGTCGTCGGCCTGATGCCAGTCGCCGCACAACAAATAGGCCACCTTGCGTAACCAGGGCGTCTTCGCCGTGGCGTACTCGATGAACTCGGCGTCCGCCGCCATCAGGAGCCCTCCCGGGGATGCCGTCACATCTCTGATGGCCCGAGCCGTCAGGAAGGTTGCACGGAGGTTTTCCGGAACCGCGACGGGGCGATGCCGTAGCGGCCGGTGAAGGCCTGGCGCAGCGACTCCGCCCGGCCGAAGCCGGTCCGCTGGGCGATCACCGCCATCGTCAGGTCGGTCGTCTCCAGCAGCCGCGCCGCCGCCTCCAGCCGGGCCTCGCGCACGTACCGGGCCGGCGACGACCCCAGGTGCTTCACGAACAGCCGGGTCAGGTGGCGCTCGCTGGTGCCGGCGCGGCGGGCGAGGGCGGCCGTCGACAGGTCGTCGCACAGGTTGGCCCCGATGAAGGCGGTGAGGGTGCTCAGCGGCCCGTCGGGGGCGGGAGGCTTGACGAACATGCTCATCTGGGCCTGGTTGCCGGGCCGCTGGAGGTAGGTCACCAGGTGCCGGGAGGTCATCCGGGCCACCTCGGCGCCGTGGTCCTCCTCGATGAACGCCAGCGTGAGGTCGAGCGCGGCGGTCACCCCGGCCGAGGTGGCGACCGCGCCGTCGCGGATGAAGATCGGGTCGGGGTCGACCGTGATCCGCGGGTGGCGGGCGGCCAGGCGGGGGGCGTGCCACCAGTGGGTGGTGGCCCGGCGGCCGTCGAGCAGGCCGGTCTCGGCCAGCACCGACGCGCCCGTGCAGACCGAGGCGACCCGGCGGCTGATCGCGGCGAGCCGCCTGACGTGGGCGACCAGCACGGGATCGTCCGCGGCGTCGTCGCAGCCGATCCCGCCGGCGACGATCAGGGTGTCGAGCGGGCCGGTCTCGTGTTCGAGCGCGCCCTGCGCGGCCAGGGTCAGCCCGCTGGCGCAGACGACGGGCCGCCCGCCGAGGGTGGCGAACGTGACGTCGTAGGGAGGCGCGGCGCCGAACAGGTTCGACATGATCAGCGAGCTGGTGACACAGGCGATGTCCAGTAATTCGGCGGCCGGATACCCGACGACCACGACTCTCCGCATGACAGCAGACTAAGAGCCCAGATTTCCGGACACATTGGTCTCCGGACGTAGGTTCGGCTCCTTCTCGCGGACCATCCTCGACCGCATGAACTGGAAACGATTCGTCCTGCACTACCTCGAGATGATCGTCGCGATGTTCGCCGGGATGTTCCTGCTGGGCCTGGTCACCGGCCGCTGGGACCTCGGCCCCGAGCTCGGCTACCTCGTCATGGCCACCAACATGTCGATCGGGATGGCCGTCGTCATGCGGCTGCGCGGGCACTCATGGCCACGCACCCTGGAGATGTGCGCCGCCATGTACGCGCCCGCGCTGGTGGCCTTCCCGCTCTTCTGGGCCGGCGTGCTCGACGACCACGGCCTGATGATGACGACCCACGTGATCATGTTCCCGCTGATGCTCGCCGTGATGCTGCTGCGCCGCGACGAGTACGCCCACGCCCACCATTAGAGCTTCTCCTGCCGGGGCAGGACCACCTCCCGCAGGATCAGCAGCAGGGCGGCGGCCAGCGGGATGCCCAGCAGGGCGCCCACCACGCCGAGCAGCGCGCCGCCCAGCAGGGCGCCGATGATGGTCGCGATCGGCGGCACGTCGACCGACGACTTGAACACCCTCGGCGAGATCACGTAGTTCTCGATCTGCTGGTAGATCACGAAGAAGATCACGCACGCGATGCCGACGGGCAACGAGGTCAGCAGGCCCACCAGAGAGGCCACCGCGGCCCCGATGACCGCGCCGACCATGGGGATCAGGTCGGTGATCGCCACGAAGATCGCCAGCGCCAGGGCGTAGGGCACCCCGGCGATGGTCAGGAAGACGAACGTCACCACGCCGGCGATCAGGGAGATGATCAGGTTGCCGCCGACGTAGCCGCCGATCTGCCTGATCACCTCGTCCACGAGCTTGGTCACCCGCTCGCGCCGCGAGCGCGGCACCAGCCGGTAGCCCGACTCCTTGATCGTGTTCAGCGACCCGAGGAAGTAGAGCGTCAGCACCAGCACCGTCAGGAAGCTGAACACGGCGCTGATCACCACGCCGGCCACGCCGAGAAGGCCGCCGAAGAGCTGGGTGGCCAGGTCGCCGCTGGTGACGTACTGCGTCAGCTTGTCCAGCACCTGATACTCCTGGTCCAGCGACCGGATCAGGGGATGGTTCTGGAGCTGCTGGACGAGCGTCGGCACGTCCTGGATGAAGCCGGTCGTCTGCTCGGTGAGCGCCGGCACGATCGACACCGCGAAGATCGCGAAGAACGCGATCACCCCGACGAACACGATGGTGATCGCCCAGATGCGGGCCATGCCCCGGCCGTGCAGCCACTCGACGGCCGGGTTGAGCCCGATCGCCAGGAACAGCGACACCACGATCAGGACCAGGACGGACCCGGCGGCGGCCACCATCTGGACCAGCCACCAGGCCGTCAGCACGCCCAGCGCGGCCACCAGGCCGAACATGAACGGGCCGTTGCCCATGGGCTTGCCGGGACGGCCGAACGGCAGCTTGTGCTCGCCGGTCGGCTCGCGTTCCGGCGGAGGCGGCGGTTCGGCCACGGCGCCGATGGGAGCGTGTGCGATGGGCGTCTCGACGGGCGAGGGCCCGGAGGAAACGGATTTGTCCGTCACGAGAGCCAAGACTGCCCCAAACGTGCCCTCATACACAAAGAAGCCGACGCCCGATCATGGGCGCCGGCTCCTCCGAGCTGGGCCTCAGGACATGCGGTTCTGCATCTCGTCGGCCTTCTGCTCCATCGTCTCGCCCGCCTGGTGAGCGCGGTGCCGCACGTGCTCCACCTTGCCGCGGACCGCCTCCTTGGTGTCGGACATGGTGTCCGCCCACTGCCGGGCGTTCCGCTTGTAGAGCGCGAAACCGATCGCGCCCATGGCCAGGCCGCCCATCAGCACCATCATCGGCATCCGGGTCCGCCGCTTGACGATCGGCGGCGCCGGGTCGATGCGACGGGCCATCTCGGCCATCATCGCGGCCACCCTCGGCGCGATGTGCTCCTCGAACGAAATCGCCGCGTGGTCAAGCCGCGGGGCGGCCCAGTAGCGGGCGTCCTCGAACCGGCTCGTCGCGACGTCACGGGCGGTGCCCGCGTAGTCACGAGCGTTGCCGGCCATGCCGATCGCGCCGTCACGGGCCATGCCGGCCATCGGGCCGACCCTGTTGGCCGTGCGGTAAGCCGAGTGTTTCGCCCGGCTCGCCCACGTCTCTGGATAGTCGAGCGCGGCGCGCGCCTTCTTCTTCATTGTCCGGGACACGACAACCTCCCCTGTCGAATTGGGGCCCCGAAGCGTCACCTTCCCGGCGGAATGCCCCTCAATCATCACCAGGGGCGCTCCGGACGATCGCTACCCTTGCCCTTGGAAAACATCGAGTCTGTGACACAAAGGGGGCGGCCACGCATGGCTGAGAACCTCATCGCGACCCTGAACACCAACCGGGGCACGATCAAAATCAAGCTCTGGCCGAACCAGGCGCCGAAGACGGTCCGCAACTTCGTCGAGCTCGCCGAGGGCACCCGGGAGTGGACCCACCCGGAGACCGGCCAGAAGACCAACGCCAAGCTCTACGACGGCACCGTCTTCCACCGCGTGATCGCCGGGTTCATGCTCCAGGGCGGCGACCCGCTGGGCCAGGGCATCGGCGGCCCCGGCTACGACTTCGACGACGAGATCCACACCGAGAACCAGTTCAACCGCCCCTACCTGCTGGCCATGGCCAACGCGGGCAAGCGGTTCGGCAAGGGCACCAACGGCTCGCAGTTCTTCATCACCGTCGCCAAGACCCCCCACCTGAACCAGGGGCACACGATCTTCGGTGAGGTCATCGAGGGCAGCGACGTGGTCGACGCGATCGCCGTCACCGAGACCGACGGCCGCGACCGGCCGATCAAGGAAGTCGTCCTGGAGTCGGTCACCATCGACCGGGTCTGATCGCCCGCGGCGGAGGCGCCCCACGGTGGGCGCCTTCGCCGTTTCCGTATGGCAGGCTGTGGTAAGGCCCCTCCGGAAGGACCCCATGACCACCCAGCCTCCCTCGATGGAACCGGGCTCGGCGGCGGTGCCCACCTGCTACCGGCACCCCGAGCGCGAGACCTACGTCCGCTGCCAGCGGTGCGACAAGCCCATCTGCCCCGACTGCATGCAAGACGCCGCGGTCGGCTTCCAGTGCGTCGAGTGCGTCCGCGAGGGCAACAAGGGCGTCCGGCAGGCCCGGGCCCAGTTCGGCGGCGGCCACGTCACCGTGCCCCGGGTCACCTGGGCGCTGCTGGCGGTCAACGTGCTGGCCTACGCGGCCGAGCTGGTGCTGGGCGGCGAGTTCGTCAACCGGTTCTCCACCTCGCCGGGCGCGATCTACGGCGGCGAGTTCTGGCGGCTGATCACTGGCGCCTTCCTGCACTCCCGGCCCACGTCGGCGTTCGCGATCACCCACATCCTGTTCAACATGTGGGCGTTGTGGGTCATCGGGCCCGAACTCGAACGCCGCCTGGGTCACGCGCGGTTCGCCGCGCTCTACCTGACCGCCGCGCTCGGCGGATCGGTCGCCGTCTACCTGTTCAGCGCCTACTCGGCCGTCGGCGCCTCGGGCGCCATCTACGGCCTGTTCGGCGCGATGTTCGTGATGGCCCGCCGCCTCGGCTACGACGCCCGCGGGGTGGTCTGGCTGATCGGCATCAACGTCTTCGTGACCTTCGTGATCCCCGGCATCAGCTGGCAGGGTCACCTGGGCGGCCTGGTCGTGGGCGCGCTGGTGGCGGTCATCTTCGCCTACGCGCCCGAACGCAACCGGTCGGTCATCCAGTGGGCCGGCGTGGCCGCGGTGCTGCTCGTGCTGGTGCTGACCGTCTACCTGGCCGATCCCTACGCGTTCGTCGCCGAGTGGGAGAGGCAGATCGGGCCGTTCCCCCGGTGAAACGAATACGGGCTGATGCTTCCCCAGGCTGTGGAAAAACCTGTGGAAAGTCTCAGCCCGTCGTCGTGAACCCGGCTAGCGCCACTTGGTGGAGAGAACCACACCGAAGATGATCAGGGCGAACCCGATCGCCAGGTTCCAGTTGCCGAGGGGCTCGAACACGGGGCCCGTGCGGCCGACGATGTAATAGGCCGCGATCCAGCCGATGCCGAGGATCCAGGACGCCACCATCACCGGCGCGAGCCAGCGGGGGCTCACCTTGACCGTCGTCGTCTTCTGCGGCGGGGTGTAGACGGCCTTCTTGCGAACCTTCGAGTTGGGCACGGGAGTCTCCTGATGGTCACCCGCGCTCGATGCGGGTCTGGCAGTAAGCGTAGTCGCTAAGAATAGACGCCGACGTCCCCGAAGGGCGATTCCCCTTTCCATCGGGCGTCCGCAAACAATAGGTCAACACCGGGGATCTCGAGCACCCCCACTTCTACGGTGGCCCGGTGAGGGCGATCCTGCGGACCATCGGTGAGCTCAGCATCACCCTGGGTGTCGTGTTGCTGCTCTTCTGCGCCTACCTGCTATGGGGTACCAGCGCCTACACCGAACGCCACCAGCGCCTCCTCCAGCGCCAACTCGAGGCCGAGCAGGCCGACAAGCCCCTCGGGAAGGTCGAACTCGGCGGCGCCGTGGCCCTCATCCGGATCCCCCGCCTCGGTGCAAGTTACAAATACGCCATCGTCGAGGGCGTCGAGGACGAACACCTGCGCCAGGGCCCCGGCCACTATCCCGGTTCGGCCCAGCCCGGCGAGGTCGGCAACTTCGTCGTCTCGGGCCACCGCACCACCTACGCCGCCCCGTTCAACCGCATCGACGAACTCAAGAAGGGCGACCCCATCGTGGTCGACGCCCGCGAGGCCCGGTACACCTACCAGGTCACCGGCACGAAGATCGTCGAACCCACCGAGGTGGACGTCATCGAACCGGTCCCCGGTCACCCCGGCAAGAAGGCGGTGAAAGCCCTGATCACCCTCTCGACCTGCCACCCCGAATACTCGGCCCGCCAGCGCCTCATCGTCTTCGGCTCCCTCACCAAGACCGAGGAACGCGATGTGATCTAGGAGGTCCTGCGTATGTACGCCTTCATCTGGCGCCGCCTGCCCGGCAACCGCGCCGCCAAGCTGGTCGGCACGCTCCTGCTGCTCGGCCTGGCCGGGCTCGTCCTCTGGTACGGCGTCTTCCCGTGGCTGGAGCCGCGTGTCGCCCTTGACGAGGTGACCGTAGGGTGAGCAGGTGCGCATTCTGGTCGTCGACAACCATGACAGTTTCGTGCACACCATCGTGCAATACCTGCGTGTCCTCGGCGCCGACTGCGACGTCCGGCCCCGCGACGACGTAGGGGTCGCCGACGCCGGCGGGTTCGACGGGGTGCTGGTCTCCCCGGGCCCCGGGGCTCCCGAAGACGCCGGGGTCAGCGTGCCGCTGGTCCACTGGTGTGCCGCCCGGCGGGTGCCCTACCTGGGCGTCTGCCTGGGCCATCAGGCCCTGGCCGTCGCCTACGGCGGCGAGGTGAAGCGGGCCCCCGAACTCCTGCACGGGCGCACCAGCCCGATCGCCCACGACGGCCACGGGGTCTTCGAGGGGCTGCCGAGCCCGGTCACCATGACCCGCTACCACTCGCTGGCGGTGGTGCCCGAGACCGTGCCCGGGGAGCTGACCGTCACCGCGACCACCCCCGACGGGGTGGTCATGGGACTGCGGCACAGGTCAGCCCCTCTGGAAGGGGTGCAATTCCACCCAGAATCGGTCCTGTCCGAGCATGGCTCACAATTGCTCGGAAATTGGCTCAGAAACCTGTAACACGGCGGGGGCTGTAACCGAAGTCACAGTGAGGGTTTCCGCCATTGCCCCCGAGTGGCGGAAACCCTTCCTGCGTTTACTGGCCGAACTCGCCGGTCCCGCCGTTGCCGCCCGTGTCGACGTCGACGCCGTCACCGGGGTCGCCCGGGTTGGTCGGGTCTTCGGTGCCGTCGGTCGGCTCGTCGCTCGGCGGGAAGTCGCCGCCCGGGTCGTCGGTCGGCGGGAGCTGCGGGTCGGTCGACGGGCCGCTGGAGACGACCAGTGTGATCGTCCGCTTCGGCTGCTGCTTCGACCCGCCGGCGGGGGTCTGGTCGATCACGATGCCGCGCGGGACCACGTCGCTCGGCTGCTCCGAGATGTTGACGTTGAAGCCCGCCTCTTCGAGCGTCTGGCGCGCGTCGTCGACCGTGAGCGTGGTGACGGTCGGGACCTCGATCAGCTCGGTCGGCAGGGTCAGCTTGATCCGGCTGCCCTTGTTGACCTCTTCACCTGCGGCCGGGTCGGACGCGATGACCGTGCCCTGCTTGCCCGAGGAACCCTTGAACTCGACCGTGAACTTCAGCCCCGCGGCCTGCAGCTCGGCGGCGGCCTCCTCGCGGGTCTTGCCCACGACGTCGGGGACCGCGATGGTCTCGACGCCCTTGGAGATGAAGAGCTTGACCTCGGTGCCCTTCTGGATGTCCTCGCCGGCCGCCGGGTCGGTGCGGATCGCCCGGCCCTTGCGGTAGTCCTCGTTGAACTCCTCTTCGACCGAGACCTTGAAGCCCTCCTTGGTCAACGCGGCCTCGGCCTCGGCCCTCGGCTGGTCTTCCACGATGGGGACCGGGACGGTCTCGACCTTGTCGCCCGAGTCGGTGGGCGCCAGGAAGGTGAGCCCGACCCAGACGAACGCGCCGATGATCAGCAGCGGGATGAGGATCCACGCGGCCGTCTTCGCGGCGGTCGCGCCGGCGCTGCTCTTCTGCCGGTGCCGGTCGCTACGGCTGGTGCGCTCCTCATCGCCGTACTCGTAGGCGGGGATGTGGCGGGTGCCCTGCGCCGGGGCGGCGCCCTGGGCGCTCGTCATGGTGCGGGTGCGGTCGGCGCCGGCGTACTGGCCGTAGTTGTTGGCCAGGGCCATCGTCTGCGGGTCCATCGGCATGCCCTGCACGGCGCGCTGGAGGTCGGCCCGCATCTCGGCCGCGCTCTGGTAACGCTGCACCGGGTCCTTGGCCATCGCCTTCAGGACGATGGCGTCACACCACTTGGGGATCTCCGGGTCGATCCGCGACGGCGGGATCGGGTCTTCGCGGACGTGCTGGTAGGCGATCGCCACGGGGGAGTCGCCGGTGAAGGGGGGCTGGCCGGTCAGCAGCTCGTAGAGCACGCAGCCGGTCGAGTAGATGTCGCTGCGGGCGTCGACGCGCTCGCCGCGCGCCTGCTCGGGCGAGAGGTACTGGGCGGTGCCGATGACCTGGGCGGTCTGCGTCATGGTGGCGGCCGAGTCGGCCATCGCGCGGGCGATGCCGAAGTCCATCACCTTGACCTCGCCGTTGCGGGTCAGCATGACGTTGGCCGGCTTGATGTCGCGGTGGACGATGCCGCCCCGGTGGCTGTAGTCGAGCGCCCGCAGGATGCCGTCGATGAGCTCGGCCGCCCGCTCGGGCATCAGCCGGCGGTCCTGGCGCAGCACGTCGCGGATGGTCCGCCCGTCGACGTACTCCATCACGATGTAGGGCACCGGGGTGCCGTCCATCATGTCCTCGCCGGTGTCGTACACCGCGATGATCGACGGGTGGTTCAGCGACGCCGCCGACTGTGCCTCGCGCCGGAATCGAGCCTGGAACGTGTGGTCACGGGCCAGGTCGGAGCGGAGGGTCTTGATCGCGACGATACGGTCGAGCCGGATGTCACGGGCGCGATAGACCTCGGCCATGCCGCCACGCCCGACGACGCCGTCGAGTTCGTATCGACCGCCGAGTAGCCGTGGCTGAGTCATTTCCTGCACAGTCCCTTGCCGTTCATCGTGGGGTGCCGCCGTTGTCCATCATCGACCCCATACGTCATGGCGTCTCCTCGTTCGGGAGGGTCGTGGCGCTTGGGGAAGGTGAGGGCATTGTTGGAGTCTCACTGGGCGTCGGAGTCTCGCTCGGCGTCGGGGTCGGGGTGGGAGTCGTCGTGGTCGTCGGCGACGGCGCGGGGCTCTTGCTCGGGATCGCCGTCTTGACAACGGTAGCCGACGGCGTGGAAATAGGCCGGGCCGACGGCACCGAGGGCGGCCGGCGGGTGGCCGGCACCAGGGGCGTGAGTGTGGTCCGCCTCGGCTGGTCGACCGGCGCGAACGTCACCTCACCACCGTCTTCGGGGGACCTCCCGGTCACCGTCTCCGGCTCGTTCGAAGTCGGTATGAATTGAATCGCCCCGAACCCGGCCGCCGCGGCCGCACCGACGGCGGCGACGACGAGGGCGGTCGTCCGCCGCCCGTTCTGGGGCAGCGGCTTGGTCGACAACGGCCCGCCCGACGGCGGGGCGCCCACCCGGTTGGTGATGACGACGCTCGGCCCGGTGAGCGTGCTCAGCGCGGCCTCCTGCGGCCCGGCCAGCGAGTCGCGCAGCACCATCGCCCGGTCGCCCAGCTCGCGGGCGCTGCCGGGACGCCGTGCGGGGTCTTTGGACAGCAGGGCCATCACCAGCGCCCGCACCCCCTCGGGCACGTCGGCCGGCAGCGGCGGCGGCTGCTCGTTGAGGTGGAGCAGCGCCACGGCCACCTGGGTCTCGGCCAGGAACGGCGGCCGGCCGGTCAGGCACTCGTAGGCCACCACGCCCAGCGAGTAGAGGTCGGTCGAGGGGGTCAGCTGATGGCCCGACGCCTGCTCGGGGCTGACGTACTGGGCGGTGCCGAGGACCGTTCCCGTCGCCGTGACCGAGGCCGATTCGAGGGCCCGGGCGATGCCGAAATCGGTGATCTTGATCAGGCCGGTGCGGGTGACCAGCAGGTTCCCCGGCTTGACGTCGCGATGGATGACGCCGGCCCGGTGGGCGGCGTCGAGGCCGCGCGACGACTGCGAGACGACGTCGAGGGTGACCTCGGCGCTCAGCTTCCCGTTGCGGGCCAGGATCGCCGACAGCGGCTCTCCCGGCACCAGCTCCATCACCAGATAGGCGAGGTCGTTCTCCTCGCCGTAGTCGAAGACCTGGGCGATGCCCGGGTCGGCCAGCCCGGCGGTGATGCGGGCCTCGGTCCGGAACCGGTCGCGGAACGCCGGATCGGCGGCCACGTGGGCACGCAGCAGCTTGACCGCGACCTCCCGGTGGAGGAGGTCGTCGGTCGCGCGCCAGACCTCGCCCATGCCGCCGATGGCGATCCGGGAGGTCAGCCGGTAACGGTTGCCGAGCAGGCCATGGCTCATTTCGAGTCGAGCACCGCCTGCATGACGTCACGCGCCAGCGGCGCAGCCGTGCCACCGCCGGTGGCGTCGTTGCCGGCGCTGCCGGCCTCGATGAAGACGCAGATGGCCGTCTGGGGGTCTTCGGCCGGGGCGAAGCCGATGAACCACGCGTGCGGCGCCGGGGCGTCGCCCGCCTCGGCGGTGCCGGTCTTGCCGGCCACCGTCACGCCGGGGATCTGGGCGCCGGTGCCGGTGCCGTTGGTGATGACCGAGACCATCATCTGCTTGAGCTCGTCGGCGACCTCGCCGCTCAGCGCCTCGGTGAGCTGTTCGGGCTTCAGCTCCTCGATGACGCTGCCGCCGGGGTCGGTGATCTTGTTGATCAGGTTCGGCTTCATCAGCACGCCGCTGTTGGCGATCGCCGAGGCGACCTGGGCCATCTGGAGCGGGGTCTGCTGGTTGTTGCGCTGGCCGATGGAGAGCTGCGCGAGCGCCGCCGTCTCCTCTTCGGGCCCGATCGTGGTGCCGGCGGTCGGCAGGTCGAACTGGATCGGCTCGCCGATGCCGAACTTGGCCGACTCCTCGCGCATCGTGTCCCACCCGAGGTCCATGCCCATCTGGCCGAACGGGGTGTTGCACGAGCGCTCCAGCGCGAACCGCAACGTCACCTCGCCGCTGCCGCACGCCGCGCCGCCGTAGTTGGGCAGGCCCGCCGTGGTGTCGGGCAGGTCGAGCACCTGCGGCGCCGGAACCGTCGTCTCGGGGTCGCGGCTGCGGTCGGCCTCCAGGAACGCCGCCGCGGTGACGACCTTGAAGGTCGAGCCCGGCGGGTAGGTCTTCTCGGTCACCCGGTTGAGCAGCGGGTCGGTGTCGTCTTCAGCCAGCTTGTTGTAGGCGGCGGCCACGTCGCCGCGGTCGGGGATCGCCAGCTCGTTGGGGTCGTAGGTGGGCAGCGAGACCATCACCTGGATGGCGCCCGTCTTCGGGTTGAGGGCCACCACCGCGCCGCGCTTGCCGCTCGCCCGCAGCTTGTCGTAGGCGACCTTCTGGGCGGCCGGAATGAGCGTCAGGTCGACGCTGGCGCCCTTCGGCGGCTTCTTGCTGACGAAGTCGATCAGGCGGCCGACGACCAGGTCGGGGTCGCTGCCGTCGAGGAACTTGTTCTCGTTGAGCTCGACGCCGCGCGCGCTCTCGGGTGCGAAGAAGCCCAGGACGTGGGCGTACATGCGCCCGTTGGGGTATTCGCGCTCGTAGCGGAACTCGGCGTCCTTGGTGTCGACCGTCTTGGCGAGGGTGGTCTTGCCGTTGTCTGCGGTGATCCAGCCCCGGTCGACGGAGTAGCGCTTGTAGAACGAGCGGGTGTTGCGGTTGTCGGTGCTGTAGTCGCCGGCCTTCACCGCGCCCAGGTAGTTCACGTTGATCATGAGCAGGCCGAACATGACCATGCAGGCGACGGCCGCGCGTTTGAGGGTGCCGTTCATCGCGTGAACACCTGGGTGAGTCCTTCGTTCTGGATGGCCTGGGGCGGCGGGCGTCGAGCCGCGTCCGACATGCGTACCAGCAGGGCGATAAGGATCCAGTTAGCCAGCAGGGCCGAACCGCCCGCCGACATGAACGGGGTGACGAGTCCCGTGAGGGGGATCAGCCTGGTCACGCCGCCGACGATGATGAAGACCTGCCAGGCGAGGATGAACGACAGACCACCCGCCAGCAGCTTCGAGAACGGGTCTCGGGCGGCCAGGGCGGTGCGCAGGCCGCGCTGCACGATGAGGGCGTACACCATCAGCAGCGCCATCAGCCCGGTCAGGCCGAGCTCCTCGCCGACGACGGCCATGATGAAGTCGGAGAACGACAGCGGGATCAGGTTGGGGAAGCCCTCGCCGAGGCCGGTGCCGAGGATGCCGCCGGAGCCGAACGCGAACAGGCCCTGCAGCAGCTGGAAGCTGCCGCCCAGTTCACGCTCGTAGAACTCGGGGTCTTCCGGGTGGAGCCAGACCTCGAAGCGCGCCTGCACGTGGTCGAACAGCTGCCCCGCCAGCACGGCGCCGCCGATGAACAGCAGGATGCCGATGAGCACCCAGGAGGTGCGCTGGGTGGCGACGTAGAGCATCACGATGAACGTGCCGAACACCAGCAGCGAGCTGCCCAGGTCTTTCTGGAGGATCAGCACACCGAGGCTGAGCCCCCACGTGACCAGGACGGGCCCGAGGTCGCGGGCGCGGGGCAGGTCGATGAAGAGCAGCCGCCGTCCGGCCAGCGCCAGCACGTCACGCTTGGCCACCAGGTAGCCGGCGAAGAAGATGACCAGCGCCAGCTTGGAGAACTCGGCTGGCTGGATGGTGAACGGGCCGACGCCGATCCAGATGCGGGCGCCGTTGATCTCGCGACCGACGAGCGGCAGCAGCGGCATGATCAGCAGCCCGAGGCCGATGAAGCCCATCGTGTAGGTGAGGCGCTGCAAGGCCCGGTGGTCCTTCAACACGATCAGGGTCGCGGAGAACATCACCACGCCGAGCGCGGTCCACATGAGCTGGTTGGTGGCCGAGGCGCCGCCCTGGCCGGTCTGCTCGATCCGGTAGATGATCACCAGGCCGAGCCCGTTGACCAGCGTCACGAGGGGGAGCAGCAGGGGATCTGCCCAGGGGGCCCATTTCGCCAGCACGCCGTAGGCGGCGAACATCAGCGCGGCCAGGCCGAGGCCGTAGGTGAAGGTGCCCGAGGGGATCTGACCGTTGATGCCGAGGCCGACGCTCGCGTAGGCGCCCATCACGACGACGATCGCGAAGGCGAGCATGACGAGCTGGGCGCCCCGCCGCTTGGCGGTCATCGGGACGGCCGGCGCCTCCGCTACGGGTGCGGTGGTCACGACGGCGTTTCCGAGCTGTCGGCCGGCTGGTCGGCGGGGCTCTGGGTCGGGCTGGGGGACGCGTCGGGCGTCGGGCTCTCGGTGCCGCCGGTGAGGGCGGCGATCTTCGCCTTGCCGGCGTCGACGTCGTTGACCATGATCCCGCTCATCACTTTGTCCTGTTCCACCTGCGGGAGAGCCGAGACCGACAGGTCGGAGGTGTGGACGACGTGCTTGAACGAGACGAAGCCCAGGTCGGCGTCGACCCCCTGGAACACCACCAGGCGGCCTTGATCGGCGCCGACGTAGAACTGGTTCTGGGTCCACTGGTAGCCGAAGTAGCCTCCGGCTCCCAGGACGCCGACCACGACGACCAGTAACGTCGTGACGACCGGCCAGGTGCGCCGCTTGCGGGCGGCCCGGCGGCCGGAGGCCGCGAGGGCCTCCGGCGCGGGTCGGTCGTCGAGATCGAGGTCGACGATGACCGGCTGGGGCGCGGTCACCGTCGTGGCCCGGCCGGCCGGGTTGTCGGGCGGTGCCGAACGGACGCGTCCGGAACCGGCCGCCCCGACCACCGCCGCCGCGTGGCTGAGCGGCTGCACGTCGTCGGTCTCGATGACGTCGGCCACCACGCAGGTGATGTTGTCAGGTCCGCCGCCGCGATTGGCCAGGTCGATGAGCTGGCGTACCACGTCGTCGGGATCGTCGATGGTGGAGAGCGTGTGATGGAGTGTCTCGGCGCTGACGACGGTGGACAGGCCGTCCGAGCACAACAGGTAGCGGTCGCCGATCTGGGCTTCCCGGTCCTGCAGGTCGGGGTCGACCTCGCCGCTGCCGTCGAGGGCGCGGAGAAGGATCGAGCGTTGCGGGTGGTTGGCGGCCTCTTCCTGGGTGATGCGGCCGTCGTCCACCAGCGACTGCACGAGCGTGTGGTCGTGGGTGATCTGGTAGAGCTCACCGTTGCGCAGCAGGTAGGCCCGCGAGTCGCCCACGTGGACGAGCGCGAACCTGGTGCCGTTCCACAACATGGCGGTGAGCGTGGTCCCCATGCCCTTCAGGCTGGGATCGCGGGCCACCATCATGTGGAGCTGGTGGTTGGCGTCGCGGACCGCGGCCTCGATCGTGCCGACCAGGTCACTCCCGTAGGCGTCCCGGTCAAGGGACGACAGTGCGGCGATGGCGACCGAGGAGGCCACCTCACCGTGAGCGTGCCCGCCCATGCCGTCGGCGACGGCGAGCAGGCGGCCGCTGGCGTACGCCGAGTCCTCGTTTCCTTCACGGAGGAGGCCGACGTCCGAGCGGGCGGCGTATCGGAGTGCTGTTGTCATTTGCGCAATTCGATGACGGTCTTGCCGATGCGGATCGGAGTCCCGAGAGGCACCGGCGTCGGGCGGGTCACTTTGGAACGGTCGAGGTAGGTTCCGTTGGTCGAGCCGAGGTCTTCCACGATCCACTGGCCGTCCTGGGGGAAGAGCTGGGCATGGCGGCTGGACGCGTAGTCGTCGCTGAGGACGAGCGTCGAGTCAGTGGCCCGGCCTATCGTGATCGGCTGTTCGGTGAGGTTGATGATGGTCCCTTGCAGGGGGCCACCTGTGACGACCATCTGACGTGGCTCCCCCCTCTTGGGCTTGGCAGGAATATTCTTCGCCGGTTTCGTGGGCAGCTTCCGGGGATTGGCGGAAGGAGCCGTTCGCGGACCGAACAAGTCTGTCCGGATCACGCCGACCGCGGCAATGACGAAGAACCAGAGCACCGCCAGGAAGGCGAGCCTGATCAGCAGCAGCGCGAGCTCGGACATGGACCGTTTGTCTACCTTTAATCGCGTCTGAACACCAGGGTCGTGCGCCCCAGTGTCACCCTCGTCCCGTCTTGCATCTCGATCCTGCGGACCGGCTGCCCGTTGACGAAGGTGCCGTTCGTGGAACCGAGATCAACCAGAACGACCTGCTGACCCTCGACCCGTAGCTCGGCATGATGCCGCGATACGCCCGGATCCACCAGCCGTAGATCACAATCGGTCCCCCGGCCCAGCAGAGTGACCGGTGTGGTCAGCTCGTAGGACCGCTGGCCCTGCGGGTCGTCCTGGGTGGACACCAGCAGGCGGGGCCGGCCGCCGAACGCGCTGCTCTTGCGAGCCGCGGGCACGTCGCTGACCGGCTGTCTGATCTCGTCTTGCTCGACCGTCGCGCCGCGGATGACCCCGGACCTGATCCGGAACAGCCCGACCGCTAGGTCTTCGGCGATCTCGAAGCGCACCCGGACGGGTCCGACGAACGAGTAGCCCTGCTCCTTGGCGTATTCCCGAGCGAGGTTGGCGAGCTCGTGGCTGATGCTGTCGGCATAGACCTCGAGCCGCTCGTTGTCGGTCGTGGACAACTCCACCACGAAGTCGTTGGGCACGAGCGTTCTGCCCTGAGCGACGATCGCGGCACGGTCGTCCATCTCCCTCTGCACCGCGCTGGCGACCTCTACGGGCTGAAGGTCGGACTTGAACGCACGTGCGAAGGCCCCCTCAACCAAACCTTCGAGCCTGCGCTCGAAGCGCTGAAGGACTCCCACCGGGTACCTCCCTTCCTCCATCGTCTACACGGATCGTATCCGGGTTCAGTGGCACTGGCGGATCCGTGCTAACCTTTCCAGGCAGCCGAAAAGAGGCGCACCCGTAAGGGGCAAGTGGCGGAATGGCAGACGCGCACGGTTCAGGTCCGTGTGTCCGAAAGGACGTGGGGGTTCAACTCCCCCCTTGCCCACAGAGAATCGACCTCGCTGGTCGGAAGGATCACCTTCCACCTGCGGGGTTTTTTCGTTGTGGGGCATAACGTCCCTGATGGCACGGCGGATCCTCCGTAGTCTGAACGGCGTTGATCCATATTCTCCGAAGCGCGGCTTTCAAACCGCTTGCACCCGGGTTCGGATGAAAAAGTTTGCCCGAAGTCTCGTCATGCGAGACCGAATGTCCCGGAATACGGGCCGCTCCCTGTTACAGGAGCGACCCTTGGGGCAGGCGGGGGCGCGTACGCGTGAGACGCGAGGGCGCGCCCCCGTCTGGACTGAGGAACGCAGGAGAGCGAAGCGAACCGGAGTGACGAGGGAAGACGGGGGCTGAAAGCGCCCGAGCCGCCGTGCCGGAGGCACGGCGGGCTACACCGTGAGAAGCTCGCCGATCAACGACGTCACGCTGATCTCGCCGACGACCTCGCCTCGTTCGTCGACCACCAGGCCGAGTTGGGCCCGCGCGTCCTGAAGCGCGGTGACCGCGTCGGGGATGGGGGTCGAGACCTTCAGGGTCGGTACGGGCGTCGCCAGCTCCCCTGGGGTCATGTCGGGATGGACCAGGCTGTCGCGGACGTGCAGCACGCCTCTGACGCCCTCGGGAGAGGTCACCAGCATGCGCAGCCGGTTGGCCGCCACCGCCGTCTTGTGTACCCGGTCGGCCGGGGCGTCGGCGGCGATGGTGACCGCGTCGGCGAGCGGCGTCATCAGGCGTTCGACCGGCTGGTTCTGCACCCGCAGCGCCCGGGTGAGCAGGTCGTGCTCATCGCGGTCGAGCATGCCCATCCGGCCCGACTCGGCCACCAGCACGGCGAGCTGGTGCGGCGTGCGGGCGGTGGCCAGTTCGTCGCGGGGGCGGACGCCGCACAGGCGCAGCAGGCCGTTGGTCAGCCCGTTCAGGCTGGCCAGCAGCGGGCGGGCCAGCCAGACGAAGCCGCGGAACGGCAACGCCAGGGCCAGCGCGGCCGGCTCGGGGTGGGTCAGGGCCAGCGACTTGGGCGCCATCTCCCCGACCACCATGTGCAGGAAGGTGACGATCCCGAGGGCGAGCACGTACGAGAGCGCGGTGCCCACACTCTCGGGCAGGCCGCCCAGGACCGGTTCGAGCAGGTGGTGCAGCGCCGGTTCGGTCACCATGCCCAGGCCCAGCGAGCAGAGCGTGATGCCGAGCTGGGCGCCGGCCAGCATCAGCGAGAGCTGGCGGCTGCCCCGCAGGGCGGCCCTGGCGGCGATCCGGGCGAACGGACCGGAGGCCGCCTCTTCGAGGCGGTGACGGCGGGCCGAGATGACCGCGAACTCGGCGGCCACGAAGAACCCGTTCAGCGCCAGCAGCACGACGCCGAGCAGGAGCGCCATCGTGGAGCTCACACCGGCCTCCCTTGGAAGAGGGCCGAGAAGAGCTCGGGCGCGTAGTCCTGCGGACCGGTGTTCTCGTGGGCGGACTCCTCGGCGGCCGGCTCGGCGGCCGGGGTCGCGATCGCCAGGCGGATCATCTGGGGCACCCGCCGGTGCACGTCGAGCACGGTCAGCAGCGCGTGGCGCGGCTCCTCGTCGTCGTCGAGCAGGTCGTGCTCCTCGACGGTCCCGACGGTCACCGCGTCGCCGGGCTCGGCCATGCGGCCCAGCTCGGCCAGCACGAGGCCGCCGATGGTCTCGTAGCCGTCGTCCTCGGGGAGGGTGACGCCGGTCGCGCGCTCGACCTCGTCGATGCGCAGCGTGCCGGGCACGTCCCAGGAGCCGTCGGGGTTGACGGTGACGCCGAGGGGTTCGGGGTCGTTCTCGTCGACCAGTTCGCCGACGAGCTCCTCGGCCAGGTCTTCGATCGTGACGACGCCCGCGAGGCCGCCGTACTCGTCGATGACGCAGGCGAAGGTGCCGCCGGACATGCGGGAGAGCAGCACCGGCACGGGCAGGGTGGCCGGGACCAGCAGCGGGGTGCGCATGATGCCGGCGATGGTCGCCTCGCCCTCGCGGCCCAGGTAGTCGAGCAGGCCGACGACGCCCACGACGTCGTCGGTGTCGCTGCCGAGCACCGGGTAGCGGGAGTGGCCGTGGTCGCGTACCGCGTCGACCAGGGACGACACGGGCGTGTCGGCGTGCAGCGAGACCACGCGGGGGCGGGGGACCATGACGTCCTCCGCGGTGCGGTCGCCGAAGTCGAGGGCGCGCTCCAGCAGGTCGGCCAGCCGGGGCGGCAGGTCGCCGGCCTCACGGGAGTCGTCGACGATGCGGTGCAGTTCCTCGGGGGTGGCGCCGTGCTCGAGCTCCTCGACGGGCTCGATGCCGAACAACCGGACCAGCCGGGTGGCGGAGCCGTCGAAGAACCGGATCAGCGGCCCGAAGATCTTCAAGTAGAGCAGGGTCGGGCGGGACAGCCACATGGCGACCGGCTCGGGCCGGGCGATGCCCAGGTTCTTGGGCGCCAGCTCGCCGAGGATCATCTGGATGATCGTGGCGATGGCGACGCCGATCGCGACGCTCACCCCGGGAACGGCGCCCGGCGGCAGCCCGAGGTCTTCGAGCGGGCCGCGGAAGGAGACCGAAATGGCCGGCTCCGCGAGGAAACCGACCAGCAGGGTGGTCACGGTGATGCCGAGCTGGGCGCCCGACAACATGAAGGAGAGCCGGCCGGTGACGTCGAGGGCCCGGCGGGCGGCGGGGTTGGTGTCGGCCTGCTGGCGCAGCAGCGCGCGGTCGGCGGCGACGTAAGCGAACTCCTGGGCGACGAAGAAGCCGGTCGCCAAGGTGAGGAGCAGGACGGCGAGGAGGCCGAGGGCGATGGTCATCTCATCGCCTCACGTGGACCCGTGCCAAGGCACGGGCCGGTACTCCAGGGGTCCGAAACGGACACGACGGTCCTTTCAACTAGGGGTGCTTCAACCGTAACGGGCGAGCTGCCGATGATGTTTCCCGGATCGGATCTGTGTACTTTTCCATAGGAAAACCTTGATAACGGGCCCGCCCCGGGGGGTCGGATCGGCGTACCGTCAAGGCAGAGTCAGATGTCGGCAAGCGGGGGGTAGAGGAACGTGGTTGAGGACAACGAGCCGACGCGAATGGTGCGGCGGCCGCTGGAGCCTCCGGCCTACCCGGTTCGCGAGCCGGAAGTCAAGGGACCCGAGCCCAAAGGCCGTTCCAAGGTCTACGGCAAGCCCCGCAAGGGCGACTCACCGGTCAGGATGTTCGACGGCGGGAACGAGCCAAGGGCCGAAAAAGGCCCGCGCAAACCGCGCCGCATCGGCCGGAACATCGCCATCGGCCTGGCCGTATTCCTCTCGCTGGTGCTGATCGGGGTCGTGGCGCTGTTCTTCAGCGTCCAGGGGAAGATGAACAACGTCGACGCCTTCACCGACTACGACGGGCGGCCGGCCGAAACGCCGGGGCAAGACTGGCTGCTGGTCGGCTCCGACAGCCGGGCCGGGCTGAGCGCGGCCGAGAAGAAGAAGCTGCGCACCGGGTCGGCGGTCGGGCGGCGTACCGACACGATGATGTTGCTGCACATCCCCGACGGCGACGGCCGCCCCACGCTGGTCAGCCTCCCGCGTGACTCCTACGTGCCGATCCCGGGCAACGGCAACGGCAAGCTCAACGCGGCCTACGCCTTCGGCGGCCCCAAGCTGCTGACCCAGACGGTCGAGCAGGTCACCGGCATCCGCGTCGACCACTACATGGAGATCGGCTTCGGCGGCTTCGTCGGCATCGTCGACGCGGTCGGCGGCGTCGAGATCTGCCCCAAGCAGGCGATCAAGGACCCGAAGGCGGCCCTGAACATCAAGAAGGGCTGCCAGGTCATGGACGGCGGCACCGCCCTCGGCTACGTCCGCACCCGCAAGACCGGCGCCATCCCCGACTTCGACCGCACCCAGCGCCAGCGCGAGTTCTTCTCCGCCGTGGTCAAGAAGGCCGCCAGCCCCGGCACCCTGATCAACCCGTTCACGGCCGTCCCGCTGGCCAACAGCGCCGCCGAGTCGGTCGCGGTCGACCCCGCCACCGGCCCGTTCAACCTGCTCTCGCTGGGCCTGGCCATGAAGAACAACCCGGTCACCACCGCGGTCCCGATCGGCTCGTTGCCCACCATCGACGGGCAGTCGGTCGTCAAGTGGGACACGACCAGGGCGAATCAGCTGTTCGAGGCGCTGGAGGCCGACAAGCCGGTGCCGAAGAGCGCGCTCGAGAAGGGCTAACTCACGGCCGTGACGATGACGGCCGTGGTGATCACCATCAGCACGGCCGCCTCCACCGCCTTGATGGCCTCCCTGACGCCCTCCCCGACCCAGTCGCCCTCGGTGATCTCCTTCACCCGAGACTCGTCGGCGCCGGGGAACTGCTTCTTGAGCGCCTTGGCGGCGTGCATGATCCCGATGAGCACGGCGGTCCGCTCATCGGGCTCGGCGCCGTTCAGCACGCTCTCCACCCGCATCCGTACGGCCCTCTCGACGCTGCCGTCGAGCTCCGGGTACTTGACGGTCTTGAACAGGCCGAGGATCTTGCCGCGCTCCTCCGAGAGCACCCCGCCCTCCACGAGCCTGACGAGCAGCCGCTCGCGCAGCTTGGCGCCCTGCAGCTTGTCGACCCACCACTCGGGCTTGCGCACCTTCTCCTCGGCGGCGATCCGGGCCAGCGCGGCGTCGAGCTCCGGCTCGCCGACGGGGGTGTCGTCGGTGACGACGACCTTCTTGTCGGCCAGGCTCAGCCGGCCCCTGATCGACAACTCGGCCAGGAGGGCGCCGGCGAGGCCGGCGTTCAGCTCGGTGGAGCCGATCGTGGGCTGGCCCGTCGTCTCGTCGTAACCGAGAAGCAGCACGTCTTCGGCGATGATGCTGGTCATGTGCCCGTCCCTACGTAGTCTGAAGTATGCCTGAATTGCCGGAGGTGGAGTCGCTGGCCGAGTTCCTGCGGGAACGTGCGGTCGGACAGGTCGTGCAGGCCGTCGACGTGGTGGCGTTCTCGGCGCTGAAGACCGTTTCGCCGCCGATCTCCGCATTGGGCGGTCTTACCGTGACGACGGTCGCCCGCCACGGGAAGTTCCTCGATCTCGACTGCGACGGGATCCACCTCATCTTCCATCTCGCGCGCGGGGGCTGGCTGCGCTGGCGCGACGACCTCTCGGGCGCCAAGCCGGTGCGGCCGGGCAAGGGCCCGCTCGCCCTGCGGGTCAGGTTCGCACCCGACCTGCTCGGCGTCGCCCCCGGCTTCGAGCTGACCGAGGCGGGCACCCAGAAACGGCTGGCCGTCTACGTCGCGACCGCGCCCGGCGACGTGCCGGGCGTCGCCGCCCTCGGCCCCGACCCGCTGACGCCCGACTTCACCGTCGAGACGCTGACCTCGATCGTCGCGGGCAAGCGCACCCAGATCAAGGGCCTGCTGCGCGACCAGAAGATCATCGCGGGGATCGGCAACGCCTACTCCGACGAGGTGCTGCACGCGGCGAAGATGTCTCCGTTCAAGGTCGCCTCGACCCTGACCCCCGACCAGATCTCCTCCCTGTACGACGCCATCGTGGTCACCCTGAAAGAGGCGGTCGAACGGGCCCGGGGCCTGGCCGCCAAGGACCTGAAGGCCGAGAAGAAGTCCGGGCTGCGGGTGCACGGGCGTACCGGAGAGAAGTGCGAGGTCTGCGGCGACACGGTGCGGGAGGTGTCGTTCGCCGACTCCTCGTTGCAGTACTGCCCGACGTGCCAGACGGGCGGGAAACCGCTGGCCGACCGGCGGATGAGCAAACTGCTCAAGTAGGGACCAGCTGTCCCTACACTGGGGCGCATGACTCTGCGGGACGTGCAACCGACCGGTGTGCCTGACGGCGCTTACCTGCTTGACGTGCGTGAACTCGACGAGTGGCGGGCCGGCCACGCCCCCTCGGCGACCCACATCCCGCTCGGCCAGCTGCAGAACCGGGTGGGCGAGGTGCCCCAGGGCCAGCCGGTCTACGTGATCTGCCGGGTCGGCGGCCGGTCGGCCCAGGCGGCCACGTGGCTCAACCACGTGGGCTGGGAGGCGGTCAACGTCGGCGGCGGCATGCAGTCGTGGGCGGCCTCGGGGTTGCCGATGCAGAGCGAGAGCGGCCAGCCGCCCTACGTGGCGTGACTGTCGCGCTTCCGGCTCACATCCGGTAGTAGCCGAGCAGGTCGTCGAGCGCGTTCACGGGGTCGATCCGGACGATGGTCCCGGTCTTGAACGCGTTGATCATCTTGCCGTCACCGATGTAGACGCCGACGTGGTGGGTGCGCTTGGCCGTGCCGAAGAAGACCAGGTCGCCGGGGGCCGGGACGGTCGCCTCGCGCAGCCGGCGCAGGTGGTCGTCGGTGGTGCCGGGGCCCAGCACGTCGTGGTCGTAGGCGATTTCGTAGACCCAGCGGGTCAGCCCGGAGCAGTCGAGGCCGTTGGTGCGCTCGGCCGGGCACGGCTTGATGTCGCCCCGATAGCCCCTGCAGGTGCCCAGTGACGGTCCGGCGCTTCCGGCGTGGCCGCCGCCCCACGAGTAGGGGTACCGGCCGATCAGCGCGTACGCCGAAGCGAGGATCTGGGCCCGTTCGTCCGGCCGGGGAACGGACGCCACCGCGAAGACCAGGATCAGCGCCGCGATCACGGAAATTTTCATCGATATGAGCCTAAAGGTGACAGTCGTCATGCGCGGTCGACCGCCGCCTGGTCCGACGGCGCGGCGCCGCGTACTGGGGCTGATCGAGCGAAACTTTTAGGTGAAAACTTTCGTCGATGAAAATCAGAAGTCCGTAAGATCGTTGACAAATCTGTGGGACGAAGCTCACACTCTCGACATTCATCGCGTTAGGCATTGGGTCGGCACTCAGACGCGGTGGAGTTCCTGTACGACCCGAAAAGAGGAGCGACATGCCGTCCTCTCGCCCACGTCCCACCACCCGATCGTTAGCCACTGCCCTGCTGGCAGTGCCCGCTTTGCTGCTCGGCACCCCCGGTGTAGCCCTCGCCGCCGAGACCGGCGCCCCGCCCGTCCTCGACGTCGCCACGCTCTCTCCGGTCCACCCGGTCCCGAACTACAACGGGGTGGCCAACAACGCATATGTGACCTCCACGAGCACCGGCCCCGGTGGCTGGTTCACCGGCAACGAGGTCACGCTGAACCTGTCGGCGACCGACGACGACGCCGTCAACCTGTTCCGGGTGACCGTCGCGGGCGTCACCGTCGAGGTGCCGGCCGTCCGGAACGGCAACCGGGGCACCGCCGCCCACGTGATCAGCGGAGACCGCAACGGCGCCGTGAGCTACGTCGCCGTCGACGCGGCCGGCAACGCCTCGGCCTCGCGGTCGATCACCGTGCGCATCGACACCAAGCCGCCGGTGGCGGCCTGGCCCGGCATCGCCAACGGCAAGGTCGCGCACAGCGCGCTGCCCGCGTCCATCACCCCGACCCGTACCGACCCCACCCCGGGTGCGGGCGGCGCGGCGGTCCGGGACATGTGGATCGACGGCGTCTGGACCTACCCGATGCCGCTCGACCTGGCCACCCTCTCGGTGGGGCAGCACACGTGGGCCGTCAACGTCGGCGACTCCGCCGGCAACGCCGCCAAGTACACGCTGACCTTCGAGATCACCACCTCGATCGCCGACCTGCGGGCGCTGGTCCAGCGGTACGTCACCGCCGGTAAGATCTCCACGCCCAACGGCAACCGGCTGCTGGCGCTGCTGACCGAGGCCGAAGGCGGCGCGGCCGAGGCGGCGCTGGTCAAGTTCGGCGCGCTGGCCGCGAAGGTGACCCCGGCGGGCTACATGCGGGACTCGCTGGTCAAGGACGCCGCCTGGCTCGTCGAGGAGCTGCAGGGCGTCGACCACCCCGACGTCGTCACCGGCGTCGCGGTGACCGCCGGCCAGGGCATGGAACGTTACCCGTTCCGGGCTCCGGGCGAGGCCGTGCGGAACAACCGGCCCAAGTTCAAGATCCTGCTGTTCGGCAACCGTCCGGGCGCCTTCCGGCACGAGCACATCCCGCTGACGATGGCGATGATCCAGGACCTCGGCCGGGCCAACTCCTTCGACGTCGACGTGTACGACTACCTCAGCCCCGAGGTGTCCGTCGCGGGCAACCCGTTCGAGAGCGCCGAGCGCCTGTCGCAGTACGACGCCCTGGTCGGCGTCTCCAGCGTCGGCAACGACGTGTTCGTCACCAACCGGCCGTCGACGACCACCCCCGGCGCCACCGTCGACGAGCAGGCCGCGCTGCAGACCTACATCCGCAACGGCGGCGGCTTCGTCGCCATCCACGGCGCGACCGACTCCATGCACAACTGGGACTGGTACAAGAACCTGGTCGGCGGCGAGTTCGACAACCACGGCTCCAACGCCGGCGGCATCCAGAACACCTGCGGCGGCTGCGTCATCGGCGAACTGGTCACCGAGGACGACACCCACCCGTCCACCCGTCACTTCGAGAAGAAGATGCCGGTCATGGACGAGCTCTACAACTGGCGGGGCTTCCTCCCCCGCGAGAAGGTGCACGTCCTGCAGACGCTGACCGAGTCGACGTACGTGTCGGGCATCGGCAACAGCGCGGGCCGCGTCGAGGGCCCCGACCACCCGATCTCGTGGTGCGCCAATTACGACGGCGGGCGTTCGTTCACCCAGGCGCTGATGCACAACTGGAAGAACACCGCCGACCCGATCTTCCAGAAGAACATCCTGGAAGGCATCAAGTGGGCCGCCGGCGCCACCTCCGGCAACTGCGTCACCCACGTGGAGATGCGCGCCCTGGTCGCCGCCGGGACGGCCGACGGCTCCATCGACACCGGTCTGGCCGCCACGCTGACCGGCGCGATCGACGCCTCGTACAACGCCTACCTGGTCAAGGACTACGTCGAGGCCATGGAGCAGGCCAAGGTCGTCCGCCGCGAGGTGAAGGCCAACCTGCCCGGCGTCGACAACACCCCCATCCGGGAGCGCGCGAAGGAACTCGCCGAGTGGATGAAGGTGCTCGCCGACGACGCCGTCATCCTGCGCTTCACGTCGGAGCCCGTGCCGGCCACCCACAGCGCCGGTGACGACGCCGTCTTCGCGGCGCCCGCCGAGGGCCAGAACGTCGCCTACCAGTGGCAGGTCAAGGCGCCCGGGGCCGACTGGGCCGACGTGCCCGGCCAGACCTCGTTCGCGATCGCCCTGGCCGTGACGCCGGAACTGGACGGCTCGGAGTACCGGGTCCGCGCCACCGACCCGACCGGCGAGATCGTCTCGCGCTCGGCGGTCCTGCGGGTCAGCTGACCCGTCCGCTACACCACCGGTGGCCCGAACCGCTTCGGGCCACCGGCCTGGCGATCCATCAGGAGTGAACTCAATGCGCCGCCGTCTCATCCCGGCCGTGGCCGCGCTCGTGTTGTGCGCCGCGTGCGGGACCCCGGCCGATTCCGCGGCGGGGGCGGTCACCTGCGAATCAGGCCCCCGTACGTCTCTGGCCACCCCCGGCGACACCCAGTGGCGCCACCCCGACCAGTCGTTCTACGCCCCGGGCGACCCGAACGTGCCCAGCGGCGGCAGCCTGGAGCACCTGATCGTCGGCGACAACGCCCTGATCGTCCAGTACTCCCCGGAGTTGCCCCAGCCGTCCATCGACGCGCTCCGCGAGTGGGCCGCGATGCAGACGGCGACGGTGGCCGTACCGGGAGAGACCGACCCGGTCGTCCGCGCCGTCATCGCCTCGACGGAACTCACCTGCGACGGCCTGGACACCGACCAGCTCACGGAACTGGCCCGCTCCCGCGCACCCGGCCAGGGGACCGAACACGACGCCCAATAGCGAGCACCCCGGGGGTGGTCGAACGGGTGAGCATGATGCATCATGTGGGGGCGAACCGGGCTGGTCCCGGTTCGCGACAACCTAAGAACCGCGGGAGCTCGGGCGTAACCGGGCTGAGAGGGCGACCAGCGTCGCCGACCGCATGAACCTGTCCGGGTAATGCCGGCGTAGGGAGCGTGTGTGATGACAGCCGTCGTCGATTCCGAGGCCCCCCTCACCCTGCACGAAGCTCCGCCGAAGACGCTCGGCCTGCTCGACCAGGGTGCCCTTTGGGCCAACCTCGGAGTGTCACTGCTCGGGTTCTCAGGAGCGATCGCACTCGTCAACCCCCTCGGCGACCGTCCGCTGAGCTTCGTCGCGGCCCTGGCGGCCGCCGTGGTGGGCAGTCTCATTGGCACGGCCATGGTCGGCCTGGCCGCCATCCCGGGCACCCAGACGGGTGCGCCGGCGATGATGCTGCTCAGAGGGCTTTTCGGGGCGCGGCTCTCCTATCTCCCGACAGTGCTGAACATCATCCAGATGCTGGGCTGGGGGGCCTTCGAGCTCTGGGTCATCGCCCAGGGTGCGCAGGCCATCGCGGGGCAGTTCGGCGTCACGGTGCCTTATGCGGTCTGGGTGGTCATCGCGGGGGTGATCACCACGGCGCTCACCATCAAGCCGCTGGGAGCCGTGCGCATCCTGCGGCGGTACGTCACCGTCGGCGTCGTCGTCGCGATGCTCTATTTCGCGTACGAGCTGATCTCCCGAGGGCCCTCGCTCGGAGCGGGGTCGTGGGAGGCGTTCACGCCGGCCGTCGACTACGTCATCGCGTTGAGCGTCTCGTGGGTGCCGCTGGCGGCCGACTTCTCGCGTTTCTCCCGCAGTTCGCGGGCGGCGTTCGGCGGGGTGGTCGGCGGGTACACGATCGCGCAGGTGGCCTGCCTGGCGCTGGGGATCGCGGCGCTGGCGCTGGTGGGGAACGACACGAACAAGGTGTGGGACCCGTTCGTCACCGCGTCGCTCGGCGCGGTGTTCTTCGGGATCCTGGTGCTGCGGGAGACCGACCAGTCGTTCGTGAACGTCTACTCGGTGACGATGTCGCTGCAGAACCTGATGCCGAGGGTCGACCGGCGCATTCTCTCGGTCGTCATCGGGGTGCTGGTCACGCTGCTGGC
Source organism: Herbidospora sakaeratensis (assembly GCF_001570525.1). Lineage (GTDB taxonomy): Bacteria > Actinomycetota > Actinomycetes > Streptosporangiales > Streptosporangiaceae > Herbidospora > Herbidospora sakaeratensis. The sequence continues at coordinate 72,262 of NZ_BBXC01000024.1, forward strand.
GATCTTCGTGAGCGCCGACACCTACTCGGCTTTCCTGGGCATCATCGGGGCGGTGTTCGTGCCGATGTTCGCCGTGCTGGTGGTCGACTACTTCCTGCTCGGCGGGTCGCGCGGGTGGGACACCTCCGACCACGCGCCGTCGCGGTGGCTGATGACCGTGCCGTGGCTGCTCGGGTTCGCCACCTGGTGGATGCTCGGGGCGCTGCCCGACATCGGGTGGTGGGAGGCCATCTGGACGTCGGCGCGGGAGGCCCTCGGGTTCACCCCCGCGCCCTGGATGAGCGCCGCGCTCGGCTCGTTCCTGGTCGCCGCGCTGGTCACGCTGGCGATCGGGGCCTCACGCGGCGCTCGGCCGCGACGTCTATCTGATGCGGGTGAACGCCACCGCCGCGGCTGACGCGATCACGGTCGACAACACGACCATGAACAGCACCGACTTCAGCGGGTTCTCCCGCTTCGGCGGGGTGGCCACGGCCGCGACCCTCGGCTTGCGCGGCTCCGGCGTGGCCGACGGGGTCGGCTTGGGACGCGGAGACGGCTTCTTCGTGGTCGGGGCCGGTTTCGGGAGACGTACCGGAACGACCCTGGCCGGGCGCTCGGCCCTCGGCGTCGACTCCTTCACCGGAGGAGGCGGCGGCGGGGGCGGTGGCGGTGGCGGAGGCGGTGGTGGCTCCTCGGCCGGCGGCGGTGGCGGCGGTTGCTCCACCTCCGGTTCCTCCGGCAGGGGCGGCGGCGGTTCCTCTTCGGCCGGCGGTGGAGGAGGTGGCTGTTCCTCCTCGGCCGGTGGCGGCGGCGGGGGTGGCGGCGGCGGAGGCGGCTGGTCGCACGGCGGCTGCTGGCCGACGCCGACCCCCAGCTCCACGTCGAGGACCACCCCGACCTGGACGCACACGCCCACGCCCGGCCCCACGTCGAGGCCCACCCCGATGATGTCGTCGGCCGTCGCGGCCGGGGCCGAGGCCACCGACAGGGTCGACAACATCAGGAAGCCCAGCGTGGCGGCGGTGATGCGGCTGTTCATCAGCTCAACCCCGATATGCGGCCGAACTCGGCCAGCGCGCTGGTGAACGCGTCGGGCTTCACGGCCAGCCCGCCGTCGAACACGTGGACGATGTCGAACGCCATGTAGATGCCGACCCCCAGCAGCGCCGCCATGGCCAGCATCGGCAGCAGCGCCATCCCCTTCGGCCGGGCCCCGGCCAGGAACGGGAAGACCAGCACGATCAGGCCGGTCACCACGGTCAGCACCAGCAGGATCGTCGGCGGCGTCGCCCCGGCGTCGGCGGCGCGCTGCCGCCGCGACGAGCTCAGCTGGGAGATCTGGTCCATGACGGCCGCCTTGGCGTCTTCCTGGTCTTCGCCGTCGACGATCAGACCGGACACCTGGGCGCGCAGCGTGTTGAGCCGGGTGGTGCCCTCGGCGCTGAGCTGGCCGTCGGCCATCAGCGGCCACTCCTGGTCGACCACGAAGCCGACGTAGTCGCGCAGCCCGGCCTGGATCTGCGTGGCGGCCGGCCCGGGCAGTTCGTTTGCGGCCCAGTAGGCCTCGACGGCCGACTGGCTCTCGGTGTAGGTGTTCTGGCGGGCCGAGTCGGCGGTCGTCCACGGCACGACGATCGCGATGGCGAAGACCAGCAGGAACAGCGCCGACAACATCGACCCGGCGTGACCGACCGACGGGCCGCCCGGGTCGGAGTCTTCACTTCCGGCGCCGAACCTGCGGAACAGGAACGCCGACAGTGCCACCACGGCGATCGCCGACCCCACGGCGACGATGAACCCCAGCATGACCACTCCCCACTAGTGACCTGGTGATTGCTCGGCGTGAGATTACTATCACATTGAGTGATCACAGGTTTACCGTGTGGGGACAGACCCGTTGCGCTAAGCGATTTCCATGTTCAGCAGCAGTTCTTTGGCGGCTTTTCCACCGGCGTACGCCCCCGGCGAGCCCGGCCCCTCGACCACCCGGTGACACGGAACCAGGAGACAGACGGGGTTCTCGGTGACCGCGTTGGCGACCGCGCGCAGCGCCTGCGGCCGGCCGATGCGGGCGGCGACCTCGCCGTAGGTGGTGGTCGTGCCGTAGGGGACCGAGGTGATCATCTGGAGCACGCTGCGGGCGAAGGCGGTCGCCAGGCGGAGGTCGAACGGCAGGGTGAAGGTCCGCAGCCGGCCGTCGAAGTAGGCGTCGATCTCCCGCTTCAGCGGGTCGAGGCGCTTGGGGTCGTGGCCGATGAACGACCCGACCTCACGGTAGACGCGTTCATAAACGGCGTGTTCGTCGTCGAATGTGGTGGCAATCACACCCTTCGCCGTGACGGCCAGCACGAGGCGCCCGGCGGGGGTCTCGTGGGTGCCGAAGGCGATGTCGGGTGCCGATTCCCCTACGTACGTGGGCGAGGTGACCCGGAGCAGTGCCTCCAGGTCGCCCGATGCGGCCGACGCGTCCATGGCACTTCCCTTCCCCGGGTTCGAGGGCAGCGTAGCGGAGCATTGGAAAAGGTCATGATCACGATCGGAAAAGCGGCACGATGGACCCGTGGAATGTGACCACTGGGACAAACGTGATGACGAGGACGAAGGGATCGCGCGGGCGGTAGTCGCCAGCGCGGCCGATGCCATCGTCGCCCTCGACCGCGATCTGTCGGTGGTCACGTGGAACCCGGCCGCGGAGCGGCTGTTCGGCTGGCCCGCCGACGAGATCCTCGGCCGCCGGCCCCCCTTCGTGCCCGAGGAGCTGATGGCCGAGCACAACGCGGTGCTCGAACGGGTGCGCACGGGTGGCACCGTACAGCTGAGGACCCGCAGGTTCCGGCGCGACGGCACGCTCATCGAGGTGCAGGCCGACATCAGCGGGCTGCGCACGCCCTCGGGCGCGTTGCTCGGCTACGTCGGCGTCTACCACCAGCGCGAAGACAACGAGGCCGCGCGGGCCCGGTCGGTCCGCCGCGCCCAGCTGGTCCGCCGCCTCACCGACGTCGTCGGCGACATCAACGCCGAGCTCGACCAGAACGTGGTGCTCGACCGGATCGCGGGCTCGCTGACCGAGCTGACCGGGGCCGACGCGGGCGGGTTCGTGCTGATCGACGGCGAGAAGCTCCGGCTGGTCAGCTCCCACCGGCTGCCCGAGGGCATGAAGGGCGCCACCGCCGACCTGGGCAGCAGCCTGGTGGGCAAGCTGCTGCGCACCGGCAAGCCGGTGATCCTGGAAACCGGGCCCGAGGGCCTGCAGGACCTGATCTGGGCCCAGCTCGACGGGCTGCACACCATCGCGGTCGGCATCGCGGCCGTCGGCGGGCGGCCCTACGGCGCCCTCTACGCCCTGTTCGCCCGGCGCAAGCCCGGCCACGTCGAACTCGAGCTGCTCGAACTGCTCGCCGGGCACGCCGGCATCGCGGTCGGCAACGCGGTGGCCTACCAGGACGCGGTCAGGCAGCGGGCGCACGAACGCGCGGTCTTCGACGCCAGCGCCGACGGCATCGCCGTGCTGAGCGAGAGCGGCACGGTCATGCGCTGGAACCCCAAGGCGGCCGAGCTGACCGGCTACGCCTATGACGACGTGATCGGCAAGCCGCCGCCCTTCGACCTGCCGGCCCCCGGCGAGAAGCTGACCTTCCAGCTCGAATCGGGCCGCTGGCTCGACGTGCTGTGCGCGACCATCCCCGAGACCGGTGAGATCGTCGCCGACTTCCGCGACATCACCAGCGCCAAGGAGCTGGAGGAGGCCAAGGACCTGTTCCTGGCCACCACCAGCCACGAGCTGCGCACCCCGATCACCGTCGTGACCGGCTTCGCCAGCACTCTGGCCGACCGGTGGGACAAGCTCTCCGACGGCGACCGGCGGGCCCACGTCCACACGATCGCCGAACGCGCCAAGTCGCTCGGGCGGCTGATCGACCACCTCCTGCTCGGCGCCCGCGCCGGCGCCGCCGAGCCGTCGGTCCGCGACGAGGCCTTCGACCTGGCCGAACGCGTGCGGGCCGCGACTCTGGGCCTGCCGGTGCTCTCCGACCGCCACCGCGTCGAGGTGCGGGTGCCCGACGATCTTCCGCTCGTACGCGGCGACGCGCTCGCCACCGACATACTGCTCGACCAGCTGCTGGAGAACGCCTTCAAGTACTCCCCCGACGGCGGCCTCATCCAGGTCTCGGCCTGGTCGGAGGAGTCCCGGGTGGTCCTCACGGTCGACGACGAGGGCATCGGCATCGCCCCGTCCGACCGCGAGCGCGTCTTCGAGCGGTTCGTCCAGGGCGAGAGCGGCGACCGCCGCCGGTTCGGCGGGGTGGGGCTGGGTCTCTACATCGTCCGGAGCCTCGCGCGGGCCCAAGGAGGGGAGGTGGCCGCACTGCCTCGACCCGAGGGTGGTACACGTATGCAGTTCGTGCTGCGCAGAGAGGGGTTTGTCACCGCACCCGACACACCGGGGCGGTAAGGCCGGGGTAACACCGAAGCTGACCTATTGTCCAATGTGCACAAGCTGTAATCAGTGCTCGGTTTCCACGGTCAGCGAACGGGGCATTTCGGTCTTACTGGGGTGACCATCTTCAGGGGGTTCGGGAGAACGGGGAGGTGAGTGCGTCGAGCGTCGTCATGCTGCCGTACGCTCTGTCGAGCGTGGCTGTGGCGCGTCAACGCCTCAGCGCCGACCTGCTCGCTTCCGGGGTTTTCGAAGCGGCGGTCGACGACACGGTCCTGGTGATGAGCGAACTGTTGAGCAATGCCCTGCGCCACGCACACCCCCTCGCGTCTGGGCAGCTCAGAGTCACATGGGCCTGTGGTGACGGACATGTGGAAGTGGCCGTGAGCGACGGTGGGGCGACCACCGAGCCGCGTGCCGGAAGGCCTACCCTCTCGTCTCTGGGGGGCCGGGGGCTCGGCATCGTCGAGTTCCTGGCAGAGCGCTGGGGAGTACGCCACGAGGGCGAGACGACGACTGTTTGGGCCATCGTCCACGCCCCGCAGCCTGCCCGAAACGGGCAGTCAGGTGAGTCCGAAATAAGCGCACTGCGCGAAGTCGTCTAAGCGGTGAGTAGTCGCCGTTCGGTCGTCGTCCATGCGGTGCTGATCAGCAGGTAGACGCCCGTCGCGAACGGCAGGAACGCGGCGGCGAGCACGGTCCCGTAGGGAAGTAGTTTCAACAGCCCGCTTCCGGGCATTTCAGGCGTCCCGATCACGAGTCGGGACGACTGCCAGGCCACCAGTGCGATGAGCACGAGGAGGCCGACGAACACCAGGGTGGGCCCGCCGAACAAACCGGAATGGGCGATCACCGCCCCCAGGTGCTCACTCAGGGGCACCGACAGTGCGCTGTGGGTCATCAGGACGTTCTGCTGCCCGGCGATCACCGGGTGGGTGAACAGGTTGTACAACACGAACACGAACGGGATCTGGGCCAGGCCCGTCCCGACGCCGGCGAATATCGAGGTCCCGGCGCCGGCATAGAGGGCCTGGACCTCCCTTGCCATACGCTCCGGGTCGTCGGCGTGGCGCTTGCGGAGTTTCGCCAGGTCGGGGGCGAGCTTCTGGCGGATGCGCTGGAGCTTCGCCTGACGGATCCCCAGGGGGAGCAGGGCGAGCCTGACCAGCAGGGTCAGCAGCACGATCGCCGGGGCGGCGCCGACGAGGCCGGCCAGCGCCGCCGTGGCGTCATAGGCCGGGCCGAGGATGAAGTCGAACACGATGCGGGAACCTTTCGTCGTGCCTTCGAGGCAGATTCAAAGCGCGAGCCACAGCCGGCCTTCGGCCGTCTGCATCTCGCTTTGGGCATGACGAAGGCACCCCTGCCGATCAATGGCGATCAGCGGGGCGCCGGGGTTCCTGTCGGAGCTCTCGACCTTGTGCGGCCCGGTGAATTGGGGCGGCGGAGCCGTACAAGCACGGCTTCGACGCCCGCGCCGAGCGGCGCGTGCGCGACGTGCGGCGCCGCGGCCAGCAGCCGCAGCGCCCACGCGACGAGCAGCAGGCCCAGCACGGCGAGAAACGCGATGCCACCGGGCATCGCGAGCGCGCCGAGCAGGGCCTGGACGAACATGCGTTACTTCTTGCCCACCAGCGTGATCACACCGACCACGACCGCCGCGATCAGCGCGACGACAAGGAGGAACTTCAGCGTCGCGAAGAGCGCGGGGATGATGAATCCGGTCACCAGCCAGATGGCGATGATGATCCCCACGACCGCAAGAACAGTACGGGTCATGGCCAACAAACTACGCGTTCGGCGATCGCCGTGCGACCTAGTCTTTGGGTCGTGACCGTCATTCTCGTGGTCGACGACGACCCCGCCGTGGCCGAGGTCGTCGCACGTTATCTCGAACGTGACGGCCACGAGGTCGAGTGTGATCCCCTGGCCCTCACCGGACCGCCCGACCTGCTCATCCTGGACATGAACCGGCTCGCCGTCGGCCGTGAGCTGCGCGCCCGCTGGCCGGTCCCGGTGATCATGCTCGGCGAGGCCATCGACCTGGCCGTCGACCTCGACGCCGACGCCGACGACTACGTCACCAAGCCCTTCAGCCCCCGTGAGCTGGCCCTGCGCGTCGCCGCGGTGCTCCGCAGGGCCCGTGGATCGATCGTGCCGGCCGGAACCGGGGTGCTGCGCGACGCCGACCTCGTGGTCGACGTCGGGGCCCGCCACGTGCGCCTGGGCGACGCGGAGGTCACCCTGACCGCCCGCGAGTTCGACCTGCTGGTCTACCTGCTGCGCAACCCGCGCCAGGCGTTCAGCCGCACCGACCTGCTCGACCGCGTCTGGGGCTGGGCGTTCGGCGACTCCTCGACGGTCACCGTCCACGTTCGCCGACTGAGGGAGAAGATCGAACGCGACCCGACCGACCCCGGCCGCATCATCACCGTGTGGGGCGTCGGCTACCGCTACGAACCGAGGTCGTGACCGATCGAGAACGCCTCGGTGATCGCCCGGAACGTCGGGCACGGCCAGCGCCACATGCAGCTGCGGCAGCGCAGGATCGGATGGGCCGTGTCGCTCGTGATGCCGCCCGCGTCGCGCGGCTGGTGCAGGTCGATCAGCCGCAGCGACAACTCGGAGAAGGCCAGCAGATCGTCTCGGGAGGCTTCCAGGAAGTCGAGGTCGGTCGAGGCGAGCCGGGTCTTGATCGGTACGAAGCCCTCACGGTTCAACAGGTATCGCAGAGGTCTGACCGCGTCACGCCATGAACTCGCCTTGTCGGTGCGGATCTGGATGACTTCCAGCCGCTCACGAAGCCGACGTCTCTGTGGATCTTCGGGAAGTTCCGTGTTCATGAGCGCCGCTCCTCCTCGGGCTCCGGCGGGAGCCGGTTCCTTAGCGTCAAGCTTCGCGCACTCTGCGTTTACATGGGACCGAAATCGGGGACAAAGGGCGGACGACTCTTCGGTAATCCCAGAGGAACGTGACCCAGCGCCCGACCGGCGCTAGTGTGCGCGCTGTGGAGCTCAAAGTCTCGACTCGATCGCATGCGGGTCACGCTGTGATGGCCGTAATCGGAGAAATCGACCTCTATACCGCGCCTCGCCTGCAGTCGGAGTTCACCCGAGTGCTCGAAGAGACCGCGCTTGACCGGGTCGTCATCGACATGTCCGGCGTGGAGTTCTGTGACTCCACCGGCATGAACGTGCTGCTGTCCGCTCTCAAGCGGCTCAAGGAACGCGGCGGCGTGCTGGAGGTGGCCGCACCACGTCCGGCGGTCCGCAAGATCCTGCAGGTGACCGGTCTCGACTCGGTGTTCACCGTGCACGAGAGCGTGCCCGCGGAGCTGGCCAACCCGACCGGATGAGCGACCTTTCCCCCCGCTCCGACACCGCGGTCGTCATCCCGGCCAAAGACGAGGGCGACCGCATCGCCACGACGGTGACCGCGGCCCTGCGCCTGCCCGGCGTCTCGATCGTCCTCGTGGTCGACGACGGCTCGTCCGACGAGACCGGGCGGGCGGCGCGCGCCGCCGGCGCCCGCGTCGTGCGCCACAGCCGCAACCGCGGCAAGGCCGCCGCCATGGAGAGCGGCGCCGAAGCCGTGCGGCTGCTCGACGAAGACTGCAACCTGCTTTTTCTGGACGCCGACCTGGGGGAGACGGCCGCCGCCGCGGCCCCCCTGATCGGACCGGTCCGCGACGGCATGGCCGACATGACCATCGCGACCTTCACCACCCGCGTGAAGCTGGGCGGCCACGGCGTCGTGGTCAGGGTCGCCCGCGACGGCATCAAACGGCTGACCGGCTTCGACCCGGCCCAGCCCCTCAACGGCCAGCGCTGCCTGACCCGCGCGGCCTTCGAGGCGGCCCGTCCGCTGGCGGCCGGGTTCGGCGTGGAGACCGGGTTGACGATCGACCTCGTCCGGAAGGGGTTCCGGGTCGTGGAGGTCGAGGTGGAGATGGCCCATCGCGCCACCGGCACCGACTGGCGGGCCCAGCTGCACCGGGCCAAGCAACTGCGCGACGTGTCACGGGCGCTGGCGGCCCGCGAGCCGACGGTGGTCAAGGCGATGGAGACGATCGAAGGTCTGCGGCCGAACACCCGTTCCTGAGGGTCCTGTTTGTTTCGGGCGCTTTCGCGCCCGAAATTTCGGTTGGTGGATGCCGGAATCGACCTGACCTCAGATGGCCTGACGAGGTTTTCCACAGGCTGGGAGTTGTCCACAGGTTGCCTCCGGGCAGGTTGACGCCGGGCGGGCGGCCCTAGGCTTCTCGGCGTGGAGCGTGTGGCTGCGGGCAGGCTGGCCGTCTGGTGTGTGGCGGCGGCCCTTGGGCTGACCGTGCTGCTGGCCCTGCTCGGGCCGTCGGCGCTGCAGCCCCGGCTGACCGGGTCCGGGTGGTTGCCCGTCTTCTTCGACGCCGGGTTGCCCGGATGGCCGGTCATCGGGCTGGGGGCGGCGGTCGTCGTCTTCGGGACCGCCGGGGTGCTGCTCGGGCTCTACGGCGCGCCTTCGTTGCGGGTGTTGCGGTGGCTGGGGGTCGTGGCGGTTCTGCTCCTGGCCTTCCTGCCGCCGATCGGGTCGTCCGACCACCTCAACTACGCCGCCTACGGCCGGTTGGCGGCCCTCGGGCACGACCCTTATTCGGTCACGCCCGACCGATTCCCCGGCGACCCCGTTGTCGGGGCGGTCGAGGAGTGGGCCACGACGCCGAGTGTCTACGGTCCCGTCACGACCGGGGTGCAGGCGCTGGCGAGTCTCGTGGGCGGCGACTCCGTCCGGCTGACCGTGTTCGTGATGGCGCTCGTCAACGCCGCCGCCTTCCTCGCCGTCGCCTGGCTGCTCGGGTCGCGCGGGGTGGTTCTGTGGACGGCCAATCCGCTGGTCGTCCACCATCTCGTCGGCGGCATGCACGCCGACACGCTCGCCATCGCCTTCGTGGTCGCCGCGCTGGTCACCCGGTTCAAGGGCGTCTTCCTCGGCCTGGGGGTCGCGGCCAAGGTGACCGTGGGGGTGGTCGCGCTCGGCGTCGCCTGGGAGCTGCGCCGGAACCTGGGCCGGTTGGCGGTGGTCGCCGCGACCGCGCTGGCGGTCTCCGGGGTGGCCTACTGGCTGGCGGGGCCGCATTCGCTGGGGCAGGTGCTCAACGCCAGCAAGATGGTCTCGCTCGCGACGCCGTGGAGCGTGGTCAAGAGCGGGCTCCAGGCGGTGATCGGCCCGGGGTCCTACCAGGTCTGGATCCAGATCGGGTCGCTGCTCCTGTTCGCCGCGCTGGCGGCGCTCCTGCTGCGGGCGCTGGCGCCGCTCGACGCCACGCGGGTCGCCGTGGCGTTCTCCGTCGCGTGGTTGTTCGCCACGCCCTACGCGCTGCCCTGGTATGACGGGCTCGCGTTCGCGCTGCTCGCCCTGGTGCCGAGGTCGTGGCTCGACTACGTCCTGGTCGCCCGGATCTCGTTGTTGTCGCTGGCCTACCTGCCGGCGCGCCAGTTCGACCAGCCCGCCGGGTCGGAGTGGCTGGTGGAGGTGGTCAGGTCTCAGGTCGTTCCGTGGCTGCTGCTGGTTGTGGTGGTGTTTCTGCTCGTACGACTGCCGCGAGTGTCAGCGGTACGGCCACCGTCAGTGCCATCGCCGGAATCGCGATCCCCGAGTCGTTGATCAGGAACCCGACGAACGCCGCCGTCAGCGCGCCGATCAACCCGGCCCGCAGTTCGGGGGCCTTCTCGTAGGCCACGCTCAGCGCGGCGACCTTCATCTCGCGCGGCCGGGCCAGCACCAGGAACAGGAACGCCACCGCGACCAGCGAGAGCAGGGTCAGCGGCCAGTTCCCCAGCGTGCCGAGCATCGCGCTGAGCTTGCGCGCCAGCACCCCGCCGGCCTCGCCGTCGACGACCTGCTGGACGAACGCGCCCAGGTGGGTGCGCTGCTCGGCCGGGCGCGACCAGTCGGCCAGCGCGATCACCGTGATCAACGCGGCGCCCCCGGCGGCGATCAGGGCCAGCCGGGCCACCGACACCCGCAACCCCGCCAGGAGCAGCAGGAATACCGCGAAACCGAGCACGAACGACGGCACCCCGCCGAAGTCGGCCCCCCAGGAGGGCCAGCCGTCGGCGGCGATGGCGAGCAGGCCGTACAGGCCGCAGAAGGCGAACGCGAGCCCGCGACGGCGGATGAAGTGCGCGGCGGCGGCCAGGAACAGGATCGTGCCGGTCGAGTAGACGGCGAAGGCCATGTTGCCGAAGCCGTAGAACCGGCCGCCGGTGACCGGTTCGTAGCCGGTCACCGCGTTGACCTGCAGGTGTGAGCCCGTCATGACGTCGAGCAGCAGCGCCAGCGACGACACCCCCGCCACCACGCCCAGCGGCCCGAGCACCTCGCGCCGCCACGGCCCGGCGAACGCCATCCCCGCGATGAGCAGGGCGAAGCCGAGGATCGTGCCGACCAGCGCGGGCATCGGATGGGCGACGCTCCACCACGGCACGAGCTGCGCCAGGAACGTCGAGACGGGCACCGCGCCGCTGACGACGCCGACGATCATCATGGCCCGCCCGGCGGCGACGACCTGGCGTCGCATGATCACCGCCGCGACGGCGTAGAAGAGCACCTGGATCATGACCAGCGCGAAGAAGAACGGCTCGCGCACGTCCCTGAGAACCTGACTGGCAAGATCGTCGTCAGCGAGGGCCTGCGGGGTGGCGGGCTCGGTCGTCGAGGTCCAGGCGCGGCCCACGACGCCGTCGGGCACGGGCAGGCCGAGGGCGGTCAGCGCGGTCGCGGTCAGGTCGGTGATGGTGACCAGCCCGACCTGCCGGGTTGACGACGCGGTCAGCAGCCCCTTCCCGAACCCGGGCCCCGTGGCCATGGCGACGTGCAGATGGGCGGTGGTACGCGCGTCGGAGACCCCCCCGACCAGCACCGTGGCCCCCTGAGGAACCTTGGCGAGGATGGCCCCGACGGTGACGTCGGCGGCGGCGACGGCCTGGTCCCTGCCCCGGTCGCTCAGGCCGGCGGCGAGCCAGGCGTCGGAGATCTCCGGGGCCTCGGTGACGATGAGCTGGTGACCGGTGGGGTCGAGGTCGGCGATGGTGGTGGCGTAGGTGGTGACATTTCCGGAAATGTCGGCTGCGGCCAGCAGGGCCCCCGGGCCCACGGCGGCGACCCGGCCCCCGGCGTCCTTGACCGCCTGCCCGAGGGTTCCGATCCGCGCCTGGAACGACGAGTGCTCCTGGAGCGCGACGAGCGAGCGCCAATCGGGCACGGCGGTGCCCGAGGGCCGGGCGGGCGGCTCGCAGTTCAGGTCGGCCGCCCGCTGTCCCGCCGAGACGGTCAGCCAACCGGCGACCGGGCACGTGATGCCCCGGCCTACGAGCGGCACCGCCCGGGTCGACAACGAGGCCGCACCGGCGGTCTCGGCGAGTTTCCACAGGTTGGGGGTGCGCGTGGGGCTGAGGTCGGCCCACTCCAGCCCCGGGACGCCGATGATCACCACCTGGCCCCGGGGGGCCGCGAGCGCGGTACCCGGCAGGCAGAAGGCCCCGGCCAGGGCGGCGGTGAGCAGAACCCAGACGATCCGGTGGAACCTGTTCGGGCGGCGAACCGGGTTCGAGGCCGGATGGCTGCCGGCGACGCCGCCCGAAGAGACCGCCGTGTCCAGAGCGGGTCCCCGTGCGGCCTCGGTCGTGGAGGGGTCGTGCACGAGGTCTCCTTCCCTGCGGGCGGTCGGCGGGCTAAACGGTAGCCTGCCTCGTCGTGGGAAGCGTTGCGCGGAGTCGGACGAGCTGGTGGCCGCTGGCGGGCCTGCTGCTGGTGGTGGCCGCGGCCGCGCCGCTGGTGCACTACTGGCTGACCAACCCCGATGACCAGCGGCTCGTCGATCTCGACGTCTACCGGCTCGGCGGGCAGGCGCTGCTCGACGGGTTGCCCGTCTACGGCGTGGTCACGCCGGCGCCGCAGTTGCTGCCGTTCACCTATCCGCCCATCGCGGCCATGCTCGCGGTGCCGCTCGCTCTGTTGCCGTGGCCGGTGCTCCAGTGGGTGTGGACGGCGGCCATCATCGGAACGCTGGTCGCCGTCGTCTGGGTGGCCTTTCCCGAGCAGCGGAAATGGTTGCCGCTGGTCACGATCGCGTGCCTTTACCTGATGCCGATCCGCGACCAGATCAGGTTCGGTCAGGTCGATCTGTTCCTCGTCGCGTTGTGCCTGTTCGACGTCGTGGTCAAACGGCCGTGGTGGCCGCGCGGCATTCTCATCGGCATCGCGACGGCGGTGAAGCTCACGCCCGGCGTGTTTCTCATCCTCTTGTTGCTGGTGGCGTGGCGGAAGCCGTACCGGAATGAGGAGATGAAAACGTTCCTCACGGCGTCGGGAACGGCGGCGCTGCTCACGGTCATTCCGTTTCTGGTGATTCCGCGGGACGCCGTCGACTTCTGGTTCGGGGCGCTGCTCGATTCGGAAAGGCTCGGGGCCAATACGGCGACCACGAATCAGTCGATGCGCGGGATGTTGCTGCGGCTCTACTGGCCCGATGCGCTGACCACCGTGCTCTGGCTCGCCGCCGTCGCCTTCATCGGCTGGTACGGCTTCCGCGCCGCCCGCCGCCATTACCTCGATGGCCACCTCGTCACCGCGACGGCGTTGACCGGATTGATGGCCGTGTTGTTGTCTCCGGTGGCGTGGATTCACCATCTCGCCTGGATCGTGGTCGTGCTGGCGGCGCTGCCGGAGATCCGGCAGAAGGCGGTCACGTGGGTCTATTACGTGCTGCCCATTCCGTGGTGGGGGGCCTACGTCAAGATGTGGGAGATCCCCGTGTTGTCGCCGACGCTGGGGAAGATCGTGCAGAACGCGTTCGGGCTGGGGGCGATCGCGCTCGTGTTCATCCTTGCCCGAACCCGGGCGAAACCGTGACCGCGCCATTACGCTCGGTCGCGTGCTGGTTACCGCTTTCGTGATCGTCGGGTTGCTCGCCGGGTTCACCGGGGTCGTCATCGGGCTCTATTCGCTGCGCAACGCGCGGGCCGCCGTCCAAGACTGCCTCGACGTATTGGCCCGGCGGGCGGCGGTCGAGGGGGTCGTCGACACCAAGGCGATCCGCGACGTCGCCGTCTTCCGCTACGACGCGCTGGAGGAGATGACCGGGCGGTTGTCGTTCTCGGTGGCGCTGATCAACGGGCTGGGCGACGGGATCGTGCTGACGTCCATCAACGGACGGACCGAAACCCGCACCTACGTCAGGGCCCTAAGGGGCGGCAAGGGGCTCCAGCCGCTCTCTCCGGAGGAGGAGCAGGCGGTGCGGGCCGCGCGGCTCGGGCTGGGGCCCGAGGTCGAGGCGGCCGACGGTGACCTGCTGCGACCCGCCGGAGGGCTCTGGAGCAACTCGGCCCGCTGAACTCGTAAAGTTCCGCATACTCCACAGCCGACTGTGGCTAACCTGGTGTTATGTCAAAGCTCGCCTATCTGGGCCCCGAGGGCACCTTCTGTGAGGCCGCCCTTCGCCAACTGGCGCCCGAGGCCGAGCGCCTGCCGTGCGCCAACGTCAGGGCCGCGCTCGACGCGGTCCGCAACGGCGAGGCCGAGGGGGCCGTCGTGCCCCTCGAGAACTCGCTCGAAGGCGGCATCGCCCAGACGCTCGACGAGCTCGCCTGGGGGCAGCCGCTGCTGATCGTGGCGGAACTGATGCTGCCGGTCGAGTTCTCCCTTCTGGTCCGTCCGGGCACCGAGATGCGGCAGATCAAGCGCATCTTCACCCACCCCGCCGCGCACACCCAGTGCCGTGACTTCATCGACCGGGAGATCCCGGGCGCCGTGGTCGTCCACGCCTCCTCGACCGCCGGCGCGGCCCAGGAGATCGCCAACCCCGAGTCCCCCTACGACGCCGCCATCGGGCCGGCCATCGCGGGCGAGATCTACGAACTGACCGAGCTGGCCTCCGACATCGGCGACCGCAACGACACGGTGACCCGGTTCGTCCGGGTCGCGCCCCCCGGCACGCTGCCCGAGCCGACCGGCGCCGACCGTTCGTCGATGGTGGCTTTCCTGCGCGACGACCACGCGGGCGCGCTGCTGGAAATGCTCTCGGAGTTCTCGGTACGCGGCGTCAACCTGACCCGCATCGAGTCGCGTCCGACCGGTGACGGGATCGGCAGCTACTTCTTCCACTTCGACTGCGAGGGGCACATCGCCGAGGCGCGGGTCGGAGAGGCCATCTCGGGGCTCCACCGCATTTCCGGCGATCTGCGCTTCCTCGGCAGCTATCCGCGGGCCGACAAGGTGCCGACGCAGGTCAAGCGCGGCACCGGCGACCCCGATTTCGCCGAGGCCGCCGGGTGGCTAAGCCGAATGCGGGCAGGCTCCGTGCAACGGTAGCGTTTGCCTTGTGATTGACCTGCGAACCCTACGCGAAGATCCCGACCGGCTGCGCGACTCGCAGCGCGCCCGCGGGGAGGACGACACCGTCGTCGACACGCTGCTCTCCCTCGACGGGCGCCGTCGCAGTGCGCTGGGCTCCTTCGAGTCCCTGCGCGCCGAGCAGAAGAACGTGGGCAAGTCGGTCTCCAAGGCGTCCGGCGACGAGCGGCAGGCGCTGCTCGACCGGGCGAAGGATCTCGCGGCGCAGGTGAAGGCGGCCGAGGCGGAGGCCGAGCAGCTCGGCGCCGAGCTCGAGGCCATGTCGATGTCGGTGCCCAACATCGTCGACCCGGCCGCGCCCCACGGCGGTGAGGACGACTACGTCGTCCTCGACCACGTAGGGGCCCCCAGGGAGTTCGACTTCACCCCGCGCGACCACCTTGAGCTGGGCGAACTGCTCGGCGCGATCGACATGGAGCGGGGCGCGAAGGTCTCGGGCTCGCGCTTCTTCTTCCTGCGCGGCGCCGGGGCCCGGCTCCAGCTCGGGCTGCTCAACATGGCCATGCAGCAGGCCGTCGAGGCCGGCTTCGTGCCGATGATCACGCCGGTGCTGGTCAAGCCCGAGTCGATGCAGGGCACCGGCTTCACGATCGCCCACGACAGCGAGATCTACCGGCTGCCCGAAGACGACCTCTACCTGGTCGGCACCTCCGAGGTGCCGCTGGCGGCCTACCACGCCGACGAGATCCTCGACGGCTCGCAGCTGCCCTACCGCTACGCGGGCTGGTCGTCGTGCTTCCGCCGGGAGGCCGGGTCGTACGGGAAGGACACCCGCGGCATCATCCGGGTGCACCAGTTCGACAAGGTCGAGATGTTCTCCTACTGCAAGCCGGAGGATTCGGCCGAGGAGCACCAGCGGCTGCTCGCGTGGGAGAAGCAGATGCTCGACAAGTGCGAGCTGCCCTACCGCGTCATCGACACCGCCGCCGGCGACCTCGGCATGTCGGCCGCCCGCAAGTTCGACTGCGAAGGCTGGATCCCCAGCCAGGGGCGTTACCGCGAACTCACCTCGACGTCGAACTGCACCGAGTTCCAGGCCCGCCGCCTCAAGGTGCGTTTCCGCGACGAAGACGGCAAGCCCCGCGTGGTGGCCACGCTGAACGGCACACTCGCGACCACCAGATGGATTGTGGCGATTCTCGAGAACCACCAGCAGGCCGACGGTTCGGTCGTGGTTCCCAAGGCGCTGCGGCCCTTTGTGGGGCTCGACGTTCTCGAACCCGTCAAATAACACGACGAAGGCCGGGGTTCTTCTTTCGAAGAGCCCCGGCCTTCGCCGTTGTCAGTGGTCTAGAGGGCGCGGACCTGCGAGGCCTGCGGACCCTTCGGGCCCTCGGTGACCTCGAACTCCACCCGCTGGCCGTCTTCCAGGTTCCGGTAACCGGAGCCGGTGATGGCCGAGAAGTGCACGAACACGTCCGGCGCGCCGCCGTCCGGGGCGATGAAGCCGAAGCCCTTTTCAGCGTTGAACCACTTGACGGTTCCCTGAGCCATTAACGCTCTCCCTAAGGAAGTGAATCTTGGGGCACACACCTCGTGAGCCCCGGTGTGTCGCACAGCTCCCCGGGTGGCTCATAACAGTCAAGCTGGTTTTCGCTACGGGAACAGCTAATACAACGCGTTCACATCTAACACTATGTCGGCCCCCCGGTGTTCCAAGTCCGGGGGAGAATTCTTGTCCTGAGATCCCCCTGACCGGGGCGTCTCGCTGACAGGGCAAACTGGGAGCTGTTATGGCCCCACCGCGCCTCGTCGCCACCGACCTCGACGGCACCGCTCTGCGTTCCGACGGCACCATCTCGGCCCGCACCGCCGCCGCATTCGCCTCCGTCGAGGACTCCGGGGCGACCCTGGTCTTCGTCACCGCCCGCCCGCCCCGCTGGATGACGAGCGTCTCCCACGTCGTCAACCACCGGGGGCTGGCCATCTGCGCCAACGGCGCACTCCTCTACGACCTCCACACCGAGTCGATCGCCGACGCCCACCTGATGCCGTCAGAGGTGGTGACCGAAACCGTCGCCCTGCTGCGCGCCGCCGTGCCTTCGCTGGCCTTTTCTGTCGAGTACGAAGACGGCTACGCCTACGAGAGCGACTTTCCCCTGGGCGGCTGGGATCTGCGCTTCGGCGACGGCCGGCCGCCCGTTTCCTCGGTGCTCGGGCGTTCGTGCGCGAAGCTGCTCGCCTATCACCACACGATGGACGCCGACGATCTCTACGAGCAGGTCGTGGCGTTGGTGGGGGGCCTGGTCACGCCCACACATTCGAGCGGGCGCGCGTTGATCGAGATGAGCGCGCTGGGGGTGACCAAGGCGACCGCGCTGGCCCGGTTCGCCGAACGCAACGGGATCGCGCCCGCCGAGGCGGTCGCGTTCGGCGACATGCCGAACGACCTGCCGATGCTGGGGTGGGCGGGGACGTCGTTCGGGGTGGCCAACGCCCATCCCGACGTGCTGGCGGCGGTCGACCAGGTGACGGCGGCCAACGACGACGACGGGGTGGCACTGGTTCTGGAGCGGCTGTACGGGTGAACGGATCGTGTTCGGGCCGGGTGCCTTGAGGGTCGCCCAGCCCGTACACGAAGAGGCCTAAAGGTAAGGACCCGAGGCGCCGCGGTGGCCGGGGTCGTCCTGGCCGCCCTGGGAGAAGCCGCCCGGGAGGGCGCGGCGCATCTGCTCCAGCTGGGCGCGGGCCGCCATCTGCTGGGCGAACAGGGTGGTCTGGATGCCGTGGAAGAGGCCTTCGAGCCAGCCGACCAGCTGGGCGTGGGCCACACGGAGCTCGGCCTCGCTGGGCGGGGAGCCGTTGGTGTCGGTGAACGGGAGCGAGAGGCGCTCGAGTTCGTCGACGAGCTCGGGGGCCAGGCCGTCTTCGAGCTCCTTGATCGAGCTCTGGTGGATCTCCATGAGACGCTTGCGGCTCGCCTCGTCGAGGGGGGCCGCGCGGACCTCTTCGAGAAGCTGGCGGATCATGCTGCCGATCCGCATCACCTTCGCGGGCTGTTCCACCAGGTCGGCGACCGACCGCTCCTCGCCGTCCGGGGCCTCTTCGCCTGCCGGAAGAACCACGATGTGTGGAGTGCTCTCGTCAGCGTTCATGTCTCTCAACCTACTAGCAGGATCTTGCCGATGTGGTCGCCGGCTTCGAGCATGCGGTGGGCCTCCGCAGCGTGTTCCATCGGTATCTGAGCGTGGACGACCGGCGTGATCGCACCCGCGCTGACCAGCGGCCACACGCTGTCGGCCACGCCCCGGCAGATCGCGCCCTTCTCGTCGGGGGTGCGGCTGCGCAGGGCCGTGGCCATCACGGTCGCGCGCTTCTGCAGCAGGGCGGCGATGTCGAGCTCGCCCCTCGTGCCGCCCTGCATCCCGATGATGGCCAGCCGCCCGCCTTTGGCCAGGACCGCGACGTTGGGCTTCAGGTACTTGGCGCCCATGATGTCGAGGATGACGTCGGGGCGGTCGTCCTTGAGTACTTGGGAGAAATCTTCTTCTCGGTAGTTGATTCCTCTATCCGCGCCGAGCGCCAGGCATCGTTCGAGTTTCGCGTCCGAACCCGCCGTGACGATCACCCGCGACCCGAACGCCTTGCCGAGCTGGATGGCCATCGTCCCGATGCCGCTGGCGCCGCCGTGGACGAGCAGGGTCTCGCCCTTGCGCAGGCGCGCGGCCATGAAGACATTGGACCAGACCGTGCACGCCACCTCGGGCAGTGCGGCCGACTCGGCCAGGGAGGTGGGGGCGGGCATCACCTGCTGCCACGGAACTGCCACCTTTTCGGCATATCCGCCGCCGGCCAGCAGGGCCGTGACTTCGTCACCGACAGTGAGAGTGTCGACACCCTCGCCGACTTCAGTGATCACCCCAGAACATTCCAACCCGGGAATTTCAGACGCGCCGGGCGGAGGCGAGTAGAGTCCTTGCCGCTGCAGGAGGTCGGCCCGATTCACGGCCGACGCCGTGATCTCAATCACCACCTCACCTCGGGCGGGGACGGGATCCGGCACCTCGCGCCACTCCAGGACCTCCGGTCCGCCGGGGCTTGAAATCACGATCGCACGCATGTGACCTAAAGTAACCGAGCAGCCAACTCGACGGTTGGCCGCGTTCGCCTGTATACGGGGCGCTAATCTGCAATGTGTTTGCTGCCCCTTTAGCCCATCCCGAGGGGGAAACACGGTGGCACGACACGATCGTGAGGATCCCCACTCGCTCGAAGACCAGCTGGCCTGGCTCGACGCGATCAAGGAGATGCCCGACGAGGTCGACATCGCGGTGTCCGCGGTGACGGCGTCGTCGCTGGCTGCGTCCCAGCAGCCGGCGCCGCCGACCGACGAGGTGCCTTCGCCATACCCGAAGGACCCATGGCGTTCGGTGCCGGCCGAGCCGGCCCCGTTCCGCGCGGTCGCCGCGGTCGACGAGCCGCCCGCGCCCGACAACGGGGTCGAGACGCTCGACCCGCTGCCGTTCGGGACCGGACGAGGGGCGTTCGGGGACTCTCCGATCGACACCGACTCCTACAACGTCGGAGCATTCGGCGAACGGCCACCGGCCGAGCCCGACCTCTCCGACGAGCCGGTACGCGGCTGGCTGGAGCCGGCCGTGCCGGTGTCCGACGAGCCCCGCCCCGACGCGGAGACGGGCCGGTTCTCGCCCGAGACCGTGTCCGATCTGGCGAGCTACGCGCGCAACGACACCGACCCGGGGACCTTCGGGCTGCGTACCGAGAGCGATTCGGACTCCGGCGGCTTCCGGTTCACCCGCGACACCGATCGGGTCTCGCGCCCCGAGAGTGATCTGGGGGCTTTCGGGCGGACCGATTCCGACTCCGGGCCGTTCCAGCTGCCCTCCGACTCGCGTGCCGACAACGACTCCGGCCGGTTCTCCTGGCCCGGCACCGAGCCCGAGGAGACCCCGGCCCCGGACGACACCGACCCGGGCGACCGCTTCCGCCCCATCCGCGACGCCGAGGAGCCGTTAAGGGGATCCCTGCGGGAGAACCTCAGCAAACCGGCTGAGCCGGCCCCTGGCCCCGGAGAGGCCTTCCGGTCGTCGGCGCGCGAGGCGCTGGACGCGTACACGAGAGAAGTGCAACCACCGATCGCGGAGCCGCGCTCGGAGCCGCGCTCGGAGTCGCGCTCGGAGTCGCGCGAGATCGCGGAGCGCGAGCCCTACCAGGCGCGCCGCCGCCAGCCCGACAACCTGCCCGCACCGGCCTTCTCCACCCCGTCGCGGGCCCTCGTGCCCCGCTCGTCGAAGCCCTCGGCCGACAGCCTCGACCCCGCGACCCTGCTGAAGGGCCGCAAGGACGGCCCGGCCACCGGCTGGCGCCGCGTCGTCTTCAAGGCCACGGCCGGCTTGATAAAGCCCGGCGAGGCGCCCGAAGTGCGCCGTCGGCAGGAGTTGGTCGCCCGAGCGCGCACTCCCGTCTCGGCCGGCCACCACCGCGTCGCGGTGCTCAGCCTCAAGGGCGGCGTCGGCAAGACGACCACGACCGTGGGCCTCGGCGCGACGCTGGCACAGGTCCGCGGCGACCGCGTGATCGCCGTCGACGCCAACCCCGACCGTGGAACGCTCTCCGACAAGGTCGAGCTGGAGACCTCGGCGACCATCCGTGACCTGCTGAACGAGCGCGGGGACATCCGGCGGTACGTCGACATCCGGGCCTTCACCTCGCAGACGCCGTCGCGGCTGGAGATCCTGGGGTCTGACCGGGACCCTTCGGTGTCTGAGGCTTTTTCCGCTTCGGACTATCAGGCGGTTTCGGCGGTTCTGGAGAACTTCTACTCGATCTGCATCACCGACTGCGGGACCGGCTTGCTGCACTCGGCCATGTCCGGCGTGCTTGGCCTGGCTGACCAGCTGGTACTCGTGAGCAGTCCTTCCGTGGACGGGGCCCGGGCGGCTTCGGCGACGTTGGACTGGCTGGAGGCGCACGACTACGGGGATCTCGTTCGGTCGGCGACAGTGGTGTTGTGCAGCGTGCGGCCTCGGTCGAAGTCGACTGTGGACCTCAAGCGGCTGGAGGCGCACTTCGCGGCACGGTGCCGGGCCGTGGTTCGGGTGCCTTACGACCCTCACCTCGAAGAAGGGGCGGAGATCGACCTGGAGAGGTTGCAGGAGCCTACTCGGGCGGCGTTCCTGCGGTTGGCCGCTTCTGTTGGGGACGGGTTCGCTGGGGGGCCGGGGGTCGGGGAGCGGCGGTACTCCGAGATTCCGGATCACATCTAGTGGCGTGGCTCTCCCGTCTTCTGGTGGGGGCGGGAGAGAGTAGGGTTGCGTTCTGTGGTGCCCTCTTCGGTGGGTGCTTTGGAGAGCTCGCCTAGTGGACGATGGCGGCGGTCTTGAAAACCGCTAGGGGCGGTGACGTTCCTCGTGGGTTCGAATCCCACGCTCTCCGCCTAGCTTGGGAAACGTGGTCTGACCTGCCCTGATGATGGCGGGTGGCCTGGGTGATCATTTCTTGGGTGTGCAGCCGTAAGCCGTCGTGGGCGGCTGCATGTCGTTGATCACGGGATATTCACGGGATGATCTTGGTGATGTTTCCCCAGGTGATTAGGTCCGTAGACGCATCTCCCTACGATCGCCTTGCGGTGGACGATGTCCGGCTCAGGGTGGGGGCGATCGGAGGCCCAGGGCTTCGCCCAGGTCCATCGGATGGCGGGCTGAGGGGCAAGGAATGAGGAAGGTCGCGTAACCGGGGGCGGTGGCGGCGCGCCAAGCGAGGCACGCGGCGGCCAGGGGTGCCACAGCTCCAGCAGAGGGATGAGCCGACAGTTGCTGCCGATTCACGATGCGGATAGCTAAGCTGGGATGGTTCGCTTAATATCCTGTGAGTGTCAGACGATCAGCCCGGGATTTCGGCCACCGCTGTTGAGTTGGTCGTGTCGACTGTGCAGCCAGACGACTCGGGCGCAGAAACGGCTGATCGATACGACTGGCAGGCCGCAATGGCAGCTGCCCATGGGCTGCGTCTGCTCTTCGACGCACTAGGCAATGGGCCTCTCAGCGAGGGACCGTTCTGCCGAATCATATGTGAGTTGCACGAAGACTGGGTCGCCTGTGTCGGCGACGACGCAGAGCTAATCTCGGCTAAGCATCGAGAACGTTCCTTTGGTGCTTACACCACTGTGAACATGCTTGTGACCAAGGGAGGTTTTGGGCACCTATTCGGGCGTTGGTGCGCGCTGCTCGAGAAGCCGACCTGTCGTCTGGTGACTACGGCCGGCCTGAAGAACAAAGCTAAAGACCTCATTAGCGCCGCAGTGACCCTCCGAAGCCAGCGCCTGGGCAAGGTGCCAATGAGTCTGGACGGCGATCAAAAGGCCGCTTTGGACGATTTCGTCAAGTGCCTCCTCGAGTATAAGGCGGGCGAGCAGGAGTCGGGGCTACCTGAAACGTGGACAGGCACGAAAGAGCAGCCTGTGACGACGCCAACGCAGTTGCACATTGAGCAAGCTATGCGGTTTCTGGCGATCCTCGAGGTCGATATCGACCCACCCCTGCGCAAAGAAGTCGCCCATGCAGCACCGACCATGTACGTTGTGCCCGTCCTGAGGTTGCTGGGTCATGACGAGGCGAAAGCCGCGCACGTTTGGAATGCAGTTTTAGGTCTGTTCCGCGAGCGCATGAGGGCAGCGGGCCCTATGCCACATGGTGGGCTTCCGCTACTCATGAAATGGCGCCCTGCGGCAAATGGTCAGGCCAATGGTGGCGAACGCGATCTCGTGTCCCGGATCGTAGCCATCCCAGACATTGTCATAGCTATTAAGCTCGCAGCCACGGCGATTACCGCATCCTTCTCGCCACCGCCGGTGCTGCCGCCCACTCGGCTTGGGTTGAAGATGACCGCTGGGGGCTGCTCTGACAACGCAATTGAGCGGGGTGAGCAACTCCGTTTGGACTATCGCGACTTCTGGCGTGCCAAAGAGGAAGTCGATCACTCGGCCAGACTCGAGCACAATGCGACCCGTAGAATCCTACTGCGCATCAGCGATGAGGCGACCGAAGCGGTAAGGCAGTCAGACCAGCAGTGGGGAGGCCGGCTGTGGACAGAGATTCAGTCCCGCATCGGCGATACCCCGGTTACCAAATGGCCCGAGCAGATGGACGAGGAATTGGCGCTCGGCGGCATTTGCGATCTGTCGAGCCGCTGCCAGGTGTGGTTCAGCGACCGGTTCGATGTCGAAGCCGCTATGACCAATGCCCAGCAAGGGCAGGTCGCATGAACGAGACCGCTCCAGAGCCGGACAAATATGCTCTGCTCCAGGAAGACCTTGCCTATCACCAGGCTCGAGTGCTTCTTCTGATCACGGCGGTTTGCACCTCAGATGGGCACAGCAGGAAGCTTGACGGACTTACGAAGCTGGCCAAGCTCGACTTCCTGTTGCGCTATCCAGCACTTGCCCATGCCGTGCTAGATGAGCTTGACCCACGCGATGCTCGACTCGAGCTCACCAGACATGATCTCGCCGAGCCGACAGCGGTAGAAGCGCCCATGATCAGATATAAGTTTGGGCCTTGGGACGACCGATATTACCCGGTGATCGGGGCGTTGGTCGGACGAGGCCTCGTTCGCTACGCCGCAGGTCGGAGAGGGAGCGTCGCACTCGTAGCCACCCCGGCCGGGAAGCGACTGGCGGCGCAGATGTCGTCGAGCAATGAGTGGCGAGCGATAGGCGGTCGCAGTCAGGCGATTGCAGAGGCGAGCGCAGGGCTCACGGGGTCTGCCTTAAAGGATTTGATCTATCAGCGACTGGCGGATCTTATGGACCGCCCGCACCGACAGGTTATCCAGTGACAACGACGTTTAGACTCGACGCGGTCACCCTCGCAACCACCGAGGGTGATGTGAGGTATGCCTTTCCATCAGACCTCTCCGTACTCGCTGGACCCACAGGTGTCGGTAAGACAACGCTGCTGGAATTGGTCAAGTTCGGTTTCGGAGGTGAAGCTGACATCGCGGAAGTTGCCCGCGATTACGTTGTTGAGGTTCGGATAGACGCCACCCTGGGTGATAGCAGGTATAGGTTGGCGCGGACGATTGATCCGGGTAAACGCAAGATAGTGCGGGTCACCGACCTAATCACGCAGGAACGGCTGCCGGATCACCACACGACCAAGACCGAACCCCGTCTTAATAGCCTGCTGATGTCTGCGCTCGGGCTCCCCGACGACATGCGGGCAGCATCACGTACCACCGTGAGCAGCAACTCAGGCACACGCATCTCGTTTATGGACATTTTTGGGTTCCTCTATGTTCCGCAACGGGAGATCAATCGGGAAATTGCCCATAGTGACCAATCGGTTAGAGAGCCGAAACGCAAGGCTGTCTTTGAGCTGCTTTTTGGCCTTACTGATGCCGAGGCGCTAAATCAGCGCTCGCTAATCAATGAGCTTAAAGGCAAGATCGATATAGCTGAGGTGGAGGCCAAGAATGTGGCCTCTTTTCTAGCTGTCAGTAACACCACAACGCGGGAGCATGCACAGGCCGCCGTGGAACAAGCGGTGGTCGCGGAAGGGGAGACGACTGTACGACTCGAAGAACTACGCGACACCCTCGACCCGATCAGTGACCGAGAGACACAGGTAATCCGCGACCTACTTGCTGATGCCGAGCGCTCCGTTGCTGACAGCCGATCGCTGATAATCAGCCTTCAGCGACGGGAAGGCGAATATCACCTGGAGCGTCGTCGTATTCAGGGCGATCTCGACCGTCTGGGCCGGATAGTCGATGCAGGTCACCGTCTTGCCAGCATCGAGTTTGAAGTATGTCCCCGCTGCGTCCAAGCGCTGGGGGCCCGCGACGTGCCGGCTGGTGCGTGCCGGGTCTGCCTTCAGCCCGACCCGACACCCGGGGGCGTCACGGAGTTCGATCAATACGAGGCTAAACAGCTCAGAGACCAGCTTAATGAGATCGGCGACCAACTGCATTCGGTGTCCCGGCAACTGGAACAGGCGACAAGCGCGGAAGCAGCCGGAAGGCTGCGGGTCGACGAGTTGGCAGCTTTACTTGAGCGTCGGACCCGAGAACGCATCACGCCGCGACTGCAGGCGTTTGCAGACTTGAGCCAGCAACTTGCTGAAGCTCGCGCTCTTCAGCAGCAGATGAAAGGTACCTTGCGGCAATGGGATCGGCTGCAAGACATCGAACGGGTGGCCCGTAAACTCCGATCGGAACGCGAGGAGGCTAAAGCAGTACTACGTCGGATGGAAGAGGCGCTTAACGAACGGCGCGAGCAGATCTTTGCCGACCTCAACGAAGAGTACGAGAGTACAGTGTCACTGCTGGGCGTCCCCGGTATCACTGCTGCGTCGATCAGTACGACAACTTATCTGCCGATTATAAATGGTATTCCGTGGTCTGATTTTGGCCCCCGAGGTGGAGGAATCACGACTGCGGCCCAGATGGCATACTGGGCGACGCTGTTGGCCGTTGCGCAGAGACACGACGGGACCAGCTATCCTGCATTCATGTTGATCGATAGTCCTCGGCAGGCAGTCAACGATTCTGAGGCGCTTTCGAAGGCGCTATACCGGCGGCTAGTTGCTCTGGTCGACGCGAACAAGCAAGTCGCCATCGCTGGCATCCGTCGGGCTAAAGTTCAGCTAATTATTGCTGACAACAGCCTGCCAGCCGAGTTCCGAGGAAATTACGCACAAACGGACTTCACTATTTCAAATCCCACGGTTTCCACGATCCCGCACCCTGGTCCCTCCAAGGTCAAGACGCTGGGGTCTTGACGATATGGGCGGGATGCCAGTGGGAGTGCGTCGAGATTCCGTGAAGCTCTAACTGTGACGGGCTGTGACTACTTTGGTAAAGTCCGTAATGAGCATCGACGACATGTTGGCAACTCGCATCGAAGCCTTCGACGTTCGGTCCGGACACATGTGCCAACATCGAACTGTGGTGCTTTGCTATGCGCGAACCGCTGCCCGGCATTCACAGTGTTGGCGAGCGACGGACTGGACGATTCTCCGCTCCCGAAGGAAGTCGACAAGACGGCTCCGTGACCAAATGCTTGGTGAGGCCTACTCGCTGTTGCTAGATCAGTCAGTCGTTCAGGGCCTGCTCGATGCGACGATTGGCGATCTCTGCCCCGCCGTCGATGCACTTCGCATAAACCTTCAGCAGAACGTCGACGCTGTGGCCGGCGCGTTCGGCGACATCAGGCGGGGCTACACCCGAGTTGAGCCACAAACTGACAGCGGCGTGGCGGAGGTCGTAAGGCCGGGCCGCCATTGGGGAGGTCACTTGGTCGGGTGTCAGCGCGAGGTTACGTGCCGCTTTCCACGCCTCGCAGTAGGTCCCAATCGAGATGATCCCGCCCCGCTGGGTCCGGAAGAGGCGGCCGTCGTCGTTGACGCCGAACTCTTCGATGTGTTCACGCAGGATGGCCACGAGTCGTGGGGGGATGGGGACCGGTCGGCCTTCATCTTCCGCGCGGTGTTTCAAGCCTCGGTCGTCGTGACCGTCGCCGGAGTCGGTCCAGCGCTTGTTGGACTGGGGCTTGGACTTTGCGAGGAGTAGGAGGCCCCATCCCGACTCGGGGAGTTGGCAGTCATTTTCGCGGAGGGCGAGGGCCTCGGCCGGGCGCAGGCCGGCGTAGTAGAGGCAGGCGAAGAACGCTTTGAGGTGACGTCCGCGCTTGACGAGGCCAACATAGGTGACCGCGTTCAGCAGTTCACCAGCCTGCCGGGGGTTCACGACGACCCGGCGGTCGACGACCTCACGGACCTTCGGAGGCTTCCACGCCTTGACCTTGTCGATCGGGTTGGACGGCAACTCTTCCAGATCGACGGCGTATTGCAGGGTGTTGTAGAAGACCGAGCGCTTGCGGGCGATTGTGGTCGCTGCGGCGGCGGTGCCGTCGAGACGAAGCGTCAAGGCGTCCAGGCCGAGCCGGACCAAGCGCGGCTTGGCCAACTGCTCGATCGGTAGCGAGCGCTTGTCGAGCCAGGCAAGTGCCTCCTTGATCTCGGGAGGTTGGGGCAAGTCGCGGGTTGCTGGCGACAGGGCGTACTGACGCAGAGCGGAGCGCATCACCCCCGCGTCAGGCCGTTCGGTCGCATCCTGGTCGACGAGCGCGGGGATGACCGTGGACAGAGCGTCAGTCATGCTGTCGCGGGTCTTCGCCGCCGCATGGGGCCACTTCATATCCACGTACGCGAGGGCAAGCGTGTAGAAGTTCGTGGACTTCTTGGCCTGCACCATGGACAGGGGGAGGCCGGTGTCGATGTCGAAGGCTTCGCCCCGCTTGGCGGCCTGGCGGAGGTCGGACAGGAAGCTTTCGGCCAGGGCCTTCGTGCGGAAGGTTCGTGACCTCTCCTTGCGGCCCACCGCCCAGCGCACCACGTAGGACGGCGCCTTGCTCGACTGGTTGCGCTTGATCTCCCACAGCTTGACGTCGTATGAGGGGTTCACGACGCCTCCCGCAGGGTGTCCAGCCAGGCGGCGAGTTCGCTGCGGTACACCCGGATCTCTCCGTTGGGCAGCTTCAGACCGCGCGGCGCGTGGCCGAGTTCGCGCCAGCGGTAGAACGTCCGGCGGGAGACGCCGCCGAGTTCGTCGAGGATCTGCCGGACGGTAAGGAGTTCGTCGTTTCGCCTCATACGGCGGCCTCCGTGCAGGCGAGGCCGAGAACGTAGAGGTGAAGAGAGCCGATGGGGATGAGGAGGCACCCGTCAATGCGGATGGAGACGAGGGCGCCCGAGTCGAGAAGCTGGTCGAGCTTGTCGGACGAGATCGCCAACGCCTCGGCGGCATCTTCGACGGTCAGCAGGAGACTGGTCATCGGGCACCGCTCAGGCTGTCGGCGATGAGGGCGTCACCGAGGGAGAGGCCTCGCCCGACGTACTCCCAGGTGCCGACGATCTCGGGGTCGTCGTCGAGGAGCGGCAGGCGAGCGTGTGCGGTTCGTTCAGTGCGGATGTCGCCAATGCCCACCGAGTAGTGCCGGGAGCGGGTCGAGAAGTGGCCCCGGAAGCCGAGCATGTGCGCCCAGTGGGCGAGGTTGAGATCTGCGGTCGCTTCCTGGTTGTTGAGGCGGAAGCATTCGGCGATGAGGCGTCGGGCGTGGTCGCGGACGGGAAGGGCGGCCAGGTCGTCGGTCAGCCGGATAGGCCGGTCGAGGGTGCCGACGCATTCGGCGGCTTTGGTGGCGTACTTGGCGATGTAGGCGGCTACCGCGGATTCGGTGAGGTCGCCTGACAGGGTGATTGGGCGGATGTCGAGTTGGGCGCCCCAGCGCAGGACGCGGGCCGATTCGTCGTCGAGGGCGGGGACGTCCGCCCGGACGACGCGGGCCGCGTGCGTGACGGCCGCCGTGAGCAGGTCGCAGGTCGCCCAGGTCGGAGGTCGGGAGCTGGGTCCGTCCGGGCCGTCGAGGCGGATGACGGCGTGCAGGTGGACGACGCCGCGTCGCTGGTATTCGGCGACTTTAGCGAAGGAGACGGCCAGGTGTTCGCGCATCTCCTTGAGGGTCAGGCCGCCGGACTTGGCCAGGTGCCGGCGCAGGGCGTCGGTGAACCGCTTCCAGAGCAGCGGGGCCAGCGCGTTGAACAGGACCGACCCGGCGTGGTCGTAACAGCCGGGGCAGAGCGGTTCGCCGAGCACGGGCTCATGGATGCGGTGCCGGGCTTTGCAGGACAGAACGCGGCCATGCCCGCAGGTGGGGGCGGCTCGTCGAGCGTGGCAGGGGTGGGTCTTGCCGTGGTGTTCCCTGCGGGTGTGGACAGGCCCGAAGGACGGTGCGGTGAGCGTGACGAACAGGCAGGGGTGGGAGGCCACTGAGGCGGGGACGCCCTTGCCGCCGATGAGGCCGGCGCGGATGAGGTGGTAGGTGTCGGCGCGGTAGGTCTCGGCGCAGGCCGGGCAGCGGGAGGCGCGGCGGGTCTTGCACGGCAGCCGCAGGACGCCATCGGGTTCGGTGCGGGTGGTGTAGCGGTGGAGCAGGGCGCCGGTCTGTCGGTCCCGGTATTCGGCCCGGCCGCGAAGGTGGATGGGCTGGGCGCAGCCGCCGGCTCGCCGGATCTGGGCGGCCCATCGGTCGTAGTCAGGAGCGTTGAGGCGGGAGATCATGCCGTCGATCGCGTGCGCGTTACGGGTTGTGGGGGGCAAGATGGGGTCCTCCTTTCACTCGTTGGGGTGGAGGGATGGCCCCCGACCCGGCGTGTGTCTTGGCGGATGTGCGGCCAGGCCGGGGGCGCTCACAGGGTCAGCAGAAGCCGAGCCCGTGGCAGTGGTTGCAGGTGTCGCCGTAGGAGTCGACGCCGGTTCCGCCGCAGTGGCAGCACCGCCAGCGCTTGGGCGTGATCTCCTCCGGTTCGAGCTGCTCGTCTTCGGTCATGTCTCAGGCGACCTGCGACGGCGAGACCTGGACGTTGTCCTCATAGGAGCTCTGGGCCGCGTACCTCTCGCGGGCCTCGCGCATGGTGGCGACGGCTCCGTATTGCACCGGCCCGAAGCTGCGGCAGGTGGAGTAGTGGCCGTGGGACAGGTCGTTCGGCTTGATCTCGGTGCCGAGGCCGGCCGCCATGGTGTCGACGACGGCGCGCATCTCCTTGTCATCGGCCCGGGGCGGGTAAACGGTGATCGCGATTTCGGTGCTGGGGACGGGGACGCCGGGATTGGCGTCGAGGAAGTCGGCCAGATCGCGGAGTCCGGCGATGAGGGCCGAGTGGCGGTCGTGCGTCATGGTGGGGCTCCTTTCGTCAGGCGGTTTTCGGCGCGGTGCGGAGGTCGCGCAGGAGGGCTGAGGCGAGTTGGCTGGAGACGCCCAGGCGGGCGCGGAGCGCGTCGCGGGTGATGGGTTTTCCGTGCTGGGTTCGGTGTTCGTCGGCGATGCGGCGGGCGTAGTCGAGGAGGGCGGGGGACGGTCCGTGCGGGTCGGCGGGGACGAGTGCGGATGGTTCCGGTTCCGTTCTGATGACCGGGGACGGTTCGGGACGGGGTTCGCCGACGCGGCGTTCGAGCATGGAGACCGCGATGAGGAAGGCTCCGGCCGGTGTGGCGGCGGTGAGCCATCCCCAGGCGGTGGGTTCGGCTTGGTTGAGGTTGGCGGCCAGGGACAGGGCGATTCCGCCGATGAGGACGAGGGTGGGCCAGGATGTCCAGCCGCGACGGGGACGGCCGGTCTTCTTGTCGCGTTGGCGTTCGCGGGCGGCCATGACGCAGGTCAGGTCGATGCAGATGGCGACTGCCCAGGCCATCCAGCCGTGTTGGCCGTGTTCGGTGGCGGTGTCGCGGATGTGGGTGAAGGAGCCGATTCCGGCGATGAGGGCCAGGACGAGGACGGGTCCGGTGTCCAGGAGTCGTTCTCTCACGGCGTCCTCCCTTCGGTACGGGTCAGACGTAGTCCGGGACCTTGTGGCCTGCGGTGAGGTCGGCCCAGTCGGGGGTGAGGTAGGCGTAGGTGGTGGCCGCGTGTTCGGCGGTCTGTTCGCTGACGTAGAAGGAGCGGGCGCGGTACCACTGGCCGTCCTGTCCGGCGATGATGGCGACACCGGGAGTGTCGGCGGGGATGGCGCGTGCGGAGTCGAGGGCGGCAGGGTCGAGGTCGCCGAGGGTCATGGTCGCGGTTTCGGGGTCGTTGACGCGGTGGCAGACGCGGCCGGAGCACTGGGCGCGGAGTGCGGTGACGCCGGAGCCGAGGTCGGAGCCGATGCGCTGGCCGGAGCAGAACAGGTAGATGCCGAACGCGCGGCCGAGCTGGGCGATGCGCAGGAGCGCGGTCGAGGTGCGGGCGATCTCGTCTTTCTCGCTCTTGTCGGCCATCAGGTACAGCTCTGCCAGCTCGTCGACCAGGACCACGACGGGCACCGGGCGGACGGCGGGTGGGAGCTGCCAGATGTTGCGGGCGCCGGCCGAGCGGCACAGTCCCATTCGGCTGATCATCATGCCGACCAGGTCGGCGAGCAGGGCGCTGCATTCGGTTCGGCTGGTGGCCAGGGCCGACAGGCGGGGGCCGTACGGGGCGAGTTCGACGCCGCCTTTGAGGTCGAAGCCGACCAGCGCGACCGGTTGGCGCGCGAGACCGACGATGAGCGCGTTGGCGAGGTTGGACTTCCCGGACTGGGTCGCGCCGGCGTTCAGGTAGTGCGGGACGGTCTTGAAGTCGATGACCCACGGGCTACCGGTCTCCAGTCGGCCCACGGTGACCTTGAGGAGTTCCATTGAGGGCGGGACCTCGTCGACGTTGACGAGGGGATCGCGCAGGGTGACGTGTATTCGGAGACGGCCGGGTTTGTCGCTGGAGACGCGGACGGCGTGGACGCCCCAGGAGTGCGCGAGCCGTTCGGCCGCTTCGGAGTAGTCGGCGGGAATCTGTCCTTCCAGGAGCCGGAGGGTGACGCGCCAGCCGGTGCGGGTCGGGACGGGGAACCACATCCACGGCTTGGTGTCGACGGCCACCCGGCGGAAGCGCCGCCGGACGCTCACGTTGCCCGTGGAGACGATCGCCGAGGGAGTGATCGTCCACCAGAAGCGCTGGCGTTTCTTGGTCAGGCCACAGCCGAGAGCGACCTTCCGCCAGGTGAAGCGGACGTTCAGCGCGGCGGGGACGTACCCGACCACGTACCAGAACGACCGGTAGTGGAAGTGCCGCCAGGCGCCGAACGTGGCCACCAGGGAGAGGACTAAGCCGAGCAGGATCTCACGCATAGTCGCCGGCCTTCCTGGCTGGCTGGAAGGAGGTGGCGCGGTAGGAGATGCCCCACCGGCCGCCGACCTCCCAGACGTAGCCGACCAGGCCGACCGGGATCACTGCGTCGCCGACCTTGACGGGCGGCTCTCCCGAGACGCCGATCTTGGCGAGTTCGATGCGGTCGAAGTCGTCTTCGACCGACACCGTGACTTCGAAGACGGCCTGTCCGGTCTTGTCGAGCTTGATCTCTCCAGTCTCCTTGTTGAGGATGCGCGGCCGAGGGGCCTTGACGCAGGTGAAGACGAGCTTGGCGGTGTCGACGGGGATGGGGATCGTGCGCATGTTCGGACCTCCTTATGGCTCGTTGCCAACATAGTTAACCTAGTTGGCTTGGCTGTCAATGACACGGTTGGCTTGGTCGGCTATGCGTGGTGAGATAGGGGCGATGGTCAAGAAGACCGGCCGGCCCGGCTACCTCCAGATCGCCGACGAGCTGCGCGAGCAGATCCGCAGCGGCTCCATCGCGCCCGGGGAACCCTTGCCGTCCACGGCCCAACTGGCCGAGACGTTCGGCGCTTCGCTGTCGGTCGTGAAGATGTCCGTGGGGCTCTTGCGGAATGAGGGACTGGTGGTCGGCCAGCAGGGCAAGGGCGTCTTCGTCCGAGAGGACGCCCCGCCCGCCGACGACATCCGCGCCGAGCTCACCGCGTTGCGTGCAGCGGTGGCCGACCTGACCAGGCGACTGGAACAGCTCGAAGAGAGCGCGTCTCAGCGCATCGCGACGAGTTAGGCCGCCTCTCGCGGACGTGGCAGCCGACCACGCGCCGGGCGAACCCCGCCGAAGCGGTGGGCGCCGACTCGGGCAGGTGCCGGCGACGGTCCTCCTGACGCATGCCGATCAGGACGACCACGAAGCAGATCAGGATGACCACGGCCAGGACACCGGCCAGGATCAGCGGCAGCCAGCTCATCGGGGTACCCCCGGCGTGTGGGCCTTGCGGGAGTCCTTCGGCGGTCGGCGGTTGCTGTTGCGCCGGGCCTTGCGCCGTCGTCGTGACCTCTCGTGCTTGGTGAACCGGTCGCGAGCCATGCACTTACGGCATCGAACCTGACCGTGGACCAAGAGTGCGCCGCACTCACAGCCGGGCGTCTCCGGCGTTAACGCAGTCGTGTTTGCCATGCTCATTGCTCCTCTCGTCGCGGTTTCCGTGGCTTGTGACACACAGATTGCGGCGAGAGGCGCGGACGAGATCACTACACGACGGGACGTGTTAAAGACGTCCGGCCTACTATGGCCACGTCCCCGGAAGTCCCTAACGCGGCTGGTGAGATGGCGAACGAGAGACTGCGCGCGGCTCTCCTGGAACGCGGGAAGAGCGTCGCGGACTTGGCTCAGGCCATCGAGGTCGACCCCAAGACGGTCGAGCGGTGGATCACCAAAGGGCGCGCGCCGTACCGAAAGCACAGGTACGCGGTCTCTGCCTATCTCTCCATGGACGAGAGTTACCTGTGGCCGGAGGCCCTGACGCGCGAGCAGGTCGCCTCAGCGTCGGAGAGCGAGATCGTCAATCTCTACCCGCACCGCTGGGCCGTCCCCCGGGACACCTGGGGACGACTCTTCTCATCCGCTGAGGAGGAGATTGGGATCCTCGTCTACAGCGGCATGTTCCTCGCGGAGGATTCCGGCATGGTGCGCATGCTGGGCGAGAAGGCCAAAGCGGGAACGCGGGTGCGAATCCTTCTTGGCGACCCGGACAGTGCCGAAGTCGCCAAGCGCGGAGCTGACGAGGACATCCACGACGGTATGGCCGCGAAGATAAGGAACGCGCTCGTCCTCTACCGGCCCATTCACCGTCTCAAGGGCGTCGAGATCCGGTTGCACAACACCGTCCTGTACAACTCGATCTACCGCGCCGACGATCAGATGCTCGTCAACACCCATGTGTACGGAGCCCCCGCCGCCAACGCGCCCGTCCTGCACCTTCGACGGGTGGCCGGCGGCGACATGGTGAGCACCTACGCGGAGAGCTTCGAACGCGTATGGTCCGAGGCGGTCCCGGTAGAGTCCTGATCATGGCGAAGCGGATCGACTTCTACGACGACCCGGACGCCCCCGCGCCCAACAGCCTCGTCCCGTCCGTGAACGTCGTGGTCACCAACGACGCCGGGGACATCCTCATGATCCGCCGCAGCGACAACGGCAACTGGGCCGTTCCCGGCGGGGCCATAGATCTGGGCGAGTCCATTCCGCAGGCCGCCGTACGGGAGACGCTCGAAGAGACCGGGGTTCTGTGCCGGGTCACCGGGCTTGCCGGCACCTACAGCGACCCGAAGCACGTGATCCTTTACACCTCGAATGGTGAGGCGCGGCAGGAGTTCTCTCTCGTCCTGGTCGCCCAGGCCGTCAGCGGCGAGCCGACCCCGAGCAGCGAGTCGACCGAAGTGCGGTGGGTTCGGCGTGATCAGGTCGCCGCGCTGACGATGGACCGGTCAATGCGCCTGCGGATCAGCCACTACCTAGGCGGGGCAGCCCAGCCGCACATCGGATAGGGCAAGCTTGGCTTCCACCGATTGCACGGCCCGCAAGATGTGGGGTTCGGCCTGGTTGATCGACCACGTCACCGCGTCGTCAGGGCCGTAACGAGAACGGATTTCGGCGAGCCGCTCGACCACCGTGAGCGGGATACCGTCCGGGCTGGTGGTCATGTCGCAGAAGGTGAGCGCTTCGACCAGGTCCCCGCGCTCTTTGGGGAACTCGCCCTGGAGGATGTCGAGCAGGCCACGTTCATCGGCCTCGATCTCGGCGCAGGTGTGGTGGGCGACCAGGCGGCACAGCAGTTCGTCGGCGCCGTGTACGTCGCGGAGGTAGCGCCCGCCGTCGATGGGGTGGAACCCGACGTCGATCAGGTCCGGGGCGTATCCGATGTCGTGGAGCCAGGCGGACGCGGCGAGAATCTCGGCGTCCTTGCCCAGGATCGGCGCGAGCTGTTCCGCCCGCCGGCCGACCCCCTGGGTGTGCTCCCAACGGCGCGGCAGGTGCCGCTCAAGAACCTTGCGTGCCAGGTCACGTGCCCACTTAACTTGTCCCATGCCGTTCACGGTAGGCAGGACGCCCGGGACGCACCAAGAGGAAGAACTTGGACGTCCCAGGACGTCCTACCCGTCCTGGTCAGCGCCACGGACGAAGCGCCCCTTGCCGTGCTTGACCACGATCAGCCCTTCACGCTCCAAGACGACCAACGCCTGTCGAACCGTATTCCGTGAGGCGCCGAACTGCTCGCGAAGGTCGTTCTCACTCGGGATCGCCGTCCCTGGGCGCAGATCTCCTCTGCTGATTCGTTCCCGGAGATCGCGGGCGATGAGCTGATAGTGGTACGGCTCCGCCTGCGCATCGCCACCGGCCACGAGCCGCCCCCGGGACGGGATCGTGACGACCAGGCCCTCTCGTTCCAGTTCGGCGAAGGCTTTGCGCACTGTATTGCGGGCGACCCGGAATTCCCGGCACAGCTCTCCTTCGGAGGGCAGCGTCACACCCGCCGGGTACTGCCCCGAGGCGATTCGCTGGCGGAGCTTGGCGGCGATCTGCGGGAACACCCGCCAACCGACTAGCACCGTACTTTCGTCCATCTCGGGCGGCTCAGGCTCGGTAGGCATCGGCGATGTTCTGCAAGTTCACGGTGAGCTCTCCCTGCTCGCCGGCGCGCCAGCCCACTTCCGCCGCGCGTCTGATGAAGGCAACCGCGTGCGGCAGTTCCAGGCAGGAGACTCGCTCGTCGGGCTGGTCGCCCCAGTAGAACCACCAGAACCCGGTGTGGACGTAGACCCGGCGCATGCGCATGTTGCAGTCCTCCACTTCCAGGGTCGGCCGCGAGTTCTGGTCGACGAGGTAGACGGCCTGCCGGAGAGTCAGTTCACGCCTGAGTCCCGTCAGCGCCGCCTCCTGATAGATCCGTAGCTGCTCCTGTGCCTCGTTCATCGGTGCTCCTTCGGCTCCCGTGAGGCGCGAGTGCCGCGCCCAGGTCGAACGAGCTTCCGTTGTGGGGCAGGAACCTCTACACCGCGACTTAGGGACGTCTTGGGACGTCTCATGTTAGCGTGGGGTCTAAGGCCCGCGTTCCGAGAGGTAAGCGTGAGCGACAACCTGAAGTACGCCCTCGCCCGAGCACAACTCCGGTCCGCCGATCTCGCCGCCGCTCTGGCCGTGGACCCCAAGACCGTTGACCGCTGGAT
Organism: Herbidospora sakaeratensis; assembly: GCF_001570525.1. Lineage (GTDB taxonomy): Bacteria > Actinomycetota > Actinomycetes > Streptosporangiales > Streptosporangiaceae > Herbidospora > Herbidospora sakaeratensis. Next base: position 107,946 of record NZ_BBXC01000024.1, read on the forward strand.
CGCCGGCCGAGTGCCTTATCCGCGCCACCGCTACGCCATCGCTGACTTCCTCCAGGTCGCCGAGAGCGAACTATGGCCGGAGGTCGCGCAGCGGCAACGAGTCATCGCTGACGAGGTGCAGACGGTGTACCCCCACCGATGGGCAGTTCCGCAGGCCGCGTGGAAGCAGCTCTTCAAGAGCGCCACCAAAGAGATCGGCATCCTGACCTACAGCGGGTTGTTCCTCGCCGAGGACGCCGGGCTTCTCCGGCTGATCGCGGAACGTGCGCGAGCAGGTGTCTCCGTGCGCATACTTCTTGGCGATCCAGACAGCCGGGAAGTCGCCGCCCGAGGCGCTGAAGAGGGCATCGGGCCGGAGGTCATGGCCGGGAGAACTCGGAACGCGATCACACTCTACGGGCGACTGCGGGACGTCGAACGGGTCGAGGTCCGGTTGCACGGGACGGTGCTCTACAACTCGATCTACCGAGCCGATCGGGACGTCCTGGTGAACACCCACGCGTACAGCACGCCAGCGGCTGACGCGCCCGTCATCCACCTACGGAGCAACAGCGACGTGGGAACGGCAGCGGTCTACCTGACGAGCTTCGAGCGCATCTGGAACCAGTCGCAACCGTTGGTGGATGCCTGATCAGTTCTGGCAGCCAACCTCAGCCGTGATCAAAAAGAAGAATATCTGTACGTCTTCAAGGCGGCGCGCCTTCGGCTCGCCGCGCTGGGCAGTCGCCGGCCGCGCTGCGGCTCTTCGGCCGGTCGCGGCCCGCACCGCCCAGGCGCTTGAGGCGCCAACTCAGGTAAGTTGCGAGGAGTCATCGGCACTGAGGGACTGAACCAGGCGTTCAATATGCATAAGGATGTCATCGCGCTGCTTGCGTTGACGAGCAAGCGCCGCTGATGTGCCATCGCCTCGCCAGCTGGTGCTGGGTTGGCCGAGCGGAACGGCAAGAGCGAACTGTTCACTAACTGGCTTATCTAGGTATCCGATACCTTTAAGCACTTCGTACACCTGGGCGTAGTCAGCATATTTGTGATTTATCTTAGGGTCGCTCAGGTAAGCCTGGACGCGCTCGTTTGCGCCATGCTCTTCTCGAAGTAGGTGAATCATGGCCTGCCGACGGTATCGGACGGCACCCGGGGTTCTTCCAATCCGATGGCCAATCTCTAGGTAAGTCTGGTCTGGAGTTGCCGTGATTACCGTGACTGTCTCGACAAGGGTCCACTTCTTGCGGTATCGGTCAGCTACTTCTACTTCTACTTTAACTTCTTCGGCCATGCGCTCCCAAAAAGCGCGTTCTCCGGCGGGAATTATTTCCAGTTCATGTGGATTGAACTGTAGCTTGCGTTCATGGTGCTGAGATTCATTCGCGGAGAAGCCGTTAGCCGGGGCGGTCATGAGGGCTCCTTCTTCATAGTAGGCAGCGAGGTGATTTCGGTGTTGATGAAGTTCTCCAATTGACTCGCTGCCTCATAGAGTCGATGTGTAGCGTCACGTTTATCGGCTAGCTGGATTTCGGCTATTTCGCGCACTCCCTTCGCCTGAAGCTCCTGAATTGCTTTCTCTAGCTGTTCAATGCGCTTGAACAGATCCTTTACTGCCGCCCTGTCTGGTACGAGGCCCGGATTCGCGGGCTGAGTCTGCTTGGCTGCCTTATCTACCTGAGACTTTGCCTGCGCCTCGTTTCGTCGAGCCTTGACGACGTTGCGAATTCCCTTCTCCAATTCGCGAGCGTCGTTCACGGCTCGCTTGTTGTCTTGCCTAGCGATCGATTCTGCTGCACGGACTTGTTCATCAGGCTTCAAGCGCCATGATCGTTTGTCGGAGGATGCATATTCAGCGAGAACCCGGAGGGTTGGTTCATCGAATTTTTCAGGGTGCGCCTGTATGACCCTTAGGGCGCGCTCGTCGATCTCCAGGAGGCGCAGAGAGTTGCGTACACTTTCTTCTGTTTCTCCTTCAAAGCAAGCGGCGACGCCGGCGTTATCCAAGCCGAAATCCTCCTTCACTGCTTTGAACATATAAGCACGCTCAAGATCGATGAGTGGCTCGGCCATGTTCGCAGCATAAAGATGCTGCTGAATGAGCAATTCGCGCTCTACGTCGTGACCCGAAGGAACTCGATAGATGTTTGCTCTCAGGGCGGGAATGCCGCCTTTTAGTGCTGCAGTATAGCGTCGATGGCCATTTATCAGCTCGTATGTGCCATCCTCATTCTCCAGTAGAGAAACGGCATGAATCTGCCCGTGCCTACGGATGCTGTTTAGGAGATCCGTAATTCCCAGATCTCCTGTTTGCTGCCGGACTTTCTGGCGGGATGTCTTTATCTCCTTCAGGGAGATTTCGATACCTGTTTGAATAACTTCAAGTCCCATTTATTTTCCTTATGTTGAAGAAATGTCATGCATATGGGCATACGCTATTCCGTGCTGATACCAAGTGCGTCTATCAGGGGAATGAGCGTTTTCATTGCAATGCATAGCCTTACCAGGCCCTTGCCTTGCCGCCCTCCCACATAGCTTCCTAGCCCCCGCTCGCCTCGACGGACGAGAATTTCAGCAGCCTCGGCCGCCGAATCGAAGTCTGTCCGCATGTTGTACTCACTTCGGAAGCTCGTGGCCCCCGCTACTCCCATGAGCAGCGAGAGAGTAGCTTGCAGTTCGCGCGAACTGGTGCCATCAGCATGTGCGCCAAGCGCAAGCTCGACGCGTACGTTTGCGTCCGGATGCTTGACCACAGCATCCAGATGTGCGGCAGTAAGGCTACCGAGCGCATCATGGCCGATTCGGTCGCGCAGTTCGGGTCCGAACACACGTGCGAGGCGGGCTGCCTTCTTCGCCTGATCGGGTGTTACCCCAAGGGCTTGGGCGGCGTGTGCGTAGGTCTGCCCGGAGCTGTGCCGCGCGAGGATAGCGTCACCGAGGTGGAGCACGTCCTGTGCTGTCTGCCTAACCACTATTGCAGGGTCGCATAAGACGTGCTTATCCGCTGGATGTTGGCGTAGTCCAAGTATTCCCTGCTCAGCAGGGATTTCTAGGCGCAAGCGCGATCTTCGACGGGGCTATCGGCTTTGTCGCACCCTGTCGCACCCGTCGACCAAGAGGCGCTGTGTACTACTAGCTGCCTCTGCCGCCGAGCCTCATCCCGTCAGAGCGCTGAGCACTCAACCTCGGTGAAGCAGCAGAGGTCGTGATCCTGTCCGGACCCTTCGACCTCCCTCAAGGAGGTCGAATCTATGGCAACGGTAGGCAGGTTAAGGGGCGATGGCTCGCATCCGGCACGTGCTGGTCGCGGCATGCCCTCCGCCAGCGCACTTCGCCGCCCATGCTCGCTTATCGCGACTATCCACTGCTCCCAGACGGTTCCCAAGTGAGTTGCCAGCTTACTCGGGTCAGTGAGACTCCCCGGGTGCCGGATCGGAGCAGGGCGACCAACGGGCCGGCCCGGGAGGTTATCCCGGATAAGAACCTCAGGCTCGGGGCCTCATGAGAGCGGACTGGTCATGGTCTGTTCCAGCCGTTCTCAGCGCGCAAACAGACCACAAGACCGAGGCCGCTTGTCAGCTACTGCACCTGTTCCTTGCTCGGCGGAGGTTGGGACTCTTCCATCTTTGCCATCACCGGGTGCTGGGACGCGTGTTGCACCTCGCGGCACTCTCTCGGTAGCCGAATTTGGCCGGACTTGCAGAGCATTGACCCTGTTAGAGTGTCACTGCCGAAACGAGCATCTTGTCGAACTCGTGGCATTGCTGATGTATATCCTGACCCGTATCATCATCTGATTTCGGAAGAATAAGCGATGACGCAAAGGCCGTTGCCTGAACCTGGTTCTCCTGAACTTAAAGTGCTATCTACCCGTGCGCATCATATTTTGTATGCCTACCTATTTATGCGGCGCGATGACCCTCCTACCATGCGAGAGATCCGTGCGCACCTTCAGGAGACCCTGGGAGAAGCCCCCTCGCAGACCGACCGACGCGTTCGCGACCTGCGGGATCACTTCACTATCCCCGCCAAAAGGATAAGCGGTGAATATCGCTATGTTCTTGAGGGCTGGACGACAAGCCGCACCAACGGTTCCAGGAAGTCCATCAGTGGTGCTGTCCGGGCGCAAGTTCTCTCTCCGCAGCGCTGTGCGATGTGCGGACGCACACCTTTAGATCACCAGGTCACGATGGTTGTTGACCACAAGCTGCCCCGGCATTGGGGCGGAAGCGACGAGATCGGGAATCTGCAGCCCCTTTGCGAAGAGTGTAATTCTGGAAAGAAAGCCTATTTTGCTAATTATGAACAATTTGACGAGGCGATTCGCCAGGCGGCCGGGCATCCTGAGCCACACGGGCGCATCGGGGAGTTGATGAAGGCATTCGCAGGTGACTGGGTACCCGCAGAATTGATTGAAATTGTCGCTTCAATTAGGCAATATCAGGAAGATTGGAGGAAGCGGACGCGAGAGTTACGGCTCCTCGGCTGGGTCCTTGAGACAGAAAAAAGAAAGGAGGCCGAGACCGGGCGCATTCGAGTGCGGTACCGAGTGACAAGCTGGGAGCCCTGGCCGCAAGGTTCTATCGCAGCAGAAGTTCGCCGTCGAGACCCATCCAACAACCGAGCGCCCGCACCAGAACGCTAATGCCTGCTAATTCTTGCCGGCCGGGCTCCCCGAGGCCTGGGGTGGCGGGTGGGTTGCGCGATATTCACGCGATGATCTTTGCTCGATGGCCGGTCCCACGAGCGTATACCAAGGTCATGGGCGGAAGTTCTCACAACTCTGGTGGTCTTGAAAACCGCTAGGGGCGGTGACGTTCCTCGTGGGTTCGAATCCCACGCTCTCCGCCTAGCTTGCGACACGTGATCTGAGCAGCGCTGATCGTTTTTGATGTGCAGCTCCACGTGGGTGGTCGCGCATATCTACGAGTAGGGCTCGGGCCGCCTTCAGGTTTCGTGTCAGGGTGCCGATCGAGACGCGCCCGCTGGCGAGTGTCCGTGATTGGTGGTGGCCTGTCGGCGTCTTAATTGCCACCAAGAAGCCGATTCCTGTGTTCGGAGGCTGAGGCCGGCGGCCGGGCGGGCTTTTCCGCCGCCCGGCCTGGCGGATCAGTTGAACGGGTTGTCGTAGGTGCCGCTGCTCTTGGTGCGGCTCATGTACTGGCCGTTCGTCCTGCTGAACCAGCCGGCGGTGACGTCGAAGCGCAGGTTGTAGACGGCGCTGCCGAAGTTGACCTCAGAGCTGTACAGCGCCACCTGCTGGCATCCCGTGGCCGAGCTGGAGCCCGACCAGATGGGGTAGCTGCCAGAGGATCCGTTCACCACGATGACGGCGGACGGCTGGGGGTAGGCGCCGCTCTGCCAGCAGATGCTCAGCGAGTAGCGGTATTTCGTGTTGGAGTCGTCGAACGCGATGGTTCCCTGCAACTGGGCCAGCGGCATGCCGCTGCCGTCGTTGGCGGTCACCTGTACCCAGACCGACTGGTCGGGGCCGTAGGCGGCGTGGGCGGGGGTGGCGGGCAGGATGAGGGCGGCCAGCGCCATGAAGGCGAAGGCGATCGACGTCGTCAGGCGGCGTCCCCTCGGGCGTTTGCTCAATTCACACCTCGTCGATTGTAGGAGTGATGGAACGCCCGGAGGCTATATATGCGATCTTGGGTCGTCCAGTAGGCGCTATTTGGGACCGGTCTCACGAATACCAGCCGAATCATCGGTTTATGCGTCTGGTGTGTGACCAGGGTCTGTGTGGAATTACGGTCTGGACCGTAGGAGCTGAAATTTTCACCCTGAATAGCACGGGCTGACCTGCGAAGATTCGATCTTCGAGGGAAGTGGCTCGCCCGCGCCGAATATGGCCGTTCATTCAATCGGCCCCGGATATTTCCGATACTCCTGTGTGGTGCTCGATTGGCTGCGCGTGAATCAGCGGGTGGCCGGTCGAGGCGGTCGTGCTGGTCCTTGCGTTCGGGTTCGGCATGGCTGACATGCTGACGATCATTCACACTTCATAGCGATCGACGGCGAGTTGGATCCGCACCCTTTTGTGGCGGTGAGTGAGTTAGGCGGCGTTCGGCCAGCAAGGTAGTCAGCTTCATGGTTTGGTTGGCTGATTCGCGCCAGATGAGGTCGGTGGGTCTTGTACCGGCCGATGTTCACCACGTCGGCAGGCACAGGGAACTGCGGTGGGGCTTGTCGAGTGCGTCCGGCTCATAGCCGATGTAGACGAGGATGTCGGCTTCCCCGCCCTCTCTGGACTCATGGGCGAGGCCGAGGGAAGCGGTGAGTGCGGGCGCCTGTTCGAGAATTCGCCGCCGTTCACAGTCAGACTTTCGGCGCCGACGTCGAGGGCGTCCCCCGTTCGGTCACTTCGATGGTGTGACCACTCTCGGGATTCCAGGTTGTTCTGGGACACGCAGCCTCGGCAGGTCAGGGGGCATTCTTGCGCCCAGACGTCCAGACGCGAACCGTAGCCGAGCGCGGTCATGGGGAGTGCAGGCGATTCAGGCTCGGGATGTTAGAGGAGTCCACTGGGGTCCTCTACGGAGGTGTTAGAGACTGAGCAGCAGGTTGGGGAGGTCCAGCCTGGGGCGATGAGCAGGGCGGAGGTCGTGTCCTTGCCGCAGCGGTCTTCGATCAACACCAGGGCGACTTTGGGCCGCCCGGTCGTGACACCTCAATCAGGTCGTCTATCGGGTCTGCTGCGGGCAGATGGGTGAGCTCAATCAGAGGTCGATACCAGGCAGAACTCGTTGCCCTCTGGGTCGCGCATGACCTGAAACGCGCCCTGGGCGTCGATCTGCAGTGGCCCGTTCTGCTCCGCGCCCCAAGCGAGGGCCGTGGCGGCGGCAGCGGCGACGTCGCCTACTCCGATGTCCAGGTGGGCCCGGTTCTTGCCGGTCTTCGGCTCGGGCACCCGCTGGAACGCGATCCGCAACGACCCGTCCACATACGACCAAGACGGGTCGCGGTGAACCGGCGGCGCGCCGAGCACCTTGCCCCAGAACGTGGCGAGCAGAGCCGGGTCGGCGCAGTCGAAGATGAGCTGGGTTGGCGTTCCGAGCATGCCGCTTAGCCTAGGACGATGAGAGCGGCCGCCTGTCTTTGATCGTCCGGTTGCGCGGCCCCCCGGAAGACTCCTGCGGCTTCGATCGTGCCCCTGCCGGCCACGTCGTCAGGTTGCGAGCTCCCTGACGAGAAGGCCGATGATCTTCGGGCTGTCGATGCCCGCACGGCGTGGCGGAACGTCTGGATGGACGCAGACCGTGGGTCCATGTCACTGCTCGCGGCGGGCCCCGACGGGGCGTTGTGGTCGACGTACTTCAGTGAGATGGAAGAGGGCGGCGCTCTGGTGATCAGGGTGACGGACCTTTCGGATCCCGCGCGCCCGGCCACAACTCGCGCAGTCCAATGTCGCGGCGGCCTCCGTTGAGAAGGCGTGGGTGTTCGGTGTGTCCAACGGCGCCTCGCCCGAGGACGTCGCCGGGTTCGTCGCCACCTTCACGGGCGATGGCTGGCGCTCGGAAGCGCTGGCCGAACCGGCCGCGCGATCGGTCGGCTGGTCCATAACCGCCGCGCGTGTGGTCGATGGCCAGGTGTGGGCCGTCAACGGGACGGCAGTGGTGGCAGCACCCCTCCCCGTAGCAGCCGCGGCCCTGTCGTCAGGTGACGGCGAGATCGGAGCTCGCAACCCGCCTGCGGCGATGCGCTGGAAGTCCGCGACCTGGCGGCAGATCACGACACCGGCCGTCGTGGTGGCCGGCGCCGATGACGTCTGGGTCGTGGGCGGGGTCTCGTGGCTCGTCGGGGGCGAGTACGACGAGGAGAACGAGCCCCTGGAGAAGGGCCACCCCCTCGCGTCGCACTGGGATGGAACCGCCTGGACGTGCCACTGGGGGCCGGTCACCTCCACCGTCGGCCGCATGGTCCGGTTCAGCCAGGCCGAACCTGACGGCGACGGCGCCCGCTGGGCCCGCCATCGTTTACCCGGAACCGCGCCGCGGGTCGACTCGCTGGCCTGGCGGCCGGGAAGCCGGGAGGTCTACGCGGTCGGATCGGTCAGCTCCGAGGGGCCCCAAGGGCCCAGGATGCGGGCCATGAGCAGGGCGATGTCGTCTTCGGCGGGGGCGTCGCCCACCATGGAGTCGATCACGGTCGCGCACATGTGCTCCAGCGTCGCCGATTCCTGTGTCGCGCGGGCGAGCACGTCGCCGAGTCTCGTCATGCCCGCGTCGAGGTCGGCCTGCCGGGTTTCGATCAGGCCGTCGGTGTAGAGGGCGAGCAGGGTCCCTGCCGGCAGGTGCAGGTCGTAGCTCTGGAAGGTGCCCAGGCCCACGCCGATCGGGGTGCCGGGGGGCAGCGGGGGGAACGTCACGTCGCCGGTCGGGGTGATGATCGCGGGGGGCGGATGGCCCGCAGTGGACATGGTGCAGTGGCCGGTCTGCGGGTCGTAGACGGCGTACAGGCAGGTCGCGCCCATGGCGTCGGGGGTGAGGGTGTCCTCTGTCATGAGGTGGTCGAGGTGGGTGAGCAGTTCGTCCGGGGGGAGGTCGAGGTAGGCCAGGGCGCGGACGGCGGTGCGCAATCGGCCCATGGCGGCCGCCGCGTTGATGCCGTGGCCGGTGACGTCGCCGACGACCAGGGCGAGGCGCGCGTCGGGGAGGCGGATGACGTCGTACCAGTCGCCGCCGACGCCCTCGTGGGTGTCGGAGGGCAGGTAACGGGAGGCGACCTCGACGGCGTCGCCGCCGCACAGGTGGTGGGGGAGCAGGTCGCGCTGGAGGGCCAGGGCGGTCAGTCGTTCGCGGGTGTACTGGCGGGCGTTGTCCAGGCTCAGGGCGGCGCGCGTCACGAGTTCTTCGGCTATCAGCAGGTCGTCTTTGCTGAACGGCGCCGGGTTGGACGTGCGGGCGAAGGCGGCCACGCCGAGCACGTCGCCGCGGGCCTCCAGGGGGACGACGATCAGGGAGTGCATGCCGGTGGCGTGGATCATCCGGGCGCGGCCCGGGTCGCATTCCAGCCAGGTGCCGGGGGAGGTGTCGAGCACGGGCTCGAAGTGGGGGCGGCGGGAGTGCAGGACGTCCATGAACGGGGATCTCGGGGGCACGTACACGGCCTCGCCCCGGTCCCACAATGACTCGGGGGCTCCTTCGTGGATCGAGGCCACGCCCGCCCGCCGGAACGCGGGAGTGCCGGCTTCCGTGGTGGCCAGGCGGCGTAGTGGCTCGGTGCCGGGCAACATCGCCTCCGGCAGGTCGACGGTGACGAAGTCGGCCAGGACCGGGATGGCCAGTTCCGCCAGTTCCTGGGCGGTGCTCATGACGTCCAGGGTGCTGCCGAGCCGGACGCCGGCCTGGCGCAGGAGATCCAGATGATCGCGGGCCTTGCTGTTGCTGAAGTCCAGCGCGACCGAGCAGACGCCCAGCGGGCTGCCGTCCGCGCCGGTCAGCGGCAGCAGGGAGATGGACAACACCCGCTCCTCGGTCCCGTAGGCCCAGTGGGCCTCGCGGTCGATCATGGGGCGGCCGTCGGCGAGGACCTCGCGCACGGCGTCCCGCACGCCTTCGTTGTCGATGCCCGGTATGACCTCGGTCAGGGAGCGGCCGATGCGGTAGTAGGGGTAGCCGTCGCGCAGTTGTTCGGCCGCCTCGTTGAACCAGACGCAGCGCAGGTTCCGGTCCCAGATGGCCATGGCGATGGGGAAACTGCCGATGAGCGATTCCAGGAGGGCGCCGGTGTCGGTGGACAGGTCGATGGTGACCGGGATCGCCGACAACAACCACGACTCCTGGCGGCCGTCGTCGCCCAGCGTGAGCGGCGCGGCGTCGGCGCGCACGATGACCACCTGGCCGTCGCGCCGCCGCACCTCCATCATCCCCTTGCGGGGGAAGAAGGCGCCGGCGCGGCCGTCGGCCGGGAGCAGCGTGCCGATCGAGCGGCCGAAGATGTCGGCCGCGTGGTAACCCGTGAGCTCTTCCGCGGCCTGAGTCCAGCCGATCACCGCGCCCGAGCCGTCGACGACGGCGACCGCTGGGGTCGCTCCTCCGAGCACACTGTCAGCCGATTTCATGCCATCACCCGCTTTGCGGTGGGGGACGAGTTCGCTGCCAGAAATGTCAGAATAACTGGGTCTACCTGGGCATATTCGAACTTTGACCAAGCTTTGCGGCACCTGTACGGTCACCGACGAACATCGCTCAGGCCCGAGTAGAGCGTTTCGGTGTTGGCGTGGAGTTGTTCCGCCAGGGGCGGGGCCGTGTACGTGTCGGTCACCACCTCGATGTAGCAGCCGCCCCTCGCCGACTGGGCCGCGTCCATGGCCTGGTCGAGTTCCCGCAGGGTCGTCACCCTGGCCGTCTGCCAGCCTTCGCAGCCGAGAACCGAGGGCAGTTCCGAGTAGCGCCACTGCCCGAGGTCGTTGTAGGCGCTGTCGGGGTCGCGGCAGAGCAGGCGTTCGATCAGGTAGCCCTGGTTGTTGAGGACGAAGACGACGGGACGCAGGCCGTACCGGCCGAAAACGCTCAGTTCCTGGACGGTGAGCTGGTGCGAGCCCTCGCCGGTGATCAGCACCACCCGCCGGTCGGGGGCGGCGAAGGCCGCGCCGACCGCGGCGGGGGTGGCCCAGCCGATCGAGCCCCACATGGTCTGGTTCTCGAAGGTGACATGTTTGGGCAGCCGGGCGAAGGCCATGCCCAGCGACGGCGTGCCGGTCTCGGCCACCAGGATGTCGCCCTGCTTCAGGAACGACTCCCAGCGCGGGTAGAGGGTCTCGGCGGTAATCGGGTCCTGGCCGCTGCCGCGGACCGGGTCCATGCGGGTGAGGTCGGTGCCGGGCATGGGCCAGTTCCGGTCGGGCAGGTCGCTGACCAGGGCGGGCAGCAGATCCTTCATCTCGACGCTCTGGTAGGTCAGGCCGTCGACCCGGGTGTGGTGGTGGCGGATGTCGATGACCTTGGCCGGGTCGAGGTCGGCGGTGAAGGCGCCGCTGTTGAAGTCGTGCATGAGCGCGCCGATCATGACGACGGCGTCGGCGTCCTCGACGAAACGGCGCACGCTCTCGTTCATGAGCTTGCCGTCGTACATGCCGGCGAAGGCGGGGTCGTCCTCGTCGAGGATGCCCTTGTCGGCCACCATCGTGGCGAAGGGCAGGCCGGTGGCGTCCAGGAAAGAACGCAGTTCGTAGCCGAGCCCGGCGCGGACGGTCAACAGTCCGGGCAGGACGCACGCCGTCTCGGCCTTGCCGAGCATCCGGGTGATCGCCTGGACGACCGCCGCGACCTGCGCGGGATCGCTGGCCGGGGGCGGCAGCGGCGCGGCCTGGCTGACGATCGGCATCGACGCCAGGTCGGCGGGAAAGGCCAGGTAGACCGGGCGGCGGTGGTAGAGCGCGGCGCCGATCAGCCGCTCGATCTCGGCGGCGGCGTTCTGCGGGGTGAAGATCGCGCTGGCGCAGACGACCGGTTCGCACATCCGCCGGAACACGTCGAACTCGCCGTTGCCGAGCGTGTGGTGGACCAGCGAGTGATGCGCCTGTACGGGCATCCTCGGCATCCCGACCAGGTGGAACACCGGCAGATGATCGGCGTACGCCCCGGCGATGCCGTTGATCGCGCTGAGTTCGCCGACGCCGTAGGTCGTGCAGACGGCCCCGGCGCCGTTGACGCGGGCATAGCCGTCGGCGCTGTAGGCGGCGTTGAGCTCGTTGCAGCTGCCGATCCATTCGACGTCGGGGTGGGCCACGATCGCGTCGTCGACGGGGAACGCGTAGTCCCCGGGGACGCCGAAGACGTGGCGTACGCCGATGTCCCGGAGGCGGTTGAGGACGTGCTCGATCACGGTGGTGGCCATCGGACTCCCCCTTGTCGTCTGCCAACACGGGAAGCCTGCCCAGTTAAACGTGACTAGTCACCATAAAACGGGCAGATCATCGAGAGGGTGATCAACCTCCGCTGCGGTCGTCATGATCTGGAAGTCCTGGCGGCGTGTTTTCGGTCATGGATCGACTCAAATGTCATTTGGTTAATCTCGTTTACTCATGTGGTGCTGGTCGGCGACTATGCTGGGGCCGAGGTGGCACGTAAATGGATGTGCCCGGAAATTGCATGCTATGAGTTCTCGAACCGCCGGGTTGACCTGATGAGATTGCCGGGATAACTTGTGGGCAATTTTGGCGATCTCATGGGAGGCCCCGTGCGGCTCGAGATGCTCTTTAAAGACCAGAACTCCGGCGGCAACGGTTGTCCGGCCGTCTACTTGGCCGATAATGGCCAGATTGTGGTTCAGGGGCCTGCGGTCGACGAGGACACTTCGTCCAACCTCGTCAACGTTCTGCCAGGTGAGATCGCTCTGCAGATCGCCCCTGAAGTTCTGCTCGGAGCAGTCGAGAGACTTCGCGAGAAGGGGGAGGCCTGCTAAGTGGGACGGATGTTTCGGTCCCTCGACGACGCGGAGTTCAACCGCTTCTTCACCGATTTCCGCTTCACCGCCTACCGTCTGGAGTCGTTGCAGCGCTACGACGTCTCATACGAGAAGGCGGAGTTCGATCTCTTCCTGGGCGGGCAGCAGCGTGGTGAGTTCCCGGGCATCGCCCGGTGGATAGAGGAGACCGTCAAGCCGGCGCGGGCCGCCGGAAAGCTTGTCCACCGCGTCCACGTGGTAGAGGAGCCCTTGTCGGACTATGTCCGGTTCGAATGCGCCTGGTCCTATACGCACACTGTGCAGGCGGGTGAAGACGTCCGGCTGATTCCGGTCTCATCCGGAGAGTGGCCGACGGGGATGCCGCATTATGACTACTGGCTCTTCGACTCATCCATTCTGATAACAATGCACTACGAAGAGGGCGGCACCTTCGAGGCAGCCGAGATCGTGGACGATCCCGAGAGGATCGTCCAGGCCAATTTCTGGCGCGACATGGCAGTGGGGCGGTCCATCCCGTTCCCCGCGTTCGCCGAGAAATATGACAGTGTGTTCTAATCTACGGCGAGTCGGCGCAAATGCAGAGCTTCAGTAACGACTTCACGGGTGATGCCGACTCTGTCGTACAGATTGGTGCGATGCACGGCTCCATCAATCTGACATCTCGCGCCCGGGCCCTGCCGTTGCCTCGACAGTTGCCCCTGCCGGTCGCCGGCTTCGTCAACAGGGTGGAGACCATCGCGGCCTTGGACCGCCTCCTCGCCACCGAGGGCGGCACCGGTGGAGTCTCCACCATCGCCGGTCCTCCGGGCGTCGGAAAGACCGCATTGGTCATGCACTGGGCACATCGCGTTCGCGACCGTTTTCCCGACGGAGACCTCTATATCGACCTGGGGGGCTACGGGCCGAGCGCCCCGTTGAGTGCCGACCAGGCGCTCGACAGTTTTCTACGGGCGTTGGATATTCCGAAGGAGGGCATTCCCGCGACGCTTGCGGAACGTGCCTCGCTGTTCCGTTCACTGGTGACCGGTCGGCGGATGCTCGTTGTCCTCGACAACGCCGCGGACACTGCGACGGTGCGCCCGCTTCTGCCGGCGTCGCGCGGTTGCTTTGCCTTGATCACGAGCAGAAGTAGCCTGGCTGGATTGGTAACACGGGAAGGAGCCGCGCGTGTGACCCTGGACGTGCTGAGTCCATCGGACGCCGTCGAGTTACTCGTGCAGGTGATTGGCAACGCCCGCGTCACCGCAGAACCCGACGCGGCCTTTCGAGTCGCCGAACTCTGCGGCCATCTGCCGTTGGCGTTGAGAGTGGTGGCCGAACGCGCGGTCGACCGACCGAGACTCGTACTTTCGGACCTCGTTGCCGAGCTCGAAGAGGAACAGCACAGGCTCGACTCACTCGCATCCGGGGAAGATGAGCTCAGCGATGTCCGCGCAGCCTTCTCGTGGTCGTATCGTGCACTTGCGCCCGAATTGCAACACGCTTTTCGGCTGCTGGGCCTTCATCCCGGCCGGGAATTCGGTGTCGAGGCGGCTATGGCGCTGCTCGAGTCCGGCGAGCCACGTATCACTCAGCGGCTGTTGGAAACGCTCTGCGCGACCCATCTCCTGCAAGAGGTGGCCCGAGGTCGCTATCGCCTTCACGATCTGCTTCGGGCGTATGCGAAGGAGCTTCTGCACGAAGAGGTCAGCGCGAAAGACCAGGCGCTCGCCGTCCGCCGGATTCTCAGTTGGTATCTCCTGACCACCGACTCCGGCCGGAAGGCGATACTTCCTCACTCACATGAGGTACCGCTCGTGCCGGCCGGGCGGCTCCAGATACCGGCATTCGACGATGCCGGGGAGGCCATGGTCTGGTTCGAGGCCGAACGCCTGAACATCCTGGCCGCTCTGGATCAGGCTCTGGACGCCGGCCAGTACGACATCGCGTGGAAACTGCCGGTCGTCGCCGACGGTTTCTTCGAACTCCACTCGTACTGGACGGAGTGGGAGGCCATCCACCGTGCCGGAGCGGAGGCCGCACGCATCCTCGGCGACCGCCTGGGTGAGGCGTCGAACGTTTTCGCCCTGGGAGACGCCGACTGGCGCGGCGGGAGACCGGAGAGAGGGATGGCGAACTACGAGAGCGTCATCGCCTACGGTCAGGAGGCCGGCGACGCGTGGCTCACCGGTTTCTCCTTCCGAGGTCTCGGACTCATCCACAAGGAGACAGGTCGCCTTGACGAGGCTCACACCTGTTTTCGGTCCGCCCTGGAGGTCTTCCGCTCGGGGGGACTGCGGCGAGGAGAAGGCATGGCGCTGCTCAGCCTCGGCGAACACGCCGCACTGCTGGGCGACTTCGAAAAGGCCGCTTCGCTCGGGGCCGAGGCGGTGGAGGTCTTCGTCGAAGCCCGAGACGAATGGAGCGCGGCCTGGGGGACTCGCCCACTCGCCAGAGCACTGATGGAGCTCGGGCGCAGCGGCGAGGCTCACGTGCTGCTAGAACGGGCGAGGGCGACGTTCGAGCGCTTCAAAGACCGGCGGAGCCTCGCGATGACGCTGGCGATGATGGGTGACGTACACCAAGGTCAGGGCGACATCTCGGCAGCGCGACATCGCTGGAACGAGGCGGCGGAGCTCTATGAGGCCTTCGGCGAAAACGCCCTGGGCGGAGAGTTACGGGCGAAGGCCGCTGAACCTGATGAGTGAGTTCGTTCTGGAACTGAGAGGCGGGACGCCACCCGAAGACTGGTTCACTTCCATCTGCGCCATTCACGATGACGTGTTCCTCGGAGAACCTTTCGCCTGGACGCCGGACACGTCACAGGAGAATGCGGAGGAACTCCGCCGGCTGTCCGAAGACCCGAGCTTCAGCGTGGCGATGGCGTGGCAGGGTGGTGAACCGGTCGGGTATGCGTACGGTCACCGTCTGCCTCCTGGCCACGGATGGTGGAGGGCCATTCCCGAGCCGCTCCCGGCCGCGTTCACCGCCGAATGGGATGGCCGCACCTTCGCTCTCGTCAGCCTCGCTGTCGTTACTGACTGGCGAGGGCACGGTATCGGCAGAACACTTCTCGACAACCTGCTCGGCTCCCGAACCGAGGAGCGTGCCGTCCTGTCCGTACAGCCGACGGCGCTGGGCACCCAGGAGTTCTACCGGCGTCTCGGCTGGCGCTTGATCGGCAGAAATGGCCCCTTCGCCGGGATCACGCCGCCTCGCTGGGACGTCTACGTATTGGAGCACCTGTCCCGCCCGAGTCCGGCCCTTTGATCATTGGAGTCTTCTCATGGATCCCATCACGCTCGCGATCGCAGGCGCCCTCGCTACTGGTGTCGCCACCGGAGCGGGAGAGTCGGCGGGAACAGCTCTGTCGACGATGTTCGGTCGTATCCGCGACCGCTTCCGCGATCGGCCGGAGGCACTCGAGTCACAGGAGACCGCGGCGGCCGCACTCGAGACGGAGTTCTCGCGCGATCCGGCATTCCGTCAGGAGTGCCATGCCCTGTGGAACCAGGCGCAGAGTGGCGGTGTGGCCAATTCCTTCACCGGTCAGGCCAACAAAGTGATCCAGGCCCGGGACATCCACGGGAACATCACCTTCTGAGCGGCCCGACCGTTCGGGCGACGTAGGCGGGGCTCCAGATCCGCTAGCCTGGCCGCTCCACCACTTGAATAGAGGAAAGGTGCGGTCGTGATCGGCTGGTTCGAAGCGGTCATTCTCGGGCTGATCCAAGGGCTCACCGAGTTCCTGCCGATCTCTTCCAGCGCCCACATCCGCGTGGTGTCGGCCTTCGCTGGCTGGCCCGACCCGGGAGCGGCGTTCACGGCGGTGATCCAGCTCGGCACCGAGGCCGCCGTGCTGATCTACTTCCGCAAAGAGCTCTGGGAGATCATCTCCACCTGGACGCGCTCGCTGTTCAACAAGGAGCTGCGCGACAACTGGGCCGCCCGCATGGGGTGGTACATCATCGCCGGCACCCTGCCCATCGCGGTCCTCGGCCTGGTGCTGAAAGACCAGATCGAGACGGTCTTCCGCGACCTGCGGATCGTCGGCGTCACCCTGATCGTCTTCGCGCTCATCCTCTGGTGGGCCGACCACACCGCGCGCAACACCCTGTCGCTGCAGACCCACCTCAACTTCAAGCACGCCCTCGGCTACGGCTTCGCCCAGTCGCTGGCGCTGATCCCCGGCGTCTCCCGCTCGGGCGGCACGGTGACCGCGGGTCTGCTGCTCGGCTACCGGCGTGAAGACGCGGCGAAGTACTCGTTCCTGCTGGCCATCCCGGCCGTGCTGGCGTCGGGCGGGCTGGAGCTGTTCGAGATCGGCGAGGGTCAGGCGCCCGCGTGGGGGCCGACGATCCTGGCCACGGTGATCTCGTTCTTCGTGGGCTACGCGGCGGTGGCGTGGTTCCTGCGCTACATCAGCACCCACAAGTTCACCCCGTTCGTGATCTACCGGATCGTGCTCGGGGTGTTCGTCATCCTGTCGGTCGCCATGGGGTGGATTCCCGCGCAGGGCTGATCAGGTCTCCATCCCCATCACGATGACGAGCCCGACCAGGTGGATGAGCACCACGAACACCATGAAGGCGACGAAGAGCCACTTCGCCGGGCCGTGTTCGAAGGTCTTGTCGTCCTTCAGTGGCGGGCGCTTCGCCTGGCGGTCGGCGATCCGCTCTTCAATGGGCTTTCGCATCAAGGCCATCCTCGGTCGGGTAGTGCACTAACATTTAGTGTACTAACTATTAGGGGGCGACGTCATCATGGATCCGCTGTCTCTGGAGAACCAGGTCTGCTTCGCCCTGGCCGTCGCCTCCCGTTCGGTGATCGCGCTCTACCGGCCGGTGCTGGAGCCGATGGGCCTCACGCATCCGCAATACCTGGTCATGCTGGCGCTCTGGGAGCGGGCGCCGCTGTCGGTCAAAGACCTCGCCGGCCTGCTGCAACTCGAACCGGCCACGCTGTCGCCGCTGCTCAAGCGGCTGGAGGCGGCCGGGCTCGTCGAGCGCCGGCGGGGCGCCGCCGACGAGCGGGCCCTGGCCGTGACCCTCACCGACAGCGGCCGCGCGCTCCGCGCCGAGGCCGAGAAGATCCCCGCCACGATCGTCGAACGCCTCGGCATGGACGTCGCCGAGCTGCAGGACCTCCACCAGGCGCTGACCCGGGTGATCGCCGCCGCGACCCGGTGACACACTCGTCTGTGTGAAACGCCTCCTCCTCATCGGGATCGGCGCCGGCGACCCGGACCATCTCACCCTCCAGGCCGTCAAGGCCATCGCGGCCACCGACGTCTTCTTCATCGTCGACAAGGGTGCGGAGAAGCGCGACCTGACCGATCTGCGCCACCAGATGATCAGAGATCACGCGCGCGAGCCCCACCGGATCGTCACCGCGACCGACCCCGAACGCGACCGGACCGCCGCCGCCTACGCCGAAGCGGTCGAAGACTGGCGCGAGCGCCGTGGCGTGCTCTACCACCAGATGATCGACGAGGCCCTCGGCGAGGGCCAGACCGGGGCGTTCCTGATCTGGGGAGATCCGGGCGTGTACGACAGCACGCTCGCCGCCCTCGAAGGACTGCCGGCCGGCATCGAGATCGAGGTGATCCCCGGCATCAGCGCGGTCGCCGCCCTCACCGCCCGCCACCGGATCGGCCTGACGCGGGTCGCCCGCCCCGTCCACCTGACCACCGGCCGCCGCCTGGCCGACGAGGGCCCGAGCGCCGACGACATGGTCGTCATGCTCGACGCCCGCCTCGCCTTCGAGGGCCTCGACGACTTCGACGTCTACTGGGGCGCCTACCTCGGCACCCCCGACGAGATCCTGGTCGCCGGCCCCGTCGCCGAAGTGTCTC
Source organism: Herbidospora sakaeratensis (assembly GCF_001570525.1). Lineage (GTDB taxonomy): Bacteria > Actinomycetota > Actinomycetes > Streptosporangiales > Streptosporangiaceae > Herbidospora > Herbidospora sakaeratensis. The sequence goes on from NZ_BBXC01000024.1 coordinate 126,172, forward strand.
CCAAGATCAGGGAACTGCGCGCCCAGGCCAGGGAACGCAAGGGCTGGATCATGGACACCTACCTGCTGCGCAGGCGCTGAGCCCGTTCCCTCAGCTCCTCCGGCACGAGTTCGAGCAGCTGGTCGGGCCGCAGCGGCAGATCGAGCAGGCTCAGCTTGACCCGCGTGCGCTGGGCGTGCGCCGCCGCGTCGAACCGCACCAGGTTCACCGCGTCCTTGTGCAGCCGCACCCCCAGCCCGTCGGCGACGCCGAGATCCCGGGTGTGTACGCCGTCCAGCAGCACCCGGGCCGGCTCCTGCGACCGGTTGGTCAGCCGCATCTCGTCGTCGGCCCCGAAGACGACCGTCCGGTCGATGCCCGTCATGGGCGCGACCGGCGTCAACGCCAGCGCCGGCACCGACGGAGACAACACCGGCCCGCCCGCCGCGTAGTTGTAGGCCGTCGACCCGGTCGGCGTGCACGCCACCACGGCGTCACACCGGTAGTAGCCGTGCTGGATCCCATGGACGGAGAGGTCGACGTTGACCGTCGCCCACTGCCGCGCCCCCGTCACGACCAGGTCGTTGAACGCGACCACGCCGTCGACCATCAGGCAACTGTGCGGCTCCAGCATGAACTCGCCCCTGGTCAGCCGATCGAGCGCGGCCGGCAGTTCGGCGGGCGAGACCTCGACGAGAAACCCGAGATTGCCGTGGTTGACCCCAAGGACCGGCGTGCCCCGCCCCACCACCAGGCGCATCGCCCCGAGCATCGTCCCGTCGCCCCCGAGACTCACCACGGCGGTGGCCCGCTCGGCGAACTCCGCAGCCCCGACGGGCACGACATCGGCCCCGAGCCGGGCGGCATCGCCCTCCAGCGCGATCAGCATCGCGCCCCGAGCCGCCGCGAACTTCCTGATCAGCGCGACGGAACCGGCGACGGGATTACGCGGATGCGCCACGAGGCCGATGACGTGCGGGACTCCCATGGAGGTCTCCTACCCAGGCCCTGGTGGGAGGGTTGATTGCATGGTCATGCATGGGTGTGTATAGTTCTGCTTGTGTCCAAGGTGCTGAATTCCCTCCCTGTCGGTGAACGAGTCGGGATCGCCTTCTCCGGTGGCCTCGACACCTCCGTCGCAGTCGCGTGGATGCGCGAGCGAGGGGCCATCCCGTGCACGTACACGGCGGAACTCGGGCAGTACGACGAGCCCGACATCGCCTCGGTGCCCGGGCGGGCCCAGGAATACGGCGCGGAGATCGCGCGGCTGGTCGACTGCCGGGCGACCCTGGTCGAAGAGGGGCTCGCGGCGCTGGCCTGCGGGGCCTTCCACATCCGGTCCGGTGGCCGCACCTATTTCAACACCACGCCGCTCGGCCGGGCGGTGACCGGCACCCTTCTCGTCCGGGCGATGCTCGACGACGGCGTCCAGATCTGGGGCGACGGGTCGACCTACAAGGGCAACGACATCGAGCGGTTCTACCGCTACGGCCTGCTGGCCAACCCGTCGCTGCGCATCTACAAGCCGTGGCTCGACGCCGACTTCGTCCACGAGCTCGGTGGGCGCAAGGAGATGTCCGAGTGGCTGCTCACGCGTGACCTGCCCTACCGGCACAGCACCGAGAAGGCCTATTCGACCGACGCCAACATCTGGGGCGCGACCCACGAGGCCAAGTCGCTGGAGCACCTCGACACCGGCATCGAGATCGTCGAGCCCATCATGGGCGTGCGGTTCTGGGATCCGTCGGTCGAGATCGCGGCAGAAGACGTGACCATCGGCTTCGAGCAGGGCCGGCCGATCACGATCAACGGCAAGGAGTTCGCCTCGCCGGTCGACCTGGTGCTCGAGGCCAACGCCATCGGCGGCCGCCACGGCATGGGCATGTCCGACCAGATCGAGAACCGCGTCATCGAGGCCAAGTCGCGCGGCATCTACGAGGCTCCCGGCATGGCGCTGCTGCACGCCGCCTACGAGCGCCTCGTCAACGCGATCCACAACGAGGACACGCTGGTCAGCTACCACAACGAGGGCCGCCGTCTCGGCCGGCTCATGTACGAGGGCCGCTGGCTCGACCCGCAGGCGCTCATGCTCCGCGAGGCGCTCCAGCGCTGGGTCGGCACCGCCGTCACCGGCCAGGTCACCCTGCGGCTGCGCCGGGGCGAGGACTACTCGATCATCGACACGACCGGCCCGTCGTTCAGCTACCACCCCGACAAGTTGTCGATGGAGCGCACCGAGGACTCCGCGTTCGGCCCGCTCGACCGCATCGGCCAGCTGACCATGCGCAACCTCGACATCGCCGACTCCCGCGCCAAGCTGGAGCAGTACGCCGGTCTCGGCATGGTCGGCAGCGCCCACGGCGACCTGATCGCTCTGCAGGCCGCGCCGACCGAGCTGATCGGCGCGATGCCCGAGGGCGGCGCCGAGGCCATCGCCTCGCGCGGCGAGGTGTCCGAAGACGACGCCCTGCTCGACGCGGCGGCGATGGAAGCGGGCACCGACTAGCACCTGTTCGTCCGAATCCCTGGTCGGCGGCCTCGCCGGCCAGGGATTCGTCGTGTGCGGGATACGGGTGACCTCCGGCCGGTGCGGGTATCCGAGAACGGCACCGGTCATCGAACGGGGGAGACGCCGTGAGGCTCGCACGACTCATGCTTCCTTTCGCGCTGCTGCTCGGCGCGTGCGCGACGGCCGAACAGACGGCCCCTGCCGTGAACTCGTCAGCCGCTTACACCGGAATCCCCATTCCCGACACCCCTGTCGGGAAGAAGCTGAGCTGGTATCTGGGGGCGTTGTCGGCGCTGCCCATCCCGGCCGAGCAGATCAACGAGCACTTCGCGCCGTCATTCGTGAAACAGGTGCCCGCCGACCAGATCAACGAGGTCAGCAAGCAGCTCAAGGGCCTGCGGGTGGTCGAGGTCCAGCGCGCCACCGAGACCGATCTGGTGGCGCTGGTCGAATCGGGCGGCAACCAGGCGAAGCTGAGCATGTCGGTCGATCCCGCCGGGCAGATCGCCGGCCTGTTGATCTCCCCGGCCGACGCGCCCACCCCCGCGAGCTGGGGCGACGTCGACGAACGCCTCGCGACCCTGGCCCCGTCGGGCTTCCTCGCCGCGGGTCAGGACTGCAAGCCCGTCCACGGAATCGAGCCTGATCGGGCCCGTCCACTGGGTTCGATGTTCAAGTTGTACGTCCTGGGCGCCGTCGCCCAGGAGGTCAAGGCCGGCCGCCTGTCGTGGGGCGACCAGCTGACCGTCACCGACGCGCTGAAGAGCCTGCCCAGCGGGGAACTGCAGGATCGTCCCGACGGCACGAAGGTCGCGGTCAAGGAGGCCGCCAAGCTGATGATCTCCATCAGCGACAACACCGCCACCGACCTGCTGATCGACCGCGTCGGCAAACCGGCCGTGGAGGCCCTGATCCGCAGCTGGTCGTCGAACGCCGACAAGAACCTCCCGCTGCTGACCACCCGCGAACTGTTCATCCTGAAGGGCGCCGACTACCCCGAGTACGCCGAGGGATTCCTCAAGGCCCCCGACCGGCGCGCCTACCTCGACGACACCGTCGACAAGGTCCCGAACAGCGAGGTCGAGGTGTGGACGAACCCCCGCGAGATCACCACGATCGAGTGGTTCGGCAGCCCCACCGACATGTGCCGCGCCCTGGTCAACCTCCACGGACTCGGCGGGCCCGAACTCGACGAGATCATGGGCGCCAACGACGCCGGGCTCGGCCTCGACCGGAAGACCTGGCCCACGGTGTGGTTCAAGGGCGGCTCCGAGCCCGGGGTGCTGACGCTCGGCTTCCTGGCCCGCTCCGACCAGAACAAGATCGGGGTCGTGGTGGTCCAGGCCGCCGACGAGAAGAAGGTCATCCCCGAGGTGGCCGCGGCGACCGAGATGCTGGCGATCGTCCGGGGATCATTCGGCCTGCTGCACAGGTGAGGCCGGGTTTTGTCGGTGCCGCTCGATAACGTGTTCGTATGAGTTACGGCATCAGCTTCCTGCGCCGCGAGCCCGGCCAGACCTGGCACGACGCCTTCGAGGCCATGGAGGAGAAGGCCCCCGAGACGGTCGACTACGCGATCTGGTCGGCCGTCGCGGTCGCGGCGCGCGACGTGCTCGGCGTGGTGTCCGAAGACCTGCTCAACTGCGAGGTCACCCAGCTCTCCACCGGCCTGATGGTCACCTGTCACATGGGCCAGTGGAGCGTGACCCTGCCCGGCCCGCCGTCCGGGGAGACGGCGGCCTCGCTGCGTGGGGTCTGCGAGATCGTCCAAGAGGCGACCGGGCTGACGGCGTACGACCCGCGGCTCGGCGTCACGCTGTCCGAGCCCGCCGACTTCGCCCGCTCGATCGCGGCCTTCGATGTGGTCGGGGCCCAGCCGGGCGGCTGAGTAAGGCTTCCCGGAAGATCGCCGAGCTGGGGCAGCCGGATGGGTGGTGCGCGTGCGATGATGACGGGGCTATGTCTGCGGCGCTGCCCTTTCGTCTCGCGCGTGCCACGGTGTTCGCCGTGGTCGCTTCGGGGCTTGCCGCCGTCGCCCACACCTTCGCCGGCGGGTCGGTCACCGCTCCGGGGGTGTCCGCCGCCTTCGCCCTCACCCTGGTCGCCGCCTTCCCGCTGACGGCGCGCGAACGCACGGCCGTCGAGATCATGCCGCTGCTGGGGGCCATGCAGGTGCTGCTGCACCTGCTCTTCTCCGTTCTCCACGTCTCCTCGCCCGAACGGCTCGCCGGGCACCTGCACCTGCCGAGCCTGAGCATGATCGTCCTGCACGTCTGGGCGGTCGTCGTCACCGGCTGGTGGCTCGGCCGGGGCGAGGAGCTGTTCTGGACCCTTCTGCGCCGGCTCGCCGGCCGGATTGTCTCGATCATGTCGCTCCCGCGACCTCTTTCGGTGACAGGTGTCGTCGTGCCGGTCGAGCCGGTTGTCGTGACGAGCACCCATCGTCATCCTGTCGAAGGACGCGGCCCGCCTCGTTGAGGCCGCACGCTCCTTCCACCCATGACGATGAGGAACCATCTGTAATGTCCGATTCCGAGTTTCCGCTTGTGCAGTTTCTGCGCGACCGGATGGATCCCATAGCCGAGTTGTCCCAGATCCGGGCCGAACGCGCCGTCCATCCGCTGACCATTCCCGGCGGCTCGACGGTCTGGCTGGTGACCCGGTACGACGACGTACGGGCCGTGCTGGGTGACACCGCGCGGTTCAGCAACGACTTCGGCAACATCACCGGCATGGGGTCGAATCAGGACGACCCGGGCGGCCTGGGTTTCCGCGACCCGCCCGAGCACACGCGGCTGCGCCGCATGCTCACGCCCGAGTTCACGATGCACCGGCTGCGGCGGCTCGAACCCCGCATCACCGCCATCGTCAACGAGCAGCTCGACCTGGTCCAGAAGGAAGGCCCGAGGGCCGACCTCGTGTCGTCGTTCGCGCTGCCGATCCCGTCGCTCGTCGTCTGCGAACTCCTCGGCGTGCCCTACGAAGACCGCGCCGACTTCCTGCGCTTCTCCACCGACCGGTTCGACTTCTCGGCCGGGCCGGAGGCCTCGCTCCAGGCCATCAACGACTCGATGGCCTACCTGACCGAACTGGTCGCGCGGGAACGCCGCGCCCCCGGCGAGGGTCTGCTCGGGGCGCTGCTGCGGGAACACGGAGACGACGTCACCGACCGTGAGCTGGCCAGTCTCGCCGACGGCCTGCTGACCGGCGGCCACGACACGACCACGAGCATGCTGGCCCTGGGCACTCTCTGGTTGCTGGAGAACCCCGAGTTCCTCGCTCTCGTACGCGACACCGACGACCACATCGACCAGGTCGTCGAAGAGCTGTTGCGCTACATGACCGTCGTCCAGGTCGCGTTCCCGAGGTTCGCGCGGGAAGACCTCGAACTCGCCGGGCAGCCGATCGCGAAGGGCGAGATGGTGCTCTGCTCGTTGTCGGCGGCCAACCGCGACGCGATCCTCGGCGAGGACATGGACACCGCCGACCCGAACCGCCGGGAGCTCAAATCCCACCTGGCCTTCGGTCACGGCGTACATCGATGCATCGGCGCCCCGTTGGCGCGGATGGAAATGCGTGTCGCCTACCCCGCCCTGCTGCGGCGTTTCCCCGGTCTGAGACTCGCTGGCGAACCCGCGTACCGCCAGGTCGCGATCGTCTACGGCCTCGATTCGCTGCCGGTCGAATGGTGACCTGACTCCATCGGACGGAGTTTTCTCATGCTTTTCCGCAAGACGGCGGCGCTCATCCTGGTGGCGGCCGCCACGCTATGGCCGGCTTCGGCGGCGCAGGCGCACGACGTACTGAAATCGAGCAATCCCAAGGAGAACGCCAAGGTCGAGAGCCTGACCGAGGTGGTGCTGGAGTTCAGCAACGCGGTCCGGTTCCCGAAGGTGGTCGTCAATGGCCCCGACGAGAAGAACTACGCGTCGGGCGAGGCCGAGCGCGACGGCCACAAGGTGATCCAGGCCGTGTCGGGCCCGCTGCCGGCCGGGAAATACGTCATCGCCTACCGGATCGTCTCCTCCGACGGGCACCCCAGAACGGGTGAGGTGCCGTTCACGGTGACCGCCCCCGAGACGCCGACCGAGTCCCCGACCGAGTCCCCGACCCCCTCGGAAGCCGCGGCCGCACCCTCCGCGGAGCCGACCCCCGTCGTGGCGTCCACGCCGCCGGCGACGGTCGACGCCGCCCCGCAGAGCAGCGCCGACGACGCCGACTCCGGGGGCGGCGGCGGGTTCCTGATCCTGGCGATCGGCGTGGGCGTGGTCGCGGTGGCGGCCGTGGTCATGGCGACGAGACGGAAACCGAACAAGGGCGACTAGACCCCCGTCGATCTGACAGCGCTTCCGAATCGGCAGTGCTCTCACCGGCTTTACCCCCGGAAGGCTGGATATGAGGTTCCCCCCACGTGCCCAGGTGGCCGTCACCGTCGTCGTGGCGGTCACGGTCCTGTTCGCGGTCCTCTGGTACGGCGGCGGGCGTCCCGCCGCGCTCGTCGAAGGGCTGCCCTCGCCCGGCCTTCTGACCGAGTGGGGGCTCCCGCTCGTCAGGTTGCTGCACGACGTCTGCGCCGTCGCGACGGTCGGCCTGCTGCTGACGTCGGTCGCCTTCACCCGCGACGAGGCGATCCGCACCGCGGCGCGGCGGCAGGTCGTGTGGTGGTCCTCGGCGTGGGCGCTGACCGCACTGGCCACGATCGCGCTGACCCTGTCGGACTTCCTGGGCCTGCCGATCCCCGAGGCCCTCGGCGCCGGGGTGTTCCAGACGTTCGTCCTCTACATCCCGCAGGGCCAGGCGTTCCTGCTCGTGGCCATGATCGCTCTCGTGATCGCGGTCTGCGCGATGCTCCGGGGCGCCGAACCGGTCCTCCTGGGCGCGGCCGTCTTCGCCGCCCTGCCCCCCGCGTACGTCGGCCATTCGGCCTCGGCGGCCGACCACAACCTGGCCGTGTCGAGCCTGATGCTGCACATCGCGGCCGCCGCGATCTGGGTCGGGGGGTTGTACGGCGTGCTGACGCTGGTCCGCCGCGACCGCGACCTTGTGTGGGGGGTGCGCCGGTTCAGCGCGGTGGCGTTGTGCGCTTATGCGGCGGTGGGCGCGTCGGGGCTGATCAACGCCTGGGTCAGGCTGGGCGGGCTGGCACCGTTGTTCGAGTCCCGGTACGGGCTGCTGGTGCTCGCCAAGATCGCTGCGTTGGCGGTGCTGGGGTGGTTCGGCTGGCGACACCGGAAGGTGACGATCGCCCGTCTGGAGGCCGGGGCGGCGGGCTCCGGGGCGGTCGCTGCGCGGTCGGCCCACAGCGAGTCGGTGCAGGGGCAGACGGCCCAGGCGTCGTCGAATGAGACGGTCGATGAGCAGGCGTCGTCGGGCGAGACGGCAGAAGATCAGGCGTCGGGCGAAGGGGCCGGAGAGCAGCAGCGGGCGGTCGTTGAGCAGGCGGCCCACGTTGCGCCGGTGGGTCAGCCGGCCACGTCGGCCGATGGCGAGCCGGAGGCCGGCTCATCCGCCGAGCTCGCCGCTGATCGGCGGCCGTTCCTGCGGTTGGCGGCCGTTGAGGTGGCGATCATGACCGCGACCATGGCGCTCGCCGTCGGGTTGTCGCGGACCGCGCCGCCCCCGAGCGTCGACGTGCCCAACGTCAACGCGGCTCTTGGCTACGTGCTGCCGTCGATCTCGTTCGATCGGCTGTTGTCCGAGTCACGGCTCGACCCGATCATCCTGCTCGGCATCGCCGGGCTTGTGATCGCCTATCTGGTCGGGCTGCGCCGCCAGGTCTGGCCCGTCGGGCGCACCGTCGCCTGGTTCGCGGGCATTCTGGTTCTTCTCTATGCCTCCACCGGGGGTCTGGCCGCTTACGGTCCGGCGGTCTTCTCGGTCGTCTCGGTCGAATACGCCCTTCTCGGCACGCTGGCCCCGGCTCTGCTGGCCTACGGTGCGCCGATCGGGCTCGCCGGGGGGCGGGAACTGCTGCCGAGGTTCCTGGCCAATCCGGCGGTCGCGCTGGCGTGTTACGTCGCCTCGCCGGTCTTCCTCTACCTGCTCGGGTTCTTCGAGCTCGCCCAGTCGAGCCACGCGCTGCACCTGGCCATGGTCGTCGTGCAGGTCGCGGCGGGGCTGGTGTTCTTCGTCGTGGTCTTGGGCGTCGATCCGCTGCCGCGGGCCGTGCACACGTACACGCGGATTCAGCTTGTCGGGATCGCCATCGCGGTGCAGGTCGCGGTCGGGGCGCTGCTGCTGCTCGGGCCTCTGCAGGCCGAGGACTGGTATGCCCTGGTCGCCGTCGACTGGGTGCCCGACCGGGCCGCTGACCAGCAGCTGGGCGCGTTGCTCGGCGCGGGCGTCACGCTGGTGGTGCTGCTGGGGGTGCTGGCGAGTCTGCTGGTACGGGTCGTCGCGGCCCGCCGGCGGGTTTCGATTCCCAACGTACAAAAGGTGGACGATCGTCGGCAGAAGAAGTAACGTCACCCCATGGCCGTCAAGGTAAGCCGCCGGCCGGTTCCCCCGCCGGCCTCCGCCCCCCGCAAGCCGTACCTCATCGTGGTTCTGCTCGTCGTCGTGCTGGCCGCGGGTGTGGGCATCGGTTATCTGGTCGGACGTCCCGACTCGGTCGAGAAGATGCAGATCTCCGACCTCAAGCGGGACGCCGAGCAGATCAAGACCCTGACCGACCAGGCGCGCCTGACGGTCGAGGAACTCGACAAGATCCTGCCCGCGATGGGGGAGCCCGGCCCGCCGGACGTCCCGGCGTGGCAGGAGGCCATTCGCAAAGCGGTCGAACGCCACTCTGAGACTCCGAGCGGGATGACCGAGACGAACGTCGCCCGAGGCGGCTTCCGGAGCGCGGTGAACGCTCTGTCGATCTCCGTCGACCTGCTGGCCGCGGCGCAGAAGCTGCCCGAGGCCGACCGGGCGCCCTACGTGGAACTGGCCACCCGCCAGCGCACGCTCGCCGTCACGACATGGTCGGTCGCCGCCACCCAGCTCGACCAGCTGAACGTCGAGGCGGGCTACGGTCACCAGCACGCCTACCTGTCGGGCGCTCCCGGCGAGGGCGGCATGCACGCGGACGAAATTCCGGAAGGCACGGAGTGACCTTGGTCCTCCATCGGGCTCCGGCGGGTGTGGTCGCGTCCACCCGCCGGTCCGGATATTGACGCATCGGCGGCCCAGGGGAACGCGGGCCGCCGCATTGGGACGTTCCTATTCGGGGCTGCACCACTCCGCGACGGCGGCGACGAAACCCTCCGCCGTCGGCGCGGCCACCGCGAGCTGCTCGGCGGCGAACGCGGAGAACTGCATGGGGTCTTCGGGTGAGGCGAGGATCTTCTCGCAGACCTGGGAGCCGACCGTGAGGGCCTTCTCCTGGTTGGTCGCGAGGGCCGGGTCGACAGAGGCCAAAGTGGTGAAGAAAGCCTTCTTCTGGCCTTCGGAAGGTTCGGGGGCGGCGGGGACCGTGATCTCCGTCGGGCTGGCCTGTACTGCGGCCGTCGGTGCCTCTGACGTCGCCGGAGCCGCCGTTTCCGCGTCTCCCGCGCAACCTGCGACGGCGATGACGGCAACAGCGAGAGTGGTAGCGAGTCGAATCATGAAAAATCACCCTAGCGCCCACCCCTCCCGTGGGAGGGGCGGGCGTGGATTGCCGTGCTATGGACAGCCCGCTCCCGCATGTCGTGGAATGGCGACGAGTGCGGTTCGCAGGTGAGAAGCCATACGTTAACCGTCCCATCCGGACGGATCGGGAAGGATGACTTACCAGTCCATAACGATCAGCCATCGGGCCCGTCACAACCAGCCGGTAGCCGTCGCCCTCAGGGTCAACTTCTGTCGGCGCCCCAGGTCAACGTGACGGGCACGATAGGGAGAAGATCAGCGATGCAACAGTGGCACCGTTCGACAGCACTACCGCAGGTGTGGCCGACTGACCGGTATGAGGTGAAGAGCACCAGACCGGCGCCTGATTTCACATCTGTTGACCGATATCACTTCGCCGAATTGGCACTTGAGTCGGCGGAGAACCTGATGTCGTCAGGGTGGGTCACCCATGTGACGGTCGTCAGGATCGACGACGGAACCGTGCTTTTCGACACCAAGGCGGTGGTTCCGTTGGAGTCTTGGTAACCGATCATTGACCCCATGACAGCCAAGGACGGGGACGGCTGGACCCACTGCGGACGCGGCCACCAGCACTGGGGCGTGTTCGGCGCCTCGGGCCTGCTCGCGGTGCACCACACGGCGCGTGCCTCCTACGTCCTGATGCAGAAAAGAGCCCTGTGGAGTCACCACGGCGGAACGTGGGGGCTCCCCGGGGGCGCGATCGACAGCCACGAGGACGCGATCACCGGCGCGTTGCGTGAGGCACATGAGGAAACCGCCCTTTCGCGCGACGCCCTGCGGGTGCGGGGCGTTTATCTAGACGACCACGGCGGCTGGGCCTACCAGACCGTGATCGCGACGGCTGTGGAGAAACTCCCCGTCCACCTGGACATGGAGAGCACCGCTCTCCGCTGGGTGACGTTGGCCGAACTGCCCCGGCGGCGTTTGCACCCGGGATTCGCGGAGACGTGGCCAGTGGTGAGGGAGATGCTGAAACCGCTGGTCGTGGTGGTCGACGCGGCCAACGTGATCGGCGCACGAGCGGACCACGGCTGGTGGCGCGACCGCGCCGGCGCGACGTCGCGCCTGCTGGCCGAACTCGTCGACCTGGCCGTCGACGGGGTGATCGCCCCGATCGAGGGCCTGCCGCTGCTGACCCGGCGCTTTCCCCAGATGGTCGTGGTGGTGGAGGGGGCTGCCCGGGGGGCGAAGGTGCCCGAGGGGCCGATCGACGTCCGGGCGGCCGAGGGGAGCGGAGACGACGCGATCGTGGCGGTCGTCAGGGAGGCTCCCGTCTGGGAGACGGTGCTGGTGGTGACGGCCGACCGGGGGCTGCGCGAACGGGTGCGGGCCGAGGGCGCTTTGGTGACCGGGCCGAAGTGGCTGCTGGGGCAACTGCCGTGAGGCCCCGGGCGTAGCGCTCGATCTTTTGTCGGCTGAGGGCCTTGGCGACCGGGCCGAGGCGGCTGCTGGGACGGTTTTCGCGACATGGCGGATGTGACGGTTGGCCTTCCGCTGGCCAAGGGTGTCTTGGCGACCGGGCTGAGGTGGTCGCTGGGCGGTGTGAATGACGTGCCAGGGCCGTTGCTCGGACTCCTGCCGGAGGCGCTTTGGTAACCGGGCCCTCGGCTTCCGTGATGAGCGGGCGTAGCGCTGGGTGTCTTGCTGGCCGAGGTGCCAGGCGATCGGGCCGAAGTGGCTGTCGTGAGGTCCGAGCGTAGGTTTTTGGTGACACCTTTCCGAAGACGCCAGCGAGGTCTGCGGGCGCTCAAGAAGCCTGTCGTTCGAGGGCTTTCCACAGCGTGCTGTTTGTTCTGGGGTTTTCCACAGGGTCCGCGTTGTCGTCCGCGAAGCTTCGGCTCGTCTGCGAGCATCGGGTTCGTGGTTGAGCGTCTTGAGGTTCCTTCCGCCGAAGTGCCGCCCGCCGATTCGGGGCTGAAAGGGCAACCGTCGTTCGGCCATTGGGTGTTCGTCGCCGTGCTCGGCCTGTTGTTGCTCGGGCAGTTCGTCTACGCGCCCTACCTGACCTCTCCCGCGCTCCAGACCTGGTCGACGGTCTTCGTCGCCATCTGCGTGCAGGCGTTGCCGTTCCTCGTCTTCGGGGTGTTGCTCTCGGCGGCGATCACGGCGTTCGTCCCGGCCTCCTTCTGGACCCGGGCGTTGCCCAAGCGGCCCGCACTGGCCGTGCCGGTGGCGGGTGTGGCGGGGGCGGTGCTGCCGGGGTGCGAGTGCGCTTCGGTGCCGGTGGCCTCCGGGTTGATGTCCCGGGGGGTGACCCCTGCGGCGGCGCTGGCGTTCCTGTTGTCGTCGCCGGCGATCAATCCGGTGGTCGTCGTGGCGACCGTGGTCGCGTTTCCCGGTCAGCCGATGATGGCGGTGGCGCGGTTCGTCGCCTCGCTGGTGGTGGCGGTGCTGGTCGGGTGGGTCTGGTTGCGGTTCGGCAAGGGGGAGTGGCTGCGGGCGCGGCGGCACCACGAGCACGCGGGGTTCGCCGAGGCGATGCGGCACGACCTGCTGCACGCCGGGGGGTTCCTGGTCGTCGGCGGCATGGCGGCGGCCACCATGAACGTGGTCGTGCCGCGTGAGTGGCTCAACGTGCTGGCCGGAAATCTCTGGGTGTCGGTGCTCGCGCTGGCGCTGCTGGCGGTGGTCCTGTCGATCTGCTCGGAGGCCGACGCCTTCGTGGCCGCCTCGCTGACGGCCTTCTCGCCGACCGCACGACTGGCGTTCCTGGTCGTCGGGCCGATGGTCGACCTGAAGCTGATCGCCCTGCAGGCCGGCACGTTCGGCCGCCGGTTCGCCGTGCGGTTCGTGCCGCTCACGTTCTCACTGGCCGTGCTGGTCAGCGTCGTCACCGGGATGGTGCTGCTGTGAACCGGCTGACGCAGAGTCTGGTGCTCGTCCTGCTCGGCGGGGCGGTGTTGCGGATCACGACGGTGTCGAACGAATACCTCAACTACGTCAAGCCGGGGTTCCGCTGGTTCCTGATCGCCGCCGGTGCGGCCGTGCTGGTCGTGGGCGCGGTCGGGTTGGTCAAGAAGGAGGACGGGCATCGGGGGCCGTGGGTGGCCTGGTTGCTCACCCTGCCCGTGTTCGCGATCTTCCTGATCGCTCCGCCGCCTTTGGGCAGCTATGCCGCCCGTTCGGAAGAGGCGCCCGCGCGGCCGGTGGGGGCGTTGACGGCGTACACGCCGCTGACGAGGCCGGTCTCCGAGATGACCATCGGCGAGTTCCTCGGCCGGGCCTGGGGTGACACGACGAAATCCCTGGCGGGCAAGCAGGTGCGGCTGACCGGGTTCGCGGTGCCGTCGAAGCAGAAGGGCCAGTGGTACGTCGCCCGCATGCAGATCGCCTGCTGCGCGGCCGACGCCGTCCCGTTGAAGGTGGCGGTTCTCGGGTGGCCGGCCCCGGCGGAGAACCAGTGGATCGAGGTCACCGGCACGTGGGTGCCCCCGAAGGCCGGCGGGCCCGAACCCGGCACGGTCGCCCCGGAACTCGACGCGACCGACGTCACGGAGATCCCGCGGCCGATCGAACCCTACGAGTGAAAGACGAACGGGGCGGACGCCGGGCAGGGGAATCCCGGCGTTCGCCCCGATCGAGGGTGGGTCAGCGTTTGCCGCACGCGACCCAGTGAGAGATGAGCTTCTTGAGCGCGCCGCTCTTCTTGGCGGCGGCCAGGCCGAGCGCGACGGGCAGCAGCAGGGTGCCGGCGGCCAGCGGCTCGGGAGTGCCGGCGAGCAGGCCGTTGACGTCGTGGCTGTCGACCTTCTGCGCGGTCATCGACTGCGTGGTCTCGGCGGGCTGCTTGACGGTCACCGTCTCGGGGGTGCCGGTCAGCATGCCGTTCACGTCGGCCGACTTGACCTGCTTGGTGGTGGCCGACAGCGCCGTCTCGGCGGCGGCCTTCTTGGCGGCCAGGTTGACCGAGACGGTCTTCTCCTTGGCCTGGAACTTCTCGCGGACCTTCTCCGGGTAGCCGTAGCCGACGATGGTGCTGTCGGTGCGGACCTTGGAGACGACCGCGTTGCTGATGTTGCCCTCGATCGTCTCGATGGTGTGGTCGTTGACGACCTTCTTCACCAGTCCGACGTGGTCGATGGCGCTGATGTTCTTCGAGTGTCCCCAGTCGAAGAAGACGACCGCACCCGGGACGGGCGTGGTTCCCCACGCACCCTGGTTCTCGAACCACTGGGCGTGCTCGGGGGTGTAGCTGAACTGGCCGACGTCCTGCGCCTGGCCGGTCTGGTGGGCGGCCCAGGACACGAACATGTCGCACCAGGCGGCGTCCTTGTACCCGGGCTTCTTGACGACGTTCTGGCCGAACCACTCGCCGAACTTGGATGAACCGTTGACCTCGGCGTAGCCCATCTGGGAGTTGGCCACGTTGATCAGCGCGTCAGCATAGTTCGTCATGAGATTCCTGAACGTTTCCGACCCTGTCTGTCGACCGCGCCGCAGGGCGGTAGACCGGAATCGCTCTCTGTAGACAGTGGGGCAGTTCTCGCTTTACCGGCGTGGGCACCGGAGTGGGGCGATCCTTGCGGCAACTTTGGTCACGGATTACCGCGACAGGTCCCAATCTATCCACGCTCAAGCCGGGGTCAAACGCTTCGCGGGGTTCTTTACCCTTCAACCGGTTTATCGAGTTCGGCAAAGCGATTTTACTTTTCTCGAATTCCCTTACGGGCCAGGGGTTCGCGCGCTCTCCGGGAGATCGCCGACCCTGGTAGCGTCAACGGATGCTTTACCCAAAGAAGCTCAAACAGGGTGATCGGATCGCCGTCGTGGCGCCCTCCGGGGGCCTTCCCGAGGTCTTCCCAATCCCGTTCGATCATGGTCTGAGCCGCCTCAGGGACGAGTTCGGGCTGGTCACAGTAGAGATGCCGACCACTCGGAGGATGACGGCGACTCCCGAGGAGAGGGCCGCCGACATCACCGCGGCGTTCGCCGATCTGTCGATAAAGGCGCTCGTGGCGGCCATCGGGGGAGACGACCAGATCACCGTCATCCCGCATCTCGACGACGAAGTGATCAGGCGGAATCCCAAGCCCTTTTTCGGCTACAGCGACAACACCAACCTGCTCGCGCACCTCTGGCGGCTGGGCATCGTGGGTTATCACGGGGGTTCGGTGATGGTGCAATTCGGCCGGGGCGGCGCGATGCATCCGATCACCAAGGCGTCTTTACATGCCGCGTTCTTTACCTCCGGGCCGTTCGAGCTGACCGAGTCGCACGAATACGGCGACGTCGAACAGGACTGGGAAGATCCGGAATTCGTCAATGCCGCGCCACTCATGACCGGATGCGGCGGCTGGATATGGCGCAACGCCGACCGGGTGGTCGAGGGCGTCACGTGGGGAGGCAATCTGGAGATCCTCCACTGGATGCTGGCCGCCGATCGCGACGTCGCGGCGCCGGAGACGTACACGGGCATGGTGCTCTTCGTCGAGACCAGCGAGGAGCTGCCGTCGGCGGCCGAGGTGTTCCGCATGCTGCGCAACCTCGGGGAGCGCGGCATCCTCGGGCGGTTCGCGGGCGTGGTGTGCGGGCGGGCGAAGGCGTGGTCGTTCGAGCACCGGAACGGGCCCGAGGAGAAGGCGCGCTACGCGCGGGAGCAGCGGGAGGCGGTCCTCCGGGCGCTGGCCGTCTACGCGCCCGAGGCGCTGGCGGTCTTCGACGTCGATCTCGGGCACACCGACCCGCAGGTGGTCATCCCCTATGGCGGGCGGATGCGGCTCGACGGGCCGGCCCGGCGGATCACCGTGGTCTACTGAATCTCAGCGGCCGCTCTTGCTGAAGTGCTGGTAGTCCTTGGTGCCGGTCCAGTCGCCGCCCCAGCCCCAGCCGATGCTCGCGAACGCCTCGACCACCCGGTCGCCGGCGTTGATCACGCCGGGCTTCTTCAGCGGCCGGTCGACGAAGTCGTCGGCGTTGCTGTGGGCGTGCGAGCCGTCGGCCTCCACGTAGGGGTTCTCCCTCGGGTTGAGGTCGACCGCCAGGCCGTAGGCGTGCTGCGACCAGTTCGTCGAGCCCGTCGCGGCGCGGCAGTTGAAGGCGGAGGTGTTGTCGGCGTCGATCGAGGCGTAGTCGTCGCCCTGGTACTTGTCGACCGGCTCCATGCGCTTGATGGGGTAGCGGAAGTCGTACAACTTCTTGAAGACCGAGGCGACGTCCTCGGCCACCGAGGCGTTCACGACCAGCTGGCCCGTGTGGGGCTTGTCGTCGAATCCCCAGTACGTCATGGTGATCATCCGCAGGTCGTCGTAGCCGACCGGGCACCCCGGGCGCCATGAATATTTCACCTGATCCCGGGTCACCTTCGTGATCTTCGACGTGAACTCGGGCGGGGCCGTCGGTGTCGGCGAGGGGCTCGCGGAGACCGAGGCCGCGGGCGTCGTCTCCGTCACGATCGGTGCGGGCGAGACGGCGCCGGTGGTGGTCGTGGCGCCGCACGCCACCGCCCCCAGACTTGCCGTCAGCCCTACTGCCAGCGCTGACCTGCGGATTGACATGCTTCGAGCGTACCCACGCCGATGTCGGACTTTCCGGTCCACGCCAGGGTTTTACGGTGAAACGCTCGCGCACATGTTCGGATCCGCGCTACAGTCGATCGCGTCGGATCGAACAGATGTTCCCTGTGAAAGCCCTGGTAGGTGGTGTGCGATGGCGGTCGGGCTGGTGGCGCGGCCTCACGGTGCGACACGCCGTAGGTCTTTCTACGGAAATCTACGACGGCCGCTATATCCGGTCATAAAGTCCGACACCGTGGACCCTGTGCGCAACCCCTATGCCCCCGGTGCGGGGCAGCGCCCTCCCGAGCTGGCCGGGCGCGATCGTGAGCTGCAGCAGTTCGAGGTCGTGCTCGAGCGGGTGGCCCGTGGGCGGCCCGAGCGGAGCATGGTGATCACGGGGCTGCGGGGCGTCGGCAAGACCGTGCTGCTCAACACGTTCAAGTCGATGGCCATCCAGCGGTTGTGGGGGACGGGCAAGATCGAGGCCCGGCCTGAGCAGTCGATCAGGCGGCCCGTCGCGGCGGCGCTGCACATGGCGGTGCGCGAGCTGGCGCCCCGGCATCGGGCACCCGAGCGCATCGACGAGTTCCTGGGCGTGCTGAAGGCGTTCGCGATGCGCGATCCGTCGGCCGCCAAGGGCACCACCCACTGGTCGCCCGGCATCGACGTGCCGGCGGCGCGGGGGCGGGCCGACTCCGGCGACCTCGAGATCGACCTGACCGAGCTGCTCAGCGACGCCGCCGGCGTGGCGACCGACCTCGGGGTCGGGATCGCGTTGTTCATCGACGAGATGCAGGACGTGCCGGCCGCCGACATCTCGGCACTCTGCGCGGCCTGTCACGAGTTGTCGCAGATAGGCGGGCCGCTGATCGTGGTGGGCGCGGGGCTGCCGCACCTGCCGTCGGTGCTCTCGGCGTCCAAGAGCTATTCAGAACGGCTTTTCCGGTACGCCAGAATCGACCGCCTCGACCGGGAGGCCGCCGACATGGCGTTGATCGTCCCGGCCGAGGAGGAGGGCGTGGCGTTCACCAGCGAGGCCCTCGACGCCCTCTACGAGGCCGCCGACGGTTACCCCTACTTCGTCCAGGCCTACGGCAAGGTCGCCTGGGATCTGGCGCCGCGCAGCCCGATCACGGCCGAAGACATCAAGGTGTCGGCCCCCGAGGCCGAGGAGGAGCTCGCCGTCGGGTTCTTCGGCAGCCGCTACGAACGGGCGACCCCGGCCGAACGCGACTACATGCACGCCATGGCGCAACTCGGCGACGACCCGGTGGCGACCGCCGAGGTCGCCGAGGCGCTGGGCCGCAAACCGTCCAGCCTGTCACCCGCCCGCGACAGCCTCATCAAGAAAGGCCTGATCTACAGCGCCGAGCGCGGCCTGATCGCGTTCACCGTCCCCCACTTCGGCCGGTTCCTGCGTGCGCAGCCCGTCTGAACCCTTGTCCTCTCTACGGCTTTCTAGAGGGGAAGCTAGAGAGTCGTAGAGAGCTAAATCACCCCTGTCTAAGGGTTTCTAGAGTGAGGCCGAGACAGGGATAGATTCCTGGATGGGCGTGTGCCCGCCGACCACCGCGACGCGGACCGGCGGGCGCCGCCCGCTCAGGTAGACCGCGAAGACCACCTCCGCGCCGTTGAGCGCGTCGAAGACGAAGAAGCGCCAGCAGAGCTCCCGCCACGAGTCGCTCGGCAACTCGCTGCCGAGCAGGTGGGCGTGGTTGCGCCAGACCGCGCTCGACCGCAGCCGGGCCGCCGCCCGCTCGGGGGCGAAGGGGCGCAGCTCGCAGGGCGCGCGATACTTCAGGCGGGCGTAGGTCTCCTCGATCTCCGGCGACAGCGCCAGCAGGACCACGGTGAAACCGGCCAGCCAGGCCAGGAACCGCCAGTCGAGGGTGGGCAGGCCCGGGGAGCCGTGCAGGGCGACGGTCACGGCCATGGCGGTCAGGACCAGCGTGCGGCTGATCGCGCGCAGGCCCACCGGGGTCGCGCTCACGTCGCCGAAACAGCCGCAGCCGGCGTCGGGGCGGCGGCGGCGCAGGTCGTACAGGACATAGGTGGCGACCGTGAAGAAGGCCACGGTCATCCAGCGGGGGGCCGGGTGGTCGACCAGCAGCAGGCCCGCGACCAGGCCGAACTCGCCGATCGCGCAGCCGATGAGGGCGTTCTTGCGCCAGCTCTCGGGGGCCAGCACGGCCGGGCCGAGCCGGCCCAGGGCGCCGGGCTCCGAGTCGCGCCCGGCCGTGACCAGCTTGGCGACGCCGCCGATCACCAGCATGAACAACAGAATGGGTTGCGCCGCCGCGGCGACCATTCCGCTCACCCCAATCCCACACGCACGTTGAAGCAGCCGTTGGTCAGATCGCCGCCGAGTTCCACGTAAGACGTGGCCGACAGCTCCACCACCCGCCCCCGGGGGGATGTGCCACATTCCACGCATCGGTCGCAGAACCGGCCAGCCATGCAGCCACAGGCCACCACGGGAAGCACGGTCGCGCGATCGGCGCAGACATTCCGTACATGAACGCTCGAACCGAGCGCGAGATAAGGGAGAGCGGCGCACGAGACGCCCGTATCGGCGCAACCGGTGTCCGACTGCTCCAGCATCGGGTAGGCCACACCCGCTTCGATGTGGTCTGACCAGACGGCCGTTCCGGAGATCTTCGACTGTACGCCGCCATAAGCCCCCGGAGGATCGGGGACATGGGCCGCCCGGTAGGCGGGTTGCGAGGTGGCCGGGATCTGCGCCAGCGCGGTCGTGCCCTCGACGGTGCCGATCGCGTCGAACAGGAAACCGGGTTCGAGCCGCGGATAACGCACCCGCACGCGGCCCGACGACCGATAGGGGATCACCACCGACCGGCGGCCCCGGTGGGGCCCGCAGTCGAGCACGACGGAGATGTCATCACGACCGGAGACGGACAGGATGATCCCGGTCATCCGGGTCACGTCGGCCCAGATGCGGTCGACGACCTTGCCCTGCCGGAGCGCCCGGATGATCACCCGGGCGCCCACGGGCAGGTCCGCCGGGGCCACGAAGCCCCCCCGCCAGGCCTTCGCCCAGTGGGCGATGACCAGGCGCTCCTCGCGGCCCTCGTCGTCTTCGATGATGATCAGGTGGGGGCTGACGTCGAGGATGGTGCCACTGACGGCGTCGAGCAGCACTCCGGTCTCGGCGTGCGCACGCGGCGGTTCGAGTTCGCGGCCGAGCACGGCCGCCGCCAAGGCTCTCCGGCGTTTCGCTGGTATCCCCACGCTCTGTAGCCTCACATGTCGTCTGCCCTAATAGAGGCATAATTCAGGCGTTGACTCCCGAGCGGGATCAGAATCCTCGTACTGGATGGAATCCCATGTCCCCCGTGTCAGGGCATATCACCACCTCGACGGCTTGTCCCTTTTAAGTGGCGGGTTCGATTTCCTCGGCCCCGGCGGTCGCGCAGGGCCGGACGACGTCCCGGATGAGGCGGAGGGTCTCCAGGAAACGATCGAGTTCGGCCGGCTGCAGCAACCCGGTGAACCAGTGCTCGATGTCTTCGAGGTGGCGCGGCAGCACCTCGAGCAGCCGGGCCCGCCCGGCGTCGGTGATCTGGGGATAGAAGGCACGCCGGTCGGTCGCGCAGGCTTCGCGGGAGACCAGCCCCTCGCGCTCCAGCCGGTCGATGACGCGAGTGATGCCGCTCGTGGATAGGTTGGTCTGAGCGGCGAGGTCACTCATGCGGAGCCCCTGGCCGGGGGATCGGGCCAGCCGGATCAGCGTCTCGAAGTCGACCTCAGACAGGCCGGCCTCCGCGAAGGCGCGCCGATTTTTGTCGGCGATGCCCGTGTAGACCTCGGCGAACAGCCCCATCGCGGTCAGCCGAGGGTCGTCGAATGGATCCATGCGCCGAGTCTACGCCACGATGGTTGACGGCAGGAATATCTGTCGGGTAGACATTTGTTGGAGCAAACATCCGCAGGACAACTACCGCCTCTCCTGGAGTTATCGATCATGAGCGTACGCGAGTGGAACGGCCAGACCATCCCCACGGCCGGCACCTTCACCCTTGACGTCGCACACACCCGCGTCGGCTTCGTGGCCAAGCACATGATGGTCAGCAAGGTCCGGGGCAACTTCGAGAAGTTCGACGGCACCATCACCGTCGCCGAAGAGCCGCTCCAGTCGAGCGTCGACGTCACCCTCGAGGCCGCGTCGATCACCACCCACGTCGGCGACCGCGACAACCACCTCCGCAGCGACGACTTCCTCGCCGCCGACAAGTACCCCCAGATCACCTTCAAGAGCCTCCGCGTCGAGAGCGTCGACGGCAACGAGTTCACCCTCGTCGGCGAGCTCACCATCCGCGACGTGACCAAGGAAGTCCCGCTCCGCGTGGAGTTCGGCGGCGCCGCCACCAACCCGTGGGGCCAGGAGATCTTCGGCTACTCGGCCGAGACCGAGATCGACCGCGAGGCCTTCGGCCTGACCTGGAACCAGGCGCTGGAGACCGGCGGTGTGCTGGTCAGCAAGAAGATCAAGATCGAGATCGAGGGCGAGGCCGTGCGTCAGGCCTGACGCCGCTCTTCCTTGTCGCGCGGACCTTGTCCACAGGCTGTGGATAAGGTCTGTGCGACGCGACGGGGATCCACTTTGCCGCGTCGGCAGATCGCCGGTACTCTGTCGGGAGCCGATATGGCTACCAGGAGGTTTCGCCTAGTCCGGTCTATGGCGCCGCACTGCTAATGCGGTTTGGGTCTTAAGCCCATCCGGGGTTCAAATCCCCGAACCTCCGCAGTTCAGAGGCCCTCTTCCCTGAAATGGGACGAGGGCCTTTTTGCTGCCCGGAACGGCTCGCGCGGGTCTCCTCAGGGATGACCGGGGCGCACGACGCCGCGCGTCGACGGTGCCGATTCCGCGCCTGGGAACCGAGCCGAATGCGCTGGTGGCTTGTGGCGGTGGCCGGCTTGGGGACCGGAGCCGAATGCCGGTGGGTTGTAGCGGTGGCCTTCCGGGTGAACGGAGCCGAATGCCGCTGGCTGGTGGCGGTGGCCGGCTTGGGAAACGGAGCCGGGCGGCGTTGGCGAGAACCGAGTTCGGCGATCGAGTCGAACGCCCTCAGCGGCGGCTTGGCTGAGAGCGGAGTCGAACCCGTCGGCAACGCGCTAGGTCGGCGCATTCATCGCCTCGTGGAGAGGTACAGGAAACTCTCATCATTGTAGGCCGGAGGGCATCTCGCCCATTAAGGACACCCGCGTGAAATGAGAAATGGCTACATGTCGGCCGATTGACCGACAGCGGCGACAATTTCCTTTCGTGCCTCTGGAGTCGTCGTTTACCTGAACGTCCAAGTTCATAACCTCTACTCTTGTGCGATCTGGTCACCAAGTGGTGGAAAGGGCGAACATTGAGCAGTCGGTCAGCCGCCGAATTCGACGCCTCGTTGATACTGCTGACCGGCCACCTGGCCCAGCGCGCGCAAGACCTACGCAAATACGCCCTGACCTGCTCCAACTGCACCCGCTGTAAAAGCGTGCAGGAGTGGGTGTGGCTCGCCTTCGACGCCGCGTTCGTCGGTGACCAGACCTCAGCCGGCCGGATGCTGGCCTCGGCCGAGGAGGCTTCCGTCCATGAGCACGGCGCTTCCACACAGGTGAAACCGCAGGTGAAGAAGCAGGTCAAGCCGCACACCAGCGTCGTCCCCGGCTTCGGGAAACACAGATCCCTGGTCGCCGCTTCGGATGCCGCGTACAAAGGCAGATTCGGCGGGTTGGGGTTCGTCGTGAGTGACGGCCATTACGGCATGAAGCACTGGCCACCCGACACCGGCCTGCGATTACTGGACCCCAGTGGCCAATCGAAAGTCCTGGTCGCCGAGTTGCGCGCCGCCGCCATGGCCGTCAACGCTCTCGGCGACCGCGCGGGCAAGGCCGCGCTTCTCCTCGACAACATCGGCGCCATCGCCTATTTGCACGCCTGGCAGAAAGGCGACGTCGAGCGCATGCCGGCCGGATACAGCCTCCGGCCTCGGATGAGCGGTGCCCGCCCCACTCTGGTCAGTCTCGCGGCAAAGGTCGCGACGTTGCCGACGCTCCGCATCGAGCACGTCAAGGGCCACACGGGGCATCCGTTGAACGAAGCGGCGGACGCGCTCGCGGATATCGCCATGCGGAATCCGGCGGACCGGCGCCAAAGGGCGGAAGGCGTCGTCGACGCTTTTCTCCGGGCCTGGCACGGAAGGTCCTGCTGATCCCGGAGATCGCTACGCTGTGGCCCAGCCTCTGGAAGGACCGTTTTGTCGAGACCGGCATTGCTCACCTGGTTGATGGCCGCGGTCGTCGCCGCCTATCCGACCTGGGAGGAATGGGGCTACCGCCTCGACCCCGCTGCCCTGGAGGGCTACTCCTGCATGGGCTCGGGATGGTTGGACACCTCCCCGCTCGACCCCCTGCGGGGCGATCTCGACGCGCTCCTGATGGACGTCGAAGCCTTCGCCATCCCCTCGCTGCTGATCATCATGGGAGCGTTCTTCGCCCGCCGTGATTCCCGGCGCGCGGGCCGGCGGACGGCGGGGGTGCTCGTTCTGATCGCGGTCGTCAAACCGGCCACTCCTCTCTACAGCTCGCCCGAGGAGTGCGGCGGCACGATCCCCATCCTCAGCGCCGAGTGGTTCGCCACGGTGCTGGACAGCTGGGGCAGCACCCAGGTCTGCCTCATCGCCGCGGCCGCGCTCGTCCTCCTCGTCACCTGGAGGGAAAGCGCCTCGTCGTCGACCGGGACGACCTGGCGTCGGGCGGTGGCGCTCCTGGTCGACTACGTGATCCTCATCGTGGTCCTGTCGCTGATCGGCCAGATGTGGTTCAGCCTGGACTACGGGCTGCTGAACAGGGCCACGGTCCATTGGGACGTCATCGATTTCGACCGGTGGTTCGTCGTGCTCGTCGTGTTCCTGTACTTCTGGGCCCAGCACACCCTCTGGGGACAGACGCCGGGCAAGCGCCTCATGGGCATCCGCGTCGTCCCCAACCGCCCCGCCGGGCGGATGGCCCTTCGCGCGCTCGTTCCGTTGCTCGTCTTCGTCGCGGTCGCCGGGCCCGTCGTCTTCATCGTCGACGCAATGTGGGCGCTCCTCGACCCGGAGGGCCGGGCGCTGCACGACCGGTTGCTGAAGACCGAGGTCGCCCGGAGAGCGTGACTTTTGTCAGCCTGACCACCCGACAAGCTTCACTACCCCGATAATTCCGGCGTTTCTACCGTTGTCCCCATGGATGCGATCAACGTCGAAGGCGTGGCCAAGAGCTACGGTTCCGTCCAGGCCGTCGTACAGGAGAGCCTGCGGGTGCCCACCGGGCAGGTCGTCGCGGTCCTCGGGCCCAACGGGGCCGGCAAGAGCACCTTGATCGGCATGGTGCTCGGGCTCGTCGCACCGGACGCCGGCCACGTCGAGCTGCTGGGCCGGAGCCCGGCCGAGGCCGCCGCGCGGGGGCTGGTCGGCGCGATGATCCAGCAGGGTGAGCTGGTGCCGAACCTGACCGTCCGGGAGGTCGTGGGGTTCGTGCGCGGGCTCTATCCCGCGCCGATGCCTCTGGACGACGTCCTGGAGCTGGCCGGTCTGGGCGAGCTGGCCAGACGCCGAACCGGGCGGTTGTCCGGCGGGCAGGCGCAGCGGGTGCGGTTCGCGATGGCCGTCGCGGGGGCGCCGGAGGTGCTCGTCCTCGACGAGCCGACGGCGGCGCTCGACGTGGAGGCCCGGCGGGCCTTCTGGGTGGCCATCCGGCGATACGCCGAGGGCGGGCGCACCGTTCTGTTCGCCACCCACCATCTGGAGGAGGCCGACGAGAACGCCGACCGCGTGGTCGTGGTGTCGCGTGGACGCATCGTCGCCGACGGCACGCCTGCCGAGATCAAGCGGCGGGCCGGTGGCAGGACCGTCCGGTTCCGGCTCGGCGACCAGCCCGCGGCGGGGCTCGAGAAGCTTCCGGAGGTGACGGCCGTGGAGGTCGGGGGCGGGTTCGTCACCCTGCACACGGGCGACCCCGACACGGTGGTCGCCTCGCTCTACTCGACCGGGCTGACGATCCGCGACCTGGAGATCACCACTCCCGCGCTCGAAGACGCCTTTCTCTCTCTGACCGCCGGAGGGCCGGCATGCTGAACTATCTCCGTCTCGAACTGCTCCAGGTCCTTCGCGACCGCTACTACCTGTTCTTCGCGCTCGCTCTCCCCGTCGCCTTCTACTTGTTGTGGTCGAGCATCTTCGCCGGGGACCGGCTCGATCCCGTGACCGGGCTGACGTCTTCGGTCGACATCATGATCTCCATGGCCTCCTACGGCGCACTCGGCGCGACGTTGATGAGCACCGGGGTGCGGCTGGCCGCCGAGCGGCGCAGCGGGTGGTTGCGGCAGTTGCGGGTGACCCCGTTGACGCCGGCGACGGTGATCGTGGTGAAGACGCTGGCCGCCATGTCGCTGGGGTTGCCGGCCGTGGTCCTCGTCGGGCTGGCGTCGGTGCTCTGGCAGGGCGTGCGGCTCGATCCGCCGCAGTGGGTCGCGATCACGGCGCTGCTCTGGGTCGGCACGTTGCCCTTCGCCGCGCTCGGCACCCTGATCGGGTCGCTGGCCGGGCCGGACGCCGCCCAGCCGATCACCCTCGGGGCCTACTTCGGGTTGGCGGTCGCCGGGGGCATGTGGGTGCCGCTGTCGGTGTTGCCGCAGGTGATCAGGGACGTCGCCGCCGCGCTGCCCTCCACCCGGTTCGCCGAGCTGGGGCGGGCCGTGGCCGCCGGGCACGCGCCGCCGGTGTCGGCCGGGATCGTGCTGGCCGCCTGGACCGCCGCGCTGGGCGTGCTCGCCGTCGTCGCCTAT
The DNA here is from genome assembly GCF_001570525.1 of Herbidospora sakaeratensis. Taxonomy (GTDB): domain Bacteria; phylum Actinomycetota; class Actinomycetes; order Streptosporangiales; family Streptosporangiaceae; genus Herbidospora; species Herbidospora sakaeratensis. Next base: position 151,604 of record NZ_BBXC01000024.1, read on the forward strand.
CGGCGGGCCTGGTGAGACGGTTCCTCGTCGGCGACGTCCAGGGGCCTGAGCTGCTGCAACGGGTGTTCTGGACGTCGTTCGGGCTGCTGTTCCTGATCCCGGTCGTGGTGGACGTGGCCCATTACGAAGGGGTCCGGCGCTGGCTCGGGTGGCTGGGCCTGGCGGTGTTCGTCCTCACCTACTACGCGGGCGCGTTCGTGGGGCGGAGCTGGGACGACCCGATGACCAAGCGGGAGATCCTGGTGCTGGCGGTGTTCACCCTGCTGGCGGTCGGGCTGCCGCTGGCCTTCGGCCTCGACTGGCTGGGGGTGATGTTGTACCTGGCGTTCGTGTACTCGATGGCGCTGCCGCTGCGGTGGACCCCGGCCGCCGTGGTGGCCTCGGCGGTGGTGACGGCCGGGACCGGCCTGCTCATCGGGGCGCCGCCCGCCGTCTACGGGGCTGTCGCCGGGGGAGTGCTGGCGCTGGGCATCCTGATGGCCGCGCTGCGGCACGCGCGCACGCTGGTGCTGCAACTCCAGGAGGCGCGGGACGAGGTGGCCCGGCTCGCCGCCGCCGACGAACGGCTGCGCATCGCCCGTGACCTGCACGACGTGCTCGGCCACACCCTGTCGCTGATCGTGCTGAAGAGCGAGCTCGCCCGGCGGCTGGCCGGCCGTGATCTCGACCGGGCCGTCGGCGAGATCGGCGACATCGAGTCGGCGGCGCGGTCGGCGCTGGCCAACGTCCGCGAGGTGGTCAGCGGTTACCGCAGGCGGGCGCTGAGCGAGGAGCTCGACGGCGCGCGGGCGACGCTGGCGGCGGCCGGGGTCGACGCGACGGTCCGCATGGCGGGTGGTCCGCTGCCCGAGGCGGCCGACGGCGTGTTCGGCTGGGCGGTCCGCGAGTCGGTCACCAACGTGGTCCGGCACGCCCGCGCGTCCCGCTGCGTCATCGAGATCGCCCACGGCGAGGGCTCGGCGACGCTGGAGATCCGCGACGACGGCCCGGCCGGCGAGCAGCACGTGCCGGGCAACGGCCTCACCGGGTTGTCCGAACGGGTCGCCGCGGAGGGCGGCACGCTGGAGTCGGGGCCGCTGCCGGGCGGCGGCTTCCGCGTGGTCGTCCGGGTGCCCGTAGGGTCGGCCTCATGATCAGGGTCATGCTGGCGGAAGACCAGAACTTGGTGCGCGGCGCCCTGGCGGCGCTGCTCGGCCTGGAAGAAGACCTGGAGATCGTCGCCGAGGCGGCCGACGGCGCCGAGGCGGTGGCCGTGGCCCGGCGGGTGCGGCCCGACGTGGCCCTGCTCGACATCGAGATGCCCGGCAAGGACGGCCTGACCGCGGCGGCCGAGATCCGCGCGGCGGTCCCCGAGTGCCATGTGATGATCCTGACCACGTTCGGCCGGCCCGGCTACCTGCGCCGGGCGATGGAGGCCGGCGCGTCGGCCTTCCTCATCAAGGACGGCCCGGCGGAGCAGCTGGCGGCCGCGATCCGGCGGGTGGTGGCCGGCGAACGTGTCATCGACCCAGCCCTCGCGGCGGCGGCGCTCAGCGCCGGTCCCAACCCGCTGTCGCAGCGGGAACGCGACGTCCTGACGGCCGGGGCGGGCGGCGCGACGATCGCCGACATCGCCTCCCGGTTGCACCTGTCGGAGGGCACCGTCCGCAACTACCTGTCGTCGGCCATCACCAAGGTGGGGGTGCGCAACCGCATCGAGGCCGCTCAGGCCGCCGAACGGAACGGCTGGCTCTGATCAGCGGGCCAGCGCGAACCGCGCGTCGGGCCGTGCTCCGGTCAGGGCGAGGTCGGCCAACACCCGCCCGACCGCCGGCACGAACTTGAAGCCGTGCCCCGAGAAACCCGCCGCCACGACGACCGGCCCGATCCGGTCGAGGACGAAGTCCGACGTCGGCGTGGTGGTGTAGGTGCAGCTGATCGGGGTGAAGACGCCCGGGTCGACCCCCGGCAACCAGAGGCGGGCGTACTCCCGCAGGAGGCGCATCTGGAGGGGGTCGGCCGTGAAGTCGCGGGTGTCGGGGTCGACCATCGGGCCGGTGCCGTGGAAGCCGACCTTGACGCCCTCGCCGGGGGTGGCCAGCCCGTACACGCCGCTGAGGAAACCGGTGGCCGCCAGGGTGCGCACGTCGAAGTGGTGGACGAAACTGGGCCACTCGGCGGCGTCGCGAAGCGCGGCGAAATGGGCGGGTTGTTCCTGCGTGACGCGCAGCGGCGGCAACCGCACGAGGCGGCCGAGCAGCTTCTCCGTCCACGCGCCGGCCGCCACCACGACCCGCTTGGCGCGGTAGACGTCGTCTTCGGTGATGACGTCGACGGCGTTCTCACCGCGGACGGCGACCTGTAAGACCGGGGTGCGGTGCCGGACGTCGGCCCCCAGCGCGGCGGCCCGCTGCTTGAGCGCGGCGACGGCGTGGTCGGCGTGCAGCCGCCCGCTCGCCGGGTGGAAGAAGACCTTGCCGTCGTAACGCAGACCGGGCCAGCGCTCGGCGGCCTCCTCGGCGACCAGCCACTCGCCCGGCACGCCCGCCGCGTCGAGGGCGTCGGCGAGCACGTCGAGGTCGGGGGTCCGGCCGTGGTCGACACCGCCGGTGGTGGTGAGCAGGGTGGCGCCCGACTCGGCCTCCAGCTCCCGCCACAGGTCGTGGGCCTCCTGGGCCAGCCCGATGTAGACGGGATCGCCGTAGGCGACCCGGAAGATGCGGGACGCGCCGTGGGAGGCGCCGCGCACGTGACCGGCTTCGAAACGTTCCAGCAGCACGACGTCGGATCCGCCGCCGGCCAGCCGCCACGCCGCCGCCGACCCCATCGCGCCGCCGCCCACGACGACGACGTCGACCACATACCTGGCCACGCCACCCTCCCTCCAGAGCTCGTGATCTTCGCCCTTCGGAGGGTACGTCGTCCTTTGTGCCTCTACCTCCAGGCCGGATCACAAAATAAAGTTCGGAGACATGCGGATCTTCTCGAACGTCTCCGAGCTCAAAGCCGCTCAAGGTACGCATCTCGGCTTCACGGAGTGGCGTACCGTCACCCAGGAACAGGTCAACCTGTTCGCCGACGCCACCGGCGACCACCAGTGGATCCACGTCGACACCGAACGCGCCGCCCAAGGGCCGTTCGGCGCGACGATCGCCCACGGGTTCCTGTCGTTGTCGATGCTCCCCACCATGACGAGCGAGCTCATCCGGGTCGACGGGCTGGCCATGGGGATCAACTACGGGCTCAACAAGGTGCGGTTCCCCACCCCCGTCCCGGTCGGGTCGCGCGTCCGCGCCGGAGGGGAGATCCTCGACCTCACCGACACGGCTCAGGGGGTGCTCGGCACCCTCAAACTGGTCATCGAGGTCGAGGGCGTGCCGAAACCGGCCTGCGTCGCCGAACAGCTCATCCTCTACATCCCGGCGTAGTAGGCGGCCGCCTGGGCCCGGCTCTGCAGGCCGAGCTTGGCCAAGACCCGGCTGACGTGCGTCTTCACGGTCGGTTCTGCGATGTCGAGGGCGCGGGCGATCTCGGCGTTCGACAGGCCGCGCCCGAGGCACGACAGCACGTCCCGCTCGCGGGCGGTGAGGTTGCCGGGCATCGCCGCCGGTCGGGTGCGCGCGAACGCCGAGATGAGCTTCCGGGTCACCTGCGGCGAGATCAGCCCGTCGCCGCCGGCCACCAGCCTGACCGCCTCGACGAGCGTGGCGGCGTCGGTGTTCTTCAGCAGGAACCCGGCGGCGCCCGCCCGCAGCGCGCCGAAGACGTATTCGTCCAGGTCGAACGTGGTCAGCACGAGGATCTCGGTCAGCCCCGCGAGCTGCCGGGCAGCCTCGATGCCGTCGAGGCGCGGCATCCGGATGTCCATGATCACCACATCGGGCCGGTGCTCCCGGGCCAGCTCGACCGCCGCCCGGCCGTCGGCGGCCTCCGCGACGACCCGGATGTCGCTGGCGCCCTCGAGAACCAGCCGGATGCCCGTCCGCACCGCCGCGTGGTCGTCGGCGATCAATACAGTGATCATGTGGACAGGGTGGCGGTCACCCGCCAGCCGCGCTCACACGGCCCCGCCTCGAACGTGCCGCCGAGCAGGGTGGCGCGCTCCTCCATGCCGATCAGCCCCGCCCGCGCGCCCGGCAGGTCACGCGGCCGGTCGGTGACCGGGTTGTCGATGGTCAGCACCAGTTCGTCCGGACGGTAGTCGATCGCCACCGACACCGGCGCGGAGCCGTGTTTGAGCGCGTTCGTCAGCGACTCCTGCACGATGCGATATCCGGCCAGGTCGACCGCCGGAGGAAGATCTCTGGGGATGCCCTGGACGTCGACGACGGCCGTCACCCCCGTGCGTTTGACCAGGTCGTCGACCTCGGTGAGGCTCGGCCGGAGCGCCTCGGCCGCCCCCTCGGCCCGGAGCAGCCCGATCATGCTGCGCATCTCGGCCATGCCCTGGACGCTGTTCTCCCGGATCGACTCCATGATCGTCTGCACGGATCCGGCGTCCAGATCGTTTCTCGACAACACCGCGCTCGACTGGATGGCGATCGCGCTGAAGTGGTTGGCGACCATGTCGTGCAGCTCCCTGGCCATCCGATTGCGCTCGGCGGTGATCGCGGCCCTGCGGTCGTACTCGGCCATCAGCGCCGCCTGCCGGGCGTTGTCGCGCAGGTTCCGCACGATCGCCGCCGACGCGACCGGCATGACGGTGATCAGCCCGACCTGGAACCCCATCACCGTCCCCCACGCCCACGACTGCGCCTGCAGCCCCGTCGACACGCCGGCCGCCAGCACCCACAACGGGCTGATCCGCAGCAGCACGGTCATCAACCGGCGGGGCCCGTAGAGGGTGGCGGCGTAGATGTTGTCGGTGAACACGACGGCCGTACCGAGCGAGGGCCCCATCGTCGCGTCGGCCGCCAGCGCGACCACCCCGATGACGAACGCCGTCACCGGCCTTCTCCGCCGGATCACCACGCCGACGCAGGTGACCGCGAGCGGCACCAGGAACAGCTGGATCGGCACGCCCTTCGAATGGTCGTAGGCCCCCGCCGCCAGCAGCGCGACCCCGACCGCGAAGGCCGCGACGGCCATCAACGCGTCCTGCCGGTGGGGGGTCATGCCTGCAATCTCACCACGGCCCGCCTGAAATGGGCATACATCTTTGGATGTATGAGACTTCGTCCGATCCGGCGAGGTAGCGCGCCCGTTCCGGCGCGAGCATGGATTCCATGCTGTGGTTGATCATCGCGGCCGAGGCCGGCTTCTGGATCCTCCTCGCCACGGGCCTATCGGTCCGGTACGGCCTGCGCCTGCGCCGCACCAGCTGGGCGATCCTGGCCCTGACACCGGTGCTCGATCTCGTCCTGCTGGTCGCCGCCGTGATCGACATGCGCTCGGGCGCCGTCGCGACCTGGCAACACGGCCTGGCCGGGGCGTACATCGCCTACTCGATCGTCTTCGGCCACCGGACCATCAAATGGGCCGACGAGTGGGTGGCCCGGGGTTTCAAGAAGCCGCCGAAGACGCTCGGCGAGTGGGCGGTCTGGTTCAGGATCGCGGGGGCGTACACGATCATGTGCCTGTTGCTCTTCGGCGCCATCGTCATGGTGGACGACCCCTCCCGCACCTCCGCCCTGGTCGGTTTCATGCTCAACGGCCTGAAAGTGCCGGTCATCGCCCTGATCTGGCCCGTCACCGACTCACTGGGGCGTCAGTTCCGTAGGAAGCCGCACGGTGACCCGCCACCCGCCCATATGGGGCCCGGCATGCACGCTCCCCCCGAGCGGAGTGGCACGAGCCCGCATCAGCCGGACCCCCGACCGTCGCGACGGCCGGATGCCGATCGGGCTGTCGATGGTCAACGTGATCGATGACGGATGGTAGGAGATCATGACCGTCGCCGACGTGGTGCCATGCTCGAGCGCACTGGTCAGCGCCTCCTGGACGATCCGATAGCCGGCCAGATCGACCTCCCGAGGCAGCTCCCGGGTCGGCCCCTGGATGTGCAGCCGAGTCGTCAGCCCGGCCTGCTTGCTGCGCTGGAGCAGGTCCATCGGGTCGGAGAGGCTGCGATGGTCGGCCCCCAGGACCCCGTTGATGCGCTCGACCAGCAGGCGCTCGGCCTCCTCGGTGCGGCGTCTTTTCCGGCGGTGGACGATCGTTGACGTGGCTAGCAGGATGACGATGGCGAGGATGCCCAGGTTCAGCACGTTAGGCCCCTGATCTGTGCGGTTATGTCGGTTCTTAACCGGCGGTGATCGGGGGTATGCCCGGGGGGTTGGGGACTTTGCCGGGAGTTGGACGAGGGTGTCTTCGGGTAACTGGTTCGGAGTAGGGGCGGGGACCCGCTATGCTTACTTCTGCAAGCGGCCGTAGCTCAATGGATAGAGCATCTGACTACGGATCAGAAGGTTAGGGGTTCGAGTCCTCTCGGCCGCGCAGCGGAAAGCCCAGGTCAGCGATCGTCTGACCTGGGCTTTCGTGTTGTCCGGGGGCGGCGAAGATTCAGGTGACCAGCTCGCCGAGGTAGTGACCGAGACGCCGTTCCGCTTTCTCCGCCATGAGGTCGCCCATGGCCGGGCCAGGTGATGGCCTCGGCGAACTCGGTCGAGGAGGCCGGCAGGGTCGCTTTGTCGACCTGGGCGGAGTCGGCGTGGTTGAGGAAGTGGCCCAGGTTTGCGCTGTCGAAGATGACGACCCGATAGCGCCGGGCCCACCACTACGGCGCACTGCTGCTGAACAGCATGCACGGAATCGTGGGCATGGAGGCGAGCGGCCAGCTCGACGACTCCGCCGGCTTCTCGACCGGTCAGTCGGCAGGGCCCGGGGTGGCACACTCAAGATCGCAGGGCGGGTGGCGAATCCCTGTCGGTGATTGTCCGAGCGGGGGCACGCGGGGCAGCGCTTTCGCGAATCGCCTTCTCATTGGCCATGCATTCGGGGGACTCTGTCCTGGAAGGATGGCCGTGAATTCAAGTCCGCAGGGCTGACGTTGGCCGAACGCCTTACGGTTGAGAAGGCCCATCGACTGGCTGTCGTGCGGGCCTGGCCGTCTGCGGCATGGCTCTTCAGCCTTCGTCCGCACGCCGCTGCCCTTCCCGACCACGCGGCGGTGCGGCGGCAAGGGCTACGAGTGGTTCGGCGTCGACGACGCGTCGGAGGAGCCCGCGCCCCGGCTGGTCGCCACCGCCGCCGTCCTCGACCGGCGCGACGTCCAGGTGGCCGTGGCACTGGCGCCTTCGCCAGGTTCGCCGCGCCGGCCGTCCACCTGACCCGTCGACGGATCAGATCTTGGTGATCCGCCGGCCTGTCACCCGTTGCGGCGCGATGCGGACGTAGTGGTCGCGATCATCGCCCGCCCAGGTGTCGACGTCGTCGCCGATCGCGGAAAGGTCGTCGTCGGAGGCGTGGTGGGCGGGTCCTTGAACGAGGACGCTCCAGCCGTCGCGGTTCTTCTCGTCGATATGGTCGATCTGGAAGGCGATTTTGACTTCCAGATCGTCGATTCCCGATTGTAGGGCGGAATCCATGGTTCCGCCCTTACGGATTCGGAACACGATCTGGTCGCCGATCAACCGGTAATTGACCGGAAAAACAGTCGGTCCTTCCGGGCCGCCGAAGGCCACGCGGCCGATTCCGCCTGGTCGGACCAGCTGTAGGCACTCCTGCTCGGTGAGTTCCCGCAGCGGTCCCGAACCTGAGCCGTTCGTCGCGCTCAACGTGTTCTCCTTTCCGTTTTCTGCTAGGAAGGGAGGAAAGAAACTCCTCGACATTCTACCGGCAGCCCTATTCGCGAAATCGGGCGGCGGTGATGGAGGGTGATCGCGGTGTCGATCGAAGTGAGACAGGTGATGGCGCGGAGCGCGGTCGCGGTCCGCCGGGGCACGCGCCGCCCGGAGCTCGTGTCGGCACTGGACGCGTACGGCGTCCGGGCCCTGACGGTCCTCGACGAGGAGAATCGGCCCGTGGGCGTCGTGTCGGAGGCCGACGTGCGGTCGAAGGAAGGCCAGACCGCCGGGGAACTGATGAGTTCGCCGGCGTTCACCGTGACACCCGACGTCTCGGCCAGGGAAGCCGCTCGCCTCATGTACTGCCACGAGGTTCGGCAACTGCCCGTCGTCGACCCGGCAGACGGGCGATTCGCCGGCGTCGTCGCGCAGTCGGACGTGCTGCCCGTTCTCGGCACGCTGGGCGAGGAGGTGCGGAGAGAGGTCGTCGAGGTCATCCGGGAGACGACCGACCTCGACCCCGACAGTCTGTCGATCACGGTCGACCAGGGTGTCGTGACCGTTCGCGGGGAGGCCGACACACGAATCTCCCGCCTGGTCGAAGCGGCGCGGGGGGTCGACGGCGTGCTAGCGGTCGACTGCGATCTGAACGACCTGGAGGCCGTCGTGGAGGCGGCGATGTGGGCGCCGTCGATCCACAACTCCCAGCCCTGGTCGTTCTCCATCGCCGACGGGGAGATCTGTCTCCGCTCCGACCCCGACCGGCGGCTCCCCGTCAGCGACCCGCACGGACGTCAACTGCTGATCAGCTGCGGCGCGGCGCTGTTCAACATGCGCACGGTGATCAGGGCCATGGGCCGTCGCCCGGAGGTGGGGACGTTGCCCGACCCCGACCGTCCGGGCCTCGTCGCGACGGTGAAGGTGGGGCCCGAGGAGCCCGTGCCGGAGGAGATCTCGACACTCCGCGGGGAGATCCCGCGACGACGCACGTGCCGGGGCGGGTTCGCCGACCGGCCCGTGCCTGACGATCTTCTCGACTCGCTGGTGCGGCTCGCCGCCGTGGAGAACGTCCGGCTCATCCCGGTCAGGTCGGGCGCCGACGTGCGGATCCTGGTCGCGCTGACCACCGCGGCGCAGGAGTCGCAGGCGCGTGACCGCGGCTTCGAGACGGAGATGATCCGCTGGGGGTTGCGCCCCGGCAGCGACCGCAGAGACGGCGTGCCCGCCGACGCCTATCCGCGCCGGACCTCCGGGAGCCGACTGGAATTCGCCCAGCGCGACTACAGCCGGGGGCAGGGATGGGGCGTCGAAGACGGCGGGCCGACGGAGACCGGGGTGGTCGTGCTGTTCACCACGACCGGTGACGAGGCGATGGACTGGGTGAAGACCGGGCAGGCTCTGGAGTCGGTGCTTCTGTACGCCTCCTCCCGGGGCGTCGGCGCGGCCTTCCACACCCAGCTGCTGGAATATCCGCACCTGCGCGAGTTCGTCCGGGCCGAGGTCTGTTCCGGCGCGTATCCGCAGCTCATCCTGCGGCTGGGCTACCCGATGGCGACGGATCGCACGTTCCGGCGCCCGCTGGTGGAGGTGCTGGCCTAGCGCCGGTTCCAGGATCGTCTCTCCTGTCACACTGACGTCCATGATCCGGTCCCCGATCGTCGTTGCCGACCTGCGGAGATACCGGCGGGAATGGGTGCGCGGCGACCTGCTCGCCGGGCTCACCGTCGCCGGGTATCTGGTGCCGCAGGTGATGGCGTACGCCACCGTGGCCGGGCTGCCTCCGGTCGCTGGGTTGTGGGCGGCGCTGCCGGCGCTGGCCCTCTACCCGTTCCTCGGTTCCTCCCGGCGGCTCTCCATCGGCCCCGAGTCGTCGACCGCGCTGATGACCGCCGTCGCGATCGGCCCGCTGGCCGCCGGCGACGCCATCCGGTACGCCCAGCTCTCCGCCGCCCTGGCGATCATGGTGGGCGTCTTCGCGCTCGTCTGCCGGCTGCTGCGGATGGGGTTCGTGGCCGACCTGCTGTCGGGGCCGGTCCTGGTCGGTTATCTCACCGGCCTGGGGCTCACCATGATCGTCGGCCAGCTGGAGCGGATCACCGAGGTGTCCTCCTCCGGCGACACCTTCTTCGAGGAACTGGCCTCCTTCTTCGGCGGTCTGGCGGGCGTCGACGGGTGGACGCTGCTGTTCGCGGCGACGGTGCTGGTCTTCCTGTTCCTGCTCGACCGGCTGCTGCCCACGCTGCCCGGCCCGCTGCTGGCCGTGCTGCTGGCCACGGTCGCCGTCGCGGTGTTCGACCTGGAGAAGGCCGGAATCGCGGTGATCGGCCCGATTCCCACCGGCCTGCCGACGCCGGCGGTGCCCATGCCGTCCGGGTGGGCGGAACTGGTGCTGCCCGCGCTGGGGGTCCTGCTGGTGGGCTTCAGCGACAACGTGCTCACCGGACGGTCCTTCGCCGCCCGCGACAACCAGCGGATCGACGCCAACCGGGAGCTGCTCGCGCTCGGCGGTGTCAACGTCGCCGCCGGGTTCTTCTCGGGGTTCCCGGTGAGCAGCAGCGGCAGCAGGACCGCTCTCGGCGTGGCCGCGGGCGCCCGGACCCAGGTCTACACGCTGGTCACCCTGCTGGCGGTGATCGCGGTGCTGATCGTGGCCGGCCCTCTGCTGGCGGGGTTTCCGGGGGCGGCGCTCGGCGCCATCGTCGTCTTCGCCGCGACCCGGCTCATCGACGTCGGCCAGTTCCGCCGGCTGCTCGCCTTCCGCCGCAACGAGTTCCTGCTCGCCTCGGCCACCTGTGTCAGCGTGCTGGCCTTCGACATCCTGTACGGGGTGCTGCTCGCCGTCGCCCTGTCGGTCGCCGAGATGCTGGCCCGGGTGGCCAGGCCGCACGACGCCATCCTGGGGGTGGTCCCGGGACTGGCGGGCATGCACGACGTCGACGACTTCCCGCAGGCCCGCACCATCCCCGGCCTCGTCGTCTACCGCTACGACTCGCCGCTGTTCTTCGCCAACGCCGAGAACTTCCGCCAGCGGGCCCTGGCCTCGGTCGACGACCACGACGGCCCGGTCAGCTGGTTCGTGCTCAACGTCGAGGCGAACGTGGAGGTCGACATCACCGCGCTGGACGCCGTCGAGTCGCTGCGGGCCGAACTGACCGGACGCGGCATCCTCTTCGGCCTCGCCCGGGTCAAGCGGGATCTGCGCGACTCCCTGGACGCCTACGGCCTGACCGCGTCCATCGGCGAGGACCGCATGTTCCCCACCCTGCCCACCGCGGTCGCCGCCTACGAGGAGTGGCGGTCGCGCGAGACGTAGATCCGGTGCGACTCAGACGCGGGTCCACTTCTGGTTGGCGCCGCCGTGGCAGGCCCAGATGTGCACCCGGGAGCCGTTCGCGGTGCCGTAGTTGGACACGTCGAGGCACTTGTTCGCGCCGACCGCGGTGATGCTGCCGTCGGAGTTCAGCCGCCATTTCTGGTTGTTCTGGCCGTTGCAGTCCCAGATGAGCACGGCCGCGCCGTCGGTGGTGCTCCCGCCGCTCACGTCGAGGCACTTGCCGCCGTAGACGCGCAGCTCACCGGCCGCGGTTGACGTCCATCGCTGGTTGGCCTGGCCGTTGCAGTCCCAGATCTGGAGTGTCGCGCCGTTGGTCTGGGAGGCGCCGCTGACGTCCAGGCAGCGGCCCGACGCGGTGCCCTTCAGTGCGCTGGTCGTGCCCGTCGAGGGGGAGGGCGAGGGCGAGGGTGAGGGTGAGGGCGAGGTGCCGCCGTCGAGGCCGAGGAAGCTGATCGCGTAGGCGAGCTGGCCGCTCATGGGCAGCTGGTGACCGACCCCGCTGATGCTGATGCCCTCGATCGTGGCCTGGGTCGTCGTGGTGCCGTATCTGGTCCGGGTCCAGTTCGACTGCGGCTGGTCGGTGAAGGCCGGGGTCTGGCTGAGACCGTGCAGGTTCGTCCACTGCTTGATCTCTTCGCCGAAGTTGTTGTAGTGGAGCGTCGTGTCGGTGGTGCCGTGCCACAACTGCATGCGCGGGCGGCGGCCGGTGTAGCCGGGGTACATCGCGCGGGCCTGGTCGCCCCACTGCTGCGCGGTCTTGATCAGCTGGCCGCCCGAGCACTGGCTGTTCCACAACGAGCCGTTCGTGGTGGCGAAGCAGCCGGCCGGGACGCCGGAGAACGCCGAACCGGCGGCGAACACGTCGGGGTACTGGGCGGCCAGCACGTTGGTCATCATCGCGCCCGAGGAGAACCCGCTGACCACGATGCGGGCCGGGTCGACGTTGTGGCGCTGCCGCGCCCAGGCGACCATCGACATGACGCCGGTGGAGTCGCCGCCGCCGTCGCGGCGCAGCGCCGCCGGGGTCGACACGTCGAAGCACTTCTCGGTACGGGTGACCTCCGGGATCACGATGACGTAGCCGTACCTGTCGGCGGCGGTCACGTAGTCGCGGCCGTTGCCGTTGAAGATGGCGCCGGCCGATCCGCCGCAGTAGTGGGTGAGCACCAGGAGGGCGGGCTGGGCGGCGACCCGGTCGGGCACGTAGACGTACATGTTGAGGTTGGTGGGATTGTTGCCGAAGTTCGTCACCCGGGTCAGGGCCGCGGCGGAGGCCGAGGGTAACCCGATCAGGGCCGCGGCGGAGGCCAGGCACAGAACGAGGGCCGTCAGCACCGTTTCGCGCATGCGTTTCATGTGTCTCCCCATCGTCTCCGGCCGGATCCGCCGATTCGATCTCGTGCGGACCTCAGGGTAAGAACCGCTTTCCCGCTGTCAAGAAGGACGCCGGGCGGCGACGGGGCTCGCCAGGCAGGCGGGTGTGCGAGCCTGGGGTGGCGTGAAAGCTTCATACTCATCCGTGGGCTGCATGGTGCGATTGTGGGCCTGAGCAGAGCTGGACGTCCAGACCGAAGATCGAAAATAGCTTCGGATAAGCCTGCTTATCGAGTGTCCTATCCTCGGGACGGATAATCGGCACAGAGAACGGCTGTCGGGTGGACCCTGATTTCTTCGATCTGCTGAGGAGTTGTCACCTCAGCCTCGTCGGCGCCCCGCTCGGCGGGCCCGACGCCACGGCGCAGTGGCTCTACGAAGACGCGCCCTTCTGCGTGCTGGCCCACGACGCCTCCGACGACCCGCGCTTCACCTATGTGAACCGCACCGCCCAGCGCTGCTTCGAGTACGACTGGGCCGAGCTCGTCGGCACGCCCTCCCGCCTCTCGGCCGAGCCCGACCGGCGGGAGGACCGCCAGCTGCTCATCGACGCCGTGCACCGCGACGGGTTCGCCACGGGCTACCGGGGTCTGCGCATCGCCAAGTCGGGCCGCCGGTTCTGGATCGAGGACGTGACCATGTGGAACCTGGTCGACGACGGCGTGCTCGTGGGCCAGGCGGCGACCTACCGGCGCTGGCGCGACGCCTGATCCCAGCCGATCACGGCCGCCACCGGCAGATGGTCGCTGCCGGTCGCGGGCAGCACCCACGACCTTCTCGACTCCACGCCGCGCACCAGCACCTGGTCGATCCGCACCACCGGGAACGCCGCCGGATAGCTGAAGCCGAAGCCCTCCCCGGCCGTCTCCTGGGCCGAGCGCAGCTGTGCGGTCAGGCCGGTGAACGCGCGGTCGTCGGTCGTCCCGTTGAGGTCTCCGAGCAGGACCAGCCGCTCGCTCGCGTCGGCCGCGACGGCCCTGGCCAGGGCGCGGGCGCCTCGGTCGCGGCTGTCGGTCCAGAAGCCGTTGCGGGGGAAGACCCGCACGGAGCCGAGGTGGGCGACGTACACCACCAAAGGGCCTTTCGCGGTGGTCACGGTGGTGCGCAGGGCCCGGCTGGTGGCCGCGGGGGCGGTGGCGGCCAGCGGGCCGGCGTTCTGCTCCAGGTCGACCGGGGTCGTGCCGGTCAGCGGCAGTCTGCTCCAGAGGCCGACCGCGCCCTGGACGGTGTGGTGCGGGTAGTTCGCGGCGAGTTCCTGCTCGTAGACGGGTCTCGCCTGCGGGGTGAGCTCCTCCAGGGCCAGTACGTGGGCGTCCGAGGCGGCCAGGGCGCGGGCGGTGCCGGTCGGGTCGGGGTTGTCCGCGCCGACGTTGTGGGTGAGCACGACGAGGTCGCCGCCCGGCTGCGACTTGTCGAGCAGCAGGCCGCCGAACAGGGCCAGCCACGCGCCGGCCGGGAGCAGCAGGGCGAGCGCGGCGGTGGCGGAGCGGCGTCGTAGCGCGCCGGCCAGCAGCAGCGGGATGAGCGCGCCGGACCATGGCAGCGCGGTGTCCACCAGGTTGCCGAGGCCGCCGCGGTCGGTGATCTGCGCTCGCAGCAGCAGGAGCAGGCCGAGCAGCAGCGCGAGCGCCGTGGGCACCGGTCCGCGTCTCCACGTGGTCACCGCATCCTCGGGTCTTCGGTCGGGTCGGCGTACATGGGCGGGCAGCCGTGGTCGACGGCGGCGGGGCGGAGTTCGTAGTGCCAGGGTTCGTTCCGGTAGATCTGGCACAGGCCGTAGGCGGCGCCGTGCTCCGACAACCAGGAGGCCGGGGCGAGGTCGACGGCGTCGCCCGTCACGTGGCGTGAGGTCGTCGCGGTGGCGACCCAGCGGGCGGCCTCCTCCTTCGAGCCGTACCGCCTGACCGCGTCCCGGAAGAGTCGTTCCTGGTGTTCGGGGGAGCGCCGGCCGCTGTTGACGCGGAAGGCGATCCCGGCGGCGGTCGCCGCCTCGCGGAGGGCGTGCAGGAGATCGGGGTCGAGGTGACGCACTCCGGGGTGCGCGTCGTCGAAGACCGTCACGCCGCCGGTCCCGGCGGCGGGCACGAGCGCGGTGAGGGCCGCGACGAGGAGATGGAGGAATCGAGGCATGCCGCCAGTGAAGGGAGGGCGGTGTTGCCGCTGCGTATGCGGTTTTCGATACGTGGACGATATGCGCCGGTTCGTAGCATCGAGACCGTGCGCGTGCTGATCGTCGAGGACGAACCCTTTCTGGCCGAAGCCGTTCGCGACGGGCTCCGGCTGGCCGCCATCGCGGCCGACATCGCGGGTGACGGCGACACCGCGCTGGAGTTGCTGGGCGTCAACGACTACGACGTCGCCGTCCTCGACCGCGACATCCCGGGTCCTTCAGGGGACGAGATCGCCCGGCACATCGTGGCCTCCGGCAGCGGCCTGCCGATCCTGATGCTCACCGCGGCCGAGCGGCTCGACGACAAGGCGTCGGGGTTCGAGCTCGGCGCCGACGACTACCTCACCAAGCCGTTCGAGCTGCGGGAGCTCGTCATGCGGCTGCGCGCGCTCGACCGCAGGCGGGCCCGCACCCGGCCGCCGGTGCGGGAGGTCGCGGGCCTCCGGGTCGACCCGTTCCGCAGGGAGGTCTACCGCGACGGCCGCTACGTCGCGCTGACCAGGAAGCAGTTCGCCGTG
The DNA here is from genome assembly GCF_001570525.1 of Herbidospora sakaeratensis. Taxonomy (GTDB): domain Bacteria; phylum Actinomycetota; class Actinomycetes; order Streptosporangiales; family Streptosporangiaceae; genus Herbidospora; species Herbidospora sakaeratensis. The sequence continues at coordinate 166,703 of NZ_BBXC01000024.1, forward strand.
CTGGAGGTCCTCGTCGCGGCCGAAGGCGGCGTCGTCAGCGCCGAGGAGCTGCTGGAACGGGCCTGGGACGAGAACGCCGACCCGTTCACCAACGCCGTGCGCATCACCGTCTCGGCGCTGCGCAAGCGGCTCGGCGAACCGCAGATCATCGCGACCGTGCCCGGCGCCGGATACCGGATCGAGGCGGGCGACCGTGGATAGGGCGCCCGGGACGAGCGTCCGGCTCAGGCTGGCCCTCAGCTACGCCGGGTTCCTGATGCTGGCCGGCGTCCTGCTGATCGGCACCGTGTGGGTCTTCACCCTGCGTCACCTGCCCGAATACACGAGCGTCGACGGGGGTGTGCTGGTCAGGCCGACGCTGCTGAGCGACTTCGCCTCGGCCACCGGGGCGGTGCTGGTCTTCCTGCTGGTCTTCGGTCTGGTCGGCGGGTGGGTTCTGGCTGGGCGCATGCTCGCGCCGCTGACCCGCATCACCGACGCCACCCGGCTCGCCACGACCGGCTCGCTCTCCCACCGGATCCGGCTGCCCGGCCCCCACGACGAGTTCCGCGAACTCGCCGACGCCTTCGACGGCATGCTCGAACGCCTCGAAGCCCACGTCGCCGAACAGCGCAGGTTCGCCGCCAACGCCTCGCACGAACTGCGCACCCCGCTCGCTGTCTCCAAGGCCCTCTTGGACGTCGCCCGCACCGACCCCGGCCACGACACCGGCGAACTCGTCGAACGCCTGCACGCCGTCAACACCCGGGCGATCGAGCTCACCGAGGCGCTGCTCCTGCTCAGCCGGGCCGACCAGCGGTCGTTCACCCGGGAGCGGGTCGACCTGTCGCTCCTGGCGGAGGAGGCCGCCGAGACGCTGCTCCCGCTGGCGGAGAAACGCGGCGTCACCGTCGAGACCTCCGGCGACATCGCCCCGGCGGTCGGCTCGCCGCCCCTTCTCCTTCAACTGACCACGAACCTGGTGCAGAACGCGATCGTCCACAACCTCGACCAGGGCGCCGTGTGGGTCAGCACCAGCGTGCGGCCCCGGAGCGTGGTGCTCGCCGTCGAGAACACCGGCCGGCCGATCACCCCGCAGCGGGCCGCCACGCTGACGGAGCCGTTCCAGCGCGGCACCGAACGCGTCCACACCGACCACGCGGGCGTCGGCCTCGGCCTGGCGATCGTCAAGACCATCACCCACGCCCACGACGGAACCCTCACGCTCAGCCCGCGCGCGGCCGGGGGCATCCGCGTCACCGTGGAGCTGCCGACTC
>NZ_BBXC01000025.1:0-101893 GCF_001570525.1 Herbidospora sakaeratensis
GGTTTGTGCGGGGGTGTTTTCTCTGCCCGGCCCTTGCGGCCGGGCTTTCGTCGGTTCTCTACCGAAGGCGTTTCATGGGGTGAGCCCAGCCGTTTGGCTGGGCTTTCGTCGTTTCCAGAGCGCATGCAAGCCGCCGGCACGCCATCGGGTATCGGCCTGGCGTCAGCCGGGGGGCGGCTTGGGTTGTTTGCGGGTGTTGTTCTGGCTCGGCCGCGCGGCCGGGCTTTGGTCGTTTCCGGGCAGGTCCGCATCACGGGGGAAGACTTGCCAGGCCTTCCTGACGAGCGGGTGGCCTTCGACGTGTCACGAGTTATTCGCGGGCCGCACCGGTGGTGGTGTCGGGTTTCGCGCGGGTGTGGTTTCTGCCCGGCCGTGCGGCCGGGCTTTCTGCTTTTCAGAGGCGATCACAGGGGCTTGATCTCCCCGGCGGCTCAGCCAAGCATCTGGACCGGATGCGACGTCGGTCACGCGGCACGTTAAGAAGAGTCGGCGAGGCAGGCAGTTGCCGGCGCAGCTGGTGCTCATCGGTCACACCATGGCACCCGCAGTCGCGTGGGCTGTTGTTCAACGGGGAAATGGTCCGGCGTTGGTTTCCGCGGCTACATTGATGCCCACGATGTCCCCCCGTCGTGTGGTTCTCCCCCTCCTCGCAGCGCTGGCCCTGGCCGCCAGTGCCGCCTCGCATGACCTCCCCCGCCGACCCGAGAGGTCCCAGGTTCCGGTCAGAGCCGTAGTGGTCAAGTCGGAGCCGGTGTGGTCGGAGCCTCGGGGCGTGCCGGAGTCGAAGGAACCCCCCGTCAACAGGCGCAAGCTCACCCGAGCGGTCAAAGCACTGCTTGAGAGCCGGCCCGGCAGGACGTCGATCACCGTCGAGGATCTGCGTACCGGCAGGGTGTTCCGGTTCGGCGCCGAGGAGGTCCTCCCGACGGCCAGTGTCGCGAAGGTCGACATCCTCATGGCGTTGTTGCGGAAGGAGCGCTGGGATCGGCTGCCCAGGGCCGTCAGGAGGGACGCCGAGATCATGATCCGGTACTCCGACAACAAAGCGGCCGATCGGCTCTGGGAGCGGATCGGCCGCGAAGCCGGGCTGGCCCGGGCCAACAGGGCCTTCGGGTTGCGGGCGACCACCGCGGTGCCCGGGAGGTGCGTCGACCTCTACTGCTGGGGGATCACCCGGACCACCGCCGACGACCAGGTGCGGTTGCTGAAGCGTCTGCCGAAGTTGCGCGACGGCGCCGTAGTTCGGCGGTTGATGCGCCGGGTCGTACCGGAGCAGAAGTGGGGGGTGAGTGCGGGGGCCTGTGCCGGGGAGCGGGTCGCGCTCAAGAACGGCTGGTTGAAGCATGTGGCCAACGACCTGTGGGCGATCACGAGCGTGGGGCTCATCGCCGATCGATACGCGGTGGCCGTGCTCACTGAGGACAATGCCACCAGTGAGGCCGGGATCGCCAAGGTCGAGAGGCTCGTCGAGAGGGTGCTCGACGGGTTTCGCGTCTGTCCTAAGGGGTGACCAGGCGGTAGCCGACCCCCCTCACGGTCTGGATGAGTTTGTCGTCTTCGTCGCCCAGCCGGGCGCGCAGGCGTTTCACGTGGACGGCGATGGTGTTGGTGGACATCGCGTCCGCGGAGTGCCAGACGTGCCGCATTATCTGCTCGCGGGTCACGGTGCGGTCGGCGTTGCGCATGAGGTAGTGCAGCAGCTCGAACTCGCGCAGCGGAAGGTGGACGACGCGGCCGCCCACCTTCACCTGGTACGCCGTGACGTCGAGGGCGACGTCGCCGATGGTCAGCACGGTCCGCTGGATGCCCTGCCGGCGGAACGCCGCGTGGACGAGCGGAAGCAGCTCGGGCACGCGGTACGGCCGGGCGACGCACGCCGTCGCTCCGGCCGCCAGCGCCTCCATGGCCTGTTCCGCGAATCCCTCGCCGACGCCCAGCAGGACCGGTACGGCCCGTGCCAGGCGTACCGCCCGCACGAAGTCGACCGGTCCGATGATGGGCAACGACGCGCTGATGAGGACGGCGTCCGGGCGCAGTGCTCCAGCTTGGAGCAGCGCCTGGGCGCCGTCGAACACGCCGGTGACGTCGATTCCCTCGGACTCGAGTTCGTGTGTCAGGTTCTCGACCAGGGCGCTGTCGGGGTCGGCGACCAACAGCGTCGGCGCGGATCGAGTTTCCCCGTCCACCCGGTCCTCCCCAATGTGTCGGATCAGCCGAAACGCCCGGTGATGTAGTCTTCGGTCGCTTTCTGAGTCGGGCTCGTGAAGATCTTGGTGGTGTCGTCCATCTCGATCAGCTTGCCCGGCTGGCCCTGAGCGGCCAGGTTGAAGAACGCCGTCTTGTCACTCACGCGAGCGGCCTGCTGCATGTTGTGGGTGACGATGACGATCGTGAACTCCTGCTTGAGCTTGGAGATCAGGTCTTCGATCGCCAGCGTCGAGATGGGGTCGAGGGCCGAGCAGGGCTCGTCCATCAACAGCACCTGCGGCTGGACCGCGATGGCGCGGGCGATGCACAGACGCTGCTGCTGTCCGCCCGAGAGGCCGGAACCGGGCTTGGTGAGCCGGTCCTTGACCTCGTTCCACAGGTTGGCGCCCTTGAGGGAGTCCTCGACGATGGTGTCGAGCTGCGACTTCGAGTAGCGGTGGTTGAGGCGCAGGCCCGCGGCCACGTTGTCGTAGATGGACATCGTGGGGAACGGGTTGGGGCGCTGGAACACCATGCCGATCGTGCGGCGCACCGACACGGGGTCGACGTCGGAGCCGTAGAGGTCCTGGTCCTCCATGCGGATCTTGCCCTCGACGCGGGCGCCGGGGATCACCTCGTGCATGCGGTTCAGGGTGCGGAGGAAGGTCGACTTGCCACACCCGGACGGGCCGATGAAGGCCGTCACCGCGCGGGCGTCGATGGTCATGTTGATGCCTTCGATGGCCTTGTGGCTGCCGTAGTAGGCATCGACGTCGGTGACCTCGATTTGTTTGGCCATGGCTATTACCTCTTCCTCGCGGGCGAGCGCCAGTAGGTGATCAGGCGCGCGGCCAGGTTGAGCAGCATGATGATGATGATCAGCGTGAGCGCGGCGGCCCAGGCGCGGTCGATCGCGGTGTCGTTGGGCCGGGCGGCCTGGTCGAACACGTAGAGAGGCAGGCCCATCTGCGGCCCGTTGAACGGGTCGTTGTTGATGGAGTCGGTGAAGAAGACCGTCAGCAGCAGCGGCGCCGTCTCACCCGCGACACGGGCGACGGCCAGCATGACGCCGGTCACGATGCCGGTGAACGCGGTGGGGAGCACGACCTTGACGATGGTGCGCCACTTGGAGACGCCCAGGGCGTAGGAGGCTTCGCGCAGGTCGTTGGGGACCAGCAGCAGCATCTCCTCCGCGGCCCGGACGACCGTGGGCAACATCAGGATCGCCAGCGCCATGGCGCCGGCCCAGCCGGAGAACGGCATGCCCAGGATGAGGATCCAGAAGGCCAGCACGAACAGACCGGCGACGACCGAGGGGACACCGGTCATGATGTCGACGAAGAAGCTGATCGAGCGCTTGAGGCGGCCGTTGGTGCCGTACTCGACCAGGTAGATCGCCGTGAACAGACCGATCGGCACCGAGATGACCGAGGCCAGCGCGACCTGCTCCAGGGTGCCGATGATGGCGTGGTAGGCGCCGCCGCCGGCGTCCCTGGCCCCGATGTTGCGCATCGAGTGGGTCAGGAACTCCAGGTCGAGGCGGGCGATGCCGTTGGCGATGACCAGCCACAGGACCGAGACGAGCGGGATGACCGCGATGACGAACGCCAGATAGACAAGGGCCTGGACGCCCTTGTCCTTGAAGCGGCGCATCCCGGAGATGCGCTGGATTTCAGGGGTGACGGCACTCACGCGGCGACCCTCGCGTATTCCTTGCGGCGGGAGATGACCCAGCGGGCGGCCATGTTCACCAGCAGGGTGATGATGAACAGCACCAGACCGGACGCGATCAGCGCGCCCCGGCCGATGTCGTTGGCCTCGCCGAAGCCGTTGGCGATGTTGGCCGCGATGCTGTTGCCGTTGGCGCTGAGGATTTCGTAGCTGATCGTGAACGTGGCCGGGAAGATCAGGGCGACCGCGATGGTCTCACCCATGGCGCGGCCGAGGCCGAGCATCGCGGCGCTGATCACGCCGGGGCGGCCGAACGGCAGCACCGACATCCGGATCATCTCCCAGCGGGTCGCGCCGAGGGCGAGAGCCGCCTCCTCCTGGAGCTTGGGAGCCTGGAGGAAGACCTCCCGGGAGATGGCCGCGATGATCGGCAGGATCATGATCGCCAGCACGAGCGAGCCGACGAGCATCGACTTGCCGACGACCTGGTCGCCGCCGAAGATCGGGATCCAGCCGAAGTAGTCGTTCAGGAACTGCGAGGGCCCGCGCATGAACGGGACCAGGAAGATGATGCCCCACAGGCCGTACACGACCGAGGGCACCGCCGCGAGCAGGTCGATGATGTAGCCCAGGAACGAGGCCAGGCGGCGGGGGGCGTAGTGGGAGATGAAGAGCGCGACCCCGATCGCGATCGGCGTGGCGATGATCAGCGCCAGGAAGGAGCTGACGACCGTGCCGAACGCGAGCGCGCCGATGCCGAACTTCGGCTCTGAGGCGTTGGCGTTCCACGTCAGTTCGGTCAGGAACGACGCGGTGTTCGCCTGGAGTGCGGGGATGGCTCGCGCGATCAGGAACACGGCGATAGCCGCCATGATCACGAGCAGCAGGATGCCCGCACCGGTCGATGCGTAACGGAAGGGGCCGTCGCCACGGCTGCGCCGGAAGGCGGACCGGCTCAGGGGAGCCGACCCGCCTTCACGCATTTGCGTCGAGGTCGCCATTACTTAGGAGATGGCCTCAACCGCGGTACGGACCTTGGTCAGCAGCGACGCGGGGAGCGGCGCGTAGCCGAGGTTGGTCAGCACCTGCTGGCCCTCGTCCGAGGCGGTGTAGGTGAGGAAGCCCTTGACGAGCGGCAGGTCCTGGGCCGAGAGGCCCTTCTCGCAGGTGATCTCGTAGGTCACCAGGACGATCGGGTAGGCGCCCGCGGCCGAGGTGGCGTAGTCGATCTTCATCTTGAGGTCGTTGCCGGTGCCCTCGACGGTCGCGGCCTCGACGGTCTTGCCGGCGCTCTCCGGGGTCAGCTCGACGAACTCGCCGGAGCCGTTGGCGACCTTGGACTTCTGCAGGCCGGAGTTCTCGGCGTACGAGAGCTCGACGTAGGAGATGGCGCCCTCGGTCGACTTGACCGACGCGGCGATCTGGTCGGAGCCCTTGGCGCCCTGGCCCTTGGCCTCGGCCGGCCACGCCTTGCCCGGCTCGTACGGCCACTCGGCGGTGGCGGCCAGGAACTTGGTGAAGTTGTCGCTGGTACCCGACTCGTCCGAGCGGTGGAACGCCTGGATGTCGGTCGAGGGCAGCGTGGCGTCGGGGTTGTCAGCCTTGATCGCGGGGTCGTCCCACTTGGTGATCTGGCTGTTGAAGATGCCACCGATGGTCTTCGGCGAAAGCTGGAGGCCGTCGACACCGGGGAGGTTGTAGACCACGGCGACCGGGCCCACGACCATCGGCAGGTTGATGGCCTTGCCGGTGGCGCAGCGGGCGTCGGCCTGAGCCGGCTCGTCTTCCTTCAGGGCCGAGTCGGAACCGGCGAACGCGACGGTGCCGGCGATGAACGCCTGGACACCGGCGCCCGAGCCGCTCGGCTGGTAGTTGATGCTCACACCGGAGTTGGCGCTCTGGAACGCCTTCTTCCACTCGTCGATGGCGTTGGCCTGAGCCGAGGAGCCGGCGGCGTTGATCGTGCCGCTGAGGGCGGCGTCACCCGAGGCAGCGGGAGCAGTGGTGCCCGCCGCCGGAGCGGTGGTCTCACTGGCGCCAGTGTTGTCGTCGGTCCCACACGCGGCGAGCGACAGCACGCCGGCGATGGCGGCTACGGCGAGCCGGCCTGCATACTTCACGGCTGAATCCTCCTGATTGTTTCTTCAACAACCGGGAGGCTAGGGGCCGAAGGTGACCTGACGACCGGACGAAGGTGAACGAAGAATGAACGGGTTTGGTCCCCTTCGCTCAGGTCTCGAGAGATAACGGGCAGGTCACAGGCGTATTGCGGCGTTAATGAAAGCCCCGCTCCGAAGTGGAGCGGGGCCGCTGGACCGATTCAGAATGCGCTGGTCGCACGCAGTCTGTCGTCGAAGTCGCGGACCAGCAGAGACGGCGGGCCCTCGTAGTCGCGGCGGAACCGCCGCACCCGGTGGAGCACCCTCTCGGACGAATAGACGACCCCCGCCTTGAGCGCCTCACCGGCCAGGGTGAAGGCCTCGTCGACCTCCCCGGCCATCCGGCGGGCCGTGGCGATCTCGAGCATGAGCAGCGCCTGCTGCTTGGCGGCGGGGCGTACGGAGACCAGGGATTCGGCGAAGGCCGAGACCGCGTCGTGGGGGCGGCCCAGGCGGACCATCACCAGCGCGCGGTAGCCGGCCAGTTTGCCGGGGTCGAAGGGGAAGACCCACGGCCAGGGGGGCGACGAGGTGCGTTCGCTCTGGGCGACGGCGATCTCCGCCTCGCGGAGGCAGTTGAGCGCGGCCATGACGTCGCGTTTGCCCGCGTGGCCGAGCGCCTCGATGCACGCCAGCCAGGCGCGGGCGGTGGCCGGCGGGTTGCCGCCCATCTGCGCCCTGGCCTGGGCGACCATCGTCAGCCCGAGCAGCGGGTCGTCGTGGTCGATCTCGAACGCGGCCAGGCTGCCCAGCATGTAGGCCTCCAGCAGCGGGTGTTCGGCCCGGCGGGCCGAGTCGACCGCGAACCGGTAGAACATGCGGGCGGTGCCGATGTCCTGCATGTCGGCGTGCAACCAGGCGGCGAACCCGGCGGCCTCGCTGACGGTCGGGCAGACCTCCACCGCGAACGGCGTCTCGGCCGACCGGGCCAGAGCCCGTTTGGTGAGCTCGACGTGGGCGACGGCGCCGCGGGCGAGCTCGCGGGCGGGGGTCTCGGCCTCCAGCCGGCGCTGCGCGCCGGTGATCGCGGCGAGGGACGTCGCGGTCGTCTCGTCGGCCGACCGGTAGGAGATGGACGGCGCCACGGGCATCGCGGCCAGGAAGGCTATCTTGCTGAAGTCGCGGCGTTTCGTGGGGTCCTCACCCCCGACGTCGCCGATTCGCAGGAGGTACTGGGGGATGCCGACCTGCCGCGCGAGGTCGCGGATCTGGTCGACGGTGAGCGACTGGCGCCCTCTGAGCACCTTGGACACCCAGCTCTGGGAGTAGCCGAGGAAGTCGGCGAGCTGGCCCTGCGTCCATCCGCGAGCGGATCGGACCTGATCGAGAATCGTCGCCATGTCACACTCGGCGAGCGCGCCGGCGACCGGCGGCCGGGCCCAGAAGTCCGGCGGCAGACCGTTTCCGTCATGACCCATGACGGTAAGTTACGCCCATTCGCGACGTCACGCAGGAATTCGCCGGACGAATATCGCGATTTCTGATCCGCATGGCGTATTCCACGGGATCGCCCCAGGTCGTGAGTATCACAACATGGACGCCCCCACCAAGACAGTCTCGCGTGGAAAGGTCATGACCACCTATCACGGCCCGCACGTGCCGAGCCATCCCGATCCGGACGCCAGGCGGCTGACCTGGCGTCCCGGCGCGCGGTGGACCGACCGCGAGCGGATCAGGGCTCATTCGTGCTCGTGCCGCGGAGTGGTCTACGAATTCGTCGGAGCCGCCGGTCAGTACTTCATTCGGCGTACGACATTGCAGTCGCAGCTCACCGAGGAGACCGAGCGGATGGTGTCCTCACGCGCCGAACAGATGTGGGCCGACCTTTTCTCCGGAAAAGTCTATTAAGAGAGCTTTTTGAGTACTTCGGTGTGCAAGAGCCCGTTCGAGCACACCATGCTCCCGCTGTCGAGCGGCGGATTGCCGCCCACGCCGGTACACGCACCACCGGCCTCTTCGACGATCACGGTGAGCGCGGCCATGTCCCATGGCGACAGTTCCGGTTCGGCCGAGACGTCCACCGCACCCTCGGCCACCATCATGTGGGACCAGAAGTCGCCGTAGGCCCGCGTCCGCCACACACTGCGCGTCAGATCGAGGAGGTTGTCGAGCTTGCCCTCCTTCTCCCAGCCGCCGAGGCTGGAGTAGGAGAAGGACGCGTCCTCCAGTTTGGCGACCGACGACACCCGGCACCGGGTGGCCTTGGTCAGACTGCGGCCGGTGAACGCGCCGCCGTCGCGGGCCGCCCACCAGCGCCGGTTGAGCGCGGGCGCGGAGACGCATCCGACGACGACCTTGCCCTCTTCCATGAGCGCGATCAGGGTCGCCCACACGGGCACGCCACGCACGAAGTTCTTGGTCCCGTCGATGGGGTCGATGACCCAGGAACGCATGCCGTAGCCCGTTTTGCCGAACTCCTCGCCAATGACGGCATCGCGGGGGCGAGCCCGGCGAAGGGTGCCCCTGATCGCCTCCTCGACCGCCCGGTCGGCGTCGCTGACCGGAGTCAGGTCGGGCTTGGTCTCGACCTTCAGATCCACGGCCTTGAAACGGCGCAACGAGATGTCGTCGGCCGCATCGGCCATCACGTGCGCGAGTCGCAGATCATCGTTGTAAGCCGTCACGGATCACACGCTAGCGGTTTGGCCCGCATTTCCATCAGACCCGGGACCGCTCCAGATCCTACCAATGAGTAACATGCCGTCCATGACCACTTTCGACACGGGGGCTCTGTTCCTGCAGAGCGTCCCCTTCGCGCGCACCCTCGGCGTGTCTTTCGACTCCGTCGACTCCGGTACGGCTGTCGCTCGTCTCGCCGACCGTCCCGACCTGCACAACCACGTCGGCGGACCCCATGCCGGAGTGGTGTTCTCCCTGGCCGAGTCGGCCTCCGGGGCGGCCATGCTCTCGCTGTTCGGCGACACCCTCGACCGGGCGACGCCGCTGGCCACGGTGGGGCGGGTGGCGTACAGGAAACTGGCTCTTGGAGATCTGAGCGCCGAAGCGGTGGTGAGGGCCGAGCGCGAGGCGGTGCTCACGGAACTCTCGGAAGGCCGGCGGCCGGAGTTCACGGTCGAGGTGACGGTACGCAACTCAGAAGGCGCGACGGTCGCCGAGGTCACCGTGGAGTGGACGCTGCGGCCCAACCGCTAGTCGTCGTCCGGGGCGCCGTCGCGGCTCGACAGCAGACGGCGCAGTGACACCAGGCGGGCGGGGTCGCCGTGGCCCTCGGCCACGAAACGGTCGAGGGCGCAGCCGTCGCCCAGGTGGGTGCAGCCCTTCGGGCAGTCGACCGCGGCCTCGTTGAAGTCGGGGAAGGCGACCAGCACGTTGTCGATCTCGACGTGGCCGAGCCCGAAGCTGCGCACGCCCGGCGTGTCGATGATCCAGCCGCCGTCGGGCAGCTCCAGCGCGACGGCGGAGGTAGAGGTGTGGCGGCCCCGGCCGGTGACCGCGTTGACGTGGGACACCGCCCGGCCCGCCGTCGGCACCAGCGCGTTGACCAGCGTCGACTTGCCCACACCCGAGTGGCCGACCAGCACGCTCACCCGGCCGGTCAGATGGTCGCGCAGCTCCGACAGGTCGCCGCCGCGCCGGACCGTGATGTGCTCGACGCCGAGCGGCTCGTAGAGCGAGATCAGCTCGTCGGGGGCGGCCAGGTCGGCCTTGGTCAGGCAGAGCAGCGGGTCGATGTCGGCGTCGAAGGCCGCCACCAGCAGGCGGTCGATCATGCGCGGGCGGGGTGGCGGGTCGGCCAGCGCGGTCACGATGACGAGCTGGTCGGCGTTGGCCACGACCGGCCGCTCGACCTCGTCGTAGTCTTCGGCGCTGCGCCGCAACATCGAGCGGCGCTCCTCGCGGCGCACGATCCGGGCCAGCGAGTCGGGCTTGCCCGAGGTGTCGCCGACGAGCGCGACCTCGTCGCCGACCACGATGCCCTTGCGCCCCAGCTCCCGGGCCTTCATGGCCGTGATCACGGTCGACGGGCCGGTCTCGTGGATGCCGCGCCCGGTCAGCACCGTGTAGCGGCCCCGGTCGACGGCGACGACGAACCCCGGCACCGCCGCTTCGTGGGCAGGGCGGAGCCGGGTGCGCGGCCGGGACCCCTTGCCCGGCCGGACCCTGACGTCGTCTTCGTCGTATTCGCGCCGTTTCAGGACGCGTCTCCCTGGAGCATGGCCGCCCACATCGTGGCGAACTCGGGCAGGGTCTTGGCGGTCGTGGCGATGTTCTCGACCTCGACGCCGGGCACGGCCAGGCCGATGACGGCCCCGGCGGTGGCCATGCGGTGGTCGTCGTAGGAGTGGAAGACGCCCTCGTGGAGCTTCTTCGGGAAGATCTCCAGGCCGTCGTCGGTCTCGCGGGCGTCGCCGCCCAGGCGGTTGACCTCGGTGGCCAGCGCGGTGATGCGGTCGGTCTCGTGGCCCCGGATGTGGGCCACGCCCCGGATGCGGGTCGGCGAGTCGGCCAGCGCGGCCAGCGCCACGATGGTCGGGGTGAGCTCGGCCTCGTCGCGCAGGTCGACGTCGACGCCGTGGAGGGCGTCGCCGTGCACGGTCAGGCCCTCGGCGGTCAGCTCGACCCGGGCGCCCATGCCGGTCAGCAGCTCACGCAGCCGGTCGCCCGGCTGGGTGGTCTCGGCCGGCCAGTGGGGGACCGTCACCGAACCGCCGGCGACCATCGCGGCGGCGAAGAACGGGGCCGCGTTCGACAGGTCGGGCTCGACCGTGAAATCGGTGGCCGCGATGGGGCCGGGCAGCACCCGCCAGACGTACTGCTCGGAGTCGTCGACCTCGACGCCCCGGGCCCGCAACATCTGGACGGTCATCGCGATGTGTGGCATCGACGGGACCGGCGGTCCGACGTGGCGGACCGTGACCCCCTTCGGGAACCGGGCCGCCGCCAGCATCAGCCCGGAGACGAACTGGGAGGAGCCGGACGCGTCGACGGTCACCTCGCCGCCCGACAGCGGGCCGCGGATCGTGAACGGCAGCCGGTCGCCGTCGACGTGGGCCCCCAGGCCGCGGAGCGCGTCGAGGATGGTGCCCATCGGCCGTTTGCGGGCGTGGGGGTCGCCGTCGAAGGAGACCTCGCCGTCGGCCAGCGCCGCGATCGGCGGCAGGAACCGCATGACGGTCCCGGCCAGGCCGCAGTCGATGTGGCCGCCGCCGGTGATCGGGCCGGGCGTCATCTCCCAGTCGGCGGAGGAGGCGCTGGTGCCGACGTTGGTCATGCCGGCGCCGAGGGTCCGCAGGCCGGCGGCCATCAGGTCGGCGTCGCGGCTGCGCAGCGCCAGCCGCACCCGCCCCGGACCGTCGGCCAGCGCGGCCAGCGGCAGGGCGCGGTTGGTCACGGACTTGGAGCCGGGCAGCGCCACGGTGGCGACCACCGGGCCGGACGCGACGGGAGCGGGCCACAACGGAGCGGACATGCGGCCAAGCCTATCGGCGGGTGGCAGTCTGGAGTGATGTGCGGTAGATACGCGTCGGCGCGCAAACGCCACGAGCTGCTCGAGGAGTTCGAGGTCGAACTCGACTCGGAAGAGGAGCTCGAACCCGACTACAACGTCGCCCCCACCAAGAACGTGTACGCGGTCATGAGCCGCGTCCCCCACGTCGAGGGCGCGACCAGGCCGGTCAGGCAACTCCGCGTGGTCCGCTGGGGCCTGGTCCCGAGCTGGGCCAAGGACCCGTCGATCGGCTCCCGCATGATCAACGCCAGGATCGAGACGGTCGCCGAGAAGCCCGCCTTCCGCAAGGCGTTCGCCACCCGCCGCTGCCTGCTGCCCGCCGACGGCTACTACGAGTGGATGCCGACCGACGACAAGCGCAAGCAGCCCTTCTTCATCCACCCGGAAGACGGCGGCGTGCTGGCGATGGCCGGCCTGTACGAGTTCTGGAAGGACCCGGAAGGCGAGTGGATCTGCACCTGCACGGTGATCACCCAGGACGCCGAAGACCGCCTGGGCCACATCCACGACCGCATGCCCATGCTGATCGCGCGCGACAAGTGGGCCGAATGGCTCGACCCCGGGGTTTCGGACGCTTCCGAACTCCTGGTTCCGGCGACGTCGGCGGGGCTGGTGGCCTACCCGGTGGATCCGGCGGTGGGGAACGTGCGCAACAACGGAGAGCAGCTCATCGCCCCACTCGAGGACGGCGGTGACACCGATCAGCTGTTCTGAGTGCGCGCGCAGGCGAAGGGCGACCCCGAACCCAGGATGGTCCACCTGATGGAAGATGCCCGCGACGAGGACCTTCATGAGGCGATCTTCGACGGCGACGCCGACGAAGTGGAGGTTCTCCTCGAACGCGGGGCGAACGCCGAGTCGCTCTACCTGGACGAGTCGGCGCTCTGGCTGGCGGTACGGCGGGGAAATCGGGACATCATCAGCATGTTGCTGCGCGCCGGGGCCGATCCCTGGCGGTTGATCATCGGGACTCGGTCGGCGGGTTCGGTCGCGCTCACCGGACCGTTGGCCGACCTGTTCGCCGATCTCCCGGGCGCGCCCTCCGTCGATCCCGCGTGGATGGGTCGCCAGCGGCGGGCCGATGCGGTGGTCGCCCATTACGCCACCTGGTCGGAGTATCTGGAAGAGGGCGAGAGCTACGCGCTCGTCGCCGGCGTCGACGAGGACACGGCCATCCGCCGCCTCGGGCTCGACCCGGCCGACTGCCCGACCGTGGGCAGCCGTGACTACGAGGAGGCCCTGCCGGGGGTCGGCTTTGAGGCGTACTGGCTGGGCACGCCGCCGGGCGGATCCGGCGTCGCGCTGCTCAACCTCGTCGGGACCTGGCCGGGCAGGGGGCACGTGTGGGGGCCCCTCAGCTCGCCCGGCCCGGTGGTGGCGGTCTCCACCAACGTGATCGCCGACACCTGCATCGAGATCTGGCGGGACGGCGGCAACACCCGGATCTTCCAGTCTTTGCACGATCCTGGTCAGGAGACCACGACCGAGGAGTGGTTGTGCCGCTTCTACGACAGGTCTGACGACTCGACGACCGGTGGGATGAAGGGATTGGCGCTCGGGACCCTGCTGACCGGCGTCCAGGTCGATGAGGACTGGCTGTTCGAGGCTCCGAAACGGCTCGTCGTCGTCCCCGCCGCATAGCCGGCCCTGGCCAGGTGTTCGCACCTCCCAAGAGCGGAATACCTCTAATGGCAGGTGAGACCGGGAGGAACGGCCGACTCTCGGCGATCACCCTGCTCCGGTTGCACTCAGCCGCCAGCCCCCGGCGGCGTCCCCCCATTCCCGGAGGTGCGGATTCGTGGAATCTGCGGCCGCGCGTATGCGCCTGGAGATGATGCTCGACGACCTGGACCGGTCCATCGGAGTCCTGACAACCACCCCGTCCGCCGAGATCACACTCGGCGACGCCGACCGCAATCACGCCATGATCGAGGCGGCGGGCCGGCAGCGCCGGGCGGTCATGGCGGCGCTGTCCCGGCTCGACGCCGGGACCTACGGCCGCTGCGTCGACTGCGGCGTCGCGGTGCCGGAGGGCCGGTTGGAGGCCCGGCCCGAGGCGGCCCGCTGCATCGGGTGTCAGTCGCGGCGGGAAAGACGCCGCTAGAGGGGCTTGCGCCCGCTGGCCACCAGGTGGATGCCGACCGTGTCGTCGTCGTCGGGGTGGGCCTCGAGCTCGGTTCTGACCAGCCACGACAACGATCGCTGGTCGCTGCCCAGCACGTGGTCGACCGTCGAGGGCGACAGGACGGTGCGCGGGCGTACCCACTCGACTTCGAGGCCCGCGCCCGTCAGCAGGTCGCGCAGCTGCGCGGCCGAGAAGCACCGGGTGATGCTGCCGTCGGGCCAGGGCACCAGCATGACCTCGCCCGTCTGGCAGAGGTGGGCCCAGTAGTTCTGCTCGGCCAGGATCGCCATGCCGAGCACGAGGGAGTCGACGCAGACCAGCACCCGGCCGCCCGGCTTGAGCACGCGGGTCACGTCGGCCAGCGCCGACTCGGCCATGATCTCGACCGACAGGGCGCGTTCCTCGGCGACCACGGCGTCGACGCTCTCGTCGGCCAGGAACGCCAGGTCGTCGCTGCGCACCTTGTGGATGTGGTCGGACGCCTCCCTGAGCCACGGCTCGGCCGCGGGACGGCGGAAGTCGAGCACCTCCACCACGCGGTGCCCGGCGCGGGCGGCCTGGGCGGGCCAGCGCCCCCGGCCGCCGGAGAGATCCAGCAGCAGGGAGGGTTTTTCGGGCAGCCAGCGGCGCAGCTGCTCGGCGACGACGGCGTGGTAAAAGGTCCAGTAAGGCCCGAGATTTCCTGTGCCGTTGAGTTCATTGGCCGGAATGGGCAGCACGAGCGGCTCCTGGACGTTGACGTTCTCAGAAGGAGGGTCTGGTGGAGACAGCGTGGATGACACCGTCCCTACCAGCCGGTACGTAGCTTTTTCCCCGGATAAGGCATTGCGTACCTTGTCCGGGAACAGACTCTACGCCGCCGCGGTTGACGATGGGCATGAACGCGTTGCTGGTGAGGCCGGAAACCCCGGCCTATGCCGTCCCGGTATCCTCTGATGCGATACGCATCTATGAGGGGGTGGGTCCGGTCTCCAAGACTGCCGAGGAGACTCTGGAGCAGCGCAGTGAGCGGTTCGAGCGGGATGTCATGCCCTATATCGACCAGCTCTACTCCGCCGCGCTCCGGATGACCCGCAACCCCGCCGACGCCGAAGACCTCCTCCAGGAGACCTTCGCGAAGGCCTTCGCGTCGTTCCACCAGTTCCAGGTGGGCACCAACCTGAAGGCCTGGCTCTACCGCATCCTGACCAACACCTTCATCAACAGCTACCGCAAGAAGCAGCGCGAGCCGAAGCAGGCCGGCACCGAGGAGATCGAAGACTGGCAGCTCGCCCGCGCCGAGTCCCACACGTCGAGTGGGCTCAAGTCGGCCGAGCTCGAAGCGCTCGAACACCTCCCCGACAGCGACGTGAAAGACGCTCTCGCGGCGCTCCCCGAGGAATTCCGGATCGCGGTCTACCTGGCCGACGTCGAGGGGTTCCCCTACAAGGAGATCGCCGACATCATGGGGACCCCCATCGGAACCGTGATGTCGCGCCTCCACCGCGGCCGCAGGCAACTGCGCTCGCAGCTTGAGGACTACGCGCGCGAGCGCGGGCTTGTGCGATCGGAGGAGGGCGCATGAGCTGTGGTGACCACCACGACACCGACTGTAGTGAGGTGCTCGACCGGGTCTACAGCTTTCTCGACGGTGAACTCGACGAGGACAAGTGTGGAGACATCCGGCAGCACCTCGACGAGTGCGACCCCTGCCTGCGGGAATACGGGCTCGACAAAGTCGTGAAGCAGCTCGTGGCAAAACACTGCGGTTGTGAACCGGTGCCCGACGACCTTCGGGCCAAGATCCGGCTGCGGATCGAACAGGTGCGAACCGAACTGGTGGAATAGCCTGCTGGCCATGCGGATTCTGGTCACGGGCGGTGCGGGTTTCATCGGGTCCAACCTCGTCGATCGGCTGCTCGCCGACGGCCACGAGGTCGTCGTGGCCGACGACCTCTCCTCCGGGTCCAACCGGGCCCCGCGGGCGGAGTTCCACCAGGTCGACGTCCGCGACCCGGCGCTGGCCGAGGCCGCCGACGGCGCCGAGGTGATCTGCCACCTGGCCGCCCAGATCTCGGTCCGCGCCAGCGTCGCCGATCCGCTGACCGACGCGCGCGTCAACGTCGAGGGCACCCTCAACGTCCTCGAAGCGGCCCGGGTGAAGAAGGTCCGCAAGGTCGTCTTCGCGTCGTCGGTGGCGCGTTACGGCCGCCCCGAGACGATTCCGGTGCCAGGGAACACCCCGGCCCGCCCGATGTCGCCCTACGCCGCCTCGAAGGTGAGCGCCGAGTCCTATCTGTCGGCCTACCGGGCGCTCTACGGCCTCGAATACACCACGCTGGTGCTCTCGAACGTCTTCGGGCCGCGTCAGTCGCCCGGCGGCGAAGCGGGCGTGGTGGCCATCTTCACCGACGCCCTCCTCGGCGGCCGGCCGACCGTCCTCTACGGTGACGGCTCCCAGACCCGCGACTACGTCTACGTCGACGACGTGGTCGACGCCTTCGCCCGCGCGTGCGGCTCCCGGGGCGACGGCGGCACCTTCAACATCGGCACCGGCGCGCAGACCTCCGACCGGGCGCTGCACTCCCTCATCGCCGCCGCCGCCGGGGTGCCCGACGAGCCCCGTCTCGCGCCCGCCCGGCTGGGCGACCTGCCCGCGATGGCGGTCGACCCCGTGCCCGCCTTCGACGGGCTGGGCTGGCGGCCCGAACACGACCTCGCCGCCGCGCTCAAACTCACCGTGGATTGGGTCCGCAACGCTCAGTGATGAGTTGATTACGGTTTGGCGACAACCCAGTGAAGTGCCTGTCCGCTGGGTAGCCTGACCGTGCACATCAATGTGGAGGCGGCGCAGGTTGACAGACGCGCCTTCTTTGAGGGATGGCCGCTTTGCGCGAAATGCCGTGGCCGGCGAAGATCTACTTCGTCCTGTGCATCGGGGCGGCCGGAATTCTGCTCCTCCGGAGCTCGCAGGCCTATGAGGGGCTCGACTGGTCGTCGACGCTGGTCCTCGCGCTGCTCTTCCTCGTCTGCGAGTCGGTGCCGACCCAGCTGAGCGTGCGTCAGGCGGCGATCTCGGTCAGCTTCTCGGCCGCGCTCGCCGCGGTGGTGCTGGTCGGTCCCGAAGGCGCGGCCCTCGTCGCCGCCACGGCGGTCTTCTCGGTACGACCCGGGCTCGCCACCCACAAACGCCTGTTCAACGGGGCCCAGTTCCTCATCTCGGGCTACGCCGCCGGGTGGATCTACACCGTGGCCGGGGGAGAACCGGGCCTGCCGCGGCGCACCGACTTCCCCGAGATCATCCTGCCCTACGGCGCCGCGACCTTCGTATTCGTGGCGCTCAACTTCGTGCTGACCGCGCTGATCCTGGCCCTGGCCGAGGGCGTCGGCAAACGCCAGGTGCCGGTGCCCGACGTGGCGCAGTTCCTGCTCTCCTACCTCGGGTACGCCACCTTCGGCCTCCTCATCGCCGGCCTGTGGGCCACCGTCCAGTCGATCTCGGCCGTGCTGGTCCTGCTGCCGCTGTTCGTCGCCCGCTGGGCGTTCGGGCAGTACCACGCGCAGCACCGTTCCTACGAGGCCACCATCGCCGCGCTCTGCCAGGCCGTGGAGACCAAGGACTGGTACACCCGGGGCCACTGCACCCGTGTGTCGGCCGCCTCGTCGATGATCGCCGAGGAGATCGGCATGGGCACCGAGCGCCTCCACGCCATCCGCTACGCCGGCATGCTCCACGACGTCGGCAAGCTCGGCGTGCCGACCAAGGTCCTGCAGAAGGACGGCGTGCTCACCGAAGAGGAGTTCGCCGCCATCCAGCTCCACCCCATGCGCGGGCTGGAGATCGTGCGCGGCATCGGCTTCCTCGACGAGGCGTTCGCCGGGATCATGCACCACCACGAGAGATACGACGGCCGGGGCTATCCGATGGGCCTGGCCGGGTCGGAGATCCCCGAGTTCGCCCGGATCATCTGCGTGGCCGACGCGTTCGACTCGATGACCTCCGACCGCTCCTACCGCAAGGCCAAACCGCAGGAGGAGGCGGTGGCCGAGCTGCGCAAGTGGTCGGGCACCCAGTTCGACCCGATCATCGTGGGGGCGTTCATCCGGGCGCTCGACCGCGACGGCTGGAACCCGCCCGCGAGCGTGCCCGCGCCCAGCGGCATGCCGGTGGTCACCGCCGCCAAGGACCACGACGACCCGACCACGCCGATCCAGGTGGTGTCCGACCGATGACGAGCGAGACCCGGGGCATCCAGGGCCTCGACTCGGGGCAACTGCTGCTGATCTGCGCCGGAGGCATGCTCGCGGTCGCCGGGATCTCCCACACGGCCGCCGTCGGGCTGGTCGACTCCCAGGTGGCGATCGGGTTCGGCGCGCTGATCACCTGTGGCGAGCTGGCCCGGCTGACCATGCCGGGCAACCGCGAGGTGGCGCCGATCAGCACCGCCGCCGCGTTCGGCTACGCGCTGCTGCTCTACGTCGGCGGCGAGCAGGCCGCCCACTCGGCGCTGCAGGTCGTCGCCGTGATGGCCGTCGGCATGATCGCCGGCGGGCTGCCGCACCTGGCCGTGGGCCGCGCGCCCCGGCTCGACGCGCTGGCCCGGCGGCTCATCTGCGGCGCGCTGCTGGCCTTCGCGTTCCGGCCGTTCGCCGACGCGCTGCGCCCGCCGCCGGGCGGGGCGTGGTGGGTGGCGCTGCTGGTGATGGTGCTGCTCATCGCGGTGGCCCTGGCCGTCGACGTCGTGGTGGCCGGGCTGCTGCGGGCCGAACAGGTCCGCACCGCCTTCTCGGTCGCCGTACGCGACGAGGCGCGCATGGCCGCGCCGCTCGGCGCCGCCGTGGCGGCCAGCGGGATCCTGCTCGCGCTCGCCCTGCACAGCATGGAGCTGACCGCGCTGCTGGCCTTCGCCGCGCCGCTGCTCGTCACCCAGGTCGCCTTCCGCAAGTACGCCGGCATCCGGGCGACGTACCTGCAGACCATCAGGGCGCTCGCACGCGTCACCGAGGTCGGCGGCTACGTCGAGCCGGGCCACTCGCGCCGGGTCAGCCGCCTGGCCGTGGCCATCGGCCGCGACCTCGGCATGGCCGAACCCGAACTGCTCGAACTCGAGTACGCCGCCCTCATGCACGACATCGGACAACTCAGCCTGACCGACCCCATCCCCGGCGGGGCGACCGTGCTGACCGATCCCGAGCAGGCCCGCCGCATCGCCGAGCTCGGCGCCGAGGTCATCCGCAAGACCGGCGTGCTCAACCAGGTCGCCGACATCGTGCGCCGCCAGTGCGACCCCCTTGAGGAGCGTCCGCCGCTGGCCAGCCGCATCATCAGGGCCGCCAACGCCTACGACGACCTGGTGAGCGGATCCACCAACCGCGACCGCGCGGCCGCCGCGCTGGAGCGGATGCGGCTCGACGGAGGAACCCAGTACGACCCCGGCGTCGTCGAGGCGATGGCCACCGTCATCGACCGGCTCGTCCCGGTCAACAGACTGTGACAATTGTGGGCTTCCTACAGTTTGAGGCGTAACGATCAGTGCTCAAGAGTGCACGGCGCGGGATCTTCCGGGCCGTAAGGTTGGCTGCGTGTTCGAGTCAGTCTTGGTCGCCAATCGCGGCGAAATCGCTCGCAGGATCATCCGGACCCTCAACGAGATGGGGATCAGGTCGATCGCCGTCCACTCCGAGGCCGACGCCGACCTGCCCTTCGTTCGTGAGGCCGTCGAGTCGGTGAACATCGGCCCGGCCAATCCGGCGCAGAGTTACCTCGACCAGGCCCAGG
This sequence comes from Herbidospora sakaeratensis, assembly GCF_001570525.1. Classification (GTDB taxonomy): domain Bacteria; phylum Actinomycetota; class Actinomycetes; order Streptosporangiales; family Streptosporangiaceae; genus Herbidospora; species Herbidospora sakaeratensis. Next base: position 19,371 of record NZ_BBXC01000025.1, read on the forward strand.
TCCTGGCCGCCGCCCGCGCCACCGGCGCCCAGGCGATCCACCCCGGCTACGGCTTCTTCTCCGAGAACGCCGAGTTCGCCCGCGCCGTCATGGCCGCCGGGCTCACGTGGATCGGCCCCTCGCCCGAGGCCATCGTCCAGATGGGCGACAAGATCAACGCCCGCAACCTCATGGAGGCCGCCGGCGTGCCGGTCGCCGCGGGCACCCGCGAACCGGTCACCACGATCGAGGACGCCGCCAAGGCCGCCGCGAAGATCGGCTACCCGGTCATGGTGAAGACCGCCGGTGGCGGCGGCGGCATCGGCATGGGCGTCGCCCACGACGAAGACAGCCTCGCCAAGGCGTTCGAGCAGGCGTCCCGCGCGGCCGCCCGCTTCGGCGGCACCCCCGCGATCCTCCTCGAGCGTTACATCGAGCGGGCCCGCCACGTCGAGGTACAGATCCTCGGCCTCAACGACGGCCGGGTGCTGGCCCTGGGCGAGCGCGACTGCTCGGTGCAGCGCCGCCACCAGAAGGTCGTCGAGGAGTCGCCGTCCCCGGGCATCACCCCCGAGCTGCGTGAGCGCATGCTCGCGGCGGCGGCCCGCGCGGGCGCGGCGGTCGAATACCGGGGCGCCGGCACCGTCGAGTGCCTCGTCGACGCCGACGCGCAGGACTTCGTGTTCCTCGAGATGAACACCCGCCTGCAGGTCGAGCACCCGGTCACCGAGCTCGTCACCGGCGTCGACCTCGTCGCCGCCCAGCTGCGCATCGCCGCCGGTGAGGACGTCGAGCTCGACGTCACCCCGCGCGGCCACGCCATCGAGTTCCGCGTGTACGCCGAAGACCCCAAGCGCTTCCTGCCCGGCCCCGGCCACGTCAAGGAATGGGTGGAGCCGTCGGGCGAGGGCGTGCGCGTCGACTCCGGCTACGAGGCCGGCAACACCGTCACCCCCTTCTACGACCCGCTGATGGCCAAGCTCTGCGTCTACGGCGCCACCCGCGCCGAAGCGGTTGAACGCGCCAAGGCCGCCGTCGCGGGCTTCACGATCTCCGGACCCAAGCACAACCTGCCGTTCTGCGCCGAACTCCTCGACCACCCCGAGTTCGTCAGCGGCGACTATGACACCGGCCTGGTGTCCCGCATGAGATCGTGATCCGGAACGACAGAGGTTCGATGGGAGACAGTGGTGGCTGAGGTACGCGCGGAGATGGTGGCGAACGTCTGGAAGGTCGTCGTCGCCGAAGGTGAGACGGTGTCCGACGGAGACACCCTGGTCATCCTGGAGTCCATGAAGATGGAGATCCCGGTCATCGCCGAAGACGACGGCGTGGTCGCCATCAAGGTCTCCGAAGGCGACGTCGTCCAGGAAGGCGACCTGATCGCCGTCATCGAGTAGCGCGCGAGAGGAACTTCTCGCGGTCGACCACGACCCGCTCGATCACGCCGGTGGCGACGACCGAGCCGTCGAGGTGGGCCGCGGTGAAGGCGAAGACCAGGCGGCGCCCCTCGACCTCGACCAGTTCGGCCGAGATCTCGACGTGGGCGCCCAGCCCGCTCGCGGCGAGGTGCTGGAGCTCGACCCGCACGCCGACCGAGGTCTGCTCGGACGTGAGCAGCCCGCCGATCGCCTCGCAGGTCAGGCCCTCGGCGAGGGCCAGCAGCCTCGGCGTGCCCAGCACGGGCACGTCGCCGCTGCCGAGCCTCTCCGCGGTGTCACTCTTCTCCACCATGATCAACCGATTGGCCCGCAGTCCGGGCGTGAGCGCCATGGTGGGATGCTAGTAGTTCGACCCTCCAACTGATCGAAAGGTGTGACGTGGACCTTTACTGCGACCACTGCGGGGGCCTTTCGGATGACGGCGACCACGGGGGCTGCCAGGGCGCCCGCGAGATGGAGCCGCCTCGCTACTGCGCCAAGTGCCGCCGCCGGATGACCGTCCAGGTGACGCCGACGGGCTGGTCGGCGCGCTGTTCACAACACGGGCTCACCGCAGCCTGAACGCAACCTGAACCAAACCTGTGTTCTGACCGTTATGGTGAGGGATTCCTGGGAGATCTGGGCTTACCGGCCGATTTTGCCGGTGCCCGCTAGACTTCCGGCACGACAGTGGTCAGTGACATAGGGGGTATCCGGGGGCATGGTTGCCCAAGGGACTACGCTGGCCGGGCGCTACCGATTGGACCAGCGCATCGGCGCTGGCGGAATGGGCGAGGTCTGGCGCGGGGAAGACACCGTCCTCGCGCGCACGGTCGCCGTCAAGGTGCTGCTCCCGGGCCGTCTCGACGACCCCGGTTTCGGTGCGCGCTTCCAGGGTGAGGCGCGCGCCATGGCGCTCATCAACCACCCCGGCGTGGTCGACGTCTACGACTACGGGGTGACCGACGTCCCGGGTGACGGCCCGACCGCCTACCTGGTGATGAAGTTCGTCGACGGCGAGCCGCTCGACCGGCTGCTGCTGCGGATCGGGCGCATCCGTCCCGAAGCGGTCATGGAGCTCATCGGGCAGGCCGCGGCGGCGATCCAAGCCGTCCACGACCGGGGCATCGTGCACCGTGACGTGAAGCCGGGCAACCTGCTCGTGCAGGCCGACGGCACCCTCGTGCTCACCGACTTCGGCATCGCCCGCTCCGACGCCGCGAGCCGGCTGACCGACGCCGGCATGGTGCTCGGCACCGCCGCCTACTGCGCGCCCGAGCAGGCCGAGGGCGAGCCGGTGACCCCGGCGGTCGACATCTACGCGCTCGGTGTCGTCGCCTACGAGTGCCTGGCCGGGCGGCGTCCCTTCGACGGCGACACCCCCGTCACGATCGCGCTCAAGCACATCCGCGAGCAGCCGCCGCCGCTGCCGGCCGACATCCCGCCGCACATCCGCCACGTGGTGGAACGCGCTCTGCTGAAGTCGCCGGCCGAACGCTGGCCGACGGCCATGGCGATGAGCCAGGCGGCCCGGCAGGCCGCCAACCCCGGCGCGTCGCTGACCCAGCCCAACCCGGCCCAGGCGACCTCCGGCGTGTTCCCGAAGACGGGCGACTGGTACGAGCCCCCCGCGACCGGAACCTACGCCGCGACCGGCAACTACCCGGCGACCGGCAGCTTCCGCACGACCGCCGTCACGCCGGAGACGACCCCGGCGGGGCCGGGCGGCCGGCGCAAGCAGGGCAACAAGGGCAAGCGCGGCCTGACGATCGTCGCCATCGTCTCGGGGGTGTTCGCGTCGGTAGGCATCGGCTGGGCGGGCGTGAACATCATTAGCAACTCGGGCGAAGCGGCCGAGAAGCCGCCCGGCGCGAACCACGTCGCCGCGCCCGACACCTTCACCCCGAGCCCGAGCCCGACCAAGCCGCCTCGCAGGTCCCCCAAGCCGACTCCGACCGCCGCCAAGCCGTCGGTGAGCGAGGAGCCGACGGAGGAGCCCTCCGAGGAGCCCTCGCCCAGTCCCTCTCCGAGCCCGTCACCCAAGCCGTCGAAGACGCCGCCCAAGCCGTCGCCGACCCCGACCAAGGAGATGCGGACCGTCCCGCTGCTCTGGAAGATGTCGGCCGACGACGCGGAGTCGGCGCTGCTCAAGCACGGGTTCCAGGGTTCCTTCCAGACCAAGGGCGACACCGGTCTGGGCTGCACCGAGGTCTACTCGCAGAACCCGAAGGGCTCGACGCAGGCGGCGGAAGGCTCGACGATCACCGTCTACGTGCGGCGCATCGCCTGCCCGGCGGCTTCGCCGTCGCCGTCTCCCTCGGCCGCCTCGACGGGCACCGGCACTCTTCCGTAGCAGGGTGGCGGTGACGGACGGGCCGTCACCGCCACGTCGTCAGACGCCCGTCGTGTTGCGCGGGTAGGCGATCTCGGGGTCGGTCGCGATGTTCACCATGTAGGGCACGCCCGAGTCGAACGCCCGCTGCAGCGCCGGCCCGATCTCGGAGGGCTTGGTGACGAGTTCGCCGCCCCCGCCGAGCGCGGTCACGACCTGGTCGTAGCGGCACTGGGGCTGGAGGTCGGCGGCGACGTCGTAGCCGTACAACATCTGCATGGGGTGTTTCTCCAGGCCCCACATGCCGTTGTTGCCGCAGATCATGACGACCGGCAGCTTGTGGCGGACCAGCGTGTCGACGTCCATCAGCGAGAAGCCGGCGGCGCCGTCGCCGAGCAGGAGCACGACCTGCGACGACGGGCGGGCCAACCGGGCGGCGATGGAGTAGCCGAGGCCGGTGCCGAGGCAGCCGTAGGGGCCGGGGTCGAGCCAGTGGCCGGGGCGCTTGGGCTCGACGTACTTGCCGGCGTAGGAGACGAAGTCGCCGCCGTCGCCGATGACGACCGCGTCGTCGGCCAGCTGGCGGTTGAGCTCGCCGTAGATGCGCATCGGGTGGATCGGGTCGCTGTCGGAGGCGAGCAGTTCGGCGTCTTCGGCGATGGCCGCCTTGGCCGCCTCGGCCAGCTTGGTCGTCCACTCGTCGCGGGGCTTCACGCTCGCGGTACGGCACGCCGCCGCCAGCCCCCAGAACAGCAGCGACAGGTCGCCGGCCGCCGAACCGGACAGGCCGGTGTGGGTGGCCAGCTGGGAGGGCGCGTCGGCGAGGTGGACGACCCGGGCCAGCGGCGCCCCCTGCTTGCCGCCGAACCAGCCGTAGTTGAGCCGGAAGTCGAGCGGGGTGCCGGCCACGATGACCAGGTCGGCCTGCGAGAACGCCAGGCCGCGGGCGCGGGTGACGAGCAGTTCGTGGCCCGAGGGCAGGATGCCGCGGCCCTGGCCGTTGGGCACCACCGGGAGGCGGAACTCCTCGGCGAAGTCGCGCGCGGCCTCTTCGGCGCGGTCCATCCACACGTCGGAGCCGACCACCAGCATCGGCCGCTCGGCCTCGGCGATCAGCGCGGCGATGGCGGCCAGGTGGTCGGTGTCGGGTTCGAGCGGCGAGGGCGCGAGCGTCTCGGTCTCGACCGAGGGGGAGGGCGCGAACAGGTGGTCCATGTAGAAGTCGAGGAACACCGGGCCGCGATGGGGGGCGAGCGCGGTGCGGAAGGCCATCTCGACGTCCTGGCCGATCGAGTCGGCGCCGGAACCGGTGAAGGCCAGCTTGGTGATCGAGTCGAACAGGGGCGGGTGGTCCATCTCCTGGAGCGCGCCCGAACCCCAGCGCGACTGCGGGGCCCGGCCGCCGAGGATCACGACCGGGCTGCCGTTGAAGTGGGCGGTCGCGACGCCCGAAACGCCGTTGGTGATGCCGGGCCCGGCCGTAAGCACCGCCAGGCCCGGTTTGCGAGTGAGCCGCGCCGTCGCCTCGGCGGCGAAAACGGCGCTCTGCTCATGGCGTACGTCGAGGATGCGCATGTCTTCGTGGACGGCGCCGTCGTAGAGGGGGAAGACGTGCCCGCCCGACAGGGTGAACATCGTCTCGACGCCGTAGGCCTTGGAGACGCCGACAGCGACGTCGCCCGCGTGCTTGCTCATTCGTGAAACCTACCAGTCGGTTAACTAGTGGACCTACGAGCTGCCCTGGCCGCGGGCGAACGAACCCTCCTGGTCTAAAGCGTCTGGGACAGGGCCTTGATCGGCATCTTCAGGTCGGTCAGCAGAGCCAGATCTTCGGCTGGGGGGCGGCCGAGGGTGGTCAGGTAGTTGCCCACGATGATCGCGTTGATGCCACCCATCATGCCCGCACGAGTGCCCAGGTCGCCAAGGGTCAGCTCACGTCCGCCGGCGTACCGGAGGATGGTTCGCGGTAGAGCGAGGCGGAAGGTCGCGATTGTCTTCAGGGCCTCGGCGCCCTCGACGACCGGGTAGTCGGCGAACGGGGTGCCGGGACGGGGGTTGAGGAAGTTGAGCGGGACTTCGTCGGGCTGGAGCTCGCCGAGTTGCGCGGCGAACTCGGCGCGCTGCTCGACCGACTCGCCCATGCCGATGAGGCCGCCGCAGCACAACTCCATGCCGGCCTTGCGCACCATCAGGCAGGTGTCCCAGCGCTCCTCCCACGTGTGGGTGGTGACCACGTTGCCGAAGTGGGACCTGCAGGTCTCGAGGTTGTGGTTGTAGCGGTGCACGCCCATCTCGGCCAGCTCGTCGACCTGGGCCTGCGTGAGCATGCCCAGCGAGCACGCCACGTTGATGTCGACGGCCTCCTTGATGGCCTTGACGCCCTCGCGGACCTGGTCCATCAGGCGCTTGTCGGGCCCGCGCACGGCCGCGACGATGCAGAACTCGGTGGCCCCGGTCTGGGCGGTCTCGACGGCGGCCTTCACCAGCTCGTCGATGTCCAGCCACACGGAGCGCACGGGGGAGGTGAACTGCCCCGACTGGGAGCAGAAGTGGCAGTCCTCCGGGCAGCCGCCGGTCTTCAGGGAGATGATCCCCTCGACCTCGACCTCCGGGCCGCACCACTTCATCCGCACCTCGTGAGCGAGGGCGAGGAGGTCGGGCAGGCTCTCGTCGGGCAGGTTCAGGCACTCGAGCGCCTGCTCCCGCGTCAAGCCCCGGCCCTCGTCGAGCACCTGTGTTCTGGCGATCTCCAGGATGGTCATCGAATCTCCCTGAGCGTGAATGGTCCCGCCTTCGGGCGGGAGAGGAAACGCATCTTGGCGTCACAGGATCGAACATGAGTTCGATGATGGACAGGTCCTGTACTAGATTGCAGGCCATGGGACAGCTCGTTAAGCGGGCCTACAAGTACCGCTTCTACCCGACCTCTGTACAGGCTGAGCAGTTGGCTCAGACGTTCGGATGTGTGCGTCTCGTCTATAACAAGGCGTTGGAAGAGCGGACCCGCGCGTACCAGATTGAAGGCCGAAGAGTTTCCTACGCAGAGTCTTCGGCCGCGCTGACGCGATGGAAACGCACCGAGGAGTTGAGTTTCCTCAACGAGGTGTCGTGTACGCCACTGCAGCAGGCGTTGCGGCATCTGCAGGCGGCGTTCGTGAACTTTTTCGCAGGCCGTGCCCGATATCCGGTCTTCAAGTCCCGTAAGAAGACGCGGGCGTCGGCGGAATACACACGCACGGCATTCCGCTGGCGTCGTGGCAGGCTCACCCTCGCCAAGATGAACATTCCGCTGGACATAGTGTGGTCGCGGCCACTGCCTGAGGGCGCAGAACCGTCCACTGTCACCGTTTCCTGGGATGCGGCAGGGCGCTGGTTCGTGTCCATCCTGGTGGAGGAGGAGATCGCCCCGCTGCCCTGCAGCCGCGCGATGGTCGGCGTGGATGTCGGGCTCACCCATTTGGCGGTGCTGTCGTCCGGTGAGAAGATCGCCAACCCCCGCCATGAGAGGGCCGACCGCAGAAAGCTCGCCAAAGCCCAGCGTGCCCTGGCTCGTACGACCAAGGGCAGCCGCAACCGGGTCAAGGCCAGGCTCGTAGTCGCGCGGATCCACGCGAGGATAGCCGATCGCAGACGGGATCATCTGCACAAGGTCACTACACGGCTTGTTCGCGAGAACCAAGTGATCGCCGTAGAAGACCTCGCGGTCCGCAACCTGGTCAAGAACCGATCGCTGGCCCGGGTGATTTCGGATGCGAGTTGGCGACAACTGCGCACAATGCTGGCTTACAAGGCGAGCTGGTACGGGCGGGAACTGCTGGTGGTCGATCGCTGGTTCCCCTCCAGTAAACAGTGCTCGGTGTGCGGGGTCGTCGGCGAATCGATGTCGCTTGGAGTCCGAGACTGGGTGTGTGGGTGCGGCGTCCACCACGACCGGGACGTCAACGCTGCTAGGAACATTCTCGCGGCCGGGCTGGCCGAGAGGTGAAACGCCTGCGGAGCTGGTGTAAGACCTCAAGGAGTTCCTCTCCGGCGGGCGTTCGGCGGTGAAACAGGAAGCCTCACGGGTGACCGTGAGACTCCCCTCCTTCTAGGGAGGGGAGGATGTCAAGGGAAATCCTAAGGGCCGATCGAAAAGCCGACGGGTCGAACGCGCCGCCCAAGGCCGTGCCTAGCGAAGCCCGTGCAACCTTGGTGAACGCGGACCGGGACAGGCTCGAGCAGTTCTCCGGCACGACACCCGCCAGCGGCCTGGCCGCCAGCATCTCGAGGTCGGCGACGTTGCAGCGTTCGGCCAGGCCCGGCTCGGCCGGCCACGACCCGATGACCACGCCGGCGAGGTCGAGGCCGTGGTTGGCCATCGCCTCCAGCGTCAGCGCCGTGTGGTTGAGGGTGCCCAGCCCGGCCCGCGCCACGACCAGCACCTGCGCCTTCAGCGTGTGGGCCAGGTCGGCCAGGGTGGCGCCCTCCTCGTCGAACCGGACCAGCAGGCCGCCGGCGCCCTCGACCACGACGAGCCGGTGCGACTCGGCGAGTTCGGCGACGCGGGTGGCCGTCTCGGCCAGGTCGAGCGCGGGCAGCCCGGCGACCCGGGCCGCGGCGGCCGGGCTCAGCGGGTCGGGGTAGCGGGCGAACTCGAAGGTGTTCGTCGCGCCCGAGAGCCGGATCACCTCGTCGAGGTCGCCCGGCTCGGTCTTCCCGACGCCGGTCTGGGCCGGCTTGACCACGGCGACGGGGCCGCCCCGCTCGATCGCCAGGGCCGTGACGGCGGCCGTGACCACGGTCTTCCCGACACCGGTGTCGGTGCCGGTCACCACAAGAACGCTCATCCGGCCAAGATTACGGAGTCGGACGCCGCAGCCGTGTGACGAACTTGTAGCGGTCGCCCCGGTAGAGGGACTGGGCCCACTCCACCGGATTGCCGTCGGCGTCGAAGGCGTGCCGGGTCAGCATCAGCATCGGCAGGCCGATGTCGACGCCGAGGACCTGTGAGTCGTAGGGGGTGGCCAGGACCGTCTCGATGATCTCCTCGGCGTCGGAGAGCCGGACGCTGTAGGCGTTGTGGAGGGTCTCGTACAGCGAGGGGTGGCCCTCCAGCTCGCGCCGCAGCCGTGGGAATCGCCGCGCCGAGAGGTGGGTGGTGTCGATCGACATCGGTTCGCCGTTGGCCAGGCGGAGGCGGTGGATGCGCAGCACCCGGCCGCCGGGGTTGATGGCCAGCCGCCGGCCGAGGGCCTCGTCGGCGGTGATGTAGGAGATGTCGAGGATCTTGGTGTCGGGTTCGAGGCCGACGGTACGCAGGTCCTGCACATAAGAGGTGAGCTGGAGCACCTGGGCGACCTTGGGCTGGGCGACGAAGGTGCCCTTGCCCTGGATGCGGATCAGGCGACCCTCGACGACGAGTTCGGTCAGCGCCTGGCGTACCGTCGTGCGTGAGGTCTCGAAGCGCACCGCGAGGGTGCGCTCGGGGGGCAGGGCACTCCCGGCGGGCAGGCTCTTGGTGAGCTCGAGCAGGCTACGTTTGACGTCGTAGTACTTCGGCACCCGGGGAGTGTCTTCGGTCACGCGGTCACCTTCGTTCCGGCCACGGCGGCGAGCGCGCGCCCGGTCACCGCGAGATCTTCGGACCCCAGATTGGCCCGAGCGGTCAACCTTAGACAAGACCGCCCGTCGGGGACCGAAGGGGGTCGGAAGCAGCCGACCTTCACACCGTGGTCCGCGCAGGTCGCTGCGGCGGCCAGGGCCCGGTGGGGGTCGCCCAGCACCACCGGCACCACGGCGGCGGCCGGCTCGGCGGTCTCGAGCCCGAGTTCGCGGGCGGTCGAGGCCAGTGCGAGGGCGATTTCCCGGGCTCGTTTCGGCAGGTCAGGCTCCTGTTCGAGGATGCGCAGCGCGGCGAGGGCCGCTCCGGCGCTCGCGGGGGCGAGGCCGGTGTCGAAGATGAACGACCGGCCGGTGTCGACGAGGGTGTCGATCACCTCCGGCGCGCCCAGCACGGCGCCGCCCTGGGAGCCGAGCGACTTCGACAACGTGACGGTTCTCACAATGTGAGCATTCCCCGCAAGTCCGGCATTGTGAACCGCCCCGCGGCCGTATTCCCCGACGACACCGAGCGCGTGGGCCTCGTCGACGACGAGGAGCGCTCCATTCCGTACGGCCACCTCGGAGAGCGCCCCCAGCGGCGCGAGGTCGCCGTCGACGGAGAAGACCGCGTCGGTGACCACCACCGCGTTCTCCTCCTCGCGGCCGGCCAGCGCCTTCTCGACGGCGCCGACGTCGCCGTGGGGGGTCACCACCACGCGGGCGCGGGCGAGGCGGCAGGCGTCGACGATCGAGGCGTGGTTGCCCGCGTCGGAGACGACCAGCCCACCTCGGCCGAGCGTCGCCACGGCGGCGAGGTTGGCGAGGTAGCCCGAGGAGAACACGAGCGACCTGGGGGAGTGGGCGAAGGCCGCGAGGGCCTCCTCCAGCTCGTGGTGGAGGCGGGTGCTCCCGGTGACCAGCCGGGACCCGGTCGCGCCGGTGCCCCACTCGCGGGTCGCCGCCACGGCCGCCTCGGTCAACCGGGGGTCGCGGCAGAGCCCCAGGTAGTCGTTGGAGGCCAGGTCGAGCAGCCCGTCGAAGTCGGGCGAGCGTGGACGCAGCACCCGGGTCAGCCCGGCGGCGGCGCGGCGCTCGGCGGCCTGGCGAAGTCGATCGATCGGCCCATGCATGGAGAGATGATGCCAGGTGCCGTGTCCCGATTGGCGTTCGGTCCCGCTCAGCACGCATGATGCATTGGTGCCGACTCTCAGCGACCTGGTGGCAAAGCACACCGATCTGTCCGCCGCCGACCTCGAATGGGTGCATTCGCTGGTCTCCGACTGGCAGTTGCTCGCCGACCTGTCCTTCGCCGACCTCATCCTGTGGATCCCCGCCGAAGAGGGCTGGATCGCGGTCGCCCAGATGCGGCCGACGACCGGGCCGACGGTCTACCACGACGACGTCGTCGGTTCCTTCATCGGGCGCAGCGAGCGGCCGCTGATCGAGACGGCCTGGCAGGAGCGGCGCATCTGCCGCGAGGGCGACCCCGACTGGTCGACCGGGGTGCCGGTCCGCGAGGAGACGATCCCGGTCCGCCGCGCCCTCGACGGGCCGCTCATCGGGGTCATCCAGCGCTCGACCAACCTCTCGTCGGCGCGTACGCCCTCGCGGCTGGAGCTGACCTATCTCCAGAGCGCCTCCGACCTGGCCCAGATGGTCGCCGAGGGCCGGTTCCCCTTCCACGGCGACGAGCCCATGCTGGTCCGGTCGCCGAGGGTGGGCGACGGGCTGCTGCGGCTCGACCGGGCCGGGCGGGTTACCTACGCCTCGCCCAACGCGCTGAGCGCCTACCGCCGTCTGGGGCTGCACGCCGACCTGGTCGGCTCGGAGCTCGGCAAGACGACGGCCGACCTCTGCTACCGCGACGAGCCGATCAACGAAGACCTGATGCTGGTCGCCAGCGGCAAGGTGCCCAGGGAGACCGAGGTGGAGCGCGGCGGCACGGTCGTCCAGCTCCGGGCGATCCCGCTGATCATCTCCGGGGGCCGCATCGGCGCGCTGGTGCTGGTGCGCGACGTGACCGAGCTGCGCCGCCGCGAGCGCGAGCTGCTGACCAAGGACGCCACGATCCGGGAGATCCACCACCGGGTGAAGAACAACCTGCAGACGGTGGCCGCGCTGCTGCGGCTCCAGTCGCGCCGCCTGCGGGTGCCCGAGGGGCGGGCCGCGCTCGACGAGGCGGTCAGAAGGGTCGGATCAATCGCGATCGTGCACGAGACCCTGGCGCAGATGCCCGAGGAACTGGTCGCCTTCGACGAGATCGCCGACCGGGTGATCCACATGACGGCCGAGGTGTCGGTGGCCCAGGTCGCGCTGCGGCGGGCGGGCACGTTCGGCATCCTGCCCGCGGCGGTGGCGACGCCGATCGCGATGGTGCTCACCGAGCTGCTGCAGAACGCCGTGGAGCACGGGCTCGACGGGCGGCCGGGCAACGTCGAGGTGCGGGTGGAGCGCCATCAGGACACGCTCGAGATGGTGATCGCCGACGAGGGCCAGGGGCTGCCGCCGGGATTCGACATCGAGACGAACAGCAATCTCGGCCTGCAGATCGTGCGGACCCTCGTGGTGGGAGAACTTTCCGGGCATCTGAACATGGCCCCGCGAGAAGGCGGCGGCACGGAAGTCGTCCTCAGCATTCCGGTGAACGTTCCCACCAATGACATTCACCGGATTTGACCCGTGCGCAATATTCGCGCAATGCGGGCCCGATCTAATTCGGTTGTATGTGGTCAGACGTTGGCACGGGCGCGGGCCCGGGCGGTGCGGCGCTTGAGAGCGCGACGCTCGTCCTCACTGAGGCCGCCCCAGACGCCGGCGTCCTGCGCCGACTCCAGAGCCCACTTCAGGCACAGTTCGCTGACCGTGCACTGACGGCAGACCTGCTTGGCCTCTTCAATCTGCATCAACGCGGGCCCGGTGTTGCCGATCGGGAAGAACAGCTCGGGGTCCACGTCACGGCAGGCAGCGCGGTGGCGCCAGTCCATGCGTTCCACTCCTTCGTAAGTGGAGCCTGGGCGGCTCCTGCACCTTTGTGAACAGATTCACTAACTGACGCGAACGGCCGCCCGAAAAGTTTGAGGGACGAGATTCGCGATGACGATCGCCGGGAACCTTGCCGTGAGCTGTGGCTCTCGAAAGGTCCTACGTTCCGACGTCGCGTTCAGCTTTTCAGCCACTCCTACAGCACACAAGAGGTTTGGGGGAAGGTTTTGCGGGTCCTAGCTGTCGGATGCGTCACACTATGACCGCTTGTAACTGTCTAGACCAGAACTTGTAACGCGTCCGGGATAGAGCGAAATGTGACCCTTTCCCGTTCTCCCAGGTAGTCGCCGTCAAGCTGCAGTGCGATGGGCCGGGCCGCCTCGATCGTGAAAACACTCTCGTCATGTGCTTGAACGAGGTGTTTACCCGTCGGCAATCCCTGAGGGTCGCCGACGATCTGCCGGAGCAGGTTCACCACGGCCGGTAGCCGCAGTTTCGTCATCCCCAGCAGATCGAGGCCGGTGTCGAATCCGGCCCACGGCGTCGGGTTGACCGGCCGGCTCCCGACGAACGTCCAGGGCGCGGTGTTCGACACGATCGCCAGGAAGATCCCTGGTACGTCGCGCTGCCCCGGCCGGGTCAGGGTCATCGCCGGATGCCGCCGGTCGGTCATGAGGTAGTGCCGCAGGGCCGTCTGCATGTACAACGTCGGCGAAGCCCGGTAACCGGCGCTGCGCAGTCCTTCGACGGCTCTGATGACCTCGGCGTCCCAGCCCAGGTCGGCACAGAATGTGAAGTAGCGAGACTCGACCCCTGCCCCGGTGCCGGAATCTCTAACATCCCATTCGGCCAGCCCGAGGCTGATCGTGCGGGAGCGGCCCTCACGCAGCGCCTCGAGGACCGCGCCGGTGGCCTCGATCGGGTTGTTCGGCAGCCCCAGCGCCCGCGCCAGCACGTTGGCGCTGCCGCCCGGAATGATGATCATCTTGGCCCGGTCGTCGGCCGCCATCAATCCGTTGGCGACCTCGTTGACCGTCCCGTCGCCGCCGAGGACGGCCACCGCGTCGAAGCCCTTCTCCTTGGCGTGGGCCGCCAGCACCGACGCGTGACCCCGATATCCGGTCTCGGCGACCTCCAGGTCGACCGCCGCCCCGAGCGCCCGCAGCAGGACGTCGAGCGTGCGCCGGTTGGTCGACGTCGCCTTGGGGTTGACCAGCAGAAGTGCCCGCATGCCTGAAGGTTATGCGACGGGTAGTCTCACCAACTGTGCAGAACCGTCCCTTCACCATCCTCGTCGCGGCGGTCGTCGTCGCGATCGAAGGACTGGCCGCCGTCGCGATCGGCGGCTGGGTGGCCTATGAGACCCTGCTCGGCGGGGCCGGAGACGTCATGAGCTCGCTCGTGCTGGCGGCGTTCGCGCTGGCCGTGGGCGCCGGCCTGGTCTGGGTCGCGTGGGGGATCCTCCAGCTGATGCGCTGGAGCCGGGGGCCCGCCGTGGTCACCCAGATCTTCGCCGGGCTCCTGGCCGTCACGCTGATCCAGGCGGGGCAGCTCGCCTGGGGGGTGCCGCTGATCGTGGCGGCCGTGGTGATTCTCGTCACTCTTCTCGCGCCGCCGTCGACCCACGCCCTCATGGGCGACGTCTAGCGGCCGGAAACGGCTTCGGCCGGCGTCGCGCGACGCCGGCCGAAGGTGATCGTCAGTCTTCCGCGGTCAGGCCCTCACGCAGCTGCGCGAGAGTCCGGGCCAGCAGGCGGGACACGTGCATCTGCGAGATGCCCAGCTCGGTGGCGATCTGCGACTGGGTCATGTTGCCGAAGAACCGCAGCAGCAGGATGCGCTTCTCCCGCGGGGGCAGGCGCTCCAGCAGCGGCTTCAGCGACTCGCGGTATTCGACGCCCTCCAGCGACTCGTCGACGATGCCGAGCGAGTCGGAGACCGCCGGCGCGTCGTCGTCGCCCGAGTCGGGCGCGTCGAGCGAGACCGTCGAGTAGGCGTTGGCCGACTCGAGGCCCTCCAGCACCTCTTCCTCGGTCATCTGGAGATGGGCGGCCAGCTCGGCCACCGTGGGCGCCCGGCCCTCGCGCTGCGAGAGCTCGCTGATCGCCTTGGTCAGCGACAACTTCAGCTCCTGCAGGCGGCGCGGCACGCGGACCGCCCAGCCCTTGTCGCGGAAGTGGCGCTTGATCTCACCGACGATGGTCGGGGTGGCGTAGGTCGAGAACTCGACGCCCCGGGCCAGGTCGAACCGGTCGATCGACTTGATCAGGCCGATCGTGGCCACCTGGGTCAGGTCGTCGAGCCACTCGCCGCGGTTGCGGAACCGGCGGGCGAGGTATTCCACCAGCGGAAGGTGCAGCTCCACGAGCTCGTCGCGGATGCGCTGGCGGCGCGGGTCGTCGGCCGGCAGCTCAGCGAGCTCCCCGAAGAGGGTGCGGGCGCGCACCCGATCCGGGACTCCGGAGTCGCTGGTGGCCATGGCACGGGTCCTTTCCGTCACGCCGGCCTCGCCGCGCCTCGCCGCTTGCGCAGCACGATCGCCATGTGATCGGGGGAGGACACGGCATCGACGTCGTCGGCGAGCGCGGTGAGCACCATCCAGGCGAAGTCATCGCGTTTGGGCTCGGCGATCCCGACGGTGGTGACCTCGACCCGGATCGACATCTCCTGCCCGGTCAGCTCGAACTCCGCGATCAGGTCGGTGCCGGGGACGGCATGGCGCAACAACATCGCGCACGCCTCGTCGACGGCGATCCGCAGATCTTCCATCTCGTCGATGGTGAAGTCGAGCCGTGCCGCCAGACCTGCTGTCGCGGTCCGCAACACGGACAGATAGGCGCTGGCCGCCGGAAGCCGTACGCTCACGGCGTCGCGGATCCCGGCCAGATCCCCTGTGACATCAGTTGCGTCGGTCACGATCCTCCTTGCCCTGCCGGCCACATCTCGCGGGGCCGCATGTTTGCAACCTACCGCCACTCGACCGCGATTGCTCGGCTTGGACGCGCCGATGCCGGAAATGCGCGGACCCCGCACGGAAAGCTCCAAGAGATCGCGCGGGGTCCGGGGCGGAAGGCCTTAGGCGGCCTTCGTCTCCCAGAAGATCTTCGCGATCTCGTCGATCTTGCCCAGGAGGTCGTCGGCCTTGGCGACGTCGACGGTGCCCTTGGCGCCGGCGGCGCCGGCCAGCTTGGTGGCGTCCCAGAAGAGCTGGTGGAGCTGCGGGTGCGCCTCCAGGTGCGGGGGCTTGAAGTAGTCGGTCCAGAGCACCCACAGGTGGTGCTTGACCAGCTCGGCCCGCTCCTCCTTGATCGTGAGGGCCCGCGAACGGAACACCGGGTCGTCGTTGTCGGCGTACTTCTGCATGATCGCCTTGACCGATTCGGCCTCGATACGCGCCTGGGCGGGGTCGTAGACGCCGCACGGCAGGTCACAATGGGCCGATGCCACGTGCTTGGCAAGCATCGGGTTTCCTTTCGTCAGAGTGGCTGCGGTTCCGACATTACTGCTCCGAGGTGGATCATGTTCACCAGCGTCCGGGTCTCCGGGGATTCCATGCTTCCGGCCCTGCGGCCGGGCGACTGTCTGCTGGTGCGCCGCGCCGCGAAGATCCGGCCGGGAGACGTCGTGATCGCTCGCATACCCGGAAACCTCATCGTCAAAAGGGTGTTCCGGTGGACCGATGAGGGCTGGTGGCTCGAGAGCGACAACCAGCGGGCGCCCGGCCGGAAGGACTCGTGGGACTTCGGCGCGATTCCCCAGGACCGGATCGTCGGGAAGGTGGTCGGCCGTTACTGGCCGTCACTCGCCTTCGGGCCGCGTTTCCTGGCCCGGTAGGCGGCCACGTTGGCCCGGCTGGCGCAGCGTTCGGAGCAGTAGCGCCGCGACTTGTTCGACGAGGTGTCGAGGTAGGCGTTGCGGCAGGGCGTGGCGTGGCAGATGCCCAGCCGGTCGACCCCGAGGCCGGTGACCACGCTCGCCAGGCCCATCACCGACCCGACCGCGACGGTGTCGCCGACCCGGCCGCCCTCGGTCAGGTGCATGTGCCAGGGCTGGCCGTCGTGCCCGGCGATCTGGGGGTGGACGGGATGGCGCACCAGCAGTCCGTTCAGGCGCTGCACCACGTCGTCCTCGTCGCCCTCGGCGGCCGACTCGAACACCTCGGTCAGTTCGTCGCGCAGCTCGATGACGTGGTCGAGGTCGCGCCGGGTCGCCCGCCCGGCGGCCTCGGTCCGGCCGGTCTCGGCCAGCAGGCCGCGCAGCCCGTCGAGGGTCTTCAGATCGTCCCGGCGGTTGACGAGGAGGACGGCCAGTTCGGCATAGGAGGTCAAGTCCACGGGGAACCCTGTAATAGGTGACTCAGGACATTGAGTATTACACAGGGACGGAAAGTTCCAAAGAGATTGTCAGGGCATCAAAGGCGAATCGACTGCGGCGTATCTGACCGCGAGGGGCCGTCTCAGCATGTGGCACACTAGGGCAACGGGTGACCCCCGTGCCCGAGACGGCCGTCAACGACGACGGTTCCGGTGTCTATCCATGCCGCGGGCCCTCGTCTCGTAACGGTCTGTGTTGTGTCCGTCACCAGACATCAGGGGTCAGCGTAATGACTGCTTCCCTCGAAGCCCTCGACCTCGATCCGGCCTTCGCGCTGCACCGCGGCGGAAAGCTAGAGGTCAGAGCCACCATCCCGGTCCGAAACGCCGACGATCTGTCGCTCGCCTACACGCCCGGCGTGGCCCGCGTCTGCTCGGCCATCGCCGATTCGCCCGAGCTCGCCAACGAATACACCTGGGTCTCCAACGTGGTGGCCGTGGTCACCGACGGCACCGCCGTGCTGGGGCTCGGCGACATCGGCCCCGCGGGCGCGATGCCCGTCATGGAGGGCAAGTCGCTGCTGTTCAAGGAGTTCGGCGGGGTCGACTCGGTGCCGATCTGCCTCGACTGCACCGGCGTCGACGAGATCGTCGAGACCGTCGTGCGCCTCGCGCCCTCCTTCGGCGGCATCAACCTGGAGGACATCAGCGCCCCCCGCTGCTTCGAGATCGAAGACCGGCTGCGCGAGCTGCTGTCGATCCCGGTCTTCCACGACGACCAGCACGGCACCGCGATCGTCGCCACCGCCGCGCTCACCAACGCCGCCCGGGTGACCGGCCGCCGCCTCGGCGAGCTCCGGGTCGTGGTCGCCGGGGCCGGGGCGTCCGGGGTCGCGGTCACCCGCATGCTGCTCAACGCGGGGATCGGCGACATCGCGGTGTCCGACAGCAAGGGCCTGATCTTCGAGGGCCGGGCCGGCATGAACCCGTACAAGACCGCGCTCGCCCGCGACACCAACAAGGCCGGGCTGACCGGCTCGACCGAGTCGGCGCTCGCCGGCGCCGACGTGTTCATCGGGTTGTCCGGCTCGACGGTGTCCGAGCAGGCCATCGCCTCGATGTCGCAGGACGCCATCGTGTTCGCCCTGTCGAACCCGACGCCCGAGGTGCACCCCCAGGTCGCCGCCAGGCACGCCGCCGTGGTGGCGACCGGGCGGTCCGACTTCCCCAACCAGATCAACAACGTGCTGGCCTTCCCCGGGGTGTTCCGGGGGGCGCTCGACGTGCGGGCCACCACGATCACCGAGAACATGAAGATCGCCGCCGCCGAGGCGCTCGCCGGGGTCGTGGGCGACGACGTGCGGGCCGACAACATCATCCCGTCGCCGTTCGACGACCGGGTCGCCCCGGCCGTCACCCGGGCGGTGGCCGACCAGGCCCGCAAGGACGGCGTGGCGCGCCGCTGAGACGCCGAAGGACCCGGCCTCCCTCCGAGGCCGGGCCCTTCCGGTGCTACTTCTTGACGATGCTGCCCGACCAGTTGCCGGCCGCGGCCTTGTAGACGTCGTACGTCTCGCCGTCGAAGTAGGGCGAGGTGATCTTGTCGATGCGGTCGTTGCCGTTGCTGTCGGCGAAGGCGCTCGTCACGCCGTTGACGTAGCCCAGGCGGCGGGCGTTGCTGTACTTCAGCAGCCACGGACCGCCGTCGGCGCCCGGCGTCATCGAGCAGGTGATCGCGATCTGCTCCTCGATCTTGAGCCCGGCGTCGGTGACCTCACGGTTCGGCTTGCCGTAGCACCACTTCGGGGTGACCCCGGTGAACGCCTTGTTGCCGTCGGGGTGGCGCGCGGCCGGGTAGCCGAAGGCGTAGACCGCGCCGGCGCCGACCTTCTGGTTGTAGGCCAGGCCCTGGCCGCCGACGTTGTCGCCGAGACGGCCGGCGTCCTTGATGGTGAGGACCCACCACTTGCCCTTGTCGCGCCACTTGACGCCGCCGTGGCCCTTGTACTGCTTCTCGGACACGGCCCGGTTGGCCTCGAACTTGACGCCGTTGTAGACCGTGACGAACGCGTAGTCCCGGTCGTAGTCCTCGTAGACGTCGAAGTCGTAGTGCGTGAAGCCCTGCTTGGCGACGTACACGCCCCAAGGAGCCTTGCCCTGGTAGTAGCCGGGGACGAAGATCCACTGGTCGAGCATGTGGTCGTTGTCGTCGGTGTCGAAGACGCAGTGGCCGGCGGTGGCGACCAGGTTCTTGTACTTGGCCTGGATCGAGCTCGCCGAGCACCAGTAGGTCTTGCCGTTCTTGCGGAAGAAGACCTTGCCCAGCGTCTTGGGGATGTTGATGTTCTTCGACTTGCCCGCCTGGCCGCCGGGCCCGGTCGGGGAGACGGTGCCGGCCTTGCCGTCGGCCGAGGGGCCGCCCTTGGAGGACAGCTTGGCCACCTTGGCGACCGTCTCGGCGTCGGGGCCCCACTGGGTGGCGGCCTTGAGCGCCTTGTTGTTGCTGCGGAACCAGAAGCCCGCGATGTTGTCGGCGTCTGCCACGGAGACCGTGGGTCCGTCGGCGGGCGAGGCGTTCGCCGGTAACGCCACCAGAACGGCGGATCCGGCTATGCCGGCGGTCACGAGACCCAGGCGTGCGCGCGTGTCCACGTGAACCCTCCTTTTCCTCCCGTTGCGGATTGATCTCGCAGATGACTAACCGAGAGGCCGAAAACAAACGGGAGGAAAAGGAATGTGACCTAAGTCACACAGTGTCTATTGGGCAGATTCCGGGCGCGGGATGCGGTCGGCCTCCGGCCGACCGCATCCCGCTTCTACTTAACTTCCGTGATGCCGAGCGTGCCGTCCTTCTTGACGATCGAGCCCGACCACAGCGGGGCCGCGGTCTTGTAGACGGCGTAGGTCTCGCCGTCGAAGTACGGCGAGGTGATCAGGTCGCTGCGGTTGTTGCCGTCGGTGTCGCCGCCGAGGCTGCTGACGCCGTTCAGGTAGCCCTTGCGGGCCGTGCTGCTGTACTTGATGATCCACGGGCCGCCCGAGGCGCCGCCGGTCAGCGAGCAGCGCAGGGCCATGTGCTCCTCGGCCTTCACGCTCTTCTCGGCCACCGGGTAGACCGGCTTGCCGTAGCACCACTTCATGGTGGAGCCGGTATAGGTGTAGTCGCCGTCGGGGTGCGCGGCGGTGGGGTAGCCGAACACGAAGACGTTCTGGCCGACCTTCTGGTTGTACGCGAACCCGAGCCCGCCGACGTTGTCGCCGAGGCGGCCGACGTCCTTCCACTTGTCCTCCGACCACGTGATGCCGTTGTAGACGGTCACGAAGGCGAAGTCGCGGTCGATGTCCTCGTAGACGCTGAAGTCGTAGTGGGTGTAGGCGGTCTTGCCGACGTACACGCCCCAAGGAGCCTTGCCCTGGTAGTAGCCCGGGATGAAGACCCAGTGGCCGACGACGGAGGCGTTGCTCTCCAGGTCGTAGGCGCAGTGCCCGGCGGTCGCCACGAGGTTCTTGTACGCCGACTGGATCGACGACGCCGAACACGAGAAGAGCGAGTCGCCGAGCGTGAAGAACACGCGGCCGGCGCTCTTGGGCAGGTTGACGTTCTTGGACGACGTCGTGGGCTTGGCCTCGTCGCCGATGGCGGGCACCACGCCCGGCTTGCCGTCGGCGGCCGGGCCGCCGGTGGAGACGTGCTTGGGGACGCGGGCGTGCTCCAGGCCGTAGGGGGCGGCGGCCTTGAGGTTCTTGCCGCCGTCGGCGGTCCAGAACTCCAGGGTGTCGGCGGCCGCGGCGGGCGTCGCCAGCTTGGCCGAGGTGCCCAGCTTGGGGGCCGCGCTCGCCGGGACCGCTAAGGAGGCGGCCACGAGGCCGGCCACGCCGACGGGAAGGAGGATGCGCTTCACAGGGGGTTCGCTCCTTGCGATTGGCGTGAGACGCCTCTTGCGTCCCATGCGCCAGAAAGGGATAGCCAGAAACTTACATGACTCTGGCAACTCCGCTAAAGAACACATAAAAAAGGAAAAAGCCCGGCTGGTTGCCGGGCTTTCTCATTGGTCAAGCGGATCGACTAGGCGATCGAGCCGGTCCACAGGTTCGCGGCGGCCTTGTAGACACCGTAGGTCTCGCCGTCGAAGTACGACGAGAGCGAGGTGTCGATGCGCTTGTTGCCGTCGGAGTCGGAGACGCCGATGGTCGTGCCGTTCAGGTAGCCGAGACGGCGGGTGTTCTTGTACTGCGCGAGCCACGCCGAGCCCAGCGAGCCCTGGCCGGTGAAGGACGACTTGACGCCCAGCAGCTCCTCGCCCTTGATGGCGGAGGCCTTGGCGGCGAAGGTCTTGCCGTAGCTCCACTTGAGGGTCTTGCCGGTGTAGGCCTGGTTGCCGTCCGGGTGCGAGCCGCTCGGGTAGCCGAAGACGTAGACCGACTGGCCGACCTTCTGGTTGTACGCGAAGCCCTGGCCGCCGACGTTGTCACCGAGGCGACCGGCGTCCTTGAACTTCCACACGAAGTACTTCGTGACGTCCTTGCCGTCGACCTTCTCGGTCTTCGTCCGGGTGAGGAAGCCGCCACCGTTCTTCTGGTACGTGTCGTACTCGGCCTTCGTGATCTCGGCGGGCGCACCCTGGCCGAGCGAGATGCCGTTGTAGACGTTGACGAACGCGTAGTTGCGGTCGCCGTCCTCGTACACGTCGAAGTCGTAGTGGGTGAAGGCCTGCTTGCCGACGTACACGCCCCACGGGGTCTTGCCCTGGTAGTAACCCGGGACGAACACCCAGTAGTTCATCGTGGCCGAGTTGGTCTCGGTGTCGTACACGCAGCTGCCGGCGGTGGCGACCAGGTTGCGGTAGGCCGACTGGACCGAGGTGGCGGTGCACCAGCGGGGGTTGACGGCCACGACGCGACCGGTCGCCGGGTCCTTCTTGACGCCGTCGGCGAAGAACACCTTGCCCGTGGTCTTGGGCAGGTTGATGTTCTTCGAGGTGCTGGTCGTCTTCTTCTCGTCACCGATGGCGGGGACGATGCCCGGCTTGGTGTCGGCGGTCGGGCCGCCGGTCGAGACGTGCTTCGACGGAACCGTGGTCTCGACGTTGTACGGCTGCGCGTTGATCAGGTTCGCGGCGCCTTCCGTCAGCCAGAGGGCGGCGATGTTCTTGGCCGCGATGCCCGTCGTCGCCAGGGGGTCCGAGGCGACGTCGCCGGCGGCGTTGGCCGGCTGGGTGACGAGAGCGGAAGCCAGCAGACCGGCCGCCACACCACCGAGGGCGAGAGTGCGCTTCATAAGGGGGAACTCCTCTTGGTCTGTACGTGGGCCGCCTCTTGCGTCCCATGCGTCAGTAAAGGGGCAACCCGGAACTTACATGCCTGTTCGTCACACGCGGTAGCGAAACTGGGGCGTCCGAAACCACTCAGGTTCCCGTGACATTTCCGTGATCTGTCAGACCCGAGGTCAGAGGTGGAGTCGGGTCGTTATCAACAGGTGATGATGTGATGTAAATCACATAAACCGGATGGCACCGATTCGGGGGCCCGTGCGTCAAAGGGAACTTCGTTGGAACGGGCAAACGAAAGGCCCGGCCGGAGCCGGGCCTCCCGCTGGAGAACCACTACGCGATCGAACCGCTCCACAGGTTCGCCGCGGCCTTGTAGACGCCGTAGGCCTCGCCGTCGAAGTACGGCGACACCGAGGTGTCGTAGCGCTTGTTGCCGTCGGTGTCCGAAACGCCGATGGTGACGCCGTTCAGGTAGCCCAGGCGGCGGGCGCTCTTGTACTGCGCGATCCACGACGAACCCAGGGCGCCCTCACCGGTGAAGGAGGACTTGACGCCCAGGAGCTCCTCGGCCTTGATGGCCGAGGCCTTGGCCGCGAAGGTCTTGCCGTAGCTCCACTTGAGGGTCTTGCCGGTGAAGGCCTGGTTCCCGTCGGGGTGCTGGCCGCTCGGGTAGCCGAAGACGTAGACCGACTGGCCGACCTTCTGGTTGTAGGCGAAGCCCTGGCCACCGACGTTGTCGCCGAGGCGACCGGCGTCGATGAACTTCCAGACGTAGTACTTGCCCTTGTACCGGAAGTGGAACTTGTAGGTCTTGGCGACCGTCTCGGTCACCTCGGTCCAGGCGCCCAGGTCGGCGTCGGACTCGATCGCGGCGAAGCCGCCCGAGGGCAGCTTCAGGCCGTTGTACACCGTGACGAACGCGTAGTTGCGGTCGCCGTCCTCGTACACGTCGTAGTCGTAGTGGGTGAAGGCCTGCTTGCCGACGTAGATGCCCCAGGGGGTCTTGCCCTGGTAGTAACCCGGGACGAACACCCAGTTCTCGAGGGTGGCCTTGTTGGTCTCGGTGTTGTAGACACAGCTGCCGGCGGTGGCGACCAGGTTGCGGTAGTTCGACTGAACCGAGGTGGCCGAGCACCAGTGCGGGTTCACGGCGACCCAGCGGTGCGACTTGCGGTCCCAGTCGAAGCCGTCGGAGAAGAACACCTTGCCCGTGGTCTTGGGCAGGTTGACGTTCTTCGAGGTGCTGGTGGTCTTCTTCTCGTCACCGATGGCGGGGACGACACCCGGCTTGGTGTCGGCCGTCGGACCGCCGGTCGAGACGTGCTTGGAGGCGACCTGGGTCTCCACGTCGTACGGGGTCGCGTTCACCAGGTTGGCGGCGTTCTCCGCCAGCCACAGAGCCGCGATGTTCTTGGCCGCGATGCCGGTCGAGGCCAGCGGGGTGCTGGCGACGTCGCCGGCGGCGTTGGCCGGCTGGGTGACGAGGGCGGAGGCCAGCAGGCCGGCCGCCACGCCACCGAGGGCGAGGGTGCGCTTCATGAGGGAACTCCTTGGTCTGTACGTGGGCCGCGTCCTGCGTCCCATACGTCAGGAAAGGGATGTTCCGGAGGTTACTCCCGCGATCTTCGGCGTCTGAAGTGGCGTTTGCGCACCTCAGGGGCCCGTGATGGTCGTGTTATTCGGGTGACTCACAGTCGGCCCGCCGGTCAGTGGCGGGACGACGTGAAAAGGTCCACGCCCATTGGGGTCTCGCGCTTGACGTTCCCGGTTAACCGATGGTGAAGAAGTCGGACATAGATCAACAAATGTGACGTAAATCACAGCCGATCAATGGAACCGAGAAGGCCCGGCCGGTGACGGCCGGGCCTTCGGTCGAGCACTTAGGCGATCGAACCGGTCCACAGGTTCGCGGCGGCCTTGTAGACGCCGTAGGTCTCGCCGTCGAAGTACGGGGAGACCGAGGTGTCGTAGCGCTTGTTCTTGTCGGTGTCGGAGACGCCGATGGTGACGCCGTTCAGGTAGCCCAGACGGCGGGTGTTCTTGTACTGCGAGATCCAGGCGGAACCCAGCGAGCCCTCACCGGTGAACGACGACTTGACCCCGATCAGCTCCTCGGCCTTGATGGCCGACGCGCTGGCGGCGAAGGTCTTGCCGTAGGTCCACTTGAGGGTCTTGCCCGAGAAGGCGTGGTTGCCGTCCGGGTGCGAGCCGCTCGGGTAGCCGAAGACGTAGACGCTCTGGCCGACCTTCTGGTTGTACGAGAGGCCCTGGCCGCCGACGTTGTCGCCGAGGCGACCGGCGTCCTTGAACTTCCAGATGTAGAAGTGCCACTTGTTGGCGGCGTCCTTCTCGGCGCCGGCCAGCAGCAGGCGGCCGCTGTTCTCCCAGTAGGTCTTGTACTCGGCCTCGGTGACCTCGACCTTGCTCACGGGAGCCGACTGGTCGGGGCCGTTCAGGGTGAGGCCGTTGTACACGGTGACGAACGCGTAGTTGCGGTCGCCGTCCTCGTAGACGTCGTAGTCATAGTGGGTGAAGGCCTGCTTGCCGACGTACACGCCCCACGGGGTCTTGCCCTGGTAGTAGCCCGGGACGAAGACCCAGTAGTTCATGGTCGCCGAGTTGGTCTCGGTGTTGTAGACACAGCTGCCGGCCGTGGCGACCAGGTTGCGGTAGTTCGACTGAACCGAGGTGGCGGTGCACCAGTGCGGGTTCTTGGCGACCCACTTCGGGTTCCAGAACGTGCCCTTGTTCTCGAAACCGTCGGCGAAGAAGACCTTGCCGGTGGTCTTGGGCAGGTTCACGTTCTTCGACGTGCTGGTCGTCTTCTTCTCGTCGCCGATCGCGGGGACGACACCCGGCTTGGTGTCGGCCGTCGGACCGCCGGTCGAGACGTGCTTCGACGGGACCGTGGTCTCCACGTCGTAAGGGGTGGCGGCGATCAGGTTGGCGGCGTTCTCCGCCAGCCAGAAGGCCGCGACGTTCTTGGCCTGGATGCCCGTAGAGGCCAGCGGGTCGCTGGCGACGTCGCCGGCCGCGTTGGCCGGCTGGGTGACGAGGGCGGAGGCCAGCAGGCCGGCCGCCACACCGCCGAGGGCGAGGGTGCGCTTCATGAGGGAACTCCTTGGTCTGTACGTGGACGCGCCTGCGTCCATACGTCAGGAAAGGGATGTTCCGGAGGTTACTGATGGGACCTTTTCGTACTGCGGCGATCAAGAAACCAGTCAGAGAACGACAAAAGGCCCGGTCGTTAACGACCGGGCCTTCCGTTCAGCTGGTGACCACTTACGCGATCGAGCCGCTCCACAGGTTCGCAGCAGCCTTGTAGACGCCGTAGGTCTCGCCGTCGAAGTACGGCGACACCGAGGTGTCGTAACGGTTGTTCTTGTCGGTGTCGGAGACGCCGATCGTCACACCGTTCAGGTAGCCAAGGCGACGAGCGCTCTTGTACTGCGAGAGCCACGCGGAACCGAGGGCGCCCTCACCCGTGAAGGACGACTTGATGCCGATGATCTCCTCGGCCTTGATGTCCGACGCCTTGGCGGCGAACGTCTTGCCGTAGGTCCACTTGAGAGTGTGACCGGAGTAGGCGTGGTTGCCGTCCGGGTGCGAGCCGCTCGGGTAGCCGAACACGTAGACGTTCTGGCCGACCTTCTGGTTGTACGCGAGGCCCTGGCCGCCGACGTTGTCGCCGAGGCGACCGGCGTCGAAGAACTTCCAGACGTACCACTTGCCGTTCTTGAACTTCTTCAGCCAGTGCTCGTACTGCTTGGCGAGGTCGGAGGAGACCTCGACCCAGCTGCCGATGTTCTCCGGCGTGACGTCCTTCAGGCCGCCGTGGGGCAGCTTCAGGCCGTTGTACACGGTGACGAACGCGTAGTTGCGGTCGCCGTCCTCGTACACGTCGAAGTCGTAGTGGGTGAAGGCCTGCTTGCCGACGTAGATGCCCCACGGGGTCTTGCCCTGGTAGTAACCCGGGATGAAGACCCACCGGTCCAGGGTCGCCTTGTTGCCCTCGACGTCGTAGACGCAGTGGCCGGCGGTCGCGACAAGGTTCTTGTACGCGGCCTGGACGGAGGTGGCGGTGCACCAGTGCGACTTGCCGTCAGCGCCGCGGAAGAACACCTTGCCCGTGGTCTTGGGCAGGTTGACGTTCTTCGAGGTGCTGGTGGTCTTCTTCTCGTCACCGATGGCGGGAACGATCCCCGGCTTGGTGTCGGCGGTCGGGCCACCGGTCGAGACGTGCTTCCCGACGACCTGGGTCTCCACGTCGTAGGGGGTCGCGCCCTTCAGCTGAGCCATGTTCTCGGCCCACCAGAAGGAGGCGATGTTCTTCGCCGCGATGGCGTTGTTGGCCAGCGGAGTGCTGACGGTGTCGCCGGCGGCGGCAGCCGGCTGGGTGACGAGGGCGGTGGCCAGCAGGCCGGCCGCCACGCCACCGAGGGCGAGGGTGCGCTTCATGGGGGAACTCCTTGGTCTGTACGTGGGCCGCGTCCTGCGTCCCATGCGTCAGGAAAGGGATGAGTGGACCTTACAGCCGATCTTGGGGGTGTCCGTAGCGATACCTGGGGTTCGCCGGGGCTCCTGAGGCGTCGAGATATTTCCGTGATCAGAATGACTCGATGTTGACAAGCCTGTCAGGAGCGCCTTTGGAGGCAGAAGCGCAGATCGGATGGCCATGATCCATCGCGTGTGGGCGCGGAAGGAAACCACAGTGTTCTGTGAAGATCCTGTGAATGTGATGTAAATCACTTGGGATCGATGGAACCGATCCGGGAGTTAACCCAACCTTTGCTGGAACGCGCAAAAACGACAAAAGACCCGATCGAAAACGATCGGGTCTTTCGTCGGACGGGTGATCGCTTAGGCGATCGAGCCGCTCCACAGGTTCGCAGCAGCCTTGTAGACGCCGTAGGTCTCGCCGTCGAAGTACGGCGACACCGAGGTGTCGATACGGTTGTTCTTGTCGGTGTCGGAGACGCCGATCGTCACACCGTTCAGGTAGCCAAGGCGACGAGCGCTCTTGTACTGCGAGAGCCACGCGGAACCGAGCGAGCCCTCACCGGTGAAGGAGGACTTGATGCCGATGATCTCCTCGGCCTTGATGTCCGAGGCCTTCGCGGCGAAGGTCTTGCCGTAGCTCCACTTGAGCGTGTGGCCCGAGTAGGCGTGGTTGCCGTCCGGGTGCTTGCCGCTCGGGTAGCCGAAGACGTAGACCGACTGGCCGATCTTCTGGTTGTACGCGAGGCCCTGGCCACCGACGTTGTCGCCGAGACGGCCAGCGTCCACGAACTTCCAGACGAAGTAGTGCCATCCGTGCCACTTCGTGCCGGGCTTGTTCACGAAGAACTTGTAGGTGTCGCCGATGAAGGTGTCGAAGCCGAAGTACTGCTTGTACACCTCTTCGGTGACCTCAGCCCAGCCACCGAGGTCGTTCCAGCCGGCGCCGCCGGAAGTGTCGTACCACTTCGGCGTCTTCGGGGTCGGGCCGCCGAAGGCGGGGCCGTCGTGCGGGGCCTTCAGACCGTTGTACACGGTGACGAACGCGTAGTTGCGGTCGCCGTCCTCGTACACGTCGAAGTCGTAGTGGGTGAAGGCCTGCTTACCCACGTAGATGCCCCACGGGGTCTTCGCCTGGTAGTAACCGGGGACGAACACCCAGTTCTTCAGCGTGGCGGCGTTGCTCACGACGTCGTAGACGCAGTGGCCGGCGGTCGCGACAAGGTTCTTGTACGCGGCCTGCACGGAGGTGGCGGTGCACCAGTGCGGGTTGCCGTCGGCGCCGGTGAAGAACACCTTGCCCGTGGTCTTGGGCAGGTTGACGTTCTTCGAGGTGCTGGTGACCTTCTTCTCGTCACCGATCGCGGGAACGATCCCGGGCTTGGTGTCGGCGGTGGGGCCACCGGTCGAGACGTGCTTCCCGACGACCTGGGTCTCCACGTCGTAGGGGGTCGCGCCCACGAGGTTGGCAGCCTTGTTGGCGGCCCAGTAGGCGACGATGTTCTGCGCCGCGATGCCGGTCGAGGCCAGCGGGGTGCTGGCGACGTCACCGGCGGCGGCAGCCGGCTGGGTGACGAGGGCGGAGGCCAGCAGGCCCGCCGCCACGCCACCGAGGGCGAGAGTGCGCTTCATGGGGGAACTCCTTGGTCTGTACGTGGGCCGCATCTTGCGTCCCATGCGTCAGGAAAGGGATGGCTGGACCTTACAGCGCTGATCTTCTGTGGCTGAAGAGCAAACTGAGGCTCGACGCTGACGCTGGGTGACGGATGCGGGTCCGTGACCTGAGTGACCGTTTGTCGACAGATGTGTCAATGGGAGTCGAGGGGCGGAAGCGCAGCTCTGGGACCCCCCGTGTGTGACAGGCCGGTGGCGTAGGGAACCACACATTCCTTGGAACATTCTGAGAATGTGAGCTAAATCACACGAAATCAATGGAACCGTCGCGAACGGCAAAGGCCCGGCCGTATCGGCCGGGCCTTCACAGGGGTCGATCTCGATTAGGCGATCGAGCCACTCCACAGGTTGGCGGCCGCCTTGTAGACGCCGTAGGTCTCGCCGTCGAAGTAGGCCGAGACGCTCGTGTCGATGCGCTTGTTGCCGTCGGTGTCGGAGACGCCGCTCGTCAGGCCGTTCAGGTAGCCGAGGCGACGGGCGCTCTTGTACTGCGAGAGCCACGCCGAGCCCAGCGAGCCCTGGCCGGTGAACGACGACTTCACGCCGATGAGCTCTTCGGCCTTCACGGCCGACGCCTTGGCCTTGAACGTCTTGCCGTAGCTCCACTTGAGCGTGTGGCCCGTGTAGGCGTGGTTGCCGTCGGGGTGGCTGCCGCTCGGGTAGCCGAAGACGTAGACGTTCTGGCCGACCTTCTGGTTGTAGGCCAGGCCCTGGCCGCCGACGTTGTCGCCGAGGCGGCCGGCGTCGGTGAAGCGGATGACGTAGTACTTGCCCTTGATCGGGCCGGGCGAGCGGATGGCCTTGCTGTAGGTCTCCCACTCGGCCTTGGAGACTTCCTTGGTGTTCTCGGTCCGCATCCACTTGGCGAACTCGCTGCCCTTGGCGGGCAGGCCCGACGACGGCGCCTTGAGGCCGTTGTAGACGGTGACGAACGCGTAGTTGCGGTCGCCGTCCTCGTAGACGTCGAAGTCGTAGTGGGTGTAGGCCGTCTTGCCGACGTAGATGCCCCACGGGGTCTTGCCCTGGTAGTAGCCCGGGACGAAGACCCAGTAGTCGAGGGTGGCCTTGTTGGTCACCGTGTCGTAGACGCAGCTGCCGGCGGTGGCGACCAGGTTCTTGTACTTCGACTGCAGCGAGGTGGCGGTGCACCAGTGGGGCTTGCCGTCGCCGCCGCGGAAGAACACCTTGCCGGTGGTGCGGGGGAGGTTGACGTTCTTGGAGGAACCGCCCGACTTGGCCTCGTCGCCGATCGCGGGGACCGTTCCAGCCTTCCCGTCGGCCGCGGGGCCGCCGGTGGAGACGTGCTTGTTGACCTTGATGGTCGTCTCGGCGTTGTAGGGGGTCGAGCCGACCAGGTTGGCGTACTTGTTGGCGAACCAGTAGGCGACCACGTTCTTGGCCGCGAGGCCGGTCTTCGCCAGCGGGTCGCTCGCCACGTCGCCGGCCGCCGAAGCGGGCTGGGTGACGAGGGCGGAGGCCAGCAGGCCGGCTGCCACACCGGTGAGGGCGAGGGTGCGCTTCAAGGCTGCTCCATGCGTTGGTAAAGGGACCGTCAGGACGATATGCGGGATGTTCCGCGCGTCCAAAGCGACTTCACCGCGCCTTTGGGGCCGTTGTGCACGCATTGCCGCAGGTGGGAACTTGACTGGCGGCAGTCGGATCTTGGTTCAGATGTGACTCGAATCACATTTTTCCATGGCACCGAAATCCGGCTATGTACGTCTAATTCTTCTTGGCATGAAAAAGGCCCGGCCGAGGACGGCCGGGCCTTTCGCGCTAGGCGATCGAACCCGACCACAGGTTCGCCGCGTGCTTGTAGATGCCGTAGGTCTCGCCGTCGAAGTAGGGCGAGAGGCTGACGTCGATGCGGTCGTTGCCGTCGGTGTCGGAGACCGCGGCGGTGACGCCGTTCAGGTAGCCCTTGCGGCTGGTGTTGCTGTACTTGTACATCCAGGCCGAGCCCGACGAGCCCTCGCCGGTGAAGCTGCACTTGACGCCCAGCAGTTCCTCCGCCTTGATGGCCGAGGCCGAGGCGGGGAACGTGGTCCCGTAGCACCACTTCTGGGTCTGGCCCGTGTAGGCGTGGTTGCCGTCGGGGTGTGACCCGCTCGGGTAGCCGAAGACGTAGTCCTTCACGTTCTTCTTCTGGTTGTACGCGAACCCCTGGCCCCCGACGTTGTCACCCAGGCGGCCGGCGTCGACGAACTTCCAGATGTAGTACTTCGAGCCGATCTTCTTCGTGTACTTGTTCACGAGCCACGGGTAGGTGCCGTAGGAGCGGTACTTGTCCCACTCGCTCTTGGAGACCTTCTTCCAGTCGCCGTCGAGCGGGCCGCCGTCGTGCGGGGCCTTCAGGCCGTTGTAGACGGTGACGAAGGCGTAGTTGCGGTCGAAGTCCTCGTAGACGTCGAAGTCGTAGTGGGTGAACGCCTGCTTGCCGACGTAGACGCCGTAGGGGGTCTTGCCCTGGTAGTAGGCCGGGACGAACACCCAGTACTTCATCGTGGCGGCGTTCGACTCGGTGTCGTAGACGCAGTGGCCGGCGGTGGCGACCAGGTTCTTGTACTTCGACTGCAGCGAGGTGGCGGTGCACCAGCGGGGCTTCTTGTCGGCGTCCAGGAAGAAGACCTTGCCGGTGGTGCGGGGCAGGTTGACGTTCTTGGACGAGGTGGAGCCCGCGCCGCCGATCGGCGCGACCAGGCCGGGCTTGCCGTCGGCCGACGGGCCGCCCTTCGACAGGTGCTTGGCGACGACCTTCGTCTCGACATCGTAGGGGGTGGCGGCGTTCAGGTTGGCCTTCTCCTGGCCGTACCAGAAGGCGACGACGTTCCAGGCGGCGATGCCGCTGCCGGCCAGCGGGTCGGACGCCTCGTCGGGCGCGGCGCTGGCCGCGGACGGGACGGCCAGGGCCGCGCCGAGAAGGCCGGCGGTGGCGCCCAGGAGCGCGAGGTGCTTCGCTCGGGATCGCATGGTGGTGCTCCTTCATCACAGAGGGTGTGCTGTGATGAAGGTAGGTTCCTGCGCTTTATCTCGGCTTTATGCGCGCTTGCAGGACGCTTTCTAGTTCGTCGCCTGCTTGGCGGCCTGCTGGTAGACCCGCGCGGTCACCGCGTTGAAATAGGGCGACGACGCCGCGTCGAGCTTGCCGTCGGCGTTGATGTTCCACGTAAGGCTGGTCACGCCGTTGAGGAAGCCGGTCTTCTTCACCGGATCCCACCCGAGCACCCACGGGCCGCCGCTCGCGCCCGCCGTGAACGGGCACGGGTTCAGCAGCACGCCGTTCTCCAGGAGATAGGTGGGCGCGCTCGCGGCGGTGGCCCTGGTCGTGCCGGAACAGGAGCGGACCGTCTGGCCGTCGTAGGGGCGGCTGCCGTCGGGGTGGGCGCCGGCCGGGTAGCCGAACACCGACACCGCGCGCGAGCGGCCCTTCGTCGAGGCGAACTGGAACGCGCCGACCTTGTCTTCGAGCCGGCCGCCCTGCACCCGCTGGTCGCCCTTCCAGGTGAAGCCCCGGTAGACGGTCACGAAGGCGTAGTCGCGGTCGTAGTCGCCCGCGCCGGAGAAGTCCTCGTGGAGGTAGAGGGTGTGGCCGACGTAGACGCCCGCGTCGGTCGAGCCGCCCGCGTAGGACGGGATGAAGACCCAGTTCTCCACGGGCTTGTTCTGGCCCAGCGACCAGCCGCAGTGGCCGGCCGTGGCGACCAGGTTGCGGTTCTTGGAGTGGACGACCGAACCGGAGCACCAGTACTCCTTGTCGCCCAGCTTGAAGAAGACCTTGCCGACCATCGGCTGCGGCGAGGGCGCCGCGGCCGTGCCGGTCGCGGTCAGCGTGGTCTCGCCGGACAGTTCGGCCATCGAGGGGGCCTGCCGCGCGCCGGTCGACGGCTTGGAGGCCGGGACGTAGGTGCTGGCCTCCTTCAGGCGGGCCGGCGTCCAGTAGGCGGCGACCTTCTGCATGTCGGCGCCGGCCGCCGCGAGGGGGTAGGCCATCACGCCCTTGCCGAGGTGCTTCTCAGCCGGCGGGGCGGCCATCTTGGCGGAGACCTCCATCAGGGGCGCCGTGGGCGGGGCCGCGATGGCGGGGGTGGACGTCGGCGTCCAGACCGAGAGGAGCGCGGCGGCACCCAGCGCGGCGGCGACGCCGCCCGCGGCAAGGGTGATCCGCCTGGTCATGGGGGCCTCTCGGGGGTCTCGTGACGGAGGTATCGATCGTAGAGGGTGATTTTTCCAGATCACCAGTGATCAGGCACAGGTTCTTGGCTGTCTCGTTATGAATTCGAGGGAACCGAACGGCCCTCTGGTCCGTCCCAGTAGATCGGGCTCACGCTACGGCCCGCGTAAAACGAAGTGCCCGGGAGACGAAGATCGTCCCCCGGGCACCGGTGTTCTCGAAGCCGTTACGCGGTCCAGCGGTTCGCCGCGACCTTGTAGACGTCGTAGGTCTCGCCGTTGAAGTAGGGCGACGAGAGCCGGTCGTACCGGTCGTTGCCGTCGGTGTCCCAGGCGATGCTGTTGACGCCGTAGAGGTAGCCGGAGCGGGTCTTGCTCTTGTAGTTCCACAGCAGCGGGCCGCCGCTGGCGCCGGCGGTCATGCCGCACTTGATGCCGACGTGCTCCTGGACGTTGTACTTCGGCGCGGCCGGCATGGCCGAGGTCTGGCCGTAGCACCACTTCATCGTCTTGCCGCTGAACGGACGGTCGCCGTCCGGGTGGGGGCCGGCCGGGTAGCCGAAGGAGAAGACGTTGGTCTTGGTGCTGCGGTTCCAGGTGAAGCCCTGGCCGCCGACGTTGTCGCCGAGACGGCCGACGGCGGTCTTCACGAGCTTGTACTTGCCGTCGACCTTCTCCCAGCTGGCCTTGTAGCCGGAGGCGACGTTGACGAACGCGTAGTCGTAGTCGTAGTCCTCCTTGACCACGAAGTCGTCGTGCGCCTGGTACCAGGTGGCCGGGTAGATGCCGTAGGGCGCCTTGCCGTTCCACGCCTGCGTGCCGTCCCAGTACGACGGGATGAACACCCAGTTGTCGTAGAACTTGTTGCTGGCCGGGTCGTACACGCAGTGGCCGGCGGTGGCCACGACGTTGCGGAACTTGCCCTGGATCGAGGTGCCAGAGCAGTACTTCCAGCTCCGCGGGTCGAGCGGGTTCTTGCCGGGCAGGGTGAAGAACACCCGGCCGACCGTGTTGGGCAGGTTGACCTGCTTGCTGGCGGGGGTGCCCGCCTTCTCGCCGCCGATCGGCGGGACCACACCGGCCTTGCCGTCGGGCTGGGGGGTGCTCGGACGGCCCGAGCCCTTGACCGCGTTGCCCAGTTCCTCGGTGCGGTCCTTCGCGGCGCGGAGCCGGTCGGGGGTCCAGAACTGCGCCGCGGCGGCGGCCGTGGTGGGGGCCGCCTTCTGGGTCACGTCACTGGGGGCCGTGGCCGTGGCCGACGAGGCGGTGCCCACCGCGCCGAACGCGACCATCGCGCCGGCGAGGGGGATGGAGAGACGACGTGCTCGGGAGATCATCGAAGTCCTTTCCCTTGGGACGAATTGAGGGTGCGTCCCAAATACGTGGAAACAGCTCCGAACGTTAATGACGCGATCACGGGTAACGCCGCAGATATAACGAGAGGGCTGGGTCAATTGGCCTTACCGTTATTCATGCGCCGCTGTTATGAATGGCATCTCCGCAGGTGATCCCTGGTTTGCCGATTCGGTTTACGCATTATTCGCGGCCGGTCTCGGTCCCTTTTGTCACTTCAGTAACAGGGATAGAGTAATGTTCTGGACATGATCGCAGTCACGGCTTCGCAGATCGATCCGAACGACCCACTGAAGGGTCTGACCGTGGGCGAGCGGCCCGAGCCCGCCGTCCCCGACGGCTGGACGACGGTGACCGTCCGCGCCACCGCGCTCAACCACCACGACCTGTTCACCCTCCGCGGGATCGGCATCAGCCCCGACCGGCTGCCGATGACGCTCGGCTGTGACGCGGCCGGCGTCGACGAGGCGGGTAACGAGGTCATCGTGCACGCCGTCATCGGCGAGCCGGTCGACGGCGACGAGACCCTCGACCCCAAGCGCACCCTGCTGTCGGAACTCCACCAGGGCACCTTCGCCGAGAAGGTCGTGGTGCCCCGGCGCAACCTGGTGCCCAAGCCGGCCGCGTTGTCGTTCGAGCACGCCGCCTGCCTGCCGACGGCGTGGCTGACGGCCTACCGCATGCTCTTCGAGAAGGCGGGCCTGGAGCCCGGCTCGACCGTGCTCGTGCAGGGCGCCGGCGGCGGCGTCTCGACGGCGCTGGTCGCGCTGGGCCGGGCGGCCGGTCACCGCATGTGGGTGACCAGCCGTTCGGGCGACAAGCGCGAGAGGGCCCTGGAGCTGGGCGCCGACCAGGCTTTCGAGACCGGCGCGCGGTTGCCCGAGCGGGTCGACGCCGTCATGGAGAGCGTGGGCGAGGCGACGTGGGACCACTCGATCGCCTCGCTGCGTCCCGGCGGCCGGGTGGTGATCTGCGGCGCGACCAGCGGCATGGTGGCCCCGACCAAGCTGGCCCAGGTCTTCTTCCTGCAGAAGCAGATCATCGGCTCGACCATGGGCACCCGCGACCAGCTCGGCCGCCTCGCCACCTTCCTGGCTCAGACGGGCGTGCGCCCGCTGGTCGACCGGGTGCTCCCGCTGACCGAGGCCCCCGAGGGCGTGGCGGCCATGGCCGGGGGCGACGTGTTCGGGAAGATCGTCTTCACGCTCTGACGGAAACAGAGCAGCGACCACGAGCGGCGTGACAGGCCGCACACCACGCACAGGTGAGCGTCACCCACCGGGCTCAGCCGTTCGGATCGAGGATCGCCCGCAGGCGGGCCGCCGTCTCGTCGAGGACCGCCTTGCAGGCCGCCAGGTCGTCGTCGCTCAGCCGGATCTCGGCCGCCTCCGAACGGACGTCGGCGACGAAGTCGGCCAGATGCTGACCGAGTTCGGCGTCGTTGGCCGTGGCCCGCTCGTCGTCGGTCGTGCCGTTCGGGGGCGCCGGGAAGCCCGTCATGGCCCAGGTGTCGGTCCAGATGCGCTGCCACTCGACCTTCCAGCGCTCCGAGTCGGCCTTCCACTGCTGCTTCTGGCGGGACCACTCGGCCTTCTGCCGGTCGCGCTGGCGCTTCCACTCGTCGCGGGTGTCGCGGGCCGTGCCGGTCGTCTCGTGGTTGATGGTGCGGGCCATCGTGGTCAGCTCGTGGCGCAGGGAGCGCACGGTCTGCCGGACGTCCTCCTTGACCTCGCGGGCGATGTCCTGGACCGAGGCGGTGATCTCGCGTTCGAGGTCGGCGAGCTCGTCGAGGCGGGCGTTCAGTTCCTCGCGGCCCTTGTCGGTGAGGGTGAAGACCTTCTTGCCGTCGACGACCTCGTGGGTGACCAGGCCCTCCTCCTCCAGCCGGGCCAGGCGCGGGTAGATCGTGCCGGGGGAGGGGGAGTAGACGCCGAGGAAGCGGTCCTGGAGCAGGCGGATGACCTCGTAGCCGTGGCGCGGGCTCTCCTCCAGCAGCTTGAGCAGGTAGAGCCGGAGCCTGCCGTGGCCGAAGACGGGACTCATTCTGTTTCCTTACTGAGCAGGGTCACGCCGCCCGAGACGGTGGTCGCGCTGAGCGTGGCCATGCCACCGCCGAGGCGTCCGGTGAGGGTCTTGCTGCCGGGGTGGCCGTTGTAGGCGAGGCCCGGGAAGGCGGATTCCAGACTGCCCGACATCGACCGGAAGGTCACGTCGCTGTCGGTGGCCCGGGGGAGCCGCACCCAGATCGAGCCCGAGACCGTGTTGAGGGTCACATGGCCGGTCGGGCCGAGCACCAGATCGGCGGTGATGTCGCCGTTCACGGTGTTGCCGCGCAGGCGGCGCGGCACGCCGTCGGCGACGGTCAGTTCGCCCGAGACGCTGGTGAACGACAGGTCGCCGGCCAGGGCGCGGCTCTCGACCGACCCGGAGACGGTCTCGGCCTGGACGTCGCCGCTCACACCGTCGAGCACGATGTCGCCCGACACGCTGCGCACCCGGGT
This sequence comes from Herbidospora sakaeratensis, assembly GCF_001570525.1. Taxonomy (GTDB): domain Bacteria; phylum Actinomycetota; class Actinomycetes; order Streptosporangiales; family Streptosporangiaceae; genus Herbidospora; species Herbidospora sakaeratensis. The sequence goes on from NZ_BBXC01000025.1 coordinate 55,443, forward strand.
GCGCCCCTCGAACCCGGCGACGACCGCCCCGGCGGAGATCACCCCCGCCTCGACCCGGCAGGTCTTCGGCACGGTCAGCGTGGCCACGCAGCGGCGTCCGCCGCCGGGCCGCAACCAGCCGAGCACGCCTTCCCAGCTCAGATCGCCGTAGCTGACCGTCAACCGGCCATCTTCGTGGTCGACGACCAGGGGGTCGGCGCCGATCTCGCTGATCTCCAGGCTGGGCGGGCCGTCACTGGCCAGCACCGCGAGGTGGCCCGCCACGATGCGCACGCTCAGCCGGTCGACCGGATCGAACGTGAGCTGGTCGGGTTTGTCGATGGTCCATCTCGGCATGACGCCGCCCCTTCCGCGAACTGCTTACAAAACACGATATGTCGCGTTCGCGGAAAGTCAAGATGTATCGCGTTCAGTCCTCGTCGTCGTCGAGCCGGGCGAGCCAGGTCGCCAGGCGCTCGACCGGGGTCTCGAACTCGGGGTTGAGGTCGACGAACTCGCGCAGCCGCTCGGCCAGCCAGAGCATCTGCACCTCCTCCTCGCCCCGGCGTTCGACGAGTTCCTCGATGCCCCTGTCGGTGAAGTACATGGATATCCGCTCCAGGAAACGGCGAGAGGCCCCCCGCAGTGGAGGGCCTCCCGCTGGGTGTGACGTGTCTAGCCGAAGATCTCGGAGACGATGGTGTGCAGTTCGTTGTCGTGGGTGCTGTGGGAACCGGCGGCCGGCGAGGAGTTCGCCGCCCGCGAGACCCGCCGCAGCCGACGGCCGTCGAGGACCTCGGGCCGCTCGGTCATCTTCAGCGCCAGGTAGGGCCACGGGCCCATGTTGACCGGTTCGTCCTGCGCCCACACCAGCTCGACGTCACCGGCGTAGCGGGCCAGCTCGGCCTTCAGCGGCTGCTCGGGGAACGGGAAGAGCCGCTCCATCCGGACGACCGCCGTGTCGGTGTGGCCACCCTTGTCACGTGCGGCGGCCAGATCGTAGTAGATCTTGCCGGAGCACAGGACGACCTTGCGCACGCCCGCCGGGTCGACGGTGGTGTCGCCGATGATCGGCTGGAAGGTGCCCGAGGTGAACTCGCCGGCCGCCGACGCCGCCGCCTTGTGGCGCAGCAGCGACTTGGGCGTGAACACCACCAGCGGCTTGCGCCGGTCGGACAGCGCCTGCCAGCGCAGCAGGTGGAAGTAGTTCGCCGGAGTGGTCGGCTGGGCCACGGTCATGTTGTCGAGCGCGCAGATCTGCAGGAACCGCTCGATGCGGGCCGAGGAGTGGTCGGGACCCTGACCCTCGTAGCCGTGCGGCAGCAGCAGCACGACCGACGAACGCTGCCCCCACTTCTGCTCACCGGACGAGATGAACTCGTCGATGATCGACTGGGCGCCGTTGACGAAGTCGCCGAACTGCGCCTCCCACATGACCAGCGCCTCGGGCCGGACCACGCTGTAGCCGTATTCGAAGCCCAGCGCCGCGAACTCGCTCAGCAGCGAGTCGTAGACGTAGAACTTCGTGACGCCCTCGTTGAACGTCTTCAGCGGGGTGTGGTCTTCGCCGGTGACCCGGTCGACCAGCACCGCGTGGCGCTGGCCGAAGGTGCCGCGCCGCGAGTCCTGGCCCGCCAGGCGGACGGGGTGGCCGTCGAGCAGGAGCGAACCGAACGCCAGCGTCTCGCCGGTCGCCCAGTCGATCGCGTCCTCCTCGATCATCGCGCCGCGCCGCTGGAGCACCGGGTTGAGCCTCGGGTGGACGGTGAAGCCCTCGGGCAGCGTGAGCTGCGTGTCGATGACCCGCTTGACGGTCTCCTCGGAGATGGCCGTCTTGGTGTCGTCGTGGCTCCACACGATGAGCTCGTCGGTGGGCGGCTTGACGACCGCGCCCTCCTCGAGCGGCTTCTTGGCGGCCTCGCGGGTCTCGGTGAAGGCCCGCTCCAGCTGCTCCTGGTAGTCGCGCAGCGCCTGCTCGGCCTCTTCGACCGTGATGTCGCCGCGGCCGATCAGGGCCTCGGTGTAGAGCTTGCGGGTGGACCGCTTGGCGTCGATGAGGTCGTACATGAGCGGCTGGGTGAAGCTCGGGTTGTCGGCCTCGTTGTGGCCGCGGCGCCGGTAGCAGATCATGTCGATCACGACGTCCTTGCGGAACGCCTGGCGGTATTCGTAGGCCAGCTTGCCGACCCGGACGACCGCCTCGGGGTCGTCGCCGTTCACGTGGAAGATCGGCGCCTGGATCATGCGCGCGACGTCGGTCGCGTAGACCGACGACCGCGACGCCTCCGGGCTGGTGGTGAAGCCGACCTGGTTGTTGACCACGATGTGGACGGTGCCGCCGGTGCGGTAGCCGCGCAGCTGCGACAGGTGCAGCGTCTCGGCCACCACGCCCTGGCCCGCGAAGGCCGCGTCGCCGTGGATCAGCACCGGCAGGACGGTGAAGCCCTCGGGGCCCATCTCCAGCAGGTCCTGCTTGGCGCGCACGACGCCTTCGAGCACGGGGTCGACCGCCTCGAGGTGGGACGGGTTGGCGACGACCGACGCCTTGATCCGCTTGCCCGACGGCGACACGAAGTCGCCGTTGGCGCCCAGGTGGTACTTCACGTCGCCCGAGCCGTGGGCGCTGCGCGGGTCGAGGTTGCCCTCGAACTCGCCGAACACCTGGGCGTAGGACTTGCCGACGATGTTGGCCAGCACGTTGAGACGGCCGCGGTGGGCCATGCCGATGACGACCTCGTCGAGCGACTCGTCGGCCGCGGACGCGATCACCGAGTCGAGCAGCGGGATCAGCGACTCGCCGCCTTCGAGCGAGAACCGCTTCTGGCCGACGTACTTGGTCTGCAGGAAGGTCTCGAACGCCTCGGCGGTGTTGAGCCGCGCCAGCACGTGGAGCTGCTCGTCGCGGTCGGGCTTGGCGTGGGGCTTCTCGACCCGCGCCTGGATCCAGGCCCGCTCCTCGGGGTTCTGGATGTGCATGTACTCGATGCCGACGGTGCGGCAGTAGGAGTCGCGCAGCACGCCGAGGACCTCGCGCAGCGTCATCAGCGCCCGGCCGCCGAAACCACCGGTCGGGAACTCGCGCTCCAGGTCCCACAGGGTGAGGCCGTGCTTGGTGATGTCGAGGTCGGGGTGCTTGCGCTGACGGTATTCGAGCGGGTCGGTGTCGGCCATCAGGTGGCCGCGCACGCGGTAGGCGTGGATCAGCTCGATGACGCGGGCCGACTTGGCGACGTCGTCGTCGTGGGAGGCCGAGACGTCGGCGGTCCAGCGGACCGGCTCGTAGGGGATCCGCAGCGACTCGAAGATGTCGTCGTAGAAATTGTCGGCGCCCAGCAGCAGCTGGTGGATGCGCCGCAGGAAGTCACCCGACTGCGCACCCTGGATGATGCGGTGGTCGTAGGTGCTGGTGAGCGTCATCACCTTGCTGATGGCCAGCCGCGAGAGCGTCTCGCCCGAGGCGCCCTGGTATTCGGCCGGGTATTCCATCGCGCCGACGCCGATGATGGTGCCCTGGCCGGGCATCAGGCGCGGCACCGAGTGGACCGTGCCGATGGTGCCCGGGTTGGTCAGCGAGATCGAGGTGCCCTGGAAGTCGTCGACGCCGAGCTTGCCCGAGCGGGCCTTGCGGACGATGTCTTCATAGGCCATCCAGAAGTGCTGGAAGTCGAGCGTCTCGGCGGCCTTGATCGACGGCACCAGCAATTGGCGCGTTCCGTCGCTCTTCTGGACGTCGATCGCCAGCCCCAGCCCGACGTGCTCGGGCTTGACGATCGCCGGCTTGCCGTCGATCTCGCCGTAGGCGTGGTTCATCTCCGGCATGGCCTCGAGGGCGCGCACGATGGCGTAGCCGATGAGGTGGGTGAAGGAGATCTTGCCACCGCGCCCGCGGGAGAGGTGGTTGTTGATCACGATCCGGTTGTCGATCAGCAGCTTGGCCGGAACGGCCCGCACGCTGGTCGCGGTCGGGATCGCCAGCGACGCCTCCATGTTGAGGGCGGTGCGGGCGGCGGCGCCGCGCAGCTTCTCCTCGACCGCTCCGGCGGGCGCCTTGGGCGCCTCGGCCTTCGCGGCGGGCTTTGCTGCCGGGGCGGCGGGGGCCTTCTTCTCAGGCGCGGGGGCCTTCGGCGGCTGCGGAGGCGCGGCCGGTGCTGCGGGTGCGGGAGCGGCGGCCTGCGTCGCGTCGCCCGGCGGGGCGACCTTGCCCTGCCCGTTGTAATCAGCGAAGAAGTGCCACCAGGCCTTGTCTACCGACTCGGGATCCTGAAGGTACTTTTGGTACAGCTCGTCGACAAGCCATTCGTTCTGTCCGAAGCTTGCCAGCGGGTTTGTCCGCGACGACTCAGACGACACGGCGGAAATCGCCCTCTTCCGCAGATCGGCGTTGATGTAAAGGAACCTGTCCAAGGCTACTCGTCCAGCCAGGTGACGAGAGCCGTCCGGCGCGTGGCTCCCGCTTATGCTCCCAGGACTGTCCGAACTGGTCACGCACGGGTAGCCCCCCAGGATGGTAGAGGCACCCTCACCGGCTGGTCAGGGCGAGGTCCCCTTTTCGTCATATTGGTCGTAATTCTAGCCGATTGTGCGGGTTGAAGTTCGGACCTCAGGGCTGATCACCTGCAGCAATGTGACCAGTTCGGCACCGGCCGTGGCCAGTTCCTCCATGGTCATCGGGGCCAGGCGTTCGAGGATGAAAATCGCGTCGACCGTGTCTTCGGTGATTCTGGTGCGCACGCCCTGCCGCCAGTTCCAGCGGCGGCACGTCACCCCGGCGTCGTCGCGCCACACGACCTCGCCCGGGGCGGGGTCGCCCAGCACCTCGTCGGCCTTCTCGTCGCCCGTGGCGCGGACCAGCCGCGCGGGGCCCTCGTAGCGGCGCAGGTCCTCGCCGCCGATGGGGAGCGTGTGGCGTACCGAGATGGAGTTGTAGGCGTCGACGACCAGGTTGATCTCGGGCAGCGGCATGCGGCGGATCAGGGCGTCGACCGACGGGCGGGTGCGCTGGGGCTTGGCGCCGAAGGCGCGGTAGGCCTCGCGCCAGGCCTCGATCTTCTCGTGGTCGAGCGGCGCGGCCTGCGCCGACGCCTCGGCCAGCCATTTCCGCGACCGGTCGTCGGAGGGGCCGTTGACGAAGCCGACGGCCTCGACCAGGAGCACGGCGAAGTCGGGCCGCAGCGCGCGGACCGCCTCGTCGACGTGGATGTCGTTCAGCACGTGCAAAAGAGTAAGGGCCCGTGGCTCCCCCGGAAGAGCCACGGGCCCGGGGCCGGCTAGGCGCAGGCCTTGCCGTTCAGGAGGAACAGGTCCGGCACCGGGTTGGCGCCCGGGGCGCCGACGCCGTTGAAGCCGAAGGTGATCGACGAGCCGGGGTGGATCTTCTTGTTGTGCGAGAGGTTCTTCGCGGTCAGGGTCGCGCCCGACTGCGTGTAGTCGGCGTTCCAGCCGTGGTCGAGCTTCTGCCCGCCCAGGAACGACCACTTGAGGTTCCAGCCGTCGATGGCCGTCGCCCCGGTGTTCTTGATCGTCACCTGGGTCGAGAAGCCGGTCGGCCACGTGCCGTGGATCTGGTAGGTCACGTCACACGAGCCGGGGGCGGTCACCGCGCCGTCGCCCTGGTCGGCGATGAAGGCCGAGATCCACGACAGCGGGGCGTTCCAGTTGATCGTCAGCTCGTTGGTCGACCACGACTCGATGTGGTCGATGTAGCAGAACTGGGGCTTGCAGCCCTGCAGGTTGGCCTGCGCGACCGGGTCCTGGATGGCCGAGTTCGGGCCGCCCGACAGGGTGCCCTTGGGCGGGTTGGGCAGGTCGGGGTTGAGCTGGTTGGCGTACCAGCGGGAGTGCTGGTTGTGCGCGTCGACCTCGCCGTAGCCCGTCACGTACGAGATGTTCAGGGCGTTGCGGCCGAGGATGTAGTCGATGCCCTCCAGCACGCCGTCGAGGTACTTCTTCTGGCCGGAGATGTCGTACGCCGCCGCCATCACGACCATGTTGTTCAGGACGAGGTTGTTGGAGCCCCAGTCGAAGTCGGGCGGGTTGTAGGCCAGGCCGTACGGGTGGGCGTCCAGCGTGGCGAGGTACTTGTCGGCGCCTTCCAGGACCGACGCGCGGACCGCCGCCCGGCCGGGCAGGTTGTTGGGCACCGTGGCCAGGTCGAGGCGGCCGAGCTGGGCGGTCGAGGCCCAGTCGAAGCCGCGCTCGCGCCACACGTCCGAGGTGTGCAGCGGCGAGTTCACCACGGCGTCGCGGAAGGCCGCCTCGCCGGTGGTGATGTAGAGCTCGGCCGCGGCCCAGTAGAACTCGTCGGTGACGTTGTCGTCGTTGTAGGCGCCGCCGCCCACGCCGTCGTTGGCGGAGGCGTAGATCGCCGGGTTGGCCTTGGCGGCCGTCCAGGCCTTGCGGGCGGCGGCCAGGTTCTTGGCCGCGAACGCCGCGTCGTAGGGCGCGAACAGGCGGGCGGCCTGGGCGGCGGTGGCCGCGAGGTTCAGCGTGGCGGCCGTGGAGACCGGGTGGAGCTCACGGGCCTGCGGGTCGAGGTGCGGCATCAGCGGCAGGCCGGTCCACGCGGCGTCGTGGATCTTGTGGTGGGCCATGCCGTCGGGGCGCTGCATCTTGAGCAGGAACTCCTGCTCCCAGCGGGCCTCGTCCAGGATGTCGGGGACGGCGTCGCCGCTCTCCGGGATCGCCAGCGAGCCGATGGTCTTGGCGGTGGCGGCGTTCTTGGTGCGCTCGAACTCGCTCATCAGCTGCCAGGCGGAGATGCCGCCGTTGACGACGTACTTGCCGTGGTCGCCGGCGTCGTACCAGCCGCCGGAGACATCGAGGGAGTAGTCGCACACGCCGGGCTGGCACGGGACGTTCGTGTCGCCCTGGTTGGGCGCCACGCCGACGTGCCCGGCCGGGCGGCCGTAGCCGGGGCGCAGCGCGTCGTCGATCGCGATGCCGCTGCGCTGGGTGTAGTAGAACTTCAGCGCGTCCAGCTTGAGCGCGGCGTACGCGCTCGCCGAGATGTCGAACGGACGGCTGGTCTCGCCGTCGGCGGTCAGCGTGTAGCCCTCGCCGGCGGTCGTGTACGAGCCGAAGTCGATGCTGTGCACGTTCTGGCCCGAGCTTCCGTCGAGGCCGCGCGGGGTGGTCGAGCCGTTCGCCACGACCGTGCCGCCCGCGTTCTTGAGCTGCCAGGCGACGGCCTCGGTCGCGTCGGTCACGACGGTGGCGTTCTTGGGGCCCTGGGGCAGGTAGGCCACCTGGTTGACGCGCACCCGGGGGCCGGTGTCGGGCTCGTAGACCTCGGGCTCGGCGCCGCCGCGCAGCGACACGTCGTCGAGGCAGAAGCGCCACGGGGTCGCGCTGCCGCCGAGCTGGAAGGCGATCTGGGCGTTCGGCAGGCTGGTGGGCGCGGTGAAGGTGAACTCGTAGGAGTTGCCCGACACGCTCATCTCGGGGTTGGCCGCGAAGAACTGCGTCCACGGGTCGACCGGGAGCTGGATCAGCGCCCGGCCCACGCGCGAGGGCGTGGCCGAGGCGAAGAAGCGGTAGGCGTAGGTCTCACCGGCGACCAGCGGGATGCCGTCGAGGCCGATGATCGCGTCCCACGGGTTGGTGGTCGAGCCGGGGATGTCGGCGCACAGGCGGCCGTCCTCCAGTTCGACGGTGACGTTGCCGGTGTTCCACCAGGGCGCGGTGGAGGTCTCGAACGTCCCGTTGGGGATCTGCTCGGGGCCCTCGTCGGCGTACGCGGTGGTCACCGGTAACAGGAACAGGGCCGCCGCGGCGAGCACGGCGGTGAGGCGGGAGGGTCGCGTCAAAATGCACCTCGTCAGCAGGTATGGGAGCGCTCCCATGGCTCAGGTCCACCCGATGTTTCCAACGGGTTTCGCCGAGGGTCAAGAATCGCAGGTCGGCGCAGGTGGGCGACCTGCCGCGCGTCCGGATTGTCCGATGAAAATTTCAGCTACTAGAATCTTGTTCGGTACGTCGGACACAATCGACCCCGTGAGAAGACCCACCGAACCGGCCGCCCCCGCCCAGCACGCCGCCTGGCTGGCCGGCCGCCTCCCCGAGGTCGAACGTGTGCGCCCCGGCCTCTGGTCGATCCCCGTCCCGCTGCCGAACACGCCGCTCCGGTACGTGCTCGTCTACGCCCTCGAACTGCCCGGCGGCGTGGCGCTGATCGACGCGGGGTGGGACACCGAGGAGGCGTACACGGCCCTGACGGCGGGACTGAAGACGGCGGGCTACGACGTCGCCGACGTCCGGGCGGTCGTGGTCACCCACATGCACCCCGACCACTACGGCCTGGCCGGCCGGGTCAGGGAGGACTCGGGCGCCTGGATCGGCCTGCACCCCGCCGACGCCCGGCTGCTGCGCGGCCGCTACGACGACCCCGGCGACCTGTCGGAACGGGAGCTCGGCCTGCTGCTCCGCAGCGGGGTCCCGGAGGAGACGGCCCGCGAGCTGGCGGGCGCGTCGACGGCGATCCGCAAACTGGTCTCGGCCGGCGCCCCCGACCGGCTCATCGAGCACGGCGCCAAGCTCGACCTGCCGGGCTGGGACCTGACCGCGATCTGGACGCCGGGCCACTCGCCCGGCCACCTGTGCTTCGCCGGCGACGGGCTGCTGTTCTCGGGCGACCACGTGCTCGCCAAGATCACCCCGATGGTGGCCTTCCATCCGCAGTCGGCGCCCAACCCGCTCGCCGACTACCTTGACGCCCTGCGCGCGGTCGGCCGCCTCGACGTCGAGGAGGTGCTGCCCGCCCACGAGTACCGCTTCCCCGACCTGCTCGGCCGCGTCGAGTACGTGATCTCCCACCACCACGACCGGCTGGCCGAGATCGAGAGGGTCGTGGCCGCCGAGCCGGGCCTCACCTGCTGGCAGATCGCGACCCGGCTGACCTGGTCGCGGCCGTGGGAGTCGATCGGGGGCTTCCAGCTCCGGGCGGCCAACAACGAGACGCTCGCCCACCTGATCTATCTGCAGGCGAAAGGCCGGTTGCGCGAGGAGAATTACCTATATTACAGATAGGGAATAAGTGCTACATTCGTCGCCATGAGCCTGGAGTATCCCGGCGACGTCTTCTGGTACGACCTCCCCGACGACGAGGCCGAAGAGTACGAGGAGGACGTCTGATGGGCAGCATCGTGACCCTGGTCGGCAACCCCCGGAGCGGATCGCGCACGGCGACCGTGGCCGTCCGCGCCGCCGAGGCGGCCGTCGGCTCGGCGGGCGACGTGGTCGACCTCGCCGGTCTGGCCCCCCACCTGTTCGCGCCCCAGCCGGTCGCGGCCGTCGAGGTGGCGCTCGACCTGGTCAAGGACGCCGATGTGCTGGTGGTGGCGAGCCCGACGTACAAAGGGACCTACACGGGGCTGCTCAAGGCCTTCCTCGACCGCCTGCCGCCCCGGGCGCTGGCCGGGAAGCACGCGCTGCCGATCCTGGTGATGGGCGGCGCCCACCACGCCCTGGCGGTGGAGGTGCACTTCCGGCCGCTGCTGGTGGAGCTGGGCGCGATCGTGCCGACGCCGGGCCTGGCCGTGCTGGAGAGCCAGATCGCCGATCTGGACGCCGTGCTCAAGCCGTGGGTTGCGCAGCTGGAGGGCCAGCTGCCCGCCGGGGTCTAGGCCAGCCGGGCCGTGCCCCGGCCCGTCACCATCGGCAGGTCGAGGATGGTGCGGATGCCGGGCTCGGCCATCACCACCGCGCGGATGGTGTTGACCGCGTGGGCGGCGGCCCCGGCGAGCCCGTGGTTGACCTCGTTGAGGTTCACCACGATCGTCGGCCGCCCCTCGATGTGGATCGAGAAGCCCGGATCGGCCCAGCGCGGCACCTTGGCGGCGTCGGCCTTGTAGACGCACTCGACGGTCATGAAGGGCCGCCCGCGCACCAGACCGGAGAAGACCCAGCGCGAGGCCGCCACCGTGCCCTGGCGCACCGTGCCGGAGGCGATCTCGAAGTCGTCGGCGGCGAGCTCGAACTCGTCCATCTCCTCGATCTCGTCGAGTTCGACGCCGAGCGCCGCCGACACCAGCTGCACGCTCTCGGTGAACAGGGCCCGCTGGAAGGCGCGGAACGGCCGCACCGCCGTCACGTAGTCTTTCGGCGTGCGGGCGAAGCCGATCAGGTCGGTGACGATGTGGTGGGACGGGTGACCCCGGTAGTCGGAGGTCTCGCGCACGTAGATGTGGTCGAGCCGCGACGACAGGCCGGTCAGCGTGAGGGGGAGCACGTCGCTCACGAAGCCGGGGTTGATGCCGGTGCCGTGGAGCGTGGTGCCGCCCTCCTGGCAGGCCTTCTCGATCCGGTCGACGACCCCGGTGCCGTAGGCCAGGGGGTAGACGAAGCCGGTCGTCGTGATGACGTTCTTGCCCGACGCGAGCAGCTTGCAGATCGTGTCGACGTCGTGGCTCTGGTCGCCGCCGAAGAAGGTCGCCGGCAGCGGCATGTGCAGCACGCAGTCGGCGTCGAGCGCCATGATGGCGTCGACGTCGTCGGTGCAGACGACTCCCGTTTCGGGGAGACCGACGAGCGGACCGGCATCGAGGCCGATCTTGTCGGGGTCGTAGACCAGGACTCCGGCGAGCTCGAACTCGGGACGCTCGACAACACCGCGAAGCGCGTATCCCCCCACGGCGCCGGTGGCCCACTGAACCACGCGGAGAGTGCGCATTGACACGGCCTCCAGCCAGGGGTGCGACGGCGGCGAAACCATATCAGAAACTCACTCGCCCGATCACTGTCCGCTACGTCCCGTTTGGTATGGTGCGCTAGTCCAGAATTTTGTTCTCCTTGGAAGGGTGTGGGCGAGAATGCCGGATGATCTCCTCAGGTACGACGGCCGGGTGGCCGTCGTCACCGGCGCCGGACACGGTCTCGGCCGGTCGCACGCGCTGCTGCTCGCCGAGCGCGGGGCCAAGGTCGTCGTCAACGACCTCGGCGGGGCGCTCGACGGCACCGGGGCCTCCGCCGGCCCGGCCGCCGAGGTGGCGGAGCTGATCGTCAAGAACGGCGGCGAGGCCGTCGCCAACGGTGACAACGTGGCCACGCCCGAGGGGGCCGAGGCGATCGTGCGGCAGGCCGTCGAGACGTTCGGGCAGCTCGACATCGTGGTCAACAACGCCGGGATCCTGCGCGACCGGTCGCTCGGGAAGATCTCCGTCGAGGACTTCGACGCGGTGCTCGCCGTGCACGTGCGCGGCTCCTTCCTCGTCACCCGGGCCGCCTACCCGCACATGAAGGAGCGCGGCTACGGCCGGATCGTCAACACCTCCTCGCCCGCCGGGCTGTTCGGCAACTTCGGGCAGGCCAACTACTCCACGGCCAAGATGGGCCTCGTCGGGCTGACCAAGTCGACAGCGATCGAGGGCGCCCGCTCGGGCATCACCGCCAACGCCATCGCCCCCATCGCCTGGACCCGGATGACCGAGTCGCTGCTGCCGGCCGAGTTCGAGGCGAAGTTCGGCCCCGAGAACGTCAGCCCCCTGGTCGCCTACCTCGTCCACGAGAGCTGCGCCACGAGCGGCGAGGTGTTCTCCGTCGGCGCCGGGCGGGTGGCCCGGGTGTTCGTGGCCGAGGGGCCGGGCTGGCACGCCGACGGCGGGCTCACCGTCGAGGGGATCGCGGCCAACTGGGAGGCCGTCCTGGCCGAGCAGCCCCACCTCCAGCCGACCGAGATCGGCAAGCAGGCGACCGCCTCGCTGCAGGCGATGCTCAAGCCGTAGGAACCCGGCAGGGCCCGGCGTGGGGGGGAACACGCCGGGCCCTGCGGTGTTTCCGAGGGGTGGTTCCTAGCTGCCGTACACCTCGAACTCCCAGAGCGAGTAGCCCCAGGCCGTTCCGCGTGCCGTGCCGTTGATGCGGACGTAGCGGGCGCTGTTGCTCAGGCCCGTGTGGTCGTCGACGCCGCCGTTCTCACCGGTCACCGTCTTGATCGTCGTCCAGGTCGTGCCGTTGGGCGAGGTCTGGATCTGGTAGCCGCTGCCGTAGGCGGCCTCCCAGCTCAGCCGCACCCTGCTGATGGCGTAGGTCTGGCCGAGGTCGACCTGGATCCACTGCGGGTCGGAGAACGCGCTCGACCAGCGGGTGGTGCCGGAGCCGTCGACGGCCATGGCCGGGGTGTAGGCCGCCTCCTGGCTGGAGGCGGTGGCCGTCTTGCCCTGCGCCACGTTGGTCGGCGTCGGGTTGGTCGGGCCGCTGTTGCCGTAGACCTCGAACTCCCAGAGCGAGTAGCCCCACGCGGTGGCGCGGGTCGTTCCGGTGATGCGGACGTACCGGCCGGTGGCGCTCAGGCCGGTGTGGTCGTCGACGCCGCCGTTCTCGCCGGTCACGGTCTTGACCGTCGTCCACGTGGTGTTGTTGGGCGAGGTCGCGATCGTGTACGCCGACCCGTAGGCCGCCTCCCAGCTCAGCCTGACCCGGTTGATGTCGTACGACGCCCCGAGGTCGACCGTGATCGACTGCGGGTCGGAGAACGCGCTGGCCCAGCGGGTGGTGCCGCTGCCGTCGACCGCGGCCGAACCCGGGTAGACGGCGGCCTCGGTGCTGGTCACCACGACCGGCTTGTTCAGCGCCAGGTTGCCCGTGGGCTGCTGCGGCCCGCTCCCGGTGCCGAACGTGAAGTCGTCGACGTCGAACAGGCCGCCGCCGGTCGCGCCCTTGAACACCAGGTAGAGCTGGCCGGTGGTGGTCGGCGGGTTGGTGATCGGGACGGTGACGTCCTGGAAGGTGGCGTACCCGCCGGTGGCCGGGACGGTCACCGTGGCCACGAGCGGGCCCGTCTGCGAACCGGTCCGCACCTCCAGCGTGTTGCCGCCGGCGACCGCGCCGACCCGCGCCGTGAAGCTGGTCGCCCCGCTCAGGTTGTACGGGGTGAACGCGATCCAGTCGTTGTTGTCGATGTAGCCGACCGCCGCGCCGCCGTGCGGGGCCGCCCCGGCGACCGCCTGCACGCCGCTCTGCGACGAGAAGTGCTCGGCCTGGCGCAACCTCGGCTGCAGCTGGGCCTGGGTGTGCGTGGTCAGGCCGCCGTTGTCGGTGTACTCGGCGTCGATGACGCCGTAGATGTTCGCGGCGGAGTCGTGCTCACCGTCGGTCGTCGTCTGCAGGACGCCCGAGCAGCCGTTCGCGCTGGTCATCGGGTGGCCGTGGGAGTCGTGGCCGAGGATGAAGCTGACCTTGACCCGCGAGCAGGCGATCGTGCCGTCCTCCGGGTCGGTGACGGTCACCGTGAACGGGATCGCGTCGCCGAAGGAGAACAGGCCGCCGTTGACCGGCGTGTTCACCACCACCGTCGGCGCGGTGTTGCCGACCGTGATCACCGTCGACGCCGACGACGACTTCCCGGTCGAGTCGCGCACCGTCAACGTCGGGTTGTAGGTGCCGTTGGCCGTGTACGTGTACGAGGGGTTGGCCGCCGTCGAGTCGGTCGTGCCGTTGCCGTCGAAGTCCCAGGCCAGCGTGATCGGGTCGCCGTCGGGGTCGACGGTGCCGGCCGAGGAGAAGGCGACCGTCAGCGGCGCCGGGCCGCTCGTCCGGCTGGGCGTGATCACGGCCCTGGGGGCGTGGCCGTCGGCGGCGTACTCGATCCGGTAGAGGGCCGAGTTGCCGTCGCCGTTGAACCAGCCGGTGCCGTAGTCGAGGACGTAGAGCGCGCCGTTCTTGCCGAACTCCATGTCCATGACCTGGGTGCCCGTCCACGGGAACGGGTTGATCGTCAGCCACTGCCCGGCCGAGTCGGGCACGATGTTCTTGATCCAGCGGCGGCCGAACTCACCGGCGAAGAAGGTCCCGTCGTAGTAGCGGGGGAACTTGATCGCCGAGGTCGAGGCCGCGTCGTAGCGGTAGACCGGGCCGCCCATCGGCGACAGGCCGCCGCCGGTGAACTCCGCCGGGGTCGAGCCGGTGTAGGGGATCCAGCCGCGCTGCGACGGCGGCAGCGTCGTGATGCCGGTGTTGTTCGGCGAGTTGTTGGTCGGTCCGCCCGCGCAGTTGTACTTCGCGCCCGACGGGCCCGACGGGAAGGTGTACTCGTTGTACGCGTCGTTGAACGACGAGCAGTAGGGCCAGCCGTAGAAGCCGGGGGCGGTGATCCGGTCGAAGGAGACCTGACCGGCCGGGCCGCGGTTCGGGTCGGCGGTGCCCGCGTCGGGACCGTAGTCGCCCAGGTAGACGATGCCGGTCGCCTTGTCGACGCTCATCCGGAACGGGTTGCGGAAGCCCATGGCGTAGATCTCGGGCTTGGTGTTGGCGGTCCCGGGGGCGAACATGTTGCCCGTCGGGATCGTGTACGCCGGCGAGCCCGTGGCCGTCGGCTTGATGCGCAGCACCTTGCCGCGCAGGTCGTTGCTGTTGGCGCTGGTGCGCTGGGCGTCGAACGCCGGGTTGCGGCCCGCCCGCTCGTCGATCGGGGAGAACCCGGCCGAGTCGAACGGGTTGGTGTCGTCACCCGTCGACAGGTAGAGGTTGCCGGCCGCGTCGAAGTCCATGTCGCCGCCCACGTGGCAGCACATGCCACGGCTGGTCGGCACGTCGAGCACGGTCCGTTCGGAGGCGAGGTTGAGGGTGTTGTCGGCGTTCACCGTGAACCGGGACAGGCGGTTCACCCCGTTGAACGGGGCGAGCTGGGCGGCGGTGCCGCTGGCCGGGGCGTCGCCCCCGGGGGTCGACAGCGGCGGCGCGTAGAACAGGTAGATCCACCGGTTGGTGGCGTAACCGGGGTCGACCGCGACGCCCTGCAGGCCCTCCTCGTCGTGGGTGTAGACGGGGATGGTGGCGGCGACCTTGGTGTTGCCGGCGCCGTCGGTGTAGCGGACCGCGCCGGTGCGGGCGGTGTGGAAGACGCCGCCGTCGGGGGTGACCGACAGGCTCATCGGCTCGCCGACCTCGGCGACGCCCTTGGCCAGCTCGATCTGCTGGAAGTTGCCCGTCACCGTGGCCCCGCAGTCGGCCGCCGCGAAGCCGGCCGCGGTGCGGATGCCGCCGAGCAGGTGGTTGCGGAAGTTGGCGTCGCTGTAGGAGGCGTCGGTGTGCCCCATGCCGGTGTACCAGGAGCGGCCGCCCGCGTAGTCCTGGCACCACGAGATCGGGTGGTCGATGCCCATCCCGCCGCCGGAGTAGGTGGTCTCGTCGAGGGTGGCCAGCACGTGGACCTTGCCGCGCGGGTTGGCGCGGTAGCTGTACCACTCGTCGAACCGGCTCCAGCGGTGCGGCAGGTGCGCGGTGGAGGGGTGCACCCGGTCGGAGACCCGCACGGTCGCGGTCTGCTCGGCGGGGTGCTGCTGGAAGTAGGCGCCGACGAGGTTGCCGTACCAGGCCCAGTCGTACTCGGTGTCGGCGGCGGCGTGGACGCCGGCGTAGCCGCCGCCCGCCGCGATGTAGCGCTCGAAGGCGGCCTGCTGGGCGGCGTTGAGCACGTCACCGGTGGTGGAGAGCCAGATGACCGCCTGGAAGCGGGCCAGGTTGGCGTCGGTGAACTGGGCCGCGTCCTCGGTCGCCTCGACCGTGAAGTTGTTGGCGGCGCCGAGTTGCTGGATGGCGGTGATGCCGGGGCCGATGGAGCCGTGCCGGAAGCCGGCGGTCTTGGAGAAGACCAGGACGCTGAAGTCTGCCGCGTGAGCCGGCGGTGTGGTGACGACCACGCCCGCCAGCACCAGTAAGGCGCTCAAGACGACACGGATGAAGGGGCGCACAGGGCGTTCCTTTCGGAGGGGGGTGCCGGAACGCGTGCGCCGAACGCGTCAGATGGGAAGCGCTCTCACCGGTTGGTCAGCGTGCCACCGCTGACCGGATCGAGTGGGACCCGCCCGTAATGTTGCTGCCTTGTCACGGCTCCGTCAAGAGAGCGCTCTCAGGACGAGACCACCAGATCCACTGCCTCCGGGGACAGGACGTGCTCGATGACCATGACCGCCGCGCCGATGATGCCCGCCCGATCACCGAGCTCGGTGGCCCGGATGCTCAGGTGTTGCGTCGCCAGCGGGAGCGAGCGGCTGTAGATCACCTCTCGCACGCCGGCCAGGATGTGCTCCCCGGCCTCGGCCATGTCTCCGCCGATCACTATCACCGACGGATTGAAGAAGTTCACGATGGACGCCAGGACGTCGCCGATCTCGCGCCCGGCCTGCCGTGCGAACTGCACGGCCATCGTGTTGCCCTGCCGAACCAGGTTGACCACGTCGCGGCTGCCGTGGGCCTCGACCCCGGCCGCGTCGAGCTGGTTCGCGATGGCCGCACCGCTGGCGACCGCTTCGAGACATCCGCTGTTGCCACACCGGCAGACAACCTCGTCGTTGGCGGTCACCCTGATGTGCCCGATGTCGCCGGCCGCACCCTGAGCGCCGCGGTGGAGCCGCCGCTCGGAGATGATGCCGCATCCGATACCGGTGCCGATCTTGACGAACACGAGATGCTCGACGTCACGCCTGGCCGCCCAGTGTTCGCCCAGCGCCATGATGTTGACATCGTTGTCCACGAGCACTGGTGCACCGAGACGAGATCCCAGCCAGTCAGGCACTGGGAACCCATCCCATCCGGGCATTATCGGCGGGTTGACCGGACGGCCGCTGGAATGGGAGACCGGCCCGGGAAGGCCGACACCCACGCCGCAGAGCTCTCCGCCGGTCTCGACGAGCAGCTCTTTTAGCGTTACCACCAGCCAGCCGAGGACCTCTTCGGGGCCTCGGTCGATCGGCAGGTCGACCCTGCGCTCGGCCAGGACGGTCGAGGCGAGGTCGGTCACCGCCACTCGTGCGTGGGTCGCCCCGAGATCGGCCGCCGCGACGACCCGGGCGCCCCGGTTGAAGGTGAAGGCGGTCGCGGGCCGCCCTCCTGAGGAGATCGCGTCGTCGGCGGGCACGATCCATTGATGCGAGAGCAGCGCGTCGAGCCGCTGCGAAACTGTGGACCTGGCGAGACCCGTGAGCTGCACGAGCTCGGCCCGAGTGCGGGCCTGGCCGTCACGAAGGATCGAGAGCAGTGCTCCCGCTCCGGTGACCGAGCCGCTGGACTCGCTCAGCATCCCCTGAGTCAACATCGCCTCCCTTCACCGCATCCGATGATTCCAGATCTCATTATGACATCAGGACATCCACTTTTGCTTGACCGTCAGCATAAGTCGTCCTTAGCATCCGGAAACATGGAGGACATAAGCCGGGAGCAGTCGGAAACCCCGCCGTTGCTTGCAATGCGGGACATCGTCAAGCAGTTCCCCGGCGTGCGTGCACTCGACGGGGTGGACCTCGACGTCCGCGCCGGCGAGGTCCACTGTCTATTGGGACAGAACGGGGCCGGGAAGTCGACCCTCATCAAGGTGCTCGCGGGCGCCCACCAGCCGGACTCCGGCGAGGTGCTGATGAACGGCGAACCGGTGAAACTGACGACCCCGACGGCCGCTATGAAGCTGGGCGTCGCCACGATCTATCAGGAGCTCGACCTCGTCGACGGCCTCAGCGTCGCCGAGAACGTGTTCCTCGGGCACGAGCACGCCACGATGGGGTTCACCCGCCGGGGCGCGACCAACGCCGCCACCAGGAAGATCCTGGAGCGACTCGGGCACGGCGAGATCCGCCCGACGACCGAAGTGGGCCGGCTCTCCCCGGCCGGCAAGCAGGTCGTCTCCATGGCGCGGGCGCTGTCGCACGACGCGCGGATCATCGTCATGGACGAGCCCTCGGCCGCGCTGGCGCACGACGAGGTGAGCAACCTCTTCCGGATCATCCGGGAGGTCACCGCCCAGGGCGTCGCCGTCATCTACATCTCCCACCGCCTGGAGGAGATCCGCGAGATCGGCGACCGGGTCACCGTGCTCAAGGACGGCCGCACCGTCGCGGTCGGACTGCCCGCGAAGGACACCCCCACGAACAAGGTCGTGTCGCTGATGACCGGCCGCAACGTCGAATACGTGTTCCCGCCGCGCCCTGACGGCGGCTTCGGGGACGAGATCCTCAAGATCGAGAACTGCTCCGTGGCCGGCATGGTCCGCGACGTGACGTTCTCGGTCCGCGCCGGCGAGATCGTCGGCCTCGCGGGCCTGGTCGGCTCCGGCCGCTCGGAGATCATCGAGGCCGTGTACGGCGCCCGGAGGTTCGCCGGCAAGATCACGCTGAACGGCGAGGTCGTCAAGGCCGGGAACACCACCCGGAGCGTCGGGCTCGGCATGGGCCTGGCCCCCGAAGAGCGCAAGGCCCAGGGTCTCCTCCTCGGCCAGACCGTCGCCCGCAACATCACCCTGGCGAGCATGGAGCGGTACTCCACCTTCGGGTGGATCAACCGCAAGAAGGAGGCGGAGGAGGCCGCGCACCTGGTGAAGGCGCTCGACATCCGCCCGCCCGACCCCAACCGGGTCATCAAGACCCTCTCCGGCGGCAACCAGCAGAAGGCGGTCATCGGCCGCTGGCTGGTCGGAGAGGGCCGCAAGCTGCTGCTACTCGATGAGCCGACCCGCGGTGTCGACGTCGGCGCCCGCGCCGAGATCTACGCCCTCATCCGCAAGCTGGCCGACGAAGGCGTCGGTGTGTTGCTGGTCTCCAGTGAGGTCCCCGAGGTCCTCGGCCTCGCCGACCGCGTGCTGGTGATCCGCGAAGGCCGCATCGTCCGAGAGGCCGGCGCCGGAGAGCTCGATGAGCACACCGTGCTGGACCTCGTCATGGACGCCCACCCGGTGTCCGCCCCCTCCCACGACTGATCGAGCAGGAGCCCGTTCCATGACAGAGGTGAATCCGCAACAGGTGTCCGCACCCAAGGCGGACGAAACCGGCAAGGCGAAGGCCCACGCGGCCGTCGCCACACCTTCCGGCGGCGGACCGCGACTCGGCCTCGGCGCCATCGGCGAGATCCCCCACCTCGGCCTCGTGCTGGCCCTGGTGATCCTGGCCGCCGTCGGTCTCGTCACGGTGCCCGACACCTTCGCCACCGGATCGAACATGGTGTCGATCCTGGCCCTGGCCTCGACCATCGGCGTCATCACCGTCGGCGCGACGTTCGTCATCATCGGCGGCGGCATCGACCTGTCGGTCGGCGCGGTGATGGCCCTGGCCTCCGTCTGGGCCACCACGCTGGCGACCCAGGCCTACGGGCCGTGGGTGATGATGATCTGCGCCATCCTGGTGGGAACCGGCGCCGGGCTGCTCAACGGCTTCCTGATCTCGTACGGGCGGATGGTGCCCTTCATCGCCACGCTGGCGATGCTGGTGGCCGCCCGTGGCCTGGCCCAGCGCATGTCCGAGCGGCGCACCCAGCTGGTGCAGCCGGACAACTCGCTGATCGTCGACCTGTCGACCACTCGCATCCTCGAACTGCCGGTGCTGGTCTACATCTTCGCCGTGGTCGTCATCATCGGCTGGCTGATCCTCAACCGCACCACCTTCGGCCGCCGCACCTACGCCGTCGGCGGCAACCCCGAGGCCGCCCGGCTGGCCGGCATCAACGTGCGACGCCACACGATGATGCTCTACGCCCTGTCCGGGTTCTGCTGCGGCATCGCCGCGATCATCATCATGGCGCGCACCACGACCGGGTCGTCCACCCACGGCGACCTGTACGAACTGGACGCGATCGCCGCGGTCATCATCGGCGGCACGCTTCTGACCGGCGGGCGGGGCACCATCGTGGGCGCCATCCTCGGTCTGCTCATCTTCACCGTGATCACCAACCTCTTCATCCTGAATGGGCTGAACACCAGTGACCAGCTCATCGCCAAGGGTCTGATCATCGTGGCCGCCGTCCTCCTTCAGCGGCGCAGCCTCAAAGCAAGTACATAGCAAGTTCTCACCCCCCTGCTGGGCCGCGGCATCCGTACCGCCGCGGCCCGGGTCCCTCACTGCCGGAAATAACTCTCCAAGGGAGAACAACATGACCCAGACCCCGGGTCGCCGCGGATTCCTCCTCGGCGGTGCCGTCATCGGCGCCGGTGCGCTCGTTTCGGCCTGCACCAGCAACGAGCCCGCCGCGGCTCCGGCCGCCACCACGGCCGCCGCCGCCCCCGCGCCGGCCCCGGCCGGCGGGAACGACGCCCCTGGCGACAAGGTCGTCATCGGCTTCTCGGCCCCCGCCGCCGACCACGGCTGGATCGCGGCCATCGCCAAGAACGCCGCCGACGCCGCCAAGCAGTACTCCGATGTCGAGTTCAAGGCCGTCGAGCCGACCAACGACATCAACCAGCAGATCTCCGCCGTCGAGACGCTGATCGCCGCCAAGGTCAACGTCATCGTCATGCTGCCGAACGACGGCGCCCAGCTGAACCAGATCGCCCGTACCGCCACCGACGCCGGCATCCCGGTCGTCAACCTCGACCGCGTGTTCCCGGACAAGCTGTCGTACCGGACCTGGATCGGCGGCGACAACTACGGCATGGGCGTGGCCGCCGGCCACTTCATCGGCAAGCGCCTCAAGGACGCCGGCACCGCCGACCCGGTCATCCTCGAGATCCAGGGCATCGCCACGCTGCCGCTGACCCAGGACCGCAGCAAGGGCTTCGAGGACGCCCTCAAGAGCTACGGCTTCTCGGTGACCGCCAAGCAGGACGCGCAGTTCACCGTCGAGTCGGGCACCGAGGTCGCCGCCAACCTGCTCCAGGCGCACCCGAAGATCGACGCCATCTGGAACCACGACGACGACCAGGGCATCGGCGTGCTGGCCGCCATCAAGGAGGCCAACCGCTCCGAGTTCTTCATGGTCGGCGGCGCCGGTTCGGCCAACGCCATGCGTGACATCCAGGCCGACTCGGGCGTCCTCAAGGCGACCGTCACCTACTCGCCCACCATGGCCGCCTCCGCGATCAAGCTCGCCCGCCTGATCGCGCAGGGCAAGGGCATGAGCGACCTTCTGGAGCACCAGGTCCCGCAGTCCATCACCCTGGCCTCCGAGACCATCACGAAGGAGAACGCCGCCGAGTACCTGCCGCTGGGCTTCGAGTCGTGAAGCCGGTCATCGGGGTTGGCATGGTTGGGTACGCGTTCATGGGACGCGTGCACTCCCAGGCCTGGCGCAGCGTCGGTGCGTTCTTCGACCTGCCGGTCAAGCCGTCCATGGCGGTCTTGTCCGGCCGGTCGCGGGCGAACACCGAGGCGGCCGCCGAGTCCATGGGCTGGGCGTCCGTCGAGACGGACTGGAAGGAACTCGTCAAGCGCGACGACGTGCACTTGGTCGACATCTGCACGCCCGGTGACTCGCACGCCGAGATCGCCATCGCCGCGCTCGAGGCGGGCAAGCACGTGCTGTGCGAGAAGCCCCTGGCCAACACCGTCGAGGAGGCGGAGGCCATGGCCGCCGCCGCCCGCGCGGCCGCGGCCCGGGGCGTGCGCAGCATGGTCGCCTTCAACTACCGTCGCGTCCCCGCCGTCGCGCTGGCCCGCCAGCTCGTCGCCGAGGGTCGTCTCGGGACCATCCGTCACGTACGCGCCCAGTACCTCCAGGACTGGATCGTCGACCCCGATTTCCCGCTCGTCTGGCGTCTGCAGAAGGACAAGGCCGGATCGGGTGCGCTCGGTGACATCGGCGCGCACATCATCGACACCGCGCAGTTCATCCTCGGTGAACACCTGACGGGCGTCTCGGCCATCACCGAGACGTTCGTCAAGGAGCGGCCCCTCGCCGACGCCTCCGCCGGGCTCTCCGCCCAGGGCGGCGCCGAGATGGGCCAGGTCACCGTCGACGACGCCGCGATCTTCACCGGCCGCTTCGGCGGCGGCGCCATCGCCTCCTTCGAGGCCACGCGCTTCGCCACCGGCCGCAAGAACGCGCTGCGCATCGAGGTCAACGGGTCGCTCGGCAGCATCTCGTTCGACTTCGAGTCGCTCAACGAGTTGTGGTTCCACGACCACACGCTCGCCGCGGAGGAAGGCGGCTTCCGGCGGGTGCTCGTCACCGAGGCCGGACACCCCTACGCGGGCGCGTGGTGGCCCCCGGGCCACGGACTCGGCTACGAGAACACGTTCACCCACGAGGTGAAGGACTTCCTGGAGGCCATCTCGGCCGGGGCGGACCCCACGCCCTCGTTCGACGACGGACTCCAAGTGCAGAAGGTGCTCGACGCGGTCGAGCGCAGCGCCGGCGACGACAGCCGCTGGACGACTGTCTAAGACCACGCACACCTTTTCGGGGGGACCGGGGTTCCCGGCCGCCCGGAACGCGACCGGCACGGTCGCGGGTACGCCGTCGCGCCGAGGCGACGTACACGTGAGTGCCACCCGAGCCGTTTCGCGTTCCGGGCGGAAGGGGCAGACCCCATCCCAGGAGACTGACGGAGACAGACGATCATGACGCGACCGATCACCCTCTTCACCGGCCAGTGGGCCGACCTGCCCTTCGAGGAGGTCTGCCGCCTCGCCTCCGAATGGGGCTACGAAGGCCTCGAGATCGCCACGTGGGGCGACCACCTCGAGATCGACAAGGCCCTGAGCGACCCCGGGTACGTCAAGCGCAAGCTCGAGACCCTGGAGAAGTACAACCTCAAGGTCTGGACGATCTCCAACCACCTGATCAGCCAGGCCATCTGCGACCACCCGATCGACGAGCGGCACAAGGGCATCCTGCCCTCGCGCCTGTGGTCGGACGACGCCGAGCAGGTCCGGCAGAACGCCGCCGAGGAGACCAAGAACACCGCCCGCGTCGCGGCCCTCCTGGGCGCCAGCACGGTGGTCGGCTTCACCGGCTCCTCGATCTGGCACACCGTGGCCATGTTCCCGCCGGCCAGCCAGGCCATGATCGACCGCGGCTACGAGGACTTCGCCGAGCGCTTCAACCCCATCCTCGACGTGTTCGAGCAGGAGGGCGTGCGCTTCGCCCACGAGGTCCACCCGAGCGAGATCGCCTACGACTACCACACGACGGTCAAGACCCTGGAGGCCATCGGCCACCGGGCCTCCTTCGGCCTCAACTGGGACCCGTCGCACATGGTGTGGCAGCAGCTCGACCCGGCCGGCTTCATCCTCGACTTCGCCGACCGGATCTACCACGTCGACTGCAAGGACGCCAAGGTCCGCATCGGCGACGGCCGCCGCGGCATCCTGTCCTCGCACCTCGCGTGGGCCGACCCCAAGCGCGGCTGGGACTTCGTCTCCACCGGCCGCGGCGACGTGCCGTGGGAGGACTGCTTCCGCGCCCTCAACCACATCGGCTACGACGGCCCCATCTCCATCGAGTGGGAGGACGCCGGCATGGACCGCCTCATGGGCGCGCCCGAGGCCCTGGCGTACATCTCCAAGCTCAACGCGATCACCCCGCCGGCGGCGGCGTTCGACGCCGCTTTCAGCTCCGAGTGATCCCCTGAACGAGGCAGGTCTGCGTTTCCGAGGTCAGGGGCGCAGGCCTGCCTTTCTCATGCCCGAGGGCGCTGACGCCGGGTCGTGAAAGTTTCCCGGCCCCGGGCGAGCCCGGCGGTGTATGCGCAGATCGGCGAGCGGGCGCCGGCCCGATGATTGCCCCCGGGGCGGACGGCGCTTTCGATGGGGACGAGCCGGTAGTCCCGTCCCACCCGGGAGCGCGCGATGCCCAAGCACCTGTCCTCGGCACTCTCCGTCGTCCTCTGCGCCGTGCTCGCCGCCACGGCGCTCGTCGTGACCCGGCCCGCCGCGGCGGAGACGGGCGGGTTCGACTTCACCCGGGCACAGGTCGTCGCCGTGGGGCTGCGGGTTCCCTGGGGCATGGCCTTCCTCCCCGACGGCAGCGCCCTCGTCTCCGAACGCGACACCGCGATCCTCGCGCGGGTGCGTCCCGGCACCTCGCCCGTACCGGTGACCACGGTCCCGAACGTGTACCACGGAGGCGAGGGGGGCCTGCTCGGCATCGCGCTCTCTCCCACGTTCGCGCAGGACCAGTACGTCTACGCGTACATCAGCTCCGCCTCCGACAACCGGGTGGTCCGCTTCCGGCTCAGCGCTCCGCATATCCAGCAGGTGATCATCGCCGGCATCCCCCGGGGCCAGACCCGCAACGGCGGGCGCATCGCGTTCGGCCCCGACGGCATGCTGTACGTGGCCACGGGCGACGTGGGCTATCCTCCGCACGCCCAGAGCACGAGCCTCGGCGGCAAGATCCTGCGTATCACCCGCGACGGCGCGGTCCCTGCGAACAACCCGTTCGCCGGCTCACCGGTCTACAGCTACGGCCACAGCAACGTGCAGGGCCTCGCCTGGGACGAGGCCGGCCGGCTGTACGCCACGGAATTCGGTCAGAACCTCCTGGACGAGATCAACTTCATCCGCCCGGGTCACAACTACGGCTGGCCCGCCTGCGAGGGCCCGTGCAGCAGCCCGAGCTTCACGAACCCCCTGGTGACCTGGAGCGCCGCCGAGGCGTCCCCCAGCGGCCTGGCGTACGCCAACAACACGCTCTTCGCCGCCGCCCTCGCCGGCAAACGCCTGTGGACGGTGCCGGTCAGCGGCGGCGCCATGGTGGGCGCCCCGGTGGCCGAACTGCAGGAACAGCCGGGCCGCCTGCGCACCGTGGCGCTCGGCCCGGACGGCTGGCTCTGGGTGACGACGAGCAACCGCGACGGCCGGGGCACGGTCCGCCCCGGCGACGACCTGATCATCCGCATCCCGCCCGCCGGCCCATCCGGCCCGTCACCCTCACCATCCGGCCCGGGGGTATCCCCGTCGACCAGCCCGTCACCGTCACCGGACGGCCCCTCCCCATGCCTTTCGCCGTCTCCCAGCCCGTCGCCGTCTCCCAGCCCGTCGCCGTCTCCCAGCCCGTCGCCGTCTCCCAGCCCGTCGCCGTCTCCCAGCCCGTCGCCGTCTCCCAGCCCGTCGCCGTCCCCCAGCGCCTCCCCCTCGCCCAGCGCCTCCCCGTCGCCCAGCCCTTCGCCCAGCCCCTCGCCCTCGCCCAGCCCCTCGCCCTCGCCTAGCGCATCGCCGTCGCCTAGCCCGTCACCGTCACCGGACGGCCCCTCCCCATCACCGTGCCCCTCGCCAACGCCTAGCCCGTCGCCGTCGCCCAGTCCGTCGCCCAGTCCGTCGCCCAGTCCGTCGCCCAGTCCGTCGCCCAGCCCTTCGCCTTCGCCCAGCCCATCACCGTGCCTCTCGCCAATGCCTAGCCCTTCGCCGTCGCCCAGCGTTTCGCCCAGCGCTTCGCCCAGCCCGTCCCCATCACCGAGCCCATCACCGTGCCCCTCGCCCTCACCCAGCCCTTCGCCCAGCGCATCACCCTCGCCCAGTCCGTCGCCGTCTACGGGTACGCGCTCCTGCGAAGCGACGATCCGGTTCTTTCTGCAGTGGACGACGGCTTCCTGGGGCGAGCTGACGGTGCGCAACACGGGAACGTTGCCCATCACCTCGTGGACCGTCAGCTTCAAGGTTCCCAACGGGCTGACCTACCTGCAGTTGGGCGGCTACCACCTGCCAGGAGCCACGGTGACCGTCACCCAGAGCGGGTTGTTGCCGCCGGGCAATTCGGTGACCGTGTCATTCCCGGTCGGCTGGGCCGGTGGCAACGTCGCGACTCCCTCGCCCATCACCTGCACGGCCAGGTGACGCCTCGGCCAGGGGATCGAGGCGGGGCCGATGCCCCGATCACTTCTGGACGCCGAAGGTGATCGTGCCGCGTGCACGAGGAGATCACCACTCCCGCTGACGCCCGACCGGGGTTCCACCGGCACGCACCCAAGACGTCACGGGTCACCGGGCATCCCACCCGCGAAGTCGTGTTCGCCCAGGCCCGGACGCGGCCTCGCACATCCCCGGCACCACTATGGAGTCATGTCTACTCACGTGACTCTCAACACCGGGCACTCCATGCCCCTCGTCGGACTTGGCACCTACCCCCTCCAGGGCCGGACGGCCGTCGACGCCGTGCTCACGGCGGTCGACGCCGGATATCGGCTTCTCGACACGGCCGCCAGTTATGGCAACGAGGCCGCCGTCGGGGCCGGGGTGCGCGAGTCGGGGTTGCCGCGGAAGGACTTCTTCGTCACGACCAAGCTTCGCGGGGAGGACCACGGGGCCGCCAAGGCGCGGGCCGCGCTCGAAGGGTCGTTGGAGCGCCTTGGGCTCGACTATGTCGATCTCTATCTCATCCACTGGCCGCTGCCCCGGCTCGGGCTCTATGTCGAGACCTACGTCGCGCTGCTCGAACTGGCGCGGGAGGGGCTCATCCGGTCGGTGGGGGTGTCGAACTTCACGCCTGAGCATCTCGACGCCGTGGTCAAGGAGACCGGGGTCCATCCCGCTGTCAACCAGCGGCAGGTGTCGCCCACCCACGCTCAGCAGGCGCTCGTCGACGCCACGCAGGGCGATCCGACGGTGCTGCAGGCCTGGAGTCCGCTGGAGCGGAACACGGGCATCCTGGAGCACCCGGTGATCGTCGAGATCGCCCGGCGGGTGGGCAAGGCCCCCTCGCAGGTGGTGTTGCGGTGGTTGCTCGACCGGGGGATCGGCGTGGTGCCGAAGTCGGGGGACGCCCGCCGGCAGCGGGAGAACATCGACCTCTTCGACTTCGGCCTCGACGCCGCCGACGTCGCGGCGATCACCGCGCTCGACACCGGGAAGCCCGTGCGGCTCGACCCCGAGACGCACGAGGAGTTCTAGATCGTCGTCACCACTGAGGTCTGCGGCGCGTAGAGGGGGGCCAGGTCGACGAAGACGCGGTAGTCGGTGATCAGGCCGTCGTCGCCCTTCGTCCAGATCGACACGGCCACCACGCCGACCTCGCTGTCGTCGAGCCGGGTGTAGGTCACCTCGGTCTCGGCGACGGTGTCGGCCCCGGCCGTCCAGGCGCGCACGATCCGGTGCCGCAGGCCGGCGATGGTGGAGAAGAAGCCGCGCAGGGCGGCCGCGGTGGCCTCGCGGCCCTGGGTGGGGTCGGCGTTGCCGAAGCGCATCGTGGCGTCCTCGGCCAGGAGCTGGACGAACTCGTCGGGGTCGAACGCGTCGACAACGTCGAAGACGCGCCGCGCCTCATCGTCGGACATACCGATCCTCCCTCACGTGATCACTGCCACTGAGGGGGACGATACGGAGGGAAGCGTTCTGCGGCGTATGTGCCGGGACGATATACTTCGATCATCATGTGCCTCTCCGGTCCGCCGGGGAGGCTTTTTTCATGCCCTCAGGAGCCCCCGTGCACGTCCGCCTCGCCACCGCCGCCGACCGGCCCACGGTCGAGAATCTCTGGCTCATGTTCCGCCACGACCTGTCCGAGTTCGTCGGCGTCGTGCCCAATCCCGACGGCGCCTTCCGCAGTGAACGTGTGCACGCCGCCTTCACCGACCCCGACTGGGCGCCCTACCTGATCGAGCGAGAACGGGCCCCGCTCGGCTTCGCCTTCGTCCGGGCCCTGAACGCCCCGACCAGGGTGCTGAACAGCTTCTTCGTCGTGCGCGCGGCCCGCCGTTCGGGCATCGGTCTGCGGGCCGTCCTGGACGTCGTCTCCCGCCACCCGGGCGCCTGGGACGTCGCCTTCCAGGACGTCAACCTGCCCGCCGTCGCCTTCTGGCGGCGGGCCGCCGCGACGGTCGCCGGGCCCGCCTGGACGGAGGAACGGCGGCCGGTGCCGGGGCGGCCCGACCTGCCGCCCGACACCTGGATCTCGTTCACGGCCTAGCTCGCGCAGCAGCCGCAGGCGTCGCCGCGCCAGGCGTCGCGCCCCTCCTTCACCGCCACGGCGGCGATGACCAGGGCGGCCAGCGGGTCGGCCCACGTCCAGCCGAAGAGGCTGTTGAGCGCCAGGCCCACCAGCAGGACGGCCGACAGGTAGGTGCACAACAGGGTCTGCTTGGAGTCGGCCAGGGCGCTGGCCGAACCGATCTCCCTGGCCGCGCGGCGTTGCGCGTACGACAACACCGGCATGACGACCAGGGACACGGCCGCCAGCACCAGGCCCACGGTCGAGTGGTCGGCCTCGCCCGCGCCCAGCAGCGCCCGGATGGCGTCGAAGGCGACGTAGGCGGCCAGGGCGAAGAACGACACCGCGATGACCCGTAACGCGGTCTTCTCGCGCCGCTCGTGGTCGGCCGAGGAGAACTGCCACGCCACCGCGGTGGCCGAGGCGACCTCCACGACCGAGTCGAGGCCGAAGCCGATGAGCGCCGCCGAGGAGGCGACGGTCCCGGCGGTGAGCGCGACCCCGGCCTCGACGACGTTGTAGGTGATCGTGGCCCCGACCAGCCACCGGATCCGGCGGACCGCGACGGCCGTCATGACGGCCGCAACACGATCTCGTGGCCGGTGGCCTGGAGCAGCTGCTCGGCCGAGGCCAGCAGGTCCATCAGCTCGGGGCGGGTGAGCGCGTAGAAGGACTGCCGCCCCTCGGTCCGGAAGTCGACCAGCCCGCAGCCGCGCAGGCACGCCAGGTGCTTCGACACGGTCGACTGGGCCAGGCCCAGTTCCCCGGTCAGGTCGACCACCCGGGCCTCGCCGCCGGCGAGCCGCCGCACGATGCGCAGCCGCGTCTCGTCGGCGAGCGAGTGGAAGAGCGCGGCGGCGGGGGTGACGCCGGACGCGATGTCGGCACTGACACAACGACTATCGATCGCCATATGGCGATGATAGCCCGCTTCGTCGATCAGAGCAGGACGATCTGCCGGAGCACTTCGCCGCCCCTCAGCGCCGTCACCGCGTCGTTGAGGTCGGTCAGCTGGATGCGGGAGCTGATCATGCTCTCCAGGTCGAGCTTGCCCGCCTTGTAGAGCCCCGCGAAGAACGGGAAGTCGCGGCGGACGTCGCTGCCCCCGTACAGGGAACTGAGGAGGTTCTTGCCGTCGAACAGGAGGCTGAAGGCGTTGAAGGGGACCATGTCGTCCATCGCGCCGGCGCCCACCACGATCACGTCGCCGCCGCGGCGGGTGGCCTGCCAGGCGGTCATGATGGCCTGGGACTTGCCGACGACCTCGAAGCCGTAGTCGAAGCCCTGGCCGCCGGTGAGCGTGCCGATGGCGTCCATGAGCTGGTCGGGGGTGCAGGCGTGGGTGGCGCCGACCTTCTTGGCCAGTTCGTGCTTCGACTCCAAGGGGTCGATCGCCAGGATCGTGGTCGCGCCGGAGATGCGGGCGCCCTGGATCACCGACAGGCCCACGCCGCCGCAGCCGACGACGGCCACCGACGTGCCGGGGCGGACCTTGGCGGTGTTCAGCGCGGCCCCGACGCCCGTGGTGATGCCGCAGCCGATCAGGGCCGCCATCTCGAACGGGACGTCGGCGTCGACCTTGATCGCGCCGCCGGCGGGCACCACGATCTCCTCGGCCCAGGTGCCGCAGCCGGCCATGCCGAAGGCGGGCTTGTCGCCGTCGAACTTGAAGGCGGGCTCGGTGAAGCCGCGCACGACCGAGGTCATGCACAGGTGCGGCTGGCCGTGGGAGCAACTGGGGCACGACCCGCAGGCCGGGGTCCAGTTGATGATCACGTGGTCACCGGGCGCGACGCTCGTCACGTGGTCGCCGACCTCGACGACCTCGCCGGCCCCCTCGTGGCCCGGCACCAGGGGCGCGGGCTGGGGGAGCACCCCCGAGATGGCCGACAGGTCGGAGTGGCAGACGCCGGTCGCCCTGATCCGGACCCGGACGTCCGACGGGCCGACCGGGATGAGGGTCAGGTCGTCGCGGATGTCGAGCTTGTCCGCGCCGATGGTGTGCAGCAGAGCGCCGCGCATGGGAACCTCCGGTGGTTTTTACTCTTCTTCGAGCGAAAGTGCCGCCTTCGGGCATGACCGGACCGCGTGCCTGACCCGGTCGATCATCTCGGCGGGGGGGTCTTCCAGCAGAACGTGCAGGTTGTCGTCGTCGTCGAGGTCGAACACCTCGGGGGCCAGGCCCACGCAGACCCCGTTGGCCTCACAGACGAGGTAGTCGACAATGACCTTCGGCATCAGGAGCTCCCGTGCAGTTTGCGGTGATCCCAGGAGACTACGCGCCCCGGCTCGACGATGTAGGCGACGCGCTTGCGTCCGGTCAGCTCCACATATGGGCGCATCGGTTCGGGGTCCTGGCCCGTCATCCGGGCCGTGATGCGCATGCCGGCGTCCATCACGTCGTCATAGGGGAGCGCGGTGCCGTAGATCGTCGTGCCGCGCAGCTCGGCGTAGTCGTCGCCCACCTCGACCAGGCAGGTCACCCGGGGGTCGCGGTCGATGTTGCGGGACTTCTGCGCCTTGCCGTAGGTCCAGAAGATCAACCGGCCGTCGTCGGACAACCCGTAGAACATGGTCACCAGGTGGGGCGTGCCGTCTTGGTTGATCGTGGCGAGCTGGAGTTTGCGGCCCTCTTTCAGCAGGGTGGCCACCTCTTCGCCGGTCATCACGATCCGCGCGCGCTGGTTCACGACCAGAAGTAGAACACGTTCCACCTGCGGGGACAAGGGTAGTCTCGGGCGGGTGACACACCCTCCGATGCCGGCACTTTTGCGGCACACCGCCGAGCGGGCCAAAGGATTCATGCCCCCCGACGAGGGCCAGGCCCTCTACGAGCTCGGTCGCCTGTACGGCTCCCGCGGCCCCATGGCCGAGATCGGCTCCTACTGCGGCAAGTCGGCCGTCTACCTGGGCGCCGCCGCCCGCGAGGCCGGCACGGTGCTGTTCACGGTCGACCACCACCGGGGCTCCGAGGAGATCCAGCCCGGCTGGGCCCACCACGACCCCACCCTGGTCGACCCCCGCTTCGGCCGGATGGACTCGCTGCCCTTCTTCCGCACCACCATCGCCACGGCCGGTCTCGAAGACGTCGTCGTCGCGGTCGTCGGCGCGTCGGCGACCGTGGCGGCCCACTGGCACACCCCACTGGGCCTGCTGTTCGTCGACGGCGGCCACTCCGAAGACCCGGTGACCCGCGACTACGAGGGCTGGGCGCCCCACGTGGTGCCGGGCGGAGTGCTGATCTTCCATGACGTTTATCCCGATCCGGCCGACGGCGGGCAGGCGCCGTACAAGATCTATCGCAGAGCCCTCGACGAGGGTTTCAAGGAGGTCCGGGTGACCGGCTCCCTGCGGGCCCTGGAGAGGGTCTAGGCGCGCGAGGCCGCCCGCTGGCAGCCGCAGTCGGCCGAGGCCCGGTCTTCGGCGAAGCCGCCCGCGTCGCGGAAGACGCCGTTGGCCGGGGTGGTGCGCGACAGCGCGTCGGCGGCCAGGACCACCGCCGCCGCCGTGTACGCCGACCGCTCGTTCGGGAAGTGGCGCTCGTTCACGAACTGCCAGCCGGTCCAGTAGCCGCCGTCGGGGTGGCGCAGGTGCTGCATCTCGGTGAAGACCTTCAGGGCCCGGTCGTCGTCGCCGACCGCGTCGAGGGTCAGCACCAGCTCGCACGACTCGGCGCCCGTCACCCACGGCTGGTCGGAGACGCAGCGGATGCCGAGGCCGGCCACCGCGAAGCGGTCCCAGTCGTCGTCGAGGCGGCGCAGCGCCCGCTCGCCGCGCAGGGCGCCGCCGAGCACCGGGTAGTACCAGTCCATCGAGAAGCGGCTCTTGTCGGCGAACGCCTCGGGGTGCTCCCGCAGCACGTGGCCCAGCCGGTCGGCCGCCAGCTCCCAGTCGGGCCGGGGGTCGCCCAGGCGTTCGGCCAGCCGCACCCCGCAGCGCAGGCCCTGGTAGATGGACGAACAGCCGGTCAGCAGCGCGTAGGAGCCGGGCGCCGCCTCCCAGACGATCTCGCCGCGCCGGGTCTGCAGCCCGGTCACGAAGTCGAGGGCCCGGCCGACCGCCGGCCACATCTCCCGGGCGAACGCCTCGTCGCCGGTGACCAGCAGGTCGTGCCAGACCCCGACGGCCACGTAGGCCGCGTGGTTCGACTCGCCCCGGTCTTCGAGCGGCTCGCCGTTCAGCACCTTCATCGGCCACGAGCCGTCGGGCCGCTGGTGCCGCCTGATCCACTCCCAGCCGCGCGCCGACGCCTCGCGCAGCCCGACCGCGGTCATCGCCATCAGGCACTCGACGTGGTTCCAGGCGTCGACGTGACCCTCGGGCCACGGCACGCCCCCGTCGGGCAGCTGGACGGCGGCGATGCTGGCTGCGGTGGCGGCGATCTCGTCGCCGGTCACGACCCCGGGCACCGCCGGGATCATGCGGGCTTCCGGGCGTAGAGGACCACGCTCTTGCCGATCACCGGGTTGAGGATCTGCTCGGCGATCCGGGTGACGGCGGGGCGCTTCATGATGTCCCACACCAGCAGCTCGTGGTAGGCCTTGGCGATCGGGTGGTCGTTGTTGTCGACCCCGACGGCGCACTTGATCCACCAGTAGGGCGTGTGCAGCCCGTGGGCGTGGTGGTGGTCGCCGATCTCCAGGCCCGACGACTTGAGCTTGGCCGACAACTCGGCCAGCGTGTAGATCCGGATGTGGCCGCCGGGGGCCGTGTGGTAGGCCTCGGAGAGCGCCCAGCAGACCCGCTCGGGCAGGAAGGCCGGCACGGTCACGGCCAGCAGCCCGCCGGGCTTCAGCACCCGGACGATCTCCTGCATCGCCGCCATGTCTTCGGGGATGTGCTCCAGCACCTCCGAGGCGATCACCCGGTCGAACGACGCGTCGGGGAAGGGCATGTCGAGCGCGGTGCCGACCACGGTCTCGGCGGTCGCGCCGTAGGGGACCTCGCCCTCCTTGTCCATGGCCGCGAACATCGCCGCCACCGACTCCATCTCGGCCGGGTCGAGGTCGAAGGCGACCACGTCGGCGCCCCGGCGCAGCACCTCGAAGGCGTGCCTGCCGCCACCGGCGCCCAGGTCGAGCACACGGTCTCCGGGCCCGACGGGCAGCCGGGCGAAATCGACGGTCAGCATCTCTCGGGGAACCCTTCGGGTCAGCGCGCGGCGATGGCCTCGCGGTAGGCCTCAACGGTCTTGCGCGCCACGACGGGCCACGCGTAACGCTCCATGACGCGGTCGAAGCCGCGCTTGCCGTACTCCTCCCGCAGGTCGGGGGAGTCGATCAGGCGGCGCAACGTGGCGGCCAGCTCCTCGGGGTCGCCCGGGGCGACCTGGACCGCGGCGTCGCCCACCACTTCGGGCAGGGCGCCGGTCCGGGACGCGATCAGCGGGGTCCCGCAGGCCATGTGCTCCACGGCGGGGAGCGAGAAGCCCTCGTACAGGGACGGGACCACGGAGATCTCGGAGGTGGCGATCAGCTCGCCGAGCTCGTCGTCGGAGATGCCGTGGACGAACCGCACCCGGTCGTGCAGCGAGAGCTCTGCCACGAGCTGTTCGGTCGGGCCGCCGGGGGTCGGCTTGCTGACGACGGTCAGGTTCACGTCGCGTTCGGTGGAGAGCTTGGCGACCGCGCGCAGGAGCGTCGCGACCCCCTTCATAGGGGAGTCGGCGCTGGCCACCGCCACGATCGAGCCCTTGCGCTTGGGCAGCTCGGGGCGGGGGTGGAAGAACCGGGTGTCCACGCCGAGCGGGATCAGGCGCAGGTTCGACTGCGGCACGCGGAAGTCGCGGTGGATGTCGGCCACCGACGACTCGCTGACGGTCAGGATCGGCTTGAGCCGCGCGGCGACGTAGGCCTGCATGCGGACGAAGCCGTACCAGCGCCGTTTGGAGACCTTCATCCAGCCCTCGGCGGCGGCCAGTTCGATCCGCCGGTCGACGCTGATGGGGTGGTGGATCGTGCCCACCACCGGGAAGTGCTTCTGGATGCCCAGCACGCCGTATCCGAGCGTCTGGTTGTCCTGGACGACGTCGAAGTCGCCGATCCGCTCCTTGAGCGCCCGGTAGGCCCGGAGGCTGAAGGTCAGCGGCTCGGGGAAGCCGGCCGTCCACATCGTGCCGACTTCGAGGAGGTCGATCCAGTCGCGGTATTCGCCCAGCTTGGGAGTGCGAAAAGGGTCTTCGTCCCGGTAGAGGTCGAGGCTCGGGACCTTGTTCAGGATCACGCCCTCGTCGAGCTCCGGATAGGGCTGACCAGAGAACACCTCGACGTGGTGACCCATCGCCACGAGCTCGCGGGTGATGTGGCGGAGATACACCCCCTGACCGCCGCAGGTGGGTTTGCTGCGATAGGACAGCAGTGCGACGCGCAGCCTCTCCACCCCGAAGCACCCCTTTCCGCCCCTGTAGGGGCACCTGAGATGACCTTAGCCTAGGCGGGTGGAATGCCGTTCGGTGGAACGTGTTCTACGAATGCGGCCCGGTCAGGGCCTTCGGGGTACATTCGCCTACAAAGTTCGCGTACGGAGGAGGACGTGTTGGCCAGACGCGCGTTGATCACGGGCATCACCGGTCAGGACGGCTCCTATCTCGCCGAACACCTGCTCGCCGAGGGCTACGAGGTGTGGGGGCTGGTCCGCGGCCAGTCGAACCCGCGCGTCGCCCGGCTGCCGAAGAACATCCACCTGGTCCGGGGCGACCTGCTCGACCAGGGGTCGCTCATCTCGGCCGTCGAGAAGGTCCGGCCCGACGAGGTCTACAACCTGGGCGCCATCTCGTTCGTGCCCATGTCGTGGGAGCAGGCCGAACTGACCGCCGAGGTCACCGGCATGGGCGTGCTGCGCATGCTGGAGGCGATCCGCGTCTGCTCCTCGCGCGGCGGCGAGATCCGCTTCTACCAGGCGTCGTCGTCGGAGATGTTCGGCCAGGTCCGCGAGACCCCGCAGACCGAGGTCACGCCCTTCCACCCGCGCTCGCCCTACGGCGTGGCCAAGGCCTACGGCCACTTCCTCACCCAGAACTACCGCGAGTCCTACGGCATGTACGCCGTCTCCGGCATCCTGTTCAACCACGAGTCGCCCCGCCGGGGAGCCGAGTTCGTCACCCGCAAGGTGTCGCTCGGCGTGGCCCGCATCAAACTGGGCCTGGCCACCGAGCTGCGCCTCGGCAACCTGGAGGCCCGCCGCGACTGGGGCTTCGCGGGCGACTACGTCCGGGCTATGCACCTGATGCTCCAGGCCGCCAAGCCGGAGGACTACGTCATCGGCACCGGCCGCACCCAGTCGGTGCGCGAACTCGTCGAGGCGGCCTTCGCGGCGGCCGGCCTCGACTGGGAACGCTACGTCGTCGCCGACCAGACGCTGCACCGCCCGGCCGAGGTCGACCTGCTCTGCGCCGACCCGAAGAAGGCCCGCACCCAGCTCGGCTGGGAGCCGACGGTGCCGTTCGAAGAGCTGATCGCGATGATGGTCGAGTCGGACCTCCGCCTCCTGAGCGAAGGCGGCGACCCCCAAGACTCCTCCTGGCCGTGAGGCGGCCGCGCGTGTCTTTGGCCGCGCCTCCGGCGCGGCGGCTCGCTGTGTTGATGGCCGCGCCTCCGGCGCGGCGGCTCGCTGTGTTGATGGCCGCGCCTCCGGCGCGGCGGCTCGCCCGCTTCATGCCCGTGCCTTCCCTCGTCGCTCCGGTTCGCTTCGCTCTCCTGCGCTCCTCAGTCCAGGCACGGGCGCGGGCGAGCACGTCCCCCATACGACTCAGGTTCTTGGCGTGCCGTAACGACTAATCGGGAACCGGGCACCGAAGATCGCTACTTTTTGTGCATGGGAAAACACGTTCTGTCGCTGATCGTGCTCGGTTCGGCGCTCTTGGCGCTGCCGACATCGCCGGCCCAGGCTCGGGCCTCCGGCTGCGGGCCCCAGCTCGAAGTGCGGAAGGGTGTCGCCAGTGTGGTGTGGCGGCTCTGCCTGGAAGACGGCAACTGGCCCCACGGCACCCTGACGGCCGACTGCCGGATCGCCGCGCCTTTCTGGACCGCCGTTCCCTGCTCGGTCAGGGGCAGGTTCGAGATCCAGCGGAACGGCAATCTTCTCGTGTCGGGGCCGTTCGGCGCGGCCAGCGACCCCAAGGGCCGCGTCGCCGTCGACCAGATCTTCACCTTCGCGTGCAAGGGCCAGGGCACCTACGCCTTCGCCGTCAAGGACGTCCTGTACTTCTCGCCGCTCCTCGGCGCCGTGGCCGTCCCCGACTCCTACACCACCCTCGCCGCCTGCTGACCACGCCAGGCGCCTTCCCTCAGTCGTATGGGGGACTTGCTCGCCCGCGCCCGTGCCTGGACTGAGGAGCGCAGGAGAGCGAAGCGAACCGGAGCGACGAGGGAAGGCACGGGCATGAGGCGGGCGAGCCGCCGCGCCGGAGGCGCGGCAGTAGACACGCGAGCCGCCGCGCGGAGGCGCGGCAGTCAGACAGGCGCGGCCATCAACAGGGCTAGAGAGATACCGGCAGGTCCTTGATGCCGTTGATGAAGTAGGACCTCAGGCGGCGGGCCTCGCCGGCCTGCTGGATCTTCGGGACGCGCTCCGACAGGACCTCGAACAGCACGCGGAGCTCCATCTTGGCGAGGTGGTTGCCGAGGCAGAAGTGGGCGCCGCCGCCGCCGAAGCCGAGCTGGGGGTTGGGGTCGCGGGTGACGTCGAAGACGTCCGGGTCGGCGAAGACCTCCTCGTCGCGGTTGGCGCCGGCGTAGAAGATGACGACCTTGTCGCCCTCCTTGATCTGCTGGCCGCGCAGCTCCATGTCCTGGGTGGCCGTGCGCTTGAACAGGTTGACGGGGGCCACCCACCGGACGATCTCGTCGGCCGCCGTCTTCGCCACCGACGGGTCGGCGACGAGTTTGGCCCACTCGCCGGGGTTCTCGAAGAGGGTCAGCATGCCGCCCGAGGCCGCGTTGCGGGTGGTCTCGTTGCCGGCCACCACCAGGAGCAGCACGAACAGGTCGAACTCCTCGACGCTCAGCTCCTCGCCGTCGTCGCCGGGCTGGAGCAACTTGGTCACCAGGTCGTCGCGGGGGTCGTCGCGGCGGGCCTCGGCCAGCTGGTTGGCGTAGGCGTAGACCTCCATCGGGGCCATCTGGCCCTCTTCCGGGCTGGCCGAGTAGTCGGGGTCGTCCATGCCGATCATGCGGTTGGACCACTCGAAGAGCTTGGCCCGGTCTTCGACCGGCGCGCCGAGGAGCTCGCAGATGACGTACAGGGGAAGCGGCGCGGCGATGTCGCGGACGAAGTCGACGCTCGGCTTCGCCTTGGCCTCGTCGATGAGTTCGTGGCAGATGTCGCGGATGTGGTCTTCCAGCTTGGAGATGGCGCGCGGGGTGAAGCCGCGGTTGACCAGCGAGCGGCGGCGGGTGTGCTCCGGCGGGTCCTGGTTCAGCATCATCAGCCGCTGGAGTTCGATCTCCGCCTCGCCCGGCTCCGGGAACAGCGCCAGCCGCCGGTGGGAGGAGAACAGGTCGCTGCGCCGCGACACGTGCACCACGTCGGAGTGCTTGGTCAGCGCCCAGAAGGGCGGCCAGCCCTCCATCTGCCCGCCCTCGTGGCGGAACACCGGGGCGTTGGCCCGCAACCAGGCGAACTGGTCGTGGGGGGCGCCGGAGGCCGCGTACCGATCCATGTCGACGAGGTCGATGTGCATCTGATCACCCGATCATCGTTGGGCGGAAGTGACGGTGGAACGTGTTCTAGCCAAGCATGTTTTCCGGCCTTACAGGTCATCCGATGTCTGAGCTTGACATGGAGGCAGGCGGGGCATCAGGCTTCCTCATGCAAACATCGGATGTATAGGGGGAGTCGTGAGGCTGCTTCGAGTAGGTGGAAAAGGCGCGGAACGCCCGGCCGTGCTCACAGACGACGAGCGGCTGCTCGACCTGGGCGAATTCCTCAACGGAGCCGATTTCACCCCGGACTTCTTCGCCTCGGGCGGCCTCGACCGGGTCCGTGCGGCACTGGCCGGCGACCCCCTTCCGGAGCTCGACCAGGACGGTCTGCGTATCGGTCCGCCCATCGCGCGGCCCGGAAAGATCGTATGCATTGGACTGAACTACCGCGACCACGCGGAGGAGTCCGGTGCCGCCGTTCCGACCGAGCCGGTGGTCTTCATGAAGGCCCCCAACACAGTCGTCGGACCTTTCGACGAGGTCCTGGTGCCCCGCGCCAGCGTGAAGACCGACTGGGAAGTCGAACTCGCCATCGTGATCGGCGCGACCTGCCGCTACCTCGCCTCGCACGAGGAGGCGCTGGCGGCCGTCGCCGGCTACACGGTCTCCAACGACGTGTCGGAGCGGGAGTTCCAGCTGGAGCGCGGCGGTCAGTGGGACAAGGGCAAGTCCTGCGAGACCTTCCAGCCGCTCGGGCCGTGGCTCGTCACCGCCGACGAGGTCGCCGACCCCCAGGCGCTCGGGCTGCGCCTCTGGGTGAACGGCGACCTGAAGCAGAACGGCGACACCAAGAACATGATCTTCGGCGTGGCCGAGATCGTGCGTTACCTCAGCCAGTTCATGGTCCTCGAACCCGGGGACGTGATCAACACCGGCACACCCGCCGGGGTCGCCCTGAGCGGCCTGCATCCCTACCTGAAGGAAGGCGACGTCATGGAGCTCGAGATCGACGGTCTCGGCCGGCAGCGGCAGACGGTGGGTCAGGCGTGACCACGGCCCGTCCGATCCACCCGCCCATCCAGTCGTTCCAGACCTTCGACATCCGGTTCCCGACGTCGCTGGAGCTCGACGGCTCCGACGCGATGAACCCCGACCCCGACTACTCGGCCGCCTACGTCGTGCTCTCCGACGGCGAGTGCGAGGGCCACGGCTTCGCGTTCACGATCGGCCGGGGCAACGACATCCAGACCGCCGCGATCCGCGCGCTGGAGCCCTACGTGCTCGGCCGCGACGTCAGCGACCTCGGCGCCCTCTACAAGGAGATGGTGTACGACAGCCAGCTCCGCTGGCTGGGCCCCGAGAAGGGCGTCATGCACATGGCGATCAGCGCGGTCGTCAACGCCCTGTGGGACCTGAAGGCCAAGCGCGAGGGCAAGCCCCTGTGGCGGCTGCTGGCCGAGATGTCGCCCGAGGAGATCGTCGGCCTGGTCGACTTCCGCTACATCGGCGACGAGCTCACCCCCGACGAGGCGCTGGAGATCCTGCGCCGCGCCGAGCCCGGCCGCGCCGAGCGCATCGAGAAGCTGCTGGAGACCGGCTACCCGGCGTACACGACCTCGCCCGGCTGGCTCGGCTACGACGACGAGAAGCTGCGCCGCCTCTGCAAGGAGGCCCTCGACGACGGCTTCAAGCAGATCAAGCTGAAGGTCGGCGCCGACCTGGAAGACGACGTGCGCCGCATGCGCATCGCCCGCGAGGTCTGCGGCGAGGGCTTCCCGATCGCCATCGACGCCAACCAGCGCTGGGACGTCGGCGCGGCGATCCACTGGATCAAGGAGCTCAGCCCCTACTCGCCCCACTGGGTCGAGGAGCCGACCAGCCCCGACGACGTGCTCGGCCACGCCACCATCGCGCGCGCCATCGCGCCGATCCCGGTGGCCACCGGCGAGCACGTCCAGAACCGGGTGATCTTCAAGCAGCTGCTGCAGAAGCGCGCGCTCTCCTACCTCCAGCTGGACGCCGCCCGCGTCGCGGGTGTGAACGAGAACATCGCGATCCTGCTGCTGGCCGCCAAGTTCGGCGTGCCGGTCTGCCCGCACGCCGGCGGCGTCGGCCTGTGCGAACTGGTGCAGCACCTGTCGATGTTCGACTATGTGTCGGTGACCGGAACCATGGAGAACCGCGTCATCGAGTACGTCGACCATCTGCACGAGCACTTCACCGACCCGGTCGTCGTGGAGAACGGCGTCTACCGGGCCCCGACCGCGCCCGGGTTCAGCGCCGAGATGCGGCCCGAGTCGATCGCGGCCCACCTGTTCCCCGACGGGCCGGTCTGGAGGGACGCATGAGCGAGTTCGCGGGCCTCAGGGCCCTGGTGACCGGCGGCGGCCAGGGCATCGGCCTGGCCATCGCCACGCTGCTGACCGAGCGCGGCGCCCGCGTGGCCTGCCTCGACCTCAACCCGCCCGGCGACCCGTTCGTGGGCGTCAAGGCCGACGTGTCCGACGACGCCTCGGTGCGCGCGGCCGTCGCGTCCGCCGCCGAGCAGCTCGGCGGGCTCGACATCGTCGTCAACAACGCCGGGATCGGCGCGGCCGGCACGGTCGCCGACAACGACGACGCCGAATGGTTGCGGGTGTACGACGTCAACGTCGTCGGCATGGTCCGGGTCACCCGGGCCGCCCTGCCCCACCTGCGCGAGTCGGGCCACGCCGCGATCGTCAACACCTGCTCGATCGCGGCCACGGCCGGGTTGCCCCAGCGGGCGCTCTACAGCGCGACGAAGGGCGCCGTCTACTCGCTGACGCTGGCGATGGCGGCCGACCACGTACAGGACGGGATCAGGGTCAACTGCGTCAACCCGGGCACCGCCGACACCCCGTGGGTCGGCCGGCTGCTCGACGCCGCCGCCGACCCGGCCGCCGAGCGGGCCGCGCTGAACGCCCGCCAGCCGATGGGCCGCCTGGTCTCCGCCGAGGAGGTCGCCCACGCGGTGGCCTACCTGGCCAGCCCGCTCGCCTCCGCCACCACCGGCACCTCGCTGGCGGTCGACGGCGGCATGCAGGGCCTGCGCCTGCGGCCGAGGAGCTGACACATGCAGCGCATCGCCCTGCGCACCCGGCTCAAGCCCGGCAGCGAGGCCGCCTACGACGCCGAGCACGCGCGGCTGCTGCCCGGCCTCGACCGGGCGATGCGCGAGGCCGGCGCCCGCGTGTGGCGGATCTGGCGCGACGGCCTCGACCTGTTCCACTACGTCGAGGTCGTCGACTACGCCGGCTTCCAGGCGCGGCTGGCCGGCGACCCGATCAACCAAGCCTGGCAGAAACAGATGAACCGCCACCTCGACGGCGACTTCGACCCGTCCGCCGGGCCTCTGCACAAAGTGTGGGAGATGTCGGGGGCTGTACGTCCGAGGGCTCCGTTCTCTACGGTTTTCGGCGTGACGACGACCTACGGCTTCGGTGCCGCCCCGATAGGCAACCTCTTCACCGCCCTCACCGACGACGACGCGTCGGCGACGATCGAGGCGGCGTGGGACGCGGGGATCCGCTACTTCGACACCGCGCCCCACTACGGGCTCGGCCTGTCGGAGCGCCGGCTCGGGAAGGTGCTGGCGGGCAAGCCGCGCGGCGAGTTCGTGCTCTCCACGAAGGTCGGCCGGCTGCTCGTGCCGGCCGACGGCGTGGGCAAGGACGACGACGGCTTCGACGTGCCGAAGACCCACACCCGGGTCTGGGACTTCTCCCGCGACGGCGTGCTGCGCTCGCTGGAGGAGTCGCTCGAACGGCTCGGCCTCGACTCCATCGACGTCGCCCTCATCCACGACCCCGACCACCACTGGGCGCAAGCCGTCGGGGAGGCGTTCCCCGCCCTGGCGGAGCTCCGCGACCAGGGTGTCGTGAAGGCCGTCGGCGTCGGCATGAACCAGTGGCCGATGCTGGCCGACTTCGTCCGCGAGACCGACATCGACACTGTCCTGCTGGCCGGCCGCCACACGCTGCTCGACCAGTCGGCCGCCGCCGAACTGCTTCCGCTGTGCGTCCGGCGCGGCGTGTCGGTGGTCGCCGGAGGCGTCTTCAACAGCGGCCTGCTGGCCCGCCACGACCTCGTCGGGGGCACGTTCAACTACGCGCCCGCCCCCGACGACGTGCTCGCCCGCGCCCGGGAGATCGCCGACCTGTGCGAGAAGCACGGCGTGACCCTGCCGCAGGCCGCCATGGCGTTCCCGCTGCGTCACCCGGCGGTGACGACGGTCGTCATGGGCATGAGATCCGTGCAGGAGGTTCGGGGGAACATGGAACTGGCCGCCCGGCCCGTTCCCGAGGCTCTGTGGGAGGAGCTGGGGTTCTGACCATGATCGACGCGCATCACCACCTTTGGGACCCGTCCCGCCGCGACTACCCGTGGATGTCCGGCGCGGCGCTCGCGCCGATCAGGCGCCCCTTCGGCCTGCCCGAACTGCGGGCCACCGGCGCCACCGGCACCGTGCTCGTGCAGACCGTCTCCTCGGTCGAGGAGACCCGCGAGTTCCTGCGGACGGCGCTGGAGTCCGACGGACTCATCAAGGGCGTCGTGGGCTGGGTCGACCTGACCGCCCCCGACGTCGCCGACGTCCTGGCCGAACTGCGGGAGGGCCCGGGAGGCCACCTGCTGGTCGGCATCCGCCACCAGGTCCAGGACGAACCCGACCCCGAGTGGCTGGCCCGCCCCGACGTCGTGCGCGGCCTGCGCGCGGTCGCGTCGGCCGGGCTGGCGTACGACCTGCTGGTGCTCGTCCACCAGCTCAAGACGGCCCGCCAGGTCGTGGCCGACCTGCCCGACGCCCGGTTCGTGCTCGACCACGCCGCCAAACCGCCCGTCGCCAGCGGGCTGATGGAACCGTGGGCGACCGAGATCGAGGGCCTGGCCGAACTCGACAACGTGACGTGCAAGATCTCCGGCCTGGTGACCGAAGCCAGCTGGACCGACTGGACCCCCGGTCAGCTCCAGCCCTACGTGGAGCACGTGCTGGAATATTTCGGCGCGGAAAGGGTCATGTTCGGCTCAGACTGGCCCGTCTGCCTCCTTGCCGCGACGTATGGCGAGGTAGTGGAGACAACTAAGGATTTCACCAGTGGGCTGAGCGGAGACGAACAGTCGTACATCTACGAGTCGACGGCACAGAAGGTGTACCGCCTGAAGCCATAAGCGGTTATCCACAGAACGGCGTTCAAGGACGCGCGCTCAGCGTTACCCCCCGGACTCTTGGGTCGCCCTGTCTTTCCCGACCCAGGAGTTCCGGATGCTCACAACGCTCCTCACCGCCATCCTCTGCACCCCCCACCCGGGCGCGGAGCCGCTGCCGTGCCCGGCACCGGCCTCCTTCCGGTACGTCAACCTGGACGAACCTGACGAGCTGGACGAACTGATCGACCTGGCCGAACTGGCCGAACGCTGGGGCCACACGTGGCCGCCGCCGGAGTGGGACGGCTTCGACCCGTGGGCCGCCGATGGGCCGTGGGCCGAAGCCTGGGACGACTTCGCCTTCGCCGAGCCCTTCGCCGAGCCCGGTGAGACCGTCGGGGGCGTCTTCGGCCCGTCCGACCGAGGCCCTCGCCCCTCGACGTGGGGAGGGCGCCCGCTGCAGGACGGCTGGCCCATCCTCGACGGTCGTACCTGGCCGGGTCAGGAGCGCGGGTCAGCCGCAGACGGGGGTGTGCGCCCGCTCCAAGACGGCGGGGCGCTGGTGGACGGAGGCGCGCGTCCGCCCCAGAACGGCGGCGCTCTTGTGGACGGGGGTGCGCGCCCGCGTCAGGCTGGCGGCGCCCTCGTGGACGGGGGTGCGCGACCGGGTCAGGATCGTGGGGCCGTCCTCGACGGGGTCGCGCGTCCGGGGCAGGACGGCGTGGTCACTCTCGACCCGGAGGTGCGTTCTCCGCAGGAGGAAACCAGCTCGCAGCCCGAGGGCGGGAAACCGAGGTCTGACGATCGCGGTCCCCGGAGCAAGTCGGAGGAGCCTCCCGGCGTCGACGTCGAGCCCCGAAAGAAGCGGGATGACCGCGAGCCGCGCAAGGACGGTGAGAACACCACCCCCCGCGACGCCACCCCCGGAGCGATCGCGTTGCGGGCCGCGACCAAGTGGCTCGGCATTCCCTACGTGTGGGGCGGCGGCAACGCCAACGGGCCGAGCCGGGGCGTCGGCAAGGGGGCGGGCCGGGTCGGCTTCGACTGTTCGGGTCTGACCCTCGCGGCCTGGGCCAAGGCCGGCGTGACCCTGGGGCATTACACGGGCACCCAGATCAAACAGGGCAAATCCGTGCAGACCAAGGACCTGCTCCCCGGCGACCTGCTGTTCTTCGGCGCGACGAAGACCGACCCGTCCCACGTCGGCCTCTACGCGGGGGATGGCGACATGATCCACGCTCCCAAGACGGGAGACGTCGTCAAACGCGTCGAGGTCCTGGCAGCCCCGGTCTGGATGAAACGCTTCCAGGGCGCGGTCCGCCCCCAACGGCCGTCGTCGAAGGTGTGAGGCCCGGCGTCGGGCTGTCGTGGAGTCTCCGATCACGGGCAGATGCCCGGCACGACAGGCCCTGCCGGGTGGCTGCTCTCGCTGGCCCGATCCTGTGGCGGGCGCGGCATATGACGTGAGTCTGCGGACATCGCGCGCATCGGGTGGCTCCACGCTTTGCCTGAATACGAGAACGGTGGTGTGCAAACCGAGGGCGCGTAGGAGGGGACGGCTGCGCACGAGAAATGAGCGCCCTCGGCTGGCCGGAGGGCGCACAGCCTTCGAGGGCAGGCCCAAGCGTGCACGAGAGCGCTATCTCTCTCAAGAGATGGGGCGCGACACGGAAGAGCGTGCAAGACGAAAGGGCGCCCGCTCATAGGGCTGTGCGCGACGGAAGCGTGCCCGTTCGTGAGGGGTTGCGTGATTTGGCGACCGCGTTCAAGTGGAAGCGCGTCCGGTTCGTGAGAGGTGTGCGATCTGGGGTGTGTGAGACGGAAACGTGCCCGTTCGCGAGGGGCGGGCGCGCCCCGGGGTGTGCAAAACGGAAGCGCGCCCGTGTGTAAGGGCTGGGCGCGACCTGACGAGGGCGTGCCAGGCGAAAGCGCACCTGTTCGCAAGAGACGGGGCGTACAAGG
Organism: Herbidospora sakaeratensis; assembly: GCF_001570525.1. Taxonomy (GTDB): domain Bacteria; phylum Actinomycetota; class Actinomycetes; order Streptosporangiales; family Streptosporangiaceae; genus Herbidospora; species Herbidospora sakaeratensis. The sequence goes on from NZ_BBXC01000025.1 coordinate 99,740, forward strand.
CGGAAGCGCGCCCGTTTCAAGAGGGCGGGCGCGCTTCGTGGGACTCGCTGAACGTCAGAGTGCCTGACGCAGCCACGACTCCACGTCGGCGATGTGGACCGTCGCCCACGAGTGGGCCACCTCGGGCTGGCGGGCCGCTATCGCGCCGTAGATGGCGTAGTGCTGGTCGAGGGTCTTGCTCGGGGCGTTCGACTGGGTCAGGCCGCGCCAGATGCGGGCCCGGGTCGTCGGGCCCGACAGGCTCTCGATCAGGGAGCAGAGGACCGCGTTGCCGGAGCCCTCGGCGATGCGCTGGTGGAACTCGAGGTCGTTGGCGACCAGCTGTTCGACCGTGGGGTTCTCGGGGAGGGAGTCGAGGATCTTGCGGAGTTCCTCGATGCCGGCGTCGGTCATGTTGACGGCGGCCTTGGAGGTGGCGGCGGGTTCGAGGATGCGGCGGACCTCGAAGAACTGAAGCACGGTGTCGTCGCGGTGGAAGTCGACCACGAACGAGAGGGCGTCGAGGAGCAGGCGGGGTTCGAGGCTGGTGACGTAGGTGCCGTCGCCCTGGCGCACGTCGAGGACGTTGATCAGCGCGAGCGCGCGCACCGCCTCACGCAGGGAGTTCCGGGAGAGTCCGAGCCGTTCGGCGAGGTCGGCCTCTTTGGGGAGCCGGGCTCCCGGCGCCAGCTCTCCGTTGAGGATCATGTCTTTGATCCGGTCTATCGCCGTATCGGTTACCGCCACGCCTCGCACCCACCCTCAGACATCCGATGTCTAGGAGTGTACGACGAACGTGACCGGATCACCTCCCGTGCGCCTGACCAATCCCCGCACCTCCAGTGTCCGCAGGTGCGCCGCGGCCTCCCCGGCGGCCATCCCGCGCAACATCGGGGCCAGGTCCTCCCAGCGCCGGTTCCAGGTCATGAGCGACGCGGCGGTCCAGATCGTCAGCGGCCGGTCGGCCTCGACCATCGAGGCCAGCAGCTTGGTCAGCTTGTCCTCGTGGTGATCGGCGATCTCTCCGGCGCGGGCGGCGACGTCGGCGAACGTCCACTCGTGGGCGGGGAGGGCCTCCAACGGGCCGAACATGGCGATCTTGTCGAGGGAGGCCAGGAACTCGCCGAGTGGGTCGATATCGGTGCGATCGTAGGGATACATCCCGATATGGGGAGTGATGCCCGGCAGCACGTGGTCACCGGTGAAGACCCGATCACCGTCTTCGAGATGGAGACAGATGTGCCCGGGGGAGTGCCCGGGGGTCCAGACGGTCCGCAACCGCCGCCCCGGCACGTCGACGAGCGCGCCGTCGGCCAGGTGGACGTCGGGGATCGCGGGGGGCGTGGGGGCGTCCATGATGGCGGCCGGCAGTTCCTCGGGCGAGGCGCCCGCCCGGCGCAGCATGTCGGTCTGCATCCGTGGACGATCCTCGGCGGCCGCCATGTCGTGGAACATGCGCACCATCTCGGCGTCGGCCTCGTGCATCGCGATCCACCCGCCGGACGCCTCCCTGACCTGCCCGGCGAGCCCGGCGTGGTCGGGGTGGTAGTGCGTCACGACGACCCCGCGCACGTCGGCGAGCGCGATGCCCGCCTGCCCGAGCCCGCTCTCGAGCGCCTGGAACGCCTCGGGGTGGTTCCACCCGGCGTCGATCAGGACCGGCCCGGTGGGCGACTCGACGGCGTAGACGAGCGTGTACCCGAGCGGATTGCCCGGTATGGGCACCGGCACGCTCCACACCCCGTCACCGAGATCGGTGACCTTCTGGGCCGAGTAGGCACGCCGCGTCCGCACATCCCGCTCACTCATCCGGCCCCCATCAAGCGCTTGTTACCGTGACCATGGTCCCAAACCCAGACGACCACCACATTCCGCCCTCCCCTTTCACGCCATCGCCCCACGTCACCACGCCTCCGAGAGGGCGACCGAAGTGGTCCGACACACGGTTGGCGTCACGGCTTCGGAATCGAAGCCGAATGCCGGAGTGAGTTGCGCGCTGCTGAGGACAGACGCGGCCGCGGAACGGCAACGGCAGACAAGCGTCGAGGCGACTCCGAATGTGGACACGGCTTTGAAGCCATGCCAACCGCAGAATGCCGAGGTGTGTCGCGCGCCTCCGGGCGCGGACATGGCTTTGGATCCGTACCGGCGGTAGAGCACCGGGGTGACTCGTGT
>NZ_BBXC01000025.1:102477-146064 GCF_001570525.1 Herbidospora sakaeratensis
CCTCGCAACCGCCTAAGCGGTAGAGCGTCGAAGGGGGTCACGCGCGTTCGAGGATGGTCGCGGTGGCCAGGGCGCCGCCCGCGCACATCGTCACCAGGGCCGTGGACCCGTCCGTCCGTTCCAGTTCGTGCAATGCCGTGGTGATGAGGCGGCTGCCCGTCGCGCCGACCGGGTGGCCGAGGGCGATGGCGCCGCCGTTGGGGTTCAGGCGGGTGGGGTCGGGTTTGTGGACCGACGCCCATGACAGGACGATGGCCGCGAAAGCCTCGTTGACCTCATACAGGTCAAGATCCGACATCGACATCCCGGCCCGGTCCAGCACCCGCGTGGTGGCCTCCACGGGGCCGTCCAGGTGGAAGTAGGGCTCCGACCCCACCAGCGCCTGGGCCAGGATCCGGGCGCGGGGGCGCAGGCCGTGTCGTGCGGCGGCCGGCTCGCTCATCAGGAGCACCGCGGCCGCGCCGTCGGAGATCTGCGACGACGTCCCGGCGGTGTGCAGGCCGCCAGCGCCCAGCACGGGCTTCAGGCCCGCCAGGGTCTCGGCCGTCGTCTCCCGCAGGCCCTGGTCGCGGGTCACCCCGGCGACGGGGACGATCTCGCGGTCGAAGCGTCCCTCGGCCCACGCTTCGGCCGCGCGCTGCTGGGATCGGGCGCCGAAGGCGTCGAGGTCGGTGCGGGAGAGGCTCCGGCGGGCGGCGATGCGTTCGGCGGCGGTGAACTGGTCGGGCAGGTCGATCGTCCAGTCGTCGGGGCGGGGGTTGGCGGGCAGCACGTTCGAGCCGAGCGGCTGGCGGCTCATCGACTCGACGCCGCAGGCGATGCCGACGTCGATCACGCCCGCCTGGATCAGGGCCGCGACCAGGTGCACGGCCTGCTGCGACGAGCCGCACTGCGCGTCGACCGTGGTGACGCCGGTCTGGTAGGGAAGGCCCGCGTAGAGCCACGCGTGGCGGCCGACGTGGCCGCCCTGTTCGCCTGCCTGGGTGACGCAGCCGGCGAAGACCTGTTCGACGGCCAGGGGGTCGAGGCCCGACCGCTCGACGAGGCCGCTCAGTGCCGCGGCGAGCAGGGCCTGGGGTTTGACTCCGGCCAGCCAGCCGCCGCGTCTACCGATCGGCGTCCGGACGGCCTCGACGACGACCGGCGTTCCCATGCCGAAAACTGTAACGCGTTCTATTCCACCCGGGAAGCCGGGAACTCCGCCAGGAGGCGGGACGCGGCGATCTCGATGCGGCGCTGGATGTCCTCGTACGTCCGCCGCCCGCGCAGCATCTCCAGGAGTTCCTGCACCCACACCGCGCCGAGCGAGGCCGCCAGGACCGCCTGCTCCTCGGTCGCGCGGCCGTCGGACAGGCCCGCGACGCGGACCAGCAGGCCGGCCATGCGGTCGCCGAAGGGCAGTTCCACGTCGGCCAGGATCAGCGCCCTGATCAGCGCGTCGGCGAGCTCGGGCTCGCGCATCAGGCCGCGGGTGGCCCGCATCAGCACGTCGACGGCCCGGCCGTCGGGGGTGGCGGCGGCGGGCGGGCGGCGGGCGATGCTCGACTCCAGCATGTCGAGTTCCTCGCCGACCACGGCGACCACGAGGTCCATCTTCGAGGGGAAGTAGCGGTAGAGGGTGCCCAGGGCCACGCCCGCGCGTTCGGCGACCGTGCGCATCTGCATGGCCTCGACCCCGCCGCGGGAGGCCAGGGCCGCGGCGGCCTGGAGGATGCGCCTGCGCCGCTGGAGCTGACTCTTGGTGCGCAGGCCCGGAGCCGTGCCGGGCGGGAGGTCCTGGACCGCTTCCATAGCAGAACACGTTATCTGACCAGGTCCCGTACCGGATGGTTACTCACCAGTCACGGGGTTGTGGACACTTACTAGAATCCGTTCTAACTTCGGTTGGTGGATTTCGATCTCGACGAGCCGCAACGGGAGTTGCGCACCCTCGCGGCCGGGCTCCTCGACAAGGAGGCCGACCCGGAGGCCCACGAGAAGACCGGCGAACCCTACGACGCCCGCCTGTGGGCCACCATGGCCCGCGCGGGGCTGACCGGGGCCTGCCTGCCCGAGGAGTCGGGCGGCGCGGGGCTCGGGCCGGTCGAGATGGCGGTGCTGCTGCGTGAGGTCGGCGCGCACGTCGCGCCCGTGCCGCTGCTGCCCGCGCTGGTCACGGGGCTGACCGTGGCCCGCCACGGCTCGGCGGCCCAGCAGGCCCGGCTGGCTCCCGTCGCCGAGGGCGCCGTGCCCTGCACCTACGGCGTCGGCGGGCGGGTCGCCGTCGCGAACGGGCGGCTCACCGGGCGGGTGACCGGCGTACCCTACGCCGCGCAGGCCGCGGGTGTCCTCGTGGCGGTGGACGACGACGTGTACGTGGTCCATCCGGAGGCGATGGACGTACAGGAGACCCCGACCGCGACCGGGGAACCGGCCGGAGTGGTGACCCTCGACGACGCCCCGGGAGAGCTGATCGCCGGGGCGGCCCGCGAGCTCGGCCTGCTGGTCCGCGCCGCGATCACCGCCACCGCCTCGGGGGTGCTGGCCCAGGCGCTCAAGATCACTACCGGCCACGTCAGGACCCGCCGCCAGTTCGACCGCGCGCTGGCCGAGTTCCAGGCCGTCACCATGCAGGTCGCCGACGTCTACATCGCCGCCAGGGCGCTCGACGTCGCCGTCTGGTCGGGGGTGTTCCGGCTGGCGGCCGGGCTCGACGCCGACCGCGACCTGGCCGTCGCCGGGCTGCACACCGCCGACTCGGCGCTGCGGGCCCTCTACACCTGCCAGCACCTGCACGGCGGCCTCGGCCTCGACGTCACCTATCCGCTGCACCGCTACTTCGCCTGGGGCAAGCACGCCGCGCACGCCCTGGGCGGGGCCGAGGCGCAGCTCGACCTGATCGGGGACCTCGAATGTTCGTCGAACTGACCGACGCCCAGCGTGCTCTGCGCGACGAACTGCGCGGCTACTTCGCCGGCTGCCTGACCGCCGGACAGCGCGCCGACATCGCCGCCGACCCGTTCGGCGCCGCCTACATGGAGCACTGCCGCCGGCTCGGCCGCGACGGCATGCTCGGCATGGGCTGGCCCGAGGAGTTCGGCGGCCGCGGCTACGGCCCCCTCGAACAGCAGATCTTCGCCAATGAGATCGCCCGCGCCGAGGTGCCCTACCCGATCATCACGCTGCAGACGGTCGGCCCGACCCTGATGCAGTACGGCACCCCCGAGCAGAAGGCGTTCTTCCTCCCGCGCATCCTGGCGGGCGAATGCCACTTCGCCATCGGCTACAGCGAACCCGGCGCGGGCACCGACCTGGCCTCGCTGACCACCACCGCCGTGCGCGACGGCGACCACTACGTCGTCAACGGCCAGAAGATCTTCACCTCGGGCGCGCACTTCGCCGACTACATCTGGCTGGCCGCCCGCACCGACCCGGACGCCAGGAAGCACCGCGGCATCACCATGATGATCGTCTCGACCGCCGACCCCGGCTACTCCTGGACCCCGATCATCACCATGGACGGCCGCCACCACACCAACAGCACCTACTACAGCGACGCCCGCGTCCCGGCCGACATGGTCGTCGGCGAGGTCGGCAAGGGCTGGGACCTGATCGTCAACCAGCTCAACCACGAACGCGTGACCCTCGGCCCGGCCGGCAACATCGCGCACACCTACGACCGCTTCAAGGCGTGGGCGCGGCGCTCGGGCGCCATCGAGGAGCCGGCGGTCAGAAGGGCGCTGGGTTCGGTGTACGCCGCCTTCCGGACCAACGAACTGCTCAACTGGCAGGTCGCCGCCAACATGGACCTGGGCTGGCTCGGCGCGCCCGACGCCTCGGCCACCAAGATCTACGGCTCCGAGCGCATGCAGGACGTCGGCCGCGTCGTCGGCGAGACCCTGGCCCGCTTCGGCGATCCGGCCGACGAGGAGACCCGCGACCTGATGGAGCGGGTCGACCGGGGCGTGAAGGGCGGTCTGGTGCTGACCTTCGGCGGCGGCGTCAACGAGGTGCAGCGCGAACTGATCGCCATGCTGGGCCTGCAGTTGCCCCGGCCGCCCCGCTGATGCGCCGCTCGGAGCGTCTCCAGGCGCAAAGAAGACATACCGCACCTCCCGCTGCCTGGGGGGATGCCGAAGTTCCGTCCGCGAGTGGAAAAACCTCAACCCGGTGAATCCCGACCCCAACCGGTGGATCAACCGGCTAACACGGACACCCGGCCCGTCTGCAAGGGTTCACCGTGCGGAGAGCTTCCGGGCCCAGCGGTGCGGCGGGCCCGGAAGCCTGCGACATTCCGCCCACACCCGGTCCGCCCGGCGTGCCGTCCTCCTCCGGCGGAACCACGCCGCGGCGACCGGCGTAGGGCGGTCCGTCCTGTCGACGAGAGCCCGGGAGCCGTGAGATGCGAACCCTGAACACACCCAGGCGCGGCACACCGTTCGCGGCCCCCTGCCGCCCCGCCCCGTGGAGCGGCCCGATGCGAACCCCGGAGATCCCGACCGGCACCCAGCTGCCCCGCCTGATCCTGTCGGCCGCCCTGACGGCCAAGCCGGGTTCCGCGACGGCCGCCGACGTGCGGCTGACCATGCTCACGACGATGGACCTGGTCGAGAACTACGTCACCGAGTGGGCCGGCCCCGACGCGTTCCTGCGCGGCATGAACGTCAAGCTCGGCCTGCCCGCCCACGCGGGCGACACCCTCACCTTCACCGGCGTCGTGGTGGACGCCACCGCCGAGGTCGTGACGGTCGAGGTCTGCGCCCGGTCGACCGAGGGCGTGCACGCGACCGGGGTGGTCCGCCTCTCCTGGTGAGGCGTCAGACCAGCAGCGGCATCGAGAAGAAGACCGCCAGCGCGATCGCCAGGCAGATCAGGAAGCCGATCAGCTCCCACGCCCAGTCGTGATGCCGCTCGGCCTTGACCTTCGCCTTCGGCGCCCGCCGCCCCGAGTGGGCGCGGGCCGGCAGCAGCGTGGGCTGATCAACCGGAGCTTCGGGCAGCGCGCCCGTCTGCACCGCTCTGACCAGCGCGCTCTCGGGCGCGTCGATCGTGGTCGACCCCTGCGGCAGGTCGTCGTCTTCGACGATCGGCTTGGCGAACACCAGCCGGTCGGACGGCAGCAGGTCGGGCATCGTGGTCTCGCCCGGCGTCTCGGGCTCGGACGGCGAGAAGGCGACTTCCGGCGTGTCGGCCTCGGCGGGCTCGATCTCCGGGAGCTCGGTCTCCGTCGTGAAGCCGTCGAACGACGGCATCTTCGAGAACGCCGCCAGCTGGTCTTCGACGACCGCCTCGACCGCTTCCACCGTTTCGGCCGGTGCGGGGGCGACGTCGGGAGCGGGCGCGGCCGTCATGCTGATGCGGCGCTTGGGCGGGCCGTTGCCGATGTTCTTCAGGATCGAGCCGCGCAGACGGGGCATCGGCTCGGTCAGCGCCTCGTGGCGGCGGCGCCGCTCGGCGATCTTCGTCGGGTTGGTCAGGTCGTCGAGCGGGACGACCGTCGTGTTCGTCGCCGGGTCGGTGTCGGTCGCCAGCGGCAGCGGCCACGAGGGCGCGGTCGGCCAGAGCCGGCGGACCGGCAGCGAGGACTTCCGGCGGACCGGCGGAGCCTGGTCAAAAGGGAGGGCCGACTGGTGGAGCCGGCGCAGCACGTCGTGGGGCGGCTCACGCCAGGGGAGCCGGGCCAGCACGTCTTCGAGAGGGGCGACCCCGATGGCGTCGTACACCTCTTCGACGTCGCGCGCGATGAACGGCGCGGTGCGGGCGGCGGCGACGGCGGTCGCGAGGGTCTGGCCGAACCGGTGGCGGGCGCTGGTGGCCAGCTCTTCTGCGGTGTCGGCGGCGACGTCGAGGACTAAGGCGAGCTCGGCGGTGCTGAGCCCGCAGTGGGCCGACAGCAGCAGGACCTCGCGCTGGTGGGGCCGGATGTCGCGGAAGACGCGCTCGATCAGCGCGGTCGCCGGGTCGGCGATGGAGTCGACGGCGGGCATCGCGTAGCTGACGTCGCGGCGGTAGATCTCGCGCCGGGCGAGGGAGAAGAGCGCCGCGCGAGGCGGATCCGTCGGCGGGACGCCCGTGAGCACGGCGACCAGGGCGTCGGCGGCCGAGGCCGTCTCACCCAGCTGGTCGTGGCAGTAGGCGAACAGCCCGGCGGCGTGACGCTCGTAGAGCTCGGCGATCAGGTCGCTCCTGGAACGCTGACCCGTGAGCGGTGTTGTCACGGCCGGTACCCCTGGTGTTGAAGTGGAGGGATCGTACGTCAATCATGCCGCCACCAAGGCTGGAGCGCACTAATTAGTGGGCTTTTGATTCATATTCTTCTGGGCAGTGACCATTGATCATTTCGGAATGTAACAAAGCCCTCGTAGGCTGGCCCGCGGAGATCGACACCCTGTGGACAGAGGTCGCCAGTGATCACTTTTGACGGCGTCACGAAACGCTACGCCGACGGGACGGTCGCGGTGGACGACCTCTCCCTGGAGGTGCCCGACGGCGCCATCACGGTTTTCGTCGGCCCTTCGGGCTGCGGGAAGACCACCTCCCTGCGCATGATCAACCGGATGATCGACCCCACCGAGGGCCGCGTCCTCCTCGACGGGAAGGACGTCACCACCGTCGACCCGGCGACCCTGCGCCGGGGCATCGGCTACGTCATCCAGCAGGCCGGCCTGTTCCCCCACCGCCGCATCGTCGACAACATCGCGACCGTGCCGTTCCTGCTCGGATGGGACAAGAAGAAGGCCCGCGACCGCGCGATGGAACTGCTCGAACGCGTCGGCCTCGACCCCAAGATGGCCCGCCGTTACCCCTACCAGTTGTCCGGCGGCCAGCAGCAGCGCGTCGGCGTGGCCCGCGCGCTGGCCGCCGACCCGCCGGTGCTGCTCATGGACGAGCCCTTCAGCGCGGTCGACCCGATCGTGCGCGCCTCGCTCCAGGAGGAGCTGCTCCGGCTGCAGTCGGAGCTGCACAAGACGATCGTGTTCGTCACCCACGACATCGACGAGGCCGTCAAGCTCGGCGACACCGTCGCGGTGTTGCGGGTGGGCGGGAAGCTGGCCCAGGTCGCCGCGCCCGCCGACCTGCTCAGCGACCCGGCCGACGACTTCGTGCGCGAGTTCCTCGGCCGCGACCGGGGCATCCGGCGGCTCGGGTTCGTCCCGGCGAAGAACCTGGCGCTCGACCCCGCGCCCGAGGGCGTGACGCCCGAGGGCCACGGGACCTTCAATCCGGCGCGCGACTCCCTGCGGGCCGCGCTCGACGCCGCGCTGCTGTCGCCCGACGGGCTGGCGGTGGCCGTCGACGACGACGGGCGGGTGCTCGGCGTGGTCGGCCAGGCCGCGCTCGTGGGGGCGGCCCGTGGATGAGCCCCTCGTCCGCTGGGACTGGATTGCCCGCAACTGGGACAACGGCGGGCCGACCTCGGTGAAGGTGCTGCTGGAGAACCACATCGTGATGGCGTTCGTGCCGGTGATCGCCGGGCTGCTGATCGCGATCCCGCTCGGCCTCGCGTGCGCCCGCTACCGGTGGCTCTACCAGCCGACCGTCGGCATCATGAACGTCGTCTACTCGCTGCCGTCGCTGGCGCTGTTCTCGATCCTGCTGTCGGTCACCGGCCTGACCCAGACGACCGTCATCATCCCGCTGACCCTGTTCTCGCTGGCCGTGCTGATCCCGGCCGTGGTCGACGGCATGCGGTCGGTTCCCGACCACGTACGCCAGTCGGCCGTCGCCATGGGCTTCCAGCCGATGCGCCGGCTCACCCGGGTCGAGCTGCCCATCGCGGTCCCGGTCGTGCTGGCCGGGCTGCGCGTCGCGGCCGTGTCGAGCATCTCGCTGGTCAGCGTGGGCGCGCTCATCGGGCAGGGCGGGCTCGGCTACCTGTTCATCGACGGCTGGCAGCGGCAGTTCTACACCCCGATCGTGGTCGGGATCGTGCTCGTGGTCGCGCTGGCCCTGGTCGCCGACCTGGTCATCATCGCGGCCCAGCGCCTGCTGACGCCGTGGGCGAGGAGGCGCGCGTGAACTGGCTCATCGAGTTCTTCGGCAGCGCCGAATACTGGTCGGGCGACGACGCGATCCCGCTCCGGCTGCTCCAGCACCTCGAATACTCCTTCCTGGCCTTCGCCATCGCCGCGCTGATCGCGATCCCGCTCGGCCTGCTCATCGGGCACACCGGCCGGGGCGCGGTCATCGTCGTGGTGTCGGCCAACGCCGCCCGCGCGCTGCCCACCCTGGGCCTGCTCGTGCTGGTCGTGCTGCTCATCGGCGTCGGCACGCTCTGGCCGGTGCTGATCCCGCTGATCGCCCTGGCGATCCCGCCGATCCTGGTCAACACCTATGAGGGCATCCGGGGCGCCGACCCCGATCTGCGCGACGCCGCATACGGGATGGGTCTGCGGGGAAGCCAGGTGCTGTTCCGGGCGTTGCTGCCTGTTGCGCTGCCGTTGATCCTGCTGGGTCTGCGGCTGTCGGCCATCACCGTGGTGGCGACGGCGACGGTGGCGGCATATGTCGGGCTTGGGGGGCTGGGGAGATACATCATCGACGGGCTGGCGACGAAGAACTACGCCGAGGTGTTCGGGGGAGCGGTCCTGGTCGTCCTCCTCGCGCTGGCGGTGCAGACCGGGTTCACGCTGCTCAACCGGGTAATCGTCTCGCCGGGGGTGCGACAGGTCCGCTAATCTCTACCTATCCCCCCGATTTTGAAGGGAATGTACGTGAAACGAGCACTCGTCACCGCGCTCGCCGCGGTGTTCGCCCTATCCGCCTGCGGAGGAGGTGGCAGCGACCCGTTGGCGCAGGCCACCCCGTCCGCTCCCGCCGCCTCGGGGGGCTCCGCCGCGGCCTCGACGGTCGTCGTCGGCTCCTTCAACTTCCCCGAGAGCGTGCTGCTGGGCTCGATCTACGCGCAGGCCCTCCAGGCCAAGGGCGTCACCGTCGAGGAGAAGCCCAACATCGGCTCCCGTGAGGTCGTCTTCGACCAGGTCAAGAGCGGCGGCCTGACCGTCCTCCCCGAATACGTCGGCTCGCTGCTGGCCTTCGTCGACCCGGCCGCCACCGCCAAGTCGACCGACGACGTGGTCGCCGCGCTGAAGACCAAGCTGCCCCCGGAGGTCGAGGTCCTCACCCCGGCCGCCGCCCAGGACGGCAACTCCCTCACGGTCACCAAGGCGTTCGCGACCGAGAAGAGCCTGACGACGATCGAAGACCTGGCGAAGATCTCCAAGGACCTCGTGGTCGGCGGCCCGCCGGAGTTCAAGGAGCGTCAGGAGGAGAACTTCAAGAACACCTACGGCCTGGAGTTCAAGTCGTGGGAGCCCACGGCCGAGACCACGGCCGACGCCATCAAGAGCGGCACCATCCAGGTCGGCAACGTCTTCACCACCGACCCGAAGATCCTGCTCAACGACCTGGTCTCGCTCCAGGACAACAAGAACGCCTTCGCCGCCGACAACATCGCGCCCCTGGTGTTCAAGGCCGGCGCCGACGACACGGTGAAGTCGACCCTCGACGCCGTCTCGGCCAAGCTCACCACCGAGGGCCTGCTCGAACTGATGAAGCAGGTCGCGGTCGACAAGGCCGACCCGCCGGTGGTCGCCAAAGACTGGCTGACCCAGAACGGCCTGCTCTGATGACGACCCCGGCGGCGGGCGCGCTGTTCGTCGAGGCGATGGCCCAGCTCGCCGCCGGGGTCGCCGTCGTCACGGTGAAAGACGACCGCGACGACGTCGGCAACACCGTGACCAGCCTGTTGTCGGTCTCGGCCACGCCGCCGACCGTGCTGATCAGCCTCGCGAACGGCGCCTACCTGACCGAGCTGCTGCTGCGGCGCGACCGGTGGGCGGCGACCCTGCTCGCCGACGGCCAGCAGGCCATCGCCTCCCGCTTCGCCACCCCGGGCCGCCCCGGCGCCCGGCTGCTGCTCGCCTCGGTGGCCCACCATCGCGGCGCCCACTCCGAGGCCCTGATCGTCGAGGGCGGGGTGGCCGCCGTCGAGGCCGAGACCATGACGGTCGTGCCGGCCGGCGACCACATGCTCTTCATCGCCCAGGTGACGGCGGTCGACTACGTCGACGCGGCCAGGCCGCCGCTCACCCGGCTGCGCGGCCGTTACCGGCCGGTCGGCGGCTAGCGGATCACCCACTGGCCGGGCAGCACCAGCGGCCCGGCGGCCGGCAGGCCCAGCTCGGCGGCGAACGCCGCCAGCGGCCCCCACGCCTCCAGGCGCACCCGCGCCATCGCGGCCGTCTTGTCTTCGGACGACTCCGGCGGGATCAGCCGCTCCAGCGGGTTGATCTTCGGGTAGGAGCGCACCGGCGCGTCGGCGGCCAGCCCGGCCCGCTTGCGCGCCTCGGCCAATGCGTCTTCGACCCCGCCGAGCTCGTCGACCAGCCCGTGGTCGCGTGCGTCGGCGCCGGTCCAGACCCGGCCCCTGGCCAGCGACTCGGCCTTGTCGCGGTCGAGGCCGCGGCCCTCGGCGACCTTGTCGACGAAGTCGTCGTAGACGCGGTCGAGCCAGGTGTTGATGCGGGCCCACTGCGACTCGGAGAACGGCCGGGTGGCGGAGAACATGCCCGCGTTGGCGCCCTCGGCGACGATCTCGGTGGCGATGCCGAGCCGGTCGAGCAGCCCGCCGAGCACGGCCTTGCCGCCGAACACGCCGATCGAGCCGGTGAGGGTGCCGGGCTGGGCGTAGATGACGTCGGCCGCCATCGAGACGAAGTAGCCGCCCGAGGCGGCGACGTCGCCCATCGACACGATGACCGGCTTGCCCGCCCGCTTGGCCAGGATCACCTCGCGCCAGATCGAGTCGGAGGCGGTGTAGGAGCCGCCGGGACTGTCGACCCGGAAGACGATCGCCCGCACCTTGTCGTCGCGGCGAGCCGCGCGGATCGCCGCGCTGATGGTGTCGGAGCCCATCGCGCTGCCGCCGCCCAGGGGCGAGCGGCCGCTGCGGCCCAGCCTGATCGCGCCGTGGCCGTGGACCAGCGCGACGACCTGCTCGCCCGGGTGGGGCATCTTCGGCAGGGCGGTCTTCGCGTAGCGGGCGACGTACAGGAGGACGGTCTCTTCGGGCACGTGGTCGGCGTAGACCTCGTCGCGGTACTTCAGGCCGTCGACCAGACCGGCCGCGACGGCCTCCTGGCCGTAGAAGGGGCCCTGGTCGATGAGTTCGCGCACCCGCTTGGGCTCTAGGCCGCGGCCCTCGGCGATGCCGGCGACGAGCTGCTCGGTCAGCGACTCGGCCAGCCGCCCGGTCATCTCCTTGTGGGCGTCGGTCATGTGGTCTTGGGTGAACATGTTCGCGGCGGTCTTGTACTGGTGCCGCTGGCCCACCTGGTAGTCGATGTCGAGCTTGCCGAGCGCGCCCTTGAGGAAGCGCTGCTCGATCGCCACGCCGGTCAGCCCGACGTCGCCCGACGGCTGGAGGTAGACCTTCTCGAAGGCGCTGGCCAGGTAGTAGGGGACGGTGCCGTTGGCGACCTCGCCGTAGCTGTCGGCCCAGGCCACGGTGAGTTTCCCGGCCGCCCGGAAGTGCACGACCGCGTTGCGGATCTCCTGCACCATGGCCAGCCCGAGCGGATGGCCGCCGATCTTGACGATCAGGCCCTTCACGCGGGGGTCGCGGCGGGCCCGCCGCAGGCCGCCGATGACGTCGCTCAGCCGGGCCCGGCGCATCGACAACAAGGCCGACACGGGGTCGGCGGGCGGAGCGTCGGTCAGACCCTCGGTCAGGTCGAGCTCCAGCATCAGCGGGGAGGTCCGGCGCTGCCGCATCTTGCCGACGGCCTCGATGATCGTCTTGGTCGCGTCCATGAAAGCCACACTAAGCGAAACGGCCCCGCGCACAGGGCGCGGAGCCGTTCAGCCGTCAGAGGACGGGTGTTACTTGAGGCCGTTGCTCATCGCGGTGATCAGCTCGCCGTTGGCGGTGTCGCCGCTGGTCTCCCAGAAGAAGGCGCCGGCCAGACCCTGGTTCTTGGCGTAGGTCATCTTCCCGGCGATGGTGGCGGGGGTGTCGTAGCTCCACCACTGGTTGCCGCAGTGGGCGTACGCCGTGCCGCCGACCGTGCCGGTGGCCGGGCAGCGGGTCTTGAGGACCTTGTAGTCCTCGATGCCGGCCTCGTACGTGCCCGGCGCCGCGCCGGTGGCCGAGCCGCCCGGGGCCGACTGGGTGACGCCGGTCCAGCCTCGGCCGTAGAAGCCGATGCCGAGCAGCAGCTTGGCGGCCGGGATGCCCTTCGACTTGAGCTTCTGGATCGCCAGGTCGCTGTAGAAGCCGGCGGTCGGGATGCCGGTGTAGCTGGTCAGCGGCGAGTGCGGGGCGGTCGGGCCCTGCGCGGCGAACGCGCCGAAGTAGTCGTAGGTCATCGGCATGTAGAAGTCGACGTACTGGGCCGCGCCTCCGTAGTCGGCGGCGTCGATCTTGCCGCCGTTGGTGCCGTCGGCGGTGATCGCGGCGGTGACCAGGGCGTTGGGACCGAACTTGGCGCGCAGGGCCTGCATCACGTTCTTGAACGAGGCGAAGCCGGAGGCGTCACAGCTGAGGCCGCAGGCGTTCGGGTACTCCCAGTCGATGTCGATGCCGTCGAAGACGTCGGCCCAGCGCGGGTCCTCGACCATGTTGTAGCAGGAGTTGGCGAACGCGGTCGGGTTCGCGGCGGCCTGGGTGAAGCCGCCGGAGTAGGTCCAGCCGCCGATGCTGAAGATCACCTTCAGGCCCGGGTACATCGCCTTGAGCTTGCGCAGCTGGTTGAAGTTGCCGCGCAGCGGCTGGTCCCACGTGTCGGCGACGCCGTCGACGGAGTTGGCCGTGGTGTAGGCCATCTCGTAGTCGGCGTAGCTGTCGGAGATCGTGCACTGGCCGTTCTGGACGTTGCCGAAGGCGTACAGGATGTGGGTCAGCTTGGCGGCGGAGCCGCTGGTGTGCAGGTTCTTCACGTAGAACTGGCGGCCGTAGACGCCCCAGTTGGTGAAATAGCCGATGACCTTCTTACCGCCCGGCGGGGGAGTGACCGTGGGGGTCGGCGAGGGGGAGGGGCTGGCGGAAGGCGAAACCGTCGGAGTGGGCGACGGCGAGGGGTTCACCGGGCCGCCGGTGCAGGGGGCGCCGTTGAGCTTGCAGTTCTGGACCGCCGACAGGCCGCCCGGGGCGCCGACGAAGCCGAAGCTGAACGAGGCGCCGGCGGCGAGCGGGCCCGCCCAGCTCTTCTTGGTGAAGGTGTAGTGGTTGCCCGACTTCACCATGTCGGCGTCCCAGGCCGAGCTGATGGTGGTGGCGCCCGGCAGGTCGAACTCGACCGTCCAGGTGGGCAGGGCCGTGTCGCCCGCCTTCACGGTGACCTTGCCCTGGAAGCCGCTGCCCCAGTCCTGGTCGACGGCGTACGTGGCGGTGGCCGGAGTGGCGGCGGCGGCCTGGCCGAAGCCGAACGGCACGAGCAGCGCCGCCGCGGCGATCAGCGAGCCGATGGTGATACGTCGCAAGGAACGCTCCCGGGGGGTAACTCTTAGGAAAGTTTCCTATTAATAGCCCGAGATTAGGACCATGATCTGACGGCGGTCAACTCATCGGTAAGGGGGTTAATCTGCGCTTAAGGTTCCCATAAGAAAGGGCCCCCGAAGGGGCCCCTGTCAAGCTTCCTTGCGCAACCAGATGGTCCCGAGCGGCGGCACCCGCAGCCTGACCGAGTAGGGCAGCCCGTGGTGCTCGGCCTCGGTCGCCACCACCCCGCCCAGGTTGCCGACGCCGCTGCCGGCGTACTCGTAGGCGTCGGTGTTGAGCACCTCGGTCCAGGTGCCGCCCTCGGGCAGGCCCAGCCGGTAGTCCTCATGGGGGCCGCCGGAGAAGTTCGTCACGCAGGCCAGCGCCGAGCCGTCGGTGCCGTAACGCACGAACGAGAAGACGTTCCCCGAGAAGTCGTCGGCGTCGATCCAGCGGAACCCGTCGGCGGTGTCGTCCTGGGTGTAGAGCGCCGGGGTGTCCTTGTAGACGCCGTTCAGGTCGCGGACCAGCTTCTGCACGCCCTGGTGGAAGTCGAAGTCGAGCACCCACCAGTCGAGGCCCTTCGACTCCGACCACTCGCCGCCCTGGCCGAACTCCCCGCCCATGAACAGCAACTGCTTGCCCGGGTGGGCCCACATGAAGGCGTAGAGGGCGCGCAGGTTGGCGAAGCGCTGCCACTCGTCGCCGGGCATCTTGCCCAGCAGCGAGCCCTTCAGGTGGACGACCTCGTCGTGCGACAGCGGCAGCACGAAGTTCTCGGAGTAGGCGTACATCAGCGAGAACGTCAGCTGGTGGTGGTGGTACTGGCGGAAGACCGGCTCGTGGGCGAGGTAGGCCAGGGTGTCGTGCATCCAGCCCATGTTCCACTTGAAGCCGAAGCCCAGCCCGCCCAGGTGGACCGGCCGCGAGACGCCGGGCCAGGCCGTCGACTCCTCGGCGATCGTGACGATGCCGGGGGCCTCGCGGTAGGCGACGGCGTTCATCTCCTTGAGGAACTCGATCGCGTCGAGGTTCTCGCGTCCGCCGAACTGGTTGGGCGTCCACTCGCCGTCGCGGCGGGAGTAGTCGAGGTAGAGCATCGAGGCCACGGCGTCGACCCGCAGGCCGTCGATGTGGAACTCGCGCAGCCAGTAGACCGCGTTGGCCACCAGGAAGTTCCGCACCTCGCGGCGGCCGAAGTCGAACACGTAGGTGCCCCAGTCGGGGTGCTCGCCCCGGTGGGGGTCGGCGTGCTCGTACAGGGGAGTGCCGTCGAAGCGCGCCAGGGCCCACTCGTCCATCGGGAAGTGGGCGGGCACCCAGTCGACGATGACCCCGATGCCGGCCCGGTGCAGCGCGTCGACCAGGGCGCGGAACTCGTCGGGCGAGCCGAACCGGGAGGTCGGCGCGTAGTAGGAGGTGACCTGGTAACCCCACGACCCGCCGAACGGGTGCTCGGCGACCGGCATGAACTCGACGTGCGTGAAGCCCATCTCGGTCACGTACGCGGTCAGCTGGTCGGCCAGTTCGAGATAGGTCAACCCCGGCCGCCAGGAGCCCAGGTGCACCTCGTAGGTCGACATCGGCTCCTTGAGCGCGTCGCGGGTCGCGCGGGCCGCCATCCACTCCTCGTCGTTCCAGGAGTAGGCGGACTCGTCGACGACCGAGGCGGTCAGCGGCGGCACCTCGGTGCGCCGCGCCATCGGGTCGGCCTTGCCCCGCCACACCCCGTCGACGCCGAGGATCTCGAACTTGTAGCGGGTGCCGGCCCCCACGCCAGGGATGAACAGCTCCCACACCCCGGCCGAGCCCAGCGACCGCATCGGGTGGCCGCCGCCGTTCCAGTGGTTGAAGTCGCCGATCACCCGGACGCCGAGCGCGTTGGGCGCCCACACCGCGAACGCGGTGCCCGGTTCGTCCTCGTGGGTCAGCACCCGCGCGCCGAGCACCTCCCACAGGCGTTCGTGGCGGCCCTCGCCGATCAGGTGCAGGTCGACCTCGCCGAGCGTCGGCCAGTGACGGTAGGGGTCGCCGGCCTCGATCGCGTCGCCGCCCTCGTACTTCACCCGCAGCCGGTAGGCGGGGATCTTGTCCAGGCCCGGCAGGAGGACTTCGAAGACGCCGAACTCGACGTGCGCCAGGGCGTGGGCCTCCCCGTCGACCAGCGCCTCGACCGTCTCGGCGAACGGCCGCAGCACCCGGATGACCACGCCCTCGCCCGTCAGATGGGCGCCCAGGATCGAATGGGGGTCGTGGTGGGCGCCGCCGGCGAGACGGTCCAAGTCGTTCCTCATCTATGCCAACTCTCAGTGTTTCGTGGTGAACGCCGCCAGGGGGATCGGCAGCCAGGACGGCCGGTTGCGCGCCTCGTAGACCACCTCGTAGACGGCCTTGGCGAGCTCCAGCGCGCGCATCATCACGACGTCGGCGGGGCGCAGGTCGCCGCCCGACTTCGTGTACCCGGACAGGAAGGCGGCCCGGTTGCGCACCGCCCACTCCTCGGCCCGGTCTTCCAGCGTCTCGGCGTCGGGGTGGTCGGCCAGCAGGTGGCGGGCGGCGTACTCGAAGGAGCGCAACATGCCCGCGACGTCGCGCAGCGGCGAGTGGAGCGCGCGGCGCTCGGCCAGCGGCTGCCCCGGTTCACCCTCGAAGTCGAGCACGATCCAGTCGTCGTAGGTCCGCATGACCTGGCCGAGGTGGTAGTCGCCGTGCACCCGCTGCACCAGCACCGGCTCGTCGATCGAGGCCAGCAGGTCGTACGCCTCCCGCGCCACGTCGGCGTGGTCGGCCAGCGCCGGGACCTCCGCGACCGCCCGCTCCAGCTGGGCGAGGTACAACTCGGCCATCGAGTGGATCTCGTCGGGGTCGAGGGCGTCGTAGCCGAACGCCTCGCGCATCTCGCGGTGGACCTCGGCGGTGGCGACGCCGAGCCGCTCGGCCTCGGCGGCGAAGTCGCCCCCGGCGTCGCCCGCGGACACCTCGCGCGGGGTGGCGTAGAGATCGCGCACGCTGGTCAGCGCCATCGCCCAGCCCTCGCTGGCGCCCCCGAGGAACGCCTGCATGATCGCCAGGGTGGTGGGCTCGCCGTCGATCACGCCCTCGACCCAGCCGAAGGGCCGCGCCACGTGGTGGGAGCCCTCGTCGGCCAGCGCCCGGACGATCTCGAGTTCGGGGTTCATCCCCGGGATGACCACGCGGAACATCTTCAGGATGTACTGGTCGCCGAAGACGATCGAGGTGTTCGACTGCTCGGCGGTCATCACCAGGCTGCGCTGGGAGGTGTCGATCTCGGCCCCCGGCACCCGGTGGAAGCTCAGCGGGCCCACGGTCGCGTCGCCGGCGACGCCGTGGAGCAGGCGGCCCATGAGTTCGGCGTCGTGGGCGGCGTCGTACACGTCGCGCTCGCGGCCGTCCCACTCGCAGCGGCCGATGTAGACGTGCCGCAACCTGCTGCTCAGCGCGTCGCGCAGGCCCAGCAGGAGCTGGTATCGGGTCGTGCGGTCACCCTGGACCACCTTGACGATCAGATGGGCCAGGGCGGGGTCGCCGTCCACGAGCGGGACGGTGGACTCGATCGACAGATCGTCGATCGGCCGCCCCTTACCGGCGAACCATCGTTGATCGGCGATCCATCCGGTAAGGAGCTCGGCAAGCACTTTCTATTCCTCCCGGGACGACGGCGGGATGGTGAACCAATAGAACCCATGCCCCGGGAGCGTCAAAAGATACGGAAGTTCGCCAATCGGGGGGAACGGGACGTTACCCGTCGCCTCGATGGGTGAAACCCCCTCGAACCGGCGCAGATCCAGCTCCACCGGCTGCGGGAACCGCGACAGGTTGTTGACGCAGAGCACCCGGTCGTCGCCCAGTTCCCGCACGAACGCCAGCACGCTGGGGTTGGAGGAGTTGAGCTCGGTGAAGTCGCCCAGCCCGAAGACCGGGTGGCGCTTGCGGATCTCGATCATCCGCTTGGTGAAGTGGAGCAGCGAACCGGAGTGCTTCTGCTGCGCCTCGACGTTGATCGCCTGGTAGCCGTAGATCGGGTCCATGATCACCGGCAGGTAGAGGCGGCCCGGGTCGCAGTCGGAGAACCCGGCGTTGCGGTCGGGCGTCCACTGCATCGGGGTGCGCACGCCGTCGCGGTCGCCCAGCCAGATGTTGTCGCCCATGCCGATCTCGTCGCCGTAGTAGAGCACCGGGGAGCCCGGCAGCGACATGAGCAGCGCGGTGAACAGCTCGATCTGGTTGCGGTCGTTGTCGAGCAGCGGCGCGAGCCGCCGGCGGATGCCGACGTTGGCCCGCATGCGCGGGTCCTTGGCGTACTCGGAGTACATGTAGTCGCGCTCTTCGTCGGTGACCATCTCGAGCGTGAGCTCGTCGTGGTTGCGCAGGAAGATGCCCCACTGGCAGTTCTCCGGGATCTTCGGCGTCTGGGCCAGGATCTCGGAGATCGGGTAGCGCGACTCGCGGCGCACCGCCATGAAGATGCGCGGCATCAGCGGGAAGTGGAACGCCATGTGGCACTCGTCGCCGCCGGTGACCGGGTCGCCGAAGTACTCCACCACGTCGCTCGGCCACTGGTTGGCCTCGGCCAGCAGCACCCGGTCGGGGTAGAGCCGGTCGATCTCGGCCCGGACCCGCTTCAGGTAGGCGTGGGTCTGCGGCAGGTTCTCGCAGTTGGTGCCGTCGACCTCGAACAGGTAGGGGATGGCGTCCATGCGGAAGCCGTCGATGCCCAGGTCGAGCCAGAAGCGCAGGACCTCCAGCATCGCCTCCTGCACGGCCGGGTTCTCGTAGTTCAGGTCGGGCTGGTGGTGGAAGAACCGGTGCCAGTAGTACTGCTGGCGGACCGGGTCGTAGGTCCAGTTGGACGTCTCGGTGTCGATGAAGATGATCCGGGCGTCCTTGTAGAGCTCGTCGTCGTCGTTCCAGACGTAGAAGTCGCCGAACGGGCCCGTCGGGTCGTGCCGGCTGGCCTGGAACCACGGGTGCTGGTCGCTGGTGTGGTTCATGACCAGGTCGGCGATGACCCGGATGCCGCGCTTGTGCGCCTCGTCGACCAGCTTGATGAAGTCGCCCAGGTCGCCGAAGTCGGGCAGGATCTTCATGAAGTCGGCGATGTCGTAGCCGCCGTCACGCAGCGGCGACTCGTAGAGCGGCAGCAGCCAGAGGCAGTCGACGCCGAGCCACTCGAGGTAGTCGAGCTTGTCGATGAGCCCCCGGATGTCGCCGGTGCCGTCGCCGTTGGAGTCGGCGAACCCGCGGATGAGCACCTCGTAGAAGACGGCGCGCTTGTACCAGAACGCGTCGCGCGGCTTCTCGTGCGTGAAGGTGTTCGGAATCGGCGCATTGTGCTGATTCTGCGGATTCGGCTGAGGTGTCGTAACGCTCACCTGTGGACTCCCCGGTTGTGCAGGCTGCGGTTGTTATGGGCGGTGCGCTGACCCGTGACGCAGCGTGAAGATGTGTGCAGGATTGACATGCGGATCGAGGCGCACGTAGTTGGCCTGCCGCCAGCGGTACGACTCGCCCGACAGCTCGTCGTCGACGACGAACTCGGCATGCCAGTCGAGACCCAGGGCCGGCATGTCCAAGAAGACGGTGCCCTCGTGGGTGTTATGCGGATCAAGATTGACGACCGTCAGCACGACGTCGCCTATGGCGTGCCTTCGTGTGGCCGTGTCGTAGGCGCCCGGCAGCCGCTTTGAGAAGCAGATCACGGCCGGCTGGTCGACGCTGTGAAACCGTAGATTACGCAATTCCTGCAGGGCCGGGTGGGCTCTTCTGAACAAATTCAGCTGCGTGATGAACGGCGCCAGGCTGCGGCCCTCACGTTCGGCCGCCTGCCAGTCACGGGGCCGGTATTGGTACTTCTCGCTGTCGAGGTACTCCTCGCTGCCGGGGCGTACCGGGACGTTCTCGCCCAGTTCGTAGCCGGCGTACACGCCCCAGGTCGGCGACATCATCGCCGCCAGCACCGCCCGGATCTTGAACGCGGGCAGCCCGCCCTGCTGCAGGTACTCGTGGAGGATGTCGGGCGTGTTGACGAACAGGTTCGGCCGCATGAAGTGGGCTGTCTCGCGCGAGAGCTCGGTCAGGTACTCCTCGAGCTCCGGCTTGCTGTTGCGCCACGTGTAGTAGGTGTACGACTGGTGGAAGCCCACCCGCCCGAGCGTCCGCATCATGGCCGGCCGGGTGAAGGCCTCGGCCAGGAACAGCACGTCGGGGTCGGTGGCCCGGACGTCGCGCAGCAGCCGCTCCCAGAACGACACCGGCTTGGTGTGCGGGTTGTCGACCCGGAAGATCCGCACCCCGTGGTCCATCCAGTAGCGCAGCACCTCGCGCACCTTCTGGTAGATCCCCTCGGGGTCCTTGTCGAAGTTCAGCGGATAGATGTCCTGGTACTTCTTCGGCGGGTTCTCGGCGTAGGCGATCGTCCCGTCGGCCCTGATGTTGAACCACTCGGGGTGCTCCTTCACCCACGGGTGGTCGGGCGAGCACTGGAGCGCGAAGTCGAGCGCGACCTCCATGCCCAGCTCACGGGTCCGGCGGACGAAGGAGTCGAAGTCGTCGATCGTGCCCAGGTCGGGGTGGATCGCGTCGTGCCCGCCCTCTTCCGCGCCGATCGCCCACGGGCTGCCGGGGTCGTAGGGCTCGGGCGTGAGGGTGTTGTTCGGTCCCTTCCGGTACGCCACCCCGATCGGGTGGATCGGCGGCAGGTAGACCACGTCGAAGCCCATCTGGGCGACGGCGGGGAGACGCTTCTCGGCCGTCTTGAACGTGCCCGACTTGGGGGCGACGCCCTCTTCGACGATGGCGCCCTCGGAGCGCGGGAAGAACTCGTACCAGGAACCGAACAGGGCCCGCCTGCGGTCGACCATGACCTTGTACCTGACGGTCCGGGTGACCAGCTCGCGCAGCGGGTGGGCGGCGATCAGGGCCTGCGTCTCGGGCAGCTGGGCGGCGGCGAAGCGGGCCCGCGGGTCGACGTCGTCGTCGCGGAGCCGGGCCGCCATCGCCTGGAGCGCCGCCTTGTGACCGCAGACCGGGTCTTTGGACCTCGCCTTCGACGTGGTCGTCCTACGCGGCTTGACCGGGACGTCGGGGCAGTCGGCGGCGCGGACCGCCTTGGCGGCGCGCTCGAACAACCGCGCGCCCTCCTCGCACATCAGATCGGAGTCGAGCCCCCGCGGGATCTTGATCCCGGCGTCGTGGAGCCAGGTCGCGATCGGGTCGCTCCAGGCCTCGACGCGGTAGGACCACAATCCCTCCGCGGGCAGGGTGACCTCGACGCCCCACCGGTCGGTGCCGGGCGCGAGCTCCCGCATGGGTCTCAGCCGGCCCGGCACGCCGTCGGGGTCGAAGAGCACGACCCCGGCGGCCACCGCGTCGTGTCCCTCGCGGAACACGATGGCGGTGATCTCGAAGGATTCCCCGGCGGCGGCCTTCGCGGGTCGCTTCCCGCAGTCGACGACGGGATGGATGTCCTGGATTGGGATTCTTCCGATCATCGTTTCTCAACGTAGCGACGGCACGCCCGGTACCGCCGGAGTCCACGGGGCAATTGTCGATCTTTGCTCTGTCTTGAGGCAGCACGAAACACAGCCCGCTGACCGGACCACTCGCTCGTACTGGAGTTGCCCTAATGCTCCCCCTTTACCCGCCAGAATGAAAGTCAGTCCGCCGGGTCAAACCCGCGTGTCATCCACGGGTCTCCGGAGGTTCGTGCGACGTACACGTACTCACCGTCACCTCGGCCGATCGGTGAGGTTTGAGCAGGTATGCCAATGGTGAGTTCGCACTGTGTGGCGCGAAGTTCCGGCCACATCCACCCCCTCCGATCGCCTAGGGTCTGGCCACGTGAGAGCTATACGCAGGTTCACCGTCCGTACCGTCCTTCCGGCCGAGCTCGCGCCGCTTGGCGAGCTGGTCCAGAATCTCCGCTGGTCATGGCACCCGGAGACGATGGACCTGTTCGCCGAGGTCGACCCCGAGGTCTGGGAGCGGGTCGAGCACGACCCCGTGGCCCTCCTCGGCGCCGTCTCGGCCGAGAGGCTCCGCGCCCTGGCCCAGGACCGGCGTTTCCTGCGCCGCCTGGCCGACGCCGCCGACGATCTCCGCGAGTACATGACGGCGCCGCGCTGGTACCAGACGCTGCAGGACGCGCCCGCCGCCGTCGGCTACTTCTCTCCCGAATACGGCATCGCCGCCGCCCTTCCCCAGTACTCGGGCGGCCTCGGCATCCTGGCCGGCGACCACCTGAAGGCCGCCTCCGACCTCGGCGTGCCGATCCTGGGCGTCGGCCTGCTCTACCGCCACGGCTACTTCACCCAGTCGTTGTCTCCCGAGGGCTGGCAGCAGGAGCACTACCCCTCTCTCGACCCCGGCGGCCTCCCGCTCACCCTCCTGAAGGAGGACGACGGCAGCCCCGCCCGCATCCGGATCAGCCTCCCGGGCGGCACCGGCCTGCACGCCCAGATCTGGGTCGCCCAGGTCGGCCGCATCCCGCTGCTGCTGCTCGACTCCGACGTGGCCGACAACGACACCACCGCCCGCGACGTCACCGACCGCCTCTACGGCGGCGGCGGCGACCACCGCCTGCTCCAGGAGCTCCTCCTGGGCATCGGCGGCGTGCGCGCCATCCGCGCCTACTGCCGCGTCACCGGCCACCCCGAGCCGCAGGTCTTCCACACCAACGAGGGCCACGCCGGCTTCCTCGGCCTGGAGCGCATCCGCGAGCTCACCGAGGCCCGCCTGTCGTTCGACGAGGCCCTGGAGGCGGTCCGCGCCGGCACCGTCTTCACCACCCACACCCCGGTCCCGGCCGGCATCGACCGTTTCCCGGCCGACGTGATCGCCCGCCAGTTCGGCGGCGACAACGCCTGGCCGACCGTGCCGGTCGACCGCGTGCTCGCCCTCGGCGCCGAGCCCGACACCGGCGACGGCGAGAAGGCCGTCTTCAACATGGCCGTCATGGGCATGCGCCTGGCCCAGCGGGTCAACGGCGTGTCGGTCCTGCACGGCGAGGTCAGCCGGGGCATGTTCCAGGGCCTGTGGCCGGGCTTCGACCTGTCGGAGATCCCGATCGGCTCGATCACCAACGGCGTGCACGCCCCCACGTGGGTGGGCCGCGAGGTCATGGAGCTGGCCGGCAAGGAGCTGCCGACCATCGTCGAGCGCGCCCAGGGCTGGGAGGGCGTGCAGAAGCTCTCCGACGCCGACCTGTGGACCATCCGCGGGCAACTGCGCGCCAACCTGGTCAACGACGCCCGCAAGCGGCTGCGGAGGTCGTGGCGGCAGCGCGGCGCCTCCGACGCCGAGCTGACCTGGACCGACGAGGCCCTGTCGCCCGACGTGCTGACCATCGGCTTCGCCCGCCGGGTGCCCTCCTACAAGCGGCTCACGCTGATGCTGCGCGACCCCGAGCGGCTGCGCGCGCTGCTGCTCGACCCGGTCAAGCCGGTCCAGATCGTGATCGCCGGCAAGGCCCACCCGGCCGACGAGGGCGGCAAGAAGCTCATCCAGCAGATCATCAAGTTCGCCGACATGGAGGACGTGCGCCACCGCATCGTCTTCCTGCCCGACTACGACATGACCGTCGGCCAGTTGCTCGTCCAGGGTTGCGACGTCTGGATGAACAACCCGCTGCGCCCGCTGGAGGCGTGCGGCACCTCCGGCATGAAGGCCGCGCTCAACGGCGGCCTGAACCTGTCGATCCGCGACGGCTGGTGGGACGAGTGGTTCGACGGCAACAACGGCTGGGCCATCCCGACCGCCGACGGCGTCTCCGACCCCGACCGGCGTGACGAACTGGAGGCCTCGGCCCTCTACGACCTGATCGAGCGCGAGGTCGCCGACCGGTTCTACGACCGGGCCGCCGACGGCCTGCCGCGCCGCTGGCTGGAGATGGTCAAGCACACCCTCAGCTCGCTCGGCCCGAAGGTGCTGGCCGGGCGCATGCTGCGCGACTACGTCGTCGAGCTCTACAGCCCGGCGGCCGGGGCGGCGAAGGCCCTCTCGGGCGACGGCTACGCCCAGGCCAAGGCGTTCGCGGCCTGGAAGTTGCGGGTCTCGCAGGCCTGGCCCGCCGTCCGGGTCGAGCACGTCGAGACGGCCGGCATCGGCGACACCCCGGAACTGGGGGCCGCCATGGAGGTCAACGCCACGATCGCGCTGGGCGAACTGTCGCCCGACGACGTCGAGGTGCAGGCCGCCTACGGCCGGGTCGGCCAGCACGACGAGCTGATCGAGCCCAACCACGTGAAGCTGACCGTCGGATCGCTCGACGACGACGGCCACGCCATCTTCACCGGGGTGATCCCGCTCGACCGGACCGGCGCGTTCGGCTACTCGGTCAGGGTGGTGCCCTTCCACCCGCTGATGGCCTCGCCCGCCGAACTCGGCCTGATCGCGGTGCCCGAGGAGCCGGCCGGCATGACCAACGGCACGCTCCGCTGAGCAAGATCTACCTCGGGCCCGGTTCCCCCTGGCGGGGGAACCGGGCCCGTGCGGTTATTGTGACCATTGGGTGCGGAACGTTCCTCGCATCCCGGCTAGGGTTGCCGCTCATGCGGTCCGTCCTCCGCCTCATGCTTCGCGTGCTCGCCCCGCCCCGGCTGCGCCGGGCCGTCCGCGTCCGGGTCGACGCCCGGTACGTCACCCGGGCCGACCACGCGCAGGACATGAAGGAGGCGCTCTGGGAGATCCAGATGCTCCGCCGGGAAGTGGTGGCGCTGCGCCGTGAGGTCGATCGATTGCGGAGCTACTGATGCGGGTTTACCTGTCCGTCGACATGGAGGGCGTCACCGGGCTCACCGACCCCGAGGAGATGCACCACGGCGGCCGGGGCTACGAGCGCGGGTGTGAGTTCATGACCGGCGACGCCAACGCCGTCATCCGGGGCGCGTTCGCGGCCGGGGCGACGCAGGTGCTGGTCAACGACGCCCACGGCTCGACCAGGAACCTCCGCATCGACCAGCTCGACTCCCGCGCCACCCTGATCCGCGGCCCCGGCAAGCCCCACCGCATGGGCCAGGGCCTCACCGAGGGCTTCGACGCCGCGATCTTCGCGGGCTACCACGCGCGGGCCGGGGTCTCCCACGGCGTGCTCAATCACACGTGGATGGGCAAGGAGATCCAGAACGTCTGGCTGAACGGCGAGATCTGCGGCGAGACCCGGCTGGTGGCCGCGTACGCCGGGTTCGTCGGGGTGCCGGTCGTGCTGGTCACCGGCGACGTCGCGGTCTGCGAGGAGGCGCGCGAGGTGCTCGGCGACGTCGAGACGGTCGCCGTCAAGCAGGGCATCGACATGTTCGCCGCCGAACTGCTGCCGATCGCGGTGGCGCAGCGGAAGATCGAGGAGTCGACCTTCACCGCGCTGAACCGGCTGCCCGACTTCCGGCCCTATGTCATCGAGCCGCCGTACACGCTCGAAGTGGAGTGGAACAGCACCGCCATCGCCTCGGCCTGCGCGATCATCCCGGGAACCCGGCGCAAATCGGCAAGGAACACCGAGTTCACAACGCCCGACTACCGGGAGATCATGGCACTCTTCGGGCTGTACGCCATGATCGCCGGCCAGGTCGCGTGCGGAAGCGGTGTATATGGGTGACAGGTGAGTTAAGCCGCAGGGCTCTCCTCCACGGGCTCGGCGTCGCCGGGGGAGCCGGCGCCATGCTGGCCGCGATGGGCGCGCTCGGGCTGGTCCCGTCGAGCCAGGCCCGCGCCTACACCGCCCCCCAGCCGGGCGACTTCACCCTGACCGGCCGCTCGCCCAAACGCGTCGTGATCCTCGGCGCCGGCGTCGCCGGTCTCGCCGTCGCCTACGAACTGCTCAAGGCCGGGTACGACGTCACGATCCTGGAAGCCGCGAAGAAGGTCGGCGGCCGGAACCTGACGATCCGCGGCGGCGACGAGCTCGCCGAGATCGGCGGCGTCACCCAGCGGGCCGCCTTCCGCGAGGGCACCTACTTCAACGCCGGCCCGGCCCGCATCGCGCAGTGGATGATCACCATGGACTACTGCCGCGAGCTCGGCGTGCCCCTGGAGATCTTCGTCAACTCCAACGCCGACGCCTACGTCCACACCTCGGGAAAGTCGATCCGGCTGCGCACCGCCCGCGCCGACACCCAGGGCCACCTGTCGGAACTGCTGGCCAAGGTCGCCAACCAGGGCGCGCTCGACGCCGACCTGACCGCGGCCGACAAGACCAACCTGCTCGACCTGCTGCGCGAGTTCGGCCAGCTCGGCGAGCAGCTCACCTACGAGGGCGGCGAGCGCCGCGCGGCCCCCGGCCCGATCCCGTCGGTCGGCGAGGTGCTGGGCTACCGCATCCCCTACGCGCTGACCTGGGACCTCGCCCACGACCAGGCCATGCCCATGTTCCAGCCGGTCGGCGGCATGGACCGCATCGTCGACGCCCTGGTCGCCAACGTCGGCCGCCACCGCATCAGAACCGGCACCCCGGCCACGAAGATCACCGACACCGGCCGCGAGGTCGTCGTCGAACACCGCAACGGCGCGGTCCGGGCCGACTACTGCGTCGCCACCCTGCCCCCGCACATCCTGGCCCGCATCCCGAGCTCGCTCCCACAGGAGCTCGTCTTCCAGCTGGGCGGGGGCCTCCTCCTGGCCGGCGGCAAGATCGGCCTGGAGTACGGCCGCCGCTGGTGGGAGCTCGACGAGAACATCTACGGCGGCACCAGCGAGACCGACCTCGACATCGGCCGCATCTGGTACCCCTCCCACGGCTTCCACGAACGCCGGGGCCTGCTGGTCGGCTACTACACCGTGGCTGACCAGGCCGCCGTCTACGACGTCCTGTCGCCGGCCGCCCGCCTCGACCGCGCGCTGCGCGCCGGCGAGCAGGTCCACGGGCCCGGTTACCGCAAGGACCTGCTGTCGGCCGTCTCGATGTCGTGGGCGAACCGGCCGCACGTCGAGGGCATGATGAACGTCGGCCTCCAGGGCGTGCCGCCGGCCCACGGGCGCGTCTACCTGGCGGGCGACTGGCTGACCGGCCTGGTGGCCTGGCAGGCTGGGGCCTTCGAGTCCGCACGCAAGGCAGTGCTCTCGATCCACGAGAGGGCGCTGAAGGAGAACTGATGCTCGACTGGGTGCCCGCCGCCGACCGCCTCGATCTGCTGGCCGAACCGGTGGCGAAGGCCGTGCCCGACCTGAAGATCGACCTGCGGGCGACCGCCATCGACCCCGGCCTGGCCGACACCGCCGCCTTCTGCGAGCAGTACGGCGTCGCCCCCGAAGACTCGGCCAACTGCGTCGTCGTGGCGGCCAAGCGCGGCGGCGAGACCCGCTACGCGGCCGTCATGGTGCTGGCCACGCACCGGGCCGACATCAACGGGATCGTCCGCCGTCACCTGGACGCCCGCAAGATTTCATTCGCGCCCATGGACGACGCCGTCTCGCTGACCGGGATGGAATACGGCGGAATCACCCCGATCGGGCTGCCCGAGGGCTGGCCGGTGCTCGTTGACGAAAACGTGACCCGGCGCGACTTCGTCGTCGTCGGCAGCGGCCTTCGCCGGTCCAAGCTGGCGCTTTCCGGTAGTGATCTCGTCACCGCCACGCAGGGCGAGGTGCTGTTGCTCACTTTGTGACCGTAGGGTGGGAAACCGTTGGACCAATCCTGCCGTTGTACAGGGCAGGAATGTGGCCTGATGGTTCACTCATGGGCGGTGTTTTAGTCGGTATGGTGCTTAAGGCATGAATCAGGACGACCGACTTGGCCCCTACCGGCTGCTCAGGCGGCTCGGTGAAGGCGGCATGGGCGTGGTCCACCTGGCCCTCGACCCTCACGGCAGGCAGGTGGCCGTCAAGGTGCTGCGCCCGGAGGTCGCGGGCGACGACACCGCGCGCCGCCGGCTCTCCCGCGAGGTCGAGACGATGCGGCGGGTCCGCAACCCCTACATCGCCGAGGTCGTCGACGCCGACGTGACGGGCCAGCGGCCCTACATCGTCACGCGCTACGTCCCCGGCAAACCCCTCGACGACCTGATCAAGACCGACGGCCCGATGTCGGTCGAAGGTCTGCTCAAGATCGCCTACGGCGTGGCCGACGCGTTGTCGGCCGTCCACGCGGCCGGGGTCATCCACCGCGACCTGAAGCCGGGCAACGTGCTCATGCTCGACGGCGACCCGGTGCTGATCGACTTCGGCATCGCGCAGGCGGTCGACGCGACCCGGCTGACCCAGACCGGCATGTTCATCGGCACCCCCGGCTACCTGGCCCCCGAGATCATCGAAGGTCACGAGGCCGGGCCCGAGGTCGACGTGCACGCCTGGGCCGGCACCCTGCTCTACGCCGCGACCGGCCTGCCGCCGTTCGGCAAGGGCACGCTGGAGATGATCTTCTTCAACATCACGTCGGGCAAGGCCAACGTCGACGCCGCCCCGCCGGTGATCCAGGCCGTGCTGCGCGCGGCGTTCCAGCGCGACCCCTCGCGCCGCCCCCGGGCGGTCGAGCTGCGCGAGCAGGTGGCCCGGCTGATGCCGCAGGCGCGGCGCCCTCGGGTGCCCGACGAGGTCACCACGGTCCCCAACATCGACGACCACGGCCAGCCGATCGCCGTCTTCGGCGTCGACGGCCCGCCGCCCACGCCGCGGCCCCCGTCGAACGACCAGGTCAACCAGCCGGTGGCCGGCCAGAAGGCCAACCCGCTGATCACCCCGGTCGTGCGCCGCCAGCCGACCCAGGAGGAGTACGTCTCCCTCCTGAACGACACCCCCTACGCGGGCCACCAGCCCCCGGCCGAGCCGATCCCGACGAGCGACGTCCGCCCGACCCAGGGCCACCCGAACCGCCCGAACCAGGGCTACCCGGGCCAGACGGGCCCCGGTGCCGGAAGGCCTTCACCGGCTCATCCGGGCACCGGCGCAGCCGGCTATCCGGGGCAGACCGGCCAGAGCGCCGCCCATCAGCACGGGACCGGTCCTTCCGGCCTCGCCGGCCACCCGAACACCGGGCCGAACCCCGGTCAGAACCCCGGTGCGAATCCCGGCCTCGCCGAGCCCACCGCGCCGCGGCAGGCCGTCAACCCGTCCGGTCCCGGGCACGTGCCCGGCCGGGGCGGTGGCGACCCGTTCCCCACGGTCCGGGTCACCGGCGACGACCTGCGCCGGGCCGGGCTGTCCGGCGAGGGCGACGTCCCCACGCGGATGCCCGGTCAGCAGAGCGGCTGGAACGACGGCGACATGCCGACCCGCCGGGCCGGTCAGGGCGGCTGGGAGCAACCACGCGACGGCGACCTGCCCACGCGCCGGGTCCGGCCCGAGGAACTGCGCCAGTCGCAGCAGAACCCGCAGCAGGCGCTCTTCGAGCAGCCCGCGGAGCTCTACGAGCGCACCCCGCAGGTCCACCAGCCCAAGCCGGCGCCGTTCCTGGAGACGCTGCGCGTCCCGCCGCCCCCGCCGCTGCACAACCCGAGCGCGCGTCCGGGCGCCATGTTGCAGCGCTCCCGCGCCTACGGCGTGGCGAGCGTGCTCATGCAGGTGGCGCTGCTCGGCGGCGCGGCGATCGCGCCGACGCTGGCCGCGCTGCTGATCATCCCGAGCGTCATCCTCTTCCGGGCCGCCGACATCGCCCAGCCGCAGCTCAACGGCCAGCGGCAGGTCAGCGCGGCGGCCGGCGATGTGTTCCGGGTGCTCAACGAGCCCGCCGCGCTGGCCAGGTCGGCCGGGGCGACGCTGGGCCTCATCTTCTACGGCCTCATCCTCGGCATCCCCGTCACGCTGCTGCTGACGGTGCTCACGAACATGGACATCCCCGCCACTCTCGGCTGGGGCGTCGCGGTCGCCCTCTGGACGGTCTGCGCCGGCCCCGCCGTCGAGGCCCCCACCCGCCAGGTACGCCGTACGCTGGCATCGCTGTTCCCCACCAGGGGTATGGCGATCGGGGTCGCGGCCATCGTGGGGGTGGTGGCGGTGGTCCTCGCAGGAGTCGCGCTGTTGTCGCTCAGTTCCGACATTCATACGGCAGGTTTGATCTGGGGTTTCGACCTGCCGGAGCTGACACAACGGCTGGAACAACTGCGGAAATCAGGACTAGGGGGGTCATAGGTGGCCGCAACGGAAGCACCGGAGCGGATCGGTCCATACCGATTGCTCCGGCGACTTGGCGAGGGCGGGATGGGCGTCGTCCATCTGGGGCTCGACTCCGACGATCGCCAAGTCGCCGTGAAGGTCCTCCACCCACACGTCGCATCCGACCTGAAGGCGCGCGACCGTCTCACCCGCGAGGTCGAGACGATGCGCCGGGTGCGCAGCAGCCGCGTCGCCGCGGTGCTCGACGCCGACCTGACCGGCGCCACGCCCTACATCGTCACCCGCTTCGCGCCGGGCCGGACCCTTGAGCAGCGGGTGCTCGAAGACGGCCCGCTCAAGGGCGACGAACTGACCAAGCTGGCCCGCGGGTTGTGCGAGGCGCTGGTGGCCATCCACCAGGCCGACGTCATCCACCGCGACCTCAAGCCGGCCAACGTGATGCTCGTCGACGACGGATCCGGCACGTTCGAACCGCTGGTCATCGACTTCGGCATCGCCCACCTGGTGAACGCCACCCGGCTCACCCAGACGGGCATGTTCGTCGGCACGCCCGGCTATCTGGCGCCCGAGATCATCCGTGACAGCGAGATCACCCAGGCGGCCGACGTCCACGCGCTGGCCGCGACCGTGTTCTTCGCCGCGACGGGCAAGCCGCCGTTCGGCCAGGGCACCTTCGAGGCGGTCTGTTACAACATCCTGGAGGGCAAGGCCCAGGTCGACGCCGCGCCCGCGTTCCTGCGCGGCTGGTTGCGGCTGGCCCTGGCGACCGACTCCACCGCCCGTCCGACGGCCGGGTCGCTGCTGAAGCTCTCGCGCGCCCTCGACCCGTCGGTGACGGTGTTCAAGGAGGGCGGCACCGCCGTCCAGAAGAACCAGCCGCCCGACGGCACCCGGGTGCTCTCCGACGGCACCCGCGTGCTGGCCGACGGCACCCGGATCCTCAACGACGGGACGCGGGTGCTCACCGACGGCACGCGCGTCCTCAACGACGGCACCCGGGTGCTGAGCGACGGCACCCGCGTGCTCGACGACGCCGTGCCCCGGGCGCGGCGCGACGAGACCTTCTCCGACCTGCTGCCGCCGGTCAACTACGTCGCGCCCGAGCGCGAGCCGCGGCCGCAGAAGGAGTCGCGGCGGCGCGGGGCCGGCCAGCCGCCTCCCTACGTCCCGGCGAACGTGCCGCCCTACCAGCCGCCGCCGCAGTTCGCGCCGCCGCAGTACACCGACCAGCGGGTGGCCGGCTTCCCGGCGCCCCAGCAGCAGC
Organism: Herbidospora sakaeratensis; assembly: GCF_001570525.1. Lineage (GTDB taxonomy): Bacteria > Actinomycetota > Actinomycetes > Streptosporangiales > Streptosporangiaceae > Herbidospora > Herbidospora sakaeratensis. The sequence continues at coordinate 133,260 of NZ_BBXC01000025.1, forward strand.
GACCGGCCCCGCCGCAGGCACGGCCCTACGCCCCGCCGCCGGCGCAGCCGGAGCAGGACCGGCCGCGCTACAAGACCAGCCACCCCGTCATGGCGGGGCTGATGCTGGCGACCCTGGTCGGCGCGGCGTGCCTGCTGCCGGTGATGGTGAGCCTGTTCGCGATCGTGCTGGTGTTGTGCCTGCGGGTCGGCAACTCGCTCGTCGGCGACCTGAGCGAGCGCCGCTCGATCCGGGGCACCAGCAACTCCGACCCGATGCGGGCCGTGCTCGGCACCCCCTGGGCGCTCGTCAAGGCGGTGCTGGCCACCCTCGTCCACGTGCCGCTGGGCATCCTGTTCGGCATCTGCGTGTGGGGGGCCTGCCGCTACCTGGGCGGGCTGACGACCGACGGCGCGGCGGCCTACGCGGCGGCGGCGTTCGTGGGCGGGTTGTTCCTGCTGCCGGGCGGGCGCAAGCCGCGCCAGGCGGTGCAGCGGGCCCTGGCGGGCGCGATCCGCAGCCCCGGCGCCGGCATGGTGGTCACCCTGGTGTTCGGCACGCTGGCGTTCTTCATCGTGATGACCGCGTTGTCGGCCGAAGCCGTCTGGACGCCCTGGCGGCCCCCGTCGGCGGTGATCGACGACCTGGTCGCCAGTCTCGGCAAGGGACAGGACACGGCGGTCAACCTGATCACCGGCCTGTTCGAAGACCTGATGAGCCAGATCGGATTGGGTTTCCTCGTCGGAAAGTGAGCCAGAGCCCGCGACGGGGCACGATGACTCGTGAATCCTGAAGGGAGCAGCCGGTGGAGTCGAGCGTCTCAAACGCCGGTCCCTATCGGCTGCTGTCACCCCTTGGCAAGGGTGGGTTCGGTGAGGTGCATCTGGCGCTCGACGCCGAGGGCCGCACCGTCGCGGTCAAGGTGCTGCACCCCCACATAGTGGCCGACGGCTCGGCCATCACCCGGTTGTCGCGTGAGGTCGAGACGATGTTGCGGGTGCGCGGGCCGCACATCGCCGAGGTGCTCGACGTGTCGCTCGACGGCGACCGGCCCTACATCGTCACCCGCTACGTGCCCGGCCGGGCCCTGTCGACGATCGTCGCCGAGGGCCCGGTCGAAGACGGCGCCGACCTGCTGCGGCTGGCGCGCGGCCTGGCCGAGGCGCTGGCGGCGATCCACGACGCGGGGGTCGTCCACCGCGACCTGAAGCCGGCCAACGTGATGCTGGCCGACGGCGAGCCCTATCTCATCGACTTCGGCATCGCCTCCGCGCTCGACCTGGTCTCGGTGACCGACACCGGCGCGGTCGTCGGCACCCCCGGCTACCTGGCCCCCGAGGTCCTCGAAGGGCGCGAGGCCGGGCCGCCCGCCGACGTGTTCGCGTTCGCCACGACCCTCGCCTTCGCCGCCACCGGCCGTCCGATCTATGGCCAGGGTCCCGCGCCGGCGGTCGCCTACCGGATCGTCCACCACGACCCCGATCTGACGGGGGTGCCGTCGTGGCTGGTCCCGATCCTGCGCGACGCCCTGGCCACCGATCCGGCGGCCCGCCCGACGGCCGGTCAGCTGCTCGCCCGCCTGGGCGCCCAGCGCCCGGTCACGCCGGTCAGCCCGGTCACCCCGGCGCCGGCGAGCGCCCACCGCGAGGAGGAGACCGTCGAGCTGAAGGCGGCGGCCGCGCCGCCGCCCGACACCCGCTCGCCGGCCGAGATCGCCTTCGCCCGCCGCCGCGACGTGGTGCGGCGCCGCTGGGTGATCGGCACCTGCGCGGTCGTCGGCCTGCTCGCCGCGACCGGCCGCGAGCACCTGCCCGAGGCCTCTCTCCTTCTCCTCGTCGTGTACGGTCTGGCGCTCCTCATCGACGCCATGTTCGGCCTGGCGGCCAAGGCGAAGGGCCGCGTGGTCCTCGACCTGTCGGCCATCGCGGGCTCGATCGTGCTCTGGTGGGTGCTGAGCACCTTCTTCAGCACGTTTATTCTGCTGCTGGCCGTCGGCGCGGTGCTCTTCGCGCTCGGCGTGCTCGTCCTCGCGAGCTGACCACCCCCCGCCCTCACGCTTCCAGAACATAGTTCGGTATGGTGAGGGCAAGTGCACCGTACGCGGGGTTTGTGAGTAAGCTACCCGTGGGTAACAAATAGCCAGTCGTCCGCTGCGGCGTCAGCCGTCTGAGTACGGGAGGTCGGCCACCGGCCATGAACATCGTCGTCTGCGTGAAGCAGGTTCCCGACACCGCGACCGAGCGCAAGCTGCGGTCCGATGACAACACGATCGACCGCAGCGCCAACGGGGTCATCAACGAGCTCTGCGAATACGCGGTCGAAGACGCTCTCAAGCTGAAAGAGGCCTACGGCGGCGAGGTGACGGTCCTCACCATGGGGCCCGACCAGGCCACCGACGCCATCCGCAAGGCCCTCGCGATGGGCGCCGACAAGGCCGTCCACCTGTCCGACGAGGCGCTGCACGGCTCCGACGCCCTCTCGACCTCCTACGCGCTGTCCCAGGCGCTCAAGAAGATCGGGTTCGACGTCGTCATCCTCGGCTCCGAGTCGACCGACGCCCGCACCGGCATGCTCGCCGCGATGCTCGCCGAGCGCCTCGGCGTGCCGCAGCTGACGCTGGCCAGCAAGATCGAGGTCTCCGGCTCGGCGATCAGCATCCACCGGCAGACCGACTACGGCTACGACAAGGTCGAGGCCACGCTGCCCGCCGTCGTGTCGGTCGTCGAGAAGCCCGACCCCTTCAAGCCGCGCTACCCGTCGTTCAAGGGCATCATGGCGGCCAAGAAGAAGCCGATCGAGAAGATCGGCATCGCCGACGCCGAGATCGACCCCGCCCAGATCGGCCTCGCCGCCGCCTGGAGCGTGGTCGCCGACTTCACCCCCGCGCCCCCGCGCGGCAAGGGCGTCGTGGTCAACGACGAGGGCGACGGCGGCACCAAGGCGGCCGAGTTCCTCGTGTCGAAGAAGTTCATCTAGGGAGGGTTGGCAATGGCAGAGATCCTGGTGCTCGTCGAACAGGTCGACGGCGAGATCAAGAAGGTCACCCTCGAACTGCTCACCCTGGCCCGCTCGCTCGGCGAGCCGTCGGCCGTGTGGGCCGGTCCCGGCTACACCGACGTCGCCAAGGCGCGCCTGTCGGAGTACGGCGCGGAGAAGATCTACGTCGCCGACTCGGCCGACATCGCCGACCACCTGGTGGCCCCCAAGGCCGAACTGCTCGCCTCGCTGGTCGGCAGCCGGTCCCCGGCGGCGGTCCTGATCGCCTCGACCACCGAGGGCAAGGAGGTCGCGGGCCGCCTGGCCATCAAGACCGACAGCGGCGTCATCACCGACGCGGTCGGCGTGGCCGAGGGCTTCGTCGCCGAGCAGCCCGTGTTCGGCGGCGGCGTGATCGTGCACAGCAAGGTCGCCAAGGGCACCCCGATCATCGCCCTGCGGCCCAACTCGACCCAGCCGGTGGCCACCGCCGGCGCGGGCACGGAGGAGAAGGTCGACGTCGCGCTCTCCGACGCCGCCCGCGGGGCGCGGGTGGTCGAGCGGGTGAAGGAGAAGACCAGCTCCCGTCCCGAGCTGACCGAGGCCGCGATCGTGGTCTCCGGCGGACGCGGCGTGGGCGCCGACTTCTCGATCATCGAGCAGCTGGCCGACTCGCTCGGCGCGGCCGTCGGCGCGTCCCGCGCGGTGACCGACTCCGGGTGGTACCCGCACGAGTTCCAGGTCGGGCAGACCGGCAAGACCGTGGCGCCGCAGCTCTACATCGCGGCGGGCATCTCCGGGGCTATCCAGCACCGGGCCGGCATGCAGACCGCCAAGACGATCGTCGTGATCAACAAGGACGGGCAGGCCCCGATCTGGGAGATCGCCGACTTCGGCGTGGTGGGCGACCTGCACAAGGTGCTGCCGCAGCTGATCGACGAGATCACCAAGCGGAAGTAGTCCGCGTTCCTGAGGGCGCCGGGGCTTCGGTCTCGGCGCCCTTCTTCGTGTCGCGGGGGGCGTCGCACTCGGGTGTGGTCGCCATGGGGCGTTGCGGCGGGGAGCGGGCGCGGCCGGGTGGCGTGGGGTGCGGCGCCCGAGGCTCGGCGGCGGGGGGCGCCGGCCAGGCGGAGCCGTAACGGAGCGCAGTCTTTCGGCCTTTCCACCACGTGAACGAGGGGTTTCCAAGGGCTGTCCGGCGGGCAGACCGATTCAGGTCGCCCTTACGGCCCGGGCCGTAGTGGGCGACCACCAATTCCCCGCGGTGGAGTCGGAGTTCACTGCGGATACGCTTGTTTGGTGCGAACTGCCTACCTGGATCACGCCGCGACCACGCCGATGGTTCCCGAGGCGGTCGCCGCGATGGTGGCGGAGCTCTCCCGGGTCGGAAACGCCTCTTCACTCCACGCCGCGGGGCGGCGCACCCGGCGCATCGTCGAGGAGTCGCGCGAGACCATCGCCTGCGCGCTCGGGGCCCGGCCCAGTGAGGTCGTGTTCACGGCCGGGGGGACCGAAGCCGACAATCTCGCGATCAAGGGGCTGTTCTGGGCGCGGCGGCGGCCCCGGGTGCTGCTCAGCTCGATCGAACACCACGCCGCGCTCGATCCGGCCCACTGGCTGGCCGACCACCAGGCGGCGCGGGTCGAACTGCTGCCCGTCGACGCCCAGGGGCGGGTGCGGCCCGAGACGCTGAAGGCGGCGATCGGCGACGACGTCGCGCTGGTCAGCGTGATGTGGGCCAACAACGAGGTCGGCACCGTCCAGCCGATCCACGAGCTGGCGGCCATCGCCCACGAGGCCGGGGTGCCCTTCCACACCGACGCCGTGCAGGCGGTCGCCCAGCTCGACGTCGACTTCGCCGCCTCCGGCGTCGACGCGATGACCATCTCCGGGCACAAGGTCGGCGGCCCGATGGGGGTCGGGGCGCTGCTGCTGGCGCGCGGCGTCGACCCGGTGCCGGTCCTGCACGGCGGCGGCCAGGAGCGCGACGTGCGCTCGGGCACCCTCGACGCGCCCGCCATCGCGGGCTTCGCCACGGCGGTCCACCTGGCCGTGGAACGCCGGGCCGCGCTGGCCGCCCGGCTGACCGAGCTGCGCGACCTGCTGATCGCCAAGGTCCGGGCCGCCGTGCCCGACGTGGTCGTCAACGGCGACCTCGACCAGCGGCTGCCGGGCAACGCCCACTTCACCTTCCCGGGGTGCGAGGGCGACGCGCTGCTGATGCTGCTCGACGCCAAGGGCGTCGAGTGCTCGACCGGCTCGGCCTGCTCGGCCGGGGTCGCGCAGCCGTCTCACGTGCTGCTCGCGATGGGCCAGGACGGCGCACGGGCACGCGGCTCGTTGCGGTTCTCGCTGGGTCACACCTCGACGGTCGAAGACGTCGAATGGGTCGGCGAGGTCATCGGCGGCGTCGTGGAGCGGGCCCGCCGAGCCGGCCTCTCCTGACGTTCGGAAAACCAGGTCTGCTCATGCTTTTCTGGCCAGGTCAACTTGTGCTGTGCCTGAGCGCGCCGGTGTCTGGACTGAGGAGCGCAGGAGAGCGAAGCGAACCGGAGCGACGAGGGAAGACACCGGATCAAAAGCGCTCAGGCCCGCGCGTGCGGAGCACGCGCTAGGTAAGAAAGTGAGCCACGGCGGACCATTCCGGGTCCATCGTGACGACGATCGCGGGGCGGCCCTCTTTCCAGACCAGGTCTCTGACCGCGCGTTCGGTGGTGCCCGTCGGGTCGGCGTAGACGTGGAAGGTGCGCACGCCCTCGGAGCTCACGTGGGCGGCGACGACCGCAGGGCCCAGGGCCGCGGTGAGGGTCTGGTGGAAGGCGTTGAGGGCGTCGAGGGAGTCGCCGGCCGGGAGGCCGTCGCCGTCTGACTTGCGGTAGGGCAGGGTGACGGCGATGTGCTGGTCGTAGAGGGGGTAGTCGACCGGGCGCAGCGGGAACCTGGCGGTCGCGGTGAGCTTCTTGCCGCGGGCCGTGGTGCCTTCGAGCAGGGCCCACTGTTCGTCCTGGAAGCCCTCGGCGACGTCGGCGACCACGGCCGGGAGGTGGATCGCGGGGAGGGCGTCGATCGGCTCGATCTGGGCGGCGGTGACGTCGCCGACCCAGCGGGCGACCTCGTCTTCGCCGAGGAGGCGGTCGAGGGCCAGCATGGCGGTGTCCATGCGGGTGTCGTCGTCGATGTCCTCGAAGATCGGGTGATAGGCCGAGATGTCGACCCTCGGGCTGCCCGGGGGCACCCGCAGGGCCACCACGAACCGGGCCATGTCGAACTCGTGGGGGCCGGCCGGGAACCGCACGTCGGCCGGGATCGAGGCGGCCTGCCGCGACGGATGGAACTCCCACATCGCGTCAGGTTCGGGGGCCGCCTGGGCCCAGCGGTGGGCCACGGAGCGCAGTTCCGGGTTGGCGGCCGAGCTGACCGTCAGGGAGAACAGGCTGCCCCGTCCGTTGCCGACCTCCCAGACCAGGCCGGGGTCGATCGCCGCCACGGCGGGGGCCATCAGTTCCGCCTTGTCGTCGGCGGCCTCCACCCGGGGGCGGGTCTCGGCCCACCACGTCCAGAACTCGGAGATCGCCACCGCCGGGTCAACCGGCTCGCTCTTGCGCCCGAACAACCGCATGGCGTGCAATCCAACCAGCAGGACGGGCAGGACGCCAACGCGGGTAGGCTCGAAGGGTTATGGGATTCAAGCCTCTGCGCGTGCTCGCCGCCATGTCCGGCGGCGTCGACTCGGCCGTGGCCGCCGCCCGAATCGCGGAGGCCGGCCACGATGTGACGGGTGTGCACCTCGCGCTGTCGTCCAACCCGCAGTCCTACCGCACCGGCGCCCGGGGCTGCTGCACCGTCGAAGACTCGCGCGACGCCCGCCGGGCCGCCGACGTCATCGGCATCCCCTTCTACATCTGGGACATGGCCGAGCGGTTCCACCGCGACGTCGTCGAAGACTTCGTGGCCGAATACGCCGCCGGGCGCACTCCCAACCCCTGCCTGCGCTGCAACGAGAAGATCAAGTTCGAGGCGGTGCTCGACCGGGCCCTGGCCCTCGGCTTCGACGCCGTCGCGACCGGCCACCACGCCCGTCTTGAGGACGGGGTGCTGCGGCGCTCGCCCGACGAGGGCAAAGACCAGTCCTACGTGCTCGGCGTGCTGACCCGCGAGCAGCTCTCCCACGCGATCTTCCCGCTGGGCGACTCGACCAAGGCCCAGGTGCGCGAAGAGGCCGCCCGCCGGGGGCTGACCGTCGCCGACAAGCCCGACTCCCACGACATCTGCTTCATCGCCGACGGCGACACCCGGGCGTTCCTGGCCGACCGCCTCGGCGAGTCCGAGGGGCCCATCGTCGACGCGTTGTCGGGCAAGGTCGTCGGCACCCACGGCGGCGCGTTCGGCTACACGGTCGGGCAGCGCAAGGGCCTCAACATCGACCGGCCCGCCGCCGACGGGCGGCCGCGCTACGTGTTGTCGATCGAGCCGGTGTCCAACACGGTGACCGTGGGGCCCCGGGCGGCGCTCGAGGTGACGTCCATCGTCGCGACCAAGCCGGTCTGGAACGGGCCGGTCGACACCTCGTCAGGTGAGATCGGGTGCTCGGTGCAGCTGCGGGCGCACGGCGAGGTCTATCCGGCGCGGGTGCGGCTCGGCGAGGGCGACGTGCACATCACGCTCGAAGCGCCTGCCACCGGCGTCGCGCCTGGTCAGGGGGCTGTGCTCTACGACGGCGACACCGTCATCGGCTCAGCCACGATCGCCTCCGCCGCGTAGATCTCTTTTTCCGTTACGGCTCCGCCCGGCCGGCCCCGACCGCCGTTTCCGGCCCTCGTTGAATCCGGCGCGGGCTGGCCGCTCCCGGTGCGCGCCGCGACGACGGATCTTGGGCGTCGTGATGCTTGCCCACAGGCTGATCGGCGCCGCTTCCCGGATGGATTTCGGGTGCCGGCTTCCCTGGTGGGATCACGCGCCGAGTTCCCTGGATGGGTTCGGGTGCCGGCATTCCGGGGTGGGCTCAGGCGAATTCCACTGATTCGCCGGGCTTGAGGCGGCGCATGTCGGCCTTCTGCTTCTTGCCCTCCATCGTCATGAAGTTGTCGATCATGCCCTGGCCCACCTCGTTGACCAGCCCGTCGTGGGTCGAGAAGGCGTGGTCGGGCCGGACGGTCCTGAGGTATTCGATGAAGTCCCACACCCGCAACCACGGCGCGTTCGACGGGGCCAGCAGGGTTTCGACGGGCACCCCCGGGTCGGTCAGGGCGTCGCCCGGGTAGAAGACGCGGTCGTCGATCAGGAAGCCGACGTTCTGGATGATCGGGGCGTCGGGGATGGTCGGGGCGTGCCATTCGCCGATGACGCGCACGGAGAAGCCGGCCACGTCGAAGACGTCGCCCTCGCGGACCGTCTGGATCTTGACGGGGACCTCGCCGAGGGTGTTCACGACCCCGTTGCAGGTCCATACCTCCAGGTCGGGACTTGCCGACTTGATCAGGTTCACGTCGAGGTGGTCGACGTGCTCGTGGGTGATCAGGACGGCTTCCGCGCCGTCGAGCAGGCCGGTTCCGCTGAAGCTGCCCGGGTCGAGGACGAACGTGCGGCCGTCCTTCTCGAAGCGCCAGCAGGCATGGCCGAGTTTGGTGAGCTTCATAATTCCTAAGCTAGTCCTCGTGCATTCGTACCCATGGGACCAGGCCACCGCCACCGGGGTCGGCTCCCACCCCGGCGAAGATCATTTCGAGGCGCTCCGCACCGTTTTGGGGGAGCTGCCGATGCCTTATCTGCCCGAGTTGCCGGCGCGGGGGGTGGGGGCCGACCTGATCGGGCGTACCGCCTCGTTGCTCGTCGAACTGGCCGTCGAGGTGCAGCCCTCGGGCTGGCGCGTCGCCGACCGGCCGGGGCGTGACCACAAGCGGGCGCGTGATCACCTGCTGCGTGACCTCGACGCGCTGGAGGAGGTCGCGCAGGGGTACACCGGGCCGCTGAAGATCCAGGTCTGCGGGCCGTGGACCCTCGTCGGGGCCGTCGAGCTGCGTTACGGCGACAAGATCCTCGCCGACGCGGGGGCGGTCCGCGACGTGACCGACTCGCTGACAGAGGGGCTCGCGGCGCACATCGCCGACGTGCGGAAACGCGTTCCGGGGGCCTCTCTCGTGGTGCAGGTCGACGAGCCGGGGCTGCCGGGCGTGCTGGCCGGGACGGTGCCGACGGCGTCGGGGTTCTCGCGGCTCGCGGCGGTCGAGGGGCCGCTGGCCGCCGCGCGGCTGGGGCAGGTGCTGGCGGCGGCCGAGTTCCCGATCGTGCACTGCTGCGCGCCCGCGGTGCCGTTCGAGGTGCTGCGCACGGCCGGGGCCAAGGGCATCTCGCTCGACGCGGGGCTCCTGCGGCGGCGTGACGAGGACGCGCTCGGGGCGGCCATCGAGGCCGGGACCGCCTTCTTCCTGGGCGTGGTGCCGGGCACCGACAGCAGGCTGCCCGACGTCGGCGTGGTCGCCAAGCCCGCGCTGGAGTTGTGGCGGCGGCTGGGCTTCCGGCCAGAAGGGCTGGCGCACCAGGTCGTGCTCACCCCGGCCTGCGGGCTCGCGGGGGCCTCGCCCGCCTACGCGAAGGCGGCGCTGGCCAAGTGCCGGGAGTCGGCCCGGGTGCTGCGGGAGGACCCGGAGGAGGAGTAGGAGTACATCCGATTGCAAGCGTGGCCCGGTATTCCTGCACTATGCGGATATTTCTGGTCATGGGCGCGGTGCTGGCCGGGCTCCTCGTCGCGGCGGCTCCGGCCGCCGCCGACACCTGGCACTGGGGGCCGGTGAAGTCGGCCGACGGCAAGGGCCGGGTCACGAACGGGAAGATCGTCTCCACCGCCACGGGTCTCAAGATCACCGGGCGGCTCCACGACGCCACGGCGGGCGGTTCGTGTTCATGGGTGCGGTTCCGGTACCTGACCGATGGCGGCAAAACGGTGTACAAGTCGTACAAGACCTGTAAGGCCGGATGGAGCACGGTCACCCTCAAAACCGGACACGTTCTCAGCGTCGAGGCGCGGGTCTGCCGGGGCACGGCCACGGCGGTCACCGGGCGTTGCTCCGCTTATGAGGGGGTCTGGGCGCAGGGCGGCTGAGCACGGGAAAGTCGGTCGGCGGCGATAGGTTTTCCCTGAGTCGCGATGAGGGGAGCGGGGCATGACCGAGCAGACCGCGCCGGAGCCGAGTCCGGAAGAGGCCGAGCTCAGCAGGCGGCACTCGGAGCTCACGGAGCTGATCGAGCAGGCGAGCTGGCGCTACTACGTGCTCGACTCGCCGACGGTCAGCGACGCCGAATACGACTCCTGGATGCGGGAGATCACCGCCATCGAGGAGCGGCGTCCGGAGCTGCGCACGCCCGATTCGCCGACGCAGAAGGTCGGCGCGCCGATCTCGACCGAGTTCACCGCCGTCGAGCACCTGCAGCGGCTCGAAAGCCTCGACAACGCCTTCAACGCGGCCGACCTGGCCGCCTGGCAGGGCCGGGCCGAGCGGCTGGCCGAGCGTGATCCCGCGCCCTACCTGTGCGAGCTGAAGATCGACGGGCTGGCGGTCGCGCTCGTCTACGAGAAGGGCCGCCTGGTCAGGGCCGCCACCCGCGGCGACGGCCGGGTCGGCGAAGACGTGACCCCCAACGTGCGCACCATCGCCGACGTGCCCGAACGGCTGACCGGCGACGACGTGCCCGACCTCATGGAGGTCCGGGGCGAGGTGTTCCTGCCGGTGTGGGGCTTCGAGAAGCTCAATCAGGAGCTCATGGACGCCGGCAAGCCGCCCTTCGCCAACCCGCGCAACTCCGCGGCGGGGTCGCTGCGGCAGAAGGACCCGCGCGTCACCGCCCACCGCGCGCTGCGCATGATCGTCCACGGCGTCGGCAAGTGGGAGGGCGCCGCGCCGCCCACGGCCCAGTCCGACATGTACGACCGGCTGAAGTCGTTCGGCCTGCCGGTCAGCGACCGCTACCGGGTCGTCGCGACGATGACCGAGGTCCAGGGGTTCGTCGACCACTACGCCGAACACCGCCACGACACCGAATACGAGATCGACGGCGTCGTGGTCAAGCTCGACCGGGTCGACGTGCAGCGGCAGCTGGGCTCGACGAGCAAGGCGCCCCGGTGGGCCATCGCCTACAAATACCCGCCAGAAGAGGTCACCACCAAGCTCCTCGACATCCGCGTCGGCATCGGCCGGACCGGCCGGGTCACCCCGTTCGGCATGATGACCCCGGTGGTCGTGGCCGGGTCGACGGTCGAGCGGGCGACACTGCACAACGCGTCCGAGGTCGCGCGCAAGGGCGTGCTGATCGGCGACACGGTCGTGCTCCGCAAGGCCGGCGACGTGATCCCCGAGATCGTCGCGCCGGTGGCCGACCTCCGCGACGGCGGCGAGCGGGCGTTCGTGATGCCGACCCACTGCCCCGAGTGCGGCACCGAGCTCGCCTACGAACGCGAGGGCGACGCCGACCTGCGCTGCCCCAACACCCGGGCCTGCCCAGCGCAGCTGCGCGAGCGCATCTTCTTCGCCGCGGGCCGTAACGCCTTCGACATCGAGGGCCTCGGCTACGAGGCGGCCACCGCCCTCACCCAGCGGCCGGCCGACGGCGAGGCGGTCGTCCGCACCGAGGCCGACCTGTTCGACCTGACCGTCGAGCAGCTGCTGTCGATCACGTCGACGGTCCGCGACCAGGAGAGCGGCCTGCCCAGGCTCGACCCCGAGACGGGCGAGGAGAAGCAGGTCACCTTCTTCGCCAACAAGTCGGGCGCGCCCACCAAGACCGCGCTGACCATGCTCGAGAACCTGGAGAAGGCGAAGTTCGCCCCGGTCGCGCGGGTGCTGGTGGCGTTGTCGATCCGGCACGTCGGGCTGCCCACCGCAACCGAACTGGCCGGGCGGTTCCGCTCGATCCAGGCCATCGCCGACGCCTCGGCCGAGGAACTGGCCGAGGTCGAGGGCATCGGCGCACGTGTGGCCGAGACCATCAGGGAGTGGTTCGAGGTCGACTGGCACCGGGAGATCGTCGACCGGTGGCGGGCGGCGGGGGTCCGGATGGAAGACCCCGAACCCGTCGACCGGCAACCGCAGACGCTGGCCGGGCTGACCTTCGTCGTCACCGGGACCCTGGCGAGGCACAGCCGCGACGAGGCGTCGCTGGCGATCACCGCCCGGGGCGGCAAGGTGACGTCGTCGGTGTCCAAGAAGACGAACTTCGTCGTGGTGGGCGAGAACGCGGGCTCGAAGTACGACAAGGCGGTGGCGCTGAAGGTGCCGATCCTCGACGAGGAGGGCTTCGGGGTGCTGCTGACCGAGGGCCCCGAGGCGGCCGGGAGCGTGGCGGTCGTGGGGGAGGAGTAGCCGGTCCCCGCGGGCATGGAAGAGGCCACCCGTTCCGGGCTTCTGGGCCGGAACGAGTGGCCTCGGTCTGCGGGGGTGCTCGGGTGTGGTTCGGCGCAGCCCGCAGAGTTCAGGGGACTACAGCGCCGTGCAGGTCACCGACGGGACGTTGTTGGTGCTGCCGGAGTTGGCCGTGAAGCCGAAGTTCGTGCTGGCGTTCGGGGCGAGGTTGCCGTTCCAGTTGAGGTTGGTCACCTGGACGTTGCCGCCCGACTGGGTGTGGCTGCCGCTCCACAACTGGGTGATGGTCTGGCCGTTGGCGAACGTCCAGTTCACCCGCCAGCCGGTGAGTCCGACGCTGCCGCTGTTGCGGACCGCGACCTCGGCCTGGAAGCCGCCGCCCCACGGGTTGATGATCCGGTAGGTCGCCGCGCACGCCTTACCGCCCGGGGTGGGCGTCGGGGTGGGGGTCGGGGTGGGGGTCGGCGTGGGCGTCGGGGTCGGGGTGGGGGTCGGCG
>NZ_BBXC01000026.1:0-19493 GCF_001570525.1 Herbidospora sakaeratensis
CCGATCAGCTAACACCTGAAATACGCGAGCCCCGGTGTCGACAGGCGCCGGGGCTCTCGCGTTGCGGTGGGGGGTTCAGTTCGGGGTCACGACCAGTCGGGCGACGACTTGCTCTTGCCGCGGGTCAGCTTCATGACCCCCATGACGGCGAGGCCGATGACGCCGAGGATCAGAACCCACTTGAGGAGGCCGAAGACCAGCCCGATGAGCCAGCCGATGACGAAGAAGGCGGCGACCGCGATGACGGCGTACATAAGAATGCGTCCCATAGGCTTCACGGTAAGTCTCATTTGCCGAGAAATCGCGGGTCAGGCGGCAACATCAGGGACAACTCAGGGGCGTCTCAGGGGCGGCCGTTGACCCTCACACGGTGTCAGCCGATAGACCCGGAGGCGTCATGTACAGCATCGGAGACTTCGCCAGAATCGGCCGCGTGTCGGTGCGGATGTTGCGCCACTACGACGCGCTCGGCCTGCTCACCCCCGCCCGGGTCGACCCCCTGACGGGCTACCGCTCCTACGAGGCCGCGCAGCTCAGCCGCCTCAACCGGGTCGTGGCCCTGAAGGACCTCGGGTTCAGCCTCCAGCAGGTCCGCCAGATCCTCGACGAGAAGGTCGGCGTGGCCGAACTGCACGGGATGCTCCGGCTCCGCCGGGCCGACCTGGAGGCCCGGGTCGAGGCCGACCGGGCCCGGCTGCGGGGGGTCGAGGCGAGGATCCAGATCATCGAGAAGGAGGGCGTCTTGCCTGCCGACGTCGTCGTGAAATCCGTCCCCGCCGTCAGGGTCGCCGAGTTGTCGGCGGTGGCCGAGAGCTACGCGAGCGAGCACATCGGTCCCGTCATCCAGCCGCTCTACCCGGAACTGCACTGCCGGCTGACCAAGGCGGGGGTGGAACTCGCCGGGCCCGGGATCGCCTACTACGAGGAGGCCCCGGACGGCGGCGTGAAGATCCACGCCGGCTTCCCCGTCAACGTCGCACCCGATCCGGCCTACGACTTCGACGTCGTCGACCTGCCGCCGATCGAGCGGGCCGCGACGATCATCCACCACGGGCCCATGGACGGCGTGGACGCGACCATCCAGAACCTGCACCGCTGGATCGAGGACCACGGGGAGCGGGGGGCCGGGTTCAGCCGGGAGGTCTACCTGGAGTACGGGATGGGCGACCCGGAGAGCTGGGTGACGGAGATCCAGGAACCCTGGCCTGAGCCTCGACGGCCTCAGGGTGAGGGCGCTGCGCGTCTGCTCAGAGTGCGGGTCACCCAGGCGATGGACGCACCGGCCACCAGCAGGGCGACCGAGCCGAACCGCATCTCCCACAGGCGACCGGGGCAGTCGGGGTTGAGCTCGCCGCTGTAGCCCGCCGGGAAGAAGAAGGCTCCGCCGCAGGTCAGCTCGCTGTGGCCATCCCAGCCGTAGGGGTTGTCGTAGAACGCCGCGGCCAGCCCGCCGAGAAGCAGCACCGCAGCCGCAAAGCGGCCGATCCATCGCATGGGGTGATCTTCGGGCGAGGGGCACGGGAATCGCAACCCGAACGGCTCACCGAGGCCGGGCGGCGCCGGGCAGGCGCCGCCCTTCGCCCGGTCAGTCGTTGGCGTGGAGGGCCGCGTTGAGTTCGACCTTGCCGCCCGTGCGGGCCTTGGCGACGACCGCGCCGGTCACCGAGTCGCGCAGGAAGAGCAGGCCGCTTTGGCCCGACAGCTCCTTGGCCTTGACGACGGCGCCGTCGGGCAGGGTCACCTTGGTGCCCGCGGTGACGTAGAGGCCGGCCTCGACCACGCAGTCGTCGCCGAGGGAGATGCCGATGCCGGCCTGGGCGCCGATGAGGCAGCGCTGCCCGACCTGGACGATCTCCTTGCCGCCGCCCGACAGCGTGCCCATGATCGACGCGCCGCCGCCGACGTCGGAGCCGTCGCCCACGACGACGCCCGCCGAGATGCGGCCCTCGACCATCGAGACGCCCAGCGTGCCGGCGTTGAAGTTGACGAAGCCCTCGTGCATGACGGTCGTGCCGGACGCCAGGTGGGCGCCGAGCCGGACCCGGTCGGCGTCGCCGACGCGCACCCCGGTCGGCAGCACGTAGTCGACCATGCGGGGGAACTTGTCGACCGAGTAGACGGTCACCGCGCCGCGGGCCCGCAGCCGGGCGCGGACGTTCTCGAAGCCCTCGACCTGGCAGGGGCCGTGGTTGGTCCACACGACGTTGGCCAGCAGGCCGAAGACGCCGTCGAGGTTGGCCTGGTGGGGCCGGACCAGACGGTGGGACAGCAGGTGGAGACGCAGGTAGACGTCGTAGGTGTCGGCCGGCGGGTCGGACAGCTTGCCGATCCCGACGGAGACGGCCACGACCTCGACCCCCCGCTCGGGGTCTTCCCTGACCAGGCTCGCCAGCTCGCCCACCTCGACCGCGGCCAGGCGCCGGACGCCCGGCTCGCCGGGGTCGCCGAGGGCGGGGTTGGGGAACCAGACGTCGAGGACCGTGCCGTCGGGGGTGACGGTCGCGAGCCCCACACCGTGAGCACCGGATTCGATGAAAGTCACGGTTCAAGAACCTACCGCCCCGGCCACGGACCAAACGACGCGGCCGCCGGGCGGGGATATCCACAGGTGGCAACGTCGTGTTCGCGCTCCGTTCATCCGTGTGGTCACGTTGGGTGACGTGGCCCGGGTGCGGGCCGCAACCGGGATTCACACGACGTCAACGGGAGTTCGCATGCGTCGGTTACCGTGCTTCGACACCCTGCCGAAAAGATCGCTCACAGAGGGTGATTAGGTGGACAGGGGGAGATGCCGGGCAGGGAGGACATCTCGGGCATCGGGCGTTCACTGGAGGGTCGCGGGAATGTCGGAGGGCGTCGTTAGGCTCGGTGGGGTGACCGATTTTCCGCCCGATCCGGTGATCGTGGCCGGGCTGCGAAGCGGCGACGAAGAGGTCTTCGCGCTGCTCCTCGACGAATGGTCACGGGGAATGTTGCGGCTCGCCAGGTCATACGTGTCGACGGCGGCGTCGGCCGAGGAGGTCGTACAGGACACGTGGCTCGCCGTGATCCGGGCGGTCGGCACCTTCGAGGGCCGTTCGTCGCTGCGCACGTGGGTCTACCGCATCCTGGTCAACACGGCGCGGAGACGGGGAGAGCGGGAGAGCCGTACGATCCCTGTGAGCAGCGTCGGCGGCGAGCGTCCCGACGGCGTCCCGCCCGAACGGGCCGAGGGCGGTCCCGAGGGGGCGGCGCTGGCGGGCGAGGTCAGGGAGCTGATCGACAAGGCGGTGGGAACCCTCCCGTCCCGGCAGCGCGCCGTGATCACGCTGCGCGACATGGAGGGCTACGGCTCCGACGAGGTCTGCGAGATCCTGTCGATCTCCCCGGCCAACCAGCGGGTGCTGCTCCACCGCGCCAGGGCGGCCGTCCGCGACCACCTGGCCGCCTATTACGACGGGAAAGGAGGGCCATGAACTGCGACGAGTTCGCCGAACTCGTGACCGCCTATCTCGACGACGCGCTCGACGACTCCTCCCGTCCCCTCTTCCTCGACCACATGGCCCGCTGCTCGGGCTGCACCGGCTACTACGGCCAGTTCACCTCCACGATCACCGCCCTCGGTGAGCTCCCCGCCCCCGGCCTGTCCCCGCAGACGCGATCCCACCTGCTCACGGCCTTCCGCGAAGCGAGTTCAGAAAAGCCGGAGTGAGGTGTAACGCCGGGGCCGGTCGCGGATCTGAGTGGTCATGGCCGATGTGCTGGCATACGCGGAAGGCTGTTTCACCGGGAGCCCCGGCGATCAGGTCGGAGTCGAGCTGGAGTTCCTCGTCCACGATGTGACCGACCCTGCGCTGACCGTCCCCATCGCGCGCACCACCGGAGCCCTCGGCGGGCTGACCCTCCCCGGCGGAAGCGTGATCACCTACGAACCCGGGGGGCAGGTCGAGCTGTCCGCCCCACCAGGTTCTCTCCCATCGGCCGTGGCCGCGCTGCGACAAGACGTCGATCGTGTACGTTCCGCGCTCGCCGCCGCCGGCCTCACCCTCGGCCGCTCGGGGCTCGACGGCCACCGGCGGCCGCTGCGCCAGCTCCACACCCCGCGCTACGACGCCATGGCCGCCTGCCTGGGAGAGCCCTACGGGGCGCTGATGATGTGCTCGACCGCGTCGATCCAGGTCAACCTCGACTTCGGCGCCGACCCTTTCGCCCGCTGGCGCCGGGCCCATCTGTTCGGCCCGGCGCTGGTGGCGGCGTTCGCCAACTCGCCGGGGCCGGTGCCGTGGTTCGGCTCGTGGTTGTCGGGCCGACAGGCCGTCTGGCTGGCCCTCGACCCGTCGCGCACGGCCCCGGTCGGGCCGGGACACCTGATGGATTCCGGCCATTCGTGCGTTGTATGTGACGGATCGGGCGAAGGGGTGGTGAGGACGACGGAGGGTCCGAGCGGAGACCGGCGGAGGGGGCATCCGCCGACCGACTGGGCCGACTACCTGCAGGCCGCCAAGCTGATGCTCGTCCACGAGACCGACGGGTCCTGCCGGCAGACGGCACAGGGGCATCGCTTCCGCGACTTCGACCAGGTGGCCGGGCGCGCGCCGACCCACGACGACCTCGCCTACCACGCCACCACGCTCTTCCCGCCGGTCCGGCCGCGCGGGTTCATGGAGATCCGCTACCTCGACGCCCTCGGGCCGGTCGCCTGGCCGGTCGCCGTCGCCGTCGCCTACGCCCTGATCGTCGACGACGAGGCCGCCGGTGCGGCGGCGGCCGACGCCCTGGCCGTCGCCGGGCAGTGGTCGGAGGCCGCCCGCTGCGGGCTCGCCGCCCCGGCCTTCCGGCAGGCCGCCCTCACCGCCTTCCGGGCCGCCGCCGACGCGCTGCCCCGATGGGGCGCGCCACCGAGCCTGATCGACCAGGTCACCGACTACGCCGTGCGGTTCGTCGAACCCGGCCGGTCCCCGGCCGCCGACCTCCTCTTGGAGACGCGATGAAGGAACAGATCGCCGCCCAGCTCCTGGCCGTGCGCGACCGATCTCTCAGCTACACCGACGCTGACGACCACCTCCTCGTCCGCCAGCACTCCCCGCTGATGTCGCCGCTGGTCTGGGACCTCGCCCACGTCGGCAACTACGAGGAACTCTGGGTGCTGCGCGAGGTCGGCGGCATCACGCCGCTGCGGCCCGAGATCGACGACATCTACGACGCGTTCAAGACGCCCCGCCGCGACCGTCCGTCGTTGCCGATGCTGGGCCCGGCCGAGGCCCGCAAATACATCGAGGGTGTACGCGGCCGCGTGCTCGACGTCCTCGACAAGGTCGACTTCGACGACCCCGACCCGCTCAAGTCGGGCGGATTCGTGTTCGGGCTGGTCATCCAGCACGAGCACCAGCACGACGAGACCATGCTGGCCACACTCCAGCTGTCGCGCGAGCCCGGCCTGGTCAGCGACGGCGACCTGCCCGCCGGGCGGCCGGTGGCGGGCGAGGTGTTCGTCCCGGGCGGCCCGTTCACCATGGGCACCGACGTCAACCCGTGGGCCTACGACAACGAGCGCCCCGCCCACACGGTCGACCTGGCCGCGTTCTGGATCGACCGGGTGCCCGTCAGCAACGGCGACTTCCTCGCCTTCGTCGAAGACGGCGGCTACCGCGACCCGCGCTGGTGGCACCCCGAGGGCTTCCGGCTGGGCCTCCAGGCCCCGCTGTTCTGGACCCGCGACGACGGCGGCAGCTGGTGGCGCACCCGCTTTGGCCGCGCCGAGCTGATCCCGCCGCACGAGCCGGTCCAGCACGTCAGCTGGTACGAAGCCGACGCCTACGCCCGCTGGGCGGGCAAGCGGCTGCCGACCGAGGCCGAATGGGAGAAGGCGTGCGCCTGGGATCCCGGAGCGGGCCGCACCCGCCGCTACCCGTGGGGTGAGGAGCCGCCGGCCCCGGGCCTGACCAACCTCGGCCACCGCGCCGCCCGCCCGGCGCCGGTGGGCGCCTACCCGGCCGGCGCGAGCGCCTACGGCGTCGAGCAGATGATCGGCGACGTCTGGGAGTGGACGTCCTCGACCTTCCAGCCCTATCCGGGCTTCCGCGCGTTCCCCTACCGCGAGTACAGCGAGGTCTTCTTCGGCCCCGACTACCGCGTGCTGCGCGGCGGCTCGTGGGCCGCCGACCCGGCCGCCGTCCGCGCGACCTTCCGCAACTGGGACTATCCGCAGCGCCGTCAGATCTTCTCCGGGTTCCGCTGCGCCCGCGACGCTGCGCCGGGGGAGGCCCGCTGATGTGCCGCCACGCCGCCTGGCTCGGCGAACCGCGCCCGCTGTCGTCGCTGATCCAGCAGCCCGACCACGGCCTGCTCAAACAGTCCTACGTACCGAGACGGCAGCGCTGGGGCACCGTCAACGCCGATGGTTTCGGCATGGGCTGGTACGCCCACGACCGCGTCATCCGATATCGCAGATCCATCCCGATGTGGGCCGACGCCAACCTCGAAGGCCTGGCCGCCTCGGCGATCTCCGGCTGCCTGATCGCGGCGGTCCGCTCCGCCACGGTCGGCATGCCGATCGAGGAGACCGCCACCGCCCCCTTCATGGAGGGGAAGTGGTTGTTCAGCCACAACGGCCGCGTCCCCGGCGAGGCGCTGAGCGGTCTGAAGGCCCACGAGGCCGAGAGCTCCTGCGACTCGGCCAAGCTCGCCGCCGGCGTGTTCGCGCTCGGGCGGCTGGGCTGGAGCCTCGGCGACGCCATCGCCGAGATCACCATGGCCGCCGGGGGCGCCGACGCCGAGGCGAGGGTCAACCTGCTCGCCACCGACGGCCAGACGATCGCGGCCACCACCTGGGGCGACACGCTCTTCGTCCGGTCGCTCCCCGAGGGGGTGCTGGTGGCCAGCGAGCCGCTCGACGACCGCGACGACGGCTGGGTCAGCGTGCCCGACCGCACGCTCGTGCTCGTCACGCCCGACGGAATCGACTGGAGGGACCTGTGAACCTGATCGACGCTGACTACCTGCGGCAGGCGCTGGAGCACGACGTCCGCGCGGGCCTCACGGCGGCGCCGAAATGGCTGCCGCCCAAGTGGTTCTACGACGCCTGCGGCAGCGAACTCTTCACCAAGATCACCCGGCTGCCCGAGTACTACCCGACCCGGCGCGAACTGGCCATCCTCAAGGCCCACGCCCGCGAGATCGCCACGGTCAGCGGCGCCGTCACCCTGGTCGAACTGGGCTCCGGCACCTCGGAGAAGACCGAGCTGCTCCTCGACGCCCTCGCCTCGGCCGGGACCCTGCGCACCTACATGCCCGTCGACGTCGACTCGGTGACCCTGAAGGCGGCGGCCGACCGCCTGTCGGAGCGCTTTGAGGTGGTCGGCGTCTGCGCCGACTTCGAGAACCACCTGTCGCAGCTGCCGCAACGCGAGGGCCGGATGGTCGCCTTCCTCGGCGGCACGATCGGCAACCTCGAGCCGCCGGCCCGCGAGGTCTTCTTCAAGGAACTGCGCTCGACCCTGACCGACGGGGAGACCTTCCTGCTCGGCGCCGACCTGGTGAAGGACACCTCGCGCCTGATCGCGGCCTACGACGACTCGGCCGGGGTGACGGCGGCGTTCAACCGCAACGTCCTGCGCGTGATCAACCGCCGCCTCGACGCCGACTTCGTGCCGGCCGACTTCGCCCACGTGGCGATCTACGACACCGACAACGACTGGATCGAGATGCGGCTGCGGGCGACCAAGGACATGGTCGTCCACGTCAGGGCGCTGAACCTGACGGTGATGTTCGCCGAGGGGGAGGAGATGCGCACCGAGATCAGCGCCAAGTTCCGGCGGGCGGGGCTGACCCGGGAACTGGCGATGGCGGGGTTCGAGGTGGAGCGGTGGTACACCGACCCCGACGACGACTTCGCCCTGGTGTTGTCCCGGGCGGTACCCCGCTGACCCTTTCGGGGCCAGATCCGCCCGCTCGACCGTGCCGCCGACACCCATGCGCGCGTGGAGGTCGGCGGCGTATCGGGCGGCTGGTCCTGCGGCCGACCGCGTGGCCTTCTGTATTGGCCTAATGGGCGACGTGTTTGACCATATGGGCACGACTCAACGGATAATGGCGAATATGAGTGGTGCGCATATTGATGAACTCGAGCCCGGCTCGGAATTGCGCGCCATTGTCGAGAAATTCGAGCACGGGCAGGTCTGTCGCGGCGTGGTCACCACGATCACGTGGTTCGGGATCTTCGTGGACATCGGCGGGGTCGACGGGATGGTGTCGGCCGCGAACGCGTCGAGGCGGCGGTTCGAGCGTTTCGAGGACCTCGTCAGGGTCGGCCAGGAGGTCGTGGTGACGATCCTGGACGTCGACCTCGATCGGCTCCGGATATCCCTGTCGTTGACCGCGTGGGAAGATCGTCAAGCCGGAGCCGGGTAGTCGTCAGGCCGGGTTCTCTTCGATCGTCGGGGTCAGGCGGGTCCAACCGATCCGGGCCTCGGCCGTGTTCCCCCCGCGGGTGCCCATCACCCAGTGGGTCAGTTGGGGCGCCTCGCCGCTGTCCTGGATCACCCACGTCACGCCCGTGTCGGCGCCGTCGCGGAACAGGCGGGCCACGCCCGCGCTGTCGGTCACGACCTTCCAGACCGCCGGCGCCGTCGACGCGGCCAGCACACGTTCCCACGTCGACGAGCCCTTGCGCATGGTCCAGACGCCGCCCTTCTGCACCGTCAGCATGAGCCGCCGCGCTCCGTTGCACACCTTCGTGCCCAGGCAGACGCCCTGGCCGGTCGCGGGGTCGAGCGCGCTGTCGTCCACGACCTGGCCCTGGAACTCCACGGTGAAGTCGCACATCTCGGCGATCGTCTTCCGGGCGCCGACCGCCTTGGACGTCGTGGAGCGCAGGCGCAGGCCGCCGTCGGAGCCGACCGTCGCGCCCGGGTCGAGGGTCCAGCGGCCGGGGGCCAGGTCCTTGGGCAGGGGGGTGTTCAGCGTCAGGCGGGCGACCTTGATCTCGATCTGGTTGTGCTCCCAGACCACGGCGAGCACGCCGGGGGAGATCTCGGCGGCGCTCGGGTAGACGTCCCAGCCGCGGGCGGTGGTCTTCGTGAGGCGGGGGCCGTCGGCGAACAGGCGGCCGGGTTGCCAGGGTTCGCCCGGGTTGGCCACCTTGTAGTGGAGGACCTCGCGGAAACGGTCGGGGCGGGGTTCCCTGATCGGGCCGGCGAAGGTGTTGTACAGGGCGATCTCCCGGCCGGTCGAGTCGATCATGAAGAAGGTCTTCACGTAGTAGTTCGGCAGGTCGGGGTGGAGCCGCATCGGCGCCCAGGTCAGGCCGCCGTCGGTGCTGGTGGTGGTCGCGCAGTGGGCGGCCGAGACGCGGTAGTGGGGCTCGCGGTCCTCCGGGCGGGCGCGCCGCACCAGCGCCCGGGTCACCATGACCAGCGTGCCGTCGCGGCGCAGGGCGATCTGGGGTTCCTCGACGCCGACGCCGGGAGGGTTGGCGGCCGGCGCGCCCGCCTTCCACGTCTTCAGGTCGGTCGAGCGCAGCACCGCCGCCTGCGACGCGCCGGCGCCCTGCCGCCAGAACGGGACCGTCCACACCTCACCCACCTTGACCGGTTTGCCGGCCACCACGACGCCCCGCGTGTTGGGCGGGACGTTGACCGTGATCGGCTGGTCGGCCCAGGTGGTGCCGCCGTCGGGGGAGCGCTTCAGGGTCAGGTGGACGGGGAATCCATCGACGTCGGATTCCTCGCGGTCCTCGGCGACGGTGATGCGGCCGAGGAGGGCGTACACGAAGGAACCCTCGGTGAAGAGCATCGCGTAGTGGTAGCGGTGGGTGTCGGTCGCCGCCGCGAGGGTGCCCTTCCGCCAGGTCGCGCCGCCGTCGGTGGTGACCGCGAACTTGATGGCGCCCTGGTCGGTGGGGGTGCGGTCGTGCGGGTCGGGTACGCCGGACCGCCAGCACACGATCCATCGGCGCGCGTCGAGGGCGACGATGTCGGGTACCCGGTTGCCCTCGCGGGCCAGTTCGCCGGCCGCGTCGCGGACCACGGTCGCGTCGACGACGACGGGACGGCTCACGCCCGCGCCCACCATTTCACTCATGGGACCCCACCGAAGCGAACTATTTGGCCGCTTTCAATAGACAGAAGATGAAATATGTGGCTTCGACCTGCTGATCAGTCGGGCGGCAAGCGATCTGCAAGCGATGCCGAATACAACTAACTCACGAGAAACACCGCTTTATCGGGGGATATTGAGATGCGTACCACTCGGCTCACCATGCGGTGGACCGACCTCCTCGACGGCCCGCGCCGCGACGAGGAGTTCGATCGGACCGGCGAGTTCCGCCGCCCCTCGGCCGGCCACCGGCTCAAGGGAAGTTGGCGCGTTCGCGATTGATCGTCGACGGCCCGGGAACTGGTCGGTCCCACGGTCAGTTCCCGCGCCGACGGCACGGGAACCAAACGGGAACAGGTATACCGTCCCGCCACCCGGCGGGTGGACGGGATCGTCGCGGATCTCGGCGAGTTTGGCGCACAGCTCGCCGAGATCCACCCGTTTTTCCAGGCTTTCCGTGGACGGAGGACACGACCCTCCCCACGATCGCCCCCAGAACGCCGAAGAACGGCCAAGCCCCCGGCCTGGCCGTCCTCTCATTCACGCGATCAGTGGTGGCCCGCCGGGATCGTGCCCAGCCGTCCCGCCTGGAAGTCCTCGAACGCCTGCTGCAGCTCCGCCTTGGTGTTCATCACGAACGGCCCGTAGTGGGCCACCGGCTCGCCGATCGGCTTGCCGCCCAGGATGATCACCTCCAGGTTCGGCGACCGGGTCTCCTGGGTCTTCGCCGCCGTCAGGGTGATCGTCTCGGCCTGGGTGGCGCCGAAGCCCTCGTACACGGCCAGCTGGCCCATTTCGAGAGGCTGGCCGTCGCTCCCCGCCGTTCCCCGGCCCGACAGGACGTACGCGAGCGCGTTGAAGTCCGACCGCCACGGGATCGACAACCGCGCCCCGGGCGTGATGCTCGCGTGGATGAGCGTGATGGGCGTGTGGGTGGCTCCCGGGCCGAGGTGGCCGGCCACGTCGCCGGCGATCACACGGACGAGGGCGCCGCCGTCGTGGCTGCTGAGCAGAACCACGTTGGATCGGCCGATGTCCTGATATTTCGGGGCGAGCATCTTCGACTTGGACGGCAGGTTCACCCAGAGCTGGATGCCGTGGAACAGGCCGCCCTTCTGGACGAGCCACTCCGGCGGGGCCTCCTTGTGGAGCAGGCCCGACCCGGCGGTCATCCACTGGGTGTCGCCGTTGGTGATCGTGCCGCCGCCGCCGTGGGAGTCGGTGTGGTCGAAGACGCCGTCGATGATGTACGTCACCGTCTCGAAGCCACGGTGCGGGTGCCACGGGGTGCCCTTCGGCTCGCCCGGCGCGTAGTCCACCTCGCCCATCTGGTCCATCATGATGAACGGATCGAGATACTTTGGCTTGATCGTGGCCAGCGCTCTCCTGACCGGGAATCCCTCGCCCTCGAAGCCCGTGGGCGCGGTGGCGACGGTCAGGACCTTGCGCTCGTGCACGGCCGCCATGGGCTCCGGCAGCCGGGGGAGGGTGAGCGGGTTGTCCACGGTTACGGCGGGCATCTTGGGGCTCCTTCCTGCGTGTCGACTATGCACCCACAACTTGGTTGAGGTTTCAACTATTCCGGAGGACGTTCCCGTATGACCCCTCACGAGGCCCGGAGGCGGTTCCGGGCCGGGCTGAAGACGCCCACCGCAGGGTGGTGTCCCGGGTACGCCCAGGCCAACCTGCTCGCCGTGCCCGCCGGCCTCGCATACGACATGCTGCTCTTCGCGCAGCGCAATCCCAAGCCCTGTCCCGTCCTCGACGTCGGAGATCCTGGAGCCACCAGCCTGCCGATCTTCGCGGGCGACCTGCGGACCGATCTGCCGGGTTACGTGGTGTACGAGAACGGCGCCCCCGTCGCCGAGGTGACCGACGTGACCCGGTTCTGGCGCGACGACCTGGTGCCGTTCCTCATCGGCTGCAGCTTCACCTTCGAAGACGCCCTGGTCAGGGAGGACATCCCGGTCAGGCATCTGGAGACGGGCGGCAACGTGCCCATGTACCGCACCTCGGTGCCGTGCCGGCCGGCCGGGCGGTTGTCGGGGCCGCTGGTGGTGTCGATGCGGCCCATCCCGGCCGGGCGGGTCACCGACGCGGTCCGGGTGTCGTCGCGTTATCCGGCGGTGCACGGGGCCCCCGTGCACATCGGCGACCCGGCGGGCCTGGGGATCGACGACCTCGACGCGCCCGACTTCGGCGATCCGGTCGAGGTCCGGCCGGGGGAGGTGCCGGTGTTCTGGGCCTGCGGGGTCACCCCGCAGGCCGCGGTGATGGCGGCCGGGATCCCGTTCGCGATCGGCCACGCGCCGGGGCACATGGCGATCACCGACGTCCGCGACTCGGCCTACCAGGTCTAGAGGCCGTACGCCTCCAGCAGGCGCAGCCACACCTCGCTCACCGTCGGGAACGACGGCACGGCGTGCCAGAGCTTGTCGAGCGGCACCTCGGCGGTGATCGCGATGGTGGCCGAGTGGAGCATGTCGGCCACCGCCGGGCCCGCGAAGGTCATGCCGAGGAGGACCTTGCGGTCTTCGTCGATCACGGCCTTCGCGCGGCCGATGTAGTTCTCGGCCGACAGGTAGGCGCCGGTGATGCCGCTCATGTCGTACTCGACGGAACGGACGTTGAGCCCCCGCTCCCGGGCCACGTCCTCGGTGAGGCCGACCGTGGCCACCTGCGGGTCGGTGAAGATGACCTGGGGCGGGCCGTAGTGGTCGGCCTGGTCGCGCATCGACGGCAGGTCGTCGGCGCGGCGGTTGGCGCGGGCCGCGATCACGTCGCCGCACAACCGGGCCTGGTATTTGCCCATGTGGGTGAGCAGGGCCCGGCCGTTGGCGTCGCCGACCGCGTAGAGCCAGTCGTGGGCGAGCGAGCGCATGCTGTCGTCGACCTCGATCGGGCGGGCGTCCGGCAGGCCGACGGTCTCCAGGCCGATGTCGGCGCCGATGGTGCGCCCGGCCGCGACGAGGATCTCGTCGGCGGCCAGCGTCGTGCCGTCGGAGAGGTGGGCCACGACCTCGCTGCCGGTCCGCTCGACCCGCTCGATCCGGGTGCCGAAGCGGATGTCGACGCCCCGGGCCACGAGCGCGTCGGCGACCATCGTGGCGGCGAAGCCGTCACACCGTTCGAGCAGGCGGTGGCCGCGCACGACCATGGTCGTCTCGGTCGCGCCCAGCGCGTGGAGCGCCTGGGACATCTCGCACGCCACCACGCCGCCGCCCAGCACGATCAACCGGCCCGGCACCTTCTTCACGCCGGTGGCCTCGCGGTTCGTCCACGGCTTCGCCTCGGCCAGCCCCGGGATCGGCGGAATGGCCGCCAGGCTGCCCGTCGCCACCACGACGGCGTGCCGCGCGGTCAGCACCCGGCCGCCGACGTCGACCTTCCGTTCACCGGCGATCCGCGCCCGGCCCCTGATGTACGTCGAGGGCAGCGACTCCAGCCAGCGCGCCTGGCCGCTGTCGCTGTAGTCGCCCACCGCCCAGTCACGCCGCGCCAGCACCGCCGGCACGTCGATCGGCCCGGCCGTCAGGCCCGGCGCCCGCTCGACCTCTCCGGCCAGGTCGACCGGGCGCAGCAGGGCCTTGCTCGGCACGCACGCCCAGTACGAACACTCGCCGCCGGCGAGCTCGGCCTCGATCACGGCCACCGACAGGCCGCCGCGTACGGCCCGGTCGACCACGTTCTCCCCGACCGGCCCCGCGCCCATAACGATCACGTCGAAGACGTCAGCCATCTCTTCCTCCCGTTGATCTCCGATCCGACCGTATCTCGCGGGCCGCTAGATCCGATCTAGCACGCCGTCTCGCGCCTAGAGGGCATGACAGACACCGCGATCGAGACGAACGGTCTCGTCAAGGTCTTCGGCGACAACCGCGCCGTCGACGGGCTCGACCTCACGGTCCCGGCCGGCGCCGTGTTCGGCGTGCTCGGCCCCAACGGCGCCGGCAAGACCACGGCCGTCCGGATGCTGGCCACGCTGCTGCGTCCCGACGGCGGCGCCGCCCGCGTCTTCGGCCACGACGTCGTCGCCGAGGCCGACGCCGTGCGCTCCCTGGTCGGCCTCACCGGCCAGTACGCCTCCCTCGACGAGGACATGACCGGCCGCGAGAACCTCATCCTCATCGGCCGCCTGCTGGGCTTCCGCACACCGGCGGCCCGCGCCCGCGCCGACGAGCTCCTGGAGGCGTTCGGCCTCACCGCCGCCGCGGAGCGGCAGGTCAAGAACTACTCCGGCGGCATGCGGCGGCGCCTCGACATCTCGGCGACGCTGCTGAACACCCCACGGCTGCTGTTCCTCGACGAACCCACGACGGGCCTCGACCCGCGCAGCCGCAACCAGGTGTGGGACATCGTCAGGGCCGTCGTCTCCTACGGCACGACGGTCCTGCTGACCACGCAGTACCTCGACGAGGCCGACCAGCTGGCCTCCCGGATCGCCGTGATCGACCACGGGAAGCTGATCGCCGAGGGGACGCCGGGCGAGCTCAAGTCGTCGGTCGGCGCGGGCACCGTGCACGTGCGGCTGCGCGACCCCGGCCAGCGGGCCGACGCCGAGAAGCTGCTCTCGGCCGCTCTGGGCGCCACCGCGACCCCCGACCCCGACCCCCGGCGGGTCGTCGTCCGGGTGCCCGGCCACGGCACCGAGGCCGGCGCGGCCGAAGACGCCGCCCGCGCCCTGTCGGAGCTGGCCGCCGCCGGGATCGTCATCGACGACTTCTCGCTCGGCCAGCCCTCGCTCGACGAGGTCTTCCTCGCCCTCACCGACCACCCCGCCACCCCGAAGGAGACCGCGGCATGACCGCCACCACCGCGACCGAGACCACCGAGCAGGTCTACGTCCCCGCCACCGAGACCATCGGCGCGGTCCTCGACCCCCGGGAGCGGCCCGCCCGGCCCAGTGCGTTGTCGGCGTCGCTGACGTTCGGCTGGCGCGCGGTCCTGAAGATCAAGCACGTGCCGGAGCAGCTGTTCGACGTGACGGCGTTCCCGATCATGATGACGCTGATGTTCACCTACCTGTTCGGCGGCGCGCTGGCCGGGTCGACCGGGGAGTACCTGCAGTTCCTGCTGCCCGGGATCATGGTGCAGAGCGTCGTGATGACCACCATGTACAGCGGGCTGGCGGTGAACATCGACATCGCCAAGGGCGTGTTCGACCGGTTCAAGTCGTTGCCGATCTGGCGGCCCGCGGCGCTGGTCGGCAACCTGCTGGGCGACGTGCTGCGTTATGTGCTGGCCTCGCTGGTGATCACCGTGGTCGGGTTGATCCTGGGCTTCCGGCCCGGTGGCGGCGTGATGGGCGTGGCGGCCGGCATCGGATTGCTGGTCGTGTTCTCGTTCGCCTTCTCGTGGATCTGGACGATGTGCGGGCTCTACCTGCGCAGCGAGAAGTCGGTCATGGGGGTCAGCATGCTCGTGCTGTTCCCGCTGACCTTCCTGAGCAACATCTTCGTCGACCCGTCGACCATGCCGGGCTGGTTGCAGATGTTCGTCGAGGTCAACCCGATCACCCGGCTGGTGGCGGCGGTCAGGTCGCTGATGGCGGGCACCCCCGACATGGGCGAGCTGACCTGGGTGTTCATCGCCACGGCGGCGCTGCTGGCGATCTTCGGGCCGCTGACCATGCGGGCCTACAACCGCAAGTAGCGGTCAGAGCCGCCAGCGCACCGGCGACGACGGCCGGTAGCCGCACGAGGAACCGGTGCTGATCGACTCGCGCAGGTGGGAGGCGAGAGACGGATGGCGTTCGCCCAGCTTGCGCAGGGTGTCGCGGATGCGGGCGGTGACCGTCTTGCGGGCCCGCTCGGCCTCGTCGCCCAGCCGCCGGTCGCGCCCGGCCAGCCCGGCGGCGGCGCGCAGTTCGTCGAGCAGGGCCTGCCGTTCCCGGTCGAGGGCGGCGGCCCGTTCGTCGTCGCCGAGCCCGGCGGCCCGGTCGATCTCGTCGTCGAGCCGGGCCAGGTGGCGGCGGTAGCGGGCCTTGGCCTCGTCGTCGAGCACGGCGTCGCCGCCGAAGCTCCGGGCCGCGACCACCTCACGGCCCCCCTCGGGGTTGAGCAGCCGGACCGCCGGGATGTCGGTGCCCGGCGCGCCCAGGAGCAGGTGGAGGTCGCGCAGGCCCTTGGCGTCGGGCATGCGGACCACCAGGTCGTCGT
Organism: Herbidospora sakaeratensis; assembly: GCF_001570525.1. GTDB lineage: Bacteria > Actinomycetota > Actinomycetes > Streptosporangiales > Streptosporangiaceae > Herbidospora > Herbidospora sakaeratensis. Next base: position 16,233 of record NZ_BBXC01000026.1, read on the forward strand.
AGGCGAGCTCCCAGACGTCGCCGTCGCGGCGGAAGGTGGGCGCGAGCCGGGCGGGCCGCGGCGGACCGGCGGCCTGCCCCGGCCGGAGCTTCTCCACCTTCCGGCGGATGTGGCGCATGCCCAGGTCGGCCGCCTCGGTCGCCGCCTCGTCGAGCGCCACCCGGCCCCGCAGTGGCTCGCCGGCGGCCAGCAGCGCCCGGCCCAGCTCCACGTTCGCCTCGACCACCCACGGCCGGGCCTGGAAGGCCACCGCCGACTCGCGGGCGGCGGTGAGCCGGCCGATCGCCTCGTCCCACCGGCCGCGCGAGGCGGCCAGCACGCCGAGCCAGTGGTCGACCGGCCCGGCGATGTCGCAGCCGCCGATGCTGACCAGCCAGCCGCCCGAATGGGGGGTCAGGGTCTCGGCCGCCCACGCCGTGAGTTCGGCGTCGGCCGACTCGGCCGCGGCGTGGGCGATGAACCGCAGCCCGAGCGGGGCGAAGCTGCGGGGATACGACTTGACGCCGTCGCCCGGCAGCACGGTCAGCGCGGTGGCGAGGTCGCCGGCCTGCAGGGCGGTGATGCCCGTCAGCAGGTCGACCTGGGCGTGCCCCGACGACTCCAGGCGCTTCAGCACCGCCGGGATCTCGGCGAACCGGCCCTGGTGCAGCAGCGTCGCCCACTGGATGTGCTCGCTCATGAAGGCGAACTTGTCGCGGCTCTCCTCGGCGATCACCTCCATCGCGCCGCGCAGGAACTCCTCGGCCTCGGCGAACCGCCCGGCCAGGGTCATGATGATCGACTGGTCGACGCGCGCGGCGAAGATCATGCGGTGGCCGCCGACCCGCAGGGCGAAGGAGGTCGACTCGCTGAACTGGTGGAGAAAGGCGGGATCGCCCGCCTCCAGCAGCGCCACCCAGCGCAACGAGGCGGCGAAGTGTTCGGTCTCGGTGTCGGAGGCGCGCCGGGCGGCCGTCTCCATCTCGCTGGTCAGCTCGATGCGCTCGGCGGCCGTGCCCAGCCCGAAGAGCACGTCGTGGCGGGCGGCCAGGCCGAAGGTCAGCGCCTCGTGGTCGCCGCCCGCGCGGGCCACCGCCGCGATGTGGACGGTGAGCCGGTCGGCCATCGCGTCGGGGGTGGCCGCCGGGCCGCCGATCAGCGCCTGATAGGCCATCTCGACGACCTCGGAACTGCGGCCGCCGGCCGTCCCGCCGACCATGCTGGGCCCGTCGATCCGGTAGTAGCTGATCGCCACCCGGGCCAGGACGTCGGCGTCGCCGGTCTGCTGGGCGAAGGTCCAGGCCGATTCGAGGGTGGCGCGGGTCTCCTCGACGTCGTCGAGGTGGAACAGGCAGGCGCTCAGCTCCATCGCGATCATCGCCCGGCGGCGCGGTTCGAGGCTCTCGCTTCGGTCGGCGGCCCGCCGCAGATGGCCGATCGACTCGTCGATGGCCATGCGCCCGTGGGCCTCGCCGGCCGCCGACATCAGCCGGTCGACCGCGACCGCCGGCGGCAGCTCGCGGCCCGCCTGGTAGGCGTGGCGGGCCTGGTCGGCCGGCAGGATGTGGGCCGTCAGCGCCGGATCGGCGTCGAGCGCCGTGATCACCCGGGCGTGCCGCCCGGCCGCGCCCTCGCCGAGTGACTCGTAGAGCGTCTCGCGGACGAGGTCGTGGGCGAACGCCAGCCGCCCCTCGGGCAGCTGGACGACCAGCCGCGAGGCCACGGCCTGCGCGAGGAGCCCGTCGAGGCGGGCGGGCGGCAGCCCGGCCAGCGCGGCCAGGACGTCAGGGTGGAACTCCCGCCCGAGCACCGACGCGTCGGTCAGCAGACCGGCCACCTGGGGCGGCAGCAGCGAGACACGTTTCTGCAGCGCGTCGCGCACCCCCGGCGCGATCGCCGTGACCGACCCGCCGCCCTGCCAGAGCCGGGTGGTCTGCTCGACGAAGAACGGGTTGCCGCCGGTTCTCCGGTGGACCTCGTCGACCACGGCCGGTTCGGGCGCCCGCCCGGCGGTGCGGGCCATCAGCGCGCCCACGTCGTCGCGCCCCAGCCCGGTCAGCGAGATGCAGGTGGCCTTCGCCACCAGCGGCATGATCAGCGGCGCCAGCGGATGGCCGGGCGCCTCGGCCTCGACGTCGCGGTAGGTGCCGACCAGCAGCAGCCGCTCGAACCAGGTGTGCTGCGCCGCGAACTCCAGCAGCTTCAGCGACGCGGTGTCGGCCCAGTGGAGGTCGTCGAGCACCACCACGACCGGACGGCTCTGCGCCACCGACACCAGCGCCGTCGTCACCGCGTCGTAGAACGGGAACCCGTCGAGCAGCCCCGTGCCGCCGCCCGACCGCTCGCCCAGCAGGACGGCCAGGGTCGAGGCGGCGTCGGCCCCCACCGACGACCACTCGCCGGCCCGGCGCAGCGCCCGGACGACCTGCACCCACGGCCAGTAGCCCGGCGCGCCGTCGGACTGCCAGCACGACCCCCCGAGCACGAGCGCGCCCGCGCGCCTGGCCTCTTCGACCCCGCCGGTGACCAGCGTGGTCTTGCCGATCCCGGCCTCGCCGGTGACCAGCACCAGACCGCCGTGGCTGTCGAGGGCCCGGCCGATCTCGGCGCGCAGCACCCCCGCGGGATGGTCGCGCCCGATGAGCTGAGAGTCCATCAGATCCTCCGGACGGGGAGATCGGGAGCGGGCGGGCGGGAGAAACCGCCCCCTACGGGGAGCGGAGGAGTAGCTCCTCTACGCTATCGACCGACGCCGACATTTTGCGTTGTGAAACCAGTGCGGGGATCATGCAGAATGAGGCACTGAGCGCCCTTAGCTCAGCCGGATAGAGCAGTGGACTTCTAATCCACCGGTCGGGGGTTCGAATCCCTCAGGGCGCGCACATTCCCCCTAAGCCGACGATTCCTCCTCGGGCTCGTCGGCCGCCGGTTCGTCCCGGCCGAACAGCAGGGCCAGCACCTTCAGGGCCCTAGCGCTGTGTTTCTCGGAGAACGTCGCCGCCGACGCCTCGACGACCAGCAATATCGCGAGCACGGCCGCCACTCCGAGGGCCACCGCGAGAAACAGGCCGGTGGAATCCTCCGGGGCCATCGCGAACGACCCCGCGGCTGCGGCGGCGCTCGATGTGGGCACGACCCACCTGGCGTTCACGGGAGAGACATTTCGTGTCCGGGTCCCTTCGCTCAGCAGAGACTCGACAAGATCAAGCCCTTGCTTGCCGCGAGCCTACCCGACGGTAGTCACGCTCCGTAGCAGGTCGTGGGTGGTTTTTCCAGTGCCTC
>NZ_BBXC01000026.1:19987-50704 GCF_001570525.1 Herbidospora sakaeratensis
TCGCGTCTCGCTTTCCGCTACCCTCAGTCCGCATGTTCGTTGTGTCGCGGGCCGACGAAGTCCCGCTGTCCGGCGGCGACGTCACCGAGGGTGTGGTGCGGGTCGGTGACACGGTCCGCCGCCCGTTGAAGGCCACCTCGCCCGCCGTCCACACCCTGCTCCGGCATCTGGAGGCCGTCGGGTTCGACGGCGCGCCGCGCGTGCTCGGCATCGACGAGGTGGGGCGCGAGGTGCTGACCTTCGTGCCGGGCGACGTGCCGGGGCGGCCCTTTCCGGCCGGCGACGACGTGCTGGCCGAACTGGCCCGGCTGCAGCGGCGCTACCACGAGGCGGTGGCGGGGTTCCGCCCGGCGCCGGGCGCGGTCTGGGAGACCGGGTCGGCCGACGACGCCGAGCCCGAGGTCGTGGGGCACTGCGACGTCACCCCCGAGAACGTCGTCTTCCGCGACGGGCTGCCGGTGGCGCTGATCGACTTCGACATGGCGCGGCCGGTGTCGCGGCTGTTCGACGTGGTGACCACGTTGCGTCACTGGGCGCCGATCGCCGATCCGGTCGACCGCGACCAGCCCGGTCTCGACACCGGGCGGCGCGTCCGGGTCTTCGCCGACGCCTACGGGCTGACCGCCGCCGAGCGGTTGCGGCTGCTGCCCACCGCGCGGTTGCGTCTCGATCGTTCGTACGCCGCCATGAAGCGCAAGGCCGAGACCGACGGCGGCGGGTGGGCGGTCATGTGGGAGTCGGGCATCGGGCAGCGAATCCGGCGGGCGGCCGCGTGGCTTGATGCGAATGAGGATGATCTGCACCGTTTCCTCCAATAGGAGAGAATGCGTGCGTGATGGGGGAGGAAGCGCGGGGGATCGCGCTCGGGGTCGTTCTGGACGCATTGGTGGGAGATCCCCGGCGGGGACATCCCGTGGCGGTCTTCGGCACCGCCGCGACCGCGCTGGAACGGCGGGTCTATCGCGACTCGCGTACCCGTGGACTGCTCTTCACCGCGCTCTGCGTCGGCTCGGTGACCGCGCTGGGAGCGGTGCTGCCCAGGAGGACGGCGGTGGCCGCCGCCGCCACGTGGGCGGTTCTGGGGGGCACCACGCTGGCGCGTGAGGGCGCGAACATGGCCCGCCACCTGGCCGACGACGACATCGAGGCCGCCCGCCGCCGGTTGCCGCACCTCTGCGGGCGCGATCCGAGCAACCTCGGCGAGGCCGAACTGGCCCGCGCGACCGTCGAGTCGATCGCCGAGAACACCTCCGACGCCGTGGTCGCGCCGCTCTTCTGGGGCGCGGTCGCGGGCGTGCCGGGGCTGCTGGCCTACCGGGCGATCAACACGCTCGACGCGATGATCGGCCACCGTTCGCCCCGGTATGAGCGCTTCGGCTGGGCGGCCGCCCGCCTCGACGACGCCGCCAACTACGTGCCCGCCCGTCTGACGGGGTTGCTCACCGCGTTGTGCTCCGGTCGTCCCCGGGCCGCTCTCAGTTCCATGGTCCGGTACGGCTCCCGCCACCCCAGCCCCAACGCGGGCCAGTGCGAGGCGGCCTTCGCCGGAGCCCTGAACGTCACCCTCGGCGGCGTCAACGACTACGGCGGCCGCCTGGAACACCGCCCCGAACTGGGCGACGGGCCCCGGCCCGCGAAGCGGGACATCTCCCGGGCGGTGACGCTGGCCCGGCGGGTGGCCTGGGCGGCGGCGGCGCTCGCGGTGCTGGCGAGGCGGCGGTGAAGGGCGCGCTGCTGGTCGCCGGGACCACCTCCGACGCCGGGAAGAGCGTCGTCACCACCGGGATCTGCCGGTGGCTGGCCCGCCAGGGCGTACGGGTCGCGCCGTTCAAGGCGCAGAACATGTCGCTCAACTCCTTCGTCACCGCCGACGGCGCCGAGATCGGGCGGGCGCAGGCGACCCAGGCCGCCGCCTGCGGCATCGAGCCGACGGCCGACATGAACCCCGTGCTGCTCAAGCCGGGCAGCGACCGCCGCAGCCAGGTCGTGGTGAAGGGCCGGCCGCTGGCCGACGTCGACGCGCTGACGTACCCGGACCTGAAGCGGCACCTCAAATCGGTCGCGCTGGAGTCGCTGGCGCGGTTGCGGGCCGACTACGACGTCGTCGTGTGCGAGGGCGCGGGCAGCCCGGCCGAGATCAACCTGCGGGCCAACGACATCGCCAACATGGGGCTGGCGCGGGCGGCCGGCCTGCCGGTGATCGTCGTGGGCGACATCGACCGGGGCGGAGTGTTCGCCCACCTCTACGGCACCCTGGCGCTGCTGGAGCCCGAGGACCAGGCGCTGATCTCCGGGTTCGTGATCAACAAGTTCCGGGGCGCGGTCGAGTTGCTCGAACCGGGGCTCGACATGCTGCGCGGGCTGACCCACCGTGAGGTCTACGGCGTGCTGCCGTGGCTCGACGGGTTGTGGATGGACGTCGAGGACTCCCTCGCGCTCGACAACCGGCCCGCGACCGATTCCGGCGACGACGCCGTCAACGTCGTCGTGGTGAGGTATCCGCGCATCTCCAACTTCACCGACCTCGACGCCCTGGCGGCCGAACCCGGGGTGAACGTGCGGTTCGTCACCTCGCCGCGCGAGATCGCGGGCGCCGACCTGGTCGTGCTGCCCGGGTCGCGGGCCACGGTGAGCGACCTCGCCTGGCTGAGGGAACGCGGCATCGCCGACGCGCTGGTCCGGCGGCGGGGCCCGATCGTCGGCATCTGCGGCGGCTACCAGATGCTCGCCGAGACCATCCACGACGACGTCGAGTCGCGGCGGGGCACCGTGCCGGGGCTGGGCCTCCTGCCGGCCACAGTCCGGTTCGTGCCGGAAAAAGTGCTGGCCAGGCCGACGGGTGAGGCATACGGTCACCGCGTGGCCGCGTATGAGATCCACCACGGCGTCGTCACCCCCGCCCCGGGTGCCGAACCGTTCCTCGACGGGTGCCGCCGGGGCGACGTCTGGGGCACCACCTGGCACGGGGCCTTCGAGAACGACGGGTTCCGCCGCGCCTTCCTGGCGGAGGCCGGCCTGCCGGTCGACAGCGCCGTCGACTTCGCCGGGCTGCGCGAACAGCGCCTCGACGCCATCGGCGACCTGATCGAACACCACATGGACACCGGCGCGCTCAGGGAGCTGATCGAGGGGGGCGCGGGCGCGCCGAAGCCGGTCATCCCCCCGGGAGGCCCGGCGTGGTCGTGATCGCGGCGACGGCCGCCGTCGCCGCCGTCGGGCTGCTGGTGGGAATCGCCCTGCTCACCACCGCCCGCCGGCACCACAGGCGGCGGCCGCCGCACGACTGATCGCCGCACGGGCGCGCCGGGGTCCGCCTCAGGGCGCCCCGGTGTTCTCCGCCGTGGCCGCCTCCTTCTGGGCGCTGATCCACGTGTCGATGGCCGTCCACTGGTCGAAGAGCCAGGAGATCTGGGCCTCGCGCTCCCTCGGCACGTCCTCGGCCGCCCAGCGCCACCACTTCGCCGTGATGCGGGCCTCCTCGGGCAGGTGCCGCCACACGTCGCCGATGGTGATCAGGTCGTCGAGGCCGGTGTGCGCGACGAAGATCACGTCGGCCTCGGGGCAGGCGGTCATGGCCGCGATGGCGCCGTTGGGCCGCGGCGGCAGCAGGTGGGCGAGGCGTTCGGCGCGGGCCGCCTCGGCGCGCAGGCCGCGTTCACGCAGCCGCCTTATCGCCCGGAACCGGCGGGCCGGGGTGAAGTTGCCGCCCTCCGGGAAGATCACCAGGGCGTCGTCGGCGTCCATGTCGGCGGCCAGGCGGGAGATCTCGGCCACGATCCCGCTCTCGGCGGTCTTCTTCGGCACGAACGCGTTGGGCAGCCGGTTGATCACCACGTCGACCGACGGGTCGAACTGCAGGGCCGCCTTCATCACGATGCGCGGCCGCCGCTGGTAGCGGGCCAGCAGGTGGTAGACGAGCAGGAACGAGTCGCCGGGACCGGCGTGCCGCGACAACACGATGATCGGCCGGGTCAGCCGCCGGGCGATCTCCTCGCCGGTCAGCGCGGGCTCGTCTATGGTGACCGACAACCGGAAGATGGCCACCGCCGCGCCGTAGACGTTCGTCAGCAACCAGCGGATCAGGGCGTAGTGGCGCTCCTGGTGGCTGGCCTCGCTCAGGCGCCCCCCGAAGCCCGACGCCACCCACAACTCCAGGCTGGCGATCAGCGCCGCCGACTCCAGCGCGAGCCACACCACGGCGAACACCACCAGCCGCAGGCCCCGGCGGCGCGGCGGCGGCAGGCGCAGGCCGACGATGAAGCCGAAGACGAGCCACACCGGCAGAGTCAGGATCACGGCGACGGTCAGCACGATCACCAGCGGCGCGAAGATCAGCCGCCGGACGATCCGGGGAGGGAGCATGACCGGCCTCCTTAGCTCATAGGTCTGCCAGATAGGCGGCGGAGGCCTCGTAGGCGCGGCCCGCGTGGCGGGCGATCCGGGAGGCGTCGCGGTAGCGGAGGTCGGACAGGCCGGGACGGCCCCCGAAGGCCGCCGGCATCACGTGGACCTCGATGTCGTCGGACAACGAGGCCATCTCCTCGGCGAAGCGGTGCCGGCGGGCGATCTCGAAGGCGACCAGGCCGACCTCCCACGGCTTCGCGGGGGGTTCGAGCGGGCGCTCGATCCGGCCGACGTGCAGCACGAAGATGCGGGTCGCCCCCATGGCCACCGCGCGGCCGACCGGGATGCTGTGCACCAGCCCGCCGTCGACGAAGTGCTCACCGTCGATGCGCACCGGCGGCAGCAGCCCCGGCACCGCGCAGGAGGCGAGCACCGCGTCGGCCAGCGGGCCCTCGGTGAACCAGTGGGCGCGGGCCTTCTGGATCGACGCGGCGACACACTGGAAGGGCACCTCCAGCTCCGCGAACGTGTCGGGCAGATGGCCCCCCAGCAGGCGGCGCAGCGGGTCGATGGGGTGGAGGTGGGTGCCGGTCCGGGCCAGGGTGGACAGGCGGGTCATCCACGAACCGGCGAACGCGGTCCGCACGATGTGGGTGCTCCAGAGCTCGCTGAGCCGGTCGACGGCGTCGGCCGGGTTGGCCGCCAGGACGACCCCGTTCAGCGCCCCCACCGAGGTGCCGACGATGAGGTCGGGCTTGATCCCGGCCTCGGCGAGGGCACGCAGCATGCCCACCTCGTGGGCGCCGAGGACCCCGCCGCCGCCGAGTACGAACGCCGTCTGGTTCACGTCTTCCAACCTAGTCAAGGGATGAGGAGCAGTTTGCCGGTCGTCCGGCGGCCTTCCAGGTCGTCGTGGGCCTGCCGGGCCTCGGCCAGGGGGTAGCGGTTGTAGACCGCCACGTCGAGCGAGCCGTCGGCGACCCAGCCCAGCACGTCGTCGGCCCGTTCGAGCAGCTCGGCGCGGGTGGTGACGTAGTGGCCCAGGGTCGGGCGGGTCAGGAACAACGAGCCGGCCGCGTTCAGGCGCTGGGGGTCGAACGGGGGGACCGGGCCGCTGGCGGCGCCGAAGAGGGCCAGCACGCCCCGGGGGCGCAGGGCCGCCAGGGAGTCTTCGAAGGTGGCGGCGCCGACGCCGTCGTACACGACATGGCAACGTTTCTGGACGGCGGCGGCCACGTCGCCGTAGCGCAGCACCTCGTCGGCGCCGGCCGCGCGGGCCAGCTTCTCCTTGGCGTCGGAGGAGACGGTGGCGATGACGTGGGCGCCGCGCGTCTTGGCCATCTGGGTCAGCAGCAGGCCCATGCCCCCGGCGGCGGCGTGCACCAGCACGACGTCGCCCTCGCGCACCACGTGGGTCGCGTGGGTCAGGTAGTGGGCCGTCATGCCCTGGAGCAGCACCGCCGCCGCCAGGTCGAGGTCGAGGTGGTCGGGGACCGGCACCAGGCGGTCGGCCGGGACGAGCTGCTTCTCGGCATAGCTGCCGACGATGTTGGCCCAGGCCACCCGGTCGCCCTCGGCGACCTCGGTGACGCCGGGGCCGACGGCGACGACCGTGCCGGCGCCCTCGGAGCCCGGGACGAACGGGGTGGGCAGCGGATAGCGGCCCTCGCGGTAGTAGACGTCGATGAAGTTGACGCCGCTCGCGGCGACCTCGACCAGCGCCTGGCCCTCGCCGGGGACGGGGTCGGGCACCTCCGCGTGGTCGAGAGCCGAAGAGCCGCCTGGTGTGGTGACGATGATCGCGTGCATGGGGCCTGTCCTACCCGTCCAGTTGTCCTCTGAGTATGAAGTTGTCGAAGGCCAGCTTCATCGACGACTCCCCATCGGGCTGGACGCGGCCGATGGTGCCGATGTCTCCGGTGGGCAGGCCGTTGGTGTCGGTGGCCGACAACACCGGGTCGCCGTTCACCCACATGGTCAGCACGACCGACCTGCCCTCGCCGGGGTCGCAGGAGACGTACAGGTTGAACTTGTCGGTGAGCCCGTTGATGGCGCCGCTGGCGATGATGCCCCCGGAACCGCCGGCGACCCGGCGGATGCGGGCCTCGCTGGTGCTGGTCACCAGGAACTCGTAGCGGTTGTCCTTGTAGTCGTCCTTGGACGCGCGGCAGAAGAGGCCGTATTCGCCGCTGCCGACCAGGTCGGCGGTCTGGACGTCGACGCCGACGGTCAGCCCGAGCGGGGTGACAGGGGTCGGCGAGGGGCCGGGGCTCTCCGCCTGCTTCGCCACGAACGGGATCGGCGCGGGGGTGACGTTCTCGGGGTTCTCGGAGTTCAGGTCGACCGCGTAGGTGCCCTGCGGGGTGTAGCCGTAGCCGTAACCCGATTCGGGGTCGTAGGTGCCGGGCCAGTCGCCGTTGGTGGTGAAGTCCTCCAGGTAGAGGGTGGCCAGGTTCACCGGCGGGCCGCCCGGTCCGGCCAGGGCGCGCACCCCGATGACGCCGGCCGTCACCGCGACCGCCGCCGCGATGGCGACCCCGGCGATCAGCCGCCCCCGGCCGGCCGGGCGGCGGCGCAGCGGCGCGCTCTGCTTCCAGGTCTCGGTCACCGTGTGCTGGGCGATCTCCGGGCTGACCCGGCCGACCATGTTGTCGAGGAGCTGCTGGGCGCTCGGGCGGTTGCGCGGGTCCTTGTCGAGCGAGGCCCGCACCAGGTCGCGCATCTGCGGTTCGAGGTTGTCGAGCACCGGCTCGGAGTTGAGCACCTGGAAGATCACGGCGGGCAGCGCCTCGCCGTTGAACGGGGCCCGGCCGCTGGCCGCGAACGCCACCAGGCAGCCCCACGAGAACACGTCGCACGCGGGCGAGATCGCCTCGCCGCGCAGCACCTCGGGCGCCATGTAGCGGGGGGTGCCGACGAGCTCGCCGGTGTGGGTGACCCCGCCGAACGTGTCGAGCGCGCGGGCGATGCCGAAGTCGATCACCCGGGGGCCGACGGGGGACAGCAGCACGTTGGAGGGCTTGAGGTCGCGGTGGACGATGCCGGCGGCGTGGATGGCGGTGAGGGCGGTGGCCACGCCGACCGCCAGGGCCTCCAGGCTCGACCCGGTCAGCGGGCCCGACTTCTCCACGGCCTGTTCGAGGTTGGGGCCCTCGACGTATTCGGTGACGACGTAGAGCTGCTCGCCGTCGAGGTCGGCGGCGAGCACGGCGGCGGTGCAGAAGCGGCGCACCCGCTGGGCCGACTCGGCCTCGCGGCGGAACCTCACCCGGAAGTTCTCGTTCTGGCTGTACTCGGCGTTGATCACCTTCACGGCGACCTTCCGGCCGGCGTCGTCCTGGCCGAGGTAGACGGTGCCCATGCCGCCCCGGCCGAGACGGCCGGTGATGCGATAAGGCCCTATCTGCTGAGGTTCGTTCGCCACGACGACCAACCGTACAGAAACCAGGGGAAATGAACTACGTCATACCCTGACGTTCGAACTTGCGTTCAACGTCCTGAGAACATATGTTCGATACAGCACCGCCCGCCCTTCCCCCGGGTGGCGATCGCAGGCAACTGGGAGCCATCGGGAGAAGGTCCGTGAGCAGACTGTATGGCGATCCGATCGAGGTGTGGGTCCGCGACGGCCAGCCCGTCAGGTTCGTCTGGCGTGACCGGCTATATGTGGTCCGGCAGATCCTCGACCACTGGGTGGTGGCCCGGGAATGGTGGAAGACCTCCGCCACCGACCCCGGCGAACGCCGCTTCTGGCGGGTGGAGGCGCAGTCGGGCACCTACGAACTCCGCTACGACACCGCCACCGACGCGTGGCTGCTGCTGCGGGCGTGGGATTGATGGGACCGTTCCAGCACCTCCACGTCGCCTCCGCCTACTCGCTGCGCTACGGCTCCGCCTTCCCGCCGGCCCTGGTCGCCCGCGCGGCCGAGCACGGCATGGACGCCCTCGCGCTGACCGACCGCGACGGCCTCTACGGCGCGATCAAGCACGTCCGGGCCTGTCACGCGGCGGGCATCGGGGCCGTCGTCGGAGTGGATCTCGCGATGTCCGACGAGGACGACCGCATCGTCGTCCTGGCCAAGAGGGACGGCTGGGCCGACCTGTGCCGGCTGGTCACCGCCGCCCACTACGCGGGCGACCGCGGGCAGCCCCGCGTCACCATGGACCTGGTCGGCCGCCACGCCGCCGACGGCCGCCTGATCGTGCTGCTCGGCCCGCGCTCCGAGGTCGGCCGCGCGGTCGCGGCCCGCCGCGACCAGCAGGCCCGCGACCTGCTCCAGCGCTGGCGCGCGGCGGTGCCCGGCACGGCCGTGGAGATCGTCGACCTGTACGGCTACCGCGACGTCAACACCGCCACCCACCTGCTCGCCCTGGCCGACTCCCTCGGGCTGCCCGCGATCCTCACCAACGCGGTCCGCCACCTCGACCCGGCCGACTACCAGGTCGGCAACGTGCTCGACGCGGCCAGGAAACTCGTCCCGCTGCACGGCCGGCACGTCGAGTCCTCCTCGCACGCCTACCTGAAGAACGCCGAGGAGATGGGCCGCGTCGCCCTGCGCGTGTGCGGCGGCGACCGGGCGCGGGCCACCCGGCTGCTGGGCGTGACCCGGCGGGCGGCCGAGGCGTGCGTGCTCGACCCCGTCGAGGTCGTGCCGCTGATCGACGAGGTCGACCCGCGCCTGCACCTCCCGGAGATCGGCGGCGACCCGATCCCGCTGCTGCGCCACCGCTGCGAAGACGGCCTGCTCGACCGGGGCCTGAACCGGTCGCGGGAGGCGCGCGAGCGCCTGGCCGCCGAACTGGCCATCATCGAGAAGAAGCGCCTGTCGGGCTACTTCGTCGCGGTCGCCGGCATCACCGACATGATCCGCGGCATGGGCATCCGCTGCGCGATCCGGGGCTCGGGCGCCGGCAGCCTGGTCAACTACCTGATCAAGATCGGCGAGGTCAACCCGCTCGACCACGGCCTGCTGATGGAGCGCTTCCTGTCCGAGGGCCGCGTCGGGCTGCCCGACATCGACGTCGACGTCGAGTCGGCCCGCCGCCTCGACTGCTACCGGGCCATCCTCGACCGGTACGGGGAGTCGCGCGTCGCCTGCGTGTCGATGATGGAGACCTACCGGGCCCGCAGCGCCATCCGCGACGTGGGGGCCGCGATGGGCCTGCCGCCCCACGAGATCGACGCCATCGCCAAGGCGTTCCCGCATGTGCGCGCCAAGCAGATCCGCGCCGCCCTCGACGACCTGCCCGAACTGCGCGACAGCGGCCTGAACGACCGGGCCCTGGAGACGGTCTTCCGGCTGGCCGAACGCCTCGACGGCCTGCCCCGGCACATCGCGCTGCACCCGTGCGGCGTGCTGGTCGGGAACACGGGCCTGCGCGGCCGCACCCCGGTCGAGCGCAGCCTGCTGGAGTTCCCCATGTCGCAGTTCGACAAGGACGACGTCGAGGACGCCGGGCTGCTGAAGCTCGACGTCCTGGGGGTGCGCATGCAGTCGGCGCTGGCCTACGCGCTCACCGAGATCAAGCGGGTCGACGACGCCGACGTGGCCCTCGACGAGGTGCCGCACGACGACGCGGCGACGTACGACATGGTGCGCGAGAGCCGGACCATCGGCTGCTTCCAGATCGAGTCGCCCGGCCAGCGCGAACTCGTCGCCAAGCTCGAACCCCGCACCATGCACGACCTGATCGTGGACATCTCGCTGTTCCGCCCCGGCCCGGTCAACTCCGACATGGTGACCCCCTACCTGGAGTCGCGGCACGGCTTCCGCGCGGCCGTCTACCCCCACGCGGAACTGCGCGCCGCGCTGGCCGAGACCAACGGCGTCGTGGTCTTCCACGAACAGGTCCTGAGGATCGTCGACGTCATGACCGGCTGCGGCCTGTCCGAGGCCGAGAAGGTCCGCCGCTCGTTGTCCTCACCCGACGGCCGCACCCGGGTCAGGGCCTGGTGGGAGATGAACGTGCGCCCCGAGTTCGACGCCGCGACGGTCGAGGCGACCTGGCGCGTGCTCGACGCGTTCGGCGCCTTCGGCTTCTGCAAGGCCCACGCGGCGGCCTTCGCCCTGCCGACCTACCAGTCGGCCTGGCTGAAACGCCACCACACGGCCGCCTTCTTCGCCGGCGTGCTCACCCACGAACCGGGCATGTACCCCAACCGCGTCATCCTCGACGAGGCCCGCCAGTGCGGCGTGGAGGTCCTTCCCCTGGACGTCAACCGCTCCGCGCGCGACTGGCGTGTGGAGAAGGTCGGCCCGCCTTCCAGCGATCCGCCGCTCTTCGGCCAGGGGTACGGCCTGCGTGTCCCCTTCTCGGCCATCAAGGGCATCAGCGAGGCCGAGGTCGAACGCATGATCGCCGGCCAGCCGTACGTGTCGATGGCCGACTTCTGGGAGCGCGCCCGCCCGTCGCGGCCGGTGGCCGAACACGTCATCGAGGTCGGCGGCCTCGACGCCGTCCACGGCCTGCGCCCCGGCGAACCCCGCTGGCGCCCCGGCCGCCTCACCCGCCGCGACCTGATGGCCCAGGTGGGCGCCCTCGACCGGGCAGGCGGCCAGGGCTCGGGCCAGCTGCCCATGGCCTTCGCCGACCACGTGGCGCCCGGCGAACTCCCGGAGATGAGCGAGGCCGAAGCGGTCGAGGCCGAACTGAGCGTCCTCGGCATGGACGTCACCCGCCACGTGATCGCCTTCCACGACGACTTCCTCGACGCCCTCGGGGTGGTCCGCGCCCGCGACCTGCTCCGTCAACGCAACGGCGCGGAGATCCTGGTCGCCGGGGTGAAGGTGGCCACCCAGACCCCGGCCGTGCGGTCGGGCCAGCGCGTCATCTTCACGACCCTGGACGACTCGACGGGCCCCGTCGACCTGACGTTCTTCGAGTCGGTCCAGGCCCACACGGCGGCGACGGTGTTCGGCTCGTGGCTGATGGTGGCACGGGGGGTGATCCGGCGTACCGGCCGCCGGGGCATCTCGATGCGCGCCCTGCACGCCTGGAACCTGACCGACCTCGACCGCGTGTGGCGGACGCGGGGCATCGAAGCGGTCAGGGAGATCCTGGCCGACCGGCCGGAGGAGGGCCGCGGGGTCATCGGCGGCAAGAAGATCACCTACGAGAACGGGTACGAACTGTCGCCTTACGCGGACCTGGGGGTGAAGGAACCGCAGAGGGTGTTGTGGCACGCCAGCATGGGCAGCTCGGGCAAGGTCGCATAATCCACAGATCTGCCGCCATTGCGTAAGGTGATCGCTAAACTACCGTGGGTGTCGAATGATGAATGGGACATCTATGCGGTCAATGAGGTTCGTGAATGGATCTTCGCCCTCGATCGTGGGACCCGTAAGCGAGTGGTGGAAGCGATCGACATGCTCGCCGCTTGTGGCCCTGGGCTTGGGCGGCCGCTGGTTGACGTCATCTCTGGTTCGAGCCTCCGCAATCTCAAAGAACTCAGGCCGGGGACGGTACGTATCCTCTTCGTCTTCGATCCGTGGAGGGCATGCATCTTGTTGGTCGCTGGGGACAAATCGGGACAATGGAATGCGTGGTATGAAGAGGCCATCCCCCTGGCTGAGAAGCGTTACGAGACCTATTTGAGGGATCGCGAAGAGGAGCAGCGGCGATGAACGGATATGTGCGGTGGCAGGACATCCGGGCCGAACTGGTCGAAGGGGTGGGGGGAGAAGAAGCGGTGGCCCTGGGCAAGCAGCGGCTTCTCGCTGAAGTGCTCGGGCACCGGCTCGCTGAAATCCGCCAGTCGCGCGGGCTCTCCCGGGAACAGGTCGCCAACCGCATGGGGGTCACCGAAGACCGGATAGCCGAGATCGAGCAGGGCTCGATCTCCGGACATGATGTTCTCGTGCGCTATGCCGCCGCGCTCGGCGGGCGATACCACCAGTCGATCTACTTCGACGACGGGGACATCGCGGCGATCGCCTGACGGGGAAGGCGGAGCGGCGGGGACGAGACCTCCCAGACCGTCGCCGCGCACAGCAGCGCCGTCACGCCCGCCGCCGTCAGTTCGCGCACGCCCAGCCCCGTCAGGTTGGTGTGGGCGGCGTGGCTCTCGACGATCAGGGAGATCGTCGTCAGGCCGGCCACCCACCACGCGCTCACCAGCACGAGCCAGCGCAACCGTGAGTCCTTGGCGCGTTCCCGCCACGCCTGGTCGGCAAGGAGCACGGGCGCGACCAGGTTCACGAGGGGGATCAGCCACGCCGCCGTCGCGGTCAGTTTGCGGACGCCGGCCGCTGACGCGAGCCAGCTCAGGTAGGTCGCCGCGGCGGCCGCCGTCGTCACGACCACGCCCATCACCAGGACGGCGAAGACCGTCACGTCGCCGATGACCGCTTCGGCTCCCGGGGCCTTCGGGTCGCCGCCGAAGGCGGCGATCTGCAGGGCCAGGTCGTGGCCGCGGAGTTCCTCGAAGGTCACCAAGGCGGCGAGGGAGGCGATCTGGCTGGTCAGGGCGGCATAGACCCCGAACGCGGATTTCTGTGGCATGCGCACGGAACTCTCCCCCCGGTGTTACCTGACCCCTTCGTTTCCAGGGAGAACCTCCGCTAATCCGGTCAACTCACGACACCGGACTCCCAGGCCCACGCGGCCACCTCGACGCGGTTCCGCAGGCCCAGTTTGGTCTGGACGCTGGCCATGTGGGTCTTGACCGTCGACAACGAGACGAACAGCTCGGCCGCGACCTCCTGGTTGGTCCTGCCCCGGGCGACCAGCCGCACCACGTCGAGCTCCCGGTCGGTCAGCGATTCGGGCGGGCTGACCGGCTGGCGTGGACGGGCGAGGTGGGCGAGGAGCCGTACCGTGACCGAAGGGGAGACCAGCGCGTCGCCCGCCGCCGCCGCGCGGACCGCCTCGATGAGCAGGGCGGGGCCGCTGTCCTTCAGCAGGAAGCCGCAGGCTCCGGCGCGCAGCGCGCCGTAGACGTAGTCGTCGAGGTCGAACGTGGTGACGATGACCACGCGGAGCGGGTCGGGCACGCCCGGGCCGGCCAGCAGGCGGGTGACCTCGATGCCGTCGAGCTTGGGCATGCGGATGTCGAGCAGGCACACGTCGGGGCGCAGGCGGCGGGCCTCGGCGACGGCGGCCGCGCCGTCGGCCACGGTCGCCACGACCTCGATGTCGGGCTGCGCGTCGAGGATCATGCGGAAACCCGTGCGGACGAGCTCCTGGTCGTCGGCTATCAGCACCTTCACGCCCGAAATGATGTCATGTGTAATCCGGGCTCCACTGGCGGGACTACTGGGTGTGGACGATCCAGAGACACGATTCACCGACCTCTACGACCGGCACTACCGGGCCGTCCTCGGATACGCGTTGCTGCGCGCCGACCGGGCCGCGGCCGAGGACGTGGTGGGGGAGACCTTCCTGATCGCCTGGCGGCGGTTGGCCGACCTGCCGCCGGAGCCGCTGCCGTGGCTGCTCGGCGTGGCCAGGAACCTGCTCCGCAAACAGCGCGACTCGGGCATCCGGGCCGAACGGCTGCTCGCCTACCTGCCGGCCCGGGACAGTCCCGACGTCGCCGACCAGGTCACCGAGCGCGAGGCGGCGCTGATCGTGCTCGCCGCGATGGCGGAGGCCGACGCCGAGGCGCTGATCCTCACCAGCTGGTACGGCCTGACGCCCCGCGAGGCCGCCAAGATCGCCGGCTGCGCCGCCGGCACGTTCGCCGTCCGCCTGCACCGCGCGCGCCGCCGTCTCACCGAGGCCCTGCGGCCCCGAACCCTCCAGGAGCAATCATGATCGACGACCTCGTGCGGAGCCTGCGGCCCGACGACGTGACCGAAGAGTCCTACCAGGCCCGCCGGGCCGACGACCTGACCAGGGCGTTCGCCGAACAGCCCGCGCGGCGGCGCCGGAGCCCGCTGCTGGCGGCGTCGGGCCTGCTCGCGGCGGCCGCCGCCGCGTTCGTGGTGTTCGCGCCCTCGACGACGGTCCCGGTGAAGATTCCGCTGGAGACTCCGGTGGCGACCCCGGTGCTGACCGCGCGCAGCGTGCTGCTGGCGGGGGCCGAGACGCTGGAGCGCACACCGGCCGGCAAGGGGACGTACTGGCACGAGAAGGTCCGGACCTTCACGTCGCCCCTCGACGGCGTGGTCGTCGCGTCGACGGGCGAGACCTGGTACGACGGCCGCGACGGGAAGATCGGCGCTACCCGCGACGTGAAGACCACCTTCGCCGACGAGCGGGCCGAGAAGGTTTGGCGCGCCAAGGGCCGCCCCGGGCTTCCCGACGCCGGCGCGGAACGGTCGTTCGAGGGCATGGTGCTGGCCTGGGGGATCGGCACGAAGCAGGTCAGGCAGGCCGACCTGAAGAAGCTGCCCGCCGACCGCGCCGCCCTCCAGAAGTGGCTCGACGAGGCCCGCCCCACCGGCGAGGACGCGGGGTCGTTCACCTTCGCCGCCGCCCGGCACGTCCTGACCTCGCCCGCCTCCAACGCGGCCCGCGCCACGCTGCTGCGCATCCTCGCCGACCAGGACGGTCTCCGCCTGGACGACGACGCGACCGACCCCGTCGGCAGGCCCGGCCTGGCGATCACCGACGCGACCGGCGACCACACGCTCGTGGTCGACCCGGCCACCGCGAAACTGCTCGCCTACGTGTACGACGGCCCGGACGAGCGGCAGGTGGACAGCCCGCCGGGCACCACGATGATCCCGGCCCGGCACGGCACCGCCTACGCCTACCTGGAAACCGGCTGGGCCGACCTGCCCCGCTAGCCCACGAGATCGCGGACCGTCCGCAGTTCGTCCTCGGTCCGGGGGCCCATGACGAGCAGCGACGTCACCGGGCTGTCGCGCCACGGTTCCAGGCGTTCCCTGATCCGTCCCGGCGGGCCGATCAGGGAGATGCCGTCGGCCAGGTCGTCGGGGATGGCCGCGAAGGCCTCCTCGCGGCGTCCGTCGAGAAAGAGGGCCTGGATGCGGGCGGCCTCCTCGGCGAAGCCCATGCGGCCGATGATGTCGGCGTGGAAGTTCCGCTTGGACGACCCCATGCCGCCGATGTACAGGCTCAGCATCATCTTGACCACGTCGAGGCCCGCCCGCACGTCGTCGGTGATCAGCGTCATGACCATGGCGGCGACGTCGAAGTCCTTCGTACGGGCGGCGAGCGCGTCCCCGTACATGGACTCGATCTTCGACGGGACGGCGAACAGGGGCAACCAGCCCTGCCCGATCTCGGCGGCCAGCGCGACGTTCTTCGGGCCCTCGGCGCCCAGGTAGACCGGGATGTCGGGGCGCAGCGGGTGGGTGATCAGCTTGAGGGGTTTGCCCTGGGGGAGCGGCAGCGGGTAGTGCGGCCCGTCGTTTGTAACAGGTTCTGCCCGCCGCC
Organism: Herbidospora sakaeratensis; assembly: GCF_001570525.1. Taxonomy (GTDB): domain Bacteria; phylum Actinomycetota; class Actinomycetes; order Streptosporangiales; family Streptosporangiaceae; genus Herbidospora; species Herbidospora sakaeratensis. The sequence goes on from NZ_BBXC01000026.1 coordinate 35,678, forward strand.
AGATCTTCCGCATGATCTCGACGTACTCCCGGGTCCGCGCGAGGGGCCGGGCGAACGGGACGCCGTACCACCCCTCGACGACCTGCGGCCCCGACGCCCCGATCCCGAGCAGCAGCCGCCCGCCGGTGAGGTGGTCGAGCGTCATCGCGGTCATCGCGGTGGCGGCCGGTGTACGGGCGCTGAGCTGCACGACCGAGGTGCCCAGCTTGATGCGGGAGGTCCGGGCGCCATACCAGGCCAGCGGGGTGAAGGCGTCGCTGCCGTACGCCTCGGCCGTCCACACCGAGTCGTAGCCGAGCCGTTCTGCGGCCTGGACGAGAGCGGTCGCGTCGGAGGGGGTGCGCTGCCAGTAACCGAGGTTCAGACCCAGCTTCATAGCCCGAAACTAGAACACGTTCTGGGTCAGTGAAAGCCCGGGATAGGCACGCGCCAGGTGGGCCGTCACCGCCTCGACGGCCTCGGCCGCGTCGCCCGCCTCGATCGCCGCGTGGATGCGCCGGTGGTCGGCCTGCAGGTCGCCGGTGTGGCCCAGGCGTCGCACCGCCTCGACCGCGTTCGACACCAGGGCGTCGCGCAGCGCCCGCAGCACCGCCGACAGCAGCCGGTTCCCGGCCGCGTCGGTCAGCGCCACGTGGAAGGCGACGTCGTGGGTGACGAACTCCTCCGGCGACGCCGCCGTGTCCATCGCGGCCAGCGCCTCGGTCATCGCCGCCGGAGCCGAGGTCACCCGGGCCGCCGACCAGCGCTCGATCATCAGCCGGGTGTCGAGGACCTCCCGCGCCGACATCGTCGTCAGCCCCAAGTTCAGCCGCAGCAGGTCGGCCAGCGTCCCGTCGGGCCGGGAGATCAGCACCGCGCCCGCGTCGGGGCCACGCCCGACCTGCGAGGAGACCACCCCGAGGGTCTCCAGGACCCGCAGCGCCTCACGGACCGAGGACCGGCTGACGCCCAGCTGCTCGGCGAGTTGCCGCTCCCCGGGCAGCCGGTCGCCGACCGTCAGGCCGTCGGCCGCGATCCGCTGTTCGATCTGGGCCAGAACCGTTTCGAAGGTACGCACCCCTGTCCCCTCCGCCGGAAAGGTGTATGGTCTGACCATATTTGGTCTGACCATACCTGCGGGAGTCCCGGTGCGGGTCGCGCTCTTCATCACCTGTGTCAACGACACGCTCTTCCCCGGCACGGGGAAGGCGACGGTCGGGTTGCTGCGTCGGCTCGGCGTCGAGGTCGACTTCCCCCTCGCCCAGACGTGCTGCGGCCAGATGCACCTGAACACCGGCTACCGCGACGAGGCGGTCAAGCTGGCCCGCCGGTTCACCGACACGTTCGCCGGCTACGACGCCGTGGTCGCGCCGAGCGGCTCGTGCGCCGCGATGGTCCGCGAGCAGTATCCCCATCTGGACATCGAGGACGTGCCCAACGTGTACGACCTGTCGGAGTTCCTGGTGGACGTCCTGAAGACCACCGACGTGGGCGCCTACTTCCCCCACAAGGTCACCTACCACCCGACCTGCCACTCCCTGCGCGGGCTCAAGGTCGGCGACAAGCCGTTCACGCTGCTGGAGAACGTCCGGGGCCTGGAACTGGTCCCGCTCCCCGGGGCCGAGGAGTGCTGCGGCTTCGGCGGCACCTTCGCCGTCAAGAACCGCGACGTCAGCGCGGCCATGTGCGCCGACAAGATCGGCAACGTGATGAAGACCGGCGCCGAGGTGCTCTGCGCCGCCGACAACTCGTGCCTGCTGCACATCGGCGGCACCCTCAAACGCCAGAAGTCGGGGGTACGCGTGCTCCACCTCGCCGAGATCCTCGCGTCGACCGAAGAGGGCGGCGAATGAGCGGCGTCTTCGTCGGCATGCCGGCGTTCCCGAAGAACGCCGCCAAGGCCGTGCAGAACAGTCAGCTGCGCTTCAACCTGCGCAAGGCGACCCACACGATCCGCGGCAAACGCGCCGCCGTGGTGGGCGAGCTCGACGACTGGGCCGAGCTCCGCCAGGCCGGTAAGACGATCAAGGACCACACGCTGCGCAACCTCGACCGCTACCTCATCCAGCTGGAGGAGAAGGTCACCGAGGCCGGGGGCGTCGTCCACTGGGCCCGCGACGCGGCCGAGGCCAACCGGATCGTGGCCCGGCTGGTCAAGGACACCGGCGAGACCGAGGTCGTCAAGGTCAAGTCGATGGCCACCATGGAGATCGGCCTCAACGAGGCGCTCGCCGAAGAGGGCATCGAGGCGTTCGAGACCGACCTGGCCGAGCTGATCGTGCAGCTCGGCGACGACTTCCCGTCGCACATCCTGGTCCCGGCGATCCACCGCAACCGGGCCGAGATCCGCGAGCTCTTCCTGAAGAAGATGGCCGGCGCGCCCAAGGACCTGACCGACGAGCCGCGCGCCCTCGCCGAGGCGGCCCGGCTCTACCTGCGCAAGCGCTTCCTGGAGGCGAAGGTCGCCATCTCGGGGGCCAACTTCATGATCGCCGAGACCGGCACGCTGGTGGTGCTGGAGTCGGAGGGCAACGGGCGCATGTGCCTCACGCTGCCGAAGACGCTGATCAGCGTGGTCGGCATCGAGAAGCTGCTGCCCGCCTGGCAGGACCTGGAGGTGTTCCTCCAACTGCTGCCGCGCAGCTCCACGGGGGAGCGGATGAACCCGTACACCTCGATGTGGACCGGCGCGACCGAAGGCCAGGAGTTCCACCTCGTGCTGCTCGACAACGGGCGCACCTCCGTGCTGGCCGACAAGGTGGGACGCCAGGCGCTGCGGTGCATCCGCTGCTCGGCCTGCCTGAACGTCTGCCCGGTCTACGAACGCGCCGGCGGCCACGCCTACGGCTCGGTCTACCCGGGGCCGATCGGGGCGATCCTGACGCCGCAGCTGCGCGGCATGGACACCGAGCTCGACCGGTCGCTGCCCTACGCGTCGTCGCTCTGCGGCGCCTGCTACGAGGTCTGCCCGGTCGCCATCGACATCCCGTCGGTGCTCGTCGACCTGCGCGCGAAGGCGCGGCACCCCCGTACCGAGAAGGCGGGCATGGCCGCCGCCGGGTGGGTCTTCAACCGGTCGAAGCGGCTGGCCAAGGCGCAGCGCTTCGGCGGCCGCATGCGCAGGCTGGTGCCCAAGCGGCTGCCCGGCCCGCTGTCGGCCTGGACCGACACCCGCGACCTGCCGGAGATCCCCGCCGAGTCGTTCCGCGACTGGTGGGTCAGAGAGGGGAAACGATGAGCGCGGCGGCACGTGAGGTCATCCTGCGGCGCATCCGCTCGGCCGTCGAGGGCGCGCCCGAGGCCGAGATCGTGCGCGACTACCGGGGCGCCACCGGCGAGCGGGGCGACGTGGAGCTGTTCGCCGAACGGGTCCGCGACTACAAGGCGATCGTGCACGTCGTGCCGCGCGCCGAGGCCGCGGCGACGCTGGCCGGGATCGCCGGAGACAGGGTGCTGACCGTTCCGGCCGGCTTCCCCTCCGACCTGTACGCCCCCTCCGAAGGCGAACCCGACGGAGTGGTCTCCACCTGCGCCGTCGCCGTCGCCGAGACCGGCACGATCGTCCTGGACGGCGGGCCCGGCCAGGGCACCCGCGCGCAGAGCCTCATCCCCGACTACCACCTGTGCGTGGTCAGGGAGGACCAGATCGTGCCGAACGTGCCCGACGCGATCGCCCGCCTCGACCCGGCCCGCCCGCTCACCTGGATCAGCGGCCCCTCGGCCACGAGCGACATCGAGCTGAACCGGGTCGAGGGCGTGCACGGGCCGCGCACGCTCGAGGTCGTCATCGTCATCGGGTAGTCGTACGGTATGGGGCGTGTTCGACGAGCGCCTGTCCATCGCCACCGACCGGCTCGTCCTGCGGAACTTCCGCCCATCCGACCACGATCAGGTCAGGGCGATCGTGCAGGACGGCGCCCACCCGACCGCGCTGCCGCCGGGAGCCCCCGGTTACGCGGGCGGGATCGTCTCGTGGCTCGTCAACGGCGTCCACGAGCTGCGCCGGTCGGGCCAGGGCATCCACCTGGCGATCGAGCGCCACGGCCGCATCGTCGGGGCGATCAGCCTGTTCAAGACCCACTGGGGCGCGGGCACCACCGAGGTCGGCTACGGCGTGCACCCCGCCCACCGGGGCAACGGCTACGCCCCAGAGGCCCTCGGCGGGCTGGCCGCCTGGGCGCTCGGCCCGGCCCGGCTGCGGCGGGTCGAGCTGCGCGCCATCGCGGGCAACGCCGCCTCGATACGAGTGGCAGAGAAGGCCGGGTTCACCCGCGAGGGCCTGCTGCGCGGCGCCGGGTTCGAAGACGACGGGCCCCACGACGTGGTCGTGTTCGGGCTCCTCAAGGGCGACCGGCCGGGCGGGTTCCCGTCGCGGCTGGCGGCCGAGCGGCTGGAGTTGCGGCCGTTCGCCAAGCGCGACGCGTTCGACGTGCTGGCCGCCGTGCGCGACGACCCCGAGATCGCCCGCTGGATGCCCTGGGCGGTCGGCTACACGTTGGAGAAGGCGCTCGACTGGAGCACCCACCAGGCCCACACCGACCGGCGGCAGAGCGTCACCTACGCGCTCGAACCGGTCGAGGGCGGGCGGCTGGCCGGGGCGGTGTCGGTGGTGCGGGCCGACCGCGAACGCGGCGACGCCGAGGTCGGCTACTGGATCTCCCCGTGGGCGCGGCGGCAGGGGTACGCCGTCGAGGCCACCCGTACCCTCACCGCTTTTCTGTTCGCCCAGGGGTTCGCGCGGGTGCAGCTGCTGATCGCCGAGGGCAACGCGGCGAGCCGGAAAGTGGCCGAGAAGGCCGGTTTCGCCGAAGAGGGCGTGCTGCGCGGCGCCATCCCGATTCCGGGCGGCAGGGCCGACACGGTGGTTTACGGTCTCTTGATCGGTGAGCTCTGAGCTGGGCAAACCTAGGAAGAATGCCCCATTGCACGACAAGCTCGGCTATCTTTGCGGAGCAGGTCAAGCCAGGGGAGATCGTTGACATGAGACCGCCGCTGCTGCTCATCGGGCACGGCACGCATGACGATACCGGCGTAGCCGAATTCGGCCGGTTCGTTCACCGGCTCCGCTGCCGCCTCGACGGCGACGTGGCGGACGTCTCCGGTGGCTTCGTCACGGGAGCCCGCCCGCCGCTGACCGAGTCGGTCGCCTCGCTCGTCGCGCGCGGCCACCACCACCTCGTCGCCCAGCCGCTCAGCCTCACCGGCGACCGTGCCGCGCTGGGCGACATCCCCGGCACGCTCGCGCTGGCCCAGGAGCTCCACCCGACGCTCGGATACGACCTGGGCCGCCCGCTCGGCCCCGACCCGCGCATCCTGGAACTGCTGGCCGAACGCCTCGCCGACGCCGCGGCCGACATGCCCACCTTCGTGCGCGGCGCCGTCGTCGAGGAGCCCGAGCCGATCGCGCCCGCCGAGACCGCCGTCGTCCTGGTCGGCCACGGCTCGCCCAGCACGTCGGCCAACGCCGAGGTCCACCGCGTGTCGCGGCTGTTCTGGGAGACCCACGCGGCCGACTACCTGACGGTCGAGACGGCCTACGTGTCCCACGCGCGGCCGGGGGTGCCCGGCGGCCTGGAGCGCTGCCGCCGCCTGGGTGCCAAGCGGGTCATCGTGCTGCCCTACGTGCTGTTCGCCGGCGGCGTGCTGGAGCGCATCTGGGCTCAGGCCCTCGCCTACGGCGCCAACCACGAGGGCCTCGACATCCGCTGCGCCGAGGTCATCGGCGACTGCGAGGGCCTGGCCGACGTGGTGATCGACCGCTACGAGGAGGCCCTGGCCGGCGCCGCCGCGACGACGGCCCGCCAGCGCTACGCCCAGGCCCTGGCCACCGAACGGCTCCAGGAGATCTTCCCGGTCCCGGCCCGCGTCTGATGCCCGTCGATCTCCGCCACCACGGGGACAGCGAGGTCGGGCCGGGCCTGGTCGACCTGGCGGTGAACGTCCGCCAGGGCATGCCGCCGACGTGGTTACGGGAGATCCTCATCTCCTCAATGTCGGATATTTCGGCATATCCGAACGCGGCTCGGGCCACCCGGATCGTCGCCGAACACCACGGGCGAGACCCGGAAGAGGTCCTGCTCACGGTCGGCGCGGCCGAGGCGTTCACGTTGCTGGCCCGAGTCCTGGCCGGGTCGGGGCGGGAATGGTCCGAGGCCACTTTTCCGGCATTGCCCAGACCGACTGGTGTCGAGTCGGGATTGCTCCGGCCGACTGGTGTCGAGTCGGGATTGGCCAGGCCGACTGGTGTCGAGTCGGGATTGCCCAGGCCGACTGGAGCCGAGCCGGCATTGCCCAGGCCGACCGGGGCCGAGCCGGAAGTTTCCAGGCTGACTGGGGTCGAGCCGGCGTTGTCCGGGCGATCACTGGCCGGGCTCCCCGTGTCCCGGCCGGTCGTGGTGCATCCGCAGTTCACCGAGCCGGAGGCGGCTCTGCGGGCCGTCGGGCTGGTGCCTGATCGGGTGTTGTTGCCGGATCCCTTCGTCCTGGACGCCTCGCTCGTCCCCGATGACGCCGATCTGGTCATGATCGGCAATCCGACCAACCCCACGTCCGTGTTGCACCCCGCCGCCACGATCGCCTCGCTCGCCCAGGAAGGGAGATATCTGGTCGTCGACGAGGCGTTCGCCGACTGTGTGCCCGGAGAACCGGAATCGCTGGCCTCGGTGAGGCTGCCCGGCCTGGTGGTGATCCGCAGTCTCACCAAGACGTGGGGGCTGGCCGGGCTCCGGATCGGCTACGTCATCGGCCCGCCGGAGCTCATCGCCGCCATGCGGGAGGCGCAGCCGCTGTGGGCCGTCTCCACGCCCGCGCTGGCCGCCGCCGAGGCGTGCGTCTCGCCGCGCGCCCAGGCCGAGGCGTACCACTGGGCCGAGGAGATGGCCGGTCGGCGCAAGGTCCTCGCCGACGGCCTGACCGGTCTCGGAGCCTATGTCGTGCCGGGGGCGCAGGGTTCCTTCGTCTGTGTACGCCTCCCGCACGCCCTCCGCCTCAGAACGCTCCTGCGCGAGCGGGGCTTCGCCGTCCGGAGGGCCGACACCTTCCCGGGGCTGGGCCCCGAATGGTTGCGGGTGGCCGTGCGCGACGATGAGACGACGGCCGCCTTCCTGGCGGCCCTGAAGGAGGCCCGCGATGATCTCCCCGCTTGACCACGCCGCCATGGCCGAGGCCAGAGCCCACCACGACCGCCTGACCAAGCCGCGCGGCGCGCTCGGTGTGCTGGAGGACGTGGCCGTGCAACTGGCGGGCATCGCGGCGGTCTCGCCGCCGCCGCTCCCCGAGCCGGCGGCCCTGGCGATCTTCGCGGGCGATCACGGCGTACACGACCAGGGGGTTTCGCCCTGGCCCCAAGAGGTGACCCAGCAGATGGTCGCCAACTTCCTGGCCGGCGGCGCGGTGGCGAACGCCTTCGCGGGCCAGGTCGGCGCGTCGGTGACCGTGGTCGACGTGGGCGTGAACGGCGACCTGCCGGAGGCGCCCGGCCTGGTGGCGCGCAAGGTCAGGAGGGGCACCGCCGACCTGTCGCTGGGCCCGGCCATGACCGAGGCCGAGGCGCTGGCGGCCCGGCGGGTCGGCGCGGAGGTGGCCGAGCGACTGGTCGCGCAGGGAGCCCGGTGCCTGGTCACCGGTGACATGGGCATCGCCAACACGACGGCCTCGGCGGCGTTGATCTGCGCGTACACGGGGAAGCTGCCGGGCGAGGTCACGGGACGCGGGACCGGGATCGACGACGCCATGCTGGCCCACAAGATCTCGGTGGTCACGCGGGCGCTGGAGGTCAACCGAGGGCTCGACCCGCTGGCCGCGCTCGGCGGGCTGGAGCATGCCGCCATCGCCGGATATCTGTTGAAAGCCGCTGAGTTGCGGGTCCCGGTCGTGCTCGACGGCGTGATCGCCGGATCGGCCGCGCTGGCCGCCGCCGCGATCGAACCCGACGCGGTCGGCTACTGGATCGCCGGTCACCGCTCGGCCGAGCCCGGCCACACCGCCGCGCTGGCCCATCTCGGCCTGCGCCCGCTCGTCGACCTGGAACTGCGCCTGGGCGAGGGCACGGGCGGCCTGCTGGCCCACCCGCTCGTCGTCGCCGCCGCCCGGGTGCTGCACGAGGTCGCCACCTTCGACGCCGCCGGAGTCACCGACAAGGAGGCCCTCGCATGACCCGCTACGGCCCGATGTACGGCCCCGACATCACGTTCCTCGGCGTCGACCGCTGCGACCTGACCGACCCCGCCTCGTTCGAAGGCGCCGACGTCGTCATCCTCGGCGCGCCCTTCGACGGCGGCACCAGCCACCGCCCCGGCGCCCGGTTCGGCCCGATGGCCATGCGCCAGGCCTGCTACCTGGCCCACGACGGCTCCCGACCGAGTCTCGCCCTGCGGGTCGACGGGCTCAAGGACATCCGGGTCCTGGACGCGGGCGACGTCGAGTGCTTCTCCGGCGACCTGGAGACCTCGATCCGCGACATCGAGGCGGCCGTGCACACGATCGCCGCCTCCGGGGCGATCCCGGTCGTCCTGGGGGGCGACCACTCGATCGCCCTGCCCGACGCCCGGGGCGTGGCCCGCCACCACGGCTTCGGCCGGGTCTCGATGATCCACTTCGACGCCCACGCGGACACCGGCGAGATCGAGTTCGGCCACCTCTACGGTCACGGCCAGCCCATGCGCCGCCTGATCGAGTCGGGCGCGATCCGGGGCGACCGGTTCCTCCAGATCGGCCTGCGCGGCTACTGGCCCGGCCCCGAGGTCCTGTCGTGGATGGCGGCGCAGCACATGCGCTCCTACGAGATGACCGAGATCGTGCACCGGGGTCTCACCGAGTGCCTGACCGAGGCGTTCGCCATCGCCCTGGACGACTGCGACGGTATCTTCCTGTCGGTCGACATCGACGTCTGCGATCCGGGCCACGCCCCCGGCACCGGCACCCCCGAACCGGGGGGCCTGTCGGCCAGGGAGCTGCTCGACTCCGTCCGGCGCATCTGTTACGAACTGCCGGTCGTCGGCCTGGAGGTCGTGGAGGTCGCGCCGCCGTACGACCACGCCGACATCACCGCCCTGCTGGGCAACCGGGTCGTGCTGGAGGCCCTGTCGGCGATCGCCCGGAGGCGGTCGGGCGATCCCTGGGACCCCCGCCGGCCCCTGCTCGACGGGCGCTGAGGGTTCTACCAGCCGCCACCGTGCAGCTGGCCGCGGACCGCGCCGCCGGGGAACTCGCTGGTGTGCAGGTTGGTGTACCAGTTCTTCGGGTTCTTGTTGATGCCCTTGACGACCGAGGACGAGGCCGTCCCGGTGCCGGCGATGCCGTTCACGCCCGCCGGGAGGCCGGAGGGGGCCGCGAAGAAGTCGACGACGACCGGGCCGTTCTTGCCCTTGGGCGCCTTGTGGATGTGGGCCAGGGTCGGCGACGCGATCTTCTCCCACACCGTCGCGAAGTGGACCTTGGTGCCCTTCGCCCACACCAGCCAGACGGCCTTGCCGTTCTTGTCGCCGACCTTGGTCCCGGGCGCCGGGACCTCCTGGCGGCCGTCGGCGATCGCGGTGAGCGTCGAGCGGGAGCCGGTGGCCAGCACGGTGTCGAGGTGGACGGGCTTGATGCGGCGCAGCTGGGCACGCACGGCGCCGCCGGGGAACTCGCCGGTGTGCAGGTTGGCGTACCAGCCGCCGGGGTTGTTCCTGATCCGGTTGAGGAGGGCGGCGTCGTTCACGGTCACGCTGCCCTTGACCGCGCTCAGCGTGCCCGGCAGGGCCGACCCCATGAAGAAGCCGATCTTCACGTCGCCGTTCTTGCCCTTGACGCCCTGGTGGATGTGGAAGGCGGTGGGGGCGGCGGTGTCCTGCCAGCGGACGGCGTACTCGACCCGGTTGCCGTGGATGCGGAACACCGCGACCGCGATGCCGTCCTTGTCGCCGACCTTCGTGCCGGGGGCCTTGACCTCGTTCTTGCCCAGCAGCGTGGCCGCGAAGTAGGCGTCGGGAGCGTGCTGTACGGACTGGGCGGCGCCCTGCGAGGAAGAGGAGGAGCCGTGGCCGGGGTGGGCGCTCGCGGGGGCGGCGGCGAGGGCGGTGACGGCGAGGGCGAGACCGGGGACGATCAGCTTGCGCAGCATTTCGGGTAACTCCTGTTTGTCGCTTCTGGGTGCTTGCGGATGACAGTAGGAGTTGCGATAAGCCCCGTTCTGTGGTCAATTACCCACTCGGCGACTGTGTGACCGACGTCACTCCTTTGGGTGGGACAAGACCGATACCGGCGATCTCTTGAGTCGCGTCACAGGTCAGCCGGTAGGTTTACTGCCTAACGAAACCTGTGCCACAACGAGGGAGAAATGGCCCCCTATCTGCTCGGCCTGCGGCTCGACGGGCGGCGGGTGCTGGTCGTCGGCGGCGGCCGGGTCGCCCAGCGGCGCATCCCCGCCCTGCTCGACGCCGGCGCCGCGGTCACGCTCGTCTCGCCCAGCGCGACGCCCGCGCTCGACGACCTGATCGCCGACGGCCGCGTCACCTGGGAACGCCGCCGCTACCAGGAGGGCGACGTCGACGACGCCTGGCTGGTGCACGCCTGCACCAGCGACCGCGCCGCCAACGCCGCCATCGCCGAAGAGGCCGAGGCCAAACGCATCTGGTGCGTGCGCGCCGACGACAAGGACGCCTCCGCGGCCTGGACGCCGGCCAGCGGCCGGGTCGACGAGATCGGCGTCGCCGTCACCGCCGGGGGAGACCCGCGCCGGGCGGCCGGCATCCGCGACGCGGTCGTCGACGCCCTCCGCGACGGCGCGATCGACGCCCGCCGCCACCGCGACAAGCCCGTCGGCGTCGCCCTCGTCGGCGGCGGCCCCGGCGACCCGGGCCTGATCACCGTCCGGGGACGCCAGCTTCTCGCCCAGGCCGACGTCGTGATCGCCGACCGCCTGATCCCCCGTTCCCTCCTGGACGAACTCTCGGCCGACGTCGAGCTCATCGACGCCGCCAAGGTCCCCTACGGGCGGTTCCTGGCCCAGGAGAAGATCAACGAGCTGCTGGTCGCGCGGGCCCTCGAAGGGAAGTTCGTGGTCCGCCTCAAGGGCGGCGACCCCTTCGTGTTCGGCCGGGGCGGCGAGGAGATGATCGCCTGCGCCGAGGCCGGGGTGCCCGTGACGGTCGTCCCGGGCATCACCAGCGCCGTCGCGGTGCCCGCCGCGGCGGGCGTGCCGGTCACCCACCGGGGCGTCAGCCAGGACTTCCACGTCGTCTCGGTGCACGTCGCCCCCGGGCATCCGGCCTCGACCGTCGACTGGAAGCTATTGGCGGGATCAGAGGGAACCCTGATACTGCTGATGGCCGTGGAACGCATCGCGGAGATCGCCGACACATTGCTGCGTGAGGGACGTTCGCCGGAAACTCCCGTAATGGTGGTACAGGACGGTACTCTTCCCACCCAGCGGGCGGTGCGCGCCACCTTGCGCGACGTGGCTGAGCGCGTCACCTCCGCGGGCGTACGGCCACCGGCGATCGTCGTCGTCGGCGACGTCGTCAAGGTCGGTCAGGAGATCGAGATGGTGCGAGCGGAGCGAGCCCGATGAAGGCTGCCAACCAGACACCGCGGTCCGAACCCGCAGACGAGGCCGCCATGCCCGAGGAAGAACCCGAGTCGCCCGGCGAGCAGACCCTCAGCTTCCGGGCCATCAAGGACGACTCACCTCCCGACGAGGAGCCCGCCCCGGCGGAGGAGGAGGACTCCTACGAGGAGGAGTTCGCCCTCCCCGAACAGGTGTCGGGCGCCCTCACCGACGCCCTCAGCCAGCTCCGCGAGGCCGTCACCGGCCTCCACCTGGGCCTCGACGTCCCCGGCGCCGACGAGGCCCGCAAGTCGCAGGCCGCCGTGCTGGCCCAGCTCGACGACTACGTCATCCCCCGCGTCCACATGAGCACCGCCCCCGCCCTGATCGTCGTCGCCGGATCGACGGGGGCCGGGAAGTCCACCCTGGTCAACACCCTCGCCGCGCAGACCGTCAGCGCCACCGGCGTCCGCCGCCCGACCACCGGCACCCCCGTGCTGGTCTGCAACCCGGCCGACGAGCGCTGGTTCACCAAGGGCACCCTGCTGAGCGGCCTCAACCGGATCGCCGAACCCGGGGAGGGTCCCGGCTCCGACTCGATCGTGGTGGCTTCCACCAAGTGGCTGCCTCACGGCGTGGCCCTGCTCGACACCCCCGACATCGACTCGGTCGTCGAGGAACACCACGACATTGCCCACCGCATGCTCGACGCCGCCGACCTGTGGGTCTTCGTCACCAGCGCGGCCCGCTACGCCGACGCCCCCTCATGGGGCCTGCTCAAGCTGGCCAAGGAACGCGGCGCCCGCCTGGTGATCATCCTGTCCCGCGTCCCGGCGCGCTCCCGCGAGGTCGTGGCCAAACACTTCACCCGCATGCTCGACGAGTACGGCCTCGGTGAGGTGGAGCGATTCATCATCAACGAGACCACCGTCACCAACGGCCGCCTGCCCGACGACGAGGTGGCCGACCTGCGCATGTGGTTGTCGGAGTTGTCGGTCGACGAGCAGCGCCGGGCGCTGGCCGTGCAGGCGACGCTGAACGGCGTGCTCAACAGCTTCCGCGCCCGTGTGCCCGCGCTGGCCCGCCACCTGGAGACCCAGGTCGCCCTCCGGGCCGACCTGCGCTCGGACATCGACGCGGCGTTCTCCGGAGCCCTCGCGGAGATCGAGGAGTCGACCCGCGACGGCTCGTTGCTGCGCGGTGAGGTGCTGGCCCGCTGGCAGGATTTCGCCGGGTCGGGCGACCTGATGCGCACCCTCCAGATCCGCCGGGCCAAGAACCACGGCCCCGAACGCCTCGGCGCGCTCCGCAACGCCCTGCGCAGCGGCCTCGAATCGGTCATCAGCACGGCCGTCCACCGCGCCTCCGAAGAGGTCGTCACCCGCTGGCGTCAGCGCGCCGGCGCGGGCGACCGCCTGGCCGCCCTGCCCGGCCTGGGCCGCCCGGCCGACGACGTCGACCGCCGCACCGCCCGCATGGTCGCCTCGTGGCAGGACCACGTGACCGAGCTGGTCCGCACCGAGGGCGTCACGAAGCGCTCGGTCGCCCGCCTGGTCTCCTTCGACGTCGAGTCGCTCGCCCTGATCTTCACCGTCGGCCTGCTCGGCTATGGCACCGGCGACGCCCCCGGCGGCAACGGAGCCCTCCCGCAGCGGCTCCTGCGCGGCCTGCTCGGCGCCGAGTCGCTGCGCAGCATCAGCGCCAAGGCCCGCTCCGACCTGCGCGCCCGCGTCGGTTTACTGTTCGACGACGAGACGCTGCGCTACGTCGACGCCCTCGACGGAGCCGGGATCCCCGACGAAGCCGCGGCCACCCGGCTCTACCAGGCCACCTACAATCTCGAGGTCGCCCGATGACGATCACCGCCGAGCCCAGGCACGGCCTGGGCACGCGGCTGGCCGCCCTGACCCGGGTGGTCGATCTCGGCCAGGGCCGCGAAGACGCCGACCTGCTGACCGAGGCGACCCAGCTGATCATCAGGGCCGGCAACCGCCTGAAGCTGTCGTCCGACCACACCGTGGTCGCGCTGGCCGGCGGCACGGGCAGCGGCAAGTCCTCCCTGTTCAACGCCATCTCGGGCCTCGACCTGTCACCCACGGGCGTCCGCCGCCCCACCACGGCCCGCACCCACGCGTGCGTCTGGGGCCTCGAAGGCGCCGCCCCCCTGCTCGACTGGCTCCAGATCCAGTGGCGCCACCGCTTCTCCAGGAACAGCGCCCTCGACAAGGCCGACGACCAGCTCAACGGCCTGATCCTGCTCGACCTCCCCGACCACGACTCCATCCGCGCCCTGACCGACACCGAGGCCGACCGCCTCATCACCGGGGCCGACCTGATCGTCTGGGTCCTCGACCCCCAGAAGTACGCCGACGCCTCCACCCACCGCCGCTACGTGACCGAACTCGCCGGCCACGACGCCGTGACGGTATTCGCCCTCAACCAGGCCGACCGCCTGACCCCGGAGGAGGTCGAGGAGTGCCTGACCGACCTCCGCGACCTCCTGGGCCGCGAGGGCGTCGACAACCCCCGCGTGGTCGCCACCTCGGCCGTGACCGGCGGCGGCATCGACGACCTGCGCGCCGAACTGGCCGAGTCGGTCAGCGCCCGCCGGGCGGGCTACCTGCGCCTGGAAGCCGACCTCGACCGCCTGATGCTCCGCCTGGCCAAGGACATGCCGGCCCTGCTCAAGGTCGACCCCACGATCGACCCCGCCCGCCGGGCCGGCCTGACCGACGCCCTGTGCGACGCCGTCGGAGCCCCCGCCGTGGGCGAGGCCCTGGAGAACGTCTACGGCACCCGCTCGATCGACTGGGTCGGCTGGCCCTGGGGCCGCTGGGCGACCCGTTTCCGCGGCGACCCCCTGAAGCACCTGAAACTCGGCGACGTGAAGGACGAGATCCGGACCCTGGTCTCCGACTCCGTCCGCGCCCAGCCGGCCGAGGTCGACAACGCCGTCCAGGCCCTGTCCGACGGCCTGACCCAGGGCATGCCCGAACCGTGGCAGGACGCCGTCCGCGACGCCGCCCGCTCCCGCTCGGGCCAGCTCCCGAAGGTACTGACCGACGAACTGGCCGAGATCGCCCCACCCCTCGACCGGGTGCCAGGATGGTGGCGGCTGGCGAAGGTATGGCAGTTCCTCCTCGTGTTGCTGTTCGTCGCGGGCCTGGGAGTGACCGGCGCGATCGTGGCCTACGGGCTTGCGAAAGTCGGCGAGCCTCCCGCCGAATTGCTGGGCGACGTGGCGGCCTTGCCGTGGGTGCTGCTGATGATGGTCAGCGTGCTCGGCGTGGGGCTGCTGTCGGCGATCGCCAGCCGCAACTTCGTGGTGATGGCGGCCGGCAAGGAACGCGACCAGCTGGAGAGGGACATGCGCCGCCGAGTGGCGGGCGTGGCCCAGGACCTGGTGATCGAACCGGTCGAACGCGAACTGACCAGGTACAACGACTACTTCGCAGCCCTGGACACCTCACGCCGTTGACGTGGCTGCGTGGCGGTGCCCGGCTCCGGGCTCCTGTTTCGGG
>NZ_BBXC01000026.1:51259-123472 GCF_001570525.1 Herbidospora sakaeratensis
CTCCCGCTCCCGCTCCCGCTCCCGCTCCCGCTCCCGCTCCCGCTTCGGGCCCGGCTCCTGCTCTCGCTTCGGGCCCGGCTCCCGCTCCCGCTTCGGGCCCGGCTCCTGCTCTCGCTTCGGGCCCGGCTCCTGCTCTCGCTTCGGGCCCGGCTCCTGCTCTCGCTTCGGGCCTGGCTCCCGCTTCCGGCTCGTGGCGGGACACCGGAGCCGATCGCGACTCGGCATGGGTTCCGCTCACAAGGGGATCGGAACCCACGCGCCTGCCCCGCTCGAATGGCTGGCTCCACGCCTCGATGCCCCCTGATGCGGGGCGACGTTGCGCATTCGGCTCTTATGGCCTGAGTCGGGTGAGCTGTGCCCGGAAGGTCGGCCTGCCTGGGGGAGATGGGCAGGTCTGCCTTGACGGTGGGGGCCGTCGGATCAGGCGGTCGGGGTCCGTCTCGTGCGACCACGACTCGGGTTTTCCGTCTTGGCCGGGTTGTCATGGCCCGCGCCGCTCTCCGCGCAGGGGTGATGCAATTCGTCTCATAAGGCCCCAGTTGGGTGAGCTGTGCCCGGAAGGCCGGCCTGCCCGGGGGAGATGGGCAGGCCGGCCTTGACGGTGGGGACCGTCGGATCAGGCGGCGGCGGGGACCGTCTCCTCGGGCCACGACTCGGCCTCTTCCGCCTCGGCGTCGTCCTGGCCCGCGCCGCCCTCCAGGACCCGCAGGCCGGGAGTGTTGAGCTCCCAGTCGCGGGTGTCGTCCTCCATCGCACGCAGGTCGTCGTCGGTCATCGCGCCGCGCGAGGCGCCCCGGGCCGGACGCTCGAAGCTGGAGATGCCCCACTTCAGGTCGTGGCCGACGGAGGTGGCCTCCACCTCCACCCAGAAGCGCTGCTCGCCCTCGCGTTCGAACTGCTTCACCCGGAGTTTGCCGACCACCACGACCGGGTGCCCCCGCCGGACCGACTGGGCGACGTGGTCGGCCAGCCCCCGGTAGGACCTGACGGTGTAGAAGGTCGTCTCGCCGTCGCGCCAGGTCTGCGTCTGGCGGTCGAGGATCCGGCGGTCGACGGCCACCCGCATGGAGGTGGCCCGGGACCCGTCGCCGAACGTGAATTGCTTGGGGTCGTCGGTGACGTTGCCGGTCAGCGTCACGTAGATCTCGCTCATAACTCTCTGTCCTCCGTTTGCCCGGACCCTCGCCGGGCTCGGGCACAACAGTGGCCCGATCTCCCCCTCGCTGACCGGCGTGAATTCGCGCCTGTGGATAACCCGACCGCCGATGACGGCCCTGTGGACAGCCGGGCGGGCATGGAAAACGCCGGTCACAACCACGGATGTGGCGAGTACGGTGTGGCTGTGGCCGATGATCGCGTGCGGCGGCGGCTCACAGAGGTGGAAGCGCGGACACGAAGGAGTGAACGGTGCCAGGCGCTGTGCTGCGAGGGGTGACCCTCGACTGTGCCGACCCGCGGACGCTGGCGGCCTTCTATGGTGCGCTGACCGGGATGCGCGAACTGTTCGGAACGGACGAGTTCGTCGCTCTGACGAGCGACTCCGGCTGTGATCTGGGGTTCCAGAGGGTTGCCGGATACCGAGCACCGCAGTGGCCAGGTCAGGACGTGCCGCAACAGCTCCACCTGGATTTCCGCGCTGACGACCTCGATGCGATGGAAGAGCTGGCCCTGGAGCTCGGCGCGGCCAAACCGGACCATCAGCCCGGCGACGGCCGCTGGCGGGTACTCCTGGATCCGGCCGGCCATCCCTTCTGCCTGACCTCCTGAGGCGGACGACGAAGGCTCTGGCTGAGTCGTCGCTCACACGGCGGGAGCGACAGGTCTGCGCGCGAGGCCGGCTGGCACGACAGGTCCGCGCACGACGCCGGCTGGCACGACAGGTCTGCGCACGATGCCAGGGGCACGACAGGTTCGCCTACGCTCCCGATCCCGGCGACCGAGGCCCCCTCCGAAGTCATCAAACCCTGCAAACCCCCCGAGCACACCAAAAACCAGACCTGGCACGTCAAGGCCAGATCTGGTTGGTGATCGTCAGGCCCCCGAAAAAGTTGGGGGCCCTGGTCTGCCGTCCCGGCTGGGGAGAGCCGGAGGCGGCGATCGGGTGTGGGAGACGGTCGCTGGTGCGCGATGGAGGGGGCATCGGCCGTGCGCGGCCGGTATCCCACGCGCTGTTTCACCAGCGCAGGGAGGACGGCCGATGGCGACTAAACGTGTCGCTGCGAGAGCACCAGACTGGTCAGGTCCAGACAACGCCCCGAGCCATGGCTGCTCCTTTCCGCGCGCGGCCCGCTCCGGGTGAGCGGTCAACCTCCTTGCCGGGCCACCGGATTGTGATGGCCACCTTGCCCAAGGTAGCGGTTCCCGTCGCGCGTCGCACACTCCGCAACTATTGTGTTACACATCGTGAGACGCTGCGTTCAGCGGATGAGAAGGCGTTTGGGGGAGCGGATGACAGCGCCAAGTCAGACCTCGGCCAAACCAATCGGGGGGCCTCCGTCGCGGGCGGGCCGCTGGCCTTTGATGGCACAGCGACGCCCGTTGGTCGGCTATCTCTTTCTGATCGTCACCATCGATCTCGTCGCGATCGCCGGGTTGTCGCTGGTGACCGTCCCGTCGGTCGGCGATCTGCTGGTGTTCTGCTCGCTGATGGCCTGTGGCGCCGTGTGCATCGAGGCGACCCGGCGGCTCGGCATGCCCGCCGGTGTGTCGCGCGACCTGCTGTCGGCCTGGTGGTTGCCGGTGGCGCTGCTGCTGCCGCCGGTCTACGCGCTGCTGGCGCCGATTCCGTTGCAGATCCTTCTGCAGCTCCGGGTGCGCGCGACCGTCGTCTATCGGCGGGTGGTCACGTCGGCGGCCATCGGGCTGGCGGCGGGGGCGGCCTCGCTGGTGTTCCACTCGCAGGTCGACGACCCCTCCCGGCTGACCGAGGGGGTGGGCTGGCCGATCGTGCTGGCCGTGGGCTGCGCGGCGCTGTTCACGATCCTCAACACCGCGCTGATCGCGGTCGCCGCGCACACCGCCGATCCCGACGTGCGCTGGCGCGACGTGTTGTGGGATCGCGAGAGCCTGCTGCTCGACGTCGTCGAGTTGTGTCTCGGGCTGATCGTCGCGATCATGTGCGGGCTCAACCTGCTGCTCCTGGTGCTGGCGCTGCCGCCGGTGATGCTGCTCCAGCGCAGCCTGATGCACGCCCAGTTGCAGGCCGCCGCCCGCACCGACCCGAAGACCGGCCTGCTCAACGCCGCCGCCTGGCAGCGCGAGGCCGACACCGAGATCGTCCGGGCCCATCGCACGGGCGAGATGCTCGCGCTGCTGATCGTCGACATCGATCACTTCAAGCGGGTGAACGACACCTACGGCCACCTCGTCGGCGACCAGGTGCTCATCGGGGTGGCCGCCACGCTGCGCAGCCAGCTGCGCGACTACGACGTGGTCGGGCGGTTCGGCGGCGAGGAGTTCGTGGTGCTGCTGCCGCGGGCCGACCTGGCCGAGGCGCGGCGGGTGGCCGAGCGGCTGCGCAGCCGGGTCGGGCGCATGGCGGTACCCGCCGACGACGCCATGATCACGGTCACGATCTCGCTCGGGGTCGCGATAATGAACGTCCACGGGCATGATCTCATCGAGCTGCTGGCCGCCGCTGACCTGGCGCTTTACCGGGCCAAGGAGCTCGGGCGCGATCGGGTCTGCCTGCCGGCGCAGCAGATGCCGCCGCCCGGCGGCAAGCCAGCAACCGCGTGCTGAGTTGCCACTAAGCTTGACTGCATGGCCGAGTACATCTACACGTTGCAGCGCGTGCGCAAAGCACACGGCGACAAGGTGATCCTTGACGACGTCACGCTGTCCTTCCTGCCCGGAGCGAAGATCGGGGTGCTTGGCCCGAACGGAACGGGCAAGTCCACCCTGCTGCGCATGATGGCCGGGCTCGAACCGACCTCCAACGGCGAGGCCCGCCTGATGCCCGGTTACACCGTGGGCATGCTGCAGCAGGAGCCCCCGCTGAACGAGTCCAAGACCGTTCTCGGGAACGTCGAGGAGGGCGTCGCCGAGACCAAGGCGATGCTCGACCGTTTCAACGCCATCGCCGAGGAGATGGCGACCGACTACAGCGACGCGCTTCTCGAAGAGATGGGCAAGCTGCAGGACGAGCTCGACCACCGCAACGCGTGGGATCTCGACGCCCAGCTCGAGCAGGCGATGGACGCCCTCCGGTGCCCGCCGCCCGACGCCGACGTGACCACTCTTTCCGGTGGTGAGCGCCGCCGGGTCGCGCTGTGCAAGCTCCTGCTGGAGCAGCCCGACCTGCTGCTGCTCGACGAGCCCACCAACCACCTCGACGCCGAGAGTGTCAACTGGCTGGAGTCCCACCTCGAGAAGTACCCCGGGACCGTCCTGGCCGTCACCCACGACCGCTACTTCCTCGACAACGTGGCGACCTGGATCCTCGAGCTCGACCGCGGGCGTTGTTTCCCCTACGAGGGCAACTACTCGACCTACCTCGAGGCCAAGGCCGCCCGTCTGAAGGTCGAGGGCCAGAAGGACGCCAAGCGCAAGAAGCGCCTGGAAGGCGAGCTGGAGTGGGTGCGCTCGAACGCCCGCGCCCGGCAGACCAAGAGCAAGGCCCGTCTCCAGCGCTACGAGGAGATGGCCGCCGAGGCCGACAAGTTCCGCAAGCTCGACTTCGAGGAGATCCAGATCCCGCCGGGCCCGCGTCTGGGCACGACCGTGATCCGGGCCGAGCACCTGACCAAGGGCTTCGACGACCGGGTCCTGATGGACAACCTGACCTTCGACCTGCCCCGTAACGGCATCGTCGGCATCATCGGCCCCAACGGCGTCGGCAAGACCACCATGTTCCGCATGATCACCGGCAACGAGACCCCCGACAAGGGCGGGATCGTCATCGGCGACACCGTGAAGATCTCCTACGCCGACCAGTCGCGCGGCGGCATCGACCCGGCCAAGAACGTGTGGGAGGTCGTGTCCGACGGGCTCGACTTCATCAAGGTCGGCAACGTGGAAATGCCGTCGCGGGCCTACATCGCCGCGTTCGGCTTCAAGGGCCCCGACCAGCAGAAGAAGGCCGGGGTGCTGTCGGGTGGCGAGCGCAACCGGCTCAACCTGGCGCTGACCCTCAAGCAGGGCGGCAACGTGCTGCTCCTCGACGAGCCGACCAACGACCTCGACACCGAGACGTTGTCGTCGCTGGAGAACGCGCTGCTCGACTTCCCCGGCTGCGCCGTGATCACCTCTCACGACCGGTGGTTCCTCGACCGCATCGCGACCCACATCCTGGCCTGGGAAGAGGGTTCGAACTGGTTCTGGTTCGAGGGCAACTTCGCCGACTACGAGAAGAACAAGATCGAGCGCCTGGGCGCCGAGGCGGCCCGTCCGCACCGCGTGACCTACCGGAAGCTGACCCGCGACTAGGGTCCTCCCCGAACAGAAGAGAAGCCACCTGCGCCCGCCGCAGGTGGCTTCTCTCGTCAAAGGCTCGAAACCGTCGACTGCTCGGAAACATCAAAGGGACGCGGGCCGGCAAAAGGCCGGGAATCCGTCAGGGCCAGGAAACGCACCGTGCCGGCGCCCCCCCTGAGATGCGGGGCGCCGGCACGGCGTTCAGCGGGGGAGCGTTACTTCTTCCAGCCCGGCGTGACGCCGCACTTGGCCTTCTGGTTGATGCAGACCTTCACGAGGGCGCTCAGGGTGTCCTGCGTCCAGGCGTTCATGAAGTCGCCGTGGATCGAGGACGCCATGCCCGACGACAGCGCGAGGCCGTCGCCGCCGAGCGAGTCGTAGCCGAGCATCATCGAGATGTTCGGGACGGCGACCGGGTAGTCGCCGGTGCAGGTGCCGTTCTTGGCGGGGCCCATGTGGGACTTGTGGTCGGGCGAGTCGATGTGCTTGCCGTCCCAGCAGTCCTGGAAGGTGAGCTGGTAGATCAGGTTGCCGCCGGGGGCGCAGACGGGCCAGTTGCCGTCGGCGCTACGGCCGGTCTCGGCGCTGCCGGCGCACCAGAACTGGCCGGACGCGCCCTTGGGCGTGGCGACCTGACGCTTGGCGTCGCCCTGGACGACCCGCAGGCCCGGCGGGAACGGCTTGACCTCGGACGGGTCCTTGAGGCGCGAGCCGTAGTAGGCGCGGAAGTTCTTCATCGGGACCGGCTTGCCGTTCTTCAGCAGGGTCGGTGCCCAGTAGGCGCTGTTGTCGCCGGGAGCGTCACAGGTCGTGGTGCTCTTGAGCAGGTCCTCGGTGGTGGTCTTCGCGGAGACCTTCGGGCCGAAGAAGGTGTGCAGGTGGGAGGCGCCGACCAGGCCGGGCAGGACGATCGGGTCGTCCGCGGCCTCGTTGGCCACCGTGCAGTTGGTGTGGAACTCGGGCACGCGCACGATGTTCGCGGGCACCGTCTCGAACGGGATCTTGTTGTACGCGTCCAGCGTCTTCTTCCACGCCGCCTGGTCCACGGGCACCCAGCCGGTGGCGGGCGGGGTGGGGGTCGTCGTCGGGTTGCTGGTGGGCGTGGAGGTCGGCTTGGTCGGGGTGGGGGTCGGGGTCGGGTTCGTCGGGTTGCCGGTGCCCCCGCCGGTGCCGAAGACCTGGAACTCCCACAGGGAGACGCCGTACTGGCTGGAGCGCTTGGTGGCGTACAGGCGGACGAAACGGCCGGTGGTCGACAGGTCGATCGTCTGCACACCGCCCTTGTTGGCAGTGGTGTTGTACACCGTCTTCCAGGGGCCGGCGCTGGTGGCGGCGGTCTGGATCTGGAAGGCCGTGGCGTAGGCGCGCTCCCAGTTGATGACGATCTTGTCGATGGCGGTGGACTTGCCGAGGTCGACGGCGAGCCACTGCGGGTCGCTGAACTTGCTGGACCAGCGGGTGCCGGTCTTCCCGTCGAAAGCGGCCGCGGGCGACAGGTCACCGCGCTCCGACGACGAGGCGATGGCGGTACGGCCCTGAGACAGGGGCGCTTCGGCTGCGATGGCCGGGGAGGTGACGCTCACCACGGAGGTGCCCAGGAGGCCGGCGGCAACGGCGGCCAGCGCCAGGCGGCGGACCTGACGTGCGCCGGACAGACGTCCGGCCCGGATGCCGCGCGAGGCGGGTGTGCTCATGGTGGTTGGAGTCCTTGTCCTGTTGAGGAGACGTGGAGGGGGGCGCTCACTACGCGCCGCCACACAGGAGACCCGCAGGTCGCGGGTGGATAACGAAAACTTCGGACAAGTCGGAGATGTTTTTTTAGGGAATGACTCGGCGGGTGAGAGTGGTCACCTTCGACGGCGACGAGACGCTGTGGGATTTCCAGGGAGCGATGCGGCGGGCCCTCGCCCTGGCGGCCGGGATGTTCGGCCCGCCGGTGACGGCGGAGTGGTTGCGGCGGGTCCGCGACGACGTGGCGGCGCGGCCAGAGTTCGCGGGCGCGCCGATGGAGGACATCCGCCGGGCGGCTTTCGCCGAGTCGGCCCGGCTGACCGGCGCGGCCGACGGGTTCGCCGATCGGGTGCACGCCGAGTACATGCGCGCCCGGCATGCCGGTGTCACGCTTTATCCGGACACGCTGCCCTGCCTGCGGGAGCTACGGGCCGGGGGCCACCGGCTGGCGTTGATCACCAATGGCAACTCCCGCCCTGACCTGGTCGGGGTGGCCGATTTCATGTCCTGTACGGTCGTCGCCGCCGAATGCGGCCATCGCAAGCCCGACCCGGAGATCTACCGCTACGCCGCTGCCAAATTGGCGGTGGCTCCGGAAGAGTGCCTCCACGTGGGCGACCATCCGGTGGAAGACGTGGCCGCGTCGGCGGAGGCGGGCATGCGCGCCGTCTGGCTCAACCGCTCAGAGAGCCGGGAGAGGCCCCAGCGGGCCTGGCGGACGATCACCAGCCTCGCCGACCTCCCCGCGCTCTGCCGTCAACCTGGGGGCAGGGCGAACGGGTCTTCGGGCAGGAAGCAGCCGTAGTCCTGCAGGGCCATCGGATCGTCCACCACGATTTGCTGGAGCTCCCCCGCCGGAGACAGGCCGTCGGGCCGATCGAGCACCCGGTGGCCCGGGAGCGGGCCGCCGTAGCCGACCAGCTGGTCGGGCGCGTCGGACGCCAGCGGCCCGAACCGATCAAGGAGCACGCCGACCGCGTCGTACACGTCGGTGATCTCTGCCTCGTCGGCGTCGGGGTGGAGATCGCGGTAGGCGGCCCGTGCGGCCGCCAGGAAACGTGCCGGGTCGACGACCACGACGTCCCGGCGGGTCCGCACGCTGATGATCATGCCCTCTCGCAACGGCGTCACCGCCCCAGTGTCCCAGGTGAGGTTTTTTCCTCCCGGGTGGAAGACGGCGGGAGAAGAGAACGGGTGGAATTCTTTCCCTCTCGGAACACCCTCTGGTGTCAGGCCAGCAGCCAGGCCCCGCCGTCGGGCGGCAGGAGGTCGTCGACCAGCGGTGCCGTCGCCAACACCAGCTCCTTGTGCTCAGGCAACGGAACGGCCACGTCGCCGCAGTTCACCACGCAGATCACCGACCCCCGGCGGAAGAAGAGCGTGTCGGCCGGCCCGGCCAGCCATTCGATCTCGTCGCCCGCCATGATCTGCCTGCGCCAGGCGAGGGCGGCCTTGTAGAAGGACAACGTCGAGGCGGGGTCGGCGGCCTGGCGTTCGGCCGTCAGCAACGCCCAGCTCGACGGCTGGGGCAACCACGGCTCGCCCGTGCCGAACCCGTAAGGGCTGGCGGACCCGGACCACGGGAGCGGCACCCGGCAGCCGTCGCGGCCGGGCAGTTCGCCGTCGGTCTGGAAGAAGGTGGGGTCCTGCCGCTTGTCCGGGGGAATTTCCTGTACCTCGGGGAGGCCGAGTTCCTCCCCCTGGTAGAGGTAAGCCGAACCCGGCAGGGCCAGCATGGCGAGAAGTGCGGCTTTCGCCCGGTCTATCCCGCCGGAGGGGGTCAGGGACCCCTCGCCATAGCGGGTGACGTGGCGGACCACGTCGTGGTTCGAGAGCACCCACGTCGGGGCCGCGATCTCGGTCAGCGTCTTGTCGATCACCGCGCGGAACGCGTCGGCCGACCAGGGGGCCTTCAGCCAGGCGAAGTTGAAGCTCTGGTGGAGTTCGTCCGGACGTACATAAAGAGCGAGGTCCTCCGGAGTGTCGGTCCAGACCTCGCCCACGAAGGCACGTTCGCCGGGATAGCCGTCCACGAGCGCCCGCCACTCGCGGTAGACCCCGTGGACCTCCGGCCGGCTCGACATCGGGCTGCCGGAGACGAAGCCGGCGGTGGTGTCGGGCAGGTCTTCGGCCTTGTAGAGGCCGTTGGCGACGTCGATGCGGAAACCGTCGACGCCCCGGTCGAGCCAGAAGCGCAGCACGTCGAGGAACTCGGCGTGGACCTCGGGGTTGCGCCAGTTGAAATCGGGCTGCTCGGGGGCGAACAGGTGGAGGTAGTAGGAGCCGTCGGCGACGCGGGTCCAGGCCGGGCCGCCGAACACCGACTGCCAGTTGTTGGTCTCGGTGCGGAACAGGTAGCGGTCGCGCTTGACGCCGCGCAGCGCCTCCTGGAACCACGGGTGCTCGATCGAGCTGTGGTTCGGCACGATGTCGATCATCACCCGCAGGCCCAGCTCATGGGCCTTGGTCACCAGGGCGTCGAAGTCGGCCAGGGTGCCGAACGACGGGTCGACGTCGCGGTAGTCGGCCACGTCGTAGCCGCCGTCGGCCATCGGCGACCGGTAGAAGGGGGTCAGCCAGACGGCGTCGACGCCCAGCTCGGCGAGGTAGGGGAGCCGGCCGGTCACCCCCGGGAGGTCGCCGACGCCGTCACCCGAGGCGTCGGCGAAGCTGCGGACGTAGATCTCGTAGACGACGGCGTCACGCCACCAGGGGGAGGTCATCTCATGCGTTTACCAGGCTATGGGCGGCGTAAACCAGGTATTGCCACAGCTTGCTCTCCTGCTCGGCGGGCAGGTGCAGCTCGTTGACGGCGTCGCCCATGTGCTTCAGCCACGCGTCGCGCTCGGCCTCGCCGATCACGAACGGGGCGTGGCGCATGCGCAGCCGGGGGTGGCCACGCTCCTGGCTGTAGGTGCTGGGGCCACCCCAATACTGCTTGAGGAACATCCGCAGCCGGTCTTCGGCGCCCTCGAAGTCGTCTTCGGGATAGAGGGGTTTGAGCACCGGGTCGTCGCGGACGCCTTCGTAGAACCGCCTGACGAGGCGGTCGAAGGTCTCCTCGCCGCCGACGAGGTCGTAAAACGTCTGCTCGCTGCTCACCTTCTCAGGTTAAAACAGCTCCCGAGTGCCGGTGTCACGCGATCGTGGCGATGGCCAGGCCGCGCTCGTCGAAAGCCCTCTTGATCCGGGTACGCAGCTCCCGCGCCACCTCGTGCTGCTTGCCCGGGGCGGTCTTGGCGACGACGCGGAAGACGATGGCCGTGCCGGAGATCTGCTCCATGCCGAAGACCTGGGGCTCCTCGACGATGATGTTGTCGCGGTAACCCTGGTCCTCCCACATCTCGGTGGTCACGGTCACCAGGAGCTCGCGGGTCTGGGCCACGTCGGAGTCGTAGGCGACAGGAATGTCCACGAGGGCCCGCGACCAGCCCTGCGACTCGTTGGCGACGCGGGTGATGGTGCCGTTGCGGACGTACCAGACCTTGCCGTCGGCGTCGCGGAGGCGGGTTATCCGCAGGCTGACCGCCTCGACGGTGCCGGTGCTGACGCCGACGTCGATCACGTCGCCGACGCCGTACTGGTCCTCCATCAGCATGAACATGCCGGCGATGAAGTCCTTGACCAGCTCCTGGGCGCCGAACCCTATGGCGACGCCCAGGATGCCGACGCTGGTCAGCAGGGGCGCCAGGTCGAGGCCGAGGCGGGAGATGATCATCAGCAGGGCGGTGCCGAGAATCACTATCGACGTGATGTGCCTGAGCACGGAGCCGAGCGTCTCAGAGCGCTGACGGCGGCGTTCGGCGAGGATCGCCTCCAGCCCCTCCTGGGGGCCGCCGAACCGGGAGCGGAACCGCTCGGGCATCGAGGCGCTGGCCGCGCGGTGGGAGATCCGGCTGATCAGGCGGTGCACGACGGCGCGCAGTATGAGGGCGACGATCAGGATCAACACGATCACGACGCCGACGTTGATCAGGCCGGCCACGATCTGAGCCCAAGCGTTGGGTATCCAGGCGCTCACCAGGCCACAGATACCGAGATCGTCGGTGCCGCACAAGGTCTTGGCGGCGGTTCCGGCGTCGGGAAGGAATCCCGTTTCGGCCGGAGACGGGGTCGGGGTCGGGGAAGGGCTCGGGGAGAGCAGGAACACGGAGTGGATCCCCCTCGGATCGGCTCGGTCGGTTTCGGGCAGGCCTGCACCCATATTGCCGATCGAACCGGCTGTCGTCACATTCACGCCGGGGGACGTGAGCACCATCCCGCCGGGCCGCGGAGGGCGGCGGGACCGGTGCTCCTGTGACGGTCAGCGGGGCCGGAGACGCGCACCCGGAAGCGTGTCTCGTGCCTTTCTCCGAGAGGGGGATCCCCCCCCAGCGCCACCCGCGCCGGCGGGCGGCGGACCAGGGAAAACCGTGGAATCCATCGTGGAACTCAGCGTGGAATTCGGAGCCGGCGGGCCGGCCACAACGTTCCCGTGGGAACGTTCCGCACCGGGCCGCCCGCCGGCTCCGTGGAGCCGCGGCGGTGACGCCGGGCCAAGGGTGACTGCGCTTCACCCGGCCCGTCGCCGTTTCGATCTACTCGCCCACCGCGGCGAGAACGCGGGCGACCTTCGTGGCGGCTCCGGCCGGATCATCGGCTCGATGCATCCGCTCCCCCCAGGACCACCAGTAGTCGGCCGACTTGCAGACGACGTTCTCGGTGAGACTCGTCGCCTTCGGGTTGATCACTCGCACGAAGGCCCGACCCGTTTGGGTGGTTACGACCCGTGCGAGGAGTCCCCGCGAGTCGAGCTCCGAAGCGAGTCGCTCCAGATGCCCGAAATCGTCCTCCCCCAACGTTCGTCCTCCTCCTCCCGCAATCCGAACCCTGCGTTCGTTGCTGGTCGGCCCAAGATGACTCACTGAGCCGGATGGGTCAACGAGGCGATAAGTGGGCGTTGGATGCGGTTACCACCAAGTGGGTTGAAGAATGTCGCCCGCCGGTGGACGATCCTCTATCAGCACGTTCTATTGCAGGTCCGGGCCGCACCAAATCTGGTCCATTATTTCTTCTGGGCGTAGTGCAACCCCGAGGTTACGCTGTGTCAACGAATTGTGGACCGGTCGGGACATGTGGACGGCGCGTACGGCCGGCCACGGAGAGGGGCCGGTATGTCCGGCAGGCAGCACAAGGAAACGGAGACCGCCCGGCGGGTGCGGGCCAGGGGCCTGGCCGCGGGGCGGAGTCTGGCGAGCATCGCTGAGGAGATCTTCGAAGCGTGCTCGGTTCAGTTCGGAACGTCCCGGATCAAATGCCACCGCCTCTCGCACGGCATAGCGCTCGCCGACGTCATCGAACAAGTACGCGCTCTCTTCGAGCGAGACGGCAAGAACCCTCCGGGGATCGGGGAGACCCTCCTGTCGGCGTACGAGTCGGGGCTGAAGCGGCCCGGGCCCGAATACCTCCATTACCTGTGCACCGTCTACCGGGTTGAACCGGTCGCCCTCGGATACGAGGGCCCGTGCATCTGTGGCCACGGCCACCGCATGCCGGGCGTCGTACGCGGCGGCGACCCCCAAGAGGCAAGACCCGACGTTTCCCCGGTCCCGCGCGAGCTGCTGCTCCAACCGGACAGCGGTGTCACCGCGCAGGGCGGGGGCGAGGAGGACGAGAACGTGCTACGGAGGACGCTGCTGCAGCTCCTCGCCGGAGGTGCCGCCGTACCGGTGTCCGGGCTTGACGCCCAGGTGCTCGCGGCCACCGAGAACATTCGCCGCAAGATGGACGACGTCATGGTGTCGGCGACGGTTTCCCCGGCGATGCTCGATCAGTGGGAAGAGGCCACGATCGGCTTCGGCAGGCAGTACATGAACACCCCGCCCTTACGCCTGCTCTGTGACGTGCTGCTGGAGTTCTCCGCGGTCCGCACGGCGCTGGAGCGGCGGCAGCCGGTCGACCTGCAGGAGCGGTTATGCCGCATGGCCGCCCAGTTATCCGGCCTGACCGGCATGATCCTTATCGACCTGGGCGACCACCGGCTCGCCCGGACCTTCTTCCGCACCGGCCGCACCGCCGCCGACGAGACCGGCGACCGCGCGCTGCGGGCGTGGGTGACCGCCCGCGAATCCCTGGTGCCGCTCTACTACGGCGACCCGCGTGAGGCCCTGACCCTCGCGAAGAAGAGCCGCGACCTCGCGGGCCAGACCCCGTGCGCGGCCAAGACGATGGCCCCGGTCGTGGAGGCCCGCGCGCTGGCGATGCTCGCCGGGGCGACCGGCCAGAAGAAGGACGTCGTGGAGCAGGCCAAGCGGGCCCTGTCGCGGGCGCGGGCGGCTTTCGCCCAGATGGTGCCCTCGGAACAGGAGGACGCCGCGTTCGGCTACACCGAGCGGCAGCTCTACTTCTACCAGGGCGACGTCCTGGTGAAGCTGGGCGAGACGCTGGAGGCCGACGTCGTCCTCGAACAGGCCCTGGGCCAATACGCCGGCGAGCCCCTCGACCAGACGCTCATCCGCATCGACCTGGCCATGTGCCGGTTGCTGGAGGGCGATCCCGAAGAGGCGGTCAAGCAGGGGCTCGACGCCCTGCACCGGATCGAGCACATTCACCGCACGGAATTGGTCATGGGCCGTGTCAACGAGCTCATCCGGTCGATCGTCACCAAGAACGGAGAAGGTGTTCCCGGTCTCGAAGATCTGAAGGCCGAAGCGCTGGTCCGCGCGCCGATCGACTACTCGTCGATGGGCAACGCGTGACGGCCCCTCTGCGGGTGCGTCGCTACCGCTGGTCGGATCTCGACGAGGTGTGGGAGATGCACCAGGCCGGTCTGGCACAGGTCGGGCTGGTCCCCGGCGACGGGGTCTACTACGACGACGACTTCCCCCGGATCCAGGAGGTCTACCTCGACGATCGGGGGGAGTTCCTGGTCGGCGAGGTGGCCGGCGGGCGGCTGGCCGCCATGGGCGCGCTGCGACGGGTCGACGACGAGACGGCCGAGATGTGCCGCCTGCGCGTCCACCCCGACTTCCAGCGGCGCGGCTACGGTGCGCTGATGCTGGAGACCCTGGAGGAGCGGGGCCGCGAGCTCGGCTACTCGGTGCTGTGCGCCGACACCACGCTGCAGCAGAGCGCGGCGGTCGCGCTGTATCGGAAGTATGGCTGGCGCGAACTGCGCAGGGAGGAAAGAGGAGTTTCGGTTGTTCTTTATGTCGAGAAAGTCCTGACATCTGCCCGTTCTTCGCTATTTCCCCCGAAATAGTCGGTCTCTACTATTGGCGAGACGCACATTCGTACTAATAATTGTGCGTTGTTGCCCAAAGTGGGGAACCCTTTAGCGGGGAAAGAGGCACGATGAAGAAGATCATTGTCCGCAAGCCCGGCACGGTGAAACTCACCGGCACCGCGAGCGTCATCCACAAGGGGTGAGGCCGGGGCCTCGGCAGATCTGGGTTCGGGGAGATCTCTCTCGTGACCGTATGGCGGCGCTCCGCACGCTCGGGGCGCCACCGCTCTTCATGGCCGCCGTCAACACGCATCGGCGGCTGCGCGGGCCCTACACGTTCGGTGGAGCTCTGCTCCGCGTACTCGTGACCGAGGCCTTGGAGCGTTCCCCCGGCCTAGCCGACCGATTCGACATCGAGATCGACGCCGTTCTCCCGGGATCGCGGGAGCGTGCTCCCGGGAGACGGCGGCCGATCGACGCGACCCTGCCCGACGACGAGCGCATCCTGGTCCCGGCGCCGCGCCGCACTCTGCGCCTGGCCAACGGGATCGCCGAACTGGCCCTGGAGGTCATGCCCGAGGGCGTCTCGCTGGTGGCCGACAACGTCCACGAAGCCGATCCGACCGACCTGGAGCTGCTCCAGGTGTTGTCCCGCCGGCTGCCCGGCGTCACCGTGATCCTGTTCGACACCTCGTCAGCGCCTTCTGACGTGATCGACAGCGACGGGACCACCGACGACCCCGCCGCCTGGGCCGCCTACGAGGCCCTTGACCCCCACGACCGCAGGAGCCGCCACGACCGCCGCGCCGCCGAGCTGGGACCGGCGGAGATGCTCGGCGCGCTGCCCTGGCACCTGGAGCGCGGGAGCGACCCGGCGGCCGCCGTGGAGGCGTTGTGGGCCGCCGTCGACCGCTGCGTGGTCGAGGGCTTCCTGCACGCCGTCGTGGAGCTCGGGCGCCGGGGCCTCGCGCTCTCCGAACCGGGTTCGCCCGGCTGGTGGCGCTTCGCCCAGCGCACCGCGACCGCCCTCGGCGGCCTCGGCCGCCGCTCAGAGGCTCTTGAGATGTACGACCAGGCGCGCCGCACCAGCCTCGATCCGGCCGTGCACGCCGCCTCGGCCTACGGCACCGCGATGCTGGACGCCCGCCACCCCGACCCCGCCCAGCGCGACCTCGGCCGGGCGACCGCCTGGATCAACCAGGCCATCGCGATCTCCACGATCCTGCCCGACCCGCACGAACGCGCCTTCAAGCTGGGCTTCGACCAGAACGGCAAGGCCCTCATCGAACTGCGCCGGGGCCGCCTCGACACCGCCCTCGACCTGGTCGAGTCGGCCCTCACCCTGGCCGAGGAGCTCCCCGTGGGCGCCCACCCGCTGCACCGCATGGTCCTGCTGGCCAACCGCGCCCAGCTGCTGGCCACGATGGGCAACCCGAAGGAGGCCCTGCACGACCTCGACCGGGCCATCGCCTACGACCCCGCCGTGCCCGACCACTACCTCGACCGCGGCAACCTGCGGTTGCGCCTGGGCCAGACCGACGCCGCCCTGGCCGACTACGAGACGGCCATAGCGGTCGGCCCGCCCCTCCCCGAGGCGTTCTACAACCGGGGCGAACTACGCCTCGGCCAGGGCGACCTGACGGGCGCACGGACCGACTTCGACCACGTCCTGGAACTCGACCCCGGCTTCCTGAACGCCTACGTCAACCGCGCCGGCATCCTCGAGATGCTCGACGACCACGAGGCCGCCCGCGCAGACGTGACCGCCGGCCTGGCCCTCGACCCGCGCAACCCCCACCTGCACGCCGTGCTCGGCCAGCTGGAGACCGCCCAGGGCGACCACACGGCCGCGAGGGCCGCCTTCGACGTGGCCCTCGACGGCGCCCCCGACCTGGCCTCCATCTGGGCCAACCGCGGCATCCTCCGCTACGAGACCGGCGACGTCGAAGGCGCGGTCGCCGACCTCACCAGAGCCCTGGAGCTCGACGAGGACGCCGCCGTCTACTTCAACCGCGCCGTCGCCCACCGGGCCCTCGACCAGGAGGAAGCCGCCCTCGACGACCTCAGACGGGCCCACGACCTCGACCCGGACGACCCCGACATCCGGCACGCCCTCGACGCATGATCCGGGAATACGTCCTGTTCTGGACGGGTTCGACGATCTCCTTCCTCGGCACCAGGGCCACCGCGATCGCCTATCCGCTGCTGGCCCTGGCGGTCCTCGACTCACCGGTCGCGGCCGGCCTGATCGCATCGATCGGCATGATCCCCTACCTGGTGCTCTACCTGCCGGGAGGGGTGTACGTCGACCGCCGCGACGCCCGGACGCTGATGATCGGCGCCGAGACCGCCCGGCTGGTCACCGCGCTGGCCATGGTCGCGGCGGTGGTCACCGGGCAGCCCGGCTTCGTGCTGTTCGCCCTGGTCGCCTTCGCCGACGGGACGGCGGCGGTGATCTACTCGCTGGCCGAGGTGAACCTGCTGCGCGGCATCGTCGACCAGCCGAGGATCGCCGGCGCCCTGGCCGGCAACGAGGCCAGGACCAGCGTCGCGGGCATCCTCGGCCGCCCGGTCGGCGGTCTCCTGTTCGGCCTCGGGCCCGCCGTGCCGTTCGCCGGGGCCTATACCAGGCGTTCGATGACCTCGCGGAGGTTCGGCGGCTCCACCCGCTCGGGCAGCGTGTCGAGCGAGTCGGGGGTGTGCCAGGCGTGCCCCCGGTAGGTGCCGGTCTCCTCGGAGGTGAGCTCGGTGCTCCCGACCTTGGGCGTGCCCGGGAACCGGGCCAGGAAGAAGGGCTCGGTCTTCATGTAGTGCACGCCCAGCCAGTGGAAGTCGCGCTCCACCTGCACCCAGACGTCTTCGACCGCCTCGCCGGGCAACCCGGTCTCCTCGGTCAGCTCCCGCCGGGCCGCGGCCAGCGCCGACTCGCCCGCGTCGATGCCGCCGCCGGGCGGTTCCCAGAAGACCTCGTCGCTGACGTGGTCGTGCCACCGGAGCAGCAGCACCCGCCCGTCGCCGTCGAGGCAGATGACGCGCGCGGCCGGTCTCGTCTCAGCCACTGTGACGTCCCCCATTCGCCAGTGCCGGTCCGGGTATCATTCTCCGTCCGAGTCACCCCGTCGACTGAAGGTTTGCGGAATATGACCGCCGAATACGTGCTGACGCTCTCGTGCCCTGACCGTCCCGGAGTGGTGGCCGCCGTCTCGGGGCTGCTGGCCCGCCACGGCTGCAACATCACCGAGAGCCAGCAGTTCGGAGACCCCGTCTCCGAACGGTTCTTCATGCGCGTGCAGTTCACCGCCGAGACCGCCGCCGACGTGCTGCGCGGGGACTTCGCCGCCCTCGCCCCCGACTTCGGCATGGAACTCCAGCTCTTCGACCGGGCCGTGCTGCCGAGGGTGCTGGTGCTCGTCTCCAAGTTCGACCACTGCCTGAACGACCTGCTCTACCGGGTCAGGTCGAAGTCGCTCGGCATCGAGATCGTCGCGGTCGCCTCGAACCACCCCGACCTGCGGCCTCTCACCCAGTCACACGGCATCGACTACCACCACCTGCCGGTCACCCCGGCGACCAAGGAACGCCAGGAGCAGGAGATCCTGACCCTGGTCGACCACTACCGGGCCGACCTGGTCGTGCTGGCCCGCTACATGCAGGTGCTCTCGGCCGACCTGTGCGGCAAGTTGTCGGGCCGGGTGATCAACATCCACCACTCGTTCCTGCCGTCGTTCAAGGGCTCGCGCCCCTACCACCAGGCCCACGCCCGGGGCGTGAAACTGATCGGCGCCACCGCCCACTACGTGACCGCCGACCTCGACGAGGGGCCGATCATCGAACAGGAGGTCGCCCGCGTGAACCACACCCACTCGCCCGAAGACCTCGTGGCGATCGGCAAGGACCTCGAGTGCCAGGCCCTCGCCCGGGCCGTCAAGTGGCACGCCGACCACCGCATCCTGCTCGACGGCCACAAGACGGTGATCTTCCCCCGCTAGGGGGCCGCGACCGCCCCGCGGCTCCGGTCGGGGCGTCGGAGCTCTGCCGTTGCGGCGCGGGGCGGAAAAGGGCGTCGGCGCCGGGTGCGGCCCCTGCCGGAGGCGGCGGGCGGGGTGAGCCGTAACGGACGGGAGAGGAAGGGCCCGGACATGGTCCGGGGCCTTCCTCTGCGGGATCCGGCGATCAGGCCTTGAGCCCGAGGTGGGTCGCGAAGAAGGCCAGCTGGTCGGCGGCGAGTTCGACGCTCTTGCTGACCGCGCGCGCCCCGTGGCCCGCCTCGGCCTCGTTGCGGAGCAGGATCGGCCGGTCGCCCCCGGTGGCGTGCTGGAGGGCCGCGGCGGTCTTCCAGGCGTGCAGCGGGTGGACGCGGGTGTCGCTGGCGAAGACCGTGAACAGGGTCGCCGGGTAGGCGACGCCCTCCTTCACGTGGTGGTAGGGCGAGTAGGCCCAGAGCCAGCCGAACTCCTCGGGGTCGTCGGCCGAGCCGTATTCGACGTTCCAGGTCGCGCCCAGGCCGAACTTCTCGTAGCGGATCATGTCGAGCAGCGGCGCCGAGCACACGACGGCGGCGAAGAGCTCGGGACGGCGGGTCAGCGCCGCGCCCACCAGCAGGCCGCCGTTGGACCCGCCGGAGATGCCGAGCATCTCGGGCGTGGTGATCCCCTGGGCGATCAGGAACTCGGCGGCGGCCTCGAAGTCGCGGAAGGTGTTCTGCTTGTTGGCCAGCATGCCGTCGCGGTGCCACTCCTCGCCCTGCTCGCCACCGCCCCTGAGCTGGGCGATGGCGTAGACGCCGCCCGCCTCGACCCAGCTCAGCACCGATGCCGAGTAGCCGGGCGTCATCGAGATGCCGAAGCCGCCGTAGCCGTTGAGGATGGTCGGGCGCGGGCCGTCGCGGTCGACGGGGGAGATCACCAGCAGGTGGACCTCGGCGCCGTCGGCCGACGGGTAGACCAGGTGCTCGGTCTGCACCGGCGGCACGTCGACCGTGCCGGGGGAGGCCGCCCACAGGGTGGTCTCGCCGGTGCGGGCGTCGAAGCGCTGGATCGTCGGCGGGGTGGTGTTGTCGGTGTAGCCGAACCACGCCTCGTGGCCGCCCTCGGGGCGCTCGGAGATGCCGCCGATCGTGCCGATGCCGGGCGTCGGCACCGAGCCGATGCGCTCGCCGGTCTCGAGGCGGTGGACGGTGATCTCGGAGATCGCGTGGCGGGTCCAGCCCGCCAGCATGATCGGCTCGTCGAGGTCGTCGAGGATGGCGTAGTCGCTCAGCACCGCCTCGGGGTCTTCGGGGAGCAGGTCGCGCCACGACTCGTAGCCCGGCTGGTCGGGGGTGGTCACGCAGACCCGGGCCCGGGGCGCGTCGCGGTCGGTGAAGACGTAGAGCCGCCCGTCGCGCCCGAAGTGGAGCCCGGTCTGGGCGTCGACCCCTTCCTGGACGGTCACCAGCTCGGGCGCCCCGATGTCGCCGGTGCGCAGGTCGGCCAGCCACAGGTCGTTGCGCGGCGCGGTGCCCCGCGACGCCGAGATCGTCAGCCACGACCCGTCGCGCGAGACGGAGACCCCGTAGTAGTTGGTCTTCTCGAGCCCCTCGCCGAAGATCAGGACGTCGTCGTCGGGCGCGGCGCCGACCGTGTGGAGGTAGACCCGCCGGTGGTACTGCTCCTCGTCTTGGGGCACCAGCTCGGGGTCGAGCCGGCGGACGTAGTAGAACCGCTCCCCGCCCGGCAGCCAGGCCACGGG
This sequence comes from Herbidospora sakaeratensis, assembly GCF_001570525.1. Taxonomy (GTDB): domain Bacteria; phylum Actinomycetota; class Actinomycetes; order Streptosporangiales; family Streptosporangiaceae; genus Herbidospora; species Herbidospora sakaeratensis. Next base: position 71,340 of record NZ_BBXC01000026.1, read on the forward strand.
GGAGTAGCGGCAGCGGTCGATCGGCCCCTCGACGATCTCGCCGGTCTCGACCTCCATGACGTAGAGCTTCGACTCCTCGTCGCCGCCCACCGAGATCTGGTAGGCGAGCAGCCGGCCCTCCTTGTCGGGCTGCCAGGTGTCGAGGGTGGTGAGGCCGCTCGGGTCGAGCGCCATCGGGTCGAGCAGGGCCCGCTCGGCCCCGTCGGCGTCGACGACGTACAGGACCGAGTGCTCCTGCTCCGGAGTGCGGCGCATGAAGAAGCGCCGTGCGCCCCGCCACGCCGGGACCCCGATCGAGCCCGACTTCAGCAGCTCGGCCACCCGGCCGCGGAACCGCTCGCGGCCGGCCAGCTCGGCCTCGCCGAACAGCTTCGCCTGCGCCGCGAGCCAGTCGGCGACCTCGGCGGACGCCGGCTCCTCCAGCCACCGGTAGGGGTCGGGCACGGTGGTGCCGTGGAGCACGTCGGCCACGTCGGCACGCCTTGCGGCGGGGTAGGAAGGTCGCGTCATGCCTGGCACTCTAAGGCAGCTCACCGACAGCCCGACACCGTAGGCCGACACGCCTGTCGGGGGGAGTAAAAAGATGATCGCCGGGGCATAAAGAGCATCAGGCGTACCAGTTGCCCAGGTTATGGGGTGGCGGACTTGTCTTCGCAAAGGACACACTTTGGTTGAGGACGGTGCCGTGGTGACCATCCGCTGGGCCGTCCGGCGGAGGTCCGTGTGAAAGAACGACCTGAGTCCCAACAGACGGGGCCACAACTCCGGCGCACAGCCATGGCCGGGGAGGTCGGCTGATGCGCCAGGTTCTACTCCTCAACGCAACCTATGAGCCACTGACCACTCTCTCGATGCACCGGGCGATCGTGCTCGTGCTCCGCGAGAAGGCCGACATCATCCATCGCGACGGCCGCGGCGGTGTGCTCAGATCGGCGACCCGGACCCTCGACATCCCGTCGGTGATCCGGCTCCGTCGCTACGTCCGCATTCCCTACCGGTCGAGGATCCCGCTCACGCGGGCGGCGCTGATGCGCCGCGACGACTTCCGCTGCGCCTACTGCGGCCAGCGGGCCGAGACGATCGACCACGTCATCCCCCGCTCCAAGGGCGGCCCGCACACGTGGGAGAACTGCGTGGCGTCCTGCATGCCCTGCAACCATCGCAAGGCCGACAAACTCCTGGAGGAGATCGGCTGGCAGCTCCGGGTGCTCCCGGTGGTCCCCCGCGGGCCCCACTGGAGGCTGATCGGCGCCCAGCTCGACGGGGACCCGCAATGGGCGCCCTACCTCGAGGAGTCGGCGGCCTAGGATCCGGTGCATGACCTGGGTTCTGAGCGACGATGTCACCGGTTTCCCCGGTGACGCCGAAGACTGGCTGCTCCGCGACCCCGTGCGGAACACGGTCCCGCTGACCGTGCTCCGGGGGTTGCGGAGCGGCGTCTTCCGCGACGACAACCTGTGTGGCTGGTTCGTCGAAGACGACGAGATCGCCGGGGCGATCCTGCACACCCCGCCCTACCCGCTCCTGCTGGGCGCGGTGCCCGTGCGCGCCCTCGGGCCGCTGGCCCGCGACCTGATCGCGCTCGACCGGGCCGTCCCGGGCGTCTCGGCCCCGCTGGAGGTGGCCGAGGCCTTCGCCCGCGTCTGGTGGCGTCCCGAGACCTTCCGCCGCAGCGAGCGCCTCTACCGTCTGACCACCCTGGCCCCACACAGAACCCCAGGCTCTCCGCGTACGGCCACCGCCGCCGACCGCGACCATCTCGTCAGCTGGTTCCGCGACTTCCAGCACGAGGCCCACGTCGACCGCGACGCCGATCCCACCCCGCTGGTCTCCGCCCGCACCAACCGGGAGGAGCTCGTCTACTGGGACCACGGGGGAGCGCCCGTCTCGATGGCCGCCTTCTCCCAGCCGATCGCCGGCATGTCCCGCGTCGGCCCGGTCTACACCCCGCCGGAACTGCGCGGCCGGGGCTACGGCTCGGCCGTCACCCACGCGGCCACCGCCGCCGCCCTGGCGGCCGGCGCCTCCGAGGTGCTGCTCTTCACCGACCTGTCGAACCCGACGTCGAACTCGATCTACCAGAAGCTCGGCTACGTCCCGGTGGGCGACTACGCCTCGGTCTCCTTCACCTGACGGCGACGCGGGCCCGTAGTCTGGTCGCATGCCGCGTTATGACTACCGCTGCCGCGCCTGCGGTTCGACCTTCGAACTCAACCGCCCCATGGCCGAGGCCAACGCCCCCGCCCCCTGCCCCGGCGGCCACGACGACACGGTGAAACTCCTCTCCACGGTCGCCGTGACGGGCACCGCCTCAGCCTCGGCCCCCCGCCCCTCGTCCGGTGGCGGCGGTGGCTGCTGCGGCGGAGGTTGCTGCGGCTGACCAGGCGCCGTTCACCCCGGCGGACCCGTCTCATGGCACGGCCCGGCGCGGCACCGTGAGGGGCGGCAGCGCCCGGTGGCAGCGCTGCCAGGCCGATCATCGCTCAGCGGCGGATGGCTGAGATCACCAGGTCGGCCAGTTCCTCCGTCGTTCTGATGCCGGTCTCCTTGTCGGGGTTGCCCTCGGTCAGGACCGCGATGAGCAGGTCGGAGGTCGCCGACGTCAGGCGGCCGACGCTGTTGACCACCCAGCGGCCGTCGTCGGCCGTCACCGGCATCCAGCCGTTCTTGATCGCGACCTGTTCCCCGGCTCGGGCCGCCGCGCTCACCCCCCACGCCTGGGACGGCTCGACCGAGGTCATCAGGGCGTGGGCGTAGGACCGGTTGGCGACCGTCAGCGGCCCCGTCGGGGAGGTCAGCAGATCGAGGAGTTTGAGCTGGTCAGCCGGGCAGCTGCGGGTGGTGCCCCACGCCGGGGCCGGCCAGGTCTGGTCGACGCCCAGGTCCCGGAGCAGGCGGGTGAGGCCCGTGCTGCCGCCCAGCTCCACCGCCAGTTCCTGGGCCGCCGTGTTGTCGCTGCGGCGCATCATCGCCTCGGCGCGTACCCGTTCGGCCGGGGTCGGGTCGCGCCGGCCCGACTGGGCGTTCAGCAAAGTGCCCAGCAGGATGCCCACCTTGGCGACGCTGGCCAGCGGGAACGTGCCCGGGGACGGTTCGACGGTGAACCTGGTTCCGGTCAGGCGGTCGTGGACGGCCACCGCCCCGCGCCCCGGGCGGGTGCGCAGGTAGGCAGCCGCCTCACGGGTCAGCGTCAGCCGGTCGGCCGGACAGAACTCTCCGTCAGACGTCATGGCGCAGGCCGCCGGCAGGGACCTCAGGTTCATGATCACAGAGTCGGCCGAGGGCCCTGACCGGCGGTTTCACGACACGCGGGTTATGCCGCAGTCTTACTCCGGCGCTGGAACGGCAGGAATCGTTCCGGTAAGTGGGGGCGCGCCGGGATGTCGGTGGACTCGACCGAGATGATCCGGTCGAAGCGGAACGCGCGGATGCCGCGGCGCATCCGGCACCAGCCCGCCAGATACCAGTGTTCGCGGTGGACGAGGCAGGTCACCGGCTCGACGTCGCGGACGCTGAGGTGGCCGGCGGCGTCGAGGTAGTGGATGCGGACGACGAGCCGGGAGGTGATGGCCTGGGCGACCGCGCGGGCGCGGCGGGCGACGTCGGGGGACAGGGGGGTCGTCAGGGTGGACAGGGTCGTCGCGATCACATCGTCGTCGAGCTCGCGGAGCTCGATGTGGTCGAGCGCGTGGCGCAGACCCCGGCGCGCGGTCACGGACTGCGGACCGGCGCCGAGGTGGGCGAGTGAGAGCGCGAGCGCGGCGAGCTCGGCGGTCGTCAGGGACCCGTTGTGCCGAATGACAGTGGCCATACCTTGATTTTAGATAAGCCCACTGACATTTTCTCGAACTAGTTCGCGAGCTGGGAGAGGTCTCGTGAGGCTCCCGTGCTGGCCGAGGTGGTCAGCGCGGCGTACGCCTGCAGGGCGGCGGTGACCGGGCGCTCGCGGTCGCGCGGGCGGTAGCGGCCCAGCTCGGCCAGCAGCTTCTCGCGGCGGGCGGCCAGGTCGGCGTCGGCCACCTTGAGCTCGATCGAGCGGCCGGGGATGTCGATCTCGATCAGGTCGCCGTCTTCGACCAGGGCGATCGCGCCGCCCTCGGCCGCCTCGGGGGAGGCGTGGCCGATCGACAGGCCCGAGGTGCCGCCGGAGAAGCGGCCGTCGGTGACCAGGGCGCAGGCCTTGCCCAGGCCGCGTCCCTTGAGGAAGGACGTGGGGTAGAGCATCTCCTGCATGCCGGGGCCGCCCTTGGGGCCCTCGTAGCGGATGACGACGACGTCGCCCTCCTTGACCCTGCCGCCGAGGATGCCGTCGACGGCGTCCTCCTGCGACTCGAACACCACGGCCGGGCCGGAGAACCTCCAGATCGACTCGTCGACGCCCGCCGTCTTCACGACGCAGCCGTCGACGGCGATGTTGCCGTAGAGGACGGCCAGGCCGCCGTCTTTGGTGTAGGCGTGCTCGACGTCGCGGATGCAGCCCTCGGCGCGGTCGACGTCGAGGGTCTCCCAGCGGTTGTCCTGCGAGTAGGGCTTCACCGTGCGGACGTTGCCGGGCGCGGCGTACCAGAGGTCCTGAGGGTTGGACAGCACGTCCCACCGGTCGAGCAGCTCGCCGAGAGTGCCGCCGTTCACCGTGGTGGTGTCGCGGTGGAGCAGGCCGCCGCGGTCGAGCTCGGCCAGGATGGCGGGGATGCCGCCGGCCCGGTGGACGTCCTCGATGTGGTACTTGTTCGTCGCCGGGGCGACCTTGCACAGGCACGGCACCCGCAGCGAGATCTCGTTGATCTCCTTCAGGCCGAAGTCGACCCCGGCCTCGCGGGCGGCCGCCAGGATGTGGAGGATCGTGTTGGTCGAGCCGCCCATGGCGACGTCGAGGGCCATGGCGTTCTCGAACGCGTCCTTGGTGGCGATCGAGAGCGGCAGCACCGAGTGGTCGTCGTCCTCGTAGTAACGGCGGGCGATCTCGACGACCGTCTTCCCGGCGTCCTTGTAGAGCTGCTCGCGGGCCTTGTGGGTGGCCAGGATCGTGCCGTTGCCGGGCAGGCCCAGGCCGATCGCCTCGACGAGGCAGTTCATCGAGTTGGCGGTGAACATGCCGCTGCAGGAGCCGCAGGTCGGGCAGGCGTCCTCCTCCATCGCCAGCAGCTCCTCGTCGGAGACGCTGTCGTCGGCCGCCGCGATCATCGGGTCGATCAGGTCGAGCTTGCGGCCCTTGCCGGCGATCTGGGTCTTGCCGGCCTCCATCGGGCCGCCCGAGACGAAGACGGTCGGGATGTTCAGCCGCATGGCCGCCAGCAGCATGCCCGGGGTGATCTTGTCGCAGTTGGAGACGCAGATCAGCGCGTCGGCGCAGTGGGCGTTCACCATGTATTCGACCGCGTCGGCGATCAGCTCGCGCGAGGGCAGCGAGTAGAGCATGCCGCCGTGGCCCATCGCGATGCCGTCGTCGACGGCGATGGTGTTGAACTCGCGCGGGATCGCGCCCGCCTCGCGGATCGCGCCCGCCACGACGTCGCCGACCTCGCGGAGGTGGACGTGGCCCGGCACGAACTGGGTGAAGCTGTTGGCCACCGCGACGATCGGCTTGCCGAAGTCGCTGCCGGCTACCCCGGTCGCCCGGAGAAGGGCTCGGGCACCGGCCATGTTCCTGCCGTGGGTGACCGTTCGAGACCTGAGGGCGGGCATGGCCAGACTCCGATCAGAAGACGTTCGACGTCCATACATGGTAAGTCCGCCGCCCGAGCGCTGAGACACGGGTCCCAGAACGTGAAACGGCCCGTGCCACCGGGGGCACGGGCCTGATCGGACGATGGATGAGAACGTTCCTCTGTCAGACCTCGCTGTAGCGGGACGGCAGGACGTTCTCGGCGGCCTTGAAGATCGAATCGACCTCCGAGGTCGTGAGCGACTTCTCCCGCTTGGTGATCCACTTGCGGACCATGCTGCCGGAGAACACGTCGACGTCGCGGACGTTGAGGATCCGCCAGGGGATCGCCGGACCGTAGATGGCCAGCGACGGGACGACGGTGATCTCGCGGCCGAGCGCCTTGCTGATCAGGTCGCCGGCCTGAGTGGCCTCCCAGCGCGCCTCGTCGAGGCGCGGCTTCTGGTTGAACGGTCCGTGGAAGAGCTTGCGGTGTGACTGCACGCGCACGGGAAGACGCCGGTCCCACTTCTCGGAGTCGACCGCGTAGACCCCTGTCGGGCCCACCACCAGATGGTCGATCTGGGCGTCGCTGCCGGGGATCGACCGGGCGTGGAGCGTGCGGTAACCACCGCGTTCGAGCTTCTTCAACTGGGCCTCGGTCCGTCGCTCCGCGACCGACGGCCGCCGCCAGGCCGGCACGGACGACGACGTCCGTGCCCGGTAGACGGTCAGCCCGATCGCGGTCAGCACCAGGAACACGAGACCGGTACGGACGCTCCCGAACAGCAGACCCGTCACGATCCCCACCGCGACGGAGATTGCCGCTCGGCGTACCAGATCCTGATATCTGGGTTGCTGCAAGGTGCTCCGCAGAGACGCGCGCTCTACTGGCGCGTAGGTCGACGCGGGCGTGTCGGGTCGCGTCGGGGGGCGCTCCTCACGATCGCTCACCCAAATAGGTGACGCATCGTGACCCTCTTCGGGCGCTAGACGGCTATCCACATAACAGACGGTAGTTGAGGCGCCAAGCTGTTGCCTAGTGGAGCCTGGTTCATACTTTTGTGGCCAACATTTGCTGATTCGCGCATGCTGGTATAGGGCATCATCTCTAGATATCTTCCGGCCGTGGCCGGCATTCATGATCTCACCGCTCTCGAGCTCGCGTCCGCGGTTCGCTCCCGCGACCTGTCGCCCGTCGAGATCGCGGAACACTACCTCGCCCGGGCCGACGAGGTCGGCGCCTATGTGACCCCGACCCCCGAACTGGCCCTTGAGCAGGCGCGACGCCTTGAGAACGAAGATCCGGGCGACCGGCCGCTGTTCGGCGTGCCGGTGCCGGTGAAGGACCTGAACTTCGTGAAGGGCGTGCCCGTCAGGTTCGGTTCGGCCACGTACGAGGGCTTCACGGCGCCGGTGGACGACTCCATCGTGACCCGCCTGCGCGAGGCCGGGACCGTTATGACCGGTAAGACCAATTCGCCAGAGTTTGGTTTGCCCTGTTACACGGAACCTACCGTCGCGCCACCGGCCCGCACCCCCTGGGACGTGACGCGGTCGGCCGGCGGGTCGAGCGGGGGCGCCGCGGCCGCTGTGGCCGCCGGGCTCGCGCCGATCGCCCACGGCAGTGACGGAGCGGGGTCGATCCGCATCCCGGCCGCGGCGTGCGGGTTGTTCGGCATCAAGCCCAGCCGTGGACGCGTCTCCTTCGCCCCGATGATCCCCGACCTGGCCGGGCTGTCGGCCAACGGGCCGCTGGCCCGCACCGTCGCCGACGCGGCCGCGCTGCTCGACGTGCTGGCCCACCACCAGCCCGGCGACCTCTACTGGACGCCGGACACGGAGCCCTTCGCGCGGTACGTCGGCCGAGACCCGGGACCTCTCAGGATCGCCCGCCACCGCGACCCGGTGGTCGACGGCGCCGAACTCCATCCGGAGGTGCTGGCGGCCTACGAGAAGACGTCCACACTGCTGGAACGGCTCGGTCACGAGGTCGTCGACATCGACAACCCCTACGGCGCCGACGTGGTGCCGCTGTTCGAGCGCATGTGGTTCTCCTTCGCCTGCATGCACCCCGTCGCGCCCGGGAAGGAGCACCTGCTGCGGCCCGTCACGGCGTGGTTGCGGGAACGCGGGTTCGCCACTCCCGCGCCCGACTTCCTCAAGGCGTGGTCGGCGCTGCAGCTGACGACCCGGTTCGCGCTGCTGGTCACGAACGAGTTCGACGCCGTCCTCACCCCCACCGTCACCGGCCTCACCCCGGAGATCGGCTGGTTCGAGGACGTCGACGACCCCGCCGAGACCTTCGAGCGCATGAAGCGCTTCGCGCCGTTCGCCGCCGCCTACAACCTCAGCGGCCAGCCCGCGGTCAACCTGCCGATCCACTGGACGCCCGAAGGGCTGCCCGTCGGGGTCATGCTGGCCGGCCGGTGGGCCGAGGAGGGCACCCTCATCATGCTGTCGGCGCAGGTCGAACAGGCGGTGGGCGGCTTCTGGGGAGAGCGCCGCCCACCGGGGTGGTAGCGGCCGGGGTCAGGTCAGCAACGACACGACGTGCTCGGACACGTCGGCCAGCAGCCCGGCCGGCCGCACGTCGGCGCCCGCGATGGCCGACACCAGGCTCGGCAGCCCTTCGAGGGGGAAACCGTCGTTCCTGGTGACCTGGTGGCCGACGCCGTTCTTGTCGAGCACGGCCCGGCTGCGCCGCCAGGCCTCCAGCACCTCTTCGGGCGAGGGCACCCCGAAGCCGTGGCCGACCGGGGCGGCGTGGCGGAGCCGGACCAGCGGGGTGTCGGCGAAGGCCAGGGCCGTGCGGCAGCGGGTGGACAGGGTCTCCTTGTCGGGCACCCAGTCCATGGCCGTACAGGGAGTGCGGCACTTGGCGACGCAGACCGCCATCGCTCCGGCGACCTGGCTGTGCTGGCGGTCGAAGTAGGCCCGCCAGCCCTCGGCCGGCTCGGAGGCCACGCGCAAGGAGCGCTGGGTGGCCGATTGTTCGGAGCGGGTGTGGTCGCACTCCTTCTCGCCGATGACGCCGAAGCGGCTGCCCGGCGCCTGGAGGCCCTCGGGCCAGCGGGCGGGGTCGCCCGAGTGGCCCAGCGCCTCCTCGAAGGCCAGCAGGGGCAGGTATTCGGAGGTGATGTGCACCGCCGCCATCATCGCGCTGAGCTCGCGCTGGTCCCAGCGGACCTTGATCACCTCAAGGAGCAGGGAGTAGGCCGGGCGCAGCGAGTCGAGGGCGCCGCGCGGGCGTTCCTTGGGGGTCTGCGGCATGTGGCAGGCACGGGCCCGGCGGCGCAGGTCGGCCGGGATCACCGGCGCGTCGAGCTCGCTGGCGAAGTCTTCGGCGTCGAGGGTCAGCAGGCGCTGGCCGAACTCGCAGACGGCGGCGACCAGCGCCGCCCGCGACTCGTCGGACAGCACGGCGCCGGACAGGGCGCCGACGTCGCCGAAGGAATAGCGGCGGGCCAGCGCGATGAGCAGGTCGTGGGCCGACTCCATCCATTCACTTTCTCACGGGGTACGGGGAAGGCCGGGCGCGGGCCCGGCCTCCCCTGAACCTACGTGACCTTTCAGGCCGATGCGGCGTCCTTCGCCCGAGCTCGCAGGGCGCGGTCGACGCCGTCGGCGCCTTCGAGCAGCAGCCGCTTCAGGCCGTGGGGCGGCTGGGCGGAGGTGATGAGCTCGTGGGTGGCCTCGGCCGTCTCGGGGCGGATCAGGTGGGTCGGGTAACAACCGACCGCGAAGTTCTGCGCCGAGTCGCTGGTCCAGTTCTTCCAGATGCCGGCGACCTCGGCGAAGTAGGCCGGGCCGTAGGGCTCCAGCAGGTCGACGCGGCGCGGCTCGCCGAACCCGAGGATGGTCGAGCGCAGCACCGCCCCGCTCAGCTCCCCGCTGACGATGCGGGCCCAGGCGCTCGCCTTGGCCTCCTCGGTCGGGATCGAGGCGCGGGCCATCGCGGCCGAGCGCTCGCCCGTCGCGGTGGCGTCGCGCACCAGCTCGGCGTCGATGTCGGCGGCGCCGAGCACGCCCCCGACGACCAGGGCCCGGGTGAGGGTCCAGCGCAGGTCGGCGTCGACGGTCAGCCCGGCCGGGACGTTGAGGCCCAGCAGGATGGCGTGGAGCAGGTCGAGGTCGGCCTTGGAGGTGGCGACCTCGGCGAACGCGTTGAGGTAGGCCAGCTGGTGGTCGGAGCCGGCCTCGGCGCCCTCGAACAGGCGGCGCAGCGTGGCGGCCAGCGTGGCCAGGCCGGTGTCGCGCCATTCGGGGGCGGCGTACTGCTGGACGGCCATGCGGGCCTGGCGCAGCACCGTCTGCAGGACGGTCAGGTCGCGGACCGAGTGGATGCCCGACTCGACCAGGGTGACGTAGTCGCGGGTGGCCATCTCGCCGTCGCGGGTCATGTCCCAGGCGGCCGACCAGCACAGGGCGCGCGGCAGCGAGTCGGCGAACTTGACGATGCCGCCGTTGACGACGGTCGCCAGCGAGCGCTCGTCGAGGCGGACCTTGGCGTAGGTCAGGTCGTCGTCGTTGACCAGGACCAGGTCGGGCTGGAGCTCGCCGACCAGCTCGGCCACGGCGGTGCGGGCGCCGACGACGTCGAGCTCGACCCGCTTGACCCGGGTCAGCACGCCCAGGACGTCGGAGTAGAGGCCGATCGCGACCCGGTGGGAGCGCAGCGTCGGGTAGTCGGCCGGGGCCTCCTGGAGCACCTCGAACCGGGTGAACCGGCCCTCGGCGTCGACGTCGAAGGAGGGACGCAGGGTGTTGACCCAGGAGGTCTCCAGCCACTCCTTGCTCCACGACGACAGGTCGCGGCCGGACTGGCGCTCGAGGGCGCCGAGGAGGTCCTTCAGCTCGGTGTTGCCCCAGGCGTGCTCGTTGAAGTATTCGCGGACGCCCGCGAGGAAGTTGTCGAGCCCGACGTAGGCCACCAGCTGCTTCAGGACGCTGGCGCCCTTGGCGTAGGTGATGCCGTCGAAGTTGACCTCGACGGCGTGCATGTCGGGGATGTCGGCGGCGATCGGGTGGGTCGAGGGCAGCTGGTCCTGGCGGTAGGCCCAGGCCTTCTCGACGTTGGCGAAGGTGGTCCAGGCGCCCTGGCCCCAGCGGGTGGCCTCGGCCTGGCAGAGCACCGACATGTAGGTGGCGAACGACTCGTTCAGCCACAGGTCGTCCCACCAGCGCATGGTCACGAGGTCGCCGAACCACATGTGGGCCATCTCGTGGAGGATCGTCTCGGCGCGGCGCTCGATCAGGGCGTCGGTGACCCGGGAGCGGAAGACGTAGTCCTCCAGGAAGGTCACGCAACCCGCGTTCTCCATCGCGCCCGCGTTGAACTCGGGGACGAACAGCTGGTCGTACTTGCCGAACGGGTAGCGGAGCCCGAAGACGCGGTGGAAGAAGTCGAAGCCCTGCTTGGTGACCTCGAAGATGTTGTCGCCGTCGAGGTGCTCGGCGAGGGACTGGCGGACGTAGATGCCCAGCGGGATGCCGTCGTGCTCGTCGTGGACGGAGGCGTAGGGGCCGGCCACGAGGGCGGTGATGTACGTCGACATCACCGGCGTCGCCGGGAAGTGCCAGCGCTTGGCCGCCTGGAGCGTGCCATGGCGGCCTTCGTGCTGCTCCAGCTCCAGCGACTCGTCGGGGGCGGAGTTGGAGATGACCGCCCAGTCGGCCGGGGCCAGGACCGTCAGCTCGAAGGTGGCCTTGAGGTCGGGCTGGTCGAAGCAGGCGTACATGCGGTGGGCGTCGGCGGTCTCGAACTGGCTGTGCAGGTAGACGCGCTTGTCGACCGGGTCGACGAACCGGTGGAGGCCCTCGCCGGTGCGCATGTAGGTGCAGTCGGCGTCGATGCGGAGCTCGTTGCGCTCGGCCAGGCCGCTGAGCGGGAAGCGGCCGGCCTCCTCGTCGTAGGCGTCGGCGTCGAGCCGGACGCCGTTCAGCACGACCGACCGCACGTGGGCGTTGTGGAGGTCGATGAAGGTGTCGGCGCCGGGCTGCGCACACGTGAAGTGGACCGTCGTGACGCTCTCGAACCGCTCGTCGCCCTCGGTCAGGTCGAGCTCGACCGAATAGGACTGAACGGTCAGCAGCCGGGCGCGCTCCCGGGCCTCGTCACGGGTCAGATTGCCTGCCACATCCGCTCCTCACACACGGCCCGCCGCGCCGTCGCGACCGGGATGACCGCATCCTTCCACGACGACCGGACAAAGCCGCAATCAAATGTTTCCCTACCTGGAATAGGTAGATCCCTGACTCCGGTTGTCGATCGATGGAACCACATTCCTGTCGGGAGAGTGAACAAATGTCCGAACGCAAGATCGCCGATTTCTGGTTCGACCCATTCTGTCCGTGGGCCTGGCTGACCTCGCGCTGGATGCTCGAAGTGGAGAAAGTGCGGCCTATCGAGGTCCGCTGGCATCTGATGAGCCTCACCTTCCTGAACGAAGGCAGGGACATCTCCTCGGATTATCGGGCACGTATAAGCAAGGCCCTCGGCCCGGTCCGGGTCGTGGCCGCCGCGCGGCGGAAGCACGGCGAGGAGGTGCTCGGCGAGCTCTACACCCAGCTCGGCACCCGCTTCCACGACGGCGGGCGCATCAAGACCCTCGACGGCCTGGCCGACGTCGTCGCCGAGGCGCTGGAGGCCGCCGGCCTCGACCCCGCACTGGTCGGCGAGATGGACTCCACCGAGTACGACGAGGAGATCCGCCGCTCCCACGACGCCGGGATGGACCAGGTCGGCACGGACGTGGGCACACCCGTGATCGCCATCGACGGCAACGCCATCTTCGGGCCCGTCGTCACCCCCGCCCCGAAGGGCGAGGCGGCGGGGCTGCTCTGGGACGGCGTGGTGCTGGTCCTGTCGACCGACGGCTTCTTCGAACTGAAGCGGACCCGGACCAGGGACCCCATCTTCGATTGAGTGGAACTATGACACCGATCACGCCAGGATGGGGCGCATGCGTCAGCTCTTCGTGAACGGTGCCTGGGTTCCCTCCGCGTCCGGCGAAGGCGTCGACGTGGTCAACCCGGCGACCGAAGAGGTCGTCGACCGGGTGCCGGCGGGGGCGGCCGACGACGTGGCCGAGGCGGTCACCGCCGCCCGGCGCGCCTTCCCCCGCTGGTCGGCCACCCCGCCCGAGGAACGCGGCGCGTTACTGACCCGCGCCGCCGAGCTGATCGAGGCGCGCGCCCGCCCGATCGCCGAGACCATCGCGACCGACATGGGCGCGCCGCTCGGGTTCGCGCTGCGGACGCAGACCCTGATGCCCGCCGGGGTGCTCAAGACCTTCGCCGCCATGGCCGGGCGGCAGGCCGAGACCACCCGGGTGGGCAACTCGCTGATCCTCCGCGAGCCGGTGGGCGTGGTCGCCGCGATCACGCCCTGGAACTACCCCCTCCACCAGGCCGTCTGCAAGGTGGGCGCGGCGCTGGCGGCCGGGTGCACGGTGGTGCTGAAGCCCAGCGAGGTGGCCCCCCTGGCGGCCTACGCGCTGGCCGAGGTCCTGGCGGAGGCCGGGCTGCCGCCGGGCGTCTTCAACCTGGTGAGCGGCCACGGCCGCACCGTCGGCGAGACGCTGGCCGCCCACGTCGACGTCGACATGGTCTCCTTCACCGGCTCCACGGCGGCCGGCCGCCGGGTGGCCACGCTGGCGGGCGACACCGTGAAGCGGGTGGCGCTGGAGCTCGGCGGCAAGTCGGCCAACGTGATCCTGCCGGGCGCCGACCTGGAGACCGCGGTCAAGGCGGGCGTCGGGCACGCGTACAGCAACGCCGGGCAGACCTGTTCGGCCTGGTCGCGCATGCTCGTCCAGTGGGACCAGTACGACGAGGCCGTCCAGATGGCCGTCGCGTTCTCCCGCAAGTACGTCGTGGGCGACCCCTTCGCCGACGACACCCGCATCGGCCCGCTCGTCTCCCGGGTCCAGCGCGACCGGGTGATCCGCTACCTCAACGTCGGCCAGGAGGAAGGCGCCCGGCTGGTGGCCGGCGGCACCGAGCCGGTGCACGAGCGCGGCTACTACGTCGAGCCGGCCGTCTTCGCCGGGGTCGCGCCCGGCATGACGATCGAGCAGGAGGAGATCTTCGGCCCGGTGTTGTCGATCGTGCCCTTCGGCAGCGTCGACGAGGCCGTCTCGATCGCCAACGGCACCCCCTACGGCCTCGCCGGGGCCGTCTGGGCCGCCGACGAGGAGCAGGCCGTCGCGGTGGCCCGCCGCCTGCGCACCGGCCAGGTCGCGATCAACGGCGGCCGGTTCAACCCGCTCGCGCCGTTCGGCGGCTACGGGCAGTCGGGTGTCGGTCGCGAGCTGGGCGAGGCCGGGTTCGACGAGTTCCTCGAGATCAAGTCTTTGCAGATGTGAGCTTTCCGGCTTGACCCGGGCGCGGATACACAAAGTCATGCACGTGTTGATCGTGGGCCTGGGCTACGTCGGGCTGCCCACCGCGCTCGCCTTCCTGGAGGCGGGCTGCCGGGTGACCGGCTACGACGTCAGCGCCGCCCGGCTGGCCGCCATCGCCAGGGGCCAGGTCGACCTGTCGCCGCTCGACCACGCGCGGTTGCGGTTCCACCGCCTGGAGACCACCGCCGACCCGACGGCGGTCGCCGCCGCCGACGCCGTGGTGATCTGCGTCCCGACGCCGGTCGACGAGCATCACGTGCCCGACCTGAGCGCGTTGCGGGCCGCCTGCGGCACGGTCGTCGCGCACGCCGTCCCGGGCCAGCTGGTGATCCTCACCTCGACGACCTACGTGGGCTCGACCCGCGACCTGCTGATCGACCACCTCAGCGGGGTCGACGTCGTGTTCAGCCCCGAGCGGGTCGACCCGGGGCCGGGCGGGCGGCCGCTGGAGCACTCGCCGAGGGTGCTCGGGCCGGCCTCCGCCAAGGCCGGCGACCGGGCCGAGGAACTGCTGAAACGGGTGGCGCCCTCGGTGCACCGGGTCAGCTCGCCGGAGGCGGCCGAGTTGTGCAAGCTGCTGGAGAACTCGTTCCGGGCGGTCAACATCGCGCTGGCCAACGAGTTCGCCGACATCGCCCGGGAGGTCGGCGTCGACCCCGTCGAGGTGATCGAGGCGGCGGCCACCAAGCCGTTCGGGTTCATGCGGTTCGACCCCGGGCCGGGCGTGGGCGGGCAGTGCGTGCCGTCCGACCCCTACTACCTGCTCTGGCGGCTGCGGCGGGCCGCGCCGACCGTGCTGACCGCCGCGATGGGGGCCATCGCGGCCCGGCCGCAGGCGGTGGTCGGGCGGGCGCTGGAGATGCTCGCCGCCGCCGGGCGGGACATCCGCGACGCGAAGGTGCTGGTCGCGGGGGTGTCGTACAAGCCGGGGGTGGCCGACGCCCGGGAGACGCCGGCCATGCCGATCATCGCCGCGCTGCGGCGGCTCGGCGCGCGGGCCGAGTTCACCGATCCGCTGGTCGAGGAGCTCGTCGTGGGGGAGGAGCGCCTCAAACGCGCGCCCGACCCGAGGGGCGAGCCGTGGGACCTCGTCATCGTGCACACCCTCGGCGGCGACCTCGGCTGGCTGCGGCCGCAACAGCCGGTCCTGGACGCGACCTACCGGCTCGAACGGCCCGGCGACAGCCGGTGGGAGGTGCCCTAGGGCGCCTGGAGCATGATGCGGCGGGCGGCGTCCTTCGCCAGGCGGTCGAGGTAGAGGCCGCCGTTGAGGTGGTCGAACTCGTGCTGGAAGCAGCGGGCCAGCATGCCGCGCGCCTTGATCTCCAGCGGGCGGCCGAGGCGGTCGAAGCCCGTGACGGTCACCCCGGCCGCGCGCGGGGTGGGGGAGTAGAGGGGCTTGCCCGTCTCCTTGTTGGGGACCGACAGACAACCCTCCTCCTCGACGAGTTCGGCGTCGTCGTCGATGGTGAGCTCGGGGTTGACCACAGCGCCCTTGCGGTTGCTGATGTCGTACACGAAAAGGCGTTTCGGCACGCCGACCTGGGGGCCCGCGAGGCCGACGCCGTCGGCCAGGTACATCGTCGCGAACATCTCGTCGATCAGGCGGCGCAGGTCTTTGTCGAACGCCGTGACCGGCTCGGCAGGGGTGCGCAGCACCGGATCTCCGACATACCGGATCTCGCGCATTCTGATCTCCGCGGTAAGGGTTGACGGGGGTAGCTGGCCGTTACTTTAGTCGACCTGAGAAGCTCTCCGTATGCGCGTCTACATCGGTTCCGACCACGCCGGCTACGACCTGAAGAACCACCTGGTCGGCTGGCTCAAAGACAACGGCCACGACGTGGTCGACTGCGGTCCCTTCGTCTTCGACGCCGAAGACGACTATCCGCCCTTCGTGCTCCGCGCCGCCGCCGGCGTGGTGGCCGAACCGGGCTCGTTCGGCGTGGTGATCGGCGGTTCCGGCAACGGCGAGGCCATCGCCGCCAACAAGGTGAAGGGCGTGCGGGCCGCACTGGCGTGGAGCGACGACACCGCCACGCTCGGGCGGCAGCACAACGACGCCAACGTGATCAGCATCGGCGCCCGGATGCACACCGAGGCCGAGGCCACCCGTTTCGTCGAGTTGTTCCTCGCCACGCCGTATTCGGGGGCCGAGCGCCACACCCGGCGCATCGACATGCTGAGCGACTACGAGCAGACCGGCGAGCTGCCCGCGTTGCCCTAAGGCTTCTTGCGGGTCTCCTTGCGGGGGACCTCGTCGCGCAGGGGCCGCCGGTCGGCGGCCTCCTGCTGTTCCTTCGACGGACGCGACACGTCGCGGGCGCGCATGGCGGTGATCGCCGTGATGGTCAGACTCGTCAGGGCCATGCCCGCCAGCCTAGAAGACCAGCCCGCCCCAGGGCAGGGGGCTCCACGACAGGGCCGCCGACAGCTCCCGCACCGCGCCTTCGCGGTGCTCGGAGATCTGCCCGGCCATCCTGTACGACTCCAGCGACCGCCCCCCGAGATAGCCGGCGCCCAGGATCCGGACCGGCAGGCTCAGGTCGGGCGCGTCCTCGGTGCGCTCGCACGTCTGCTTGGCCGTCGAGAGCCGCCAGCGGCCGGCGTTCCACGGGCAGACGTCGTCGTCGACCTCGATCACCAGTTCCACGGCCGCGCTGTAGGCGCGCTGGGTGAGCGCGCCCGGCACGTCGACCAGGCGGATCCACAGTTCGTCGAGGGTGCCGGCGTTCAGCTGCCGGGGTTCGGCCAGCAGGTGCATGACCGGGTCGTCCACGGGCCGGTTGGCCGCGAACACCCGCGAGCACAGGTCGCGGTCGAGCAGGCTGCGCCACAGGGCCGCGTAGGCGGCCGGGTCGACGGCGAACAGCTCCTGGAGCAGCACCTCGCCGTCGGGCACGTCGTGGTCGGTGACGGCGCGCTTCACCCGGAACAGGGCGTAGCCGCGCACGCCGTCGTCGTCCTCGGCCAGCACGCAGCGCAGCCGCCCCGCCGAGCCGCGGGCGTTGTCGTCGTCGGCCAGGGTCGCGTCCCAGCGGGCGGCGGTGCGCGAGTAGAGGCCGGGCCGGGTGGGCCGGACCCGGTCGAAGACCCGCACGAAGTCCTCCCGCGCCCGCTCCGGCGGTTCGACCCGCAGGCGCAGCGCCGGATCGACGGGCGCGTCGGCGCGGAAGGCGCTGGAGTGCTTGGGGATCGTGTAGAAGACGTTGTCGACCGCGCGGCCGTATCCGTAGCGGCCGTAGATGGCGGCCTCGGAGGCGTAGAGCGCGGCGAACACCTCGCCCTTGGCGTGGACGTCGGCCAGCTGCCGCCGCATCAGCGAGCTCAGGATGCCCCGCCGCCGGTGGGAGGCCAGCACCCCGACCGAGCTCACCCCCGCCACCGGGAGCACGCCGCCCGGCACGGTCATGTCGAAGCTCATCACCTGGGTGAAGCCGACCATGCGGTCGCCGTCGAAGGCGCCGAGGGAGCGGTCGAACTCGGTGACGCCTTTGAACCGCTCGATCTGACCGGGGGCCCAGGAGGAGACGAACGCCTCGTCGAGCAGGTCACAGACGGCGGGGAACTCGGATTCGGCGACGGGGCGAACGGGGTGATTCACGGCACCACCGTAGGGCCGGGCAAAGAGGGACGGCCACCCAATATACGTGCTAAGTGATCAAGGTGTTGGTCAAGACAGCGCCTCACCACGAAGCCGACCGATACAGTCGGGACATCATGAGTTCCCGTCCGGTGCCGCTCATTCCCCCTCGGCTCCGCGCGATTTTGGTGCGGGTCCCGTTTCTGGTGCCGATCGTCCGGTTCGTAAGGAAGAGTTCGTCGAAAGATAGCCATCTGCTGATCGCCCTGGTCGTCGTGAGCCTGCTCATCGGAGTGCTCGGCGTCCAGATCTCGACGCGTTGGTTCTCGCCCTCGCTGCTCATCCTGGTGACCCTCGTGGCCGGGCTCCAGCTCCGGCTGCGCAGCCTGATGATCCTGCTGGTCGCGGTGGCCGCGTCGGTCACCTACCTCGGCGTCACCTACGGCGCCCGGCAGGTCGGCCCCGGCTACCTGCTGACCATGGCGTTCACGGTCGTGCTGGCCGGGCTGATGTCGCGCACCCGGGGCACCCTCGGCGTGCAGGGGCTGCGCGGCGACGCGATGCTGCTGGAACTGCGCGACCGGCTCAAGAGACAGAGCGAGCTGCCGTCCTTCCCCAAGGCGTGGGGCGGCAAGGTCGTGCTCAAGCAGGCCGGCGGGTCGTCGTTCGGCGGCGACTTCGTCGTCTCCATGCGCGAGGGCACCAGGGTCGAACTGGCCGTGGTCGACGTCTCGGGCAAGGGCGTCGACGCCGGCACCCGGGCGCTGCTGCTGTCGGGCACGTTCGGCGGGCTGCTCGGTTCGGTGGACGACTTCCTCGGCGCCTGCAACGCCTATCTGCGCCGCCAGCGCGAGGGCGAGGGCTTCGTCACGGCCGTGCACCTGAGCCTCGACCTGGCCACCGGCGCCTACGAGATCACCTCGGCCGGCCACCCGCCGGTCGTGCGGTTCGACTCGAGCACCGGCACCTGGCGGGTCTCCGCGGCCAAGGGGGTCGTGCTCGGGGTGGTGCCCGACCTGGCCTGCGAGCCTGACCGGGGCATTCTCCGCAAGGGCGACGCGCTCATGCTCTACACCGACGGCCTGATCGAGCAGCCGGGCCGCGACATCGACGCCGGCCTCGACCGGCTCCTGGGCGAGGCCGAACGGCTGCTGCCCGGCGGGTTCTCCAAGAGCGCCCGTCAGCTCGTGAACTCGATGTCCTCAGGCCACAACGACGACTGCGCGCTGGTCTTGATCTGGAGACCGTGACGTTAGTCACTGGTCGTGCACTGATGCGAGTTGAGACCCTTTATCCGGTCACCGGCGGTACGGGGGTGTCGCCGGAGAGCGGCCCCATTCAGGGTCCCCGGGCCTTCTCAGGTAGGCGGCGCGGCTCACCTGCGGAGGCCCGGCTGTGTTTCTACAACTCGGTGCTCCGAGCCAACCGGAGTCGCTTCGCGATCCGGCTGTCTCGAAGCTATAACCAGCCAGAGTCGGCCGCGATCCGCACCGCGTCGACCCGGTTGCGGGCGCCGGTCTTGCACATGATGCGCGACAGGTGGTTGCGGACGGTGCCCACCGACAGATAGAGCTCCTCGGCGATCTCCTTCGACCGCGCCCCCTGCGCGGCGATGCGCAGCACGTCGAGTTCGCGCCGGGTCAGCGGGTTCTCGGCCGTCTGCAACGCGGCCACCGCCAGGTCGGAGTCGACCGCCCGCCGCCCGGCCGCGATCAGCCGGATGCCCTCGGCCAGCTTCTCGGGCCCGGCGTCGGTGCCCATGAACCCCAGCGCGTCGGCCGCGAACGCGCGGCGCACCTGACCGGGGTTGGCCTGGGACGACAGGATCATCACCCGGCAGGCGGGCACCTTCTCTCTGAGCCGGGCCGCGGCGGCCAGGCCGCCCATGGCGGGCAGGTCGATGTCGATCACGGCGGTGTCGGGACGGTGTTCCACGGCGGCCGGGATGGCGTCCTCCCCCGACGCCACCCCGGCCACGACCACGAGGTCGCTCTCCCCGTTGAGGGAGGCGACCAGGCCGTGCCGGACGAAAGGCAGGTGCTCGGCCACCAGGATCTTGATCATGAGGCCCCCCATTTCATACCTCAGGGTGATCGGCCAGACGCACAGTGTCATCGAAGTCTCTCCGTTCGGCAAACCCATCGCAACCTCCCCAGCGGAAATGCCCGCGAATGCGGACACGGCCGGACGCCCGACCACGTGGGCTACTCTCGATGCGACGACCGATTTTCCGCCTGCCGGGGGTATGCGCCGATGAGCTGGCAGTTCATTGCCGGATTCGTGATTCTCTTCGTCGGCCTGCTGGTGTCGATCGCCCTCCACGAGATCGGCCACCTCGTCCCGGCCAAGATCTTCGGCGTGCGCGTCACCCAGTACATGGTGGGTTTCGGGTCCACCATGTGGTCGCGGCGGCGGGGCGAGACCGAATACGGCGTCAAGTGGATCCCCATGGGCGGCTACATCCGCATGATCGGCATGCTGCCGCCGCGCCCGAGCGACGACCCCAACAAGCTGCGCTCGATCTCGACCGGGCCCTGGCAGGGCCTCATCGAGAACGCCCGCCAGGTCGCCTCCGAGGAGATCAGGCCCGGCGATGAGAGCCGGGTCTTCTACCGCAAGCCGTGGTGGCAGAAGGTCATCATCATGTCCGGCGGGCCGTTCATGAACTTCGTGCTGGCCTTCGGCCTGTTCGCCGTCGTCATGATGGGCTTCGGCGTGACCGTGCTCAAGCCGACCGTCAACGACGTCAGCAAGTGCGTGATCCCGGCCTCCCAGGCCAACCGCGCGTGCGCGGCCACCGACCCGAAGACGCCCGCCCTCGAGGCCGGGCTGCAGAAGGGCGACCGGTTCGTCTCCATCGACGGCACGCCGGTGACCTCGTGGGAGGCGGCGACCGCGACCATTCGCGCCCACGGCGCCGGGCCGGTGCCCATCGTCATCGAGCGGGCCGGTCAGCAGCAGACCCTCACGGTCAACCTGATCGCCACCGAGCGGCCCGACCTCGACGACCCCACCAAGATCGTCAAGAACGTCGGCTTCCTCGGCGTCGAGCCCACCCAGGTGACCGAGCGCCAGGGCCCCGGCTACGTCGTCACCGAGATGTGGGACATGACCACCCGGACCGCCGCCTCGATGCTCGACATCCCCGGCAAGATGGTCGGCGTCTGGCACGCCGCCTTCTCCGGCGAGGAGCGCGACCGCAACGGCCCGATCGGCATCGTCGGGGCCGGCCGCCTCGGCGGGGAGATCGCCGCCTCGGCCGCCCCGCTCGAGAACAAGATCGTCATCTTCATCAACCTGCTGGCCGGGCTGAACCTGGCGATCGGCATCTTCAACCTGATCCCGCTGCTGCCGCTCGACGGCGGCCACATCGCGGGCGGCCTGTGGGAGGGCCTCAAGCGCGGCTTCGCCCGCATCGCCCGGCGGCCCGCGCCCGGCTACGTCGACGTCGCCAAGGCGCTGCCGCTCACCTACGCGATGGCGGCCGTGCTGCTCTTCATGGGCGGCCTGCTGATCTTCGCCGACATCGTCAACCCCGTCAGGCTGAGCGGCTAGTTACTCCCCGGTCACGCCGTCGACACGCTCGCGCAGGAAGTCGGCGTGGCCGTTGTGGCGGGCGTACTCCTCCAGCATGTGAGCCAGGATCCACCGGTGCGACATGTGCTCGCCGGCGCGGTTCGGCTTCTTCATCAGCGTGTCGAGCGGGGTCTCGGCGCTGATCCGGCGGGCGGCCTCGATCTCGGCCCGCCAGGTGGCGAAGACCTCCGCGACCGGCGCCGAGCCGAGGTCGTCGAAGTCGTCGTCGGGCGCGGCGTCGGTGAAGAAGATCGGCGGCAGGTCCTCGCCGTTCAGGCGGATGCGGAACCAGGCCCGCTCCACGTCGGCCAGGTGCCTGACCAGGCCCAGCAGCGACAACGACGACGGCTCGACGGCCCGCGCGCGGAGCTGCTCGTCGGTGAGGCCCTCGCACTTCATCGCCAGGGTGTCGCGGTGGTAGTCGAGGAAGGCGGTCAGGGTGTCGCGCTCGTCGCCGGCGAGGGGCGGGTCGATTCTCATGGGGTTATGGTGCCAAACCATTGCCAGATGCCCGACATCCTGCGGGAACAAGTCATTCATGACACTTGACGGGAAAGTCGCGATTGTCGCCGGAGCGAGCCGGGGCATCGGTGCGGTCACTGGGCGGGCGCTCGCCCGCGCCGGAGCCGCCGTCGTGCTGGCCGCGCGTGATTCCACCGCCATCGAGACCGTCGCCGCCGACATCCGGGCCTTCGGGGGGCGGGCCATGGCCGTGCCGACCGACGTGGGCGACTCCGACTCGGCCGAGCGGCTCGTCGCGATCACGCTGGAGAAGTTCGGGCGGCTCGACGCGGCGTTCAACAACGCCACCGACGGGCCCGTGCCGGCGCCGCTGGCCGAGATCGACCCGCTCGACTTCGACCTCGGCATCCGGACCAACGTCCGGGGGACCTTCCTCGGGATGAAGTTCCAGATCCCCGCCATGCTGGCCTCCGGCGGCGGGTCGATCGTCAACATGGCCTCGGTCGCCGGGGTGCAGGGCACCGCCGGCATGGCCGGTTACGTCGCCGCCAAGGCCGGGATCATCGGGCTCACCAAGGTCGCCGCGCTCGACTACGCCGACCAGGGGATCAGGGCCAACGTGCTGGCCCCCGGGCCGATCCTGACCTACCACCTGGAGGCGGCGGGGGAGGACATCCAGCGGCGGGCCGGGAACGCCGCGCCCATGCGGCGGGTCGGGCTGCCCGAGGAGGTCGCGGCGACGGTGATCTGGTTGTTCTCCGACCAGTCGTCGTACATCACCGGGGTGACGCTGCCGGTCGACGGCGGGATCGCGGCCGGGAACAAGCCGCCGCAGATGATGAAGGCCGCCTCGTCATGACGCGCCGATCGCCGAGAACGACCAGCCGGTGGCCGGGTCGGCCGACGTCCGGGCGTCTCTGAGGGCCTGGGCGCAGGTCAGCCCGGCGCGCAGGCCGTCGTGCAGGGCGACCATGAACGGCACCGCCGCCTCGTCGTTGACGGGCACCACGCTGGCCACCAGCCCGGCGGTGCCGAGCGGCAGCAGGGCGGCGGCCAGGCCCAGCAGTTCGTCGGCTCCGGCGGGCGCGAGCCGCCCGCCCTCGCAGCTCGACAGGATCATCCGGTACGGCGCCGCCCGCAGGCCCTCGACGTCGTGGACGGTCAGCGGCCCGTCGTCCATCCGCAGCGCCGAGAACATGGGGCTGTCGTCGCGGAACACGCCGTGGGCGGCGATGTGGGCCAGCCGCGACCCGTCGAGGGCCGCCAGCACGGCCCCGGCGGTGGCGGAGCCGTCGGCCAGCACGGTCGCGGTGCCGTAGTCGCGGGCCAGGGCGGGCACCTCGGCCCCGCCCGAGACCAGGCCGGGGCCCCTGACCAGCACCACCCCGCCGTCGGGCGGGGCGATCCGGCGGGCCCGCAACCACGCCCGCGCCGAGGGCGAGGTGCCGACCGCGCGGTCGCGCAGCGAGGGCAGCGCCGCCCAGGGCACCCCGTGGAGGCGGCCCGGCGGCACCACCGTGACGGGCCCGTCGCCCAGGTGGCTCAGCGCCGCCCCGAACAGGCACGCCTCCAGCCGCCGGGCCCCGGCGGCGACGATGGGCAACCAGTCGGCCGACCCCCGGTGCGCCAGCCGCCGCAACGCGGAGCGCAGCCGCTCGGCCTCCACGGCGGCGTCGGCCGCGGGCCCGGCCGGGCACCGGCGGACCCGCCCGCCGCCGCAGACGACCGCGTGCAGCAGCCCGTCGACCGGCACGATCGCGACCAGCCACTCGTCGCCCAGCGCGGTCAGCAGGGCGGAGACGTCGAGCCGGTCGTCGTCGAAGTGGCCGCGCAGCCGCAGCGCGTGGGCGCGGATGCGGCGTTCGAGTCGCCGCTGCTCGCGGTCGAGCGCGGGCTGCGGCGACCCGGCCGCGCGGGCCGCCTCGGCCCGGCTGCCGACCTCGCGGAACGCGGTCAGGTCGCGGGCCAGCTCCGGATCGGCCGGCGGCCGGGCGGGCGGCACCGCCAGCGCGGTCGCCCGCCACCGGTCGCTCCACCGCAGCAGCTCACGGGCCGACCGGGCGGCCCGCTGGGCCAGCGTGGCCAGCTCGGCCCCCTGCACGGTGGCGCGCACCCGCAACTCGGCGGCCCCCATGGTCATGCGGTGTTCGTCGAGGACGTCCAGCCCCCGCCGGCAGGCGTTCAGGACCAGCCGCCGGTCACCGGTCGCGGCGGCGAGCAGGGCGAGCGCGGTCCAGCCGTCGGCCCTGACGTGGGCGGGCCCCCGGCGGCGGGCCTCGGCGGCGGACGTCAGATGCACCCGGGCGGCCGCGAGATCGTCTCTGGCCAGAGCGAGCCGCCCGGCCAGCAGCCGCGCCTGCACAGCCTCGGGCGAACGCAGCCCGGCCAGCCGGGTGGCCAGGGCGGGCGCGTCGCGCGCGGAGTGGTCGCCGGTGGCGTAACGGGCATGGAGCAAGACCAGCCGGGCGTGGGCGTGCCACCAGGCCCGGTGTTGCCGCGCGAACACCCGGGCCGCCACCGTGGCGTGCTCGGCCGCCAGGGCGGGATCACCGGCGGCGATCGCCGCCCGGGCCGCGACCAGCCGGAGCTCGGCCGCCCGCGTGGCCTGCCCGTTCACGGTCAGCGCCGCACTCGCCTCGTCGAGCGCCTCCCGGGCCAGCCCCGCCGAGAGCAGCACCCCGCACCGCTGGATGGTCAGCATGACGGCCGGGGTGCCGAGCGACTCGTAGAGGCGGGCCGCCTCGTCGAGGTGCCGCAACGCGGCGGGCGCGTCCCCCGCGCGCGAGGCGACCAGCCCCCGGTTCTCCACCGCCTTCGCCTTGTCGTGGTCCTGATCGGTGCCCGCCCAGAGCTCCTCGGCCGCCGCGAAGTCGGCCGCCGCCCGGTCGGCCGCCCCCACCGCCAGGTGGACGGTCGCGCGCAGCGTCAGGGTGCGGGCCGTCCAGATGACGTCCCCCTCCTTCCGCAACACGGGCAGCGCCCGCCGGCAGTCGGACAACGAGCCCTCGTGGTCGCCGACCACCCACCGCACGTAAGCACGCCGGAACAGCACCCGCGCCGCCGTGACCCCCTCGCCACGCGCGACCGCCCGCTCCATCGTGCGCAGCCCCTGCCGGGTGCGTCCGGAGTGCACCAGCGCCGCCCCGAGCGTCGCCAGCACGTCGGCCTCACGGTCGGCGGACCCCGACCGGACGGCGAGGTCCCGGGCCCGGCGGAGGTGGTCGAGGGCGGTCGCGATGCGACCGAAGTCGCGCTCCCAGATGCCCATGACCTGGTACGCGATGGACGCGTCATGCGGCGTGGGACGACTGTCGAGCAAGGCGCGGGCGGCGGTCACGGCGTCAGTGGGACGGGCGAAGACCAGGGGGAGTAAATCCCCTGGCACGCCCCCAAAACGTGACCTTCCCCCCGGCACAGATCGATGTTAGACGTGAGGGGACGAGGCGTCCACGCTCCGTGATCATGACAGTTCGATCATGGTGTATCACCGGACCCGGGTCCGGCTCCACACAGAGAAATGGTGACGACTCAGACAAGAGGAACCGCGAGATGGAGCCGAACCGATTCCAGGAGCAGTTCGACCTGATCCAGCAGAGCTACGACGAACACCGAGTGCGGCTGGTCGCCGGACCCAGCGGCACACCCGAATACCTGCACCGCAAGGGCGTCGTCCTCATCCGCACCAGCGACTCACGGGCCGCGTCGCGCCTGCTGGCCAGGGCGGGGCTAAACCCCGTCGAGAGGAGCGACGACGAGAGCACCCGGCTCACCACCTTCAGTTTCGCCGACCCGTCCCGACCGGCCGACCCCGCGGAACGTTGGCACGACCCGGTGGTCAGTGACGCGATCGACCTGCTGCTGGCCCAGAACATCCCCGCCGAACGCGACTACCTGCTCACGATCGCCGACGTCAACTGCTGCCCCGCCGACGAGCCGGTGCCCGTCTACGACGGAACCCACAACCCGGGCATCCCGGTCACCCGCCCGAACTACGGCACCGCCCCCGTGCGTGTTCTGGTCATCGACACCGGCCTGGTGCCGGGCTACGACACTCACCCGACTCTCGCCTCGGCCGTCAAGAAGCCGACGGGAAAGCTCGGCAGTGACGAGCGCAGTCCCATGGACACGCAGAACGTGCTCCGGCAATACGTCGGTCACGGCACCTTCATCGCGGGTCTGATCGCGGCCGTCGCCCACAATGTGGAGATCACCGTCCGCAACTGCTTCTCCAATGCGGGCGCGTCCGGGCAACACGCCCTCGGCGCGGATCTGAACGGCATCCTCGACGAGTTCCGGCAGTTGCCGAAAGAGGAGTGGCCGGACATCATCTCCCTCTCTTCCGGCACACCGGTCGCCTGCGACGAGCTGACCCGGCTCCGTTCCGGCAGGCGGTCGAACACCCTTCCGGCGCAACCACTGCTTGCCCTCGAGGAGTTCATGAACCGGCTCGCCGCCCTGAAGGACCTGGAGGACGTGAAGGAGAGGAAGGAGATCCTGCTGGTGGCCGCGGCCGGGAACAACGGCTCCGACCAGCGGTTCTACCCCGCCGCCTGGGCCGACTCCCCGAAGTACGGCGACTTCGTGGTGTCGGTCGGGGCGTTGCGCGCGGACGGGAGGGATGCCGCCTGCTTCAGCAACCACGGCGGCTGGGTCTCGGTCTTCGCGCCTGGCGAGCACCTGATCAGCACCTTCACCCAGAAGGGCGTGCAGACCGCCTACGACTACCAGCACTCCACTTTCGGTGAGTGCCGCTATCACCAGAGCTACGTGTGCACCTGTCTGTCGCCCCCGCACATCGGCGAACTCAGCCAGAACCGCCCTTTCGAGACCTGGGACCTGGCCACCGACCGCAGACTCAAGCGGGTCCACTTCGACGGGCTGGCCGAATGGAGCGGCACCTCGTTCTCGACCCCGCTGGTCGCCGCCATGATCGCCAACGTGATGTGCGAGCACAAGCTGACCTCCCATGCCGCGGCCGCCCACCTGCTGAACACCACGGCCAAGCCGGCCACCCTGCGTGGCCGGCCCGCGAAGATCGTGGAGCCCGCCGGGTGGCGGCCATCGATGGTCTACCCGTCCACCTGACCGGAGGAGAGATGGAGCGTGCGGACACCGGAGAACTGTTCCGGGCGGCGGCCGCCGGCGACAACGCCGCCTGGAAGGAGCTCGTCACGGCGCTCGCGCCGCTGGTCTGGTCGATCGCACGCTCCTACCGGCTCTCCGACGCCGACTGCCGGGAGGTGTACGCCACCGCCTGGTTCAAGCTGGTCCAGAACCTCGGGCGGATCCGGGAGCCCGACAAGGTCGGGGCCTGGCTGGCCAGCACGACCCGCCACGAGTGCCTGAAGATCGCCAGGACCACGCGGCCGGTGCAGATCGACGACCATCCGGCCGTGCTCGATCTGCGGTCTCCCGAGCCGACGCCCGAGGAGGTCGTCGTGGAGGCCGAGCGGGAGGCCGACCGGCGGGACCGGGTCCGGGCCCTGTGGCTGGGGGTGCAGGAGCTCGGGGAGACCTGCCAGCGGTTGTTGCGGGTGCTCCTGACCAATCCGCCGCCCTCGTACGCCGAGGTGTCCGCCGCCACCGGGCTGGCGGTGGGCAGCATCGGGCCGATCCGGCAGCGGTGCCTGGCCCGGTTGCGGGCGATCCTGGAGGAAAGGGGCATCCGATGAGCGATGACCTCGAAGAGGAGCTGCGGCATGCCGCCGCCGTGCTCGACCCGCTGCCCGACGACGCGGTGCAGATCGCCGTGGACGCCTTCGTGACGCACGCCCTGGACGCGGAGCTGGCGGCGTTGTCGTTCGACTCGCTCGACGAGCCCGCGCTGGTCAGGTCGGGGGAGACGCCCCGGCTGCTGACCTTCTCGGTGCCGGGGTTGTCGATCGAGGTGGAGATCATCGCGGGCCGTCTCCTGGGGCAGCTGCTGCCGCCGCAGGAGGCGGCCGTCGTCGTGAACGGGCGGCTGCCCCTGGCCGTCGACGCGTTCGGGCGGTTCGAGGCCGATGGGATCCCCGCCGGGTCGCTCAGCCTGCGGTGCGAGGCGCCTGGGCGGACCGTCGTCACCGAATGGCTGACCGTCTGACCCTGTATCAGGACGCGGGCTCGTCCATCCGCACTATGTGGACACCACCAAGTTCGTCGGCCGCCGGGCCGAGCTGGCCGCCCTCGCCGACGTGTTGCGAGGGGCGGGGGAGGGCCGTCCGGCGGTCGTGGCCGTCGAGGGGACGGCGGGCATCGGCAAGTCGTCGCTGGTCCGGCGGTTCCTGGCCGGGCATCCCGGGCTGACCGTCCTGTCGGCCAGCGGCGCGACCGAGGAGAGCTCGTTGCGCTACGGGGTGCTCGGGCAGCTGCTGCCGGCGGAGCGGCCCGACGCCGACCCG
Organism: Herbidospora sakaeratensis; assembly: GCF_001570525.1. GTDB lineage: Bacteria > Actinomycetota > Actinomycetes > Streptosporangiales > Streptosporangiaceae > Herbidospora > Herbidospora sakaeratensis. The sequence continues at coordinate 99,393 of NZ_BBXC01000026.1, forward strand.
CTGGAGGCCGGGTCGCTGCTGCTCGACCACATCGGGGTCCGCCAGGCCGCCGGTGTGGTGGTCGTCGTCGTGGACGACGCCCACTGGGCCGACGCGCCCTCGCTGACCGCGCTCACGTTCGCGTTGCGGCGGTTGCGGGCCGACGGGGTGCTCGCGGTGGTCGTCGCCCCGGACACCGGGGAGCTGCCCGGGGGGCTGCACCGGCTGCTGGCCGAGGACACCACCCTGCGGTTGCGGCTGGCCGGGCTGACCTCGGGCGACGTCCGGGAGCTGACGGGCCTGCCGGCCCCGGCGGCCGAGCGGCTGCGCGCCCACACGGTCGGCAGTCCCCTGCACATCGGGGCGCTGCTCGACCAGGTGCCGAAGGCCCGGCTCGCCGACATGGGACGGGCGTTGCCGGCGCCGTTGTCGTACACGCGGCTGGTGACCCGGACCCTGGCGGCCGGCCCGCTCGCGGCGCGGGCGCTGACGCGGGCGGCGGCCGTGCTCGGCGACGGGTGCGCGCTGAGCGCGGTCGCCGCGGTCGCGGGGGTGAGCGATCCCCTGGAGGCGCTGGAAGCGGCCGGGCTGCTGGTCGAGACGGGGGCGGGGCCCGCCGTGGGGTTCCGGCACCCGCTCGTGCGGGCAGCGGTCTACCAGCACCTCGGCCCGGCCGAACGGGCCCGGCTGCACACCCGCGCCGCCGCCAGGGAGCCCGATCCCGCCCGCGCGCTGGCCCACCGGGCCGCCGCCGTCGTCGGCGCCGACGCCTACGTCGCCGCCGAACTCGACGACCTGGCCGGCGACGAGGCCGACCGTGGACGCTGGAGCGCCGCCGCCGACCACCTGCTCACCTCCGCGCGGCTCACCCCCGACCCGGCGATCAGGGACGACCGGGTGCTGACCGCCGCCGACCACCGGCTCCGCGACGGCGACGCGGTGCGCGCCGCCGAGCTCACCGGCCAGGTCGAGGCGATGCCGCCGACGCCGCGCCGCGACTACGTGCTCGGGCGGCTGGCCCTGGCCTGCGGCCGCCAGGACGACGCCGAGGCACTGCTCACCGCGGCCTGGGACGGCGGCGGCCACGAAGGCGCGGCCGAACAACTGGCCTGGCTGGCGCTGACGCAGACCAGGGGCGAGGCGGCCATCGAATGGGCCCGCCGCTCGGCCGGGTCGCCGGGCATGCGCGACGTGCTCGCGCTCGCGCTCGGCATCACCGGCCGGTACGCCGAGGGCCTGGCCTCCCTGCCCGCCGACGGCGGCCCGCCCGACGGGCTGGTGGCCCGGGGCGTGTTGCGGTTGTGGACCGACGACCTCGACGGGGCTCTGGCCGACCTGGCCAGGGCGTCGTCCGCGCGGGCCGGGCTGCCGCACCTGGGGCCGATGGCGACCGCCTACCTGGCCGAGACCGAGTTCCGGGCCGGACGGTGGGACGACGCGGTCGCGCACGCCGAGCAGGCCGTCTCGCTGGCCGCCGACAGCGGGCAGAGCTGGTTGTCGTGCCTGGCCCACACGGTCGCGACCCGGCCCCTGGCCGCCCGGGGAGATCTGGCGGCCGCCACCGCCCACGCCGAGGCGGCCACCCGCTGGGCCACGGCGCTCGGCGACCCCAGCAACGCCGCGTACGCCGCGCTCGCGCGGGCGTCGGTGGCCGACGCGGCCGGGGCGGTGCGGGCGCTCGCGGCGCTCGATCGAACCGGCCACCGCGACGGCGTGGACGAACCCGGCCTGGTCGGCTGGCGGGAGGCGTACGCCGAAGCGCTGGTCAGAACGCGCGACCTGGAGACCGCCCAGGACGTGCTGGCCCGCCTGGAGCGGCTGGCCGAGACGCGCGACCGGGCGTCGGCGCTGGTGGCGGCCGGCCGGGTGCGCGGCCTGCTGATGGCGGAACTGGGACGGCGGGGGGACGCGGAGGCGGCGTTCGAAGGAGCGCTCAGCCACGCCAAGAGGGCGGCCCAGCCCTACGAGACCGCCCTGACGCACCTGGAGTTCGGGGCGTTCCTGCGCCGTTGCGCGGCCCGCCGCCAGGCCGCCGACCATCTGAAGGCCGCCCGCGACCTGCTCGCCCCGCTGGGCGCGGCCCCCGCGCTGGCCCGGTGCCGCCGGGAACTGGCCGCCTGCGGCGCCGCCGACCAGGCACGCCAGACGGGCCCCCGCGCCCTCACCCCTCAGGAACACGCGGTGGCCCGCCTCGTCGCGGCCGGCCTGACGAACCGGCAGGTGGCCCGGGAGCTGGTGCTCAGCGTGAAGACGGTCGAATACCACCTCGGCCACGTCTTCACCAAGCTCGGCATCGGCTCCCGGGCCCAGCTCGCCCGCCGGTTCAGAGAGTGACGCGCGGGTCAGGGGGCGAGCGCGATCTGGTCCAGGGTCACGAAGCCCTTGATGGGCCCGGCGACCCCGAGGCCGTCGACGTAGGTCAGCACCGCGCTGACGTTGTAGGCGTCCCCGGCGAAGGCGGCCGCGGGCACCAGCACGTCGACCGAGTAGGCGCCGCCCGCGGGGAGCGGCTGCGCGGGCTGGTCGGGGGCGGTCGTCGAGAAGTCGGGGATCGCGCCGACTCCGTCGAACCTGGCCTCCGCGCGGAAGGATCCACCGATCATGGTGGCCAGCAGCCCGGTGAGCGTCCAGTTCACCCGCACCCGCAGGTCGGTGCCCGCCTTGACGATCTCCTCGGGGGCGTTGCCGTCGTTGTCCAGAACCTCGGCCTCGATCGTGGCGGCGAGGAGCGCCGCCGCCAGCCCGGTGGGGACGCTGATCTTCCCCGTCTTCACTGCCATGAGTTACTCCGTTTCGTTTCGCATCGACTACGAAGAACGGTACGGAGCAGGTCATGAGGGTCGCTTCGGGCGGCCAACCGGGCATTTCCCCTGGGTGGTCCCTGGGTTCACCGCCCCCGGCCCCGCCTACCGTCGCCCTCATGACGGACTTCCTCCGCTGGCTGATCGCCTTCCTGACCCGCCCGACCTCGGGTCTGTTCGGCGAGCTCGACCTCCGCGACGGCGACCGTGACCCCGCCCCGGGCACGACCGCCCGCTACGCCGGTCAGGACCGCCCCGGCCTGCTCGGCGCCACCCACGTCCACGACCTCAACCAGGCCCTGCGCACCCTCGGCTTCCTGATCGCCCCGACGGGGGGCGAGTTCACCCGCGAGACCCGCTGGGCCGTGCAGGAGTTCCAGCGGTACGCGAGCCTCCCGGCCTCGGCCGTCGAGCGCTTCCCCCACCTGCCCCGCTGGTCCGACCGGCTGGCCGCCCTCCCGATCGCCGTCCACGAGCGCTACCGGGGCGCCGCCACCGGCGTGCTCAACGCCTGGACCCGCTTCACCCTGCGCCACTGGCTGGCCAACGGCCGCCGGTGCCCGGTCGTCGTCGAGGCCAGGACCGGCGGGACCGTGGTCGCCGACAACGTCTGGCACCCCGACGAGGTGCCCGACAACACCCCGCGGTTCCACGCCCTGGACCTCAGCGGAGCCTGGAAGACCGCCGAGCCCGACGTCGTGGGCGACTACACGCCGGCGGTCCGGGGCGGCGCGCGGTCGGTGCCGCCCATCCACACCTGGCAGCCGGTCGGCGAGGTGCTGCCGGAGCACCTGCTGCCCGGTTCGCCCGCGATCGGCGACCTGACCGTCGCGGAGCTGAGCACGTTCAAGGTGGTGCGCGCGGTCGCCGACGTGGAGTGCTACGGCTACTTCGACAGCCTCAACGCCTACGACAACGGCTACCTGTCGCTCGGCCTGTGCCACTGGACGGCCGGCCTGCGCGGCAACCCGGAGACCGTCGTCGAGAAGGCCGAGTTGTGGCCCTACCTGAGCCTGCTCAGGAGCCGTGACCGGGCCGCCTTCGACGAGGCGGTCGGGCGGTTCGGGCTCGACGTGGCGCCCTGGGAGTCGGTCGAGTTCAACGCCAACCAGCGCAAGTACGCGGGCCGCGCCCTGGTCGTCCAGGAGCGGGGAGACCCGCAGCCGCTCCCGGCCACCAGGAGCGAGTACGACGTCTTCCGCGGCTGGCACTGGTTCCACCGTTTCCAGATGGCCTGCCGCACGGTCGACGGCTTCCGCCGGGGCATGTGGACGATGAGCCGCATCCGCCTGCGCGACATCCTGTCGATCCCGTGGGAGGGGGGCCGCGTCGGCGACGTCGTCACCTCCGAGCGCGGGGTGGCGCTGCTGCTGCGCTGGCACGTCAACCGGCCCGCCGACGTCTGCACCGGGGGCCAGGCCGGTCCGGGGCTCGTCATCGCCCGGACGGCCGCCGGGCTGACCGGCGACCCGGCGGACTGGGGCGACACCGAGGAGCTGGCCCTGATCACCGAGCTGGTCAAGGCGGCCCCGGCCGCGCTCACCCCGTCGATGGAGTACGTCGAGGCGTGGCCCGAGCGGATGTCCACCACGCGCGGCTACACCCTGCCGACGGCGGGGTTGCGGCTCAGCGCGGCCCGGGGCTCCTTCGCCCTCGACACCTCCGGTCTATGAGGGGCCGGCCAGCGCCTCGATCGCCGGCAGGGCCGCCGCCAGCGCCGCGCGCTGGTCGGGCGGCAGGGCCGAGATCCGGGACACGAAGAAGGCGATGTGGTCGCCCCGCAGCCGGGCCAGCTCGGCCGCGCCGTCCGGGGTGAGGCTGATCAGGCAGGCGCGGCCGTCGGCCGGGTCGGGGGTGCGGTCGACCAGGCCGAGGCTCTCCAGCCCGGCTGCCACCCGGCTCAGCGTCGGGGCGCTGACGCCCTCGTGGGCGGCCAGGTCGCCGAGCCGCACCGGGCCGAGTTGCGCGGCGGCGGCCAGGGTCGAGGTCTGGCCGGCGGTCAGGTCGCCGCGCGCCTGCCGGCGGCTGCGCCGGGCCAGCCGGGCCAGCGCCGCCTTGAGCCGTTCGGCCAGCAGCTCCACGTCGGTCATGACCGGCTCACCGGGACCGTCGCGACGGGCAGTTCGTCGTGGACGTACCGGCGGCCTCTCAGCAGCGAGGCGATGGCGGCGACCAGCGACATCGCGATGGCCAGCAGGAACACCACCACCAGGCCCTGGTGGAAGGGGCCGGAGACCAGGTTCGGGAAGTACTCGCGGCCGGTCAGGACGGCGGTGTCCGCCGGGGTCAGGTGGGCCAGGGCGCCGGTCGGGCCGAGCAGGTTGCCGATCGGGTTGTAGCCCAGGAAGGCGGCGAAGAGCGTGCCGACCGGGGGCAGCGCGCCGATGGTCGCGGCGAGCGCGGGCGGGACGCCGTGCTGGGCGAGGCCGCCGGTCAGGGTCTGCGGCAGGGTGGCGGCCAGCCCGGCGATCATCAACGAGAAGAACACGCCGATCGACAACACCATCCCGGCGTTGGTGAACGTCGCCCGCATGCCCGAAGCCACGCCGCGCTGCCCGGCCGGCACCGAGTTCATGATCGCGGTGGTGTTGGGCGCGGTGAACAGGCCCGACCCGACGCCGTTCAGGAAGATCAGCGCCGCGAAGACCCAGTAGGGGAAGTCGATCGGCGCCAGCAGCAGGCCGAGGAAGGCCAGCGCCGACAGGATCAGCCCTCCGGAGGCGAAGGCGCGGGCGCCGTACCGGTCGGAGAGGTGGCCCGACAGCGGGCCCGCCAGCAGGAAGCCGGCCGTCAGCGGCAGCAGGTAGACACCGGCCCACAACGGGGTGTCCTCGAACCGGTAGCCGTGCAGCGGCAACCAGATGCCCTGGAGCCAGATGATCAGCATGAACTGCAGGCCGCCCCGGGCGACCGAGGCCAGCAGCCCGGCCACGTTCCCGGCCGCGAAGGCCCTGATCCGGAACAGCGACAGGTGGAACATCGGCTGCGCGACCTTCGTCTCGATCAGGCAGAAGACCGCCAGGATCAGCACCCCGGCGGTGATCCCGCCGATCACGAGCGGGTTGGTCCAGCCCATGGTGTGGCCGCCGTAGGGCTGGATGCCGTAGGTCACCGCCGCCAGCACCATCGTGAGGCCGGTCGCGAAGGCGAGGTTTCCCCACCAGTCGATCTTCGCGCCCTCGACCCGGGTGACGGTCTCGCGCAGGCTCCGGTACGCCCACACCGTCCCGATGATCCCGATGGGCACCGAGGCCCAGAACACCAGCCGCCAGTTCAGCTGCGACAACAGCCCGCCCGCGACCAGCCCCAGGAAGGTCCCGGCGATGCCGGCCACCTGGTTGACGCCCATCGCGGTGCCGCGCCGCCCGGCGGGGAACGCGTCGGTCAGGATCGCCGCGGAGTTGGCCATCAGCAGCGCGCCCCCGACGCCCTGGAACAACCGCCAGCCGATCAGCCAGAGCGCGCCGCCCGACTGCTGGAAGGGGTCGAGGGCCAGCACCACCGTGCCGACGGTGAAGACGGCGAAGCCCGCGTTGTACATGCGGACCCGGCCGAACATGTCGCCCAGGCGGCCGAGCGTGACCACCAGGACGGCCGAGACGAGCATGTAGCCCATCAGGATCCACAGCAGGTAGGAGACGTTGCCGGGTTCCAGCGGATTCAGGTGGATGCCGCGGAAGACGGCCGGCAGCGAGATGATCACGATCGAGGAGTTGACGGTGGCGAGCAGCATGCCCAGGGTCGTGTTGCTCAGCGCGATCCACGGATAACGGTCCGACATGAGACCCCCATCAACTTGCTTACCCTAACTAACGAGTTGGAGGTGCCGGAAATGCCCCATACAACACCAAAAGGGACGCGCTTCCGCGCGTCCCTTCCGGTTGTGACGGGTTACGGCATGCCGAGCGCCCGGTACTCCCAGCCCTCGGCGCGCCAGAACTCGGCGTCCAGGGCGTGGCGGCCGTCGACGATGCGGCGGTGCTTCACCACGGAGGCCAGGGCCGACGGCTCGATCTCGCGGAACTCGGTCCACTCGGTGAGCAGCACCACGACGTCGGCGTCGGCCGCCACGTCCATGGCGCTGGTGCCGTAGCGCAGCTCGGGGTAGGCGCGGCGGGCGTTGTCGAGGGCGGCCGGGTCGTAGACGCGGACGTTGGCGCCCAGGCCGTGCATGGTGCGGGCCACGTCGAGCGCGGGGGCGTCGCGGATGTCGTCGGAGTTCGGCTTGAAGGCGGCGCCGAGGCAGGCCACCTTCTTGCCGTTCAGCTGACCGCCGACCATCTCGCGGACCAGGTCGATCGTGCGCGAGCGGCGGCGGCGGTTGATCGCGTCCACCTCGCGCAGGAACGACACGGCCTGGCCGACGCCGATCTCCTCGGCCCGGGAGGCGAAGGCGCGGATGTCCTTGGGCAGGCAGCCGCCGCCGAAGCCGAGGCCCGGCTGGAGGAACCGGCCGCCGATGCGGTCGTCGAAGGCCAGCGCCTTGGCCAGGTGCCGCACGTCGGCCCCGGTGGCCTCGCAGATCTCCGCCATCGCGTTGATGTACGAGATCTTCGTGGCCAGGAACGAGTTCGCGGCCACCTTCACGAGCTCGGCGGTGGCCAGGTCGGTCACCACGACCGGGGTCTCGTTGTCGATGATCGGCCGGAACGACGCCTCGAGCTGCTCGCGGGCCCAGTCGGAGGCCACGCCGAACACCAGCCGGTCGGGACGCAGGGTGTCCTCGACGGCGAAGCCCTCACGCAGGAACTCGGGGTTCCAGGCGAGCTCGACCTCGTCGCCGGCCGGGGCCAGCTCCTTGATCAGGTCGGTCAGGCGGGCGGCGGTGCCGACGGGGACGGTCGACTTGCCGACCACCAGGACCTTGCGGTCCAGCAGGGGGGCCAGCGCGGCCACGGAGGCGTCGACGTAGGTCAGGTCGGCGGCGTCCTGGCCGGGTTTCTGCGGGGTGCCCACACAGATGAAGTGCACGTCGCCGTGGGCGGCGGCCTCCTCGACCGAGGTGGTGAACCGGAGCCGGCCGGTCGCCATCGTCTTGTCGAGGAGTTCGGGCAGACCTGGCTCGAAGAACGGCACCTCGCCGGATTGCAGCCGCTCGATCTTGCGGGGGTCGGTGTCGAGTCCGACCACCTCATAGCCGAGGGAGGCCATGCAGATCGCGTGAGTGGCTCCGAGATACCCGGTCCCGATGACGGTGATCCGGGGGAGTGCGGTGTCAGTCATTGTCAGTTCTCTCGCAGAAACTCAGGAGCATTCGCTCTTCTTGGTGAGCGGGCCGCCGGTCACCTCGTTGTCGCAGGAGATCGTGTTGCCGCCTGCGGTGTCGTTGATGCCGTAGCCCCCTGAACCGCCCAGATCGATGACGTTGGCCCGGAAGGTGTTCCCGGTCCCCCAGCCATTGATGATCTTGTGGGTCTGGAAGCCGTCCGCGGGGGAGCCGCGGCCGGTGTTGCGTTCGATCAGGTAGCCGTTCCCCTTGACGTCCACCCAGCTGTCGTTGTGACCATCGCCGGTGATCATCGAGCCATCGAAGATGTTTCCGATGATCTTGCCGTCGGAGGTGCCCTCCTTGATGTCGATGGCCTCAGCGGTGGCGCGGATGACGTTCCCGCGCGCGATGTTGCGGTCGCTCTTGTCCATCTGGCCGCCGGAGAAGGTGGCCCAGTTGCTCTCGGCGGTGCCGAAGTAGACCCCTTCGCCGTACTTGTCCTTACGGAGCCCGGTGCCCCAGATGAGGTTGTACTGGGCGATGTTGTCGGAGCTGAAGTTCCTGAAGTGGATCGCCTCGTCGCCGATGTGGTTGACGTCGAGGTCCTGGACGACGTTGAAGTTCGACTTGTCGGCCATGACGCCCTTCTGGGCGTGCCGGACGGTGAAGCCGCTGAGCCGCCAGTAGTCGGCCTCGTTCAGGTGGAAGGCGTAGCCCTCCTTGAGGCCGCCGCCGTCGATGATCGCGTCACGGGAGCCGCACACGAAGATCGGCTGCTCCTTCGTGCCCGACGTCGCGGCCACGAAGTGCCCCTGGTACTCGCCCGGCTCCATGAAGATCACGGTGCCCGGCGTGGCCGAGGCGAGGGCCTCGGTGAGCTCCTCGGCGGTGGTCACGGTCACGGTCGGGTCGGGGCAGGCGATCTTGCCCTCGCCCTCGGGGATCGCGATGTCCGGGGGCTGCTGGACGGCGGTGAAGGGCTCGAAGTCCTCCTTCTTGTCGTCCTCCGGCACCGGCTCCTCCTCCTGGAAGTCGTCACCGGCGTCGTCGGCCCCCAGCGTCGGCAGGGGGCGCGGACCGGTGTCGGGCTGGATGTTCTCCACCACCATGCCGGGTTGTTGCTCCTGACCGCCGCCGCCGCCGAAGATCCCGTACAGGACGACCACGATCAGGATCGTGAAGGCCGCACCGGCCCCCGCGGCGATCATGGTCTTCTTGTCGATGTCGATCTCGATGCGCATGGTCAGGTCCTTTCGGCGGACGCCCCGGTGAGCGACCACACGGGTCGCTCCTCCATGACGGCCTGCCTCTCGTACGGGTCGACGATGCGACGTCCGACGCGGGGCCCGTTGTTCCCGAGCGCCCGGATGGCGGAGATCACGATGAGCAGGATGACGCCGAACCAGATCAGGTTCATCGGCTTGGCGATGCGCTTGACCGTGGTCCAGAAGTCCGCCGTGTCCTGCCAGCCGTCGACGTTGTTGGTGGTCACCGCGGCCATCCCGGTGGCGCGGTCGGTGTCGAGCGCGCTGCGCCCGGCCCCGCCCAGCGTGTTGCCGACGACCTCGGTGCCCGTGGCCACCCCAAGGACGGAGACGCCGTGCAGCGTCGCCTGGTTGACGGTGTTGCCCGTCACCTCGGCCTCGGCGTTGCGCAGGTAGATCGCGGTCGGCACGTTGTTCACGATGTTCCCGACGATCTTGGCGCCGGTGACGCCGTCGCGCACCGCGATGCCCTGGCTCCACTGACCGCTGATCCGGTTGCCGGAGACCCGGACCCCGGTCGCGTCCTTGTTCACCACGATGCCCGTCTGCCCGCCGGTCACCTCGGTAGTCTGGACGGCCAGGTCGACGCCGCCCTGGATCTCGACGCCGTAGCGCTTGTTCTCCTTCGACCACGAGCTGGTCACCGAGCTGCCGCCGAAGCTCTGCAGCGACTCGCCCGAGGCCGACGGGCCGCGGGCCAGCGGCAGGCCGCTGAGGGTGAAGCCGTTGCCGCCGTTGCCGACCGCGCCCGAACCGGTGATCGTCACGTTCTGGGTGCCGCGCGAGAGCACGAACCCGTCGCCGCGCGAGTCGGTCACCGTGGTGTTCTCGATGGTGGCGTTGCGGGCGAACCGGTGCAGCAGCACCCCGTCGACCAGGCTGCCGGTCACCGTCACGTTGGCCATCCGGGTCTGGTTGGAGGCCGTGATGAAGATGCCGTAGGCGTTGCCCTTGATCGCGGTCTCGGTGATCTCCCCGGTGACGAGGTTGGCCTCCGGCAGCTTGTACGCCACCTTCTTCAGGCCCTTGCCGTCGTGGATGACCACCTGGTCGTCGTCGCCCATGCGCGGCACCAGGGCGCCGCCCGGGAGCAGCACCTTCTCGTCGGTGAGCGGCGCCGGCGTGGTGAGGTTGGCGTCGAGGGTGGTGCGGTCGCTGCCGGTCAGCGCCAGGCCGCCGGTCGAGCCGCTCCAGAAGCCGAGGTACTCGACCTGCGCGTGGCTCATCCGCAGCTCGCCGCCGATCACCCGCACGTAGGCCCGGCCGTCGTTGACCCGGCTGTCGGCCGTGTTGATGTTCGGGTCCCAGCTCGTGAGGCGCACCGGGTTCTGCGGGGAGCCGTTGATGCGGATGCTCGCGCCGAAGCCGACGATCGTGGCGAACGACCCCGGCTCGCTGCGCATCCGGATCACCAGCGGGCCGGTCGCGTTCTGCAGCACCAGCTTGGCGTTCGGGCCGACGAACAGGTTGATGCCGAGGATGTACGACCCGTCGTTCTGCTTCTGGAAGTACTCCCCGCCCAGTTTCTCCAGGTCGGCGACCCGGTAGGGCTCGCGGCGCGAGGGCAGCACCAGCGTCTGGCCGTTGGCCGAGCTGGAGATGTGCGGCTGGCGGGCCCGCTGCGCGTTGGGGCCGCCGCGGGCGATCGCCGACATCAGCGTCGCCCGCGTCTGCATGATGCGCAGGTCCTCCTGGTCGACCAGGTTCGACTGCTGCTTGGCGTCGGCGGCGGTCACGTCGTCGACCGCGGGCGTCGGGGCCGGCTGGTCGGCGTACGACAGGTACGCCCAGGTGCCGGCGCCCAGCAGGAGCAGCACGAAGAACGTGATCCAGGCCTTCTTCATCGCCCGCCTCCCACGGTGACCGTCGGAACCGCCGGCTGCGTCGGCCTGCTGCGCCCGTTGAACCCGCTGCCCGGGGTGGCGGTCGCCGCGTTCGGCAGCGCCCACGACGGCCGGTCCTCCATGGCCTTCTGGAGCTCGTACGGGTCGACGATGCCCCGGCGGCGCCGGTCCATGATGCCGCGCGACCGGAAGGCGGAGACCAGGATGAGCAGGATGACGCCGGCCCAGATGACGTTCATGGGCTTGACGTAGCGCTTGGCCTTGCTCCAGAAGGTCGAGGTGTCGACCCAGGCGTCCTCGTCGTTGTTGTGGTCGCTCACGTCGCCGCTCGACCGGGCGGTGCTGACCGCGCTGGTGCCCGAGCCGACGATCGTGTTGCGGGCCACCTCCGAGCCGGCCGCCGCGCCGACGACCGTGACGCCGTGGGCGTTCACGTCCTTCACCGTGGTGATCTTGTTGCCGACCACCTGGCCGTTGGAGTCGCGCATGTAGACGCCGGTCGGGCCGCCGGTGATCGTGTTGCCCGAGACGTAGGCGTTGCGCACGCCGTCGCGCAGCGCGATGCCCTGGCGCTTCTGGCCGGTCAGCTTGTTGCCCGACAACTGCACGGCCTCGGCCCCGGCGCGGACCACGATGCCCATGTCGCCGCCGATGACCTCGCTGGTCTGCACGGCCTGCCGGATCCCGCCCATGACCTCGATGCCGTAACGGCCGTTGCCCCGGGCCACGCTGTTGTTGACCGAGCTGTCGCCGTAGACGGCCAGCGACTCGCCCGAGGCCGACGGGCCGTGGGCCAGCGCCCGGCCGTCGAGGGTGAAGCCGTTGCGCCCGTTGTTCTCCGCCAGGCAGTCGTTGACCTGGACCTTCTCGGTGGCGCGGGAGAGCACGAAGCCGTCGCCGCCGCTGCCGGTCACCTCGGTGTGCGAGATCGTGGCGTTCTTGGCGAACCGGTGCATGAACACGCCGTGCACGATGCTGTCGCGGATCTTGTTGTTGATGATCTGCGTCTGGTTCGAGCCCGAGACGAACAACCCGTAGGCGTCGCGGGTGATCACACTGTTCTCGATCTTGCCGGTGACCAGCTCGTCGGCCGGCACGTGGGAGGCGGTGCCGGGCCCGATCGGGTACGTCTCGACGTCGCCGTAGGTGCCGCCGCCCTGGTCCTTGGTGTTGTTCTCCAGGCGGTCGGCCTTGTCCTGGTGGCGCTGCGCCTTGGTGCGGTGCCGGTAGGTGGACGACGGGCGCTCGGTGCCGGTCAGCGCGATGCCGCCGGTCCGGCCGCTCCAGAAGCCCAGGTCGGAGACCTGGCCGTACACCATGTTGAACTGGCCGCCGACGGCCCGGATGTAGGCCCGGCCGTCGGTGGTGTCCAGGTCGGGCTTGCTGGCCTTGACGTCCCAGCTGGTGATCCGGACCGGCTTGGTCGCGGTGCCCTTGATGTCGATGTTGCCGCCGAAGGTGATGATCGAGCTGAACGAGCCCGGGATGCTGCCCATCCGCAGCGTCATCGGGCCGCGCAGCTGGAGCGTCGCGCCGTCGGCCACGAAGATGTGGATGCCGAGCAGGTAGGACCCGTCGGTCATCAGCCGGACGTACTTGCCGTTCTCGACCGAGATCAGGTCCTTCAGCGTGTACGGCCGCTCGTCGTTGCGGGCCGGCAGCACCATCGTGCGGCCGAACGACGAGGAGAAGATCTGCGGCTGCTTGCGCTGGGCCGCGAAGAAGCCGCCCTGCTGGAGCAGCGCCGTGAGCGCCGCCCGGGTCTGCAGGATGCGCTGGTCCTCCATGTCGACGAGCGCCGACTGCGACTCGGCGTTCTCGGGGGAGATCTTGATCAGCGGCTCGGGCTCGGAGCTCGGGATGCTCGGCGCGTCACTCGGGACGGCCGCCGGGGCGGGCTCCTGGGCCGGCTCCGCGGCGGGTCCCGCGCTCGGCTCAGAACTGGGCTCCGAACCGGGCTTCGAACTGGGCTTCGAACTGGGCTTCGAGCTCGGGATGGTGTTGGTCATCCCGGTGTCGGCGGACGGCCCCGCGCTCGCCGGGGGAGTCGGCGAGGGCGAGGGCGCGGCGGCGACGGGGGGTGTGCCGATCGTGAGCGCGCCGAGCAGCAGGGCGCCGGCCGTCACGACGGTCCTGTTCATGGCCATCAGGCCAGTCCCTGCAGCGTGGCGGCCGTCTGGCCCTCCGAACCCGCCTGGTCGGCCTTGCGGGTCAGCCAGCCCTGCTTGTTCATGGTGATGAACGCGTAGAGCTTGATCGGCAGGGCGATTCCGATGATGACCAGGGTGGTCAGCGGCAGCAGCAGGATCTCCTGCGGGTGGCGCTTGAGGTGCGACCAGCCGCGGATGCCGCGGCCGATGAGCAGCCAGCCCACGCAGGTGCCGATGCCCCAGGGGGTCAGCTCCAGGCGGCTGAAGAACAGGTAGCCGAGCGTGACGCCCATGGTGACCGGGGTGAGCAGGATCTGCAGCACGGTGACCTTGGTGACCAGCGGCGTCTTCCACAACCAGCCCTTCCACAGGGCGGTCAGGTAGCAGCGGTAGGAGTTGCGGCTCCAGCGGATGCGCTGCTTGAAGAAGGCCCGGAACGAGCTCGGGAACATCGAGATCGCCCGCGCCGACGACTGGTGCACCGTCTTGTAGCCGGAGGCCAGCACCAGCCAGGTCAGCCGCCCGTCGTCGCCGGCGATGCAGCGGCGGCCGAGGAAGAACTCGTTCTCCAGGTGGTGGACGACCGGCAGGATCGCCGACCGGCGGTAGGCGGCGGTGCGGCCGGACAGGCAGGCCACGCCACCACGGCTGCCCATGGCGGGCACGTAGTCGTAGTACCGCAGGTTGACCAGCCAGTCGGCGATGCGCCGCCAGACGCTGGTGGTGCGCTGGAACACGTTCTGCTGGGTGCCGACGCCGCCGACCTGCGGGTCCTCGAACGGCATCTGCACGGCGTCGAGCAGGCCGGGCTCCCACCAGGTGTCGGAGTCGGCGAACACCACGATGTCGCCGCGGGCGGCCCGGATGCCGACCCCCAGCGCCGAGCGCTTGCCCGAGTGTTCGTAGACGAGCACGCGCAGCCGGGGGTCGTTGACCTCCCGCAGCTTCGCGTGACATTCGGTGTCCGCGACGTCGACGACGATGATCACTTCACCCGGGTTCTGGGCGAGCCAGCTCCCCAGGCACCGGACCAGGATCTCGGCGTCCTCGCGGAACGACGGCACCACGACCGAGACGGACGCGCGGTAACCGTTGACGACGGGCTTGGCCAGCCGGGACAGCACGACCCGGTAGATCCACAGACCCCAGACGAGCAGACCCGCCAACCCGAGGGGGACGATGTCCCGCCAGCTCCCGTTGGCGCTCGACCTCACCAGCCATTCATAGGCGGTGTCGAGCCAATTCGCAGAATCAGACCCCACGACCTTGTTCTCCTGAGCTTTTCCGCACGCGAAAGAATGTGCCGTTCGTGCCGGGAATCTCAGAGAATGAGATGACCGGCGATGCACACAATTAGTTCGGCTTTAACGTCAACTTCCGTACCGAAGTCGATATGAGACCGGGCCCCCTATTCGGGGGTGAGCCCGGCTGCCGCGCCGAGACGGCGGGCCCGGTGGCCGCGGGCCGGGGAAAAATCAGCGGATCTCACGCTGGTCCTCTCGCGTGGCATGGGAGGGAGAGTGTCGGGATCCGCGCCCGGCCGGCTGCGAAGAGTCACAGCTGGCACAGGTGCCACAGCAGTCCCGAGGTGTACCGTTCCATAAGCTAATTTCGGGATAAGTCGGGTGTCAACGGGCCTGTCGTTGAAACTTTTATCTGTGGGGACGGCGGGGCCGGAGGTGAACACGGTGCGACGTGTGACTTTCCTGGTGGGGGGCGGTTGGGGCTCCAGGCAGGGGGCTCGTGCACGCATCCGGCGGACGGTTCTTTGCAGCAGAATTCACGTGCGTGTAACCAGCGCTCGGATAAATGCCGAAACATGATCGTTATCGAATCCGGGTAAACCTTCGGGCGCTTCTGTAGGTGATCACTTACTTCGGGTTCCGAAGGATGATCACGCGGGCGTGCGCACCGCGGGGGCTGGGCGCGCACACCCGCGTGATCGTGGGTGGGGCAGTTGGTCTTTGAGAGCTTACGGGGGGTTCGATGGGCTTTGTGGGGGTTTTGGGTCAGGCTAGCCGTACTACCTGAGAACTCGCTGGGTGGGGCGGCTGTCACGCGGGGGTCTGACGCGGTTCCAGCCGCCCGGCGGGGGCGTGCTCAGGGTGGGTGCGGCCGGCTCGCGGGGTCTGGGCGGGCCGGTCGCGTGGGCGGGGCTCAGAACATCGAGATGTGCACGTGGTCGTAGTGGTTGGCGGTGTTGCCGCCGCGGTTGCTCATGAAGCGCCAGCCGGTGCCGCTGTTGATGCGCTGGCGCCAGATGACGTACTTCACGCCGAGCTTGGTGCGGTTCTTCAGGGCCCAATCGGCCAGCTGGTCGCCGAGGACCTTGGCCGAGCCGGTGGCCATCGCGCCGCCGGTGGTCATCATGAAGTCGCAGGCGCGGCCGAGCGGGTGCTCGCCCATCGTGTCGACGCGGAAGCAGCCGATGGAGTTGTGCAGCTTGAAGGCCGCCTTGGCCTGCTCGCGCATCAGGCGGGTGCGGGCGGTGATGTTGTCGGCGCCGGTCGGCAGCTGCGGGGCCCAGCCGCCGTTGGCCAGCTTGCCGGGGCCGATCGGGATCAGGTCGTCGAGCCGGTCCTTGATGTCGTCGATGAGGTCCTCCGCCTCGACGCGGCGCCTCTCGATGTCCTTGGACTTCTTGTCGATCTCGGCGATCAGGCCCTTGGCCTCGGTCGCCGCCTGCGCCCGCGCCTGCTCCTTCTGCTTGTAGTTGCGCACGATCGCGGCCTGCTCGTTGCCGAGCTGCATCGCGAGCGGCGACATGCCCATGCCGGGCGGCAGCACGATCCCGCCGTTGCCGGGGATCGACTGGTAGCTGAGGCCGGCCAGCCGGGCCATCTCGCGCTGGGCCGCGGCGAACTCGGCGTGCGCCTTGTCGAGCTTCGCCTGCGCGGCCTTGGAGGCGTTCTTGGCCTCGGCCAGGTCGTCGCGCGCCGCGTGGTACTGGGCGATCAGCGAGTTGACCTTCTTCTCCAGGCCGGAGAGCTGCTTGCGCAGTTGGTCGGCGTCGGGCTTGGGGGCCGCGACGGCGGGGCCGGGCACCAGCGCGGCGCAGAAAGCGGCCACCAGGGCCGCCACCGGAAGGAGGATCCACCGGTGGGTGCGACGGTGCGTCGTGGCGGGCAGCGCCCACTCCTCTCCTTGCGCCGGCCGGGTTAGCTGACGGGTTCGGGCGGAGCAGCCCGGGCGCCGGAACGCGCCTTTACCCCAGGTTCTGGTGGGTCCCCGGCTCCCGGGCGACACGCCCGGGATTAGGCATTCCGCCGAGCTCTCGGCGGGTTGGTGTGGATAGTAGTGGTAAAGACGAGGCACGTGCTACTTGAAGTTGCGACCATACGGAGATCAATCCGTGATCTGGCGCCCCATCTTTCCTGATGCAGCCCTGAGCATAGAGGCGGCCTCCTCGGGCCGCACGTCGTTGACGAACGCTCCCATACCGGATTCGCTACCTGCCAGGTATTTCAGCTTCTCCGGCGCCCTCCTGATGCTGAAGAGCTCCATGTGCACGTACGCCACCTCCCTTCCCCATCGGACCGGCGCCTGGTGCCACGCGGCCACATACGGCATACGGACCCCGAACAACCCGTCGAGGGCCCGCAGCACCCCGGTGTAGAGCGGCCCGAACGCCGCCCGCTCCTCGGGAGTGAGCGAGGGCAGGTCGGGCGCCTGCCGGTGGGGATAGAGGTGCACCTCGAACGGATACCGGGCGGCCTTCGGCACGAAGGCCGTCCAGTGGTCGTTCGCGGCGACCACCCGCTCCCCGGCGCGCTCCTCCGCCACCACGGCCGCGAGCGAGCCGGGCCGGGCGACGGTGAGCATCCGCTGGGTGCGGGGTGTCACATAGGGATACGCATAGATCTGCCCGTGCGGATGGGGCAGAGTGATGCCGATTTCGGCGCCCCGGTTCTCGAAGCAGAAGACCTGCTCCACCCCGTCGAGCCGGGACAGCTCCCGGGTGCGGTCGACCCAGGCGTCCATGACCAGAGCGGCCCGCTCGTCGCTCAGGTCGGCGAACGAGGCGTCGTGGTCGTCGGTGAAGCAGACCACCTCGCAGCGCCCGATGGGCCCGCTGAACGAGGGGAACCGGTTCTCGAACACGGCCACGTCGTAGGCCGAGGGGATCTCCGACCACGGGCGGCCGGGGCACAGCGGGCACTCCTCGGGCGGGGGAAGGTGGGTGCGGGTCTGCCGGTGGCCGGCGACGGCCACCCACTCGTCGAGCACCGGGTCGTGCCGCAGTTCCGAGGGCGCCGGCCGGGGCGGCAGGTCGCGCAGGTCCTTGGCGGAGTGGTCGCGCTCGTGGAGGTCGAAGTAGACGAGCTCCCGGCCGTCGGCCAGGTGGGTCATGTGGCGGTTCATGCGGGGTCGGCGACGATCAGCTCGCCGACGTGGCCGGCCAGTTCGTCGCGTGCCTCCTTGTCAAGGCCGGAGTCGGTGACCAGGACGTTGGCCCGGTCGAGCGGGGCGATGGTGGAGATGCCGACGGTGCCCCACTTGGTGTGGTCGGCGAGCACCACGAGCTGCTGGGCGGCGGCCACCAGTTCGCGGTCGGTCTCGGCCTCCAGCAGGTTGGGCGTGGTGAACCCGGCCCGCGCGTTCATGCCGTGCACCCCCAGGACGAGCGTGTCGACGTTGAGCGATCTGATCGCCTGGACCGCGATCGGGCCGACGAGGGCGTCGGACGGGGTCCGTACACCCCCCACCAGCACGACCGTCTGGCCGGGCCGCCCCGACCGGTGGAACACCTCGGCCACCGGGACCGAGTTGGTGATGACGGTCAGGTCGGGCACGTCGACGAGATGGTGGGCGAAGGTCCAGGTCGTGGTGCCGGCCGACAGGGCGACCGCGCTGCCCGGCCGCACCAGGTGGGCGGCGGCGCGGGCGACGGCCTCCTTCTCCGGCTGCTGCCGCACCGACTTGGCCGCGAACCCGGGCTCCTCGGTCGACCCCGGCCCGGCGACGGTGGCGCCGCCGTGCACCTTCTCGATCAGGCCCCGATCGGCCAGCGCCTCAAGGTCGCGGCGGATCGTCATGTCGGAGACGCCCAGATCGCGGACGAGCTCGGCGACCCGCACCCCGCCGGTGCGCCGGACCCGTTCGAGGATCGCCTGCTGCCGTTGCTGCGCCAGCACGAGCCCCTCCTCTCAACACGTTCCAACAAATCATCGCATAGAAAATGTTGGAACATGGGAGGTGGACAGGTGTCCGCAGGAAGCGCACAGTGGGCGGATGGGTAAACGACAGCGCAAGTCCAAGGCCCGCCGCAAGAAGAAGGCCAACCACGGCAAGCGCCCCACGGGGCGTTAGTCAGTACGCCCGGCGTCCCCAGGCGGCCAGCAGCCGCGTCTGCGCGTCGGCGTTCTCCGGCACCGGCACGTGCCCGCCGATGATGCCCGAACTCCGGTAGCCCTCCTCGCAGTCGGCGAACCAGGCGGCGCAGAGCGAGACGAGTTCCGGGTCGAGCCGGTCGGCCACGCCGATGGCGTTCGACAGGTCCCACGTGTGGATCAGCGCGTCGGCGAACAACTCGGTGACGTACTCGCGCCCCGGCACGTCGCCGAACGACAGGTGCACGGTGCGGTCGAGCACCCCCTCCGCCGAGGCGGCGGTCACGGCGGCGTGCGCGGCGAAGTCGAACGCCTTGACGGCGTCGTCGCCGATGAGGTCGCCGTCGAAGACGTCGCCCACTTCGGCCGGGCTGCGGCCGGAGAGCAGTTCGGGCGCCCAGAGCGACTCGTAGACGAGGTGGTTCACCAGGGCGTGCACGTCCCAGTCGACGCAGGGCGTCGGGAGGTCCCACTGGCCGGGCTTGATGAGGTGGACGCGAATACCGAAGGCGTCCAGGGCCCGGCGGTAGGCGTCCTCGATTCCGATCGTCACAATTCGACGGTAACCCGAACACGAGCCCACGTCATGGGGGTCCGGACCAAAGTGACAATTTAGGGCATTCCTGGCATGTGCCCTGGGACGACCATCTCCTTCTTGCCCGTCACCAGCAACCACGCGGGCAGAATCGTCACGCAGACCACGGGCAGCAGCGCCATCTCCCCGACGATGGCGATCGACGCGAACAGGCTCAGCCATCCGTGCTGGGTGATCGCCAGCACGAAGCCCAGCACCCCCGTGGTCACCGCCAGCGCCAGCGACACCTCCGGGACCAGCGCGTTGGCCGCCACGCCCAGCGCGATCCCCATGAAGACGGCCGGGAAGATGCGCCCGCCCCGGAACCCGCACGCCGCCGCCACCGTCAGCGCGACCAGCTTCACCAGGAGCACCAGGATCACCGTCGCGGTGGCGTGGTGGCCCCGGATGAGTTCCCCGGCCTGCGCCAGCCCCTTGAACATCGACACCTCGCCGCCGACGACGCCGAGGCCGCCGAGGATCAGCCCGCCCGCCGTGACCATGAGCACCGGGTGGGGCATGCGGTGGAAGGCGGCGTGGACGTACGGGAAGGCGTAGACCGCGAGCAGTCCCAGACCCGTGCCGACGACCGCGATGACCGACCCCGAGACCAGGTCGGCGAGCCGGAAGCCCGGGTAGCCGGGCACCTTCATATGCAGGGTCTGCCCCGCGAGGGAGATGGTGGTCAGCGCTCCGGCCGAGGCCGCCAGCAGCGGCGCGAAGAGCCGGTCCCACAACGGCGTCCCGGGCCGGCCCAGCGGCAGCTCCGACAGGATCAGCGCGGCGGCGATGGGGCTGCCGAACAGCGCCCCGATGGTCGCCGACGCGCCGAGGCCCATCCAGACGTCCTTCTCTACGGTCGGGAGGAGCCGGCGTCCGGCCGCGAAGGCGAGCGCCACGTTGGCGGCGGTGATCGGGTTCTCCGGTCCCAGGCTCACCCCGCACGAGAGGGTGACGACCGCCGCCAGCAGCACCCCGGGCACCACCCAGGCCGGCATCGGCGGCGCCACGAGGTCCTCGGTGGCCGGGTCGGGCCCGGCGTGCCCGGGAAAGCGCCAGATCAGCAGCCCCGTGACGGTTCCGGCGAGGGTGAGGACGAGCAGAATGCGCCACCACTCGAATGAGGGCCAGATCAGGCGCTCCAACCATTCGGCAAGCGCGGTGACGCCGTACAGGAGGAGACCCGAGCCGACACCCACCACCAAAGCGGGCAAAACCAATGCCAGCAGCCTGATCCACGTCGCCTTCGGCATTCGCGTGTCCCCCCGGCCTCAATGCACCGGGAATACCCGTGGGGTTCTCAAAAGAAAGCCTCGCATCGCCAATAGTGCGCCATGTGAGGCATTTGTGGCGGTTTATGTGGTTATGGTGGCAATTGCTAGTCGACGAGGAAGGAGCTGGTCGCGTTGACCACCGCATCCACGACACCCACTTCGGGCGGACGACTGCCGCACCCCTCCAACTGGCTGCGCTTCGCCGGGATCCTCGGCATCGTGGTAGGGCTGCTCAACATCGTCGGCGGGTTCGCCGCGATCTTGAAGAGCCACTACCTCGTGGTCGGGTCATCCGGCGTGCTGATCTTCAACCTCACGTCATGGGGCATCATCTGGCTGGTGGCCGGGGTCCTCATGGTCATCGCGGGCGTGGGCATTCTCCAAGGCGCGATGTGGGCCCGCATGTTGGGCATCGTCCTGGCGGCACTGGTCATCCTGGGCCAGTTCGCCTACGCCGGGGCGTTCCCGATCTGGTCCCTCATCGTCGTCGCACTGGCCGTGGTCGTGATCTACGGCCTGGTGGTGCCGCCGCGCGGCAGCATCGCGTAGGGGGAGCGGAGTCTAGGGGAGCCGCTGCTCCACCCAGACGATCTTCCCGAGAGGGGTCGGGCGCGTGCCCCACCGGTAGGTGAGCCGCTTGATGAGCTGCAGCCCGCGCCCGGTGTCGTCCTCCGAAGTCGGAGTGCGCAACGCCGGGACGGTGGGCGAGCCGTCGGCGACCTCGCAGACCAGGGTTCTGCCCCGGCCCCTCAGCAACCTCAGCTCGATCGGCGGCCAGCCGTGCTTGAGCGCGTTGGTCACCAGCTCGCTGACGACCAGCTCGGTGGTGTCACGGACGGCGCCGAGCCCCCATTCGGCCAGCGTCGCCCGGACGAACCGCCGGGCGTGGCTGACGAAACGGGGATCGGCCGGCAGCGAGCAGGAGGCGATCTCGTCGGGCGCGAGTTCATGGACCCGGGCAAGCAGCAGCGCGATGTCGTCGCGCTCGTGCCCGGGTCGCTGACTGTTGATCGTCACGTCGCACATCTCCTCCAGATCCTGGTCGGGCGCCGACAGCAGCCGGCGCAGCGCCATGATCCCCAGGTCGATGTCTCTGGCCCGGCTCTCCACCAGGCCGTCGGTGTAGAAGGCGAGAATGCCCCCGGACGGCAGCACCATCTCCACCGTCTCCAGCGGGTCGTTCCCGATCCCCAGCGGCAGCCCCGAGGGCAGTTCGATGATCTCGGTACGTCCGTCGGGATGGATCAGAACCGGCGGGACGTGCCCCGCCCGGGCCAGCGCGCAGGTCCGGGTCACCGGGTCGTAGGTCGCGTAGACCGCCGTGGCGATCTGGGTCGGGTCGAGGTCCTGGCTCATCCGGTTGAGCCGGAACAGCACCTCGTCCGGCGGCAGGTCGAGCGACGCCAGCGTGCGCGCGGCGGTCCGGAGCTGCCCCATCGTGGCCGCGGCCCGCGTGCCGTGCCCCATGACGTCGCCCACCACGAGCGCCGCCCGGCACCCGGGCAGCGGGATGACGTCGAACCAGTCGCCGCCGACCCCCATGAGGTCGCTGGCCGGCAGGTAACGCGAGGCGATCTCCATGCCCAGCGGCTGGTGCAGGTCGGCCGGCAGCAGGCTGCTCTGCAGCGTGAGGGCGGTGCGCCGCTCCCGGGCGTACAGACGCGCGTTGTCTATGCAGACGGCGGTGCGCGCGGCCAGCTCCTCGGCGACCGCGACGTCCTCCTCCTCGAACGGCGACCCGCCCGGGTTGCGGCTGAAGATCGCGCACCCGAGCACCCGCCCCCGCGCCTTCAGCGGCACGGCGATGAACGACCCGCCCACCAGCAGCTTGGCCACCACGTCACGGTCGAGGCTGGCCCCGATCATCTCGGCGGTGTGCTCGTCGAGCTCGGGATACATGATCGGATGCCCGGTCGACATGCACTGCGCCTGCGGCAACTGCGCCGAATAGACGGTGACCTCGTTGATCGGAAACGCCTCGACCCACTCGGTCGGATCGGCCTCGGCCACCCCGATGGCCACCCGCCGCACCAGCGCCGTGCCGTCGACGGGCCGCGACGGAAACTCCCCGTCGATGACCAGCCGATCCTGCACCATGATCGCCGAGGTGTCGGCGAACCTGGGCACGGCGACGTCCATCAGCTCACGGCTGGTCTCGCCCAGATCGAGGGTCGTCCCGATGCGACGGCTGGCCTCGTTGAGATAAGCCAGCCGCTCCTGGGCGGAGGCCGCCGAAGCCTGCCGCCACTCGAGCCGGTCACCCGGCGCCGGCGTCTTGATCACGCTGTTCCGGTTCATCTCTTCCGCATCGTAGGGAGGACAACCACGGCATTTCATGCCTTTTCCCAGACTGTACGGCCCTTTGCGCGGTGGATTGCAGGGTCAAGCCCGCACCGATCGTCAAGAAGCCGAGTCATCGGCGCGGAAAGGTAGTGTTCGTCGGCGTTTACGACGCGATGCCCGATCTCGGGCGAGGGGATTGCGGACGGGAATTATTACCTTTCGCCCGCAACCGACAACGTGTGTCGGGGTGACAGGATTTGAACCTGCGGCCCCCTGCTCCCAAAGCAGGTGCGCTACCAAGCTGCGCCACACCCCGTTGGCCGCCTGGCGCCGACGCCCCGAGATCTCCGGTACGCTTACGCATTGACGGCCGGAAGAAGTCTAGACCAGATGCCGACCGGCGCGCGCGGACGTAGCTCAATGGTAGAGCCCCAGTCTTCCAAACTGGCTACGCGGGTTCGATTCCCGTCGTCCGCTCCAACATCGAAAGGCCAGGTCACCCACGGTGTGGGGCCTGGCCTTTGATGTTTCTGAAATTAGTCGTCGATCTTGCGTGCCCGATGGGGTTCCGGTGTGCCCGCTCATGGCCTCCTCGAAGGCGGAGCCCAGGGCCTTGGCGATCACCTCGTCCCGGTCCCGGGTGGCGTGGAGGTAGATGAGCGCGGCCCGGGTCGAGGCGTGACCCATGCGGGCCATGAGCTCCTTCGGGCTGGCGCCAGGGTGTTGCCGCCGTGCCGGAGATCGTGGAAATGGAGATCCGGCTCACCCGATGGCCGCTCTCGCCTTGTTCCACGTTCTCCGAAAAGCTGAGCGGCGTAGACGGGCGCCTTCGGGGCCGACGACGACCCGCACCACCCCCGCCTCCAGGTCGAGGAGTCGCGACGGAGACCGGCCGGTTCGCCCCAGCGGAGCGTGGTGAAGGCGCCGAGCAGCGAGCTCCCGGCATCGCTCGGGGGTCGCTCTGAGGAGCTGCACCACCTTCCCCGGTGAGATCGGGGGTGTCCGGGGTGCCCGCTCCCTTGATGCGGCAGGGGTTGCGCCGGATCAGTTCGTCGTCCAGAGCGGTGTTCATGATCGACTTGAGGAGCTGGTACGCCTACCGTGGACTGACCGGCCACGCCGAGGCGTTCCTTCCGCCAGCCCGGATGTCGGCTTCCTTGATCTCGGAGAGGGCATGCCCGCCGGACGTGGGAGCAAGGTGGTTCTTGAGCAGGCTCCGATAGAGGCCCTCCGAGCGCGGCTTGAGAACACGATCATCGATCCAGGTCCGCGCGTGGTCTCCGAAACGCACGCTCTCGGCGGCCGGCTCGACCCAGTCGCCCCCGCTGGATCTCGGCCGCCTTCAGCTGAGTTCGAATCTCCTAGCCTAGG
>NZ_BBXC01000027.1 GCF_001570525.1 Herbidospora sakaeratensis
GGGCTGGGGCGCGGCGGCCTGCACCGGCTCGGGCTCCGGCTCGGGCTCCGGTTCCGGCGCGGGGGCCGCGGCGGGCGGCTCCTCCTGCGCGGCCGGCGCGCCGCCGTTGGCGGCGTTGGAGTCGATGACGGCGAGCTCGGCGCCGACCTCGACGGTTTCGTCCTCGGAGACCAGGATCTTCGTCAGGTACCCGGCCGAGGGCGAGGGGATCTCGGTGTCGACCTTGTCGGTCGACACCTCAAGCAGCGGCTCGTCGGCCTCGACGTGGTCGCCCTCCGACTTCAACCAGCGGGTGACGGTGCCCTCGGTCACGCTCTCGCCGAGCTGGGGCATGGTTACGGAGACAGGCATGGTGAGTCTTCGTCTTCCTTAGAGGGCTCTTAGTTGTGGACGTGGAGGGGTTTGCCGGCCAGGGCCAGCATGGCCTCGCCGAGGGCCTCGGACTGCGTCGGGTGAGGGTGGATGAGCTGGGCCACGTCGGTCGCCGTGGCCTCCCAGTTGTAGATCAGCTGGGCCTCGGCGATGAGCTCGCCGACCCGCGCGCCGACCATGTGCACGCCCAGCACGCGCCCGTCGCGCTCGGCGACGACCTTGACCTCGCCCTGGGTCTGCAGGATCTTGCTGCGGCCGTTGCCCGCGAGGTTGTAGCTCAGCTCGACCACGTCGTGGCCGCGCTCGCGCGCGGTCGCGGCGCTGATGCCGACCGAGGCCACCTCGGGCTCGGAGTAGGTGATGCGCGGCACGCCGTCGTAGTCGATCGGCACGACCGGCAGGCCCGCGATGTGCTCGGCGACCATGATGCCCTCGGCGAAGCCGACGTGGGCCAGCTGCAGCGTGGGGATGAGGTCGCCCACGGCGTAGACGCCCGGGACGCTGGTCTGGCAGAACTCGTTGACCAGGACGTAGCCCCGGTCCATCGAGATCCCCTGCTCCTCGTAGCCGAGGCCGGAGGAGACCGGGCCGCGCCCGACGGCCACCAGCATGAGCTCGGCGTCGAGGGTCTTGCCGCCCTCCAGGGTGACGACGACCCCGGTGTCGGTGGTCTTGACGCTCTCGAAGCGCTGACCGAGTTCGTACTTGATGCCGCGCCGGCGGAAGGCCCGCTCCAGGAGCTTGGAGTTGGACTCGTCTTCAAGCGGGAGCAGGTGGGGCAGCGCCTCGACGATGGTCACCTCGGCGCCGAAGGAGCGCCACACGCTGGCGAACTCGACGCCGATGACGCCGCCGCCCAGGATGATCACCGACGACGGAACCCGGTCGAGGACCAGGGCGTGGTCGCTGGTGATGACCCGCTGGCCGTCGATGTCGAGGCCGGGCAGCGACTTCGGCACCGAGCCGGTGCCGAGCACCACGTTGCGCCCGGTGTAGACCTCGCCGTTGACGGTGACCTGGTTGGGACCGGTGAGTCGGCCCTCGCCCTCGACCACGGTGATCTTCTTGCTCTTGATGAGGCCCTGCAGGCCCTTCCAGAGCCCGCTGATCACCTTGTCCTTGTAGGCGAGCACGCCCGGCACGTCGATCCCGTCGAAACGGGTCTTGACGCCGAACGACTCGCCCTCGCGCGCCTGGTCGGCCAGCTCCGCGGCGTGCAGCAGCGCCTTGGTGGGGATGCACCCCTGATGGAGGCACGTGCCGCCCACCTTGGCCTTCTCGATGAGAACGACGCTCTTGCCGAGCTCGGCCGCCCGCAGGGCGCAGGCGTAGCCGCCGCTACCGCCGCCTAGGACAACGATGTCGAAGGGGCCGCTGCCTTCAGCCACTGGAAAGCTCCCTAATGAATACTGCCGTGGTACGGCATCTTTTCACTTGTCTTGGATGATCGTGCGCTCAGCCCGCATAGCGCTCGGCGATGGCGACGAGCGTGCGGGTGATGGCTCCGGTGCCGCCCTTGGGGGTGTAGCCGTAGGGCTCGCCCTTGTTGAAGGCCGGTCCCGCCATGTCGATGTGGGCCCAGTCAACCCCTTCGGGGACGAACTCGCGCAGGAACACGCCCGCCGCCAGCATGCCGCCCCACCGCTCGGGGTGGAGGTTGGCGATGTCGGCCACCTGCGAGTCGAGCCCCTTGCGCAGCTCGGCGGGCAGGGGCATGCCCCACACGCTCTCGCCCTGCGCCCCGGCCATCTCGACCACGGCGCCGCGCAGGTCGTCGTCGTTGGTCATGACCCCGGCGGTCCGCCACCCGAGGGCGACGATCTGCGCGCCGGTCAGCGTGGCGACGTCGACGATCAGGTCGGGCGAGTCCTCGGCGGCGCGGGCGATGCCGTCGATGAGCACGAGGCGTCCTTCCGCGTCGGTGTCGAGGACCTCGACGGTCTTGCCGCTGTAGGTGTGCAGCACGTCGGAGGGCCGCTGGGCGGTGCCCGAGGGCATGTTCTCGGCCAGGCACAGGTAGCCGACGGCGTTGACGTGGAGCCCGAGGCGGGAGACCGCCAGCAGGGCTCCGAGCACGGCGGCCGCGCCGCCCATGTCGGACTTCATCCAGTCCATCGACGCGGACGGCTTGAGTGACAACCCGCCGGAGTCGAACGTGATTCCCTTGCCGACGAACGCGAGCGTCTTGGCGGCCTGCGGGTGGGAGTAGGCGACCCGGACCAGCCGCGGCGGCCGGGACGAGCCCTGGCCCACGCCGACGATGCCGCCGTAGCCGTTCTCCTTCAGCGCGATCTCGTCGAGCACCTCGACGCTCAGCCCGTTCTTGCCGCCGATCTCCTCGGCGATCTCGGCGAACCGGGCCGGCCACAGGTCGGACGGCGGGGTGTTCACCAGGTCGCGGACCAGCGTGACCGAGTCGGCCAGCGTGGCGGCGCGTCGGACCGCGCTCTCGGCCTCGGGGGCGGAGGTGACCAGCTCCACCTCGGCCAGCGGCGCCCTCTGCTGCCCGTTGGTCTGGTAGCGGCTGAAGACGTAGGCCCCCAGGAGGCTGCCGATGGCCACCGCCTCGACCTCTTCGGTCGTGGCGGCGGGCAGCGCGACCGCGGCCGACGCCGTGCCGGCCAGCGCGCGGGCGGCGGCGCCCGCGGCGCGGCGGAGGGTCTCCAGTTCCAGGGACTCGCCGTCGGCGGGCGGGGCACCGAGCCCCACCGCCACGACGAGCGGCGCCGGGATCGCGCCGAACGTGGGGAACTTGGCGATCTCCTCGGGCTTGCCCGCGAAACCCATCGCGGTCAGCGTGGCGGCGAGCCGTCCGCCCAGGGCCTGGTCGACCCCGGCGGCCCCGGCCGCGGCCTGTGGGCCCTGCGGGGTGGCGTGGATGCCGATAACGAGGGCATCGGTCTCTATGGAGACCGTGTCAGATGCATTGACGCGCACTGTGGTCACGTGAGCCGATGCTAGCTGTGCTTTCTCCGTACTCATAAACTCGGGTTCGTCCTACCAATAGGTTGGGGGATGTTTACGGGTCGGTGAACGTCACCGCACTGGCGAGCAAGCACGCCGCGGTCGCGACCTCGGCGAGCGCCCCGAGCACATCCCCCGTGATCCCCCCGAGCCGCCTGACGGCGGTGGCGAGGATGACCCAGGCGGCGGCCAGCCCGATTGGCACCGCGCTGACCAGCACCGGAACGTCGCGAAACGCGATCATAGCGACGATCGCCAAGGTGCCAGTAGACGCCAACGCCCCGGGCACCCGCACTGTTCCCGCGACGAGGCTGCCCAGCCCCTCCTCCCTCGCTGCCCGGAATCGGGGGGTGCACGCCCAGGTGACGGCCAGCCTTCCGGTCGCCACGGCCACGGGCAGCGCCCACAGAACGTGGGGCCCCACCTGACCCAGCGCGCTGACCTGGAGCCCCACGCAGAAGATCAGCGTGACCACCCCGAAGGGCCCGACGTCGGACCGCTTCATGATCGCCAGCGCCTCGGGCGCGGCCTTCCGGCTGCCGAGGCCGTCGGCCAGGTCGGCGAGCCCGTCGAGGTGCAGCGCCCGCGTCAGCGCCGCGAGCGTGCCGATCGCGAGCAGCCCCGACGTCGTGCCGCCGAGCCCCAGCCACCAGGCCCCCTGGAAGACGAGCGCGGCGACCACCCCGAGCAGCACGCCGACGAGCGGCGCGAGCACCATCGCCCGCCCGGCGACCCGCGCGTCGACCGGCGCGTGCCGGGGCACCGGCAGCACGCTCAGCAGGGAGACGGCCAGCCACCAGGCGCCGATCCAGTTCCGGAGGGTCATGGCAGCGGGGTGACGCGGCCCGCGACGACCAGGGCGGCCTCCTCCGACTCGTCGGCCAGGCGGCGGTTCAGCTCGCCGAGGGCATCGCGGAAGACCCGTCCCGAGGCGTGTTCGGGGATCACCCCCAGGCCCACCTCGTCGCTGACCAGGACCACCCGGGCCCGGGTGGCCCGCCAGGCCGCGACCAGCCCGTCGCAGGCGCCGCGGATCCGGCCCGGGTCGTCCCAGGCGGCGAGGTCGTCGAAGACGCCCGCCAGCCAGGTGCCCAGCCCGTCGATCAGCACCGCGCCGGTCTCGGCCGCCAGCACGTCTTCCAGGTCGCGCGTCTCCCGGGTCCGCCAGTGGGCCGGGCGCCGGTCACGGTGGGCGGCGATCCGGCCGGCCCAGGCGGCGTCGCCGTGGGCGTCGCCGGTGGCGACGTAGAGGACGTCAGGCTCGCCGGCGAGCCGCGTCTCCGCCTCCTCCGACTTCCCCGAGCGGGTCCCGCCCAGCAGGATCGCCCGGTGGGGGCCCGCCGGGTCGTGGGCCGCCCGGTCGGCGGTCTCCAGCACCGCACCGTCGGGCACCTGGACCGCGCCCCAGTACGCCAGCCGCCGGTCGAGCTCGGCCTCCGACCTGACCCGGTGGTCGAGCCCCACGGCCACCACCCGCGTCGCCCGGTTCACCAGCCCCCGCGCGCGCAGCGCCCCGAGCCGGAACGGGTCGTCGAGCAGGTCGATCAGCACCAGGTCGAACGCCGGCCCTGGACCGGTGCCGCCGGGCCCGTTGGCGAACAGCAGACTGCCCCCGTCGGGCCCGACGACGATGTCCCCGTCGTCGGTCCGGGTGAGCTCGTAGCCGTCGAGGGGCGCGTTGTCGTCGACGACCACCGACAGCGGCCGCCGTTCCCGCCGCACCGACCGGCACGAGGCGCACCCGTCGGACGGCCACCCCCCGGGCCCGCCGGTCCCGCTCAGCTCGACCTTCAACCCCGTCTCCCCTCGTTCCCCCGGGCCGGCGGAATCCGTCCAGACAAGGAGACCGCCGCCCGAAACCCTAAAGGGCCGGGCGGCGGTCGCCGTGCGCGGGTTCGGCGCTGGGGGAACAGGTTTCAGGCCGACCGGCGGCGCAGCAGGAAGAAGACGCCTGCCCCCGCCGCGACCGCGACCGCGCCGCCCGCGATGAGCAGGACCGGCGCGCCGTCCTCCTCCGGCGCGGGGGCTGCGGGGGCCCCGGCGGCCCGGCTGATCGGCAGCTCCTCGCCGGTCGTGGTGTTCTTGGCCGGGTAGCCGCTGACGGCCAGGACGTTGCCGGTGTCGTCGACCCTCGGCCGGGTCGTCTCCGACGACAGCAGCTGGAGGGACGTCGCCGACGCCGGGGCCACGACGCAGGTGACGGTGCTCGGGGGCGGGGTGTCGCCGGGGTAGGCGTCGACCTCGCCGTCGCCGAAGTCGACCGCCAGCACGACGCGCTTCTGCCCCGAGCCCGCGGCCTGCGTGCCGCAGACGTCGGCGAAGGCGGGGACCTCACGGGGCGAGTCGGTGCCGGCGCCGTCGGGGGAGACGCCGAAGCGCCAGCCGATGACCGAGCCGTCGGCCGGCACGGCGCCGGCCTCCGGCGCGAGCCAGGCCAGGCCGTCGCTCTGCCAGAAGGTCCACTGGCGGGGGGTGTCGGGGCCCGGCTGGGGCGCGAACGCCGAGACCGCGGCCAGGACCAGCGCGCCGAGGACGACGCGGATCAGCGTTTTGTGATGATGTGAGGGCAGCATGGAATGGCCTCCGTGCTCGGGTGACGACGCTCGGGGAGATCTCGGGGAGATAGGGTTCCCAGGCACCCTTCGGATTTCCCCTTGAGGGAACGACCGGCCGCGAACAGGAGCATAGGCATGACATGGCGCTGGCGTTATGAAAACGCTAATGGTGGTGAGGTATCCGCCGCCGATTTGTCGCGCGAGGTATTTCCCAGTCAGGCCGACGCGGAGTCGTGGCTCGGAGAAAGCTGGCGTGACCTGCTGGAATCCGGAGTCGAACAGGTGACGTTGCTCGACGGCGACCGGGTTGAATACCAGGGAATGTCATTGCGTCCACAGGAATGAAAAAGGCCCGCCGATGATGGCGGGCCTTTTGTTTTCAGGGGCGTTTCTTGGGGGCGTTGGTACTCGTGAGGGAGGGGTCGCTCACCACGACCGGGCCGAGGATGTCGTCGACCTTCTTCATGACGTCGGCGTCGAGCTTGACCCCGGCCGCCTTGACGTTGTCGCGCACCTGCTCGGGCCGCGAGGCGCCGATGATCGCCGACGACACGTTGCCGTTCTGCAGCACCCACGCCACCGCGAACTGGGCCATCGAGAGCCCGAGGTCGGCGGCGACCGGCTTGAGCTCCTGGACGCGGGTCAGCAGGTCGTCGTCGAGCATGCGCTGGATGAAGTTGCCACCGCTGGGGTCGAGGGCGCGCGAGCCCTCGGGCGGCGGCTGGCCGGGCAGGTACTTGCCGGTCAGCACGCCCTGGGCGATCGGCGAGAACACGATCTGGCCGATGCCCTCCTTCTCCGACAGCGGCACGACCTCGCCCTCGATGACCCGCCACAACGCGGAGTACTGCGGCTGGTTGGAGACGATGCGGTCGAAGCCCATCTCGTCGGCCAGCTTCAGCGCGGCGGCGATCTGATCGGCGGTCCACTCGCTGACGCCGATGTAGAGGGCCTTGCCCTGCCGCACGATGTCGTCGAAGGCCCGCAGCGTCTCCTCGAGCGGGGTCTCGAAGTCGTAGCGGTGGGCCTGGTAGAGGTCGACGTAGTCGGTCTGCAGGCGGCGCAGGGAGCCGTTGATCGACTCCATGATGTGCTTACGCGACAGGCCCCGGTCGTTGCGGCCCTGCCCGGTCGGCCAGTAGACCTTCGTGAAGATCTCCAGCGACTCGCGGCGGACGCCCTGGAGGGCGCGGCCCAGCACCTCCTCCGCGCGGGTGCCCGCGTAGACGTCGGCGGTGTCGTAGGTCGTGATGCCCTCGTCGAGGGCGGCCTTCACGCAAGCGCGGGCGGCCTCCTCTTCGACCTGGGAGCCGTGGGTGATCCAGTTGCCATAGCTGATCTCGCTGATGACGAGGCCACTTCGGCCCAAATGGCGGAATTCCATGGGCCAACTCTAGACAACCAGAACGAAGTTCTATTTCTTGGGGGAGCTGTCGGGAACCGGTGCGCCACCAGGCTGAACGGTCGGCTTCGGGAAGCGCAGCCGCCGGATCTGCGACGACCGCATGGCCGCGTAGAAGCCGACGCCCTTCAGGTCCTCGTCGGGGAACTTCGCGGCGGCGAGCTTCTTGACCTTGCCCGCGACGTAGAAGGAACTGCCGACCACGAGCACCAGCACCACCGGCAGCGACATCGTGTAGACGGTCAGCACCCAGCGCCGGATCTCCAGCGGGAACGGGATCATCGACAGCAGCATGATGACCAGCACCGCCGGCAGGAAGTACTGCCCCGGGAGCCGCCGGGCGTCGACGAAGTCGCGGGCGAACTTCCGCACCGGACCGCGGTCACGGGCCGGGAGATACCGGTCTTCGCCGCGCATCATGCCCTCGCGGGCCTTGTCGCGGAGCAGCCGGTCACGCTCGCGGGCCTGGCGATAGGCCTCTTTGCGGTTCTTCGGAGCCGTGACAGGAGACCGCCGGCGCCCCTGGGCCTCCGCGCGCTTCGGCGTCGGACGGCCCTTCGCCGGGGTCGTCACAGGCTTAGGATCAACATCAGGGACGGGGGTAGCGTCCGTGGTGGTCTGGGTACGACGTCGGAACACGTTGTCCAGCGTACCGGGAGTGCAACTTAGTGACGCCCCCGTGCGTTATGCGTAGGGTGAACCCAGGCGGCCTTGGCCGCCTTTGCGGGGCTTGAAACGGCTGGGGTTACCCACGCACAACCTAAGAAGGGGACGGCCGACGCGCATGAGCGTGATGAAGAGACTTTCCATGATCTTCAGGTCCAAGGCCAACAAGGCCCTGGACAAAATGGAGGATCCGCGGGAGACCCTGGACTACTCATATCAGCGCCAGCTCGAGTTGCTCCAGAAGGTGCGGCGCGGCGTGGCGGATGTGGCGACCAGCCGCAAGCGGGTCGAATTGCAGATCAACCAGGCCGAGGCCGAGGCCGCCAAGCGTGAGTCGCAGGCGAAGAGCGCCCTGGCCGCCGGTCGCGAAGACCTGGCCCGCGACGCCCTTTCGCGCCGCACCGCCATTCAGGCCCAGGTGGCCGACCTGCGCATCCAGTACAACAACCTGCAGGGTGAAGAGGAGAAGCTGACGCTCGCCAGCCAGCGTCTCCAGTCCAAGGTCGACGCCTTCCGCACCCGGAAGGAGACGATCAAGGCCACCTACACCGCCGCCGAGGCGCAGACCCGGATCAACGAGGCCTTCTCCGGCATCTCCGAGGAGATGGGCGACGTCGGCCTGGCGATCCAGCGGGCCGAGGACAAGACGGCCCAGATGCAGGCCCGCGCGGGCGCCATCGACGAGCTGCTGGCCAGCGGCGCGCTCGACGACTACACCGGGCAGCGCGACGACATCCAGTCCGAGCTCGACCGCATGGGCGCCGGGGGCGACGTGGAGCTGGAGCTGGCCCGCATGAAGGCCGAGCTGGGCCAGGGCCCGGCGCCGAAGAGCGCCATCGAGCAGGGGCAGCCCGCGGCCCAGCCGCAGCCCCAGCACACCCAGCAGTACCGTCAGCCGGGGGAGGCACAGTAGTGATCGTGCGAATCATGGGGGAGGGGCAGGTCCAGATCGCCGACGGCGATCTCGGCGTGCTCAACGCCCTCGACACCGAACTCGAGTCGGCCATCGAGGCCGACGACGAGACCACGTTCCGTTCCGCGCTGCACGCGCTGCTCGACAAGGTCCGCCATGTCGGGAAGCCCCTCGCGGACGATGCCCTTGAACCGTCTGAGCTGATTCTGCCCCCCGCGGACGCCTCGATCGACGAGGTCCGGGAGATGCTGGGCGACCAGGGGCTCATCCCGGGTTAGCGTCATGTCCCGGTTCAGGCCCGATTCTGGGCTGACCCGCCGCATGGTGCTGACCATGTTCCTGCTCGGCCTGCTCTACGTCGTGTTCGTGGCGGCGCTCATCGCCGTCGGGGCGCGGGCGGTCGTCGTCCTGGTCATCGCCGCGGGCTTCCTGCTGGTGCAGTACTTCTTCTCCGACAAGATCGCGTTGTACGCGATGGGCGGCAGGGAGGTGTCACCGCAGGAGGCCCCGCAGCTCCACGCCGTGATCGACCGCCTGAGCGCCCTGGCCGACATGCCCAAGCCGCGCGTGGCCGTCGCCGACAGCGACGTGCCCAACGCGTTCGCCACCGGGCGCAACCAGAAGAACTCCGTCGTCTGCGTGACGACCGGCCTGCTCCGGCGGCTCGATCCGCCCGAACTCGAGGGCGTCCTGGCCCACGAGATGTCCCACGTGGCCCACCGCGACGTCGCGGTGATGACGATCGCCTCGTTCCTCGGTGTGGTGGCCGGGCTGATGACCCGGTTCGCGCTCTACACCGGCCTCGGCCGCAACCGCGACAACCAGGGCGGCCTGCCGATCGGGCTGATCATCGTGCTGGTCTCCACGATCGTCTACTGCGTCAGCTTCGTGCTGACCCGGCTGTTGTCGCGCTACCGCGAACTGGCCGCCGACCGGGCCGGCGCCTATCTCACCCAGCGGCCGTCGGCGCTGGCCAGCGCCCTGACCAAGGTGTCCGGCGAGATCGCCCGCATCCCGACGCGCGACCTGCGCGAGGCGCAGTCGTTCAACGCGTTCTACTTCGCGCCCGCGCTGAACCGGGCGAGCGTGGCGTCGCTGTTCGCCACCCACCCGCCGCTGGAGAAGCGGCTCGAACAGCTCGCCCGGATCTCCGGCGAGCTCGGCAGGGAGGCCTGATGGGCTGGTTCGACGCGCTGCTCGGCCGGTCGAAGCAGGCCAGGCCCGATCTCGACGCGCTGTTCGCGTTGCCGTCGGCCGCGGTGACGCTGCAGGTCGCGACCGCGTTCGGGCCCGCCGGGGTGGGCTCGGTCTGCTTCCGCGCCGCAGAGGGGGCCGCGTTCGCGCGTCTCCAGGACGACGTGCGGGCCCTGGTCGGCAGCCCCGAGATCAGCCAGGACGACTACGGCTTCACCTGGCTGACCGTGCGCGACGACGACGTGTCGGCGCTGGTGACCAACCTCCACGGGGCCCACTCCAGCCTGGAGGCCGCCGGGTTCGGCTCCGCGCTGCTGTGCACGACCGTCGTCTTCGCCGACCCCGCCGGGCGGCGGCTCGCCCTGGTATATCTCTACAAGCAGGGCACGTTCTACCCGTTCGCCCCACTGCCGGGCCAGCGGCGCGACAACGCCCTGGAACTGCAGGCGCGCGGCACGCTCGCGGGCGACCTGCCCATCGAGGCCGACCTGTCCCGCTGGTTCGCGGTGTGGGGAGCGCCCGGCTTGTAGGGAGGCCAGTGGACCAGCACGAGTACGCCGACGCGGTCGCCGCGCAGATCACCGCCATGGCCGACGCCATCAGAGGTCACGACCTGGCCAGGCCCGTGCCGACCTGCCCCGGCTGGACCCTGCGCGACCTGGTGGAGCACACCGGCGGCACGCACCGCAGGGCCGCCGTCGTGGCGGGGGAGGCCCGCCGCGACCAGGTCGACCGGGCCTCGATCGACCTGGGCCTGCCCGCCGACGACGCCGGCTACGCCGACTGGTTCGCGGCCGGGGCCGAACCCCTGAGAACGGCCCTGCTGGCCCACGACCCCTCGACGGTCGTCTGGACGTGGGCCGGTCCCCGCCCCGTGGTCTGGTGGGCCCGCCGCCAGCTCTGCGAGAACGCCGTCCACGGCGCCGACGCCGCCATCGCCCTGGGCCACCCGCCGCGGATCGACGAGGCCGTGGCCGCCGACGGGGTGAGCGAGCTGCTCGACAACCTCCCCTACGCCGACTGGAAGCCCCGCGACCTGACCGGCGACGGCGAGCGGTTGTCGTGGCAGTCCGACACCGGAGCGGGGTTCCTGGTCACCCTCTACCCCGACGGCTACACCCACGAGCCGTCCGCCATGCCCGGCGAGGTCACCGTGCGCACCTCGACGGCGGCCGACATCCTGCTGCTGATGTGGGGCCGGCGCGGCTACGGCGACTACTCCGTCGAGGGCGACGCCGCCCTGCTCAAACGGTGGGCCGACAACTCCACGATGTGACCAAGGACGCGTGGCGCGGCCGCCGCGCGGGCCGGGCCGGTGATGAGATCGCGCCCATGATCACCTTCAGGTACGCGACCGCGGCCGCCTTCCTCGCCGCCGGACTGCTGACCACCCCGGCGGCGTTCGCCTCCACGCCGGCCGGGTATGCCGGGTTCGTGGCAGACGACGCGAAGATCACCGTCATCGGCAACGGCGCCGTCTCGGCGGCCCCCGACCGCATGCGTCTCCAGGCCGGCGTCGAGGTCCGTCGCGCGAGCGCCGGGGCCGCGTTCGGCGACGCCCGCAAGGCCGCCGCGAAGCTCCGCGCCGCCCTGCTCGGCGCCGGCGTCGACGAAGACGACCTGCGCACCAGCGAGATCTCCCTCGGCCCCGAGTACGACGACTACCCGAAGGTCGCCGGCTACCGCGCCGGCCAGGGCGTCGAGGTGCTCGTCCGCAACCTCGACCGCGCCGACCGGGTCGTCGACGCGGTGGCCTCCGCCGGGGAGGAGGCCCGCCTGAGCGGCATCTCCTTCGAGATCGGCGACCCCGCGAGGGCGCTGGCCGCCGCGCGCGAGGCCGCCTACAAGGACGCCGCGGCCAAGGCCCGGCAGTACGCCAGGCTGGCCGGCCGCCGGCTCGGCCGGGTGGTGAGCGTCCACGAAGACGGCGAGGGCCGGGCGCCGATCCCGTTCGAGGGCGTCCACCTGATGGCGGCCGACAAGTCGATCTCGCCGGGCCGCCAGTCGGTGGGCGTCAACGTCACGGTGGTCTTCCAGCTCCGCTAGCCGCTACGGCAGCGCCAGCATGCGGTCGAGCGCGACCTTGGCCCAGTGGGTGGTCTCGGGGTCGACCGTGATCTGGTTCACGACCTGTCCCGCCGCCAGGGACTCCAGCGAGCGCACCAGGTGGGGCAGGTCGATGCGGTTCATCGTCGAGCAGTAGCAGACGGTCTTCTCCAGGAACATGACCGTCTTGTCGGGGAACATCGTGCCCAGCCGGCGCACCAGGTTGAGCTCGGTGCCCACGGCCCAGGTCGAGCCGGCCGGGGCCGCCTCCAGCTGCTTGATGATGTACTCGGTCGAGCCCACGTAGTCGGCCTTGGTGACCACCTCGTGGCGGCACTCGGGGTGCACCAGCACGTTCACGCCGGGCACCCGGGCCCGCACGTCGTCGACGTTCTCGGCGGTGAAGCGGCCGTGCACCGAGCAGTGACCCTTCCAGAGGATCATCTTGGCGTTCCTGAGCTGCTCGTCGGTCAGGCCGCCGTTGGGCCGGTGCGGGTTGTAGACGACGCAGTCGTCCAGCGACAGGCCCATCTCCAGCACGGCGGTGTTGCGGCCCAGGTGCTGATCGGGCAGGAACAGCACCTTCTCGCCCTGCTCGAAGGCCCAGTCGAGGGCCCTCTTGGCATTGGACGAGGTGCACACCGCGCCGCCGTGCCGCCCGCAGAACGCCTTGATGTCGGCGCTGCTGTTCATGTACGTCACCGGCACCGTGACCCCGGCGATCCCGGCGTCCTCCAGCACCTCCCAGGCCTCCTCGACCTGGTCGAAGGTGGCCATGTCGGCCATGGAGCAGCCGGCCGCCAGGTCGGGCAGGATCACCTTCTGGCTGCCGGAGGTCAGGATGTCGGCCGACTCGGCCATGAAGTGCACGCCGCAGAACACGATGAACTCGGCCTCGGGCCGGGCCGCCGCCTCGCGGGCCAGCTTGAAGGAGTCGCCCGTCACGTCGGCGAACTGGATGACCTCGTCACGCTGGTAGTGGTGGCCCAGCACGAACAGCCGGTCGCCGAGCGCCTCCTTGGCCTTGCGGGCCCGCGCCACCAGCTCCGGGTCGGACGCGGGGGGCAGCTCACCGGGGCAGTCGACACCGCGTTCACTGTGCGGGTCGACGCCCTGCCCGAGGACGAAGAGCGGAAGACTCGTGGTCGTCACGACCACACCCCCTTCGGGGACTTATCGTCGAACTGACGACTAATAATTACACATCCGCTTTGGGAGGTATTCCCCTGGGGTGTCCGGACCGGGAATGTAGGGACAGGGCCAACGTGTTGCTAACGTTCTAGAAGGACGTCAGATACAGACGCTGGGAGTCACCAAGATGTCGGTTGAGAGCAGCGAGACCACGAAGCAGGGCCTGATCCTGACTGACGCGGCCGCCGCCAAGGTCAGCAGCCTGCTGGAGCAGCAGGGCGAGGAGGGCCTCCACCTCCGCGTCGCCGTGCAGCCGGGGGGCTGTTCCGGCCTCCGTTACCAGCTCTACTTCGACGACCGCTCGATGGACGGCGACGTTGTCTCCGACTTCGGCGGCGTCTCGGTCGTGACCGACCGGATGAGCGCCCCTTACCTGATCGGTGCGACGGTCGACTTCGTCGACACGATCGAGAAGTCCGGCTTCACGATCGACAACCCGAACGCCACGGGTTCCTGCGCCTGCGGCGACTCCTTCAACTAAGGAGCGCCAGGCCAGACACCCGCGCACCTGCTCGGGCGCGCGGGTGTCTCGTCATGTCCCGGGTCGGCCGGAATATCGCGTATTCTTGCGGGGCTCGCGATCCGGCGGGCGTCCACGCGCTGCTGACAACGAGGAGATCACCCCGTGCGCATC
The DNA here is from genome assembly GCF_001570525.1 of Herbidospora sakaeratensis. Lineage (GTDB taxonomy): Bacteria > Actinomycetota > Actinomycetes > Streptosporangiales > Streptosporangiaceae > Herbidospora > Herbidospora sakaeratensis. The sequence goes on from NZ_BBXC01000027.1 coordinate 13,938, forward strand.
GCCGTCACCGGCTCCATCGCGACCGACCATCTGATGACGTTCCCCGGCCGCTTCGGCGACCAGCTCATCGCCGAGCAGCTCGACCGCGTGTCGTTGTCGTTCCTCGTCGACGAACTGGAGATCCGGCGGGGCGGCTGCGCGGGCAACATCGCGTTCGGCATGGGCGGTCTGGGGCTGCGGCCGATCCTCGTGGGCGCGGTCGGCGACGACTTCGCCGACTACCGGTCGTGGCTGGAGCGCCACGGCGTCGACTGCGACTCCGTCCACATCTCCGAGCTCCACCACACCGCCCGGTTCCTGTGCACCACCGACCAGGACCACAACCAGATCGCGTCGTTCTACACCGGCGCCATGGCCGAGGCCCGCAACATCGAGCTCGGCCCGATCGCCAGCCGCGTCGGCGGCCTCGACCTCGTGCTGGTCGGCCCCAACGACCCCGACGCCATGCTGCGCCACACCGCCGAGTGCCGGTCGCGCGGCATCCCCTTCGCCGCCGACATCTCCCAGCAGCTCGCCCGCATGCCCGGCGAGCAGATCCGCGAGCTGATCGACGGCGCGGCCTACCTCTTCTCCAACGACTACGAGAAGGGGCTCATCGAGCAGAAGACCGGCTGGTCCGACGAAGAGGTCCTCGACCGCGTCGGCGTCCGGGTCACCACGCTCGGCCCCAAGGGCTCCCGCATCGACCGCAAGGGCGAGCCGTCGGTCCACGTCTCCCCGGCCCCCGAGCGCGGCAAGGCCGACCCGACCGGCGTCGGCGACGCGTTCCGCTCGGGCTTCCTGGCCGGCCTGACCTGGGGCCTGAGCCTGGAGCGCTGCGCCCAGATCGGCAACCTCACCGCCACCCACGTGCTGGAGCGCGTCGGCGGCCAGGAGTACGAGCTCGGCCAGGCCGACTTCCTCGAGCGGTTCGGCGCCTGCTACGGCAAGGACGCCGCCGAGGAGATCGGCGCCCACCTGCGCTGCCTGCGCCCGTAGGTCCCACACGAAAAGGCCGCCCCGAGGGGCGGCCTTTTTCAGTACTGCCGGCGGACGTGGATGGCCCAGCCGCCCCGGGGCAGCTCGTAGCTCTCGACGTGCTGGTGCGACTTCAGGCGGCACCAGGCCGGGATGTCGGTGAAGGCGGCCGGGTCGTCGGCCAGCACCGAGATCACCGCCCCCACGGGCACCTCGCCGACGCGCTCGGCCAGCATGATGATCGGAATCGGGCACTTGCGGCCCAGGGCGTCGATGGTCAGCGCGGCCGACGGCACCACCGGCGCGGGCGCTTCGGCAGGCGGCTCGGGCGACTTCTTACGCCAGATCACTGCACCCCCAGACGCTGGCGGACGCGACGCACGATGTCGGGGAGAACCATGAGGAACCGGTCGACATCGTCTTCGGGAATCCCACGGGGCAGCGATACCCGGACGTTTCCATGCGTAAGCACGCCCATCGCCTCCAGCACGTGTGATGGACGAAGCGTACTCGCCGTGCACGAACTTCCTGACGAGACGGCGAAACCGGCCTTGTCCAATTCGGTCAGGAGCGCCTCGCCGTCGACGTACAGGCACGAGAAGGTCACCAGATGGGGGAGGCGGTCCACCGGATCGCCGATCACCTCGACGTCGGGCACGACGCGCGGCACCTCGGCGCGGATCCGGTCGACCAGCGCCGACAGGCGGGCGTTCTCGGCCGCCGACTCGGCCGCGCGGGCGCGCAGCGCCGCCGCGGCGGCCACGACGGCGGGCACGTTCTCGTAGCCCGGCACCCGGCGCAGCTCCCGCTCGTCCTCCGGGTAGGGCGAGCGCCAGCGGGTGCCCTTGCGCACCGCCAGCACCCCGACCCCGGCCGGCCCGCCCCACTTGTGGGCGCTGGCCGCCAGCACCGACCAGCCCGGCGGGATCGGCAGCCGCCCGGCCGACTGGGCCGCGTCGACCACCAGCGGCACCCCGGCCGCCCGGCACGCCTCGGCCGCCTCGGCCACCGGCTGGAGGGTGCCCACCTCGTGGTTGGCCGTCTGGAGCGCCGCCACGGCGACTCCTTCGGCGGCCACCGCCTCGGCGAAGGAGGGCAGGTCGACCCGCCCGGAGAGGGCGACCCCGATCGTCTGCACGCTGCCTCCGGCGCCCTCGTGCACGCCCGCGGCGTGCAGCACGCTGGAGTGCTCCACGGCGCTCACCACGAGGTGCCGCCCGGCCCGCCGCCGTCCCTGCAGCGCGCCGAGGACGCCCAGGTGGACGGCCTGCGTGCCCGACGTGGTGAACGACAACTCGTCGGGCCGCGCGCCCAGCACCTCGGCGATCTCGGCCCGCGCCTGGTCGAGCAGCAGCCGCGCCCGGCGCGCCGAACCGTAGAGCCGGGCGGGGTCGGCCCACCCCACGTCGAGGGCCGCCAGCAGGGCTTCGCGGGCCGCGGGGTGGAGGGGCTCGGTCGATGCCGCGTCGAGGTACGCCACAGTGAGGACATTAACGGGGGCTGGAACGAGGACCGGTGCCGGTCCGCGCTAAAGTGTCTCGGCATTGAAGTGAATCAAGTAAAGCGGGGGAGAAGATTCCCCCGGCTGTGTGGAATCCTCGAAAACCGCCCAGGGGTGTGCCCCGTGGGCTTCAAGTGTGGGGTAGGCGATCCGTGAGTCCGACCCGCCGTACGACACGGCGATCGTTGGCCCGCCGCCGGCTGCCCAGTCTCGCCGGTGTGGCGGTTCTGGTCGCGTCCGCGTCGGCGTGTAGTTCCGAGGCAGCAGACCAGTGGTCCCGGCTGGCCCAGCCCGAGCCGCAGACGCGGCAGGGCAACCTGATGCTCGACCTGTGGCTGGGCTCGTGGGTGGCCGCCTTCGCGACGTTCGTCGTCGTCTTCGGCCTGATCGTGTGGTCGGTGCTGTTCCACCGCCGGCGGAAGAACTCCGACCAGCAGCTGCCGCCCCAGGTGCGGTACAACCTGCCGATCGAGATGCTCTACACGCTCGTTCCGCTGGTCATGGTGGCGGTCTTCTTCTACTTCACCGCGCGCGACGAGGCCGAGATCATCAAGGTCTCCGGCACCGCCCCGGTGAAGGTCAAGGTCGAGGGCTACCAGTGGAGCTGGCGCTTCACGACCGAGGCGCAGGGCAAGACGGCGACGGTGGCCGGCGTCCCGGTCGACCTGTCGAAGCAGAGCACGACCAACCCGCAGGGCCCGCAGCTGGTGCTGCCGGTCGGCACCAAGGTCGAGTTCGCCCTTGAGTCGCCCGACGTCATCCACTCGTTCTGGGTGCCGGCGTTCCTCTTCAAGCAGGACGTCATCCCGGGCGTGCACAACAAGTTCGAGCTCGACACCCTCGACAAGACCGGGGTGTTCTTCGGACGGTGCGCCGAGCTGTGCGGCGTCGACCACAGCAAGATGTTGTTCTCGGTCAAGCTGGTCCCGCAGGCGGAGTTCGACCAGTACATGACCACCCAGTCCGCCGCGGGAGGCGCACAGTGACCGCGCATGCCGAAGGCGCGGGCATTTCCGCCCGGCCCTACCGCAAGGGTTCCGTCGTCGTGAAGTGGCTGACGACGACCGACCACAAGATCATCGGTCATCTCTACCTGATGACCTCGTTCGTGTTCTTCCTCATCGGCGGCGTCATGGCCCTGGTCATGCGCGCCGAGCTGGCCCAGCCGGGCCTGCAGGTGGTCTCGAACGAGCAGTTCAACCAGCTGTTCACCATGCACGGCACGATCATGCTGCTGATGTTCGCGACCCCGCTGTTCGCGGGCTTCGCCAACGAGCTGATGCCGCTCCAGATCGGCGCCCCCGACGTGGCGTTCCCCCGTCTGAACATGGTCAGCTACTGGCTCTACCTGTTCGGCAGCATCATCGCCGTCGGCGGCTTCTTCACCCCGGGCGGCGCGGCCGCCTTCGGCTGGACCGCCTACGCGCCGCTGTCGAACGCGGTCACCTCGCCGGGCATCGGCGGCGACCTGTGGATCATGGGTCTGGCCCTGTCGGGCCTGGGCACCATCCTCGGCGCGGTCAACTTCATCACCACGATCATCTGCATGCGCGCGCCCGGCATGACGATGTTCCGCATGCCGATCTTCACCTGGAACATCCTGCTCACCAGCATCCTGGTGCTGCTGGCCTTCCCGGTGCTCGCGGCGGCGCTGCTGGTGCTGGAGGCCGACCGGAAGCTCGGCGCCCACGTCTTCGACGCCGCCAACGGCGGCGCGATGTTGTGGCAGCACCTCTTCTGGTTCTTCGGCCATCCCGAGGTCTACATCATCGCCCTGCCGTTCTTCGGCATCATCACCGAGGTCCTGCCGGTCTTCAGCCGCAAGCCGATCTTCGGCTACATCGGCCTGGTCGGCGCGACCATCGCCATCGCCGGCCTGTCGGTGACGGTGTGGGCGCACCACATGTTCGTCACCGGACAGGTGCTGCTGCCGTTCTTCAGCTTCATGACGTTCCTCATCGCGGTGCCGACCGGCGTGAAGTTCTTCAACTGGATCGGCACGATGTGGCGAGGGCATCTCAGTTTCGAGACGCCGATGCTCTTCGCGGTGGGCTTCCTGGTCACCTTCCTCTTCGGCGGTCTGACCGGCGTCATCCTGGCCTCGCCGCCGCTCGACTTCTCGATCTCCGACTCCTACTTCGTGGTGGCCCACTTCCACTACGTGGTGTTCGGCACGGTCGTGTTCGCGATGTTCGCCGGCTTCTACTTCTGGTGGCCGAAGTTCACCGGGAAGATGCTGAACGACAAGATCGGCAAGGTCCACTTCTGGACCCTGTTCTTCGGCTTCCACCTGACGTTCCTGGTGCAGCACTGGCTCGGCGTCATCGGCTTCCCGCGCCGCTACGCCGACTACGCGGCGGTCGACGGCTTCACCGACCTGAACATGATCAGCTCGGTCGGCGCCTTCCTGTTGGGCGCGTCCACCCTGCCGTTCCTCTGGAACGTCTGGACGACCTGGCGCAACGCGCCCAAGGTCACGGTCGACGACCCGTGGGGCTACGCCGGTTCGCTCGAGTGGGCGACCTCCTGCCCGCCGCCGCGGCACAACTTCCACCGGCTGCCCCGCATCCGGTCGGAGCGCCCGGCGTTCGACCTCAAGTACCCGCACATCACGCCTGGTCAGGCCCAGCCGGAGATCGAGGAGGTCAAGTCGTGAAGGTCCAGGGATGGATGTTCATCCTCACCGGCGCGTTCTTCGCCGCTGCCGACATCGTCTACTGGTTCTGGTCCAAGGAGGTGACCGGCACCACCGCGATGGCGATCTCGGTGGGCCTCGCCTTCATGATCGGCTACTACCTGCTGTTCACGGCCCGTCGCATCGGCGAGCAGCCGGAGGACGACAAGGAGGCCGAGATCAGTGACGGCGCGGGCGAGCTGGGCTTCTTCAGCCCCCACTCGTGGTGGCCGCTGTTCGTGTGCCTGTCGGCCGCGCTGACGTTCTTCGGCTTCGTCATCGGCTGGTGGCTCTTCATCATCGGCGTCTTCGCGGTGATCATGAGCACGATCGGCTTCGTCTTCCAGTACTACCGCGGGCACTTCTCGCACTAGTTCCAGCAGCGTGGTCCCGGTTCGCCTTGGGCGGGCCGGGACTTTTTCTTTGCCTTCGAAAGGAGTGTCGCGCGACCGAACTCCCCGTAATCGGGTAATAACTCAGAGATAGTGATCAAGGTGACCCGGGGGGAGATCCGCGTGCGAAGTCGTGGTGCGGGGGCGTTGGCCCTACTGATGGTGACCGGTTGTGCCACTACCGCCACAGCAGGGGAGGACACGACTGCGCAGAAGGCGGCCGAATCGGTCATGATCTTTCCGTCCAACGGGGCCGCGAACCTGCCGCCGGAGCTCCCCATCAAGATCTACGCGGCCGGCGCCCCGCTGGGGTCGGTCGCCGTCACCGCCGAGGGCGGCAAACCGGTCGAGGGCGTCTTCAGCGCCGACCGCACGATGTGGCGCAGCGTGCGGCCGATGATGCCGGGCACCCACTACACGGTCGCGGCCACCGCCGGGTCGGCGCGGGGGAGCAGTTCGTTCTCCACTCTCAAGGCCGCCAAGACGTTCGAGATCGACACGCTGCTGCCGAACAAGGACTACACCGGCCTGACGGTCGGCGTCGGCATGCCGATCATGATCAGCTTCAACGCGCCGGTGAAGGACCGGGTGTCGATCGAGCGCAACCTGCTCGTGCAGGCGTCCAAACCGGTCGAGGGCGCCTGGCACTGGTTCGACGACAAGACGATCGCCTACCGGCCGAAGAAGTTCTGGCCGCCCCGGACCAAGGTCCGGGTCACCGCCCGGATGGCCGGCGTCCGCGGCGACACCGGCCTCTACGGTGGCAAGGACGTCGTGCGCGACTTCACCATCGGCCGCTCCCAGATCACCAAGGGAGACATCAGCAAGCACACGATGGACGTGATCCGCGACGGCAAGGTGATCCGGACCATCCCGTTCAGCGCCGGCAAGGGCGGCGTCTGGAAGTACCACACGACCAGCGGCATCCACCTGGCCATGTCGCGCGAGGACGTGACGGTCATGACCTCGCCCGACGCGGGCCCCGGCCAGGCGGGCTACTACCAGCAGACCGTCTACGACACCGTCCGCATCTCCAACAGCGGCGAGTACGTGCACGGCGCGCCCTGGTCGGTCGGCTCGCAGGGCAACTCCAACGTCAGCCACGGCTGCGTGAACATCAGCCCGTCGAACGCCCAGTGGTACAAGGACGAGACCCTGATCGGCGACCCGATCATCCTCACGGGCTCGCCGCGCCAGCTGGAGACCACCAACGGCTGGGGCCACTGGCAGCCGAAGTGGAAGGACTGGCTCAAGTGGAGCCGCCTGCGCGACGCCACGACCGACCCGATGGCCTAACCGAGCCGCTCCAGGAGCGCCGCGCTGCGGCGCTCCAGATGGGGCACGGCCAGCCTGCGGTGCACCCGGGCCGCCTGCCGCGCGTGCTCGCGGGCGCGGTCGCGGTCGCCGACGGCCTCGTACAACTCCGAGACGGCCTCGTGGATGGAGCCCCACGAGACGCAGCCGGTGCCCAGGGTGGCGATCTGGTCGGCGACCGGCAGCAGGGCCGCCAGCATCTCCTCGGGGGCCGGGCGGCCCAGCCGCGCGGCCACGAGGGCCCACTGCCAGGCGGAGAACTGCCAGGCCCAGTTGCGCTCCAGGCTCACGCCCCAGCGGTCGAGCAGCTCCTTGGCCCGCGTCTGCTCGCCCGACTCCCACAGGGCCAGGATCGCCGTGGGGCGCAGCAGCCGGTCCGACGGGTCGTCGGCCCGCTCGGCCAGGGTGGCGACCAGCGAGGCCGGCACGCCGCCGCGCGCCCAGTCGATGTAGAACTCGCTCTGCAGGTCGACGAAGTCGGGCCCCCACAGGCTGGTGCGGCGGTACCACTCCCCGGCCAGCGCGCTGTAGCGCCGGGCCTCGGCCCAGTCGCCGTGCAGGATCGCGCGGCCCGAGGCGGCGTAGTTGACCTGGGCGGTGATCTCGGGGATGCGCAGCTCCTCGGTCAGCCGCAGGCAGCGGGCCAGCTCGGCGTCGTACTCGGCGATCGCGCCGTCCTGCATGAGGCCCTGCATGCGGTGCAGGCGGGAGATGACCTCGGTGAGCTTGGGCAGGCCGGGCAGGGTGAGGATCTCGGCGGCCGCGGCGAACCGCTCGGCGTCGTGTTCGGGCGACCAGGCGGCGATGACGTAGTTGTTCAGGGTCCGGGCCAGCAGCTGCGGGTCGCCGGTCCGCCTCGCCAGGGCGACGGCCTCGGCGGCGCACTCCAGGGCCTCCTCGCGCGGGCCGTAGTAGAGCTCCACGGCGAGGGTGCCGAGCAGGGCGGCGCGGCGGGCCAGGTCGTCGTCGGGCAGCCGGGCCAGCTGGTCGCGCAGCACGTTCACCATGCGCGGGTTGACGACGCCGTAGGACCACCAGTTCCACAACGTGACGCCGCCGAAGACGCTGGTGGCCTCGATCGCCATGTCGTGCTCGCCCAGGCGGGTGGCCAGGTCGACGGCCTCGTCGAGGGGCGCGCGGGCGCCCAGCACGTCGCCGGTGACGCGCCGGGCCCGGCCGAGCTCGATCAGCAGGCGGCAGCGGCGGGAGGTGCCCGCAGGGCCGTGGGAGGCCAGGGCGAGCTCCCAGTAGCGCACCGCCTCGTCGTAGGCGAGTGACGCGGCGGCCTGTTCGGCGGCCTTCACGGCGTAGCCGACGGCCTTCTCGGCGTGGCCGACGCGGGCGGCCTGGGCGAAGTGGTGGGCCAGCACCGGGACGCGGTCGAGGTCGCCGCCGCCGAACGACTCGGCCGCTTCCCCGATCCTCCCGTGCAGCTGGGCGCGCTGGAGGCGGGTGAGTTCGCCGTACAGGGACTCCTGGACCAGGGCGTGGGAGAACCGGTAGTCCCAGCCGCCGTCGAGCTCGACGAGCAGGCCGGTCGCGACGGCCGGTTCGAGCAGCAGGAGCAGCCGCGCCGGGTCGATGCCGGCGGCGCCGGCCAGCACGTCGGAGTCGACGTCCCGGCCGGCCACCGACGCGGTCCGCAGCAGCGACTGGGTCTCCTCCGGCAGCCGGGAGACACGCTGGGCGATGACGTCGCGCACCCCGTCGGGCACCGGCAGGGCCGCGATGTCGGCCGAGCGGGTCGAGGCCGCCAGGCGGAGCAGTTCGCCCAGGTAGAAGGGGTTGCCGCCGGTCCGGTCGTGCAGCACGGCCACGTGCTCGCGCAGGCCGGGGTCGCGGCCGTCGAGGTAGTCGGCGACGTCGGAGGTGGTCAGCGGGCCGACCGTGAGGCGTTCGGTGCCGCGCTGGCGGGCGAGCTCGGCGAACACGTCGACGGGCTGGGGGGCGTCGTGGTGGCGTACCGTCACGACCACCAGGAGCGGGACCCGGTGCAGGTCGGCGCCGAGGAATGTGAGGAGCTTCAGGGTGGCCGCATCGGCCCAGTGGGCGTCCTCCAGCACGATCATGACCGGGCTCTGGGCGGCGCGCCGTTCGAGGGCGCGGGCGACCGTGTCGTGCAGCAGGAACCGGGCGGCGTCGGGGTCGGCGGCCTCGCCGGGGGCGGCCAGGCGTTCGGCCGTGGGCGGGTCGAGCAGCCGCAGGGCCTGGATCCACGGCCAGAAGGCGGGGGCGTCCTCGGCGCAGCGGCTCCAGGCGGTGGTGAAGCCCTGCCGCTCCGCCAGTTCGGCGGCGGCCTCGGCCAGGGTGGTCTTCCCGATGCCCGCCTCCCCGCCGATCAGCAGCACCCCGCCCGAGCCCTTGGCGGCGTCGGCGACGCGGTCGCGCACCCGCCGCTGCTGGGCCGCCCGGCCGACGAACCGGGGCAGCTCCACCTGCGCGGGCGCGGGCGCGGCCACCACGGCGACCCGGGAGGGCGGCAGCTCCTCCTGCCGCAGCACGGCCTGCTCCAGCGCCCGCAGCTCCGGGCCGGGCAGCAGCCCGAGCTCCTCGTCGAGCAGCGTCCGGCAGCGCTGGTAGGCGCCCAGCGCGTCGGCCTGCCGCCGGTCGGTGTAGAGCGCCCGGATGAGCAGCGACCAGAGCCCTTCCCGGTACGGCGCCGCCTCCAGCAGCCGCTCGACCTCCAGCACCACCTCGGCGGCGCGACCGAGGGCCAGCCGCGCCTCGGCCCGGGTGGTCAGCGCCGTCAGCCGGGCCTCGTTGAGGTGGGCGATGGTCGGCCGCAGGTACTCCTCGTCCTGCAGCCCCGTGTACGGCTCCCCGCGCCACAACTCCAGTGCGGGGGTGAGGATCTTCTCGACCTGGTCGGGCGGCGCGGCCTCGGCCTGCTCCATCGCCCGCAGGAACCGGTGGGAGTCGATCTGGCCGGGGTCGATGTCGAGCAGGTAGCCGGGTTCGCGGGTGCGCAGGATGCGCGCCGGGGTACGCGGGCTGCGCTCGGGCTCCAGGGCCTTGCGGAGCTGGAAGATGTACGCCTGGAGCGTTCCGGTCGCGCTGGAGGGCGGCTCGTCCTGCCAGAGGGCGTCGATGATCTGGTCGAGCGCCACGACCCTCGGGGCGTGCGTCAGCAGCAACGCCATGACCGCCCGCTGCTTGCGCGGGCCGAGGTCGACGGCCCGCCCCTCGCTGAGGACCTCCACGGGCCCGAGGACCCGGAAGTCGTGCCGCATCGCCGTTCCTCCCTGATGACTAGGACCACACTAGGATGCCGCCTCAGCCGCATACGAGGACACCATGGGACAACCTCTCCCATGAACGAAATCTCCGGATTCAACCTCGCGGTCCGCCACCACCCCGCCCTCGTCGCCGAGGCCGAGACCCCCTCCGACGTCGCCGAGGCCCTCGCCCACGCGGCCGCCTGCGGCCTGCCGGTGGCCGTCCAGGCGACCGGGCACGGGGCCGTCCAGGCCGCCGACGGTGCGGTCCTGATCCTCACCTCCCGGATGCGCTCCCTGTCGATCGACCCCGAGGCGCGCACCGCGACCATCGGCGCCGGCTGCACGTGGGCCGAGGTCGTGCGCGCGGCGGCCCCCTTCGGGCTCGCGCCCCTGTCCGGCTCGGCCTCCGGGGTCGGCGCCGTCGGGTTCACCCTGGGCGGCGGCATCGGCCCGCTGGCCCGCACCTACGGCTTCGCGGCCGACCACGTGCGGTCGCTGACCGTGGTGACCCCCGACGGCGCGGTCAGGGTCGCCGACCCGGGCGGCGAGCCCGACCTGTTCTGGGCGCTGCGCGGCGGCAAGAGCGGCTTCGGCGTGGTCACCTCGATCACGGTCGACCTGTTCCCGCTGGCCACCGTGTGGGGCGGCGGCCTCTACTACGCCGCCGCCGACGCCCCCGCCGTGCTGCGCGCCTACCAGCGCTGGGCGCCCGGCCTGCCCGAGACGCTGACCACCTCGCTCGCCTTCCTCCGCCTGCCGCCGCTCCCGCAGCTGCCGCCCCCGCTGCGCGGCCAGTTCGTCGCCCACCTGCGGGTGGCCTCCGCGGAGCCCCAGGAGGCCCTCCTGGCGCCGATGCTCGGGGTGGCCGAGCCGGTGCTCGGCGGGGTGGGAGAGTTGCCGTACACGCAGCTCGACCGCGTCCACAACGACCCGACCGACCCCATGCCGGCCGTCGAGCGCAGCACCCTGCTGCGCGCGCTGACCCCCGAGGCCGTGGAGACGCTGCTGACCGTCGCCGGGCCCACGGTCGAGCTGCCGATCCCGGTGGTGGAGATCCGGCACCTGGGCGGGGCCCTGGCCCGCGAGCCGAAGGAGCCCAACGCGGTCGGCGGGCGCGACGGGGCCTTCAACGTGCTGGCGATCGGCCTGCCCGGGAGCGACCCCGGTGCGGTCGTGGGGGCGCTGGCGCCGTGGTCGACGGGCGGGTCCCTGATCAACATGCACGGCTCCGACCTGACGACGACGGATCAGGCTTGGCCGGAGGCGACCCGGCGTCGGCTGGCCGAGATCAGGAACCGGGTTGACCCCGGAAACCTTTTCCGAATCGGTCACGTCGCACCCCGGTGAACTCCAGGGTCATGGACGAAGTCATGGAATAGCAATTCATGGCTGGATTGTCACCTCAAATGACGTGAATTCCGGCGTAGACTCCGGGCCATGTCACGGGGGGTGGATGCGGCCATCTGGAGCTCCTGGTGGGCGATTTCCGGATGTGGAATGGGATTCGGAAAACGGCTCATTTCCATCGCATTGCGAAAGTCGATCGCCGACGCGATTACGGCCGGCGAAAAAGGGGCGCTACGCGGCAGACTCTTCACGAGTCCGCCGCGAGCGCCCTTTCGCGCCCGGGTCGCGGGCGCGAAGGCTTCAAGCGTGTGGACGCCATGTGCCGGCACCAGATCGACAGGTGTCGCCATGCCGCAAATGCTTATGTGGCGGTCGCCATGCGGCAGGTGCCCGTGCAACGGTGTCTCCCTGCCGCAGAGGCCCATCCGTGGATAGGCGGGCGTCGCGCCCTGCATGTCAGGTGCCTGGGCATGAGCGGCCCAGCAGTCAGATGCCGAAGTGAGGGTGCTCCAGATGCAGGAATCCAGATGGTGGGCTTGAGATACAGGGATTTCAGGTGGCGGCCGTGAGGTGCGGGAATTCCCGATGGCGGGGCTGTGGGGCGCCATGTGGCCATTGCGCGGGGGCGTGGCTCGTTGCATTCGGCTGGGCTCGTGCTGAATTTGGAACGATCCATCAATGCGGTCTGGTCGACCTGTCGGAAGAGGAGAGACATGGCGCGTTCGACCCGTCATCTGATGCGGGCCGCCGTGAGGATCTCGGTCGTCGCGGTGCTTCTCTCAAGCGGGCCGGGGATCGCCCGCGCGGATGACGATCCGCTGGAGAAGACCGACCAGCTGCTGTTCGAGGTCTCGCTTGACGACTTCGTCGAGCGGGCCGAGGAGAAGGGCGAAGGGCTCGTCTGGAGTGTCGACGACTGCTCGTTCGCCGGGGGTGACGGCGGGTTCGGCTTCGCCGATGCCTGCCGGCGGCATGACTTCGGTTACCGGAACTACCGGGCGCAGGACCGCCTCACCCCCGAGGGGCGGGAGCGCATCGACGGCCAGCTCCTGGCCGATGTGAACACGCTCTGCGGGCGCTATCGGGGCTGGGAGACCTTCCGGGGCGTGGCCTGCCGAGGCGAGGGGCAGGCGCTGCACGCGCTCGTGCGCGGGGTGGGGCGGGTTCATCCGGTCGCCTCCGCGGTCGCCCCGGCGGGAAGGGTCGTGCGGCTCTACGCCGGAGAAGGGGAGCCGTTCGCCGTGGGGCGGATCAGTGGCGGGGGGCCGGGGGACGCGGTCTGGGTGGACCGTTCCTGGAATCAGGGCGTCACCTGGATCCAGCTCGGGGTGACCAAGGTGCGGCCCTTCCTGACGAGTGCGGTCACGCCGCCCATGTGGGATCGCTACCAGAGTCTGCGGGCCTGCGGGCAGGCTCGTGGTGGTCCCGTCGCCTGCACGCGGTGGGTCGCCGTGTGATCGTCCAGGAAAGGGAAAAGACCCGGAGCGAAGGCTCCGGGTCTCTTCAGTGAGAGCGTCAGTGCAGTTCGCGCGGCTTGTCGCCGGCGCCCACCGCCGCGTGCTCGTCGTGGCCGTCGCCGTGCCCGTCGTGATGGCCGTGGCCGTCGAGCGGGACGTGGTCGGTGCCGTAGAACTTGCTGGCCGCCGCCCGGAGCTTGCCGATCGGACCGCGCACGCCCTTCGGCGGGATGCCGTCCTTGTCGTCGTCGCCCGGGACGATCGGGATCTGCTTCTTGCCGCGCATGTGCTCGGCGATGTCCTCCGCCGGGGGAGTGTGGACCTCGATGTACTCGCCGTGCGGCAGTCGCTTGATCACGCCCGACTCTACGCCGTGGGACAGGATGTCCTGGTCACGACGCTGGAGGCCGATGCAGATCCGGTAGGTGATCCAGTAGGCGATCGCCGGGCCGATGAAGATGGCGAACCGGCCGATGATCGTCGTCTCGTAGAGACCGATGTGGAAGTGGGTCGAGATCTCGTCGTTGGCGCCCAGCAGCCACAGGATGCCGTAGAACGTCACCGCCGCCATGCCGATCGAGGTGCGGACCGGGGCGTTGCGGGGACGGTCGGCCAGGTGGTGCTCACGACGGTCGCCGGTGATCCACTGTTCGGCGAACGGGTAGAGCGCCAGGCCCGTCATGATGATGCCCATTGGGACCAACGCCGGGATCAGCACGCTCAGGGGCACCGTGTGATCGAGGAAGTTGATCTCCCAGGCGGGCATCAGCCGCAGCGCGCCTTCGAGGAAGCCCATGTAGAAGTCAGGCTGTGAACCCGCCGAGATGTCGGCCGGCGTGTACGGTCCGAACAACCAGATCGGGTTGATCTGGGCGAACGTGCCGAGACCGGCGATGCACGCGAACGTGAACAGGAAGTAGGCGCCCGCCTTGGCCATGAAGGCCGGGTAGAACGGCGCGCCCACCACGTTGTGCTCGGTGCGGCCCGGGCCGGGCATCTGGGTGTGCTTCTGCACCCACATCAGCACCATGTGGGCCGAGATGAGGGCCAGCAGGATGCCGGGGATCAGCAGGATGTGCAGGGTGTAGAAGCGCGAGATGACGTCGACGCCCGGATACTCCCCGCCGAACAGGAAGAACGTGATGTACGTGCCGACGATCGGCAGCGAGATCGCCACGCCCTCGGTGATCCGCAGACCCGCGCCGGAGAGCAGGTCGTCGGGGAGCGAGTAGCCGGTGAGGCCCTCGGCCAGCGCCAGCGTCAGCAGCAGCACGCCGATGATCCAGTTGAGCTCACGCGGCTTGCGGTAGGCGCCGGTGAAGAACACGCGCAGCGCGTGGACCATCATGCCGGCCACGAACAGCAGGGCCGCCCAGTGGTGCATCTGCCGGATCAGCAGACCACCCCGGACCTCGAAGCTGATGTGCAGCGTCGAGGCGTAGGCCTCCGACATCATGACGCCCTTGAGGGGCTCGTACACGCCCTGGTATTCGACGTGACCCATGCTCGGCTTGAACCAGAACGTCAGGAACGTGCCGGTCAGCAGCAGGATGATGAAGGAGTAGAGGGCGATCTCGCCCAGCAGGAACGACCAGTGGTCGGGGAAGACCTTGCGCAGGTTGCGCTTCAGGAAGCTGCCCGCGCCGAGACGGTCGTCGAGGTAGGTCGCCGGGCCTGCGATGGCTTTCGGAGTCTCGTTCACGACTGGTTCCCCCTGGCTTCCCGGGCGTCGGCCTCGGCGTCGCCGCGCTCCCAGAAGCTGGGACCGACGGGGACGTCGAAGTCGGCCTGGGCGATGAGGTAGCCCTGGCCGTCGACGCCGATCGGCAGCTGCGGCAGCGGCCGCGCGGCCGGGCCGAAGATGACCTTCGCGCCGTCGGTCGCGTCGAACGTCGACTGGTGGCAGGGGCACAGGATGTGGTGGGTCGTCTGCTCGTAGAGCGCCGCGGGACAACCCACGTGGGTGCAGATCTTCGAGTAGGCGACGATGCCGTCGTAGGTCCAGTTCTTGATCGTGCCCGACTTGAGGTCTTCAGGACGGAACTTGATCAGGATCAGGGTGGCCTTGGCGAGGGCGTTGAGGTCGTGCTCGTAACCTTCGGGCACGACCGACAGGATGCCGCCCGGCGAGTCGAAGTCGGCCGCCAGGATCGGCTGGCCGGTGCCTTCGACCACCAGCTTCATGCCCTTCTTCCACACCGTGTGGCGCAGCGAGGTGCCGGGCAGCGGGCCCAGGTCCTTCAGCAGCACGAGCGGGGCCAGGCCGAGCGGCGCCGCCGCCAGCAGCAGCGTGCGGCGCATCATCTTGTGCTTGACGAAGCCGCTCTCACCGGCGCCCGCGCGGAACGTCTCGTCGACGTAGCCGCGGGTGTCGTCGTCGGAGCGCATCTCGTGGCGCTCCTGGACCAGGTTGTACTTCGGCATGATCCGCCGGACCCAGACGACGACCCCCGAGGCCAGCGCCAGCAGCGCCACCGTGAGGGTGCCGCCGAGCGCCGCGTTCGACACGGCCGTCTTGTCGAGGCTGCCGACCTGGAAGACGACGTACGAGGCGATGAAGGCGATGCCGGCCACGAAGGCGACGAAGAACAGCAGGGTGACCGTGCGCTCGGCCTTGCGGGCGTCGGCGGGGTCGGGGAGCGTCACGCCGGGCGTCTCCACCTCGGTCTCGACCGGGCGGGTGCCGAGTACGGCGGTTCCCTGAGCCGGGGTGCCGATGACGCGACGCGGCACGCGCGCCTCGTCATCGGGGCCGGGAAGCTCGTTATCTGTCATTTTGATGTTCTCTTACGCTTCTTGGCGGTGATCCAAATGGCGGCGAGGGACATGAAGCTGAGGCCGGCGACCCACACGACGAGACCTTCGGTGACCGGGCCGATGCGGCCGAGCCCGAAACCGCCCGGGTCGACCTGGCCGCGCACCTGGGTGATGTAGGCGATGATGTCGGCCTTGTTCTCCGGCTTGACGACGGAGTCGTTGAAGACCGGCATCGCCTGCGGACCCGTGGCCATCGCCTCGTAGATCTGCTCGGGCGTCGACTCGTTGAGGTCGGGGGCGTACTTGCCGTAGGTGAGCGCGCCGCCGGCGCCGACGAAGTTGTGGCACTGGATGCAGTTGGCGCGGAACAGCTCACCACCCTTGGCCGCGTCGCCGCCGGAGACCATCTCCTTGGTGGGGATCGTGGGACCGCCACCGAGGGTCTGCACGTAGGCGGCCAGCTGCCGGACCGCTTCGGGAGTGACCCACTCGCCGAGGGGCTTGCGCGGAGCCTGCGCGCTCGGGTCGGCGGCGGGCATGCGGCCCGAGCTGACCTGGAAGTCGACCGCGGCGGCGCCCACGCCCACAAGGGTCGGGCCCATGGAGGTGCCCTCGGCGCTGATGCCGTGGCAGCTGGCGCAGTGAGCCACGAACAGGCTCCTGCCCTCGGCCACGTCGTCGGCCTTGCCCGACGCGACCGCCGCGTCGGCGGTGCTGTCACTGGGCGCCGCGGCGGCGTATCCGCCGCCCAGCAGGCCCAGCGCGAGCGCCACGACCGCGAGGCGCGCGAGGGGATGCCGCCGCCGTCGCGCGGTGATGGAGTTCACCGAAATCCCCGTTCCGATCATTTGATGATGTAGATGGTCGCGAAAAGGCCGATCCAGACGACGTCGACGAAGTGCCAGTAGTAGGACACGACGATCGCGCTGGTGGCCTGCTCATGCGTGAAGCGCTTCGCGGCGTACGTGCGTCCCAGGAGGAACAGGAACGCGATCAGACCACCCGTCACGTGCAGACCGTGGAAGCCCGTGGTCAGGTAGAACACCGAGCCGTAGGCGTCGGAGGAGAGGGTCGTGCCCTCGTGCACCAGCTCGGCGTATTCGATCAGCTGCCCGGCGACGAAGACCGCGCCCATGAGGAAACTGACGAAATACCAGAACCGGAGCTTCTTGACCTGGCCCTTTTCCGCGGCCCACACGCCGAACTGGCATGTCACCGAGGACAGCACCAGGATGATCGTGTTGACCGTCGCGAACGGGACGTTCAGGTGGGCGCCGGGCCAGCTTGCTGGGTCCTGGCCGACGCTCACCGAGCGGATGGTGAAGTACATCGCGAACAGCGCCGCGAAGAACATGAGCTCAGAGGACAGCCAGATGATCGTCCCTACGCTGACCAGGTTGGGCCGGCGCGACGAGTGGGCTGTCGTCGTCGTAGTAATTGCGGATGCTGTCGCCACGCACGTCATTATTGCGGCTCGCAGGGCCGGGTCGCTTCACGGCCCCCCGATAGGGGGTAGGAGGCGGGATGTCGACGGCTGCCCAGGGCCGATAGCATCCCTGGTGGACCCTACCCGGTGACTGGAGTAAGCGACATGAAGGTTCTCGTCTACAGCGACGACGCGGCCACCCGTGAGAAGGTGCGGCTGGCCCTGGGCCGCCGTCCCGCCGCCGACCTGCCGCTGGTGGAGATCGTCGAGTGCGCGACCCAGGCCGCCGTGGTCCGCAAGCTCGACTCGGGGGAGATCGACATCGCGATCCTCGACTCCGAGGCCGCGCCGGCCGGGGGCATGGGCATCGCCAAGCAGGCCAAGGACGAGGTGCACGACTGCCCGCCCATCTGCCTGATCATCGCCCGTCGTGACGACCGCTGGCTGGCCAACTGGTCGCGCGCCGACGCCGTGATCTCCCAGCCGCTCGACCCGATGGTCGTCGCCGAGACGATCGCCGGGCTGATGCGCGGGCGGCTGCCCGCCGTCTCCTGACATCCACGATCCCGAAGGACCGCCATGGACGCCCGTACCACCTGGCCCTCGCTGCTCAACGCGCTGCTCGCGGGTGAGCACCTGACCGCCGACGAGACCTCGTGGGCGATGGGCGAGATCATGTCGGGCGCGGCCACCCCGTCGCAGATCGCGGCGTTCGTCGTCGCGCTGCGCGCCAAGGGGGAGACCGTCGCCGAGGTGTCCGGCCTGGCCCGGCACATGTTGTCCATCGCCACCCCGCTCGCGATCGAGGGCCCGGCGGTCGACGTCGTCGGCACCGGCGGCGACCGGGCCCACACGGTGAACGTCTCGACGATGGCCGCCATCGTGGTGGCCGCGGCGGGCGCCCGGGTCGTCAAGCACGGCAACCGGGCCGCCTCCTCCAAGTGCGGCGCCGCCGACGTGCTCGAACACCTCGGCGTCGTGATCGATCTGGCGCCCGCGGCGACCGCCCGGGTGGCCGAGGAGGCCGGCATCGCGTTCTGCTTCGCGCCGGTCTACCACCCGTCGATGCGGTTCGCCGGGCCGACCCGCAAGGAGATCGGCGTGCCGACGGTGTTCAACTTCCTCGGCCCGCTGACCAACCCGGCCCGCCCGTCGTCGCAGGCCATCGGGGTGTTCGACGAGCGCATGCTGCCGGTCGTGGCGGGCGTGTTCGCCGAGCGCGGGGTGTCGGCCCTGGTCTTCCGCGGCGACGACGGCCTCGACGAGTTGTCCACCGCGGCCCCTTCTGTCGTGTACGTCGTCCGCGACGGCCAGGCCGTCAAGACCACCTTCGACCCGGCCGACATCGGCATCGCCCGCTCCCAGCCCGGCGACCTGAAGGGCGGCGACGTGGTGTTCAACGCGGGCGCGGTCCAGGACCTGGTCCGGGGCAAGAGCGGCCCGATCCGCGACGCGGTCCTGCTGAACGCCGCCGCGGCGCTGGTCGCCCACGAGGGCCCGACCGTCGACGACCTGGCCGCGCGCATCGCCGCCGCCTACGTCACGGTCGGCCAGGTGATCGACTCGGGCGCCGCCGCGACCCTGCTCGACCGCTGGATCGAGGTCTCCCAGGGGCTGCGCGGGTAAGCCTCTGGGCTGATCCGCGTTCACCTCCTGGGAGGACGCCCGCGGGCCGGGCGGCGGCTTATCTTTCGGGCATGACGCGCCTCATCGCCCGCCTGGCCCAAGTGACGGCCCGCGTGACCCGACGCCGGTCGCCGGACCCCGCTGACGCCGTGACCAGGGAACGGCTCAGGATCGCCGAGGAGCTCCACGACGTGGTGGCCCACGACCTGAGCGTGCTCACCCTGGGGGTGGGCGCGGGCCGGGTCATCATGGACCGCGACCCCGAACGGGCCCGGCAGACCCTCCGCGACGCCGAGGAGGCCGGCCGCCAGGCCCTGACCGACCTGCAACGCGTGGCGGGCCTGCTGCGGTCGGGCGGTGCGGCCACCACCGGCCCCCAGCCGACCCTGGCCGCGCTGCCCGCCCTGTTCGACCGGTTCCGGTCGGCCGGGCTGGCGGTCGCCTTCGCCGAGGAGGGCCGGCGGCGTCCCGGCCCCGTGCTGGAGTTGTCGGCCTACCGGATCGTGGAGGAGGCGCTGGTCAACGCCCTGGAGCACGGCTCGGCCCGGAAGGCCCGGGTGACCCTGCGCTGGCAGAGCGGCCTGATCGAGGTGGCCGTCCGCGACGACGGCGGCCCCCGCGAACGTCTGCTGGGCATCTGGGAACGCGCGGCCCTGTTCGGCGGCTCGGTGACGGCGGGCCCGGTGGACGGCGGCTTCGAGGTCCGCGCCCGCCTCCTCACGGGCGGCCGAACCCGGGCCCTGAGCGGAGAACGGACGGGCTGACGCCCGAGGCTCCGGCAGGCGCCGGCTCGGCGTGGTCACCGTGGGGGCTCGGTGATCGAGGGCCCTGACGAGCATCCGGCCGTGCGGTCCAAGGCGTCAGGCGAGCGAAAGCCCCGGCCAATGTCCGCCCCCGCGTCCGGGGCGTGGGCGAGCGAGGACCCTAACCCGCATCGCACCGCCCGGTCTCGGCGTCAGGTGAGTTCCAGGCCGCCGTCCACCGTCAGGATCTGACCCGTCAGCCACGTCGCCGATGGGTCGGCCAGCCGGAGGATCCACGTCGCGACCTCGTGCGGGTCGCCGCGGCGGCCCATGGGGATGCGGTCGGTTTCGGCGGACTTGATCTGTTCGACGGTCGCGGCGGGCAGCCCGGCGGCGGTCAGGGCCTCGCTCTCCGTGGGGCCGGGTGCGACGGCGTTCACGCGGACGCCGTCGGCGGCCAGTTCCAGCGCCCAGCTCCGGGTGAGCTGTTCGACGGCCGCTTTGGACGCGGCGTAGTGGGCTCCTCCGGGCAGGGGGCGGTGGCCGTAGGTGCTGGAGACGTTCACGACGCACCCAGCCGAGGCGCGCAGGTGGGGCAGCGCGTGCCGGGCGAGCAGGCTCGGCGCGGTGACGTTGAGGGCGAACAGGTCGGCGACGGCGTCGGCGGTCGTCTCGGCCAGCGGCATGATCTTGGCGGCCCCGGCGTTGTTCACCAGCACGTCGAGCCGCCCCCACCGGGCCACGGCCGCCGCGACGGTCTCCTCGGGCGCTCCGGGGTCGCGCAGGTCGGCGACGTGGACGCTGATCGCGTCGTCGCGGCCCGCCGTCTCGGCGAGGGCCTCCCTGCGGCGGCCGACGCCCAGGACGAGCGCGCCCGCCCCGGCGAACAGCCGCGCGGCGGCGCGGCCGATGCCCGAGCCCGCGCCGGTGACGATGACGGTCCGGCCGGTGAAGTCCATGGTCCCTCCGAGGTTCAAGGCGTCGGGGGGACGGTCAGGAATCTAGTCGGCGTCGGGCAGGCCGATGGAGAAGGCCGCCTCCAGGTCGTGGCGGCTGTAGGTGCGGAAGGCGATGTGGGTGTCGGTCGCCAGCACGCCCTCGATCTTGTTGAGCCGCCCCGGCACGACCTCGGCGATCTCCTCGTAGCGCGCGACCCGGACCATGGCCATCAGGTCGAACTCGCCGGTGATCGAGTAGACCTCGCTGACGCCGGCCAGCCCGGCGATCGCCTGGGCGACCTCGGGGATCCGGCTGACGTCGGCCTTGATGTGCACGATCGCGGTGACCAAAGCGTGCTCCTTTCCGAGGGCCCCAACCTATCGCAGCGGTCTGCCCTCCCTCACTGAGCGGGAACCTCCCTGGTCGTACGCCCGGTCGATGCGCTGCTTGAGCCGGGCGGCCCCCTGGGCGGGCAGGCTCCAGCCGCCCTCGACCCGCACCAGCCGGACCCCCGGCGACTCGAGCCAGCGCAGGATGGTCTCGGTCTCCTCGGCGCTGGCGGCGGGGGTCGGGCCGGGGCCGGGGTGGACGGTCTCGGCGGTCGCGACCAGGGCCTCGACGTAGGGGACCGGGTGGGCGCCGCGCGGCATCACCCCGGCGGCGGTCAGCCGGCCGTGGCGGATGACGTGGATGTCCCAGGCGCCGTCTCTGCCGGGGCTGGCGGCGACCATCTGGGTGATGGCGGTCAGGCCGGTGAGCCGCTGCATGCGGGCGGCGGCGCGGACGTAGGCGGCCAGCCGGTCGCGGTCGACGGCGGCCTCCTCGTAGCGCTGCTCGGCCGACAGGCGGTCCATGCGGGCCTCGACGGCGGAGAAGACCGAGCTGCCGTCGAGCAGCATGGCGTGGCGGGCCGCCGCGACGTGGCGGGCGTAGTCGTCGTGGCTCTCGCGGCCCTCGCAGGGGGCGCCGCACCTGCCGATCTCGGCCAGCGCGCACGCGCTGCGCCGGACCGTGAGCGACAGGCGTTCGGTGCACTGGCGCAGCGGGAGGGCCTCGTGGATGGCGGTGCGGGCGTCGTCGGCGGTGCGGCTGCTGCCGAACGGGCCCAGGTAGGTCGCGCCGTCGTCTTTCAGGTCGCGCACGATGCTCAAGCGGGGGAACGGCTCGTCGGTCAGCTTCAGCCAGACCACCCGTTCGGGGAACCGGGACCGCCGGTTGTAGCGGGGCTTGGTCTCGCCGATCATGCGTAACTCGCGGATCTCGGCCTCCAGCGGGGTGGCGCACACGATGTGGCGGACCCGCTCGGCGATGCCGATCATCTCGCGCACCCTCGGCCGGGTCTCGCTGGCGGTGAAGTAGCTGCGCACGCGGGTGCGCAGACTGCTGCTCTTGCCGACGTAGAGCGCTTCGCCGCGGGCGTCCTCGAAGACGTACACCCCCGGCTTGTCGGGCACGCCGTCGGCCAGGTGGCGCTTGCTCCGCTGCTCGGGGGTGGGCATGCGGACGAAGCCCTTGAGCTCCTCCAGCGAGTGGACGCCGAGGTTGCCCACCCGGCCGATCAGGCCGTGGAGCACGTCGACCGTGGCGCGGGCGTCGGCCAGGGCCCGGTGGCAGGGCTCGGTGGGGCTGCGGAAGAACCGGGCCAGGGTGCCCAGCTTGCAGTTGGGGGTCTCGTCGCGGGTGAGCACCCGCCGGGCCAGGTCGGCGGTGTCGACGACCGCGTTGACCGGCGGCGGGTAGCCCTGGCGGGCGCACTCGGCCTTGATGAAGCCCATGTCGAAGGGGGCGTTGTGGGCCACCAGGGCGGCGCCCTTGACGAACTCGAGGAAGCTCGGCAGCACCTCGGTCATCTTCGGCGCCGCCACCACCATGGCGTCGGTGATGCCGGTGAGCACCGAGACGAACGGGGGGATCGGGCCGCCCGGGTCGACGAGCGTGGCGAACTCGCCGAGCACCTCGCCGCCGCGCACCTTGACCGCGCCGATCTCGGTGATGGCGCACTCGGCGGGGGAGGTGCCGGTCGTCTCCAGGTCGAACACCACGAACGTGACGTCGACGAGGGGTGTTCCGAGATCGTCCAGCGTGCCCTGTTCCACGCTGACGACCATAGAGACCCCGACCGACAGTTCACCCGCGTCAGCGCCATTCCCGCCGCAGCATCGCGTAGACGATCTCGTCGGTCCACTCGCCCTTGACCATCTCGTTCTCCACCAGGTGGGCCTCCCTGCGCATGCCGAGCCGCTCCATCACCTTGGTCGAGGCGGTGTTGCGGCCGTCGCAGCGGGCCACGATCCGGTGCAGGCCCAGACCCTCGAAGCCCAGCCGGAGCGCCTCGGCCGTCGCCTCGGTGGCGTATCCGTGGCCGTGGTGGTCGGGGTGGAAGACGTACCCGATCTCGCCCTGGCGGTGTTCGCGGCTGCGCCAGAACAGCAGGACCTCGCCGATCAGGGCGCCGGTCTCGCGGAGGGTGACCGCCAGGCAGAGCACCTGCCCCTCGTCGGTGAGCTCGGCGGTGGCCGCCTTGTCGGTCAGCACTGTGCGCACCTGTACGAGATCGCGCGGCTCCCAGTAGAGGAAACGGGCGACGTCGGGGCGCGAATAGAAGGAGTGGAGATCGGTCAGGTCGTCGGGGGTGAACAACCGCAGGACCAGGCGGGGGGTCTCGATCGGCAGCACGGGTCGGAACATCCGCGCAGACTAAAGCCGGACAAACGACTCAGGCGAGTTCTTTTTCCCGGTGGGCGGCCAGCAGGGCGGCCTCGGCCGTCAGGGCGGCCAGCAGGGCGCGGTGGCGGATCAGCTCGCCGTCGAAACGCTGGGCGGCCGGGCCGGTCCACTTGGGGAAGGTCCGCAGCGCCCACACGGGGTCGAGCACCTCTTCCATCTCGGCCGCGAGCCGCCGCAGATGGTCACTCGCTATCGTCACGTCGGCCATTGTGACATCACGTGAAGAGATCTTGACGTAACGTGAGCGATTTATGAGACAAGTGGTTCGTGTCCTACTTGCTCCCCGTTCACGTCGCTGAACGTGATGTAGTGGACTCGCAGAGCCGTACCCTTGAATGAACGACCAGGACAGGAAGAGAGCAGCAGGGATGAGTTCAGCCGGAGAGGGCCTGTCTCGTCCCCTGCCCGAGCAGGTGCGAACACACGTCGTCGAACTGGCGGCCCAGGTGCTGGGCACGATGCCCGCCGCCGGCGTGCCGGCGCCACTGCGCGCCGTGGCCAGGTTCGAGCCGCGCAAGCGGGCCCGGCTGGGGTCGGCGCCGATAGCGGCCCAGCTCGAGAACGACAAGAAGTTCCGCGAACTCGTCGCCGAGGCGCTCACCCAGGCGTGGCCCGAGCTGGTCGCCTCGCTCGCCGAGGAGACGATTCCGCCCGCCGCCGAGCCCGTGCTGGTCGCGGCGGCAGCCTATCTGACCCGGCCGCCCGGGTGGGCCGGGATGGTCGAACTGGCGCGCGAAGACCTCGATCAGGCCGCCGCCCTCGACACCCAGCGCGAGCAGGCCGAGGGGCGGCTCAAGGAGCAGCTCGCCCAGCAGCGCACCGCCGCGAAGGAAGAGGTCGACCGGGTCCGCGAGCAGCTCAAGGCCGCCCGCGCCGAGAACACCGACCTGCGCCGCAAGCTCCACGACGCCCGCGAGCGGGCCAAGGCCGCCGAGCAGCGGGCCGGCGAGCTCGAGGCGGCCACCGCCGACGCCCGCGCCCGGGTCGCCGGGGCCGGGGCCGCCGCCGAGACCGAGGTGCGCCGCCTCAAGGAGCGCCTGGCCGAGGCCGAGCGGCACCTGGAGGCCAGCCGCCGCGCCGCCCGCGAGGGCCGCTCGGTCGAGGACGCCCGCATCCGGGTGCTCATGGACGCCCTCGAAGACGCCGCCAAGGGCCTGCGCAAGGAGCTGGCCCTGCCGACCACGATCAGCAGGCCGGCCGACTACGTGGCGACCGTCAGCGGCACCGCCCCGTCGGTCCGCGACGTGCCGGCCCGCGCGCTGGCCGACGACGACCCGCAGCTGCTCGACCAGCTCCTGGCGATACCGAACCTGCACCTGATCATCGACGGCTACAACGTGACCAAGTCGGGTTACGGCACCCTCACCCTCGCCGACCAGCGGCAACGCCTGCTGACCGGGCTGGGCGGGCTGGCCGTCCAGGTGCGGGTGGAGATCACCTGCGTGTTCGACGGCGCCGAGCTCGACGGCCCGGTCCAGGTGTCGGCTCCCCGGGGGGTGCGGGTGGCGTTCAGCGCGCCCGGTCAGATAGCCGACGACCTCATCCGGCAGATGGTCCAGATCGAGCCGCCGGGGCGCGCCATCGCGGTGGTGTCGTCCGATCGGGAGGTCGCGGTCTCTGTCCGGAAGATGGGCGCGCGTCCGGTTCCTTCCGTATTGCTCCTCCGTCGCCTTGGCCGTGCGTGATCACGTCGTCGCCATACGTGATGA
Source organism: Herbidospora sakaeratensis (assembly GCF_001570525.1). Taxonomy (GTDB): domain Bacteria; phylum Actinomycetota; class Actinomycetes; order Streptosporangiales; family Streptosporangiaceae; genus Herbidospora; species Herbidospora sakaeratensis. The sequence goes on from NZ_BBXC01000027.1 coordinate 38,725, forward strand.
CCTGCGCGAATACCGGCGAATCGGTTGAGGGTACATGATCGGCTGAGTAAAGTCCCGACCCAGGTCTGTCCGGTATGGAGGGGGTTTCGGGCGTGCGTGGGCGGGTACCGGCCGTGGCTGGTTTTGCGGCGTTCGTTCTGCTTCTTCCGATCGCGGGGGCGGCGGCCGATCCAAAGCCGACCATCCCCCAGGCGAAGGCCAAGCTGGCGAAGCTGAACAAGCAGGCCGACCAGTTGGTCGAGGACTACAACCAGGCCAACGAGAGGTACAAGAAGTCGAAGAAGCAGTACGACCTGGTCAACGCCAGCTTCAAGAAGCAGAACGTGAAGGTCGAGACCCTCCGGGCCGGTGTGGTGGGCCTGGCGGTCTCCAGCTACCAGACGGGCGACATCCGCAGCCTGACGGGCATGTTCGGCACCGCGGCCCCCCAGAACGCCCTCAGCGGCATGGCGATCATCAACCAGCTGGCCACCAGCCGCCAGCTCAGGCTGACCGAGTTCGAGGACGCCATCGCGGGCCTGAAGCAGCAGCGCGACCAGCGCAAGGCCGCCTTCGAGGAGGCCACCGAGGTCCGCACCGACCTGGCGGCCAAGAAGAAGAAGACCGACAAGATGGTCGACGAGCAGATGAAGCTGCTCCGCGAGCTGGGCGCCTTCAACCCGGGCAACCCCGAGAGCACCGGCCAGGTCTACAACGGCCCGGCCTCCGGCAACGCCCGCGCCGCCCTCGACTTCGCCTTCGCCCAGATCGGCAAGCCCTACCAGTACGGCGGCACCGGCCCCGGCGCCTGGGACTGCTCCGGGCTGGTCCAGGCCGCCTGGCGGGCCGGCGGGGTGAGCCTGCCGCGCACCAGCTACGAGCAGTGGGCCTGGGGCAAGAACCGGCAGGTGCCGATCAGCGACCTGCAGGCCGGAGATCTGGTCTGGCACAGCGGTTTCGGACACGTCGGCCTCTACACCGGGCAGGGCTCGGTGGTGCACTCGCCGCAGACCGGCGACGTGGTGAAGATCACCCCTCTCGCGCAGTACAACCCCGACAAGGCCGTCCGTCCCTGAGCGACGCAAAGTGTCGTCTGGGGCTTTTTTCGGGTTCTGTGCCAAGGGGTGTGACCAGAGTCACATCACCCTCCGAAATCCCGTGATATGCAGGCGTTTTCGAATAGCGCCGGAGTTTATCTGATCTTTATCTTTCGCCAAAACTTTGCCGACTTATGGCGGAGTCGGTAACTTCTGGCTTCGCGACGAGCAAGCCATGCCGTCCGCGGACACTCCGGTGCGTAGGCGCCGATGTCTTAATAAAGATCCATGTGTCGCACGTCACGCGACGCAGCCGAATCCATGCAGCCAGGAGGCATGGAACCGGGGACCCAAAAGGTTCCCCCGCGGAGCCAGGGGTGAATCGGTGAGAATTCCGCGCCGTAGGGCTACTTCCCTGCCCGAATCCGTCAGCTAACCCGGTAGGCATCAGAGGAAGACCCAAGGAGCAATCCTGTCCACCACCCCCGCATGCCTGTCCCGCATCGCCCGCCTCTCCCTTGGCGGCGTGACGCTCACGGCCTCGGTCGGAGCGGTCGCGGCGCCTCCCGCGCGGGCCGATGAGGTGACGGTCACCGTCACGAACACCACGGCGATCCCGGCTTCGGGAGAGGCGGCGCCCGCCGCTCCCTCGGCCGCGAAGAGCCAGACCAAGAGCAGGTCCGCCAAGCGCGTCAAGAAGCTCAGCAAGGCCCAGCGTCAGCGGGTCCTGGCGAGCAAGGCGGTCGCCATCGCGAAGAAGCAGATCGGTGACCCCTACCGGTGGGGCGCCACCGGTCCCGGCGCGTTCGACTGCTCCGGCCTGGTCCAGTTCGCCTGGCGCAAGGCGGGCGTCAAACTGCCCCGTACCACCTGGTCCCAGAAGAGCTCGGTGAAGAAGAAGATCAGCTGGACGGCGATGAAGCCGGGCGATCTCGTGTTCACCAGCGGCGGCGGCCATGTGGGCATCTACGTCGGCCACGGCAAGATGGTCCACTCCCCGAACTCCGGTTCGCGGGTGCGGATCGACAAGCTGGACACCTACCGCAAGCGCACCTTCGTGGGCGCGGTCCGGCCCGGGATGTAGTCGGCCCGGCGAAGTACCGATCGGCCCCGTCCGCCTCCTTCCCGGCGGGCGGGGCCGCGGTGTTTTTGTACCATCCGTTGACATGCGGTTCCTGGTGACGGTCAGCGTGCTGCTGGCCGTCCTGTCCGCCGGGCACCCCCCGGAGGTCCTGTACGGCCAGAGCTGGCCCCTGGCCGTCCGCGGCGAGCACGTCCGGGTGCTGGCCGCCGACGGGCGCTTCCCCGAACTGGCGCAGGAGGCCGACCGGGCCGCCGAGGCCGTGGCGCGGGTCTGGGGCGAGCCGGTGACCGCGACCGTCCTGGCGCCCGCCACGACCGAGAGGGCGGCCGAGATCGCCCGTCCGGCCCCGGTGACCGGCATGGCCGCGCTGGCCGGCCCCGGCTTCGTGGTGATCGAGCCGCACGCCTGGGCGACGCTCTCGGCCCGGGGCCGGGTGGTCGTGCTGGCCCACGAGCTCACCCACGTCGCCACCGGCGCGGCGACCCGTCCCGACATGCCCGTGTGGCTCGTGGAGGGCTACGCCGACTACGTCGGCTACCGTGACAGCGGGCTGGCGGCCGGGGTGGTCGCCGCCGAGCTCGCCGCCGACCGGCAGGCGCCACGGGAGCTGCCGACACGAGAGGACTTCCGCGCGGGGGGCGCGCGGGTCCCGCAGGCCTACCAGGAGGCCTGGCTCGCCTGCCGCTACATCGCCGAGCGCTACGGCGAGGCCGCGCTGACCGCCCTCTACCGGGCCGCCCAGGCCGACCCGGCCACGGCGCTGCGGCGCACGCTGGGCGTCGGCGAGGCCGAGCTGACCGCGGCCTGGCGCGACTACGTGATACGAAGTGTTCCGGAGGCGGAGTGGAACGTACGGGGATGAAGGCCGCGGCCGCGGCGCTGGCGGGGCTCGGGGTGGCGATCGTCGTGGTGGTGGCGGTGACCACGCCGTGGCGCGCGCTCGCCGAGGCCGCGCCCGAGGTGACGCCCGATCCGGTCCGCGACTTCGGGGCCGCCGAGATCGCCCGCGCCGAGGCCTTCGACGCCGCCACCAGCCTGCCGTCCTACCTGTCGCTCGCCGTCACGCTGCTGATCGCGGCGGTGTTCGTGGCGACCCCGCTGGGAGCGCGGCTGATCGAGCGGCTCCGGGGGCCGTGGTGGGTGCGGGCGCTGACCGCCGTGGCCGCGATCTACGTCGTGTCGCTGGCGATCCGGTGGCCGCTCGGCATGTGGTTCGAGACGGTCCTGCGCGACTACGGCCTGTCGACCCAGACCTGGGGCACCTGGAGCGCCGACCGGCTGAAGAACTTCGGCCTCCAGCTGCTGCTGTCGGCCGTGATGGTCGTGGTGGTCATCGCGCTGGCCCGCCGGTGGCCGCGCCGCTGGTGGATCCCCGCCTCGCTCGGGGCGTTCTCGCTGACGCTGGCGTTGTCGTTCGTCTACCCGATCGTGGTCGAGCCCGTCTTCAACGACTTCACGCCGCTGCGGCAGGGACCGCTCCGCGAGAGCCTGCTGGCGATGGCCGACCGCGACGGGGTGCCGGTCGACGACGTGCTGGTCGCCGACGCCTCCCGGCGCACCACCGCGCTCAACGCCTACGTCTCGGGGTTCGGCGCGACCCGGCGCATCGTCGTCTACGACACGCTGCTGCAGGTGCCCGAGCCGGAGATCGAGCTGATCGTGGCCCACGAACTCGGCCACGCCAAGACCGACGACGTGCTCCACGGCACCCTCGTCGGGGCGCTGGGGGCCGCGTTCGGGGCGTGCGCGCTGTTCGTCGCCGGCAACCTGCTGCGCCGCCGGACCGGCGTGCCGTCGCTGGGCGACCCGAAGGCGGCCGCGCTGCTGGTCGGGCTCGTCTCCCTCGGCACGGTCCTGTCGGGGCCCGCGCAGAACCTCGTCAGCCGGCACATCGAGGCGCGCGCCGACGCCCACGCCCTGGAGATCACCGAAGACCCGGTCACGTTCGCCGCCATGCAGCGCAACCTGGCCGTCCGCAACATCTCCGACCTGAGCCCCAGCCCCCTGGAGTACGTCCTCTACTCCTCCCACCCGACCTCGCCGCAGCGCATCGCCATGGCCCGGTCGTGGGCGCTGCTCCACGGTGAGCAGGTGCCGTGAGCCGGGTCGTGGTGGTCACCAACGACTTCCCGCCGCGCTCCGGCGGCATCCAGTCGTTCGTGCACGCCCTGGCCGTCCGGCTGCCCGCTTCCTCGGTCGTGGTGTACGCCCCCCGCTGGGAGGGCTGCGCCGAGTTCGACGCCCGGCAGGGCTTCGAGGTGGTGCGCCACCCCACGAGCCTCATGCTGCCGACGCGCGCCGTGGCCCGCCGGGCCTGCGAGCTGGTCCACCCGGGCTCCACCGTGGTCTTCGGGGCCGCCGCGCCCCTCGGGCTGCTCGGCGGCGCGCTGCGGGCGGCCGGGGCCGGGCGGGTGGTGATGCTGACCCACGGCCACGAGGCGTCGTGGGCCCGGCTGCCGCTGGCGGGCGGCCTGCTGCGCCGGATCGGCGCGCACGCCGACGTCGTCACCTACCTCGGCGACTACACACGCCGCCACCTGTCGGCCCGCATCCCGCCGGGGAAACTGGCGCGGCTGGCGCCCGGCGTCGACACGACCGTCTTCCGGCCCGGCGCGGGCGGCGAGCGGGTGCGGGCCGAGCTCGGGCTGGGCGAGCGGCCCGTGGTGGTCTGCGTGTCCCGGCTGGTCGCCCGGAAGGGGCAGGACCGGCTGATCGAGGCGTGGCCGGAGGTGGCGAGGGCCGTACCGGAAGCGGAACTGCTGCTGGTCGGCGGCGGGCCGGGGCGGGCGGCGCTGGAGCGCGCGGCGCGGGGACGGGCCGACATCCGGTTCACCGGGCCGGTGCCCGACCGCGACCTGCCCGCCTACTACGACGCCGGCGACGTGTTCGCCATGCCGTGCCGCAGCCGCCTCGGCGGGCTCGACGTCGAGGGGCTCGGCATCGTCTACCTGGAGGCGTCGGCCAGCGGGCTGCCGGTGGTCGCCGGGGCGTCGGGCGGGGCCCCCGACGCGGTCAGGCACCGCGAGACCGGGCTGGTGGTCGACGGCGGCTCGGCCCGGGAGATCGCCGCCGCGCTGATCGAGCTGCTGAGGAACCCCGAGGCCGCGCGGGCCATGGGCGCGCGCGGCCGGGAGTGGATCGAGCGGGAGTGGACCTGGGACCAGGTCGCCGCCCGCTTCGGCGAACTGCTGAGGGCGCCGGTCGGTCAGCCGTAGAGCTCGTCGACCTGCTTGGCGTAGTCGCGCATCACGATGTTGCGCTTGAGCTTCAGCGACGGGGTCAGGTGGCCGCTCTCCTCGGTCAGGTCGCCGTCGAGGATGACGAACTTCTTGATCTGCTCGGCCTTCGACACCATCTTGTTGGCGTTGTCGACCGCGCCCTGCACCTCGGCCCGGATCTGCTCCTGGGTGAGGGTGACGCCCGCCATCGCCTCGGGGTCGAGGGTGACCAGCGCGGCCACGAACGGCTTGTCGTCGCCGATGACCAGCACCTGGCTGATCAGGCGGTGACCCCGGATGCTGTCCTCAAGAGGGCCGGGGGCGACGTTCTTGCCGGCCGCGGTGACCAGGATCTCCTTCTTGCGGCCGGTGATGCGCAGGTAGCCGTCGGCGTCGAGTTCGCCGACGTCGCCGGTGTGGAACCAGCCCTGCGCGTCGATGACCTCGGCGGTCGCCTTCTCGTTGTTCCAGTAGCCGCTGAAGATGTGGCGGCCCTTGACCAGGATCTCCTTGTCGTCGGCGATCCGGATCGTGACGCCCGGGAACGGCCGCCCGACGGTGCCGATCTTGTTCGCGCCGGGGATGTTGACCGTGGACGGCGCGGAGGTCTCGGTCAGGCCGTAGCCCTCCAGGACCTCGATGCCGACGCCGCGGAAGAAGTGGCCGAGGCGCTCGCCCAGCGCCGAGCCGCCGGAGACGGCGTGGGTCAGCCGGCTGCCGGTGGCGGCGCGCAGCTTGGTGTAGACGAGCTTGTCGAACACGGCGTGCTTGAGCCGCAGGCCGAGCCCGGCGCCGCCGTCGTTCTTGGCCTTGCTGTAGTCGATGGCGACCTGGGCGGCGGTGGCGAAGATCTTGCCCTTGCCGTCGGCGGTGGCCTTCTGCTCGGCGCCGTTGTAGACCTTCTCGAACACGCGCGGCACGCCCAGCAGGAACGTCGGCTTGAACGCCTGCAGGTCGGGCGCGACGTTCTTCATGTTCGGCGTGTGGGCCAGCACGGTGCCGGTCTCGACGGTCACGATCTCGACCATGCGGGCGAAGCTGTGCGCGAGCGGCAGGAACAGCAGCACGGCCCGCTCGTCGATGGAGAACATCTTCTCCAGCGGCCCCTGCGCCACGTTGCGCGCGGTGAACAGCAGGTTGTCGTGGGTGATCTGGCAGCCCTTGGGCAGGCCGGTGGTGCCCGAGGTGTAGATGATGGTGGCCAGGTCGTGGCCGCCCCGGGAGGCGCGGCGCTCGGCCAGGGTGTCGTCGGGCACGTCCTTGCCGGCCTCGATCAGCGCCTCGATCGCGCCCTCGTCGAAGGTCCAGACGTGGGGGAGGTCGGGGGCGGCCTCGCGGAGGGTCTCCTGGTGGCCGGCGGTCTCGGCGAACGCGCCCCGCGCGCCCGAGTCGGACACGATCCAGCGCACCTGCTCGGGGGAGCTGGTCTCGTAGATCGGCACGCCCACGCCGCCGGCCGCCCAGATGGCGTAGTCGGCGATCGTCCACTCGTAACGGGTGCGGCTCATCAGCGCGACGCGGTCGCCCGGCTCGATGCCGGTGGCGATCAGGCCCTTGGCCACTCCGGCGACCTTCTGCCGGAAGTCGCCGGCGGTCACCGGCTTCCACTCGCTGCCGTCCTGCACCTTCATCACGACGGCGTTGGGGGTGTCGGCGGCCCGCTGGAACACCGCGTCGGTGCAGTTGGCCGACAAGGGAACGTCCACCAGCACGGGAACGGTGTACTCCTGCACGGTCACTCCTCATAGGACCCGGCTCGGTCAGGTTTCCCGGGACGCTACCGCGTGACACGAGGTTGGGATAGAGCCGTCACACAGGCGTTATCCGGTCATTCGCACGGTATCAGCCCGTGACCAGGTGAACGCCCACCGGCATCACTTCGTAACCAAGCACTTGCTCGGGAATATCATGTCGCCCATGCGCATCAACGTCGTGAGCGACGTCCACGGCCGTGCCGACGCCCTCGCCAAGGCCGGAGTGGGCGCCGACGCCCTGATCTGCCTCGGGGACCTGGTGCTGTTCATCGACTACGCCGACACCTCCCAGGGCATCTTCCCCGACCTGTTCGGCCACCAGCGGGCCGACGAGTACATCCGGCTGCGCACCGAGAAACGCTTCGACGAGGCCCGCGCCTTCTCGGCCGTCCTGTGGGCCGAACTCGGCGGCGACCCCCGCGAGCACATCGAGAAGGCCGTCCGGGCCCAGTACGCCGACCTGTTCGCCGCCATGCCGGTGCCCGCCTACCTGACCTACGGCAACGTCGACGTGCCCGCGCTCTGGCCCGACTACGTCCGCCCCGGGCAGACCGTGCTCGACGGCGAGACGGCCGAGATCGGCGGCCTGACCTTCGGCTTCGTCGGCGGCGGGCTGCAGACGCGCTACCGCACCTCCTACGAGGTGCCCGACGAGGTCTACGCCGCCAAAGTCGCCGCCCTCGGCCCGGTCGACGTGTTGTGCACGCACATCCCGCCCGCGATCCCCGACCTGCTCTACGACGTGGTGGCCAAACGGTTCGAGAGGGGCAGCGAGGCCACTCTCGACTACATCCGGACCCACCAGCCCCGCTACGCCCTCTTCGGGCACGTCCACCAACCTCTGGCGCCCAGGACACGAATAGGGCGTACCGAATGCCTGAATGTCGGGCATTTCCGGGGACGCGGGACACCGTTCACCCTGGACCTGTGAGCTAAGGTCGGCTGCATGGCTGATCGCACCACGTCGAGCATCGTGATCGGCGCGAGCCGGTCGACAATCCTGGCCGTCATCGCCGACTTCCCCTCCTACCCCGAGTGGGCCGGTCAGGTGAAGTCCGCGCAGGTCCTCACGACCGGCGACGACGGGTTGCCGGCGACCGTCCGGTTCGTCCTCGACGCGGGCGTGATCAGCGACGACTACGTGCTCGCCTACAGCTGGACCGACGAGGTCGTCAGCTGGCGGATCGCCGAGGCCGGGAAGATGGTGTCCGGCCTGACCGGCAGCTACCGCCTCGCCGACAAGGGCGGCTCGACCGAGGTCACCTACGAGCTGGCGGTCGATCTGAAGGTCCCGATGATCGGCATGATCAAGCGCAAGGCCGAGAAGGTCATCATCGACACGGCCCTCAAGGGGCTGAAGAAGCGCGTCGAAAAGCAATGAGAACCCTCCTCTTCACGGGGAAGGGCGGCGTCGGCAAGACGACGGCGGCCGCGGCCACCGCGACCCTGGCCGCCCGGCGCGGGCTCAAGACCCTCGTCGTCTCGACCGACACGGCCCACTCGCTGGCCGACGCGCTCGCGGCGACCCCGTCGGGCGAGCCGGCCGAGGTGGCCCGTGGTCTCTACCTGCAGCAGGTCGACACCCAGAAGGCGATGGAACGCCACTGGGGCGACCTGCAGGAATACGCGCGCGGTTTGTTCAGCGAGCTCGGCCTCGACGCCATCACCTCCGAAGAGGTGACCGTGCTCCCCGGCGCCGAGGAGATCATCGCGCTGCTGGAGCTGCGCGAGCAGGCCCGCACCGGCCGCTGGGACGTCGTCGTGGTCGACTGCGCGCCCACCGCCGAGACCCTGCGCCTGCTGGCGCTGCCCGAGGCGCTCGACTGGCACGTGACCCGGCTGCTGCCGATCGGCCGCCGCGTGATGCGCGCCGTCGCCCCGGTGATCCGCGCCGTCGCCAAGGTCAGCGCGCCCGAAGAGGGCGTGCTCAACGCGGGCGAGCGGCTGCACAAGGGCCTGATGGAGGTGCGCGCCCTGCTGACCGGCGACGACGCGTCGGTCAGGCTGGTGCTCACCCCCGAGGCGGTGGTGGTCGCCGAGGCCCGGCGCACCCTCACCTCCCTTTCCCTGTACGGATACCGCGTCGACGCCGTCATCGCCAACCGTGTCTTCCCCGACGGGGGAGCCGACCCGTGGCGGGCCAAATGGGTCGAGGCGCAGGCCCGCCAGATGGAGACGGTGCGCGCGTCGTTCGAGCCGCTGCCGATCCTGCCGGTGCCCTACCTGCCCGAGGAACCGGTCGGCGTCGACGCGCTGGCCGCCGTCGCCGAGGAGCTCTACCGCAGCGCCGACGCCTTCGGCCCGGTCACCGGCGAGCCGCCGCTGAGCTTCACCGCCGACGAGGTCGTGCTCGCGCTGCCGCTGGCCGGCAAGAACGACATCGACCTGGGCCGCAAGGCCGACGAACTGATCATCACCGCCGGCCCCTACCGCCGGGTGATCGCGCTGCCCGCCGCACTGGCCCGCCGAGAGGTCGCGCAGGCGGCGCTCCGCGACGGCCGCCTCCGGGTACGGTTCGAGATATGACGGAAAGCAACGAACGTCCCGACCCCTTCGGCTCGGCCGCCGACGAGGCGTTGAAGCTGCTCGACGCGTTGCAGCAGCGAGTCGGCCGGGAGCTCGGCAAGGGCTTCGTGAAGGGCGCCTTCTCCGGGGTGACCGGCACCACCCAGCGCCCCCGCCCGACTTCCGCCCCTCAGGATGTGTGGAGCGAGGCGGTTTCAGGGCATGATCACGAGGAGTACATCTGCCGGGCTTGCCCGGTTTGCCGGGTGATCGCGGCCCGCCGGGACGCCGGCGGCGACGTGAGTGACCATCTGATGACGGCGGGAAGCGAGTTGCTCGCGGCCTTCCGGCAGGCGGTCGACTCCCTGCAGCGCCCGTCGTCTCCGCGCGGGCCGGCTGACCCGGCGGGTGGTTCGAAGGTAGAGCACATAGATCTGGGCTGAGCCTGACGGGAGAGACGACATGGCGCTGACCATCGGCATCGACATCGGCGGCACCAAGGTCGCGGCGGGTGTCGTCGACGCCCACGGCCTGATCGTCGAAAGTCTCCTGAAACCGACTCCGGCCGACAACCCCGCCAAGGTCGCCGAGACCGTGGCCGAGGCGATCAAGGAACTGGCCGACTCCTACGAGGTCGAGGCCGTCGGCGTCGGCGCCGCCGGCTTCATCGACGAGACCCGCAGCGTCGTCCGGTTCGCCCCCAACCTCGCCTGGCGCGAGGAACCCCTCCAGCGCAAGCTCACCGAGATGACCGGCCTGCCCATCGTGGTCGAGAACGACGCCAACGCGATGGCGTGGGGCGAGTTCCGCTTCGGGGCCGGCCGGGGCGAGAGCCACCTCATCGCCGTCACGGTCGGCACCGGCATCGGCGGCGGCCTCATCCTCGGCGGCTCCGTCTACCGGGGCCGCTGGGGCATGGGCGGCGAGCTCGGCCACATGCAGACCGTGCCCGGCGGCGTGCGGTGCGGCTGCGGCAACCTCGGCTGCTGGGAGCAGTACGCCAGCGGCAACGCCCTGGTCCGCGACGCGCAGCGGATGGCCGCCGCCGAGCCCGAACGGGCCGCGACCATGCTCAAGCTCGCCGGCGGCACCCCCGAGAGCATCGAGGGCCGCGAGATCACCGACGCCGGCCGGGCCGGCGACCCGGTCGCCCTTGAAGCGTTCGCCCACATGGCCGACTGGATCGGCCAGGGCCTGGCCGACCTGGCGTCCATCCTCGACCCCGGCTGCTTCATCCTCGGCGGCGGCGTCTCCAACGCCGCCGACCTCTGGCTCGACCGGGCCCGGGAGGCGTTCGCCGAACGCCTGACCGGCCGGGGCCACCGTCCCGTCGCCGAGGTGCGGCTGGCCGAACTCGGCGCCTCCGCCGGTGTGGTCGGCGCGGCTGACCTGGCCCGGCTGCCCTGATCCGGGTCGCCACCTACAACCTGCACGGCCTGCGTGACTCCCGCGCCGCCCTGGCGCGGGTGGTGCGTGCGCTGGCCGCCGACGTGGTGTGCGTACAGGAACGCGGCCTCGGGCGCGCCGCAGCCCGGCTGACCGGGCTCGACCTCGCCTGCCACGCCCGGCTCTCGGGGGTGGCGGTGCTGGTCCGGCCGGGCGTCCGGGTGCTGCACGCCGAGCACCGCCGGCTGCGCTGGTTCCCGGGCCTCGAACGCCGCTCGATCGCGGTGGCCGTGGTCGAGGCCGAGGGCCTGCGCCTGGCGGCCGCCTCCTTCCACCTCGACCTGCACGCGGGGGCCCGGCTGGCGCACGCGGTCGAGATCGTGCGCCGCGTCGAGTCGGCGGCCGCCCGCTTCGACGCGGTGCCGGTGCTGGCGGGCGACCTGAACGAACTGCCGGGGGCGGCGGCGTGGAAGCACCTCGCGTCCCGCTACGCCGAGGGCGGCGACGGGGCGACGTTCGCGGGCAAGCGCATCGACGCGATCTTCACGGGACCGGGTGTGGCGGTGGTCGCCCGGGGGGTCGCGGCCGCCGGCGAGGCCGACCTGGACGCGGCCTCGGATCACCGGCCGGTGGTGGCCGACCTGCGCCCGTTGTGAACCGCCGGCGGGTCGGCCGGGCCGTTGAAGGTGCCCTCGCGGCGCACGCCGTGCCAGCGCAGCCGCACCCCCAGCAGGGCCGTCACCAGTGACTGGATGACCACCAGGTACATGAGCTGGCGGTAGACGAACTGCTGGAGCGGCAGGATCCACAACGCCGAGGCGCGTTCGCCGTCGAGCAGCAGGGCGTACCAGCCGATGGCCATCTGCACCGTGACGAAACCCGCCCACGCCGCCACGACCGGCAGGGGGTCGTCCACGATGACGCTGTAGACCGCCAGCAGGTCGACGACGGGCGCCAGCAGGGGCAGCAGCACGTGGAACAGCGCCAGGTAGCCGAGGCAGCGGCGGCCGAACGGGTGACGCTCGATCACGGCGTGCCGGTGTTTCCACATCGCCTGCAGGGTGCCGTAGCACCAGCGGTACCGCTGCTTCCACAACTGGCCGAGCGAGGCGGGCGCCTCGGTCCAGGCCACCGCGTTCTCCTCGTAGACCACCCGCCAGCCGGCCCGGCACAGCGCCATCGTCAGGTCGGTGTCCTCGGCGAGGGTGTCGGCGCTGACCCCGCCCAGCGCCTCCAGCGCCGACCGGCGGAACGCCCCCACGGCCCCGGGCACGGTCGCCATGCAGTCGAGCAGTTCGAAGGCGCGGCGGTCGAGGTTGAAGCCGATGACGTACTCGATGTGCTGCCAGCGGCCGATCGCGCCGCGCCGGTTGCCCACCTTGGTGTTGCCGCTCACCGCGCCGACCGCCGGGTCGGCCAGCCGCCGGACGAGGCGGCCGATCGTGGCGCGTTCGAAGACGGTGTCGCCGTCGAGCATGATGAGCAGTTCGTGCGAGGCGTGCGCGAGGCCGGTGTTGAGCGCGGCCGACTTGCCGCCGTTGGGGCGGCGGATCACCCGTACGCCGGGGAAGCCCGCCGCCAGGTCGGCGGTGCCGTCGGTCGAGCCGTCGTCGACGACGATGATCTCGACCTCGCCGGGATAGCCGGTGGCCACCAGCGAGCGCACCGTCGCCTCGATGCCCGCCGCCTCGTTGTAGGCCGGCACGATCACGCTCACCGGCGGCGGGCCGGGCCACACCCGCACGGAGTGTTTCCGCCGGGTGCCCCCTCGCGTCTGGTGGGCGTGCACCGCCGCGAGCACGACGAAGAAGCCGAACCGCCCCAGGGTGAGCGCCCCGGCGGCGACCAGCGCCCAGCCCAGCACGTCGACGAAGGTCTCGGAGGCCCGCTGGGCGACGTTGAGCGCGCCGCCGAAGAACCGGTCGACCCCGCCGGCCCGCCGGTGGGCCGACGGCATGCCGATCGCCTCGCTCACCGTGACGGCCCGGTAGCCCTGCCCCGTCAACGTCTCCAGGGCACGGCCGAGGGTCTCGTCCGATTCGCGCATCGTGACGACCGCGCCCGCGCCCCGCGCCGGCGTCGACTCCGCGTCGAGGTCGCTCAGGACGATCAGGTGACCTTCGGCGGCCAGCCCTTTCATGGCCTCCCACTGGGAGGCCGTGGTCGCCGAGGCGAGGCCGGAGTGGGGCGGGCGGGCCAGGGTCGTGTGCAGGCCCGTCGCGCCCGCCAGCGCCCGCTGCGTGAGCGAGGACTCCAGCCGGAGCCGCCAGCCGGGCACCTGGGTCAGGTCGGCGTGGGAGTAGCCGTGGTTGCCCAGCTCGTGGCCCTCGGCGACGATGCGCCGCGCCAGGTCGGGGTGGCGCGCCACCTTCGAGCCGACCACGAAGAACGTGGCCTTGGCGCCGTGTTCGGCCAGCACGTCGAGCACCCGCGGGGTCGAGACGGGATCGGGGCCGTCGTCGAACGTCAGCGCGACGGTCCGGCCCGGCACGCGCACGCTGGTGGGCCGGCCTCCCGTCACGTTGACGACGGGGCCGCCGCGCCGGACGGCGGCCGACTCTGCGGACGAGTGGTCGGCGGCGGGCGGCGGCGGCCGCGTCTCGCCGACGACGTCGGTGGCGTGTCCGTTGAGCGTCAGCGCCGCGGCGACGAGCAGCAGTCCGGCGGCGAACAGGAACCAGTGCCCCCGGGGCCCGGACGGCGCGCCGGTCGTGGCGGTCGGCGCCGACGGCGGCCCGGGGCGCCGGCGCGGGGAGCGGCCCCTGGGCGGCGGCCGGGTCCGGCCACCGGGCCCGGCCGGCGTCATCGGATCGTCAGGTCGAGGTCGATCAGGCCGCCGCCCTGGTCGGCCGGCACGCCGGGGGAGGCGTCGGCCTCGGGGGTGGTCGCGAAGTCGGGCGCCGAAGCGCTCGGCGCCGGGCTGCTCGATGGCTCCGGATGAGGTGAGGGCTCCGGATGGGGTGTGGGCTCCGGGCTGGGTGAGGGCCGCGGGGTCGCCGGTGGCGAGGCCGGGCGGGCGACGCCGACGGCGGGGCGGATCGCCGGGGGCGTCGGCGACGCCGACGGGCGCGCGAGGCGGCTCGGCCGGGCCTCCATCGCGGGACCGGACGTGGCCAGGTCGGCCGAGCCTCCCCGCCGCTCGCCCGGCCAGCCGTGCACCGAGAGCCGCGTGTCGGACAGCAGGCCGCCGACCACGATCGCGAGCAGTGCCACGAGCGGGACGCTCGACCCGATCGACACCATCGTCATCAACCGGCGGCGGCGGCCGCTGTGATCAAGAAAGACGGCTTTTGTCGGATATTTATCAGGAAGCACGAGTAAATGGTAGTGACCTGGATAACGCGGGGATGACCGATCCCATTCGATAAAAGGAGCCCAGGTTGCGGCGAATATGCCGTCTGAGGCTCTGACCAGGTCCGTTCGGGTGGTAAATGTCTTACTTTGGCAGTATTTCTGCACTGGGTTTCGTGGTCGTCGTGCCGAATGACGGATAAAGGGCTCCGGCGATTCGGGGCGTCCGCGGGCCCGCCGTCCGCCGTTTGCCCGAGTCCTTTCCCGGCCCTGGACTGTTCGGGGGTTTGGGGTGGGTGATCTATGGACCGATGAGGGCCATCGGGGGTGGTCTTGACCGGGGGATTTCCGTCCTATCGCCCGCGGGGGCCGCGCGTCCCCGTACGATTTGTTCATGCCCCGCCGCTTGATGCGGTGTGCGGTGCCGTTGTGTGTGTTCCTCGCCGGTCTGCTGGCCGGCCAGCTCCCGCTCGCACCATCGCTCGCGCACGTGTCCACCGCCTCCGCCTGGTCCGCGACCGTTCCCGACGAGGTCGTGCGGCAGGCGTCGTCGGCGCGCCTGGGCCGGGACGCCGCGCTCGCCGACGTCAGCGGGGTGTCCGGCACGGCCGTCTGGGCCGTCGGGCAGACCGGGCTCTGGGACGTCTGGCGCAACCGCGGCATCGTCACCCGCTGGAACGGCGCCTCCTGGACCGAGGTGCCCACGCGGGGCGACGCCACCGGGGCCGGGCCGCTGCGGTCGGTCAGCGCGGTCTCCGACACCGAGGTCTGGGTGGTCGGCGACGGCCACGACGGCGTGCCCTACCTCGGCCGGGGCGGGGGCGGCGGCATCGACCGCGTCGTGGTGCCCCAGGTCCGCGCGGGCGACTGGTTGCGCGCGGTGGCGGCCGAACCCGGCAAGGCGGTGGTCGTCGGCAGCCGCGGCGGCCGCGTGCTCGTGGTGACGAGCGGGCCCGCGTGGAAGGTGCACGAAGGCCCCGACGGCGTGCTCCACGGCGTCGCGCTGCGCGGCAAGGACGGCTGGGCCGTCGGCAACAACGGCGACGAGCCGCTGATCATGCGGCTGTCGGGCGGGACCTGGAAGCCGGTGAGCCTGCCCGGCGTCGAGGGCGGCTACCTGCGCGACGTCTACATCACCAGCGCCAGGCGCGCGGTCGCGGTCGGCGGCGTGTTCACCGACGACGGCACCACCCTCCCGCTGATCCTGCGCTGGGACGGCAAGAAGTGGCACCGCGAGAACCTGCCCGACGGCGACGCCGAACTCTACGGCGTGACCGGCGACGGCAAGGGCGGCTACTGGGCGTCGGGCTACGACGCCGAACGCCCCGGCGAGGCCTTCCTGCTCCGCTACACCGACAAGAAGTGGAAGCCGCTGCGCGGCGACGCCGGGACCGGCGACCGGTCGGTGCGGCTCCAGGCGGTCGTGCGCGCCGACGACGTGACGATGGCCGTCGGCCACGTGCTCGCCGACGACCACTACAGCGACCTGGTCGAGACCTTCGGCCCGGCGGCCGCCTCGACCGTGCGCTGACGGCTCAGATCACCGCACCGTCGTCCCAGCCCGAGTCGTTGGGCGGGCCGTCGCCCATGCGGACCACCAGGGCCACGAAGCCGCCGATGAACGAGGCCACCGCCGTGAAGACGATCCACGGGTCCATCGGGAGCTTCAGCATCGCGGCCAGCAGCAGGTAGGCGGGCCCGCCGAACAGCGCGGTCCAGGCCACCCGGGTCACCAGGTCGGCCTTCGGCAGCGGCGGGGGAGGCGGCGGGACGTAGTGGTCGTGGTCGTCGTCTTCGGCCGGTTCGCCGTCGGTCTCGTCGCGGGGTTCGTCGACCTCGTCGAGCTCTTTGGGCGTGGGCTTGGGCGCCGGCTCCTCGCCGTCCGGGACGTTCTCCCGGTCGGGCCATGGCCGGTCGGCCGGATCGTCTCCGGCGCTCTCGTTGAATGAGGCGACGATTTGACGCCAGACCTCGTCTTCGTCACTCTGCGGCGTCACATCGATCCCAGGTCACAGGTCTTTGGTCAAGGGTACCGAGGCGTGCGCCCGGACGAAGTCGAGGCTCCCCGAGAAGATGAGCGGGGCGTCGTTGTCGAGCGTCGCCACGTGGTAGCTGTTCGCGCACTCCCGGATTTCCAGGTTCTCTCCCATTCTGTCGCGCAGGAACGCCACGCTGGCCGCTTTGACCACATGATCTTCCGGAGACCGGTAGACGAGCACCGGTTGCGTGATCTTCGACAGTCCGGCCTGGGTGAGCCGCCACAACTTGGGCAGCGTGGCCGCCGCCTTCACGGGGGTCCGCGTGTACGCCAGCTCGGTCGCCCCCGCCTTCTTGATGTCGTTGGCCACCCCCGCCACCGAGGGCAGCACCCACTTGAGGACCGGCGCGAAGTTGAGCGCCGGGTTGTCGTTCACGACCGACGGGTTGACCAGCACCAGCCCCCGCACGGCCGGGCCGTGCACCTCGGCCAGTCGCAGGCCCATGCAGCCGCCCATCGACAGGCCCATCACGAAAACGTCCGCGCACTTGGACTTCAGCACCGTGAAGGCCCGGTCTATTTCGGCGTACCAGTCTTCCCAGCGGGTGCGGTTCATTTCCTGCCAGGTGGTTCCATGCCCGGGCAATCGGGGCAGTGAGACCGTCAGCCCGGCTTCCGCGAGGTGTTCACCCCACGGGCGCAGCGACTGCGGCGTCCCCGTGAAGCCGTGGCAGAGCAGCACCCCGACCGGTCCGCCCTCGTGGTGGTAGGGCTCCGCGCCCGGCAACAACGGCATGGCACCTCCCGATGGGAAATATGCCCGATAGTCGCACGTTAAGCCGTAGTCGTGCGAGAGGAGAGGGCGTGGCAAGATGACACGAACAGATGGCACAGGCAATGCCGAGAGAAGGAGCCCCTGAGTGTTCTACTGGGTGGTCAAGGCCATCCTCTGGCCCTTCCTCCACTTCGTCTTCCGCCCGTGGGCGGAAGGGGTGGACAACGTGCCGAAAGAGGGGCCGGTCATCCTGGCCGGAAATCACCTGTCGTTCGCCGACCACTTCTTCGGGGCGCTGTTCCTGCCCCGCAAGGTCATCTCCCTCGGCAAGTCCGACTACTTCACCGGTTCCGGCCTGAAAGGCCTGGTCAGCCGGGCGTTCTTCTCCGGGGTCGGCACCGTCCCGATCGACCGGTCGGGCGGCAAGGCCAGTGAGGCCGCGCTCAACACCGGCCTGCGGGTCCTGGGCGAGGACAACGTGCTGGGCATCTACCCCGAGGGCACCCGCTCGCCCGACGGCCGCCTCTACAAGGGCAAGACCGGCGTGGCCCGGCTCGCCCTCGAGTCGCGGGCGCCGGTCATCCCGTGGGCCATGGTCAACACCTTCGAGATGATGCCCCCCGGCCGGCTCGTCCCCAAGCTCGGCATCCGCCCCGGCGTCCGCTACGGCAAGCCGCTCGACTTCTCCCGTTACTACGGGATGGAGAACGACTTCCACGTGCTGCGCGCGGTCACCGACGAGATCATGTACGCCCTCATGGAACTCTCCGGCCAGGAATACGTCGACAAGTACGCGGCCAGCGCGAAGGTCGAGATGGTCCGCGCCGCCAAGGCGGCCAAAGAGAACCCGTGATCTTACTTCGTAAAGGGCCCGGGCTTCGGCGGAGTCCGGGCCCTTTCTCTTCTCTCAGCGTTTCCAGAAGGGCTTCGGCTCCGGAGCGCCGCCCGACAGGCGGGTGAGCAGTTCCTCGGTCTTGGCCCAGTGGCGGGCCAGGTCGAAGTCGGCCCGTTCGGCCCATTCGAGTTCGCTGGCCAGCGCCGTCAGCTCGTGGTGCCCGCCCACCATCTGGGCGGCCACCCGCAGCCGGCTGGCCAGGTCGGCCAGGTAGCGGCGGCGCTCGTCGTCGGGCCGTCCCTTCGCCTGAGCCAGCCGGGTCAGCTCACCCTGCAGCAGCGGGACGATGCCGCTCAGGTCGGTCTGCGGCGCCTGCTCCCGGCCGGGGTGCGGCATCATCCGGTCGATCCCGCCGCCTCCGCCGCCGAACGCCCGGCGCAACCGGCCCGCCGCCTTCGGCGCCGGCATCGGCGGGGATATGGGCGGCGACATGGGCGGGGACATCGGGGCGGGCATGGGCGGCGGGCCGCCGGGCGCGGGCGGGGGCGGGGCGCTGAAGCCGAGGCGGGCCTGGGCCATCATGGGCATCGCGCCGCCGGCGGCGGTCAGGTGGATCGGCGCGGCCGTCTCCCAGCCCGCCGGCGTCTCCACCGGCTGGATCACCTGGTGCACGGGCGGGCCGTCGCCGACCACCCGCGCGTCGACCGCCACGAACGCGGTGAACCGGCACAACACCCCGAACGCCAGCGACGTCTCGACGATGCGCTGCTCCAGGGTGTGCTCGCCGATGGTGTACCTGTCCTCCAGCCGCCGCAGTTCGGCGCGGGCCCAGATCGACCGGACGGCCGGGTTGCCCGTCTCCCGCGCGGTCACGGTCTGCGACCAGGGGGCGGCCGCGTGGCCGCGTACAGAGATGGAGGCTGTGCCGGCGGCCGCGCGGTAGCGGCCGTGGGCGGTGAGCGGGACGCCCGGGAACAACGAGCCGACGTGGGTGACGCCGGAGAGGGTCAGGCCCTCGGGGTGGAGGGTCACGTCGGTGACGAGGGGCGCGCCGATGCGGCGGTGGATGTGCTCCATCGCGGCGTCGAGGCGGTCTTCGGACTCGACGAGTTCGCACCGGCCGCCGCCGAGCAGCGCCAGGCGGCCGAGGAAACCGGCGTTGACCGCCTGGTCGATGCCGACCGTGTGCACCCGGACGTCGCCGGTGAGGCGGGCGCCGACGCGTTCGATGATCTGGTCCTCGTTGCCGACCTGGCCGTCGGTGACCATGACCAGCACCCGGTCGCGGCCCTCGTCGGACAGCAGGGCGAGCGCGGTCTCCAGCGGCTGGAGCATCTCGGTGCCGCCCCGGGCCTCCAGGCGGGCCAGGTGCTCGACCGCGCGGTAGCGGGTGCGGTCGGTCGCCTCGGCCAGGCCGGGGAACGGCTGCTCGGCGACGTGGTCGAAGGAGATGACCGCGAACCGGTCGGCGGGGGTGAGGGTGTCGACGATGCGGGCGGCGGCCCGCCGGGCGGCGACCATCTTCCAGCCCGACATGCTGCCCGACCGGTCGAGCAGCAGCACCACGTCGCGCGGCGTGCGCCGCCGCTCCACCTCGGGCGGCAGGACGGTCAGCGCGAAGGTGCCCTCCTCGCCCTCGGCGTCGGGGGTGAGCGTCAGCGAGGTCGACTCGGCGTAGCGGAACCGCAGGATGAAGTCGCGGTCGAGCCGCTCGCCCGGCCGGACCGTGAGGGTGTCGCCCTCGCGGTCGACGTCGTGCAGGCTGCTCTGGATCTCGGTGACGGCGAGGCCGGCCGGGTCGACGGTCGCGCTCAGGCCGAGGCGGACCGGGCTCGGGAAGCCGGGCAGCAGCACCGGCGGCGTGATGCGGGAGGCGTCGGGGACCGCGTCGGTGTCGGGCTCGACGCCGGGCCCGGCGGGCGGCCCGTCGAGGGCGGCGCCCGGGATGTAGCGCGGGGCCACCACCAGCGGGAACCGGAACTCGGCGGCGCCGTCCTCGTAGGGGAGGGGCTGGCTCAGGTCGAGGTGGACGGTCACCCGCTCGCCCGGCACGATGTTGCCGACCCTGATGGCGAAGACGTCGGGCCGGTCCTCCTCGGCGATGGCGGCCCGCCTGCCCTCCTGGAGGGCCTGCGTGTAGTCGGCCCGCGCCTGGCCGCGCTCCTTCAGCACGCCCTCGACGACGTGCCCGTCGGCCTCCATGCGGAACGCGGTGACGGCCGCGCGCGGCGGCAGCGGGAAGACGTAGGTGGCCTCGAGCGGGACGTCGTGGGGGTTGCGGAACCCCTGCACGACCTCGACCCCGGCGGTGAGCGCCGAGATGGACGCCCGGACGTCGACCGACTCCAGGGGCAGGTTGCCCTTCTCGGTCTCCAGCGCCCCGAACCCCGCGTCGGGAACCGGCAGCACCTCATCGGGCCTGATCGGCGTGATGGGAACGGTCATGACGGAATCCCTTCGGTGAAACCAAGGTCGGTCAGGAGGTCGATCAACGGCTGCGCCGCCCGCGTGACGGCGGCCAGCTCGTGGTCGTCGAGCGGCCGGGACAGCAGCAGCGCCGCCTCCGGGGTCAGGCTGACGCCGTGGAAAACGGGAGGAAACGCCCGATGTGCTGATGTGGAGACCGGGGCGGGCGGGGGAGCGTCGAGGGTCTTCGACGTGGCCGCCGGTGCCGGGGCGGTGGTGGCCGTCGGCATCCCAGGCGGTGTGCGCGTATCCGCCGATGACGGGGCAATCGGCGAAGAGGTGCTGTCCGGCGTCGAGGGGGTGGCCGACGTCGGGGTGCTGGTCCAGAACCTCGGCCGTGGTTCGGCCACGCCGGGTTCGGTCGCCAGGGTGAGGCCGTTTCGGGATGCCTCCGGTTCCCGTCGGCCGATCGGGGCGGATGCGGGGAGCTCGCCGCCCGCCAGTTCGGCCAACCGGTCGTCGGTCGCGCCGAGGAGGTCTCTCTGGATGGCGGCGTTGGACAGGCCCTGCGCCTGGCGGCGTCGGACCGCCACCAGCTGGAGCAGGTGCCGTCGCCCGTAGAGGGCGATCCGGCCGCGGCGGGCGAGCGGGGGGTCGAGGAGGCCGATCGTCGTGTAGTAGCGGATCAGGCGTTCGTTCGGCACGTCGCTGACCCGGCCGTTGGCAGGCGCCAGCCCGGCGAGCGCGGCGGTCGCGCGCTCGGCCAGTTCGGCGATGGTCCAGGTCTCGTCCATACCTCCACAGTGACACTGTCACGATGACACTGTCAACTAGGGAATATGGGCGATTCGTCCAATGTTGTGCGGAATAGACCGACTTATCTGGGAGGGAGATCCGCTTTCATGGCTTCGATCACCAGCCTCTTGAGCGCGGAGGACAAGAAGGTCACGGCTGAGGCGTTGCAGGGGGCACTCGTCGACTTGCTGGACTTGTCGTTGCTCGGCAAGCAGGCCCACTGGAACATCATCGGACGGTCGTTCCGTTCGCTGCACCTGCAGCTCGACGAGATCGTCAGCCTGGCTCGCGACAGCGCCGACAGCGTGGCCGAACGGGCCATCGCCATCGGCGTCAACCCCGACGGCCGGGCGCGCACGCTGGCCGAGCACACGCACCTGCACCAGCTCGACCCCGGTTACATCGAGGACGGCAAGGTCATCGCCGCGATGACCGACATCCTCGAGACGATGGTGCGCCACATGCGCGAGCGCATCGAGGCGACCGAGAAGAGCGACCTGGTCACCCAGGACCTCCTGATCGGGATCACCCGTGAACTGGAGAAGCAGCACTGGATGATCCAGGCCCAGCGCTGACACCCCCGAACCGAGACGGCCGCCGCGCCTGATCACGTGATTGGCTGGATCCTTTCAGGAGCGGCGGCGCCAACCTGGGTCACCGGGAACCGATGCCGCGGTCTTTCGAGACCGCGGCATCGGTGTGTTTTCGGTATGCCCTTAAATACCCATCCGCATCTTTCTGATCACGTGTGCCACACCTTCGGCAGCGGGTCGCCAGAATCTCCTCCGTGGGCAGGATCGGGCGCTGGGCCGCCGCGGCGGGCGCGGTGTTTCTGCTCGTCTCGGGCCTGGGCCTGGCCCTGCGTCTGGGCGGCCTGTCCGACGCGGCGAACGTCGCTCAGCTCATGTCGCTTCTCCCGTTGGCCGTGGCCGCTGTGCAGTGGGCCAAGACGCGCCGGGAGACGGGCGAAGGCGTCCCCTTCGGTGACTTCCTTCGAGGTGTCGCGGATGCCTCCGGCGTCACCACCGCTCAGCTGAAGGAGCGTCTCTCCCAATGGGAGGCCACGACCGTCGACGACGTCCTGTCCGGGCGGATGGTGCCGCCCTGGGAGTTCGCGGCCGACTTCGCGGCCGTGATCGGCACGGGTGATCCCTGGCAGGTCGAGGTCGTCGAGCGGCGGATCCGGGAGGCCTGGCTCGCGGCCTCCGGAGACGAACCGCAACCCGTCGCCCCTATCGACGCGCGGTCACTGAGCGACGTCCTGCGGGAGGTCGAGGACACCCGGGAGATCGTGTCCGAGATCCGGCTGTCAGTGTCCCGGTACGAGTCGATCAACGCGGGCATGGCAGGGGTCGTGCGGAGACTGGCCGACGATGTGGCTCGGCTGAGCGAAGAGGATCTACGCACCGAACTGCGCGAGACCAAAGCGGTGCTGGCAGAGCACCGGCGCCGTCTGCGCGCGGCGGAACGACGGCTGGCGAGATCGGAGCAGCAGCGCAGGGAGGCCGAACTGCTCCGCGACGCGGCCGTCGCCGACCACCTGGCCGCGATGAGCCGCCTTCGCGCTCTCGACGCCCGGCCCAGCCTGCCCGCGGCGCCCGCCGCCCGCTCGACCCCGCCGCCGTTCGACGATCGGGTGCTCGAACGAGTGGACGTGCTGCTCGACCAGGAAGCCGCGGCACTGGGGCGGATCAAGGCCGAGATCGCGTCGGTCCGGGCCCGGCGGGCCGGCCGCGACTGGAGATCGCCACGCTGGCCGGCCTGGCTCGCTGCCGTGCTGGTGACCGTTCCGCTGCTGGGTGGTTCGACGCAGGAAGGCGGCCCTCCACCCGAAACCCGCCGTGCCGGGACTTCGGCCGGTCTGGTGCCGGTGCCCCGCGTGCACCTGGTCACGATCGACGAGGCCGCCGGCATCCTGTCCCACGGCGACCTGAGATATTCCATCACCAACGAGGCGTCGGCAACACATCCGGCCGGGACGGTGCTCGGCACCGAGCCTCCCGACGGGACCTCCCTCAGGCGCCGCTCCTTCGTCGTCCTGCGGGTGTCGTCGGGACCGCCCACGGTGCGGGTCCCGGCCGTGACGGGTCGTTCGAAGGAGGTCGCCCTGGCGGTCCTACGGGAGACCGGGCTGGTCGGCAGGATCAAGAGATCAACCGCCCCCGATCGGCCGGGACGGGTGACACGAACCGACCCGGCCGAAGGGTCGGCGCTGCCGATCGGCAGCGTCGTGACCGTCTACCTGCCGCCTGCTCTCGTGCCGGTGCCCGGCGTGATCGGTCTCGGCTGGCAGCGAGCCCGGGACAAGCTGCGGAAAGCAGGCTTCGAGGTCGACATCGACTGGGTGACGAGCGCGGCCGCCAGGGGCGTGGTGATCAGAAGGGAACCTGCGGGGAAGACCGCGCCGCCGACTTCCACGATCTACCTGGCGGTCTCGAACGGGCCCGCCCCTTCACCGGACACCGATGAGATCGCGGAAAGCGAGTGTTTTCCCGGCAGCTCCGGGTGCACCGTCGACGTTCCGGATGGCGATGCTCCCTCCATCCCGTTCTCGTGACCCCACCTGGTGATCACAGCAGCCGCCGGGCCAGGTCGGTCACCGACGGCGGGGCGGCCAGCAGCACCTGCAGCGGGTCCCATCGGGGGCCCGGCTCCAGGCCCGCGCCGGCCAGGGCCTCCGCCCACCGGCCGTCGCGGGCGGCCTCCTCCAGCTGCCCGAGCACCGTGCCGCCCGACAACCGCGACAGCAGGTGCGGCCAGCGGACCGTGAGCGCCGCCAGTTTGGCCACCTCGGCGTCGGAGGCGGCGCGTTCCCCGGCCAGCCGCTGGCGGTAGGTGACGAACGAGTAGAAGCGGAAGACGTTCACGTAGCGCTTGAGCTCGCGCGGGTTCGACGCCGTCAGCACCGGCAGCGCTCCCCGGATGGCGCGGTAGGCGTTCTCGTCGCTGTAGAGGTCGTCGAACACCCGGTCGGCGGCCAGGCGGGTCTCCGCCCACAGGCCGCCGAGCGCGGAGGTCTCGCCCTGGTCCACGGCCACCGTGTCCTGGGCCACGCGGGCCGCCTCGTCGAGGGTGTCGACCCGCGCGCCGGAGCCCCGGATCTGCCGCTCGATGCGGGCCACCATCGCCAGGTCGACCGACGGGCGGGCCGGCGCGGCGACCGGGGCGCGGCGCTGGGCCGGGATGTCCATCAGGGCGCGCACGTATTCGGGCAGGCGGGCGTCCTCGTCGAGCAGCGGCACCCGCAGCGGCAGCTGCACGATCTTCTCCAGGAACCGCCAGCCGAGGTCCTCGCGCAGGTGGGCGGGCATGCTCTCGGCCAGGTCGCGGTAGGCCACCTCGACGTGCGCGGCCACCACCTCCGGCTCCATGGCCAGCACGAACACGCAGTTGGGGAACTCCCCGGCCAGGAACAGGTTGATCGCCTCGATCACCTGGGCGACCGCGCCCGACGAGCAGCGGTCGAGGTCGTCCACGAAGACCACCAGGGGGCGCTCGGAGGTGGCGACCAGGTCGAGCACGTGTCCCATGTCGGTCTGGACGAGATGCAGGAAGCCCGTCCGCGCGCCATAGCCGGGCCCGTCTCCGCTCAGCGGGTCGGGCGCCCGGACCAGGGAGGCGAAGGCCGACTCCGCCGATTCGGTGAGGAAGCGCGCAAGACGTACAGAAGCCGCGAAGACCGCGGCCACCGCGCCGCCCGAGGCGAGCGCGCCCGCCGCGCCGTCGAGGAACGGCAGCAGGGGCGCGGCCAGCAGGGACGCGCCCGACAGCAGCAGCGTCAGGACCAGGCCGAGAAGCGCGGGTCCCAGCCGCATGAGCGCCAGGTGGTAGGCGCGGCGGCGGACCGCCTCGCGGTCGACGCGGGCCAGGTTGAGCCGCAACCAGAAGCGCTCCCGCTCGGCGCGCGGGAGCCGGTCGGTGATCTGGGTGATGATCTCGTGGGCGAGCCCGGCCCAGACCTGCTCGTCGTTCTGGTACATCCACGGGTTGAACCAGACCGTCGGCCGCCAGGCGCCCGTGGTCGCCTCGACCGGCGCCGGTTCCCCCTCGGCCTCCTTCGACAGGGCCCGGACCTCGGCGTTCGTGACGCCCTCGGAGGCCCGGCCGCCCGGCCAGAGCCCGGCCAGCAGCCGGATCAGCCGGGCCGGCGGCCGGGCCGGCAGGCTGCGGGGCAGCCGCAGCTCGCGGGCCTTCCCGGCCGGGGCGCCGGGGTCGAGCTCCTCCTGGATCATCCGCATCAGCGAGGTCTTGCCGGTGCCCCACGGGCCCTTGACGCCGATCGTCAGCGGCGGCCGGGTCTCGGCGTGGCGGATGAACGCGGCGATGGCCTCGGCGTAGACGCGGTGGCCGAGGTGGTCGTCGACGGTCCACCGGTCGGGGGTCAGCCGGGCCCGGGGGCGGGTGGCCCGGCGGCGGGCCCGCCAGCGGCGCAGCGCGCCCGGCAGGGCGGCCCGTTCGTCCTCGTCGAGCCGGGCCCGGCCGAAGAGCGACACCGCCGGATGGCTGAACGGTTCACCCAGCAGGCCCCACTCGGCCAGTTCGGTGCGGCCCTTCCTGGTGCCGCCGAGCACCTCGGCGACCTCGCCGGTCAGCCGTTCCCCCTCGGCCAGCAGGCTGCCGCGGCGCAGCAGCAGCTGGGCGTCCACGGACAGGTGCTCGTCGTAGACGCGGGCGACCGCCTGCTCGGCCGATTTCGGCCGGGGCCCGCCCAGCATCGCGGCGGCCCGCTCGAACACCGTGGGCAGCGTGCCCGGCACGGTCCCGCGCACCGCCACGGCCACGTCGAGCGCCTCCGGGGAGGTCAGCAGGTGGGGCAGGAACTCGGCGTGCTCGCCGAAGGTCGCCAGGGCGTGGGCCAGCAGGTCGGCGACCGAGACCACGCCGTCGCCGCCGAGGTCGGCGTCGAAGGTCAGCAGCCCGTCGGCGACCACCTCGGTGAGCGACGGCGCCCCCGGCCGCACCTCCGCGCCGAGGGCCAGGCCGGTGGTCAGCGCGGCGGCGGCGATGCCCGGCGGGGTCAGCAGGGCGCTGACGGTCTGCTCGTCGGGGGAGGCGCTGCCGATCCAGCCGAAGTCGACGATCATCAGCACGGCCGAGGCGGTGGTCTCGCCGACCGAGGCCCCGAACCGTTTCACCAGCGTCGCGAAGTCGGCCCCCGACCAGGTCGAGGTCGACGGCCAGCGCACCAGCAGCAGGTCGCCGGGCCGCCCCGAGGCGAGGAAGGCGGCCAGCCGCTCGTGGTCGCGCCGCCCCGACGGGGAGGTTTCGACGGCATAGCCGGACGATCTGAGGGCACTCGCGAGCCGGCGGCCCGGTGGGTCCTGGTCGAGGAAGACGAGGGCGCGCCGTGAGGTGACGGCGGGCGCGAGCACGTCGCCGGGTGGAAGGGGCATGGCCGATCACTTTAGAAATGGTCCAGCTCTCCGCCGCCCGTGGTTTGGGCAAAGTTTTAGCCGGGGACCCGCGCCGATTCCCCGTAAGTTCACGTCGCTCGGTTCGACTGGCCCCGCCTGCCGCGCGTAGCGTGATTTGTGAGGGAGGTTCCATGGCTGCCGGTTCGGGGAGGTTCGCGGCCCTGATGAGAACACCTGGTGATCCGGCCATCGAGCTGGCCGAGGGCTTCACCAGCCGCGTGGTCGGCCGCACGGGCGAACGGGTCGGGGGGCTCACGTGGCACCAGGCGCCCGACGACGGCGCGTGCTTCGCCGACGGCGACGGCTGGATCTACGTCTCCAACTCCGAGATCCCGCTCCTCGGCGGGGTGTCGGCGCTCAGGTTCGGCCCCGACGGGTCGATCCGCAGCGGCTACCGCATCCTGTCGGGCACCGACAGCAACCGGGCCGGGGGCGCGACGTCGTGGAACACGTGGCTCTCGTGTGAGGACACCTGCCGCGGCCGCGTCTTCGAGTGTGACCCCTACGGCCACTTCGCCGCCATGCCGCGCCTGGCCATGGGCCTGTTCCGGCACGAGAGCGCCGTCTGCGACGAGGTCGGCCAGGTCGTCTACCTGACCGAAGACCACCCCGAAGGATGCCTCTACCGGTTCCGCCCCGACGACTGGGGCGACCTCACGACCGGCGTCCTGGAGGTCATGGTCGGCGCCGGCGCCGGGAAGGTGACGTGGTCGCGGGTGCCCAACCCCGCCGCCACCGACGCGCCCACCCGCGACCAGGTCGAGGGCACGGTGCGCTTCGAACGGGCCGGCCGCTGCTCGACCTCGGGCGGCTTCTGCTACTTCTCGACCGGCGACGACCGGGTCTGGTCCTACGACCCGACGGCGGGCGAGCTCTCGGTCCTCTACGGGGCCGACCCGAGACTGCTGGCCGGCGCCGGTGACCTGTTCGTCACCCGCGACGGCGAGATCACCATCATCGGCGACGACGGGGCGGTCACCCCGCTCCTGCGCGTCGGCGGCCCGGAGCGGTCGATCACCGGCCTCGCCTTCTCCCCCGACGGGGAGCGCCTCTACTTCTCCTCCCGGGAGGGCGGGGTCACCTACGAGGTGACCGGCCCTTTCAAAGGCTGATATTTCCGGTACGACCACACCGGCCGCGAACGGCACACCCCAATCGCAGGCGGGCCCTTGCCCAGGAGACCGGCTCCCGGCGCGACACACTGCGATCGTCGACGGAAGCTTTGATCAGAAGGCCGTCGCGGCCGGGGCGGCACACTGAGGTCGTTGACGGGGGTCTTGATCAGGAGGCTGCCTCCCGATTCGGCCTGGGCGGCGCATCGCAGTCGTTGAGCGGGGCTTTCTTCAGGTGGCCATCCCGGCGCGGGACGAGGCCGCGTCCCTGATCGCGGCGTCCACCTTCTCGCGCAGGTCCCCGCCCACCCGGGCGTCCAGGGTGATGCGGCCCGGTGGTCCCGCCAGGGCGATGACGCGGGTGCCCAGGGTGGTCGCCTCGGTGACGTCATGGGTGATGAACAGCACCGTCACCCCGGTGCTCCGCCAGAGTCCGCGGATCTCCTCCTGCATGCGTTCGCGGGTGAAGGCGTCGAGAGCGCCGAAGGGTTCGTCCATGAGCAGGACCTTGGGGCGGGGCGCCAGCGCCCGCGCGATGGCGGCGCGCTGCCGCATGCCGCCGGAGAGCTCGTAGGGCTTCAGCCTCGCCGCGTTCTCCAGCCCGGTCATGGCCAGCAGCTCGGCGACGCGTTCTTTCCGGGCGGCTTTGGGCAGGCGGCGAAGCCCGAAGCCGATATTTCCTGACACGGACAACCAGGGGAACAAGCGCGGCTGCTGGAAGACCACGCCCCGGGAGGGCCCCGGCCCGGTCACCGGCACGCCGTCGGCCAGCACGGTTCCGGCCGTGGGCGGGGCGAACCCCGCCACCAGGCTCAGCAACGTGCTCTTGCCGCAGCCCGACGGCCCGACCACCGTCAGGAACTCCCCGGCCGGGATGACCAGGTCGATCGGCCCGAGCGCCGGGCGGTCGCGGTAGACCCGCGTCACCGCCCGAAGCTCGATCGCCGCCGATCCGGCCGCCGATCTGGTCGCCGGGTCGATGACGACGCCGGGGTCCGCCGCCTCCACGACGGCGGAACCCGGGCTCTCGCCGGCCCCGAGGTCAGGGGAGGGCATTGGGCAGCAGGCCCTTCTGGAAGACCGTCAGGTCGGGCACCGCGTCGAGCTGCTTCTGGCCGACCAGGAACTCCGCCGCGCTGCGCAGGTTCTCCGCGAGCTTGCCGGGCGCCTGCGCCGTGCCGAGGTAGTCGGGGGAGCGCTGTTCGGCGGCGTCGAGGAGGACGAGCTGGCCCAGCTGGCGGCCGGCCTCGGCCGGGTCGAGGTTGAGCTGGCGGCCGATGGCCGCGGCCGCCGCCGCCGCGTCGGTGCGGGTCAGCTTGACCGCCCGGTCCTGCTGCTTGAGCCACTCCTGGAGGATCTCGGGGTGCTTGTCGGCGAACTCGTTGCGGACCACCGCCAGGTCGGCGGTGAGCTTGCCCTTCCCGGCCAGCTCGCGGCTGGACGCCAGGACGCCGCCGTCCTTCTCCAGTTCGGCCAGGACCGGCGTCCAGACGTAGGCGGCGTCGATGTCGCCGCGGACCCAGGCGGCCTGGATGTCCGGCGGCTGGAGGTCGATGACCTTGGCGTCGGTGACGCCGGCCTCCGCCAGGACCGCCAGCAGGCTGTAGTGGGCGGTCGAGGCGAACGGGGTCGCGATCGTCTTCCCGGCCAGGCCGGCGACCGAGGTGATCTCCTTCTTGGCGACCAGGGCCTCGTTGTCGCCGATCACGTCGAAGATCCACGGCACCCGGTAGGGGATGTCGAGCGGCGCCGACAGGCCCCGGGTCACCGGCGAGCTGCCGGCCAGGCCGATGTCGATCGCCCCCGCGATCATGGCCGTGTTCACGTCGCCCCCGGAGTCGAACTTGCTCCAGGTGATCTCGGTGTCGGGGAGCGCCTGCTCCAGCCACTTCTGGTCTTTGACGATCAGGTCGCCGTTGGGGATGAGCTGGTAGCCGATGCGCAGCGCGGTCTTGGCCGGCTCGTCGGCGGGGGCGGCGCAGGCCGTGGCCAGCACCAGCAGCGCCACGATGACGCGTTTCAAGGGGGCTCCTTCAGATGTGAC
Organism: Herbidospora sakaeratensis; assembly: GCF_001570525.1. GTDB lineage: Bacteria > Actinomycetota > Actinomycetes > Streptosporangiales > Streptosporangiaceae > Herbidospora > Herbidospora sakaeratensis. Next base: position 68,338 of record NZ_BBXC01000027.1, read on the forward strand.
GGCCGCGCCAGGGCACGAGCCGCCGGTCGAGCGTTTGCAGCAGGTAGTCGATGAGCAGGCCGGACAGGCCGATGACGATGATCCCCAGCACGACGACGTCGGTCTGGTTGTAGCGCTGGGCGTCGCGGACCATGCCGCCGATGCCCGGCACGCCGTTGACGGTCTCGGCGGCCACGACGGTCGTGTACGCCACCCCGACCGCCACCCGCACCCCCGTCACGATCTCGGGCAGGGCGCTGGGCAGCACCACCCGGTAGGGGATCTCCCACGGGCGGGCGCCCAGCGAGCGGGCGGCGTTCAGGTAGTCGTCGTGCACGCCCCTGACGGCGTCGGCGGTGGCGACGGCCACCGGCGGCAGCGCGGCGAGCAGCAGCAGCCACACCTTCGGCTCCTCGCCGATGCCGAACCAGATGACGAGCAGGCTCAGGTAGGCCAGCGGCGGCAGCGTGCGCACGAACGTGACGAGCGGGCCGAGCAGCGTGCGCAGCACCGGCACGACCCCGATGAGCAGCCCGAGCACGATGCCGCCGCCGACGCCGTAGAGGCAGCCGAGGACGATCCGGCGCAGGCTGGCCAGCAGGTGCCCGGCCAGGGTGTACCCGCTGTAGCCCTCGGTGGAGGTGCGCAGCAGCTGGTCCCAGACCGCGACCGGTTCGGGCACGAACACCGGCGGCCAGATCTTGAGCCAGGCCACCACCTGCCAGACCGCGAGCAGGAAGACGACGGCCCCGAGGCGCAGGGCGAGGTTCATCTGAGCAGCGGCAGCAGGAACTCGCCGGCCCGGACCGACTCCTCCAGGTGCGGCCAGCCCGACAGGATGAACTCGTCGAGGCCGAGGGCGGCGTACTCGCGGATCAGCCGCGCGACCTCGGCGTACGACCCGACCAGCGCGGTGCCGGCGCCCTCGCGGACCAGCCCGACGCCCGCCCACAGGCCGGGGGAGATCTCCAGGTCGTCGGCGCTGCCGCCGTGCAGCCCGGCCATGCGGGCCTGGCCGACGGAGTCCATCCGGGCGAAGCGGGCCTGGGCGGCGGCGATGCGGTCGGGGTCCATGCCCGACAGCAGCCGCCGGGCGTACGCCCACGCCTCGTCGGCGGTGTCGCGGGCGATGACGTGGAGGCGGATGCCGTAGCGCAGGGTGCGGCCGGTCTCGGCGGTGAGCTTGCGCATGCGCTCCAGGCGCTCGGCGATCATCGCCGGGGGCTCGCCCCACATCAGGTAGACGTCGGCGTGGTCGGCCGCGACCTTCTCGGCCGCCGGGGAGGCGCCGCCGAAGTAGATCTCCGGCGGGTCCGCCAGCGGGGTGGCCAGGCCGGCGTTCTCGACCCGGTAGTGGTCACCGGTGAACGAGAACGGCGTGCCCTCCCAGGTCCGGCGCAGCACGTGGAGGTACTCGGCGGTCCGCGCGTAGCGCTCGTCGTGGTTCAGGAAGTCGCCGTAGGCGCGCTGCTCGGCGGGGTCGCCGCCGGTGACGACGTTGAGGCGCAGCCGCCCGCCGCTGACCTCCTGGAACGCCTCGGCCTGCTGGGCGAGCAGGGTCGGCAGGGTGAAGCCGGGCCGGAAGGCGACCAGCAGGCCGATCCGGTCGGTCGTGGCCGCCACGGCCGCGCAGGTGACGAGCGGGTCGGGACAACCGAGCCCGACCGGGGTGAGCACGGCCTCGAAGCCGGCCGACTCGGACGCCTGGGCGACCTGGGTCAGGTATCGGAGCGTGGGCCGCCGGACCGGCGCCGCGCCGGCCGCCACCGTGGTGGTCGCCGGGCGGACGTAGTGGCCGTCGCCCGACGTCGGGAGGAACCAGTGGAACCGCATGCCGGGAGCATATTCCGCTAATTCCCATCAGTAAAGGGGGGAATCTCGCGCTCCCAGATCTCGTCCACGAACCCGTCGGCCTGTTCGGTGCCGGTGACCTCGAAGCCGGCGGCCTGGTAGATCCGCCGGGCGGAGGTCAGCACGTCGCGCGTCCAGAGCCGGATCCGCGTGTATCCGGCGTCGGCGGCGAACCGCAGGCACTCCTCGACCAGCCGCGCGCCCACCCCGCGCCCGCGCGCCCACGGCTCGACCAGCAGCAGCCGCAACTGCGCGGTCCGCTGATCGCTCCGGACACAGAGCACGCACCCCGCCGGACGCCCGTCGACCTCGGCGATCCACCCGGCCTGGCCGGGGTCGCCGAGGTGGTCGAGGAAGTCGGCGCACACGCGGGCCACCAGCGCCTCGAAGTCGGCCCCCCAGCCCTGCTCGCGGCCGTAGATCGCGCCGTGCCGCTGCACCACCCACCCCAGGTCGCCGGGCCGGGGCGGCCGGATGACCACGGTGTCGCTCCGGGGGGCGCCACCGAGCGCCTCCCGGATCGCGGCCATGCCGCTCAGCAGGCGCGGCAGGTCGGCGCCGTCGAGCAGGGCGGCGACCTGGGCCGCCGACTTCCCGTCCAGGTCCGTGTACGTCTCCCTCCCGGCCCCCGTGAGCGACACGACCTGGCGGCGGGCGTCGTGACCGGCCCGCTCCCGGGTCACCAGCCCGTCGGCCTCCAGCCGGGTCAGCAGGCGGCTGAGGTGGCCGGCGTCGAGGCCGAGCGCCCGCCGGATCTCCCCGGTTTCCATGGGGGCGGGGGCCTGGCCCAGTTCGTACAGGACCCTGGCCTCGGTCAATGAATAGGGGGAGTCGTGCATGCCGGGCCCGAGCACGCCGATGACCTCGGTGTAGAAGCGGTTGAACGCGCGGACCTCCGCGATCGGGTCCATTGCTCTCCTCAAGTAAATCGTTGACTCAGGCAACGATAACCCCGATGCGCTAGGGTTCGAAACCCGCCAGCCTTCTCGAAGGAGCGACGTGAGCACGGTCTACATCGGCGGCTACACACCCGACACCGGAGGCGCTGGGGCCGGCGTCACCGTCGCCGGTCGCGCCGCGTCGGGCGCCCTCACCGAGGTCGGCACGGCCGCCGCCTCCGGCCCCTCGTTCCTCGCCGCCCACCCGGCGCTCCCGGTCCTCTACGCCGTCGGCGAGACCGACCCCGGCACGATCACCGCCTTCACGGCCACCGAGGACCCCGAGCGCCTGGCGACCCGGTCGAGCGGCGGCGGCTCCCCGTGCCACGTGGCCGTGGCCGACCGCTGGCTGGCGGTGGCCAACTACGGCGACGGCATGGTGGCCCTGCACGCGCTCGACGACGAGGGCCTCTTCTCCGGCCCGCCGCTGCTCTTCCCCGGGTTCGGCTCGGGCCCCGACTCCGACCGCCAGCGCGGCCCCCACGCCCACCAGGCCACCTTCGAGGCGGGCGTGCTCCACGTCACCGACCTGGGCGCCGACCAGATCCGCCAGTGGCGGGTGCACCCCGACGTCACCGAGCTCGAACCGATCACCCTCACCCCCGGCACCGGCCCCCGCCACCTGGTGAGCGCCCCGACCGGCTGGTTCGTCACCGGCGAGCTCGACGGCCAGGTGCACGCCTTCGACCACAAGTGGCACCCGATCGGGCAGTTCGCGGCGAGCGGGCGCGACAGCGCCAACTACCCCTCCCACCTCCAGCTGCACCGCGACCGGCTCTACGTCGCCAACCGGGGCCCCAACACGATCAGCGTGTTCGACCCCGAGACGTTCAAGATGCTCGCCGAGGTCGACTGCGGCGGCGACTGGCCCCGCCACTTCGCGATCGAGGGCGACGACCTCTACGTTGCCAACCAGCGCTCGGGCGGCGTCGTGCACTTCCGGCTGGCGGGCGGCGTGCCGGAGCCGACCGGCCACGTGCTGCCCGTGCCGACCCCGACCTGCGTCCTCCTTCGGGAGTCCAGCGCGTAGACGTTCAGCGCGTGGCCCAGCCCCGCGACCGGCTCACCGCGCGCAGCCAGTCGTCGTAGGCGCGCTCGTCGCGGGGGCCGGGCTCGAACCGCCGGTCGAGCCGCCAGGTGTGCTTGAGCTCCGCACGCGTCGACCACACCCCGGCCCCCAGGCCCGCCAGGAAGGCCGCGCCGAGCGCGGTCGTCTCCTGGACGACCGGGCGTTCGACCGGGATGCCGAGCTGGTCGGCCTGCACCTGCATGAGCAGGTCGTTGGCGCTGCCGCCGCCGTCGGCCTTGAGCACGGTCACCTCCTCCGACATGGTGGCCACGATGTCGCGCACCTCGTAGGCGATGGCGTCGAGCGTGGCGCGGGCCAGGTGGGCCTTGGTCGTGCCGCGGGTGAGGCCGGTGATGGTGCCCCGGGCGTCCGGGTCCCAGTGGGGCGCCCCCAGGCCGGTCAGCGCAGGCACGAACACCACGCCGCCCGCGTCGGGCACCGAGCGGGCCAGCTCCTCCGACTCGGCCGCCGTCCCGATGAGGCCCAGCCCGTCGCGCAGCCACTGGACGGCCGCGCCGGTCACGAAGATCGCGCCCTCCAGGGCGTAGGTCAGCTCGCCCGAGGGCTCCTGCCAGGCGACCGTGGTCAGCAGCCCCGCGTCGGAGCCCACCGCCTCGCGGCCGGTGTTGACCAGCACGAACGAGCCGGTCCCGTAGGTGCACTTGACGTCGCCGACGTCGAAGCAGGTCTGGCCGAACAGGGCCGCCTGCTGGTCGCCGGCCATGCCGCTGATCGGCAGGTCGAGGCCGAGGAAGTGGCCGGGGTCGGTGCGGGCGAGCTCGCCGTAGTTGGGCACCACCTCGGGCAGCGCGTCGAGCGGCACCCCGAACAGGTCGCACAACTCGGGCGACCAGGCGCCCGCGTGGATGTCGTAGAGAAGGGTGCGGGAGGCGTTCGACGGGTCGGTGACGTGCCGGGCGCCGCCGGTCATCCGGGCCACCAGGTAGCTGTCGACCGTGCCGATCGCCAGGTCCTTGGCCCCCCACGCGTCCGGGTCGTGCTCGGCCAGCCAGGTCAGCTTCGTGCCGGTGAAGTAGGGGTCGAGCCGCAGGCCGGTGAGTTCGGTCACACGGGGTTCGTGACCTTCGTCACGAAGACGGGCGCAGATGCCGGAGGACCTGCGGTCCTGCCAGACAATGGCATTGCGGGGGGCGTCGAGGGTGACGGCGTTCCAGAGCACCGCCGTCTCACGCTGGTTGGTCAGGCCGACGCACCGCACAGTGGTGCTTGCCCTGGCCAGAGCGGTGCGGCAGGCTGCCAGCGTCGCGCGCCAGATGTCGTCGGGCGCGTGTTCGACCCAGCCGGGTTCCGGGAACCGCTGCTCGAACTCCTGGTATCCGCGCGAGTCGATGTGGCCGTCCTCACCCACCACGAGTGCGGTCACACCGGTCGTACCAGCGTCTATCGCCAAAACCGCCACGGCGCCTCACTTTTTGGTCTAGACCATTGTTGCGCCGTCACGGCAGAATGCCACCGTCGGCGTCCAGACACAGTCTGGCCGCGCTATCTCATATGGAGGAACCCGACATGCGTATTGGAGTGCTCACCGGCGGCGGCGACTGCCCCGGTCTGAACGCCGTGATCCGGGCCGTGGTCCGCAAGGGCGTCACGGTCTACGGTCACGAGTTCGTGGGGTTCCGCGACGGCTGGCGCGGCCCGCTCGAGGGCGACACGATGCCCCTCGACGTTCAGTCCGTGCGCGGCATCCTGCCGCGCGGTGGCACCATCCTCGGCTCCTCGCGCACCAACCCGATCAAGATCGAGGGCGGCGTCGAGCGCATCAAGGAGAACCTTGCCGCGCAGGGCGTCGACGCCCTGGTCGCCATCGGCGGTGAGGACACCCTTGGCGTCGCCAAGCAGCTGTTCGACCGTGGCGTGAACGTCGTGGGCGTGCCCAAGACGATCGACAACGACCTGAACGCGACCGACTACACCTTCGGTTTCGACACCGCGGTGAACATCGCGATGGAGGCCATCGACCGCCTCCACACCACCGCCGAGTCGCACCACCGCGCCCTGATCTGCGAGGTCATGGGCCGCCACGCGGGCTGGATCGCGCTGCACGCCGGCATGGCCGCCGGGGCCAACGTCATCCTGATCCCCGAGAAGCCGTTCGACATCGACAAGGTCTGCGAGTACGTCGAGTCGCGCTTCAAGACCCGCTACGCCCCGATCATCGTGGTCGCCGAGGGCGCCCACCCGATCGACGGCCAGATGGAGCTGCAGGCCGGCGAGCTCGACGCGTTCGGCCACGTCCGCCTCGGCGGCATCGGCGACCGTCTCGCCCAGGAGATCGAGAAGCGCACCGGCAAGGAGGCCCGCACCACGGTCCTCGGCCACATCCAGCGCGGCGGCACCCCGACGGCGTACGACCGCGTGCTGGCCACCCGCTTCGGCCTGGCCGCGATCGACGCCGTCCACGAGGGCGACTTCGGCAAGATGGTCGGCCTCCAGGGCACCGAGATCGTGCGCAACGGCCTCGACGCCGCGACGGCCGAGCTCAAGACCGTGCCCGTGCACCGCTACGCCGAGGCCGAGGTCTTCTTCGGCTAAAGATCTTCTCCTGCTGCGCCGCGCGGGGTCACCTGCGCGGCGTGAACAGGTCGTCGCCGTCCGGCCTGCGCTGCGGCGCGGGCTGCGGCGGCATCGCCGGGGTGGTCCTGCGCTGCTGCAGGCGCTCCAGGAGTTCGCTGTCCTCGCGCATCTCGCGGGCCGAGGGCGAGAGCAGGATCGCGAGCAGCAGGCCCACGGTGATCAGGCTGATGCCGGCGATCAGGGGCAGCAGGAAGTCCATGGCGCGCGCCCCCTGGGGGACGTTGGCGCCGGGGGCGACGCTGAGGGCGTACATGCCGGTGTAGTGCATGCCCGTGACGGCCACGCCCATCATGAGGGCGGCGCCGGTGGTGGCCAGGGGGCCCTCGACCTTCAGGGTGAACCACAGGGCGACGGTGGCCGCGACGATCGCGATCAGTATCGACAGCGCCACCATCACCGGGTCGTAGGTCAGGGTGCCCGACATGCTCATCGCGAACATGCCGATGTAGTGCATGGCGCCGACGCCGGTGCCGGCCAGCAGGCCGCCCGCGAGCAGACGCGGGAACCCGTCGCCCCGCGAGACGACGTGGAGCCCCCCGTAGACGACGCCGACCGCCACGACGGCGGACACGGCGGTCAGCCCGACGCTGAAGCGGATCTCGCTGTTCACGTCGAAGCCCATCATGGCGATGAAGTGCATCACCCAGATGCCGGTTCCGCCGATGGCGAGCGCGCCGCCCGCGAGCCAGCGGTACCGCGAGGCGCCCTGCGCCGAGCGTGCCCGGGACGTGAGGATGAGGCCGAGCAGTGAGCCGACGACGGACATCAGGTAGGCGAGGAGAGGAGTCAACGCTCCGTGCGAGAAGTGATTGATATGGGACATACGTGCTCCTCGTTGTGGTTGCAACAAAATTATTGCACCGCTCCATCCGCGCCCTTTGTCCCTTTCAGGAGTTCATGTGACGTTCGTTATGTAGTCGTACGATGACCGAAATGACCATCGAGACGCCGTTCTGGCGGGCCATCGCCGTCTACCGGTTCTGCTCTCTCGGCTACGCCGCGGTCCTGGTCGTCGAGGCCGACTCGTACGGCAACCCCGGGCCCGCCTGGTCGGTGCTCGTCCTCATGACCGCCTGGACGGTGTTCGCCACCTACGCCTACTCCCGCGAGCGCCTGCGCGGCTGGCCGCTGCTGACCGCCGACCTGGTCGTCACCGCCGCCTGCCTGCTGTCGTCGATCTGGGTCCAGGGCTTCGACGGGCCCCACGGCGCGATGCCGATCACCGCCACCTGGGTGGCCGCCCCCGTGGTCGCCTGGGCGGTCTACGCGGGCCGCCGCGCCGGGGCCGCCGCGGCCGCCGTCATCGCCGTGCTGGACGTGTGGCTGCGCGGGGTCGGCGTGCTCGACCTGAACACCGTGCCGGTCAACGGCGCGGTCCTGCTGTTCCTGGCCGGCGTCGTGATCGGCCACGTCGCCCGCCTGGCCAAACAGGCCGAGGCCCGCATGCAGCGCGCGGTCGAGCTGGAGGCGGCCGGACGCGAACGCGAACGCCTGGCCCGGGGCATCCACGACTCGGTCCTGCAGGTCCTGGCCCTGGTCCAGCGCCGGGGCGCCGAGATCGGCGGCGAGGCGGCCGAGCTGGGCCGCCTGGCGGGTGAGCAGGAGGCCGTGCTGCGCGAGCTGGTCCGGACCGCGCCCCGGCCCTTCAGCGCCGAGACGGCCGACCTGAACGAGGCGGTCCGCCGCCACGCCTCGCCCACGGTCACCGTGGCCACCCCCGCGACCCCCGTCGACCTGCCCTCCCAGACGGTCGCCGAGTTGTCGGCCGCCGTCGCCAACGCGCTCGACAATGTACGCCGGCACTGCCCCGAGGGCACCCGCGCGTGGATCCTCGTCGAGGCCGAGGACGGCGCCGTGACGATCACCGTCCGCGACGACGGCCCCGGCATCCCCGAGGGCCGCCTGGAGGAGGCCGAGCGGCTGGGCCGGCTGGGCGTCGCCCAGTCGATCAGGGGCCGGGTGGCCGCTCTGGGCGGCCGGGTCACGATTGTCTCCTCCCCTGATGGCACCGAGATCGAGATGGTTATCGTGGCGCCATGAGCGTGCGCGTCATGGTCGTCGACGACCACCCGATGTGGCGGGAGGGCGTGGCCCGCGACCTCGCCGAGGCCGGCTACGAGATCGTGGCGACCTGCGGCGAGGGCCGTCAGGCGCTCCGGGTGGCGGCGGCCGTCCGGCCCGACGTGGTGGTGCTCGACCTCCAGCTGCCCGACCTGCCCGGGGTCGAGGTGGCCCGCGGCCTCGGGGCCTCCGACCACCCGCCGAAGGTGCTGGTGTTGTCGGCCAGCGCCGAGCACGACGACGTGCTGGAGGCGGTGAAGGCGGGCGCGTCGGGCTACCTGGTGAAGTCGGCGAGCCAGGCCGACTTCCTGGAGGCGGTGGCCCGCACCGCCCAGGGCGACGCCGTCTTCACGCCGGGCCTGGCCGGGCTGGTGCTGGGGGAGTACCGCCGCCTGGCGGCCCAGCCGAAGGCCGCCGAGGAGGGCCCAAGGCTGACCGACCGCGAGACCGAGGTGCTGCGGCTGGTGGCGAAGGGATTGTCGTACAAGCAGATCGCCGAACGGCTCGTGTTGTCGCACCGGACGGTCCAGAACCACGTCCAGAACACCCTGAGCAAGCTCCAGCTGCACAACCGCGTCGAGCTGGTGCGCTACGCGATCGAAAAAGGTCTGGCGGACCTCGACTAGAGTTAAAAGGTTCCCGCCAGTCGTTTCCCGAAGGACCATCACCATGACCATGACCGCTCTGGGTGAGCCCTGTGTGCTGCTCAAACTGGGCGAGATCGTCCTGAAAGGAAAGAACCGGGAGCAGTTCGAGGTCCGGCTGCGCGCGAACATCAAACACGCCCTGTCGGCCTTCGAGATCGACCTGCGCCAGCGCCACGGCGTGATCGCGCTGTTCCTGCCCGACGGCACCGGCGTCGAGGTCGCCGAGGCGGTCGCCCGGCGGGTCAGCGAGGTGCCCGGCATCGTGCTGGTCCACCTGGCCTGGCGGGTCGCCAAAGACCCCTCGGTCGTCACCAAGGCCGCCCTCGAACTGGTCAGGGAGACCCCCGAGGTGGCCCGCAAGGCCAGCTTCGCGGTCCGCTCGCGCCGCCGCGACAAGCGGTTCCCGATGACCTCGGCCGAGCTCGACTGGCACGTCGGCAGCGAGATCAACGACACCTACGGCCTGCCGGTCAGCCTGAAGAACCCCGAGCTCACCGTCTCGATCGAGGTCGACCGCGACGAGGTCTTCGTCTACGTCGACAACCGCCCCGGCCAGGGCGGCCTCCCGGTCGGCACCAGCGGCCGGGGCCTGGCGCTGCTGTCGGGCGGCATCGACTCCCCGGTGGCCGCCTACCGCATGATGCGCCGCGGCCTGCGGGTCGACTTCCTGCACTTCTCCGGCATCCCGTTCACCACGACCGAGTCGATCTACAAGGCCTACGCCCTGGTCCGCCGCCTCGACGCCTTCCAGGGCCGCTCGCGCCTGTGGGTGGTGCCGTTCGGCAAGGCCCAGCAGTCGATCCGCACCTCCGGCAGCGACCGCCTGGCGATGATCGCCCAGCGCCGCCTGATGCTGAAGACCGCCGAGGAGGTCGCCCACCGCCACAAGGCGACCGCGCTGATCACCGGCGACTCCCTCGGCCAGGTGTCGTCGCAGACGATGGCCAACATCGCGGCCCAGGACAGCGCGACCGACCTGCCGATCCTGCGGCCCCTGATCGGGCTCGACAAGATGGAGGTCATCGCCGAGGCCCGCCGCATCGGCACGCTGGCCATCTCCGAGCTGCCCGACGAAGACTGCTGCACGATCCTGGCCTCCCGCCAGCCCGAGCTGGCCGCCAAGATCGAAGACCTGAAGCTGATCGAGAAGCGGCTCGACGCCGAGGAGCTCGCGGTGCAGCTGGCCGACTCGATCCAGGCCTACAAGCTAGAGTCCTGACCGCCTGACCGGGCTGAACGCCCCGCCCAGCGCGGTCAGCACCAGCCCGGCCCCCATCACCGCCACGACCGGCCCGACGCCCTGCCCGGCCGCCGTCCACGTCGCCAGGGTCGCGCCCAGCGGCCCCAGGGCGAAGTGGATGGTCCAGAACGCCGCCGTCACCCGGCCGAGCAGGTGGGCCGGGGTGATCTCCTGGCGCAGCGACATCGAGCAGATCGCGCCGACCGTGATCGCCAGGCTGAACAGCGCCATCAGCGCCCCGATCCCGGCCACGCCCGGCGACGACGCGATGGCCACCACCGCCAGCCCCGCGAGCGTGGTCGACGACAACCACGTCGGGCCGAAGCCCAGCCGTCCGCGCACCCGCGCCACCGCCGCCGATCCGATGATCGTGCCGATCGCGCCCGCGCCCAGCACGTAGCCCACCACGGCGTCGGGCTGCTCCAGGTTCTGCTTCAGGTGGAAGACGACCAGGTCGTCGAGGCCGGCCGTGAGGAAGATGAGCGCCGTGAGCAGGATCGTCATGGTCCGCAGCACCGGGTTCCCGAGCAGGAACCGCGCCCCGGCCAGCCGGCCGCCGCTCTCCTCCTTCCGGTACGGCCTCAGCCGGATGAACCGCAGCCCGAACGCCGAGACCAGGAAGGTCACCGAATCCAGCCCGATCGCCGCGGCGGGGCCGAACGCCCCCGAGACCACGCCCGCGAGGGCCGGGCCGGCCACCCCGGCCACGGCGAAGATCCCGTAGAGGATGCCGTTGGCGCGGGTGATGTCGCCCTGGTCGACGATCGACGGCAGCACGGTCACGTAGGCGACGTTGAAGACCATGCCGAGCACGGCCGCCAGCGGCACGATCACGTAGAGCGGCCAGATCACCGGCGTCAGCCACCACAGGACCGGGATCAGGCCGTACAGGAGGAACCGGCCGACGTCGCACACGACCAGCACGCGCCGCCGGTCGAACCGGTCGACGAGGCCCCCGGCGAAGGTGCCGGTCACCACGGAGGCGACGCCCGTCAGCGCGGTGAGCACGCCCATCTGGGCGACGGACCCGGTCGCGTGCAGCGCCAGCAGCGGCACCGCCACGGTCGAGAACGCGTCGCCCAGCACGGACAACGTCTGAACACCGAGCAGTAAGACGAAATTCTTGTTTCTAAGAAGATCCCCCGAAAACGCCACGAGGGCGGAGGCTACACCGCGACCGCTTCACCGGCCAGGGTGCGGCCCATCAGCGGGGCGAAGTCCCGCATGATCGAGGCGAGCTCCTCCAGGTCACCGTCGACCAGGGCCTGCGGGCCGTCGCAGAGCGCCTGCTCGGGGTGCGGGTGGACGTCGATGATCACGCCGTCGGCGCCCACCGCGACCGCCGCCCGGGTGAGCGGCAGCACCAGGTCGCGCCGCCCGCCCGAGTGGGACGGGTCGATGATCACCGGCAGGTGGGAGAGCCGCTGCGCCACCGGCACCGCCGACACGTCGAGGGTGTTGCGGGTCGCCGTCTCGAAGGTGCGGATGCCGCGCTCGCAGAGCACGATGTCGAGGTTGCCGCGCTGGGCGATGTACTCGGCCGACATCAGCCACTCCTCGATCGTGCCGCTCATGCCGCGCTTCAGCATGACCGGCTTCCCGGCCGCGCCGACCGCCTGCAGGAGCGCGAAGTTCTGCGTGTTGCGGGTGCCGACCTGCAGCATGTCGGCGTACGACGCCACGAGCGGCACGTCGTGGGCGTCGACCACCTCGGTCACGATGGGCAACCCGGTCTTCTCCCGGACGTCGGCCAGGATGCGCAGGCCCTGCTCGCCGAGGCCCTGGAAGGCGTACGGCGAGGTGCGCGGCTTGAAGGCGCCGCCGCGCAGCAGGGTGGCCCCGGCGGCCTTGGCCATCTGGGCGGCCTCAAGCGTCTGCTGCGGCGTCTCGACCGCGCACGGCCCCGCGATGAGGGTGACCGTGTCGGGCCCGATCGGCACCCCGCCCACTCTGACCGTCGACCGGACGGGATGGTTGTCGCGGCTCACGAGCTTGAAGGGGGTGGACACGCGCATCACGTCGGCGACGCCGCGCTGACCGCGCAGATTGAGGCTGGCGAACTGCTCCACGTCGCCGATCAGCCCGATGATCGTGCGGCTCACGCCGCGGGACACGAACGCCTCACCACCGGCCGACGCGACGAGCGCGACGACGTCGGTGATGTCTTCCTGGGTGGCCTCGGGGGCCATGACGATGACCATGATGTCTCCTTAACACGCGAAAAGCCCCGGGTCCTAGATCGGACCCGGGGCTTTTCGACCGCCTTTGGCTGCTAGCGCACAACCTCATGGCGAGCGGTCCTCACGGGTCCGTCGCCATACCAAAACGAGAATGCGCCGAGCATGGTCGAAATATATCGCACAACCCTGATGCGGGCGCACCGCGGGGCGGGTGACAGGATGGGCGGGTGCCGGAGACGCCCGAGGAGGAGAACCGGCTGCCCCCGGGGCAGTACGTCCCGCGCGGCAGGCCCGTGATGCACTACGGAAGGGTGCCGACGTTCCGGCCCGCGACCTGGCGCCTGCAGATCTTCGGCGCCACCGCGTCCGGCGAGCAGCACTTCCTGACCTGGGACGACTTCGGTCAGCTGCCGCGTTCGACGGTGCTGGCCGACTTCCACTGCGTGACCAAGTTCTCGATCATGGGCAACGAGTGGACCGGCGTGCCCGCCTCGGCGTTCCTGGCCGCCGTGCCGCCCGCCGAGGGCGTCGCCCACGTGATGATCTGGGCCGAGTACGGCTACAGCGCCAACGTCCGCATGAGCGACTTCGACCGCGACACGACCCTGTTCGCGACCGAGCTCGACGGCAAGCCGCTCAGCCCCGAGCGCGGCCACCCGGTCCGCGCCGTGGTCCCGCATCTGTACGCCTGGAAGAGCGTCAAGTGGGTGCGCGCCATCGAATACCTGACCGACGACCGGCGCGGCTTCTGGGAGGACCGGGGCTACCACAACGTCGCCGACCCCTGGCGCGAGCAGCGCTACTCATACCAGGAGGACCCGGGCGACGGCCCGCCCTAGCCCGGCCGGGAGGTCTAGTCTCGCCCGGGTGTGCTGCTTCGACGTGCCCTTCCGGCTCACCCCCGAGGCCGCCCGCGCGGCCCTGCCCCACCTGGAGCGGGCCGTCGGCGCGCCGTTGACGATCACCTCCGCGACCGAGGTCCTGGCGGGCCGGGCCGACGGCTGGGAGGCCGCGATGGCCGCCATGCGGGGCAGGCCTTCGAGCGGCGCACTGCCCCTGACGATCATGGGCGCGGTGGTGGGAGCGCTGGTGGTTCACCGCCCGGCTTCGCGATCGGTCAGCCCGGCCGCCGACCTGGGAACCGTCGAGCCCGGCCACCCCGCCCGTGCGACGACCTGCGACCTCCTGAAGGCCGCCCGGTGGTTGTCCGACCAGCTAGAACTTGATCATTTGAGGAGAAAGGCCGCCCTGGACTCGATCCCGGTGGAGCTGGGGGGCCGGACCAGGTTCATCGACCCCGGCGCCGTCTGGTTCGCCGAGGCCCGGGGCGACTACGTGCGGCTGCGGACCGCCGAGGGCGGGTTCCTGGTCCGCACCTCGATGGCGGCGCTGGAGCAGCGGTGGGCGGCCGCCGGGTTCATCCGGGCCCATCGCAGCACCCTGGTCAACGCGCGGCACGTCAGCGAGCTCAGGTTCGCCGACGGGCGGGCGCTGCTGCTGGTCGGCACCGAGACGCTGCCGGTCTCGCGGCGGCACACCCGCGAGGTCCGCGAGCGGCTGACCGCTCGTCGCGCCTGACACGCCGTCTGTCGTGATCAGCCGGTGTGGCGCTGACCTGGGAAATAAGGTTGCCGTCACGGATCCGGTCGTTCGGGGGACGGCCGGATCCGCCCGCTATCCGCGCAGCTTCTTCAGCAGGTCGATGTCCTCGCGGTGCTTGTCGGCCTTGCCGGGCGTCTCGATGCACAGCGGCACCCCGGCCACCGCCGGGTGGCGCATGATCTCGGCGAAGCCCTGGGCCCCGATGTGCCCGGCGCCGATGTTCTCGTGGCGGTCCTTCTTCGCGCCGAGCACGTCTTTGGAGTCGTTGGCGTGGATCAGCTTCAGCCGGCCCGGCGCGATGGCGTGGAGGGCGTCGAACGTCTCGCGCACGCCCTCGGGGGTCGACAGGTCGTGGCCGGCCGCGAAGGCGTGGCAGGTGTCGAGGCAGACGCCCGCCTTCGGGTGCCACTCCAGCGCCGACAGGTAGGGGCCGAGGTCCTGCACGGTCGCGCAGAGCATCTGGCCCTGCCCGGCCATCGGCTCCAGCAGCAGGTCGGGGCCGTCGTCGGGGATCTCCTCCAGCAGGGGGAGCAACTGGTCGCGCAGCTGCCGGAAGGCCGCCTCGCGCGGCTGGCTGACCGCCGAGCCGGTGTGCACGACCACGCCCAGCGCCCCGACCTCGTGGCCCCGCCGCAGCGTGTGGCGGACCGAGGCGATCGAGTTCTCCAGCGTGGCCTCGGTCGGCGAGCCGAAGTTGATCAGGTAGTTGGCGTGGACGTAGACCGGCAGGTCGGCCGCGCGCAGCTTGGCGTCCTCGGCCGGGTTGCCCTCGTTCAGAGCCCAGCCGCGCGGGTTGGTGACGAAGACCTGGGCCATCTCGGCGCCGATCTCGGCGGCGTACTTCAGCCCGCCGGTGGCCAGCCCGCCCGCTACCAGGACGTGGCCGCCGATCGCGTTTCCAGTGCTCATAGTGGCTTCAGGTTACCCGGGGGTTTCGCCGGTTTGTGGCAACGTACAAACCATCGGCCGCTCATGGACGGGGCTTTGGGAGCTCCCGCTGCTGGATTCGGGCGGGGCCGCGATGTGTACTGGCGACCATGCGTGAACCGAGCCGCGACGACCTGCTGGCGTGCTGCGCGTCCGCCCGCTGGGCCGACGGCGTGGCCGGGCGGCCCTACCCCGACCTGGCCGGGCTGCTCGACCGCAGCGACGGGGTGCTGGCCATGCTGAACTGGGCCGACGTCCAGGAGGCGCTGGCCGCGCACCCCCGGATCGGCGACCGGCGGCCGGGGAGCGACCGGGAGTCGGCGTGGTCGCGCAGCGAGCAGTCGGGCGCCGCCGCGGCCGACCAGGACGTGCTCGACCGGCTCCGGGAGGGGAACGCGGCCTACGAGGAGCGGTTCGGGCACGTCTACCTCGTCTGCGCGACCGGGCGGTCGGCCCCGGAGATGCTGGCGATCTTGGAGGATCGTCTGGGCAACGTACCGGAGAAGGAGCGGATGGTCGTGCGCGACGAGCTCGGGAAGATCGTCCGGCTGCGGCTGGCCAAGCTCTGGGAGGAGGGGCCGTGAGCCTGTCCACCCATGTGCTCGACACCGCGCGCGGGTGCCCGGCCGCCGACGTCCACGTGCGGCTGGCCCGCAGGGCCGCCCACGGGTACGTCGCCCTCGCCGAGGCCCGCACCGACAAGGACGGCCGCATCAAGGAGTGGACGCCGCTCGGCCGCGAGTGGACCGGCACGCTGGAGGCGGCGACCTACCGGCTGATCTTCGACACCGGCGGCTACCTGGGGGACGACGCGTTCTTCCCCGAGGTCACCGTCGTCTTCACCATCGCCGACGCCGATCAGCACCACCACGTGCCGCTGCTGCTGAGCCCGTTCGGCTACTCGACCTACCGGGGGAGTTAGAAAGTGTTCACGCTCGGCCCCAACCGCTACGGCAAAGCCGAGACCCGGGTCGTGCGGGTCACCCGGGACGGCGGCGTCCACCGGATCAAGGACCTGAACGTCTCGTCGTCGCTCTCGGGAGACATGACCGACGTCCACCTGACCGGCGACAACGCGGCCGTGTTGCCGACCGACACGCAGAAGAACACCGTCTACGCGTTCGCCGGGAAGTACGGCGTCGGCGCGATCGAGGAGTTCGCCCTGCTGCTGGCCCGCCACTTCGTCGACGGGCAGCCCACGATCCACCACGCCCGCGTGGAGATCGAGGAGTACGGCTGGGAACGCCGCGGCGACCACTCCTTCGTCCGCGAGGGCCGCGAGACGCGCACCTGCCTGGTCCACTACGACGGCGAACGGGCCACCGTGGTCTCCGGTCTGAAGGACCTGGTCGTGCTCAACACGACCGACTCGGAGTTCTGGGGCTACCTCAAGGACGCGTACACGACCCTGCCGGAGACCCGCGACCGGGTGCTGGCCACCGCCGTGACCGCCCGCTGGCGGCACGACGGCGACCCCGCCGACTGGGAGGCGTCCTACGCGACGGCCCGCGAGGCCCTGCTCGACGCCTTCGCGACCACCTACAGCCTGTCGCTCCAGCAGACCCTCTACGCCATGGGCGCCCGGGTGCTGACCGACTGCCCGGACGTCTGCGAGGTCCGCCTCGAACTGCCCAACAAGCACCACTTCCTGGTCGACCTCGACCCGTTCGGGCTCGCCAACGACGGCGAGGTCTACTTCGCCGCCGACCGCCCCTACGGCCTGATCGAGGGCGCCGTGCTGCGCGACGACGCGCCGGCCGCCGGAAGGGCGTGGGACTGATGGACTTCCTGCGCGCCACCAGCTGGGCCGAGGCCCTGCGGATGAAGGCCGACCGGCCCGACGCGACGCCGGTCCAGGGCGGCACCGACGTCATGGTCGAGATCAACCTCGACAAGGGCCGCCCGGCGGCGCTGCTCGACCTCACCCCGGTGACCGAGCTGACCGAATGGTCGGCCGAGTCCGGCAACATCAGGATCGGGGCGGGGGTCACCTACACCCGGATCATCGCCGAGCTGGCCGACCGGCTGCCCGGTCTGGCCCAGGCGTCCCGCACGGTCGGCTCGCCGCAGATCCGCAACCGGGGCACCGTGGCCGGCAACCTCGGCGCGGCCTCCCCGGCGGGCGACAGCCACCCGCCGCTGCTCGCGACGGGCGCGATCGTCGAGGCCGAGTCGGTGGACGGCCTGCGGATGATCCCGATCGGCGACTACTACACCGGCGTCAAACGCAACGCCCTGGCCGCCAACGAGCTGATCCGGGCGGTCCACGTGCCGGTCAGGCAGGGGCCGCAGTACTTCTCCAAGATCGGCACCAGGAACGCGATGGTCATCGCGGTCTGCTCGTTCGGCCTCGCCCTGAACGTCGCCGAGCGGACGGCCGGCACCGGCATCGGCTCCGCCGCGCCCACCCCGCGCCGGGCCGTCGAGGCGGAGGCGTTCCTGGCCGAGAACTGGAACCCCGGCGATCCCGAGGTGGGCAGGAGGTTCGGGGAGCTCGTCGCCGCCGCTGCCGCGCCCATCGACGACGTCCGGGGCAGCCGCGACTACCGCGTCCACGCCCTGGCCGTGATGGCCCGCCGCACGCTCGGCTGGGCCTGGGAAGAACACAGGAGGACGTCATGAGGGTCCACGTCACCGTCAACGGCGCGCAAATGACCGCCGACGACGTCTGGCCGGGGGAGAGCCTGCTCTACGTCCTGCGGGAGCGGCTCGGCCTGCCCGGCGCGAAGAACGCCTGCGAACAGGGCGAGTGCGGTTCGTGCACGGTCTACCTCGACGGCGTGCCGGTCTGCGCCTGCCTGGTGGCGGCCGGTCAGGCCGAGGGCCGCGAGGTGCGCACCGTCGAGGGGCTCGCCTCCGGTGCGGGGGAGCTCGATGCGGTGCAGGAGGCGTTCGTCGAGTGCGGCGCCGTCCAGTGCGGTTTCTGTACGCCGGGACTGATCGTCCAGGCCCACTCGCTCATCGCGGCGCACGACGGGGTGCCCCCCGACGCCGAGATCCGCGAGCACCTGGCGGGCAACCTGTGCCGGTGCACGGGCTACGAGAAGATCCTCGACGCGGTCCGCCTGGCCGCCCGCCGGAAGGCCGGTCAGTGATCGTCATCGAGAACGCCTACGTCGCCCCCGTCGTCGGCGCGGAGATCCCCGACGGCCACGTCGCGATCGAGGGCAACCGCATCGTGTCGGTGGGCGCGGGGGCGTACGCGGGCGACGCCGAGCGCGTCGACGGCCGGGGCTGCCTGGTCACCCCCGGCCTGGTCAACACCCACCACCACCTCTACCAGTGGGCCTCCCAGGGCTTGGCCCCCGACGGCACCCTGTTCGAGTGGCTGGTGGCCAGCTACCCGGTCTGGGCCCGGATGGACGCCGAGGTGGTGCACGGCGCGGCCACGGCGGGCCTGGCCTGGCTGGCGTTGTCGGGCTGCTCGACGTCCACCGACCACCACTACGTCTTCCCGAAGGGCCGGGGCGACCTGTTCGCCGCCGAGATCCAGGCCGCCGCCGAGGTGGGCCTGCGCTTCCACCCGTGCCGGGGCTCGATGGACCGGGGCCGCTCCCAGGGCGGCCTGCCGCCCGACGAGGTCGTCGAGACCCTCGACGAGATCCTGGCCGAGACCGAGGCGGCGGTGCGCAAGTACCACGACCCGCTGTTCGACTCGATGGTGCGCGTGGCCGTCGCGCCCTGCTCGCCGTTCTCGGTCAGCGGCGACCTGATGCGCCAGGCCGCCGCGCTGGCCAGGGACCTGAAGGTCCGCCTGCACACCCACGGCGCCGAGACCCTCGACGAGGACGACCACTGCAAGGAGCAGTTCGGCCTGCTCCCCGTCGAGTACCTCGAATCGCTCGGCTGGCTCGGCCCCGACGTGTGGATCGCGCACAGCGTGCACCTCACCGACGCCGACGTCGCCCGCTTCGCCGAGACGGGCACCGGCACCGCCCACTGCCCGTCGTCCAACGGCCGCCTCGGGGCCGGGATCGCCCGGGTCAGCGAACTGCTGCGGGCGGGCGCGACCGTCGGCCTCGGCGTCGACGGCCCCGGCTCGGCCGAGTTCATCCCGCTCGCCGGGGAGATCCGCCAGGCGATGCTCATGCAGCGGGCCCGCTACGGCCCCCAGGCGCTGACCGCCCGCCAGGCCCTGGAGATGGCGACCCTCGGCGGGGCCCGCTGCCTGGGCCGCGAGACCGAGATCGGCTCCCTGGAACCCGGCAAGCTGGCCGACGTCGCGGTCTGGCGGGTCGACGGCCCGTACGCCGCCGCCGACGACCCGATCGTGGCGCTCGGCTACGGCCAGACGCCCCCGCTGGCCAGGCTGATCGTCAACGGCGTGACCGTCGTCGAAGACGGGGATCTGCGGACCGTCTCCGGCGAGGCGGCCGGAGCGGCGGGGGCGCGGGCGCACGCGCGATTGCTTCGGTCATGATGACGGCATGAAGGATCACAGTGTCGGTCACGTCGTCATCGCACCGGACAAGTTCAAGGGCTCGCTGACCGCCCCCGAGGTCGCCCACCGCGTCGCCGCCGGCCTCGGCGACGTGCCGGTCGTGCTCCTGCCCGTCGCCGACGGCGGCGACGGCACCGTCGACGCGGTCGCGGCCTGCGGTTTCACCCGCGTCGAGGTGGAGGTGACCGGGCCGACCGGGCAGCCGGTCCGGGCCTCCTACGCCGTCAAGGACGAGACCGCCGTCGTCGAGATGGCCGAGGCGTCCGGGTTGCGCCGCCTGCCCGGCGGGCTCGAACCCCTGACCGCCACCAGCTACGGCACCGGCGAACTGATCGCCCACGCCCTCCGGGGCGGCGCGAGCAAGATCGTGCTCGGCCTGGGCGGCAGCGCCTGCACCGACGGCGGCACCGGCCTGGCCCGCGCCCTGGGCGCGCGTTTCCTCGACGCCTCCGGCGCGGACCTGCCCCAGGGCGGCGGCGCCCTGGTGGATCTGGCCACGATCGACCTGTCCGGCTTCGACGCGGGCACGGCCGAGTACGTCGTCGCCTCCGACGTCGACAACCCGCTGCTCGGCCCCCACGGCGCGGCGGCCGTCTACGCCCCGCAGAAGGGGGCCGACGCCGGGCAGGTGAGGCTCCTGGAGACGGGCCTGGCCCGGCTGGCCGCCGTCGCCGTCCACACCCACGGTCTGACCGGTTCGGTCGAGCACGACGGGATCGTCCGCGCGATGGGCGTGGCCGGGCAGCCCGGCGCCGGGGCGGCCGGCGGCGTCGGCTTCGCCGCGCTCGCGTTCCTGAACGCGTCCATCCGGCCCGGCATCGCCTACCTGCTCGGCCTGCTCGACTTCGAGAGCCACGTCGAGGGCGCCCGCCTGGTGATCACCGGCGAGGGTTCCCTCGACGAGCAGTCGCTGCGCGGCAAGGCCCCGGTCGGCGTCGCCAACGCGGCCATGCGGCACGGCGTGCCGGTCGTCGCGGTCTGCGGACGGCGCAGCGTCGCCGCCGACGACCTGCGCAAGGCGGGGATCGAGGCGGCGTACGCGCTGACCGACCTCGAACCCGACCCCGACGTCTGCATGGCCCAGGCCGGGCCGCTGCTGGAGCGGCTCGTCGCGAGTGCGGTGAAGGAGCATCTGTGACGGTTCTGGTGCGGTCGCGCCGGGTGGTCACCCCCGACGGGGTGCGGGCCCTCGGGGTCGACGTCGTCGACGGGCGGATCGCGGGGCTGGTGCCGTACGATGCCGGCGGCGGGCTCGACCTCGGTGACGTCGCGCTGCTGCCCGGCCTCGTCGACACGCACGTGCACGTCAACGAGCCGGGCCGCACCCACTGGGAGGGCTTCGCCACGGCCACCCGGGCGGCGGCGGCCGGGGGCGTGACGACGGTCGTCGACATGCCGCTCAACTCGCTCCCGCCGACCACGACCGTGCCGAACCTGGAGATCAAGAAGAAGGCCGCCCGGGGCCAGATCGCCGTCGACGTCGGCTTCTGGGGCGGCGCGATCCCCGGCAACCTGGGCGACCTGCGTCCCCTCTGGGACGCCGGGGTGTTCGGCGTGAAGTGTTTCCTGTCGCCGTCGGGCGTCGACGAGTTCCCGGCCCTCGACGGGAACGGGCTCACCCTGGCGCTGCGCGAACTGGCCCGCTTCGACGGCCTGCTGATCGCGCACGCCGAGGACCCCTGGACCCTCACCGAGCCGACCGGCCCCTCCTACGCCGAGTTCCTCGGCTCCCGCACCCCCGACGCCGAGGTCCGGGCCATCGAGACGGTGATCGCGGTGGCCCGCGAGACGGGCGCGCGGGCGCACATCGTGCACGTCTCCGCCGGGGACGCGATCCCCGTCCTGCGCGCGGCCCGTTCCCAGGGGGTGCGGATCACCGCCGAGACCTGCCCTCACTACCTGACCCTCAGCGCCGAGGAGGTCACCGGCACCGCCTTCAAGTGCTGCCCGCCGATCCGCGAGGCGGCCAACCGCGACGCGCTCTGGGCCGGGCTGGCCGACGGCACCCTGATGGGCGTCGTCTCCGACCACTCGCCGTGCCCGGCCGACATGAAGAGCCCCGGAGACTTCGCCATGGCCTGGGGCGGCATCTCCTCCCTCCAGCTCGGCCTGCCGGTCGTCTGGACCGAGGCGTCGGCCCGGGGACACTCGCTGGGGGACGTCGTGCGGTGGATGGCGCGCGGGCCCGCCGACTTCGCGGGGCTGGCGTACAAGGGGCGGATCGAGACCGGGGCCGACGCCGACCTGGTGGCCTTCGACCCCGAGGCGGCCTTCGTCGTGGAGGCCGGCGAACTCGCCCACAAGAACCCGGTGACCGCCTACCAGGGCCGGGCGCTGCGGGGCGTCGTCCGGCAGACCTGGCTTCGCGGTGAGACCCCCGGCCACGGCCGGTTCCTGACGAGAGGCAGCCGATGACCTTCCGCCACCTGCCCGACCTGGCCCTGCGCGGCAACGGCGGCTCGGTGATCGCCGCCAACGACGAGGCGTTCGCCGAACGCCAGGCGCTGATCCTGCCGCACCGCGCCCAGTTCCACACCCACGACTTCGGCGCCAAGGGCCAGATCTACGACGGCTGGGAGACCCGCCGCCGGCGCACCACCGGGCACGACTGGGCGATCGTCCGGCTCGGCCTGCCGGGCGTCGTGCGCGGCCTGGTGATCGACACCGCCTGGTTCAAGGGCAACTACCCGCCCTACGCCTCGGTGGACGCCTGCGCCGTCGACGAGCCGCTGCCGTACGACGAGCTGACCGGCTGGACCGAGATCCTGCCCAGGAGCCCGCTCGGCGGCGACCGCGAGCACGAGTTCACCGTCGACGACCCGGGCCGCTACACGCACGTGCGGCTCAACATCTACCCCGACGGGGGAGTGGCCCGGTTCCGGGTGCACGGCGAGGTCGTGCCCGACCCCCGCTTCCTGCACGGCCTGACGATCGACCTGGCCGCGCTCGCCAACGGCGCCCTGGTGACCGACTGCTCCAACCAGTTCTACAGCTCGCCCAACAACGTCATCGCCCCCGGCCTGGCCCGCCACCAGGCCGAGGGCTGGGAGACCGCGCGCCGCCGCGACGACGGCAACGACTGGCTGGTGGTCCGCCTGGCCGGGCGCGGCACGATCGCCGTCGCCGAGATCGACACCACCCACCTGGTCTTCAACGCCCCCGGCTGGGTGTCGCTCTCGGGCCGCGACGGCGACGGCGACTGGTTCAGCCTCCTGGGCAAGACCCGCCTGCAGCCCGACGCCCAGCACCGCTTCCGCCTGGACGCCGACCGCCCGGTGACCCACGTGAAGTGCGACATCTACCCGGACGGCGGCCTCGCGCGCCTCCGCCTGCTGGGCCAGTTGCCCGGCTAGTACCAGAGGTTGATCGTGCTGCCCGCCGGCACCTGGCCGAGCGGGTTCTGGCCGCGCACGCGCTTGCCGGCGCCGTCGCCGCCGGGACGGCCCCGGGAGAACAGCTTGTGGACCTGCACCCGGAAGCCGGCCGCCTCTAACTCGCGCTTGGCCTCGTTGACGTCCTTGAAGCGGACGTCGGGCACCGGCACGAAGTCGGGGGCGGCGACCGACGGGTCCTGCTCCCAGGGCCACTTCCAGCCGGTGTCGGGGCCGCGCGAGACGGTCAGGCAGACCCGGGCGCCCTTGTCGACCTCGGCGCCGGCGATCGGCTCCTGGGCGATGACGGTGCCCTGCTGGGTGTCGTCGACGACCTCGTTGATGCAGCTCGGGTCGAAGCCGTTTTCGCGCATCATCGCCTCGGCCTGGTCGCGCGGCATGTTCACCACGTCGGGCAGCAGCAGGCCCATGCTGATGGCGAGGATGACGTTGGAGCCCTTCTCGACCTTCTTGCCGACGACGGGGTCGGTCTTGATGACCAGGCCGCGCGCGATGGTGTCGCTCGGGGTGCGGCGGACTCGGGAGACGTTCAGCCCCGCCTCGGAGATCGCGACCCGGGCGTCGGCCTCGGTCTTGCCCTCGACCTTGGGCACGGCCACCATCTCGGGGCCGCGCGAGGCGATGATCGTGATGATCGAGCCGCGCTCGGCCTCGACGCCCTTGACCGGGCTGGTCTCCAGCACCATGTCCTTCGGCACCTTGGCGTCGTAGCGGCCCTCGGCGATCTTGATGGTGAAGCCGTTGCTCTCGGCCAGCTGGCGGGCCGCCTCGACGTTGCGCTGCACCAGGTCGGGCACGATCGCGGTGCGCGGGCTCGTGAAGTACCACCCGCTGAACGCGATGCCGCCCACCATCACCAGGGCCAGCGCGACGATGCCCCAGTTGACCCGGAACCCGCGCCGCGACCTCGGCGGCGTGGTCGGCGGCATCTGGATGGCGGGCTGGATCATCGTGTGGGAGCCCGTGTGGAACGCCTGCTCCACCTGGGCGGGACGCGGCGGCGCCGAGTGGCGGCCGGTCACGGCGGCGGGCAGGGTGCGGTGCACCTCGACGGCCGCCACCAGCATCGCGTTGGCGTCGCGCGGCCGGTCGGCCGGGTCCTTGGCGGTGGCCGTCGCCACCAGCGCGTCGAGGGCGGGCGCGATGTCGTAGGAGAACGACGACGGCGCGGGCACCGACTCGTGGACGTGGCGGTAGGCGACCGACACCGGGCTCTCCCCGCCGAACGGCTGACGCCCGGTGAGCAGCTCGAACAGCATGATGCCGGCGGCGTAGACGTCGGCGCGGACGTCGGCCTGGCCGGTGGTGACCTGCTCGGGGGCCATGTAGCCGACCGTGCCGATCATCACGCCGGAGCGGGTCTGGTTGCCGCCCTCGATCGCCCGCACCAGCCCGAAGTCGACGACCTTGACCCGGCCGTCTTCGGTCATCAGCACGTTCTCGGGCTTCACGTCGCGGTGGATCAGCCCGGCCTGGTGGGCGCTGCCGAGCGCCGCCAGCACCGGGATCATGATCTCCAGGGCCTCGCGCGGCGCGAGCGGCCCCCGCTCGTCGAGCACCGCCCGCAGCGTCTTGCCCGGGAAGTACTCCATCGACAGGTAGACGTGGTCGCCGTCGGTGCCCTGGTCGAAGACGTGCACGATGTTGGGATGCGACAGCGAGGCGACCGACTTGGCCTCGCCGATGAAACGCCGGACGAACTGCGGGTCCTCCGCGAGCGACCGGTGCATCACCTTGATCGCGACCATGCGGTCGAGCCGGACGTCCAGAGCCAGATAGACGGACGCCATGCCGCCCCGGGCGATCCGGGACTCGACGCGGTAGCGACCGTCGAGCGTATGCCCGACGAGCGGATCGGAAAGCGTCGTGTCCACGGCCTCGAGTTTACGGGTGATTTGCCACGTGCTGAGTGCAGGAATCCCAAACCGAGACCGAAACAGGAAGGTTTACCCGTCTTGGAACGGTCGCCCCGGCGAGGACGCCTCAGCATATCGCCGACGCGGAATTCGGCCCGCCAGAAACGCCCGGCGCCCGGCCTCGACCGCGCCGCGCATCGCCGCCGCCATCAGGTCGGGCTTCTGCGCCCGGGTGACCGCCGTGGCCAGCAGCACCGCTGAGCAGCCCAGTTCCATGGCCAGCGCGGCGTCGCTGGCGGTCCCGATGCCGGCGTCCAGGATGACCGGCACCTGCGCCGATTCGACGATGAGCTCGATGTTGTGGGGGTTTCGGATGCCCAGTCCCGACCCGATCGGCGACCCGAGGGGCATGACGGCCGCGCAGCCCGCCTGCTCCAGGCGGCGGGCCAGGATCGGGTCGTCGCCGATGTAGGGGAGCACCACGAACCCGTCGGCCACCAGCCGCTCCGCCGCGTCGAACGTCTCGATCGGGTCGGGCAGCAGCGTGCGTTCGTCCGCGATGACTTCGAGCTTTACCCAATTGGTATGGAGGGCCTCCCGGGCGAGCCGCGCGGTCAGCACCGCCTCGCCCGCCGTGAAACACCCGGCGGTGTTCGGCAGCACCTTGATGCCGCGGTCGCGCAGCACGTCGAGCACCGACCCTCGGGAGGCCGGGTCGAGCCGGCGCATCGCGACCGTGGTCAGCTCGGTGCCCGAGGCCGCCAGGGCCCGGTCGAGCACCTCCAGCGACGGCGCGCCGCCGGTGCCCATGATGAGCCGCGAGCCGAACTCCTCGCCGCCGATCAGCAGGGGATCGTCCATGTTCCGTCAGCCTCCCTGGACCGCGGTGAGAACCTCGACCCGGTCGCCGTCGGCCAGCACGGTCGCGTCCCACGCGCCCCTGCTGACCACCTCGTCGTTGACGGCCACCGCGATCCCGGTGGCCTGGGCCGTCAGTCTGTGCACGGCCTCCGTGACCGTCGCCCCGTCGTCGAGGTCGCAGGGGCCGCCGTTGATGGTGATGCGCATCTAGATCCTCGCGGGGGAGCATTCGGGCATGAGATCGGCTTCGCCGAAGAGACCGGCCACGACGGCGTCGGCCGTCAGCGGGGCGAGTAGCACGCCCGCCCGGTGGTGACCGGCCGCCACCCACACGTCGCCGTGCCGGCCGACGTAGGGGAGGTTGTCGGGGGTGCCGGGCCGCAGTCCGGCGAAGGTCTCGGCCAGGTCGAGCTCGGTGATCCCCGGGACGATCTCGCGGGCGTCGCGCAGCAGCTCGTACACCCCGCCGGCGGTCACCCGGGTGTCGAACCCGAGCTCCTCCATCGTCGCGCCGACCACGATCTCGCCGTCGTCGCGGGGGACCAGGTAGACCTCCGAGCCGCGCACGGTGGCGCGCACGCACTTCGTCAGGAAGCCGCGCGGGCCGCGCAGGCGCAGGATCTGCCCCTTGACCGGCCGGATGGGCAGGCCGGGCAGCAGGCTCGGCGACCAGGCCCCGGCGGCGACCACGACGTGCCCGGCCGACAGGCCGTCGACCGAGGTGACACGCTCCCTGACGATCCGGCCGCCCGCGTTCTGCAGCGCCTGCTGCAGCGCCCGGGCCACCCGCCGGGGGTTCACCCACAGGTCGTCGCGGGCCAGCAGCCCGCCCCGCACGTTGGGCGAGAGCATCGGCTCGGCCTGGCGGCACTGCCGCCCGGTCAGCCGCTCCACGCGCAGCCCGAGCTTCTCCTCGAACGCGGCCAGCTCGTCGAGCTGGGCCAGGTCGTCGGCGTCGTACGCGACCTCGATCGTCCCGTCGCCGCGCAGGTCGACGGGGATGCCGCCGGCGGCCTCCAGTTCGCCCGCGAAGGCGGGCCAGCGTTCGAGCGAGGCGAGGCCGAGCCGCAGCAGCGGCTCCTCGGTGTAGGTGACCTCGCTGACGGGCGCCAGCATGCCCGCCGAGGCGTGGGTCGCCCGCGCGCCCGGGTCGGGGTCGGCCAGCGTGACGGTGAGGCCCCGCGTGGCGGCCCGCCAGGCGATCGACAGGCCGGCGATGCCGCCGCCGATCACGAACACGTCTGAAGCGTTCATCCGCGCTCCCTTCGCCGGCATGATCCGGATCAGGTTCGATAGCGGTCGGGAACCTGTGGAGTTCCCCTCTCAGCCCGGTCAGCCGGACTCCCGCGCGTCTTTGTCCAGAGTAATGCGAATTGATCTGATTCGCACAACACGGAATAGCCACGCTGTGCGAGCTACTTACTCAATTCGTTACCGAATCTCCATTGGCGGGTGAGCCCGTCGGCAATCTAGGGTCTACTCGTGGATCACGTCGTGGTGGTGGGCGCCGGTCTGGCCGGCGTCCGGAGTGTCGAGGCCTTGCGGGCTCACGGGTACCAGGGCCGGATCACCCTCATCGGCGAGGAACCCCATCGCCCCTACGACCGCCCGCCCCTGTCGAAGGCGGTCCTGCTGGGCGACGCCGACTCGACCGTGGTCGACTCCGACCTCGAGGCGCTCGACGTCCGGCTCCTGCTCGGCACCGCCGCCAAGGGGCTGCACGACGATGTCCTGTCGACCACCGACGGCGAGATCGCCTTCGACGGCCTGGTCGTCGCGACCGGCGCCACCCCGATCCGCCTGCGCGGCGAGGGCCACCAGCACGTCCTGCGCACCATCGACGACGCCCTGGCCCTGCGCGCCGAACTGGTCGAGGGCGCCCGCGTGGCGATCATCGGCGCGGGCTGGATCGGCGCCGAGGCGGCCACCGCGGCGGCCCGCGCGGGCTGCCGGGTCACGGTCGTCGAGGCGGCCGACGCCCCGGTCGCGACCGTGCTCCCGATCGGCCGCCACATGATCCCCTGGTACGCCGAGGCCGGCGTCGAACTGGTCCTGGAGGCCCCCGTCGGCACCGTCGACCCCGACGGCCTGACCCTGATGAACGGCGACCGGATCGCGGCCGACGTCGTGGTCACCGGCGTCGGCGTGCGCCCCAACGTCGCCTGGCTCGACGGCTCCGGCGTGGAGCTCGACAACGGCGTCCTGGTCGACGAGCACCTGCGCAGCTTCGTGCCCAACGTGGTCGCCGTGGGCGACTGCGCCAACTGGTACAGCCGCCGCTTCGGCCGCCGCATGCGCGTCGAGCACTGGGACACCGCCCTGGGCGCCCCCGACACCGCCGCCGCGACCCTGATGGGCGAGAACGCGGTCTACGACCCGGTGCCCTACTTCTGGTCCGAGCAGTTCGGCCGCATGGTCCAGTACGCCGGCCACCACCACGGCGCCCGCCTCGTCTATCGCGGCGACCCCGAGACCGACGCCAAGTGGGCCGCCTGCTGGCTCACCCACGACCACCGGCTGGCCGCGATCCTCACGGTCGACAGACCGCGCGATCTGGTGCAAGGCCGACGTCTCGTCGAAGGACGGCAAAGGCTCGACGCCGGCCGCCTCGCCGACCCAAGCGTTACCCTTCGAGACTGCACCGTGGCGTAAACTGGGTGTTTCATGGTGGCGACCGTGTGGTAATGGTGGATTCGTGACGCTTACAGTTGCGCAGATCGACCGAGACACCGACCAGCTCGTGGGGGAGTGGCTCCCTCTCTCGGAAGTCGCGAAGAAGCTCCAGCTCAGCATCGGCAGGGCGAAGCAGCTCATCAAGGACAAGAAGCTCGTGGGCGCCCGCAGAGGCGGAGGCGAGCCCCAGATCCCGGCGGTGTTCATCGCCGGAGACGACGTGATCAAGGGCCTTCCCGGCACGCTGACCGTGCTCGCCGACGCGGGCTTCAGCGAGGTCGAGTCGATCAGATGGCTCTTCACGCCCGACGAGTCCCTTCCCGGCGCCCCGATCGACGCCATCAAGGCCGGGAGGCACACGGAAGTGAAGCGCAGGGCCCAGGCTCTCGGCTTCTAGCGGGCCCATGGCATCGTGGGGCGGGTGACTGACCCCTCCCGGCGCCGACTCGCCGACTCCCGCCTGTACCTCTGCACCGACGGCCGCCGAGAGCGCGGCGACCTGGTCGAGTTCCTCGACGCGGCGCTCTCCGGCGGGGTGGACGTCGTCCAGCTCCGGGAGAAGGGCCTGGAGGCCCGGGAGGAGCTCGCGCTCCTCGAGGTGTTCCGCGCGGCCTGCGACCGGCACGGCGCGCTGCTGGCGGTCAACGACCGCGCCGACATCGCCTACGCGGCCCGGGCCGACGTGCTCCACCTCGGGCAGGACGACCTGCCGGTGCCGGTGGCCCGCGAGATCGTCGGGGCCGGGATGCTGATCGGCCGCTCGACCCACGCCGCCGGCGAGGCCACCGCGGCCTCGGCCGAGCCGGGCGTCGACTACTACTGCTGCGGCCCGACCTGGCCGACCCCGACGAAGCCGGGCCGTCCGGCCCCGGGCCTGCCGCTGCTGGCCCATGCCGCCGGCCTGCCCTCCGACCGGCCGTGGTTCGCCATCGGCGGCATCGACCTGGGCAACCTCGACGAGGTGCTGGCCCAGGGCGCGACGCGGGTCGTGGTCGTGCGCGCGATCACCGAGGCCGCCGACCCGAAGGCGGCCGCCGGGGAGTTCGCCCGCCGTCTGCGGGGTTAGTTGCGGCGGGTCGTCGCCGCGATGGCCAGCGCCTTGAGGGCCTCGCGGGCCTCGGCCTCGATGGGGGCCGCGTCGAGGACCGCGATGGCCTCCTTCACGTACGTCGTGATGAGCTCCTCGGCCGAGGCGAGGGCGCCGGTGTCCTCGATGACGGCCCGGAGGGTGGCCACGCCCTCGGCGTCGAGCTTGGGGTCGCCGACGAGGGCGCGTACCGAACGGGCCTGGGCGGGGGAGGCCAGCTCCAGGGTGCGCGCGATGAGCATCGTGCGCTTGCCCTCGCGCAGGTCGTCGCCGGCCGGTTTGCCGGTCTCGGCCGGGTCGCCGAAGACGCCCAGGACGTCGTCGCGCAGCTGGAAGGCGATGCCGACGTTCTGCCCGTAACCGGCGCACACCTGGTCGATCCACGCCTCGCGCGACTGGGCCGCCAGGATCATGCCGAGCCGCAGCGGGTGCTCGACCGAGTACTTGCCGCTCTTGAACAGGGCCACCCGGCGGGCGCTCTCGAAGGAGTTCTCGCCGTGGGCCTGCGCCAGCAGGTCGAGATACTGGCCGTTCATCAGCTCGGTCAGCATGTGGTCGAAGACCGGCTGGGCGGCCGCCAGGCTCTCGGCGGGCAGGCCGGAGGTCCGCCACAACTCGCCCGACCAGATGAGCAGCAGGTTGCCGACCAGGATCGCCGCGCCCTCGCCGAACTGCACCGCCGACCCGTGCCACCCGGAGTCGACGTGCAGCTTCTCGAAGCGCCGGTGCGCCGAGGGCATGCCGCGCCGCATGTCGCTGGAGTCCATCACGTCGTCGTGGACGAGCGCGCTGGCCTGCAGCAGCTCCAGCGCCGACGCGGCGGAGATCACGCCCGGGTCGTCGGCCCCTCCGGCGGCCCGCCAGCCCCAGTAGCAGAAGGCCGGACGCAGCCGCTTGCCACCGGCCAGGAAGTCCCGAACCGTGCCGAGGACGGCCGTCAGGTCGGGGTCGTCGAACGCCGTCCGGCGGCGGTCGACGAAGCGCTGGAGGGCCCGATCCACCTCGGGGCGGATGAAGTCCAAAGGCGCGGTGGCATTTGTCATGTAATGAGGGTATATGCCGGTGATCGATTCGTTCATCTGGCGGGGTGGTTGTGATTGGTGATCCGAGATTTGATCATCCCGTAAGGCGGTTTCTGCCGTCTTTCCAGTGAGACTAGTAACCTTGGCCGCATGGCTCTGGGTCTCCCCTCACGCTTTCCCGACCGTGTCGCCACCGTGAGGGAGCTGCTCGCGGCGGGCGAGCGGTCGTTCTCGTTCGAGTTCATGCCGCCGAAGACACCCGAGGCGGAACGTCAGCTCTGGCGGGTGATCCGGGAACTGGAGTCGCTGAAGCCGACCTTCGTCTCGGTCACCTACGGCGCGGGGGGCTCCACCCGCGACCGCACCGTCGACATCGTCGAACGCATCGCCCACAGCACGACGCTCACGCCCGTCGCCCACTTCACCGCCGTCAACCACTCGGTCCGCGAACTGCGCCACCTCATCGGCCGCTTCGCCGACGCGGGCGTGCGCAACATCCTGGCCGTCCGGGGCGACCCGCCCGGCGACCCGATGGGCGAGTGGATCGCCCATCCCGAGGGCGTGCACTACGCCGAAGACCTGGTCCGGCTGATCCGCCAGTCGGGCGAGTTCTGCGTGGGCGTGGCGGCCTTCCCCTACAAGCACCCGAGGTCGCCGTCGGTCGAGTCCGACGTCGACTACTTCGTGCGCAAGTGCCGGGCCGGCGCCGACTACGCGATCACCCAGATGTTCTTCGAGGCCGACGACTACCTGCGGCTGCGCGACCGGGTCGCCGCCTCGGGCTGCGAGACGCCGATCATCCCCGGCATCATGCCGGTCACCAAGTTCGCCACCATCGCCCGCTCCGAGCAGCTGTCGGGCGCGCCGTTCCCGGCGAAGGTGGCCGAACGCTTCGAGAAGGTCAAGGACGACCCCGACGCCGTCTACAAGCTCGGCATCGAGCACGGCGTGGAACTGTGCCGCCGCCTCCTCGACGAGGGCGCGCCGGGCATCCACTTCATCACGTTCAACCGGTCGAACGCGACGCGCGAGGTCTACCAGGCCCTGATGCCGGCGGTCCCGGCACTCTGACACACGAAAAGGCGGGGCCGTCTCGACGACGGCCCCGCCTTTCGCGTGACTACGGCAGAGCGCACATCACGGCGTCGCGCCAGTCGTACTCCGCCCAGTTGTAGTCGGCGGCGTGGCCGCCGGTGATCTCGGCGAGCTCGCTTTCGTCGAGCGGGCGGGCGGAAGAGGCGAAATCGCTCACGTGAACCCCTTGGGTGCGGAGAACCTGACCCGCCCCACGCTGCCAAAGCGATCTTGTAACCGTCTTGAGGATCACTGCGGCCCTGGACGAGGTGGAGCGGTAGAGCGGCGGGACGACAGACGCCCGCGCCGGGCGGGCAGGGGGCCGTTCTGGGCCAGTGTCGCAAGGCGAGCCCGGGCTTTGGCGGGGCCGGCGCTAGGCGGGCGGCCCGAGGGGGAGGCGGGCGCCGGCGATGGCGTAGAGCTCTGAGCCGCCCGGGAAGGCGAAGGCCGTCATCAGGTCGTAGAAGCCGAGGCTCGCGTAGAGGTGGCGGGCCGCCGTCGGGGCGTCGTGGGTCGACAGGACGGCCGTGCGTTCCGGGCGGCCCGCGCACATGGTGTGGATCATGCGGCGGCCGATGCCCTTGCTCTGGTGGTCGGGGTGGACGTGGATCTCGGCCAGCTCCAGCGCGTCGCCGAACCAGTCGTCGGCCACCAGGGGACCCGCGCGTTCGAACAGGGACCGTTTGACCACGTCGTGCCACCACTGGCCGTGGGCGCCGTGGAAGCCGTAGGCGAACCCGGCGATCTCGCCGGCCTCGGTCGTGGCCAGCACCCCGGCGAAGGCCGGGTAGGTGGTGTGGTTGCGCATTATGGCCAGCCGCCCCGACAACTGGTCGGGCGGCGGGCGCATGGCGGCGGTGTAGATGCCCAGGACCGTGCGCAGTTCCGAGGTGAAGCTCTCGGGCCCCACCCGGCGCATCTCGATCATCCCCTGCACCCTAGCCGATCACGCCACGTCGGCGGGTGAACCCCGGGTCAGGGCGACGAGCTCGTCGAACGTCGTCGGGAAGACCGTGTGGGGGTGTCCGGCGGCGGCCCAGACGACGGGGTGCTTGCCGAGCCAGGTGTCGATGAGGGTGCGCACCGGCGCCGGATGCCCGATAGGGGCCACCCCGCCGATGGGGTGCCCGGTGTGCTCGCGGACGAACTCGGGGGACGCCCGGCGGACCTTCGCCACCCCGATCAACGACGCCACCAGGCCGGTGTCGACCCGGTGCGCGCCGCTGGTCAGCACGAGCAGCGGAGCGCCGTCGGCGTCGAACACCAGGCTGTTGGCGATCGCGCCGACCTCGCACCCGACCTGGGCGGCGGCCGTCGCGGCGGTCGGCGCCGCGTCCTCCAGGAGGACGATCTCCCCGGTGGCCCCATGGGCCCGGAGGATTCCGGCGATGTGGACAGCGCTCGGCGGCAACTTTTCTGGCACGCGCCAACTCTAAACAGATCGGATGGGACATGGCGTGTTGATAACGACACCACGCCCCCCATTTGGACCAATCGGCCCTTGGGTTATGGTCCATTGACCCGAGCTTGTGCACATTTGGAGGGGTTGGTAGCAATGGGGGTTCGGCAGCATCTGGCTGTCGCCGCCGCTATGGTCACGGCGGGGGCCGTGCTAGCGATATCACCGCCGGCCATGGCGGCGCCGGTGGCCGTGCAGCAGACCGTACAGACCGCATCTGCCTGGGTCTCACCCGGCAAGACGCTGAAACTCGGCGCGAAGGGCAGCGTCGTCAAGATCCTGCAGACGCGGCTGCGGGAACTGGGATACATGCCCGGCAAGATCGACGGCCGCTACGGCGGCTCCACGCAGTCGGCCGTCTGGGCCTTCCAGAAGGTCAACGGCATCAAGCCGACCAGCACCATCGCCGCGAAGACCTGGCGCGCCCTGGAGAACCCCAAACTCCCGAAGGTGCTGGTGCCCAACGGCAAGCCGACCCGCGCCGAGGTCAACCTGACGACCCAGATCCTGGTCCTGTACGTCAAGGGCCAGATCAAGCTGATCTCGCACATCTCCAGCGGCAGCGGCATCCCCTACGTGGAATACGCGACGTGGAACGGCACCCGCCAGAAGTTCACCGGCGACGCCCGCACCCCCACGGGGAACTTCAAGACGACGTGGCGCCGCGACGGCTGGCACAAGTCCTACCTGGGCCAGCTCTACAACCCGATCTTCTTCAACGGCGGCATCGCCTTCCACGGCGCGTTGTCGGTCCCCCTCTACCCGGCTTCGCACGGCTGCGTGCGGCTCCCCATGCACGTGGCCGAGATCCTTCCCGGCCTGCTCGGCAAGGGGGTGCCGGTGCACGTGCGGGGCAGGTTCCAGCGCTGACGCCGGCATCAGGAAAGGCCCCGCTGAAAGCGGGGCCCTTTTCGTTCTGTACGTGAACGCGGGAGGCCAGGGTGGGGCGCTCGCTGGTTTATGTCCACCGAATCACGAAGTACGACCCGGCAGACCGCGACGAGCGCGGCCACTACGCCGGTCCCGAGGACGTGCGCAGCGATCACGGCCCCGTCGAGGCGGCCTATCTGGAGGCCGTGGCCGCGTTCGCCCGGGAGACCGGCGTCACCCGCCTGACGATCCGGGAACCGTCGGTGACCGGCTTCATCGAGTTCGGCGTCGAAGCTCCGATCGAGGGCCACGGCCTGGCCGGGCTGTTCCCGCCCGACCTGGCCGGCTACCACGACGGCGCGCAGGTGTCCGTCCACGTCGCCCTGGAGCTGGTCAGGGCGATGCTGCGCGGCAACGGCGCCTGGTGCCGCCTCGAGGCCGAGGGCCGGTTCTTCGTCCATGTGGGCTACGACCAGTACGTCTACGTCGGCAGCGCGCTGCCGTGCGCGGAGGCGGTGACGTTCACCCACCGGCGAGGGCTGTTCGCCGAGCCCCTCGGCCGGTCGCCGTACGACCCGGAACTCGACGAGGCCGATCCCGCACGACGACGCCCTGCCGACGCGGCCTTCTGGGCCGACCTGGGGGCACTCGTCGCGGGGCGCGGCGCGGTGGTGCTGGAGGAGCTCTACGTCGGCAACGCCTCGCACTGGCACCGGATCACAACCGTGGACGAGATCGCAGAGATCCGGGCGAAGCTCACCCCGAGGGCCAGACTGCTGGTCTGGCCTGACCTGTCGACGGACGTGGAGGCGGCACTGGCCGGTCTTCCCGACGAGGGCGTCAGCGAAATCATCTGGCAGAGCCCGCAGGGCCATATCGACAGTCTGGTGGTCAGCGAGGCCCACTACACGGAGCTGCGCGCCATCCTGACCGACGCCCGCGCGGTGCTGATCAATTCCTTCTACGAGGACGAGTACCACCCCCTGATGGCCGCCGTGCTCCCCGACCCCGACGGAGTGCTCCGCGCCCGCTGGACGCCCTGACCTCGCGGAAGTCATGACGCCGGGTCGCAGAGGCGGGTGCCGAAACACCTCGTCCGGTCTGGTGTGCGCCGGTAGAGAAGTCGTTGCAGGACGGCTGCGCCGCGAGCATCTGGTAGCCCGCCGCCTCACCGGTCGACCAGGTCGACCCGCTGCCCTGACGAGGCGGCTCGGGGTCGTCGAACCCGTCGCCGCTGGTGCTGCCCCACGAGGGCGCGGAGGCCGGCGGCCGGTAGGTGCCACCGGCGGGCGGGGCCGGCCGGTTCGGGGTAGGCCGGCGGGATCGGTTCGGGCTGCGGTGAGGCGGGGCGGTGAGGCGGGGCGGTGAGGCGGGGCGGTGAGGCGGGGCGGTGAGGCGGGGCGGTGAGGCGGGGCGGTGAGGCGGGGC
>NZ_BBXC01000028.1 GCF_001570525.1 Herbidospora sakaeratensis
GGTCAGCGAGGCGGCCAGCATGCTCAGGCGGTCGCCGGCGGTGCCGTCGGGCGGCAGGTCGGCCAGCACCAGGCGGCCGGGGTGCCGCGACTGGGCCGAGCGCACCAGCCCCCGGGCGGCGGCCGCGGCCGGGTCGGGCGCGGGCCCGCCGGGGCCGGTGGCGACCGCGCCCTTCGTGACCAGCACCAGGCGGGCGGCGGCCAGCGGTTCGAGCGCCGTCCACTGACCGACCAGGGCGGCGGCCTCCTCCTCGGTCGCCAGGCCGGCGACGGCGAACTGCGGGACCAGCTCGCCCGCCCGCACGGCGGCGGCCAGGGCGGCCAGGTCGGCGTGGCCGGCCACGGTCGCGCCGACCGCGCGCAGCCCGTCGCCCAGCCCGGCGGCGTCGTTCCCGATCACCGCCCACGGTCCGGCGACCGCGACGGTGGGGTCGGGTATCGGGGCCCAGGTGAGGCCGAACAGGGCGTCGCGCAGGTTGTTGCCCGCGATCCTCAGCCGGGCGGCCGTCACGGGCCGCCGTACCAGCGTGTCGACCGACACGACGGGCGCGCCGGTGCCGTCGGCGGCGGTCAGCGACCAGCCGTCGGCGCCGCGACGGAGCCGGACCCGCAGCGCGGCCGCGCCCGGCGCGTGCACCGACAACCCGGTCCACGAGTACGGCAACCAGGTGCCCTCGCCGGTCTCGCCGTGGTCGGGGAAGAGCGTGGTGGCCCGGAAGGCGGCGTCGAGCAGGGCGGGGTGCACGCCGAACGCCCTGGCCCCGGGGGCGGTGCGGTCGGGCAGCGCCACTTCGGCGACGACGTCGTCCCCGTGCCGCCAGGCGGCGCGCAGGCCGGGGTCGTCGACGGCGATCGGCTCCGCGCCGGCCGGCGGCCAGACGAGGAACTCCCCGGCCGGCCCGGCCGCGCGAGCCGGGGTGAGGGCGCCGCTCGCGTGCCACGTCCACGACCGGTCGTCGCCGCCTTCCCGGCGGGCGTAGATCTGGACCGTGCGCCGGTCGTCCACAGGAGCGCCGACGGTGATCTGGACCTGGGTCGGCCGGTCGGGGTCGAGCACCAGCGGGGCGGTCAGGGTGAGCTTCTCGACGTGCGGGCAGCCGGCCTGGTGGCCGGCCACGACGGCGAGTTCGGCGAGGGCCGTGCCGGGCAGGACCGTCATCCCGGCGACGGTGTGATCGGCGAGCCAGGGTTGCGCGGCGACCGACAACCGGCCGGTGACGACCAGGCCCTCGCCCTCGGCGAGTTCGACGCTGGCCCCGAGCAGCGGGTGGCCGACCGAGCCGAGCCCGGCCGAGGTGACGTCCCCGCTTCCGGAGACGATCGGCTCGGGCCAGAACCGGTGGGAGACGAACGCGTAGGTGGGCAGGTCGACCCGCCCTGCCGGGGCCAGCACGGCGGTCCAGTCGACGTCGACGCCGCGCACGTGCGCCTCGGCCAGGGAGGCCAGCGCGCGGGCGGGGCCGCCGTCGTCGCGGCGCAGCGTCCCGGTGACCACCGCGCCGTCGACGGTCTCCGCGACGGGGCCGGTCAGCACCGGATGGGCGGACGTCTCGACGAACGTGCCGAAACCGGCCCGGCCCAGCGTCTCGACGGCGCGGGAGAACTCCACGGGGGCGCGGAGGCTGGCGTACCAGTAGGCGGCGTCCAGTTCGGGGCCCTGGAGGAACTCGCCGGTCATCGCCGACACCATCGGGATCCGGCCCGGCCGGGGGGCCACGCCCGCCAGCAGGCCGAGGATCTCCTCCCGCAGCTCCTCGACCTGGGGGCCGTGGGAGGCGTAGTCGACGGGCAGCAGGCGGGCCCGCACGCCGTCGCGTTCGCAGGCGGCCAGCAGTGCGGCCAGGGCCTTGGGGTCGCCGGAGACGACGGTGGCGGCGGGACCGTTCACCGCGGCGACCGCGACGGGCTCGGCCGGCCGCTTGCGGCCGCGCTTCTTGGGCGCCGGCGTCTCCAACCGGGCGCGCACCGCCGCGACCGGTTCGGCGATCGAGAGCATGCCGCCGCGTCCGGACAACGCGGTCAGCGCCCTGCTGCGCAGCGCCACGACCCTGGCGGCGTCCTCCAGCGACAGGATCCCGGCGACGACCGCCGCCGCGATCTCGCCCTGGCTGTGGCCGACGACCGCGTCGGGCCGCACCCCGGCGGCCTCCCAGAAGGCGGCCAGCGACACCATCACCGCCCACAACGCGGGCTGCACCACGTCGACCCGGCCGAGGTCCAGGTCGTCGTCCAATGACCAGTCGACATAGGGCGCGAGGGCCGCGTCGCACTCGGCCAGCCGGGCCGCGAAGACCGGGCTGCTCTCCCGCAACTCCCGGCCCATGCCGATCCACTGCGAACCCTGGCCGGGGAAGACGAAGGCCACCTTCCCGGCCGTGCCGCCCGCCGGGACCCGGCCGGAGACGAGCCCGGCGGCGGGTTGCCCCCCGGCCAGCGCGGTCAGGGCGGCGGACAGGTCGTCGCGGCTCGCGCCGACGGCCACCGCGCGGTACTCGAAGACCGAGCGGCCGGTGACCAGCGACCAGGCGACGTCGGCGGGGTGCAGGTCGGGGCGGTCCGCCGCGAACCCGGCGAGCCGGCCGGCCTGGGCGGCCAGCCCGGCGCGGGTGCGGCCCGACACCGGCCACGCGGTCACGGGGCCCGTGACGACCGGGAGCGGCGCGGCGACCGTCTCCTCCCGGGGCGTCGGGGCGGGGGCCTCCTCCATGAGGACGTGCACGTTGGTGCCGCTGATGCCGAACGACGACACCCCGGCCCGGCGGGTACGCCCGTTCGCCGGCCAGGGCCGCGCCTCGGCCAGCAGCCGGACGTCGCCCTCGGTCCAGTCGACGTGGGGGGACGGGTTCTCGGCGTACAGGGACCGGGGCAGTTCGCCGTGCCGCAGGGCCAGCACCATCTTGATCACGCTGGCCACGCCGGCGGCGCACTGGGTGTGCCCGATGTTGGTCTTCACCGAGCCGAGCCAGAGCGGCCGCCCCTCCGGGCGGTCCTGACCGTAGGCGGCCATGAGGGCCTGGGCCTCGATGGGGTCGCCCAGTTCGGTGCCGGTGCCGTGCGCCTCGACCACGTCGACGTCGGACGGGGACAGACGGGCGTTGGCGAGCGCGGCCCGGATGACGCGCTGCTGGGAGGGGCCGTTGGGCGCGGTCAGGCCGTTGGACGCGCCGTCCTGGTTCATGGCGCTGCCGCGGATCACGGCCAGCACGGGGTGGCCGTGCCGCTGGGCGTCGGAGAGCCGCTCGACCACCAGCATGCCGACGCCCTCGGACATGCCCATGCCGTCGGCGGTGTCGGAGAACGCCTTGCAGCGGCCGTCGTGGGCGAGGGCCTGCTGCTGGGAGAAGCTGACCAGGCCGCCCGGCGTCGCCATGATCGTGGCGCCGCCGGCCAGCGCCATCGAGCACTCCCCCGCCCGCAGCGCGGCGACGGCGACGTGCAGCGCCACCAGCGACGACGAGCAGGCGGTGTCGATCGTGACGGCGGGGCCCTCGAGTCCCAGCGTGTACGACACGCGTCCCGACATCACGCTCGCGGCCGTGCCGGTCATCATGTGCCCGGCCAGTTCGATGGGCAGCCCCGCGCCGTACCCGGAGAACGCGGCCCCGATGTAGACGCCGGTGGCCGAGCCGCGCAGGGTGGCCGGGTCGAGCCCGGCCCGCTCGATCGCCTCCCACGATGTCTCCAGGAGCAACCGCTGCTGCGGGTCCATGGTGAGCGCCTCGCGCGGGCTGATGCCGAAGAAGTCGTGGTCGAAGTCGGCCGCGCCGCCGATGAAGCCGCCCTGGCCGGTGCTGGTGCCGGCGGTGTCCCAGCCCCGGTCGCCGGGCAGCGGCGAGATGGCGTCGACGCCGCCGGCCAGCAGGTCCCAGAACCCTTCGGGGTCCCGCACGTCGCCCGGGAACCGGCAGCTCATGGCCACGATCGCGATCGGCTCCCCGGCCGAAGCGGCCACGGCGGGGACGGCCGCCACGGGGGCGTGCTCGCCCAGCAGCCGGACCCGGACGAGCTCGGCGAGGGCCGCCGACGAGGGGTGGTCGAACACCACGGTGGCCGGTAGCCGAAGGCCGGTGGCGGCCGACAGCCGGTTGCGCAGTTCGACCGAGGTCAGCGAGTCGAACCCGAGTTCGCGGAAGGCCCGGCGGGGTTCGACGGCGTCGGGCGAGGCGTGCCCGAGCACGGCGGCGGCGTGGCCCCTGACGAGGTCGAGGAGCAGCCGGTCGCGGTCGGGTGCGGGCAGCGCGGCGAGCCGGGCACGCAGCGCCTCTCCGGTCGATCCGCCCGCGGCGGCGTGCGCCATCGGCGGCCGGGCCGGGCCGCCCGCGAGGCTCCGCCAGAGCGGCGCGAGGTCGGCGCCCGCCATCGCCTGCGCCCGGATCCCGGCGACGTCGAGCCGGGCCGGGACGAGCAGGGCGTCGTCGCGGGTGCGGGCCAGGTCGAGCAGGCCGAGCCCTTCGTCGGCGGTGAGGGCGGCGACGCCGCCCTGGCGGATGCGGTCGACGGCCTGGGCGCTGAGGCCGCCGGTCATGGTGCTGGCCTCGGCCCACAGGCCCCAGGCCAGGGAGACGGCGGGCAGCCCGGCGGCGCGGCGGTGCGCGGCCAGCGCGTCGAGGAAGGCGTTGGCGGCGGCGTAGTTGCCCTGCCCGGCGGCGCCGAAGGTGGCGGCCCCGGCCGAGAACAGGACGAAGGCGTCGAGGTCGAGGCCCTCGGTGAGCTCGTGCAGGTGCCAGGCGGCGTCGGCCTTGGGCCGCAGCACGGCGTCGATCCGGGCGGGGGTCAGCGACTCGACCACGCCGTCGTCGAGCACGCCGGCGGTGTGCACGACGCCGGTCAGCGGTTCCCCGTCGATCAGCGCGGCCAGCGCGGCCCGGTCGGCGGCGTCACCGGCGGCGACGCGCACCCCGAGCCCGGCCGTGGCCAGGTCGGCGGCCAGCGCGGCGGCGCCCGGGGCGGCCGGTCCCGACCGGCTCGTCAGCAGCACCCCGGCGGCCCGTCCGGTGGCGGCCAGGCGGCGGGCGACCAGGCCGCCCAGGGTGCCGGTGCCGCCGGTGACCAGGACGGTGCCGGGCTCGCGGACGGGCGGCACGGTCAGCACGATCTTGCCGACGTGCCGGGCCTGGCTCATGAACCGGAACGCCTCGGGCGCGCGGCGCACGTCCCAGACCCGCATGGGGAGCATCGGCAGCGTGCCCGACCGGAGCAGGGCGGTGGCGTCGGCCAGGATCTCGGTGAGGCGCTCGGGGGCGGCCTCGCCGGTGACGAAGGCCCGGTAGTCGACGCCGGGGTGGTCGCGGGCGACCTCGGCGGGGTCGCGGACGTCGGTCTTGCCCATCTCCAGGAACGTGCCGCCGCGCGGCAGCAGCCGGAGCGAGGCGTCGGTCATCTCCCCGGCCAGGGCGTTCAGGACGACGTCCACGCCCTCGCCGCCGGTCGCGGCCAGGAAGGCGGCCTCGAAGTCGGCCGTGCGGGAGGAGGCGATGTGATCGTCGGCCAGGCCCATGGCGCGCAGCGCGGGCCACTTGGCGGGGCTCGCGGTGGCGTAGACGTCCAGGCCCAGGTGCCGGGCGACGGCGACCGCGGCGGTGCCGACGCCGCCGGCGGCGGCGTGCACGAGCAGGCGCTGCCCGGGGCGGACGGCGGCCAGGTCGGCCAGCGCGTACCAGG
Source organism: Herbidospora sakaeratensis (assembly GCF_001570525.1). Lineage (GTDB taxonomy): Bacteria > Actinomycetota > Actinomycetes > Streptosporangiales > Streptosporangiaceae > Herbidospora > Herbidospora sakaeratensis. Next base: position 5,661 of record NZ_BBXC01000028.1, read on the forward strand.
CGGTCGAGTGGGCGATCGGCACGGTGGCGGCCTCGGCGAACGACCACTCCGGCGGCATCGCGGTGAGCATCCGGGCGTCGGCGACGGTGAGCGGGCCCGCCGCGCCGGAGGCCATGCCCAGCACCCGGTCCCCGGCGCGGAGCCGGGTCACGCCGGGGCCGGTCTCGGTGACGACGCCGGCGATCTCGGTGCCGACGAGCGCGTCCACCGGATACATGCCGAGCGCGATCAGGACGTCGCGGAAGTTCAGGCCGACGGCGCGGACGGCGACCCGGACCTGCCCGTCCGCCAGCGGGGCGGCCGCCTCCGGGGCGGGCACCAGGGCCAGGCCGTCGAGGGTGCCCTTCTCGGGGGCGTCCAGCCGCCACGGGCCGGTCGCGGGCGGCGTCAGGGGCGGGGCGGCCGAGCGCACGAGCCGGCGTCCGAGCGCGGTGTCGGCGCGGACGGCGAGTTCCGGTTCGCCCGAGCCCAGCGCGGCGGCGAGCACGCCGGCGCCGTCACCGGTCGCGGGCAGGTCGGCCAGCACGATCCGGCCGGGGTGCTCCGACTGCGCGGAGCGCACCAGCCCCCAGACGGCGGCGGCGGCCGGGTCGGCCACCGGCGCGCCGGGTTCGGTGGCGACGGCGGCGCGGGTGACGAGCACCAGGCGGGAGGGCGTGTCGAGGGCGAGCCACCGGTGCAGCAGCCCGAGCACGTCGGCGGTGCGCCGCCGCGCCGCAGTCGCCGGGTCGCCGTCGCCGGTCCCGTCGACCGCGGCGAAGACCAGCTCGGGAAGGGTCGCACCGAGGTCGCTCAGGTCGGCATGGGCGTCGGCGCCGAGACCGGCGGCCAGCCCGAAGGGGTCGGGGCCGATGACGGCGCACGTCCCGGCGGCCGGTGCGGCGGGCACCGGCGTCCATTCGACGGCGAACAGGGCGTCGTCGAGCGTGGTCCGGAGGGCTCCGGTGGCCACCGGGCGCAGCACCAGCGAGTCGGCGCTGACCACGGGCGCGCCGGTGGGGTCGGCCGCGTCCAGGGCGATCCCGCCGTCGGCGGCCCGCCGGAGGCGGACCCGCAGCCGGGTCGCGCCGGCCGCGTGCAGCGACAACCCGGTCCAGGCGAAGGGCAGCACGACCTCCTGGCCGCCGCCCGGCAGCCCGCCCTCGACCAGACCGGCGGCGTGCAGGGACGCGTCGAGCAGGGCGGGGTGCAGGCCGAACGCGGCCGCGTCGTCGGCGGCGTCGCCGGGCAGGGCGACCTCGGCGAAGACGTCGGAGCCGCGCCGCCAGGCCGCGCGCAGGCCGCGGAACGTCGGCCCGAACCCGTAGCCGCCCTCGGCCTGGGCCTCGTAGCGGCCGGTCAGGTCGACCGCCTCGGCGCCCTCGGGCGGCCAGACCGCGAGGTCGGCGGTGTCGGCGGGCGCGGCGGCCGGGGCGAGCAGGCCGGCGGCGTGCCGGGTCCAGTCGCCGTCGCCGTCCTCGGCGCGGCCGTACACCTCGATCGTGCGGTGGCCGCGCTCGTCCGGCGCGCCCACGGTGACCTGGACGCGGACCGCGCGGTCGGCGGGCAGGGCGAGCGGCGCGGCCAGGGTCAGCTCCTCCACGCGGGGGCAGCCGGCCTGGTATCCGGCCCGGACGGCGAGCTCCACGAACGCGGTCCCGGGCAGCAGCACGGTCCCGGCGATCGTGTGGTCGGCCAGCCAGGGCTGGGAGCGCAGCGAGAGGCGTCCGGTGAAGACCAGGCCGTGGCCGCCGGCCAGGTCGACGGCCGCCCCGAGGAAGGGGTGGCCGACCGCGCCCAGGCCCAGGGCGTCGGCCCCTGCTCCGGTGTGGGCGGCCGGGCGGGGCCAGTAGCGCTGCCGCTGGAAGGCGTAGGTGGGCAGGTCGACGCGCTGCCCGGCGGGCAGCACGGCGGGCCAGTCGACCGCGCCGCCCCGCACGTGCACCTCGGCGAGGGAGGTCAGCAGACGGGCGGGGCCGCCGTCGTCGCGGCGGAGTGTGCCGGTGACGATCGCGCCGTCGAGGGTGTCGGCGATGGGGCCGGTCAGCACCGGGTGCGGGGAGACCTCGACGAACACGCCGTGACCGTCGCGGCCAAGCCGCTCGACGCCCTCGGCGAACCGCACGGTGGCGCGCAGGCTCGCGTACCAGTACTCGGGGCCCGCCTGCGTCCCGTCGAGGTAGTCGCCGGTCATCCCGGAGACCATCGGGATCAGCGCCGGGCCGGGGGTGATGCCGTCCAGGGCCGTCAGGATCTCGTCCCGGATCGCCTCGACCTGGGGGCCGTGCGGGGCGTAGTCCATCGGCACGAACCGGGTCCGCACCCCGTCGCGCTCGCACTCCTCGGCCAGCGCCCGGAGGTCGTCGACCGCGCCGGAGACGGTGACCGCCTCGGGGCCGTTGACCGTGGCGACGGCGAGGGCCTTGTGCCCGTCCAGCCGGGCCTCGACGTCGTCGAGGGAGGCGACGATCGAGAGCACGCCGCCCTGACCGGCGATGGCCCTCATGGCCAGGGCGCGGCGGGCGACCACCTTCGCGCCGTCGGCCAGCGACAACACCCCCGCCACGGTGGCCGCCGCGATCTCCCCCTGGCTGTGCCCGATGACCGCGTCGGGTCGCACACCCGCCGCCTCCCAGACGGCCGCCAGCGACACCATCACCGCCCACAACGCCGGATGCACCACGTCGATGCGCGACAGGTCGGGATCCATGAGGTCCCAGTCGACGTGCGGGGCCAGCGCCTCGGCGCACTCGGCCAGCCGGGCCGCGAACACCGGGCTCGACTGCGCCAGCTCACGCCCCATCCCGGCCCACTGGCCGCCCTGACCGGGGAAGACGAACACGACCGGCCCGGCGGTCCCGGCCGTGCCGGTGACGACGGCGGGCGAGGGCGTGCCGGACGCGAGCGCGCCGAGCGCGGCCAGGAGGTCGTCGCGGGTGTCGCCGCGCACCACGGCGCGGTGTTCGAGCGAGGTGCGGGTGGTGGCCAGCGACCAGCCGGCGTCGACCGGGTCGAGGCCGGGGTCCGCGCCGAGGTGGCCGGCCAGCCTGCGGGCCTGTTCGGCCAGCCCGGCGGGCGTGTGGCCGGACACGAGCCAGGCCGGGGTCCCGCCGCCGAGAAGGCCGGGCTCACCGGCCCGGTTCGCCTCGGGGCTCGGGGGCTCCTCCAGGATCACGTGCGCGTTGGTGCCGCTGATGCCGAACGACGACACGGCGGCGCGGCGCGGACGGGCGTCCTCTGCGGCGGGCCACGGCGCGGCCTCGTGCAGCAGGCGGACGTGCCCGGCCGTCCAGTCGACGTGCGGGGTCGGCACGCCGGCGTGCAGGGTGGCGGGCACCAGGTCGTGCCGGAAGGCGAGCACCATCTTCATCACCCCGGCCGCGCCGGCGGCCTGCTGGGCGTGGCCGATGTTCGACTTCACCGAGCCGAGCAGCAGCGGCCGGTCGGCCGGCCGGTCCTGCCCGTACGTCGCGAGGATCGCCTGCGCCTCGATCGGGTCGCCGAGCGCGGTGCCGGTGCCGTGGGCCTCGATCACGTCGACGTCGCCCGGCCGCAGCCCGGCCGACGCCAGCGCGGCCCGGATCACCCGCTGCTGCGAGGGGCCGTTCGGGGCGGACAACCCGTTGGAGGCGCCGTCCTGGTTGACCGCGCTCCCGGCCACCACCGCGAGCACGGGGTGGCCGTGGCGGCGGGCGTCGGAGAGCCGTTCGAGCACGAACGTGCCGACGCCCTCCGAGAGGCTCATGCCGTCGGCGTCGGCCGAGAACGCCTTGCAGCGGGCGTCGGCGGCCAGCGCGCCCTGCTGGGAGAAGCCGATGAACTCGGTCGGGTCGGTGATCACCATGACGCCGGAGGCCAGGGCCAGATCGCACTCGCCGCCGCGCAGCGCCTGCGCGGCCAGATGGAGGGCGACCAGCGCCGAGGAGCAGGCCGTGTCGACCGTGACCGCCGGGCCTTCGAGCCCGAGGGTGTACGACACCCGGCCGGAGATCACGCTGGTCAGGTTGCCGATCATCAGATGGCCTTCGGAGCCCTGCACACCCGTCCCGAACCCGGCCACGCCGGCGTAGCCCGACGACGACGCGCCGGTGAAGACGCCGGTGAGCGAGCCGCGCAGGCCCGCCGGGTCGATGCCCGACCGCTCCAGCGCCTCCCACGAGGTCTCCAGCAGCAGCCGCTGCTGCGGGTCCATGCCCAGCGCCTCGCGCGGGCTGATCCGGAAGAAGCCCGGGTCGAAGTCGGCCATGCCGGTGATGAAGCCGCCTTCGGGGGTGTACGACGGCCCGCCCGGCCCCGGCTCCCACCCCCGGTCCGCGGGGAACGGCGAGATGGCGTCGCCGCCCGAGGCCAGCAGGTCCCACAACGCCTCGGGGGCGTCGGCGCCGCCGGGGAACCGGCAGCCCATCCCGACGATCACCACCGGGTCGGCCGACGACACCGGGGTCACCCGGGACGCGTCGGGCGTCAGGACCGCCGAACCGGTCATCTGGTCGAGGATGCGCCGGGCCAGCACGACCGGGGACGGGTAGTCGAACACCACGGTCGAGGGCAGCCGCAGGCCGGTGGCCTCGTTCAGCCGGGTGCGCAGCTCGACCGCCGTCAGCGAGTCGAAGCCCATGTCCCGGAAGGCGCGGGTGGCCTGGACGTCGTCCATCGAGCCGTGCCCAAGGACGGCGGCGGCGTGCCCGCGCACGAGTTCGGTCACGATCCGCTCGCGCCGGGCCGGGGTGACCTCCAGCAGGCTCGCCAGCAGCCCGGCGGCCTCGCCCGACACCGCGACGGCCATGGTCTCGGCGACGGCCTGGCGGGCCTCGGGGATCTCGTCGAGCAGCCGCCACGACCGGGCCGCGTTGAACACGGCCGAGAAGACGGGCCAGTCGACGTCGGCGACGGCCAGCGTGGTCTCGTCGGCGGCCAGCACCCGGCCGAGCGCCGTCAGCGCGCGGTCGGGGCCGAGCAGGCGCAGGCCCTGCCGCCGCAGCCGGTCGGGCACGAGGCTGCGCGGCAACCATTCGGCGTGGCCCGGCTCGCCCGGCGCCGGCGCGGGGGTCTCGGCGAACCGGCCGCCCGAGTCCCAGACGCCCCAGGCGACGGACGTCGCGGGCAGGCCGCGCGAGCGGCGGTTCTCGGCCAGCGCGTCGAGGTAGGCGTTGGCGGCGGCGTAGGAGCCGTGGTCCCGCACGCCCCAGGTGGCGGTGATCGAGGAGAACAACACGAACGCGTCGAGGTCGAGACCGGCGGTGAGTTCGTCGAGGTGGGCGGCCCCGGCAACCTTCGCGCTGGAGGCGAGGGCCAGCTCGGCGACGTCGGTCGCCGTCAGCGGGGTGAGCTCGACGGCCACCGCCGCGTGGATCACGGCCTTCAGCGGCGGGGCCACCTCGGGGATCCAGCGCAGCAGCCCGGCCACGTTGTCGCGGTCGGCGACGTCGCATCCGGCCATGGTCACGGCGGTGCCGTTCTCGGCCATCGCCGCCGCCAGGGTGGCGGCTCCGGGTGTCAGCGCGCCCCTGCGGCTGGCCAGCACCGCGTGCGGCACGCCGCTCTCGGCCAGCCAGGCGGCCAGGTCGGGGCCGATCGCGCCGCTCGCGCCGGTCAGCAGCACGCTGCCGTCGGTCGTCCAGGGCCGGCCGGCGGCGGGGGCGGCCGACCGGACCAGCCGCCGGGCCTTGACGCCACCGGGCCTGATCGCGACCTGGTCCTCCCCGCATCCGGCCAGCACGGCGGCGAGCCGGTCGGCGTCCCGCTCCGTTAAGACCCCCGGGACGTCGACCAGGCCGCCCCAGCGGTCGGGGTGCTCCAGGCCGGCGACCCGGCCGAGCCCCCAGACCTGCGCCTGGACGGGGCTGGTCAGCACCTCGCCGGGCCCGGCCGCGACCGCGCCCCGGGTGAGCAGCCAGAGCGGGGCCGTGATCCCGGCGTCGCCGAGCGCCTGCACCAGCGCGAGCGTGCCGGCCAGACCGGCCGCCACCACCGGGTGGGCGGCCAGCGGCGCCTCGTCGAGCGCCAGCAGCGAGAGCACCCCGGCGACCGGCCCCACCGTCGTGATCTTCTGGACGAAGGTCTCGCGGTCGGCCTCGCCGGCGGTGACCCGCAGGGTCACGACGCCGGTGCCCCGGGCCTCCAGGGCGCGCGTGATCGCGGGGTCGACCGGTTCGCCGCCGGGGGCCACGACCAGCCAGGTCCCCGGCAGCGCGGCGGGCGCGGGATCGGCGACCGGCGCCCAGGCCACCCGGTAGGACCAGTCGGCCACCGCCGACCGGTCGCGTTCGCGCCGCCGCCAGGAGGCCATCGCCGGGACGACGTCGCTGAACGGCCAGCCGCCCTCGACCGCGAGCGCGTCGGACAGGCCGGTCACGTCGTCGGCCTCGACGGCGGCCCAGAACCGCGCCTCCCCCTCGGACACCGGGCCGGCCGGCGCGGGGGCGGCGGCCGGGGCGGGCTTCGGCCAGTAGTGCCGCCGCTGGAACGCGTAGGTCGGCAGTTCGACGCGCTCGCCCTCGGTCAGCACCGCCGCCCAGTCGACCGGGACGCCGCGCACGTACACCTCGGCCAGGGAGGCGAGCACGCGGGCGGGCCCGCCGTCGTCGCGGCGCAACGTGCCGGACACGACGGGCGCGGCCGGGGCGTCGGTCTCCAGGGTGGCGGTGACGGCGGCGGTCAGGACGGGATGCGGGGACACCTCGACGAACGCGCCGTACTCGGCCCGGCCCAGCACCTCCACGGCGCGGGCGAACTCGACGGGGGCGCGCAGGCTCGCGTACCAGTAGGCGGCGTCGAGCTCGGGGCCATCCAGGTGGGCGCCGGTCATCGCCGACACCATCGGCAGGCGGGCCGGGCGCGGGGCGAGACCGTCGAGCAGGCTCAGCACCTCGTCGCGGATGGCCTCTACCTGGGGGCCGTGGGAGGCGTAGTCGACGGGCAGCATCCGGGCCCGCACGCCGTCGCGTGCACAGTCGGCCAGCAGCGCGGCCAGCGCCGACGGGGTCCCGGAGACGACGGTGGCCGCAGGCCCGTTCACGGCGGCGATCTCGGCCCGGTCGCCCGCCAGCGCCCTGACCCGGTCGGCCGGCGCGGCGATCGAGACCATGCCGCCCTTGCCCGACAACGCGGTCAGCGCCTTGCTGCGCAGCGCCACGACCCTGGCGGCGTCCTCCAGCGACAGGATCCCGGCCACGACCGCCGCGGCGATCTCCCCCTGCGAGTGACCGACCACCGCGTCCGGCCGCACCCCGGCGGCCTCCCAGAACGCCGCCAGCGACACCATCACCGCCCACAACGCGGGCTGCACCACGTCGACCCGGCCGAGGTCCAGGTCGTCGTCGAGCGACCAGTCGACGTAGGGGGCCAGGGCCGCGCCGCACTCGGCCATCCGCGCCGCGAAGACCGGGCTGCTCTCCCGCAACTCCCGGCCCATGCCGATCCACTGCGAACCCTGGCCGGGGAAGACGAAGACGACCCGGGGAGAGCCGTCGGCGACGCCGGTCACGACCGACGCCGAGGGGGCCGGGGCGGCCAGCGCCGCCACCCCGGCGGCCAGTTCGTCGCGGGCGCGGCCGAGCACGACGGCCCGGTGGCCGAGGGCGGGGCGGGTGGTGGCCAGCGACCAGGCCAGGTCGGCCGGCGCGGTCCCGGGCCGGGCGGCGAGGTGGGCGGACAACCGGGCCGCCTGGGCCCGCAGGCCCTCGGCGGTGTGGCCGGAGACCGTCCAGGCCGCCGTGTCGGTCAGCAGGAGCGGGACGGCCGGTTCGCCGGTCTCGTCGGGCTCCTCGTCGGCGGCGGCCGGGGCCTCCTCGATGATGACGTGGGCGTTGGTGCCGCTGATGCCGAAGGCGGAGACGCCCGCGCGGCGGGGCGTGCCGTTCGCCTCCCACGGCACCGGCTCGGTGAGCAGCCGGACGTGCCCCGCCGTCCAGTCGACGTGCGGGGAGGGCTTCTCGGCGTGCAGGGTGCGCGGCAGCAGTCCGTGCCGCATGGCCAGGATCATCTTGATGACGCCCGCGATGCCGGCGGCGGCCTGGGTGTGGCCGATGTTCGACTTCACCGAGCCGAGCCAGAGCGGCCGCTCGCGGTCCTGGCCGTAGGTGGCCAGGATCGCCTGCGCCTCGATCGGGTCGCCGAGGACGGTGCCGGTGCCGTGCGCCTCGACGGCGTCCACCTCGGCGGCCGACAGGCGCGCCCCGGCGAGCGCGGCCCGGATGACCCGCTGCTGGGAGGGGCCGTTCGGCGCGGTCAGCCCGTTGGACGCGCCGTCCTGGTTGACCGCGCTGCCCCGGACCACGGCCAGCACCCGGTGGCCCTTGCGGCGCGCGTCCGAGAGCCGCTCGACGACGACCATGCCGGCGCCCTCGCCCCAGCCGGTGCCGTCGGCGCCCTCTCCGAACGCCTTGCAGCGCCCGTCGAAGGCGAGGCCGCCCTGCCGCGAGAACTCCGCGAACGTGCCCGGCTCGGCCATCACGGTCACGCCGCCGGCCAGGGCGAGCGTGCACTCCCCCGACCGCAGCGCCTGGACGGCCAGGTGCAGGGCCACCAGCGACGACGAACAGGCCGTGTCGACGGTCACCGCGGGACCTTCGAGCCCGAGCGTGTACGCCACCCGCCCGGAGATCACGCTGGTCGCGTTGCCGGTGACCACGTAGCCCTCGGCGTCCGTGGCGGGCACCGCCGCGCCGTAGGCCGAGAACCCCGCCCCGGCGAACACCCCGGTCGCGGAGCCGCGCAGCGAGCCGGGGTCGATGCCGGCCTGCTCCAGGGCCTCCCACGAGGTCTCCAGCAGCACCCGCTGCTGCGGGTCCATGGCCAGGGCCTCGCGCGGGCTGATGCCGAAGAAGCCCGCGTCGAAGCCCGGCGCGTCGTAGACGAACCCGCCCTGGCGGGTGGTGGAGACCTCGGAGCCGGGACCGGCGCCGTAGACGCCCTCGGCGTCCCAGCCCCGGTCGACCGGGAAGCCCGAGATCGTGTCCACGCCGCCCGCGAGCACCTGCCAGAACCCGTCGAGGTCCCCGGCGCCGCCGGGGAACCGGCAGCCGACGCCGACGACGGCCACCGGTTCCTGGTCACGATCCTCCAGTTCCCGCACCCGGCGGCGGGCCTTGCGCAGATCGGCTCCGGCCCGCTTCAGGTAGTCGAGAAATTTGGCTTCGTTTTCCATGGAAACGGCTCCTCGCGCGTCGTCCCCGGCGTCGGCCCGGACCCTCGTTATTCGGCGAGCTCGTGATCGAGAAGATCGAAGATGTTCTCGACCGTCGCTGCTTTTAGATCGTTGTCGTCCGATTGGCCAGCGGCCGTTTCCGGGCCGCTTTCCAATGTCAGCAGAAGGGCTTTCACACGTGCCGCCAATACGGTTTTCGCGCTGTCTTCGAGAGAAATTCCCCGAACCATCTTCTCGAGTTTCCCGACCTCGTCCAGGACCGCCGAACCGGTGTCGGCCTGGGCGAATCCGATCTCCTTCAGCAGCAGCTCGGAGATCGCGGACGGCGTCGGATAATCGAATACGAGGGTGGCGGGCAGTTTCAGTCCCGTGGCGGCGTTCAACCGATTGCGCAGCTCCAGTGCGGTCAGCGAGTCGAAACCCAGATCCTTGAATGCCCGGCCGGTTCCCACGGCGTCCGCCGAAGAATGTCCGAGAACGGCGGCCGCGTGTGTGCGAACCAAGGTCAGTAATATCCGGTCGCGGTCCGATTCGACCACCGCGTTCAACTGCTGCCGCAGTGAACGGGCCGCGTCGGCCCCGCCGGCGGCCGACGCCGACCGCAGGGACGGCCCGGCCAGCACCCGCCAGAGGGGGGCCGCCGGCTCGCCGCGCGAGGCCCGCAGCGCGGCCACGTTCAGCCGTGCCGGGACCAGCAGGGCCTCGTCCCGGGCCATGGCCAGGTCGAGGAGGGCCAGGCCGTCGCCGACGCTCAGTTCGCCCATCAGGCCCCGGCCGGCCCGCCTGCGGTCGCCCGCGTCGAGGTGCCCGGTCATCGAGCTGGCCCCGGCCCACAGGCCCCAGGCGAGCGAGACGGCGGGCAGCCCCTCAGCGCGGCGGGCGGCGGCCAGGGAGTCGAGGAAGGCGTTCCCGGCGGCGTAGTTGCCCTGGCCGGGCGCGCCGAAGGTGGCGGCCCCCGCCGAGAAGAGCACGAAGGCCGACAGGTCGCGGTCCTTGGTCAGTTCGTGCAGGTTCCAGGCGGCGTCGGCCTTGGGCCGCACCACCGCGTCGATCCGGGCGGGGGTCAGCGAGCCGATCACGCCGTCGTCGAGCACGCCGGCGGTGTGCACGACGGTGGTCAGCTCTTCCGTCCGGGTGAGCAGCGTGGCCAGGGCGGACCGGTCGGCGGCGTCGGCGGCGGTGATCCGCACCTCCGCCCCCGCCCCCGCGCAGTCGGCGGCCAGGAGGGCGGCTCCGGGCGCGGCCGGGCCCGACCGGCTGAGCAGCAGCAGCCGCCCGGCCCGGCCGGTCGCGGCCAGGTGGCGGGCGACCAGGGCCCCCAGCATGCCGGTGCCGCCGGTGACGAGGGCCGTGCCGGAGACGGGGTCCGCCTCCGGCCGCGGCCCGCTCGCCACCCGGGTCAGCCGGCGTCCGTGGATCACCCGGTCGCGGACGGCCACTTCGGGTTCCCCGGCCGCGAGGGCCTCATGCAACATGGCGGCGGCGGCCGGGTCGTCGGCCGGGAGGTCGACGAGGACCAGGCGGCCGGGCTCCTCCGACTGCGCCGAGCGCACCAGGCCCCACGCCGAGGCGGCGGCCACGTCGGGCACCGGCTCGCCGTGCCGGGCCGCCAGCGCGCCCCGGGTGACGACCGCCAGCCGGGCGTCGGACAAGGCGGGCAGCCGCGACCAGTGCTGCACCAGGGCCAGGGTGTCGGCGGCGATGCGCCGCGACGCCTCGCCCGCTTCCGGGGCCGTCGACCCGACCGGGGCCACGACCACGTCGGGCGCGGGCTGCCCGGCCTCGATCGCCTCGGCCAGCGCGGCCAGGTCGTCGTGGGCCTCCGCCCCCACCGCGTCCGCGATTCCGAACAGGTCGGGGCCGATCAGCGCCCACCTGCCGGTTGACGGCGTCTCCGCGCCGACCGGCGCCCACTCGACGCCGAAGAGGGCGTCGCGCAGGCCGGTCCCGGCCGCCTGGAGCGCGTCGGCCGTGATGGGCCGCAGGATCAGCGACTCGACCGACACGACGGCCCGGCCGGTGGCGTCGGCGGCGTCCAGGGCGAGGCCGCCCGCGCCGTCGGCGGCCAGCCGGACGCGCAGCGTGGCCGCGCCCACGGCCTGGAGCGACACGCCGGTCCAGGCGAAGGGCACCCGGACCCCGCCGTCGCCGCCCGCGTCCGGGAGCAGCGCGGCGGCGTGCAGGGCGGCGTCCAGCAGGGCGGGGTGGACGCCGAACCTGGCGGCGTCGGCGGCCGCGCTCTCGGGCAGGGCGATCTCGGCGAAGACGTCGGTTCCGCGCCGCCAGGCCGCCCGGAGGCCGCGGAAGACGGGGCCGTAGCCGTAGCCGCCCGCCGCCTGGAGCTCGTACAGGTCCGTGACGTCGACGGGGTCGGCGTCGTGCGGCGGCCAGACCAGGAAGTCGGCCGGCGCGGCGTCGGCGGGCCGGTCGGGGGCGAGCCGACCGCCCGCGTGCCGGACCCACGGGCCGCCCTCCGCGCCGTCGGGGCGGGCGTGCACGTCCACGGCCCGGGTGCCGTCGTCGTCGGGGGCCGCGACGACCACCTGCACCTGGACCGCGCCCGTGGCGGGCACGACCAGCGGGGCCGCCAGGGTCAGTTCGGCGACGCGGGTGCAGCCGACCTCGTAGCCGGCCCGGACGGCGAACTCCACGAACGCGGTGCCCGGCAGCAGCACCGTGCCGCCGACGGCGTGGTCGGCGAGCCACGGCTGGGCGCGCAGGGACAACCGCCCGGTCAACACAAGGCCCTCCCCGCCGGCCAGTTCGACCGCCGCGCCGAGGAGCGGGTGGCCGACCGAGCCGAGCCCGGCCGAGCGCACGTCCCCGGCGCCGCCGACGGTCGTCCGGGACCAGTAGCGCCGCCGTTCGAAGGCGTAGGCGGGCAGGTCGACCCGCTTGCCGGCGGGCAGGACCTTCGGCCAGTCGAGGCCCACGCCGTGCACGTGGGCCTCGGCCAGCGACAGGAGCATGCGCCCGGGGCCGCCGTCGTCGCGGCGCAGGGTGCCGGTCACGACCGGGGCCGCGGCCCCTTCGAGGGTGGCGGTGACGGCCGCGACCAGCACGGGGTGCGGCGACGACTCGACGAACACGCGGTAGCCCGCCTGTCCGAGGGTCTCGACCGCGCGGGCGAACTCGACGGGGGCGCGGAGGCTGGCGTACCAGTAGCGGGCATCCAGCTCGGGGCCTTCGAGGAACTGACCGGTCATCGCCGAAACGACCGGGATGCGGCCCGGCTGCGGGGTCACGCCCTCCAGCAGGGTGAGAATCTCTTCGCGCAACCGCTCGACCTGGGGACCGTGCGAGGCGTAGTCGACGGGCAACATCCGCGCCCGGACACCGTCGCGCTCGCAGTCGGCCAGCAGAGCGGCCAGCGCTTCAGGGTCACCGGAGACCACGGTCGCCGAGGGGCCGTTGACCGCCGCGATCGACACCCGCCGCCCTGGAGAATCCGGCTCAGCATGGGATCTCCCGACCGCCGCCTGATCACCAGCCGCCCACGCCTCCATCCGGTCGCGCACTGCCGCGACCGGCTCGGCGATCGAGAGCATGCCGCCCTTGCCCGACAACGCGGTCAGCGCCTTGCTGCGCAGCGCCACGACCTTGGCGGCATCCTCCAGGGAGAGGATCCCGGCGACCACGGCCGCCGCGATCTCCCCCTGCGAGTGGCCGACCACCGCGTCGGGCTCCACGCCGGCCGCCTGCCACACCGCCGCCAGGGACACCATGACCGCCCACAACGCGGGCTGCACCACGTCCACCCGATCGAGGTCGAGGTCGTCGTCGAGCGACCATTCGACGTAGGGGGCCAGGGCCCGACTGCACTCGGCCATCCGGGCGGCGAACACCGGGCTGGTCGCGGCGAGTTCCCGGCCCATCCCGGCCCACTGCGAACCCTGGCCGGGGAACACGAACACCACGCGCCGGTCCCCGGACGGGACCGCGCCGGTCACGACTCCGGCGGCCGGTTCGCCCGCCGCCACGGCGGCCAGCCCGGCGGCCAGGTCGCCGGGGCCGGACCCGACGACCACGGCGCGGTGGTCGAGGGCCGTCCGGGTGGTCGCCAGCGACCACGCGACGTCGCCGGCGTCGCCCGGGTGCCCGGAGAGACGCGCGGCCTGGCGGCCCAGCGCCGCCGCGTCGTTGCCGGAGACCAGCCAGGCGGCCGGTCCGCCGGTGAGCACCGGCGGCGCGGTCTCGGCCGCGTCCACCGCCTCGGGGGCGGGCGGCTCTTCCAGCACGACGTGCGCGTTGGTGCCGCTGACGCCGAAGGACGACACCCCGGCCCGGCGCGGGCGCTCGCCCGCCGGCCAGGCCACCGGCTCGCTCAGCACCCGCACCTCGCCCGCCGACCAGTCGACGTGCGGCGACGGCTCCTGGGCGTGCAGGGTGGCGGGCAGCAACTCGTGCCGCATCGCCAGCACCATCTTGATCACCCCGGCGACCCCGGCGGCGGCCTGGGTGTGGCCGATGTTCGACTTCACCGAGCCGAGCCACAGCGGCCGGTCGTCCGCGCGGTCCTGCCCGTAGGTGGCGAGCAGCGCCTGTGCCTCGATCGGGTCGCCCAGCACGGTGCCGGTGCCGTGCGCCTCGACGGCGTCGACGTCGGCGGGCGTGAGCCCCGCGTCGGCCAGGGCGGCGCGGATCACCCGCTGCTGCGAGGGGCCGTTGGGGGCGGTCAGGCCGTTCGAGGTGCCGTCCTGGTTGACCGCGCTGCCGCGCACCAGGGCCAGCACGGGGTGGCCGTTGCGGCGGGCGTCCGAGAGGCGTTCCAGGACGAGCACGCCGGCGCCCTCGCCCCAGCCGGTGCCGTCGGCGCCCGCGCCGAACGACTTGCACCGGCCGTCGCCGGACAACCCCTGCTGCAGGGCGAACTCGGCGAACGCGCCGGGGGTGGCCATCACGGTGACGCCGCCGGCCAGGGCCAGCGACGACTCGCCGTCCCGAAGCGACCGGCAGGCCAGGTGCAGGGCGACCAGCGACGACGAGCAGGCCGTGTCGACGGTCACCGCCGGGCCTTCGAGTCCGAGGGTGTACGACACCCGGCCGGAGATCACGCTGGTCGCGCTGCCGGTGAGGAAGTAGCCCTCGGTGCCGGCCGCGTCGGCCGACGGTCGCAGGCTCATGCCGTAGCCGGAGGACCAGGCCCCGGCGAACACCCCGGCGGGCGTGCCGCGCAACGACGCCGGGTCGATGCCGGCCTGCTCCAAAGCCTCCCAGGAGGCTTCCAGGAGGAGCCGCTGCTGCGGGTCCATCGCGAGCGCCTCGCGGGGGCTGATGCCGAAGAACGCGGGGTCGAAGTCGCCGGCGTCGTAGACGAACCCGCCGACCGGGGTGAAGGTCCCCTCATGGCCGTCGTCGGGGGCGAAGGCGTCCCAGCCCCGGTCGGTGGGGAACGCCGTGATGGCGTCGGTCCCGGTGGCGAGCATCGTCCAGAAGCCGGGCAGGGTGTCCGAGCCGCCGGGCAGGCGGCAGCTCATGCCGACGATGGCGATCGGCTCGTCCGCGGCGGCGGTCGCCCGGACGTGGACCGGCGCGCCGGCAGCCTGCTCGCCGGTGAGGTCGGCCCGCAGGTGGGCGGCGAGCGCGGCCGGGGTCGGGTAGTCGAAGACCAGCGTGGCCGGGAGCCGCCGGCCGGTGGCCGAGGTCAGCCGGTCGCGCAGCTCGACGGCGGTGAGGGAGTCGAAGCCGACGTCCTTGAACGCCCGGGCGGCCTCCACCGCGTCGGGTGAGGAGTGCCCCAGGACGAGCGCCGCCTCGGTCCGGACCAGGTCGGTCAGGATCCGGTCCTGGTCGGCGCGGGCCAGGCCGCGCAGCCGCCGTTCCAGCTCGGTCGCCGGGCCGGTCGCCGGGCCGCCGGCGTCCGCGTCGGGTTCGGCCAGCGCGGCGCGGACCTGCGGGAGGTCGCCGATCAGCGCGCTGGGCCGGTGCAGGGTGAAGACGGGGGCGAAGCGGGCCCAGTCGAGGTCGGCGACGGTGACGAGGTCCTCCCCCCGGTCGAGGACGGCGGCCAGCGCGCCGATCGCCGCGCCGGGGTCCATCTCACGCAGGCCGAGCCGCTGGAGCTGGGCGCCGCCTTCGCCCTCGCCCATCCCGCCGCCGCCCCACAGGCCCCACGACACCGAGGTCGCGGGCAGCCCCCGGGCGAGCCGGTTGGCGGCCAGCGCGTCGAGGAAGGCGTTGGCGGCGGCGTAGGCCGCCTGCAATCTGCTGCCCCAGATGGCCGCGCCGGAGGAGAACAGGACGAACGCGTCGAGGTCGCGCCCGGCCGTGACCGCGTCGAGGTGCGCCGCCCCGGCGGTCTTCGCGGCGGCGGCGGTGGCCAGGTCGGCGACGGTGGTGTCGACGACGAGGGAGCCCTGGGCGACGCCGGAGGCGTGGAAGACCGACCGCAGCGCGGGCCCGCTCCCGTCGATCCAGTCGAGCAGCCCGGCCACCTGGGCGCGGTCGGCCGTGTCGCAGGCGACCACCGAGACGGCGGCCCCGGCGGCGGCCAGCCCGGCGGCCCGCTCGGCGACGCCCGCCGCACGCGGGCCCGACCGCGACACCAGCACCACCCGGGGCACGCCGCGCCCGGCCAGCCAGGCGGCCACGTGGCCGCCGACCGATCCGGTGCCGCCGGTGACCAGGGCGCTGCCCGCCGACGTCCACACGCCGGCGCCGTCGGGACGGGGGGCCGGCAGCAGCCGCCGGCCGAGGACCGCGCCGCTGCGCACGGCGACCTGGTCCTCGCCCGGGGCGAGGGACCCGGCCAGGACGGCGGTCAGCCGCGCGGCGGCGGGCCCGTCGAGAACCGGGGGCAGGTCGACCAGGCCGCCCCAGCGGTCGGGGTGTTCGAGGGCGGCGATGAGGCCCAGCCCCCAGACCTGCGCCTGGACGGGCCGGGCCGGCGGGTCGTCGGGGCCGGTGGAGACGGCTCCGCACGTCGCCGCCCAGACCGGCGCGCCGACGCCGAGGGCGGCCAGCGTCCGGATCAGGTGGAGGGTGCCGGCCAGGCCGGCGCTGACGACGGGGGTGCCGCTCAGCGGCTCCTCGTCGAGGGCCAGCAGGGAGAGCACGCCCGCCACCGGCTCGGGCGCGTCGGCGAGCGCCGCCTCGACCGCGTCGAGCCCGTTCTCGGCCAGCACCACCAGGGCGCCCGCGCCGGTCAGGGCCTCGACGCAGGCGCGGGTGAGGGCGGCGTCGTCGGGGGCGACGACGAGCCAGGTGCCGGTCAGCGGCGCGGGGGCCGGGGCGGGCAGCGGCGTCCAGGAGACGCGGTAGCGCCAGCCGGCCGTCAGCGACTCCGCCCGGTCGCGCTGCCGCCAGGAGGCCAGCGCCGGGAGCACCTCGCTGAAGGGGCGTTCGCCGTCGACGTCGAGGGCGCCGGTCAGCCCGGCCAGGTCGCCGTGTTCGACGGCGGCCCAGAAACGCGCCTCGGCCTCGGTGGCGGCCCCCGTGCCGGTCGTCTCGGGGAGCGGCCTGGGCCAGTAGTACTCGTGCTGGAAGGCGTAGGTGGGCAGGTCGACCGGGCGGCCCGGGGGCAGGATCGCCGGCCAGTCGACGTCCACGCCGTGCACGTGGGCGCGGGCGAGCGCGGTCAGCACGGACGCGGCCGCGTCGGCGTCGGCGCGGGCCGTCGGGATGAACGTGCCGTCGGCGCAGGCGGGGCCCATCGCCGACAACGTGCCGTCGGGGCCGATCTCGACGAAGACGGTGACGCCCTGCGCGGCCATCGCGGTCACCGCGTCGGCGAACCTGACCGGCTGACGCGCCTGGTCGACCCAGTAGCGCGGCTCCGGCCGGGTCACCGGCTCGCCGGTGAGCGCGCCGACCCACGCCACGGCGGGCGGCGTGTGCTCCATGCCGACGGCCACCACCCCGAGCCCGGGCAGGACGGGGTCCATCAGGTCGGAGTGGAAGGCGTGGCTGACACGCAGGCGGCGCACCCGGCGGCCCCGCGACCGCCACCGCGCGACGACCGCCTCGACGGCGGCCTCGCCGCCCGAGACGACCACCGACGACGGGCCGTTCACGGCCGCCAGGGAGACGTGCTCCAGGTCGGCCGCGATCTCGTCCTCGGCCGCCTCGACGGCGGCCATGGCGCCGCCCGCCGGGAGGTCCTGCATCAGCCGGGCCCGGCTGGCGACCAGGCGGCAGGCGTCGGCCAGGGTGAGCACCCCGGCCGCGTGCGCGGCGGCGATCTCGCCCACGGAGTGACCGGCCACCACGTCGGGCGTGATCCCGGCCGCCTTCAGCAGAGCGACGAGGCCGACCTCCACGGCGAAAAGCCCGGTCTGCGCATACAGCGTCCGATCGGCGGAGGACTCACCCGAGACGGCGCCCTGAGCGGCCGCGTCGTGATCGGCCGCGCCGCCCCGGCCGAGGACCACGTCCCGGATCGGCAACCCGAGTTCGGCCTCGATCAGGGCGCAGGCGTGGTCGAACGCCTCCGCGAAGGCGGGCGAGGCGGCGTACAGGTCGCGGCCCATCCCGGCGCGCTGCGCGCCCTGGCCCGCGAAGAGGAAGCCCACCCGGCCGGGCCCGTTGGCGGGGACCGAACCCTGGATCACACCGGGCGCGGCCACGCCGTCGGCGAGCGCGGCGAGCCCGGCGGCCAGGTCGCCGGTGACGATCGCCCGGTGCTCCAGGGTCGCCCGGGTCCGGGCCAGCGACCAGCCGACGTCGTCGGGATCGAGGTCCGGGCGGGTTTCGAGATGGGCGGCGAGCCGCCCGGCCTGGGCGGCCAGCCCGGCCGCCGACGCGCCCGAGAGCGGCCACGCGGACGGCGGCGGGTCCAGCACCGCACGCGGCGCGGGGGCCTCGGCGGCCTCCTCTGCCGCGGGGGCCTCCTCGATGATCACGTGGGCGTTGGTGCCGCTGACGCCGAACGCCGACACGCCCGCCCGCCGGGGCCGCCCGTTCACCGGCCACGCGACCGGCTCGGTCAGCAGGCGCACGTCACCGGCCGACCAGTCGACGTGGGGAGACGGCTCGTCGGCGAAGAGGGTCACCGGCAGGGTGCCGTGCCGCAGCGCCAGCACCATCTTGATCACCCCGGCGACCCCGGCGGCGGCCTGGGTGTGGCCGATGTTCGACTTCACCGACCCGAGCCACAGGGGCCGCTCGCGGTCTTTCCCGTACGTCGCCAGGATCGCCTGCGCCTCGATCGGGTCGCCGAGCACCGTGCCGGTGCCGTGCGCCTCGACGGCGTCCACGTCGGCGGCGGTCAGCCCGGCGCCCGCCAGCGCGGCGCGGATCACGCGCTGCTGGGAGGGCCCGTTCGGGGCGGTGAGGCCGTTCGACGCGCCGTCCTGGTTGACCGCGCTGCCGCGCACCACGGCCAGGACGCGGCGGCCGTTGCGGCGGGCGTCGGAGAGCCGTTCGAGCACCAGCACGCCCGCGCCCTCGCCCCAGCCGGTGCCGTCGGCGGACGCGCCGAACGACTTGCAGCGGCCGTCGCCGGCCAGTCCCTGCTGTCGGGCGAACTCGGCGAACGCCCCCGGCGTCGCCATCACGGTGACGCCGGCGGCCAGCGCCAGCGAGCACTCGCCCGCGCGCAGCGCCTGCGCGGCCAGGTGCAGTGCGACCAGCGACGACGAGCACGCGGTGTCGACGGTGACCGCCGGGCCTTCGAGCCCGAGGGTGTACGACACCCGGCCGGAGATGACGCTGGTCGCGTTGCCGGTGAGCATGTAGCCCTCGGTGCCGGTCTGGTCGAGTCCGGTGCCGTAAGCCGACCACGACGCGCCCGCGAACACGCCGGTCTGGCTGCCCCGCAACGAGGCGGGGTCGATGCCGGTCCGTTCGAGCGCCTCCCAGGTGGTCTCCAGGAGCAGGCGCTGCTGCGGGTCCATCGCCATCGCCTCACGGGGGCTGATGCCGAAGAAGGCGGCGTCGAAGCCGGTGGCGTCGTACACGAACCCGCCCGCGCCGAAGTCGCCGTGCACGCCCCAGCCCCGGTCGGTCGGGAAGGCCGAGACGGCGTCGGCGCCGGTCGACAGCAGGTCCCAGAAGCCCTCGGGGGTGACGGCCCCGCCGGGGAATCGGCAGCCGATGCCGACGACGGCGATCGGCTCGCCCGGGTCGGCGACCACGACGGGCGCCGCCGGAGCGGCCGATCCGGCGGCCCCGAGCAGCCCGTCGCGCAGGAACGCGACGACCGCCGCCGGGGTCGGGTGGTCGAAGACGAGCGTGGCCGGCAGCTTCAGCCCGGTCGCCGCGTTGAGCCGGGTGCGCAGGTCGACGGCGGTGAGCGAGTCGAAGCCGAGGTCCCGGAACGCCCGCGCGGCGGGCACCGCGTCGGCGGTGGCGTGCCCCAGGACGGCGGCGGCCTCGGCCCTGACCAGGTCGGTGAGCACGCGGTCCTGTTCGGGCCGGTTCAGCCCGAGCAGCCGCCGGCCCAGCGCGGTGCCGGCCTCCGTCGCCGGGCCGCCGGTGGAGGTGAGGTCGTCGAGGGCCCGCCGGGCGTCCGGCAGGCCGGCCAGCAGCGGGCTGGGCCGCTGGACGGTGAAGACGGGCGCGAACCGGGCCCAGTCGATGTCCGAGACGGCCATGACGGCCTCGCCGGCGTCCAGGATCCCGGCCATCGCCGCGATGGCGGGCTCGGGGTCCATCTCCCGCACGCCGAGACGTTGCAGGGCCTCGCCGGCCGGTCCTTCGCCCATGCCGCCGCCGCCCCACAGGCCCCAGGCGATCGAGGTGGCGGCCAGGCCGCGCCCGCGCCGCTCCTCGGCCAGGGCGTCGAGGGCCGCGTTGGCCGCCGCGTAGCCGGACAGCTGACCGCTCCCCCAGGCCGCCGCGCCGGACGAGAAGAGCACGAACGCGTCCAGGCCGGCGGCAGCCTCGTCGAGGAACCGGGCGCCGCCGGCCTTGGCCTGCGACACCTCCGCCAGGTCGGCCGTGGTCAGGTCGCTCACCAGGCCGCCGAGTCCGGCCCCGGCGGCGTGGAAGACCGAGGTCAGCCGGGGGCCGGTCGCGTCGATCCACGCCACCAGGCCGCTCACCTGCGCCCGCTCGCCGACGTCGGCGGCGACCACGGCGACGTCGGTCCCGGCGAGGGCCAGCTCGGCGGCCAGCGCGGACGCTCCGGCCGCGCGGGGTCCGGACCGGCTCGACAACACCACCCGGGCGGCGTCGCGTCCGGTCAGCCAGCGGGCGACGTGCCCGCCGACGCCGCCGGTGCCGCCGGTCACCAGCACGCTGCCGCCGGGCGACCACCGGTCACCCTGGCGGGGCCGGGGCGCGCGGGTGAGGCGGCGGCCGAGCACTCCCCCGGCGCGGATCGCGACCTGATCCTCGCCGCATCCGGCCAGGACGGCGGCGAGCCGCCCGGCGGTCCGGGCGTCCCACGTCGTGGGCAGGTCGATGAGGCCGCCCCAGCGGTCGGGGTGCTCCAGCGCGGCCACCCGGCCGATCGCCCACGTCTGCGCCTGACCGGGTCCTGAGGGGACCTCCCCCGCCCCGGCGGCCATCGCGCCCGACGTCAGCACCCAGAGGGGCGCGCCGACGCCGGTGTCGCCCAGGGCCTGGATCAGCGCCGTCGTCGCGGCCAGACCGGCGGGAACGACGGAAGCGGCGGGCAGCGGCGACTCGTCCAGGGCCAGCAGCGAGACGACGCCGGCCGCGGGGGGCACGTCGAGGAGCCGCGCGGCCAGGGAGTCGCCGGGGGCGATCTCCACTGGGACCACGTCGGCGCCGTGGTCGATCATGGCCTGGTGGACCTCCCGCCCGGAACCGGCAGGGGCGATGAGCAGCCAGGTGCCGGACAGGGTCGCGGCGGCCGGCACCGTGACGGGAGCCCAGGTGATCTGGTAGCGCCAGTCGGCGACCCGCGACTCGTCGTGCTCGCGCCGCCGCCAGGCGGCCAGCGCGGGCAGCACCTCGCGGAGCCGCGCCTCGTCCACGGCCAGGGTGTGCGCCAGGCCGGTCAGGTCGCCGCCCTCGACGGCGGCCCAGAACACGCGGTCGGCGACCGGTCCCTCCGGGGCGGCGGCCGCCGCCTTCGCGGGCCAGTAGCGCTGCCGCTGGAAGGCGTAGGTCGGCAGGTCGACGCGCTCGCCGGGGGTGAGCACGGCGGTCCAGTCGACGAACACGCCGTGGTTGTGCAGGTGGGCGAGCGAGGCCAGGGCCCGCACCGGCCCGCCGTCGTCGCGCCGCAGGGTGCCGGTCACCACCGCGTCCCCGAGCAGGTCCGCGACGGGGCCGGTCAGCACCGGATGCGGCGACGCCTCGACGAACACGCCGTATCCGGCGCGGCCGAGCGCCTCGGTGGCGCGGGCGAACTCGACGGGGGCGCGCAGGCTCGCGTACCAGTAGGCGGCGTCCAGCTCCGGGCCGCGGAGGAACTCGCCGGTCATCGCCGACACCATGGCGATGACGCCGGGGCGCGGCGTGACGCCGTCGAGCAGGGTCAGCAGCTCGGCGCGGATCTCCTCGACCTGGGGGCCGTGGGAGGCGTAGTCGACGGGCAGCATCCGCGCCCGGACACCGTCACGCTCACACTCGGCGAGCAGCTCGGCGAGCGCCGAGGGGTCACCGGAGACCACGGTCGCCGAGGGGCCGTTGACCGCCGCGATCGACACCCGGTCGCCCGCCAGCGCCCTGACCCGGTCGGCCGGCGCGGCGATCGAGAGCATGCCGCCGCGTCCCGACAGCGCGGTCAGCGCCTTGCTGCGCAGCGCCACGATCTTGGCGGCGTCCTCCAGGGAGAGCATGCCGGCGACCACGGCCGCCGCGATCTCCCCCTGCGAGTGGCCGACGACGGCGTCGGGGATCACGCCGGCCGACTGCCAGAACTCGGCCAGCGACACCATCACGGCCCACAACGCGGGCTGGACGACGTCCACGCGGCCGAGGTCGAGGTCGTCGTCGAGCGACCAGTCGACGTGGGGAGCCAGCGCGCGGCCGCACTCGGCCATCCGGGCCGCGAAGACCGGCGAGGCGGCCGCGAGTTCGCGGCCCATGCCGATCCACTGCGAGCCCTGGCCCGGGAAGACGAACACGACCGGCCCGGCGGCCCCGGCGACGCCGGTCACGACCCCGGCGGCGGGCTCACCGGCGGCGAGGGCGCGCAGCCCGGCCGTCAGGTCGTCGCGGCCGGTGCCGGTGACGACGGCGCGGTGCTCGAACAGGGACCGCGTGGTCGCCAGCGACCAGGCGACGCCGGCCGGGTCGAGACCGGGGTGGGCGTCGAGGTGGGCGGCCAGCCGCCCGGCCTGCTCGGCGAGGCCGCCGGGGGTCTGGGCGGAGACCTGCCAGGCCGTCGCGCCCGACAACGCGGGGCCCGGCTCGACGGGCGTGACCTCGGCGGGCGGGGGCGGCTCTTCGAGGATGACGTGGGCGTTGGTGCCGCTGATCCCGAACGCGGAGACTCCGGCGCGGCGCACCCGGCCGTTGGCCTTCCAGGCCACCGGCTCGGTGAGCAGCCGGACGTCGCCCGCCGACCAGTCGACGTGCGGGGAGGGCACGTCGGCGTGGAGCGTGGCCGGGAGCAGGTCGTGCTGGAGGGCGAGCACCATCTTGATGACCCCGGCCACCCCGGCGGCCTGCTGGGCGTGGCCGATGTTCGACTTGACCGTGCCGAGCCACAGGGGCCGGTCGCGGTCCTGGCCGTAGGTGGCGAGGATCGCCTGGGCCTCGATCGGGTCGCCGAGGACCGTGCCGGTGCCGTGGGCCTCGACCGCGTCGACGTCGGCGGCGCCGAGGCCGGCCGCCGCCAGCGCGGCGTGGATCACCCGCTGCTGGGAGGGGCCGTTGGGGGCGCTCAGCCCGTTCGACGCGCCGTCCTGGTTGACCGCGCTCCCGGCCACGACGGCCAATACGGGGTGGCCGTTGCGGCGGGCGTCCGAGAGGCGTTCGAGCACGACCATGCCCGCGCCCTCGGCCAGCCCCATGCCGTCGGCGTCGGCCGAGAACGCCTTGCTGCGGCCGTTCCTGGCGAGGGCGCCCTGCACGGAGAAGCCGATGAACTCGGCCGGGTCGGCGATCACCATCACGCCACCGGCCAGCGCCAGGTCGCACTCGCCCGCGCGGAGCGCCTGGGCGGCGAGGTGCAGCGAGACCAGCGCTGAGGAGCAGGCGGTGTCGACGGTGACGGCCGGGCCTTCGAGCCCGAGCGTGTAGGAGATCCGGCCGGAGATGACGCTGGTGATGTTGCCGGTCAGCAGGTGCGCCTCCGCGCCGTCGAGACCGGCGCCGTAGCCGGTCTGGGCGGCGTAGCCGGACGCCGCCGCGCCCGCGAACACGCCGGTCAGCGACCCGCGCAAGGACACCGGGTCGAGGCCCGCCCGCTCCAGCGCCTCCCACGAGGTCTCCAGCAGGAGCCGCTGCTGCGGGTCCATGGCGAGGGCCTCGCGCGGGCTGATCCGGAAGAACGCCGGGTCGAAGTCGGCGGCCCCGGCGACGAAACCGCCTTCGTTCGTGTACGACGCCAGCGCCCCCTCGGGGATCTCCCAGCCCCGGTCGGCCGGGAAGCCGGAGATCGCGTCACCGCCGGTCGCGAGCAGCCGCCACAACGCGTCGGGGCCGTCGACGCCGCCGGGCAGCCGGCAGCCCATGCCGACGATCACGATCGGGTCGGCGGCCGAGACCGGCGTGACCCGCGAGGCCGCCGCCGTGAGCTGCTGGGCGCCCATGAGCTGGCCGACGATCTGCCGGGCCAGCAGCGCCGGGGACGGGTAGTCGAAGACCACGGTCGACGGCAGCCGCAGCCCGGTGGCCTGGTTGAGGCGGCCGCGCAGTTCCACGGCGGTCAGGGAGTCGAAGCCGATGTCGCGGAAGGCCCGTCCGGCCTCCAGGTCGCCGCCCGAGGCGAGGCCGATGACGGCGGCGGCGTGCCCGGCGACCAGGTCGGTGACGATACGTTCCCGCTGGGCGGCCGACGCCCCGGCCAGGCGTTCGAGCAGCGCGGCGGCCTCCGCCGAGGTGACGACGGCCGCGCCGGGGGTTTCGGCGTCGGCCTGTCGGGCCTCGGGGATCTCGTCGAGCAGCGGCCACGACCGGACCGCGCCGAACACGGCCGAGAAACGCGGCCAGTCGACGTCGGCCACCGACAGGACGGTCTCGTCGTCGGCGAGCACCTGCCCCAGCACCGACAGGGCGCGGGCCGGGTCGAGCAGCTTGAGTCCCTGGCGGCGGATACGTTCCGGCACGAGGCTCAGCGGCCGGTCGGCACCGCCCGCCCCGGCGTCGTCGAACCGGCCGCCGGAGCTCCACACCCCCCACGCGACCGAGGTCGCGGGCAGGCCGCGGGCGCGGCGGTTCTCGGCCAGCGCGTCGAGGTGGGCGTTGGCGGCGGCGTAGGTGCCGTGCTCGCCGACGCCCCAGGTCGCGGTGATGGACGAGAACAGCACGAACTCATCCAGCTCAAGCCCGGCGGTCAGCGCGTCGAGGTTGGCGGCCCCGCCGACCTTGGCGCTCAGCGCGAGGGCGAGGTCGTCGACGCCGGTCTGGTCGAGGGTGGTCAGCTCGACCGCGACGGCGGCGTGGATGACCGTGGACAGCGGCGGGGCGACGGTCGGGATCCAGTCGAGCAGCGCGGCCAGCGCGTCACGGTCGACGACGTCGCAGGCGGTCATCGCCACCGACGTGCCGGCCTCGGCGAGGAACGCGGCCAGCACCGCCGCGCCCGGCGTGCCCGGCCCTCGGCGGCTGGTCAGCACGGCGTGCGCGGCCCCGGCGTCGGCCAGCCAGGCGGCCAGGTCGGGACCGATCGCCCCGCTCGCACCGGTCAGCAGGACGGTGCCGCGCGGCGTCCAGACGTCGCCGTGACGGCGCGGCGCGGCGCGGACGAGGCGGCGGGCCAGCACCCCGCCGGTCCGGATCGCGACCTGGTCCTCCCGCCCGTCGGCGAGCACCCCGGCGAGCCGGGCCGCCGAACGGTCGTCCAGGACCGGCGGCAGGTCGATCAGGCCGCCCCACCTGCTCGGGTGCTCGACTCCGGCGGTGCGGCCGAGGCCCCAGACCTGCGCCTGGGTGGGGCTGGCGAGCACCCCGCCGTCCCCGGTCGTGACGGCGCCCTGGGTCAGCACCCACAACGGCGCGGCCAGCCCGGCGTCGCCGAGCGCCTGCACCAGCGCCAGCGTGCCCGCCACGCCAGAGGGCACCTCCGGCCGCTCGGGCAGCGGCGACACGTCGAGCCCGAGCAGCGACAGGACGCCCGTCACGGGGGCATTTCCGGCGGCGATCACGGCGGCCAGTTCCGCCCGGGTCACCCCGCTTCGCACTTCGACGAGCCGGGTTTCCCCGCCCCGCTCGGTGAGGGCCCGCACGCACGCGGCGGCGAGGCCGTCGCCGCTGGGGGCCAGGACGAGCCAGGTGCCCGGCAGCGACACCGAGGCGGGTTCGCCGACCGGGACCCAGGAGACGCGGTAACGCCAGTCGGCGGTCAGCGACTCGTCGCGCTCGCGCCGCCGCCAGTCGGCGAGGGCCGGGACGAGTTCGTGCAGGGTGCTCCCGTCGACCGAGAGCGCCCGCGACAGGTTCGCGACGTCCCCGGCCTCGACGGCCGACCAGAACCGGGCCTCGGCCGCCGACTCGCCGCCGGTGACCGCTGCGGGGATCGGGATGGGTTTGGGCCAGTAACGCTTGCGCTGGAAGGCGTAGGTCGGCAGTTCCACGACGGCGGCCTCGGGGACGACGGTGGTCCAGTCGACCTGGACACCGCGCACGTGCGCCTCGGCCAGGGAGGCGAGCAGGCGGATCGGGCCGCCGTCGTCGCGGCGCAGGGTGCCCGTGACGACGTGGGCCGGGGCGAAGGCGTCGTCCTCGGCGAGGCGGTCGAGGGCGTCGCCGATCGCGCTCACCAGAACGGGGTGGGCCGAGCTCTCCACGAAGACGCCGTAGCCCGACCTGCCCAGCACCTCGACGGCCCGGGAGAACTCGACGGGGGCGCGGAGACTGGCGTACCAGTAACGGGCGTCCATCTCGGGGCCTTCGAGGAACTCGCCCGTCATCGCCGAGACGACCGGGATGCGGCCTGCCTGCGGGGTCACGCCCTCAAGCAGATGGAGGATCTCCTCGCGCAACGCCTCGACCTGGGGACCGTGGGAGGCGTAGTCGACGGGCAACATGCGCGCCCGGACACCGTCACGCTCGCAGTCGGCCAGCAGGGCGGCCAGCGCCTCGGGATCACCGGAGACCACGGTCGCCGAAGGGCCGTTGACCGCCGCGATCGACACCCGATCGAACTCGGCGCCCGAAACCCGCCGCCCCAGGGAATCCGGCTCAGCGCGGGAACCGGCCTGATCACCGGCCGCCCACGCCTCGATTCGGCTTCGCACAGCGGCGACCGGCTCGGCGATCGAGAGCATGCCGCCCTTGCCCGACAACGCCGTCAACGCCTTGCTGCGTAGCGCCACGACCTTGGCCGCATCCTCCAGCGACAGGATTCCGGCCACGACGGCAGCCGCGATCTCCCCTTGCGAGTGGCCGACCACCGCGTCGGGCTCCACGCCGGCCGCCTGCCACACCGCCGCCAAGGAGACCATGACCGCCCACAGGGCGGGCTGAACCACGTCCACCCGGTCGAGGTCGAGGTCGCCGTCGAGCGACCAGTCCACGTAAGGAGCGAGGGCTCGGCCGCACTCGGCCATCCGCGCGGCGAACACCGGGCTGCTCGCGGCGAGCTCCCGGCCCATGCCGGCCCACTGCGAACCCTGGCCGGGGAACACGAAGGCCACCCGGCCGGCGCCGGCGGCCGGGACCACTCCCGTGACGACGCCCGCGCCCGGCTGACCGGCGGCGACCGCCGCCAGGCCCGGTAAGAGCTCGTCGGGGTCCTGGCCCACGACCACGGCGCGGTGTTCGAAGAGCGACCGGGTGCTGATGAGCGACCACGCCACGTCCGCCGCGTCCAGTTCGGGTCTGGCCAGGACGAACTCGCGCAGCCGCGCGGCCTGGGCGGCGAGGCCCGCGGTGCTGCGGGCCGAGACCGGCCACACGGGGGCCGCGCCGGTCAGCACGGGGAGCGCGGCGGGGGTGCGGTCCTCCGCCGGGGTGCCGGGCTCGTCGTCGGGGTCGGGCTCCTCGATGGCCGCCGGGGCCTCTTCGACGATCACGTGCACGTTGGTGCCGCTGACGCCGAAGGCCGACACGCCGCCGCGCCGGGTCCGGCCGTCGGCGGGCCAGGCGACCGGCTCGGTCAGCAGCTTCACGTCGCCCGAGGCCCAGTCGACGTGCGGGCTGGGCTCCTCGGCGTGCAGCGTGCGGGGCAACTCCTGGTGGCGGAGCGCCAGCACCATCTTGATGACGCCGGCCACGCCCGCCGCCGTCTGCGTGTGGCCGATGTTCGACTTGACCGACCCCAGCCACAACGGCCGGCCGTCCGCGCGGTCCTGCCCGTACGTCGCCAGGATCGCCTGCGCCTCGATCGGGTCGCCGAGCACCGTGCCGGTGCCGTGCGCCTCGACCGCGTCGACCTCGTCGGCCCGCAGGCCGGCGTTGGCCAGCGCGGTGCGGATGACCTTCTGCTGCGACGGGCCGTTGGGCGCGGTAAGGCCGTTCGACGCGCCGTCCTGGTTCATCGCGCTGCCGGCCACGACGGCCAGCACGGGGTGGCCGTTGCGGCGGGCGTCCGAGAGCCGCTCCAGGAGCAGCACGCCCGCGCCCTCGCCCCAGCCGATGCCGTCGGCGTCCGCGGAGAACGCCTTGCACCGGCCGTCGAAGGCGAGCCCCTGCTGCTTGGAGAACTCGGCGAACGCCGACGGCGTCGACATGACCGCCACGCCGCCCGCCAGCGCCATCGAGCACTCCCGCGACCTCAGCGCCTGGCATGCCAGGTGCAGCGCCACCAGCGACGACGAACAGGCCGTGTCGACCGTGACGGCGGGGCCCTCCAAGCCGAGGGTGTACGACACCCGGCCGGAGATCACCGACGTCAGGCTGCCGATCATCAGGTAGCCCTCGGAGCCGCCCTCCTCGGCCAGGCCGTGCCCGTAGGCGCCGAACCCGGCCCCGGCGAAGACGCCGGTCGCGCTGCCCTTCAGCGACAGCGGGTCGATCCCGGCCCGCTCGACCGCCTCCCACGCCGTCTCCAGCAGCAACCGCTGCTGCGGGTCCATCGTGACCGCCTCACGCGGGCTGATCCCGAAGAACCCGGGGTCGAAGTCGGCGGCGTCGTAGAGGAAGCCGCCCACGCGCGTGGTCGACTCCGCGTCGCCCGCGCCGGCGTACAGGCCCTCGGGGTCCCAGTTCCGGTCGGACGGGAACCCGGAGATCGCGTCGGCGCCGTCGGCCAGCAGGTTCCACAGATCCTCGGGCTCGCGCACGCCGCCCGGGAAACGGCAGCCGATGCCGACGATCGCGATCGGTTCCCGGTCGCGGTCGCGGAGCCGCTTGCGGGTCCGGCGCAACGTGGTGGTTACCTGCTTGAGGTACTCGCGAAGTTTGCCCTCGTTGTCAACCGCAGCCATGGTGGCCTACCCCTAAGAGTCTTGTGGATCAGTCGAAGTCGGCGGCGCGGAGTTCCTTCTCCACGAAGTCGAACATCTCGTCGTCGGTGGCCGACTCGAGCTCCTGATCGGCGACCGCCTCGTCGCCGTCGTGCTGGACGCGCAGTTCCCGGCCGATCGATTCGAGCCGGGAGGTGAGGTCGAAACGTTCCTCGCGGTTCCAGGTGATCCCGGCGAGGACGGCCTGCAGTCTCTTGAGTTCGGCCACCGCGACCGCGTGGTCGGTCTGTTCATCGACGGCCTTCGAGCGGATGAAGCCGGCCAGGACCACGGGGGTCGGATAGTCGAACACGAGCGTGGCCGGGAGCTTGAGCCCGGTGGCGGCGTTCAGGCGGGTGCGCAGGTCGACGGCGGTGAGCGAGTCGAACCCGAGGTCCTTGAACGCCCGCCCGGCCGGCACCGCCTCGGCGGAGGCGTGCCCCAGGACGGCCGCCGCCTCGGCCCGCACCAGGTCGGTGAGCAGGCGTTCCTGCTCGGCCCGGCCGAGCCCGTCGAGCCGCCGGCTCAGCGCCGTGCCCGCCTGGTCCGCCTCGTCGGCGGCGGGTTCGGCGTCGGCGATGGCCCGCCGCGCCTCGGGCAGGCCGGCCAGCAGCGGGCTGGGCCGCTGCACGGTGAAGATGGGCGCGAACCGGTCCCAGTCGATGTCGGAGACCGCGACCAGGCTCTCACCGGCGTCCACGGCCGCCGCGAGCGCGGCCACGGCCCGCCGGGGGTCCATCTCCCGGACGCCCAAACGCTGCAGCATCTCCCCGCCGAGACCGCCGCCCATGCCGCCGCCGCCCCACAGACCCCACGCGATCGAGGTGCCGGTCAGGCCGCGGGCCCTGCGGTTCTCGACCAGCGCGTCGAGGGCGCCGTTGGCGGCCGCGTACGCGGACAACTGGGTGCTGCCCCAGGCGGCCGCGCCGGAGGAGAAGACGACGAACGCGTCGAGGTCGCCGGTCAGGTCGTCGAGGTAAGCCGCGCCACCGGCCTTGGCCTGCAACGATTCGGCCAGATGGGCGGTGACCACACCGTCGAGCGGGCCGGCGAGACCGGCGCCGGCGGCGTGGAAGACCGAGCTCAGATCGGGCCCGATCCAGGTGACCAGCCCCGCCGTCTGGGCGCGGTCGCCGACGTCGGCCGCGAGCACGGCCACGTCGCTGCCCGCGCGGGCCAGCTCGGCGGCCAGCGCGGGCACGCCGGCCGCGCCGGGGCCCGACCGGCTCGACAACACCAGCCGGGCGGCGTCGCGCCCGGTCAGCCAGCGGGCGACGTGCCCGCCGACGCCGCCGGTGCCGCCGGTGATCAGCACGGTGCCACCCGGCCGCCACTCGCGCGCCGGCCGCTTGGGGCGCGGCGCGCGGACCAGCCGCCGGCCGAGCAGCCCGCCGGAGCGGATGGCGACCTGGTCCTCACCGCACCCGGCCAGGACGGCGGCGAGCCGGTCGGCCGTCCGGTCGTCCCAGACCGGCGGCAGGTCGGCGAGGCCGCCCCAGCGGTCGGGGTGTTCGAGGGCGGCGACCCGGCCGAAGGCCCAGATCTGCTCGGGGACCAGGCTGACGGGCGCCTCCCCGCCGGAGGTCAGCGTCCACAGAGGAGAGCCGATGCCCGCGTCGCCGAGGGCCTGGACCAGCGCCGCCGTTCCGGCGAGCCCGGCGGCGACGACGGGCGCGCCGTCGAGCGGCGTCTCGTCGAGGGCCAGCAGGGAGACGATCCCGGCGGGGGCCGGGCCGCCCCTGAGCGTGTCGAGGACCTGGGCGGCCAGCCCGTCTCGGCTCGGCTCGCCGGGGACGATCTCGGCCCGGAGCACCTCGGCTCCGTGGCCGGTCAGCGCGTGTTCGACCCGGTCGGTCAGCTCGGTGCCGGCGGGGGCGACGATCAGCCAGGTGCCGTCGAGGGTCGCGGGGGCGGGCTCGGTGACCGGGGTCCACTGGATCAGGTAACGCCAGTCGGCGGTGTCGGCCACGCCGCGGTCGCGCTCCCGCCAGGCGGCCAGCGCGGGCAGCACGTCGCGCAGCCGCTCGCCGTCGACGTCGAGCGTCTGGGCCAGCCCGTCGAGGTCGCCGCCGGTGACGGCGGACCAGAACTCGTCCTCCCGGGCCGAGACCGGCGGGGTGTGCGCGACCGTTTCTGGCCAGTAGCGCTGCCGCTGGAACGGGTAGGTCGGCAGGCCGACCCGGTTCCCGGCGGGCAGCACGGCGGTCCAGTCGACCGCGACGCCCCGGACGTGCACGGCGGCCAGCGAGGCGAGCAGCCGGGCCGGGCCGCCGTCGTCGCGGCGCAGGGTGCCGGTCACGACGGCGTCGTCGAGCAGGTCGGCGATGGGACCGGTCAGGACGGGATGCGCCGAGGTCTCGACGAACGTGCCGTAACCCGACCTGCCCAGCACCTCGACGGCACGGGAGAACTCGACCGGGGCGCGGAGGCTGGCGTACCAGTAACGGGCATCCATCTCCGGGCCTTCGAGGAACTCGCCGGTCATCGCCGAGACGATCGGGATGCGGCCCTGCTGCGGGGTCACGCCCTCCAGCAGGTGGAGGATCTCTTCGCGCAACCGCTCGACCTGGGGGCCGTGCGAGGCGTAGTCGACGGGCAGCAGGCGTGCCCGGACACCGTCACGCTCGCAGTCGGCCAGCAGAGCGGCCAGCGCTTCAGGGTCACCGGAGACCACGGTCGCCGAGGGGCCGTTGACCGCCGCGATCGACACCCGCCGCCCTGGAGAATCCGGCTCAGCATGGGATCTCCCGACCGCCGCCTGATCACCAGCCGCCCACGCCTCCATCCGGTCGCGCACTGCCGCGACCGGCTCGGCGATCGAGAGCATGCCGCCCTTGCCCGACAACGCGGTCAGCGCCTTGCTGCGCAGCGCCACGACCTTGGCGGCATCCTCCAGGGAGAGGATCCCGGCGACCACGGCCGCCGCGATCTCCCCCTGCGAGTGGCCGACGACCGCGTCGGGCTCCACGCCGGCCGCCTGCCACACCGCCGCCAGCGACACCATGACCGCCCACAACGCGGGCTGCACGACGTCCACCCGATCGAGATCGAGGTCGTCGTCGAGCGACCAGTCCACGTAGGGCGCGAGGGCCGCGCCGCACTCGGCCATCCGGGCCGCGAAGACCGGGCTGCTCGCGGCGAGTTCCCGGGCCATCCCCGTCCACTGAGAACCCTGGCCGGGGAAGACGAACACGACCGGTTCGGCGGCGTCGGCCGTGCCGACGACCACCTCGGCGGACGGTCGCCCGGCCGCCAGGGCCGACAACCCCGCGGCGAGGTCGCCGACCACCACGGCGCGGTGCTCGAAAGCCGATCGGGTCGTGGCCAAGGACCAGCCGACGTCGGCCGGATGTGCTTCCGGGTGCCGGGTCACGTGCGCGGCCAGCTGGGCGGCCTGGGCCCGGAGGCCGGCCGGCGAGTGCGCGGACACGAGCCAGGCGGTTCCGTCGGACACCACCGGGGCCTGCTCGACCGGCTGAGGATCCGCCGGAGCGGGCGGCTCTTCGAGGATGACGTGGGCGTTGGTGCCGCTGATCCCGAACGCGGACACTCCGGCGCGACGCACCCGGCCGTTGGCCTTCCACGCCACCGGCTCGGTCAGCAGGCGGACGTCCCCGGCCGACCAGTCGACGTGCGGCGACGGAACGTCGGCGTGCAGCGTGGCCGGGAGCAGGTCGTGCTGGAGGGCGAGCACCATCTTGATGACCCCGGCCACCCCGGCGGCCTGCTGGGCGTGGCCGATGTTCGACTTGACCGTGCCCAGCCACAGCGGCCGGTCGCGGTCCTGCCCGTAGGTGGCGAGCAGCGCCTGCGCCTCGATCGGGTCGCCCAGCCGCGTGCCGGTGCCGTGGGCCTCGACCGCGTCGACGTCGCCCGGCGTCAGCCCGGCGCTGGTCAGGGCCGCGCGGATCACCCGCTGCTGGGAGGGGCCGTTGGGGGCGCTCAGCCCGTTCGACGCGCCGTCCTGGTTGACCGCGCTTCCGGCCACCACCGCCAGCACGGTGTGCCCGTTACGCCGGGCGTCGGACAGCCGCTCCAGCACCACCATGCCCGCGCCCTCGGCCAGCCCCATGCCGTCGGCGTCGGCGGAGAACGCCTTGCACCGCCCGTCGGCGGCCAGCGCGCCCTGCTGCGAGAAGCCAATGAACTCGGCGGGGTCGGCGATCACCATCACACCGCCCGCCAGCGCCAGATCGCACTCCCCGGCCCGAAGCGCCTGCGCCGCCAGATGCAGCGACACCAGCGCAGACGAACACGCCGTGTCCACCGTGACGGCGGGACCTTCCAGCCCCAGGGTGTACGAGATCCGCCCGGAGATCACGCTCGTCACGTTGCCGGTGATCAGATGCCCGGCCGAGCCCTCGTCGAAGCCGCCC
This sequence comes from Herbidospora sakaeratensis, assembly GCF_001570525.1. GTDB lineage: Bacteria > Actinomycetota > Actinomycetes > Streptosporangiales > Streptosporangiaceae > Herbidospora > Herbidospora sakaeratensis. The sequence goes on from NZ_BBXC01000028.1 coordinate 38,570, forward strand.
TGGCTGGCGTAGCCCGAGGCCGCCGCCCCGGCGAACACGCCGGTCAGCGAACCCCGCAACGACACCGGGTCGAGGCCCGCCCGCTCCAGCGCCTCCCACGAGGTCTCCAGGAGAAGCCGCTGCTGCGGGTCCATCGCCAGCGCCTCGCGGGGGCTGATCCGGAAGAACGCCGGGTCGAAGTCGGCCGCCCCGGCGACGAAACCGCCTTCGTTCGTGGACGACGCCAGCGCCCCCTCAGGGATCTGCCAGCCCCGGTCCATCGGGAAGCCGCCGACGGCGTCCGTGCCGGTCGAGAGCAGGTTCCACATCGCGTCGGGGCCGTCGACCCCGCCGGGATACCGGCAGCCCATGCCGACGATCACGATCGGGTCGGCGGCCGACACCGGCGTGACCCGCGAAACGGGCGCGGTGAGCTGCTGGGCGCCCATGAGCTGGCCGACGATCTGCCGGGCCAGCAGCGCCGGGGACGGGTAGTCGAACACCACCGTCGACGGCAACCTCAAGCCCGTCGCCTGGTTGAGGCGGCCGCGCAGGTCGACCGCGGTCAGCGAGTCGAAGCCCATCTCGCGGAAGGCGCGGGCGGCGTCCACGGCATCGGCGGAGGTGTGCCCGAGCACCGCGGCGGCGTGGCCGCCGACCAGGTCGGTGACGATACGTTCGCGCTGGGCGGCCGACACCCCGGCGAGGCGTTCCCGCAGGGCCGCGCCGTCTCCGGAGGTGACGACGGCGGCCGACTCGGCGGTTTCCTGGCGGGCCTCGGGGATCTCGTCGAGCAGCGGCCACGACCGGGCCGCGTTGAACACCGCAGAGAAGCGCGGCCAGTCGACGTCGGCGACCGACAGGACGGTCTCGTCGTCGGCGAGCGCCTGGCCGAGGACCGACAGCGCCCGCTCGGGGGCGAGCAGCTTGAGGCCCTGGCGGCGGATGCGCTCGGGGATCAGGCTCAGCGGCCGGTCGGGACCGGCGTCCCCGGCGTCGTCGAACCGGCCGCCGGAGCTCCACACCCCCCACGCGACCGACGTCGCGGGCAGGCCCCGGGCACGGCGATCTTCGGCCAGCGCGTCGAGGTGGGCGTTGGCGGCGGCGTAGGTGCCGTGCTCGCCGACGCCCCAGGTCGCGGTGATGGACGAGAACAGGACGAACTCATCCAGATCGAGGCCGGCGGTCAGTTCGTCCAGGATCGTGGCCCCGCCGACCTTCGCGCCCAGGGCGAGGGCGAGGTCGTCGACGCCCGTCTGGTCGAGGGTCATCAGTTCCACCGCGACCGCCGCGTGCATGACCGTGGACAGCGGCGGGGCGACGGTCGGGATCCAGGCCAGCAGCCCGGCCAGCGCGTCGCGGTCGGTGACGTCGCAGGCGGCCATGGTGACCGGGGAACCGGCCTCGGCCAGTTGGGCGGCCAGCGCGGCCGCGCCCGGCGTGCCCGGACCCCGGCGGCTGGTCAGCACGGCGTGCGGCACCCCGGCCTCGGTCAACCAGGCGGCCAGGTCGGGGCCGATCACGCCGCTCGCGCCGGTCAGCAGGACGGTGCCACGAGGCGTCCAGGCGTCGCCGTGGCGGCGCGGCGCGGCCCGCACGAGGCGGCGCGCGAACACACCGCCGGCGCGGATCGCGACCTGGTCCTCTCCCCCGTCGGCCAGGACTCCGGCGAGCCGGGCGGCCGAGCGGTCGTCCAGGACCGGCGGCAGGTCGATCAGCCCGCCCCACCTGCCAGGATGCTCGACCCCGGCCGTGCGGCCGAGACCCCACACCTGGGCCTGGACGGGGTCGGCCGTGGTCCCTCCGGCGGTGACGGCGCCCCGCGTGACCACCCACAACGGCGCGGTCACCCCGGCGTCGCCGAGCGCCTGGACCAGTGCCAGGGTGCCCGCGACCCCGGCCGGGACGACGGGCCGGTCGGCCAGGGGCGTGCCGTCGACGCCGAGGAGGGACAACACTCCGGCGGGCTCGGGGCCGTCTGCGACGAGGGCGGCCAGGGTGTGCCGGTCGAGGTCGGCCGGGGGGATCTCGGCGAGCACGACGTCGGCTCCCCGGTCGGCCAGCGTGCGGCGGCAGGCGGCCGTGAGGTTCTCGTCCAGGCCGGTGGGGGCGAGGACCAGCCACGTGCCGGACAACACGGCGGGGCCGGGGTCGCGCAGGGGAAGCCAGGAGACCCGGTAACGCCAGTCGGCCGTGCCGGAACCGCCGCGCTCCCGCTCCCGCCAGGCGGCCAGCGCGGGCAGCACGTCACGGAGCCGGTCGCCGTCGACGTCCAGCGTCCGGGACAGTCCTGCCAGGTCACCGCCGCTCACGGCGGTCCAGAAGTCGTCCTCCTGCGCCGAGACGGCGGGGGTGGCGGGCATCGGCTTGGGCCAGTAGCGGCGGCGCTGGAAGGCGTAGGTCGGCAACTCCACGACGCCGGCCTCGGGCACGACGGCGGTCCAGTCGACCTCGACGCCGCGCACGTGCACTTCGGCCAGGGACGCCAGCAGGCGAGCGGCGCCGCCGTCGTCGCGGCGCAGGGTGCCCGTGACGACGTGGGCCGGGGCGAACGTGTTCTCCTCGGCGAGCCGGTCGAGGCTGTCGCCGATCGCGTTGACCAGGACGGGGTGCGCCGAGCTCTCGACGAACGTGCCGTAGCCCGACCTGCCCAGCACCTCGACGGCCCGGGAGAACTCGACGGGGGCGCGGAGACTGGAATACCAGTAACCGGCATCCATCTCCGGACCCCGCAGGAACTCGCCGGTCATCGCCGACACCATCGGGATCCGGCCCGGCTGCGGGGCGACACCCGCCAGCAGACTGAGGATCTCCTCGCGCAACTGCTCGACCTGGGGACCGTGGGAGGCGTAGTCGACGGGCAGCAGGCGCGCCCGGACACCGTCGCGCTCACAGTCGGCCAGCAGTTCGGCCAGCGCCTCGGGGTCACCAGAGAGCACGGTCGCCGAGGGGCCGTTGACGGCCGCGATCGACACCCGATCGCCGAGATCCCGCTCAGCGCCGGAAACCTGATCGCCGACCGCCCGCTTGGCCCACGCCTCGATTCGGTTTCGCACCTCGGCGACGGGCTCGGCGATCGAGAGCATGCCGCCCTGGCCCGACAAAGCGACCAGCGCCTTGCTGCGCAGCGCCACGACCTTCGCGGCGTCCTCCAGTGACAGGATTCCGGCCACCACGGCCGCCGCGATCTCCCCCTGCGAGTGGCCGATGACCGCGTCCGGCTTCACGCCGGCGGCCTGCCACACCGCCGCCAGGGACACCATGACCGCCCACAACGCGGGCTGCACCACGTCCACCCGGTCGAGGTCGAGGTCGTCGTCGAACGACCAGTCCACGTAAGGAGCGAGAGCACGGCCGCACTCGGCCATCCGCGCGGCGAACACCGGGCTGCTCGCGGCGAGCTCCCGGCCCATCCCGGCCCACTGCGACCCCTGACCGGGGAAGACGAACGCGACCCGGCCGCCACCGCCACCCGCGGGCACGACACCGGTGACCACACCCGAGCCCGGTTGGTCTCCCGCCAGCGCGGACAGCCCTTCCAGCAGTTCGGCCCGGTCGCCGCCGATCACCGCCGCGCGGTGTTCGAAGGCCGATCGGCTGGTGAGCAGCGACCAGGCCACGTCGGCGGCGTCCAGGGAGGGGCGTGCCAGCACGTGCTCGCCGAGCCGGGCGGCCTGCGCCGACAGGCCGGTCGCGCTGCGGGCCGACACCAGCCACACCGGTACCGGCCCCGTCAGCACCGGCGGTGCCGCGGGGGTGCGCTCGGCGGGGACCGCCGCCGGGGCCTCTTCGATGATCGCGTGCACGTTGGTGCCGCTGACGCCGAAGGCCGACACGCCGCCGCGCCGGGGGCGCCCGTTCGCGGGCCAGGCGACCGGTTCGGTCAGCAGGCGCACGTCGCCCGCCGACCAGTCGACGTGCGGTGACGGCTCGGCGGCGTGCAGGGTGCGGGGCATCTGCTGGTGCTGGAGGGCGAGCACGAGCTTGATGACCCCGGCCACGCCCGCGGCCGTCTGCGTGTGGCCGATGTTCGACTTCACCGAGCCCAGCCACAGGGGCTGGTTCCGGTTCCGCCCGTACGTCGCCAGCAGCGCCTGCGCCTCGATCGGGTCGCCGAGCACCGTCCCGGTGCCGTGCGCCTCGATCAGGTCGACCTCGTCGGCCCGCAGGCCGGCGTTGGCCAGGGCGCTGCGGATGACCTTCTGCTGGGCGGGGCCGTTCGGGGCGGTGATGCCGTTGCTGGCGCCGTCCTGGTTCATCGCGCTGCCGGCGACCACGGCGAGCACGGTGTGGCCGTTGCGGCGGGCGTCCGAGAGGCGTTCCAAAACCAGCATGCCGGCGCCCTCGCCCCAGCCGATGCCGTCGGCGTCCGCGGAGAACGCCTTGCACCGGCCGTCGAACGCGAGGCCCTGCTGCTTGGAGAACTCCGAGAACGCCGACGGCGTCGACATCACCGCGACACCGCCGGCCAGCGCCATCGAGCACTCCCGCGACCGCAGCGCCTGGCACGCCAGGTGCAGCGCCACCAGGGCCGAGGAACAGGCCGTGTCGACCGTGACGGCGGGCCCTTCAAGCCCGAGGGTGTACGAGATCCTCCCGGAGATCACCGAGGTCAGACCGCCGATGAGGGTGTAGCCCTCGGAGCCCTCCTCCGGCGCGAGGCCGTATCCGTACCCGCCGAAGCCGGCCCCGGCGAAGACGCCGGTCGCGGTGCCCTTCAGCGACGCCGGGTCGATCCCGGCCCGTTCGACCGCCTCCCAGGCCGTCTCCAGCAGGAGCCGCTGCTGCGGGTCCATCGTGATGGCCTCACGCGGGCTGATGCCGAAGAAGCCGGGGTCGAAGTCGCCCGCGTCGTAGATGAACCCGCCGACGACGGTGGTGGACGCGCCGTCGTCGACTCCGGCGTACAGGCCCTCGGCGTCCCAGCCCCGGTCGGTGGGGAAGCCGGAGATGGTGTCGACCCCGTCGGCCAGCAGCCTCCAGAGGTCCTCGGGTTCGCGCACGCCGCCGGGGAACCGGCAGCCCATGCCGACGATGGCGATCGGCTCGCCGGGGTCGGCGGCCGTGTGCGCCACGACCGGCGTGCCCGCGTCGTCCGGCACGCCGAGCAGTTCGGCCCGCAGGAACCGCACGGCGGCGGCCGGGGTGGGGTGGTCGAAGACGAGCGTGGCCGGGAGCTTGAGCCCGGTGGCGGCGTTCAGGCGGGTGCGCAGGTCGACGGCGGTGAGCGAGTCGAACCCGAGGTCCTTGAACGCCCGCCCGGCCGGCACGGCGTCGGCCGACACGTGCCCGAGCACGGCGGCGGCCTCGGCCCTGACCATCTCGGTGAGCAGCCGCTCCTGCTCGGCCGGGTCGAGACCGGCCAGCCGCCGCCCGAGTTCGGTCCCGGCGGCCTCCGCGACCGGGGACGGCCGGGTGTCGGCGAGCGCCCGCCGGGCCTCGGGCAGGTCGGCCAGCAGCGGGCTGGGCCGCTGCACGGTGAAGACGGGCGCGAACCGGTCCCAGTCGACGTCCGAGACGACGACGAGGTCCTCCCCCGCGTCCAGAACGGCCGCCAGCGCGCCGACGGCCAGGCCGGCGTCCATCTCCCGCACGCCGAGCCGTTGCAGCACCTCTCCGGCGAGCCCCTCGCCCATGCCGCCGCCGCCCCAGAGACCCCAGGCGACCGAGGTCCCGGCCAGGCCGCGGGCCCTGCGGTCCTCGACCAGCGCGTCGAGCGCGGCGTTGGCGGCGGCGTAGCCGGACAGGCGGGCGCTGCCCCACGAGGCCGCACCGGACGAGAAGCCGACGAACGCGTCCAGCTCGCGGTCGGCGGTCAGCTCGTCGAGGTGGACGGCGCCACCGGCCTTGGCCGCCAGCACCTCGGCCAGGTCGTCACGCGTCATCGCGGACACGGGACCGCCGACGCCCGCGCCGGCGGCGTGCATGACCGAGGTCAGCGCCGGGCCGTGCGTGTCGATCCAGGTGACCAGTCCGGCCGTCTGGGCGCGGTCGCCGACGTCGACCGCGAGCACGGCCACCTCGGTGCCCGCGAGGGCGAGTTCGGCGGCCAGCGCGGGCGCCCCCGCCGCACGGGGGCCCGACCGGCTCGACAACACCACCCGGGCGGCGTCGCGCCCGGTCAGCCAGCGGGCGACGTGCCCGCCGACGCCGCCGGTGCCGCCGGTGACGAGCACGCTGCCGCCCGGCCGCCACGGGCGCTCGGCCGGAGCGGGAAGGGCGGCGCGCACCATCCGGCGGCCCACGACCGCATCGGGACGGATGGCGACCTGGTCCTCACCGCACCCGGCGAGGACGGCGGCGAGGCGGGCGGCCGTGTGCGCGTCCCAGGCGCGGGGCAGCTCGATCAGGCCGCCCCACCGGCCGGGATGCTCCAGCGCGGCGACGCGCCCGAAGGCCCAGGTCTGCGCCTGCGCCAGACCGGCGCCGGACGTCAGCACCCAGAGCGGCGCGTCGATCCCGACGTCGCCGAGGGCCTGCACCAGGTCGACGGTCGCAGCCAGCCCGGCGGGCACGACGGGATGCCCGGCCGACGGCGACCCGTCCAGGGCCAGCAGGGAGACGACGCCGGCCGCGGGGGGCACGTCGAGGAGGCGCGCGCTCAGGGAGTCGCCGGGGGCGATCTCCACGGGGACCACGTCGGCGCCGTGGTCGGCCATGGCCTGGTGGACCTCCCGCGACGTCCCGGCGGGCGCGATGAGCAGCCAGGTGCCGGTCAGGGTCGCGGGGGCGAGAGGGGCGAGCGGCGTCCAGGTGATCGTGTAACGCCAGTCGTCGGCGGTGGCCTCACGCGCCGTGACGACGGCCTTGGGCCAGTAGCGCTGCCGCTGGAACGCGTAGGTCGGCAGGCCGACCCGGTTCCCGGCCGGGAGCACGGCCGACCAGTTCACCGGCACACCGCGCACATACGCGGTCGCCAGCGACGCGAGCAACCGGGTGGGGCCGCCGTCGTCGCGGCGCAGGGTGCCGGTCACGACGGCGTCTTCGAGCAGGTCGGCGATCGGGCCGGTCAGCACGGGATGGGCCGAGGTCTCGACGAACGTGCCGTAACCGGCCCTTCCCAGCACCTCGACGGCGCGGGAGAACTCGACGGGGGCGCGGAGGCTGGAATACCAGTAACCGGCATCCATCTCCGGACCCCGCAAGAACTCGCCGGTCATCGCCGACACCATCGGGATCCGGCCCGGCCGCGGAGCGACACCCTCCAGCAGACTGAGGATCTCTTCACGCAACTGCTCGACCTGGGGACCGTGGGAGGCGTAGTCGACGGGCAGCAGGCGCGCCCGGACACCGTCACGCTCACAGTCGGCCAGCAACTCGGCCAGCGCCTCGGGATCGCCGGACAACACAGTCGCGGAGGGGCCGTTGACCACCGCGATCGACACCCGATCGGCGAGAGCACCACCGAGAGAATCCAGCTCGGCCTTCGAAACGGCCCGGCCACCGAGGTTCGCCCCCACGACCGCCGCCTCGTCATCGGCCGACCGGCCACGGGAATGCGGTCCGGCGGCCCGCGTGGCCCAGGCCTCGATGCGGGCCCGCACCGCCGTAACCGGCTCGGCGATCGAGAGCATGCCGCCCTTGCCCGACAGCGCGGTCAGCGCCTTGCTGCGCAGCGCCACCACCTTGGCCGCGTCCTCCAGCGAGAGGATCCCGGCCACCACGGCAGCCGCGATCTCCCCCTGCGAATGACCGACCACCGCGTCGGGCTCCACGCCGGCCGCCTGCCACACCGCCGCCAAAGAGACCATCACCGCCCACAGGGCGGGCTGCACCACGTCCACCCGGTCGAGGTCGAGGTCGTCGTCGAGCGACCAGTCCACGTAGGGCGCGAGGGCCGCGCCGCACTCGGCCATCCGGGCGGCGAACACCGGGCTGCTCGCGGCGAGTTCCCGGGCCATCCCCGTCCACTGCGACCCCTGGCCGGGGAAGACGAACACGACCGGCTCGGCCGCGTCGGCGGCACCCACGACCACCTCGGCGGACGGTCGCCCGGCCGCCAGGGCCGACAACCCCGCGGCGAGGTCGCCGACCACCACGGCCCGGTGCTCGAAAGCCGACCGGGTCGTGGCCAGCGACCACGCGACGTCGACCGGGTCCAGGTCCGGCACGTGTCCGGCGAGCCGGGCCGCCTGCGCCGTCAATCCCTCCGGCGAACGGGCCGACACCAGCCACGCCGTCGCCTCCGGCAGAACCGGCGTGCGCTCGGCGGGCTCGGCCTCCTCGTCCTGAGGGGCCTCTTCCAAGATCATGTGAGCGTTGGTGCCGCTGATCCCGAACGCCGACACCCCGGCCCGGCGCGGACGGCCGTTCGACGACCAGTCGACCGGCTCGGTCAGCAGCCGGACATCCCCGGCCGACCAGTCGACGTGCGGCGACGGGACGTCGGCGTGCAGCGTGGCGGGCAGCAGGCCGTGCCGCAGCGCCAGCACCATCTTGATGACCCCGGCCACCCCGGCGGCCTGCTGCGCGTGCCCGATGTTCGACTTCACCGAGCCCAGCCACAGCGGCCGATCCCGGTCCTGCCCGTAAGTGGCGAGCAGCGCCTGCGCCTCGATCGGGTCGCCCAGCCGCGTGCCGGTGCCGTGGCCCTCGACCGCGTCGACGTCACCAGGCGTCAGCCCAGCGCTGGTCAGGGCCGCGCGGATCACCCGCTCCTGCGAAGGACCGTTCGGCGCCGACAGTCCGTTCGACGCGCCGTCCTGGTTGACCGCGCTTCCGGCCACCACCGCCAGCACGGTGTGCCCGTTGCGGCGGGCGTCGGAGAGCCGTTCGAGCACGACCATCCCGGCGCCCTCGGCCAGCCCCATGCCGTCGGCGTCGGCGGAGAACGCCTTGCACCGCCCGTCGGCCGCGAGCGCCCCCTGCTGCGAGAAACCGACGAACTCGCCGGGATCGGTGATCACCGTCACGCCGCCGGCCAGCGCCAGGTCGCACTCCCCGGCCCGGAGCGCCTGCGCCGCCAGGTGCAGCGACACCAGCGCCGACGAACACGCCGTGTCGACCGTGACGGCGGGGCCTTCAAGCCCGAGGGTGTACGAGATCCGCCCGGAGATCACGCTGGTCACGTTGCCGGTGATCAGATGGCCGGCCGAGTCCTCGTCGAAGCCGCCGTGCCCGGCGTACCCGGACGACGTGGCACCGGCGAAGACGCCGGTCAGCGAGCCGCGCAGGGAGTCGGGGTCGAGCCCGGCGTGCTCCAGCGCCTCCCATGAGGTCTCCAGCAGGAGCCGCTGCTGCGGGTCCATGGCGAGGGCCTCGCGCGGGCTGATCCGGAAGAACGCCGGGTCGAAGTCGGCCGCTCCGGCGATGAAACCGCCTTCTCTCGTGGACGATGTCCGCAACCCCGCCAGGTCCCAGTTCCGGTCGGCCGGGAAGCCCGACACGGCGTCCCCGCCGGTCGACAACAACCGCCACAACGCCTCGGGGTTGTCCGCGCCGCCGGGGAACCGGCAGCCCAGCCCGACGACGACCACCGGATCGACGACCGAGACGGGGGTGACCCGCGACCCCCCCGACGCCGCCGGACCGGCGCCCGTCAGCTGCGTCACGATCCGGCGCGCCAGCACGACGGGCGACGGGAAGTCGAACACCACCGTCGACGGCAACCGCAGGCCGGTGGCCTGGTTGAGGCGGCCGCGCAGTTCCACCGCCGTCAGGGAGTCGAAGCCCATCTCGCGGAAGGCCCGGCCCGCCTCGACCGCGTCGGAGGAGGCGTGCCCGAGCACCGCCGCCGCGTGCCCGCGGACCAGGTCGGTGACGAGGCGTTCCCGCCGGGCCGGGGTCGCGTCCGCGAGGCGGCCGAGCAGTTCGGCGACCTCGCCCGAGGTGACCACGGCGGTGTCGGCGGGGCCGGGCTCGGCCTGCCGCGCCTCGGGGATCCCGTCGAGCAGCGGCCACGACCGGGCCGCGTTGAACACCGCCGAGAAGCGCGGCCAGTCGACGTCCACGACCGACAACGCGGTCTCGTCGTCGGCGAGCACCTGGCCGAGAACCGAGAGCGCCCGGCCCGGGTCGAGCAGCCGGAGGCCCTGGCGGCGCAGCCGCTCGGGGATGACGCTCAGCGCGCGGTCGGCCGTGGCCGACTCCTGGCCGGTGTCCCACACCCCCCACGCCACCGACGTGGCGGGCAGGCCCCGGGCGCGTCGGTGCTCCGCCAGCGCGTCGAGGTGGGCGTTGGCCGCCGCGTAGGCGCCGTGCTCGCCGACGCCCCAGGTCGCCGCGATCGACGAGAACAGCACGAAGGCGTCGAGGTCGCGGCCGGCGGTCAGTTCGTCCAGGATCACGGCTCCGCCGACCTTGGCGGCCAGCGCGAGCGACAGGTGGCCGACGCCGGTGTCGGCGAGGGTCAGCAGTTCGACGCCGAGGGCGCCGTGGATCACCGACGACAACGCGGGGCCGGTGCGGTCGATCCAGGTCAGCAGGCCGGCGACGGCGTCGCGGTCGGTGACGTCGCAGGTCGCCAGGCTGACGGGCGTCCCGGCGGCGGCCAGGGCGGCGGCCACGGAGGCCGCGCCGGGGACCATCGGCCCGCGCCGGCTGACCAGCGTCAGGTGCGGGGCCCCGGCGTCGGAGAGCCAGCGGGCCAGTTCGGGGCCGATCTCGCCGCTCGCCCCGGTCACGAGCACGGTGCCGCGCGGCCGCCACACCCCCTCGCCACGGGACGGCCCGGTCCGGACCAGCCGCCGGGCGGCGATCCCGGCCCGACGGACGGCCACCTGGTCTTCGCCGCACCCAGCGAGCACCGCGCCGAGGCGCTTGACCGCCCGGGCGTCGAGCACGGGCGGCAGGTCGACCAGGCCGCCCCAGCGGCCGGGGTGTTCCAGGCCCGCGACCCGGCCCAGGCCCCAGACCTGCGCCTGCACGGGGCTGGCCGGGAACTCGCCGGGACCGGCGGCCACCGCTCCGGAGGTCAGCACCCACAACGGCGCGGTGCTCCCGGCCCGGCCGAGCGCCTGGACGAGCGCCAGCGTGCCGGCCAGGCCGCCGCTCACCTGCGGATGCCCGGGCAGCGGCGTCTCGTCGAAGGCCAGCAGTGAGACGATGCCCCGGGCGTCGGTCGCGTCGTCGGCCAGGTCGTCCAGATCGGTCTGGCCGGGACGCACCTCGGCGACCATGACCTCGGCGCCACGGGCGGTCAGCGCCGCCACGCACGCGGCGCGCCGTTCGACGTCCCCGCCCGAGGGGGCCACCACGAGCCAGGCGCCGTCGAGGGCGGCCGGGGCCGGGTCGGGCACCGGGACCCAGGAGACGCGGTACCGCCAGTCGGCCGTCACCGACTCCTCGCGCTCCCGGCGCCGCCAGGACGCCAGCGCGGGCACGACGTCGCCGAGGCTCCGGCCGTCCAGGGCGAGGGCGCCGGCCAGGGCGTCGACGTCGCCGTTCTCGACGGCCGCCCAGAACGCGCTCTCGCGCGCGGAGCCCGCCTCCTCGCCCGGCCGGGCCGGGACGGGGTCGGGCCAGAAGTGCCGCCGCTGGAAGGCGTAGGTCGGCAGGTCGACGCGCTCCCCGGGGGGCAGCACCGACGGCCAGTCGACGCCGACGCCCCGGACGTGGGCCTCGGCCAGCGAGGTGAGCAACCGGCCGGGGCCGCCGTCGTCCCGGCGCAACGTGCCGGTGACGACGGGGCTCTCGGCGAGGTCTTCGAGGATCGCGCCGATCGACGCGGTGAGCACCGGATGCGGGGAGGTCTCGACGAACACGCCGTACCGGGACCGGCCCAGGCTCTCGACGGCGCGGTGGAACTCGACGGGGGCGCGGAGGCTGGCGTACCAGTACCCGGCGTCCAGCTCGGGACCGGCCAGCGTCTCTCCGGTCATCGCCGACACCATGGGGATGCGGGCCGACTGCGGGGCCACGCCCTCCAGCAGGCGGAGGATCTCCTCGCGCAACTCCTCCACCTGGGGACCGTGCGAGGCGTAGTCGACCGGCAACATGCGCGCCCGGACGCCCTCCCGCTCACACTCGGCCAGCAGCTCCGTCAGCGCCGAAGGGTCACCGGAGACCACGGTCGCCGCCGGGCCGTTGACCGCCGCGATCGACACCCGCTCGGCCCAGCCGGGGAAATCCGCTTCGGCGACCGCCGCCTGGGCATCGACTGCTCGTGCGGCCCAGGCCTCGATCCGGCTTCGCACGGCGGCGACCGGCTCGGCGATCGAGAGCATGCCGCCCTGGCCCGACAACGCGGTCAGCGCCTTGCTGCGCAGCGCCACGACCTTGGCCGCGTCCTCCAGCGACAGGATCCCGGCCACCACGGCAGCCGCGATCTCGCCCTGCGAGTGGCCGACGACCGCGTCGGGCTCCACGCCTGCCGCCTGCCACACCGCCGCCAGGGAGACCATGACCGCCCACAGGGCGGGCTGCACGACGTCCACCCGGTTCAAATCAAGATCGTCGTCAAGGGACCAGTCGACATGGGGAGCCAGGGCCGCGCCACACTCGGCCATGCGCGCCGCGAACACCGGGCTGCTCCGCGCGAGCTCGCGCCCCATGCCCGCCCACTGCGAACCCTGGCCGGGGAAGACGAACACCACCCGCTCGCGGCCGCGACCGGCCACCACCGCACCGCTCACGACACCGGGCGCGGGCTCGCCGGAGGCCAGCGCGGACAGGCCCGGCAGGAAATCGCCGCGGACCACGGCGCGGTGCTCGAAGGTCGACCGGGTCGTCGCGAGCGACCACGCCACGTCGATCGGGTCGGGGGCCTGCTCGCGGGTGAAGTCGGCCAGGCGGGCGGCCTGGGCGCGCAGGCCGTCGGCGGTGCGGGCGGAGACCAGCCAGGCCGTGCCCTCCGACAGGACCGGCGTCGTGGCGGGCTCGGGCTCGGCGTCGCCGGCCGGAGGGGCCTCCTGGACGATGACGTGGACGTTGGTGCCGCTGGCCCCGAACGCCGAGACGCCGGCCCGGCGCGGCTGCTCCCCGGCGGGCCAGGGCACCGCCTCGGTCAGCAGCCGGACGTCGCCCGCCGACCAGTCGACCTGCGGCGAGGGCTCGTCGACGTGCAGGGTGGGCGGCATCAGGTCGTTCCGCAGGGCCAGCACCATCTTGATGACCCCGGCGACGCCGCCCGCGGCCTGGGTGTGCCCGATGTTCGACTTGACCGAGCCCAGCCACAGGGGCCGGTCGCGGTCCTGTCCGTACGTCGCCAGGATCGCCTGCGCCTCGATCGGGTCGCCCAGCACGGTGCCGGTGCCGTGCCCCTCGACGACGTCCACCTGGTCGGCCCGCACCCGGGCGTCGGCCAGGGCCTCGCGGATGACGCGCTGCTGGGAGGGCCCGTTCGGCGCGGTCAGGCCGTTGCTGGCGCCGTCCTGGTTGACGGCGGTCCCGGCGATCAGCGCGAGCACGGGGTGGCCGTTGCGGCGGGCGTCCGAGAGCCGTTCCAGGACGAGCAGCCCGGCGCCCTCGCCCCAGCCCATGCCGTCGGCCGCGCCCGCGTAGGCCTTGCTGCGGCCGTCGGCGGCCATGCCCGACTGCTTGGAGAACTCCGCGAACGCCGCCGGAGTGATCATGACCACGACGCCGCCGGCCAGCGCCAGCGTGCAGTCGCCCGACCGCAGCGCCTGCGCGGCCAGGTGCAGCGCCACCAGCGACGACGAACAGGCCGTGTCGACCGTGAGGGCGGGCCCCTCCAATCCGAGCGTGTACGCCACCCGTCCCGAGATCATCGCGGTCTGGCTGCCGGTCAGCAGGTAGCCCTCCGCGCCGGTGTCCGCCTCGACCAGGCCCTCGCCGTAACCGGCGAAACTCGCCCCGACGAACACGCCGGTCGACGAGCCGCGCAGCGACCTCGGCTCGATCCGGGCCCGCTCCAGCGACTCCCACGCGATCTCCAGCAGCAGGCGCTGCTGCGGGTCCATCGCCAGCGCCTCACGGGGGCTGATGCCGAAGAACCCGGCGTCGAACTCCGCCGCGTCGTGCACGAAGCCGCCCTGGTGCGCGAACGAGGTGCTCACCCCGTCACCGGCGGCCCGCCGCAGCGCCTCCCAGCCCCGGTCGGCCGGGAACCCGCCGATCGTGTCGGTGCCGGACGCCACCACGTCCCAGAAGCCGCGCGGATCGGCGATGCCTCCCGGGTATCGGCAGCCGACGCTCACGATGGCGATGGGCTCCTGCTCGGCCGCCTCCATCCGGCGCAGCCGCTTGCGGGTCTCCTGCAGCTCGGCCGACGCCTTCTTGAGGTAGTCGAAGAGTTTTTCCTGGCTGTCCATGACGACTCCCGGAAGCGATTGAGCGGGTCAGTTGGTCTGCGGCGCCGACCGCGGCAGCCCGAGTTCCTGGTCGAGGAAGCTGAAGACCTCGTCCGGCGTGGCCGATCGGAACTCGATGTCGGCGGGTTGGTCAGCGCGGTGGGCGTCGAGCCAGTTCGACAACATCCCGCGCAGCAGCTTCGTGACGTCGTCGCGGGTCCCGGCGTCCGGCGTGAGACCGGACAGGGTGGCCGCGAGCCGTTCGATCTCGGTGACGACCGACGGTTCGCCGTCCTCCGCGCCGGGCGCGAGCGCGGCCCCGACGTGACCGGCCAGCGCCTCGGGGGTCGGATAGTCGAAGACGAGGGTGGCCGGGAGCCGGATGCCGGTGGCCCGGTTCAGCCGGTTGCGCAGTTCGACGGCGGTCAGCGAGTCGAACCCGAGGTCCTTGAAGGCGCGGTCGGCGTCCACGTCGTCGACGGAGGCGTGCCCGAGCACGGCGGCGGCCTCGCCGCGGACCAGTTCGACCAGCACCCGGTCGCGTTCGGCCCGCGACAACCCGGCCAGCCGCCGGGCGAGCCCGTCGTCGGCCGGCTCCGCGTCGCCGCCGGACGACGCCCGCCGCACCTCGGGCAGGTCCCCGATCAGCGCGCTCGGCCGGTGGAGGCCGAACACCGGCGCGAACCCGGCCCAGTCGAGGTCGGCGACGGTCAGGGTGGCGCTCTCGCCGGTGGGGCCCGCGGTGTCGTCCAGGATCGCGGCCAGCGCCTCGACGGCCCGGCCGGGGTCCATCTCGCGCAACCCCAGCCGCCGGAGCCGCCCGCCGTCGCGGCCCATGCCGCCGCCGCCCCACAAACCCCAGGCGACGGACGTGGCGGCCAGGCCCCGGGCGCGGCGGTGCTCGGCGAGGCCGTCGAGGAAGGCGTTGGCGGCGGCGTAACCGGCCTGCCGGCCGCTGCCCCAGACGGCGGCGCCGGAGGAGAACGTCACGAAGGCGGTCAGGTCCGCCGTGAGCTCGTGCAGGTGCGCCGCCCCGGCCGCCTTGGCGGCGGCCACCTCGGCCAGCGCCGCGACGGTGAGCTCGTCGAGCGGGACGACCTGGCCTGTTCCGGCGGCGTGGAAGACCGCTGCCAGCTCCGGTCCCGTGCGGTCGAGCCAGGCCAGCAGGGCGGCGGCCCGGTCCCGCACGGCGATGTCGCAGGCGATCACCGTGACGGCGGTGCCCGCTTCGGCGAGCTTCGCGGCCAGCGCGGCCGACTCGCCGGTCGTGGGGCCGGACCGGCTGGTCAGCACGACGCGGGGGGCGCCGCGCCCGGCCAGCCAGCCGGCCACGCGCGCGCCGATGGCGCCGGTGCCGCCGGTGACCAGGGTGGTGCCGGTGGGGTTCCATCGTCCGGGCAGGCCGGTGCGGGGGGCGCGGACCAGCCGTCGGGCGTGCACGCGGCCGTCGCGGATGGCGACCTGGTCCTCGGTCTTCTGGGCCAGGACCGCGGCGAGGAGGGGGGCCGTGGTGTCGTCCACGACCGAAGGAAGATCGACCAGGCCGCCCCAGCGGCCCGGGTGTTCGAGCCCGGCGGCCCGGCCGAGACCCCACACCGCCGCCTGAGCGGGCGCGACGTCACCCGGACCGGCCCCCTGCCGGGTGACGGCCCAGACGGGCGCCTCGATGTCCCGGTCGCCGAGGGCCTGGAGCAGCGCGAGGGTGGCGGCCAGCCCGGCGGTGACCCCTGGTGCACTCGGGGACTCGTCGAGGGCGAGGAGGGAGAGCACGCCCGCCGCCGGTTCGAGCCGGTCCGCGAGTGCTCGCCGGTCGGCCGCGGAGGGTTCGACCTCGACGTGGACGACGTCGCTGAAGACCTTCGCGATCGTGGCGGCGAGGTCGCGCTGGGCGGGGGCCGCGATGAGCAACCATGTGCCGGTCGGCGCCGAGGGCTCGGGGTCGGGCAGGACCGGCCAGGCGATCCGGTAACGCCAGCCTTCGGTGCCGCCGCGCTCCCGCTGCCGCCAGGACGCCAGCGCGGGCACGACCTCGCGGAACGGCCGGTCGGCGTCGACGGCGAGGGTGTCGGCCAGGGTGGCGAGGTCGCCGTGGTCGACGGCGTCCCAGAACCGGGACTCGACGGGGCCGGCGGGCTTCGCCGTCTCGATCCAGTAGCGGCGGTGCTGGAAGGCGTAGGTGGGGAGGTCGACGCGGGGGCGGGGGCGCAGGACGGTGGTCCAGTCGACGGGGAGGCCGTGGACGTGCGCCTCGGCGAGGGAGGCGAGCAGGCGGGCGGGGCCGCCGTCGTCGCGGCGCAGCGTGCCCGTCACGACGGCGTCTTCGAGGAGGTCCGCGACGGGGGCGGTCAGGACGGGGTGCGCTGAGGTCTCGACGAAGACCGCGTGACCCGTTCCGCCGAGTGTCTCCACCGCCTTGGAGAACTCGACGGGGGCGCGGAGGCTCGCGTACCAGTAGGCGGCGTCCATCTCGGGGCCTTCGACGTACTCGCCGGTCATCGACGAGACCATCGGGATTCGGCCCGGTTGGGGCGTCACGCCCTCCAGCAGGTGGAGGATCTCCTCTCTCAACCGCTCGACCTGGGGGCCGTGAGAGGCGTAGTCGACGGGCAACATGCGGGCGCGGACACCATCGCGCTCACAGTCGGCCAGCAGGGCGGCCAGCGCCTCAGGCTCACCGGAGACCACGGTCGCGGCCGGGCCGTTGACCGCCGCGATCGACACCCGCTCGGCCCACGCTTCCAACCGGTTTCGCACCGCGGCGACCGGCTCGGCGATGGAGAGCATGCCGCCCTTGCCCGACAACGCGGTCAGCGCCTTGCTGCGCAACGCCACGACCTTGGCGGCGTCCTCCAGTGACAGGATCCCCGCCACCACCGCCGCCGCGATCTCCCCCTGCGAGTGGCCGACAACGGCGTCGGGCTCCACGCCGGCCGCCTGCCACACCGCCGCCAAAGAGACCATGACCGCCCACAACGCGGGCTGCACCACGTCCACCCGGTTCAGGTCGAGGTCGTCGTCGAGCGACCAGTCGACATAGGGGGCGAGAGCACGGCCGCACTCGGCCATGCGCGCCGCGAACACCGGGCTGCTCGCGGCGAGTTCCCGGCCCATCCCGGCCCACTGCGAACCCTGACCGGGGAAGACGAACACGACCCGGCCGCAACCACCGGTCGGCACGACACCCGTGACCACTCCCGGACCCGGCTGACCTGCGGCCACCGCTGACAACCCGGCGAGCAGCGCGTCACGGCCGGGCCCCAGGATCACCGCGCGATGCTCGAACGCCGACCGTGTGGTGGCCAGCGACCAGGCCATCCCAGCCGGGTCGAGTTCGGGGCGGGCACACGCGCCAAGACGGTCGGCCTGCGCGGCCAGCCCGGCCGCGCTCCGTGCCGACACCGGCCACACCGGCGCCGTCCCGGTCAGCACCGGCGGTTCGGCGGGCGTCGGCTGGGCGACGGGGGCGACCGGTGGGGCCTCTTCGAGGATGACGTGGGCGTTGGTGCCGCTCATGCCGAAGGCCGACACCCCGGCCCGGCGGGGGCGGCCGTCGACCGGCCACGGTCGCGGGTCGGCCAGGAGCTCGACGTCGCCGGCCGACCAGTCGATGTTCCCGGCCGGTTCTCCGGCGTACAGGCTGCGGGGCAGTTCCTCGTGCTGGAGGGCCAGCACCATCTTCATCACCCCGGCCGCGCCGGCCGCGCTCTGGGTGTGCCCCAGGTTGGACTTCACCGACCCGAGCAAGAGCGGCCGGTCCCGGTCCTGTCCGTAGGTGGCGAGCAGCGCCTGCGCCTCGATCGGGTCGCCCAGCACGGTGCCCGTGCCGTGCGCCTCGACGACGTCGACCTCGTGCGCCGCCAGGCCCGCGTTGGCCAGCGCCGCCCGGATCACCCGCTGCTGCGACGGGCCGTTCGGCGCGGTCAGGCCGTTCGACGCGCCGTCCTGGTTGACGGCGCTGCCGCGGATCACCGCGAGCACCCGGTGGCCGTTGCGGTGCGCGTCCGACAACCGCTCCAGCAGGAGCATGCCGGCGCCCTCGGCCATGCCCATGCCGTCGGCCGCCGCAGAGAACGCCTTGCACCGGCCGTCGCGGGCCAGCCCGCGCTGCCGCGAGAACCCGACGAGCGCCCCGGGCTGCGCCATGATCGTGACGCCGCCGGCCAGCGCGAGCGAGCACTCCCCCGCCCGCAGCGCCTGCGCCGCGAGATGCAGCGCCACCAGCGACGACGAACAGGCCGTGTCGATCGTGACGGCGGGCCCCTCCAGGCCCAGGGTGTACGACACCCTCCCGGACAACACGCTGGTCGAGCCGCCCGTCATCAGGTGACCCTCGGAGCCGGTGGCGTCGAAGAGGCCGTACCCCCAGGTCGTGCCGCCGGCGAAGACGCCGGTCTGCGAGCCGCGCAGCCGGGCGGGGTCGAGGCCGGCCCGCTCCAGCGCCTCCCAGCTGATCTCCAGCAGCAGCCGCTGCTGCGGGTCCATCGCCAGCGCCTCACGGGGGCTGATGCCGAAGAACCCCGCGTCGAACTCGGCCGCGTCATGGACGAACCCGCCCGAGCGGGCATAGAACGAACCGGCCTTGTCGGGGTCGGGGTCGTACAGCCCGTCGATGTCCCAGCCCCGATCCCGGGGCAACTCGGTGACCGCGTCACCACCGTTGGCGAGCAACGTCCACAACGACTCGGGGTCGTCGACCCCGCCGGGGAACCGGCAGCCCATCCCCACGATCGCGATGGGTTCATCCGGATCGGCGAGCACGACCGGCACAACCGGGGCGGCCGCGGGCGCACCGAGCAGTTCTGCGCCCAGGTGACCGGCCAGGACCGCGGCCGTCGGGTAGTCGAACACCAGCGTGGCGGGCAGCCGCAGCCCGGTGGCGGCGCTCAGCCGGTTGCGCAGGTCGACGGCGGTGAGCGAGTCGAACCCGAGGTCGGTGAACGCCCGCCCCAGCTCGACCGCGTCCCCGGAGGCGTGCCCGAGAACGGCGGCGACGTGGCTGCGCACCAGATCGGTGAGCACCCGGTCACGCTCGGCCGGAGCCGCCCCGTCGAGCCTGCGGCGCAGCCCGTCGACCACGCCGTCCCGGTCGGTGCCCGCAGCCGTGGACAACCGCGCCGGCCCGGCCAGCCCTCTCAGCAGCGCCGGGACACCCGCGCCCCGCCCGGCCTGGGCGCGCATCCCGGCGACGTCGACCCGGATGGGCAGCAGCAGCGCCTCGTCCCGGGTGAGGGCGAGATCGAGCAGCGCGAGCCCCTCATCGGCGGACAACTCGGCCGTGCCGCCGCCGGTGACCCGGTCGAGCAGCCCCTTCTTCAGGTTCCGGCCGATCCCCTCACCGGCCACCCAGGCTCCCCAGGCGAGGGAGACGGCGGGCAACCCGGCGGCGCGGCGGCGGGCGGCCAGCGCGTCGAGGAAGGCGTTGCCGGCGGCGTAGTTGCCCTGCCCGGCCGCGCCGAACGTGGCCGCAGCGGAGGAGAACAGGACGAACAGGTCCAGGTCATGGCCAAGGGTCAGCTCGTGCAGCGCCCAGGCCGCGTCGGCCTTGGGCCGCATCACGGCCTCGACCCGCTCGGAGGTCAGCGACCCGATCACACCGTCGTCGACGATCCCCGCGGTGTGGACGACGCCCGACAGGACCGTCCCGGCGGGCAGTCCGGCCAGCAGTCCCGACAAGGCGGCCCGATCCGCGACGTCACAGGCGGCGACCACGACGTCCACCCCGGCGGAGGCGAGGTCAGCGGCCAGGGCGGCGACACCGGCACCGGGCCCGGCTGCGACATCGGCTGCGACATCGCCAGCGACACCGGCATCGGCATCGGCATCGGTCCCGGCGGCGGGCGCCGCGATGGTCTTAGCAGCGGTCTCGGCAGCCAGGGCGGTGCCACCGGAACCGGGCCCGGTAGCGGTCCTGGGCGTAGGTCCGGAGCGGCTGATCAGGACCAATCGGGCGGCCCGGCCGGTCGCGGCAAGGTGTCTGGCGGTCAGCCCCGCGAGCGTCCCGGTGCCGCCGGTGATCAGGACGGTGCCGGGGACGCGGAGCGGCGAGGGCTGGTCGCCCGTGCCGACCGCGTCAGCCGCGTCGGTCGTGCCGGTCGCGTCATTCGCATCGGCTGCGACGGCCGGTGGGCGCGTCAGCCTGCGGGCGTGGGCGACGCCGTCGCGAAGCGCGAGTTCCGGTTCGTCGGCGGAAGGCACGCCGGCCAGCAGTGCGATGTGCTCGTCGTCGGCGGGCAGGTCGGCGAGGATGAGGCGGCCCGGGTGCTCCGACTGGGCCGAGCGGAGCAGGCCCACGGCGGCTGCGGCGGCCAGGTCGGTGACGCCCTCGCCGGGGTGCGCCTCGACCGCTCCCCGGGTGACGACGACCAGTGGCGCCGGTGAGTCGAGTGCCGTCCATTCCCGTGCCAGGTTCAGCGCCGCGGCCGTGACCTGGCGGGCGGCGGCGCCCTCGTCGTGTGCCGCGGCCGTTCCGAGAGTGGTCACGACCACGTCCGGGACGGCGCCCGAGGTGGTCAGCGCCGCGAAGTCGGGGTAGGTGTCGGCCTCGATGCCGGTCGTGGCCAGGTGGCGGGCCAGATCGAGTGGGTCGGGTCCGACGACCGCCCAGTGGCCGCCGGATGCGGGCTTCGGCAGGGGAACGGGCGTCCAGCCGACGCCGAACAGGGCGTCGCGGAGCGCGGCCGCCGCCTGGGGGGCGACCGGGCGCAGGACCAGCGATTCCACCGACACGACCGGCGTGCCCGCCGGGTCGGTCGCGACGAGCGAGACCGCCCCGGTCGGCGTCACCCGCAGGCGGGCGCGCAACACCGACGCGCCGACGGCGTGAAGGGACAGGCCGGACCAGGTGAAGGGCATGCGCGGGCCCTCGGTGTCCGGGCCGGCGAGCCAGCTGGCGCTCAGGGCGGCGTCGAGGAGGGCCGGATGCAGACCGTAGTCGCCGGCCTCGCCCGCCGCCTCGGGCAGGACGACCTCCGCGAAGACCTCGCCGTCGCGCCGCCAGACGGCGCGCAACCCCTGGAAGGCGGGGCCCAGCCCGGCGGCCGTCGCGAGTTCCCGGTGCGCGCCGTCGACCGGAACGGTCTCGGCTCCGGTGGGGGGCCAGGTCTCGTCGAAGGGCGCCGGTGGTTGGGCGGGACCGATCCGGCCGGTGGCGTGCCGGGTCCATGGGAGGCCGGCGTCGACCGGCCGGGCGAAGATCTCGACGTCCCGTCGGCCGTCGCCGTGGGGGCCGCCGACGGTGACCTGCACCTGGACGGCGTCCGGCAGCGCCAGAGGGGCGGCCATGGTCAGTTCGTCGATCCGGGTGCAGCCGACGCGGGCTCCGGCGGCGAGCACGAGCTCGGCGAAGCCGGTGCCGGGGAAGAAGACGGTGCCGGCCAGCGCGTGGTCGGCGAGCCACGGCTGGTCCGCCGGTGACAGGCGTCCGGTGAACAGGAGGGCGTCGCCGTCGGCGAGCTCGACCACGGCGCCGAGCAGCGGGTGCCCGACCGGGCCCAGACCCGCCGAGGCGACGTCGGCGGCCGCCGACCGGGGCGGGGGCCAGTAGTGGTCGCGCTGGAAGGCGTAGGTCGGCAGGTCGACGCGGCGTCCGGCGGGCAGCACCGCCGCCCAGTCGACGCCGACGCCGTGCACGTGCGCTTCGGCCAGCGAGGCGAGCAGGCGGCGGGGGCCGCCGTCGTCCCTGCGGAGGGTGCCGGTGACGACCGCGTCCTCCAGGGTGGCGGCGACGGCGGAGGTCAGCACCGGGTGGGGGGACACCTCTACGAACACGCCGTGGTCGGCGCCGAGCGTCTCGACCGCCCGGGAGAACTCGACGGGGGCGCGCAGGCTGGCGTACCAGTAGGCGGCGTCCATCTCCGGGCCGTGGAGGAACTCGCCGGTCATCGCCGAGACGATCGGGATGCGGCCCGGCCGCGCAGCGACGCCCTTCAGCAGGTCGTGAATCTCTTCGCGCAGTTCTTCGACCTGCGGGCCGTGCGAGGCGTAGTCGACGGGCAACATGCGGGCGCGGACACCGTCACGCTCGCAGTCGGCCAGCAGTTCGGCCAGCGCCTCGGGGTCACCAGAGAGCACGGTCGCCGAGGGGCCGTTGACCGCCGCGATCGACACCCGATCGGCCCATGCCTCGATCCGGCTTCGCACGGCGGCGACCGGCTCGGCGATCGACGACATCCCGCCCTTACCCGACAGCGCGACCAGCGCCTTGCTGCGCAGCGCCACGACCTTGGCGGCGTCCTCCAGCGACAGGATCCCGGCCACCACGGCCGCCGCGATCTCCCCCTGCGAGTGGCCGACCACCGCGTCGGGCTCCACGCCGGCCGCCTGCCACACCGCCGCCAGGGACACCATGACCGCCCACAACGCGGGCTGCACCACGTCCACCCGGTTCAGGTCGAGGTCGTCGTCGAACGACCAGTCCACGTAAGGAGCGAGAGCACGGCCGCACTCGGCCATGCGCGCCGCGAACACCGGGCTGCTCTGGGACAGTTCCCGGGTCATCCCGGCCCACTGCGACCCCTGGCCGGGAAAGACGAACACCACGCGTCCGGCGTCGCCGGCGGACGGGACCGTGCCGCGGATCACCCCGTCGGCCGGTTCCCCCGAGGCGACGCACGCCAGCCGCGCCGTCAGTTCGTCTCGTTCGCCACCGACGACGACCGCGCGGTCGTCCAGGGCCGACCGGGTGGTGGCCAAGGACCGGCCCACGTCCAGCGGGTCGAGCCCGCCCGCCACGACGGCCTCGCGCAGGCGTTCCGCCTGGGCCGCGAGCCCGGCCGCGCCGCGTGCCGAGAGCGCCCAGGCCGTCACGCCGCCCGTCAGGACCGTCGGCCCCACGGTCTGCGGTTCGGGTGAAGGCGGCTCTTCCAGGATCACGTGAGCGTTGGTGCCGCTGACCCCGAACGCCGACACCGCCCCACGCCTGGGTCGCCCGTCCGGCTTCCAGGGCACCGCCTCGGTCGCCAGCCGTACCTCCCCCGCCGACCAGTCGACGTGCGGCGACGGCTCAGCGGCGTGCAGCGTCGGCGGCAGCAGGTCGTGCCCGAGGGCCAGCACCATCTTCAGCACCCCGGCCGCCCCCGCCGCCGCCTGCGTGTGCCCGAGGTTCGACTTCACCGATCCCAGCCACAGCGGGCGGTCGCGGCCCTGGCCGTAGGTGGCGAGCAGCGCCTGGGCCTCGATCGGGTCGCCCAGCACCGTGCCCGTGCCGTGCGCCTCGACCGCGTCCACGTCGGCCGCGAACAACCGGGCGTCGGCGAGGGCGGCGCGGATGACGCGCTGCTGGGAGGGGCCGTTGGGGGCGGTGAGGCCGTTGGAGGCGCCGTCCTGGTTGACCGCGCTGCCCCGCACCACCGCGAGCACCGGGTGGCCGTTGCGCCGCGCGTCGGAGAGGCGTTCCAGCACCAGGACGACCGCGCCCTCGGCCCAGCCCGTCCCGTCGGCGTCGGCGGAGAACGCCTTGCAGCGGCCGTCCTCGGCCAGCCCCTCCTGGCGGGAGACCTCGGAGAACGCCGACGGCACGGCCATCACGGTCACGCCGCCGGCCAGGGCGAGGGTGCACTCGCCCGACCGCAGCGCCTGGGCGGCGAGGTGCAGTGCCACGAGCGACGACGAGCAGGCCGTGTCGATCGTCACGGCCGGGCCTTCGAGGCCCAGCGTGTAGGCGACCCGGCCCGAGATCACGCTGGGGGCCAGGCCGGTCAGCTGGTAGACGCCGGCGCCGGGGGCCGCGTCGGCGGGGTAGCCGGAGAAGGTGCCGCCGGTGAACACGCCGGTGGACGTCCCGTGCAGCGACCTCGGGGCGATGCCGGCGCGCTCGAGGGCTTCCCAGGAGGTCTCCAGCATCAGCCGCTGCTGCGGGTCCATCGCCAGGGCCTCGCGTGGGCTGATGCCGAAGAACGCGGCGTCGAACTTCGCCGCGTCGTACACGAAACCGCCCCGGCACCAGGTCGAGTCGTGGTCGAGTTCGGTCCGCCAGCCCCGGTCGCCCGGGAAGCCGGAGATCGCGTCGACGCCCTCAGAGAGCAGCGTCCAGAAGGCTTCGGGGCTGTCTGCGCCGCCGGGGAGGCGGCAGCCCGTGCCGACGATCGCGACGGGCTCGGGCTCGCCGGTCTCGGCCTTGCGCAGGCGTTCGCGCGTCTCGTAGAGCTCGGCCGAGACCCTCTTCAGGTACGCCAGGAGCTTCTCATTCTCGACCATCGGAGGTTCCCTTCGGGTCACGCGCCGGGCGGTCCATCTACGACACCCCGAGTTCGTTTTCGATGAAGTCGATGACCTCGTCGGCGGTGGTCGCGGCCTCGAGCCGTCCGGCGGCCTGCTGCTCGTCGGGGGTCTCGCCGGCGCCGATCCACTTCGACAGGACGGTCCGCAGGCGGGCCGTGACGTCGGCGCGGAGGTCGCTGCCGGGCGGGATCGCGGCGAGCACCGACTCCAGCGTGTCGATCTCGGTGAACACCTGCGGCGCGGCGTCCTCGTCGTGGTGCAGCGCCGACCGGAGGTGGGCGGCGAGCGTCGCGGGGGTCGGGTAGTCGAAGACGACGGTGGCGGGCAGCCGCCGTCCGGTGGCCTCGTTGAGGCGGTTCCGCAGTTCGACGGCCGTCAGCGAGTCGAAGCCGAGGTCGCGGAACGCCCGGCCGGCGCCGACCGGGTCGGCCGAGGTGTGGCCGAGCACGGCGGCGGCCTCGGCGCGGACCAGGTCGACCAGGATCCGGTCGGCCTCCGCCGCCGACCGGCCGGCCAGGCGCGCGGCCAGGGCCGAACCGTCCGGCTCCGGGGCGTCGGATCCGGGTGCTTCGAGGGCGTCGCGCACCTCGGGCAGGCCGCTGAGGAGCGGGCTGGGCCGCCGCAGGGTGAACACCTCGGCGAACCGGGCCCAGTCGACGTCGGCGACGGTCACCACCCCGCCGCCGCCGTCGACGACGGAGGCCAGCGCGGCGACGGCCCGGTCGCCGTCGAGGAAACGCAGGCCGCGGGAGCGCAGGGCGGTCTGCGCGCCGTCGCTGCCGGCCATGCCGCCACCGCTCCACGGGCCCCAGGCGACCGAGGCGCCGGTCAGGCCGCGGGCCCGCCGGTTCTCGACGAGCGCGTCCAGGTAGGCGTTGCCGGCGGCGTAGCCGGGCTGGTGGCCGCTGCCCCAGGTGGCGGAGATCGAGGAGAAGACCACGAAGGCGTCCAGGCCGGTCGTCAGTTCGTCGAGCCAGCGGGCCCCGCCGACCTTGGCGGCGGTCACGGCGGCCAGTCCGGCGGCGTCGGCCTCGTCGACCGGGATCGCCTCGGGCAGGCCCGCGGCGTGGAAGACCGAGGTCAGGGCGGGGCCGGTGGCCGCGATGCGGCGCAGCAGCCCGGCGACGTGGTCGCGCACGGCGACGTCGGCGGCGAGCACGGCCACGTCGGCGCCGCCGGAGGCCAGGTCGGCCGCCAGCGCCGCCACCCCGGGCGCGGTCGCGCCCGACCGGCCGGTCAGCACGACCCGTCCGGCGCCGCGGCTCGCGGCCCAGCGGGCGGTGCGCCCGCCGAGGGCGCCGCCTCCTCCGGTGACCAGGACCGTCCCGGCCGGGGCCCAGCGTCCGCCGGTCCGGGCGGGCGCGGGCCTGACCAGGCGGCGGGCCAGCAGGCCGCTCTTCCGGACGGCCACCTGGTCTTCCCCGGCGTCGGCCAGCACTCCGGCGAGCCGGGCCGCCGCCTCCTCGTCCACGACCGCGGGCAGGTCGACGAGACCGCCCCACCGCTCGGGGTGTTCGAGAGCGGCCACCCGGCCGAGGCCCCAGACCTGGGCCGCCATCGGCGTGACCGGGGCGTCGGCGGGGCCGGTGGTGACCGCGCCGCTGGTCACGACCCAGAGCGGCGCGGTCATCCCCAGGTCGCCCAGCGCCTGGACGACGGCCAGCGTCCGGGCCGCGCCCGCCGCCACCGTGGGGTGGTGGTCCAGCGGGTCGGCGTCCAGGGCCAGGAGGGAGACGACGCCCGTGACGTCGGCGGCGGCCTCGCTGATGCGGGCCGCGACGGCCTTGCGGTCCTGTTCGTGGTCGGGGACCTCGACGACGACCGTCTCGGCCCCGCGTGCGGCCAGCGCCTCCGTGAAGAGACCGGCGTGGGCGCCCCGGGACAACACCAACCAGGTCCCGGTCACGAGGGCGGGCGGGTCGGCGAGCGGCGTCCAGGAGATCGTGTAGCGGCGGTCGGCGACCTCCGCGT
The DNA here is from genome assembly GCF_001570525.1 of Herbidospora sakaeratensis. Classification (GTDB taxonomy): domain Bacteria; phylum Actinomycetota; class Actinomycetes; order Streptosporangiales; family Streptosporangiaceae; genus Herbidospora; species Herbidospora sakaeratensis. The sequence goes on from NZ_BBXC01000028.1 coordinate 64,927, forward strand.
CCGCGCGTTCCCTGCGCCGCCAGGAGGCCAGCATCGGCAGGAGGCCGTCGAGCCGCTCGCGGTCGTCCACGGCCAGCGTCTCGGCCAGGGCGTGGACGTCGCCGTCCTCGACGGCCGTCCAGAACCGCCGCTCCTCCGGGCTGCCGGCGGCGGGTGCGGCGGGTTCGCCGCGGACCCAGAACCGCTCGTGGTCGAAGGGGTAGGTCGGCAGGTCGACGCGGCGTCCGTGGGGCAGCACGGCGGGCCAGTCGACGCCGACGCCGGTGACGTGGGCGCGGCTCAGCGCGGTCAGCAGCGCGTCCCGGGCGAACACGTCGGGGCGCTGGAGCGGGATGAACACGCCGTCGTCGGCGACCGCCGATCCCATGGCCGACAACGTTCCGTCGGGGCCGATCTCGACGAACACCGAGACCCCCTGGGCGGTGAGCGTGGCGACGGCGTCGGCGAACCGGACGGCGCCGCGTGCCTGCCGGGCCCAGTAGCCCGCGTCGGGCTCCGTGATGACCTCGCCGGTGAGCGCGCCCACCCAGGTCAGCGTCGGCGCGGCGTGCTCCAGCGGGGCCGCCGCCGCGTCGAGGCCGGCGAGCACCGGGTCCATCAGGGCCGAGTGGAAGGCGTGGCTGACCCGCAGGCGGCGCACCCGGCGGCCGCGTTCCCGCCAGGTCTCGGCGGCCGCGTCCACGGCCGCCGCGTCGCCCGAGACGACCACCGACGTGGGGCCGTTGACGGCCGCGACGGCCACACCGCCGTCGAGCTCGTCCTCACGCGCCTCGATGGCGGCCATCGCGCCGCCCTCGGGCAGCGCCTCCATCAGCCGGGCCCTCGCGGCGACCAGCCGGGCCGCGTCCACCAGAGACAACACCCCCGCCGCGTGGGCGGCCGCGATCTCGCCGACCGAGTGGCCGGCCACCGCGTCGGGCACCACCCCGGCCGCCTTCAGCAGCGCGACCAGGCCGACCTCGACGGCGAACAACCCGGTCTGGGCGTACACGGTCCGGTCGGCGCGCGGGTCGTGCTCGTCGCCGGTCAGCACGACCTCCCTGACGGGCAGGCCGAGATCCGCCTCGACCGCCGCGCACGCCTCGTCGAAGGCGGCGGCGAAGACCGGCGAGGCCGCGTACAGGCGACGGCCCATCCCGGCCCGCTGGGCCCCCTGACCGGCGAACAGGAAGGCGACGCGCGGCCGCCCGGCGGGCGCGGCGCCGGTCACCACTCCGGGAGCGGGCGCGCCGGAGGCCACCGAGGCCAGGCCCGCCGTCAGGTCCCCGGCGACGACGGCGCGCTGCTCGAACGCCGCGCGGCCGGTCGCCAGCGACCAGCCCACGTCGGCCGGATCGGCGTCGGCGAGCGCGCCGAGCCGCCGCGCCTGCGCGGCGAGCGCGGCCGGGGTGCGCCCGGACACCAACCACAACGGCTCGGGGTCGGCCAGCACGGCCGGTCGCGGCGGCTCGCCGGCCGCCGCCTCGTCGGGGGCCTCCTCCAGAATGAGGTGGACGTTGGTGCCGCTCATCCCGAACGCCGACACCCCGGCCCGTCTCGGGCGGCCGCCCGAAGGCCAGGCGACGGGCTCGGTCAGCAGCCGCACGTCGCCCGCCGACCAGTCGATGTGCGGCGAGGGCTCGTCGGCGTGCAGAGTGCGCGGCATCTCCTGGTGCCGCAGCGCCAGCACGGTCTTGATGACGGCCGCCATCCCGGCCGCGGCCTGGGTGTGGCCGATGTTCGACTTGACCGAGCCCAGCCACAGGGGGCGGTCCCGGTCTCTCCCGTACGTCTCCAGCAGCGCCTGCGCCTCTATCGGGTCGCCCAGCACCGTGCCCGTGCCGTGGGCCTCCACCAGGTCGACGTCGCCCGGCGTCAGCCGCGCGTTCGCCAGCGCGGCCCGGATCACCCGCTGCTGCGACGGGCCGTTGGGCGCGGTCAGGCCGTTCGACGCGCCGTCCTGGTTGACCGCGCCGCCCCGGATCACCGCCAGCACCGGGTGGCCGTTGCGGCGGGCGTCCGAGAGGCGTTCGACCACCAGGACGCCCACGCCCTCGGCCATCCCCATGCCGTCGGCCCCGGCCCCGAACGCCTTGCAGCGGCCGTCGGCGGCCAGGCCGAGCTGGGCGTTGAAGCCGGTGAACATCACCGGCGTGGCGGCCACGAACGCGCCCCCGGCCAGCGCCAGCGTGCACTCGCCCGACCGCAGCGCCTGACCGGCCAGGTGCAGCGCGACGAGCGACGACGAGCAGGCCGTGTCCACCGACACCGCCGGGCCCTCCAGGCCCAGCACGTAGGACACCCGCCCGGACAACACGCTGCTCGACGTGCCGGTCAGCAGATGGCCCTTGTCGCCGCCCGTGCCCTGGTCGAGGCCGTAGCCCGACCACGACGCGCCGACGAACACGCCGGTCGCCGACCCGCGCAGCAGCGTGGGGTCGACGCCGGCCCGCTCCAGCGCCTCCCAGGAGGTCTCCAGCAGCAACCGCTGCTGCGGGTCCATGGTGAGCGCCTCACGCGGGCTGATGCCGAAGAAGCCCGGGTCGAAGAGCCCGGCGTCGTAGACGAAGCCGCCGCGCGGCGGCGTCCCGGCGGCGTCGAGCACGGCGGCCAGGTCCCAGCCCCGGTCGTCGGGCAGGCCGGCGACGACGTCGGAACCGGCCGCGAGCAGCCGCCAGAAGTCGTCGGGGCTCTGGACGCCGCCGGGGAACCGGCAGCCGATGCCGACGATCGCGAGCGGCTCGTCGCTCGCGGTCGCGGTCACCACCACGGCGTCGTCGCGGTCGCCCAGCAGCCGGGAGCGCAGGTGGCCGGCCAGCGCCGCCGAGGTCGGGTAGTCGAAGACCAGCGTGGCGGGCAGGCTCGTGCCGGTGGCGGCGGTCAGCCGGTTGCGCAGGTCGACGGCGGTCAGCGAGTCGAAGCCGAGTTCCTTGAACGCCCGCCCGGCGGCCAGCGCCCCGGGCGAGGCGTGCCCCAGGACGACGGCCGCCTCGGCCCGCACCAGGTCGGTGAGCACACGGAGCTGCTCGGCCCGGTTCAGCCCGGCCAGCCGGGCCGCGAGCTCGTTGCCCGCCGGGCCCTCCTCGGACGGCTCCGCCTCGGCCAGCGCGCGACGGGCCTCCGGCAGGTCGGCGATCAGCGGGCTGGGCCGCTGCGCGGTGAGGACGGGCGCGAAGGCGGCCCAGTCGACGTCGGCGACGGTGAGCAGCGCCTCGCCGTGGTCGAGCGCCTCGGCCAGCGCGCCGACGGCCAGGCCGGGGTCCATCTCCCGCAGGCCCATCCGCTGGAGCACCTCGCCGGCCCGGCCCTCGGCCATGCCGCCGCCGCCCCACAGGCCCCAGGCGACCGACGTGCCGGTGAGGCCCCGGGCGCGCCGGTCCTCGACCAGGGCGTCCAGGGAGGCGTTGGCGGCGGCGTAGCCGCCGAGGTGGGAGCTGCCCCAGGTGGTCGCGCCGGAGGAGAACGTGACGAAGGCGTCGAGGTCGCCGGTGAGCGCGTCGAGGTGAGCCGCCCCGCCGGCCTTGGCGGCCATCGAGGCGTGCAGCCCGGCCGCGTCGAGCGTGCGCAGCGGGTCGCCGCCGCCGACGCCGGCCGCGTGGAAGACCGAGCTCAGATCGGGCCCGATCCAGGTCAGCAGACCGGCCACCTGCGTCTTCACGCCGACGTCGGCGGCCATCACCGCGACCGGCGTGCCGGCCAGGGCGAGGTCGGCCGCCAGGGCGGCGGCCCCGGCGGCGGCCGGGCCGGAGCGGCTGGTCAGCACCACGCGGGCGGCTCCCCGGGAGGCGGCCAGGCGGGCCAGCCGCCCGCCGATCGCCCCCGTGCCGCCGGTGATCAGGACCGTGCCGCGCGGCGTCCACGGGTTGCGGTCGCGCGGGCGCGGGGCCCGGACCAGGCGGCGGGCCAGCACGCCCGCCGGCCGGATGGACACCTGGTCCTCGGTCCTCGCGGCGAGCACCGCGACGAGCCGGTCGGCCGCCGCGTCGTCCAGGACCTCGGGGAGGTCGACGAGGCCGCCCCACCGGTCGGGGTGCTCCAGGGCGGCGACCCGGCCCAGCGCCCACACCTGGGCCTGCGCGGGGCCGGCGCCGGAGGTCAGCACCCAGAGGGGGGCCGTGGTGTCGAGGGCGCGGATCAGGTCGACCGTGGCGGCCAGCCCGGCGGGCACCACGGGGTGGGCGGGCAGCGGGGTCTCGTCCATGGCCAGCAGCGAGACCACGCCGGCCAGCGGTCCGGCGGCCGGGTCGAAGACGACGTCCGCGCCCCGGGCGGCCAGCGCCCCGGCGACGGGGGCCGCGTCGACGCCCTCGGGGGCGACCACGAGCCAGGTCCCGCTGAGCGTCGCGGCGGGGACGGCGACCGGGACCCAGGTGATCCGGTAGCGCCAGCCCGCGCTGCGCGAGCGGCGTCGCCACGACGTCAGGGCGGGCAGCACCTCGTCGAGCCGCCGCCCGTCGAGGCCCAGGGTGTCGGCCAGGCCGGTTACGTCGCCGTCGTCGACGGCGGACCAGAAGGCGTCCTCGGCCGGGTCGCCGGTCCGGGCGGGGGCGGCGAGCAGCCCCTCGGCCCAGAAGCGCTCGCGGGCGAAGGCGTAGGTCGGCAGGTCGACCGAGCGTCCGGGGGTGAGCACCGCCCGCCAGTCGACCGGCACGCCGTGGACGTGGACCTCGGCCAGCGACCGCATGACCCGGCCGGGCCCGCCGTCGTCGCGGCGCAGGGTGCCGACGGCCAGCGGCGGATCGCCGTCCTGCGGCCGTCCGTCGAGGGTGGCGCTGATGGCGGCGGTCAGCACGGGGTGCGGGGAGACCTCGACGAAGACGGTGTGGCCCTCGTCGTGCAGGGTCTCGACGGCCCGGGAGAAGCGGACCGTGCCGCGCAGGCTGGCGTACCAGTAGCCGGGGCCGGCGTCCGCGCCGGAGAGGACCTCGCCGGTCAGCGCCGACACCAGCGGGATCGAACCCGGGCGCGGGACGATGCCGTCGAGGGCGGTCAGGATCTCCGCGCGCAGGTCCTCGACCTGGGGGCCGTGCGAGGCGTAGTCGACGGGGAGCAGGCGGGTGCGCACACCCGCCCGTTCGCACGCGGTCGCGATCTCGGCCAGCGCGGCGACGTCGCCGGAGACGACGGTGGCCTCGGGCCCGTTGACCGCCGCCACCGACACGCGGCCGTCCCAGTCGCCGATCCGCGCCTCGATGACGTGCGCCGGTTCGCCGATCGAGAGCATGCCGCCCCGGCCCGACAACGCGGTCAGCGCCCTGCTGCGCAGCGCCACCACCTTGGCGGCGTCCTCCAGCGACAGGATCCCGGCGACGACCGCCGCCGCGATCTCGCCCTGCGAGTGCCCGGCCACGGCGGCCGGGCGGACTCCGGCGGCCTGCCAGACGGCGGCCAGCGAGACCATCACGGCCCACAGGGCGGGCTGCACGACGTCGACCCGGTCGAGGTCGAGGTCGTCATGGAGCGACCAGTCGACGTACGGGGCCAGGGCCGCGTCGCACTCGGCCAGCCGGGCCGCGAACACCGGGCTGCCCTCAGACAGCTCCCGGCCCATGCCGGCCCACTGCGAACCCTGGCCGGGGAAGACGAACACCACCGGGCGCGCCGGACCGGCCACGCCGCTCACCACGTCGCCCGACGAGCGCCCCTCGGCCAGGGCCGCGAGCCCGTCGGGGCCGACGACCACGGCGCGGTGCTCGAAGGCGGTCCGGGTCGTCGCCAGCGCCCAGCCCACGTCCAGCGGGTCGGCGTCGGCGGCCGTCAGCCGCGCGGCCTGGGCCTTCAGCGCCTCCGGGGTGCGCGCTGAGATCGGCCAGGCTCGCACGCCCGGCAGCACCGGCGGCGGCCCGCTCTCAGCGGCGGGTTCGTCGGCCGGGGGCGCCTCTTCGAGGATGACGTGGGCGTTGGTGCCGCTCATGCCGAACGACGACACCCCGGCCCGGCGGGGGCGGTCGCCCTTCGGCCACGGCACCGGCTCGGTCAGCAGCCGCACGTCGCCCGCCGACCAGTCGACGTGCGGCGACGGCTCGCCGGCGTGCAGGGTGGGCGGCAGCAGGTCGTGCCGGAGCGCCAGCACCATCTTCATGACCCCGGCCACGCCCGCCGCCGACTGCGTGTGCCCGATGTTCGACTTCACCGAGCCCAGCCACAGGGGCCGGTCGCGGTGCCGCCCGTACGTCGCCAAGAGCGCCTGCGCCTCGATCGGGTCGCCCAGCGTCGTCCCGGTGCCGTGGGCCTCGACGGCGTCCACGTCGGCGGCCGACACGTCGGCGGCGGCCAGCGCCGCGCGGATGACCCGCTGCTGCGACGGCCCGTTCGGCGCGGTCAGGCCATTGGAGGCTCCGTCCTGGTTCACGGCGCTGCCGCGCAGCACGGCCAGCACCCGGTGGCCGTTGCGCCGGGCGTCGGACAACCGTTCGAGCAGCAACATCCCGGCGCCCTCGGCCCAGCCGGTCCCGTCGGCGCCCGCGCCGAACGCCTTGCAGCGGCCGTCGGACGACAGGCCCTGCTGGCGGGAGAACTCGGAGAAGCCGGTCGGCACCGCCATGACGGTCACGCCGCCGGCCAGCGCCAGCGAGCAGTCGCCCGACCGCAGCGCCTGCGCGGCCAGGTGCAGCGCCACCAGCGACGAGGAGCAGGCCGTGTCGACCGTCACCGCCGGGCCTTCGAGGCCCAGCGTGTAGGAGACCCGGCCGGAGATGACGCTGGCGGCCATGCCGGTGAGCTGGTAGCCCTCCAGCCCGGACGCGCCGACGCCGTAGCCGGAGAACCCGGCCCCGGCGAACACGCCGGTGTCGCTGCCCCGCAGCGACCGCGGTTCGATGCCCGCCCGCTCCAGCGCCTCCCACGAGGTCTCCAGCAGGATGCGCTGCTGCGGGTCCATCGCCAGCGCCTCGCGCGGGTTGATGCCGAAGAAGCCGGGGTCGAAGTCGGCCGCGTCGTGCAGGAACCCGCCGGCGCGGGCGTGCGACGTGCCGGACCGCCCGGGATCGGCGTCGAAGAGGCTCTCCAGGTCCCAGCCCCGGTCGGCCGGGAAGGCCGAGACCGCGTCGGCGCCGGTGGCGACCAGCTGCCAGAACGCTTCGGGGTCGTGGACGCCGCCGGGGAAACGGCAGGCCATCGAGACGACGGCGATGGGGTCGCCGTCGACGGCGACCGGGCCGCGGGCCCGGTCGGGCCCGTCGGCGTCGCCGAGCAGCTCCGCCCGCAGCAGTTCGGCCAGCGCGCGCGGGGTCGGGTGGTCGAAGACGAGCGTGGCCGGCAGCCGCAGGCCGGTCAGGCCGGTCAGCCGGTTGCGCAGTTCCACGGCGGTGAGCGAGTCGAAGCCGATGTCGCCGAAGGCCCGTTCGGCGTCGACCGCCGAGGCGGACGGGTGTCCCAGCACCGCCGCCGCCTCGGTCCGGACGAGGTCGACGAGGGCCTGTTCCCGCGCGGCCCGGTCGAGGCCGGCCAGGCGGCGGGCCAGGCCGGTGCCGGGCTCCGGACCGGCGGCGGCCGGGAGGGCGCGGATCTCCGGCAGGTCCCGGACGAACGGCAGGCGCCGCAGCTCGGCCATCCGGGCGACCGCTTGGGCCCAGTCGACGTCCATGACGGTCAGCGCGCCGGCGTCGTCCATGGCCTGACCGAGCACCCGCAGCGCCAGGTCGGGGTCCATCGCCGTGAGCAGGCCACGGTCGAGGCGCTGGCGGGCCGCGTCGCCCGACTGAGCCATGCCGCCCCCGGCCCACGGGCCCCAGGCCAGCGCGACGCCGGGCAGGCCGCGGCCGCGCCGGTGTTGCGCCAGCGCGTCGAGGTAGGCATTGGCGGCGGCGTAGTTGCCCTGGCCGCCCCCGCCGAAGGTGCCGGCCGAGGAGGAGAACAACACGAACGCGTCGAGGTCCTCGGTGAGCTCGTCGAGGTGGGCCGCGCCGCCCGCCTTGGCGGCGAGCACGGCGGCGAGCCGGTCGGCGTCCAGCCGGTCGAGCACGCCGTCGTCCAGGACCCCGGCGGTGTGCACGACCGTTCGCAGCGCGGGCCCGCCGGCCGCGATCCCGGCCAGCAGCCCGGCGACGTCGGCACGGTCGGCGACGTCGGCCGCGACGATCGCCGCCGTGGTGCCGGCCAGCGCCAGCTCCGCCGCCAGGTGCCCGGCTCCGGGCGCGCCGGGGCCCGAGCGGCTCGACACCACGACGCGCTCCGCGCCGCGTCCGGCCAGCCAGCGGGCGACCCGCGCGCCGATCGCGCCGGTGCCGCCGGTCACCAGGGACGTGCCCCGGGGCGTCCAGCGCGGCCCGGCGGGGACCTCGCCGGCCCGGACCAGGCGGCGGCCCAGCACGGCGGCGTCCCGGATGGCGACCTGGTTCTCGCCCGCGCCGGCCAGCACCGAGGCCAGCCGGGCCGAGGCCCGGTCGTCGAGGACCGGGGGCAGGTCGATCAGGCCGCCCCAGCGGTCGGGATGCTCCAGCGCGGCGACCTGCCCGAGCCCCCAGACCTGCGCCTGGATCGGGGCCGTCAGCGGGTCGGCCGGGGCGGCGGCCACCGCCCCCCGGGTCACCACCCACAACGGCGCGGCCGAGCCCACGTCGCCGAGCGCCTGGAGGAGCCCGAGCGTGCCGGTCACCCCGGCGAGCGGCCCGTCCGCCAGCGCCAGCAGCGACACCACCCCGTCGAACGCGCGGGCGCCGAGCAGGGCGGCGATCGACTCCCGGTCGAGCCCGTCCGGCGTGACGCGGTCGACCCGGACGCCCCGGACCGTCAGCGCGTCGGCGCACTCCGGGGCCAGGTCGTCGCCGACCACCAGCCAGGTCCCGGCCGGGCGGGCCGGCGGCAGGTCGGTCAGCGGCGTCCACGACGTGCGGTAACGCCAGTGGCCGGTGGCCGAGGCGTCCCGTTCGCGCCGCCGCCACGACGTGAGGCTGGGCAGCACCGCGCCGAGCCCGGCCGCGTCGGCCAGGTCGAGCGTGCCGGCCAGGGCGGCCAGGTCGCCGTTCTCGACCGCGGCCCAGAACCCGGCCTCGGCCGCGGATCCGGCGACCGCGGCCGCGCCGGGGCGCAGCACCTGCGGGCCGCCGGGCCAGAAGTTCCGATGCCGGAAGGCGTAGGTGGGCAGCTCGACCGGCCGCCGGGCGGGCAGCACGGCGGCCCAGTCGACGGGCACGCCGACGACGTGGGCGCGGGCCAGCGCCTCGATCGGGCGGCCGCGCACGGGGACGAACGCGGCGGCGTCGAGGACGGCCGCCCCCAGCCCCGACAACGTCGCGTCGGGGCCGATCTCGACGAACACCGACACGCCCCGGGCGGCCATCGTCGTGACGGCGTCGGCGAACCTGACCGGGCGGCGGGCCTGCTCGGTCCAGTAGCCCGCCTCGGGCACCTCGACGACCTCGCCGGTCAGCGCCCCCACCCAGGTCAGGGCGGGGGCCATCAGCTCCAGACCGGCGGCGGCGCGGCCGAGTGCGTCCAGGGCCGGGTCCATGTGGGCCGAGTGGAACGCGTGGCTGACCCGCAGGCGGCGCACCCGGCGGCCGCGCGCCCGCCAGCTCTCGACGATCCCGGCCACGGCGGGTTCGTCGCCGGAGATCACCACCGACGACGGGCCGTTCACCGCCGCCAGCGAGACGTCCGGCCGCCCGGCGAGGTCGGCCAGCATCTCGGCCTCGGTCGCGGCCACCGCCGCCATCGCGCCGCCCTCGGGCAGCGCCTGCATCAGCCGCGCCCGCGCGCCGACCAGGCGGCAGGCGTCCGCCAGGGTGAGCACCCCGGCCGTGTACGCCGCCGCGACCTCCCCCACCGAATGCCCGGCGACCGCCTCGGGCACGACGCCGGCCGCCGCCAGGAGCGCGACCAGGCCCACCTCGACGGCGAACAGCCCGGTCTGCGCGAAGACGGTCTGGTGGGCCCGCGCGTCGTCCTCGTCGACGCCGAGCACGACCTCCCTGACCGGCAGGCCGAGCTCGGCCTCCAGCAGGGCGCACGCCTCGTCGAACGCGGCGGCGAAGACCGGCGAGGCGGCGTACAGGTCGCGGCCCATGCCCGCCTTCTGGGCGCCCTGACCGGCGAAGACGAAGCCGACCCGGGGCGGCGCGGCCGGGACCGCGCCGGTGACGACGCCGGGCGCGGGGGTGCCGTCGGCCAGCGACCGCAGGCCAGCCAGGAGGTCGTCGCCGGTGACGACGGCCCGGTGCTCGAACGCCGACCGGGTGGTCGCCAGCGACCAGGCCACGTCGGCCGGGTCGAGGCCGGGGCGGGCGGTCACGAAGTCCGCCAGCCGGTCGGCCTGGGCGGCGAGCGCGGCCTCGGTGCGGGCCGACACCAGCCACACCGGCGCGGCGCCGGGCTCCGCGGGCGCCTCTTCGAAAGGCTCCTCGTCGGAGGGGGCCTCTTCGACGATGACGTGGGCGTTGGTGCCGCTGATGCCGAATCCGGAGATCCCGGCCCGGCGGGGGCGACCGTCCGACGGCCACGGCGCCGGCTCGGTCAGCAGCCGCAGCCCCGAGTCGGCCCAGTCGACGTGCGGGGAGGGCTCCTGAGCGTGCAGGCTGGCGGGCAGCCGCTCGTGCCGCAGGGCGAGGACCATCTTCATCACCCCGGCCACCCCGGCGGCGGCCTGGGCGTGGCCGATGTTCGACTTCACCGAGCCCAGCCACAGCGGCCGGGCGGGGTCGCGGTCCCGCCCGTAGACGGCGGCCAGCGCCTGCGCCTCGATCGGGTCGCCGAGCACCGTGCCGGTGCCATGAGCCTCGACGGCGTCGACGTCGGCGGGGGTCAGCCCGGCGTTGGCCAGCGCGGCCCTGATCACCCGCTGCTGCGAGGGGCCGTTGGGCGCGGTCAGCCCGTTGGACGCGCCGTCCTGGTTCACGGCGGTGCCCCGGATGACGGCCAGGACGGGGTGGCCGTTGGCGCGGGCGTCGGAGAGCCGCTCCAGCACGAGCACGCCCGCGCCCTCGGCCATGCCCATGCCGTCGGCCTCGGCCGAGAACGACTTGCAGCGCCCGTTCCCGGCCAGGCCGCGCTGCTTGGAGAACCCGACGAGCTCGGCCGGGGTGGCCAGCACCGTCACGCCGCCCGCCAGCGCGAGGCGGCACTCGCCCGAGCGCAGCGCCTGACCGGCCAGGTGCAGCGCGACCAGCGACGAGGAGCAGGCCGTGTCCACGGTCATGGACGGCCCCTCCAGCCCGAGCGTGTAGGAGACCCGGCCGGAGATGACGCTGCCGGCGTTGCCGGTCACCATGTGGCCCTCCAGCCCGGAGGTGCCGGCGGGGGCCAGCTGCAGGCCGGTGGCGTAGCCGGAGGAGTAGCCGCCCGCGAACACGCCCGTGGCGGAGCCGCGCAGCGAGCGCGGGTCGATGCCGGCCCGCTCCAGCGCCTCCCAGGAGGTCTCCAGCAGGAGCCGCTGCTGCGGGTCCATGGCCAGCGCCTCGCGGGGGCTGATGCCGAAGAACCCCGGGTCGAACAGCCCGGCCTCGCGCAGGAAACCGCCGGCCTGGACGTAGGCCGTCCCCGGGTTGTCGGGGTCGGGGTCGAAGAGGTGGTCGACGTCCCAGCCCCGGTCGAGCGGGATGCCGGAGATGCCGTCGCGGCCGGCGGCCAGCAGCTCCCAGAAGCTCTCGGGGCCGTCGACGCCGCCGGGGAAACGCCCGGCCATGCCGATGACGGCGATCGGCTCGTCGTCGAGGGGGGCGGTCGCCACCGGGGCGGCGGCCGCCGCCAGGTCGCCCAGCAGTTCGCCGCGCAGGTAAGCGGCGAGCACGAGCGGGGTCGGGAAGTCGAACAGCAGGGTGGCCGGCAGCCGCAGCCCGGTGGCCGCGCCGACCTGGTTGCGCAGCTCCACGGCGGTGAGCGAGTCGAACCCGAGGTCGCTGAACGCGCGGGCGGCGTCCACCTCCTCCGGGGAGGCGTAGTCGAGCACGGCGGCGGCCTCGCGCCGGACGACGTCCACGAGGAGCCGGTCCTGCTCGGCCCGTGACAGGCGGGCGAGCCGCCGCGCCAGGTCGCCGCCGGTCGGCGCGGCGCCCGCCGGTCCCGTCTCGCGGCTCTCGGCCAGCCGCCCGACCTGGGGCAGGTCGCGCACGAACGGCACGGTGTGCAGGTCGGCCATGCCGGGCGCGCCGGCCATCTCCGACCAGTCGACGTCCATGACGGTGAGGGCGGTGTCGTCGCCGTCGACCGCCCCGGCCAGCGCCTGGACGGCCAGCGCGGGGTCCATCAGGACCTCCCACCGGTTCCGGTCGAGCCGCTTGCGGGTCGCCTCGCGCGCCTGGGCGACGCCGCCGCCGGCCCACGGCCCCCACGCGATCGACAGGGCCGTCCGGCCGCGCCCCCGTCGGTGCTCGGCGAGCGCGTCGAGGTGGGCGTTGGCGGCGGCGTAGTTGGCCTGGCCGCCGCCGCCGAAGGTCGCGGCGGCCGAGGAGAACAGCACGAACGCGTCGAGGTCGCCGGTCAGCTCGTCGAGCAGGTCGGCGCTGGTCGCCTTGGCGGCCAGCACCGCCGCCAGCCGGGCCGGGTCGAGCCGCGCGATGACGCCGTTGTCGACGACCCCGGCCGTGTGCATGACGCTGGACAGGTCCGGCCCGGTGGCCGCGATGCGGCGCAGCAGGCCGGTGACGTCGTCTCGGCGGCCGACGTCGGCCGTGAGCACCTCGACGGTGGTCCCGGCCTCGGCGACCTCGGCCGCCAGGGCGGCCGCGCCGGGGGCGGCGCAGCCGGAGCGGCTGGTCAGCACGACCCGGGCGGCGTCGCGGGTGGTCAGCCAGCGGGCCACGTGGCCGCCGATCGCGCCGGTGCCGCCGGTGACGAGCACGGTGCCGCCGGGCGTCCACCGGCGGCCGTCGCGCGCCGGGGCGGGCACGAGCCGCCGGCCGAGCACGCCGCCGGGCCGCACGGCGGTCTGGTCCTCGCCCGGCCCTCCGGTCAGGATCGCGCACAGCCGGTCGGCCGCCCGCTCGTCGAGCACCTCGGGCAGGTCGACCAGGCCGCCCCACCGGTCGCGGTGCTCGAACCCGGCGACCCGGCCGAGCGCCCACGCCTGGGCCTGCGCGGGCGCGGTCAGCACCTCGCCGGGGGCCGCCGCGACCGCGCCCCGGGTGAGGATCCAGAGCGGGGCGTCGAGGCCCCGCTGGATGAGCGCCAGCGTGCCCGCGAGGCCGGCGGTGACGTCGGGGAAGCCGGGGTGGGGGGTCTCGTCGAGGGCGAGCAGGGAGACCACGCCCGCGACGGGCGTGCCGGGCGTCAGTTCGCCGACCACGTCGGCGCCGCGGTCTTCGAGGGCCTGCCGCAGCCGTTCGGTGAGGTCGTGGCCGGGGGCGGACACCAGGAGCCAGGTGCCGGACAACCGTCCGGGGGCCGGGTCGGGGATCGGCGTCCACGAGACGCGGTAGCGCCACGACTCGGTGGCGAAGCGGGCCCGTTCGCGTCTCCGCCACGCGGTCAGCGCGGGCAGCAGCTCGTCGAGGGGCCGGGCGCCGACGGCCAGCAGGCCGGAGAGCCCGTCGAGGTCGGCGTTCTCGACGGCGGCCCAGAAGCGGGCCTCGGTCTCGCTGCGCCACTCGCCGGGGACGGGCGCGGACGCGTGCCGCGCGGGGGCCAGCCAGTAGCGGTGCCGGGCGAAGGCGTAGGTGGGCAGCTCGACGACGGTCCCGGCGGGCAGCACCGCCGTCCAGTCGACCGGGACGCCGCGCGTGTGCAGGCGGGCCAGGGCGGTCAGGAAGCGGCGCGGCCCGGCGTCCTCGCGGTCGAGCGTCCCGGTGACCAGCGGGCCCTCGTCGTCGAGGGTCTCGGCGATGGCGGCGGTGAGCACGGCGTGCGGGGACACCTCGACGAAGGTGCGGTGGCCGTCCTTCGCCAGCGCCAGCACGGCGTCCTGGAACCGCACCCGCTCGCGGACGTTGGCGTACCAGTACGCCGCGCCGAGTTCCGGGCCCTCCACCCGCGCGCCGGTCACCGTCGAGTACAGCGGGATCCGGCCCGGCCGAGGCTCGACGGCGGCCAGGTCCCCGGCCAGCGCGTCCTCCAGCGGGGCCACGCGGGGCGAGTGGGCCACGAAGTCGGTCTCCGGGATGCGCCAGCGCAGCACCCGCCGGGCCGACAACTCGCGCTCGAACACGGCCAGCGCGTCGAGGTCGCCGGAGACGACGGTCGTCGCGGGCCCATTGACGGCGGCCACGGACAGGTCGTCGTTGCCGGCCAGCAGCTCCTCGACGGCGGCGACCGGCATGACGACCGACAGCATCCCGGCCGAGGCGGCCAGCCGCGAGAGCCCCCGGCTGCGGGCCGCGACGACCCGGGCGGCGTCCTCCAGCGACAGGATCCCGGCCACGCAGGCGGCGGCGATCTCGCCCTGGCTGTGCCCGGCGACGGCGTCGGGACGCACCCCGGCCGCCTCCCACATCGCCGCGAGCGACACCATCACGGCCCACAACACCGGCTGCACCACGTCGGCCCGCTCCAGGCCGGGCGCGCCGTCCCTGCCCAGCAGGACGTCGGCGGGGTCCCAGTCCACGTGCGGCCGGAGCGCGTCGGCGCACTCGGCGAAGCGGGCCGCGAACACCGGCGAGGCCGCCAGCATCTCCCGGCCCATCCCGGCCCACTGCGTGCCCTGACCGGGGAAGACGAACACCTTCCTGCCGGTACGGGCGGCCACGCCCGAGACCAGCCCGGGGCCGCGCCCGCCCGTGGCGAGAGCCGCCAGATCGGCCGGATCCGCGCCGACCAGGGCGGCCCGGTGCTCGAACGCCGACCGCGTCGTGGCGAGCGACCAGGCGACGTCGACGGGGTCCCGATCCGTGCCGTCCCCGGTGAACGCGGCCAGCCGCCGCGCCTGCTCGGCCAGTCCGGCCTCCGAGCGGCTCGACACCAGCCACACCGGCGGGGCGTCGTGGAAGAGGATGGGCGACGGCTCGGCGACGTCCTCGGCGGGCTCGGCCGCCGGTTCCTCGGCGAGGATGACGTGCACGTTCGTGCCGCTCATGCCGAACCCGGACACACCCGCCCGGCGGGGCCGCTCCCCCGGCTCCCAGGGCGTCGCCTCGGTCAGCAGCCGCACGTGGCCCGCCGACCAGTCGATGTGCGGCGAGGGCGCGTCGGCGTGCAGGGTGCGGGGCAGCAGGCCGTGCCGCAGCGCCAGCACCATCTTGATCACTCCGGCCATGCCCGCCGCCTGCTGCGGGTGGCCGAGGTTCGACTTGATGGAGCCCACCAGCAGCGGCCGGTCCTCGGGCCGCTCCTGGCCGTAGGTCGCCAGCAGCGCCTGGGCCTCGATCGGGTCGCCCAGGGCGGTGCCGGTGCCGTGGGCCTCGACGGCGTCCACGTCGGCCGGGGACAACCGGGCGTCGGCCAGCGCGGCCCTGATGACCCGCTGCTGGGCGGGCCCGTTGGGGGCGGTCAGCCCGTTGGAGGCGCCGTCCTGGTTCATCGCGCTGCCCCGGACGACCGCCAGCACCCGGCGGCCGTGGCGGCGGGCGTCCGACAACCGCTCCAGCACCACGATGCCGGCGCCCTCGGCCACGCCCATGCCGTCGGCGCCGTCGCCGAACGCCTTGCACCGGCCGTCGGGGGCCAGCCCGAGCTGGGCGCTGAAGTCGGTGAACATGACCGGGGTGGACGCCACGAAGACGCCGCCCACCAGGGCGAGCGAGCACTCCTTCGCGCGCAGCGCGCGGGCGGCCAGGTGCAGCGACACCAGCGCCGAGGAGCAGGCGGTGTCGACCGTGACCGCCGGTCCTTCGAGCCCGAGGGTGTACGCGACGCGCCCCGACAACACGCTGCTCGCGGTCCCGGTGACGAGATGGCCCTCCAGCTCGGTCTCCGCGCCGAGCCCCCAGCCGTACCCCGACGACGACGCCCCGGCGAAGACGCCGGTGGCCGAGCCGCGCAACGACTGCGGGTCGATCCCGGTCCGCTCCAGCGCCTCCCACGCGACCTCCAGCAGCATGCGCTGCTGCGGGTCCATCGCCACCGCCTCACGCGGGCTGATGCCGAAGAAGCCCGGGTCGAACTCGCCCGCGCCCTCGACGAACCCGCCGGCGCGCACGTGGGACGTCCCGTCGGGGCCGAGCAGCTCGTCCAGGTCCCAGCCCCGGTCGTGCGGGAACCCGCCGATCGCGTCGACGCCGCCGGTCAGCAGCTCCCACAGGTCCCCCGGGCTCCGGACCCCGCCCGGAAAGCGGCAGCCCATGCCGACGATCGCGATCGGCTCGCTCGCCGCCGCCTCGATCTCGTCGAGCCGCTGACGGGTCTCGTGCAGGTTGGCCGTCACCCGGCGGAGGAAGTAGCGCAGCTTGTCGTCGTCGCTCACCTGCGGATCCCCATTCATGTCAGTGAATTCCGAGCTCTTTTCCGATGAAGTCGAAGACCTCTTCATCGGAGGAGGAATCGAGCTCCTCGGCGACCGTCCCGGTCCGGCTTCCGGCGGCGATCTCCTTCCAGCGGGCGACGACGGCCTCCAGCCGGGCCGTGATCCGGGCCGCTTCGCCGTCGTCGCCGGCGAGGGCGGACAGCATGGTTTCGATCTTGTCGAGCTCGGCGAGCACCGGCCGGGCCGGCGAGGTCCCGTCGGGAGCCAGCAGCGTGCGCAGGTGGCCGGCCACCGCGACGGGCGTGGTGTGGTCGAACAGGAGGGTGGCCGTCAGCCGCAGGCCGGTGGCCGCGCCGAGCCGGTCGCGCAGTTCGACGGCGGTGAGCGAGTCGGCGCCCAGGTCGCTGAAGGCGCGGTCGGCGGGGATGTCGTCGGACGACGGGTAACTCAGCACCCCGGCCGCCTCGGCCCGGACGAGTTCGACCAGGAGGGCGTCCTGTTCGGCCCGGGGCAGCGCGGCCAGTTTCCCGGCGAGCGCGCCGCCCGCCGGGTCGCCCGATGGGGCCGCCTCGCCCTCCAGGGCCCGCGCGACCTCGGGCAGGCCCTCGATCAGCGGGCTGGGGCGGCGCAGGGTGAAGGTCGGGGCGAAGGCGGCCCAGTCGACGTCGGCGACGGTGAGCAGGTCCTCGCCGCCGTCGAGCGCCTGGGCCAGGGCCCTGATCCCGAGGGCGGGGTCGAGCAGCCGCAGCCCGCGCCGGACCATCTGGGCCTTGCCCTCCTGGTCGCTCATGCCGTCGCCGTCCCAGGGACCCCAGGCGACGGAGGTCGCGGCCAGCCCCCGGGCCCGCCGGTTCTCGGCGAGGGCGTCGAGGAAGGCGTTCACGGCGGCGTAGCCGGGGTGCAGGCCGCTGCCCCAGATCGCCGAGACCGAGGAGAACAGCACGAAGGCGTCGAGGTCGCCGGTCAGTTCGTCGAGGTGGACGGTGCCCGCCGTCTTGACCGCCGCGAGGGCGGCCAGTTCGTCCACGGTGGTGTCCCGCAGGGCGGTGGCCTGCGCGGCCCCGGCGGCGTGCAGGACGGCGGTGAGCGGCGGCCCCTCGGCGGCGATCCGGCCGAGCAGCCCGGCGACGTCGGCACGGCGGGCGACGTCGGCGGCCACGACGTCCACGGAGGTCCCGGCGGCGGCCAGTTCGGCGGCGAGCGCGGCGGCTCCGCGCGCGGCGGGCCCCGACCGGCTCGTCAGGACGACGCGCGGCGCGCCGCGACCGGCCAGCCAGCGGGCGGCGTGCCCGCCGATCGCGCCGGTCCCGCCGGTGATCAGCACAGAGCCGCGCGGCGTCCAGGTCTGCTGAACTCGCGGCCGCCGGGCCCGGACGAGGCGGCGGCCGCGCAGGCCCGCGCCGCGCACCGCGACCTGGTCCTCGCCGCATCCGGCCAGCACCGCGCACAGGCGGTCGGCGGCGCGGTCGTCGAGGATCGGCGGCAGGTCGACCAGGCCGCCCCAGCGTTCGGGGTGCTCCAGCCCGGCGACCCGGCCGAGCCCCCAGACCTGCGCCTGCACCGGCCGGGGCGGCCGATCGCCCGCGTCGGCGGCCACGGCTCCGGCGGTGAGCACCCACAGCGGCGCGTCGATCCCGGCGGCGCCGAGGTCCTGGATCAGGGTCTGGGTGGCGGCCAGTCCGCGGGCCACGGCCGGGTGGCCGGGCGCGGGGGTCTCGTCGAGGGCCAGCAGCGAGACCACTCCGGCGAAGGTCCCCCGGCCGATCGTGTCCGGGGCGGCCTCGACGACCCGGGCGCCGTGGCCTTCGAGGATCTTCCGCACGTCCTGGGCGAGGTCGTGGCCGGGGCCCGCGACCAGCAGCCAGTCGCCGGAGAGCACGCCCGGGGCGGGGTCGGGCACGGGCGCCCACGTGACCCGGTAGCGCCACGCGTCGGTGGCCGGGCGGTCGCGTTCGCGGCGGCGCCAGTCGGCCAGCACCGGCAGCAGGTCGTCGAGCCGCCGGTCGTCGACGGCGAGCGCCTCCGACAGGGCCGGGCGGTCGCCCGACTCGACCGCGGCCCAGAGCCGCTCCTCGGCCCCGCCGTCGCCGGTGACCGGGCCGAGCCGGAGCTTGTGCGGGCCGAGCGCCCAGAAGCGCTGGTGCCGGAAGGCGTAGGTGGGCAGCTCCACCCGGTTCCCGGCGGGCAGCACCGCCGTCCAGTCGAGCGAGACCCCGCGCACGTGGACGCGGGCCAGCGCGGCGAGCACGGCGTCGGCGGCCGGGGTCCTGGGCTTCAGGAGGGGGACGAAGACGGCGTCGCCGCCGGGCGCGGCGGCCGGGCCGAGCGCCGAGAGGGTGCCGTCGGGGCCGATCTCGACGAAGACGGAGACGCCCTCGGCGGCCAGCGCGGCGACGGCGTCGGCGAACCGGACCGCCTCCCGCGCCTGGCCGGGCCAGTACTCGGGCCCCGGGTCGGTCAGGATCGTGCCGTCGAGGGCGGCGGCCCAGGTCACCGCCGGGCGGCGGTGCTCCAAGCGGGCCGCGACGTCCGCGAGTTCATTCAGGATCGGGTCCATGCGGGCCGAATGGAACGCGTGGCTGACCCGCAGGCGGCGCACCCGCCGGCCGCGCGCCCGCCAGTGCTCCACGATCTCGTCGACGTCGGCCTCGTCGCCCGAGACCACCACCGACGTGGGGCCGTTGACGGCCGCGACGGCCACACCGCCGTCGAGCTCGTCCTCACGCGCCTCGATGGCGGCCATCGCGCCGCCCTCCGGCAGCGCCTCCATCAGCCGGGCCCTCGCGGCGACCAGCCGGGCCGCGTCCGCCAAAGACAACACCCCCGCCGCGTGGGCGGCCGCGATCTCGCCGACCGAATGACCGGCCACCGCGTCGGGCTCGACCCCGGCGGCGGCCAGGAGGGCGACCAGGCCGATCTGGACGGCGAACAACCCGGTCTGCGCGTAGAGCGTCCGGTCGGCGCGGTCGTCGTCCCCGTCGCCGAGCACGACGTCGCGGATCGGCGTCCCGAGTTCGGTCTCCAGCAGGGCGCATGCCTCGTCGAAGGCGGCCGCGAAGACCGGTGAGGCGGCGTACAGGTCGCGGCCCATGCCGGCCTTCTGGGCGCCCTGGCCCGCGAACAGGAAGCCGACCTTGGGGCGGCCCGCCGGGACCGTGCCGCTCACCACCGAGGGCGGCGTCTCCCCGTCGGCGAACGCGGTCAGCGCGGCGAGGTCGGCGCCGAGCACGACGGCCCGGTGCTCGAACGACGAGCGGGACGCGGCCAGCGACCAGCCGAGGTCGGCGGGGTCGTGCCCGGCGGCGACCTCGGCCAGCCGCGCGGCCTGGGCCCGGAGCCCGTCGGGGGTGCGCGCCGACAGCGGCCACGCCGGGCTCGCGCCGGTGAGCACGGGCGGGCGGGCCGGGGTCTCGGGGGCCGCCGGGGCCTCTTCGACGATGGTGTGCGCGTTGGTGCCGCTGATGCCGAACGCCGAGACGCCGGCCCGGCGTGGCCGCCCGTTCGCCGGCCACTCGACCGGCTCGCGGAGCAGCCGCACGCCGCCGTCCGACCAGTCGACGTGCGGCGACGGCCGGTCGGCGTGCAGGCTGCGCGGGAGCGTGCCGTGCCGCAGGGCCAGCACCGTCTTCATCACCCCGGCCACCCCTGCGGCGGCCTGGGTGTGGCCGAGGTTCGACTTGACCGACCCGAGCCAGAGCGGCCGCCCATCGGGCCGTTCGCGCCCATAGGCGGCCATCAGCGCCTCGGCCTCGATCGGGTCGCCGAGCGGGGTGCCGGTGCCGTGCGCCTCGACGGCGTCGACGTCGGCCGGGGTCAGCCCGGCGTCGGCGAGCGCCGCCCGGATCACCCGCTGCTGCGAGGGCCCGTTGGGGGCGGTCAGCCCGTTGGACGCGCCGTCCTGGTTCACCGCGCTGCCCCGGATCACGGCCAGCACCGGGTGGCCGTTGCGGTGGGCGTCGGAGAGCCGTTCCAGCACGAGCACGCCCGCGCCCTCGGCCATGCCCATGCCGTCGGCGTCCGCGCCGAACGCCTTCGACCGGCCGTCGGGGGCCAGCCCGCGCTGCCGCGAGAACACGACGAGGTCCCACGGCGTGGCCATGATCGTGACGCCGCCCGCCAGCGCCAGCGCGCAGTCGCCCGCGCGCAGCGCGCGGGCGGCCAGGTGCAGGGCGACCAGCGACGAGGAGCAGGCGGTGTCCACCGTGATGGCGGGCCCCTCCAGTCCGAGCGTGTACGCCACCCTCCCGGAGATCACGCTCGTCGCGTTGCCGGCCATCAGGTGGCCTTCGAGGGCGTCCGCGCCCTCCGCGCCGGTCTGCTGCCCGACGGCGGCGTAGCCGGAGCCGTAGCCGCCGACGAACGTGCCGGTCCGCGAGCCGCGGAGCGACGCCGGGTCGATGCCCGCCCGCTCCAGCGCCTCCCACGAGATCTCCAGCAGCAGCCGCTGCTGCGGGTCCATGGCCAGCGCCTCACGCGGGCTGATGCCGAAGAACCCCGGGTCGAACAGCCCGGCCTCGTGGACGAAGCCGCCGGCCCGCGCGTACGTCGTGCCGCTGTGGCCGGGGTCGGCGTGGTGGAGCCGGTCGAGGTCCCAGCCGCGGTCGTCGGGGAAGCCGGAGATCGCGTCGCCGCCGGAGGCGAGCAGGTCCCACAGCTGGCCGGGGGTGCGCACGCCGCCGGGGAACCGGCAGCCCATGCCCACGATGGCGATCGGCTCGCCGTCGGAGGCGGCCGTCACGGGCGCGGCCTCGACGGGCGCGGCGCCCAGCAGTTCCGCCCGCAGGTGCTCCGCCAGAGCGGCGGCGGTCGGGTGGTCGAACAGCAACGCCGCCGACAGGCGCAGGCCGACGGCGGCGCTGAGCCGGTTGCGGAGCTCGACCGCCGTCAGCGAGTCGAACCCGAGGTCGCTGAAGGCGACACTCGGCCGGACCGCCTCGGGCGAGGGGTAGGCCAGCACGTCGGCGACGTGCGCCTGCACCAGCGCGACGAGCTGCTGCTCCTGCGCCGCCCGGGGCAGCGCGGCGAGCCGGGCGGCCAGCCCGTCTCCGGCCGTGGCCGCCACCGCCATGCGCTGGACCTCGGGCAGGTCGCGCAGGAACGGCGAGCGCCGCATCTCGTGCTCGCCCCCGGAGGAGGCGATCAGCTCCCAGTCGATGTCGATGACGGTGAGCACGCCGTCGGGGCCGCCGAGCGCGTCGGCGAGGGCCCGCACGGCGTGCCGGGGCTCCATCAGGACCTCCCACCGGTTGCGGCTGAGCCGCTGCCGGGTGGCCTCGCTGGCCGAGGCGACGCCCCCACCGGCCCACGGACCCCACGCCACCGAGAGCGCGGGCAGGCCGCGTGAGCGCCGGTTCTGGGCCAGCGCGTCGAGGTAGTGGTTGGCGGCGGCGTAGTTGCCCTGGCCGCCAGCGCCGAAGGTGGCGGCGGCCGAGGAGAACAACACGAACGCGTCGAGGTCGAGGCCGGCGGTCAGTTCGTCCAGGAGCGCGGCGCTGCCGGCCTTCGGGGTCAGGACCGACGACAGGCGGGCCGGGTCGAGGCGGTCGACGACGCCGTTGTCGACGACGCCCGCGGTGTGCATGACGCCGCTCAGCGCCGGGCCGGTCGCGGCGATCCGGGCGAGCAGCCCGGTCAGCGAGGCGCGGTCGGCGCCGTCACCGGCCACGATCTCGACGGCCGCGCCCCGGGCCGCGAGTCCGGCCGCCAGGGCGGCCACGCCGGGCGCGGCCGGGCCCGACCGGCTGAGCAGCACCAGGCGGGGCGTGCCCGCGTCGGCCAGCCAGCGGGCGACGTGCCCGCCGATCGCGCCGGTGCCGCCGGTGATCAGGACGCTGCCGCGGGTCGTCCACGGGGTGTCGCCGCCGCCGGTCCGGGGGGCGCGCACCAGCCGCCGCGCCAGCAGACCGGCGTCGCGGATGGCGACCTGGTCCTCGTCGACGCCGGCCAGGACGGCGGCGAGCCGCCCGGCCGCCGCCTCGTCGAGGTCGGCCGGGAGGTCGACGAGGCCGCCCCAGCGGTCGGGGTGTTCCAGGGCCGCGACCCGGCTCAGGCCCCAGGTCTGCGCCTGCGCCGGGCCCGTCAGCGGCTCGCCGGGCGTGGTCGCGACCGCCCCCGAGGTGGCCACCCACAACGGCGCGGCGGTCCCGGCGTCGCCGAGGGCCTGGACGAGGGTCAGCGTGCCGGCCAGCCCTGCGGGCACCGCCGGGCGGCCGGGCAACGGGCTCTCGTCGAGCGCCAGCAGGGAGAGCACGCCCGCCACCGGCCGGTCGGCGACGGCGGCGCGGATGCGGCCGGCCAGGGTGTCGCGGTCGAGGTCGCCGGTGAGGGCGACGACCTGCGCGCCGTGCTTCGTGAGGGCGCGGGCGACGGCGTCGGCCGGGTCGCCGCCGGTGACGAGCAGCCAGGTTCCGGTCAGCCGGGCGTCGGCCGGGACGGCGACGGGGGTCCAGGCGACCCGGTAACGCCAGTCGTCGGTGGCCGGGGCGTCCGGCCGCGCCGCCGGGGCGGCGCTCTTCAGCCAGTACTTCTGCCGCTGGAAGGCGTAGGTGGGCAGGTCGACGATCCGGCCGGCCGGCAGCACCCGGGCCCAGTCGACCGCCACGCCGCCGACGTGCACGCGGGCCAGCGACGACAGGAACCGGGCCGGGCCGCCGTCCTCGCGGTCGACCGTCCCGGTGACCAGCGGGGCGGCGCGGCCGCCCTCCTCGAACGTCTCGGCGATGGCCGTGGTCAGCACCGGATGCGGGGACACCTCGACGAACGTGCGGAACCCGGCCTCGGCCAGGGCCTCGGTGGCGTCCTGGAACCGCACCCGCTCGCGCACGTTCGCGTACCAGTACGCGGCGTCGAGCTGGGCACCGTCGGCCCGCGCGCCGGTCACCGAGGAGAACAGCGGCGCCCGGCCCGCCTTGGGCTCGATCGCGGCCAGGTCGCCGATCAGCCCGTCGCGCAGCGCCTCGACCCGCGTGGAGTGGGCCACGAAGTCGGTCTGCGGGATCCGCCACCGCAACACCCGCAGCGCCGACAGGCGGCGCTCGAACGCGTCGAGGGCGTCGAGGTCGCCGGAGACCACGGTGGCGGCGGGCCCGTTCACGGCGGCCACCGACAGGCGCGGCTCCCCGGCGAGCAGCTCCTCGACGGCGGCGACCGGCATGACGACCGAGAGCATCCCGGCGGGCGAGGCCAGCCCGGACAGGGCGCGGCTGCGGAGGGCGACCACCCTCGCCGCGTCGTCCAGCGACAGGATCCCGGCCACGCACGCGGCGGCGATCTCGCCCTGGCTGTGCCCGACGACGGCGTCGGGACGGACGCCGGCCGCCTCCCACGTCGCCGCCAGCGAGACCATCACCGCCCACAACACCGGCTGCACGACGTCGGCCCGCTCCAGGCCGGGCGCGCCGTCCCGGCCGAGCAGGACGTCTTCGAGGTCCCAGCCGACGTGCGGCGCGAGCGCCCGGCCGCACTCGGCCAGCCGGGCCGCGAACACCGGGGACGCCAGCATGTCGCGGCCCATCCCGGTCCACTGCGTCCCCTGGCCGGGGAACACGAACACGATCTTCCCGGTGGACGCCGGCGCACCGCCGGTCACCGCCGCCAGTCCCGTCACGAGTTCGTCGCGGCCGGTCCCGACGACGGCGGCGCGGTAGGGGAACCTCGCCCGCGACACCGCCAGCGACCAGGCGACGTCGGCCGGGTCGAGGTCCGGAACGGCCTCGGCGAAGGACGCCAGCCGCCGCGCCTGCCCGGCCAGCGCGGCCTCCGACCGCGCCGACAACAACCAGACCGGCGGCGCGGTGGGCAGCACCGGCTCGGTCACGGTGGGCACGGGCTCGGGCTCGTCGGCCGGGGCCTCCTGGAGGATGACGTGGGCGTTGGTCCCGCTGATCCCGAAGGCCGACACACCGGCCCGGCGGGGCCGCTCGCCCCGGGGCCACGGCCGCGCCTCGGTCAGCAGCCGGACGTCGCCCGCCGACCAGTCGATGTGCGGCGACCGCTCCTCCGCGTGCAGCGTGCGCGGCAGCAGCCCGTTCCGCAGCGCCAGCACGGTCTTGATGAGCCCGGCCACCCCGGCCGCCTGCTGCGCGTGGCCGATGTTCGACTTCACCGAGCCCAGCCACAACGGCCGGTCCCGGTCCTGCCCGTACGTCGCGAGCAGCGCCTGCGCCTCGATCGGGTCGCCCAGCGGGGTCCCGGTGCCGTGCGCCTCGACCGCGTCGACGTCGGCGGCGCGCACCCCGGCGCTCTCCAGGGCGGCCCGGATCACCCGCTGCTGCGAGGGGCCGTTGGGCGCGGTGAGGCCGTTGGACGCGCCGTCCTGGTTCATCGCGCTGCCGGTGACCAGCGCGAGCACCGGGTGGCCGTTCCTGCGGGCGTCCGACAGGCGTTCCACGACGAGCACGCCCGCGCCCTCGGCGACGCCCATGCCGTCGGCCCCGGCGGCGAACGCCTTGCAGCGGCCGTCGTCCGACAGGCCCAATTGGCGGCTGAAGTCGGTGAACATGAGCGGGCTGGCCGTCACGTAGGCGGCTCCGGCCAGCGCCAGCGCGCACTCGCCGGCGCGCAGCGCCTGGGCGGCCAGGTGCAGCGCGACCAGGCCGGAGGAGCAGGCGGAGTCGACCGTGAGCGCCGGCCCCTCCAGGCCGAGCGCGTAGGACACCCGGCCGGACAACACGCTGGTCGCGGTGCCCGTCACCAGGCCGCCGTCGAGCTCGCCGGCCGGCTGGCCGGCGCCGTAGTGGGAGAACGTGCCGCCGACGAACACGCCGGTCCGGCTGCCGCGCAGCGTCGACGGGTCGATGGCGGCCCGCTCCAGCGCCTCCCACGACGTCTCCAGCAACAACCGCTGCTGCGGGTCCATGGTCAGCGCCTCGCGCGGGCTGATGCCGAAGAAGCCGGGGTCGAACTCGTCGGCCGCGGGCAGGAACCCGCCGGCTTGGACGGGGGTGGCGTCGTCGCCGGTGGGCCAGCCCCGGTCGGCCGGGAACGCGCCGATGACGTCGGCCCCGGCTTCGAGCAGCGCCCACAGCGCCTCGGGGGTGTCGGCGCCGCCGGGGAAGCGGCAGCCGATGCCGACGATCGCGATCGGCTCGCCCGGGTCGGCCGTCCGGAGCGGGCCGGGCCCCTCGGCTCCGGTCGTCTCGCCGGTCAGCTCGGCCCGGAGGAAACGCGCGGCGGCCAGCGGCGTGGGGTGGTCGAACACGAGCGTGGCGGGCAGCCGCAGGCCGGTGGCCGCGGCGAGCCGGTCACGCAGTTCGACGGCCGTGAGGGAGTCGAAGCCGAGGTCGCTGAAGGCCCAGTCGTCCTGGACGTCGTCGGGCGACAGGTGGCCGAGGACCCCGGCGATCCGGGCCCGGACCAGGTCGACCAGCAGGCGGATCTGCTCCGCCTCGGGCAGGCCGGTCAGCCGCCGGCCCAGAGCCGTCCCGGGCGCCGTCCCGCCGGGGGCCGGGGTGCCGTCGATCGGGGTCAGGCCCGCGATCAGCGGGCTGGGCCGCCGCAGGGTGAAGGCCGCCGCGAACCGGGGCCAGTCGACGTCGGCGACGGTCACCGGCGTGTCCCCGTCGCCGAGCGCCTGCTCCAGCGCGCGCATTCCCTTCGACGGGTCCATCGGCCGCAACCCGCGCCGCCGCAGCGCCGCGCCGTCGGCCGTGCCCTCCCAGGGGCCCCAGGCGATCGACGTGGCGGGCAGGCCACGGGCCCGCCGGGTCTCGGCGAGCGCGTCGAGGCGGGCGCCGGTGGCCGCCGACGCGGACCGCTCGGCCCCGCCCCAGGTCGCGGAGACCGAGGAGAACAGGACGAAGGCGTCCAGGTCGTGGGTCAGTTCGTCGAGCCAGGTCGCGGCGGCCGCGCCGTCGTCGTCCGCGGCGTGGAAGACGGCGGTCAGCGCCGGGCCGACGCGGTCGAGCAGGGCCTCGGCCTGGTCACGGCGGTCGAGGTCGGCGGCGAAGACGCTCACCGCGACCCCTGCCTGGGCCAGGCGCGCCACGGTGGCCGGGCCGGGTCCGGAACGACCGGCCAGGACGACGTGATCGGCCCCGCGCCCGGCCAGCCAGTGGGCCGTCGTCGCGCCGATCGCACCGGCGTCACCGCTGATCAGGACGGTGCCCCGGGCGGGCCCTGGGCCGGTCCGGCCAGGGGTGAGGGGGGCCCGCGTCAGGCGGCGGCCGAGGAGGCCGCCGCCGCGGATCGCGACCTGGTCCTCGCCGCATCCGGCCAGCACGGCGGCCAGCCGCCCGGCCGCCGGTTCGTCCAGGACGGCGGGCAGGTCGACGAGCCCGCCCCAGCGTTCGGGGTGCTCGATCGCGACGACACGCCCCAGCCCCCAGACGCTCGCCTGCCCGGCATCGGCGGGCGTCTCGCCGGGCCCGGCCGCCATCGCCTCCCGGGTCAGCGCCCAGATCGGGGCGCGCACGCCGCTCTCGTCCAGCTTCCGCACCAGATCCGCCGTCGCGCGGGCCGGATCGTCGCCGAACGCCAGCAGCGAGACGACTCCGGCCACGGGCGCGTCCGCGAACCCGTCGGTGACCACGACGGGTTCGGCGCCCCGGGCCGCCAGGACCGAGGCGACCTCGGCGCCCAGGCCGCCGGGGTCGCCGACGACGAGCCAGGTGCCCGAGAGCCGGGCCGGCGCGGGGTCGGAGACGGGCTCCCAGGTGATCCGGTATCGCCACTCGGCGGTCTCCGCCTCGGCGTGTTCGCGCTGCCGCCACGACCACAGGTCGGGCAGCACCTCGGCGAACGACCGGCTGCCGTCGAGGGCCAGCGTGGCCAGGTCGCCGGTCTCGACGGCCGCCCAGAACCGGCGTTCGGCCTCGGAGATCGCGCCGTCGGCGGTCCCCTGCCGGGCGGGCGACGCCCAGAACGACCGGCGCGCGAAGGCATAGGTGGGCAGGGCCGTCCTGCGCCCGGCCGGGAGCACGGCGGCCCAGTCGACCGGCACGCCGTGGACGTGCGCCCGCGCCACGGCGGTCAGCACCGATTCCGGTACGTCCGTGCCCGGCCGCAGCACCGGCACGAACTCGGCCGGCTCGGCCAGGGCGGCCGCGCCCATCGTGGAGAGGGTGGCGTCGGGCCCGATCTCGACGAACACCGTGACACCCCGGGCGGCCAGCGTCGCCACGACGTCGGCGAACCGCACCGGGCGGCGGGCCTGCTCGGTCCAGTAGCCGGGCCCGGGGTCGGTGACGAGCTCCCCGGTCAGCGCCCCGGCCCAGGTGACGGCCGGCGGCTCGTGCCGCAGCGCGGCGGCCGCCTCGGCCAGCCCGTCGAGCGCGGGATCCATCCGGGCCGAGTGGAAGGCGTGGCTGACCCGCAGACGGCGCACCCGGCGCCCCCGCTCGCGCCAGGTCTCGGCGAGCCGGACGACCGCGTCCTCGTCGCCAGAGATCACCACGGACGACGGCCCGTTCACGGCGGCCAGTTCGACGCCCTCGACGCCGTCGAGCGCCGCCGTCATCTCGGCCTCGGCAGCCTCGACGGCGGCCATCGCGCCGCCTTCGGGCAGCGCCTGCATCGACCGGGCCCGCGCGGCGACCAGCACGCAGGCGTCGGCCAGGCTCAGCACCCCGGCGGCGTGCGCGGCCGCGATCTCGCCGACCGAGTGCCCGGCCACCGCGTCCGGCACGATCCCGGCGGCGGCCAGCATCGCCACCAGGCCGGTCTCCACGGCGAACAGTCCGGCCTGCGCGAACACGGTCTGGTCGGCGCGCGGGTCGTCGGCACCGTCCGGGGCGAGCACGACGTCGCGGACGGGCAGCCCGAGCTCGCCCTCCAGCAGCGCGCAGGCCCGGTCGAAGGCGGCGGCGAAGACCGGCGAGGCGGCGTACAGGTCGCGGCCCATGCCCGCCTTCTGGGCGCCCTGCCCGGCGAACAGGAACCCCACGCGGCGGGTCCCGCCCGGCGGCACCACCCCGGTCACGACGCCGGCGGCCGGCTCACCGGCCGCCAAGGCCGCCAGCCCTGATGTCAGCGCCCCGGCGTCGCCGCCGAGGACGACCGCGCGGTGCTCGAACGTCGACCGGGTGGTGGCGAGCGACCACGCGACGTCTGCCGGGTCCGCGCCAGTGAGGGCGGCGGCGGCCAGCTTCCCGGCCTGGGCCGACAACCCGGCGGCCGAGCGCCCGGACACCAGCCAGGCGGCGGGCGCCCCGGTCAGCACCGGCGGCGTGACCTCCGGTTCCACCTCGGGCTCCTGGGGGCTCGCCTCCTCCAGGATCACGTGGGCGTTGGTGCCGCTCATGCCGAACGACGACACCCCGGCCCGGCGCGGCCGGTCGCCGGCGGGCCAGCCGACCGCCTCGGTCAGCAGCCGCACCCCGCCCGACCAGTCGGCCAGCGGCGAGGGTTCCTCGACGTGCAGCGTGCGGGGCAGCATCTCGTGCCGCAGCGCCTGGACCATCTTGATGACCCCGGCCATCCCGGCGGCGGCCTGGGTGTGGCCGATGTTCGACTTCACCGACCCCGTCCAGAGCGGCCGGTCCCGGTCCTGCCCGTACGTCGCCAGCAGCGCCTGCGCCTCGATCGGGTCGCCCAGTTCGGTGCCGGTGCCGTGGGCCTCGACCGCGTCGACGTCATGGGGCGTCAGCCCGGCCGAGGCCAGCGCCGCCTGGATGACCCGCTGCTGCGAGGGCCCGTTGGGGGCGGTCAGCCCGTTGGACGCGCCGTCCTGGTTGACGGCGCTGCCGGTGATGACGGCGAGCACGTCGCGGCCGTTGCGGCGGGCGTCGGAGAGCCGTTCCAGCACGAGCACGCCCGCGCCCTCGGCCAGCCCCATGCCGTCGGCGTGCGCGGAGAACGCCTTGCACCGCCCGTCGGGGGCCAGCCCCAGCTGGCGGCTGCCCCAGACGAACCACGTCGGGCTGGCGAGCACGGTCACGGCCCCGGCCAGCGCCAGCCCGCACTCGCCCGCGCGCAGCGCCCGCACGGCGAGGTGCAGGGCGACGAGCGACGACGAGCAGGCCGTGTCGACGGAGACGGCGGGCCCTTCGAGCCCGAGGCTGAAGGCGATGCGGCCCGAGATGACGCTGTTGGCGGTGCCGGTGAGGAGGTGGCCTTCGAGCCCGGCGTCGGCGTCCTGGAGGGCGCTGCCGTATCCGGAGAAGCTGGCCCCGGCGAACACGCCGGTCGAGGAGCCGCGCAGGGAGCCGGGCTCGATGGCGGCCCGCTCCAGCGCCTCCCAGGAGGTCTCCAGCAGCAGCCGCTGCTGCGGGTCCATGGCCAGCGCCTCACGGGGGCTGATGCCGAAGAACCCGGGGTCGAAGTCGCCCGCGTCGTGCACGAACCCGCCCGACCGCACGTGCGAGGTGCCCGGATGGGCCGGGTCGGGGTGGTACATGCCGTCGAGGTCCCAGCCGCGCGCGCCCGGGAGCCCGGAGACGGCGTCCGAACCCGCCGTCAGCAGGTCCCAGAAGCCTTCGGGGTCGCGCACGCCGCCGGGGAACCGGCAGCCCATGCCGACGATCGCGACCGGTTCCCGGCTCTGCTCCTCCACGTCGCGCAACTGGCGGCGCGTCTGCTGGAGATTGGCGGTGACGAGCCTCAGATAATCGCGGAGCTTTTCCTCGTTAGACATTCAGCAGCCATTTCCTGATCGCTCGACATGAGCTTTCCCATGACCCCGCCGGGAGCGGTCGGCGCGACAAGACGCCACTGAACAGAAATCGACAGAGAGTTCTCACCGAATTGGCGAGACGACAGTGATTCGGAATCGCGATCGGCAGGATGCTAACCGCGCCGCGAGAAGGCCCGCAACCAGCGCCGACGCCTTTGTTCAACTGCGGAACGGCCGCTTTTCCCGGGTCGCCGGGCGACGTCGGTTACGCTCGCCACCGGCCTTCCCGCGAAGGAGACCGCCATGATCGAACCGATCCTGCCCGCCTACGTCGTGGCCGCCGACACCCGCGCCGACCTCCTCGACGGTCCCCTGTTCCCCGAGGAGGAGGCGGTCGTCTCCCGGGCGGTCGGCAGACGTCGCAGGGAGTTCACGACCGCCCGCGTGTGCGCCCGCGACGCCCTGCGCCGCCTGGGCAGACCGGCCGCGCCGATCCTCCCGGGCCCGGCCGGCGAGCCGCTCTGGCCGGACGGGGTCACCGGGAGCATCACCCACTGCGCCGGCTACCGGGGAGCCGTCGTCGGCTCGCTGGCCGACGCCGCCGCGATCGGCGTGGACGCCGAACCGAACGAGCCGCTGCCCGACGGCGTGCTGGCCGCCGTCGGGCTGCCGCCGGAACGCGGGCACGTCGGCGGCCTGCTCCGCGCGTATCCCTCGATCCGGTGGGACCGGCTGCTGTTCAGCGCCAAGGAATCGGTCTACAAGGCGTGGTTCCCATTGGTGAACATCAGGCCAAGTTTCGAGGACGCGCAGATCGACGTCGACCCGCTCGGCGAATTCACGGCGCGATTAATGGCCGAAAGGCCATTGGTCGGCGGCCACCCGCTCGACGTATTGTCGGGACGCTGGCTGGTGGCCGACGGAATCATTCTGACGGCCGTCGTCGTGCCCGCCGCCGGAAAGGCGTATTAGCCTCTTTCCGCGACGGCGGCGGCGACCATGTTGGCCAGGGCCGCCAGCGTCTCCGGGTAGGCGCGGGTCTTCAGGCCGCAGTCGGGGTTGACCCACAACCGGTCGGCCGGAACCGCCCGGAGGGCGGTGCGGAGGTTCTCGGCCATCTCCTCGGTCGTCGGCACGCGGGGCGAGTGGATGTCGTACACGCCGGGACCGATGCCGTTGGCGTAGCCGGCGGCCCGCAGGTAGGGCAGCAGTTCCATGTGGGACCGGGCGGCCTCGACGCTGGTCACGTCGGCGTCGAGGTCGGCGATCGGGCTGAGGATCTCGCCGAACTCCGAGTAGCACATGTGGGTGTGGATCTGGGTGGCGTCGGCCGCGCCGGAGGTGGCCAGCCGGAACGCGCCGACCGCCCACGCCAGGTAGTCCTCCTGGTCGGCCGCGCGGAGCGGCAGCAGTTCCCGCAGGGCCGGTTCGTCGACCTGGACGATCGCGATCCCGGCCGCCTCCAGGTCGGCGATCTCGTCGCGGAGGACGAGGGCGACCTGCCGGGCGGTCTCGGCGAGCGGCTGGTCGTCGCGGACGAACGACCAGGCCAGCATCGTGACCGGCCCGGTGAGCATGCCCTTGACCGGCTTCGGCGTGAGCGACTGGGCGTAGGCCGCCCACGCGACGGTCATCGGGCGGGGGCGGGCGAGGTCCCCGTACAGGATCGGGGGACGTACGCACCGCGTGCCGTAGGACTGTACCCAGCCCGCTTCGGTGGCGGCGTAGCCGTCGAGCTGCTCGGCGAAGTACTGGACCATGTCGTTGCGCTCGGGTTCGCCGTGCACGAGCACGTCCAGCCCCAGGTCCTCCTGCAGCCCGATCACGCGGGCGATCTCGGCGCGCATGGCCGCGACGTAGGCGGCCTCGTCAAGGCGCCCGGCCCGCAGGTCGGCGCGGGCGGCCCGGATCTCGGCCGTCTGCGGGAACGAGCCGATGGTCGTGGTGGCCAGCGGGGGCAACCCGAGCCTGGCCCGCTGGGCGGCGAAGCGCACCTCCCGGTGGGACCGGCGGGCGTCGAACCGCACCGGCTCACGCGGTCCCGCCGCCGGGCGGACCGGCAGATCCGCGGCGTCCAGCCCGGTGGCCAAGGCGACGAGCTCGGCGACCTTCTGCCGGGCGAACGCGAGCCGCCCCCGCACCGCCGGGTCGAGCGCCGTCTCCGTGCCGAGGTCGACGGGCACGTGCAGCAACGAGCACGACGTGCTCAGCTCGACCGTGTCGGCGAGGCCGAGCAGGCCCTCGTACGCCGCCCTGACCCGCGCCGGATCGGCCCGCCAGACGTTGCGCCCGTCGACGACCCCGGCCACCACCGTCTTGCGCGGCAGCCCGCCGACGGAGGCCAGCGCCGCCGCGTTGCCGGGCCCGGCGACGACGTCGAGGGCGACCCCCTCCACGTCGGTGCCCGCGATCTCCCGCAGCGCCTCCGGCGCGACCGCGCCGAAGTAGGTGGCGAGCAGGATCTTCGGCCGGCTGCCCAGCCCGCCGAGCCGCCGGTAGGCCCGGCCGAGCGCCTCGACCTCGTGGACGGCCAGGTCACGGGCCAGCACCGGCTCGTCGAGCTGCACCCACCGGGCGCCCGCCCCCGCGAGCCGTTCGAGCAGCTCGGCGTAGACCTCGACGAGCGAGTCGAGCAGGTCGAGCGGGGCGAACCCGCCGGGCGAGCCGGGCGCGGCCTTGGCCAGCAGCAGGTAGGTGAGCGGCCCGACGAGCACCGGCCGCGTCTCGACGCCGAGACGGCGCGCTTCGAGGTATTCGGCGACCGGCTTGGCGGCCGAACCGTCGGCCAGCCGGAAGCGGGTGTCCCGGGTGATCTCCGGGACGATGAAGTGATAGTTCGTGTCGAACCACTTCGTCATCTCCAGCGGCGGCAGCTCCGCCGTGCCGCGCGCCATCGCGAAGTACCGGTCGAGCCCCGTCAGAGCCCGGTATCGCGCCGGCACGGCGTCGATCATGACGGTGGTGTCGAGCACCTGGTCGTACAGGGAGAAGGTGTTCGACGGGATGGTGTCGAGCCCCGCGTCGCGCAGCTCGGTCCAGACCGCGCGGCGCAGGTGCGCCGCGGTCGTCTCCAGTTCGGCGGCGTCGATCGCGCCGGACCAGTAGTGCTCGGTGGCGAACTTGAGTTCGCGGTGCGCGCCGATGCGCGGGTAACCCAGAATCGTCGTCTTCACGGCTGTTTCCCTCGTGTCGCCGAAAATGCGGCCGGGCAGGAGGAGGACAGCGCTCGACGGCGCAGGCCCTCCCACGAGGCCGCGTACCACCACGCGCCGGGGTCGGCGCGCGGGCGGAGGCAGGTCTTCGGACTCGTGGGCGCTGGTGCTCGTTCCTACTGGCCGTCGCTTCCCGGGCCCGGAGGGCTCAGTGCTGATGACGGCGGTCGTTCCCACATACCGCTGCGGGGCAGTCCCGGATTCGCACCGGGTTCCCTCTTACGACGCCCGTCTCTGGCGGAGGCGGGCGAACCATCCACGCCGCGAGACTATCGCGGGAGACCTGGGCGGTGAAAACCTGGAGCATGCCCTCCAAGACGGCCCGACCGGCCCGCGCCCTCCCCGCCCCGGAGACCCCCCGCCCCGCCCGGGTGCGCTACGCGATCGGGCTGGTGGCCGCCGTCGCGGTGGCGGGCTCGCTGGGCTACCTGTTCGGCGCCCCCGACCCCGCCGAGACCTCGGCCGCCGAGATGCGGGCGGCCGAGATGAGGCGCGACGTGGACCAGGTCACCGAGCTGACGTCCACCGCCCGCACCACGGTCGGCGAGATCACCTCGGTCATGGTGGGCCTGGGCGAGGCGTTGCCGCCCGGCGGCGCGCTCGCCGCCCGCACCCCCACCGACGCGGAGGTCGGCGACTGGCAGCGGGTGATGAAGCAGGCGGTCGAGCGTCACGCCGCCACGCCGTCGGGGACGACCGCGACCAACGTGGCGCGCGGCGCTTTCCGCACCGCCGTCGACGGCATGGCGATCGCGGTCGACACCTACGCGTACTGCCGGCGGGTGACCACCGACGTGCGCGCGGGTTGCCTGGACGTCGCCCGCCGTCAGCGGACGGCCGGGGTGATGGCCTGGTCGGTCGCGGCCACCCAGCTCGACGCGATCAACGTCGACGCCGGCAACGGTCATCAGCACGTCTATCTGACGAGCACGCCGGGCGAGGGGGCCATGACGGCCGACGGCGTGCCCGAGGGGGCGAAC
>NZ_BBXC01000029.1:0-17863 GCF_001570525.1 Herbidospora sakaeratensis
GGTGAGGCCTGCGGGTGTCAGGCCATTTGGGGCCGAGAAGACGCGTTCGAGGGTTGCGGCTTCCGGCTGGTTGGTCTGGGGTGCCTTTCCATGACCTGATGTCGAACGGGCATTCGAACTTCCTTGACTTTGATGTTGGTCGAAACTATGTTCGAGGAAGGTGGGAGCGGGACTCGCGGCTCGCTCTCACCGCGTGGGTCCGGGCGCCGGCCATCGGCGGAAGGGCGGGTGTCGCGGCCCCACAGCTTCTGGCCGGACGGGGAGAGGGGAAGCTCCTCGTCCGGCCACCCGATCCGGCGGAAATGTCGGTGGGGTCTGCGACTGTTGACCCTGACCGGCGACGAGACCGCCGGTGGCCACTCGTTTAGGAGGCCGAACCACCATGACCGGACCGCAGCAGAACGGCCACGGGGCCGCCCCGACCGGGCCCGCCAGCGGGCCCAAGGTGTCGCGGACCGTCCTCGCGCATCTCACCGACGCACGCGCCTGCCTCGCCGACGCGGCACAGGCGGGCAACCCGGCCGACCGCTACATCCACGCCCACCTCGCCGCCCTCCGTTCGGCCGCGGCCATCCTCGCCGCCCGTCCCCAGCCCATCGACGGCCGTCGCCGCCGTCTGCGCAGCGCGTGGGAGCTCCTTCCCGAAGTCCAGCCCGAACTGTCCCAGTGGGCCGCCTACTTCGCCGTCAGCGCCAAGAAGCGCGCCGCGGCCGAGGCCGGGCTGGTCCACCTGGTGAGCGTCCACGACGCGGAAGAGCTCATCGCCGAGGCGACGGCGTTCGTGACCATCATCGAGTCCACCCTCGGCGTGACCACCCAGGAGACCTTGCCCATGGCGGGGTAGCGGAGGCGCCCGGATGCGTTTCCCCGCCGCATCCGGGCGCGGGCCCGTCCGCCCGGGCCGCCGTGATCCCGAACGAAAGGGCCGATATGCAGTGACTCGGCGGCCCTGTGTCATCCGGGCTTTGCTGTGATCCCGGAAGGGTCGTTGAGTGGTGACTCGGCGGCCGCGTGTCTTCCGTGCTCTGCTGTGATCCCGGAAGGGTCGTTGAGTGGTGACTCGGCGGCCGCGTGTCTTCCGTGCTCTGCCTGGCCGGTTACTCTTTGGGGCCCGACGTATGGGTGAGTAACCGAGCGACCGCGGGGGTGCCGCACATGTCCCATGAGGCCGAAGCCGATCGTGTCATGCGTTCCATGGGGCGGTTGTGCCTCGAGCACGATCCCGACGTCTTCCGTTCCGTGCTCGACCGGATCGGCGACAAGTGGAGCCTCATCCTGATCGGGCTGCTCGACACCGGGTCCATGCGGTTCACCGAACTGCTCCACACCACCCCGGGCATCTCCCGCCGCATGCTGACCCTGACGCTGCGCAACCTCGAACGCGACGGCATCGTCAAGCGCACCATCTACCCGGAGATACCGCCCCGCGTCGAATACGAGGTCACCCCCTTCGGGCACACCCTCACCGCCCCGGTCATCGGCCTCGCCCAGTGGGCCGCCGACAACCAGAACACCATCGTCGCCAACCGCCGCGCGTTCGACGCGGCCGCCGGCGACGCCGAGGACGATGAGGCCGGGTGACGAGGGCGGGTGACGAGGGCGGTCCACTCGGTGTGACTGGGTTCAGTTGAAGTTACCGGTTACCGGCGTGTACTCAGTACTTATCAGTTACTGAGCAGGTGGCGAGCTTGATCGCCGCCTTCGGCGAGAGGATCTCTCCCCATGACGCGCATCGGCATCATCCTCGGCAGCACCCGGCCCGGACGCAACGGCGAGCAGGTCGCCCGGTGGGTCTACGACCACGCCTCCCAGCGCACCGACGCCACCTTCGAGATCATCGACCTCCTCGACTACCCGCTGCCGCACTTCGACGAGCCCCTCTCGCCGCTGATGGGGCAGTACGCCAACGACCACACCAAGGCGTGGGCGGCCAAGATCGCCTCCTACGACGGCTACGTCATGGTGACGCCCGAGTACAACCACTCGACCTCGGGCGTGCTGAAGAACGCCATCGACTACCTGTTCGCCGAGTGGAACAACAAGGCGTTCGGCGTCGTCTCCTACGGCGGCGTGGGCGGGGCGCGGGCGGCCGAGCACCTGCGGCTGATCGGCGGGGAGCTGAAGCTCGCCGACGTGCGCACCAACGTGGCCTTGTCGCTGTTCACCGACTTCGTCGACTTCAGCAAGCTGAACGCCAGCGACTACCAGGTGGCGACGCTCACCACCATGCTCGACGAGATCGTCGCCTGGAGCGGGGCGCTGGCGCACCTGCGGCAGGCGGGCTAGCGGGTCGCCGCGCGGGGGAGGACCACCACCGGGCAGGGGGCGGCCCGGATGATCTTCAGCGACATGTCGCCGACGAACACGCGGCGCAGGGGGCCGGCCGAGCTCGACCCGCAGACCAGCAGCTCGCCCGGCGTCCAGCCGGTCCGCGCCAGCGCCTCGGGGGCGTCCGGGGCGGCCAGCACCTCGGTGGTGACCCCCCGGGGGAGGGAGGCGGTGCGGCGGGGGCTGCGGACCGCCGCGCGCAGCGCGTGTTCGTAGCGGGCGCGGACCTGCTCCAAGACGTCTTCGGGCACCTGGGGGGCGGTCGGCAGCACGGTGATCAGGCGGAGGGGGAGTTGCAGCGTCCCGGCCGCCCTGATCGCCAGCAGCAGGGCGTCCTCGCAGGCGTGGGACTTGTCGTAGCCGAACGTGATGCGGTCCAGGGCGGCCGGGGGATCGGCCGCGTAGCCCTCCGGGGCGATGCACACCGGGGTGTGGCTGCTGTGCAGGAGCTGGTCGGCGGTGCTGCCGACGGCGATCCGGCCGGCGGGGCCGTGGGGGGCCGAGCCGATGACGATCAGGTCGCAGGTCTCCTGCGCCGACAGCCGGTTCAGGCCCAGGCCCGCGCTGCGGTGCACGGTGGAGACGGCCTCGGCCTCGTCCAGGCGGGCCTCCCGCGCGGCCTTCTCGGCCAGGCTCAGCGCCGCCGACTCCCGTGAGCGCAGGTAGTCCTGCCACTCGGCGTCGGCCTTTCCGGGGCCGGGCGTCTCCCACGCCGCCGGGCGCACGATCGCCACCCTCACGTGGCCGTTCAGGGTCCGCGCGAAGACGCCCGCCAGCGCCAGGGCGTCGTGGCCCCCGGAGTCGGGGACGAAGCCGGTGACGATGTTCACGCCCGCTCAGATCCCGTCGCGCAGCAGCGGGCAGCTCATGCAGCGCGGGCCGCCCCGCCCCCGCCCCAGTTCGCTGCCCCTGATCGTGATGACCTCGATCCCGCTGGCGCGCAGGAAGTTGTTCGTGGTCGTGTTGCGCTCGTAGCCGATGACGACGCCGGGTTCGACGGCCAGCACGTTGCAGCCGTCGTCCCACTGCTCGCGCTCGGCGGCGTGCACGTCCTGGGTCGGGGTCAGCACCCGGATGTCGTCGAGACCCATGGCGCGGGCCATGGCGCGGTGCATGTCCTCGGGCGGGTGGTCGGTGACCTTCAGCTCCTTCTCGGTGTCGCCGGGTTCGATCGTGTACGACGGCAGCATGCCCAGCCCCGCGTACTTGGTGAACACCCCGACGTCGACGTTGGTCATCACCGTGTCGAGGTGCATGAACGCGCGGGCCTGCGGCAGCCGCAGCGCCACGATCACCGTGGCCGACCCGGCCGCGAACAGGTTCTTGGCGAGCATCTCGATCGCCTGCGGCTGGGTGCGCTCGCTCATCCCGACCAGCACGGCCCCCCGGCCGATCACCAGGACGTCGCCGCCCTCGATGGTGGCGGGCGCCATCGACGTGCCGGGATACCAGAGCCCGAAGCGCTCGCCGGCGAACGTCGGGTGGAAGCGGTAGACGGCCTCCATGTTGACCGTCTCGCGGCGGCGGGCCCGTTTGCGCATCGTGTTGACCGAGACGCCGTCGTACACCCAGCACGAGGTGTCGCGCGTGTAGAGGTGGTTGGGCAGCGGCGGCAGCACGAAGTCGTCGGGGTCGAGGGAGTGGAAGAACAACGACTTGGGGTCGCACCCGAGGTCGAGGGTCTCCCGTTTGGTCAGCCCGCCGGTGAGGTGGGAGGCGAGGTCGGCGGCCGACAGCGAGTCGAGGGTGTTGCGGATCGCGTCGGCCGCCATCGGGCCGAAGAAGCGCTCCTCGACGCTGCCGTCGAGGATGTGCTTGCGGGCCTCGGGGATCTCGGCGGTCTCGCGCAGCAGGTCGTGCAGCAGGGTGACCCGCACGCCGCGGTCGCGCAGGACCCGCTGGAACTCCTCGTGCTCCTCGACGGCCCGTGCGACCCACAGCACGTCGTCGAAGAGCAGATCGGCCATGTTGGTGGGGGTGAGCCGCTTCAGCGCCAGGTCGGGGGCGTGCAGCAGCACGTTGTGGAGGCGCCCGACCTCGGAGGCGACGGTGAACGTCATGCTCGGCGACCTGCCCGTCACCGAATTTGGTCAAACGCTAATTGATTGCCATAAAGGGCATCAAAAATGCGGTAATCAGCACGATTCCGGCCACGGCCATGGCGGGACGGCCGGTCATGAAGGCGGGGAGGATGGGCACCTCCCGGTCGGCGGGGTCGCCGTGGTCGGCGAGGTCCTGGGCGAGCTGGGGGTCGCTCCGGCGGAACTGCCGCGCGATCTCGTCGAGAGCGCGCCGCTCGGCCCGGGACAGCCTCATGTGATCTTCCTCCACTTGGGGAAACCGTGAAGGAAGTTTTAGCGTTATTTGTCCGAAATGACCAGCGCGATCACCCCGGCTCGCGGAAGGGGTGATCGCGGGATCAGAACGACTCGACGGCGCGGCGGGCCTCGGCGTCGAGGACGCCCCAGGCGATGAACTCCTCGGTCAGCTCGGCCGGGGACCGGTCGTATATGACGGCCAGGGAGCGCAGGTCCTCCTGGCGGATGCTCAGCACCTTGCCGTTGTAGTCACCGCGCTGCGACTGGATGGTCTGCGCGTAGCGGGCAAGCGGACCGGCCTTGTCCTTCGGCAACTGGCCAAGGCGCTCAAGGTCGATCACGAGCTTCGGCGTGGGCAGCAGCGGGGAGGGCGCGGTGCCCCCGGGAAGCAGCTCGGACACCGGCACCCCGTAGAAATCGGCCAGTTCGGCGAGCTTCTGCACGGTCACCGCACGGTCGCCACGCTCGTAGGAGCCCACCACGACGGCCTTCCAGCGGCCGCGGGACTTCTCCTCCACCCCGTGCAGCGACAAGCCCTGCTGTGTTCGGATCGCGCGCAGCCGCGCGCCAAGCGACTTGGCGTAGTCAGACGGCATCGTTTGGGCCCCCGGCTTTCTATGTCTGTTCTTACTTGATTGTGTGCCCACGTCCCGTATGCCCGGTTCACCGGGTGCGGCACCTGGGGGCAGGTACCAACGGTGACCGTTGCGTCGGGTTTTACCCAGGAAGGTCGAGAGTTGTGGTTACGGACAGTGACGGTAAAGCCGTCACAGTCAAAGGTCAAGTCGATTGGGAAAAGATGGCGAAACCGTGCTCTCGGCGAGAACCGAGCATCCTTCGGATTTCGGGCGCTCCGCGCCGGTCGGCCTCCTACCTGCCATGGGACCCGTCCCCGCTGGCAGCGGCAGGGGGCCTGGTAGGGTTTCGGTGGCCAGACACCCTTTTAAGACCCGTCCCGTGAGGCGGGAAAGGCGGTGAACTTTCCGATGACGCATGCCCAAAATCAGGTAGCCAGGGCCGTGCTCGAAGGGCCGGACATCCACCGGGCCCTCACCCGGATCGCCCATGAGATCCTCGAACGGACCCGCGGCGCCTCCGACGTCGTCCTTCTCGGCATCCCCACCCGCGGCGCCACCCTCGCCCATCGCCTGGCCGAGCGCGTGGCCCAGTTCGAGGGCGTGAAGGTTCCGGTCGGCTCGATCGACATCACCATGTACCGCGACGACCTCCGGCTCGGCCCGGCCCGTCCCCTCGGCAAGACCGACGTCCCGGCCGGGGGCGTCGACGGCAAGACCGTGGTCCTGGTCGACGACGTGCTCTTCTCCGGCCGTACGGTCAGGGCCGCGCTCGACGCGCTCAACGACCTCGGCCGGCCGAAGGCGGTCCAGCTCGCCACCCTGGTCGACCGCGGCCACCGCGAGCTGCCCATCAGGGCCGACTACGTCGGCAAGAACCTGCCGACCGCCAAGAGCGAGAAGGTCAAGGTCCTGCTCTCCGAGATCGACGGCCGCGACGCCGTCGAGCTGCTCAGGAACGAGAACGAGGGGGCCGGCAAGTGAAGCACCTGATCTCCGCCGGAGACCTCTCCCGCGACGAGGCCCTGCTCATCCTCGACACCGCCGAGGAACTGGCCCGCGTCTCCGAGCGCTCCATCAAGAAGCTGCCGACCCTGCGCGGCCGGACCGTGGTCAACCTGTTCTTCGAGGACAGCACCCGCACCCGGATCTCCTTCGAGGCCGCCGCCAAGCGCCTGTCGGCCGATGTGATCAACTTCTCGGCGAAGGGGTCGAGCGTCTCCAAGGGCGAGTCGCTCAAGGACACCGCGCTGACCCTGGAGGCCATGGGCGCCGACGCCGTGGTCATCCGCCACGGCGCCTCCGGCGCCCCCCACCGGCTCGCCAACTGGGTGCGCGGCAGCGTGCTGAACGCCGGCGACGGCACCCACGAGCACCCCACCCAGGCGCTCCTCGACGCCTTCTCGATGCGGCAGCGCCTGGGCCGCCTCGACGGCCTCAAGGTCGCCATCGTGGGCGACATCCTGCACAGCAGGGTGGCCCGGTCGAACGTGCTGCTGCTGTCGACCCTGGGCGCCGAGGTGACCCTGGTCGCCCCGCCGACGCTGCTGCCGGTCTCGGTGGAGCGCTGGCCCTGCCAGGTGTCCTACGACCTTGACGCCGTCCTGCCCAAGGCCGACGTCGTGATGATGCTGCGCGTGCAGCTCGAACGCATGAACGCGGCCTACTTCCCCAGCGCGCGCGAGTACAGCCGCCGCTACGGCCTCGACCGCGACCGCTTCGCCAAGCTCCACGACGACGCGATCGTGATGCACCCCGGGCCGATGAACCGCGGCATGGAGATCTCCGCCGAGGTGGCCGACTCCCCCCGGTCGACCATCGTCGAGCAGGTCGGCAACGGGGTGACCGTGCGGATGGCCGCGCTCTACCTGCTCATCGGAGGCGAGAACCAGTGATCGTGATCAGGAACGCCCGCATCCTGGGCGGCGAGCCCCGCGACATCCTCATCGCGAACGGGCTGATCTCCGAGATCGGCGCCGGGCTCGGCGGCGACACCGTCATCGAGGCCGACGGGCTCATCGCCCTGCCGGGCCTCGTCGACCTGCACACCCACCTGCGCGAGCCGGGCCGTGAAGACGCCGAGACCGTCGAGACCGGCACCCGCGCCGCCGCCATGGGCGGCTTCACCGCCGTCCACGCGATGGCCAACACCTCGCCCGTGGCCGACACGGCCGGCGTGGTCGAGCAGGTCTGGCGGCGCGGCCAGGAGGCCGGCCACTGCGACGTCCACCCCGTCGGGGCCGTGACGAGCGGCCTGGAGGGCAAGCACCTGGCCGAGCTCGGCGCGATGGCCGACTCCCAGGCCCGCGTGCGGG
Organism: Herbidospora sakaeratensis; assembly: GCF_001570525.1. Lineage (GTDB taxonomy): Bacteria > Actinomycetota > Actinomycetes > Streptosporangiales > Streptosporangiaceae > Herbidospora > Herbidospora sakaeratensis. The sequence goes on from NZ_BBXC01000029.1 coordinate 7,537, forward strand.
TGTTCTCCGACGACGGCAAGTGCGTCAGCGACGCCGTGCTGATGCGGCGGGCGCTCGAATACGTGAAGGCGTTCGACGGCGTCGTGGCCCAGCACGCCCAGGAGCCGCGCCTGACCGAGGGCGCGCAGCTCAACGAGGGCGAGGTCTCGGGGCGGCTCGGGCTCACCGGATGGCCGGCGGTCGCCGAGGAGGCGATCATCGCGCGCGACTGCCTGCTGGCCGCCCACGTCGGCTCGCGGCTGCACGTCTGCCACGTGTCGACCGCGGGTTCGGTCGAGATCATCCGGTGGGCCAAGTCCAAGGGCTGGAACGTGACCGCCGAGGTCACCCCCCACCACCTGCTGCTGACCGACTCCTGCGCCGAGGCGTCGCCGGTCGGGCCGTACAACCCGATCTACAAGGTCAACCCGCCGCTGCGCACCCAGGAGGACGTGACCGCCCTGCGCGAGGCCCTCGCCGACGGCACGATCGACTGCGTCGCGACCGACCACGCGCCCCACCCGGTCGAGGACAAGGAGACCGAGTGGGCCGCGGCGGCCATGGGCATGATCGGCCTGGAGACGGCGCTCAGCGTCGTCCAGGAGGCGATGGTCGAGACCGGCCTGCTCGACTGGGCCGGCGTCGCCGACCGCATGTCGGTCCGCCCGGCCCGCATCGGCCGCCTCGCGGGGCAGGGCCTGCCGCTGGAGCCGGGCTCGCCCGCCAACATCACCCTGTACGACCCGGCCGTCCGCACCCCGGTCGACCCGACGGCGATGGTGTCCCGCAGCCGCAACACGCCCTATGAGGGCCTCACCCTGCCGGGCCGCGTCGTCGCGACCCTCCTGCGGGGCCGCCCCACTGTTCTGGATGGGAAGCTCGTATGACCGGGAATTTTCCGCAGCGAAGCGAGGACAAAATTGCCGGTCCCGCGAACGGAGTGAGCCAATTGGACAGGGCTCTGCTCGTTCTGGAAGACGGCCGCGTCTTCGAGGGTCAGCCCTACGGCGCCGTCGGGGAGACGTTCGGGGAGATGGTCTTCAACACCGGCATGACCGGTTACCAGGAGACCCTCACCGACCCCTCCTACCACCGCCAGATCGTCGCGATGACCGCGCCGCACATCGGCAACACCGGCGTCAACGACGAAGACCCCGAGTCGGGCCGCGTCTGGGTTGCCGGGTACGTCGTCCGCGAGCCCGCCCGCGTCCACTCCAACTGGCGCGCCAACCGGTCGCTCGACGACTACCTGCGCGAGCAGGGCGTGGTCGGGATCGCCATGCGCGGCACCCGGGCCCTCACCCGCCACCTGCGCGAGCGGGGCGCGATGCGGGCCGGCATCTTCTCGGGCGACGCGCTGCCCGTACCCGACCTGGTCGAACGAGTGCGGCAGAGCCCCGAGATGACCGGAGCCGACCTCGCGGCCGAGGTCGCGACGACCGAGCCCTATGTGGTGCCGGCGATCGGCGGGAAGCGGTTCACCGTCGCGGCCGTCGACCTCGGCATCAAGGGCATGACGCCCCACCGCATGGCCGAGCGCGGCTGCGAGGTGCACGTGCTCCCGGCGACGGTGACGGCCGGGGAGATCCTCGCTCTCAACCCCGACGGGGTGTTCTTCTCCAACGGGCCCGGCGACCCCGGGGCCGCCGACCACGCCGTCGCGACGCTCCGGGGCGTGCTCGACGCCGGGAAGCCGTTCTTCGGCATCTGCTTCGGCAACCAGATCCTCGGCCGCGCGCTCGGGCTCGGGACCTACAAGCTGCGCTACGGCCACCGGGGCGTCAACCAGCCCGTCCAGGACCGGCGGACCGGCAAGGTCGAGATCAGCGCCCACAACCACGGCTTCGCCGTCGACGCCCCCCTCGACGGCCCCTTCGACACCCCCTACGGGCGGGCCGAAGTGAGCCACGTCAACCTGAACGACGACTGCGTCGAGGGCCTGCGGCTGCTCGACCGGCCGGTGTTCAGCGTGCAATACCACCCCGAGGCGGCCGCCGGACCCCACGACGCGGCCTACCTGTTCGACGAGTTCTGTGAGGTCATGGGTGCCTAAGCGGACGGATATCCAGTCGATCATGGTGATCGGCTCCGGGCCGATCGTGATCGGGCAGGCCTGCGAGTTCGACTACTCGGGCACCCAGGCCTGCCGCGTGCTGCGCGCCGAGGGCTTCCGGGTGATCCTGGTCAACTCCAACCCGGCCACGATCATGACCGATCCGGAGTTCGCCGACGCCACGTACGTCGAGCCGATCACTCCCGACATCATCGAGAAGATCATCGCCAAGGAGCGCCCCGACGCGCTGCTGCCCACCCTGGGCGGCCAGACCGCGCTCAACGCGGCCGTCGCCCTCCATGAGAGCGGCGTCCTGAGCCGCTACGACGTCGAGCTCATCGGCGCCAACTTCGACGCCATCCAGGCCGGCGAGAACCGCGAGAAGTTCAAGACGATCGTCGCCAAGGTCGCCGAGGAACACGGCCTCAACGCCGAGTCGGCCCGCAGCGTCATCTGCCACACCATGGACGAGTGCCTGGCGGGCGCCGAACTGCTCGGCTACCCCGTGGTGGTCCGGCCGTCGTTCACCATGGGCGGCGCGGGTTCCGGCTTCGCCCATGACGAAGCCGATCTCAAAAGGATCGCCGGGGCCGGGCTCGACGCCTCGCCGACCACCGAGGTCCTCCTGGAGGAGTCGATCCTCGGCTGGAAGGAGTTCGAGCTGGAGGTGATGCGCGACCGGGCCGACAACGTCGTCATCGTCTGCTCGATCGAGAACATCGACCCGATGGGCGTGCACACCGGCGACTCGGTCACCGTCGCGCCCGCGATGACGCTGACCGACCGCGAATACCAGAACATGCGCGACGTCGCCATCGCCGTCATCCGCGAGGTCGGCGTCGACACCGGCGGCTGCAACATCCAGTTCGCCGTCGACCCGGCCACCGGCCGCATGATCGTCATCGAGATGAACCCGCGTGTCTCCCGGTCGTCGGCGCTGGCGTCCAAGGCCACCGGCTTCCCGATCGCCAAGATCGCCGCGAAGCTGGCCGTCGGCTACACGCTCGACGAGGTGCCCAACGACATCACCAAGGAGACCCCGGCCTCCTTCGAGCCGTCGCTCGACTACGTGGTCGTCAAGGTCCCGAGGTTCGCCTTCGAGAAGTTCGCCGGGGCCGACCAGACCCTCACGACCCACATGAAGTCGGTCGGCGAGGCGATGGCCATCGGCCGCTCCTTCCCCGAGGCGCTGCAGAAGGCGCTGCGCTCGCTGGAGAAGAAGGGCTCCCAGTTCACCTGGGCCGGCCCGGTCCTCGACAAGGACGCCCTGCTCCAGCAGATGCGGATCCCGCACGACGGCCGCCTGTGGACCATCCAGCAGGCCATCCGCGCCGGGGCCACTCTGGAGGAACTCCACGACGCCACCAAGGTCGACCCCTGGTTCCTCGACCAGCTCTTCCTCATCCACGAGGTGGCGACCGGCATCCACGAGTTCGACGGGCCGACGCTGAAGAGGGCCAAGGAGCACGGCTTCTCCGACGTCCAGATCGGCGAGATCCTCGGGCTGGCGGAGTCCCGGGTGCGTGACCTGCGGCACGCCCTCGGGCTGCGGCCGGTCTACAACACCGTCGACACCTGCGCGGCGGAGTTCGCGGCCAAGACCCCCTACCTCTACTCGACCTACGACGAGGAGACCGAGGTCCCCACGGGCGACCGGCCCAAGGTGATCATCCTCGGCAGCGGGCCGAACCGCATCGGGCAGGGCATCGAGTTCGACTACGCGTGCGTGCACGCCTCGTTCGAGCTGGCCGCGGCCGGGTTCGAGACCGTCATGGTCAACTGCAACCCCGAGACCGTCTCGACCGACTACGACACCTCCGACCGGCTCTACTTCGAGCCGCTCACGCTGGAGGACGTGCTGGAGGTCGTGCACGCCGAGCAGGCCACCGGACCCGTCGCGGGCGTCATCGTGCAGCTCGGCGGCCAGACCCCGCTCGGCCTGGCCCAGGCGCTCAAGGACGCCGGGGTCCCGGTCGTCGGCACCCCGCCCGAGAGCATCCACCTCGCCGAGGAGCGCGGCGCGTTCGGCCGGGTGCTGGCCGAGGCGGGCCTGCCCGCCCCGCGCCACGGCACCGCCCTTTCGGTGGACGAGGCCCGCGCCATCGCCGAGGAGATCGGCTACCCGGTCCTCGTGCGGCCCAGCTACGTCCTGGGCGGCGCCGGCATGGCCATCGTGTACGACGACGACACGCTGACGACGTACATGGGCAAGGCCGCGACCGACCACCCGGTGCTCATCGACAAGTTCCTCGACGACGCCATCGAGATCGACGTCGACGCCCTCTACGACGGCGAGGAGCTCTACCTCGGCGGCGTCATGGAGCACATCGAGGAGGCCGGCATCCACTCCGGCGACTCGGCCTGCGCGCTGCCCCCGATCACCCTCGGGAGCTACGACATCAAGCGCATCCGCACCGCCACCGAGGCCATCGCGCGCGGGGTCGGGGTGCGGGGCCTGCTGAACGTCCAGTACGCCATGGCCGCCAACGTCCTGTACGTCCTGGAGGCCAACCCGAGGGCCAGCCGGACCATCCCGTTCGTCTCCAAGGCCACGGCGGTGCCGCTGGCCAAGGCGGCGGCCCGGGTGATGATGGGCGCGACCATCGCCGGCCTGCGCGAGGAGGGCATGCTGCCCGCCTCGGGCGACGGCGGCACCCTGCCGATGGACTCGCCGATCGCGGTCAAGGAGGCGGTCCTGCCGTTCGACCGGTTCCGCGGCGTCGACATCGTGCTCGGCCCCGAGATGCGCTCGACCGGCGAGGTCATGGGCGTCGACGCCGGGTTCGGCTCGGCCTACGCCAAGTCGCAGCAGGCGGCCTACGGCGGCCTGCCGACCAAGGGCCGGGCGTTCGTGTCGGTGGCCAACAAGGACAAGCGGGCGATGATCTTCCCCGTCAAGGCGCTGGCCGAACTCGGCTTCGAGATCCTGGCGACGGAGGGTACGGCCGAGGTGCTGCGCCGTAACGGCGTCCATGCCAAGATCGTGCGAAAGCAGAGCGACGGTCCGGGCGCCGACGGCGAGCCGACGATCGTGCGGCGCATCCTCGACGGGGAGGTGGACCTCATCGTGAACACGCCCTTCGGCAGCCCCGGCCAGTCGGGGCCGCGGCTCGACGGCTACGAGATCCGCACCGCCGCCGTGCTGCGCGGAATCGCCTGCATCACGACGGTCCAGGGTCTGGCCGCCGCGGTGCAGGGCATCCAGCACATCGTCCGCGGCGACGTGGGCGTGCGGTCGCTGCAGGAGCACGCTCAGCGCCTCAGGGGCTGACAAGGGAGTACGACGTGGCCGGGAGCCCGGTGCAGGTGACGGGGACGGTGCTGACCATGCGCCGGGTCGACGCCTACCACGCGCTGACCGTCGTCGCGCCGGGCATCGCCGACCGGTTCCGGCCCGGCCACTTCGTCACCGTCGCCGTGGGCGGGCCGCGCACCTCCACCCTCACCCGCCGGGCCTTCGCCGTCCACGACGTGAAGCCCGACTACGGCGGCACCGTCGAGCTGGTCTTCACCGTGCGCGGCGCGGGCACCGCCTGGCTGGCCGACCGGCGGGCCCGGGATCCCCTCGATCTCGTCGGCCCGCTGGGGCGGCCGTTCCCGCTGCCGCGCGACCCGGCCTCCTGCCTGCTGGTCGGCTCCGAATACGGCGCCGCCGGGCTGTTCGCCCTGGCCGACGCGCTCCAGCAGCGCAACTGCCGGGTCGACTTCGTGCTGGGGGCGGCCTCCTCCGACCGCGTCTTCGGGGCCCTGCGCGCCCGCCGCATGGCCGAGACGGCGACCCTCACGACCCGCGACGGCTCCCTGGGTGTACGCGGGTCCGTGGTCGACGTGCTGCCCGGGGTGATCGCCGACACGCACGCCGACGTCGTCTACGCCTGCGGGCCCATGTCCACGCTCGGCGGCGTGACCGCGGTGTGCGCCGAGTTCGGCATCCCCGTGCAGGTCAGCGTCGAGGAGCTGATGGCGTGCGGCATCGGGCTCTGCATGACCTGTACCGTTCCCGTGATCGGCGACGACGGCGTCACCCGCATGACCAGGGCGTGCGTCGACGGGCCGGTCTTCCGGGGCGAGCGGGTGCGCTTCGACGACCTCGGCACGATCCCGTTCGACGCCCACGGGGCGCCGGGAGGCGACCGTGCCCGCTGACATGCGCACCTACCTGGCGCACGTCGAGCTGCCCAACCCGATCCTGACCGCCTCCGGCTGCGCCGGGACCGGCCGCGAGCTGGCCCCCTTCGCCGACGTGACCCGTCTCGGGGCCCTGACGACCCGTACGATCACGATGGCGCCCCGGGCGGGTCGTCCCACCCCCCGCATGGCCGAGACGCCCTCAGGGCTTCTCAACGCCGTCGGGCTCCAGGGGCCGGGGGTCGACGCCTTCCTGGCCCGTGAGCTGCCCTGGCTGGCCGAGCGCGGCGCCCGGACCGTGGTGTCGATCGGCGGCGGCAGCGTCGCCGAGTTCTCCGCGCTGGCCCGCAAGCTCACCGACGCCCCCGGCGTGACCGCGCTGGAGGTCAACCTGTCGTGCCCCAACGTCGAGGACCGGGGCCGGGTCTTCGCCCGCGACCCCTCGGCCGCCGGCGAGGTGGTCGCGGCGGTCCGCACGGCCGCCCGCTACGACCTGCCCGTGATCGCCAAGCTCCAGCCCGACGTGGCCGACGTGGTGGCCATCGCCAAGGCGTGCGTCGACGGCGGCGCCGAGGCCCTCTCGATGATCAACAACCCGGTCGGCATGGCCATCGACGTCGACCGCATGCGCCCGGCCCTGGCCGCCGGCACCGGCGGCCTGTCGGGCCCCGCGATCCGGCCGCTGGCCGTCAAGTGCGTCTGGCAGGTGCACGCCGCCCTGCCCGGCACCCCCGTCATCGGCATGGGCGGCGTCACGAGCGGCCGCGACGCCCTTGAGCTGGTCCTGGCCGGAGCGTGCGCGGTCGCGGTGGGTACGGTCCTGTTCCACGACCCGTACGCCGGTCACCGCGTGCTCAGAGAGCTGGAGGAACTCCTCCAGGAGCGCGGCTTCGACCGGCTCGCCGACGCGGTGGGGCTGGCCCACCGCCCGTCCCACCGCACCGACCGTGAGGAGAGTTCCCCGTGACGCCCGCACCCATCGCCGTCGCCCTGGACGCGCCCGACTTGGAGACCGCGGCCCGCTGGGCGAGCCTGGTGACCCCCCACGTCTCGACCGTCAAGGTCGGCCTGGAGCTCTACCTCCGCTACGGGCCCGACGTGATCGCCTCCGTCCGGGGCGCCAGCGGCGTGCAGGTCTTCCTCGACCTCAAGCTCCACGACATCCCGAACACCGTCGCCGGCGCGACCAAGGCCGTCGCCCGGCTCAAGCCCGCCTTCCTGACCGTCCACGCGGGCGGCGGGGCCGACATGATCCACGCCGCCGTCGACGCGGCCCCTCAGACGCGCATCGCGGCCGTCACGGTGCTCACCTCGTTGTCGGAGCCCGACCTGGCCGTCATCGGCCTCCAGGGGCCGCCTCAGGACGCCGTACGCCGTCTCGCCGCCCTCGCGGTGGGCGCGGGGGCCCAGGCGCTCGTGTGCTCGCCCATGGAGGTCGCGGCCGTCCGGGCCGAGGTGGGGGAGGGCATCACGCTCATCACGCCCGGGGTGCGCCCGGCGGGCGCCGCGTCCCAGGACCAGGCCCGCGTCGCGACCCCCGAGAGAGCGCTTGCCGACGGCGCCGACCTCCTCGTGATCGGGCGTCCGATCACCGGTTCGGCCGACCCCGGAGCGAGCGCCGCGGCCATCGCCGCGGCACTGAGGCGCACATCACTGTCCCGCCCCTGATGAGGCCGTTTTCGTCGACGGACAGTTAAATTACGATTACTGGGCGTAGTTTATTTGGATTTCTTTGCTAGAAACAGGTCTTGACGTTGCCGGATGGGGCAAGGACCAGCTAATTTCCCCTCTCGTCCGAGTACATCGACAGAAATTCGAGGTGACCCGGCGTGGCTCTTCCTCCCCTGACCCCCGAGCAGCGCGCCGCAGCACTTGAGAAGGCTGCGAAGGCCCGCAAGGAGCGTGCTGAGGTCAAGAACCGCCTCAAGCATGGCGCGGTGTCTCTTGCCGAGGTGCTCAAGGATGGGCAGACCGACGACGTCATCGGCAAGATGAAGGTCTCGGCTCTGCTTGAGTCGCTCCCTGGCGTGGGCAAGGTGCGCGCCAAGCAGCTGATGGAACGTCTTGGTATCGCCGAATCCCGCCGCGTGCGCGGACTTGGCGCCAACCAGCGCGCTTCTCTGGAGCGCGAATTCGGTGGCGCGGAAAGCTGAGGCGTACGCTTTCGGCCATCCCCCGGGATGGCCGGGGATCGCGTGACACCAGAGGGGCATTGAGTTGACCACGACGTCCTGGTCCGACGGCGGCACGGCTCACGAGGCCGAGGAAACCGGAGGGGACGGGGCGCGATACGGTGGCTCCATGCCTCTGACACGCCTGACGGTCCTGTCCGGGCCGTCCGGCGTCGGCAAGTCCACGGTCGTCGCCGAGCTCCGGCGGGCACACCCAGAGGTGTGGCTGTCGGTCTCGGTGACCACCCGGAAACCCCGCCCCGGGGAGATCCACGGGGTCGAATACTTCTTCGCCGACGACGCCGAGTTCGACCGGCTCATCGCCGACGGAGACCTGCTGGAGTGGGCCGAGTTCGCCGGCAACCGCTACGGCACCCCGCGCGTCGCCGTCGAGGAGCGCCTCGTCAAGGGTGAGCCCACCCTGCTCGAGATCGACCTCCAAGGCGCGCGCCAGGTCAGGGCCAGCATGCCCGAGGCCCTGCTCGTCTTCCTCGCCCCGCCGACGTGGGAAGAGCTCGAACGCCGCCTGCGCGGACGCGGCACCGAACCACCCGACGTGATCGCCCGCCGGCTCGACGCCGGGCGCATCGAGATGGCGGCCGAGAAAGAATTCGACCTCACCCTTGTCAACACGTCGGTGCAAGAGGTATGTCGGCGGCTGATAGATTTGATGGCCGACGATCCGACTAGCTAGGGGACCCCTACTGTGACCACCAGCTCCACCTACGCCGAGGGCATCACCAACCCGTCGATCGACTCGCTGCTCGACGTGGTCGACAGCAAGTACAGCCTGGTCATCATGGGCGCCAAGCGTGCGCGTCAGATCAACGCCTACTACTCCCAGCTCGGCGAGGGCCTGCTCGAGTACGTCGGGCCGCTGGTCGAGACCCACGCCCAGGAGAAGCCGCTGTCGATCGCGCTCCGCGAGGTGTCCGAGGGTCTGCTGACCTCGGAGCCCATCGAAGGTGCTGTGTAATCTGCCCGCGCGAGTTTGAACGCGTGTGCTCCGCACACGCGGCTCGGGCGCTTTCAGTCCGGGTCTTCCCTCGTCGCTCCGGTTCGCTTCGCTCTCCTGCGCTCCTCAGTCCAGACCCGGACGCGCCCGAGCGGGTGCCATATGAGCGGCGCTTGAATGATTGCCGTGTCGGTTTGTTGTGTGGCCTGGAGGATGAGTCCTCCGGGCCTTTTTGCTGTTCCGGGGCGGTTTGTGGCGGCCTGATGTGAGTGGTTCTTGGCGGCGGGACCGGCTGTCGAGGGCGTGATCGAGGATGCCCGCCTGGGGCTGCCGGTCAGGATGTGGTGTGGTTCGATGCCCGGCCCGGCACCTCTCAGTTGTTCTGGTTGTAGACGTTGGCGCAGGTGGGGGCAGTCGTAACGGCCGACGGGCCGTGAGCTGTGGCGGTTCGTGTTGACCTCATCGGTTTGAGACGATCGGCCGGCGAGTCCAAGTGGTCGGTGTTGCGGTGTGGTCTGCCTTGGCCTGAGGCGGCGGTTGGGCGGGTTCGCTTCATTGGCGTTGGGGTGTCGGCTGTAATGCGCCTGAGACGACGGCCGGACACGTTCCATTTGGTCGCGTTGGTGGTGTGGGCCGTGAGCTGGCGTCTGGCGGGCTCGTGGGTTGGCGTCGCGGGGTGACAGTCGTGCGCTTGGGGCGAGGTCGAGCGGGTCCGTCCATGGGGTTGGCGGGTGGTGGTATGCCCGCTATATCGGGTGGTGCCCGATGGCTGGATGGGCTTGTTTCGCCAGCTCAGAGGCGTCCTTCGCGATTTGTCGTGGCTGTGACGTTTCACGGGGCCTGACGGGCGGGGGTTCGCCGCAGTGGTCGGCGTGGCGGGGGCTGCGATCTTGAGCGTTCGGCTGTGCGGCGGTTGTGTCCCGCCTGTGGTGCGCGGCCTGACGGGTGCTCGGTGTTTCCTGCCCGTTGCGGCGGGGGCCGAAAGCGGGGTGGGTTGGCGCCTTGGGCGGCGGGGAGTCTCGGCGGTGGGGGGTGTGGGGT
>NZ_BBXC01000029.1:18182-79652 GCF_001570525.1 Herbidospora sakaeratensis
GTGGGGTGGGCGGAGCCGTAATGGAATAGAAGAAGGTTCTTGTTCTTGGGTGGGGGTGCGCGGAATGGTGGGAAGGGGGTCGGTAGGGTTTCTCTGTGGCGAATCGGGTGGTGCTGGGGGTTTCCGCGGGGATCGCGGTCTATAAGGCATGTGAACTTCTTCGGTTGTTTACCGAATCGGGGCATTCTGTCCGTGTTGTGCCTACACGGGATGCTTTGCGGTTTGTGGGGGAACCGACGTGGGCGGCGCTTTCCGGGAATCCCGTTTCCGCTGAGGTGTGGGATTCGGTGGAGGAGGTGCCGCATGTGCGGATCGGGCAGAATGCCGATCTTCTCGTCGTGGCGCCGGCGACCGCCGACATTCTCGCCAAGGCCGCTCATGGGCTGGCCTCCGATCTGCTGACCAACACGTTGCTGACCGCCCGCTGCCCTGTCGTGTTCGCGCCGGCGATGCACACCGAGATGTGGGAGCACCCGGCCACCCAGGCCAACGTCGCGACCCTGCGGGCGCGGGGGGCCATCGTGATCGAGCCCGCCGTGGGGCGGCTGACCGGGGCCGACTCCGGGAAAGGGCGGTTGCCCGATCCTTCCGCGATCTTTCAGGTCTGCCGCGCGGTTCTCGCCGGTGCGCGGGCCGATCTCGCGGGGCGGCGGGTGGTGGTGTCCGCCGGCGGGACACGCGAGGCCATCGATCCCGTTCGGTTCATCGGGAACCGGTCGTCCGGATTGCAGGGGTATGCGCTGGCGCGCGTCGCGGCCGCGCGGGGGGCCGCGGTGACGCTCGTGGCGGCCAACGTGTCACTGCCCGACCCCGCGGGAGTGGACGTCGTGCGGGTCGAGTCGGCGTTGCAGCTCAGGGACGCCGTGATCGACGCCGTAGCCGACGCCGACGCGGTGGTCATGGCGGCGGCGGTGGCGGATTTCCGGCCGGTCGCGCCTCGTCAGAGCAAGATCAAGAAGACGGGGGACGAGCCCGAGGCCATTCGTCTCACCAAGAATCCGGACATTCTGGCCGAGCTCGGGGAGCGGCGCCGGGCGGGGGAGAAGTCGCCCCGGGTGATCGTCGGGTTCGCGGCCGAGACCGACGACGTGCTGGCCAACGGGCAGGCCAAGCTGGCGCGCAAGGGCTGTGACCTGCTCGTCGTCAACCAGGTGGGGGAGAACCTCGCCTTCGGGACGCCCGACAACGCGGCCACCGTTCTGGTGGCGGGGGGCGAGCCGGTCGAAATCCCGCGCGGGCCCAAGGACGATCTCGCGGGGGTCGTCTGGGATCTGATCGCCGCACGGCTGGTGTAACGCGCGGGTTCGCGGGACAAAGAGGGAATGAGGCCCATAAAAGGCTCGTTTGGCTCTCCGGGCACATGAAGGAGATGGCCATGCCCGTGTCCGCCGCGATCCGGGAACGTTGCCGCGCCCTGCTCCCGCCGGGCGAGGACCTGCGTTACGTCTTCCCGGCCTACGCCGACGGCGGCGGCTATCTCGTCGTGGTGACCGACCGGTCGATCACCGTCCTGGCCACCAAGGTGTTCGGGCGGCACGAGCCCGCGTCGGTGTGGGCCCGCCACCCCCGGCGCACCCGGCTCGGGCCGGTCGACTTCTCGCCGGGGCCCGTCATCGAGCTCGGCGGCGTGTCGTTCGAGGTCGCCGACGAGTACGTGGCCGTCGTCGGGGCGGCCGACGCCGAGGCGTTCGCCCCGGGGGATCTCCCGAGGGATCCGCTACCCGACTTGTAACGTGAGACGGTTTCGCGGGGGTGACGGTCGTCCGGCTACACTCAGCGAAGCCATTTAGCCGTCAGCAGCCGCTGCATGAGGAGCCACGAGTTGTCCCGTCGCCTGTTCACCTCCGAGTCGGTCACCGAGGGCCACCCCGACAAGATCGCCGACCAGATCAGTGACGCGATCCTCGACGCCATGCTCAAGGACGACCCCAAGAGCCGTGTCGCCGTCGAGACGATGATCACCACCGGCCAGGTCCACGTCGCCGGTGAGGTGACGACGGAGACCTACGTCGACATTCCCGGCGTCATCCGCGAGAAGATCCTCGAGATCGGCTACGACGCCTCCCACAAGGGGTTCGACGGCGCCTCCTGCGGCGTCTCGGTCTCCATCGGCGCCCAGTCGCCCGACATCGCGCAGGGCGTCGACGACGCCATCGAGCACCGCGAGGAGCAGCAGGCCGACGACCTCGACCGCCAGGGCGCGGGCGACCAGGGCCTCATGTTCGGCTACGCCTGCCGCGAGACCCCCGAGCTGATGCCGCTGCCGATCACGCTGGCCCACCGCATGGCCCGCCGCCTGTCGGAGGTCCGCAAGAACGGCACCGTCCCCTACCTGCGCCCCGACGGCAAGACCCAGGTCACCATCGAGTACGACGGCGACAAGCCCGTCCGCCTCGACACCGTCGTCGTGTCGACCCAGCACGCTCCCGAGATCGACCTCAAGGAGATGCTGACCCCCGACATCCGCGAGCACGTCGTCGAGCCGATCCTGGCCGACCTCGACATCGTGGTCGAGGGCTACCGCCTGCTGGTCAACCCGACCGGCCGCTTCGAGATCGGCGGCCCCATGGGCGACGCCGGCCTCACCGGCCGCAAGATCATCGTCGACACCTACGGCGGCATGGCCCGCCACGGCGGCGGCGCCTTCTCGGGCAAGGACCCGTCGAAGGTCGACCGCTCGGCCGCCTACGCCATGCGCTGGGTCGCCAAGAACATCGTCGCCGCCGGCCTCGCCGACCGCGCCGAGGTCCAGGTCGCCTACGCCATCGGCAAGGCCCAGCCCGTCGGCGTCTTCGTCGAGACCTTCGGCACCGAGACCGTCGAGATCGCCGCCATCCAGGCCGCCGTGCTCCAGGTCTTCGACCTGCGCCCGGCCGCGATCATCCGCGACCTCGACCTGCTCCGCCCGATCTACTCCGAGACCGCCGCCTACGGCCACTTCGGCCGCGACGGCTTCTCCTGGGAGTCGACCGACCGCGCCGGCGCGCTGCGCGCCGCCGCCGGTCTGTAGTTTTCCCCAGATCCCCGGGCTCCGGCCCGGGGATCTTTTGGTTGCTGCTAGGACTTGGGCCTTGTGAGCGAGGGTTCGCAGGAGGCGCTGATCGCGCTTCCCTCCGACGCGACCTCCCCGGCAGCCCGAGGGAGGGCCGCAGGCGCGCCCGCACCCGCCCCGCACCTTCCGGTGGCGCGTGTCGTGGTCGACAACCCGCTGCCGCACCTGGATCGGCCCTTCGACTATCTCGTTCCCGTGGCGCTCGACGACGTCGCCCTGCCCGGGGTGCGGGTGCGGGTGCGGTTCGCCGGGAAGCTGACCGATGCGTTTCTGCTGGAGCGGGTGGAGTCCAGCGCGCATCAGGGGGCGTTGCTCTTCCTTGAGCGGGTGATCTCGGCTGAGCGGGTGCTGACGGCGGAGATCTCCGCTCTGGCGCGGGCGGTGGCCGACCGGTATGCGGGGACGTTGTCCGACGTGCTGCGGCTGGCGATCCCGCCGCGACACGCGCGGGCGGAGGCGGCGGCGGTGTCCCGGCGGGGGGTGTCGGCGACTCTTCGGCCTGGTGACGGCGGGGGGGCTGGGGGCGCGAATCTTGAAATTTCCGGCGGCGTGGGGTCTTCGCGGCAGGGGGGCGCGGGTTCCGAGGGGTCGTCGGGCGGGACGAATGCCGAAATTTCTGGTGGTGCGGCGGTTGCGGCGTCTTTGCCGGATGGGGATCGGTCGGCGGGTGGGCCGATTCCTGGCCGGGCAGATGGAGTGTCTTCCCCAGAGGGGAATGCGGGCCGGGGGTCGTCTGGCGGGGTGATACCCGTAACTTCTGGCGGTCCTGCGGATGTGGCGTCTTTGCCGCCGGGTCATGAGGGGCCGGGGGGTGGACCGAGTCCCGAGTTGGTCGGTGGTCAGGCAGACCAGGTGTCTTCGCCGGAGGGGAGTGCGGGTCAGGGGTCGTCTCGCGGGGTGAATCCCGTAATCTCTGGCGGTCCTGCGGATGTGGCGTCTTTGCCGGGTCGGGATCGGCTGCCGGGTGGGCCGAGTCCTGAAATATCGGGCGGCCGGGCGGATGCGGTGTCTTCGCTGCAGGGGAACGCGGGACAGAGCGGGGCGTGGGGCACGGCGAATCCCGAAATTTCTGGCGGTGCCGCGGTTGCGGGGTCTTTGCCGGGTCAGGAGGGGTCGGCGGGTGTGCCGAGCCTCCAGGTGTCCGGCAGCCGCGCAGATGTGGCGTCTTCGCCGCGGGGGGACGCGGGTCAGGGCTCGTGGGGCGGGGCGAATTCTGAGACGTCTGGCGGTCCTGTGCATGTGGCGTCTTCGTCGGATGAGGATGCGGGTCACAGGCGGCCATCGGGCGGATCGGGCGGGTCTGGCGGGTCTGGCGGGTCTGGCGGGGGAAATCCGCTGACTTCTGGCGGTCGCGCGGTCGCGGCGTCTACGCCGCATGGGGGTGAGGTTCGCTTGCGGCCCTCGGCCGGGGCGGTTGAGGCGCATTCTGAGAATTCCGGCGACCGTGCGGTTGCGGCATCTTCGCCGCTGGGGGAGGCGGGTCGCGAGTGGCCGTCGCCTGGGTCGGTTAGGGCGAGTCACGTGACTTCCGGTGGTCCCGGAGATGAGACTTCCTCGCCCCCGGGGGAGGCGGGCCGGGAATGGTCGTCGGCCGGGGCGAATCCTGATATTTCCGGTGGGCCTGCCGACGGGGTGTCCTCGCCGCAGGAAGACACGAGTCATGACTGGAGCAGCGGCTACTGGGCTGCCTATCCCGCCGGGCCCGCATTCCTCGCCGCGCTTCACGAAGGGCGGGCGGTCCGGGCCGTCTGGACGGCGTTGCCCGGCGGGCCGCCCAGCTGGCCGCAGGCCGTGGCCGAGGCCGTTGCCGCCACCGTGGCCGCCGGGCGGGGGGCCGTGGTGGTGGTTCCCGATGGCAAGGACGTCGCCATGGTCGACGCCGCGCTCGCCGACGTCCCGCACGTCGCCATCACCGCCGATCTCGGGCCCGCCGAGCGTTATCGACGGTGGCTCAAGGTGCTGCGCGGGGAGGTCGGGGTCGCCGTCGGCAACCGGGCCGTGGCGTTCGCGCCGGTGCGGGAACTGGGGCTCGCGGTGCTCTGGGACGACGGGGACGATCTGCACTCCGAGCGGCTGGCGCCCTACCCGCACGCCCGGGAGGTCCTGGCGACGCGGGTGCACGCGGCCGGGGCGGCGATGCTGATCGGAGGGTACGCGCGTACCGCCGAAGGGACACGGCTGATCGCCACCGGGTGGGCGAAACCGTTGACCGCCGCCCGCGATGACGTCCGGCGGCGGGCGCCCCGGGTGCGGGCGGCCGGGGACGACGCCGAGCTGCACCGCGACGAGGCGGCCCGGGCGGCCCGGTTGCCGAGTGTCGCCTGGCGGGCGCTCAAAGGGGGGCTGGAGAGCGGGCCGGTGCTCGTGCAGGTGCCTCGGCGGGGATATCTCCCGGCGTTGAATTGTCAGTCTTGTCGCACGCGGGCGCAGTGTTCGGCCTGCTCCGGGCCGCTGGCGCTGACCAACGGGCATGCGGCGCCCTACTGCCGCTGGTGCGGCCGGATCGCCGGAGACTGGCGGTGCCCCAACTGCGGGTCTCCCCGGCTGCGAGCGGCTGTCGTGGGAGCGCGCAGGACGGCCGAGGAGCTGGGGCGGGCGTTCCCGTCGACGCGGGTCACCACGTCGGGGCGCGACGGGGTGCTCGCGTCGGTGCCCGACGCGCCGGCCCTCGTGGTGGCCACTCCCGGCGCCGAGCCGGTCGCCGAAAACGGTTACGCGGCCGCCGCGCTGCTCGACGGGTGGGCGATGCTCAGCAGGCCCGATCTGCGGGCCGCCGAGGAGGCGCTGCGCAGGTGGCTGAACGCCGCCGCGCTCGTGCGGCCCGGCGGGGAGGTGGTCGTGCTCGCCGACGCGCAGGCGCCGGTCACCCAGGCGCTGGTCCGGTGGGATCCCGTCACGCACGCCGAGCGCGAGCTCCGCGACCGCGCCGAACTCGGGTTCCCGCCCGTCACTCAGGTCGGTACGCTCACCGGGCCCCCTTCGGCGATCCGCGAGATGCTCGGGCTGGTGACCCTTCCGGAAGGTGTCGAGGTGCTGGGGCCGGTGCCGGTGGGGCGGACCGGCGAGGAGCGGGCCGTGCTCAGGGCGGCGCGGTCGCGGGGGGCCGAACTGGTCAGAGTCCTCAAGGGCGCGGCCGGGATCAGGTCGGCGCGCAAGGCCGCCGACGTCGTGAGGATCGACATCGATCCGCTCGATCTGCTGTGATCACACCTGAATCCCGAGGGGTGAAGACCCGCTGAGGTCGGCGCGTCAGGGGGCGACGACTCGTATGTGGTCCCGCGTTCGAGGGAGCGAAGGGGCGAGGACTTGGTGTGAGCACCGCCTCTCAAGGGAGGAGGACTTGCTGTGAGCACCGCGTCTCAGGGGGCGACGATTGGTATGTGGTGCCGCCTTGCAGGGGCGGGGACTGCTGTGAGCACCGCGCCTCAAGGGGCGAGGACTCGCTATGAGCACGCGTCTCAAGGGGCGACGACTCGCATGTAGTCCCGCGTCTCAAGGGGCGACGACTCGCATGTAGTCCCGCGTCTCAAGGGCTCGCTGTGATCATCGTGTTCTGAGCGTCGAAGACTTGCATGTGGTCACCGCGAACCCGAGAGTCGAAGACCTCCGACGAAGGCGTTCGCCGGTGCGGTCGGGGCTTTACGGAAGTGGCATCTCCAGTTTCTGCGGAAGCAGAGTGTCGTCGCGCTGCCAAGAAGGCGTTTCCTTTCTTGTTTGCGCCGCCAAGGTTCCAGTTCTAATCGGGACAAAGGAATGTCGCTGGTGGCGTTTCTGCGGGTTTGCGCACCCGGGAGCGCGTCATCAACTCCCGCAGGAGCGGATCCCACACGTACCGGTCGGCGGCCCTCCTATGCCGACAGGCACCCGATCGGCAGGAGACGTTCTCCGTGCAAGCGGAGGCTTGTCCTCACCTGCTGCCGGGCAGAGGCCCGCTGACCGAGGCCGGCCTCGCCTGGCTCTCGGGCAGTCCGGCCGGGGTGTTCGCCCTGGGGAAGCAAGCGAGAATCCCACAGCGGAAACGTCCCGGCCCCGAAAGCCGAGTCATCCGGCTTGGGGACCCTGCGTGATGCCGGCCTGTTTTACGGCGTGCCGATAATTGACTCGGTGATTGGCTTCGAGTCACGTCAGGGAGCTCGGCACGAGGAAGGAAAGAGCACGATTTCGTGAAGCGCGGTCGCCGGGATATGCGGCCGAGGGGAGCGGAGCCTTTCCCGGGAGCGCGAGGGACGAGGCCCTTCGCCGAGGCCGCCAGAGCGAAAGCGACCCCTGGGCGGCGGTGGACCAGGGAAGCGGGAGAGCCTTCGCGGTGAGGGGTTCCGGGGGTCGTCCGCACCGGTGAATTCGCGATGCGGTCAGTAACCCGTTAGCGTCTCCCTGTGTCGATCGAATGGGTGAACCGGGCCATCGATGGCCTGCGCGTGTGGGGGCACGAGAACGGCGTCACGCCCGATGTCGATGAGATCAGGCTGCTGTGCGACTACGCGAGTGACTACCTGGAGGTCGGGGCGCCGGGGGATTTCCGGCCCGCCACTTTCGAGGAACTGCTGCTGGAGATCTATCCACGCAAGGTGATCACCCCGCCCGACAGCGCGCCGGGAACCGTCGCGGCCGCCCACTCGCTCGTCGACTTCCTGGCCGCGACCGGCGAGGTCGACGATACGACCGCCGCCGAGATGCGGGGCACGCTCGACCGGGTGGGGCCGCTGATGCCGGCCGCGCTGGCCGACTCGTCCAAGTTCGGCATGGCCAAGAGCATTTTCAGCGTCATCGGGGCCGACACCTTCGAGCTCATCGAGCCGGGGGTCGACGACGCCGCGCCGCGCCTCGGGCAGGGGCGCAGCCTCACCCTCGACGAAGACTGCGACTGCCCCGGCTGCGCGCCGCTGCCGCCGGTGCGGCTGGCCGCGCCGGGTGAGGTCGCCAAGCTGGTGCGCGAGGTGCCGCTGCTGCGCGACGCCCACACCGTCGTGGCCTGGATGGTCGGCAGCGGGGCCACCGCGACCACCCGCAAGGCGCTGCGGGTCAAAGACGCCAAGGTGCTCGCCGGGCGCGGGGTGGCGCGGCCGGCCGCCGCCTGGGGGCTGGCGCTGGAGCTCGGGCTCGCCGAGCTCGACGGCGTCCAGGTCAGCGCCGAGGCCGGGTTCCGGCCGCTGGAGGAGCGGGCCGACGAAGACGTGCTCGACCTCTGGGTCGGGCTGGTCGAGTTCCTGGGCGAAGACCGGGGCGAGGTCACCGGGTCGGCGGTGGTCGACAAGGAGGTCTACGCCATCCACGACCTGCTCTACCGGCTCCAGGTCCCGGTCCCGGTCGAGGCGGTGGGCGACTATCTCAGCGAGGTGGCCGACGACGGGCCGGTGGGCGACCTGACCGAGGCGCTCGAAGGGCTCGCCGCCGCCGGCACCGTCGCCGTCACGTCCGAGGGGCTGGTGCTGACCCCCCACGGGATGTGGGGGATCCGCGAGATGTACGCCGAACTCGGCCTCGACGCGCCCATCGCGCCCGACCTGGCCGAGGGCGACGCGAGCGGGCTCATCGCGGGGCTGCTGTCCGATGGGATCTCGCCCGAGGCGGCCGAGCCCGACATCGTCCGGTGGCTGGGCGCGCGGTCGCCCGCAGAGGCCGCCGGGGAGCTGCTCGAAGCGGTCGTCGGCGCGCCCGCCGAGGTGCGCGGGGTGGCCGTCACGATCGTCGACCGGCTGGGGTTCGAGGCCGAGCCCGCCGTCCGGCGGTACCTGTCCGACCAGGAGCTGCGGCCCCACGTCATCCACTGGTTGTCGGCCCGCCGGCTGGGCGCGCCGCCGATGACCGACGACGAGATGCTCTGGGTCAGCGTCGACATGCTGGCGCTGGCGATCCCGGCGGCCGAGGCCGATCCCGAGTCGTTCGCCGAGAACATGGCCGCCTCCGGGCCGTCGCCCGAGGTGATCGAGGACATGTGGAAGGTGGAGCACCCCGACGTCGTGCAGGTGCTTGAATTGCTCGGGCACACCCTGCCTGACCGCAACGCCGCCAAGGCCGCCAGGAAGGCCGCCTTCAAGGCTCGTTCGCGGGGTATCAGGTAACCAGTGTGGAGTAAGTTGCAGGAATGCCAGGTTCAGCGATCCTCGACAGCGACGTGCTCACCTTCCCGCCGGTGGAGCTGGCGCTCGACGACGAGCTCGCCGCTCAGGTGCGGGCGGTCCCCCTGGTGCGCGACGCGGCCCGCCTCGCCGTCTGGACCGGCACCCGCCCCGTCGCCGACGATCACAACCTCCTGCCGGGCGACGCCGCGCAGGTCGTCCACGACCTCGGCCTGAAGGCCGACCGGCTGCGGCTGCTGTGGATCGTGGCGGTCAACGGCCGCCTCGTCGAGATCACCCCCGAGGGCGCCCGTCCGGGGCCCGGGGTTCGCGACACGATGGAGTTCTGGGACGGCGTCGTCATGGACGTGCTCGACCGGACCGACGAGCAGGGCCTGACCGGCTCGGCCGTCGTCGACGAGCACCTGACCGAGATCCTGGCGACGATGTACTCCGTGCGCGAGGGCATGGCGGTGCCGCTGCTGACGACCGGCATCCTGCAGGCCCACGAGGTCGGCTGCGAGGCCGGGCTCCAGGAGCTGCGAAGGCTGCGCCTGGCACTGCCCGCCGAGCTCGCCGCCGCGATGGAGCTGCTGGCCTACTGCGGGCTGATCGAACCGGCGGGGGCCGACTCGGTGCGGCTCACCCCGATCGGCGTGTGGGCGGTCCGCCGCGACCTGCTGCGTGAGGGCCACGACGCCCCCTCGCTGAGCGAGATCGAGGGCCTGGCCCTGCTGACCGCCGGCGAGCTCGTCGACGCCCTGATCGCCGGCAAGGCGTCGGCCAGCGCGGCGAGCCTGTGGCTGGAGCGGCGGGCGCCCGAGGAGGCGGCCCGCGACCTCATCAAGATCGCCGCGACCGGCAACGCCGCCCAGCGCGGCACCGCCGGCACCGTCCTGGAGGAGCTCGGCCCCGAGGCCGCCCCGGCCGTGCGCGAGGCGCTCGACGAGCCGCTGATGTGGCGCTACGCCGCCGCCTGGCTGGGCGTGCGCGACTTCGACGCCCCGGCCCTCGGCGAGGCCGACGGCGCGTGGGTGGCCGTCGACACCCTGGCCGCCCTGCTCTACCTGGGCGCCCCGGCCAAGGGCGGCGACCTCGACGTGCTCGGCGACGACCTGCTCAGCCTGGTGCCCGTCATGGGCGCGGCCGACCACCCCGACGCTCTGGCCGTGCTCGAACTGCTCGGCAAGAACCACCCCGACGTCGTGGTCGCCAAGGCCGCCCGCAAGGCGGCGATGAAGACCCGGTCGCGCTGAGAGCGCCCTTAAACTGGGCTGATCCCTAGTCCAAGGAGCCTTCTGGTGGCAGTTCAGCCGATCCGCCTGTTCGGCGACCCCGTGTTGCGCACTCCGGCGGAGCCGGTGAAGACCTTCGACAAGGAACTGCGCAAGCTGGTCAAAGACCTGACCGACACGATGATGGACGCCCCGGGCGCGGGCCTGGCCGCCCCGCAGATCGGCGTCGGGCTCCGCGTCTTCACCTACAACATCGACGACGTGGTCGGCCACCTGGTGAACCCGGTCCTCGACCTGGGCGAGGAGTGCGACGAGGAGGGCGAGGAGGGCTGCCTGTCCTTCCCCGGCCTGGCCTTCCCGACCCCGCGCGCCATCCGCGCGGTCGCCAAGGGCTTCAACATGCACGGCGACCCGGTCACGATCGAGGGCACCGACCTGATGGCGCGCTGCCTGCAGCACGAGACCGACCACCTCGACGGCATCCTGTTCATCGACCGCATGGACCAACGGCAGCGCAAGGCCGCCATGAAGGCGGTCCGCGAGGCCGAGTGGAGCGGCCTGTCCGCCCCGGTCGTGCGGTTCTCGCCCCACGCCACCGGCGGGAGGGCCATCTAGTGCGTCTCGTCTTCGCGGGCACCCCCGAGACCGCGCTCCCGTCGCTGCGGGCCCTGCTGGCCTCCCGCCACGAGGTGGCGGCCGTGGTGACCCGGCCCGACGCCCAGTCGGGGCGGGGCCGGCAGTTCCATCCCAGCCCGGTCGCCGAGCTCGCCGCCGAGGCGGGCGTCGAGGTGCTGAAGCCCGCGAAGGCCGGCGACCCGGCGTTCCTCGACCGGCTGCGCGAGATCGCGCCCGACTGCTGCCCGGTGGTCGCCTACGGCGCGCTGCTGCCGCAGGCCGCGCTCGACATCCCGGCCCACGGCTGGGTCAACCTGCACTTCTCGCTGCTGCCGGCCTGGCGCGGCGCGGCCCCCGTCCAGCACTCCGTGCTGCACGGCGACGAGATCACCGGAGCGGCCACCTTCCGGATCGTCAAGGAGCTCGACGCCGGTCCGGTGTTCGGCGTGGTCACCGAGGAGATCCGGCCCTCCGACACGAGCGGCGAGCTGCTGGCGCGGCTGGCCGAGTCGGGCGCGGGCCTGCTGGCCGCCACGATCGACGGCATCGCCGACGGCTCCCTCGAAGCGCGTCCGCAGCCCGCCGAGGGCGTCAGCCTGGCGCCCAAGATCCAGGTCGACGACGCCCGGGTCGACTGGGCCGCCCCGGCCCTGCGCGTCGACCGGCTGATCCGGGCCTGCACGCCCAACCCCGGCGCCTGGACCGAGTTCCGGGGGCAGCGGCTGAAGCTGGGGAGAGTCGAAAAGGCTCCTGACGCCGAGAAGCTGGCGCCGGGCGAGATCCGCGTCCAGAAGAACCGCGTCTGGGTCGGCACGGCCAGTCACCCCGTGCTCCTCGGGGAGGTGCGGGCCGAGGGGAAGAAGCCCATGGCGGCGGGCGATTGGGCCCGCGGTGCCCGAATCGGGGAAGGCGACCACCTCAGCTGAGCTACCCTGAATGATCGCTCGCCACCACCAACCAAAGGCAACCGCCAGATGACGAACCGGGGCAACAACCCCTCAGGACGGGCCCGCTCCACCGGTCGGCGCGGCGGCCCTCCGAGGCCCCCCAAGCCCGTCCGTGACGAGGCGAGAAACGCGGCGTACGACCTGATGAGGGCCGTCGACGAGCGCGACGCCTACGCGAACCTGCTGCTGCCGCAGATGTTGCGGCAGCGTGACATCACCGGCCGCGACGCCGCCCTCGCGACCGAGCTGGCCTACGGCACCCTGCGGGGTCTGGGCACCTACGACGAGGTGATCGCCGCCTGCAGCGACCGCCCGCCGGAGGAGATCGACCCGCCGCTCCTCGACGCCATGCGCCTGGGCGTCCACCAGCTGCTGCGCACCCGCATCCCGGCCCACGCCGCCGTCTCGGCCACGATCGACCTGGTCCGGCTGCGGGTCGGCCAGGGGCCGTCGCGGTTCGCCAACGCGATCCTGCGCAAGGTCAGCCAGCGTTCGCTCGACGAGTGGCTGAAGGCCGTCGCGCCGCCGGTCGAAGACGACCCGGTCGGCCACCTGGCGATCACCTACAGCCACCCGAAGTGGATCGTCACCGCCCTGCGCGACGCCGTCGGCGGGTCGATCGACGAGACCGCCAAGGCGCTTGAGGCCGACAACGAGCGGCCCCGGGTGGCCCTGGTGGCGCGGCCGGGCCGGGCCACGATCGACGAGCTCGTTGACGCCGGGGCCGAGCCCGCGCCCTACTCGCCCTACGGCGCCTACCTGGTCGACGGCGACCCCGGCCGGCTCAAGGCCGTCGGCGAGGCCCGCGCGGCGGTGCAAGACGAGGCGAGCCAGCTCGTCGCCCTCGCGCTGACCCGGGTGCCGCTCGACGACCGCGACGGCACCTGGCTCGACATGTGCGCCGGCCCCGGCGGCAAGGCGGGCCTGCTCGACGCGGTGGCCGCGCAGACGGGCGCCCGGCTGCTCGCGGGCGACTCGCAGGAGCACCGGGCCCGGCTGGTCTGGCAGGCGACCAAGGAGGCCGCCGTCGTGGTGGCCGACGGCACCCGTCCGCCGTGGCGGGAGGGCGTGTTCGACCGGGTCATGCTCGACGCGCCGTGCACCGGCCTGGGGGCGCTGCGCCGCCGTCCGGAGGCGCGGTGGCGGCGTGACCCGCGCGGCATCCCCGAGCTGACCGCGCTCCAGCGGGCGCTGCTCAGGGAGGCGCTGCGGGCGGTGCGTCCCGGCGGCGTGGTCGCCTACGTGACCTGCTCGCCCCACATCGCCGAGACCCGCGCCGTCGTCGGCGACATGGGCGACCTGGCCGAGACCCTCGACGCCCGCGCCTACCTGCCCGAGGTCCCGGGGCTCGGCGACGGCCCCTACGTCCAGTTCTGGCCGCACCGCCACGGCACCGACGCGATGTTCCTGGCGCTGCTCAGACGTCGCGCCGCCTGAACAGGACGAACGCGACCACGAGCACCAGGGCCGTGTAGCCCGCGAAGACGCCGAACCCCTGCCACGGCGGCAGGGTGACCGGCGTCTCGCGGGTGGTCAGAATGGCGCTCCCGGCGGCCGGGGGCAGGAACTTCTGCACGGTGCGCCCCCAGTCCTCCGGCAGGAACACCCCGAAGATCGGCGCGACGAACAGCACCCCGAGCACCGACGTGATCGCCCCGGCGGTGTGCCGCACGATCGCCCCCGCGCCGAGCGAGATCAGCGCGATCAGCGTGAGGTAGAGCCCGCCGCCGGTGACCGCCCGCAGCACCTCGGGGTCGCCGATCCCGGCCCCGAGCCGCCGCATCGAGAAGACCGCCTGCGAGGCGAAGAACGCCGCGAACGACGAGATCAGCCCCACGGCCAGCGCGACCGCGGCCAGCACCACGGCCTTGGCGGCCAGCAGCCGCGACCGGCGCGGCACGGCCGACAACGAGGTCCGCACGAGGCCCGAGGAGAACTCGGTCGACACCACCAGCACCCCGAGCACGCCCAGGGTGATCACCCCGAAGTTCAGCCCGGCCAGCCCGTAGGCGACCGGGTCGAAGGCCAGCCGGGCCCGGAAGCCGAGCCGGTCGTACGACAGCGTGTACGCCAGCGTCAGCAGCGACGAGAGCCCCACGGTCACCACGACGGTGGCGAACATGCTCCACCACGTCGACCGCACGGTCCAGATCTTGATCCACTCCCCGGCCACGGCTCCCGCGAAGCCGGCCCGCCGGAGGGTCATCCACCGCCCCCGTGATACTCGACGCTGTCGGCGGTCAGGCGCATGAACGCCTCCTCCAGCGACGGGTGGACGGGTGACAACTCGTGCACCCGGATCCCGTTCCGGTAGGCGAGGTCGCCGACGTCGGCGGGCGTCACCCCGTACACGAGCAGGGCGTCGTCGGCGGGACGGGCCCGCCAGTCCTCGGCGGCGACGGCCCGGACGAGGGCCGCCAGGTCGGGGGAGCGCACCCGCACGTGGCTGGCGGGGATGAAGTCGGCCATCGGGGTGTCGGCCAGGATCCGGCCCCGGCCGATCACGATCAGGTGCCCGGCGGTCAGCGCCATCTCCGCCATCAGGTGGCTGGAGACGAACACGGTCCGGCCCTCGGCGGCCAGCGACTGCATCAGCCGCCGGATCCACAGGATGCCCTCGGGGTCGAGCCCGTTGACCGGCTCGTCGAACATCAGGATCGCGGGGTCGCCGAGCAGGGCGGCGGCGATGCCGAGCCGCTGGCCCATGCCGAGCGAGTAGCTCTTGGCGCGTTTCCCGGCGACGTCGTGCAGGCCGACGATGTCGAGCACCTCGCGCACCCGGCGTTTGGGGATGCCGTTGGTGCGGGCCAGGAAGCGCAGGTGGTCGTGGGCCGACCGGCCGCCGTGCCACGCCTTGGCCTCCAGCAGGGCGCCGACCTCGCGCAGCGGCACGGGCAGGTCGCGGTAGCGGCGGCCGTTGACGGTGACCGAGCCGGCGGTGGCCCGGTCGAGGTCGAGGATCAGCCGCATCGCGGTCGACTTGCCCGCGCCGTTCGGGCCGAGGAAACCCGTCACCACACCCGGCCGGACCGTGAAGTCGGCGTGATCGAGGGCGGTCCTCCCGCCGTAGACCTTGGTCAGGCCGGCTGCGCTGATCATGGTTCGAGGCTAGTTTGCGCAGATCATCCACAGGTTCATGAGGGGACAAAACCTTGCCGCGTAGACTGCGGCGTCATGGCCGTACAGATCTCGCCCAGCATCTTGTCCGCTGATTTCGCCCGACTGGCCGACGAGGCCGCCCGGGTCGCCGGGGTGGCCGACTGGCTCCACGTCGACGTGATGGACAACCACTTCGTGCCCAATCTGACGCTCGGCCTGCCCGTGGTGGAGGCGCTGCTGAAGTCGGTCTCGACCCCGGTCGACTGCCACCTCATGATCGAAGACCCCGACCGCTGGGCCGTCGGCTACGCCGAGGCGGGCGCCCGGAGCGTGACCATCCACGCCGAGGCGGCCAAGGCCCCGGTGCGCACCCTGCGGGCGATCCGCAAGGAGGGCGCGCGGGCCGGGTTCGCGCTCAACCCGGCGACGGCCGTCGACGCCTACGAGGACCTGCTGCCCGAGATCGACATGCTGCTGCTGATGACCGTCGAGCCGGGGTTCGGCGGGCAGTCGTTCATCGACGGGGTGCTGCCGAAGATCCGCCGGGCCCGCCAGCTGGTCTCCAAGCACGGCCTGGAGGTCTGGATCCAGGTCGACGGCGGGGTGGCCGACGAGACGATCGAGCGCTGCGCCGAGGCGGGCGCCGACGTCTTCGTGGCCGGGAACGCCGTCTACGGCCGCGACGACCCCGCCGCGGCGGTGCAGGCCCTTCGTGCGCTCGCCGAGGGGGCGTAGCGTGAGGTCATGAACCAAGACGGGCTGTTCGGTCCCGGTTCGGTCACCTGGCGGGTGATGGCGGAGCCGGTCCTGTTCGTCGGCGGCTTCCGGGCCCTGCTGATGCAGGGCCTGCACCCCCGGGCGATGCGCGGGGTGATCCAGAACTCGGCCCTGTTCGATCCCTCCGAGGCGTGGGCGCGGTTCCTGCGCACCACCGAGTTCGTCCGGGTGCGCACCTACGGCAGCGCCGAGGAGGTCGACAAGGCGGCCAAGCGGGTCCGTAAGATCCACGCGACCCTGACCGCCTACGACCCCGACGTCGGCGACCGCTACCACCTCGACGAGCCCGACGCGCTGCGCTGGGTGCACGTCGGGGAGGTCGACTCCTACCTGTCCACGGCCCGCCGCGCCGGGGTGCCCCTGACCGACGACGAGGCCGATCAGTTCGTGTACGAATGGCGCCGCGCCGCCGAGGTCGTCGGCCTGTCACCCGGCGACGTGCCCCATTCGGTGGGCGAGATGCGCGACTACATCGACGCCGAACGGCCGAAGTTGCGGTTCGTGCCCGAGGCGCCCCACCCGCTGCTGATGTCGCTCAACCCGCCGCTGCCGGCCCGGCTCACCCTGATCAAGCCGATCTTCCCGTGGATCACCGCCGTGGCCTTCGCCAGCCTGCCCCGGTGGGCCAGACGCCTCTACGGCCTGCCTGCCACCCCGTTCGGCGACGTGTGGGCGACGATGACGCTGCGCACCGTCCGGACCGGCCTGAACGCCGTGCCGAGGGCACTGCGACCGGCGCCACATTGACGCCGCCCGGAACCGTCGTGGCAGACTGGGAATAACTTGCGTAGGCAACAGCCTTGACGCACATCGAAGAACACAATGCGTGCTCCGGGGTCGGTGAAAGTCCGAACCGGCGGTGACAGTCCGCGACCCGGCCGAATCCATCGGCCGGTTGACCTGGTGGAATTCCAGGACCGACGGTGAAAGTCCGGATGGGAGGCAGCACGCGGCGGGCGAGGCCCCCTATTGGGGCGCGTCCGTCCTTGGGCGCTTCCATGCCCATGCCCCGGAGCCCTGATGCAGGGAAGGACCGGGGTGGACGACCACTTCATGCGCCGGGCGATCGACCTCGCCGCGCGCGGGCTGGGCACGACGAGCCCGAATCCGGTGGTCGGGTGTGTGATCACTTCGGCCGGGGGATCCGTCGTCGGCGAGGGCTTCCACGCCGCGGCCGGCGGGCCGCACGCCGAGGTCTGGGCCCTGCGCGAGGCCGGTGAGCTGGCCCGGGGCGGCACCGCCTACGTCACCCTCGAACCCTGCGACCACCACGGCCGGACCGGCCCCTGCTCCGAGGCGCTACTGAAGGCCGGCGTCGCGCGGGTCGTCGTCGCGGTGCCCGACCCCAACCCCGTCGCGGCCGGCGGCCTGGAGAGGCTGCGCCGCGAGGGGGTCGCCGTCGAAAGCGGGCTCCTGCGGGCCGAGGCGGAGCGGGGGAACGCCCACTGGCTGACGTACACGCGGCTGAGGCGGCCGTTCGTCACGTGGAAGTTCGCCGCGACCCTCGACGGCCGGTCGGCCGCCGCCGACGGCACCAGCCAGTGGATCACCTCGCCGGAGGCCCGCGCCGACGTGCACCGCCTGCGCGGGCAGCATGACGCGATCATGGCCGGGATCGGCACCGTGCTGGCCGACGACCCCCACCTGACGGTCCGGCCCGGCCCCGCGACACCCCTGCGGGTCGTCGTCGACAGCGAGGGCCTCACGCCCCCGCACGCGAGGGTGCTCGACGACGCCGCGCCCACCCTGCTCGCCGTCGGGGCCGACCTGCCCGCCGAGCACGCCGTGCGCGTCCCGCGCGGCCCGCGCGGCCTCGACCTCGCCGCCCTGCTGACCGAACTCCACCGGCGTCAGATCGTCAGCGTCTTCCTCGAAGGCGGCCCCACCCTCGCCGGGAGCTTCCTGCGCGCCGGTCTGGTCGACCGGGTCGTCGCCTACCTGGCGCCCGCCTTCCTCGGCTCGGGGCGCGCCGCCCTGGGCGACGCCGGGGTGACGGGCGTCGGCGGCATCCACCGCTGGGAGTTCGAAGACGTCGTCCCCATTGGACCGGACCTGCGCGTGACCGCGCGGCCGGCGCCCCCGAAGGAGAACTGAGCATGTTCACCGGAATCGTCGAGGAACTCGGCCAGGTCGTCGCCGTCGACCCCCTCCCGCAGGCGGCCCGGCTGGCCTTCCGCGGCGCCCTCGTGACCCAGGACGCCAAGCACGGCGACTCGATCGCCGTGAACGGGGTCTGCCTGACCGTCGTCGCGGTCGAGGGCGACGTCTTCACCGTGGACGTCATGAAGGAGACCCTCGACCGGAGCAGCCTCGGCGCCCTGGAGTCGGGTTCCCCCGTGAACCTGGAACGCGCGGTCAGGGCCGACCAGCGGCTCGGCGGCCACATCGTGCAGGGCCACGTCGACGGGACCGGCGTCATCGTGCGGCGCGAGCCCGACGAGCACTGGGAGGTCGTCACGATCTCGCTGCCCGCCGACCTGGCCCGCTACGTGGTGCACAAGGGCTCGATCACCGTCGACGGCGTGTCGCTCACCGTCGCGTCGGTGTCCGCCGAGGAGTTCACGGTCAGCCTGATCCCGACCACCCTGGCGCTGACCACCCTCGGCTCGAAGGTCGCCGGCGACCCGGTGAACCTGGAGGCCGACGTCATCGCCAAGTACGTCGAGAAGCTGGTGGTGAGGTGAACGCCACCTTCGAGGCCTTCGGGACGACCGTCCTGTGGACCGACCTCATCGGCAACGTGCTGGCCCTGGCCACGGTCGTGTTCGCCATCCGCCGCTCGCTCTGGACGTGGCCGGTCCAGCTCACCGCCTCGGTGCTGCTGCTGACCGCCTCGCTCGACGCCGGGCTGATCGGCAACGCGCTGAAGCAGGTCATGTTCGGCGTGCTGGCCGTCTACGGCTGGGTGCGCTGGAAGAGCCAGGGCGAGCAGCTGGCCGTGCGTACCGCGACGTACGCCGAGCGGGTGTTCCTGACCGGGACCGTCGTCGCCGGGACCGCCCTGGCCGGCTGGTTCTTCTTCGTCACCGGGCTCTCGTGGGGCGCGCACGCGCCGCTGCCCGAGGGGTACTTCCTGGTGGCCGCCGACGCCTACATCTTCGTCGGCAGCGCGGTCGCGACCTGGGCCCAGGGCAGGGCGCTGACCGACTTCTGGCTCGTCTGGATCGCCGTCGACCTCGTCGGGGTGCCGCTGGCCTTCCGGTCGGGGCTGGTCGTCTCGGGGGCCGTGTACGCGGTGTTCTTCGTCCTGGTCCTCACCGGATTCGTGAACTGGCGCAAGCAGGAGGCTGTCGCAGTATGAGTGACATCAGGCTCGACCCCATCGAGCGGGCCATCGCCGACATCCGCGACGGCAAGCCGGTCGTGGTCGTCGACAACGAGGACCGCGAGAACGAGGGCGACCTCATCTTCGCGGCGTCCAAGGCCACCGCGCAGACGCTGGCCTTCACGATCCGGCACACCTCGGGCGTCATCTGCGTCGGCATGCGGGGCGACGACCTCGACCGGCTCGGGCTGCCGCTGATGGTGAACGACAACAAGGAGCGCATGCGGACGGCGTACACG
Organism: Herbidospora sakaeratensis; assembly: GCF_001570525.1. Classification (GTDB taxonomy): domain Bacteria; phylum Actinomycetota; class Actinomycetes; order Streptosporangiales; family Streptosporangiaceae; genus Herbidospora; species Herbidospora sakaeratensis. Next base: position 37,531 of record NZ_BBXC01000029.1, read on the forward strand.
ATCAGCGTCGACGCCCGCGACGGGGTCAGCACCGGCATCAGCGCCGCCGACCGGGCGCGCACCATCCGCACCCTGGCCGACTCGGCCACCGAGCCGTTCGAGCTGGTCCGGCCGGGCCACATCTTCCCGCTGCGCTACCGCGACGGCGGCGTGCTGGTGCGGCCCGGCCACACCGAGGCCGCCGTCGACCTGGCCCGGCTCGCCGGCCTGACCCCGGCCGGGGCGCTGGCCGAGGTGACCAACGACGACGGCACCATGGCCCGGCTGCCCGAGCTGCGGGTGTTCGCCGACGAGCACGACCTCGCGCTGGTCTCCATCGAGCAGCTCATCGAGTTCCGCCGCCGCACCGAGCGGGTGGTGACGCGGGTCGCCGAGACGTCCATCCCGAACCGCTACGGCATGTGGCGGGCCTACGGCTTCGCCAGCTCCCTCGACGGCGGCGAGCACGTCGCGCTCGTCTACGGCGACCTCGACGACGGCGAGAACGTGCTGGTGCGGGCCCACTCCGAGTGCATGACGGGCGACGTGCTGGGCTCGCTGCGCTGCGACTGCGGCGTGCAGCTCGACCACGCCATGGCCGCCATCGCTTCGGAGGGCCGCGGCGTGGTCGTCTACCTGCGCGGCCACGAGGGCCGCGGCATCGGCCTGCTGGCCAAGCTGCGCGCCTACGCCCTCCAGGACGACGGCCACGACACCGTCGACGCCAACCTCGAACTCGGCCTGCCGGTCGACGCCCGCGAGTTCTCCAACGCCGGCCAGATGCTCGGCGACCTCGGGGTCAAATCGGTGCGCCTGCTGACCAACAACCCCGCCAAGATGCGGGGGATGGACGGATACGGCATCAAGGTCCTCGGCCGCGAGCCGATGCCCATCGCCGTCAACCCGTACAACGAGAAGTACCTGTACGCCAAGCGTGACCGTCTTGGTCACGAGATCCCCGAGGAGAACGCATGAGCGGCGTTGGACGGCCGGAGACGTGGCCGGTCGAGGCGCAGGGCCTGACGGTGGGCATCGTCGCGGCCCGGTGGCACGAGAAGATCACCGACCAGCTGGTCGAGCGGGCCGTCGCGGCGGCCAAGGACAGCGGCGCGACCCCGACCGTGGTCCGGGTGGCCGGGTCGCTGGAGATCCCCGTGGTGGCGCAGGCGCTCGCCCGCACCCACGACGCCGTGGTGGCGCTCGGGGTGGTCATCCGCGGCAAGACGGCCCACTTCGAGTACGTCTGCGACTCGGTGACCAGCGGCCTGACCAGGGTCTCCCTCGACGAGTCGACCCCCGTCGGCAACGGCGTGCTGACGTGTGACAGCGTGCACCAGGCCGTCGAGCGGTCGGGCGTGCCCGGTTCGAAGGAGGACAAGGGCTACGAGGCGACCGTCGCGGCCCTGGAGACGGCGGTCCTGTTGCGCGGCCTCACGCCCGGATCGCGCTAACGTTCGGTCTCATGTTCCCGACTGTTCCCGCGCCGCCCCTCCCCGTGGTCTGGCGTCCGAAGAGGGCCCGCGTGGTGGCCTACACGCTCGCGGCGGTCATGGTGGGCGGCGCGCTGATCCTGGCGGTCGTCCTCCCGGGGCAGTTCCACCTCCCCGACCGCATCGGGGTCTTCGTGTTCGGCTGCGCCGTCGCCTTCCTCCTCCACCTGCTGGGCCGGTTGCGGGTGGTGGCCGACGACGGCGGCGTGACCGTGGTCAACGCGGTGCGGGTGCACCGCTACGAGTGGGCCGAGATCCTCGGCGTCTCCCTGCCCGACGCCGAGCCCTGGCCCCACCTCGACCTCGCCGACGGAAGCGTCGTGGGGGCGATGGGGATCCAGGGCTCGGAGAAGGCGCGGGCGGCCCGCGCGGTGGCGGAGCTGAACGCCCTCATAAAGATCAAGAGCGAGGCTCCCGACCACTAGGCGGCTTTCGCGACCAGGCCCCTCCTGCGCAGCTCGGGCAGCACGCCCTCGCCGAACCAGTAGGCCTCCTCCAGGTGGGGGTAGCCCGAGAGGATGAACTCCGACGCCCCGTGGGCGGCGTACTCCTCCAGCAGGTCGGCCACCTCCGAATGGCTGCCCACCAGCGCGGTGCCCGCGCCGCCGCGCACGAGGCCGACGCCCGCCCACAGGCCCGGGTGGATCTCCAGGTCGCGGGCCCTGCCGCTCTTGAAGCCCTCGTGCAGGGCCAGCATGCGCTTCTGGCCGACCGACTCGCTGCTCGACAGCAGTTTCCGGGCCTTGGCGATGTCGCCGCCCGGGATGCGCTCCAGCAGGCGGCCGGCTTCGGCCCACGCCTCCTCGCTGGTGTCGCGGGTGATGACGTGCAGGCGCACGCCGTACCGGAGCGTGCGGCCTTCCGCCGCGGCCAGGTCGCGGATCCAGCCGAGCTTCTCGCCCACCTGCGCGGGCGGTTCGCCCCAGGTCAGGTAGACGTCGGCGTGCCTGGCGGCCACCGGGCCGGCCGCGCCGGAGGAGCCGCCGAAGTAGATCTCCGGGGTCGGCTCCGGCGGCGCGGCGACGCGGGCGTCGGCCACGTCGTAATACGTGCCGGTGAAGTCGAAGCCGCCCTGCCAGGCGCCCCGCACGACGCTGAGGAACTCGTCGGTGCGGGCGTAGCGCTCGTCCTTGCTCAGGTGGTCGCCGAACCGGGCCTGCTCGGCGGCCTCGCCGCCGGTCACCACGTTCAGCAGCAGCCGCCCGCCCGACACGCGCTGGTAGGTCGCGGCCATCTGCGCGGCCAGCGTCGGGGAGAGCAGGCCGGGCCGGAACGCCACCAGGAACTTCAGCCGGGTGGTCACCTGGGTGAGGGCGGCCGTGATCAGCCAGGCGTCCTCGCACCAGGTGCCGGTCGGGGTGAGCACCGCCTCGAAGCCGACCTGCTCGGCCGCCTTCGCGATCTGGCCGAGGTACTCGACCGTCGGCGGGCGGTATTCGGCGTCGCCGTAGGTGCGGCCCAGGCCGTGGCCGCCGGCCACGATCGAGCGGCCGTCGCCGGTCGTCGGCAGGAACCAGTGGAACCTCACTGCGCCGCCCCCACGATGTCGTTGAACCGCTGGTCGACGAAGTCGGCGAACGTCAGGCCGCCCGGGATGAGGCCCTCGGCGGCGAAGGCGTCGGCCATCTCCTGCTCGGAGGTGATCACCGCGTCGTCGATGACGATCGGCGAGGAGACCGCGTTGTCGACGGCCGCGTCGGCGACCTCTTGCGGCAGGCCGGTCTCGGCCGCCCACACCTTGGCCCATTCGGGCTTGTGGGTGAGCGCCCACTCACGGGCCTTGCCGAGCCGGGTGAGGTAGTCGCGGACCGCGTCGGTCTTCGACTCCACGGCCTCGGGGGCGGCGACGGTGAAGTTCAGGCCGTTGACGTAGCCGGTGCCGTCGACCAGCACCTTCGCCTTGTGCTGCAGGATCGCCTGCGAGGTGAACGGCTCCCAGATCGTCCAGGCGTCGACCGTGCCGCCGGAGAAGGCGGCCAGCGCGTCGGCGGGCTGGAGGTACTGCGGCTGGATGTCGGAGAACTTCAGGCCCTCCTTCTTCAGCACCGACAGCAGGTGGTGGTGGGAGGAGCTGCCCTTGGCCACCGCGATCTTCTTGCCCTTGAGGTCGGCCGGGCTCGTGAGGGTCGAGTTCGCCGGTACGACCACCGCCGCCCCCGTCACGTTCTGCTTGTAGGCCGCCACGATCTTGATCTTCGAGTCGGCCGCCGCCGCGAAGATCGGGGGAGTGTTGCCCACCCCGCCGATGTCGACGGCCCCGGCGTTGATCGCCTCCAGCAGCGGCGGGCCCGACGTGAACTGGGCGAAGGTGATCTTGTAGGGGGCGTCGTCGAGCAGCCCGGCCGCCTTCAGCAGCGCCTGCGAGCCGGCCTTCTGGTCGCCCACGCGGAGCGTGATCGTCGAATCGGCGGCGCCGGCGTCGGTCGCCGGTGCGCCGCACGCGGCGGCGGCCAGCAGCAGGACGGCGGCCATCAGTGCGCGTTTCATGATCTTCCTTCGGGTGAGACGCCGAGCGCGGCGAGCAGGGTGGTCCGCAGGGTGACGAGGCCGGGGTCCTCGCGGTGGCGGGGACGGTCGGCCGTGATGGAGATGTCGTGGGCGATGCGGCCCTCGTCGAGCACCAGCACCCGGTCGGCCAGCAGCAGCGCCTCGTCGACGTCGTGGGTGACCAGCAGCACGGCCGGGCGGTGCCGGGCCCACAACTCCAGGACCAGCTGGTGGATGGTGATCCGGGTGAGCGCGTCGAGGGCGGAGAACGGCTCGTCGAGCAGCAGCAGCTCGGGCTCGCGGACCAGCGCGCGGGCCAGGCTGGCGCGCTGCGCCTCGCCGCCCGACAGGGTCAGCGGCCAGGCGTCGGAGCGTTCGCTCAGCCCGACCTCGGCCAGCGCCTCCTTCGCCTTGGAGACGGGGGCGTCGAGCCCGAGGGTGATGTTGGCCAGCAGCCGCTTCCACGGCACCAGCCGGGGCTCCTGGAAGGCCACCGCGACCGAGTCCGTCACGTCGATCGTCCCGGTGACCTCGGGGTCGAGCCCGGCCAGCGCCCGCAGCAGGGTCGACTTGCCGGAGCCGCTGCGGCCCAGCAGGGCGGTGAACTCGCCGTCGCGCAGTTCCAGGTCGAGCGAGTCGAGCACGACCCGGTCGCCGAACGCGCGTGCTACGCCAGAAAGCCGCGTCGCCATGCCAGCGCCCTCCTCTCCAGCAGCCGGACGATCGCGTCGGTGGCCAGGCCCAGCGCGCTGTAGACGAGCAGGCCGACCACGATCACGTCGGTGCGCAGGAACTCGCGCGCGTCGTTGATCATGTAGCCGAGGCCGGTGGTCGCGTTCACCTGCTCGGCCACGATCAGCGCCAGCCAGGCCACGCCGAGGGCCTGCCGCAGCCCGACGAGCGTCTGGGGGAGCGCGCCCGGCAGCACGATGTGCCTGATCAGCTGGCCGCGGGACAACTTGAGGGTGGTGGCGACCTCGGCGAGCTTGCCGTCGACGCCCCGGATGCCGGAGAAGGTGTTCAGGTAGAGGGGGAACGACACCGCCAGGGCCACCAGCAGGATCTTCGGCTCCTCGCCGATGCCGAACCAGAGGATGAACAGCGGGATGAGGCCGAAGAACGGCAGCGCCCGCAGCGCCTGCATGATCGGGTCGACCGCGTTCTCACCCGCCCGGCTCAGCCCGGCGGCCAGGGCCAGCACGATCCCGGCCGCGCCGCCGACCAGGAAGCCGATCAGCACCCGCTGGAGCGAGACCCCGATCGCGGTCGGGAGCGTGCCCGCCTGGGTCAGTTCGACGGCGGTGGAGGCGATGGCGGCCGGCGCGGCCAGCAGGCGTTCGGGGAGCAGGCCGGTCGCGCTGGCGATCTGCCAGACCACGAGCAGGGCGAGCGGGCTCAGCCAGCGATGCCACGCGGTGACGCGGCGCCGCGGCCCTTTCGGCGTGGCGCGCGGTTTCTCGACCGGGCGCGCCAGCTCGACGACGGACATACGGGAACCTCGCAGAGAGCGGTGAGTGGACCGCCCTCAGAGTTACCCATATTTCCTACCAAGTCAATCGGTAATACCGCGAAGCTCCCGCGCCAGGTTGTGCCGGGCCTGCTCTTCCCACAGGTCACGGGCGGTCTCGGTGCCGTAGAGAGAACCGCCGAGCAGCCGCCGGAGCACCTCGGCCCGGCCCACGCGGAACAGGGGGTCGGGCACGTGGCGGTACTCCCGCCGGACCGCCTCGGCGTAGGCGGCGTACAGCTCCGGGCTCTGGCCGAGCACGGCCAGGTCGGCGTCGCACAACACCGCCGCGTTCCCGTCACCCTCGGCATAGGCGTGCGTCGTGGTCACCCGGACCAGCCGGGCCACCTCCCGGGCGACCGGCAGGCCCAGGGCCGTCAGGCGCGACTGGGCGAGCTGGGCGCTGCGTTCCTCGTCGAGGCCGGGGCGGCCGTCGTAGACGGCGTCGTGGAACCAGGCCGCCAGCCGCACCGCCCGGAGGTCGGGCGCGTGCTCTCTCAGCGTCTCGACCGCCGCCAGGACCTCGGTCAGGTGGCGGGTCGTGTGGTAGCGGCGGTGGGGTTCGGCCCAGCGTGCGGACAACTCCGCGACCAGGGCGCGCCCCGCGGGGGAGTCGGGGAAATCCTGCGTCACCCGGCGAACCTACCAAGGGCGGCCGCCGCGTGATCACGCGCCGAAGTAGCCTGGACGGGTGGAAATCGACTCCCCGGAGACCCTGCGGGACCTCCTCGAACAGCGCGACTACCTGGCCGGGCCGGGCCTGGCGACCGCCGCCTACCTGGCCCTGCGCATGGGCCGCCCGCTGTTCCTCGAAGGGGAGGCCGGAGTCGGCAAGACCGAGCTCGCCAAGACCCTCGCCGCCGTCCTCGGCGCGCCGCTGATCCGCCTCCAGTGTTACGAGGGCCTCGACGCCGCCCAGGCCCTCTACGACTGGGACTTCGCCCGCCAGCTGCTGCACCTGAAGGCCGCCGAAGCGGCCGGCGTCACCGACCTGAAAGCCCTCGAAGGCGAGATCTACGACCGCCGGTTCCTCATCGCCCGCCCATTGCTGCAGGCGATCGAGACACAACCCGCCGTCCTTCTCGTGGACGAGATCGACCGGGCCGACGACGAGTTCGAGGCGTTTCTTCTGGAAGTGCTCTCGGATTTCACCATTTCGATTCCCGAACTCGGAACCATTCGCGCTTCCTCGCCGCCGTTGGTCGTGCTGACCTCGAATCGCACCCGCGAAGTGCACGACGCGCTGAAGAGGCGCTGCCTCTACCACTGGCTCGACCATCCGGGATTCGACCGCGAGGTCGCCATCCTGCGTCGCCGCCTGCCCTCCTGCACGACCGCCCTCGCCGAGCAGGTCGCCCGCGCGGCGGCCCGGCTGAGGGCCGCCGACCTGCTGAAACCGCCCGGCATCGCCGAGACGATCGACTGGGCCGAGGCCCTGCTGACCCTGGGAGCCGACCGGCTCGACCCGGCCCTGGCGGCGGTCACCCTGGGGGCCGCGCTGAAACACCGCGAAGACCAGCAGGCGGCCCTTCAGAACGGCCTTCTCGATGTCTGACGTCGTTTCGGTGCTGGCGGGTTTCGTCCGGACACTCCGGGCGGCCGGAGTGGCGGCCGACCACGAGCGGGCGCGGGGTTTTCTCGAAGCCCTGGAGAATCTCGACGCCGGCGAAAGGCACGACGTCTATTGGGCCGGCCGGCTCACCCTCTGTTCCGGCCCCGACGACCTTCCGAGATACGACCGCTGTTTCGCCGCCTATTTCGACGGCCGCGATTCACCCAGGCCCTTGACGCCGGCCGTCACGGTCACCCGATACGTCGCCTCACCCGGCGGCGACGAGGTCGCCGGTGAGACGACCGCCGCCGCCACCGCCAGCACGCTCGAAGTCCTGCGCTCCCGCGACGTCGCGAAGCTCACCCCCGAGGAGCGCGCCGAGATCAACCGGCTGCTCGCGCTCATGCGCACCACCCGCGAGACGCGGGTCTCCCGCCGCCTGGCCCCTGCCCGGCACGGCTCCCTCGACCCCCGCCGCACGGTCAGGGAGGCCATGCGGCGCGGCGGCGAACCGGCCCGGCTGCGGTTCCGCGACCGGCGGCGCAAACCCCGCCGGGTGGTGCTGCTGATCGACGTGAGCGGCTCGATGCGGGCGTACGCCGACACCCTGCTGCGCCTGGCCCACGCCGTGGTCCGGTCGGCCCCCCGCGCCACCGAGGTCTTCTCCGCCGGCACCCGCCTCACCCGGCTCACCGCCGAACTGCGCGTGCGGGACGCCGCCCGCGCCATGGACCAGGTCTCGGCCGCCATCCCCGACTGGAGCGGCGGCACCCGCCTGGGCGAGGAACTGCGGGAGTTCCTGAAAGGCCCCGACGCGCGGGGCGCGATCGTGGTGATCGCCTCAGACGGATGGGAACGTGGTGATCCGTCCCTGCTCGGCGCGCAGATGGAGCGGCTGGGCCGGATGGCCCACCGGGTCATCTGGGTTAACCCTCATAAGGGGGACCCGGCGTACCGCCCGCTGACCGGGGGGATGCGGGCGGCGCTGCCCCACGTCGACGACTTGGTGGCCGGGCACAGCCTGGCCGCCTACGAGGAGCTGGCCGGGCTCCTCGCGGGAAGGAGAGCCGGGCATGCGTGACATCCTTTCGCAGGTCAACCGCTGGTGGACGGCCGACCGGGGCGTGTTCGGCCTGGCCACGGTCGTCGGCACCTTCCGCAGCGCGCCCCGCCAGCCCGGCGCGGCCATGGCCGTCCTGGGCGGGGAGGCGGTCGGCAGCGTGTCGGGCGGCTGCGTCGAGGGCGCGGTCTACGAACTGGCCCAGGAGGTCGTCGCGTCCGGGAGACCCGTCCTGCAGCGGTACGGGGTGAGCGACGACGACGCCTTCGCCGTCGGCCTGACCTGCGGGGGGATCATCGACGTCTTCGTCGAGCCGGTCTCCAGAGACGCCTACCCCGAGCTGGGCGAGATCGCGGCGTCAATCGAGAAGCGCGTGCCGGTGGCGGTGGCGACCATACTGTCCGGTCCGGGCAGGGTGGGCGCGCGGCGCGTCGTGTGGGACGACCACGTGTCGGGCACGCTCGGCTCGCCCCGCCTCGACGCCGCCGTCGACGACGACGCCCGAGGCATGCTGGCCCAGGGCACGACCGGCGTCCGCCGCTACGGCCGCAGCGGCGAACGCCGCCTCGACGACCTCCAGGTGTTCGTGCAGTCGTTCGCGCCGCCGCCGAGGATGCTGGTGTTCGGCGCGATCGACTTCGCGGCGGCGGTGGCCCGGGTGGGCAAGTTCCTCGGCTACCACGTGGTCGTCTGCGACGCCCGGCCGGTGTTCGCCACCTCCAAGCGGTTCCCCGACGCCGACGAGGTCGTGGTGAAGTGGCCCCACGACTACCTGTCCCACGCGGCGGTCGACGAGCGCACCGTCATCTGCGTGCTGACCCACGACCCGAAGTTCGACGTCCCGCTGCTGGAGGTGGCCCTGCGCACGCCCGCCGCCTACGTCGGCGCGATGGGCTCACGGCGCACCCACGACGACCGGATGGCCCGGCTGCGCGAGATCGGCCTGACCGAGGCCGAACTGGCCCGGCTGCGCTCCCCGATCGGCCTCGACCTGGGGGCCCGCACCCCCGAGGAGACGGCCGTGTCGATCGCGGCCGAGCTCATCCAGCTGCGCTGGGGCGGCTCGGGCCGCCCGCTGACCACCACCGAGGGCCGCATCCACGGCGACCTCGCATGATCGCCGGAGTGCTGCTGGCCGCCGGCGAGGGCCGCCGCTTCGGCCGCCCGAAGGCCCTGGTCGAGTACGAGGGCGAACGGCTGGTCGACCGGGGGGTGCGGCTGCTCGAAGAGGGCGGCTGCCATCCGGTCGTCGTCGTGCTCGGGGCGGTGTGCGCCCAGGTGCGGGGCGCGGTGACGGTGCTGAACCCCGACTGGGCGACCGGGATGGGCTCCTCGTTGCGCGTCGGCCTGGCGGCGGTGCCGCCCGAGGCGGCGGGTGTGGTGGTCGCCCTGGTCGACCAGCCGCTCATCCGCCCCGAAGCGGTCGAACGGCTCATCGCCGCTTTCCAGGCCGGGGCCGAACTCGCCGTCGCCACCTACGGGGGAGCGCCGCGCAACCCCGTGCTGATCGGCCGCGACCACGTCGCCGCGGTGGCCGGCTCGCTCGAGGGCGACGTGGGCGCGCGGCCCTACCTCAAGCGGAACCGCCACCTGGTGACCGAGGTGCCCTGCGACGGCGCGGGCGACCCCGCCGACCTCGACGAGCCGGGCGACCTGCCGGTCGGCTAGAACCTGAGGTCGGCGACCGCCGCGCGGTGGTCGCTGCCGGACGCCTCCCGGACGTCGGCCAGCGTGGCCTCCATGCCCCGGTAGAGGATGTGGTCGGGGCGGGTGATCGGGAAGCCCGACGGCCAGGTGAAGCCGAAACCCTGGCCCGCCTCCTCCTGCGCGTCGCGCAGCGGCGGCACCAGGTTGCCCCTGGCCCGGTCGGTCGTGGCGGTGTTCAGGTCGCCCAGCAGGACCAGCCGGCGGCTCTTGTCCTTGGCGATGACCTCACCGGCCTCCTTCAAAGTCTTGTCGCGGAACGAGGTCTCACCGGGACGGGCGGAGGCGAGGTGCATGACGTACACGGTCACGTCGCCTTTCTCGGCCTTGACGACGGCGCGCAGCGCCCTGGCCCAGCCGAGCCCGACGTCGACCCGTTTCGCCCCGTCGAGCCGGTACCTGCTCCACAAGCCGACCGTGCCGACCTGGAATCGGTAGGGGTAGATGCGGTTCAGCTCCTTGGCGGCCGGGCCGCCGGGGGTGAGCTCCTGCGCCGCCACCACGTCGCGGCCCTGCGCGGCCGCCCGCACCGCCTCGCCGGACAGTTCGTTGGCCACCCCGACGTTGAGCGTCGCGACCGTGAAGTCGGCGGCCCCGCCGGGCGGGTGCCGCAGCACGCCCGGCCCGAACATCACCGCCCACACCACCGCCGGGGTCAGCGAGGCCACGACCGCCCCCCGCGACCGGGCCACCGCCGCCATCGCCACCAGCGGCACGATCAGCACCCCGAGCCACGGCAGCACGCTCTCGAGAACCGGCGTCACCCCGCCCAGTTCGGGCAGCAGCGAATGCCCGGCCAGGACCGCGGCGAGCGCGACCGCGACCACCGACACCACACGACCCAGCAAGATCCCTCCCCTGCCGCGAAAGTGTACGGCTCCCCGGATACGGAGGACGTGAGCCGACATGTACCCTCGGAATCCCGTACTACCGGAACAACATTCGGTCCAGGAGGATCTATGCGGATCGGGATGGCCCTGAGCTATTCCGGCGGTTTCAAGGAGACCGTCGCCGAACTGGCCGACTACGAGAAGGCCGGCCTCGACATCGTGTACGTCGCCGAGGCCTACAGCTTCGACGCCGTCAGCCAGATGGGGTACATCGCCGCCCGGACCGAGCGCCTGGAGATCGCCTCCGGCATCCTCCCGGTCTACTCCCGCACCCCCGCCCTGCTGGCCATGACGGCCGCCGGCCTCGACTACGTCTCCGACGGCCGCTTCACCCTGGGCCTGGGCGCCTCCGGCCCGCAGGTGATCGAGGGCTTCCACGGCGTGCCCTACTCGGCCCCGCTGGGCCGCACCCGCGAGGTCATCGAGATCTGCCGCAAGGTCTGGAAGCGCGAGCGCCTCGAATACCAGGGCAAGCACTACACGATGCCCCTCCAGGGCGGCACCGGCCTCGGCAAGCCGCTGAAGCTGATCAACGCCCCGGTCCGCGACCGCATCCCGATCGTGGTGGCGGCCATCGGCCCCAAGAACGTCGAACTGGCCGCCGAACTGGCCGAGGGCTGGCTGCCCATCTTCTACATGCCGGAGAAGGCCGCCGACGTGTGGGGCCCGTCCCTGGCGGCCGGCGCGGCCAAACGCGACCCGGAACTCGGCGGCCTGGACGTCGTCGCCACCGCCCACCTGGCCATCGGCGACGACGTGGCGGGCTTCCTGGAGTTCGGCCGCCCGATGGCGGCCCTCTACATCGGCGGCATGGGCGCGAAGGGCAAGAACTTCTACAACGACCTCGCCGTCCGCTACGGCTACGAGCAGGAGGCCGCCGAGATCCAGGACCTCTACCTGGCCGGCAGGAAGGACGAGGCCGCCGCGAAGGTGCCCCACGAGCTGCTGGAGAAGATGTCCCTGATCGGCAGCGAGGGCTTCGTCCGCGACCGCCTGGCCGCCATGAAGGACAGCGGCGTCACGACGGTGAACGTGACCCCGGTCGGCGCCACCCACGAAGACCGCGTCCGCCTGATCGAGAAGGTCAAGGAACTGGCGAACTGAACTGTCGGTGCCGCCCCCTAGGGTCGTCCACCATGAGCCCCCCGTTCGCGTGGTCCGACGTCTTCCCGCCCAAGGGGCCGATGCCCGAGGAACTCGCCGACTACCCCTTCCCGCCCGACCACGGTCTCCACGCCGCCGCGGGTGAGCCGGAGGTGCGCCTGCTGGAGGAGCGGCTGGGCAGGCCGCTCCCACCGAGCTACCGTGCCCTGCTCCTCTACGCCGACGGCTACGGCGACGGGGACGAAGAGGAGTACTGCCTCTTCCGGACCCACCAGGTCGGCTGGCTGCGCGACCTGGAACCCGAGTGGGTCCGGCTCTGGGGCCCGAAGGAGGGCGACAGGGTTCCGAGCGTGCCCGACGACCTCTATTTCGACTACGGGCCGGGGCAGAACGGTTTCGTCCGCGGCGAATACGTGCCGCACACCCTTCTCGTCGGCCACTGGGACGGGCTGCTGCTCCTCAACCCGCTGGTCGTCACCGCCGAGGGGGAGTGGGAGGCGTGGCACCTCGCGTCGTGGCGGGCGGGCGCGGCTCGAGGGCGGTCGTTCTGGGAGCTGATGAAGGGCGACCTGGTCTGAGGCCGGGCTGAGCGGTGACCGTGCCTCAGGGGCGCAGGCAGATTTCGAACATCGCCTTCAGGCGGGCCTCGACCTCTTCGGCGTCGACCGCCTCGATCACGCCCGGGCCGAAGAGGCGGCGTACCGAACCGGTTCCCAGGATCATCGTGGCGGCCAGCAGGGCGCGTTGTTCCGGGTGGGGGCCGTCGAGCTGGGCGGCGATGCGCTTGATGATCGTCGCCTCGACGTGGGCGTGGAGGATGGCCTGGATCTCGGGGCTGGTGCCGGCGCGGTCGACCATGCGGGTCACCGGTTCGGTCGCGCCGCTCTGCAGGCGGACCGCCAGCCGGTGGGCCAGCCGCCCGGCCAGGCCCGCCGGGTCGCCGGCGATCACCGACTCGATCGTCGAGCCGGTCGCCAGGGCCTCGGCGAAGAGGGCCGCCTTGGTGCCGAAGTAGCGGTTGACGAGGGCCACGTTGGCGCCGGCCTCGGCGGCGATCATCCGCATCGTCACCTGGTCGTAGCCGTGGGCGGCGAACAGGTCGCGGGCCGCCTCCAGGATCCGCCGGCTGGTCGCCTCCCGATCTCTCGTCACCTGACGAATATTAGCTGCGTTTGACAAGTAAACAAGCGTCTACTAACTCTGTTGAGGAGCATTCTTTACACGGGGGGACGCCGGCTTTGACTCTCTTGGACGCACCACAACGCACCTACAGCCATCGCCAGGTCCTGGAGATCCTCTCCGGCCTCCTGCTCGCCCTCATGACCTCGATGCTCTCCACGTCGGTCGTCGGCACCGCCCTCCCCACGATCGTCGGCGACCTGGGCGGCCAGGAGCAGCTGTCCTGGGTGGCCAGCGCGACCCTCCTCACGATGACCGTCTCCACCCCGCTCTGGGGCAAGCTGTCGGACATCTTCGGCCGCAAGCGCCTCTTCCAGATCGCCCTCGGCCTGTTCGTGGCCGCCTCTGTGGTGGCGGGCCTGTCGCAGAACATCGGCATGCTGATCGCGGCCCGCGCGGTCCAGGGCCTCGGCACGGGCGGCCTGTCGGCCCTCACCCAGGTGATCCTGGGCGACATCGTGCCGCCCCGGGAACGCGGGCGTTACTCGGGCTACGTCGGCGCGGTGTTCGGCCTCTCGACCGTCGCCGGGCCGCTGCTCGGCGGGTTCATCGTCGACACCGACTGGCTGGGCTGGCGCTGGTGCTTCTACGTCTGCGTGCCGCTCGCGGTCGTCGCCTTCGCGGTGGTGCAGCGGGTGCTCCGGTTCGACCACGAGAGCCGCGACGCCCGCATCGACTGGTGGGGCGCGACCACGCTGACCGGCGGCGCGACCGCCCTCATGCTGCTGCTGTCGTTCGGCGGCCACGAGTTCGCGTGGAACTCGGCGTGGACCTACGTCCTGGGCGCGGTCACCGTGGTCCTGGTCGCGGCGGCCGTGGTGGCCGAGCGGGCGGCGGCCTCGCCGATCCTGCCGCCCCGGCTGTTCCGCGACCGCACGTTCGTGCTGGCGAGCATCGCCTCGCTGCTGGTCGGCGTCGCCCTGTTCGGCGCGATGATCTACCTGCCGCAGTACCTCCAGATCGTCAAGGGCATGTCGCCCACCGAGTCGGGCCTGATGACCCTGCCGATGGTGATCGGGCTGTTCCTCAGCTCGATCGTCTCGGGCAAGGTCGCCTCGACGACCGGGCGGTGGAAGGCGTTCCCGGCTGTCGGCCTGGTGCTGGTCGCGATCGGGCTGTTCCTGCTGTCGCGGCTGCACGTCGACTCCACGCCGGTGGAGATCGGGGCGTACATCACGATCATGGGCGCGGGGCTCGGCATGACGATGCAGATGCTCGTCCTGGCCGCGCAGAACGCCGCCTCCCGCCAGGACATGGCGGTCAGCACCTCCGGTGTCACGTTCTTCCGCAGCCTGGGCGGCGCGGTCGGCGTCGCGGCGTTCGGGGCGATCCTCACCAACCGGGTCAAGGACGAACTGGCCGCCCGTCTCGGCGGCGTCGCCGCCGCGCCCCAGCTGGGCACCCCCGAGGCCATCCACGGGCTGCCGCCGCAGGTGGTGAAGGCGGTGCTGGAGTCGTACACCGAAGCGATGCAGACCGTCTTCCTGGTCGGCGTGCCGGCGGCGGTCCTCGGGGTGGTCGCGGTGTTGTTCCTCAAGGAGGTGCCGCTGCGCGGCGGCCCGGCCCCGCAGCAGCGGGGCGGCCGGCACGAGCGCCGCAGGCAGCCCGTCTGAGGCGCGCGTTTGGCAGCATGGCCGGGTGACGTCAATCGACTCGCACGACGCCCGTGCTCTGGCCGAGAGCCTCCGCCGGGTCTACGACGCGGTCGCGCAACGCGTGACCGAGGAGAACGCCACCTCGCCCCTGGCCGCGAAGGTCACCGGCCACCTGGCCCGGCCCATCGGGGAGGTGGTCGTGGTCGAGGAGAAGTACCGCCTCTTCGAGCACGCCGCCCTCCAGCTCGCGGCCGACCGCTATCTCGCCGAGCACAGCCCCGGCGCCGAGTGGTTCGGCATCGTCGGCTCCGACCGGCGCTGGGAGAGCCTGATCAACATGATCACCAGCGCCATGAAGTCGGGCGGCGTGCTCCTCGGCCGGCCCGACTACGCGGTCGCCGCGGTCGGGCCCGACGACACCATGGACGTGATCCAGCTCGGCATGGTGTGCACCCACGCCCCCGACGGCAGCCCGGTGATCCTGGGAGTCAGCAACCGCGAGGACTACAACAAGTTCGCCCTCCTCACGGTGATCGCCACCGAGCGGGAGGCGGCGGCCGCCGTGCGCGCCGAGGTCGACCGCCTGAAGAACACGCTCGACCCGCTGCGCGGCCAGGTGGTGAGCTTCGGCTTCTCCGAGCACCGCGAGAACGAGCTGCTCACCTTCATCCCCCGGGCCGACCTCGCCCCCGAGGAGGTGGTGCTGCCCGACGGCCGCCTGGAGGCCCTCGAAGACCACGTCGTGGGGATCGGCCGCGAGGCCGACCGGTTACGCGAGGCCGGTCAGCACCTGCGCCGGGGCCTGCTGCTCTACGGCCCGCCCGGCACCGGCAAGACCCACACCGTCCGCTACCTGATCGGGCGGCGGCCCGAGAGCACCGCGATCCTGATGACCGCCGAGGGCATGTCGAAGATCGACTTCGCGGTGGCGCTGGCGCGGCGGCTCCAGCCGTCGATCGTGGTCGTCGAGGACGTCGACCTCATCGCCGAGGACCGCTCCCAGTTCGAGACCAGCCCCCTGCTGTTCGCCCTCCTCGACGCGATGGACGGCGTGACCGGCGACGCCGACGTGACCTTCCTGCTCACCACCAACCGGGTGGAGACCCTCGAGGCCGCGCTGGTCCAGCGGCCCGGCCGCGTCGACCTGGCCGTCGAGGTCCCGCCCCCCGACGCGGCCGCCCGCGACCGCCTGATCCGCCTCTACGCCCGCAACCGGCCCCTCGCCGCCGACGTCGAGGCCGTCGTCAAGGCCACCGAGGGGGTCACCGCCTCGTTCGTCAAGGAACTGCTCAGGAGGGTCGTCCTCACGGCCCTGAGACGCGACGAGCACGCCCTCACCGACGACCACTTCACCACGGTCCTCACCCGGATGGCCGGGGACGGCGAGTCGCTCACCCGGGCCCTCCTCGGCGGGGCCGCGCCGTCACGGGAGCCGCGCGCCAGAGCCCGCCTGGAGCCCCCGCAATGTTGACATGTCCTAGATTCTGACCATGAGTTTCGCGGAACGCCGAGCCCGTCTGGCCGCCCTCCTCGCCGAGGGCGGCCACCCCGGCCTGCTGGTCACCCGGCCCGTCAACGTGCGCTACCTGACCGGGCTGGCCAGCTCCAACGCCGCCGTGCTGGTGCGCGCCGACGCGACCGCCGTGCTCGCGACCGACTCCCGCTACATCGAGACGGCCCGGGGGCTCGATGGCGACGTACAGATCAAGGAGACCCGCGACGTCGCCGGGGAGCTCCTGGAACCCGGCGCCGCCGTCGAGGCCCACCACCTGACGGTCGCCGAGTTCCGCCGCCTGGGCGGGACCGCGCCCCTCACCGAGGGCCTGGTCGAAGACCTCAGAAGGGTCAAGGACGACGCCGAGATCGCCGCCCTGGCCCGCGCCTGCGCCCTCACCGACGAGGCGTTCTCCCTGGTCGTCGCCCAGATCGCGGCCGGTATGACCGAGCGCGAGATCGCCCGGATGCTGGAGGCGCGGATGACCGAGCTCGGCGCCGACCGCCCGGCCTTCGAGACGATCGTCGCGAGCGGCCCCAACGGCGCCGTCCCGCACCACTCGCCCGGCGACCGCCCGCTGCGGCGGGGCGACCTGGTGACCATGGACTTCGGCGCCCTGTACGCCGGCTACCACGCCGACATGACCCGGACCGTCGCCCTGGGCGAGCCGGCGGACTGGCAGCGCGAGATCTACACCCTCGTCCACGACGCCCAGGCGGCGGGACGCGCCGCCGTCCGCCCAGGGGCCACCGCCGCCGAGATCGATTCCGCCGCGCGCGACCTGATCGACCACGCGGGCTACGGCGACCGCTTCGGCCACGGCCTGGGCCACGGCGTGGGCCTGGAGATCCACGAGGAGCCGTTTCTCGGCCCCGGCCGGACCGGTAGACTAGAGGATCGAGTTCCGATCACCGTCGAACCCGGGGTCTACCTGCCGGGGTTGGGCGGTGTGCGCATCGAGGACACGCTCGTGACGCGTGACCCATTGCCGGAACTGCTCACACTCACCACCAGGGAGCTGCTCGTCCTGTGAGCGGCCCGCACGCAGGAGAAGAGACTTCACGTGGCGACCACGAACGACCTGAAGAACGGACTCGTGCTCAAACTCGACGGCGGCGACCTCTGGTCGGTCGTGGAGTTCCAGCACGTCAAGCCCGGTAAGGGCGGCGCGTTCGTCCGCACCAAGCTGAAGAGCATCAAGTCGGGCAAGGTCGTCGACAAGACCTTCAACGCCGGCGTCAAGGTCGAGGTGGCGACCGTCGACCGTCGTGAGATGCAGTTCTCCTACATGGACGGCGACGAGTTCGTCTTCATGGACACCGAGACCTACGACATGCTCAACGTCTCGCGGGTGGCCGTCGGCGACGCCGCCAACTACCTGCTCGAGAACATGACCGCCACGGTCGCGATCAACGAGGGCAACGTCCTCTACGTCGAGCTCCCGGCCGCCGTCGAGCTGATCATCTCCGAGACCGAGCCGGGCCTCCAGGGCGACCGCTCGACCGGCGGCACCAAGCCCGCCACCCTCGAGACCGGCGCCGAGATCAAGGTGCCGCTCTTCATCACGACCGGCGAGAAGGTCAAGGTCGACACCCGGACCGGCGACTACCTCGGTCGCGCTTGATGTCTGCCCGGGGGAAGGCGCGCCGCCGCGCGCTCGACATCCTCTTCGAGGCCGAGGCACGTGACACCAACCCGCTCGACATCCTCGCCGAGCGGGTCGAGCGGGCCGAGCCGCCGGTCAACGAATACACGGTCAGCCTGGTCGAGGGCGTGGCCGGGCGGCTGGGCCGCATCGACGAGCTCATCTCGACCTACTCGGAGGGGTGGACGATGGAGCGCATGCCCGCCGTCGACCGCAACATCCTCCGGGTCGGCACCTACGAGATGCTCTGGGTCGAAGAGGTGCCCGAAGGCGTCGTGATCAGTGAGTGGGTGGCCCTCGCCGGTGAGTTGTCGACCGACGAGTCGCCCCAGTTCGTCAACGGGCTGCTGGCCCGTTTCAAGCAGCTCAAGCCGTCCCTGACGCTCTGAGCTCCGGCGGCGGCGTAGGCTGGCGTGCCTACGTCGTCGTCGACTTTTCGGAGGATCACCGTGCGTGACGCCACGCGGCAGGCCGTCGTCTGGGAGTCGCTCCAAGCGGTCATCGCCGGCAGATCCGCGCTCGACATCCTCGACGCCGGCGGCGGCACCGGCGGCTTCGCGGTGCCGCTGGCCCGCCTGGGCCACGCGGTGACCGTGGTCGACCCCACCCCCGACTCGCTGGCCGCGCTGGAGCGCCGCGCCGCCGAGGCGGGCGTGACCGTCACCGGCCTCCAGGGCGACGCCGGCGACCTGGCCGACCTCCTCCCGCCCGCCAGCGCCGACCTGGTGCTCTGCCACAGCGTGCTCGAATACGTCGACGACCCGTCGGCCGCCCTCGCGTCGGTCCACACGGTCGTGCGCCCCGGGGGAGTGGTCAGCGTCCTGGCCGCCAACCCCGTCGCGACCGCCATCCACCGCGCCCTGGCCGGCAACTTCGCCGAGGCCCGCGACGTCCTCGACACGGGCACCTGGGGCGAGAAGGACCCGACCCCCCGCCGCTTCACCGGCGAGGCCCTCGCCGCCCTGCTGGGCAAGGCCGGCTTCACCGTCGGCGAGGTCCAGGGCGCCCGCATCTTCACCGACCTGGTCCCCAGCCGCTTCGCCGAAGACGACCCTGATGGCTTGATCGAGCTTGAACGGGCCGCCGCCGCCCACCCCGTGCTGAGGGACATCGCGACCAGGCTCCACCTCCTCGCCCACCGCTAAGAGCCTCTTTTCCGTTACGGCTCCGCCCACCCCGGCACCGACCACCGCTCCCGGGAAGCGCCGCACCCGGCGCCGACCGGCCGCTCCCGCGTCGCGCCCAACGAGCAGGCCGGGCGAAAAGAGCGATCTTGCCCCGCCGTGGGCGTCGGCCGGGCGAGGGGTTGGATGAACATGCAGGTCTGCTCGTGCGCTCGGGCCCGCGCGTGCGGGGCACGCGCAGTCAAACACGCGTTCGGTTAGACTCGCGCCATGTCGAGGAAACAGGTGTTGCCGCAGGTCACCACCCCGGCCGGGAGCGCCGACGACAGCGGCTGCCCGATCCTCCACGTCGACATGGACGCGTTCTTCGCCGCGGTCGAGCTGATCGACCGCCCGGAGCTCGTGGGCACCCCCGTGATCGTCGGCGCCGCCGGGGCGCGGGGCGTGGTGCTGAGCGCCACCTACGAGGCCCGCCGGTTCGGCGTCCACTCGGCGATGCCGATGACCCGGGCGATGCGGTTGTGCCCGCAGGCGACGGTCATCCCGCCCTCCCACGGCAAGTACGGCGCGATCTCCAAGGGCGTCTTCGAGATCTTCCACGCGGTCACCCCGCTCGTGGAGCCGCTCTCGGTCGACGAGGCGTTCCTCGACGTCGGCGGCGCCCGCCGCAGGCTGGGGTCCCCGGTTCAGGTCGCGGCGGCGATCCGGGCCCAGGTGGCCGAGCGTTTCGGGGTGACCTGCTCGGTCGGGGTGGCGTCCACCAAGTTCGTCGCCAAGCTCGCCTCCCGCCAGTGCAAGCCCGACGGCCTCCTGGTCGTCCCGGCCGACGGCGTCGTCGAGTTCCTCCACCCGCTGCCCGTCGCGGCCCTGTGGGGCGTGGGCGAACGCACTGAGCAGGCCCTGACGCGGCTGGGCATCAAAACCGTGGGCGATTTGGCCCGGGTGCCCGTTGCCACGCTCCAGCGCGAGTTCGGGGCCGCGGGGAGCCATCTGGCGGCGCTGGCGTGGGGCCGCGACGAGCGCCGGGTGACCGCCCACGTCCCCGACAAGAGCATCGGCAACGAGGAGACCTTCGCCCACGACGTCGACGACCCCGAGACGATCATGCGGGAGCTGCTCCGGCTCTCCGAGCGGGTCGCCGCCCGGCTGCGCGCCGCCGGCTACGTCGGCCGGACCGTCAGCGTGAAGCTGCGCCGATCCGATTTCACGACCATCACGCGGTCGCGTACCCTCCGAGAGGCCACAGATGTGGCGAAAGAGATACATACCACCGCTTGCGACCTCTACAGGGCCGCAGGTCTCGATAGAGTGCGGCTGCGACTCGTAGGCGTCCGGATGGAGAACCTCCGCCCGGCAGACACGGCGACCAGGCAAATCGGCCTGGGAGACCGCGAGATCGGCTGGCGGGAGGCGGAACAGGCCATGGACAGGGCGATCCGGAGGTTCGGGCCCGATGCGGTCCGCCCCGCCTCGCTCGTCCGAAAACGGTTTGGTCCAATGGATCTATGACGTCACCTCCGCATTGGACCGCGCTTGTGGACGTTCTGACCGTTTTCTTTCGCCCACGTCTACAGACTCGTATTCTGGGGATAACCGACCGCAGGGTTCGGACATCCTTCGTTCGTTGCCGTCTTCCCCGTCTTGGGGCCGTCCTTGGGAGGCGCCGTGCCGCTGTCTGAGCACGAGCAGCGCTTGCTCGACCAGATCGAGCAGGCCCTCTATGCCGAGGACCCGAAGTGGGCCAATACCGTCCGGATCAGTGACCCACGCAGCCATTACAAGCGCCGCCTGGTGAAGGCCTCCATCGGCTTCGCACTCGGCGTCGTCCTGCTGATGGTCGGCGTCGTGTCCACCGTCATCTGGCTCGGGGTCGCCGGCTTTGTGGTCATGCTCGCGACGTGTCTGTGGGGTCTGTCCAGCTGGAAACGCATGAACGGTTTCCACGGCGACAGCCGCTCCGCCACGTCCACGCAGCAGCAGGGGCCGGCCGCCCGCCGTGGGCGCCGTCCCGGCTTCATGGAGCGCATGGAGGAGCGCTGGCGCCGTCGTAACGACGAGCGCTAGCCGCCGCAGTAGTTGTCACAGTAATCATGGAAAGACGGCGGGCCCGGGGCTGACACGCCCCGAGCCCGCTCGTTTGTTCCGGTATTACCGACGCGACCCGACCTGTGACTCCAGCACGTCCTCAGTGGCCGCGGTCTCGGGTTCCTTCCTGGCCGGCCGCAGCCGGATGTTCTCCAGGCGGTCGAACCCGTCCAGCATGCGCTCGCCGAGGCCGCGCACCCGCAGCAACGACGACATGGGCGCCAGCACCGCCGCGATCCGCCGCCCGCGCGACACCGACGCCGCCAGGCCCCGCCTGACCGCCTTCAGGTCGTCGACCAGAGGCGTGACCTCGCCGGGGGTGCGGGCGTACCGCAGCTTCTCCTCGCTGGTGGCGATCTTGGCCAGCGCCTTGGCCGCCTCGGTGTCGAGGGGGTAGGCGCCGGCCAGCCGCCGGCCCAGCGCCCGGGGCGTCTCGCTGCTCGCCTTGGGCATGCCCAGGTCGACCAGCGTGTCGCAGAGCTCGGCCCAGGCGGCCTCCACGGCCGGGGCCGCGAAGGTGTTCTCCTGCTTGGGCGCCGCCACGACCGGCTCCTCGGCGACGGCCCAGACCGACAGGGGCTTCTCGGCGGGCTCCCCGCCGATCACCTCGCCGCCGCTCCAGCCGTCGTCGTCGTCCTTCTTCGGTTTCACGACGGGCACCTCGTCGTCGGGCACGGCGGCCGCCCGGTTGAGCACCCGCCGCCGCCAGAGCCAGAGCACCGCCCGCATGAACGCGGGGATCAGCGACAGCAGCAGCGCCACGGCGACGCCGATGCCGACGTTCACCCAGACCGACCGCTCCTCGGCCACCGGCAGACCGGTCGGCCCGAGCTCCCGCTCGGCGTTGCCGATCCCGCGCGCCGGGTTGCTCGCCCCCGGCGAGGCGGCCGGGTCGCTCGACGGCCGGGCCGAGGCCCCCGACGAGGGCTCGGCGGAGTCCGACTGCGGCAGCGTGTACGACGGCACCCGCGCCGTCGCCTGCCCGAACCCGCCCGCCGGCGTCGGCTCGAAGGTCAGCCATCCGGCGCCCTCGAAGTAGAGCTCCGGCCAGGCGTGCGCGTCGTGGGTCCGGACGACCCACCGGTCCTCCGACTTGGTGCCGCCGGTGTAGCCGATCGACACCCGCGACGGGATGCCCAGCACCCGCGCCAGCACCGCGAAGGCGCTGGCGAACTGCTCGCAGTAGCCCGACTTGCCGACCAGCAGGAAGTCGGTCAGCGCGTCGAGCCCCGACCCCTTGGTCTGCACGTCGTAGGTGAACCCGCCGGTGCGGGTGAACCACTCCTGCAGCTTCACCGCCATCTGGTACTTGGTGGCCGCGCCCCGGGTGACGTCGTCGGCCAGCGCGACGACGGCGGGGTCGATGTCGGCGGGCAGCGTCAGGAAGCGGCCCTGCACGTCGATCGGCGCCATCGGCGCGTTGTCCAGCATCTCGGGCGTGGGCCGCACGTCCTTGCCGATGACCTGGTATTCGAGCCCGGCCGCGTCGTCCTCGGTGGAGAACACCATCAGGGTGTTGCGGTCGGCCCGCCAGTCGCCGTCGGCGACGACCCGGGTGGCCGGGTAGGGGAGCGGCAGGAAGCGCAGCTCCTCGATGTCCTCGCTGACCGTGATGGTCTGGTCGGTCGCCGTCCCCGGCGTCATGGGCGACAGGCCCGGCGCGGGCGGCATGACGCTCTCGCTCACCCGGTCTTCGGGACGCCCGCGCAGCGCGCTCGACTTGAACTGCTGCCCGTCGAACTCGTCGAGGGAGTAGATGCGCAGGTAGCGCGGCACGTCGTCGGTGGAGGTGTAGCTCAGCACCGGCGCGTTCACCGGGTGCGACAACTGCCCGCTGAGCTTGGCGATGGCGTCGGGGATGCCGACGTTGCGGCCGCCCGGCCCCAGGCCGTTGCCGACGCCGAACCCGAACGGCGGGTTGGGCGTCAGCGTGGGGATCAGCGCCGGGATGCCGATGGCCAGCGCCACGGCGGTGACCCCGATGCGCTTGCCCGACAGGACCAGCTTGCCCGCGTCGGGGGTGGTGGTGGTCGTGCGCGAACGCCGTACCAGCACGGCCCGGCCCCAGTGGGACACCCGCTCGCGCCCGTCGGAGACCAGCAGGCCGACGAACCCGAGCGCGCCGATGATGAACGCGGGCCAGGCGATCGGCTCGTTCAGCACCGCGGCCGGGACGGTGAACAGCCCGAGCAGCGGCAGGCCCGCCAGCGCCGCCCGGCGCACCCGCACCGCGAACGCGTCGACGAGGATCGCGATGAACGCGACCCCGCCCGCGGTCAGCAGGCTGATGCCCCCGGTCGACGGGACCGGCGCGGCGAACTTCTGGATCTCGTCCCAGCCCTCGGCCATCGTCTCGGCGATCCGGGCGGTGGAGTCGAAGTTGGGGATGAACCCCCACCACGCCTCGTCGCGGGCGAAGGTGACGGTCATGAACAGGATCGCCGCCAGCGCCATGCCGACCGGCGCGGCGAACGCGGGCTGCGCGTACCGCGACACCAGCGCCGCCGCCAGCGTCGTGCACAGCAGGATGCCGAGCGTCGCCCAGAACCACGAGCCCTCGGAGAACAACGGATAAAGGGTGAGCGCGACGGCACCCGTGGCCGCCCCCGAAGCGATCGGCAGTCGCATCACGCGGCACTCCTCTTGTACGCGGCGTCGGGCCAGATCGCGGCCAGCGACACCCCGGCGGGCAGCCGCAGCACCCGCCAGCCGCTCGCGGCCAGCACCGCCTGCGCCTGCTCGTGCTCGGGGGAGACCTCGCCCTCCGAGCCGCCCTCCCAGGTCGCGACGTCGAGCAGCACCGCGACGCCGGTCATGTGGCCGTGCCGCAGCCGCGCCAGCGACTGCGCGTCGTCGAGGTCGAGCGCCCCGAGCACCGCCACGATCAGTCCTTCGCCGCCGCCCTGCCGCAACCCGGCGATGCCGTTGGAGAGCGAGCGGGCCTGGCTGTTGCGCACCACCGCGAGCGTGTCGAGCAGCGAGGCCTGCACGCCGCCCTCCATGAGCTGCTGCGGCCCCTGGTCGGTGACCAGCCGCAGCCCGAGCCCCTCGTGCGCGAGGTGCACGCCGATGGAGGCCGCCGCCGAGACCGCGACCTCGAACGACGAACGCGGGCCCTCGCCCCGGTGGGCGGGCCGCCGCGTGTCGAGCAGGAGCGCGCCGCGGCTCTGCCACTGCTGTTCCTCGCGCCGCACCATCAGCTCGCCGTAACGCGCGGTCGAGCGCCAGTGGACGCGGCGCAGGTCGTCGCCCTGCCGGTAGTCGCGCGGCGCGACGTCGTCGTCGCCCGCGGCCGCCACCGACCGGGTGCGGCTGTCGCCGCCGCCCGCCCACTCGCCCGACAGGCGCACGTAGGGCAGCGGGATGACCTGCGGGGTCACCACGAGGGTGTCGGTCGCGGTGAACGTGCGGGCCAGTTCGACCAGCCCGAACGGGTCGGTGATGCGCACCGACAGCGGCCCGATGGAGTAGCGCCCGCGCAGGTCCGACCGCACCTTGTAGTCGATCTCGCGGATCCCCTTGGCCTCCACCCGGTCGAGCACGAACCGGGGGCGGGTGCCCAGGGCGTACTGGAGCGTGTCCTCGACGAGGAGCAGGCCGGTGGGCAGCCGGGTCACGTTCTCCAGCCGCAGCGTGACCGTGCTGTCGTTGCCGGCCTCGACCCGGGAGGGGTCGAGGCGGCGCGCGCAGCTCAGCCGGTAACGGGTCCGCGCCACGACCATGACGGCCAGCAGCGGCAGCGCGACGATCAGGATCGCCACCCGGATGAGGTCGTGCTCTCCGAGCAGGAACGCGCACACCAGGGCGGCGATCCCGGACGCGAGGAACGACCTGCCCCGGGCGGTGAGCGCCCTGAGTCCGGTCATAGAGAGGAGTCCTACTTCGTGTCGGGCACCGGGATGCGGCGCACAAGCTCGGCGAGCGACTGCTCGGGCGTCCGGCGCTGGCCCTGCGCCTCCATGCTGGGCAGCAGGCGGTGGGCCAGGACCGGCACGGCGAGGTCCTGGAGGTCGTCGGGGATCACGTAGTCGCGGCCGGACAGCGCGGCGTGCGCGCGGGCCGCCCTGACCAGCTGCAGCGTGGCGCGCGGGGAGGCGCCGAGCCGCAGGTCGGGGGTCTGGCGGGTGGCGGTGACCAGGTCGATGGCGTACTTCTTCACCGGCTGCGAGACGTAGACCGCGCGGACCGCCTCGATCAGCGCCTTCACCTCGGCGGTGGTGGCGACCGGCTCCAGCTTGTCGAGCGGCTGGGAGGCGCCGTGCACGTCGAGCATCTCGAGCTCGGCCACCGGCTCGGGGTAGCCCATGGCGATCTTGGCGGTGAAGCGGTCGCGCTGCGCCTCGGGGAGGGGATAGGTGCCCTCCATCTCGATGGGGTTCTGGGTCGCGATGACCATGAACGGCGCGTCGAGCCGGTGGGTGAGGCCGTCGACGGTCACCTGCCGCTCCTCCATGCACTCCAGGAGGGCCGACTGGGTCTTCGGCGAGGCCCGGTTGATCTCGTCGCCGACCACGATGTTGGCGAACACCGGGCCGGGCTTGAACTCGAACTCCCGGGTCTGCTGGTTGTAGGCGCTCACACCGGTGATGTCGGAGGGGAGGAGGTCGGGGGTGAACTGCACGCGGCGCATCGGGCAGTCGATCGACTTCGCGAGCGCTTTGGCGAGCATCGTCTTTCCCACGCCCGGTACGTCTTCGATGAGAAGATGACCTTCCGCGAGCAATACGGTCAGCGTCAGCCGAACCACGTCGCTCTTGCCTTCGATGACGGATTCGATCGCGTCCCGGATCCGGTGCGCGGTCTCGACCAGCTCGTTGAGACTCTCCGAGCCGGTTTTGTCACCGACGCCGTGAGTTACTGCCACCGGGCCTCCAAGGGCGTGCCGTATTGCTGGGGGTTTGCCATTTCTTATCCATTGTGTGTACCGAGACTATGCCGCACGTGGTTCTCCGGCGACTTTGTGCGGAAAGAAGCGTGAACTGCCCACAGTGTCGTGCTAAGCGGTACCGATCGCGTGGTACGCCGGTCAGGATTCCGTGACACGCCGGGCGGGCGACTTGACCTCTCGGCGGCGCGCGACACGCCCGCGCCGCTCCGGCGCCCCACTTCACACCACCGCGTTTGACCTGCGAAAACGTCCGATAAACGAGATCGTCATACCGTTTGAATCAGTTGACGGTGGAGAGAAGTGGAGTATGGTGGAGCCCAATGGAGGACCGTGGCTGTAGGGCTTCGTGTTCCCCATGGCACGGGAGGTGGCGCCGGTGTTCCTCGGCACTCACCACCCGCGCCTCGATGACAAAGGACGGCTGTTCCTGCCGGCGAAGTATCGCGAGGAGCTGGCGGAGGGTCTTGTGATCACCAAAGGCCAGGAGCGCTGCCTCTACGTCTTCCCCGTAGAGGAGTTCCAGCGCATCACTGAGGCTTTGCGCACCGCGCCGGTGACCGCCAAGGCCGTCCGCGACTACAGCCGCGTCTTCTTCGCCAGTGCCTCCGATGAGACCCCCGACAAACAGGGGCGCGTCACCATCCCGTCCGGCCTGCGCCAGTACGCCGGGCTCGATCGTGACTGCGTGGTCATCGGCGCCAACACCCGGCTGGAGATCTGGGCCGCCCCGGCGTGGGAGGCCTATCTCGCCGACCAGGAGCAGGCATTCGCCGACCTGTCCGAGGAGGTGTTGCCAGGGATCCTGTGACCTTTCGAAATGACCCGTCGGTGACGTTCGGCGAGGTCTCCACCCGCCCGCCGGGTACCTGATGCACCTTCCCCGGTGTCAGGTGCCACGAGACGCGGTCTGCGGATGGGGACCTGGCCGGACGGGTCGGCCGTCCGCCATAGTTCTCGGCGGCAGTCGACCGAGGGTGGGGACTGTCTAGCCGACGGGGCGCCGCGCGACCGCGAGCCCAGAAGCGGCATTTACTCATGGGGGTGTACGACGTATGACCGACCAGAACACCGGTGGGCACGTTCCGGTGCTGCTCGGCCGTGTGCTGGAGCTGCTGGCTCCCGCGCTCACCGGGCCGTCTCCGGTGGTCGTCGACGCCAACCTGGGCCTCGGGGGCCACGCCGAGGCGATCCTCGCCGCACATCCCGACGTGCACCTCATCGGCATCGACCGCGACCCGTTCGCCATCGACCACTCCACCAAACGGCTGGCGCCCTACGCCGACCGCACGACCATCGTGCGCGCGGTCTCCAGTGAGCTTCCCGAGGTGCTCGCCGACAGCGGCCACCCGGTCATCCACGGCGCGCTGTTCGACCTCGGCGTCTCCTCGCCGCAGCTCGACGAGGCCGACCGCGGGTTCGCCTACTCCTACGACGCGCCCCTCGACATGCGCATGGACCGCGACCAGGAGCTGACCGCCGCCGACGTGGTGAACACCTACGAGCCCCGCGACCTGGCCCGGGTGCTGCGCGACTTCGGCGAGGAACGCTTCGCCGCGCGCATCGCCGAGCGGGTCGCCAAGGAACGGGCCGTCGAGCCGATCACCTCGACCAAACGCCTCGCCGACCTCGTGCGCGAGGCGATCCCCGCCGCGACCCGCCGGACCGGCGGCAACCCGGCGAAACGAACCTTCCAGGCGTTGCGCATCGAAGTGAACGCGGAGCTGGCCGCCCTCGACGCGGCCCTGCCCGCCTCGCTCGACGCGCTCGCGGTGGGCGGGCGCGTGGTCGTGCTCTCCTACCACTCCTTGGAGGACCGGCTCACCAAGCAGGTCCTCGCGGCGCGAACCAGGGAAACCGGCCCTCCGGGGCTGCCGGTCCCGTTGGAGGCTCACCAGCCCCGGTTCCGTCACCTGACAAGGGGGGCCGAGCTCCCCGACGACGACGAGCTGGCCCGCAACCCGCGGGCCGCCTCGGCCCGGTTGCGGGCGGCAGAGAGGATCCGCCAGGGATGAGGCCGACGATGAGCCCACTGAAAGACCCGAAGACCGGCGCCAAGCCCGGCGCCAAGCCCGGCGCCAAGCCCGACGCGCGCCGTCGCCCGCGCGGCCCCGTGACCCACGCCCGCCCGGTCGAGCGGACGGAGGTCCCGGTCGCCCGGCGCGCGCCGCAACCGCCGTCCGAACGGCGGCGTCCGCCGAGGGCGCCCTTCGTCATGCTCGTCGTCGGCCTGCTCGGCGGCGGTCTGGTCAGCCTGCTGCTGCTCAACACGGTGCTGGCGCAGGACTCGTTCAAGCACAACGAGCTGCGCCGCGTGAACGAGCAGCTGCGTCAGCAGGCCGACGCGGAGAAGGGCCGCATCCGCGACGCCCGCCAGCCCGACGCGGTCGCCAAGGGCGCCGTGCAGCACGGCGTCTCGCCCGACGAGTCGGCCCCGAAGTGGGTCGGCGGCGGTCACACGCCGTCGGCGCCGGGCGCCGAGCCCACCACGTCGGGCCGCACCGAGCCCGGCGGCGCGGCTGAGGCTTCGGAGACGGGGAGCAGCGAGCAGTGAGCAGTGGCGGCGGCCGCCCACCGTCCCCGGGCCGGCCGGGCAGCCCCGGCGACCGGGGCCCGCGCGACGGCCGCCGCGCCTCGGGCTCGGGTTCCCACCCGGGCCGCGCCGACGGACCGGGCCGCCCCCGGCGCCCCGACGACCCGGGCCGCCCCCGTGAGGCCGACACCGAACCGGGCGCCCCCCGCACGGGCCGCCCGGCCGACGACCATCCGGAGACCTCCCGCGAAGGCCGCCGCCCCACCGACGGCGGCGCGCGTTCCCGCGACGGCGGACGGTCCGGCGACGCCGGCGCGCGTTCCCGCGAGAGCGGGCGGGCCGGTGAGGGCGGCGCGCGCTCGCGTGAGGGTGTGCGCCCTGGCGACGGCGGCGCTCGTTCCCGTGATGGCGGTCGGGCCGGTGACAACGGAGCTCGGCCTCGCACGCGGGGGCCGGCCGGTGACGGTGGTGCGCGCTCGCGTGATGGCGGGCGCGGCGAGTCCGGCCTTCGTGACGAGGGCCGGTTTCACGACGGGGGCCGTCCCGGAGACGGCCGATCCAGGAATGCCGCACGCCCGGCTGACGCCCGCTCGGCCGACGGGCGTGCCCGCACGGGCGGCCGCGCTGGCGACGGACCGTCTCGTGGCGGTGGTCGTCCTGCCGACGGATCTCTTCGTGACGGTGGCCGGTTCGCCGACGGGCCGCTTCGTGAGGGCGCCCGTGGGCGGGACGGCGCCGGGAGGCCGTCGCGGCCCGGAGAAAGGCCCGGCGAGAGGTCCGGCGACCGGCCCGCGCGGCCGTTGCGGCCGGGGGAGCGGCCGGTCCTGGGGCGCGACGGCGACGTGCCGCCGCGCAGGTCGCCCGCAGGGCCCGGGGGGCCGCCTCGGCGGCCGGGGCCGCCGCCGCGACCCGCGGTGTTGCGGCTGGGCAATCCGCGGCGGCGGATCAACATCGCGCTGATGGCCATGGCCGTGGTGTTGTCGCTGTTCGCCGGGCGGCTGGTGCAGCTGCAGGGGCTGAACTCCAAGACGTTCCAGGCCAAGGCCGCCGACCAGCGGGTCACGCCCGAGGTCCTGCCGGCCAAGCGGGGGTCGATCACCGACGCCAACGGCAACGAGCTGGCCGTCACGGCCGACGCCCGGGAGATCTACCTCGACCCCAAGGAGGTCAAGGAGACCCAGCGGGAGCTGATCGCCACCACGCTCTCGGCCGAGCTCGGCAAGCCCAAGGACGGCATCGCCGCCAAGCTCGCCCAGGTCGACAAGCGTTACCTGGTCGTCGCCCGCGACGTCGACCCGCTGGTCGCCCGCAAGATCATGGGCATGGGCTTCCGGGGGGTGGGCTCCAAGCCGACGTACCGGCGGCTCTATCCCGGCGGCACGCTGGCCGGCGGGCTGGTCGGGTTCGTCGGCGACGACGGGTTCGGGCTCGAGGGGCTGGAGCAGGCGTACAACAAGACGCTCGCGGGTCAGGACGGCCAGCAGAGCATCGAGATCGGCCGGGGCGGCGAGCGCATCCCGATGACGCGCAGCACCCGCCAGGCGCCGGTGCCCGGCCGCGACCTGCGGCTGACGATCGACCGGTACATCCAGTGGGCCGCCTACGAGGCGATCGCCAAGCAGGTCAAGGCGGTCGGGGCGCGCAGCGGCAGCGTCATCGTCATGGACATCAAGACCGGGCAGATCCTCGCCATGGCCAACGCGCCCGAGGTCGACCTGCGCGACTGGCAGGCGACCAGCGCCGAAGACCGGGGCAACAAGGCCGCCGCCGAGGTGTTCGAGCCGGGCTCCACCAACAAGGTCATCACGGCCGCCGCCGCGCTGGAGGCGGGCGTGGTCGCGCCGTCGACGCTGTTCACGGTGCCCGACAACATCCAGTGCGCCGACAAGGTGCTGCGCGACGCCCACCCGCACCCGACCGAGCAGATGACCTTCGCCCAGATCCTCGAGGAGTCGAGCAACGTCGGCACGATCATGGCGGGCACCAAGATCACCGACCAGCGGCTGCACAACATGTTCACCGCCTTCGGCTTCGGCGCGAAGAGCGGCGGCAGCATCCCGAGCGAGGAGGCCGGCCTGCTGCCCGACTGGCAGGACTGGAGCGGCTCCCAGCGCTGCACCATCATGTACGGCCAGGGCATCAGCGTCACCGCCCTCCAGATGGCCAGCGTCTACCAGACCATCGCCAACGGCGGCGTGCGGCTGACCCCCACGATCGTCGCGGGCACCACCGACGAGAAGGGCCACCTGGTCCCGGCCGCCGCCCCGAAGCAGACCCGGGTGATCAGCGAACTGACCGCCCGCCAGCTCGCCGGCATGCTCGAGAAGGCGGTCGCCGGAGCCGACGGAACCGGTGGCGCGGCCGCCATCGAGGGCTACCGGGTGGCGGGCAAAACCGGAACCGCCATGCGCTATGACCAGAAATGTGGCGGATACTGCGGTTATACGGCGACCTTCGTCGGCTTCACCCCCGCCGAAGCGCCCCGCCTGATGGCCCTGGCCGTCATTCAGGACCCGAAAAAAGACCATTACGGCGGTACGATCGCCGCGCCCGTTTTCCAGGAAGTCATGACTTTTGCGTTGAAGACCAAGAAAATCCCGCCGACCGGGTCGACGAGCCTTCTCCGGTGACCGGGAACGATACGCTCTCGCCGTGAACGAGCCCGACCGCACCGCCCGACCTTCACCGGATCAGCAGATGCGCCCGTCGTCCAGCCCGCCGCGCCCGCTCTCGGGGCTCACGGCCCTGCTCGGCGTGCAGTCGGTCGCCGGTGCGGGGCGCGGCGTGGTCACCGGGGTCACGATCGACTCCCGCCGGGTCCGCCGGGGCGACCTCTACGTCGCCATCCAGGGCAAGACCGCGCACGGCGCCACCTTCAGCTCGGCCGCCATGGGCGCCGGCGCGAGCGCCATCCTGACCGACCACGAGGGCGCCGAGATGGCCGCCGAGACCGGCCTGCCGGTGTTCGTGCTGCCCGACCCGCGCGCGGTGCTCGGCCAGGTGGCCGCCTGGGTCTACGGCCAGCCGGCCGCCGACATCCCGGTCATCGGGGTCACCGGCACCAGCGGCAAGTCGACCTCGACCTTCCTGCTGGAGGCGGGGCTGCGCGCGGCCGGGCACCGCACCGGCCTGGTCGGCGGCGTCGAGATCCACGCGGGCGACGTCGTCATCAAGCCCGAGCTGACCACCCCCGAGGCCAGCGACCTGCAGGGCCTGTTCGCGCTGATGCGCGAGCAGAAGGTGAGCGCCGCGACGATGGAGGTCTCCAGCCACGCGCTGGCGCTGGGCCGGGTCGAGGGCCTGTTCTACGACGTCGCGATCTTCACCAACCTGTCGCAGGACCACCTCGACTTCCACAGGGACTTCGACGACTACTTCGCCGCCAAGGCGCGCCTGTTCACGCCGGAGTTCTCCCGGCTGGGCGTGATCAACGTCGACGACCCCCACGGGCGCGAGCTGGCCGGGTTCGTGAAGATCCCGATCACCACGTTCTCGGCCGAGGGCGCGGCCGACGCCGAGTGGCGGGCGGCCGACGTCCGGCTCGGGGCCGACGGGAGCTCCTTCCGGGTCGTCGGGCCGGGCGGGGTCGAGGCCGACGTGACCGTCGGGCTGCCGGGTCCGTTCAACGTCGCCAACACCCTGGGCGCGCTCGTGGCGCTCGTGGAGTCGGGGGTGCCGCTGCAGACCGCCGTCCACGGGGTGAGCGGGTTCCGCGGCGTCCCGGGGCGGATGGAGCGGGTGCCCGGCGGCGACGGGTTCCAGGCGATCGTCGACTACGCCCACAAACCGGGCGCGGTCGAGTCGGTGTTGCGTGCGCTGCGCGAGGTCACCGACGGTACTCTGACGGTCGTCCTGGGCTGCGGCGGCGACCGCGACAGCGGCAAGCGCGCCCTCATGGGCGAGGCCGCGGCGCGGCTGGCCGACGTGGCCGTGTTCACCAGTGACAACCCCCGCAGCGAAGACCCGCTCGCGATCATCGCCGCGATGCTCGACGGCGCGCTGGCCGTGCCGCGCGAAGACCGCGCCCGCGTGATCGTCGAGCCTGACCGGGCCGCCGCGATCGACCTGGCGATCTCCAGGGCCGGCCGGGGCGACGTGGTCGTCGTGGCCGGGAAGGGCCACGAGCAGGGGCAGTACTTCGCGGGCGAAGTCGTCCCGTTCGATGACCGTGACGTGGTCGCCGCCGCCATCAGCAGGAGGAACGCATGATCCCGTTGCCGCTGGGCCGGGTCGCAGAGATCACATCGGGCGCCCTCACGGGCCAGGCCGACCCGGGCGCCGTCGTGAGAGGCCCGGTGGTGATCGACTCGCGGGCCGCCGAGCCGGGGTCGCTGTTCGTCGCGATCAGGGGCGAGCGGGCCGACGGCCACGACTTCGCCGCCCAGGCCCTCGCCTCGGGCGCGGCCGCCGTGCTGGCCTCCCGGCCGGTCGACGGGCCGGCCGTCGTGGTCGACGACGTCGTGGCGGCGCTGGCGAAGCTGGCCAACGCCGTCGTCACGAACCTGCCGAAGGCGACCGTGGTCGGGGTGACCGGGTCGGCCGGCAAGACGTCGACCAAAGACCTGATGGCCCGGCTGGCGGCCAGGATCGGTCCAACGGTGGCGCCGGTGGGGTCGTACAACAACGAGATCGGGCACCCCCTCACGGTGCTCAAGGCCGACGAGGACACGCGGTTCCTGGTGCTGGAGCTGTCGGCGCGTAACGCCGGACATATCGCTTATCTGGCGGAAATCGCCCCGCCGTCCATCGGGGTCGTCCTCAACGTCGGCACCGCCCACCTCGGCGTGTTCGGCGGCAAGGAGGCCATCGCGCGGGCCAAGGGCGAGCTGCCCGAGGCGCTGCCCTCCTCGGGCGTCGCGGTGCTGAACCTCGACGACCCGCTGGTCGCCGCGATGAGCGGGCGCACCCGGGCGCGGGTCCTCTACTTCGGCCGCACCCGCAGCGCCCACGTGCGCGCCTCCCACGAGACCCTCGACGACCGGGGCCGGGCCCGGTTCACCCTCCACACCCCCGCCGGCGAGGCCGACGTGGCGCTGCGCCTCCACGGCGCCCACGCGGTCGAGAACGCGCTGGCCGCCGCGGCCGCCGCCCACGAGCTGGGGTTGTCGCCGGCCGCTATCGCCGAGGAGCTGTCGCTGGCCGAGCCGCGCAGCCGCTGGCGGATGGAGGTCACCGACCGCCCCGACGGCGTGACCGTCGTCAACGACGCCTACAACGCCAACCCCGACTCGATGCGCGCCGCCTTCGCCGCGCTGCTCGCCCTGGCCGGCCACCGCCGCAAGCACGCGGTCGTGGCCTCCCTGCGCGAGCTCGGCGACGACGCCCCCGAGCTCAACGCGGGGGTCGGCCGCCTGGCCGCGGGAGCCGGTCTGGCGACCCTGGTGGTCGTGGGGGAGGACGCCGGGCAGATCATCGCCGGCGCCCCCGACGCGATCCACGCCCCCGACGTCGAGGCCGCCGTGGCCGAGCTCACCGGCCGCCTGGCGCCGGGTGACGTCGTATTGATCAAGGGACCCCGGGCCGCCGGGCTGGAGAAGGTCGCCGAAGCCCTGTTGGGGGGTGACGCCCGGTGAGAGACATCATCGTCGCCGCAGCGGTCGCGCTCGTCGTCTCGATGCTCGGCACCCCCATCGCGATCCGGCTGTTCGGGCGGCGCGGCTACGGCCAGAACATCCGCGAGGAGGGCCCCCAGGGCCACTACGACAAGAAGGGCACGCCCACCATGGGCGGCACGGTGATCGTGATCGCCGCCCTCCTCGGCTACGCCGTCGCCCACCTGGCCACCATGTTGTCGGCCAATCCCTCGCCCCCCACCGCCTCCGCGCTGCTCGTCCTCTTCCTCATGACGGGCCTGGGCGTGGTCGGCTTCCTCGACGACTTCATCAAGATCTACAAGCAGCGCAGCCTGGGCCTGCGGTCGGGCGCCAAGGCCCTCGGCCAGCTCCTCGTCGGCGTCGTCTTCGCGATCCTCGTGGTGCGTTTCCCCAACGCCTACGCGGTCACCCCCGCCGAGACCCGGTTGTCCTTCCTCCGCGACTTCGGCCCCTCGATCGGCCTCATCGGCTTCATCATCTGGGTGCTCATCATGATCGTCGGGTTCTCCAACGCGGTGAACCTGACCGACGGTCTCGACGGCCTGGCCTCCGGCGCCACCGGCGTGGTGCTGGCGTCGTACGTGCTCATCGGCAACTGGCAGCTGCGCAACAGCTGCACGACCGCGATCCTCGGGCCCAACTGCTACATCGTGCGCGACCCGCTCGACCTGGCCGTCGTGGCCGCCGCCGTGCTCGGCGCGCTGATCGGGTTCCTGTGGTGGAACGCCCCCCCGGCCAAGATCTTCATGGGCGACACCGGATCGCTGGCCCTCGGCGGCGTGATCGCCGGTCTGGCCATCACCACCCGCACCCAGCTGCTCCTGCTGCTGCTGGCGGGCCTGACCGTCGTCATCACCTCCTCGGTGATCATCCAGGTCGGGTTCTTCAAGATGACCAGGAAACGCATCTTCCGGATGGCGCCCCTTCAGCACCACTTCGAGCTCAAGGGCTGGGCCGAGACCACGATCGTGGTCCGGTTCTGGCTGATCGCGATGTTGTGCGCCGCCGCCGGGCTCGGTCTCTTCTACGTGGAATGGATGCCCAAGACGTGAGCCGTGTCGTCGTCGCCGGGCTCGGCGTCTCGGGCACCGCCGCCGCGCGCGGCCTGGCCCTGGGCGGCGAGCGGGTCGTCGTGGTCGAGCAGTCCGACCGGCCGCTGCCTGCGGAGCTCGCCGACCTCGGGGTCGAGAAGGCCGACCGGCTGCCCGACAAGGTGGAGCTGGTCGTCACCTCGCCGGGCTGGCGGCCCGGCCACCCGCTGCTGGTCGAGGCGGCGGCGGCCGGGATCGAGGTCATCGGCGAGGTCGAGCTGGCCTGGCGGCTGCGCCACGAGGGCGCCGCGCCGTGGCTGGCCCTCACCGGGACCAACGGCAAGACGACGGCCGTGCGCATGCTGACGTCCATCCTCGAGGCGGCGGGGGAGCGGCCGCTGGCGGTCGGCAACGTCGGCACCCCGATCATCGACGCGGTCCTCGACCCCGGTGACACCACCGTGCTGGCCGTGGAGTTGTCGAGCTTCCAGCTGCACTGGTCGTCCAGCGTCGCCCCGGCGGCCGCCGCGATCCTCAACGTCGCGCCCGACCACATCGACTGGCACGGTTCCTTCGAGGAGTACGCCGCCGCCAAGGCCCGCATCTTCGCGGGCGCCGGCGTGGTCGTGCACAACGCCGACGACCCCTGGGCGGCCCGGCTCGCCGAGCCCTACGACTCGATCGGGTTCACGCTCCAGGTGCCCCGGCCGGGCGAGCTCGGCGTGGTCGAGGACCTGCTGGTCGACCGGGCCTTCTGCGACGACCCGCGCACCTCGGCGGTCGAGCTGGCCACGCTCGCCGACGTCCGGCCGTTCGCGCCCCACAACGTCGCCAACGCGCTGGCCGCCGCCGCGCTCGCCCGCGCCCACGGGGTGCCGGCCGAGGCGGTGCGCGAGGGGCTGGCGGCGTTCACCCCCGACCCCCACCGGATCGCCCACGTGGCGACCGTCGGCGGGGTCTCCTACGTCGACGACTCCAAGGCCACCAACCCCCACGCGGCGGGGGCGTCGCTGGCGGCGTACCCCTCGATCGTCTGGATCGCGGGCGGGCAGCTGAAGGGCGCCGACGTCGACGATCTGGTCGTGCGGGCCGCCAAGCGGCTGCGCGGCGCGGTGCTGCTGGGCGCCGACCGGGCCAGGATCGCCGAGGCTCTCGCGCGACACGCGCCGGATGTTCCCGTCGTGGAGGTCGCCGGGGAAGACACTGGGGTGATGGACCGTGTCGTCACCGAAGCCGCCCGGCTCGCCTCCCCGGGTGACACCGTGCTGCTGGCCCCCGCCGGGGCGTCATTGGACATGTTCGCCAACTACGGCGCGCGGGGAGACGCCTTCGCGCGCGCCGTTCGCACCCTGGAACCGCGGTGACCGCCACCCAGGAGGCGGAGGAGACCCAGACCCGGTCGCGTCCGTCGTGGGCGGCGACCCAGCTCGGCGCCCTGCGCGAGCTGCTGAGCCGCCCGCTGACCTCCTACTACCTGATCCTCGGGTGCAGCGCCCTGCTGCTGGCGCTCGGCCTCATGATGGTGCTGTCGGCCTCGTCGATCGAGGCGCTGCAGATGATGGGCGACCCGTTCTACTGGTTCCTCAAGCAGTCGCTCTCGGTCGGGCTGGGCCTGCCCCTCATGTACGTCTGCTCGAAGCTCCCGCAGCGCTATTTCCGGCTGGCCGGATATCCGCTGATGGCGTTGTCCATCATCGGCCTGGTCATGACCATCTTCATCGGCTCCTCCGAGCTCGGCGCGCAGCGCTGGATCTACATCGGCAGCCTGACCATCCAGCCGTCCGAGCCGGCCAAGCTGGCCATGGTGATCTGGGGCGCCGACCTGCTCGCCCGCCGGGCCCGCAACGGCATGATCGAGTGGCGGCACCTGCTGGTCCCGCTGATGCCCGGCGTCGCCATCCTGGCCGTGCTGGTCATGCTCGGCCGCGACCTCGGCACCACGATCGTGCTGATGATCATCTTCCTGGCGTTGTTGTGGGTCGTCGGCGCGCCGGTGCGGCTGTTCGCCGGCATCCTGTCGCTGCTCGCCATGGCCACCGTCTTCATGATCATCTCCGAGGGGTATCGGTCTGACCGGATCGAGGGCTGGCTGAACCCCTGGGGCAACGCGCAGGGGTCGG
Source organism: Herbidospora sakaeratensis (assembly GCF_001570525.1). Lineage (GTDB taxonomy): Bacteria > Actinomycetota > Actinomycetes > Streptosporangiales > Streptosporangiaceae > Herbidospora > Herbidospora sakaeratensis. Next base: position 74,590 of record NZ_BBXC01000029.1, read on the forward strand.
GCTACCAGGCCGCCCAGGGGCAGATCGCGATGGGGTCGGGCGGCTGGTTCGGACTCGGCCTCGGGTCGTCGCGGCAGAAGTGGGACTGGCTGCCCCATGGCGAGAGCGACTTCATCTTCGCCATCCTCGGCGAGGAGCTCGGCCTGATGGGCACCCTCACGGTGCTCTGCCTGTTCGGCCTGCTCTGCTACGCCGGGCTGCGCATCGCCTCGCGGACCAAGGACCCGTTCATCCGGCTGACCGCCGCCGCCTGCACGGCCTGGATCGGCGGGCAGGCGATCGTGAACATCGGCGCGGTCATCGGCGCGCTGCCGATCACCGGCATCCCGCTGCCCCTGGTCTCCTACGGCGGATCGGCGCTGTTGCCGACGCTCGCCGCGCTTGGCATGTTGTTGTCGTTCGCCAAACGCGAGCCGGGGGCCGCCGAGGCCTTGGCCGCACGGGGCCCCGGCCCGGCCGCACGGGCTCTAAGCTGGCTTGGCCTCAAGACCTGACGCATACGTGGGCGAACAGGTCCACAGCACGACTAGGGAGAGACATGAGGGTTGTCCTCGCCGGCGGCGGGACGGCCGGCCACATCGAGCCGGCGCTGGCGCTGGCCGACGCGCTTCGTCAGTTCGACCCGTCGATCGGCATCACCTGCCTCGGCACCGAACGCGGCCTGGAGACGCGGCTGGTCCCGGCCCGGGGTTACGAGCTGGCGCTCGTGCCCGCGGTTCCGCTGCCCCGCGCGCTGACGCCTCAGCTCCTCACCGTGCCGGGACGGCTCGCCGGGGCGATCAGCGCCGCGGGCAACATCCTGGAGCGGGTGGGGGCCGACATCCTGGTCGGCTTCGGCGGCTACGTCGCCACGCCCGGCTACCTGGGGGCGCGCCGCAAGGGCGTGCCGATCGTCGTCCACGAGGCCAACCCGCGCCCGGGACTGGCCAACCGGCTGGGCGCCCGCCTGACCTCCCACGTGTTCACCGGCCACCCCGACACGCCGCTGCCGGGCGCCGAATACGTCGGCATCCCGCTGCGCAAGGACGTCTCGACGCTCGACCGGTTCTCGCTGGGCGACAAGGCGCGGTCCTACTTCGGCCTCGAGAGCGACCGCCCGACGCTGCTGGTGTTCGGCGGCTCCCAGGGGGCCCGCTCGATCAACAACTCGGCCCTCAACGCCGAGCCCTATCTGCGCCGCGCCGGCATCCAGGTCATCCACGTGATCGGCCCGAAGAACACCGTCGAGGTCGAGCCCCCGCCCGGCGACCCGCAGTACGTGATCCTGCCCTACGTCGACCGCATGGACCTGGCCTACGCCGCCGCCGACCTGGTGTTGTGCCGCAGCGGCGCGATGACCACCGCCGAGCTGACCGCCGTCGGCCTGCCGGCCGCCTACGTGCCGCTGCCCCACGGCAACGGCGAGCAGCGTCTCAACGCCGAGCCGATCGTGCGGGCGGGCGGCGGCCTGATGGTCGACGACGCCGAGCTCTCCCCCGACTGGATCATGCGCACCCTCGCGCCCCTGCTCCACGACCCCAACCGGATAGCCGCCATGTCGGAGGCCGCCGCCCGGATGGGACGCAAGGACGCCGACGTGACGCTCGCCCGCAAGGTTCTGGAGATCGCAGCCCGATGAGTCTGGTCAAACTGGTTGAGCCCATCCCCGCCGAGGAACTCGGGCGGGTCCACTTCATCGGGATCGGCGGGGCCGGCATGTCCGGCATCGCGCGCATCCTGCTCAAGCGCGGGGTGGCCGTCTCCGGCAGCGACGCCCGCAGCTCCGACCTGCTGACCGAGCTGCGCGAGCTGGGCGCGACCGTCCACGTCGGCCACGCCGCCTCGCACATCCGCGACGTCAACACCGTCGTGGTCTCCACCGCGATCCGCGACTCCAACCCCGAGCTGGGGGAGGCGCTGCGGCAGAACGTGCGCATCATCCCGCGCGCCGCCGCGCTCGCGGCCGTCATGACCGGCAAGACCGGGGTCGCCGTCGCCGGCACCCACGGCAAGACGACCACCACCTCGATGCTCACCGTGGCGCTGCAGAAGTGCGGGGCCGACCCGTCGTACTGCGTCGGGGGCCAGCTCGTCACCACCGGCCTGGGGGCCGACGAGGGCACCGGCCGGGCGTTCGTGGCCGAGGCCGACGAGAGCGACGGCTCGTTCCTGATGCTCGCCCCGCGCATCGCGGTGGTCACCAACGTCGAGGCCGACCACCTCGACAACTACGGCGAGCCGCAGGCCGTCTACGACAGCTTCGCCCGCTTCGTCGAGCGGATCGGAGAGACGATCGTGCTCTGCTCCGACGACCCGGGCGCCGCCGCGCTGGCCCCGATCGCCCATGCCCAGGGCCTGAAGGTCGTCACCTACGGTGAGGGCGAAGAGGCCGACCTGCGCATCTGCGACGTGGTGCCGCGCGGCCTCGGGGTCGAGTTCACCCTCAAGGGCCACGGCGCGGTCCGCCTGTCGGTGCCCGGCCGCCACAACGCCCTCAACGCCACCGCCGTCATCGCCGTCGCCCTCGACCTCGGCCTGCCGTTCGACGAGGTCAGAGACGGCCTGGCCGCCTTCACCGGGGCCAAGCGGCGGTTCGAGTCCAAGGGCGAGGCCGACGGCGTCACCGTCTTCGACAGCTACGCCCACCACCCGACCGAGCTGGCCGCCGACCTGCGCGCCGCCCGCGACGTGGTGGCCGGGGCGGGCCGGGTCATCGCGGTCTTCCAGCCCCACCTCTACAGCCGCACCCGCTTCTTCGCCGACGAGTTCGGCGCCGCGCTCGGCCTGGCCGACGAGGCGATCGTCCTCGACGTGTACGGCGCCCGCGAAGACCCCGAGCCCGGGGTCTCCGGCGCGCTGGTGGCCGGCAAGGTCACGCTCCCGGCAGACAACGTGGCCTACGCGCCCGACCGGGCGGCCGTCCCGGCGCTGGTCGCCGAGCGGGCCCGTCCCGGCGACATCGTGCTGACGATGGGCGCCGGCGACGTCACCGAGCTCGGCCCCCGCATCGTCGCGGAGCTGCGGTCGCGGTGACCCCTTCCGAAGCCCCGGTCGTCACCGAGAGGCCGCCCGCCGCCGAGCGGGCGGCCCGCAGGCGGCCGGGCATCTGGCGGTTCGCCACCGCCGCCCTGATCACCGGCGGCACGCTGGCGGTCTCGGGCTGGCTGGTGTTCCTCTCGCCCGTGCTGGGCGTCAAGGAGATCAGGGTCGAGGGCGTGCTGGGGCTGGCGCCCGAGCAGATCGAGCAGGCCGCCGCGCTGCCGCTCGACACGCCGATGGCCATGGTCGACACCGAGGCGGTCCGCCAGCGGGTGGCCGCCGTGACCGAGGTCGAGTCGGCCAAGGTCGAGCGGGTCTGGCCGGGCACCGTCACCATCAGGATCCGCGAGCGCACGGCGCTGGCCTCGGTGCCGATGAACGGCAAGTCGGCCGTGGTCGACCGGTTCGGCGTGGTGCTCGACATCGTCGCGGTCGCCCCGCCCCGGCTGCCGGTGGTCCGGCTGCCCCACCTCGACCCGCAGGACCCGTCGGTGCGGGCCGCGCTGACCGTGCTCGGCGTGCTGCCCGACCATCTGCTGCGCAAGGTCCACGAGGTGCAGGCCAAGACGGCCGACTCGGTGACCCTGCTGCTCTCCGACGGCCGCACCGTCGTCTTCGGCGGGCCCGAGCGCGCGGCCGACAAGACCCGTATCCTTCTCGGGCTGCTGAACCAGCGGGCCGAGACCTTCGACGTGAGCTCTCCGGAAGTCGTCACCGTACGCTGAGGAGACGTGTTCACGACACGCCGGGCCGGTTGCGGCGCGGTGAGTTGACCCTGGCGGGGCGCAACCCTACTGTCCGTATCAATCCTCAGGTTGACATAACTCTAAATCTCAACTTGAGGGTGAGAGTTGGCTAGTGCGGGCACCCGCCCGTGACGGACATATGTAAGCGAGCGGAAAGGCCCCTCGTCGTGGCAGCACCGCAGAACTACCTCGCGGTCATCAAAGTCGTTGGAATCGGCGGCGGCGGAGTCAACGCCGTCAACCGGATGATCGAGGAGGGACTCAAGGGCGTCGAGTTCATCGCCATCAACACCGACGCCCAGGCGCTGCTGATGAGTGACGCCGACGTCAAGCTCGACGTCGGCCGGGAGCTCACCCGCGGCCTCGGCGCCGGCGCCAACCCCGAGGTGGGCCGCAAGGCGGCCGAAGACCACCGCGAGGAGATCGAAGAGGTCATCAAGGGCGCCGACATGGTGTTCGTCACCGCAGGTGAGGGCGGCGGCACCGGCACCGGCGGCGCGCCCGTCGTGGCCAACATCGCCCGCTCGCTCGGCGCGCTGACGATCGGCGTGGTCACCCGCCCCTTCTCGTTCGAGGGCAAGCGGCGGGCGATGCAGGCGGAGGCCGGAATAGAGAATCTCCGCGCCGAGGTCGACACCCTCATCGTCATCCCGAACGACCGGCTGCTGTCGATCAGCGACCGGCAGGTCAGCGTGCTCGACGCCTTCAAGGCGGCCGACCAGGTCCTGCTCTCGGGCGTCCAGGGCATCACCGACCTGATCACCACCCCTGGTCTGATCAACCTCGACTTCGCCGACGTGAAGTCGGTCATGTCGGGGGCGGGCTCGGCCCTCATGGGCATCGGCCACGCGCGCGGCGACGACCGTTCGGTCGCCGCGGCCGAGATGGCCGTCTCCAGCCCGCTGCTGGAGGCCAGCATCGACGGCGCCCACGGCGTGCTGCTCTCGATCGCGGGCGGCTCCGACCTGGGCCTGTTCGAGATCAACGAGGCCGCGCAGCTGGTGTCCAACGCCGCCGCGCCCGACGCCAACATCATCTTCGGCACGGTCATCGACGACGCCCTCGGCGACGAGGTGCGCGTGACGGTCATCGCGGCCGGGTTCGACGAGCCCGAGCCGGTGCGGTCCCAGCCGGTGCCGCAGCAGACCTCGCGCCCGCAGCCCGCCGCCCCGGCCGCCGCCGGCCGTCCGGCCCAGACGCAGGCCGCCGCGCAGCCGGCGCGGGAGCGGCCGACGCTCTCGTCGTTCGTCGCGCCGCCGCCCAAGCCGAAGCCCGAGCAGCGCGCCGAGGCCCCGGCCC
>NZ_BBXC01000030.1 GCF_001570525.1 Herbidospora sakaeratensis
TCAGCGACGCCGCCCGGGCGCTGATCGCCGAGGGCGTGCCGGCCAACACCCAGCGCGCCTACACCCGGCAGTGGGCCGCCTTCACCGCCTGGTGCGCCGACCAGGGCCGACTGCCGCTCCCAGCCACCAGCCACACGCTGGCCGAATACACCGCGGCGCTGTGTGCCCTGGACCAGGCCCCGGCCAGCATCGAGCAGGCCATCTCGGCGATCCGGACCATGCACCGGCTGTCCGGCCACCGCGGCCAGCCCGACACCGAGGCCGCCCGGCTGGCCCTGCGCGCCCATAAGCGCCGCCGCGCCACCGCCGGCAACGGGCGCCGCCAGGCGCCGCCACTGACCATCCCCGACCTGCGCGCCATGATCGAAGTCTGTGATCTGGGCACCGTGACCGGGCTGCGCGACCGGCTGCTGCTGGTCCTCGGCCTGGCCCTGATGGGACGGCGCAGCGAACTGGTCGCGCTGACCCGCGCCGACGTCCGCGAGGTCAGGGACGGCCTGGAGGTACGGATCGGCACCTCCAAGACCGACAAGAACTCCGCCGGGCAGATCGTCGCCATCCCGCGCGGCAGCCACCCGCTCACCGACCCGGTCATCGTCTGCCGGGACTGGCTGCACATCCTGGATCAGGCCGCGGCCGCGGACGGCCAGGACACCGCCCCCGGCGGCGGGCGGCTGCTGCGCCGGATCGACCGGCACGGCATCATCGGCCCCTCGCTGACCGGCGAGTCGGTGAACGTCATCGTCGCAGGCCTGGCCGTCCGCGCGGATGTTCCCAACGCCGAGGCGGTGACCGCGCACAGCCTGCGCGCCTGTAGAACGCCGAATTAATGACACTACGAACGCCGATTTTTTGTCACTCGCACCGATCACGGGCCCGCCCTAGCGTCAATATGCCATCTTTCATCACTTTTGCGATGTCGCCCGACCGAGGTGCAGCTCTCCACACGACCATAAGTGGGGGTCGAAGGTCGCTCGTTGAACCTGCGATCTTCGTGACGGACCTCTGGAGAGGCAGACGCCACCACAAGCCGAGTCCTGTGGCCTGACGCCGAATTGTTGACACTGCAGCGCAGATTTTCTGTCACCGCAGCGCAGAGTTGATGTCACTGGCATGTGATCGCCCGACGCGGGCCAGCTGCGCGATTGCAAGGGCACTACTGGTCCAACCAGGGGAAGCTTGTACTGCTCCAGGAAGCTCCTCGATCAGGGACGCAGAATTGTTGGCACGGAGGCGCAACTTTTCTGTCACTGCGGCGCAGAGTTGATGTCACTGGAGTCTGTGCGGCGCTTCACGATAGAGCTGGGCACGGGCGGCATCCGTCGGCGTCGAGTGTTCGCAGAGTCGCGGCCGACCGCTGGCCCCAATCGATGGTTTCCGGCGCGGTCGCCGTAGCTATGTGGTGGTCATGGAGTCGCGGCGATACGCCATATGCCTGCGCACCGAACACTGGGACAACACGTTGAAGGGTGATCCAGTGGCCGCGGCCTCACTCATGCAGGGCACGGCTCATTCGGCGTGGGCAGCCCGGACACGGCGCTCTCCCTCATTTCTGGAGCGCGAGGCCCGTCATGCTCCAGTACGTTGGGAGCACCCGACTGATCACCGCAGGTGATCGCTAGGGCGTTCGACGTCAGGGGTTGGTCGGTTGCTCCTTCAATGCGGCCGATGCTCTCACGGCGCCGCCGGCGGTGGACCGTCCGACGGATCTCCTGCACGCATGCGCCCTGGTTGCTTTGGCCTCACATTCACAGAGTTCGTTCCGGACGTGTCACACTCACTCGCCACAGCTACTTGGGAACCAGCCCTCTAGCGCAACTACCCACTGTGCTTTCGTATGCGATCTCGCAATTTATTCGAGACGATTTGCGGGCAATTCATCCGATTGCTGTCAAACTAGCCGTACTCTGCATCTCTTCTGAACATTGCCGAAAGTACGACGTCTTCCTGCCACTCATCAACCTCTCCCCGTGGAATTCCCATGGAAGGCCGTCCGAGGGCAGAGGCCAGTGCTTCTACGGCGCAAATTCTGGTGAGATCACTGGAGTCTCCGACGGCGATATTGATGAGAAGGGTCAGCAAATCGCACTTACTCTCCGTCGCGAGAACATATCCGGCGGCCGAGCAGGCGACTTGCTTCACTTCATCAAAAATGTCCCATTCCACTCCTTGGAGAAAGTCTTTCAGTCGCTCCATGTATTTGTGAGCAAGCCCCCATTGGTCACACAGAGTCTGTAGTGCCAGACGGGCCAACATGGGATCTTCTGGGCTTTCCAGAAAGCTTGCGATCAGATCTTCTCCAGGTCTATATCCGGAGCGGGCGAGGACGTAAAGCAACTTGTAAGACTGCGGTGGCCGAGCCTCCAGCCTGCGGGCCACCGCCTCGAGCTCCTCATCGTTCAGGGCGCCGTCCTTGGCCCTTGCTACTAGCTCATCGATTCCATCCATGAACGAACCAATTCATCGTGGGACAAACTTTAAGGCGATCAGGTCGGTGTGGCGGGCGCTCAATCCCGGCCGTCATGCACTCCTGGTGCTGGTCCATCTCCGTAAGGGCGAGACGTTCGACCAGCTCGCAGCAGGGTTCGGCGTGTCAGAGCAACCGCCTGGCGGTATGTGCGGGAAGTCGTGAACCTGCTGTCGGCCCGCTCCCCGAAACTGGCCGCCGCGCGGCGCAGGGCTGGCAAGGACGGGCTGCGGCACCTGATCCTGGACGGCACCCTGATCCGTACCGACCGCGTGCGGGCCGACCGGCCGTACTACTCGGCCAAACATCGCACGAACGGGATGAACATCCAGGTCATCGCCGGTCTCGGCGGTGAGCTGGTGTGGACGTCGGGCGCCTTACCGGGTAAGACCCACGACCTGACCGCCGCCTGGATCTGGGGCATCCCGCGCCACCTGCGCACGGGAGGGATCCTCACCCTGGCCGACACGGCCTACCAGGGCATCCACAAGGAAGCGGCCGTGGTGATCACCCCGTACAAGGGCAAGAACAAACCCGAACCGCAGAAGGCGGCCAACCGGTCTCACGCCCGGCTACGCGGACCGGGAGAACGCGCCAACGCCCAGCTCAAAAGCTGGCGCATCCTGCACCGGTTACGGTGCAGCCCATCCAAGGCCGGTCACCTGGTCAAGGCCATCGCCGTCCTTCAAAACCACCGAGTCGCCCGAGGATGAAAAAGGCTCAGTGAAGGCCGGACAGAGACTCCGCGCCACGATCGGTATCCCCGGAACGGGATACCGATCGAGCACGAAAAGACGCTGAACGCCTCCCGGCTGGCAACCCTGCTGGCGATGCTGCCTTATGACGGCTGGGACCCGTCGTCTGGATCGCCACCCGCTTCAGCCGCCAGGCGGCCCTAGCAGGGAAGTCCGGGCGTGTGATCACGCCCCGGTATTCAGTACGGCGCGAATTCTTTCGATCGCGCCTTCCATTTGTGCTCGATCTTCCGGGTCTACCCAGCTATTCCACCACCATCCACCTGGGGGAATAGAAGAGCTTAGCGCTCTGAGCGCCGAATCCCGGACAGCTGGCGATACCGATGAGAATGCAATATCGGAAAGACCTTCATAGTCATCGCTCAGCAGCACGAACTCACCCCCCGGAAGGGACCCGGCGACTATCGATGCCGCTGCGATTATCTCTTCGGGAGTCACCTCGGCGGTAGATGAATCGCCCGAGCGATCGGCCTCCTCGAATATCTGGATAACGTGTTCCAGCCGTTCGCTCTCGCTCATAGAAGCTACGATGTCGAGGAAGTCCTGAGCTGAATCACTACCAAAGAGGCTGGCACCCCAAGTACCCATGTTGACTCCATGTGAGATTTACTTGCAGACTCAAATTGGAAGCCATAAAAGGATGGCGTCCACTGCTAGGGGGAACTATCCTACAGCCGGCCCCATTCCGCTGATTCTATCAGTTGAAGTAGTCGCCCGGAGAGGTGTCGATTTCTGGGTCTCTACGGTTGAGAAGCTTCACGCCCTGCTTCTTCCATCCCTCCATGACCGTTTGTTCGACACGGCGGGCAACGCTGCTCTTCACGCCCTTCGGAAGGGTCATCCAAGTGACGCTGGCGACATCGTTAATGCCGAACCCTCTGGAACCTACGGCATGCCCCTTGCTCATGGAAGCGGAAACCCTGCCGCTAATATCCGCCGTTGACATTCCGACGTATTTTTGCCCGTTTTTCAGGTGAATGGTGTAGACTCCGGGCCCCTTGGGCACGTTGAATACCCAGCCAAGGGTACAGCCAGAATTGTGGGTGAGAACGGGAGATCCACCGAAGAGCACGTAGTAGGTGCTGTCACCGTCAACGGTGAGGTTGAAGACCGGAAGGTCAAATCGGGTCTCCGGCTTTACCGAACCGATCCGGGCGTAACTTCCCCCGGTGGTTTGCAGCAACTGGCCAGGCTCAAGGTCCTGTGCGTTGAACCAGCGACCGTCCGACGTCCAGAATGGATGCGATTCGGTAGCGGTGAGGGAGCTGGTCCTGTCGTCGGTAGAGATGCGGACTAGATGCTTTTCCCCTCGGTTGCTGCGAGCGTTGATCACTAGCCGGGATGCGGTTTTCCCGGTGATCGGGTCGGTCGCCACCACCCGGTCGCCGTCTTCGACGCGTTCGATGGGCTTATACGAACCGTCACCCATCAGGACCAGGGTACCGGCGACGAAACTATTAGTTACTCCGCAGGTGGCGTTGATGCCCTTGGAGACTTTTCGATCCGCAAGCGCACGCTTTTCAGCCCTGCCCCAGCTCTTGAACTTTCCAATCGCATCCCCGATTGCGTTCGCGAGCTTCTTGCCGACCTTGAATGCCTCTTTCCATTCCCAGGGCAAGCCGTACTTTTTGATCAGCCTTCCCGCAAGGCCTCCCGCGACGGAGGCCAGGACGTTCAGAGCCGCATCTCCGCATGCCGCCGGGTCGCCCTTGAGGAGGCAATTCAGTTCGCTTTCGAATCCAAGCGCTGCGATAGCCAGTTTGCCGACCAGTTTGAGCGCGTCAAGAAACGCGTCTTCGGCGCTGTTGGAGCCTGCCTCGGATTGATCGGCCCTCGCATCCGCACAGGCGATTCTTCCGAATTTTTGAATACAGACGTCGTAATTGCTTGCCGCGCATGCCGCGACGGTCGTGCAGCCATAGGTGCCGCCGCCGGCGTCGGGATTAAGTCCCGTCGGGTCGGACATGCCGATGGGGTTGTTACCGGAGTACGCGAATGCGTTTGCCCACTGCGGAAACCTGAGGTCGAGCAGGGGGTCGGTGGAAATGAATTTACCCAGGCTCGGGTCGTAATAGCGGGCCGAAAGATAGGTGAGGCTCGTGGACTCGTCCTCGGTCTTGCCAAGGAAGCCTCTGTCGGTGAAGTCCAGATCGTCCGCGCCTCGGCGGTCGCCGAAGGGGAGATAGCGTTCGCGGCTGATCGCGCCATTGTCGTCATCAATGGCGAGTTGGGCGCTGCCGTGGAGTCCGGACATCAGCCACTTCAGCCCTGCCTCCGACGAGCGCATCGCCGCCGTTGCACCGTCCGGGGAGTCGTAGTAGCGGGTGGCGTTGATCTCGTCGCCGGTCACCTCGACTTCCATCGAGCCGAGGTAGAGGGTGACTTCCCCCCCGGGCTCGCGCCGGATCAGACGTTCACCGTCGGCCCCGTAGACCATCGAGGTGTCAGAGCCGTCGACGGTGGCCTTGATGAGTTGGCCTTGGGCGTTCCACTCGAAGCCGCCATCGGTACGGTTGATGAGTTGTCCCGCGGCGTCGTATCCGTAGGTGTCCATCCCCCCTGGGTGGGTGACGGTGCGGACGGCGTTGGGGAGTTCGCCGTCCTTGGGCGGATAGGCATATGTCGAGGTCTGAGCGTCCCTTGTCAACGCCGCGATGTTGCCGACCTGGTCGTATGCGTATTTCTCGTTGTACGGGTCGATGCCGAGCCCGTCAGGAGCCGCTGTACAAGTGTTCCCCGTTGTGGTGTAGGCCGAGGTCAGGCGATACAGACCGTCGTAGGAGAAGCATTCCGATTGCCCGACTGTCGAACCAGGGACTGCTGAGGCCGCGTCGAGCACACGGGTGATCTCGCCGGTGGGGTCGTAGAAGAATTGATCGTCTTGAGCGAGGCCCGGCGCGGCGGTGTCGTTGTCGGTCGTGAGTCTGCTCAACCAGCCGGTGCTGGTGTCCCAGGTCATGGAGCGTTTGATCTTGCCCGCCGAGCCGTACTCGCGTTCTGACAGGAATCCCGTCGAAGAGTAGGTAGTGGACTTCACGTAGGTGAAGCCGCCAGCCAGGTCGGAGGTGAGCCCTTGAGCCAGACCAAGGTCGTTGTACGTCGAAGTGACCGTTTCCCTGGCCAGATCTCCAACCGCAGGCATCGTGTAGGTGCCGACCTGGCCCGCCGGGGTGTAGCTGGATTCGAAAGCGTAGGTGCCGCCGAGTAGTCCTTCCACGTTCGGGATCGTGATTGACGATCCGGTGGATCGGCCCATGTTGTCGTAGGCGGTCGTTGCGCTGACATATGGGTTGCCGTTGACATAGCGAGTCGCGGAGGTCAGCTGGCCGACCTGGACAGAGTCGTACTTCCACTCGGCGATCTTCGTACCTGCTGTCGGCTCGCCTGACCACGCCGACGTCTTCCGTCCGAGCTCGTCGTAGACATAAGACGTTTTGTGGTTCATGGCGTCGATCGTCCAGAGCAACTGGCCAGCCGCGTCATAACCCGATGTCGAGTCTCCAGAGTCCGGATCGGTGCTGGCGATGCGGCGCCCCATCAAATCAGAAGTGAAGGTCCGCACGTTGCCGTTGGCGTCGGTCTGCTTGGTCATGTTGCCAAGCAGGTCGTACTCAAATGTCGTCGTGTAGAACTCCGGCGCGTCGGCTGTGCCGCTCTGCCATGCGGTCCATTCCGAGGCGGCCGCTCCCCGCACAGCGCGGGTGCGCCAGCGGATCTTCCACCCGTCCTGCAGCAGCCCGGACGGCACGGTCACCGCGGCCTCTTTGCCGGAGGTCGCGCCGGTGACGTCGCCCGACCAGATGAGCCCGGTTCCCTGGCCGGTGGCGGTCGGGTCGTGTTCGACCTGGAACTCGCCGCCGACCTGGTTCTGCGCCGCTGAGAAGGTCGCGATCAGCGCGGGCGTGAGGGTGCGGAAGTCGGCGGGCTGGGTGCGGGGGCCGGTGACGGTCGGGATGGAGGTTCCGTCGGTGACGGTGAGCGGCTGCCAGGCCGACCAGGCCGAGGCCCCGACGTCGGCGGTGACGGCGCGGACGCGCCAACGGACCTTCCAGCCTTCGGTCATCGCCGACGTCGCGACCGTCGCCGTCTGCCCGGAGGGGACGTCGTTGTCGGTGCCGGCCCAGATCTGGCCGGTGCCCTGGGCGGGGACCGACGGGTCGTGTTCGACCTCGAACTCGGCGTTCAGCGTCCCGCCGTCGGGGTGGACGACCTTGGCCTTGAGTTCGGGTGTCAGTGATTCGGTGGCCGACAGGTCGCTGACCGTGGGGTCGGGCCGGTCGATGCGGACGTCCTGCCACGCCGACCAGTCGGAGGCGATCGTGCCGTTCAGGGCGCGGGCGCGCCAGCGGATGGTCCAGCCGTCGGTCAGTTCACCGGGGGGGACGACAACGGAGGCCTGCTGGCCGGCGGGGGTATCGGCGTCGGCTCCGGTCCAGACCTGGGTGCCGTCGTGCTCGATCGCGAACTCGGTCCGCAGTGTCCCGCCTGCGGGGTCGCTGACCTGCGCGGCCAGGGTCGGGGTGATGCTGGTGGTGACGCGTTCGCCGGCGATCAGCTCGGACGGGGAGATCTGCAGCGCGCCGACCGCCGGGGCGGGGTCGATCGGCTCGGTCTGCACCTTCACCGTCTGCCAGTCCGACCACCCGGAGGTGGCCGCCGTGGCGACGGTGACGGCGCGGGCCCGCCAGCGGACGGTCCAGCCGTTGCTCAGTTCCCCGGACGGCACCCCGACGGATGCCACCGCACCCGAGGCCACGGCGCCGGAGGCGCCGGTCCAGATCTGCTGGCCGTCGTGTTCCAGCTCGAATTCGGCCTTGACCTGGCCGTTGCCGGGTTCCGCGACGGTCGCGCGCAGGTTGGGGGTCAGGGTCTGCGTCAGCGTGTCTGTCCCGGACACCACGGAAGGGTCGGTCTGAAGACTGCCGATCGTCGGGTCCGGGGTGTCGATGGCGAAGTCCTGCCACGACGACCAGGCCCCGGCGACGTTGCCGTTCGGGTTGACCGCCCGCACACGCCACCGCGCGGCCACGCCGTCGACCAGCTCGCCGGACGGGACGGTGATGGAGGCCTGGGCGCCGGAGGCGACCGTGGCGAGGTTGCCGGTCCAGGCCGAGGTGCCATGGGGCTGCTCGACCTCGAACTCGGCCCGCACCGCCGCGCCGCCGGGGTCGGTGACGGTGGCCTTGAGCTGCGGCGTCACGGTCGAGGTCACGCTCTGGCCGCCGACCACCGTGGAGGGGGTCAGCTGGAGGGCACTGACGGTGGGTTTGGGGGTGTTGACGGTGAAGGTCTGCCAGGCGCCCCAGGCCGAGGAGGTGTCGCCGCGGACCGCGCGGGCCCGCCAGCGGATCTCCCAGCCGTCCTGCAGGGTGCCGGACGGGATCTGGATCGTGGTGGTGGTGCCGGAGGTGATGTTGTCCTTGGCGCCGGTCCACACCTGGGTGACGTCGTGCTCGGCCTGGAACTCCGCCCGGACCACCTGGCCGCCCGGCTCGGACACGCGCGCCGACAGGGTCGGGGTGAGGGTGGTGGTGCCGGTCGCGCCGAACTGGTCGGCGATGGGGGTGCGGTCGGGTGCGGGGGAGCCGGCCGCGATGGCGGCGATCTCGGTGGCGGTCAGGACCTTCTGGTAGACGCGGACGTCGTCGATCTGGCCGGTGTAGTTGGCGCCGAACTTGACCTGGCCGTTTCCTTGGAAGCCGGACATCGGGACGGTGTTGTTGCCCTGCTCGACGCCGTCGCGGTAGACGCGGACGCGGCCGTTGGCCTTGTCGTAGACGCCGGTGATGTGGAACCAGCGCTTGATCGGATAGCTGCCCGACCAGGTGCCGTAGGCGATCGCGCCGGCGGTGTCGCTGGCGTTGAGCACCATCTGGAGCTGGCCGCTGGGGTTGATGCCCATGTAGAAGGGCGGCTTGTTGGTGCCCTCCTGGCGGATGGGCTCGTACCAGCCGTTGGCGTTCTCGACCCGCATCCAGGCCGAGATCGTGAATGACTGGTCGGTGCGCATCACCCATGTCGGGGTCGAGGCGCTGTTGGCTCCGCCGCCGGCCTCGAGTGCTCCGCCGAACACGCCGGTCGTCCAGGCGGCGGTCCCGCCGAGGGTGGCGGTGCGGCCGGAGGTTCCGGTCGCCTCGCCGCCGGTGCCGTCGAACTTCCAGTGGGCGATCGGGGTGGAGGTGGGCGCCTGCGCGGCGGTCGGGTCGATGCGCAGGGTCTGCCAGGACGACCAGGCCGATGCGGTGGACTGGCCTGGGTTGACCGCCCGGGCCCGCCACCGCACCAGCCAGCCCTGCTGGAGACCGGGGACGACGACCGCGGCCGACTGGCCCGCGGTGATCCCGGCGGCGCTGCCGGTCCAGATCTGGCCGCTGCCCTGGGCGGGCACTGATGGGTCGTGTTCGACCTCGAACTCCCCGGTCAGGGTGCCGCCGTAGGGGTCGCTGACGGTGGCGGCCAGTTGCGGGGTCAGTGAGGTGGCGGTGGTCGTCCCGGACACGGTCCGGAACGGGGCGACGGCGAGACCGGCCGTGCCCGGGGTCGAGCCTGCGGGGGTGTAGGTGACCGCCAGAGACGGCTTGTTCTGTGAGCCGGAGGTCGTCTCGTTGGAGTGGAAGCCCCGGTCGAACAGGGGCCGGCTGGTGGTCTCGTCGACGCCGCGCAGCATGATGCCGTAGTTGGCGGTGCCGGAGGCCCAGGCCTGGGCGAAGGGCAGGACGTTCCAGCTCATGGTGCCGGTGGGGGAGCAGGAAGTGTCCTTCGTGGTGACCTGGTCGGTCGTGGCGAGTGCCGGTTGCCCTGACCAGGTGATGCCGCCGCTGGTCCAGCTTCCGGTGACGCGCTGGGCGCGGATGCCGGAGTTGGTGTCGCCGCAACCGTCCGCGGCGAGTTTGCGCAGAATCAGCGTCGCGTCGGTCACCGTGGTGCCGGCCAGCGAGGCGGTGTTGAAGTTGAGGTAGGTCCGCTCGTAGGTCCGGAAACCGGGGAAACTCTCGTAGCTACCGGCATACAGGTCGGGGTCGGACTGCACGTCGGATCCGTCCGGCCCGCTGGTGCCGATCCAGGTGTCGGTGAGGTTCGGCAGAGTGGTCGTCGGGTCGACGGTCACCGGGTAGACGGTGGCCTTGTCGGCCAGGAAGGCCGGGTCGGGCCGCAGCACCAGGACCTGCTTGCCGCTGTCGTTGACGACCTGGGTGGAGATCTTCCCGGTACGTCCGCGCTTGCCGCTGGAGTCCCACATCATCGGCGCGGGGGCCGAGGCGGTGGTTCTGCCGTTGCCGTCCTTGAGCGCCAGCGCGCCCTGGGCCGATGCCGTCAGGGTCATGCCCTCGGCGACGACCGGAAGGCGGTATTCCATCGCCCCGGCCGGGGGCTTGCGCAGCACCACGTCGTGCCGGAAGCCGGAGCTCAGCGCGGTGATCACCAGGTCGGCGCCGGGGCCGGCCGCGTCCACGTACGTGGCGACGTTGCCGTTGACCTGCGGCTTGGGCAGTGAACTGGGCCATTGAAGGGCGAACCGCTCGCCGGACATCCCCTCCAGCCGGGCCAGGGTGCCTTGCCCGCCCGCCGACAGTTCGACGGTCGCGGCGGAGACCTTGGGCCTCAGCACACCGCCGACCTCGACCAGGGTCGTGTCGATGGCCGCCCAACTGCCGTCGGTCTGCTTCACCCGGACGGGACCGGAGGAGTACTCGGTGGTGAAGGTGCCGTCGGGGTTGCGGAAGGTCTGGGAGTCGACGGTCGTGCGGTCGTCCAGCAGGGTGCGGCCGGTGACGGCCTTGTTCGCCGATGACGTGCCCGCAGCCGCCTGCATCAGGGCCGGGCCCTGCATCGCGGCGGGGGCGGTGCCCGCGCCGGTCAGCCACTCCTCGATCTTGGTGACCTTGTCCTCGGCGTCGGTGTAGCTGACGGTCTTGCCGCCGACCGGCGGGATGACCTCGGTCTTGTCGCCGTAGTAGTTCGTGGTCGTGCGCCGCAGTTCGCTCGAGCCCGTCATGTCGGCCGAGACGACCACACGACCGACGCCGTCGTAGGTCTGCTTGGTCCACTGCGGCAGCGTCGTCATCGCCGCGTTGAGCAGCCCGCTGCCGGGCGCGGCGCTGTTGTGCGCGGCCCCGCTGGTGGCCGAGGTCAGGCCACGCGAGTCGTAGACGGTCGCGTTGACGATCCGGCCGCCCGCCGGGGAGGCGACCTGCGTCTCGCGGGCGCGGCCCAGGCCGTCGTCGTAGGTGTAGGTGGTCACGTACGTGCTCGCCGTCTGGATCTTCGACAGCGCCGTGCGCGCGGGCCCGTTCACCACCCCGGAGGCGTCGACCGGGATCGTGTACGCCACCGTCGCGGCCGCCACCCCGCCGCTCTTCGGCTGGGCCGGGGTCCACAGCGCGAGGGTACGGCCCAGGGCGTCGTAGTCGATGTTGGTGTCGTACCCGGCCTCGTTGCGGGTGCCGATCGGCTGGCCGAACTCCGGGTTGGCCCAGGTGCTGGTCGTCTGGCCGAGCGGGTTGGTGACCGCGACGCCGCCCGTGGGCCAGCCGGTGGCCGGGGTGTAGGTGGTGGTTGTCGTCTTGTTCAGAGGGTCGGTCGAGGAGGCGGAGCGGCCGTAGCCGTCGTAGGTCACCTTGGTCGAGGTGAACTCGGTCGCGCTGGTGTAGGCGCGGCTCTGGGTCGCGTTGCCCTTGGTGGGCGCGTTCGCGGCCTCGCTGGTCGCTCCGTCGTAGAGGGTGACCGTGCGGCCCATGAACTCACCCGCCGCGCAGTCGTCGCCCTTGCGGCGCTCTTCCGCGCCCGGGTAGGAGATCATCCACGCCCCGCCGCTGGTGTTCTTCGCGTACGTCGTGGCGGTGCAGGTGTTGTCGGAGGCCAGGCCGCGCTGACCGTAGTCGTTGACGCGGATCGGCAGCGCGTCGCCGTTGTAGGTGGTCGCCGTGTCGCTGTAGCGCCAGCCCGAGGTTACCTTCTCCCGGCCGACCTGCCTGGTCTGGTTGACGTAGGCGGGGTCGTCAGAGTCGGGGCCATTGCCGGAGCTGACGATCTGGTACTCGTACCGGGCGCCTTCCTCCTCGGAGAACGTCGCGGGGGTGGAGCCGCTCATCGTCAGTACACGGAGCGTCTGCTCCATCAGCGGCTTTCCGGCCAGGAGCTTGCGGTCGGGGAAGGTGTTGCCTTCGAAGTCGGTGACCTGGGTGCCGCGGATTGCGAGCCCGAAGCCGCCGATACGGTCCTCGTACATGCCCCGGAAGAAGGTGGAGCTGGTCGCGGTGTACCCGGCGGGATCAGTGCCGGTTCCTTTGAGTACCCGGACGGTGGGGTAACCGCGGTATCTGGTCCATTGAGGGACGAGCGAGGGAAGTGACCGCGGGTCACGCTCGGGCCGAGTCCAGCCGGGCGTGCCTACGTACTGGTAGCTGGTGATCAGGTCGGGGGAGCCCCCGACCAGGTCTTTGTCGACTACTTTGGTGACCACCCATTTGAGCCAGATGCTGCCGGCCGGGACGAAGCCGTTGCCTTCCCACACCTCGCCCTGGTAGATCCAGTAACAGTCGTTGCCCTCATCGTCGCGCGTGTCAGGGTCGCTGGTGGTCTCCAGATCACAGCCCGAGGGGAGCCCGTAGGTGATCTCGGTCCGTCCGCCGAGTTCGTTGTCGATCGCGATCAGGCGCGGCAGGCGGGAGCGGCCGTAGTCGAAGGTGTTCCACAGGCTGTCCTGCAGCACCGAGGTGAACTTCACCGGCGGTAGCGCGATGTCCGGGCCGTTCCCGGCCAGCCCCGTCTGTTTGATCTGGTCCAGCCACAGCGTCGGCATCAGTTCGTCGGGGGATTCGATGTACTTGTGCGTCAGGTCATAGCGGGTGACATCGGCCCACCCGGTCCCGTCGGCTACCTGGGTGGTGATCGAGGTGATCCGCTTGTCCAGGTAGAACATCATGTTGTCGCCGCACGGGTAGAAGTCGCTGCACAGATCCCAGTCCGGCAGGTCGCTGTCGCCGCCGATCACCCGGGAGCTCAGGCCGAACTGCACCCGGGCGGTGGGGACCGAGCCGGCCACGTTCAGGTTCCACCCGTAGCTGATGGACGACAGGACGGCCGAGGTGTCGTAGTCCAGCCAGCAGTTGGAGAACTGCCGCCGGTTGGAGCAGTAGGCGTCGGTTCCCCGCTGGTAGGCGTAGTCGATCACGTTGCCCTGCGGGTCGACCTCCTGGTCGAGCATCCACCGGTATGGGGCGGTGCACACCGTGCTGGCATAGCCCTCCCCGAGTTCCACCCAGTACTGGTGGCATGGCTGCCCCGGCTCCGGCGCGAAGTAGGGGATCTGCAGGCTGGCGTCGCGGCGGTAGCCCAGGCGGTAGACGGTGCCGTCCTGCGTGGTGATCTTCCAGTACGGCTTGGCCGACTCCGCGCCCGAGGCGATCTGCTCGATCTTCCAGCCGTGGTCCTCGACCGTCTTCCAGGTGCCGCTGGTCTTGTCTTTCACGATCTTCGTGGACACCCCGGCCAGCGACAGTGTCAGATGAATCACCGAGGTGTCCTCGTAGTCCTCGGCCGAGCCGGTGTCCCAGCACCAGTCCTCGCAGTCGTAGAAGGACTGCTCGATGTAGCTGGTCTCCAGATCCCAGCCCAGGCCAGCCGCCGAGCTCTGGTTGTTGGTCAGCGTGGTCATCCCGTCGACCATCGAGGAGGAATAGCTCAGCGCCAGGTCAGGAGCCTTGCCCGCCAGCGGCGGAGGGACCGCGATCGGGTAGGAGTAGGAGAAGGCCCCGCCCGACAGACCCACCTGCCAGTCGCCCGCCGGCTTGAGGTCGGTCACCGCGAACGACCCTGAGGCCGAACCGTCGGTGGCCGCCGCCGCCTGGGCGACCGCCAGCACCGACTCACCCGAACCCGCCTCGGCGACCGCGGTCAGCGTGCCCGCCTTCACATCGTTGACGACCGGCAACTGCCGCCGCTGGCCGGCGGCCTTCAGCCAGCACTCGTCGGTCAGCGGCGTCTGGAGCACACACGCGGGCTGCTCCACCAGCGTCAGGAAGGAAGCGGATCCGCGCTTCCCGGCACTACGGAAGGAGGAGTAGTCGACGCTCACCGTGACGGGAGCGCGCTCGCTACCTCCATCGGCCCGGGACAGACGCAGCGCCACACCGACACCGCCCGCTTTCGCGGCCGCGTCGCGGCCGAGGCTCTCCACCCGGACCTTGGAAGGAGCGGCCGACGCGGCGCGCTCACCCTCGTGGGTGGCCTCTGGGGCTGACGCCTTCTCCCCGCCGACGGCACGCTCCAACGGGCCGGGGGCGCTGATCTTCACCGGCAACCCGGCGACCGCCACCGCCTGAGCTCCAGGCGCAGGGACCACCAGGTCGGCGCTGCCCGCTTTGGGCCAGACCGGAGCGGGGGGCTGCGGCGCGGCCGGGGCATCTTCGGCGCCCTTGACAACCGGCGCTGCCGCGACAGGCCTGCCCTCCACCGAAGGTTCCGTCATCGGCTCCGGCAACTCGGCGGCGGAGGCGGCCGTGACCAGCCCATCCGGGACACCGATCGTCGAGACGAACACCGACACGACGACCGCGAGCGCGGTTCCCGCGATCTTGCCTCGCGCCCTGACCACGGGACACCCCTCAACACCTAAGACCTTGTCAGATGACAGAGGGATGATGCCGGGAGGTAAGAAAAAGATAAAGAGTGACCAAAGTGGACATAAGTGACTTAAGATGCACATGGTGTGATGAGTGGACGTCAGGAGCACTTTGATCGATTTCGGGTGTGAGTAAGGTCACTCTTGGATCGCTCCCGCGATTTGCTCCGCGTTCACCCGCCTGTCAGTTCAATTGAGCTCGGGCCGGCCCGGTAGACCATGATCATGCCGCGAGCTGGGAGAACGCCGTTCCGCCCTGGAGCGCATCCGCTGCGAAGGGCCGCCGGACGGGCAGCCTCTCGTTTCCGGCACATACGCGACGATGTCTCCGGGGGCCACACCCGGGAGGTGAACAGCCTTCGGACGGCGCTCATGACCTGGCAGGGACTGCCTGCCACCCTGGACCGACGGCCCGCCGTGTCGAGGACTAAGACGGTCGTGGACACAGACCAATCGCTTTCACGATCTGTGTACCAAGTCGATGCGCTGGGGTCGGATTCCTTCGCGTAGAGGGTGAGACGGGACCTAATCAGTACGAGAGCGCTCACGGGTGAAAGTCGAGCATCGCAATCCCGACGTCGTGGCGACGCCGAGGCAGTCGTGCACGATTCCGATATCGGTGATCCTCGCCCCGACATGAATGGCACCCCAGACTTCTCCAGTGGCGAGGTTGGAGAACCGTACGAGACCTCCCTCGTCACCGGAGATCAGCGTCAGCTCACCCTTCAGCCGGAGAGTCTCACAGGCGGTCACCGGCACCAGATGGCCGGGCTCCACCCGCGTCATCTCCTCACCATGATTGCGGAAGTCGATCATCCCGATGTGCTTGCAGCCCGCCTCAATGTAGAAGAGCAATCCCTCCGCTGAGGTGGCCAGCTTGAGAGGCCAGCCGCCCTCCCCGGTCGCATAGTCCTCAATGAGCTCACCGGTGTGCGCGTCGAGCAGGAATATCCTCATCGCCCCCATCCCGCCGGCAAAATCGCGTCACGATCATTGGCCTTGGCCCACGCCAGCGTCACCACGCTGCTCCCCTCCGGGAGGGGGATCTCCCGTACCTCTCGCGCGTTCATGTCGGAGACGAAGATCGAGCCGGACATCAGCCCGCCCATGGCGATGAGCCCGTCACCGTTCGCGTCGAACGCTGTGATACCGGCGACGCCGCGGAGGGTGATCTCGAAGTCCTCCACCGGTCGGCCCGAACTCAACTCGAAGGCGAACAACCGGCCGTCATCGGCTTTGGTTCCATAAGGCAGGACGATGTTGCTGCTGACGATATTCGCGCAATCCGCCACCGCCACCGCGCGGTCACCGTACCCAGTCGTCGCGGACTCCAACCCGGTGACATATCGGCGCTGACCGGTGTCACGCGGCTGCTCCCTGTTTCCTGGGAATGGCTCCCATAGACACACCTGGCCCACCCGGTTGACGTACACGACGAAGCCGGTCCCCTCGATCTCCGCCGCTGCGAGGGACTCCACTCCCTCTCCGTGATCAAGGCGCAGTTCGTTGACGATCGAGCCGTCGGCCAGTGAGTGCACGCGGATCGTGGACGAGGAGGCGACGGCGACTGCTCCGGCTTCATCGCCACGACCGGCCAATACGGCGACCGCGACCGCCACACCTGTTTGGGCTGGTATGTCGCAGAGTTTTCGCTCCGGTGCGCAGATCGTGTGCGTGCACTCGGATTCCGCATGCCGACGCGATGACATGACGTCCGCCGGAGCGCTTGACGTCCAAGACCACAGGGCGGGTGATTCGGCCTTCGATCGCACTGCCGGGCGGCGAGGCGGATGTGGGTATCGACATAACGCGGGTGACCCAGTCATCCGCGGCCGGGGTGCCGTAGCAGCCCCGCACCGCCGCGACGCCAGGCAGTCCGTCAGCGGGCTCCGCGTCGACGGCATTCCAGGCGGCCACCACGCTCTGGTCGTCGGCCGAGACGACGACCGACTCGCCATCCACGTCTGCGACCGCCAGCCCGCTCAGTGGATGTGCGTGGGCATCGTGGTTGTCGGACAGCACCGTGCCGGTAGCCAGATCGACCAATGCGACGGTGTGATTCCTGCGCCCGATCGCCGCGACCCGCCGCCCGTCGAACAGCCCGCAGGCGAATGCGGTGATCTCCCCGGCGGCCGGCAGTCGCAGTTCGCGTACCAGCCGCCCGGAGACGTCGTGCAGGTGAAGCACGCCGTTGTCCTTGCCTAGGGAGACGAAGGTCGGGTGCCCGTCCAGTTCCGTGCAGGCCACCAGTCGAATCCCGTTGCCGGGCACGCCGATGACGCGCTTCGCCGGCCCTTTGCTCCAGCGCACCCATCGAGGCGACCACCAGGTCGTCAGGCCAGTTCCGCGATCTCTTCGGCTATGGCGTCCGCGCCTGTCTGCCGCGCGATGAGCGCGAAATGAGCGGCTCGATCGGATAACGCCGCGTCGCGGACCGCATAAATGCCGCGGATGAGAATCTCGGTCAACTGCCGGGCACGTGTGGAGTCCGAACGACCGAGCGCCCTGAGCATACGGTTCAGGTCAGTCACCATGATCAGGCTCACATCGTCGAGCACGGTGTCCAGCCCGCCGCAGGCCGCGCCGTGTGTGGCGGCATGACGGCCAGCGTAGTCATCCTCCTACAGCCAGGTCCCCCGAGCCCGGTGCGCGGCGACGATGTGGTCGTGGATCCTCTGATGCCAGGTCGCCGCGTCCATGTAGCTTCCAACATAACGAGGATTATGTTGGAAGATCATCTACACCTCCGACACAACGGATCTCTATTTCTGATTTTCTGTTTCCAGAAAATCAGAAATGCTAGGGTGATCTTCGTGACGTGCAAGCACTGCGGCAGGCCCTTGGAAGTACGCCAAGGACGGGGCCGCCCGAAGGAGTACTGTCCCGAGAGCGACTGCCAGGCCGCCGCCAAAAAATCCCGGGAGCTGCGCCGTTCCACCCCTGGCCTGGACGGCTCCCTGGCCCGCGCCGAAGAGCTCTACGAGCGCATGGAAAAAGGACTGGCCGCAGCCATAGCCCCCCTGGCCCAAGTGCTGGCCGACGAACTGTCGCCGGCAGGCGTCGAAGCCCGCCTCAGCGCCGTGCAAGCCGAGGCCCACACCCGCGTTGCCGTCGCCCGGGCCGAGCGGGAACAGGCCTTCGAGCAGGTACGCCTGGCCCAGGCCGCCACCGAAGACGCGCGCAGGAACGCCCAGCAGGCCGAGCAGCGCGCCGAAGAAGCGGCCGCCGAGCGGGACAACGCGTTCACCGACGCCGAAAACGCCCGGGAGCAGGCGCTGGCCGCGCTCCGCGAGGCGGCGGCGACCGAGCGGGTCGCCAAGCAGGCCGCCGACGAGGCTCGCCGGCGTACAGAACAGGCCGAGGCGCGGCGCGATCACGCCGAAGCCGAGACGCAGGAGGCGCGGGCGGCCGCCACGGAGGCCGAGAAGAAGGCCCGGCGCGCGGAGGCCAAGGCGGCCGCGGCGCAGCGGGACGTTCTGGAGGCGCGCAAAGACGTGGCCACCGCCGAGAAGGCGACCGCCGCGGCGACCGCGCGGGCCGACGCGGCCGAGGCCGAGCGTGACCGGGCCGTCACGCGGGCGGAGGCCGCCGATCAGGCGCGGGCCGATGCCGCCGCGAGTGCGGCCGAGGCCAAGGCGGAGGTGTCCCGGGTCACCGGGTTGCTGGCCACGTCAGAGCAGGCCATGGCCGCAGCTCATAAGGAGCGCGACGTGTTGGCCGCGGATCTGAGCACCAGCCGGGCCGAGGCGGCCGTGCTCAGGACATCGGGGGAGGCGGCCCAGGCCGAGGTGACCCGGCTTCGTGCCGAGCACGCGGCTGTTCAGGAAAGCGTCGCCACGTTGCGCGCCGAACTCGCCCTTGAGCGGGCTCGGCTGGGTGACCTGCGGTCGGAGCTGGAGTCGGCTCGTACAGAGGCGGCCGTGCTCAGGGAGCGGGCGGTCGCGGCCGAGCTCAGGTCCGCGCCTGCCGCCGATGGTTGAGGTCGAATGTAGGGCACGCAGGAGGTCTGGGCGGCGGCCACACCGCTGACAAGATCCGCGCCGCACCAGGAGCCCGCTGTCAGTTGCGCATGGTGAACGTCAGGATGGTGCGGTCGTCAGGTTGCCCGTCGGCGTCGTTCTGCACGCGGATCTGCCTGGTGGCGGCCTGCCCTGGCCAGAGCAGGAACGTGCCGATGCTCCCCTTGCCCTTCAGCCAGGGAGTGTCCGCGCTGTCACCCTCGAAGAACCAGACGACGATGTTGTCGACGGTCAGGATGCCCGAGGCGGCCCACTGGAGCCGGTAGTAGATCTCCGTGCGGATCTCTCCACCGCACTTCGCCCAGGCCTTGAAGCTCCTGGCCGGCCCGCCGATGCGGCCGGTTTTGCTGAGCGGGAGGGTGTAGCGGCAGCGCTCGTTCTTGCCGAAGTTCTCGTAGTCCATCATGTCGAACGTGATGGTGCCGGTCGCGGTCCGATCAGCCAGGGCGGACGCCTGGGCGGCAGGTGCGGCGAGGGCCAGGGAAAGGGCTCCGGCGGTGGCGCCGAGGCCGAGAAAACGGACGATGCGGTTCACCGGAATCTCCTTGGTGAGGACGATGCTGTCCGCAGTAAAAGCCGGTCTGCTTTCAACGCGCCTTCACGACACCTGTCTGACCGATGCAAGACCCCGCCGCAGAGCAGGAGCGTGGTGACGGCCAGGGCGGGGACATGCTCCACGCCCTGAGAGCACATTTCCTCGCCCCAGACGCCCCGGGCGGCGGCACCCCGTGGTGGCTGTTGCCCGATCCGCCCGCGCAAGCACCTTCGGTTCCCACTCTCGCGGGGCAACCTGTGGCGGAATACTCCGTACCGCCGGTCCGTGACCGTTCCCGTCAGGTGAGGTTGGTGACGGTCCGCCAGTTGCGCATGGTCGCCGGGGTCCTGAGACGGCGTCCGACGGCGGGCGGCAGTTTCGCCCGGCCGGTGCCGTTGGGCAGGTGGAAGTAGATGTCGCGGCCCGCCGTCCACAATTCTTCCGGGGCGAACGAGCCGGCGTCGAACCCGTCGAGCCAGCCGGGCGCGGGCGCCTCGCGCAGGAAGAGCACCGACACCTTGGTCGGGTCGCTCACCTCGACGGGGCAGCCGTCGACCAGGGCCCGCATCTGGTCCGTGGTCCGCAGGATGACCTCCGTCGTCAGGCCGAGCCGGGCGGTGAGCGCCTCCTCGAGGTCGTGGGCGACCTTCTCGGCCACGGGTTCGGCGGTGGAGAAGACGACGTTGCCGCTCTGCAGATAGGTCCGGACGTCGTCGTGCCCCAGGCCCGCGCAGACCGCGCGCAGGTCGGGCATGGCGATCTTCTTGTGGCTGCCGAGGTTCACGGCGCGCAACAGGGCCACGTATCGGGTCACACGTCTCATGCTGGCAGCTCATCGGGTGATGCAGGGGGCGGCCCGGTCAGCGGACCGCCCCCGGACCACCGCTAGTCTCCGGCCAGCACGGTGAAGGAGAACGCACGGCTCGTCGTACGACGCAGCGAAACCTCGCATTTGACCCGCCGCACCACCTCGCCCCGGCTCAGGCCGAGCCCGTGGGCGATGAGGCGATCCGGCCGGACCGGCGCCGGGTCGTCGAAGCTCACCTCCACCCGCACCGGCCAGTCACCGTCGAGCGGGACCGGGGGGCCGAGGAGCCGCCACGCCCCCGCCCAGTCGAGGCCGAACCCGTTCCGGTGCGCGAAGAGAGGGTTGAGCAGCGTCTCGGCCACCAGGCCGGGGTCGTTGTCCCGATATCCGCGCAGCGCCACCGCGTCCACCTCCCGCACCGGCACCCGCTCGTGGACGGTCAGCTTGTTCGTCCGGTCGCAGCGGACGCACCGCACGAGCAGCCACACGTCGAGCAGTTTCCCGTTGGCGTTGACCCGGAACCGGCCCTCCCCGGTGGTCGCTGACGCCGTCCCGCAGTCGACGCAGCGCAGTGACAGCAGTGGCAGCCGGGTCCGGCGGACGGTCCAGGGCAGCACGATATGAGGTTGTGAAGACATGATCTCTCTGGATCTGACACGAGGCCGATTACGCGCGGCCTCAAACGCCGTTTCAGCCGGGGGCAGCCCGGCGGAGCCGACGGCGAAGGGTCGGCTGACGGTGCGCGGAAGTACGTGTCAGATCTGGAAAGCAGGCGGGGTCACGCGGTCGTCCTCTGTCTTCACGGCGGGGGGCCGCAGGCAACCTACGGCCCCGCGAACAAGGAGGACAAACGGTTTTCTACATCGGGGTCAGCACGCAGAACTCGTTGCCCTCGGGGTCGGCGAAGACCGTCCACGGCACGTCGACCTGCCCGATGTTGATGTCGACGGCCCCGAGGGCGCGGATGCGGGCCGCCTCGGCGGCCTGCTCCTCGCCCGGGTAGGGCCGCAGGTCGAGGTGGACGCGGTTCTTCACCGTCTTCGCGTCGGGGGTGCGGATGAACTCCAGGTAGGGGCCGACGCCCTTGGCCGAGCGCAGCCGGGCGTGGTCGTCGGTCACCTCGTGGAGGGTCCAGTCGATGGCGGCGTCCCAGAACCGGGCCATGGCGCGCGGGTCGGCGCAGTCGACGACCACGGCGGCCACCGGGCCCGTGTCGCGGTAGATCTCGCGGGGTTCGAGCACGCAGAACTCGTTGCCCTCGGGGTCGGCGAGCACCGTCCACGGCACCTCGCCCTGGCCGATGTCGATGGACGTCGCGCCGAGACTGCGGAGGCGGGCGACCAGGTCGGCGTGGTGGGCCGCCGAGGTGGTGGCGAGGTCGAGGTGGACGCGGTTCTTGACCGTCTTGGGGTTCGGGTCGTGCACGACGTCGATGCACACGGCCGTCGGGTCGGGGTAGGCGAAGCGCTCGGGTTCGAGGTTGGTCACGCCGGGGCCCTCGCTGGACAGGCCCCATCCGAGGGCCTGCGCCCAGAAGCGGCCGACCGCTTCGTCGTCGGTGGCTTTCATGTGGATCTGTACCAGCCTCGTCGCCATGCGGACGATCTTATGCGTGGGTCTAATGGACTCATGCCGAAGCTCTTCGCCCGAATGTGGCCGCGTCTGCGGCAGACCATGGACCGCCGTGGCATGACCGAGCACCGCCGCGCGCTGCTCGCCGGACTGTCCGGCCAGGTGGTGGAGGTCGGAGCCGGGGACGGCGCGAACTTCGCGCACTATCCGCCCACCGTGACGCGGGTGCTGGCGGTGGAGCCGGAGGCCCTGCTGCGGCGGCACGCCGCGACGTCTGCCGCCGCCGCGCCGGTGCCCGTCGAGGTGAGCGCGGGCACGGCGGGGCGGTTGCCCGCACTCGACGCGAGCGTCGACGCCGTGGTGTTCTGCCTGGTGCTCTGCTCGATCCCCGACGTCGGCCAGGCGCTCGCCGAGGCGCGGCGGGTGCTCAGGCCGGGGGGTGAGCTGCGGTTCCTGGAACACGGGAGGGCCGATTCCGCTGGTCTTGTACGCATGCAGCGCGCCCTCGACGCCACGATCTGGCCGCCGCTGGCGGGCGGGTGCCACACCGGGCGTGACACCGTCGCGTCGCTGGAACGCAGCGGGTTCACGGTCACCGGAGTGCACCGCTACAACTTCCCGCCGGTCCGCACCCCGTGGTCGTTCCACGCGCGCGGGACCGCGACCGTCAGCCCGACAGGCCCTTCACCGTCGTCGTGAGGCCGCCGGCCGGCACCACGCGCTTCAGCCTCACGAACCGGGCCCGCGCCGCTCGACGGGATTTCACCTTCCGGACATCTCGGCCCGCAAAGTTGGCTATACAACTTGGCGAACCGACGAGGACGATCATGCTGGACAACCCGATGTGGCTGCGGGACAACTGCCCATGCCCCGACTGCCGCGACCCGCACAGCGGGCAGAAGTTCTTCCAGATCACCGACCTGCCCGACGACCTGGCCGTCGGCACGGTGGTCGAGCGCCCGGACGAGGTGGAGGTGACCTGGCTCCCCGACGGCCACCGGTCGGTCTACCGCCGCGACTGGCTGACCGCCCCGGCCCCGGTCGACCACCGCAGCGAAGCCGGCAAGCGCCTGTGGGCCGCCGCCGACCTGGCCCACGCACCGGAAGCCGATTGGCACGCCTACCTGTCCGTGCCCGGCGAACGCGTGCGGGTGCTGGAGGCCGTGCAGCGGCTCGGGTTCGCCCTGCTGCGCGGGGTGCCCGTCGAGGAGGGCCGGGTGCTGGAGGTCGCGCGGTCGTTCGGGTACGTCCGGGAGACCAACTACGGGCAGTTGTTCGACGTCCGGGTGGAGCCCGCGCCCGGCAACCTGGCCTTCACCTCGCGGGCCATCGCCCCACACACCGACAACCCCTACCGCGACCCCGTGCCGACCATCCAGTTGCTGCACTGTCTCGCCAACGCGGCCGAGGGCGGCGACTCGGGGCTCGTCGACGGCTTCCACGCCGCCGCGCTGCTGCGCGCGGAGGACCCGGAGGCGTTCGCGGTGCTGACCCGGACCCCGGTCCCGTTCGTCTACCGCGACGCGCAGACCGAGCTGACCGCGTTCCGGCCGCTCATCGACGTCGACCCCCTCGGGCACGTGCGGGAGGTGCGGTTCAACAACCGCTCGTTCGGCACGCTGCGCTCACCGGGCGCGTTCTACAACGCCTACCGCGCCTTCGCGAAGCTGCTCGCGCGCCCCGAACTGATGTTGACGTTCCGCCTGGGACCGGGCGACTGCCTCATCTTCGACAACACCCGGCTCCTGCACGCCCGCACCGCCTTCGAGCAGAGCGGCGCCCGGCACCTGCAGGGCGCGTACGCCGACCTCGACGGCCTGGCCAGCACGCTGGCGGTGCTGCGCCGGACCGCGGCGCTGGACGAGCTCGAAGCGCTGTTCACCGGCCCCGGGACGGGCGACTACCTGGGCGAACCGGTCACCATGGCCGAGCACATGCTCCAGGCCGCCGCGCTCGCCGAGGCGTCCGGAGCGCCCGCGCACCTGGTCGCGGCGGCGCTGCTGCACGACCTCGGTCACCTCGAAGGGGGAGCCGAGCTCATGTCGGGCGTCGACAACCGCCACAGCCACACCGGGGCCGAGGTGCTGGGCCGCTGGTTCGGGCCGGAGGTGACCGAGCCGGTCCGGCTGCACGTCGCCGCCAAGCGCTACCTGTGCGCGGTCGAACCCGGCTACCGGGCCCGGCTCTCGGAGGCGTCGGAGTTCACCCTCCAGGTGCAGGGCGGCCCGATGAGCCAGGAGGAGGCGGCCGTGTTCGCGGCGCTGCCGGGCGCGGCCGACGCGGTGGCGGTGCGGCGCTGGGACGACGAGGCGAAGGTCGCGGGCGCGCCGACCCCCGGATTCGGCCACTACCGCCCGCTACTGGCCCGGCTGCTGCGCCGCTGACGGCAGGCGCGACAACGTGGAGGTCGCGATCGAGTTGTGCACGGTGAAGGCCACCGTCCCGGGCAGGTAGCGGTCTTCTGACCACTCCACCGGCTGCCCGGCCGGGTCGGTGGTGCGGCGGCGTTCGCGCAGCAGCGCGGCCCCCTCGGGACAGCCGAGAAGCCGGGCGTCGTCGGGGTCGGCGAAGGCCAGGTCGATGGTGTGCTCGGCGTCGGCGAAGACGATGCCGTGGTCGAGCAGCCGTTCGGTGTAGGAGAC
The DNA here is from genome assembly GCF_001570525.1 of Herbidospora sakaeratensis. Taxonomy (GTDB): domain Bacteria; phylum Actinomycetota; class Actinomycetes; order Streptosporangiales; family Streptosporangiaceae; genus Herbidospora; species Herbidospora sakaeratensis. Next base: position 24,422 of record NZ_BBXC01000030.1, read on the forward strand.
GGTGTCGGGGGGCAGCGCGGCCACGATGCGGCCGACCCGCGACGGGTAGCAGGTGCGCTCGATCATCACGGGGCGTCCCGACAGGGTGCGCACCCGCAGGGCGGCGTACACCTGCGCGCCGGGGCGCAGCCGCAGGCGGGTCTGTTCCTCGTCGTCGGCGGGGCGGACGGTCAGCGATTCGAGCACCCCGCCCGGCTCCTCGCCGATCGAGCGGGCCCAGTTGGTGAAGCTCAGCAGTTCGGCGAAGCTCTGCACCGGCGCGGCGCCGAGCACGACCCGCCGGGTGCCGCGCCGCGAGGTGACCACGCCCCCGGCCCGCAGCAGGGCCAGCGCCTGCCGGATCGTGCCCCGGGAGACGCCGTAGTGCTCGGCCAGCGCCGACTCGGCCGGCAACCGCCCGTCGGCTCCGTAGGCCCCGCCCGCGACGGCGTCGCGGAGGTCGGCCGCCACCCGGCGGTAGAGCACGTCACGGTCGTCCACCCACCTATGATCCAGGGCATGACGGACCGATGTGACTGCGGGGCGGCCGCCGGGCCGCTCGGCCGGTGCGCCGACTACTACTACGCGATCCTCGCCGAGGAGCAGGCCGACCCGGGCATGTACCGCTGGCACAACCCCGTCGTCTGCTGCTACCTGCTGCAACACCCGGCCGAGGGTCATCAGAACCACTTCGACGTCCAGTTCCGCTGGTTGCAGCTGCTGCTCGACCAGGGGGTCGAGGCGGTGGTGCGGGTGGCGGCCTACCAGGTCTCGCGCAACCGGCACGGCTCGCGCCGGGGCTATGACATGACGCCGCTGGAGAAGTACGCGCCGCTGCCGCCGGGCGAGCCGGCGACCGGTTTCGCCGCCTCGTTCAGCGCGCTGCCCGTGGTCGGCGGCAGTTTCGTGTTCGACGGCGTCGAGGCCTACGGGCGGCGCGTCGAGGCCGTCGCCGCGGCGACCGTCGAGCGGCTCAGCGCTCGAACCTGACCTCTTTGAGCCGGTCGGCCCCGGCCCGGGTCACCACGTGGGCCGTGAGGGCGGGCGCGGGGTCTCCGTTCTGTACGCGGCCAAGAAGCCGCCCCCACCTGCGGATGTGCCGGCCGAAGGCGGCCTTGGGCACCACCCGCCCCCGGGTCTGCTGCCCGGCCATCGCCAGGTCGGGCGGGGTGTCGAGCATCAGCAGGTGCAGCCGGGTGCCGCGCCGGACGGCCAGCCAGGCCAGCACGTACAGGACGAAGACGCCGCAGCCCCGGTTGTGGGCGATCACCGGGCCGGTGCGCATGGCCCGGGAGATGCGGGACATGTGGGTGACCCAGGTGATCGCGGTGCGCACCGGTTTGGGCGCCCATGGGATGCGGCCCCGCCAGTGGAGCCGCGACTGGTAGCTGTCGATGACCGTCAGGCCGCCCCGGGCGACGGGCCGGGTCTCCTCGCCGGTGAGGGCGTAGAGGCGGCGCAGCAGCGTGGTCTTCCCGGCGCCCGGCAGGCCGGTCAGGATCACCAATGATCCCGGCGGATAACGCAGTGTGTCGGCCGTCCTGCCGGCGGCCGGTACCCCCAGGGTCAAGCTGTCCCCTCCCGTTGTCCTTCATGATGGCGAAGAAATCGCGGGGATGGGCTCAGTCGGTCAGGGCGACGTTCTGGATGGCGCGGGCCAGCCGGGCGACGTCGATGCCGTCGAGGTGGTCGAGCAGGTGCCGCCGCAGGCTGGCGAGGTTGGTCGGCCAGGCGCGTTCGAGGCGGGCCAGGCCGGCGTCGGTGATGACGGCGTTCCAGCCGCGCGCGTCGTGGTCGCTCCTGACCCGTTCGATCAGGCCCTGCTTCTCCAGCACGCCCGCGATGCGGGTCATCCCGCTCAGCGACAACTCGCAGGCGGTGGCCAGCTCGCCCATCCGCATCCGCCGTCCGGGGGCCTCGGCCAGGCGCATCAGGGCGGTCCACTCGGTCAGCGGGAGTTGCTGGTCGCGCACCATGTCGGCGTCGATGGCCCGGGGGAGGGCGTACATGAGCCGGGGCAGGGCGCGGACCAGGGCGTCCTCGTCGGGGGTGAGCGGTCGTGTGGTCACCACCACATGGTAGTTGCTTCACGAAAGAAGTAATGTACTTTTTTGACGAAGCAACTATTACTCGGGGAGGCTCCGATGGGATCACTGGACGGAAAGGTCGTGCTGATCACCGGCACCGCCGGCGGGCAGGGACGCGTCGCGGCGCTGGCCTTCGCCCGCGAGGGCGCGCAGGTGGTCGGTTGTGACATCCAGGTCGCCGCCAACGACGAGACGGTGGAGCTGGTGCGCCGGGCGGGCGGGGAGATGACGGGCGTCGCGCCGATCGACCTGACCGACCCCGGCCAGGCGCGCCGGGTCGTCGAGGAGGCGGTCGCCGCCTACGGCGGGCTCGACGTCGTCTACAACAACGCGGCCCTGCCGCGGTTCGGGCCGCTGCCCGGCTTCTCGGTGGACGACTGGCACACGACCATCGCGGGCGAGCTCGACATCCCCTTCTTCGTGTCGAAGTTCGCCTGGCCGCATCTGGTCGAGCGCGGCGGCGGGGTCATCGTCAACGTCGCGTCCATGGCCGCGACCATCGCCGGAGCGGTGCCGCCGATGGTCGCGCACGCCGCCGCGAACGCCGGGGTCGTCGGCATGACCCGCCAGCTCGCGCTCGAAGGGGCCCCGCACGGGATCCGGGCGGTGGCCGTCAGCCCGGGGCCGGTGCTGACCCCGGCCAGCGAGCGGGATCTGGGCGACGACCAGGCGGCGCGGGCGGCGATCACCGCCAAGACGCTGCTCAAGCGGTTCGCCCGGCCGGAGGAGATCGTCGAGCTGGTGGTCTTCCTCGCCTCCGACCGGGCGGCCTACATCACCGGGGCCAACTACATGGTGGACGGGGGCGCGACCGCCTGGTGACGCGCCTCCCCCCGGCCACACAAAGGATCTTTGAACTTTCCTCTTATCAAATTGTTCAACAATCCTTACATTGAACGTATGGCCAAAACCTTGATCGGTGTCTTAGCCGTCGCCCTGACCGGGCTCACGCTGATCACGTACGCGACCGGATTCACCCAAACGGACGCGGGAGTCGTCACCGTCATTCGCGACGGTGGCCCCTTTGACGAGAGCGGCATTCGTCAGATCCTCAACCCGGCCACCGGACCCACCTGGACCGGGTTCATGTCCACCGCCCACGCCTATCCTTCGCAGCAGCGCATCTACACGATCACCTCCGACCCGAAACGGGCCACCACGCTCGGCGTCGACGAGGTGGTGGTGCCGAGCGGCGACGGCGTGAACGTGGGCGTGGAGGGCACGTTCTACTTCTCGCTCAACCTCGACCACGAGACCCTCAAGGCCTTCGACGACCGCTACGGAACCCGCACCTACATCGGCGACGGCGATGACATGCTCTACGCCTGGGACGGCGACGAGGGCTGGAGCGCCTTCTTCAGCCAGGCGGTCAGGCCGGTCATCTACAACACCCTGCGGGTGCAGATCGGGGCCATGCGCTGCGAGGAACTGGTGCCCACCTGCGCCTTCCTCAACGGCGCCGACCTCCCCGAGCCGAGCGCGGGGCTGGCCAACCTCGCCAAGGTGCAGTCGGGGGTCAACGCCAGCCTGGAGCGCGAGATCCAGGCGATGCTGGGCGGGCCCTACCTGACCGGGTTCCGATTCAACCTGGTCCGGATCACCCTGCCGGACGAGGTCCAGCAGAGCATCACCAGCGCCCAGGGCGCGCAGGCCGACATCCGCCAGGCCGAGGCCAGAGCCGAGCAGGCCAAGATCGACGGCCGCGCCCTGGTGACCGGCGCCGAGGCCGAGGCCGAGGCCAACCGCGCCCGCCAGAAGGGCTATGAGGCCTGCCCGGCCTGCGTGGAGATCGACAAGATCGGGGCGCTGCCCGACGGCATCACCGTCTACGCCCCAGGCAATCCCCAGGGCGTGGACGCCGGCGGCAAGTAGATGATTGTCTGCCAACCGTGAGTGAACCAGGCCCCTCCGACGCCTACGGGGAGACCCGCCCGTTCCGGGTCCGCAGCAGCACGGCCGAATGGGCGGCGGCGATCCTGCGGCAGCGCGTCACCGAGGGCGGCCTGGCCCCAGGCAGCCGCCTGGCCGAAGACGAACTGACCGCCGAGCTGGAGGTCTCCCGCAACACCCTGCGGGAGGCCTTCAGCCTCCTCGGTCACGAGCGGCTCCTGGAGCACCGGCTCAACCGGGGCGTCTACGTGCGGGTCCTGTCACCGGCCGACGTCGCCGACATCTACCGGGTCAGGCGGATGATCGAGGGCGCGGCCGTCCGCCGCGCGGATCGGGATCCGGCGGCCCTGGCCGCCCTGCGGGAGGTGGTCGCCGAGGCCGACAAGGCCGCCGCCGAGGGCCGGTGGTCCGACGTCGGCACCGCCGACCTGCGCTTCCACCTGGTCATCGCCTCCCTCAACGGCAGCGAGCGGGTGAACATGATGATGGCCCAGCTCCTGGCCGAACTCCGGCTGGTGTTCCACACCATGGATCCGCACGCCCTGCACGCGCCCTTCCTGCCGCTCAACCGCGAACTGCTGACGCTCCTCGACGCGGGTCGCGGCCCCGACGCCGAGGCCCTGCTCTCGGCCTGTCTCGACCAGGCCGAACGCGTGCTGCTGGCCACCTACTGACCGTGCCGGCGCGCGCCGGGAGCGCGGGGCCGGCGCCGGAGACGGCGCAGCACCGGAGACGGCGGGCGGGGCCGGGGTGGGCGGAGCCGTAACGGAGAGAAGGGAACAGGCGGGTGATCACGCGCCTGTTCCTCGCTACACCGCCTGGTGACGGGCGCGGCCGCGCTCCGAGTGCGGGAAGCGGGCCAGCATCGCGCGCAGTTCGGCGGCCTCGACGTTGGCGCCGAACGGCTCGGTGCCCGGCTCCATCCGCACGCCCTCGGCGAGCGGCCCGGCGACGACCGGGTCGAAGCCGAGGGCGTCCACGATCCCGGCGACGGCCGCCACGTCGGCGGGGTCGTCGCCGGCGACGGCGATGGCCCGGCGGCCGGGCGCGCCCGGGGGCAGCGCGCCGTCCTCCAGGTCGTGGTAGCCCATGTGGTTGAACGCCTTGACCACCCGCGCGCCGGCCAGGAACTCCTGGACGATCTCGCTGGTGGTCGTGCGGGGGTCGGTCAGGTCGTCGCGCCCGCCGTCGACCTCCCACCAGTAGTTCATCGCGTCGATCACGAGCTTGCCGTCGAGCGCCTCCGCCGGGACGTCGCGGTGCTTGCCGAGCGGCAACGCCAGGATCGTCACGTCGGCCTGCGACGCCGCCTCGCGCGCGGTCACCACGGTCGCGCCGGGGGTGAGCACCTCGACGATCAGGGCGATCTTGGCCGGGTCGCCGGAGCCCGCGATGAGCACGCGGTATCCGGCCGCCAGCGCCAGCCGGGCCAGGACGGTGCCGACCTTGCCCGCGCCGAGGATCCCCAGCGTGTGGACGGGGCTCATGAGCGCTCGCCCAGGATGTCGCGGACCATCGGGATGACCTTGCCGCCGAACAGCTCCACGGCCTTGGTCCGGGCCCCGACCGGCTGCGGGCCGACGCTGTAGATGAGGTCGAACCGGGCCACGCCGAGGGCGTCGACCGCTCGAGCGATCTTGCGGGCGACCGTCTCGGGCGAGCCGATGTAGAGGGAGCCGTGGGCGATCTCGGCGTCGTACTCCGAGCGGCTGATCGGCGGCCAGCCCCGGGTGGCGCCGATCCGGTCGCGCATGATCTTGTAGCCGGGCCAGAAGCCCTCGCGCGCCTCCTCGTCGGTGTCGGCGACGAAGCCGGGCGAGTGCATGCCGACCGGGTGGGCGGTGGTGCCGAACTGCTCGGCGGCCCGCCGGTAGAGGTCGATGTAGGGCGCGAAGCGGTCGGGCGCGCCGCCGATGATGGCCAGCATCAGCGGCAGGTCGTAGTGGGCGGTGCGGACGACCGACTGGGGCGAGCCGCCGACGCCGACCCACGTCGACAGGCGGCCCGACTCGGTCTTGGGGTAGACGTCGGCCTCGTCGAGCGGGGCGCGGACGGTGCCGTTCCAGGTGACGGGTTTCTCGTCGAGGAGCCGCACGAACAGCTCGATCTTCTCCTCGAACAGTTTGTCGTAGTCGGCCAGGTCGTAGCCGAACAGCGGGAACGACTCGGTGAAGGAGCCGCGTCCGAGGATCACCTCGGCCCGGCCGTTCGACAACGCGTCGACGGTCGCGAAGCGCTGGAACACCCGGACGGGGTCGTCGGAGCTCAGCACGGTCACGCCGGAGGCCAGGCGGATGCGCGAGGTGCGGGTGGCGATGCCGGCCAGCACGGTCTCGGGCGAGGAGATCGAGTATTCGGGCCGGTGGTGCTCGCCCAGGGCGATCACGTCGACGCCGAGCTCGTCGGCGATCACCGCCTCGTCGAGGACCTGGCGGATGGCGGCGGCGTGGGACAGCGGGGCGCCGGAGTCGTCCGCCGGCACGTCGCCGAAGGTGTCCAGGCCGAAGGTGATGTCGGTCATGCGCTTCTTCTTTTCGGGGAGGAGAGGAGTTCGCGGACACGGGGGGCGACCTCGCGGCCGAGCAGCTCGATCGTGCGCGCTCGGGCGTCGCGGGGGAGACGCATGATGTCGTACTTGAGGTCGAAGCGGCTGAGCCGCAGCTCACGGGCGGTTCTGGCGATCTTCTGGGCGACGGTCTCGGGGGAGCCGACGTACAGGGCGCCCTGGTCGAGTTCGGCTTCGAAGCGGTCGCGGGTGGGGGCGTAGAAGCCGCGTTCGGCCGCCAGCGCGGCCACGACCGGCTGCCAGTACTCCCACCAGGTCTCGCGGGCCTCCTCGTCGGTGTCGGCGACCAGGCCGAGCGAGTGCTGCCCGATCGGCAGCTCCGGGTGGCCCGCGCGGCGCAGCGCGGTCAGGTAGAGGTCGACGTTGCCGGCGAAGCGCCGGGGCTTGCCGCCGATGATCGCCATCATGAGCGGCAGGCCGTAGCGGGCGGCGCGGAGCACCGAGTTGGGGCTGCCGCCGACGCCGATCCAGGTGGGGATGCCTCCGGGGCGCATGCGGGGGCGGGGGGCGTACCGGATCAGCGGGGTTCTGACGGTGCCCGACCAGGTCACCTCCTCCTCGCGTTCGAGCCGGAGGAACAGGTCGAGCTTCTCCTCGAACAATCGCTCGTAGTCGGCCAGGTCGTAGCCGAACAGGGGGAACGACTCGGTGGCCGAGGCGCGGCCGAGCACGATGCGGGCCCGGCCGTCCGACACCGCGTCGAGGGTGGCGAACTCGTGGTGGAGCCGCACCGGGTCGTTGGTGCTCAGCACGGTCACCGAGGTGCCGAGCGCGATGCGGCCGGTGGCCGTGGCGATGGCGGCCAGCAGCACCGGCGTGGCCGAGTCGGTGTGGCCCTGGCGGTAGTGCTCGCCCAGGCTGAACACGTCGAGCCCGGACGCCTCGGCGAGCCGGGCCTCCTCGACGATCAGCCGCACGGTCTCGGCGTCGGACATCGTCCGCCCGCCGTCCGTGGCGACCTCGCCGAAGGAGTTCAGCCCCAGTTCGAACATGTCGTGCCTCAACGTCATATGATCGGAAATGATTGACGTGTCAATTATATTCCCGATGGGGAGGAGACCACGTTGTCGCAGCGCAGGGGCCGGTTCCCCACCCGGGAGGAACTGCGGATCTGGCGGGATTTCATCGAGACCACCGACGCGTTGCGGGCCGCGATGGCGGCCCGGCTGCAGAACGACTCGGGGTTGTCGACGGGCGACTACAGCGTCCTGCTCGCCTTGAGCGAGGCGCCGAACGGGCGGCTTCGCTCCTCGGAGCTGGCGGCGACGATCGGCTGGGAGCGCAGCCGCCTGTCGCACCACCTGGGGCGTATGGACAAGCGGGGGCTGATCCGGCGGGAGAACTGCACCGGCGACAACCGGGGCGCGGAGGCCGTGCTGACCGAGGAGGGCGCGGCGGCCTTCCACCGGGCGACCGTGCCGCACCTGCGCGCCATCCGCGAACTGTTCGTCGACGGGCTCACCCCGGCGCAGGTCGCCGCGGCGGGCAAGCTGGCGGCGGCGCTGCGGGAACACCTCGGAAACGGCGGTGGCCCCCAGGAAATACCCTGAATCCCGGGGGCCGTTACGCCGCCACATCGCGGCGCCGGAGCCTTTGAAGGCCACGGATCACGGTCATGTCGTCCGCTCTTCCGTTGAGCTACGGGCGCAGGGAGAGCACCCGGTGGGATTCGAACCCCCAACCTGACGACTTTCGTCCGTGACCGGTCGCTCCGGCGACCGGCGGCAATGCTGAGTCTGGAGCGAGAGCCTGAGTTTTAACGGCTGCCTCTACCGGCTGGGCTACCCCCGCGTGGAGTGCAGGGGGCAGGATTCGAACCTGCGCTGTCACCGTCGTTCAGTCGTGATGCTTCAGTTTCAGCTTGCGCTCATCGCGCTCCCCATCCCTTCCGGGCGGGGGTCTGTGGGGTCACCCGAGCAGGTAACCGAACAGCGCCTCACCGATCCGCTGGTCGGTGATCTCGGTGCCGTTGGCCTCCTCGCGGGCGAACTTCACCGCCTCCTGCAGCTTGGTCAGCCGGGTCAGCAGCTCGTTGACGCGCCGCTGGGGCAGCGCGCCGGAGAAGGCGACGCGCGTCCAGTAGCCGACGACGACGTCCTCGGTGAACACCTGGACCTGCGCCGGGTGCTTCTCGGTGGCCTCGGCGAGCACGTGGTTGCGCGGCACCTTCTTGGTCCGCGTGGTGCGGACCGGCTCGGTGCGCCAGGTGTCGGTGTTGCCGTCGAGCGACCAGGTCTCCGACGGGTCGAGCGTGGGCAGCCGGGAGATGAGGGCGTGCAGGTCGGTGAGCTGCTTCTCCAGGAACAGCAGGTAGGTCACCGGCACGTCGCGCACCAGGGTCGTGCCGTCGACGACGACGTCGGCCTTGGCCGCGCAGTTGGCGACGTCCTTGGTCGCGGTGACGTCGAACAGCCGGGTCAGGGTGACCGTGACGTCGCGCAGCACCTGTTCGGCCTGCACCTGCACGCGGGTCGACTCGGGCGGCAGTTGCTCGCCCTCGTCGTCGATCGGCTGGTAGGTGCGGGAGATGCCGGACAGCAGCGGCGCCTTCTGGATCAGCGTGTTGGCGTCCGTCACCTTGCGCTGGACGTCGGCCTTGACGCCTTTCTCGACGGCCAGGATCTGGTTGAGCTTGGTCACGATCATGACGGTAGCGGGTGATGCGAGGTGACTTCAGCTGATTTGTTCAAGCTCCCGTCCTCCGCGTCGTCTGCCACCGGCCCGCCGGTTCCAGCCGGTCACCGGTACTCCCGGATCAGGCCCGAAGGATAGATCCGATCAACGTTCGCCAGGTCTTGATCAAGGTCGCGGTCGTCACCGACGACGTACTTGATGATTCAACCGCTAGGGGAAGCGGCGCGGACGGACGGGTGGACGATGACGACGGCAGGAGAGGTCGGCCGGCTGCTCGTGCGGCTGCGGTCGGGCCAGGGCAGGCAGGATCCCTATCCGGTCTACGAGCGGCTGCGCGCGATGGGGCCGGCCGTGGCCTCCCCGCTGGGCGCGCTGCTGGTGACCGACTACGCCTCCTGTGCCGAGATCGCCGGGTCGCCTTCGTGGCGGATGCCCGATCCGGAGTGGAAGGACCGGTGGGTGCCCCGGTGGCGGGACTATCCGATGGTGGGCGTGGTCTCCGAGGCGCTCATGCAGCTGAACCCGCCCGAGCACGGCGACCAGCGGGCGCTGGTGCTGCGCCACCTGTCCGCCCGGACGGTGCGTGACCTGCGGCCGGTGATCGAGGCGCACGCGGCGGCGGCGGTCGACCGGCTGGCCGGCCGCCTGGCGGAGTGGGGCCGCGCCGACTACGCCGAGCTGGTCGCCGACGCGGTGCCCTTGCAGGTGCTGTGCGACCTGCTCGGCGACCCGTTCTGCGACCCCGCGACGCTGGGCAAGCTGGCCGGCGACAGCCAGCTCATGCTGGAGATCTCCCCGGGCCGACACGAGCTGCGGGAGCTGGAGGAGCAGACCCGCCGCCTGTACGACCACTGCCTGGCCATGGTGGACGAGACGCGGCGGCGACCCCGGCCGGGGCTGCTGGCGGCGCTGCTGGAGACGGTCGGTGTCGACCAGCGGCACTGGCTCGCGATCCAGGCCCAGACGATGATCATCGCCGGGTGGAAGACCACCAGCTCGATGCTGAACTCGATGGTCCTGGCCCTGACCGCGCACCCCGGCCAGGCCCGGCAACTGGCGGAAGACCCCGGCCTCGGGCCCCAGGCGGTCGCCGAGGTGCTGCGCTGGGACCCGCCGGTGCAGATCCTGGTGCGCGTGGCCGGGCCCGGCGCCACCCTGCACGAGCGGCCGGTCGCCGAAGGGCAGGCGGTCTACCTGATGGTGGGGGCCGCGCACCGCGACCCCGGCGAGGCCGGCGACCCGGCCCGCTTCGACGTCACCCGGACCTCCGCGCGCCGGTCGCTGGCCTTCGGGCTCGGCCCGCACTACTGCCTGGGGTCGCGGCTGGCGCAGACCGAGGCCGAGGCCGTGCTCCCGCTGTTGCTGCGGCGTTTCGGCACCCGGCTGGCGCTGGCCGCGCCGCCGGTCAGGCCGCGCGGCCTGGCCTTCCGCGACGTCACCGCGCTGGAGGTGACCCTCACGTGAGCGTCACGGTCGAACGCGACGGGAGCGTCGGCCACGTGCGGCTGCGCTGCGCGCCCCCGCACCACACGATCACCCTGCGCATGCTGCGCGAGCTCCTCGACGCCTACGAGAGCCTCGAATCTGCCGCGGTGATCGTGTTGTCGGGGGAGGGGCCGGTCTTCTGCCAGGGCGGCGACGTGGCCGAGTTGCTCGCCCTGGCCGGGGGCGGGATCGAGGAGGTCCGCCGCGCGGCCGACCTCGGGCACCGGGTGTGCCGCGCGATCTCCGGCAGCCCGGCCGTCACCGTCGCGCGGCTGCACGGCACGGTGGCGGGCACGGGCCTGTGCCTGGCCGCCCACTGCGACCTGCGCGTCAGCAGCGACACCGCCACCTACCGGCTGCCCGAGCTGGCGCTGGGCGTGCCGCCCGTGTGGGGCGGCACCGCGGCGCGGCTCGCCATGGACATCGGGGTGTCCCGGCTGCGTCACCTGGTGCTGACCTGCGAGGCCCTCGACGCCGCCACCGCGCTCCGGTACGGCCTGCTGCACCAGGTCGTCCCGGAGGATCGGCTCGCCCGGGCGGCCGACGTCCTGGCCCGCAAGCTCGCCCGCCGCGACCCCGGCGGGGTGCGTGTCGCCAAGGCGATGTTGCGGGCCATGGAGAACGGCTACCGCCAGGGCGACCTCACCCAGCTCGACAGCGAACTGTTCGCCCATGGGCTGGTCTCAGCCCAGGAACGCCGCGACCGTCGCGGTCTGACCGGTGACCAGGTGCCCGACTCCGGGCAGCAGCCGGACGTCGGCCTTGGGGACGTGGGCGCGCACGCGCCGGGCCGTCTCGGGCCCGTTGATGAGCGCGTCCTTGTCGCCGGCGAGGACCAGTAGCGGCATCGTCAGGCCGGCGAGCTCGGCGTCGGTGTAGATGGGCAGGTCGGACCGGCGGGGCTTGAAGTCGCGGTTGATCCGGTCGAAGAACTCCCCGAACCAGCCGGTGTCGCTCAGGTCGGCGCCGAGGATGAGTTTCTGCGAGCGCCTGCGCTGCCCGATCGCCAGCAGCAGCAGGGCCAGCAGCAGGATGCCGCGCCTGACCTTGCCGATGCCGCCGGGGCAGATCAGCACGAGCCGCTCGACGCGCCGGGGCTCGCGGACCGCCAGGCCGGTGGCGATCCAGCCGCCCAGCGACAACCCGACGACGGTGGCCGACTCGATGCCGAGGCCGGTCATGACCTCGCCGAGCCAGGCGGGGTAGTCGCCGATCGGCGGCCGGTTGGGGGCCGACAGGCCGGGCTCGCCGGGGATGTCGATCGCGTAGACGCGGTGGTGCCGCGACCAGGCGGCGATGTCGCCGTACCAGCTGAGGGAGTTGGCCATCGCGCCGTGGACCAGGATCACGGGCGGCGCGTTGGCCGGGCCGGAGGCCAGGGCGAAGGTGTCGCCGAGCGTGGTCGCGACGGTCAGCCGCTCGGCCGGGACGGGCCAGGTGTCCAGCAGCTCCGCATAGCGGTCCAGGAGGGCGCGCCCGGCGTCGGGGGAAGTGTAGATGTCCATGTACGCACCCTATCACTCCCTTTCATAGGGAGTCATAGGGAATTTTTCGCCTCGGTAGCGGCATCGGTGACCTTGGTGACGAAGTCGAGGAGGAGGGCGCGCTCCTCGGGGGTGTAACCGGCGCAGATGCCGTCGAGGGCGCGGGTCATGCCGGCGTACAGGGAGACGATCTCGGGGACCCGGTCGGGGAGCGGGCGGATGAGCACCGCGCGCCGGTCGCGGGCATCGCGTTCGCGGGCGATCCAGCCGCCCTTCTCCAGCCGGTCGAGCACCCCGGTCATCGTCGCCGGGTGGAGCCCGGTCACCTTGGCCAGCGCCGAGGGCGTCATGGGCGCGTGGCGCGAGATCAGGTAGAGGCAGTCACGGTCGACCGGGCGCAGGTCGAGCCGCCCGCCCACCTGCTGGTTGAGCAGCGACACCTGGGCGGTCAACGCGCGCAGCGCATCCTGGATAGAAGATACTGAAACCATATAATACGACTCTCATACTATTCGTGTTTCGGAGGATTCCGTGAAGATCACGATATTCGGCGCCACCGGCGGCGTCGGCAGTGAATGCATCAGATCTGCCCTGGCGGCCGGCCACGAGGTCACCGCGGTCGTGCGCGACGCCGCCCGCCTGTCGCTGGACCCCCACCACGTCATGGTCGCCGACCTGCGCATCGCCCCCGACGCCAAGGAGCTCGTCCTCGCCTGCGAGGACGCCGACGCGGTGATCTCCTGCGTCGGCCCGCGCTCGCCCCAGCACGACCGCGGCGTCGTGACGGCCGCCACCCGCGTGATCGTGGCGGCCATGCACGCCGCCCACGCCCGCCGGATCATCATCGTCAGCGCCGCCCCCGTCTCGACCATCCCCACCCCGGGCAACCCCGACGCCCCCAGGCACGACCCGGGCGAGGGACCGTTCGCCCGCTACGTGCTGACCCCGATCGTCAAACGGGCCCTTCCTTCTGTGTACGCCGACCTGTCGGCCGCCGAGGACGTGCTGCGCGAGAGCGGCCTCGACTGGACGGCCGTGCGCCCGCCCCGCCTGACCGACAAGCCCGGCACCGGCCGCTACCGCACCGCCCCCGACCGCAATCTGCGCGGCGGCCTGTCGATCCCGCGCGCCGACCTGGCCGCGGCGATGCTCGCCATGGTCGACCAGCCCTCGACCGTCGGCCACGCCATGGGCGTGGCAACCTGAGCCCCTTTCGGGGTAGGGGAGGGTGAGAAAGTCGGCGCCCCCGGGAGGCTGAGGTGACGTGGGAAGGACGAGACCGGCTCGCTCAGGCTCAGGCCGCGTTGTCACGGTCGGAGCTGCTGCTGCGCACCGCGGAGGACCTGGCCGACACGACCAGCCTCGTCGACATCCGGCGCCGGGTCCGTGACCTGGTCGTCTCCGACCTGAAGCCGACCTACGTCGGCCTGGTGCTGGCCGAGGAGGGGCGGCTGCGCCGCCTCGTCGACGACGAGATCCCCCGCACCGTCGAGACGGTGGCCCGGCAGTTCGAGGTGGGCCCCGAGTGGCCGACCGCCCAGGCGTTCCGGCGGCAGCGGATCGTCGAGATCACCGGCCCCGGCATGCTGCGCGAGGGCTACGGCGAGGCGGCGCTGGCCGCGTTCACCGAACTGGGGCTGAGCTCGGCGGTGTGCATCCCGCTGCCGGGCGTGAGCGGCCCGGTGGGGGTGCTGGTGCTGGGCTGGGACCAGCACCACGTGGTCGACGTCGAGGAACGCGCCGTCCTGCTGGCGGTGGCCGGCTACACCGGCCGCGCGGTCGAGCGCGCCCAGCGGCTCCACGAGCGGGTGACGGTCGCCCACCAGCTGCAACGGGCCATGCTGACCGACCTGCCCGCCGTCTCGGGCCTGGAGGTCGCGGCGCTCTACCGCCCGGCGGTGACGGCCGAACTGGTCGGCGGCGACTGGTACGACGCCTACTACCTCGACCTGCCCGGCGGCGCGGGCCCCCGGGCGCTGGCCGTCACGGTGGGCGACATCACCGGCCACGACATGCAGGCCGCGACCCTGATGGGCCAGCTGCGCAGCATGTTGCGCCAGGCCGACATCGACCACCCCGGCCGCGGCCCGGCCACCTCGGTGGCGGCGCTCGAACACGCCTGCCGGCTGGTGCTGCCGCAGGCCACCGGCAGCCTCGTCCACGGCCACCTGACCCCGCGGCCCGGCGGCTGGGAGCTGACCTGGACCAACGCCGGGCACCCGCCGCCGGTCCTGCTCCACCCCGGCGGCGGGGTCGAGGAGCTCACCGCCCACGACATGATGTTCTTCCCGACCCTGGAACAGCACGAGAGCCACGGCGCCCGCACCGAGTCCACCCGGCTGCTGCCGCCCGGCACGCTGCTGGTGATGTTCACCGACGGCCTGATCGAGTCGCCCGGCGTCGACCTCGACGCCGCGACCGCGCGCCTGCTCGCCACCCTGCCCCAGTACGGCGGCGATCCGCTGCCCGGCCTGCTGGAGAAGCTGACCGACGCGATGGCGGGCGCCGAGGGCAACATCGACGACATCGTCGTGCTGGCGGTCCGCGTCCCGGCCGCCGAGGGGTGAGGCGCCTCAGCCCTGCCGGGCGGTGAGCACGCTGATGCCGGGGTGGCGCGGGTTGTGGCGGCCGGTGACGCGCAGGACCGCCTTCTTGATCAGCGCGACCCGGCGGCCGGTCATGGGCTTGCCGCGCGGGGTGCCGTCGAGGTCGGCGGGCTGCAGGACGCCGTCCCACGCGCCGAGGCTCACGCACAGGGTGTCGGTTGTCAGGCGCAGCGGCTTGGGGTCGCGTCCGGCCAGGCGGGCGGTGATGGCGTGGAAGGCGCAGGCGCCCGCCAGGCCGCCGGGGCCGCAGCCCATGCGCAGCACCTGGCCGCCTTCGGCGTGCGCGGCGGCGGCGTCGCCGATGCCGTAGACCTCGGGGTGGGAGCGGGAGCGCAGGGTGCCGTCGACGAGCAGGCGGCCGTGGGCGTCGACGGCGAGCCCGGCGCGGGCGGCCAGGTCGGCGACGCGGAAGCCGGCGGTCCAGGCCACCGCGTCGACGGCCAGGTGGCGGCCGTCGGCGAGCAGCACGCCGTCGGCATCGACCTTGGCGACGGTGGTGTTCTCCTGCACCTGGACGCCGAGGCGGTCCAGGGTGCGGCGCAGGTGGTCCTGGCCGGGTTCGGTCAGCTGGCGGCCCAGCGGCCCGCCGGTGATCAGGCGCACGGTGCGGCCGGGGTGGGTCTCGGCCAGTTCGGCGGCGGTCTCCAGGCCGGTGGGCCCGGCGCCGATCACGGCGACCGACTCGGCGGTGCGCATGCGCTCGCGCAGCCGCTCGGACTGCTCGATCCCGGCCACGGTGTAGGCGTGTTCGGCGGCGCCGGGGACGGCGTCGAGGTCGGCGTGGCTGCCCAGGGCGTACACCAGCAGGTCGTAGGCGAGCGGGTCGCCGCCGGCCAGGTCGACGCGGCGGGCGGCCGGGTCGAGGCCGGTGACCCGGTCGACGACCAGGCGGACGCCGCTGCCCGCGACCAGGTCGCGCAGCGGCTGGTGGCGGACCGTGCGGCCGGCGGCGACCTGGTGGTTGCGCATGCGCTCCACGAACCGGTCGCGGTCGTTGACGAGCGTGACCGGCGCGCCGGTGCGGCGGGCGAGCAGCTTGGCGATCGTCAGCCCGGTGTATCCGGCTCCCAGGACCGCGATGCGGGGTGTTTTCGTCATGCGCGATGAACGGGAGAAGGGCGTGTTTCGTGACAGCCCGGCGCGAGAATGTTCAGCTTTTCTGTTGTGCCAGGTAGGCGAGTTTGTCGGGGTTGGCGACGGCGTGGATGGTGGTGACGCGGCCGCCGTCGAACTCGACGACCGTGACGCCGGCCAGTTCGTCGTCGAGGTAGAAGGCCAGGGCCGGCTGCCCGTTGACGGTCTCGGGTTCCAGGCGGACGCGGGGCGCGTAGCGGGTCAGGGCGAGCAGGTGACGCAGGACCTGCTCGCGGCCGGAGACCGCGACGCGGGTGGCGGGGGCCTTGCCGCCGCCGTCGGCCCAGGCGACCACGTCGTCGGCGAGCAGCCGTTCCAGCGCGGCGACGTCGCCGGCCAGGGTGGCGGCCATGAAGCGTTTGAGCAGTTCCTCGCCCTGCTCGGGGGCGGGGGTGAAGCGCCGGCGCTCCTCGGCGAGGTGCCGCTGGGCCCGCCGGTAGAGCTGGCGGACGTGCGGCTCGGTGACGTCGAGGACCTCGGCGATCTCGCGGTGGCTGTGGCCGAACGCCTCGCGCAGCACGAACACCGCGCGTTCGGGCGGGGTGAGCCGCTCCAGCAGCACCAGCATCCCGATGGACAGCAGTTCGCGTTGGGCCACGACCTCCAGCGGGTCGCCGGCGCCGCCGGTGAGGATCGGCTCGGGCAACCAGGTGCCGACGTAGCGTTCGCGCTGGGCCCGCGCGGAGGTGAGCCGGTCGAGGCACAGGTTGGTGACGACCTTGGTGAGCCACGCCTCGGGCACGACCGCGCTGTCGCAGCGCTCCCAGCGCAGATAGGCGTCCTGGACGACGTCCTCGGCCGCCGAGGCCTCGCCGAGCAGCCGGTAGGCCACCCCGAACAGGCGGCGGCGGTTGGCCTCGAAGCGCGCCAGCCGCTCGGGGGTCACGGGTCTCCTACCGCCCCTCGATGAGGACGGCGATCCCGTCGAGGAGGCGGGCCAGCCCGAACTCGAAGGAGCCGGCCGGGTCGGCGGGGGCGTTGTAGGCCTCGCCGCTGGCGCTGCCGACCCGGGCGGCCAGCGGGTAGGCGGAGAAGTCGCCGGCGGCGGCCAGGAACGGCTCGTGGGCGCGCCACCACTCCTCGTCGGTCATGCCGGTCTCCTGGGCGGCGCGGGCGGCCTCGACCACGCCGCGGGCGGCGCCGTGGACGTAGGCGGCGACGAGGGTCAGGACGTTGTCCATCTCCAGGTCGGTCAGGCCGATGCCGTCGAGGGCCGACAGTTCGTGTTCGTACTTGCCCAGGGTGCCGGGGCCCAGCGGGGGGCGGCTGACGGCGACCTGCAGGATCCACGGGTGGCGGCGGTAGAGGGCCAGGTTGTCGCGGGCGATGCGCTCGACCCGGGCGCGCCAGCCGTCGGGGACTCGCGCGTCGGCGAAGGTTTCCTTGTAGACGGTGTCGAGCATGACGTCGATCAGTTCGGCCTTGCCCGGGACGTGGGTGTAGAGCGACATCGTGCCCACCCCGAGGTGGTCGGCGACCTTGCGCATGGACAACGCGGCCAGGCCCTCGGCGTCGGCGACCTCGATCGCGGCGGTGATGACCCGGTCGGCGGTCAGTTCGGGGCGGCCCTTGCGGGGGGCGCGCTCGCGGGCGCGGGACGGGTCGCGCCACAGCAGCGCGAGCGTGCGCGCGGGGTCGCCCCGCCCGATGTATTCGGTCGTCATGATGCCGATCAGCGTACTCGGGACGCTTAACCGTATGCTGTACGGTACGCTGTACGGCATGACGTACACGATAGAGGCGCGCGGGCTCGTCAAGCGCTACGGCGACCGCGCCGCCCTCGACGGGTTCGACCTGACCGTCCCGCGCGGGACGGTCCACGGCCTGCTCGGCCCCAACGGGGCGGGCAAGACCACGGCAGTCAGGGTGCTGACCACGCTGCTGCGCGCCGATGCGGGCAGCGCGCGGGTGGCGGGGTTCGACGTGGCCCGCGACGGCGGCGAGGTGCGCCGCCACATCGGGCTGGTCGGCCAGCACGCCGCCCTCGACGAGGCCCTGTCGGGCCGCGCCAACCTGGAGATGTTCGGCCGGCTGTCCCACCTGCGCCCGAAGGCCGCCGGGCGCAGGGCCGGGGAGCTGCTCGACCGGTTCGGGCTGGCCGACACCGGCCGCAAGGCGGTCAAGCACTACTCGGGCGGCATGCGCCGCCGCCTGGACCTGGCGGCCGGGCTGATCCTGTCGCCGCCGGTGCTGTTCCTCGACGAGCCCACCACGGGCCTGGACCCGCGCGGCCGCGCCGAGGTGTGGGCGGCGGTGCGCGCCCTGGTCGCCGACGGCACCACGGTGCTGCTGACCACGCAGTACCTGGAGGAGGCCGACCAGCTCGCCCACCGCATCAGCGTCGTCCACGAGGGCCGCCCGGTCGCCGAGGGCACCCCGGAGGAGCTGAAGAAGACCGTCGGCGGCGACCGGGTGGAGATCGTCGTCCACGACCCGGCGGACCTCCCGGCCGTCGCGGCCCTGCTCGGCCCCGGCGCCGAGACCGACCACGACACCCGGCGCGTCAGCGCGCCGGCCCCCGACCGCATGGCGACCCTGACGGCGGTCGTCCACGACCTGGCGGCCGGCGGCATCGCCGCCGACGACGTCGCGATCCGCCGCCCCACCCTCGACGAGGTCTTCCTGCACCTCACCCGCAGCGCCGCACCGAGGAGTCACGCGTGAACCGACTGACCTGGGCCCTCGCCGACGGCTGGACCGTCACCCGGCGTGAGGTCACCCACTGGACCGCCAACCCCGGCCAGCTCGTCGCGGGGCTGCTGTTCCCCGTCATGGTGCTGCTGCTGTTCGCCTACCTGCTGGGCGGCGGCATCGAGGTGCCCGGCGGCGACTACCGGGAGTTCCTGCTGCCCGGCATGTTCGCCATGACGATGATCTTCGGCCTGGAGGGCACCTTCACCGCGATCAGCACCGACGTCACCAAGGGGGTCACCGACCGGTTCCGGTCGCTGCCGATGGCCTCCTCGGCGGTGGTGTCGGGCCGGGCGGCGGCCGACATGCTCACCACGGTGCTGGCGCTGGCGGTGCTGCTGGCCAGCGGGCTGGCCGTCGGCTGGCGCGCCCACAACGGCCTGGGCGGCGCGCTGGCGGCCGTCGGGCTGTTGTTGTGGTTGCGCTTCGCGCTGCTGTGGATGGGGATCTGGCTCGGGCTGAAGATCCGCAACCCGGAGGCGGTGATGGCGCTGCAGATCCTGGTGTGGCCGATCGCCTTCCTGTCCAACGCCATCACCTCGCCGGCCACGATGCCGGGCTGGCTGGGCGTCATCGCCGACTGGAACCCGCTGTCGTCGACGGCGGCGGCCACGCGGGAGCTGTTCGGCAATCCCGGCTGGGCCAACGACACCTGGGCGGCCGCGCACGCGCTGGAGCTGTCGCTGGCCTGGCCGCTGGTCATCACGGCGATCTTCGCGCCGCTGTCGGTGAGGGCCTACCGGAATCTGTCTCGCTAGGCTGGCCGCCATGTCCTACGAGTTCGAGGTCCGTGAGGAAATCGTCCTGCCCGCCACCACCGAGGAGGTGTGGGAGGCGATCGCGACCGGGCCGGGGGTCGACTCGTGGTTCATGGGCGCCAACGACTTCGAGCCCGGGGTCGGCGGCGCGGGCCGTCAGACGGTGGCCGGGTTCACCACCCACGCCACCGTCACCGGCTGGGATCCGGGCGAGCGGCTGGCGTTCACGACCGACACGGCGGCCGACGGGTCGTTCATGGCGTTCGAATACCTGCTGGAGGGCCGCGCGGGCGGCAGCACGGTCCTGCGGTTCGTGCACTCGGGGCTGCTGACCGGCGACTGGGAGGACCAGTACGACGCCCTGTCCTCGGGCGACGCCCTCTATCTGCGCAAGCTGCACGCCTATCTGACGCACTTCCCGGGCGTCACGGCCGACTACGCGCTGTTCGAGATCGGCCGCCCCACCCCCGATGCCGCGAGGGTGTGGGCGGCCTTTCTCGACGCCTTCTCTCTGGGGCAGCCACCGGAGAAGGGCCGCGTCGCGGTGCCGGGCTTGAACCCCGACGACGCGCAGGTCGTGTTCGCCGAGTCGGGGTTCCTGTGCGTGGTGACCGCGACGTCGATGATCACGCTCGTCCACGGGTACCGCGACGCCGTCGTCGCGGAACACCACGCCTTTCCGGGGGAGATCGCCAGGCCCCTGGCGGAGCACGCCTGGCGGGCCTGGCTGGGGGAGAACTTCTAAGCCGTGTACACGGGGTAGCCGTAGCCCACGACGTCGGCGGTCTGCCGCTCGCGGACCTCGACCACGCCGTTGCCGGTGTTGCCTTCCACGGTCTCGATGGTGCCGTCGCCGTTGTCCTTGATGACGAAGCCGACGTGCTGGATGTCGTGGATGTCCTTTCCGCCGTTCCAGTCGAAGAACACGACCGCGCCGGGGCTCGGGGTGGTGCCCCAGCGGTTGTTCTGCGCGAACCACTCGGCGTGGCGGACGGTGTAGGCGTCCTCGCCGAGCACGGGGCTGATGCCGAGCTGATCGCCGACCCAGCTGACGAACATGTCGCACCAGGCCGCGTTGCGGTACCCGAGGCGGGTTCCGCCGTCGCGGGCGATGGTCTCGGCCGCGCGGTCGGAGTTCATGTACCAGTCGTGGAACTTGGTCCCGCCGCCGTACATGTTCTCGCTGACGCCGACCTGACTGGTGGCGAGGTGGAGCACCTGCTGGGCGCTGACCCTGGGGAGCCGCTTGGCGACCTCCAGCAGGGGGCTGTAGGCCAGGGCGACGCCCTCGGGGGCCGCCCCCGCGGGGGCGGCGGCTTCGGCGTGGGCGACGGGGGTCAGGTCGACGGCGGCGACGGTGCCGCCGGTGACCAGGGCCGCCGTCATCAGGCCGGTGGCCAGGACAGCGCGGATTCCAGGGTTGGGGGCTCGCATGGGTGGGGTTGACTCCTTGCTTCCATGCGCCTACCGGGTTAGCTGACGGACTCGGGCGTGGAAGCCGCCCTACGGCCTGTCGATGAGGGGCAGACAGGCCGATTCACCCCAGAGGACCCGGTGGGTGTGCATGGTGATCGGGAGAGTCAGGTGATCACCGGGTCCTCGCTGGTTCCCCGGTTCCGCGCGGGGCGCGCGGATTCGGCGATCTCTAGTTGTCTTCCTTTTGGCGGCTGACCTGCGGTTACGTAGGTCACACCGCCTCGAGTTCCCCAGAAGGTAGTACAACTCCCAGAATCGGTCAAACTTGGACAATCAACACATTGTGGGAGTAACGTCAGCGCCAGCCTTCGGGGTCGACCCCGCCGGGCACCGGACCGGCCGGCCCGTAGGGCTCACGAGTGAAGACGAACGTGTTGAGATCGAGGTGAACGCCCTCGCCGGTGCGCACCACGCGGAGCGTCTCGCCGGCGTAGTAACCGTCCAGGCCCAGCCAGGTTCCGTCGGCGAGCGCGGCGAACCGGGAGGCGCGCCCGGTCTCGCCGACCGGGGTCAGCGCCAGGCCGCGGCCCGGCAGGGCCCGCATCACGTAGGCGGCCGGGCCCCAGTACCAAGGGCCGGTCAGGGCCAGCAGGTCGTCGTCGACCGGGGCGGGCCGCCATTCGGCCGGCAGCGCGGGCTCGTGCTCGTCGAGCAGGTCGAGCAGGTCGCCGGTCAGCGCGTTGCCCTTGACGCCGCTGGTGGTGTTGGCCAGGAACAGCACGCCGACGCCGTCGGAGGGGTCGGCCCACACGGTGGCCAGGAAGCCGGGCATCGACCCGGTGTGCCCGGCCAGGCGGCGGCCGTTGTGGCGGCGCAGCTGCAGGCCCAGCCCGTAGCCGGAGGTCCACGACGGGCCGTCTTCGACGGTGGCCGGTTCGCGCATCTCGGCCATCGTGGCCGGGCGCAGCACGCCGGCGCCGTCGCCGCCGACGAAGATCGCCCACCGGGCCAGGTCGGCCGCCGAGCACCACATCTGCCCGGCCGGGGCCAGCGCGACCGCGTCGTGCTCGGGTTCGGGCAGCAGCACGTCGGCCCACGGGTGCACGGCGTAGCCGGTGGCGTGCGGGGCGCGGGGCCGCTCGGTGGTGTCGCGCATGCCCAAGGGCGCGAGCACCTCGTCGTGGACGGCCTGGGCCCAGCCCCGGCCGCGTTTGCGCGCCACCACCTCGCCGAGGAAGCCGAATCCGAGGTTGGAGTAGTGGAAGCGGCGGCCGGGCCGGTGGCGGCCGGTCATCGGGTCGAGCATCCCGATCAGCTCGGGCATCGGCACGCCGGGCGTGCGCTCCCACCACTGCCCGGGCGGCTCGGCGGTCAGGCCGCCGGTGTGGGACAGCAGCTGGGCGATCGTCACCTCGCCGGCCGGGGTGCCGGGCAGGTGCTTGTCGAGCGGGTCGAGCAGGTCGAGCAGCCCCTCGTCGCGCAGCCGCATGATCATGACGGCGACCATGCTCTTGGTGATCGACCCCACCCGGAACTGCGTCGAGGCGGTGGGCGGGGCGTCGCCGACGCGGCCCCGGTAGCCCGACCAGATCAGCTCGCCGCCGCGGGTCAGCGCGACCGCCAGGGCGGGGATGCGGGCGGTGGCCTGCTCGGTGGCCACCCGTAGCGCGAGGGCCCGCGCCGTACTCTCCAAGACCATGGGGTCAGGCTATGGTCTACAGTCTGGCGCGTGGAATCGGGCTCCGTCATCGAGGCCGTCCTCGAACGGATCACCTCCACATGAAGAACGTGATGACCCCGGTCCTCCAGCGCTGACGCACATCGGCCGAGTCGAAGATCTCGCCGCAGGCGCTGCGGCGGGCGACACCCGGCGGGTTCGACGTGACTGCCGTTTTTCATCAAGTCGGCTGGCAGGCCGGATCCCGGCACCGGAACACTCGGTCGAACACTCGGTCGAGTCGTCGAGGTCAAGTCCGAAGAGCAATGGCGGTCAGCCCGACACCAGCGAGAAAGACGAGAATGGGCACCCATCGCCAGAAGCGGTGAGTGCTACCGGTCAGGCGCCGGCTCCATCGGTAGAGTCGGGTCCCCTGGTGACGCTTGTCTGAAGCGGCGAGGGCCTCAGTGATCGTCGGATCGCCCATGGCGAAGAACCGCTCGTCGAGGATGGCGCGCAGCCATTCGGCCCGGAGCCGGTTGCGATGGTAGAGCTCGGTGTAGGCAGCGGCGAAAGCCAGCCCGATGAAGCCGACCAAGACCAGCAGCAGGGTGAGCGGCAGGTCATCACGGTTCACTTCCCCGCCGGTGGAGGTGATCACCGCCACCATCGCCGACGACACCACGATGACGATGTTGACGGCGTTCGCCCGCAAGGTCTCCGCGTGCCGAGCATGTGCGCGTGTATCGGTGTACATCCCCCAGAGCAGGTCCCGCTGAGCCTTATCTCTGTCGGCGACTTCGCTCACGCGACCCCCAAGATTCCACATGCCCGCTACTTCACATTCATGCCTATCCGGCGGACGCTGTAAAGGAGTTGCCCTGGCGCCGAGGATGGGGGTCAGATGCTGGGCAATGTACCCGAATGGCGCGAATTGCCATCCCAGGTTTTGCTGCCGCTCGAAGCCTGGCTCGAAGACCAGGGCTTCGCGCTTGTTCACAAGGGCTGGTTCACAGCAGGTCGCGGACGCGACCCTGTCTGTCTTGTGGAGCTCGTCAATGGCGAGGACCAGCGCAACCTAATCGCGAAGTTCTACCGCTCACCTGCCGAGTACAAAGTAGGCAACGTCGACGCCGCTAGACGGTCGGCTGCCACGTTTCCGCACCTTGCGCAGCCATATGGCAGACCCGTGCCATTAGGTGACTGGCAGTTGGTATTTCAGGAGATCGCCCGTGGCGACCTCAAAACGGTACGCCCTTTGGTGGAGCCCGTACTGGACCGCAATCCGGAAGCTGCGGCGTTTTGTGAGCAGATCATCGGTTCGATCATCCGAGACTGGAACTCCACGACCCCGCGACAGTGGGGACAGGTAACCGTCGAAGACTTTATGCGGCGGATCCTCGGCAAGCGGATCGACCCTGAAGGCCCCATTCTGCGCTGGGCAGACGCACGTGGTGGGTGCGAGGTCACGCCCGATCCTTTCATGCTGCTGCGCGACCGTGCCCATGCCCGGCGGGCCCTGGACTCGATGGCAACCGGGAGAGCCCACGGCGATCTGAGCGGGCGCAACATCCTGCTGCCGATGCGACCCCGGCAGCGCCCGGAACAGTACATCCTCATCGACCTCGACCGTTTTGACCCGGCAGCTCCGCTCGCTCAAGACCCGATGCACCTGCTGGTCGCCCTTGCCATGGATCTACTGGCCGTCGCGCGCCCAGGCGCGGCTGAGCGTGAACACCTCATCAAGGTCATCGTCGAACCGCAGGCGCACAGCGGCAACGGCATCGTGCCGCACTTCAGCCGTATCAGCGCCGCAATTCACGAGGGCGCCGCGGGCTGGGCGCGGAGTTCCGGCCATGGCAAGGAGTGGCACGAGCAGAGCACGCTCGCTCTGGTAGCGGCCGCACTCATGCATGTGGGTCGCAAATGGTTCAGCGAGGAGGACAAGGAGTGGTGCCTCCGACTGGCCTCCGCGGCAACTCAGGGCTATCTCGCCCATTCCGATGACGCCTTCTTGCCGCGACGCCACGTCCCGCCGGCATCTGAGCCCCAGCCGGTTCCGACGACAGGCGAGCCGATCGACACACTCCGGCTGGTCGTCCTGCACGCACCGGACGGCTCCGACTTCGTGATGACGTTGACCGATCACCTGAACGACCTGCCGGTGGATGTTCGTCCTGTTCATGCCTTGGCCTTGAGCGAGATCGCTCAGGCCGATGCGCTGGCGGTCGTTCTCACCACAGATCTTCCTCGACTACCCGAAGTGCCCGAAGTGCCCGACCTGCCGGTTTTTGGGTTGCGGGTTCACCCAGTAGAGGTGCAGCAAGACAGCTACGACTTCTCTGCGGCCAAGCAGGACACCTGGGACGATCTGAGGTCTGACCTGCGCCGGCTGGGGTCGCCCTCATACCTGATCAGCGTCTACCAAAAGCGCCTGAAACTTCTCGACGTCCAGTACAAGAACGGGGCCAGCAGAGCGGATCGAGACCGCCTCCACCAAGCGTGCGAACTGCTGGAGAATCGCATCACAGCCCAGAAGCTACGCCGGACCAACCGCCCCGCCACTCGCACGTCAGCCCCCGCCCACCAGGGAACGTCGTCCGGTGGTTCAAACAACGGATTGGTATGTTACGGCCAGCCACTGCCCGCGCCGCCGCTGGAACCGGTGGACCGATTCAGCGAAACTGAGCAGCTGATCACCCTGCTCAGGAGCAGAAACGGGCCGGTCGCGCTCATAGGACCTTCGGGCTTCGGCAAGACTGCGATGATCTCCCGGCTGCGTCTCCGCGTCTGCGAGGATCGCAGTGCGCTGCCCATCAACGGTTTCGTCTACCTGGCCGCGCGCGGCCCATATCTGATCAACGCAATGCGCGTTCTGAGCGCGATCGCCCAGGTCACCCCTGGCTCGCCTCGGGCGAAGGACGTCCGTAAGGACTCGACGTTGCGGTGGCCGGAGACGGTGCGTGAGGTGCTCGACGCGATAAACGAGAACACGCGTGTCCTGCTCGTCCTCGACGATGTCCAAGACCTGATCGACGGCAACGGCTCCTTCATCGACAGACAACTTGGCGACACCCTCGCCGTCGCCACAGAGCGGGGGCGGAAGGTTCAACTGCTCCTGGTATCCAGTCGATCGGTGGCGGGACCCGGAATTAAGGAGTTCACGCTCAACCATGGGCTGAATGAGGACGGCGCCTGGGACTTTCTGCGCGCGATGGATCCCGACGACCATCTGGACTTCACCTCCCACCGGGGCATCGGCCACGACCTGGCGACGTTGACCGCCGGGCACCCGCGCGTACTGGAGCTGCTCGTCGCCGTACTCCACTGCGACCTCACCCTTAACCTGACCAGCCTTGTCGAAGTCCTGCGGCGGGAAGGGCTAAGCGGGCCGGAACTGCTGACCTCGCTCCTGGTGCGGGCGCTGGCCGGGCTCGACCGTACCGAACGGCGCGTTCTGTATGCGCTGGCCATACTCGACAGGCCCGTGCCGGCCGAAGCCGTAGACGCCGTGCTCGAGCCGTTCCTTCCTTTCCAGAACAACCAGCCCACTCTTGAGGAGCTGGTGCGGCGACGGCTGATCCGTAAAGACGGGCCCCGCTTCGCCCTCCCACGCAAGCCCGATGGAGAGTTTCTTCTGGGAATGCTGACCAGTAGCAAGCAGAGCCATCGGTTGTCGAAGCAAGCCCTCTACTCGCTCGCAGCCGGTTACTTCGCGGAGTCCGCCCCCTATCTGCGCAGTGAGCATGACATGTTCCGCCGGATCGCCGAGGTGGAGATGCGCATAGCAGGCGGAGAGCGAGAGAAAGCGCTCGTGGTCATGGACATGCTGGCCAGGAGCGGTTATGGGGCGCAGGCCTCGGGTTCACTGGCGAATCTGCGACGCCGGGTTCCTCACGTGAGCGATTATCTCGACATTCACAACCTCGCGTCACTGGGCTGGGATTCACTCCGCCAAGACGACGCCGGCCGAGCAATCAACGATCTGATGCAGGCGTGGGAGCGCAACCTCGAACCCCACCGATACGATCCCCAAGACGCCTGCCACATAGCCGTTCAGCTCGGCGATGCCCACTATGACTTCGGCAACTGCGCCGAGGCGCTGAACTGGTACAACTACGCCGTCAAGGCGAGCACGCAAAACGGCTGGCACCAGCCGCACGGCAGCGCCTTGGCAGGGCTCATGTACTGCTATTACGAGCATGGCAGATTCGTGAAGGCAGAGAAGCTTGACGCGCAGGCAAGAAAAGCATTCGCCCGGAGCGGCGATCCCGACAAGGAGGCGCGCTCCGGTCCGTATCTCGACCTGCGGCTCGGCCTCATACACGCCGCCCGCGGGGATCTGCTCAGAGCCTTGGAGATTCTCAACAGAGGAGAACGATCAGCCCGGAAACTCAATTTGACAGAATTGGTGGGCGCCTTCCTCGGACAGCGTGCGCTGATCTGCCTCGACACGGGCGAACCAGTCAAGG
Organism: Herbidospora sakaeratensis; assembly: GCF_001570525.1. GTDB lineage: Bacteria > Actinomycetota > Actinomycetes > Streptosporangiales > Streptosporangiaceae > Herbidospora > Herbidospora sakaeratensis. Next base: position 51,281 of record NZ_BBXC01000030.1, read on the forward strand.
CTTTCGAACTGGCGAAGGAGGCCGTTGACGTCGGTGAAAGAACGAACAACATCCCCCTCAAGCGGGAGGCGGCGACCATCTTGGCTCAGGCCATTCTTTTGATGAGCAAAGACGGGGACATGGACAGTCTTCGGGAGGCGCGGGTAGCCGCTGACAACGCTGTATGGCTCAGCCAGACGAACCGCGCAGGCGTGGCCTTCGTGCTGCAGGGCATTGCCGCGCTGCGTATGGGCGAGACCGGTGAGGCGTGCGTGTCTTTCCACTCAGCCCATCGTCGCGCGTACGCCCTCTCACGCCTTGATCGAAAAAATTTCGAAGCGGCTGACCTGCTGGGCCTGGCCAGCTGCGCACTCGGCGTCTGCGAGAACCCCGAACAATACTTCGGCGAGGCCGAGGAGTCATTTCTGCGCGCGCGGAAAATCGCCAGTAACCAGACCATTGTCCTGAGAGTGCAGCGGCTGCTACGGCAGCTGCCACCGACTTCGGATTCGCGGATTCAACCCGTTCTCGCCGCTGCCAGCGGGCCTTTCCCCGACAGTTACGCGTGACCGGCCCTCTTCGACATCTGCCATTGCAGATCATCGCCGTCGCGGAACAACCACCAGGTCAGTCGGCTTTTTTCGCAGGGCGTCATCATGGATCTCGTTCCTGAGATTGTCAGCGCGTTCGTGTCCCGACGCGAGGCCATGCGGACTCGTCCATGAGGAACTTTCCCGTCGCTTTGCCGCAACATCCGGCGGTCTCCGGCATGTATCTCAGCCCCCGCGCCGTCCGACTGGCAGACTACCGCGGTGTTCATTCGGATTGCCGTCTTCGATCCGCTGCCGCTCTACCGACATGGCATCATCGCCATCCTCCGCGAGGCCGGGCTGAGCAGTGAAGCGCCGGAAGAGGTCTTCGCCTGGATGGACAATGATCACTTCCCCCTCGTAGTGCTCTCCTTGCAGGCGAGCGACGACTGGGAACTGCTCGAACGGCTGTGCCGCACCCGCAGCAACCTCCTCGTCATCGCATTACTGCCGGACGACGCCATAGCGACACATGTCCGCGCGCTGGCCTCCGGCGCGGTCGCGACATTGCCTCGTGAAGCTGAACCATCCGCCGTGCGAGCGACGGTGGAAGCCGTCATCAGCGGACGGACTGTGCTTCCTATCGGCGTCCTGCGTGGTCTGACGTCCCATGACGCCGCGACGACGCCGGAACCCGCCCTGCTGTCGCCGCGTGAGCTGGAATGGCTGCGCCACCTATCCACCGGCGCCACCGTCGCTGATCTGGCGGAACGCGCCGGCTACTCGGAACGGATGATGTTTCGCCTTCTCCGCGACCTCTACAAACGCATGCGGGCGGGAAATCGGACTGAGGCCCTCCTGCTGGCCCGCGAGCACGGCTGGATCTGAATCACGCCGGTATGTGGCAGGGGTCTGACATAGGCATTGCGTCATGGACCCGCTGCGGAACCGTACCTAGCGTCAAGATTGCAAGCCCGCCAAGGAAAGGGAGGCGACCGCCATGATGACTCGCTGGGGTGACGGCATGGGGGAACCACCGCCCCTTGCCCCACGCGGCCAGGACCCCGCCTACCAACCATCGCCACAGGAGGTGGACTGGTTACGGGAATTGTCTTTCAATTCCACGGTGGCCAAGCTTGCCGTGCGCACCGGATGTTCGGAACAGACGATGTTTCGCCGACTCCAAGACCTCTATGACCGATTACAAGTGCGTGACTGTGACGACGCACTTCAGCTCGCCAGGAAGGAGGGATGGCTATGAACGCGGGCGAGAGCCGTTCCTGATCGCCGTGACGGAAACCCCTGAAATAACGATCTTGAAGCGACCCGGAGCCGATGGAGGTTCGAGTCATGGCATGTCCGTCATCCCAGCCGGCAGAGTTCCTCGGGCGTGCAGTCGTCGTGGAGACGGTCGGCGAAGCTGGACATCGGTAGGGCCGAGACGGTCCGCGCATGGTCCGTCAGGCCGTGATCTGGGACTGATCTCAGCCGATGCCGACATCGTCGCAGGTGACCTCACCATCGCGGGCCTCGCCGCTGGGTGATGAGCGAATCCGCGGCCGCGTCCCTGCTGTGCAGGTGCTGGGTCGTACAGGGCTTCGAAGATGCACTTGTTCAGGCGTACGTCTACCCTCGCTCGGGTGGGCTCGGCGCACCAGGCCCCTGTGGAGGGTCCAGAAAAATCCGTTACCGGTCTGGCGTGTGTCCTCGAACGGATCACCTACGCCAACGAGGAGACCGGCTACACCATCGCGCGCGTGGCCACCGAACGGTCGGGCCCCGACCTGCTGACGGTGGTGGGCCCGCTGCTGGGCGCGCAGCCGGGCGAGTCGCTGCGGCTGACCGGCCGCTGGACCTCCCATCCTCGGTATGGCAGGCAGTTCGAGGTCTGGTCGTACACCACCGTCCTGCCGGCGACGATCCAGGGCATCCAGCGCTACCTGGGCTCGGGGCTGATCAAGGGCATCGGCCCGAAGATGGCCGAGCGCATCACCCTGCACTTCGGCGTCGACACCCTGCGCGTCATCGAGGAGGAGCCCGCCAAGCTGGTGGAGGTGCCGGGGCTGGGGCCCAAGCGCACCCGGATGATCGCGGTCGCGTGGGAGGAGCAGAAGGTCATCAAGGAGGTGATGATCTTCCTGCAGGGGGTGGGCGTCTCGACGTCCATCGCGGTGCGGATCTTCAAGCAGTACGGCGAGACCTCCATCGACGTCGTGCGCGCCGAGCCCTACCGGCTGGCCGACGACGTGTGGGGCATCGGCTTCAAGACCGCCGACACCATCGCCCAGGCGGTCGGCATCGCCGCCGACAGCCCCGAACGCGTCAAGGCGGGCCTGCGCTACACGCTGTCGCAGGCGGCCGACGACGGCCACGTCTACCTCCCGGCCCCCAACCTGGTCGCCGACGCCGTCAAGATCCTCGCGGTGCCGGCCGAGCTCGTCTCCGCCTGCCTGGACGACCTCGTCGCCGAGGAAGGGGTGGTCCGCGAGGAGGTCGCGGTCGCCGAGGGGAGCGTCCCGGCGGTCTACCTGGTGCCCTTCCACCGCGCCGAACGGTCCCTGGCGGGCACGGTGCTGAGCCTGCTGCACTCCTCCCGTGACCGGCTGCGCGCCTTCGCCGACGTCGACTGGCCGCAGGCGTTGGCGTGGCTGAAGACGCAGACCGGCGCCGACCTGGCCAAAGAGCAGGACCAGGCGGTCCGGCTGGCGCTGACCGAGAAGGTCGCGGTGCTGACCGGCGGCCCCGGCTGCGGCAAGAGCTTCACCGTGCGGTCGGTGGTCACGCTGGCCCGCGCCAAGCGCGCCAAGGTGATCCTGGCCGCCCCGACGGGCCGGGCCGCCAAACGCCTGTCGGAGCTGACCGGCCACGAGGCGACCACCGTCCACCGGCTGCTGCAGCTGCGGCCCGGCGGGGAGCCGACCTTCGACCGCGACAACCCGCTGGACGCCGACCTGGTGGTCGTCGACGAGGCCTCGATGCTCGACCTGCTGCTGGCCAACAAGCTGGCCAAGGCGGTCGCGCCGGGCGCGCACCTGCTGTTCGTGGGCGACGTCGACCAGCTGCCCTCGGTCGGGGCCGGGGAGGTGCTGCGCGACCTGCTGGCCGCCCCCGACGTGCCGCGGGTGCGGCTGACCCAGATCTTCCGGCAGGCCCAGCAGTCGGGCGTGGTCGTCAACGCCCACCGCGTCAACGCCGGGCAGCTGCCGCTGGTGCGGGAGTTCCCCGACTTCTTCCTGTTCCCGGCCGAGGACCCCGAGGAGATCGCCGCCCTGACCGTCGAGGTCGTCGCCAAGCGCATCCCGGCCAAGTTCGGCCTCAACCCGCGCCGCGACGTGCAGGTCCTGGCCCCCATGCACCGGGGCGCGGCCGGGGCGGGCGCGCTGAACGCGGCGCTGCAGGAGGCGCTCACGCCCTTCCGGGAGGGCCTGCCCGAACGCCGGTACGGCGGCCGGGTCTTCCGCGTCGGCGACAAGGTCACCCAGTTGCGCAACAACTATGACAAAGGCGCCGCCGGGGTGTTCAACGGAACGGTCGGCGTGGTGACCGCGATCACCCCCGACGATCACAAACTGACCGTTTCCACCGACGAGGACGAGAGCGTCGACTACGCCTTCGACGAGCTGGACGAACTCGCGCACGCCTACGCCGTGTCCATCCACCGCTCGCAGGGGTCGGAATATCCGGCGGTGGTGATTCCGTTGGCGACGTCCGCGTGGATGATGCTGCAGCGGAACCTGCTCTACACGGCGATCACCCGGGCCAAGCGCCTGGTCGTCGTGGTGGGCTCCCGCAGGGCGCTCGGACAGGCGGTCAGGGTGAAGGGCGCCGGACGCCGCCACACGGGTCTGACAAATCGACTGATCAGATCGTGAACCTTACTAGATCGTCAGACGTCTCAAGTGGCATCGCTACCGAATTGTGAGTCAAGTCAGGTGAAAGTGGCTCACAAGCCAGGTAAGCCCTAATAGGGTTTTAGATGCGCTTTGCCACTGTGGGGGAGTAGTTGTGAACAGCAAGACAGGTCGCCGGAAACTGCCTTTCGTCACGGCCGCCGTCGTGATGACGGCGGTGCTGACGGCATGCTCGGGGGGGACGACGCCGGCGCCCGGCGGCGGCGGGAACGTGACAGGCGGCGACAAGCCGGCCGTGGCCGCGCCCGCGATCAAGGTGTCTCCCGCCGAAGGGGCGCAGAAGGTCCGCCCCGACAAGAACGTCGTGGTGACCGCCGCCGGCGGTGAACTCGACGAGGTCACCGTGCAGTCCCAGGGCCAGCCGGTCGAGGGCGAGTTCGACGCCACCCGCACCAAGTGGACCTCCAGCAGGCCGCTGAAGCCCTCCACCACCTACACGGTGTCGGCCAAGGCGACCGGCGCGGGCGGCCCCGCCGCGCTGACCAGCGAGTTCACCACGCTCAAGCCCAAGCGGGAACTGGCCGTCATCGACATCACCCCCGGCATCAAGGGCGAGACCGTCGGCGTCGGCATGCCGATCATGGTGACGTTCAACAACGACGTCACCAACAAGGCCGCCGTCGAGGCCGCCCTGACGGTGGAGGCGGAGAAGAAGGCGACCGGCGCCTGGCGGTGGATCTCCGACCGCCTGGTCATCTACCGCACCGCCAAGTACTGGCAGGCCCACCAGAAGGTCGTCTTCACCGCCGACCTCGCGGGTGTGCGCGGCGCGGGCGACATGTGGGGCACCAAGTCCTTCACCCAGACCATCAAGATCGGCGCCGCGCAGATCAGCAAGGTCGACACCCGCACCCACCAGATGGTCGTGCGCGTCGACGGCAAGGTGAAGCAGCGCATGCCGATCAGCGCCGGCAAGGGCGACACCCGCGAGTACACCACCACCAGCGGCGTGCACCTGACGATGTCGCGGCACAACCCGGAGATCATGATCTCGCCCGGCAAGAAGGAGGGCGACCCCGGCTACTACAAGGAGATCGTCAACCACGCGGTGCGGATCTCCAACTCGGGCGAGTACGTGCACTCGGCCCCGTGGTCGGTCGGCTCGCAGGGCCGCGCCAACGTCAGCCACGGCTGCCTCAACGCCGGCCCGGCGCAGGCCAAGTGGTACTACGACAACTTCCAGCGCGGCGACGTGGTCGACATCGTCGGCACCGACCGCGAGCTGGAGTGGAACAACGGCTGGGGCTTCTGGCAGATGTCGTTCGCCAAGTGGAAGCAGGGCAGCGCCCTGGAGGCGTGACCGGGCGGCCTAGCGCACCCCGAGCTGCATCAGCAGCAGCGCCCCCGCGAACTTGACGACGACGACTCCCAGCACGATGCAGAAGACGATGAAGGCGGGCCGGTGCTCGAAGTGCCGGCCCTCTTTCAATGGGGGCCGTTTGGCGACGCGGTCGGCGATCCGCTCCTCGAGGGGCTTACGCGCAAACATGACCCCAACGTTACCGTTGGCCGCCACTATGGGGCGGTGAAGGTCCATCACCTCAACTGCGGCACGATGCGCCCTGCGGGCGGTTTCGCCATCGTCTGCCACTGCCTGCTCCTGGAAACCCCGCGCGGCCTGTGCCTGGTGGACACGGGGTTCGGCATCGGAGAGGCGTCCTTCGGCGCGCTGCCCGGCTTCTACCGCCCCCTGGTCCGCCCCGTCCTGCTCGATTCGGAGGCGGCGTACAACCAGGTGATCGCGCTGGGCTACGACCCGCGTGACGTGCGCGACGTCGTGGTGACCCACCTGGACGTCGACCACGCGGGCGGCCTGCGCGACTTCCCCTGGGCCCGCGTCCACCTGCACGCCCGTGAGCACGCCGCCGCGACCCGGCCGTCGACCTCGGCCGACAAGGGACGCTACCGGGCCAGGCAGTGGGCGCACGGCGTCGACTGGATGACCTACGACGACCGGGGCGGCGAGAGCCTGTTCGGCCTGTCGGCGATCCGGCCGCTGTGCGACCTGCCCGACCTGGCGCTGGTGCCGCTGGCGGGGCATTCGCGCGGGCATTCGGGGGTGGCGGTCGACACCGGGTCGGGGTGGCTGCTGCACGCCGGGGACGCCTACTGGTTCCACGGGGAGGTGGCCTCGCCGCCGCACTGCCCCCGGGCGTTGTCGCTGACGCAACGGCTGATCGCGACCGACCACCGGGAGCGGCTGGAGAACCTGGCCCGGCTGCGCGAGCTGCCCGCCGAGGTACGGGTGTTCAGCGCCCACGACCCGCACGAGCTCGACGTGGCGACCGCCTAGCGTGCAGTACGACTACCACGACGAATTCCCCCTCCGCCGGACACCGGCCGAGCCGGCCGGCAGCGACCGCCTCCGGGTCTGGGCCGCCATCGCCGACGTCCGGCTCCAGCGGGCCTACCTGCACGAGCACCCCCGGATCGCCGACGCCGCCGAGCCCACCGGAGGCGACCACCGTGACGCGGCGCTCCTGCGGACCGTGCGGGCGCTGGGCGGGAGCGCGGCCGCGATCGACCACGCCTACGCCGACGTCTACGGCGGCCTGGCCACCACCACCGCCCCCTGGCTCACCGATCTGGAGAACACCCTCGCCGGCCTGCTGGACGCCCGGCACCGGCTCAACCGCTCGCCGCGACGGGTGGAGGTCCTGCAGGCCGGGCTCGCCCGGCTGGGGCCGGCCGACGACCCCGCCGTCGAAGCCGCGCTGCTGCGGGAGCTGGCCGTCGCGGTCGCCGAGAACACCCGTATCCGCCGCCTGGACGCCTTCGAGCGGGCCATCGAGCTGGCCGGCCAGGCCGCGACGATCTTCGAGCGGCGCGGGCTGAGGCGGCAGCTCGCGATCACCCGCACCATCCTCGGCGGCCTCTACCTCGACCGGATCACCGGGCTGCTGCCCGACAACCACCGCATCGCCGCCGGCCTGGTCGAGGCGGCCCAGCGGGTGCTGACCCCGGAACTGCACCCGGTCGAGCACGCGGAGACCCAGGTGGGACTGGCCCTCATCCACCAGTACCAGCGGGTGGGCGAACGCCGCGCCAACCAGGAGCAGGCCATCGCGTGGTACCAGGACGCGCTCCGGGTCTTCACCGAAACCGGCTTCCCGCACGCCCGGGCGCGCACGCTGACCCTGTTGTCGTCGGCCTACTGGCAGCGGGTCATGGGCCGGCGGGCGCACAACATGGAGCACGCCATCCGCTGCCTGCACCAGGCCGCCCGCATCTGGCCCGGCGACCTCTACCCGGTCCAGAACGCCCGCGTCCAGCACAACCTCGCCCTGATGCACCTGGAGCGGGAAGCGGGCGGCCGAAGCGAGAACATCGAGCGGGCGCTCGGCCACGCGCAGCAGGCGCTGAACGAGTTCACCCGGGAGGACTTCCCCGTCCAGCACGGCCAGGGGCTGCTCAACCTGGCCGCGATGTACAACGAGAGACACGAAGGCGACCGCGGCGAGAACGTGGAGCACGCCCTGTCCGCCCTCACCCGCGCGCTGAGCGTGCGCACGCTGGAGGACTTCCCCAGCGAGTACGCGGTGACCCAGGCCGCGCTCGCCGACACCCACCAACGGCGCGCCGGCGCCGACCCCCGGGACAACACCCGGCGCGCGATCGCCTGCTACCGGGAGGCCCTGCGCGTCTGGACGCGGGAGGCCTCCCCGCACGACCATCGCGAGAACCTGCTGAAACTGGCCAAACTCCTCGCCGACCTCGGCGACTGGCCTGACGCCCACCAGGCCTACGCGGAGGCGATCGAGACCGAAAGGCTCCTGGTCGCGCTGGGCACCGGGGTGCCCGGCCAGGAGACGGTGTTCGCCGCCGGCGGCGACGCCCACGTCCGGGCCGCCTACGCGCTGACCCGGACCGGCGACCTCGGCGCCGCCGCCGACATGGTGGAGGGCGGCCGCGCGCGCATCCTGGCCGAGGCTCTGCGGTTGGACCAGGCCGACCCGTCGCGGATCCCGGACGCGACTCTCCGCGCCGGCTATGCGGCGGCCCGGGACCGCCTCATCGACGCCCAGCGCGAGATGACCGTCCCCGTCGCCGGCAGCGCGGCGGAGATCGCGCGCATGCTCGGTTACCGGTCGGCCAAGGCGGCGTTCGACCAGGCGGTGGCGGCCGTGCGGGAACGCACCGATCTGCCCGACTTCTTCGCCGCCGGCGCGGAGTCCGAGACGATCGCGGGCGCGACGGCGGCGCTGGGGCCCGCCGCCGTGCTGGTGTATCTGCTGGCGACGCCGTGGGGCGGCTGCGCCATCGCGGCCCGGGCTCCCGGCCCGGCTTTCGCCCTGCTCGACCTGCCCGCGCTGACCGACGACCTGCTCGCCGACCTCACCTCCGGGCTGCTGGTCGTGCATTCGGGGGAGTGCCTTCAGCGGCTGACCCGGCTGGGCCGCACGCTGCGGGACAGCGCCGCCGCCCTGCCGTCCTCGCCGCTGACCCAGGCGGTGCGGGCGGCGCTGTCGCGGCCGCTGTTCGGCGCGCTGGCCGACCGCCCGCTGGGGGACATGGACGAGACCGAGCAGGGGATCGCCGAGGAGACCATCGGCGAGGCGCTCGTGCAGGCCGAACTCCGCAGGGTCGAGCCCGCGCTCGGGTCGGCGGTGATGGCGCCGCTGGTGTCCTGGTTGCGGTCCCTGGGGGCCGCCGAGGCCGCCGTGGTGCCGTCGGGCCGGCTGGGCATGCTGCCGCTGGCGTCGGTCCGGGTCACCGGTGCCGCGACGGCGGCCGAGCACGTCCTGATCACGATCGTGCCCGGCGCCAAGGTCCTCGCGCGTCCCGCGCCGGCCGCGCGGCGGGAGGGGGTGGTGGTGCTGGGCGACCCGACCGACGACCTGCCGTGGAGCGCGGCCGAGACGTCGATGGTGGCGCGGGCCGCCGCGAAGGCGGGGCTGGCGGTCGACACCTCCGTGGGCCAGGGGGTGACCCGGGAGCGCCTGGTGTCGGCGTTGTCGTCGGGGCTGATCGTCAGCACCTCCTGCCACGGCGTCTTCGACCGGTTCGACGGCCTGCGGTCGGCGTTGTGCCTGGCCGGCGGGGAGCTGGTGACGATCGGGGACGTCCTGGGCCGGGTCGCCGACCTGCGCGGCCTGCGCCTGCTCATCCTGTCGGCCTGCCAGACCGCCGTCCTGGATCCCGACCGGGCGCCCGAGGAGATGCGGACGATGGCGGCGGCGATGGTCCAGGCGGGCGCCCGCGCCGTGGTCGCCTCGTTGTGGCCGGTGGACGACCGGGCCACCTTCCTGCTGATGACCCGGTTCGCCGCCGAATGGTTCGACCGCCTCGACACCGAAGCCCCGGCCGCGGCCTTCAGCCGGGCCCAGCGATGGGTGCGCGAGGCGACCCACGACCAGATCGGCGCCTGGCTGAGGCACAGCGCCGCCGGCGTGCCCAGCGTGCCCGGCGCGGGCGGCCTGGCGGCGCTGCGCGGACGCAGCCGGGCGCTCGGCGCCGCGCCGGCCCACCGCGTCGGCGACACCCTCGACGCCCTCGACGGGCCGGGCGCGCGGCCGTACGCTGCGCCCTACTACTGGGCCGGATTCCAGATCATCGGACGCTGACCGGAAAGGAGCGCGGGGTGGGTTTGCCCGAGGCCGTCGACGCGCTGCGCCGCCAGTGGCCGCAGGTGCTGGCCTCGCTCGAGGCGGACGCGGCCCGCCGGCTCACCGCGCTGAGGCAGGACATCGAGGCCGGCCGGCCGCTCGGCGGCCCGGCCGCCCTGGAGCTCGCCCGGATCCTGCTGTCCCTGCCCGACAACCATCCCGTCCGGCGCACGCTCCTGACGACGTCCACGCGCCTGGCCGGCGGCACGGGCCCGCCCCCGGCCCGCCAGGGCGCGCGAGCGGTGCAGCCGGAGGCCGAGGCCGCCCTCCTGGGCGCGCCCTCCTACAGCCCCCTCCAGGTGCGCCGGGCCGGGTTCGACCCCCACGACGCGCTGCTGATCCGGCTGGCCGGCCCCGACGGCGCGATCCGCCTGCCGGCCTTCCAGTTCGACGCCGACGGCGGCCCGGTCCCGGTCGTCATGGAGATCAACGAGCTGCTGGACGCCGAACACGACCCCTGGGGGGTGGCCGACTGGTGGCTCAGCCACAACACCTGGATCGGCGCCTCCCCCGCGCAGGCGCTCGGCCGCATGGACGACGAGGCGCTGCTGCGCGTGGCCAGAAACGTCATGGAGGACTGAGCGGCCATGCCCAAGGCGCTGCCCGGGGAGTGCGGCGGGGTGCCCCGCCGGGAGATCGTCCCCGCCGGGACGATCGTCTGGCGGCTGCACCGCCGGCACCGCGACCCGGCCGCCTTCAACGACACCGTCGCCGAGTCGCCGCTGAGCGGAGGCCGCTTCAGCGGCACCCCCGACTACCGCTACCCCGTCCTGTACATGGCCTTCTCCGAGGAGACCGCGATGGCCGAATCGTTGTTGCGCTCCCTGCCGTTCGAGAACTCCCGCAAACGGGTGGTCCCGCGGGCCGCCGTCAAGGAGCGCCGCCTGTCGGCCCTGGAGATCACCCAGCCGCTGACGCTGCTGCGCCTGGTCAGCTCACCGGATCTGGCGGGGGTGTGCCAGGACGAATGGCTGGTGCACTGCGATCCGGCCGACTACGACGTGACCCGCCGCTGGGCGCACTGGCTCCATGGCGGCAACCCGTGGGCGCAGGGCCTGGTCTGGTCGTCGCGGCGCAACCTGGGGGAGAAGGCGCTGGTGCTGTTCGGCGACCGGTGCAAGGCGCCGCTCAAGCCGGTGGACGCCGCCGGCTACGACCTGGACGACCTGCCCGGAACGCTCTGGCTCAACGACCGGCTGGCCGCGTTCGGCGCCGCCGTCGCGCTCCCGACGGCGTAAGCTGGGCAGGCGCTCAGGGCGCGACCGATCCGCGGGAAGGGCCGAGCCCACCTGACGTTCCACCCCTGCCACGGCCCGACCTCTTTCCCGGCCTGACCATGCGGATGCCAGGCCAGACGGAAACGAGGTTGTGATGCCCGTCCGCCCGCTGCCGGACAACCCGAGCATCGAGTGGCTGCGCAAGCAGGCCAAGACCCTGCTCCGCCGGCCCTCCGCCGACCTGATCGCCGAGTTCCATCCCCGCCCGCCGGCCACCCTCAGGCTGGCGGACGCGCAGCTGGTCGTCGCCCGCATGCACGGTTTCGCCAGCTGGCCCCGGCTGCGGCAGCACCTGGCCACCGTCGCCCGCTACTCCCGCTCGCCGCACCTGGTCGAAGCCGGCGGCGACCTGGCCGAGGAGTTCCTGCGGCTGGCCTGCCTCACCTACGGCGCCGACCGTCCCGGCCGCACCCGCGAGGCCGACCTGCTGCTGGGCGGCCATCCCGGGCTCGCCGCCGCGAACGTCTTCACGATGGCGGCGACCGGCTCGGCCGACGCCCTGGCCGGCCTGCTGGCCACCCGTCCCGCGCTCGCGCGGGCGCAGGGCGGCCCGTTCGGGTGGGAGCCGCTGCTGTATCTGGCCTACGCCCGGCTCGCCGCCCCCGGTGAGGCGGTCGCGGCGGCGCGGGTGCTGCTCGCGCACGGCGCCGACCCGGACGCCGGCTTCCTGTGGGACGGGCTGACGTCCCCGTTCACGGCGCTGACCGGGGCGTTCGGCGGCGGGGAGGGCGACCAGCCCGCGCATCCGCACGGGGCGGCGCTGGCGCGGCTGCTGCTGTCGGCCGGGGCCGACCCCAACGACAGCCAGACCCTCTACAACCGGGGACTGGGCGGCTCGTTCTCCGACGACGTCGCCCATCTGGAGCTGCTGCTGGAGTTCGGCCTGGGCGCCGGGCCGGGCGGGGTGTGGCATCGGCGGCTCGGCCCGACCCTGTCTGCGCCCCGGCAGCTGCTGCGTGAGGAGCTGGCCACCGCCGCGTTGCGGGGCGGGCCGCGCCGGGCGCGGCTGCTGCTCGCGCACGGCGCGGAGGTCGGCGGGCGCGGACGGCATCCCGCCTTCGGCGGGCGCACCCCCTACGAGCTGGCCCTGCTCAACGGGCACACCGAGGTCGCGCGCCTGCTCGCCGCCGCCGGCGCCTCGGCCGACCTGAACGAGATGGACGCGTTCGTCGCCGCCTGCCTGCGCGCCGACGCTGCCGCGGTGGCCGATTTGGGGCCCGAGGTCGCCGCGCGGGCGCGGGCGGGGTTGCCGGGGCTGGTCATCCGGGCCGCCGGGCTGGGCAAGACCGAGGCGGTGGCTCTGCTGGCCGGGCTGGGCTTCGACGTCGACCACCGGGAGCGGTCGACCCCGCTGCACGAGGCGGCGTGGAACGACGACGTCGCGACCGTGCGGGCGCTGCTCGACCTGGGGGCCGATCCGGCAATCACCGACACCCGGTTCCACGCCACCCCGCTCGGCTGGGCCGAGCACGGCGGCAGGGACCGGGTGGCGGCCGTGCTGCGGGCGGCGGTGGAAGGGCGGGAGCGGCCCTCGCCGAGCTGAGCGGGCCGCGTTCCGGCGGGGTGGCGCGCGGCCGGGTGGCGCCGGATGCGGCGCGGGCCGGCGTCGGCGGGCGGCGCCGGGGTGGGCGGAGCCGTAACGGAAAAGGGTTCTAGCGCAGGGCGGCGCCGAGCGGGCTGTCCTCGGCGGGGTCGAGGCGGGGGTCGAGCATGATCGGGAGCTGGGACATGAAGCGCGGGCGGGCGCCCCGGTGGGTCTGGGCGGCGTGCACCAGGAGCGGGTGGCAGATGTAGACGTCGCCCGGCTGCCCGGTCGCATAAGCGAGGGGGCGGTGGCGGCTGGCCTCCTCCAGGCGGGGCCCGTAGGCCATCAGGTCGACCTCGTCGTCGCCGAGCAGGGCGGCGGTGTCGCGCTGGGACCCGGCCCGGATGCGGGTGGGCGCGTCGTCGGGGCCGACCTCGGAGAACAGCGTGAGCAGCAGCAGGCTGCGGGAGCGCACGGCGATCTTCGACCAGTCGGGGGCGGCGTTGAGGTCGATGTGCCAGCCGGTGTCGCCCGCGTCGGGCAGGTTCGGGAACCGGACCGGGATGTTGCCGAGCGTGGTGCGGCCGCCCCAGCGGCCCGGACCGGCGATCTGGTCGAGGGCGGCGGCCAGCCGGGGCGAGCCGATCATCTGGCCGAACGGGCCGAACCCGGCCCCGTCGGCGGTCCACACGACGCTGCGGGTCCAGCCGGCCGGGTCGTCGGGGGACAGGCCGATCTGCCGCCACAGGATCGCCCGGGCGGCGTCGGCGACCTCGCGGGGGACGATCGCGGGCAGGTGCAGGAAGCCGTCGCGGGCGAAGGCGGCCAGATCGGCGGCGGAGAAGGGCGCGGACATGGGGGCGACGCTAGCGGCGGCCCCGGGCCGCCGACCACTCGATTTAGACCAGTCGATCTAGACCAGGGTGAGCTGGCGGTCGGGGGAGCGGCGGCGTTTCCACTGCTTGGAGGTCTTGCCGATGCCGTAGGCGGCGGCCAGCGACTCGACCTGGGCGGCGATGCGGGAGCGGTAGCCGGGCGGGGTCAGCGGCCCGCCGCCGTAGAGGTCGTCATAGCGCGGCACCAGGCCCGGGTGGTCGCGGGCCAGCCAGGCCAGGAACGGGTCGCGGGCGCCGGTGGGCAGCCGCAGCACCCCGGGCACGAGCGAGACCGCGCCCGCCTCGGCGGCGCGGCGGACCGTCGCCTGCAGCGCGTCGGGCGAGTCGGTGAGCAGCGGCAGGATGGGGGCCATCAGCACCCCGCACGGGACGCCGGCCTCGTTGAGGGCCGCGCAGACCTCCAGGCGGCGCTGCGGGGAGACGGCGCCGGGTTCCAGGCCGCGCCGCAGGCGGTCGTCGACGAAGCCGACCGACACCGCGACCGACACGCGGGTGACCTTGGCCGCCTCGCGTAACAGGGGCAGGTCGCGCAGGATGAGCGGGCTCTTGGTCAGGACGGTGAACGGGTTGCCGGCGTCGGCCAGCGCCTTGATGATCTTCGGCATGAGCCGGTAGACCTCTTCGGCGCCCTGGTAGCAGTCGCCGTTGAGGCCCAGCGCCACCGTCTCGCCCCGCCATTTGGGGGCGGCCAGTTCGCGGCGCAGCCGGTCGGCCAGGTCGGTCTTCACCACGATCTTGGTGTCGAAGTCGTCGCCGGTGTCCAGGCCCAGGTAGCGGTGGCCCTTGCGGGCGAAGCAGTAGCGGCAGCCGGTGCGGCAGCCGCGGTAGGGGCTGACGGCGTGGGCGTAGGGGAGTCCGGCCGCGGCCGGGACGGGCTCGATCGCGGTGCGGGCGCTCACCTCGTAGCAGGTGAGGTCGCCGAACTCGCGGGTGATCGCCTGCCGCTCGACCCGGGGGCGCGCGGGCCCCGGCTCGTGCAGGGTGGGTGCGTCCCAACGCATGACGACCAGTAGAACACGCATTCGACCCTTCTCGCCAGTCGAACGCGCGCACCGATAGCGTGTCACAAAAGGTGCAAATAACTCGAAAGGAACAGCTGTGGCGTGGATTTTCCTGGCGGGAGCCATCGTGTCCGAGGTGCTCGCCACCACCGCGCTGAAACTGAGCAACGGCTTCTCCCACCGGCTGTGGTCGGTCGTCGTGGTGGTCGGCTACGTCGCCTCCTTCGCGCTGCTGTCACGGGCGCTGAAGCTGCAGATGCCCGTCGGGGTCGCCTACGCCGTATGGGCCGGCGTCGGCACGGCCGTGATCGCCGCCATCGGCGCACTGTTCCTGGGGGAGACGATGACCCTCATCAAGGCGGGCGGCATCGCGCTCATCATCGGCGGCGTGGTCCTGCTGAACCTGTCCGGATCACACTGACATAAGGTCGAAGAGTGATCTTTCATCTCGCGCTGGCCTCCGACTGGGCCCGCGCCCAGAAGGACGGCGAATACCGGATCTCCACCCTGGGCCGCACCCTGGAGCAGGAGGGCTTCATCCACGCCTCCCGCGACCTGCCGCAGGCCCGCGCCGTCGCCAGCCGCTTCTACGCCGACGTCACCGAGCCGCTGCTCCTGCTGCACATCGACGACGCCCAGCTGGAGGTCCCGGTCGTGCTGGAGGCCCCCGAAGGCACGGCCGAGCAGTTCCCGCACATCTACGGGCCGCTCCCGGTCGCCGCGGTCGCCGCGGTGACCCCCTTCAGTCTCCCAGCGTGACCGCCCCCGCCTCGTAGGCGACGATCGCCGCCTGGACCCGGTTGGCCACCCCCAGCCGGGTCAAGATCGCGCTCACGTACGTCTTCACGGTCCCCTCGGTCAGCCGCAGCGACCGGGCGATGGCCTGGTTCGACAATCCGGCCCCCACCAGCTCCAGCACCTCGCGTTCCCGCGGCGTCAGCGCCGCCACCCGGCCCCGCGCCGCCGCCGCCCGACCCGAGTCGCGGTTGTTCAGCTCGGCGATCACCCGGGCGGCCACCTTCGGCGACAGATACGCCGCCCCGCCCGCCACGGCGTGGATGCCGGCCAGCAGCTCCCGCGGATCGCCCGACTTCAGCAGGAACCCGCCCGCGCCGACCTTCAGCGCCCGCGCGATGTACTCGTCCTCACCGAACGTCGTCAGCATCACCACCCCCGTCGCCGGGCAGGCGCGGCGGATCTCGGCGGCGGCGGCCAGGCCATCGAGGACCGGCATGCGGATGTCCATCACGACCACGTCGGGCCGGTGCGCCAGCGTGCGCTCCACCGCCTCGCGGCCGTCACCGGCCTCGGCGACCACGTCGATGCCCGGGTCGGCGTCCAGGATCGCCCGCACCCCGGCCCGGATCAGCATCTCGTCGTCGGCCAGCAGCACCTTGATCATGCCGGGGCCTCTTCGGGGATCCCGGCAGAGATCTCGAACATGCCGTCCTCCACCCGCGCCGCGAACGTGCCGCCGGCCAGCCGCACCCGTTCCGACAGCCCGACCAGGCCGGTGCCCGGCCGCACCACCTCGGCGCCCGAATCGACGTCGTTGCGCACCGTCACCGTCACCCGCCCCTCCCGCCGGGTCAGCCGCACCACGACCGGCGCGCCCGGCGCGTGCTTGGCCGCGTTCGTCAGCCCCTCCTGGACGACCCGGTAAGTCGCCCCGAGCGGGTCGGCGCCCGCCGGGTCGCCGTCCAGCGTCACCGTCATCCCCGACGCCCGCGCCCGCGCCACCAGGTCGGCGATGCCGCCGGCCCGCGCGTGGGGGAGCAGCGTGGCCGGTTCGTCCTGGACGCGCAGCATCCCGATCACCCGCCGCAGCCGCTCGGTCGCGTCCCCCGCCGCCTCCCGCAACCCGGCGGCCGCCTCCCGGTGCCGGGCCGGCAGGTCGGCGGCCATCTCCATCGCGCCCGCCCGCAACGCGATCAACGCCAGCTCGTGCCCGAGGGAGTCGTGCACGTCCTGGGCGATGCGCGCCCGCTCCCGCAACCGCGCCTGCTCCTCGACCATCGCCCGCTCCCGCAGCCGCCCCTGACGGCGCAGCCGCACGCTGCGCCCGGCCGTCCACGGCAGCAGGCTGCAGATCAGCACCCCCGACAACCCCGACACCCACACGTTCGGCTCCAGCGACGGCGCCGGCCCCAGCGTCGAGGCCGCCGCGCACACCCCGCCCACCACGACGATCACCCCGTACAGCCACACCGCCGGCCGGGCCCGCTCCATCCGCATCCCGGCCAGGAAACTCAAGGTCACCACCGCCGGGGTGAACCCGTTGAGCGGCCCGATCTTCGCCGAATGGTTCATCGGCCACAACTGCACCGTCGCCAGCGCCTCACTGGAGGCCCACGGCCCCATCAGCAACACCACCACCAGCGCCGCCACCGGCCGCGCCCGCGACAACGCCACCGCGACCGCGACCGCCAGGCACCCGGCCGCCACCGACACCACCAGCACGTTCCCCGACAGCGGCCGCCAGTCATACGGGTTGACCGGCGCGAACACCACCGGGACACACAACACCAGCCACAACGGCAGGTCTCTCAGGCGCGGCACCCCAGCACGCTACCCCGCGCCGCCACCGCCCGCCCTCATCCCCAGGTCGCACCCCACCCCTGCCGAAAGTCAGCCCCGCCGGGCGACCATCGCCGGGTCCGCCCCGCCCGGCCCCGGCCCTAGGGTCGGCTGTCATGACCGATGCCATCATGACCTTCCTGCACGACGTGATGACATCACCGTGGATCTACGCCGCCATCCTGGCCATCTCGGTGATCGACGCCTTCTTCCCGCTGGTGCCCAGCGAGACCGCCGTGATCACCGCCGGGGTCTTCGCCGCCTCCGCCGAGGCGCCCAGCCTCGGCCTGGTGATCGCCGCCGCCGCGACCGGGGCGTTCATCGGGGACAACATCTCCTACCAGATCGGCCGCGCCGGAGGCGCCCGCTTCCAGAAGCGCGCCGCCATCCGCTGGGCGCACGCCGCCTTCGAGGAACGCGGCGGCCTGCTGCTCGTCGTGGCCCGGTACATCCCCGGCGGCCGCACCGCCGTCACCCTCACCACCGGCGTCGTGCGCTACCCGCTGCACCGCTTCGCCTTCTTCGACGGCCTGGCCGTCCTGTCCTGGGCGGTCTACTCGGCCATGATCGGCTACATCGGCGGCGCCGCCTTCGAGGACAACCCCTTCAAGGGCCTGCTGCTCGGCCTGGGCATCGCGCTCACCGTGACGGCGGTCGTGGAGATCGTCCGGTACGTCCTGCGCCGCCGCCGCCCCGCCGCCCACGGCAGCGACGAGCGGCCCCGCGAACTCAGTCAGTCGTAGACGCGCAGGAAGTCCGGGGGAGCGGCCCGCCACTCCGGCAGGTCGAGCCGGTTCAGCGCCGCCACGATCGTGCGCTCCTCATAGGCGAAGTGCGAGGTCACGATAGCCGCCAGCCCCGCCACCTCCCCGGCGATCCGCTCCTCATCCGGCGAGTCCGCCAGCTCCGTCAGCCGGGCCAGGATCCCCGAGATCAGGTCATGGTCGCGCCGCAGCAACTCCAGCGTCGGGCCGAGCTCGGGGAAATCGGCCTCCAACGCCGGGAAACCCCCGGTGTCCTCCCCGACGTGATGGCGCTCCAGCGCCGTGCAGAACGCCAGGCAGTGGGCGCGCAGGTCACGGCCCGCCACCTCACCGCCCACCAGCCGGTCGAGCTCCTCGCGCAACCACAGGTGCACCTCGACGAGCTGAGTCCCGAACGCCGCCAACCGCCCAGCCGGGCCGAAATCAGAAGAAGACATACGGCCGACCACAGTAGCGGCCCTGGTAGCGGCTAGACCAGCAGCAGCTTCCCGATCCGCCGCGACGCCAGCCACAACCCCGCCACCGCCATCACCACCAGATAGCCGGCGTGCACCAGCAGCGTCCACCCCAGCGGCCCGACCGCCAGCCCCCGCACCAGCTCCACCGCGTGATAGAGCGGCGTCAGCGTCACGATCACCTCGAACGCCACCGGATAGTCCTGCACGGGGGAGAAGGTGCCCGAGAACAGGAACAGCGTGAACTGACCCGTCGTCAAAAGGTCGAAATCCTGCCAGCCGCGCAGGAACGTCGAGATCGCCATGCCCGCCGCCCCGAACGCCAGCCCCACCAGCGCCGTCGCCGGGAACGCCGCCAGCGCCCCGCCCGCCGACGTCAACCCCAGCACCACCATCACGACCAGGAACAACACCGTGTAGAACAGGCAGCGCACCAGCGCCCACGTCAGCTCGCCCAGCGCGATCTCCACCGGCCGCACCGGCGTCGCCAGCACCGCGTCATACGTCTTGGCGTACTTGAACTTGAAGAACACGTTGAACGTCGTCTCGGCCAGCGCCCCCGACATCGCCGACACCGCCAGCATCGCCGGCGCCACGAACACCGCGTAGTCGACCGGGCGCCCCCCGACCGGGACCGTCCCGACCAGCGCCCCCACCCCGACCCCGATCGACAGCAGATAGAGCAGCGGCTCGAAGAACCCCGACAACAACACCAGCCAGTAGGCCGGGCCCGACCGCAGCGCCCCCACGTTGCGGTTCAGCACCGCCCCCACCCGCCGCGCCGATAGGTTCCGTCGGGTCACCACCCACGCCGTCATCATCGCCGTCACACCGCCAACCGGCGGGCGAACCCGCGCATCGCGAACCAGCCGCCCGCCACCGCCCACGCCACCAGGCACAGCACATGAGCCCACACCGGCCACGGCGGCGCCACCCCCAGCGTCGCCGCCCGGCACACCTCCACCCCGTGCCACAACGGCGAGGCCCACGCCAGCCACTGCGCCACCACCGGCAGCTGCGCCACCGGGAAGAACACCCCCGAGAACAACGTCATCGGAATCATCACGAACCGGAACAACAACGCGAAATAGCCGTCATTGTCGATCCGCGCCGAAAACCCCATCACCGGCAGCGCCGACGCCACCACCACCGCCGCGCACACCAGCGGCGTCACCACCGACCACCACGACCGCAACCCGCCGAACACCACCACCACCAGCAGGAACACCACCGTCTGCGGCAACACCCGCACGACCATGAACAGCACCTGACCGGCCACCATGTCACCGACCCGCACCGGCGTGGCCCGCATCGCGTGATAACCCCGCGACCACTTGAAATCACCCAGCACCGGATAGGTCGTCTCACCGATCGCCATCTGGAACGCCGTGGACGCCATCACCCCCGGCACGATCCACTGCAGATAACTCACCCCGCCCAGATCGCCCACATACCCGCCGACCCCCAGCCCGATCGACACCAGGAACAACACCGGCAACACGAACGACGACATCGCCGACGCCCAGAACAACCGCCGGTAGAGCGTCAGATGCCGCTCCAGCACCGCCACCGTCGAATGCGCCACTAGTCCACCAGCGTCCGGCCCGTGAGATGCAGGAACACATCCTCCAGCGTCGAGCGCCGCACCAGCACGCTCAACGGCGAAAGCCCCCGCCGGTGCACCTCCGCCACCGCCGCGTCACCGTCACGCGCATACACCAGCACCCGGTCGGGCAGCGCGTCGACCCGCTCACCCACCCCGTCGAGCTTGCCCGCCACATCGCCACCGCCCGCGAACCGCAACTCCACCACCTCGGGCGTCGAATAACGGCCGATCAGCTCCCGCGGCGACCCCTCGGCCACGATCCGCCCGCCGTCCATCACCACCAGCCGATCGCACAACTGCTCGGCCTCATCCATGTAATGGGTCGTCAGCACCAGCGTCACCCCCTGCCGCTTCAGCTGATAAAGCCGCTCCCACAGCAGATGCCGCGCCTGCGGATCAAGCCCCGTCGTCGGCTCGTCGAGCAACACGATCTCCGGATCGTTCACCAGCGCCCGCGCGATCAGCAGCCGCTGC
Organism: Herbidospora sakaeratensis; assembly: GCF_001570525.1. Taxonomy (GTDB): domain Bacteria; phylum Actinomycetota; class Actinomycetes; order Streptosporangiales; family Streptosporangiaceae; genus Herbidospora; species Herbidospora sakaeratensis. The sequence continues at coordinate 71,882 of NZ_BBXC01000030.1, forward strand.
TTCATGCCCCCCGACAGCGGCTCGACCTTCCCCCCGGCCCGATCGGCCAGCTGCACGAACTCCAGCAGCTCACCCGCCCGCCGCCGCGCCTCGGCCCGCGACAACCCGAAATAACGCGCATACGTCGTCAGATTCTCGAACACTGACAAATCGGCATCGAGATTGCCCAGCTGCGGACACACCCCCAGCCGCCCCCGGATCGCCACCCCGTCACGCACCGGATCCATCCCCAGAATCCGCAACTCACCCGCCGTCGGCGGCGACACACAACTGATCATCCGCATCGTCGAGGACTTCCCGGCCCCATTCGGCCCCAGAAAACCGAACGCCTCCCCGCGCTCCACCGACACGTCGATCCCGTCGACCGCCGTGAACCCCCCGAAACGCTTCACCAGCCCACGCGCGACAACCAACGGTTCCTCAGCCACGACACCCGACCCTAGCCCCGCCCACCGACAAAACCGCAACGCCTTTTCGCCACCTGACAAACCAGGCACGAACCCGTCAAGCCCCACCAGAACCACCAGGACACGGCCACGCCGAAACCGCCCCTAACTGTTCACCCTCCCGTTGATCGCCTTACATTGCACTTGACAACACCCCAAAGTGATCATTCCGGATGACCGAACCCGCACCCCCAGGAGGCACCGTGCCCACCCCGCAGCGCCCCCACCTCACCTGGCCGGCCCGGCTCACCCTCATCCTGGCCACCCTCATCTCCCTCCTCGCCACCACCGCACCCGCCCCCGCCCACGCCGCCGTCTACAGCAGCTGCACCCAGACCCGCTGCGCCGACGCCCGCACCGCCAACACCACCTGGAAATCCAAGAACTACCCGACCACCGCCGGCTGGTACGCCTGGACCAGCACCCTCCACAACTACACCGGCGGCCGCCACTACAACCGCGAAGGCCAACTCCCCACCAACGCCACCTACTACGAATACGACGTCTACCCCCGCACCCGCGGCGCCGCCCGCGACGCCCACCGCATCGTCGTCAACCGCAACACCGGCGCCACCTGGTACACCCCCGACCACTACGCCAACTTCTACCGCCTCTAAAGGAAACCGCCATGACCGCCGCCCGCCCCCTGCCGACCTGGCTCACCCTCTCCACCGGCCCGGCCCCGGCGGTCATCGACGGACGCGCCTGCCGCACCCGCGCCGCCCTCTTCGACGAAACGGCGCGGGTCCTGCGCTTCCCCGACTACTTCGGCCACAACTGGGACGCCTTCGCCGACTCCCTCGGCGACGCCGTCCGCGCCGGCACCACCACCCTGCTCATCCACCACGCCGAAGACCTCCTCACCGCCGAACCCCCCGAGCAGTACGCCACCCTCCTCGACATCCTCGCCGTCGCCGCCCGCACCGGCCTCACCCTCACCCTCCACACCGACCCCGCACACGCCGCCCAGCTCCGCACCCGCC
>NZ_BBXC01000031.1 GCF_001570525.1 Herbidospora sakaeratensis
CGGGGCAGCTTCAAGCGGGGCAGCTCCAAACAGGACTGGTTCAGCGGGGTAGGACCGAGCGGACTCGGTGGAGGGCCTGCCTGCCGTGGTGGACAGCCGCGGCCGCCGCGTGGAGTTCTTCTGGCGTTCGCGCCAGGTAGAGGGCCTGCTTGGCCGCCTCGTAGGCGTCCAGGGCCGCTCGCCAGTCGTGGCTGGGGCCGCTGACCGCGTTGACCTTCATGTCGAAGTCGAGGGTGTCGATCTCCTCGCCGAAGCGGGTCACGTCTTCCTCGGCGACGCGGCGGGCCATCGCGAAGGTCGCGTCGTGGCGGCGGTGGCGCTGGTGGCTGAGGCCCCAGACGATCAGGGTCAGGCTCAGGCCCAGGCCGCCGGCCAGGGCGATCAGCAGGGCGGGGGACATGCCCAGGACGCGCGAGGGGCCCTGGCGGCTGGTGGGCGCGGCCGTCGGGTCGCCGCCGGAGTCGGACGCGGGCTCCTCGGCCGGCGGTTCGAACGTCACGCCCGTCGGCAGGTCGGCCGGGGTGCCCCGGGCGCCGGTCAGGTTCAGGTCGTCGGCCTGGACGAAGCTGGTCTTCTCGACGACCGCGCCGGTGAAGTCGGCCCCCTGGAGCTCGGCCTGGGTGAACTGGGCCTCGGTGAGGTCGGTCTCCTTGAAGACCGCGTGCTGGAGCTGGGCCTGGCCGAACTCGGCCTCCTTCATCTTCGCCCGGGAGAAGTCGGCCGTTCGGCCCTTGACCTGGCCGAGCTCGGCCTCGTTGAGGTCGGCGCCGACGAGCTTGGCGTTGGTCAGCGTGACCTGGGTCAGGTTGGCCCTGGTCATGACCGCGCCGGTGAGGTCGGCGTGGGGGAACTCGGCCTGGCCCGCCTCGACGTCGATGAGGGTCGCGCCGCGCAGGTCGGCCTGCTTGGCCCGGAGCTGGCCCAGGTCGGCGGAGGTCAGGTCGGCGCCGCGGAGGTCGGCGTACTCGAGGTGGGCCTGGGTGAAGTCGGCCTCCTTCATGGAGGCGTTGCGGAGGATCGCGCCCGTCAGGTCTTTCTGGGTGAAGTCGACCTCGTCGAGCTTGGCGCCGGTCAGGTCGGCGCAGCGGAGGTCGCTCGGGAGCTGGCGTCCGTTGGTGAAGTCGGCGCCGCGGAGTTTGGGGCCGGAGCCCTTCTGGCAGGGCGCGGCGGCCGCGTTCGCGGCGGTGGCCGGGACGAGGACCAGGGACAGGGCGAAAGATAACGCGACGAGGGCACGCACGGGAAACAGCCTCCTGAGGGGATGCTCCGAGTTTCTCACGCGCCCTTTCGCCCCGCTTGCAGTCACCTTGAACACATGAAAGAGCCCCGCGGAACCTCGTGAAAGGTCCGCGGGGCCCGTGGGTTTTACCAGTCGCCGCCGAAGTCGCCGCCGCCGAAATCGGAGCCGCCCCAGTCGCCGCCGCCGCCGAAGTCACCGCCGCCGCCGAGGTCGCCTCCGCCGTCGGCTGCCACGCCGTCGGCGTAGCCCGCGTCGTAGCCGTATCCGCCGTAGCCGAAGCCGCCGAAGGCGCTGCCGAGCATCGTGCCGACCAGCATGCCGGTCAGCAGGCCGTCGAAGCCGCCGTAGTAGCCGTTGGCGTAGGGCTGGTAGGCCGGGCCGGCCGCCCAGTAGGGCGCCCGCTGGCCGTTGGGCAGGACCACTTCGCGCATCTGCGGGTCGAAGCCGCGCTCGATCGCGTTGGCGTCCATGGCGCAGGCCGGGACGTCGCGGAGCGCGCCGCCGGGCGGGGCCCAGCGGACGTTGCGGACCGAGGGGCCGTGCTGGGGGTTGAAGAAGCACGGGGGCAGCCGCTCGGGCAGCGGCAGCTGGTTGACCTTGGCCTTCACCACGGCCAGGGCGTAGCGGCCGTCTTCCAGGGTGGCGGTGACGTCGCGCAGTTCGTCGGCCCGCCTGACCTGGCCGAGCTGGACCTTCGCCTTCTCGTAGGAGTCGAGGGCGTGCTGCCAGTCGTGGTCGGTGCCGGCCGCCGGGAGCATCTTGGCGTCGAGGTCGAGCGAGGTGATCTCCTCGCCGAACTTGGTGACGTCTTCTTCGACCGTCTGCTTGACGGCCTTGAGCTCGGCGGCCTCCTTCTCCTCGCGCCGGCGCTTGTTCCGGCGGGAGATCAGCCAGATGCCGCCGCCGCCGACCACGGCGATGACGCCGAGGCCGATCCAGACACCCGCGTTGCCGCTGATCGTGTCGCCGGGGCCCTGCGCTCCCCGGGGGTTGCCCGAGAGCTGCATGTCGACCCGGTTCGTGAACTCCTGCATCACGGCGACCGGGTCCTTGACGTGGGCGTAGGCCGACTCGTTGGCGATCTTGCCGGCCGCGTTCTGCGGGAACGCGGTGCTCCCGGCGAACAGGCTGGTGCCGTCGAGGACCGCCACGGTCGCCGCGGAACGGCCCTCCTTGTCGAGCTGCGTGAGCAGGCCCGGGATGAACTGGGCGACGTTCGAGCGGGTCACGGTGCCCTCGGGCAGCGCGACGGCGTAGATCGGGAACTTCGAGTCCTCAAGCGCCTGGGTGATCTCGGACTGCTGGGCGCTCGTCAGGGGGGATCCGCTCACCGTGAACAGCGGGCTCGTCTTCCACGCACCGACCACGGTCGCCGCGTCAGGAGGCGCGGCGGCGGCGCCCGCCGGGGGACTCACCAGGAAAAGGGCGGACAAGCCGACGAACAGGGCCGCGACGGCGGCCCCAAGGCGGCCTAGTGGGTGGGATTTTGTCACGATTCGGCCCTCCTTCGCCCATGAGGACGAACGGCGTTGCGCGATGGTTCCTCTGCACTCCACCGTATCCGCCCGTGGACCGCGCCACGCGCGTGGATCGGCCTGCCCGGCAGGGGAAACGCTACGCGTCCTTGATCTCGCAGATCACCGACCCGGCGGTGACCGTCTGACCGACCCCGGCGGCCAGCCCGGTGATCACGCCGGCCTTGTGGGCGGTGAGCGGCTGCTCCATCTTCATGGCCTCCAGGACCACGATCGTGTCGCCGGGCGACACCGACTCGCCGTCTCCGGCGACGACCTTGACGATCGTCCCCTGCATCGGGCTCACCAGCGAGTCGCCGGACGCCGCCGCCTTCTTGGCCGCGCCGCCGGAGCGTTTGGGAGCCTTCTGTACGGATCTCGCCGTCCCCCCGCCCGAGAACCCCGACGGCAGGACCACCTCCAGCCGCTTGCCCCCGACCTCGACCGTGATCCGCTCACGGGCGGCCGGTTCGGCCGTCTCCTGGGCCCCGTCGTAGGGCGGGACGTCGTTCACGAACTCGGTCTCGATCCAGCGGGTGTGCACCGAGAACGGCTCGGAGACGAACGCCGGGTCGGTCACGACCTTCCGGTGGAACGGGATGACCGTGGGCATGCCCTCGACCTCGAACTCCGCCAGGGCCCGGCGGGCCCGCTCCAGCGCCTGGGCGCGCGTGGCGCCGGTGACGATCAGCTTCGCGACCAGCGAGTCGAACGACTGGGGGACCGTCATCCCGGCCTCGTACCCCGAGTCGAGCCGGACGCCCGGCCCCGACGGGGTGCGCAGCGCGGTCAGCGTGCCGGGGGCGGGCAGGAAGCCGCGCCCGGCGTCCTCGGCGTTCACGCGGAACTCGAAGGAGTGGCCGCGCAGCTTGGGGTCGCCGTAGCCGAGGGTCTCGCCGTCGGCGATGCGGAACATCTCCCGCACCAGGTCGATGCCGGACACCTCCTCGGTCACCGGGTGCTCCACCTGGAGGCGGGTGTTGACCTCCAGGAAGGAGATCGTGCCGTCCTGGCCCACGAGGAACTCGCAGGTGCCGGCCCCCACGTAGCCCGCCTCGCGGAGGATGGCCTTCGAGCTGTCGTACAGGATGACCATCTGCTCCTCGGTGAGGAACGGCGCGGGGGCCTCCTCGACGAGCTTCTGGTGGCGGCGCTGGAGGGAGCAGTCGCGGGTCGAGACGACGACCACGTTGCCGTGGGAGTCGGCCAGGCACTGGGTCTCGACGTGGCGGGGGCGGTCGAGGTAACGCTCGACGAAGCACTCGCCCCGGCCGAACGCGGTGACGGCCTCGCGCACCGCGGATTCGTACAGGTCGGGGATCTCCTCCGTGGTGCGGGCCACCTTGAGGCCGCGCCCGCCGCCGCCGAAGGCCGCCTTGATCGCGATCGGCAGGCCGTTCTCGGCGGCGAACGCGACGACCTCCTCCACGCCGGAGACGGGGTCGGGGGTGCCCGCCACGAGGGGGGCGCCGACCCGCTGGGCGATGTGCCGCGCCTGCACCTTGTCGCCGAGCGCCATGATCGCCGACGGGGGCGGGCCGATCCAGGTCAGCCCGGCGTCGATGACGGCCTGGGCGAAGCCCGCGTTCTCGGCGAGGAAGCCGTAACCGGGGTGCACCGCGTCGGCCCCGGTCTCGCGGGCCACCTTGAGCAGTTTCTCGATGTCCAGGTATGTCTCAGCGGGGCTCTGCCCGCCCAGCGCGTGGGCCTCGTCGGCCACTCTGACGTGCAGGGCGTCCAGATCCTGGTCCGCGTACACGGCGACGCTCGCCAGACCCGCGTCCGCGCACGCCCGGGCGATCCGAACGGCGATCTCGCCCCGATTGGCGATCAGGACCTTCTGCACCGGGAGCTCCTATCCCTCGACCTGAGACTGGAGTGTAAGGATCCTCGGCCGGTGACCAACTGCCGACCCGGGTTTGGGCCGGTTTTTCACCGTTGACCTCCCCAAAACAGCCCCGGCTTATAGCGACTGCGCATAACCGGTGCTCAGGACCGGTCCGGCGTCTACGGTGAGGGCGCCATATCGGTGTCCGTGAAGGGAAAAAAGATGAGTCAGAGCTTGCTCGGCGGCGACCCGGCGGAGATGCAGACCATGGCCGCCCAGTTCACCCAGCAGGCCGACCAGGTCCGCGCGACGATGGCCACCCTCGACCGCGAGGCCGCCAAGGTCGGCTCGGTCTGGACCGGCCCCGGAGCCGAACGGTTCCGCGACGCCTGGCAGAACTACCGGGCGGCCTTCCAGCGCATGTCGGAGGAGCTCAACGAGGCGTCCCGGACCATCAACACCTACCGGGGCAACATCGAGTCCGCCACCCGCTGAACCAGTGGGCGTGGTTCCCTCGCGCCGGGAACCACGCCTTTCGTCCGTCAGGGGACGGCCGTCTGGATCGGGGTGGCCGTGCCCGAGACGATCAGCAGGCCCCGGCCCGCCGGGCCGCCGCCCGTCGCGCCCCTGGGGAGGCGCACGTTGAACAGGTCGCCGTCGGCCGGGCTCTGGACCGACAGCAGCAGGCCCGTGCGGGCCTTGCGGGCCTCGGCCACGAAGCCCCGGTACGCCGTCGCCAGGTCGCCCGTGGTGCCCGCGATCAGCAGGCCGTGGTCGCCGTCCCGCGCCGTGCGGAGGATCTCGTCGAGGGCCGTGCCGAGCGCCGAGTCGGGGGAGATGAGCTCGGCGTCGTCCACGATCACCACGTAGTTCTCCTGGCCCTCCAGCAGCTTCATCGGGTCGTGCGCCCCGGGCAGGCCCCCGAAGCCCCCGCCGGCCGCCGCCTGGTCGTCTTCCCGCACGCTGCGCGCGTTGCCGTCGAGCACCGCCAGCACGCCTCTCAGCTCCCGCAGCGGGCTCCGGCGCGGCGCGATCACGAGCACCGGCACGTCGCGGTCGAGCAGCGACTGCGCCGCCGTCAGCAACGTCGACGAACGCCCCGACCGCGACGGCCCGGCGATCACCGCCGCCGGGCCCTGGGCGAGCAGGTCGACGCCCATCGGGGCCAGCGCGTCGCCGCCCGCCCCCAGGAGGGCCCACAGGCGCGAGGGCGGCCGGAAGCCGCGGACGAGACCCATCGCCTGGTCGGCGGTGATGCGGGCGGGCAGCGCGTCGACCCGCAGCGGGCGGTTGACCGTCGCGGGGGCGGCCGCGCGGGCGAGCGACTGGAGCGCCGCGACCTGCGCCGGGCCCGAGGGGTCGTCGGCCAGCAGGGCGATCTGGCTCTCCACGATGCCGTGTTCGCTCATCGACAACGCCCGCCCGTTGGGCATCGCCGTCGGCACGTTCTTCGCCGGGAGCCCGGCCAGGCCGTAGTCGGCCGGGTCGGACAGCCGCAGCACCAGCCGGTCGTCGAACACCGTCGAGATCTGGCCGATCAGGCCCGACCGGTCGGAGGTCACCACGGCCCGCAGGCCCACGGCCGGGCCCTCGCGGAGGATCTGCATCACCCCGTCGACCAGCCGGCCGTAGTCGTAGTTCTCGAAGGCCGCGACGAACCCCTCCCACCGGTCGATCATCAGCAGCAGCCACGGCTCCTTCAGCCCGGCCGCGCGGGCCTCGGCCAGCGACGCGAAACCGGCCTCGGCGAGCAACTGCTGCCGTCGCGCGATCTCGGCCCGCAACCGGGCCAGCAGCCGCTCGACCCGGTCGAGCTGGTCGCGGGTGACGACCGCGCCGCAGTGGGGCAGCGCGACCAGCGGCAGCAGCGCGCCCGAGCCGCAGTCGATCGCGTGCAGGTGCAGGTCGTCGGCGGTGACCTGGCCGGCCAGCGAACCGGCGATGGTGCGCAGGGCGGTCGAGCGGCCGCTGCGGGCGGTGCCGGCGATCAGCAGGTGGCCGGGGCCCAGCGTCAGGGGGCGGCGCCGTTGCGCCCACGGCAGGTCGGTCACGCCGAACGCGATCGTCTCGCCGCCGACCTCGGGCAGCGCGACCTGGTCGGTGAGCGGGGGCAACCAGGGGCTCGGCTGCTTGGGCACCCCGCGCGACACCTCGATCACCCGGTCGACCAGGCGGGCCAGGTCGGTCGTCCCGGCCAGCTCGGAGACCAGGGTGCTCGCCGGCGGACGCCCCAGGGCCTCCCAGGGCAGGTCGGTCACCCGTACCTGCCCGGGCGGCCCGCCCCCGCCGGGCGCCCGCCCCCCGATGCGAGCGGCCTGGACGGCCACCGCCGGCCCCGCGCCCGACCGGACGTAACAACGCCCGGGGGTGGACTTGGGGATGTGGGCGGCCTCCGGCCCGTCGATGACGTCGGCCGACTCGCGGGCGTCGGTGACCCGCAGCGCGATCCGGAGCGACGTGTTGGCCTGGATGTCGGCGGTCACCACACCGGCGGGACGCTGGGTGGCGAGGATGAGGTGGATGCCCAGCGACCGGCCCCGGCGGGCGATGTCGACCAGGCCCTCGACGAACTCGGGCAACTCCGCGACCAGGGCGGCGAACTCGTCGATGATCAGCACCAGGCGCGGCATCGGCTCCCGGACGCCGGTCGTCCGCACGGCGGCCCGGCCGAAGATGCCGGGCGCGGTGGCCTGCCGGACGCCGGTGGCGCCCATGATCCAGGTCGTGCCGCGGTCGTCGAGGTAGTCGTCGACGTCCTTGGCCCCCGCGTCGAGCAGCAGCCGCTCCCGGCGGCGGATCTCGGCGGCCAGCGACGCCAGCGCACGCTGGGTGAGGTGGGCGTCGAGGTCGCTGACCATGCCGACCGTGTGGGGCAGCCGGACGCACTCCTTGAACGCCGCGCCGCCCTTGTAGTCGACCAGCACGAACGTCATCTCGTCGGGCCGGTTGACCGCCGCCAGCGAACTGATCAGCGTCTGCAGCAGCTCCGACTTGCCGGCGCCGGTCGTGCCGGCGATCAGCGCGTGCGGGCCGTCGCGGCGCAGGTCGATGGCGAACGGCCCGTCGGGGCCCACGCCCAGGATCGCCCGGGTCGACCGGCCGGGGTTGTCGGGTACGTCGATCAGGTCGAGCAGCCGCGCCGAGTCGGGCAGCGCGGCCGACGGGTCGTCGCGGCTCACGTCGCGCAGGGGCGCCAGCGAGCGGGCCAGCCGGTCGGCCCACGCGGGGGAGACGTGGTCGGGGCGGATCGCGCCGAGGGCGTCGAGGCCGCCGCCGCGCAGCCGGATCGTGCCGTCGTCCTCGTCGCAGGCCACGACCGTGGCGCACTCCTCCGGCAGCAGCGATTGGGCGTCGTCGATCGCGATCGTGTAGACCCCCGCGGGCGGGCCCTGGCGCAGCACCTGCGGCATGCCGGGCAGCGCCCGCATCGCCTGGGCGCCGTCGAGCACGACCAGCACGTCGTAGGGCCGTTCGTCGTAGGTGCCGAACGACGGCTCGCTCTGCTTGGGGGCGCCCCGGCCCAGGTCGTTCCAGCTCGACGGGCCGCCGGTCAACCGGCCCGGCTTCAGCAGCGGGCCGCCCTCGTCGCCCTGGCGCTCGGTGATCAGGGCGGCCAGTTCGGCCACCCGCCGGGCGGCCGACTCCAGGTCGCCGCCGACTGAGGCCAGGCTGCCGGTCGCGTGGGTGACGCAGTGGGGCAACCAGCGCACCCAGCTCCACTGCGACGCGCCGTCGGGGCTCGCCGACAACACCACGATCGCCAGGTCGCGCGGGCTGTGCAGGGTGGCGGCCTGGGCCACCAGCCAGCGGGCGACCGCGAGCGCGGCCGGCCGGGGGCCGGTCACGCCGGCGACGCCGAGCCGCCGCATCGCCAGCGCCACCGGGACGTCGCGGGCCGGCGGCACCCGCTCGGGGGCGGGCGGCTCGAAGGCGATCTCGGCGGGCAGGTCGGCCAGGCCCACGCGCAGCCGCAGCGCGTCGGGGTCGTGGGTGCGCCGCTCCCACAACCGCCGCCGGGGGCCGGTCGCGGTCAGCAGCAGCTCGGCCGGGTCGGGGGCGGCCGCCCGCCGGGCCGCCTCGTCGGCCGCGCGGGCCTTCTCGACCGCGCGGTGGAAGGACTCCATGGCCGCCTTGTGGTCCTTGACGGCCTGGCGGTACTGCTTGCGGCCGTGCCGCCGGTCGCTGGCCCACTGGCCGATCATGATCATCGGGGTCATGAACGCGATCAGCAGGAAGTACCAGTTCTTGAACGCCCACGCCATGACCAGCCCGAACGCGGCCGGCAGGAACGCCGCCAGCAGTTGCAGCCGGGCCCCCTCGGCCCTGCGGGGCTCCTGCGGCACCTCGATCTTGGCCACCCGCTCGGGCGGCACCAGCCGGGGCGGCCGGTTGTACGCCAGCCCGCCGTCGGGCAGCGCGTCGAGGTGGGCGTCGGGCGGCTCGACGCGGCCGACCGTGAAGACCGAGTGGCCGATCGCCAGCACGGCGTCCTCAGGCCAGTCGACCGGCTCGGTCACCGGTTCGCCGGCCAGCCGCAGCGGCGCCTCGCCGACCGGCTCGACCGTGATCGCGGTCGGCCCCAGCCGCACCACCGCCGCCTCGGGCGGGAGAAGAGGGTCGGCCACCGCCACGGCGCACGCCGGATCGCCGCCGATCACGTGTGCGCCAAGCCCCAGGCGGTGGACCGACCCGGCTCCCGGGCCGCCGGCGACCCGCAACTCGGCCGTGCCGCCGGGCTCCTCGACCACGGTCGCGGCCGCCCCGGCGGGGTCGAGCGCCACCCGGTCGCCGTCGCGCAGCAGGCCGAACACGCGGGCGTCGGCGGGCAGCGGACGCCCGTCGAGCCACAACACGCCGTCGGGGGCCTGCTCCCGGTCGATGCCGTACGGCGCCCGCGCTCGCGGGAGCCGCACGACGTTGCCCAGGTTGCGGGTGTCGAGGGCGGTGGCCAGGCCGGTGGCCGTGGTCGACTCGTCGCCGTCGACGATCACGTCACGGTGACCGGCGCCGCCGACGACGGTGAGGGTGATCCGCATCGGCGGTACTCCAAGGGGATCGGTGGCGGGGTCACCGTACAGAGACGGCGTGTCACCACGGCGGTGTATGACCGAATCGGTTGGTCTGTGGACAAGCCCGCATCCCTGTGGGTAACCCTGTGGATAACTCGCGGGTGTTCAGGAAGGGCGTACAACGGCGCCGTGGCTGCCAAGTGGGGCCTTTGCCGGGTTCTCTCGCGCCGGATCCACCACGTTCACCTGGCGTTTCTGTGGAAAACCAGGAGGTTCGTCCACAGGGGCCGGGAGCTTCGGGCGACATATACCGAAATTCCATATCCGTTGTGGTTGTGACCGGCTCCAGTGTTATACGAAAGAGGCTGGGGTAATTGTGGCCTTTGTGGCCAGTGGGACTTGTCGACCCGTCTACCTGGGAAAACGGGAGATGATGCCGTTCTCTTTGACGGCGTGACCTATAACCGATAAGCATGGCTCGCCATTTTTCGGAACTCACGGGTTCGGCGATGTCCATAATGGCGTGATATTTCGTCGCGAATCCTAAATTGCTTTTGATCTGGGAGTTCCCTGCCCATGAGGACCAGCGAGAAGCCCGTCCGGGACGCCCCCCGTCCCGTCAACGGCTCCCCCGTCGATCGGCCCACCCTCTCCGGACCGGCCTCGCGCAAGCTGCCGGTGCCACCACGGGAGCGCAAACCCGCGCTCGCGGCCGTCGCCGTGCTCCTCATCATCGGCGGCGCCCTCACCAGCACCCTCCTCGTCATGCGCAGCGGCGACCGCGTCTCGGCCGTCGGCGTCGCCGAGCAGATCGGCGCCGGGCAGCAGATCCCGGTCGCCGCGCTGCGCGAGGTGCAGATCGCCGACACCGGGATCGCCTACGTCCCCTGGCGCCACCGCGACCAGGTCACCAAGACCTTCGCCGCCGTCACCCTGCTGCCCGGCACGCTGCTGACCGAGACGATGGTCACCACCGACAGCGAGGAGGTCGGGCCCAACCGGGCCCGCGTCGGGCTCTCGCTCAAGGCGGGGCAGTATCCGTCGGGGCTGACCGCCGGCGACGTCGTCCAGGTCATCTACGTGCCGGGCAACGCGCGGGCCGGTGCCGTGCCGCAGAAGGTGCTGGTGCCCTCCGCGCGCGTGCACAGCGTCGGATCGTCGGAGCGCGGCGCGTCCGGGCTGGTGACCGTGATCGTCGACGCCTCGCTCTCGCCGCAGGTCGCGGCGTTCGCCTCGACCGGGGAGATCGCCCTGGCGGTGCTCCCGGGGGCCAGGTAGCCGATGGCGCTGATCGTGCTCGCCGCCGACAAGGGCGCGCCCGGGGTCACCACCGCGGCGACCGCCCTGGGGGCCGTGTGGCCGCGTCCGGTGCTGCTGGCCGAGTGCGACCCCTCCGGGGGAGACCTCGCCTACCGGCTGCCGGCGGCCGAGGGCGGGGTGCTCAACCCGGCCCGCGGCCTGCTCAGCCTCGGCGCGGTCGCCCGGCGCGGGCTCTATCCCGACCAGGTGTACGAACACACCCAGCGGCTCGTCGGCGGTCTCGACGTGCTGGCCGGGCTCACCAACGGCGAGCAGGCGGCCGGGCTGACCTGGCTCTGGGGGCCACTGGGGCGCTCGTTCGCCGCGCTCGACCACGCCGACGTGCTGGCCGACTGCGGGCGGCTGGGCGTACAGCCCGCGATCAACGAGCTGGTCGACGAGGCCGACCAGGTGATCCTGTTCACCCGGGCCAGCCTCGACCACGTCGCCCACCTGCGTGAACGCCTCACCCTGCTGAAACGCCGGGTGGGCGTGGTCGTGGTCGCCGACCCGCGCAACTACCGGCCCTCCCTCGACGAGGTGCGGCGCATCGTGTCGGGCTGGGACGTCTCCTTCGTCGGCGGCATCGCCTACGACCCCAAGGGCGCCGAGTTGCTGCGCGGCGAATGGGGCGGCCGGCTGGAGCGCAGCCCGCTCATCCGGACCGCCCGCGAACTCGCCGGGCGGCTGGCCGGCCACCTCCAGAAGAAGGTGGCCCAGTGATCGACCACACGCTCGTCAAACGGTTCCGCCAGGAGGTCGGCGACCGGCTGGCCCACCAGCGGCGGCTCGACCAGGCCGGCGGCGTCCCGCCGATGAGCGGCGAGGACGAACGCCAGTTCGCCCGCGCCCTGATCGCCCAGGTCCTCGAGGAGTTCGCGCGCGGCGAGATCGGCGTCGGCCGCACCCCGCCGACGGTCGACGAGGAGGAGGCCCTCGCGGCCGGCATCCACGCCGCCCTGTTCGGCGTCGGCCGCCTCCAGCCGCTCCTCGACGACCCCGAGGTCGAGAACATCGACATCAACGGCTGCGACCGGGTCTTCGTCAGCTACGCCGACGGCCAGGAGCTCAGCCACGAGCCGGTCGCCGAGTCCGACGAGGAGCTGATCGAGCTCATCCAGATCCTCGCGGCCTACTCGGGCCTGTCGTCGCGCCCCTTCGACACCGCCAACCCCCAGCTCGACCTGCGCCTGCCCGACGGGTCGCGGTTGTCGGCGGTCATGGACGTCGCCGTGCGGCCCGCGATCTCGATCCGGCGGGCCCGGCTGGGCAAGGTGTTCCTGACCGACCTGGTCGGCAACGGCACGCTGACGCCCGACCTGGCCCGCTTCCTCGCGGCGGCCGTGCAGGCCCGCAAGAACATCATGATCGCCGGCTCGACCAACGCCGGGAAGACGACCCTGCTGCGGGCCATCGCCAACGAGATCCCCGTCCACGAACGCCTGATCACCGTCGAACGCGCCCTCGAACTCGGCCTCGACCAGTTCCCCGAGCTGCACCCCAACGTGGTCGCCTTCGAGCAGCGGCTGCCCAACTCCGAGGGCCAGGGCGAGATCACCATGGCCGAGCTGGTGCGCCGCTCGCTGCGCATGAACCCCTCGCGGGTCATCGTCGGCGAGGTCCTGGGCGACGAGATCGTGACCATGCTCAACGCGATGACCCAGGGCAACGACGGCTCGTTGTCGACCATCCACGCGAACTCCTCAATGGAGGTCTTCAACCGCATCGCGACCTACGCCCTGCAGGCCGAGGAGCGGCTGCCGATCGAGGCGTCGCACATGCTCATCGCCGGGGCGATCGACTTCGTGGTGTTCATCGAGAAGCGCAACGACTACCACCGGGGCGGGGCGCTGAAGCGCTTCGTGTCCTCCGTCCGCGAGGTCGCGGGCTGCGACGGCCGTGTCCTGTCGTCGGAGATCTTCACCGCCTCGGAGGCCGGGGTGGCCGTGGCCCACGCGCCGATCGCCTGCATCGACGAACTCGTGCACCACGGCTACGTGCCGTCGGGCGGTGGCTGGTCATGATCCCCTTCGACCCGCTCGTGATCCTGGCCGGCGCGGCCGCCGGCGGCGGCCTGTTCCTGCTGTTCCTCTCCCTGTACGGTCTGCGCCCGCGCCCCGCCTCGCCCGACAGCGGCGCCGAGCGGCTCAAGTGGTTCCAGTCGCTGACCACGCGGGGAGCCGTCGCGGCCATCGCGGGCGGGCTGACGCTGGTGGTGACCGGCTGGCCGGTCGTGGCCGTCGGCGCGGTGCTTCTGGTGATCGCCTGGAAGGGCTTCACCGGCGGCGCGGCCGAGGAACGCGCCGCGATGAAGCGCCTCGAAGGTCTGGCCGCCTGGGCCGAGTCGCTGCGTGACACCATCGCCGGCGCGGCCGGCCTCGAACAGGCCATCCCCGCCTCGATCCGGGCCGCCGCCCCCATGCTCCAGCCCCACCTGCGCGCCCTGGTCGACCGCCTGCGCGCCCGCATGGCCCTCGGCGACGCCCTGCGCATGTTCGCCGACGAACTCGACGACCCCTCGGCCGACCTGGTCGTGGCGGCCCTGATCCTCAACTCCCGCCTCCGGGGCCCGGGCCTGCGCGACGTGCTCTCGGCCCTGGCCGTCTCGGCCCGCGAGGAACTCGACATGCGCCGCCGCGTGGAGGCCGAACGCCGCTCGACCAGGCGCAGCGTGCAGATCGTGGTCGGCACGGCGCTGGCGTTCGCGGCCTTCCTGGTCATCGCCAACCGCGACTACGTGGCCGAATACGACTCCCTGCTCGGCCAGGCCGTGCTCGTGGTCGTGGCGGCGCTGTTCGGCGCGGGCTTCGCCTGGATGCGCCGGTTGGCCCGCTTCGACAAGCCGGGCCGGATCCTGGCCCCCTACCGCCGCCCGGAACCAGCGGAAGCGGTGACCTCATGAACGTCCTGACCTGCCCAGGGCCTGGCGATATGCCGAAATCCCGGGCGCGGAAGCGCCCGGGTGGGCCTGTTCCCGTCAGACCGATCAGGCATGACACGGCGTGCCGGTCCTCCCGCTTGGCGCCGGGAACGTCCTTCGAACAGGGGCCGGGCGTGGCTCTGCGGCATCAGGGCCGCGCCGTCCCTCTGGAGGTGATCGCGTGATCGCCACCGCATTCGCCGGGGGCGTGCTCGGGCTCGGCATTCTGCTGCTGCTCCGGGCGCTGTTCCCGCCGCGCCCCGGGCTGGCGACGCGCCTCGCGGCGCTCGACGTCGCGCGGACCGGTGAGGACGCGCCCAGGACGCCGCTCGTCGCGCCCGACGAGGAGGTCAGCGCCTTCCGGCAGGCCCTCGGGCAGCGGCTGGCCAAGTTCTATGCCGCGCGCGGGTGGGAGGCGCGGTCGATCCGGGCCGATCTCACATTGCTGGGCAAGTCGTTCGAGGGCTTCCTGGCGACCAAGGTGCTGCTCGCCGTCTCGGGATTGCTGGCCTTCCCGCTGCTCGTCGGGTGGCTGGCGGTCATGGGGTGGGGGGTGTCGTTCCAGATTCCGCTCTGGTCGGCGCTGCTGGTCAGCGTGATCTTCTTCTTCCTGCCCGACGTCCAGATCGGCAAGGACGCGGCCGTCCGCCGCCGCGACTTCCGGCACGCCGTCGGGGCGTTCCTCGACCTGGTCGCGATGAACCTGGCCGGCGGGCGCGGGGTGCCCGAGGCGCTCATGATGGCCGTCTCCGTCGGCACCGGCAACGAGGTGAACGCCCCCGGCTCCAACTGGGCGATGGAGCGCATCCGCGAGGCGCTCGCCAACGCCCGGATCGTCGGCATCACCCCCTGGCAGGCCCTCGGCCAGCTCGGCGACGAGATCAACGTCGACGAGCTGAGGGACCTGTCGGCCGCCCTCGGGCTCGTCGCCGACGACGGCGCCAAGGTGCGGTCGTCGCTGACGGCCCGCGCGGCCACGCTCCGCAGGCGGGAGCTGGCCGAGATCGAGGGCAAGGCGGGCGAACGTTCGCAGTCGATGCTCGTCGCGCAGCTGCTGCTGTGCGCGGGCTTCGTGATCTTTCTCAGTTACCCGGCCGCGATGAAAATGTTGGGATCCTGAACATGATCGATTACCTGGTGGCGATGATCAGCGTCCGCATCCACAAGGCCAGGACGGCCCCCTCACGGGGGGCGTCGGCGGTCGAGTGGGCCATCATCACGGCGATCATCGCCGGGGTGGCGCTGGGCCTGGCCGCGCTCATCCAAGGTCTCGTCGAGTCGCGCTCGGCCGAGATCACCACGAACTTCGGCGGCGGCGAATCCGGTGGCGGCGGCGGTGGTGAGTGAGACGTCCTGACCGGCGGGCCCACCGGCCGGACGGCGACCGCGGCGCGACCGTCATCGAGCTCGCGCTGCTCATGCCGGTCGTCCTGGTCGTGGTGCTGCTGATCGTCCAGATGGCCCTGTGGTTCCACGGGCGGCAGGTCGCCGACGCGGCCGCGCGCGAAGGAGCCAGGATCGCGCGGGCCGGCGACGACGACTGGCAGGGCGCCGCCGAGGCCAAGGCCCGGCAGATCATCCAGGCCATCGGGCCGGAGATCCTGCAGTCGGCCACGGCCACCGCGTGGGAGGACGGCGACTCGCGCGGCGTGGAGGTGACGGGCAGCGCGGTGCAGGTCGTGCCGCTGCTGCCGGAGATCTCGTTCACGATCACGGCCCGCTTCGGCGGGCCGGTGGAGTGTTTCCGGCCCGACGACGGCAGCGGGGGGTGTGCGCCGGATGGATGAGCAGCTGACCGACCGGGGATCGATGTCGGTCGAGACGGTCATGCTGGCGCCCGTCCTGCTGCTCTTCCTGCTGTTCCTGGTCGGCGCCGGACGTGTCGTCGAAGCTCAGGGCGAGGTCAACGGCGCCGCCCGCGACGCCGCCCGGGCCGCCTCCGTGCAGCGCGACCGCGGCGCGGCCGAGGAGGCCGCCACGTCGGCGGCCGCCGGCGCGCTCGCCGACTGCCCGCCCGAGGTGTCGATGGGCGGCACCGACTGGCAGGAGGGCGGCCAGGTCGAGGTGACCGTGACCTGCACGCTCGACCTCGACTTCCTCGGCTTCGGCGCCGCCGTGACGATCACCGGCGACTCCGTCGTGCCGCTCGAACAGTTCCGGAGGGTCGAGTGAGAAGGGCCGACCGGGGTTCCATGTCCACCTTCGTGGTGCTCTTCTCGGTCGCCGTCTTCCTGCTCGCGGGCCTGCTCGTCGACGGGGGCGCGGCGATCAACGCCCGGTTGCGCGCCGCCGACATCGCCGAGCAGGGCGCACGGGCGGCGGCCGACCAGATCGACGTCGAGACGCTCCGGGCGACGGGGCAGCTGCGGCTGCTCGGCGACGCCGAGGTGTGCGGCCGGGCCGGCGAGATCGTGTCCGCGCACGACGCCGACGGGGTCGCGATGGGACGGTGCACGGTCGGTGCGGGCCAGACCGAGGTGACGGTGGAGGTGAGTGTCACATGGGAAGCGTTCTTCCTGGCCGCGATCGGGTTTCCGGGCTCGGAGATGACCGCGTCGGCGACGGCCGTTCCCGAGAGCGAGACGCTGGCGGCCGGAGGCCGGCTGTGGCTCGCGTCGATGAATCCGCCTCGAAGTCGGGGAGACGGCGCGTGAAACGGACCGCCGGCGACGTCTTCGCCGGTCTGGCGGCCCTGGTGGCGCTGGTCGCGCTGCTGGGCGGCGTCCCGTACGCCCTGATCCGGTTCGCCGGGCCGCCGATCCCCGCGGAACTGCTCGACCTCGACGCGCTGATGAGCCAGGTCGGCACCGAGACGATCATCGCCGTGCTGGTGCTGCTCGTGTGGGTCGCCTGGGCCCAGCTCGTGGTCTGCGTCCTGGTCGAGGTGTACGCCGGCATCCGCCGCATCGGCATGCCCGCGCGTGTCCCGTTGTCGGGCGGCACCCAGGTGCTGGCCAACCGGCTGGTCTCGGCCGTGCTGGTGCTCTTCACGGTCTCGGCCGTCGCCGTGCCGCTGATGAGGTTCGCGTCCACGCCCGTGATGCCCGTCAAGCCGACGCTGGTGAGCGCCGAGTCGGCGATCCCCGAGCGCGCCGCCCTGGTGCCGCGCGGCGAGGTCAAGAAGGTGTACGTCGTCCAGCCGCCCCACGGCCGGCACCACGAGAGCCTGTGGGAGATCGCCGAGAAGTGCCTCGGAGACGGCCGCCGCTACGGCGAGATCTACGAGCTCAACAAGCACAAGGAGCAGCCCGACGGGGCCCGCCTCCACATGGCCGACCTGATCCGCCCGGGCTGGGTGCTCGACATGCCGGGCGACTCCCGCAACACCCATGTGGTCCCCGCCGACGACAGCCGCACCGAGATCCTCGAAGACCACCCGGGCCCGCCCGGCGCGGACAAATCCGAACGAACCGCCCCCCAGCCCGACCGGACCACGCAACCCGACCGGACCACGCAACCCGACCGGACCACGCAACCCGACCGCGACACCACCCGGCCGGGCGACGACACCCGCTTCGAGAACCGCGACAACACCCACGCCCAGCCCCCCGTGGAGCGGCCCACCGCCGACCCCACGCGGCCCCCTGCGGAGAACCGGCAGCCGACCGCCAAGCCGACCCCGCCGCCCGCCGCGGGGGAGGGCACCGCCACCCGCCCACCGGCTGTGAACGAGCCGACCCGCCCGCCGGTCGACGGCGACCTGACCCTTCCCGGGGATGCGAGCCGCCCCGGCCTGGACGACTCCACCAGGCCGCCCGCCACGGGAGACCAAACCCGACCCCCCGCGGAGGCCGACCGCAACCGCCCGACCGCCGACCCGACCCGCCCCGGCCAGACCGAGACCGGCAAGCCCGAGTCGGAACGGCCCCAGACAAGCAAGCCCGAGGCCACCGCCGCCCCGGAACGTACACAACCCAGAAAACCGATCCCCACCGTCACCGCGACCACCCCCGCGGAAGAGGCCGGCATCGGGGACACCACGATCCCCCGGTCAGGCGTGGTCGCCGCCCCCGAAGGCGGCACCATCCTCACCACCCCGGCCGCCTCCCAGGGCTGGACCGAGCAGGTCGACCTGGCCGACTTCCTCGCCGGGGCCGGGCTGCTCTCGGCGGGCCTGCTCCTGCTGCTGGGCAGGAGGCGCAGGCGGCAACTCTGGACGCGGGCGTTCGGGCACCGGATCCAGCGGCCCAGGGGAGAGGCCGCCTCGGCGGAGGTCGCGATGCGGCTGGGGGCCGACGCCCCGGGCAGCCGCGTCCTCGACTCCGGGCTCCGGCTGCTCGGCCGGCTGCTGGCCGAGGCCGACCGGCGGCCGCCCGCGATCTACGCCCTGCACCTGTCGGCGCGCGGCATGGACCTGTGGGTGCACCCGCCGAGCCAGGACGCCCCGGCCCCCTTCGAAGCAGCCGACGGCGGGCAGATCTGGCGTTTGGCCGCCCACGAGGCGCGCCGGCTCGACGACCTGGCCCTGGCCGACGTCCCGGCCCCCTACCCGGGCCTGTTCTCGCTCGGCACCGCCGACACCGGCCGGGTGCTGGTCGACCTCGAAGCCGCGCACGGCGTCATCAGCGTCGTCGGGCCGCAGGCCGTCGCGGCCCTGTCGGCGCTGGCCGTCGAGCTGGTCACCAACCGCTGGTCGGACACGATGAAGGTCACCCTCGTCGGCTTCGGCCAGGAACTCCGCGCCATCGCCCCGGAACGGGTGCGGGTCGCGGCCTCGCTCGCCGAGGTCCTGCCGGAGTTCGAGAACGCCGCCCAGCCGCCCGACGTCCTCACCGGGCGCATCCACGGCCGGGCGCACGACCCCGTCCACCCGCCCCACTACCTGCTGAGCGCCGTCCAGCCGACCGCCGAGGAGGCGCGCAGGCTCGCGGTCCTGGCGAAGAACACCAGGTCGGCGGCCGGATACGTGATCGCCGCGCCGCTCCAGCACGCCACCTGGACGTGGGAGGTCACCGAAGACGGCCGCTCGGTCATCGACGCGCTGGGCTTCGACGTGCAGGCGCAGCTGCTGCCGCGCCGCCACTACCAGGCCATCGTCGACCTCTTCCGCACCGCCGACGACAAACAGGGCGAACCGCTGCCGCTGCCCGACATCCGCCGCCACGACGAACCCCCGGCCATCGAGGTCCGCATCCTCGGCTCGATCGAGATCTCCCCGGTCAACGCCCTTGAGGAGGGCCGCGCCGCGCTGGCCAACGAGCTGGTCGTCTACCTGGCCACGCACCCGGGCGGGGTGCACCCCGTCGTGCTGGGCGGGGTGCTGTGGCCGCGCGGCGTGCAGCCGATGGTCCGCGACGCCACCCTGGCCCGCGTCGCCGAATGGCTCGGCGCCGACGACCGGGGCCGCCCCTACCTGTACGCCGACGCCTCCGGCCGCCTCAACCTCAGCGACGAGGTCAGAACCGACTGGTCGATGTTCCAGGACCTGGTCAGACGAGGCGACCCGATGTCGCTGGAGAAGGCGCTGCAGCTGGTCAGGGGCCCGCTGCTGAACTCCAGGCCGGCCGGACGCTACGCGTGGCTGGCCGCCGACCCGCTGGAGTTCGACGTCACCGCGTCGGTCGCCGACGCCGCCCACCGGTTGTGCGAGTCGCGCCTCTACCGGGGCGACGCCGAGGCGGCCATCGCCGCCGCCAGGGCCGGGCTGCTGCTGGCCGCCGACGACGAAGGGCTCTGGCGCGACCTGCTCAGAGCCGCCCACGCCACCGGAGAACCGGCCCGGCTCCGCGCCGTCGTCGACGGCCTGCACCGCCGGGCGGCCTCCCATCCGTACGGAGGCGGCATGGCCCCCGAGACCGAAGCCCTCATCGACGAGCTGCTCCCCGTGTGGCGAGCGACGACCACGGCGTGAGAACCATGCCGAAACACACACATCACTGGATCACGGTCCCGCCCGGTCGTTACGTTCACCCCGTGCGCTGGGTAGCCGTCATCGGGCTCGTCACCACCCTGACCGCCTGCGGAGCCCCGGCGGACAAGGGCTTCACGCCGCAGGGCGCGGGGCCGTCGAAGGCCGCGGTCGCGGCCCCGCCGGCGACCGCCGAGACCGTCGCGATCACCGATGGCCTGGCCGTCTCGATCGAGTGGCCCGACCGGCGCGACGACATGATCACCGCCTTCACCGACTCCTACGTGAACCAGTGGAAGGCGGTGGCCTCCGGCGGGGCCGACGAGACGTACCTGGGGAACGTCGAAGACGAGGCGAGCCGGGTCGCCTACGCCTGGGTGTCGGGCTTCGCCAAGACGAAGACCTCGGCGAAGGGCACCGCCAAGCTCTACTCGATCCGGGTCGCCGCGGTCGACGGCCGGGGCGCCGAGATCGACGCCTGCGTCGACACCTCGGGGGTGCGGGTGGTCGACGCCGCCGACACCCCCCTGGCCCAGCAGCCCAACTGGACCAAGCCTCCCAAATCCATCTACCTCCAGGTCGCCGCCGTACGGCGAGGGGACGACGGAACCTGGCGCGTCAAGCACTTCCAGCACGCCGCCTTTCCCGACCAAGCCGCGAAGGAGTGCCAACGGTGAAAGCCGCGCTCGCGTTGACACTGGCCCTGAACCTGGTCACCGCCGACCCCGCCCCGGGCGGCGCCCACGGCGAGGGTTTCCAGACGGGCCGGACCGTCGGGGTCCAGCTGACCAACTCCGCCATCATCATCAGCGGCAACGGCACCAGCGGCCGCGCCGACGGCTACCGGATCAAGCGCCCGTGCTGGTACGAACCCGGCAGGTCCGCCGAAGACATGCTGCAGACCCAGGAGCAGCTGCGCAGCTGGTGGTTCCACACCAACCCGGGCGGCACCGAAGAGGACTTCCAGAAGTTCCTGGAGCAGTACAAGGACAAGGTCGGCCAAGACGGCCGCTGGTGGTCGCCGGCCTACAACGCCGCCGACCCGGGCGGCATGGCCTGCTGGTCGAACCTCGAAGGCGCGTTGTGGGTGCCCGAGGGCGAGACCCCGGCCGGGGGCATCACCATGGAGGAACTCCTCCAGATCGCCCGCGCCGCGCTGACCGTGCCCGAACCGACGATCCAGCTGAACCCCGACGCCAAGAGCTACGTCAACCTGGAGACCTGGGTCTGGCTGGGCAACCCCGGCGACACCGTCCGGTCTGTCACCGCCACCCTGCCGGGCGTGATGTCGGCGACGGTCACCGCGGAACTCGGCGGAATCAAGATCAATTCAGGTACCACCGACGACCGCGCCACGGTGGCGACGAACTGCGGCACGACCGGACATCCCTACGTCAAGAACGAGAAGTTCCGGTGCGGCGTCGTCTACAAGCGCGCCTCGGCCGATCAGCCGCGCAAGGTCTACACGATGACCGTGACGACGGTCTGGCCGGTGACGAGCAATGTCGACCAGTCTGTCGTGCCCTTCGTTTACGATCCGGTTGAGGCGACGGTGACCCGAGACGTGCCCGTGGGTGAGGTGCAAACCTCTGTCGAGGGGTAGTCGTCTCATCCCGTGATCGTGCGTCCGTCACATCTCCTTCGGCGCACGATCACGGCCCTTGATCACACGCTTGCGCCCTCGTGGGCGAGCAGCCACTCCTTGACCGGCGTGCCGTAGTAGTAGCCGCCGTAGCCGCCCGTCGACGGCAACACCCGGTGACACGGCACGAACGGCGCGACCAGGTTCTGCGCGCACGCGCCGCCCGCCGCGCGGGCCGCCGTCCGCGGCATGCCGGCCCGTTCGGCCAGCTCCGCGTAGCTCACCGTCGTCCCGGCCCTGACCCCGCGCAGCGCGGTCAGGAGCCGCTGCCGCCGGTCGCTGCCGGGCTGAGCGGCCGCGATGCCGTCGAGGGCGTCGAGGCGTCCGTCCAGATATTCCTTTACGGCTCCCGCCGCCCCCGGCACCTCCCCGACGGTCAGGCCCAGCTGCCGCAGTTCCGGAGAGAGCCGCACGAACATGGCCTCGGGGTCGCCGGTGAAGCCGGCCGCCACCAGGACGTCGTCGTGGGCGAGCATGGCCAGCGGTCCCGCGGGCGTCTGCACGGTCTGAGCGATGATCATGATTTCTCCTCGGCGTTCCACAGATGCAGCGCGGCGTAGGCCCGCCAGGGCCGCCAGCGCTCGGTCTCACTCAGGGGGATGGCCAGCGCGGCCATCGTGCGGCGCAGCCCGAGGTCGTCGTCGGGCCACGCGTCGGGGTCGCGCAGCGCCCGCAGGGCCACGTATCCGGCCGTCCACGGCCCGATCCCGGGCAGCTCCACCAGGGCCGCGACCGTCTCGGCCGGATCGCCGGCCTCCAGGTCGATCTCCCCGGACGCCACGGCCTCGGCGGCGGCCCGCAACGTGGTCACCCGCCGGTTCGTCAGGCCCAGCCCGTCGAGGTCGAGGCCGGCCAGTTCCCCGGCTGAGGGAAAGATCCCGGCCGACCGGGCGGCGATGCGCCCCAGGATCGTGCGGGCCCCGGCGACGGAGATCTGCTGGCCGACGATCGCCCGGACGAGCAGCTCGAAGGAGTCCCACGCCCCCGGCACCCGCAACCCCGGCCGGGCCGCCACCAGCGGCCCGAGCATGGTCGGTTCGAGCGCGGCGGCGATGGCGTGGGGATCGGCGTCGAGGTCGAGCAACCGGCGGCACCGGGCCACGATCCGGGCCAGGTGGCGGGTGTCCCCGCCGGTCACGGTCAGCCGGACGTGGTCGGTGACCGGGGTCAGCGTGACCTCCCCGCCGGGGATGCGCCGTTTGTAGACGGCGTGGTCGACGACCTCCTCCACACCCGGCACGGCCCGCGCGGCGAGGAAGCCCAGCAGCGCCCGAGCCTCGAAGGGCTGCCGCACGCCCAGCCGCAGCGTCAACCCCCCGGCCGCCAACGGCCCGTCGGACCGGCGCAGGTCGCCGGGCGCGAACCGGTAGGACTCCTTCATGGCCGCGTTGAACTGACGGACCGAGCCGAACCCGGCCGCGAAGGCCACGTCGGCCATCGGGAGAGAGGTCTCGGTCAGCAGCTGCTTGGCCAGCAGCAGCCGCCGGGTGCGCGCCACCGCGAGCGGCCCGGTGCCGAGCTCGGCCGAGAACAGGCGGTGCAGGTGGCGTTCGCTGACGTGCAGGCGGCGGGCCAGCTCGGCCACCCCGCCGTCGTCGGCGATCCCGTCGTCGATCAGCCGCAGCGCCCGCCCGACGAGGTCGGCCCGGACGTCCCACCCGGGCGCGCCGGGCGACAACTCGGGCCGGCACCGGCGGCACGGCCGGAACCCGGCCGCCTCGGCGGAGGCGGCGTGGTCGTAGAACCGCACGTTCTTGCGGGCGGGGGTGCGCGCCGGGCAGATCGGCCGGCAGTAGATCCCGGTCGAGGTCACCGCCGTGTAGAACCGCCCGTCGAACCTGCGATCTCTGGCCGAGATCACCAGATAACGCTCTTCGAAGTCGAGTGTGTTCACGTCGAACACGCTACGCCCAGCTCACCGCCCCAAGCTGGCGGATTTCGGACGTCAGCGTGGCAAAGCCCTCTGACCAGGGACGACGTTACGACCGCCCCGCTTTCGCGGCCGGTTGGCGCCGGTTACGGCCGAGCCGGAGACCGGCGGCGGGGCCGGCCAGGCGGAGCCGTAACGGAAAAGCCCTTCGAAGAGCCGAGTCGGTGCCGCAGCTTCAAAGGGTGAGTCGGTGCCGCAGCTTCAAGGGCGAGTCGGCGCTGTTTCGGGCGGCTTGCGCCGCCCGAAATTTCGGCATATCGACCCGCCCGTGCCCGCACGGCCTCCGGGCGCGCTACTTCGACGAGATGCCGACGCCCAGGTCAAACTCGCGGTAGACCCGGGCCCAGAAGCCGTCGCGCAACCACACGCGGGCCTCCGGGTAGGGGCGCAGCGAGTGGCCGAGTTCCTTCTCGGCCTCGATCAGCAATTCGGTGTCGATGACCGTCGGCAGGAGCGGTCCCGGGAGCAGGTCGCGGATGTTGTCGCGGCCCCGCGTGAGGATCCACTTCTGGGCGACGTGCTCGCCCACCTCTTCGACGCGCGGGCGGCTGGGCCCCAGCTTGGGCTGGCCGGCCTGCTTCTGCGGCGGGGCGGCCGGTTTCGCGGTGCGGCCCGCGAAGACCTGGGCCGGGGAGGGCGGCGGGGTCACCGCCACCGGGATCGGCGCACGCGTGAAAAAGGCCCTCAGGAAATCAGCGGTGATGATCTCAACGGTGTCGGACTCCCAGACCAGCCGTTCGGCCTGGTTGGTGCCGAAAGGGGGCTCGACCCCCCACAGGTGCACCCTCACCCCGTAGGCCTGGGCGGCCTCCACCGCCGGCACCATGTCCTCATCGCCGGCGATCAAGACGGTGTCGCTGACGGCGTGGTGCCGGGCCAGCGCCTCCAGGTCACTGCGTATCTGCGCGTCGACGCCCTTCTGCTGGCCACGCGCGTTGAGGTTGCCAAGCCGCACCTTCACCCAGGGAAGCTGGGCGATCACCCGCTGGTCGACGGTGGGGACCCGGTCGCGGGCCGCGTCGTACCAATAGACACGCAGGAGCTCGCCGGGGAGGCGCTCCATCGCGTGCTTCTGCAGGGATTGGATCAGTTCGTCGGCGGAGACGCGATATTCCTTGCGTTCCTTCGCGCCCAGCAGAACCTCGCCGGCGGCGGCGTAGAGATAACCGACGTCGACGAGAACCGCGTATTTCGCTGCCATGCTGTGCACTGCGAGGTCCGGGATGGCCATCGCGTCCTCCAGGCCTCGTCTCCGTGTGTTGTTGGTCTAGCTGCTATTGCCCTTTTGGAGATACTCCCAACTCTTGGGCCACTTGACACCCGGTTCGGCCGATCTAATCCCTGTCTATTCGGGTAGTCCGCTGGCCCTCCAGGTTCCCTTACCGGGTCTTGGGGGGACGTTTCCCCGCATCCTTCGCGAAGGGGCCCGCCACCTGGGCGGACTCGGCTCACTTTTCTGCTCCGTCAGTGAAATGTCACGTAGTGCAACGACGAGCGCGGCCACCTCTTCGGGCGTCGCGTCGCCGCGCACGATCCTCAGGTGGGTCATAGCGGGATGTTCCCATGCTTCTTCGGCGGCAGGGAGGCCCGCTTGTTCCGCAGCGTCCGCAGCGACCTGATGATCTTCACGCGGGTGTCGGACGGCCGGATCACCGCGTCGACGTAGCCCCGTTCGGCGGCGAGATAGGGGTTGGCGAGGGTGTCCTCGTACTCGGTGATGTAGCGGGCCCGCGCCGAGTCGGGGTCCTTCGCGTCGGCCAGTTCGCGGCGGTAGAGGATGTTGACCGCGCCCTGGGCGCCCATGACCGCGATCTGCGCGGTCGGCCAGGCCAGGTTGATGTCGGCGCCGAGGTGCTTGGAGCCCATGACGTCGTAGGCGCCGCCGTACGCCTTGCGGGTGATCACGGTGACCAGGGGGACGGTGGCCTCGGCGTAGGCGTACAGGAGCTTGGCGCCGCGCCGGATGATGCCGTTCCACTCCTGGTCGGTGCCGGGCAGGAAGCCGGGCACGTCGACGAAGGTCAGCACCGGCAGGTTGAACGCGTCGCAGGTGCGCACGAACCGGGCCGCCTTCTCGGAGGCCGCGATGTCGAGCGTGCCGGCCAGCGCCATCGGCTGGTTGGCCACGATCCCGACCGGACGCCCCTCGACCCGCCCGAACCCGACCAGGATGTTCGGCGCGAACCCGGCGTGCGTCTCGAGGAACTCGCCGTCGTCGAGCACGTGGGACAACACGGTGTGCATGTCGTAGGGCTGGTTGGCCGAGTCGGGGATCAGCGTGTCGAGCTCCAGGTCCTCGTCGGTGACCGTGAGGTCGGCCTCGGCGTCGAAGACCGGCGGCTCGTCGAGGTTGTTCGACGGCAGGTACGACAGCAGCGCCCGCGCGAAGTCGAGGCAGTCCTGCTCGTCGGTGGCCTCGTAGTGGGCCACGCCCGACTTGGAGTTGTGCGTGTGCGCGCCGCCGAGCTCCTCGAACGTCACCTCCTCGCCGGTGACCGTCTTGATCACGTCGGGGCCGGTGATGAACATGTGGGACTTCTCGGACACCATCAGCACGAAGTCGGTGAGGGCCGGCGAGTAGACCGCGCCGCCGGCGCACGGGCCCATGATCAGCGAGATCTGCGGGATCACGCCCGAGGCGTGCACGTTGCGGCGGAAGATCTCGGCGTACAGGCCGAGGGAGACCACCCCCTCCTGGATGCGCGCGCCCCCCGAGTCGTTGATGCCGATGACCGGGCAGCCGGTCTTCAGCGCGTGGTCCATGACCTTGACGATCTTCTCCCCGAAGACCTCGCCCAGCGACCCGCCGAAGACGGTGAAGTCCTGCGCGAACACCGCGACCGGACGCCCGTCGACCGTGCCGTAGCCGGTCACCACGCCGTCGCCGTAGGGCCGCTCGCGGTCCATGCCGAAGCTGGTCGACCGGTGCCGCGCCAGTTCGTCGAACTCGACGAAGGAGTCCTCGTCGAGGAACGCCGTCAGGCGTTCGCGGGCCGTCATCTTGCCCTTCTCGTGCTGCTTGGAGACCGCGCGCGCCGATCCCGCGTGGGCCGCCTCGTCGAGCCGTCGCTCCAGGTCGGCGATCTTCCCCGCGGTCGTGTGCACGTCGATCTCTGGCACCGGTTGAGCAGTCATGGCGCAAGGGTAATCCGGACACCCCCTCCGACTTCCAGGGGGTGTTCAAGCGTGACCCGCGTGACGCTGGGTAGTCGCGTCGCATGAGCCCGCAGGCCCCGAGTCTGAAGCGCGTCATCGGACGCCGCATGCTGCTGCTGTTCGTCGTCGGCGACATCCTGGGCGCCGGCATCTACGCCCTCGCCGGCAAGGTGGCCGGAGAGGTCGGCGGCGCCCTGTGGGTGCCGTTCCTCGTCGCGTTCGTGCTGGCGGCCCTGACCGCCACCGCCTACGCCGAACTGGTCGGCAAGTACCCGCAGGCGGCCGGCGCGGCCCTCTACACCAACCGCGCCTTCGGCATCCCGTTCCTGACCTTCATCGTGGCCTTCGCCGTGCTGATGAGCGGGGTCACCTCGGCCAGCGCGGCGGCCAGGGCCTTCGGCGGCACCTACCTCGCCGAGTTCGTCACCCTGCCCACGGTGGTCGGCGCGCTGATCTTCCTGGCCCTCGTGACCCTGGTGAACTTCGCCGGCATCTCCGAATCGGTCAAGGTCAACGTGGTGCTGACCCTGATCGAGGCGTTCGGCCTCCTGGTCATCATCGCGATCGGCGTGTACGCCCTCCTCACCGGCGACGGCGACCCCTCGCGCGCCCTGGAGTTCCACCCCGAGAACGGCGCCTTCCTCGGCATCCTGGGCGGCACCGCCCTGGCCTTCTACGCCCTCCTCGGCTTCGAGGACTCGGTCAACCTGGCCGAGGAGGCCAAGGACCCGCAACGCTCCTTCCCCCGCGCCCTGTTCGGCGGCCTGGCCATCGCCGGCGTCATCTACCTGGCGGTGGCCTTCACCGCGACGATGCTGGTCGACACCGAGACCCTGAGGAACTCCACCGGCCCCCTCCTCGAAGTGGTCAAGGTCGCCGGCCTGGAGTTCCCCCCTAAGCTGTTCGCCCTCATCGCCCTGCTGGCCGTCGGCAACACCGCCCTGATCAACATGCTGATGGCCTCACGCCTGGTCTACGGCATGGCCCGCGAGGGCATCGTCCCGAAGGTCTTCGGCGCGGTCCACCCGAGCCGCGCCACCCCATGGGTCGCCATCCTCTTCACCGTCGCCATCGCGGTCGTCCTGGTCTGCACCGGCGACGTGGGCGGCCTGGCCGACACGACGGTCCTGCTGCTGCTCTGCGTCTTCACGATCGTCAACATCGCCGTCCTGGTCCTGCGCCGCGAGACCGTCGACCACGCCCACTTCCACGCCCCGTCGTGGGCCCCGGTCCTGGGCGCGGTCGCCTGCGTGATCCTGATCCTCCCGATCACCGGCCGCGAGGGCTCGGTCTACCTGCGCGCCCTCATCCTGCTGGCCATCGGCGTGGTCCTGTGGGCGGTGAACCACCTCGCGGGCCGCCGGTCGAAATCGTGACCTCCGGGCAGGGCGGTGCCAGGGCAGAGTGGAGGGCATGACAGAGGCGGTTCGGACGCGGGGCCTGGTGAAGGCCTTCGGGCAGCAGGTCGCGGTTGCCGGGGTGGATCTGGTCGTGCCGGCCGGGAGCTTCGCGGGGCTCGTGGGGCCCAACGGGGCCGGGAAGACGACCACGCTCAGCATGATCACGGGGCTGCTCAGGCCCGACGGCGGGCTGGTGGAGATCCACGGCGCCGACGCCTGGGCCGAGCCCGTCAAGGTCAAGAGCTCGATCGGGGTGCTGCCCGAGGGGCTGCGGCTGTTCGAGCGGCTCAGCGGGCGGGAGCTGCTGCTCTACAACGCCGAGTTGCGCGGCATCTCCCGGGAGGAGGGCGCCAAGCGGGCCGCCGAGCTGCTGAAGGTCATGGACCTCGTCGAGTCGCAGGACAAGCTCGTCGTCGACTACTCGACCGGCATGCGCAAGAAGATCGGCCTGGCCGCCGCGCTGCTGCACAACCCGGCCGTGTTGTTCCTCGACGAGCCGTTCGAGGGCGTCGACCCGGTCAGCGCCAACACCCTCACCGAGGTGCTGCGCCGCTACACCGCCTCCGGGTCGACCGTGATCTTCTCCAGCCACGTCATGGACCTCGTCGAGCGGTTGTGCGACTGGGTCTCGGTCATGTCGCGGGGGCAGATCGTCGCGCAGGGGCCGACCGACGAGGTGCGGCGCGGGCGTTCGCTCAACGAGGCGTTCCTCGACCTCGTCGGGGCCGGCGGTTCCGGAGAGGAGGGGCTGTCGTGGTTGGGCTCTTCGTCCGGCTGAAGCTGCGGCTCCTCGCCGGGAGCCTCAAGGGCACCTCGCAGCAGCGGTTCGGGTTCGTCTTCTCGCTGATCGCCGGGCTGGTGGTCGCCGTCGCCGGGTTCTACCTGATGGCGGGGCTGCGGACGCTCGACCCCTCTATGGCCGCCGACGTCGGCGTGGTCTTCTTCTTCGCGATCCTGGTCATGTGGGTCGTCGGGCCGCTGCTGATGTTCGGGCTCGACGACACCCTCGACCCCGCCCGGCTGGCCCTGTTCCCGCTGACGACCGGGCAGCTCACCCGCGGCCTGCTGGCCTCCTCGGCCGTGGGCATCTGGCCGGTCGCCTCGTTGTTCGCCATGACGGGCGTGATCTTCGGGCTGGCCCGCTCGGTCACCGGCGCGCTCATCGGGGTCGTCGCGGTGCCCGTGGCGTTCGCCTGCTGCCTGGTGGTGTCGCGGCTGGTCACCACCGCGTTGTCCGGCGCGCTCCGGACCCGGCGCGGGCGCGACCTGATGGCGGTCGCCGTCATCCTCCTCGTGGTGGGCTCGCAGCTGCCGGGCATGCTGCTCAACCAGGGCATCGGCAACGGTCTTGAGATCATCACCCAGACCGCCGGGGTGCTGCGCTGGTCGCCGACCGGGCTGGCCGCCCACGCCATCGCCGACGGCGGGCTGGTGGGGGTCGCCGAGGTCGTGGCGGTGGCGTTGTTCACCGCCGTCTGCGCGTGGTTGTGGATCGTCGCCCTCAAGGCCGCCCTCACCAGGGCCGACTCCTCCAGCCAGGGCGGCGGGAGTGTGCGGCGGTCGCGGTTCGGCGGGCTGCTGCCCGAGGGCGTGCTCGGCGCGGTCGTCGCCAAGGAGCTCAAGTACGCCCGCCGCGACCCCCGCGGCCGCGTCACCTGGGTCAGCGCGCTGGCCGTCGTCATCATCATGATCTTCTCGACCCGGAACAACACCGGCGGGGAGCCGATCATCTGGATGGGCGTCTTCCCCGTCTGGCTGGGCGGCCTGGTGGTCTCGCTGCAGGCGACCAACTCCTTCGGCATCGACGGCCGGGCCCTGTGGATCAACGCCGTCGTGTACGCCAAACCCGCGGCCCTCCGCGCCGACCTGGCCGGCCGCCACCTGGCCATCACCCTGCTCGGCGCCCCGCTGCTCTGCTTCGCGGCCGTGGTCACCGGCGTGCTGACCAAGCCGGAGTGGATCGTCCCGGCGGCGCTGACCGGCGTGGGCGTGATGGGGCTGGTCTTCGCGGTCGGGTCGTTCACCAGCGTCTACGTCGCCTACACCCAGCCCGAGCGCATCAACGCCTTCACCGGCGCGGCCCCCGGTCAGGGCGGGCAGGCGTTCCTGTCGTCGATCGGGTCGCTGGTCGGCGGTGCGGTGCTCTCGCTGCCGGTGCTCATCCCGGTCATGGCCGGCCACGTGTGGGTGTCGGTGCTGATGCCGGTCCTCGGGTTCGGGCTCGCCTGGCTGGCCCGCGCGAAGGCGTCGGTGATCGGGTTGCGGCGTATGCCGGAGCTGATGGCCGACGTGTCGCGTCCCACCTGACCATTGGTCTAGTCCAATGGGTGAGACCGGTCTGAGGCGGTTCGAGACCACTCGCTAGTCTTCCAACCATGGCCGCCCTGTCTCACCACGACCGCCACAGCGCCGTCTCCGAGATGCCCGACGACCTCCGCGCCGACGTCCGCCTCCTGGGAGAGATCCTGGGGCAGGCAATTGCCGAAGACGGCGGCCCCGACCTGCTGGCCGATGTCGAACGTCTCCGCAAAGCGGTCATCGCCGCCCGCCGGCGGGAGACCACGGTCGACGACGTGGCGGCTCTGGTCGCCGAATGGCCCCTCGACCGGGCCGTGCTGATCGCCCGTGCCTTCACGTGCTACTTCCACCTCGCCAACCTGGCCGAGGAGCACTACCGCATCCGCATCCTGCGGCAGCGCGACCGCGACGACGTGCCGGTGCCCGAGTCGCTGCCGCAGGCCGTGCGGGCGCTGCGCGGCGACGTCGGGGCCGGGGAGCTCGACCGGCTCATCGGCGAGCTGGAGTTCCGGCCGGTGCTGACCGCCCACCCGACCGAGGCCCGGCGGCGCGCGGTGGTCACCGCGATCCAGCGCGTCAGCGGCCACCTCGACCTCTACAACACGCCCGGCCGGGGTGCGGGGGAGCAGCAGGAGGCCAAGCGGCGGCTGCGCGAGGAGGTCGACCTGCTGTGGCGGACCGCCCAGCTGCGGTCGACCAAGCTCGACCCGCTCGACGAGGTGCGCACCGCGATGGCGGCCTTCGACGAGACCCTCTTCCGGGCCGTGCCGCTGATCTACCGGTCGCTCGACGGGGCGCTGGAGCCGGGCACCGGCACCCGCCCGCCGCTGGCCCGCCCCTACATCCGCTACGGCTCCTGGATCGGCGGCGACCGCGACGGCAACCCCAACGTGACCTCGAAGGTCACGCGTGAGGCCATGCTGATCCAGAACGAGCACGTGCTGATCGCGCTCGAGAACGCGGCCACCCGCATCGGCCGCACGATGACCCTGGCCGCCGAGCGCACGCCGCTCTCGCCCGGCCTGCGCGCCGCCCTCTCCCGCGCCGAGGGCGACTTCCCCGACCTGGTCTCGGAGATGTCGACCCGCTCGCCGCAGGAACCGCACCGGCAGTGGTTGCTGTTCGTGGCCGGGCGCATCGCCGCGACCCGCCGCCGCGACCTCGACCTCGCCTACCGCTCGCCCGCCGACCTGCTCACCGACCTGCGGCTGGCCCAGGAGTCGCTCGTGGCGGCCGGCGCGGTGCGGCAGGCGTACGGGGAACTGCAGCACCTGATCTGGCAGGTGGAGACCTTCGGGTTCCACCTGGCCGAGCTGGAGGTGCGGCAGCACTCCCAGGTCCACGCCGCCGCGCTGGCCGAGATCGAGGCCGGCGGGGCCCGGTCGGAGCGCACCGAAGAGGTGCTGGCCACGATCCGGAGCATCGCCTGGATCCAGGAGCGCTTCGGCGTCACCGCCTGCTCCCGCTACGTCGTCTCGTTCACCCGCTCGGCCGACGACATCCTGGCCGTCTACGCCCTGGCGCAGCACGCCCTCGGCGACCGCGCGCCGGTGCTCGACGTGGTGCCGCTGTTCGAGTCGGGGGAGGACCTCGACAACTCGGTGCGCGTGCTGACCGGGATGATCGCCAGCGAGCCCGTCCAGAAGCGGCTGGCGGCCAACGGCCGCCGGGTCGAGGTCATGCTCGGCTACTCCGACTCCGCCAAGGAGCTCGGCCCGGCCGCCGCGACCATGCGCCTCTACGACGCCCAGGCCGCGCTCACCAGGTGGGCCGCCGAGAACGAGATCGTGCTCACCCTCTTCCACGGCCGGGGCGGCGCCCTGGGCCGGGGCGGCGGACCGGCCAACCGGGCGGTGCTCGCCCAGGCGCCGGGCTCGGTCAACGGCCGGTTCAAGGTCACCGAGCAGGGCGAGGTCATCTTCGCCCGCTACGGCCACATGGCCATCGCCCGCCGCCACATCGAGCAGGTCACCAACGCGGTCCTGCTCGCCTCGACCAGCCCGGTCGAGCAGCGCACCGCCGACGCCGCCGCGAAGTTCCGCGAGCTGGCCGACCAGGTCGCCACCGCCTCCGAGCGGGCCTACCGCGGCCTGACCGAGGCGCCCGGCTTCCCCGAGTGGTTCTCGGCGGTCAGCCCGCTGGAGGAGATCGGCTCGCTGCGCCTGGGCTCCCGTCCGGCCCGGCGCGGCCTGGGGGCGCCCAAGTCGCTCGACGACCTGCGCGCCATCCCGTGGGTCTTCGCCTGGGCCCAGACGAGGGTCAACCTCCCCGGCTGGTACGGCCTGGGCTCCGGCCTGGCCGCCGTCCTCGACGCCGGAGGCCAGGCGGAACTGCGGGAGGCCTACAAGGAGTGGCCGCTGTTCGCCTCGCTGCTCGACAACGTCGAGATGTCGCTGGCCAAGACCGACCGCGCCATCGCCAGCCGCTACCTGGCGCTGGGCGGCCGCGACGACTTCTACAAGCAGGTCATGGACGAGTACGACCTGACCCGCCGCCTGGTGCTGGAGATCACCGGCCACTCCCGGCTGCTGGAGTCGAGGCGGGTGTTGTCGAGGGCCGTCCAGCTGAGAGACCCCTACGTCGACGCGCTGTCGCACCTGCAGCTGCGGGCGCTGACCGCGCTGCGGACCTCCGGCGACCTGGGCGACGAGGAGCGTGAGAGCCTCTCGACGCTGCTCCTCCTCAGCGTGAACGGCGTCGCGGCCGGCCTGCAGAACACCGGCTGACGGAGGTCGCGCGGGCATCTGCCATTCCCCTCATAACGGTCAACCGGTGACCCTCACGGGTAGGGGTGACTACATGGGGTAGTAATCCCAGGTCATCGACTGTTCGTCGAACGGAACGGTGTTCGGAAGGGAGAATGGCAGTCATGCCCGAACCTTCGTATCCCGATCTCGACCGACCCCAGTTGTCCCAGGCCGCCCTCCGGGCCGAGCTGGTCCGGCCCGGATCGTTGTGGTCGTCCCTCACCGTGGTCGAGCGCACCGGCTCCACCAACGCGGACCTCGGGCAGGCCGTCCGCGACGGCGTCCGCGAGGGCGCGGTCCTGGCGGCCGAGTCCCAGTACGCCGGGCGGGGTCGCCTCGGCCGGGTCTGGATCGCCCCGCCCCGGTCCGGGCTCACCTTCTCCGTGCTGCTGCGGCCCGAGGTCAGGGTCGCCTTCCAGGGGTGGTTGCCGCTGCTGTTCGGGCTGGCCGCCGCCACCGCGATCCGCCAGGTCGCCGAGGTCGACGTCCGGCTCAAATGGCCCAACGACCTGCTCCACGACGAACGCAAGCTGGCCGGCATCCTGGCCGAGCGCATCGACTCGGCCGTCGTCATCGGCATGGGCCTCAACGTCAGCCTCCGCGAGTCGGAGCTGCCCGTCGGCCACGCCACCTCGCTCGCGCTGGCCGGGGCGACCTGCCTCGACCGCGACCGGCTGCTGGCCGGGGTGCTGCGGGAGCTCGAACGGCTCTACCGCGACTGGTGCCTGGCCGGCGGCGACGCCGAGGCGTCCGGCCTGCGGGCCGCCTACCTGGCGGCGAGCGCGACGGTCGGGCAGGAGGTCCGGGTCGAACTGCCCGGCGAACGGCTGCTCGCCGGCCGGGCGACCGGCATCAGCGAGTCGGGTCAGCTGATCGTCACGAGCGGCGGAACCGACCATCCCCTGAGCGCGGGCGACGTCGTCCACGTTCGCAAGTAGAACCACGCCCGGAACGGACTGGTACGTGCCACGATGTGGCCCATGGGTCTCCCTGATCACCACCTGACCGACGGTGAGCGAGTCGTCCACTCGTTCCACCCGCACTGGAAGCGGCTCGTCGGTCCGTTCCTCGCGCTGGTTCTCGTCGTGGCCGCCTCGTCGGCCGCGATCTACTTCATACCGAACGACTACGAATACTCCGGCATCGCCCGCGTCGCGGTCGCGGTGGTCTCGGTGGTCGCGCTCGTCCTGCTCACCTTCGTGCCCTACCTGCGGTGGAAGACGACCGGTTACACCCTGACCACCCACCGGTTCACGATCAGCACCGGCGTCCTCAGCAAGTCCCAGGACGACATCCCGCTCGCCAAGGTCAACTCGGTCAGCTCCGACCAGTCGCTGATGGAGCGCGTCCTGGGCAGCGGGACCCTGAAGGTCGAGTCGGCGTCCGAACGCGGGGTCATCGACTACCGCGACATTCCCAAGATCCAGACCATCCGCGCCGACCTGTTCCGGCTGGTGGAGGACGCGTCCGACGGGGTCGTCGACGGTCACTGATCTGTGGCGGTCCTCACATAGGCAAGCCTTACCAAAGTCGGCTACCTTAGGAGAGCCTTACCTATGCATCTCCGAAGGGTCCCTGGATGTACGCCTGTGTGTGCCGCGCCGTCACCGAGAACGAGGTGCACGACTGCATCGCCAACGGCGCCCGGACCGTCCGGCAGATCCGCGACACCACGGGCGCCGGGGGCGACTGCGCCTCTTGTGTCAGAAAGATCTGTGCCATTCTGAAGCGGTCAGAGAGTTTGATCACGACCGCTTAGGCAAGGGGCCCCGGCATGCAGGGCGACAAGGACATCATTGCGCTGCTCAACGAGCAGCTTACGTCTGAGCTGACGGCCATCAACCAGTACTTCCTCCATGCCAAGATGCAGGAGAACTGGGGCTTCACCAAGCTCGCCAGTTTCACCCGCGCCGAATCGATCGACGAGATGCGCCACGCCGAGGCGCTGACCGACCGCATCCTCTTCCTCGACGGCCTGCCCAACTACCAGAAGCTCTTCACCCTCCACGTCGGCCAGACCGTCAAGGAGCAGATCCAGAGCGACCTGGAGCTCGAGCTCGGCGTCGTCAAGCGCCTGAAGCCGGGCATCGCCCTGATGCGCGAGCGCGGCGACATCGTCTCGGCGCTGCTCTTCGAGGAGATCCTCAAGGACGAGGAACACCACATCGACTACCTGGAGACCGAGTTGTCCCTCATGGAGACGCTTGGTGACGCTCTGTACCTCCAGCGGTACGCCGAGCCGCCGTCCGCGTCCTGACACAGCCGAGACGCAGGGCCGCGAGAAACGCCCGCCGGGGTCCCGGCGGGCGTTCGCTTTGTTGCCGGGCAGATTCCGGGCGCGAGACGCGGCCAGTCTTCGACCATCCGCGTCTCGCTTTCCTGGCCGCCAGGCCGCCCGGACATGCCGCTGCAAAAACGCCTTTGTCCGTGTTTGCCCAGGTCAATTGATGGGTCAACGTGGAGTCAAACCGCGCGCTGTGCCCGGGAAACGATCGCCTAAGGTCCTACGATCGCTTCCATGACCTGCGTACTTCTCGCCGAGGATGACACCTCGATCTCCGAGCCGCTTGCGCGCGCCCTGCGCCGGGAGGGCTACCAAGTCGAGGTGAGTCCCGACGGCCCGCAGGCCCTGGAAAGGGCACTCTCGGGAGGCGTCGACCTCATCGTTCTCGACCTCGGTCTCCCGGAGATGGACGGCCTGGAGGTCGCCCGCCGTATCAGGGCCGAGGGCCACGGCACTCCCGTTCTGATCCTGACCGCTCGCGTCGACGAGGTCGACACCGTGGTCGGCCTCGACGCCGGGGCCGACGACTACGTCACCAAGCCGTTCCGGCTCGCCGAACTGCTCGCCCGCGTCCGGGCCCTGCTGCGGCGGGGCACCTCCGAGACGCCGGTGGTCCAGGGCGTCCGGATCGACGCCGACTCCCGCCGGGCCTGGATGGGCGACAAGGAACTCCACCTGACCACCAAGGAGTTCGACCTGCTCCGCGTGCTCGTGCGCGACGCCGGCAAGGTCGTGACCCGAGAGCAGATCATGCGGGAGGTCTGGGACACCAACTGGTGGGGTTCCACCAAGACCCTCGACATGCACATCTCCTGGCTGCGGCGCAAACTCGGTGACGACGCGGCGAAGCCGCGGTACATCACGACCGTCCGAGGGGTCGGCTTCCGCTTCGAACGCGAGTAAGGGGCATGCGGAGGCGTCTGCTCTCCTCGATGCTGCTCGTCGCGGTCATCGCGGTGCTGCTGCTCGGAGTTCCCCTCGGTGTGGTCGTCGTACGTCTCATCAACGACGAAGCCGCGCAGGAGCTCCGAGCGGAGGCCACGCGCGTGCTGATCAGCGTTGAGTACGCCATCAGCCAGGAGCAGCCGGTCGATCCCAAACAACTGGAGCGGAACTACCCCAACCGGTTCATCCAGGTCGCGTTCCGCGGCATAGAGCCGATCACCGTCGGCGTCGAACCTCCCGTGAACCGGTCGCTGACCGAAGACGCGCGCTCCGAGAACGGCGTCGTCCGGCTCAGCCGCGACACCGCGGAGATCGACCGGGACATCCGGGCGCGGCTGCTGCTGACCATCGCCCTGGCGGTCGCCGCGCTGGTCGTGGCCATCGGGCTGGCGGTCGTGACGTCGCGCAGACTCACGCTGCCGCTCCTCGATCTGGCCAAGATCGCGGAGCGGCTGGGCTCGGGCGACGCCCGTCCGAGCAAACACCGCTACGGCATCCCCGAGCTCGACCGGGTCGCCGAGGTGCTCGACCGCAGCGCGATCCGCATCTCCGAGCTGCTCGGCCGGGAGCGCGAGTTCGCCACCGACGCGTCCCACCAGCTCCGCACGCCCCTGACCGGGCTCACCATGCGCCTGGAGGAGATCGTCGCGGCGGCGTCCCAGCCGGCCATCGTGCGCGAGGAGGGGGAGGCGGCGATCGTCCAGGCCGAACGCCTGACGGCGGTCATCGACGAACTGCTCAACGCGGCCCGCCGCCAGCGCCACTCCCAGGCCGAGCCGATCGACGTCGACGAGGTGCTGGTCCAGCAGATCACCGAGTGGGATCCGGCGTTCCGGCGCTCCCACCGGTCGATACAGCTCACCGGCAGCCGGGGCCTGCACGCGCTGGCCACCACGGGCGGGCTCAGCCAGGTCGTGGCCACGCTGCTCGACAACTCCCTGCACCACGGGGGCGGCATCGTGTCGATCACCACGACGAGCTCGGAGAAGTCGATCGTCATCGAGGTCTCCGACCAGGGCGAGGGGGTGCCCGAGAAGATCCGCACCCGGATCTTCGAACGGAGTGTGACCGGCGGCAGCGGCACCGGGCTCGGGCTCACGCTCGCCCGGTCGTTGGTCGCCGCCGACGGCGGCCGGCTGGAGCTGGTCAAACCCCGGCCGGCGACGTTCGCGATCTTCCTCCGGAAGGTCGGCGACGACGAAAAGGGCTACCGCGTGGTGAGCGGCCCCGCCTGACCTTCCTCCTGGACCACCGGCGGGGCCATGAACACCCAGCGCTTGTACGACCAGAAGCGGAACAGCGTGCCGAGACCGGTGCCGATCAGGGTGGCGATGTTGTTGGCCACGATGCTCTCGAGACCGAGGGTGTAGCGGCTCAGGCCGAGGCAGATCAGCTCGATCAGCAGGCCGACGCCGTTGAGCACGAAGAAGAGCACGTACTCCCGCGCGAGACCGCTCTGCTCGCGGTGGCGGAAGGTCCAGTAGCGGTTGCCGAAGTAGGCGAAGGTCGCGGCGACGACCGTCGCGATGACCTTGGCGGACAGGGTGCCCTCGGAGCCCCACATGGCCCACAGGATGTTGACCACACCGAAGTTGATCACAAAGGCGATGGCCCCGACGGAGCCGAATTTGATCAACTCGTGGAGGAGGGTGGCGAATCGCGCGTATGCGCCGCGGATGAGTTGCTGCACGAGCCGCACAGTCCTTCCTGGTGGGATGGGGTCGTCTCAGGCTACCGGTTGGGGCTGTTAGGCGGGCTGAAAGCTTCCTCTGAGTCCCTTTCTGCCCAGGTCGTCCAAGAACATTTCAAGAAATTTGAGACTTTGCGGCCCGATCGGGGTCGCCACGGGCTACGTTGGCGCCCGACGTCACACCCGCGCGCACATTTGAAAGAGGTGCGGGCATCTTCATGGGCCGACTGAGCCGGATGGCGATCCTCGGTATCGTGCTGGGCCTCTCCGCCGCCTGCGGCGGGCTGCCCGCCGAGACCACGGCCCGGGAGTCTCCCTCCCGCGAGCCCGAGACCCTCACACTGGCCGCCGCCGAGGCCGCCTTCGCCGGGCTGGGCGAACTCGAGACCGCCTGGGGCGACAGCGACTGCGACGGCGTCGCCCGGCTGCTCGCCGCCCCCGCCTCCGAGCTGGGCGGCGCCGCCTGCACGGCCACCGCGCTCGGCCACGAGGGCGCCCGGTTCGACTACGCCGAGCCGGAGTTCTACCTGCCGCCCAGCCGGGGCGCGAAGGGCAAACCCTGGTTCGCCGCCCTGGCCAGGAAGCCCGATCCCGCCTACTTCGTGTTCACCCAGGCCAAGGACGGCTGGCGGCTGGCCCTGGGGCCGATCCCGGTGCCCGAGGGCGCCCCCGAGGTGTCCGTGACCGAGGCCGTGGTGCCCACCGGCGACGTCAACCCGCAGGTCACCGCGAGCCTGGTGGCGCAGCGCTGCCTGACCTATCTGACCGACCCGACGGGCGTCAACGGCATCCGCGTCTCCTCCGGTGACGCCATGCGCGGGCTGCGCGACTCGATCACCCGGGCCCCGGCCGCCCACCGCCCCGACAAGGTCGGCGTCGACGTGCGCCTGGTGCGCGGCGCGCCGGCCCACGCGCTGGCCCTGCCCGGCGGCGCGTCCCTCGTCTTCCACACCCTGCGCGTGGTCACCACCCAGACGCCCGGCCCCGGCCGGAGCGAGCTGGCCGAGCCCTCCTTCCCCGAGCGGGACCTGCGCGCCTTCGCCGGGGGCGGCCGGCTCGGCGAGGTGACCGCCGAGGAGCTGTTGTTCCTGGCCACGAAGGTCGACGCCGACGGCCGGATGACGACCGTGGGGATGGGCCGCAGGCTGGCCTCCGTGACGAACGCCTGAGCGAGGCTGGGTAAGCTTCCCGTTCGTGAACAGCCCCTTCATCGTCGGCATGGTCGGCGCCGGGCAGCTGGCCCGGATGACCCAGCAGGCCGCCATCGCCCTCGGCGTCGAGCTCCGGGTGCTGGCCGGATCGCGCGACGAGAGCGCGGCCAAGGTCGTCGTCGACACCCGGCTCGGCGACCACCGCGACCTCGACGACCTCATGGCGCTGGCCAAGGGCTGCGACGTGGTGACCTTCGACCACGAGCACGTGCCGACCGAGCTGATCGAGTCGCTCGGGGTGCCGGCCCGGCCGGGCGCCGCGGCGCTGGTCCACGCCCAGGACAAGCGGGTCATGCGC
The DNA here is from genome assembly GCF_001570525.1 of Herbidospora sakaeratensis. GTDB lineage: Bacteria > Actinomycetota > Actinomycetes > Streptosporangiales > Streptosporangiaceae > Herbidospora > Herbidospora sakaeratensis. The sequence continues at coordinate 39,260 of NZ_BBXC01000031.1, forward strand.
GAGCGGCTGACCGCTCTCGGGGTGCCGTGCCCCAAGTGGAGCTCGACCGATTTCACCGCCCCCGTCGTGCTGAAGGCCGTCAGGGGCGGCTATGACGGCCGGGGCGTGTGGGTGGCCCGCACCCAGGCCGAGGTCGACGAGGTGGTCTCCCACGGGGTCGACCTCATCGCCGAGGAGATCGTGCCGTTCGAGCGGGAGCTCGCGGTGCTGGTGGCGCGCTCGCCCCATGGGCAGGGGGTGGCCTACCCGGTCGTGGAGACCGTCCAGGAAGACGGGATCTGCGTCGAGGTGATCGCGCCCGCTCCGGGTCTCGACCCCGAGCTCGCCGCCGAGGCGCAGCGCATCGCCCTGACCATCGCCGAGGAGCTCGGCGTGACCGGCCTGCTGGCCGTCGAGATGTTCCAGACCGCCACGGGCCTGCTGGTGAACGAGCTGGCCATGCGCCCGCACAACTCCGGTCACTGGACGATCGAGGGCGCCCGCACCTCCCAGTTCGAGCAGCACCTGAGGGCGGTGCTCGACCTGCCGCTGGGCTCGCCCGAGATGGCCGCGCCGGTGGTCGTGATGGCCAACCTGCTGGGCGGCGACGACCCCGACGTCTACTCGCGCTACGAGCACGTGATGGCCAACGACCCCGGCATCAAGATCCACTTCTACGGCAAGGACGTCCGTCCGGGCCGCAAGATCGGCCACGTGACCGCCCTGGGCGACGACCTCGACGAGGTCCGCGCCCGGGCGAGGCACGCGGTCACCTGTCTGAGAGGACCCATCAGTGCCTGACGTCGGCGTCGTCATGGGCAGCGACTCGGACTGGCCCGTCATGGGCCAGGCCGCCGAGGCGCTCCGCGAGTTCGGCGTGTCCTTCGAGGCCGACGTGGTGTCGGCCCACCGCATGCCCGAGGAGATGATCGCCTACGGCAAGTCGGCCGCCTCCCGTGGCCTGAAGGTGATCGTGGCGGGCGCGGGCGGCGCGGCCCACCTGCCCGGCATGCTGGCCTCCGTGACCCCGCTGCCGGTCATCGGCGTGCCGGTGCCGCTGAAGTACCTCGACGGCATGGACTCGCTGTTGTCGATCGTCCAGATGCCGGCGGGGGTGCCGGTCGCGACGGTCGCGGTCGGCGGGGCACGCAACGCGGGTCTTCTGGCGGTACGGATCCTGGCGGCGTCCGACCCGGCGCTGCAGGAGCGCATGGTGGAGTTCCAGGCCGACCTGAAGAAGACGGCCTACGCGAAGGGCGAGGCACTCCGGAAGGCCGCGTCGGAGGGCGTCTCGTAGGCGCCTACTTCTTCGGTGTTTGTCCGGTCCCTCCGCATTGGCGGCAGTTAACCCATTTTCGCGTGACGACTGTGGCGCCGGATGACGTTTTGAACTCGACAACCTCGTGCCACCCGCCGACTCCTTGGCACCGAGTGCAGGTTTCGCCGTCGACGACGGTGTGGCCGCCTTTGGGGCCTGGATGGAGGGCGGCGACGACGGCGTTCCTCTGCTGCTCGCTGAGGAACGGGAGGGTGATCACACTTCCCCGTGGGGTGGTATACGTCACGAAGTGGTCGTTTGACATGACCGTGATCGTATGGAGTGGTCTAGTGTCCGTCTATCGCGGTTTGGTGATGGTCTACTGCGGGCGGCCCAGGGCTCGGTAGTTCCAGCCGGCCTCGCGCCAGACGGTGGCGTCGAGGGCGTTGCGGCCGTCGACGATGTTGCGGACGTTGACCACCCTGCCCAGGGTGTGGGGGTCGAGGTTGACGAACTCCTGCCATTCGGTCAGGAGCAGGACCACGTCGGCGTCGCGGGAGGCGTCCAGGGCCGATTCGGCGTAGCCCAAGGTCGGTTGGGCCTTGCGGGCGTTGTCGAGGGCCACCGGGTCGTAGACGGTGACGGAGCCGCCCTCGTGGCCGATGGTGGCGGCCACGTCGAGGGCGGGGGAGTCGCGGATGTCGTCGGAGTTGGGCTTGAAGGCGGCGCCGAGGACGCCGACGACGCGGTTGCGGAACGAGCCGCCGACCATGTCGCGGGCCAGGTCGACCATGCGGGCGCGGCGGCGCATGTTGATCGCGTCGACCTCGCGCAGGAAGGTCAGGGCCTGGTCGGCGCCCAGTTCCCCGGCGCGGGCCATGAAGGCGCGGATGTCCTTGGGCAGGCAGCCGCCGCCGAAGCCGAGGCCGGGGTTGAGGAAGCGGCCGCCGATGCGTTCGTCGTACGAGAGCGCCTTGGAGAGTAGTTTCACGTCGGCCTGGGTGGCCTCGCAGACCTCGGCCATGGCGTTGATGAACGAGATCTTGGTGGCCAGGAACGCGTTGGCGGCGGTCTTGACGAGTTCGGCGGTCGGGAAGTCGGTGACCACGATGGGGATCTCGCCGAGGGGCGCGTACACCTCACGGAGGATCTGCTCGGCCCGGGGGGAGGCGACGCCGAGGACGATCCGGTCGGGGTGGAGGGTGTCGTCGACGGCGTAGCCCTCCCGGAGGAACTCGGGGTTCCAGGCCAGCTCGACGTGGTCGCCGGCCAGCCGCCGGAGCCGGGTCGCCAGGCGCTGGGCGGTGCCGACGGGCACGGTCGACTTGCCGACCACGACGCAGTCGCGGCGCAGGTGCGGGCCGAGGGAGTCGACGACCTGGTCGAGGTAGGAGACGTCGGCGGCGTACTCGCCCTTCTTCTGCGGGGTGCCGACGCAGACGAAGTGCACGTCGCCGAACTCGGCGACCTCCTCGTAGGAGGTGGTGAACCGGAGACGGCCGGTGGCCACGTGCTTCTTGAGCAGGGCCTCCAGGCCCGGTTCGTAGATCGGCGACTCGCCGCGCCGCAGCCGGGCGATCTTGTCGGGGTCGACGTCGAGGCCGAGCACGTCGAAGCCGAGCTCCGCCATGCACGCGGCATGCGTCGCGCCCAGATATCCGGTCCCCAGGACCGTCAGTCGGTGTGTCACGCCGCCGCTCCCCTCGATGACCTGCATCTATCAGGGTGTGTGATGCTACATGAGACTATCCGGGGCAGATCGCCCACCGCTGTGATAGTTGGACGTCCTACAATCCGTACATGAGCTTTCCTCTGTACGCGCCGGCGGAGGAGCACGACATGCTCCGCGAGGCGGTCCGCGCCCTGGCAGAAGAGAAGATCGCCCCGCGGGCCGCCGCGGCCGACGAGAACGAGGAGTTCCCCGAGGACTCCTACAAGGACCTCGTCGCGGCCGACTTCCACGCGGTCCACGTGCCCGAGGAATACGGCGGCGCGGGCGCCGACGCGCTCGCCGCGGTGATCGTCATCGAGGAGGTGGCGCGCGTCTGCGCGTCGTCCTCGCTGATCCCGGCGGTCAACAAGCTCGGCACGGTGCCCCTGCTGCTGTCGGCGTCCAAGGAGCTCAAGGCGGCCTACCTGCCCGCCGTCGCCCGGGGCGAGGCGATGTTCTCCTACGCCCTGTCGGAGGCCGAGGCCGGCTCCGACGCCGCCGCGATGCGCACCCGCGCCGTGGCCGACGGCGACTCCTACGTCCTCGACGGCGTGAAGACGTGGATCACCAACGCCGGGATCTCCGAGTTCTACACCGTCATGGCGGTGACCGACCCGTCGGCCGGCGCCCGGGGCATCTCCGCGTTCGTGGTCGAGAAGTCCGACGAGGGCGTCTCGTTCGGGCCGAAGGAGAAGAAGCTCGGCATCAAGGGCTCGCCGACCCGGCAGGTGATCCTCGAAGGCGTGCGCATCCCCGCCTCGCGGATGATCGGCGAACCCGGAACGGGCTTCAAGACCGCCCTGGCGACCCTCGACCACACCCGCATCACCATCGCGGCCCAGGCCCTCGGCATCGCCCAGGGGGCGCTCGACTTCGCGATCGGGTACGTCAAGGAGCGGCGGCAGTTCGGGAAGGCGATCGGCGACTTCCAGGGCGTCCAGTTCATGATCGCCGACATGGCGATGAAGCTGGAGGCGGCGCGGCAGCTGACGTACGCGGCGGCGGCCAAGTCGGAGCTGGCCATGCACGGGACGCCGGTGAAGGATCTGACGTTCTTCTCTTCGGCTGCGAAGACGGCCGCTTCGGATGCGGCGATGGAGATCACTACTGACGCGGTGCAGCTGCTTGGCGGTTATGGGTACACGCGGGACTATCCGGTGGAGCGCATGATGCGCGACGCCAAGATCACCCAGATCTATGAGGGGACCAACCAGATCCAGCGCATGGTGATGGCGCGTCAGTTGCTCAAGTAGGACTTGAACAGCGAAAACCCCGCCCGGGATGTACCTGTGGCGGGGTTTCGTGGTTCGGCTCCAGCGACCTAAAGGATCACTGTTCCGTGAGAGATGAGAGGCGGATGGAACAGGCGGTCGTCGATCGCTTGACGAGCTCGATCGTGGGAGCCGGGCATCAGGTGCGCATAGACACGGAGAGTGAACCCCGGGTCTCACCCCTCGGCTATAAGCACATCAACACGCTGGGCCGCTACAACTTCATCGCCTCCCAGCCCGGCGAAGGCCTTCGCCCGCTACGAGACCCCTCCCAGCACGAAGAAGACGAGGGCTGATCGCAGGCCTTAACCCGCCCATGAGGGGTCGTAAGTAAGAGGCATGCGCCCAGCCGCCAAATTCGTGATCATGGCGACCCCGTCTGACCTTGTCCAAAATCGGGATTTCGTTCCAAATCACTCCGACCCCCTCAACCGTGCGGGCAAGATCGATCGTCAAGCGCTCGCCAAGATGCTCGATCCCGCACTCCCCCTCCCAGACGCAACACGCAACCCTCACGTTGTGCCATTCACTGGCACAGGCGGGACGGATACGGGAAACTGTCCCGATGCCTGCTGAGTACACCCAAAGTGACCAGTTCCGTGGTGCTCGTATCCACCTGAGCGACCTCTCCGGCCTCGAAATTCGCGATTGCGACGTCACCGGCCTGAAGATCGTGGACTGCTATGGGGGCAGCGTCTCCCTCGGTGGCGGCTTCGAGCGTGTCGTTGTCAACGACGTCGACGTGACCGCCTACGTCGAGGCCGAGCTCGACCGGCTGCATCCCAACCGGGTGCTGGCCCGTGAGGCCACGTCCGCCGCCGAATACCGGGCCGCTTGGGATGCCATCGAGAGGCAATGGGAGGAGACGCTCGACCGCGCCAGGCGCCTACCCGAGGCGAAGCTGCACGAGCAGGTCGACGGCGAATGGTCGTTCGTCGAGACGCAGCGGCATCTGCTGATGGCCAGCGATGCCTGGATCGGCAACGCCGTGCTCGAGGAGGACGCGCCGTACCACCCGTTGGGCCTTCCTGCCGGCGGGATGCCGGCCGAAGCATCGGCGAAGCTCGGGCTCACCCTCGATGCCACCCCGACGCTCGACGAGGTACTCGCGCCGCGGCTCGCCCGCATGGCCACGATGCGCCGGGTCGTCGACGAGCTCACCGAGGCCGAGCTCGATCGGGTGTGTGGTCGCAAGCCGGCCGACCCCTACCCGGACAAGGAGTACGTCGTGCGCCGCTGCCTCACGGTGGTGTGCAAGGAAGAGGCCGAGCATCACCGGTATGCGGTCCGCGACCTCACCGTGCTCGAGGCCGGTGCGCGAACCGAGTGAAGGCGCGTCCCGGCGATGGACGGCGATCTCGGGATCCTGCGCTTGACCAGCCCATCTTGCTGTCGGAGCCCCTCATCGCACCCGCACTGCCCAGCCAGGGCGCGGTGCCGACCGGCGAGGTAGTCACGACCGGCTACGGAAAGACCAGCAATGCGGGCTTCCCCAACGAACGACGAGAGGTCTTCCTCAAGCCGATCACGCCCGGAATGAACTGCACCCGCAAATCCGGCCAGACGGCCGGAGCACGCGGCACTAAGTGATGTCGTCGTCGGAATCGTCTCCTGAAATATCTCTGGTCAGTGCGGCAACCCGACCTATCCCACCGTGAATAGGAATGTTTCTCAGCACCGAACCTGGATAAGCGGCAACGTGGGGAGGTAGCCGGCGGTTCATCCACCTGCTTTCAGCCGGAACGCGAGGCGGCGGGGCGCCTGCACGCGATAGCTGTCCGTCACCAGCTCGGCAACCTCGACCCAGTCCGTCTCGTCGTCCAGCACCATTCCCACGACATTCACACCCCAGTCGGCCCGAAAGAACGGAGGGCCGGCATGCGCCAGCGCGGCCAACTCCCCGGGCGGCGCCCGGAAGGTCATCAGGATGGCCGGATCGTCCGTTTCGATGTACGCCGACCCCCTCTCGTCGGTGGTGTAGACGTGCAGGAACGTCCCCCGGCGAATCCGCCACCGCAAGCCGATCCACGCCGGCTCCTCGTACGCCTCGGGCAGCTCCCCGCAGATCACCCGGAACCGGCCCACAACGGCGGGTGGAACGTCCGCGATGTCGCTCATCTGTACCTCCCGCGCCCATCCTGCCCGCCGGGTAGGACATCAGCACCTCAGAGTCTGCGGGGTTGGCGGGGCCGCGCCGACGTCATAGGACTATCGGGCCCTGGACGCGCGCTTCACGTGGCCGATCTTGACGCCCTGGATGGCACGCCGGTGCTGGACATCAAGCCGTACCTCCGCGAGTTCGCGCCGCAGGACGAGGTACGGCAAGCCCATTGGGCAACCAACCTGATGCATCAGTACTACTGAAACTGGATCGCGGGCCCCGGAAGATCTCGTCCCACAGAACCGGTCGGCTGAAGGCTGGGCCCGCGAGATCACTCCGGTCGATTCCGGCGGGCGTTTCATAGACGGACGCCTATGAAACACCGCCAGCCGTGGGGCGAAGGAACCAAAGCCGAGAGGTTGAGGCCGATCGACGGCCAGTGGCCAGAGTAATCAGGCTCTTCGCAGAGCCCACGCTGTCTATGTGTCCGGTGCTTGCTTCAGTCCTGGTTGGTGGAGGGAGGTTCCTTCATCCAGGGCGAACCTCCTGATCGGTGATCTGGGCCGATACTCGGGCGCGACGCTCAGGAGTCGCGGCGGGCATTCCTTCGCGGCGCGATGAAGACGGCCCAGGCGGCCACACCCAGGCCTGGACCGAAGAACGAACCTAGCCCGATTCCGTAAGTGAGGTTGTCGAAGACACCCCCGACGACGACGCCGACGAGGAGGCCGAAGGCAGCGCCGAATGCGATCCAGATCCCGAGATTCGCCCAGATCCCGAGACCTGCGGCGGGCGGGGGCGTGTTGTTGTTCGTCATTGCGTCTCTCCCAAGGACGTGGGCGGACAGGGCTGACAATCTGGCGGCCCATCACGGCGGAGTTGGCGTTCGCGTTGTCCGGTGTCCGGAGCGGCCGAGTGCCCGCCGCGCCTACGCCGTGGCACGGCGGATGAGCCTGTACCCGCCGACCGCGAACGCGGCGGCCACCAGGACCGGCCAGCCGGCGAGCAGCGCCGTGGGGGACTGGTCGAGCAACCAGCGGCCGATCGCGTGCCATTGCCGGGTCCACGTGATCAGCGTGGCGGCCAGCCCGAGCGCTGTGAACGTCAGGGTGAGGCTGGCGAGGACGCCGGTGGTGCCCCAGCGCAGGTACAACGTGCCGAGCAGGATCCCGAGGTGGGTCAGGACCAGCATGGGTACCGCGTACCCGAGCAGGAGCAGCACCGGGTTGGCGTCATCCATGAACGGCAGGCCGAAGAAGCGCATCCCCCACCCCCAGTAGCCGGTGGCCTGTTCCACGGCGCGCAGCAGGCAGAGCACCAGCGCGTAGAGCACCGACTGGACGACCGCGAGCAGCGACCAGGCCAGGTAGAACTCCCGGCGGGTCACGCTCATGCCCAGCGCGTACGGGAAGATCTGGGTGACCGAGACGGTGGCCATCCCGATCACGCCGCCGCACAGGCTGACCACGCCGCCGGTGGTCGTCACACCGTCGCCCGGGTCGTAGTTCGCCATGACGCTCAGCAGGTTGATGCCGAACGCGACGGCTGTGATGCTCCACGTCCAGCCCACGATCTGCGGCCAGGCCGGCATCTGGAGACGGGCCACCTGACGGATGCGGTTCATCGGGCGGCCTCCCGGTCCGCCGGCGCCGTCGTCGTCGGCGGTACGGTCAGGCGGACCACGAGTTGCTGCAGCGACAGCGGCTCCAGCTCGACGTTCAGCGTCTGCGCGAGCGCCTTCGCGTGCGGTCCCAGCCCATCGAGGACGGTCGCCCGGATCAGGCCGCTCAACCGCTCGCGGTGCAACTCGGTGCGTCCGGCGGCGAACCCGTCCACGGCCTCCGCCCGTCCGGTGGCCGCCACCGCTCGCCCGCGCAGGTCGTCGGCGTCCTCGTCGAGCAGCAGCCGGCCACGGTCGAGGAGCAGCACCCGCTCGACCAGATCGCTCACCTCGTCGATGAGATGGGTGGACAGCACCACGGTGCGGGGATGCTCGGCGTAGTCGGCGAGCAGGCGGTCGTAGAAAAGCTGCCGGGCGGCCGGGTCGAGCCCGAGGTACGGCTCGTCGAAGAACGTCAGGGGCGCCCGCGCGGCCAGCCCTACGGTCACGCCGAGGGCCGACAGCATGCCCCGCGAGAGCCTGCGGACCAGCCGCCCGGCCGGTAGCTGGAAGTCCGCGGCGAGGCTGTGCGCGAACGTGTCGTCCCAGTTCGCGAACAGCCGGCGTGCGGTGCGAAAGACGTGGCGCACGGTGTAGACGTGGGGGTAGCGCTGGCTCTCCCGGACGAAACACACCTTCGACAGGACGGCCGGGTTCTCCACCGGTGGCGCGTCGAAGACCGACACCTTCCCCGACGACGCGAACGCCTGCCCGGTGAGGATCTGCATCAGGGTGGTCTTGCCCGCCCCGTTGCGCCCGAGCAGGCCGTAGATCGTGTGCTCGGCCAGCTCGAAGCTCACGTCGTCGAGCGCCGTGACGTCACCAAAGCGCTTGGTCAGCCCGTGTGCGGTTGCCACCGCCGTCATCCCAGGTCCCTTCCGACAACCGCACCGGATGAGTCGATCATCTTCATCAGCTCGTCGTGGCCGATGCCGAGCTTGCGGGCCTCGGCGAGCAGGGGTTCCACGTACTGTTCGGTGAACCGTTCCCGTCGCCGCTCGCGCAGCCTGGCCCGGGCGCCCTCGGCGACGAACATGCCGATGCCGCGCCGCTTGTAGAGCGTTCCCTCCGACACGAGTTGGTTGACGCCCTTGGCCGCGGTGGCCGGGTTGATCCGGTGAAAGGCGGCAAGCTCGTTGGTGGACGGGACTTGGGCCTCCTCCACCAGCGACCCGTCGATGATGGAGTTCTCGATCAGCTCGGCGATCTGAAGGAAGATCGGTCGGTCATCGTCCATCGTTGGCTTAGCCGCCCAACTGGTTAGCTACATGTGTAACTAACCATGCAACCGCGCGCCGCGGCTGTCAAGCACACGCAGCTCCTTGTACGACTTCTCCAGACTGAGACAATCACGAAGCGTTACCCCTACGGATACGACTCCCTCTGCCGGCCGTCCGGGCGGACCTCCGGCCGGTCACCAGGCCGGTCTCGGCACCGACTCGGGCCGGGCCGAGCGGGGACCCGTGGCGGGACCACCACGGACCGGTGCTGATCCGCGGGCTCGGCCTGGGCGAGGCGGGTGAGGAACAAGGCGGGCGAGGAACACGGCATCGCCCTCACCACCGGCCCGCGGGAAGCGCCGCGGCTGCGGCTCCGGCGCCACCGCGCTGACGGCCACCTGGCTACGCAGGCGTGTGACAGCTGCGGGTGCCTGGCGGTGAGCATCGACGCTCCGGCTCCCGGCGGGCAATCTTCACGATGGGCCTGGCCGGTGAACGCGAACGGCCCCGACACCGTGAAGGTGGCGGGGCCGCTGCGAGACGTAGCCTCTACTTACGCGATCACCGGACCGACCAGCACGAGCACACGAGAACGAGATGCCGCCACGAGATCGACGAGATCGACAAGGTCAGCGAGATCGGCGAGGTGCTCGATCCCGTGCACCGTCCGGCGGCGCTGAGGAGGTGGTGGCGGATCTCGGCGTGCCCTCGATGCTCCCTGAAACGGGACGAACACGCATCGATTGGGCCTGCATCATCGGTTGTCGGCCGCTTGTGGGGTCGGCGCGTTCCTGATCACGATTTGCGCGCATGTGCTGCCGGTATGTGCGGTAGCGGCGACGATGAGCGGGTGGGGAGCGGGAGAGGCTGGCGAATCGCGGCCGGGGTGGCCGCGCTGATCGTGGTGGTGTCCGGTCATCGCCCAAGTCTGGACGATCACCCGCAGCCGGATCGCCACCCAGAACCCGCTGGCCCCCCGGCTACTGGCCCTGCTGGCCTGCTACGCCCCCGACCAGCTGCCCATCACCGTCCTGCGTCATCTGCCCGACGCCTGCCCGACGCCGATGAACTCCAGATCGGCCAGGCGCTGGGGCTGCCGGCCTCCTACAGCATGATCACCATTAGCCCGGATAGCGGCACCGGCTCCGACGCCGTCAGCGTCCATCGCCTGGTCCAGGCCGTTACCTTGAACGACCTCCCCCAACACGAGCGTCAGAGCGTCCGCGCCCTAGCCGCTGACCTGCTGACCGCCGAGCTGCCTGAGGATCCGAACGTGATCGGCAGGTGGCCGGCCTACCGGCGGCTGCTGGCCCACGCCCGCGCGGCCCTGCCCCCGCGATCGCCGGTGATGTACCAGGTGATCGACTACCTCAACGCCAGCGGGGACTACGCCCCGCCAAAACCCTGCGACACCAGCGCTACCAGGCCCAGCTCGACCACCACGGCCCCGAACACCCCAACACCCTGACCGCCCAAGCCGACCTGGCCTTTTACACCGGGATGGCGGGGGACGCGGCCGGGGCGCGGGATCAGTTCGCCGCGCTGCTGCCCATCCGCGAACGCGTCCAGGGCGCTGAACACCCCGACACGCTGACCGACCGGGACAACCTCGCCTACTGGGCCCGCGTTGCCGGGAAACGGGCGCCGACGGCCGATCCCGAGACGACGCGGGAGTGTCCACCGAAATTCGGTCACTGCGGCATGAGTCGGGCCTACATGATCAGGTTTATGCAGGAAGATGATCAGTGACTGAGGGGCGCTTTCGTTCGGCGCGGAACCGGACAGGGCGGTGGCGAGCTCGGCCCTCAGCTGGTCGTGGCCGTTCCGTGAGAGGCCGGACGATGGTCAAAGAAGGTGGACGTCACCGACAAGCGTTTGCCCTGCTCAGGCGCTTGATCGAAACTTCTTGCCTGGTAGCCGGTTCCCAGCGAGAAGATCACCCAGATCCAGCGCATGGTGATGGCCCGGCAGTTGCTCAAGTAGGGCGTGGAGGGCGCGATCCTGTCGTCCTGGGCGCCCAGGACGATGGGTCGTGTGCCGGCTAGGAGATCTTGCGGCGGTAGGTCGACATCGCGAAGAAGTACGTCACCACCAGGATCCCGACGCACCAGGCCAGGGCGATCCAGATGTCGTCGCCGACCGGCTGTTCGGTGAACAGGTTGCGGAGGGCGTTGGCGATAGAGGTCACCGGCTGGTTCTCGGCGAAGGCGCGGACCGGGCCGGGCATGCTGTCGGTCGGCACGAAGGCCGAGCTGATGAACGGCAGGAAGATGAGCGGGTAGGAGAAGGCGCTCGCGCCGTCGATGGTCTTGGCGGTGAGGCCGGGGATGACGGCGAGCCAGGTCAGCGCGAGGGTGAACAGGATCAGGATGCCGGCGACGGCGAGCCACGACGCCAGTCCGGCCGACGAGCGGAAGCCCATGAGCAGGGCGACCAGCACGACGACCACGAGCGAGATCATGTTGGCGACGAGCGAGGTCAGCACGTGGGCCCACAACACCGACGAGCGGGCGATCGGCATCGACTGGAAACGTTCGAAGATGCCGTTCTGCATGTCCATGAACAGGCGGAACGCGGTGTAGGCGATGCCGGAGGCGACCGTGATGAGCAGGATGCCGGGCAGCAGGTAGTTCACGTAGGACGCGGATCCGGTCTGGATCGCGCCGCCCAGGACGTACACGAACAACAACATGAACATGACCGGGGTGACGCAGGTCGTGATGATCGTGTCGGGGCTGCGGCTGATGTGGCGTAGAGAACGGCCCGTCAGGGTGAAGATGTCGGTCATTTCTGGTCCTTCGTGCCTACGAGGGTGAGGAAGACGTCTTCGAGAGTGGGCTGCTTCTCCACGTATTCGACCTTGGCGGGCGGGAGCAGCTGCTTGAGCTCGGCGAGGGTGCCGGTCACGATGATCTTTCCTTCGTGGAGGATGGCGATGCGGTCGGCGAGTTGCTCGGCCTCGTCGAGGTACTGCGTCGTGAGCAGGACCGTCGTGCCCTGGGCGGCGAGTTCCCTGACGGCGGCCCACACCTCGATGCGCGCCTGCGGGTCGAGGCCGGTGGTGGGCTCGTCGAGGAAGATGATCGGCGGGCTGCCGATGAGGCTCATCGCGATGTCGAGGCGGCGGCGCATGCCGCCCGAATAGGTGGCCACCTTCCGGCCGCCCGCGTCGGTCAGCGAGAACCGTGCCAGCAGGTCGTCGGCGATCGTGCCGGCGTCTTTGAGGTGGCGCAGTCTGGCGACCAGGACGAGGTTCTCCCGTCCGGTGAGGATCTCGTCGACGGCCGCGAACTGGCCGGTGAGGCTGATGGAGTTCCGCACGTCGGCCGGCTGCCTGGCGACGTCGAAGCCGTTGACGCCGGCGCTGCCCGCGTCGGCCCTGAGCAGGGTGGACAGGATCTTCACGACCGTGGTCTTGCCGGCGCCGTTCGAGCCGAGCAGGGCGAAGATGCTGCCCGGCGCCACCTCGAAGTCGACGCCCTTCAGAACCTTCAGGTCCTTGTACGACTTCTCCAGGCCACGAACCTGGATCGCCTGACTCATCGGCTGGTCCCTTCTTCTTCTCCGGCCGCCCGGGCGACCGCGTTGGTGAACCGGTTGCGCTCGCGTCCCATCCATCTGCCGATCGGGTAGTTCTGGATGAACGTCTCGACGAACTCGATGGGGTCGTCCCCGAAGATGTCGCGGATCGGCGTCCGGTCGGCGGCGCTCTGCTCGGCCAGGTCGGCGAGGTCCTCGTACATCTCCATCGCGCCGGGGCCGTCGGCCCGGCCGAAGAACATCAGGTAGCGCTCCATCGCCTCGAAGGCGGTGCGGTAGTCGTCGGGGAGCTTCGCGATTCGTGCCTTGTAGTGCCGGTAGCGCCTCTTGTCGTCGAACGATCCGGTGACCACCTCCAGGTACTTCAGGAAGCGGTTCTTGTCTTCGCCGGACTCTTCTGCCATGGCTAGTTGCCTCCTCTGTGGAGCTGTTCCAGTCGTTCGGAGAGGAAGCTCCAGGTCCTCCAGAACTCTTCGAGGTGGTCGCGTCCCTGTGTGTTGAGGGAGTAGACCTTGCGCGGGGGCCCCTTCTCGGAGGGGACCTTCTCGACGTCGACGAACCCGCGTTGCTCGATCCGGACGAGCAGGGCGTAGACGGTTCCTTCGGCGATGTCGGCGAAGCCCTGGTCGCGCAGCCAGGCGGTGATCTCGTAGCCGTACGCGGACCGCACGGCGAGGATCGCGAGCACGATGCCCTCCAGCGTTCCCTTGAGCATCTCCGTCATCTGCTTGCCCATGGACACCCCATCTGGCTATTCAGCGTCGCTAGCTACTGGTACAAAGTAACACTGACTACCGGTACATAGCAATGCTGAATACCGCCGTCTTGGTATACGTATGAGCATACGTATACCGGGGAATGGTTGACAAGAGACTCTCCGCCGACCCCGGAGTGAGGTGGGCTCGATCCGATGAGTAGTCTCTTGCGGATTCCCCGCCGGCTCGGAGGTCCCCACGAATGACGAACGCGCCGAACGCCCTCTGCATCGGTGGGCCGTGCCACGGAATGCTCACCCGTGTCGGGCAGCACATCGGCGTCGTCCACCTGCCGGCGGGAGAGCCCTACCGGATCACCAGACGGCGCAGTCACCACCCGTCGAGCGACATCCCGTTCGTCGTGCTGGAGTGGGCGGGGGGATCACGGGGGGATGAGCGAGAACCTGCGCGACTTGCTGCGATCCCTCCCGCTGTTCCCCGCTGACCTGCCAGCCGCCTGACCGGGCAGGTGACGCGTGGCAGCGCACCCGTCTGTGGCCCTGGCGGGTTTCGTCGATGTGCCATCCGGTTGACATTCGAAACACCTCCTGACCCCCAGCCGTCACAACCCCGAAACGGGCATTTCATACGTTCGACGCGATCAGTCGTCGAGGGGGGACGCCGTGGCGCAGGTGCGGACGGTCTGTTCGTATTGCGGTGTCGGCTGCGGCATGGTCCTCGACGTCGCGACGGGGCCCGACGGGCGGCGTACGGTCCGGAAGGTCTCCGGCGACAAGGACCACCCGGCGAACTTCGGCCGCCTGTGCACCAAGGGCGCGACCACCGCCGACATGCTCGCCGCGCCCGGACGCCTGGACACCGCGCTGGTCCGCCGGGAACGCGGCCTGGAGCCCGCCCGGGTGGGACTGGACGAGGCCGTCGCCGAGACGGCCCGGCGGCTGCGCGCCGTCATCGACGAGCACGGACCCGACGCCGTCTCCCTGTACGTCTCCGGGCAGATGAGCCTCGAAGCCCAGTACCTGGCCAACAAGCTGGCCAAGGGGTTCATCGGCACCAACCAGATCGAGTCGAACTCCCGGCTCTGCATGGCCAGCGCGGGCACCGGATACAAGTTGTCGCTCGGGGCCGACGGGCCGCCCGGTTCGTACGACGACTTCGACCGGGCCGACGTCTTCTTCGTCATCGGGTCGAACATGGCCGACTGCCACCCGATCCTGTTCCTGCGCATGATGGACCGGATCAAGGCGGGCGCGAAGCTGATCGTGGTCGACCCCCGGCGCAGCGCCACGGCCGACAAGGCCGACCTGTTCCTCCAGATCAGGCCGGGCACCGACCTCGCCCTGCTCAACGGCCTGCTCCACCTGCTGGCCGAGAACGGGCACACCGACCCCGCCTTCATCGCCGCGCACACCGAGGGCTGGGAGGCGATGCCCGGCTTCCTGGACGACTACCCGCCCGCGACGGTCGCCGAGATCACCGGCCTCCCGGAGGCCGCAATCCGTCAGGCGGCCGAGTGGATCGGCACGGCGGGGGAGTGGATGAGCTGCTGGACCATGGGGCTCAACCAGAGCACCCACGGCACGTGGAACACCAACGCCCTGGTCAACCTGCATCTGGCGACGGGCGCGATCTGCCGTCCAGGAAGCGGGCCCTTCTCCCTGACCGGCCAGCCCAACGCCATGGGCGGCCGGGAGATGGGCTACATGGGGCCCGGCCTCCCGGGCCAGCGGTCCGTGCTCGTCGAGGAGGAGCGGGCGTTCGCCGAGGACCTGTGGGGGCTGCCGCCCGGCACGATCCGCCCGGACGGCGCGGGCCGGGGCACGATCGAGATGTTCGAGCGCATGGCCGCGGGCGAGATCAAGGCCTGCTGGATCATCTGCACCAACCCGATCGCGTCGGTGGCCAACCGGCGCACCGTCATCGAGGCGCTGGAGGCGGCCGAGTTCGTCGTCACCCAGGACGTCTTCGCCGAGACCGAGACCAACGCCTACGCCGACGTCGTGCTGCCGGGCGCGATGTGGGTCGAGGCCGAGGGCGTGCTGATCAACAGCGAGCGCAACCTCACCCTGGCCAGGCAGGCGGTCGACCCGCCCGGCGAGGCCACCGCCGACTGGCGCATCATCGCCGCGGTCGCCCGTGCGATGGGCTACGAGCAGGGGTTCTCCTACGACAGCGCGGAGGAGATCTTCGCGGAGATCAAGCGCGCCGCGAACCCGAAGACCGGCTACGACCTGCGGGGAGTCACCTACGACAGGCTACGGGCCACGCCCGTCCAGTGGCCGGCGGCCGTCGGCGGGCCCGACCGCAACCCGATCCGCTACCGCGAGCCCGACGGCGGTCTTCGTTTCCCGACGCCGAGCGGCCGGGCGGTGTTCCATCCCCGCCCGCACCTGCCGGCCAAGGAGATGCCCGACGACGACTTCCCGTTCGTCCTGAACACCGGCCGGGTGCAGCACCAGTGGCACACCCTCACCAAGACCGGCCGGGTCGGCAAGCTGAACAAGCTGAACCCGGCCCCGTTCCTGGAGATCCACCCGTCGGACGCGCGGGCCCTGGGCGTCGAGGAGGGCGACTCGGTCGAGGTGGCCTCACGGCGCGGGCGGGCCGTGCTCCCGGCGGTGCTCACCGACCGGGTGATGCCCGGCGCCTGCTTCGCGCCCTTCCACTGGAACGACCTGTTCGGCGAATATCTCAGCGTCAACGCGGTGACCAGCGACGCGGTCGACCCGATCTCGTTCCAGCCCGAGCTCAAGGTGTGCGCGGTGGCGCTCAGCCGGGTCGCCGCACCGGCCGTTCCGGCCGACGTGTTCGGCCTGGCCGACACCGTGCCGCCGGTCCTGACCGACCAGGAACGCCGCTACCTGGCCGGGTTCCTCACCGGCCTGCGATCCGGTACGCCGGGCGTGCCGGTGCTGCCGCCGGGAGCGCCGTTCGCCGCCGACCACGCGTTGTGGGTCAACGGCGTGCTGGCCGGCATGTTCTCCCGTCTCCCCGAGCTCGCCGAAGAAGACACCGGGGCCCAGGTGGTCGTCCTGTGGGCGTCGCAGACAGGGAACGCGGAGGAGTTCGCCGCCGTCGCCGCGCAGCGCCTCACCGCCGCCGGCCACCGGGTGCGGCTCGTCGGCATGTCCGACACCGACCCGAAGGCCTTCCCCGGCGCCGACCTGCTGCTGATCACCAGCACCTTCGGCGACGGCGAGTCGCCCGACAACGGCGCCGGCTTCTGGGAGAGCCTGGCCGCCGCCGACGCCGCCCGGCTCGACGGCGTGCGGTTCGCGGTGCTGGCCTTCGGCGACTCCTCCTACGACGACTTCTGCGGCCACGGCCGCCGACTGGACGGGCGCCTGGAGGAACTCGGCGCCGTCCGCCTGGCCGACCGGACCGACTGCGAACCCGACTACGAGGTCGCCGCGCAGGCGTGGTTGTCCGAGGTCCTCACCGTCCTGGGCTCCCGTCCGCCGGCGGCTCCGCCGCCCGCCCCCGTCGCATCGCCCGGCGTGTCGACGCCTCTTGTCGGCAACCAGTTGCTCAGCCGCCCCGGCGCGACCAAGGAGGTGCGCCGGTTCACCTTCGACCTGCGTGACAGCCCTCTCACCTATCGGGTGGGCGACGCCCTGGGCGTGCGTCCGGAGAACTGTCCCGACCTCGTGGCCGAGTGGCTCGCCGTCACCCGACTCGACGGCGCCGCCGAGATCGAGCTCGACGGCGTCGGAACCCTGCCACTGAGGGACGCCTTCCTCCGGCACCTGGACATCACGAAGATCACCACCGACCTGCTGCGCTTCGCCGCCGACCGCACCGGCGCCCGCGAGCTCAGGAAACTCCTGCGCCCCGACAACAAGAACGAGCTCGCGCAGTGGTCCTGGGGCCGCCAGGCCGTCGACGTCATCGGCGAACACCCGGTCAGGGCGACCCCGCAGGAGTGGGCCGGCACGCTCCGGCGACTGCAACCGCGCCTGTACTCGATCTCCTCCAGCCCGCTGGTCGACGACGGCGAGGTCTCCGTGACGGTGTCGGTCGTCCGGTACGACAACCTCCACGGCCGCCCCAGGAAGGGCGTCTGCTCGGCCTTCCTGGCCGACGCCGCCCCCGGCACCCCCATGCCGATCTTCGTGCGGGCCTCTCCGCACTTCCGCCCGCCGGCCGATCCCGCCACCCCCATGATCATGATCGGCCCGGGGACCGGGGTGGCGCCCTTCCTCGGCTTCCTGCAGGAGCGCCGCGCCCTGGGACATCGCGGCGCCAACTGGCTGTTCTTCGGCGAGCAGCACCGAGCCACCGACTTCTACTACGAGAACGAGCTCACCGAGCTCATCTCCGGCGGCACCCTCGACCGGCTCGACACCGCCTTCTCCCGGGACCAGCGGACCAAGATCTACGTCCAGGACCGCATGAGGGAACAGGGCCACCGGTTGTGGGCCTGGCTCCAGGACGGCGCCGGCCTGTACGTCTGCGGCGACGCCTCCCGCATGGCCAGGGACGTGGACGAGGCGCTCCGCGACATCATCGCCACCCACGGGTCACTCGACCGGGAGGCCGCCGCCGCGTACGTGAAGCGGCTGGCCGCCGACAAACGCTACGTCCGCGACGTCTACTGACCTCCGGCGCGATCACCAGGGGATGACGCCGGCGTCCTCGAAGAAGCCGCCGGTCGGGCCGTCGTCGGGGAGGGTGGCGAGGCGGATCGCGGTGGCGGCGCCCTCCTCCGGGGCCCGGCCGGTGAAGCCGGTGAAGTCGGTCGCGACCAGGCCGGGGCAGGCGGCGTTGATCAGGATGTTCGTCCCGGCGAACTGGCGGGCGTACTGCACGGTGACGGCGTTGAGGAACGACTTCGACGGCGAGTAGGCCGCCATGATCGGGCCGATCGCGATGTCCGGGTCGGCCTGGCGGGTCACCGAGGCGACGCTGCTGGAGACGTTCACGATGCGGGGCGAGGGCGACCGGCGCAGCAGCGGCAGCATCGCGTTGGTCACCCGGATGACGCCGAGGACGTTGGTCTCCACGACCGTCCTGACCACGTCGAGGTCGAGCGTCGTCGGGTCCTGGACCCAGCCCGGGCCGAACGGGCCGGAGATGCCGGCGTTGTTGACCAGGACGTCCAGCCGGTCGATCAGGGTGGTCGCGGTGGTGACGCTCTGGTCGTCGGTCACGTCCAGCGGCACGCCGAACGCGTCCACCCCCTGGGCCCGCAGCTTCTCCACCGCGGTCTCGCGGCGGGATCCGTCCCGCGCGCCCACGCCCACGCGGTAACCGAGGGCGCCCAGCCCGGCGGCGATCGCGTAGCCGATTCCCTTGTTCGCGCCCGTCACCAGGGCGGTCTTCGTCTCGTTCATGCCCTCGATGGTCGTCCGGGGGCGAACGGCGAAGCCAACACCGATGCGGTGCGCTGTGATACCCGGCAGGTATCGTCAAAGCGTGGACACGCGTGAGTTGCGCTACTTCGTGGCCGTGGCCGAGGAACTGCACTTCGGGCGGGCCGCCGAGCGGCTCGGGATGGCCCAGCCGCCGCTGTCGCGGGCGATCAAGCAACTCGAACGCCGTCTTGGCGTCTCGTTGTTCGAACGCAACCGCCGGGGCGTGGCCCTCACGGGTGCGGGCGAGGTGCTGCTGTACGAAGGCCGCGCCGCCCTCGACGCGACCGACGCGGCCGTTCGACGCACCCAGCGCGCCGGTGGCGTGGACGCCCCGAGCAGCCGGCTGGTGCTGGCCGTGAAGGCCGCCGGTTCCCACGAACTGCTGCAGCGGCTTCTCGCCGCGTACGCGGCCGTGCCCGGCGCCGCCGAGATCGAGGTGCTGCTCTGCGGCTTCTGCGACCAGGAGGGACTGCTGCGGGACGGCCGTGCCGACGCGGCGCTGATGCACACGCCGTTCAATTCGCTCGCCGGGTTCGACAGCGAGGAACTGACCACCGAGGGGCAGATCGCCATCCTGCCAGCCCGGCACCCTCTCGCCGCCCGCGAGTCGCTGACCGTCGCCGACGTCGGCGACGTGCCCGATCTGCCGCTCGCCCGCTGGCCCAGCTACGGCGTCTACCCGCCCGGCCCGGGGCCCGAGATCCGCGACCAGACGCAGCTCGCGCAGCTGATCGCACTCGGGCGCACCCTCGCGGTCATGCCCGACTCCGCCCGCGCCTGGTTGTGGTCGGAGCACGCCGCCATCCCGCTGACCGACGCGCCGCAGGTCGGCACGCACATCGCGTGGCCCGCCCACAGCCGGTCGCTCGCCCTGGCCGGGCTGATCCGCACGGCCACCGAGCTCCGGCGACGGGGGTAGGTCAGATCACGGTGCAGGCCACGCCGTTGAGGGTGAACGCGCCCGGCTCGGCGGTGTTGCCGGTGTGGGTGGCCTGGAAGCCGACGCCGATCGTGGCCCGAGTAGGTGGCGTTCCAGCCGGAGGTGTTCGCCCTGCCCGGAGGGCAGGGCGAACACCAGCGTCCAGCCGTTGACCGGTGAGGTGCCGGCGTTGGTGATGTTGATGTTGGCGGTGAAGCCGTTGTTCCAGGCGTTCATCGTGTACGCCACCCGGAACTGCCCGGTGGGGGTGAGTGAGGGGAGCGGGCCCCGAACAGCCGGTTGGCCATCGCCCGTGAGATCGCGCACGCTAACCGCGCGGCCCAGCCCGCTACGAGGCGTTGGCCGGCATGCTTCACCACGAGGTCGACCTGCTCAGGTCCGCCGAAGCCGGTGAGCGCGCAAAGCTCAAGAGCGCTTCAGTTCGCGGCGACGATCTTCCACTGCTGGTTGGTGCTGTTGGTGTTCTGGTATTGGCCTACTGTCGCGCCGTTGGATGTGCGACCCATGCCGTCCAGGTAGAGGCCGGTGACGCGGTTCTTGATACGCACGTTGTTCGCTTCGGTCAGTATTGACCACTGCTGGTTGGTGCTGTTGGTGGTCTGGTATTGGCCTACCGCCGCGCCGTTGGATGTGCGACCCATGCCGTCCAGGTAGAGGCCGGTGGCGCGGTTCTTGATACGCACGTAGTTGCCGGTGTTCTCGATGATCCATTGTGGGTTGGAGCCATCGGTGCCTGCCGACTGCGCGGCATTGGCCCCGTTGGTGGTGCTACCCGTTCCGTCGATGTGCAGGCCGGTGCTCGCGTTGCGGATCTGGACGTGGGTGCCGCCTCCGCTGCCCATGCCCCAGGCGTACTGCAGCCGGACCAGCCCTGATGGATTTTTCAGCGACAGATTGATGTTCGCGCCATTTCCGCTTCTGCTGGTCAGGCTGTACCAGTCGCCGTCCCGCAGACCGGGCCAGTACACACTTCCCATGCCCAGGGTGCGGAGTTGGCTGCTGACCCCTCGGAGGTAGTCGGCGAAGTACGACCCGCTTGGGATGCTGTAGTCAATGGTGCTCCACTGGATGTCGTACTTACTTCCCGGGCTCATGGGTCCACCCCATTCGGTGGCGATGGTGCGGCTGGCGTACGGTCCGATGGAGCTGGCGATGTGGTTCGCCCACGCGGTTTCGTCGTCATAGGGCGGGGTCACGTTCATCGTGTAGTCGTGTACTGCGAGCAGGGTGCCGTTCAGGCGGCTGTCGTTGCCGACCACGGTGACGTTCGTGGCGAAGCCGGTGCCGTCCAGAATCACCCTGCCGCGCGGCACGTTGGGGTAGCGGGCCAGCCAGGCGGCGTACATGTTGTTCAGATCGGTGGCGCTGTAACCGAAAGGCTCGTTGATGACCTCGAAGTAGGCGTTGGGGTTGCCGCCGTACTTGGCGACGACCTTGTCCCACATTTGGTTGAACGCGGTCATGGTGGCTGGCCTGCCGCCGCTGTGGGCCCAGTACGCCAGGATCACACTGCCCTTGCTGAGCGCGGTGTCGATCGCACCGGTGTAGGTTCCCCAGTAGGTGGACACAGTGGGTTCGTTGATCGGCATCCGGACCGTATTGGCACCGGTGATCGAATACAGCTGGCCGACCACCTGATCGGCCACCGTGGAGGCCGAGGAGTAGGTGTCGGAGGAACTGAGCCCGGACACGTAGAGCACGCCGTTGACGAAGTTGTCTCTCGCGTCTGGCCAGTTGACACCCCTGAATTGGCTCGTGGACGCATGTGCCGAGCTTGCGGTGACGGTCACCGCGCTGGCGACCAGCCCGAACACCGTCAGTAGCCTGACCAGCGTAGACAGAGCTCTACGGCCCGCGGCGCGGCTAGATGATCCCATCGATGGGGTCCTTTCTGTCTCGGCTCCCGCCTTGCTGGAGCCAGGAGGGGTTGCCGTGGCTGCCGTGGCATCCCCGCATGGAGTACGCGCCGATAACGTCCACTTCCCGGCGAACTGCATCGCGTCGCACCAGGGATGGAGGAGCCACCCCTGGTTTTCCCTGTTGGTTAGGCGATGGTGCAGGTCGTGCCGTTGAGGGTGAAGGAGGAGGGCTTGGCGGTGTTGCCGGTGTGGGCGGCCTGGAAGCCGATGTCAATGGAAGCGCCCGGCGGGAGCGTGCCGTTGTAGCTGAGGTTTCTGGCGGTGACCTGGCCGCTGATGGGGGCGTAGGTGGCGTTCCAGCCGCCGGTGATGTTCTGCCCGCCGGGAAGGGTGAAGACCAGCGACCAGCCGTTGATGTTGGCGTTGCCACTGTTGCTGATAGTGAGGTTCTCGGTGAGGCCGGTGTTCCAGGCATTGGTCGTCACGGTGACCCGGCAGGCAGCTGACCCTCCGGGAGACGGAGACGGAGACGGAGAGGGGGAGTTCGGAGGGTTGGTCGGGCCACCGAACTGGGTGAAGAAGTTCCAGACCACGCCGGGAACCCAGGTGCGTGAGCCGCTGTCGCCGCCGGCACCGTCCTGCGGTGCGGCGATGTGGCCGCCGTCGAAGGCCGCCCAGACAACGGGATAACCACTGCGGCAGCCGGAATAGGTGGTAACGCGGTGGGTGAGGCTGCCCGCGGCCGGTTCTGGGGGATTCTGAGCGGTGCAGCCGTTGTTGGTCACGAACCTGTTGCGCAGTGAGCGGCCGGAGGCGATGTTGTCGCCGATGCCGTGCACGCCGAGGTAGGCGACCGGCTGGGTGCCGCCGCTGCAGCCGCTGAGAGTGCCGGGAGAGGACTGCACCGCGACGGCGCGGAAGACGTTGGGGCGGGCGCAGGCCAGAGCGAAGCTCATCGCGCCTCCGTAGCTGAACCCGACGGCGAAGCGCTGGGTGGTCTCCACGCAGAGGTCGGCTTCGATGCGCCGGAGCATGTCGTCGACGAAGACGAGGTCCTCCCCGCCGGTGTTTGCCCAGCCGTTGCTGATGCCCTGGGGGGCCACGAAGATGGTGCTGTTGTTGGACAAGCGCAACAGCCCGTAGTAGGACCACACGTCGCGTTGCACGGTCTGGCCGGTGGCCACGTCGGTTGCGGTGCCGCCCCACCAGTGGAAGCCGAAGACGATCCGGTAGGCCCGGTTAGGGTCGTAGTTGTCGGGGATCCGCAGGATATAACTGCGGGACTTGCCTCCGCTCTGGATCGTGTTGGTGCCGTTGACCAGTGTCGGGGCCTTGCCGCAGCCGGTGGTCGGCCCCAGCATGGCGGCGGTGGAGGAGGCGGAGGCGCTGCCGCTCAGCGCGGCGGGAATCGTGGCCAGGACGAGAATCGTGGCCGAGGCGATGGCAGCGAGAAAGGATTTGCGTCCGGGCATCACGCGGCTCCGTCCTGACATTCGATTTTCAATTGGGATGGACGAGAGATCATGTACTCCTCCTCGGTCGGGGTTGGATCTGACCTGGCCGGAAGCCACAAGGCCGAGCCGATGTTTGCGTTAACAGCTGAAGCTCGCCAGAGTCGCTGGCGGGCGATCGGGATGTCCTATCTGGCACTCGCAAACACATTTGGAGACAGCACGGGCTGGCGCGCAGCTGGCCTCGAGTCGCTCTAAGCGCTTCTGTCCCGTGGTCCCCCAACCGGGCGCATCCGATCGGCGTGCCACGGATCACGCCAGATCAAATCACGGTGCAGGGGACGCCGTTGAGGGTGAACGCCCCCGGTTCGGCGGTGTTGCCGGTGTGGTTGGCCTGGAAGCCGACGTCGATGGTCGCGCCGGGGGCGAGCGTGGCGTTGTGGCTGACATTGCGGGCGCTGACCTGGCCGCTCGTCGGAGAGTAGGTGGCGTTCCAGCCGGAGGTGATCGTCTGCCCGGAGGGCAGGGTGAAGACCAGCGTCCAGCCGTTGACCGGTGAGGTGCCGGTGTTGGTGATGCTGATGTTGGCGGTGAAGCCGTTGTTCCAGGCGTTCATCGTGTACGCCACCCGGAACTGCCCCGTCCCGCCGCTGGGAGACGGCGTGGGCGTGGGCGATGGGACGGGGCCCGCGTTGGTGACGAAGGTGGTGATGCTGCGGGCGGGCAGCGACACCGTCAGGGAGCCGTTCGTCATGGCCGTGGCGCCCTGCGGGGCGACGGTGCGGTTGGCGTCGGTGACCCAGGAGGAGGCGCTGGTGGCGGTGCTGCCGGAGATGGTGAACTGCTGGCTGACCACCGAGGTGTTCTTGTTGACGGCCACGATCACGACCGTGGTGCCGTTGCGGTAGGCCGACACGTAGACGTTGGAGGCGGGGGTGGCGGTCGCGCCGATGCGGACCGAGCCGGGGCGGACGAAGCGGGCGTAGTGGGCCATCATCGCGCCGCGTTTGCTGACCGTGCCGTCTTCGCGCATGGGGCCGTAGCCGCGGCGGATGTACCACCAGACGTACATCTGGAACTCGGCGTCGACCATGGCGCGGTGGATGTGCTCGCCCACGTCCAGCGCTTGGGGCCACAGGTCGGCCGAGTCGCTGCTGTTGGGGTAATACACCTCGGTCATCCACAACTCCTTGCCCGCGCCGCGCTGCTGGAACAGCGGGTAGGGGAAGTTGGCGTAGGAGGTGCCATAGAGGTGGGCGCCGATGACGTCCACGTTCGCGAGCGCGGTGGCGTCGTTCAGGATCGGGTCGGACATGCTCTTGACGTACTGGAACGACTCGGGCGCGATGACCCGGGTGCTGATCGAGCCGGCGTTCTCGCGCAGGAAACGCAGCATCTCGGTGGAGGTCCACCAGGTCCAGTCGTGGGCGTAGTCGGGCTCGTTCTGCACCGAGATGGCGTACAGGTTCACGCCGTTGTTGCGCAGGTGGGTGGTGAAGTCGTTCAGGTGCTGGGCGTAGGCGGCGTAGGCGTTGTACCGCAGCCGTTTGGCGTTGGTCTGGCTGCCGCGCGTGAAGGTCTCGATCATCGAGGCGGGCGGGTTCCACGGTGAGGCGAACACCAGCACGCCCAGTTCGGCCGCGCGCCGGGCGGTGGCCAGGTCGCGGCTGAAGTCGGCCGAGCTCTCCGGCACGGGGATGCGCAGCACCGAAAACCCCAGCCGGCCCTCACCGGTGCCGAACGCCGTCTCCCGCTGCGCCGCCGTCAAGTCGCCGATCCAGGCGGCGTGGGCCATGCCGCCGAACCCGCGGATCGTCTGCCGCTGCGTCGCAGGGTCGATGACCGCCGTCGCGGCCGCCGCCTCCGAGGCCCCCACGACCGACGCCGCTGTGATCACCGGCAGGGCCCCCATGGTGGTCAGCACGGCTCGGCGGCTCAGCCCGCCGCTCCTGGGCTCGTTCTGGTCTTCCATCATCACGTCTCCGGCATCGTGCTGGTTCTGTCTCGCTCACCTGAGCGCCCCGTCGCGAGGAGCGTCAAACAGGGGCGAACCGACCAGCCGCCAAGCTGTGCGGATGCCGGGGAGGGTCTGAAAATTTCACGAAAATAAGCCAGTCAGAAGGCGAAAAGTCAGTCTCGTGGTACGGCCGTGCTGCCCCGGACCATCAGTTCGGTGCCCAGTTCCACCCGCCGCTGCGGCAACTGCTCGCCGGAAGCGAGCCTGACCAGCATCTCGGTGGCCGCCGACCCCATCTCGGCCAAGGGCTGCCGGACGGTGGTGAGCGGCGGATTGACCCACTTCCACGGAGCCATGTCGTCGAACCCGACGACGCTGAGGTCGTCGGGGACGCGCAGGCCGAGCTCGTGGGCGGCCCGGTAGACGCCGATGGCCATCCCGTCGTTGGCCGTGAAGATCGCGGTCGGGGGGTCGGGCAGTTCCATCAGATGGCGGGTGTGCACCACACCGTCCTCGATGGCGAACGACCCCGGGCGGATCAGCGCGGGATCGGCGGGCAGCCCGGCCGCGTCCAGGGCCGCGCGGTAACCGTCGAGACGGGCCCGGCTGGAGAAGGCGAACTCGGGCCCCGTGATCATCGCGATCCGGCGATGGCCGAGTTCGAGCAGGTGGCGGGTGGCCTCCAGGCCGCCGCTCCAGTTGGTCGCCCCGACCGAGGGCACCCCGCGGCCCGGATCTCCCGCCGGGTCGAGCACGACCAGGGGCATGTCACGCGTGGCCAGCAGGACACGCTGCTCCTCGGTCGGGCCGGAGAACACCGTGATGACGCCGGCCGGACGCCGGCCGAGCACGTCCTTGATCCACCGCTGCCCGGGGACGTGCTGACCCGAGAGTTCGGAGACGATCACGTTCATGCCGTGGTGTCCCGCCACCGCTTTGACGCCCTTGATGATCTCTATCGGATATTCGCCGGCCAGCTCGTGGAAGACGACCTCGACCAGGCCCGCCGGCTTGATACGACGGCGCTGCCGCCGCAGCCCCCGCTCCCGGATGAGACCTTCGACCAGCGCCCGGGTCTCCGGGCCGACCTCGGACCGGCCGTTGACGACCTTGGAGACGGTGGCCACCGACACACCCGCCAACTCGGCGATCTCGGCGAGGGTCAGCCCATCGGCGGGAGCGAGATCAACGGGAGGGGCATCTTCAGTCGAGGTCATGCCGGAAGTTTACGGCCATGCTTTCGGCCGAAAAATGGCTTCGTTTCCGCTGTTCTCCGCACCGGCCGGGCTCGGGTGGTCGACATCCGGTGGAACAGGGTTCTGAAAACTATCGAAACCTGCTGGAAAGATTTCACTGACCAGGCGTGCCGCTCTTTCGTGGCGAGTCGAGGCTCCTTTGAAAACTCGCCGCAAGTAAGACCGAAACCAATGGTTGCCAACAGGTAACTTCTGTGAAATTTTCACATGCGCGGGCAGAGTGACGCGATCTCCACCCGGGCGAACACCCAGGCCGGCCCCGCGTTCACGACTACCCGCAGGTCAGTGAGGGCGACGACGCGTTGACCCTGACCGGACCGTCGGATGTACTCCGCGACAACGCAGCACCCCCGAAGGAGCGCCCTGAAGACCTGAGATCAGAAATGTTTGCGATAACAGAGCTCCCGAGGCCCTGCCTTTCGACCCCCTCCAAGGAAGCGGCATGCTCCCACCAGCGATCCTGACCATCGCTCCCTCGATCCGGCGAACCCTCGTCCTGGCGGTCACCCCGTCATCGCCCCTGGCCGTCGCCCAGCCACGCGGCTGCTTCGGCGTGGTCCGATCAACCGGCCCGGCGTACCCGATGAAGCGGGACGCCACCGAACCCCGGCGTGCCGACGCCACCCACGCCGACGCCGCTCATACCGACGCGACCCACGCCGACGCCGGTCACGCCGACGCCGCTCGCACCGACGCCGCTCACACCGACGCCGGTCACTCCGGCTGCACGTTCGCGCCCGCTGCCTTCACCCTCGACGGGACCACCTGCTCCCGCGCCTGATCTTTCGCTCGGCAATCGTGCACAACCAGCAGAAAGGGAATTCCTGTGACCCTGAGCCGCAGGCAGTTCGGCAAGACCGCCCTGACGACGGCCGCCCTCGCGACCGCCGGCGTGGCCGGCTTCCCGCGCGCCGCGTGGGCGGCCAACACCGCCTATGTCTTCGCCTACTTCACCGAGACCCCCAACCAGTCGGCCTCCAACTACGGCCTGCACCTGGCCGTCAGCCGCGACGGCCTCAACTGGTCGCCCCTCAACCAGAACAACCCCGTCGCCACCCCCACCGCCGGGCAGCAGGGCTTACGGGACCCGCAGGTCTTCCGCAAGGCCGACGGCACCTTCGTGGTCGTCGCCACCGACCTCAAGGGTCTCAACTTCGGCACCACCAGCCAGTATCTGCACGTCTGGGACTCGGTCGACCTGACCAGCTTCACGGGTTACCGCCGCCTGCGCATGCACACCACCAGCGGCCACACCTGGGCCCCGACCGTCTTCCGCGACAACTCGCGCGGCCAGTACGGCATCGTCTACTCGTTCAACACCGGCGGACGCGACATCCTCGCGGTCAACTACACCAGCGACTTCCAGACGGTCAGCGCCCAGCAGACCTTCTGGAATCCCAGCTTCAACGTCCTGGACGGCGACATCGTCGTCGACGGCTCGACCACGTACCTCTACTACAAGAACCTCAACGACGGGAACCTCTACGGCGCGCGGTCGTCGACCGGCCAGCCGAACAGCTTCACGACCTACACCAGCGGCATCCGGATGGGCAACGCGATCGAGGCGCCGCTGCTGCTGAAGACCAACGAGGGCGGCTGGCGGCTCTGGGGCGACTCCTTCAGCCCGGTCAACAACGACTACTACCTGTGGACGTCGTCGAACATCGGCGCCAACGCCTGGACCGCCGCCAACCAGCGTGACTACACCCCGCCGCTGAACTCCAAGCACGGCTCGATCGCGGGCATCACCGACGCCGAGTACAACGCGCTGGTCTCCCGGTGGGGGCTGCCGAACTGGGTGCGGCTCAAGTCGTACAACCTCCCCGACTACTTCGTCCGGCACGCCAACCGCGTCGGGCGCATCGACCCCTACCCGTTCGACCCGCACCGTGAGCAGTTGTGGCGCATGGTGCCCGGTCTGGCCGACTCCAACGGCGTCTCCTTCGAGGCGATCACCGCGCCGGGCAACTTCCTGCGGCACAACAACTACGCGATCCGGCTCGACCCCAACGACAACTCGGCGACGTTCCGCGCCGACGCCACCTTCCACCGCGTGGCCGGCCTCGCCGACGGCAACTGGACGTCGTTCCGGTCGCACAACTTCCCGACCTATCACCTGCGGCACCAGGGCTACGTGTTGCGCATCGACCCGGTCAGCGCCTCGTCGAGTGCGGCGGACCGCCAGGACGCGACCTTCCGCATTACGTCATGAGTCGAATGTTATCGCTAACAAGCTGACGCCGGTCAGCACCTGAACCGGTCCCGGCCGCGCGGAGAGGGAGCACTCAGCGCGGCCGGGACCCTCCACATCCACCACCACCGCCCGAAAGGGGCGACACGTGAGACCTCTTCTCCGCCGCCTGGTCGTGTCGGCCATGAGCGCGCTTCTGCTGGTGACGCTGGCGCCGGCCTCGGCCAGGGCCGACAACCCGGTCGTGCAGACGATCTACACCGCCGACCCCGCGCCCCTGGTCCACAACGGCCGCGTCTACCTCTACACCGGCCACGACGAGGACGGCTCCACCTACTTCACGATGCGCGACTGGCGCGTCTACTCCTCCTCCGACATGGCCAACTGGACCGACCACGGCTCCCCGATGAGCCTGGCCACCTTCTCCTGGGCCGACGCCAACGCCTGGGCCGGCCACGTCGCCTACCGCAACAACAAGTTCTACTGGTACGTCCCGGTCCGCCAGCGCTCCACCGGCCGCATGGTCATCGGCGTCGGCGTGTCGAACAGCCCCACCGGCCCCTTCACCGACGCGCTGGGCCGCCCGCTGGTCGACAACAACGAGATCGACCCCAACGTCATCATCGACGACGACGGCCAGGCCTACCTCTACTGGGGCAACCCCCGCCTGGCCTACGTCCGCCTCAACAGCGACATGATCAGCTACAGCGGCGGCATCAACTACGTCTCCCTCACCGCCGCCGGGTTCGGCGCACGCAGCGGCAACGCCCAGCGCCCGACCCTCTACGAAGAGGGGCCCTGGGTCTACAAGCGCAACGGCCTCTACTACAACGTGTTCGCCGCCGAGTGCTGCTCGGAGTTCATCGCGTATTCGACGGCTCCGAGTGCCACCGGGCCGTGGACGTACCGGGGAACGGTCATGCCGAGGCAGGGCGCGAGCTTCACCAACCACGCCGGGGTCGTCGACTTCGCGGGCGGGTCGTACTTCTTCTACCACAACGGCGCGCTGCCGGGCGGCAGCGGTTACACCAGGTCGGTGGCGGTGGAGAAGTTCACCTACAACGCCGACGGCACCATCCCGGTCATGAACATGACCACCGCCGGGCCGCCCCAGGTGGGCACCCTCAATCCCTATGTGCGCCAGGAGGCCGAGACGATCGCCTGGTCCTCAGGGGTGGAGACGGAGGTCTCCTCCGAGGGCGGGATGAACGTCGGCTTCATCGAGAACGGCGACTACGTCAAGGTCAAGGGCGCCGCGTTCGGCGCCGGGGCGTCCTCCTTCAGCGCCCGGGTCGCCTCGGGCACCAGCGGCGGCCGGATCGAGGTCCGGCTCGGCAGCGCGACCGGCACGGTCGTGGGCACCTGCACCGTGCCCGGCACCGGCGGCTGGCAGACCTGGACCACCGTCACCTGCCCCATCTCGGGCGCGACCGGAACGCGTGACCTGTTCCTGCGCTTCGCCGGCAACAGCGGCTACCTGTTCAACCTCAACTGGTGGCAGTTCACCGGCGGGGGCGGCAGCACCGGCGAGTTGCTGACCAACGGGTCGATGGAGAACGGCACCACGGGCTGGACCTCCTCCGGCGGTTCGCTCTCCTCCGCCACCAACGTGGCCCACGCCGGCAGCCGGTCGTTGCTCAACTCCGGGCGTACCGCCTCGTGGCAGGGCCCGCACCAGAACGTGACCTCGCTGCTCACCAACGGCAAGAGCTACACCACGAGCGTCTGGGTGCGCTCGCAGAGCGGCACCCCGAGCGCGAAGGCGACGCTGACGCTCACCGCGAACGGCACCACGAGCTACCTCCAGCTCACCCCGGCCCAGACGGTCAACACGAACGGCTGGACCCAGCTCACCGGCACCGCGACCGTCTCGTGGACCGGCACGCTCACCAACGCCTCCTTCTACGTCGAGACGGCCGCCGGCACCGACGGGCTCTACGTCGACGACGCCTCCTTCCAGTGACAGGAACCGCTCCCATGAACCGGAAAAGAACCCGCGCGCTGCTGGCCCTGACCGTCGTCGCCGTGGCGCTCACCCCTCTGACTCAGGCGCAGGCGTTGAACAACGGAGTCGGCCGCACCCCGCCGATGGGCTGGAACACCTGGAACACCTTCGGCTGCAACATCAACGAGACGCTGATCAAGCAGACCACCGACGCGATGGTCGCCAACGGCATGCGCGACCTCGGCTACCAGTACGTCGTCGTCGACGACTGCTGGATGGACCCCAACCGCGACTCCTCCGGCAACCTGCAGCCCAACCTGTCGCGCTTCCCCAGCGGCATGAAGGCGCTGGGCGACTACATCCACGCCCGCGGCATGAAGTTCGGCATCTACCAGGCCCCGCTCGACAAGACCTGCGCGCAGTACTTCAACGCCTACCCGGGCGCGACCGGGGCCCTGAACCACGAGGTCCAGGACGCCCGCCAGTTCGCCGCCTGGGGCGTCGACTACCTCAAGTACGACTGGTGCTCGCCCACCGGCACCATGGACGACCAGGTCAGGGCCTTCGCCAAGATGCGCGACGCGCTCGCCGCCACCGGCCGCCCGATCCTGTACAGCATCAACCCGAACAGCATCCACGACAAGACGGGCCCGCGCCGCAACTGGGGCGACGTCGCCAACATCTGGCGCACCACCGAGGACATCACCAACACCTGGAACTCGGGCCAGACCAACGGCTACCCGATGGGCATCCAGAACATCGTCAACGTCAACGCGCCGCTGTCGGGCTACGCCGCGCCCGGCTCGTTCAACGACCCCGACATGATGGTGGTCGGCCGGGGCGGGATGAACGACACCGAGATGCGCAGCCACTTCGCCCTGTGGGCGATCATGGCCGCGCCGCTGATCGCGGGCAACGACGTCCGGAACATGGACAACGCCACCTCCACGATCATGAAGAACCAGAACCTGATCGCCATCAACCAGGACACCCTGGGCCTGCAGGCGACCCAGATCAGCAACGACGGCACCCGCCGCATCCTGGCCAAGCGCCTGGCCAACGGCGACGTCGCGGTGGCCCTGTTCAACCAGGGCGGCAGCACCATCACGATGAGCACCACCGCCGCGGCCATCGGCCTGTCGGGCAACTCGTTCAACCTGCGCGACGCCTGGACCAACGCCGTCACCAGCACCACCGGCGCCATCTCGGCCAGCGTGCCCGCCCACGGCACGGTCGTCTACCGCGTCAGCGGCGGCACCCCCACCACGCCCTCACCCACTCCGACGCCCACGACCTCGACCAGCCCGTTGAGAGGCGTGGCCTCGAACCGGTGCGTGGACGTCACCGGCGCCTCCCAGAACAACGGCACCGCCGTGGTGCTCTGGGACTGCAACGGCCAGAGCAACCAGCAGTGGACCTCCACCGCCGCCGGTGAGCTGCGCGTCTACGGCAACAAGTGCCTCGACGTGAACAACAACGGCACCGCCGACGGCACCGGCGTCCTCATCTGGGACTGCAACGGCCAGAACAACCAGAAGTGGCGCTTCAACGGCGACGGCAGCATCACCGCGATCGGCGCGAACAAGTGCCTGGACGTGTCGGGCGCCTCCACCGCCAACAACGCCAGGATCCAGATCTGGACCTGCACCGGCGCCACCAACCAGCGCTGGACCAGGGGGTAGGGGATGTCCGACGTCTCCCGCAGAAGAGTCCTGCAGTTCGGCGCCGCCGGCGCTGGCGCGGCCTTACTGCCCTTCCAGTGGACGGCGGTCGCGCGGGCCGCCGCCGCCCCGCCGCCGGAGGCGGGCGACCTGGCCCTGTGGTACGACGAGAGCGCCGGCACCGACTGGCTGCGCGCCCTGCCGATCGGCAACGGCCGGCTGGGCGCGATGGTCTACGGCAACGTCGACGTCGAGCGCCTGCAGTTGAACGAGGACACCGTCTGGGCCGGCGGGCCCTACGACCAGAGCAGCGGCCGTAACGCGAACGCGCTGGGCCAGATCAGGCAGGCGGTGTTCGCGAACAACTGGAGCCAGGCGCAGAGCCTGATCGACCAGAACATGCTCGGCCGCCCGGCCGGGCAGCTGGCCTACCAGACCGTCGGCAACCTGCGGTTGTCGATCGGCAACACCAGCGGCGTGTCCGAGTACAACCGCTACCTCGATCTGACCACGGCCACCGCTGTGACGACCTACGCCCAGAACGGCATCCGCTACCGGCGTGAGGTGCTGGCCAGCGCACCCGACCAGGTCATCGCGATCAGGCTGACCGCCGACCGGTCGGCCTCGATCAGCTTCTCGGCGACCTTCGACAGCCCGCAGCGGGTCACCCGGTCGAGCCCCGACAACACGACGGCGGCCCTCGACGGCATCTCGGGCGACTTCGAGGGCATCGCCGGGCAGGTCCGCTTCCTCGGCCTGGCCAAGGTGGTGGCCGACGGCGGGACCGTCAGCAGCTCGGGCGGCACGGTGCAGGTCCGCCAGGCCAACAGCGTGACCGTGCTGGTGTCGATCGGGTCGAGCTACAAGAACTACCGCGACGTCAGCGGCGACTACCAGGGCATCGCCCGCGGCCACCTCAACAACGCCGCGGGCCGGTCCTGGGACGACCTGCGCAGCCGTCACGTGGCCGACTACCAGGCGTTGTTCAACCGCACCACCCTGGACCTGGGCCGCACCTCAGCCGCCGACCAGCCGACCGACGTGCGCATCGCGCAGCACAACAGCGTCAACGACCCCCAGTTCGCCGCCCTGCTGTTCCAGTACGGCCGTTACCTGCTCATCGCCTCCTCCCGCGCGGGTACCCAGCCGGCCAACCTGCAGGGCATCTGGAACGACTCCCTGACCCCGGCGTGGGATTCGAAGTACACGATCAACGCCAACCTGCCGATGAACTACTGGCACGCGAACACCACCAACCTGGCCGAATGCTTCGACCCGGTGTTCAGGATGATCAGCGACCTGGCCGTGACGGGCGCCCGCACCGCGCAGGCGCAGTACAACGCGGGCGGCTGGGTCACCCACCACAACACCGACGCCTGGCGCGCCACCTCGGTGGTGGACGGCGCGTTCTGGGGCATGTGGCAGACCGGCGGCGCCTGGCTCGCCACCCTGATCTGGGAGCACTACCAGTTCACCGGCGACGTCGACTTCCTGCGCACCTACTACCCCGCCATGAAGGGCGCGGCACAGTTCTTCCTCGACACCCTCGTCCAAGAGCCCAGCCTGGGCTATCTGGTCACCAACCCGTCGAACTCACCGGAGCTCGGGCACCACAACGGCGTCAGCGTGTGCGCCGGTCCGACGATGGACAACCAGATCCTGCGTGATCTGTTCAACGGCGTCGCCCAAGCCAGCCAGACCCTCAGCGTGGACGCCTCCTTCCGCACCCAGGTGCTGGCCGCGCGGGATCGGCTCGCGCCCATGAAGACGGGGTCACGCGGCAACATCCAGGAATGGCTGTACGACTGGATCGAGCCGGAGACCAATCACCGTCACATCTCG
>NZ_BBXC01000032.1 GCF_001570525.1 Herbidospora sakaeratensis
GTCGCCGGGCGGGCCGCCACCAGCGCGGCCCGCGCGGAGCCCAGCGCCAGCCCGAACAGCGGCGCGCTCTGCCCCGCGCCTGCCGGCACCAGCCCGGCCCGTCCGGAAGCCGGGTCCTCCTCCCTGGGGCCCCAGGCGAGCGCGACGCCCGGCAGCCCGAGCGTGGCGCGGTGGTGCGCGAGCGCGTCGAGGTAGGCGCCGGTCGCGGCCCGCGCGCCCTGCCCCGTCCCGCCCAGCACCCCGGAGACGTGCGGGGTGAGCAGCGCGAACAGGTCGAGGTCGAGGCCGAGGGTCAGTTCGTGCAGGTTCCAGGCCGCGTCACCGGCGCGGCGCAGCCCGGTGGTGAACTGCTCGGGTGTGTACGACGTGAGCACCGACTCCACATCGGCGTCGGCGACGTGCACGACCCCCGTCAGCGGATGCTCCGCCGGGAGCAGCGCCAGCGCCTCGGCCAGCGACTCCCGGTCGGCCGCCCCGTCGGCGGCGACCAAGACGTCGGCCCCCAGCTCCCGCAACCACCCGGCCAGCTCGGCGTCGCCCCCCACCAGGAGCAGCCGGTCGCGCCCGAGAACGGTGACCAGATGCTCGGCCGCCGCCGCGGCGAGGTCGCCGGACCCCGAGACCAGAACGGTCCCCGCCCGCCGCCGCACCTCCGCCGGGAAGTCGGCCGGAGCGGCGGTGACCAGGCGCGGGACGTGCGCGACCCCCTGCCGCAACGCGACCTGCGGCTCATCGAGCGCGAGGGCGGCGGGCAGCACACGGAGCGACGACTCGTGCCCGTCGAGGTCGATCAGGGAGATCCTGCCGGGATGCTCCGACTGGGCTGCCCGGACCAGCCCCCAGACGGGCGCGGGCGCGAGGTCCTGCACGTCGCCGGCGGCGACGGTGACGGCGTGCCGGGTGACGATCACGAGCCGGGCGGCCGAGTCGCCGGCCAGCCAGTCGAGCAGGCGGGGCAGCAGGGTGCTCGCCGAGGTGACCGGAAGCAGCACGAACGCGGCGTCGTCGCCCGTATCGGGCTCGGCGAGACCGGGGATGCCCGGGGCCGCCACCGTGTAGGAGACGGCGGGTTCGGCGGGCAACGGCGTCTCGGGCCAGGTGAGGGTCAGGAACCGGTCGGGCCGCGCGTCGGCGGGCCGCACCCCGTCGAGCCGCCGCAACCTGACTGACTCGACCGTGGCGACCGGAGCACCGTCGGAGGTGGTGACGACGAGGGCGAACTCGTGTTCCCCGATGCGGGTGGCGTGCAGCCGGAGCGCGCCGGCTCCCGGCGTGTGCAGGACCGCCCCGCGCCACTCGGCCGGCACGGCCGCCGTGCCCGCCTCGGCGAGCAGCGGTTGCAGCGCGGCGGTGAGGAGGGCGGGGTGCAGGGCGTGCCGGGGAGAGTCGGCGACGACCGAGCCACTCACCTCGGCGAAGACCTCGTCGTCGCGACGCCACAGCCGGGTCAGGCCGCCGAAGGAGGCGCCCTGGTCATGCCCGGCAGCGGCCAGAGCCGCGTGAACCTCCGCCACGTCGACCTCAACCGCACCGGGTGGCGGCCAAGCCGGAGCCGTCGCGCCTGGCGGCGCTGGCGTGTCAGGGACGGTCGGCGGGGCGGAGACGGGCGGCGCAACCGACGCGGAAAGCGGAACCGGCGCGGTTGTCGCGGTCAATGCGCCGGAGGCGTGGCTGGTCCAG
This sequence comes from Herbidospora sakaeratensis, assembly GCF_001570525.1. Lineage (GTDB taxonomy): Bacteria > Actinomycetota > Actinomycetes > Streptosporangiales > Streptosporangiaceae > Herbidospora > Herbidospora sakaeratensis. Next base: position 1,681 of record NZ_BBXC01000032.1, read on the forward strand.
GGCACCTCCTCGGCGTCGCCGGGGCGTGCGTACAGGGTGAAGGGGCGCTCGCCTCGTTCGTCCGGTGGGCCGACGGTGAGCTGGAGGTCCACGCCGCCCTCGGCGGAAAGGGGCAGGGGTGGCCCTGCCGCCAGGTCCGCGACCGCCAGGCCGCCGAGGGCGTGCCCTGCCTGGAGGGCCAGGTCGAGGTAGGCGGCCGGGGGCAGCACCGGGGTGCCGTGGATGGTGTGCTCGGTCAGCCACGGGTGGATGCGGGCGGCGGCCCGTCCGGTCAGCAGGAGGGTGTCGGTCGCGAGGGTGGTCGAGGCGGGCAGCAGGGGATGGCGGGTGGCGCGAAGTCCCAGGCTCTCGGGGTCGCCGGGGGCGGCGGCGTCCTCCAGCCAGTAGCGCTCGCGCTGGAAGGCGTAGGTCGGCAGGTCGGTGACGCCCTGCTCCGGCAGGTGCCAGTCCACGTCGTGACCGCCGGTCTTCAGCGCGGCCAGGTTGAGGTGGAACTGGTGCAGCGTGCCCTTGTCGCGGCGCAGGGTGCCGGTGACCAGGAGGGCGGGGTCGTCGACGGTGTCCTGGACGGGCGTCGTGAGAACGGGATGGGGGCTCGCCTCGACGAAGGTGGTGTAGCCGTCGTCGACGAGCCGTTCGAGGGTCTGGTGGAAGTGGACCGGGCGGGCGAGGTTGTCGAACCAGTACTCGGCGGTGAGGTCGGCGACCTCGGTGGTGACGGTCGAGTAGAGGGGGACGGCGGCGGGTTGCGGCCGGATGCCGTCGAGCAGGGCCAGGAGTTCGTCGCGGAGGCGGTGGACGTGGGGGCTGTGGGAGGCGTAGTCGACCGGGATCCTGCGGGCGTCGAGGGTGCCCAGCAGGTGGTCGAGTTGGGTGGCGTCGCCGGCGATGACGGTGGCGTTGGGGCTGTTGTGGGCGGCTATGTGCAGGTCGTCGTAGGGGGCGAGGTGGTCGGCCAGGGCGGCGGCGCTCTGTGCGACGGAGGCCATGCCGCCGGTTCCGGCCAGGGCGAGCAGCGCCTTCGACCGGAGGGTGACGATCTTGGCGGCGTCGTCGAGGGTGAGCGCCCCCGCGATGTGGGCGGCGGCGATCTCGCCCTGCGAGTGGCCGATGACCGCGTCCGGGCGCACGCCGTGGTGTTCCCACAGACGCGCCAGGCTGGTCATGACGGCGAACAACGCGGGCTGGATGACGTCCACCCGATCGATGGGCGGGCCGTTCAGCACGTCGATCAGGTTCCAGCCCGCATGGGCCTCGATCGCCCGCGAGGCGGCCCGCAGGTGCTCGGCGAACACGGGAGAGGTGGCCAGCAGGTCCCGGGCCATCCCGTCCCACTGGGACCCCTGACCCGGGAAGACGAAGACCACCTTCCCGCGCGGCGCCGCCACCCCCCTGACCAGGTTCGGGTGCGGGCGGTCCGTGGCAAGCGCGTCGAGGGTCGCGAACAAGGCGGCCCGGTCGTCCGCGACGGCCACGGCCCGGTGCGGGAGCGCGGCCCGTCCCGTGGCGAGGGTGGGCGCGATGTGCTCAGGTTCCAGGTCGGGCCGGGCGGCGAGGTGGTCGCGCAACCGCCGTGCCTGCGCCGCCAACGCCTCGGCATTGTGCGCCGACACCAACACCGGCACCGGGCCGGACGTTCCGGCGGATGTCCGGTCGCCGGGCGGGCTCTCCTCCAGAACGACATGGGCGTTGGTGCCGCTGATCCCGAACGACGACACCGCCGCGCGGCGGGGACGGTCGCCGGATCTGCCCCACGGCCGCGCCTCGGTCAGCAGGTTCACCGCGCCCGTCGACCAGTCGACGTGCGGGCTGGGCTCGTCCACGTGCAGCGTCTTCGGCAGCACGCCGTGCCGCATCGCGTGCACCATCTTGATGATGCCGCCGACCCCGGCCGCCGCCTGCGTGTGCCCGATGTTCGACTTCAGCGACCCCAGCCAGGCCGGTTCCTCCCGCTCCTGCCCATAGGTCGCGAGCAGCGCCTGCGCCTCGATCGGGTCGCCGAGGCGGGTGCCCGTCCCGTGCGCCTCGACGGCGTCCACGTCAGCGGGCGACAGGCCCGCGTCGGCGAGGGCCGCGCGGATGACGCGCTGCTGGGCGGGACCGTTCGGGGCCGAGAGCTGGCCGCTGGTGCCGTCCTGGTTGACCGCGGTGCCGCGCACCACCGCCAGGACCGGGTGGCCGTTGCGGACCGCGTCCGACAACCGCTCGACCAGGAGCAGGCCGACGCCCTCGCCCCAGCCCGTGCCGTCGGCCGCCGCCGCGAACGCCTTGCAGCGGCCGTCGGGCGACAGGCCGCGCTGGCGGCTGAACTCGACGAACAGGCCGGGCGTGGCGATCACCGTCGCGCCGCCCGCGAGGGCCAGGTCGCATTCGCCGGCCCGCAGCGCGCGGACCGCCAGGTGCAGCGCCACCAGCGACGACGAGCAGGCCGTGTCGATCGTGATGGCGGGACCGACCAGGCCGAGCACGTACGACAGGCGGCCCGAGGCGACCGAGCCCGCGCTGCCGGTGCCGATGTAGCCCTCCAGCTCCTCGGGCGCCTGCCTGATCCGGCCGCCGTAGTCGGCGTACATGACCCCCGCGAACACGCCCGTCCGGGAGCCGCGCGCCGACTCCGGGTCGATGCCGGCGCGTTCGAACGCCTCCCAGGCGGTCTCCAGCAGAAGCCGCTGCTGCGGGTCCATGCTGACCGCCTCGCGGGGGCTGATGCCGAAGAAGCTCGGGTCGAAGTCGGCGGCGTCGTGCAGGAAACCGCCTTCCTTCGTGTACGTCCGCCCGACGCGCGCCGGGTCGGGGTCGTACAACGCGGGGACGTCCCAGCCCCGGTCGGCGGGGAACGGCGAGATCGCGTCCACGCCCTCGGAGACGAGCCGCCACAGGTCCTCCGGCGAGCGCACGCCGCCCGGGTAGCGGCAGGCCATGCCGACGATCGCGATCGGCTCGTGGCGGGCCGACTCGACCTCCGACAACCGCTGCCGGGTCTGCAGCAGGTCGCCGGTGACCCTCTTGAGGTAGTCGCGCAGCCGGGCCTCGGTGGCGCCGGTCGTCTCGGTGGTCATCGCGCCATCACCTCTCCTCGTGGTCGGAACCGAGTTGCGTGTCGATGAGCTGGAAGAGTTCCTCGTCGGTGGCGTCGCGGACGACGTCCACCGGGCCGGGGGCCGGTGTCGTGGGGGCCGGGGCCGGGGCCGGGGGCGTGCCGCCGGGGAGCCGGAGGGCGAGTTCGCCGTGCAGGTGGGCGGCGAGCGCGGTGGGGGTCGGATGGTCGAACAGGAGCGTGGCGGGCAGCCGCAGCCCGGTCTCCACCGCGAGCCGGTTGCGCAGCTCGACGGCCGTCAGCGAGTCGAAGCCGAGGTCGAGCAGGCCGCGCTCCGACGGCACGGTCCGCCCCGACGGCAGCCGCAGCACGTCGGCGACCACGTCCCGCACCCGCTTCAGCGCGAGCCCCGGCCGGTCGGCGATCGGCGCGCCGGTCAACGTCCTGACCAGCGGCGGAACACCCTCCTCCCGCTTCGCGGCCGGGGGTCTGGCGGCCACGAGGCGCGGCAGCCGCTCGAACCGGGCCGCGACCACGGCCGGGACGCCGCCCGCGAGCGCGGCGTCGAACAGGGCCAGCGCGTCGCCGGAGTCGAGCGGGGCGACGCCCGTGCGGGCGATCCTGGCCAGCTCGGCCGCGCCGAGCCCGCCCGCCAGGCCGCCCTCCTGCGCCCACAACCCCCAGGCGATGGACGTCGCGGGCAGCCCCAACGCGTGCCGGTGCCCCGCGAGGGCGTCGAGATAGGTGTTGGCGGCGGCGTAGTTCGCCTGCCCGGCGTTGCCGATGACCCCGGCGACCGAGGAGAACACCACGAACGCGTCGAGCGGCCGGTGCCGGGTGAAATGGTGCAGGAAGTGCGCGGCGTCGGCCTTGGCGGTCAGCACGGAGTGCAGCCGTCCGGGCGTGAGGTCGGTGACGGTCGTGTCGTCGAGCACGGCGGCGGCGTGCACGACCGCGCTGAGCGGCCGGTCGGCCGGGACGCCGTCGAGCAGCCGCCGCAACGCCACGGGGTCGCCGGTGTCGCAGGCCGCCACGACGGGCTCCGCGCCCAGCTCGGTCAGCCGCCGAACCAGATCGGCCGCGCCCGGGGCGGCCGGGCCGCGCCTGCTGACGAGCAGCAGGTGCCGCACGCCGTACCGGGTGACGAGATGCTCGGCCAGCAGCGCCCCGAGCGCGCCGGTGGCCCCGGTCAGCAGCACGGTCCCGTAGGCCCGGATCGGCGCGGGGTCCGTGCGCACCGGGACGGGGGCCAGCGCGGGCAGGTAGGCCCCGCCGTTCCGGAGGGCGACCTGGGGTTCCCGCAGCGCCAGCGCCACCCCGGGGTCGGCCGAGCCGTCGGTGTCGACGAGCACGAACCGGCCGGGATGCTCGGTCTCCGCCGTGCGCACCAGCCCCCACAACGCCGACTGGGCCAGCCCCGTGACGGGGTCGCCGTCGAGCACCCCGACCGCGTGGTGAGTCAGCACCGCGAGCCGGCCCGGCGCGTTCTTCTCCAGCCAGGCCTGGACGACCTCCAGCACCGCCGAGGTGACCGGCCCGTAGCCGGTGCCGCGCACGTCGAGCACCACGTCACCGGTCCCGGGCGCACGCAGGTGGTCGAGCGCCTCCCCGGCCGAGCGCAGCAGCGTGTAATGCGCGGCGGCGGGGCTCGACGTCCGGGTCCAGGCCACGCGGTGCAGCCCGCCCGACCGTTTCACCTGCACGGCCAGCTCGCCCTCCAGGACGACGCCGCCGTCGGGATTCCACACGAACAGGGCGAACCGGTCGCCGCCCTTCGGGGTCAGCCGCGCCCGGACGGTCTCGGCCGCCGGTTCGCCGCGCCGCACACCGGTCCACGAGAACGGCAACCGCACGGTGTCGCCGGCCAGCGCGAGCGGATGCAGGACGGCGTCGAACAGCACGGGATCGAAGCCCACCTCACCCCGGGTGACCTCGGCGAACAGGTCGTCGCCGTGCCGCCAGGCGGCGCGCAGGTTCCGGAAGGCGGGGCCGTAGCCGTAGCCGAGGGCGGCCAGCCGCTCGTAGGCGCCGTCGACGTCGACCGGCTCGCCGGGCGGCCACGCCTGCGGCGCCGCCGGTTCTCGCGGGCTGTCCCCGGTGAGGTGGCCGGAGGCGTGGGTGGTCCACGTGCCGCCGGGCGCGTCGTCGCGGGAGTGCACGGTCACGGCCCGCCGCCCGTCGGGCCCCGGCGCGGCGACCGCGACCTGGACGACGACCGCCCCCTCGACGGGGAGCGGCGCGAGCAGCGTGAGCTCCTCGACGACCGGCGCGCCTGCGCGGTCGCCCGCGTGCAGGGCCAGGTCGAGCAGGGCCGTGGCCGGGAGCAGGGGCGTGCCCGCGATGGCGTGGTCGGCCAGCCAGGGATGGCTGTGGACGGACAACCGCCCGGTGAGCACGATTCCATCGCCCGCCAGGTCGACGGCGGAGGTGAGCAGCGGGTGGCCGGGGTCGTCGTGGCCGGCCGGGCGCACGGGCGGCGGGTTGAGCCAGTAGCGCTCCCGCTGGAAGGGGTAGGTGGGCAGGTCGACGGGGCTCGTGGTGCCGGGTGTTTTCCAGTCGACGTGGACGCCGGTGGTGTGGAGGGTGGCGAGGAGCCGGGTGAGGTCCTCGGGCTGACCACGGCGGAGGGTGGGGTGGGCGTCGTGGTCGGGGAGGAGGGCGGTGAGGACGGCGTCGGGCCCGATTTCGACGAAGGTGTGGATGTCGGTGAGGGTGGTGATGGCGTCGGTGAAGCGGATGGGTTCGCGGACGTGCCTGACCCAGTGATCAGGGTTGTTGAGCCCGCCGAGTTGTCCGGTCCGGTCGGAGACGATGGGGATGGTCGGCTCGGTGAAGTGCAGCGTGTCGAGGACCTGTCGGAACTGGTCGAGCATGGGTTCCATCAGGGGTGAGTGGAAGGCGTGGCTGACGGTCAGCCTCTTCACCTTCGCGCCCTGGGCGCGGTGGATGACCTGCTCGACGGCCTCATGAGTGCCGGAGACGACGGTGGCATGCGGGCCGTTGATCGCGGCGAGTGAGATGTGGTCGCTGAGCCCATCCAGGAGCTCCAACGCGGCGGCCTCGCCGATCGAAAGCGCCGCCATCGCCCCGCCGGGTGGGAGTTCTTGCATGAGCTGGGCGCGGGCGGTGACGAGTGTGGCGGCGTCGGCCAGGTTGAGGACTCCGGCGATGTGGGCGGCGGCGATGGAGCCGACCGAGTGTCCGAGCACGGCGTCGGGCCGCAGTCCGTGGTGTTCCAGCAGCCGGTAGAGAGCGGTTTGCAGCGCGAAGAGGGCGGGCTGGGTGTAACGGGTCTGGTTGAGCAGTTCGCCGCCGGTGAAGATGATCTCTTTGAGCCCGGGTTCCAGCACGGCGAGCACCTCGTCGAAGGCGGCGGCGAAGACCGGTTCGGCCTTGTAGAGCTCACGCCCCATCCCGGGCCGCTGGCTGCCCTGCCCGGTGAATAGGAACGCCGTCTTCGGCTCGGTGGCCTCCCCCGTGACCAGCGCGGGGTGCCCGTCGCCGTCGGCCAGAGCCGTCAGCGCGGCCAGCACCTGGGCCCGGTCCTCGGTGACGACGGCCGCCCGGTGGGCCAGCGCGGCCCGGCCGGTGGCGAGCGTGCGGGCGGTCGCGGCGAGGTCGGGCGCGGGATCGGCGGCGAGGTGGTCGTGCAGGAGACGCGCCTGCGCCCGCAGCGCCTCCGGGCTGTGCGCCGACAGGAGCAGCGGTCCAGGCACCACGTCGGGCGTGACGTCGGGCTCCAGCACCACATGAGGCTTGGTCCCGGCGGGCTGCGGCTCCTCCAGGACTACATGGGCGTTGGTGTCGGCGGGCTGCGGTCCCTCCAGGGCTACATGGGCGTTGGTGCTGGCGGGCTGCGGCTCCTTCAGGGCTACCTGCGTGTTGGTGCTGGCGGGCTGCGGTCCCTTCAGGGCTACCTGCGTGTTGGTGCTGGCGGGCTGCGGTCCCTGCAGGGCTACATGGGCGTTGGTGTCGGCGGGCTGCGGTTCCTCCAGGACCACGTGGGCGTTGGTGCCGCTGATGCCGAACGACGAGACGGCGGCCCGGCGTCGCCGGTTCGGGTCGGGCGACCAGGTGACGGGCTCGGTGAGCAGCTGGACCGCGCCGCTCTCCCAGTCGACGTGCGGGGTGGGCTCGTCCACGTGCAGGGTGCGGGGGAGCAGGCCGTGCCGCATTGACTGGACCATCTTGATGATGCCGCCGACCCCGGCCGCCGCCTGCGTGTGCCCGAGGTTCGACTTCAGCGAGCCCAGCCAGGCGGGCCGGTCCCGGTCCTGCCCGTAGGTGGCGAGGAGGGCTTGAGCCTCGATGGGGTCGCCGAGGCGGGTGCCGGTGCCGTGGGCCTCGACGGCGTCGACGTCGGCAGCGGTCAGGCCGGCGTTGGCGAGCGCCTGGCGGATGACCCGTTCCTGCGAGGGGCCGTTGGGTGCGGTCAGGCCGTTGGAGGCGCCGTCCTGGTTGACCGCCGTGCCCCGGACCACGGCCAGAATCGGGTGGCCGTTGCGGCGCGCCTCGGAGAGGCGTTCGACCAGGAGCAGGCCCGCGCCCTCCGACCAGCCGGTGCCGTCGGCGGCCGCCGCGAACGCCTTGCAGCGGCCGTCGGGGGAGAGTCCGCGCTGGCGGCTGAACTCCACGAACGTCGCGGGGCTGGCCATCACCGTCACCCCACCCGCCAAGGCGAGGTCGCACTCGCCCTGCCGCAACGCCTGGACGGCCAGGTGCAGCGCCACCAGCGAGGAGGAGCAGGCCGTGTCGACGGTGACGGCCGGGCCCTCCAGCCCGAACGTGTACGCCACCCGCCCCGACGCCACGCTCCCCGCGCTGCCGCTGACCAGGTATCCCTCGAAACCATCGGGCGCTTGGGCGGCCTGGTGCAGGCGGGCGCCGTAGTCGTTGTACATGACCCCGGCGAACACGCCCGTGCGCGAGCCGCGCAGCGTGCCGGGGTCGATGCCGGCCCGCTCGAACGTCTCCCACGCCGTCTCCAGCAACAACCGCTGTTGCGGGTCGATCGCGGCCGCCTCCCGGGGGCTGATGCCGAAGAACCCGGCGTCGAACCCGGCGGCGTCGTACAGGAAACCGCCGTCACGGGCGTAGCTGGTGCCGGGGGAGGCGGGGTCCGGGTCGTACAGGGACGCGAGATCCCAGCCCCGGTCGGCGGGGAAGGGGCCGACGGCGTCGACGCCGTCGGCGACGAGCCGCCACAGGTCCTCCGGCGAGGCCACTCCGCCGGGGTAGCGGCAGGCCATCGCGACGATCGCGATCGGGTCGTCGTCGGCCCGCGTCACCGGGGCGCCCGCCGCCGGCTGGGGCGTCTCGTCGGCGAGCCGCGAGCCCAGCCAGGTCGCGAGGGCGGCCGGGGTCGGGTGGTCGAAGACCAGGGTGGTGGGCAGTTTCACGCCGACGGCGGCGCTCAGCCGGTTGCGCAGGTCGACGGCGGCCAGCGAGTCGAAGCCCAGGTCGGTGAAGGCGCGCCCGGCCGCGACGGGCTCGGCCGACGCGTGCCCGAGCACGGTCGCGGCGGTCTCCCTGACCAGGCCGAGCAGGTCGGTCGCCGCGCGGCGTGGCGCGGGTACCGCCTGCCGCCGCGGCACGAGCGACCGCAACGGCGGCGGCACCGGCGCGGTCACCGCCTTCGTGTCGAGGCGGGCCGTCACGACCACGGGACGGTCGGCCCATTCGGTCCGCAAAGCCGCGTCGAACAGGGTCAGCGCGTCGTCGCGGGAGAGCGGCGCGACGCCGGTCCGGGCCAGCCGGGCCAGGTCGGCCGCCGACAGGTGGGACGCCATGCCGTCGTCCTGCTCCCACAGGCCCCACGCGAGCGAGGTGGCGGGCAGGCCGAGCGCGTGGCGGTGGGCGGCCAGCGCGTCGAGGTAGGCGTTGGCGGCGGCGTAGTTGGCTTGCCCGGCCGTGCCGATGGTGCCGGTGATGGACGAGAACAGCACGAACGCGTCGAGATCACGGGTGAGGCGGCTCAGGTGGCCGGCCCCGTCGGCCTTGGCCGACAGGACGGCGCGCAGCCGCTCCGGCGTCAGGTCGGCGATCGTCGTGTCGTCGAGCACGGCCGCCGTGTGGATCACGGCGGTGACCGGCCGGTCGGCGAGCAGCCGGGCCAGCGCGTCGCCGTCGGCGAGGTCGCAGGCGACCAGTTCCGGGACGCCGCCGAGGGTAGCCAGCCGGTCGAGCAGGTCGCGGGCGCCGGGCGCGTCCGGGCCGCGCCTGCTGACCAGCAGCAGGTTCCTGACCCCGTGCTGGACGACGAGGTGCTCGGCGACGAGCCCGCCGAGCGACCCGGTCGCGCCGGTGATCAGCACGGTCCCGTCCGGCCGCAGCCGGCTCGCCCCCGCGCCGACGCCGATCCTGGTCAGGCGGGGCACCAGCACCCGCCCGTCGCGGAGGGCGAACTGCGGTTCGTCCAGGGCCAGCGCGGCGGCCAGCGCCCGGTCGGAGGCGGCCGTGCCGTCGGTGTCGACCAGCACGAACCTGCCCGGGTGCTCGCTCTGCGCGCTGCGCACCAGGCCCCAGGCGGCGGCCTGGCCCGGCTGCTCCACCGGCTCGCCGCCTCGGGTGGCGACCGCGCGGCTGGTGACGAGGGCCAGCCGGGGCGCGTCGCCGGACAACCGGGCCTGGACCAGCCCGAGCGCCCATTCAGCCGCCTCGGCGGACGGGGCCTGAACGAGGTCGGTCTCCTCGGAGACGCTCGCCGGGAGCGGGACGGGCCGCCAGGTGAGCTCGTAGGCGGGCGCCGATTTCGCGCCGGCGCGTAGGACCACCGACGCGATCGAGGCGACCGGGCGGCCCGCTTCGTCCCAGAGCGTCAGCGCCGCGCCGTCCCGGTCGTCCAGGTCGATGCGGACCCGGACCGCCGACGCCCCCGAGGCGTGCAGCCGCACACCCGACCAGGAGAACGGCAGCCGCAACCCCGCGCCGTCGCCGGTGACGGGCAGCGGGTGCAGCGCCGCGTCGAGCAGCGCGGGATGCAGCCCGAACCGGGCGTCGCCGGGGAGGTCGAGCACGACCTCGGTGAAGATCGTGCGGCCCGACCGCCAGGCCGCCCGGACGTTCCGGAACGCGGGCCCGTAGTCGTAGCCGAGGTCGGCGAGGGCGGTGTACCAGGCGGGCACGTCCACCGGCTCGGCCCCGGCGGGCGGCCAGGTCTCCGGCGCGGCGGCCGGGTCGGCGGCGGTCGTGGTGAGGTGGCCGGAGGCGTGCCGCGTCCACGGCTCGTCGCCGTTCCTGGCGTGCACGGCGAACGCGCGCCGCCCGTCGTCGCCCGCCGGTTCCACCAGCACCTGGAACCGGGCCGGGAGCGGCAGGGGCGCTTCGAGGGTCAGTTCGTCGACGACCGGGACCCCCGCGTGCGCGCCCGCCTGGAGCGCCGCCTCGGCGAGGAACGCCCCCGGGAGCGGGGTGCCGCCCGCGACGCGGTGGTCGGCCAGCCACGGGTGCGCGCCCTCCGACAACCGGCCCGCGAGCAGCACGCCGCCGTCGCCCAGCTCGGTGACCTGCTCGAACAGGCTCTCGGCCGGAGTGGCGTCGAGCCAGTAGCGGGCCCGCTGGAAGGCATAGGTCGGCAGGTCGGCCGGTGGGCCGCCGCCCTCGACGAGCCGGGCGGGGTCGAGCGGGGTGCCCTTCGTGTACGCCGCCACGATCGCCGCCGACACGGTGTGGGGTTCGGCGTGGTCGCGGCGCAGCAGCGGGATCCCGTCGCCGGCGAGCGCGCTCAGCACGGCGTCGGGCCCCAGTTCGAGGATCGTGCTGACGTCGTGGTCGCGCAGCACCGTCACCGCGTCGTGGAACCGGACCGTCCGCCGGATCTGCCCGGCCCAGTACGCCGGGTCGGCGAGCTCCTCCGCCGTCGCGATCCGGCCGGTGACCGTGCTGACGATCGGCACGGCCGGGGCGCGGTAGGCGAGGGTGGCCGCCACGGCGTGGAACTCGTCCAGGACCGAATCCATGTGCGGCGAGTGGAAGGCGTGGCTGACCTTCAGCGGCCGCACCCGGCGGCCCTGTTCGGCGAACCGCGCCGCGACCGCCCGCGCCGCCGGGGCGTCGCCCGCGACGACGACGGCCCGCGCGCCGTTGACCGAGGCCAGGTCGACGCCCTCGGTGAGATGGGGCCGGATCTCCTCCTCGGTGGCCTCGACGGCGATCATCGCGCCGCCCGCCGGGGCGGCGTGCATGAGCCGGGCGCGGGCGGTGACCAGCGTGGCGGCGTCGGCGAGGTCGAGCACCCCGGCGACGTGGGCGGCGGTGACCTCGCCGATGGAGTGCCCGGCGAGCAGGTCGGGCCGCAGGCCGAGGTGGTCGAGGAACCGGAAGAGGGCGGTCTCCAGGGCGAAGAGCGCGGGCTGGGTGTGCCGGGTCTCGTCGAGCAGCGCGGAGCCGGTGAAGACGATCTCCTTGAGCCCGGGTTCCAGCACCGCGAGCACGTCGTCGAAGGCGGCGGCGAAGACGGGTTCGGCCTCGTAGAGCTCGCGGCCCATGCCGGGCCGCTGGCTGCCCTGCCCGGTGAACAGGAACGTGGTGCGCGGCCGGGCCACGGCCTCCCCGCGCGTGACGGCCGGGTGCTCCCCGCCGTCGGCCAGCACGCCGAGCGCCGCGAGCAGCCCGTCCCGGTCGGTCGCCACGATCCCGGCGCGGTGCGGCAGGTGCGCCCGACCGGTGGCCAGCGCGTGCCCGACGGCCCGCGGTTCGAGCTCGGGTCGGCCGGTGAGATGGTCGCGCAGCCGCCTGGCCTGCGCCCGCAGGGCGTCGGGGTGGTGGGCCGACAGCAGGACCGGCACCGGCCCGGCCGCCCGGTCGTCCGCCGGACTGAGCGTTTGCTCCGGTTCTTCGAGGATGACGTGGGCGTTGGTGCCGCTGATGCCGAACGACGACACGGCCGCGCGGCGGGGCCGGGCGTCGTGCCGGTCCCACGGCCGGGCGTCGGTGAGCAGGCGGACCGCGCCGCTTTCCCAGTCGACGTGCGGGGTCGGCTCGTCGACGTGCAGCGTCTTGGGCAGCACGCCGTGCCGCATGGCGTGGACGATCTTGATGATGCCGCCGACCCCGGCCGCCGCCTGGGTGTGCCCGATGTTCGACTTCAGCGAGCCCAGCCAGACGGGCCTCTCGCGGTCGTGTCCGTAGGCGGCGAGGAGGGCCTGGGCCTCGATGGGGTCGCCGAGGCGGGTGCCGGTGCCGTGCGCCTCGACGGCGTCCACGTCAGCGGGCGACAGGCCGGCGTCGGCGAGGGCCTGGCGGATCACCCGCTCCTGCGAGGGGCCGTTGGGCGCGGTCAGGCCGTTGGAGGCGCCGTCCTGGTTGACGGCCGTGCCGCGCACCACGGCGAGGATCGGGTGGCCGTGGCGACGGGCGTCCGAAAGCCGTTCGACCAGGAGCAGGCCCGCGCCCTCGGACCAGCCGGTGCCGTCGGCCGCCGCCGCGAACGCCTTGCAACGCCCGTCGGCCGACAACCCGCGCTGGCGGCTGAACTCCACGAACGTCCCGGGTCCGGCCATCACGGTCACGCCGCCCGCCAGCGCCAGGTCGCACTCGCCCCGGCGCAGCGCCTGGACGGCCAGGTGCAGCGCCACCAGCGAGGAGGAGCAGGCCGTGTCGACCGTGACGGCCGGGCCCTCCAGCCCGAAGGTGTACGCCAGCCGCCCCGACAACACGCTCCCGGTGTTGCCGGTCAGCAGGTAGCCCTCCAGGTCCTTCGGGGCCCGCGTCAGCCGGGCGGCGTAGTCGTTGTACATGACCCCGGCGAACACGGCGGTGCGCGAGCCGCGGACCGAGTCGGGGGCGAGGCCGGCCCGTTCGAAGGTCTCCCACGCCGTCTCCAGCAGCAGCCGTTGTTGCGGGTCGATGGCGGCCGCCTCGCGGGGGCTGATGCCGAAGAAGGCGGGGTCGAAGTCGGCGGCGTCGTACAGGAAACCGCCCTGCCGGGTGTAGGAGGTGCCGATGCGGTCGGGGTCGGGGTCGTACAGGGACGCCAGGTCCCAGCCCCGGTCGGCGGGGAAGGGCCCGACGGCGTCGACGCCGTCGGCGACCAGCCGCCACAGGTCCTCGGGAGAGGCCACGCCGCCGGGGTAGCGGCAGGCCATGCCGACGATGACGACCGGGTCGTCGTCGCGGACCCCCGTCACAGCGGGCGTCACGGCGGGCGACACGGCGGCCGCCGCGCGGGTCGCGGCTCCGGGGAGCAGGCCGGTCAGGTAGGCGGTGAGCGCGTCGGCCGACGGATGGTCGAAGGTGACCGTGGCGGGCAGCCGCAACCCGGTCACCGTGCCGAGCCGGTTGCGCAGCTCGACCCCGGTGAGCGAGTCGAAGCCCAGGTCCCGGAACGCGCGGGCCGGGTCGATGCCCGCCGTGCCGGGGTGGCCGAGCACGTCGGCGACCGCCGTCAGCACCGTCTCGGCGACGGCCCGCGGCCGCTCGTGCGCGGAGAGGGCCGCGACCCGGTCCGTCCACGACCCGGCCGTCCTGCGCCGGACCGGCGGCACGAGCCCGCGCAGCGGCGCGGGCAGCGGCCCGGTCGCCGCGCGCCGCCGCAGCGCCGGGGTGTCCACCCCGGCCGGCACGAGCACCGCGTCGTCGCCCGCCGCGAGCGCGGCGTCGAGCAGCTCCAGCCCGCGCGCCTCCGTCAGCGGCGGCAGCCCCGACCGCGACCAGCGCGACCGCGCCGCCGCGTCGAGCGTGCCGCCCATGCCGCCCTCCTCCCACAACCCCCAGGCCAGCGACGTCGCGGGCAGCCCGAGCGCGCGGCGGTGCAGGGCGAGGGCGTCGAGATAGGCGTTCGCGGCGGCGTAGCCCGCTTGTCCGGCCGTGCCGACGACGCCGGAGACCGACGAGAACAACACGAACGCCGCGAGGGGCAGTTCCCTGGTCAGTTCGTGCAGGTGCGCGGCGGCGTCCGCCTTCGGCCGCAACACCCTGTCGAGCCGTTCCCCGGTCAGCGACTCCAGCGCCCCGTCGTCGAGCACCCCCGCCAGGTGCACCACCGCACCGATCGGCGCCTTTTCCGGTACGCGGGCCAGCACCGCCGCCAGCGCCTCCCGGTCGGCGACGTCCACGGCGGCGAACTCGGCCCGCGCACCCAGCTCGGCCAGTTCGCGGGCGAACGCGGCGGCCCCGTCGGCGTCCGGCCCACGCCGGCTGAGCAGCAGCAGCCGCCGCACCCCGTGGCGTTCTACCAGGCGCCGGACGACGGGCCGCGCCAGCCCGCCCGTGCCGCCGGTCACCACGACGGTCCGGTCGTCGAACACCGTGGCCGCGCCGGTCGGCTCGGCGCGGGCGAGCCGGGGGACGAGCACCACCCCGTCGCGCACGGCGACCTGCGGCTCGTCCGGGGGGAGGGACACGAGGACCTCGTCCGGGGTGTCCGGCGGGACGTCGGCGACGGCGAACCGGCCGGGCCGCTCGGTCTGCGCGGTCCGGAGCAGGCCCCACGCGGCGGCCTGCCACGGGTCGCCGACCCGGTCGCCCTCGACGGCGGCGACGGCCCCGTCCGTCAGGAAGAGCAGCCGGGTGTCCGCGGCCTCCTGCACGGCCCTCAGCACGAACGCCGCCGCGTCGCGTCCGGCCGGGACCCTGATCGTGACGGCGTCGCCCTCGGCCGGGGCGGCCGGGACGGGCGTCCAGGTGAGGCGGTGCAGGTCGGGGAACGCGGGCCGGGCGGCGGGGATGGGGCGGAGGGTCACGCCCTCGGCGGTGACGACGGGCCGGCCGCTGTCGTCGGTGGCGTCCAGCCGCCCGTCGCCCGACCAGGTGACCCGCAACGTGCGGGTTTTGGTGGCCGAGAGCTCGACGCCCGTCCACACGAACGGGACGGGCAGCCCGTCGGCGTGCGGGAGTTCGCGGCCCACGAGCGGGTGCAGCGCGGCGTCGAGCAGCGCCGGGTGCAGCCCGAACGCGCCGGGGTCGCCGGGCAGGTCCAGTTCGGCGTGGAGGCGGTCGTCGTGCCGCCAGGCCGCCCGCACGCCGTGGAAGTCGGGGCCGTAGGCGTAACCGGCGTCGGCCAGGTCGGCGTAGAGCACGTCGGGATCGATCGGTTCCGCGCCCGGGGGCGGCCAGGCGGTGGCCGCCCGGACGGCGGTGCCTTGGGCGGGGGTCAGCAGGCCGGTGGCGTGGCGACGCCACGGCTCGTCGGAGCGGTCGGGGCGGGCGTGCACGCTCAGCGTGCGGTTGCCCTCTCCGTCGGCCGGGCCGACGGACAGTTGCAGGGCGACCCCGCCCTTCTCCGGCAGGACCAGCGGCGTGTCGATGGTGAGCTCCTCGATGCGCGGCACGCCGGCGCGGTCGCCCGCCGTCAGGGCCAGCTCCACCAGCGCCGTCCCCGGCAGCAGGACCGAGCCCGCGATCCGGTGCCCGGCGAGCCACGGATGGTCCTCCAGGGAGACGCGCCCGGTGAGCAGCAGCCCGTCGTCGTCGGCCCGCTCCAACGACGCCCCGAGGAACGGGTGGCCCGTGGGCGAGAGGCCCAGCAGCTCCGGCCCGGCCTGCGGCCTGCTCGTCAGCCAGTAGCGCTCCCGCTGGAAGGGGTAGGTGGGCAGGTCGACGGGGCTTGCGGTGCCGGGTGTCTGCCAGTCGACGTGGACGCCGGTGGTGTGGAGGGTGGCGAGGAGCCGGGTGAGGTTTTCCGGGTGGTCGCGGCGGAGGGTGGGGTGGGCGTCGTGGTCGGGGAGCAGGGCGGTGAGGACGGCGTCGGGCCCGATTTCGACGAAGGTGTGGATGTCGGTGAGGGTGGTGATGGCGTCGGTGAAGCGGATGGCTTCGCGGACGTGCCTGACCCAGTGATCAGGGTTGTTGAGCCCGCCGAGTTGTCCGGTCCGGTCGGAGACGACGGGGATGGTCGGCTCGGCGAAGTGCAGCGTGTCGAGGACCTGTCGGAACTGGTCGAGCATGGGTTCCATCAGGGGTGAGTGGAAGGCGTGGCTGACGGTCAGCCGCTTGACCTTCGCGCCCTGGGCACGCTGGATGACCTGCTCGACGGCTTCAGCAGTGCCGGAGACGACGGTGGCGCGTGGCCCGTTGACGGCGGCGAGCGAGACCTGATCGGTGAGCCCTTCGAGCAGCGCGAGGGTCTCGGCCTCGCCGAGCGAAAGAGCCGCCATCGCCCCGCCGGGTGGGAGCTCCTGCATGAGCCGGGCGCGGGCGGTGACGAGTGTGGCGGCATCGGCCAGGTTGAGCACTCCGGCGACGTGGGCGGCGGCGATGGAGCCGACCGAGTGCCCGAGCACGGCGTCGGGCCGCAGTCCGTGGTGTTCCAGCAGCCGGTAGAGAGCGGTTTGCAGCGCGAAGAGGGCGGGCTGGGTGTAACGGGTCTGGTTGAGCAGTTCGCCGCCGGTGAAGATGATCTCTTTGAGCCCGGGTTCCAGCACGGCGAGCACCTCGTCGAAGGCAGCGGCGAACACGGGGTCGGCCTTGTAGAGCTCACGCCCCATCCCGGGCCGCTGGCTGCCCTGCCCGGTGAACAGGAAGGCGGTCCGTGGCCGCTGCCCCGCCACACCACGGACCAGTGCCGGGTGGTGCCCGTCGTCGGCCAGGGCCGCGAGCGCGGCCAGCAGTTCGGCCCGGTCCCCGGTCACGACGGCGGCCCGATGGGCGAGCGCGGCCCGCCCGGTGGCGAGGGTGTGGGCGGCGGCCCGCAGATCGAGGCCGGGCCTCGCGGTGACGTGATCGCGCAGACGACCCGCCTGCGCCCGCAACGCCTCGGGGCCACGCGCCGACAAGAGCAACGGCCCGAACGTCCCGCCCGGCTCCTCCGCAACCGCATGGGCGTTGGTGGTGGGCGACGTGATGCCGGGCTGCGACTCCTCCGGAACCGTATGAGTGTTGATGCCGGGCGGCGTGAAGGCGGGTTCCACATGGGCGGTGGTCCCACCACTGCCTGACGACGTGATGGGCGGCGCCGCCTCCTCCAGGACCACGTGGGCGTTGGTGCCGCTGATGCCGAACGACGAGACGGCCGCCCTCCGAGGCCGGTCGTCGTGATGGGGCCACCCGACGGGTTCGGTGAGAAGCCGGAGGCCGTCGTTCCAGCGCACGTGCGGGGTGGGCGCGTCCACGTGCAGGGTGCGGGGCAGGAGGTCGTGGCGCATCGCCTCGACCATCTTGATGACCCCGCCGACCCCGGCCGCCGCCTGCGTGTGCCCGATGTTCGACTTCAGCGAGCCCAGCCAGGCGGGCCGCTCCCGGTCCTGACCGTAGGTGGCGATCAGCGCCTCGGCCTCGATGGGGTCGCCGAGCCGGGTGCCCGTTCCGTGGGCCTCGACGGCGTCCACGTCGGAGGGGCGCAGGCCGGCGTCGGCGAGCGCCTGGCGGATGACCCGTTCCTGCGAGGGGCCGTTGGGTGCGGTCAGGCCGTTGGAGGCGCCGTCCTGGTTCACCGCCGAGCCCCGGATCACGGCGAGGACCGGATGCCCGTTGCGGCGGGCGTCGGAGAGCCGTTCGACCAGGAGCAGGCCCGCGCCTTCGGACCAGCCGGTGCCGTCGGCCGCCGCCGCGAACGCCTTGCAGCGGCCGTCGGCCGACAGGCCCTGCTGGCGGCTGAACTCCAGGAACATGCCGGGCGTCGCCATCACGGTCACCCCGCCCGCCAAGGCGAGGTCGCACTCCCCCTGCCGCAGCGCCTGGACCGCCAGGTGCAGCGCCACCAGCGAGGAGGAGCAGGCCGTGTCGACCGTGACGGCGGGACCCTCCAGCCCGAACGTGTACGCCACCCGCCCCGACGCCACGCTCACCGTGCTCCCGGTGAGCAGGTACCCGTCGAAGCCCTCGGCCGGTTCGTGCAGACGCGGGCCGTAGTCCTGCGACGTGCCGCCCACGAACACGGCGGTCCGGGAGCCGCGCAGCGTCCCGGGGTCGATGCCGGCCCGCTCGAACGCCTCCCACGCCGTCTCCAGCAACAAGCGCTGCTGGGGGTCGATCGCCGTCGCCTCCCGGGGGCTGATGCCGAAGAAGTCCGCGTCGAAGCCGGCGGCGTCGTACAGGAAGCCGCCCTGCCGGGCGAAACCCGTACCGGCGGCGTCGAGATCCCAGCCCCGGTCGGCGGGGAACGGGCCGACGGCGTCGACGCCGTCGGCGACCAGCCGCCACAGTTCCTCGGGGGAGGCGACCCCGCCGGGATAGCGGCACGCCATGCCGACGATGACCACGGGATCCTCAGCGTGCGCGGCGGCCCGTTCAGGCACGACCCGCTCGGGGGCCCCGGCCAGTTCCGCCCGCAACGACGCGACGACCGCGTGCGGGGTCGGGTGGTTGTAGACGAGCGCCGCCGGCAGGTCCAGGCCCGTCGCCGCGGCGAGCCGTTCGCGCAGTTCGACGGCGGCCATCGAGTCGAAGCCCAGGTCCTTGAAGGTGCGCTCGCCGTCGACCGCGTCGCCGGTGACGTGCCCCAGCACGATGGCGGTCTGCGTGCGCACCAGGTCGAGCAGATCGGGCAGATTAGGCGCGTCGGCCGGTTCGCGGGTGGACGAGGGCGTCTCGTCGAACCAGTGGCGGGTCCGCTGGAACGGGTACGTCGGCAGCGGCGCCGCCCGCCCGGCCGCGAAGCCGCCCAGGTCGGCCTCGGTTCCCCGCACGTGCGCCGCCGCCAGGGCACGCAACAGCGTGGCCTGCTCCGGCCGCCCGCGCCGCAACACCGCGAGACCACCCGGCGCCAGCGCCGACAACACCGCGTCGGGGCCGAGCTCCAGGTACGTCGTCACGCCGTCGGCGCGCAGAGTCGTGAGGGCGTCGTGGAAACGCACGGCGTGCCGGATGTGCCGGGTCCAGTACCCGGGGTCGGTCAGCTGCTCGTCCGTCGCGACGCGGCCGGTCACGTTGCTCACGACCGGGATGTCCGGCGGCCGGTAGGTGAGGGTGGCGGCGACGGCGTGGAACTCGTCCAGGACCGGGTCCATGTGCGCGGAGTGGAAGGCGTGGCTCACCGTCAGCGCACGGGTCCGCCGTCCTTCGGCGGCGAACAGCCCGGCCACCCGCGTGACCGCGTCGGCGTCGCCCGACAACACCACGGCTGTGGGGCCGTTGACCGCGCCGAGGTCGACCCCGTCGCCGAGGTGCGGCGTGATCTCCTCCTCGGTCGCCTCGACCGCGACCATGGCCCCGCCCGAGGGCGCCGACCACATGAGCCGGGCCCGCGCCGCGACCAGCGCCGCCGCGTCGGGCAGCGACAACACCCCGGCGACGTGCGCGGCCGTCACCTCGCCGATCGAGTGGCCGGTGACGACGTCGGCCCGCACGCCCCGGTGCGCGAGCAGCCGGAACAGCGCCGTCTCCAGGGCGAACAGGGCGGGCTGGGTGTGCCGGGTCTCGTCCAGGGAGCCGTCTTCGAGGACGGCGGCCAGGTCGAGGTGCGGCGCGAAGGCGGCGGCCACCTCGTCGAAGGCGGCGGCGAACACCGGTTCCGCCCGGTAGAGCTCGGCGCCCATGCCCGCGTACTGGCTGCCCTGCCCGGTGAACAGGAACGCCGTCCGGGGCCGCGCGGCCGCCTCCCCGCGCACCACCGACGGGTGTTCGCGCCCGTCCGCCACCGCCCGCAGCCCGTCGGCGAGCCCGTCGGCGTCCTCGGCCAGCACCACGGCGCGGCTGGCGAACCGGGTCCGGGTCGTCGCCAGCGAGTACGCCAGATCGGCCACCGGGCCGCGCGCCGCGTCCGCCAGCCGCCCGGCCTGCGCCCGCAGCGCCGCCGCGTCGCGCCCGGAGACCACGAACGGCAGCAGCGGCCGATCGGCGGACTCGGCGGGCGGTTCCGGGACGGGCTGTTCCGCCACCACGACGTGGGCGTTGGTGCCGCCCATGCCGAACGAGCTCACCCCCGCCACCGCGCGCCCCTCCAGCGGCCAGGCCACCGGCTCGGCCGCCACCCGCAGCCCCAGCTCGTCGAGGGCGATGGCCGGGTTCGGGTCGCGGAAGTTCAGGCTCGCGGGCACCCGCCGGTGCCGCACCGCCAGCACCGCCTTGAGCAGCCCGGTCAGCCCGGCCGCGCCCTCCAGGTGGCCCACGTTCGTCTTCACCGACCCCACCAGCAGCGGGCGGGCCGAGCCGAGGGCGGCCCCCAGCGCCGCCGCCTCGATCGGGTCGCCCACGGGCGTGCCGGTGCCGTGCAGTTCCACGTAGCCGACGTCGGCGGGCGTGGTCCCGGCGCGGGCGTGCGCGGCGCGGATCACCGCCTCCTGGGCGGCCCGGTCGGGCACGGTCAGCCCGGCCGAGGCGCCGTCGTTGTTGACCGCGCCGCCGAGCAGCACCGCGTGCACGCGGTCGCCGTCGGCCAGCGCGCGGTCCAGCGGCTTGAGCAGCACCGCCACCCCGCCCTCGCCGCGCACGTAACCGTTGGCGCGGGCGTCGAAGGTGAAGCAGCGGCCGTCGGGGGACAGCGCGCCGAACCCGGCGCTGCGTGCCCCGCTGTCGGGAGACAGGATCAGGTTGACCCCGCCGACCAGGGCCAGATCGGATTCGCCCCGGCGCAGGCTCTCGCTCGCCAGGTGCACCGCCACCAGCGACGACGACTGCGCCGCGTCCACGGTCAGGCTCGGCCCGGTCAGGCCGAGCACGTAGGAGAGCCGGTTGGCCAGCACGCCCCGGTTCAGGCCGGTCATGGCGTGCCGGCCGGGCCGCGCGCCGCGCAGGTGGTGGAGGGTGGCGTAGTCGTCCCAGAGGGCGGCGGCGAAGACGGCGGTCCGGCTGCCCGCCAGCGAGGCGGGCACGATTCCGGCCTCCTCCAGGGCCTCCCAGCCCAGTTCGAGCAGGAGCCGCTGCTGCGGGTCCATCGCCGCCGCCTCCTTCGGCGAGATGCCGAAGAAGGCGGCGTCGAAGCGGTCGACCTCGTCGAGGTAGGCCCCGGGAGCCTCGCCCAGGCCGCGCCCGGCGGGGGCCGCGCCGACCGCGTCACGCCCCTCCGACAGCAGCCGCCAGAAGGAGTCGGGGTCCGGCGCGCCCGGCAGCCGGCAGGCCAGGCCGATGACGGCGATGGGGGTGCTGGTGTGGGAGTCGGACATACAACGCAGCTTGGCCGGAACGGCTAAGGATGGCCTTGAGGCGATCTAAAGCCATCTTCTTCTCCGTTACGGCTCCGCCCGGCCGGCACCGCCCGCCGTCACGGCCAGAGCCCCCGCTTGAGCGCCGCCAGGTGCTCGATCGCGATCCGTTGTTGCTCCGACGGCAGGTCGGGCCCGCCGAAGGCGTGGTAGAACCCCGGGAAGTTGTGCAGCTCGACGGGCACCCCGGCCTGGGCCAGCCGCAGCCCGTACAGGATGCCCTCGTCGCGCAGCGGGTCGAGGCCCGCCGTGGAGATGTAGGCGGGCGGCAGGCCCGCCAGGTCCTCCGCCCGCGCCGGCGCCGAATACGCCGACGCCGCCGCGCCGCCCAGGTACAGGCGCCAGCTCTCCAGGGCCAGCCCCCGGTTCCAGATGGGCGCGTCGGTCAGGGTGCGCATCGACGCCGTCTCCAGGCGGTCGTCGAGCGCCGGGGTGGCCAGGTGCTGGAACACCAGCGGCGGCCCGCCACGGTCGCGGGCCAGCAGCGCCACCCCCGTGGCCAGCGCCGCGCCGGAGCTCGCCCCGGCCACGCCGAGCCGGTCGGCGTCCACCCCGAGCGCCTTCGCCTCGGCGGCCAGCCATTCGAGCGCCGCGTAGGAGTCCTCCAGCCCGGCCGGATAGGGATGCTCGGGCGCGAGCCGGTAGCCGACCGCGACCACGACGGCGGAGGCGTAGGCCGCCGCCTGCGCCGCCGCCTGGTGGACGTGGTCGACGTTCCCCAGCACGAACCCGCCGCCGTGCAGCCACAACGTGGCGGGCAGCGGCCCGGTCAGGCCGCGCGGGCGGTAGACCCGCACGTGCACCGGCGCGGTGGGCTCGGTCACGTCGACGGAGTCGAACTCCGGCAGCGCGGCCAGCGGCCGCGGTCGGGTTCCGGCGCGGTCGGCGACGGCGTCGGCGAGGGTTCCGCTGATCGGCATGGTCACGCCTCCAGTGACAGGGCCTGAGACGGGCAGAGGTCGAGGATGTCCCGGAAGCGCTGCTCGTCCCCTTCCGGCACCTCCGGATCGAGCACTTCGACCAGCCCGAGCTCGGACTGGTCGAAGCGGTCGGGCGCGGACAGCACGCACTGTCCCGCGCCCAGGCAGCGTCCTTGGTCGGCGCTGATACGCATGTGCGACTCCTGTTGTTCACCAGGTGACGGGCAGTTCCCAGACACCCTGGACGCCGCCGGCCTCCTTGATCGGCAGGTCGGCGAGGTCCCTGGCCAGCCGCAGGCCGGGCAGCCTGCGGAAGAGCGTGCCGAGCGCGATCTCCATCTCGGCGCGCGCCAGGTTCTGGCCGATGCACTGGTGCACGCCGTGCCCGAACGACACGTGGTGCCGCGCGCCCCGGTCGACCGCGAACGCGGCGGGGGACGGGAACGCCTCGCCGTCGCGGTTGGCGGTGGCGATGACGACCACGATCCCGTCGCCCGCCCGCACGCGATGACCCGCCAGGTCGGCGTCGGCGGTGGCGAACCGGGCGATGCCGTCGGCGATGGCCATGTAGCGCAGCAGCTCCTCGACCGCCGTCGGCAGCAGCCGCGCGTCCGACCGCAACGCGGTCAGCTGGTCGGGGTGCTCCAGCAGGGTGACGACGCCGAGCGCGATGGCGCTCGCGGTGGTCTCGTGACCGGCCACGAGCAGCAGCAGCGCGATGTCGACCAGCTCGGCCCGGGTCAGCCCGCCCGTCTCGACCTGCTCGGCGATCAGCGTGTCGAGCAGCCCGTCGCCCGGCTCCCGCTGCTTGCGCTGGATCAGCTCGTCGAGATAGCCCTTGAGCTGCGCGAACGCGTCGGCGCTCTCCTCCAGGGTGGTGCTGCCGGTGACCACCCGCCGCGACTGGTGCTCGAAGAAGGCGTGGTCGGCGTAGGGCACCCCGAGCAGCTCGCAGATGACGATCGACGGAACCGGCAGCGCGAAGTCGGGCACCAGATCGGCGACCGGGCCCTTGGCCTCGATCTCGTCGATGAGCCCGTCGACCAGCGCCTGGATGCGCGGCCGCAGCGCGTTGGTCTTCTTCACGGTGAAGCTCGACAGCAGCATGCGCCGCTGCACGGTGTGCTCCGGCGGGTCCATGCCGATGAAGTTGCGCACCTTGCGCGCCGACTCGAACCGGGGCGCCAGCGCCGGGTAGTGCGGGTGCACCCGGTCGGAGGAGTAGGTGACCGGGTCGAGCAGCACCTGCCGCGCCTCGGCGTGCCCGGTCACCGCCCACACCTCCCGCCCGTTGTAGAGCCGTACCTTGGACACCGGGGCGTAGTCGGCGTATCCGGAGGCGGGCTGGAAGGGGCAACCACGGGCCTGCGGGTATTCCGGCAGAACGGTCATTCGGCCGCCTCCTGGAGGGGCTTCGGCGAAGGGGACAGCGGGGCCCGGTCGCTCCGGGACACGCTGAACCGCTTCACGGCCGGGGTCTCCACGAACGTGAACAGCGCCCAGGCCAGCACCAGCGCGACCGCGAGCGCCAGCACGAGCAGCCCCGCCCCCGCCAGCGGTGTCAGGTCGCGGTCGGCGACGAGGTAGCGGTGCAGGTAGGTGACGGTCAGCCCGTGCACCATGTAGAAGGCGAACGACCACTCCCCGAGCCGCACCAGCGTGCGCCCCCGGAACGGCGACCGGGTCAGATGGAGGTCCGCCTGCGCGGCCGCCACCACCAGCGGCGTCAGCCAGATGGCCGCGGTGCCCGCGATGCCCCACAGGTAGGGCACGTTCGCCTGCACGACGTAGCCGCCCACCGCGATGAGCAGCGCGGGCGCCAGCCCGAGCCGGGGCCACGACCCCTCCAGCGCCAGCCGCGCCGCGACCACGCCGAGCACGAACTCGGCCGCCCGGACCGGCGGGAAGAAGTACACGAACCAGATCTGCTCGAACGACAACGTCCCGTCGGAGATGAACGGCAGCGGCTGCCCGCCGATCAGGTACACCGACACCAGCGGCGCCAGCAGCGTCACCGCCACGAGCGCGCCCGCCGTGATCCACAACGCCCGCGTCGAGAAGCGGTTCAGCAGCCGCAGGATCCACGGGAAGGTGAGGTAGAAGAACAACTCGCACGACAACGACCAGCTCACCGAGTTCATCGTGTTCGGCACGGTGAGGTCGGGGATCCACGCCTGGAGCAGGAACAGGTTGGCCAGGGTGCCGGTGGTGGTGAACGCCTGCGCGGTCAGCAGCATCAGCACCCCGGCCACGGCGAACGTGACGAGGTGGTTGGGGAAGATCTTCACCACCCGCCGCCGCCACACCTTCGGCGGCGTGTCGCCGGGCCGGGCCGACCAGGTCAGCACGAACCCGCTGAGCACGAAGAAGAAGGTGACGCCGTAGAAGCCGGCGCTCTCGAAGACGGGGGTGTCGACGAACTTGGTCTGCCAGGTGGTGTGGAAGGCGAACACGAGCAGCGCCGCGAAGAAGCGCAGCCCGGTCAGCGACGGGAGCCGTGCGCCGCGGGTCTGTTCTGGTGAGCTGGTCATGAGAGTGAGGCTGGCAGCGCGTTATTGGGCGGCTCTAAAGCCGCCCTTACGCGCCGTGGCACCGCGTCCAGCAGCGACCTCGTGTAGGGATGCGCGGGCCCCGCGAACACCTCCTCGACCGGCCCTGACTCGACGACGACGCCGTCCTTCATCACCATCACCCGGTCGCAGACCTCACGGACCACGGCCAGGTCGTGGGAGATGAACAGGGTGGCGAGGCCGAGCTCCTCCTGCAGGCGGCGCAGCAGGTCGAGCACCTGGGCCTGCACCGACACGTCGAGCGCCGACACCGGCTCGTCGCACACCAGCAGCCGGGGCTTGGTGGCCAGGGCGCGGGCGATGGCCACCCGCTGCCGCTGCCCGCCCGACAACGCGGCGGGCCGCCGGCCGAGCAGGTCGGCGGTCAGCCCGACCCGCTCCAGCAGGACCGCCGTGCGGTCGGCGCGCTCGGCGCGGGGCACGCCGGTCGCGGCCAGCGCCTCGCCGACGACGCGCGCCACCGGCCAGCGCGGGTCGACGGCGCTGAGCGGGTCCTGCGGCACCAGCTGGATCGTGTGCCGCCGCGCCCGGCGGGCCCGTTCGGGCACCCCGCTCCAGGGTTCGCCGTCGAGCAGCACCGTCCCCTCGTCGGGCCGGGCCATGCCCAGCACGACGCGGGCCAGGGTGGTCTTGCCCGAGCCCGACTCGCCGACCAGCCCGAGCGTCTCGCCCGGCCGCAGCGTGAAGTCGACGCCCGCCACCGCCGTGCGGCCGGCGAACCGCTTCACCACGCCGGTGACGTCGAGCAGCGGCTCGCCCTCCGGCGGCCGTCCACGGCCGGTCCTGGGCCGGCTGCCCGGCACGGCGGCGAGCAGTTCCTTCGTGTACGCGTGCCGCGGCTCCTCCAGCACCCGGTCGGTCGGGCCGGTCTCGACGATCACGCCGTGCCGCATCACCGCGACCTCGTCGGCCAGCGCCTCCACCACCGCGAGGTCGTGGGAGATCAGCAGCAGCCCGGTGCCCTGCTCCTTCAGCTCGGCGAGCAGGGCCAGCACCCGCGCCTGCACGGCGGCGTCGAGCGCCGTGGTCGGCTCGTCGGCGATGAGGATCCCGGGCTCGGCCGCGATGGCCGAGGCGATGAGGGCCCGCTGGCGCAGCCCGCCCGAGAGCTGGTGCACGTACTGGCGGGCGCGCTCCTCGGGATCGGGCACGCCGACCCGCGTGAGCAGGCCGACCACCCGCTCCCGGGCCCGGCTCCGGGGCACGGTGCGGTGCGCCAGCAGCGACTCGGTGATCTCGGCGCCGATCGGACGCAGCGGGTCGAGGGCGACCAGCGCGTCCTGGGAGACCAGCCCGACGTGCCGGCCGCGCACCCGGCGCCAGTCGCGCGGGCCGAACTCCCGGGCGTCCTCCCCGGCGACGCGCAGTTCGGCGGCGGTGACCGTGGCGGTCGGTCCGGCCAGCCCGAGGAGCGAGCGGGCCAGCGCCGACTTGCCCGAGCCCGACTCGCCGACCAGGGCCAGGCAGCGGCCCGCCTCCAGCCGCACCGACGCGCCGCGCACGGCGTGCACCCGGCCGGCGGCGAACCGGACGTCAAGGTCTGCGGCCTCGACGAGACTCATGAGGCGTACCGTCCCTCGGATCGGTTCTGGGCGTGGCGACCGGCGACGGTCACCGCGATGACGGTCAGGACCAGCAGCAGCCCCGGGAACAGCGCCGCCCACCAGGCCAGATGGAGGAAGCCCTGGCTCTCGGTGAGCATCGCCCCCCACTCGGGCGTCGGCGGCTGCGCGCCCAGGCCCAGGTAGCTCAGCGCCGCGCCCGTGGAGATCGACACGCCGAGCGTGACGGTCGCCAGCACCAGCAGCGGCCCGAACGTGTTGGGCAGCACGTGCCGCAGCACCACCAGCGGCCGGGGCACGCCCAGCCCGATCGCCGCCTCGACGTAGCCCGACCGGCGCACCACGAGCGCCTGCGCGCGCACGACCCGCGCGAAGCCGGGCGCGATGCCCACGGCCACCGCGAGCGTCGCGCCGACCACGCCCTTGCCGGTGATCAGCACCACGAGCAGGGCCAGCAGCAGGCCGGGCAGCGCCAGCAGGGCGTCGGCGACCCGCATCAGCACCGCGTCGCCGAACCGGCCCGACAGCGCCGCGAGCAGGCCCCACACCACGGCGATGAGGAGCCCGCCGACCGTGGCCGCCGCGCCGATGGCCAGCGAGTGGCGGGCGCCGTGCACGACCCGGGTGAAGACGTCGCGCCCGAGCTGGTCGGTGCCGAACAGATGGACGGAGTCGGGCGGCAGGAAGGTGGCGACCGGATCGGTCGCGGTCGGGTCGCCCCCGGCCAGCAGCCCCGGGAAGAGGGCCGCCACGAGGAGCAGCACCAGGAACGCCCCGGCGGCCACGATCCCCACGTGCCTCATATCGCCTGCACCCCCGTCTTCCTGCGCAGCCGCGGGTCGACGACGGCGTACAGGACGTCGACCAGCACGCTGACCGCCACGAACACCACCGCCGACAGCGCCACCACGCCCTGCACCACCGGCAGGTCGCGGTCGCCGACCGCCTGGAGGGTGACGCGCCCGATGCCGGGCCGGGCGAACACGTTCTCCACGATCACCGCGCCGCCCAGCAGGGTGCCGGTGAACCAGCCCGCCATGGTCAGCGCGGGCAGCGCCGAATGGCGCAGGGCGTGCCGGTAGCGCACCGCCGTCTCGGGCACGCCGCGCGCCCGCGCGGTCACCGCGAACGGCTGGTCGAGCGCGGCCAGCAGGCCCTCGCGCATCACCTGGGTCAGCACGGCCGCGATCGGCAGCGCCAGCGTGATCGTGGGCAGCACCAGCGACGCCACGCCGCCGGTCTCCGACACCGGCAACCAGCCGAGCCGGAACGAGAAGATCGTCAGCAGCATGATGCCGAGCCAGAACGACGGCGTCGACACCACCACCAGCTCCACCGCCGCCGCCACCCGGCGCGGCCAGTTCCGCCGCCCCGAGGTGGCCACCGCCACCAGCACCGCCAGGAGCGGCGCCAGCGCGGTGGCCGCCAGCGCGAGCTGCACGGTCGGCCAGAGCTGGTCGGCCAGCACCGTCGCCACCGGCTGCTGGAGCTGGTAGGAGTCGCCGAACCGGAACGTCGCCAGCCGGGCGACGTAGTTCAGGTACTGCACCACGAGCGGCTGGTCGAGGCCGTACTCCGCGCGGATCCGCTCGTGCTGCTCCTCGGAGACCAGCGCGTCGGAGCCGACGACGGCGTAGACCGGGTCGCCCGGGATCAGCTGCAGCACCAGGAAGGCGCAGGTGGCCGCGGCCCACACCACGAGGGCCGCGCTCACCAGCCGGGCCAGCGCACCCCTCACGGGGCCTCGACCCAGGCGCCGTAGAACTCGGGGTGCGCCGAGATGCTCAGCCGCAGGTCGCGCACCTTCTTGCTGGCGCCGAGGTTCTGCGTGTCGACGTAGGTCGGCACCACCACCGCGTTCTC
This sequence comes from Herbidospora sakaeratensis, assembly GCF_001570525.1. Classification (GTDB taxonomy): domain Bacteria; phylum Actinomycetota; class Actinomycetes; order Streptosporangiales; family Streptosporangiaceae; genus Herbidospora; species Herbidospora sakaeratensis. The sequence goes on from NZ_BBXC01000032.1 coordinate 29,650, forward strand.
GATCGCCCACTTCTGCGCCTTGGCGTACTCGGCGGCGCGCTGGGCGGGCTCCTGGGCGGTCTGCGCGGCCGTCAGCCACGTGTCGACCTCGGGGTCGGTGACCTGGGCGAAGTTGTGGCCGCTGTTCTTGGACGTCTGGTCGGAGAAGAAGAAGTGGCTCAGGATGTCGCCGTCGCCGCGCGCCCACGACAACTCGACCACGTCGTAGCGGCCCTCGTCGAGCCGGCCGCCGATCTCGATCGCGTCGGTCGAGGCGAGCAGCTCCAGGTAGATGCCCGACTTCTTCAGGTCGCCCTGCACCGCCTGCGAGAACGTGCTCGCCTCGCCGTAGATCGGGGCGACCACGGTGAGCCGCTTGCCGTCCTTGGTGCGGTAGCCCTCGGCGTCGCGGCCGGTCCAGCCGGCCTCGTCGAGCAGCTTGGCCGACAACGCCGGGTCGGGCGGCCAGGTGTTCTCCAGCGTGGCGTCGTAGCTGGCCGGGGTGGTGGGCGAGAGCGGGCTCCAGGCCCGCTGGTAGAGGCCCTGGAACACCGACTTCACGAGCGTGTCGATGTCGATGGCCCGCTGGAAGGCCTGCCGCACCCGCACGTCGGAGAACAACGCGCCCTTGGTGTTCAGGTAGAAGGCGTTGACCGCCCCGGGCACCTGCTTGTCGAGCACCTGGAGCTTCGGGTCGGCTTTGAGCAGCCCGAGCTGGTTGGCCGGGATCGCGCTGGCGGTGTCGACCTGGCCGGAGGTCAGCGCCCCGATCCTGGTGGCCGCCTCGGAGATGAACCGGACCTTGAGGGTCTCGAGCCGCGCGGGGCCGGTGTGCCCGGCGCTCCTGGGCGCCCAGTTGTAGGCGGCGTTCCTCGTGTACGTCCGCTCCTGCCCGCGCACGTAGGCGCCCGACGTGAACGGGCCGGAGCCGACCGAGCCGTCACCGGCGGCGCACAGCTTGTCCGACCCGGCCTTCAGCGTCGCGGGGGAGGCGATGCCCAGCGCCGTGGTGCTGGCCGCCTGGAGGAACGGCACGTAGGGCCGGGTGAACTCGACCTTCACCTGGTGGGGGCCGACCACCGTCACGCCCTTGTACGGCCCGAGCAGCCCGGCCGCGTACTGGGAGTTGGTCTCCTTGGCGGTGATGTGGTCGAAGTTGGCCTTGACCGCCTCGGCGTCGAGCTTGGCGCCGTCGTGGAAGACGACGTCCTCGCGCAGCGTGAAGGTGTAGGTCTTGCTGTCGGGGCTGATCTCCCACTTGGTGGCCAGCCACGGCTCCAGCGCGCCGTCGGGCGTCTGGTAGACCAGCGAGTCGTAGACCGGGCGCTGGAGGAACGAGGTGACGTCCTGCGCGCTGACGTGCGGGTCCCAGCAGTCGGGCTCCTCGTTGACCGCGTGCGTGAGGGCGCCGGAGGCGGCCGGCTTGGCCGCCTGGCCGCCGCCGGCCCCACCGGTGTTCTCCGTGCCGCACGCGGCGAGGGCGATGAGGACGGCGGCCGCCAGTACGGCACGTGATGGAGGCATGGGAACTCCAGATACGTTCGATTGCGATCGTTCGAACTATCGGGAGTGCCGCTAAAGCGGGGCTGAAACCACGATCTCGGCCGCCTCGGCCAGCAGCCGGAACGAGCGCAGCCGGTCGTCCTGCGACGGCACCACGGTCAGCGCCATCAGCTCGTCGGCGCCGGTCTCCCCGATCAGCCGGTCGAGCTTGCCGGCCACCGTCTCGACGCTGCCGATGAGCTGCGGCTCGACGATGGCCCGCACGAACTCCCGCTCGGCCGGCGACCACCGGTGCGCGGCCGCCCGCGCCCCGGCCGGGAACACGTCGAAGTGCGGCGAGGTGCGCATCAGGACCTTGCCGAGCAGGTAGGACGAGGCCGCCGTGAGGGCCTCGTCGTCGGTCGGGGCCACCGTGACCAGCGCCGCGATCAGGGCGCGCGGCCGGTCGAGGTCGGCCGAGGGCCGGAACGCGTCGCGGTAGGCGGCCAGCGCCTGCGCCGTGTCGCGCGGGTTGATCTGGTGCGCGTACGCGTACGGCAGCCCCAGCGACCCGGCGAGCGCGCCGCTGCCGGGGCTCGACCCGAGCACCCACACGTCGGGCCGCGCGTCGGCGGCCGGCACGGCGACGATGCCGGTCGACCGGTCGGCCGGCGCGAAGTAGCCGCGCAGCTCGCCGATCTCCCCGGCGAAGTCGGCCGCGCCCTCGGGCGAGCGGCGCAGCGCCCTGGCGGTGCGCGGGTCGGTGCCGGGGGCCCGGCCGAGCCCGAGGTCGATCCGGCCGGGGTAGAGCGCCTCCAGCGTGCCGAACTGCTCGGCCACCACGAGCGGGGCGTGGTTGGGCAGCAGCACCCCGCCCGACCCGACCCGCAGGGTCGTGGTCGCCGCCGCCAGCCGCCCGGCCAGCACGGCCGGGGCGGAGGTGGCCAGGCTCGTGGTGTTGTGGTGCTCGGCCACCCAGTAGCGCAGGTAGCCCAGCTCCTCGGCCTTCGGGGCGAAGGCGACGGTGTCGGACAGCGCCTGGGTGGCCGATCCGCCCTCGAAGACCGGGACGACGTCGAGAACCGATAAGGGCAGGGTCATGACAGGGCTCCTTCGGAGGGGGCCGGTTCGGCGACGGGCCCGGCGGGGGCCGCCTCGGGCTTGCCGGGGAGCAGCAGCCCGGCCACGAAGACCACCGCCGCGGCGGCCACCGGCCACCAGAAGGCGTCGGCGAAGGTCGCGGGGGTGGGCGCGGTGTGCGCGCCGCCGCCCTGGAGGATGAGCGCGACGACGGCGATGCCGAGCGAGGCGCCGATCTGGTTGAGGATGAAGACCGCGCCGGTAGCCCCGGCCACCGCGTCGCCGGGCACCGTGCGGTAGACCGAGCCCATCGTCGGCGCGCCGACCAGGCCGAGGCCGAACCCGGCGGCGAGCTGGGCCGCGGTCAGCAGCAGCTGCGAGGTGCCCGCGTCGGAGCCGGTGAACACCAGCGCGCCCAGCCCGATGAGCAGCGCGCCGACCGGCACCAGCCGCCGCGCGCCGAGCTTGTCGGCCAGGTTGCCGGCGACCGGCATGCCGACGAGCGTGCCCAGCCCGAGCGGGGCCAGCAGCAGGCCCGAGGCCAGCACCGACTCGCCGCGCACCTCCTGGTAGTAGAGCGGCAGCAGGAACAGCAGCGAGAACAGGCCGCCGCCGATGAGGAACATGGTGGTCACGCTGGCGCTGAAGCCCTTGCTGCGGAACAGCCGCAGGTCGAGCAGCGGCGTGCCGCGGGTGCGCAGCGCGTGCACGACGTAGGCCGCGAACAGCGCCAGGCCGACGACCAGGCCGATCACCACCGATGTGCTGCCGAAGCCCTCGGCCCCGGCCCGCGACAACGCGAAGACGAGCGCGGCGAACCCGGGCGAGAGGGTGAACACGCCGATCCAGTCGAGCGGCGCGTCGGCCCCGGGCGGGTCGGCCGGCAGCACGACGACGGCCAGCACGATCGCGGCCAGCGCGAAGGGGATGTTGACCAGGAACATCCACTGCCAGCTGAGGTTGTCGAGGATCAGGCCGCCGACGATCGGGCCGACGACCGGGCCGAGCGTGATCGGGATCGAGATGAGCCCCATGACGCGGGCGATGCGGGCCGGACCGGCCGCGCCCGCGACGACGGTCATCATGATCGGGTCGACCATGCCGCCGCCGAGGCCCTGCAGGATCCGGAACGCGATGAGGCTCTCGGCGTTCCAGGCGAAGGCGGAGAGGGTCGACCCGGCCAGGAACACGGTCAGGCCGAGCAGCCACATGCGCTTGGCGCCGAAGCGCACGGTCGCCCACCCGGCCAGCGGGATGGCCAGCGCGACCGCGAGCAGGTAGCCGGTGGTCACCCACTCGATCGTGGCCAGGGTCGCCTCGAACTCGGCGGTCAGCGTGCTGATCCCGACGTTGACGATCGTCGCGTCGAGGTAGGACATCATCCCGCCGAGCACCATCACGCCTATCAGCGTGAGCAGCGCGCGGTCGAGCCGGACCGTGCCTGACATGACAACTCCTTTGAACCGGGGAGACAGTGAAAATGAACTGGTGAGTTCAATTACCTGCCTGGGACGGTAGCATGGCGAAATGAGCGTTGGCGACACCGAGAAATCGACCTCCGACCGAGGGCGGCTGGACAAACGCCGGGCCATCGTGGAGGCCGCGCTACGGGTGTTCGCCCGCGTCGGCTACGCGCAGGCGAGCCTCGACCTGATCGCCGCCGAGGCGGGGGTGGCCAAGCCGACCATCTACAACCACCTCGGTTCGAAGGAGAACCTGTTCCGCCACGTCATGACCGAGACCGCGGCGCGGGCCAACGGCAAGACGATGGAGGTCCTGGAGTCGTTCCCGGGCGAGGCCGACGGGCTGCGCCCCGGCCTCGAAGACGTCGCGGGCAAGCTGGTGGCCTGCTACACCGACGAGCAGTCGCAGGCCGTCCGCCGCCTCCTCTACGCCGAGGCGGTGCGCTTCCCCGACCTGTTCGACCAGGTCAGGGCGAGCGGCCCCGACCAGTTCATCGAGGCGCTGGCAGGGCGGCTGGCCCGGCTGGCCAACGCCGGCCACCTGCGCATCGAAGACCCGGTCAGGGCGGCCAACCAGTTCATCGCCCTGGTCTACGAGGAGCTCCCGACGCTCAGCACGTTCGGCTCCCGGCCCCTCGACCAGAAGGACGCCGAGAAGGTCGCCGTCGCGGGGGTCGACACCTTCCTCCGGGCGTTCGGCTCCTCGGGCGGGTCATGAGGCGTACCGGAGCTTCGAGAACTCCTTCGTGAGGGCCACCCGCTGGGGCCCGAAGCCGCCGTGGATGCGCAGCACCGACAGCAGCGTCCAGAGCCGGGTCTGCGCGAACGACGACGGCGCGCCGTGCACGTCGTCGTGCTCCAGCACCCGCACCCCGCGCACGCGTTCGCGCAGCAGGGCGGCGTCGGCGGGCGGGATGATCTCGTCGCGCAGGCTCGTCACGTGGGCGACCGGGATCCGCAGCGCCGACAGCTCCTCCGGGGTCAGCGCCCAGTCGCGGATCAGCGGGTAGACCTTGTCGCGGTCGGCCCCGGTGAGGTGGGCCAGCGTGTCGGTGGTGACCCCGGGCACGTTCGCCTGCCAGGTCTCGTCGACGAAGAAGTGGCGCAGCGGCGCGCCCGCGCCCACGACGCCCCTGATCCGGTCGTCGTGCAGGGCGGCGCGCAGCGCCAGGTGGCCGCTGAAGCTGAGCGCCAGCAGGTAGCTCCTGGCGGTGTCGGCGCGGCCCTCGACCGCGTCGAGCAGGGCGGGGAAGAACCGCCAGGCGTCGGCGTCGTAGGGCACCGGGTTCTCGCCGACCCGCGGCATCTCGGTGACGATCCCGGCGAAGCCGAGCGCGTCGAGTTGCGGCAGCACCGCCGCCCACTGCTCCTTGACCGAGATGATTCCGCCGGTCAGCACCAGCAGCGGCCGGGGCTCGGGGGCGTCCAGGCCGACCGTCCAGCCGGGGGCCGGGCCCTCCAGCGGCCGGATGTCCGGGAAGCCGGCCCGCCAGCGGTCGAAGACGGCCCGGCTGCGCGCGGCGGCCTCCTGCCGCGCCGGGCCGTCGGCGTAGGGGAAGCGGGCCATGATGTAGTGGGCGTTGGCTTCCAGCAGGCGGTCGTCGGCGGCCAGCCGGTCGCCCTCGGCGCTCCACTCGCGCACCCACGCGTCGTCGTCGTGGACGCGGCCCAGGATCGCGGCCGAGTGCTCGGGCGGCAGGCCCTGCGAGCGGGCGTGCGCGACGACGTAGTTCTTCAGCTCGTCCAGGTCGGTCATAGGTTCTCCAGGGCCTCTTTCACCTCGGTCAGCACGTCGGCGGCCTCGGCGCCGTCGATCACCCGGTGGTCGAACGCGAGGCTCAGCCGCATCACGGGCGCGACGGCGGGCGTCCCGTCGCGCACCACGACCCGGTCGGTGATCCGGCCGACGCCGAACGTGGTGGTGGTGCCGCCGACCGAGTGGAAGGAGTCGACCGCCCGGTGGCCGAGCGAGGTCACCGCGAACGTGCCGGTCAGGTGGGGCCGCAGGCTCAGCGACGCGGCCGCTTTGCGGAATCTCCGCCGGCCGAGGGCCCACGGCGCGGCGTGCAGCCGCCGCACCCCCTCGAAGTCCTTCAGCTTCTCCGGGTCGCCGTGCCGCACCCGCGTCAGATGGGCGTGGACGTCGGCGAGGGCGGCCTCCTGGAGATTCGGCACGACCGTGCCGAGCACCACCCGCCGCCCGTTGAGCGTGCGGTCGAGGGTCACCTTGCCGCTGACGAACGGATAGCGGGCCACCCTCGGCCGGAACCGTCCCTGGATCGCCGCGTTGGCCTCCGGGTGCTTGGCCAGCACCCGCCCGGCGGCGTGCAGGACGTAGGCGGTGATCGCGTGGCCGTGGACGGCGCGGTGCGCCAGCACGGCGGTCATGTCGACCTCGGTGTCGAGGAAGACCGGTGAGAAGTCGCGGATGACCTCCAGGAAGAACAGCGTGTGCCGCCGCTCCCGATGGGGCGGGACGCCGGTCATGACGTGGTCGCCAGTTCGTAGACCGCCACCAGGCTGGGGGCCTCCAGCACCCGGGCGAACGGCACCGGCCGGCCCGTCCGGCGTTCCAGCAGCGTGCAGAGCGTGAGCAGGTGCACCGAGTCCCACGCGTCGACCGTGTCGAGCGACCGGCCGAGGTCGTCCTCGGTGACCGGGAGGGCCAGCTCGTCGCGCAGCAGCGCGACGTACTCCTCGACGGAAATCATGGGTGTCGTCCTCCGAAGTCGGCGCTGAGGCGGATGTGCGGCACCGGCTCCGGCGGCCGGGTCAGGTCGTGCCGGAACTCGGCCCCCGCCTCGTCGGCGTGCACGGTCGCGAACCCGGCCTCCGGATAGAAACCGGCCACCCTGCCGTTCTTGGCGGTCCGCCGGTAGGCGGCCCGCACCTCGCGGGCGGCCGAGGCGCGGGCGTGTTCCAGCACCGCGCCCAGCACCGCCTGTTCGATGCCGCGCGCGAACACCCGGCAGCTCAGCAGGAAGTTCTCCACCCGCAGCACCGCGCCGTCGCGGCGCAGCAGCACCGCGCCCACCAGGCCGTGCTCGCCGAACCGGTCGGCCGAGGCGATGGCGAGCACGCGGGCGTCCGGGTCGTCGGCCAGGTCGCGCACCTCGGCGGGGGAGAGCCGCCGGGTGGTCAGGTTGAACTGGTTGGTGCGCAGCGTGATCTGGGAGACCCGGTCGAGCTGGGCGGGGTCGGCGGGCGCGAGCCGCACCTCGGTGCCGAGTTCGGCCAGGTAGCCGTCGAGGGAGTCGAAGCCCTCCAGGAAGCCGCGCCGGGCGTCCTCCTCGCGGTAGCGGGCCGGGCGGGCCCGGTCTTCGGAGGTGAGCCGGGGCACGTCGAACCAGCCGTCCCGCAGCAGCGCCGCGACGTGCAGCGCCGGTTCGGCGGTGAGGTCGACCACGGCGACGCCGGGCAGTTCGCGCCGCACGAGGCCGCGTTCGAAGGGGCTGTCGTCGGCGAACACGAAGCTGTCGACGGCCAGGTTGAGGTCGGCGGCGAGCTCGGCGAGGTTGTCGTGCTTGGGCCGCCAGTTGGCCCGCACCTGCACGAAGTCGCCGTCGCGCAAGGTCATGCCGGGGTGGTCGCGCAGCACCCCGGCCACCGGCTCGGGGTCGTTCTTGCTGACCGCCGCCACCAGCACGCCCTGCGAGCCGAGTTGCCGGACCACCCGCTGGAACCGGGTGAACGCCTCGCCCCGGTAGCCCTCGGCCACCTCGATGCCCTCGGGCCCGGCCTCGCCGAGCACCCCGCCCCAGACGGTCTCGTCGAGGTCGAGCACGAGCACCTTCTTGGCGAGCCCGGCGGCCTGCCGCGCCAGGTGGCCGACCTCCCGCGCGTACGCCGCGAGCAGGTCGTCGGTCAGGTGGGCCTTGGCGTAGACGCTCTGCCGGGGGTCGCGGGCCCGGATCCCCTCGGCGAGCAGCGGGTCGAGGTCGACGACGGCCACCTCGGGCCGGTCGAGCCGCAGCAGCCGCGCGTTGGCCTCCCGCCAGGCCGCGCCGAGGGCGGCCCGCTCCCGCCGGTCGAGCAGCTGGGCGGTCAGCTCGCGGGGCAGCGGGAGCGTGTTGAGCACCAGCGTGGCACCGCGCGCGGTCGCGGCGAACGTCGCGGCGAGCTTCTCGATCAGCGTGACCTTCGCGTCGAGCACCCGGGCCGCGTCGTCGGCCCGCCAGGGCGGCGGCAACTCGGCGGCGACGATCCCGGGGTCGAGCACGGCCAGCGCGAACGCCGGGCCGCCGGCCTTCCCGAGCGTGGTGTAGAGCTCGCTCGCGGGGTCGGCCAGGTCGCGCACCCAGGCGTCGAAGTCGGCGAGCGCGACCCCGGCCAGCAGGCCGTGCCGGGCCAGTTCCACCGCCAGCGCCGGGCGCAGCGCGGCCAGGGTGCCGTGGCCGGTGACGTACAGGGAGACCACGGGCGTGGCCGGATGGGCGGCGAGCACCTCGGCGGGGTCGAGCCGGGCCAGGAACCTCCCGGCGCGCGGCAGCGCGTCGTCGGGCAGCTCCGCCAGCAGCCCCCGCACCGACGGCCATTCGGCGGCGGGCGGCAGCTCCGTCACGACGCGACCCCTTCCAGCGCGAACCCGGCCTTGATCCACTTGCTCGACTCGATCGACACCCCGATCGCCCGATCGCCGGGGGACAACGCGGCCAGCGCCCGCTCCAGCTGCAGGAACACGATGGCGTTGCCGCAGTTCCCGGCGTGGTCGACGACGGAGACCTCGCGGGCGGCGGGCAGCGCCAGCCGGTCGGTGATCAGCCGAGTCATCCGGCCCGACAACTGCGGCGGCAGCACCAGGTCGACGTCGCGGTCGGTCCAGCCGACCGTGCGCAGCAGTTCGAGCAGCACCTCCTCGGTCATCTCGGGCACGTGCTTCTCGATCGCCTTGTAGTCCTCGGTCGCGGCCGGGCGGTCGTCGTGGCGGTCGGCCGGGCCGAACCACTCCAGCACCGCGCCGGGCTCCCGGCCCAGGCCGACCAGGCGGGTGAACAACGCCCGCACCCGCGCCGACCCGGGCCGGGCGTCGGCCGACACCACGGCCGCGCCCGCGGCGTCGCCGAACAGCACGTAGTTGACCAGCTCGGCCGGGGCCGCCCTGGTCAGGTCGCGGGTCACGTCGTAGAAGCGGGCGATGACGTCGCCGCCGAGCACCAGCACCGTGCGGGTCTCCCCGGCCAGCAGCAGCTGCCGGGCCACGTCGAGCACCTGGACGGCCCCCGAGCAGCCCGACTGCAGCTGGAAGGTGCGCACCTGGTCGATGCCTAGCCGGTCGGCCACCACGTTCACGGTGGCCGGCATCAGCCGGTCGGGGGTCGCGGTGCCCAGCACGACCGCGTCCACCTCGCCCGCCGTCACGCCCGCCGCCGCCAGGGCGCGGGCCCCGGCGTCGGCGGCCAGGTCGGCCAGGGTCGTGGTGACCTTGCCCGACTCCAGGTCGAGCGCGAGGTGGCGGGCGTCCGTGCCGATGAACGCCGCCACCCACTGCTCCCACAACGCGTCCATGCCGAAGCGGCGGGCCAGCGCGGCGTTGTCGACGGGCGGGCCGGGCAGCGCCGAGGCGGCCGAGAGGATGTGCATCGGCTCAGCCGGCGAGCAGGATGCGCGCCTCTGCCGAGGCCCGCACGCCGGTCATGCGCCAGGTGCGGAACCCGGTGAGGCCCTCGTACCGGCCGCCGGTGCCGGTGGCCGGGTAGTAGACCCACTCGCTGGTCCGCACGTCGTTGAAGTCGGCCCAGCCCTCGGCGTGGATGGTGCCGTCGGTCAGCGTGATGTCCTCGGTGTAGTAGGTCATCAGGCCGCCGTCGCCGGGGCGCACGTACTCGATGCGGAACGAGCCGTGGGAGGTGCCCAGGAGGGTGCCGTCCTCGTCGTAGATCTCGTCGTCGAACGTGCCGGTCTGCCCGATCTGCGGGTCGGCGACCGTGACGTCGTCGACCACCTTCACCACGATCTCCTTGGGCGCGCGGATCACGATCTGCTCGGCCATGATGAGGTCCTCTCTCGTCAGTCCAGGGAAAAACGGGCCGGGGGTTCGCCCGCGATCAGGGGGATGCGGTCGCCCGCGCACTCCGGCAGCGGAGGCTCCGGCGGGCCCGGGAAGAAGCGCTCGACCGGGTGACCGGCCAGCACGGCCCAGAAGTCGTGCCGGGCCGGGGTTCCGGTGTTGACGGGGTCGTTGTCGCGGAAGGTGTAGGGCGCGTAGGCGCGGCGGCGCGGGTCGGGCTGGGTGAAACGGCCCCAGTAGCCGTTGTAGAGGTGGTCGTCGAGCACGTGCGCGCTGCGCAGCAGCTGGTAGGCGCCCAGGAACCGCAGCGGGTTCAGGGCGGCGGCCGGGCCCTCGGCGGTGACCGCGCCGTGGGGGGTGTAGCGGTAGCGGGCGGTGATCTCGCCGTCGGGGCCGACCAGGGCCAGCACCGAGCCGCGGTGGTCGGTCACGATCCAGTGGTGCTGCCCGCCGGGGGCCGTCAGGGCGATCGGCGTGCCATCGGGAAGGCGCACCAGGTCGGTGGGCGCGCCGTCGTCGACGACGCGGAGCAGCCCGAGCTCCGACCAGGTCAGCACGTGGGTGACGGTCCGGCCGTCGACGGTGGTCTCGGTGATGCGACGGGGGGTGCGCTGGTCGAGGCCGTCGTAGGAGACGTCCACGACCCGGACCCCGCCGAAGACGCCGGTGAGGGTCTGGCGGGTGGGGCTGTAGGCGAACGAGCCGGTCGGGTTCACCTCCTCGACGAAGTCGCCCGCGCCGTCGTAGGTGAACTCGGTGTCGCCGAAGCGGGTCACCTGCCCGGCCGCGTTCAGCGTGAAGGCCACCTGGCCCAGCCGGACCAGGTTGTTGGCGCGGTCGTAGGCGTACTCGGTCTCGCCCGCCCTGATCAGGCGGCCGAGGCCGTCGTAGGCGTGGTCGACGGTCTCGCCGTCGAGTTCGGCGGTGCGCAGCAGGCCGCCCTCGTAGGCGTACCGGGTGGTCAGGCGCGGCCGCCCGTCGGGGCCGCGCACGGTGAGCGCGGTGCGGCGGCCCGACGCGTCGTGCTCGATCTCCTGTACGGCCGCCCCCAGGTCGACCCGGACCAGCCGGCCGGCGGCGTCATGGGTGAGCCGGGCGACGTGCCCGGCCGGGGTGGTGACCGTCGCGGGCCGCCCCTGCTCGTCGTGGGTGTAGGACGTGGTGCCGCCCTCGGTGGTGACGGCGAGCAGGTCGCCGTCGGGGGAGTGTTCGTAGCGCACCTCCTCGTCCGGCTCGCCGTCGGCGGTGCGGACCGACCGGCTGATCCGGGGACCGCGGCCGGTCTGGGCCCACGTGTGGGCCCGCGACCAGCCGGGGCCGGAGCGGCGGGTGACCCGGCCCAGGCCGTCGTGGGAGAACGCGGCCAGGACCGTGCCGGTCGCCTCGTCGACGACCTCGGTCAGGCGGCCGGCCGGGTCGTGCCGGTAGCCGACCGTACGGCCGTCGCCGCCGGTGACGGCGGTGACGCGCGACAGGCCGTCATAGGCGTACCGGACCGGGCCGAGCGGCGCGGGCGGGGTGACCGAGGTCAGGTTCCCGGCGGCGTCGTAGCCGAAGGAGGTGGTGTGGCCGTTGCCGTCGGTGCAGGTCAGCAGGCGGCCGTGCACCGGGTGGTAGGTGCGGATGTCGAGGGGTTCGTCCCGGCCGGGCACCAGGGCGCGCACCGGGCGGCCCTGCTCGTCGGCGTCCAGCCGCAGTTCGCGGCCGGCCGGGTCGCGCAGGACGGTGCGCGGCCCGTACTCGGCGCGGCTCTCCTCGCCGGTCGGCAGCCGCAGCGTGGTCAGCCGCCCCTCGGGGTCGTATTCGCGGGTGACAGTGTTGCCGAGGGAGTCGGTCTCCTCGTGCAGGAGGTCGTCGCCGGTCCAGGCCCAGCGGCGGCCGTCGCCGAGCCCGGTCAGCCGGCCCTTCTCGTCGAACTCGTGGGTGCTCACCCGCCCGGCGGTGTCGGTCACCGTCGTGCGGCCCGGGGAGTAGGCGAAGGCGAGCCGGCCGCCGCCCCAGTCGAGCCCGGTCACCGCCCGGCCCTCATAGGTGAAGGTCAGCGTGCCGCCGGCCGGGTCCTCGACGGCGGTCAGGCGGTCGTCGTCGTCCCAGCGGAACAGGGTCGCGGCCCCGGCGGCGTCGGTGTGCCGGACGGGGCGGCCGGCCAGGTCGTACAGGAAGAAGGCGCCCTGCGCCCCGAGCGGGTCGACGATCTTCGTGATCAGGCCGCCGGTGTCGAGGTGCAGGGTGACGACGCGGCCCTGGTCGTCGATGACGACGGGTTCGCCGGTCCGCCCCCGCGTCGGCGCGGGGTCGAGCCGCCAGCCCGGGCCGAGCCCGGCGTCGTGCCGGGAGTCGCCCCGGTACTCCCGGACGAGCCGCAGATGGGTGCGGGCGCCGGCGACCACCAGGTCGAGCCGGCGCACGACCGGCGTGCCGTCGCGCAGGTCGACCAGCACCTCGGCGGAGTCGCCGAGCGGCACGCGCCGGACGGCGTGGCGGGCGTGGACGTCCCGGAGTGTGGACACAGGCTGCTCACCCCTCGAATGGGCCGGATCGGCGAGCCTCATCTTTGGCCCCGCTTCTAAAGCGCCACTTAACGCCCCCAGAATCCGGTTCGCGGCAGTTTGCCGGAATGTGTCGTGCCCGGTCAGCGGGCGAACGGGCGTCGTCGCGGCGATTCCGGGCGGTGCCGAAACGTGGATTCTGATGGTGCGTTAATCGGGCTGGCCGCGATGGTTGGTTATGCTATTCCCTAATTCCAGTAGGTTTTGTATAGAAAACCTGGGGAGGCTTCCGCGAAGATGACGGTCACCGTTCGTGCTCATGAGATCCGGCGCCCCGCCCTCGTCAGAGACCTGGAGTTCGACCGCCTGACCCATCTCGTCCGGGCCGCGCGCGACCGCCACGGCCGGGTCGCCGAACTGACCGGCGACCCCGGCGCGGGCAAGTCGTGGTTGCTCGGCGGCCTCGCCGGGGAGGCCCGCCGCGACGGCGTCACGGTGCTGGCGGGCCGCTGCTCCGAAGCGGGCGCCGAGCAGCCCTTCCACCCCTTCCTCCAGGCTCTGGCCACCTGGCGCGGGCCCGGCGGCCGCATCGTGCCCGCCGCCGCCGCGCTGATCGACGTGCTCGGCTGCGCGGGGGAGGCCGAGACCGCCTCGTTCGCCGGCCGCCACCGGCTCTTCGTCACGGTGCGCCGGGGGCTGGCCGACTGCCTGGCCGCCGCGCCCGGCGACGTGCTGCTGCTGCTCGACGACGTCCACTGGGCCGACCCGATGTCCGTCGCGCTGCTGGAGATGCTCATCCGGCGGCCCGTCGACGGCCCTCTGACGACCGTCGTCGCGCACCGCCCGCGCCAGTCGCCGGTCAGGCTGCGCTCGGTGCTCGACCTCGGCGGCGTCGCCTCGGTCGCGCTCGGCCCGCTGAGCCACGGGCAGTCGGCCCTGCTGCTCGACGGCGTCGACCTCGCCGCGGTCCGGGGCCTGCATGACGACGCGGTGGGCAACCCCCTCTACCTGACGGCGCTGGCCGGCCTCCCGGCCGACGACGGCGGCCCCTGGACCCGCGGCAGCCTCGGCGCCCGGCTGCTGGCCGAGACCGAGCCGCTGCCGGGGGAGGCCCGGCTGGTGCTCGACGCCGCGGCCGTGCTCGGCGACGTCGTCGACGTCGTCGCGGTGGCCGCCGTGGCCGTGGTCGACCGCGACGTCGCCTGCCGGGTGCTGACCGAACTCCGGCGGCGCGACCTGATCCGGCCCGTCCCCGGCAGCCCCGGCACCCTCACCTTCCGCCACCGGCTCGTCCGGCTCGCCCTGTACGCCGCCGTCGACCCCTGCTGGCGGTCGGCGGCGCACGGCAGGGCCGCCCGGCACCTGTCGGCCACCGGCGCGCCGCCCGCCGAGGTGGCCCGGCACGCCGAACGCTCCGGGATCCTCTCCGCCGACCCCGGGCTGCTGACGGCCGCCGTCCACGACGCGCTGCGCAACGGCCGTCCGGCGGAGGCCGCCCACTGGGTGAGCTCGGCGCTGCGGGCGCACCGCGCCCACGGCGGCGAACCCGGCCCCGAGTCGTGGCGGCCGGTCGTCCGGGCGCTGGCGGCCACCGGCGACGCCGCCGGGGTGCGCGAGCTGGCCCGGCAGGTGCTCGGCGGCCCGGCCGGGGCCCGCTCCGTCGCCTTCCTGTCGTCGGTGACGGCCGCGCTCGGCGACGCGGGCGAGGCCCAGGCGCTCGTGCTGGCCGAACTGACCGCGTGCGGTGACGCCGACCCGGCCGCCCGCGCGCTGCTCCAGGTGCAGGCGCAACTCGCCAAGGTGCTGGCCGGGCAGGTCCCGGCGCGTGCCGACGTCGAGGCGCTGGCCAGGAACGCCGCGTACGAGGACGACCTCACCGGGGCGGGCCGGCTGGCCCTGCTCGGCATGTGCAGGGTCATCGGCGGCCACCCCACCGGGGCCGCCGAACCGCTGCGGGCCGCCGCCCGGCTCCTCGACGGGCGGGAGACGCCGGCCGGCTCCCGCGAGGCCGCGCACCTGCTCGTGCTGGCGTGGGCCGAGGCCCTCATGGGCTGGTACGACCAGGCCCGCGCGCACGCCGAACGCGCCCTGTCGGGGGCCCGCGAACGCGGCGAGGCCCACCTGATGGCCCCGCTGCTCGGCACCCTGGGCTACGTCCACTACCACCGGGGCCGCCCGGCCGACGCGCACGCCGTCTCGCTGGAGGCCCGGTCGGTCGCCCACCGCATCGGCCGCGACGACCACGTCGGCCTGGCCGACGCGCTGATCGCCGCCTCCTGGGCCCGGCTCGGCCGCCCCACCCTGCCGACCGGCCGCGGCGACCACCTCGTCGCGGCCAGGACCCCGATCAACGCCCTGCTGTTCGCCGAGGCCGCGCTGACCGGCGGCGAACCCGGCCGCGCGCTGGCCGTGCTGCTCCCGCACGAGCCGGAGCCGGGCGACCTGCCCGAGCAGGTGCCCGAGCCGGTCCAGGTCTACGCGGCCTGGTGCTACGAGCTGCTGGCCGCCGCGACCCTGCGCGCCGACGACGGCCCGCCCGCCCGCGTCGCCCGCTGGGCCGAGGCCGCCGCCGACGCCGCGCTCGCCGTCGGCCTGCCGGAAGCGGCCGGATACGCCCTGCTCGCCAAGGGCCACGCGCTCGCGCACGCCCGCCGGTGGGAACCGGCCGCCCGCTGCTACGAGGACGCGCTGGCCCTCCTCGGCGACGGCCCGCCGGGCGGCGCGCGGGCCCGGGACCTCGCGCGCGCGGCCGTCCACCAGGCGTCCCCCGGCCCGCAGGCCGGGCTGAACGAGCTCACCTCACGGGAGCGGGAGGTCGCCGACCTGGCGGGCGAGGGGCTGAAGACCAAGGACATCGCCGAACGGCTGCGCATCAGCCCCCGCACGGTCGACGTCCACCTCAACCGCATCTACGCCAAGCTCGGCGTCGGCTCCCGTGCCGCGCTGGTGCGCCTGCTCAGCGTGTCGGAACCGGCCGGACCAGGTCCGCGATGAGGCGGGCCTTGCCCGGCGCGTCGTCGGCGACGAAGAAGTGCCCGCCGGGGAAGACCCGCAGGTCGAACCCGCCGGTCGTGTGGCGCCGCCAGGCCGCCACGTCGGCGACGGGGGCCTCCTCGTCGTGCTCGCCGGCGAAGGCCGTCACGGGGCAGGAGACCGGCGCGCCCGGCGTGTCGCGGTAGCCCGCCAGGGCCCGGTGGTCGGCGCGCAGCGCGGGCAGCACCAGCTCCAGCACGTCGGGGTCGGTGAGCCGGTCGGCGTCGGTGCCGCCCAGCGCCCGCACCCGGGCGACGAGCGCGGCGTCGTCCAGCGGCTCGGGGGAGGGCCGCCACCGCGAGGGCGCGCGGCGGCCCGACAGGATCAGCCGGGCGGGCGCGCCGCTCCTCCCCTCCAGCCGGACGGCCACCTCGTAGGCGAGGGAGGCCCCCATGCTGTGCCCGAGGAACACGCGGGGCCGGGCCGCCGGCCGGCCGAGCACCCCGGCCAGGCGGTCGGCCAGGTCGTGCAGGTCGGTCGCCGCCGGTTCGCGGTGGCGGTCCTGCCGGCCCGGGTACTGCACGGCCAGCGTCTCGACGCCGGGGGCCATCAGGGCCGAGAGCGGATACCAGTAGGCCGCCGCGCCGCCCGCGTGCGGGAAGCAGACCAGTTCGGCCGGGGCCGACGGGGCGGCGTGGTAGCGGCGCAACCAGACGTCGGCGGTCGACTGGCCGGTCAACTGGCCGCACGCAGGTCGAGCAGGGCGTCGGAGGTCAGGATCGCGTGGTGCAGCCGCCGCAGCGCCGGGCAGGGCTGCACCCCGAGCTCGGCCTGCAGCACCTGCTGCGCGGTGCGGTAGACCTGCAGCGCGTCGGCCTGCCGCTCCGACCGGTAGAGGGCCAGCATGAGCTGCCGGTAGAACGACTCCCGGAGCGGGTGCTGGGTGATCAGCCCGTTCAGCGGCCCGATCACCTCGCGGTGCCGTCCGAGCGCCGTGCGCGCCTCGATCGAGAGCTCCAGGCAGTCGAGCCGCTCCTCCTCCGCCCACGCGGCGAACGCGGCCAGCACGGGCCCGTCGGGCAGCTGGTCGAGCACCGGGCCGCGCACCAGCCGCAGCGCCTCCTCGAACTGGGCGAGCGCCTCCTCGTACCGCCCGGCCTGCAGGCACATCCGGCCGTGGGCGACGGCCCGCTGGAAGTCGGCCACGTCGTACTCGGCGTCGCGCAGCCGCAGCACGTAGCCCGACGAGCGGGTGACGATCGTCTCCCCGTCGCCGTGCCCGGCGGCGGCCAGGAACTTGCGCAGCTGCGAGATGTAGACGTGCAGCGCCGCCGAGGCCCGCTGGGGCGGCGACTCCCCCCACAACTCGGTGATGAGCTGCTCCTTGGTGGTGACCCACTCCGCCCTGACGAGCAGGATGGCCAGGGTCGTCTCCATCTTCGGAGCGCTGAGGAAATGGGACTCCCGGCCGTCGGACACACGGAGCGGCCCAAGCAGTTCGTAACGCATCGGCACCTCTGGCGGCAGTGGACTGATGCCTTCCACCCTGTTCGGCCGGGCCGCTCCGCACATCAGCGAAACTACGTATATCCCCTAAAAACCTACGTATTTTGTAGGGAAATCAGAACAGGGCGGCGGCCGCGCTCTCCAGCGCCGCCAGGTGCTCGTCGACGGTGCGCAGGCCCGCGTTCATCGTGTTCACGCTGACGTGGGTCGCGCCGTGCTCCCGCCACCGAGCGGCCGTCTCGGCGAGCGCCTCCTGGTCGGGGGTCCACCGGAGGCGGCCGTCCATGCCGATGGCGGCCGGGTCGCGGCCCGCCTCGGCGGCGGCCGCTTCGACGGCCGCCTTCGCCTCCGCCAGCTCGGGGCCCGGCGCGAACTGCGGGAACCAGCCGTCGGCCAGCCGCCCTGCCCTCCGGTACGCCGGAGCGGACTGCGCGCCGAACCACACCGGGATCGGCCGCTGCACCGGCAGCGGGGCCAGCCCGGCCCCCGTCACCCGGTCGAACCGCCCGTCGAAGCTGAGCGAACGTTCGGTCCAGAGCCGCCGCATCAGCTCGACCTGCTCCTCGATCCGCCGCCCCCGGGTCGAGAAGTCCTGGCCGAGGGCCTCGTACTCCACCCGGTTCCAGCCCAGCCCCACCCCGAGCCGGAACCGGCCGCCGGTGAGCAGGTCGACCTCGGCCGCCTGCTTGGCCAGCAGCGCGGTCTGCCGCTGCGGCGCGATGATGATCGCGGTCACCATCTCGAGCGAGGTCAGCGCCGCGAGATAGCCGAACAGCACCATCGGCTCGTGGAAGGCGGTGTCCACGTCGTAGGGGCCGTCCCATCCCTCGTGGACGTCCGGATCGGCCCCCAGCACGTGGTCGTAGGCCATCACGTGGGTGAAGCCCAGCTCCTCGACCCGCTGCCCGTAGGCGCGCACCGCGCCGACGTCGGGGCCGATCTCGGTCTGGGGGAAGACGACGCCGATCCGCATGTCCGCTCCTTCTGATGGCCTGATACCGATCATCATTCCGCGATCGGCTCAGGCCATGCCCGCCAGCTTGTAGAGCACCAGCGACCCCGCCACCGCGACGTTGAGGCTGGCGCCGGTCCCGATCATCGGGATCTCCACCACGTCGTCGAGCAGGTCGAGGGCCTCGGGCGGGATGCCGTCGTGTTCGTGCCCGAGGACGGCGACGGTCGGCTGCCGCGCCATCGGCAGGTCGGCCAGCCTGATCGCGTTCTCGGCCAGTTCGACGCCGAGCACCCGTGCCCCGGCCGCGCGCCGTTCGGCGAGCCACGGGAACGGCTTCACCCAGTGCACGCAGGCCGGCTGCCGCAGCGTGTCGCCCCGGGCCAGCGCCTCGGGCACCCACGGCAGCCGGGGCACGGCCAGGCAGGCGCCCACCGCGTCACAGGTGCGGAGAAGAGTGCCCAGGTTGACGCCGTGCAGGGGCCAGAGCGGGGCGGCGTAGAGGTGGCCGAGACATCCCGGCGAGCGGCGGCGCCTACGGGCGCGGAGATCCTTGGAGGTCCGGATCCGCACGCTCATGGCATCGTGGTGTGCTCATCCATGTGAAGGGCGCTTCATCGGCACGCCCGGGCCATCGAAGAAGATCGAGGAAGGTCGAATCCGAATCGTACCGAACCGTCAGCGCCCGCGCACGACGGCGATCGGGCAGGGCGCGACGTGCAGCAGGGCCTGGCTGACCGATCCCAGCACCATGCCGGCCAGCGGGCCGCGCCCGCGCGATCCGACCACCAGGAGCCCGGCCCGGTCGGCGGCGTGGCGCAGGACGTCGACCGGGCTGCCCTCCACGACCTCCGTCCGCACCCGGACGTCCGGGAAGACCTCCCGGCGGCCCGCCAGGGCCTCGGCCAGGGACCGTTCGCCCGCCTCCGGCCCGCCCAGGGGGTCGCGCCAGTTCCACGCCGTGACGGCGCGCAGGTCCGCGTCGCGGAGGGCGGCCTCGCGGAAGGCGAAGTCGAGCACCGCGGTCTGCGCCGCCGACCCGTCGACGCCGACGACGACCTCCGGCCGGGGATCGGCCGCCGAGGCCCGCACCACGACCACGTCACAGTGCGCGTGCCCGGCCACGCCCAGGGCGACCGACCCGATCAGGAGGCCGCGCAGCGACCCCATGCCCGAGTCGCCGACGACGAGCAGGTCGGCGTCCTCGGAGACGTCGATGAGCTCCCGCCGGGGGTCGCCGCCCAGCAGGGAGGTCTCGACGACGACGTCACCGGCCACCCGCCGGGCGGCGCCCGCCGCCTCGGTCAGGGCGGTCTTGCCGCCGTTGCGCATCCACGCGCCGATGTCGGCGACCGCGCCGGTCGGCCCGTCGTGCAGGCACCACGCCGGGACGACGCTCACGAGCCGGAGCGGCACCCCGCGCACACCCGCCTCCCGCGCCGCCCACTCCACCGCCAGCACACCGGGACGCAGCCCGTCGACCCCCACGACGATCATGGGGTCCATGTGATCACACCGGGGCGTCGTCCTCGCGCACGCCGCCCGGCACCCGGTGCGTCACCACCACCGCCGCGAGGAACGCCCCGCTGACGACCTGCTGGAACGACGACGACAACCGGGCCGCGTTGAGCGCCCCGGCGAGCCCCGACACCAGACAGACCGTGATCTTGGTCCGCACGACCGGCCGACAGCACGTGGAGCCTCGCGGCTTCCTGGGTGCCCATGTAGAAAACTCGTCGGCGGCTCCGACTCGTCATCGGAAGCACACCGAAGGAGAGACGACATGAAGTTCCTCTTGATCATGCACATGAACCCCCGCCTCTGGGACGGCCTCACCGAGCAGCGGCGCCAGGAGGTGATGGCCGGCCACGGCGACTTCATGGAGGCCATCACCAAGTCGGGCGAACTGGTCGGCACCGCAGCGCTGGCCGACCCGTCCGAGAGCGCCGTGGTCAGCGTCCGGGGCGGCATCCCGGTCGTGACCGACGGCCCGTTCCTGGAGACCAAGGAGCTCTTCGGCGGCTACTACCTGGTCGAGGTCGAGAACCGGGAGCGGGCGCTGGAACTGGCCGCCCTCATCCCGGACGCCCACGTCGACGGCATGGGCATCGAGGTGAGACCGGTGGTCTTCGCGCAGTGACGCCGAAGAGGGCCTCCCCTCCGGGGGAGGCCCTCGCCCGTTCAGGCGTCGAGCGCCCGCCGCAGCGCGTCGAGACCGCCGCTCAGCACGCGGTGGACGACGGCGACCGCCTCCTCTTCGGTGACCCCCTCCGGGACGAAGGTGCCGGTCCACTCGACGCGGGACTTCTCCGGCTCGCCCCGCACTTCGAGGACGGCGATGGTGGCGCGGTAGTCCCGCACAGGGAGACGTAGTTCGCCGGCGGAGTAGCCGTAGGTGCGGGCCCGCTCGTCGAAGTGCTGGAGCCGCTCGACGATGACGACGCCGTCCTTGGTGGTGACCCTGCGGACGCGGCCGCCTTCGAGGAGCTCGCTGCCGGTGATGGACGGCAACCAGTCGGGCAACGAGCCGAAGCCGCCCATGAGTCCCCAGACGCGGTCGGGGGAGGCGGCGAGGTCGGCGGACGCGGTCGTGCTGGCCATGGTGGTCTCCTGAAGCCGGGGCGCTGCGGTGGGGTGCACTCCTGTGTGTATCTCCGTTGGGCCCCGGGAGCCAGGCTTCGCGGCGTACACCATCGTGCCTCGGTTCCTTGTTGACAGAAGAAAAAGATCATGGCAAACCTGGACAGCCTTGATCGACAAGCCCTGGCCCTGGAGTTGTGAAGCCGGATGGAATTCCACGTACTGGGCACGTTGCAGGTCATCCGGGACGGCGTCGAGGTCTCCCTGGGAGACGCCCGCAAGCTGCGGCTGACGCTCGCCGTGCTGCTGGCCGGGGCCGGGCGGCCCCATCCGGCCGAGACGCTGGTCGAGGCGGTCTGGGGCGACCGGCCGCCGGCGTCGGCGCGGCACAACCTCTACCTGTACGTCCACCGGCTGCGCCGGACCCTGGGCGACGACGTGGTGACCCGCGGGCCCGGCGGTTACACCCTGCACGCCCCCGCGCTCGACGCCCGCCGCTTCCGCGACCTGACGGCCCAGGGCGAGGCGGCGCTGGAGGCCGGCGAGGCCGAACTGGCCGCCAAGAGACTGGGCGAGGCCCTGCGGATGTGGCGCGGCGAGGCGTTCGAGGGGTTCGCCGACTGCCCGCCGGTCGCCGAGGCCGCGGCCGCCCTCGACGAGGCCCGGCTCGCCGCGGCCGAGTCGTGGGCGACCGCCATGTTGCGGGCCGGGCGGCCCGGTGACAGCGTCGCCGAACTCGCCGAGCTGGTCCGGCGGCACCCCTTCCGCGAGGGGCTGCGCGGCCACCTGATGCTGGCGCTCTACCGGTCCGGACGGCAGGCCGAAGCGCTGGAGGGCTTCCGCGAGGCCAGAGAGGTGCTCGACCGGGAGCTCGGCGTCGAACCCGGCCCCGACCTGCGGCGGCTGCACGAGGCGATGTTGCGGGGGGACGAGGAGCTGATCCCCCTGCGGTCCGACAGCGGTGAGTGCCCGTACAGGGGACTGGCGGCTTTCCAGGCGGCGGACGCCGACTGGTTCTTCGGGCGGGAGGCGCTGCGCGACCGGCTGGTCGAGTTGTCCGACCGGCTGCCGCTCGTGGCGGTGTACGGCGCCTCGGGCAGCGGCAAGTCGTCGCTGCTGCGGGCCGGGCTGCTCGGGGCCCGGCCCGACGGCGTGCTGGTCACGCCGGGGGAGCACCCGCTCGCCCGGGTGCCGGAGGAGACCGGCGCGCTGTTCGTCGTCGACCAGTTCGAGGAGGTCTTCACGCTCTGCGCCGACGAGGCGGAGCGGCGCGCGTTCGTGGCCCGGCTGCTGGAACCCGGGCGGCGGGTGGTGCTGGGCGTCCGGGCCGACTTCCTGGGGCGGCTGACCCGCTATCCCGACCTCGTCGCGGCGCTCGCCGGCGAGGCCCAGGTACTGGTGGGGCCGCCGTCGACGGCCGAGTTGCGGGACATCGTCGTCGGCCCGGCCGCGCGGGCGGGACTGCGGGTGCAGCCCGAGATGCTGGCCGAGATCGTCGCCGCCGCCGTCGCCGAACCGGGCGGGCTGCCGCTCGTCTCGCACGCCCTCCTGGAGACCTGGCGGGCCCGCGAGGGCACCCTGCTCAGCCTGGACGCCTACCAGGGCACCGGCGGCGTCGCCGGGGCCATCGCCCAGACCGCCGAGCAGGTGTACGCCGATCTCGCCCCGGAGGAACGCCAGGTGGCCCGGCGCGTCTTCCTGCGGTTGTCGGCCCTGGGCGAGGGCACCGAGGACACCCGCCGCCCGGTCGCCTCCACCGAACTGGTCGGCATTGCCGCCGAACCCGTGGTCACCGGCGTGCTGCTGCGGCTGGCCGCCGCCCGGCTGGTGACCCTCGGCGACGGCACGGCCGAGGTCGCCCACGAGGCGCTGATCCGGAACTGGCCCCGGCTGCGCGGCTGGCTCACCGACGACCGCGCGGCGCTCCTGGTGCACCGGGGCGTCACCGAGGCCGCCCGGCTCTGGGACGACCATCGCCGCGACCCCGGCACGCTCTACCGGGGTTCGCGCCTGTCGTCGGCCTTGACCTGGGCCGACGAGCACCCGGGTGAGCCGAACGCGCTGGAGGCCGCCTTCCTGGCCGCGTCCCGGTCGGCCGAGCAGGACGAGATCGTCGCGGTGCGCCGCCGCAACCGGCTGCTGAAGCGGCTGGTCGCCGGGATCGCGGCGCTGCTCCTGCTGGCCTTCGTCAGCGGCGGCGTCGCGGTCGGCCAGGGCCGCGAAGCCCAACGACAGCAGCACGTCGCGGCCTCCGGCCGGTTGTCGCTGACGGCCCGGTTCCTGCTCGACACCGACCCCGGCCTGGCCGGCCTGCTGGCCGTCGCCGCCCACCGCCTCACCGCCGACGCCGAGACGGTCGGCGGGGTGCTGAGCGTCGCCGCGGCGGCCCGGCGCAAGGTCGAGATCCGCCCCGGCGGCGCGGGCGTCTACGCGCTGGCGTTCAGCCCCGACGGCGGCATGATGGCCGCCGCCCGAGTCGACGGCACCGTCGGCGTGTGGGACCGGAACCACCGCAGGATCGCCACCCTCAAAGATCACCTGACCGACGTGCCGCTGTACGTCAGGAGCGCCGCGTTCAGCGCCGACGGCCGCTACCTCGCCTCGACCGCCCGCGAACCGGTCGTGAAGGGGGCCCGCGGCTCGGTCGTCGTCTGGGACACCACCACCATGAAGGCCGTCTTCACCCAACGGCTCACCGACCTCACCCCCGCCATGGCCTTCTCCACCGACGGCCGCACGGTCGCGGCCGGTCACGACGACGGCGCCATAGAGATGTGGACGTTGCCCGCCGGCACCCGCCGTTCGATCGACACGGGCGGGCCGTCCATCGGCTCACTGGCCTTCGCCGCCGGGAACTCGCTGCTGGTCGCCACCGGACCGGAGCAACCGGTCGTGCTGGACGTGCGCACCGGCCGCCGCCACGCCGAAGTGCCCACGTCGCGTGTGCACCGGGTGATCGTCTCGGGAGAGACGCTGGTCACCGCCTCCGACACCGGCGGGGCGAAGTTCTGGCGGCTGACCCGCGACGAGGTCACCCCGGTGTTCGCG
The DNA here is from genome assembly GCF_001570525.1 of Herbidospora sakaeratensis. Lineage (GTDB taxonomy): Bacteria > Actinomycetota > Actinomycetes > Streptosporangiales > Streptosporangiaceae > Herbidospora > Herbidospora sakaeratensis. The sequence goes on from NZ_BBXC01000032.1 coordinate 53,209, forward strand.
CTGCCGACGAGCGGCCCCTACGCGTGGGAGGTGTCCGCCCCCGCCGGCGACCGGGTGGCGGTGGCCGACGAGGACGGCATGATCACCGTCTGGGACCTCACCCGCAGGGCGCCCGTGGAGACCTACCTCGACCGCAGCCGCGCCGAGACCAGGGCCCTGGCCCTCAGCGCCGACGGCTCCCGGCTCGCCTCGGGCGGCATGGGCCCCTCGATCGTGATCCGCGAGCAGGCGGTCCCGCTCTTCGGCGGCCACGACCAGGCCGTCAACGACCTCCAGATCAGCCCCGACGGCACGACCGCGGCCTCGGCCGGCAGCGACCGCACCGTCCGGCTCTGGGACCTGACCGGACACCCCCTCGCCATCCTCGACGGCCATCCCGACCAGGTCAGGTCGATCGCCTACAGCCCCGACGGCCGCGTGCTCGCGGCCGTCGGCCGCGACCACAGCCTCACCCTGTGGGACGTCCCCACCCGGCGGCGGCTGAGCGAGACCCGCTACGCGGGCGTGGGCGCCACCACCAGCGTGGCGTACGACCCCTCGGGCCGCACCCTGGTGACGACCGCGATCAGCCGGTTCCGCTGGGACGTCACCGACCCGGCCGCACCGAAGCAGGCGCCGTTCGACGCCCCGCCCTACCTGTCCACCGTGGTCGCCCACAGCCCCCGCGACCCGCTGCTCGTCTCCGCCGGCCCGTCGGACCTGCTGCTGCTCTGGAACACCGCCACCGACAAGGAGATCACCCGGGTCCGCCCCGGCCACGGTTCGATCCTGGACGTCGCCTTCAGCCCCGACGGCGCGACGATCGCCACCTCGGGCGCCGACCGGACCGTCAAACTGCACGACCCCGCGGGCCGCACCGCCGCCACCCTGACCGGCCACACCGCCCCCGTGCACGCCGTCGCCTTCAGCCCCGACGGACGGCTGCTCGCCTCGGCCGGGGAAGACCGCACGATCATCGTGTGGGACCTGGCCAGCCGACGCCCCTATGCCCGGCTGACCGGCCCCACCCTGCCGATCAAGGCCCTCACCTTCACTCCCGCCGGCGAACTGATCAGCGGCGACGACTCCGGCCGCATCATCCGCTGGCCCCTCGACCCCGCCGAGGCGGTCACGCGGTTGTGCCAGGCGTCCGGACGCGACCTCACCCCCGCCGAGTGGACCACCTACGCCGCCGGGCTTCCCCGTCAGGTGATCTGCGCCTGATCAGCAGGCGCGCAACCCCGGCGTCCACCCGTTCACGTTGGTGGTGAGCTGACCGAACCGGGTCGGCTCACCGTCCAGGCGCAGCTTGTAGCTCCCGTACAGGCCGGACACCCGGACGTAACGCGCGTAGCCGTAGGGCACGGAGGAGTGCCAGAAGTACTGTCCGGTGCCGACGTCCTGGAGCTTGATGCCCAGGGTCTTGCCCCCGAGCGGCCCCGGGCAGTTCGTGGCGATGACCATGAGATCGTGCGTGCCGGAGTTGGCCGCCACGGTCCCCGTCGTGCACGTGGTCCAGAACAGCGGGATGGAACAACTCGAACTGGCGGCCGTCGCGGGAGGCGCGCCTCCGAGCACGAGGGCCGAGACCGCTCCCGAGACGAGGGCCAGCTTGCGGATCTTTCGCATTCCGCTCCTTCACGTCGATGGACCTGACGGGCAGAACGCTGGCCCATGGGGTTATACGCGAGCTATATCGGCTGGTCGGCACAGGTCACTCGGCGACGGAGACGTACAGCCCCGCCCGGCGGTCGTGAGCTTCGGACAGGTCGATCTCGACCCCGGGCAGGGCGGCGCGAAGGCGTTCGCCCATGGGCTCGGAGACGAAGTGGTGATGCAGGTCGAGCCGGCGTAGGTGAGTGAGAGGCTGGCCGGCCAGCAGGGCCTCGACCCCGTCGTCGGTCAGCCTGCCCATGGCCAGGCTGAGCTCCTCCAACCGGGAGACGACCGGCGCGGCGGCGAGGGCGGCGGCCACCCGGTCCTGGATCTCGCTGTCGCACAGGCCCAGCCGGCGCAGCGCGGGCAACCCCGTGCCCGTGAGGATGCCGTCGAGGTCGTTGACCGTGGCGCCGCCGCCGTAGGCGGCCGTGCCGAGCCACAACTCCAGGTGCTCCAGCGCCGGCAACTCGCTCTCTCCGATCGCCCGCACGACCCCCTCGGGCAGCCCCCCGGTCTCGAACCGCAGGACCCTGAGCGACGCGTGGCGGACGGGCTTCAGCTCAAGCCCCTCACCACCCCGGACGTCCAGCCGCTCCAGCAGCGGAAACGCCTCCAGGACCGGAGTGACGTCACCCTGCGCGATCCAGGAGATCTGGTAGTCGGGATCGGTGCAGCCGAGGAACAACGACCGTAACCGGGGCAACCGGTGGGCGTTGGCCGCGAGCACCGCGGGCGCGTGGCGAGCACTGATCCCCGGGGCCACGATGGCCTGGATCCGCGACCCGTCGGCGACGGCGAGCAACTCCTCCAGCCCCGCGGCGTATCCGGCCTCATCGGCCTCGTCGTACATTCCACAGCCGTGCAGCGGCCAGGCCACCAGCGCGGGATCGACTTTGACCCGCCCCTTGAGCAGCCGATATCCGGCGACGGGAAGCCCGGCGAAGGTCTCCCGGTGGGCGCCCATCCGGTCGACGTCGTAGAACCCGGACTCAGGCACGAACGTCTCGCCGCAGTCACGCGGATCGGCCGCTCTTCTGGGATATTGCGCGTCGAGATATCGGTCGTACTCACGGTCGTCGGCGTATATCTCGTTGCCTTCGAAGATCATCCGTCATCCTTACTAGGGATGGCCGACAATTCAGGCGGCGGGCACAATCTGACCGGTGAGAAGACTGGCGGTCTGCGCCGCCCTGATGACGCTGGTGGCCTGCGGCCCCAGCCATGAGGAACTCATCCTGCGCGCCCCCCCGGAATTGGAGCGGGTGGCTCAAACCATCGCCCCCGACGACGCAGGAGAGCGCACGGTCGCGGGGATCGAGTTCCTGGACGTCTACCACCTCCGGGACCGCGTCTACTTCGTGACGGGCGAGGCCGCGGCCGGAGTGGACCCCCATGGCTATGTCTGGAGCCCGGAGAGACCACCGGCCCACGAGATCAACGGAGGAGCCGCGTCGACCTTCGAACACCTGCGGGGCGCCTGGTACAGGTGGAGCGACAGCTACTGACGTGTCGCACAGGTCGTCGCTCGTGGGACAAGCCTCCGGTCGAGCACGCAGGAGCGACGTTCCCCGCCGCCGGCGAGTTCACTGAGCGGCGCGTCGGGTGGGGAGCGGTCCCAGACAAGCGAGCAGTGTGAGACGCTCCGCCGTCGGGGTGCCCGCCGCCGGTGAGAACAGGGCGAGGAGCTGGGTGCGTTCCTCGTCGAGGAGCATCTGGCAGTCGAGTTCCAGTAGACCCACCTCGGGATGCCGGATCCGCTTGCGTCTGCGGCGCATCACTTCCACCGAATGCAGATTCCACAGGGCCTCGAACTCGGGACTCGCCCGGAGCAGCCGGTTGACCAGGCCCCTGGCCTGCGCGTCGTCGCGGCGGGCGGCCGCGGCCCGCAGGTCGGCGACCAGGGCCAGGGACTCCTTCGCGTGATCCTGGACCGGATACCCGGCTCGGGCGCCGGGGTCGGTGAACCACCGGTACACCACCGTGCCCGTGGGCCCGCGCAGCTGGGTGAGATCGCCGAAGACGGCGCGTGCCAGATCGTTCTGGACCAGGGTGACACCGAGGTCGGTCATCACCTGGGCCGGGACGTCGGTAAGGCGGTCCAGCACGCTGAGCAGGCCGGGTGCGACGTGGTCGTCGGAGCGCCTCCGGTCCGGCGGCGGGTGCCCGGCCAGCCGGAAGAGGTGGTCGCGCTCGTCCAGGGTCAGGCGCAGCGCCCTGGTGATCGCCCGCAGCACGCCCGGCGAGGGCTGCGGCGCCCGATCCTGCTCCAGACGGGTGTAGTAGTCGGTGGAGATGTCGGCCAGGCGCGCGACCTCCTCACGGCGCAGGCCGGGAGTACGCCGGCGTCCCGTGCCCGGCAGGCCGACGTCCACGGGGCTGAGCTCCTCCCGGCGTATCCGCAGGAAATCGGCCAATTGTCTGGTGTCCACCCTTCGAGTCTGCGTCACCGCCGGACCGGCAGCCAGAGACCGCCGATCCCTGGGTAGAGCGACTCTGCCTAAGAGCTCCGATGGCGGACACGCTGGTCACCGGCCAGGAACCGCCTGGCCGGATGACGATGGAGAAGATTCACATGAGCAAGGCGACGACGTCCCGGACCTGGTTCCTCACCGGGGCCTCGCGCGGTCTGGGCGCACACTGGGCCGAGGCGATCCTCGCCCGCGGCGACCGGCTCGCGGCGACCGCCCGTGACAAGGCGGCGCTGGCCCCCCTGGCCGAACGCCACGGCGACCGCTTCCTGCCCCTGCAGCTCGACGTCCGCGACTCCGCCGCCGTGCGCGCCGCCGTGCGGAGCGCCGAGGAGAGGTTCGGCGGAATCGACGTGCTGGTCAACAACGCGGGCCACATGCTGGTCGGCGCCGTCGAAGAGGCCGAGGAGGAACAGATCCGGGCTCAGATGGACGTCAACTACCTCGGCGCGTTGTGGGCCACCCGGGCCGTGCTGCCCGGGATGCGCGAGCGCCGTGCGGGCCGGATCCTGCAGGTCTCCTCACTCGGTGGCCTGATCGCCTACCCGGCGCTCGGCATCTACCAGGCCTCCAAGTGGGCCCTGGAGGCGATGAGCGAGGCGCTCGCCGCCGAAGTGGCGGCGTACGGCATCCACGTCACCCTGATCGAGCCGGTCGTGTTCCCCACCGATCTGGCGGCGGCCTCCCCGCAGGTCCGGCAGGACCCGGCATACGCCCACGCCCACCAGGCGCTGTGGGCGGGGGCGGAGGTCAGCGGCTTCACGCCGGGTGACCCCGCCGCGACGGCCGAGGCCTTCCTCGCGATCGCGGACTCGCCCGAGCCGCCGATCCGGGTCATGTTCGGGACCGGCGGCCTGGAGGCTGTGCGCACCGAATACGCCGGCCGGCTGGCCGAGCTGGAGCAGTGGGACCACATCGCCCGCCTCGCACAGGGCAAGCCAAACGGATCATGAGCGGCTGAGACCTGCCGGCGGTGATGATCCGGCGCAACGGGGCCAGGTGGTCGACCAGTTCGGCGGCCGCGCAGTCGCGCGGTGGCCTCGGCCAGGCGGGCGGTGCCGAAGTCGGTGGCGGTCACGGCTTGAGGCCCTGCGTCGGCGGCTCGGCCGCCAGAGCGCCGAATAGCCCGGGCCCGGCGTCGAGGGCCTCATTGCCGTGAGGGGCCCCGTACACGGAGCTGCAGGCCAGGTCTGAGGGGCCGGACGGGCACTTCAACTCAGGGTTGTCGTCGAGGACGAACCTCCCGGTCACCGCACGCGCTGTCACTTGTGGATGCCGCGGACGAAGTCCGCTACCGCGGCGCCGATCAACTCCGGGCTGTCCTCTTGGACGAAGTGCGCGCCAGGCACTGTCACCTCGGTCTGGTTGGGCCAGGTGCGGCAGAACGCGCGCGGACCGCGGATGAGGACCTTGCCAGGGTCGGCATTGACGAACAGTTTGGGGACCGGGGAGGCAGCCAGCCATCGGCCGTACTCCGTGACGATCCGCACCACGTCGGCGGGCTCGCCCTCGATCGGGAGCTGGCGGGGCCAGCTCAGCGTGGGGCGGCGGTTCTCGCCCGGCTCGAGGTACGGCGCGCGGTAGACCGCCATCTCTTCCTCGCCGAGCTCGCGCAGGATCCCCGACGGCAGTACCTCCTCGACGAACGCGTTGCCGGTGAGCACCATGGCCTCGCCGGCGGGCGAGCGGAGGGCCTGGAAGGTCCGCCGCGCGTCTTCCCGCCGGTCGTTCCAGGTCGCGGGTGCCACGATGGCTTCCATGTAGGCGATGCCGGCGACCCGGTCCTGGTGCTGGTATGCCCAGTCGAAGCCGAGCGCGGACCCCCAGTCGTGCACGACGAAGACGACGTCGTCGCCGAGATCGAGGTGCTCCCACAGCGCGAACAGGTACTCCCGGTGCTCCCGGTAGGAGTAGCGGTCGGGGCCGGAGTCGGGCAGCTTGCCGGAGTCGCCCATGCCGACGAGGTCACAGGCGACCAGCCGGCCCAGTCCTTCGAGGTGCGGCATGACGTTGCGCCACAGGTAGGACGAGGTCGGGTTGCCGTGCTGGAACACGATCGCATCGCCCTGGCCCTCGTCGATGTAGGCCATCCGGACGCCGTTGATCTCGGTGAACTTCTTCTCCGCGTAGGGACGGGCGTTCATCTCCGGCCTCCCCCTGAGGACGAATTCGACGATGCTGTCGTGGGTCCGGCTGCACCACAGGTCCGTTCCCTGAGGGTCGCGGCACGGGGACCGGACTGCGGCTGCCCCGTGATCAGGCCTCCGTGCCCTTGGCGAGCGCCTGCACGTCTTCCGCGGTGTAGGGCTTCCCCCCGATTCCCCATTCACCGCCCTTGACCTCGTCGATGAGGACCCAGGTGATCGGGCGCAGGTTCTCGCCCTCGATCTTGACCATCGCGTCGGTCAGGTCGCGTACGATCCTCTCCTTCTCCTCGGTGTCGAACGTTCCTTCCAGGACGTCAACCCTGATGAGTGGCATCTGCTCCGACCTCCTCATGTCCATCTGCGACCGGTTACGGATCCCGCGATCCGGCGTGTGGAGGATCCGTGTCAGGGGTGTCGCCGTATGGTAGGCCGCCGAGTCTCGGGTTCCGTCGACCCTGACTTGCAAAGTGAAAGCTTCCTCTACCTGGGACGTTACGCTTCCGACTGGGTGGATGCAAGCGGCACGCGAACCGCCGCCGACGGCTTGCCCGGCCTCGGATCCGCCTTGGCGCCACTTCCGCCCGTCACCGGTCAAGCCGAGCGCCAGGGGGCGAGCGTCCGACCCTTTTTCCGGCTACTACGCTGAACTTGTTCACTGCAAGCCAGCGTTGGGTTCGAGAGGAGGCTGATGTGGCAACAGCGCCACACGTGTCCGTTCCCTGCCCGATCGGCCGGGCCGCCGGCCTGCTAGGGGATCGATGGACGCTGCTCATCCTGCGGAATGCCAACCTGGGCACGACCCGATTCGACGCGTTCCGCGCGGAGCTCGGCATCGCCGACAACATCCTGTCCAACAGGCTCGCCCGGCTGGTCGAGGCCGGCGTGCTCATGCGGGTGCCGTACCGCGACGGGGCCCGCGTCCGGCAGGAGTACCGGCTCACGACCGCCGGGGCAGAGGTGCTGCCGGTGCTGCACGCTCTGGCCGTCTGGGGCCAGCAGCACACCGAGCCGGCCGAGCCGACCGGTGCGATGCAGGTGATCCACCAGCGGTGCGGCCAGGTCACGACGCCGGGCAGGGTGTGTGACAGCTGTGGCGAGCTCGTCCAGCGTGAAGAGGAGGCGTGGGTACGGCCCTGGATCTCCCCCGACCCGATCACCCTGGCCGGCCCGGTCACCACCGGCACCTGACCTGGGGCGCCCGCCGGAGCAGCAGGCTCCCGGCCGTCAGAGGGCGGGGTACTGGTCCCGGACCGGGCTCAGCGACTCCAGCAGCGAGCCAAGGTGGAGAATCGTCGACTCCGCGTGCCAGGTGGCCGCCAGCTGCACGCCGATCGGCATGCCGTCGCTGCTCGTGCCGAACCGCAGGGACAGGGCCGGGAGCCCGGTCAGGTTGAACGGGACGGTCGGCGTCATCACGTGGAAGGCGTCCACCGTCCGGCCGTCGACGGTGAACTGGGTGAGTCCGTGCGCGTGTGCGGGGATCGGCGTCACCGGGAGCAGCAGGGCGTCGTACCGCTGGAAGAACTCCGCGAAACCGTCACGGAGCCGCTCGATGCCCTGCTCAGCCTGGACGTAGTCCCGCACCGAGGTGTCGGGTACGCCGAGCAGGGCGCGGGAGTAGGTGAACATCTGCTCCTCGTGACCGGCGGTGATCGCCCGGAACGCCGGTTTCATCTCCATGACGTGCTGGCGCATGAAGAGGTCGAGCGGGTTGTCCCGCTCAAGAGCCGGAATGTCCACGGCCTCGACCTGGACCCCCGCTCCCCGCAGGGCCTCGGCGGCCTCCCGCACGGTCGCCGCGACCTCCGCATCGATCGGGCCGAGCCCCGAGTCGACCAGCCAGCCGACGCGGACGGGCCGGTCTGGCGAGGCGCCCAAGCCGGCGTCGAACCCGCGCGGGACGACGGCGAATCCGTCGGCGCCGTCAGGACCGGCCAACAGGGAATACACCAGTGCGAGATCGCGGACGGTGCGGGCCATGGGGCCCACATGCCAGTCGCGGCGCGGCTCCCGTGGCCAGACCCCCGTCATCGGGATGCGCCCGTGGGTCGGTTTGAGGCCCGCGACACCGGTGTCGGCCGCCGGCCCGCGCACCGAGATGGACAGGTCGCTCGCCAGGCCGAGCGGCGACATCCCGGCCGCCAGCGCCGCCGACTCCCCGCCGCTCGAACCGTCGGCACTGCGGTCGAGGTCCCAGGGGTTGTTCGTGCGGCCCGTCAGCAGGTTGTCGGACTCGATCCAGTAGGCGAACTCCGGGAGATTGGTCTTCGCCAAGAGGATCGCCCCGGCGCCCTTCACCCGCGCCACACTGGTGGCGTCCGTGTCCGGGACACGCCCCGCGAAAATCGGCGAACCGCGCTGGGTGAGCACCCCGGCGGTGTCGAAGGAGTCCTTGACTGTGAAGGGCACCCCGTGGAGCGGCCCCACGTCCGCGCCCGCCGCCAGCTCCGCGTCCGCCACCCGCGCGGCGTCCAGCGCGCCGTCGGCAACGGTGACGACGGCGTTGATCCTCGGATCGGCGACCTCGATCCGGTCCAGGTGCGCCTGAACCACCTCGACGCAGGAGGCCCGCCTCGTACGGATCAGCTCGGCCAACCCGGTCGCGTCGCAATGATGGAGATCAGCGCTCATGATGGACCCTCTCTCAGCCCAGCTCATATCGCCGGACCCGCCGGTGCCTGGCGATCGGGTGGCCGAGCCAAGGACTGCTGCTCCCGCGCACCCTGGCTTGCATCTCCAAGGTTTCAGCGTAGCGCCGCAGGTAGAAGGGGCCTTTGTGGGAATTTCTGTCGGCGGCCCAATACCAGGAACCGCGTACTCTGCCGTACGGCGACGCCGGCTCCACCCACGGGGCGCGCGACCAGTTCGCCGCGCTGCTGCCCATCCGCGAACGCGTCTCGGGCGTCGAACACCCCCACACGCCGGCCGCTCGGGCCAACCTCGCCTACGGGGTGCGTCGCGGCCGGGAGGAGGAGGGCACGGGCAACCCGTCCGGCGAGGCTCACGGACCGCTCACCGCAATTCGGTCATTGGGTGGTGAATCACCCTGATGATCTTCCTGTGTAATGCGGTTTGAGCTCGCGTTATGAGAGTGGTTCGGTGACGACCACCGCACCCGTCTGGGCGGGCGGCTGGAATGACGGGCATGCCGTAACTGCGCCCCTTCCGCCGTCGCTGCGGACGCCCCGGGCGGCACGCTGTGGTGGCTGCTGACTGACCTGCCGCCCAAGCACCCACGACCCCACCGGCTCGACGTCCTCCACCCGGCCGCCCATCCCGGACACGAGCTCCTCGGGCGTGAGCCCTCGGACGAAAATGAAGCTGAAGGCCTCCGCCAGGCCGAAGGCGGAGAACCAGGCGTAGTCGCGGGGGCCTGGTCATGCCGCGATCACGGCAGGTTTGTCGGTGATGATCGGTAGCGTCCGCGCATGTCCTCTTGGCAGCAGTGGATCAACGACGTCCCGGGGCTGCGCGCCCACCTGGCCGGACTCGACGAACCGGAGCGCAAGGCCGTCGCGGCCGAACTGCCCGGATATCTGACCGACCGGTGGGAGGTCGCCGCGCAGGCCCGCGCGTTCCGCCTCCTCGGCGCGGCCTGCTTCTCCGGCGCCGCGCAGGTCGCCGCCTGGCTCGATCGCCGTGAACTGCGCGAGCCCCGGCCGCCGAGGGCCGACGCCGCCGACCTCCTGCTCGTCCTGCAGGACCGGAAGGACGAATGGCGCCGGGATCTCGCCCACCGCCTGGTCGCCAGGCTGCGGCCGAGCCGGGCCCGAGGCTGGCGGAACGTCCACGGGCAGCCCGGCTGGGACCTGGCCGCGTCCCTGGTCATCGAGACCGGCATTGAACCGCCCGAGAACGACGCCTTCGTCACCGGCTGGCTCTGGGATCTCTGCCACCGGCTCTGGACGGGCGAGACGATCGAGGCGATCCGCGACCATCCCCTGCTCGACGTCATGATCCCCCGCTTGTTCCAGGCCGAGGGCGTCACACCCGCACTGACCCACGACTGGACGTTCAACACCGCCAACCACAACCGCTCCATCATCAGCGGCCTGGCCGAACTGGCAGCCGAGGGCCGGTTGGAGCGGCAGGTTCTCATCGACGGGTGCATCGCCCGGTTCCTCACCCACGGGCAGGACCGCCAGATCGAACCCTTCGTCCACCTGTGGAACACGCTGCGGCCGACGTCCGGCGAGGTGTCGGCGGTCGACCTGGCCCGGGTGCTCCCGGTCGCCGCGGCCCCGCTGGCGCGGCTGGCCGCCGAGGAGTTACGCCGTCTCGACGACTCCCTCGACCCGGATCTGTTCGCCGAGACGGTCGCAGCGCTGGCGTTCCGGCCGGAGAAGAAGCACGTCACGACCGCCCTGCAGTGGATCGCCGAGGCGACGCCCGAGCGCGCCGACGGCGCCCTGGCCGCGCTCGCGCCGGTCTTCGGCCAGGAGACCCCCTCGCTCCGCGATCGTTCCGTACGTCTCGCGCTCAAACTGGCCCCCCACGCCACCCCGGCCACCGTCGGCATGATCCGCGAGGCCGCCGAGGCGCTCCCGGCGGACCTCCGCGCCCGGATCGCCGGCGCCTTCGGCGAGGTCGCCGCGCCGCCGGTCGACTCACTGGTCCCCGGCACCCTGCGGGTGAAGATCAAGTCGCCCCGGCTGCCACCGGAGATCGACTCGGTCGACGAACTGGCCCGTCAGGTGGCTCCTGGCTGGCGGCGCTGGGAGCCCATGGAGGTCGAACGGCTGCTGGCCGCGCTGGTCGCCCTCATCCACCGCGACCGCGCCGCGACCACCGAGGCGGTCCGGCCCTGGTGGGAGCAGACCTGGGCGGTGCACCACGGCTCCTATCTCCTGAACGACTTCTACCTGGCCAACTACCCCACCACGTCGCTCCACCTGTGCGCGCTCGCGATCATCTCTCCGGCCGACAGCGTCCGGCGGTCCCAGGGGATCACCGACTACCTCGCCAAGGAACCTCCCTACCGCACACCGCTCGACTGGGTGGTCCGCGACCGGATCCGCGAGGTCGTCGGCCTGCTGGAGTCGGGCCGCACGCTCCCGGTGCTGCTGGCCACCCCGACCGCCCCTACCGGCCACATCGACCCGGCGACGCTGGTCGGCCGCATGGAACTGCTGGGCGACCACGAACCGCTTCCCCTCGACTTCTGCCAGGCGCTGCTCCGGCTGCCCCGGGCCGTCGAACCCGAGGCCGTCGTCCGGGCGGAGAAGCTGACCACTTCGGCGGGACGACGGCTGGCCGCGTGGCTGCGGGAGGGTGGCCCGGCCGATCCCGACGTGAACTGCGGCATCGAGGCCGTGCTCCGTACCGTCTCCCTCGTCCCGGAGGTGCACGCCCGGCTGACGCCGCCCGCCCAGGATCTGCCGGAGCGGCTCGGTGATCTCTGGACGCTGGAGCCGCAGGAGTTCTGGGGCGGCCATTCGGATGAGATCCAGTGGTGGCCGGAGCTGATGCCATCCCACCGGGAGGTGCTCGCGGCCCACCTGTTGGAATGCTTCGTGGTGGGCGTTCCGGCCAACCGCGCCAAGGCCGAGGTGCTGACCAGGTTCGTCCAGGGCGAGGGGCCCGTGGGCCGGGCGACGGCGAGCGCGATCATGACCGCCCTGGGACACAAGAAGCCCGCGCAGCGGGTGTTCGCCATCGACGCGATGAAGATCCTCGCCGTCCGGGGCGAGTTCTCCGGCGCCGACTTCGGTTGGGCGCTGGGCCAGTTGACCGGCGCGGACACCCTGAAGCTGAAGTGGGCCGCCCCGGCGCTGGAGGAGCTCACGCTGTCGGGGATGCACGGGGAGATGTGGGCCGTGTTCGCCGAGGCGCTCCCCGTGCTGCTGCCCCGCGCGGGCTCACGTCCGGCGACCGGATTGGCGGAACTGCTGGACGTCGCGATCAAGGCGGCCACCCTCGCCGGGGCGCGGGGGGAGCTGCCGCGCCTGGCCGGATTCGCCGCCAGAAAGGGCGGCAGCCAGGTGGTGGAGAAAGCCCGGCTTCTTCTCCGGGCAATGGCAGGATGAATGCGCCGGGCGGAATTCCCTCCGCCCGGCGCCATTGTTCAGTTAATGGTGACCCGGTCCCCGGCCGGCGCGCTTATCGGCGATTTCTTCGCGATGTACGTCGCCAGTGCGCCCCGGTCGTCCGGGCCGCCGCGATAGACGGCGCTCGCCCCGGGCCAGCGCGGGAAACCCTCGTAGCCGCCCACCAGCAGGTAGTTGGCCGCGATGGTGAGAACCTGGTCGTCGGCCACCGGTTCGCCGTAGAGCGTGAGCTCGGTGACGGCGCCGCCCTCCAGCGTGTAGCGGAGCGAGGACGACGGGGTGAGCACCCAGCCCCGCGTGTTCGGATGGGCGAGCACGGTCTTCAGCGCGGCGCCGGTGACCTGCCACGCGTCGATCGCGAAGCCGCCTGGCTGGGTCGCGTAGATCTCCTCGTAGGTGACCGGGCCGGCGTCGAGGTCGAGGTGGAAGCCATACCTGCTGACCAGGGCGGCGTCCGCGCCCGAACGCGCCGCCGCGTCGAGGTAGGCGTCGGCGACCAGTTCGGCCAGCGGGCCGCCGGAGGTCGTCCGGACGACGGGCCCCGCGGTCTCGCCGAACGTCTCGTCGGGACCGGGCGGGCCGCACTCGAAGTAGTACAGGGCGTTGGAGACGAGACCGTCGGGCTGCCTGACCTCGATCCGGACCGACGTCGGGTCGGGGTTCTCGAAGTCGTAATCCCAGTCGATCGTGGTGAGCAGGGCGGTGAAATGGCCGCTGTGCCATTTGGGGGACAGGACGTCCTGCCAGGTCTCGGTGCCGACGACCCGATACTGGATGAGCTGCTGACCTTTCGGCACCCCGCGGAACGTGCCGTAGACCTCGAAGTTCACCGGACATTTCGACGCGGTCGTACGCTCGAAGGCGAGGGTCAGTTTCTGCACCGCCGCGGGCGCCACATCGGCCCGCGCGGCGGGCGTGAACGCACCGCACACCAGCACCGCGACGGCCGCCAGCCGCCCAGCCTTACTGGGTAGTCCCACAGTGTTCCCATCTGTCGATCATGACAAGGACGAGCAGAGACTAACGACCCCGACTGACATTTATTTAAATGTCGGTAATTGACGCCTTTAAAGAAGAATTCGTGGCCGGAGAACGGAACACCCACGACGTCGTGATGGGACCCGAGGTCGTGGTCAAACGATTCAGACTCTCGGCGGCCGGCCCGAACGGGAATGGCGGGCGCTGACCCTGCTGGCCGAACACGCGCCCGATCTCGCGCCATTCCCGCTTAGCGCCGCCCGCCGGCCATCACGATGTCCCGCGTCCCCGGCGTCCCGCTGACGCCGCAGCAGTTCCGTGCCCTTCATCCCAGGGTGGGCCGAGTACGTGGCCGACCACATACCCCATCGTCCGGCTAGGGCTGATCGCTAGATGGAGGCCGTAGATGCGGGGTCGCCCGTGATCAGGTGCCAGCCACGGCCAAACGCATAGGAGACCCGGAGCGCGGTGCCGCCCGCCGCGTACGAAGTGTGAAGTGCCCGCTTCAAGATGAACGGCGGCCCAGTTGCCCGACGAGTTGAGGGCTGTACCCGGGAGTTTCACCAGGTCGACCAGACCGCCACGTGGCCGCCCTGTCTGGACTGCATGCCTTTGGCGCTGTCCCTTCGCCCTCACCTTCGTGACGCACCGGCGGTCTACATGGCGGACAAGGCCAACCCGGTGAGCGCCGTAGCCCACGACACGCAGGAGACGCGTCAACGGAGATTGAGACACTGCAGTCAGCTTCCTA
>NZ_BBXC01000033.1:0-40180 GCF_001570525.1 Herbidospora sakaeratensis
GGAGATGTGACGGTGGCCGGTCTCGGGTTCGATCCAGTCGTACAGCCATTCCTGGATGTTGCCGCGTGAGCCGGTCTTCATCGGGGGCAGGCGGTCGCGGGCGGCCAGCACCTGGGTGCGGAAGGAGGCGTCCACGCTGAGGGTCTGGCTGGCTTGGGCGACGCCGTTGAACAGGTCGCGGAGGATCTGGTTGTCCATCGTCGGACCGGCGCACACGCTGACGCCGTTGTGGTGGGCCAGTTCGGGGCTGTTGGAGGGGTTGGTGACCAGGTAGCCGAGACTCGGTTCCTGCACCAGGGTGTCGAGGAAGAACTGGGCCGCGCCCTTCATGGCGGGGTAGTAGGTGCGCAGGAAGTCGACGTCGCCGGTGAACTGGTAGTGCTCCCAGATCAGGGTGGCGAGCCAGGCGCCGCCGGTCTGCCACATGCCCCACAGGGCGCCGTCGACGACTGAGGTGGCGCGCCAGGCGTCGGTGTTGTGGTGGGTGATCCAGCCGCCGGCGTTGTACTGGGCTTGGGCGGTGCGGGCGCCGGTGACGGTCAGGTCGCTGATCATCTTGAACACCGGGTCGAAGCATTCGGCCAGGTTGGTGGTGTTGGCGTGCCAGTAGTTCATCGGCAGGTTGGCGTTGATCGTGTACTTCGAGTCCCACGCCGGGGTGAGGGAGTCGTTCCAGATGCCCTGCAGGTTGGCCGGCTGGGTGCCGGGGCGGGAGGAGGCGATGAGCAGGTAGCGGCCGTACTGGAACAGCAGGGCGGCGAACTGGGGGTCGTTGACGCTGTTGTGCTGGGCGATGCGCACGTCGGTCGGCTGGTCGGCGGCTGAGGTGCGGCCCAGGTCCAGGGTGGTGCGGTTGAACAGCGCCTGGTAGTCGGCCACGTGACGGCTGCGCAGATCGGTGAACGTGCGCTGGGCGGCGGCGTTGAGGTGGCCGCGGGCGATGCCCTGGTAGTCGCCGCTGACGTCGTTGTAGTTCCTGTAGCTCGACCCGATCGAGACGAGCAGGGTCACGCTGGTCGCGCCCGTCACCTGGAGGGTGCCGCCGGAGCTGCTGACGCTGCCGCCCTCGGCGACGGCGCGGGCCAGGCCGAGGAAGCGGACCTGTCCCGAGATGCCCTCGAAGTTGCCCGAGACGCCGTCGAGGGCGACGGTGGTGCCGTCGGGGCTGGAGCGGGTGACCCGCTGCGGGCTGTCGAACGTGGCCGAGAAGGTGATCGCGTTCGCCCGGTCGGCGGTCAGCCTGATCGCGATGACCTGGTCGGGCGCGCTGGCCAGCACCTCGCGGCGGAAGCGGGTGCCGTTCTGGGCGTACGTGGTGACGGCGGTGGCCGTGGTCAGGTCGAGGTAGCGGTTGTACTCCGAGATCCCGCTGGAGCCGCCGCTGAACGTGAGCCGGAGGTTGCCGACGGTCTGGTAGGCCAGCTGCCCGGCCGGGCGGCCGAGCATGTTCTGGTCGATCAGGCTCTGCGCCTGGCTCCAGTTGTTCGCGAACACCGCCTGCCTGATCTGGCCCAGCGAGTTGGCGTTACGGCCGCTGCTCTGGTCGTAGGGCCCGCCGGCCCAGACGGTGTCCTCGTTCAACTGCAGGCGCTCGACGTCGACGTTGCCGTAGACCATCGCGCCCAGCCGGCCGTTGCCGATCGGCAGGGCGCGCAGCCAGTCGGTGCCGGCGCTCTCGTCGTACCACAGGGCCAGGTCGCCCGCCTCCGAGGGCGGGGCGGCGGCGGCCCGGGCGGCCGCCGTCCACTGCAGGGGCAGCATCGCCGCTCCGGCGCCGGCGGCGCCGAACTGCAGCACTCTCCGACGGGATAAGTCAGACATCTCTCGGTACTCCCTTGCCAGGGGGTCAGGTGTCCGCCAGGTTACAAACATGGGATTAATAGGGTCAATAGTCGTTGTGAGTCCCGACATTTGCCCTCTTTTGCCACATGATCTTGGCGAGACATGGGATTGATTGGACTCGACGGGTTGATCTCGGCCGCGAGGTGCCCGACCTGGCGAAGATTGCCAGATTCATCGGGTTAAGTAGGTAGGTTTGTTGACCTATGGGAGGTCGGGGCCTACCGTCTAACCATATTCATCCGATCAATTGGAGACATTATGCCGACGATCACCTCAGTGGACGTGATCGACGTCAGGTTCCCCACCTCCGCCACCCTCGACGGCTCGGACGCGATGAACCCCGACGGCGACTACTCCGCCGCCTACGTGGTCCTCGGCACCGACGACGACCTGACGGGATACGGCCTGACGTTCACCATCGGCCGGGGCAACGACCTGTGCGTGGCCGCCGCCCGCCAGATCGGCGCCCGGCTGGCGGGCCGCGACGTCGACGCCCTCGCCGCCGACCTGGGCGGGCTCTACCGCGAGATCATGGCCGACAGCCAGATGCGCTGGCTCGGGCCCGAGAAGGGCGTGGTGCACCTGGCCGCCGCCGCCGTGCTCAACGCCGCCTGGGACCTGGCCGCCCGCCGGGCCGGCAAACCGTTGTGGCGGCTGGTGGCCGACATGACGCCCGAGGAGATCGTGGCGGCGTGCGACTTCCGCTACCTGTCCGACGTGCTCACCCCCGCCGAGGCCGTCGAGATGCTCGCCCGGCTGTGGCCCACCCGCGAGCAGCGCGTCGCCGAGCTGGCCGAGCACGGTTACCCCGCCTACACCACCTCGCCCGGCTGGCTGGGCTACGACGACGGCAAGCTGCGCCGGCTGGTCGCGGAGGCGGTCGCCGACGGCTGGACGCACGTCAAGCTCAAGGTCGGCGGGGACGTCGACGACGACCTGCGGAGGCTGGCCATCGCCCGCGAGGAGCTCGGCCACCGCCACCTCATGATCGACGCCAACCAGGTGTGGGACGTGCCGGACGCCATCACCTGGGTGAACCGGCTGGCCGCCTTCGAGCCGCTGTGGATCGAGGAGCCGACCAGCCCCGACGACGTCCTGGGCCACGCGGCCATCCGCAAGGCCGTCGCCCCCGTCGGCGTGGCCACCGGCGAGCACTGCCACAACCGGGTGATGTTCAAGCAGCTGCTCCAGGCCGAGGCGATCGACTACTGCCAGATCGACTCCTGCCGCCTGGCCTCGGTCAACGAGATCATCCCCATCCTGCTGATGGCCGCGAAGTTCGGCGTGCCCGTCTGCCCGCACGCCGGGGGCGTCGGCCTGTGCGAGATCGTCCAGCACCTGTCGGTGATCGACTACGTCTGCGTGAGCGGCAGCCTGGAGGGCCGCGTGCTGGAGTACGTCGACCACCTGCACGAGCACTTCACCGACCCGGTCCGGGTGGGCGGCGGACGCTACCGGCTGCCCGAGGCCCCGGGCTACAGCGCCCAGATGCGCCCGGAATCGGTGGAGGCGTACCGCTACCCTGATGGCGCGCAATGGGCACGGCAGTAGGGATGGTGGCGTGGGAGTCATCGAGAGCGCGATCGACACGATCAAGCAGATGATCGTCGACGGCGAGCTTCGTCCGGGCCAGAAACTCCCGATCGAAAAAGAGCTCGCCGACCAGCTCGGCATCGCCCGCAACACCCTGCGCGAGGCCGTGCGCGCGCTCATCGCCATGCGCGTCCTGCAGACCCGGCAGGGCGACGGCACCTACGTCACCAGCCTGTCCCCGGCGCTGCTGCTCGACGGCATGAGCTTCGTCGCCGACATCCACCAGCACGCCGGCGCGGGGGAGTTCCTGCACGTGCGGCGGATCCTCGAAGCGGAGGCGACGGCCCTGGCGGCCGTCCGCATCCCCGACGACGACCTCGTCGCCCTGGGCAACCTGCTGGAGGAGGCCGAGCGGCTGGCGTCGGGGCCGGAGATCGACCATGGCAAGCTCGTCGCCCTCGACCAGGACTTCCACGCGCTGATCACCTCCCACTGCGGCAACACCGTGCTGGCCGCCGTCATCCAGAACATGTCCGGGCGCACGGTCCGGGCCCGGATCTGGCGCGGCATGACCGACCCCGAGGCCGTGCAGCGCACGCTCGGGGAGCACCGGGCCGTCTACCTGGCGCTGCTCGCCCGCGACCCCGAGCGGGCCCGCATCCACGCCGCGATGCACGTCCTCGGCGTCGAGGAGAGCCTGACCGGCCCCCGCGACTTCAGAGAGGACAACCATGAGTGACCCCGTCGAGCGGTTGACGGCCCGGCTGCGCGAGGAGGAGGCGGTCGTCGTCGCCTATTCGGGCGGCGCCGACTCGGCCCTGCTCGCCTTCGCCGCCCGCCGCGCGCTCGGGACCCGTGCCCTGGCGGTCACCGCGGTCTCCCCGAGCCTGGCCGCGTCCGAGCGGTCGGCCGCCCGCGCCTTCGCCCGCGAGCACGGCCTGGCCCACGTCGAGGTGTGCACCGACGAGATCGAGCGGCCCGAATACACCGCCAACGGGCGCGACCGGTGCTACCACTGCAAGTCGGCGCTGTTCGACGCGCTCACCCCGCTGGCCACGGCCATGGGGGCGGCCGTCGCCCTCGGCACCAACCTCGACGACCTGGGCGACCACCGGCCCGGCCAGCGAGCGGCGGCCGAACGCGGCGTCATCACGCCGATGGTCGACGCGGGGCTGACCAAGGCCGACGTGCGCGCGGCCAGCCGGGAGCTCGGCCTGGTGACCGCCGAGAAGCCCGCCGCGCCGTGCCTGGCCTCGCGGGTCAGCTACGGCGACCCGGTCACGACCGAGGTGCTGGCCCGGATCGAGGCCGCCGAGGCGGCGCTGCGCGACCTCGGCTTCCCGGTGTGCCGGGTGCGCGCCCACGCGGGCGGCACCCTGGCCCGGATCGAGGTCCCGCGCGAGGAGATCCTCCGGGCAGGTGAGGAGCGTGAGCGGATCGACGCTGCCGTGCGCGGCGCCGGCTTCACCTTCTGCTCGCTCGACCTGTCCGGGTTCGCGTCCGGACGCCTCAACGCGCTGCTCCCTCTGCTGCCGTCGTAGGCGCCCGGACGCGAGATCAGGCGGGCGTCATTCCTGTGTCTTGCCGCCCGTGAGCCTCGACAGGGCCAGGGCGGTCAGGATGATCGCTCCGTTGAGCGCCTCGATCCACTGCGCCGGCACGCCGGCCAGGGTGAGCACGTTCTGGATCATGTAGAGCAGCAGGATGCCGGTGAACGCGCCGAACACGGTGCCCTTGCCGCCGTTGAGGCTGACCCCGCCGATGACGGCGGCGGCGAACACCGTGAAGATGGCCCCGTCGCCCTGCGCGGCGGCGACGGAGGCCAGCCGGCCGGTCAGCAGCAGGCCGCCGATCGCCGCCAGCACGCTGGCGGCGATCAGGGTGATCCACAGGACCCGGTCGGTGCGGATGCCGGCCGCCTTCGCGGCGTCGACGTTGCCGCCGATGGCGTACAACGAGCGGCCGAACCCGGTGAAGCCCATGACCAGGACGCCGACCGCGAACAGCAGCAGGCAGATCCAGATCGAGGCGGGCACCCCGAACCACATCGCCGACCCCAGGTAGATCATGGACTCGGGCAGGTTGAAGAAGGTCTGGCCGCCGGAGATGCCGGTGAGCAGGCCCCGCAGCACGATCAGCATGCCCAGGGTGACGATGAACCCGTTGAGCCCGAAGCGGACGATGAACAACGCGTTCACCACCCCGACCAGCACCCCGACCGCCAGGGTGATCGGGATCGCCCAGAAGCCGGACAGCAGCCCGAGCCCCGAGCCGGTCCCGACCGCGACCGTCAACCAGGCGGCCACGCCGGGGGCCAGGCCGAAGGTCGACTCCAGCGACAGGTCCATCTTGCCGACGATCAGCACCAGCGCCTGCGCGAGCACCAGCAGCGAGATCTCCGACATGGTCTGCAGGATGTTGATCAGGTTGTCGGCCTGCAGGAAGATCGGGTGCACGATCTGCCCGACGATCGCGATCGCGATGATCGCCGGGACCAGCGCGAAGTCGCGCAGCCGGGCCAGGCGGAGCCCGGTTCCCGTCCTGCCCGGCCCCTTCGGCGCGGGCCGGCCCGTCTCCGCGGGGGCGGCGGTGGTCTCAGGCATCGAGCTCGACTCCTTCCATGGCCGCCACCATCTCGTGGTCGTGCCAGCCGGCGGCCAGTTCGGTGGTGACCCGGCCGTGGAACATCACCAGCACCCGGTCGCACAGGCGCAGATCGTCCAGTTCGTCGGAGGCGATGACGACGCCGGTGCCCTTCCCGGCGATCTCCTCGACCTTTCCGAGCAGGAACTCCTTCGACCGGACGTCCACGCCCGCCGTCGGGGTGATCAGCACGAGCAGGCGGGGATCGCTCGCCAGGGCGCGGGCCATCACCACCTTCTGCTGGTTGCCGCCCGACAGGCCGTTGACGGGCAACTCCGGGCCGGGGGTCTTGATGGCCAGGTTCGTGATCATCTCGCGGGCGAGCTCGTCGCGGCGGCGGCCGCTCACCAGCCCGGCCGTGCCGAGCCGTTCGGGCACGGTCATCGTGGTGTTGTCGGCGATCGACATCAGCGGGATCAGCCCCTGGTGGTGGCGGTCGCGGGGGACCAGCCCGACCCCCGCCGCCAGCGAGTCGGGCACGCTGCCGGCGCGCGGGCGGCGTCCGGCGACCTCGATGACGCCCTCGCCGGGCGCCCGGAGCCCCGCGATGGTCTCGGCGAGCTCGGTCTTCCCGCTGCCGCCCAGGCCGGCCAGCCCGACGATCTCGCCGGCCCGGACCCGCAGGTCGACGCCGGCGTACAGGTCGCCGTCGGTCAGCCCGCGGGCGTCCAGGACCACGTCGGCGTCCGGGGGGACGGAGGGGCGGGCCTTCCTCTCCTGAAGGCCCGCCGCCTCCCCGGTCATGGCCGCCACCAGGTCTCCCCGGGGCAGTTCCATGACCGGCGCGGTGAGGATGTGCCGGGCGTCGCGGAAGACCGTGACGGTGTCGCAGATCTCGTAGATCTCCTGGAGGTGGTGGCTGATGAACAGGAAGGTGACCCCCTGTTCGCGCATCGCCCGCATCCGGTCGAACAGGCGGGCGATCGCCGCTCCGTCGAGCTGCGCGGTCGGTTCGTCCAGGATGATGAACCGCGCGCCGAACGACAGCGCCCGGGCGATCTCGACGAACTGCCGCTGCTCGACGCCGAGCTCCTTGGCCGGCCGGCGCACGTCCACGTCCACCGACCAGGTCTCCAGCAGCTCGGCCGCCTTCTTCCACATGCTCTTCCAGCTGACCAGCCGCAGGCCGTTGTGGTCGTGGCGGTTCAGGTAGAGGTTCTCGGCCACGGTCAGCTCGGGGATGATCGTGGACTTCTGGTAGACGCAGGCGACCCGCTCGCGCCAGGCGTCGCGCTCCGGCAGGCGGGGCGCCGGCCGCCCGCCGAACCGGATCTCCCCCTCGTCGGGCTCCTGCAGGCCCGTCAGGATGGAGACCAGGGTGGACTTGCCCGCGCCGTTGCGCCCGACGAGGGCGTGGGTCTCGCCCGGTGTGATCGTGATGTGGGCGCCGTCCAGCGCCACGGTCTCGCCGTATCTCTTGGTGATGCGCTCCGCCTCGGCGATGGGGCCGGTCACGGAGGAAGGGCTCGTGGAAGCGCCCATCGTCGTGCCTCTCAGCTCAGGTTGTTGCCCCAGAGCGACTTGTCGTCGTGCTTGACGCTGGGAATGCCGCCGTAGGTGCCGCCGTCGAGCGTGACGAGCGGAGCCGACAGCTGGTCCTCCAGCAGGCCCGGCCGGACCTCGATGATGGTGCTGTCGTGGTCGGTCTTCCCGGGGGCGAAGGTCTTGCCCTCGATCGCCGCCTTCGTGTACTCCAGCGCCCACTTGGCGTAGAGGTCGGCGGGCTGCGACACGGTCGCGTCGATGTTGCCGGCCGCGATGTCCTTGAGCTCCTGCGGGATGCCGTCGTTGGAGACCACGAAGACGTGCTTCGGGTCGGTCGGCGGGACCAGCAGGTCGCGCTGCTTGAGCACCTGGAGGGTGCCCGACAACGCGAAGCTCGACTGCATGTAGACGCCCTTGACGTCGGGGTTGGCGGTGAGCACCGTCGAGAGCTTCTGCGAGGCGACCGCGCCGTCCCAGTTCGTGGCCTCGCCGAAGACCTTGATGCCGGGGTAGTTCGCGGCCATGCACTCGTTGAAGGCCTCGGTGCGGTCGCGGCCGTTGATGGAGGCCAGGTCGCCCTGCAGCATGACGACCTTGCCCGCGCCCTTCAGCTTCTCGCCGAGGTAGCGGCACGCCTTCTCGCCGTAGGCGCGGTTGTCGGCGCGCACGACCATGAAGGCGTTGCCCGTGTCGGGCCGGGTGTCCACCAGCACGACGGGGATCTTCTTGCCTTCGAGCTGCTGGAGCGTGGGGGCCACCGCCGCGGTGTCCTGCGGCGCCATGACCAGGCCGCGGATGCCCTGGCTGACCAGGCTCTGCACGTTGGCGGTGAGCTTCGCGATGTCGTTCTGCGAGTTGGTGGTCTTCAGGTCGACTCCCAGTTTGCCGCCGAACTTGGGGGCGTAACTGATGTAGGAGTTCCAGAAGTCGGTGTCGGATCGGGGGTAGTCGACCCCGATCACCGGTTTCGCCGGGGCGTCCGCCGGGGCGTTCGCGGTCTGGCCCGGGGTGTCGTCCCCGCCGCACGCCGCCAGCAGACAAGCCGCCATTGACAACGTCACGGCGACGGGTAAGCGTCGGATTCTCATCGTCACTCCTTGAGGTGAGCGCCGGACATGGGATGTCTTTCTATGACCCAAAGCCCACCGGTGTCTAGAGCTGGCGAACATAATCGCGATCACCTGCGCTTATCTCAGAATGCCTGAGAAGTCCGATCCTGAGTTGCCGCCGAACATCACATGTCTGTCTCGGGTTTCCCGGCAGACGGGCATTCGGGGCAGGATGCTCGTATGTCTCTGACCGAGCAGGCGATCGTCCGCATCCGGCAGCTCATCAAGGATGGGACGCTCCCTCCCGGCGCCCGGCTGCCCCCCGAGCAGGACCTGGCCGCGTCGCTGGGCCTGTCCCGCAACCTCCTCCGCGAGGCCGTGCGCTCCCTGGTCACCACCCGCGTGCTGGAGGTGCGGCGGGGCGACGGCACCTATGTCACCTCGCTCGACCCCGCGCTGCTGCTCGAAGGGGTCGGCGTCGCGGTCGAGATGATGCAGGGAGACGACCTGCTGGAGATCACCGAGGTGCGGAGACTGTTCGAGCCGGTGGCCACCAGCCTGGCCGCCACCCGCATCACGCCGGTTCAGCTGGCCGAGCTCCAGAAGCACCTCGACGCCATGGTCGCCGCCCAGGGCGACGTCGAGCTGCTCACCCACCACGACGACGCCTTCCACCGCGCCGTGTTCGAGGCCACCGGCAACCGGGCGTTGTGCGCCCTGCTCGTGGGCATCGCCAGCCGCACCGTCCGGGCGCGGGTCTGGCGCGGGGTGCTCGAAGGCAACGTGGCCGGGCGCACGATCTCCGAGCACGCCGCCATCTACCAGGCGCTGGAGCGGGGCGACGCGGTGCTCGCCCAGGCGGCCGCGCTCATGCACGTGAGCACGACCGAGACCTGGTTGCGGGAGAACCTGGTGCGGTCGGCGGCGCCCGAGACGGGCGACCGGGTCAGCTGACCACGATCGGGTGCTCGCCCCGGGGCACCAGCTCGCCGATCACCGGCGCGCCCGGCACCTCGCCGGCGACCAGCAGCCCTCCGGAGGTCTGCGCGTCGGCGAGCAGGAGCATCGTCTCCTCGTCGGCCCCGCCCGACAGGTGCGGCGCGACCCAGCCGAGGTTGCGGCGCGAGCCCCCGGGCACGAACCCGTCCCTGAGCGCCTCGCGCGCCCCGTCGAGCAGCGGCACCGCCGCGCTGTCCACCACGGCGGTCACCCCCGAGGCCCTGGCCAGCTTGAACAGGTGACCGAGCAGCCCGAAGCCGGTCACGTCGGTCGCGCACCGCACCCCCGCCGCGACCGCGGCCTGGCTCGCGGCGGCGTTGAGCCGCGTCATGACCTCGACCGCCTCGGGGAACACCTCGCCGGTCGCCTTGTGGCGGTTGTTGAGCACGCCGAGACCGAGCGGCTTGGTCAGCGAGAGCGGCAACCCGGCGCGGCCGGCGTCGTTGCGCATCAGGGCGGCGGGGTCGGCGAGGCCGGTGACGGCCATGCCGTACTTGGGTTCGGCGTCGACGACGCTGTGCCCGCCCGCCACGTGGCAGCCCGCCTGCGCGGCCACGTCGGCGCCGCCGCGCAGCACCTCGCGGGCCAGGTCGTACGGCAACGTCTCGCGCGGCCAGCAGAGCAGGTTGAGCGCCATGAGGGGACGGCCGCCCATGGCGTAGACGTCGGACAGGGCGTTGGCGGCGGCGATGCGGCCCCAGTCGTAGGGGTCGTCCACCACGGGGGTGAAGAAGTCGGCGGTGGCCACGACCGCCGTGCCGCCCTCGACGCGGACGACCGCCGCGTCGTCTCCGGTCTCCAGCCCGACCAGCAGTTCTCCGGCGGGATCCTTCGGTGGCACCCCGAGACCCGCCAGGACGTCTTCGAGTTCACCGGGTGGGATCTTGCACGCGCAGCCGCCGCCCTGGGCGTATTGGGTCAGTCTCACCATGATCGGGATCATTGCGCGGATCGGCGGATTGGTATATCCCGACTTATCGTGACCGACTCGCGGCGCCACATCCCGCGCACCGACGCGCTTCTGAACGATCCCCGCCTCTCCCCCCTGATCGAGCTGATGGGACGCGGCCGCGTGAAGGGGGCCGTCCAGGCGGCCCAGCGACGGGCCCGGGAGGGGGAGATCAGCCCCGCCGACGTACCCGACGAGGTGGTGCGCTCGCTGCCCGGCGGCCCCCGGGAGGTGATCAACGCCACCGGGGTGCTCCTGCACACCAACCTCGGCCGCGCCCCGCTCTCGGCTCCGGCCCTGGACGCCATCCGCGGCGCGGCCGGCACCACCGACGTCGAGTTCGACCTGGAGACCGGGCGGCGGGCCCGGCGCGGCCGGGCCGCGCTGGCGGCGCTCGCGCGGGCGGTCCCGGACGCCGAGGCGGTCCACCTCGTCAACAACAACGCCGCCGCGCTGGTGCTGGCCGCGACCACGCTGGCCCAGGGGCGCGAGATCGTGATCAGCCGGGGCGAGCTGGTCGAGATCGGCGACGGTTTCCGGCTGCCCGACCTGCTCGCCTCCACCGGGGCCCGCCTGCGCGAGGTCGGCACCACCAACCGCACGTCGGTGGCCGACTACGCCGCCGCGATCGGCCCCGCGACCGGATTCGTGCTCAAGGTGCACCCCTCGAATTACCGGATCGAGGGCTTCGCCGCGACGCCGCCGGTCGGCGAGCTGACCGGGCTGGGCGTGCCGCTGGTCGCCGACATCGGCTCGGGGCTGCTCACGCCCGAACCGCTGCTGCCCGACGAGCCCGACGCGGCGACCTGGCTCCGCGCGGGCGCCGACCTGGTCACCGCCAGTGGAGACAAGCTGCTCGGCGGTCCGCAGTGCGGCCTGCTGCTCGGGCGGGCCGAGGTGGTCGAGCGGCTGCGCCGCCACCCGTTGGCCCGCGCCCTGCGGGTGGACAAGCTGACGCTGGCGGCGGTCGAGGCCACCCTCACCCACGCGGCCAACCCGGCCCGCGAGGCGCTGGCCGCCGACCCGGCCGTCGTGCGCCGCCGCGCCGGCGACCTGGCGCGACGCCTGGCCGAGGCGGGCGTCAAGGCCGAGGCGGTGGACACCGAGGCGGCCGTCGGAGGCGGGGGAGCCCCCGGGGTCGGGCTGCCCAGCGCGGCGGTCGCGGTGACCGAGGACCTGGCCGGGCCGCTGCGGACGGGCGACCCGGCGGTGGTCGGCCGGGTCGAGGGCGGCCGCTGCCTGCTCGACCTGCGCGCGGTCGCGCCGCACCGCGACGACGACCTCTTCGACGCCGTGCTGGCCGCCGCGGTGGCCATCGGGGTGGCCGCGTGCGGGTGATCGCCACCGCCGGGCACGTCGACCACGGGAAGTCCACGCTGCTGCGGGCGCTCACCGGCATGGAGCCCGACCGCTGGGAGGAGGAGCGGCGGCGCGGCCTGACCATCGACCTCGGGTACGTGTGGACCGACGGCCTCGCCTTCGTCGACGTGCCCGGCCACGAACGTTTCGTCGGCAACATGCTGGCGGGGGTCGGCCCGGTCACGGCGGTGCTGTTCGTGGTGGCCGCCGACGCGGGCTGGTCGGTGCAGTCGCGGGAGCACCTGGAGATCCTGCACGCCCTGGGCGTCGGCCGGGGCGTGCTCGCCGTCACCCGGTCGGACCTCGCCGACCCCGGACCCGTGCTGGCCGCCTGCCGCGACCGGCTGCGCGGCAGCACCCTCGCCGACGTGCCCGCCGTCGCCGTGAGCGCGGTCACCGGAGAGGGTCTGCCCGGCCTGCGCGCCCTGCTGGCCGCGATCCCCCCGGACGACCCCGCCCCGGAGGCGGACGTGCGCCTGTGGATCGACCGCGTCTTCACCGTCGAGGGGCGGGGGACCGTCGTCACCGGCACACTCGGCGCGGGCGTGATCCGGGCCGGCGACGTGCTCCGGCTCGGCGGCGACGACGTGCGAATCCGGGGCCTGCACAGTCTGAACGAGGCGAAGACCGAGGTCGCCGCGCCCGCGCGGGTCGCGGTGAATTTGCGCGGCGGCGCGCGTCCCCGGCGCGGCCACACCCTGCTGACCCCGGGACGCTGGCTCGACGTCGAGGTGCTCGACGTCCGGGTCTCCGGCGAGGGCCGTCCGCCGGAGCAGGTGACCTGGCACCTCGGCACCGCCGCCGAACCCGCGCGGCTGCGCGCCCTCGGCGAGGACACGGTGCGGGTGACCCTGCCCCGGCCGCTGCCCGTGCGGGTCGGCGACCGGGCGCTGCTGCGCGACCCGGGCAGCCGCCGGGTGTGGGGGGCGGTGGTGCTCGACGTGCGCCCGCCGGAGTTGCGCCGCCGGGGCGCGGCCCGGGCGCGGGCGGCCGACCTCGCCGGCATGTCCGGCGTGCCGGACGGCGTCGCCGAGTTGCGGCGGCGCGGCCTGGCCCGGCGCGACGACCTGGCCGCCATGGGCACGCCCGTCGACGCCGACCCGGTCGCGGGGGACTGGCTCGCCGATCCCGACCACTGGGCCGGGCTCCGCCACCGCCTCGCCGAGGTCGTGGCCGGGCGGCCGGGCCTGGCGGCGGAGACCGCGCGGCAACTGCTCGGCCTGCCCGACCGGGCGCTGGTCGACGCCCTCGCCGAGGGCGCCGCCGTCCGCACGGTGCGCGGGCGGCTGTTCCGGCCGGCCCGCACGCCCGGGGTCGACGAACTGCGGCGCGGCTGGGCCGCCGATCCGTTCGCGGCGCCGGACGCGGCCCGGCTCGCGGAACTCGGGCTCGACCGGCGGGCGCTGGCGGCGGCCGAGGCGGCGGGCGAACTCGTCCAGCTCGCCCCCGGCGTCGTGCTGCCGCCCGGAGCGGCCGAGGAGGCGGCCGAGGTGCTCGCCCGGTTGCCCCGGCCGTTCACCGTGGCGCAGGCGCGGACCGCGCTGAACACCACCCGCCGGGTCGTCGTCCCGCTCCTGGAGCACCTCGACCGGCTCGGCCTCACCCGCCGCCAGGACACCGCTGGTTCCAGAACTTTTCTCTGATAGCGTTACCATCGGGGACGTGCAGGTGCCTGGTGGCCCTCCCGGTCTTCAAAACCGGTGGCGCCGAGGATCTCGGCGCGGCGGGTTCGATTCCCGTCCGTCTCCGCTGCGCTCCCCAGAGTCGGCTGGAGTTCCATGAGATTTCTCCTGCTCGGGCACTTCGAAATCCACCGGCCGGACGGCAGTCAGCTGTCCGTGACCAGGATCAAGCACCGCCAGCTCCTCGCCCTCCTGCTGCTCGACGCGCCCCACACGGTCTCGACCGAACGCTGCATCGCCGCCCTGTGGGGTGACGCCGCCCCGCCCTCGGCGCGGCGCAACCTGCAGACGTACATCGCGGACCTGCGCAAGGGGCTGGCCTGCTCCGGCGTCGAGATCCGGACCGTGCCCGGCGGCTACCGGGTGACCGACGTCGAAGACCGGCTCGACCTGGCCGACTTCGAGGCCGCGCGGTCGGCCGCGGCCGCCGCCCTGGCCGAGCGCGACGACGCCGAGGCGGCCCGCCTGCTCAGAGACGGCCTCGCCCTCTGGCGCGGCGGCGCGCTGCAGGACCTCGCCGACAGCTCCGAGGCGCTGCGCAACGCCGCCACCCGGCTCGACGAACGCCGCACGGCCGCCGTCGGCGACTTCGCCGGCGCGTGCATCCGCCTGGGGAACTACGACGAGGCCATCGACCAGCTCCGGGTCGCGGTCGCGCGCGTCCCGCTGCGCGAGGACCTGCGGGCGCGGCTGATGCTGGCCCTGCACAAGAGCGGCCGCCGGGCCGACGCGCTGCTGGCCTACCACGACTGCCGGGCGGCGCTGGTCGAGCACATCGGCGTCGGGCCGTCGGCCACGCTGACGGCGCTGCACGACCGCATCCTCATGGAGGACGCGAGCCTGTGATGGCCCCGTGTGTGGCGGCAATGTGGCGGCCGTGTGGCGGTCGCGCTCACTCTGGTGCCGTGGCGATGTTAGCGCGAACACCTGACGGCCGTACGCTCACCGTGGACGGCAGCCCGCAGCCCTTCACCATGGGCTGGAGCTATCTGTTCTGGGCGCGGAACGACAACGGCGCCCAGCGTTTCCACACCGGCGCGGCCGGGGCGCGCGAGCTCATCGCCCGCCACATCGGCGAGTACGACCGGTTCACCGTGCGCGAGGCGTCGTGGAACGGGGCCCGGCTGGTCTCCCACGAGGACCCCGAGAACGCCGGCACGACCATGGTGTGGATCGGGCCGCACCACGAGGTCTACACCTTCATCCAGGGCACCAACGTGCCGTTCGAGGTGTTCATCGGCCTGCTCGCCGCCTTCGACATCCGCGACGCCCCCGAAGGCGTCGTGCTGGCCCCCCGGATCGGCTCGCGGGTGCGCACCGACGGCCTGCTGGCGGTCAACAGCCTGGAGGGCGTCTGCTCGATCCAGGTGAACCCGGCCGGCGCGCTGCCCACGCCCGGCGGCACCGGCAAGAAGGTGCGCGGCGGCGCGTTGTGGAAACGCGAGGAGCGGGCCGACGACGGACGGGTGCTGCGCTCGGCCATCCTGGTCAACACCTCGACGACCACGATCCTCACCGCACGGGACGCCGACGACCCCCGCTTCGCGGCCGTCGCCGACTCCCTCACGTGCGGGCTGAGCTGACCGCCGTGCAGAACGTCGTCAATTCCCTGGCCGTGTTCGCCTTCCTCGGCATGGTGATCGCCCTGTTCGCGATCTCCGCCCTGCTCAGGATCGTGCGCGAGCTCCAGCAGGCGGTGCTGGCCGCCCCCGCCACCCCCGGTCCCGACTCCGTCCGGAAGGTGGCCCGGTTCGCCTCCTCCGACGGCCGGCCGACCTTCGTCCTCGTGGTCTCGGAACAGTGCCCGAGCTGCCGGGCCCGGGCCGTCCATCTGGCCGGGATGCCGCCCGGCCGGGTCGGCGGCCACACGGTCCTGCTCGCGGCGGCCGAGGCGTGCGCGGCCTGGGTCGAAGCGGCCCCGCACGTCGAGGCCGTCGTCGACGCCGACCTGCTCGGCTCGGTCGCGGTCGGCGCGACCCCCTCTCTCGTCAAGTACGCACCCGACGGCGCCGAGGAGTGGCGCCGCGTGGTCGGGTCCGACCCGGACCTCGACCGGCTCCTCGGGGTGGATCTGCCCGAATCGTCGAACGTGAGGTGAACGACATGTCCCGCGACTACTGGTCCGACGTGCCGGCCGCGGACGAGGACGCGGAGGCGCGTCCGCCGGTCCGGGTCCGGGTGTCGCGGCGCACGATGGTCAAGTCGGTCGGCGTGCTCGGCGGCGCGCTGGCGCTGAACGTGGTGGGCGCCCTGCCGCCCGCCCGCGTGCGGACCGCCTCGGCGACCGTGGGCTCGGAGTGGTCGACCTGCTCGAACAGCGGCTACGCCAACTTCGACGGCTACAAGGACGGCACCACCCAGCGGGTGTGCGTGGGCGGGTCGTACGCCAGCAGCTACTGCGGCAGCGACGGCTGGTTCCGCACCGACGGCAACGCCTACTCCTACTACACGCCGATCGTCGAGTGCGGCGCGAGCGGGGTCTCCAAGAAGAACGCCTGGCGCTGGACGCACGGCAGCACCCCCTACCGCTGCGCCGACGGCCGCTTCGTCGTGTACGGCGCGGGCAGCTCCTTCTACATCTGCTCCCGGGCCAACCCGTGAGCCTGCCCGCCACCCGCACCGCCGGTCTCCTCTTCGTCCTGACGGCGCTCGTGGCGGCGGCCGGCGCGGTCTGGCCGGGCCGGCTCGACTTCCTCGCCTGGGCGTTGATGGGCGTGGTCGCCGGGTTCTCGTTGTCCGGCTCGGTTTGAAGCCTCAACTCAGCGGATCTGCTGACCTCGCCGGTCTGGCGGGGACAACTCACGGCGTTCTCGTCCGGCCTGGTGCTGGGCGGGCTGGTGTCGGGCACGGTCGCGGGAGCCTTCGGCGGCCTCGTCTCGGTGGTGCCGGAGGCCGGCCGCACCTGGGCGCTGATCCCGGTCGCGGCGGTGCTGCTCGCCTTCGAGCTGGCCGGGCGGCCACTGTCGCTGATCCAGAACCGCAGGCTGGTGCCGCAGGAGATCATCCCGCGCAGCCGGTTCGAGGGTCCCTTCCAGTTCGGCTTCGAGATGGGCACCGGCGTGCGCACGTTCTCGCCGACCGCGCTCCCGCACGCCCTGGTGCTCACGATCGTGCTCGTCGGCGGCCTGCTCCCGGGGGTGCTGGCCGGGCTCGGGTTCGGCCTGGGCCGGGTGCTGATGCCGCTCACCCGGTCGCTCAGCGGCGACCCGGCGCGGTGGGACCGCCGCCTGCTGGGCGGCCTCGCCTGGGTGGGCCGGTGGTGCGCGGCGGGGTTCCTGGCCGCGCTGCTGGTCCTGCTCCTGGGGTGGTGATCGATGATCCTGGTCGCCGACGTGGCCCTGGCCGGCGCGCTGCTCCTCGTCGCGGCGGTGTTCCTCGGCGCTCCGGAGGTCACGCGCGGGCACGGGCTGCTGCCCTCCTGGGCGATCCGCGCCGCCGCCGTGGCCGGGCCGGTGCTCGGCGTCGCGGTGGTCGCGTGCTGGCTCGGGGGAGTCCCGGGGCGGTACGTCTGGGCAGCGGCCGCGGGGTGGCACGCCGCGCTGGCCGGGTATCTCCTGATCCTGCTGCGGGTACGCGGCCGGGTCCCGTGCGGCTGCCTCGACGCCGTCACCCCGGTGTCCCCGGCGAAAGCGGGCATCGGGATCGGGTGGGCCGCCGCGAGCGCCGTGATGGCGGCGGGCGCGGTCGCTCCGCCGGAGACCGTGACCGTCCGCCTGCTGCACCTGGCCCTGGCCGGGTTCGCGGCACTGCTGGCCGTCGTCGCGGCGTCGGTGCTGTCGATGACGTCGTCCCCTCGAAGGAGGACCAGATGAGCCGATGGGTGCTGGTCGCCGCCGTCGCGGCGACCGGGCTGTCCGCCTGCACCGGGGAGCCGGCGCCGGTTGCGGTCAGTCCTCCGCCGCCGCAGGTGCTGCTCGACGCGGCGCAGCTGCCCGGCGGGCCCTGGACGTCCGGCGCGACCGGCGACACCCGCTGGGCCGACCTCGACGAGGCGCTGGTGCCCTGCGGGAAACGCGGCATCGCCCCGGCGGACGCCCGGGTGCGGTTCCGGGTCTTCGCGTCGGAGGGCGGCGGGTCGGTCTCGGAGGTCGTGGTGTCCGGTACGGACGTCTTCCAGACCTTCAAGCGCTTCTACGCCGAGTGCTCCTCGGCGGGGAAGGTGGAGTCGCGGCCCGGCCCGGCCACCGAAGTGACGCGCGACGGCACGACGGAGATCGCCGTGTTCACCGACGACCACCTGGTCGTCGTCAGCGGCCCGGGAGACGACCTCGCCGCGATCGGCGAGGCCGCCCGTGAACAGGCCGCGAAGGCGGGCTGACCCCGGGGCGCGGCGCGGCCGCGCCCCGGGGCGGTTCCGGTCAGCGGTAGCCGGCGGAGATCACCTCGGCCTGGACGGCGTTCTCGACGGCGTCGGTCGGGTATCCGGCGACCATGGCCCCTTCGTAGAAGGTGCCGGCGCTGAGGTTGGCGCCGCCGTCGGGCTTGCAGCAGTCGCCGCCGCTGCCCAGGATGATGGCCCCCTGCTTCTTCATCGGGCTGTAGCCGTTGGGGAGCGGGCCGTCGTACAGCGTGTAGAGGCCGCCCGACTGGGCGTTGCTGCCCTTGATGGCGAAGCGGGTCGTGCCGTTGTTCTTCAGCGTCGCGGTCACGAACTTGTGCGGGAAGGCCCGCTGGTTGGTGTTCCACGACTGGCTGCCGCCCGGGAACAGGCCCCACTCCAGGTCGGCCTGCACCCACGGGCCGGACCCCTGGCAACCGCCGAACCAGCACTGGGTGCTGAAGTTGATGGCGTCCATGGCCCCGGCGGCGTCGGCCTTCCTGGTGGTCTCGCTGTTGCCGTAGTCGAAGCAGCAGCCGCCGTTGACGTGGATCCCGCTGGTCACCATGTACATGCCCTCGGGCGCGGCCCCCGTCGGGACGCCGGTCAGGTGGCCGTCCCGCCAGTAGCTGTTGCCGGGGTTGATGTACAGGGAGTACGCCTTGTTGCCGCCCACGGTGAGCGACTCGGTGGTGGCGACCGCCGGGCGGCTCTGCGGGGAGCCGGGGACCACGCTGGAGCCCTGGTACCACAGGTCGTTGCCGCGCCCCGACTGGTCGTAGACCACCGTGATGACGCAGGTCGTGCCGGCGCAGAAGGAGTCCTGCGCGGCGGCGTTGGCGACCCCGCCGGCGGTCAGCACGGCGATGTTCCTGGTCGTGTTGTCCGAGGAGCGCCTGACCTGGTAGAGGTTGCCGGCGTAGGCGTTGAACAGCGCCCGCGTCGTGCTGTGGGCGGCGATGCACGGCGTGCCGCCCGAACCGTAGATGTCACAGGGGCGGGAGCCGGGCGGCGGCGGGCTGGGGCTCGCCGACGGGCTCGGCGACGGCGAGGGGCTGGGCTGGGCGCCGGTCGACCACTTCTGGTTGGCGCCGCCGTGGCAGGTCCAGAGGTGGACCCGGGTGCCGTTGGCGGTGCCCAGGTTGGACACGTCGAGGCACTTGTTCGCGCCGACGGCGGTGACGCTGCCGTCGGAGTTCAGCCGCCACTTCTGGTTGTTCTGGCCGTTGCAGTCCCAGATGAGCACCGCGGTGCCGTCGGCCGTGCCGGCGCCGTTCACGTCGAGGCACTTGCCGCCGTACACGCGCAGCTCACCGGCGCTCGTGGTGGTCCACTGCTGGTTCGGCTGCCCGTTGCAGGTCCAGATCTGCGTCTGCGTGCCGTTGGCCTGGGTGGCCCCCGGCACGTCCAGGCACCGGCCGGACGCCGTGCCGATCAGTGGCGTGGTCGCCGCCGTGGCGGGTGTCCACCAGGTCAGGGAGGCGGCCAGAAGCATGGTCAGCACCGCCACGACCGTCGCGACGAGGGCCGCGCGGCCCGGTAAGGGGATGGGAGAAGGCTGCATCGCCGAGCTCCTTCGGGGAGGGGAGGGGAGCGAATCGATTCGACAAGAGTATGACTGACTTGTCCAGTCGGCCATGGCATGAGCGGGCTCATCTGGACGCCACATGTGAATGATTCATTCAGATTTCCGGATCGGGTCTCAGGACCGCAACGGATCTTCCCAGCTCACCGAAGACAGACGACCTTCTGGGGTGGATGGCCGGGAGGCAGCCGAAGAAATAAGCGGGCTTAAGCCCTTGACGATCAGGGGCTACCTGAACGTAATAGGTAGCGATGCTCCCGAGGCGGCACACCTCCGGGCACGAGAAGCATGACCCCCGGCAACAGCGTGGCGGCGCGCGCCTTGCCCTGACTTCTCCCATGTCAGGAAGGAACACCGCATGTCCCGACGTCCGTGGCTCAGGATGCTGACCACATTGGCGCTCATCGCGCCGGCCGTCGTCGCGCTCTCCGCATCACCGGCGAACGCGCTGACCATCTCGGCCTCCGACTACCAGCAGATCTCGCTCGCCTCGGGCGGGAACGAGCTGGGCGAGGCGATGTCACTGGCCGTGATGCCGAACCGCTCGGTCATCCACACCTCCCGCGACGGCACGGTCCGGGTGACCGACGTCAACGGCAACACCAAGGTGGCCGCCCGGCTGAACGTCTACACCCACGACGAGGAGGGCCTCCAGGGGGTGGCGGTCGACCCGAACTTCGCGACCAACCGCTACGTCTGGCTCTACTACTCGCCCCGGCTGAGCACCGGCACCGGCGACGCCCCCGCGACCGGCAACCAGTCGCAGTTCGACGCGTGGAAGGGTGAACTGTACCTGTCCAGGTTCACCCTGAACTCCGACGACACCCTCAACACCTCCAGCGAGAAGGTGGTCCTGCGGGTCGCCAACGACCGGGGCCAGTGTTGCCACGTGGGCGGTGACATCGACTTCGACGCCCAGGGCAACCTCTACCTGACCACGGGCGACGACACCAACCCGTTCGAGTCGAGCGGCTACTCCCCGCTGGACGAGCGCACCAACCGCAACCCGCAGTACGACGCCCAGCGCACCTCCGCCAACTCCAACGACCTGCGCGGCAAGCTCCTGCGCATCACCCCGCAGGCCGACGGCACCTACACGATCCCCAGCGGCAACATGTTCGCGCCGGGCACGGCGAACACCCGTCCGGAGATCTACGCGATGGGCTTCCGCAACCCGTTCCGGATGAGCGTCGACAAGGCGACCGGCGTCGTCTACCTCGGCGACTACGGCCCGGACGCCGGATCGTCCAACTCCAACCGGGGCCCGAGCGGCCAGGTGGAGTTCAACCGGGTCACCGGTCCGGGCTTCTACGGATGGCCGTACTGCACGGGGAGCAACTCCACCAGCGAGACGTACAACGAGTGGAACTTCTCCAGCAACAGCACCGGCAACAAGTACAACTGCTCCGGCGGCGCGACCAACAACTCCTTCCGCAACACCGGCATCCAGACCCTGCCCGCGGCCAAGCCCGCGTGGATCCGGTACGCCGGTGACTCCGGCTCGCCCTCGGAGTTCGGCTCCGGCTCCGAGTCGCCGATGGGCGGCCCGGTCTACCGCTACGACGCCAACCTGAACTCCGCGGTGAAGTTCCCCTCGACCCTCAACGGGCGCTTCTTCGCCGGCGAGTACGGCCGCCGCTGGATCAAGGCCATCGAGGTGACCTCCTCCGGCGGCTACGGCGAGATCTCCGCCTTCCCCTGGTCGGGCACGCAGGTCATGGACATGGCCTTCGGCCCCGACGGCGCGCTGTACGTGCTCGACTACGGCACCGGCAACAACAACCAGGCCCTGTTCCGGATCGAGTACATCGGCCAGGCCAACCGCAACCCGATCGCGCGGGCCTCGTCCGACAAGACCTCCGGGGCGGCCCCGCTGACCGTGCAGTTCTCCTCGTCGGGCAGCTCCGACCCCGAGGGCGGCTCGCTGACGTACTCGTGGAACTTCGGCGACGGCACCACCTCCACCGCCGCCAACCCGAGCAAGACCTACTCGGCCAACGGCGCCTACACCGCCACGCTCACCGTCCGCGACCCGCAGGGCCTGACCGGCAGCGCCAGCGTGAGCGTGACCGTGGGCAACACCGCCCCGGTGGTCACGCTCGGCAATCCCGGCAACGGCCAGCTGTTCTCCTTCGGCGACACGGTCCCGTTCCAGGTCAGCGTGAGCGACCCGGAGGACGGCGCCATCGACTGCTCGAAGGTGTCGGTGACCTACTTCCTGGGTCATGACAGCCACGCCCACCAGATCACCTCGCAGACCGGCTGCAGCGGCTCCATCACCGTGCCGGTCGACGGCGAGCACGACTCGGCGGCGAACATCTTCGGCGTCTTCACCGCCTCCTACACCGACAACGGCGGCCTGACCTCCACCAGCAGCCGCACCCTCCAGCCGAAGCGCCGGCAGGCCGAGCACTTCGGCGCCATGCAGGGCGTGCAGACGACCGACAAGACCACCGCCGAGGGCGGCAAGACGGTGGGCTTCATCGAGGACGGCGACTGGATCTCCTTCACGCCCTACAACCTGAGCAACGCCACGAGCTTCACCGCGCGGGTGTCCTCGGCGGGCTCGGGCGGCCGGATCGAGGTCCGGGCGGGCTCGGCCACGGGCACGCTGCTGGGCACCGCGACCGTCGCGGCGACCGGCGGCTGGGAGACCTTCGCCAACGTCACGGCGAACCTCAGCGGCGCGCCGTCCGGAGCCACGACGCTGTACCTCGTCTTCCGCGGCACCGCCGGGGGTTACCTGTTCGACCTCGACGCCTACACCTTCACCACCGGCACGTCGTCGAGCACCACGAGCACGTTCCGGGGAACCGCGTCGAACCGGTGCCTCGACGTCAACGGCGCCTCGTCGGCCAACGGCGCGCTGGCCCAGATCTGGGACTGCAACGGCCAGACGAACCAGCAGTGGACCACCACCAGCGCCACCGAGATGCGGGTGTACGGCAACAAGTGCCTCGACGTGAGCGGCGCCGGCACGGCCGACGGCACCGCGGTGCTCATCTGGGACTGCAACGGCCAGAACAACCAGAAGTGGCGGCTGAACTCCGACGGCACCATCACCGCCGTCGGCGCGAACAAGTGTCTGGAGGTCAACGGCACCGCCAACGGCACCAAGGCGCGCATCTGGACCTGCAACGGCGGTTCGAACCAGAAGTGGACCCGGGTCTGAGGCCCTGCGCCCCCTAAGAAAACCATCGGTGTGACGCCCGGCGCGACCGCGCCGGGCGTCACGACGGAAGGAACCCCATGCTGCGACATCTGACCTCTGCCGCCGCGCTCAGGCGCCTGGCGGTGACCGCGGTGGCGCTGGCCACCGCCGCCGCCGCGACGGTGATCCCGGCGGTCCCCGCCCACGCCGCCTCCTACAAGGTGCTGGTCTTCTCCAAGACGGCCGGCTTCCGGCACGACTCGATCGCGGTCGGCACCCAGGCCATCCGCGACCTCGGCGCGGCCAACGACTTCACCGTCGACGCCACCGAGGACTCCAGCGCCTTCAACACCTCCAACCTCTCCCAGTACAAGGCGGTGGTGTTCCTCAGCACGACCGGCGACGTGCTGAACGACACCCAGCAGTCGGCCTTCCAGTCCTACGTGGACGGCGGCGGCGGTTACGTCGGCGTGCACGCGGCCGCCGACACCGAGTACAACTGGTCGTACTACGGGCAGCTGGTGGGCGCCTGGTTCAACAGCCACCCCGCCATCCAGCAGGCCACCGTCCGCAACGAGGACCGGGCCCACCCGGCCACCTCCCACCTGGGCACGACCTGGTCGCGCACCGACGAGTGGTACAGCTACCGCAGCAACCCCCGCCCGAACGTGCGCGTCCTGCAGAACCTGGACGAGAGCACCTACAGCGGCGGCGGCATGGGCGATCACCCGATCACCTGGTGCCACCCGCAGTCGAACGGCCGCGCGTTCTACACCGGCCTCGGCCACACGCAGGAGTCGTACTCCGACTCCAACTTCCGCACCCTGCTGCTGGGCGGCATCAAGTACGCGGCCAAGGCGGCCAACGCCGACTGCCGTCCCGAGACCGGCTACACCGCGCTGTACAACGGCTCGACGACGGGCTGGCAGCAGGTCGGTCCCGGCTCGTTCTCCAACAGCCAGTCCACGCTGACCTCCTCGGGCGGCATGGGCATGTTGTGGTACAGCACCAAGCAGTTCGGGTCGTACTCGCTCAAGCTCGACTGGAAGCTGACCGGCGACTCCAACTCGGGCGTCGTCGTGGGCTTCCCCGCCCCGGGCAGCGCCCAGGGGGCGCTCGACACCGGGCACGAGGTGCAGATCGACGCCACCGACAGCGCCGACAGGACGACCGGCGCGATCTACGGCTTCAAGGCGGCCGACATCACCGCCCGTGACGCGGCCCTGAACCCGCCGGGTCAGTGGAACACCTACGAGCTGCTGGTCCAGGGCGAGCGGCTGCAGGTGTTCCTGAACGGGACCAAGATCAACGACTTCACCAACACCGACGCCAACCGCTCGCTCACCCAGGGGTACATCGGCGTCCAGAACCACGGGTCCCCCGACGTGGTGCAGTACCGCAACATCCGCATCAAGGAACTGACCACCGTGACGCCCTCGCCGTCCCCGTCGCCGTCTCCGTCGGCCTCGCCGGGCACCACCAGCGCCCTGCGCGGGGTGGCGTCCAACCGGTGCCTGGACATCAGCGGCGCGTCGCAGGCGAACGGCGCCGTGGTGCAGATCTGGGACTGCAACGGCCGCGCCAACCAGCAGTGGACCTCCACGAGCGCCAGTGAGCTTCGGGTGTACGGCAACAAGTGCCTCGACGTCAGCGGCAACAGCACCGCCAACGGGGCCACGGTCAGCATCTGGGACTGCAACGGCCAGAACAACCAGAAGTGGCGGCTGAACTCCGACGGCACCATCACCGCCATCGGCGCGAACAAGTGCCTGGACATCGTGGGCTCCGGCACCGCCAACGGTTCACGGCTGCAGATCTACACCTGCCACGGCGGCAACAACCAGAAGTGGACCCGGGTCTGACCCTGTCGGATCCCCGGCCTGACGCACCCGTGGAGCCGGTCGCCCGAGGCGGCCGGCTCCACCGGCGTCTTCCAGGTCAGGCCGCCGTCCACGACGAGACGAGCTGGGTGCGGGCCCGGGCCACCCGGGAGCGCACGGTGCCGACCGGGCAGCCGAGCAGTTCCGCCGCCTCCGCGTAGGGCACCCCCATGACCTGCGTCAGCACGAACGCGTCCCGGCGCTCGCCGGGCACGTGGTCGAGCAGGTCGGCCAGCGCCACCCACTCGTCGAGGCCCGCCGCTCCCCGGTGCCGGCTCCGTTCGGCCGTGGTCTGCCAGTCGGCCAGGTCGGCCACCTTCGGCCGGGCGGAGGCGGCCCGGAACCGGTCGACCACCACCCTGCGGGCGATCGACGACAACCAGGTCCGGGCCGACGACCGCCCGGCGAACCTCGGCAGGCTCGCCAGCGCGCGCAGGAACGTCTCCTGGACGAGGTCGTCGGCGGTCTCCCGGTCCGTCAGGTGGACCAGGAACCGGCGCACATCGGGATAGGCGGCGCGCACGAACGCCTCGACGTCGGCGGCCTCGCCGGTGCGCGCGGTCAGGGCGAGCTCGGTCAGCGGCAGGTCCGTGAGCGTTCCCCCGCGGATTCCGGGGGAGGAGGCGACTGCCCTCATGAGAGCACCTCCCGGCCGATCCAGCCCGTCTCGTCGCATCCGGGCGGGATGACGAAGACCGCCGACCCGATCGGGGTGATCCACTCGTTGAGCAGGTCGGCCTCGGCGAGCTGCCGCTGGATGGGCACGAACTGGCGCTCGACGTCGGCCTGGTAGGAGGCGAAGATCAGGCCCGAGTCGGCGTGGCCCTGGGCGGTGACGTCCTCGTCGTAGTTGTACGGGCGCCGCAGGATGCGGAGCCGAGGGTCGCCGACGTGGGCGCGGCGGATGTGGGCGTACTCAGAGATCACCGGGAAGCCGTGGGCGCCCTTGGCGGCGAAGTCGGGCGCGTCCTGCTCCTTCGTGCCGGTCAGGGGCGCGCCGGTCGACAGGCGGCGGCCGATGGTGAACTCCTTGGCCACGACGTCGGCGGCGTCCCAGGTCTCCAGCTCGGCCCTGATCCGGCGCACGACGAGCCGGGTCGAGCCGTCGGGCCGCCAGACGGCCAGATCGAAGTCGGGGGTGCCGGGCTTCGGGTTGGCGGTGCCGTCGAGCTGGCCCATCACGTTGCGCTGGGTCTGGCCGCCCGGCTGGGTGCCGGCGGCGCGGCGGAAACCACGCTGGGTCCAGCGGACCGTCGCGAACGAGCGGGCGTCCTTGACGATCATCCGGAGGGCGTGGCTGACGGTGAGCGGGTCGTCGGCGCAGATCTGGACCAGCAGGTCGCCGCCGCTCCACCTCTTCTCCAGCTTGTCGATGGAGAACCTGGGAAGCGGCTCGATCGGGGCCTTGAGGTCCGCATGGGCGTACAGGCCGGGACCGAAACCGAACGTCACGGTCAGGCGCGCGGCCGGGGTCGCGAGTTCGGGCTCGGTGTCGGCGAGCGCCGGGCGGCCCTGGGTGAGCCGCCGGGCGTCGTCGGTGAGCAGCCGCATCATGCGCGCCAGCGCGTCGCGATCGGTGGTCGCGCGCAGGTCGAAGGCGACGAAGACGGCGTGGGCCTGCGGTTCGGTGGCGACGCCGGCCTGCCGCGGGCCGTGGAAGGGGACGAGGGTCTCCCCGGCGCGGGCCGAAGCGGCAGGGGTGAGCGCGGCCACCCCTGCCACCACGCCGCCGGCGAGAAGTCCCCGGCGGGTCAGGTCAGCCATTGTGCGAACCGGGCTGGTAGTCCTCCTTGGCGCCGGCGAAGTCCTTGCCGATCGCGGTGAAGGCGAAGGTCCCGCCGTCGGCGAGGGTGAGGGTGAACGGGACCTCGGCGCCGGGCTCGACCGGCTCCTTGGCATCCATGATCATGATGTGGTCGCCGCCGGGGGCCAGCTCGTGGCTGCCGCCCGCCGGGACGACGAACCCGCCCTGCTTGGGCTGCATGACCATCTTGCCGTCCTTGTCGACGACCTCGTGCAGCTCGATCATCGGCGACAGCGGGCTGGCGCCGGAGACGACCGTGACGTCGGCGGCGGAGTTGTTGACCAGGGTGCCGAAGGCGGCGGTCATGCCCTCCTTGGCGGTCTTCACCCACGGGTCGGTGATCGACAGGGCGGGGGCGGCCGGGGTGGCGGCCGCCGGGGCGGTGGCCGGGGCGGCGGCCGGAGCGGTGGTGGCGGGGGCGGCGGCGGTCGGGGTCTCGGCCGAGCCGCAGGAGACGACCGTGGCGGCGGTGGCGAGGGCGAGCAGGGACGACACGAGGCGCGACGACATGATGAGAAGAACCCTTCGGGGAGACGGCAACGTCAGAGAACCGCGCTGAACGGAGGTTCAGGCGGCGAGGAGGCTGACGGTGCCGGGAGGCCCCCGGCGGCTGATCTCGTGTCGGAGGAGCGCCGACGCCGGGATGACGACCCGGTCGATGGGCGCGGCCACCCGCGGATGGGCGGGTTCGACCGCGACGCGCAGCAACAGCAGCAGGCGCACTTCGAGGCGGCGCAGCAGCGCCCACACGACCGCCTCGCCCCGCGCCAGCCAGAGCGCCGTGAGCCCGGCCGCCCACGCGTGGGTGACCAGCATGCTCAGGCTCGGCAGCAGGGTGGTCGGGTGGTGGTGGCCCGCCATCATCGGCTCGACGGCGTGGGCGTAGGAGAACATCAGGTGCAACACGGCCTGGCAGCCCGCC
Source organism: Herbidospora sakaeratensis (assembly GCF_001570525.1). Taxonomy (GTDB): domain Bacteria; phylum Actinomycetota; class Actinomycetes; order Streptosporangiales; family Streptosporangiaceae; genus Herbidospora; species Herbidospora sakaeratensis. Next base: position 27,202 of record NZ_BBXC01000033.1, read on the forward strand.
AGCGCCGGGAAGATCACCCTGGCCGACCGTTCGCGCCCGGCCAGGGCGAGCCCGGCGAGGAACGAGAGGGTCAGCGCCACCAGCACCGCCGGAGCGGTGGTCGAGCCGCCCGCCCACGCGTGGGCGCCGACGCTCAGCACGACCGAGACCGTCGCGAAGGCGGCGGCCCGGACGACGCGGAACGGCGTCGAGGCTGAGGTGGCGCTAGTCATGGCGCGGTCATCATCGCACGACGGACGGCCGGGTCCCAACGCCCGGGAACCAAACCGGGTGCGGGCACGACTCCTCTATCGACCGATCTCGAGAGGACTCCCGTGACCGCCGACCCCCTGCCCCCGCAGGCCCCGCCCCGCCGGGGCGTCTGGGCCCAGCTGCGCCCCCTGCTGCTGCGTCTGCACTTCTACGCGGGTGTGTTCATCGCGCCGTTCATCCTGGTCGCGGCCGTCACCGGCCTGATCTACACGGCCGCGCCGCAGATCGAGCGTCTGGTGTACGACCACGAGCTCCGCGTCCCGGCCGGGCAGACGGTCCAGCCGCTCAGTAAGCAGGTCGCCGCCGCTCGGGCGGCGCACCCCTCCGGCGACGTCACCTCGGTCATGCCGTCGGTCGACGCGACCAGCTCCACCCGGGTGGTCTTCTCGGACGAGACCGTGCCGGCCGACTACGAGATGGCGGTCTTCGTCGACCCGTACACGCTGGAGGTGCGCGGCCAGGAGCGGACCTTCGGCCAGTGGCTCGGCGTGCGGGCCTGGATCGACGACCTGCACCGCAACCTTCATCTGGGCGCGTTCGGCCGCAACTACAGCGAGCTGGCCGCGAGCTGGATGTGGATCGTCGTCCTCGGCGGCCTGGCCCTGTGGATCGGGCGGCGGCGGAGCACCCGTCGCGTCGTCCTGCCGGACGTCAGGGCGAAGAAGGGCCGCTCGCGCAACCTGTCGTGGCACGCGGCCACCGGCGTCTGGATCACGCTGGGCCTGCTGCTGCTCTCGATCACCGGCCTGACCTGGTCGAACCACGCCGGGGCGAAGATCGCCGACGTCCGGACGCTGTTCGACTGGAACTCCCCGCCGCTGGAGACGAGCCTGACGCCGGGTGGCCAGGCGGCCGAGCACCGGCACGGCGGCGCGGCCCCGGCCGCTCAGGGCGGCGACGCGGTGTTCACCTCGGGCGCCGGCATCGACGGCGTCATGGCCACCGCCACCGCGCAGGGCCTGCGCACCCCGCTGTTCATCGCGCCGCCGGCCGACGCCCAGTCGGCGTGGAAGGTCAACGAGAGCAAGCGCGACTGGCCCACCCGCTTCGACGCGATCACCGTCGACGGGGGCACGGGCGCGGTCGTCGACCGCGTCGACTTCGCCGAGTGGCCCTTCATGGCCAAGATGACCAACTGGACGATCGACGCCCACATGGGCATCCTGTTCGGCCTCCCCAACCAGCTCGTGCTGGCCGCCCTCGCGATCGGCCTGATCTTCGTCATCGCGCGCGGCTACGGGATGTGGTGGCAGCGCCGCCCGGCCGGGCGGCGGTTCGGCCGTCCGGCGCCTCGGGGCGGCCTGCGTTCCCTCACGCCGGGCGTGCTCGTCCTGGTGGCGGCGACCACCCTGTTCGTCGCGTACTTCCTGCCGCTGTTCGCGGTCAGCCTGGCCGTCTTCCTGGCGGTCGACGTGCTGCTGGAACGACGGCGGACGACCCGTCCGCCGGTGCTGGCCGGCACCCTCGACCCGCCGGCGCCGGAGGAGGTCCCGGTCGCGGTCGGCGCGGAGCCCGGCGGGCGTTAGAGGTCCCAGCGAGGGCCGTCGCCGGTGTCGCGGAGGGTCACCCCGGCCGCCGCGAGCGCCCGCCTGAGCTCGTCGGCCGCCTCGTAGCCGCCCTTCGCGCGCAGCTCCGAACGGAGAGCCACGACGGCCGCGACCACGCGGTCGGCGTGGCCCGCCGACGCGCCGAGCCGGGCGATCATCAGCCGGAGCGCGTCGCGCGCCTGGTCGACGCCGCCCTCGTCGGCCTCGGTGTCGGCGGCCCACTTCAGGATCTCCGCCTCCAGGTCGAGGATCGCCGAGGCGGCGTCGGGGCCGTCGTACCGGGACATCGCCGCCTCGAAACGGTCCGCGCAGGCGGCCATGACCTCCGCGAGCGTGACCCCGGCCGAGGCGGGGGCCGGGGGCCGGGTGGTGGGGACCGCGCCCCGGGAGAGGCCGGGCAGGTCGGTGACGGTCCCGGCCGGGAGCCGGGTCTCGGCGCCGTGGCGGCGGACGGTCAGGGCGCCGCGACCGGACACGGCGATCCGCCCGTCGTCGAGGTCGACGGTGACGGCGGTGTGCTCGTCGACGCCGAGGATCGCCACGTTGCCGGGGAGTCCGGCCTCCATCGCGGTGAGGCGGCGTTCGCCGAGGTAGCAGTAGCGGGTGTCGTGGGTGCCGCCCTCGGCGTTGTCGTAGTGGGGGATCACCACGACCCGCAGGCCGAGGGGGCCGAGCAGGTCGAGGCCCGGCCGCCAGTGGGGGTCGGCGCCGACCTTGTAGATCTCGTACACGGGGACGGTGGCGACCCCGGCGGTGCAGGCGGCGGCCGAGGCGAGCACCGTGACGCCGCGCCGGGCGGCCACCCGGGCGCGCAGGTCGGCCCCGATCGGGCCCGCCGACCAGCGGTCGAGGGCGTAGGTCGGGCTGCCGGGGCCGGAGAAGACCCAGTCGGCCCCGGCGACGTCGTCGGCGGCGGTGACGTCGAGGCCGACGCTGCGGGCGAAGTAGGCGCGGGCGCGGGCGGTGATGTCGGCGGCGTTCTCCTGGAAGGCGTAGGGGGTGTCCAGCAGCACGGCCCTCGGCTGCCGGCCCAGCGCGCGGGCGGCGGACCGGTGGACCTCCACCATCGTGGGGCTGGTCTCGCCCGACCCCATCAGCACGAGTAGTCCCGGCATGGGTGGTTCGCCTCTCGTTGGTTCTCTTCCGTAATGCACCCATATCGCCGTCTGCGGATCAAGCACCATCCTGCGATCAGTACGCTGCTGCATACTGGTCGCAACAAGTGGAGGGGTGCTCGTGGACGACCATGGGCTGGTTCCGCTGTCGATCGAGATCCTCGTGCTCCGGGCCGACGAGGGCGGCTGGCGCTACCGCCGCCTGGTGACCGCGCTGCGCGACGGCGAGACGCCCGACGAGGCGGTGCGCCGTCACGTGGGGGTGGCGGCCGACGACGAGGTCACCGTGGTCCATTCCACCAGCTGGCGCTACCAGCCGCGGGGCCGGCTGGTGCTCACCTACGCCGTCTGCCCCGACCCCGACCCGCGACGGCCCGCCGAGGAGCTGACCGAGTTCCGGCTCGCCCGCGGCCCGGCCCCGGCCCGCCCCGCGCCCGACGACCTGCGGGTCGGCGACGTCGCGGCCCACGCGCTGCGCCACCTTGCCCATCTGCTGCGCAGCGACCCCGTGGTGGCGGCGGCGTTCGGGGCGGCGCCCGACGTGGTCCGGGGGTTGCGGCGGTTGCCGTCGGAGCTGGTCATGGCCGGGCCGTCGGCGTCAGGGTGACGGCGGCCGGCGCGGCCGGGTCGAAGAAGTCGCCGCCGACCTCGACCGCACCCGCGCCCGGCAGGGCCTGACGGAAATTCCGGTCTAGGCGGCTTGCCGCTTCTGTCCCTACAATCGGCGCCGACACACATGGTTATCATCACCACTTTCACTCCACCTGGGAGCGCCGGCGCATGTCTGAACGGGTCGAGGTCACGGCCGCCGAGGAGGTGCCGCCGCCGGAATGGGGGCGACGGCGGCCGTTGGGGGCCGTCAGCCCGTGGATCTTCGTCGTGGTCGTCGGGCTGCTGCTGCTCGGGCGGCTGGTGTTCGCGCCCTACCTGACGGCCCCGGCGCTGCAGGCGTGGGCGACGATCTTCGTGGCCATCTGCGTGCAGGCGCTGCCGTTCCTGGCCTTCGGGGTGCTGCTGTCGGCCGCGATCACCGCGTTCGTGCCCGCCTCGTTCTGGACCCGGGCGCTGCCGAAGCGGCCGTTCCTGGCGGTGCCGGTGGCGGGGGCGGCCGGGGCGGTGCTGCCCGGGTGCGAGTGCGCGTCGGTGCCGGTCGCGTCCGGGCTGATGGCGCGCGGTGTGACCCCCGCCGCCGCGCTGGCGTTCCTGCTGGCCTCGCCGGCGATCAACCCGGTGGTGATCGTCGCCACCGTGGTGGCGTTCCCCGGAGAACCGATGATGGCGGTCGCGCGGTTCGCGGCGTCGCTCCTGGTCGCGGTCGTGGCGGGGTGGGTGTGGTTGCGCTTCGGCCGCGCCGGCTGGTTGCGCGTCCCCTCGCGGCCGGCCGGGCACGGGCCGAGGTGGCGGTCGTTCGTCGAGGCGATGCGCCACGACTTCCTGCACGCCGGCGGGTTCCTCGTCGTCGGCGGGGCGACCGCGGCGACGATGAACGTGGTGGTGCCCCGCGCGTGGCTGGAGTCGGTCGCGGGCGTGCCGGTGTTGTCGGTGCTGGTTCTGGCGCTGCTCGCGGTGATCCTGTCGATCTGCTCGGAGGCCGACGCGTTCGTGGCCGCCTCGCTGACGTCCTTCTCGCCGACGGCCAAGCTCGCGTTCCTGGTGGTCGGGCCGATGGTCGACCTGAAGCTGATCGCCCTGCAGGCCGGGACCTTCGGGCGGCGGTTCGCCGCCCGCTTCATCCCGCTGACGTTCGTACTCGCGGTGGTCGTCAGCCTGGCGGCCGGAGAGGTCCTGCTGTGAACCGGCTGACCCAGAGCATGATCCTCATCCTTCTCGGCGGCGCGGTGCTGCGCATCACCACCGTGTCCACCACCTATCTGAACTACGTCAAGCCCGGCTTCCGGCCCTTCCTGATCGCGGCGGGCGTGGTGGTGCTCGCGCTGGGCGTGATCGGGCTCGTCCAGGAGTGGCGCGAGGCCGCCCACGACGACGACCACGATCACTCGCACACGCCGGGGGTGGCCTGGTTGCTGACGCTGCCCGTCTTCGCCATCTTCCTGATCGCCCCGCCCGCGCTCGGCGCCTTCTCGGCGAGGTCGGAGGAGCCGCAGGCGCGGCCGGTGGCCGCCGCCGAGACCTACGACGCCCTCGCGGCCGGGCGGGTCAACGAGATGACCATCGGCGAGTTCGTCGGCCGGGCGTGGGGTGAAGGGGCCGATTCGCTGGCCGGACAGCAGGTGAAATTGACGGGCTTCGCCGTGCCGTCGGAGAAGAAGGACCGGTGGTATCTGGCCCGGATCCAGATCGCCTGCTGCGCGGCCGACGGCGTCGCGGTGAAGGTGGCGGTGCTCGACGCCGACATGCCGCCGGAGAACACCTGGGTGGAGGTGGTCGGGACGTGGAAACGGCCGCCGTCCGGGAGGCTCGAACCCGGGACCGTCGCCCCCGAACTGACCGCCGTCTCGCTCACCTCGATCCCGCAGCCGGTCGAACCCTACGAGTAGCCCCCAGCAGGCCCGCCCGCAGCGCCACCAGCCAGGCCGCGCCGGGCAGGGCCATGCACGCGCCGAGGACCGGCAGCAACGCCGCCGGTCCCAGCGCGTCGAGGAGGGCTCCCGACACGACGGCCGAGACGCCCAGCGAGGCGGTCGCCGTCGCGCTCCACCACGACACCACCCGTCCGCGCAGCTCGTTGGGGGAGTGACCGAGCAGGACCGCCATCGACACGGGCCCGTAGACGACGTCCGCGCACGCGGCCGCCGCCCAGACGACGAGCGCCCACGCCGCGCTCGACGGCAGCCCCAGCGCGGCGGTGCACAGGCCCTCCCCGACGCACGACCACCCGAGGACGGCCAGCCGCCGTTCCTCGGGAAGCCGCTTCAGCCGGGGCGCGGCGACCAGCAGCACGACCGCCCCGGCGAGCCCCTGCACCGCGTAGAACCAGCCCGTGCCGCCGTCGCCCAGGTCGTGGACCTGGACGGCGAGCGCGGTCATGGCCGTGATCGAGCCGCCCAGGCCCAGGCAGAAGACCGCCTCCAGGAGGAGCAGCGCCGAGACGAGCCGGCTGCGCCGGACCGCGCGCAGGCCCTCGCGGAAGGCGCGCAACCCGCGCGCCGCCCCCGGCCCGGTGTCGCCGCGCCGGTCGCCGCGCCGGACCTTGGCGGTGAAGTGGAACGACACCAGGAACGACACCGCGTTGACCACGAACGCCCACCGCCAGCCGACCAGCGTGACGGCGGCGGCCCCGGCCAGCCCGCCGACCGCCTGGAACAACAGGCCGTTGACCTGGACCGCCGCGGCGTAGAGCACGCTCTCCTCCGGCCGCACGAGTGACGGCATCCAGGCGTTGCGCGCGGCCTGGAAGACGAAGCCCACGGCGGCCGAGGCGAAGGTGAGCGGGTAGGCGAGCCAGATCGTGGCGGGGCTGTCGGCCAGCAGGAACGCCAGCGCGAGCACGGCCAGCACGCCGTCGCCGGCCAGCATGATCGTTCGGCGGTCGAGCCGGTCGGCCAGCACGCCGCCCCACGTCCCGAACAGGATGCCGGGCAGGTAGCGCATGGCCAGTGACGCGCCAGCCGCCACGGCCGCGCCGGTGTGCTCGTACAACATGGCGAACACGGCCACGGCCGTGAACCAGCCTCCGCAGACGCTGACCAGGTTGCCCAGCCACAACAGCCGGAAGTCCCGGTTGCCGGCCAGCAACGAGCCCAGACCGGCGGCGCTCCGCTCCTCGATGTCGGTCACGCGAGGACCGTACCGTGCAAAGAAAATGAAAACCATCCCCAAAATTTCGTTGACAATGAAAATCATTCTCGCCTAGCGTCTCTCCCGGCTCACCCGTCGGAAAGGAGGCGAAACGTGCTGGTGCAGCGGCGACTGCTGGGTCTGGCGCGGGGCGCCTTCCCCTCCATGGCGACGACCGCTCTGCTCTCGCTGCTCGCGTCGGCGGCGGGCGCGGGGCAGGCGGTCGCGCTCGTCGAGGCGATCCGGCGCGCTCTGGTCTCCGGCACGCCGGATCCGGCCGGCGCCGGCGGGCCGCTGGTGGTGACGGGGCTGCTCGTCGTGCTGCGCTGCCTGCTGTTATGGGGCCGCGACCAGGCGGCGAACCGGACGGCCTCGCTCGTCCAGGCCCGGCTGCGGCTGCGGCTGGCCGAGCGGCTGCTCGACCTCGGGCCCGGTCACACCGTCACCCGGCCGGCCGGGACGCTGCGGACCACGATCGCCGACGGCGTGGAGGCGATCCGCGCCTACGTGGGCTTCTACCTGCCGCAGGTGGTCGTGAGCGTGGGCGGTCCGCTGATCGTCGTGGCCGTGCTGACCTGGCAGGATCCGGTGGCGGGCACGATCGCCGGGATCTGCGTGGTGCTGGTGCCCGCGTCCCGGCCGTTCTGGCGGCGGATCATGGGGGCGCGGTCCACGCGGCACTGGACGGCGTACGAGGACTTCGCCGCCCGGGTGCTCGACGCCCTGCAGGGCATGACGACGCTGAAGGCGCTGGGCGCGACCGGCGTCTACGGCCGGCGGCTCCGGCGCGACGCCCTCGCGCTCTACCGCGCGACCATGGGCGACCTGGCGGCCTCCAGCGCCGTCTACGTGATCAGCGCGTTCCTCCTGACGGCGGGCACCACCCTGTCGGTGGTGGTCGCCGCGATCCGCCACTCCGCCGGTCAGCTCGACGCGGCCGGTCTGCTGCTGATCGCCTGGTTGACCGCCGAGGCGTTCCGCCCGGTGCTGGAACTGCAGAACTACTGGCACGAGGGCTTCCACGGCCTGGCCGCCGGCCGGGGCGTCGTCGCCCTGCTGGACGCCGACCCGCCCGCGCCCGCACCGGTCACGCCCGTCCCGGGGAAACGGCCGAACCGGCCGCCCGGCCTGACCCTGCGCGCGGTCACCTTCACTTACCCGGGCGCGGCCCGTCCCGCGCTGCGCGGGGTCACCCTGACGATCGAACCGGGCGCCACCCTGGCCGTCACCGGGCGGTCGGGATCCGGCAAGTCCACCCTGGTCGCCCTGCTCCAGCGGCACTTCGACCCCCTGCAGGGCCGGATCCTGGCCGACGGCGTCGACCTGCGCGACCTCGACCGCGGCGAGGTCCGCGCGATGACCGCCGTGGTCGCCCAGGACACCTATCTCTTCCACGGCACGATCGCCGACAACCTGCGCCTGGCCCGGCCGGACGCCGACGAGGCCGCCCTCAGGGAGGCCGCCCGCCGCGCCCGCGTCCTCGACGTCGTCGACGCCCTGCCCGACGGCTTCGACACGGTCGTCGGCGAACGCGGGGCCCGCCTGTCGGGCGGCGAACGTCAGCGCGTCGCCATCGCGCGGGCCCTGCTGAAGGACGCGCCGGTGCTCATCCTCGACGAGGCCACCTCGGCCGTCGACGGCGCGACCGAGGCGGCGCTGCGCGACGCGCTCGGCGAACTGCGGGCCGGCCGCACCACGATCATGATCGCGCACCGCCTGTCCAGCCTGGTCGCCGCCGACGCGGTGGCCGTGCTCGACGACGGCGAACTGGTGGAGCACGGCAGCCCCGCCGACCTCGTGGCCCGCGCCGGAGTCTGGTCCGGCCTGGTGGCTGCCCAGCACGGAGGCACGCCATGACGTCGCCGGCCGAAGCCGTCGCGGCCTGGGAGCACGGCCGGCCCGCCGCGCTCCGGGGCGGGGGCACGAAGGGACTGCTCCACGTGCTGGCCGGGCACCTGCGCCCGTTCGGGGTCTCGGTGCTGTTCGCGGTCGTCAACCAGGCGGCCGGGATGGCGGCGACCGTGGTGGCCGCCGCCGCCGTCGGCCAGGCGCTCTCCGGGACGGCCGATCTGTGGCCGATGTTCTGGTGGACCCTCGGTCTCACCGTGTCGCGCGCGCTCGCCACCTGGGTCGAGTCGTGGATCTCCCACGAGTTGTCCTTCCGCGTCCTGGCCCAGGTGCGGCAGTGGCTCTACCTCGCCTTCGCCCGGATCGCCCCCGGCGGGCTGATCCGCAGGCGCGGCGGCGACCTCGTCGTCCGGGCGCTGCGGGACAGCGAGAGCCTGGAGATCTTCTACGCGCACACCTCGATCTACCTCGTGACGGCGGCCGTGGTCGGCCCGGCCTCGGTCGTGGCGATGGCGGTGGTCGGCGGCGGCTGGGCGGCGGTCGCGCTGGCGCCCTGGCTGGCGGTCTCGCTCGCCCTGCCCCTGGCGCTGCGGCGCCGGGGGGCGCGCCACGGAACCGACCTCAACCGCGCGCTCACCGAGATGAACGTCGAGGTCACCGACCTGGTGCAGGGCCTGCGGGAGATCCTCTCCTTCGGCCGGGGCCCCGACCGGCTCGACCGGCTGCGGGAGGCCGACCGGCGGCTCGAGGCGGCGCGACGACGGCAGGCCCGCCGCGCCGGGCTGGAGGCCGTCGCCGGCGGCGTCGCGATCGGCGGCGCGACCCTCAGCGTCCTGGCGACGGGGCTGCACACCGGGCCGGCCGCGCCCGCGCTGCTGGCCTCGGTCGCGCTCGCGGGCGCCGCGTTCACCCCGATCACGATGCTGCTCAACGTCACCCGCGTCTGGGGCGTCACCTCCTCCTCGGCCGACCGGGTCTTCGACCTGCTGGAGGAACCGGCCGCCGTCGCCGACACCGGAACCGCCGCGCTCCCCGGCCTGACCGGGCCTCCCGTCGTCGAGTTCGACCGGGTGGTGTTCGGTTACGACGAGGCGCGCCCGGTGCTGCGCGGCCTCTCGCTGACCGTTCCGGCCGGGACGACGCTGGCCCTGGCGGGCGCGACCGGCGCGGGCAAGACGACCCTGGCCCACCTGCTGCTCCGGCACGCCGACCCGGACTCCGGGGCGGTCCGCGTCGGCGGAACCGACCTGCGGGACCTGCCCGTCGACGACCTGCCCGAGCTCGTCTGCCACGTGCCGCAGGAGGCGTTCCTCTTCCACGACACGCTGCGCGCCAACCTCGAACTGGCCCGGCCGGGGGCGACCGCCGAGGACGTCGCCCGCGCCTGCGCCGACGCCCGCGTCACGCCCGTGCTCGACCGGCTGCCCGACGGCCTCGACACCGTGGTCGGGGAGCGGGGGGCGGCCCTGTCGGGCGGGGAGCGGCAGCGGGTCGCCATCGCGCGGGCGCTGCTGCGCGACCGCCCGGTGCTGGTCCTGGACGAGTCGTCCAGCCAGCTCGACGCCCTCACGGAACACGAGATGCAGGCCGCGCTCGACCGGGTCAGGGCCGGGCGCACCACCCTGGTCATCGCCCACCGGCTCACCACGCTCCGGCACGCCGACCTGGTCGCCGTGCTGGACCACGGCCGCATCGCCGACGTCGGCGCACACGCCGACCTCATGGCGCGGTGCGAGCCCTACCGACGTCTCGTCCAGGCGCAGGCGGACGCCGCCGCGCTCCTGGACGGGCGGCCCGTCCCGACGACGACGCGAGGAGGTGATTCGTGATGAAGGTGACGAAGCTGAAGGTCGCCCAGGTCCGGGCGAGCGTGCACTCGAACAACCACTCGACCGTGACCCGGTCCAGCGTGGCCTGGCGCTAGCCGGCCCAGCCACGGGCGGGGACGCGCGCGTATCGCGTCCCCGCCCGTGGTCCCCGCAGCCTAGAGCAGGAAGGAAAGCCAATGGAGCTCGCCGGTGGGGTGTCGTTCGTCCCGACGCCGGACGGCTGGCTGGTGCACACCCCCGGAGAGGACTTCCTCGCCGTGTCCGCGCCCGGGGGCGACCGCCCCGATCGCCCGCCGCTCGACGACCCCGGCCTGACGGAGGTCTTCGCCGAGGAGGGCGTGCTGGCGCCGATCCCGGCGCGCCGGCCGGGCGCGGTCGACCTGACCGGCGACGGGCCGCTGTTCGAGGCGGTCGCCCACCTGCTCGGTCAGGCCGGTCTGCGCACGGCCGAGCAGGACGTCGCGGTCCGGGTCGCGGTCGCCCCGTGGCCCCGCGACACCCTGTTCCGGCGGCTCGCCGCCGAGGCCGGGGACACCGGCGCCGCGTTGCACCTCGGGTTCGCCGAAGGACGCCGCTGGTACGCCGGCCCCTTCTGGACGGGCCCCGGCACCGCCTCCTACGAGGACCTGCGGCTGCGACGCCTGGCCGCCTCGCCCTGGCCGGGCGAGCTGGGCGCCCACTGGGCGTGGCTCGACTCCGGCGGCGCCCCGGAGCCCGACCGGACGCACCCGGCCGGGGCGCACGTGGTCGCCGCGCTGATCGTCGCGGACGTGTGGGCGTACCTCCACGGCCGGGACGCGCCCGGGACGGGCGTCCAGGCGGGCTTCGACCCGGCGACCGGGCTGCTCACCCGGCATCCCGTGCTGCCGGTGCCCGGCGGGCTCATGACGGAGCAGCCGTGATCATGATCGACGTCCCGGTCGGCGGGCTCGTGGCCGACGTCTTCCTGCCCGCACGCCTGCCCGCGCCGGCCGTCGTGGTCCGCACCCCCTACGGCACGGCCGGATTGTGGCCCGAGGCCGACGCGCTGACCGGCGCGGGGCTGGCCGTGGTCCTCCAGGACCTGCGCGGACGCTACCGCTCGACCGGCGAGTTCGAGGCCGGCGCCGACGAACGGGCCGACGGCCACGCCGCACTCGACTGGACGACCGCGCAACCGTGGTCCGACGGCGCCACCTATCTCTACGGCACCGCCTACGAGGCGTACGCCGCGTGGTGCGCCGCGGGCCACCCGTCGGTGCGCGGCGTGGCCAGCCGCCAGCCCTGGCCGAACGTCACCCTGGCGGTCGACGAGGAGTTGTGGTGGCGTACCGAGATCGGCGGCGGCCGCCAGCTCCGTCCCGGGCTCTACGACCTGGCGCTGACCCGGCCGGTCTGGCCGGTGCCGCTGGGCGACTGGCCGCCCACGCCGGGCAGCCGCCACCCGCAGGCCCGCCGGGTGTCGTCCCGGATCCGCGCCGCCGACGTGCCGACCCTGCACCTGGGCAGCTGGTACTGCGGTTCGGCCGCCACGACCCTGCGCCAGGCGAGCCTGGCCCGGCGGGCGACCGTGGTCATGGGCGGGTGGGCGTCCCCGTTGACGCACCGGCTCCAGGCGGAGTGCGCGATCGACGTGCCGGTCGACCCCGACCCCTCCGAGGTGGCGCTGTCGTGGCTCGCCGCGACCGCCGCCGGCGTCGACCCCCGGATCGGCCACGGGTGCCTGGTGCTGGGGAGCAACCGGTGGGAACCGAGGGATCCCCGGCCGGCCGCGCGCCCGACGCTGCGGACGCTGCCGCTGAGCGGCCCGGCGTCCACGTCCATCGACCACGACCCGGCCGACCCCTACCCGTCGCTTCCCCACTCGGCCGACCTGTCGGCCATCGGGCCGAGGGCCGACGTCGTGCGGCTGAGCGCGACCGGCCGGGCCGGATGGCACGGCGCGGCGCGGGCGCGCTGCCGCGTCGCGGCCGGCCGGGCCGCCGAACTGGTGGCCACGCTCGTCCACGAGACCCCCGCGGGCGTGCGCACCCGGTTGAGCGACGGCGCCGCGCCGATCGCCGCCGGACGCGGGACGGCGGAGATCCGCTGCGCGCCCGTCGCGGTCGACCTCCCCGCGGGCCACGTCCTGCACCTGGAACTCACCGTCGGGCGGCACCCTCGCCACACCGCGCCGGAGACGCCGGTCAGGGTGACGGTCTCCGACGTCGACCTGCTCGTCCCGGGAGGCCGCCGATGAGCCACGTGGACCCGCGCACCGGGGTGATCACCCGCCTCGACCGGGTGCCGCCCGAACCCTGGTGGCCCGCCGGGCTGGACGTGTGCACGGCCTCGGTCGCCGCGATCTCCGGCTTCCTGCCCTGGCCGGCCGACCGGGTCGCGACCGGCACCGCGTTCCACGACCCCGAACGGGCCCTGGCCGGCGCGGCCGGTGAGGCGATCGAACGCTACTGCGGCAACTTCGTCCCGGCCGGCCTGCGCCGGGCGACGTACACGGACCTGGTCGCCGCCGGAGAAAACGCCCTGGACCCGGCGACGCTGGCGTTGTACTCCGCGAGCCAGTACGCCGAACCGGGCTGCCCCTTCGTGCCCTTCACCGCCGACCTGCCGGTGCTCTGGATCCGGGGCGCCACCCTGGAGGGGCCGCCGGTGTGGGTGCCCGCCTCCCTGG
>NZ_BBXC01000033.1:40226-47251 GCF_001570525.1 Herbidospora sakaeratensis
ACCTGCGCTTCGCGCTGACCTCGGGGCTGGAGGAGGTCATCGAGCGGGACGCCACCGTCATCTGGTGGGCCAACCGGCTCCCGGCCGCCCCGGTGGACGTGGCCGACGCCCGGCTGGCCCACCTGCTGCGTCCCGACGCGGGCCTGGGCCCCGGCTGGGGGCGCGCGGCGGGAGATCTGCGCTATCGCGTGGTGAGCATCCCCACGACGTTCGACGTCGCGGTGATCGGCGTGCTGCTCCGCGACCCGGTCCTCGGCATCCACACCTTCGGCGTCGCCGCCCGGCCCGATCCGGCGCACGCGGTGGCGAAGGCGATGGCCGAGGCGGTGACCCTGCGGATCTACTCCCTGGGCCTGCTGGAGCCCGACGGCGCGATCTACCAGGCTGTCGAAGACGGCGTGCTCAGTCCGGACCTGCTGAAACCGCACCGCGCCGACCGCGCCTACGCCGCCTCTTACCGGAGCGACTTCAGGGACGTGGTGGACCTGGCCTGCCACAGCCAGATCTGGCTCGACCCGGCGATGGCCGGGGAACTCGAACCCATCACGGGCCGGGCCGACCCGGTGCGCCTCGACGACCTGCCGACGATCACCGGCGACGTCTGCCGCGCCTACCTCGACCGGGCCGCGGCGCTGGGCCTGCGTGCCCACGCCGTCGACCTCACCACCTCCGACGTGGCCGCGACGGGGGCCCGGGTGGTCCGCGTGGTCGTCCCGGGCGCCTACTCCAACCCGCCCGCGGCCTTCCCCTTCCTCGGCGGCGACCGCCTCTACACCGATCCGGTCCGCCTGGGGCTGCGCGCCGCCCCGCTCGCGGAGGCCGACGTCAACCTCGTCCCGCTGCCGCACACCTGAGAGATCCGATGGACGTCCTGCTCGACCCCCGCACCGGCCTGGTCACCCGGCTGGTGACCGGGCGCAGCCACGCCGTGCTCCACACCGCGACCGCCGAACTGGCCGCCACCGGCCGGTTCGCCCACCCCCTCGGCAACCCCCTCGTCGGAGGAGCGTCCTTCGGCGACCCGGCCCGCGCCCGGCTCAGGGCGCTGGGCGAGGCCGCCGAACGATATGCCGGCCACCTGGTCCCGGACGCCCGGCTCCGCCGCGCGACCTGGCACGACCTCGACGCCGCCGTCGACCCCGACCGGCTCGCCCTCTACTCCCCGGAGCAGCTCGACCGCCCCGGCTTCCCGTTCGCGGGCCTGCGCCGCGACGACGTGCTGTCGTGGACGCCCGGCCGGACCGGCGACGGGAACGAGGTGTGGGTGCCCGCCTCGCTGGTCTGGTTGTCGCCCGGCGAGCACGCGCGGGTGCGGGGCCGCCCGGCGCACCTGCCGATCGCCGCGGGCATCGCCGCCGGGCCCACCCTGGAGGCGGCCCGCGCCTCGGCGCTCGCGGAGGTCCTGGAACGGCACGCCCTGGCCACCGCCTGGCACGGGGGAGCGGCCTTCCCCCGGGTCGACGGGCCGCCGCTGCCCGTCCCGGCCGGGGCGGAGCTCACGTGGCGGTCGGTGCCCAACACGCCGGGCGCGCCGGTGGTGCTGTGCGTGGCGGCCACGCCGGACGGCCTCCTCGGCGTCGGCTGCGCGACCGGCTCGGCCCGGTCGGCCGCCGCCGAGGCGCTGCGTTCCCTCGACGCCCTCGCCGAGGTCGCCGGCGGCGTGCCGGAGTGGGAACGTCCCGCCGGTCCGCTGCGACCGCACCGGGACGACCGCCGGTATCTCGACGCGTACGCCCCCGACCTGAGTGACGCCACCGACGTGCTCTGCACGCTGCAACTGCTCGCCGACGAGCGGGTCGCCTCGGCCGTCCGCGACCGCCTCGCCGGCGGCGAGCCCTCCGGCCCGCCGGCCACCGCCCCCGGCCTCGACGTGATCACGGTCGACCTCACCCCGCCCGACCTGGCCGCCGCGGGGGTGCGCGTGGCCCGGGTCGTGGTGCCGGGGCTGCGCTCCACCGGACCGGCCGCCTACCCCTTCCTGGGCGCGGGCCTCGACCCGCTGCCCGGCCGCGTCGAGAGGCTGCCGGTGCCCCATGCCTGACCCCTGGACCTTCGACCGGCCCGGTCGCAAACTCACCAGAACCGGCACCCACCGCGCCGCCACGCTCGACGACACCTGGCGGCGGCTCGGCCCGGCGCTGCCCGCCTGCGGGGTGACGCGCGTCGCCGACGTGACCGGCCTCGACCTCATCGGCATCCCGGTCGCCACCGCCTACCGGCCCAACGCCCGCAGCCTGTCGGTCAGCCAGGGCAAGGGCGTCAGCCGCGCGGCGAGCCGGGTGTCGGCCGCCATGGAAGCCGTCGAGCACGCCCACGCGGAGGTGATCGACCGCCCGCTGCGGCTGGCCCGGCCCGCCGAACTCGGACCGGCCGCGCTCGACCCCCGCCTTCTGCCGCGGACCGCCGACGGGGTGCTCGACGACGTGACCCCGCTGTTGTGGCTCGACGGCGCCGACGTCCGCACGGGGGAACCGCGCGCGGTGCCGTACGAGGCGGTGAGTCTCGACTTCACCTTGCCGCCCGCGCTGACCGGGCACGGGCTCTCGCGCGACAGCAACGGGCTGGCCGGGGGCAACAGCGCGCTGGAGGCGCTGGTCCACGCGCTGTGCGAACTCGTCGAACGCGACGCGGCGGCCCTGTGGGACCTCCGCGACGGCCCGGCCCAGGCCGGCGCCCGGATCGACGCCGCCACGCTGACCGACCCGGAGACGGCGCGGCTGCTCGACCGGTACGACCGGGCGGGCGTCGAGGCGGCGCTGTTCGACCTCACCTCCGACCTCGGCGTGCCGGTGGTGTTGTGCCACATCGTGGCCGCCGAACCCGACCCGTTCCGGCCGCTGCCCGCCGCCACCGGGCTGGGCTGCCACCCGTGCCCGGCCGTGGCGGTCCAGCGGGCGCTGACCGAGGCGGCGCAGTCGCGGCTGATCACCATCTCCGGCGCGCGCGACGACGTCACCCGGGAGCGCTACGCGCAGACCACCGACGTCGACGGCCTGGCGGAACTGCGCGACGCGCTCCGCGCGACCCTGCCGTACGCCCGGCCCTTCACGGTCGCCGGCGCCGACCACGACCTGCTCGGCGACGACCTCGACTGGCTGCTCGACCGGCTGGCGGCGGCCGGTCTCGACCAGGTGACCGCGGTCGACCTGACCCGGCCGTCGCTGGGCGTGCCCGTCGTCAAGGCGCTGGTCCCCGGCCTGGAGGGAGCCGGCGCGCTCACCGGCGAACCGACCCTGCCCGGCCCCCGCGCGCTCGCCTTCGGATCGGAGCCCGCCGATGCCTGAGATCGCCGTCTTCGCCGGTCCGACGATCCCGGCCGGCCGGATCAGGGACGCCCTGCCCGGCCGCGACGTCGCGGTGCTGCCCCGGCCGGCCAGGGCGACGTCGCCGGCCTGGTCGCGGCCGGCCGCCCTCGTGTCGTCGCCCTCGTCGACGGGGTGTACGAACACGTCCCCGCCGTCTGGCACAAGGAGATCCTCTGGGCGATGTCCGAAGGCGTCGCCGTGGCGGGGGCGGCCAGCATGGGCGCGCTGCGCGCCGCCGAGCTCGCCCCCTACGGCATGACCGGCGTCGGTGAGGTCTACCGGGCGATCGTCGCCGGCGAACTGACCGACGACGACGAGGTCGCGGTCGCCCATCTGGACGCCGGACACGGGCATCGCCCGGTCAACGAGGCGATGGTCACCATCAGGGCCACGCTGCGCGCCGCCGTGGAGGAAGGCGTGGTGTCCGGCGAGGAGGCGGCGGAACTGACCGCGGCGGCGAAGGCGCTGCACTATCCCGACCGGCGCTGGCCCGGCCTGCTGGCGGGCCGCGACACCCCGCTGCGCGAGTGGCTGCCCACCGGACGGCGGGACGTGAAGCTCGCCGACGCCCTCGCGCTCCTCGACCTGCTGGCCCGCGACGGCGTCCGGCCCGCCGAGCGCGCCTGGCACTTCGAGCAGACCTCCCCGTGGCGCGCCGTGCGCCCGGCGGGCCGTACCGCGCTCCCCGCCTCCGTCGTCGACGCCGTCCTGGACGGCCTGCGCGCCGAGGGCCGCTACGACGAGCTCGAACGCGCCGCCACGTTGCGTCTGGTGGCCGCCGCCACGGGCGCCCGCCCCCACGGGGCCGCCCTCGCCGAGTGGATCGCCCTCGTGTCGGACCGTGTCCCGGCGGCCGACCTGGCCGATCTCGGGCCTGCCGAGCTCGCCGCCTTCGCCGCCGACCAGGCCTGCCTGGTGGCCGCGACAACCGAGGTCGCCGGGAACGTGCCCGCCGCGATCCTCGACACCCTGCGCGTCCGCGGCGAGTACGCCGCGCGTGTCGCCCCCAAGGAGAAACAGTGAAGAAACCCCTATCGGCGCTGGCCGCGATCGTCCTGCTGGCCGGCTGCGGCACGTCCGGCACTGAAGCGGCGGCTCCCGCCGCTCCCGCGCCGGTCGAGGTGACCAACTGCGGCACCGTCTACGCCTACGCCGAGCCGCCGGAGCGCATCGTCACCTCCAGCACCGTCGCCACGGAGGTCGTGCTGGCCCTGGGCCTCAAGGATCGGCTGGCCGGGACCGTCGCCGCCACCGACATCATGCAGGAGTACGCCGCCGACCTGACCGGCGTGAAGGTGATCTCGGAATCGGCCTTCCCGCCGCCGTCCAAGGAGGTCGTCTACGCGGCCGACCCGGATCTGGTGGTCAGCGGCTACCCCGACGACTACGGCCCCAAGGCGCTGGGCGACCGGGCGGTGCTCCAGAAGGAAGGTGTCAACAGCCATCTGCTGTCGGCGAGCTGCCCGGGTGGCACCGCCACCGTCGAGCAGACCTATGACGACCTTCGCGCGCTGGGCCAGGTCTTCGGCGTCCAGGACAGAGCGGAGCAGCTCGTCACCGCGCTCAAGACCGACGTCGACGCCGTCACGCCCGTGACGCCCGCGCTGCGCGTCTTCGACTACGCCGGAGGCAAGGACAAGCCGCTGACCAGCGGCGCCACCACTCTGGTGTACGACCTGGCCCGCCGGGCCGGCGGGGAGAACATCTTCCCCGAGACGAAGGAGTTCGGGCAGGTCTCCTGGGAGGAACTGGTCAAACGGGACCCTCAGGTGATCATCGTGGAGGACCAGGTCTTCGAACCGGCCGACGAGGCCATCGCGTGGATGCGCTCCTACGCCCCGATCAAGGACGTGACCGCGGTCAGGGAGAACCGGTTCGTCGTCATCCCCGTCAACGACCTTCAGCCCGGCCTGCGCAGCGGCCGCGCGCTCAAGGCCCTCGCCGAGGGCTTTCGGCGTTGACCGTCCGGCGGGTGACCCTGGCGGGCTCGGTGGCGCTGCTCGGCGTGCTGCTCGGCCTGTCCCTCGTCGCCGCCGTCGGGCTGGGACCGGTCGACATCCCCTTCACGGACGTGTGGCGGATCGTCTTCGCCGCTCAGGACGCGCCCTCGGGGCCACTCGCGGTGATCGTGCGGGACATCCGGCTGCCCCGGGTCCTGCTCGGCGCGGTCGTCGGCGCGGGCCTGGCCGTCACCGGCGCGGTGCTCCAAGGGGTGCTGCGCAACCCGCTGGCCGACCCCTACCTGATCGGCGCCAGTTCGGGGGCGTCGCTGGGCGCGGTCCTGGCGCTGATGTCCGGCCTGTCGTGGCTGTTGCCGCTGGCGGCCTTCACCGGCGCCATGGTCACCTTCACGGTGGTGCTGCTGCTGGCCCGCGACGGCGGCCGGCTCGGCGTCACCCGGCTGATCCTCTCCGGCGTGGCCGTGGCCGCCCTGGCGGAGGCGGCGACCAACTTCATCGTCCTCAACTCACCCGACTCCCAACTGCGGTCGGCGCTGTTCTGGACCCTCGGCGGGATGTCCGGAACCCAGTGGAGCGACCTGCCCGTCCCCGCGATCGTGGTCGCGGTGTCCGCCGTGTGGTTCTGGCTGCGCTCGGCCGGGCTCAACGCCCTCGTCCTGGGAGAGGAAGGGGCCACGAGCCTCGGCGTCGAGGTGAACCGGCTGCGGGTGCGGCTGGTCATCGGCTCGGCGATCACGGTCGGCGCGGTCGTGTCGGTCAGCGGCGGCATCGGGTTCGTGGCGCTGATGGTGCCGCACGCCGTGCGCGTGGTCGTCGGCGGCGACAACCGGTGGGTGGTGCCGCTGAGCGCCGTGGCCGGCGCGCTGCTGATGGTGTGGGTGGACGTCGGAGCCCGCCTGCTCAACCAGCCCGACGAGATCCCCATCGGGGTCATCACCGCGCTGCTGGGCGCGCCGTTCTTCCTGGTGCTGCTGGCCCGTGCGAACCGGAGGGCGATGGCATGAGCCTTGCTCTGGACATCGAGGACGTCTCCTGGGCGCCGGTCCTGCGCGACATCACGCTGTCGGTGACGCCGGGGGAGGTCCTCGGCCTGATCGGGCCCAACGGCAGCGGTAAGTCGAGCCTGCTGCGCTGCGTCTACCGGCGGCAGCGCCCCGATCGGGGCCGGATCACGGTCGACGGGCTGAACGTGTGGACCGCCGGGGCCGGTGAGGTCGCGCGCCGGGTGGCCGTCGTCACCCAGGACTCACCCGCCGACCTGGAGAACAGCGTCGAGCAGATCGTCGCGCTGGGCCGCGTGCCCTACCTGGGCAGCCTGGGACGGCTCACCCGCACCGAGCAGGACCTGATCGAGGACACGATGGAGCGCTGCGAGGTGCGCGCGCTGGCCCGCAGACCATACGCCCTGCTGTCGGGCGGCGAACGGCAGCGTGTGCACCTGGCCAGGGCGCTGGTCCAGCAGCCCGGCCTGCTCCTGCTCGACGAGCCCACCAACCACCTGGACCTGCGTCACCAGGTCGCGCTGCTGCGGCTGGTGCGATCCCTGCGGGTCACCGTCGTCGCCGCGCTGCACGACCTCCAGCTCGCCGGGGCCGCCTGCGACCGGCTGGCGGTGCTGAGCGGGGGCCGCCTGGTCGCCGCCGGCCCGCCGGAGAAGGTCGTCACGGCCCGCCTGCTCGCCGAGGTGTACGGCGTGGCCGCGGAGGTGACCCACGGCCCCGACGGACTGCCCAGGATCAACCTGCCCCTGGCCCGCTAG
>NZ_BBXC01000034.1 GCF_001570525.1 Herbidospora sakaeratensis
ACTTGCTTTTTTCTTTGTGTCTTTATCTTCGCAGTGGTTCTGGTTAGTGTCAAATTCAGTGATTCGACATTTCCTTTTCCCGCTGGAAGTGCTCCCTTTCGAGAGCAACCCGTCTAACTTACCCGAGCTCCGGGCGATGTCAAATCGCCCGGATTCCCGGAGGAAAGTTGTTGGGGACGCCTTGGGGATCTCATCGCCCCGGCTCTTCCGAGTCCGGGCCGCGCCGTCCCGCTTGGCGTAACAAGAACATTAGCACCTCTGCGGGGATGCCGCGACCCACTTCGGCAACCCGGTAATCATTCCCTGGCCACGAAACCCTAAACCTGGGGCAACGAGGCAAGTTGAGCCTCCAGGCGGGCGATGTCCTCGACCGCCTGGGCGGCCCGGGCCCGGACCTTCGCGACCACGTCGTCGGGGGCCTTGGCCATGAACTGCTCGTTGCCGAGCTTGCCCGTGACCTGGGCCTGTTCCTTCTTCGCGACCGCGAGGTCCTTCTCCAGGCGCTTGCGCTCGGCCGCCACGTCGATGGCGCCGGCCGTGTCGATCTCGACGACGACCGTGCCCACCGCGAGGCGGGCGGTCGGGGTGAAAGTTTCTCCCGACGGGTCGAGCCTGAGGAGCGAACGGATGGCGTCTTCGTGGGCGGCGGTGGCCGTACCGGAAAGAGAGAGACGGGCCGCGACCCGCTGGCCGGGCTTGAGACCCTGGTCGGAGCGGAAGCGGCGGACCTCGGTGACGAGGTTCTGGACGGCCTCGATCTCCGACTCGGCGCCGGCGTCGGCGTAGGCCGGATCGTGCACCGGCCAGGGCGCCACCACGATCGACTCGCGGCCGGTGACCGCGCGCCAGAGCTCCTCGGTGACGAACGGGATCAGCGGGTGGAGCAGGCGCAGCAGCGCGTCGAAGACGTGGCCGAGGACCCGCTTGGTGTTCTCGGCGACCTGGCCGCCGCCGGCGATCTGGATCTTCGCGAGCTCCAGATACCAGTCGCAGACCTCGTCCCACGCGAAGTGGTAGAGCGAGTCGCTGATCTTGGCGAACTCGAAGTCGTCGAAGGCCGTGTCGACCAGTGCGGTCACCGACTGCAGGCGCGACAGGATCCAGCGGTCGGACGCGGTCAGCTCCTCGGGCAGGCCGTCGCTGACGGCGCCGTTCATGAGGGCGAACCGCGTTGCGTTCCAGATCTTGTTGCAGAAGTTGCGGGAGCCGGCCGCCCAGTCTTCGCTGATCGCCACGTCGGAGCCGGGGTTGGCGCCGCGCAGCAGGGTGAAGCGGGTGGCGTCGGCGCCGTAGCGCTCGATCCAGTCGAGGGGGTCGATGACGTTGCCGAACGACTTCGACATCTTCTTGCCGAACTGGTCGCGGACCATGCCGTGCAGCGCGACGGTCTTGAACGGCGGCTGCCCGTCCATGGCGTAGAGGCCGAACATCATCATTCTGGCGACCCAGAAGAAGAGGATGTCGTAGCCGGTGACCAGGACGGTCGTCGGATAGAACTTCTTGAGGTCGTCGGTCTGCTCGGGCCAGCCGAGCGTCGAGAACGGCCACAGGCCCGAGGAGAACCAGGTGTCGAGGACGTCGGGGTCCTGCGTGTAGCCCTCGGGGATCTCGTCGTCGGGACCGACGCAGACGACCTCGCCCTCGGGGCCGTACCAGACCGGGATGCGGTGGCCCCACCACAGCTGGCGCGAGATGCACCAGTCGTGCATGTCGTCGACCCAGTCGAAGTAGCGCTTGGCCAGCTCCGGCGGGTGAATGCGGGTGCGGCCGTCGCGGACGGCGTCGCCCGCGGCCTTGGCCAGCGGCGAGACGTTCACGAACCACTGCAGCGACAGGCGCGGCTCGACCACGGTCTTGCAGCGCGAGCAGTGGCCGACGCTGTGGAGGTAGGGGCGCTTCTCGGCGACGATCCGGCCCTCGGCGCGCAGCGCCGCGACGACCGCGGGGCGCGCCTCGAACCGGTCGAGGCCCTGGAACGGGCCGTGGGCGGTGATGACGCCGCGTTCGTCCATGACCGCCAGGGACGGCAGGTCGTGGCGGCGGCCGATCTCGAAGTCGTTGGGGTCGTGGGCCGGGGTGACCTTCACGGCGCCGGTGCCGAACGCGGGATCGACGTGGTCGTCGGCGACGATCGGGATGCGCCGGCCGGTCAGCGGCAGCTCGACCTCACGGCCGATCAGGTGGGCGTAGCGCTCGTCGGAGGGGTGCACCGCGACGGCGGTGTCGCCCAGCATGGTCTCGGCGCGGGTGGTGGCCACGACGATCGCGTCGTCGCCGTCGCCGTAGCGGATCGAGACGAGCTCGCCCTCGTCCTCCTGGTGCTCGACCTCGATGTCGGACAGCGCGGTCAGGCAGCGGGGGCACCAGTTGATGATGCGGTTGGCCCGGTAGATGAGGCCGTCGTCGAAGAGGCGCTTGAAGATCGTCTGGACGGCCCGCGACAGGCCCTCGTCCATCGTGAAGCGCTCGCGGGACCAGTCGACTCCGTCGCCGAGCTTCTTCATCTGGCCGAGGATGCGGCCGCCCGACTCCTCTTTCCACTGCCAGACCCGGTCGACGAAGGCCTCACGGCCGAGGTCGTGGCGCGAGAGGCCGTCTTTGGCCAGCTCGCGCTCGACGACGTTCTGCGTCGCGATGCCGGCGTGGTCCATGCCGGGCAACCACAGGGTGGCGTTGCCCTGCATGCGGGCCCGGCGGGTCAGCACGTCTTGGATCGAGTGGTCGAGGGCGTGGCCCACATGGAGCGAGCCGGTCACGTTGGGCGGCGGGAGGACGATGCTGTACGGCTCTCGCCCGTCTACCGCGCTCGCTCCGAAGTGACCGGCCGCTACCCAGCGCTCGTAGCTGGGGGCCTCGACATCGGCAGGGGCATACTGGGTCGGCAGTTCAGGCGTCGTCACGAGAGCCAATTCTAGAAGCTCCCACCGAGCGCCCCGGCCCAATATGTGTTATGCGGACTTCTCTCGCGGGGTGCGCTGCTGCTTGAGCTGGTCGCGCGGGATCAGCGTCGGGTTGACGTGTTCGAGGACCGCCTCGCGGGTGATCACGACCCGGGCGACATCCTGTCGCGAGGGCACTTCGTACATCACCGAGAGGAGGACCTCCTCCAGGATCGCGCGCAGGCCGCGGGCGCCGGTGCCGCGCAGGATCGCCTGGTCGGCGATGGCCTCGAGCGCGTCGTCGGAGAACTCCAGCTCCACGTTGTCGAGCTCGAACAACCGCCGGTACTGCTTGACCAGGGCGTTGCGGGGCTCGGTGAGGATCTGGATCAGGGCCTCGCGGTCGAGGTTGTGGACGCTGGTGATGACCGGCAGACGCCCCACGAACTCGGGGATCATGCCGAACTTCAGCAGGTCTTCGGGCATCACGTCGCCGAAGATGTCGACCGAGTCGACCTCTTCCTTCGACCGGATGATCGCGTTGAAGCCGATGCCCTTCTTGCCGACCCGGGACTCGATGATCTTCTCAAGGCCCGCGAAGGCGCCACCGCAGATGAACAGCACGTTGGTGGTGTCGATCTGGATGAACTCCTGGTGGGGGTGCTTGCGGCCGCCCTGCGGAGGCACCGATGCGGTGGTGCCCTCCAGTATCTTCAGCAGCGCCTGCTGCACGCCCTCGCCGGAGACGTCGCGGGTGATCGACGGGTTCTCGCTCTTGCGGGCGATCTTGTCGACCTCGTCGATGTAGATGATGCCGGTCTCGGCCTTCTTGACGTCGTAGTCGGCGGCCTGGATCAGCTTCAGCAGGATGTTCTCGACGTCTTCGCCCACGTAGCCGGCCTCGGTGAGGGCGGTGGCGTCGGCGATGGCGAACGGCACGTTGAGCATCTTGGCCAGGGTCTGGGCCAGGAGCGTCTTGCCGGAGCCGGTGGGGCCGAGAAGGAGGATGTTGGACTTCGACAGTTCGAGCCCGTCGTCACGGCCGCGCTCACCGGACTGGACGCGCTTGTAGTGGTTGTAGACCGCGACGGAAAGGGCCTTCTTGGCCTTGTCCTGGCCGATCACGTAGGCGTCGAGGAACTCGTAGATCTCTCGAGGCTTGGGGAGGTTGTCCCACTTCAGCTCAGAGGACTCGGAGAGCTCCTCCTCGATGATCTCGTTGCAGAGCTCGATGCACTCATCGCAGATGTAGACGCCTGGTCCAGCGATGAGCTTCTTGACCTGCTTCTGGCTCTTGCCACAGAACGAGCATTTGAGCAGGTCTCCCCCGTCGCCGATGCGTGCCACCCCAGACTCTCCTTTGCGTGGGACCGCCCTGCTGCCGCGGTCCGGTCATTCGCGCCGGTCACTTCGGTGCGAAAACGTCATCCCGCTCAGGTTTCGACGTTACCGTCTTCCGGGCCCTCAGTGAGCCCCCTAGCGGTGAGTCGCACCGGAAGGTGCCCAATTGGGCACCGTTCCGGTGCACTTGCGACCTTCGATCACTTACGAGGCGACGGCAGCCGTCTGGCGCTTACGCGACGGAATGATGTCGTCGACGATTCCGTAGGCCTTGGCCTCGTCGGCGCTGAGGATCTTGTCGCGCTCGATGTCGCGACGGACCTCGGCCGGCTCCTTGCGCGTGTGCCTGGCCACGATCTGCTCCAGAAGGTCCCGCATACGCAGGATCTCACGAGCCTGGATCTCGATGTCGGACCCCTGGCCGCCGCCCTCGGTGGAGGGCTGGTGGATCAGGACCCGGGCGTTCGGCAGGGCGAAGCGCTTGCCGGGCGTGCCGCCCGCGAGCAGCACCGCCGCGGCCGAGGCCGCCTGGCCCAGGCACACCGTCTGGATCTCCGGCCGGACGAACTGCATCGTGTCGTAGATCGCCGTCATGGCCGTGAACGAGCCGCCGGGCGAGTTGATGTAGATGCTGATGTCACGGTCGGGGTCGAGCGACTCCAGCGTCAGGAGCTGGGCCATCACGTCGTTGGCCGACGCGTCGTCGATCTGCACGCCGAGGAAGATGATGCGGTCCTCGAACAGCTTGTTGTACGGGTTCATCTCCTTCACGCCGTAGGTCGTGCGCTCGACGAACGAAGGGATGATGTAACGGCCGTTGATGTCACCCGGCCGGATCAGGTCACTCATGGACGCTCCCGTCATGAAACGGCGCCCTCGGAGGGCACCTGCCGCGCGCTGCGGATCACTTGGTCGATGAAGCCGTAGTCCTTGGCCTCGTCGGCCGTGAACCAGCGGTCGCGGTCGGAGTCGCGCTCGATCTGGTCGAGAGACTGGCCCGTGTGATGGGCGATGCGCTCGGCCAGGGTCTTCTTGACATAGAGCATCTGCTCGGCCTGGATCGCGATGTCGGCGGCGGTTCCGCCGATGCCCCCGGAAGGCTGGTGCATCATGATCCGGGCGTGGGGCAGGGCGTAGCGCTTGCCCGGGGCCCCGGCGCACAGAAGGAACTGGCCCATGGAAGCGGCCAGGCCCATCCCCACCGTGCAGACGTCGTTCGGCACATACTCCATCATGTCGTAAATCGCCATGCCGGCCGTCACAGAACCGCCGGGGGAGTTGATGTACAGCCAGATGTCGCGGTTGGGATCGTCGGCGGCGAGCAGGAGGAGCTCGGCGCAGAGCCGGTTGGCGACCTCGTCATTGACCTGAGTGCCGAGCACCACGATTCGCTCACGCAGCAGACGCTGGTAGAGCTGGTCTTCAAGCCGGGCGGGGCCGTTGTCTCTGCCTCGCGACTCGGGCTCGAAGCCGATGGGCTGGAAGAAGGTCGGCGGGCTGGTCACAGCGTCACCTTCCGATGCGTCGTTATCGATTGGCTTTGCTCGACCCTAACGCGCGCCGCCTACAGCTCATGCCCCCTCACCCGGGTGTTCGCTGACGGCGCATGCTCCCCCACGCCCTGTTTGTACGGCTTTCGCCCACCCCATGACGTACCGAACACATGCCAAAGGGCCCCCGGTGACGACCGGGGGCCCAGAGAAAGGCGCTTGAGGCTACTCGGCGGAGGCGCCGGCCGGGGCCTGGGCGAGGCCCTCGGCCTCCTGCTCGGGGTTGAGCTCGGCGTAGATGGCCTTGAGGTCGACCTCGTTGCCCTCGGAGTCGACGACCTTGGCGGCGTCGCCCACGACCGACTTGGCCTTCTCGCGGACGATCTCCATCATCGCGAGGGTCAGCTGGTCGTTGTCGGCGAGGTGCTGGGCCAGCGTGTTCGGCGCGACGCCCATCTGGGCGGCGCGGCGCACGACGAACTGGGTGAGCTCCTCTTCGCTGACGCCGATGTCCTCAGCCTTGACGATCTTGTCGAGGATGAAGCCCATCTTCAGCGCCCGGGCGGAGTTGGCGTCGAACTCGGCGAAGCGCTCCTCCTCGGTCGTCTGGTAGAGGCGGAAGTAGGCCTCGCGGCTCAGGCCGCTCTCGGCGATCTGGTGCTCGAGGTTGTGCTTGCGCGCGTCGACCTCGGCCTTGAGGGCGCTGTCGGGCAGCGGGATCTCCAGACCGTTGATCAGGGCGTCGACGGCCTTCTCACGGGCCTGGACGACCTGCTCGATCAGCTTGTTGCGGCGGACCTGCTCGCGGATGCTGTTCTTGAGCTCCTCGAGCGTGTCGAACTCGGAGGCCAGCTGGGCGAACTCGTCGTCGAGCTCGGGGAGGACCTTCTCCTTGACCGACTTGACGTTGATGATCACGTCGGCCTCCTCGCCGGCGTTCTCGCCGCCGACGAGCGTGGTGCGGAAGGTCTTCTCCTCGTCGGCTGACAGGCCTTCGAGCGCGTCGTCGAGGCCCTCGAGGACCGAACCGGCGCCGACCTCGTAGGAGACGTCGGCGGCCTGCTGCTCGTCGAGGTTGCGGCCGTCGATCTCGGCGCGCAGGTCCATCACGACGTAGTCGCCCTTGGTGGCCGCGCGCTCCACGCCGGTCAGCGTGGCGAAGCGCTGGCGCAGCGCGTCGAGCTGGACGTCGACGTCGCCGTCGGCGACGGTCGCGGCGTCGACGGTGACCTCGGTGCCCTCGTAGTCGGGCAGGTCGAAGGTGGGACGGACGTCGACCTCGGCGGTGAACTCCACCTGCTGGCCGTCGTCGATCCGGGTGACCTCGATCTCGGGCTGGCTCACCGGGAAGAGATCGACCTCGTCGACGGCGCGGCCGTAGAGGCCGGGCAGCGCGTCGTTCAGGGTCTCCTCGAGCACGACCGCGCGGCCGAAGCGCTGCTCGATGATCCGGGCCGGAACCTTACCGGGGCGGAAGCCGGGGACGCGCACCTGCTGCGCGACCTTCTTGTAGGCGGCCTTCAGGCTCGGCTCGAGCTCCTCGAACGGCACCTCGACGGTGAGCTTCACCCGAGTGGGGCTGAGCTCCTCGACAGCGGTCTTCACGGGGTGGTCTCCTAAATAACAGCATCTGGTGATCGCGGGCGCGTCATGCACAGCTACCGCGGCACGTTACGCGCGCCGCGCCCACGAAGAGGGCACATGGGCATGCTCCACTGCGGCGGGGTGTCCAGCGCCAAACTTCAGCATAGAGCAGAGCAGCCCCCGCGAGTGACGCGTCAGAGCTCGCGCGAGATCTTTCTCAGGATGTCGACGGTCTCGCTCGGCGTGGTGGACACCGCGCACAACCGCTCCATCACTTCGCTGTACTTGTCGACCTCGTCGCGTTTGTCGAGATAGAGGGCGCTGCCGAGCTGCTCGACGTAGACGATGTCGGGGAGCTCGGCCTCCGGGAAGCGCAGGATGCTGAACGCGCCGCCCTCCGCGGCGTGTCCGCCGAAGTGGAAGGGCATCACCTGGATCGTGACATTCGGCTGGTCCATGAGCTCGACCAGGTGCTGGATCTGCCCGCGCATCACGTCGACGCCGCCGATCGGGCGGCGCAGCGCCGCCTCGTCGATGACGGCCCAGAAGGTGGGCGGCGTGGTGCGTTCGAGGACCTGGCGCTGGCGTTCGAGCCGCAGGTCGACCCGCCGGGCGATCTCCTCGGGAGCCGAGCCGACCGCGCCGGCCGTGATGACCGCGCGGGCGTACTCCTTGGTCTGCAGCAGGCCCGGGACGAACTGGACCTCGTAGGTCCGGATGCGGGCGGCGGCCTCTTCGAGGCCGACGTAGGCCTGGAACCAGCCGGGCAGGACGTCGCTGAAGCGGTGCCACCAGCCGGGCTCGTTGGCCTGCTTGACCAGTTCGAGGATCGGCTTGCGGGCGGCCTCTTCGGCCACGCCGTACATGGTGAGGAGGTCTTCGACGTCGCGTTCGCGGAAGCTGACGCGGCCGAGCTCCATGCGGCTGATCTTCGACTCGGAGCCGCGGATGAGGTGGCCCGCCTCGAAGCGCGAGATGCCGCGCTCCTCGCGGAGTTTGCGCAGCTGGGTGCCGAGAAGGATGCGCAGCGCCGTGGGACCTTGTCCCGGTTGGGTACGTGTCACGGCGCCTCCCTTTCTGCTCGACTCGCCGGAGAAGGTCGAGCCGACACCCCCAGCCCACACAGTGTCACCACTTCCGGCCAGGAAGACAAGGCTTGGGTCCCCCGTCCATTTCACAATCGCTCAACGTTTTGGGCAAGTGCACAAGGCGCTTGCACGTGCATTTGGGTCTTGCAGGGGGCGGGCCCTTGTCCCATGATGGCCTAGTGCATATTGGGCCAAAGGTGCACTAGTTCTCAAATCTGGCGATCGGGAGGTGCGGGCAGGATGTTGGATAATCCCATATCCGCCCGCGATGTCGGGGTGGAGCGCCTGGTGCGCACCGCCCGCGAGTCCGACGCCACCACCTGCCCGTTACGCCCCCTCGCGGACTCGGTGAAGACCGCACGCGATGTTACGCGATCGACGTTGCAGGGTTGGGGACTTTCGGAACTCACCGACGACGCGACCCTGGTCGTTTCGGAGCTGGTGACCAACGCGGTTCGTTACGCTCTGTATCCGGCGGGCTCGTTCACCGATCACCCCATCACCCTCATGCTGGTGCGGATCGCCCCCCACGTGATACTCGCCGTCGCCGACCCCAGCGACGAGGTGCCGACCCGCAAGGAGCCCGACTTCGTCTCGGAGAACGGGCGCGGCCTCTACATCGTGGAGACCTACAGCCAGGCGTGGGGCTGGGACCCGCTCGACGAGGGCGGCAAGGCCGTCTGGGCGATGTTCCGCACCGGCGCCTGACTCCTTCTCCTTCCGTTACGGCTCCGCCCCCTCGGCACCGACCGCCGTCGGCCGCCCGCCCGGATGTGCGCCATAACGCGTGGGTCTGGCGCTCCGTAATGCCATCGGCATCACGGAGCGGGATCCGGGAATCGAAAGTTTCACGTCTCCAGCACGTAGAGGACGAAGCCGTCGTCGTCGACGCTCGTCTGGGTGAAGCCGAGCCGCTCCAGCAGCCGGACGGACGCCGTGTTGCCCCCGTGGGGGTCGGCGTGGAGAGGGCGCGTCCTCTCCTGTTCCAGGAACAGGGTGAGGGCGCGGGTGCCGATGCCGCTCCCCCAGTATTCGCGGCCCAGCCAGTAACCCAGGAAACGGCGCTCGCCCTCCCACCAGGCGACGACGTTGCCGGCGATCTGCCCGCCCACCTCGACGGTCTGCACATATGAGGTCTTGTCGGGCAGGATGTTCTGCCGCCAGTGGTTGAGGAACCTCTCGCGCTCGCGGGCCGGGAACCGGGAGCGGCGGGTGGCCTCCGGGTCCTGCTCCTGGAGGTGGAAGGTCTCCAGGTCGGAGTCTCTGACGTCTCTCAGGCGAACGTGGGTTCGCAGGCGCGCGAGGTCGCTCACGTCCTTCTCCCTTCGGGGCAGGCCGGGCACCCAGACCGGCATCATTTCCTTGACCTCGATCTGCGCGGCCAGGCCGATGACGGGGCAGCTCAGGCCGTTGAGACTGCCCATGGGGGCGTCGAGCAGGCCCTCGGGCCACGGCTCTCCCTTATATGGGCCGCCCGCGACGGTCAGGTCGCGGGCGAGCAGGGCGAAGCTGACCTCGACCCCGTCGCGGGCGAAATCGCGCTGCTGGTCGCGGGGCGGCCCCGGCTGCGGGGTGAACCCGCGCGCGATCAGGGCCGCCTCCAAGCGGTCGGCGTCGTCGGACCAGGCGAACCAGTCGACGTCGACGTGGTCGCGGGTCACCTCGCCCAGGGTGAAATCCATCGCCCAGCCGCCGCGCAACCAGACGTCGAACCCCGTTGCGGCGATCTCGGCGATCGCCGTCAACTGGCGCTCTCTCATCGATAGCCCGTGGTGTCGGCCGGCTTCCCGGCGTCCTGCACCTCGACGACGTAACGCCAGGCGTCGGGGCGGCTGCCGTCGACGTCGGTGAAGCCGTAGACCTGGGCCAGGCCGCCGCTCGACAGGGACGCGCCGTTCCATCGGGCCCGGGCGGGGTCGCGGACCAGCGCGGCGACGGCTCTGCCCACAAAGGCCGGCGACTCGGAGATCGCGAAGTGGGGGACGTTCTCCAGGGCGTCGTGCCAGGTCTCCTCGGTGACGCCGTAGTGCTCCAGCATCAGCTCCGACCGCAACCAGCCGGGCGTGAGCGCGACGGCGGTGGCGCCCTTCGGCGCGAGCTCCTTCGACAGGCCGAACGCCATGCGCAACACCGAGCTCTTCACCAGGTCGTAGAAGAAGGTGACGCGGTAGTTGACGGCGTTGTAGTCGGCGGTGCCGTCGGTCATCTCGACGACCAGGCCGCCCTCGTGGCGCAGCAGCAGCGGCAGGGCGTAGTGGCTGGTGATGATGTGGGTGTCGATCGCCAGGCGGAGCATGCGCATGCCGTCGTCGAGGTCGTGCTCCCAGAGCGGCTTGTCCCAGCTGAACAGGTTCTCGCTGCCCCAGATGTTGTTGACCAGGACGTCGAGCCGCCCCTGTTCCCGGTCGATGCGCTCGACGAGGGCCCTGACCTGGTCTCGGTCGAGGTGGTCGGCCTGGACGGCGATGCCGTGGCCGCCCGCCCGGGTGACGAGTTCGGCGGTCTCCTCGATGGTCTCGGGGCGCTGGTATTCCGACTGCTGGTCACGGGTGGTGCGGCCGGTGACGTAGACGGTCGCCCCGATCGCGCCGAGCTCGGCGGCGATGCCTCTTCCGGCCCCTCGGGTCGCGCCGGCGACGAGTGCGATGGTCATCGGCTCAGTCTGCCGGGCGGCACCGACAAAAACGGGGCCGCCTCCCGCCACCCGGCGGCGAGACGTACACCCTCTTCCTGGAGCGCGGCCACGGCGGCGCGGTAGGGAGCGCGGCCGGCCAGGGCGTCGTTGACGAACGGCACCAGCGTGACCGGGATGCCGAGCCCCGGAGCCTCCGCCAGCAGGCCCAGGGCATAGGTGTCGGTGATGCCCAGGGCGAACTTGTTGATCGTGTTGAACGTGGCCGGATAGACGACGATCGTGTCGGCCCGGGGCGGCTTGGGCTCGCTGGGGTGCCGGTAGTTCACCCGCACCTTTCTTCCGGTACGCCGTTCCAGGTCGGCCACGTCGATGAAGTCGACCGCCTTGGGGGTGGCGACGACCTGGACGGTCCATCCCCTGGCCTGCGCCTCGGCGACCAGTTCGGGGAGGTCGGTCACCGGCCCGGCGGCGCAGACGATCACGTAGAGGTCCATGGGTCTCCCGGGTTAGCGTGCAGGCATGTCTGACCATATTGAGGTGCGCGTGACGGCCGGATCATCCGAGGAGGCCGACCGGCTGGCCGGCGCGGTGGTCGGGCGGCGCCTCGCGGCCTGCGCCCAGATCGTGGGGCCGATCACCTCGGTCTACTGGTGGGAGGGCGAGGTGAACCGGTCGCAGGAGTGGCTCGTGCTGTTCAAGACGACGGCGGAGCGGTTCGGCGACCTGTCGGGGTGCGTGCGGGAGGTGCACTCGTACGACGTGCCGGAGATCATCGCGGTGCCGGTGGCGATGGGGTCGGGCGACTACCTGGCGTGGGTCACCGCCGAGACCGGCGGCTGAATTCCAAAGAAATCGGGCGAATTATGAATAACGCCGGAAACCCTTAAACAAGGGGATGTCCCGGCGGGGCGCCGGTCACTCTGAACCCGTGAGACAAGCCATTCTCGCGGTCGATTTCGGAACGTGTTCTTCTTCGGCCGCGCTCGTCAGTCCCGGGCGGGTGGAACTGGTGAAGGAGCCCGCGTCCGGGCTCTGGTCGTGGCCATCGGTGGTGTGCCTGGCCAACGACGCCCTCCTCGTCGGCACGCTCGCCGACAACCGCAAGACCATCGTGGCGCCCGACCGGTTCCGCGACGAGTTCAAGCGCGAGCTGCGCGCCGACGCCCGCATCGACCTGGGCGGGCGGGTCGTCACGGCGTCCGAGCTGGTGACGACGATGATCCGGGCGCTCAAGGGCGAGGCCGAGCGCATCGCCGGGGGCGGGGTCGA
Organism: Herbidospora sakaeratensis; assembly: GCF_001570525.1. Lineage (GTDB taxonomy): Bacteria > Actinomycetota > Actinomycetes > Streptosporangiales > Streptosporangiaceae > Herbidospora > Herbidospora sakaeratensis. The sequence goes on from NZ_BBXC01000034.1 coordinate 12,287, forward strand.
CCGGGCCGTGCTGACCGTGCCGGCCTCCTACGAGGAGGGCGACCCTCGGCGGGCGCTGATGATCAGGGCCGCGGAGGGGGCCGGGTTCGGGCTCGTCGAGCTGCTCGCCGAGCCGGTGGCCGCCGCGCTCGCACCGCTGGCCGGGGCGCCGCCCGTGCCGGGCGACCTGCTGCTCGTGTACGACTTCGGCGGCGGCACCTTCGACTGCGCGCTGGTCCGGGTCGGGCAGCACGGCGGGCACGAGATCCTCGGGCACGCCAGCCTCGACGACTGCGGGGGCGGCGACGTCGACGCGCTGCTCTACCGCGACCTGGTGGCCCAGCTCCCGTCGGGGCCGCCCGCGGAACACCGGCACCGGATCCTGGTCAGAGATCTGGCCAAACGCATCAAGCACCAGCTCAGCGACGTGAGCCCAGGTGAGGCGATCTTCGAACCGGCCGGGGCGCTGCTGTCCCTGTCGGCCGGGCGGCTGGCGGAACTGGTGGTGCCGGTGCTCGACCGGACCACCACCTGCTGCCTCGACCTGCTCCGGCAGTGCGGGGTCACGCCCGAGCAGGTCACCTCGGTGGTCATGGTGGGCGGCAGCACCCGGATGCCGGTGATCACCGATTTCGTGCTCCGCGCCTTCGGCCGGCCGCTGCGGCACACCCGCGACCCCGACCTCGCCGTCGTGCAGGGGGCCGCCGTGTGGGCGGGCCTGGCGCACACCCGTGCCTCGGCTCCCACGCTCCCGGCCGGCGGGGAGGTGCCGCTGCGCTGGGAGATCCCGGGGCGGTGGGGGGTGCTGCAGAAGTGGCAGGTCGCCGAGGGCGAGTCGGTCGAGGCGGGCGGCCTCCTCGGCTCGGTCCGGCTGCCGGATGGAGCGCTCCACGAACTGACCTCGGGCGGAGAGGGGCCGATGACGGTTCAGGCGCTCCACTACGACGCGGGCGCGGCCGTGACCTCGAACGACTGGCTCGTCACGGCCCGGCCGAAGCCGGTGGAGCGACCCCAGGTGGCCGTCACCCCGATTCGCGACAGGATCCCGATCTCCGAGATGGCCCGGCATCTCCGGCTGATCGACGTCAACGGGCGTCTCACGGCCATCTGGACCCAAAAATCGTGGGTGGTCCTCTGGGACGTCGAGAGGCGCCGGCGAGTCCGTGAACTGAAGAGTGCTTCCGAGATCACGGCGTTCACCGTGGTGCCGAACGGGCCGGAGCCGGTCATCGTGACCGGCCACTTCAACGACGACCTGATCACCTGGAACGCGGGCACCGGTGAGCGGCTCAGCGTGACCGACTGCGACGAAACGGTCTCCGCGCTCGCCGCCTTCGAGGGGTCGCGTCTGGGCGTCGGCGGCACCGACGGCGAACTCCGGGACCTGGCCGGACCGCTCGGCGGCTTGTCCATGGGCGATCCCGTCGCCGACGTCGGCTTGTGGATCTCGCATCTGGCCTACCTCGGCGCGGACCGGATGGCCGTCGGGGTCGACGGCGCGGTGCAGGTGATCGACCTCGACGACGGCGAAGAGCTGGCGGAGTACGACTGCGGTGAGGACGACGACGGCGACGACAACAGGGTCATGGGCCTGGCCTCCGTCGAGTTCGACGGCCGCCACCTGCTCGCCATCGCGGGTGACGAGGGCGATCTGGTGCTCTGGTTCCCCCTGGACGACGAACACCTCGCCACCATCGACGAGGGCGCGCACCGGGCGGTCGCGTTCGGAGAGATCGACGGCGTCGCGGTGGTGGCCGGCGACAAAGGCGGCGAGGTGCGGGTCTGGGACGTGCGGACCCAGCGGCCCCTGCACCGCTTCGACGACCACCGCTCGGTCGACGCGATCGACCTCACCACCTGGAACGGCCGCACTCTCCTCGCCACCGCCGGCGAAAGCACAATCCGAATCCGCGAACTCTACTGAGCGGAAGGAGACTTCCCATGGCCAAGCAGCCCGACCTGCTGCGGACCGCCGGCGCGCTCATCTGGCGGGGCGATCCGAAGAATCCCCAGGTCGCCGTCATCAACCGGACCAAGAAGAACGACTGGTGCCTGCCCAAGGGCAAGCTCGACCCCGGTGAGCACGTCATCGCGGCGGGTTTCCGCGAGGCGTTCGAGGAGACCGGGCTGAAGATGACCTTCGGCCGGTGGCTGACGTCGGTGAAGAACGACAAGAAGGGCTGGAAACGGCGGACCGACTACTGGGCCGCCCACTCCCCCGAGGGCGACTTCGTGCCGAACAGCGAGGTGCGGCACCTGCACTGGAAGTCGCTCGACGAGGCCGAGCACGTGCTGACCTCGACGAGCGACGCCCCGGTGGTCAGCGCCCTGGAGGCCAAGACCATCCAGACCAGGGTCCTGATCGCCGCCGTCCACGGCACCCTCGAAGGCGCCGACGGCGACTGGGAGGGCAAGGGCCGGATCCGGCCGCTCGACGCCGGCGGGCTCTGGCAGGCCGACCGGCTGCACAGGGTGCTCAACGCCTACCGGCCCTCCTATCTCGTGGCGGGGCAGAGCGAGCGCTGCCGCCAGACGCTCGGGCCCTACGCCGCCGAGCAGGCATTGGGCATCCGCAACGAGAAGCTGCTCACCAAGAAGGACTTCGAGGCGAACTCGGCGCTCCGGATGATCCACGCCACGATGGAGGTCGGGGAGTGCGCGGTGGTCTGCGGTTACCGGCAGCCGGTGGAGGAGACGCTGAAGCTGCTGCTGGCGGCCAGGAACGTCGACAAGGAGAAGATCGAGTTGTTCCCTGGCTCGTTCGTGGTCGTCCACTACACCGACCGGAAGATCATCAGTGTCGAGCGTTATCTGAACTGAGGTCAGTCGAACGCCAGGTCGAGCCAGTCGCGCACGGGCCGGCCCGGCACGTGCACCCAGCCGTCGAGGTACTCCCCCGTCTTCGTCACGACGCTGACGTGTCGGAAGCCCGCCGGGTCGAGCCCGGGGTAGCCGCCGGCGACCAGGTCGTCGTACAGGGGACCGGAGACGACGACCACCAGGTCGGCGGTGCTGTCGCGGACGATCTCGCGCACCTCGGCGGAGTCGAGGAGGCGGACCAGCCGGACCACGGCCTGGCCGGCGAAGCCCGCCACGGCCTCGTGCACGACGCCCTCGTGGAGGGCGAGGCGCAGTCGCCAGTGGTCGGCTCCGGCCCCGTTCTCCGTGGCCAGGCGGTCGGCGAGGGCGGCGATCAGGCGGCTGACGAAGCGGGGTTCGTCGAGGTCGGCGGGCATCACGAAGACGCCGCCGTCGCCGTTGTACTGGCGGGTGCAGGCGTCGAGCGGCAGGCCGGCTTCGGCCCAGGCGTCGGTGAGCACGGCGTGCAGGGTCTGCTGGGCGGCGATGTGCCGCCAGTTGCCCCGGACGCTGTAGCCGACCAGGTCGGCGGCGGCGCACAACCGGCGGACGCCGACCGGGGCGCCGTCGAAGGGGTCGGCGGTCATTGGGCGCGTTTGGCCAGGCGGGCCGGGTCGAGGATGACGATGCGGCGGTATCCGGTGGCCAGGATCTCCTCCTGGCGGAGTTCGCGGAGCACGGCTTCGACACGGGGTTTGCTGGTGCCGGTCAGCGCCGCGAGGTCGGGTTGCGACAGCGCGAGCTCCACGGTCTCGCCGGGCCCGGGGATGCCGTGGCTGTCGGCCAGTTCGCGCAGCACGCGGGCGACCCGCAGGTGGGCCGGGGCGCCGCTGAGGTCGATGCGGCTGCGGGTGGCGCTGCGCAGTTTGGCGCCGATCGCCGAGCTGATCGCGACGGCCGCCTCGGGGTGGCCGGTCATGAAGCCGTGCAGGACGTCGTGCCTGATCACCCGGGCGATCAGGGACGACGCCGCCGTGATGGTGGCCGATCGGGGCCGGCCGTCGAGGGCGGCCAGCTCGCCGATGAGGTCTCCGGCGCCCCGGATGGCGAGCAGGGCCACGCGGCCCGCCTCGGTGGTGCCGGTGACGCGGACGTACCCGCTGACGAGGAGGAAGGCGTGGCGGGTCTGCTCGCCCTCGTGCATGAGGACCGAGTCGGGGTCTTTGCCGATCTCGAAGCCGAGAGACAACAACCTGGTGCGGAGTGCGGGCGGCAGGGAGCCGAGCAGGCTGGCCGGCGGCCATCGGTGCACGGAACCGAACACGTTCTCATTGTGCGCCTTTCCAACGCTGAAATCAGCATTTATCGGAGTGAACCGTGGACGACGACTTATTTGACTTATGGGACGAACACCAAGAAATGCCGGATGACAATGAATGGCATCCCCAGCACCACTCCGACACCTGTGCCATCGCGGCCCAGGAAGGCGTGCTGGAGGACGTCGGCGGCGTGCGCCCGCCGGAGGACGAGATGATCGTCGTGGCCGAGCGCGAGGGCTGGTACACCCCCGGCGGCGGCACCCCGATGCTCGACGTCGGGCGGCTGCTGGCCTACTACGGGCTGGAGGTCTCCCAGCACGTACACGCCGATCTCGGGTCTCTGCACGACGCCCTCGACCGGGGCGACGGGGTGATCGTCGGGCTGCGGGCCGAGACGCTCGCGGGGGAACCCGACGACCTCGACCTGGCGGCGTGCTCGGGCATCCCGGGTCAGACGGCCGACCACGCGGTGCGCGTCGTCGGGTTCGAGGGGCACGACGTCGTGCTCGACGACCCGGCGCGCGGGGTCGGCGCGGTGCCGGTCGAGGTGTTCCTCGAATCGTGGCGCGAATCGGGCAACTTCATGGTGACGGCGGCCGGGGGGCGATCGTGAGCGCCGGCCGACTCAGCACGTTCATGTCGGCCGAACTGCGCGCGATGCCGCTGTTCCGCCAGTCGGTCCCGATGGAGTCGGGCCTCGGCTGGCCGATCCCCGTCCGCCACCGGCCGGGGTGGGACGGGTCGGTGGCCGGGGTGTTCGTCCGGATCCCGCTGTTCGGGTTCCGGGGCCGGCCCACCGGCGGCACCGACATCTATCCGTTCTTCGCCACCATCACCGTCGACTGGCGCACCCGGCGGGCCGTCGAGTACGCCGACCTGCGCTACACCCGGCCGTGGAAACCCTGGAACCGCGAGCCCGCCGGGGTGTTCCCGCACGCGTCGCTGCGCGGCAGCAAGCGCGCCTACCTGGAAAAACGCGACGCCCTGCTGAGCCTGTACGACGAGATGCTCGACGGCATGCTGCACGACCGGCCGTTCGGGGCCGGCGACGAGTTCGGCCGCCTGCTGCGGGAGCTGCTGGAACCCCCGCTGGAGCGCTACTACCGCCTGCTCGGCCCGGCGTTCTTCGGCCGCTTCCTCGGACCGGACTCCCCATGACCGACGACGACTTCCCCTATGACGAGGACGACGACGACGTCGACCCCGCCGACGACGAGTGGGACGGCTGGGACGACCAGGACCCCGGCGACCCCGCGCACGCCGCCGCCTTCGACGAGATCAGGTTCGGCGCCTCGCTCCCCCGCCAGGGCGTGACCGAGGGCGGCGACACCGTCTCCTACTCCACCTCGTGGAACGAGTACTACAACGACCGCACCGGCGAGCAGGTGACCCCGAAATGACCTACGAATCGCTCCGCGACCACATCCTCGCGCTTCTGGCCGACCTGTCGGCGATCTCCACCGGCACCACGGTCACCCTCCTGGACGAGGCCGCCGCCCGGCTGCGCGACAGCAGGCTGCGCGTGCTGGTCTGCGGCGAGTTCAAGCGCGGCAAGTCCAGCCTGATCAACGCGCTGCTGGAGGAGCCCGATCTGCTGCCGGTCGACGCCTACTACGCGACGCGGGCGATCGTCTCCGTCGCGTACGGCGAGGCGGAAGTCGTCACCGCCCACACCGGCGGCCAGGTGCGGCTGATCACCCGGGCCGAACTGGCCGACCACGCGGCCGAGGGGGGCGCCGCCCGCGACACCACCCTGGTGGAGATCCGCACCCCGAACCGGAAGCTGGCCTCCGGGCTGGTGCTGCTCGACAGCCCCGGCGTCGGCGGCGTGCTGCCCGACCACACCGCGGCCACCCTGGGCGCGCTGAACACCGCCGACGCGGTGATCTTCGTGACCGACACCTCCCAGCCGCTGATGGCCTCGGAGCTCGACTTCCTCCGCACCGCCATGCGCTCGGCCCGCGCCACCGACGACGTGGACGCGCTGATCTGCGTCTGCACCCGCTTCGACAAAGGCGCCGACCGGCAGGAACTGCTCGCGAACACGCGGGCGAAACTGGCCGACGTGACCGGCCGCGAGCCGGTCCTGATCCCGGTCTCCAGCGTGGCCCGGCAGCGTCACCTGGCCAAAGGACACGACGACGATCGGCGGCTGGCCAACTTCGACGAGCTCGAACGGGTGTTGTGGGCCACGCTCGCCCGCCGCCGCATCAAGGCAGTGCTCGGAGACGGGCTGCGGGCGGCGGCGGACGGCGTACAGGCCGCGTTGGGACCGGTCGACACCGAGATCGCCGCACTGGACGCGGCCGACCAGGCCGAGCGGGACCGGATCAGACGAGATCTGGAGGAGGCGCGCGCCCGCAAGGACACGCTGCGCCACGGCCGCGACTGGCGCGACCAGCTGAGACGCGACCTCGACGACGCCGCGCGGCGGCTGCGGGCCACGGCCGACGGCTGGCTCGACGAGGTGTGGGAGCGGTTCGAGCAGGACTTCCTGTTCGACGCGTCGCTGACCGGCGACCCGGAACGGCTCGTCGGCCGGCTCACCGCGGAGTGCACGGCCGTGACGACCCGGGTCAACCGCGTCGCGGAGAAGGAGGCGGCCCGGATCCTGGCGGAGTTCACCACCCGATACGGCATCGGCCTCACCCGTGGGCGGACCGGGACGATCGCGATCCCGTCGCTGGAGCGCCTGCGCGCCGGCCGCGACCGCGGCCTCACCGACCGCCCCGGCCCGATCGTGCCCATCGTGCGGGGCGGCTCCTTCGGCGCCGCGATCGGCGCCTCGATCGGGAGCGCGATCCTGCCGGGCATCGGCACCCTGGTCGGCGGCTTCATCGGCGCCTGCGCGGGCGCCTTCCGCGAGGTGAAGGGCCGCGACTACCAGGACAACCGCCTGATCAGGGAGAACCTGCGGGCGGAACTCAAACCGGCCCACCGGACCGCCGCCCGCGACCTCGGGAACGGGATCACCGACGCCTTCCGCGACCTGGCGCGGGCGGCCGCCGACGACCTGACCACCCGCCTCACCCAGGAGGTCGAGGCCGCCTCCGAGAGCATCGCCTCGCTCGAACGCGCCACCCGGACCACGGGAGAGCAGACCAAGGCCCGCCGGACGGAGCTCCAGGATCGCCGCGCCCGGCTGCTGGCCCTCGACGCACGGGTTCGCGACCTGTCCAACGGCGTGTCGGCCCTGGCCGGGGCCCCCGCCGAGCCCGACGACTCCTGGGCCGACGAATGAGGGAACTGCGCGCCTCGGTGACCGCCTCCTTCGAACGGGCCCGGCTGGCCCTGGGCGGGCATCCGGCTCTCGATCCGGTACGCCGATCTCTCGACGACCAGATGGCGAAGCTGCGCGCCCCGATGACGGTCGCCTTGGTCGGCCGGGTGAGCTGTGGAAAGTCGACGCTGGTCAACGCCCTGCTCGGCGGCTACCAGGTGCCCACCGGCGTCAACGAGCTGACCCTGAACATCGCGATCCTGCGCTACGGCGCCGTGCCCGGCCTGACCGTCCACTACGACGACGGCCGGCCCCCCGAACGGCACGACCTGCACGAACTGGAGGCCCTGGTCGGCCGGCAGGCCCAGGACCTCAAGGGCATCTCCCACCTGGAGGTCGTCGCCGACCTCGACCAGCTCAGATCCTTCGACCTCGTCGACACCGTTGGCCTGGACGCCCACTTCGGCGACGAATCGGGCAAGACGCTCGGCTTCCTGGGCCGCACGGGCGCGGACGTCCGCTCGTCGTCGCTGACCCACGCGGCCCGCGCCGACGCGATCGTGCTGGCCTTCGCCCGCGGCCTCAACCTCGACGACGCCGCCCTGCTGGCCGACTTCCGCGGCCTGGACATCGCCGGCCTCGGCCCCCTCAACGCGCTCGGGGTGCTGAACAAGGTCGAGATGGGCTGGAGCGCCGACCGCCCCGACCCCTTCCAGGACGCCGACCGGGTGGCCGCCCGCCTGATGTCGGCCCCCGGCGTGCGGACCACGATGCTGACCATCCTCCCGGTGGCCGGCCTGATGGCCTCGGCCGCCGGAACCTGCACCGAAACGGACTTCGCCGACCTGACGGAGCTCAGCCGCCTCGACCCCGGCGAACTCGCCGAACGCGTCGACCGCGGCGAGATCTTCTTCGAGTACGCCGACATCGACGTCCCCGGCGACCGCCGGGCCGACCTGGTGCGGCGTTTCAGCGAGTTCGGCGTGGTGACGGCGTGCGCGCTGATCAGGGACGGCGCCGACCTGCCGGCGCTCCGGTCGGAACTGGCCGACCGGTCGCGGCTGACCACCCTCCGGGGCCTGCTGCTCGACCACTTCGGCCGGCGGGCCGATGTGATCAAGACGACCGGCGCCCTGGGCTGGTTGCGGACCCTGCGGCCGGTGGGGCTGCCGGTGCGGGCCGAGGTGGCGTATGGGCGGGCGCTGGGCGAGCTCTCCCTGATGGAGGCGCGGGAGAGCGTGGCGCTGGAACAGCTCAAGGTGCTGCGGGACGGCTACGAGGGACGGCTCGGCCTGTCGCCGGAGGACCTGGAGGAGTCACGGCGGGTGCTCGGCGAGCACGGGGGCGTGGAGGTGTCCGGGGACGTGGGCGACCGGGTGCGGTACTGGAGCGAGCTGGCGTTCCACCCGGGGTTCGACGTGGTGACCCGGAACGCGGCCCGGGTGGTGCGGGCGGCGTACACGAACCTGGCTCAGCGCGGGTCGCGCCAGTAGGCGAGCCGCCCGCCGGCGCTCTGGACGACGCCCGGGTCGGACTCGACTGGATCGATCAGACGTTGCGGTAACGCACCCAGACGTCACCCATCTTCACCTGACCCGTGAGCCGGACGGTCACGCCGCCGGGCGCGAGACCGACCCCTCGAGGGTTGTGGACGGTGCCCCCGGTCAGCCTGACGACCTCGGTGTCGTGCACCCTCCAGCCATGCGGCACCACGATGACGACGTCACCGAACCAGGAGATGGCATCGATGTCGACGACGACCTCCCGGTGCACGCAGTCGGCCGAGGTGAAGTCGATGCGCAGCCGCCCACCACGCCCGACGCGGGCGCTGATGCGGGAGGGCACCAGCCAGCGGCCCTCCTGGCGGACCTTCCCGTCGACCGCGTGCAACTCGAGCCCGGCCGCCGGGACCTCGCCATCGGGGGGCAGGTCGGCCACCACGAGCTCCAGCTCGCCCAGCGTGCGGGCGGCGTAGGTGAGGTCGATGCGCTCGGTCAGCTCGTCGAGATCGATCCGCCCTTCGACGACGGCGACCCTGAGCTGCTCGGCGACCCGCTCCCGATCGGCGTGTCCCGCGCGCAGGTGCCGATGATCGTTCATGCGCGCACCTCGGACATCGCCGAGCCCGGCGGACAAGCCGCCTGAAGTGACCGCACAGAGGCCATATCGCTAAGGTACGGCGTCCGGCAGCGCCGATGGAAGCTCCGGATTCAGCGGGGATCGCGCCAGTAGGCGAGCTGCCCGCTGGCGCTCTTGACGACGCGCGGCTCGGACTCGGCCTGCGGCCAGATCTGCAGCAGATACCGGTCGATGATCTCCCTTGAGGTGTCGACCTCGGCGGCCTGGTCCATACCCTGGGCGTGGTAGCGCAGCCGGTACCAGCCCGGCCCCGCGGCCAGCTCGGGCAGTTCGTGGACGTCGCCACCGCCCCACTCGTGAAGTTCGAACCGGCCGGCCTCGGACTCGATGCTGATCTCGACGATGTCCTCGTAGGCGTCGGTGTCCGCACCCGGATCGTGGTCGGCCACGGTGACGGAGAAACCGACCGTGCCGGTGTGCAGACCGGTGATCAGGAAGGCGTCGCCGTGTTCGACGCGGATGATGCCGACGGGGTGGGTGGGGTGGTCGTCGAGCATTCCGTCGGGGCCCATGGCCTCGTCGGTGTCGTCGATGAGATAGGCCCGCGAGTAGTGGACGCCGAGGCCGAAGGAGACGGTCTGAGGGGCGGTCATGGCTGCGGAGCCTATGATCACCAGCTGACATTTTCGGATCGGCGGCGACTTCGCTTTTCGAGGTGGAGCGGCGGGAATCGAACCTGCGTGGCCAGTTCGGAAGCTCGCGGCGCGGCTGTGCCGCACGTGCTGCGCCGCAGGTAGGACGCCGTCTCGGTTTACTCACAAAGGCAGATTGGAAAGTCGCGATCGATGCCTCGGGTTTAGGCTCATCCAGGCAAAGGAAGGCCTACTGGCGGGAGTTCGGGTGAACGCCCCAAAAGACAGGGCGAAAAGCGACACCAGCCTGTGGCCGTGTCGCAGTTGCATCAATTTCGACGTGAGGCGATCGTGAACACCGCATGGGTTCGCTTAGTGCTCTGCACGGCCGTCCTGGGATCTGCGTGCACGTCCGGCGAGGCAAAGAATGATCCGCCGGGACAGCCGAGCCAGGCTGCGCGCCCGACGACGGTTCGGTACGAATATTCAGGCGCGGGAACCATATATTCGGGAGGCCGTGTTCATGTGTGCACGCCGAACCCCGCCATAAACGTGTGCCGGTCCTTTCTGGTCCGATACAGCAAGCAGGAGAAGAAGGTCCGGCCCGTCGGCCCCTGACGATCAAGAAGAAAGCGGATACAAGAACACGTTGACGGCGAGATTCACGGGCGGCCTCAATGGTTCGGCGTGTCTTTTGGAAATGAATTTCTCCGCAGACGCGACGGGCGCGTACGAATATGGCTGGACAGTGGATTGCGGGTAGTCGGCCGTGCCGGACCGTCCTCGGAGTCGCGAACGGGCCGTAGAGCCGGGAAGACCAGGCCATGCGGCCGACCGCGCCTCAACCGCTCACCGTCAGATGGCCGCGTGTGACCGCAAGTCGACCTGTCCGTTTTCGGCGACCGCGACACGGTGAAGATCTGTGTCCGGGGGACCTGAACCGTTCGCCTGATCTCTTCTTGAGCAGGGAGAACGACGGCCAGCGCTCGACTGAGCCACGTGCCCGATGGGCTCACGGGAGAGCAGCCCCACATAGGGGACTGACTGCGGTTGAGGCTCTTTGAGGGCGGGTCGGGCAGTGCGCGCCCTATTCGGCTCTTGTCGCCCCTCGTGTATGACCGTTTCCACCGGAGGAAAAAGTCCTTGCGGCTGGGGCTACGCCGTCCGATGATGACTTTGTGGCTGATCACCACATGTTCCTGTAGCTCAACTGGATAGAGCGGCCCAAAACGAAGGGGTGTCATGCCAGAGGGTTGCGGATGCACCGGGACCGGGCCTGCGCGGGTAACCGTGCGGGTTGGGGAACCTCAGCCCCCGGCAGGGAAGCGCGTTTTCCTCACCTGGCTACGTTGGTGCGGGTTCGAGTCCCGTCAGGAACACCGTGATGTTCATCGGAGCCTGTCCTGCTGGCGGCTGTGGCCGGCCCCCACGCCGCATGCTCGACTGCCGTCCGTGAGTGCTCGACTGAAGGCCAGAACGCGTCGACCGGGATGAGGACCGCGACATCCCCTCCAGCACGCTGGTTCCCCGTCGGCCAATGGCACGAACGCTCCAGTGAATTGGCGCT
>NZ_BBXC01000035.1:2272-2647 GCF_001570525.1 Herbidospora sakaeratensis
GCTGTTTGTTGTTTGTGAATTGCATAGTGGACGCGAGCATCTTGTGGCCAAGTTTTTTAGGGCACACGGTGGATGCCTTGGCATCAGGAGCCGATGAAGGACGTGGGAGGCTGCGTTAAGCCTCGGGGAGTCGCCAACCAGACGTTGATCCGGGGATGTCCGAATGGGGAAACCTAGCACCAGTCATGTGGTGTTGCCTCCGCCTGAATGTATAGGGCGGTTGGTGGTAACGCGGGGAAGTGAAACATCTCAGTACCCGTAGGAAGAGAAAACAAGAGTGATTCCGTGAGTAGTGGTGAGCGAAAGCGGATGAGGCCAAACCGTATGCGTGTGATAGCCGGCGGGCGTTGCGTATGCGGGGTTGTGGGACCCTCT
>NZ_BBXC01000035.1:3295-5780 GCF_001570525.1 Herbidospora sakaeratensis
TGTGATGTGACTGCGTGCCTTTTGAAGAATGAGCCTGCGAGTTATGGTGTGTGGCGAGGTTAACCCGTGTGGGGGAGCCGTAGCGAAAGCGAGTCTGAATAGGGCGTTGAGTCGCATGCTGTAGACCCGAAGCGGGGTGATCTACGCATGGGCAGGTTGAAGCGCGGGTAAGACCGCGTGGAGGACCGAACCCACCAGGGTTGAAAACCTGGGGGATGATCTGTGTGTAGGGGTGAAAGGCCAATCAAACTCCGTGATAGCTGGTTCTCCCCGAAATGCATTTAGGTGCAGCGTCGCGTGTTTCTTGCCGGAGGTAGAGCACTGGATGGCCGATGGGCCCGACAAGGTTACTGACGTCAGCCAAACTCCGAATGCCGGTAAGTGAGAGCGTGGCAGTGAGACTGCGGGCGATAAGGTTCGTAGTCGAGAGGGAAACAGCCCAGATCACCGACTAAGGCCCCTAAGCGTGTGCTAAGTGGGAAAGGATGTGGAGTCGCAGAGACAACCAGGAGGTTGGCTTAGAAGCAGCCACCCTTGAAAGAGTGCGTAATAGCTCACTGGTCAAGTGATTCCGCGCCGACAATGTAGCGGGGCTCAAGTACACCGCCGAAGTCGTGGCATTCGCGAACATTGATTCGTGGATGGGTAGGGGAGCGTCGTGTCGCCGGCGAAGCAGCCGAGTGATCGAGTTGTGGAGGCGACGCGAGTGAGAATGCAGGCATGAGTAGCGAATCAGAAGTGAGAAACTTCTGCGCCGGATGACCAAGGGTTCCTGGGGCAGGCTAATCCGCCCAGGGTAAGTCGGGGCCTAAGGCGAGGCCGACAGGCGTAGTCGATGGATAACGGGTTGATATTCCCGTACCCGCTGTGATGCGCCCATATCGAGGCCAGTGATACTAACAGTCCTTACCCACCTGTGATCCTTCGGGAGAGCGGGCTGGGGAACGCTGGACCTGATCTGGTAGTAGGTAAACGATGGGGTGACGCAGGAAGGTAGCCCAGCCCGGGCGATGGTAGTCCCGGGGTAAGCATGTAGGACGGAGCGTAGGCAAATCCGCGCTCTATTTGTCTGAGGTGTGATGCCGAGCCGATTGTGGCGAAGTGGGTGATCCTATGCTGCCGAGAAAAGCCTCTAGTGAGTGTCATGGCGGCCCGTACCCTAAACCGACTCAGGTGGTCAGGTAGAGAATACTAAGGCGTTCGGGTGAACTGTGGTTAAGGAACTCGGCAAATTGCCCCCGTAACTTCGGGAGAAGGGGGGCCTCTGCTGGTGATCGGACTTGCTCCGTGAGCTGGTGGGGGTCGCAGTGGCCAGGGGGAAGCGACTGTTTACTAAAAACACAGGTCCGTGCTAAGTCGTAAGACGATGTATACGGACTGACGCCTGCCCGGTGCCGGAACGTTAAGGGGACCGCTTAGCCCAGTGATGGGCGAAGGTGAGAACTTAAGCGCCGGTAAACGGCGGTGGTAACTATAACCATCCTAAGGTAGCGAAATTCCTTGTCGGGTAAGTTCCGACCTGCACGAATGGCGTAACGACTTCCCCGCTGTCTCAACCACAGACCCGGTGAAATTGCACTACGAGTAAAGATGCTCGTTTCGCGCAGCAGGACGGAAAGACCCCGGGACCTTCACTACAGCTTGACATTGGTGTTTGGAACGGTTTGTGTAGGATAGGTGGGAGACTGGGAAGCTTGGACGCTAGTTCAGGTGGAGTCATTGGTGAAATACCACTCTGATCGTTTTGGATGTCTAACCCGCGCCCGTGGATCCGGGTGGGGGACAGTGTCTGGTGGGTAGTTTAACTGGGGCGGTTGCCTCCCAAAGAGTAACGGAGGCGCCCAAAGGTTCCCTCAGCCTGGTTGGCAATCAGGTGTCGAGTGTAAGTGCACAAGGGAGCTTGACTGTGAGACCGACGGGTCGAGCAGGAGCGAAAGCTGGGACTAGTGATCCGGCACCGACGTGTGGAAGTGGTGTCGCTCAACGGCTAAAAGGTACCCCGGGGATAACAGGCTGATCTTCCCCAAGAGTCCATATCGACGGGATGGTTTGGCACCTCGATGTCGGCTCGTCGCATCCTGGGGCTGGAGTAGGTCCCAAGGGTTGGGCTGTTCGCCCATTAAAGCGGTACGCGAGCTGGGTTTAGAACGTCGCGAGACAGTTCGGTCCCTATCCGCTGCGCGCGCAGGAGACTTGAGAGAGGCTGTCCCTAGTACGAGAGGACCGGGACGGACGAACCTCTGGTGTGCCAGTTGTTCTGCCAAGGGCACGGCTGGTTGGCTACGTTCGGAAGGGATAACCGCTGAAAGCATCTAAGCGGGAAGCTCGTCTTGAGATGAGGTCTCCCACCCAGTGATGGGGTAAGGCCCCCGGTAGACGACCGGGTTGATAGGCCGGGAGTGGAAGCACAGTAATGTGTGGAGCTGACCGGTACTAATAGGCCGAGGACTTGACCATAAATGCTCGCGTCGACTATGCAACTCTC